>CAVVWN010000016.1:0-35281 GCA_963752045.1 uncultured Acidobacteriota bacterium | reverse complement strand
CAGCCCCGGGTTCTAGCCGCCGAACTTGATGGCGATGCCGCCCGAGACTTCGAACTGGTGCGAGTACCTTCGAGTCGCCGACCACGTAGCAGCCCCACCAGGGGTCGCACCACCAGCCCTCGGCCTCCGACGTGATGTAGGTCGGCGTCCAGCGCACACCCGCCTTGAAGCCGACGTTCCGGCTCTGTCCGGCGTAGAACTTCACGCCGGCGCCCCAGGTCGTACTGAATCTGGTCGTCGACTGGGTGCTCCGGGCCTGGCCGAGCGAGGTGAAGTCCACGCTGCCGTAGTTGGTGGCCCCGAACCCGATCATGACGTAGGGACGCACGGCCGCGTCGAACTCGCCGAGGTTGTAGGCGAAGTAGCCGTGGTAGTTGTCCACGTTCATGTCGCCAACGGTCGTCGTGGCCGTGCCGCGCAGTTGCAGCTCCGACATCTGCCGGCCCCACTGGAAGCCGAACTCGCCGCCGTTGCGCGCGATGTACCCGGCCGAGAAGGTGAACGACATCCCGTCGGTCGGTTCGATCCGGTTGTAGATGTTTCCGTCGGGAGCCGCGACGCCATCGCCGGAAATGCCGTTGCTCACGGTCCAGCCGATGTTGCCGGTAATTTCAATCTGTGCCTGGCGCGGGCGTCGCCACCGCGACGATCAACGCCGTGACGAGAATCCTCGACGTGATGTGAATCCTTCCCTTTCCTGCTGGGCACGCCCCGGCCGCCTTGCCGTCCGTGCGTGAGCGTGGCTCAAACTGCACGCGCGTCGGCGCACCTGCGACGGTGCGCCGACGGGCGTGGGTATGGGTCTACCTGCCCGCGCCGGCCGCCAGCGGATTGCCGCCGAGGGCGTTCGAGATGTCCGCGATCGCCTTCTGCGCCCGCACGCTGTTGCCCGCGTCGTCGAGCGGCGGCGAGATGACGGCGATGCCGAACTTGCCGGGAGAGACGGCGATGATGCCGCCGCCGACGCCGCTCTTGGCCGGAAGGCCGGTGCGGAACAGCCACTTGCCCGAGTCGTCGTAGAGGCCGGCCGTCGCCATCACGGCCAGCACGCTCGGGAACGTTGTCCGCTCTTCATGACCTGCTTGCCCGTGACGGGGTTCTTGCCGCCGTTCGCGAGCGTCGCCGCCATCGTGGCCAGGTCCTGCGCGTTCACGCTCACCGAGCACTGCTCGGTGTAGATGTCCGTCGCCTGCAGCGAGTTGTCCTTGATGTAGCCGTAGGCGTACATCAGGTAGCCGATCGCCTGGTTGCGCTGGTTGGTGTCGGACTCGGACTTGAAGACGTCCTGGTTGACCGAGAGCGTCCGGCCGGCGAAGTCGGAGTAGAAGCCGAGGATGCTCTTCCAGATCGCGTCGCGGCTGGCGCCCTTCACCATGCTCGTCGTGGCGATGGCGCCGGGATTCACGAGCGAGTTCATCTCGGGCCCGCCCGAGGAGCTTTCTCCGACACCTCGATCGAGACGATCGAGTTGAACCGCATGCCGGTGGCGTCGACGCCGATGGTGTTCGCGATGGCCTCGGGGCCCTGCTCCTCGATCACCTTGGCCAGGGTGAAGACCTTGGAGATCGACTGGATCGAGACCTCGGACTTGACGTCGCCCGCGGTGTAGACCTTGCCGTCGACGGTCACGAGCGCGATGCCGTAGATGTTCGAGTCGACCTTGGCGAGCGCCGGGATGTAGTCGGCGTTCTTGCCTTCCTTCAGCTTCTGGTACTTGGCGTAGGCGGCTTCGATCGGCCTTCGATGTCGGCCGCGGTCGGCGCCTGCGCCGCGGTCGCGCGACGCCACGACAGACCGGCCGCCAGGGCCCGAGAGCGATACGCGAATCTGCGTCGATCATCACTATCCTCCGAGTCCCGAAAAATTGTACTTGAACGAGAACTGCACCTTGACGCCGTCGCTCGTGAGCCGTCCGAGATGTTCTCGCGCTTGCCCCACTGCAGCTCGCCGCCGAACATGACGTTCGGGACCGGGTGGTAGAGCAGGTTGCCGAGCGCGTACTGGCCCCGTTGAAGGCGTCCGGGGCCTGCCCGTCGGTGTTGTCGATGTCGGTCAGCGAGTAGCCGACCGTGCTCGTCCACTTGTCGTTCCAGGTGTGGTCGAAGAAGGCCACGATGCCGAGGATCGGCAGCGGCTTGCCGAGGATCGGCGTCACCGGGTTCGAGAAGTTGTTCTCGATGCCGATGTCGACCGGCGCGTCGTTCATGTAGTTCTGGATGCCCTCGCCGTAGACGAGCTGAAGCCGGATCGTGTCGTTCGCGCCCTTGAGGTTCGTGCTGATGTTGATGCCCCAGCCGTCGCGCCGCCCGACAGGTCGAACTCGGTCGTCGAGCAGGTCGTCCCACTTGATCCCGGACGATGCCGGCGACCTGGACGTAGCCCCAGTCCTGCGCGTACGTGTAGCCCGAGATGTCCGGCATGGGGAAGCGGCCCTGATGTTCTGCAGCTCGATACGGTCCGCGTAGCACGCCCTGGTCGCCGCTCGCGCCCGGCCGCTCGATGGCGAGCGTCAGGTTGTGTCGCCCTGGACGGCATCCAGCGCACCTGCACGTTGCGGAAGAACACCATCCCGGTCGGGCCCCAGTACTCGAGCGAGTTCGGGAACACGTCGGGATCCATGAACGGGCTCCAGGTACTGGCCCGCGCCGAACTGGCCGACCTCGCCGTAGGCGTGGCGCAGGCGGAACGTCGTCTGGCCCGCGTCGACGCCCGTGCCGAAGAGCTCGAACTCGAACGTGCGTCTTCAGCTCCCCGAGCGCTCGGTGGGCGTCGAGTCTGCACGCCCAGGCGGCTCTGCCGCACGCCGGCGAACGTGCTGCCGTCCTTGCCGAACTGGTCCTCGAAGGACGGCAGCTTGCGTGACCCGCACGTGTCGAACCAGTTCGGGTTGATCGGTCTTGAAGTTGTGGCCGATGTCGAGCATCGCGAAGCCGTAGATGTCGATCCTCGGCGTCGTGGCGGCTGCGCCTGCGCGGCCGCTGCGGTCGTCGTCGTGGCGCCGTGTGAGGCTCGCGCCGGCGGCTCTACCGTCCTGCCGTCCTGGCAACGTCGTTCGAGGCCGTCCCAAGCGCCAGCAGCGCGGCCAGTGCCAGGATCGAGCCGGCTCGCCGGCTCGCGTGTCGTCGTTTCACTGCTTCTCCTCTGCTCACGAATTCTCCTACCGCGTTCGCCCGTTCCCACGCCCGCACCCGTCGCGGGCTTCGTCGAAAAGTCGTTCGTAGTTGCCCTTGCGCACCTTCTGGCTCGCCTCCGGCGTCAGCTGCTCCAGACGGGCGCCCACATGTCGAAGACGGCGTAGTACGGGCCGGGCCCGAGGGCGCCACCGTGTCGGTGCCGAACAGGAAGCGGTCCGGGTACCGGTTGAGGATGGCCGCCACGCGCTCGATCGACTCGGGCGACGCCACGGCGTACTTGGCCACCTCGTCCCAGGAGATGTCGAACATCACGTGCTGAGCGCCGGGTCGGTCAGCATCGTCTCGACGATCTCCACTGGCGGCGCCGCTCGGCCGACTGGGCCGACACCTGCACGGGTGGACGATGCGGCCCAGGCCGACGTGGGCCCAGATGATCGTCGTCTTCGGGTGACGCTTGAAGAGCGCCTTCATCTGCGCCAGGTACACCGGCTCGGCGTCCGTCTTCGCGAACGGCATGTCGATGTCGTTGTGGAGGATGACGACCAGCCCGGCCTCGCCGGCGAAGTCGAGAATGCGGTCGAGCGCCGGGTTGGTCAGGCTCGCCGTCTCGCCCGCGACCTTGGCCGAGACGAACTCCTTGTGGATGCTGAACTCGCCGATGCCCGAGAAGACGCCCGGGAAGGTCTCGAGCACGCGGCGGATGTGGTCGACGCCGTACATGTCGGCCGGGTTGAAGCCGGTGATCATCGGGTCGAACCGAGCCTGCTGTTCGGGGGCCAGCGACCGGTACGGCGTCGCGATGTAGGCGTCGGTGAACGAGTAGTAGTAGAGCGGCGCGTCGCTCTGCAGGTAGTACGTCGGCGCGAAGTCGCCCGAGTTTCCGTACGACCACTGCTGCTGGAGCGGGATGCCGAAGAGCGTGGACCGGCCGACGCGGTTCCCCATGATCTCCAGGAACTGCCGTGCGTCGATGCCCTCCTGGATGTAGTTGGTCAGGTGGAAGTGCGAGTCGTAGAACTCGTTGGCCGCTGCGGCGGCCGGCTGCGCACCGGCCTGCGGCCGATGCTCGTGACCGACGGGCCCTGGCCGGAAAGCGCCGCCACGGCGAGCCCGACGCCCACGAGCCAGAACGATGTGTCGCGCTTTCATGATGGAACCTCGAAACTCAGAAGAACACCGAGAACGCCGTCGAGAAGGACGTGCCGTTCAGGCCGCCGATGTAGTAGCCGAAGGCGCTGCTGACCGGCGACCGGTTCACGTCGATCACCTGGACGTTGAGCCGGTGATTGCGGGTGTTGGCGGGATAGAAGTTCATGCCGACGAGGTACTCGGAGCTGTTGCTGAAGCCAGCATCCTTGTCGCCGAAGATCTGCGAGGTCGCGCCGTAGAGCTCGAGCTTCTTCGGCACCGGGATAGAAGGCCGCCTGCACGTAGAAGCCCGTGTCGTGGATGCTCGCGACCGGCAGCGGCCCGTCGGCCTGCGAAGTTGTCGAGCCAGCGGTTGTAGATTTCCGTCTGCAGGAAGATGCCCCGGTACTTCATCCCGGCGTCGAACGAGAGAATCCGGTAGTCGACCCGATCCACCGTGACGCCCGGGGCCAGCGCGCCCGTGTCGAACACGTTGACGCTGTCGGCCAGCCGGATCGTGGTGTTTTCCGGGGCCCCGGTCGTCGAGCTGGTGAACCGCTGCTCGGGGCTCCAGCGTCGTCGAAACGCCGAACCGGGTCGCCACCTTCTCGTGCATCTCCCAGTCGCCGTAGGCCCCCCGGGGTCCGAACTCCTTCGTGGTCGGCATCCACCACACGGACGCGCCGGTGGCGAACGTCCGATCCAGCTGGCTCGACTTCACGCCGAGCGCGCTGTTGGCGGTGCCGAGCATGGCGTTGTACCAGAGGCCCGGCGTGACCTCGCCCTGGGCCCAGACGCCGGATCCGAAGAACGGGCGGAAGAACTCGTCGGCCATCACGCGGTCGTGGCCGAGCCAGTAGGGATGCGAGCCCTGGAGCGATCGCGATGCCCGGGTTCCCGTTGAGACCGCCGTAGAGGCTGAACTTCCGGCCGAACTGGTAGCCGAGATTGGCAAAGAGCGCGCGCTGGTCGGTGGAATTCACGGTCCACAGCGTGAGCGCGTAGATCAACTTCGGAGTCCCGACCCAGCCCTTGAAGAACACCATGACCCGGTGCGGGTAGATGTCGTTGCGGCCGTCGACGGGCCGCTCATTCCCGAGGTGATCGGTGAACGTCTGCTCTCCGGGGAACTGGTTCAGGTAGCGGAGCAGGCCGTACGCGCTGATGGAGAGCTCTCCGGCACTGTTCCGTCCCACGAGAAACCCGTTGCCCGGATTGAACTCGCCCCAGGTCTCGATGGTCGCTCGGGCGTCCGGCCTGAGGCGCCGCCGCCCGGTGCGGGATCCGGGCGCCGCCGGCCCCCAGCACGAACTCGCCGCCGCACCCGTCGGACACCCACACGCCGGCGTCGTCGTAGCCCCAGGTCTTGCCGAGCAGACAGGCCGCAGGGCCGGTCGCCTTGACGAGTGCCACGCCAGCCGACGTGTCGGCCGGGCACACCTGCCGGCCGCCCGGCTGCGACTCGCATACCAGGGGCGCAGGCGGCGCCGGGGTCTGCGCCAGGACCATCGTCGGCCCAGACAGCCCGAGCGCTGCGGCCAGAATGGTCAACCGAACCGTCTCTCGCAACTCAATCTCCACGGTCGTCCCTTCTCTCCACCAGGGTTGCACTGGCTACTGCGGCGGCGCGCCGCGGTGGGTGCCGACGTACTCCAGGCCGTGTGTTTCCGACACCATGCGAAGTTCCAGGCATGGCGCTTCGGCGCTCGTTTCCATGAGGGCCAGCAGTTGGCCGAACCGCTCGGATTTCAGCTCCTCGTCGAGCGCCTCGGCGCTCTCCCAGTCCTCGCAGTACCAGTAGGCGTTCGCCCGATCCACATCGGCCGCGATATGCGCCCTGGTGCAACCCCCTGGCCGCCGGCTGTGCCGCATCAGCAGATGGAGGGCCTCGATCAGTTCATGCGCTCGGCCCGAAGCCGCCGTCATCTGGACCGTCAGTTGCACCATCAGACTCACCTCACGCCGGCACGCCAGTACCCAGTCAGCCATCTCTATCGCACAGGCGATGCCAGACGCGCCCCCGCCTGGCCGGCGCGTCTAACACCCTACTGGTCAGTTGTTTGGATAGTGTGACGCGGCCGCCACAGCCAGATGACCAGGCGTCGCAACCTCCACTGAAATGGAGATTCTCCACTGGGAGGGGCCGGCTTCAGCCGAGCCCACCGCTGGGCGGGCTGAAGCCCGCCCCTCCGACACTTTGTCAACACAAGGGGCTGCCCGGGGTTAGGCCTGAGCCCGCGCGCCCGGCCGACGGATCCCCAGTCTGGCCATGCGGGCCTCGAGCGTGGTTGGCTTGAGGCCGAGCTTGGCGGCCGCCGCGTCCTGGCCGCGGATTCGCCAGCCGGTTTCCTCGAGCACCCGCAGGATGTGCTCGCGCTCCAGCTCACGGAGGTCGCGCGACCCGGCGCGGGCGTCCCTTTCGCGGGGCGCTGCGGCGGCGCCGTGCGGCGGGGCGACGGTCAGGATCGGGCCGGGCGAGAGGATCATGGCGCGCTCGAGCAGGTTGCGCAGTTCCCGGACGTTGCCGGGCCAGTCGCAGGTGGTCAGCGCCTCGAGGCTGGCACCGTCGATCTCAACGAACCGCTTGCGCATCACGTCGCTGAGTTCCTGAACGAGCGCGTGGGCCAGCGCCGGGATGTCCTCCCGGCGCTCGCGCAACGGTGGCACCGTGATGGGAAACACGTTGAGCCGGTAATAGAGGTCGTTCCGGAACGTGCCAGCCCGAACGGCCGCATCGAGGTCTCGGTTGGATGCGGCAATGATGCGCACGTCGATCGCGATGGACGCGGGATTGCCGAGCCGCTCGATCGTCCGTTCCTGCAGGACACGGAGCAGCTTGACCTGCACGTCGAGCGGCAGATCGCCAATTTCGTCGAGGAAGAGCGTCGATCCGTTGGCCAGCTCGAAGCGTCCGATCTGTTTCGACAGCGCTCCGGTATAGGCGCCCTTCTCCCGGCCGAAGAGCTCGCTTTCGATGAGCGCGGCCGGAATCGCCGAACAGTTCACGCGCACCATGGCGCGCGCCCGGCGTGGACTGGCCTCGTGGATGTGGGCGGCGAACCGTTCCTTGCCGGTGCCCGTTTCCCCGATGAGCAGCACCGTCGACGTCGTCGCGGCAACCTGCCCGGCCAGATCGAGCGCGTGGGCGATGGCTGGACTCCGGCCCGTCACCAGCTCGCTGTCATTTGCGGGAAGGACCTGCCGGCGCAGGTAGATGTTCTCGCGCTCGAGCCGGTCGCGCAGGCGTTTGACATCCTCGTGGGCCGCCTGGAGGGCCTCCTCCCTCTCCCGCGACTCGGTAATGTCGAGGGCCGCGCCGACGAGCGTCACGGCGTCATCGGTGGCCACGTCGCCCACGACCCGGCGCCAGGTGTGCCGCAGCCAGATCGGTCCGCGGGCGGGGTGTTCGTAACGGTACTCCGCCGTCGCCCGCTCGATCTCTCCGGCGAGCACTCGACGACGCAGTTCAAGGACACTGGCACGACTGGTCTCGTCGATTCGCGACAGCCACCAATCGGGCAAGCGGTCCTCCTCGTCGGGACCGAGGCCGAACAGGTCGCGCATGCGAGCGTCGAGAAAGGGCGGGGCGTCGAGCGCGCGCCACTCTGCGAATCCCAGCTCGGCAGCGTCAAACGCGGCGGCCAGGCGCGCCGCGTGCTCGCGCAGGCGTGCTTCGCCCTCACGGACGGCGTCGAACGCCCGCTGGCGCGCCAACGCGGTGGCCATCAAGCTGCCCAGCACCCGGAGGCGGGGCACGTACTCCACCGGCCAGTCGCGCTCCTCGAACACGGCGTGGAGCACAATCAAATGGCTGACGCTCGGCGCTCGTGGAGATCGGAACCAAGAGCGTCGAGCGCGTCCCCATGGCTATGGCGTTCTCGCGATCCAGGGCGGCCTCCAGCGGCATGTCGGCCACGCGCGGCACCACCGAGGGCTGCGCTTCGACGACGACTGTCTGGTATTGCCAGGGAAACATCGTGGCGAGATTGAGGCTGCCGGACACGACCGACACGCCGCTGGCATAGGAAGCGAAGGAGACGTTGACCGTGTGCCTGTCGGGACTGACGGTCAAGAGCGCGCAGCGGTCAGTCTTGAAGAAGGTGCGGACCCGGGTCAGCGCGCCGTCAATCGCGGTCGTCACCTCGTCTGCGGACGCCGTCATGAGCAGGGCCGACGTGTCCGAAATCAGGGACTCGAACGCCAGGCGACCTTCGAGCTGCTCGTCAGTTCTGGCGTCCGGACTGTCCGAGGCAGCCACAGTCCCGATTGTACCCGACGAATGTCAGGCGTTCCGGCCACATTCCATCATGATGGAGAATCCCCAACGGGTGCGCCGAGGCAAACGCCGGACGACCGAACCCAGCCCCTCCGGGCCGCGCCACTCAGAAGTTGAGCATGAAGCTGCTGTAGAACACGGGGCCGTTGCCGCCCACGAGCGACGGCAGCGACAGGGCCCCGACAGGCGACTGCCGGAGCAGGAGGAGCTCGGCGTTCCAGCGGACGATCTCGTTCTTCCACGGGTACCAGTTGACGCCGAACCGCGCGTCCCAGGGATCCCCGTACTCGCCGAAGATCCGCGAGCCGGTGACGTAGGCCTGCACGGTCTTCGGCACGACCATGGCCGAGCCCTGGAGCTGGAAGCCCTGGTCGAAGAGCTCGCCGAACGGAAGCTGGTCGGTGCCGGGACCACGAAAATCCGTCACCCACCGCCAGAAGAGTTCGCCTTCGAGCGCCAGGCCGCGGTACTTGACGCCGGCATCGACCGCCGTCATCCGCAGGAAGGCATCGGTGATGCTGATGTCGTCGCCAAAGAGCCGCGGCGTGAAGATGACGTTGCCGTCCGAAAGCCGGATCTGCGAGTTCTCGATGCCCTCGGTGTCGGGCTGGCTCTGCCGGTTCTCGTCGCTCCGCGTGTAGTGCACGCCGATGCGCAGCGCCGGTTCGGCGTGCGCGTCGAAATCACCGAAGCTGCGACCGTAGTCGCCGACAGGCTGCCAGACGAGCGACGCCGACACGGCGTCGAGACCGCTGTCGAGCTGACCGGCATCCACGCCGAGCTGGCTCAGGTTGTTGCCGAGCATCACGGAGTAGTCGACACCGCCGGTGACCGACCCCTTCGCCCAGATCCCCTGCGTGTAGGACGGCCGGAAGAACTCGTCCGCGATGAGCCGGTTGTCGACCGAGAGCCACTGCGGGAAGTTGCCCTCGAGCGATCGCGTGCCGGGCATCGAGCCGATCCCGCCACCCACCGTCAGGTGCTCGTTGAACGTGTACTGCAGGTTGCCGCCCACGACCACCTGCGCGCCGAGCCCCTGACTCACGTTGGCGGTCCACACGTACACGAGGTACCGCAGCCTGCGGCTCATCATCCAGCCCAGGAACTGCAGGTTGACCTTCTGGAACTGGATGTCCTGCCTCGGGTTGATGGTCTTCACCGTGCCGAACGAGTCGGTGTACGACTCGTCGAGTCCCTGCTGGTTCAGGTAACGGACGTAGGTGAAGAGCTTCAGGTTGAGATCGCCGTACTCGGAATCGGCGAGCTTGAAGCCGGTGGCTGGCGAGAAGGAACCGGGACCCGCCGCAGGTGCCGGAGCTGGCTGCGACAACGTGCCGGCGGCGGCCACGCACGCGCCGGCCGGGCAGACGGCCGGGGCGGTGGTCTGCGCGGCGGGAGTGGCTTGCGCCGCAGCCGGACGCGCGCCGGTGAACAGCCCGAGCGCCGCTGCAGCAACCCCGACATTCATGCGGAAACGGCTCATGATATCGATGCCCTCTTCTTGCCAGTGTCGCCGACAGAAACCGGCTCGAGCGGCTACTGCCCGCGGCCTCTGACGGCGGCCCTGGCGGCCTCGCGCCGGGCTTGCTCCTCCGCGATCAACCTGTAGGCGACGTAGTACTTGTAGATGTTGCTCACGTAGGTGACGGTCTCGCGGCCGATCCGTTCGGAGGCGATTTGCTCCACGTTGCCGAACCAGACGTTGGGGTCGAGCCCGCGCTTCTCTGCCTCCCGGCGCAGCTGGCGAACCCGTCCGGCCCCGGCGTTGTAGGACGCGAAGGCGAAAAGCCCCTTGTTCAGCCGGTCCATCGGCTCGTCCTTGTAGTAATGGTCCACGACCCAGCGCATGTACTTCACGCCCGCGTGGACGTTCGCCTCGATCTCGCTGATGTCGCCGACGTTCATGTCCTTGCCCGTCGCCGGCATGACCTGCATCACGCCGATCGCGCCCACACGGCTTTTTGCGTCCTGGTTGAGCTGCGACTCCTGGTAGCCCTGCGCCGCCATCAGCAGATAATCCATGTCGTACTGGGCGCTGTACTTCTCGAAGATCTCGCGCATCGCGCCGAACTTCTTCCGCTCGGCCTCGGAGGCGGCATTCTGCACGAACTTCGTGCTCACGAGGTAGCGCTTCTCCATGATGTTGCTGAACGCCGTTCCGAGCCCGTGCTTCGCCAGGAACGCGTTGATCTCGGCTGCAAGCAGGGGACTGCCCTTGCGGATCGGTACGGCCAGGCTGGCACCGGTCCGCAGCGTCACCGAGTCGTGCACGGTAATGTTCGGCAGGACCTTCGCCCAGAACTCAGCCAGGTAGCCGTGGACGACGACGGTGGTGATGAGGCCGGCATTGACCATCTCCAGCAGGTCGTCGTCTTCGAGGTTGCCGGGAACCTCCACGATCACGGCCGGTGGCTTGCCGCTCGCAACCAGCCGTTCGTTGAGCGCGACCAGGCTCGCGTGAAAACTGCTGTCCTTGCGCGCGAAGACCTCCTGGCCGGACAGATCGTCCACCGAGTTGATCGCCGGCGCGCCAGGGCCGGTCACCACGACTTCGCTCACGTTGGTGCGGGTGGCGGTCGTGAAATCGACCAGGGCCTGAAGCTCGGGCCGCACGGTCACCTGGGCGATCACCAGGTCGACCCTGCCCTCGAGGAGCGCCGAGGCCAAGTCCTGACGGGGCATGGGCATGAAGAACACGCTGATCTTCGTGTTGCCCGTCTTGAGCTTCTCGTTGATGTGGTCCTCGAAGGCCTTCCCGAACTCGTAGGCGAGGCCGCGCTGCACACCCTCGTCGGCGAAGTAGAAAGTCCGGTTGTAGGTGACGCCTACGCGGACGAGCCGCCGCTCGGCCATCTGGTCGAAATCGCCGGTGAAGGGCGCGGTGAGGATGGCCCGGACAGGTTCGGGCAACGCGACTTCGTAGGCGGGCGGCTCGAGGGGCTCGACCGGTTCGTCAGCCGGCGTCGTGGCGACGGTCTCCTCGGGAGGCTCGGCTGTGCCCCCGCACGCGCCCGTCGTGAACGACACACCCGCGATTACGGTCGAGGCCACCCATACCCGAAGCGCCGGGGTCGCAGTGAGAGTCGGCATGGCTTATCCAGTCCAGTGTGGCTGCCCGTCAGCGTGAGGGCGGCACGAGCAGAAGCGCCGTCATGTCGGCGTCGAGCGTGACGGTTCGCAGGTGGCGGAACGTGGCGGCCTCGTAGACGTCGATGGTGTTGCCGGCCTGGTAGATGTAGAGCAACTGGCCGCTGGTGCTGACCTTGATCGACATGCGCGGGCGTCCCTGGAAGGGCGTGCGCGACAGCAGCCTGTAGTGCTCGAGGTCGAACGTCCACAGCTCGTACTCGCCGATGTCCTGCAACAGGGCGTAGGCGCGCGTATGGTCGGGCGACACGGCGAAGCTGCGCATGCCGCGAGCCGGCCCGAGCGGATGGAAGTCGATCTTCTTCCCGGCCAGGTCGATGCGGCCGATGCCCATGATCCGGCGGTTCTGCAGCGGATCCTGCATCGTGAGCAGGCCCGTGAAGAACCCGGGCTCGTCGCTGAACGGATCGAACCCGCCGAAATTGACGCGGCCGGCGCCCATCTCGATCGGCCGCGAGATGTCCCAGCGGTCCACTTCGGTGAAGTTCGTGGTCTCGTAGATGAGGATGTCCTCGCCAATCAGGTACATCAGCGAGCCGTCGGGCGAGAACAGCACGCCGGCGCCTTCCCGCTCCTCGTCCTTGGGCCAGGGGATCGTCCGCGCAATCGTCTTCGACGCGAGGTCGTACTGGACGAGCGTCGACGGGCCGACTTCCCAGCGATCGGTCTTGAGCGTGTAGTTCTTGATCGTCAGCACCACGAAGCGATCCTTCGGGTCGGGCGCCATGTCGGAGATGCGCGTCTTCGTGCTGCCCTGGCTCAGGGTGAACATGTCGGCGACCGTCTGCGTCTCGCGATCGACGATCTCGACCTTCTCGCCCGTCGCGTCCAAGACGTAGAGGCGCGACCGATCGCCCGAGAGCGTCATGTCGAAGCCGGGAATCCCGGCCCGGCTCGGGATTTCACGGGTGACCACAAAGGTGGCCTCGTCGACGACGAGGATGGCGCCCTTGTAGCTGGCGATGTAGAAGGTGCCCTCCCCCGCCGGCGGACCGGCGGCCGTTTCCTGGGTGGCGACGACGACGGATGAGGCGAGTAGCACCAGTGCTGTCACGGCCAGCACGGCGGCGCCCAGCGCCCAGAGCCCAGAGCCCCCTCGCGCCCTCATGGAAAGATCACGTCGATCTTGCGCCAGTCCTTCTGTGCGGCGGCGCACTTCTTCGTCCAGTCGGGCGCGTGGTTGAGCTGGTCGGGCACCTGCACCGGCCAGAAGCACCCGTAGTGGCAATCGAAGAGATCACGTTCCACCGGCTGGCAGAGCCCTGCCGTGCCGCCGGTGCGATCCACTTCCCATCCCGGCGAGAACACGGTCGAGCAGCCGAGGGGAATGTGGGCGACCGACATCATCTGGAGCGCGACGACGTCGCCGGCGGGTTGCGCTGCCGGCGCGGCCGCGGCCGCCTCGTCGACGGCGTGCTCGAGCCGCCGGGCCTTCTCGTTAACTGGGCTGAGGTGCTTCATGTGTGGCTCCCTCGAACTGGCGCAGGAACGCGGGGTTTCGTTCCGCTATCTCCCCGTAGATCGTCAGGCACGTATCGGTCCACCCGCGAATCCATTCGCAGTAGTGGAGATTCGGGCGCGTGGTGCTGCCCTCGCGCGTGTGGGCCTCATGGTAGCAGCCTCCGGCGCAGAGCGGGCGCGCCCAGCAGGTCTGGCAGTCCGTCTTGTGGTCCACATGATGGGCGTCGAGAAACGCCCGCTGGGCCTCGCGGTCGATGCCGTCCCTGACGGTGCCGAGCTTGTGGTCGTCCGACCCCGCGAACCGATGACAGAGGTTCACGTCGCCGGCCGTCGACACGCCGAGCAAGCCGAAGCCGGCGCCGCACGGCCAGGCCTTGCTCGCGCCCTTGTGAATTTCCTCGAGCGTCTCGCGGACGTTGCTGAAACCGTGATGCCGCCCGGCGAGCGCCGCCTCGCGGTAGTCGGCCGCCAGGTCGCGGAACGCGGCCAGGACCTCGTCGAACCCGGGCTCGCCAAGCGCGTGCTCGCGGCCGGGCGCCGAGGTGACCGGGGCGAAGCCGACTTCCCAGAACCCGAACTCGTCGGTCAGATGCTCGTAGATGCGCCGCACGTCGAGCGCGTCGCGCGTGAGCGTCACGCGCGCGCCGATCGGGCGCGAGCGGTGCCGGGCCATGAGGGCCTTGATCTTCGGCGCCACCAGGTCGTAGCTGCCGGCGCCGCCGTGAAAGACCCGGAACTTGTTCTGGATGTCCTTCGGTCCGTCGATCGAGATGGTGACGCCGAAGTCGTGCTCGGCCAGAAAGTCGATCACGTCCGGCTTGAGGAGCGTGGCGTTCGTCGTGAGGCTGAAGTCGATCTGCTTGCCAAGCTCGGCAGCACGTGCGCGCGCGTAGCCCACCGCATAGCGCAGCACCTTGAAATTCATCAGCGTCTCGCCGCCGAAGAACGTGAGGTGCGCCGACGGGCCCGACTCGGCGAGCAGGAAGTCGACGCTCTCGCGCGCCGTCTCCTCGCTCATCCACTTCGGCTGCCGGCCGTTGTCGGTCTGGACGATCTTGTCTTCACCGTACTCGTAGCAGTACGCGCAGCTCAGATTGCACTGGTTGGTGACGTTGAGCACCATCGTGCTCACCGGCAGTTGCGTGAGCGGCAGCACGCGCCGGGGACGCAGCGGTGGGGCGGCCTTCGGCAGGAGCGCGCGCACGCGGACGAGCTCGGTAATGCTGTCTTCCAGATCCGACGGCGCGTGGCGCGCGGCGAGCGCCTCGACGATCTCCTGGTTCGACCGCGGGCGCTCGGCCACCGCGTCGAGCACCGAGGCCGAGACGTCGTCGACGGCCATTACCGCCGCGCTCGGCGCGAGATAGACGAAGCGGCGTCCGGCCGCTTCGAACAGATGACAATCGCCGGGATGGAGAACGTTCATCGGCCGTTCAGGGTGGAGAAGTCCCACCGCATGTAGAGCGGCACGGTGACGACAAGCTGGGCGCGCGCCCGCATGGGCTCGCCGCCCTCCGGACGATGGGTCGCCACCACCCACACGTCGCCGACGTTGTTCCGATTGCCGGACCGGCTCGGATTCGGACCATCCTGCGCGGGCGTGAAGAGTCCCCGCGTGGGGTCGACCTCGCCGACGAACTTCACGTCGTCGTCATCGTAGGTGGCCGTGTATTCCTCGACCGTCCAGACGGCATCGACCGCGCCGAGCGCGACGTCGTCGTCCGTCTCGGGCTTGCCGTCGGGCCCGTGGCTGAAGCCGGTCGCTTCGAACCGCGCGAACATCTTCGGGAACATCACGCCGCCGACACGCGCCATGCCCCAGCCGGGCGTGACCTTCATGTAGTCGATGCGATCGTAGACGGCCACGGCCGCTCGATCGAACACGCCGGCGACGAACAGGTCGCGCATGCCGACGGGCGCGTCGGCCGCGACGCCGACCTCGACCGTGAGCAGGCGAGGCGTGGCAGAAACGACGCGGGCAACGGTCACGCCGCGCCCGAAATCGATGTCACCGGGCCCGAGCGTCGCCGGCAGGTTCTCGCCGTAGATGCGAACCTGCTGGGCGGTAGTGCCGGCCCTGAGCGAGGCCCGGTCGAGCCCGGCG
This sequence comes from uncultured Acidobacteriota bacterium, assembly GCA_963752045.1. Taxonomy (GTDB): domain Bacteria; phylum Acidobacteriota; class Vicinamibacteria; order Vicinamibacterales; family SCN-69-37; genus DATKDF01. Next base: position 20,031 of record CAVVWN010000016.1, on the reverse strand, counting down.
ATGACCGGGCCGGCGTCGGCACGCCGCAGCGTCACGTCGAGCCCCAGCTCGTCGTACGCCCCGGTGAACCAGCGGCCGGTCATGGTCTGCCAGTCGCGCCCGACGGACATCACCTCGCGAAGCGACGTGTCCGCGTTCTCCCCTATCATCGTTCGCCCGCGCCACTGGTGGCCCGTGTATACGATCGACCGGCCCGCGCGCGCGACCGTGCGGCCGCTTCGCGGGTAGGTGTACGTGACGTCGGTGACGAACTCGTCGGGACCGGCGCCGGCGCGAATCGTCATCCGGCCGAAGAACGGGCCCTCGCCAATCTCGTAGCCGTCGATTGCCCACACGCCGGAGAGTTGCGGAGCGCGCATCGTGGCCGACCAGGCCGACCATTCCTTCGTCTCGAACGGGAACGTCGGCTTCAGATGCGCGAGCGCCTTGTCCATCGGATGCCGGTTGTCGGGCGGCCGGCCATCCGGGCCGGGCTCGCGCGACGGGGGGCCCATGCGGCGGAACGCCTGAAAGTCCACGTACGGGTACCAGCCGCGGTGCATCGCGAGCAGCAGATCCCATTCCTCGCCGGTCCGCCGCTGCAGGATCACGCGGCCCATCGAATGGCAACTCGAGCAGACCTCGGCCGTGTCTTTGTTCCCCTCGTAGGTCCAGTCGATGAGGCGGCGCTCGACCTCGAACGCGCCCGGAGCCGCTTCCTCGGGCGCGAGACCGAGCGTGTCTGCCAGGTACTTCACGATCACCCTGGCGTCGTCGGGCTCGATGGTCGCTTCGTTGAGCGTGGCCATCCGCCGGATCGTCTCCTGCCAGCCCTCGGGCGTCGTGCGCCGGTACGAAACGCGCGACATGCGGCCCTGGCTGTCGCTCGCATGGCACTCGCCGCACACGCGCTTGACGACGTCGTTGGTGATGGGGATGCCCTCGGGGGCCTCTGCGCGGGCGGCCTGCGCCTGGCCCGCCGGCGGGGACTCAGAGGCGGCTCGAAGCCCGAACGTACCGACGAAGACCAAGCCCAAAGCGACGGCGCTGTGCCTGAACATGAGAGTGGGCTGAGTTTACAACAGTCCGGGGGGTCAGGAAGACGACCGGACGCCCTGGGACCGATACGCGGCGTACGCGTCAAAGTAGCGCTGGAGGGACGCCGGGGTCGACCCGTACTGGTTGGAACCGGCGAACAGATCGACCACGACTTCGCGCGCCCGGGCGATCTCGCGGAGGCGCGCCACTGATTGACGATGGCGGGGGTCGTCGAGCGTGAGATCGAACAGTTCGAGGGCACGATAGAACGCCGAACGCGCGATCTCCGGATTGCGCGACGTCCACTTCGAGGCCCGGCTGATCTCGCTGCCGATGTTGCCCAGTTGCTCGGCCACCGACATGGTCCACCAGCGCTCGGCCAGGTCGCGGTGCCCGGGGTCGCTCATCGACGCACCAGCCGGCCGACGAGCTCTCTGATGGCTGCCTGCGTCGCCAGGGCCCGTTGCCTGAGTTCGTCGGTCGAGACCGGGTCGTCAGTCGTCGCGCGTCGCATAGGTGCGACGACGATACTACAGGGTCCTGCGGGGACCGCCGTCAGCCGGGAGTCTCGGCCCCGTGATCGTGCAGCAGCACCCCTTGCGCGATGAGGACCGAGAGCGCGCCCAGCAGATTCGGCGCGACGACGCCGGGGTGCTTCTCCGAAAAGGCGCGATAGAGGTCGCCGACGTCTTCGAACGCGGGCGCCAGACGCACGAGATCCACGAGGTCCACGCCGCGGAGGTACCGGAGGCCGTCGGGCCAGTCGGGCAGGACGAGCTGGTCTTCGAGCACGATCTCGTGGCCGCGGACCGCGGGCCGCGGCGCGATTCGTGTCGAATCGGCCACGCGCAGGCGGATGACAGGCCGGCGACGAAGATCCTCGAAGGCGGCGACCACGGTCGGGTCGCGAGCGAGCGCCACCGGGTCCGGGCCGTCCCCGGCTTCGACGTCGTCGCCAGTCGCGGCCCGCGACAGCCAGAACGGATGGGCCGTTCGCGCCGCGACATCGGCGGCGAAGCCGGCCGCCTGCCGGACGGCGCTCGCGTGGAGCGCCCGCTCGCGACGGTCGAAGAAGTCCAGCGCCTCGGCGGCCATCTCGGGCCGCGTGACGGCGGTGTGCACGGCAATGGCCGCCAGCCAGCCGGAGGCCAGCGCCTTCTTCACCCCGAATGACGACAGCGGGTCGATCGACGAGGCGGCATCGCCGACGAGCAGGTAGCCGGGCCCGGCGTACCGGCGCGCGTGGTAGGTGGTGGCGTCGGCGCCCCAGGGGCCCTCGACCAGGCTGCCCGCCGCCAGGACCGGAGCGAATGGCTGCACCTTGGCCAGTTCGGCGAGGTAGACCTCGCGGGACGGCGCGCCTCGGGCAAGGCCGGTCCGCTCGGGATCGATCATGACGGTGAAGTGCCGCACGCGGGCCCCGGTCGGAACGGACCAGGCCCAGCCGTCTTCGTAGGACGCGACGAGCGTGTGGCTGTCGTCGGCCAGCGGCCAGCCGCCGGCCGCGTGCCACACGCCGGCCACGGCAATCGTCCGGATCGCGTCGTCGGCGACACGCAGGCCGCGTCGAGCCAGCACGCCGGTTCGTCCCGAGCAATCGAGGACGAATGCGGCGGCCACCCTTTCGGCGCGCCCGTCGCACTCGATGGTCACCTCAGCGGGCGAGGACGTCCGCGGCGCCTCGGTCGCGGGCTCGTCCAGGCCGGCGATGGCGACGTCTCGCACGATCCCCGTGCGAAGCTCGGCACCCGATTCGATCGCGAGCGCCCGAAGCCGCTCGTCGAAGGCGCGCCGCTCGACCTGGTAGCCGGCCGTGCCTGGAGGGAACGACTCGATTCGCGGCTCGTCAGTGCCCCACCACACGGTGTTGCCCTGCCAGCGAATGAAGCCGGCGTCCTCGATGGCCGAGAGCGCGCCGATGGCGGCGAGGAGCTTCTGTGCGCTTGGCGGAATCGACTCGGCGAGCCGGCCGGTGTCGCTGCCGGGGCGATCGACCAGGACGACGCGGTGTCCCCAGGCCGCGAGCAGCCTGGCGGCCGCCGAGCCGGCCGGCCCGGCACCGATGATCACGAGGGGGACGGGTCTGTTTTCCACAGATCCAGCCTAAACGGGGACAGGGCTCGCCCGGGCATTTGCCCAAGCGAGCCCTGGCCCCAAACGGGCTGGATCTGTGGAAAACAGACCCGTCCCCCTAGAAGCGGAAGTTCACGCCGATGACGATGGGCAGCGTCCAGCGGCGGCTGCCGTCGTTGATGACCTCGAGTCCGGTGCCGACGAGGTCATCGACCTCGGCGAGGCCCGTCATGTAACGCAGGCCAATCTGACCGTAGATGTCCATCTGCGACGCCACCGTGAAGAGCACGCCGCCATTGACGCCGAGCGCAAAGGCCGCCGTGGCGTCGTAGAAGTCAGTGGCGTCGAACACGATGTTGGTCGCCGGGGCCGCCAGCTGCACGTCGAGCTCGCTGATGAACCCGAGACCCACGGTGCCCTCGGCATACACCTTGATCCCCTCGACGGTGTTCGGCACGTACCTCCGGTAGCCGACGTCGAGCGTCACGCTCCGGTAGTTGTCGTACGACGCGTACAGGTTCGCGATGCCGATGTCGCCGAGGAAGGTCAGGTCCGACGTCAGCGACTGGTAGGTGACGATGGCCCTCACTTCGGAGAGGTTGTCGAGCTTGTATCCGCCGCCAAAGCGGACGTGGAGGCCCGGGCCGTACACGTCGCCGTAGCTGTTGGGCAGCACCACTACCGCCTGGTCCTGGAGCACGCCAATCGCGCCCGAGTTGATGTTCCCGGCGAGGTTGGTGTCCCAGCCCACGCCGAAGTCGAAGCTCCAGCGACGTTCGGGAACGTTCGACGCCGGAGTCTGAGCCGATGCAGGCACCGCCGGCGTGATGAACGCAGCCGTGGTGAGGACGAGCACGAAGGATCGAATGGTCACGATTCGGGTCTCCCCTCGGAGAAGCAAGCGCGGTACACACAAAGCCGGCCGCAAGCGAACAGCCTCGCGACCGGCGCGGAACTCCTGTGCCGTGATGGTACTCCACCGCCCCGGCGTCGTACAGTCGAAAATGTCGCCGATGACCGCCGCGGCCGCAGCCTGCGGTGTTAGGCTTGGAGGTCAGGAACTCAAGAGGAGGCCGTCATGAGAAACCCCGTTCGTTTGACGCTGGCCGCCGGCCTGGCCGTGGCGCTCGCCCTGAACGCCGCGAGCCTCGTCGCACAGGAACAGAGAGAGATCTTCAGCGGGATGGTGGCGCGCATGTCGGGGCCTGGCGTTGGCCCGTCCACCGGTCAGCTTCAGATCACGATCGAGAAGTGGACGACGCCGGAGGAGCGGCAGGCGCTGGCCACGACGCTCGTCGAGGCGGGTCAGAAGGGCCTGCTTGGCGCGCTCGAGAAGGCCGACGAGAAGGGCTTCGCTCGCTTCCCGGGCACCCTCGGCTGGCCGATTGGTTACGCCTGGCAGTTTCAGGACCAGGGGCAGCGCGTGATCCGCCTCATCACCGACCGGCCAATCCTCTTCGTCGAGGCCCGGGGCCAGACGCGGACGATGGACTACCCGTTCGGGATCGTCGAGATGCGGCTCGACGCGCAGGGCAAGGGCGAGGGTGTCGTCTACTCGGCCGCTTCGCTGAAGGTCAACAAGGACGGCGTGCTCGAAGTCGAGTCGTACGGCACCGGTCCCCAGCGATTCCTGAGCATCACGACGCAGAAGAAGTAGTCCTCCGGGCCCGAACTCCCGCAGAGACTGGCCCTCGAACCCATGGCAACCCGCCGCAAACAGGCACCGCACGTCAGCCAGCCGGCCGGTCGTTCCTCCGGCTGGCGGTGGGTCGCGGCAGTCGTCATCGCCGCGGGCGTCGCCGCCCTTGCCTGGTGGTGGCGCGGAAATGTGGGGCCGGCATCTCCTGGCCCGGTCCGCGTCGACGCGTCATTCGTGGACGAGGCGACCTGCGCGGCCTGCCACACCGACGAGCAGGCCGCCTGGGAGCGCTCGCACCACTCGCTCGCGATGCAGCCTCCCACCGACGACACGGTCCTCGCCGACTTCAACGACACGACCTTCACGTCGTTCGGCCTGACGTCGCGCTTCTCGCGCCGCGACGGCAGGTTCATCGTGACGACCGACGGGCCCGACGGCGCCGAGACCGACTACGAGGTGAAGTACGTCTTCGGCCTGACGCCGCTGCAGCAGTACCTGCTGGAACTGCCTGGCGGCCGACTGCAGGCGCATTCGGCCGCGTGGGACACCGTGCAGAACCGCTGGTTCCACATGTACCCGAACGAGCGCATCGATTTTCGAGACGAGCTGCACTGGACCAAGCCCTCGCAGAACTGGAACTTCATGTGCGCCGAGTGCCACTCGACGGACGTGAAGAAAGGCTACGACCGGGCGGCGGACCGGTACGACACGACCTACTTCCAGATCAATGTCGGATGCCAGGCGTGCCATGGTCCGGGCTCGACGCATGTGGCGTGGGCTGAAAGCCAGGGGCCCGACGCGCCGCGTCCCGGGAGCGTCGCCGACATGGGCTTTGCCCTGGACGTCGGCGCCGCCTCGAACCGGGTCGAGGTCGAAGCCTGCGCGCGCTGTCACGCCCGGCGAAGCGTGATCAAGACCGGGTACGAGTACGGCAGCCGGTTCATGGACACCTATCTGCCGGCGCTCCTCGAGGAACCGCTCTACTACGCCGACGGCCAGATTCGGGACGAGGTGTACGAGTACGGATCGTTCCTGCAGAGCAAGATGGCGGCCAAGGGCCTGCGCTGTTCGACGTGCCACGACCCGCACAGCGGCGCGCGCCGGGCCGAGGGCAACGCGCTCTGCACGACGTGCCACGCGCGTCGGCGCCCGCGTCTTCGAGTTCGGGCCGGAGATCGACGTCACCGGCCTCAGGAGCCGCAACTACGACAGTCCCGAGCACCATTTCCACACGCCAGGGAAGCCCGGCAGCCAGTGTGTCGAATGTCACGCGCCGCGGACGACCTACATGGTGGTGGACCCGCGCGCCGACCACAGCTTCCGCATCCCGCGCCCGGACCTGACCGACGAGACGGGCTCGCCCGACGCCTGCACGCGCTGCCACACCGACCGGTCGCCTGCCTGGGCCGCCGCGGCGATCGCGAGCCGGAACCCTGACTACGCGCCGGCTCCCCACTACGGCCAGGCCCTCGAGGCCGGCCGGCGCGGACGCCCCGGCGCGGCGCGCGCCCTGGCCAACCTCGTCGAAGACGCGAGCCAGCCGGCGATCGTGCGCGCAACCGCGATTGCGCTGCTCGAACGCTACCCAGGCGCGCGATCGGGCGAGGTCATCGCCGCCGCCCTCGCTGACCCCGACCCGCTCGTCAGGCACGCCGCAGCCGGCGGCTTCGAGCTCGCCTCGGCCGACCAGCGCGTGGCCAGCCTCGGGCCGCTCCTCCGCGATCCGATTCGCGCCGTGCGCATCGAAGCGGCGCGTCTGCTCGTGTCCGTGCCGCCCATCGCGCTCGGCGAGGCCAACCGCGCCGCGCTCGACCTGGCGGTGGCGGAGCTCGAAGAGAGCCACCGCGAGAACGAAGACCGGGCCGAGGGACGGCTGAGCCTCGGCAACCTGTTCCTGGCCAGAGGACAGCTGCAACTGGCCGAAGCCGAGTATCAGGCCGCCCTGGCCTTCCAGCCCGTGCCGGTGCCGGCCGTCGTGAATCTCGCCGACCTGTACCGCGCCACGAGTCGCGAGAGCCAGGCCGAGGCCATCCTGCGTCGCGGCCTCGGCGAGCACCCGGACGATCCGGCCATCGTGCGCGCGCTCGCGCTCGCGCTCGTGCGCCAGCAGCGCAAGCCGGAAGCCCTGACGCTCCTCTCAGGAGCCGCCGACGACGCTCCGGACGTCGCCTACCTCTACGCGCTGGCGCTCGCCGACGATGGCCGTCGAGACGACGCCATCAGCGTGCTCGAGAAAGCGCTGCCCTCGTCGGACGGCAACCGCGACATCCTGCTCGCGCTCTCCAGCTTCCATGGCGAGAGGGGTGACGCGGCCAGGTCGGCCGAGTACCTGCAGCGCCTGCAGGCCATCAACCCGGCCGATCCGGCGCTCTTTTCCGGACGGTGACGCATCTGATGTACTGACTTGATGACCCTGCGGCCGGTGGCCGCATCAATGCCAATGGAGGCACTCGTGACCCGATTTCGAATGCTCGTGCTCGTTCCCGCAGCCCTCGTGGCCCTGTCGCTGGACCTGGCCGCCTCACAGGCGATGAACCTGGGCGAGGTCAAGACGGTCTCGGCCACCGTCGAAGCGATTGACTTCGACGCCCGCCTGGTGACGCTCAAGGCGCCCGACGGCCAGATGGAGACGATCTTCGTGCCGCCGACCGTCGAGCGGTTCGCGGCGCTCAAGGTCGGCGACACCGTGACCTTCCGCTACCACGAATCGGTCGTGCTCCAGCTTCGCAAGCCGGGCGATCCCAGCACGCCGCCTCCGCCCGCCGCCGCCCTCGTGCGCGCACCGGGCGACAAGCCGGGAGGCACGCTGTCACAACAGATCACGGCGACCGTCACCGTCGTCGCCGTCGATGCCGAGGTGCCGTCGATCACCGTCCGCACGGAAGAGGGCCGCACGATGAGCCAGCGCGTGCAGGACAAGACAAAGCTCGAAGGCGTCAAGCCCGGCGACAAGATCGAGATCACCTACACGCAGGCGCTCGCCGTGAGCGTGACCGGTCGGTAGCACGAGACTTGGAACACCTGCGGATGCGCTCATTCGTTGCGATGTGCCTCGTCCTGCTGGGCGCCGCGCCAGCCCTCGGTCAGCAGCTCGAGCCTCGCGTGTACCTCGCCTCGCCGGTCGGATCGAACGTCATCATCGTCGGCGCGGGCACTTCGCGGGGTGACGTGCTGTTCGATCCGTCGCTGCCCGTGACGGACGCGCGCGCCCGGATCGGCAACGTGGCGTTCGGCTACTTGCGCTCGTTCGGCCTGTTCGGTCGCTCGGCGAGTCTCAGCGGGGCGCTTCCGGTCGTGCGCGGCTCGCTCTCCGGCCGCCTCTCGGGCGAACCGCAGCGCGTGGACCGGCTCGGCATCGGTGATGCCGCCGTGCGCCTCACGGTGAATCTCGTGGGCTCGCCGGCCATGGACACGGCGACGTTCGCCAGGCGCGGAAGGCGAACCAACCTCGGAGCCAGCCTGATCGTCTCGGTCCCGACGGGACAATACGACTCGCAGAAGTTCATCAACATCGGCGCGCACCGGTGGGCGTACAAACCTGAAGTGGGGCTGTCGGTACCCCTCGGGCAGCGCTGGCTCTTCGACGCGTATGCCGGCGTGTGGCTGTTCTCGGCCGACGACGACTTCGTTGCCGGCAGGCGCGAGCAGGACCCGCTCTTCACGAGCCAGTTCCACCTGAGCTACAACCTCTCGCTGCGCGCCTGGGCGGCGGTCAATGCCACCTTCTATTCGGGTGGCCGCGTGACCGTTGCCGATGTCGGGAACGTGGAACGTTTCAGGAACACTCGGCTCGGCGGCACGCTGTCGTTGCCGCTGGCACGCCGCCAGTCGCTGCGCTTCGCCGTATCGACCGGCGCCTGGACACGGCTTGGCGGCGACTACAACACGTTCAGCGTGTCCTGGAACTACGCCTGGGGCCGCGGGTTCTAACCGCCTCGTCTCTTGTCGGAGGGGCGGGCTTCAGCCCGCCCCGCGGCGGGCCGGCTGAAGCCGGCCCCCGGGGATGCCGCGGGCGCCGGAGTAACATGATTGGCATTGGCAGCACCACACTGCCGGAATGAGGTCGTCACATGCAGTCACGCACATCGCTCTCGCTACTCTCGCTCGCTGCCGGCGCGCTCGTCGCATCGCTCGTCGCCATGCCGGCGGCCGCCAGGCAGGACGCGCCGGCTCAGCCGGCCCCCGCCGAGCGCGTCGCGGCCATCAAGCAGTCGTTCGCCGAGAGCGCTGCCGCGCTGCGCCAGTACGAGTGGATCGAGACGACGATTCTCCAGCTCAAGGGCGAAGAGAAGTCTCGGACGCAGAAGAAGTGCTACTACGGCGCCGACGGCAAGGTGCAGAAGCTGCCGGTCGAGGGCGCGGCGCCCCAGCAGGCGGCGTCGGGCGGGCGAGGCGGCCGGCGCGGCGGACGCGCGGTGGAACGGATCGTCGAGAACAAGAAGGACGAGATCACCGAGTACATGGAGAAGGCGGCCGCGACGGTGCACCAGTACCTGCCCCCCGATCCGGCGGCCATCCAGGCATCGAAGGACGCGGGCAAGGTCACGATGACGCCCATTGCCGAGGGGCGTGCGCGGGTCGCGTTCGCCGACTTCGTCAAGCCGTCCGACGCGCTCTCGATCGACCTCGACCTGGCGAACAACCGCATACTCGCGATCGCGGTGAAAACCTACGTCGAGAAACCCGACGAGAACGTGGGCCTCGCCGTCACGTTCGGCGAGCTGGCAGGGGGCATCTCCTACCAGCAGGAAACCGTGCTCGACGCACCCGAGAAGAACGTCAAGGTGATCATCCAGAACTCGGGGCATCGGAAGACGTCACGGCCGTAGCCGGGCCCCGAAGGTACAGCTTCGATGCACGCACGCGCCGGGCGGGCACCCGCCAGACTCGTCCTGTTCCTCGCGCTCGGGCTCCTCTTCCCCCGTGACGCCATGGCCCAGAAGACCGACGTCGTCGTCTTCAGGAACGGCGATCGGCTGACGTGCGAGATCCGCACGCTCGAACGCGGACTGCTCCAGGTGAAGACCGACAGCCTGAGCACGGTGAACATCGAGTGGGCCGACGTGGTGTCGATCACCTCCAGCACGCTCTTCGAGGTCGAGATGACGGACGGTCTGTTCCACTACGGCACGCTCAGCACGTCGACTCCGGGCGAGCTCACCATCACGGGAGCGGACGGACCGACCGTGGTCGACATGGCGAACGTGTTCCGTGCCGCAAGGCTCGAGCTCGGATTCTGGAGGCGCCTCGAGGGCAACCTGGACTTCGGCGGCAGCTACACGCAGTCGAGCGGCATCGGCCAGACGACGATCGGCAGCGCCGTCGGCGCCAGGCGCCCCGGGTTCCAGTGGCGCGTCACCTACGACACCACCGTCACCGTGCAGGAAGACGACGGAGGTGTCACCTCGCGTCAGAGCATGCAGGCCACCTACGCGAAGCTGCTGCCGAACCGGTGGATGATTCCGGGATTCGCGTTCGTGGACCGCAACCAGGAACTGGGTTTCGACGTGCGCTCCACGATCGGCGGCGGCGTTGGCCGCACCTTCATCCAGTCCGGCCGCACGATCTTCGGAGGCGGCGGCGGGTTCGCGTACAACGAGGAGCTGCCGGTCGAGGGCGAGAGCACCAGCAACTTCGAAGCGCTGCTGTTTCTCTCCTACGAGGTCTTCACCTACAACTTCCCGAAGCTCGAAGTCCGGACTTCGGTCACGGCGTTTCCAGGCCTGAGCGACGCGGGCCGCATCCGGCTCAGTTCGAAGGCGCAATTCAAGCGGGAGTTCTTCTCGAGCGACTTCTACACCTCGTTCACCATCTACGACGACTACGACAACCGCCCTCCGGGCGGGGCGGCCAAGTCCAACGACTTCGGCGTCACGTTCTCACTCGGCGTGAAGTTCTGACGGAGCGAACGCCGGCAACACGGTCGCATGCCCGGCTCCGTCACGAGCACCCAGACTCGGGCATGTGTCGCAATCGCCTTTCAGACGGCACACGTCCTTCCAGCAGGCCACCGCACCGAACTGACCGTAGACGATGCGCGTGAGGTGGTCGAAGTGACCGCGGCCACGCACGAGCGCCACGTCGCCGCGCTCGAGCAGGGTGCCGAGGCGGGCCGACGCCTCCCGCGTGCTCGAGACCGCGACCACGCGCGAGGCCGGCAAGCCGGCTTCGCGGAACGCCGCCGAGGCGACTTCGGCATGCTCGCCGACGACGAGCGCGCCCTCGAACGCGCCGGCGGTCTCGCGCGCGATCCAGCGGAAGCGACCTTCTGGATCGTCGTCGAGGTGACGGACCTCTCGGAGCACGAGCCATCGCCTGCGGTTCGGCAGCCCCCGCATGAAGGCCACGGCAGCCAGGAAACTGATGGGCGTGCTGTTGTGCTCGTCGCGAACGACGATCGCGCCGCCCGGTAGAGGCACGGGCTGCATGCGGGCGGTCTGCGGCCCGACGGCCGAAAGCCCGGAGACGATGTCGTCGAGCGGCACCTCGAGCACGAGTGCGGCGGCCACCGCCCCGAGCACGGCCGCCGTCCAGTGCGCGCCGTAGAGGTTCAGACGTACGGCGCGCGAACCGGCTGGCGTGTGCAGTTCGAACCGCAGCCCCGCGTCGAGCGAAGCCCGGACGTCTGCCGCCCGCGCGATGCTGCCGTCACAGTCGCCGAAGAACACCGTGCGCGAGACCCGCGGCGAGCTCATGGCCCGCACGTACGGGTCCTCGCCGTTGAGGACCGCCACGCCACCGGGCCGCAGCGCGTCGAGCACGCGCGCCTTCTCGCGGGCGGTGATCTCGAGGGTGGGCAGGGCCTCACGATGCGTCAGGTTCACCGTATGCACGACGGCGATGTCCGGTCGCACGGCGCCGGCCCAGCGCCGCATCTGGCCCGGCGCGTCGATGCCGATCTCGATGACGGCGTATCGGTGCGAGCTGCGCAATTGCAGCAGCGTCTTCGACAGCCGGTACGAGGCGTTGCGGTTTCCCGCCGTCGCGAGCGTCGGACCGCGCCGCCGGAGAATCGCCGCCAGGCATTCACGGCTCGTCGTCTTGCCGGAGCTTCCGGTCACCGCAACGACCGCCACGCCTCGATGAACCGCGCGCCACGCGGCCGCCGCCGCGAGCGCCGCGACATTTCGCGCGTCGACGAGCGGACGCACGAGAGGAGCCGTCACGTCAGATGCTGACGAATCGATACATCAGCCGGATCAGCCGATAGGCGTGCGCCATGTCGGGCGCCGTGAACGTCACGGTGAAGCCGTCGGCCTGCGTCACGCCCGGAATCGCGGTCAGGATCTGCGTGATCGTCGGATCGGACAGGCGGAGCCTCACCTCGACGGGCGTCCGTATCGCCCACGGCGTCGCCGTTCCGAGCGCGTCGAGGGCGCGCGTCGTCGCCTGCACCAGGTCGTCCCGGACGCGTGCCGGATGGCGAAGCCGGGCCGACTGCGGCGTGACGGCGGTCTTGGTCACGACGGTCCCGGCCTTCACCGTTGCCGTAAACTGCGTCGCGAACGCCTGGTCGCCGCTGGCGAGGATGACCGGCACGCCGAGCGCGCCGGCATACGCGGCATTGAGCTCGCCTTCGCCCACTTCCATCCCGTTCAGCCAGAGCCCCTTCACCGAGCCGGTGCCCGTGTGCGCGAGGAAACCCTGTGGCGTGCCGGCGCGCGCGTGGTAGCCGACGAAGATGGCCGCGTCGAACGTGTCGTCGAGCCCTTCCACCATGCCGTGCGGCTTGACGGCGCCCTGGATGTAGGTCACGCGCGGGTCGAGCTCGGTGTGCAGCAGGTTCTGCATGTCGCCGTGCGAGTCGTTGACGAGGATCTCGGCCGGCCCGCGGGCGAAGATGGCGGCCACGACGGCATTGACCTCGTCGGTCATCAGCCGCCGGCCGGTCGCGTAGTCCTTGCCCGTCGCGCTCGTCATGGCGCTCGTGCCGATGCCGCCGATACCCTCCATGTCGACCGAGATGAACACCTTCACCGGCTGCTGCCCGTCGACGGGCGCATGACCCGTGGCCCACACCCACACCAGCGTCAGCACCAATACCGAGCTGAACCTGCGCATCACGACCTCCGATGGCGGCATTGTAACGGTTCCGGCCGTGAGGGCCCGAAGCCGGTCCGTCCGAGCCTTGGTAGACACGGTGAGCCACGATAGACTCCCCGGTCATGGTCATGCGCTCCCGGCTACTGATTGCCGCGTCGCTCCTCTCCGCTGCCTGCGCCGAGCCTCCGCCACCGGCGCCCCCACCCCCGCCCGACGTCGACATCGCGGAGGTGATTCAGCGAGACGTGCCGGTGTACATGGAGGCCATCGGCGAGACGCGCGGTTCCCAGGAAATCGACGTGCGCGCGCGCGTGTCGGGCGTGCTCCAGACCGTGGACTTCACCGAAGGCTCGATGGTTCGAGACGGCCAGCTGCTCTACACGATCGACCCGCGGGAGTACGAGGCCAACGTCGAACAGGCCCGGGGTGTGCTGGCACAGGCCATCGCCGACCAGGCCCGCCTCGACCAGGACGTGGCCCGCTACAAGCCGCTGGTCGACCAGAACGCGATTCCGCGGCAGACGTACGAGACGGCCGTGGCGCAAGCCGAAGCCGCCAGGGCCGGTGTCGCAGCAGCCCAGGCGGCTGTCGCCCGCGCCGAGCTCGACGTCGAGTACACGAAGGTGTACGCCCCGACGAGCGGTCTCATCGGCAAGACCGAGGTCAACCCCGGCAATCTCGTCGGCCGGGGCGAGTCGACGCTGTTGACCCGCATTTCGAAGGTCGACCCGATCCGCGCCCGGTTCAGCATCAGCGAGCGCGACTACCTGATGCTGGCACGCCGGCGCGAGGCCGGCGACCTGCCCCAACGTGCGTCGCAGGCGCCGTTCGAACTGGTCCTGGCCGATGGGTCGACGCATCCGTACGGCGGGACGCTCGCCTTTGCCGACAGGCTCGTCGACCCGTCGACGGGGACGCTGCTGATCGACGTGTCGTTCCCGAATCCGAACGGCCTGATCCGGCCCGGACAGTACGGGCGCGTGCGCATCGCCATCGATCTGCGACCCAACGCGATTCTCGTCCCGCAGAAGGCCGTGCAGGAACTGCAGGCCACCTACAGCGTGGCCGTCGTCTCCAGCGGGAATACGGTCGAGATACGGCCGGTGACGGTGGGCCCGCGCGTCGGCACGCTGTGGGTGATTGAAAACGGGCTCAACGCCGGCGACCGCGTGATCGTCGAAGGCGTGCAGAAAGTCCGGCCCGGCATCACCGTCAATCCCACGCTCGTGACGATCGACGACGAACCCGCGGCGCCAGCCGGCGCGACGGCTGGACGCTAGCGCGATGGCCAGCTTCTTCATCCGTCGGCCCATCGTCGCGATGGTGATCTCCATCCTGCTGGTGATCGCCGGGCTGGCGGCACTGCAGGGGCTGGCGATCGAAATGTACCCGCAGCTGGCCCCGCCGAATGTCCGGGTGTCGGCCACCTACGGCGGCGCGAGCGCCGAAGTCGTCGAACAGTCGGTGGCCACGCCGATCGAACAGCAGATCAACGGCGTCGACAACCTCATCTACATGAAGTCGCTCAACACGAGCGACGGGCGTCTGCAGCTCGACGTCAGCTTCCGCGTCGGCATGGACCTCGACACGGCCAACATGCTCACGCAGAACCGCGTGACGCAGGCCCAGGCGCGCCTGCCCCAGGACGTCATCGCAGCGCGGCGTGACGGTCACGAAGCAGAACCCGAGCATTCTGCTGATCGCGTCGATCTACTCGCCGAACGGCACGTACGACGACCTGTTCCTCAACAACTACGCGATGATCTACGTGCGCGACGCGCTTCTGCGCGTGCAGGGCGTGTCGGACGTCACGCTGGCCGGCGGCGCCGAGTACGGCATGCGCGTGTGGCTCAGGCCCGACGCGCTCTCCCGGCTGGGCCTGACCTCGGCCGACGTGGTCAACGCGGTCCGCGAGCAGAACCTGCAGGCCCCGGCCGGGCAGATTGGCGGCGCGCCGTCGCCCCCGGGCCAGCAGTTCACCTACACCGTCCGCGCGCCGGGCCGGTTCACGACGCCCGAGGAGTTCGCCGACATCATCATCCGCTCGACGGCCGACGGGCGCCAGGTCCGCATCAAGGACGTCGGCCGCGTCGAGTTCGGCGGCGAGTTCTACAAGTCGTTCGGCCGCCTGAACGGCCAGCCGGCCGGGCTCCTGATGGTGTACCTGCTGCCGGGCGCGAACCAGCTCGCGGCCGCCGAAGGCCTCTACCGCACGCTCGAAGAGGTGAAGGCCTTCTTCCCGGACGATGTGGACTACGAGATCGTCTACGACTCGACGCCGGCGGTCGAAGCGTCGATCGAGGAGATCTTCCACACGCTCATCGAGGCCATCGTCCTCGTCATCATCGTCGTGTTCCTCTTCCTCCAGAACTGGCGCGCCACGGTCATTCCACTGCTGACCGTGCCGGTGTCGCTGCTGGGCACGCTCATCTTCTTCCCGATGCTGGGCTTCACCATCAACACGCTGACGATGTTCGGCCTGGTGCTGGCCATCGGCATCGTGGTCGACGACGCGATCGTGGTCGTCGAAGCGGTGATGCACCACATCGAGCACGGCATGAACCCGAGGGACGCGACCTTCAAGGCGATGGAGGAGGTATCGGGCCCGGTGATTGGCATCGCGCTCGTGCTGACGGGCGTCTTCATTCCCGTGGCGTTCCTCGGAGGCCTCACCGGCCGGCTGTATCAGCAGTTCGCGCTCACGATTGCCATCGCGGTCGTCATCTCGGCCTTCAATGCGCTCACCCTGAGCCCGGCGCTCTCCGCCATTCTGCTCAAGCCGGCGAAGCCGCCCGGCCGCGGCCCGCTGGGCCTGCTCTTCCGCGGGTTCAACCGGGTCTTCGACGTGGCCACGCGCGGCTACACCGCCGCGGCGATGGTCCTCGCGAGAAGGCCGTCCTGAGCCTGGTGGCGCTGGCGGCGATCACGTTCGTCACCTGGCGCCTTGGCCTGGCCATCCCCCTGGGATTCGTGCCGAACGAAGACCAGGGCGTGCTGATGGTCAACGTGCAGCTGCCGAATGCGGCCTCGCTCGATCGGACGGACCGGGTGCTCGCCGACGTCGAGTCGATCATCGCCGCCACGCCCGGCGTCGAGGCCTACAACACGATCGGCGGGTTCGGCGCGCTTACGAGCACGTTCCAGTCGAACGTCGGCACGTTCTTCGTGCGGCTGAAACCCTGGGAGGAGCGGACGACAGCCGGAGGAATCACTGCCGGCCATCATCGGACACCTGCGGGCGTCGCTCTCGCGCGTACCCGAAGCGCTGGCCTTCCCGTTCATTCCGCCGACGATTCCCGGGTTCGGCGCCTCGGGCGGATTCAATTTCTTCCTGCAGGATCGCAGCGGCACGATGACCGTCGAGGAACTGGGCGATGCGTCCCGGACCTTCATCGCCGCCGCCAACGCCCGGCCGGAGCTCGCCAACGTCTTCACGGCGTTCGACTCGACCGTGCCGCAGTACGCGGTGGATCTCGACCGGGAGAAGGCGCGCAAGCTCGGCGTGCCGATCACCGACGTCTTCACCACGCTCAACACGGCGCTCGGCGGCGCGTTCGTCAACGACTTCAACCGGTTCGGCCGGCTGTATCGGGTCTTCGTTCAAGCCGACGCGGCCTATCGCCAGCGCCCGGAAGACATCGGCGAGCTCTACGTCCGCAGCCAGACGACGGGCGCGATGATTCCGTTGTCGACCCTGGCTACGGTGACGCCGACCTCAGGCGCCGAGCTGACGGTTCGGTTCAACCTGCAGCGTTCGGTGGAACTCTCGGGCGCGTCGGCGCCGGGCTACAGCTCGGGCGAGGCACTCTCGGCGCTCGAAGCGGTGGCGGCCGACGTGCTGCCGCCCGAGATGGGGTACGCCTACTCCGGCATGTCGTACGAAGAGAAGAATGCGCCGCCGGCCGGGCCGACGTTCGCCCTGGCCATCGTCTTCACGTTCCTGCTCCTGGCCGCGATGTACGAGAGCTGGTCGCTGCCGTGGAGCGTGCTGCTCGGCACGCCGGTCGTCGTGATGGGCGCGCTCACGGGCGTGTGGATGTTCGGGCTCGAGAACAACGTCTACGTGCAGGTCGGGCTCGTCATGCTGATCGGTCTGGCGGCCAAGAACGCCATCCTGATCGTCGAGTTCGCCAAAGCCGGTCACGAGCGCGGGCTCTCGCTCCTCGAGGCGGCCGAAGAGGCGGCGCGGCTGCGGTTCCGGCCGATTCTCATGACGGCGTTCGCCTTCATCATGGGCGCGGTCCCGCTCATGCTGGCGTCGGGGTCGGGCGCCGTCTCGCGCGCCATCATGGGCACGGCCGTCGTCTTCGGCATGCTCATCGCGACGGCCATCGGTGTGTTCCTCTACCCGGCGCTCTTCGTCTTCGTCGAGCGGCTGGCCGGAGCGAGACCCGGGCCGGTGGCGTCGAGTGTGCCGGGCCCGGCATCCAGCCACGAAGGAGGGGCGTAGCGTGCCGCGGCGTCTCCTGATTCCGCTCGCCGCAGTGATCACGGTGATGGCGGCGCCAGCCTGCACGCTCGGGCCGAACTACGAGCGTCCCGTCGTCACGCCGCCAGCGGCCTACCGGGGCGTGCTCGGCCCGGAAGAAGCCGCCTCGGTCGCCGACCTGCCGTGGGTCGAACGCTTCCAGGAACCCGAGCTTCAGGCGCTCATCGGCCAGGCGATCAACGAGAACCTCGACCTGCGGCTCGCGCTCGCGCGCATCAACGAGTTCCGCGCGCGCGCCTCGGCGGCCAAGGCCGACCTCGGTCCCACGCTGTCGGGCACGGCCGGGGCTCAGCCGCGCACCCGCGTGTCGTCGGACGAGAGCTGGCTGCGCAGCCTGTATTCGCTCGGGCTGGCCTTCACGTGGGAGATTGACATCTTCGGCCGGCTGCGGCGTGCGTCGGAGGCCGCGCAGGCCGACCTGCTTGCGACCGAAGATGGCGCGCGGGCCGTCATGACGTCCCTCGTCGGTGACATCGCCTCGTCGTGGTTCGAGCTGCGCGTGACCGATGAGCTCATCGCCATCACCCGCCGCAACATCGACCTGCAGCAGGCGTCGCTCGACCTCACGCGGCTCCGGATTCAGGGCGGAATCGCCGCGGGCATCGACGAACAGCAGGCCCTGAGCCAGCTGGCGGCAACCCGCGCGGAGCTGCCGAGCCTCGAGGAACAGGCGCAGCAGATCGAGAATCGCATGAGCGTCCTGCTCGGCCGCGCACCCGGGTCCGTCGCCCGGCCGTCGACTGCCCTCACCGAGACCGTGTCGCCCGAGATTCCCGTCGGCCTGCCGGCCGAGCTGCTCGAGCGCCGGCCGGACATTCGGCAGGCCGAGCAGCAGCTGGCCGCCGCCACCGCGCGGATCGGCGTCGCGATGGGCCGTGCGTTCCCGTTTCCGCGCATCGGCCTGACGGCCTTCTTCGGATCGCTCAGCACGATGCTGAACCAGGTCTTCAGCGGCGACGAGAGCGGCGTCTTCTCCTGGGGACCGACCGTCGACTGGACGCTCTACGACTCAGGGCGCGGTACCGCCAACATCGAGGTCGCCCGGGCGCAGGTGGAACAGGCGGTGGTCCTCTACCGGCGCGCGATCCTGACGGCGCTCCGGGAAGTGGCCGACACGCTGGTGACGCTGCAGAAGATCCGCGATCGGATCGCCCAGCAGGAGATCCAGGTGGGCGCCGCCCGCGAGGCCCTTCGGCTGAGCGACATCCGCTACCGCGGCGGCGTCACCGACTATCTCGAAGTGCTCGACGCGCAGCGCGTGCTGTTCGCGGCCGAAACCAACCTCGCCCGCAGCCAGCAGGCCGAGCTCATCGCCTCCGTCCAGTTGTATCGCGCCCTCGGCGGCGGCTGGTCCGACGAAGAACTCGCGAGGCTGATGAGCGGGCGGTGAATGCGGATCTGGAATCTGGACTCTGGAATCTCAGGGCATCTGGTGATCTCTTGATCTGAGATCGACTGCGAGACTGCCGGACTGCGAGGCTCGCAGATTCCCAGATTCCCAGATTCCTCGATTCCCAGATGCCCTGAGATCCCAGATCGAAGATCCCAGATTCCCCGTCAGTAGATGCTCTTGATCCACCCTCCGTCGACGGCAATCGACTGTCCCGTGATGTAGCTGGCGCGGGCTGACGCAAGGAACGCGGCGAGCGCGGCAAACTCACGCGGCTCGCCGATGCGCCCCATCGGAATCTCCCGTTCCCACTGTCCGATGATGGCCTCGGGCGTCGTGTTCTCGGTGGCCGCCCGATGTTCGGAGAGCTCGACGACGCGTTCGGTGCGGGTGTAGCCCGGCATCAGGTTGTTGACGGTCACGCCGTCGGAGGCGACCTCGTTGGCGAGCGTGCGCGCGAAAGCGGTCACGGCCGCTCGCAGGCTGTTCGAGAGCATCAGGCCGTCGACCGGTTGCTTGGCCGCGATGGACGTGATGTTGAGGATGCGCCCGAATCGCCGCTCGCGCATCCCCGGCAGTACGGCCTGTGTGAAGCCGACGGCGCTCGTGAGCAGCACCCGTGTGGCGTCCTCCCAGTCGGCCGGGGTCAGCGTCTCGAACTGGCCCGGCTTCGGCCCGCCCGAGTTGGTGACGAGAATGTCCACCGGCCCGAACGTGCGCACGGCCTCTTCGACGAAACGACTGACGTCAGCCGGGCTGGACACGTCGGCCTGAACGCCGTGTGCCCGTCCGCCCGCTTGCCTGATGCGTGGACGGTGGCGTCGAGCGCCTCGCGTCCCGCGCGCAGATGACGACGGCCGCGCCTTCGATCGCCAGCTCCTCAGCCACCGCGCGTCCGAGACCCTTGCTCCCGGCGGCGACGATGGCTACCCGATTCCGCAGTCCAAGATCCATGGCGGCCCCTACTTGCGCAGGTACGCGTCGGTCTTGTTGAGCCAGTCCTCTCTGGGCGGGCTGAAGATGTCGACGTCGAGCGTGTCTTCGAGCGCCTCGGCCTTGTGCCACACCCAGGACGGCAGATGCAGCACTTCGCCTGCCCGCACGACCAGCTCCTGCGACTCGTCCTCGCCAATCCAGAAGTGGAGCGCGCCTTCCAGGATGTAGGTCATCTGCTCGTTGTCGTGCTGGTGCCGAGGCACGACGAAGCCCTTCTTCAGGTAGACATGAGCGAGCATCACGCGTTCACCGGTCACGAGCCGCCGCTCGAACTTCTCGGCCACGCGCTCCTTGGGCATGTCGTCCCACCGGTACAGGGTCACGCTGCTTGCAGGCATCGAGCCTCCTTCCGACGTGGATACTACACCGCCCCCGGCCGCCCCA
>CAVVWN010000015.1:0-144581 GCA_963752045.1 uncultured Acidobacteriota bacterium | reverse complement strand
GGAGCACGTGCGAGTGCTGAGCCGGGCCGGCGTGGTTGACCTGCAGCCCGGCACGAGAGCTTCAGCGACACGGCGCTGCGCATGATGCGCAAGGGCGTGAGCGGCATCCAGAACCTGCAGCTGCTCAAATGGTGCCGGGAATTCGGCATCACCGTCCACTGGAACATTCTGTGGGGGTTCCCCGGCGAGCCGCCCGAGGACTACCGGGCCTTCGAGCGGGTGATGCCGTTTCTGACGCACCTGACGCCGCCCACAGGTGTCGGCGGTATTCGGCTCGACCGGTTCAGCCCCAACTTCACCGAGTCGGCGTCGCTCGGCTTCGAGGACGTCAGGCCGTTGCCGGCATATCAGTACGTATACGCCCTGCCGGCAGAAGCCGTCGCCAACCTCGCGTACCACTTCACGTTCTCCTACCGCGAGGCCCAGAATCCCGACGACTACATCGAGGGCGTGTTGGCGGCCCGACGGCGTTGGATCCGTGAGCACGAGGGGAGCGCCGTGTTCTATGCCGATACCGGCCGCGAGCTGGTGATTGGCGACGTGCGGCCGGTGGCGACGACGTTCCTGACCGTGCTGAGGGGCCTCGATTGCCTGCTGTATCTGGAGACCGACGCGGCGGCCGATGTGAAACGTCTCACGGAGGCTGCGGCCGAGGCCGGCCTCGCCGCCGGTCTCGAAGAGACCACGCGCCGGTTGGACTCGCTCGTCGACGCCGGACTCGATGTACCGGAGTGGCACGCGCTACCTGGCCTTGGCGATCCCGCTCGGCGACGACGTACCTCCGCCTGAGGTGGCAACCCGGTTCTGGGAGCTGGCCACCGGACTCGGCCGGCGCCGCGCCGGCGGCGTCGAGGTGCCGGTCGGGCCGAACGGGCACCCCGAACGCTACATGGCTGAGCGCCCGAGCCGATACAAAGTCAAACGGCGTTCAACGACACGGCGGCCGCGGCCGCTCGTGGCAAAGAGCTTTTCGGTCGATGGCCGGGGTCCGGTCGTCGTTCGAATCGACGGCGGGCATGGGGCCCGTAGAAGGAGAGCGTAGATGGCGAAGAAGGCTGCAAAGAAGAAGGCTGCGAAGAAGCCCGCGAAGAAGGCCGCAAAGAAGGCCGTGAAGAAGGCCGTAAAGAAGAAGACAGCCAAGAGAAAGCCAAAGAAGCAGATCTTCTGAGGCCCGCCGCGAAGTCCAGACGGGCACCCGCACCGGCGGGTGCCCGTTTTCGTTTCACACCTGACGAATGGGGCGGTGAACCGCTCCTCGCCGGCCGGAGCCCGGATTCCCGAGTGTCAGTTCCCCCCGCGCCCCCGGCCGCTCGCCGACGCGTTCGGTTCGGGCAGGGCCAGCGCCACGAGCGACGTGTTCTGCCCGGCACCGGTCGCGAAGACGATGTACTGCTTGCCCTTGTGCATGAAGGTCATCGGCAGCGCGCTCGTCTTCGACGGAATCGGCAGCGCGGCCAGTTCACGGCCCGTCGCTTTGTCCACGGCGTACAGCCGGGGCTCGGGCCCGCCGCCGCTCCGACCGGTACCATAGATGACGAGCGACTTCGTCGTGATCACCTGCGCCTGGCCGCGACCCGGCGCATCAGGTGGCAGATCGACCCCGGCAAACAGCGCGGCATCCGGGGAGTTGGCGCTCGGTGTCGGCACCGACAGCATGCCCGGCCCGCCGTTGGGCATCCACCACGCCTTGTCGCCGGTCTTGAGGTCGTAGGCCGTGATCCCGCCGAGCTCCTTCGGCTTGATGATGGAGATGCCGGCGATCTGGGTCGTGGCCCGCACGCGGCCGAACCCCCCGCGTCCACGGCCGCCTTCGGCCGGTGGCTGGTAGCCGGGCGGTGGCGCCGGCGCGCCAATCTGCCCGCAACTGTCGTGCGGCGAGCTGTACCGGAACTCCGAACAGGGGTCCTTCGCCACCGCAATCGTGCTCAGGCCCGACTGCGACGCGACGTAGGCCATGCCGGTTTCAGGATCGACCGCCACGCCGCCGTCGATGTTCACGCCGCCGCTCGCGCCAGGCGCGTACCACGAACACGTGAGGCCGCTTGGCGCCGTCCCGTCCTGCGGCGAGGCCGGGATGTAGTACGGCCCCATCCGGCATGCCTGCGCCAGCTTGAGCGCCGCGGCCTTGATGGCCGGCGTGTAGTCGATCAGGTCTTCCTCGACGAGGCCCTGCTGCGAGTAGGGCAGCGGCTTCGTCGGAATCGGCTGGGTGGCCGACGTCTGCTCGCCGGGCACCTCACTCTGCAAGACCGGCGTTTCGACAATCGGCCAGATGGGCTCGCCCGTCGTCCGGTCGAGGACGTAGAGCCAGCCCTGCTTGGTGCCTTGCGCGACGACCTTGCGCAGCCGCCCGTCAATCGTCACGTCCACGAGATTCGGCGCCATCGGCGAGTCGTAATCCCAGATGTCGTGGTGCACGAACTGGAAATGCCACCTGCGCTGACCCGTCTTGACGTCGATCGCCACGAGGCTCGTGCCGAACAGGTTGTCGCCGGGGCGGTGGCCGCCGTACTCGTCCATGAGCGGCATGCCGACCGGGATGTACACGAGACCCAGGTCGGGGTCGGCCGTGTACGGGGCCCAGGCGTCGTTCTTGCCGACGCCATCGGTGCCCGGCTTCGAGCCGCTCGTCCACGTGTCGGCGCCGAACTCGCCCGGCTCCGGAATCAGGTTGAACTTCCAGAGTTGCTTGCCGGTGCGCACGTCGAAGCCGCGGATGTAGCCGGGCAGGTTGTGCAGCTTCGTCGGGTAGTAGCCGTGAATCGACGAGTTGCCCACCACGATGACGTCGCCCACGACGATGGCGGGGGAACTGGCCGCGATCAGGCCGTTTGCCGGATCGATGCCGACCGTGCCGTCAGCGCCCGTCTTCGTCTCTTCGTTCCAGGTTTCGCCGGGTCGCGCGCGCCGAGGCGGGTAGGTGTCGCTGATGACGAGCGGACCCGCGTCGTCAACGGCCCAGGGAACGAGCGGGAAGCCGAGGCCGTCCATCAGGTCGACGACGCCGTTCGTGCCGAACGTCGAATCGGGAACGCCGGTCTTCGCGTCGAGCAGCGCCATGTGGTATCCGGGCGTGACGACGATCACGCGTTCCTCGCGGCCGTCGGTCCAGTAGGCCAGTCCGCGGCCGGCGAACTGGCGCGGCGCCTTCTGCCAGCGCAGGCCTTCGTCGAGCCGCCACATCCACAGCGTCTCGCCGGTCTCCGGGTCGATGGCGGCGGCGATACGACGGGTCGTGGCCACGGTGAACAGCCGCCCGTTGGCATAGAGCGGCGTCGTCCGGTAGTACTCGTCAGGCCCGAAGGGGTTCGCGTTCCACTGCCACGCCACCTCGAGCGAGCCGAAGTTCGACGCGTTGATCTGATCGAGCGGCGAGTACCGGGTGCTCCAGGCATCTGCAGCCCAGTAGCGCCACTCGCCGTAGGCGTTGCCGCGGACGAGCGGCGGCTGCTGGACGGCGGTGAGCGCGCGTACGCCCGCCATGACGGCCAGCAGCGTGACACCCGCCAGGCTCAACACGCCAAGGGTTCGGTTTCGCATCAATCGTGTCGTCATCGTCTCGTCCTCGTCATCACGCGTTCAGGCACTTCGAAGCGGATCTTGTTGAGCGCAGCGGGGTCGGCCGGCAACTCCTCGGCACCGGCCGGCATGCGGTTGAGCTTCAGCATGTAGGCGACCACCTGCACGTACTCACCAGGCGTCAGCGCGCCTGGAAAGTCCTCGGGCATCGTCTCGGCGATGAGCGAATAGAGCTCGCCGAGCGGCCGGCCGTTCCATCGCTTCACAAAGGCCGGCGTGGCGTAGGCGCCCATCGTATGGCAGCCCGTGCAGTTGCCGGCAAACGTCGTCTCGCCCCGCGCCGCCTGCTCGGCGGTGTACACGCCGCCTTGCGTCGACCGCATCTCGGTGGCCTGCCGACCGCCGGTTGCCGCGACGCCGAGCGTGCAGAAGACGGCGATTGCCGCCGCGGTCTGCACGACCGCCAGTCCCCGTCCAGCCAACCTGTTCATGCGTGCGGAGGCTACATTAGCACGTGGGGTCCGTGGTTTCGAAGGTCCGGTGCCGAACGTCACCGTCCGGCGAGCGCGAAAAGCACATCCACGTAGGCCTTCTCGATCTGGGCGAGCCCGGCGATGCGCGACCCCGGTGTCGGCTCGACGACAATGTATTCGTTCGGGCCGTGCGCGCCGGCGCCGTGGCCAAGGCCTGCGAAGACGAGCGGCAGGCCGAGGCGGTCGGTGAACTGGTAGAAGGGCGCGCTGCCGGCCAGGCGCGGCGACACCGACGGCGGCGCGTTCCATTTATTGAACACGCCAATGGCGGCCTGGACGAGCGGGGCGTCAATCGACGACTGCGCGGCCGGATATCCCGACAGTTGGCGAATCTCGATGTCGGTGAAGCCGCCGGCATCCAGATGCGAACGGATGAGCGCCAGCGCCTCTTCGGGGCCAAGGCCTGGAGGGAGGCGCGAATCGACCTTGGCGGTGGCCCGGTGCGGCAGGATGGTCTTGACGCCTTCGCCGGTATATCCGCTCCACATGCCGTCGATGTTGAGCGTCGGGTCGTACAGGTACCTGAGGATGGCGTCGCGTCCGGTGGCGCCGTCGATCCAGCGTTCGACCCCGAGCCCGGCCATCTCGCGCTCGTCGTTCCACTCGGCGGCCAGGCCGTTGATCAGGCGCTGTTCTTCGAGCGTCGGGCCCCGGACGCCGTCGTAGTAGCCGGGCACCAGGATCGTGTTCCCGTCAGCGGAGGTCAGCGATGCCAGGGCCTGGACGAGCCGCAGCGCCGGCGCGTCGACGATGGCCTTGTAGGAGCCGTGGATCTCGGACCGGGTCGGGCCTCCGCCCGGGCCGCCACGCGACTCGAGCTCCATGTACAGGATCCCTTTGACGCCAAGGCTCATGGTGACGTCACCGGCCGGGTCCTGCGAGTTGAACGGGAAGATCGCCCCGTCGGCGGTCCTCATGCGGTCTTCATACTTGTCGACGATTTCGGGATAGTGCGGCGAACCCAGCTCCTCCTCGCCCTCGGCGGCGACCATCAGGTTGACTGGCAGCGTGCCGTCGACGGCCAGGATGGAGGCGATGGCGTTGAGCAGGGCGCGCTCGGGGCCCTTCTGATTGGTCGCGCCCCGGCCCATCAGGACCGAGCCGAGCTCGTGTTCGACCAGCCTCGCTTCGAAGGGCGGTGACTGCCAGTCGTCGGGGTTGACCGGCTGGACGTCGTACATCAGGTAGACGAGAAGCGTCTTCGTCGCGCCCGCGTCGTAGTAGCCCCACACACCGGGGTGACCGCTCGTCGGTACCAGTTCGGCTTCCTGGAAGCCGAGCGCTTTCAGGTCGTCGCGAAGAAGCGCGGCCATGTCTGCGATGCCCACGTTCTGGGCGCTCACCGACGGCTGGCGTATCCAACGCTGCAGCTCGGCGACGTGGCGATCGAGATTGGCGTCGATGTGCGCGTACACCGCGTCGTGAGACCCGGCATACGGGGCAATCTGCTGCGCGCTGAAGACATCGTCAGTCTCGAAGACCGCCCGCTCGCTCGGGCGCACCGGGGCCGTCTCGCCCGACGTCGCCGGGCCGCCGCTCGAGCAGGCGGCCAGTGCCAGCGTCGTGATGCAAATCCATGGCAGTTGTCGTGTCATGTCGGACTCCTTCGGCCGGGCCTGGCGGCCGTGCCGCCGGCAGGATACCGCAGTGCGATTGTGTCGTGGTGCGCGCGTCTGGTACGATGCCGTTCTCCACATCGTCCGTTCGGAGGCTCCTGCGGTGTCTGAATTCAATCCAACCGACTTTGGTATCACGCGGCGGCGGCCGCTCGCCGACGACCCGATGCCTGACGAGGCGCCCACCCGTGCGGAGGTTACCGGCGACGATCTGCCGCGACGCGAGCGGGAGGGCCTGCCGTCGAGCTACCGGATGCGGGCTGATTCGCACTACGTGGACTTGCTGACGAAACACCCGTCGAATGGCGAGCGGGCGCCCCAATCAGAGGACAGGCCGAGACCGCATCGACGCGCGAGCGACCCGCCGGTGGGTGACGCCCCGCGCGACGCGGCGGACCCACGCGGCGAGCGGCTGCTTGCCGAGCTCTCCGAGGAACTCGCGACCATCGCCTCGGCGGCCGCGTTGCTGTCGACTGAGCCGTCGCCCATGGCGCGACGGGTGAGTCTCGATCTCATCCGTGCCCAGACCTGGCGCGCCTCCTGGATGCTGCGCGCGCACGGCCTGCTGCATGGTGCGCATCGTCGGCGGCTGCAGTCGCACGAGCTCGGCGCGCTGCTCGCACGGGTCCGCGACGGTTTCGCGGCCGAATGCCGGCTGGTGGGCTCATCGATCGACGTGCGCGTGCCGGCCTGGACGGCGGCGGTTACCGCCGACGAGGATGCGCTCATCGCGGGTCTGTCCGGCGCCGTGATCTGGACGCTCGCATCGGCCGGAGCAGCCGACGGTGCCGCCATCACCATGTCGGCCGACGTGACCGACGGCTGGCTCGACGTGATCGACGTGTCGCAGGAACCGGCCGGATCTGCCGGGCCGATGTCCCGACGGGCCTGCGGCGCCGCGCCGTCGGGCGCAGAGGACTGGTCGGCCGGCCTCGGGGCCTCGGTCGCCAAGGCCGCCGCGCGCATCCACGGCGCCGACGCCGCGTTTCTGGCCGGCGACGGGGGTCGCAGCACGGTCCGGTTCACGTTCCGCAGATCTGGCTGAGGTCTTTCAGACCGTCAACGCCGCGCGAATCGCCTCGACCGACTTCTTCGCGTCGCCGTAGAGCATCTTGGTCTTCGGCATCGTGAAGAGCGGGTTCTCGACGCCCGCGTAGCCGGCGCCCTTGCCGCGCTTGAAGACGATACAGGCGGCCGCCTCCCAGACGTGCAGGACGGGCATGCCCGCGATCGGGCTCGAGGGGTCGCTGAGCGCGCTGGGATTGACGATGTCGTTCGCGCCGATGACGAGCGCGACGTCGGTCTCGGGAAAGTCGTCGTTGAGCTCGTCCATCTCGAGCACGATGTCGTACGGCACGTTCGCCTCGGCAAGCAGCACGTTCATGTGCCCGGGCAGCCGTCCGGCAACGGGGTGGATCCCGAACCGCACGTTCTTTCCGGCCTTGCGCAGCGTATCGACGATCTCGCGCAGCGGATGCTGCGCCTGTGCGACCGCCATGCCGTACCCGGGGACGATGATCACAGACGAGGCGTCGTGCAGCAGGCGGACGACATCTTCCACCGTCGTCGCGACGGGCTCTCCCGCGTCTGCCGCCGCACCGGCCGCCGGCGCCGCGCCTTCCTCTCCGCCGAACCCGCCCAGAATCACCGAGACGAACGACCGGTTCATCGCGCGGCACATGATGTAGCTGAGGATGGCGCCCGACGATCCGACCAGCGCGCCGGTGACGATGAGCAGGTCGTTCGACAGCATGAATCCGGCGGCCGCCGCGGCCCATCCGGAGTAGCTGTTGAGCATCGAGACGACCACCGGCATGTCGGCGCCGCCGATGGCCATCACCATGTGCACCCCGAGCACGCCCGAGATGGCCGTCATGATGAGCAGCGCCGTCAGCCCCTCGTGACCGCTCTGGACGTACACGACGCCGAGCCACACCGAAGCGAGCACCATGGCCAGGTTGGCCAGATGACGACCCGGAATCATGAGCGGCTTGCTCCGGATGACCGCCTGCAGCTTGCCCCAGGCGATGATCGATCCGGTGAACGTCAGTGCGCCGATGAAGACGCCGGCGTACGTCTCCACGGCATGAATCGTCTGGTCCGCGCCCGTGAGCAGCTGGGCCGGTTGCAGGTGGTTGCTGATGCCGACCAATACCGCCGCCAGGCCGACGAAGCTGTGGAGAATCGCGACCAGCTGCGGCATGGCCGTCATGGCCACGCGCGCGGCCACGACCGCGCCGATGATCGACGCGACGACGATGGCGCCGAGGAACGCCGGCGAATCGAGCAGGCCGGCGCCCAGTGCCGTGGCGACGAGCGCCACCGCCATGCCGATGGCGCCGTAGATGTTGCCGCGGCGCGCGGTCTCCTGATGCGCCAGGCCCTTCAGGCTCAGGATGAAGAGCACGGCGGCGCCGATGTACGAGGCGGTGAGCAGCGGCGTCGAGATCATCGGCGGAACATCTTCAGCATGCGCTGGGTCACGAGGAAGCCCCCGGACACGTTGATCATCGCCACGAACGTGGCGGCCAGCCCGAGCAGTTCAGCGGCCGACGTGGTGCCGCCCGTAATCTGCACCATGCCGCCGACGATGATGATGCCGCTGATGGCGTTGGTCACGCTCATGAGCGGCGTGTGCAGCGCCGGCGTGACGCTCCAGATCACCTGGTAGCCGATGAAGCAGGCCAGCACGAACACCGTGAGGTGCGTGAGGAAACTCGGCGGCGCGGCCGCGCCGATGCCGTAGAGGATGAGACCGGCCAGGCCGATGATCACCCACGACCCGTTGCCCGGGGTCGCGACCGGCGGGCCGTGACTGGCCTTGCGGTCAGACTTGGCCTTCACCGCGGCCTTCGCGGCGGGCGCCGGCGCCTGAGCCAGTGCCGTCGGCGGAGCGACCGCGCCCGTCTTTGCCGGGCCGGGCGCCGCGGGCGCGGGCTTCGGCGGCGGCCACGTCAGCACACCCGCCTTGATCACCGTCATCGGCCGCACGATGTCGTTGTCATTGTCGATGGCGAAGCTCGCCGCGCCGCCCATCTCCTCGAGCAGGTTGACGATGTTGGTGGCGTAGAGCGTCGAGGCCTGCCGGGCGAGGCGCGAGGGCATGTCGGTGTAGCCGATGACCGTCACGCCGTCGACGTCGACAGCTTCGCCCGGCACCGTCTTCTCGCAGTTGCCTCCCATTTCAGCCGCCAGGTCCACGACGACCGATCCGCGGTGCATCGAGGCCACCATGTCGGCCGTGATGAGAATGGGCGCGCGCTTGCCTGGAATCAGTGCCGTCGTGATGACGACATCCACGTCTTTCGCCTGCGCGGCGAAGAGCGCCATCTCGGCTTCGATGAACGCCGGGCTCATTTCCCTGGCGTAACCGCCCTGGCCGGTGCCGTCTTCCTCGAGCGCGACTTCGAGGAACTCGGCTCCCATCGACGAGATCTGCTCGCGGACGGCCGGGCGAGTGTCGAAGGCCCGCACCACGGCGCCGAGCGAGCGCGCCGTCCCGATCGCCGCAAGGCCGGCCACGCCGGCGCCAATGACGAGCACCTTGCAGGGCGGAATCTTTCCTGCGGCCGTCGTCTGACCGCCCAGCGGCCGCTGCAGCACGCCAACGGCTTCGATGACCGCTCGGTAGCCTGACAGGTTGCCCATCGACGACAACGCGTCGACCTTCTGCGCGCGCGTCGTCCGCGGCACCTGGTCCATGCCGATGGCGTTGATGCCCTGGCGGCACAGCGCGTCGACGAGCGTCGTGTTCTGGGCGGGGTAGAGATAGCTGATGAGTGTCTGGCCCGAGCGCAGGCGGCCAATCTCGTCGTCTTGCGGCGCGCGAATCTTGGCGACGATGTCCGACGACCAAACGGCGGCGCCGTCACCGATGGCGGCACCAGCCGCGCGGTACGCTGCATCGTCAAAGCCGGCGGCGAGCCCCGCGTCGTGCTCGACCGTGACCGAAAATCCCAGAGCCGTGAGCCGCTCAGCCGATTCCGGCGTCGCGGCGACCCGTCGTTCCCCTGGGGCTTCCTCTTTCGGAACGCCTAGGCGCATTCAATCGCATATTCTGTCCGTTTTCCGACGGAAATACAAAACCGACGCGGCCAGAGTGCCTGCTGTGGCGATATAGTTCACCGCCGGGCCTTGACCTTATAGTTAACTATAAGGTTTAAGATCGGGGCAGAGGTCGACCATGTGGATTCAGCAGGCGGCGCGCGCGGCCGGTGTCAGCGCACAGACGCTTCGGTACTACGAGGGCCGCGGACTCATCAGGTCGGTGGGGCGGCGCGAGTCGGGTTACCGGGAGTACACCGACGAGCAGGTGCGCGTCGTGCGCTTCATCCGTCGGGCGCAGGAGCTCGGCTTCGCGCTCGAGGAAGTGGCCGAACTGCTCAAGCTGCGTAGCGCGCGCTCGCCGCGGCAGTCAGTCCGGGCGCTGGCCGAGCGTCATCTCGGTGACCTCGACTCCCGTATCGCCGATCTCATCCGCATGCGGGACGCGCTGAAGGCGCTGACCCATGCCTGCGCGTGCGGCCACGATCCGCACTGCCCGATTCTCGAGGCACTCGAGGGGCAGGGCCAGCCCGGAGACGAGCGATGACGAACGCTGCGACACACGTTGACCCGGTGTGCGGGATGACCGTCAAGCCGGAGACCGCCAAGGGCGGGTCGTTCGACCACGAGGGTACCCGGTACTACTTCTGCTGTGGGGGATGTCGCACGAAGTTCGCCGCAGACCCTCAGGGCTGGCTGACCAAAGCCGCTGAAAGAGCCGCCGCGCGCGCCGACTCGAAGGGCGCCGAGCCCGTGCAGCTCATCGGCCTCCAAGGCCTTCGCTCCCCCGCACCCTCGCACCCCGGCACCGCCGCCCCCTCGCACCCCGGCACCGCCGCCCCCTCGCACCCTCGCACCGCCGCACCAGCCACGGCGTCTGTGTGGGTCTGCCCGATGGATCCCGAGGTCCGTGAGCCGAAGGCCGGCGATTGCCCGATGTGCGGCATGGCGCTCGAGCCCGAGATGCCGGCGGCCGGTCCCACGGTCGAGTGGACCTGCCCGATGCATCCGGAAATCGTTCAGGCCGAACCCGGCGACTGTCCCATCTGCGGCATGGCACTCGAGCCGCGAACGGTGACGCGCGAGGAGCCTGTCAATCACGAGCTCATCGACATGACGCGGCGGCTGTGGGTGGCTGGCATCCTGGCGGTGCCGTTGCTTCTCGTCACGATGGGAGACGAGCTCGCCGGCGGTCCGATTGCGAGCGCCGTCGGCATGCGGACGCGAAACTGGATTGAGTTGGCGCTTGCCGCGCCCATCTGTCTCTGGGCGGCGTGGCCCTTCTACCAGCGCGCGTGGCGTTCGGTCGTCAACCGCAGCCTCAACATGTTCACGCTCATCGGCCTCGGCGTGTCCACGTCGTTCATCTACAGCGTCGTGGCCACGGTTGCGCCCGGCGTCTTCCCGGGCTCGTTCCGCTCGACGTCGGGAGAAGTGGCCGTCTACTTCGAGGCAGCCGGCGTCATCGTCGCGCTGATTCTCGTGGGCCAGGTGCTCGAGCTGCGCGCGCGGTCGGCCACCGGGGCGGCCATTCGAACGCTGCTCGGCATGGCGCCCACGTCGGCCCGGCGACTCACGGCCGACGGCCGTGAGCAGGACGTGCCGCTCGGCCTGGTCGCCGTCGGCGACCGGCTGCGCGTCCGGCCCGGTGAAAAGATCCCGGTTGACGGCGTGGTACTCGAGGGCGAGAGCGCCGTCGATGAATCGATGGTGTCGGGCGAGCCCATTCCGGTGGCCAAGCAGGCGGGCGACGAGGTCGTCGGCGCCACGGTCAACGGCACGGGCACGTTCGTCATGGAGGCGCGAAAAGTCGGCGCCGACACGCTGCTCGCCCGAATCGTCGCCATGGTGGCCGAGGCGCAGCGCAGTCGTGCACCCATCCAGCGGCTGGTCGACGTCGTAGCCGGCTACTTCGTGATTACCGTCATTCTCGTCGCCGTCCTCACGTTCGTCGTCTGGGCGCTCGTCGGCCCGGAGCCGCGATTCGCGTACGCGATCGTCAACGCCGTGGCCGTGCTCATCATCGCCTGCCCGTGCGCGCTCGGGCTGGCCACCCCCATGTCGGTGATGGTCGCCACCGGGCGCGGCGCGACGATGGGTGTGCTCTTCCGTAACGCCGAGGCCATCGAGGTGCTGCGCACGGTTGACACGCTCGTGATTGACAAGACCGGGACACTCACCGAGGGCCGTCCAACGCTGTCGGACGTCGAAGCGCACGGCGTCGATCCAGACGAGTTGCTCGCCCTTGCGGCCAGCCTCGAGCGGGGCAGTGAGCACCCGCTCGCGGCCGCCATCGTCAAGGGCGCTGAAGCGAAGGGGCTGTCGCTGCGGCCGGCCGAGTCGTTCGAATCCGTAACAGGCAAGGGCATCGCCGGACGGATCGGCGGCCGCGCCGTGGCGCTGGGAAATCAGGCGCTCTTGGCCGAGCGGGGCGTCGATGTATCGCCGCTCACCGAGTCGGCTGACCGGCGGCGCGCCGACGGTCAGACCGTCATGTTCGTGGCCATCGACGGCCGGCTGGCGGGCCTCATCGCCGTCGCCGATCCCATCAAAGCCACCACGGCTGACGCCATTCGCCAACTGCACGCCGAGGGCCTCCGACTCGTCATGCTGACCGGCGACAACCGCACGACCGCAGAGGCCGTCGCGCGCCAACTGGACATCGACGACGTCCAGGCCGAGGTCCTGCCAGACGAGAAGGCCGATGTCGTCAAGCGCCTGCAGCGGGAGGGACGGGTGGTCGCGATGGCCGGCGACGGCATCAACGACGCGCCGGCACTGGCCGCGGCCCAGGTCGGCATCGCCATGGGCACCGGCACGGACGTCGCCATGGAAAGCGCCGGCGTCACGCTCGTCAAAGGCGACCTCGGAGCCATCGTCCGGGCCAGGCGCCTGTCCAGCCAGACCATGGCGAACATCCGGCAGAATCTGTTCTTTGCCTTCTTCTACAACGCGCTGGGCGTGCCCATTGCGGCCGGCGTGCTGTATCCGGTGTTCGGGCTGCTCCTGAGTCCGATGATCGCCGCCGCGGCGATGAGTTTCAGTTCGGTGTCGGTGATTGGCAAT
The DNA here is from genome assembly GCA_963752045.1 of uncultured Acidobacteriota bacterium. GTDB lineage: Bacteria > Acidobacteriota > Vicinamibacteria > Vicinamibacterales > SCN-69-37 > DATKDF01. The sequence goes on along the minus strand of CAVVWN010000015.1, from coordinate 131,803 downwards.
GCGCTGAGGCTGCGCCGTGCGGGTGTGTAGGAAGGCGCGGTTTCGTGCGGACGGCCTCGTCACTGCCAACCCGCGGGTCGGGCCCGGAGGTGGCGAGGGCCGCACCGCGGCGGCCGCTCGCTGGTACGAGTCCTGCAGCTTGGTGCTAATCTGGAGTTCGTGCTCCGGAGCGTGATGCTCAAACAACTTCTGGCCTCCTCGCTCGTGCTCACGCTGGCTGCGGCCGGCCTGCCGCCCTGTGTCGGCATGGACATGAGCGTCGGCGCGATGGCCGAGCACCATTGCTGCGAGGCCGACTCCTGTCCGGACGTCGTCGACAACGGGCCGCGCCATGGCTCGTCGATCCCGCAGGCGGATTGCTGCGTGTTCGCCTCGGTGCCCGCCGAGCGAGCCCCGGCCCAACGGACCACGGCAGAGGCCGGCGCCCGCCTGCTTTCGGTTGCCATGGCCGCTCCCGCAGCGTGGACTGCACCGTTCTTCGAACCGATACTGCCTCCGACCAGCGGACCGCCGGGTTCGCCGGGCATCTCGCGTCACCTGCTTCTCTCCGTCCTGTTGATCTGACCGCCCGCTCGTGAAGTGTGAGCCCGGGGTGTGCCCGGGTTCGCCCGGCGCGTGATACGTGCCTGGCATCACCAGCGGGAGGTTCAGGTGTCCGTTTCAGTTCATGTCTTGTGGCGGCGCGGCCGACGTGCGGCTGGCGCTGTGGGCCGCGATCGCCGGCGTGGCGTGGTTGCCGCGTTGGTCTGCGCTCTCTCGCTGCTTACCAGTGTGAGGCCGGCTGGCGCAGTTCAGACGGGGAGCGTCCCGAGCCCACTCACACTCCAGCAGGTGCTCGACGAAGCGCTCGCGCGCAATCCGGAGCTCATCGCGCTCGAGCGTGAGTACGAGCGCGCCAAGCGGGCACCCGACACGGCCCGGGGGTTCGACCCACCCATGTTCGAAGCCCAGATCTGGCGCTGGCCGATCAACACCCTCAATCCGGCCAACGCGGACATGTATATGTTCTCGATGGCTCAGGCGCTGCCAGGCCGGGGCAAGCGCGACAGCAGGGCCGCGGTGGCTGATGCCGACGCGGCCCTGGCCGGCGCGTCCATCGAAATCAGGGCGCGCCGGATCGTTGACGAGGTCAAGCAGGCCTGGGCTGACCTGTATCTGGTCCGGAAGGCGATGGAGATCAACGCCGGCACGATGGCGCTGCTGCGGCAGTTCGCCGACATCGCCACCACCAAGTACGCAACCGGCCGGATCGGCCAGCAGGACGCCTTGGCCGCGATCGTGGAACTCTCGCGCCTGCACGAGCAGCTCATCCGGCTTCGTCAAGACGAGCAGCTCGCCGCGGCGACGCTCAACACGTTGCTCGACCGCGCGCCCGAAACGCCGGTCGGGCCGCTTGCTGAACCGGTCGATCTGGCGGCCCTTCCCCCGACGTCCGAGCTTCAGGCGCTTGCCCTCACCCACGAGCCTGCGCTGCGCGTGGCCAGCCTGTCAGTGGACCGCGCGGAGGCGGCGCTCTCGGCGGCGCGGGCCAGCTACAAGCCCGACTTCCGCGTGTCGGGCGGGTACATGGTGATGCCCGACCGCACGGATGCCTGGATGGCGAGCGTCGGCATCAGCTGGCCCGGCGCGCCGTGGGCGCGTCGCCGCCTCGACGCCGACCGGGCCCTGGCCGAGGCCGAAGTCTCGGCGAGCGAGGCCAGGCGGCGCGCCGCCGAGAACGGCGTGCGGCTGGCGGTGCACCAGGCCTGGGTCAGAGTCGAGAGCGCCGGCGAGCGCGTGGCGCTCATCGGGTCGAGCATTCTCCCGCAGGCCGAGCAGGCGGTGGAAGTGGCGCGCGCCGGCTACGAGAGTGACCGGGGCAGCTTCCTCGCACTCATTGACAGCCAGCGCGTCCGGCTCGAGGCGCAATTCGACTATTACCGCGCGCGCGCCGAGCGCGCGCAAGCCATTGCCGATCTCGAACGAGCCGTGGGCATCGAGCTCGCGCCGGCCGGATCCGCCGGCGTCGGCATCACGGGAGGCCAGCAGCCATGACGCGCTTCACATCACGCGGTATTCGGTGGGCCGGCGTCGGACTCGTCGCCGTCGCCCTGACGTCGGCCGGCGCGTGGACGTTCCGATCGGCGATCGCCAGGTGGCCCGTCGTTGGTCGTCTCGTTCCGGCCGCGCCCGAAGAGCTCTGGACGTGCACGATGCATCCGCACGTGCGCGAGCACGGTCCGGGACCCTGTCCCATCTGCGGCATGCCGCTCGTGCCTGTCGAGGGCGAGACGGCAGGCACACCTGCCACTCCGCCGCCGGCTCCGCCGATGGACATGGCCGGCTCGGATTCCGGAATGCCGCAGGCCGCCGACCCGCGCGTGCCGGTGACCATCGACGCGCGCCGGCAGCAACTCATCGGCGTGCGCACCGTGGCGGCCGAACGCTCGCCGCTCGCCCGGACCGTTCGAACGGTCGGTGTGGTCCGCTACGACGAGACGCGGCTCACCGACGTGAATCTCAGACTCGACGGCTGGATTGACGAGCTGTTCGTCGACTCGACCGGGCAGCACGTCAAGGCCGGCGAGCCGCTCTTCACGCTGTACAGCCCGGACCTGGTGGCCACCGAGAACGAGTACCTGCTCGCCCGTCGCTCGCGCGACGAGCTCGGCGCGTCGGAGATTGCCGACGCGCGCGCCTACGCCGACCGCCTCGTGGAAGCGGCGCGACGACGGCTCGAGCTGTGGGATCTGCCGGCCGACCAGGTAGCCGAGCTCGAGCGAACCGGCGAGCCGCGCACGCACATCGTGTTCCGGTCGCCTGCCAGCGGGTACGTCGTCGAGAAGATGGCCATGCGGGGCCAGCACATCGCCGCGGGACAGAGCCTCTACCGGCTGGCCGATCTGTCAGTGGTCTGGGTCGAAGCCGACCTGTACGAGCGAGACCTGGCGTTCGTCCGCGTGGGCGACCGTGCCATGGTCACGCTCGACGCGTATCCCGGGGAGCACGTCAGCGGCCGGCTGGTCTACATCTACCCCTTCGCCGACGAGCCGGCGCGCACGGTGCGCGCGCGCTTTGCGCTCGAAAACCCGCGCGCGAGGCTGAGGCCCGGCATGTACGCCGGGGTGGAGCTGGAGTCGACGCTCGGCACCGGCCTGACCGTGCCCACCGACGCGGTGCTCGACTCGGGACGCGACCAGTTCGTGTTCCTGGCCGAGGGCAACGGCCACTTCCAACCGCGGCAGGTCGAGACAGGCTTCCGCCTCGACTCCCGTATCGAGATTCGCGCCGGGTTGAAGGAAGGGGACGTGGTGGCCACCGGTGCCGCGTTCTTCATCGACTCGGAGAGCCAGCTGCGCGCAGCGATTCCGGGCTTCGAGGCCCCGCCGCCGATTGGCGACACGACGACCGACACGGCCGCGCTCCGAATCGAGCTCGTGACCCAGCCGGACCCGCCGAGGGCCGGCGACAACACGTTCGAAGTTGCCGTGAGTGACGCGACAGGAGCGCCAGTGGCCGACGCCACCGTGTCGGTCGTGCTCTTCATGCCGGCGATGCCCTCGATGAACATGCCGGCCATGCGCACACAGGCCACTCTGCTCGCCGATGGTGGCGGCCGCTATCGCGGCCGCGTCGAGGTCAACATGTCGGGGCGCTGGGACGTGACCATCACCGTGACGCGCGACGGTCGCACGATCGGCCGGGTGGAGCGCGCGATTGTCGCGCGGTAGGAGGCGGCCATGATCGAACGCATCATCACCGCCTGCGTGGGCAACCGCGTAGTCGTGCTGATCCTGACCGGCGCGATGGCGTCCTGGGGCGCCTGGGCGATGCTCCACACGCCGCTCGACGCCGTGCCCGATATCTCGGACGTGCAGGTCATCATCTCCACCGAGTGGATGGGGCGCAGCCCCGACCTCATCGAAGATCAGATCACCTATCCGATCGTCACGGCGCTGGTCTCGGCGCCGGCTGTGCGAACCGTCCGCGGGTTCACCGACTTCGGCATCTCGTACGTCTACGTGATCTTCGAGGACGGCACGGACATCTACTGGGCGCGCAGCCGCGTCGTCGAGTACCTGCAGGGCATACGAGGACGGCTGCCAGGGGGCGTCAATCCCACCATCGGACCTGACGCGACGGGCGTCGGCTGGGTCTTCGAATACGCGCTCGTCGATCGGACCGGCGAGCACACCCTGGCCGACCTGCGGAGCTACCAGGACTGGCACCTGCGCTACGCGCTGGCGGCCGTGCCCGGAGTGGCCGAGGTGGCCACCATCGGCGGCTTCGTCAAGCAGTACCAGGTGAATCTCGATCCGAACCGGCTGGCCAGCTACGGCCTGTCCATTCAGGGGGTCGTGGCAGCCATTCGCGAAAGCAACGGCGACGTGGAGGGCCGCCTGCTCGAGTTTGCCGGGCGCGAGTACATGGTGCGCGGGCGGGGTACCTCGAGTCGATCCAGGACCTCGAGCTCGTCTCGCTCGGTGCCACCGAGACCGGCACGCCCATCATGGTGCGCGACGTCGCCGACGTCACGCTCGGACCCGACCTGCGGCGCGGCGCGGCCGATCTCGACGGCGAGGGTGAAGTCGTCGGCGGGATCGTCATCATGCGGTTCGGCGAGAACGCGCTCACCGTGATCGACCGCGTGAAGGCGAAGATCGACCAGGTGGCGGTGTCGCTCCCGGCCGGGGTCGAGATCGTCACGACGTACGACCGCTCCACGCTGGTGGGCGAATCGGTGGCGACGCTCGAGCGCACGCTCATCGAAGAGGCCATCGTCGTGTCGGTGGTCATTCTGCTGTTTCTCGTGCACCTGCGGTCGGCGCTGATTCCGATCCTGACGCTGCCCCTGGCCGTCGTCATGTCGTTCATCCCCATGTACCACCTCGGCATCACGTCGAACATCATGTCGCTCGGCGGCCTCGCCCTGGCGATCGGCGTGCTCGTCGACGCCGCCATCGTCATGGTCGAGAACGCGTTTCGACGGGTCTCGGAACCCGGGCCGGACGGGCAGGTCGTGCCGTACGGCGCGCAGCCCACGGTGGTGGCCGCCGCCGCGCGGCAGGTCGGGCGCGCCATCTTCTTCTCGCTCGCCATCATCGTCATCTCGTTTTCGCCCGTGTTCCTGCTCGAGGCACAGGAGGGCCGGATGTTCCGGCCCCTCGCGTTCACCAAGACGTTCGCCATGGTCGCTGCCTCGCTGCTTTCGATCACGCTCGTGCCGGTGCTGATGACGATGTTCATCCGGGGGCGCCGGTTGATGTCGGAATCCAGAAATCCGGCAGCGCGCCTCTCGGCCGCGATCTACGAACCCATCATCAGGTTCGTCCTCCACTGGAAGTGGACGGCGCTTCTCGTGAACGTCGCCGTGATTCCACTGGCGCTCCTGTTCCTGTGGACGCCGTCGCCGGCCACCGGACAGCGGCTCGGCAGCGAGTTCATGCCGCCGCTGTACGAAGGGGCCATCCTCTACATGCCAACTTCGCCACCGGGCCTGTCGATCACAGAGGCGACACGCCTCATGCAGGTGCAAGACCGCCTGCTGCGCCAGTTCCCTGAGGTCGAGCGGGTCTACGGGAAGGTCGGGCGCGCGACGACCGCGACCGACAACTCGCCTATGGGCATGGTCAACACCACCGTGCTGCTCAAGCCGCGGGACCAGTGGCGGGCCGGCCTCACCTTCGAGAGCCTGCAGGCCGAGATGGACGCCGTGTTGCAGTTCCCGGGTTTTCCCAACGTCTGGACGCAGCCCATTCGAAACCGTCTGGACATGCTGTCGACCGGGATCAAGACGCCGGTGGGCCTGAAGGTGCTCGGTTCGGACCTCAACGTGATCCAGCAGATCGGACGCGAGCTCGAGCGGGTGCTCTCCGACGTGCCGGGGACGCGCAGCGTGTACGCCGAGCGGGTGGCCCAGGGCTACTTCACCGACATTCAGATCGACCGCGCCGCCATCGCCCGCGAGGGACTGACGGTCGACGAGGTGCAGTCGGTGATTCAGGCGGCGCTCGGTGGAGCGACGGTGACCACCACGGTCGAAGGGCGGGAGCGGTATCCGGTCAGCGTTCGGTACCAGCGCGACTTCCGGGAAGACCTGCCGGATCTGGCGCAGATTCGTGTGCGGACCCCGGCGGGTGCCCAGGTGCCCCTGGGCCAGCTGGCCTCGATTGCGCTCACGACGGGACCCGCGATGATTCGCGACGAAGACGGCTTGCTTGCCGGGTACGTGTACGTCGATACGGAGAGCCGCGATCTGGGCGGCTACGTGGACCGGGCCCACCGGGCCGTCAGCGACGGTGTGCGGCTGCCGCCCGGCTACACGCTCGAGTGGGCCGGGCAGTACCAGTACCAGGTGCGCGCCCTCGAGCGCCTCGAGGTGGTCCTGCCAGCGGTCTTCTTCGCCATCTTCGTGCTGCTGTTCCTGACGTTCCGTTCGGCGTCCGAGGCCGCGATCGTCATGCTGTCGGTGCCGTATGCCATGACGGGAGGCGTGTTCCTGCAGTGGTGGCTCGGCTACAACTTCTCGGTGGCCGTCTGGGTCGGCTATATCGCGCTGTACGGAGTGGCTGTGCAAACCGGCGTGGTGATGGTGGTCTACCTGCATGAGGCGCTGGACCACCGGCTGCAGGAGTCGATCACCCTGACGGCCAGGGGCCTTCTCGAAGCCACCGTGGCCGGCGCGGTGCTGCGCCTGCGCCCGAAGCTCATGACGGTGAGTGTCGTCATGGCCGGGCTGGCACCGATCATGTGGAGCAGCGGCGTGGGCACGGACGTCATGAAGCCGATTGCCGCGCCGATTCTCGGGGGCATGGTCACGTCGACGATTCACGTACTTGTCATCACGCCGGCGATCTTCTACATCATGAAGCTGCGCGCACTGCGCCGCGGCAGCCTGCGTCCGTCGGGGATGGCAGGTTAGTGATCTGGAATCTGGGAGCTGGAATCTGGGATCTGGGATCTGAATGAAGCAGTCGAGACCCCGAGCGGTTGCTCGCGAGATTGAGAGGGCACTGCGTCCTCTGGGTCTGGCTGAGCGCCGGGCTTTCATGGCTGGCGGCTACGCGCCGAGCCGCCTGACGACGCTCGGCGTGCCGGTTCCGGCCATGCGCGGTGTCGGGCGCCGCTTCGCGCGCGAGCTGGCGTCCGACGACCCGCGCGTCGTGATTGCCGTCGCGCGCGCGCTCGTCGCTGGCCGTACGAGCGAGGGCCGGCAGGTCGGTTACGAGCTCGTCGCGCGCCGGATGGACGCGATGGCGCTCCTCACGCCGGCCATCGTGCGGGCGCTCGGCCGAGGCAACGACAACTGGGCGTCGGTCGACGGGTTTGCCACGCATCTGGCCGGCCCGGCGTGGCGAACCGGCCGGATTCCCGATGACGACGTCGACCGGTGGGCGCGATCACGCAACCGCTGGTGGCGGCGCACCGCACTCGCCTCGACCGTCGCCCTCAACGTCGCCGCCAGGGGTGGCACCGGCGACACCCGGCGCACGCTGCGAATCTGCTCCCGTCTCGTCGGCGACAGCGATCCCATGATCGCGAAAGCGCTCTCCTGGGCGCTTCGCTCGCTCGTGCCTCACGATCCGGCTGCGGTCCGCGCGTTTGTCGCGACGCACCATGCGCGACTGCCCGCGCTCGTCCGGCGCGAGGTCGCGACGAAGCTCGCCACCGGCCGAAAGGCAACGGCCCGGAGCCCGTTGTCGTAGAGATGGCCGTGGTCTTTACACAGAAGGAAAGTGCCGGACTGCTCCTCTTCCGGCGCACGCGCGGCGTGCTCGAAGTGCTGCTGGCCCATCCCGGCGGCCCGTACTGGACGGGCCGTCACGAGGGGGCGTGGTCGCTCCCGAAGGGCGGGATTCACCCGGGTGAAGAGCCGCTCGAGACGGCTCGACGCGAGTTCACGGAAGAAACGGGATTTGCGCCGGAGGCACCCTACATTCCGCTCGGCCGGATTACCCAGCGGGGCGGCAAGATCGTCCACGCGTGGGCCTTCGAGGGCGATTGCGATCCCGAGCGCCTCACGAGCGCCACGACCAACCTCGAGTGGCCGCCGCGCTCCGGACGGCAGATCGAGGTGCCGGAAGTCGATCGGGTGGCCTTCTTCGAGCTCGAGGAAGCCCGTCGCGCGATCAACGTCGCCCAGGCTGAGCTGCTCGACCGGCTGCTCATGGCGCTCGGCTAACCCACGTGAATTCTGGGCCGCTGTTCAGGGTCGGGTTCGGCCAGACGGAGCACTTCGCGACAGACCGGGGCCGTATCGCCTTCGCCGAGTGCCAGAAACTTCAGCAGGTACGCCAGCGGATTGCCTTCCGTCCAGCCGAAGTAGGCATGCGGGATGCAGCCGGTCCGATCCCGCAGGTCGAGCAGCAGACCCGCGATGGCGTTCGGGATGGCCGGACTCGAGCAGCGCAGCACCTGGAATCCGCCCACGTCGACGCCGGTGACGTGCAGCACGTCGGAAAAGGCCGACGCGTCGCCCGGCCGAATCTCGAGGAACAGCACCTGTTCGCCGGCCGGTAACAGGTGCGTGCGCGTCGCGTCCTCGAGCTTCTGCTCGTACTCCTCGTAGCGACCGGTGTCGGGGCGGTTCGCGATGATCCTCACGGACTGGCCCCTGGCCGCGTCTCGAACGAACCGCAGCGCCATGTCGTCGTACGACACGCCCCGGAGCCGGATCTCGGTCGAACGCATCACGCGTGAGACGAGCGACGAGCCGATGATGGCCACGATGAACCACATCGCGATCTTCAGGCCTTCCGGCCGCTCGACGATGTTGGCCGCCGTCGTGTAGATGAAGATGATCGCGATCGGGATGAACTGCCGTCGGCTCTGCGGCTGCGCCAGCACCACGGCGACGGCTGCCGACGTCATCAGCATCAACACCCCGGTGGCGTACGCGCCGCCCTGCGCGTTGACGTCGGCACCGAACAGGTACGTGACGAGGAACCCGATGCCCGTGATGATCAGGACGAGCGGCCGGGTGGCGCGCGCCCAGTCGGGGGCCATGCCGTAGCGCGGCAGGTACTGGGGCACCAGATTGAGCAGTCCGGCCATCGCCGACGCGCCGGCGAACCACAGCGTGCCTATCGTGGCCAGGTCGTAGAGCGTGCCGAACGTGTCGCCAAGGTCGCGATGGGCGAGGTAGGCGAGCGCGCGGCCGTCGGCCAGGCCGCCGGCGGCCAACTCCGCCGCCGGAATCATCATCGTCGTCACGAGCGAGCTGCCGATGAGCAGCACGCTCATGGTGAAGGCGGCCGTGGCCAGCAGGCGCCTCGTATTCTTGATGCGCGAGAGCAGCACCTCCTGTACCGTCACACCGTCTCCGCGCACGAGCGGCATCACCGCCACGCCGGTCTCGAACCCGGACAGGCCGAGCGCCAGCTTGGGGAAGAGCCACGCGGCCATGAGCACCATCATCACCGGATTGCTCTGGGTGGCCAGCAGGCTGGCCTGCCAGTCGCTGACGGCCGTCGGATGCCTGGCGAGGGCCACCAGTTCGTACCCGATCACCACGGCGTTGACGCCGATGTAGAGCACGACCAGGCCGACGGCCAGCCAGATGGCCTCGCGGAACCCCCGCAGGAAGACGGCCCCGAGCGCGGCGAGCAGCAGCAGCGTGAGGCCCACGTGATGGTGCAGCCACTCGGGAACGAACGGGTTCTCGATGACGTGAGCGGTGGCGTCTGCCGCAGACAACGTGATCGTGATGATGAAACTCGTCGCCGCAAACCCCAGCATGCACAGCACGACGGCCTTGCCGCGCCAGCGCGGGAGCCACTCCTCGAGTACCGACAGGCTGCCCTGGCCGTACGGGCTGAGCGCCGCGATGCGTTTGTAGACGGGCAGGGCGCCGAACAGCGTGACCAGGACGAGCACCAGCGTGGCGATGGGCGAGAGCGCGCCGGCGGCGAGGAACGCGATGCTGGGCTGATAGCCGAGGGTGGAGAAGTAGTCGACGCCGGTCAGGCACACGACCTGCCACCACGGCGCGGTGTGCGGCGCGGCCTGCGGCCCGGTCTCGGCAAGATCCGCGAGAAACCACGCGCTCAAACCCGAGCGAGCGGCGGGACGAGGGGAAGCCACGGAGGGTCAGACTAGCACGGGGACGGGGTGCGGGGGTGCGGTAGGTGCGGGACTGGCGAGTGCACCCACTCGCACTGCCGCACCCCCGCACCCGGTCTCTATTTGATCGTCCAGAGATACACCGGCTGATAGCCCGGCTGGACCATCTTCTCGTGCGGCCAGTCGTCGCCCATCGTGAACGTGTTCGACACGATGCGGGTGCCCGGGCGCAGTTCTTTCTGCAGGCGAGGCTTCAGTTTCTCGTTGAGCGACTGCAGCAGGTAGAGGGTGACCACGGTCGCGTCACTGATCTTCAGCTCCGGGTCGAAGATGTCGCCGTGGATGATCGTGACCTTGTCCTCGAGGCCGGCCTCGCGGACGTTCGCCGTAGCTTCCTTCACGCGTTGCGGGTCGATGTCGACACCGATGGCACGCGCGCCCCGCTTCGCGGCGGCAATCACAATCTTGCCGTCGCCGCACCCCAGGTCATAGACCACGTCGTCCGGGCCGACCTCGGCCAGGTCGAGCATGCCCTGGACGGTCAGGTCCTGCGTCGGAACGAAAATGACGTCGGGCCGCCGCAGCTGTTGCGTCTGCTGCAAAGACGTTGGCGCGACGGCCAGCAGCCAGCCGGTCGACACGACAACAAGAGCGGTGATCACCGTGAGCTTGCGCATCTGACGGATTCCTTTCCTGTGTGGGCCGTGTGTCGTCCGGTCGATTATAGCCGCTGGGTGCCGACGCTACTCGACCGCGAGCACGATCAGCGTGGCGTCGTCCTGCGTGGCGCCTCCGGCCCAGCCGGCGGCGGCTTCGGAGACCGCTGCGGTCAGCTCGGTTGCCGGCGCGGCCCGATGCGAGGCGAGCAGGTCGAGCAGCCGCGCCTCGCCGAACTCTTCGCCGGCCGACGAATTGGCTTCCGTGATCCCGTCCGTGAAGCAAACGAGACGGTCGCCCGATTCGAGCCGGTGGCGGCCGGTCTCGTACGACCAGTCGGGCACGACGCCGAGCACGAGGCCGGTCGGCTCGAGTCGTTCCACCTGGCCGGACCGGCGCATGAGGATGGGCGGGTTGTGTCCGGCGTTGGCGAAGGCCACCGAGCGCTCTGCCGTGTCGACCACCGCGTAACAGAAGGTCACGAACTTGCCCGCGGCGATGTTCTGGCAGAGCAGGCGGTTGACGCGCCTGGCGACGTCGTGGGGGACGACCGTGTTCGTGGCGAAGGCGCGCACCGACGCCTGCAGGCTCGACATCAGGAGCGCCGCCGGCAGGCCCTTGCCGACGACGTCGGCAATCGAGAGCCCGAGCCGCGTGTCGCTGAACGAGATCAGATCGTAGCAGTCGCCACCGATCCCCGAGGCGGGCATCCAGCGGGCGGCGACGTCGGCGCCAGACACCACCGGCATCTTCGACGGCAGGAGCGCACTCTGAATCAGCCGGGCTTCTTCCTGCTCGCGAGCCAGCGAGGCGTCACGCCTGCGGCCGGCGATGCCTTCGTCCACCTCCCGCTGGACGATCTCGAGCAAGGTCGTGTCGTCCCACGGCTTCTGCACGAAGCTGCGCGCCCCGCGCCGCATCGCCTCGACGGCCGTCTCGATGCTGCCCCAGCCGGTCATCACGACAATCGGCAGCGTGGCATCGTGCAGGCGCACGCGCTCGATCAACTCGAGGCCCTCGCGGCCCGACGTCGTGTCGCGCGTGTAGTTGAGATCCATGAGCAGCAGGCTGTACGGTCGCGCGTGCACCTTCTCGAGGACGCCGTCGATCGAGCTGACGAGGTCCGTCTCGAACCCGGCGTCCGACAGCAGCAGGCGCAGGGCCTGCAGGATGTCCGTCTGATCGTCGGCCACGAGAATACGGGCGGTAGGCATGCTGGACACGGCGACGCGATCATCCTCGCAAGGGCTGTGCCAGCCGGCGGCCGCCGGTTCGGGTGCGGCAGGCCCGCCTCCCTGACCCGACGCGGCCGCGCCTGCCGACGGCCTCAGCGCGACTTGGCATGTCTTTTCCTTCATCCCTGGAAGCCTGTGCGGGATCGGCCCTGAAACGGCCATAATTCCCACTTCCGGGATTGTGGGATTCCGGAACCTGGAATCGGAACCCTGCGCCCTTTGAAGAGTGGAGCCCATCCGCGTGAACCCGTCCTCCTCCGGTCGCGTCGTCGTTGCCGACGACCAGGTCAACATCCTGGACGCCATTCGTCTGCTGCTGGGTGGGGAGGGGTACGACGTGGCGACGGCGGCCTCGCCGGCCGAGCTCGTCGCGACGCTGGAGCAGTCGGATTTCGACGTGGCCATCATCGATCTCAACTACACGCGCGACACGACGTCCGGCCAGGAGGGCTTCGAGCTGCTCGACCGGATTGCGGCCATCGACCCGACGCTGCCCGTGCTCGTGATGACCGGATGGAGCAGCGTGGCCGGCGCCGTGGAGGCCATGCGACGCGGCGCCCGCGACTACATCGAGAAGCCCTGGGACGACGAGAAACTGATTGCGGCCGTGCAGACGCAACTCGAGCTCCGGCGCGCGCTGCGCCGCAGCCGCCGCCTGCAGGAGCAGAACTCGCGGCTGCAGCGGCGCGACCTGCCGATCTTCATCGCCGAGGCGCCGGCGATGCGCGCCGTCCGCGAGACGATCGAGCGTGTGGCAGCGTCCGATGCGGCCGTGCTGATCACCGGGGAGCACGGCACCGGCAAGGAAGTCGTCGCCAGCCTGTTGCACCGCCTGTCGGCCCGCGCCGCCAAGCCCCTGGTGACGATGAACGCCGGCGGGCTGTCGGAAGGCGTGGCCGAATCCGAGCTCTTCGGACACGTCAAGGGCGCGTTCACCGATGCGCGCACCGATCGGATCGGCTGCTTCGAGCTGGCCGACGAGGGCACGCTGTTCCTCGACGAAATCGCGAACATGCCGGTCAAGCTGCAGCCCAAACTGCTGCGGGTGCTGCAGACGGGCGAAGTGCAGAAGGTTGGCTCGTCGCGGGTGACGTTCGTCAACGTGCGCGTGCTCTCGGCCACCAACGCGGACCTCTCCGGCGAAATTGGCGCCGGCCGTTTCCGCGAGGATTTGCTGTACCGGCTCAACACGGTCGTCATCCATCTGCCGCCGCTGCGTGAGCGGCGTGAGGACATCGCGCCGCTCGCCGACCACTACCTGGCTCGATACGCGGGCAAGTACCGCCGGACGTTCACCGGCTTCGATCGGTCGGCGACGCAGGCGCTCGACGCGCACCTCTGGCCCGGCAACGTGCGCGAGCTCGGGCATGCCATCGAACGCGCCGTTCTGATGGCCTCTGGTGAGGCCATCACCGCGAAGGACCTGGGACTCGACGCGTCGGCCGGGCCGGCGCCGGCGGCCGAGGAGATGACGCTCGAGCAGGCCGAACGGCTCTTCATTCAGAAGGTGCTCACCCGTCACGGTGGCGACGTGCGGAAGGCTGCCGAGCAGCTCGGCATGAGCCGCAGCGCGCTCTACCGCCGCATCCAGCAGTACGGACTGTGACTGAACCACTGCCGACCCGCCGTGGCGCGCCCCGCGCGCGAAATCTCGAGGGCGCGATCACGTGGCTGTCGATCGCGGGCGCCCTGCCGGCCGTCGCCGTTGCCGCCTACTTCATCTGGACCCAGCCGTTCCAGCCCGAAGTGCGCTGGACGCTCGGCATCGTCGTCGTCGCCGCCTGGCTCATGGCGGTGTCGGCTGCGCGGCAGACGGCCGTGCGCTCGCTCAACCTCGTCGCCAACCTGCTCGGCGCGCTGCGCGAGGGCGACTACTCGATACGCGGGCTGAGCGCGAGAAGCGGCAGTTCGATGGCAGGCGTCATGCGCGAGGTCAACGACCTCGGCTCCACGCTGCAGCGTCAGCGTACCGAAGCCGTCGAATCCACGGTGCTCCTCACGCACGTGATGGAGGAGATTCTCGTCGCGGTCTTCGCTTTCGATCCCACCAATAAGCTGCTGCTCGTCAACAAGGCGGGCGAGGAGCTGGTCGGCAGGCCCGGTGAGGAGATTGTCGGGCAGCCCGCGTCGGCGCTCGGATTCGACGAGTTCCTTGCGGGCGACACGCGCCGGCTGGTCGACCGCGTGTTCGCGGGGCGCCGCGGCCGGTACGAGATGCGGCGGGCGATGTTCTACCGTGACGGCCGCCCGCATCAGCTCATCGTGCTCGCCGACCTGAGCCAGGCTCTGCGCGAGGAAGAGCAGGCCGCCTGGCAGCGTATCGTGCGGGTCCTGTCGCACGAGATCAACAACTCGCTCACGCCCATCAAGTCGATCGCCCATTCGCTTCGCCGCATGGTCGACCGTGCCGCCGAATTCGAGCGTCACGAAGAGGTCAGCCAGGGCCTCTCGCTCATCGAAGAGCGTTCGGGCGCGCTCGGGCGGTTCCTGCGCGCGTACGCGCAGCTGGCCCGCTTGCCCAAGCCCAAGCCGCACGCCACCGATGTGCGCGAACTGGTCCATCGAATCGTCGAGCTCGAAAAGCGCCTGCGTGTCGGCATCGCCGACTCTCCTGACGTGGAATTGATGGCCGATTCGGATCAACTCGAGCAGTTGCTGATCAACGTGCTTCGCAACGCCGTCGATGCCGCGCTCGAGACCTCGGGCGCGGTGACGATCGGCTGGAAGGTGCGCTACGGATGGCTCGAGCTGGTCATCGAAGACGAGGGGAAGGGACTGCCCGACACGTCCAATCTGTTCGTGCCGTTCTTCACCACCAAACCCCAGGGCTCAGGCATCGGGCTCGCCTTGAGCCGGCAGATCGCCGAAGCGCATGGCGGGACCATCAGTCTCGAGAATCGCACCGATCGGTCCGGTTGCCGCGCGACGCTGCGGCTGCCGCTCAAGGACCCAGGAGGAAGGGAATCATGACACGCGTGCCCGTAGCTCCTCTCGTCATGCTGCTCGTGGGCGCCGGCGGATTCGTCGCCGCGCAGGCCGATCCCCAACCACTCCAGCGGATGGTGGCCAGCGAGCGCGCGTTCGCCGCCGCGACGGCCGAGCTCGGCGTACGGGACGGCTTCCTCACGTTCTTCGCCGGTGATGCCGTGCAGATCGAAGCCGGCCAGACCGGCCGACAGACGCGACTCGTGAGCGCGGTGACCGCGCTCGGCGGCCGTCCACTCGCGCCGCTGCCTCTCGGCGCGCAGTTGCTGTGGAATCCGCACGCCGGGCAGGTGTCGGGTGACGGCTCGCTCGGCTGGCTCACCGGGCCGTATGTCGTGATGAATCAGGGCACCAGGGACGTCCTGGGGCAGGGCGCCTACTTCAGCGTCTGGAAACGGCAGCCGGATGGCACCTGGCGCGTCTGGCTGGATGAAGGCATCGAATTGCCGGAGATCTGGCGCGACGCCGCCGAGTTCAGGGCCTCGCCCGCATCGACCGGCGGCACTGGCGGCTCGGCTGCCGAGACGCCGGCATCGGCCGAGGCGGCCGTCGCCTCAGGCGGCGACCCGTGGCACGAGCGCTGGTCCGAGTCGGTGCGCATCCACCGTCAAGGCCGGATGCCGATCGTCGGTCGCGACGCGGCAGGGGCCTGGGCGGCAGGCGTCTGGTCCGGCGTCACGTTTCATCTGGTCCGGGTCGAACGGGCTGCGTCCGACGATCTTGCCGTGGCGGTGGGCGGCTATGACGCGCGGACTCCGGCCGGCGCCGAGCACGGCACGTGGGTGCGCGTGTGGGCGCGGGACGTGACCGGCCGCTGGCGCATCATCTTCGAGACGAACAAGGCTGCCGGCTGAAGGTCCAGCGGCTAAGATGAGGGCATGCGCGTACTCGTCGGTGCGGCGAGCCTCGTCGTGGTCGCGGCCGGTCTGAAGACCGCGGCGCCCCTGCTGATTCCGCTCGTCATCGCGCTGTTCATCGCGGTCGTCTGTTTTCCGCTCGTCCAGTGGTTGCGCGCGCACTACGTGCCCACGGCGCTGGCCGTCACGCTGACGGTGCTCGGGATCGTCGCGGCGTTTTCCGGTCCCGGCGCCCTCATGGCCGCGGCCATCCGGGAGTTTGTCGCCGCCGCGCCCACCTACCAGCGGCAATTCCTCAACAGCTACGACAGCGTGCTCGCGTGGCTTCGCGGTCACGGCATCGAAACGGCGATCTTCCGCGATGTCATCGATCCCGCCAGCGTCTTCGGCTTTGCGGTCGGCAGCGTCTCCGGTCTCGTCACGTTCCTCTCGTTGGGCTTTCTCGTCGCGCTCGTAACGGCGTTCATGCTCGCCTACGGCGCCGCGCTGGCCGGACCGCCCGGCAGCCGTCCCAAGGCCGGCGCGGGAACCGTGGCCCGCATCATCAGCGAGGTGCAGGTCTATCTCGGCGTCAAGACCATCGTCAGCCTGATGACCGGCATCGTCGCCTGGTCGTGGCTCGAGATTCTCGGCGTCGATTTCGCACTCCTCTGGGGCCTGCTCACGTTCCTGCTCAACTACGTCCCGAACATCGGGTCGGTGATCGCGGCCGTCCCTCCGACCGTGCTGGGCTTCCTGCAGTTCGGCCCGACCACCGCGGTTCTCGTCCTGGGCGCGTACATCGGCATCAATCAGGTGTTCGGCTCGTTCCTCGAACCGTACCTGCTGGGCCGTCGCCTGCGGCTCGCGCCGCTCGCCGTCCTGGTATCGGTGGTCGTGTGGGGATGGATCTGGGGCGCGGCCGGCGCGCTGCTCTCGGTACCCATCACGATGGTCCTCAAGATCGGTCTCGAGAACTCGACCGACCTCCGGTGGATCGCGCACCTGCTCGAGGGGCGCCGGCCGGACTTCCGTCCCGCGGCGCCCTCCGGCAGTCCTCCCGCCGATCACAGTCCCGAGGGGTAGGTCTCGGCGAGCTCGCCGGCCTCCCAGCCGGCCGTTCGCTCGAGCGGCTCGACGGCGCGTGTCTCGTCCAGATGGAGCACGGCGTCGAACTGCTCGGACAGCGTGGCGTGGAAGTAGTGGCTGCGACGCTCGGTCTCGGGCGCGTAGATCACGCCGACCGCCCGCTCGAGGCGCGGCACGGCCAGCACCGACGCCAGTTCCAGATCCGTCCTGAGTGGCAGGATGAACCGGGGCACGCCCACCTCGTGGAAGAGATGTTCGTAGCTGCCGGGGCGCCCCGGCCGCAGGTGACGCCGGTGGGCGGGGCCGTCCCAGGCCGTGGCCGCCGTCACCGTTCCTGTGAACGTCGTGAAGCCCACGAGCACCGCGTCGGCCCCGAACCGGCTGCGGGCCAGTTGCCCGACGTTGAGCTCGCCAATCTGACCCATTTCGGTCGCCCGCGCATCGCCGAGGTGCGAATTGTGCGCCCACACCACGACACGCGGGTCCGGATGTGTCTTGCCGAGGAACGACCGGAGGTCGTCGAGCGTGGCCGCCATGTGCCGGTCGCGCAGATTCCACGACTCGACCCGTCCGGAGAGCATCGTCCGGTAGTACTCCTCGGCGTTGGTGACGATGCGCGCGTTCTGCTCGGCGGCGAAGTACTCGTCCGGCGCGATGCGGCCGTTGCGTGAGGCGTACTCGGCTGCCGCGCGCCGCAGCTCCACGAGCTGGGCGACCACTTCGCTGGCGCACGACTCGGACAGATCGAGCCCGGCCGCGTGGGCGTAATTGACGGGTTCGGGGCCGTACCGGTCGAAGCAGGCGTAGCGGCTGCGCGCGCGGGCCGCGGCGGCCGGGTCGGCCTTGTCCAGGTAGGCGATGACCGCGCGCATCGAGGCGTGCAGGCTGTACAAGTCCAGCCCGTAGAAACCGGCTCGCCGCGCCTCGGGCCGATACTCGTTGAACGACCGCAGCCACCCGACGAAATCGAGCACGTCGGCGTTGCGCCACATCCAGGCCGGAAAACGCCGGAAGTCGGCCAGCGCGTCAGTGGCGTCCTGGTCGCTTCCCGAACCACGGACGTACCGGTTGACCCGGTAGGCATCCGGCCAGTCTGCCTCGACGGCGACGGCCGCAAAGCCGTGTTCTTCGATGAGCCGGCGTGTGATGAGCGCCCGCTGCCGGTAGAACTCGTGGGTGCCGTGCGTGGCCTCGCCGAGCAGCACCACGCGGCCCTTGGCCAGCATGCCGATGAACTCGTCGTCGCGCGCCACGTTGTCCTCGAACGGACGGGCCCGGCGACGGATGAGGTCGACCGGGGTCACGCGCCCGGTGCCGGGATTGGTCGAGGCCGGCGTGCGACCGGCTCGCGTGAGCAGGAGGTTCACCTCCTCGTCGCTGGTCTGGCCGAAGTCGTCGTACCACAGGCCGACCGCCTGGAACGGCTCGGGCTGTCTGGGGCAGACGACCGTGTCGGCGAGTCGCGCGAGCCGCGTGCAGGCATCGCGGGCGCCGACCGGCACGGCCACGATGAGCTCGGCCGGCTTGCGCTCGCGCAGGGCGACGACAGCGGCTTCCATCGTCGCGCCGGTCGCCAGGCCGTCGTCAACGAGAATGACGACCCGGTGTTCGACGGCCGGCGCACGTCGGCCGCCACGGTAGAGCTGGTCGTGGCGGTCGATCTGCAGGCGTTCCCGCGCCGCCACCTGCGAGATGGCCGCCCGCGAGAGGCCCAGACTCCGGATGATGTCGTCGTGCAGCACTTCGGTGCCGCCCTCGGCGATCGCGCCGAAGGCGAGCTCTTCGTGGCCGGGCACGCCGAGCTTGCGGACCAGGAAGACGTCGAGCGGAGCGCCAAGCCGGCGCGCCACCTCGGCGGCGACCGGCACGCCTCCGCGGGGCAGCGCCAGCACGAGCACGTCGTTGCGGTCGGCGTACGGGGTCAATGCGTCCGCCAGCACTCGGCCCGCATCCTGTCGGTCGCTGAATCGCGTCGGTGTCATGGCGTCCTCCTTTCGAGGGCCGCCTCTTCCGTGCGGCCTAGTGAGAACCCGGCCCGCTTCCGCCCGGCGGTTTCGACAATCGTTCGCGGAGGCCTTCGAGGATCGAGACGGCGCCGTCTTCGACCCGTCCCTGGATAACGCGGCGCGCTAGCCAGCCGAGCAGCCCTCTGATGACGTCCACTTCGCTGCGGCTGATGTAGGTCAGGTAGTGTGGCGGCCCCGGACATCCCCGGAGCAGCAGGGTCAGACTGAGTGAACCGTTCTGATAGTGCGTGGCGAAGACTTGGCGGCCTGCGACCAGGGTGTCGGGCATGCCCTGACCCTCCGGCCGCAGGATGGTCACGTGCGTCACGCTCGTGACGGGACGTCCGCCGAACTCCTCCTTCGACCAGTACAGGAACGAGTCGGAGCCCGGTAGCGGCAGGTTGGGGTACCGCTTGAGATGTTCGACGAGCGCGGGCGTGCGGTCGAGCAGATATGGGGAACGAGTGAGCAGTGTCGTCGCGACGTCCGCGAGCGGCTCATCGGAATGGCCGTCGGCGTAGCCGCCGATGCCGGCATGGCCGTACGCGCGATAGGCCAGCACCCGGCGGAGGACCAGGCGGCGGAAGACGTCCTGCGCCGCCGTCTTCCAGTTCGTGCCCGCCGCGTCGAGCTCGCGCTCGACCAGGGCGATCTCGTCGGCGGTCAGCTTCATGTCGCATCGGCCGAGCCGGCACTTCCGCAGCGACTCGACGTCGCGGTCTTCGAGCACGTGGCCCGAGAGGTCCGCCAGGGTGGGTGGCTCGGAGAAGCGGCCGACAGCCGGGACGTGCTCGCTCTTCTTGAGCTCCTCGATCCGCTGCATCCAGGCGGCGAGCCTGTTCCCGTCGAAGTCGACCGCTGTGGCGCCGAGGACCGCGATCTCGCGGCCTTCGGCCGGCAGGATGCGGACAAACGCCTTCCCGGCCGCGAGCGTCCGCTGCTCCTTCTCGGTGATGGTGATGGATGGGCCCAGGAACTCGAACGGGTCCGGACATGGGGCCGCCGCCGGCGGACGCATGCCGAGCGTGACGGTCATCGCCACGCCGGCCGCTGCCGCTGCCCGAATTCGGTATCCCGACCGTGAACTCCGCTCGAGACGCCGTGCGTCCATCCGTGCCCTCCGTTCGACCATGCAACCGATGTGCCGGTGCCGTCCATCGATGGTCCGGCGCTGAGCCTCGTCACGACTGGGGAAGAATCACCGCCGGATGGGAATCAGCAGCTGTGCGGGCATGACTGGAGCCGATCCCGTCCGGCGGGGCCGCGCGCGCCATTGGTACAGGCGGTGCATTTCAATTCTGACACCGAGACGGCATTTGGTCTCGCAACGGGAGGCGTCCCCATGCATGTCAAGGAACTCATGACCCATCCCGTCGTGACCTGCCAGATAGGCGATCACCTCGACGTAGCCGCGCGCCTCATGTGGGAGTACGACTGCGGAATCATCCCCGTGGTCGGCCACGAGGGACGGCTCGACGGCGTGATCACCGATCGGGACATCACGATGGCCGCCCTCACCCAGGGCCAGCGCCTCGACCAGCTTCCGGTCAAGGGCGCGATGGCGAAACACGTGCTCGTGGTTCACCCGGAAGAGCCCGTCGAGACGGTCGAACGGCTCATGCGCGACGGTCAGATCCGCCGGCTGCCGGTGATCGACAACGCGGGTCGGCCCGTCGGAATCGTGTCGTTGAACGACCTGGCCCGGCTGACCGCGCGGGCCAAGAAGAGCGCGGTCGACCACGAGCTGGTGGCGACGCTTGCGGCCATCTGCCAGCCGCGCGTGGCCGCGCGACCTGGCACGGCGGCGACGCCATCCGGGCTGGTCACGGGCTGAGGTCAGCGGCGCGCACGTGCGGGCGTGATCTGGCGGCGCTCGAAGTGGTACGCGACCCGGATCACGCCTGACACGACGGTGTAGGTGTGTCCACCGTCGAACGCGATTGTGATTTCCACTTCCGGTCGGAGACCCCAATTGCGCGCGACCAGGAGGTGGGCGCCGCCGCCCAGCACGATCGACGGGTCCCGGAAGCTCTTCGCTTCGCCGGTCGGGCCGGCCGCGTCGGTGAAGCGCCGAGCGTAGAACTCGGGCGGGTCAATGCGGCTCGTGTCGTACGAGGCCGCGTACATGCCCACGCCGAATCGGAGGAAGGGCAGTGCAGGCCGCCGGTCGGTGAGGCCGAAGAGGGCTGTGAGGTTCGCGCCGTAGGCATTCGCGCCGGGGGGCAGGTTGAACCAGGCGCCGCTGCCTTCGAGGACCCAGCGTCTGGCGATGCCCCAGCCGACGCCTGCGCCGCCAACGAACCCGGCGTCGGGCGGGATGGAGGCCGCGCCAACGAACCCGTTGGCGGTCAGCCGTCGGGTCCATTCGTATTGGGCTGGTGTCGTCGTTTGGGCGGCGGCCGGGACGGCCGCTGAGATCGCGGCCACTACAAACAGACCGAGAACGATGAGCCGCGTCGACATGTCAGTCAAATGAGCAAGAGACGTACCGCGCGGGGGTGTCCGTGACTGGACCGCGACGGCACTTCCCGCGGGGGATTTCAGCGCGGGCGCGCTGAATACTGCGCGACCGCGCCGGACGGCCCGGGCGCTCCGGAAGACCCGGCACCACCCGGGTTTGGAATGGTCTTTGCGGAACCTACGAGTGAGGTGCGGGCATGGCGCCACCAGCATCGGCTCACGGCACGTCGAAGCTCCAGCCGCGACACGAGGACACATCCCGGCACCAGGCCCCGGTGTTTGACCGTGTGACGGCCTGCGTGGACGGTTCACAGGTCGGCGTCGACGTGCTGCGCCAGGCCTCGGCCATGGCCCGCATCTTCAGCGTGCCGCTGGTGATCGTGCACGTCCTCGAGTCGAGCACGCCGGAGCACACGCCGCAGGACCCGCTCGACTGGCACGTGCAACGCCAGGCCGCCGAAGCCTATCTCGATCAGCTCGTGTCCGGCGTACGTGGGTCGGGCGACGTTCCGGTCGCGCGTGAGTTGCTGCACGGACGAGCAGCCGAGCAGATCTGCCGGAGGTCCACGGCGACCACCGCGAATCTGACCGTCCTCGGACGCTACGGCGAGCACGGTCCCTCCTCGTGGCGGCTTTCGGGGACCGCCCGGAAGATTCTCGAAGCAGTTCCCGGGTCCGTCCTGCTCGTGCCCGACGCGCACGAGGTTGCCGATGTCGCAGCCGAGTACCGGCGCGTGATGGTGCCGCTCGACGGGTCGTCGCTCGCCGAGCGCGCCGTGACGGTTGCCGCGCGCGTTGCGGGCGCTCACGAGACGGAGTTGCTCCTCGTGCACGTCGTGCCGCAGGCGGGCGTGGTGCGCATCGGTCCGCCGGGTGAGCACGACAGCGAACTCGAACGTCGCGTGACTGAGCGCAACGAAGAGGTCGCGCGCACCTACCTCGACCGCATCCGCGCGCGCCTGCGGGCTGACGGGATCGCGGCGCGGGTGCTCGTGCTCCGGCCCGGCGATGCCCGCACTCGGCTCGTGGACCTCGTCACCGAAGAAGCGATCGATCTCGTCGTGTGTTCCGCCCACGGGCACAGTCGCCCCCCCTCCACGTCGTGCGGCAGCGTTGCGGAGCATCTCCTGACGCATGTGAGCGTGCCCATGCTCGTCCTCCGGCAGAGCCAGCGGCGGCCCGACCCGGACTCGTCTCCGGGATCGGATACCCGGCGACCGGTCCAAGCCGCGTGAGGGTGAGACGTGTCAATCGGAGTGCGAACGAGTTCGCTGGATGTCGACGCACGCGAACTCGCCGCACGTCACACGCTGTCTGACCAGGCCCCTGCACGCCTGGCGTCGCTCGCTCACATCGAACGGCTGACCTCCTGGATCGCCCGGGCGCGAAGCGCGCTGACCCACGCCGAGTCTGCCGAGGGAGCCGACGCCAAGGCGGCCGAGTGGTTGCTCGACAACGAGTACCTCGTCGTCCGCGCCATCCGACAGATTGCCCGTGACATGCCGCCCGGTTTTTACGCGCGGCTGCCGGTGCTCTCGGGCGGCGGGATGCGCCCGGCACGCATCCACGCCGTGGCCCACGCCCTGCTCGAGTCGTCGCGCCTGCAACTCTCGCTGCCCACCGTCACGCGATTCGTCGAGGCCTATCAGACACGCGCGACCCTGACGATCGGGGAGCTCTGGGCGCTGCCGACCTTCCTCCGGCTCGGGTGCCTCGAAGTTCTTGTGGAAGCTCTCGTCGAGCTTCGCCCGGCCCTCGAGCCGCCGTGCCCCTGCGACGCCCCGCGCGCGGCCGGCCTCGACCACACGGAACGGATCGGCCGAGCGATTTCGAATCTCCGTACGATTGCGTCCATACCGTGGAAGGACTTCTTCTGCCTGTACGAGCCGGCTGGAAGCGGTCCTTGGCGAGGATCCGGCCGGCGTGTACCTGCGGATGGACTTCGAGACCCGCGACCGCTATCGAAGGACAGTCGAAGACCTCGCGCGACGCAGCGGCCGTTCGGAGCTCGACGTGGCCGACCGCCTGCTGCAGGTGGCCCGGGAGTCCGGACCGGAGTCGCCGAGGCGAGGCCATGTCGGGTACTGGCTCATTGGCGAAGGGCTCGACACGTTCGAGCACTCACTCGGATGCCGCATCGGCCTAGGCATCGGCCTGCGCCGGCGGATCCTGCGCGCGGCGGGACCTGTCTATGCGGCGGCGCTCGCCGCCGCGACGACGGCCGCGCTCGTCGTGCCGGCGCTCTATGCCGTCTGGGCCGGCGCGGATACGCGCCTCGTGGCGGTCGTCATGGCCGTGACGTTACTGCCGGCGTCGACGCTGGGCATCACGTTCGTCCACTGGCTGGCCGTCTCGTGGCTGTCGCCCCGCATCCTGCCGAAGCTCGACTTCGAGACGGGCATTCCGGACGAGAGTCGCACGGCGGTCGTGATCCCGACGCTCGTCACGAGCCCGGACAACGCGCGCCGCCAGCTCGAGCGCCTCGAAATGCACTATGTGTCCAATCCGGGACCGGGCACCCAGTTCGTGTTGCTCAGTGACTTTCCAGACGCGCCGCGCGAGCGCCTCGATGGAGAGGACGAGGTGCTCCGCACGCTCGAGGCCGAGGTCCGGCGGCTGAACCGCAAGCACCCGGCAGAGCCGTTTCACGTCTTTCATCGCCCCCGCCTGCTTCAATCCATCCGAGGGCGTGCTGGATGGCCTGGGAACGCAAACGCGGGAAGCTCGAGCAGTTCAATCGCCTGCTGCTCGGCGGGTCGACGGCCGCGTTCTCGCTGCACGAGGGCGAGCCGCGGACGGCTGGACGGCGTCCGATTCGTCGTCACGCTCGACGCCGACACCGTGCTGCCGCGCGGCGCGCTGCCGCGGCTCGTGGGCATCCTCGCGCATCCGCTCAACCAGGCCGAGTTCGACCCGGAGACCGGTCGCGTGCGTGCCGGCTACACCGTGATCCAGCCACGCGTCGAGATCTCGCCCGAGAGCGGCACGCCGGACCTTGTTCGCGCGGCTGTTCACGGGCGATACGGCGATCGACATCTACAGCCGCGCCGTCTCCGACGTCTATCAGGACCTGTTCGGCGCGGGAATCTTCGTCGGCAAGGGCATCTACGACGTGCGGCGCGTTCAGCCGGAGCCTCGACGGACGCGTGCCCGAGAACGCGCTCGCGAGCCACGACCTGTTCGAGGGCGTGCACGGGCGCGCTGCGCTTGCGACCGACGTCGTGCTCTACGAGGATTTTCCGCGCCAGCTACCTCGAGTTCACCCGACGCCTGCACCGCTGGGTGCGCGGCGACTGGCAGCTCCTGCCGTGGCTCGGGCCGCACGTGCCCGGTGCGCGGCGGGCCGCGTCTCGCAACCGTCTGTCGTGGATCGATCGCTGGAAGATCCTCGACAACCTGCGCCGAAGCCTGCTGCGCGCCCGCGCTCGTCGTGATGCTGCGTCGCCGGCTGGCTGGTGCTGCCGGGACACCCGGCGGTGTGGACGGCGCTCGGCGTGCTGGCGCCGGCCGGCCACATCTTCACGGACCTCGTCACGGGGTTCGCACGGGGCCGTCGCCGCAGGGCGATCCGGCCCTGAGGTCCCGCGTGACAGACCAGGCTGGGCGCTGGCTCCTCCTGTTGCTGTTCCTGCCGTACGACGCCGTCGTGCGCGCTGGATGCCATCGGCCGAACGCTCGTGCGCCTATTCGTCACGCGCCGCCGTCTGCTCCAGTGGACGTCGGCCGCACACACCGCGGCGTTCTTTGCCAGCGCGACAGGCGCGGTCGCTCGCGTGGCGAGCGATGTGGATCTCGCCGGTGCTTTCGCTGACGCGTCGTCTGGGCGATCTCCACCGGCGGCCCGAGTCGCTGCCGTCGCGCTGCCGCTGCTCGTCGCTCTGGGCGCTCGCGCCCGAGGTCGCGCTCTCGCTCGGCCGGACGCTCGTTCCGCCACGGTCAGGCTCGACCGGGACGACCGCGCCCTCCTGCGGCACGTCGCGCGGCGCACCTGGCGGTTCTTCGAGACCTTCGTCGGGCCCGAGCGACCACTGGCTGCCGCCCGACAACTACCAGGAGGATCCCCGCCCCGAGATCGCGCATCGGACGTCGCCGACCAACATCGGGCATGATGCTCCTGTCGACGCTTGCCGCGCATGATCTTGGGCTACCTCGGACTCGACGAACTCAGCTCGCGTCTGGCCAACAGCTTCGACTACGATCGAGCGACTGGAGCGCTACCGCGGTCATCTCCTGAACTGGTACGACACGCGCACGCTCGAGCCGCTCGAGCCTCGCTACGTCTCGACCGTCGACAGCGGCAACCTCGCGGTCAGCGCTGCTTACGCCGTCAGAACGCCTGCATCGAGACTCGCCGACGCGGCCCGGCCATTTCCGCCGCAGCATGGGATGGGCTGCTCGACACGCTCGTCTCCTCGAGCGCCGCGCCGTTCGCGAGGCGGCGAGAGCGAAGGCCTCGCCGGCTCAATCCAAGATTCGTGGCCCAGATAGCCGACAGGCTGCACCACCCGGCCGAGTGGTCGCGGGCGATGCGCACGCTCTCGACGTCGTTGTGGCCAGCGCTCGAAGCTGCGATCGTGCCTGCTCGTGACCAAGCCACGCTCGCAGCAATGCACGAGACCTGCGCGACACACACACCTGGGTCGAACGCTTCGCACCACCACCTCGCCGGACATGCGGCACGCGCAAAGCGAACTTCTGCCCGTGGCTCGAAGTGCTGGAGTCGGCGCCCGCCGATCTGGACGAGTTGAAGATGCGGCTGTGCCGGAGCTGCTCTCGCCGTCGCTCTCGCTCGCAACGGCGCGCGTTCGTGGCGATGCCGCGCGCGCGCTGGTGGCCGCGCGACGCGAAACCTCTCCGAACACCGATGCAATGCCGAATGGCTCGGCAACGTCGAGCGCGCGATCGAGCTCGGCGTAAACGCGCAGTCGCGCTGCGCGAGCGCATCGAGCGCGATCGCCGCGGCATCGAAGCGCTCGCCCTCGGGATGGACTTCACGCTGCTCTACGACAGCGAGGCCTGGCTGTTTCACATCGGCTACAACCTGAGCTCCGACGCGACTCGACCCGCACCACTACGACCTGCTCGCGACCGAGGCGAGACTCGCGAGCTACTTCGCGATCGCCAAGCGCGACGTTCCCGTCGAACACTGGTGCCACCTCGGACGGCCCATCCGCGCAGGCGGCCACCGCGTTTCTGCTGCTCTCGTGGAACGGGTCGATGTTCGAGTACCTGATGCCCACTCTGCTCGTTGCGCGCGGCGATGGGAACGCTGCTTGCCGAGAGCGAGCGCACGGCCGTCGTGGTGCAGCGGCGCTACGGCCGAAGAACGTGGAGTGCCGTGGGGCATCTCCGAGTCGGCGTTCGCCGAGCGCGATGCCGAGCACAACTACCAGTATCGTGCCTTCGGTGTTCCCGGTGCTCGGCTTCCGCCGTGGACTCTGGGCGAAGACCTCGTCATCGCGCCCTACGCATCGGTCGCTCGCACTCGCCGTCGTTCCGGTGCGGCGCACGAAAACGTCCGCAACGCATCGAGGCGCTGGGCTCGTCGGCGGTACGGATTCTATCGAGGCGGTCGACTTCACGCCGGAGCGCATGTCCGCGGGCCGCCGATTCGCGCCGTGCGCGTCCTTACATGGCGCATCACCAGGGCATGATCCTGGCCGCCATCGACAACACGCTCTCCGGTGACGCGCTCGTTCGGCGGACATTGGCCAACCCGCTCATGCGCGCCGTCTCGCTCCTGCTTCACGAGCGTGTGCCCACCGAGCTCCCCACCGAAGCGGTGATTGTCGCCGAGCGAACCGAGCGGCCGCTCGCGGCTCCGCGCCCGCACACCGCCCCTGTCGCGCCGTGGTCCCCGGTGCGATGCGGCCGGTTCCCCGAGATGCAGCTGATTGGCAACGGACGGTTATCGTCCTGGATCAGCGACTCGGGCGCGGGCACCCTGCTCTGGCGCGACTTTCATCTCACGCGATGGTCGGCCGACCCGACGACGGACGACGTCGGCTTCTGGATCTACATTCGCGACGAGGACACCGGCGCCGTGTGGTCGGTGACGCGTCAGCCTGCCGGAGCGCCCCCCGAGGCCGTCGATGTCGTCTTCGCGCCCCACGTCGTGGAAATGCACCGTCGCGATGCGGACCTGGGCGTGCGTCTCGAGATCGCGGTGGCTCCGGGCGACGACGTCGAGATCCGGCGCCTGACCCTCGTGAACGATGCGAGTCGGCGCCGCCGACTCACCGTCACGACCTGCGCCGAAGTCGTGCTGGCGCACGCGGCCGACCACGAGCGTCATCCGGTCTTCAGCCGTCTGTTCGTCGAGACGGAGTACCTGCCGGATGTGCGCGGGATTCGCTGTTCGCGCCGGCCGCGCTCGGTCGCCGAGCGGCCTCCGGAGTTGCTGCACTGGTTCGTTAGCGACGACCCGTCAGCCGAGCTCGGCGGGTTCGAAACCGACCGAGCCGCATTCCTGGGCCGGCTGCATACCTATCGCGCGAACGACCTCGCCGTGCGGTCGGAACCGATATCGGAGGGGTACACGCTGGATCCGATCATGGCGCTTCGTGCGACGGTCGATCTTGCGGCGAACGCGACTGCCCGGCTGGGGTTCGCGACCGCAGCGGCCGGTTCACGCGAGTCGGTCGTCGAGCTGGCCGAGCGCTACCAGACGCTGAGCGCGCTCGACTGGGCGATGGCTGACGCGCAGGCAGAGGCCGCCCGTGAGGTGGACCGCCTGCGCATCGACCCGGCGCAGCTCAAATCGCTCCAGACCATCGGATCCCTGCTCGCCTACCGGCATCGAGCGATGGGCTGTGACCGGCAGGCCGTGGCGACGAACCAACTGGGACAGCCGCACCTGTGGGGCATGGGATTGTCCGGTGACCTGCCGATTCTGCTCGTGAAACTCCAGCGCGCCGACGAGATCGACGTGCTCAGGACGCTCGCCGCCGGGCATGCGCTGTGGGCACGACGGGGACTCGTGGCCGACCTCGTGGTTCTCCACGAGGGCGCATCCGGGTATGAGGAAGAAGTGGGCGGCCGGTTGCGCGACCTCCTCGCTGAGTTGGGGCTGCGGAGACAGCTTGGCGAGCGGGGCGGCCTGCACCTCCTCCATGGAGACCACATCGGCGAAGCTGGCCGTCATCTGATCGACGTGGCGGCCCATGTCATCCTCCAGGCGGGCGGACCGCCGCTCGAGCAGCAACTCGACCTCGC
The DNA here is from genome assembly GCA_963752045.1 of uncultured Acidobacteriota bacterium. Taxonomy (GTDB): domain Bacteria; phylum Acidobacteriota; class Vicinamibacteria; order Vicinamibacterales; family SCN-69-37; genus DATKDF01. The sequence continues at coordinate 103,279 of CAVVWN010000015.1, read as the reverse complement.
CCACGCCGACCGGCCCGTGTCCCCGATGTTCGTCGCGGCATACGATCCCGAGCGTCCCGAGGCGGAGGCACCGGGGGAGCCGCACGAGCCACTCGCCTTCTTCAACGGTTTCGGCGGATTCACCGAGGACGGCCGCGAGTACGTCATTCGTCTCGCACCTGGTGCGGTGACGCCGGCACCGTGGTCGAACGTGCTGGCAAATGACGGCTTTGGCACGCTCGTGACCGAATCGGGTGGCGGCTACACCTGGGGCCTCAACAGCGGCGAGCATCGGCTGACACCATGGACGAACGACCCCGTCTCTGACCCGCCGAGCGAGGTGTGCTACCTGCGCGACGAGGAAACCGCAGAGGTCTGGACGCCGACACCTCGGCCGTGCGGCGCTCCTGTGGACCACGAGGTGCGTCACGGGGCCGGCTGCTCGTCCTGGCACACGCGAAGCCACGGTCTGCTGCAGGAGCTCCGCGTGTTCGTGCCGCCCGACGACCCGGTGAAGATCATCCGGCTGCGCGTGCGCAACCAGCTCGACCGTCCGAGGCGCGTGACGGTGACCTACTTCGTCGAGTGGGCCCTCGGCAGTTCCCGCCCGCAGGGGCGGGCCTTCATTGCCACCGAGTACGACGCGCACGCGCGCGCCATGCTGGCGCGCAATCCCTGGACGCCCGAGTTCGCCGATCGCGTCGCCTTCCTCGCTTCCACGCACGAGCCGCATGGCATGACGGCGGACCGCAGCGAGTTCATCGGGCGCGAAGGCACGCTCGAACGGCCTGCGGCGCTCGGCCGCTGGGGTCTGTCGGGCCTCGTCGAGTCCGGCCATGACGCGGCCGCCGTGCTGCAGGTGCACCTGGACCTCGACCCGAACGGGGACGAGACCGTGGCCTTCCTCCTCGGCGAGGGCGCGACGCGGCAGGAGGCCATTGACCTGTCGATTCGCTACCAGGCGGCCGGCGCCGTCGACGAGGCCTGGAACAGGCTGACGACGTTCTGGGACGAGCGCCTCGGCGCGATCGAGGTGGAAACGCCGGACCGGGCGACGAACGTGATGCTCAACCGGTGGCTGCTGTACCAGACGATCGTCTCGCGGCTGCTGGCCCGCACCGGCTTCTACCAGTCGAGCGGCGCGATTGGATTCCGCGATCAGCTCCAGGACGCGCTCGCGCTCGTGGCCGTCGAGCCCGACCGCTGCCGCGCGCATCTCCTTCGATGCGCAGCCCGGCAGTTCGAAGAGGGCGACGTCCTCCACTGGTGGCATCCGCCTCTTGGCCACGGCGTGCGGACGCGATGCTCCGACGATCTGTTGTGGCTGCCCTACGGCGTGGCCCATTATGTCGAGACGACGGGCGACGACTCGGTGCTCGACGAGCCGGTGCCGTTTCTGGCGGCCCGGCCGCTCGGCAGCGACGAAGCGGAACGGTACGCGGTCTTTGGCGCCGGCGATCAGATCGGCACCCTCTTCGAGCACTGCGAGCGCGCGCTCGAGCGAGGCGTCACGCGTGGGCCGAACGGCCTGCCGCTCATGGGAGCCGGCGACTGGAACGACGGCATGAATCGGGTCGGCAGGCTCGGGCGCGGCGAAAGCGTGTGGCTGGCCTGGTTTGCCATCACCGTCATGAACCGGTTCGCGGGCTTGTGCCGCCGGCGCGATGCCGACGATCTGGCCGACCGCTGGACCCGCCGGGCGCGCGAGCTCACGCGGGCCGTCGACGAGGCCGCGTGGGACGGGGAATGGTACCGACGCGCCTTCGACGACCGGGGCCGCCCGTGGGGATCGGCGGCCAATGAGGAATGTCAGCTCGACGCAATCGCGCAGTCGTGGGCCGTGCTGTCGGGCGCCGGCTCGCCCGAGCATGCCGCCCTGGCGCTCGAGTCTTCGGCGCGCCGCCTGGTCGACCGCGAGCATCGCCTCGTCCGGCTGCTCGACCCGCCGTTTGCCAACGGTCCCCGCGACCCCGGCTACATCAAGGCCTATCCGCCCGGTATTCGGGAAAACGGCGGGCAGTACACGCACGCTGCGGTCTGGACCGGTTGGGCGTTCGCCGAGCTTGGCCGTGGCGATCGGGCTGGAGAGATCTTCGATCTGCTCAATCCCATCACGCACGCCCGGGATCGTGAGGCGGCCGAACAGTACCGCGTGGAGCCGTATGTGATCGCCGCTGACATCGCTGGAGTGACCCCGCACACCGGACGGGGCGGCTGGACCTGGTACACAGGGTCGGCTGGATGGATGTGGCGATTCGGAATCGAACGGATCCTGGGATTGCGTCCCGCCGACGGCGGTCTCCTTCTCGAACCATGCCTGCCGCGGCACTGGCGGCAGGTTCGTGCCACGCTGCGGCGGCCGGCCGGATCGCTTGCGGTCACCATCGAGAACCCGGATGGCGTGGAGCGCGGCGTGGTCGAGCTTCGCGTGGACGGCACGGTCGTGCCGTTCGGGATCGTGGCGTTTCCGACCGATGGGCGCGAACGCACCGTGACCATCCGGCTCGGGGGCGAGTGAGGATGGCTGCCATGCTGACGAGCAGTAGCGGAAGCGTGAATCGGGACGTGGCGGCGCGCCTCGACGAAGTGGCCGCCATCCTGCGGGAACAGAACGCCAACCCGTTTCGCGTGCGCGCGTACGTGCAGGCTGCCGAGACGTTGCGCCGGCTCGAGCAGCCGGTCAGCGAGATCCTGGCCCAGGACGGCGTGGAAGGACTCGAGCGCCTGCCCGGCATCGGCGAGAGCCTGGCGCGCGCCATTCGCGACATGGTGCGCCTTGGCTACCTGCCGATGCTCGAGCGGCTCCGCGGTGACGCCGACCCGGTCAGGCGGCTCCGCTCGGTTCCTGGCATCGGCCGCACGCTCGCCGAGCGGTTGCACGACGAGCTCGGCCTCGAAACGCTCGAGGACCTCGAGGCGGCCGCCTACGACGGCCGGCTTGCCGCACTGCCCGGGTTCGGTCCGAAGCGCATCGATGGCGTGCGTGCCGTCGTCTCGCGCCGGCTGAGCCGCATTCGGCCGTCGGGAGCCCCCGAGGTCCGCACGCCCACTGTGGACGAACTGCTCGATGTGGACCGCGAGTACCGCGAGGCCGCCAAAGCCGGCCGTCTGCCGACGATCGCGCCCAGACGATTCAACCCGGAGCGGCGCCGCTGGCTGCCGGTGCTCCACACGAGCCGCGGCAATCATCATTACACCGCGCTCTTCTCGAACACGGCGACGGCTCACCGCCTTGGCCGAACCCGCGAGTGGGTCGTGATCTATCGCGACGACCATGCGGCCGACGGCCAGTGGACGGTGGTGACGGCCCGAAGCGGTCCGCTTCGCGGCCAGCGCGTCGTCCGCGGGCGCGAAGAGGACTGCCTGCGGCGGCAGGAGCAGATCGTGTCATCCCTTGACGGTGATGAGCGGTTCGAGCCTGGCCACCATGCGTGACAGCCCCGCTCGGTCGGCGGCCTCGACGACGGCCGTGACGTCCTTGTAGGCGCCGGGCGCTTCCTCGGCGACGCCGCGCGACGACGGCGAGCGCACGATGATGCCCCGGCGCGCCAGCTCGTCGATGACTTGCCGGCCGCGCCACCGCCGGACCGCCTGATGCCGGCTCATCGCTCGTCCGGCTCCATGGCAGGATGAACCGAACGATCGGGTGAGGCCCTCGGCCGTTCCCACGAGCACGTAGGACGCGGTGCCCATCGTGCCGCCGATGAGCACGGGCTGACCGGCGGCCACGAGCTCCGGCGGCAGGTCCGGGTGGCCCGGCCCGAACGCGCGTGTCGCGCCCTTGCGGTGGACGTAGAGCTGCCGCACGTGTCCGTCCACCGCGTGACGCTCCACCTTGCACGTGTTGTGCGAGACGTCGTAGAGCAGCCGAAGCGTGGCTTCCGGTACGCGATGGCTGAAGACGCCGCGCACCAGGTGGGTGATGACCTGCCGGTTTGCCAGCGCGCAGTTGATGGCCGCTCGCATGGCGCCCAGATAGGCCTGGCCGAGCGGCGAGTGAATCGGCGCGCAGGCCAGTTCGCGATCGGGCAGCGTGACCCCGTGCCGTGGCGCCTCGATCGCCATGCGCTTGAGGAACTCCGTGCCAATCTGATGGCCGAGCCCCCGCGACCCGCAGTGGATGCTGACCACAATCTGGTTGACCTCGAGCTCGAACGCGGCGGCCACGCTGCGGTCGAAGATGTCGGTGACGCGCTGTACCTCGAGGTAGTGATTGCCGGACCCGAGCGTGCCCACCTCGTCGCGTTGCCGACGTTTCGCACGGTCCGACACCTCGCCCGGGTCGGCCCCTTCGGCGCGGCCGCGTTCCTCGATGCGTCCGAGGTCGGCCGGTTCGCCGTACCCGCGCTCGACCGCCCAACGGGCTCCGCCGCGGAGCATCGCGTCCATGTCGTCGGCATCGAGGCTCAGCGTGCCGACGCTGCCGACACCGGCGGGCACGGTCCGCGCGAGGTCGTCGGCCAGGACCGTCTTGCGAGGCGAGAGCTCGTCGGCCGTGATTCCGGTGGTGAGCGTTCGCACGCCGCACGAGATGTCGAAGCCCACACCGCCCGCCGAGACCACGCCGGCGTCGTCCGGGTCGAAGGCGGCCACGCCCCCAATCGGGAAGCCGTACCCCCAATGCGCGTCGGGCATGGCGTACGAGGCCTGGACGATGCCGGGCAGGGTAGCCACGTTCTGCACCTGCTCGAACACCTTGTCGTCCATGGCGGCGACGAGCGGTTCGCTGCCGTAGATGATGCCGGGGACGCGCATCGCGCCATGCGGCTCGATATGCCACTCGGTATCAGAGATGCTGACGAGCCGGGAGCGATGCATGGCCTGGTTCCCTCAGCTGCCGGTCACACGTCGACGACGCACTGGGCGACCCAGTGACGGTCGGCCAGTTGTGCGACACGAAGCTCGGTGTGGGTCGCGCCTTTGACCTCCACCGCCGGTTCGTGCCGGGCTCGATTCAGCGGCTCTCCGTGCGCGACGGCGTCGAGCGCGAAACCGGCGGGCTCGTCCCGGATGGTCACGTCGAATCGGCCGAAGAGACATCGCGCCGTGGCCATCTCGTACACGAGCGCGTTGAGCCAGTCGACGAAGAGCAGCGCCAGGTCTGGCGCGTCGCAGCGAAGCCGTGTTGCGGTGCTGGCCCGCACGCTCGCAGGGTCAGAGACGACGGCCGTGAGCGCGAGGGCGGCCTGTTCGAATGCCGTGTCACGGGTCGGACCGATGCCGCGCACGCCGATGTCCGCGCCGTGCGGGAAGTGTTCCCATCTGGCGGCACGGCTCACGTCAGGTGCCGATGCCACAGGGACGGGTGCGTGCCACGCGCCGCCGTGCGGTGCGCCGAGTGGTGCGGCACGAGGTAGCGCTCGAACCACTCGCCGGCGCGGGCGGCCACCAGTTCGAGCGTGCCGGGTTCCTCGAACAGGTGCGTGGCGCCGGGCACGACTTCGAGCTGGGCCACGGCCGTCATCTGGCGCTGGGCTTCCCGGTTCATCTCGATCACCGGCTCGTCACGGCTTCCGACGAGGAGCAGCGTCGGCGCGACCACCCGGGCGAGCGCGGGGCCGGCCAGATCGGGCCGGCCGCCGCGCGAGACCACCGCCGACACCGTCTCGGGCCGTTCGGCCGCAGCCACCAGCGCTGCCGCCGCCCCGGTGCTCGCGCCGAAGAGCCCAAGCGGCAGGTCCGCGAAGTCCTGCTGGCGGTCGAACCAGTCGACGATCGCGATGGTGCGGCGTCCGAGCCGGGCGATGTCGAACCGCAGGTGACCCAGCTGCCGATCCACCGCCTCCTCGTCTTCGGTCAGCAGGTCGGCCAGGACCGTCGCGAGTCCGCGCGCCTGGAGCGTCCGGGCGACGTAGCGGTTCCGCGGGCTGTGACGGCTGCTGCCGCTACCATGGGCGAAGACCACGAGTCCCGTCGGATCCGCCGGCAGAACCATGTCGGCGTGCAGCCACCCGTCGGACACGGGCAATCGGAGCGAGTGCGACTGGGGTTCCGGTTGTTCGTCATGCATGGTCGACGACCTTTTCCTGTTCGGTTCGAGCTCACGACCTCGCGGCCGGCTCGAGCATGGCCTTGTCGAGCTTGTCGTTGAGGGTGCCGATGGCGGTAGAGAGGTTGCTCACGGCGGCGCCCATGGCCTGGCGCAGCGACCCGTCGAGCGCGTCGAGCCGGTCGTGCACCGACTTGGGAACGGCCTCGCTCGCCGCCTTCAGGTCACCAATCGCGGCCTCGAGACGCTCGCCGAGCTCGGCGACACGCGACGCCTCGGCACGGTCAGCCAGTTCGCGCTGGGTCTGGAGTTCGCGCGTCAGGCGCCGGGATTCGAGCAGCATCGATGTCCGCCACGAGGCGGCAAACGCGAGCGCGAGAAGCGTCAGCACAAGGAGAGCCGCCAGCATGATGCCGCCGAGCGGCGCGTATACGTCGAACGCGACGAGCGACAACGTGGTGGGCGCCATGAAGGCCGTCCAGTTCATTGCCGCGAACCCGGCCACGAGCGCCAGGGCGATGATGACCAACCATCCCAGAATGCGCATATCAACCTCCCGAAGGCGATGGCCTCCTCAGCGTCACAGATCCGGTCTCCGGTACCCGCCCGGCACGCCAGTCGGCGACAGGACGAGCTGCCAGAGCTGGTTGTGCCGTGCCCGGAACGAGCCGGCGCACGAGAGCAGGTAGTACCGCCACAGGCGCCGGAAGCGCGTGTCGTATCGGTCGTCGAGGGCCGGCCAGGCGCGCGCGAGCCGCCGGTGCCACGCCATCAGGGTCCGGTCGTAGTCGGCGCCGAAGTTCTGCCAGTCCTCGAGGACGAACAGACCCTCGAAGGCGCGGGTGAGCTCGACCGCCGACGGCAGGACCGCGTTGGGGAAGATGTAGCGGTCGATCCACGGATCCGGTGCGTCGATCGAGGTGAGCCCGCCGATCGTGTGGACGAGGTGCAGCCCGTCAGGTTTGAGCAGCCGCGCGGTGGTGTCGAAGTAGGTGCGGTAGTTGCGTGGCCCGACGTGCTCGAACATGCCGACTGACACGATGCGATCGAACGCGCCCGTCACCTCGCGGTAGTCCTGGAGGCGAATCTCGACGGGCAGGTCGGCCGAGCGCGCGCGTGCCACGTCGGCCTGTGCCGCCGACAGCGTCACGCCGGTGACGCGCGCCCCGTATCGCTCGGCCGCGAACCGGGCGAACGCGCCCCAGCCGCAGCCGATGTCGAGCACGTGGTGGCCCGGTTCGAGGCCGATCTTCCTGGCGATCAGTTCGTGTTTGGCGTCCTGCGCCGCATCGAGCGTCGAGGCGTCGCGCCAGTACGCGCAACTGTAGGTCATGGTCGGGCCGAGCATGGCGGCGTACATGTCGTTCCCGAGGTCGTAGTGGGCGGCGACGCTCGCCTGTGCCCGGCGCACCGACTGGTGATTGAACAGCTTCGCCGCGACGACCTGCGCGGCTTCCCACGGCCGGTGCGTCAACATCCGATCGGCACCCGCCGCGAGGAGCCGCGCCGTCATCTCATCCAGCGCGTCCGAGTCCCAGTCACCGTCGACGTACGACTCGCCGGCGCCGAGCGTGCCGTACACCAGGATGCGCGAAAGCGCCCGCTCTCGATGGATCTGGGGGTCCCAGGGGTTGGGACCGTCCAACTGGACGCCCGCCCTGGCGCACAACGCCTCCATCCGGTCGCGCGCCCACCGTGACAGCGGGGCCTCGACCGGATGCGGCAACCGGGGTGATGTGAGGAGCAAACTCATCAGCCGCCGACCTCAGACGCGCCATCGACGTACCGTGCATGACGCTTGCCAGCCTCCCGACCGCCCAGAGTCGAGTTCGGCGGCCCTGCGCCCCATGCATCCTGCGAAGAAATGCGCGGGCGGGCCAAGAAGCACCCGTTCGGCCCGACCGGCTGAGCCCTTGCGCCACCGAGGTCCGGAGCGCGGGCGGACACCCGCGTTGGTACGCGCGGTGCATCTCGTTGGATCGCCAGTGCGCGAGCAGCCTGTGATGGGTTCACGGCATGCGGATGGCGCTCCCGGTCTCCGGCACGAGCTGCCCGGCGAGGCGTCGCCATCCGTCTTCAGGCGCTACCGTCAGGTCGCGCGAGTGCTCGTGCGCCACGGCCTGGCCGACGTCGTCTCGACGCTTCGGCTCGGGCGCTACCTCGGTTTCGGGGCGCGGTGGCGGGGACGATACGGCCGGGCGGTTGCGGCGGCTTCGCGGGCTCGGCGCCTGCGATTGGCTTTCGAGGAGCTTGGTCCGACCTTCGTCAAGTTCGGCCAGGCCCTCAGTATCCGGGCCGACGTGCTGCCGGCCGACCTCGTGGCCGAGTTCGCCACGCTCCAGGATCACGTTCCGCCGCTCGAACCCGGTGAGGCCGAGCGGGTGATCGAGGCGGAGTTCGGCCGGCCAATCGCCGAGTTGTTCCTGCAATTCGATCCCGCGCCGCTCGCCGCAGCCTCGATAGCCCAGGTGCATCGCGCCGTGCTCGCCACGGGCGAGCTGGTAGTCGTCAAGGTGCGTCGTCCCGGAATCGCCAGAGTGATGGCCGGCGACGTGGCCATCCTCCGCCAGCTCGCGTTTCTCGTCGAGCGGCACCTGCCGGGCGCCGACATCATCGACCCGCCTGCGCTCGTCGACGAGTTCGCCCGGACGCTGCGCGCCGAACAGAACTTCGTGCGCGAGGGCCGCAACCTCGAGCACGCCGCGCGCAACTTCGAGGGCGATCCGACCGTCAGAATCCCGGCCGTGTACTGGGACCGCACCACGCCGGCAGTCTTGACGATGGACTTTCTCGACGGGGTCAAGATCTCTGCGCTCGAGTCGGCGGGCCTCGACGGCGCGGAGCGCAGCGGCCTCGCCAGGCGCGGCGCCGATGCCATGCTGGCCCAGATCCTGGTTCACGGGTTCTTCCATGCGGACCCGCATCCGGGCAACGTGATGGTGATGCCGGATGGCGCGATCGGCCTGCTGGACTTCGGGATTGTCGGCCGGCTCGACGAACGGACGCGCGAAGACCTGGCGCGAGTCATTCGCGCCGTGTCAGAGCGCGACCTCAACCGGCTGACGGCGCTCGCCGTCAGGCTCACCGAGCCACGGCGCGAGGTCGACCTCGTGGCACTCGAGCGCGACCTGTCCGAGCTCATCGATACCTACGGCGACGTGCCCATCGGCGAGTTGTCGATGTCCGATGTCCTCGGCGATGCCGTCGACGCCCTCGCCCGTCACAGCCTGCGCTTCCCGTCGAACCTGCTGCTGCTCGTCAAGGCCATCGTCACCATCGAGGGCGTGGGACGCCAGCTCGATCCGTCGTTCCAGATCGTCGAGCACGCTGCGCCGATCGCCGAGCGGCTCTGGATCGAGCGTCACAGCCCGCGCGTGCTGGCCGCCCGGGTGGCCGACGCCACGCGCGAGGCGATAGACACCGCGCGGGAAATCCCGGTCGAAGTCAGTGCCGTCATGCGCAAGCTGCGCGACAACCGCTTCGAGGTGCAGTTCGTGCACCGCAACCTCGAGCACTTCGTGACGGAGATGGACCGATCGAGCAACCGCCTCAGCTTCGCCATCGTCATCGGCTCGCTCGTGGTCGGCTCGTCGCTCGTCATTCAGGCCGGCTTCGGACCGACGGCCTACGGCTACTCGGTGCTCGGGCTCGTCGGCCTCGCCGTGGCCGGGATGCTCGGCATCGGACTGGCCGTGGGCGTGCTGCGCTCCGGTCGGCTGTAGGATAAGCAGGCGAGACCGGCCCCGTCGGTCTCAGCGGGTGCCGTGAAGGGAGCCGATGCCATGGACGAAGGCCGCCACGCCAGCACGTGCCGGTGGGCACGTTTGACGCTGTATCTTCCGTACCCGGCCTGGCTCAATGCCGAAGAGCACCCATGGACGTGCCTGCGCGAGTCCGAGCCGCGGCCCTTCGAGGCAGCCGACGTCTGCGAGTCGTGCCCGAATTGGCAGCCGAAACGGCTGGCCGTCGACACGGCACCCCCGACGTAACTGCCAAGACGTCCGAGAAGGTCGCCGACCTGCTCGACATCATCCGGGGGGCCAGGCGTTCGGCCCGGACTCTCGGACCGTCAACGTCGCGCGTCGCGCTCGTGCTTCTGCTCGCTCGCCACGAGGCCGGCCAGCTCGGTGAGGTCCTCGGACAGGTGCTCGATGATGTCGTCGAACGCGACGAGGCCTTCGAGTTGCCCGTCGCGCGCCACCACCGGCAGTCGCCGGATGCCGTGCGACCGCATCCTGGCCAGCGCGTCATCGACCGACTCGGTGGTCAGCGCCGTCACGAGATCGCGGCTCATCACGTCGCCGACCTGGAGCGACTCGAGTTTGTCGGGGCTCTGCGCCACGGCGCTCACGACGAGATCCCGATCGGTGATGACGCCGACCGGACGCCGTTCACCGTCGGCGATGACGACGAGAGTACCAACGTGACGATCGCGCATGCGCCGGGCCGCGACGACCACGGTCTCGTCCGGCTGGGCGGTGACGACGGCTCTCGTGCAGATTTCGCCAACAGTCATGACCGTTCTCCCTGTGCGCGGGCCGGCGGCCGTGTCAGCCAACCGCCCGCTCGTGTTTCGACCCCTGACGGCCGTCGCTCAGACGGCGCGTCCTTCCTGCGAGGTTCGCCGACGTGGGCGAGCCGGAGCCTTCGGCGCGTGTGTCTTGACCGCGCCGCGTTGCTGACGCACGTAGTCCTGGAGTTGACGCCGTGCGGCTTCGAAGGCTTCCCGCACGGCGACTTTTGCATAACGCTGACCCGGGTCCACGTCATCCTGCTTGCGCCACGCCTCCCGGGCCGCCGCCCGCGCCGAGGGACGAAGGCTGGCGTGAGGCCGCACGACCAGCGTCTCGCCCGGCATGTCGAGGTTGATCGTCACGCGATACCGGTTTCCAGCCTGGTGGTGCCGGCCCCGCAGCTCCACGGTCACCCGCGCGCCGGTGAGCCGTGGCGCGTACTTCTCTAACTTCTCGAGCCGCGCCAGGATGTCCGAGGTCAGAGCGTCCGATGCCCGCACGCCGTGAAACGCGATTCTCGGTGCTGCCTGCATGTGATGCCTCCGTGTGGCTGGTCACAGGTTCCTGATGCAACCAGGATGCCGTGACCGTGACACCCTCCTGGCGTGCCCGGGGGCGGTTCGGCCGCGGAAGAATCACCGCCCGGACGGAATCCGTCGCAGTGGGGGATCTTCGGGCTCCGACCTGAGACGCACGCGCGTTGGTACGCGCGCTGCATCGTTTCTCAGGTGGTCATGGCCCTGGTTGTCAGCAGTTCGGCCTTCCGTCAGGACGAGCAGATTCCGTCACGCCACACCTGCGACGGCGTGAACGTCTCGCCGCCGCTCACCTGGACCGACCCGCCGGCCGGCACCGGGGCGTTTGCCCTGGTCGTCGACGATCCGGACGCGCCGTCGGGCACGTTCACGCACTGGCTGCTCGCCGACATCGCCATGGCCGACCGGTCGTTCGCCGAAGGGCACTCGAGAGGCACGGCGGGCACGAACGACTTCGGCCGGCGCGGCTACGGTGGACCGTGCCCGCCGAAAGGCCACGGCCGGCATCGCTACCGTTTCCATCTGCACGCGCTGTCCCGGCCGGTCGGTCTGCCGGCCGGGTTCAGCCGCAGCCAGGTCGACGCCGCGCTCGATGGCCTGGTACTCGACACGGCCGTGCTAACGGGGTGGTACGAGCGCCGCGGGTAGGGAACACCCGGGTCCTGCGGGCCTTCGCGCGTGCCCATCAGCCGATGACGGCAATGGGTACGACACTGCCGACGGTCGAAAACTCCGCGATCCGTGGGATTATTCCGACCCGATGCCTCCAGCCCGCCGCTCGAACCCCTGCCGGCCTGACCGGGTTGGCGGCAGGTTCGTTGCAGACGTGACAGGTGGTGTCGGACTCGGCCGGCTCCTCGAGGGAGGGCGAACATGCAATCCGCCAAGCGCTACACGAACACGACGTTCACCAAGCGCGTCGACCATCACGGAGGCGAGCACCGCTCGGACCGCGCCGCCGCCGAGCCGCTCGTCTGCCGGGAGTGCGGGGCGGTCTACAAGAGACGCCGCTGGATCGCCGGGTCGACACCGCGCGCGCGTCTCGCGGCTCAGTCGGCGCAGCCGACGCTGTGCCCGGCGTGCGACATGAAACAGAAGGGCCAGGCCCGCGGGTTCGTGACGCTCGAGGGCTCCTTTCTGGCCGGCCACCGCGACGAGATCGAGGGACTGCTTCGCGGCGAAGAGGAACGGGCCATCGCCGACAACCCGACGGGCCGCATTCTCGAGTGGGACACGTCGGTGGAGGGGACGCTGACGCTCAGGACATCGACCGAGCACATCGCGCAGCGCCTGGGCCACGCGCTGCACAAGGCGTACTCGGGCGAGGTGAGCTACGACTTCTCGCACGAGAACAAGCTGGCCCGCGTCAAGTGGACGCGGAACGAGTGACCCGCCTACCTCTGTGACATCACGAAATCGACAATCAGCGCGTCTTCGGCGGCCGAGCTGTCGCCGTGGCTGGCGAGGAGTGCCGTGAACTCGCGCCGCGCCGTGTCGATGTCAGCTGCCGCGCGCGCGAAGAAGACTGCCTCGTCGAGCGTGTGGCATCCGGTGCAGTAGCTCGCAAAGAGTGCCTCGCCGGGATGCGGCGTCTCGGTTGCCGGCGCCGCCGGTCCGGGAACGACCTCCGGAGGTCGATTGGCGAGGCAGCCAAAGGCGACGGCGGCGGCCACCAGCGTGCCGGTGAACACCCTCATGGCGCGTGTCACGGTGGTATGAGTCATTGGCTACACCATCTGGAATCGCTCCGTGTGGATGCGTGACCCGGGCACCCGGAGCGCCGTCAGGATTCGTTCGAGCGCGTCGATCATCGGTATCGGTCCGCAGACGAAGTACTCGCATGCGGTGACGTCGGCCGGCAGATGACGCGTGAGCGTGTCGGCCGTGATGAAACCCCGTTCGCCGGTCCACTCCGGATCGGGTTTCTCGAACACGTAGCAGACGGTGAGCTCCAGAACGTCCACCAACTGCTCGATCTCCCGACGAAACACGACCCGCGTCCAGCCAGAGGCTGCGTAGAAAAGGTGGACGGGCCTGCGATCATCCCGGTCCCTCATCGTCAGCAAGATCGATCGGGCCGGCGCGATGCCGATGCCTCCGGCCACGATCACGATCGGACGACGCGATGCCGGGTCCGGCGTGAATCCGCCGTACGGTCCGTCCACCCAGACGCGACGGCCGGGCGCGAGCGCCGGCACCGCACGGGCCGACCAGTCGCCCAAAGCCTTGATCGCGAACTCGAGTGCGGGCGCGTCGTTCGGCACGGCCGAAGACGCGATCGACAGCGGATGCTGGGCGGACAACATCGGGCTGGCGCCCGTCATCAGCCACGCGAACTGGCCCGCTTCGAACCGAATCCCGTGATGGCCGTCCGGACGCACACGCACGAGCCGAACGCTGCCGCCGATGTCCTCGTTGGCAACGACGTGCCACGGGTGTCGACCGAGGCCAAGCGGCCGGATCACCCGATAGCGGACGACGAGCGTGGCGAAGAGGACGGCATACGCGGCGAGCAGCACGCGGAGGGGCGCCGCCCGCGAGTAGGTGCCGAGCGCGAACACATGCCAGAGCGCGGCGGCGGTGATGAGGCAGGCCGCCGCCAGATGGATCACCTGCCAGGCCTCGTACGACAGGTGCAGGCGCGCGCGCGCGACCGACGTGATGACGATGACGACGGTGGCCCAGAGCGCCAGCGCGCCCGTCTGCATCGCCGCCGGGCCGGCAAGCGGATTCCACGCGCGCCACGAGGCGCCCACGAGCAGAGGGTGCGCGAGGACGAACAGCAGCCCAGCGATGCCCATGCCGCGGTGCCACAGCATCAGGACGTCGCCGCCGAACGGGCGCGATACCGGCCGCAGGCGCGACACCAGGGCGAACTGGATCAGGAGCAGCGCCAGGCCGATGAAGCCGAGACCGACGCCCACGTCGATGATGACCGGTCGGGGCGAGGGGAGCGGGTCGATCAGCCAGGCCAGTACGAGGGGCAGGCACACGAGCGCGGCATACGCCGCAAACCACGCCGGCCGGTACGAGCGTGCGGCCGCCGCCGGTCCTGGAGAGGGGGAGGCAGCGACGGCCGCAGGCACGGCCCTCACGTCAGACCACTTTCACATCAATCGCACGTGGTTTGGCGGTGGCCGATTTTGGCAGGTGGACGTTCAGCACGCCGTCTTTGAAATCAGCGGCGACTTTCGTCTCGTCCACGTCAACGGGCAGTTCGATCCGGCGCATGAACTTGCCATACGCGCGCTCGACGCGATGGAACTTCTTTCCCTTCTCTTCCTTCTCATGCTTGCGCTCACCTTCGAGCGTCAGCATGCCGTGGTCGATCCCGATCTTCAGGTCGTCCTTCTTGATGGCTGGCAGATCGGCTTTGATGAGGTACTCCTTGTCGGTTTCCTCGACATCAAGAGCCGGGGCCCAGTCGGCAAAGGCCGCACCGTTCTCGTCGGTGAACCGCCGCCTGATCGGCTGACCGAACCACTGGTTCAAGCCCTTCGACAGATCTTCCAGCTCGCGGAACGGGTCCCAGCGGGTCAGGTTCATGGCTCCCTCCTTTCCTGGAATTCGCGGCGTCAGCGGAGAGGCTGGCAAGTCCGCTTCCTCTGTCCTGGTGATGCAACGCCGGTGCCGCGCCCGGCGTGTGTCCTGACGGCCCGAGCCACGCCGGACGGCTCGCGCACAGCGGAAAACCCCCATCCCCGAATCGAAATTCCCGCGTCTAGTGCCGTACGGTCAGCACCGGGCAGGCCGCCTCGCGCACGACGTGGTCGGTTGTTGAGCCGAGCAGGTGCAGGTTGAGCCCCGCGCGCGCATGGGCGCCGATGACGATCAGGTCCGCCCCGAGGTCCCGGGCCGCCTGGAGGATGACCTCGTGGGGACGGCCGATGACGACCATCTCGTCGATTTCGCACCAGGTCCGCGCCTCGGCCGGGATGACGGCCGACAGTTCGCGCGCGGCGCGCTCGTGGATCTGGCGTTGGTATCGGGCCGCGTCGGCGCCGAACGTCTCGGCGGATCGCACGTCGAACGGCCAGTCCTGCGCGCAGACGAGGGCGAGCCGACCGCCAGACTCCTGCGCGAGCGAGAGCGCGTGCTCGAGGCCGTTCAGCGAGGCCGGCGAGAAGTCCACCGCGCACAGGATGCGCACGAACGGCGCCGGCGGGGTGCGGGGGCGCTGGTGCGCATCGGCCCGAATCGTGTAGACGGGGCATGCGGCCTTGCGCAGCACGCGTTCGGTGACCGAGCCCATCAGCAGGTGCTCGAACCCGCCGCGGCCGTGCGTGCCGAGCACGATGAGATCGGCAGGCAGCGACGCTGCCTGGCGCAGAATCTCCGCCACGGCCGAGCCGACGTGCACCGACGTCGTCACCGGCACATCGCCGGGTCCGCACTCAGCCACGAACGCCGCAAGATGGCTGGCGGCCTCCTCCTGCTGGGCCGGCGTCAGCGCCAGGGGGGCGTTCGGCGTGAACGGCGCCGGCGGCAGGGCGATCTGCACCACGTACGGCACGAAGACCGTCGAGTCGTACCAGCGCGCCAGCATGAGCGTCGACTCGAGCGCGGCGCGAGAGGCGTCCGAGAAATCGACGGGGCAGAGAATCCTCGGGAATTCGATCATGACGACCCATCCCTTCCTGCAGGAACCCGCGGCTGGGCCAGTACCTCCCGGGCCCGGTCGAACGCGCGACGGAAGTAGAGCCCGAGGTCGCCGGGCGCCCGCGCCAGTTCGAGCATGATCCAGCCCTCGAAACCGGCCTCGTCGAGCGTGCGGACGATTTCCGTCCAGTCAATGGACCCGTCGCCCGGCGGCAGGTGGTCGTCCCAGTGGCCGCCGTTGTCGTGGGCGTGCACGTGCGCGACGCGTCCCTGCGACACCTCCATGAACCGGTGCCAGGCGTGGCCGAGCGCCGTGTGACCGGTGTCGAGGCAGACCTTCACGCTGTGGTCGAGACGGCCGAGCAGCCAGGCGAACTCGTCCGGATGGCCGCCGATGAGATGCGGCAGCGGCGACTCGACGACCAGGGTCATGCCCATGCCCGCGAGGTTCTCGGAGAGCACGTTCAGGCTGCGGGCGGCGTCCGTCAGACGCGCGCTCGCAACGTGGCCGTTCCGTTCGAGATCGCTCGGATGCACGACGACGAGGCGCCCGCCAATCCGGCGCAACGCGGTCGCCGCCGTCAGGATGGCTCCGATCGCGGCGTGCCGGTGATGGGGATTCGGGTCGGCCAGGTCGAGCGCTCCGCCGAACGGCGCGTGAATCGACACGGCTTCGAGGCCCGACTCATGGACCTCGCGGTCGAGGGCCGCCACCTGTTCTTCCTGCCACGGATCGAAGTGCCCCGGGGGCGTTCCGATCTCGATGCCCGTCGCACCGGAGGCGCGAAGCGCCGGCAGGATGTCGAGGATTGGGCACTCTGCGCACGACCCGCTCGAGATACCGAGCCGCCAGCTCATGCCGTCCTCCTGCTTTCGAGCTGGACGCGATCGTCGAGCAGGTTGTAGCCGCAGGCCACACCTGGACACAGGCCCTTCTCCTGTGTGGACACGCAGTTGAAGTCGGTGAGCGTGTCGAGACCCGTATCGAGCATGCCGGCAAAGACGCGCACGTCGAACGCGGCGCGGGTCGGCGCGTGCAGCCGCCGCCAGCGATCGCCCCAGCCGTGGTCGGTTTCGTAACAGGACCGCACGAGCGCCGCAATCCGGGCGGGCTCCCAGCCCCGCACGAGGAGCATCCGGGTCAGATGCTGCAGATGCGCCGGCTGAAGGAGCAGGTCGTTTGGATGCGCGAGCGACGTGGTCACGCAGCCCGTCAGCGGCGGCAGCGCCAGGTCACGCGGCTTCCAGGCCCGGTGGCGGACGTCCTCGAGGAAGCGCCGGTGGAACTGTGCCAGGCGCGACCGACCGTAGTGGCGCAGCAGCTCGCCGATGCCGTCGCCGACGTCGGGCAGTACCGCTGTGGTGACTCGAGCGAGCTCCGCCCGCTCGCAAGCGACCGCCCGTCGTCGCGCATGAGGTCGAGCAGTGAGCGCGTGCCGCGCGGAATGACGGCGAGCGGAGCGACATGGCTGGCGACGGCCGCGCCGAAGATGTCCGGCCGGTACCGATGCCACTGATAGGTGCTGAATCCGGTGCGGACATGCCGCGTATCGAGCGGGTCGCCGACGTGCGAGAAGTCGATCGAGATGCACGCACGCCCGTTGAGACCGGTGCCGACCGTCGTGCCGTTGAAGACGACCGGCGTCGGGCTGGCCCGCCGCGCCTCCCGCAAGACGAGGTGGGCCGTGTACTCGATGAGCAGGCCCAGCCCATCGGCGGCCCGTGCCTGCCGCTCCGGGATCGAGGCCGTCACGCCGGCAGGCCGGCGCGCTTCGTGCCCGGCCCACCAGTCCGGTGTGATCGGCACGAGTGCCGCAAGCGCGTCGACGACGGGATCGTCCAGGGCGACGGCGCCAATGAAGTGATAGCCCCGGCCGCTGACGAATGTGCTGGGGTTCAGGCCGAAACGCGAGCAGACCCGTCGCACGGCCTGATAGGTGGGCTCGACTTTGAGCAGCACGTCAGCCGGATGCCGGAAGGGCTCGTCGCGCTGGTCGACATTCTGGTAGTCGAGCTCGAGAAGGTAGAGCAGGCGGGTCACGTCCCACAGCGAGCGCGACAGGTCGTGGCCACCGGCGATGGGCGCGTCGAGCGACACCGGCCGCCGCCGGGCTGCGTCCCACGTCGGAAACGGCTCAGCAGCAGGATCGAACTCGGCAACGTAGGCAGCCGTGGGCCGGCCACCGCCCGTGGCGCCGCAGAACTCGAGCACGCGCGCGCGCACGGCCGCGTCGCCGTAGTACTCGGCTGCCGGGAGTTCCCCCATGGCTACACACCGTGCAACACGCGCAGGTCCCACTCGGCCGAGATCGCGTCGCCGTAGAGACGCGCGACGAGCGAGCGGTCCAGTGCCCGCTCGGCGAGCGTCGAGAACAACTCGTTGTCCATGCCCTCCGAGCCGACGACGTAGGAACGCAGATGCAGCGTGGGCCGGGTCTCAGCCGAGGTTTCGATGTCGGCGGTCGCGACATAGCCGAGCACCGGCGCGTCGGTCTCGGCTGCCGCTTCCATGAATGCGCCCATCACGCTTGCGGCCGCCGCGACGGCCGCCAGATCGATGGGCGAGAGTCCCACCCGATCGCCAACCGTCAGGTCGTCACCGCTCGGCAGACGGGCGGTGGCCGTGTGTCCCGCATCCCAAACGAGCTCAATCATGGGCGGTACTCCGCGCTTATGCGGCGGAGGTCGCGGCGCGGTCCGGCCGTGCCGGGGCCTCGAGCCAGGCGTTCAGGCGGTCCGGTGTGCCGAGGTCCGACCAGCCCATCGAGGCAGGCCAGGTGTAGACGGTCAGTCCCTCGGCGCCCGTGAGGACGTCGTGCGAGAAATCCAGTCCCTGCAGGCGCTGATAGGTGTCGGCCAACGCCTCGTCACGGCGCCCGGCCGGCGATCGCCAGGCAGAGACGAGCGCAGCCGTCAGTGCCGGTTGCCGTGTGGCAAACAGATCGAGAAGCGACGTCGCGCCTGCCACCAGCACCATCGTGTTCCAGACGGCGCGCGACCGCAGGAGCTCGTGCGCAAGCTCAATGTCGGGCTTCTCGACAAACGCGTCAACGGCCCTCAGCCAGGCGGGCTTCGACGGCCGGCCCGGCCGAATCCAGCCGTAGCTTCCATCGAACCCCTGGGGCTCGGCGCCGAAGAGCACGATGCCCGAGCGCCGACGCCGGACGAGGCGAATGGCCGACAGCAGGCCGGTCTGAAAGTCTCTGAAGTTCGCGATGGCATGGTCGGCCGGGCTCAGGGCGATCACGGCTTCCGGATCGATGTCCAGAATGGGGAGCACCGCGAGCAGCACCCCTGCCGCAGTGCCCCGGTCCCCGGGCTGGTAGAGCACGTGGCCCGCCATCCGGTCGAGCGAGCGCACGTACGGCTCGTGCGCCTGGTCGACCACCACCACGGTCCGCTCCGGCGGCGCGAACGGGGCCATGCGATCCAGCGTGTGATCGAGCAGCGTGGCCTCGCCCTTTACGCGCCAGAACTGCTTCGGAATGCCCCCCGTGACCTCGGCCAACCGGCGTCCCTTCCCGCCGGCCAGGATGAGCACCCAGGAATGGGACGCCATGGAGGGACTGTTTGCATATCGCCTGCCAGCCGCCGGGGCCCCGTTCGTGGCGGCGAGCCATCACCAGGCGTTTTCGGCGGTGCGTAAGAATGCCTCCGACCACGCCAAAAAGCCCCCGTGCCGCGGGGCGGCTAACGGCCGATGACGACGGGCGTGCCGTCGGTGACTTCGGTGAGGCCCTGGACGACCACGAACTCGCCGGGCTCGAGACCCTCGGTGATTTGGGCGAGGCCTCCCGAGGTCAGCCCTATCCGGACCGGGCGCCGACTGGCGATGCCATCGGGGCCGGCCGTCATCACGTACGTCGACGTGCCGTCGCGCAGGATGGCTTCGGCCGGCACGACGACCGCGTCGGGACGTTCGTCGAGGACCATCTCGACCTGCACGACGTCATTGAGCGTCAGCGCAGACAGTTCCGGCGCGGTCAGCCTGACCGGTGTCGTCGCAGACTCGACGAGGATGCCCAGCGGCCGTCGTGTCACCGTGGCCCTGAAACTGCCCGCCACGAGCGTGAGGACCGTCGCCGGCTGGCTCTCTCGGATGCGAATGGCCTGGCTCGTGGGCAGTTCAACCTGGATCTCGAGCCTGGTCGGATCGATGACTCGCATGACCGGGTCGGTGTCCTGGCCCGACGTGAACTCGCCGGGCCCGCGCCACACCTCGGCGACGACGCCGGAAAAGCGGGCAGTGACGCGCGTGGCGTCACGCAGCAGCCGGGCTTCCTCCAGATACGCCTCGGCCATTGCGCGCGCCGCTTCGGCCGTGGAGAGTTCCGTGCGTGCCGTCTCCAGGTCGTTCCGTGGAATGATGCCGCGCTCGAAGAGCGGCGTCAGGCGGCTGACCTCCGCGCGCGCCAGGTCGGCGCGCGAGGCCGCATCCGAAAGGGCCGCCTGTCGCACGTTGAAGTTCTGCGTGAGCGACGCAACCTCGAACCGGACGAGCAGATCGCCGGCGGCAATCGGTTCGCCCAGCATCTTGGGCATTTCGGCAATCATCGAGGGCTCTGAGGCGAAGACGGTCCAGTCGGTACTGGCGGCCGGCACGATCTGTCCGGCAACCGCGACGACATCCCTGATCGTCTGGAGGGTGGCTTCAACGACCCCGACGACCGGGCCAGTCTGTTCGATCGACGGCGGCTGGTCGGCTGCGCGCGCGCAGGCGACCGCCGAGGCGAGCGTCAGCACGACCACGAGCCGCTGGAACTGGCGTCGCGCGTCACGTCGGTGAGGACTCACAGGGAGATTCTGAGCGATCGGGGCGACCAATGCGCGTGGCCGTCCGTGCCCAGGCCGCGGCCCTTGGTCAGTTGATCGGCGCGGCTGGCGGACCGAACGGTTCGGTTGGTGCAGCCGCTCCAGTCACTTCCCAGATGACGCTCCCGGTGTTCACGGCGAACGACCGGTTGCCCGTCCAGTTGGGGGCGGTTGGTACAGCGGTGGCGTAGTAGGCGGAGATCGTGGGCGTGCCGTCGCAGTCGTCCGGCCCTGCCACGTTGTCCGCGCCGGCGCCGAGCGTGTAGGCGTAGCCGGCTTTGTCTGGCGTGGCCGACCGCCCGAGGTCATCGGAGATGAAGGCGGGCGCACCGGCCGGGCCGGTCGAGCCGAGGACCACGAAACTCGACGCGTCAGTGCCCCAGACCGCAGGTTGACGAGTAGGCCTTCTGCGCCGCGGCCGTCACGCGCAGCGACCCGATGGCTCCCACTTCGTTGGCCGTGATTCGGGCCCGGAGGAGTCCCGGCACCGCGATCGCCACGATGAGCGACACGATGCCGACGGCAATCATCATCTCGAGCAGGGTGAACCCTGCCTCGGCCCGGTCCCGTGTGGCGTTCCCACGCACAAATCGGTCTATCGGCCAGACGCCCCCGGGCCATGAGCAGCGGGGGAGTACACGGGTCTCGAGGGGCTTCCAGCTGGCGCGGCTCTCATGAAATGATGTCCGGCCGTGAGAGACCTGTGCGCCTCGCGCGTCGCTGCCGTCGTCCTCGCGGCTTTGGCCGTCCTGGCGGCTGGTTGCGCCGATACGCCAACCTCACCCGCACCGGCCCGGTGGTCGTCGACTGTGCCGGGTCTCAGCTGTCCGGCGGCGTTTACGGTCACCGGGGTCATCGGCAGCTCACAGCCCGTGACCTTTCCCCCGCCGACGGCCTCGGGCGCAACGGAAGTTGCGCCCGTCTCGTGCGTGCCCGCGTCCGGGTCCACGTTCAGCCTCGGCGCGACGACGGTGAGCTGCCGGAGCCAGGATCGGCTCGGTCGGCAAGCGTCGTGCGGATTCGTCGTCACGCTCGAGCCGTCGGTCATTGGTGTCAAGGCGTTCGTGGCATTTGGCGACAGCGTGACGCTCGGCGAGAACGCCTTGCCGGGGCCGGCGCCCGCCTTCGCGCCCCTCTTCATCGATACGCCCAACGCGTATCCGACCAAGTTGCGGGCCACGTTCGATGCGGACTTTCCGGGCCAGGCCGTGACGGTGACGAACGAAGGCAAGAGCGCCGAGCGGGCAACGGATGGCCCTGCGCGGCTGCCTGGCGTGCTGGCACTGCGCAAGCCCGGCGGCCTCCTGCTGCTCCACGGTTACAACGACCTGCTTGCCGATGGCATCGCGGGCGCGGGACCAGTGGCGGCGGCACTCGGCGACATGGTGCGGCTCGCCCGGACCGCCGGCGTGTCGTACGTCTTCGTCAGCACGATCACGCCGTCGCGTCCGGGCCAGCGCCAGATCAGTCCGGCGGCCATCCTCGAGACGAACTTCCGTATCCGGCAGATGGCGGCGGTCGAAGGCGCCGTGCTCGTCGACGCCTACGACGCGTTCTTCGGCCAGGAGGCCGTGCTCGTCGGCAACGACGGCCTGCACCTCACGCCGGCCGGCAACCAGGTGTTGGCCGCCACGTTCTACACGGCGATCCGCAACCGCGTGCCGGCCTCGCTCCTTTCGGCACCCGCTCGCGCGCCCGGTCGCTAGGCGCCGTCGCCGGCCTGCACGGCTCCCGACCCTGATACACTCGGAAGTGCCTGCCCTCGAAGGTGACTTGATGTTTGACACGGCTCGATCACGCCGCATGGCCCTTGGCTTCGTCGGCGCGCTGACGCTCGGAGTGCTGGCGGCCGGGTCGCTCGGGGCCTCCCCGCAGGATCCGCCGGCCCAGGATCGGCCACCTCAGCGCCCCGTCTTTCGCGTGGGCACCGACGTCGTTCGGGTGGACGTATACCCGCGTCGGCAGGGCCGGGTCGTCGAAGGCCTCACCAGCGACGACTTCCAGCTGTTCGAAGACGGCACGGCGCAGACCATCGAGACCTTCGAGTTCGTCAGGCTGGACGAGCCGTCAGGAGACACCGGCGAGCTCGATCCGCGCGATGCGCGCGAAGGCATGCGCATGGCCGCCGATCCGCGCAACCGCGTGTTCGTGTTCTTTCTCGACACCTACCACGTGTCGTGGCAAGGCGCGCTGCACGCCCGCGAGCCGATTCTCGAATTTCTGCGCGAGGGTCTCGGGCCGCGCGACCTGTTCGGCGTGCTCACGCCGCAGCAGTCGCCGGAACTGCTGACGTTCGGGCGTGCCACCAGCGAGGCCGCCACCGCGATGAGCCTCACCCATTCGTGGGGCATGCTCGACATGCCCGTCACCGATTCGGAGGAGATGCTGCTGCAGTCCTGCTCGATGCCGACGGGACGAGGTGCCAGCGGGCTGCTCGCGCTGTGGCGTTTCGAGCGCACGCTCTCGCGCCTGGAAGAGCTCATCATCCGCCTGTCGGCGCTGCGGCAGGAACGAAAGAACATCGTGCTCGTGAGCGATATGTGGCCGAATGTGATGGCGATCGACCGCCTTCCCGAGCCGGAGGCGAGCGCCGTACCCGCGATGGCCTGGAATGCCGCCAGGCCTGCTGTGCGCGCGTCGCAGGGCGGCCGCGGCTCGTTTCCCGCGCCGTCGAGTCTTCTTCCCGGCAACAACGTATGCGCGGCCGAGGGAGGCCGGCTGCGCGGCATCGACTTCAGGCGCCGCTTCCAGGAACTGCCGGAGCTTGCCCGCGCGGCCAACGTTGCGTTCTACATCCTGGTGCCCGGCGTCCGGACGATGTTCAACGACCCCAGCGGTCAATTTCGTGGCCTGGCCGCTGACACCGACGGGCTGTCGCTCTTCACCAACGACCTGGAGGAAGGCCTCGGCCGCATGGTCGGGCATCAGGCCGGGTACTACATGCTCGGCTACCGCTCGACGAGCGGGCCGACCGACCGGCGGACACGCAAGGTTGAAGTCAAGACCACCGCGCGAGGCGTCGATCTCGAGTTGCGCCGCGAGATCTACATGCCGACGGTCGAGGACCTCGCCAACCGCGACGTCGGTGTGCCCGAACGGACGGACATCGAGCGCACCCTCGATTCGCTCGAGCGCATCCGGGAGACGACACGCCTGTTCGTGCAGGTCGCGCCGCGCGAAGACCGCCTCGACGTCACCGCGGAGGTGGCGACGCGGGCCCTGTCCGGCGGCCAATGGCGGCAGGGCGCGACCATCGAGGTCATTGCCCGCAACGCGAACGGAGACGAGGTCAGCCGCGGGGTCGGCCAGGTGCCGGCCGGGGCGCGCAGCGGGCGCGTCTTCGTGACCGTGGGGGCCGGCAACCGACCGGCCCGCGTGGCGGTCCGGCTCAAAGGCCGGGGCGGCGATCTGTCCGAGTTCGTCGACGTGCCGCCGATGGCCGATGGCGTGCTGGGCGCACCCCTGCTCTCGCGAGCCGGTTCGCTGCCGTCCATGCCGTACGAGCCGGCCGCCGAACTGCAGTTCCAGCGCACCGAGCGCGTGCGCATCGAGTGGCCGACGAGCGGCGCACTCGACGAGCGCAGCGTGCGCGTCGTCAACGCGGCCGGCGAAGACCGCGCGGTCGATCTCATGGTCGTGGAGATTGACGGCGAGCGGCCCGTCCTGCGCGCCGACCTGCGCGTCTTGACGCTGGCGCCCGCCGATTACGTGCTCGAGGCCACCGCCCGCTCCGGCGACCGGACCGGACGGCAATTGCTCGCGTTCCGCGTGCTCCGCTGATCGCATCGGCCGTCCAAGCTCGGGCGGGCTGAAGCCCGCCCCTCCGTAGGCCGCAGGCCGCAAGCCGTTTCAGAGATTTCGCAGCGTGACGTTCGGATCGACGGCGGCCGCGCGCCGCGCCGGCAGGTAACACGCGAAGGCAGCCGCCGGCAGGATGAGCGCCGTTGCGCCGATAACTCCCGTCCAGTCGAATCCCGGCAGCCGGTAGAAGTACGCGCCCACCAGATAGGAGAGGCCGGCACCACCCGCCAGTCCGAGCATGCCTCCGTAGAAGACAGGCCGCAGGCCGTCCGATATCACGAGGCGAACAATCCGGCGGCGGTCTGCGCCGAGCGCCATGCGCACGCCGATCTCGCGACGCCGGCTCGCCACGACGAACGACAGCAGTCCGGTGAGGCCCGTCAACGCGAGCAGGAGCGCGAAGGCGCCGAGCAGCGTCACGACCTGGGCGCCAATCCGATCGAACAGCGTCTGCTGACTGGCCATCATCGTACCGGTTGCGATGTCGACCACGGGCAGATCCGGATCGACCTCGCGCAGCACCGCCCGCATCTCCAGCATCACGGCATCCGGGTCGGTCGATGCGCGTGCCGCAATGACCATCGGTCGTGCCGGGTCGGGCCGGCCTGGCCGGTAGACCGACGGGTAGGTGCGCCGGCCGATACTGGCCCAGTCGGTGTCGTCCGCGACGCCGACCACCTCGAACGGATCGACACCGAGAAAGATCGGTACGGCCGACGGCCGCATCCGATCCGTATACCGCCTGGGCGAGCGCGCGGCTGATGACGACCACCGGCGCCTCGCTCTCGAGCTCGGCACCGTCGAAGCCCCGTCCCGAGATGAGTCTGACGCCAAGCGTCTCGAACAGGGCATCGTCGCCGACCGTCATGTACGCCACGCGGCGGAGGCTCTCGGCCGTCGGGCGCCGCGCCTCCTCCACGCTGGTGGGCTCGGTGCCCGCGCGCGCCGCGCCCGACCCGCTGAAGTAGACCGGCAGTCGATTGACGAGCGTCGCGCGCGCGACCCCGGGCGCGCGCCGAATCCGGTCAGCGGCATCGACCGTGAGCGCCAGGCGACTCAGGTTTCGCGCGTCGCGGTCCACGCCGTCGGCCGTCTCGCCGCGGTCGGCCATCGGGTAGTCGATCTGGGCGGCGGCGAGGCGTTCGAGATCGAACCCAGGGTCGTGCCCGGCCTTGGCCACGGCCTGCCCCAGCAGACGCGCGCCGGGTACGAGCAGCGCCACCGACACCGCCACCTGCGCGGCGATGAGCACGCGGCGCCCGCGCCAGCGCGCCACCGATCCGCCTGTGTGAGCATCGAGCAGGTGTCGCAGGCTGGCCTTCGTCGCATGCCACGCCGGAATGAGCGCGAAGACGATGACGGCCGCGAAGGTCGCCGCCGCGGCGATACCGAGCACGGCCGACGTCATGCGCGGCGCGATCGTGATTGACAGCCCGGCGGCGCCGGTCGGCAGGCTTCCGGACAGGAGCGAGATGAGCCCGCGTGCGACGACCAGTCCACCCAGTCCGCCCGCCGCTGCCAGGAGGACGCTGTCTTGGAGCAGCGTGCCGACCACCTGGAGCCGCGTGGCGCCGAGCGCGCGTCGAACGGCCACTTCGTGCTGTCTTCGCGAGCCCCTGGCCAGGATCAGGTTCGCGAGAGGTTCGTGCAGGCGACGAGCAGCACGAGCGCGACGGCGGCGAGCACGGCCTGCGCGGTCGGCACGGCAATCGGATCGACCGATCGTGCGCGTGCAGGTCCGCGGCTCGTGTCACCGCGAACCGTCGTACGTCTTCGGGCCGACCGTAGGCGCGACGATCCGCCGATCCGATCGGGACGGACGCGTCGAGGTTCCGGCCAATCTGCTCGATCTCCGTTCGCGCGTCCGAAACCGACCGACCGGCGGCCAGGCGCCCCTTCGCGAGCACCCAGCGGCGCTCGCGGTCGTTCCAGTCGTTCGTGTCTCTCAGCGTGCCGAGCCGATCTGCGAGCGCGAGCGGCGCCCAGATTCGCGTCGGCATCACGTTGGGCATGTCCACGCCCCGGAACGACGCCGGCATGACCCCGACCACTTCGCAGGACTCGATGGCCGATTCTGACGATCTCGCCGATGACCGACGGGTCGCCTCCGAACGAGCCGTGCCAGAGTGACTCGCTGATGACGATCACGGCCGGCGCGCCGGGCCCGTCATCGGCCGGCTGAAGCGTTCGTCCAATCAACGGCTGGGCGCCGACGAATGCGAAGTAGTTGCCGCTCACGGGCCGCCCATGAGGGGCGTGAACACGCCGCGACCGGTCAGCGGCACGTTGAAGCGCGCCCAGAACATCAGCTCGGCGAGTGACGTCTGGGTTCGCGCGATCTCTTCGGCGTCGGGCCACGAGAGCGCCACCTGATGTCCGGCCGACACGCGAGACGGATCGTGGTGGCAGATGTTGACGACCCGGTCCGCGTCGCGAATGTCGGGCGGCCGGAACAGCACCGCTTCGGTGACGGCGTAGACGGCCGTGGTGCCGCCGATGGCCAGCGCCAGCGTGAGCACGGCAAAGAGCGTGAAGACCGGAGCAGCGAGCAGTCGGCGGAGCGGCAACATCGTACGAGAGGTCAGGAGCCGGAGAGATACCCGGGCCGTGCCTGGACGGTGGCCTCGCGGTCGCGCAACCGGACCGTGATGTCGTGCCACCCGCCCGCGTCCACGTCTCGCGGTGAGTAGCTCAGCAGATAGCGCTGGCGGAACTCGTCGAGAATGCCCAGGAACGTCGAATCGAGATTGGCGCGGCTGTCCACTTCGATGAGCGACCCGCCGGTCAAGCGGGTGAGCTCGCCCAGAAACCTCGCCTTCTTCGGAATGCCGGCCGACACGGCATAGACCACGGTGTCGGTGCGCCGCGCCGTGTCGTGGACCAGTCCGGGCGCGAGGAAGCTCGCCGTGTCGAGCCCGTCGGTGAAGACGATCAGGAGCGAGCGGGCGCGGTCCGACTCGCCGAGGATGATCCCCGCGTATGAGGCGTCGACGAGGGCCGTATCGCCGAAGGCCGCAGCACCGTCGAGGGCAGCGCGCACACGGGATAT
Source organism: uncultured Acidobacteriota bacterium (assembly GCA_963752045.1). Classification (GTDB taxonomy): domain Bacteria; phylum Acidobacteriota; class Vicinamibacteria; order Vicinamibacterales; family SCN-69-37; genus DATKDF01. The sequence continues at coordinate 76,000 of CAVVWN010000015.1, read as the reverse complement.
ATCGGTCGAGAGGTCCGCGGCCAGCACAACGGCGTGGCTGAACGTGATGAGGGCGGCCTGGTCGTCCGGGCGCAGGCCGTTCAGGAGGGCCCGGCCCGCCGTCCGCAGGTTCGTCGAGGCGGCTGCCGGCCACACTTTCGCTCATGTCGAAGGCGAGGATCACGTTGAGGGGCAGCTCGCCGAAGCTCACGAGATCGATGCGCTGCGGCACGCCGTTGTCGAGGATCTCGAAATCCTCGACCGCGAGTCCCTCGACGATCCGTCCGCCGTCGGTGACGAGCACGTCCACGCGTACGGCGTCCACCCGCGTCGAAAACGTCGGGTTCTGAGCCGCGAGCCGACCGGGCGACGCCAGGGCGGCCAGGGCGGCGGCCGCCAGGCGCAAGCGGCCGGCACGCGCATCACCGCGCGCCTCCCGTGGAGAGGACCGTCCGCATGTCCGACAGAAGTGTCTCCGCGTCGGCGACGTGCGCCATGTAGTAGGTCCACCAGGGGTCGTCGGTGAGGCTGCGCCCGACCCGACGGCCGAGTAGTTCGCGCACGGCCGCCACCGCGCCCGCGCGATCGCCTCGGGCGCGCAGGAGCGCGCTCTGGGCCAGGCCCGGCGTCCGCGCGCGCGGGTAGAGCGCGGCGGCGCGCGCGTAGTGGTCGCGTGCGGCGTCGAATTCGCCGACGTTCCGCGAGGCGTCGCCGAGAAAAAGCTCGACGAAGTACTCGGTCGGCCGGTCCGCGACCGACGAGCGCACACGCGTGAGCGTGGACAGCGCGGCCTGGTGGTTGCCGACGAGGTCGATCACCCGGCCGTGATGCACCGCGGCGAGGGTGAAGTCGGGATCGAGCTCGAGCGCCCGGCGGTAAAAGACGTCTGCCCTGCGAAGCTCGTCGTCGACGCTGCCGACGTCATGCTCCATGCCCGGCGGCAGCACGACCGACTGGACGACCGCTTGCGCGCGCGGCAGCGCGAACACTTCATGCAGCGCGCCGCTGTAGAAGAGGATCGCCGGATCGTCGGGCAGCGACGCGCGGGCGTGGTCGAGATGCGGCATGACGTCGCCGTACATCTCATGGCGCAGCAGGTACGCCGATGTCGCGCGGTACCACGCGCGTGTGCGGTCGGACGGCGCGTCGAGCTCGGCCGCCAGGTCGACGAGGCGGCTGCCGAACCGGACGTGCGTCGTGGCATGGCTGCCGGCCGTCCGTTCCACGCCGGCGGCGCGACCGTCCTGGACGAGCAGCGAGCCTTTCCCGGCCGGTTCGACCGCGCTCACCAGCCTGATGACCGGCGGCACGACGATGGCCACGTCGGCGTGGAGGACCGCGCCGCGCTCGGCCAGCCGTTCAACCGCCAGGTTGACGAGCTGCCGGGCGGTCGAGCGGTCGGCTGAGGCGATGGCGGATGCGAGCTCGGTGGCCGGCACCCGGAGGCGCGCCCCCAGGTCGGCGACGGTCAGCGTCGCGTGGTTCCACTCGACGGCGCGATCGAGCCCCTCTCGCGCGTCGAGCGCGCGCTCCAGCAGCCGCCGGGAGGCCTGCAGCTCATCGAAGACCACGTCGAGCTGTGAGACGGAGAGCCGGCCGGCTTCATCGGCGGCCTCGTCGCGCTCGCCGGGGGCATGGGCGTCGACGAGCGAGGCCCACCGCTCGAGCTCCGCGAACGGTGCCGAGGCCACGTCGGCGCGCACCTGCGCAAAGGCTGCGGCACCCGCCAGTGCGGGCAGCAGCAGGGCGAGCCCGAGCCTCTGCAACGTCATGCGGTCGATCATGGCGACGCGTTCTGTCATTCTGACACCAGTGTGGCGTTCCCGCTGGTCGTGATCGCAGTTGCGGCTCTCCAACTGGAGGCGCCCGCGCCGATGCCGGCCCCGGTGCCTCTGCTCGTCGTCATGGCGCCGACCGGCGAGACGCGCGACGGTCTGCCCGTGTACGTGCCGCACCCGGCCGCGCCGGCCTATGAGTCCGTGCTCACACAAGGGTTCTCCGGTCGCCTGCTCCGCCTGTTCCGGTGGGAGCAGCAGCTGTTGAGCCGCCGGGAGGGTCGTCCGGTGGAGCCCGCCTATCTGCTGCTGTCGACGAACCAGGGCGGCTTTCCGCGCTTCGGTTTCTGGCTCGGAGAGCAACGGAAAGACGACGTCGGATACGTCGACCTGCACGAGCGTTCCGCGCCCTCCGGCCAGTACGGTGCGCTCGATCAAATCTTTCCGCACGAGTTGATCCACGTCATCGTTCAGCAGCTCGCATCGCCGCCTCCGCCAGGCGCCGGCGGAGCCAACCAGGTGCATGCGATCGGCGTACGCACGGACCGTGTGACGGCATTCAGCGAAGGCTTTGCCGAGCACGCGCAGGTGCTCGCGATTGACGATCCGGACGCGCGGCCCGAGACCCGCGCGCTCGCTTTCGACTACGTGTCATACACGCGCGCGCGTGCTCATCTCGACCGCTACTGTCGTGCGCTCGAGGCACGCTGGTCGCTCGCGCCGCCCGCGCGCATGGGCTTCCTGCTGTGGTTCAGCCAGTCCGAGCGGGCGTTGCGCTACCACGCGGTGAAGGCAAACGCGTTCGCGCGCGAGCCGCACCTCGGCCCGCGACTCTTCGCGGGCCGCGACCTCTATCGCGCCTATCTCGTCGAGAACGTGATGCCCGGAGGCGACGATGCCGAGGTCAAGTCCACACCGCGTCTCCTCGCGACGGAGGGCGTGATGGCGGCGTTGTTCTCGCGATGGGTTCGTGATCCCGCCCTGCAGGCGCCCGCGGCCGACCCCGGACTCTACGAGCGCTTCGGCACGCATCCGGCAGAGGTGGCGCCCCTCGAGCACGCCTATCTGAAGCTTTTTGCCGTCATGGCCGACCGCCAGCCGCACGACGCCGCCGCCCTCGTCCGCGGCTACGCGGACGCGTTTCCCCTGGAACACGACGCCGTGGCCGGCCTGCTGCAGAGCGCCGGTTTCGCATGGCCGTTGCCGGACGTCCCTGAGATCTGGCTGGCCAACGACAACCTCATGACAGGCACCACGCTCTTTGATCAGTACCGGGCCCTGCCGCGCGTGCACACGTTCGATCTCAATGCCGCGTCGGTCGTCGACCTGCGCTCGGTCGAGGGCGTCTCGGCGGAGCTTGCGGCCGCCATCGCGCGCGCTGCGCCCTACGCGTCGCTCAGAGAGTTGGCACGCGTGCCGGGCGTGACGGCCGCGCTGTCCGAGCACTTCGGAACCATGCAGGCCGCCATGGAGTCGGTCCGGGCGGCCAACGCCGGGACCGATCTCGAGGCGCTCGACCTCATGCGCATGTTCCGGCCTGTCTTCGCGCGCGCGGCCCTCTGGATACTGGTCGGCGGGCTGGCGGCCGCCTGGCTCTATCGCCGCGTCAGGTCCGCGGCCGTCTGGCGTGTCGCGCTCAACGGGCTGGCGGCCTCGTCGGTTGGCCTGCTTGCGGCATGGGTGCTCGGCGCGGCACTGCAGGCCGACGGCCGGCTCGTCGAACCAGCCCTGCTCGTCTTCATCCCGCTGGCCGCCTTCGGGATTCCCGGCGCGCTGTGGCAACTGGTGTGGCACCAATCGGCTGGGGGTGCCGGGCGCGTGCTCGCGGCGTGGGCCCTCGCCTCGGGCCCGGCGCTCGTCGTGACGCAGCCGCTCTTCTGAGGCTGAAGCCATCTAAGCGGCCTGTTTTTACGAGGTTAGGCCAAAAGGCATTGAGATTTGAGGCGGGTAGGGTAAATTGTAGCCTCTGTAGAACGCATGTCGAACATTCCAAAGAAGATTGGGCGCTACGACATCATCGACCTCGTCGGTCGAGGGGGCATGGGCGTCCTCTATCGCGGGCACGACCCGTCGCTCGAACGCGACGTCGCCGTGAAGATGATGCACATCGACTTCACGCGCGACGATTCGGCCCGCGAGCGGTTCCAGCGGGAAGCGCGGGCCGTCGCACGCCTGCAGCACCGGAACATCGTCACCATCCACGAACTCGGCGAGATCGACGGCGCCCCAGTTCATCGTGATGGAACTGCTCGGCGGGCAGGACCTCGATCAGGTCCTCAAGGCCGGCGCGCCCATCGCACTCGGGCAGAAGCTCGATATCGTGGCGCAGCTTTGCGAGGCGCTGGCCTACGCCCATGATCAGGGCATCGTCCACCGTGACGTCAAGCCAGGCAACGTCCGGCTTCTCGAAGACGGCACGGTCAAAATCCTGGATTTCGGCATTGCCCGGTTCTCGACGAGCTCGCTGACGCAGTCGGGCACGGTCATGGGCACGCCGAGTTACATGGCGCCCGAGCAGATCATGGGGCAGCCCGTGGATGGCCGGGCCGATTTGTTCTCGGCCGGCGTCCTCCTGTACGAGCTGCTCGTCGGGCACCGGCCGTTCATCGGCGATTCGCCGACGGCCGTGGCCTACCAGATCATGCACACCGACGCGCCGGCCCTGCGTGACGAGCTGCCCGATCTGCCTGACGCGATCAACGAAATCGTCGCGCGCGCGCTGCAGAAGAACCCCAATGAGCGGTACGCGCGAGCCCAGGAAATGGCGTCCGACCTGCAGACGGTGCGGATGATGCTGGACCTGCCGCTCAAGACGACCGCCGACGATCGGATGCCCACGCCGAATCCCGAGGTGGTCACCCAGTTGTTTGCGACCATGTCGCGGACCGAGACCCAGGCGCCGAGCATCGGAAACGCGCGCATGCGGTCGTCGGCGGCCGAGGTGGCGGCCGACGCCGCACCGGGCGGTCTGGCACCGAAGCGGTCGGTCAATCCGATGCTCTTCATGGTCGGGATCTTCGCGGTCGTGGTCATCCTGGCGGGTCTGTGGGCGGCCTTCGGCCGGGGAGGCGCTCCGGCAGCGCCGGAAACCGCGGCGACCGCGGCTCCCGAAACGATGCCTGCCCCACCGACGCCTCCCGTCGTGCCCACCTCGCTCCGTGTGACCTCCGAGCCGGAAGGGGCACAGATCACCGTGAACGGGATCGCGACCGGGCAGCTGACGCCTGCCGATGTGACCGTGGGCATTACCCTGCCGAGCGCAATCGAGCTGGCGCTCGACGGGCATCAGACGCTGACCGGGGAGATTACTCAGGCCGATCTGGAGTCGGGCAGCAAGGCCTTCACGCTCAGGCCCGAGCCGCGACCCGCTCGCGTGACCGCGACGGCCGACTACCCGTTCGAAATCGTGCGCGGCTCCACGGTGCTGTCCGAGGCGGCGACCGATCACGACCTGACAATCCAGCCGGCCGAGGGCCGCATCGTCGCGCGGAACCGTCAGTACCTCCTGAGCGAGACGCTGCCGGTGGACTTTCAGCGCGCGCGCGTGTCTGTGACGCTGCAGCCGCTCGGCGCGCTGGCGGTGTTTTCCGTGGTCGAGACCTGCAAGGTCTTCGCCGACGGCGAAGACCTCGGCTATCCGCCGATTGCCAATCGTCCGGTGGCGGCGGGCCGCCACACGGTCGAGCTTCGTTGCGAAGATGGCAAGTCCAGCCGCCAGACGGTGACGGTCGCGTCGGGTGAGCGGGCGAGGGTCGAGTTCAAGGCGCCGGGGGACTGAACGCGTGAGAGGACTGACATCCGTGCGGGCAGGTTTGATTGTGCTGGGTTTGGTGGCCGCAGCCGTCACCGCGATGGCCCAGCAGGCGACCGCGAATGAAGACGTGGCCCGCCGGCAGCTCGAAAGCGGCCGGGCCTTCGCCGCCCAGGGCAACTACACCGAGGCCCTCAAGGACTTCCGAGCCGTCGCTGAAACGTTTGCTTCGACATCGGTGGCCGACGATGCGCTGCTCGAGAATCGCTCGGGTACCTTCTCGACGTGGCCGGCGACTCGGCACAGGCCACAGAAGCGGTCGAGGCCATCCTCCGCAATTACTCGACGTCCGATTCGGCGCCCGATGCCTACGTCATGAGCGGGCGGCTGGCGCTGGCGCGAAGCCGGCAGGGCACCGATCTGGAAGCCGCGCTCGCCAACTTCGACCGCGTGATTCGGCTGTTTCCGACGTCGGGCGCGGTGGCCCGTTCGCTGCAGTTGTCTGGCGAGACGTTCTACTACGCTGGCCGGCTCGACGATGCGCTCGCCAACCTCGGTCGCGTGACGGCCGAGTATCCGGCGGGTCAGGCCGCCGCCGAGGCCTATCTGACGGCCGGGCAGGTGCTCGTGGCGCTGGGGCGTCCGATTCTGGCGATGGAGGAATTGCAGCAGGTCCGGAACCGGTGGCCTGACAGCGAGGCGGCGGGCCGGGCGCTCGCGCGGATCACGCTGCTGCATCGGCTCTACGTCCGCGCGCCCGCCGGAGCTGCCTACGCGCAGACGACCGAGACGGTCGGGCCGTCGCGCCTTCGGGACGTCGTGAGGCTCGTCTCGACCAGCAGCGGCCGGATCTACTGGGGGTCGCGGTCGGCGATTGGCACCGTGGATGCGGCGGCTGGCGACCGCGTCCCGGCCTTCACCCGATTCAGGGCGCTGACGGTTGACGCAACCGGGAATCCCATCGCGGTCGACAGCGCGTCACTCAAGTCCATGACCGGAGAAAGCGTGCCGATCCTGCTGCCCGATTCGGAGGGTGGTGCCAAGGTCCTCGACAAGATCGTCGACGCGGCGCAGTTGTCGAGCGGCCAGTGGCTGGTGATGGACGATGACCAGCGCGCCATTCATCGCTTCAATCGCGACGGCAGCTATGCGTCGGCGTTTGCGACCGCGCGCGTGACGAGAATGACCGTGGGGCTGCGAGACCAGGTAGCCGCGATCGAGCGCGATGGCCGCGACGTGCTGATCTTCGCCCCTGACGGTAAAGCCGTGGCGCGGATTCAGCTGCGTTCGGGCGGCCTGGACCTCAGAGACCCCGAAGACCTCGCCTTCGACGACTTCGGCCATTTGTACGTGCTGGGCCGCCAGATGCTGGCTGTGTTCAGTCCGCATCCCGGTCAGGCGGGGGGTGGGACAGCCGCGTCCGGGTACAGGCTGCTGACGACGTTTACTGCCGACCGGCAGTCCGGTGGGTTCGACCGCGCGGCTGCGCTCCTCGTGGACCCTTCTGGAGGCGCGTTGATCTACGACGGGCGCGCCGAGCGCATTCTGGTGTACCGATGACGAAGGCTCGCCATTCCATTGCGGCCGGGGTGATCGCGCTCGTCGCAGGCACGATGATCCTGGCAGGGCCGGCCCGGGCGGCCGCACCCGTTGTTCCTGACCAACAGACCGCCGGTGCGCTCGACCTGCTGTTCGACCAGGGCAAGCGCTTGTTCGATGCCTTCGAGTACGACCAGGCCGTGCCGCTGTTCGACCAGCTCGTCATCGCGATTACGTCCGGCGCCACCGAACGGACCGACCTGCTCGTCCAGACCTACGAGATGCGCGCGCGCGCGCGGTTCGCCCAAGGCGATGCCGCCGGAGCCGAGCAGGATTTTGCAGCGCTGCTTGCCATCCGTCCGGACTTCCGGCTCGGCTCGGAGATTTCGCCGCGCGTCGTGGCCGTCTTCGACGGCGTGCGCGCGCTGACCATCGGGCAGTTGGTGGTTTCTTCCACGCCGGCCGGCGAGATCCGAATCGACGACCGCACCTACATGGTGCCGACCGAGCCGGTCGCACTCGACCTGGTGGCCGGCGAGCATCGGCTGGTGGTCAACCGCCAGGGGTTCGCCCCGTACGACCAGTCCTTCCTGGTCGTCGCCGGGGAGGCAACCGACCTGACGCTCTCGCTCGAGCGGGTGTCGGCCAGCCTGTCCATCATCAGCGTGCCGGCCGGCGCCGAGGTGGTCATCGACGGCACGCCCCGCGGGCGGACCCCGGCCGGGCCGACCAGTACCGGGCCTTCGGCGCCGCTCGTCGTCGCCGACCTCGCGCTTGGCCAGCACCGCATCGAGCTGCGCCGCGACTGCTACGCCGAATTGAGCCTGCCGATGAACGTCACGCAGGACGTCGTGACCGAGCCGCTCGAACTGGCGAGAGCGGTGGCGACGGTGCGCCTCGAGAGCCGGGCGTTGGACGCCATCGTGTTCGTCGACGGCGAGCAGCAGGGACCGCTTCGTGAGCGGCAGACGCTGACTATCTGCGAAGGCCGCAGGGTCATCGAGATTCGCGCCCGCGACGGACGATTCGTCGATCGGCGCGACTGGACCCGCGGGGCGTCAGAGACGCTCAATGCGGAGTTGCGTGCGGGGTTCCCGATCGTCGCCGCGCAGGGCACCACCGCCATGCCGGCCGAGCAGCTGCGTGAGGCCGTCGAGCGAGCGCTCGCCGGCGCGCCGGCGCTACTCGTCTACGCACCGGTGCAGTCGGAACTCGAGGCGGTGCTCAGGAAGCACAACGCGCCGGCCAGCTGGCTTGCGGCGCCCGATGGCGGCGTCGCGACGTCGGCCCTGCCGCGCGAGGCCGTCCGCGACCTGGGCCAGAAGATCACAACCGACCTCGGTGCGCAGGGTGTGGCGGCCGTTGCCGTCGGAACCGAGCCGTACGAAGCCACCGTGGTGCTGTTGGCCGCCGGCAGCGGCGACCCTGACGTCATCACGGTCAACACGGCCGACAGCGCCTCCCAGCGACGTATCGCCGAACGCATCGGCGCGCCGCTGCCGCCGATTGTCCGGCCGTCGCTCGAGGTGTCGGTGGTCGACGTCGCCGGGGTGTCGGGCGCGGTGGTCGTGCGCGCCGGGGCGTCGGCTTCAGCTGCCGGCTATGCGGTCGGCGACGTCATCGTCGGCGCCGGGGGGCAGCCCGTCGCGTCGGTCGCGGACCTGCGGGCCGTCGTGGCGGCGCTCGAATCGGCTGCCGGCCTCGAGGTCGGGGTGACAGGCGCCGACGGCAGCACGCGTACCATCACCTCGCCCGTGTCGATGGTGATCGACACGATGCCGCTGCGCGACCCGGCCATCCTCTACAACCGCGCGCTCCTCGAACTGACGCGCACGGCGGCGGCCGCCTCCGGGCCGACCGAATCCGCGGCGGCGAATCTGAACCTGGCCGTGGTGCACCTGCGCCTGGGTAACTGGGACGATGCGCTGGCGGCGCTGGGACGGGTGCAGTTGCCGGACGGCGCCGGGGTGTCTGCCGGCACCGTGGCCTACCTGCGCGGACTCTGCCTCGAAGGCGCGGGAAGAACGAGCGAGGCGCGGACCGCGTTCGGCACGGCCGCCGAAGCCACCGAAGCGCGCCTCTCGAGCGAGGGGCCGCTCGTCGCACCGCTCGCGCGCGCCAAGCTCGATTCCGTCCGATAGGGTTGCCGGACCTCGGTCCGTCTATCGCTGTTTCAGGAACGTCCCGTTCTGGAATTCCTCGAAGGCCTGCCGGAGCTCGTCCTGCGTGTTCATCACGATAGGCCCGTGCCACGCCACCGGTTCACGGAGCGGCCGGCCTGAGACGAGCAGGAAGCGGATGCCCTGTTCGCCTGCTTCGACCGAGACCTCGTCGCCCCGATCGAACAGGATGAGCGAGCGGTTGTCGGCGAGCACGGGCTTGGCCGTGTCCACGTCGCCCAACGGATCGGTCAGCACCGGGCGCGGTCCGGACGCATTGCCGAAGATGCCGGACCCCGAGAAGATGTACGCGAACGCGTGACGGGTCGTCTCGACCGACAGGCTGCGCCGCCGGTTGGGCGGCACGAACACGTCGAGGTACTGCGGTTCGGCGGCGATGCCGTCGACCGGGCCGGTCTTGCCCCAGAACGAGCCGCACACCACGCGCACCGTCGTGCCGTCGTCGTCGGTGATTTCGGGGATGTCCCTCGACTGCACGTCCTGGTAGCGCGGCGTCGTCATCTTGTGCGCGGCCGGCAGGTTCGCCCACAGCTGAAAGCCGTGCATGCGCCCCTCGGCGTCGCCTCTTGGCATTTCCTGGTGGATGATGCCGCTGCCGGCCGTCATCCACTGCACGTCGCCGGCCCCGAGCGTGCCCCGGTTTCCCAGGCTGTCACGGTGCTCGACGTCGCCGGCCAGCACGTAGGTCACCGTCTCGATGCCTCGATGCGGATGCCAGGGGAAGCCCGCCAGGTAGTCGGCCGGCCGGTCGTTTCGAAAGTCATCGAACAGCAGGAATGGATCGAAGTCGGAGGTCTTGCCGAACCCGAATGCGCGATGCAGGTGGACGCCGGCGCCCTCGAGGGTCGGCTGCGCCTGAGAGACTGTCTTCACGGCTCGAATGGACATGGTCCGATCATACGATCATCGGTCCCGGGAGCCCGTTGCCGCGCGCTGGATGGGGGAACGCCGGGTCCGTCAGAATGCCGGTCGGCTGTGTCGCGGGGCGCCCGGGCCCGAGGCCGGCAACTCCACGATGACGCAGGTACCGCCGCCCGGCTGGCGGCGATGCCACACGTAGCCACGGTGGGCTTCGATGATCTTGCGCGGCTCGGCCGAGTCGGACGCGGGGCGCTCCTGGCCGTTGTCGCCGCACTCGACGACGACGTAGGGGTCTCGTTCGACGCGGACCACCAGTTTGCCGCCGTTCGGCATCGCGCGGAGCGCGTTCTTCACGATCTCACGGACGGCCTGATAGAGCTGATCGGCGAACCCGATGGCCGTGGCGCGGGCTTCGCAGAAGGACAGGTCCACCGTGACGCCCTGGCGCTCAGCACGAGGGCTCATCTCGTCCATGATCGCCCGGCAGAGCACCCGCATGTCCACGAAATGGGGCCCGGGCCCCCTGGGCAACCAACTGGCAGACCTCGGCGGCGGCGTGGGCATCAGCCCGTGGTCGAACTGCTGCGGACCCGAGGGCTCTGCGTGAGGGGCCATGGTCGGTCTTATGTCTGGAGCAAGCCGTGTACCGGAGCAACCGGCCGGGATTCTGGGCCTTCGGCTGCGGTCGGACAGGCCCGCGAAGGGCCCAAGCCGTTACGGATATGTAAGTCCCACACACTTTCGGTAAACGTGTGGCGGTCGGATTCCCGCTCCATCTACTGCTCTATCGGGCGGGGTCCCGAATCGGCCGCCCCAGGATTTCCCGGTTCTGCACCCCAACGCGCGTCTTTCGTGCCTTGGCACGCGTACCGGGCTCAAATGAGGCGTGCGCGAATCTCCGGGGGAGGGATCTCACAGGCGTTCGACCGGCCGGCAAGTCGGTGACGGATGGCCGCCACCACGCGGTAGGCCGCGTCCCGAATCGGGGCCGGTACAATCAGGAAGGCGCGTGCGAGTGACCACGGAAAGGTCAGCCGCGCGGCGATGCGCAGCGAGGCGGTCGAGCGCAGGTAGGCTTTTCCATCTTCGAGGAGGATGATGCTACGCGCCGTGTTTCTCGTCAGGCCGTACGGCTGAAGCAGGGCAGCGGCCTCGGGTGACTGCGAGGCTCCGAATCGGAAGTATCGTGCCGGGTCCCTCGTCGCGATGAAGATCACCGCGCGCTCGCAGAAGGCGCACGTGCCGTCGAAGAGGATGATGCCGCGATCGCGGTCGGTGCCGGCAGCAGTCGGTGTCATGGTCGGATGACCCGTCGGCCGGGCCTCAGAAGATGATAACGCGTCGTCGCGGCGGCGCGCTCGTGGTAGAACACGCTGTCATGAATCTCGGTCGCTTCCCACGCCTTCGGTTCGCGCACCTGCCCACGCCACTCGAGCCCATGGAAAGGCTGACGGCGCATCTGGGCGGCCCGCGTCTCTGGATCAAACGCGACGACTGCACGGGCCTGTCCACCGGGGGCAACAAGACCCGCAAGCTCGAATTCCTGATGGCCGACGCGCTCGCGCGCAATGCCGACACGGTCATCACGCAGGGCGCGACGCAGTCGAACCACGCGCGGCAGACGGCGGCCATCGCCGCGCGGCTCGGGCTCGCGTGCCACATTCTTCTCGAAGACCGCACCGGCTCCACCGACCCGAGCTACACGCGAAGCGGCAACGTGCTGCTCGATGAACTGCACGGCGCGACAGTGTCAACCCGGCCGGGCGGCGCCGACATGCAGGCGGAGATGGACGCCCTGGCCGCGCGGCTCGACGCCGACGGGCGTCGGCCCTACGTCATTCCCGGCGGCGGGTCCAATCCGGTGGGGGCGCTCGGCTACGTGCTGGCCGCACTGGAGCTCGTCGGCCAGGCCGCCGACGAGGGTCTCGGCGTCGACCACGTGGTGCACGCGACCGGCAGCGCGGGGACGCAGGCAGGTCTCGTCACCGGCCTCGTCGCACTCAACAGCCGGATGCCGGTGCTCGGCATCGGCGTGCGCGCGCCGAAGGACCGTCAGGAAGAGAACGTGTTCAGGCTGGCCGCCGAGACGTCCGCGCACATCGGCCTGCCGGGCATCGTTCGGCGCGAGCACGTCGTGGCCAACTGCGATTACGTCGGCGGCGGATATGGCGTGCCCACAGCGGGCATGATCGAAGCGGTCAAGCTCGTCGCGAGGCTCGAGGGCATCCTGCTCGATCCCGTCTACGCGGGGAAAGCCATGGCCGGCCTGATCGATCTCATCTCTCGCAATCACTTCGACCGCGACGCCAACATCGTCTTCCTGCACACGGGCGGCGCGGCCGGGTTGTTCGGGTATCCCGACATCTTCGACCTGCCGGTGCCCAGGCCAGCCGGACAACCGGACTAAACGTTTCGTCGGCCGGCGGGGTCTCACTCTTCGGGAGACGCCAGCGACCCCGGCCGAGGAGTAGCGCATGCTGACCGGTCGCATCACGATCGCGCTCGTCGCCGCTGGTGCGCTCGCCTGCGGCGGATCGCCGCCGGCACCGACGAGCCCGACGCCCGCACCGGCGCCGCCAGCCGCACAGGGCTGCTCGCAGACGTCGGTCGGGCTGACGCCGCTCACCGACATGGGCGGTGAGCGCTACTTCGGCCACGGGGGCGGCCTCTATCCGGGTGGATCGAACACCGCGCCGGCGGCGCACCTCTCGGCCGGTGTGCAGGCCGCGACGTCGATTGGCCCGCTCGACCGTGACGGCCAGCCGGACCCGGCCGGCCGCTACGCCCTCATCTCAGTCGGGATGTCGAACACCACGCAGGAGTTTCAGGCGTTCGTGGCGTTGGCCTCCGGCGAACCATCGAGGGACCCGAGGCTGACGATTGTCGATGGCGCGCAAGGCGGCCAGACGGCAGCCGACTGGGCGAATCCCGGGTGCCCCTGCTGGGTGACCCTCGACAGCCGGATACGACAGGCCGGGCTCTCGAACCTCCAGGTGGCGGCCGCCTGGGTCAAACTCGCCAATCGGCAGCCGTCTGGCGAGTGGCCCGATGCGACGGTGGAGCTCAAGCACGACACGGTCGTCGTGCTCCGCGCGCTCGCCGACCGGTTTCCGAATCTCCGCGTGGCCTATTTGTCGAGCCGTATCTATGCCGGTTATGCGACGACCACGCTCAATCCAGAGCCCTACGCGTACCAAAGCGCCTTCGCCATGAGGTGGGTCATCGAAGATCAGCTCACCGGGCTCCTGCCGTGGAGTGGCGCCGGTCGGGTGGCCCCATGGGTCGCCTGGGGCCCGTACCTCTGGGCTGACGGCCTGAACCCGCGCCGCGACGGACTCACGTGGGCCTGCACAGAGCTCTCCAGCGACGGCACCCACCCGAGCACGTCCGGTCGCCAGAAAGTGGCACAGATGCTGCTGGACTTCTTCACCTCCGATCCGTCTGCCCGCGAGTGGTTCGTCGGGCCGTAGTCTCGACGCCAGGGCCTCCACGGTTGGTCGATCGCTGGTATATGGTTGAGTGTTGGAAGGCAGGACGCGAGTCCAGCCAGGAACCGTCTGTCGGGCGGGCTCCGGCCCTGCTGATTCAGAGATGAGGATCCACGCATGCAGTTGAGGACAGTGCTGACAGCTTCACTCGCGGCGGTCGTGTTCGTGGCCAGCCCGTTCGCGCAGCAGACCACGCAGGTGCATCCCGGCAAGGGCGGCAGCCCGCACGTGAAAACGGCCTGGACGATCGACGGCGCCAGCATAGCCATCACGTACGGCCGGCCGTCGGTCAAAGGCCGTCCTGCCGATCAGCTCATGCCTCCCGGGCAGACCTGGCGAACAGGCGCCGACGAGGCGACCACGCTCGAGACCGACAAGCCGCTCACCTTCGGCGCGCTGCAGGTCCCGGCCGGCACCTACACGCTCTACACTGTGCCGGGCGCCACCGAGTGGCAGCTCATCGTCAGCAAGAAGACCGGCCAGTGGGGGATTCCGTACCCGCAGGGTGAAGATCTCGGACGGGCACCCATGAAGGTCGGCACGACGGCCGCACCGGTCGAGCAGTTGACGATCTCGATTGACGACACGCCGGCTGGCGCCACCCTGCGCGTGGAGTGGGGCATGACGAGCGCGACCATTGCGTTTACGGTAGGGTAGCCGTGACGGGCCAGATGAGCGGTTTGAGGCGGGCCAGGCGTCCCCGGGGGATGGAAACTGGTCGGGGCGACTGGATTTGAACCAGCGACATCTCGCTCCCAAAGCGAGCGCTCTACCAGGCTGAGCCACGCCCCGACCGCCCGACCATTCTAGTCCAGCCCTCGCGCCGCCGGAGGGAGGGGGTCCCGGAAGCGCGCACAATTCCCGATCGTCATGTCCGATGACACCACAGGGGGCGCCCTCGCGACGTCCGCGCCAGACTCGATACCGCCACCCGCGGCGGGTGACGCGAGTGTCGGCGTTCTCAGCCCGATCGACCGGCTGACGGAGCTGCTCTACGGCATCATCCTCGTGCTGACGTTCACCGGCGCTCTGCGCGTGGCGGCCCAGGGTGGCGACGACGTGACGTCGACGCTCTGGGCGGCGATCGGCTGCAGCCTGGCGTGGGGCCTGGTCGACGCGAGCATGTTTGTGTTCTCGAACCTCGCGTCGCGCAATCGCAGCTACTACCTGATCCGCAAACTCCGGGCAGACCCTGGCGCGGCCCGGCGAGACCTGGCGGCCGAACTGCCGGCGGCGGTGGCCGGGGCGCTGACGCCGGCCGAGTGGGACGACATCATCGCCAGGCTGGCGCGGCTTCCCGTGCCCGGGCGCGCGCGCGTCAAGCGCGACGATCTGGCTGGCGCGGCCGGCATCTTTCTGCTCGCCAACGCGGCGCTCCTCCCGCTCTCGGCTCCGTTTGCCCTCATCCCGGACATCGGTCTCGCGCAGACCGTGTCGAACGGCATCGCGCTCGTCATGCTCTTCGGGTGCGGTTACTCGATGGCCCGCTTTTCGGGCCGTCGGCCGTTCGTGACAGCGCTGCAGTTCACGGGTTACGGCGTGGTGCTCATCGCCGCGACCATCGCGCTGGGCGGCTAGTGCGGGCGCCACTCCTGGTAATTCTGTGTCTCTGGCTGCCGGCTGCCTCAGCCGCACAGGTGCCCGAGTCAGGCGGCGCGAAGCCATCGGCCGCACCACCAGAGAACCCCTGGGCAGTGACGCTCTCGGCCAACGTCTACCTGCAGCAGGAGGACGGTGATTTCGTCATGCCGGTGTTCACGGCCGATCGCGGCGCCCTGCATCTGGAGAGCCGGTACCAGTACGAGGACCGGCGTACCGTCTCGGCGTGGGCCGGCTGGAACCTCGGGTGGGGTTCCGAGCTTCGTCTGGATGTCGTCCCGATGGCCGGGGTCATCGTCGGCCGGACGAACGGACTGGCTCCCGGCGTCGAGGTCACGCTCGGATGGAAGACGCTCGAGGCCTACAGCGAGTGGGAGTACGTGGTCGACCTCGAGGGCACGGACGGCGACTACGGCTATACTTGGTCGACCGTCACCTGGCAGGTGACACCCTGGCTGGGCATCGGCGCGGTCGCCGAGCGGACCCGGCTCTACAAGAGCGAGCTCGCGATCGAGCGAGGCCCGTTCGCCGCCGCGACATGGGGCAGAGCCACGCTGTCGGTCTACGGCTTCAACCTGGACGGCGAGTCGCCATTTGCCGTCGTGGCGTTCGCCTGGGACTTCTGATCCCGGCGACCGGGTCGGAAAGCGACGCATGCGCGATCTTCTGGAGGAGTGCGGCTTGCAAATCGAAGGTGAATGAGGGAAGTTGGTACGTTCGAGAGTGGTCGACGGCGCCACGCCGTATCGGCGCTCGGACCGGGAGACGGACGATGAGAATGACCAGAGTAGTGGCGAGTGCGGCGGCTGTCGCGCTCGTGATGACTGTGGTGGCGCGGCCGGCGTTCGCGCAGTCGCAGACACGGCTTACCGACAAGCAGGTCGAGAAGATGCTGGAAGAGTCCCAGCAGGCGCTGAACCGGTTCATCGACGGCATGAACCCGCAGATGCGGACGGCCGTGCTGACATCGGAGACGAGTCAGATCAACGTCAAGCTGGTGCTCGACGATTTCAAGGACGCGGCCAAGAAGATGCGCGACCGCTACAATCCGCCCAACTACAGCGCGAACACGGAGGTCGTGACGTTCCTGCGGCAGGCGAAAGCCTTCGATCGCGGCATCGCGTTGCGTCCGGGCATGTCGGGCGCCGACGCGAAGTGGAGTGACGTCGTGCCGGTGGCCCGCCGGCTGGCCGATGCCTATCAGATCAACTGGGACACCGACCCGTCGTACTGGGTGGCCGGCCGCGTGAGCGACGGCGAGCTCAAGAAGGCCATCGAGACGGCCAGGAAACAGTCCGACTCGCTTCGGAAGGACGTCGAGAAGGTCGTCAAGAAGGACACCTCGCTCGATGCGGCCGCCAAGCGGGCCGCGACCGACCGCATGATGGCGCTCGTCACGGCGACGAAGGATCTCGAAGATCTGACCAAGCGCAACGCCGATCCGACCGCAGCTGCCACCCGGGTTGTTACAGCCGCTGCCGGCGTGAAGGGCTTCCTCGGCAGCTATTCGGGCGGGGTGGAGTTCATGTCGCGCTGGAACGCGGTCGACGGGGCGATTGACACGGTCGCACGCGCGTACGGCGTGAAGCGGTAGACGCATCTCGGCTCACGTCAGGAGTTGTCGCTGGACCTGTGGCTCTCGACGTCCTTGCTGCGCGGTCGGACGAGTTTCGACACGAGCGGCGGGAATCGCGGCCGCGGGACGGACGAGACCGCCTCTCCAATCAGCACGCCTCCCAGGATGGCGCCGATGAGCACGAACACGTCCAAGGACGATCGAATCCCTTCGACGAGGCCCTGGGCCCTCCGCCACGTAGAACGCCCGGAGGGCGCCCACCCCCGGGACGAGCAGCATCATCGCCGGCAGCTACGTCCAGCCATGTAACACGCCGGACCCGACGTCCGGGAGGGGCGCGCCGTCCACCCGCCTCGGACGAAGGCGCCCCCGATCATGGTCCCCAGGAACAGCTTGCCCTACCGCCGGTCCCGCTCGGCAGGCTCGCGGCGTTCGGCGGCCGGCTCGTCGCGTCCCTGGCCGATGGTCGCGGCCAGGCCCCGTGCCAGCGCGGCGCGATTGGCCTCGCCGAGCTTCGCGTCGGCATGCATGAACGTGTAGCTCCATGGCGGCATCTCACCTTCGCGGACGACCTCTGCGGCCTCGTCGGCCTCCTCCTGCGGTCGCTGCCACTCCGAGAAATTGAGCTTCGAGCGGCCTTCACGGACGTCGTGCTCCACCAGCCACGAGACCGGGGCAATGCGCGCGTAGCCGGGCCAGACCGTCTCGTTGCTGTGGCAGTCGAAGCAGGCCTGTTGCGCCAGCGCGCGCGTGGCAGGTGAATCCCACTGTGGCTCGGCCGTTATCGGGGGGTTGCCAGGATGCTCGCCGAACGGGACGATTTGGGCGACGAGAAAGAGCGCGATGAGGACGACGATTCCCGTCCAGACACGCCGGTGACGCGCGGCCATGGGCACCTCCGCGCGGAAATTCCCAGGCGCCGGGAAAGGTCCGCGCAGGCTCAGACTATACCCCCGCGTGCCTGCCGCACGACGAGTTCACGACGACCCCGCGACATGTCCTGGATTCTGCATATTCCAGATACGAACGGCTCCGGACCGTCGTAGTAGCCTGTAACAGCCCGGCCGGCCGGTCGCCGGAAGGGGTCGGAGTTCCTCGATGCGCTTCCATTCACATTCCACGTTCGGATTCTTCGTCGGGCTGGTGGCGACCGCGTTCTTCGGGTCGTCAGCCGACCTGTCGGCCCAGAGCGGCGAAGCGCTCTACATCGAAGCGTGCGCCAATTGCCACGGCCGTGACGGCAAGGGGCTGCCCGAGGTCAACGCGCTCCTGCCGGTGCCGGTGCCCGACTTCACCGATTGCAACTTCGCGTCGCGTGAGCCCGACAGCGACTGGACGGCCATCATCCATGACGGCGGGCCGGCTCGCGCCTTCCACCGGACGATGCCGGCCTTTGGGGAGGTGTGGAGCCGTGAGGAGACCGCCGCCGCCCTGGCCCACGTCCGCACGCTCTGCGGCGACGACCAGTGGCCACGGGGCGATCTCAACCTGCCCCGCGCGCTCGTCACCGAGAAGGCGTACCCCGAAGACGAGGCGGTCTGGTCGACGAGCGTGGCCCTCGACGGACCGGGCGAGGTCGTCAACGAGCTGGTCTACGAGCACCGCTTCGGCGCGCGCAACCAAATCGAGTTCAAGGTGCCGCTCGCGGCCTCCCACGAGCCGGGAGCGGACTGGATGTTCGGCGCCGGCGACCTGGCGATTGGCGTCAAGCGCGCGCTCCTCCACAGCGTCGAGCGCGGCTCGATCTTCTCGGCCGCCGCCGAAATCATCATCCCCATTGGCGACGAAAGTTCCGGCGCAGGCTCGGGCCTGTGGAAGTTCGAGCCGTTCCTCTCGTTCGGTCAGATTCTCGGCGGCGACAACTTCATTCAGGCGCAGGCCGGTCTCGAGCTGCCGTTCGATGTGGACGCCGAACGCGAGGCGTTCTGGCGGCTCGTCTTCGGGAAGACCTGGGCGCAGGGGCCGAACGGGTTCGGACGGGCCTGGTCGCCGATGGTCGAGCTCGTCGCCGCCCGGGCGCTCGAGGCCGGCGAGTCCACGCACTGGGATCTGGTGCCGCAGGTGCAGATCACGCTGAGCACGCGGCAGCACATCATGTTCAACCTTGGCGTGCGCACGCCACTCAACGCGCGCGAGGGCAGGCACACACAGCTCGTGTTCTATTTCCTGTGGGATTGGTTCGACGGAGGGCTCCGTGATGGCTGGTAAAGCGCTTGTCGCGCTCTCGACGGTCTGGGCACTGGCGGTGGTCGGTGTGCAGGGTGTGCAGGGGGTCGGATCTCCGGTTGTGGAAAACTCCCC
Organism: uncultured Acidobacteriota bacterium; assembly: GCA_963752045.1. Lineage (GTDB taxonomy): Bacteria > Acidobacteriota > Vicinamibacteria > Vicinamibacterales > SCN-69-37 > DATKDF01. Next base: position 56,951 of record CAVVWN010000015.1, on the reverse strand, counting down.
GGGGATCACCACCTCACGACCCGGTGTGCAGGGTGTCCAGGGGGTCGGATCTCCGGTTGTGGAAAACTCCCCGGGGATCACCACCTCACGACCCGGGGAGTTTTCCACAACCGGAGATCCGACCCCCTTGTTCCAGACCGCCAACACCTGCATGGCCTGCCACAACAATCTGGTGACGCCGTCCGGCCAGGACGTGTCGATTGGCACGGACTGGCGCGCGACGATGATGGCCAACTCGGCGCGCGATCCGTACTGGATGGCCGCCGTGCGCCGCGAGATCATCGACCACCCGGACGCTCGAGTCGAAATCGAGGACGAGTGTTCCATCTGCCACATGCCCATGGCGACCTACCCCGCGCGGCAGGCCGGCGGTACGGGCCAGATCTTCGCCCGGCTGCAGGGCGGGCGGCAGCCAGCCGAGGCCGATCTGCTGGCGGCCGATGGCGTGTCCTGCTCGGTGTGCCACCAGATCGGCGCCGAGAAGCTCGGCACTCCGGAGAGCTACACCGGCGGTTACGTGATCGACACGACGCGTCCGGCCGGCGACCGTCCGATGTACGGGCCGTTCCAGACTGACCCCGGGCGGGCCGCCGTCATGCGGTCGGCGATCGGGTTCGTGCCGGCCGAAGGCAAACACATGCAGTCGTCTGAGGTGTGCGCCACCTGTCACACGCTCTTGACGAGCGCGCTCGGCCCGAACCATGAGACGCTCGGCACACTGCCCGAGCAGACGCCGTACCTCGAATGGCAGCATAGTGCGTATCGCGAGTCACAGAACTGCCAGTCGTGCCACATGCCCGTGGTCGCCGAGGCCGTGCCGGCTCGACCAGAGTGCTGGGCCAGCCGCGGACCGAGGTGTCGCGCCACGTCTTCCTCGGCGGCAATTTCTTCATGATGCGGATCCTGAACCGATTCCGCGCCGAGCTCGGCGTGGTCGCGTCGCCACGCGAGATGGAACTGGCGATGGCCCGCACGATGGATCACCTCCAGAAGGACACGGCCACGGTGGCCATCGAATCGCGACCGCGGCGGCCGGAGACGCTGGCCTTCGACGTGGTCGTCGGCAATCTGCGCCGGCCACAAGCTGCCGACGGCCTATCCCTCGCGACGCGCCTGGCTGCACGTGACCGTGCGCGACGCCTCTGGCCGGACCGTGTTCGAGTCCGGGGCGCTCAGGCCCGACGGCAGCATCGACGGCAACGACAACGACGCCGACCCGGCGCGCTTCGAGCCCCACTACGCCGAGATAGACCGCGCCGACCAGGTGCAGATCTACGAGAGCATCATGGTAGGGCAGGACGGCCGGCCGACGACCGGCCTGCTCACAGGCGTTCGGTACACCAAGGACAATCGCCTGCTGCCGGACGGCTTCGACAAGGCCACCGCCCCGGGCGACGTCGCGGTGCACGGGGGCGCATCCGACGACAGCAACTTCCTCGCTGGCGGGGATCGCGTGCGGTACGCGATTGATGTTGGCAGCGCGCGCGGACCGTTCTCCGTGACCGCCGAGCTCTGGTACCAGCCGATCGGCTTCCGCTGGGCCGAGAACCTCCGCGAATACGACGCTCCAGAGACCCGACGGTTCGTGAGCTACTACGAAGCGATGAGCGGCGCGTCGGCCGTCATGCTCGCGCAGGCCGTGCGCTGAGGCGCCAAAGGGCGGGCGCCCGGCCCCTCCGTCTGGTCCTGCCGCGATTGGTGTCGCCAGCGCCCGGAGTCGCCGGAGGGGCGGGCTCGAGCCCGCCCCTCCGGGCGACACGAGCCGGCCGGATCAGCGCTCGATGCGGTCGGCAAGCGGCCGGTACATCAACGCGTAGAACATCTCCAGGTACCGGCGCGTCTCGGCCCGGTCGAGCGACGTGATGTACCGCCAGAAGCCGTAGATACGCGAGAGCTCGAGCAGGCGTTTAGCGTACCGGGACCAGTTGTACCGTTGCTCCACTCGCTCGACGCCGCGCTTCGAGACCGCCTGCCACACACTGAAGTCATCGCGCGTCTGTTCGAGAAAGGCCACCATCGTCGCCGCGGCGGCGTCGGCGTCGGTCGGATTGATGTGAAAGCCGCTCAGGCCGTCCTCGACAATCTCCGACGGTCCGCCGTGCATCGTCACGAAGGCCGGCAGACCCGAGCTCATCGCCTCGACCACCGTCAGGCCGAAGGCCTCGTAGAGCGCCGGCTGGACAAACGCGCCGCGCGTGTCGGCCACCAGCCGGTAGAGCTCGCCGATCCGGTTCTTGTCGGCGTGCAGCTCGAGCCAGCGAACCTTGTCGTCGAGCCCGTAGCGGTCGAAGAGCTCGTGCAACTCCGCGATCTGCCGGCGTTCATCCACGTCGGTCGAGCGCTCCGGGTCGGTCCAGCCGCCGATGACGAGCACGTTGGCCAGCTCCTGCAGGCGCTTGTGCCGGCCGTACCAGTCGACGAACCCGCACACGTTCTTCACCTGGTCGAGCCTCGAGATGGCGAAGAGCAGCGGCCGCTCCGGGTGGGCGAGCTGCCCGCGGGACCGCTCATCAGACGGCCCGTCGATCAGGGTCCGCAACTCGGTCGAGAGCGAGTCGATGCGGCGGTCGTGTTCCCAGTAGGGGAAGAACGCTTCGGGGCTCGCACCCGGAGACACGATGTTGAACTTCGGATCGAAGCAGTTGATGCCGGCCACGACCCGGTAGAGCTCCGGCATCGTGAAGGACCGGTAGCTTTCGTACTGGCCGACCGTCGTCGCCGTGCCCGCGATTTCCTGGTACGTGCTCGTAATGATGAAGTCGGCCGTATTCATCGCGATGAGGTCGGCCGTGAACTGGCAGGCGAAATGGTGTTCGTCGTCGAACTCCTTCCATCGCAGATCGGCATTCGGGTACTTCGTCTTCTCGAGGGCATGGGCGATGTTGCACTGCGTGACGCCCAGCCGGTGCGCCATGATGCTGGCGACGAGATTGCCGTCCGAGTAGTTGCCCAGGATGAAGTCGGGCCGGCCGCCCAGCTCGGCCAGCAGCTCACGCTCGGCGTCGCGGGCGAATCGCTCCAGATAGGGCCAGATCTGGAACCGCGAGATCCAGGGCCGGACGACGTCGTCGGCAGGGGTGCGGAAGGGCACGCGGAGGATACGCGCGTGCTCGGTGCCGAGAATCGGCTCGACTCGCACGTCGCACGTCGTGCCGCCCGCCTCCGGGATCAGCCGTGTAATCACCACGATGTTGGGCGCGATGTCCAGGCCCTGCTGTTGGAGCGACATCCGCATCTGGCGCTCGAGCGCGCGCACCTGGTCGAGGATGTAGACGACCTGGCCGCCGGTGTCGGGCTTGCCCAGCACGTTCGACTGGCCGAAGTAGCCGTGCGGCGAGACGATCGCGATGGACGTGATCATCGGAATGCGCGCCAGGAATTCCTCGAGCTGGCGCGGGTCCGGGGCTTCGAGGATGTCGAGCAGGAGTTGCATCATCTCGGCCGCAAGCTCCGGCGTCCGGCCCCATCCGGGCTCGAACCCGATGCCGCGAGCTCGGCCTGCCACGATGCGCCGTCGGTCGCGCGCCGCAACGCATCGATGGCCTGTCGAAGCCCGTTTCGCAGCTCTTCCAGGGTGGTAATGCCGGTGCCGAGCATCAACTGCTGGCCGCCCACCTGGTGCACGCGCAGGAACGAGAGCAGCCGCTTGAGGCCGTCACCGTCAGCTTCGAAGAGCCGGCCGGAGAGGAATCGATTGAGGAACTCGACGCCGCGGCCGATCGAACGGATTTCGGTCAGCCGTGGGAATCCGCGCCCGAAGGGCGCCAGATCGATCTCGAGCACGGGTTGGTCGCTCTGGGCGGGTCCAACGGCCTGGCGCTCGCGTGCCATCAGGTACTCGGAGACCGTCGTCGGACGGCTCTCCATCTGCTCGGTGTGAATCTGCAGGAACTCCCAGTGCCCGACCTTGACGCGGACGGCCAGATGGAGGACGTGGTCGTAGGCGACGACGTCCTGCGTGTGGGTCATCAGACGGTCGAAGGCCGTTCCGATCAGCAACGTGCCATCGTCGGATTCCAGGAATCGCGCGTATTCGTGCGTCAACGCCGAGCGGGTGATGAACGGCTCTCCCAGCGCGTGCAGCCGTTGAAAGAACACGTACAGCGGCGCGCGGTGACTGGCGAGCAGGTCGTGTACGATTTCGATCACTCAGAGACCTCCGGGTCGGACTGTATTTCGTTGAAGAAATGATAGTGGTCAATGCCTTCGAGCACGCCCCATCCGTGGCGGCCCTCGGCGAAGTACACGCGCCGCCGGCCGGCGAGCGCGTCGAGCTCCGAGACATGATGGCCGGCCACCACGCCGAGTGTTTCTCCGGTCAGCATGTCGGCGTCGTGGCCCGAATCACCTGCGACGAGCACGCGCTCGGGCGACATGTCCCACTTGAAGCACAGGTAGCGAAGCGCAAGCCCCGGGGAGGCGCGAACCGGGATGACGTCGATGTGCAGCTGATGGTCGGCAAGGGCCGTCGCGTGCACGCCCTGCTGGCGCAGGTGGCGTCGGACCGCCGAGGCAGACAGGTCTGAGGCGGGCGCGAGGCGGTAGCGCAGGCGGTAGGGCGTCTGTTCACCCGGGCCGCCGGGTGCGAGTGCTTCGAGTCCCGCGAGCGCGCGCTCGACCGCGTCGCGATCCCAGCGATACCGGATCTGGCGTTCCCACGCCTGGTCGGATATCAGGTGCGCGCCGTAGTGGACGGCCGTGCCCGACCCGGTGATGAGGACGTCGGGCACGCGCAGATTCCAGGCGCGCAGGCGGTCGAGCGCGCTCGGGAGCGTCCGCCCGGTGGCGACGCAGAACCCGACGCGATCGCCCGCCTCATCGAGGCGGGCCATCAACGCGCGCCTGGCGTCTTCGTCTCCGGACAGCGTGTCGTCGATGTCCACCACGAGGAGGCGGTCGATGACCGGCAGCCGCGTGACCATCGGCGCGGCGCCGCCCCGATGGCTGGTGCCCAGCACACGCTGGACTTCGCGCACGTAGCGCCGCGCGTGGCTCGCCCAGCCGTAGTGGTCGTGCACGGCCGCGATTCCGTTCGAGGCCCATGCCATCCATCGCTCGCGCGACGACAGGGCGTCTTCGAGACCGCGGCTGATGTCGGCCGCGCTCGTGGCATCCACCAGCAGGCCGTTCTGGCAGGCCGACAGGATGTCGCGCGGGCCGCCGTCGTTGGTCGAGACGATGGGAAGGCCCGAGGCCGCCGCTTCGAGCAGCGTCAGGCCGAATGGCTCCGTCAGGGCCGGATTCGCGAATACGCCCCGGACTTGGCCGCCAACCGGTAGAGCTCGGGCACGTCGTCCGTGTCGTGCGCCTTCGGGTAGGCCACCGACCCGTACAGGTCGTGCCGGTCGATGAGCAGCAGCAGACGCGTCAGCACGGCCCGCGGCTGACCGGGCATCTCCGCGATGTCGTCACGATTGCCGACCACGAGCACGAGGTTGGCCTGCGACCGCAGGCGCTGGCTCATCGCGAACGCGTCGACGAGGCCTTCGAAGTTCTTGCGCTCGTCGGGCCGCGCGATCGCCAGAATCATCGGTTTGTCGGGGTCGGGCCAGAAAGCGTGCGAACTTCGAGCGCGATGGCCGGCTCGGCCCAGTCTTCGCCCGGGGGCGAGAACCGCTCGAGATCCACGCCCGGCGGAATGACCCGCATTTCGTCCGGCTGATAGTGGTCGTAGACCGAGTACTGGTCCTCGACTTCCTGCGCCGTGCTCGCGATGACGACGTTCGCGGTTTCGAGCGCGTGTTCCTCGGCCTCGATGCGGGTGCGCAGGTGGTAGCGCTCCTCAATCGTCCGGGCGTCCTTGCCCGCGGCGAGCAGCCGCTCGCGTTTGACGCGCCCGAGCGAATGCCCCGTGAAGAAGAAGGGGACGCCGAGGATCTTGGCGAGCTCGGCACCGGCCAGACCTGCGTCGGCGTAGTGGCTGTGGACGATGTCCGGGACCCGGCCCACGCGGCGGATGTAGCGCGTGAGCTCGTCGATGAGCCCGTCGAGGTGCGGCCACAGCGATTCCTTGTGGAGGTATCGTGCCGGACCAAACGGCAGCCGGACGATCTGCGCGCCTTCGGCGAGCCGCTCAAAGGGCCGCAGGTACGACGGATCCACGCGGCTGTCGTCGATGAGCCGCGTCACCAGATCGACGCGGGCGACGTCCGGATGCGCCGCCAGTGCCCTGGCCTCGTCGACGGCGTAAGTGATTTGGCCTCCGGTGTCGGCATCCCGCCCGAGCTCGATGGCCGTGCCGCGGACGAGTCCGTGCACGCTGAGCGACAGGACGTAGAGTCCGTCGGGCCGCTTGACGGCCGTTGCCGTCTCGTGGGCGTCCCAGTCACGGACGTGCCGGTCGTACGTCTCGAGGTCCGAGGTGACCGCGCCCTGGATGCGGCAGATGTCGGAGGCCAGCGCCACCGCCCTGGCAAGCGTCGTTTCCATCGGCCAGCCGCGGAGCAACCCCACGCAGACGACGGCGCTCACCGCGTCGCCGGCGCCGACCGTATCAACCAGATCGGGCACGGGCCGCGAGACGGCCCGCGCCGTGGCACCGTCTTCCGATACGCTCAGCACGCCGGCTGGCCCGCGCGTGACGATGACCTGGTGAAGCCCGTGGGTCGAGGCAAGCGTGCGCGCGGCCTGCTCGCACGCGTCGGCCGTACCGGTGGGCGCCGACGTGATCCGGGCAAGCTCGTGCTCGTTCAGCTTGAGCCACCGCGCCGTGAGCAGGCACCACCGGATGCGTTCGGACGTGGACCAGGGATCGCGGAGGTTGAGATCGACGAAGGAGGGAACCGCTCCGGTCGTCAGGCGCTTGAGCGCGCGCCAACTGGCGTCGCTTCGGAGAGCGAGCGTGCCGTGATAGATGAGCGGCGGGCTTTCGCGAACGGCCCGTTCGGCCTGTCGGCGGTCGATGAAGTCCCACGCCTGATCGGGCGGAATCTCGAAGCGATTGTCGCCGGGGCCCGGGGTGACCAGCACCCGGCCGGTGGGGTGGCGCCGGTCGACCTGAACGCCGGAGGCGTCCAGGCCCCAGGCCTCCATCCGCTCGAGCACCTCGCGTCCGGCCCGGTCATCGCCCACCGCCGACACGATCCGCGGGTCCACGCCGAGGCCCTTGAGATGCCAGGCGACGTTGAACGGGGCGCCGCCCAGCACCCGCGAGCCGTCAGGGAATTCGTCGAAAAGCACTTCGCCGAAGACGAGCGGCCCCGTGCGGCCGGCGGCCGGCGGCGGCCGACCCTTGAGCAGCGCAAATCTCGATGTCTCTGGCATGGCTTCACGAGACGGGTCAGCACCACGTCACATCTGATCGTAGACTTTCTGGCAGTCGATGCGAACCCGATATCTGGCCTCGGACCTCGATGGTACGCTCATCCCGCCGGCGCTCGACGCAGAACGGCGTGGTGAAATCGCTGTTTTTGCCAGTGCGGCGGGTCGTCGAGCGCTGCGCCTCGTCTACATTACCGGACGGCATCTGCCATTGGCGCTCGAGGGGATTCGCGCGGCTGGACTGCCGTGGCCGGATCGGATCTTCTGCGACGTCGGCACGAGCCTGTACGGGCGCGAGCGCGGCACGTACTGTCCTCGACATGCCCTTCAGACACACCATGACTGAAGCGCTGGGGATGGCCGCCATGCCGCGGATACGGGGTCTGCTCTCGGCCGTTGCCGGACTCGAGCTTCAGGAAGAGGCCAAACAGGCCGAGTTCAAGCTGAGCTACTACCTGCGCGGGCCCGACCGGTCCGACACCGCCCAGGAGGTTCGCGACCGCCTTCTGCCGCTCGACACGCGCGTGGCGATCATCTCGAGCGAGGACCCGGTCACCGGCGCCGGATTGATGGACATCCTGCCGCATGCTGCCGGTAAGCGGCAGGCGCTCGGGTGGCTGTGTCACTCCCTGGGACTCGAGCCGGCCGACGTGCTCTTTGCAGGGGATTCAGGGAACGACCGCGACGCGCTCACGAGCGGACACCCGGCCGTGCTCGTTGGCAACGCGCCCGACAGCCTGCGAGCCGAGTTGGCCGAGGAGGTCCGTACGACCGGCGTCGAGGGCAGGTTGTACTTCGCCCGCGCGCCCTTCGCGGCGGGCGTCATCGAAGGCTGCCGGCACTTCGGCTTCCTCTGAAGCACCCTCGCACCCCGCCGCACCCCCGCACCCCGTCGCACCCCCGCACCCCGCCGCACCCCCGCACCCCGTCGCACCCCCGCACCGATGTATAGTGGCCCCGCATTTCAAGGAGCCTGCCGATGAAGATGCTCATACGCGTTGTCCTGGCCCTCTCGGTCGTCTGGATCGCCGGCGCCGCTCACCGCATCACGGTCCGAGACCACACTGCTGCCGCTCTTCGTCCGCGCCCAGGCCCAGGCGGCTCAGGCCCCGTCGGCGTCGGCGTTGCCGGCCAGTGCCGACCTGCCGAAGGCGAACTATCAGCTGGCGGCCCAGTGGCGGTCCTCGAAGGTCGGCAAGTACGTCTTCTCCCGGGCCGTCACGCCGCACTGGCTCGAGTTCAGCGATCGGTTCTGGTACTCGTACGAGACGCCGGATGGCGAGAACTGGTGGGTGGTCGACCCGGTGAAGAAGGCGAAGACGCCGCTCTGGGACAACGCGAGGATGGCCGCGCAGCTCACGCGCATCCTGCGGACGCCCTACGACGCCCAGCATCTGCCCATCACGCAGATCGAGTTCATCGAGAAAGACAGAAAGATCCGATTCTCCGTGAGGTTGCCGCTCGACTCGAAGGTGGTCAACTCGGAAGGCGAAGAGGTCCTCGGCGAGACCCAGCAGCAGCAGAATCAGGTGCAGGGCGGCGGCCGCCGGGGCGGTGGCCGAGGCAACCAGCAGCAGGGTGGCGGACGCGGGCGCGGCGGTCAGGGGGCCAACGCCAACACCGTGCAGTGGTGGCTCGAGTACGACATCGCGTCGGGCGCCGTGACGCTCAACGACAAGTACAAGCCCGAGGAGGACGACCCGAACTGGGCCAACGTGTCTCCCGACAAGCAGACGGTGGTGTTCACCCGCGGCCAGAACCTGTTCATGATGGACGCCGAGAACTACGCGAAGGCGAAGGCCAAGGCCGACGATGAGAGCGTCGTCGAAACACAGCTGACGACCGATGGCGAGGAGTACTACGGCTTCGGCCGCAGCGGGCGTGGAGGCCAGGACGATCAGCAGCAGCAGGACGAGCAGCAGGGCGGCCGCGGCGGGCGCGGCGGCGGCCGTGGCGGGACGACCGAGACGGAGATGGACAAGAAGTCCGGTCCGCGCGCCTCGGCGAGCGGCATCTCCTGGTCGCAGGACAGCTCGAAGTTCTCTGCCACGCGACAGGATTCACGCAAGGTGAAGGACCTGTGGGTGATCAACGCCCTGGCCAGCCCGAGGCCGACGCTCGAGACCTACAAGTACGGCATGCCGGGTGAAGCCGAGCAGCCGCAGACCGAGCTCCACGTCTTCGACGTGGCCTCGAAGCAGGGGCTGGCGGTCAAGACCGAGGCCTTCAAGGACCAGCAGATGGGGCTGGCCACGGCGCCCATCACGAATCTGCAGCGTGAGAAACGTGATACGGCCTCCCGGTGGATCACCACCAACGGCGGCAAGCTCTACTTCAACCGCACCAGCCGCGATCTGAAGCGCATCGACATCGTCGAGGCCGACGCGCTGACCGGCGATTCGCGCGTGGTGATTGCCGAGCGGTCGAACACCTACATCGAGATTCAGCCGCTGCGGTTCCTCGACGGCGGACGTCAGCTCATCCACTGGTCGGAGCGCGACGGCTGGGGTCATTACTACCTCTACAACGCGGACGGCACGCTGGTGCGGCAGATGACATCGGGCGAGTTCGTGTGCACGAGCATCGAAGCCATCGACGAGAAGAACCGGGTGCTCTATATCAACGCGGCCGGCCGCGAGCCCGGCGAGGACCCGTACTTCGAGCATCTGTACCGCGTGAATATCGACACCGGCGAGATGAAGCTGCTCACGCCCGGGAACGCGTCGCATGCCGCGTCGATGAACGACAAGGCGACGTTCCTGGTCGACAACGCGTCCACCGTCAATTCGGCGCCCGTCTCGGCGCTCTACGACACGCTCGGCAACAAGGTCATGGACCTCGAGACGACCGACGTCAGCGCGCTGCTCGAAGCGGGCTTCAGGTTCCCGGAGCCGTTCCAGGTGAAGGCCGATGACGGCATCACGGACATCTACGGGACGATGTACAAGCCGTTCGACTTCGATCCGTCGAAGAAATACCCGATCATCCTGTACGTCTATCCCGGTCCGCAGACCGAGTCGGTCACCAAGACGTTCGCGCCGACCAACGCCAACGTGGCGCTGGCCAACACCGGGTTCATCGTGATCGAGGTAGGCAACCGCGGCGGCAACCCGGCGCGGTCGAAGTGGTACCACAACTACGGCTACGGCAACCTGCGCGACTACGGCGTTCCCGACAAGAAGGCCGCCGTGGAGCAACTGGCCAAGCGTCACGCGTGGATTGACCTCGAACGCGTCGGCATCTACGGGCATTCGGGTGGTGGCTTCATGACGGCGGCCGCCATGTTCGGCTACCCGGACTTCTTCAGGGTCGGGATCTCCGAGTCGGGCAACCACGACAACTCGATCTACAACCGGTGGTGGAGCGAGAAGCACGACGGCGTGAAGGAAGTGACTGACGACGAAGGCAACACCACGTTCGAGTACGACATCGACAAGAATCAGGACATCGCGGCCAATCTCAAGGGCCAGCTGCTGCTGATCACGGGCGACATCGACAACAACGTGCACCCGTCGAATACGTACCGGGTGGTGGACGCCCTCATCAAGGCCAACAAGCGGTTCGACTTCATCCTGCTGCCGGGCCTTCGCCACGGGTTCACCGGTTCGACGGGCGATTACGTGTTCTGGCGCCGGGTCGACTACTTCGCCCAGCACCTGCTTGGCGCCGCACCCAACTCGGTTGACATCATCGAGATCGAACGGGAGCAGCAGATTCGGAGATAGCTGGCACTCCCGCACTCCCCGTGACGTGACCTGATGCCGAGCCCCCGTCCGACACATCGCCCGCCGAACCGCCGGGCCGCCGACCGTCAGGCCGCCCTGCGCGACCGCTCGGTCGTGAACCGGCGCATCGTGCTGGGCGCTTTCGGCATCGGCGCGCTGATTGTCCTGGGCTTCTATTGGAACCGGGCCGGCGGTGACCCCGTCCGCGACGGCGCGCCCGGTTGGTCCCCGGACGGCACCCAAATCGTCTTCTCGTCCGAGCAACCGGACGGTCAGGCAGACCTGTTCGTGATGGGGGCCGACGGCACTCGCCCGCGTCGGGTGCTCGAAACTCCGGATGACGAGGGCCATCCGGCCTTCTCGCCCGATGGTCGCCAGATTGCGTTCGACACCGACCGGGACGGCAACTCCGAGATCTACATCATCAACGTCGAGGGTGACGACCTGCGGCGCGTGACCAACGATCCCGGCCGGGACCTGGCGCCGGCCTGGTCGCCCGACGGCGCGTGGCTCGCCTTCATCTCAGACCGCGCGCGCCCGGACCTCGACGTCTTTCGCGTGCGGGTCGACGGGACCGGGCTCGAGCGGCTGACACAATCGGGCAGCAACGGGTTCCCGCAGTTCTCGCCGGTCGACCCGCCCAGGCTGGCGTTTCACACCTTTCGCGACGTGCACGTGCTGGGCCTCACTTCCGGCCTGCTGTCGCGGCTGACGACCGGGCCGCTCGACGGGATGTACCCGAGCTGGTCACCCGACGGTTCGCAGATTGCGTTCATGAGCGCCAGAAGTGGTTCGACCGAGATCTTCACGATGAACGCGGACGGGTCTGAGCAACAACGCCTCGTGTCGATGCCCTCGGGGAGCGCCATCGATCCCCGCTGGTCACCCACAGGCCGTCACATCGTGTTCGTGCACGTTCCCGAGGAGACGGCCGATCTGGACCAGCGCGCCGGCCGGGAGCGCGCGATCTACGTCGTCGAGATCGCGACGGGGAAACTGACGAGACTCAGCCGGTAGCGGTGCCACTGGCCTGATAGACTCTCGTCTTGGAGCAGCCTGTCGCTCCAAGGAGCACATCGATGCAGCGATATGGACAGCTGAACCCATTCGTGCCCTGCTGTCTCGGGCTTCTGGGATTGCTCGTGTGGAGCGTGCCGGCCAGAGCGCAGCAACCGCCCGCGTTACGGGGCTGCCAGGATCTGCGAGAGGCCACCGGGCTGGTCTGGAGCGGCACCGAGCGACGGATGACACTGCAGCAGCTTGCTTCGTACGTCGCCCCCGTATTCTGGCTCTCACCCGACGAACCGACGTCGAACAACAAGCGGGGTCGTGATCTACGCGTGCCCGCGGCACTGCCCTTCGAGTCGCAGCCCGAGTCTCCGGTCGTCTACTACCAGCTCAACGGGGTGGGAGAGCTTCCGGACGCTGACGGGCCTGGGTTCATTGCTGATCCAGTCGACCCTGGCAACGCCGTTCTGGACATCGGGAGCCTCTCAGCGCTGCACCTCAAATACATCGCCTATTTTCCCGAAGAGGCCGGCGTGGGCCAGCACCTCCACGACATCGAGCCCACCGAGTTCCGATTGCTCGTCGGGCGCTCGAATGGACAGCTCGCTCGCAGCCTGGGTTTCTTCTGCGACCAGGAGTTCTACCTCGTCGTCGTCGTCCGGGTCACCGGCGAGGCGCATGGCAATCGCTGGTACTACAACATCATGGACGTCGACCGAGAGACGTTCCTGCCGGTTCACGTCCTGGTCGAAGAAGGCAAACACGCGACGGCCACCGACAGGAATGCCGACGGCTACTACACGCCCGGCTACGACGTGAGCGTGCGACCCAACGACGCGTGGGGCGTGCGTGACACGATCCGGGGGGGCACGCTCTTCAGCGGCAAGTTCGAGTCGTGGATGGCCAAGGTGCGCCGGCCCGAGCATCGCGTGCTGCCGCCTCTGCCGGCCGACAGCATGCTGCGCGACCGGCTCCTCGCCGAGGTCGGCGACACGGACGGGAACGCCGTCTACGAGCTGCGCCCCTTCCCGGCGTCCGAACTGGCGGTCGACGATGCGCTGCTCAGGCACAAGATGGAGGAGAAGGAAGTCGAGGGCTGGCCCGTCGTCGAACGCCCCGAAGCTCTGCTTGCACCCCTCGAGGAGTTCTTCAGTGAGGGGCTCCAGCTCAAGCCGTACTCGGTGTCGTACTACACGGACGGCGACCGGGGCCTGTCTGTCGCGTTTCCGCTCTTTTTCGTCAAGAACTTCAACGAGCCCCTGTCAGGCGGGTACATCGTCCACCGGGTGTACGCGAAAGGCGACAACCTGCACAACTGGGGTTGGCTGCTCATGTACACGCCGTCGGCATCGCGTTGGTTCGACCAGTATTTCGCCGGAGGCATCCAGGTGGATCGGTTCCGGGCCGAGGATGGGTCGCTCGGCAAGGACCGCAATCTCGTCGTCGAAATGGGCGTCAAGTTCCGCTTCCGTATCGCCAACAAGGCCGTCTCCTGGATGACCGACTTCTGGGGGCTCCGCGCCGGCATCAAGAACCTCGGCGCCTGGGACGTTGACCACCTCACCTACGTCATCGAGATCGGCGCGGGGGTCTGGTAGTCCCGTCGAGCCAGGCCCGCACCAGCCGGAAGGCCCGCCCGCGGTGGGCCACTTCGAGTTTCCGCGCGTCGTCCACCTCGCCGAACGTCGCGCGGAAGGGTGGGTAGTAGAAGATGGGGTCGTACCCGAAGCCGTGCGGTCCGAGCGGCTCGGGCCAGATTTCGCCCTCGACAACGCCCTCGGCACGGAACAGGACGTCCTCGCCCTGAACGATGGCCACCGAGCAGACGTACCGCGCCGCCCACGGGCGTGGATGTGACGCGAGCTCCCGATGGAGATTCGCGAACTTGTCCGGGTAGGTCGCACCCGGATACCGGGCGCTCTGGACTCCCGGCCGGCCGTCGAGCGCATCGAATCTCGAGCCCCGAGTCTTCCGCAATGGTGGGAAGACCCGTCGCGGCCGCGTAGTAGAGAGCCTTGAGCCGGGCGTTGTCGGCGAACGTGCGTCCGGTTTCCTCGGGTTCGACGACAGGCGGCAGGTCGGCGAGCGTGCGGATTTCGATGGGGGCGCCCTCGAGAACACGCCGGATCTCGCGGATCTTGCCGGGATTGGTCGTGGCGAGCAGCATCGGGATGCTGATTGTAGCGACACGAGCCTGGGCGGAACGCGAAAATCGGCCGAAATGGTGGGCGAAGCGAAACAAAACAGCCGGCTGCGTCGCTATAATTGCTCGTTCGACCCCCTTTTTCGACTGTCGGAGGACAAGCCACATGTTTCGCAATAGAACAGTTGTCTCGTGGTTGCTGGCCGGTGCGGGCGTCGCCACGCTGATGGTGGGCGCGTCGGCCGACGTGGTCGCGCGCGCGGTCGGCGGTTCGGCCGTCTCGCCCGATGCCCCGGTCTGGGCTGACGATGCGGCGGCGCAGGGCCGCGGCGGGGGGCAGGGCCGCGCCGGAGGTGCCGCGCAGAGCCAGGCGCCTCGGCCGTACGAAGAGGTCATCACGGCCGAAGCCAAAACCGAGGACGGTGTGTTCAAGGTGCATCGCATCGGTGAGAACGTCTTCTACGAAATTCCGAAGTCTGAGCTCGGCAAGGACTTCCTCTGGGTCAACCAGATCAAGCGCAACGCCAATGGGGCCGGCTACGGCGGCCAGGCGGCCGGCACGCGGGTCATCCGCTGGGAACTGAAGGGTGACCGGGTGCTCGTCAACAACATCGACTACGGCGTGGTGGCCGACCCGAACGAGCCGATTGCCGAGGCTGTGGCCGGCGCGAACATGCCGGCCATCATCCGGGCGCTGCCCGTGGCCGCCTATAACGCGGCCGGCAATCCGGTCGTCGACGTGACGCCGCTCTTTACGAGCGAGGTGCCTGAGTTCTCGGTTCGCGGCCGCGTCGGTGGCCGGGGCATGGACCAGGCGAGGACCTTCCTCGAGAAGGTCACGGCGTTTCCCGAGAACATCAACGTGGAGGTCGTCCAGACATTCACGATGCCCGAGCCGACGGCGGCGGCCGGCGGCGGGCGGGCCGGCGCGCGTGGCCGCGGCGTGTCGGGGCCGAGCGCGACGGTGCTGACGCACTACAGCATGGTGAAGCTGCCGGAGAATCCGATGATGCCGCGCCTGTTCGACGAGCGCGTGGGCTACTTCACGCAGTCGCTGTACGACTACGGCTCTGACGAGAATCGCGCGCAGCAGAAGCGCTACATCGCGCGGTACCGGCTCGAGAAGAAGAATCCGAACGCGGCCGTCTCCGATCCGGTGAAGCCCATCGTCTACTGGATCGATCCCGCGACCCCGACGAAGTACGTGCCCTACATCAAGCAGGGCATCGAAGACTGGCAGCCGGCGTTTCTCGAGGCCGGGTTCAGCAACGCCATCATCGCGAAGGAGGCGCCGAAGGACGACCCGACCTGGAGCGCCGAGGACGCGCGAAACTCGGTGATCATGTGGCTGCCGTCGACGACGGAGAACGCGTCGGGTCCGCACATCAGCGACCCGCGCACCGGCGAGATTCTCGAAGCCGACGTGCAGTATTACCACAACGTCCAGAACCTCGCGAAGAACTGGTACTTCGTCCAGGTGGGGCCGCTCGACCCCCGCGCGCAGAAGCTCCCCCTTCCGGATCCGCTGATGGGTGAGCTCATGCGCTACGTCGTCGCGCACGAAGTCGGCCACACGCTGGGCTTCCAGCACAACATGAAGGCGAGCTCGGGCTACACCATCGAACAGGTCCGCGATCCGAAGTGGGTCAAGGAAATGGGCCACACGCCGACGCTGATGGACTACTCGCGCTTCAACTACGTCGCGCAGCCCGAGGACAAGATCGATCCGGCCGACCTCATCCCGAAGATCGGGCCCTACGACAAGTGGGCCACGATGTGGGGCTACAAGCCGATTCCCGGCGCGAAGACACCTGAAGACGAGAAGCCGACGCTCGACAAGTGGGCGCGCGAGCAGGACACCAAACCCTGGCTGCGCTTCTCGACCGAAGGCACCGGCGGGTCCGACCCGGGTGAGAACACCGAAGCGGTCGGCGACATCAACGCCGTGGAAGCAACGCGCCTCGGGATGAAGAACCTCTCGCGCGTCTCCGAGATGCTGCTCTCGGCCACCAGCACGCGTCCGGGCGACCCGTGGACCGAGCTCGAAGAGGTCTACAACCGAATGGTCGGCCAGTGGCGCACCGAGATGAACCACGTGGTCCAGCTCGTCGGCGGTTTCGACTCGCAGCAGAAGCACATCGGCCAGGACGGTGTCCGGTTCATGCCGGTGCCGCGCGACCGGCAGGAGGAAGCGGTCCAGTTCCTGCTCGACAACGCCTTCCAGACGCCGCTCTTCATGGTCCGGCCCGAGATTCTGCGCCGCATCCAGGTCACCGGCCTGGTCGAGCAGATCCGGACGACGCAGAACTCGATCATGAGCGGCCTGCTGCAGGAAGCGCGCCTCATGCGGCTCGTCGAAAGCGCGGCGCTCGATGGCGCCGCGGCCTACAAGCCGATCGAGTTCCTGACCAGGCTGCGGCTCGGTGTCTGGGCCGAGCTGGATCGGCCGGGCGCGACGATCGACATCTACCGCCGCAACCTGCAGCGGTCGTACCTCGACAACATCAACACCCGGCTCAATGGCAACACCGAGCCGAACGACGAGGTGCGGTCGCTCCTCAAGGGCGAGCTGCGGACGCTCGACGGCCAGCTCGAGCGGGCGCTGCCGACGACCACCGACGAGGTCACGCGGCGTCACATGCAGGACGCGCGCGATC
Source organism: uncultured Acidobacteriota bacterium (assembly GCA_963752045.1). Classification (GTDB taxonomy): domain Bacteria; phylum Acidobacteriota; class Vicinamibacteria; order Vicinamibacterales; family SCN-69-37; genus DATKDF01. Next base: position 40,158 of record CAVVWN010000015.1, on the reverse strand, counting down.
AGATCGCCACCATCCTCGACCCGCGCGCGATGCGTACGCGCGACGCCGCCGGTGCAGCCGCCGGCCGGGGAGGACGAGGGGGCGCGCGGTAACCGATCGAGCGAATTGGTGAGTTAGCGAATGACATGGGCGAATGAGCGAATGCTCATTCGCCCATTCGGATCAGTATTTGAGGATCTTCCCGACCGCCTCCCGCTGCTTCTCGAACAGCATCGCGAGGCCGGTGTCGGCGAGCGCGAGCAGTTCGTCGAGCGCGGCGCGATCGAAGGGTTCCGTTTCGGCCGTGCCCTGCAGTTCGATGAACCGGCCGTCTGACGTCTTGACGACGTTCATGTCCACGTCGGCGCGTGAGTCCTCCTCGTAGGCCAGGTCGAGCAGCGGCGTCGCCGTCGACGATGCCCACGCTGGTGGCGGCCACGTAGTCCGTGATCGGCACGCGCGCGATCGCGCCCTGCTCGCGCAGGCGCTCGAGCGCGAGGACGAGCGCGACGAAGCCGCCGGTGATCGCCGCCGTCCGCGTGCCGCCGTCGGCCTGGATGACGTCGCAGTCGACCCAGACCGTGCGCTCGCCCAGTTCGGTCGAGCGACGTCACCGCGCGCAGCGAGCGGCCGATCAGCCGCTGGATCTCCTGCGTGCGGCCGCCGACCTTGCCGGCCGAGGCCTCGCGCTGTCGTTCGCGTGGTCGTCGCGCGGGGCAGCATGCCGTATTCGGCGGTCACCCAGCCCTTGCCGGTGCCCCGGAGAAACGGCGGCACGCGGTCCTCGATCGAGCGCCGTGCAGATCACCGCGTGCGCCCCACCTCGATGAGGACCGAGCCCTCCGCGTGCATCAGATAGTCGGGCGTGAGCCGCGTGTCGCGCCGCGGCGCGTCGAGCCGCGCGGCCGTCCAGTCGTGTCATGTGCGCTTACTGTCCTTTCCGTACCCACTCGGTCGAACGCCGGCAGCGGGTCGCCGGAGATCGAGGTGGCCGCGCAAGCGTGTCGACCTCCTGGCCGTCGACGAGAATCTGGACCGTCGAGCACGTCCGGCAGATTCGTCGTCAGCGCGTTGACGATGGCGTAGACGGTGAGTGCTTCGTCGATCGAGCCGCCGGGATGGCCGGTGATCGTCTCCCGGCTGAGATCCACGTAGGCTTCGCCCGCGTGCCGTCAGATACACCGCGCGCACCGTCGTGCCGGCCGGGATGGCCGACGAAGTGGCCCGATGGTGCGGCTGCGAGCTGCGCTTCGACGATGCGCCGGGCCTGGGCGGCCAGCGTGCGCGCCGTAGCGGCACGTCGCGGGACACCGGCACCAGCTGCGGTGCCCGTCGGCCGAGACGTAGAACAGCGTGGCGGTGATCTTCCGAGCCTCTCCTTCGGTCGGCGCCGGTTCGTTCGACTCGGCGAGCGGCACCGGCGCCGCCGGTTGCTCGAGGAGGTGAGGGAGCTGACGGCCACGAGCAGGACGATGCCAGATGAGGATCACACCCACGCCTGCCGAGAGCACGCTAGGCGAGCGTCCTGCCTCCGGGCTTCGACCGGCGGCGCCGCGGGCTCACCTGTCACCTCCGCCTGCCGGCGCGGCCGGGCGGCGCCGCATGTCGCCGATGGTCGCCACGATCGCGTCGATGATCGCGCCGATCGAGCCGACCCGGTCAGCGCGCGCTCGTCGGCCGGGTTCGAGAGGAAGCCCATTTCGATCAGCACGGCCGGCATGTTCGCGCCGACCAGTCCGCGGAGCGGCACGGCGACGTCCGGGTCGCGGTCAGAGCGGCACCTGGTTGGCCCCGAGCTGGCGAACCAGCAACTGTCCGACGGCCGTGGACCGATCGGCAAACGGCAGCTGCGCCAGGTCCCACGGCACGGCCTCGATGAACCGCGCGCCACCGCCGACGAGCGGCAGCGCAATACCGGGCCCGCTTGCGCGACCCGTTGCGGTCGCGGTAGGCCTCGAGATTCAGCGTCGCCACCTGGGCGCCCGAGACCGAGGCGACCATCGACGCGTTGGCGTGCAGGCTGATGAAGAGGTCGGCCTTGTTGTTGTTGGCCAGGGCCGACCTGCGGTCGATCGGCACGTCGATCGTCCGCTTCGCGGGTGAGCAGCACGCGGAGGCCGAGCCGGCTCTCGATGGCCGTTCGGAGCCGGGTGGCGATTTGCAGCGTGAGCGTCTTCTCGAGCGTGCCGCCGGGCCCGCGCACGCCGGCATCGGCGCCACCGTGGCCCGGGTCGATGGCCACGGTCTTGAGGATGGCCGGTGCGGCCGAATCCACGACCGGCGGCGGTCCGGCCGCGGCCGGTGCCGGCGGCGCCGGCGTCGGGGAAGACGTGGAGGCCGGCACCAAATCGAGGCCCAGGCTCGAATCGTCGGGTGCGCTCGTGGCGCGATAGCTCGCCACGGCCGGACCCAGGTCGAGCTCGAGGCGGCCGTCGGTCACGCGCGTGCCGGTGATGAACTCCGGGTCGGCGCCGGAAAGGCGCGCGACGTCGAGGGCGGCTGCGTCGAACTGGATGATGATCCGGTCGCCCTCGCGCGTCACCTGGTGCGGTGTCGCCGGCTCGATGGCGATGTCGAGGCGCGCGCGCGGACCCACGCGCTGGAACCGCGGCGTCACGAGCGGCACCCGAACGGCGCCGACGACGATCACACGGCTGTCGCGCCGCACCTCGACACGCTGGCCCAGCGCGCGACCCACCGCGCGCGACAGAAAGTCAATCGGCACCAGATAGACGCCACGCTCGCGTCGGACGGGGGCCGAGAGCGAGTCAATCCTCCCGCCCACCGACACGAACGACTGATTGGGAATGAGCGTGATGCGCTGGTCGCGCGCGAGGAGCGTAATGCCTTCGACGCGCGGGTCTTCGCTGACGGTCAGGCCGAAGAGTTCGGCCACGCGGTCGAGCGCCACCAGTTCCGTACCGTCGACCGCCCGCACCGGCAGCGCGGAACGGCCGTCGCTCGTGTAGACCGTGTACGGGGCAGGTGTCTGGGCCGCGAGGAGCGTCCAGACCGCGGGCGCAAGGGTGAGACTCGCGACAGCCAGCAACGCCAGCACGACGGGTCGATAGCGGCTCGGTGGCAACAGCCCATTTTATCCGGTCGCCTGGCTCGGCGCCCAGAACACCACCCGGTCCGCCAGCCAGAAGTTCACGAGCCCCGATACGGCGATGGCCACGACGTTGGACGGCACCGGCGGCATGCCGGCCGCCCCGGTGAGTGTGGCCATGATGCCGACGTTACTGACGAGCGAGACGACGCCATTGAGCAGCACGAACCGGGCAAAGGCCCGATCGACGCCCTGGAGCCGATCCGATCGGTCCCGCCACGTCCAGCGCCAATGCCAGACGAAGTTGTGGCCGAGTGCCGTGCTGACGGCGAGCACGGTCGCTGGAAGGTAGGGTAGCCCGCCGAGCTCGGTGAGGGCCGCGAGTGTTGCCAGCTGCACGACGATGCCGAGCGCGCCGACGATGTTGAAACGGGCAAAAGTCCGCCAGGCCGGTGTGGACACGGAAGATGTCTCCTCATCCGGGAATGCGCAAACGCCGGCCGGAACGGCTCACGGGCTGGTGCAGGATCCGGCAGCCGGGATCACGGGTCCCGCCGGGCGCCAAGCGCCGCGCGGGACGTGGCCGGTTCGACGATGGTCGAGACCAGCAGGACGACGACGGCCGCCGTGATGAGCAGCACACCGAGCTCGGGCAGACGCTCCAGTACCCGCGCGCCGGTGATGGAGAGGACCGCGACGAACGCGGCATCCGACAGACGAAGCCACGGCCGGGCGCGCGCCTGCTGGCGGGCAAGCTCCTGCGGCAGCTCGTTTGCGGCGAACCGCAGATGGAACCGCAGCACGGCGGCCGTGGCGGCCGAGGCCGCCCCGGCGACGAAGATCAGCAGGCCGGGGCCGTCGCCCGCCCACTGCTGGGCCAGCCACAGGGGGACGAGCAGCAGCAGGTAGGCAACACCCGCGACGGCCTGGTGGAAGTGCCACCACCGCACGGCGCGTTCGTCGGCCACCATCTGGAGCTCGGCCGGGGGTGGCGTAGGGAGCCGTCCCTCCCGGGCACCCTGGAGCGCCGCCAGTAACGCGAGGGCCGACGGGTATCTGTCTCCCGGCCGCTTGTTGAGACACCGGGCGACCACGGCTGCAAGCGCCCCGTCCCGGGCCGTCCCGCCACCGACCGAGCCCGGCTCGGGCCAGGGACGCGGGTCGGCTTCGAGGATGCGGGCCATGGTCGAGGGCCCATCGGACCCGGCGAACGGGTTGCGGCCGTTGGCCAGTTCGTAGAGCACGATGCCGAGTGAGAAGAGGTCCGATCGCGCGTCAATCGGCTCGCCGCGAATCTGCTCCGGCGACATGTAGGCCGGCGTGCCGAGCACGGCGCCGGCACCGGTGAGCCTGGGGCCGTCAGGCTGGTCTCGAAAAGCGGCCAGGCCGAAGTCCAGAATCTTGACGCCGCCGCCGGGCAACGCCATGACGTTTTCCGGCTTGAGGTCGCGGTGGACCACGCCATTTTCGTGCGCCGCGGCCAGGGCGCGTGTGACGGCGACGCCGAGCTCGATCACTCGCGTGGTGTCAATCGGTCCGCGGCCGAGCTCGTCGCGGAGCGTTTCGCCGCGCACGAACTCCGACGCGATGTACATCTGACCGTCGACTTCCTCGAGCGCGTACACGGTGGCGATACCCGGGTCAGTCAGGCCGGCCGCTGCGCGCGCTTCGCGCCGCAGGCGCTCGCGGCTGTACGCGTCGTCGGTGAGCTCGGGTGTCAGCGCCTTGAGGGCCACCGTCCGTCCGAGGCGCGTGTCGTCGGCCTGATAGACCACCCCCATGCCGCCCGAGCCGATACGGCGGGTCACCAGGTACTGTGCAACGTGCCGGCCCACGAGCGGATCGAGCTCGCCCGGATCGAGCCACGCCGCAGCCGGACGTTCCATGAAACCTCCGCTGCGTTCGTGTGCGGCGATGAGGGCCGCGACTTCAGCCGTGAGGTGCGGTGCCTGGTCGAACCGGGTCTCGAGAAACGCGGCGCGGTCCGGCCCCGGCAACTCCAGCGCCCGGTGGAACGCGTCGTTGACGGCTTTCCACTCGTCAGGCGAGAGGCTCCGGGCGTCGCTCATGACGAGCCGGTCCCCTCGAGTTGGCCGAGGAGCCAGGCTCGCGCAATGGTCCAGTGCCGTTTGACGGTTGCCGGCGAGATGCCGAGCACGTCGGCGGTTTCCTCCACCGACAGGCCCCCGAAGAACCTGAGCTCCACGATCCGGGCCTGTTGGGCGTCCAGCCGGGCGAGCGCCGAAAGCGCCGTATCGAGCGCGATCAGGTCGAGCGACGGGCCCTCACTGCCTCCGAGTATCTGCTCATCGAGCGTCACGCGCACCCGCTCGCCGCCGCGCTTGGCCGCACCCCGGGCACGGGCACGCTCGACGAGGAGACGCCGCATCGAGATGGCCGCGATGGCCACGAAGTGGGCCCGGTCCGCAAATTCCGGGGTGTGTCCCTGGGCCAGCCGCAGGTAGGCCTCGTGCACCAGCTCGGTCGCCTGCACACTGTTGGCCCGCTCTCGCCGCACGTACCGGTTGGCGATGCGGCGCAGCTCCGCATAGACGGTGTCGACCATGGCGTCGGCTGGACGCGCCGAAGACATGACCCAGATCTTAACCCCGGTGCTCACTTGGGTTGACGTCCCGCCCGTGTTCCCCGGAGGGGCCGGCTTCAGCCGGCCCGCCACTGGGCGGGCTGAAGCCCGCCCAGTGGCGACTCCTGGATAGGCGAACTCCGTCGACTCGGATATCGTAAGAAGGCAGATTGGACTGTTTCAGGCCGCATGGCTGAGTCCAGGCGCCACGTGCTGCAAGAGCGTTCCCCCGCGAGAAAGTCCCCCATGGTGATGGCAACGTCCGTATCGACTTGTGTCTCTCGAACCGCCGCGAGGTTCGTGCCGTTCGTGTTCGTATGCGCCGCGGTCACGACCGCGGCCGGCTGCGGTCAGCCCGGCGGACCGCCCGGCGGCATGCCGCCCGGCGGGCAGATGCCGCCGATGCCGGTCCAGATCATGGTGCTGGCCGAGTCGCCCGTCGAGCGGGTGTCGAGCTTCGTGGGCACCATCAAGTCGCGGCAGTCCACGACGATCCAGCCGCAGGCCGAGGGTTTCGTGACGCGCATCGCGGTGGTGTCCGGCCGCCGGGTGTCTCCGGGCGACGTGCTCTTCGAGATTGACGCGGCCGGCCAGCGCGCCGCCGTCGCCAGCCTCGAGTCACTGCGCACGGCCCGCCAGGCCGACGCGGCGCTGGCGCGACAGCAGGTCGACCGCGCCAGGACCCTGCACGAAGTCGGCGCCATGAGCCTGCAGGAGTACGAGCAGACCCAGGCGGCTCAGAAGGCGGCCGACGCCCAGCTTCAGGCGGTCGAAGAGCAGATCCGGCAGCAGCAGGCCGAGCTCGACTACTACCGTGTGGTGGCGCCGGCGGCCGGCGTGGTGGGTGATGTGCCCGTGCGCGTCGGCGACCGCGTGACGCGGTCGACGGTGCTCACGACCGTCGAAGACAACGCCGGTCTCGAGGTCTACGTGAACGTGCCGGTGCAGGACGCGCCCAACCTCCGTGTCGGTCTCCCGATTCGCCTTCTGGACACACGGGGACAGGCCATCGCCGAGACCCGTGCGTCTTTTGTCGCGCCGTCTGTCGACGACGCCACGCAGACCGTGCTCGTCAAGGCGCCGGTCGTCCAGAGGGACGGCATGTTCCGCGCCGATCAATACGTGAATGCGCAAGTCGTGTGGGGCACTGAATCGGGTCTGACTGTGCCCGTGATGGCCGTGTCCAGGATCAACGGCATCTACTTCGTGTTCGTGGCCGAACCGGCCGATGGCGGGCTCGTCGCGCGGCAGCGGCCGATCTCCGTCGGGCCGGTCATCGGTGACGCCTACGTCGTCACGGGCGGGCTGGCGCCAGGCGACCAGCTCGTCATCGCCGGCATCCAGAAGATCGGCGATGGGGCGCCGGTGCAGCCGATGCCCGCCGGTCCGCCGCCTGACGGTGGCCGCGGCGGTGAGGCAGGCCGTGGCCGTGAGGCCGGTCCGGGAGGCGGCGCGTGATCAGTCAGTTTTTCATCCGCAGGCCGGTGCTCGCGACCGTCTGCTCGCTCATCATCATGCTGGCCGGGGCGGTGGCCATTCCCACGCTGCCGATCGCGCGGTATCCGTCACTCACGCCTCCGTCGGTCGGGGTGCAGGCGTTCTACACGGGCGCCAACGCGCAGGCCGTCGAGAGCACGGTGACGACGCCGCTCGAGCAGGCCATCAACGGCGTCGACGGGATGATGTACATGAGCTCGTCGTCGACCAATTCGGGTGCGTCGAGCATCGTCGTCGTCTTCGAGATTGGCACGGACCCCGAGCTGGCGGTCGTCAACGTCCAGAACCGGGTGAACCAGGCCCTGGGGCGCATGCCGGCCGAGGTGCGAACCAACGGCATCCTGGTCGACAAGTACGTGCGCGACTTTCTCATGGGCGTCGGGTTCTACGCGGAGAACGGCCAGTACGACTCGCTCTTCATGAGCAACTACATCGATCAGTACGTGCGCGACGCGATCCGCAGGGTTCCTGGTGTCGGCAACGTCCTGATTTTCGGCGAGCGGAAGTTCGCGATGCGGTTGTGGCTCGACCCCGACAAGCTGGCCGGCCGGGGCCTGACGGGCAGCGACGTCGTCAACGCGCTTCGCGAGCAGAACGTGCAGGTGGCAGCCGGCAGCATCGGCGGCTCGCCGGCCGCGCCCGGGCAGGCGTACCAGATCAGCGTACGGGCCGAGGGCCGCCTCGCCGACGAGCGCGAGTTCGAACAGGTCGTCATCGAGGCCGGGCCCGATGGCGCGCTCGTGCGCGTGAGCGACATCGGACGAGTGGAGCTCGGCGCCGAGAACTACACGTCGGCGCTTCGCTTTGGCGGCGTGGAGGCCTCGGGCTTCGGCGTGCAGCTCTCGCCGACGGCCAACGCCATCGAAACGTTCGACGGGGTGATGGCTGAGATGGCCCGGCTCGAGCGGTCGTTTCCGGTCGGTCTCCGCTGGTCGCTTGCCTTCGAGCAGGTGAGTGTCGTCCGCGAGTCGATCTGGGAGGTGCTCAAGACGCTGGCCGAAGCCATCGGTCTCGTCGTGCTGGTCCTGTTCCTGTTCCTCCAGAACTGGCGCAGCACCCTCATCCCGGCCATCACGATTCCGGTGTCGCTCATCGGCACGTTCGCCTTCATGCGGCTCTTCGGTTTCTCGATCAACACGCTGACGCTCTTCGGGGTCGTGCTCGCCACCGGCACCGTCGTCGACGATGCGATCGTGGTCATCGAGAACATCGAGCGGCACATGCGTGAGTACGGCAAGGGCGCGTTCCGGGCCTCGCTCGACGCGATGCGCGAGGTGTTTGCCGCCGTCGTCGTCATTGGCATCGTGCTCGTCGCCGTCTTCGTGCCGGTGGCGTTCTTCCCGGGCACGACGGGTCAGATGTACCAGCAGTTCGCGATCACGATCGCCTGCGCGGTCGTCTTGTCGGTCTTCAATGCGGTGACGCTCACGCCGGCGCTCTCGGCCCTGCTGCTCGACAAGGAGAGCCACACGCACGGCTGGTTCTTCACCACCGTCAACCGCGCCATCGACGCCGGCACGAGCTTCTATGTGGCCAGCGTGCGCTGGACCCTTCGATGGCGGTGGGCCATGCTCCTGCTGTTTGCGGCGGGCCTGTGGGCCACATGGTCCATCTACGGACTCGTGCCGAGTTCGTTCGTGCCCGAGGAGGATGAGGGGTACATCATTACCATCGTGCAGGCGCCGGCGGGCGCCTCGCTGCAATACACGACCGGGATGATGATGCAGGCCGAGCGCGTGATCAGCGCGCAGCCGGAGGTGCTGGGCGTGTTCTCGGTGGCCGGGTTCTCGTTCACCGGCCCGGCGCCCAACCAGGGCATCATGTTCGCGCCCCTCAGACCGTTCGAGGAGCGCGCCGGCCCCGAGCATTCGATGGCCGCGGTCTTGAATCGGATTCGCCCGCAGCTGCTCGGCGGCATCGCCGGCGCGCTCGTCATTCCGGTGTCGCCGCCGTCGCTGCCGGGCCTCTCGACACTCGGTGGATTCGAGTTCAACGTGCTCGATGGATCCGGCGGGCCCATCACCGGCCTCGCCACGGTCGCCTACCAGGTGATGGGGCGCGCGAACCAGTCGGGGCTGGTGACGGGCGCGTTCACGACGTTTACCGCCAATGATCCGCAGCTCGTCGTGGACATCGATCGGGACCGGGCGCGCAGCCTGGGGTTGCCGATACACGAGATCACAGACGCCCTGCAGGTGTTTCTGGGCTCGCAGTACGTCAACGACTTCGACTTCAACAATCGTGCGTACCGCGTGTACGTCCAGGCCGACCAGGCCTTCCGGTCGGAGCCGTCCGTGCTCGACCGGTACTACGCCCGGACGGCGGGTGGCGAGATGGTGCCAATCAGCACCGTCGTCGACGTGCGTGAAACGACGGCACCGGCCGTCATCAGTCATTTCAACCTGTTCCGGTCCGCGCAGATCACCGGCGCCACGCTGCCCGGCGTGAGCTCCGGACAGGCCATCGGGGTCATGCAGCAGATCGCCGACGAGGTCATGCCGACCGGGTTCCGGTACGCGTGGGAAGGTCAGGCGCTCCAGGAGATCCGGGCCGGATCGACCGCCCTGTGGATCTTCGCCCTGAGCATCGCGCTCGTGTTCCTGATTCTCGCGGCGCAGTACGAAAGCTGGGTACTGCCGTTCATCATCCTGCTGGCGGTTCCGCTGGCGGTGTTCGGCGCGCTCGGCGGACAGCTGCTTCGCGGCTTCGCCAACGACGTGTTCTGCCAGATCGGCCTCGTCATGCTGATTGGCCTCGCCGCGAAAAACTCCATCCTGATCGTGGAATTCGCCGAGCAGCTCCGGGCCGGCGGCCGGTCGATCGTCGACTCCGCCGTCGAGGCGGCCCGGATCCGCCTGCGGCCGATTCTGATGACGTCGTTGACGTTCATCCTGGGGGTCACGCCGCTGGCGCTCGCAACGGGAGCCGGGTCCGGCGCGCGCAACTCGGTCGGTACGACGGTGGTGGGCGGCATGGTGGCGTCCACGTTCCTGTCGGTGGTGTTCATCCCGGTGCTGTACGTGACGATTCGCTCCCTGTTTCCCGGACGCGTGCGGACCGTGACGTCAGAGAACATCGTCATATAGATGAACAACGCTGAGTGCAGGAGTCGGGCAATGGAGGCGGTCATGCGGAAGGTGCTGGCGTGTGCGGTGGTGGTCGTGGCGGTGGCGGCCGCCGCAGGAGCGCAGACGCCGACGATGGTCACGGTGACCTTCGATGAGGCGGTGGCGCGGGCCATCGAACGGAATCCCACACTGGCCAGAGCAGCCACGTCGATCGATCAGGCTGGCGCGTTGCTCGATCAGGCTCGCGCGGTGACCCTGCCGAGCGTCGGGCTCAACCTCAGCAGCACGCTGCTCAACAAGCGGGTGGCCTTCGACGACAGCACCGTCGTGCCACGTGGTCAGTTCACCTTGGGGGCGACGGCCAGCATGCCGGTCTTTTCCCTGTCCGACTGGGCGCGGGTCAGCCAGGCACGCGACCGGGTGGACGTCGTCACCGCGTCAACCAATGAAGTGCGGGTCCAGATCGCCGTGGCCGCCGCCGAAGCCTATCTGGCCGTGGCCGCCGCCACGCGGCAGGTCGAGGTGGACGAACGCGCCATCGAGACCGCACAGGCGCATCTCGACTACGCCCGGCGGCGTCTCGAGGGCGGGGTCGGCAGCCGGCTGAACATGCTGCGCGCCGCCGAGGAGCTCTCGGTCGCGCAGGCTCGGCTCGAAGGGACGAGGTTTCTGCGGCGGCAGGCACAGGAAGCGCTCGGCGTCATTCTCGCCGAGGACGGGCCGGTGGACATCTCGGGTGACCCGGTATTCGACGTGCCGGCGACGATTGATGACACCGCATGGATGGCCGCCCGGCCCGACCTGGTCACGCAGGGCGCCATCATCCGGTCGGCCGAGCGCGTCGTGCGCGACAGCTGGAAAGACGTCTCGCCGTATGCCACCGTGTCGTTCGCCCCGCAGTACCTCACCCCTGCCAGCTTCTTTCAGCCCTCGGGGAGCTGGCGGCTGGTCTTTTCGGTGACGCAGCCGATCTACCTGGGTGGACTCCAGCGTGCCGTCACCCGCGAGCGAGAGATCGTGCTCGACGCGACGAAGATCGAGCTGACCGAGCTGGAGATTCGAGCCCGCGCTGAAGTGCGCGAAGCGCAGGCCTCGGTCGGCTACCTCGAGCGCGCGTTCGAGTACGCCCGGCAGGCGGCGCGCGAGGCCAACGAGGTGCTCACCATCACGGGCACGGTTTTCGAGGTGGGCGCAACGACCAACATCGAGCTCATCGATGCCCAGCGCTCGGCCCGCGACCGGGAAACGCTGGCGACGATCGCCGAGAATTCCCTCCAGCGGGCGCGCCTGCGTCTGCTCGTCGCCCTCGGGCGGTTTCCGGGCTAGGGCAGGAAGGGGTCCTGTCGCCGGGTCCCGTGAGCCGGGACCGCCCGTCTGGCCCGGAGCAGGAGCCCAGCGCCCGGAGCTAGAATGGGCGGACCATGCGCCGATGGCTCGCCTTCGCCGTTTCCATTGCCAGTCTGTCCGCCGCCTGGACCGTTGCCGGCCAGCAGGAGCCGGCCGACCTCGTCCTCGTCAACGGCATCGTCCTCACCGTCGACCCCAACGACTCCATCGCCGAGGCCGTCGCCGTCCGCGCGGGGAAGATCGTGGCGGTCGGCTCCACTGCTGACGTCCGCCGGCTGGCCGGCGAGCGTACGACGGTGGTCGACCTGGCGGGACGCACCGCCACGCCGGGCCTGATCGACACGCACCTCCACGTGTCGCCCCCGTCGGACCAGCTCGACCTGAGCGACCCGGACATCCGGACGATTGCCGATCTTCAGGCACGGCTGCGGGCCGAAGTGATGTCGCACCCGCCCGGCGAGTGGGTTCGCGGCCGCGGGTGGGACGAAGGGAAGCTCACCGAAGGCCGGTTCCTGCGCGCATCCGACCTCGACGTCGTCTCGCCGGACAATCCCGTGTGGCTGACGCACACGACGGGACACTACGGCGTGGGTAACAGCCTTGCACTGAAACTGGCCGGGGTGACCCGCGAGACGCCGGACCCACCAGCCGGGACGATCGAACGTGACGCCGACGGCACGCCCACCGGCCTGATGAAGGAATCGGCCACCGGCCTGGTGACCCGCTCGATGTCGGGTGGCAGGGGCGGTGGCCGAGGACGCGGCCGGGGCGGCGATGTGCGCGCCGGGTTGGCCGTCACCTTCGCCAACTTCAATCGCGAGGGCATGACGGCGGTCAAGGACCCCGGCGTCAACGCCGGTCGCTTCGACGAGTACCGTCAGATGCTCGAGGACGGCACGCTCACCGTGCGGATGTTCGCGCTCTGGCGCGGCGGCCGAACCGTCGAGTCCGTCGAAGAGACCATTCGCCAGATGGCCGAATACCCGAGGCTGCCGGCCACGCTCGGCGACGGCATGCTCACGTCGGGCGGCGTGAAGCTCTACATCGACGGCAGCGGCGGCGCGCGCACGGGCTGGATGCACGACGACTGGAACATCGAGTCGACGAAGACCGAGGCCGGCAATGCCGGTTATCCGACGACCGACCCAGAGGTCTATCGCGAGCAGGTCCGGCGGATCCACGACGCCGGCATCCACGTCGGCACGCACGCGGTTGGCGATCGGGGCATTGACTGGGTGGTGGACACGTACGCGGACGTCCTGCGCCGGAAACCCACGCGCGGGCTGCGCCACTCGATCATCCACGCCAACATCCCGACCGATCACGCCATCGACGTGATGGCCGAGCTGCAGAAGACCTACGACGCGGCGTATCCGGAGGCGCAGGCGCCGTTCATGTGGTGGATCGGCGACACGTATGCCGGCAACTTCGGCCCGGCGCGCTCCGCCAGGCTGATGCCGTTTCAGACCTACCTGAAGAAGGGCGTGATCTGGGCGGGCGGTTCCGACTACAGCGTGACACCGTATCCAGCCCGGTACGGGCTCTGGTCGTCGGTCGTGCGCAAGACCCTCCGAGGCACGTACGGTGAGACGGCCTTCGGTACGGCCGAGGCCATCGACATCCATGCGGCACTGCGCTCCTACACGATCTGGGCGGCCCGTCAGCTCTTCCTCGAAGACCGCATCGGTTCGCTCGAGGTCGGCAAGGAGGCCGACATCGCGGTATGGGATCGCAACCCGTACACGATCCCGAGTGATGACCTGCAGCACCTGACCTGTCAGCTGACGATCGTCGCCGGTCGCGTCGTCTACCAGGCCGAGCCGAGCCGCTAGGAAGCGCCCGTGTCCCAGGAGTCGACAGGAACGGTGCCTGACGCCCCCAGCGGCGGCCGGCGCGGCTGGTTGTCGGGCCTGCTGGCGATGTGTGTGTCCGTTGCCGTGTTCGTCACGGTGCTCGTCGCTGCCTATGCGGCGGCTTGGCCGCTGGCCTTCGACAAGGACCGCATCTTGGGCCAGGTCACGACCGGCTTCTATCCGCGCGAAGCGAACAGCGACCGCAGTTGGGTGTGGACGGGGCCTCACGCGGAGGTCACGCTCGCCGGGCTCGACCGTCGCGTGCCGTGGCGGTGGACAGCCGTCGCTTCGGTCTGGCGGCCGCCCGGCGTGGCCGTGCCGCACGTGATTGTCTCAGTCGACGGCGTGGTCGTCCACGAGCACACGCTCACCCGAGACGACGAGCGGCTGGAGGTGACGATACCCAGCCGGGCCGACGGTGCGGGTCTCGGCCTGACGCTCGACGTGGTGCCCTCGTTCGTGCCGTCCCCGGGTGACACCCGTCAGTTGGGCATCTCCATCACGTCGATGTCGCTCGAGCCGGTCGGGCGGCCCGGGCCGCCCCGGCCGGCGCTCTTTGCCGGCGTGCTCGCGGCGGTGGTGATGAGCCTGGGCTTGTGGCTCGTCGGCGTCCGCGGCGTTCCGCTCCTGGCGCTGGCCATGCTCGGGTCGGTCGGCCAGGCATGGGCGATGACCCGCGGCTTCGCAATCTACGGTGATTACGCCTGGCTCGTGCCGTCACTCGCCGCGGGTCTGGTCGTCGGCGCGGTGGTGCTCGTCGGGATCGTCGACCGTGGCCGGGGCGCGCCCATCGGGGCCATCGCCCGCGCGGCGGTCGGGGTGTCGCTCGTGGCGGGTTTCCTGAAGCTGCTGGTGTTGCTGCATCCGAGCATGCCGGTCGGCGACGGGCTGTTTCACGCGCATCGATTCGAGTACGTCCTCGGCGGGCAGTTCTATTTCACGTCCGTTGCACCGGGGGCGTTCGCCTTTCCGTATCCGATCCTGCTGTACCTCGTGTCGGCACCGTTTTCGGTCTTCACGCCCGACACGGCCGGGCGCCTGGAGCTGCTTCGTATCGTCGTCACGGTGACCGACGCCACGGCGGCCGTGATGCTGTATTGGATGGTGGTCCGCACGCTGGACGACGCGCGGGTCGCGCTCGGCGCGGTCGTCTGGTATCACCTCATGCCCGTCACCGCGTGGATCATGACCTGGGGCAACCTGACCAACGCGTTTGCCCAGCCGCTCGGCGTCGCCGCGCTTGCCATGCTGGTGGCCTTGCCGGTCGACTCGCAGCGCCGCCGGTCCGTCGTCGCGTTGTCGCTCGTGGCCGCCGCCGCCCTGCTTGCGCACCCCAGCACGTCGGCCATTCTGGTGACGGTCATGGCGGGCACGGCGGTGCTCTACCGCTGGCGGGGAGGTCCGGAGCTCCGCGGCGCCGCGCGCGGCGTGTGGGTGGCGGCGATCGCCGCCGGCATCGGGTCGTTCGTCCTCTACTACGCCTGGTTTGCGTCGACGTACGTGACCGAGCTGCCCAGGGTGATCTCCGAAGCCGCCGTGCGCACGGATGCGGCCGGCGTGGCGATTCTGCCTCGGCTGGCGCTCTTCCCCCGGGACCTCGTTCGCTTCTTCGGGCTGCCGGCCGTCTTCGCGGCGGCCCTCGGCCTCTGGAGGCTCGCCGGGCGAGCGGCACCGCGGCGGCTGACCCTGATGCTGGCGGCCTGGCTGGGCGCGTGCCTGTTCTTCCTTGGCGTGGGCGTGGTCACGCCGGTCGCGCTCCGGTCCCATTTCGCGGCGTTTCCGGCGCTGGCGCTCCTGGCGGCGCTCGGCGTGGCGTGGGCGGGGTCGTCTCGCTGGCCGGTGAAGCTTGGTGCCGTGGCGATCATGCTCGGCGCCGTGTGGGCCGGCGTCGATCCGTGGATCCGGTTGCTCGTCGTCGAGTGAGCCGCCCCGGGGCGGGCGCTGGCTTCAGCCGTTGCCGCGGTCGCCCTTCGGGCCGGACGCTTCCATCCGGCCCGCGATCTTGAAGGGCGGTGGCTCGTAGTGCTTCGGCCGGTACGATTCCGGGATGGCGATCGCGTTCCCGTCGCGCAGCGTCGAGTAGTGCGGCGACATGATCTCGACGCCGGCCTCGTTGAACTTGTCCTGGATGTTCGCGTGCAGGTCCGAGTAGATCCGTGCGATGCCCTTGG
The DNA here is from genome assembly GCA_963752045.1 of uncultured Acidobacteriota bacterium. Taxonomy (GTDB): domain Bacteria; phylum Acidobacteriota; class Vicinamibacteria; order Vicinamibacterales; family SCN-69-37; genus DATKDF01. The sequence goes on along the minus strand of CAVVWN010000015.1, from coordinate 24,610 downwards.
CCTGGTTGACGTAGACGTTGAGCTGGTACGTCACGTAGAAGTCCTCGAGGCCCGTCTGCAGCACGAACGGTTCGGGTGCCTCGACGACACCCTCGGTTGCCTTCCCGGCCGACAACAGCAACTCGTGGATCTGCCGCCACGGCGCGTCGTATCCGATCGTCACGCTCGTGTGCAGGATGAGGCCGTGGTCTTCGATGATGGCCGAGTAGTTGACGATCTGGCCGCCCAGCACCACGGCGTTCGGCACCACCACGTCCTCGTTCTTGATCGTGCGGACGCGGGTGGCCAGCAGCCCGCGCTCGACGACATCGCCGACCGTTCCGCCCACCTGCACGCGGTCGCCCACCTTGTAGGCGTTCGCGTAGGTCAGCACGAGGCCGGCAATCATGTTCGACAGCGACGATGAGGAGGCGAGTGACAGCAGGACACCGGCGAACACCGACACGCCCGTGAACGCCGGTGAGCTCGAGCCCGGCAGGTACGGAAACGCCACCACCAGGGCGAAGGCGACGATCACCATGCGCGCGCTCTTGAACGTCGGGTCGGCCCAGTCGGCCGGAAACGACGTGAACTCCAGCCGGCCGTCGTCGATTGCGTCGAAAAAGACCTTTGTGAAGCGGACGGCGTAGAGCGTCACGAACGCGATGAACAGCAGGAAGAAGGCGCTCGGCAGGTAGCCGACGAGCGCCCGGAACCCGAGCGACACGGGGCTCAGCAGCATGTCGAGGAGCGCCAGCGCGAAGCCGCGCGTCCAGGGGAAGCGGCCCAGCACGAACGTGAGGTAGATATCGAGCACGAGCAACAGCACGATGATGCTGGCGACGGTGATCGTCTGTTCTGCGAGCAGCTGAATCGTGCGGACCGACTTCGGGTCGATGCGGTGGGCCCTGAACCGCTCCAGGTTGTGTCGGAGGGTCTGCCGCATGAGCTTCCGGATTATCCGGGCGCCGCGCCGCCAGAGCCACAGCACGCCGACGAGCAGCAGCGTAGCAACCGCCGCCGCGATGCCGCCCCGAATCAGGGCCTCGGGAGAGTAGCGTTCGCGCTCGACGGCGAGCGCGTCCTGGATCAACTGCGCCCAGGTTTGCGCGATCAGGCCTCGCCCGACACCCACGGCCTGGGCGTCCGGCTCGGTGACGGTGACCACCTGATACTGGCCGACGAGAAGCTGCGTGGTGTTGTCGACCTCTTCGATGCGGACGGGCAGTCCGGCCACCGATTCGTCGTCGATGACCTGGGCGAGCACCCCTTCGATGCGGGCCGCCCGCTGTTCAGCGGTGAAGCCGCCGAGCCCGACAGGAATGAAGATGACCGTGTCGCCGCCAATCCGAACGGGCGCGGGCTGGGCGGCAGGTGCGAGCGGTACGGGACTGGTAGCAGGTGGCGGCGCGGTCTGGTCCGTCTGGGCCGCCGCAGCGCCCGGCAGCATGAGTACTATCGCCAGCGCGGCGATCAGGGTCTGGAGGCGGTGTCTCAGTAAGGCCACGATATGTGTCCCTCGACTGGAACTGACGGGCGTCTACCTGGTGGACGGGAACTTCTTCATGAGCGAGGCGATGCCGTCACGAATCCGTTGGGCACGCTCCGCTTCGGTGCGACCCCGGTCCACTTCGGCCACGGCCAGGCCGCGCCAGACGATCGTGCCCCGCGCGACCGACGAGACGTCGATCACGAGCGAGCCCTGCTCGTAGATCTGCAGAGATGTCGTCGCCGGCACGAACGCGGGCAGCCCCCAGTAGCTGATGGGCGGCAGGAACATCGCCATGTTCTGGCTCGACGAGCCGGGACCGATGAGCAGGTAGTAGTTGACGTAGAGATCCGGCGAGCGGTCTGTGACGAGGGTCAGGTTCCGGCTGGCGAGCCCACGCGTCAGCGACTCGATGAAGATGGGCTCGAACCGCGCCTTCAGATCGGCCGCATCGTCCTTCGTGTTCTGGAGCACCTTGACGTCCCCGATCCCGTCGGGGTGCCACGCGTACGTCGTCAGGCCCTTGAAATCGAAGTCCTTGTCGACGGCCGTCTTGACCTTGACGTCGGCCGCCGCGAGGACGGTCGAGAGGGCAAGCACGGCGACAAGACTCAGGGTCGGCATCTTCGGCATGTCGTGGGCTCCTCGGGCTCGGACGTCGAGCCTCTATTGTAGTGAATCGGCCGTCCCGGCGACGCCGGATGGCTATGGCATAATCCGAAGGCTGGTCGCGTGCCTGCGCAGCCTCGAAAGGAAGTCGTGATGTCCGGGTCCTGGCGTATTCGTGCTCTCGCTCTCGCTCTCGTCGTCGCCGGCGCTGCTGCGGCCGCTTGCGCCCCGGCGCCCATCAAGAAGCCCATCTACACCGGTCCGCTCGACACCGGACCCGGCACGCTCGCCGCAGCACGGCAGTACCTGGAGGGGCGCTGGACGCTCGTCTCCTTTGACGCGTTCCCGCCAGGACGCGACCCGGTCAGCATCAAGGCGACGGGTGTGCTCGTCTACGACGCCTACTCGAACATGTCGGTGGACATCCGGACCGACGCGGCCACAGCCCAGGCGCTCATCGGCGTCGGCCTGCCGTTCGAGAACGGCGTGCTCGCCACCAGCGGGCGGACGGTGGTCGACATGAACGCCCGCACCATCACCTACATCGTCGAGGGCGGCGCGGCGATCGGTGCCGATGCCGGCCTGCTGGCCAGCAATCGTCCTCGCTACTGGCAGGTGGAGGGCAACACGCTCACGCTCACCACGAAGGACGATGCCGGCAACAACCTGACGGTGGCGGTCTGGCGCAAGGAGTCCTGAGCGCGGCGGCCGGCCTCTACCGTCCGGCGCGAGCGGCCATCGCCGAGCCCGCCCGCCTCGCTGTCGCCCACGCCCACTGGAAGTTGAAGCCGCCGATGCGGCCGTCGGCATCCAGGATCTCGCCAACCAGATACAGACCCGGACACACGCGCGAGGCCATGGTTGACGGATCAATCTCCGGCAACATCACACCGCCGGCCGTGACTTCCGCGAAGTCGTACCCGCGCGTGTCGACGACCGGCAGCGGCCATTCCACGAGAGCACGGACGATTCGGCGCCGGTCATCGCGCGAGAGCTCGGCGAGCGGTGCGTCGGCCGTGATGGCCAGATGCCCGAGCACGGCGGCCGCCATCGAATCGGGCATGTCGTAACTGAGCGCCGACTGCACCGTGAGCCGGGGCCGGCTGGCGGCCAGTGAGATCCAGGCTCGATCGAGTGAGTCGAACGTCGCATCCGGGCGAAAGCTGGCGGTGAGCGACACCGGGCGTTCCTCGATTCGCGCGCGCAGCCAGTGGCGCGACGCGTCGAGCGCGGCCGGGCCGCTGAGGCCGAAGTGGGTCCAGAGGAGCGAGCCCGTGATGCGGGCGGTGATACGGCCGTCGACCCGCACGTCAATCCGCGCGGGCAGCGACACGCCCGAGATCGTGTCGTGGATGCCGCCGGGCTGGTGCGGGGCCAGCACGAGCGGCACGAGCGCCGGCGTCGTCGGCACGATGGTGTGGCCGAGGCGCCGGGCAGCCTCGTAACCCCAGCCGTCGCTGCCGGTCTTTGGCAGCGACTGCCCACCGGTGGCGAGCACGACGGCTCGCGCGAAGAGCGGACCGCGTGACGTCTCGATGTCGAAGCCGTCGCCGGACCGACCGATCTCCGTCACCCGATGTTCCGTCCGGAGCTCACCGCCGGTCCGGTGAAGTTCGGCGAGGAGCGCCTCGAGCACGTCGCGGGAGCGGTTCGTGTCCGGGAAGAGCTTGCCGCCGGGTTCTTCGTGAAGCGGCACGCCGATTTCCCTGAAGAAAGCGACGGTCTCGTCCACCGGGAACCCCCGCAGGATGTTCCGGATGATGGCCGGCCGCCCGCCGTTGAAGTCGGCGTCGGTGACGACGGCGTTGGTCACGTTGCAGCGGGAGCCGCCGCTCACGAGGATCTTCGCGCCCGGCCTGGCGGCGCCGTCGAGGACGGCCACGCGGAGGGCCGGGTTCGACCGCCGCGCGAAGATGCCCGTCGCCAGGCCGGCGGCGCCGGCGCCGATGATGGCCACGTCGAGATCGAGGGGTGGGGAAGCCAGCGGTCGATCCTGCCTGCGGGACGATTGTGACCCGTTTTGCGCTCCGGGCGCCGGCCTGTCAGAATGGAATGGACGGTCCACCTCGTGTGGGGGCGAAACGGCTTCGACGGGGGCAAGGGATCGTGGGATGCATGCCGAGCTTGCTCATCTCGCTCGTAAAACCGGTGGGCAAACCAACGTAACTGCGGACACGCAGCTCGCACTCGCGGCCTAAGACCCCGCGACGTTCACTCTGGTCAGCCTGCGGGCTGGGGCTGAACGCCATTTAGCAGGCTGGCTGGTACGTCTGTCCGAAGCGTGCCAGCGAGACAACTCGGACTAGTGACCGGTTCTTTCTGTCGCTCTTCGACTCCGGTTGCGAATCATAAAGAGCGAACACGCATGTAGAGTTCCGCGACGACAGGCCTTTCGGACGCGGGTTCGACTCCCGCCGCCTCCACCACACTTAAGTGCTGCAAATAAATGACTTCCTAGTATAGCTTATGCCGCTGTACCTATTTTGTCCCTTCCGGCTATACTTCGGGTGTGCTGGCCATCTACCGACGGCACCAGCCGCCCTGCCGGTATGTGTCGCGCCGGTTCCGGAAGTGCAAGTGCCCGATCTGGGTTCAGGGCTCGCTGCAGGGTGAGTACATCCGCCAGAGTCTCGATCTGCGATCGTGGGAGGCCGCCTCGGACCTGGTCCGCGGGTGGGAAGCCTCCGGCCAGATCGGTGTGGTCAAGCCGGAGGTGCCGACGGTCGCGACCGCCGTCGCCAAGTTCCTGAGCGACCTCGAGCACGGGCAGAAGCGCAAGTCCTCGACGCTCCAGAAACACAGGAACCTCCTCGAGAAGCGGCTCCTGCCCTGGTGCGCCACCAAAGGCTATCGGCTTCTCAAGCGACTCGACGTCGACGCGGTCCGCGAGTTCAGGGCTGGGTGGGCCGACTCGCCGCTGACCGCTCAGAAGAACCTGGAACGGCTTCGCGCCTTTTTCTGGTTCTGCCACAGCGCGGGCTGGATGGCCACCAATCCCGGCCGCGCCGTCAAGGCCCCCAAACCTCCGAAGCCGTCCGATCGCGTCAAGGTGTTCACCGAGGACCAGCTGAGCCGGATCCTGGAGGCCTGCGACGAGTACCCCGAGCGCAACGCGTTCGGCCACGACAACCGGGCGCGCGTCAAGGCGTTCGTGCTCCTGCTGCGCTACTCGGGCCTGCGCATCGGAGACTGCGTCGGCTTGCGCAAGGATCACCTTCGCGGCCAGCGGCTGTTCTTGCGCACTGAGAAGTCGGGGGAGCCTGTCTACATGCCCCTGCCGAAAACCGTGACCGAGGCCCTCGCGAAGGTCGAGAACGGCTCGGAGTACTTCTTCTGGACGGGTCGAGGCCTGCGCAAGTCGGCCGTCGCCGACTGGCAACGCTCGCTGCGTAGGGTCTTCGCCGACGCCGGCGTGACCGGCAACGCCCACATGTTTCGGCACACGCTGGCGACCGAGCTCCTGACGCGAGGCGTGCCGATCGAAGACGTGGCCATTCTGCTGGGCCATAGCGGTCCGGTGGTGACGGCCAAGTACTATTCCCACTTCGTCCAAGCCCGCCGGGAACGACTGGAGCGCCACGTCCGCAGCCTGTGGAATTCGTAGGCCCTACCACCGGGTCAGCCGTTCGTGCACGCGCGCGGCGACCGACTCCGGAATCCGGATCGTCCGATACACCCGCCGCCCGGGTCGGGCCCGGTGAAACACGACGACGCCCGGCTCGTGGAGGAAGAGCCGGCGCACGAAGTCGGGGCTGAGCTTCCACACCTCCGCCAACTCCTCCACCGAGTAGTGCCGCTCGAAGGACGTCTCGACCGTGCCCATCGTCTCGCGCGCCGGACAGCCCGGCCGATCGCAGGATAGCGGGCGTCGGGGTTCCAAATCGGTCCCCGAGCGGACACTGTCCCGTCGGCGACTGTCCTCTGCGGCGCAGATTCGTCCCGCGCGTCCCGATCACACTGGCCCGGATGGGCGATCGCGTCGTACCCACTCAGCCGTACTGTCCAGCCAATCGGAGGATAGCGTCGAGCGCCTGATCTGCAGACGACGCTCCTCAGAGATCGACAAGGCGGCCTTTTCCCCGGGGTGAAGCGATCGCGCTATCGCCGAGCGAGTCCCGGTCCAGGCTCCGGCGTGGCGAAGGGCAGTTTGACGGCTTGATGACTCGATGCGGCCGAAAGCCCCCTCTGCTTGTAGTCTGAGCCGTAAGCTCAGAAGTGTAATTGCGGCAACAGAAGTGTCATCACAACCGGCCCCGCGGCACCGAACGCAGAGGGCTGCCATAACGGAATTGAGAGTGCGTCAGCCGGCACGGCCATTGCCTCTTACTCCGCAAACATCCGCACAGGCCCTTGGTCCGCACTGGTCGAGGCCGAGCTTCATGGACCCCGAGTCGCGTTCGGCTTTTCGTCGCCTGCCGCCCACGCCCGTTGTCGCTGAGCGAGCGACCAAGCTCGCCCGAGTGGTTGGCGGCGCCAGAAGGTCGCCCAGCGACTTCCGGTCCCTTCCGGCTCTATGTAGGGCAACTCGCGCTGGTGTAGCGCCACGGACCTTGTCCCGGTGGTGCCGTTCCGAGGGCCTAACAAGCCTCGACCTAGTCCGATTTGGGCGCGTTCTTCGGGCTCTCACACTGGCTGGGGAACTTGGCGGAACCATGGCAGAACACCTTGACGCGGACGACCGGACCATTCACAACCTGCTGGATCGAGGCGGCATCGTCCCGGCAGATGGCGCGGTCCCCAGTCTTGAGGAGTTCATGTGCGGTCAGAAGTTCATAGCCAATCCGTTCGTGTTGATTGCCGTGATGCGATTCGTGAATCGTGATGTCTAGCGAGAGCACGTGTCGAGTATTTGGACCAGATCTTGGGCAGGATCCTGGTGGCATCCCGGACGTGGTCGATCTAGTCTTCGCTGCAACGGTGGCACTAGGAGGTGACCGATGAGTAAGCACCGTCAGCTTGTTCTGGGCAAGATCGTGGTTCTGGCAGGCGCGTTGATCATAATGGCGAGCGTTGTGCTCGATGCGACCGTAGACCGCCGACCAGTCATTGAACGGGTGTCGACGTGGGCCGCTTCACGTGGCGACCGCCTTCCGAGCACTCTTGCAGAGCTAGCCGCATACCCGGACTGGTATCGCTGGGCAATCATCAAAGAGTTGAGTCCGGAGGTCGAGGCTAGGATGTGGCGCGAGCAACTGGCGGCTGGGTTGCTGGCCCATCGCGAATGGTCCGAACGTCAACGGACCTTTGTGACGATGTTGATCGATGATATGACCCCTCAAGCCATGATGACGTCGACGGGCAACCGCTGCGAGACAATCGGCGCCCTCTTCCCGAACGGAAAGGACAGGGACCTCTTCGCCAGCAGGAATCTCGGGACGTTCACCGCGCCGACGTGGACTCTCACATCAGGGGTCGTGGCCGTCAGCGAGCGCCTCAGAGGCCTGATTCAACTGGAGGCAGACGAGGCGTTCTGTCAGTGTCGTCCAAGCTGCGTGACCTGTTCGCAGGGAGAAACATGCGAAACTGGAAACTGCACCGTGTACATCGAGTGCGGGTGTGTCGGCGATCCCCACGCCGTATGTACCGGAACTTGTCCGAACCTTGGCGAAGGCTAGAGAAGCGGCATTTGCTCCCGGCCTAAGACGAACTTCTGGTCCCCCGCGGCCGCTCGGACCAGAGAGCTGGACGACTGAGAAGCCGCCGGACGGTTGTCCGTTGAGACGGTCAACCATCCGGCGGCCCTTCGGGCTGTCGACTTTGTTACCGCGCCGCTTGCCGTCGATCAATCGCCTTGGCTTTTCTCCCGCCTGAGCATCTGCCGTGCGTAGCCCGCGATCTTCGCCGTGTTCACGAGCGGTATTCCCGGGACGCTCGGCAACCACGGCTGGCGCCTCCTTTTTTGTTTAGAATCGAGATTGTTCACCGATGTTGAGCGTCCATCAGACTTTTCGCGGGCTCCGGCGGTCGCCTTGGTTCTCTCTGACGATGTCGGCTGTGGTCGGTCTCGCGATCGCCCTCGCAGGTACGGTGTTCGCCATCGTTGACGGCGTCCTGTTCAAGCCGATCGATTTGCCCGATATCGAACGGTTGTTTGAGGTGGAGCCGGGCCATGCGGGCGTTGAGGCATTTGAGCAGCGCCACGCAGTGAGCGCTGTGGACATCGACTATTGGACTGAGGCCCTGCCGGATGTCAAGTTCACCGGTTTCTCAGCGCAGCGATCGGGTGGCTATGGTGCTGGCGTCAACGAAGACGCCGCGGGGGTTGCACATGTCTTGCCGAACTTCTTCGACGTTGTCGGGGTGCATGCTCTCGTCGGCGGCTTCGGTCCGAGCGAGTTTCAAGAGCGAGCGCCCATCCAGCCCGTCATCATTACATACGATCTGTGGCAAGGCCGTTATCGGAGTGATCCGAACGTCATCGGCAGAGAAGTGTTCATCGATCGGTCCCGGGGGGCCGGGTATCGAATCGTCGGCATCATGCCGAGAGGGTTCGTTTTCCCGACAGACGCGACGGATGTGAGCTTTATCGGCCCCTTGGTCGTCAGCCAGGCAGCCCGGACCGATCCCCAGGCGCGCGATGTATTCCAAGTCATCGCGCGGGTTCCGGCTGGATCGAATCTTGAGGGTGTTCGCGTTCGCATCGAAGCAGCAATGGCGCGGGTGGCGCAAGAGTTCCCAAGGGGCGGCGCGAAACCGCCGAACCTATCCGACCGTGCATGGCAGCAGAGAGGGCCCTTCAATGTCGTGAGTCTCGAGCCGCTCAGCGAGGTCGTCGGCCGACGGTCGCGACCGCTGTTCTTCGCCGTCTTCGCTTCGGTCCTACTGCTTCTTGGGCTCGGTGCACTCAACGTGTCGAGCCTGGCGGAGACAAGGCTGCTGGACCGCAGCCATGAGCTGCGTGTGCGTCGAGCTCTCGGTGCCGGGGGCGTCTCACTGGCGTGTCTGGTCCTTCTGGAATGCGCGCTTCTGATTGGGCTTGGAGGCGTTTTCGCCTTCACCCTCCTCCCGATCTTTATAGGGCTGGGCCTGACCTTGCTCCCCGACGAGCTGCCACTACTCAAGCCTATTGGGATCGACGGTCGTGTAGCGGCCTTTGTCCTCGTGAACACCCTCGTGATGCTGGCCTTGACGTCGCTCAAGCCGATCCGGCGTGCCGTTCAATTGTCGGTGGCCTCCGTCTCGGGGGCTGAGCGGGCAATTGCGCAGGTACCGCCATTGCGCCACAGGTTTGTTATTGGGTGTCAGGTAGCTGGCGTGTACGTGCTCGCGATACCAGGTTCGCTGCTCATCGGCTCATTGGTGTCGGTCTATACCCACGTTCAGCCGATTCGGACGAAGGGCGTCGTTGTCATCGAGACCTTCCTCCAGGGCGTCGCGCCGACCAGGGGCGCGCGTGTCGAGAGGGCGGCTCGCGTGTCGCAGATACTAGGAAGGCTGGCCGAACTCGAGTCTGCCGAACTCGTCGCAGCCACGTCGGCCCAGGTACTGCGGGGGGGAAACTGGCAGTCTCCCTTTGTTCCGCCCGAGGACGCGCCTAATCCCGAACTTACCATTGACGCGCAAGGTGTGACGCCAGACTACTATCGCCTGCTCCAGCCAGAGCTCGTGTCCGGACGCCTGCCATCGCCTTCGGAACTGGATCACAACGAACCCGTTCTGGTCATTAGCGAAACCGTTGCGAAGGCGTATTGGCCGGCGAACACATCGCTCGGCAAGGCCTTGCGGGTCCGCGGAGATGCTGACGAGTATCGGGTCGTAGGGGTCGTTCGTGACGTCCGTTGGCTCTCGTGGGATAGGCAAGCAGCATCGATTTACGGACCATATGACAGGTTATCTGCCTTTCCCTTAGTCACGCTCATGATTTGGACGCGAGGTAGTACGGGACGGCTCGTGGCCGACGCTCTGAGGGCTCTCGACTCCTCTGGCCAGCCTCTCTGGACAACGCGGGCCTCGACGCTGGAAGAATTGTTCGTCGATTCAGTTCGAATGCGCCGGTTTCGGGCGTGGCTGTTCGGCGCATTCACTAGTGCAAGTCTATTGGTCCTTGGAGTCGGCGTATTCGGTTTGGTCGGCATGTCAACGGCTCGTCGCAGTTCAGAGATGGCTGTTCGCCAGGCCCTAGGTGCAACGCGAGCCGCACTGATACGCCTGCTGTGCTGGGAGCAGATGAAGCCGGTGGCCTTCGGCCTCGCGATCGGCGCCCTCGTATCTGGGTGGTCGGTGAACCTCGTGGAAACGTACCTGTACGAGTTGTCGATGTTCGATCCGCGAATCTGGCTGTCGGCAGCCGGCCTGGTCCTCCTTGCAGCTCTGGCCGGCGTGATTTTCCCGGTGCGAAAGGCGAGCCGAACGAATCTGCTTCAGGTCCTCCGCGTCGAGTAAGAACGGGTTCTGAACCTCCGCGGCCTGTCGCAATACCGCGTAGCCAAGGCGGTCGGGTGTTTCGCCCAGGCGGATCAACGAGATCGCACCCGTCGACACGTCGTGACCGCCGAGCTCGGCCGGCAGGTCGTGCGGCAGGTTCTCGTCAAGCAGGACGCGCACCGGTCAACAGGCGCTCGCGCGCTCGAGTGCGGCGATGGCCTGTTCCCGGCGAACGGAAGGAAACTGCCGAAGGAACTCGTCGAGCGGACCTCCGGCCTCAAGGTAGTCGAAGAGGGACTGGACCGGCACTCTCGTACCGACGAAGACGGGGGTACCGCCGAGAAAGTCCGGATCGCTATGGACGACCGGAGGGCCCGGCCACTCAAAGACCTGTCCGCGTTCTCCCCGCTTGAGTTGCTGGAGACCTTCGAGAATCTCGGAACCGATGTTCCGCTTGTCAGCCGCCATCGAGAGTCTCCTGGGACCACCGCAGCGTATGCGGCACGCACGCTGCCCGCGTCCTCAGTGTTTAACGGACACCTCGAAACATGCATCACGGCGACCAATCGCAGCTGGGTCGCCCACGACCGGGTGCGACGGCACCGCTTGCCCCCGAAGGCTACGGAGGTCCCCATGTGGCACTCTGAGAAAGTCCGCCAGCACGTTCAGACACTCGAGGAACGGCTCGCTCAATTGCCCATGACGCGGAATCAGCTCCTCGCCCGGGCCTCACGCGCCGAGCGCAAGCGGGACACCCGCCGCAAGATCGTGCTCGGCGTCACGGTCCTGGCCGCCCTGGCCCACGAAGGCATGCCGGCCCTGCGCACACCCGAGGAACTCGCCCGCTGGCTGGACGCCCGGCTCGAGCGCCCGGCAGACCGCGCCGTGTTCGATCTCGACACCAAACAGCCGGCGCGATGAACGCCGGGTGCGTGGCTGTTGCCTGTGGCCGTCTGGTGCCAGGCGACGCGTCGGATTTCTCACGTTGCGGCGGGCTGGGCGGGAGCCGCGCCGTGTGTTTTCGGCCACAGGCGCACTTTGGCGTTTCTCCGAAACGCCCGCGATGCGCCTGTGGCCGCGTGAGGAGGACCGATGGACCGTGAGTACGATCGCAGTGTCCCGTCAGTGCGGCGCGGCGGGCGGCGGCGGCTCGTTCCACGTCTCGTTTCGCTCGGGCTCGCGCGCCGGCGGCGCGTCAGGTGCCGCGACCTTCGACTACATCACCCGGAACGACCAGTACGACACCGAGGGTCGGGATCCCGTGATCTACATCGAGTCCGGCCACATGCCCGATTGGGCCGAAGACGACCCCAGCCTCTACTGGGATGCCGCCGATCTCCACGAACGTGCCAACGGCCGGATCTTCGTCAGTGCCGACTTCGCGCTGCCGCGCGAGCTCAGCGTCGAGGATCAGATCGACCTGGCCCGGGCCTTCGCCCACGAGCTGACCGACGAGGAGCGGCTCCCGTACACCCTCGCGATCCACGAAGGTCGGAATGCCGACGGCGAAATACACAACCCCCACGCCCACCTGATGTTCTCCGAGCGCCAGCACGACGGCCGCGACCGATCTCCCGAGGAGTGGTTCAAGCGTGCCAACCCGGAGCACCCCGAACAAGGTGGGACGCCCAAGAGCCGGACGTTCCACGGCTCGCCGTGGGTGGAAAACGCCCGCGCTCGATGGGCCGAGCTCACGAACGAAGCGCTGGCCCGTGCGGGGAGCGACGTGCGGGTGGACCACCGCAGCTACGCACGTCAGGGCCTCGACCAGGAGCCGGGCGAGCACTACGGCCCGGCCGCCCCGCACATGCTCGAGCGCGGCGCCGAGCACGAGCGGTTCGAGGCCGCCATCGACGTCGGCGACCACGCGCAGGCGCTCCGGGAGATCGACGCCGAGATCGCTCGGGTGGAGCAGGCGATCGAGCAGATTACGACCTACGGCCTGCCCGACGAACGGGATTCACGCGAGCGCGACTACTCCTACGGCTCGGGTCCCAGCCGCGACGATGACCATTCCTGGGGGAGGTGACGATGGCGAGTGCCCTTGACGTGTTTCGGGCGCAGCGAGAGGCGGCCGCAGAGGTCCAGAAGCGCCTGCGGGAGGCCACGGACGCGCTCGATGCGCTGCGACAGGATCTCTGGAAGCTCGCCGACGATCCGATGCTTCGACAACTCCTGCATGACGAGCGGGCCTGGCTCGCGCAGGCCCAGCGCCTCATCGGTCAGGTGGAACGCTTCCGCGAACACGAGCTCCACCGCTTCTGGCCGGCGGTGTGGAAGCGCTGGGCGATGATCGTCGTGCTGATCCTGGCGACGGGTCTCGCGACAGGGGCTGGCTATGTCTGGGCGGCCCAGCCGTACGAGGCGGAACTGGCCAACCTCCGGTCCGGCGTCGAGCTCGGCGACACCGTGGCCCGGCGCGTGCTGGAAATGACGCCCGCCGAGCGGCGGCAGTTCGAGGTGCTCATGAAATGGCGTGAGGCCTCGCGCTGAACGCGGCGAGCCGGCCGTCGGCGGGACAGCGTGGCCCGGTGCTCGGCGGCGTCAAGGGTGCCCTCGCGCCGCTCGGCGGCTTTGCCGCCCTTGACCCCGCCTGCGCGCCGAGCGTGCGGAGGCTCTTGCCGCCGGCCAGAGGCGCACACCTCCGCAAGCGTCTTCAGGGAACCTGAGCCAGATCAGGTGTTCGGGTCGTAACGTCACCGGCGGCCGAGTGCGCGATCCGACAGCAGTCGGATGAGCTCGACGACCAGCGGCTTGTTCTGGCAAAACTGCTGGTGGAGGCAGAACTGAACCGATGTCAGCGTTTGCCAGGTCTCCAGCGAAAAGCCTCCGCGCTCCCCAAACCTGCGAATACCTCGGGGGTTGAGATACCCGAGCAGCTCAGCCGGCTGGACCCCGAGGTGCGAGGCGTGCTCAAGGGCCCACAGGCCACGCACCAGGGAGAGCGCGTCGTGCGGGTGGACACCAATGACGCGGCACCACGTTCTGAGCGTGCTCGGCGCCACGCCCACGCTTCGGCCCCAGTCACCGATCGTCCGCGGTGGCGTCGGGCGATCGAGCACCCGGGCGACGAGATGCGCAATGCGCACCGCCGACGCTGATGCGGCAGCGGCGGGTTCCGGAACCACCACCCGCGCAGTCGCGGCCGCGACCAGCGTTTCAAGCCTCATCACCAGCCGCACCAGGTCGGTCGGTTTCTCGACGTAGTCGGCCATGCCAGCCTGCAGGCTGGCCGCGGCGTTCGGCACGGAGCCGAAGCCGGTCAGCATCACGCCCACCACCGCCGGCCAGTGCTGCCGCAGTTCGCTGAACACGGCCAACCCGTCGCCGTCGGGCAGCCGCAGGTCGAGGATGGCCGCATCGAGAGGCCTGGCGGTGCCCACCAGCCGCGCCTGCGCTACGCTCGCGGCGGGCAGGGCGGTGTGTCCGCGCTCTTCCAAGTGACGACACACCGTACCCGCCACACCGGGATCGTCTTCAACAACCAGCACGACGGCCATCGGCGCCTCCGGTCTGTACAGGCAGGCAGGCAGGCAGTGCCAGCGAGGGGAGTTGCGGGCTCTGACTACGCCGCAGGAACGCATCTTACCCCAGCCGAGTCAAGCCGGGTCCCAGGATTTCGGCAGGCGTTGACAGATTTGATAGCAGTTATCACAGCACTTTTTACGACAGTTTGTGTCTTCCCAACCGGACGCCTCTGGGAGCATGCTTGCAGTCGAACGGGCCTGGACGTCAAGACCTTCTCATGACCTGGACGCACGCCAAACCCGGCAGACATCTCTGAGGATCGCGCGCACGAACAGGAAGAGGAAACTCCGAAGCGCCACAGCCACCCGGCAGCTGTAAGGTCGGTCGTTTGGCGAGAGCGTCCCAAGACGCACGGGGTGTCGAAGATGGTGAACCGACTATCGCGAATCCTGAGGCGGTCCATTGCGGTCCCCGTCTGGCTCGGCGTACTCAGCTTCGTGGCGCTCGTGGCCCTGATCATATCCGCTATCACGCTCACCGCTCGTGCTAACTGGCTAAGCCGCAACGTGGATGTACTGGCAGCGTCTGAGAGACTCAGGGTAGCGCCCGTTGAGGGCCAAACGATGCCTCCTCTCGAAGGTACAACATATGCGGGAACCCAAGTGCAGCTGGCCTATGAAGTTGACAGACCAACCCTGCTGTTTGCGTTTGCTGCCGAGTGCGGCGCCTGCACAGCGACCTGGCCAACTTGGCAGACCCTGCGCGAGGGAGCTCAAGCAATCGGCGTGAGGATGGTCTTCATCGATGTTACTGGACAGGCCGGCGATGAGTACCTTGCATCGCACGCCCTGGCGCAGGCCGATGTGCTGAGGTACACGACGTCGAAGGTAGTGCACCTGTACCGCCTAGAACTGACGCCACAGCTGGTGTTGTTGGATAAAGCCGGGGTGGTCCTCAACGTGTGGATTGGGGGCGTGTCTGCACGAGGCGTAGAGGAAGTGCTGGCTGCAGTGAGAGATGTGGCTGGAGCAGATAGGTAGTTGCACCGGAAGGGAGGATCGTCATGGACAAGGTCACGTATACGCTGAATCTGGGGACGCTGAAGGGGCTCTTACTGGTCATGGCGCTCGCTGTCGCAATCGCGTTTGGAACGGCGATGACAACTTTCGCGGATGACCCTTGTGAGGAGGGTGGCGGGGAGGGGTGCTGTCCGTACGTTGGCCAGGTCTGCACTTCCACCAACCACTGCGGCGATGTGGGATCGCCCTGCGGCTGCAATGTCTTCACGAACAACAGGTGCACCCAGTTGTAACGGTAGCCTCAGGACTCAGGGTGGCGGGATGTGGCGTCTCGCCACCCGTCTGTTGATCTTGAGATCAGGCGGACCGCTTGCTCCGAGCCGGACTGAAAGGGGGGATGTAGCCTGGCAGAGCTTTGAGGTGGTAGCTTTGCCCTGACAAGGAGAATCTCGTTGGGAGTCGGTTGGGCCCACTCGGTCCGGTACGCAGGGCTCGCGTTGAGACGGCGACCGGGGACAGGTGTAGCTGGCGTTCTTGTCTTGGGCCTGGGTGTCCTGATCGCTCTCGCAGCTTGGACGCTGTTCAGGAGTGTGATCATCCGCGACCTCCCCTATCCTGACGCGGACAGCCTAGTCAGGATCAGACAGATCAACATGACGCGCAGCGCGGCGCGAGCTGACGCCGCTCCAGGGGATCTGCTTTTCTGGTTGAGCCGGGCGAAGTCGTTTCAGGCAATAGCGGGCATGGGTTCGCCGAATTTCCAACTGCTCTGGGAACGGCCTGACGCAAACGGATTTGAGGCTCAGCGGTACGTTGTCGTCACGCCGGACTTCTTCAGGGTCATGGGGGTGCCTGCCGCTCAGGGAAGGGTGTTTGACGATCCCGAGGCGAGGGCGACTTTCCGCATTGCAGTGATCAGCGACCGGTTGTGGCGATCCAGGTTCGGTGCCAGGCCGGACATCATCGGGCTCACGGTGCGTCGGCTCGACGGTGAGGTGTCGAGGATCATCGGTGTCATGCCGACGGGTTTCGACTATCCGAACGGCACCAACGTATGGACGCCAGGGTACGTTGACAGCCGACAAAGTAATGACCATACGTCGCGGTCACTGGCCATTGTCGCCAGATTGCTGCCGTCATCATCTCTTAGCCAAGCCACGCAAGAAATGAACGATCTTGCTGCTCAGATTGAGGAGCGCTGGCCTGGCGTCGAAAAGGGATGGCGGCCATCGCTTGAGCCCGTGTTTGAAGATATCGTGCAGGGCACCGATGCCGGGTTGACGGCGCTGTTGGGCGCGGCGACGTTGCTCCTGATGGTCGCGGTGACGAATGTCGGGACCATGCTGCTGGTCGCTGTGACCAGGCGGCAAAGGGAATTCCGAGTCAGGGCCGCACTTGGGGCAGGCCGTCATCAGATTTGGCTGCAGCTGTGGTGTGAGGGGCTAATCGTCGCCGTGGTGGGCGGTCTCGCGGGTGTGATTGGAGCGTCTTGGCTCATCGAGGGAGTTCGCCACTGGCTGCCAGCTGACTTTCCGAGGAGCAGCGAGATCTCGTTGGGTGTGCCAGCCGCAGTGGCGACGCTTGTGTTTGCCGCAGCGGTCGGGATGTTCTGGGGCGGGTTGCTCACAGCGTGGGCATGGCGCGAGATCGACACCGACAGACTGGTTGGCGGTTCTCCAACCGTCACGAGTAGAACCGGCTTCTTGACTGGCGCCGGGGTATCTATTGCGACGGCGATTGTCTTCACGGTGGTACTGACGGGCAACATGTCCCTGATGCGGCTGCTCGAAACCGTGAGCGGGCCGTTGGGGTTTGACGCGTCCGGCATATCGACTGTGCGCGTGCACGTTAGTGGGCAAACACTCGAGCGCGCCGAGCGCGTGCTTGCGCAAACCCGCCAGCCTGGACACGGTGAGCAGCCTGCGACGGACGCTCTGCTCGTGCCCGGATTGCTTGTTGAGGAACTGCTGGCGAGTGTGGGGCAATTGCCAGGGATCCGGCGGGCCGCCTTGGTCAGCCATCTCGTCGTGGCGGATCCGCCGTTGATGGCCGCCGTGAGCTTCGTGTCGCCCTGCAGCGGCGAGGGAGAGGCAGTCCATGAGACGTCAACGGTAGCGGCCAACTACTCGGTTACACCTGGGTACTTCGATACGCTCAGCATCGAGCATCGATCGGGCCGTGTGATTGACGTCACCGATCGACTCGGAGCGAGACGGGTCGCCGTGGTCAATCAAACGTTGGCGACCCGGCTGTGGGGCAGAGCGCGGCCGGGAGCCGGATGCCTGATCATCGAGGGGGAAGTGGGCCGAATGGATGTCATCGGGGTCGTTGCCGATACGATCATATCGAGGGTCGGTGACGCCCCAGTCCCACAAGTCTACTTGCCCTACAGTCAGAGCCCCCAGTATTCCCTCAGGCTGCTCGTGCAGGGGCAGGCCAGCGCAGGGAACGTGGAGCCAGCGGTACGAAGAGAGGTCGAGCGATTAGGGATGATGTTCGTCGAGGCGCGCTCGATGAGGTCAATCGTGTGGGACTCCTTGTGGATGAACGGGATTACCACAATGCTGATCAACGTGTTTGCGGTTGCAGCACTCGGCCTGTGTGCGGCTGGCCTCTACGGTGTGGTGTCAAGAATCGTATCGACGAGGTCGCAGGAGATTGCGGTTCGCGTTGCTCTTGGCGCACGCGAGGTTGACATCGTGCGGCAAATGCTCGGGTCTACAGCCGCTGCAGTCGTGGGAGGGTTGGTCGGCGGCACGGTTGTCTCGCTGGTCCTTCTGAAGGCCTTCGTTGGAAGCCCAGGCGGCGAAAGTGGAGCCGTGAGTCTTGGAGTAACCGCAACGGTCGGGCTAATCATACTGTCGTGCCTGCTGGCCACGCTCAGGCCGCTGGCCCGGGCCCTTCGACCGAAATCGGGGTGGCGGTTGAGTGTCGACAACTGATCTCGCGCACGATGAAGGGCAGAAAGGCGGCGTCTGGCGGCAACTGAGATCTTGCGGAGGAGTCTCGCGTCCAAGTCGTGAAGGGGGAAGTCCAAACGACCATTCCCACTGTACCTGTTTTGTACCTGCACCGCGGTCTTTGAGCCGATCGAGCGCTTCTGGCGTATCGAATTGCTCAAATTCCTAACGAATTCGCGGATTCGCGCCGACCGACTCCCGCCGCCTCCACCAACCTTCGCGCGTGTGTCAGGCGAAGGTTGCCCACCGTAGCCTTGGCGAAGGTGGGCCGACTCAGTCACTTGCGCGCTTCGGTTGGCAAGCCACCTTTCGCTTCAACCGAGTCCATCACATCGCTTTTCCCGCGGCCTCCAGTATTCCTCCATGGCCTGGCGCGTTCGGCCGTCCTTCGAGCATCTCGATGGCCGACTGCAGCGCCGCCGGACTCAGGTGCATGTACCGCTGCGTCGTCGTCAGGTCCTGGTGGCCGGCCAGCTCCTGGATTGCCCGGGCCGGCGCGCCACGCATGGCCAGATGCGAGCAGAACGTGTGGCGTAGTGTGTGCACGCCCGATTGCACGCCTGCCTTGCGAGCCACGCGCCGCACGATGCCCTGGACCACCTTCTGCGTCAGGGCCCGGCCGTCGCTGTCCACGAGCACGCGCTCGCTCCGGAGATGCCGCGTGTCTCGTAGCGCGTCGGTCAGCCGAACCGTCAGCGGGATGTATCGCACCCGACCTCCCTTCGGGGCGGTCATGTGGCCCTTCCACTCGGATCGGGTCACCGCCAATTGCCGCTGCGCCAGGTTCACGTCTTCCCACCCGAGGGCCATCATCTCGCCGCATCTGAGGCCGGCGTCGCCTCCGAGCAGAACGACCGCGGTCGCCAGCGCACCGTCTGCTCGAGCGGCGATCATCAGCCGCTCGTAGGCCGCGAAGTCCAGAAACGTCGCGGCCCGTGCCGTCGTCTTCACGAGTTCGATCGTGCAAGGCACTCGGTTGATGACGCCCCACGCGACGGCCGTCTTGAGCGCCACGCTCAAGACCGTGAGCACGTTGTTGACCGTCTTCGGGGCTCGTCCTCGAAGCTCGGCCTTCAACCGCTGCACGTCCTCGGTCGTGATCTGGTCGAGCGGCTTCTCGCCCAGGTGCCGGCCCAGGTGCACGCGCAGGATGGTCTCTTTTGACGCCACCCCGCTCGGCTTCTGACGGTTCGCTCTCGCGTACCCGTCGAGGAACCTGGGCGCGAACTCGTTCAACGTCGTGACTGATTTCACCTCCCGTTCTGCCCGCGGTCTCGGTTTGCCTCGCAGCAGCAGGACCCGTTCACGATCCTCGGCCCAACGCTGCGAGGCCGACTTGCCCGACACGGGGCTCTTCGTGCGCTCTCTCACTTCGGTGCCGTCCGGCAGGCGGAATCGAATGTCCACCTCCCAGCCACCGTTCACGTACGGCCGCGTCTTTACGCTCATCGCCATTTCTCCTCTGGCGACGACGCGCAGTTGTGGTCGAGCCAGTCTAGCAGCTCGCGTCGGTCAATCCGGACACGGCGGCCAATGCGCCTGACGCCCGGCAGTTGTCGACGCTCGATCAACGCGTAGACGGCCTTGCGGCTGATTCGGAGCAACGCACCGACTTCATCCGCAGTCAGCAACAGAGTCCTCGTCCGGGTCTTGCGTGTCTGCACTCGAATTAGACCTCACCGCGAAGCCTGTGAGCTGACGCAAGAGCCCGTGCCGATGCACACCGGGGCCATCACGCATGAGCCCAGCCGGGCCGGCCGGAGGATCGGTCAAGGCCGCAGCCGCGGAGCGGGCGGAGCAGGGCGACGAGCCTTGACCGATCCGAGGGCGGCCCCAGAATCGAACGCGTGATGGCCGAGCTTCGTAACCGCGGCGTGCTCGGCCGCGAGCATTCGGTGCGGCCCCTGGCGTCAACGGTCGCGAGTGGCCCGGTGGCCGCCCGGACGTCTCCGGCTGCGCAGGAGCACAGACGGGTCTTGCGCACGGCGGCGGCCGCGCGGTGAACCTGCACAGCGCTCGAACCGTGCAGAACGCTGGCCCTGTCCGTGATGCGCAAGGGGGGAGCGACCCCCGCGGCGGAGGGGGTCGCTCCCCCCTTGCCTGGGACCATGCCCGGGACCGTCGCCGCGACCAGCCCTGTCGGCGTCGAGGCCCAGTTTGTCGCGATGAAACTCAACGCTCGGGGGCCAACCATGGGGCCAGGCCCTGGGCTCAGCCTGGGGCCGGCAGTCCCCAGCGCGCTGAGGACCTCATGCGGCCTCCGACACGCCGCCAGACGTGGATGCGTGAACGTCAGCTCGCACGCGACGAAGCGCCGACAGGCGGATCGGCTGAAGTTCCAGAGCCGACCGAGCACAACGTAGGCGTAGACGAGACCTGCTCGGCCTTCCAGGTCGCCACCGAGGCCATTGAAGCGCTGGACTACCGACACCTGGCGGCTCGGACCGTTCCGCTCGATCGTTCGGTGTGTGCGTCACGTGCAGGTTGCCGTTTGCAGGCGCGCTCGAGCAGGGCCACCCGCAGGGAGGGCCACGTCGAACTCGCGGAGAAGGATGAAGGCCACCGTTTCCCGGCCTATTCGGATGAACCCTCGGCGTCTGTCCCCGCGGGGACAGTGTCCCGTCGGTCTCATGGGGCTCGCCGCTCGGTTTCCTTACGCTACACGGCTTGAGAACCGAGCTCTGCTACGCATGTCACAATGTGACAACGTCACAGTTCGTGTCGGCGGTTGGTGAACCACGGTAAACCGCGGCGGTTGTTGAAGAACCTGCGACCCTGCTCGCGCGGCCCGACCGCAAGGTCTGCCAACCCGGTTGTGCCTCCGCCTGAGCACCCGCCCGGGTGCGCGGTCTCGGCTCTGGCATGCGGCGTGCGCAGCCATCGTCGTCGATGGCCCTCCCTCGACGATGTACGCGCCGCGGTGTCCCGACGCGGAGGTGCTGTACCAGGTCGTGCGCGACCTCGAGACCCTCCTCGCCGAGGCGGAGAGCGTCCGGGACGGGGAATGTGTGCCACGGTTTGTCGAGCAGGCGCTCCGGCAGTTTCTCCGATGCGGCTGGCTCCCACCCACTACGCACAGTCCGCGTGGCGGGGACCCCGGGGCTCGCCGGCGGCTTCGCGCGGTTCCGCTGCGACGGCTGTGGCCTGGACCGGCTGGTCGCGTTTTCCTGCAAGGGCCGCGGGGTGTGCCCGAGTTGCGGCGGGCGACGCATGGCCGAACGCGCGGCGCACGTGGTCGACCGCGTCCTGGGCGGCGTTTCGCGTCGTGCGTGAGCGGGCCCGGGACGACGGCGTGGACGGTGGCCGAGGCGGCGCCGTGGTCGTCATTCAACGCTTCGGTGGCGCGCTGAACTTGAACCCGCACTTTCACGCGCTCGTGCTCGATGGCGTGGCTGCCCCCCGGGCGCGGACGGGGTGCCCGCCTTCCACCGGACTCGACGCCCGACGACGCCGGACGTGAGGGGGTGCTCGCGACTGTGGAGCCGCAGGTCGCGCGACACCAAGCCTCGCGCGGGCTCGTGGCCGACGAGGTGGAAGCCGGGCGCTGGATCCGTGGGTGGACGCGGCGGCTTCAGCCTGCGCGCGAGGCTGGTCATTCCGGCTGGGCAGCGCCCGAGGCTGGAACAGGTCTGTCGTCATCTGCTCCGGCCACCGGTCGCGGCCGAGCGGATACACGTGACCGGCGACGGGCAAGTGCTCGTTGCGGCACCTGCCGGGCACCGCTGACAGAAACGTAATCTACTTCACAGATTTGCCGCTGTTTGTACACCTGTGCACCGGGATCCGGCCGATCCGAACGATACTGTCGTGGGGTACGGATTCTGCAATGTTGGCGGTCGCCAGCGTCGAATCCAGCGGCTGCAGCTCTGGAAATCCAGGCCTGTATCTGCCGCGCGTCTGTCTGTGGAGGGCCTCAATGGGGGACGACGGCCATGAACGATCCACGACTGGCACGAGCGGTTCAGAAACTCGGCGTCGGCGCGGCCGCAGGCAGCAGACCAACCGGCAGCTCAGCGATTTGACGAAACGCGTCCTTGAAAACATCGACGCACGCGCCTGCGATGAGCACATCCGGCTGGCGCACATTGCGGCGGCGCTCCGCCGATCGGAATCCCTGGTGTCGCATCTGCTCAACTTGGAAACGGGCCGGCCGTTCCCGGAGCATGTCGCGGACGCGCGCCTCAAGCGCGCCAAGGTCTATCTTCTCGACCGGCGGAATACCGTCAAAGACGCCGCGCGCATGGTCGGATGGTATTCGGAGCAGCTCGTTCGCTGTTTCCGGCACGCTCTGGGGGTGACGCCGGGCGAGTGGCGGAAGCGGCAATGGGCACGCCAGAAGCGGCACCGCTCCGGGACACGGAAGACCCGGTGATGACCGGATCCACACAGCACAGCGGGATCTGTCAACGAATTGCGGGAATCGTCAACGCGCAAGGGGTTCCAGCGATGCCGCAGTAGGAGTAAAGTTCCGATTCGGGTCTTCGCCCAATGCTGAGCACTCGAAGCCGGACGTTCGTGGACTTGGCGACGACGATCGCGATCGTCGCCACCTGTGGGGCGCTGGTGTGGGCAAACCGCAGCCGGATCTGGCCGGCTGTGCCGCCGAGCCTGCCGGTGACCGAAGCACCGATATCGACTAACGGCGCGCCGACCAAGGGCAGGCCTGTCGCGCCAGTCGTCATGGTCATGCGACCTTCGCTGACGCATTGAAGGAGGACAATCAACAGTGAAATGTACTGACTCGGCGTTAGACCCTCCCTCAAGCAACAGATCGGGCCGACGGGCCCCAGTCACGAGTCGGTCGAGTTGTTGGCTGGCCCTAGTCGCCGTGGTGGTGGTCGCGACGCTATGTGTTGCCCTTGGAGCAACGGCTGAGCGCCTTGGTTCTAACGGTGTGACGGCCGATGTGGACCAGACTCCGGCGGTATGCCGTAGTGGGTGCACCATCGAGAAGAAATCGATGGTTACCTTGTCTGGAGTCGAGATCACTACGATCAGCGGGAGGGTCGTGCGTGATAGCCGTGGTCGGTATGCCGCAGTCTCGGCTGACTCTCCCCAGCTCTTGATTTTCGATACACAAGGGAGACTACTCGATTCGCCCCGCCCCAGCGTTGGGCTCATCGCCGGTTTCTTCGTTGACCCGATGGGAGCTGTGCAAGCGTACGACATGAGGTCAGGTGCGCTGCTGACTTTTGATGCCGACTATCAGGTGACAACGAAGACGGAACTACCTCAGCCTCCCGCCCTGCCGCTGGGCGGTGGCGGGTTCCTCGTTGTCAGACAGATTGCAACGCCAGCCCTGGTCGGGCATCCCCTCCACGCCATGTCGAAGGACGGCGTCATCGTGAGGTCGTTTGGCGCTGACGAGGGTCCGTTTCGTTCGGCCGACGTCTTCAAGAACTCGCGAGCCGTTTGCCTCAATTCTGACGGCACCATCTGGAGCATCGCGCCGGGCGGCAGGTTGCTCGAACGTTGGGACCCTTCAACCGGCCGCCGCGTCGCGCAGGTCACGGTCCAGTCGACGTGGTTTCGCGAGTCCAGCAGACCGGCGCCGGCGGATCAGGTTGCTAACCCATTCGTCATGACGATTTGGGCAGAAAAGGACCTCGTCTGGATTCTGTACAAGGTGCCGGATCCGCAGTGGATTCCCCGGCGGATCTCCGAGAAGGAGGAACTTGCCGCGACGGCGCGCGAACGTGCCGAAATCGAAGACCGTCGTTTCGACTGGGTCCTCGAGGCCGTCCGGAGCGACACCGGGAGCGTCGTCGCGATGAAGCGATTCGACCGCGAACTTCTGCGACGCGGAGGCTCGTTTGCCATCGCGAGTGCCGCCTCTGCCAATCGAGCGGGAGGGGTGGAATTGTGGACGCCAATCGTAGTCAGGTAGACGTAGGCTAAGACCAGAGTCTGGCTTAACACATGATCCACTCGCTCGTTGAGGACGTCGGCGCTGCAGTTCGGGCCATCTGGAGGCGCCCGGCGACGAGCCACTGGTCGCTGCTCGGGCTCGCAGGGGCCATTGCCACTTCAACCGCGATCTTGACCGTGGCGAGCATCGTTCTCCTGCGGCCGCTGCCGTTTCCGGACGCGGAGAACCTGGTCTACATCAGCTCCCGCGCGCGGGATGCCTCACCGATTCGACCGCGGCCGTCCGGTGTGTCTTGGGCCAGCTGGCAGGCGTTGAGGGCGCTTCCAGCATTCCAGGACGTCGGCGCGTGGACGCGCGAGAGCGTCGTCCTCAATCGACCCAGTCGCGCCATCGTTGAAACGTGGAAGGTGTCTGCGTCGGTGCTGCCGATCTTGGGAGTGAAGCCGGTCATAGGCAGGTTGTTCATTGCCGAAGAGGACACGGCGGCCCATGACGGAGCGGTCTTGATCTCGTGGGATTTCTGGCAGACCCATTTTGGCGGGCGCGAGGACGTTTTGGGGCAGACGGTAGGCTTTACCTACAGCTACGTTGACCACCGCGTTCGAACAGTCGTTGGGGTGCTGCCGCGGGCGGTTGCCCTGCAGGGACGAGTCCCCGACTTGGTGCTCCCGTTGGGGGTACCGGCATGGTCGACCTCGAACGGCCCAGTGCTCCTGTTGGTGGCTCGCCTTGCCTCGGCGGACGCGCTTGAAGCTGCCCAATCGGGCGCCTCGGAGTTCGTGCCGCTCTTGACGAGAGGGAGAGGCCCGCTAGAGGCGCAGGTAGTCAAGGTGGCCGACGATGTGTTTGGTGA
>CAVVWN010000014.1:0-956878 GCA_963752045.1 uncultured Acidobacteriota bacterium | reverse complement strand
TTCTCACGCACGGGCGTCCAGCGTTGGTGGCGCAAGTGTCAGGATTCGGCAAAGACATCACCTGGACGACGCGACCGCCGTCGCGCTCGATGCACCTGGCTTCGACCTGGAACGCGCGCCAGACCCGGGCGTCGTGTCGCAAGGGCCGGCGCGGGTCACCGACCGGATCGTGCTGGCGCGGCGCTAGGCCGTCCGATCGGGATCAAGTCGATTGCTCTTGCGTCCAGCGGCTTCACCTCGCCGCGCCGGCCGGCGGCAAGAAGTGCTCGAGTTTCCAGACCTCCACCGTGTCCGTCCCGCTGACGAAGGCAAGCCGGCGTTCGTCGGGGCTGAGTTGGACGTAACCGGCAAGATTCTGGACGTCGAGGTCGAGTATTCGAATCGGCGATCCGTCCACCGGGACAATCGCCACTCGTCGACCGTTACCGCCCGGCCTGTCGCGCACTGCGAGGACGAGGTGTTGCCCATCAGACGTCCAGTTCAGCCCCAGGCCACCGCCGTACGGTGCGATGGTCGCCAGAGTCCGAGGCGGGCCTCCGGCAGTTGGAATGGCCAGGATCTCCTGTTGGCCGGTAAGCGCGATTGTCCCGCCATCACTGGATAATGCCAAGGCACCGCCGTTGGCGCCCCCCGTACGCCGAAAGAGCTCTCGAATGGCGCCTGATGCCAGATTCCTGGCGACGAGCGCCCACGTGGGCCCCTCTCCGGGTTGGTCGTCGACCCTCCGGCTGTAGTAGAGAGTCTGGCCGTCCGACGACCAGACCGGATTGACGTAGCCCGGTTTGTCAAGGAGCTCCACGGGCGTCGCAGCGCCGGTGGCGACGTCGACGCGATAAATGCCCCGTCGGCGGGTCGTCGGGTCGATCCCCTCTCCAATGAACGATTCTCCATCGGGCGAGAGACGGGGACGCAGAAAATGGTCGAGCGGCGAAACCAACTCCTGCACCTGGCCAGTGGCCAGATCGCGAATGGCGAGAATGGGCCTCCCACCCCCGCGCCACCCCCGTGACGTGTACACAAGTTTGCCGTCTGATGTCCACGACGGATCGACGTTTGTGCCCACGAACGTCGTAATGGGTTTCACTGGTGTGCCAATAACTCGTCCGTTTGCCAGGTCCACCGAGACCACCGTCACATCAACGGTGCGCTTCCGGACGGAAAGCAGCAACGAGCCCGATTCCGTCATTCCAAGAGACGAGGCGTCGACACCGGCCTTGAGAAGCCGCGGCTGGCCCTGCGGCACCCCCTTGGTGACCTCGACAGCCCACAGATCTTTCGACCCACTCCGATCGCTCGTGAAGAGCAGCCACTGGCCGTTTGGCGACCAGCCCATCAAGTCGTTGGTGCTGTCGTCGGCGACGAGGTCCGTCACTCGTGATCCGTCGATGGTCACGGCCGAGATGTGCCAGTTGACCTGACCGTTCGTCTCCTGTCGCGTGTCGAACGCCAGCAGCTGCCCGTCGGGGGAGAACTTCAGCGTCGAAGCGGGCAGGTTTTGGAGAATCCGCAAGCTGCCCGTCTCGGTCGAAACCAGGCCAATCTGCTGCGTGCGGTCCCGTCGCGTCAGCCCGACGGCAATCCAGCGTCCGTCCGGCGACCAGTCGTACGGCGTGATCGAGCGCACATCGGGGTTGTCGTAGAGCTGGCGCGGCTTGCTGGGGGCGCCCTGTACCGGAACGACACGCAGCTCGTACCTGCGCGTGATCCCGTTCCACCAGGAATACCCGACCAGGCGGCCATCCCTCGAAATGACCGACGACTCGGCGTATTGTTGGCCCGGTTTGCCGTCGTCTGTCAGTGGGCGATCCGTGCCCGTTGCCAGGTCCCGCAGCGCGAGGTTCCCCGTGGCCCAATTCGTGAGGGAGAGGTACCGACCGTCGGGAGAGACGGTCCCGTTGACTGAGTTGAGGCCGCGGTTCGGCTCTCCTACTTGCGAAAACGTAGTCGTCTCCGACTGGCCAAGGGTGGCTCGGGCCTGGGCGACCGCGGCCAGGGTCAAAGCGACGACGGCGGTTACGGCGGCGGCGATTCGGATTCGCATGGTGGCTTTGCTCCCTCTAGCTATTCGCTGGCAACGCCTAGCGGCGCGGGCATGCGGTGAGATCCGGCCACATATTCTCACGCGCCGATGTCCGGCGTTTGTGGGCCGATTGTGAGGATTCGGCAAAGGCGGCGGCCCGTGGAGTGGTACGCTCGTCTCACGCCATGGGCACCGCACGCCTCGCTCGCCTGCTGACGCTCTGTCTCATCTGCGGATGCGCAACCTCGGCCTCCGGCCTGGCCGCCGCGCGGACGAACCCGCCCGGCCAGGCCGACACGGCACCGGTTCAGCGCGTGCTCGACGACTACATCGGCCTGTATCAGAAGGAGCGTCTGGCCGAGTGGAAGGCGCTCTTCCTGCCGGGATTCACCGCCACCTATACGAATGACGACGGGAGCGTGACGACGAGGACGCTGGAGGAGTTCTACGAGCGGCAGCGCGCGGCGTTCGAAAGGGGCCCGGTCAGCGAGACCCTGCACGACGTGCGCATCACGCGCGACGGCCGGCTGGCGCAGGTCGTGGCCGGCTTCGACTTCACGAGCGGCGGCACGACCCGCCGCGGCCGGCTCATGCTGCTCATGATCGAAACCGAAGGTCAGCTCAGGATCGCCGCGCTCGCCTTCACCTATCACCTGCAGTAGCGCGGCGTACGGGTCGCCGTTCAGGCCCTTGGTGACGCTCGAGCGCAAGCGTCCGTTCGGCGAGGACCGCGCGATCGAGCGGGCTCATTTGGGCAGCGTCTCCAGCACGTGTTCGTACAACGGCTCGAGCACGGGCGCCAGATCGCACCATGTCTGGATGGCCTCGAGCCGGAAGCGTTCGAATCGTCCGGCCGTCCGTTCGAAGATCAGCACGCCGTCGCGTGCCACTCGGTGGCGCAGAAGCGCTCCGGCGCGGCCGAGGTCCACAAGGTCGATCCGGTCGGCTTTGAGCAGGTCGGCAAGAGACGCGAGCAGGCCGTCCGGGTCGAACGTGGCATCGGCCTCGAAGGCGAAATCCCAGTCAGATCCGGCGTGCGCGTCACCTCGCCCGCGCGAGCCGTGCAGGACGAGCAACTGCAGACCAGGCGTTTCGACGCTCATCCGAGCGAGCGCCTGTCGCACGTCCGGACTGACGGCCGTCATGACGCGACATCGTAGCAGAGCGCCACCGCCAACGACGCCTGGCACTCCCCGGCCTGGACTTCGCTGACAGACCCGTGACACAGCCCTGACCGGCCCCTGATCTGCGCGCGTAGAATGAGGGGCGTCCCGATCATGATCCTGCACAAGGGTGTCGCCCCGGCGAAGCTCACGGCCCTCGTGGCCTTGCTTGCCGCGATCCCCCTCGGCGCGCTGATGTGGCTGGCGTGGGGCCTCATCGAGCAGGACCGGGCGCTCGAGCTCCAGCGCCTCGAGCGGCAGCTCGATGAGCCCGCCCGGCTCGTGAAGCAGGAGCTGGACCTCAGGATTCGCTCGTGGGAAGACCGGCTGGACCTGATCGCTCAAGGCGGTTTGTCGGAGGCGCCGGGCCCGGCCGTGATCCTCACGCTGACCGCAAACGGAGTCACCCGGCATCAGGGTGCGCCCATCGCCTTCCTTCCCGCCGTGGCGCCCGATGGCGATCTGCCACTTGACGCCCTCGCCGCGGCGGAAGCCCGGGAGTTTCGGGATCGCAATCCGAGGGCCGCGGCTCTACTCTATCGGGGACTCGCCTTTTCGGCCAATCGCCGCGTTCGCGCCGCAGCGCTCGTCGGTCTCGCCCGCTGCCTCGAGCGCGAAGGCCGGCTCGACGATGCGGTGACCGTCTACGGCGAGCTTGCCGGCCTCGGCGCCACGACCGTTTCGGAATTTCCGGCCGAGCTCGTGGCGCGGCGTGAGCGCGCGCGCATCTTCGAGACGCTCGGCGACGCCCCTCGTCTGTCGGACGAGCGACGGGCCCTTGCCGCGGCGCTGGATGAAGGACGATTCCGGATTGACCGCGCCACCTACGAGTTCTTTGACGGACGGCAGGACTCACGCGAACACTCGACGCGATCCCTGGTTCTTGCCGGTGCGGCACAAGCGCTGTGGCCGTCGTGGCTGGGTCAGCCGTCCGGGCGCGCGACGTGGCAGGCAGGCGGAGACGTCTACGTGACGTCCTGGCGGCCCGCGCCCGGCGGCACGATTGCCGCCATCGACTCCATCGACACGTTGACCGCCGGCCTCGCCGCACTCGAGGGCAACCTCGGAATCCGCGTCGCCCTCGTCGCCCCGGACAGCACACGCCTCTGGGGAGACGCGCAGGACGCCGCGCAGTTCACGCGCACGATCGACGACACGGCCCTGCCCTGGTCCCTGCAGGTCTCGACAGCCGACTACACCTCTCGCACCGACCTGCTGTCATCGCGGCATACAGTGATGCTCGCGGCGTTTGCCGTCATGGCCGTCGCGATTGTCGTCGCCGCGTATTCGGTCTCGCGCGCCGTCGCGCACGAAGTCCGGATTGCGCGGCTCCAGGCCGACTTCCTTGCCGCGGTCTCACATGAGTTCCGGACACCGCTTTCGGCCATGAGCCATCTGGCCGAGGTGCTGCAGGATGGCCGTGGCTCCGCCGGGCATCTGCAGGACTACTACCGGGCGATTGCCGTCGAGACTCGCCGCCTGCAGGGACTGGTCGAGGGGCTGCTCGACTTCGGACGCACGGAAGCAGGCGGCCGCGTCTATGAGCAATCGGAAGTCGACGTGCCGACGCTCGTCGCCTCCGTCACAGGCGACTATCGGACGTCGGCCGGCCTCGCGAAGGACCGTATCGAGCTCCACCTGCCGAACGAGCCCGTTGCCACGGTGGCTGATCGCGAAGCGTTGGCGCTCGTCATACGCAACCTTATCGACAACGCGGTGAAGTACTCGCCTCCCGAATCACCCGTCCGCGTCTCGGTGGCGCGCGCCGGAAGCGGCATCAACATCGGCGTCGACGACGAGGGTCCGGGCATTCCGAAGGCCGAGCAGCGTGACGTCTTCAGGAAGTTCGTCAGGGGCGGCGCCGCCCGCGACCTGGGTGTGAAAGGCACCGGCATCGGCCTGGCGATGGCGGCGCACATCGTGCGGGCGCACGGCGGCAGGATCTCCCTGGAGAGTGAAGCCGGGCGCGGCAGCCGCTTCACGGTTCACCTGCCTGCGGTGGTCAAGGCTCGTGGGGTCGAGGCTCATGGAGGGGCCGGCTTCAGCCGGCCCGACCTGGGCGGGCTGAAGCCCGCCCCTTCAGATTCAGGGATGCCCGGTTCGGAGACGCCGTGACCAACTCCCGCATCCTGCTCGTCGAAGACGAACCGAGCCTCGCGCTCGCCCTGCAGGACGACCTGCGGGCCGAGGGCTACCTCGTGGAGCTTTCGACCGATGGCGACACGGCGGCGCGGCTCGCGGTTGCGTCGCCATGGGACCTCATCATCCTGGATGTCATGCTCCCGAAGAAGGACGGCTTCGACGTCTGCCGCGACGTCCGGCGGGCCGGCCTCGAGACGCCGATCCTGATGCTGACCGCCCGGACGCACGAAGCCGAGAAGGTGCTCGGCCTCGAGACGGGCGCCGACGACTACGTCACCAAGCCGTACAGCGCGCGCGAGCTGCGCGCGCGCGTGAAGGCGCTCCTGCGCCGCGGCCGTCGCGGCGACGTGCCGCCGGTCTACCGCTTCGGCGACGCCGAGCTGGACTTCGCGCGCTGCGAGCTTCGGCGCGGCGGCGCGGCCGTCGAGCTGTCGGCGCTCGAGTTCAAGCTTCTGTCGGCGTTCGTCCGTCGCGCCGGACGCGTGCTCTCACGGGCGCAGCTGCTCGACGAGGTCTGGGGCGTCGGCACCAACGTCACCGAGCGCGTCGTCGACAACCAGATCACCAACCTGCGCCGCAAGATCGAGCCCAACCCCGAGCGTCCCCGCTACCTCATCGCGCTGCGCGGCCTCGGCTACCGCTTCGATGGCGACGGCCTGACAGAGCGATGACAAAGCGCTGTTCTGCGAGAGATGCGCGGCTTCTAGCCTTGCCGACATGGAGGACACAGCCATGCGGCATGCGATGAGACTCGGCCTGGCAGGCGTCGTGACGTTCGGACTGTTGTTGCCCGTGACGCTCAGTGGGCAGGATGCCCAATCGGCGGAAGTTGAGCTGCGGGCCGCGAAATACCGCGCGGAGATTCAGGGTGACTGGACGGGCGCCATGGCGGACTTCGATCGTCTGGCACAGGCACAGGACCGCGCGGTTGCGGCAAAGGCCCTGCTCGCGCTCGGAGACGCCTTCCAGAGGACCGGGTCCGGCGACGCGAGCGCGGTCTTCACTCGCATCGTCCGGACGTTTGGCGATCAGAAGGACGTCGCCGCGCTCGCCAGTCGCCGGCTCGCGGCGCTGGCGCGTGGGAGCGCGCAGGAACTCACGCCTCGCCGAGTGTGGACGGACGACGGCTTCAACACGATCGACATCAGCAGCGACGGGGCGCTGGCCGTCGGCACGAAGAACCGCACGGACGCCGAGAACAAGGAGCAGCAAGACATGCTCCTTCGGAACGTGCAGAGCAGTGAGATCAGCCTGCTGGTCGCCAGTTCAGCCGAAGGCGGACTGCCACCCGGTCGTTCAGGGGCGGCCGCGCTCTCGCCGGACGGACGCCAGGTGGCCTTCGTGTGGGGCGGGCGGACCGACGGGGTGCTGCCTTTCAACGGCCCGAAGTCGCTCCGCGTGGTCGGCACGGAACCCGGAGCGTCGCCACGAGTCGTCCTGAGCCCCAGTGACGAGATCGCGTTCATCACGCTCGGTGGCTGGTCTCCCGACGGGTTGGCCGTTCTCTGTGTGTTTGAGGCCCGCTCCGATCAGGCAACGACGGTCGCCTGGGTAGCGCTCGCGGACGGCGCCGTTCACCCTGTCAGGACTTTCAGTCGTAACGAGCGCGTCGTGTCATTGAAAGCGTCCGATGACGGCCAGTGGATTGCCTACGTGCGTCGCGTGCTCGAGTCCGGCTACCAACACGTGCGCGTCATGCGGGCGGACGGGCAAGATGATGCGGGAATCGTGATGTGGACGGGCACGAGTAGCGACGCGATCTGGACGCCGGACCGATCGCACATCCTCTTCCGCAGCGATCGCCTCAACGAACAAGCCCTGTATGCAGTTCGCGTGCAGGACGGACGCGCCGCCGGTGAACCGTTCCTCGTTCAGAAAAACGTCAGAGGACGCCCCGTCCGTGTCTTCGCGTCCGGTGACCTGTACTACACCGAAAGCGGCTCGCAGGGCGGTAGCACGGTGTTCGTCGCCGAGCGTTCCGCAACGGGCTCGACGATCGTCCAGGCGTTTGCGGGAAACGTGCCGAACATCTCGCCCGATGGACGGTTCGTCGCCACCGCCGCCACGAACGGCTTGACCATACGCTCGCTCGACACCGGCGAGGAACGGTTCTACGAACGCGCCGGTGTCGGAATGAACGCGCGAGGCCAGTACCTCTACAACCGGTGGCTGCCGGATAGCTCGGGCCTGGTCCTCTGGGTCACAGGCCCCTCGGGTGGAGCGTTCCACCGGCTCGATCGGGCAACCGGAGAGTTCACGTCACTGCTGCCCGCCAATTCCGAGGGCCGCATGCTATCGAGGGCTGGAGGAGTGTCGGCCGATGGCGAGACGTTCTACGTGCTGGCGAGGGCCACCACCGGAGGTCCATGGGACAGCATCGTCCAGGTCGACCTGCAGGCCGGACACGTGCGCTCCACGTTCTCCCTGACCGGTGACCTGCTTCCGGCAAACACGAATCTGTTCTCGCTGGCTGCGAGTCCTGACGACTCCACCCTCGCGATGGGCTACGCACTGCCCGGGGACCGCCTGATGCACCTGGCCATCGTCGATACGAACGGTGGATCACTGCGCGATCTGGC
This sequence comes from uncultured Acidobacteriota bacterium, assembly GCA_963752045.1. Lineage (GTDB taxonomy): Bacteria > Acidobacteriota > Vicinamibacteria > Vicinamibacterales > SCN-69-37 > DATKDF01. The sequence continues at coordinate 948,974 of CAVVWN010000014.1, read as the reverse complement.
GACTTACGAAACTCCACGTCTGCCAGACCGGATCGGCTGGGCCGAAGACGGTCAGGCCGTCGTCGTGGGCATGCTGCAGGGCGGCGTCTGGCGCCTGATGCGAGTCCCGGTCACCGGCGGACCGCCGCAGCCGGACGGCATCGACCTGTCTCAACTCACAGGTTCCATCACCTTCCCAGACGTCGATCCCGCCAGAGGCGACCTTGGCGGCATCTCGCGCGACGGTTCCCGCATCGTCTTCAGCGCCGCCTCGAAAGTGTCGCACGAGGTCTGGGCGCTCGAGAACGTGCTGGCGTTTCTGAGCGGACGGTAGTGCCCGGGACGGTAGAATAGCGAGCGTGATCACCCGCGGCATCCGCGACTACGTGGAACGCGACTGGCAAGCCGCACGCGCGAGCAAGGACGCGTACTGGCGCGACCGCATCGCGCGGCTCGGTGCGGCCGAGGCGCTTCGGATCGCCGGCGAGCTTCGTCGCCAGATGTTGCTGCTCGATCGTCAGTGGCCCGATCGCGCGCAGCGCCGCCAGGATCTCCTGTCCCACGTCCAACTTGCGGAGCGCCTCAGACGTGCCGGTTCAGCCCGCCGCGGTTGAACTGCTGACGTCGCTGGCACCGGTGCTCGCCCGGTGGGGTCGCTGGCTCGTCTTCGGCGCCCAGGCGCTCATCATCCACGGCGTGCCCAGGCTGAGCGCCGACGTGGACGTCACGCTCGCACTCACTCCCGACGCGCCCGATCGATTCGTCGAGGACATGCGAGCGGCGGGCTTTGCGCTGCGGGCGGACGATCCGGTTTTCGTGCGCCGCACGCGTGTCATGCCATTCGTGCACGAGGCTACCGGTATGCCGCTGGACGTCGTCCTGGCCGGGTCCGGGATCGAGGACGACTTCCTCGAGCGCGCGGTCGCAACGGACATCGGCGGCACGACCGTCCCGGTGATCGACGCGTCCGATCTGATCATCGCGAAGGTGCTGGCCGCCCGGGTCGCGACCCGGCCAGACGTCAACATCTCGCTCAGGTGACGCACCGACGCGAGCGGCGTCCGGAATTCGTGCGACACGGCGGCCACGAAGTCGGCCTGCTGCCTGGACACCGCCAACTCGCGCCGGAAGCCCCGCAGCGTGAAGTACACACTGCCCCCGAGCAGCACGACCACGGCCGCCAGCACGAAGAGCAGGAAACGCCGTTGTTCGGCCGTCTCGGCCCGATCGACATCGAGGTTAGCTCGCGACTCTGGTCGTCCACTGCAGCCCGCTGACATCCGCGTGCGCACCGCATGCTCTGGATCGGTGCCGTCGTCTGGCACCTCTCCGGCGACGACGCCACCCGACGCATCCGTGAGCGTCACACTCACGTCGCGGACGGCACGCCACGCTTTCTCCACCAGAGTGCGATCGGCAAGGAGAAGCGCCAGTTGCGCCTCGGACACCGAGGTCGCGACAAGCACCAGACGCTGGTCGACAACGAACGCATGACGGCCGGCACCGCTCCCGTGCTCCGCGTTGGTACAACTCGTCGACGATGGTCGCTCGCGCGTGCGCCGCGAGCTGCGCTTCGGTGATCTCCGCGACGGGCCCGGCCCAGTCGGCGGCAACTTGCGAGTAGTAGTCATACTCGTCACGCGTCAGCGGCCAGACGCCGGCCGCGAGCGCGGATCGCAGTGACTGGCCCACTGCGCGAACGTCGTCTCCTCGGCCCGCGCCCTCGAGAAGTTCGCCTCTCTTCACGAGGGCGATGAGCCCGGCCGGCAGCCCATTCGTGCGGACAGCGCCGAGCGACTCCATCTCTGCCAGCGCCTCGAGCGCAGCATCTCTCTGGCCCGTCTGCGCGAGCGTGCGCGCAAGTCCCAGGAGGGCTCCGGCTCGCACGCCTGGACCGGTCGATGCCGAACGGGACCGGTACCACTCCACGGCCTTGTCCGGTGCGTTGAGCTGGTACTCGTAGCGCTCGCCATCGGCGAGGGCCGATTCGACCGACCGGCGTGGCGGGCACATCCGGCACGAACGCCAGCGCACCTGGCGGCGCGGTCGCTCCGCCCTGCCGATCGACGCTGACGAGTGTCATCCAGGTCGGGACGTCCGTCGTCTCACCAGAGACGATGCGCTGCATCCCGGCTTCGAGTCCCATTGCCGCCGACGCGGCGAGCACCTCGTCGGCTGCCCGTTCCAGCCGTTGCTGCACGCGCTGCCGTTCGAGCTGCTGAATCTTGTCGAGAAGCTCGAGCGTCAGCCAGCCGAGCGCCAGCACTGGAACGAGCAACACGGACACCAGCAGAACGTGCAGGCGACGGGGCTCCCGCAACCTCCTTCCGGCGCGCATGTGGTGTCACATCATACGCAGGAGCCGTCTGCATCCGGTCTGCGAAGTGTCAGGGTAGTGTCTTTGGGTCCTTGGCCGGCGAAACCTGACGCCCTTCCGGCGCCGTCGTCTGAGGCCCTCGCGAGCGGTTGCGAGCTTCAGCCGACAGGCCGAATCGGGCCGTGAACAAACCCTGACACTTTGCTGGTAGCGTAGGCGCGTCACCACCGTGCCTGCATCACGCTCCGCCTGGCTCACCCGGCCGGGCCACCTCGTGGCTCTGTTCCTCGCCGTCACCCTGGTGCCGGCGGCGGGGCTCGTGTGGCTGGGCTGGACGCTGGTCGCGCAGGACCGGGAGCTTGCCGAGAAGCAACTCACGGACCGGCTTGCGGGCGCAGCCGACGATCTCGTCGGCCGCATCGCGCGCGACCTCGACAGCCTCGACCCGGCCAGCGCGAACCCGGAGCCTGACGCCGGCGCGGTCGCCGTCACCCTTTCACCCGACGGCATCGTCGGCCGTCGCGGCGCGCCCCTCGTCTTCGTCCCGGCGCGACCCGAACCGGTCGAGCCGCCGCCGTCCACCTGGCTCGAGACGCAGGCGGCCGAGGACAGGGGCGACCGCGCGAGGGCTCAGGCCGCCTACGAGCGCCTGTCGCGAAGTCCCGACCGGGCCGTCCGAGCTGGCGCGCTCGTGCGGCTCGCGCGTGTGCTGCGCAACTCGGGGAAGCCGGACCAGGCACTCGACGCGTACGCCGCCATGAGCGACATGGACGACGTGGGGGTATTTGGAGATCCGGCTTCGCTCGTGGCGGCGCAGGCGCGCATCCGGACGCTCGAGGCGGCCGGGCGCGCTGAACTTGCCGAGGCCGAGCGCGGGCGCCTCCGGGCAGACCTCGCCGGCGGCCGTTGGCCCGTGGACCGCCTCACGTTCGAGAACGCGCTGACCGAGGAGAACGCCGGTGTGCCCGGCCCGGACTTCGACGAATCGATCGCGCTCGCCTCGGCCGTCGAGGCGATCTGGAGCGACTGGCGCACCCGGTCCCCCGATGAGCCGGCTGAGGCCGGCCGGCGCGTTGCGACGATCGGGGACCGTTCCGTACTGGCGGTCTGGCGACCTGACACGTCCGGACTCGCCGTCCTTGTCGCCACGCCACGGTTCCTGGCCAACCGATGGCGCGCGTTGACCAGCGACGCACGCGTGGCACTGGCGATCGACGACATGGACGGCGGTTCCTGGCTGGATGCCGGATCGCTGGCCGAACCCGTGGTCACGCGGTCGACTGCCGATACCGGGCTGCCCTGGACAATTCGGGTGGCGAGCACGGCGCCCGGCGAGGAGATCGCCGCGCTCGCCGGCCGGCGTCAGCAACTGCTCCTCCTGCCGCTTGCGGCGTTCGTCATGATGGCTGCCGCGTACTTCGTCGCCAGGGCCGTCCGGCGCGAACTGGCTGCCGCCGAGCTTCAGTCGAAGTTCGTCTCTGCCGTCTCGCACGAGTTCCGGACGCCGCTCACGTCGATCAGTCACCTGGTGGAGCTGCTCCGTGGCCGGCCCGACATGGACGCCACCCGGCGCGCGCGATACTACGACGCGCTCGAGCAGGAGGCCGCGCGGCTGCGACGCTTCGTGGATCAGTTACTGGATTTCGGGCGCATCCAGGCCGGCGCGGCCAGATATCGACGCGAAGCGGCCGATGCGAACGCGCTCGTCACCGACGCGGTCGAGCGTTTCCGCGCGAGTCCAGCAGCCGCCGGGCATCCCGTGTCGATGGCGGCTCCACGCGAACCACAGGGCGTCAGCATCGACCACGAGGCCTTTGCGCTGGCGATCAACAACCTGCTCGAGAACGCCGCCAAGTACTCGCCAGCCGCCGCACCGATACACGTGGACGTGGAGCCGGGCGACGCCGGTCGCCGCGTCCTGATTCGCGTGCGCGACGCGGGGCCCGGCATACCGAAGGCCGAGCACGCGATCATCTTCGAGCGGTTCGTTCGGGGCGCCGGGGCCGAGACGTCCGGCGTGCGCGGCACGGGAGTTGGACTCGCCCTCGCGCGTGACATCGTCCGCGGGCTTGGCGGCGACATCTCGGTGGCGAGCGAGCCCGGCGCCGGCAGCACGTTCACGATTGCGTTGCCGGCAACACGCAGGCTGGAGCGGCCGACGTCAGCCGGCCCGGAACATCTGGAGCGGCCGGCTTCAGCCGGCCCTGGCCAGGCGGGCTGAAGCCCGCCCCTCCACCAAGAGAGACAGACATGCCTTCCCTCCTCATCGTCGAAGACGACCCGGTGATTGCGATGGCGCTCGAGGACGACCTCTCGGCCGAAGGGTACGACGTGACGGTCGCCGCCGATGGAGACGCTGCGGTCGAGCTTGGCCGGAAGCAGGGATTCGACGGCATCCTCCTGGACGTCACGCTGCCGAAGAAGGACGGCTTCGACGTCTGCCGGGATCTGCGTCGTGCCGGCGTGCGCACACCCGTCATCATGCTGACCGCTCGCACGCAGGAAGCCGAGAAGGTGCTCGGCTTCGAACTGGGCGCCGACGACTACGTCACCAAGCCCTACAGCGCGCGCGAACTGCGTGCGCGCATCAAGGCCGTGCTGAGGCGGGTCAGTGACACGCCGCCGGACCGCTACGAGTTCGGTGACGTCGTCGTGGATTTCGATCGGCGCGAGGTTCGCCGCGCCGGCACGGCGATCGGTCTCACGCCGCTCGAGTTCAAGCTGCTCTCGGTGCTCGTGCGCCATCGCGGCCGCGCGCTCAGCCGCCAGCAGCTCATCGACGAGGCCTGGGGCCCTGACACGTTCGTCACCGACCGCGTCGTGGACAATCAGGTGGCAAATCTCAGGAAGAAGATCGAGCCAGACCCAGCCCGACCACAATACGTGCTGAACCTGCGGGGATTCGGGTACCGATTTGATGGGTGAGCCTTTCGCCGGGCCGCCCTGGCCGTGCCAGCCCTGCTCGCGCGCTACTCGCTCACGACCAGGGGCGCCCCCTGCAGCGTGAGGTGCCGGTCTGTGGACCAGCACTGCGCGGTGCGACGCTGCTGCATGAGCGCCAGGCCGTGCGCGTCAGCCAGCGTCAGCGGCTGGTCCGCGAACTTCTTGACGATGCGGCTGGCCTGGGTGAGCGCGGTCAGATCGAATGCGACGACCGTGAGCGGCGAGAGCGCGTGGATGAAGTTCAGGAATTCGACCGCACGGTGGCCGTCGTAGCGGCGCAGGAACCAGCCGTGGCCCTCGGCGACCACGAGCGCCGACGTGACAAGCGGCGGCGGGTCGGAGAACAGCCGCACGAAGAGCGCGTGGTGGGTGTCCGAACGATCGAGAAAGGCAATGAGTGCCGCCGTGTCGACGTAGGCTTCAGTCTTTCTCGCCATACACCACGTCGTCGATCGTGCGGCTCGCGTTGGGATCGCCTGAGGCCACAAGCCCGGCAAACCGCATCCACGGCGGGCCGTCCCGCGGGGGCAGGCGGCGCCGGATGGCGCGCCGAACGAACTCCGCCACCGAGATGCCGAGTACGTCGGCTTCCTGTTTGACCAGCATGTAGTCCTCTTCCTCGAGGCTGATCTGGGTGCGAATCATGTTATCACCGAACGCAATGATGATAACACACTTGCGGCCTTCTCGACAGCCCCGTCCGGGAACCGCGCTGCGAGACGCATGCCAGGCCTCTTGCGGCACGATTCCCTGCGCCGCCGCATTAGGTGTTGCAGAAACTGCAACCGGTGTCTGGCGAGATGCGTGAAAGAACTCCACCGCTCCCGGGCCGGCTGGATGACCCCAGCCTGCCTGGCTCGCGGCTCGTCGTGGCCAAACCGTGACACAACCCGTGAAGGTCCATGATTCGTCAAGCCGGCCACGGGCGTAATCTTGGCCGCATGAGACGTACCGCTGCGGTCTTCGTCGCCCTCGCGTTGTCGGCCGGCCTCGTCGCGCAGTCTGGTTCCTCCCCGGACCTTCTGCTCCGACAGGCGCGGCAACTGGATCAGGTGGACGGCAACTGCGCGGCCGCGGTCTTGCCGTACCGGCAGGCAGCCGAGTCGGCTGCCAGCGCCAGCCGTCCGGCCACGGCGGCCGAGGCCCTCCTCGGCCTGGCGGGCTGTTATGAACGTCTCGGCCGTCCGGAGGCAAGACTGACCTACCAGACGGTCCTCCTCAAGTACCCGCAGGTCGGTCTGGTGGCGGCCGCGGCTCGTGACCGCCTCGTGGCGCTGAGCGAGCGGACCCGCGGCCCGTCGTTCACCGAGATGCCGGTTCCACCCGACGCCGTGGACCTCGGGGGTGCGGTCTCGCCGGATGGGCGGTTCATCTCGTTTGTCGACGATACCTTTGTCGCCCAGGAGCAGGGCAGGGGCCAGGGCAATCTCGGCGTGTGGGACCTTCGGACAGGCCTGACGCGCCTGGTCACAACATCGTCTGGATGGGAGGAGGGCAACGTCCATTCTTCAGTCTGGTCTCCGGACGGCCAGCAGATCGCGTACGTCTGGTGGAACAACCGCGAAGACCGCTCCGAAGTGCGCACGGTCTCCCGCGACGGCGGAGAGACGCGAACCCTATATAGCGATCAGCACCAGGCCTCGCTTCTGCTCTTCGACTGGTCACCCGACGCGCACTCACTCGCCATCGTTCGAGTCGCCTCTCCAAGAGCGGCGCTCCAGAGCGGCGTCCACAGTGACCTCGTGCTGCTCTCGGTGGACGACGGATCGACTCGAAGCCTGAAGACCTTCGGAACCGTGCATGTGCCGCGCCGGGCGACGTTCTCACCGGACGGACGATTCCTCGCCTACGACTGGCCCTCTGACGAGGCGTCTACCTCGCGGGACATCTATCTAATCCCGGCCGCCGGAGGTCCGGTGACTCTTCTGGTGGGCGAGGCCGCGAGTAACGACGTCCTGCTCGGCTGGTTCCCCGACGGGCGCCACCTGCTCTACGTGGCCGACTTCTTCGGCACGCGCGACGCGCGTGCGGTTGCGATCGTCGACGGCCGGCCCTCGCTCGAACCCATCGTCATCAAACGCGATGTCGGCGACGTGTACGGACTGGGGTTTGCCCGCGACGGACGATTCCTGGCACACAAGACCGTCGGCTCATCGGACATCGTGACCATCACCCTGGACCCGGTCACTGATGGTGGCGCCGGAGCACCCAGATCGCTGCTGCCGGCTCAAATGGGCGTGTCGCGGGCACATCCCGCCTGGTCGCCCCGCGGAGATCGCATTGCATTCCTCCAGGCGTCTGGTGGAGATCTCTCCCTGGCGGTCCGCACCGTTGGCACCGGAGAGTTGCGTCTGTACCCGCTTCCTCTTGGCGGTGGACCCGAACGCCTCGCCTGGCAGCCGGACGAGCCGGCTGTCGTCTTGCGCGGGCGGGATACTACGGGCAGGAACGGCATCTACCGAGTCGCCCTCGAAGACGGAGAGATGACGTTCTTCTCCCAGGGTCACACCGGACTCTTTTCGCCCGACGGCCGGTACTTTTACTACCCCGCTCCGCCGCGACATCCGACGGGTGGCGGCATCGTGAGACGCGACCTCTCAGATGGCACGGAGCGGTCCGTGGACCGGGGGCGACACCGATCCGTGACCCTCTCGCCGGACGGACGTCTGCTGGCGCTGTTCAACCCTGGCGACAACGCGGGCGACGCGCCGTCGATCGCAGTCGCGCCCGCAGACGGCGGCGAACGCCGGACACTTGTGCGTGGGTTCCTGGAACTGGACGGCGAGATCGCGTTCGGTCACGACAGTCGGTTCGTGTATTTCACGACGGTGTTGCCCTTCGCCATCTGGCGGGTGGCCGTCGCCGGTGGAGAACCGGAAAAGGTCGCGGACGTGGACGGCTGGGTCAAGCACCTCAGCGCCAGTCCGGACGGCCGGCAGCTCACGGTCGGGTACGGGAGAATCGACGACCAGGTCTGGATGTGGGAGAACCTGCTGCCGGCTGGCAGCCGGTAGCGGTCTGACTGGTCCGGACGATTCGTTTCAGAACCAGGGCTGTTCGGTCGTTCAAGCATCACAAGGCCGCCGACCCCTTTCGGTTACCATGCGCCCGACCCTGGTTGCCGTGTTCCTGCGAACCCGCATCGGCACGAACCGGCGGTATCCGTCGAATGCGCGTGGAGTTCTGTCATCCGCTCGCTCGAACCTCATGATTCGCCGAAACCTCGATTGGTCGTAGCACGCGACGTGTGCTACACTGAGGTCCGATGATCCGGTCGCTGGCTGACGACGTGACCAGGGATATCTGGAACGGCATCAACAGCAAGGCCGCTCGGCAGATTCCCGTATCACTGTGGCCGGTTGTCCGGCGCAAGTTGGATCAAATTGACTCGGTCACGACGCTGGATGCCCTGCGCGTGCCACCTGGTAACCGGCTTCACGCGCTGACGGGCGAATTGGCCGGTCAGCATGCGATTCGCGTCAACGACCAATACCGGATCGTCTTCCGCTTCGAAGGTCATGATGCGACAAACGTCCGGTGTACGGACTATCACTGAGGATCGTTGCCATGCTGCCGACCCATCGCCCCCCCACGCACCCCGGCGAGATGCTCCTGAAGGAGTTTCTCGAGCCTCTGGGCGTATCGCAGGTTGAAGCGGCAAAGCGCATGAACATTCCCTTCCAGCGGCTGAATGCCATTGTCAAAGGGCGGCGGGCCGTCAGCGCCGATACCGCACTGCTGCTCGAGGCACTGACTCGGTGGGATGCGCAGATCTGGCTCAACCTTCAGGCGAAGTGGGATTTGTGGCACGCACTCCGCGCGCGTGGACGCCGTCCGAAGGTGAAGGCGCTGACAGCCTGAGTGTGCCGTCCAGGCCTACGAACTGAGCAGGTCGGCCTGCTCGTCGTGGCCAAACCGTGACACAACCCGTGAAGGTCCATGATTCGTCAAGCCGGCCACGGGCATAATCTTGGCCGCATGAGACGTACCGTTGCGGTCTTCGTCGCCCTCGCGTTGTCAGCCGGCCTGCTGGCCGGGAGCCAGACGCCGGCGTCCCCGGACGTCCTGCTGAAAGCCGCGATGCAGAAGGAGCAAGTGGACGGCGACCTGCCCGGCGCGCTCGCGCTCTACACGGACATCGTCGCGAAGTTCCCGAAGGATGCGGCCGCGCCGAAGGCGCTGCTCCAAATGGCGGGGATCCACGAACGGCAGGGGGATCGGGAAGCGTCACGGGCAATCTACCAGCGTATTGTCGCCACCTACTCAGGCGGACCAGCAGCCAAGGTGGCGGCCGAGCGCCTGGCGGCCCTCAACCCGCAGGACGATGGCCCGCTCGACCGATCCCTGAACTGGCCAGGCAACGCCAGTATGGCGGCGAGTCCGGCGATGTCGCCGGACGGACGTTACGTCAGCTATATCGACATGAACACGCGCGAGTTGACCGTCCGCGATCTCGAAGCCGGCAAGGCCCGTCAGTTGACGCAAATCTTCAAAGCCGGAGGGTTCGTCGATGCGTCCGCCATCTCCCGCGATGGCAAGTTCATCGCCTTTGCTTCCCAGGAAAAGGACCGGACCAGATCAGGAGTGCGTGTCCTGCCTATCTCGGCGACTGAAGAAACGACGCCGCGGTTGGTCTTCGAAGGTGCGTGGACGGTGCCAAAGGAGTGGTCACAGGACTCGCGTCACCTGGTCGTGCGTGGTTGAGCGCGGCAACGGCAGGCGAGCCGAAGGATACGACATCGGGCTTTTGAACGTGGCGAACGGCGCGATGCACGTGCTCAAGAGCTTTGACCCGCCGCTGGCGCTTTCCCACAACGTCCGACTCTCGCCTGACGGCGCCTTCATCGCGTACGACGCGCGCACCAGCGCCTGGCGCGCGGCCACGTGATTTATTTCTGCTGCCGACCGATGGTGGTTCAGCGATGGCGGTGTTCGACGAACCCGCCAACGATCAGGTGGTCGGATGGTCGCCCGGACGGACGACATCTCGTGTTCGTCAGCGACCGTCTGGGTTCGACCGACCTGTGGGCCCTTCCCGTGACACAGGGTCGGCGCGCAGGTGACCCGGTCCTGCTGGCGCGTGATTTTCGGGGGGATCCCCTGAGCATGACTGCACAGGGTTCCCTGTTCTACGAACGGGCCCAGGAGAACCGCTCGCTGTTCGTCGCCGCGGTCGATCCGGCCGCGGGCGTCCTCATCGAACCGCCAGTCGCGGTTGCAGCGAATCCGCAGGCTCGGGCGCCCAGGTGGTCGGCCGACGGGAAGTCGTTCGCGTACCTGGTGCCAGGCGCAATCGCGATTCGTTCCGCCGACTCCGGCGTTGTGAGGGAGGTGCCACTCAATCTGGGCTACAAGTGGACGTACGACTGGTCGCCGGACGGCCGTACCTTTGCGTTCAGGGCGGACGACCTCAATTCGCGCGAGGGCGTGCACCTGTTCAACGCGGAGACCGGGGCACTGCAGCTGTTGCTGCCCTACATCGAGGATGTTGTCGGGTACTACGTTCCGCAGTTCTCGGCCGGTGGACGGTCCCTGACGTATTTCAGTAGCTTCTTCAAGAACAGCACGACGCCTGGCGTGGCGACGTTCGTCGAGCGCGATCTTGAGACGGGAGACGAGCGGGTCGCGGCCCGGTTCCAGCGGGACGCCTCTGGTCCGAACAAGTTCGGGTCCGTCCGCTCGCCGGATGGACGATGGATACTGGTGGAAACCGAGCAGCCGTCGTCACTGATAGTGCATGAGATCGCGACCGGTCAAGAGCATGAGGTCTTCCGGGTCGGTCGCGCCAACGCGATTGCCGCCCGCGGCGGTGCGCAATGGACGCCTGACAGCCGCGCGCTCATTGCCAACGTCGCTGGAGCCTCGCCCTCCGAGCCACGCTCACTCTGGTGGATCCCCATCGAGGGCGGCACGGCCCATCCGATCAACATCGGCCTGCGCACCCTGGTCAGCGATGGCATCGCTGTGCACCCTGACGGCCGTCATGTGGCGTTCGTGGCCGGCGATCCGGTCGCTGCAAAGGGCGCATCGGATGGTGGCGGGCCGCAGACGGAGTACCGGCTCTTGCAAAACTTCTTGCCCAAACCAGCTGGCGCAAGAAGGTGACATTCATGAAGCGCATGATCATCGTCCTCGCGCTCCTGGTTCTCTCAGCCGGCCTGCTGGCCCAGAGCCAGACGTCGGCGTCCCCTGACGTCCTGCTCAAGGCCGCGATGCAGAAGGAGCAAGTGGACGGCGACCTGCCCGGCGCGCTCGCGCTCTACACGGACATCGTCGCGAAGTTCCCGAAGGATCCGGCCGCGCCGAAGGCGCTCCTGCAGATGGCGGGGATCCACGACCGGCAAGGACGACCGTGGGTCGCCAACGAGATCCGGTCCGACGTCGTTCGGCGCTATCCCGACAGCGAGCCAGCCCGCGTGGCGCGCGCTGAGCTTCAGATCGAGCAGGCCAACGGCTGGATCGAGCGGCGACTTGACTTGAAGACGCTCAGCTATCCCGGGTCTGGCTCGGTCTCTCCCGACGGCCGTTTCCTGTCGCTCATCACGGAAGACGGGCTCGCGATTGTGGACGTCATCACCGGGAGCCCGAGACTCGTGGTCGCGAACGGCGACGGCGGGTACCCGTTGACCTCGGCTTGGTCACCCGACGCCCGCTACGTGGCCTTTGCCTGGCGCTCCCGACAGGGAACGACGGAACTCCGCGTCGTCGCACGTGACGCGGGTGAGGCGCGGCGGATCACCTCGCTGCCGGGCGAGGGAGATGTTCTCGACTGGTCTGCCGACGGCAACACCGTGCTGGCAAGCTACGTCGTGACAGGAGCGTCCGGACAGCCAGACCGGCAACGGCTCGTCGCGGTGTCTGTCAGGTCAGCTCAGGAAACCGGGCTGCTGGAAGCCCCGGCCTATGAGCTTGGCCGCGCTGCGTTCTCCGGTGACGATCGTTTCGTCGCCGCGCAGGTGCCGGATTCCTCCGGCGAGCCGTCGATCGCAATCATCGAGGTGACGCCCAGCCACGGGCCGCAACCACTAGCGGTCATCGAGGGCAATCTGCTCGACTGGTCGCCTATGGGGGAGTTGCTCTACCTCACGGCCGATGGCGCCTGGGCCGTTTCCATTGACGACGGTCGCCCTGAGGGACCGCCGGTACGCATCACGCGGGATCCTGGCGAGGTGACCAGCCTGGGCTTCACGGCCGACGGCCAGTTGTTCGTTCGCAAGGCGCTTGCCGGTCCCGACGTCTATGTTGCGACCATCGATCCGACGACCGGCCGAATGGAGTCGCCTCCGCAACTCTTGCTGACACCCCGGCCGACCGTACGGCGAGGCCCGCCGGTCTGGTCGCCGGACGGCACCCGCATCGCGTACGGCATTTCAGGCGCCGCGCTGACGGTCGCGAGCCTGTCCAATCAGCGGCAGCGAACGTATGACCTGGGCTTGAGCGGCGTCGCCGACCCCACGTGGACGCCGGACGAGCGGTCGATCGTATTCAGAAGCGCGGACGCGGCAGGTCGTCGTGGCCTGTATCAGATAGACCTCGAGACGGAGGATGTCTCATTCCTTCGCCCCGGATTCAGGGTCTTCTATGATCCCAGCGGCACCTCGGCGATCTATTCTCTCGGGAACGGCCCCTCATGCTGCGTGAGCCGGGACCTCCGCAGCGGACTGGAGCGCCCGTTCGACATCAAGGGGCCAGGATATCCGACGGGCCTGTCACGCGACGGCCGCCTCCTGGCCATCTTCGTTCGCGCGTCGAACACGATCGCCGTGATGTCGGTCGACGGGACCAGCACCCGTCGTGATCTGATACGCGAATTTCCCGAGCTGTCGTCGACGAACGTCGAGTTCAGCCCGGACGGCCGGTTCGTTTACTTCGTCGCCGGGCCGGCCATCAAGACCGTGTGGCGCGTGCCGGTCGCCGGTGGTGACGCCGAGGACACCGGAATTCGGCTGCATTACATCCACGACATGAGCCTGCATCCGGACGGACGACGGCTGGCGATGATGAGCACCTGGTCGCCCAGCGAGATCCGCGTATGGGAGAACCCCAGAGCCAACCGGGCGGGGCGGGCTCAGTAACCGACGACCTCAACGCCTGGCACCCGCCGGTAGTGCTCGACGTTGCGGGTGACGACGGGCATCTGGTGTGCGAGCGCGGTTGCGGCGATCCACAGGTCGTTCGTGCCGATGAGCTGGCCGTTGTCGCGCAGGTGCCGGTAGGCCCGGCCGTACTGCCAGCTCACCTCCGGGCTCGATTCGAGGACGAAGAGCGGCGCGAGGAAGCGTTCCCATCGCTCCCGGTCGCCGAGTGACGTGCCAGCGGCCAGCTCTCCGGCCACGACGAACGGCAGGTAGAGACGCGAATCCTCGTGCTCTTCGAGGAAGGCGACCGCCTTCGCCGGTGTGCCGCGATTGTGCTCGCGCTCGAGGTCGATGAGGAACGTCGTCTCGAGAATCAGCGACCCGCCCACTTGTCCTCCGGCGGCAGGTCACGCGCCTTGAGTTCTTCGATCCGATCGAGCTCGTCGTCCCGGAACAGCGCGCGGCCTGGCACGTGCAGGTCCAGCAAGCCGCGGCCGGTGATCGTGTCCTCGGGCCACGTAGCGCGAAGCACGACCTCGCTGAACGACTCGCCCGGATAGCGGCGGGCGGCCTTGAGCCGACGGTAGGCCTCCTCCTTTAGAGAGATGGTCTTTGTCCCCATACATGCAATGTGCATATTGCATGCATTCACTGTCAACCTGCTTCTTTCAGGTTGGTTGGCGATGGGCTGCCGCAGTGCCTTTTGACATCAGATGCTTGATGCGTGATGATGAGTCATGCGGACGACGCTCGACCTCGACGCCGACGTGCTGCAGGCCGCGAAAGAACTCGCGGCGGCACGCGGAAGCACGGCCGGCAAGGTCCTCTCCGAGCTCGCTCGCAAGGGGCTCGAGGCCCCTCGGACCCGCAGAGTTCGCAATGGCGTGCCGCTCCTGCCGCACAGGCCGCCCGGGACGCCGCGTCCAACGATGAAGCAGGTCAACGAACTGCGGGACGAGGACCAAGGCTGACGGCCGAACCACCATGCCGCGCGTGTCGCTGCTCGACGTCAACGTGCTCGTAGCCCTGTTCGATCCGGACCACGTCCATCACGACCTGGCTCACGACTGGTTCGCCGACCATCGAGCCGACGGCTGGGCGACGTGCGCGGTCACCGAGAACGGCTTCGTCCGCGTTGTCTCGAATCCCCGGTATCAGCCGGACGCCCCACGACCAGCGATCGCGCTCGACCACCTCCGCCGGTTCTGTGCGAGCGGTGACCATCACTTCTGGGCCGACGCCGTCTCGCTGCGCGATGAAGAACTCTTCGACCTGACTGAGGCCCGCGGTCACCGCCAGGTGACGGACGTCTACCTGCTCGGCCTGGCCCTGCGGCTGGGTGGCAGGCTGGCCACCTTCGATCGCACGATTCCGCCGGCTGCCGTCGAAGGAGCGGGTACCGAGACGCTGCTGGTGATCGCGCCCGCGGAGTGAAGTCAGGAAACCTGGCACCGCCGGCTCACAACGCCGTGCCGATCAGTGTGTCGGCGAACCACTCGTCACTGTAATCCTGAACGGCATGTAGTAGTTCCCCTCGAAGACCTCTGCCGGGTCCTTGCTCGGCTTGCCCTTTGTCGGTCCCTGTGCCGTCGACCGCACGAAGGCGATCTGTGTGGGCAGCGCTTCGAAGAACCACTCATCGTCGGACACGCGCGTGACCTGGAGATTGGTCGAGCCGGGAAAGAACGGGTTGAACCGGTTGCCCCACACGAGGTCTTCCCCTTCCGGGCTGAGGAGGTGAAACCCCATCTTGATTCGCGAGAACCACGTCTCACCCACCGGGATGTCGAGCATGCCCTGCGGCGTCTCGCTCTCGGTGCCAGGAACCAGGACGCTGGTATGCATCAGAAGACTGTTGTCACCGGTCGGCGATGCCGTCGTGAACCATCGCCGGCCGACCGGGCACGGCTCGAGGCACTCGGTGTAGTCGAACGTGATGCTGCGCGATCCGTCAGGCAGCGTGATGCGGAGGTTGCCGCCGCCGTCGATGAACGCGGCGTACGGCGCGCCGTCGCCCGTGATGCGATCCGCGCCCGTGCAGGCTGGACCCGGACACCGGAAGACGGCGGTGGCCGGTTGTTCGGATGGTGGCTTGTTGCCGCCGCCACTACCGCCCCTGGCGGCGAGGACGGCGCCACCCGTAATCGGGCCAGACGCCGTGTCGGGCGCGAGCGGGCTCCGGCCGCACCCCGCAAGACCGAGCGTGACGACGAACGCGACCATGAGCGACGACGTGCGGGACATGGACACTCCTCTCCCGGGCGCGTGGACGCCTGCGCCCGACCTGCGACACCTGCGAATCTGAACGTCAGCGGGAACCGATGAGCGACGACACGTCGATCCGGTGCAGCTCCTCGCGGCCGCCGACCGAGCCGAGCGTGCTGTAGATCACGCGTGCGCCGTCCGGGCTGACGTCGAACGCGTCGAGGCCCTGCACCTCGATGCCGGTGAATTCGGGATCGCCACCGGAAGAAGGGATTCGCATCACCCGATGCGGGCCTGATTCCCGCGTGGCATAGAAGATCGTCCTGCCGTCAGCCGTCCATGCAAGCTTGTTGCGCAGGGAGGCGGACGGGAAGCTCGTAAGCACCCGGTAGTTCTGGCCGTCGGTGCCGACCGTGGCGAGCCTGGCCATCTCCGCCTGCGGGTCGTAGTGCGTCATGGCAATCGTCTTGCCATCAGGGCTCATGGCCAGCGTCCACTCCTGCGCGGCGCGCGGCAGATTCACGCGTGTCCCGGGCAGACTGAATACGTCGCGATAGACGCCGCCCATGAGATCGAGCGCGACAATGCGGTCGAGCACGCGGCCTTCGGCGGCGGGATCGTCAGGGGCATAGGTGCCGAAGTACAGCGTCTGGCCGTCGGGCGAGAGCGTCTTGACGTTGAAGTGCGTTTCGTAAGCAGGATTGCCGCGCTGCTCCGCGAGCCTGTGGAACTCGCCGCTCGCAAGGTCGATGCGGTACCAGGTACTGCCGCTCGCCCTCCATGATGACGTTGAGCAGACCGCCGTCGCGGAACCAGAGCATCGGGAAGCCGAGCATGCCGTCGTGCGAGTAGACACGCTCTGCTCCGGACGCGACGTTCTTGACCACGATGTCGATCTCGTTGGCATCCGGCGGCCGGCGGCGCACGAGCGCAACAGAGGCTCCGTCAGGCGACCAGGTGGGCTTCGATCCGATCAGGTCCACCGGAACGGCCGCGGGCGAACCGACTGGAACGATCAGCGACTGCATGATCCCGGCGTGGCCCTGGTAGTAGTGGAGGCGTCCAGACGGCGTGACGCCGAGCGCAAACGAGTCGCCGATGCTCTTGCGCACGAGCGCAGGTGCCGCCGTGGCCCGGCCATCCCCAACGGCGACAGTCCACAGGTCCCACGTGCCGGAGACGTTGCTCATGTACAAGAGCTTCGAACCATCCGGCGACCAGACGGCCGTCCGGTTGAGCGAGGCATTGGCCACGACAGCTTCCTCGGGACCGCCGAGCGCCGGAATGACGTACAAATGCTCCTGGCTCGGGCCGCGCCGGGCCGGCAGAAAGACGTCCGGCGGGATGGCCGAGTACGCGATGAAGCGGCCATCGGGCGACACCGACGCGCGCTGAGTCCAGAGACGGTTGCCAATCGGCTTGATGACCGTCACTGCGCCATCACCCGCGCTGACCCACGCCAGGTCCCTCCCGGTGTCGCGGACGAGCTCCGCGAGAATCGACTGACCGTCCGACGACCAGGCGAGCGGAAGCGGCGCGACGGAGGAATCAGCAAAGACGGTGCGCGCAGAACCTCCGGCCTGGAGGTCCCGAACCCTGATCACGAGTGGCGGCTCTCCTCGCTCCGCCGCCCCATCGTCATGCCACGTATAGGCGAGAAACCTGCCGTCAGGTGACAGTGCCGGGAAGCGTGCCTCGTCGTAGTGCGTGCTCCAGTCGCCCGTCTTGATGTTCAGCCGCGTCGTCTCAAGGGTTCCGAGATCGACGCGCGCCAGGTCGCCGCTGTCCCAGTGGTGAACCACCATCCACCGGCCGTCCGGGCTCATCGCCGCGCCGCTATCGCCACACTGCGGACACACGAGGCCGTCCGGCTCGCTCGTGGCCTGCGCGGTGAGCGTGGCCAGCGCGCGCCTCGCCTCGGTGACGGCGGCCGGCTGGTCGCCGAAGTCGCGAATCACGCGATTGAAGATTGGACCGGCCTGCTGGTTGCCGAGGCGCTGGTAGCACGCCCCCATACGCACGAGCGCCATCGCGGCCGCCGGCCGGTCGGAGTCCTCGTACGACGCCACCACCGCCCGGTAGAGCTTGATCGCTCCCTGCAGATCGCCGTCGACGACCTCGACGCGGCGCGCGGCTTCGAGCGCCATCTCGGCACGTGTGGCCTGCCCGGCGAGCGTCAACGTCATCGCCACGATCACGATAAGAGCGGTTGCACCCAGTCGTCTCATGAGCACCTCGCGTCACAGGCGCGCGTCTACCGGCGCCACGCGACGATCCTGACGGTGGCCTGCGTGACGCTCATCGCCGGACCGTACGGTCTCTGTACGAATCACGCATCGAACCGGTAGCCGAGTCCCCGCACGTTCAGGAAGAACCTGGGTGTGGCCGGGTCCTCCTCCAGCTTTCGCCGGAGCCCGACGATGTGGTTGTCGACGACGCGGTCGTTGAGCACCACGCCATGGCCCCAGGCCTGGTCGAGCAGTTGCTCGCGCGAGAGCAACCGGCCGCGGTTCCTCGCAAAGGCCAGGAGCAGCTTGTACTCGAGCGCGCTCAGGTCGACCCGCTGCCCCGCTCGCCGCACCTCTCCCCGCGCGAAGTCGGCCTCGACGTCGCCGAATCGGACGACCTCGTCGGCCCTGTCGCCTGCTGAAGACGTGCCGTTGTCGTTCACCCTTCGCAGCACGGCCTTCACGCGCGCTCGCAGCTCGCGCGGGTTGTAGGGCTTCGTCACGTAGTCGTCGGCGCCCAACTCGAGGCCCATGACCTTCTCCGCATCGTGCGTTCGAGCGGTGAGGACGATGATGGGAGTCGTCACACCAGACCGGCGAAGGTCGCGGCACACCTCGAAGCCGTCGCGACCGGGCAGCATGATGTCGAGCAGGATCAGGTCCGGCTGCTCACGTCCCACCGCGGCAACCACCTCCCGGCCGTCGCGCACCACCGTGGCTGCGTACCCTTCGCTTGCGAGATCTGCCTCCAGGGCGAACGCAATGGTCGGCTCGTCTTCGACGATGAGCACACGAGTCATCCCGCAACCTCCACTTGTTTCAGCACCAGCGTGAACTCGGAGCCCTCGCCCGGCTGGCTCGTAACCGTGACGTCGCCGCCGTGCGCCCGGGCAATCTGCCGCACCATGGCCAGGCCGATTCCGGTGCCGGTGATGCCGCGGCCTTTCGATGCGGCTCCCCGTACGAACCGCTCGAACACCGTGTGAAGCTCGCTCGCGGGAATGCCGATGCCGCGGTCGCGAACCCGGATGTTGACGGTCTCGCCCGCAAGCTCCACCGCCACCCAGACGTGTCGGGTCTCGGGCGAGTACTTCACCGCGTTGTCGAGCATGTTCCAGAGGGCACGCGAGAACGCCTCGCGGTCGACTTCTCCGAACACGCCGTCTCTCGGCCTGACGAGCTCGATCTGCCAGCCGGCGCCTGCCACCCTCTGGCGGAAGTCGCCGACGACGGTTTCGACGAGGCTCGCGACGTCGGTGCGCTCGAACCGGTACGTGGCCGCGCCGGCGTCGAACCGGCCGAAGTCGAGCAGGTTCTCCACGAGCCTGCGCAGCCGGTCGGCGTCGCGCACGAGCGCGTCGTACGACCGACGGCGCATCTCGTCGGTCGGCAGCCGGCCTTCGGCGAGCAGCTCGGCCACATGGCCAATCGACGTGAGCGGGCTCCGGAACTCGTGCGACACCGCTGCCACGAACTCCGACTGCAACCGCGCGACACGCGCCTCACGGAAGATGGCGCGCAGGATCAGGTACCAGCCCGAGGCGACGAACACGATCGTGGCACCCAGGACGAGTGCCAGGAGCGGCCGCCGCCCCGAAGATCCCGGCGCCTGGCCGGCCACCTGCAGCGTGAACGGCAGTCCGTTCATGCCGGCGGGGCGCATCGTCGCCTGCCCTGCAGGCGGAGAAGCGCCGCCGGCGGCCTGGCCGAAAGCGTCGAGGGCCAGAGCATTGAACCCCTCCGGCGTGTGGGCCTGAACCAACGAGTTGAGCAGCAGGGAACCGCAGAAGACGGCCGACACGGTCGAGTCCTCGGTCCGCCACAGGACGAGGGCGGTGCCGGATCGAAGTGTGACGAGCTGGCGGCCCCGCGGCGGGTTCGATCCCGCATTTCGCCACAGCCAGTCGGCGGCCTCGGAGCGAACGAGCACGTCACGGTCCTGGTCGGTGTCGATGTCTGTCCCGGTGCCGATCCAGCGGGCGGCCTCCTGCCGGTAGAACTCGAATTCAGGAGCAAGGAGCGCCCAGCGCCCTCGACGGAGGTCGTCGATGAACCTCCGAGCGCGCGTCCGCAACTCGTCACGCCGCTCGTCGCGTTCGAGCACGCCCGCCCACCCGACCTCCGCGATGAGTGATGCCGGCAACCCGCCAACACCAGCATCGTCGATGGCATCGAGCGCCGCGTAGGCGCGGAGCGCGGCGGCCGAGTCACCGGCACGGCGCTCGAGGGCAGCGAGACGAACGAGGGCTTTCGCACGCAGCGGCGTTTCGGGCCTTGCCGCGAGTGCCGCGTACAGGCGCCGGGCGGTTGCCGTGTCGCCTTCGATTTCGGCCGCACGGTTGGCGGCGGCGAGCATGCCTTCGGGAGCCTCGGGCAGCGGCGCGCGCGTCGGCACGAATGACAGCGCACCGGATCGGACGATCGTGCCGTCCGGCCCTATCGTGGCGATCGTCACGTCGGGAGGCACGGCCGCACGGTCGGTTGCGTCGGCAGCGGCGAATGCCTCGAGGCCGGTCAGCGCGTCGACGAGCGTCGTCGCCATGCGGTCGGCCGCCTGTTCGAGCTCGCCGCGCCTGCGCGCGACTTCGAGTTCCTCGTCCTGGTCGAGCAGTTGCCAGGTGAGCCACCCCAGCGCGGCAGTGGACACGACGGCCACGGCCAGAAACAGCACGACCACCTGCCGCGGACGAGGCAGCCAGTCCCGGATGGGCATCGGTGCCGGCTAGCGTAACCCGGGTCTGTCGGGTGCGGGTACGGTCAGTGTCAGAAACGTGTCAGGCCGGCGATGGCTGCTTCGACGAGCGGCTTGGCCCAGTCCGGCGTCCGTCGAAGCGCCCCGGCGTCATTGGCTTTGGGAAAGATGAGCACACCGCCGGCCATCTCGAGCACCAGCACGGGATCCGGCACGGGCTCACCGGGCCCAACTTCGACGCTGTTGTCGTACACGTGCAAGGTGGCAAGGTGCGGCATGAGCGCGATGACGTTCTGCAGCGCGCGCGGATAGCGCTGCCGAATCCGCTCCTCGGGAATGTCGTGCCCGCCCGCCTCGACGCGCGCGCGCACGCGGCGGATGTGATCCTCAGGGCCCGGCAGGCCGAAGAACCAGACGCTGACGTCGTGGGTCCGCGTGGCGTCGAGAATGCGGTCCGCAATGGTCCGCCCACCAAGCGTCGCCTCGAAGGCGTGGTTCTTCCGGCTCGCAATGGCCTCGTCGAGCCGCCGCACGCCCTCCTGCCAGGCCTCGGCGTTGGCCTCTTCCTGCGTCCAGCCGGTCACCCGCCTGAGCTCCCGCGCGAACGTGTCCGGGTTGAACCAGGCGAAGCCGGCCTCCGCGAGCACGTGGCCGCCGATCGAGCTCTTGCCCGCGCCGTTGACGCCGGCGAGGACGTAGAGGATCGGCCTGGACATCAGAAGCCCGAGCCGGCCTTGACCTTGCCGCCGAGCTTCGCGGGCTTCCGGGCGAGCCGTCGCAGCCGGTCCGCCGCGGCCGGTGTGTTGAGCGTCTCCAGCCGCTCGTCGAACCGGCGCCTGAGCGCGTCGAGCTCCGACATCGACCGCGCCTGCGTCTGCTCGGCCAGCGCAAGCAGGCTTTCGTATTCCTTGATATCGATGATCACGGCCTCGGGCTCGTCATGGTTCGTGACCACCACCGTGCCCTTGTCGAGAAGCGTGCGCATCACGCCCCGCCACCCGCGCTTCTTCACGTCAGAGGCGGGCACTGCCTGCAGATTCGCGAGGACCTGGGAAAACGTCGACATTGGGGTGCTGACCTCCGCCTGGAAGGTCCATTATATCCAAAATGGGTATTTTTGGCCCACAACGGAGTGCCTATCGCGCCGCGGCGCGCCGCGTGAGTATCAGCACGAGAAATGCCTGCATGACCGCCCAGGCCAGGAGCAACGCCAGCAGACCGAACAGCACCCGATTGCCGCTGTCGACGATGACCATGCCGGTGACCACGATGGCGACGGCGAACAGGGAGACAACGCCGGACGCAAGCGAGCGCTTCGCGCGCGGACCCGCCGGGATCATCGACGCCAGAACGGACAACGCGCATGCAAGTGTGAAGAGCATGACCGGCAGACTCGCCCGCGCCAGCCAGTTCCAGAGCCCGGGCGACGTGAACGTATTGCCGCTCGTGATGACGACGAAGGTGAGGAACGCGGATACCCACGCCAGGATGATGCCGACTGAAGCCATCCGTGGCGCCGTTCCCCGCGCTCTCGCGTGGGCGCAGAGGAGGCCCACCGGGCTCCAGAGGCCGACGGGCACGGCCACGAGCAGCGTCATGGCAGTCACGACACCGGCCCAGGCTGGCGGCGCGGTTTGGCCCAGCGCGATGCCGCCGATGATCAACAGGACGGCCAGCCCGATGAGCGACCACGACAGGGCGATGGCCCACCTGTAGAACCGGGGCGTCATCGGCGCCACCTGAAATCGGCAACGATGGGCCGGTGGTCCGATGACTGCGACACATCCGAGTCGTCGGCCTGGAGCCCGTGCGCCCGAAGCCACTCGGGCGCGAGGTCCTCAGTCTCGAAGATGAACGCGCGAAGAAGCTCGAGCGTCGTGTCGCTGAAGAGCAACCAGTCGAGGCGCGAGGCGACCTGGCGGCGCGGGTTCCAGAATGTCGTGTTCGACTGGCCGTCGAGTTGCCGCGCCTCGAGAGCCGCCAGTGGAGCTCCGCGGAACGTGACGCCGCGCTGCACGATCTCGACCGGTTCGGTGCTGCGCCCGTTGACGGTGTTGAAGTCGCCGGCGACGATGACGCCGTCGACGCTGGCCTCCGCCAGCGCGGCCTGGACGGCGTCACGGAGTGCCGGCGCCGCTCGCAGCCGGCCGGCCTCATCGCCGCAGCACGGAAAGTGCAGCGGAACGACCAGCGTTGTTCGCGGACCGTCGGAGACGAAAGCCCCGAGCGCCGTCACCCGCGTGCGTCCGAACAGCAACTCGCCGAGCGTCGGATAGAAGCCCGTAGCTGGAGCCGTAGTCGGGCGCAGGAAGGCGCCCGTGATGCTGCGGCCGCCACGAACCGCGACGACGAGCTCGCCGCGCGCGTGCACCTTCCAGGGCGCGGCACCCTGGGCTGGCGGAGGCAGCACGGCTTCGACCTCTGCCGCCGATCCGTTGACCTCGTTGAGCAGCAGGACGTCCGCATCCAGCGCGGCAAGAACTCGGACCAACGCCGACGAGTCTCGAGGCGCGTGCCCGTTCGGCAGGCCGAAGACGTTCCAGGTGAGCACGCGGAAATCCGTGCCGGCAGCGCGCTCCAGCGGATCAGACGCCTGGACTTCTCTGCGCTCAGGGGAGACGGACCCAACCGGTTCCACCGGGAGACCGCCGGCCGCCAAGATGGTTGCGGCGAGCGTCACGAGCAGACCGCTCTGCCAGCGGGCACTCTGGTTGCGCATGGACAGGCGCCATTATGCCTGCCTTGCAGCGGGAAATAGCTGGCTCGGGTCTTGCGCCTGGCCATTGGCGTTTGGGCGTTCGGTGACGCGTCGTTCCGACCGTCCGACGTTGCGAGCGGCGCGGTCCGGGCCCGATCCGGCCGGGTCGCGCCAAGCGTGCGAGCCGGAGGGCGGACGGAACGACGCGTCACCGAACGCCCAAACGCCATGGGGTTCGAGCCTTGCCTCTCGACAGGAGAGATCTAGAATGGCACGCATGGCGACCGAATCAGGTGTGACCACGGCCGAAGAGCTGATCAGGCTCCCGAGCGGGCAGTGGCGGTACGAGCTGGTCGACGGAGTCCTTCGCCAGATGACACCCGCAGGGCACACGCACGGCAGGATCGCGGCGCGAATAGGCGCGCGGCTGACGGCCTTCGTCGACGAGCACGACCTTGGCGCAACCTACGCCGCCGAGACCGGCTTCATCCTGCGGCGTTCCCCAGATACGGTTCGTGCTCCGGACGCTTCGTTCGTAACGAACGCCCGCCTTCAGACGGCGGAGCTGTCAGCCCGCGGCTACTTCCCCGGCGCGCCGGACCTCGCCGTGGAAGTCCTCTCCCCCGACGACAGCCACAGCGAGGTCGAAGAGAAAACCGCCGACTGGCTGGCGTCAGGATGTCAGGTCGTTGTGCTCCTCGATCCCCGGCGCCAAGTCGCCATCGTCAGGCGTGCGGACACGGCGGCCGAGACGCTCTCTGCGGGCGACCAGCTTGCCGTGCCGGATTTGCTGCCCGGCTGGTCGATGACCGTAGGCGAACTCTTTCGGTAAGGCCCCTTCCGACCGAGCGCCGGCGTCTCCGAGCCCTTCTACCTGACCCCGCTCCACTGCCGCCACTCGAATCGCTGCGTCTGGTCGCTGAGCAGGATGAACGTCCCATCCGGCGACCAGCTCGCCGGCCCGTCGACATTGAGGCGGCCGTTCTGCTCGAAGAGGGTCTGAAGCGCAGCGGTCGTGGTGTCCATCACCTGCTTCTGCCGTCTGCCAGTCTGCAGCAGTCGCCCATCCGGCGACCAGGCGGTGAAGGCGGTCGGGGTTCTTGGCGTCGCGAGCACCGCGCGTTCACCGGTCGCGGGATTCAGCAGGCCAATCTCGCACGACGTGATCATGTCGTCGACCCGCTGAACCGGCCTCGGCTCACGGGAGAAGCACGCGCGGCCGGACGAATACCGCTGGGCCAGTTGGTACACGACCTTACCGCCATCGGGAGACGCGAGGAACGAATCGACCTCCGCCTCTCCATCGAACGTGACCACCACGCGGCGGCGCCCGTCGACGAGCGACCGCGCCATCAGCGTCCGAAAGCCGTCGTCGACATACAGAATCTCATTCAATGCGGCGACGTACTTCGGCTGCGCCTGCCACCACCGCCAGTCATTGAGTTCCGCGATCGGTGACGCCTGCCCGGTCACCACGTTGAGAGACATCAGGGTGCGCGTGGCCGGCGTCCCGGGAGGCGGCTCGACGAAATTGACGGGCTGCGGCCACGCTGGAATCGTGAAGATGACTTCAGAGGTCGACCGCCAGGAGGGCGGGAGCCCTCCTGGATCCGACAGCGCCTCGAAAAGCAGCCGTTCGTTCGAGCCGTCGCTGTCCATGACTGCGAGACCGAAACGCGAGCCGTGGCGCGACCAGTAGGCGATGCGCCGTCCGTCCGGGGAGATGGCAGGGGTGTGGTTGAGGATGCCGTCCTGGGTGAGGCGCTCCGCGTTGCCGGTCGCTCTCCCGGTTGCATCTACGTCTACGCGGATGATGTTGGACTCGTTGTACCCGAGGTTGGCGATGAAGCCGTCAGACGTCCACCGGACCAGCGAGAACCCGGTCGGCATGTCTTCAAACGTCGAGAGCCGGACAGGCGTTGCCACCGGCGCGCCGGCAATCTCTGCCGCGTACAGGCCCCACCTGCCGTCGCGGTTGGATACGAAGACCTCGACCCTGCCGTCAGGCGACAGGCTGCCGTAGTACTCCTCTCCGGAGCCCGAGGTCAGCGGGCGCTCGTCGCCGGTCGACAGGTTCCGGACAACCAGGCGCTTTGAAGCCTGCTGCCAGACGACCTGCTGCGCCCCGTCTGAAGTGACTTCGCGGCAGATATCGGACGTGGCGCCCGGCGTGCCGCCGGTGCCGGCCAGGGCGAACGCCTGACCCGTACAGGTCCTGCGGCTCGCACCCGAGTCGACGGACAGCAGAAACGTGTCTTCGGCCTCGGGCACCTGAGGATCGATATGTCGAACCTGGACGTGGCGGTTGTCGGTCCAGCCCGAGACCCGAAGGCGCGCCCCGGGAGCGCCCGGCAACGGCAGCGACCGAACCTCGCCCGTCGCCACGGTGATGAGCCGGAGCTCCTGAGCCGAAGATGTCCCAGCGTGTACCAGGACATCGCGACCGTCTGGCGACCACGTGAGGTCGAAGGACCCCGCCGCTCGGAAACCCAGCGACCGCAGCTCACCCGTTGCCACGTTCAGGATCTGGATCTCATGCGTCCGAACGGGGGACACGGGCATGGCCACGGCAAGCCACCGGCCGTCGGGCGACCACGCCAGCGGATTCGTGAAGGGCTCGAAGGCATTGACCCCGGCCATTTCCGGGATGTCGACGACGGTCGGCGTCGCGCCCGCCGCAACGCTGCCGACGACCAGAACCCCGGGTGCCGCCACCAACGCGGACTCGATCTCTCCGCGGATGATGCGCGCCATGACGCTCTGGGGAACGGCCTCCGGCATCATGGCCGCGAACCTCTGACTATCGGGCGAGAACCCCCAGAACCCGACGCTGAACCCCGGCGCCCTCTCGAACACGACGCGACCGCCCGCGTTGTCGACGGTGAGCAGGTAAAGGCCGTCGCCATCGAATTCAGAGCCGCGAAGCCGCATGCCGATCACGTATCGTCCGTTCGGCGACCAGCGTGGCGCGCCCACCCCACCGAGCGTCCGGTCGTTCGTAATCAGGCGCTCGGCCGGCCCGCGCACGGTTGTCGGTTGCAGCGCCGCCAGGCGCGCCCGCGCCTCGATCGCGACGTCCCGCTGGTCACCGAAGTCCGCCACGAGCCGCTCGTAGGTCGCAACAGCCCGGGCCTGGTCCGTCCGCTCGTACACCTGGGCCTTGAACAGGAGCGCCCTCGCAGACCACTGTTCTGTTGGAGCTCTTCTCGGCCGCCTCGAGCTTCGCGAGCGCCGCGGCGAAGTCGCCCTTCGACTCGATGAGATCGATCGCCTCCTGGAGCGCGCGGGCTTCGGGCGACTGGCTTGCAACCGGCAGCGCGGTCCACGCGAGCACTACGAGGACGATGGCGACGAGGGCAGGTCGAATGCGGATCATGACGGAGCCTCCTGACTCGCCACTTTGCGCCGTCGCCGGATTCGAGGTGTCACAACCGCATCCTGCAGTGTCACGAATTGTCAGCCGACGAACTTGTACCCATCGCCGTACACGGTGAGGATGAAACGCGGGTCGGCCGGGTCCGGCTCGAGCTTCTGCCTGAGCCGCAGAATGTGGTTGTCCACCGTCCGCGTTGTCGGGAAGTGCTCGTAGCCCCAGACCTCCTCGAGCAACCGGTCGCGGCTGACCGTGCGGCCGCGATGACGGACCAGCAGTTGCAGGATCTCGAGCTCCTTCGTCGTGAGATCCACACGCCTGCCGGCGCGCGTGGTCTCGTGCCGATCGAAGTTCACCTCGACGTCGCTGAACCGTACGACCGACTGGTCACCGTTCTCGCCCCGGCGACGCAGACGGACGCGGATGCGCGCCAGGAGCTCGCGAATGCCGAACGGCTTGGTGACGTAGTCGTCTGCGCCGATCTCGAGGCCGACGACCCGGTCGGTTTCCTCGGCGCGCGCCGTGAGCATGATGATCGGCGCCTCGAAGCTCTGCCGCCGCAGCTCGCGGCAGACGTCGAAGCCGCTCATGCCGGGCAGCATGACGTCGAGAATCACGAGATCGGGCCGTTCGCCAAGCGCAGCGGCCACGCCCTCGTCGCCTGTGGCGGCAGTGATCACGGCGTAGCCCTCGGCCCTGATGTTCAGCTCCAGCCCGCGCCTGAGATCGGGCTCGTCCTCGACGATGAGGATGCGCGGCTGGGTCATGGCGCCGCCACCGGCAGAATCAGGCGAAACGTGCTACCCGCTCCAGGCTCGCCCGTGACCTCGACTCGCCCGCCGTGCGCGCGCATGATGTGCGCCACCATGTAGAGACCCAGGCCGTAGCCGCCCTTGCCCGTGGCCTTCGCGGACCGGTAGAAGCGATCGAAAATCAGCTCGCGCTCGGCCGGCGGAACGCCGATGCCCCGGTCCTCGACCTCGAAGATGACCGATTCATCGTCGGCGCGCAGGCGGACATCAATCGCCCTCGACGTGCCTGAGTACTTCACGGCGTTGTCGACGAGATTCACGACCGCCTGCGACAGCGCGCCAGCATCGAATCGGACGGGCGGCAACGTGTCGGCCAACTCCCTTCGCAGCTCGAAGCCGCCACGCTCGAGCCAGCCCGAGTAGTCCTCGATCACGCCCGCGACGACGGGGGCCGGGTCGCCAACCTGCCACTCGTACGTGTCGTCTCCACTTTCCACACGCGAGAACGCCAGAACCTGGTCGACGAGCCGCCCGAGGCGCGCGCTCTCGCGGGTGATCACGCGCAGCGAGTCGCGCCGCTCGTTCTCCGGCAGGTCGCGATGCCGCAGCAGCGTCTCGCCGTAGAGCCGGATGAGCGTGATGGGCGTCTTCAGCTCGTGCGTCACGCCGCTCACGAACCCGGCACGAAGCTCGTTCGTTCGTGCCTCCCGCGTGACGTCACGGACGAGGAGGAGGAGGCCGGCCGAAAGCGTGATGAAGACGACGCCGATGGCGCCGCCATAGACGAGCACGTCGCGCCCGCTGTCGCCAGCCGGACCCAGCTCGGCGGACACACGCGGCTCGAGCACCTTGGCGATCCACTCGAGGTCGGCAGCAAAGCCCTCGAGACGACCCGGTGCGGTTTGCCGATAGTAGAGGCGGAACGGGCCGAGGTTGTGTGTAGCGACCCCGGTGGCCTCGGCGAGCCCGGCCGGGACCGACTCCTGATGCAGCAACCGGGCAAAGCGCACACGGTCGAAGGACGGCGAGTCGCCCGGAACGCCAAGCTCGCTCAGGAAGTACTCGGCCTGGTCTGCCGCCAGATCCCATCGGCCCCCGGCAATCTCGTCGGCCAGTCCTTCGCTGTCGCCCGCATTGATGGCCGCGACGATGCCGAACGGACGGCCCGAGAGCGTACGCTCGTCGGAGTGATCAGCGGCGAGCTGCCGCCAGGTCCTGCGAGCGGCGTCTTCACGCCCCAGCCGCTGCAAGCTCACGGCCACGCCCTGCATCGCCAGGCAGTCGTCAGGCTCGCGGGCAAGCGCCGCACGGTACGCCGCGAGCGCTTCTTCCGCGCGCCCGCCCGCGAGCAACCGATCCGCCTCTGCCAGCCTCGCTGGTGCGGGCCGCGGCAACGGCGCGTAAAGAGCCGGGCTCGTCACCACCCCGCGCTCCACGACGAACGGGTACTTGACGATCGGATGGGCCGGATCGTCGAACGCCGAGGCGGCGGCCTCACGCGCAGCGGCATCCACCTCGGCGTTGAGACGGTCGTCGGCCAGCCGGTTCAGGGCTTCGCGTTGCCTCTCGAACGACTGCACGGCCAGCCAGACCAGCGCGCACACGGGGACGACGATGGTGCCGAGGTAGACCAGAATGGCCCGCCCGTGAAGACGCCGACCCGCCGGTTGCATGACTTCGAAGTGACCGGAGCGTAGCACGCTGGCGGGATCCGAACGTCACCAATTGTCACGCGGGCTGCCCGCTCGTTTGCTCACACCGGGCAGACGACGGTATCGTGAAGGAGCGGCGCGGTGGCAGGACTCGAAGAACGGGTGGCCTTTCTCGAAGGCAGGGTCGTGGAGCATTCGCACATGCTGGACGGGATTCGCGAGGCCATTGTCCATCTCGAGCAACGGATGGACCGGAGGTTCGAGTTGCTGGAGCAGCGGTTCGCGAGCATCGACCAGCGCTTCAGCGCCATCGATCAACGGTTCACGGCCGTCGATCAGCGCTTCAGTGCCGTAGACCGGCGCCTCGATAACCTGGACGCCAAGATGTCGCGCCAGTTCATGTGGCTCGTCGGCATCCAGGTGACGACACTCGTGGCCATCGTCGCGGCGCTCGTCGCGCGCTGAGCCTGGAGTGCTTGGCGCGATCCACTTCAGCGTGTCTCTCGTCGCCCTCGCGGCAGGTCTCGTCGTCTGCCTCACCCGCAAGGGCACCACGGGGCTCCTCGGTCACTTCGGCATCATCGTCATCTGCACGTCGACGCGGCACCCGATCGACAGGTCCGTGCTGTTCTTGCGGCCACTCGTCGCAAGGCGCGAAAAGAGCACCTTCATCTGGCCCACGGTGACGCTCATGCCGTCCGCGTCGCCCGTGATGCCCGGCGCGTAGTTGTACGTCGAGATGCCACTGACGCGCCAGGTTCGGCTTTCTGAGTCCTGGACTCCACTCAGCTGCCAGTCCATGGTCGGGTCGGTGTTCGACTTGGAGCCGTCCTGATCGACGTCGACGGTGAGGCCGCCACTGATTTGCAGCGCCGATGAGGCCGGCAGTGTAGAGGATGCTTCCGGTATCACTGCATTCAGCATCCTGTTCCGGACCTTCCGGACCGGGCACGGACGTGCCGGTGATCGTGAGCGAGTAGCCGCCGCTGGCATGAGCCAGCAGATTGCCGGCACCGGCCGATCCGGTTATCCAGCCGCTGACGACGCCGGAGCCGGTGATCTGATCGCCGAATGCCAGATCGTGATCGCTGCCGGACGGCTGCGACCCTGGCTTTGCCGCCAGTGACGACAAGCTTCCCTGCCCGGCCGCCGACGGAGAGACAGGACTCTGCGAGCAGCCGGCTGCGGCAACCGCGACGGCGACGATGAGGGCGAGGGGCGTACGGGTCATGGACAGGATCTCCTTTGCGCAGCCCTCGCCGGAATTGGCGTGTCTGGCCACGATCTCTCAAACACCCGTCGCGCCCTCGTGTTACAGTCACGGCCTCATCGCCATGACGGAACACGCGCGGGCCGCCGACGGTCTGGACCCGCCGGCCGGCACCGACGAGCCGGCCGACGGCACGGCGCACCTCCTCGCACGGGCAAGAGCCGGCGACGCCGAAGCGCTCGACGCGCTCTTCGCCCGCCACCTCCCGAACCTCCGCCGGTGGGCCCGCGGCCGCCTGCCCCGCTGGGCGCGCGACATGGCCGACACGACCGACCTTGTACAGGACACCCTGCTTCAGGTGTTTAAGAGGATTGACGGCTTCGAGGCTCGCGGGACGGGCGCCCTCCAGGCCTATCTCCGGCAGGCCCTGATGAACCGCATCCGGAACGAGTTCCGGCGGGCAGCCCGTCAGGCCGATCGCACGAGCCTCAGCCCGGACATCGTCGACGACGGGACCTCGCCCGTGGAAGCGGCAATCGGTCGTGAGGCCATGGAACGCTACGAGGCCGCGCTCGGCAGGTTGTCATCGATCGACCGCGAGGCCGTCGTGTGCCGGATCGAGCTTGGCCTGAGCCACGAGGAGATCGCCGAAGCGCTCGGCAAGCCGACGGCCGGCTCGGCGCGCGTTGCCGTGAGCCGCGCGCTCGTGAAGCTGGCGGAGGAGATGGGTCGACGCGATGGAGCTGAAGGACCGAGGAACTGACCTGGCTCCGGTCGACAGGGTGTCGGCGGCTGCTGAGGCCATCGCCGACGGTCAACCGCCGGACTGGACGAGCCTCGAGTCGGCGTCCGGCGCGGCCGAAGAAGAGGCGCTCCTGGCGGATCTGCGCATCATCTCGACCATCGCAGAGGTGCACGCGGCGCAGTCGGCCGCCCCCGTTGGGGACACCGAACGCGCACAAACCACACCTGTCGAGTGGGGTCCGCTCGTCATCCGGCAGAAGATCGGACACGGACGGTTCGGCGACGTGTACCGCGCGTGGGACCGCCGGCTCGATCGCGAAGTCGCGCTGAAGCTGCTGCAACGACGCGACCACGCCAGCGCCGACGACGCCGCGATCATCGAAGAGGGCCGCCTGATGGCCCGCGTGCGGCACCCATCGGTCATTACGATCTACGGCGCCGAGCGCATCGCCGGGCGTACGGGGCTCTGGATGGACCTCGTCGACGGCATGACGCTGGAACAGGAACTGGCCGAGCGTGGGGCGCTGCCGGCAGACGAGGTCGTCTCGATTGGGGCCACGCTCGCTGACGCTTTGCGCGCCGTCCACCGCGCCGGCCTCCTGCATCGCGACATCAAGACGTCGAACGTGCTCCGTGACCCCGAACGCGGTGTCCTGCTGGGCGACTTCGGCACCGGACTCGAAGTCACAGACGAGCAAGCCGGCGAGGGTCCGCGCGACCTGGCCGGCACGCCGCTCTACATCGCGCCGGAGGTGCTCGACGGACAGGCCGCGACGGTCCGGAGCGATGTTTACAGCCTGGGCGTCCTGTTGTTTCGCCTGGCGACCGGGTCGTTCCCCGTGCAGGGACGGTCTCTCGGGGAAGTCCGCCTGGCCCACCGGCGCGGCAGCCGCACACCGCTGAGGGACCTGGCGCCCGGTCTGCCGGCGGCTCTCTCCGGCGTCATCCAGCGAGCGACCGCACCGCGCGCCGTCGATCGTTTCGAAGACGCCGAGGCGATGCTCGCCGCGCTCGAGGCGTGTCGCGCCGTCCGACCCGTGACGTCGCCCTGGAGGCGGCTGGCCGCGATCGCCGCAGTGGGTGCGGTCGCACTCGTCATGGTCTGGTTTGCGTTGTCGAGCGGGCAGACGGCGGTGGTCTTCAGCGAGCGCGACTGGCTTCTCGTCGCGGCTTTCAGGAACCAGACAGGCGACCCGCTCCTCAACGACACGCTCGAAGCGCTGCTGGAGCGTGAGTTGCGCGATTCGTCTTTCGTGAATGTCGTGCCCCGTGGACGCGTGAACGACGCGTTGATGCTGATGAGGCGCCCCACGGACACGCGTCTCGACGAAACAGTCGCTCGCGAAGTGGCGCTGAGGGACGGAGGGATTCGTCTGCTGGCGGCCGGTACCGTTGGGCCGGCAGAGCCCGGGTACATGCTGACCGTGAACGTCGTGGACCCGGCCACCTCGACCGTGGTTGCCATCACCACCGATCGCGCGGCCTCGGTGGACGAGATGCCGGGTGCGATCAGGCGAATCGCCATTGAGCTGCGCCGGCACCTGAACGAGGCGACGACGTCAATCCAGGGCAGCCAACTGGCACTGCGGAAAGTCACGACGCCTTCGTTCGTCGCCCTCCACCAGTATTCACAGGCGGCGTTGAACTGGGACCAGCTCGACAGCCTCGTCGCACCGTCGCAGCCTCTGGCGGCGATGGAAGCCCTGCTCTACGCTGCCCTCGAAAACGATCCCGGCTTTGCGTCGGCGCATATCCTGCTGGCCATGACACTCGAAAGAAGCCGGCCGCGGGAGCCCAGGTGGGACGAGATCCTCGCCCATGCCGACCGCGCCCTCAGCCTCTCCGGTGGCACACGCGAGAGCGAACGGCTGTTCATCGCCGCGACGAACTACAGGCTTCACGGGCTGGCGTCGGACGAACCGGTTGCGCGACAGGCGCTCTACGAGCAGGCCATCGACACCTACGAAGAGCTCCTGGCATCGGAACCGGACTATGGATGGGCGTACGGAGCGCTCGATCGCGTGTACCTCGCGACCAACAGGCCTGCGGATCGAATCCGCACGTTCCTGCGACTCGGCGAGGTCCGCCCGAACGCCGTCGTGTGGCGGGCCGAGGCGGCCCATGTTGCGTTCACCACTGGCGATCTCGGCGCGGCAAAGACGCTGGCGAACGGTGCGCCCGCGCTCCTGCCCGAGAGCGAGCTGGAGAGGAATCCCCTTCGCGTTTCGTGGATGAAGCTGCTGCCGGCACACCTGGCCTGGCTCGATGACGACCCCGCAGGGGCATTGCGCGCGACGGACGAAGTTGCCGCTGACCTTCCCAGCGCTCCGGCCGGGGCGCGCTACCAGTTCGGTTCGCAGGTCCTCCACATGTATCTGACGCTCGGCCGGCTCCGGCAGGCCGAGGACGTGCTCCAGTGGCTGCCCGAGACGCCACACCCCGCACGGTTTCGAGGTCGGTCCCTCCTCGCAGCCGAGCGGGGCAACGGCGCAGAGCTCCGCGATCTCCTCGCCCAGGCGCGTTACGAGGAGAGGCAGATCGTGCCGTCCCGACTGCTGGAGGCTGGATTGACCGACGACTGGCGACGCTGGCGAGCGTCGTTCGGGGGACCCGTCCCGATCCAGGATGGCCTCTTCGCGCTTTCCGAGGGACGAATCGACGATGCCATCAGGATCCTCGGCGACATCCCGGACGCGGAGCCCAACTACAACGTCTACGTCCCGGCGCGACGCGCGCTGGCCGGAGCGTTACGGTCCACAGGTGATCTGAACGGCGCCATCGCCGTCCTCGAACGCACGTCGGCCGAGCCGCGCTGGCGCTCGTCCACGAGCTGGTCGCTCGGCTTCGTCTGGATGAAGATGCGCGCGGATCTGGCCGAGCTGTACCGTGAGGCCGGACGGTTCGACGAGGCAGAAGCCATCGAGGCGCACCTCGGCCAGCTGCTGGCGGTCGCCGACGAGGATCATCCGCTCAAGCTGCGATTGGCGCGCTGAAGGCTTCTATCGGCCCCGCGGGGAGCGTCGGCTGTTCTTCTTCAACCACGCGGCGTAGTCCGCCTCACTGCGATCGCCGGCGGCGAGCGCCAGCGTTTCGACGACCGCGGCCGACTCGGGCGCCTCGAACGCGTAGCCGTTCAGCTCCAGGAAGGTCACGGCAACGGTGAAGCCAATTCGCTTGTTGCCGTCGACGAAGGGGTGGTTCTTCACGAGGCCGAAAGCATAACCGGCGGCAAGGTCGAAGATTGTGGGCTTGCCATACGCCGCCTGGTTGATCGGCCTCGACAGCGCAGAATCCAGCAGACCTGCATCACGAACGCCGGAAGAACCGCCGAACGCCGCGAGCAACTGTTCGTGCAGCGCGAGGACCGTCTCCCGCAGCACCCACTCCGGTGTTCTCACTTCGCGAGCTCGCGCAGCGTATTGCGATAGCGCCGGATCACCGATTCGGCAGCTTCGAGTTGGCGGACGACTTTGGGATCGGTCGGGCTGAGCCGCAACGCGCCGTCCGGCGAATCGGTGAGACACACGGTGTCGCCCTCACGGACGTTGAGGTGTGCCAGGGCTTCCTTCGGCAGAACGAGTCCGACGGAATTCCCCACTCTACGGAGCTTGAGTTCGAGTACCATGCCTCCAGTGTATCTACATTTGTTATAACGCTCAAGGCCCCGTTATCCTCCCGCCACCGCCACGACGTTGTCGCCAGACACCCGGTCGATGAGCTTGTTGTAGGGGTCGATGCCCGCGCGCGTCGGCTGCTCGTCCACCACGATCTCGAACGTGGCCTCGCCGCCAGCAAGGCGGTGCTTTTGGAGGTAGAGCGCCCGCTCCTGCTTCCCGCGGCCCGTGAAGACGCCGATGTCAATCAGGTCGTTCATCGGCGTCGGTGTCTCGTGCCCCTGGTCGTCGGCCCGCACCTTGCCCGACTGCACCTTGACCGTCACGGCGTACTTGCCGTCCTCGGTCTGGCGCCAGGTCGCCTCGAGCGCGCGGTTGTCGTAGAGCGTGATCGTCTCGAAGAGATCGGTGATCAAGTACTGCAGGTCATCCGGCGTGACGGCGCGCAGCTCGGCGATGAGATCGTCGGTCGTGGGATACGGCGGCGATTTCGTCAGGCCGAAGCGCTCCAAGCAGACGGCGAAGCACGCCGTTGACCACGTCCTCGCCCAGGTAGTCCTTGAGGGCGTACATGGCGAGACTGCCCTTGCGGTACATCACGTAGCCCGAGCTCGAGCGCGCGAGCGTCGGCTCGCGGCGCTGCTCGTTTGCCCGGCCGCGAAGATAACGAATCGAGATCGTGCCTCAGATACAGCCGTAGCGCCTCCGGACCGTAGGTCTTCTCCGTCACCATCAGGGCCGAGTACTCCGCCAGCGACTCGGACAGCATGTTCGACCCCTTCACGCCCGCTCCGACGAGCTGGTGGGCCCACCACTGGTGAGCCAGCTCGTGCAGCGTGATGTAGTAGGGGCCGTCGAGGTCGTCGTCGCCGGTCGGGTTGGAGATGAAACCCGGCGCCCTCCGAGTACGAGACGGTGTTGGCGAAAGACTGGGCGGCGGCGCCCAAGTACCGCGGGAGCTCGACGATCCTGAACTGGCGGAACTGGTACGGACCGAAGTTCCGTCGAGAAGTACTCCAGACCGGCCCGGCTGCCGCGACCATCCGGTCCACGTTGTAAGTGTGCGCGGGATGGTAATGGACCTCGATGCTGACGTCCATTCCACAGCTCACGCTTCACGTCAAAGCGGCCGGACAGGTACGAGAAGAACTTGTGCGTGGGCACGTCGCTGAGGTCGTATTCGAAGTACCGCCGGCCGTTCTCCGTCCACTCGCGGACCAGGTAGCCCGGCGTGATGGCGATCTG
The DNA here is from genome assembly GCA_963752045.1 of uncultured Acidobacteriota bacterium. Lineage (GTDB taxonomy): Bacteria > Acidobacteriota > Vicinamibacteria > Vicinamibacterales > SCN-69-37 > DATKDF01. Next base: position 913,244 of record CAVVWN010000014.1, on the reverse strand, counting down.
GTCGTCATCGGTGCCGACGATCGCTTTGTAACGTCACCCAGTCCGCGTCAGTGAAGAAGAACGACCTCATGCGCGTGCCCGGGGCTTCCGGGTCCGGAAGCTCCGCGCGCTCGCCCAGGCCCTGACGCGCGCGCGCACGCGGGTCACTGAGTTCACGTGCCCGGTTATAGCCGATGTTCGGCATGAAGCCGTTGTTGAAGAACGTGCCGTTGGCCACGATGTCCGTCGGCGCGGCGTCGATCAGGAAGCCCGGGTTGGTCCGCTCCGACGTGAACGTGAGCGCCATCGTCTCGCCGGGAGCCAGGGGCGCTGGCCAGCGTGTAGATCGCAGTAGTCCAGGTCGTCGTCGGCCTTCGAAAGCGCCGCCGGCCGGTCGAATGACACGCTCACGAAGCTCGTCATCGACCAGAACGTGGAGCGTCGTGATCGACTCGCCGGCCTTGTTCCGGAACGTCAGCGTGCCCGTCGCCGAGACGGTGCCGCGTCGAGGATAGATCTCGACGCGGATTTCGATGTCGATGACCTTTGGCTGTGGCATGCCTTCGTACTGCTTGTACTCCCGCTCGTACCGCGCCTGCCGCGCCTCGTCCTTCCACTCTGGCTCTGTGTCAGCGTTCAGCACCCGGTCGTTGTAGTAGATCCAGCCTCCAGCCCCGACGGCGAGCAAGCATGAGCAGGGCAGCGGCCGCCAGAGGGGACCGGACGTGCGCGGCGCGCCTGTCGCATGCGGCGCGCACCCGGTATCCGTGCCGCGCCGGCGCAGCAGCACGGCCCCGACACCGAGCAGCGCCGCCCACAAGGTCCAGTAGTGGTCAACCACGCGAGCGGCGCGCAAACGGTCCGTAGCCGTTCATGTCCGAATAGATGTACGGAGGTCGTTCGTCCTCCATACGCGTAGAGGTTCGCGGAAACGTCGATCTGCAATCGCTCCGCGAGCGGCATCGAGCACGGCCGTCGGCGCAAGGAACGATCGCGATGACGATGCGTGGCCGAGAATCTTGCTGGGCGACACGGTCTGAACGAAGAGCGCAAGTGCCGCGAACGCAGGAGAACGGGAACTGGAGAACGAAGATGTCCGTGAAGTACAGGCCGAGCTCGAATCGGTAATACCCCTGAGATTGCCTGACCGGCGATCCCGGTCGAGCATGTCGGTAGACCGAAGAGCGCGCCTGCACGAGCGCCAGCGCGGCGAACCGGCCGCGACACTCAGCCACCCCGAACGGGCAACGCATCGTGCACCTGGTCGAACCGGTTCTGCCGGTCCCTCCAGACGAGTTCGCCCGCGTAGATCGTCGTCACACGATGGCCATCAGGCCGCCCGAAGCCGTCGATCATCAGGTAGGTCACCGGCATAGACCGGTGTGCCAGCGACAAGTGGCGGACCCCACGCTTCGCCGAGCTGCATGACGACCGCAACTCACCAGGAGCGACAGGAACACGAAGTCGGTCACGATGGTGCGCAGCCGCATCCATGTGAGGCTCGCCAGCTGTCGCATCGCCGTCGTCCAGCCAAACTGCGGAGGACGACGGCGGACGGCCGGCGTGCGAGGGGCGCCGTGCCCTGTGTCGACGAGCGCTTCCACCTGCGGGCGACGTCGGGTTGTAAGCGCCTCGGTCGAAAACGGAAAGAACGATAACACCGCAACCGCCGCGAGCACGTCCACGCCGCACCAGAGCAGCCGGTTGGCGAGCAGGACGCCGGCCAGTGGCACGAGCTGCGAGTTTCGATCTCGACGATCGTCCAGTACTTCGTCGCGTGGGCCACGGTCGTCAGGCCGAACGGATCGAACAGCGCCGGCCAGTAGTCGTCGAGGTTGCTTCGGGAGCAGCACGTCCGTCAGCAGGTAGACTGCCGAGGAAGAGCGCGCCCTGGAGGTAGACGACGGTCAACGCGTCGCGTGAGCGCGCCAACCGCGAAGAAGATCGTGCCCGTGAAGAAGACCGTCGTGCAGCACGATCATGAAGTAGGGCTGGACGAACGGCCACACGGCAAACGGCATGCGGTAGGTGCGGTCGACCCACGGCATCCAGGTCCCGAGGAACATCCCGATCGGGAGGCTGACGAACACCAGCGCGCACACGATGAGCGATCCCAGCCAGCGCCCTGCCAGGTAGTCACGGCGTCGAATCGCGCGTCGTGAAGATCAGAGTGATAGACGTCGAGCTCGAAGTCGCGGCAGACGGCCATGCCGCAGACCGCGCCACGATGAGACCCCGAATGCCGACAGGCCGCTGGCTGCCTGGCGAGCGCCGAGGGAGGTCGACGAGTTGACGCCGCCGCCTGCCGGAGCGCCAGGAGACGAACGCAGCCCGGAACAGAGGCCGGATAGACGTACGTCGACACGCGTCCAGGTGATACCGAAGCTCGAACGGACAAGTTCGGCGTCCATCTGCTCACTCCGCCTGCCGCTGAAGGGTCAGGAAGTAGCACGTCGCGCAGATCCGGCTCGGTCGGCGCTGAAGCCGTCACCCGGCGTCCGCTTCGCGTGGACGCGTAGCTCCGTCCGTCCCGCCACCAGATGGGTCGAGATGACCTGGTAGCGCTCGTGATACGCCTCAACCTCATCGGTCTCGACGCTGCGTCGCCACACGCGTCCCGCCAGCCGATCAATCGCCTCCTGCGGGCTGCCCTCGGCCAGGACCCGCCCGCGGTCGATGATCGCCATCTTCGTGCAGAGCTCGCGAACGTCCTCGACGATGTGCGTCGAGAGAATGACGACGACTCTCCTGGCCGATCGAACCGAGAAGGTTGAGAAAGCGGTTGCGCTCCGTCGGGTCGAGGCCGGCCGTGGGCTCGTCGACGATCAGGAGCTTCGGATCGCCCAGAAGCGCCTGCGCGATGCCGAACCGCTGCTTCATCCCACCCGAGAACGTGCCCAGCCGCTGCTTGCGCACGTCCCAGAGGTTCGTCTGGCGCAGCATGGCGTCGACGAGATCCCGGCGCTCGCCGCGTGCCGCGATGCCCTTCATCACAGCCAGGTGATCGAGCATCTCGAGCGCGGTGAGCCTCGGATACAGGCCGAACTCCTGCGGCAGGTACCCGAGGATCTCGCGCACGCGGTCCTTCTCCTTCAACACATCGAGGTCGCCGAACTGAATCGTGCCCTCGTCGGCCTCCTGCAGCGTGGCAATCGTCCGCATGAGCGTCGACTTGCCCGCGCCGTTCGGACCGAGCAGCCCGAACATGCCCGTGCCGATGTCGAGCGACACCTTGTCGAGGGCGCGAACACCGTTGGGATAGGTCTTCGAGAGGCCTGAAATGGAGAGCGATAGCGCGACTGCGGTCGCCGACAACGGCATGGGCACCGGCCTTTCGTGAAATGAGTGGCAGGAGTATGGGGCCGGCCCACAGAAGACCGCAAGTGCAAATCACGCGATCGCGGCCCGTTCGAGCCATCGCGCCCGTTCCGGATGAGAACGTGACACGCGCATGACCGGTTCATGACAACCGCGGGCGGGTATCATTACGCTCATGGCCTCTACCCTCCTCGACGAAGCACTCGACGGCTGGCGATACGCACGCGAGGGCGTGATTGCCGAGCTCGAGAACATCCCTGCCGAATCGTTCGCGTTCCGGCCCACACCCGAAACACGCTCGGTCGCCGAACTGGCCAGGCACATCGTCGAAGCCGGCCGGGTGATGGCCGGCGAGCTCAGCCACCCGGGCGGCAACTTCACACGACAGTCGTACCCGGAGTTCCTCAAGGAGTACGCCGGCGATCTCGACCAGGGCCAGGACAAGGCGACGCTCTTGAACCTGCTCGGCGGCACGCTCGAAGACGGCGTCGCGAAACTCAGAGACGCCGGCGAGATGCTGATGCTGCAGCAGATCACGCAGTTCAACGGCGAGCCGGCCACGCGCCTGTCGTGGATGAGCCACGGCGTGGCGCACGAGGAGTACCATCGCGGCCAGCTCGCCCTCTACGCGCGGTTGCTCGGGCGCGTGCCCGCGCTGACGCAGCTGATCCAGGGCGGGTAGACAGATGACGGACACCGGCCCAGCCGCGGCCTCGTCGCGACTTGGATGTTGACAGCAATGTCTGTTTGATAATGCCGAACGCCGCCAGTTAGTCTACAAGCACCCATGGTCATCCACGAGTTGACGCCGGCTGAGTGCCGGGCTGTGCTGACCCGTTCGCGTTACGGCCGGCTGGGCTGCGCGCGCGACAATCAGCCGTACGTCGTTCCCATCTCCTTCTACCTCGACCCCGAGGACGACTGCTCATATGGTTTCACGACCGTCGGCCAGAAGGTCGATTGGATGCGCAGCAACCCCAGGGTCTGTCTCGAGGTGGACGAGATCGTGGATCAGTTCCGCTGGACGACGGTCATCGCCTTCGGGCACTACGAGGAGCTTCCCAACGCGCCCCTGGATACGGACGCCCGCCGGCGCGCGTATGACCTGCTGCAGCGCCATGCTGAATGGTGGCTCCCCGGAATCGGACGACTGAACGCCGCAGAGCAGGCCGCGACGTCGGTCATCTACCGCATTCATATCGACCGGATGACTGGCCGACGGGCAAATCGGCAAAGTTCCGCTTCCTAGGCCCGTCGTGTAGCCATCGCGATCCCCGAAATGCCAGAAGTGTCATTGGCGGCAGGAGTACGTGGATGAGCCCGCCGAGCGTATAGGACGTGGCTAACCCCAATGCCCAGAGGACGATGAGGACGAGGACGACTGTGTAGAGCATGTTCGGTTTCCTCCTCTTCGAGCATAGGTTCCGGGCCTGAGCGGTGTCTGTTCCTTTCTGCACACCGGCCGGTGCCGGCCGCATGTCATGCTGGGTGAGTGAAGCCCATCGCGATGGTTGGAATCGTCCTGATCGTGCTCGGTCTGGTGGCGCTCGTCTATCAAGGCATCACGTACACGAGTCGGGAGACGGTCATCGACATCGGGCCCATACACGCGACGGCGGACCGGCAGCGGACGCTGCCGCTCTCGCCGGTGCTGGGTGTGGTGGCCGTGGCCGGCGGCGTGGCGCTGCTCGTCGTGGGCGCGCGCAAGCGCGCCTGATCCCAGGCTGGTGCCGTCCTCAGGAACCGAAGCCGTTCGGAAACAGGGGAAGGCCGCCGTGGCTTCCGGCAAGGTGCCGGGTGCGTCCGTGCTCGGCCTCACGCCGCTCTTCGCAGCCCTGGCAGCGCACGGCGAACGGCAGCGCGCGCAGACGGCGTTCCGGGATCTCGCTTCGACATTTGGCGCAGGCCCCGTAGGTGCCCTTCTCGAGCCGGCCGAGCGCCTCATCGATGCGGGCGAGCGTGGCGGTCCGCATCTGGAGCAGGGCCAACTCTATGTCGCCCTGTGTGTCGGCCTCGGCATCTTCGAGGTCGTCATGCCCGTCCGTCGTTCGGCCCGCGCGGCCGTCGCGGATGCGGCTCCGGACGTCGTCCCGCAACTCGCGCCGGCGGTCGGTCAGCATCTGCGTGAGGTCGGCGATGCGCGTAGCGGCTCGGTTCATGCTCCACCTCCAGGAGTCATGCAGCATGCAGGAGGAGACGCCGGGATGTCTGTGCCGTTGTGAACACCCCCCTCGAAGGCTACTGGCGCAAGGTGCGGATCCGGCGCCCGAACGTGTCCGGATGGCCTGGCACGGTGCTGGGCGCCGTGCGACGCGCTCTGGTGGGTGCCCGATGGACGCTGTCGCCGCGTGCGGCCGCCGTGCTCGTTGCGTGCGCGGCGGTGGGCGGCTTCGCGGCGGCGGGCGCCGCGCTCGTCGCCTTCGACGCGCTGCATCACATTTATGTCGACCGCCGGAACCTGCCAGACCTCGGGCCCGTCACGCGGTTCGAGTTTCCCGCCATCGGCCGCATCTACGACGCCGGTGACCGGCCGCTCATCGAGTTCGCACGGGAGTACCGGGAGATCAGCGTGCCGGGCGGCCGCGCCCGAGCCCCGAAGTGGATCTCGAACTGCGACGGCCGCTTCAGGGGCCTGATTCCCATCCGGGAGGCGCTCGCCGAATCGAGAAACACCGTCGCGGTCTGGCTCGCGGGCCAGGTGGGGATCGGCCGCGTCCTGCGAATGGCCCGGATCCTCGGCGTCGAGACGCCCCTCGTGCTCGCGCCGCCCTTCGTGATCCGGCAGGTTGTCCGCGGACCGGACGACGTCATCCCCGGAGGCGCCGGGCCCGTAGTGCCAGTGGCCCTCAACCCCGCCGTCCTCGCACTCATTCAGGAGGGCCTGCGGGGCGTCGTCCGCCTCCCGACGGGCACGGCCTACGCGCTCAACTCCCGCGCGTTTCCCGTAGCCGTCATGGGCAAGACCGGCACGACAAACGACTACAGGGACGCGCTCTTCGTGGGCTCGACCTACGGTGCAGGCGGTATCACGGTCGCCGTGCGGATCGGCTTCGACGACAACCACTCACTCGGCTCGGGAGAGACGGGGGGCCGGGCGGCGCTGCCGGTGTTTCGAGAAGTGCTTCTGAGGGTGTACGGCGACGGGCTCGTGGGGCCCGCGCCGGCGTTTCCGAGGCAGATGGAACAGCGCATCTCGCGGTACCTCCAGGGCGAAGCCACCGTCCTCGACACGGACACCGCGACGCGATCGGCTCCGATCGCGGGCAGGCGGTAGGCCGTGCGCGCGAGCTTCGGAGAGCGTCGGCGCCGCCGGGCGGCGGATTCCACCGCGGGGCCCTTCCGCGACGAACAACTCGGCGCCGAGCGTCTCGAGGGTCGCGCCCTCGCGCTCGCGGCGCGCTTCACGATCGATTCGCACGCGCGCGCGCGGAGTCTCTTTCCGCGTTTCGACGACAACGCGCGGGTGCTCGGATACGCCTATCGGACGCTCGCCGGCGACGTGCGGGCCGGTCGGTTCATCACCGCGGCCGCCGAGTGGTTGCTCGACAACTTCCACCTCGTCGCGTCTCAGATCGCCGACGCCCGCCGCAACCTGCCGAAGAGCTACTACCGGCAGCTGCCGCCCCTGGCCTCCCGAGAGCACCTCGGGCGCGCCAGGGTCTACGCCATGGCCATCGAGCTCGTCCGCCACGGCGACAGTCGCTTCGAGCGGCGCGAGCTCGAGGTGTTCCTGAACAGCTACCAGCGCGTGGCGCCGCTGACGATCGGGGAACTCTGGGCCTGGCCCAGCATGCTGACGCTCGCGCTCGTCGAGAACCTCAGGCGGCTGGCTGACGAGATCCTCCTCTCGCGGCAGGCGCGGGCGATCGCCGACGACTATCTGCTGCGCGCGGAGTCGGGCCGCCCGATGGCCTGGCCGGGCGGCATCCACGTGGCCTCCGTGGTGCAGCTGCTGCTGCGGACGCGCGAGTACGGACCGAAGATGCCGCTCCTGCGGCAAGCGGTCCAGACGCACCTCGACGCCTGTCAGATGACGGCCGAGGAAGCCGTCCGCCGCGAGCACCAGCGCCAGGGTGTGACCCAGGTGTCGGTGGCCAACGCCATCACCAGTCTCCGGCTCTGCTCGGAGATCGACTGGCGTGAGTTCGTCGAAGGCGTGAGCCTCGTCGAGCACGCCTTACGGCGAGATCCGGCCGGGGTCTACGGCCGCATGGACTTCCTGAGCCGCGACAGTCAGCGCCACGCAGTCGAGCAGATCGCCGCCCCGAGCGGAGAGGCCCAGGTGCAACTGGCGCTCAAGGCCGTCGAGAGCGCGCGCCAGGCAGCCGAACGCGGCGCCGCGACCGATCGGGCGGCGCACGTCGGTTACCACCTCGTGGGTCCCGGCCGCCTGGATTTCGAGGCCGAGGTGGCCTGTCGGCCGCCGCTTCGCGCCCGCGTGGTACGGGCCGTGCTGGCACAGCCGACGTGGCTCTACCTGGGGTCGATCGCCAGCGTGACGACGCTTCTCCTCGTGGCGGCCGCCATCGGGCTGCCGGGACTGGACCGTTCCGTCTCGATGCTCGTGCTGGCACTCGCGCTCCTGGCGATGCCCGCCCTCGACATCGCGGTCGCCGCCGTGCAGCGGTTCATGGCCTGGGCGGTCGGCCCTCGCCGGCTCCCGCGGCTCGATCTCTCCGGCGGCGTTCCCGACGACGCGCGCACGATGGTCATCGTCCCGACGCTGCTGTCCAGTCCCGAGGCTGTCACCACGCTTCTCCAGCACCTGGAGGTGCTCGCACTACGGCAATCTCGACCCGCACATTCACTTCGCGATCCTGAGCGATTTCGTCGACGCGCCTTCACAGTCCGAGAGCGAAGACGGCCCGATCCTGTCGGCGGCCTGCGATGGGATCCTGGACCTGAATCTCCGGTTCGGTCCCGGGCACGCCGATCGGTTCTTCCTGTTTCATCGTGAGCGGCGCTGGAATCCCCGCGAGCGTGTCTGGATGGGCTGGGAACGCAAGCGCGGAAAGATCGACGAGTTCAATCGGCTGCTGCGAGGCGCGGACGAACACGACCTTCACGACGCAGGTCGGTGAGCTGGACGTCCTGCCCGCCGTGCGCTACTGCCTGACGCTCGACTACGGACACGCGACTTCCCCGCGATGCGGCGAAGTCGCTCATTGGCATCATCGCCCACCCGCTCAACCGGCCGAGGTTCGACGCGCAAGCCGATCGGGTCACAGAGGGCTACGCCATCCTGCAGCCGCGCGTGAGCGTCACGATGGCCAGCGCGGCTGGATCGCTCTTCGCCCGACTCTACGCCGGCCACACCGGCGTGGACCCCTACACGACCGCGGTGTCCGATACGTATCAGGACCTCTTCGACGAGGGCATCTTCACGGGCAAGGGGCTGTATGACGTGGACGCGTTCGTCGCCGCGGTCGGCGACCGCGTGCCCGAGAACACGCTCCTGTCGCACGACCTGTTCGAAGGGCTGTATGCGCGCACGGCGCTCGTCACCGACGTGGAGGTCGTCGACGACTACCCGTCGAGCGTGCTTGCACACGCGCGGCGTCAGCACCGGTGGGTGCGCGGCGATTGGCAGATTCTCTGGTGGCTCCTGCCCGTCGTGCCGACTCGCTCCGGCTGGCGGCGCAACCGTCTGCCGCTCATGGCGCGGTGGAAGATCTTCGACAACCTGCGCCGCAGTCTCATGGCCCCGGCGACGGTGGCGCTCCTCCTGGCCGGGTGGACCGTGCTGCCTGGCTCGCCGATCACGTGGACGGCGATCGGCGCTGGGGGCGCTGGCGTTCCCGGTTGGCAACGCGCTCGTCGGCATGATCAGCGCCGCGGGGCACCGGGCCCTGTGGCGTGCCGCGTTCGACGATCTCCGGTACGGCAGTTGCGCGCACGGCGCTGCAGGCCACCTTTCTCGCCAACGAGGCCTGCGAAAGGCTGCACGCGATCGTCGTGACGCTGGTCCGCGTCGGACTCACGCGGACGCATCTTCTCGAATGGGAGACCGCCGCCGCCACCGCCCACCGCGCCGGCCCCCCGCGCTTCGGCGCGTTCGCCAGGAACATGCTGGCGAGCCCCATCTTCGCGGCCGGCGTCCTCGCAGCCGTCGCCGCGGTCAATCCGCCGGCCATCCCCTCCGCGCTTCCGCTCGTGGGCCTGTGGGCGGCCGCGCCGGCGGTGGCATTTCTGCTGAGCCGTCCGGCACGGTCGCGACGCGAGGTCCTCAGTGCCGACGACCGAGCATTTCTCACGGCCGTGGCGAAGAAGACCTGGCACTACTTCGACACGTTCGTCGGGCCCGACGTTCACGCGCTGCCGCCCGACAACGTTCAGCTGATGCCAGACCTGCGCGTGGCGAATCGGACGTCGCCAACCAACATCGCCATGGGGCTCCTCGCCACCTTGTCCGCGCACGACCTTGGCTTTATTACCGTCGACGACCTGGCTCGGCGGATTGACGCAACACTCTCGACGGTCGAGGGCCTGGAACGCTTCGAGGGGCACCTGCTCAACTGGTACGACACCACCACGCTCGCACCGCTCCACCCCGCGTACGTGTCCACGGTGGACAGCGGCAACCTGGCAGGTGCGCTCGTCACCCTCGCCGCGGGCCTGCCACGGCTGGCCTCGGTCGGGCCCATCGCGGATGACACTGCCGCCGCGCTGCGCGCTCTGGCGGCCCGCGCCGGCGCGCTCTTTGACGCGATGGACTTCCGGCACCTCTACGACGCACGGCGTCAACTGTTCGCCGTCGGTTACCGTCTGGCGGACGCCGACGGAGATGGCCGCCTCGATGCGGCGCGGTACGACCTGCTGGCTTCCGAAGCGCGCCTCGCGAGCCTTCTCGCCATCAGCAAGGGCGATGTGCCCGAATCGCACTGGTTCCATCTGGGGCGCTCGGTGACGGCCGTCCACGGAGCCCCGGTCCTTCTGTCGTGGGGCGCCACGCTGTTCGAGTACCTGATGCCGCTGCTCGTGACGCGCACCTATGCGGGGACCCTGCTCGACGAGTCGTGCCGGATGGCCGTCGAACACCAGATCGACTACGGCGCGAAGCTCGGCGTGCCCTGGGGCATCTCCGAATCCGCCTATAGCGCAGTCGATCGGCACGACACGTATCAGTACAAGGCGTTCGGCGTTCCCGGACTGGGTCTGAAGCGGGGCCTGGGTGACGAGCTGGTCGTCGCCCCGTATGCCAGCGCGCTTGCGGCCATGCTGTTTCCGGCACGGAGCACGGGCAACCTGCGACGGCTCGCGGCGCTCGGCCTCGAAAGCGAGTACGGGTTCTTCGACGCGATCGACTACACGGATCGCGGGCAGGACGCCGGCGTCGGGCTGGCCGACACCGCCAATCCAATCGTGGTCCGCACCTGCATGGCGCACCACCAGGGCATGACGCTCGTCGCCCTGGCCCACGCGCTCGCTGGGCGATCGCATGGTCGAGCGTTTCCACGCGGACTCGCGCGTGCAGGCAACCGAACTGCTGCTGCAGGAACGGCGTGCCGCGCGAGGTGCCCGCCGTGGCGCGTCCGCTCGCCGACGACGTGCGGGTGACGGCGCCGCCGCCGCTGCCCGGTGCGCCGCTATCGCACGCCGCACACGGTGTTCCCGCACGCGCAGTTCCTCTCGAACGGCAGGCTCGTGTCCGTCGTCACGAATGCCGGCGGCGGCAGCCTCATGCGTGACGGCATGGCGGTCACCCGATCGCGCCGCGATGTCACGCTCGATCCCGGCAGCCTGTTCATCTACCTCCGCGACGTGTGGAGCGGCGACGTATGGTCGGCGACCTATCAGCCGACGGCCGCCGAGCCGGACGACTACCTCGTGACGTTTCGTCCCGACCGCGCGACGATTCGCCGCCGCGACGGGACGATCGTCAGCCAGCTCGACATCACCGTCTCGACCGAAGACGACGTCGAAGTGCGGCGGCTCGCGATCACCAATCAGGGCCCGCGCATACGCGAGCTCGACGTGACGAGCTACGTCGAGATCGCGCTGGCGGCGCCGGCGGCCGACCTGGCGCACCCGGCGTTCGGCAAGCTGTTTCTCGAAACCGAGTACGCGCCGGCCAGCTCGGCGCTGCTCTGCCGCCGCCGGCCACGAGACCCCGGCGAGGACGCCGGCCTGGGCCGTGCACGTCCTGAGTCTGGAAGGCCGGACGCAGGGCCCCATCGAGTGGGAAACGGACCGGGCGCAGTTCCTCGGCCGCGGGCGCGACGCCCGGGCTCCCGCGGCGCTCGACGGCCGCAGGTTGTCGGGCACGACCGGCGTCGTGCTCGACCCCATCCTGAGTCTGCGCCAGCGGATCCGACTCGCGCCAGGCGCCACCGTGCGGCTGTCGCTCGCGACCGGCGTCGCCGCCGATCGCGACGCCGCGCACGCGCTCGCGCAGCAAGTACCGGGACCCCAGTGCCGCCATGCGCGCGTTCGCCCTGGCACTCGGGCACGCCCAGAGCGCGCTGCATCACCTGGCCATCTCCAGCGACGATGCGCTGCTCTTCGAGCGGCTGGCGTCGCGCGTGCTCGGTCTCGACGGATCGCTCCGCGCGCCTCGAGAAGTGCTCGCAGCGAACCATCTCGGTCAGCCCGGACTCTGGCGGCACAGCATCTCGGGCGATCTGCCGATCCTGCTCGTCCACGTCGTCGGCGCCAACGCGTTGCCGCTCGTCCGGCAGGTCCTGCAGGCGCAGGAGTACTGGCGCCTGAAAGGGCTTCGCGCCGACGTGGTCATCATCAACGAGCAACCAGCCGGTTACCTGGCTGATACGCAGACGCACCTCACCTCGCTGCTCGACGCGGGCCCGTGGAGGGCCTGGCGGCAGCGGGCGGCTGGCGCCTATCTCTTGCGCGGCGATCGACATCACCAGCGCCGAGCGCACACTCCTGCAAAGCGTCGCGCGCGCCATCCTGGGCGGCGACCGCGGCGACCTGCGTCTGCAGCTCGATCGACCGTACGCGGAGGCGCTGCCGCTGCTGCCACTCGAAGCAGGGGTGCGGCCGCCGGGCGCCGGCAGGCCAGACCCGCCGCCGATCGACGAGCCGGCTTCGGTGCCCCCGCTCACGCTCTCCAACGACCTGGGAGGCTTTGCCGAAGACGGGCGCGCCTATGTCATCGTCCTCGAAGGCGAAGAGGAGACGCCGGCCCCGTGGGCGAACGTCATCACCAACCCCGGCTTCGGCACGATCGTGACCGCCTCGGGCTCGTCGCACACATGGGCGGAGAACAGCCGCGAGAACCGCCTGACGCTCGTTCGCCAACGACCCGGTGGCCGATCCGACGGCCGAAGCGTGGTTCATTCGAGACGACGAGTCTGGCGAAATCTGGTCCCCGACGCCCGGACCGGTCCGGCGCGACCGGACGAGCGGCCGCACCGTCATCCGCCATTCGGCCGGCGTCACGCGCTTCAGCCGCGCCCACCGCGGCATCGAGCACGACCTCGAGGTGTTCGTCGACGCGTCCGATGCCGTGAAGTTCTCGATCCTGACGCTCGTCAACGCGGGACCGGCGTCGAGGCGCCTCAGTCTCGTGGCCTACAACGACTGGGTGCTCGGTCCGCCCCGCGAAGACCAGGGCGTCCACGTGACGACCCGGCTCGACGAGGCCACGGGAGCCATCTTCGCGACCAACGCCTACAACACGGAGTTCGCGGACCGGGTCGCATTCGCCCACGTGAGCGACCCTGTGCGCTCCGCGACCGGCGATCGAGGACTGTTCATCGGGCGCGGCGGCACGCTGTCGATGCCGGAGGGGATGCAGGCCCCGGAGCTTCCGGCTCGCTTCGGTGCGGGACTCGACCCCTGTGCGGTCCTTCATGTGGAGGTGGCACTCGCCCCGGGCGATTCACACAGCGTCGTGTTGCTGCTTGGTCAGGCTGCGGGCGAGGAGGCGGCGCGGGAGTTGATTCGGCGCCATGGCCGGGTTGAGGCCGCCGCCGTCGCGTTGGAAAAGGTGGAGACCGGCTGGAACAGGACGCTCGGACGCTATCGAGGTGCGCACGCCCGACGATTCCTTCGACATCCTGGTGAACCGGTGGCTGCTCTATCAGACGGTGAGCTGTCGACTGTGGGCGCGGGGCGGGTACTACCAGCCGGGTGGCGCGTACGGGTTTCGCGATCAACTGCAGGACGTCATGGCGCTGTCTTTTGCCCGTCCCGACCTGGCGCGCGCGCACGTTCTCAGAGCCGCCGGCCGGCAGTTCCGGGAAGGAGACGTTCAGCACTGGTGGCACGAGCCGAGCGGCCGTGGACTGCGATCGCGCTGCTCGGACGACCTGCTGTGGCTGCCGTTCGTCGTCGCGGAGTACGTCGCCGCGACGGGCGACACCGGCGTGCTGGACGAGCGCATCCCGTTTCTCGACGGGCCCCCGCTGCAGCCAGGCGAGCAGGAGGCCTACGGGCAGCCCGTGGTATCCGCCGAGGAGGGCACGCTGTTCGAGCACTGTGTCCGCGCGGTCGACAAAGGCCTGACGGCTGGCTCCCATGGGCTGCCGCTCTTCGGCAGCGGCGACTGGAATGACGGCATGAACCGCGTGGGCATCGAGGGTCGAGGCGAGAGCACGTGGCTCGGGTTCTTCCTGTATTCAGTGCTGACGGCGTTTGCGCCCATCTGCGACGGACGCGGCAGCGGCGACCGCGGCGATCGGTACCGCCAGGAGGCCGTGCGCCTCGCGGCTGCGCTCGGCCACGCCTGGGACGGCGAGTGGTACCGCCGCGGGTACTACGACGATGGCACGCCGCTCGGCTCGGCACAGAACGACGAGTGCCGGATCGACTCGATCGCGCAGTCGTGGGCCGTGCTGTCTGGTGCGGCTCCGCAGCGGCTGGCCGAGCGGGCGATGGACGGCGTGCGGACCTTCCTGCTGTCCCGCGGGGCGCAGGTCGTGCTGCTGCTCCATCCACCATTCGACTGGTCGGCGCAGGAGCCGGGTTACATCAAGGGTTATCCGCCGGGGGTCCGCGAAAATGGCGGTCAGTACACGCACGCCGCCGCGTGGATCGTCATGGCCTTGGCCCGTCTGGGAAGCGGCGACGAGGCGGCCGAAGTGTTTCACATGCTCAACCCCGTGAATCACGCGCGGCACGCGGCCGATGCGGCCCGCTATCGGATCGAGCCGTACGTCCTGGCCGGCGATGTCACCAGTCATCCGGCCCATCGGGGCCGCGGGGGCTGGAGCTGGTACACCGGGTCGGCCGGCTGGATGTATCGCGCTGGTGTCGAGAGCATTCTCGGCCTGCGCCGCGCCGGAACCACCTTCGCCGTCGATCCCTGCATCCCGTCGGCGTGGCCCGAGTATCAGATCGCCTGGCGGTTTGGCGGGACGCGGTACGACATCACGGTGACGAACCCGGATCGGCGGTGCCGCGGCGTGCGCGAGGCGACGCTCGATGGGGTGGCCACCGACCACCTGGCCATTCCCCTCGTGGATGACGGCCGGGTGCACGACGTGAGGGTCATTCTGTAGCTCGCGCTGCCCGCCTGGCGGCTCCGTCGCGGCTGTTTGTGGCCGGCTGGCGGCAGATGCGGCTTGGAACTACGCCGCGCTGGGTGTCACGGTCGGCGTCGGAGCAGCCACCACCTTCCTCATCGCGGGACAGATGGGCACGGCCGCGCTCGGCATCTTCGCGCAACTCTATGCCGTTCATGCCATCGGCGCGCAGATCGCTGTCTTCGGGGCGCACGATTCGACACAGAAGCACGCGGCCGAGTTCTCCGGCCATGGCCGGCACCCGAAACACGCTCGGTCGCCGAGCTGGCCAGGCACATCGTCGAAGCCAGCAGGGTGATGGCCGGCGAGCTCAGCCACCCTGGCGGTAACTTCACGCGACAGTCGTACCCGGAGTTCCTCAAGGAGTACGCCAGCGACCTCGACCAGGGTCAGGACAAGGCGACGCTCCTCAACCTGCTCGGCGGCACGCTCGAAGACGGCGTCGCGAAGCTCAGAGATGCCGGCGAGATGCTGATGCTGCAGCAGATCACGCAGTTCAACGGCGAGCCGGCCACGCGCCTGTCATGGATGAGCCACGGCGTGGCGCACGAGGAGTACCATCGCGGCCAGCTCGCGCTCTACGCGCGGTTGCTCGGGCGCGTGCCCGCGCTGACGCAGCTGATCCTCGGGGGATCGTCGTAAGGACGCCAGGGGTCGTCCCGTCAGCCTCCGGGCGCCTTACTGCATCGTCCATCGCAACTGCAGGACTACCATCAGCTCGCCGCTCTCGCTTCAAGTCACCGTTGCGGCGCCTGCGGGTGGGCCTCGCCGTGCTCGCCGACTTCGGCCTGCGGACGTCGCTCGAGGACGGCAACCTCAATCTCGTCGGGTTGCACCTTGCGCCGCTGGTCGCGACCCGGCCGGCCGACCTCGGTCTGCGCATGAGCTTCTGATCCCGTAGAATGCCCTCGTTTCCACACACGGATACGAGGAGGCGCGCGTCCCATGCCGACACTCGACGAAACCCGTCGCCGGTTCATGACCCACTTCGCCACGGTCGGGCTCGGCTCGACCCTCGTGCCCGGCGTGCTCTGGGCGCGCATGCAGGACGCCAATGCCGAGCGCCTGACGCTGGCCATGGTGCGGGACGCGCTCCGGCTTGCCGGCATCGAGGCCACCGACCAGGAGGCCGAGGCGATGGTCAACGGCGCGAACCAGAACCTCGCGCGCTTCGAGGCGATCCGGCAGCTCGAGATTCCCAACGACGTCTCGCCGCCGTTCCACTTCAGCTCGATCGTGCCGGGCATCGAGGTCGACAAGACCGCCAGACCGTTCCGCATGAGCCGCGCGCCGGGCGTGCAGCGCCCGTCGAATCTGGAAGACGTCGCCTTCTGGCCGGTGCGTCACCTCGCCGAGCTCGTTCGCACGCGGCGCGTGTCGGCGGTCGAGCTGACGCGGATGTACATCGACCGCCTGCACCGCTACAACGGCGCGCTCAACAACGTCGTGACGTTCATGGACGAAGTGGGCCTGGCGCAGGCCGCCGAGGCCGACCGCGAGATCGCCGCCGGCCGCTATCGCGGGCCGCTCCACGGCATCCCCTGGGGAGCGAAGGACATCATCGCCGTCAAGGGCTATCCGACGACGTGGGGTACCGAACCGCTCAAGACGCAGGTGCTCGACTACGACGCAAGTGTCGTCGAAATGCTCCGCGAGGCCGGCGCCGTGCTGATTGCCAAGCTCACCACCGGTGAGTTGGCCTCGGGCGACAACTGGTTCGGCGGGCAGACGAAGAGCCCCTGGGATCCTGAAGTCGGGTCGAGTGGGTCGTCGGCAGGGCCCTCGTCGGCGACCGCGGCCGGCTGCGTCGGCTTTGCCATCGGCACCGAAACGAGCGGGTCCATCCTCAGCCCGTCGGCCCGATGCGGGCTGGCCGGCCTGCGGCCGACGTTCGGGCGCATCAGCCGGCACGGCTGCATGGCGCTCTCCTGGACGCAGGACCGGCTCGGCCCGATCTGCCGTTACGCCGAGGACTGCGCGCTCGTCATGGCGGCCATCGCGAAGCCGGACGGCCGCGACATGAGCGTGTCCGACGCGCCGTTCAACTGGGACGCCGGGCTCGACATCCGCAGGCTCCGCGTGGGCATCATCCAGGAATCGTTCGATGGCCTCACAAACGACGACGCGAAAGCGAATGCGGCGAAGACGCTCGACGCGTTTCGCGCGATGGGCGTGTCGGCGTTCGTGCCGCTCGCCGTCCCGGAGTTCGAGACGAACCTCAGCTCGCTCGGCGTCGAGTCGGCCGCCTTCTTCGACCACATGCGCCGGGCCGGCCGCATGACGGGCTCGCGCGGCGTGGGACGCGCGAGCGCCTGGCTCACGCCCGCGGTCGAGTACCTGCAGAGCCAGCGCGTCCGGATGATGATGATGATGCGACTCGAAGAAGCCACCCGTGGCCTCGACGCCTACATCGTCGCGTCGAACAACACGGGCGGCACGCCGAGCGGAGCCGGGCGCGGCCGCGGCGGTGGACGTGGCGCCGGCGGGGCGGCGGGGCGCGGGCGAGGTGAAGTCGTGGGCCGTGGCGGTGAAGTTGCGGGTCGGGGGGCCGGCGGTGGCCGCGGCCGTGGCGGCCCTGGCGGTGGTGGCGGCAACCCCGCGCAGCGCCATTCGACGATGGCCAACCTGGCGTGCTATCCCGCACTCAACCTGCCGAACGGCTTCGCGTCGAACGGACAGCCCACCAACGTCACGCTTTTCGCGCGGCCGTTCGGCGAAGCCGCGCTCATCGCGTTGGGCAAGGCGTATCAGGACGCCGCCGGGTTCCACCTGGTGAAGCCGCCGAAGCTCGACGCGATCGGGTGACGCATGGCCGTCAAGGAGTGCAGGAACTGCGACGTGGGAGCCGGGGAAGCCGTTCGCTTCTTGCTATTCGACGCCCTCCCGGTCGACTCAAGCTCAGGGAACAGGCTCCAACGCACTGGCACGGTGTTCGCAGATTAGGGTGATCGGACGATGCTACGATGGCCCCCGTGCTGACTTCACGTCCAAAGGTCACGTACGCGGAGCTGGCAACCTGGCCGGACGACGGGCGCCGTTACGAGCTGTACGACGGCGAGGTGTCCGTGGTCCCCGCTCCGCTTCCGCGCCATCAGCTGGCCATGCTCGAGCTTCAGGACAGGCTCCGGGCGTACGTGTCGAGCCACGGCGGCCTCGTCCTGGTGTCACCCATCGACATCGTGTTCAACAGCACGAACGTGCTGCAGCCGGACATCGTCGTCTTCACCGCGGCGCGGCGGCGCGTTGTCGAGTTGGATGCGCCGATTGAGGAGCCCCCGGACGTCGCTGTCGAGGTGATCTCACCCAGCACGGCGACGAACGACCGTGGGCGAAAGCTGCGCATGTTCGAGCGGTTCGGCGTGCCGGAATACTGGATTCTGGATCCGGGCCGGGAATGCATCGAGGTACGAACGATCGAGCGCGGTCGGTACCACGACCCGATCCTGGCGGGTCGCGGGAAGCGGTTCGATTCCCGGGTGCTCCCCGGATTCTCGTCCCAGGTAGACTCGCTCTTTCCGTGGCCGTAGGCCACAGGCCCGGCATGCCCACTCCGCTCAGGCCCATCTTCCGGACCGGCGCAATCGCCGCCCTCGTCGCCGCGTCGGTCACGTTCGCCGGCGCCGCTCAGGAACCGGCGCCGATCAAGGCCGGTGCCGCACCGCCCCCGGGGCCTTACGCACCCGGCATCGACGTCCGCCACTACGACATCGAAATGGGCCTCGGCGAGCGGACGACCACTGTCGAAGGCCGCGTCTCCATCGCCGTCGTCGTCACCGTGCCCGGCACCACGCTGCCGCTCGATTTCACTGGACTCGAGGTCACGTCGCTCACAGTGGACAGCCAGGTGACGCCGTACGATTACCGGGATGGCGTGGTCCGCGTCGCCCTGCCGCGCGCACGGCCGGGTGCGGAGGTTCAAATCCACATCGCCTATCGCGGCACACCAGACGATGGGTTGATCATCAAGGACAACGTGCACGGCCGGCGTGCGGTGTTCGTGGACAACTGGCCGAATCGCACGCGCTTCTGGCTGCCGAGCGTGGACCATCCCGCTGACAAGGCGACCGTGCGCTTCACGGTGCACGCACCGGCCGCGTGGCGCGTCGTCGCGAACGGACGCCTGGTCTCCGGTCCCACCGCAACGCCGGCTGACGCCCTCGGGCCCCCTGGGGATCGCCGCACATGGGTCTGGGCGGCCGACGAGCCAATCTCGTCCTACAACATGGTCGTCGGCGCGGCCGCCTTCGACGTCCGTACCGTTGGGCTCGCCGCCTGCGGTCGAGCGCCCGCCTCGCCGCGGCCGGATGGCTGTATCGAGGTCACGACGTGGATGTTCCCGGAAGACGCGGACCGTGCCGTGCCGTCGTTCAGGCGGGCCGCGCAGATGGTCGATCACTTCACCGACCTGGTCGGCGACTACCCGTTCGAGAAGCTGGCCAACGTGCAGTCGGCCACGCGCTTCGGCGGCATGGAGAACGCGTCGGCGATCTTCTATGACCAGGACAGCATCGCCAACGGTGCAAACATCGAAGGCACTGTCTCACACGAGATCGCCCACCAGTGGTTCGGCGACGCGGTGACCGAAGCAGACTGGCATCACTTGTGGCTGTCGGAGGGTTTCGCGACGTACTTCGGCAATCAGTTCTTCGAAGCCGCAGATGGCGAGGCCGCTTTTCGCGCGCTCATGGAAGAGGACCGCCAGACCGTACTGAACGCCGACGTCAGCGACAAGTCGATCATCGATTCCGGCGAGACCGATTTGTTCGGGCTCCTGAACCGGAACAACTACCAGAAGGCCGGCTGGGTGCTGCACATGCTGCGCGGCCTTCTGGGTGACGAGGCGTTCTTCCGCGGCATTCGCGCCTACTACCGCACGCACGCGGGCTCGATTGTGCTCACCGACGACTTTCGCTCCGCCATGGAGTCCGCTTCGAACCGCGACCTTGGGTGGTTCTTCACGCAGTGGTTTTACCAGCCCGGCTACCCGGTGTTCGACGCTTCGGAAACCTGGGCTGCCGGCGAGAATGGCGCCGGCGAAATGGTCGTGACGATCCGCCAGGTGCAGAAGCCCGCGTGGCCGCGGTTCCGCGTCCCGTTGCAGCTTTGCTGGGGGGCGGAACCCGGGCGCATCTGTCGGGCCGCAACGGCAGGCTCTGGCGAAGACATTCTGCGTTTCCGATTCGACTCGAGACCATCCGGGCCCCTCGTGCTGGACCCGGACGGCTGGGTGCTGAAATCGATGGCGCGGTAGCTCGGCGCGGCTTTCGGTTGTCGCTCGTCGGCTGTGGGGGTATGGTTGGAGGAGTGAGGCTCCTCGTCGCCGCGTTCCTCGCGCTCGGGCCGGCTGCAGCCATCCTCCCGGCCTCGCTACCCGTACCGTCGCAGTCGCAACCGGTCATCTTCCTGGCCGAGGTCGACTCGGCCATCCACCCCGTGTCGGCCGAGTACATGATCCAGACGATGGAGCGAGCCGACGAGGCCGGCGCGGCGCTCGTGGTGTTCACGCTGCGGACGCCCGGCGGCCTCGTCGATTCGACCCGTGACATCGTGACCCGCATGCTCGCGTCGAAGACGCCTGTGGCGATCTTCGTCGGGCCGTCGGGCGCTCGGGCCGCCTCGGCCGGCTTCATGCTGACGATTGCCGCCGACGTGGCCGCCATGGCGCCGGGCACCCACATCGGCGCCGCACACCCCGTCCAGCCAGGCGCGCCGGAAATGGACGAGACGATGACGAAGAAGGCGGCCGAGGACGTGGCCGCCTGGGTGCGCACGCTGGCCGCCGGACGCGGGCGAAACGTGGAGCTCTCGGCGCTTGCCGTCAACGAGAGCCGCGCATTCACCGAAACGGAGGCCTTTGGCGCCACGCCTCCGCTCGTCGACGTCATCGCTGCCGACGTCCCGGCGCTCCTCGAGCAACTCGACGGCCGCACGGTGAAGCGGTTCGACGGGACGAACGTCACGCTCACGACGGCCGGCGCGAGCCTGACGACGATCGAGATGACGCAGCGCCAGCGCGTGCTCTCGGCAATCGCCAATCCCAATATCGCATTCATGCTGCTGAGCCTCGGCGTCCTCGGCCTGACGATCGAGCTGTGGTCGCCAGGCGCCATCCTGCCGGGCATCGTCGGCGGCGTGTCACTGCTGCTCGCGTTCTTCGCGCTGCAGATGCTGCCGGTCAATTACGCGGGCCTGCTGCTCATCCTGCTCGGACTGTTGCTGCTCGGGCTCGAGATCAAGGTCACCAGCTACGGCATGCTGACCGTCGGCGGCGTGATCAGCCTCGTGCTCGGGTCGATGATTCTCATCGACGCGCCCGAACCAGACCTGCAGCTGGACCTCCGGTTCGTCGTGCCGGTCATCGTGGGCTTCACGGCCATCGGCGTGTTTCTCGTTCGGCTGGCGCTCGTCGCGCAGCGAAAGCGCGCGGTCACGGGCGCGGCCGGCATGGTCGGCGCCCTTGGCGACGTGCTGGCCGCCATTGGGCCGGATCGGCCTGGCCAGGTCCGGACCCACGGCGAGATCTGGCGCGCCGCCGCCGCCGAGCCGATCCCGGCAGGCGCGCGTGTCCGGGTGACCGCCGTCGAAGGCCTGACGTTAACCGTGCAGAAGCTCTGAGGAGTCCGTCATGGAACCGACCGTCGTCGTCCTGCTCATCGTGGTGCTCTACGTCGTCAACTCGATCAAGATTCTGGCCGAGTACGAACGGGGCGTGATCTTCCGGCTGGGCAAGCTCCTCGACACGGCCAAGGGACCCGGCATCATCCTGGTCTTCAAGCCCATCGACCGGATGGTGCGCGTCAGCCTGCGCACCGTGGTGCACGACGTGCCGCCCCAGGACGTGATCACGCGCGACAACGTGTCGGTGAAGGTGAACGCGGTCATCTACTTCCGGGTCATGGATCCGCGCCGCGCCATCGTCGAGGTGGAAGACTTCAACTACGCCACCTCTCAGCTTGCGCAGACGACGCTGCGGAGCGTGCTGGGCCAGGTGGAGCTCGACGACCTGCTGTCGCAGCGCGAGCGCCTCAACCAGCAACTGCAGCACATCCTCGACGAGCAGACCGACACGTGGGGCATCAAGGTCTCGTCGGTGGAGGTCAAGCACGTGGACCTGCCACCCGACATGCAGCGCGCGATGGCGCGACAGGCGGAGGCCGAGCGAGAAAAGCGCGCCAAGATCATCCACGCGGCAGGCGAGCTCGAAGCGTCGGAGAAGCTGGCGCAGGCCGCCGGCGTCATCTCCACGCAGCCGGTGGCGATCACGCTGCGCTACCTGCAGACGCTCACCGAGATCGCGTCCGAGAAGAACTCCACCATCGTCTTCCCGCTTCCGGTGGAGATGCTGACGCTGCTCAAGCACGTGGTCGACCGCAGCAAGGCGGACTGAAGTTCAGTCCGCCCTACTGCCGCCAGGCGTACTGGAACTTGACGAGCAACTGATTCGAGTCGAGCTGCCAGCGGTCGAGGACCGACTGCACGTTGTGGTTGTAGACCACGAAGAGGTCGGCCTGCGGCACGAGCGTCCAGCGCAGGCGCGTGTTGGTGCCGAGTGAGTCGCTCACCGTGTCGTACTGCACGTAACTCGATATCGACAGGTCCGGCGAGATGTTGATGCGCAGGCGCGTGCCGACAAGCGTCTGGTCGATCCGCCCCGCGGGGAGCGTGCCGAGGTTTCGTTCGCCTTCGAACTCGAGCGTGAACAGCGCCGTCGGGTTCCACGTGACCGACACATCGTACTGGTCGAGATCGCCGTCGTAGAAGCCGCCGAACCACCAGGTGATCTGGGAGTACAGGCGGCGCTTCTGAGCCGTGCTGACCTCCAGGCGATACCGCATCCAGTGGTACGAGCCCGGCGCGATCGGCACGCCGCCGATGACGGCGGGCTCGGCCAGGTACTCGCCGGTCGGGTTGGCATTGACCTCGAAACGGTCGCCGCTTCGGAACCGCCAGTTCACCGGCGCGATGAAGACCCGATAGCTCTCCCACTGCCCGCCGAGGTCGGTCGTCACCGACGGCCGGAACTCGTGATAGAGCTGCTGAATCGGACCACGCGACAGGCGCGTGCGATTGTCGAGAGCGACGTTGTAAATCTGGACCGATCGTCGCGGCACGAAGCCGAGTGACGGGTCGAAGTCCTTTCCGATTCGCTTGTAGTTGACGTACATGTCCCACTCGTCGTTGGGATAGTCGATCTTGAACCCGTAGGCCGACCGGTCGCCGCCCAGGTCGTCGTGCCCGGTCGCGAGCGCCCAGACGCCGGCGAGCAGGTTCTTGTCGCCACGGAAGCTCGACGTCGCGTACGTGAAGTCGGCTCCGGCCAGCCAGCTGCCGGCGCGACCGATCGGATCGCCAGTAGTGACGATGGCGCCGACCCACGACTCCTCCCAGATGTTCTGCTTCACGCGGCCGACGGCCATGACCTCGTCGTCTGGCGCCACGCCGTCCTTGGCGGCGGTGCCGACGACAAGGCCGCCGAGGTTCGTGTTGCCAATCCTGCCGTTGACCTTCCCGCCGGCGATGATCGGCACCTCCTCACCGCGCACCAGGCCGATGCGCCGGCTGAAGAACGGAACCACGTCCTCGTCGAGGCCAAGCCCGAACGCGAAGATGTCCGAGCCCTCGACGAAGAAGCTGCGTTTCTCCTGAAAGAACAGCGGGAACCTCGTGAGGTTGGTGCGACGCGTGTCGACCTCGGTCTCGGCGAAGTCCGTGTTGACGGTGAACGACGAGAGCACGTTCGAGCCGAGACGCTGTGTCACGTCGAGGCTCGGCTGGAACTCGCCCTCGACCGACGCCTCCGGTGCGGGAATGCCGCCGCCGAACGTGACGGCCGGGCGGATGCTCAGGCCGAGGCCAAGGTCGAACTCCGGCAGCCCCGTGAGCACGCCGGCCCGGCTCATCTGCGTCACCTCGTATTGCCGCGCCGGAAACGCCCAACGACTCGTCTCCTGCCTGCGTTGGAGTCGGCGCTGCACGTTGAAGTGCCACTCGGAGAGACCGGGCTTGAAACTGAGCGTCTCGATCGGAATCCGGATCTCGACGCTCCACCCCGACGAGCTCCGCGCCGTCGCCGCTTCCCAGATGCCGTCCCAGTCCGACGAGTCCCTCTCGCCGCCGGGCTCGATGATGCCGTCGTAGCGGGCGCCGCTCGGGTTGACGGCAAACACGTAGCCGGATCGCTCGTCGAGAAACGGTCCGAGCACGACGCGCACGTGGTCCTCGTTGTTGAGCGACGCGTCCCGCCGCACGCTGAAGCTGACGATCCGATCCGGCTCTCCATCGTCGCAGACGATGCCGATGACGAGCGCCTTGGGGCCGGCGAGGACCCGGACGACCGTGTCGAACGACGCCGGCGCGCCCTCGGACGGATCGGTCTGGACGAAGCCGGTGATGATCGCGGCTGCCATCCAGGCCGGCTCGTCGAGCCGGCCGTCGATCGCCATCCCGTCGGGGAGCGCGGCCGCGCCGAGCGACGGCACAGGCTCTTGCGCGCCAGCCGTCCATGGCAGCAGAGCGAGGAGCAGAAGGAGCGTCACGCCCGCAGGTCGTCGGCCTGCCAGTCCTTGACCATCTTCTTGATGGCCTTGCGGTCGGCGATTCGATTCTTGACCACCTGCTCCACGAGCGCCGGCAGCTCCACATCGGACGCAAACCGCAACGCGACGAGTTGATCGACAGTCAACGCGGGAATGTGCTGGTGCATGTCTGCCGGCAGCACGTCCTTGAGCCGGAGGCGCATCTCGAGCCGGATCACGCGGTCCTGGACCGTGAGCGCGAACACGCGCGCATAGAAGAAGAACACGATGAGCGCGACGGCCATGACGAGCGTGAGCCCGCTCTCGAAGGCTGGCGCCTGGTAGAACCGCCAGAGGGCCCAGAACAGATTCGCTGCAAACGTGAAGAACACGAAACCGTGGTAACCCGGAATGACCTTGCCGTGATTGCTGTAGCTCTGCGCTGCCTTCGCCATCGATGCCCTCCGCTGTCCGTACTCGAAGGTCATCATAGCGTGGCGGAGCGCACTGGAGAGGGACGGGTCTTGCTCGCGCAAGCGAGACCCGGTGCACAGGAGAGGGACGGGTCTTGCTCGCGCAAGCGAGACCCGTCCCTCTAGGGATGCGGAGTCAGGGCTCAAGTTCAAGCCCTGGCACCGCGGCATTACTTGGGTTGCGGCACGATCCGCAGGTAGGGCTTCGGACTCTTCCAGCCGGCCGGGTACTTCGCCCTGGCCTCGTCATCGGAGACGGCGGGCAGGATGATGACGTCGCTGCCCGGCTGCCAGTTCACGGGCGTCGCGACCCGGTGCTTCGCCGTGAGCTGCATCGAGTCGATGACGCGCAGCACCTCGTCGAAGTTCCTGCCGGTCGACATTGGATACACGATGATGAGCTTGACCTTCTTGTCCGGCCCGATCACGAACACGTTACGAACGGTCTGGTTGTCGACGGCGGTGCGGCCGTCGCACGAATCGCCCGCCTCGTTCGGCAGCATCCCGTAGAGCTTCGAGACGGCGAGGTCCGTGTCGCCGATCATCGGGTAGTTCGGCGCGAAGCCCTGCGTCTCCTTGATGTCCTGCGCCCACTTGCCGTGGTTGGCCACCGGATCCACGCTGAGCCCGATCACCTTGACGTTGCGCTTGTCGAACTCCGGCTTGATGCGTGCCATGTAGCCGAGCTCGGTCGTGCAGACCGGCGTGAAGTCCTTCGGGTGCGAGAACAGCACGCCCCACGAGTCTCCGAGCCATTCGTGAAAACGGATGCGTCCTTCGGTGGTCTCCGCCTCGAAGTCCGGCGCGACATCACCCAGTTTCAACTGCATGTGAACCTCCTGTTTTCCGCGCTCCGCGCGGCTCGTCGGACACCTGCATCCAGGTGGTGGCGACAGCCCCGCGGGAATCACGTCATCGTATCCAATTCCGGGTCAGTTGGCGCAAACGCGCCTATAATTCGGCCCCGTGGAGGCCAAGATGACAGGACGACGACTTTCGATGCTGGCCGCGGCGAGCGCGGTCGCCGGCGCGCTGCTCGGTGGTGGAGTGCAGGGGCTGCCGGCAATCGAGGCTCGAGCCGCGGCACCGGCGGAACTTCAGGCGCAGGGCCGCGGCCGCCAGGGCGGCCAGCCCGGCGGCATCATTCCGGCGTCGGCGCGCCGCCAGGGCGAAGGCCTCGGCCCGTTTGCGTCGATGGTCATCACCAACGTCATGGTCATCGATGGCACGGGCGGCCCGCCCTTCGGCCCGATGAACGTCTGGGTCGAGAACAACCGCATCGCACGCGTGCAGGGTGCCGGGACGCCCGGCGTGCCGCGGCGCCAGGGTGGCGCTCCGCCGAACGCGGACCACGTGATCGACGGCACGGGCATGTTCCTGCTGCCCGGGTTCGTCGACCTGCACGTGCACGCCGGCGGACCGCCAAAGAACGCCGAAGCCGAGTACGCCTACAAGCTCTGGCTCGCGCACGGCGTGACCACCGTGCGCGGCGTCTCGCTTGCTCCTCAGGCGTTCACCGTCAGCGAGCAGGCCCGCAGCGCGAAGAACGAGATCGTCGCGCCGCGTATCTTCAACTACCAGCGCCCCGGCGACACGAGCTCGCCCGAGGCCGCGCGCGCGTGGGTCCGCCAGCACGCCAACGAGATCGACGGCCTGAAGCTCGGATCGCACGAGCCGCTGGTGATGGCCGCGCTCCTCGACGAGGCAAAGAAGCTCGGGCTCGGCTCGACCGCCCATCTGGCTCAGAACGGTGTCGCGCAGATGAACGCGATCGACGCCGCCCGCCTGGGGCTCGGGACGGTGACACATTTCTACGGGCACTTCGAGTCGCTGCTCAAGGACTACGTGGTCCAACCCTGGCCCGTGGACATGAATTACAACGACGAACAGCGGCGTTTCGGCCAGGTCGCGCGGCTGTGGGACAAGATCTACCCGCAAGGCAGCCCGGAATGGAAGGCGTACCTCGCCGAGCACAGGAAGCTCGGCACGACGTTCGACCCGACGATGACGATCTACTCAGCGGGCCGTGACGTCATGCGCGCCCGCAACGCGGACTGGCACGAACGGTACACCCTGCCGTCGCTCATGGACTTCTACGCGCCCAGCCGCGAGAGCCATGGCGCGTACTGGTACGACTGGACCACCGAAGACGAGATCGCCTGGCGCAACTTCTATCAGGTGTGGTTCCAGCTCATGAACGACTACAAGAAGATGGGCGGCCGCGTGACGACCGGGTCGGACTCCGGCTTCATCTACCAGACGTACGGCTTCGGCTACATCCTCGAGCTCGAAATGCTGCAGGAGGCCGGCTTCCATCCGCTCGAAGTGATCCAGGCCGCAACCATGAACGGCGCCCTGACGCTCCACGAGCCGAAGAACCTGCCCATCGAGTTCGGCGTCATCAAGCCGGGCCTTCTGGCCGACATGGTCCTCATCGACCAGAACCCGCTCCAGAACTTCAAGGTGCTGTACGGCACGGGCGCCGTGCGGCTCGACGACCAGAGCGGCGTCGCCGGGCGCGTGGGTGGCGTCAAGTACACGATCAAGGACGGCATCGTGTACGACTCGAAGCAGCTGCTGGCTGACGTCGCTGCCATGGTCGAGAAACAGAAACGGGAAAGGCAATGATCGGGTGCGACACGGTGCGACGGGTGCGACGGGTGCGACAGGGTGCGACGGGTGCGACAAGGTGCGGCAAGGTGCGACGGGGTGCGACAGGGTAAGGAGGTGACTATGACGATTCGTGGCTTGGTACCAGGTGTGGTCCTCGGGCTGGTCTTTGCGATCGGGTGTGCGGCGCCGCCGCCGGCGGCGCCGGAGTTCACGGCGGCCGATGAGGAACACGTGGCCGGGATGTTCCAGCAGACCGTCGAGGACTTCCGCGCCGGCGACTTCGCCAACTGGGCGTCGCGCTTCTCGGACGACGCGGTGTTCCAGGCGCCGAACCTGCCGGCCTACAACGGAAGAACGGCCGCGCTGGGCTGGGCCGAGGCGCTGCCGCCAATCGAGGCCGTCGAGTTCACGAACGTCCGCGTCCGGGGCGACGGCAACGTCGCGTGGGGCGTGAGCGACTATGTGATGACACTCGAGGGCATGCCGACCGATCGCGGCAAGCAACTGGGCGTCGTGAAGCGCACCAACGGCGTGTGGCAGGTGGTCGCCGTGAGCTTCAACAGCGACTTGCCGCTGCCGGAAGCCGCCGGGGCAGGCTCGACGCCGTGAAGCCATCCGCCCTCGCTCTGGCGTTCTTGCTCACAACCGCGTGCGGCACGCCAGCCCAGGACACAGGCTCCGAACCGGTGGGTGAAGCCCCGACCCTCGAGGAGCTCCGCGGCGCAACCTACAGCGGCCTCGAAGGAGCCGGTCGTCCGGTCGCGCTGGCCGACGGCAGGTGGGAGGACGAGCCCAGCCGTCTCGCGGTGTCACTCCCGCGTGATTTTCACGTATTCGGCGATGTCGATGGCGCGCCGCCGAACGAGGCGGTCGTGGTCCTCTCCGTGAGCACGGGCGGGTCAGGCACCTTCAACTACCTGGCCGTCGTCGGCCGACGGAACGGCGCGGTCACGAACATCGCCACCGCGCCGCTCGGCGATCGGGTCCAACTGCGTGACCTCCGCGTCGAAAACGGCACCATCGTCGCCGACGTCCTCGAGGCCGGCCCGGACGACGCCATGTGCTGCCCGGGCGAGCTGAAGACACGGATGTGGAAACTCGAGGGCTCCGCGCTCACCGAACAGCCAGCGAGCGCCGAGACCTCCCGACTCTCCGTCGAGGCGCTCGGTCAGGGCGTCTGGGTGCTCCAGTCGTGGGCGTACGACGAGACCGCACCAACAGCGCCTGAAGTGACGCTGCAGCTGTCCGATGGCCGCCTCATCGGCTCGTCGGGATGCAACACGTATGGCGCGTCGGTCACCGCCGGCGATGCGCCCGGCGACCTGTCAGTCGGCCCGGCGATGAGCACACGGATGATGTGCCCCGACGCGGAAATGCAGGTCGAGGACCGGTACCTTGCCCAGCTCGGCACGGTCACCAAGTTCGGGTTCATGCTCGGCCAGCTGGCGCTGACCTACCGGACGGACGTCGGCGCGGACGTGATGCTGTTCGCACGCAGGTAGACGCCAGAGGGCTTCTCACATCCTCCGGGGCGGCAGTTTTCACCAGAAGACACGGGGCTCGTCGCTATTTTCGCGATACGAACACCATCTGCTGTCCGCAGCATTGTCGTTGCCGCGCATGGTCGTTGCCGCGCTATCCTGTTCCTCCCTGGCCATTCGCCCGTCCATCGAGAAACGTAGACATGACT
The DNA here is from genome assembly GCA_963752045.1 of uncultured Acidobacteriota bacterium. Classification (GTDB taxonomy): domain Bacteria; phylum Acidobacteriota; class Vicinamibacteria; order Vicinamibacterales; family SCN-69-37; genus DATKDF01. The sequence continues at coordinate 884,167 of CAVVWN010000014.1, read as the reverse complement.
GTATCCCTGGTCCTTTCTTTCGTCCTGTGGTGTGCCGGCAGCGTGCAGGCACAGGCCACGCAGCAGACCGTGTCCGGTGTCATTCTGCGGATCGACGAAGCCGCGCGGAAGGTGATCATCAAGACCGCGGACGGCGTGACGCACGCCATCGACGTGTCGACGGAGGCGGTCGTGCGCGCCACGGGCAAGACCGAGCAGGGCGTTGAGGCCGCACTCCGCGCAGGTGCCGAAGGCGCCCGTGCGGGCTCGCACGCGGTCGTCCACGTCATCGACGACGGAGCCGGCAAGACGACGGCCGCCATGAAGGTCACGGGCGAACGGGTCCTCAAGGCCATCGACGTGACCATCGTCAAGGTGGATCAGGTCAGCCACACGGTCATCACTCGGACGGCTGACGGAGTGACCGGGACGTTTCGACTCGCGCGCGAAGGCGTGCTCACTGCTGTCGGCGCCGTCGACCGGTCGCGCAAGGCCACCGTCCAGACGGTGGACGGCGCGGCGAAGGAAATCGAAGGCGCGCTCCATGAGGGCACGACGTGGGTCGTGCACTATTCGGACGAGGGTGCCGACAAGGTCATCCACGGACTGCATCGCGTGGGCTGATTGGAGGCCCACGACCACTCGGAAAGGACAGACGATGATCGGGAAACAGGCGCTCTCATTCCTGGCGGCATCGGCCGTGGCACTGGTGGTCGTCTCGCCAGTCCCGGCCGCCGCGCGGCAGGACAACAAGGAACTGGCCAGACTGCTCACCAATCTCGCCAGTTCGCTTTCGGCCGAACAGGACGACCTGGCCATCAAGCGGGCGTTCAACGACGTGCTGCGACGCGAGCCCACCGACCGGGAGTTGCGAAAATACCGCACCTTCATGCAGGAGGACCACTGGTCTGAGGCGGACGTGCGAGACGATCTCCGCGGCCGGGGGGACCACGCCCGGCACTCATCTCAGTCGTCGGCAGATGTCGAACGGATCATCCGGCGCGCATACGACGACATTCTGCATCGCCCCCCCGATGCCGAAGGCCTGCGCACATATCGGAGCCGGATGATCGACGACGGCTGGACAGAGAGCCAGGTCCGCGAAGCGCTGCGTAAGAGCCCGGAACACGGCCAGCGCGCCGTCGAATCGGCGGACAAGATCGTTCGACGCGCCTATCAGGACATTCTCAAGCGCGAGCCGGACAGGACGGGCGCCGTCACCTACCGCAACCGCATTCTCAATGACGGCTGGGACGAGCACGACGTGCGGGAAGCCCTCCAGCGAAGCCCGGAGTATCGCGAGCAGAACACCATGACCCGCGACAAGGCCGAGCAGATCGTCCGCCGAGCCTACGAGAGCGTGCTCGGCCGCGAACCTGACGCGGCCAGCCGCGGATACGTCGACCGCGTGCTGCGCGAACACTGGAACGAAGAGGACATGGCCCGCGAGCTGCGGCACAGCGACGAGTACCGCAGCAAGCACAAGGGATAGGATCGGGCTTGGCCCGGTCACCCACGCGCCCGGCGCGCCAGACGCGGTGCCGCCGGGCGCGTTACTTTTGCCCCGCCGGCAGGTCTATGAGACGCTGAAGGCATGCCCCGCTCTCGGCGACGGACGGTCTGGATCGCTGCCGCCTTGGTTCTCGCGCTGTCGGTCGGCCCCCTGGCCCAGCGCGGCGGCCGCAACCGGTTCGACCGCTACTTCGGGTTCGACCAGTACCCGAACGCCGACTACGACGGGCGCTTCGTCCTCGAACGCATCCGGTACACCTCCGGCCGCAGTTGGCGGGCCGACTATCCGACCATGGAGCAGAACCTCTCGGTGATGCTCCGCGAGCTCACGTCCATCAACGCCCGTACCGATGCGAGCAACGTCCACACCCTGGACGACCCGGACCTGCTGCGGTTTCCCCTCGCGTATCTGACCGAGCCCGGTTACTGGTACCCGAGCGAAGAGGAAGTGCGGGGGCTTCAGGAGTTCCTGGCGAAGGGCGGCTTCCTGATTGTCGACGACTTTCACTTCGAGAACGAATGGTGGGTATTCGAGAACGCCATGCGCCGTGTGCTCCCCGACGCCAACATCGTCCGGCTCGACGTCACGCATCCGATCTTCAGCACGTTCTTCCAGATCCAGTCGCTCGACGTGCCCTATCCCGGCCGGCTCGGCGAGCAGGGCTTGATGGGCGAGTTCTACGGCATCCACGAGGGCAACGACCCGTCGAAGCGCCTGAGCGTCATCATCAACTACAACATGGACATCGGCGACTACATGGAATGGTCGCTGACCGGCACCTATGCCTTCGCCCCGACGAACGAAGCCTTCAAGTTCGGCATCAACTACATCGTGTACGGGCTGACGCGCTGACAAATTAGCGAATTGGCGAATTAGTGAATTAGCGAATTAGCGAATTAGCGAGTGAAGCTCCCAGCCGGGTTGCGCTGGGGGTTCGGGCAGTGTGATGATGTCGCCTTCAACCGCGTACAGGAGACGTTCACATGCCCCGGTTGCCACGCGCCGCCCTCTGGCTGCTCTTGCTGATCCTCGCCGCGCCCGCGCTCCTCGCACAGAACAAGGCCGACAACGACAAGGCGGCGGCTGACGCCAGAAAGAACAAGACGCTGCCGCTCGTCACGACCAGGACGATGTCGTTCACGACGAGCGAGGGATCGTGGATGTCAGTGGATCTCAGCCCGGACGGGCGCACGATCGTCTTCGAGCTCCTCGGCGATCTCTACACGCTGCCCATCACCGGCGGCGAGGCCACGCGCATCACGAGCGGCCAGGCCTACGACATGCAACCGCGCTATTCGCCCGACGGCGCGAAGCTCGTCTTCGTGAGCGACAGGGACGGCTCCGAGAACGTCTGGATTGCCGATGCCGACGGGTCGAACCCGAAGGCGCTGACCTCGACCGAGCGCGAGAGCTACATGTCGCCCATCTGGACGCCCGACGGCGAGTACATCATCGCCGCCAAGGGCTCGCAGCTCTGGCTCTACCACCGCGACGGCGGCTCCGGCGTGCAGATGACGGGCCAGGGCAGCGGCGGCGCCCGCGGTGAAGGCGCACCGGCCGCCGGGGGCGGCGCGCCCTCGATACTCGGACCAGCCTTCGCGGACGACGCGCGCCATCTCTGGGTCAACGTGCGGGGCACGGTCAGCGCGGGCCTCGCCGCCGCGCTCCGCGAGCCCTGGGAAGAGGACTTCGGCCCCGACCACACTCCGCGCAGCTCGGCACGCGAAGTCGGCCCCTTTCAGATCGGTCAGCTCGACCGCGAAAGCGGGCGGCTGCAGGTGCGCACGCACGAGCGCGAGGGAGCCTTCCGGCCGGTGCCGAGCCCCGATGGCCGGTGGCTCGTCTACGCCACGCGGCACGACGCACGCGAGGCGCTCAAGCTCCTCGACCTCTCCACCGGCGAGGACCGCTGGCTCGTGATGGACGTCCAGCGCGACGACAGCCAGGGCGGCGGCAGCCGCGACCGCGACGTGTACCCCGGCTCGGCCTTCACGCCCGACTCGAGCGCCCTCATCACGAGCTACGGCGGCAAGATCTGGCGCGTGGCCGTGCCGTCGGGTGACGCCGTCGAGATCCCGTTCACCGCAAAGGTCGAGCAGGACCTCGGGCCGCTCGTGAAGTTCGACTATCCCATCAACGACACCACCCTGACGGTGTCGCAGATTCGCGGCGCCCGGGTCTCCCCGGATGGCCGTCGCATCGTCTTCACGGCGCTCGACCGGCTGTGGATTGGAGACCTGCCCCCGGGCCGGGGCGGCGAAAAGCCTGCCGCGCCGCCGGCCGCCTATCCCAGCATCCGGGACGCGCGCCGGCTGACGACCGGCGACACCGTGGAGCACGCGCCCACGTGGTCGCCCGACGGACTGTTCGTCGCCTACGTCACGTGGGACGACGTCGAGGGCGGCAACATCTATCGCGTGCGGACCGACGGCACCGGACGGCCGGAGCGGCTCACGCCCGTGTCCGCGTTCTTCGACAAGATCGGCTACTCGCGGGACGGCTCGCGCATCGTCGCGGTCCGTGGATCGAAGATGCACCGCATGCGGACGCTCGAGGACTTCGGCAATCACAGCGCGGCCGCCGAGCTCGAATACGTGTGGCTGCCGGCCGGTGGCGGCGCGCCCACGCGGATCACCTGGGTGGGCAGCGGCTCGACCCAGGAAGGACGGAATGCGCCGCATGTCGGTCCCGATCCCGACCGCATCTACGTGTGGGCGGGCTCCGAAGGCCTGCTCTCCATGCGCTACGACGGCACCGACGTGAAGACGGTCGTCAAGGTCACGGCCCCGTCGACCGGCGGCCAGGGCCGGCCGCCGACACCCGACGAAGTGGTGCTCTCGCCCGATGGCAAGCGCGCGCTCGTCCGGGCCAACCGCAACGTCTACATGATCACGGTGCCCCCGGTTGGCGGTGAGGCGCCAACCGTGTCGGTGGCAGAGTCTTCGTCGATGCCGACCTGGCGGCTGACGAAGGTCGGCGGCGACTTCGTCGGATGGACGGCAGACGGCACCGCAGCCTTCTACTCGATTGGCCGCAGCTTCTTTCTGTACGACCTGGCAGTGGCGAGGTCGATTGCCGACCGCGCGGCCGCCGCGGCCGCGGCAGAGACCGGCCGGGGCGCCGGCGAGGCGGCCACGCCGCCCGCGGCACCCGCGGCGACCGGACGAGGCGCCGCCCCGGGCGATCAGGCGGCCGAAGGCGCGCGCAAGCCGGCCATCGAGTACGAAGCGCACCGGGTCGACGTCGAGATCACGGTCGACAAGGACAAGCCTACCGGCGTCGTCGTGCTACGACGCGCGCGTCTCATCACGATGAACGGCGACGAGGTCATCCCGTCGGGCGACATCGTGATAACGGACAACCGGATCACGGCGATCGGACCCTCGGGCCGCGTCGCCATCCCGGCCGGCGCCGAGGTCCGCGACATGCGCGGCAAGACGATCATGCCCGGCCTGGTCGACATCCACGCGCACACCTGGGTGGCCTGGGGCGTGCACCGCGAGCAGGTGTCGCAGTTCCTGGCGCAGCTCGCCTACGGCGTCACCACACAGCGCGACCCGCAGACCTCGTCGGAAGACGTGCTGACCTACTCGGACCTGATGGAGATCGGACGCCTCATCGGGCCGCGGATCTACTCGACGGGCCCGGGTGTCTTCGCCGCCGACAACATCCGGAGCCTCGACGATGCGCGCGACGTGCTGCGGCGCTACTCGGATCACTACAACACCCAGACCATCAAGCAGTACATGGCCGGCGACCGCAAGGTGCGGCAGTGGGTCATCATGGCCGCGCACGAGCTGGGCCTGACGCCGACAACCGAGGGCGGCTCGAACTTCACGATGAACCTGACGCTCATGCAGGACGGCTACGCCGGCCTCGAGCACTCCCTGCCGATCAGTCCGTTCTACGGCGACGTCGTCGAGCTCGGCCGCTTCAGCGGCCTCACCTACACGCCGACGCTCATCGTCAGCTACGGCGGCCCGTCGGGGCGGCAGTACTACCTGACCCACACCAACGTCGATGCCGAACAGCGCCTCCGCACCTTCACGCCTCACGAAGAGCTCGACAAGTGGAAGAGCACGAACTACTTCCGCACGGATCAGTACGTGTTTCCGCTGCACGCCGAGCAGCTCACCAAGTGGGTCGAGGCGGGCGGGCGTGTCGGTCTCGGCTCGCACGGCGAGGTCCAGGGTATCGGCACGCACTGGGAGTTGTGGATGATGGCATCGGGCGGCATGAAGGCGCACGACGCGCTGCGGATGGCGACGCTCCACAGCGCCGACGCCATCGGGCTCGCGGAGGACATCGGCTCGCTCGAAGTCGGCAAGCTCGCCGATCTCATCGTGCTCGACGCGAACCCGCTCGACGACCTGAAGAACACGACGTCGATTGGCTTCGTGATGAAGAATGGACGTCTCTACGAGGCGGCAACGCTCAATGAGGTGTGGCCCCGCCAGCGTCCGTTGCCCGAGCAGTGGTGGTGGAAGGTCGAGCCGCCCGGTGGATCGGGCGGCGGCAGGTGAAGCGCCAGCGGAACCGCCTGCCGTCACGCGCCGTTTGCGGCCTGACAGCGGCAATCGCGGCAGGTTTCGTGGCTGCGTGCAGCGGTGCGCCGGCGCCGCCGGCTCCCGTCGCGGCCATCGAGGAGGCGCCTGTGTATCTCTCGCGCGTCGATCATCTCGTCTATGCGGCGCCTGACCTCGATGCCGCCGTGGATCATGTCGAGAAGTTGCTGGGTGTCCGCGCGACACCTGGCGGCAGCCATCCCGGCTGGGGCACGCGCAATGCCCTCCTCTCGCTCGGCGAGCGGACCTATCTCGAAATCGTCGCGCCAGATCCCGGCCAGCCGGACCCCGCCGAACCGCGCATCTTCGGCATCGACGATCTGACGGCGCCGAAGCTCGTGACCTGGGCAGCGAGCGGCACGACCCTCACGACGCTCGCCGCTGAAGCCGCGACCCGCGGCATCGATCTCGGCGAGGTCAGCACCGGCAGCCGAAAGACGCCGGCCGGTGCCACGGTCGCATGGACGCTCACAAGTCCGCGTGCCTTCCTCGGCGACGGGCTCGTGCCGTTCTTCATCGACTGGGGTGACACGCCGCACCCGGCGGCCTCGGCCGCCGAAGGCGCCGCGCTCGTCGGGATGCGGGCCGAGCATCCGGACACGGACCGCGCCCGCGGGATGTTGAGAGCGCTCGGCCTCGACCTTCCCGTCACGCGCGGCCCGGAGCCTGCGCTGGTGGCCTACATCGCGACGGTCAGCGGACGGGCCGAGCTTCGGTAGGAGCGGGCGGCGCTGGCCCGACAACTCAACCCCAGGCCCGGCACCCCAGAGCCGCTGCAGGAAACTGCAAACCGCTATAGGATCCGGCCGACAGGCACGTCGGACGCCCCTGAACCCCTGCCCTGCGCGTCCGGAGGAGCGAGCCATGCCGAAGCTCTCGAGCCACCGACTCTTTCCCGCCATCGTCGTCGCGGTCGTCGCCGCGGCCGCCGGTTCCCTCACTGCCCAGCGAGGCGGCATGCCGCCCGACCAGGCCGAGCGCCGCTGGGCCGTCGAGCGCGAGCTGCAGCAGATCGCCGTCGTCGAACGCAAGGTGATGGTGCCGATGCGCGACGGCAAGCGGATGGCGGCGGACGTCTACTACCCGAAGAACGCGCCCGGCCCGGTGCCGACCGTGTTTTCGCGCACGCCCTACAACTTCAACTACTGGGACGTGGCAAACGGCGTGCCGCGCGATCACTCGACCGTCATCGACGCGATCAAGCGCGGGTATGCCTACGTCGTGATGAACGAGCGAGGCCACTTCTTCTCCGAGGGGAACTACGACATCCTCGGCCCGCCGATCACCGACGGAGAGGATGCGCTGAGCTGGATCTCGAGCCAGCCGTGGTCGAACGGCAAAGTGGGCACGACGGGCTGCTCGTCGACCGCTGAATGGCAGCTGGCCGTGGCGCAGACAGGACACCCGGCCTACGCCGCGATGAACGTCCAGGGATTCGGCGCGGGCGTCGGCCGCGTCGGCCCGTACTACGAACAGGGCAACTGGTACCGCGGCGGAGCGGTGCAGATGCTCTTCATCACGTGGATCTACGGCCAGCAGAACCAGGTGCGGCCGATGTTCCCGCCTGACACGTCGCAGGACGACCTCATCGCGGCGTCCCGGATGTTCGACCTCGCGCCGCGGATGCCGCCGGTCGACTGGTCGGAAGCGCTCTGGCACCTGCCCGTCGAGGACATCATGAAGAACGTCGACGGGCCGCGCGGCATCTTCGCCGACGCGATGCCCGTCGCGACCGGCGGCCGCATGATTCAACGGACGCCGAACGATCCGGCCTGGTACAAGGGCGGGCTGGCCCACGACGACAAGACCATCAACGTGCCCGGCCTCTGGTTCATGTCCTGGTACGACGTCTCGGTTGGCCCGAACCTCGCGCTCTACAATCACGTGCGCAAGACGGCCGAGCCGGCGATCGCCGACGAGCAGTGGGCCGTCATCGCGCCGATCGCGCACTGCGCCTACACGCGCGCCTCGAGCGAGACGGTCGTCGGCGAGCGGAGCATGGCCGACGCGCGCCTCGACTACAACGAGATGATGTACGGCTTCTTCGACCGATTCCTCAAGGGCGAATCTGGCGGCCGGCTCGACACGCTGCCCAAGGTCACCTACTTCACGATGGGCTCGAACGAATGGCACTCGTCGGACACGTGGCCGCCGGCCGGCGCCGAGGAGATGACGTTCTACCTCTCGAGCGGCGGCCGGGCGAACACCGGGCGCGGCGACGGCACGCTCGGCGACGCGCCCCCGCAGGCCGACGCGCCCGACCGCTTCACCTACGATCCAATGAAGCCGGTCATGTCGCTCGGCGGCAACGTCTGCTGCACCGGCAACGCCATCCAGGCCGGTGCGTTCGACCAGCGCGAAACGGAGCTTCGCGAGGACGTCCTCGTCTACACGTCGGCGCCCGTTCCCCGACGGACTGGAGCTCACCGGTCCCATCGTGCCGACGCTCTTCGTCTCGTCCGACGCGCGCGACACCGACTTCACGGTGAAGGTGCTCGACGTCTACCCCGACGGCCGGGCCTACAACCTCGACGAGTCCATCCAGCGCATGCGCTACCGTGAGGGGTACGACCGGCCGCCCGTGTGGATGGAGAACGGCAAGGTCTACGAAGTCACGCTGCAGCCGCTCACGACGAGTAACTTCTTCCAGCCGGGTCACCGCCTGCGGATCGAAATCTCGAGCAGCAACTTCCCGCGGTTCGACCGCAATCTGAATACGGGCGGGAACAACTACGATGAGGCTGCCGGCGTCGTGGCCCACAACGTCGTGCACCACTCGCGGCAGTATCCGTCGAAGCTGACGGTGACGGTGGTGAGGCGGAAGTGAGACGTATTGGATACCTTGGCCGTTCGGCTCGCGCCCTGGCGCAAGCACTAGTCGCGCTGGCGCTCGTCCTGCCCCTCGGCGCGGTGCAGACTCCCTGGCCGACCGGCGGCTGGACTCGGGCGACGCCGGAGTCGCAGGGCCTTGCGAACGCGCCGTTCGAGACGCTCGACCGCGAGATTCGGGACGGCCGGTACGGCTATGTGGATCGCCTGTTCGTCACACGCAACGGCCGGGCCGTCGTCGACCTGCGTTACACGCACGACTACCGCGCAGTCAGCCGCGGCCTCTCCGGGCCCCTTGGGTGCGGCGAGGGCTGCGCCGACCCGTCGGCCGGCATGACCGGCGACTTCAACTACTACGATGCCGACCGGCACCCGTTCTACCGCGGCAGAGAGGTGCACACCCTGCAGTCGGTGACGAAGTCGATTGCCGCCACCGTCATCGGCATGGCGATAGGCCGTGGCGACATCGGCGGGCTCGACCGTCCGCTGCTGTCCTTTTTCGAGGATCGCGATCTCACGAAGGTCGATCCGCGCCTTCACCGGGCCACACTCGCGGACCTGCTCACGATGCGGTCCGGCATCGAGTGGCACGAGGGCGACCGGCCGCTCGACAACACGAACACGACCGTGCAGCTCGAGCGGAGCGAGGACTGGATCGCGTTCACGCTCGCGCAGCCCATGGACGCGGATCCCGGAACCAGGTGGGCCTACAACAGCGGCGGCAGTCACCTGATGTCGGGGATCGTCCGGTCGGCAACCGGACGTTTCATCGACGACTACTCTCGCGAGCACCTGTTCGGTCCGCTCGGCATTCGCGACTTCTACTGGAAGAGGACGCCGAAAGGCTATCCAGACACCGAAGGCGGGTTGTACCTTTCGGCCGAGGACCTCGCGAAGATCGGCTATCTGTACCTCAACGACGGCGTCTGGGACGGCAGGCGGCTGCTCCCCGAGGGCTGGGTGCGCGAGGCCACTTCCCGGCACGTGACGGGTGTCGCGGGCACGTGGGATTACGGGTACCAGTGGTGGATCACGTCCCGGAACGGCGCGGACGTCTGGGCGGGGCGCGGGTTCGGCGGACAACTGCTGCTCGTCGTCCCCGCGAGAAACGTCGTGGCCGTCGTCAACGCCTGGAACATCTTCGGCGGGCGCGTCGAGAACATCCTGAACCCGGTGCTCGACGCGCTGACACGAGGGTAGGCCCGCCGTAACATGCACTACGCTCACCGCCAGATCGGATGGACCACGGCCGGGCCCGTGCTCGCCGTGGCCCTCGCCATCTTCTTGCCGATGGCCCGCGCGGGGCTCCTGGGCCCGGCCCTCGCGATCGGCCTCTTCACTCTCGTCATCATTGCGCTCTTCGGCTCGCTGGCCGTCGAGGTGGACCGCGAGGCCGTTCGCCTGCGTTTCGGTGCGGGCCTCATCCGCAAGCGCATCCCGGTCCGGACGATTGAGGACTGCCGGATCGTGCAGAACAAGTGGTACTACGGCTGGGGTATTCGCCTGACGCCGCGCGGCTGGATGTGGAACATCTCCGGGCTCGACGCGGTCGAACTCGATCTGGCCGATGGCAGACACTTCAGGATCGGCACCGACGATGCCGATGGACTGCGCTCGGCCATCAGGCGCGCCCGCGAGACCGGCGCGTGGTAACGTGGTCGACTCATCCGAAAGGACGGCAGGCATGTATGCAGTGACAGGCGCAGCAGGACACACGGGCCGCGCGACGGTGAAGGCGCTCGTCGCTCGCGGCGAGAAGGTGCGAGCCATCGTGCGGAGCGTCGAACGCGGAAAGGACGTCGCCGGTCCCGGCGTGGAGGTAGTGGCCGCCGATGTTCAGGACCCGGATGCGCTGGCCAGGGCGCTCGAGGGCACGAAGGGCGCCTACCTCGTGCGGCCTCCAGCAACGCGCGCCGACGGGGCGGTCACCGCGCGGTCGTTCCGGCAGGCACTCGAAAAGACCCGCCTCGATCGCGTCGTCGTCCTGTCGTCCACAGGCGCGCAGCACGCGACGGGAACCGGCGTCGTTGGCGGCCTGCACGATCTGGAGCAGGAACTGGCCGGCGTCGAGGGACCACTCACCTTCCTCAGGGCCGCGTCCTTCTTCGAGAACTGGCTGGGCCTCATCGGGGCCGTCCATGCCAATGGCGTGCTGCCGAGCCTGCTGCCCGCCGACTTCGCCTACCAACAGATCGCGACGGTCGATGTCGGTTCGGCCGCGGCGTCACTTCTCGTCGACGGCGCAGGCGGGCGGCGGATCGTGGGCGTTGACGGGCCCGCCGACGTGAGTCCCAGCGACGTGGCCGCGTCGCTCGGGCGGAAGCTCGGCAAGTCGATCCCCGTGTTCGCGATTCCCGTCGCCGCGCAGCAAGGCCAGCTCGAAGCCGCGGGCGTGCCGGCCGCCTACGCCAAGGAAGTCGTCGAGCTCTACGTCGGCATCCTCGACGGCACCGTCAGCCGGCCGGATGACGAGTTCGTCATGCGCGGCGAGACGACGCTCGACGCCTGGCTGTCTTCGGCACTTTGAGGCCCCTGCGTGGCGCCTAGCCCCTCCAGAGCACCAAAGCGATTCGACCGGTCCATCGTGGAGGGACCGCTCCCGAAAGCGGTGTGGGTGCTCGCCTGGCCGACGATGCTCCAGAACATCGTCGGCGGCATGCAGGGCATCGTCGATCAGGCCATGGTCGGCCACTACGTCGGTCACACGGGCAACGCGGCCATCGGCGTCAGCATGCAGCTCTTCATTCTCGTGATCGTGTTCGTCGTCTCGGTCTTCACGGGAATGGGCGTGCTCGTGGCGAGGTTTGTCGGCGCGGGCGACACCGACAAAGTGAACCGCACGGTGTACCAGGCGTTTCTCACCGCGGTCTTCATGGCCGTGGCGATCATGGCGCCGCTTGGCTACTTTCTGGCGCCGTGGTTCCTCACGCTCGTCAACGCCGCGCCCGAGGTGCAGGTCGAGGCGCTGCCGTACATCCGCATCATGTTCGTCTGCAGCATCGGCATGCTGCATCTTCTTCATGATGAGCGGCGCGCTCCGGGCCGCCGGAGACGCGCAGACGCCGCTCCGCCTCGGCATCCTGATGACGGTGCTCAACATCGTGCTGAACGTGATTCTCATCGCCGGCGTCGGGCCGATTCCGGCGCTCGGCACGACCGGCGCCGCGCTCGGCACCGCGATTGCGGGCATCGTGACGGCGGCCGTGTTCATGTGGCTGCTGCTCTCGCACCGGCTCGCCATCAGGTTCCCGGACGAGATGTCGTTCAAGCCCGACTGGGCGATCATCCGCGAGCTCTTCCGCTTCGGCCTGCCGACCGGGGTGCAAGGGATCGTCATGAACGTCGCGGGCGTGCTGCTCCTGCGGTTCATCGGGGCGCTCGAGCACAGCGCCGAGGCACAGGCCGCCTACACGGTCGGATACACGGAGCTCTTCTCGCTCATCACGTGGACGTCGGTCGGCCTGATGGGCGCCACGGCCGCCGTGGCCGGCCAGAACCTCGGCGCCGGCAAGCCCGATCGAAGCGCCGAGGCGGCCTTCGTGGCCGCGCGCATCGGCCTGGGCCTGGCCGCGGTGATCGGCACGTTGTTCGTGCTCGTGCCGCGGCCGCTGCTCGCGGTGTTCGCGCTCGACGAGGGCATCGGCTTCGAGCTCGGCCGGCAACTGCTCGCCTACCTGGCCGTGTCCGGTCTCTTCGTCACCGTGGCGCTCACCTACACGGGCGGCCTCCAGGGCACCGGCGACACGCGCAGCCCGCTCTACATCTCGATCGTCTCCCAGGTGGTCGTGCCGATAGGCCTGTGCACGTATTTCTCGATGACGCGCGGGCTGCTGCCGGCCGACATCTGGCTTGCGATCGTGCTCGGCCACGCCACGCGCGCCACGTTGAGCGTGCTGCGGTTCCGTCAGGGCAAGTGGCGCAACATCGTCGTCGACATCGGACCGGCACGCGCCTGAGGCGGCAACCTCGCTTATCGCGGCTCGAAGGAGGCAACTCCGCAGAACACTGCGACGAGGGCGAGCAGCACGGCCGCTGTTGTGAGTGCACGTCGACGCCTGGCCGCGCGGTAGGCTTGGAAAGCCTCACGATCGAGCCAGAACCGTCCCGCTGACGCCTCTCGCAGCACGGCCATCTTCGTGAGCCTGTTCATCCACCATCGATTGAGACCGCGCGGATGTCCGCCCGTAACCGCCGCGGCTTCCGTGAAGGCACCGGCCTGCTCAAAGCGACGGACGATCCGCCGGCGAGTGCCGATGAGCGCCGCCGCCACGAGCAGCGGAATCGGCGCGAGAAGCCGGAACATGTCGAGCACCGGTCGTCAGCGCGCCCAGGTTGCGCCGTCGGCGTACAGCCACTCGAGCGCCTCGGGCAGCCAGCGGGCCCAGCTCTCTTCGGTGTGCTCCCCGTCCTCGTCCTCGACGTAGCGGAGGTCGTGGCATCCGCGCTCCCGCAACCTGTCGCAGAGCGCGCGCGCGTCACGCGCCACGCGCTCGCCTTCGCGCAGGCCGGCATGAATCCAGATGCGCGTGTCGGCGTCGACCGGATGCCGGTCGAGCATGCGGAGGATCACGCGCCGCTTCCACCAGACCGACGGCGACATGAGGAGCAGCCGGCCGAACCTGCCAGGGTAGAGCGCGGCCATCCACAGCGTCACGAGCGCGCCCATCGAGGACCCGCCCATGCCGAGGCCGTCCGGGTCGGTTCTGACGTACAGGTCCCTTGCCAGCCCCGGGATGATCTCGTCGTGGACGAGCCGCGCGTACTCGCGAGCGGGCCGGCCGCGCGACAACGACGTCGGCGGCGGCCCGAACTCCTTGATGCGATTGTCGCCGGCGTGGTCGATACCGGCCAGGACGACCGGAGCGATGAGGCCGGCGTTGGTCAGCCGGTCGACGGCCTCGTCGGCCCGCCAGGACCCGCCCCAGGCTTCCGGCCGCGACACCGACAGGTTCTGGCCGTCGTGCAGCACGAGGAGCGGATAGGGCGTGAGCCGGTCGGGGTCGTAGCCGGGCGGCAGGTGCACCCACACCGTCCGGCCGGCGTACTGTCGCATACTAGTGGCCGACATGCATCGAGCGTATCACCGGTGGTTCAGCCGCGATCTGGACCGCGACATGGAACTGCTGGTCTTCGGCCACGGCGGGTTCCCGTTCCTCGTGTTCCCCACGTCGATGGGCAGCTTCTTCGAGTACGAGGACCGGGGCATGGTCGGCGCGCTCGCCGGCAAGCTCGACGGCGGCTCGCTGCGCCTGGTCTGCGTGTCCACCGTGGACAGTGAGTCGTTCTACGGACGCGATCGGCACCCGCGCGCGCGGCTCGACCGTTACCTGGCCTGGGAGCGCAGCCTGCTGTCGGACGTGGTGCCGTTCGTGCGACAGCTCAGCGGGAGCGACGTCATGGGCGTAACCGGCTGCAGTTTCGGCGCCTACCACGCGTTCGTGATGGCGCTCCGGCACCCCGACATCTTCACATCGTGCATCACCATGGGCGGGGCGTTCGACATCGGCCGCTTCCTCGACGGCTACTACGACCAGGACGCCTACCTGCTCACGCCTCCGCATTTTCTGCCCAATCTGGCCGATCCCTGGTTCCTCGACCGGTACCGGGCGAACAAGTGGCTGCTCGTGACCGGCGAGCACGACATGTGCCGCAAAGACACCGAACAGGCGGCCGCGCTGCTCGGCGACAAGGGCGTGCCGCACACGCTGCACGTCTGGGGCCACGGATCGAATCACGACTGGCCCGAGTGGCGTAAGATGGCCGACGCCTACATTCCGTAGGAGAACCGGGAGATCCGTTCGACATGCACCGTATTGGCGTTCTGTTCGGCATGGAAGAGAGTTTTCCACCCGCGCTCGTCGAGCGCATCAACGGCCTCGGGCTGCCCAACGTGTCGGCTGAAGCCGTGTCGGTCGGCGCCGTTCGCATGGACGAGCCCTCCCGCTACCGGGTCATCGTCGATCGTATTTCACACGACATTCCGTTCTATCGCGCCTACCTGAAGCTCGCCGTGCTGTCGGGCACGACGGTGGTGAACAACCCCTTCTGGTGGAGCGCCGACGACAAGTTCTTCAACTACGCGCTCGCGTCACGGCTCGGCGTGGCCATTCCGCCCACCGTCGTGCTGCCGCACAAGCGGCACCCCGAGGGCACGACGGATCGGTCGATGCGCAACCTGCAGTACCCCATCGACTGGAACGCGGTCTTCGACTACGTCGGGTTTCCGGCGTTTCTCAAGCGCATCGACGGCGGCGGGTGGAAGGACGTCTACAAGGTGGACTCGCCCGAGGAGTTCTTCGCCGCCTACGACAAGTCGGCGGACCTCTGCATGACGCTGCAGCGTGGCGTGGACTTCCGCGAGTACTTCCGGTGCTACGTCGTGGGACGAGAGCGGGTCCGCATCATGCCCTACGACCCCAGGCTCCCCCATCACGAGCGCTACATTCAGAACCCGCCCGACTACGATCCCGCGCTCCTGACGCGGGTCGAACGCGACGCGGTGGCCGTCTGTCAGGCGCTCGGCTACGACCTCAACACCGTGGAGTTTGCCGTCGAGGACGGCGTGCCGTACGCGATCGACTTCATGAACCCGGCGCCGGACGCCGAGCTGGCGTCGGTCGGACCCGACAACTTCGAGTGGATCGTGTCGGCGATGACGGACCTCTCGGTGCGGCTGGCGCTCGCGCCCCCGGCCGCGCCGACGTACCAGTGGGACGCGTTCCTCCGATGACCCGCCCGTCGCTCACGATCGGCATCGAAGAGGAATACCAGACGGTCGACCCGACGACCTACGACCTCAGGTCCCACATCCAGACCGAGATCATCGACGAGGGTCAGCGTCAGCTCAAAGAAAAGGTCAAGGCCGAGATGCACCAGTCGGTGGTCGAGGTCGGCACCGGCGTCTGCCGAACGATCAAGGAGGCGGGCGACGACCTCAGAGACCTCCGTCGGCGCATGATCGCGCTCACCGAGCAGAACGGCCTGCGGCTCGTCGCCGGCGGCACGCATCCCTTTGCCGACTGGCGCGTGCAGGACATCTATCCCGACCAGCGCTACCTGCAGGTGGTCGAGGACATGCAGATGGTGGCGCGCGCGAACCTGATCTTCGGCCTGCACATCCACATCGGCATCGAGGACCGCGAAACGCTCATCCACCTGATGAACCAGCTCCGGTACTTTCTGCCGCACCTTCTCGCGCTCTCGACCAACTCGCCCTTCTGGGTCGGCATGAACACCGGCCTGAAGTCGTACCGCTGCAAGGTCTTCGACCGCTTCCCCCGCACGAACATCCCGGACACCTTCAGCTCGTGGGCCGACTACGAGAACCTCGTGAACATGCTCGTCCGCACCCGGTGCATCGACAACGCCAAGAAGATCTGGTGGGACGTGCGCCCGCACCCGTTCTTCGGCACCCTCGAAGTGCGCATCTGCGACATCCCCATGCGCGTCGACGAGACCCTTGCGCTGGCCGCCCTGCTCCAGGCAACCGTCGCCAAGCTCCATCAGTTGCACGCCCGCAATCAGGCCTGGCGGCAGTACGGCCGCGCGCTCATCATGGAGAACAAGTGGCGCGCCTCCCGCTACGGCATCGACGGCATGTTGATCGACTTCGGCCGCGAAACCGAGATGCCGGCCCGCGAGCTGATCGCCGAGTACCTCGACTTCGTCGACGACGTACTCGACGAGCTCGACAGCCGGAAGGAAGTGGAGTTCGCGCGCTGGATCCTCGAACACGGCACCGGCGCGGACCGGCAGCTTGCCGCCTACCATCAGTCCGGGCAGGACTTCAAGGCGGTGGTCGGGTACATGATTGAGGAGACGAAGACCGGACTGGAGGAACGTTGATGGACTTCGATGCGGAGCTCGTGCCCGGCGCCCGGAACGCGGTGCGCACCTGCCTTGCCGTGCAGCCGGACGAGCGCGTCACGGTGATTACCGATCGCGTCTCACACGAGATCGCGCTCGCCCTGGTGCATGAGCTCGACGACGTCGGCGCCGAACGTACGGTGTTCGTGCTCGAGGACCTCGCGCCCCGGCCGCTCGCCGGCCTGCCCGCCGAAGTGGCCGCCGACATGGAACGCTCGGACGTGAGCATCTTCGCGGCCAAGGCCCAGGCCAACGAGCTCGGGTCGCGCATCGAGCTCACCAACATCGTCAACCGTCGCCGCATGCGGCACGGGCACATGGTCAACATCACCCGGCGAATCATGTGCGAGGGCATGCGCGCGGACTTTCATGAAGTGGACCGGATCAGCTCCAAGGTCATCGACGTGGTGCGGCAGGCGCGAACCATCCGCGCCGAGACGCCGGCCGGCACGTCGATCACCGCGGACATGGACCCGGCGCTGCGCTGGATCAAGACGAGCGGCCTGATCACCCGCGAAAAATGGGGAAACCTCCCGGGCGGCGAGATCTTCACTACCCCGGGCGACCTCAACGGCACGTTCGTCATCGACGGCGTCGTCGGCGACTGGCTGTGCGACCGGTACGGCAACCTGAAGGACTCGCCGCTCACGGTGCGCATCGAGCACAGCCGGCTGGTCGACGCGACATCGGAGAACCGCGCGCTTCGCGACGACTTCTGGGCCTACACCCATCAGGACGAAAACAGCGATCGCGTCGGGGAGTTCGCCATCGGCACCAACGTCGGCGTGCAGGCCGTGATCGGCGAGATTCTCCAGGACGAGAAGTTCCCCGGCATCCACATCGCCTTCGGGAACCCGTACGGCGCGCATACCGGCGCCACCTGGTGGTCGTCGACTCACATCGACGTGGTCGGCACGGAGTTCGACGTCTGGGCTGACGACCAGCCAATCATGAGCCGCGGACAGTTCCTCATTACCTGATCGCCGGCCGCGGGGACCTTGCGTGATACCTGCCCTTCGCGAGCGCTTCAACCGGGAGTTCGACGAGGCGCGGCACGAGGCGATGTGCGACGAGCTCGCGGCACGCTGCGGCGGCCCGATCGAGTTCCGCCTGTCCGAAACACCCTGCTTTCTGCCAGCTTCGGTCGCCGAGCGTCTGGTGGAGGCGTCCGAGGCGCTCGTCCTGCAGCTCATCGGGAACGCGGAATACCTCGCGGCCGCCGACCGGCTCGTACCGCCGGAGTTCCGCCTCGCGGGCGGCGAGCGCCTGCCGACCTTCGTCCAGGTGGACTTCGGCCTGCTGCGCACGCCCGATGGAATCGAGGGACGCCTCGTCGAGATGCAGGCCTTCCCCTCGCTCTACGGTTTCCAGCTCCTCCTCGCCGAGGCCGTGCGCGACACGTGGCACTACCCGGAGCTGTCGCCGTTCTTCGGCGGCCTGACGCACGAGGCCTACATCGACACCGTGGGCCGCGCCATCCTCGGCGACCATGACCCTTCTGAAGTCGTGCTGCTCGAGATCGAACCGGAACGCCAGAAGACGCGGCCGGACTTTGCCGCAACGGAGTCGCTCTGGGGCGTCCGGGCGGTGGACTTCCGGTCGCTCGAACGCACAGGCAGGCGCGTGTACTCGACCGTCAACGGCACCAGAACACCGGTCCGGCGCATCTACAATCGCGTCATTCCGGACGAGATCCGGAAACGCGGGCTGACGTGGCCGTTCGACCCGGACCTCGAGGTGGAGTGGGCGGGCAGCCCCGAGTGGTACTGCCGCATCAGCAAGTACTCGCTGCCGTGGCTCGACCACCCATGGGTGCCGACGACGCGGCTGCTCACCGACGTGGCCTCGCTGCCGGCCGATCGCAACGCGTGGGTGCTCAAGCCCCTGCTGTCGTTTGCCGGAGGCGGCATCATCTTCGCGCCGACCGACGAAGATCTTGCCGCCATCCCGGCCGAGGCTCGCGGAGAGTTCGTGGTACAGGAGCGCGTGGCGTTCACGCCGATCGTCGACACGCCGCACGGAGCCACCCAGGTCGAGGTTCGGGTCATGATGGTGCGCGATGGCGATCGCTACCGGGCCGTCCTGCCGCTCGGCCGCATGGGGCGGGGCCTCATGATGGGTGTCGACCACAACAAGGGACTGCGGTGGGTCGGCGCGACGGCCGTCCTCATCGACGAGAGTGCCTGACCTCTTCGGAGACGGGTGCGAGCGCTCCAAACCGCAGCGGCCTGCTCAGGCCAACCGCTCGAGGATCACGGCTGGTACGTTCGAGCGCAGGTGCGGGAAGCTCTCCAGAATCCTGGCGATATCGGCAAGGTCTTTCTGGCGCTTGCTGCCCCGGCGCGACCCGTCCGTCGCAGCCCAGACCTTGCCCTGCAGGACGTCTTCGAGGGCGGCCACGGGCAGCCGAACGCCGAGCACGTCACGTGTCGCTGCGCGATCGACGAACACGGCGTAGCGCGGATCGGTCTGTACCTGGATGCGGAGATCGGATCCGGGTTTTGACAGGTTCAGACTGTGGGGGAAGCGTTCCTGCCGGTAGCTCGCCGGAATGAGGGACGGGAGCGAACCAGACTGTTCGGCTGCGACGACCACATCCAGGTCGAGGCTGACCAGCGGCTCGACGTAGGCGTTGACCGCCTGGCCGCCTATCACGCAGAAGCGGATGCCGTGCACCTCGAGCAGCTTGATGAACTCCTCGAGCAGGTTCGATTCGTCCACGGTCACCACCTTCCAGAACTCGGCTGCGCGCATGATCGTGGGGCATTGTACGCCCAGTCCTCCCAGGTTGAAGCAGCTGGCGACACTTCCGGCCGGACCGGTCGCTCCCGGCGTCCTGGTGCCGGGTGGCATCACATCGCTGGACTTCAGGGCAACGGGCGTGGCCTGATGATGAGTGTCGGGTGCCGGCCAGGCCGCCAGCCAGGCAAGGGAGAGCAGCGAATGGCAGAGAACAAGACCAGACCCACGAAGCTGAGTGTCGCGTCCTTCATCAACTCGATCGAACCAGCCGAGCGCAGGAAGGACTGCCGAACGCTCGTCAAGCTGATGAAGGACGTGACGAAGGCCTCGCCGAAGATGTGGGGATCGAGCATCGTCGGTTTCGGCACCTACCACTACAAGTACGCGAGCGGACGCGAGGGCGACTTCTTCCTCGCGGGCTTCTCGCCTCGCAAGAACGACCTCACCCTCTACGTCATGGCCGGCTTCGACCGGTACCCGGAGCTGATGAAGAAACTCGGGACGTACAAGACGGGCAGGTCGTGCCTCTACGTCAAGCGCCTCGATGACGTGGACATGAAGGTGCTGAAGCGTCTCGTCACCGGGTCGGTCAAGTACATGCGGAAGGCCTACCCTTCGTGAGCCTATCGCAGTCAGCGCTCCCGCATGTGGTCGCTGACGCCAAGGAGCTACCGGCCGGACGTCGACTGGAATGACTCGATCGCTGCCCGCAGACGACGGGCGACATCCGGATACTCGGCAGCCACGTTGCGGCGCTCGAAAGGATCTCGATCGAGGTCGAACAGCTCTGGCACGATCGTGGCGCTGCCTCCGTCGGTGGGCGTGACGCGGCTCAGCCGGAGCTTCCAGCGTCCTTCGCGAACTGCCTCGGCGGTCGCACCCGAGAAGAAGAGGATCTGTCGCTCCGGCGCGGGGACGCCCGCCGTGAGGAACGGGAGCAGGTCGTGTCCATCGATGGGGCGATCGACCGGGACCGTACCGCCGCCCGCGCGAATGAGCGTCGGAAAGAGGTCGAGTGCCGAGACCGGCTCGGCGACGGTTCGGCCGCCGCCGATGCCCGCCGGCCAGCGCACGATGCCCGGCACACGAATGCCGCCTTCCCACGTCGTCCCTTTCGTGCCTCGCAGCGGACCCGCCGAACCTGTATCCCACAGTGTCTGTGTTTCCTGCAGCGAACGCGGCGGCGCGTTGACCCAGGGGCCGTTGTCGCTGAAGAACACGGTCAGGGTGCGATCGTCAACGCCCGCGAGGCGAAGGGTGTCGAGCACACGGCCGACACTGGCGTCGATCTCCTCGATGACGTCTCCATACCGGCCCGCGCGCGACCGACCTCGGGAGGCCGGCGGCGTGTCGACCGGCAGGTGCGGCATCGCGTAGGCCACAAAGAGGAAGAACGGCCGGTCATCGGCCTCACGGATGAAGCGCACCGCCTCGTCGGTGAACCGCTGCGTCAGAGTTTCGAACACCACCGGCCGCTCTACCTCCTCGAGGCCCCGGTACAGCGGCACCGCCGGCGCGCCCGCCACGAACGGCGGCCGGTAGTCGTGCGAGTAGGGGATGCCGAGGAACGAGTCGAAGCCGTGGGCGAGCGGACTGAACGCGGCATCCGACGCAAAGTCGCCAAGGTGCCACTTGCCCACCATGCCGGTCCGATACCCCGCGGTCTTCAGGGCTTCCGCAAGCGTCACTTCCTCCGCCTGAATACCGACGGGTGAGTTCGGCCCTTGCGGTACCAGGAGCCCGCTTCGCACCGGATACCGGCCCGTCATCAGCTGCGCGCGTGAGGGCGTACACGCGGGCGCGGCATAAAACGACGTGAACCGGATGCCTTCCGACGCCATTCGGTCCAGTCTCGGCGTCGAGATCGTCGGGTGCCCATACGACGACAGGTCGCCGTAGCCTTGATCGTCGGTCAGGAAGATGACGATGTTGGGCCGCCGGAGCTGGGTGGTCGCACCGGCGGCGGTCACCGCGACGGCGCCCGTGAGCAGCAATGCGAGCGGTGCTCTCACATGCCGCCTCTTGTGTCGTCAGGCACGGCGTATTGGGTGCGCAGTTCACCCAGGCGTCGTGTGAGTTCTGCGCGCACCTCGGCGTACGCCGGATCGGCGTGGACGCTTCGCATTTCCTGAGGGTCGGTCTGCAGGTCGAACAGTTCCCACTCGTCGATCTGGTAGTAGTGAATCAGCTTGTAGCGTTCGGTGCGCACGCCGTAGTGGCGCTGCACAGCGTGGACACCCGGGAACTCGTAGTAGTGGTAGTAGAGCGCGTCCCGCCACCCGACCGATTCCCCGCGGAGCAGGGGCACGAGGCTGCGGCCTTGCATCGCCTCAGGAGCTGCCACTCCGGCCATCTCGAGGAACGTCTGCGCGAAGTCGAGATTCTGTACCAGTTCTCGATTCCGGCTGCCCGCCGCGGTCACGCCTGGCCAGCGCACGATGAGCGGCGTGCGGAACGATTCTTCGTACATCCAGCGCTTGTCGAACCATCCGTGTTCGCCGAGGTAGAACCCCTGATCCGATGAGTACACCACGACGGTGTTTTCGGCCAGACCGCTGCGCTCGAGGTAGGCGAGCAGCCGGCCGAGGTTGTCATCCACCGACCGGATGCTGGCCAGATAGTCCTGCATGTAGCGTTGGTACTTCCAGCGCACCAGATCGCGGCCCTCCGGCGGCGCGGCGTTGAACGACTCGGCGACTGGGCCATAGACCGCGTCCCAGTTCGCCCGCTGCTCGTCGTTCATTCGTTCGCGGAAGTTCCGGACGGCGTTCATCAGCGGCTCGTCGGGCCGCACGGCGTTCGGCCACACCTTCAGGTCGTAGCCGAGCGTCATGTGCCGGTCGATCTCCATCTCCTGTCGAGCCGCCGCGCTCGAACGCCCGGCATAGTCGTCAAAGAGCGTGTCGGGCTCGGGAATCGTCGTGCCCGTGTAGGTGGACAGGTGATCGGGGCCAGGCTGCCACTCGCGGTGCGGCGCCTTGTGCTGATACATCAACATGAACGGGCGGTCGGGATCCCGTCGCTCCAGCCACCCCAGCGCCTTGTCTGTGATGAGGTCGGTGACATAGCCGGTCTCCTGCACATCGCCGGTGGCCGTGCGGAACGTCGGGTTGTAATACACGCCCTGGCCCGGCAGGTGCTCCCAATAGTCAAAGCCTGTCGGCTGCGTCTTCAGGTGCCACTTGCCGACCAGGGCTGTCTGGTAACCGGCGGTCTGCAGCAGCTTCGGAAACGTCACCTGGCGCTCCGTCGAACTGCTCGGCGTTCGTCATCACGCCGTTCAGGTGGCTGTGCCGGCCGGTCAGAATGACCGCGCGGCTCGGGGCGCAGATCGAGTTGGTCACAAACGCCGACTCGAACAGCATGCCGTCGCGGGCCAGTCGGTCGATGTTCGGGGTCGGATTGAGCGACGCGAGGCGGCCGCCGTAGGCACCAATCGCCTGAAAGGCGTGGTCGTCACTGAACACGAAGATGATGTTGGGCGGGCCGGCTGGTTCGGTGCCGCATCCCGTCAGCAGCAGCCCAAGGACGACTGTGCCGGGGCCAATGAGTGTCGTGACGCGCTGCAGCACGGTGTCCTCCGTTGGTATGACATGCGGGGAACGCCCGGCGATTCTATCGCGTCCCGCGGGCGCGTTGGCGCGCCTCGTCGAACACCCGGCGCAGGCGCTCGAGCTCGTCGCGGTGCGCGGCACTGCGAGCGAGATTCGTGAATTCGAGCGGGTCGGTCTGGTGGTCGTAGAGTTCTTCGTTCTCAGCCGCCACGTCCGCGCCCCAGCGCGTGTAGCGCCATCGTTCGGTCCGCACCGAGGCACCGTTGCGGTTGGTGATCGTGTACGCCGCCCTGGCTGGTCCGTCGCCGCCGGGGGCCTCGAGCCATGGCGCGAGGTCGCGGCCCTGGAGGATCGACGGCGCCTGCGACCGCAGTCCGCCCAATGAGGCCAGCGTCGGGTACAGATCGATCAATTCCGCGACGACGCCTGTCCGTGCGCCGGCCTGGCGTGTCCCGGGCACCGACACAATGAGCGGCACACGGACGCTCTCTTCCCAGAGATGCAGTTTCTGCCAACTGGCGTGTTCGCCGAGGTTGAATCCGTGGTCGGAGACGAAGACCACGATGGTGGAGTCGCGCAGTCGCAAGCGGTCGAGGGCGTCGAGCACGCGCCCGAGTTGCTCGTCCATGAAACTGATCGACGCGTGGTACGCGGCAATGGCCTGTCGCTGCGCGGCCGGTGTCATGCCGAAACGGGCGGCGTTGGCGCCACGGCGGGCCGCCTCCGGCACATCGTCGAGGTCGTTGGCCGGAAACTCCGGCAGCACTACCCGGCTATCGGGATGGCGAGCGAAGTGACGCGCGGGTGCGATGAGCGGCACGTGCGGGCGGACGAAGCCGACAGCCAGAAAGAACGGCGCCTCGGGCTTGAGCCGTGTGCGGTTGGTCGCTCCGGGCGGCCGGGGACCAGCGCGGGTCTCGAGAATCGCGATCGCCTGATCGGCGGCCAGCACGTCGGCCTGGGAGGCATCGAGGTTGTCCGGGAGGATCATGCGCGAGAAATTGGACCCGTAGTGCAGGCCGCTCGAGAGCGTCTCGAGGGTACCGGCCGACAGCGTTTCTGGCGCCATCACGTTGACCGCGTAGTCCCACGAATCCGGGTCGTCTGATCCCGCCTCACCGCGTTCGATGCCGCCCGGCACGCCGACGTGGAAGATCTTCGACACCCGTGCCGTGAAGTACCCGTGCGCCCGGAAGAATCCGGCGAGGGTTGGATGGTCAGCCAGCGCCGGCGTGGCGATGCGGTGATTGGCGGTCTCGAAGTCGTTGGTCGTGACGCCGTTGCGCTCAGGATAGAGGCCGCTCATCAACGAGGCACGCGACGGGCCGCAGACCGGAAATTGACTGTACGCGCGCGTGAACGTCACGCCCTCAGCCGCAAGCCGGTCGAGGTTGGGTGTGTAGGCCTGAAGATCCGGATTCACGTACGGGCCGACGCGAGTGTTGAGGTCGTCGGCGATGACGAACAGGATGTTCGGGCGAGAGGGCGACTGCGCCGGAAGCGCAGGCGCCCAGAGGCACGTCGTGGCGAGGGCGACGGCACACAGCCGCCCGGCCCTGGCAGTGATGGGCGCCGGCATGATGGGAGAACCATACCTCAGGGGGCGCGCAGCTGTACTCCAGGCCATGCCGTCGCGATGCGTGTGCGAGGCGGGCGGCGACGGTCTCGCCTTCGTGCTGCACGAGGGCGAAGACCGTGCAGACGCGGGACGATGTCGTGGCTCGAACCGAGCGCGCGGAGGTGCAGGGTCGCGGAGCGATCTCAGACGCTCAGACCAGCCGCATGAGCCACGCGGCAAACGCCCGCCAGGCGTCTGAGTTGCCAATCATCGGCCGCAGTGCCTGGCTCGCCAGGAGCGCGGCGCCGCCGACCCAGTAGGTGCGGTGGATCCGGCCCAGATGCCGCTTGTCGTGAATGAGCGCCGGCACGAGAAGCAGGTCGGTCAGGAACCCGGGCACGAGCGTCATGGCGATCGGCGGCGGCGCGGCGTCCGCGCTGGGCAGCGGCGCCCCGATCGCCAGCAGGAAGAGTCGCCCCACGGCGGCATTCAGGATCGACACGGTCGCGATCAGCATCAGGCGGCGGTGCACGTCCGGGCGCCGCACGTTCACGAGCGCGACCGCCACGACTGCCGCGAAGAACAGCATCCCCGTGACCGGCACGACCGAAAACGCGCGCGCCTCGTCACCGAAGCCCGTCGCGTCGGCAACCTTCATGTTCCCGATGGACGCCGCCACGCCGATGAACACCATGGTCGTGGCCAGCGATACCCCAGCGACGCCGAACTCGCGATGGCGCGTCAGGCGGCGCCGGGCAACCAGTCGTGCCTGCAGCACGAAGAAGCCCAGCCAGCCGTAGAAAACAGCGGCGTGGATGTGCACGATCGCCGGCGCGGCGCCCGTCCCCGTGATGAGCGGCAGCCAGTAGCTCGGCACGAAGCCCGCCACGCCCACCACTGCACAGGCCCAGGCCATCCGCAGATGGAACGATCCCGGTGACGCAGCGGTGACACTGCGAGGCAGCACGCCGGCTCCGGCACGTGGCATCGGCGGACTATACACCCGCGCCGCTCGAACCCGGGCTACGCTGACCGGCGGAGCCTCACGGTTGGCACCAGCCTCGGGCCCGCCTGATGCCAGGCGAGCAGCTCACGTCGCGACAGCGCCAGATTGCCGGTAGAATGACGGCCATGCCACGACACCTGACCGGACTCGCGACTGCTGGAGCTTTGGCCATTGCGGCGGTGCTTTCCGCACAGACGCCGGTGGCGCCAACGAACGATGCGCCGAACCCCTACCAGACCGTGGAGGGCTGGGCGAAGATGCCGCAGGGTCGCACCTGGGGCTCGACGAGCGCCGTGGACATCGCGGCCGACGGCGTGTCGGTGTGGGTGGCGGAGCGATGCGGCGCCAACTCGTGCTGGGACGCCCAGGCGCGCCAGATGTCGCCGCTCGACGTGGTGCTGCTCTTCGACGCCGGCGGCACGCTCGTGCGAAGCTTCGGCGCAGGCACGGCGGTGTTCCCGCACGGCATCCACGTGGACCGCGACGGCAACGTGTGGATCACCGACGGCCAGGACAACCTGCCGCGGCCCGCGCGCGGAGCCGCCCCCGACGCTCCCCTGCCGCCTGCGCCGGCAAAGGTCGTCGGACACCAGGTGCTGAAGTTCAGCCCGACTGGCGAGCTGCTCCTCGCGCTCGGCAAGGCCGGCGGCGACAGGCCGGCCGAGGCCGACGACCCCGCGTCGTTCTATCAGCCGAATGACGTCATCACGAACGCGGCCGGTGACATCTTCGTTGCCGAAGGCCACTCGTCGCGGGAAGGCTCGCACGCGAGGATTTCGAAATTCGACCGCAACGGCCGGTTCATCAAGGCCTGGGGATCGTTCGGCACCGAGCCCGGGCAGTTCGACCAGCCCCACGGTCTCGCATTCGATTCGGCGGGACGGCTCTTCATCGCCGACCGGGGCAACAATCGCATCCAGATCTTCGACCAGGACGGCACCCTGCTCGAGTCGGGCTGGGAGCAGTACGGCCGCCTCAGCGGCATCTGGATCGATCAGAACGACATGCTCTACGGCGCCGACTCCGAATCGGGGTCCGTGGCTCCGGAGCGCGCCGACTGGAAGCGCGGCATCCGCATCGGGAGCGTGAGGGATGGTCGGAACGGACAGATCCAGGCGTTCATTCCGGACCCGCACGTGCCGCCGGCCGGCCAGACGGCGCGCGGCACGCTGGCCGCCGAAGGCGTGTCCGTCGACCGCAACGGGATAATCTACGGCGCCGAGGTCGGACCAAAGGCGCTCAAGCGATACGTTCGACGGTAACAAACGGCTCTCTACCGAGGGCCGGGCCTGCCTGTGGCGTCACTCCCGCCTGCGATGTGACGCAGGTCGTAGTGCGCCGAACGTTCGTCGAAGCGCGCCAGGATGCGGCGCGCCGATTCCGGCACATACGCCAGTTCCGGGTCGTCGCCCGCAAACGCGCGCACGGCCTCCCATGAATCGAACGTCATCATCGTGACGAACTCCACCTCGGCTGCCGAAACCTGCCGGCGGCGAAGAAGCTGAATGGACCGGAACCCCGGCACGTTCTTCGCCAGGATACCCGGGATGATCTCGCGCCGGAGCAGTTCCTCGTACGCATCGGCCCGTTCGAGTGTCGTCCACCCATGCCAGATACGGACGATCATCAGGACGTAAAGCCCTTCACCGCGTGCGGCCGGTACGGCGCCTCGAGTGCGGCGACCTCGTCGTCGGAAAGCGTGAAATCCAGCGCGCGGATGGCGGTGTCGAGGTGCCCGATCTTCGTCGCGCCGATGATGGGAGCCGTCACGCCGGGCCGGCTGAGCAGCCAGGCGAGCGCCACCTCGGCCATGGCGACGCCGCGGGCGCTTGCCACGCGCTCGACTGCATCGACCACGTCCCAGTCGCTCTCGGCGTCATAGAGTGTCGGAGAATACGTATCGCTCTTCGAGCGGGCCGTGGCGTCCGTCTGCACCGACGACGACGGTGGTTTCGGACGGGTGAGCAGCCCGCGCGCGAGCGGGCTCCACGGAATCACGCCGACGCCCTCGTGCCGGCAGAGCGGCAACATTTCCCGTTCTTCCTCGCGATAGATGAGGTTGTAGTGGTTCTGCATCGACACGAACGCCGCCCAGTCGTGCAGCCGCGACGCGGCGAGCGCCTGCGCCATCCGCCACGAGGGTCCCGAGCTCGCGCCGATGTACCGCACCTTCCCGGCCCGAACCAGATCATCGAGCGCCAGGAGCGTCTCTTCGATCGGCACGACCGGATCGAACCGGTGAATCTGGTAGAGGTCGATGGCCTCGACGCCAAGCCGCCTCAGGCTGGCGTCGCACGCCTGCAGGATGTGCTTGCGGGAGAGGCCGCCCATGTTCGGGCCCTCCGACATCGGAAAGTGCACCTTCGTCGCGATGACGATCTCGTCGCGGACGGCGCACTCCCGAAGCAGTGCGCCGGTCACTTCCTCGCTGACCCCGAGCGAGTACATGTCGGCCGTGTCGAAGAAATTAATCCCGGCCTCCACGGCTCGCGTGAAGAACGGTCGCGCCGAGGCCTTGTCGAGCACCCACGGCCGCCAGCCGGGGTCGCCGTAACTCATGCACCCAAGCGCGAGCCGTGAAACGGTCAGACCTGTTCGGCCTAAGTGAGTAAATTGCATTTCCAATTCAGCGAATTCGTGAATGAGTGAATGAGCGAATAAGGTCCCGTCCTTCGGCTCATTCGCTCACTTCATTCACTAATTCACTAATTCGCTAATTCGCTAATTCACTAGTTGCGCCCCGGCCACACGACCCCCTGGACGCGCGGCACCTGACCAATGCCCTTGAAGACGAACTTCTGCAGCCGCCGGCCTTCGTAGGTCTCGGTCGTGTAGATGTTGCCCTTCGAGTCGGTCGCAATGCTGTGTACCGCGAAGAACTGGCCGGGCTGCCGACCGCCGTCGCCGAACATCGTCAGCACCTCGAGTGTTTCGCGGAGGAGGACGTAGATCTTCTCGTTCTTGCCGTCGGCCAGGAACAAGTACGTCTGCTCGGGATCCTTCGAGAATGCGATGTCCCACGTGGACCCGTCGCCGAGCGTCCGTTTCGCGATGAACACTTCGCGGACGAACTTCCCTTCGCGCGTGAACACCTGGATGCGGTCGTTCGGCCGGTCGCAGACGTACAGCAGGCCGTCGCCCGAAAGCTCCGCGCAGTGGACCGGCGTGCGGAACTGCTGCGCCGGCGGCGCGTCCGGATCGTAGGGCCCGATGTTCGTGTCGTCCGGCGGGTTGCCGTACGCGCCCCAGTAGCGCTTGAACGCGCCTGTGTCGGCGTCGATCACCGCCACCCGTTTGTTGCCGTACCCGTCGGCCAGGTACGCCTCGTTCGCGGCCGGATCGACGAAGATCTTCGCCACGCGCCCGAAGTAGTCGGTGTTGTTGCTGTCGAGCGGCTGCCCCGGCCGGCCGTACTGCGCTACGAACGTCCCGTCCTGCGCGAACTTCAGCACGTGGCCGTCACCCTGGCCGTTGCCGCCAATCCAGACGATGCCCTTGTGATCGATCGTGATGCCGTGGTTCGACGCCGGCCAGTCGTAGCCGTCGCCGGGACCGCCCCACGAGCTGATGAGCGTTCCCTCGGCGTCGAACTGCAGCACCGGCGGGGCCGCCGCGCAGCACGAGGCGACCCTGGGATCCTGCGCGGCCGCCGTCTCGTTGGCTGAGAGCGTGTCCGGCCGGTGCACGATCCACACATGGTCCTCGGCATCGACACCCACGCCGATCGTCATGCCCATCAGCCAGCCGTTCGGCAGCGGCTTTGGCCACAGCGGATCCACCTCGAACATCGGCGCCTCCACCATGTCTCCCTGCGCCGACGCCGAGCGCTCGAGCGCGCGTTCGGCCAGCACGAGCACGGCGAGCGTCGAGAGGAAGGCCGTTCCAACTGCCAGCGTTCGCGATCTGCTCATGGTCATTCCCTCACCGCCCCGGCACGAACTTCTGCACGCGCTTGCCCTCGAGCGTCTCGCCCGTGAAGACGTTACCTGCTGAATCGACCGCCACCGAGCTCACTCCGTAGAAGTGACCGGGCCATCGCCCGCCGGCACCAACCGCGCCCACGACGCCGAGCGTCTCGCGATCGAGGAGCCACAGCTGCTGGTTCTGGCCGTCGGCCACCACGAGCTGGGTCTGGCCGCTGTCGCGTGAAAACGCGATGTCCCATACGGCGCCGTTGCCGCCCGTGTCGGGCGCGACGCGGGTTTCCTTCACGAACGTACCGTCGGTTTGAAACACCTGGATGCGATTCGTGCCGCGGTCGCAGACGTACACGAGACCGTCAGCCGAGACGGCCGCGCACGTCACGGCCTGAAATGGCTCGCCGTGGCCGCTCCAGTGACGCTTGTACGCGCCAGTCGCGGCATCGAACACGACGACACGACCGCTTCCGGTGTCGGCGACGTAGAGCTCGTTGGCCGAAGGGTCCACGTCGAGGTTGGCCGGCCGGTTGAGCGCGGCCTGGCTGTCGGCGGTGCCGACATCGCCGGCCCGGCCGATCTGCATCAGGAACTGGCCCGACGACGCGAACTTGAGAACATGCGCGTCCTCGGCGGGAGGCGCCACGGGCTCGCCACCGCCACGGCCGCCACGCCCGCCGCCGCGACCGCCGCGGCCCGCCGCCGGCGGTGGCGCACCCGCCGCGGCAATCCACACGTTGCCCTGTGCGTCGACGGCCAGCCCGCCCGGCGACTGCGGCCAGTCGTAACCCTGTCCGGCGCCGCCCCAGTTGCTGACGAGCCTGCCGTCGGCATCGAACTCGAGCACCTGGGGCGCCGGCTCACAACACGTCTCGGCCGTCCTGGGATCGGTTGCCAGCCCCATCTCCGTCCGCGCGTTGAGCGACGCCCCGCCCCGATGCACCACCCAGACATGGTCGCGGCCGTCGACGGCCACGCCGGTCACCGATCCGAGGATCCAGCCTGCGGGCAGCGGTTGCGGCCAGAGCGGGTCGACGGCATACGACGTGGAAGGCGGTCCGGCCGAGCCGGCGCCGCCGCAGCCGACTGCTGCAAGCGCCGTCAGCAGAATCGTCACGTGTGCAAGGGTGCGGGGCATGAGGAATCCTCGTACGGCTGCGGCCAGCGGCCTGCGGCCCATGGTCTGCGGGCGTCGGCCTGCTGCCGGTGCGCGCAAGTATACATTCGGCAACCCTGGAATCGACCGTTTCGGCTCACTTCCCGGCCGGCAGCGCACTCGTCCGTTCGACGAGAAACCGGGCTATCCGCTTGCGGACGTCCACGGTGGTGCCCGGGCCCTCCGCTATGGCATGCGTGCGATTCGGGTACGACATGAACTCGAAGCGCTTGCCGAGCTCCACGAGCCGGTTCACGAGCCGCTCCGCACCCTGATAGTGCACGTTGTCGTCACCGGTGCCGTGCACGATGAGCAGGTCTCCGGCGAGCCCCTCGGCGAAGTTGATCGGCGAGCCCACCCGGTAGCCCTCGGCGTTGGGCCCGGGCAGTCCCATGTACCGCTCCTGATAGATGGTGTCGTAAAGCCGCTGGTCCGGCACCGGCGCCACGGACACGCCGACGCGGAAGAGGTCGGGAAACCTGAACATGGCGTTGAGCGTGTTCGACCCGCCGCCGCTCCACCCCCACACAGCCACGCGCGACAGGTCCACCCACGGCCGCGTCGAGGCGAACGCCCGGACGGCGGCTGCCTGGTCTTTCGAAGAGAGGTCGCCGACCGTGCCGTACACGACATGACGCCAGTCCCTGCCCTTCGGCGCCGGCGTGCCGCGATTGTCGAAGCTCGCCACGACGAAGCCCTGGTCGGCAATCGCGCGATGAAAGAGCAACGTGGCGCCGCCCCAGCGGTCGTTCACGGTGGTGCCGGCCGGTTCTCCGTACACATGAACGACGAGCGGGTACCGGGTCGACGGATCGAACCCGCGCGGCTTGATCACCCACCCGTCGAGCGACACCCCGCCGCCGATGTCGACCGTCACGAACTCGGCCGGAGGCTCGAGCATCGACCGCACGCGGGCGGCCAGCGCGTCGTTGTCCACGAGCGCGCGCACGGACCTGTGGTCGGGCAGGCTCACGAGATCGGTCCGAGGCGGCTCCTCGAAGCGGGACCACGTGTGGATCGCCCATCGGCCGTCGGGCGAGACGTCATACGTATGGCTGCCGGGCTGCGATTCGGGTGTCAGGCGTTTCACGCTCCCGTCGCCTTCCAGTTCGGACATGTACAGGTAGCGCTGGGTTGCATCGACGGGTGACGCCGCGAAGTACAGCCGCCCGGCGGCCGCGTCGATCGCCTCGATGCCCATGACATCGCCGTCGAACCGGGTGAGCAGCCGCTCGCGGGACCCGTCGCGCGCGATCGCGTACACGTGATTCCAGCCGTCCTTCTCGGACAACCAGGTGAACTCGGCGCCCCCGCCCAGCCACTCGACAT
This sequence comes from uncultured Acidobacteriota bacterium, assembly GCA_963752045.1. Classification (GTDB taxonomy): domain Bacteria; phylum Acidobacteriota; class Vicinamibacteria; order Vicinamibacterales; family SCN-69-37; genus DATKDF01. Next base: position 852,153 of record CAVVWN010000014.1, on the reverse strand, counting down.
CCTCGTCGTCCACCGCGTCCAGCCATGTGCCGGACCGGTCTTCATGCGCGACACTCACCGCACCCGTTGCCGGGTCAGCCAGCAGCACCCGATTGGTGTTCTGGAGGCGATTCATGTGCTGGAGCATCAGCGTCCCGTCGTCGACCCACTCGAGTTTCGGAACGTAGGTGTCACGTGGATCCCCGGGCGTCGCGACCCGAACCGTCCGTCCGGCCTCGAGGTCCGCGACATGCACCGACACGGCGGAGTTGGTGGTGCCGGGCTTCGGATATGGATAGACGGACACCGTCGGGTAGAGCGCATCCGTGTTGTTGATGAGCGTGAAGCGACCCACGCCGCTCGTGTCGAAGCGCCAGTAGGCGATGAACCGTCCGCCCGGGCTCCACCGGAAACCGTCCCTGATGCCGAACTCTTCCTCGTTCACCCAGTCGGCGGTGCCGTTGATGATGTCACCGCCGCCGTCCGACGTCAGCGGCCGAATCTCGCCGGTGGCGAGGTCCTCGACGTAAACATTCTGCTCACGGACCCAGGCCACGCGCGAACCGTCGGGCGAGAACTTCGCGAACATCAGTGTGGCCTCGGGAGACGAGCCACCCAGCTTGCTGAGGCGTCCCGTCGGCCAATCGAGCACCCAGTAGTCGCCGCGGGTGTTCTGACGCCACACCCGACGAGTGTTCGTGAAGACGAGCAGTCTCGTCCGGTCGGACGACCATGCGTAACTGTCAACCGGGAGCGGGTCGGTCGACCCGGGCGGGATGAGCGCCGCCGCCGGCACGAGCCGCTCGCGCGCGCCGGTCGCCGTGTCAAAGGCGACGAGGTCGCGGCCTGGGCCGCTTGCCGACCGCTCGAGCGCCACGTACTGCCGGCCGCCGTCGAACCACTCGGTCTGTCCGAAGGACGCCGAAGACAGCTCGGTCGTGCCGTAGATGCGCTCGACCGCCCGGTCGAGCGCCGAAGAATCCGCGACGGGCGGAGCGGTCGGAGCCTGTGCGCCGCCCACAGGCGGCCCGACCGAAGCCCAGCAGAGGAGCAGAACGAGCCCGACCTGGCGACGCCTCATCCTGCCCTCCTCATTCCCTCGTTACGCCCCGTGGTCGGCGAGCGTCGCCTTCGCGAGCACGGCCGACTCTTCGTCCTCGAGGACCGGAGCGACCTGCATGTCCATGTACGGGTTCCACTTCCCGAGGTATCGGTACAGCTTGGACGCGTCGGATGCCTCCATGATGGCGACGCCCCCGCGCGCGGCGGTGTTGTGCCAGCGTCCGACGATCTTCACGCCCTCGCCGGCGTCCGCCCGTTCGGCCGCCGTGAGACCGCTCCACACTTTCAACACCGGGACCCACTTGTCCTGCGTGATCTGCCACGTGACCATGAATTTCATCAGAGACCTCCTTGCCCGAAGGCGAATTGTCGATTTGAAGCGCCGAGTATACCCTGTGGCGAACACGATGCCATGGCCGACCCCGGAAAGGACGCCTGCGCCTTCTCATTCTTGCGCTGGCATCACTCCTGGCGGCCTCGACTGGCCGCACGATCGCCCACGAGATTCCGGCCGACGTCACGGCACACCTACTCGTCCGGCCGGATGGCGACCGGCTGCAGATCATCGTCCGCGTGCCGTTGGCGACGATGCGCGACGTGGATTTTCCGGTGACGGGGGCTGGATTTCTCGTGCTCGGGGGCGACGAACTGGATGCCCTGCTCCGGGACGCCGCCACCATCTGGATCGCCGGCAGCATCAGCATCCATGACGGCACCGGACGCCTCCCGCAGCCTTCGGTTTCGGCGGTGAGGCTCTCGCTGCCCTCCGATCGCTCCCTCACGTCGTGGGACGAGGCACTTCGGCACGTCACCGGCCCGCCGCTCGCGCCCGACACCGATCTCATCTGGAACCAGTCGCTCCTGGACGTGCTGCTCGAGACGACGGGCGCGGAAGGAAGCACCGCGCTCGCGATCGAGCCGGCGCTCTCACGCCTCGGCCTGCGCGTGAGAACTGTCCTCCGGTTCTTCCTCGAAGACGGCACCGTGCGGGCGTTCGAGTACGCGGGAGACCCGGGCCTCGTCCGCCTGAACCCGGGCTGGCTCCAGTCTGCCGCGCGATTCGTCCGTCTCGGATTCGACCACATCCTCGGCGGCGTCGATCACCTGCTGTTCCTGCTGTGCCTCGTCCTGCCGTTCCGGCGGATCGGGCAGCTCGTGATCATCGTCACGGCGTTCACCGTGGCGCATTCGGTCACGATGGCCGCCTCGGCGCTCGGCTACGCGCCGAGCGCGCTCTGGTTCCCGCCGCTCGTCGAGATGCTCATCGCGGTGTCGATCCTCTACATGGCGCTCGAGAACATCGTCGGCGTCACGGGCATTCGCCGCCGGTGGATTCTCACCTGCGGGTTCGGTCTCGTGCACGGCTTCGGGTTCTCGTTCGCGCTCAGGGAGTCACTGCAGTTTGCCGGCGGCCATCTGGCGACGGCGCTTGTCTCGTTCAACGCCGGGGTCGAGCTCGGTCAGGTACTCGTGCTCGTCGTGCTCGTGCCCGCCCTCGGATTCCTCTTCAGGCGCGCGGTCCCCGAGCGCATCGGCCTGGTCGTCATCTCGGCGATCGTCGCCCACACGGCCTGGCACTGGATGACGGAGAGATGGGCGGTCGTCGGCGAGTTCGATCTCGCCTCCGATCGGGCGGCCTGGCTCCTGGCGGTCCGCGTGCTCATCGCGGTGGTCGCGATCTGGGCCGTGTGGTGGGCGGCAGGTGAGGTGCGAAAGAGAAGGGCCGGCTGAAGCCCCCATCCGCCCGGGCGTCAGGCCGCCGATTGCGCGTTGTCGACGTTGAGCACCTGGGCGAAGACCTCGACGGCCTTCTCCATCTCGGCCATCGTCCCGATCGAGACGCGGGAGTGCGACTTCTCGAACGGCGGGAAGTCACGCCCCACGAGCACGCCGTGCTCGCGGCATCCGTCGCGGAACTCGGCCGCCGACCGGCCGACGTTGACGAAGATGAAGTTGCACTGCGAATCGGTGCATTCGTGGCCGTTCTGCCGGAACCAGTCCATCGTGAACTGGCGCGCTTCGGTGTTGCGGCGGCTCTCGTCGGCGAGCCGCTGCGGGTCGGTCAGCGTGGCCGCCGCCGCGCGCAGGGCCAGCACGTTGAGGCTCATGCCGAACTGCAGGTCGCGCATCTTCCTCAGGGTCGCCGGCTGCCCGATCGCATATCCGAGGCGCAGGCCCGCCATCCCGTAGGCCTTCGAGAAGGTCCGCGCCACGACCACCTGCGGGTTGTCGAGCGCCAGCTGGTACTGCGTGGCGTACTCGGGATCGGTGACGTAGTCGTGGTACGCCTCGTCGATCAGGATCGTGGTCTCGGGAGACGCCTTGAGCACGGTGTCGACGAACTGCTGCACGGCCTTGCCGGAGTGCACGGTGGCGGTCGGGTTGTTCGGGTTGCAGAGGAACACGAGGCCGGATCCCTTCGCCTTCTCGGCCATCGCTTCGAGGTCGAGGTGCATCGAACCGGTGAGCGGCACGTATTCGATTGGCGTCCCGATCACTTCGGCCATGCCGGGACATTCCTCGTAGCTCGGCGCGCCGAGCACGAGCGCCCTCGTGGGCGAGGTGAACGCGTGCGTGGCGCTCCGCAGGATCTGCGTCGACCCGCACCCGAGCAGGATGTGCTCGGGCTTGCACGAGTACATGCCGGCCAGCGCGTCGGTCACGTCGCGCGACGAAATGCCGTAACGCGCAAGCGGCAGGCCCTCTTCGGTGAGCGCGGCGCGCATGGCCGAAAGCGCCTTGTCGCCCGGCCCGAGCGGGTTCTCGTTGTTGTGCAGGAGCAGCCGCTGGCCGTTGGCCGCCGCCGCCATCGTCGCTTCGGGATCCCGGGTCCACGGCCCCAGCAGGCGGCCTCCTGTCAGGTAGTAGCCGCCTACGAGCGCCCCACCCACACCGGCCGTCGTCATGAACGCGCGTCGTGAAATCGCCATATCGCCCTCAGCAGAAATTGGAAATCCGAAGCCAGACGTGTGACATCACACGCGTCAGATGTTCAGGACCGACTTGAAGACCACCATGGCCTTGTCCATCTCTTCCTGGGTGCCCAGCGAAATCCGCGCCCACTCCTTCTCCATGGGCGGGAACGGACGACCCACGGAGATCCCCTGCTTCTGGCAGGCGTCCCGGAAGTCGGCCGCCGGGCGTCCGAGCTTGACGAACACGAAGTTGGTTTGCGACTCGGTCGTCTCGAATCCGGCGTTCCTGAAGAAGTCCAGCGTGAAGGTGCGAACCGCCGTATTGCGCGAGATCTCGCGCTCGATGGCGAGGTCGTCCGAAAGCGAGGCATGGGCCGCGCCCAACCCCATCGCGCTCACGTTGTAGGGCATCAGCCAGGAGGCGAGCTTCGCGATGATCTCGGGCTGGCCCATCGCGTAGCCGACGCGCATCGCGGCCATGCCGTGCAGCTTCGAGAACGTGCGCGAGACAATCAGATTCGGATACTGCGCGATGAGCGACACGCCACTCTGGTAGGTCGGATCGGTGACGTACTCGTGGTACGCCTCGTCGAGGAGCACGACGGCGTCCGGCGTCGCCGAACTGACGCGCGCTACCGCGTCGGCAATCGCCGACGCGCCGTGCACGGTCGCCGTCGGGTTGTTCGGATTGCAGATGAAGACGAGGCCCGCGCCCGAAGACTTCGCGACCATCCCGTCGAGATCGAGCCGCCCGGCCGCGTCCACCGGAACCTCGACGACCGGGACGCCCAGCCGCTTGGCTTCCCGCGCCGGCGATTCGTAGGTCGGCAGGCCGACGACCACGCCCCGGGTCTTGCTGGCGAAGGCCTTGGCCGCCACGTCGAGCGTCTCGCCGGAACCGGAGCTGAGCGCCACGTTGGCCACCTGCAGACCGTGCTTCTCGGCGATCAGCGTGCGCAGGTCCACCATCGCCGGCTTCGCGTTCATCGGGTAACGGCCGGCATAGCCGAACGCCGTTTCGATGGCGGCAAGCGCGGCGGCGTTCGGGCCGAGCGGGTTCTCGTTGCTGCTCAGGCGAATCGACCGCGCGCGTTCGGCCGCGCCGCTGGCCTGCGGAGAGTCGGCCGCCTGGTAGGCATCGAGACCGAACTCGCCGACGAGCGCTTCGCGGCCGCGTGCGCTGACGACCGCAGCCGCTGCCGACGGCGACATTCGCGTCCGGCCGGCCAGTGAATGAAACAACGCACGTCGAGACACAGCCATCATGGCCTCCATCTGCGGGGGTTTGATTGCCGGATTCTAGGCCCCCATGGGCGGGGTGTCAATCAGACCCTCCGGCCAGCCGGGTGACCGTACGGTCAATCAGCTCAATCAATTAGCGGTCGCGGAGTGATTTGCCGGTGCCCCGGTACCTGACCTGCGTGATTTCGGCCATCACCGAAAGGGCAATCTCGGCCGGGGTCCGCCCCCCGAGGTCGAGGCCAACGGGGGCATGAATGGCCCCGATGCGCTCGTCGGTCACGCCTTGTTCCCTGAGCATCTCTTCGACCAGCACCGTCTTGCGCCGGCTGCCGAGCAGACCGATGTAGCGCGCGCGTGTCTTCACGGCCGCCTCCACGCAGGCGGCATCGAGCTTGTGACCGCGCGTGGCGATGACGAGGAAGCTCGACCACCCGTAGTCGAGCGAGGCGATGGTGGAGGGCACGTCGCCGTGGAGCACGGTGGCGCCGCCGAATCTGGCCGGATCGGCGAACTCGGGCCGGTCCTCCAGAATCGTGACGTCGAAGTCGAGGAGAAGTGCCTGACGGGCGATGGCGAGCGCCACGTGTCCGCCGCCGGCGACGACCAGGCGCGGCCGGCCGGAGACCGGGTCCACGAGCATGTCCCGCGTCTCGTCGAGGGCCACGAGGCGCGGCGTCCCGTGTTCGAGCTGCTTCGTGCCGGACTCGAGCGCGCGCGCGTCGAGCTCGGCAGCGCCAAGCGACCCGTGCAGAACGCCCTCGGCATCGACGAACGCCCGACCACCAAAACGAATCGCCCGCCCTTCGCGTTCGAAGAGCGTGACGACGGCGACGGGCGGCCCGCCTTCGACGGCCCGGACGAGCTCCGGCAACATCGACCGGCCGTCGGCCGCGAGCGCCTCCTCGCCGCGTTCGGCGAGTATCCACATCGTGCCTCCGCACACGAGGCCCGTGTTCCAGGCGAGATCTTCGGTCAGTTCGTAGGCGCGGAGCGAACGTCCGCCTTTGTCGAGGACTTCGCGCGAAGAGAGAATGGCGTCGGCTTCCACGCAGCCGCCACCAAGGGTGCCGGCCACACGGCCTGCATCTTCGTCGTCGACGACGACCATCTTGGCGCCGACCACCTGTGGCGTGCTGCCGTGCGTGCGCACGACCGTCGCGAGCGCAAAACGCCGGCCTTGACGTTCGAGCTCAGCGATGCGAACGAAGAGGGGACGGGTCTCCATCGTCCGGGATCCCGGCAACCCGCCCCCCAAGACCCTAGTTTCCGCCGCCCTCCTCGGGCACGAACGCCGCGACGAGGCCGTTGGCGCTCAGCCACTGGTCGCCCGAGCGAGTGAGGACACTCATCCAGGAGCCGGTGGGCGTCGTGCCATCGGGCAATCCGCTGACCGAGTACGTGCCGCCAACCGTGGCGATGTTGGCGCCGTGCCAGTGGATGTACCCCACTTCAATCGACAGCGCCATGCCTTCCGGACGCTCCATCGCGAACTCCGTCGTCAGGTTCTGCTCGTAGGCGGCCCGCCCGACGGTGTGCTTGCCGTCCGGGCTGATGCCCTGCCAGTCGTCGGTAATCGTTGCGGTCATGGCCGCCACGTCCTTGGCGTTCCAGGCGGTCTCGATCCGCTCCATCTGATCTCGAATCGCCTGTTCGTCAGCGGGCGTTCCGGCGGTGGCCATTTCGGTTGGCGCCGGGGCCGGCGCGCAGGCGTAGACCGCAAGCACGGCCACGGCGGCAAGAAGCGTCTTCGTGAACCTCATCTGTCTCCTCCATCGCCCGTTTCCGGGCTTCTACGAACGCCCAGCATACCGCGAAAGAACCGGGGCACCTACTCCGGATCGACCAGATCCACGGGCAAATCCACGTCCCTGAGGACGCCGGCGTCCCCGACGATGAGCTCACGATGCTCGAGTCCGGTTGAAGAGAGGACCGCCTTGAGACTCGAGCGCGGGTCGGCCTGGCGGAGCGCGTCTCGCAATGAGCCCGGCAAGCCGATCGGATGACCGTGCGAGCCTCGGTACGTCGGCAGGATGACCGCCTCCTGCGTGGCCGACGCGGCCAGCACGTCGGCGACCGTGCCGGCCTTCACGAACGGCATGTCGGCCGGCAGCACGAGGATGACGTCATGTCGATCACCCACGAGGCCGGCCTGAATCGACGAGAACATCCCGCGGTCCGGATCCGGGTTGACGACGATCTGGAGCGCCGGCGCCCCGAACACGTCGCGCGGCTCGCGGAGGCCGATGAGGGGGCTGCCCGGCGCGACGACGAGCGCCACGGTGCCGACACCACCGTCGAGGAGCGCTCGGATTGTGCGCGCGACGAGCGGCTGGCCGCCGACGTCAGCCAGCAGCTTGGCCGACCCGAACCGTTCGGCTTTTCCGGCGCCGGGCACGATGGCGAGAGACATCACGTGTTCCGATCATATAAACATGGAGACTGCGATGGCGTTCGGACGACACATGCTCGACCACTGGCCGCTCGACCCGACGGTCACCTACCTCAACCATGGCACCGTCGGCGTGGCGCCGCGTGCGGTGCTCGCGCGCCAGCAGGCGATTCGCGATGACATGGAGCGTCAACCGTCGAAGTTCATGCTTCGCGATCTGTCCGGCTGGATAGGGGGCCAGGGGGAGAACCGACGCTGATGCGGCAGGCCGCGGCGGCCGTGGCGACGTTTGTAGGCGCACGGCCCGACGACGTCGTGTTCGTCGACAACGCCACGGCCGGCGCAAACGCCTTGCTGCGCTCGATGCGCCTCGAGCCCGGCGACGAGATTCTCGTCACCGACCTCGGCTACGGCGCCGTCACGAAGGCGGCCGGCTACGCCGCGCGCGTCGGCGGCGCCTCGGTGCGGACGGCCGCGCTGCCCTACCCGCGCTTCGATCCGGCCGGCGCGGTTGCCGCCGTCGACGCCGCGCTCGGGCCCCGGACGCGCATTGCCGTGATTGACCACGTGACGTCCGAGAGCGCGCTGATTCTCCCGCTCGCCGACATCGCCGCGCGATGCCGCGCGCGCGGCGTCCCGGTGCTCGCCGACGGCGCGCACGCGCCCGGCATGGTCCCGCTCGACATCCCCGCGCTCGGCGTCGACTGGTATGTGGCCAACCTGCACAAATGGGCGCACGCGCCGCGCAGCGCCGGCTTTCTCTTTGCTCGCGCGGATCGTCACGCGGGCCTGCATCCTCCGGTCATTTCATGGGGCCTCGACGAGGGCTTCACGGCCGAGTTCGACTGGGTCGGCACGCGCGACCCCTCGCCGTGGCTCGCCGCACCGGCGGGCATCGCATTTCTCGAAGAGCTCGGATTCGAGGACGTTCGACGCTACAACCACGACCTGGCCTGGCATGCGGCGCGGTCGCTCACCGCCCGCTGGGACACGCCCCTCGAGATTCACGAAGACCACGTCGGGTCGATGGCCACGATCCCGCTGCCACAAGCGCTCGGCGCGACGGCCGACGAGGCCCTCAGGCTTCGCAACGCGCTGCTCTTCGAGGACCGCATCGAAGTGCAGCTGCACGCGGGCCACGGACGCCTCTGGGTTCGGGTGTCCGCACAGGTGTACAACGACGAGCACGACATCGCTCGCCTCGGTGACGCGGTCGCCTCGAAGCTCTGAGCGGGCCGGCCGTCAGAGGCTCGCGACGGACATCGCCGCGAAGAACCCGTAGAAGACGGCCATGAAGACGAGCGCGGCGCGGCGCCAGAATGGCGGGCGGAGCGCCGGCGGCAGAAGGCGCGTGTTGATGTAGAGCAAGTGCAGCGACGTCACGACGAAGGCGCCGCTCGCGATGTTCGCGCCGAGCTGGAGCAGTCCGATGGGCGTGCTCATCTGCAGCGCGACGAGCGCCCACGCGACCGCGAGCGCAAGCACCCCATAGTAGACGGCGCGCACGTCGCCGCCCCGCCAGGCGCGGACGCGAGCGCTGCCGGCCCAGAGCATGTCGGTGATCGAACGAACCAGCGCTTCGAGCTGGTCGAGCTGCGTCTTGAGGAGAATCCACGCGGCCAGCAGCGCCACGACGCCGGCCATGAGCGCGCCGGCCCGCGCGCCGACGCCCGAGGCCAGCTCGGCGGCGATCGCGAGCCCACGGATGTCGGTGCCCGCCGGCAGGATCGTCACGTAGAGCAGGGCCGGCAGCACCATGCCCAGGATGCCGCCGACGAAGAACACGCCCCACTGGTCGGCTCGCACGATGCGCCACCAGCCGTGCCAGCGTGCCATGTTGTCGCGCGTCGGATCGAACATGAAGCCGGTCGGCGAGAGCGGCACGTGCTTGCCGCCCACCGCGGCGGGAATGTAGCCGGCCCGCTCGCCCATGCCGTAACCGCGATCGCGGGCCCAGTTGGCCAACGTCACGTTCGTGATGCCGCCGAGGCCCGCGTAGCCCACGAAGGCCGCGAGCAGCACGAAGTCCATGTTCTCGGGGATCAGGATGAACCCGCCGGCCTCCGAATCGAAGCCGACGAGGCCCGCGCCGGCGCGCACCCACAGATCGCCCGGCACGAACACCAGTGCCAGCACGATGAACGTCCCGAAGATGCAGACGACGAGCACCCAGTTGAGAAGCTCGAGCGTTCGTTCGATGCGCCGGCCCACGAGGAGAATGGCCACGCATACGCCGAACGTGGCCGCGCCGAGATAGTAGACGGCGGCCGCATCCTCAGGCGTGGCCAGCCGGCGGGCCATGAGGAAGAACAGCGCGCCGGCGGCATTGGCCGCCCAGGCAGGCCACCCGGCCTGCAACAGGTACATGAGCGAGTAGAACCAGGCCCAGGCCGTCGACGACGGCCGCGTGCGCATGAACCCGGTGAACACCGGCTCGCCGGTCGCCACCGTGTAGCGCATGAGCTCGGTGTTGAAGACCGTCTGCAGCCACACGGCGACGCCCGTGATCCACAGCAGCGTGAGCCCGTACCGCACGAACACCGCCGGCCCGAGCAGGAACTCGCCGCTGCCAATCGAGGCGCCGAGCACGATGACACCTGGGCCGACGACGCCCAGCCACTTGAGCCCGACCGGACGCGGAGCGTCCGGCAGGTCGGCTGGTGACCAGGCCGGCAGGCCGGAGCGTGACTCTGGCGCGGTGTTCATTGACCTCGAGGTTCGCAATCATACTCGCACGCACGCGGCCGGTCGGCCGGGCGGCCGGCTCGGGCAGTATCCTCAAAGGGCTCGAGCCACAGGAGGATACCCGTGAAGACCTGCCGCTCTGCTGTCATCGCCTTCATTCCGGTCGCCTTCACCGTGCTCATGGCGCCCGTCGCCGCCTCGCGCGCGACCGACGCCGAGCGCTACTGGCCTCAATGGCGCGGCCCGCACATGACGGGCGTCTCGCCCACGGCCAATCCACCCACCGAGTGGAGCGAGACGACGAACATCCGCTGGAAGCTGCCGATCCCCGGCCGCGGTTCGGCGACGCCCGTCGTGTGGGGCGATCACGTCTTCGTGCTGACGGCCGTCTCCGAAAGCGGCCGGGCGGCGCCCGGCGTGCTGCACAAGTTCGTGGTGATGGCCGTGGACCGCAAGACCGGCAAGGTGGCGTGGGAGCGCACCGCGCGCGAAGAAGCGCCCCACGAAGGCACGCACACCGAGAACGGCACGTACGCGTCGGCGTCGGCGGTGACCGACGGCGAGCATGTCATCGCGTCCTTCGAATCGCAAGGCCTCTACGCGTACGACATGAACGGCACCCTCGCCTGGCAGAAGGACCTCGGCGACAAGCGGATGCGGAACCAGTTCGGCGAGGGCACCACACCCGCCCTCTTCGGCCGGCACCTGATCGTTGTCTGGGATCACCAGGACCAGTCGTTCATCGTCGCCCTCGACAAGAACACGGGCGAGGAGCTGTGGCGCCGGAACCGTGACGAGATCGACTCGTGGTTCACGCCGCTCATCGTCGAGGTGAACGGCCGGGCCCAGGTCATCACCGGCGCGATGAACCAGATCCAGAGCTACGACCTCGAGACCGGCGACGTCGTGTGGCACACGGCCGGCCTCACGATGAACCCGATTCCTTCGCCGGTGGCGGCCGACGGCCTTGTCATTCTGATGAGCGGGTACCGCGGCAACAGCCTCAAGGCCATCCGCCTGAGCGAGGCGAAGGGCGACATCACGGACACGAGCGCGATCGCGTGGACGTACGGGCGCGACACGCCGTACGTGCCGTCGCCGCTGCTCTACGACGGGCTCCTGTACATGCTCAAGTCGAACAACGGCATCCTCTCGGTCTTCGACGCGAAGACCGGCTCGCCGCACTACGTCACCGAGCGGCTCGAAGCGGTGCCGAACGTGTTCGCCTCGCCGGCCGGCGCGGCCGGCCGCGTGTACATCCCGGGCCGTGAAGGCGACACCCTCGTGCTCAGGCACGGTCCGACCTACGAGGTGCTTTCGGTCAACTCGCTCGACGATGGCTTCGATGCGTCGCCGGCCCTGGTGGACGGCGAAATCTACCTGCGCGGGTACCGGAACCTCTACTGCATCGCCGCGGACTGAATCGTCGGGCGACGGCCCGCGCCGGCTACACCTTGGTGCCGGGCGAGCGGTACGACACCGTCTTGGCGATGGCCATGTCGACGTCTTCCGGTGTCAGCAGCTCGCACGTGTTGATACGCACGGCGCCGCTTGCGCCCGCCGCCAGCGCGACCGCGGAGACCGACACGGCGTCGGGCAGGTCGGCGATGACGTAGACGTCGGTGTCTCCGAGGGCGAAATAGATCGACTCGAGCTTGCCACCGAGGCTGGCCACGGCCTTGGCCACGGCATCACGGCGGCCGGTGCCGCCATCCTTCATGAGCCCCTTCAGGCCTTCCTGTGTGTAGTTGCCACGCACGAGAAACTTCGGCATCGCTGGTCTCCTTGTATACGGTGGATGGAACCTTAGCGCGCCGGCCGTCGCAGAGGCAAGCGCCAGCTACTTGTTGAGGACGTCGATCGGGCTGATGCGGGTCGCGCGCCAGGACGGGAGGACGCTCGCGGCGAGCGCGACGAGGGCGAGCGTGAGGACCACGCCGGCCACGACGGCGGGATCGAGCGCCGACACGCCGAACAACTGGCTCTCCATGACACGCCCGACGGCCAACGAGCCGGCAAGGCCGAGCCCGAGCCCGGCGGCCGTGATGCGAAGACCGTCTCCGAGCACGAGCGCAAACATGCGTCCCGTCGATCCGCCGAGCGCCAGGCGGACACCAAGTTCCCGCCGACGCTCGGCCACGCCGTAGGCCAGCACGCCGTAGATGCCGACAGCCGACAGGAACAGCCCGACGACGCCGAATGCCATGGCCAGATACATCGGCACCCGGCGGCTCACGAGCGTGCCGTCGATCCAGTGCTGCATCGTGCCGGTCCGGTACACCGGCAGGTCGGGATCGATGGCGGCGATGGCGCGCTGCACCTGGCTCATGAGAACGCCCGAGTCGCTTCGCACGCGCATGGCGAGAGCCATCGTGTCGGGAGCCTGCCGTGGCCGGGGCGCGAGCGGCAGGTAATAGGCGCCGACCGGCGCATTCTCCGCGCGCGGGTCGTCCACCCTGATCTCGCTGATGACGCCGACGACCGTCATGAACTCGGTGTCGTCGGTGATGGCGGCAATGTCCTCGATGCTCGTCGGAAAGTAGAACCGTCTTCCGACGGCCGGGCGGTCGGCAAAGAACCGGCGGGCAAGCCGGTCGTCGATGACGATGACCGGCACGCGGCCGGTCATGTCCGCCGGCTCGAACAGGCGCCCCTCGACGAGTTCGACGCCCATGCTCTCGAAGTACCCGGGCGTCACGACCGCCAGCGCGGGCGAGATCACCGACTCACCGGGCTTCATGTCGTAGCCCTCGGCCAGGATCACGCTGTCACTGTGATCGCCGGTGAATGGGAGCGCGCTTGTCGCGCCCGCCGACGCCACATCCGGAATCGCGCGGACGGCCTCGAGCGCGCGGTCGAAGAACGCCGTCCGGGCCTCGGCCGTCGGGTAGTCGACGGCCGGCAACGCGACGTGGGCTGCATGCACGCGGTCGGCCTCGAACCCGAGATCCAGACCGAGCACGGCTCGAAAGCTCGTGAGCATCAGGCCGGCGCCGATGAGGAGCACGAACGCCACGGCCAGTTGCGCGGTGGCCAGCACCCGTCGGACCCGCTGCGCGTGCCGGCTGCTCGTGCCGCCCCGGCTCTCTTCGCGCAGTTGGACGTTCAGGTTCATCCGGCGCAATCTGAACGCCGGGGCCACGCCGAGCGCCAATCCCACCGCCGTCGCCACAGCCAGGATCGCGACGGCCCCGGCGGGATCGAGCTCGATCTCATGGCTGCGCGGCAGCTGACTCAGGTTGAGCGCGCGCACCCACCCGAGCGCCCACCACCCGGCAAGGAGGCCAAGCAGGCCGCCGACGAGCGCGAGCAGCGTCGTCTCGGTCAGCAGTTGACGGGCCAGGCGACCGAGGTCGGCGCCAATTGCGTGGCGCGTGGCCAGCTCCCGCGCCCGCGCGCTCGACCGCACGAGCACGAGGTTCGCGATGTTGACGCACCCGATGACGAGCACGAACAGCACGCCGCCCCAGAGCAGGTACAGGACGGCGGTCACGTCCCGCACGACATCATCCTGCAGACCGACGGCGACGGAATGAAAGCCCGCGTCCTGGAGAATCTGATGGAACTCGGGAAACCGCTCGTCGTTGGCGGCGTTGAGCGCGTCGACCTGCTGCTGGACCTCGAACAGGCTGGAGCCCGGAGCGATGCGGCCCACCATCTGCCAGTTGTTGCTGTGCCGACGGTCGAACCCCTTGTCCTCGGGCGTGAACGCCGCGGGCACGAACACGTCGATGTCGTCCCACACGAACGTGAAGCTCGCCGGCGCGACGCCGACGACCGTACGGGGCTGCCCGTCGACGCGAATCGTCCGGCCGACCACCGACGGATCGCCGCCGAACGCGCGCTGCCAGAAGCCATGCGCGAGGATCGCCTGCCGGTCCGCGCCGGGTTCGCCTTCCTCCTCCCGGAAGACGCGGCCCGCCGCCGGCTGCATCCTGGTGAGCGTGAAGAAGGACGGCGTCGCCCGAATACCGATGATCTGCTCGGCGCCCAGGTCGGACCCGTAGGTCAGGCTCGTCCGCTGGAAGAGCGCCTGTTCGGCAAGGGCCGGCACTTCGGCGACGCGGTCGAAGTAGTCGGGCACGGCCGTCGCCGCCCGCGGGTATCCGGCATGCGGGTAGCTGTTGTAGACGAGCACCAGCGCCTCGGCATCGGGCACCGGCAGCGGTTTCATCAGCACCGAGCGCACGATGCTGAAGATGACGGTGTTGGCGGCGATGCACACGGCCAGGGTGACGAGAGCCGTGACCGTGAAACTGCGGTCTTTGGCAAGGAGCCGGATGGCGTAACGCAGGTCCTGCAGCATCGTCGCGATTACGTGCGTCAACAAGAACTACTTACGCGCGGAACGGGAGAAGGTTCACCGGAAGCCTGGAGACAGGGCGCTCGACAGGGGCCCCGGCAGATGAGGCAAGATGATGGGCTGAGGAGGGTGCACATGGCGCTCGTCGATCCCGGCAGGAAGGCCCCGGCGTTTGCTCTGAAGGACCAGGCCGGCACGACGCACCGGCTGTCGGAGTACGCCGGCACGCCCGTGGTGCTGTATTTCTACCCGAAGGACGACACGCCGGGCTGCACGCAGGAATCGTGCGACTTCGAAGCGCGGCTGCCGGCCTTCACGCGGAGCAAGGGCGTCGTCTTCGGCGTGAGCATTCTCGACGAGAAAAGCAAGGCGAAGTTCGCCGCCAAGCACGGCCTGACGTTTCCGCTGCTCGCCGACGCCGACCACGCCGTGGCGGAGAAGTACGGCGTGTGGCAGGAGAAGTCACGTTACGGACGCAAGTACATGGGCATCGTGCGCACGACGTACCTCATCGATGGCGCGGGCAAGGTGGCTCGCCGGTGGGACAACGTGAAGGTGAACGGTCACGCCGACGAAGTGCTCGAAGCGATCAAGACGCTCTGAACCGTCGGACGGCCCGCGCCTGGACTACTGACCCGGAAGGCCACCGGGGTTAACTGTCGTGGTAGTGGCCGTGCTCGGCCGACCAGACCTGCCCAGGGCGGCCGGTCTCGTCGCTCCGGTTGGCGAAGGCCAGCACGACTCCCACGAGCGCCACGGCGATGACGAGCGCGAGGAGCACGCGACCTCCGGTGCTCATGGCGGCGGTCTTCCTCTCGCAGCAATACTTGTATTTCCGGCCGCTGCCGCAGGGGCAGTTCTCGTTACGACTGACGCGTGTGGACCTCGTGGAACGTCCGGATCGGCGTGGCATTTGAAGGCTCCCGGAACCCAAGTCTATAGCGGTTTGCAGTTCCCTGCAGCCGCTCCGGCAGGTGCCGGGGCCAGCCTCATGATCGGCGCGGTCCAAGCCGAAAAGAGGTTCGAAGGGACAGGCCATGGAACCTCCGACGCCTCCCGAATCGTCCGCCGGCACCCGTGAGAGACGGCGCTCGCCCAGGGTCCGGGTGCGCAGCGTCCTCCGGACCGACCTCCATCACTCTGGTGAACCCCTGCCGGTGCGCGATCTCAGCTTCGGTGGCTTTGGCGTCGAATCGCCCGCCCCGATGGAGGCCGGCACGCTCCACAGTTGCGAGTTCCTCCTGCACGAGCTGCCGTCGGTGACGCTGCTCGCCCAGGTCGTGCAGTCGGAGCGCGCGTCGGGCCGTTCGGACTTCGTCACTCACTTCCGGTTTGCCATGATCGAACCCGACGCCGGGCAGCGGGTGAATGGACTCATCGAAGCGGTGGCCGGGGCCCTCGGCTTCGATCCGTCGTCCCGAGAGACATCCTAGCCCCGGCGGCCACTTGCGTTGACGTACTCACGGTATCCGCAGGAGGGGCCGGCTTCAGCCGGCCCACGACTGGGCGGGCTGAAGTCCGCCCCTCCGACACCCGACGACGCATCGGCTTCGTCAACGCAAGGGGCCACCGGGGCTATCTCGACCGCGTCACCTCTGCCTGGGGGCGAGATAGCTCTGGCGAGCGCGCGCGGTCATGCCGTCCCGCTTGAGGCGCACCTCGAGGTCGTGCATCTTACCGTCGAGCTTCTGCGGCACGAAACCCAGCAGGTACTGGCGATGCAGCTCGTCGGCAACCCGCGCGAACGTCTCGCCCAGGTTGTCGGTGGACCGGATCTCGAAATAGCCGCCGCCTGACTCGGCAGCCAGCTCCATCAGCCCTTCGTCGGGCTCCGTCATGCGCGTCCGGCCCCCGCCCCGTCCCGGGCTCATGCCGGTGAGGCCGATGCCGTACACCATGACGTCCTCCTCGCGCGCGCGCTTCTTGACGTAGCCCTCGGAGATGTTCGTCGGACGAAGCGTGGGAGGCATGTCGCGCCCGTCGGTGAACACGAGGACGACACGCCGTCCTTCCTGCCGAAGAAGCGCCGTCATCGCCACGTCGACCGCGTTCCAGAGCGGCGTGGCCCCTGGCTCCTGGAGCTCGGTGGCCAGGATGGTCCGCATCTCGTCCTTGTCGCTCGTGAACTCCCGCGGATCGACCTGCACACGATTCGAGAAACTGCCGATGCGGGCCTTGTCCTCCGGCAGCAGGCGATCCACGAACGCTTCGGCCGCCTCCTGCACGAGGCGGAACTTCGAGGCCACGCTGCCGCTTCGGTCGAGCATCATCACGACCGTGATGGGCTGGATGTCGTTCGAGAAAACAGTGATCTCCTGGCGGGCCTTCTCGTCGTAGATCTCGAAGTCGTCCTGCGTGAGGTCCGTCACGAGGCGACCGTCCGGACCCAGCACGGTGACGTACACGGGAACCGTCCGCACGGTGGACCGGAACTGGCCAGACTCGGCCGATCCGGCCCTGAGGACGGCCGCGCCGGTGAGAAGAACGCCACCGAGAGCGATGATGCGGATCGACCGCGGCACGATTCTCACTCTCCTTGCGACAGGCCGGCACTGCTAGGATACCTTCCGGTACAATCAAGACCAAGCCAGCGGCCGGATTCGCATCTCGCGCGGCATCGCCACGAAAGGAGGCTGGTATGAAGCGCGCTCCCTGGTTCTCGACCAGACCCGGAGACGGCGTCTACCACGACAACGATCGATGCGCGGACGGAAAGTTCCCGGGGCTCTATCGCGCGGAGGGAACCGGCGGGCGGCCGCTCTGCCGGGAGTGCGCGCGACTCGATACCATTCAGCGTGAGAGCGACGGGGAGCCAGACGCCAATCGAGGCTGACTCACTTGGCCAGTCGCCGGCCGAGTACCGGCACGCCGGCCGGAGCGCGGGAAGCAGAAGGCGCGACCACCCGGTCCGCGGCCGCGGTGTAGAACGTCATCTCCCAGTGCGGGCCGCGCGGCTCGCCGTCGACGACCTGCCAGTAGCGCCGCAACTCAGCCACGTTCAATCCGTTCCGCAGCGCGCAGGCCAGAGCCCGGAATCCCTCGTCCCGACCGCCATGGAAGCGCACCGTCGGCTCGGAGAACGCGTGCCCCGGTCCGCCCTGACACGACTCGAACGTCTCGATGCCGTCGGCGCGAAGCAGCTCGACGATGTGACGGATGGCCGGATCGAAGTCCACGGCGAACAGAGGGCCGCAAGTCCCATGCCCGGCCGAAAACGCCCTCCTCCCTGAGCCGCGGGCCCCGGTGGCCGCGGCACCTTCGGCCAACCTGCCAATTCTGTAAGCGGAGCGCCGTAATAGAATCGCGGGATGTCCGCTCCCGCCGAGAGCCCCCGTCTCGACTTCATTCGCGAGATTGTCGCGGCCGACCAGGCCGCCGGCAAGCACGACGGCCGGGTAGCCACGCGCTTCCCTCCGGAACCGAACGGCTACCTGCACATCGGCCACGCCAAGTCGATTTGCCTCAATTTCGGCGTCGCCCGGGACTTCGGCGGCACCTGCAACCTCCGGTTCGACGACACCAACCCGGTCACCGAGGACGTCGAGTACGTCGAGTCCATCGAGGAGGACGTCCGCTGGCTCGGCTTCTCGTGGGACGACAGGCTCTACTTCGCCTCCGACTACTTCGACGAGCTCTACGCCTGCGGCGAGCACCTGATCAGGCAGGGCCTGGCGTACGTCGATTCGCTCGATGCCGACACAGATCCGCGCGTATCGGGGCACGCTCACCAAGCCCGGCACCGACAGCCCGTTCCGGAATCGGACGCCGGACGAGAGCCTTGACCTCTTCAGGCGCATGCGCGCCGGCGAGTTCCCGGACGGCGCACACGTCCTGCGCGCGAAGATCGACATGCAGTCGCCCAATCTCAACATGCGCGATCCCGTGCTCTACCGGATTCGCCGGGCTCATCATCATCGGACCGGCGACGCGTGGTGCATCTATCCGATGTACGACTACGCGCATCCCATCTCCGATGCCATCGAGGGCATCACCCACTCGCTCTGCACGCTCGAGTTCGAGGACCATCGCCCGCTTTATGACTGGCTCGTGCGGAGCGTGCCGGTGCCGGCCACGCCGCGGCAGATCGAGTTCGCGCGTCTCAACCTGACCTATACGGTGATGAGCAAGCGCAAGCTGCTGCAGCTCGTCCGAGGAGCGCCTCGTCAGCGACTGGGACGACCCGCGCATGCCGACGCTCTCGGGCATGAGGCGGCGCGGCTACACGCCGGACGCGATTCGCCGGTTCTGCGACGACGTGGGTGTGGCAAAGCGCGAGAACCTGGTCGACCTCGGCCTGCTCGAGTTCTTCGTGCGCGAAGACCTCAACAAGCGGGCGCCGCGTGCCATGGCGGTCCTCAACCCGCTCAGGATCGTGCTCGAGAACTACCCGGACGATCGTTCCGAGGACATGGACGTCGTCAACAACCCGGAAGATTCGTCGGCCGGCACGCGGAAGGTGCCGTTCTCCAAAGTGCTCTACGTCGAGCGCGACGATTTCATGGAAGACCCCTCGAAGAAGTTCTTCCGGCTGGCGCCCGGCCGCGAGGTGCGTCTGCGCAACGCGTACCTCATCACCTGCACGGGCGTCGTCAAAGACGATGCCGGCACCGTCGTCGAGCTGCGCTGCACCTACGACCCGGAGAGCCGTGGCGGCAACGCGCCTGACGGCCGCAAGGTGAAGGCGACGCTCCACTGGGTGTCGGCCGCGCACGCGATCGACGCCGAGATTCGTCTCTACGATCGGCTGTTCACCGTGGAGGAGCCCGGGGCAGACGAGGCGGATTTCCGGACACAGATCAATCCGTCGTCACTCGCAGGTCATCACGCATGCCAGGCTGGAGCCATCGCTCGCGAACGCGCCGGCCGGCAGCCGGTTCCAGTTCGAGCGGCTCGGGTATTTCTGCGTGGATCCGGACTCGCAGGCGGGCGCGCCGGTCTTCAATCGGACCGTGACGCTCAAGGACACCTGGTCGAAGATCCAGCAGCGACAGTCGTAGGAGCGCACCACGGCCCAGCCGAAGCGGCTCGCAGTTCCCTGACCCCGGTGGCCAGGCCAGCGGGGTTAGTCCCTGAGCGCCTCGGCCGGATCCAGCTTCAGGATTCTCATCGCCGGCAGCGCGCTCGCGATCGCAGCCACGACAATGAAGAACGTCGTGACACCCGCGTAGGTCACCGGATCGTATTCGTCGACGCCCCAGAGGAATCCGCGTACGAGACCCACGGCCCAGAGCGAGGCGATCCCGCCAAGCACCGTGCCGATCGCGGCAAGGCCGATACCCCCGAGGGCGGTTCGCCCGGCGGCTCGGGCCGGCGTCGCGCCGAGCGCGAGCCGGATGCCGAGCTCGCGTCGACGCTCGACGACCGAATGCGCAATGAGACCGTAGATGCCGAGCGCGGCCAGCAGCACGGCCGCGCCGGCCATGGCACCGACGAGCGTCATCAGAAGACGTTCGACCGAGGTCGCGTCGGCCATGACCGAACGGACGCTCGATTCAGGACTGACCGGCATCAGCGGATCCGTGCGTGCCACCGCCCTGGCGATGGCCGATGCCGCCTGACCCTCAGCCCGGGCCCTCACCGTCCAGACCGGGCGGAACCAGGTGTGCACGGCATTAAAGAACGACGCCGGAACCTGGGAGACCGGAATGAACACGGTCGGGGTCGTCATGACCGGCCCGTCGATGCGCCCCTCGAACCGAAAACCCGAGTCGGTCTGTTGCACGTCGCCGACGATGCCGACGATTTCGCGATACGGTTCGTAGCCCGAAAGCACGATCGACCGGCCGAGCGTTGGCCGGCCGTCGCTCCCATAGACTCTGGCGAAGGTCTCGTTCACAAGCACGACCGGCGGCGAACCGGCGCGGTCTGCGGCCGTGATCGCCCGACCGCGAAGCACCGGGATGCGGTAGGTCTCGATGAAGCCCGGACTCACGTACGTGACATTGACGGCCGCAGGGCCGCGATCGGGCTCATCCGGCAACTGGAATCCCCAGTTGAGCAATCTCGTGTACGGCACCTGAAGGGAGACGCCGGCAGACTCGACACCGGGCGCCGAACTCAGCTCTCTGAGGCTGTCGTCGAAGAGTCGATTGACGGCCTCGGCTGTCTGATAGCGCGCATCCTGAAGGGAGACGCTGGCCGTCACGAGCCCGTTGGGCTCGAATCCGGGGTCGACGTCGTTCACCTTGACCACGGTTCGCAGCAGCAGGCCAGTGACGACGAGCAGCGTAACCCCGAGCGCGACCTCTGACAACACGAGCCCGCGGCGAAGCCAGTGCCGTGCGCCACCCGCCACGGCGCGCGATCCGCCGTCCGCAAGCGCCGGACGCACGTCGATACGTACTGCCTGCACGGCCGGAACGAGCCCGAAGCACACCGTCGTCACCAGCGCCAGACCTGCCATTGCGAACAGCGCGCGTGCGTCTATCTCGGCAGCGCTCCAGTGGGCCAGCATCGCGGGCGCCATCTGGCCGAGCGCGGCGAGACTGGCCTGGGCGACGCCGATGCCGAGCACGCCTCCAACCAGACCCAGCAGCGCGCTCTCCATCATCAACTGGCGCACCAGGCCCGCCCGGCTCGAGCCGAGCGCGAGCCGCGTCGCCATCTCCCGTGATCGACTCCCGCCCCGGGCCAGCAGGAGCGCCGCGATGTTCACACAGGCGATGAGCAGCACGACCGTCACGGCGGCACCGAGCATCAGGATGGATGCCCGGCTTCCCTCGGCCAGCACCTCGTGCAGAGGACGCGCCGACAGCCAGCCGGTCACTCCGTCTTCCTCGCGCATGCCGCGCACCCTGAGTGGCTCCGCACCCAGGCTTCTGAGTTCGGCGTTCGCCTGATCCCACGTGGCGCCGGACCGCAGCCGGCTCACGATCTGGAAGTTCGTCCCACCGCCTTCGCCCGTTCGCGACGCGCGCAGGGGCGTCCACACGTCCACGTCATCAGTGGCACGGAACGCCGCGGGCATCACGCCGACCACCTGATAGGCCTCGCCGCGCAGCGTGATCGGCTGGCCGAGTATCGCGGCCTCGGCGCCAAGCTCTCGCGTCCACAGGTCGTGACTGACCACGGCCAGCGCGGGACCACCAGGCACATCTTCACTGTCAGCGAACTCGCGACCCATGGCGGGCAACACGCCGAGCACCCGGAAGTACCCGGCGCTCACGCGCTGCTGGTCGACGAAGGTCGCGCGGTCCCCAACGACGAGGTTCACGCCAGTCACACCGCCGAAGTACACGGCCGAATCGAGCGAGGGCGCACTGCTGCGGACGACCTCCCACGTGGCCGCGTCGTGCGCGAGTTGCGCGCCGGATCCCCTTGGGGATTGATATTCAGCCTGCACGAAGGCGAGGCGTTCGGGTTCGGGATAGGGCGGCGGCCGGAAGAGCAGCGCGTCGGCCACGCTGAACACGGCGACGGCCGCACCAATCGTCACTGCCAGCGTCGCGACAGTCGTCGCGGCGAAGACCGGCGTGCGCCGCAAGGCCCGCAGTGCGTATCTGACGTCTCGGACGAACGCGTCGAACATCTTCGAAGGCATCAAGGCTCCCGATTGTCTCTGGCCTTTGACGGGAACGGGAGCCGTCGCGTTCGATCAGTCAGCCCTGACGCGCGAAGCCGAAGGCGGCGTCCTCTTTTCGCGACTCGCCCTTGAAGTGCCGCAGGGCGGCGCGGGCGGCGAGCCAGGCGAGCGCGTCGCCGCCCCAGCCGAAGGCCATCGCGAAGAAGTGAAACGGATAGTTGCGGTGCGGCCCGATCCAGGGCAGGCCGTCAATCGTCGCGCGCACGGGCACGTCCCAACCCCACGCCGCCGGCAGGCCCGAGATGGCGGGATAGCGAACCGAGAACTCGTACATGAGCTGGGCCGTTCGCTGCACGACGGCTTTTTCCTGCTGGCGCGCGCCCACCGGTCTCGAAAGGGCTCCTGCGAACAGGGCTCGGTCTTCGGGAAGCCATCGGAGAAAGTGCGGGTGCTCGGAAGCCTCGGTCATGACCGCCTGGCGCGGGCCGACCTCCCGCCGCATCGGCGCGGTGAGCGGACGTGTCACGACGGCGTATCCCGTGAGTCGCCGCACGTGGCGGGCAAGCTGCGGTGCGACCGACCCGGGCTCGCCCGTTGCGACGACGATGCCTTTCGTCCGCACGGTGCCCGCTTCGAGCACGACCTCGGCATCGGTTCTCGTGAAGGTCGTCTTCTTGACCGGCGACTTCTCGAAAATTCTCGCCTTGCGGCCGACGGCGGCCTGCGCGAATCCGAGCGTGGCGCGCACGGGATCGAACGTGGCCGCATCGAGAAAGCGGAGCGCGCCGCTCGACTCGGTACCGAGCTCCCGGCGGGCAGCCTGCGGCGCGAGCCACGGGGCGTCGAAGCCGGCGTCCTTCCTGGCCTTCTGCTCACGCCGCATGGCGGCAGCCTCATCGGCCGAGCGCGCGTTGACGAGAAACGGCGCGGGCTCGACGTCCGACTTCATGGGCAGCTTGCGCAGTGCCGTGGCAAACTCCCGCGCGCTCCTGCGCGTGTCCTTCCACACGGCCTTGGCAAAGCGCCGGCCGATGGCCGACTCGAGCGCCCGATACGACACGTCTGGCGACGGCAGCACGAGCCCCAACCCGCGTTCGGTCGCCCCGGTCGCGAGCCGCTCACGCTCCACGAGGATCACGTCGAGACCCGCGCCGGCGAGCACCGAGGCCGTGACGCAGCCGGTCAGGCCGCCACCGATGATCACGACATCGGCGTACTGGTGCCCCTTGAAGGCCGGATACGTGCGTCGCCGCCCGAAGCCCGTGCGTTCGGCCCAGTAGCGGCTTCCATAGCCTGGCATGGCGTAAGGATACCCGAACCGGATAACAGGTGCGGCGGTGCGTCGGGTGCGATGGGTGCGTCAGGTGCGACTGGCGCGGGCGGCTCGTGGATTCGCACCTGCCTGCTGTTCCTCGGCGAGCAGTTGCTCCTTGATCTCACCGCCCCATCGGTACCCGCCGGTCGCCCCGCCGGCGGCGACCACGCGGTGGCACGGCACGACGAGCGCGATCGGGTTGGTGGCGCACGCGCGCGCGACGGCGCGCGCGGCCTTCGGACGGCCGATTGACGTCGCGACGCGCGCGTACGACCGGGTCTCGCCGGCTGGAATGGTTGCGAGCGCGCGCCAGACCCGCCACTGAAATGCGGTGCCGCGAATGTCGAGCGGCACGTCGTCGTGCCAGGGGCCGCCGGCGGCGAGGCGGGCCACCGCGTCGGTGAGCGGCCCGAGACGTCCGGCGGACGGACGCGGCGCGATACTGGCCTTCGGAAATTCCCGTCGGAGGGCGTCGACGAGTGACGCAACCGACGACCCAATCGACACGAAGCACAATCCTCGCGCCGTTCGGGCGACGAGCACGCGTCCCACGCGCGTCCTGACGGTGGCCCAGTCGATCGAGGCGCCGGAACCCCCGCGCCCGTACGAGGCTGGTGTCATGCCCGGCACTCTCTGCGTCCCGTACACCCGGCTGGGCGATCCGTACCCGGCCTCGTAGACGGCATCGGTCACGCTTCGGCCCTGGCGGAGCGTGTCGAGAAACCGGCGCTTCCGGCAGGCCGCGACGTAGTCGCTCGGCGAAATGCCGAGGACGCGCCGGAACTCGCGCTGAAGCGTCGCCACGCTGCTGTTCGCCGCTCGCGCCATCGCCGGCGTCGTCCATCGGGCATCGGGGCGCCGCGCGACCTCCGTGCAGACCCGGCCGACCACGGCGGCGGCGAGACTCACGGGCAGGTTCGCGCTTGGCCGGCATCTACGGCACGCCCGGTACCCTCCGGCCTCGGCCATGGCCGGAGTCGGAAAGAACACCACGCGGTCGCGCAACGGTTTGCGACTCGCGCAGGACGGCCGACAGTAGATGCCCGTCGATCGAACCGCGTACACGAACGTCCCGTCGGCATCGACGTTCCGACTGACCACCGCGCGCCAGAGTGCCCCGCTGTTCATGGCCCGAGCTTACGACGCCAGGCCGCCGGTCGCTATCCGTTTTGCGGCGCCAAACCGGGCGCGCGGCTCTGGCCTGAGGCGTCCGTTTCGGGCTAAGATCAGAGCTTCGCGGCGCGCCCGCACCGATCACCTTTTCGCTAATCTCGAAACGAAGAGAGACACATGTACCGGAATGCCCGAGCGACTCGTCTGAGCCTCCTGCTGTGCCTGGGCCTCGTGGCCGCGGCGCCGGCCCAGGCCCAGATTCCACAGGATGAGTATCTCAAGTACGTCCCACTCACGTACCCGCGCATCATCCGGCAGACCGAAGCCAGCACGCGGTTCCACCTGTACGGCGACGCGGGCGACCCGTCGTACCGAGACGTCGACCCGCGCGACGGCGTCGATGACGCACGGGCCAGGTGGCTGAACACGCTCGCGTCCCGGTTCGCCCCGATCATGGTGCGGAACACGCCGCAGTTCCCGATGGACTTCCGGCACTTCTACGCGCGCGATTCGTTTCCGATTTTCTTCGAGCGCTGGGACATCGCGCGCGCCACGTTCTCGCTCGTCGACAGCCAGCAGGTCGATCTCGCCAGGCTCGAGGCCAACCCGTGCGAGACTCCCGGAGCGACCGGCAACGACGACTGCCGGCTCATCCAGCTCATCGAACGCTTCGGCCCGCGCAGGAGCCCGCTCGAGCCGGAGGCCGTCTCCCGTGCCGAGCAGGAAACCTACACGGTCATGCACCTCGACATGCCGGGTTTCGACGAGAAGACGTGGAAGGACAACTACTGGCCGGAAAGCGGCGGCGGGAAGCGTCCGGACCTCCTCGGGTCGGAGCGCGTCTTCGCGCATCCGTTCATCGCCGAGTACCCGTCCGAATCGGGTGGTCCGTCCGAGTACGAGTTCGTCATTCAGTACTGGTTCTTCTATCCTGCCAATGACGGCCCGAACAACCACGAAGGCGACTGGGAGCACATCAACGTCATCGTCTCGCCGCGATCCGCGGTAGGCCGTCGGTTCGATGCGGCCGCGGTCGAGCGCCTCGTGTCCGGGCAGATGGAGCTGGACGGCGACGACCCCCTCGTGCTCAAGCGCATCGAGTACTACCTGCACCACTATGTGTACCCGATGGACTTTTCGTCGCCGAACGTCTATCAGAACCGAGCTGACTGGGATCGCGAGGTGGCGGCGATCGCCAAGGAACGTCAGGTGAACCGTAGTCCGTGGGACCGGGTTCGCGGGCGCGCGTATCGGGACGAGGCGGAAGCCGCCATCAACACCCATCCGGTGGTCTGGATCGGCGGCGACGCCGTTGGCCTCCAGAACGTGCTCGAGATGCCGGGCCTCAAGGACCAGGACGGACATCCGAGCTATCCGTTCCGCGGCTACTACAAGAAGATCGGCCCGGGTGCGGGTGAGCGCGTCATCGAAGCGTTCGACCACTTCGAGTATTTCGCCGGCACATCCACCTCCGATCGCGTGGAGGACTACAGCGCGGACGGCCGGATCGCGCTTCTGCCCGACTGGGAACGGGTGCTCGACCTCTCGATGACCGACGCAGCCGTCCGACGCGACTGGGCCTGGATGCTGCTGCCGCTGCGCTTCGGCTACCCGGCCTCGCCGTCACCGGCCGCGGGCCTCATCGCGCACGCGGACCTGGGCAACGTGTCGCCAATCGGCCCGACCTACAACAATGCGTGGAACCGCGTGGGCGACAGTGCCGGCTACGAGTACTACGAGATCGTGGAGGAGGGCTGGGCCACGCCGCTCGGCGCGCTCGACAGCTTCTTCCCGCGCGCCGGGTTCCTGAACGCGCCAATTCTCTACTTCATGCTGAAGCCGCCGCTCGACCTGGCGTGGCGGACGCTCGCGCTGCCGGTTCGCGCGCTCGTGGGCAGCCGCCAGCCCACGTTCCTGCCGGCAGGCGCGCCAGCCGTGCGCGACGTGAGCCTCGAGGTCGGGCCAATGGTCACCAACATCAACGACGACCTGAACGCGCTGTTCTTCACGCGGGAGCAGTTACCGGATATCTTCTCGGCACTCGTCGGAGGGATACCCGCGGATTTCGAGGGCGTGGACACCCAGCTGTACTTCGGCTGGGCGTCGGCACCCAGCTACTCGCTGGTGTTCCACGTGAGCCCGCGCTTCTCGACCGAGAGCACGCTCGTCAACTACAAGGCGAACGTCGGCTTCGACTTCATCTTCAAGCCGTCCGACAGCCGGGTCAGAGTCCGCGGCGACTTCGAGCAGTTCGAGTACCACGGCACGTTGCGCTTCAATTTCATGACCGGATCGTTCCAGCCGTACGCCACCTACGGACATGGCATCACGTGGTACCAGCTCAAGAACGTCTCGGTGGACGACGTGCTGATCTCCCAGCCGACCTCACCGAAGTTCCGCCCGGCCGGCCGATGGTGGAACTTCGGCTTCAACGAAACGGTGCTCGGCGGAGGCGTGGACTGGAGCAGGGTCAGGCTCGGCAAGATGTGGATCGGCGGCAAGGCGAGCTACACCTGGATGTACCACAACATCGGATTCGAGCGGTCGGCCGCGGTCGAGGACTTCCCGTTCATCGCGACCATCGTCGCCGGCACGAAGTACTCGATCTGGCGCCAGCAGGCGCGGTTCTTCTTTACCGTGAGCTACTGAGCACGCCGCCCCGCTGCTCGAACGTCAGGCCCCACGTGCGCCGGGCGTAGCCGTAGGCCACAGGCGTGACCTCGCTCAACCGGCTCAGGGCGTCGGCGACGGAGCCGTCTCCGTAGGCCGCCTCGAAGTCCCGGATGCTCCGGTCGTAGTCGGCCAGGAGGCGCGCCTTGACGTCCGGCTGAACGAACGAAAAGGCCAGGCTGTTGCGCCCCATCGTGACGAGCTCGTCCCACGACAGATTGAAGGTGCTGACAGCGGTGAAGTACTCGTCCGTCATGTTGGACGCCCACATTCCGCGATCGTCGGTGTTCAGGCACACCGGGATGCCCGTGCGCAGGTACTCCGGGAACGGATGGGTGGCCAGATCCGGCACGTACTCCAGCAGCCGATTGGAGATGAGGTTGATTTCGACGAGCGTGCGGTGCCCCTGTTGCAGGAGCAGCAGGGTGTCGTCGTCGCTGATGAGGTTCACGCCGTGACCGATGCGGCTCGCACCGAGCAGCAGCGTGTCGCGCACGTGTGAATCCGGGCCGTCCATCTCGCCGGCGTGAATCGAGAGCGGCAGCGTGGGACGGGTGCGACGCAACTCGCGGTACGTCTCGAGGAACCGGCGCGGATATCCCTGGCCGCGTTCTTCGATGCCCGCCATGTTGATGCCCACCCAGCGATCGCGATGGCTGTCGACGAACGCGTAGGTCTCGCGCAGATGGTCTTCGGCGTTCGGCGTGAACCGCAGCACCATCGAGAGGAAGCGCAGGATCACGCCCGTCGACGCCGCATCCGGCAGGGCCAGCCGGCGTTCGAGCATGGCCAGCGCTTCGTCGACCGGAATCCGACGGCCTGAGTTGTCCGAAAGGCCTCGAATGTCGAACTGCGTCTCGATGTAGCGGACCTTCTCGGCGCCGAACGCCCGGAGGTTGTCGACGAGCAGCTCGAAGTTCACATGCGGGTTGCTGTAGATGTTGCCGAGGCGAGCCCACAGGCTGACAGTGAAGAACTCGTCGCGTCCCTCACCAGGCTTGTCGAGCACGAGGCTCGACAGCCACGCCTCGCGGTCCGCGGCCGTGAGTGCCGCGAGCGTCTCGTACTCGCCGCGGACCGCCGGCGGCAACGCCTCGTAGCTGAAGCGGCGGATCGTGTGGTACTTCACGAACGGCAGCGGGCTGGCCGGATCGTTCGAGTAGCGGACTCGGGTGTAGAACGTGTCGCCGCCGTTGCGAGACGGATCGGTGAGCACCGACCAGATCCACTCCGGCAGGTTCGATCCGCCGGCGTGATTGTGGATGTCGCCCCCCTTCGGCATGTCGTAGAGGAAGGCGTAAAGCTGGGCCGGCGTGGCGGCCCTGCGGATGTCGGCGAACCGCCCGGCGAAGTCCGCCGCGGCTCCGCCACCTGTCACCGCGAGCGTCAGCACCGAGGCGGCGACGAGGACTCCCGTGCGAATGGTCCGCGTGATCATGGGCATCAGTGATCTTAACCGGGGCGCGCCCGCCTCAACGATGGTAGCGGAGTCTACCACCGGCGGCATCAGTCGCGGATCGGTAGCGTCGCCGCGAAGAGCCGTTCGATGCGGTACCCGTCGCCGGCCCGCGCGAGGAGCATGAGGTTTGCCGGAGTCCCGGTCTGAAGCGCTCCTGGCACGCTCGTCAAGTCCTCAGCTGCCACCGCCATGCCGATCGCCGCGTCGGCCATCGCCGGCGCAATGATCCTGCCGGTGCCGTCAATCTCGAACAGGCCGACGTGTGTCCGCAAATCCCCGAGGTCGCTGACCGAAAGCGCGACGAACACTTCGCGCGCCTGGTCGGTCACGCGCACGCGACGGCTGCCGCCGATACCGACGTCGCCGACGAACGGCGGCACGCCGCGGCCGGCATGGATCGTCACGTTCCGGATGAGGTAGTAGAAGCCGCGTGACTCGTTCTCGGGAATCGAGTCGTAGCCGGCCGGGTCAGCGCGGTGCACCGACCCGTCGGCGAGTGCCGAAAGCGCGCGCACGAGCGCCACGAAGTTCAGCCGGACGAGCGCCGGATCCGGGTTGAGCGCCGGCCAGGGACCGGTTTCGATGAGCAACACCGGGGTTCCCCAGAGCGTCAGGTTGTCGCCGAAGGCGCGCACCTCAAAACTGTCGTCGTAGCGGCCGATGCGTCCCGGCGCGAGCGGCTCGAGCGCCTCGCGCACAACGGCACCCAGCTGTCGGGTGAGCCGCCGCCCCTCGTTCATCGACCGGGCCTCGTCGTAGGCCACTGACAGCAACGAGATGGCAGCAGGCACGGGCGGATTGCCCGCCGTCGTGTTCCAGCTCTGGTTGTGCAGGTTGAAGCCCACGCGCGGCTCGAGCTCGTCGCGCAGCCGTTTCAGCAACTGCCCCTCGGGCGACTGCAGGAGCAGCGCGTCACGGTTCACATCGAGGCCCTGCGCGTTGCGACGCTGCCACCGCTCGGCGCCGTCGGGATTGAGCATGGGCACGGTGTGCACCGTGAGCGCTGCGAGCATCGCGCTGACCACAGGCTCGTCGCGATGCCGGCTGACAAACGCATACAGATCGAAGAGTGCCGACGTGGCGGTGGGCTCGTCGCCATGCATCTGCGACCAGAGCAGCACGACGAACGGACCGTGACCGAACGAGACCATGGAGATTGGCCGCCCCTCGAGCGACGTGCCGACCTGACCCACGGCGAAGAGCCCGCCGCCCTCCGAATCTGGCAGCCGCGCGAGGCGGCCTGCGACCTCCTCGTGGGTGACGAGCGGCGAGATCGGCGACGACACGTGCTCGGCGTCCCAGAGCCGGGCAAGCTCGTCGGGCGCCTGAGCCACTGACACCGCAGCGGGCAGATGGGCGCATGCGATGCCCGCGACAAGTGCGGCGGCGACTGGGAGCGTTCTGACGGCTGACCTCATCGGGCACATTCTCGGCGGGAAGCCATCATAGCGCGGGAGTACACTCGTCTCCGTGAGAACCCGCTGGCCGGCCGGCCTGGCCCTTGCCACCGTACTGGCATTGAAGCTCGCCGTGCTCGCGTCGCTCGGCTCCCATCCGCTGCTCGAGCCGGTCGGGGAACTCGACGGCGCGTACTACCTGTTCTTCGCCGAGCGCGTCGCGGGCGGCGACGTCTGGCTTGCCGAGCCAGAGAGCTTCTTCGGACGGCAGCCGCCGCCGTTCTTCACGTCGCCGCTCTACATCTACTTTCTGGCGCTCGTGCTCCAATTCGGCGGTTCGCCAGATACGGCCCGGCTGGTCCAGGTCGTACTCGGCACGGCAGGCGTCGCGCTCATCGCCGCGACCGCCAGGCGCTGGTACGGCACGCGCGCCGCCTGGTTTGCAGGCGGGCTCGCAGCGCTCTGCGGCCTTTTCACGTTCTACGAGATCCTGATCCTGCAGGCTTCGCTCGACCCGTTCCTTGCGGCGCTGGCCTCGTACCTCCTTACGCGCGCCGTCCAGGACCGATCGGGTCGATGGTGGGCCGCCGCGGGCGCGGCGCTCGGCCTGCACGTGCTCAACCGGCCAAACCTCCTGCTCGTCCTGGTGGGGCTGTCGGTGCTCGCTCTCGGGTCTGCCCTGGCCGCCAGACGGCTCCGCACGGGTACGGCGACAGCGCGGCCGCTGCCGGCCCACGGCCTGATCCTGCTCGCGGCCGGCCTCCTCGTCATCGCACCGGTCACCGCCCGCAACTGGCTGGTTTCCGGGGAGCTCGTGCTCGTGTCCTCGCACGGCGGGTTCAACTTCCTCGTGGGCAACGGGCCTCAAGCGAACGGTACGTTTGCCGCCGTCATGGACCTCGAACCGAGCATCACGGGCCAATGGCTCGGAGCGGTCGACGTCGTACGTCGTGAGGTCGGCCACGAGCCGACGGCAGCGGAAGTGTCAGGCTTCTTCTACCGACAGGCGTGGCAGTGGATTCGTCAACATCCGGCCGACGAAGTCGAGCTCCTCGGTCGCAAGTTGTGGTACGGATTGGGCGCCGCGTTTCTCACGCTCAATCACAGCTTCCCGTTCTTCGTCAAAGACGTCGGCGGCCCGCTCGCCTGGCTCGTCGTCGGACCCTGGCTCATCGTGCCCGTCGGCCTCGTTGGACTCGTCGTGGCCAGACCACGGGCGGCCGCCGGCTACTGGTTGTGGGCGTCGTACATCCCGCTGGCGGTTGCCGGCGTCGTCATCTTCTTCGTCGCCGCGCGGTACCGGCTTCCCTACCACGTGGCGCTTACGGTGTCGGCAGGGGGCGGAATGGCATGGGCCGTGGACCGAGGCCGACGCGGCTCGACGAGGACCCGCCTTTCGGCAGGCGCGACCCTCATGCTCCTCCTGGTCATCGTCAACTGGCCGACGGGTCTCGACGATGGCCGGGCCGAGGAGCAGGCGCGCATGGGACTGATGGAGATCGAGGCCGGTCGAAGGGCCGAGGGCGAATCGTGGATCGACCGCGCGGCGGCCGAGCACGCTTTTGCTGGCGCAGTCCACGTGCGCGCCGGCCAGGCGTACGAGGCCGGGAACGCCTTTGCCGACGCCGTCCGCCATTACGACCAGGCGCTCGTCATCGATCCGGACGAAGCGTCGGTGCACTTCGTACGGGGCCGAGCGCTCTACTACCTGGGTCGTCTCGACGACGCGCGGGTGTCGCTCGAGCGCGCCCGGTCAGGCCCGCAGGCCGACGCGGCAGTTCGGCTGCTCGTGCTGACAGCGGTCCGGACCGGCGACGATGCCGCCGCGCTTCGGCTGTCGGCGGCGCTCACGCCAGAGGCCTGGACCGCTGAGGAGGCCCGCCTGTACGGCCGGGAGCTCGTGGATCTCGGCCGCGCCGATCTCGGCGCAGTTGCGCTCGAGCAGGCCGCTCGAACGAGCGACCGGGCGGACGACTACGAACGCCTCGGGCTCGCGCTTGCCGTCATCGCTCGCCGGGAGGATGCCGTGCTGGCGTTCCGCGAGGGCGTTGGTCGCGACGGCGAGTCGGCCAGCCTGCGGCTGAACCTCGCAGTCATGCTGGCCGAAACCGGCCGGGTGGACGAAGCAAGAAGAGAGGCCGCCGAAGCGCTCCGGCTCGATCCGAACTACGACCGGGCCAAAGCGCTTCTGGCGGCCTTATCAGGCAGAGACTAGCCGCTCTACACGACTCTAGAACTCAAACAGAACGGACAACAGGAAACGCCGGGGCGTCGCATACGACGTCGGGTTCCCGTAGGCCGGGTTTGGAATCGGGTTCAGGTACTGCACCGACGTCCACGAGTCCGTCCAGCAACTGAGGCAGGCCGGGTCTGACGGCGTCGGATAGGTCAGATTCCGGCCGTTCAGGTATTGCCGCTGGTCGACCGACAGCTCCGTCTCGGTGTTGAACATGTTGAGCAGCCGGCCCTCGAATCCGACCCTGCGCGTGCCGCCGAGCCGGAAGTCGTAGCGGAGCAGCAGGTCGACGTTCGTCCAGGTTGGATTGCGGTTCGTGCCGGCCGGCTCGAGGTAGTTGATGTAGGTGAGCGAGCTGCCGCGGCTCAAGCCCATGGCCTGCCACGGCGTGCCGCTCTGGGTGCGGATGTACGTCCCCAGGCTGAAGCCTTCGAACCACGGTGGCATGTAGGTGGCGAGCACCTTGAACACGTGCGTGCGGTCCTGCGACAGCACGCCGTCACGGAATCTATCGACCGTGAAGGTGCCCGGGCCGTCGTTGATGAGCGATGACGTGTTGAACACGGCGCCGCCGGCATAGTCCTGGTCGTAGTTGCCGTAGAGCTTGCTCCAGGCGTAACTCACGTTGGCCGACCAGTTATTGCGCATCCGCCGGTTCATCTCGACGGTGAATGTCTTGTACTTGCGGTAGGCATCGAAGTCGTTCTGATAGACGAACGTGGAGAACGGCAGGATCGAGGGGATGTCCTCGATGAAATTCGTGCTCTCGCGGTACAGGAAGAACGCGTCGAGCGACCAGCCGGCCGGGAGTGGCGTGGCGTAGCCGACGACCGTCTCGTCTGTGTACGGCGCCTTCAGATCCGGCGCGATTCGCTTGGCCGTGGTGTTCGCCGCTGGTGTCTGCGACACGAGCTGCCCGCCGAGCGTGAACCGCGCGTCCTCCGTGTAGAGGCGGCCGGACGCGAGCGATCGGGCGCTGCTCTTCTGGTCGAGCGCGTAGTACCGGCCCCAGTTGCCATAGACCTTGTCACCGCGGTCCTCGCTCAGGAGGAAGTTGGCGCCGAGGCGCGGCTGTACTTCGTCGCCAAACCCGAAGTTGAGGAACCTTCCGGTCTTGATGTTCGGGTCGGTCGAGACCAGGTCCCCAAGGTCCTGCGCGAACTCGTCCTTGTTGAACAGGAAGCCGACGTTGACGGTCAGCCGCGATCCCATCCGGATGTCGTCCTGCACGAACAGTGAATACGTGCGGCCAATGCCGTTCTGCTGAGGCTGAATCGGGTAGTAGTTCGCGTTGAAGAGCGGCTGACCGGACACCGTGACGTTGCTCAGCCTTCCCCACCCGTTGCTGTTCCGCTGGAGCTGCTCCACGCCTCGATCGAAGCCAAAGCCGGCGCGCAGGTCGTGTTCCATCCCGCCGAAGTCGAGCAGATGCTGGACGGACGCCTTCACCTCGTCACGCCGGTAGTTCTGGCGGTTGAGCCGGAGCGTCGCCGCGCCGACGTTGATCCCGCCTACCGTGACGTTGCCCATGGCCGGAAGATTGCCGGGATCGAACGGCGGCTGGAACCCGAGGTCCGTGACGGCAACATCCTCGTTGTTCTCGTCGGCGTGCACGTACTTCACGCTCACGTTCGTGCGGCTCCCCACGAACCAGTCGTAGTTGACGTTGGCCACGCGGCTCGTGCCCTCGAAGTTGTAGGCGACGGCGGGCGAGTCGTTCGCGCCGATGCCGGCATAGTCGACCGTCGTCGGCCGGTGCCGGTAGCCGACGTTGAGGGCCTGCGAAGCCCCGATCTGTGCGGTGATCTTGCCGAACACCTCGTTCGTGCTCTCCTTCCGGTCCGGCAGCTCGCCGAAGTTGTTCGCGGCCCGATCCGCCGTGGAACGGCTGATTCGGGCGGACCCGTAGAAGAAGGCCCGGTCCCGCACGATGGGCCCGCCGACGTTGAAGGCGTTCACCCAGCGATCCGTGATGCTGCGGATGCCGTTCCTCGACTCCTGCACCCACGCGCTTGGAATCGCCTCGAAGCGGTAGTTGCCGCTGAAGCGGTTGGTGCCGGAGCGGGTGACCGCATTGCTCACGAAGCCCGTCGAGCGACCGAACTCAGCCGAGATGGCGCCACGCTTGATGTTCAACTCCGTGATGTCCAGCTCGTTGACCTCCGTCGAGAGGTAGCCGAAGAGCGGGTTCGTGATGTTCACGCTGTCGATGAGGTAGGTG
The DNA here is from genome assembly GCA_963752045.1 of uncultured Acidobacteriota bacterium. Taxonomy (GTDB): domain Bacteria; phylum Acidobacteriota; class Vicinamibacteria; order Vicinamibacterales; family SCN-69-37; genus DATKDF01. The sequence goes on along the minus strand of CAVVWN010000014.1, from coordinate 817,645 downwards.
TTGTCCTGCCGGCTTCCGCCGCCGTTCGGTGCGAAGGAGTTGTTCTCGGCGACACCGGCGGCCATCTGCAGCAGGCCGCTGTAGCTCCGATCGAGGGGAACGCCCTGGAAGAACTCGCGGGAGTAGTTGAAGTTGACCTCGGTCTTGCTGAGGTCGACGTCGGGCGTCGCTGCCGTGACCGTCACGGTTTCGGCGACGTCGCCGCCGAGAATCACGTCGGTCTGCGTGTCGCGGCCAACGGCTACCAGCGCGCCGCGAGCCGTCGAGCCGACACCAGCCTTCTCGACCTCGATGAGATACGTACCCGGCAGCAGCGACGGGAAGCTGTACAGGCCCGACTCCGGGGTGACGACCGTTCGACCGGCCGGCAGCATGTCGCCGCTGATCTTCACCGTGGCCCCGGCAACCGGAGACCCGGAACGATCGACGATGATGCCGGACACCGATCCGGACTGCTGGGCGAAAGCGGTAACGGCAGTTAACGCAAGCAACGCACACACGAACAGAAACTTTCGCAGCATACTCATACCTTGGATGGGTGTTACGCCGGGGGATCCGGAGTCGAACCCAAAGTGCGTGATGATATTCACGCCGCAGACGCGCCGTCAATCGCTGGCCCGTCTCAGGCGAGCAGCACGTGGCCAATCCGTTCGTAGAGCTCGACGGCGCGATGAAGCTCGGACACCTCCACCGATTCGTCGGCCGTGTGCGCTTCGGTGACCGAACCAGGCCCGAGCAACAATGGCTGTCCCCACCTGTCGAGAAACGGGATGTCCGTCGTGAACGAAAAGACCGCGGTGTCGAACCCCTCGAGCGTCCTCAACCGGACCGGTGGAACCGTCAGCACGTCTTCGATGGCCACGAGGTGACCCACGCCGCCGGTCAGCGCCGTCCCGCACGGCGCCGGGATCGCCGACCGTCCGGAACATGAGCTCAGCCTCCGCCGACGGCGGCACGACGTTCGGCGCCACGCCTCCCGAGACGAGCCCGGTGACGTAGAACGTCCGGCCGAGCTGCGGATCGGCGGGCCAGTCGATCGAGCGCGCCGCCACCAGGGCATCGACGAGCTTGTCGATGGCCGACTCGCCCAGTTCAGGGCGGCTCGAATGTGCGGTCCGGCCTGTCGCTCGCAGCCGCACGCGGTAGACCCCGCGCGTGGCCGCAGCCAGCCGGTTGTCAGTCGGCTCGCCATTGACGAGAAACCTGGAGCCCGGCGCGACGTCGTTGGCCGCCCTGGCGCCCTCGCTGCCCCGCTCTTCGCCGACGACGAACAACAGCCCGATCCGGGTCTCGCCGGAGGCCCGAAGCCGCTCGGCCGCCGCAATCTCGGCGACGAGCGTGCCCTTGGCGTCGCACGCACCGCGGCCGAAGAGCCGACCGGCCTCCTCGCGGCTTGGAAAGAACGGCGGCACGCAGTCGAAGTGCGTGGAGAACACCACATCGGGGCGGCCCAGGTGCGCGATCACATTGAAACGGCCCGGCGCCACGGCCTGTTCGGTCACCTGGTATCCGAGGGCGCCGAGCGTCCGGGCGATCCAGCGCCCCGCCTCGCCCTCCTGTCCGGTGGTCGAGTCGATGTCGATCAGCTCGCGCGTGAGTCGAATCTGTGTTACCGGATCCACGTCTCGAGCTCCGTGCGCGTGTCGGTCCGATCGTCGCGGTACTTGACGATGACGGGCGTGGCGAGCGCGAGGCCCCACGCCTTCCCGTGCCCGACCGTGACGGCCCGCGCGCCGGGCACGACGACGGCGCCGGCGGGCACGACGAGCGGCTGCCCGGCCGCCGGCCGGACGATGACACCGTTCGGGAGATCGTAAAGCGGCGTCGAGCCGGTGAGCACGACGCCGGCGCCGATGACGGCGCGTTCCTTGATGACCGCGCCTTCATAGATACCCGTGTTGCCGCCGACGAGTACGTCGTCTTCGATGATGACGGGCATGGCGCCCACCGGCTCGATGACGCCGCCGATCTGCGCGCCGGCGCTGAGGTGCACGCGCCGGCCGACCTGCGCGCACGATCCCACGAGCGCGTGCGAGTCGACGAGCGAGCCCTCGTCGACGTACGCGCCGATGTTGATGTACATCGGCGGCATGCACACGACACTCGACGCGACGTACGCGCCGTCGCGAATCGTCGATCCGCCGGGCACGATGCGCACGCCGGCAGCCACACCCGGCTTCTTGAGCGTCATCGTGTCCTTGTCGTAGAAGGGCCACCGGCCGTGGTCGGCCGACACGTCCACGATGTCGCCGAACCGGAAGCCGAGCAGGATGCCCTGCTTGACCCAGGCGTTCACCTTCCAGCCGGTCGGTGCCGCCGGGTCCGGCTCGGCCGCACGGGCCTCGCCGCGGTCGAGTGCGGCCTGCAGGTCGAAGAACGCCTTCCGGGCTGCGTCCCTGTCGGCCTCGCCGCCCTGCCGGAAGAGCGACCCGATCGTCTCGGCGAGTGCCGTCACGAACGGCTCCCGGCGACGACCGGCAATCCGAAGTCGCCGAGGACCGCGAGGATCTTCTCCTGCGATGCGGGACGAGGCGCCACGACGGGGAGCCGGTACGATTCCTCGCACAGCCCCATGGCGGCCATCGCGAACTTCACGGGGCCCGGGCTCGATTCGACGAAGTTGATCTGCATGAGCGGCAGCAGCTTCTCGTGCCACGTGCGGGCCTCGGCGAAGTCGCCACGCTCGGCCGCCTCCACCATGCCCACCATCTCGGCCGGTGCTTCGTTCGAGGCCACCGAGATCACGCCGCGCCCGCCAATCGCCATGAGCGGCAGCGTCACGGCATCGTCGCCCGAGAGCACGATGAAGCTCTTCGGCATGAGCCGGCAGATGTCGGCCATCTGGCTGATGTTGCCCGACGCCTCCTTCACGCCGACGATGTTCGGGAGCGTGGCCAGCCGCGACAGGGTGGCCGGGTCCACGTTGCACCCGGTCCGGCCGGGCACGTTGTAGACGACGATCGGCAGCTCCGAGCTTTCGGCGATCGCCTTGTAGTGCTGGTACAGCCCTTCGGGCGTCGGCTTGTTGTAGTACGGCGTCACCGACAGGATGCCGTGCGCGCCGGCCTTCGTCATCATCTCGACGGCGTGCACGACCTCCTTCGTGTCGTACCCGCCTGCGCCGGCCATGACGAGCGCGCGCCCCTTGGCCTCGGCGGCGACGATCTCGACGATGCACCTGCGCTCGTCGGCCGAGAGCGTGGGCGTCTCGCCCGTCGTGCCGCAGGGCACGAGGAAATGCACGCCGGCATCGATCTGGCGCCGCGCCAGCCTCGCCACGGCCGCCTCGTCGAGCGCTCCCGACTTCGTAAACGGCGTAATCAGCGCCGTACCAACACCTGTAAAGACTGATCGCATCACTCGCACCTCACGCGCCTGTCACCCCAGCACCCCACGCGCTTTCCACTCCGAGCACCCCAAGCGCCCATCACTCCGAGCACCCCAAGCGCCCATCACTCCGAGCACCCCAAGCGCCCATCACTCCGAGCACCCCAAGCGCCTTTCACTCCCCGAACATGTCCCCTATCCCGAACCACCCCTGCCTGCCTCTCAGCCACTTCGCCGCCTCGAGCGCGCCGTGCGCGAACACGGCCCGATCGCGCACGGTGTGGGTGAGCGTGACCGTATCGGCCAGCCCGTCGAAGCCCACGACGTGCGTGCCGGGCACCGACCCGGCGCGCGTGGAGGCGACGTCGATGCGGCGCGTGTAGCCGACGGCCTCCATCGCGCCTTCTGAGCAGCAGGGCCGTGCCTGACGGCGCGTCCTGCTTGGCGGCATGATGCATCTCGTGAATCCAGGCCCCCACCTCGTCGAGCGGCGCGAACCGGCGCGCGGCGTCCTCGACGACGGCGCGGAAGACGTGCATGCCAAGGGCGAAGTTCGCCGCCGCGAGCACGCCGATGCCGGCGGCAGCCGCGACCCGGCGCACCTCGTCCTCGTCCTGCCGCCAGCCGGTCGTGCCAATGACGGCGTCGATGCCCCGCGAGGCGAGCCGCGTGACGTTCGGCAGGACGAACTCGGCTCTCGTGAAGTCGACGGCCACCTCCGCCATGTCGAACTGCCCGTCGGCGAGCGCGGCCCATCCCGACTCGTCGTCCACGATGCCGGCCACGGTGCAGCCGTGTGCGCCGGCGTGTTGTTCGACGAGCCGGCCCATCCGGCCGTGGCCCACGATGAGAACGTTCACGCCGGCACCTCCTTGAAGAAACGATCGTGCACGCGCGTGAGCGCGGTGCCGAGATCTGACGCGCGGATCACGATCGTCACGTTGCGGCGGGCCGCCGCCTGCGAGAGCATGCGAATCGGCACGCCGCCGACCGCGTCGAGCAGTCGGGTCACGAACGTCGGGTCGGTCCGGAGGCCGTCGCCCACCGCGCAGACGATCGCCATGTCGTCCTCGCGCGTGACGTCTGCCACCGAAGCCAGTTCGGCCATGATGTCGGGCAGCCGGCGCGGTTCATCGACCGTGACCGACACGCTCACCTCGGACGTCGTCACCACGTCGACCGGCGTGCGATGCGCCTCGAACACCTCGAAGATGCGCCGGAGGAATCCGTGCGCCATCAGCATCCGGGTCGAAGTGATGTCCACGACCGTCACGCCTGTCTTCGAGGCCACCGCGGTGAGCGGCTCGGCCCGGGGCGGCCGGTCGCGGGTAATCAGCGTCCCGGCTGCGTCGGTCGGCCGTCGGGCGTTCAGGATGCGCACCGGGATGTCGCGCGACACGGCCGGCTGGATCGTTGCCGGATGCAGCACTTTCGCGCCGAAGTAGGCGAGCTCCGACGCCTCGGCAAACGACAGGTGCGGCACGACGCGCACGTCGGGCACGAGGCGGGGATCGGCAGTGAGCATGCCGTCCACGTCGGTCCAGATCTGGATTTCGGCCGCGCCGAGACACGCGCCGATGAGCGCCGCCGAATAGTCCGACCCGCCGCGGCCGAGCGTGGTGGTGACGCCGGCGGTGGTCGCGCCCACGAAACCGCCGACGACCGGGATCTGACGGCCGGCGAGGAGCGGGTTCACGACGCCGGCCAGCGCGGCCGTGGTCTCGGGCAGGAGCGGCGCCGCTCCAGTGTGATCGGCCGTCGTGACGATGACCTTGCGCGCGTCGACCCAGGCCGATGAGAGGCTTCGCGACGACAGAGCCGCCGAGACGATGCGGCTGCTCAGGATTTCGCCCGCGGCCGAGAGCGCGTCGATCCATCTCGGCGTGACTTCGCGAAGCACGGAGAGCGCGCCGACGATCTGCTCGAGCTCGTCGAACTCCCGGTTGACGAACGCCTCGACGTCCCGACGGCCCGCGTCGGACGCGACCACGGCAGCCACGTCGAGGTGCCGCTCTCGCAGCACCTGCAGGTTCGCGAGCGCGCCCTCGCGATCGCCGGCGCCCGCCTCGGCGGCCACGCCAAGCAGCCGGTCGGTGACGCCGCCAAGCGCCGAGACGACCACGACGGGCCCGCGCCAGTCAGCAGACTCGGGCTGAATGGACGCCTGCCGAGCCGCGCGCACGATGGCCACGAGCCGCTCGATGGCCGCGCGGTCGGCCACCGACGTCCCGCCGAACTTCATGACGATCACGACATGAGTCCTTCGGCGCGCATGAGCTCGGCATTCAGCACCGAAGCCCCGGCGGCGCCGCGAACCGTGTTGTGGCCGAGCGCCACGAACCTCAGCGAGAGCACCGGGCAGGCGCGCACCCGCCCCACCGAGACGGTCATGCCGTCGCCGAGTCCCGCATCGAGCCTGGGCTGCGGGCGATTGGGCTCGGCGTGCACCACGATCGGCGGGTCCGGCGCGGTCGGCAACCCGAGCGCCTGCGGGCGGCCCCGGAACGCGCGCATGGCCTCGACCGCATCCTCCGGACGCGGGCGCGTGTCGAGCTCGACCGACACCGTCATCGTATGACCGTCGATCACGGGGACGCGCGTGACCTGTGCGCTGACCGTCGCCTGAAGCGGTACCCGCCCGCCATCGCTGCCCAGAATCTTGAGCGTCTCGACCTCGATCTTCTCCTCCTCGCCCCCGCCGATGAACGGCACGACATTGCCGACGATGTCGAGCGAGGCCACGCCGGGGTAGCCGGCGCCGGAGATCGCCTGCATCGTGGAGACCGACACGCGCCGAATCCCGAATGGAACGAGCGGCGCAAGCGCCATCACCAGCACGACGGCGGCGCAGTTGGGATTGGTGACGACCGCGCCAGGCCAGCCCCGCTCGCGGCGCTGGTCAGGCAGGAGGTCGAGGTGGTCGGCATTGACCTCCGGCACGAGCAGCGGGACGAGCGGGTCCATCCGGTGCGTCCGCGCGTTGCTCAACACGAGATGCCCGGCCCGCGCGAACGCGGCTTCGAGCTCGTCGGCCGCGCGGGCATCGAGCGCCGAGAAGATCACCTGGGGACCACGTCCGGGCTCGCAGGCTTCGATCGTCAACGCTCCGATGCCGTCCGGCATCGGAGCCGGCAGCCGCCAGGGCGCGGCCTCCGCGTACCGCTTCCCTTCCGACCGCTCGCTTGCCGCAAGCCACGTGACCTCGAACCACGGGTGCCGGGCCAATCGCGCGATGAACTGCTGCCCCACCATGCCCGTGGCGCCGACGACTCCTACCGGGATCTTCGCTGTGCCGTCTGTCATGTCGAGTCGTGCGCTCCCCGAAAAACGAAAACCCGCCGTGCGACTTCTGCATCGGCGGGTTCGCGCGGCCTGCTGGCCGTCTTTCAGCGCGGATTCACACGCGCGCCGACGACACCGATGCGGTTCTCACCCGCTTTCGCGCGGGTCGCTTTCGACCGTCGCAGGATCGGAGAACCAGCATGGGCGTCGGCGCAGTATACGACATCAGAGGGCGGGTGTCGCTCGTATGAGCCGGCTATCGCCCGGATATCTGGAAGAAGGCGGCGTCGATCGGCTCGTTGATGGTCACGCGATCGAGCGTGATCTCTTCGATGGCCTCGCCGTCGATCATGCGCAGGAACCTGGTGGGCAGCCTGATGTCGCCAAACGGCTTGAAGTCCGCATAGAACAACCGGAACTCGACCACGCGTCGGTTGGCGTCGGCCTCGCGCATCCGCTGCTCCATCTCCTGACGCATTTTGGCGAGCTCTTCCTCGGTTGGGGCGGCGCCGCCGCCGCGGCGAATCACCTGCATCCCGCCAGGACCTCCGGCCGTGACCGTGAGCGGCTCCTTGTCCATCCACGTCAGCATGAGCGGCAGATGGGAGGCGGTGTTCACGTAGAGCTTCGCCTCGAACCCGTCCGGCCCCGTCACTGTGAGCACGTCGGCCGTGGCATCGGGCGACTCCGCCGTTCCCGCGTACGCGAACTCGAGGGGGAAGACGTCCGGTCCGGCGCCGAACATCCCGAGGACCACGCGCGCAAAATCGCGGCGGGCCGCCGAAAGCTGCATGGCCTTCTGCGCCTCGATCTGCTCGGGTGTCGCGGCGCCGCCGGCCGCGCCCCCCGGACGCATCTGGATCATCATCCGGCCGCCGCCGGCCTGTGGCGGCGCGTCGGCCCGGTCGATGAGGTCCGACCCGTTGAAGCCGGTCGTGCGCGAGAGCTCGACGCCGTTGAAGTTGCCCATGACCTCCTTGCGCGCGAACCGGGCCGGTAGCTCCATGGCCATCTCAAAGCGGCCAGGCTGTTTCTGGCCATCGGCCAGAATCCTCGCGCGCGTGCCTTCGGCAAACATGCTCGTGACGGCCGCGATCTTCGACTCGCCTCCGAGCGCCTCGCGCACCTGGGCCAGCACCCGTCCCACGTCGGACGACTGACCGACGGCGAGCGTCTCGAGGACAAGGACAGCGACGACAACCACCTGCAATAACCCGTTCATGGGACCTCCGATACAACTGACGTCCGCCAGCTCACGGCCAGGCGCCCGGCGCCGGGGCCTGCGTAAGGCATTGGACGAGTTGATCGTGACGCGCGGCCGGGCTTTGCGGGTTAAGTGGGAGCAAAGCTTTTGTTAAGAACGTAAAACCATAGGAGTCAATGGTTTCCGGAATCCTGGACCCCGCCTGCTGCGTGCTAGACTCGGATTCATGCGCAAGCGCCGGTTGCCCATCGGGGTCGTGCTGCCGGCCGGCCTCGTGCTGCTCGTGGCAGCCCTCGCCGCGCTCCAGTACCACTGGCTCGGGCAGGTCAGCGAAGCCGAGCGGGAAGAGCTCAGCCGTTCGCTCGAGCAGCGCGCCCGCGCGTTCACCGACGACTTCGATCTGGAGCTGAGCCGCGCCTTTCTCGCCTTCCAGTTGAGCAAAGCGCCCGTCGCGGTCTCCGACGCCTCGAGCATCGAGCCGCGGCTGGCCTCCTGGAGGGCCGTTGCGCAGTTCCCGGATCTGGTCGGCGCCATCTTCCTCGTCCGTCGTGGCGACGCCGACCCGACGATTTCACGGTACGACGCCGACCGTTCGACCTGGGAGCCTCTCGAGTGGCCGGCCAGCCTCGAGCCCGTGCGGCGGCAGTTCGAGCTCCAGGTCACGCGGACCGTCGCCGAGAGCAGTCCGACCGAGCGGAGGGTCGTCTCGCTCACGACGTCGCCGCTCATCCGGGAGGTGCCGGCGCTCGTCGTGCCGGTGTTCGACGCGATAGCCGAACCGGGCATCACCCGCATGCGCCTGTTCGAAGAGCGATCGGCCGACGTGCTCATGGCCCTCAGCTCGGGCGCCACGTTTCTTGTCATCGAGCTCGACCGTGAATACATGACCGGCGTGATGCTGCCGGCCATCGCCGAACGGCACTTCGGTGAGGACCAGGCGGACCGGTATCGGATCGCGGTCGTCGACGAGAGCGGCGCCGGGCTCCTCACGCGGGGATTGGCCGACGGGGCCTCGATCGGCGAGAGCGCAGCCGACGTCTCGAGGACCTTCTTCGATGTGCGACTCGATCTGGCACGCCCGGCCACCTCTGGCGGCCGCAGTGTGTTCGCCTGGCGGACCGACACGACGACGACCTCGGAACGAGCCACCGGCGGCCGGTCCTCCGAGCAGGCCGGCACGGTGTCGATCGTGGTGGGCCGCGCGCCGCAGCAGCTCGACGTCGCCGCGCTTGCGGTCAGGCCGGGATGGCAGCTGCTCGTCCAGCACGCGGCCGGCTCGCTCGATGCGGCCGTTGCCGAGGCCAGGCGGCGAAACCTCTGGTTGAGCTTCGGCATTCTCTCGGTGCTCGCCGACATCGGTGGGCCTCATCGTCCTGAACGCGCGGCGGTCAGAACGGCTGGCGGCGCAGCAGATGGACTTCGTGGCCACGGTGTCGCACGAGCTGCGCACGCCGCTCGCGGTGATCCGATCGGCCGCGCAGAATCTGTCGGCCGGCGTCGTGCACGACGCGGAGCAGGCCCGCCGTTACGGCGCGCTCATCGAGAGCGAGGGGCGCCGGCTCACCGACATGGTGGAACAGGTGCTCGAATACGCGGGACTGAGCGGCAATCGCGGGCTGCGGAGAGCGGCGGCTGTCGATCCTGGCGATCTGGTGCGCGAGGCGATGGCCGCGTCCGAGGAACTTTGTCGCCACGAGGGCGTCCTCGTCGAGGTCGACGTGGCGCCCGGCCTTCCGCTCGTCGAAGCTGACGAGGGCGCCGTGCGACGCGCGCTCGGCAACCTCGTCGCCAACGCGTTGAAGTACGCGGCCGACGGGCGGTGGCTCGGCGTCACGGTGCGGCGGGCGGGCACGGCCAGCGCGCCGATCGTGGAGATCGCGGTGACCGACCGCGGCCGCGGGATCGACCCGGACGAGCTGCCGCACATCTTCGAGCCGTTCTACCGCGGACGCTACGCGACCGAGCGGCAGATACACGGCAACGGCCTCGGCCTGAGTCTCGTCCGCCGGATTGCTGAGGCGCACGGCGGGCGCGTGACCGTGACGAGCGATGAGGGCCGCGGCACGACGTTCACGCTTCACCTGCCCGGCGTCGAGCCCGACCGCTCCGCCCAGCCGCTCGGCGCGCCGGCCACCGATGCCGGCCACCACGCCTGATGACCGCGGTCAGGAAGCGCGTGCTGCTCGTGGAGGACGAACCCGGCCTGGTCATGACGCTCACCGACCGGCTCCAGAGCGAAGACTACGAGGTGGGATCGGCCGCCGACGGCCCGTCGGCAATCTCCAGAGCGACGCGCGAGCGATGGGACGTGATCCTGCTCGACGTCATGCTGCCGGGCGCGAGCGGCTTCGACGTGTGCCGCGACCTGCGGCAGCGCGGCATCGACACGCCCATCATCATGCTCACGGCACGCGGTCAGGTGGTGGACCGCGTGCTCGGCCTCAAGCTCGGTGCCGACGACTACCTGACCAAGCCGTTCGACATGCTCGAGCTTTCCGCCCGCATCGAGGTGCAGCTCCGTCGCCGCGCCGCCGCATCCACGCCGGGCTCGGGCACCCAGTACCGGTTCGGGGAGGTCTCGGTCGACTTCCGCAAGGCTGAAGTCACGAAGGGCGGAAAGCCCGTCGACGTCTCGGCCCGCGAGTTCCTGTTGCTCAAGTACTTCATCGAGCACCGGGAAGCCACCCTCACGCGCGACGAGCTGCTCAACGACGTGTGGGGCTACCACTCGATGCCTTCCACGCGAACCGTGGACGTGCATGTCGCGTGGCTCAGGCAGAAGGTGGAACCGAACCCCCGTCATCCGCAGTACATCCTGACGGTGCACGGTCTCGGCTACAAGTTCGTGGGGTGAAGTCGCTCACTTGCCCTGTGCCACCAGCGCGATGTTCTCGCGGCGCAGGGTGACGGCTCGCGCAGCGACGATCACGAGCGGGTGTGCGACGCCGGCCACGACGATGAGCCAGCCGATCATGGTCGGCAGCACGAGCGCCGGTCGGCCGATGCCCCAGCCGGCAATCCAGAAGATCCCGCTGGTCATCGCCGCCGCCACCGCCAGGGCGATCATGCCGACGACGGCCGAGAGGCCGTGCGGGTTGCCGCCCTGCCCGGTGCGATTGAGATCCGACGCCACGGGAAAGAGCGCGGACATCCACACGGCCACCGGTCCCACCGCCAGGTAGACGGCGGCGACGCCGAGAAGCGCGGCAACCCACAAAGCCGGCGACCCGCCCGGCGCCACGATGAGGGCGGCCACGACCGCCAGCGCCGCGGCGGCGGCGATGACGGCGCCGATGCCCAGGAGCTTGCCGCGGGCCAGTTCGGCATCGCTCATCGGCGAGAGAAACTGCAGCGTGAGACCGGCCCGGTCCGAGCCGAACATGTTCATGGTGAACGCCTGGGCCGAGAGCATCGCGACGAACGTGCCGAGCGCGGCCAGCACGAACCCGAAATCGCCCAGGCGCGTGAAGAACGTGACGTCCTCGAACCGCCTGAAGAAGAACACCATGAGCGCCAGGATCGGACCTGAAATGAACACGAGCAAGCGGCCGCGTACCGATCGCATCGCGGTCCTGGCCTGCGCGATCGCGGTGGCCGACACTGCCGGCGGCAGGCCGGGAATCCGGCGGACCGGCACGGGAACCGCCTCGCCACGGCGGCGTCGCCCGTTGACGGTCGTCGAACCGATCAACCGTGCGTGGACGACCGACGAGGCCACCAGGAGCAGGCCGGCCTCGGCCGCCAGCGCGGCCATGGCGACGAGCGCGTCGGCGTTGCGGCCGTCGAACCCCGACCTGACGACCCGGCCGTAAAGCTCCGACGGCACGGCGCGGGACCAGGCCGGCAGCGACCGGTCGAGCGCGGCAAACGACCGCTCCGCGCGAGGCTGGCCGGTGCGCCGCGCCTCGCGGCGCGCGCTGGACGATTGCTCCGCCAGGAGCATCGGCAGGAACCCCACGACCGACATGCCGATGACGAACGCGAGCGTGAGCCACTCGCTTCGCCGACGGTCGCGGAGAAGCCAGGCGACGAGGAACCCGATGGCCGAAGCCATGGCTGCGAGAAGCGCCAGGAAGAGCACGGCCGCCGCCGCGGCCCACACGCCCGCCAGCGTCCGTCCGCCCACCGAGAGACCAACCGCCACGAGAAGCAGTCCTGGTGCGAGGAAGGCAATCCACGGATCGGTCAGGCTCGCCAGCACCTCGATGAGGTGAAGCGTGCGCCGGGATATCGGAAGCAGCAGCAGCCTGGTGTAGTGGGTGAGCGAGCTCTGGACGGGAGACGTCACCGAGAAGACGACGAGGAGCAGGGTGACGACGAAGAGCGCGACCCGGCCGATTCCGATCGCGGTATCTGGGCTCACGAGGCCGGTCGCGAGCGCGCGGCCGCCAAAGAACCCCACGATTGACATGCCGACGACCGAGCCGAACGCCAGGGCCACGAGCGTGAACGGCACGGCCAGCGACAGGACGCGCGAGATCTGCTCGAGCGTGTCGCGCCGGCGTCCGCCTCTGAGCGCGTTCAGCACGAGCCGCCACCGCAGCCAGACGAACGCGCGGAGCGACCGCATCATTGGGCGAGCCAGCCGAGCGCGGGAGTCTCGGTGCGTTCCGCGCCGATGAGATCCAGGAAGATCTCCTCCAGCGAGCGGCTCGCGCCGCCGCCCCGAAGGTCGGCGATGGGCCCCTCGGCCACGAGGCGGCCCTTGTGGATGACGCCGATGTAGTCGCAGAGCCGCTCGACGATCTCGAGGATGTGCGACGTCAGGAACACGGTGCCGCCGCCCCTGACGTACTGCGTCAGGAGGTTCTTGATCTGGCGCGAAGCGACCGCGTCGATGCCCTCGAACGGCTCGTCGAGAAAGAGCAGGCGCGGCGCGGGCAGGAGCGCGGCCGCAAGCGCGACCTTCTTGCGCATGCCGTGCGAATAGTCGGCCACCAGATCGCCCGACGCCTTCGTCAGGTCCATCAGCGCGAGCAGTTCGGCCGAGCGACTGCGCAGGCTGGCGGCGTCGAGGCCGTGCACCTGCCCGACGAACGACAGCGTTTCGGCGCCCGTCAGCCGGTCGAAAAGCGCCAGGTCCTCCGGCACGACGCCGACGCGGCGTTTGACGGCCACCGGATCGGCCAGCGGGTCGATGTCGAGGATGCGAAATTCGCCAGACGTCGGGCGCAGAAGACCGGTGAGGCACTTGATCGTCGTGGACTTGCCGGCGCCGTTCGGCCCGAGAAACCCGTAGAAGCTGCCGCGCGGCACCGCGAGGTCGATGCCGCTGACGGCCTCGAGGTCGCCGAACGCCTTCCTGAGGCCCTTCGTCTCGATGGCGAGCGACGGCGCGGCGGCGAGCGGGGACACGTCAGTCATGGTCGCGGTGCACCGTGTCCGGGGAAAAGGCCGGCAGACACACGGCCACGTACTCGGCGCCGCCCGGTTCCGGGCTGCTGTACCGGACGTACTCGCCGGGCAGAGCCACGACGGCCTGGCCGGCGCGAACCTCGATCGCGCCACCGTCGTGCTCGACGCGCAGCATGCCGCCGAGCACCAGCGTGATCTCCTCGAACGCCGGCCGTTGCCCCGGTTCCTGCCATCCTTCGGGTGATACCATGCGGGCCACGCTGACGGCGGTGTGACCGGAATTGACCCGGCCGGCATATTCCTCGATCGTCTTGGGCTTGTTGCCCGCCGCGGCAATCACGGTCGGCCTGTCGATCAAAGTCGGCATGACGTTTCATCCTAATCGAGAAACCGGGGAATCGCATGACTTCCACCGCGCGCGCGGCGCTCTCATCGTCAGTCCTGTTCGTGGCGGCGGCCTGCGCCACGCCGCAGGCCCCAGTCATGTCTGACATCGCCGAGCGCTACGTGAAGCTCGTGCTGGCCGTTGGCCAGCACGATGCCGACTACGTCGACGCCTACTACGGCGACCCGGCGTGGAAGCCGACGGGCGAGCCGTTGCCGCTCGAACGCCTGCAGGAAGACGCCGCGCTTCTGCTCTCAGAGCTCGCGCTCGTCACACCGGAGCCGGGTGACGAGCTGGCCGCGCTACGGCACACGTACCTCGAACGGCAGCTGGCCTCGGTGGCCTCCCGCATCGAGATGCTGTCAGGCGCGACGTTCGGCTTCGACGAGGAGGCCGAGCGCCTCTACGACGCGACGCCGCCGCACAAGACGGAGAGTGAATTCGAGGCAGTCCTTTCCGAGCTCGAGCGCCTGCTGCCCGGCTCGGGCCGCCTCATCGATCGGTACAACGCGTTCCGGAGCCGGTTCGTGATTCCATCCGACCGGCTCGACGCGGTGTTCCAGGCAGCCATCGACGGCTGCCGCGCGCGAACGGCCGCGCACCTCGCGCTTCCGGACGACGAGTCGTTCACCGTCGAATACGTCACCGGAAAGTCCTGGAGCGGGTACAACTGGTATCAAGGCAACTTCACGAGCCTGATCCAGGTGAACACGGATCTCGCGGTCACCATCGACCGCGCGGTGGATCTGGCCTGCCACGAGGGATATCCCGGCCACCACGTCTACAACATGCTGCTCGAGCGGCATCTCGTGCGCGACCGCGGCTGGGTGGAGTTCTCGGTCTACCCGTTGTTCTCGCCGCAGTCGCTCATCGCCGAGGGCACGGCCAACTTCGGAATCGACGTCGCGTTTCCGGGGTCGACGCGCACGGACTTCGAACGCGAGACCCTGTATCCGATTGCGGGCCTCGACCCGGCGGAGGCCGAGCGATACGCGGCCGTCCGCGACGCCGTCGACGAGCTCAGCTATGCGGGCAACGAAGCCGCGCGCCGGTATCTCAACGGCCAGATCGACCGCGCGGCCGCCGAAGCCTATCTCGAGCGGTACGCCATGATGCCGGCCGACCGCGCCGCCCAGCGCGTCCGCTTCATGGACCAGTACCGGAGCTACGTCATCAACTACAACCTCGGCCAGGATCTGATTCGCGAGTACGTCGAGCGCCTTGGCGGCACCCCCGAGGACCCAGACACCCGCTGGCGCGTGTTCGGCGAGCTGCTGGCGTCGCCGAGGCTGCCGTCAGGGCTCAAATGAGGGTTCAGGTCGGACGACAGGTAGTGCGACAGGTAGTGCGACAGGTAGTGCGACAGGTACGACAGGTACGACAGGTACGACAGGTACGACAGGTACGAGGAACGCGCTGGCGATGGTCATCTTCCTTTCAAAGTATGCTGACACCCGTTAGCTCATTCCTCGTACCTGTCGTACCCGTCGTACCTGTCGTACCTGTCGTATCTGTCGTACTACCTGCATCGCAACCCGATGACGGCGATTGAGATTTCCGCGCCTGGCCCACCGTCAGTCCTTCGCCTGACGGACCGTCCCGATCCGGTGCCCGGCCCGGGCGAGGTCCTGATCGCGGTGGCGGCTGCCGGCGTCAACCGGCCGGACCTGATGCAGCGCGAAGGGCGCTACCCGCCTCCGCCAGGCGTGACCGACATCCCGGGTCTCGAGGTTGCTGGTCACATCGCCGCGCTCGGGCCGCCTGACGAACACGGCGCGCCGCGCTCGGCATCCGGACGGGTGTGGGCGGAAGGAGACGACGTGTGCGCGCTCGTCGCCGGCGGCGGGTACGCGGAGTACGCCGTGGCGCCAGGCCCGCAATGCCTGCCCGTCCCGCGCGGTCTCCCACTTGCCGAAGCCGCCGCGATACCGGAGACCTTCTTCACGGTCTGGACGAACGTCTTCGACCGCGGCCGGCTCGTCGCAGGCGAGTGGCTGCTCGTGCACGGCGGGACGAGCGGCATCGGGACGACGGCGATTCAACTCGCGTGCGCGCGCGGCGCGCGCGCCATCGCCACGGCGGGAACCGACGAGAAGTGCCGGGCCGCCGAACGGCTCGGCGCCACCCGTGCCGTCAACTACCGCACGCACGACTTCGTCGCGGCCGTGCTCGAGGCCACCGGCAACCGCGGCGTCGACGTCGTGCTCGACATCGTCGGAGGCGACTACACGCCGCGGAACCTCGAGTGCCTCGCGCGCGACGGCCGCCTCGTGCAGATCGGCCTGATGGGCGGGTCGGACACCACCATCTCGCTGCGCAGGATCCTCCTGAAGCGGCTGACGATCACCGGTTCCACACTGCGCATCCGATCGGTGGCCGAGAAGGGCGCCATCGCGGCTGCGCTCGAGCGCGAGGTGTGGCCGCTCATCGAACGCGGCCGGGTGGCGCCGGTCGTCGACGCCACGCTGCCGCTCGACCAGGCGGCCGAGGCTCACCGGCGGCTCGAATCAGGCGAGGTCATCGGCAAGCTCGTCCTGACGGTCTGAGCCGGGCCGTCAGTCGTCGGCCCTCGACTCCAGCTCCACGCCGAGACCATCGGCCATGCGATTGACGAAGGCGTAGTAGGCGGCTATCGCGCAGATGTCGTGAATCGCCCGGTCGTCGAATCCGACGTCCCGCAGCCGCGCGACGTCTTCGGCGCGGATGGCCCACGGCCGGTGCGTCAGCGTCAGCGCGTAGTCGAGCATCGCGCGGTCGGCCTTGGCGAGGTCGGCCGACCGATAGTCGGTCGAGAGCGTGCGCACGAGCGCTTCAGCCTCGCCGGGCGCCCATCCGTCTCGTTCGAGGAGCATACGGAGACCCGCTCCGTGATGGACCAGTCAATAGTGACAGCGATTGGCCGCCGACACGGTGACCGCGATCATCTCCCGCTGCACGCGCGAAAGCGGGCCCGGGCGCCGCATCAGCTCCACATACATCTCGTAGTGGTGCCTCATCGTCTTCGAATGCACGCCGTGGATGCGGATGATGTGATTGGTGTCCGGGACGCGGTCGTCCTCGGGAATACGGTCGTCGTCGACGAAGGGAATGAACGCCATGGCACATCTTACGGTCTATAGCGGTTTGCAGCTCTCTGTAGCGGCACGGGTGGTGGGGGAGATTTGCACAGGAGGGGGACGGGTCTCGCTTGCGCGAGCAAGACCCGTCCCCCTCCTGTGCAAATCTCCCCCACCTTCTCGGTTGGCGCTTCCGGCAAACCGCTTGAGCCGTTTTCGGCCGTCAACACCGAAACGGAAACGGCTCCTAGAAGCGCCTGAGGAGGCTCAGCATGATGAGGGCGTAGGCCCAGTAGCCGACGACGACCGGGTGGCGAAACGCGGGATCGAGATTGGTCGGAGCGAGGCGAGCGCCGATGCCGATTGTCGCGTAGACGGCGGCGAGAATCACGCCGACTCGGGCGATGGGCGCCGCCGATGGATTCCGCGCGAGCAGCAGGTAGCCACCGGTGGCCTCGAACGCGCCTACAAGGCCGCGCAACGCAATCGCGCCGAGGGCAGCCGGTCCCTGGGCGGCCAGGGTTGGCAGCGCGGATGCCACGCCGACAGCCGAGGAGAGCCCATCGAAAAGGAGCAGCGTGCCGGCGAGGAGGCGCAGCGCACGACGAGGCTCGCCGGAATCAGCCCCGCGGCTCGCGCCCGGCCTCACGGCAGGTTGCCCTCGGTCGCCGGCAACTGGCGACGCCGCCATTCCGCCCAGTGCCCCTCGAGCTCGGCGAGGTTGGAGTAGCCGCGCAGGCGAAGGCCGAGCATGGCCATCTGCGCGCGAGGTCCGTAGCCGCAGTACACGACGACGCGTTCCGCCTTTTCGATCCCGGCGGGAATGCCGGCGGACAGCACTCTCCAGAACGGGACGTTGAGCGCGCCCGGCACGTGGCCGCCTGCGTACTCATCGGCCGTCCGCACATCGATGACGGCCGGTGCGGTGCCGAGGCCGATCGCCACGCGCAAGTCGTCCGGCGAGATTCGAACGGGCTGGCCCGGGCGTTCAGGCGCCATCACGACCTCAGCGCGTATCTGGGGTAGGTGTGGCGAGCCGCGCTCGAGGCGTCGAGGTCGATCGCCGCGGTGACGAAGGGCTCGCGCCGCGAGGTCCTCGCAAGCACCGCGCCATCCGGGTCGATGATCCAGCCGGCGCCGCCAAAGTCGCCGCCGGAATCGTCGGCCGACCAGTTCGACGACACCGAAAACGCACCGGAGGCGATCGCAGCCGCCCGGCCGCCCACGATCCACTTCTCCACGGTCGACCGGCCGGTGGCGCGCGGCGTGGCGATGATCTCGGCACCGGCTTCGCCGTACCGCGCGGCATCGGCAAACGACCAGAGCTCGGTACAGATGAGGAGCCCGATGCGCGCGCCGGCCGCCGTGAACACGTCGAACGTGCCGTCACCGGGCTCGTACCACCGGGCTTCCCAGTAACCCTCTTCGTTCGGCAGGAAGCGCTTCTCGTGCACGGGCCGGTCGCCGGTCTCGGCGCTCCAGACCGCGCCCTCGTTCCGGCGGCGCCGGCTCCGCGTCACCGGACGCGAGAAGATCACCGAGGCCGGCGAGAGCTCGACGAGCCGGTCGAGCCACTCGGCATGCCACACAACCGCCTCGTCCCAGGCGTGGAGGTCCGGGTCTGGCGAGGCGCAGAGCCACGGCGCAAACGGCATCTCCGGCAGGAGCACCAGTTCGGATCGGTTGACGCGGACGTGCTCGGCCAGGCGCTGCCATTCGCGCATGAAGGCCACCCGGTCGTCGGGCAGCTCGCAGGTGGTCACAAGAAGCGGGCGCACGGACACTTACCTCGACGAGGCGAGCTTCACGATGACGTCCCAGTAGAAGCGCACGAAACGGTGCAGCTCGCTTTCGAGGATGCGCTCCTGATCGCTGTGGGCGCCGAATCCCTTCGGGCCGTCTTCGATGTCGAGCGCCGGGCCGATGCCGTAGCATTCGATGCCCTTGCCGCGCAGGTACGCCATGTCGGTGGCGCCCGTGCTCATCGAGGGCAGCGTCACGGTCTGGTAGTGCTCCTCGAACCCGGCCTCGAGCGCGAGGAACGCCTCGGAGTCGATGCGCGGGTCGCGGCCGAATGGCCGCGTGTCCCGTTGGCCCATCCTGACCTCGACGGCCGGATCGTCGATCACGTTCCGGATCTGGTCGAGCAGTGCCGGCATGTTCTCGTCGGTGAGCGCGCGCACGTCGAGCGTGGCTTTCGACTCGGACGGAATCACGTTGATCCGGTAGCCGGCATCGACGATGTTCGGGGAGATCGACGTGCGGAGCATCGACGCATGCCGGGGCTCGTGCTCGCGGAAATATTCGTCCGCCTCGTCGATCTTCGCCGGGTCGAGCACGCTCCGGTACCGTTCGGCCTGCTCGGGCGGCGAGATCTCGGCCAGCCGGCGAAAGTACGCGCTCGTCGTCTCGTTGAGCCGGGCCGGCGTTTTCCAGTCGGCCACCGCTGCCACGGCCTTCGAGAGCCGCACCACCGAGTTGGTCAGCAGCGGCACCGACCCGTGGCCGGCCGGCCCCCGGGCCACGAGCTCGACCGCGTAGGGGATCTTTTCGAGCGTCTGCACCGACGCGAACTTCGCGCGGCCGCCTTCGCGCGTGACGTTGCCGCCCTCGGCCAGGCAGTACTCCGCCTCGATGGCATCCAGATGCTCGTTGACCATGAACTGAATGCCCACCCTCGTCGATCCTTCTTCGCCCGATTCGGCCAGGAAGATCACGTCCCGGTCGAGCGGAACGGCCTGCCGCTTCAGCATGAGCATGACCATGAGCGAAGCGGTCAGGTTGTCCTTGTCGTCCACGGCGCCCCGGCCGTACACGTAGCCGCCGTCTCGCGTCGCGCTGAACGGCGGGAACGTCCACTTGGCCGGATCCACATTGACGACGTCGGTGTGGCCCATGATGAGGAGCGGGCGCTTGCTGCCGTTGCCGCGGATGCGCGCCACGATGTTCGGCCGGTGCGCCTCGAGGGCAAACTCCTGCACCTCGATGCCTTCGGCCTCGAGAATCGACTTCAGGTAGTCGGCAGCGGGCCGCTCGAGGCCCGGTGGATCGGCCGTGTCGAAGCGCAGCAGGGCCTGGAAGTGGCGCAGGGTCTCCTGCTCGATCCCGGTCCAGTCCAGCTGGGCTGGCTGTTGTGCCGATGCCGTCACGGCGAGCAGGCCGGCCAGCCCGAGCGCCGAAACCGTTCCTCGTAGCAGATGCCAACGTCTCATGTGTCGCGTCTCTCCGTCAGTTGTGGCGAGGTCCCTCGTCGCACCCACGAGGTCACTCACCAGCTGGTTGGGGTCCGGTTCCCGCTGTATCCGAGCGCACGAGCACCCAGCAGGGGCCCCACTCCGGATCCTCGTATTGTACAGAGCGCGCAAAGCCGGCTTTCTCCGCCGCGCGCACGGCGGCCTGATTCTCGATCGACGTGCACATGACCAGACGATCGACGTCCGGCTCGGCCAGGAGCTGGCGCGACAGCAGGTCGAGGGCCTCGGCCGCGATCCCGCGTCCCCGGAACGCCGGCTCGCCGATGAGGACGTCGACGTCGATCACGCCGTCGGTCGGGTACGGCAGCCGGATCGTCGAGAGGTTCGCGCGGCTGAGCCGATGCCACCTGAGGTAGCCGACCGGGCGTTCGCCTACTGCGATCAGCGCCTGCCGGAGACTCGGTTCGGGCTCGACGGCCTGATGGAGATTCCCGGCCGGATCTCCCCACCAATGCCGGGCATGCGGGTGTTTCAGCCAGTCGGCCAGGAGCAGCTTGTGCCCGTCAGGGTCGAACCCGATGAGCGAAACGGGGCCGATGTCGAGATTCATGCGTTACGCGCGTCCGAGGCGCCGCCTGCCATCGTCAATCCGGGGTGCCGCCACCCGGGGCTCGTGAGGTCACGAGACCACGCCGTCACGGTACTCGATCGCGGTGCCGGAAGGCTCCGACAATCGGAGGGGCCGAGCCGGGGCCGTGACCGCTAGCGAACAACGCGTCGCGGTCGAAGCCATGGACGGCGCGGTCGTTCCAGCCGGCGAACTCCCTTGAACGCTTGATGATACGGCACCCGCGCCGCCTCGTGCCTGCCAGGCCGACACGAGCCTTCGCGCGAACGATTCTGGAGGCGACTCGAATCGGGTAGGCTATTTCGTCATGCGCATCACGGCACTCACTCTGGCCATCGTCGCCGCGGCGCTGGCCCCGATTCCCGCCGCTCCTCCCGACTCGTGGCCGGGCTTCCGAGGACCGCGGATGGACGGCTTGGCCGCTGATGCCGCGCTGGCCACCACCTGGTCGAAGACCGATCACGTCACCTGGGCGATTGACCTCCCCGGCCGCGGGTGGTCGTCGCCGATCGCCTGGGGCGACACGGTGTTCGTGACCTCGGCCATCAGCAGCAAGCCCTTCAAGCAGCCCTCGCCGGGTATCTACGGCAACGACTACGTGGCCGAGCTTCAGGCGCAGGGGCTGCCGATGGACGAGATCATGCGTCGCGTGCTGGCCCGCGACGGCGAGACCTCGGAGGAATCGGGTGAGGTACGGTACATGGTGTACGCGTTCGACGCGGCGTCGGGCGCGCTCAAGTGGGAGCGCGAGGCGCACAAGGGCGCGCCGTTCAAGGGCCGGCACCGCAAGAACACGTTCGCGTCCGAGACGCCCCTCACGGACGGCGAGCGGCTCTACGCGTACTTCGGCCAGAACGTCGGGCTCTTTGCCTTCACGCTCGACGGCACGCCGCTCTGGAACCGTACGTGGCCGCCGCAGCCGATCTACCTCGACTTCGGCACGGCATCGTCTCCGGTGGTGCACGACGGCCGCATCTATCTCGTGCAGGACAGCCAGGAGCAGTCGTTCTTCACGGCGATCGACGCGCGCACCGGCGAGGAGCTGTGGCGGCGCGAGCGCCAGCCCAGTCCGTCGATCATGAAGTCGTCGTGGGCCACGCCGTACGTGTGGACCAACCGCGTGCGGACCGAGATCGTGACGATCGGACAGGGCGCCGTCATCAGCTACGGGCTCGACGGCACGGAGCTCTGGCGCCTGCAGGGTGTGGGGCACTCCTCGCCGTCGCCGCTCGCCATCGGCGACCTGCTCTATCTGGGCACCGGGGCCCAGAACGGCGACGCGCGCCGGCCGTTCTTTGCCATCAGGCCGGGAGCATCGGGCGACATCACGCTGACTCCCGACACCACGTCGAACGAGTTCGTCGCCTGGATGCACCCGCGCGCGTCCGGGTACACGCCGTCACCGCTCATCCACGACGGCCGGGTCTATCTCGTTCACGACACCGGCATCATGACGGTGCTGCGGGCCGAGACGGGTGAAGAGATCTACAAAGCCCGCCTTGGTGGCGTGGGCCACACGTTCTCGGCGTCTCCGATTGCCGCCGGCACGCGCATCTACTTCCCTGATGAGGAAGGCGTCACGATCGTGATCGAGGCGGGTGACGAGTACAAGGAGATTTCCCAGAACGACCTGGGCGAGCTGATGCTGGCCTCGCCGGCCGTCCTGGGGAACGCACTGTTCCTGAGGACTGAATCGAAGCTGTACCGGATCGAGTGACCGGGCCGGCTGAAGCCGGCCCCTCCGTCCGCCCTCACGCATCCAGTTCGGCTGCGGCCACCTCGTCCTCGGGCAGCGGCAGCTTGAAGAGCCGCCGCGCGTTCTCGTAGAGCATCATGCGCCGGTAGGGCTCCTCCATCTTCATCTCCCTGACGAACTTCACGTACGACTTCATGTTGCAGATCGGCCAGTCGGACCCGTACAGGAACCGTCCCGGCTCGCCGGCGTAGAGGATGACGTCCTCGATCTGCTCCTCCATGTAGTCCTCGAACGCCTCGGTGAACTCCCCCAGCACGAGCCCCGAGATGTCCGTGTAGACGTTCTTGTTCTTGTAGACCACTTCCATGCAGTCGACGAGCCACGGATTGCCAAGATGGCAGATGACGAACTTCACGTTCGGATGGTCGACGGCCACCTCGTCGATCTCGATCGGATGCGAGTACTTGATCTTGCCGGTCGGGCTGTACGTGTCACCGCTGTGGATCATCACCGGCACGTCGAACTCCTCGGCCAGGTCGTAGACCACGCGCAGGCGGCTGTCGTGCGGGTAGAACGGCTCGTAGCCAGGGTACAGCTTCAACCCCTTCACGAGGCCGTCCTTGAGGAAGTCGGCAAGCTCGCGAATGTCGCGCTCGCGGTAGTGCTTGAAGCTGATGCCCGCAACCACGCCCAGGTTTTCGTAGCTCTCGATCGCCTTGATCACCTGTGCCGCGCTCGGCCGGTTTGGCGAGACGATGTAGCTCGTGAGCACGAGTGAATAGTCCACGCCGGCTTCGTCCATGGCGGCGAGCAGCTTGTCGATCGCCTCGTCGATCGAGAGCGCCACCTGCTCGTGGTAGTTGTTGAGATGGACGTGGCAGTCGATGATCATGAAATGCAATTCGGAATTCAGTGAATTGGTGAATGAGTGAATGAGTGAATGGAATGAGCGAGAAAGCGAGTGAGCGAATTCACTCATTCACTCCATTCACTAATTCGCTCAATTCGCACCGCCCCGTCCCCTGCCACGCCCCGATGCCGGTGTGGCTCCGGTGCCGAGGCCGACGACCTTCCGGGCCTTCATGTCGTACTTGTCGCCCGGCGACAGCACGAAATACGGTTTCTCCCACGGCTGGTAGAGCCGGCTGTTGTCGTGAACGGCCACCTTCCACTTGCCCATCACCTCGAACGCGTCGCCGGTGACGATGATGGCCGTGCCCTCCGAGAGGCCAATCCCGAGAAGCTCGGGCTTCTTCTGGATCACGGGGATGATGTCGTCCCAGCGATTGCGCGTGTTGATGTGCTGGTCGATGGCGACCTTGCGCAGGAACTCGAACCCCTTCTGGTGGTTCGGCTCCTCGGTCATCACCACGTTCGGGCCCGACGTGTCGCCCCGCACCAGGTAGTCGCCCTGAATGGTGGCGCCGGCCGAGCTGCCGCCGATGACGCCGCCGCGCGCGAGCACCTTGTGAAACTCGGCGTACGTGCGGGTGTTGGCGTACGAGTCGACGAAGTTCCACTGGCGGCCACCGTTGAACCACACGGCCGTGGCCTCGAGGAGCGGCGCGACGAACGCCTCCGTGTCGGCCACCTTCGGATCGTGCGTGTGGAGCATCTTCACGTTCGTGAGCCCGCGCGCGACCCAGGATCGGATGACGTCCTCTTCCTTGTACTCGATGAGCTTGCCGTCGCGGTCGAAGTTGCCGCCGGACGTCGGGATGATGACGAACTTCCCGTCCGGCCCGCCTCCGAGCTCGATGAACTTCTCGACGATGCCCGTGCCGGCCGTCGAGCCGCCCCCGACGATGACGAGCGTGCCGGCGGGCGGGCCGTACTCGGGCTGCGCCTGGACGGCCGAGGTGTGAACCTGAAAGAACGCGACGGCCGCTGCGAACACGGCCAGCGAGAACGTAGTCATCCGCCTTTGCATGGTCCTCCCCCAACACGAACCGGCGACGCGTCCGTGCGTGCTCCGAGTTCGGCGGGCATCTTACCGTACGCGCCCGGCCGGAACGCGATGCTACGATGTCCTGCGGCCGGGCATGCTCACGAACATCCAGGACTTCCTGCGGACGCTGCTCGGTCTCGGCCCCGACGTTCAGCTCAAGCTCGCCGGGTCGATCCTCGGCCTGGTCCTGCTCGTGGTGGCGCGCCGCGTCGCCATCCGCTTCGCAAACCGGCGCATCGAAGACCCGAAGGTCCTCTACGCCTGGCGCAAGGGCATCACCTACGTCACGTTCGCGCTCGCGGTGCTCGTCCTCGCGCGGCCGTGGTTCCCCTCGCTCGGCGACCTGTCGACCTTCCTCGGCATCGTCACGGCCGGCCTCGCGATTGCGATGCGCGACCCGCTCGTGAACCTCGCCGGGTGGATGTTCATCCTCTGGCGACGGCCGTTCCAGGTGGGCGACCGCATCCAGGTCGGCGAGCACCGGGGCGACGTCATCGACATCCGGATCTTCCAGTTCACACTGCTCGAGATCGGCAACTGGGTCGATGCCGACCAGAGCACGGGACGCATCATCCACGTGCCGAACGGCCTCGTCTTCACCAACAGCACGGCCAACTACGCGAAGGCCTTCGAGTACATCTGGAGCGAGGTGCCGGTGCTCGTCACCTTCGAGAGCAACTGGCAGAAAGCGAAGGAGATCCTCTCGCGCATCGGAGAACGGCACGCCGAGCACCTCAGCCCTGATGCCGACGCGCGGCTGCGCCAGGCGGCGCAGCGCTACATGATCTTCTACTCGAAGCTCAGCCCCACCGTGTACACGAGCGTGCGCGACAGCGGCGTACTGCTTACCGTGCGGTTCCTCTGCGAGCCGCGGCGCCGCCGCGCGGCCGAGCAGGGCATCTGGGAGGACATCCTCGAGGAGTTCGCCCGCTGCGACGACATCGACTTCGCCTACCCGACGCAGCGGTTCTACGACAACCGGAGCGAAGGGAAGCCCCAGGCACGAGCGCAAGATTGACGGCGGTGACGAGCCGCGCGCCGCGCCGACACGACGAGCGTCACCCCCCACATCGTCATCGCGAGGCTCACGAGCACGGGCAGGAGCAGCAGCGGCGCCGCCGCCCACCGCCCCCACCCCTCGAATCGCCCGACGTAGACCATCAACCCAGCCAGCAACGCGACCGGCGCCTAGCACAACGAAATCAGCAGCCGATTCACCAGATCCCAAATCCCAGAATCCCAGATTCCAGATTCAGGAACTCACCGCCCCCCTCCCCCTCGCCTGCCCCAGTTGGGCGGAGGCGGTTCGGTGGTCATCCGCTGGGGCGGGTTCGCCTCGAGCATGCGGAGCGCTTCGGCCACCGCGCGTTCGAGCTGCGGATCGTGGCCGGCGATCTCCTCTTTCGGCGTGTTCTCCACCTCGATGTCTGGCGGCGTGCCCTCGTTCTCGACGGCCCACTGGCCCTCGCGTGTGAAGAAGCCCCCGCGCGGCGCGATCATCGACCCGCCGTCGATGAAGGGCGGCGTGTCGGCGGTGTGCACGAGGCCGCCCCACGTGCGGGTGCCGACGAGCGGCCCGATCTTCCGGTATCGGAACATCCACGGCATCAGGTCGCCGCCCGAGCCTGCCATCTCGTTGATGATCATCACCTTCGGCCCCCAGATCCCGGCCGACGGGCTCGTGAACGGGTAGCGGTCGCCGGCCACGTTGTTGAAGTAGCCGTCGAAGTCGCGGCCGAGCACGTCGATGATGTAGTCGGCCGCCGAGCCGCCGCCGTTGTAGCGCTCGTCGATGATGGCGCCGAGTTTGTCCTGCTGCGCGAAGTAGTAGCGATTGAAGTTGGTGTACCCGCCCTGCCCCGTGTTGGGCAGGTGTACGTAGGCGAGCCGGCCGCCGGACATCTCGTCCACCTTGCGCCGGTTCTCCTCCACCCAGGCCTGCCGCCGCAGGTTGCCTTCATTGCCGACGGGGACCACGGTCACCTCGCGCGCGCCGGCGCCGGTGGGCTGGGCGTTGACCGTGAGCTTCGTCTGGCGGTTCGCCGTGCCGTCCAGCAGACGATAGATGTTGTCGGGCGGTGCGAGGTCCTGGTTGTTGATGGCGATGATGTAGTCGCCCACGTTCACCTCGACGCCCGGCTCGGCAAGCGGCGCGCGCAGCCCGGGATTCCAGCTCTCGGGTCCGTAGATGCGCGTGATGCGGTACCGGCCGTTCTCGACGGCAAAGTCGGCGCCAAGCAGGCCGCCCTGTCCGCCGCCGCCTGCGCCTTCGGGCATGTCGCCGCCGCGCACGTAGGAGTGGCCGATGGCGATCTCGGCGCCCATGTTGTCGAGCAGGTAGTTGAGATCCGCCCGATGGTTCACATACGGCAGGAGCTCGCCGTACATCTCCTCCATCTTCAGCCAGTCGCTGCCGTGCGTGTTCTCGACGTAGAGGTAATCGCGCTGGTTGCGCCAGCCTTCCTTGAAGATCTGCTTGTACTCCTCCTTCGGCTCGAGATACATCCGAAGGGTCGCATCGACGCGGCCGGTTCCGGCCTGCGGCGGGTTGCGATCTGCGTCGACGACGAAGAGTGCCGGACCGGCTGGCGCGCCGCCACCCCGGCCACCGCGCCCGCCACGTCCGCCGCCGCCGCCACCCCGATAGAGCAGCTTCCGGCCGTCGGCGCTGATGGCGTAGTCGGCAACGCCGGCGACAAACTGCGCTGTGCTCTGCTCGCTCAGCCGGTAGCGCATCAGGTTGTTGCCGCTCCGGTAGAACACCATGCCGGCGACGCCGGCCTTGAGATCGGAGTACGGCTGGGCCGCCACGCCGGGCACCGAGATGATCCGCTGCTGGATGCCGTCGGCATCGAGCGCGACCGTGACGGGCCCCTGCGGCGCAGGCGCCGGCTGGTCGCCGCCCTGGCCTTCGCCGCCGCCACGGCCTCCGCGTCCGCCACGCCCGCCACCAGGGGCGCCGGGCGCCGGCGCCGCGCCGATGCCGGTTTCCTCGTCACTCTTGGGCAGAAGCGGCGTGGGCTCGCCCTTCTTCAGGATCGCGAAGTAGAGGCCGAAGTTCTCCGTGAACGGATAGCGCGTCATGTCGAGCCACTGCGACATCAGGCCGAAGTCGGTCGACGCGAAGAACCAGAGGTACTTGCCACTCGCGTCCCAGGCCGGCCACTGGGCGTCGGCCAGTCCGTCGGTCACCTGCACGGTCTGCAGCGTCTCGACATTGGTCGCGAAGATCGCGTGATACATCGACTTCAGACGCGCCGAGTAGGCCACCCACTTCGAATCCGGACTCCACACCGGATTGAGCGTACGCGTCGGCACCATCCACATCTCCTGCCCGACGACCTTCGCCTGACCGGTCTCCACGTCGAGCACCCACACCTTCACGTCGGTGTCCGTGTAGAGCAGTTTCTTCGAGTCGGGCGACCACGACGCCGTGTAGTACTGCGTCGGCTTCGGCAGGTCGATCTTGCGGGGCGCCGAAAGTCCGTCCTGCGCGGCGAGCATCAGGGCGTACTCACCAGACGCGTCGCTGAAGTACGACACCCACTTGCCGTCGGGCGACCAGGCCGGGTTCTTCTCGGCCGAGCCGCTCGACCGTGTGAGGTTGCGGATGTCGCCGTTCTCGACCGGAATCGTGAAGATCTCGCCGCGCGCCTCGACCACCGCGCGCTTGCCGGTCGGCGAGAGCGCCATGTTGGTGATGCGGCTCGAGACGTCCTCCCAGCGCGGCATCATCCACGGAAAATCGCCGACGACCGAGACCGACAGCCGCTTCGCCTGGCCCGACTGCGGATTGAGCTCGTGAATGTAGCCGGCCTGCTCGAAGACGAGGACGCCGGCGCCGGCGTCGACCGACTTCACGTCGTAGTCGCGGAAGCGCGTCATCTGGCGGACGCGCTTCGTCGAGGTGTCGTAGGCCCACACGTTGGCGACGCCGTCACGATCGGAGATCCAGTAGACGGACGATCCCAGCCACACGGGATCGACTTCCTTCGTGCGGTTCTCCCACGGCACGGTCTCGAGGTCGTAGTCGTCGAGGTCCACGATCCAGATGGGCTTGTTCTGGCCGCCGCGGTAGTTCCGGCGCTCCTCGTCCCACGACGTGTTGAGCCGATAGGCGATGCGCCGGCCGTCGGGCGAAATCGATCCCTGGTAGCCGCGCGGAATGGGGAGTGGGTCTTCGACGCCGCCTTCGACCGGCACGGTCCAGAACCTCGGCGCGCTCGACGGCGCCCAGGTGGCGCGGCCCGACGTGAACAGCACCTTCCGGCCGTCGGGCGTCCAGCCCTGGACGCTGTCGGCGCCCGGATGCCAGGTGAGGCGCTTCGGCTCGCCGCCGGCGGCCGGCACGACGTAGACGTCGGTGTTGCCGGAGTAGGCGGCGCTGAAGGCGATCATCGAGCCGTCCGGCGAGAAGTGCGGGTCTTCGGTGCCGCCCGGAAGGCTCGTCAGCCGCCGCGCGATGCCGCCGGCGCGGTCGACGATCCAGATGTTCTGCGCGTAGGTGAAGGCGACCGACGTCGCGCTCACGGCCGGCGTGCGCAGCAGGCGCGTTTCAGCCGGTGCGGCCGCATCGAGCGACGGCCGGAGCGGCAACACCAGAAGCGGCAGGGCGAAAACGGCGATCAGGGTGCGTCGAGAGAGCATGGGGTCCTCCGGGGAAGTGCGAGGTTCCGGGTCGGGTCATCTTACCGCTGAACCCTCGAGATGTCGGCCGTTCGAATCTCGTCTTCTCGACGGATACGACGGGCACCGGCATATCGCTCACAACTGAGCGGCCTGCTGGTTCATCGCTTCACGCGATACGTCAGAAGGACGCACCCCTTCTGCATCGGCCGGCACTCGGCGAGCTCCAGATCGACCTGCCGGCCGGGATCGAGGAAAAGTGGAATCCCCGAGCCAAGCAGCACCGGGTGGACGTTGATCCCGATTTCGTCGATGACGCCGGCTTCGAAGAGCGAGCGCGCGAAGTCCCCCCCGCCCATCACACAGATGTCCTTGCCTGTGCGGCGTCTGAGCTTCCGCACGAACTCCCCGGCGTCCTCCCTGACGAGCGTCACGCCGGGCGCCGGATCCTCGGTCATCGTTCTCGAGAACACATAGGTGCCGATGCCACCAGAGCCGCCCGAGCCGCCGCCTCCCATCGCGGCGGCCTGATCCCACGTCTTTCTGCCCATCAGCACCGTGTCGATGCGGGGCCAATACTCCGCCATCACCTTCCGGGCATCGTCGGTCATGGCCAGCCAGTCGACGCCGCCGTCGGATCGGGCTATGTATCCATCGAGGCTGCACGCCGCGCCGTACGTGACGAGTCGCATGATTCACCTCCTGCCGCCCGCGCCAGCGCCCAGCCCCCAGCCCTCAGCCCTCAGCCCTCAAGCGCCCAGCGCGCTGGCGTCACCCCCTGAGGCGGGGTATTCTAAACATTCGTATAGTAACCATGATTCTAAACGCACGTTCATTAACTGTCAACTCATGAGTCCGCGCCCCCGGAAGGTCTCCGACGAGGCCGTCTTCGAGGCCGTGTACCGCGCGATGCAGCGGCTGGGCCCGGACGAACTGACGCTCGGAGCCATCGCCGAGGAGGCTGGCGTGACCGCCGGCGCGCTCGTCCAGCGCTTCGGCTCCCGCCGCGCGCTGCTCGTCGCGCTGGCCGAGCGGCACGCCGCCGGCACCGGCGACATGATGGCCGCCCTGCGCGCCGAGCACGGCTCCCCGCTCGCCACTCTGCGGGCCTATGCCGACTGCATGGCTGGTCTGGCAGCCTCACCCGAGGCGCTCGCGCGCAGCCTCGCCTACCTCTACATCGACTTGACGGACGAAGATCTGCGCGGCCACCTGGTGACGCAGGCCCGAGAGACACGCGCAGCACTGCGCAAGCTGATCGCCGAGGCGGTGCGCGTCGGTGAGCTCAGCAAGGCGACGAGACCAGCCGACCTCGGGCGCCTCGTCGAGGCGGTAAGCAGCGGATCGATGATGATCTGGGCCTTCACGCCGGAGGGATCGGCCAAGGCCTGGATGCGCCGGGATCTCGAGGCGGTGCTCAGGCCCTATCTGACCCGGCGCACCGAAACGAGAGACGGCTAGAAGACGGCCACGACGGCAAGGACGAGCCCGGCAAACGCGAGCGACAGCGACAGCGACCGTAAGGTCAGCCCGACGATGAGGCCCATGAGCGGGTGAGATGCCATTCGTACTCCCGCTCTCAGTCAATAGCAAGGTCGGTACCAGTCTTGCTCACGCCCTGCTCGGGAGCAGCGGGTACACTGCGGCCCCGCGCCGGAGGAGCGACAGGCCATCCTTGCGCGACACGGAAAGAACTGCACCAGTCGCAGGACGCAGATTCCAGATCCCAGATCCCAGATTCCAGATCCCAGATTCAGCGATACGATCACTTCCTCGATGCCTCCCCTGGCCTGGGCCCATCCGCTGGTCGCCGACTGGTTCGTGTCGCGTTTCGAGACGCCGACCGAGCCGCAGCTCGAGGGCTGGCCGCCCATCCTCGGGGGCCGCGACGTGCTGGTGTCGGCGCCCACCGGGTCGGGCAAGACGCTTGCGGCCTTCCTCGCCTGCATCGACGTCCTCGTGCGACGCGCGCTCGCCGGCACGCTGACCGACCAGACGTCGGTCGTCTACGTTTCGCCGCTCAAGGCGCTGGGCAACGACATCCAGAAGAACCTGGACGGGCCGCTCGCGGAGATCGTCGCGCTTGCGCGCGACCGCGGCATCGACATGCCCGCCATCCGGACGGCCGTGCGAACCGGCGACACGCTGGCGCCGGCGCGGGAGGCGATCCTGCGCAAGCCGCCGCACATCCTGGTCACGACGCCCGAGTCGCTGTACTTGCTGCTCACGGCGCGTCGTGGCCGCGAGCTGCTGCGGTCGGCCGAGACCGTCATCGTGGACGAGATTCACGCGGTGGCCGACGACAAACGCGGGGCGCACCTCACGCTGTCGCTCGAGCGGCTCGACGCGCTCGCCGGTCGCCCGCTCCCGCGCATCGGCCTGTCGGCGACCCAGAAACCCATCGAGGTCGTCGGACAGTTCCTCGTGGGGTCGACGCGGGCGGCTCCGGTCATCGTGCAGATCCCGGGCCGGCGCGCGTTCGACCTGGCCGTCGAAGTGCCGCCGAGCGAGCTGGGCCCGGTTGCGACGCACGAGCTCTGGGACGAGGTGTACGACCGGCTCGCGACGCTCGTCGGCGAGCATCGGTCGACGCTCGTCTTCGTCAATACCCGCCGGCTGTCCGAGCGCCTCGCGCATCACCTCGCGGAACGGCTCGGGCACGAAGCGGTGGCCGCGCACCACGGCAGCCTGGCCAGGCGCACGCGGCTCCTCGCCGAAGAACGCCTGAAGGCCGGTGAGCTGAAGGTCCTCGTGGCCACGGCCTCGCTCGAGCTGGGCATCGACATCGGCACGGTCGATCTGGTGTGCCAGATCGGGTCGCCGCGGTCGATTGCCGCCACGGTGCAGCGCATTGGCCGGGCCGGACACTGGCGCGGCGCCACGCCGAAGGGGCGCCTCTTCGCGACCACGCGCGACGAGCTCATCGAGTGCGCCGCGCTCGTCCTGGCCATTCGGCGCGGCGAGCTGGATCGGTTGGTCGTCCCCGAGGCTCCGCGCGACATCCTGGCGCAGCAGATTGTCGCGGCCTGTGCGGCCGACGACTGGGACGAGGACGCGCTCTTCGCACTCGTCCGCGGTGCGTACCCGTACCGGGATCTGCCTCGCGAGGAGTTCGAGACCATCGTGGAGATGCTCTCTGAGGGCATCGCGGCCTCGCGCGGGCGTTACGGCGCCTACCTCCATCGCGACCGCGTCAACGGGCGGCTGCGCGGACGCCGCGGCGCGCGCCTTGCCGCGCTCACCGGCGGCGGCGCCATCCCCGACAACGCGCTCTACACCGTGGTCGCCGAACCCGACGGCACGGTGGTGGGCACGGTGGACGAGGACTTTGCGGTCGAGAGCAGCGGTGGCGACATCTTCCTGCTCGGCAACACGTCCTGGCGCATCCGCCGCGTGATGTCGGGCCGCGTGCTCGTGGAGGACGCGCACGGCGCCGCGCCGAACGTGCCCTTCTGGCGCGGCGAGGCCCCGGCGCGGACGATTGAGCTGTCGGCTTTCGTCGCCGAAGTGCGGCAGAGGTCGCGGCCGCCGCCGCACGCGGCGCCGAAGTCAGTCCGCTACAGCCGCCCTGCGTCAGTGCGGGCTCGACGAGGCCGGCGCCGAGCAACTCATCGTCTACGTCCGTGACGGGCTGACCGTACTCGGTGACGTCCCGACACTCGACACGGTCATCGCCGAGCGGTTCTTCGATGAGGGCGGCGGCATGCAGCTCGTCATCCACGCGCCGTTCGGCGGGCGCATCAACCGCGCGTGGGGCCTGGCTCTCCGCAAGCGCTTCTGCCGCTCGTTCAACTTCGAGCTGCAGGCCGCAGCCACCGACAACGGCATCAACATCGCGCTCGCCGAGCAGCACAGCTTCCCGCTCGGCGACGTGTTCCGGTTCCTGTCGACCGCGTCGGTCCGCGAGGTGCTCGAGCAGGCCGCGCTCCCGTCGCCGATCTTCGGCGCGCGCTGGCGGTGGGACGCCACGCGCTCGCTCGCGCTCCAGCGCTTCAGAAACGGCCGAAAGGTGCCGATCCACCTGCAGCGCATGCGGGCCGATGACTTGCTCGCCGCCGTGTTCCCCGAAGCCGCGGCCTGCCAGGAGAACATCGACGGCGACATCACGATTCCCGACCACCCGCTCATCCGCGAGGTGATGCACGACGTGCTCTTCGAGGCGATGGACCTCGCCGGCCTCGAAGACGTGCTCACGCGTATCAAGGACGGCCGAATCCGCTGCCTGGCCGTCGACACGCCTGTCGCCTCGCCTTTCTCACATGAGATCCTCAACGCCAACCCGTACGCGTATCTGGACGACGCGCCGCTCGAGGAACGTCGGGCGCGGGCGGTGGAGCTTCGCCGTGTGCTGCCCGAGGCAGTGCTGTCGGAGATCGGCCGCCTCGATCCGGCGGCCATCGACGAGGTCACGCGCGACGCCTGGCCCGATGTACGCGACGCCGACGATCTCGCCGACGCACTGCAGACGCTCGGCTTCGTGCCCGAAGCCGACGCCATGGCGTGGACCGGGCATTTTGAGGAGCTGGCCGCCGCGCGACGAGCGTCGCGCGCGGATGTTGGCGGGCGCACGTACTGGGTTGCCGCCGAGCGCGCGCGCCTGTTCGAGACCGTCTTCCCTGATGCGCGCTGGGACGCCGCCCTCCCGGACCTGCCCTCACCGTCCATCACGCGTGACGCCGCGCTCACCCACGTCGTGCGCGGATGGCTCAGCCACAGCGGCCCGGTGACCACGAGACGTCTCGCCGATCGACTCGGGCTCCCGGCCGACGAGATCGACGGAGCGCTTCTCAGACTCGAATCCGAAGGCAGCGTGCTCCGGGGGCAGTTCACGCCTCTGCCCTCTGCCCTTGAATGGTGCGACCGCCGCCTGCTCGCGCGCATCCACCGGCTGACGCTTGGCAGGCTGCGACGAGAGATCGAGCCCGTCACCGCGGCAGACCTCATGCGCTGGCTCGTGGCGTGGCAGCACGTCGAGCCGGGCACGCAGGTCGTCGGCGAGCGCGGGCTTCTCGACGTGCTGCGCCAGCTTCAGGGTTTCGAGGCGCCGGCAAGCGCGTGGGAATCGCAGGTGCTTCGCCGCCGCGTCCTCAACTACGACCCGGCCTGGCTCGATCATCTCTGCCTCACCGGCGCCATCGGCTGGGGCCGGCTCTCGCCGCACCCGGCCGTGTTCGAAGTCGCCGGCGGCACCGGGCGCCGTGTCGTGCCGACGAGCGCGGCGCCCATCACGTTCTTCGTGCGCGACGAGGCGGACTGGATGGCGCCGCGGGGCCCAGCCGAGGCGAGCACGTCTGGCGACGGACCACCTGCCGTGCCCGGCCTCAGCCGAAATGCCGGTGCCGTGCTCGCGTGGCTCCATCGCTCCGGCGCGTCTTTCTTCCCCGACATCGTGCGCGGGGTGAAACTGCTCAAGGCGGAAGTGGAAGGCGCGCTCTGGGAGCTCGTGACGGCCGGCCTCGTCACGGCCGACGGTTTCGACAACCTGCGCGCGCTCATCGATCCCCGGCGGCGCGCCGGTCAGGGATCAGGC
This sequence comes from uncultured Acidobacteriota bacterium, assembly GCA_963752045.1. Lineage (GTDB taxonomy): Bacteria > Acidobacteriota > Vicinamibacteria > Vicinamibacterales > SCN-69-37 > DATKDF01. The sequence goes on along the minus strand of CAVVWN010000014.1, from coordinate 783,414 downwards.
CGCACCGCTCGACCTCGCCACAGCACCGGTCGCTGGTCGCTGCTGCACACGGACACGGGCGTCGGGCGAGCGCTCCAGCTCGAGGCCACGTGCCGGATGCTGCTCGCGCGATATGGCGTCGTCTTCAGGGAATTGCTGGCGCGCGAGGCGCTGCTGCCGACCTGGCGCGAACTGCTCATCACCTTCCGGAGACTCGAAGACCGTGGTGAGGTCCGCGGCGGCCGCTTCGTGTCCGGCTTCGTCGGCGAGCAGTTCGCGCTGCCGATGGCCGTCGAGTCGCTGCGCGCCTCCCGGCGGCGGCCGCGAGAGGATACGGCCGTCACGGTGAGCGCGGCCGATCCTCTGAATCTCGTCGGCGTGATTCTGCCCGGCGAACGCGTGCCCGCGATATCGGGCCGCGTGGTGGAACTCCGAACCGGCGCGCTGTCGGCAGCGGCTGGGGGCTGACGGACCTGCTCGGCGCGAAGGAGACCGGCGAGGTCGGCACCGTGATTGGTCACGCCGGCGGCCAGCCACGCGGGTCGCGGCCGTACACGGCGCGGTACGCGGTCACGGTTGGGGGCGGGAGCCCGTCCAGGGCGTCCTCCCGCGCGCGGGCGTTGGCCTCGGCGACGTCGGCATGGAGCTTCGCTCGCTCGGCCTCGCGGGCCTGCTTCGCGTCATCGCCTTCCTCGTCCGGCGAGCCGAGCTCGACGAGGTAGAGCTCAGGAAAGTGGTAGATCCAGTCGGCGCCGTGCGCCTCGAGCCGCCGGAAGATCATCCTGTAGACCGGCGTGAGATCGGCGCGGCCAGAGATGATGAACGTGCCCATGTAGAAGCGGAGACAGTCCCCTTCGCGCCAGCCCCGTGAACCCCGGTCGAGGTACTCGTCGAGGAACGCACTGGCGCCGCGAAAGGACCCCATGTCCGCCACGCGCCCGTCGGCCACGACGATGTCATGATTGTCCGAGAAGACGTCCCACAGGCAGAGACCGACAAGCTCTGTCAGCTCCTCTTGCGCGTTGACGGGCGTCGACTTGTATTCGGCTCGCGTACTCGCGAGCGTCGGCTCCGGATCGATGGTTGTCTCCGTGGGCCTGGCTTCGTCGGAGCGGCCTCGGAGGCTTCGCAGCTCGTGGAGCCGCCGATGCATCTGCAGGCTCTCGTCGAAGACGCGCTCGGCGGGCGGATGAAAGCACGCCACGAGCGGCGACTGCTCCCAGCCATCCGGTGCAAGCTCCGCCAGCACGTCCCCGCCCGCCACGCCGTTCGGGAACATCGCGTCGAGAAGCGCGAACAGCTCCGGGTCGGTCAGCCTGTCGCTCTCATCGTGATCCATCCGACGACGCTCTCATCGTCGTCGGTCGAGATCAAGCGTCGTCTGCACGCCCGCGCCCTGTCGAGCAGGTCAACGACCTCGAGTGCCGGAGCGAAGCGCCGCAGGTACTCGCGGTGGAGCCGCTCGGCCTGCACCCGAATGACGGCGAGAATGGCGTAGAAATCCGGGCCGAGGGTCGCCACGAGACCCGCCACGTGACGCTCGTCGAGCGCGACGACGAAGTCGATATCGACCGTTGACCTCGGCTCGCCCGCAAACGAACTGGGCGATGCTGCTGCCCCCGGCACTGCTTCGGTCGATCTGCGTGGTAGGCTCTTCAATCAGCCGGGCCTTTGGGTTCCGGCCGGACCATGAGATCGCATCTGACCGTTCAGAGGAGCCGCTTCATGAGCCCCGTGCGCGAACCAGACCTCAGGCGCGCGCTGAAACCCGTACCGGGGTACGAGCGGGCTGTGAAGGAGGTCTCGCGGATGCTCGCGGAGGCCGGCATCAGGCACGCGCTCGTCGGCGCGCTGGCCGCCAACGCGTACAGGCACCGGCCGCGCACGACCGAGGACATCGACTTTCTCGTCGGCGACGAGGCGTTCGAGGTCCATGGCGGGGGATTCGTCACCATGCGCGTCCCGGTCGTGGAGTTCGATGGGGTCAGCGTCGATCAGGTTCCTTTGACCGAGGCGCTGCGTGTGGTGGAGGACGGCCTGAATCACGCACCGTCCAGCGAAGGCGTGCCGATCGCGCCGGTCGAAGTGGTCGTGATCATGAAACTGCTCGCCGGACGGACGCAGGATCACGCCGACATCGAAGCCATTGTCGAGTCTGGCACCGATCGCGACGCGCTTCGCGCCGCCGTGAGAGCTGCAACACCGGACTGCTCGGACACGCTCGAGCGGCTGTTCCTGAACGCAGATCGGGCACGCTGACGCGGGACCGATGGCGGCTCGGCCTGCCGCATCCCTATTGCCCCGGTACGCAGGCGCCGGGCACCGCTACCCGCCGGCCTTCCCCACGAGCGCCTGAAAGCGCGGAAGGTCGCGCAGCGCCGCCAGATCCGGATCGCGCGGCACCCACGGCGAGCCCGCGACCGATCCAGCGCGGGTACTTCTCGCGCAGCTCGTAGCAGGAAGGTGAGCGGCGGCACCCGAGAATCGGGTCAGGAGGCCCTGGCTGCCCGCGTCATCGCTCGATGCAGGTCCCAGTCGGCCTGAAGACGCATCCAGAACTGCGGCGAGGTCTTGAGGAGCCTGGCAAGCCGGAGGGCGGTATCGGCCGTTACGGCACGCTTGCCCAGCACGATTTCGTTCAGCCGGTTCAGGGAGATCCCCAGCCGGCCGGCAGCCTCTACCTGGCCCAACTCGAGAGGCTTCAGAAACTCCTCCAGCAGGATCTCGCCGGGTGGCACGGCCGGCCCCAACCAGCTCACGTCCCTAGTGATAGTCTTCGACCGCGACTTCGAAGGCATGCCCGTTCTCCCATCGGAATGTGACGCGATACTGCTCGTTCACGCGGATGCTGTATCGCCCACGCATATCACCACGAAGCGCCTCGAGGCGATTGCCTGGCGGCGAACCCAACTCGTCCAACTGCGCCGCGACGTCGAGCATCTTGAGCTTCCGCTGCGCGCCCCGCGACACGTCCTTCGGGATCCGCCGGGCGGCCTTCGTGTTGCGCTCCCGAAAGAGGTCGGCGGCAGCCTCGTCGGCGAACGACTGGATCATCTCGACGATTCATCGTTACACGTGTAGTATGTAATTGTCAAGGCAGCCCGGCTGCACGACAGCTCAGGCCCGGCTCGCTACGCGCCGGCCTTGCCCACGAGCGCCACGAACGTCGGATTCTCGCGCAGCGCCGCCAGGTCCGGATCGCGGCGCACCCAGTCGTAGTTGGCGTAGCCGGCCTTGAGCGCGCGATCGAGCATGTCGAGCGCCTCGTCGTGCTTGCCGAGCACGCCGTAGACGCACGTGGCGTTGTAGAGCGTGTTGCCGTCATTCGGGCGAAGCGAGATGGCGCGCTGCAGCTCCCGCACGGCCTCGTCGGTCTTCCCGACATGAGCGTAGCCCACGGCCAGCAGGATGCGCGCGCGCACGTCGTCGGGCACGAGCTCGAGCTGGCGCTCGAGCGCGCGCGTCTGCCGCTCGCGCACGCGCAGCGCCTCTGCCTTGCGGCCCAGCCGCTCGAGGCTCACCCGGTACGGAATGTAGGTGTTGTAGTCGTCGCCGTTGGCTTCGAGGGCCTGTTCGACGACGAGCGCGGCGTCCTCGAAGCGATCGGAGGCGAAGTAGGCGCGGCCGAGCACGTTGTAGGCGCCTTCGCAGTCGGGCTTGCGCTCGATGGCGAGCCGCGCGTAGGCCACGGCGTCCTCATATCGCTGCTGGGCGTAGCACATGCGGGCGCGCGCGGCGAGCACCTCGGCGCGGCCCGGCTCGAGCGCCATCGCGCGGTCGCACGCGGCGAGCCCGCGATCGATCCACCGCTGGTGCTTCTCGCGCAGCTCGTAGATGAGCCCGCAGACGTTGGCGATGCCGGCGTGCGCGAGCGCGAACTTCGGGTCGCGCTCGATCGCCTGTTCGAACATCTGCAGCGCGAAATCGAAGTTCTCGAGCCGCAGGTAGTTGCGCCCGCGCAGGAAGTAGTCGTACGCCTGCAGGTCTTCGGTCGGCTTCTGCGCGATGTGCGCCTCTTCCTGCGGCGAGAGCGTGATGCGGAGCGCCTGCGCGATCTTGCGCGCGATCTCGTCCTGCACCTCGAAGACGTCTTCCATCTCCCGGTCGTAGCGCTCGACCCACACCGAATGGCGCGTACGCGTCTCGGTGAGCTGGGCCGTGATTCGCAGTCGATTGCCCGCCCGGCGCAGGCTGCCGCCGAGGATGTAGGCGGCGCCCAGCTGCAGGCCCACCTCGGCCGGCGCGGTGGGCTTGTCGCGGAAGGTCAGCATCTCGAGCCGCGGGAACACATGGAGGTGCTTGATCTTCGAAAGCTCCGTGATGATGTCTTCCGTCATCCCGTCCCGGAAGTACTCGTCGTCTTTCGCACCGCCCAGGTTCTCGAAGTAGAGCACGGCCACCGAGGCCTTTTCCTTGGCAGGGGCCTCGCCGGCGCGTGGCGTCCGGCCCGAGTCGGCCTGCTGCTTCGCGCGCCGAAGGTCGGCGCAGAGGTCGGCCGCGCTCTGATACCGCCCGCGCCGGTCCTTGCCGAGCGCCTTGCCGATGATGCGAACGAGCTCGGCCGGCAGCGCCGGGTTGAGGCCGGCGGCCGGCGCCGGCTCGCCGCGCAGGATGCCGTCGAAGATCGTCGCGTGCGTCGACCCCGTGAACGCCTGACGGCCGGTCGCCATTTCGTACAGCACCGCACCCATCGAGAAGAGGTCGCTGCGCGCGTCGACCTCCTCGCCGCGCGCCTGCTCGGGCGACATGTACGCCACGGTGCCGAGCGCGGTGCCCGGACTGGTGAGACCCGCGCCAACCGCCGTGGCGCTGTTGCCGCTCGATGACCCGTCGACCCTTCCGGCGTGCTTGGCCAGGCCGAAGTCGAGGATCTTGGCGTGGCCGCGGCTCGTGACGAAGATGTTCGCCGGCTTGATGTCGCGGTGGATGATGCCCTTGCTGTGCGCCGCGTCGAGGCCGTCGGCAATCTGGATGGCCAGCTCCATGAGATCGCCCGGCGGCAACGGTCTTCCGTCGATGCGGTGCCTGAGCGTCTGGCCCTCGAGCAGCTCCATCACGATGAACGGCTGCCCGTTGTGGCTGCCGATCTCGTAGATGACGCAGATGTTGGGATGGTTGAGCGCCGCGGCCGCGCGAGCCTCCCGGCCGAGCCGCTCGAGCGCCTGACTGTCGGCCGACACCTCTTCGGGCAGGAACTTCAGCGCGACAGAACGGCCAAGCTCCGTGTCTTCGGCCTCGTAGACGACACCCATGCCCCCGCCGCCGATCCGGCCGCGAACGCGATACTTGGAGACGAGCTCACCAATCATGAGGACACGCGAGGACAGGAGCCAGTGATCCTAGTCACGGCGGTCGGGGGAGTCAAACAGCCGGTTCATGCCCGTTTGTAGATCGCCTCCACCGCCCGATCTTCGCGGCCCTCGGGCCAGACGTTGTGCATGAGGATGCGGAACGCGTCGTCGCCAGGCTCCACGCGGATGGTCCAGCCCCAGTCCGGCCCCGGTGGCACTTTGTACGTGCCCCGCACGAGCACCGCGCCACCCGGCTCGGCGCCGCCCTCGAACTGAATCACCTTGTTGCCCGTGTGAAACGAATCGAGCCAGTGCGCCGTGATGACGTTCCGGTCGTCGTCGAACGCGAAGACGACCAGGCCGTCCTGCGGTTCGTCCTCGTTTGCCCAGGTGTAGGTGAACGTCACGAACCGGCCCTTGCCCTTGGTGCCGACGACCATGATCGAATGCGATTCGCGCCCGGGGCCCTCGGGATCGAGCCAGAGCTGGTTGGTGCCCGCCCAGTTGCCCGCGAGCCATGCGAACCGCTGCAGTGTGCTTTTCCGCGCCGTTGGCTTTCGTTCCATCCAGAACCACCGCCCTTCGGACGATACCCGAATTGACGCGGCCGCTCCAGCAGGGCGAGACTAGTAGCCGTTTTCAGCCGTCTACACCGAAACGACAACGGCTCGAGAAACGCCAAGCCCGGAGTCAACCATGATGACGACACAACCCCGGTTCGTCGCCGCCTTCGCTCTTTCCCTGTTGACGGTCGCAGCCTGGCCCTCACAGCCAGCGGGAGCCCTCGCGCAGGCGCCGCGGCTCATGACGGTCAAGGACACGCAGAGCTTCGTGAACGTCGGGAGCCCAGCCATCTCGCCCGACGACCAATGGGTCCTCTACACACGCAGCGCGCGAGACTGGGACGACGCCCAGTTGCGCAACAGGACGCACATCTGGCGCGTGCGCATCGACGGGACGGGCGCGCGGCAGCTCACGTTCGGCGACGCGAACACGACGTCGCCCGCCTGGTTCCCGGACGGCACGAAGATCGCGTTTCAGTCGTCGCGCGGCGGCGCGCCCCAGGGCCGCGGCGGCGGGAGCGCCGACGCGGAAGAACAGGGCGGCGGCACGCAGGTCTACTTCATGTACACCGACGGCGGCGAGGCGTGGCCGGCGACGAAGCACAACGGCGGTATCTCGAGCTTCTCGATATCACCCGACGGCACCAAGCTGCTCTTCACCGCCGCCGACCCGCTCTCGGCCGAAGATCGCCGTCGCCAGCGCGAGCGAGACGACGCGGTCGTCGTCGACGAAACGTTCCGGTGGACCCACCTCTGGATGTTCGACACCGAGACGGGCGAGGAGAAGCGGCTGACCGAGGGCAACTTCGTCGTGAGCGACCCGCAGTGGTCGCCGGATTCGTCGAAAATCGCGTACGTCACACGGCCGACGACGAAGGTGGACGACAGCGCATGGGCCGATGTGTGGGTCACCGACCTCACGGCCAACGCGCGCAAGTTCTACGACAACCAGGGACCGGACACGAGCCCGCGCTGGTCGCCCGACGGCCGCACGCTCGCCATCGCGTCGAAGACGCAGCCCGGCAACACGCAGTGGTACGACAAGCTGCACCTCTTCCCCGCCGGGGGCGGCACCCCGCGCGTGCTCCTGAGGACTTCGACCTCGACTTTCGGCAGCCCGATCTGGGCGCCCGACGGCCGGGTCGTCTACTGGTCGACCGGCCAGGGCACGAAGACCTCCCTCTTCGGCGTGGACATCGCGACCGGCGAGCTCACGACGACGCAGGCGCCGATGAGCGGCGTCAACGGCGGCTTCGAGCTCTCGCACGACGGCAACACGTGGGTGTTCTCGCACAGCGCGGGCACCGAGTCAGGTGACCTCTGGGCCGCGCGCCGGCAGGGCAACGGCTACGGGACGCCGGTGAAGCTCACCGACGCGAATCCCTGGCTCACGACCGAGGGCGTCGAGCTTGGCGCGGTGGAGGCGATTCGCTGGACCAACTCCGATGGCGGCACGATCGAGGGCGTGCTCACCCGCCCGGTCGGCTTCCGCCAGGGCACGCGCTACCCGCTCATCGTCAACCCGCACGGCGGCCCGAGCGGGGCCTCGACGGAGGGGTTCAGCTCGGCCAACCAGTTGCTCGCGTCGAACGGGTTCCTCGTGCTGCAGATCAACTTCCGCGGCAGCTCGAACTACGGCCAGGAGCACCTGAACGCGAACCGCAACAACTGGGGCATTGGCGACTACGACGACATCATGAAGGGCGTCGATTACGTCATCGCGCAGGGCTGGGCCGATCCCGACCGCATGGTCGCGTACGGCTGGAGCTACGGCGGCTACATGACGTTCTGGATGTCGACACAGACCGATCGCTTCAAGCTGATCTCGCCTGGTGCCGGGCTCACGAACCTGTACTCGATGTACTCGACGACGGACATTCCGGCCTACCTCGGGTGGTTCTTCGGCACGCCGTGGGACAACGAGGACATCTACCGGCGGCTCTCGCCCATCCGGCACGTGAAGAACGTCACGTCGCCGATGCTGATCATGCACGGCGCGAACGACGCGCGCGTGCCGCCGACGCAGGCCGACGAGTTCTACAAGGCGCTGAAGGACCTCGGCAAGGAGGTGACCTACGTGCGCTACCCGCGCCAGGGTCACGGCATCAGCGAAACCCGGCTGGCGATGGATCGGCTGCGCCGATATGTCTGCGCGTTCACGCACGCCGTCGGCATGGAGTCGACGACCGAGTCGTGCAGGGACGGCGTGCCCGCGCCGGAGGGCGCTGCCGCTGCAGGGGGCCCGGGCAGGGGCCTCATTACCGTGGACCTGCCGTGGAGCGACGTGCCGTCGAGCCTGCTCGATGGTGAGTCGACGGATGGGCGGCCCGGATTCCGGCAGTAGGAAGGCGGCCTGATCATCGTCAGCCGCGCGACAGCGACCCGGCTCGACGCTTCGGGCGCGCGATACCCAGCTTCTTCATGCGGAAGCGCAGGGTGTTCGGGTGCAGGCCGAGCCGTTCTGCGGCGTTGTGGCTCCCGTTGATCCGCCAGCCGCACTCTTCGAGCACGGACAGGATGTGAGTTCGCTCGATCGAGGCGAGGTCGCTGCCGGTTGAGGCTCCGCCGACCCGGCGCCGGCTGGTGGTGAACGTCTCGTCGATCGCGAGCGCGTCACCGGTCGACCGGATCATCGCCCGTTCGACGACGTTGTGCAGCTCGCGGACGTTGCCCGGCCAGTCGTACCGCTGAAGCGCGTCCATCGAGGCGCGCGGCACGCGTTCGATTCGCCGGCCGAGCCGTCGCTGGTGCCGTGCAATGAAGGCCCAGACCAGACTCGGAATGTCGTCGCGCCGGTCGCGCAGCGGTGGAAGCACGATCGGGAACACGCTGAGTCGGTAGTACAGGTCCGCCCGGAACGACCGTCGCGCACCATGCGCTCGAGGTCGCGGTTGGTCGCGGCAATGATGCGCACGCTCACGTGACGGGTCCGCGACGAGCCCACACGCTCGAACGTGCCTTCCTCGAGCACGCGTAGCAGACGGCCTTGCAGTTCGATCGGCAGATCCCCGATCTCGTCGAGAAAGAGCGTCCCTTGATCGGCCACCTCGAAGCGGCCCTGCCGCTGCGCCACGGCCCCCGGTGAACGCACCGCGCTCGTGGCCGAACAGCTCGCTCTCGATGAGCGTGGCGGGCAGCGCCGCACAGTTGACGTGGACGAGCGGCCGACGCCGCCGCCCACTTCGCTCGTGGATGGCTCGGGCCATCAGCTCCTTGCCGGTCCCGGACTCGCCGAGCAGCAGTACCGTGCTGTCGGTGGGCGCCACTTGTTCGACGCGCGCAAGGGCCAGACGAATCGGCTCGCTGTCGCCGATGATCTCTTCGAAATCGTGCTCCTCTTTGATCTCCTCGCGGAGATAGAGGTTCTCGGCACGCAACTGCTTGTTGAGCTGACGGATCTCGGCAAGGCTTGCCCGCAGGGCGAACTCGTGGCGTCTACGCTGCAGCGCGCCGGCGACGATCTCGGCGATCAGGCGCACTCGATCGACGATCGGATCGGGCCACTCCCTCGCGTGACGGAACGTGCCGATCGCTAGCGCACACACGAGACGCCCGCCGAGTGAGATCGGGATTGTCGAGATTGGCCTTCATCCGCGAACGGCTGATGTAGGCCCGTTCGGAGACCGCCTCGGTCGGCGCCTCTCGGGCGAGGTCGGTCATCCGGACGACTTCTCCACGCCGGAGTTGGTCGAAGTACCAGTCGAACCCCTCGACCTGGCTCCATGTCGAGCGACGGCGCGTGCGCACTCGCCCACGAGTACAGGTGCTCGATCTTCGTGCCCGCTTCGTCGAATTCGAGGACCGTCGACCGGTCGACGTCGAGCGATTCGACGATCTGGCGAAGCCCGGCCTCCAGGGTCGCGGCCAGTTCGTCGACCGAGATTCGCGCGAGGCGCGACGACAGCTGCACGGCGAGTTGCTCGAACGATGCGAGTTCCTGCTCATGGTGCGCACGGTGAGTTGGTGACACGACTTCGATACTCCACTCCGTCGGCCTGGCTGGCCCAGCTAAGTCACGATATATCGTGACATGGCCGACGGTGGACGTCGCGGCCGTTTTCTCTGGAATCTCGGTAATAGCATGTTATTTTCACCAGAGTTACTTTTCTGACCGCGCGCCGTCCTGCCCTCTCTGGCATTCGCACAGTGACTATATATTGATATCTACCAACTGTATATTGTGAGTTTGACGATCGCTCGGCCTGGCACCGAGGTGCGAAAGGCCACGACAAAGCCCTACAGGTCAACTGTTTAAAGACATTTCTCGCGCTGACATGGCGGACGGCCTGACTCTTGCTGTAGTCAAGGGCAGTGGCATTCAGAGCTGAAGTGGAAGAAACCAGCAAAGCCCGCATCGTTCGTATCGCCGGACGCCTCGGTCAAGACGAGGTTGCCGAGTCTCGCGCGCCTGTGCGCGGACCCGCCGAATGTCCTGCGTCTCGATCTCACGGACCTGCTGTCGGCGGACGCGGCCGGGCTCGACACACTGGCGACGTTGAAGCAGCAGGGCGCCGAGCTTGTCGGGGCGTCGCCGTACATTACGCTGCGGTTGCAGCAGGAGCAGGCTCGCTAGCCCGGGCGATCCGCCATCGTCAAGCGTGCGGGCAGCGGACACACGAACGGTTTGAACAGTGAGTAGTTGGCGCGGGACACCAGTCACGATGGAGGATCGATGAACGATAAGAGAGGTATTCACATGCAAGCAGTAGCCCGTCGGTGGGCGGCTGTCGGCCTGGTGCTGGCGGCACTCGTCGCTGCAACGGTGTCCGGCACGGGCGTCCAGGCTCAACAGACCGCCACCACGCGGCCCAACATTCTCGTCATCTGGGGCGATGACATCGGCACCTGGAACATCAGCCACAACAACCGTGGCATGATGGGCTACCGGACACCGAATATCGATCGCATCGCGGCCGAGGGCCTGTCGTTCACCGACTACTACGGTCAGCAGTCCTGTACTGCCGGCCGTGCGGCGTTCCTCGGTGGCAACGTGCCGGTTCGCACCGGCATGACCAAGGTCGGCCTTCCGGGCGCGACCGAGGGCTGGCAGGCGAGCGACGTGACCATCGCCACGGTCATGAAAAGCCAGGGCTATGCCACCGGCCAGTTCGGCAAGAACCATCAGGGCGACCGCAACGCGCACCTGCCGACGCTCCACGGCTTCGACGAGTTCTTCGGCAACCTCTACCACCTGAACGCCGAGGAAGAGCCGGAGAACCCGGACTACCCGCGCGACATGGTGCTCGCCAACGGTCGCACGTTCCTGCAGCAGTTCGGGCCGCGCGGCGTGCTCCACTGCTACGCGACCAATGTCGACGACCCCACCACCGACCCGCGCAGCGGCCCGGTGGGCAGGCAGCGCTGCGAGGACACCGGCCCGCTCACGAAGAAGCGCATGGAAACGGTGGATGACGAGACGATGGCTGCGGCGAAGGCCTTCATACAGAAACAGGTGAGCGCGGGCACGCCGTTCTTCACCTGGTGGAACGGCACGCGCATGCACTTCCGCACGCACATCAAGGAAGAGAGCCGCGGCATCTCGGGCCAGGACGAGTACAGCGACGGCATGGTCGAGCACGACCGACACGTCGGTGAGCTCCTCGCTCTGCTCGACGAGCTCGGGATCGCCGACAACACGATCGTCCTCTACTCGACCGACAACGGCCCGCACTACAACACGTGGCCGGACGCCGGCACGACGCCGTTCCGGAGCGAGAAGAACTCCAACTGGGAGGGCGCCTACCGCGTCCCCGCCTTCGCTCGTTGGCCTGGCCGATTCCCGGCGGGCACCACGCTCAACGGCATCGTCGCGCACGAGGACTGGCTGCCCACGTTTGCGGCGGCGGCCGGCAACGCGAACGTCACGAACCAGCTTCGGCAGGGTGTCGAGCTCAACGGCCGGCGGTACCGGAACTACATCGACGGCTACAACCAGCTCGACTACCTGTCGGGCAGGACGCAGCAGTCGCCCCGGAACGAGTTCTGGTACGTCAACGACGACGGTCAGGTCGTGGCGGCTCGCTACAACGACTGGAAGGTCGTGTTCCTCGAGAATCGCGGCGAGGCATTCGGTGTCTGGCGCGAGCCGTTCACCGAGCTTCGCGTGCCGCTGCTCTTCAACCTGCGCCGCGACCCGTTCGAGAAGGCGCAGCACAACGCGAACACCTACAACGACTGGTTCCTGGACCGGCCGTTCGTGATTGCGCCGATCCAGGGGCTGGCCGCCCGGTTCCTGCAGACGATGCAGGAGTACCCGCCGAGCCAGACGCCAGGCTCGTTCAACCTGAGCAAGGTCGAGGAGCAGTTGCGACGAGGCGCCGGCGGCGGGAACTAGTCGCGCGATTCGTACCCGTAGTACCCGTAGGGCGGACTGAACTTCAGTCCGCCCTACGAGTGCAGTCCGCCCTGCGGAACTTCGGTCTGCCCTACGACCTCCGTCCGCCGTACGACAGACTCAGAGGACAGGATTCATGAAGCTCAGGCCGATTACTGCAGCTCTGCTGCTTGCGATTGCCGGGTGCGCGCAACCGATCGACCCTCCGGCCGATCCGCTGCCCTCCTGGAATGACGGCGCACGAAGCAGATGCCATCATCGCGTTTCGTCGACGCCGTCACGACACCCGGCGGCGCCGAGTTCGTCCCCGTCGAAGACCGCATCGCCGTCTTCGACAACGATGGCGCGCTCTGGAGCGAGCAGCCCGTGTACTTCCAGTTGCTGTTCGCGATCGACCGGGTGAAGGCAATGGCGCCGGACCATCCGGAATGGGCCGACACGCAGCCGTTCAAGGCCGTGCTCGACGGCGACATGGAGGCCCTGGCGGCCACCGGCGAGCACGGACTGCTGGAACTCGTGATGGCCACGCACGCCGGTATGACCACGGCGGAGTTCGAACGGATCGTCATGGACTGGATCCGCACCGCGCGCCATCCGACACTCGATCGGCCGTTCACGGAACTGGTCTACGCGCCCATGCTCGAGCTGCTCGACTACCTGCGCGCCAACGGCTTCAAGACCTTCATCGTCTCGGGCGGCGGCATCGAGTTCATGCGCCCGTGGACGGAAGAGGTGTACGGCATCCCGCCCGAACAGGTCATCGGCAGCAGCATCAAGGTCCAGTTCGAGATGCGCGACGGCACACCCGTGCTGGTGCGGCAGCCCGCGATTGACTTCATCGACGACAAGGCCGGCAAGCCCGTCGGCATCCACAAGTTCATCGGCCGGAGGCCCATCGCCGCGTTCGGCAACTCGGATGGAGATCTCGAGATGCTGCAGTGGACGACGGCCGGATCAGGCCGGCGCTTCGGACTCATCGTCCATCACACCGACGCCGACCGCGAGTGGCAGTACGACCGCGAATCGCACGTCGGCCGGCTCGACCGCGCGCTCGACGAAGCCGCTGGACGAGGCTGGACCGTGGTGGACATGCGGCAGGACTGGACAACCATCTACAGGTGATCCAGGCCGACCCGACTCGGTCTCAGGCGTTCGTACCGGGTGCCGTGGTTGGCCACCGGCGACGAAATGCGGCAACGGCAACGGCGGCGAGCGGCAGCTCGACGGCCAGGTACACGGCGGCAAACCAGGTGAAGGCAGCCTGGCTGGCCAGCATCAGGGCAATGGCCAGGGATACCGGGACGTTTCGCGTCGCGAATTCCGCGGCCACGGCGAACCGGTCCTGCGGTGTTGTTCGCAGGACCGACGCGACAGCCCAGCCCAGACCGAATCCGCCTGTGACGAAGCACGCGGCAAGGAGCACGGCCGTCCCGGGCGCCTCCATCGGCTGCGACATCGAGTCGGCGATCACAAGCGCGATCAGGATCACGAGTGTTCCGATCCCAACGCGCTGAAAGACCGTGCGATGGCGCTCGACCCACGCGGGCCAGACGGCTCGTATCACAGCTCCGATGAGCAGGGGCGGGCCGAGCACGGTGAGCAGTTCACGCGTCAAGACGCCGGCCGGCACGGCGTAGGGAGCCTGGTACTGCCAGACCCTCTCGACCACCAGCGTGGCTGCGGGGATCGTGACGAACGCGCAGACGAGGGACACGGCCGTCATCGTAATCGACAGCATCGACGACGCACCGGCCAGGTGCGTGTAGATGTTTGCCAGGCCGCCGATCGGGCAGGTGGCCAGGAGCAGCAGCCCCGCGGCAAGCGCCGGTTCCGGTTCGAAGCATGCGATCAGAGCGACGGCGAGCGCCGGCAGGAGGAGGGGCGGCAGCAGCACACCGGCGGCCACCAGGCCCGGGCGCGCCGCGACCCGGGCGAGCGCTTCACGCGTGACATCGAACCCCACCGTGACGAGCAGCCCGAACACAATCAGCTTCGAGGCGAGATCGAGGGTCGGACTCACGCGTGACTCAACCTCCTGGGAGCTCGTCGTCCATCACCCGGACGACCATGTCCACGTCTTCCGCGGTGATGACCATCGGCGGCTTGATCTTGAGGACGTTGTGATGGGGACCGTCAGTGCTCAGGAGCACGCCGCGGCGCTGCAGCCGATTGATGAGCTCGTCAGCCTCGCGCGTGGCCGGCTCGAGCGTCTCCCGGCTCCGAACGAGCTCGACGCCGATGAACAGCCCGACGCCGCGCACGTCACCAATGATCTCGTGCCGCGACATCAGGTCCCGAAGGCCGTCCAGCATCCGCCCACCAACCTCGAACGCGTGCTCGCGCAGCCCCTCGTCCCGAATCACGTCGAGCACGGCAAGGCCGACCGCGCACGAGACGGGATTGCCCCCGAACGTCGAGAAGAACTCCATGCCGTTGGCGAACGACTCGGCGATGGCACGCGTGGTCACGACGGCGCCCATCGGGTGCCCGTTGCCGATGGGCTTGCCCATGACGACGATGTCGGGAACTACTCCCTGAGTTTCGAACGCCCAGAAGTGGGAGCCTGCGCGGCCGAACCCGGTCTGGACCTCGTCGGCGATGCACAGCCCGCCGGCCTGCGCGTACGTGGCGGAACGCCGTCTCGAGATAGCCCGGGGGCGGAAGGATCTGGCCGCCGCATGACTGAAACGACTCAGTGATGAACGCTGCGACAGGGGCGCCCGCCTGCTCGATGACCCGCTCCGACTTCGTTGCCCCAGGTGATGCCGGCCGTTCGGTCCCGTCCCCGATGCTGTCCGCGATACCCGTCAGGCATGGGCACGACGTGCACCCACGGCTCGGGCGCGCCCGCGCCACCCGGTCCCATGAACTTGTAGGGGCTGGCCGCAATGAGCCGGGCCGAATGCCCGTGGTAGGCACCGTCGACGACGAGCATGTGTCGGCGGCCGGTGTGCGTGGCGGCAAGCCGAAGGGCCAGCTCGTTGGCTTCGGTGCCGGAGTTGACGAAGAAGCACACTTCGAGCGGATCCGGCAACGTGGCCGACAGCCGCTCGGCGTACTCCACGAGATTGCGGTGCAGGTACCGCGTATTCGTGTTGAGCTCGGCCATCTGCCGTGCGGCGGCGTCGACGACTCTCGGGTGACAGTGGCCGACGTGGCACACGTTGTTGACGAGATCCAGGAAGGCGCGACCGCGGTGGTCGAAGAGAAACTGTCCGCGACCCCTGACGATCTCGAGTGGCTCCTGGTAGGCGATCGACAGCGACGGGCCGACATGGCGGCGCCGGCGCTCGAGGAGCGCCTCAAGGGGTGCGCCTCGGTCCGCATACGGGTCGAGACCGGTCGAGGCGGCCAGCCGCGACCCGGCTTCGGCTGGATCCACGGCAGCCAGCCGTTCGAGCAGACGCCAGGCGCGGTCCTCGGTCACGAACCAGGTCGGATGTTCCGGATTGACCGTCCGTCGCCAGGCGGCTCGCGCGACGGTCACCGACAGCCGGCCAAGCACGAGCGGCACGAGCACGCGAAGCTCGTCAGGCGAGAGCGGCCGTTCCGCGTGGTACGCACCCACGACGTCAGCGCCGGAGTCGAGCGGATCCGCCTCGTCGAGCATCGCGTAGGCGAGCGCGATGGCCAGCTCGCAGACCGTGGGGTTCCACAGGCTGTCGCCGAAGTCGATGAGGCCGACGACCCGGCCGTTCTCGACGAGGACGTTCTCGTCGTTGGCGTCGCCGTGGATGTAGGAGTGCGGCAGCCGGTCCAGATCGCGCGCTGCCGACGCGTACTGCAGAAACGTCCACTCGAGCAGATGCCGACGCGACTTGTCGGGCACGAACGCCACGAGCCGGCGGTGCTGTCCGGCGCGGGTCAGATCCCAGAGGTGCGTGCGCGTCGGGCCCAGCTCGATGGACGCGAGCACGCGATCGAGCGCGCCGAGCGCGCGGCCGAGATCGGTCAGCAGTTCGCGGGGCCGTTCACGGACCTCGCCCCACGTGGTGCCCGGCACGAACTCGAGCACGCGACCGCGCGCACCGCCAGCTTGGCCGTTGACGGAGCTTGTGGCATGTCCCGTGATGGTGGTGTGACACCGTGGAAAGCGGATGCCCAGATCGGCCGCGTGCGCGCGCTCGATCAGCTGGAACTCCAGATCGATGCCGGCCTCGTCATATCCATCGGCGATCTTCACGACGAACGCACGGCCGTCAGGCGTGGTCAGCCTGTAGTTGGCCGTGACGTGCTCGCCGCCAAGACGGACGAGCTCACCGGACAGGCCGTACTGCCGCTCGAGGAATGCGCCGATGTCCCGGGCCGTGTGGGTTCCCATGCCTGACAGGGCCGTGATGCCGGCACCAGAATACCCGAACGCTCACGCGCCGGCCGGGGCCAGGTTCTTGTTGATACGGAAGAGGTTCGACGGATCCCACACGGCCTTGATCGCAGCCAGGCGTTCCAGGTGCTGCCCGTAGGCCGCCTGCAGCCGGTCGCCGGTTTCCTCTTCGCTCAGGAAGTTCACGTAGACGCCGCCCGTCGAGAATCGGCGCAGGTTCCGCCAGCTCTTGCGTGCCCACTCCACATTGACCTCGTCATCGGCCGCGCGATCCCACGACGCCGCGACGTTGAGCACCGCGCGCGCGTCGCGGTTGCCGGCGGGAGAGTGACTCGCCGGAAGGGCGTTGAGCGCGCCGTCGAGCGCAAAAAGCAGAATGGCCGAATGGGGAGAAGGTGCGTCGGAGGCTTCGTCGCGCAGCGCCCGGAGCAGCTCGTCGTCGACGTCTTTGATGTACTCGGACTTCCAGTAGTATCGACGCCCGGCAGGCTGTGTCGCGTCGAGCAGTGACTGCTGCGTCAGGTACGGCCGACGCTGCAGAACGTCGCCGGCTGGCCGTCCGGTTTGCTTGAGCGGACCGAGCAGCCGCTCGCCCTCGGCCACGTCGCCGACATGGCAGGCGATCACGAGCACGATCGGTTTGCCGTGAATCTCCGGCGCCAGCCAGGGTGCCGGTGGGGCGATGCGATAGCCCATCACGCCTGCAAGATCGAGCGGTGCGGCGTGCTGCAACTTCAGGAACGCCTCGATGACGTCCTGAGCCTGTTCCACCGGCCAGGCTACTGCGCCGGCATAGACCTCCGGTCCCACGTCGAAAAGCTCGTACTCGATGCTCGTCACGACGCCGAAGTTGCCGCCGCCACCGCGCAGGGCCCAGAACAGATCGGTGTTTTCCGAGCCGCTCGCGCGAACGACGTTGCCCTCGGCGGTGACGACGTCGAAGGAGCGGACCGTATCGCACGTCCACCCGTGGCGACGCGTCAGATAGCCGAAGCCGCCGCCGAGCGTGAGGCCGGCGATCCCGGTGTTCGACACGAAGCCGAGCACGGCAGCCAGGCCATGGAGCTGGGTCTCGCGGTCCACGTCGCCCAGGAGGCAGCCGGCCTGGGCGTGCGCCGTCTTCTCACGCGGGTCGACGCGGACCCCGCGCATGAGCGACATGTCGAGGGCGAGCCCGGCGTCGCACATGCCGAGGCCGGCGATGTTGTGGCCGCCGCCTTTCACCGAGAGCGGCAGGCCATGGGTGCGCGCGAAATTGACGCCCGCGATGACGTCAGAGGTCCCAAGGCATTGCAGAACCGCAGCGGGTCGCCGGTCGATCATGCCGTTCCACAGTGCGCGGGCCGCGTCGTAGCCCGGGCTGCCGAAGGGCAGCAGGTGACCGCGAACCTGCGGTCTGAGGTGGTCGAAGGCCGTGGAGTCGAGTGAGCTCATTGCGGGAGGCGCCTCCGCGGGGCAACGGTGTGGGGTGAACGGGATGGTATCACCGCGTTGGGCGGCTGTGGACAGGCTTCGCATGGGGCAATCATTACAAACCGACTATACGGTATCTAAGCATCCGAGCACGGCCAAAATATAAGTCATACTGGTTGGTATGTTATTGAGCTATATTTGGCAATGACTTAAGGCCATGGCCACCAAGCAACCACGCGAGACACGGCAGCGAATACTCGACGCCGCTTTCTGGGAGGTCTACCGAAACGGCTTCCAGGGCGCCAGCATCGACCGCATCCTCGACGGCACGGGCATCACCAAAGGCGCGCTCTTTCACCACTTCTCCACCAAACTGCATCTGGGCTACGCGGTTGTCGAAGGGCCAGTCAGGGCCTGGGTCAACGACCATTGGATCGCGCCGCTCGAGGCTCCTGGCGACGCGATCCGCTCGATTCCCGAACAAATACGCGCGTTTCTCGACCGTAGCCCTGAGGAGGTCATTCACGGTGGCTGCCCGTTCGCCAATCTGGCCCAGGAGATGTCCGGTATCGACGAGGGCTTTCGCCTCAGGCTCGAGGCCGTTGCGACCGACTGGCGGGCCGCGCTGGCAGGACTCTGGCGTCGCGGCCAGGCCGAAGGACACGTAAAGCCTGACCTCGACGCCGACGACATGGCCGCCTTCACGCTGGCCGCGATTCTGGGCGTGCTCGCCACCGCGAAGACGGCGAAGAGCCGGGATCTTGCCGGACGGTCGACCGCGGTTTTCGCCCGAGTCCTCGAGGGCCTGCGCCCGTGAGGTAAGCGCTTGCTGCGCCGGACAGGTATACTCCCTAGCGGTCGATCGGCACCCGCCTCATCAGTCTGGACTCATCCATTGCGTTTCCTCTTCGCCGTCACGCTCGTCGTCATTGCCGTCCTGCCTGCGGCGGCTCAGGGCCCGACCCAGCCTCCCGGCGGTGACCGGGAGACACAGGCCGGGCTGGTACTGCGGGTCTTTCTCGACTGCAGCCAGTGTGATTTCAACAACATCCGGCAGGACATCAACTACGTCAACTACGTCCGCGACCAGAGCGATGCCGACGTGCACGTGCTCGTGACCACGCAGGACACGGCCACCGGCGGGCGCGAGTACACGTTCCAGTTCATCGGGCTCGACCGGTTCGCCGACATCCAGCAGCGGCTGATCTACGCGAGCAGCGGCACGGACACGGAGGACGAACGGCGCCGCGGCGTGTCCAGGACCTTCTCGCTCGGGCTCACGCCATACCTGCTGCGCACGCCGACAGCCGAGCAGTTGTCGCTCCGCTACACCGCGCCGGCCGGCGCCGCCACGGCAACGCCGCAGGTCGTTGAAGACCCCTGGAACTTCTGGATCTTCCGCGTCGGCTCGAGCATCGAAATGAACGGTGAGGAACGGCAGAAAAGCCAGCGCATCCGCGCCAATTTCTCCGCCAACCGCACGACGGACCGCTGGAAGTTCAGCTTCACGTCGAATGGCGACTTCAACACCGGTGAGTACACGCTGAGCGACGGCAGCAAGGTCGACAGCTCGACCGAGTCCTGGAACGTGACCGGGTCGGTCATCAAGAGCATCGGCGAGGAGCATTGGGGCGGCCTGCTGCGCGCCCAGATCAGGTCGAGCACCCAGTCGAACGAGAAGCGTGATGCCGGAATCTCGACGGGGATCGAGTACGACTTCTTCCCGTATTCGGAATCCACGCGTCGGTCGTTCGTGATTCAGTATTCAATCGGTGTCGCGCACCTGAAGTATTACGAAGTGACGCTCTACAGCAAGCTCGAGGAGACGCTCGGCGATCATCGCCTGGCGGCCATCCTGGCGCTCCGCCAGCCATGGGGCACGTGGCGCGCCTCGGCGGCGTATGCCGCCTATCTGCACGACACGTCCAAGTACAACATCGATCTTTTCGCCGACGCAGACGTGCGGCTTTTCCGAGGCTTCAGTCTCAACGTCGAGGGCAGCCTCTCGCGCGTGCGAAACCAGCTCTACCTGCCGGCGGGTGAGGCCACCGACGAGGAAGTGCTGCTTCGCCTGAAGCGCCTCGAGACGAACTACCGCTATCGCATGCAGGTCGGATTCAGCTACCAGTTCGGCTCCATCTACAACAACGTGGTCAATCCACGGTGGAGCTCGCAGACCGGCCGAGGCTTCGGGGGCGGTGGCGGCGGCTAGTCCGGGTCTCTAGTGGCCCGCCGCTTCGGCCTCGCCACCCGGTGTGATGAGCCCGAATCGTCCCGCATCCACGTCGCGCAGGAACGCAATCAAGCCGGCGAAGTACGTCTGCTGATCGTCGTACATGGCCATGTGGCTGCCGTTGGGGCAGTGAAGGTACCGGCCGCGCTGGACCTGCCCTGCCATCCACTCCATCTGCTTCGGATCCATCGTGTCGTGGGCGGCGCCAATCGCGAGCGTCGGCACGGCGATGCGCTTGAGGTCTGCCTTGCGATCCCAGTCGCCCAGGATGCCGCTCGCCCCGAGCTCGCTCGGCCCCTGCATCGGCACGTAGACGTTCGGATTGAGGTGCGCAAAGGCCCGCAACACGGGATCGGGCCACTGGTCCTCCGGCATCCTGAGTATGTGGTGTACGTAGTGAAGCGGCATGAGCAGTTCCATGTATCGCGGGTTTGCCGTGTCACCGGCCGCCTCCAGCCGCTTGATCTCGGCGAGCGCGTCCTGATCCATGGCCGGCATCAACACGGTCTCCGCGTAGGTGTTGTAGTCGGGAATGCTCGGCACCATGTTCGAGATGACGAGGCCGCGCAGGTTCTGCTGGTACTTCAGCGCGTACTCGAGTGCGAGGATGCCGCCCCAGGAATGACCGAGCAGGAAGAAGTTGGACGAGTCGAGGCCGAGCGCCACGCGCACCTGCTCGACTTCTTCGACGAAACGCGCGGTGTCGAGCAAGTCCGGATCGTCGGGCTGGTCGCTCCGGAACGACCCCAGCTGGTCGTAGTAGTAGTACTCGACGCCCGCGCCAGGCAGGTAGCTGTCAGCCGCCTCGAAGTACTCCGATGTGGCGCCGGGACCGCCATGCAGCAGCAGCAGTTTGATACGCGGGTTGTTGCCCACGCGCTTGGTCCAGACGTTGAACGTGCCCTTCGGGGTCGTGATGGGAATCCGGCGCGCCCCGCCCGAGAGTACGTCGGCCCGGCCCGTCGAATCGAAGTACCCGGCCGGTGACACGTCCACGGCCGGCTCGGCGGCGCAGCCCATGAGCCCGGCCGTGAGGCCAAGAGCGAAGAAACATCTGCTGATGTCACGAAGTCCGCGCACGCACACCTCCCTTGTCGCCTGCCCTTCGCCGGGCAGGGCCAGACGTCGCTACGGCCACAGCCACCCGAACGTCCCGCCGGTGAGGAGCGCGTAGACGAACCCGTCGAACATGTTCTTGATGGTCGTGCTCCACGACCGCCCCATCCAGATCGAATCCTGGAGCTGGGCCATGGCGTAGGCGGCAAACGCCGTCGTCCCGGCAAACCGGAATGCGGCAAGATAATCGGCTCCGGGACCGAGCACGCGCCCCGTCACGTAGGCGGCCATGCCGCTCACGACCACCGCATAGAGGAACCAGAGGACCAGGCTCTTTCCCATGGCCGGCGGCCCGCTCGGCCGCACCGTCATGACGACCACGGGCCCCGCCGTCATCTTCGCGATGAACGCCGGATCCTTCATGGCATCCATCGAACCGGCGTGGGGCATGACGTAGTCGCCGGGCGGAATCCTGAACGGCTGAAGCGCCGCGATCACCTTGTCCTCGTCAGGCACCCTGCCGTAGTCGCTCTTGTGGTACGGCAGCATCATGTGAATGACGGAGCTTGCGACGAACACCAAGACGGCGGAGAGGAGAATCGGCATCCAGAGTGCGGACAGTGAGACCATGGCATCCTCCGGGCTGGGAAAGAGCGAAAGCGACCGAGCTGACGTCGGAACCGGCAAATCCTAGCAGAGCACGAACGAAAAAGGGGCAAGAGGCCGCCTGGCGGGTTTGGAGGTAGAATTCGCGGGCTGGGCACTCCTGAGGGAGGGATGTCATGGACATGCGGGAACGGCGTGTGGGCGCGGTCACGGTGCTGGATCTGGGCGGACGGCTGACGCTCGGCGAAGAGAGCGTCCGGCTGAAGGACAAGATCAACAGCATGCTGCACCAGGGCATCAAGAACATCCTGATCAACCTCGGGGACGTCACCTACATCGACAGCACCGGGCTCGGCGAGCTTGTCTCGAGTTTCACGAGCGTCCGGAGGCATGAGGGCCGCCTGAAGCTCTTCAACCTCGGCAAGCGGTCGAAGGACCTGCTCGTCATGACCAAGCTGATCATGGTGTTCGACACGTACGACACCGAGGCCGACGCGCTCGCGAGCTTCGAAGCGACATAGCCAGCCTGACGCGCGGCTCGCGGCTCGTCGTCAGGCCTTGAACGCGTCGGCGTAGTCGTCGATGGCGGCCTGGACGACCTTGAAGGCGTGAGCCCGGCCGTAAATGCGCGTGATTCGCGCGGTCGCGCGCTGCCCCGGCACGAGCTTGTAGGTCAGGAAGTAGTGCTGCAGCCGCTCGACGAGAACGGCCGGCAGGTCGTGGATGTCCCGCGCGTCTCCCCACACCAGGTCGTTGTCGAGCACCGAGATGATCTTGTCGTCGGCCTCTGTCGCGTCCACCATCTGCAGCCCGCCGACGACGCGCGCCCGCACGAGGATCTCGCCGCGCTGAATCGGCCGCTCGCTCAGCACGCAGATGTCGAGCGGGTCGTGATCGCCCCGCACCGACTTCGGCGACAGCCGGTGCGTGCGCGTTCCGCAGTACGTGCGAGGCACGAAGCCGTAGAGCGTGGGCGGTTGCGACGACCCCCTGTGCGGGCGATCGATCCTGAGGTACCCGCTCTGCTTGTCCACCTCGTACTTGACGAGATCGAACGGCGTGACCTCGATGAACGCCGTGATGAGCTCCGGGGGATTGGGGCCCACCTCGAGGCCGTGCCAGGGGTGCGGGCGGAACGTGCTCGTGCGCGGTTGTGACGGCTCCGGCGTGCGGCGTCGAGGCATAGGGCTCCGGGTTCGGACGAGGCTACTCTATCCGGTTCGAGGGTTCTGCGCGCAGCCCTGTCACGTCTGCTTCAGCCCGAGCCACGGTGACACCGCTGGGGCTTCGAAGGCCGCGATCCGGTCGATGAGCTCAGCCGGGGATCCGGCCACGAGCAGGCGGTTGCGTTCGACGGCGCTGACGAAGCCCTCGGCCACCGTCACGTCGAGAAACCGGAGCAGACCGTCGAAGTAGCCGGCCACATTGAGCAGGCCGACGGGCTTGGCGTGAATGCCGAGCTGCGCCCAGGTGAGCACCTCGAGAAGCTCCTCGAGCGTGCCCAGGCCGCCGGGCATGGCGACGAACGCATCCGCGTGCTCCGACATCAGTTGTTTGCGTTCGTGCATCGAGCCGACGAGCATGAGCTCCTGTACGCCACCATGGGCGATTTCCTTGTCGGCAAGCGCCCGCGGAATGATGCCGGTCACGCGGCCGCCGGCAGAGAGCGCCGCATCGGCAAGAGTCCCCATCATGCCAATTCGTCCGCCGCCGAACACGAGCCGGATATGGCGCGACGCCAGCTCGCGCCCCATGAGCGTGGCCGCCTCCCGGTAGGCAGGCAGCAGACCGGACTGAGAACCGCAGAAGACACAGATTGACGAGATGGGCGACATAGGCCCTGCTATTGTCTCGCGGGACGGGGTTCGCGCACATTGGCCAGGGGCTCGAGCTGCGCTAGGATGCCGTTTTCGTTTCGGTGTAGACCACCGAAAACGGCTCAAGCGGTTTGCAGGCGTCAACCGAGAAGGTGAGGCAGATTTGCACAGGAGGGGGACGGGTCTTGCTCGCGCAAGCGAGACCCGTCCCCCTCCTGTGCAAATCTGCCTCACCCGAGCCGCTGCAGGGAACTGCAAACCGCTATAGCATGCGGATCCGGCGCCCGGCAGGCGCGCCGACAGGAGACCGACCGACGATGCGTACACGTGCCATCGCCCTCATGTTCGTCACGTTCCTCGCCGCCCCGGCCGCCGCCCAGGACGCCCGGCGGCCGATGACCGTGGACGATGCTCTGGACCTGGTATCGGTGGGCGGCGCCCTCGTGACGCCCGACGGCACCCGCGTGTTCTTCTCGCGCTCCGAGCTCGACTGGGCCGGCAACAAGCGCGAGACGAAGTACTACATGGTGCCGGCCGAGGGCGGCGAGCCGTACGAGTACATCGGCAAGGAGGGCGGCAGCAGCTTCCAGTTCTCGCCCGACGGCCGGTACCTCACGTTCACGCGCGCCGTCGACGGCAAGAACCAGCTCTTCTGGATGCGCACGAGCGGCGGCGAGGCCACCCAGCTCACCAAACACGAGACCGCCGTCAGCCAGTACGTCTGGTCCGACGACTCGACGAAGATCTTCTTCCGCGCCACCGACAAGCGGCCAGAGGCGGACCAGAAGGCCATCGACGCCAAAGACGACGGGTACTTCGTCGACGAGGGCCCGAACGGGCAGGAGGCCGCCTACTGGAGCAACCTCTGGGTGTTCGACATCGCGTCGAAGGCGGAAACCAGGATCACCGACGAGAAGCACATCGTCGCCGACTTCGATCCGTCGCCCGACGGCACACGCGTCGCGTTCGTGGCGCGCACGACCAACCGCCGCAACGATGCCGACAAGAACGAAATCTACATCGTGTCGGTTGCCGACAAGCTCAAGACCCGCTTGACGGACAACTCCGCGCCGGAAGGCGGCCTGTCGTGGGCGCCCGACGGCAGCGTCTTCCTGTTCACGGCGTCGAACGACAAGACGTGGATGAACCGGAACCCGAAGATCTACGTGATGAACCCGAACACGAAGGAGTATCACCTCGTGTCGGACGAGTACGAGGGCGGGATCAGCGACCCGGTGTGGACGCCCGACGGCCGGTTCGTGCTGTTCGACGGCCAGCAGGGCGTGAACACCTACCTGTACAGAATGGACGTCAAGACCGGCCAGTTCGAGCAGCTGACCAGGACGCCCGGCTCGTTCAACGCGCAGTCCTTCTCGGCGGACCGCACGACAGTCGTCTACAGCTTCAGCGACTTCGACACGCCGGCCGACCTCTGGATTTCGAGGACCGACACGTGGAGCCCGGTTCGCCTGACCGACGCCAATCCCGGGTTCGACGCGAAGTTCCTGCTCGCGCCGATGAAGGTCGTCACCTGGAAGAGCGCCGACGGCACGGAGATCGAGGGTCTGCTGCACCTGCCGGCCGGTTACGTCGAAGGCGCGCGCGTGCCGCTGCTTGCTCAACATCCACGGCGGGCCGGCCGGCTCGTGGCGCAACGCCTTCTCGCCCATGTACCACATCTACGCCGGGCTCGGGTACGCCTCGCTCTCACCGAACGTGCGCGGCAGCAGCGGCTACACGGACCGTCTGCGCGAAGGCAACACGGTGGAGAAGGGCGACGGCATCGGCATGGGTGACTTCCAGGACCTCATGACGGGCGTCGACATGCTCGTTGGCCAGGGCATCGCCGATCCGGATCGACTCGCCCTGCGCGGCTGGAGCTACGGCGGAATTCTCGGCGGATGGACCATCACGCAAACCACGCGGTTCAAGGCCGCCTCGATTGGCGCCGGCGTCTACGACTGGACGTCCGAATACGGGCCTGGCTTCAACAACGACGTGCGGCTCTGGCACATCGGCGGCACGCCGTGGGACAACCCCGACGGCTACCGCAAGCAGTCGGCGCTCACGCACGTGCAGAACGTCACGACGCCAACGCTCCTCATCCACGGCATGAACGACACGACCGACACCGAGCAGCAGAGCATGATGTTCTTCACGGCCATCAAGGACATCGGCAAGGCGCCGGTCCGCTACCTGCGGGTGCCGCGCGAGCCGCACGGCTTCCGCGAGCCGCGCCACCAGCGCCAGCGCGACATCGAGGAAATCCGCTGGATGCAGCAGCACGTGCTCGGCGTCGAGTGGACGCCGTGGGAACGGGCCGAACCGAAGAAGGAAGAAAAGAAGTAGGGCGGGCTGGTCCGAGCCCGCCACTCAGCGCTGCCGGTACACCGTGAACTTGATCTGACCGTCGTCGATCCACGCCGGGGCGGCGTAGATCTCGAGCGCCCGCGTGTCCGGATCGACGTGGACGCCGGCCGCGGCGTCCATGTTGCAGTAGCCGTCCTTGCAGTACATCCGGCTGTTCGCGGTCTTGATGAGCGACGGGCGCGCCAGGCGTGGTGAGGCGGCCTCGGCCATCTCGTCCGGGATCACGACTTCGTAGAGGTCGGCGTAGTCTCTCCCCGGAATGAACGGCATGCTCGGAACGGTGTTGAGAAACCCGACGAGATAGAGCCGGCCGTCGGCCTGCCGGACGAAGTTCACGCTCTGGAAGTCGCCGAAGTTCCTGTCCTGCCCCTCTCGCGCCTCGACCTCGGAGGCAAACCACCTGACGGCCTCCGGATCGAAGCCGTCGACGAGCTGCCGCGTGCGGGAAAGATAGAAATCGAGGCGCCTCGGCATGCCGTCGCGGTCGGACAGTACGGCCACCAGCAGATGCCCGTTCGGCAGCCGTGTGAGCGCGGCCGCATAGGCCTTCTCGCCGGGCCGATCGATCTCGACAGGAAGCCGCTGCGGCGCGTCAGGCCGGCTGAGGTCGTAGAAGACGACCTTCCCACGGAGCGGTGAGTCTCCATAGATCGGCACAGCAAGAACGCGTCCCTCCATGCCGAGCCCGCCGGCGTGCCAGAGGACCGGATCGACCGGGACCTCGGCCACAACGGCCGACGCCTCCTCGTTCATGCGGACTACGAACAGGCTGCCCATCGGCGCATGGATGTTCGAGCCCGACATCACGAGGTAATCCGTGCCGCCCACGCGCTGAATGCCCTGGAAGTGATTGCGAAAGCCGAACCAGTTCCGGAAGGTGGCCTCGTACCACGGATCCGCGATGAGTCCGTTGACGGACGCGGCCATCGGCTCGCCGCGGGCCTCGAGTCGCGCAAAGGCCTCCTCGACGTCGTCGACGAACGGCGCGCGGTCAGCGATGCCGGCGGTCGCCGGAGCAGAACCGTCGCCGGCAGGCGGGCCCTGCCGTCCGGCCACGGGCCACGACGCGACGACCGCCGCGACGAGCGCAAGCGAAACGCCGAGCCGCCAGTCGGATGTCTTGCGGAGCTTGGACCGTTCGTGCGTCGCTGTCATCAGGTTGCCTGCACCTTCACAGCGGTTTGCAGTTCTCCGTAGCCGCGCACGGGAGGGGGAGATGTGCACAGGAGGGGGACGGGTCTTGCTCGCGCAAGCGAGACCCGTCCCCCTCCTGTGCACATCTCCCCCTCCTTCTCGGTGGGCGCTTCCTGCAAACCGCTTGAGCCGTTTTCGGCCTTCTACACCGAAACGGAAACGGCTCTAATTGTAGCCACGGGCCTTTGGTCGAAAGCCCTGGCACACCAGTCCCGACTGGGAATGCGAAAACGACGTCAGAACTGGCTCATGCCTCCGGCGGCAGCCTTCGGCACGTGTACGACGCGTGCCGCCCAGGACGGACCTTCAGGCGGAACGAAGCGCACGTCGTCGAACGTCACGAGGTAGGCGTCACCAACGTCCTTGACGCTGAAGATCGGAAACCTGGACCATGAAAGAAAGACACGGCCCTCGGGGGTCTCGACCGCAATCGCCACTGCCGGATGCCCGGTTCCCTTCGGGAACGTCTGCGGGCCGGCGATGAGGCGCGGTTGCGGCAGCCACCAGAAGCCGCTGCGGTAATAGGCGTCACCAAGATCGCCGATCACGGTCTTGCGTATCGGGTTGCCCGGAGCCGGGGCAATCATCGGATCCGACAGGAGCCGCACGCCCGTTGCCTCGACGGCCGCGCGGGCGATCGGCCGGCCGAGCTGTCCGGCCGCCAGCATCGCGATCGCGTAGAGACCGGCGCAGGCCAGCGCGACGCGGGCCGGTCGCGCCGCCCTCTCGGGGGCAATGCCCCGCCGGCCCAACCACCAGCTGGCCGCGGTCCCACAGGCCAGCGCGAGCCAGACCCACGGATCGACGATGTAGAGCGCGTCGCCGTAGAACCAGGTGTCATCGAACGGCATGAGCCAGCGCATGCCGTAGTTGTTCATGAAGTCGAGCGTCGGATGCGTGAGCACGGCCAGCCCGGCGAGCTTCACGAGCTCCCGGCCGTCCGGAGGCGGCTGGCCGCGCGCCGGGCTGAATCGCCGCCTGAGTCGATCCCACCAGATCATCACGCCGGCGAGAACGAAGGGCCACACCGCCACGGCGAGCAGGCCGTGCGTCCATCCGCGCCGAAACGCCAGGGCGTCGCCGGCGAAGTACGTCAGAGCATCGACGTCAGGAAGATTCGCGCCAATGACAAGCGTGGCGGTTGCAAGCGTCGTTCGACGCTTCAGGCCGGTCTCGGCGAGCGTCGTTCCGACCAGCGTGTGGCAGAGCGGGTCCATGATTGACGGTTAACGCGGCGGCAGACCAGCGTTCGGGCGCGTGGCCATGGGTCGTACCAAAGGCGCCTACTTGAAACAGTACATTGCCCCGCGCGTGCGCACGTAGAGGCGTCCACCGGCAAGCGCCGGCGTGGCGTTGATCTCGTCGCCCAGCTCGTTCACGCCCAGCACTTCCCACTCGGCGCCGGCCCTGAGCACGCTGACCTTGCCCTCCTGGCTCGCGACATACACCTTGCCGTCGGCGGCGACAGGCGAAGCGTAGTACTCGCCGATCGCGCCCGAGGCCCTGCCCTGCTTGAGCAACTCGCCGGTGACCGGGTCGACCGACGTGATGATGCCGCCCGTCTTCACCAGATAGAGCACACCCCGATAGAGCAGCGGCGTGGGAATGTACGGCACGTTCCGCTGGACCCGCCAGAGCACGGCATCGGCTGAGAGCCGCCCCCTGGCGTCACCCGGGCGCAGGGCGATCGTGCCCCAGTCACCCAGTCCGAGAGTGCGGGCGATGTTCCATTCCTCGGCAGTGATGAACTTGTCGTTGCTCGTGTCGATCCAGCCGAAGTGCTCGCCGAGCTCAGGGTCCTTGCCGAGCTCGGGCACCGACAGCCGCCCGTCCTTGTCCGTGTCGTGCTGCGCGAGGATCGTCGCAAGCTGCGGCAGTGACGGCTCGTCGGTGCCGAGCGTCGATACGAGCAGCGTGTCGCCCATCGCCAGTGCGGTGCCCATCGAACCGCCGGAACCGAGCGGCATCCACCACCGGTGCGTGCCCGATGCGAGGTCGTAGCTGTCGAGGCGCGTCGAGCCGATGGCAATGACGTCAGCCCGGTCGCGAGACGGACGGAACACCATCGGCGTGGCATAACCGATCGTGGCGCCGGGACGCTCGGTCTTCCACCGGACGTCCCCGGTCGCGCGATCCAGCCCGAGCAGGTACGAACCGGTCAGCTGGTCGATGAGCTGAATGACGAGATCGCCCTCGATGATGGGCGAGGCTGCCATCCCGTAGAAGTTCTGGAACGGGCCGAGCGGACGAGTCCACTGAACCTGGCCGTCCGTTCCATAGGCGACGAGGCCGAAGTCCGCAAAGAAGGCGACCACGCCGTGTGCGTCGCCGGCCGGCGTGGGCGACGCAGGGTCATTGGCTTTGTAGGCCTCCTGCGCCCGTTCGCGTCGGATATCGCGCCGCCAGAGCTCCGCCCCCGTCTGCGTATCGAGTGCAATCGTCAGCAGTCGGTCGCCCTCGCGAGCCGTCACATAGACGCGGTTCCCGACGACGATGGGTGAAGACTGGCCGTAGGGAACGGTGGCCTTCCACGCCACGTTCGTCGTCGGCGAGAACGCGACCGGGTAGCCCCTCGCGTCGTCCACACCGGAGCCGTTTGGCCCGCGGAACTGCGGCCATTGAGCATCGATGCGGGCGGAAGCAAACGCGAGGGTACACAGGAACAGAGCGAGCGCGGCAATGCGGTGCATGTCAGGTTGAGGTAATGATACACGCCGTCGGCAGATCGACGTCGAGGACCACGCGACGCGCATCGACCTGCCGCACGCGCAGCAGGCCGTCACACCTCGCCACGATGCGCTCGAGCGCGGGGGTCGCGGCTGGCGGCAGCACGTCGTACCCCTCGGCTGCCACCTCGAGGCGCACAGGCTGAATGGGCCCGAGCGCGTCGGGTGCGCGGATCCAGTCGGTCGGCTCCGGCACAAGCGTCGCGATCGAAATGCGGCCGCCGAACGGCAGCAGGTCCCTGGCGGCGACGACCAGACTCGTCAGCATCTGTTCCAGGTCGTCCTGTGAAACTCGAACCGCGCTGTTCGTGCCGGATGCGACATCGAGGGTGACGTCTTCTCCCACGAGTCGGCTCAGCATGGGTCTCGCCCGGAGAATGCCGTCATCGATGCCGCATCGACTTCGCGGCTGGTCGTGCCGGCGGGCAAACGCCGCCAGTTGCTGGATGAGCCCATCGGCCCTGACGGCATTCGCGAGAAGATCCGCCGGTGCGTTGCCGGCCGATGCGTCGTTTGCCGGAGGGGAATCGAGCTGGCCTGCGGTCTTGCGCAGCGACGTGATGAGCGTTTGCAGGTCCGGCGCCATGAGCGAGGTCAGCGTGCCGACCTTTCCGAGCCGTCGCGCATCGCGCAACTGCTCGTCGCGACGCGCCTCGCGCGTCCTGTCGACGACGACGTGCGCAAGACGAACCGGCGCATCCGCGGCGGCCGGCAGGGCAACGGTCCATCGCTCGACGAGAAGCTCGAACCCCTCTCTCGTGGTCACGCTGTCGGCACGAACGGCCGGCTGGGCACCGGCGCGCGAGGGTTCGATACCGGCCAGACCCGGAAGTGGCCTCCCCGCTGCTCTCCGAATCGCGTCGTCGACTCCGGAATAGCCGAGCAGGCGCGCGAACGTGGCGTTGCAGTCCAGGAGATGGCCGTCGGCCGTCGTCACGGCGTAGCCAAAAAGATCGCAATCGGTCAGCCGTGCGAGGTCGGCCGTGCAGGCGGCGAGCTTCCGGCCGAGCTCGTCAGCCTCAACCTGCCTGGTGGCGCGCTCGTGCTCCCACGTCTCACGGTCCTGGCGGTGAGATTCGGTCGCCGCTTCAAGGGCGGCGCTCGCCTGCGCCTCGAGCTCCCGGCGACCCGCCTCCCACTGCGACCGTTGGGCTGCGTGTGCCTCGGCCGCCTCTGCCCACTTCTCTCGCTCGAGCCTGGCGGCGGTCTCCGCGCGTTCCAGAGCCTCGCGGAGCGCCTCGACCTCGGCGGCGGTCGCTGCCGCCCGGCCGTCGTCGGCCGGCGCGCCGGCGAGTCGAACCAGGACTCCGGCATGAGGGGCATCTCCGCGCCGAAGCGCCTGGAGCGTGGCGTCGATCGGTTTCAGTCCGGTCGAACTCTGGAGGGCGAGCGTGACCTCGGTCACCTCGCCTTCTGCTGCACGTCCAATAGCCGACCTGACATCGTCGTGGTGCTCGAGGCCAACCCAGAACGTGAGCGGCTTCTCGAGCACGTCCGAGATGCTCTCTGCCCCGAGCGTCTCGAGCGCGGCATGACTGGCGCCGAGCACCGTGCCGAACCGGCTCAAGACGATGACCGCCTCGGAGAGTTCGTCGACCGCCTGATGAAGCCAGGCCGACCGCGCGCGAAGCTCGGCGTTCAGCTGGCTCAAGGCGTAAGTCCGATGGACGCGCCGCAAAGCGGCCAGCAGGCGCGGCCGATACACGCCGGTCTTCTCCACCGTCTCCTCGACGTCGTACTCGGCGGCCACGGCCTCGGAGCCGTCTGGTTCAGGGTGAATCAGCCGCACAATCGGCACGTCGGGTGCCTGCTGCTTCAACCACCGGACGACGTCGGCGGGCGCTGCCTCGCCGGGCCGGTCGTCTACGACGACGGCATCGAACCTCGGCGCATGGCCGGCACCCTGTCCATTCAGGATTGGACAGGCGCCGTCGGGACCGCATTCGGCCCGATCGGCGACGACGAACGGGACGACTTCGATGAGTCTCCAGGCGAACCAGTCCGTACCGACGTAAAGCACGCGCATGGGGGCAGGCACATTCTCTGTCGATTTCAGTCTCGTAATCCAGATGTCAACAGGGAGGGACAATGCCCTAAAGCTCGTCCCAAGGCGCCTCGAGGATGGGAGGTGTCACCATCGCCGACGATTAGAATCTATCGGCAGAGGTGCTGATGGCGACGGTAGAGCTGACGGAAGCGAACTTCAGGGAAACGGTCGAGGGCGGGATTGTGCTCATCGATTTCTGGGCCGAGTGGTGCGGGCCCTGTCGCCGGTTCGGACCGATCTTCGAAGAAGCGGCCGGACGTCACGCGGACGTCGTGTTCGGCAAGGTCGACACCGAAGCCGAGCCGGGCCTGGCGGGCGCGTTTCAGATTCAGTCCATTCCCACGCTCGTGGTGATGCGGGACGGCATCCTGCTTGGCGCGGAGCCAGGCGCCCTTCCCGGGTCGGCAATCGACGACATCATCCGCCAGGTGAAGGCGCTCGACATGGACGAGATTCGACGCAGCATCGAGGCCGAGCGCGAGGCCTCGGCCGGGGGCGCCGTCGACGCCGACGCTGAAGCCGAGGTGCGCTGATGTGCCGGCGCGTGACTTGCCGAAACTGCGGTCGGCCGACCTGGGCCGGCTGCGGGGCGCACGTCGAACAGGTGATCGGCGACGTGCCCGAGTCCGATCGGTGCCACTGCCGTGAATCGACGAGCCAGCACGGGACGGCACCTTCCGCCGAAGCGGGCAAGTCCTGGCTCTCCCGGTTGCTGGGCCGGTAGCGCCCGCTCGAAACCCGTATAATCGCGGCACTTGGTCATGCCGCTGTCTCCGAGCACCCGCCTGGCACTCTCCGTCCTGCTGTCCGGGTGGTTCCTCTTCACGCCCGCAGCCGCGTCCGGCCAGGTCGACTTGCGCTCTCTGCAGGACGAGGCCGTGCGGTGGCTGCAGGAATACATCCGGATCGATACCATCAACCCTCCGGGCAACGAGATTCGCGGCGCCGAGTTCTTCGCACGCATCTTCGACGCCGAAGGCATCAAGTACGAGATCGTCGAATCGGCCCCGGGCCGGGGAAACATCTGGGCTCGGCTCGAGGGTGGCGATGAGCCGGGGCTCGTGCTTCTCCATCACATGGACGTCGTGCCGGCCGACGCGCGCTTCTGGACCACCGACCCGTTGTCGGGCGAGCTCCGCGACGGGTACATCTACGGCCGGGGCGCGCTCGACACGAAGACGAGCGGGATCCTCAACCTGGCCACCTTCCTCGCGCTCCATCGCTCCCGAGTGCCGCTCACCCGCGACGTCGTCTTCATGGCGACCGCCGACGAGGAGGCCGGGGGCATGTTCGGCGCCGGCTGGCTCGTCGAGCACCGGCCGGAGCTCTTCGACGGAATCGGTTTTCTCCTGAACGAAGGCGGAGGCGGCGAGGTCGTACAGGGACGGGTGCAGTTCGGCGTCGAGGTCACGCAGAAGGTGCCCTACTGGCTGCGCCTCACCGCGACCGGCGAGCCGGGGCACGGGTCGAGGCCGCAGGTCTCCTACGCCTCGCTGGAGATGATCGAGGCGCTCGATCGCCTGCGCCGGCACGAGTTCGAGCCGCGCGTGATTCCAGCCGTGGATGTCCACTTCAAGGGCATGGCCTCCCAGCATCCGGAGCCGTGGCGCACGCGCTTCCAGAACCTGACCGCCGCCATCGGCGAGCCCGGCGTGCTGCGGGAGTTGCAGGCGTACGACCCGGCCCTCCACACCTTGACGAGGAACACTTGTTCGATCACGCGCCTCGGCGCGAGCGAGAAGATCAACGTCGTTTCGCCGGAAGTGTGGGCCGAGATCGACTGCCGGCTCCTTCCAGACCAGGATCCCGACGCATGGCTGGCCGAAGTGCGCCGGGTACTCGGTCCCGAGATCGACGTCGAGGTGCTGATGGGTTTCACGCCTGCCGTCTCGGGCACCGATACCGAGCTATTCCGCATCCTGCGCGACGTCACCCTCGAAGCGTTCCCAGGCACGAGCTTCGTGCCCCAGGTGCAGGGCGGGTTCACCGACAGTCACTTCTTCCGCGACCTGGGCATCGTCAGCTACGGGTACGAGGCGACGGCGACGCCCGAAGAGGACCGACGGGGCCTGCACGGCAACGACGAACGGGTGACCGAAGAGAACGTGCGACGCGGAGTCGACGTCACGCTTCGGGTCCTCGTGCAGTTTGTGGCGACCCGGCCGATCGTGCGGTAGCTCCTACCTGCGCACGGACTTCGCGGCGCCGGCCTCGAGGCTCTTGGCAATCTCCCGATCGAGTTGCTGCTCGGTGTTCGGCCGCCAGCCCACCACGCGCAGGCTGACGATGCCGTCGGCGTCGATCACGATGTAGGTGGGAAACCCATCGACGTCGTAGGCGTCGAGCACGGCGCGGCTGGCGTCGATGTGCTGCGGCCAGGCCATCTCGTGCTGCTCGATGTAGTTGCGCACGCGCGGCTCCTGGATGGGCGGGTCGAAGTCGATGCCGACGATGGTGAACGGCTGGTCCGCGTACTTCTTGTGCAGCTTGACGAGAGCGGGCTCGGCAATCTGGCAGGGGCCGCACCAGGTGGCCCAGAAATCCAGGAGCACCGTCCGTCCTCGGAGCGACTTCAGGCTCACGGTGCCATGGTCGAGCGTCTCAATCGAGAACTCCGGCGCAACCGGCTCACGGAGACGGCGCGGGCTGAACAGAAGCTCGCGGGCCAGCTCGTTCTGGCTACCCTCGCCGCTGTCGAGGTACGCCTGAAACGCGGCGCTGCCTACGTCGTCACGACCCAGCGTGGCCGCGACGACGCCCAGGTTGAACCAGGCCATCGGGATCTCGTCGGTGATCGAAACGGTCGCCTGCAAGTCTTCCAGCGCGTCGCGCAACCGCTTGTCCTCGGGCCCCGTCGCGCGCGCCACCCGCGCGACGCCGCGTTCGTAGCGCAGGCCCGCCACGAGCCGGGCTTCGTTTCCGGCGTACTTCAGGCCGCTCTCGCAGGCCTTCTCCGCCTCGGCGGGGTCTTCGAGCGCGTTGTGCACGCGGCAGATGCCGTATAACGCCTCCGGCGACTTCCTGTCGCGGCGCTCGTTCGCGGTCGTAAAAGCCTCGAGAGCGTCCTCGAACCGGCGTTCCCGGAGAGCGATCTCACCGTCGCTCAGCGCGGCTTCGTACTCGAAGTCAGGAGGGGCCTGCTGCTGTTCAGCCTGAACCGTGCCGACCGAAGGCCCTGGCGCCCAGGACCATGCGACGAGCGCGCCGACGACGACAGCGAACGTGAAACGGAGTCGCACCACCTGGCACCTCCCCTCCGCAGTCCGGCCCGGACCGGAACGACGGGTCAATCGTAGGCAGGCCCAAAAGATAGCATGCCCGCCGCGGCAGGTTACGGCATGCCGCCAAGGGTAGAATGCCCGAGCAGCAGCCATGCATACGCCATCGGAACCACGGCCGTGAGGATTAGCAGGTCCAGGGTCCGGATTGTCCGCGCCATGGCGTGCATAGCAGCAGCGGGCGCCTTGCGCCGCTCGCACGTGTAGACTGGAGCTCTGACACAACGCCAGCGTCTGTCGAAGCGCCGGCACCGGCTTTCGGGGCCGGCCGGCACGGAGACAGGAACATGTCAGAAGGAACGTCTGATCGCCCGGACGTCGCGACACTCATCGACCGTCGGCAGTTCACCAACGCCACCCTTCTCGCCCTGTTGAGCGGGGTCACCGTCACCATCATCGGCTGCGGCGGCAGCGACGACAGCCCGACGTCGCCCAGCGACGGCTCCCGCGCCGGATCCGTGTCGGCGAATCACGGACACTCGGCCGTCATCACGAGCGCCCAGTTGACGGCCGGACAGGGCGTGACGCTGGACATCAGGGGCACGGCCGACCATCCGCACGCGGTCGTGCTGACCATGACCGAGGTGGGCCAGATAGCAGGTGGGCAGAGACTCACCAAGACGTCGTCGTCGGAGGCGTCCTCGTCGTTTGCGCTCCACAGCCACACCGTGGTTTTCAACTGACGTGAGGGGCCGGCGCGGCCCGCGCTGTCGATCGATCCGACGGTGACGCTGAAGGCGGAGTGAGGGGGCAGTGGGCGAATTCAGCGAATTGAGTGAATTGAGTGAATTGAGTGAATTGAGTGAATGAGTGAATGAGTGAGTGAGTGATACCCTGTTCGCGGGTTCATCCATGAGCGGAAAGATCGCCGGCCTGCTGGTCATGGTGACCGGTGGCGTGTTGCTCGCTCAGTCCGCGCAGCGCCCGACCTTCCGGGCGGCGTCGGAGTTGATCCTCGTCGACGTCCAGGTCGTCGACCGCACGGGCACGCCGATTCTCGGCCTGGGTCCAGAGGACTTCGAGGTACGTCTCGATCGGCAGGAGCGCCGGGTCGTGTCCGCCGAGTTGATTCAGTACGGGTCGCCCGCGACAGACGTCACCCGACCGACCGCCGGCAGTCGCGCCGACCGCACCTCTCCTGACACGCTTGCGCCCGTCACCACGGCTGGCCGCAACTTCGTGCTGGCCATCGACGAGTCGAGCTTTCACGCGCGCAACGCGCTCGCCGCCATGCAGGCGGCCCGGCGGTTCATCGAAAACCTGAATCCGACGGACACGATCGGGTTGTTTCCGTTCCCCGTGTATCCGGAGACGTTCACGCTGACGACCGATCACGAGTCCGTGCTGGCGCAGATCGACCATATCGTCGGCGTACTCGACCCGCTGCCGCCCGGTCAGTTCTTCCTCACGCTCGGTGAGGTGATCGACATCACGGCCGGAGACGAAGACGTGCTGGGACGGGTTGCGCGGCGGGAATGTCCGAGCGCACCGGGGCCGTGCCGTCGGCCGATAGCCTTCCAGGCTCAGGGGATGGCCATCTCGTTCGAGGCGCAGGTGAATATGAGCACGCAGGGTCTGACGGCCCTGTTCGACGCCATCAAGGACTCCCCCGAACGCACGATCGTCGTCCTCGTGAGCGGCGGGCTGCTGGCCGGCGATCGCGTGGGCGGCCGCCCGGACGTGAACACGCTCGTCGACGACATCGCGCGGCAGGCCGCGCAGTCGAACGCGACGCTGATGGTGCTGCACATGGACACGTCGTTCATCGACGCGTTCTCGCCGCGCGGTGGCGGCCTCACCGCGTCCTTCATGCGAGACAGCGCCGCGCTCGGCGCGGGGCTCGAACGCTTCGCGGGCAGCGCCGGCGGCGCGCTGATCCGCGTGCAGGCCGGCACGGGCGACTACGCCTTCGAGCGCGTCCTTCGAGAGACCTCGGCGTACTACCTCCTCGGCGTCGAGCCCGGCGCCGACGAACGCGACGGACAGCCGCACTACATCTCGGTGAAAGTCGACGTGCGCGGCGCCGAAGTCCGCAGCCGGACGATGGTCGTCATTCCCGCGGGGGGCTGAGCCTCGACTCAGGCGGAGGCGATCTCCGCGCAGTGAATCGCAGGACGGGCTTTCGAGAGCCTTGTAGGGCGGACTGAAGTTCAGTCCGCCCTACAGAAGTTCAGTCCGCCCTACAGAAGCGCCGGGAGCGTGACGCGGAACTCGGTGCGGCCGGGGTGTGAGGTCACGACGACCGTGCCTCGATGCGCCGCGACGACGGTCCGCACGATGTCGAGTCCGAGCCCGCGCCCCTGGCCCACACGTTTGGTCGTGAAGAAGGGCTCGAACACGCGCTCCCAGTTCTCTTCGGCGATCCCGGGCCCGTTGTCGACGACGCGGACCACGACCGTGTCGCGATCGCGCCTCGCGTCGATGGCGATTCGCCCTGACGCCGGCGCCGCGTCGATCGCGTTGTCCACCAGGTGCATCCACACCTGGTTGAGGTCGGCGACCGAACCCATGACGGCAGGCAGACCCGGCTCGACGGTCAGGTCCAGCGACTGGCCCTTCAACGACGCCCTGGCGCCGAGAAGCGTCAGCGCGTCGGCAAGGTGGCCCTCGAGCGCGATCGCCTCCACGGCCGGGGCGCGATCCATGTGCGTGTGCTGCTTGACCGCCGCCACGAGCGAGTGAATCCGATCGGCCGCCGACCGGATGTCGGCCGCAAGGTCCCGTGCCGCGGCGTTGGCGGCGACGTACCTGACCACGACGGGGACGTGTGCGGGATCGAGCGCCGACGCCGCCGCCTCCAGATCCTGGATGGTGAGGCCGTTTGCCGTAAGCGGAGAGGCGAGCGCGGGCTCGACGCCGTGACGTTCCAGCCAGTCGGCCACCTGGTCTTCGAGGTTCGCGCGCTCGAGGGGTCTCAGCGGCTCGGCTAGTGTCCGCTCCGTGGCTGCCTCCAGCGCCTCGAGGACGAGCGACGATTCGTCATCAAGACACGCCGCACCGAGCGCGCGCGACGCGGTCGCGATCTCGAGTCGTGAGGCGTCCAGCCCGCCGGCGGCCCGAACTACGGCGGACGCGGGGTTGTTGAGCTCGTGGGCCAGGCCGGCCGAGAGACGGCCGAGCGCGGCCATCTTCTCCTGGTGCTTGTCGTCGGCCTTGAACACGCGCGCCCGGGCGAGCATCTCCTGCACGCACACGGTCGTGAACTCGTAGCACTCGCGCGTCATCTCGCGGAAGTCTTCCTGCCGGATCGCCAGGAACTCGACGACGCCATCGGCCACCAGGTATCCGCGCGGCGAGGTCATCTTCGAGTACGGCAGGAAGCCACTCACACGTCCCGCCGGAATGCTCCTCACCTCCCGCTCGACGCCGCCCTGACTTACCCGGACCGAGAAGCGCCCCTCAGTTACGACGATCAGGGCCGTGAATCCATCCGCGCCGAACAGCGTCCATCCGTCCTCGCAGCGATGGAGCTCTCCGTGGGCGACGAGCCATGCGAGCTGTTCGCGGGGAATTCCGGCGAGATCGGGCAGGCCGGCGAGACGATCGACGATGTGCGACGAGTCGGCTGGTGTGGTGCTCATTTGGTGACCTGCGCGTCGAGGCTCACCGGATCTTCTGCGCCGGCTGGTCTCGACCGCCCTGATGCAGCACGAGGCCCGTCACCTCGCCGGACGCGGTACGCGTGAACGTGATCTGCACGTTGACGGCTCGCAGGAAGAACCGGTCGGGCGCCTCGGCGAAGATCGGGAGCTTCTCCTGGCCGGTGGGCTGCACGTGGAGGCGCCCGTCCTCGAACGTCACCACGAGCGTCACGGCCGGCGCCAGCGCGTACTCACCGACGCAGGCCTTCAGAACATCCTCTGCCACCGTGATCTCGGTGCGCGCGACCGGCGGCCGGTAGCCGCGCGGCGCCGGCTCGGCCATCGAGTCCCATTCGTACGCCTTCTGGATCCGCCGGCTGATCTCGCCCGCCACGGCCCCGCCCTGATCGGCGTTCGTCATGATGGCCAGGCCATAGCCCTTGACCTTGTGCGCGATGAGCGTCGCGCGGAAGCCCCAGTTCGAGCCGCCGTGCTGGAAGTACCAGCCCTGACCGATCTTCGTGATGCTGAATCCCACCGCGTAGTCGCCGACGCCCACCGGCGACAACATCTCCTCGACCGTCGCGCGCGACAGCACGCGGTTTGACCTGCCCACGGCCGAGAGCTGCACTTCGATCGCGAACCGCGCCAGATCGCCCGGCGTGGTCCAGAGACCGGCCGCCGCCCGTTCCGGATACACGTGCCACTTCGGGCCCATCGACTTCCCGTCGCGCGAGTGGGCGCGCGCCGCGTTCCCGTCTCGCGAGGACGGCAGCGGCTGCTCGTAGGTGCTGTGACTCATGCCAATCGGCACGAGCACGGTGTCGCGCATGACGTCTTCAAACGGCAGGCCGCGCGCGTCGCTGAGCGCCTGCTGCATGAGCGTGACGCCGCCGCCCGAGTACTCCATCAGCGACATCGGCGGCCGCTCCATGAAGATCGCGCCGACGTTCGACGGCTTCTCGCCGTTGAGAATCTGAATGACGGTCGGGACCGGGTCCGACGGCGCGTACCCGGGGAACCCGAAGCCGTCGCCGAGGCCGGAGGTATGGCTCGTGAGCGTCCGGGGCGTCACGGGACGATCGCGCGTGAACTCTCCGCCGTCGAGCTTCCACGACTTCAGGATGCCGTTGATGTCGTCGTCGAGCCCGAAGAGCCCGTCCTGGACAGCCCGTAACACGCCCATCGCCGCCACGGGCTTGCTGATCGACGCCGCCTGGAACATCGTCTCGGTGTTCACGCGCGCGCCGGTCTCGACGTCGGCGATGCCGTAACCTTTCGCCCAATGAATTTCGAAGTTCCGGATCACGGCCACGCTCACGCCCGGCACGTTGAAGCGGGAGAGAAGCTCGTCAATCGTGAGCGCGCCCAGGCCGTTCGAGCCAGCCTCGGCCTGCGCGCCCTCGATCGCCGCGGCAAGTTCGGCGGCCGTCCGGTCCTGCAGGGCGGCAACCGGCAGCAAGGCGCCCAGGATGAGCGCCGGAATAGCGATGAGTCGAAGGGTCATGAGCAGTGACTGTACCGGCCGGCCATCGGCGGTGCAAGGCGCTGTCGATCCGCCATCCCGTCGACGCCAGCGCCTGGGTATGATGCACCCGTGCCCGAAAAGCCGAGGTCACCAATCTTCGTCGAAGCCGCAGTCGAGTCGCTCCGCGGCGCCATCGCGGCTGCCGATGCCGGTGTCGACCGGGTCGAGCTCTGCGGGTCGCTCCACGACGGCGCGGTGACGCCGTCGCTCGGGCTGGTGAAGCGGTCCCTCGCACGCCTCACTATTCCCATCCACGTCTTCATCCGGCCGCGTACGGGCGATTTCGTCTACGACGCCGACGAGATCGGCGTGATGCTCGCCGACATTGAGCTGGCCAGGACGGCTGGCGCGCCGGGCGTCGTGCTCGGCGCGCTCACGCACGACGGCGCGATCGACGTCGCGGCCATGACCGATCTGGTGGCCGCGGCGCGCCCCATGGCCGTCGGTTTCCACCGGGCATTCGACGAGTTACCCGACCGCGCCGCCGGTCTCGACGTCCTCGTCGAGCTCGGCGTGGCCGTGGTCCTCACGAGCGGCGGCGCCCCAACCGCGCTCGCCGGCGCGGCGGAGTTGCGGCGCCTCGTCGAACACGCCGCCGGCCGCATCGACATCCTGGCCGGTGGCAGCATCACGGCCGACAACGTTCGCGCGCTCGTCGAGCGAAGCGGCGTCCGGCACGTGCACGGCAAGGCCTTCAGCGGGCTCAAAGGGGCGGCTGGCGCCGCGGCCCCGCTATCGTCCGATGCGCAGGTCCGAGACGGTGCTGGCACCCTCGACGAGCGTGACGCGCACGGCTGAGCCCTCGAGGCCGCGGAGAAACTCGGGATCGTACTGACTGCCGGGCTCGATGTCGTCGACGACAGCCACGAGGTAGTCGCCCGGTGGCAGGCCGCGGAAGCTGTAGCGCCCGTTCGTGTCGGGCCTCGTGAGCGCGACGCGCTGCGATCCGGGGGTCCGGAATCGCGGGTCCGCCGAGGCCACCACCACCGAGTACGACGAGGCGGGCTCGTCGCGGCTGTCGGTGAGCACGCCAGCAAGTTCGGTCACTTTGTCGGTCACCGTGAGCACGGCGCCGGCGATGTCGCGCTCCCCGGTCACTTCCAGCGGGAAGTCGAGCGTGTCACGCCCGTCCACGATCGCCTCCTTGAGCGAACCGAGGCTCGTCCGCAGGATGTAGCGGCCGGGAACCACGCCGCGAATCGTGAACCGGCCGTCGGGGCCGACCTGCGCCTGGGGCGGACGGAAGGCGCCGACCATGATGCCGGTCACTTCTGCCATCGTCACCGTGCCGGTGCCACGCGTGAGGTCGACAGGCGCGCTCGTGTCGAACTGCACGATGCCGGAGATCGTCCGGCCGCGCTCCATCACGATGTGCGCCTGTATCTCCGGCTCGCCCGACACCACGATCGTCGTCCGGCCCGAGAGCGGCTGCGCATCGTCGGTTCGCTGTTGTGCCTCGGACGCGGATGACGCCCCGTTCACAATGCGTATCTGCGGACCGGCCATCGGCAGGGCCAGGAGTTGGTACACGCCCGGCGGCAGGTTGTGCAGCACGAACCTCCCGCCGTTGCCGCCACTCACGAGCGATCCTGCCACGGAGGTGTCGAGCGCGGTCCCGTCGGCGTTCAGGAGCGAGACACGGATGTTCGTGTTGTCAGCGGGCTCCGGTGAAATCGTGCCGGATACCGTGGTGCCTTCGACCGCGCGCACGACGATGTCGATGCCAGCGTGCTCGTCGCCGCCGGTCACGCGAATTGCCGCGGCCGCGTCCGCCTGCATGACGCCCGGGTAGTACGTGGGTAGAAATCCCGACCGACCCGCCTGCGACCTGATGGTCGGGTCGGGAGCCGAGACGACGACCGTCACGGACGCGCCGGTGGCAGCCTCCTGAGGCGAGGCCGACCGGATCTTCTCTTCGAGGGCGAGCGCTTCGGCGAGCGCCCGGTCGGCGTTGAGCGATCCGGCGTTCGGCGTCGCCGACACGACGTAGTCGCCAGCCTGCAGCCCGAAAACCCGGTACTGGCCGCGATCGTCGGTCGGGAGGGCAGCAACGCTCTGCAGTCGGCGGATGCCGTTCGTCATCGAGTAACGCATCGCCCGGACCTGCGCGTGCGGCTGGGGCTCGCCCAGTTCGTCGACGACCGTGCCGGTGATCACACCTCCGCGCGTCATCGGCATGGCAAGGTCGAGCCGCTGGCCCTCGGCGAGGACGATGGCCGTTCCCGCCCCGCCCGGGCGACGGGCTCCGTAGGCGGCCGAGAGATAAAGATTGCGGTTGGCGCCGAGCGCGTAGCGGCCGGCCGGCAGGCGGTCGAACGCGAATCGGCCCTGGTCGTCTGAGAGCGCAAGGCGCGACATCCCGGTGGACGAGCCGCGGCCTGTCGTCACCACGCCACCGCCGGTGAGGCTCACGCGCGCGCCGGCGAGTGGCCTG
This sequence comes from uncultured Acidobacteriota bacterium, assembly GCA_963752045.1. GTDB lineage: Bacteria > Acidobacteriota > Vicinamibacteria > Vicinamibacterales > SCN-69-37 > DATKDF01. Next base: position 740,640 of record CAVVWN010000014.1, on the reverse strand, counting down.
CCACTGGCAGCATCCGTCACCGTGCCAGAAACCTGCGCGGTACCGATCGGGATGCGCAGGACGGTCTCGCCGTCCGGTGCTCCCGGGTCGCGCAGCGTCTGCAGCAGCGAGGCCGGCGGCGGTGGAATCGGCGGCGGCGGGGGCGGCGGCGTCTGGCCGGCGAGGGTCGTGCCCATCAGCACGGCGCCGATGATGACCGCGCGGGAGGCCCGCGAGAGCACATGGGGACGACGCATATCCACGCTCCTTGATGGGACGGCTGTGTCAGTTAGACACCGAATCGCGGTACGAGGGTGCGTGAGCCCTCGCGCCGGGCCGCCGCGCCTGCCCTTTCGCGCTATCCTGCACGGCACCGCTTCGCATCTGGCCGTAGCCGGACTGGCCACGCTCGCGATCGCCTGGCTCGTGACGGGCCTGGTGCTCGTGCGAACACAGCCGGCCGGCGGTGCATTCTTCGATTCGGCGGGACTGCTGATTCACTACGAGATCATCGGCGGGAGCGCGCCGGTGGTCTTGATCCATGGCTTCGGCGCGCGGTCGTGGCTGCGGTGGCGGAAGTCGGCCGGCACGATAGCACGACTCAGCGTTTCATCGTGAATGGCCAGGGACGATTCCCGAGTGCCGAGGTGCGCTGCACGCCGTTGATCTCACGCGCGTCCTCGACGGCACATTCGAGGAACAGAACGGCGTCGCCGAAATCCACCCGCAGCACGAAGTCGGGCGTCGCGAACGCGCCGCTGACCGAGGACGACGCGTCGTGCTGGTCCGCGTACATGCCGCGCAGGGTCTCGCCCTGCTGAACGAGCAGGAGCCTGAAGGGATCGTTCGGATAGGTGCCTGTTCCCGACCAGTAGCCGGTGAGGTCCGACGACGAGGGCGCTGCCGGCACCTCGAGCGAGAGGACCATCGACAGAGCGGTCGGCCCCGATACGGCGGCCGTGGCCACGACCGTCGTGTAGGCCGCCTTCGCAAACGTCACCGTGTAGGTGCCCGCGGGCAGACCCGGGATTGCGTAGTTGCCGAAGGCGTCGGTGGTTGACGAACCCTGACTCGGTCCGTCGGCGGCCGTCACCGACACACCGGAGAGCCCCGGCGACTGACCGATGAAGGCGTCGGTCACCCTGCCCGACAGCGCGAACGTCGGAAGCGGAAGGCCTTCCTGCGCCACGCCCACGGCGTGAGTGGCGATCGTCAGCGTGGCGCTTCGCGGTGTCTGGCCGTTCGCGCCGGCGCTGACGCTGACGGTTCCGTCGCCCGTGCCGCTCGTCCCACTGACCGTGAGCCAGGGTGTAGTCGAAATCACCAGCCAGGTGCACGAACTGCCGGTTGTCACCGCCACCGTGACAGACCCGCCCGCGGCGGGAAGGGAGATGCCGGCCGGCGAGACGCTGTAGTTGCACGTCGGCTGGGTTGGCGACGAGCAGGCGGCGGCCAGGCCGGACACTGTCAGGCCAAGCGCGAGAACCCGGTTGCCCGTCGGGGCCCGCCGCATCAGTTGGCGCCGCCTACCGACGCGGCACAAGCCGAATCGATCCCTGCGACTCCCGTGCCTTGAGTACCGCCATCAGTGTCTCGAGCGGCAGCGGCTCGAACTCGCCGCTGAGGAAGTCCCGGATCTCCAGCACGGTCTTGTTCTGACGCAGCAGGATCGACAGTTCCGCGTTCATGTGCTGCGGCACGCTTGCAGCCGGCGCGCCACCGCGCCCTCCCCCGCCGCCGCCACGGCCTCCGCCGCCGCCGCGCCCGCCCCGGCCCGCGCCCGGCACCTGTTCGACCACGAGACTTGCGGCCTCACGCTCGAGCGGCGTCATGGTCGGCTCGGCGGCTTGCGTGCCGCGCTCGGCTGCCTGCATGCGGTACATGAGGCGCGCCTCGTCGAGGAGCGCCGCGGCGCGCTGATCGATCACGGGCATGAATGCCTCGAGCGTCGTCGCCGCCGCCGACGGATCGTCGAAGAGCACGGCGGCAGACTGCACCACCCTCTTCTCCACCTCTGCCTGGTGCTTCACGGCGACGATGGCCTCCTTGTAGGCAGTCATGAGGCCCTGCGGCGACGTGAGGTCGGCCATGTAGCCGAGGCCCTTCACCTGCGAGGCGCCCATGCGCGACGTGCCGCGCGCCAGGTTCTCGGCCACGACGCGGCTGGCCATGACGTCGCCGCCGGTGGCGAGCACCGTCATCGCGCCGATGCCGACGACGGCGCCGCGCTTGTACTGGGTGGAGTCCTGCTTGTCGGGCGTGTCCTCGGACGAGTGGTACCACATGTCCGGCCACGTGATGAACATGATGGACGGGATGCCGCGGTCCATGTAGGCCACGTGGTCGCTCGACCCGTAGTGCTGATCGATCTTGATGTAGAACGGGTCGCGGCTGCCGCTCGGCGCGACCACCGGGTTGACCGGCGCGTAGCCGTTCGCGCGGTACCGCACGCGCTCGCGCGCGATCTCGGCCACGTACTCCATGAAGCTCTGGCCGATGTCGTTCAGGAACGACGGGAACGTGTCGGGCGTGCGATGCAGCACCCAGTAGCTGCGGCTCGTCGTGAGCCGAATGCCCTCCATGTCGAAGTTGAGGTCCGCGACGAGCTTCTTCTGCACGTCGGGATGGGCGTCGAGCCAGGCGCGCGTGCCCGAAAGCTCCGGCACCCACAGGAAGTGAATCGTGCGCTTCGGCGGCGGCAGCTTCCCTTCCTTCACGAGCTTGATGTACGCGCGGCCGATTTCGAGCGTCATCGCGCAGCCGGAGTTGTCGTCGTTGCCGCCCTGCTTGAGGTACCCCTCGTAGAGATGCGCCGAGACGACGATCTCCTGGTCGGTGGACCCGTCGCCCGGGATCGTCGCGTGCACCATCTCGAGCTCGCCCGGGAACGTGCCGGCGTTGACGATCGAGCGGAGGCGAATCGTCTGGCCCCGCGCGAGCATGCCGACAAGCTCGCGGCCGACGCGGGGCGACACCGCCCACCCGAACCCCGGCGTCGCTCCTGCCGGCGTGTTGATGGAGGACGAAGGAATCTGGTCGGGATAGTCGTCGGCGCGAAGGGAGCTGTAGCCGATGGCGCCGACCGCGCCGCGCTGGATGGCTTGTGAGTAGACCTGGCCGACGCCACCGGAGCCGATCGCGATCCTGCCGGCGACGTCCTTGCCCTCGAAGTCCTGCGCGCGGCCGAGCCCCACGTCGACGAGCTCGGCCGTCACGTCGCCAGACGCGCTGCCCGACGCGATCGATACGGCGATTTCGTGAATGTCGTAGAGCTTGCGGCTGTCCGGTTCCACCATCCACAGCTCGCCGCTGTTCGGCTGCCAGAGCTGGCCGCCAGTCGGAAACGACTCGATACCGACGTTGCTGTAGCCATACTCCTTCGCGAAGTTGGCCATGACGGTGCTTTCCTGGAAGTTGCCCTCGTACTCGCCCTGGGGCCGGATGCGCGGGTACGGCACGAGCTCGAGCACGTGGTGCATGGCGCGCTCGCCGGACGCCTCGTTGATGATCGCCACCATCTGGTCGCGGCTGAGAAGCGTGCGGTCCTCGGCCTCCTGCGCGCCGGTGGCCGCGACGAGGCCGAGCACGAGCAGGGCTCCGGCGGTCCACGAGGTCAGATGATTGGCATGTCGCGTGCGCTGCATGAGGGCACCTCCGGAAAGGACGGGCCCATTGTCCTGCCATCACCGGCGCAACGCAATGCGCAAACCGTGGCGCCGGCTCTATTCCACGAGCGCCGCCAGGAGCGGATGCCTGGATCGTGCGAACGGACTGACCACCGTGACGCCACGCCACGTGAAGCCCTCCTGCAGATCCTCCGAGAGCAGAAGGCGGCATCGTCCGTCGGCCGCCGCCGCGAGCATCGTCGCATCCCAGATTCCAAGCTTGTGCGTGCGCGAAAGATCGGTCGCCGCCAGGATGACATCTGCTGAAGACTCGATCAGGGGGAACGCGTCACCCCAGCTCAGGATGGCTTCGGCCGCACGGGCGCGGGTACGGCCGGCCTTCCGGACGAGCACGTTGAACAGCTCGCCGAGAGCCTGCACCGGTATGAACGTGGACTCCGGCGCCAGCGCCTGGAGCAGATCGAGCGCGGCGGCTTTCTTCTCCCGGTCGTTCGTGCCTTCCGCGTACGCGAGCACGTTCGTGTCGATGGCGACGTTCATGACTCAGGCGCCAATCAACGCTCGTGCAGCTCGTCACGCGTCCAACGGCCGGCCTTGACGACGGGTGCCGCCTTCAATCGGTCGAAGAGCGTCGCTCGAGCCGTGCTGATCACGCGGTCGCCTGCCCTGAAGGGCACGATGCGCGCGACCGGCCGGCCGTGCGATGTCACGATGAAGCTCTGTCCGTCACGAACGCGCCGAAGCACCGTCGAGAACGTCCGGTTGGCTTCCGCGGCCGAAAGTGCGTGTGCCATGGGATCTCCGTCGATGTAGTGATATTAACTACTATCGCGAGGCGGTCGGGAAGTCAAGCGTGGAGGGGACGGGTCTTGCTCGCGCAAGCGAGACCCGTCCCTCCCTCTAGCGGCCCGTCCGCACCCGGATCGACAGGACGTCGCTCGACGCCGGGTGGATCGTCACGAACCCGGACCCGTCGGGCAGGACGTCCATGACGTTCCTGAGATACGGCAGTTCGATGACGGGCATGGCAAAGAGCACGCGTGGCGCACCGGCCTCGACGGCCTGCCCGGTCATTCGCACATCGACCGCCATCCAGTCGAAGGTGGGAGAACGGTAGTAGATCGTCCTGCCGTCGGGCGAGAACCGGGGCTCGACTCCGCCTCCGGAGGAAATCTGCCAACGCTCGGCCGACGGTCCCCCCTCGAGTGGAGAGACGTACACCTCGGCGCGGCCGGACGCGTCGCTCGAGTACGCAATCCAGCGTGAATCCGGCGAGAACGTGCCGCTGGCCTCATCGGCAGGTCCCGTCGCCCACCCCGTCCACGCGTCTCCGCTGCCATCGATCGGGCGAAGGAACAGGTCGTTGCGGCCGCCGCTCGTGGCTGATACCACAAGCAGCCATCGGCCATCAGGTGAGACATCCTGGACCCCTTCCATCGCGCCCTCAGGGGCCCCGAGATTCTCCGGATCTCCGCCCCCGATGATCGGCTTCCGATAGGCTTCCCACGAGCCGGTTGCGTCCGAATCGAAGTAGACGGTCGTGCCGTCCGGCGACCAGACAGAACTGTCGGATTGCGCCCCTCGAGGCGATATGGCTGTCCGGACGCCGCGTTCGAGATCCTCTACCCACACGAGCGTTTCTTTCGTATCGGTGAAGATTTCGAAGGCCAGCCGCTTCTGGTCGGGTGAGACACTCACGTTGCCGTATCGATCCGGTTGTCCAACGGTGCGCGTCGTACGGCCTGCGTCGTCGACGAAGACGAGACCATTGGCGGCCGACGTGTTCTGGTACGCGAGCATCCCCCGGATCGAGGCAGACGCCGGAAGCTGATGCTGGTTTCCGATTGGGTAGACGTGTGTCCCCACCAGGGTCGACTCGTCGCTGAGCGCGCCGGATTCGAGGTCGAAGTCGTAGGCGAGGAGCTGGCCGCGCTCCCCGAGCAGCAGGAACCCCGCTGGATCCACGACGGCCTGCGATCGAACGACGCGGCGCAGGATCGTCGTCGGGCCGCCGTCGACGCTGCCCAGGCGGATTCGGTGCCCGTCGTCGGTTGACGCGTCGACCATGAAGACGAATCGCTTGCCGTCGGGAAGCATGGCCGGCCACGCGTGCGCGTCCTCGACGTCGGCTTCGAGCTCCGTCACAGGCTCCGGCTGTCTGCCTCCCGATGCCGGAATGCGGTAGATCGGCCCGGCGCCGCTGCCGATGAGGAGGATGTCTCCCGGGGCCCAGGCGCCGCCACGGGGGTCGACGACCGTGGCGACGGGACGAGCGGCCGCGCCGTCGAGCGCGATCCGGTGGAGCTGGTTGCCGGCGAAGTAGGCAATCTCGCGTCCGTCCGGCGACCAGAACGGATAGACGGCTCCGGTGGTTCCGGGAAGCACGCGTGCCTCGGTGAGGTTCATGTCGCGCACGGCCAGTTGCCGATCTCCGGCCTCGTCCCAGATCACGAGGGCGAGGCGGGAGCCGTCGGGCGACAGGGCGAACGATCCCATTTCGATGCGCCGCCCGGGAACGCTCACCTCGAACTCGAACGTCTGGGCCGCGGGCGTCGTTGGCGCCAGCGCGTACCGCCCCAGGGCGGCTCCGGCCAGGAGGGCGATGGCCGCGGCCGCGATCGACCCGGCCAGGACGCGGCGCACTGCGGGTGCCGGCGTTGCACTCGCCGGCCCGGCAGTCTCGAACGCGCCTTCGAGCGCCAGCCGCGCGGCGCCGATGTCGGGAATGCGCTCTCGCAGCGACTTTCGCAGGCACAGGCGGACGACTTGACGGACGCGTGGCGGCACCGTGGCCGGCAGCAGGTCGAAATCCGGATCGCTCTGCAGCACCTTCGAGAGCGTGAGCGACACGTCCTCGTCTTCGAAGGGTCGCGCTGGCCCGTGAGCATCTCGTAGAGCACGCAACCAAATGCCCAGACGTCCGCGCGCCTGTCGACCGCCTTGCCGCGCGCCTGCTCGGGACTCATGTAGGCCGCCGTGCCCAGGATCATGCCCATCTGCGTCATGGCGGGAGAGGTCATGGTGAGGGCGCGGTCCGAGGGTCCGGGGGTCCGGGGGTCCGAGGGTTCTGGGTCGAGCGCCTTCGCAAGCCCGAAGTCGAGCACCTTCACCGTGCCGTCGGGTCGCACCTTGACGTTGGCCGGCTTCAAGTCGCGATGGACGATGCCCAACTGGTGCGCGGCCTCGAGCGCATCGGCAATCTGGCGGGCAATCCCGAGCGCTTCTGACAACTCGAGCGCTCGTTCACCGGCACCAACGCCGGAGCCCCGAGCGCCCGGCGCCGAGCGCCCAGCGCCAAGGATGATCTCCGCCAGCGTGGGGCCCTCGACCAGTTCCATCACGAGCGCGGTGGAGCCACCCGCACGCTCGAGACCGTAGATCTGCGCGATGTTGGGATGGTTCAGCGCCGCGAGGACTTCGGCTTCCCGCTGAAACCGCGCCAGCCGCTCCGCATCGTCGGCAACGGCGGCCGGCAGCACCTTGATGGCCACCGCACGCTTCAGGTTGGTGTCGGTCGCCCGATACACCTCCCCCATGCCGCCTTCGCCGATCTTCCCGGCGACCTCGTAGGGACCCAGCCGCGAACCGGATGTCAGACTCATGGAAGGGCTGATTATAGTCGGCGGTGGAGGATACCGCGCGACGTCCCTGCGGCTACCGGAGCGGCATGCCGCGAGGCACCTTCACCACGTACGTGCCAGCGATCTTGTCGTGCCAGGTCTGCCGCTCGGCGTCCCACAACATCCAGAAGCAGCCGATCCCGAGCGCGGCGACCGAGAAGACGCTCGAGAGGCCCCGCACGAGCGCATCCACGAAGCGAACCTGGTCTCCGTCGGTCCGCACGACACGCAGCCCGATGATGATGCCGCCGAGCGTCGTCGCCTGCCACGTCCAGAACGCCACGTGGTAGCTCACGAGCAGGAAGAAGAAGACGCCATCCTGACGCGAGTCGAGAAAGCGATCGACGATGGCGATGAGCACGCAATCGATGGCGAACGCTGCCGTGCGCTCGAGGAACTGACCCCGAGGAAGCGCCACGAGGCTCGTCGAGCGAATCGGCGCTTCGTCGTCGGCCTCGTCCGGCTCAACCGCCGGTTCATGAAGGGGCGCGTCGAACGCCATCGGACGGGCCGAAGGCCCGGCGTCAGCATCGGAAGAAATTGACGGTGGCGGCACCGATGCAGGTGCAGCCGGCTTGGGCTTGCGTGGATACTCGCGTCGGATGGCCGCCAGCGCGGCCATGGTGGCGGCCCCGAGCCCGAACACGCTGACGAGCGACCAGGTAACCAAACCGAGTACCGGCACCATATAGGCCAGCACGATCGCGGTAAACCCGATCACGAGGGATCGCACCGCCTGCACGCGGCTCTCGGGATCCGACTCGTGGAGGATTCGACCTCCGATCCCGCGCGCCACGCCGACCTTGCCGATCGTCCACGCCGCGAGCAGCGCGAAGATGACGACCGGCACCACGACGAGCCCCACGACCGTGGCGGCAAGAATCACGATGAGGGGTCCCGTGACGACGAGCACGACCATGCCGGTGAGGAACGTCCGAAGCGGCTTCAGGACGACGGCACTCGAGGACGCTCGAACGGCCTGGCCGAAGATGAGCGTGAGCGCCAGCGCCAGCAGGAAGAAGATGCCGACCACGGTCCACACCCACGGCACATCCGGGACGATGGGCCGCCCCCAGAGGAGCCCGCGCGTCACCCACGGAATGAACCCGCGCACGCCGCGTCCGAGCGCCGGCGCACCAACCATCGCGAACTCGCCGCCAGGCGCGAAGTCGGCGGGCGCGTCGAGCGTGCCTCCGATGACGGCCAGATCCCGTCCGATCGTCGCTCCCCGTTCGACGTGCGCGTCGCCGGCGACGACGATGAGCGACCCGTCGATCACGGCCGTTGGCGCGAGGCGAACGTCGCCGAGCCAGACGAAGACGTCGCGACTGACGCGCCCTTCGAGTGTGAGCGACCCGAAGACCACTACGACCTCGCGCACGTCGGCATCGACGTCGAGCGCGAGATCCTGGCCGACTCGCAAAACCGGTCGTGAGGAGCGGAACGTGACTTGCGCGCTGGCGGGCGGCGCGAGCGCACCGGCCACGACGATTGCCGAAAGAGCCACGAGGCATAACCGTGTGCGAAGAGTCATTCTGAGGCCCCTCCCAGGGCGACGTGGGTGAGCGCGGCCCAGGACGCGGACACCGCGAGGGCCATCACGACGGCAAGCGCGAAGGCGTACAGGACGGCCGGCTCGAAAACGACCCGCCAGCCAATCCGCACGAGCGCCGACGCCGTGCCGAACGTCTCGCCAACGGCGCCGAAGAACGACACCAGGCCGAGAGCGAACGCCAGCATGGCCACGACCGACGCGGCCTGCGCGGCCACGGGCCAGGTGAGCCATGCGCGGTGGTACCACGGCCGGCCGGCCGCGGCGAGCACACGCGGCAGGAGCGTGCTCGGTGCCCGCCGCGCGCCGAGCGCCGAAAGCTCGCGGTCCACCTCCCGTTCGAGCTCGTCTTCAAACCGCGTCATGGAGAACTGCCAGCGCTTCGCGCAGGGCCAGCCTGCCGCGATGGATGTCCGTCTTGAGCTTGGCCAGCGACACGCCGAGCCGGCGCGCGATGTCGTCGTAGCTCATCTCCTCGAGGTGGAACAGCACGATGGGCACGCGCTGGTGATCGGGCAGGCGCGCAAGCGCGTGCTCGAGTTGAGCTCGCCGCTCTGCCGCGTCGAGGTCGGCTCCCGGATTCGACGACGACGGCGTCGGATGCCCGCCCGCAGGACGACCGGCGCCCCATTCCTCGGGTTCGCTCAACTGCCGCCAGCGCGCGCGATGCCGGGCGAGGTGGTTCAGGCTCAGGTTCGTCGCTGTCGTCTTGAGCCAGCCAGCCGCGGCGGGACTCGCCACCACCCGATCGAACCGTTCGTAGGCCCTCAGAAACACGGTTTGCGCCACGTCCTCGGCGTCGGTCGGGTTTCCGAGCAGGCGCACCGCCGTACCGAACACCATGTCCTGGTACTCGCGGACGAACGCCTCGAACCGGGCGGCCCTCGTCATGCCCGGCCCTTCACACTCCGGCCGTCACTACCGGTACAAACCCGCGGCCGGACGAAAAGTTGCATCGGGCGCACCACTACCCGGACCGGACGACCGCGACCGGCGCGATGTTCAGCGGATGGTGCCGGCCAGGCGATACCTCCCGGAGTAAGATCCCACCAATCGGTTTCATGCGCGATTACGTCACTCGGGACCGGGCTGTCTGGGAGGGAATCTTCGCCGGCATGCCGGCGGGATGGTACGACGCGCCGCCATCCGATGCGATGGTACGGTGTCGGTCGTACTTCCAGACGCGTCCCTGCACACGGGTCCTGGACCTCGGTTGCGGCTTTGGCAGGTGGGCGCACTTCCTCGCCGGCTCCGGCGTGCAGGAGATCGTGGGACTCGACTACGCGGAGGGCGGGATCCGTGCCGCTCGGAGGTGGGCGCAGCGCGCCCGGTTCAACGCCCGGTTCGTCGTCGGCTCCGCGACCGACCTGCCGTTCCGTGACCAGGCGTTTGATGGTGTTCTCGCAGCACTCGTTCTCGACGGTCTGAGCCGCGCCGATTGCGACCGCGCGATTCGGAGCCTGACCGCCGTCGTCCGGGCCGGAGGCCGTGGGTTCTTCGTGTTCAATCCTGCCTTGACGCCTGCCGAACTGGCGGCAATTCCAGATGACAACCCGACGAAGGGCTGCATGCACGTCACCTACGAGGACGGCGAGCTCGCCACGCTGCTGCCGGGCTGGTTAATCACAGGCACCGGCCGAAGTGCCGAAGGTTTTCGATTGATCGAGGGAACCCGGAGCGACGAGGATGTCAGCGCAGCACACCCGTGATCCGGTAGCCGTCGTCCATCGACACGATGACCGTCGTGCCTGGCTCACCAGGGTAGCGGCTGACGCGATCGACAGTCACGGTGACGGCTCGAAGGGCGCCGGTGCCGGCGACACGCGCGATGCCTGACCAGGCCGCCCAGCCGGGCGCGGTCTGCACGAGACCGGACTCGACCATGTCCAGCTCGACGCCGGCCGCCGGATCGGAGAGCCGGAACGCGCCTGTCGTGTCGCGACCGTCGGCGCTCTGGTCGATGCGCAGCGAGAACCCGGCGCTCCGCGAGGCACCTGCCTCGTCCACCGTCATCGTGCCGGTGACGTCCACGCGCCTCGGCGCGCCCGTGCTCATCGGCCGGGTCGGCATGTGGAAGGTGCGGATGACGGGAGTGCCCGCACGCTCGCCTGTCGGCGCGCCGTCGCGCAGCGCGAAGCGGCCATTGACGAGCACGTGGCGAATGCCGTCCGAGTACTGCGCGGGATCCTCGTAGGTGGCGTGGTCGATCACCACGGCCGGATCGAACACGGTGATGTCGGCCATCATGCCCGGCGTGAGGAAGCCACGATCGACGATGCCAAGGAGGCTCGCAGGCAGGCCGGTCATCTTGCGAATCGCGTCTTCCCAGGTCAGTGTCTGCGTCTCACGCACGTATCGGCCGAGCACCCGGGGAAACGTCCCATAGTTGCGCGGATGCGTCCGCGTGCTCGTCGTCGCCCCGCAGTCGCACGCGATGGCCGCATCCGGGTACCGCATCAGCTCGACAAGATCGCTCTCCGCTCCGAACCTGAGGATCGCGGGCTGGTTGCCGCTCTCCTCGAGCAGGCGGACGACGGCCTCGCCGGGTGAGGCTTTCCAGTCCTCCATCACGTCGACGAGCTGGCGCCCGCTTGCCGGCAGATACACGCCGGCGGCGCCGCCGAACCGGGCGTTCATGGCTTCTTCGGCCTCGGCGACGATGCGCGCGCGCGCGGCTGGATCGGCAAACCGGGCGCGCATGGCATCGTTGCCGCCGTCCTGCGCCCAGGCCGGGATGATGAGCGCGCCAAGGCTCGTCTGGCCTGCCAGATACGGATAGAGGTCCGAGGACGTGAACGCGCCGCGATCGGTGGCCCCGCGCATGAGCGCAGTGAGCGCCGGCGCGGTCCCCTGCTCGCGGCCCTGCGCCTTCATGTGCGTGACGAGCGGTCCCAGGCCCGCGCGCTCGCCAATCGTGATGGTCTCTTCGATTCCGGCGCGCGAGCTGAACCCCGACTCGGGGGTCACGCGCTCGTGGTTGCTGAAGTGCGTCCGCCACGGGCGCGCGACGTCGACGACGCGCACGACCTCGTCGGTCGTGGCGTAGTAGGCGGGCTTGTAGTCGAGGCCGGCCGAGACGCCCGCCGCGCCGGCTTCGAGACCGGCCACGAGCATCGCGCGCATCCTCTCGACCTCCTCGTCGGTCGCCCGTCGGTCGTCCGGGCCGACCACGCGGCTCCAGACGCTGTTGAAGCCGACGTACGCGCCGACGTTCACGGCCAGGCCCGCGCCGGCCACGCGCGATAGTTGACCGGCGATGTCCACCGCACCGCCCCCGTCCGCGTTGAGAATCTCCGTCGTCACGCCCTGCGTCAGCATGTTCACGGCCGCGGGCAACGATGCCGGCTGAGCGTGACTGTGCAGATTGATGAAGCCGGGCGTCACATACAGACCCGTGACGTCGAGATCGACGGCGGCGGTGACGCCTGACAGATTTCCAATCCGAACGATGCGCCCGTTCCGTGTAGCAACGTCGGCCCGGTAACGCGGGTGCCCGGTGCCGTCGATGACGGTGCCGTTGCGCAGGATGACGTCGTACTCGGGTGCCTGCGGCGCCGTCCGTGCGGACACCGGCATGAGGAGCACGACAAGCAACGACGCGACAGTCGGCACGCGCGATCCCAGATTCACGAGCACCATCTACTTCGCCTCTTCCTTCACGAATCGAATGCTGTTGCCGTCCGGGTCGCGGACGTACATCTCGCGGTTGCCCCACGTCTGGTCGGTTGGCGGCATGTCGATGGCGACGCCACGCTCGAGCAACTCGGTCTCCAGCCGGTCCACGTCGTCGACGATGAGGTACACGACGCCACCGGTGACGCCGTCGCCCGCGAACGACGACAGGTGCAGCAGCGCGCCGTCGCGGATCACGCCCATGTAGCAGGGGTTGGATTTGGCCGGGTCCGGCCGGTAGGCGAACGTCCGCTGGAAGCCCAGCAGGTTACAGAAGAAGTGTTCCGCCGCCCCGGAGTCCGACACGTGCAGTACCGGCACGGCTTCCTTGAAAACTGGCTGTCCCATCGTTGCCCTCTGCGTTTGCAATTGAAGGGGTCAGTCCCGGCTCACGCCAATCGGGGACGGACCCCGCCTATTTTCGTCTCCACCGGTCGCCCGTCTCGAGCACCGAGGCAGGGCCGCCGCCGTCGAGCCAGGCCCGGGCGGCCTCATTGTCCTTCAGGTACGCGTCCCAGAACGCGGTGCTGAGGGCCAGGATGACCCGGTGGTGATTCGGGTTGCGCGCTTCGGTGTCGCCCGGCAGCGGCCGTTCGGTGAACGCGGAGTGTTCGGCTTTGTCGAGCACGAGTTCGTACTTCGATCCCGGGGGCAGCGCGGGAAATACGGCGAGACGCGATACGACCGTCTGGTCGCCGATGACCGACACATCGTTCGTGCCTGTCATCAGCATCCACGGAATGGCGACGCGTCCGAAGGCCTGTTGCGGATCGCCCAGTCGCGGACTGCTCGGGCTGAACGCGATGGCGGCCTTGATACGAACGTCGGTGTACGAGATGAGCCCGCGCGCGGCCGTCTGGCCGCCCACCGCCTGAGTCGTCACCGCGCCAAAGGAATGACCGGACATGCCGACGCGCGACAGGTCGCACCGGCCGCTAGAGCCGATGAGACTCGTCGGCGTTCCAGCGCGCGAGGCGATCGAGAACGGCCGAAACGTCGTTCACTCTCGACACGAAGTTCTCGGCGCTCGCCGCCCGCTGCATCGCCGCCATCCGCTGGCGAGGCGGCAGCGATTCCCACACCGACGTGTCGCTGCCAGGATGCTGGAGGAACACGGCAACGTAGCCGCGCGCCGACCAGTGCCGGCCCATGAACGCGTTGCCGGTGCGCGATCCGCCGAGGCCGTGACTGAACAGCACGACGGGTGCGGGATCGCCGGACGCCGGAAGATACACGAGAACGGGGATGTCACGACCGCGAGCCTCGTCACGCACGACGAGGTCGACGGCCTGAACGTCGAACGACGCGGGAACCACGAACGGGTCGTAGGCCTGAACACCGCGGGCGGCAGCCACAGGCCCGCTCGCCAGGACGGCCGCGGCGACGGCGGCCAGCACGGACCTCGAGTGCCAGGTCCCCGATGCCCTCAGATTCACGGTCCCGAGCTTCACATGCACGGCGCGGCCCCCGGCCACATTAGCACCTTCCTGCTGCCGGGCATGCTACGGTTTACGCATGCCGAAGACGCGGATCCAGGTGCGCAGGAACGGCTCGCTTCTCGTCAGGGACTGCAAGAAGCTCGTGCGGGCTGCCGACGGCACGGAGTACGACACGCGCGAGGCCATGGCCCTCTGCCGCTGCGGCCACTCGGCCACCAAGCCTTTCTGCGACCGGACGCACGTGAAGGTTGGTTTCACGGACCAGAAAGAAGACGACCGCGTGCCCGACAAGCTCGAGAGCTACGAAGGCCACGAGATCACCATTCACGACAACCGTGGCGTCTGCTCTCACGCCGGGCACTGCACCGACGGACTCCCCGGGGTCTGGCGCATGAAAACGGAGCCGTGGATTGACCCGAACGGCGCTTCGAAAGACGAGATCATCGCGACCATCAAAAAGTGTCCTTCCGGCGCGCTCTCATGGACTGAGACGGGTGAGGCCGTCCGCGAATGGCACGACGTCGAAGAGATCCTCGTGATGCCCGGAGGGCCGTACGCCATACGGGGCGGCGCCGAGCTCGAGGGCGCTGACTTCGGCGAGGGCGCCTCACGCGAACACTTCACGCTCTGCCGCTGCGGCAAATCGACGAACAAGCCCTTCTGCAGCGGCGCGCACTGGTACCACAGCTTCGACGACGAGCAGAAGGCCAGCGACGGCGCCGACGCGTGGCACGATGTCGGTTCGGCCGGGGAACTGGCGACGCTGCCGCTCCAGGAAGTGACGGCCGGCGGCGTCAGGATTGCGCTCGTTCACATCGACGGGAAGTTCTCGGCGCTCTCCGGAACGTGCGCCCACGCCGGCGGGCCGCTCGGTCGGGGCTCGCTCGACGACGGCCACGTCACCTGCCCCTGGCACGGGTGGACCTACGACGCGCGCACCGGAAAGGAAACGGGCGACAAGGGCGCGGTCGGCGTCCATCCGGTCGAGATTCGCGACGGCCGCGTCCTCGTCAATTCGAAGGCCGCGGGCGGCAGCGCGCGGAAGGCCCACCGTCTCGAGCGCGAGATCCGGCGCGAAGGCGGACCGCTCCGGGTCGTCGGCATCTCGACGACGAACATGAACCGCGATGAGCCACGCTATTCCACCTCGGACGCACTGCTCACGGCAGCGCTCGAGCATGCCGCCTCCACAGGCGCCGACACGCGACAGATCACGCTTCGCGAGCTCGCCTTCCGCAACTGCGAGGGCTACTACAGCAAGAGCGCCCAGTCCTGCACGTGGCCCTGCACGATCACCCAGCTCGACCCGAAGGACCAGATGGAGCAGGTCTACGAGGCACTCGTCTTTTGGGCCGACGTCGTGCTCGTCGCGACGCCCATCCGGTGGGGCGCCGCAAGCGCGCTCTTCTACAAGATGGCCGAGCGCATGAACTGCATCCAGAATCAGGTCACGATTGCCGACACCGTCCTCATCCGCAACAAGGTGGCGGCATTCGTCATCACGGGCGGCCAGGACAACATTCAAGGCGTTGCCGGCCAGATGCTGACGTTTTTCTCCGAGCTCGGCTTCCACTTCCCCCAGTTCCCGTTCATCGCGCACAGCCGCGGGTGGTCGGCCGAGGACATGGAGCACAACGTCGAGTACGTGAGGAACAGCGAAGACCTGCGGGAGGGCGCCCGCGAGCTGGTCGACCGCTCGCTCGCGCTGGCGCGCACGCTCATCGATGCCGGAGAGGGCGCGGCGAAGACGTGCCGCGTCGGCAGGAAGGCGAACCCGGGCAGACGCGCAGCCCCGAAGTAGAGAACTACCGCGGGACTCCCAGGTACCGATCGAACCACTCGAGCGTGTCCCTGATGATGCGCGCGAATGGAAACACGTGGCCGCCGTCGTAGATCACGTGGCGCTTGTCGGCTGCCGGCGTGCCGAGCAGGCGGAACATCGGCACCTGTGATGTCTCGACCGGAAAAGCGAAGTCTTCCCGGCCGTTGAGCATCAGCACGGGAACGGTCACCCGGGGAGCGAAGTTGATCTCGTCGATCTCCGGCGGGTTCGGCGCGAGGGACGTCCGGAACCCTCCTGACCACAGGACGGCGGTCCGGAAGCGCTTCTCGATGGCCAGGCTCTGGTTGCCGAGGCGTGCCCCCATGCTGACGCCGAAGTAGGCAAGCCGCTCGCCGTCGATGTCCGGCCGCGACTGCAGATAATCGACCGACCGCTGAAGATCCTTGATCCGCGCCACGGTCAGGTCACGCCACGCGATGGGCCCGTCCGGTGGCCGTTCGAGACGCCGCTCGTAGGTGCCTTTGTACATCGGCAGCAGAAGCGCGCGGCCGGCCCGGACGCTGAATCCGAGGTAGCTCATCTCCGACTGCTCGAACGATCGCAGCAATTGCCCGCCGGAATGCGGAAAATAGACGACGGTCTGATAGGGCGGCTGGACCTGTTTCGGCAGGAACAGATACGCCGTGATGCGCTCGTCGCCGTACGCGGCCGCGTAACTCACCCGTTCGATGCGCCACGCGTCGGACGAATCGTCGGTGAGCTCGACCGTTGCCTCGAGATCCGTCGGGTCGTAGGCGTAGAGGCGCCGGTAGATCTCGAACTCCTCATCCGATACCGGCACTTCGCGGGAGTAGTCTCGCGCGACCCGTTCAACCGAGGCCAGAAGCGCGTCGGGAATCGGCCCGCTCGACTCGCGCGACATCGTACGGAACCCGTTGACCGACGAGCGGTCGAACGGGTCGAGTGCAGCGGCCTCCTGGTACGTGTAGGGCGGCTGGTTCCAGGCCCCGCCCAGGATGTACCGTCGACCTCCGACCTCGTTCCAGCACCACTCCCGTACATTGCCGGCCATGTCGTACGTGCCGTACTCCCCGATACCCGTGTACGTGCCGATGGGTGAGATCTCGACGTTGGAGAAATTGCTGAACTCGAGAATCTCGGAGAAGTTGCCGCCGGGCGCCGCCTGGCGCCAATGGTGGACGGTCGGCAGCTCACGGCCGGCCCACGCCGCATACGCGTTGGCCTCGTACCAGCTGATGCCAGTCACGGGCTGGTCGTCCTGCCCCTCCGGATACGCGCTCAACTCCCAGGCCGACGGCCCGGGACGACCGGTGGCATCACGCAACCGGGCCATGGCCTCTTCCCATGCGAGCGTGCGGCCGTCGGCGACGAACGGCTGACGCCAGTACTCGCGCGCCGAGTACCCGCCGGCGTCGACGAACGCCTTGAACTGCCGGTTGGTGACCTCGTATCGATCGATGAAGAAGGCGTCGACGGGCACCACGCCGACGCCGCTGACTTCAACCGAGCCGGCCGGCACGTGCACCATGCCGTCCGGCACGGTCTCCTCTGGCACGAGCGTGACGTTGAGTGGAAGGAGACCCGTCGGGCCGGCCCCTTCAAACGTCGCGAATCCGGGACGGACTATCCGCCAGCGGAAGTACGCCAGAAAGCCGCGCACGTCCAGCGGCGAGCGTCCGAGATGGATCCAGTCGGCGTCCGGCTCGTCGTACCCCTTGACATAAACCTCCGCATCGGCCGGCGTCGTCGTGACGCCGCCCGGCAGGAACAGCTCGCTGCGGATCGTCTCGAACTCCGGATCTCCGGACAACCGCGCGTCAAGCGACGACGCGAGCCTGAACGCTTCTGAGTACTTCTCCTCGCCCACCAGGTCGCTGAGCCTGGCCAGTTGCTCGCGCGCCTCCCGCATCTGGCCGACGTTGTACATCCACCAGCCTCCGAGGGCCGCGACCCCGACGAGGGCAACACCGACCGCGGCGAATGCCATCGACCGGCGACCCGACCGGACGGCACGCGTGACGGGCTGTCTCGTCGTCGTCGCCGGGCCGCGGAGCTCAGCCGCCACGGTTTCGAGGTCGGAAAGCATTTCTTCCGCGGAGCCGTAGCGGCGATCACGGGGCTTCTCGAGCGCGCGCGTGGCGATGCGTTCGAGCTCCGGCGGCACTTCGGCCCGGACTTCGCGCAAGGGCTGCGGCGTGTCGTTGGCAATGGCGTTGATGATGGCGACGTCGTGCTCGCCGCGGAACGGAGGCTGGCCGGCGAGCAGTTCGTAGAGCACGACGCCGAGCGCCCAGACGTCCGTCTGACGGTCCGCGGCCTGACCCGCGACCCGCTCAGGCGCCATGTACGCGACGGTGCCGAACGTCATGCCTGTCTGGGTGATGGCCGTTCGCCCCGTCACCTTGGCGATGCCGAAATCGAGCAGCTTCACGTCGCCGCGCCTCGTGAGCATGATGTTCGCGGGCTTGATGTCGCGGTGAATGACGCCGGCTTCGTGCGCGGCCGCCACGGCGCGCGCCGTGTCGAGTGCGATTCGCAGGGCATCGGTCACCGGCACTGGCCCGCGCGCGATGCGCTCCTTGAGCGTCTCGCCCTCGTAGTAGCTCATGGCGACGAAGACGCGGCCGTCGGGCGTCTCGTCGATGCCGTAAATCGTGCAGATGTTCGGATGCTCGAGCGCCGAGGCGGCCTGGGCTTCGAGGCGCAGACGCTCTCTCGCCTCGGCGTCCTCGGTGAGCTCGGCCGGGAGGAACTTCAGCGCGACCGTCCGGCCGAGCCGCGTGTCCTCGGCTTTGTACACCACGCCCATGCCGCCGGCGCCGAGGCGCTCCACGATCCGGTAGTGGGAAACGGTCTGGCCAATCATCGGGGATTCGCGTACAGCATACCGCCGGACGGCCGGCGCATCCCTACCGGACGCGCAACGCCTTGATGGTCGTCGGCGACCCGCACTTCTCGAACCATTCGACGCCTTCGCTCACCAGGTCGAACTTGAGCGCGTAGCGGCCGGGCCGCTCCACCGGCGGGATCTCGATGGCGATGTCGGCCGCCTCACCCGGTCCGATCGGCCCGGGCAGGCGGGCGCGCGCGAAATCAAGATTGAGCAGCTTGCCCGTCTCGTCGCAGAGTTGCGCGCCGAGCCGTACCAGGCGTCGGCCGTACGTGGCGTCCGACGGAAACGCCCGGGTCGAGAGATTGCGCACGCGTGTCTTCACGACCAGTGGCCTCGTCGACGCGGCCATCAACGGCAACCGTGAGAGGCCCGGCACGGGCAGCGGCGGCTTTACCTCGATGACCGCTCGCGGTGTGGCGCCCGGAATGGCGTTGCCGAGGTTGCTGTCGTCCCAGGTCTCGCGGCGAATCCGCTCGAAGTCCGGCGTGCCCCTCACGAACCGGCGCGAGAACGCGTTCTCCGGGTGGTCGGTGATCTCCCAGCACAGCCGGTCCACGCCGATGTCGACGGCCAGCCGCCTGGCTTCGTCCATCTCCTCGTCGCTGTCGTTCCAGGCGAACAGGATGTAGCGCCAGTTGATTTGCGGAAGGTCACGCCCCGACGTTGCCTTCTCGCCTGCCATCGCGCGCAGGTTGCGGATGGCGACGTCGAACTTGCCGCGCTGGCGGTACTTCACGTAGCTCTCCGGCCGCGCGCCGTCAATCGAGAACGTCACCTCGTCGATGCCGGAGTGCACGAGCCGCCGCGCCTGTTCCTCGCTGAGCGCGGTGCCGTTCGTGCTCGTGTAGACGTAGATGTGCGGGTACCGGCTCTTGATGTACTCGACCATCTCGACAGCGCGCTTGTGCAGGAACGCCTCGCCATAATTGAAGAAGTCGATGCGCCCGAGCGACGGCCCGACCTCGTCGACGACCCGGCAGAAGAGGTCGAAGTCGAGCATGCCGGCCTGGCGCGTTTTCGTGATGCCGGTCTCGGGCGCGCAGCAGGCCTCGAAGCACGAGATGTTGCAGGCGGCCGTGCACTCGATGAACATGCGGCCGGGCAGCCGGCCCGCGTCGAGCGGGCGCACCGCAGGCGTCTCGCCCGGCTCGAGCGGCCGCTTGAGCGCGCAGTCGCCGCAGAAGGCGGACCCGCCCTCGTTCAGCTCGCCTCTGAGAGTCGTGATGACGTCGCCGCGCCACACTGCTTCGACCGTGGTCGTGCGCGCGTCGCCCAGCACGCGATCGGCGTAAGGGTCGGCGCACCCGCAGACGATGCGCCCGTCGCAGAGCATGACGAGCATCTCCCACGGCCAGGTGCACTGAAAGCGCGTGGCCTGGTAGTTGAGCGACATCGGTCAGTCGCGCCCCCCGAGCGCGGCCCGCTCGGATTCGACGGTCGTCTTGAGCCCGAAGTCCGCGTCGGCGTCGGCCCACTGGGCGAGCAGCCGGTCGTACTCGTCGCGCGCGCCGGCCGTGTCGCCCGACCGCGCGAGCAGGCGCGCGAGCGCGAGCCTGGCCTGCGGAACGAAAAAGCCCAATCCCGGATCGGCCCGACCCACCAGCACCTCGCGGTAGTCGGCAATCGCGGCCTCGACGTCGCCGGCCTGGGCGAGGATGACGCCGCGGAAGAAGTTCAACTGCTTGGCACTCGCCTGCCGCATGATCGCGTTCAGCCGCTCGAGTGCCGGGTCGAACCGGCCATCGGCCGCTTCGAGCATCGACTGGACGACCGGAACTACCTGCCCGGCGGTGGGGTCGCCGCTCGCCTGGAGGCCGGGCACGAGACGTCGGGCCGGTTCGGGATCGCCGGTGAGCAGCAGGATGACAACGCCCAGCGCACGATCGCCGTCCGGCCAGCCGTCGACCGCCAACGCGAGCGTCGAACGAAACTCTCCTCCCTGCCACAGCGCGCGGGAGATCAGTTCCTGGCGTTCCGCGCTCGCGGCCGCCTCGAGGTCGCCGTCGGCGCGGGCGATGGCGCGCGCTTCGCCCTGCAGTTTGCCGAACGTCGCGAGCTGCCCTCGCCAGAGGGCCATTTCGGCCCTGCCCTGTAACATGACGTCGGCACCGGCGCGCTCCTCGGCCAGGCGCTCGAACTCGGCGGCCCTCGGGTCGCCCTCGCGCGCGGCCGCGATCCACAGTTGCACGGCGAGGCTGCCGCTCGGCCGCAGCGCCAGCGCCCGCGCGGCCATGGCAATGCCTTCCTCGACACGTCCTTCCTGCAATAACAGCGGCGCCACGTTCGTCAGCGGCAGCGGTTCGTCTGGCGCAATCTCGCTGGCCAGCAGAAACTCCGTGATCGCCCTCTTCGTGTCACCCCGGGTCGAATAGTAAACGCCGAGGTTGTTGCGGGCTCCGAAGTCGCGGGGATATGACGCGATGATCATCTCGAGCGCGCCGAGCTGCGCCTCGTTGTCGCGCGACACCCGGCTGGCGTAGTTCCACTCGATGTACAGCCGCTCGTACTCGCTCACGCGCTCGCGCAGCTCGTAGGCCCGCCGGGCGTAGTCGGCCGACGGCTCGGTCCGCCCCAGGTTTCCCGCCACGACGGAGAGCTTCGCGTAGGCCAGCGCGAATTCCGGATCCAGCTCGACCGCCCGCTCGAAGAACGGAATCGACGATTCGTCGTCCTGCGTGGCCCGGGCGCGCAGGCCCTGCCCGTACGCGCGGAGCGCCTCGAGCGACGAGGTGGTCGCGTCGCCCACCGGCGTGTCGAACCGCTCCATCGACGCGAGCGATTCGCCGAGGCCCTCCCGGACGGCGGCGACGGCCGTGCCGAGCTGGCCGAGCACGGTTTCCTTGCTGTCGGCCTGCGCCTGCTGCTGGACGAGCGGTGCCCCTGTCGCGCAGTTGAAGGCGCCAAGGGCAATCACATAACTCGACCCGAGCGGCTGGATCGATCCTTCGACCGTGGCCTGCGCACCGGCGCGCTGGCACAACTCGCGCGCCATTTCGCCAACGATCGGCTCGTCCGGGCCGCGCTGCATGAGCTGCAACGTGCGCTGGACCTGGCCGTCGGCAAGAAGCGTGACATACGGCGTCTGCTGCAACTGCACGGACACCGCCTGCCTGAGCGCGTCGTCGAACACCGGGTCGCCGGTCGTGTTGACGAAGTCGGCAATCAGGATCGTGTCCCGTTCGGTAAAGGCCGGCGTGCGCGTCGCGCTCCACCAGAACCACGCGAGCGCGCCGATCGCGAGCACCGCTGGCGCGCCGATCGTGAGCCACCGCGACCGCCCGCCCGCAGCCTGCCGAACGGGCGTCGTCGTCGAACTGACGCTGGTGGCGCCTGGCATGATGCCAGTGGCACTGGGCATGGTGCCGGTGGCGGCCCGGGCCGTCGCCGTGGCGCCGGTCGAGTCACGCCGGACGCGCTTGAGCTCGGCCAGCATGTCAGCGGCCGTCTGGAACCGCATGCGCCGGTCCTTCTCGAGCGCGCGGACGATGACCCGCTGCAGTTCGTCGGGCAGCTCGGGATTGCTCACCTTCGGATCGGCCGGCTGGCGATTGAGCAGCGCGTCGAACACGACGGCCGTGGTCTGGCCGCCGAACGCCTGGCGGCCCGTGGCCATCTCATAAATCACGAGACCCAGCGCGAAAAGATCCGTCCGGCCGTCGAGGTCCTCGCCGCGAGCCTGCTCCGGCGACATGTAGTTGACCGAGCCCACGGCCGTGCCCGGCTGCGTCAGCACGTCGGCCGCGACGCGCGTCTCGTCGCCCGACGCTGGAACGTGCCGGCCGCCGGAGAGCTTCGCCACGCCGAAATCGAGCAGCTTGGCCTGCCCGCGACTGGTCACGAAGATGTTCGCGGGTTTGATGTCGCGATGCACGATGCCCTTCGCGTGCGCCGCGTCGAGCGCGTCGGCCAGCTGGCACGAGATGTCGACGACCTGCTCGAGCGGCAGCGGCTGGCCGTGAATCAGGCTGCGCAGCGACTCCCCTTCGAGCAGCTCCATCACGATGAACGGGCGATTGTCGTGCGTGCCGATGTCGTGGATCGTGCAGATGTTCGGGTGGTTCA
Source organism: uncultured Acidobacteriota bacterium (assembly GCA_963752045.1). Classification (GTDB taxonomy): domain Bacteria; phylum Acidobacteriota; class Vicinamibacteria; order Vicinamibacterales; family SCN-69-37; genus DATKDF01. Next base: position 717,993 of record CAVVWN010000014.1, on the reverse strand, counting down.
GTGACGAGGCAAGCTGCGCCTCGCGTTCGAACCGCTCGATGGCGGCCGCATCCACATCAACCTGGACGGGCAGGAACTTCAGCGCCACGCGGCGCTTCAGCCGGATGTCCTCGGCCTCGTAGACGACGCCCATTCCGCCCGCACCCAGTTGTTCGAGGATGCGGTAGTGCAGCACCTGACTTCCAACCATCCGGAGATTATAGATTCGGCCGGCCGAATCGGCCTCAGCGCGGCGGTTTCGACCCGAGGAGACGCCGCACGTGGTCGCGCGCGACCTTCCTCACGGCCGGCGGCAGCGGCCGCTCGCCGGCATGACGACAGAGCCCGGTGGTTTTGCGAAGATCGTCGAGCACCTCGCTGCAGCGGGGGCAGGTCTCGGCATGCGCCTCGATCTTCCGGCACGCCGAGGCCGGAAGATCCCCGTCGAGATAGGCCGACAGGCGCTCGAGCACGACACGGCATGGCGGGGCTTGTTTTCGGGTCATCGCTGCGCCAGCTCCTCGCGCAGCATCACGCGTGCGCGATGCAGGCGCGTCTTGACGTTGTCGGTCGACAGGCCAGTCACCTTGGCGACTTCCTTCGTCGAGAGCCCTTCGATCTCCCGCAGAAGGACGATGTAGCGGTACTCCGGCGGGATCCGGTTGAGCGCCAGCCGCAACCGCTTGCCGAGCCAGCTGTTGATGGCTAATTCGTCGGGCATCTTACCGCGATCCGCCACCTCGAGAGCGGACTGGCTGCTTTCACCATCGCCCGATCCCGCATCGAGTGACATCAGGTGCGCGGGTTCGTCCACCCGCTTCCGGCGTTTCATCCGGCACGCATTCGTCACGGTCCGGTAGAGCCAGGTTCGAAACGCCTCGGGCCGTTCGATCCGGCCGACGTACCTGTACGTCTTGATGAGCGCCTCCTGCATGACGTCCTCGGCGTCTTCGGCATGCCCGCAGACGAGCAGGCTGAAACGAAACGCTACTTCCTGGGCGCGCATCAGCAACTGTTCGAGGGCGCGCCGATCGCCGCCGGCAGCCGCTCTCACGAGCGGCTCGTAATCGACGGCCTGGCCACGGCCGTCAGTGGGGAGATTCAGATTCTGTCGTTTGGTCACATGCCCACCAGACGGCCGCCATTGTACCGGCCCCTGTCACCATTTCGCCGGACCTGAATCTCTTGGGGGATGGGTCGCGTCATCGTCCTCGCGCTTCTGGTTTCGAGTCTGGCCGGCGCGGCACCCGCCGCCGCCCAGGAGACTCTGACACTCGGCCAGGCCGTCACCGAGGCCCTCGGCCGAAATCCCGAGGTGCTCGCGGCCCAGGCCGCGGCGGACGAAGCCGACGCCGGTGCCGATGCCGCGCGGGCGATGTTCTTTCCGCGCGTGTCCTTTTCAGAGAGCTGGCAGCGCAGCAACCAGCCCGTGTTCGCCTTCAGCTCGCTTCTCGCCGCCCGCGAGTTCACAGAAGCGGATTTTGCGGTCGATCGGCTGAACAACCCGGGCGCGGTTTCGGCGTTCGCGGGCCGGCTCTTCATCAGCCAGGTCATTTTCGACGGCCGCACGGCGGCCGAATCGGCGATCGGATCGAGCCGGCGCGATGCGGCCGCCGCCGCCCTCGACGCGGCGCGCGCCACCCTCTCGGTCGAGGTCACGCGCGCGTACGGCCGCGTGCTGACATCGGTTGCGGCCGAAGAGGCGGCTGCGTCGGCCGTCCGTGCGGCCGAAGAAGACCTCGCGCGCGCCGAACGCCGCCGGACGGCCGGCATGGTGACCGACGCGGACGTGCTCGCGCTCTCGGTGCACGTGGCCGCGATGAAACGCCGGCAGATCGCGGCCGCCGGCGACGCGGCCATCGCGCGCGCCGCGCTCAATCGCCTGACGGGCGCGCCCGTCGAGCGGGTGTTCGCCGTCCAGGAACCCCCTCCGGCGACGGAGACTCCGCTCGACGCGGCCGCGCTCGCCGAACAGGCCGTCGCCAACCGGCCCGAGCTCAAAGCGAGCGCCGCCTCGGTGGCCGCCGCCGAAGCCGGCTCGCGCCTGGCGAAGGCAAGTTGGTACCCACGCGTCACCGCCCAGGCAGGCTACCAGTTCGAGGGGCTCGAGATGTTCTCGCGCGCCGATTCCTGGATCGTCGGAGGCGAGTTCACCTGGGGGATCTCGCTCGGCGGCGCCGAGCGCGCGCGCACCCGCGCGGCCGCGGCGGCCGTTACCGCGGCCGAGGCCGCTCACACGAGCGCACGAGCCTCGGTTCACCTCGACGTGGTGACGGCCGTCTATGAGCTCCAGACGGCGCGGGCTCGCGCGACGGTTGGACGCACGGCGGTCGAGCAGGCCACCGAGCGCGAGCGCATCACGCGCAACCGGTACGACGCGGGCCTCGCGAGCGTCAACGACGTTCTTGCGGCCGCAGCCGCCAGGCTCGACGCCGAGGTCGAGCGCGTCGCCGCGCTCGTCGACGCGCTTGTTGCCAGCGCCAGCCTCACGCGTGCGGTTGGCTGGCCCGTCTCGCCATCACGTCCATGAGGTTCTCAGTGCCACGACAACTCGCATCGGGCTCGAAACTCCGGGGCTTCGTTCTGGTCGCCGCAGGTCTCTCCGCGGTGTTCCTGGTTGCGGCCACGGGCTGCTCGTCTGCCGAGGGTCCCGCGCCGGCTCCCGCGCCCACGGTGACGGCCTCGACCGGCATCGTCGATTCGCGCGACTGGCCGTCGTTTGTCGAGGCTGGCGGCACGCTCACGGCGCGGCAGACGGCCACGCTGTCGAGCCGCATCCTCGCGCCGGTCACCGCCGTCACCGTTCGCGCCGGCGACCGTGTGCGCCGCGGTCAGGTTCTGGTCTCGCTCGATGCGGCCGAGTACGAGGCACAGGCGTCGCGTTCGACGTCATCGCTCGAAGCGGCACGGCTTGCCGCCGACGCGGCTGCGGCCGACGTCAACGGCGCGCGCTCCGCGCTCGATCTTGCGAAGCTCACCCACGATCGGGTCCGCCTGCTCCACGATCAACGGTCGGCGACGACGCAGGAGCTCGACCAGGCCGTGGCCGGGCTCACCGGCGCCCAATCGCGGCTGGCTGCGGCCGAGGCGGCCGCTGAGAGCGCCGCGGCCGCGTTTGCCGCGGCGCGGGCCGCCGCCAACGTCGGCAGCATCGTCGCCACGTACGGCGCCATCACCGCGCCGTTTGACGGCGTCGTCGTCGAACGCTACGTGGACCCCGGCACGATGGCCACGCCGGGGGCTCCGCTGCTCGTAGTCGAAGACCCCCGCGTCCTGCAGCTCGAGGTCACGCTCGACGCCACACGCGCGGCCGGCGTCGCCGTCGGCACGGCCGCCGAGATCAGCCTCGACACCGATACCGGCGGCGCGCAGTGGCTCACCGGACGCGTGGCCGAGATCGCGCGCGTCGATCCCGGCTCGCAGAGCTTCACCGTGAAGATTGACGTGCCATCGGAGCAGGAGTGGCGCTCGGGCCTCTTCGGCCGGGCGCGCTTCCGCGGTCCTTCGCGCCAGGCGACGACCGCGCCGGCTTCGGCCGTACTCAGGCGCGGCCAGTTGCGGCTCGTCTACGTCGTCTCGCCTGAGCAGGTCGCGCGACTGCGCGCCGTCCGCACCGGCGCGGAGGTCGACGATCGAATCGAGATCCTCGCCGGGCTCTCGGCCGGCGAGATCGTCGTCGTCGATCCTCCGGCGACGCTCACCGACGGCAGCCGTATCGCGGCCGGACGGCCCGCAGACGACGAGACCGGCGTGGGAGCCGGACGATGACCAGGCCCACCGGCATGGCCGGCCGCATGGCGGCCGCCTTCATTCACTCGAAGCTCACGCCCCTCATCATCATCACGTCCGTGCTCCTCGGCGTCGCGGCCGTGGTGGCGCTCCCGCGCGAAGAGGAGCCGCAGATCATCGTGCCGATGATCGACGTGTTCGTCGATCTCCCGGGCGCGACGCCGTCCGAGGTCGAACAGCGCGTGACCGGGCCGATCGAGCGGCTGCTCTGGGAGGTTCCCGGCGTCGAGTATCTCTATTCGACCTCGAGCCCGGGCCGCTCGATGATCATCGCGCGCTTCTTCGTGGGCGAGGACGTGGAGCGCGCGCTCGTCCGGCTGAATCAGAAGCTGGCCTCGGCCGCCGGAACCCTGCCGCCCGGCGCCACGCCGCCACTCGTCAAGGCGCGGTCGATTGACGACGTGCCAATCATGGCCATCAGCCTGTGGGGCGAGCCCTACGACTCGTCGTCGCTCCGGCTGATGGCGGCCGAATTACGCGACGTGCTCAAGCAGGTGACCGACATCTCGGAGGTCACGATCATCGGCGGCGAGACGCGCCAGGTGACCGTGGATCTGGATCCGGCCGCGCTCGAATCACGCGGCCTCGACCCGCTCATGGTCGGCCGGGCGCTCGAACGCGCGAACGTCCTGCAGTCGGCCGGCGCCGTCGTGTCGGGCGGCCGTGCCGTCCAGATTGAAGCCGGCACGCGGCCGGCCACCGCGCAGGCGCTCGGACAACTGGTGGTGGGCACGAGCGCCGGCGCGCCCGTGTACCTCTCGGACGTGGCCACCGTGGAAGACGGCGGCGGCGAGCCGGACGCGTACGTGGCCTTTCACCCGGCCGCCGACCGCGCGTTGCCCGCCGTGACGCTGGCGATTGCCAAACGCAAGGGCACGAACGCGATCGACCTGACCCGGCGCATCGAAGAGAAGATCGAGACCGTTCGCGGCCACCTGTTGCCGGGCGACCTCGAGATCACGGTCACCCGCAACTACGGCGAGACCGCCGAGCACAAGTCGAACGAACTGCTTTTCCACATGCTGCTCGCGGTGCTGTCGGTGTCGATTCTCATCTGGATCGCGCTCGGCCATCGCGAGTCGATTGTCGTGCTGACGGCGATCCCCGTCACGCTCGCCCTGACGCTCTTCGTCTTCTATCTCTATGGCTACACGCTCAACCGCATCACGCTCTTCGCGCTGATCTTCTCGATCGGCATCCTGGTCGACGACGCCATCGTCGTCGTCGAGAACATCGCGCGGCACGCCCGCATGTCGCCGGATCGGACCAAGCTCGAGGCGATTGCTGTCCGCGCCGTCGACGAGGTCGGCAATCCGACCATTCTCGCCACGCTCACCGTGGTGGCGGCGATCCTGCCGATGGCCTTCGTCGGCGGCCTGATGGGCCCCTACATGCGGCCGATCCCCGTGGGCGCGTCGGCCGCCATGCTGTTCTCGCTCGCGGTCGCGTTCATCGTGACGCCATGGGCCGCCGTGCGCCTGCTCGGCCGCACGGCCGGGCACCACGACGAGCGCGAAGACCGCCTCACCGCCGTGTACCGGCGCGTGATGGGCCGCCTCATCGGCGTGCCGCGCGCCCGCTGGACCTTCCTCGGCATCGTCGCCGTGCTGCTCGTGGCCGCGGTGTCGCTCGTGCCGCTCGGCCTCGTCACGGTGAAGATGCTGCCGTTCGACAACAAGAGCGAGCTCCAGGTGGTCGTGCGGCTGCCCGACGACGCGCCGGTCGAAGAGACGGCGCGCGTGGTCTCGGCCCTTGCCGACGAGGCGCTGCGGGACCCGGTGGTCGTGGCCGCCGAGAGCTACGCGGGCGCGGCCTCGCCCTACACCTTCAACGGCCTCGTCCGTCACTACTTCCTGCGCGAGCAGCCGAACCAGGGCGACCTGCAGATTCAACTGCTGCCGAAGGAAGAGCGGTCCGAGCAGAGCCACGACGTGGCCAAACGGCTGCGCACGAAGCTCGTGCCCATTGCGGCCGCGCTCGGCGCATCGATCCAGGTCGTGGAGATGCCGCCCGGACCGCCGGTGCTGCAGACGCTCGTGGCCGAGGTGTACGGCCCGGACCAGGGCGAGCGCCAGCGGCTGGCCGGCGAGGTGAAGGCGGTGTTCGAGGCGACGCCGGGCGTGGTCGACGTCGACTGGTACGTGGAGAGCGAGCGGCCCAAGTGGCGCCTCGAAGTGGACGCCGACCGGGCCTCGGCCGCCGGGCTCTCGGCCGCGGAGGTGGCATCGGTCGTGCGCATGGCCGGCGCGGGCACGCCGGTGGGCCTTCTGCACGACCCGGTGGCGCGCGAGGACGTGCCCGTCGTGCTGCGGCTGCCGCGCGAGGCGCGGGCCTCGCTCGACACGATCCGCTCGCTGCGGCTGGGCGGGCGCGAGCGCATCGCCGTGGGCGAGCTGACGCGCGCCGTGGCGATGGCTGACGAGCCGAGCATCCACCACAAGAACCTGCTGCCGGTGACCTACGTCACCGGCGACGTGGCCGGCGCGGCCGAAAGCCCGGTGTACGCCATCCTCCAGATGAACGCGCCCATCGCCGCGCTCTCCACTCCGGCCGGCGAGCCGCTGAGCATCCTCAACACCGAGCAGCCGTTCGACAGCTCCACCTACGCGATGAAGTGGGACGGCGAGTGGCACATCACCTACGAAGTGTTCCGGGACCTCGGCATCGCCTTTGCCGCGGTGCTCGTGCTCATCTACATCCTCGTGGTCGGCTGGTTCCAGTCGTTCTCGACGCCGGTGACCATCATGCTGGCGATTCCGTTCTCGCTCGTCGGCATTCTGCCGGCGCATGCCGCGATGGGCGCCTTCTTCACGGCCACGTCGATGATCGGCTTTATCGCCGGCGCCGGCATCGTCGTGCGCAATTCGATAATCCTCGTCGACTTCATCGAGCTCAGGCTCTCCGACGGCATGCCGCTCGAGCAGGCCGTCGTCGACGCCGGAGCCGTGCGATTCAGGCCGATGGCACTCACGGCGGCCGCCGTCATCGTCGGCGCGGGCGTCATCCTCTTCGACCCGATCTTCCAGGGCCTGGCGATTTCGCTGATGGCAGGCGAGGTCGCCTCGCTGCTGCTCTCGCGCATGACCGTGCCCATCATCTACTTCATGGCGCACGGCCGCGCGCATGCCGGAGCCCCGGCGGGGCCGGCACCGGCCCAGGCCGCCGCCACCGCGTGAGGTACTCATGAGTCACGACACCGGACGCCACATCCTCGTTCCCGTCGACTTCGGAGGCGCGTCGGCACGTGCCATCGAGCTCGCCGGCCTCGTCGCGCGCCGCTGGCCTGCCGAGCTCGGCCTGCTGCATGCCGAGCCACTCGAAGCGCCCGTCTACTTCACGCACGAACAGGTGGACGCGCTTGCCGCGCAGCGCCGGCAACTGCAGACGCAGGCCGCGACGTTCCTCACCAAGTTCGGGCGGAAGCACACGCCGGCGCCATTTGTGACGAGCGTCGAGGCGATGGCGCCGACGCCGGCGATTCTCAAGCACGCGGCCGGCGCGGACCTCGTCGTCATGGGCACGCACGGCCGGCGCGGACCCAGTCTGTGGTGGCTGGGATCGGTGGCCGAACGCGTGCTGCGCGACATCGACAAACCGCTTCTGGTGGTGCACGCCGACGACGACGCGACCGGCGTGTTCGATCGGGTGTGCGTGTGCGCCGAGCCGCCGGCAGCCGGCGACCGGGCGCTCGCGCTGGCCAGGGAGCTGGCGGCGCCGTTCGGCGGCACGGTCAACGACCGCCGCGGCGGGCCGGTGCCGGCCGATTCGACCACGGAGGCCACGCTGCTCGTCGTGGCCACGCCGCACGAAGGCGATCGCCTCGCGCGATCCCGCGTCGGGCTGTCGCGCATCCGCACGCGAGCCGGCTCGGTGCTGTTCGTCCCGGAATGAGGAGAGGGCGGCCTGAAGGCCGCCCCTCCAGCACAGGAGTTGAGGAGGGGCCGGCTTCAGCCGGCCCAGACATGAACTCAGGAGGGGCCGGCTTCAGCCGGCCCGCACAGGAGTGTCAAGGAGAAGCAATGACCGTTGAAGCTGGAATCCGTCTCGTTGGTGGTCTCTTCGTGCTCGCTAGCGCGCTTGCCGGTATGTTCGTGGACGTTCGCTTTCTCTGGTTCACCATGTTCGTCGGCGCCAACCTCGTGCAGTCGGCATTCACGGGCTGGTGCCCGATGATGACGATCCTGAAGAAGGCCGGCCTCCACGAGCAGCACGCCTGAAAGACGCCGCCTGTCCCGCCGGCCTCCACGTCCGGTCGGATATGCTGATGGGCGTCGCATGGCTCGTGGGCCGGCCCATCGGTTCGTTCAATTCGCCTGGGTGACGCTCGGCATCACCGTGCTGGTGATCCTCTGGGGCGCGGTCGTGCGCGCCACCGGCTCCGGCGCGGGTTGCGGCAGTCACTGGCCGCTCTGTAATGGCGTTGCCGTGCCGCTCGCGCCGGCGGCGTCCACCGTCATCGAATACGTGCACCGGCTGACGAGCGGCATAGCCATGCTGCTCTCGCTCGGGCTGGTGTTCGGGTCGCGGCGCGTCTTCCCGCGCGGGCACCAGGCGCGTCGCTGGGCCGCGGTGACGTTCGTCTTCATGATGATCGAGGCTGCCGTCGGCGCGGGCCTCGTACTCCTGGGCCTCGTCGAGGACAATGCCTCGGCGATGCGTGCCGGCTACATCGCCGTGCACCTCTTCAATACGATGCTGCTCGTCGGCTCGATGACGGCCGCCATCTGGTGGGCGGCCCGGCCTGACGGCGAGGGCATGGCGTCGAGGGACGCGAGCGGCATCCGCCCGCTCACCGCCGTTCTCGCGGGCCTCGTCGTCGTGGCCGCCTCGGGCGCCGTCGTCGCGCTCGGCGACACGCTCTTTCCGTCCGAGACCTTCATCGAAGGCGTGCGGGCCGACTTCGACGCCACGGCGCACTTCCTGATTCGGTTGCGCATCTGGCACCCGGCGCTGGCCGCCGTCGTCGGCGCCGGGCTTTTCGTGCTGGCGCTCAAGCACCCGATGTTCGGCGGCCCGTCCCGGGCCTTCTCGCGCCGGCTCGTGCTCACGCTCGTCGTCGGGCAGGTGGCGCTCGGCATCGTCACGATGATCGTGCTCGCGCCGCTGCCGCTCCAGATCGCGCACCTCTTCCTGTCGAACGTGCTCTGGATCGCCGTCGTCTGGAGCTGGTGGAACGCGACGTCGCCGGCGTAGCGGGTCCGGCGAACTCAGGTTGGGTCCCGGTCACCCAACCTTCGGTCACTCCCTTCCGCGCCGTTCTTCGGTGTTCACGCTGATCGGCTCGCTCGACGGCGGGCGGACACGAAGTGCGACACGCAATCGGAAGACGCCGTGGCTGGCCGCGCATCAGCCCGGCGAACCGCTCCGCTGTGGCAGCGGACTGACGACCCGTGAGGTCGGCACCCTACCGGGCGGGTAGCTTCTGCTTCAGCTCTTCCAGCCAGTTGACGGCGATCATGAGCCGGCCGCCTTCGCGCGGACCGGCTTCGCGGCCGCTGTCGGGGTACCCGATGAGCAGGAGGCGGCCGTCCGGGGCCAGATCGAAGTGGATGTGGTTGTCGCCCTGCGTCCGCACGAAGCGATCCGGGAACAGCACCGCCGGCGTGGTGAGCTCGAGCGGGTCGCTCGAGACGACCGACGCCACCATGATGTCCTCGTCCGAACGGAAGAAAAGGCGCTTGCTGTCACGCGACCAGACCGGCTCCACGCCACCGTTGGTCGACACGGTCGCGCGCGCGCCGAGCGACGGATAGGCCTGCACGAAGACTTCGGGCCGGCCCGACTCGCTCGACGTATAGGCGAGCCATCGGCCGTCGGGCGAAACCCGGCCCTGCCGCTCGCTGAAGGGAGACGCGAGGAGCGGCGTGACCTCCTTCGTCTCCACGTCGATGGCCAGGATGTCGTCGCTCGTCGTCGTGCCGCCGAGCTGGACGATGATCCTGCCGTCGGGTGACCAGTCGGTGACGTGACTGTGCTCGGGGCTCTGCCAGATGATTTCCTCGGGCTCGCTGGCGTTGCCGTCGACGCGCTTGCGGAAGACCGTTCGCGGCTGACCCGTGCGATCGGCTGAATACGCGACGTAGCGGCCGTCGGGCGACCAGACGGGCGTTTCGTCCTCGGCGGGATCGAACGTGATCCGCGTGAGGCCCTGGCGCTGCAGGTCGGCAATCCAGATGTCGTTTTCCTCGTCCCAGAGGTGCAGCGCCACGCGTCGTCCGTCGGGCGAGAGACGCGGATCGGAATAGCGCCGCGGCTCGCTGAACGCCGGCGTCGCGTTCCCGCTGGCGTCCGCCCATACGAGCGCGAGATCCTCTTCACCCTGATCGGCCGGCAGCATCACCGTGGTCCCGTTGTCGGACACGGCTACCTGCGGCAGGCCAGACGCCCCGCTCACGAAGATGCTGTCGCCGAGTGGCACTGGCGACCCGCGCACTTCCAGGGCGTCAGGATCGAACGGCACGGCCCACGTCTGCCCCTCACGACCGAACAGGACGTGGCCGGACGGCACGAAGAAGGCACCCGACGCGTTCTCGAGGACCACCTCGGCCGCTCCCCCATCGACCGGCTGGACCTGGGTACTGAACAGGCCGTTGCCGTATGTGGTGTACAGCACGTGGCGGCCGTCGGGCAGGAGCTGCGGCCTGAGGGCGCCGCCGGGTACCGACAGGAGCACTTCTGCCTTGCCCCCGATGTCAGCAATTGCCAACACGCCGCTGCCGCTGCCGACGAGAATCCGGCCATCCGGTGTCCAACTCACGCCTGCGCCATCGACGTCCGAATCGAGCATCTGGGCCGGCCCGCCGGCGGTCGGGAGCTTGGCCAGGCCGGCCGTCGACGCCCACGCCAGCCACTCGCCGTCCGGCGAGAATGCAATACCGTTGTTGCCCGCAGCGCTGCTCGAGAGCACACGGGGCTCGGCCGCCGCGAGGTCCCGCACGAAGATCCCACGCGTCGTGATGTATGCGGTGCGCCGGCCATCGGGTGAGATGGCAATGGCTGGATAGGCCGTTCCCGTGACGTTCACGCCGACCGGCAGCGGAATCCCGAAGCGCACGACGGGCCGGTCTTCCACGGGAACGGGCTTGAGCCACCAGCCCGCGGCGCTCGCGACTGCCGCGAGCGCCAGTGCCACTCCGATGAGCGCGGCCGTCGAGGGCCGTGACCGGCTTTCGCTCACGCCGGCCGGTGCGATCTCGTCGCGGGCGCCCGCCATCGCCTCGTCGAGCTCCAGACCCGCGTCGCCCATGTCCCTCGCGCGCTTCGCGGCGTCCTTCTCGAGACAGCGCCGAAGCAGCCGCCGGACGCCAGGCGGCGTCGCCTCCGGCAGCAGGTCGAGCGACGGCGTGTCACGAATCACGGCCGCCATCACCTCCGTGACGTCGTCGCCCGAGAAGGCCCGTCGTCCCGTCAGCATCTCGTAGAGCACCACGCCGAAGGCCCAGACGTCCACGCGGCGATCGGTCGCGCGGCCCTTGGCCTGCTCGGGCGCCATGTACGCGGCCGTGCCGAGGATCACACCCAGCTCGGTGGCGCGCGCGGTGAGTGTCGGCGAGTTCATGGCGCTCACGCCCGAGACGTCGTTCGGGTCGGACGCCTTGGCCAGCCCGAAATCGAGCACCTTCACGACGCCGTCCGGCCGCAGTCTGATGTTGGCGGGCTTGAGGTCGCGGTGGATGATGCCGGCACCGTGCGCCGCCTCGAGCGCCGCGGCGACCTGTCGCGCGATTCTCAGCGCCTCGTCGACGGCCACGGGTCCGCGCGCGATGATCTCCGACAGGTCCTGGCCCGGGACGAACTCCATCGCGATCGCCGGCGACGCGGTGCCGTCCTGCCCGGCGTGCAGCACGCCGTAGACCTGCGCGATGTTCGGGTGATTGAGCGCCGCGAGCGACTTGGCCTCGCGCTCGAAGCGCGCCAGCCGATCGGGATCCTGTAGCACGGCCTCCGGCAGGATCTTGAGCGCCGCCTGCCGGTCGAGGGTCGTGTCCGTGGCGAGGTACACCTCGCCCATCCCACCTGCGCCGATCGAGGACGTGACGACGTAAGAACCGAGTTTCGTGCCTGCCGCGAGCGTCATGTCGGAGTCGCCGACATCATAACCGGAGATTGCGGTGGGGCTCAGCGGGACGAGTCGAGCGCGACCCGGCCTGTACCGTTGCGGTACTCGATCGTCGTGCCGAAGGGCTGCGACAGCCGGGTGAGGTCGTCGATGATCTTCCTGCCCAGCTCGGGCTCGGCGAGCCGCGGGCGGCCGCGCTGGCTGGCCGGCTGGCCGAAGCCCAGTGAGATCGGATGCAGGACGAGCTCGACGAGCCGGCCTCCCTGAAAGGTCGGCATGGCGATCACGGCTTCCCAGATGAGCGGGTCGGCCGGAAAGCCCGTCGTGTCGTCGCGGTATCGCCGGCTGTTGAAATCGGCCACCTGGGCGTCCGGGCCGAGGTCGTACGCCTCGTAATTCTCGCTGGGCAGACGAAGCAGCGTCTCGTTCTGAAAGATGAAGTCGCCCAGGCTGTAGAGAATCGGCTTGTCCTTGTAGATCTCGATGCCGCGCAGCACGTGGGGTCCATGGCCGACGAACACGTCCGCGCCGGCGTCGATCATGGCGCGCGCGAACGTCATCAGAAACTCGGCAGGCACCAGCCGGTTGCGGTTGCCTTCGTGCGCGTGGATGGTGACGATCGTGTAGTCGGCCAGCCGATCGGCACTCCTCACCGCGGCGGCGATCTCGTCCATGTCCTCCTGATTTGGCTCGGTCCGCACGCCCGGTTCCGGTCCCACCACCACCCGTGTGCCGAACACGTTCAACGACTGCGCCGCACCACCTCGCCCGCCGCCTCCTCCGCGCCCACCGAAGCCCGCCGTGGCCATCGCCTCGCCCAGCGCTGCCAGCCCGGCTTCGGTCGTCACGTTGGTGGTGGTGAAACGCAGCGGATTGAGACCTGGCCTGCCGGGAATGTCGCCGCGCGATCGGCCGGCGCGCGAGTGGTCCGGGAACGTGGAGGCCACCGAGATGAGGGCGACGCGCGCCGTGGCGGTCTCGAGGAAGTGCGGCTCGCGTGCCTCGGTGAGCGTCTCGCCGACGCCCGCCTGCACCAGGCCCGCCGCCGCCACGTGCTTCGTCGTCGTGCGCATGCCCTCCACGCCGTAATCACCGGTGTGGTTGTTGGCGCGGGACACCATGTCGAAGCCTGCCCAGACGAGTTCGTGGACGAGCGCCGGCTCGGCCCGCATGTAGGTGCCGCCGCTTGCGTGCATCGGGTACGACTCGTAGTCGTGGAAGAGCATCTCGAGATTGGTGAACGCCATGTCGGCGCCACGCACGAGGTCGATCATCTTCAGGAACTCCGGCTCCTGATGGACGGACAGCCGCCGCGTGATGATCGAATCGCCCGTGAGCGCCATCGTGAAGGCCGGTGCGCCGCCGGGCACTGATGGCGACTGCTGCGCAGGCACGGTGTCCGCGAGCGGACACAGGACGGCGGCGGCGACGATCGCATGGAGTCTCGGCTTCATTGGCGAACCCCCTGGAGATGCTCGATGATACGGCGCTGATGTTACCAGCAGGCAGCCGCAGGTGTCCGGCGCGGACCACGGCAGAACTCCTGCTATCGACAACGGAATGGCTGGAAGAGCGAAGTCTGCGGCTGGCTCGAACCGCGAGTCAAGCAGGAAATTGCGAGCGCGGCCGACCGCGCCACGCCAGATGCATTCCCGCGACCGAGCCGGCGATGTTCAGCAGGATGTCGGTCGTCGAAGGAAACCGGCTGTGGCTGTACACCTGCGTCAATTCTGTGAGTACGGACAGCAGGCATGCCCAGAAGACACCTCGCAGGTAGACTCCCGCGAGGCGCGGCGACCGTTTGCAGAAGAAATATCCAAACGGCACGTACAACAGGACGTTCCCAACGACGTCTCTCACCGTGAGCTCCGGCGGCGTCGAGAACGGAACCCAGATGACCTTGGCCCAGTGCGAGTGGGTTCGAAATGTGGCCCAGGGGACGACCGCCGCGATAATCACACCGACCCAGAGGACCAGATACCGGCCAACTGCCGTACCGGCAGCGTGTGGTGCGCCGGAGACGTCTGCTCGCCCGCCAGGATCTTCACGGGCCGTCTGTTCTCCCGCAGAGGAATCGGACATGTCGTGTGCGGATCAAACGTGCAGGGTGGATTGTACGCCTCGGCAGGAAGGACCGTGCACCTCTGCTTGTGGCGACGAGCCAATGCCGTCGCCGCCAGGTATCCAGGCCTCGATCCCGGCGACGTGTACCACGCCTTGCGATGTCTGGAGCATTCCCCAGAAGCACGCCTCCGCCGAGGACTCAGCCGTGGACGCCTTCGCGCTCACGCCCGCTGAGCGGCGGTTGTTTGCGGCGCTCCGCGCCCGTGGGGTCAAGTTCCTGATCGTTAGCCTCGGAGCCGCCGTCCTCGAAGGCGCGCCGGTCGCGACCCAGGACATCGACGTCTGGTTCGAAACCGCCGACACTGACCAGATCAGGCTCGCAGCCCAGGATGCAGGCGGCTTCTGGGTCTCGGGCTTCGGCTTGCAGCCGCCTGCGTTTGGTGGCGACGAGTTCTCGCGGATTGACGTCGTCCTCACTGCGCACGGCTTGAAGCGATTTGCCGACGAGTATGAGGCCGGTATCGATCGGAACATCGAGGGTGTGATCCTGCGCGTCCTTCCGCTCGAGCGCGTGATCGCGAGCAAGCGGGCGACTGCACGACCCAAGGACGTCGCCAGCCTTCCCGTGCTCGAAGCCACGCTTCGAGCGCGGGACAATCGGGACTGATTCAGTCGCAGGCATCCGATCCTCGGGCCGCCGGAGATCGCTCACCACACGCTGCGCACATGGGGACAGGTCCGGATCTTCCCGTCCTTCGTGATCACGGCGGCCTGGTCCATCTCGTCAGTTCGCGAAAGCCGCAATCCCCGTCTGCGCCCGCCCCAGGATGAGCGCGTGAATGTCGTGCGTGCCCTCGTACGTGTTGACGACTTCCAGGTTCACGAGGTGCCGGATCACGCCGAACTCGTCGACGACGCCGTTGCCACCCAGCATGTCGCGGGCCATCCGCGCGATGTCGAGCGCCTTGCCGCACGAGTTGCGCTTGAGGATCGACGTGATCTCCGGCGCGGCCACGCCCTCGTCCTTCATGCGGCCGAGCCTCAGGCAGGCCTGCAGCCCGATCGTGATCTCGGTCTGCATGTCGGCGAGCTTTTTCTGAATGAGCTGATTGGCTGCGAGCGGCCGGCCGAACTGCTTGCGGTCGAGCACGTACTCCCGCGCGCGATGCCAGCAGTCCTCCGCCGCGCCGAGCGCACCCCACGCGATGCCGTACCGCGCGCTGTTGAGACAACTGAACGGCCCCTTCAGCCCGCGAACCTCGGGGAAGGCGTTCTCTTCGGGACAGAACACGCCGTCCATCACGATCTCGCCGGTAATGCTCGTGCGCAGACCGACCTTGCCGTGCGTGGCCGGGGCCGACAGGCCCTTCCAGTCCTTCTCGAGCACGAAGCCGCGGATGTCGTCGGCCTCGTCCTTGGCCCATACGATGAACACGTCGGCGATGGGGCTGCTCGTGATCCACGCCTTCGTGCCGGTAATCTCGTAGCCGCCCTTCACCGCCTTCGCCCGCGTCGTCATCCCTCCGGGATCTGACCCGTGATTCGGCTCGGTGAGCCCGAAGCAGCCGATCCACTCACCCTTCGCCAGCTTCGGCAGGTACTTCTGCTTCTGCGCTTCGGTGCCGAACTGGTTGATCGGGTGCATCACGAGCGAGCCCTGCACGCTCATCATCGAGCGGAAGCCCGAATCGACGCGCTCGACCTCCCGCGCCACCAACCCGTAAGCCACATACCCGAGCCCGGCCCCCCCGTACGCTTCCGGAATGACGATGCCGAGCATGTCGAGCTCGCCGAGCTCGCGAAAGATGGCCGTGTCGACGCCCTCGGTGCGGAACATCTCGAGCGCGCGTGGCGCGAGCTTGTCTCGAGCGTAGCTCCGCGCGGTGTCACCGACCATGCGCTCCTCGTCGGTGAGCTGCTGCTCGAGTAAGAGGGGGTCGCTCCAGTTGAATCGGGTCTCGGTCTTTGTGGCCATGGCGATACTCGTCTAATCATAGCCCGGCCGCCTGCCCCGCTCCGGCGCGCTATGGTAGAACGTATGCGCGGCGCGAGGCCGCCATGCGAGGTCGTCCGAGGAGTTGCCCATGAACAGCCATGTCACCCTGTACCCGCGGGCCCGGATTCCGTACGGGTGCTGGGGGGCCAGTTACTTTCCTGCCTGGCAGACATCCGCGCTGGCCGAAGTCAACATCGGGCAGTTCGCCGGGGAATCCGCGAACCGCATTCTCGGCCTCCGGAAAGTGCCGACCGACTCGCTCGACTACCTCATCATCGGCTCGACGATCCCCTGGCACTGGAAGTTCTGGAACGCGCCGCTCGTCGCCTCGTGTTTCGGCCGTCGCATCCCCGGCTATCACCTGGAACAGGCGTGCGCCACGGGCCTGCAGGCTGTCCTGGCCGCGGGCGCCCAGGTCGATGCCGACGGCGGCGACGTCGTCGGCGTGCTGACGTTCGACCGCACGAGCGACTCGCCCGTCGGCGTGTTCCCGGAACGGCGGGCCTACGAACGGACGTTTGCGCTGAGCGACGTGTGGGACAACTTCGGGTTCGATCCCGCAACCGGCAAGGCGATGATCGCCACGGCCGGCGCCGCCGCGCGCAAGTACAAGCTCGACCGCCGCGAAGTGGACGAGCTGTCGTTCCACCGATACGAGCAGTACTTCGAGGCCAAGGCCTCGGGATTCCTCGACAAGGTCTGCGTCCCGCTCGACCTGTTGAACGTGCAGGGCCGGCCGCTCGGACGGATCGACGACGACAACGGCATCCGCAAGGTGACGATGGACGGGCTGCGGGCGATGCGCGAGCTCGATACGTGCGTCACCGCCGGCGGCCAGACCCACGCCGCCGACGGCATGGCGACGCTCATCGTGACCACGGCCGACAAGGCCGCCGAGCTCAGCGCGCGGCCCGAGATCGACATCCGCTTCGTCGCGCGGACCGAGGTTCGAACAAATCCCGCCTTGATGCCGGAAGCGCCTTCGCTCGCCGTGCAGAAGCTCTTCGCAAAGACCGGCTTCGCGATGGGCGACATGGCGGTGCTCAAGAACCACAACCCGTTTGCCGTCAACGACGCCATCTTCGCGAAGCTTCTCGGCTGCGACTGGAAGGACATGAACAGGACCGGCTGCTCGCTCGTGTGGGGCCATCCGCAGGGGCCGACGCTCACCCGGTCGCTCATCGAGGGCCTCGAGGAGGCCGTGTCGCTCGGCGGCGGCCACGTGCTGCTCTTCGGCTGCGCGGCCGGCGACGTCGGCATTGCGGCGATCTTCGCCGTCACCGACCGGAGGAAGAACTGATGGCGACCTCGCTTCGCACCCCCACGCTCGAGACGCTGGGCCTCGGAAGCGTCCTCGAGATCTATCAGCGCGGCCGTCTGCCAGTCGACACGGCCGCTCTCGTCGACGAGGTCTTCGGTCCCGCCAGCGACCGCGGCAGCATGGTCATCTCCGGCGCCAACGGCATCGTCGGCGCCGGCAAGGCGATGCAGTTCGCTTCGCGGCTGGAACCGTTCGGCATCACGATCGTCGGACTCGACTTTCCCAGTGCCCCGGACGGCATCGGCGCGAAGTACGCGGGCCTTGCCGGCCTCCTTCGGTCCCGAAGCGGCCGCACGCATCATGGGCAACATCGTCCGGCTGAGTTACGACGGCCGGCGTCTGCCGTCGGCGCTCGGCGGGTTCAAGCCCCGATTCCTGCTCGAGGCCATCCCCGAGATCCTGGAGATCAAGAAGGCGCACTACGCGACGTTCCGGGCCGCGTATCCGGAGATCGAGATTCGATCGGTCACCTCGGGGTTTCCGAGCTCGGAGCTGGGCGTCGGGATCGCGCATCCGGCGTTCCCTCACGAGATCAACAAGGTGTTCGAGGTCGTCGAAGCGCAGCCGTCGGCCATGACGAAGCTGCTCTGGTCGCTCGGATTGCTGCCGGTTCCGGTGAGCGATCACTGGTCGTTCATCCTCGACGTGCTCTTCTGCGGCGTCACGCTCGCGTCGCTCAGGTATCACGCGTCGAGCAACATGCCCTACTGGAAGATCGACAAGTTCGTCCGGAAGCACTTCGGTCCGAACCCGCTCCGCGCGCACGACGCCATCGGGGCAAGGGGGGCCAACTTTTTGACGTGGTCGTGTCTGCACCACCTGAGCGAGCAGTACGGCGACGTGTTCACGCCGACGGCCGATCTGGTCGAACGCAAGGACACGGGTCAGGATTGGTACCCGCCGAACCACTTCCGTCCGCTCGTCGACTGGGCGCTTAGCAACGACGAGGAAGACGCTTTCCAGAGCCGGATTGCGGGCCCGCTCGTGCAGATGACGTCGCTCCTGCTCAGGGAACGGCGCTCGCACATGGCGCAGATGAACGCAATCGGCGAGCTCTGCGCGCAGTTCCGGCGCGGCACGATGGCCATGATCCGGGAGATGGGCGCCGACGAGGCGATCCGGCGTGTCGAGGCTTATCACGCGTGGCACCCGCAGGCCGCCGGGTCGGCCTGGTATCCGGACGAGCTTCGGCGCATCGAGGAACCCGAGTGGCAGCAGCTTTACGTCAACGCCGAGCACGACGGCCGAGTGGGCGTCATCACGATCAGTCGCGAGAGCTACAACCGCGACGTGGATGTCGAGCTCAATCGCGCGATCGACTGGCTGAAGGCGGCGGGGATCGATCGCGTCATCCTCGGCGGCGACTTCCACCTCTCCACGCAGATGGTTGGCGCCGACACGAGTGACTTCTTTCCCGCGCTCGAGGATGTGTCGGCCGGCCAGGCGCTTGCCGAACGATGGTCGGCCACGGCACGCCGGCTGCACTCGGAGTTCACGACGTCGGTGGGCGTCGTGAGCGGCAAGCGCTGCCTTGGCGGCATGCTCGAGCTCCTGACGCACTGCCACTATCTCCTGGCCGTGAACGGATCGCAGCTGGGCATGCCGGAAGTCACGCTGCCCGTCGTGCCCGGCATGGAAGGCTGTCACTGGGCGTTTCGAAAGGCGCAGCCTTCCGACTGGCCACGCCTGTTGCACCTGCTGCTGTCCGGCGCGCCGGTCCGGGCCGAAAAGGCCGTCGGCTGGCTCCTTGATTACGCAGGCCCATTGAACGACCTGCTGAAGACGGCCTGGGGGCTCGCTTCTGGAGGCAAGCAGGGCATCACGGCCCGCTCGCTCAGCACGGAGCCGCTCGCGGGCCTCCCTTCAAGCGTCGGTGCTCTTCCGGAAGCCGGCAGCCCGGCCACCGAGGCGGCCCGCAAAGCCATTTTCGACTGCGTGCACGCATCATGCGGCGCGACGCTGGCCGATGCGCTTGCCATTCAGGCCAAGCACTCGGCGGCATTCATGGTGACGAGCGCGTGCAGAAAGGGCCGCGTCGGCACCGAGTACAGCCGAACGATGGCCGTGTAGGCCGGCACTCGAAGCCGTCATCCCTGTGCGAGGATCGTTCGAAGCGTGTCCGCCACGGCGGCGCTTTCGGCGTCGGCGGTGACGATCTCGATGGCGTCGGGTCCGCTCGCGCCAAGCCCGAGCTCGACGGCGCGCGCGATCTGTTCCTGCTCGAAGATCCGGCGCCCCATGATCGCCTCGTTCGAGCCGAGCGACTTCAGCATGGCGAGCCCGACCGCGTCGACCGCGACGCGGTCCGTGCCGGCAATCATCACGTTCCCCGCCTTGAGCTCGCCGCGCGACGGCCCGCCATCAGTGAATGCCGCCACACCATCGAGCACGATGAGCTGCGGGCGATAGCCGGTGTTGAGCTCGGCGATCATGCGCCGCATGTCCGGCGACCGGTGCATGCCGCGGCGGATCGGTTTCGGCGTGAGGCCCACGGAGAGCTTGAGCGACATCGTGAACACGCCGCCCGATCCGTGCGTCTTGAGACAGCACGTCGACACCATGTACTCGGCGTCGGCAACGAGCCTGGGAATGTGATGGCCGTCCGGCCAGTGGGATCCGCTGGCCGGCACGTGCACCCAGTCTGTGTCGGCGATTTCTTCGAAGTCGACGACATCGAAGCGCAGGTCGCGGGCCATGTCGAACGTGCCCTTCTGCTCCATCACGCTCCGCGTGCGCGGCGGGCCGCTCGACTCGCCGAGCGTCACGCTCCGCGCGTCGCGTTCGTAGAGCTCGGTCACGAGCTGTGCAAGCGTCTCGTCGTGCGTGGACGCCGGCGCCGCGTCGGCCGAGTTGAAGTTCGGCTTGAGAACGACACGCCTGCTGGCCATCCCGGTCGGGTTGAGGAGCTTCAGCACCTCGGTGACGCCGCGCCTGCGGTCCGTCCCGTGCACGAGTGCGACGCGGCTCGAAGGCGACTGAAAGAAACGTGCGTAAGGCTCGGCGCCGAGCGCAGTGAACGAGGCGAGACCGGCGGCAGTGGTGCGACAGAACTCCCGTCGGTTGAGACCATGCGGATGAAACGGCATGAAGGCCTCCGGGAACGAGTTCTCCATGAACTCTACTCCTCGGACGAGCCGACCTCAAGCGCAGCGGCGTCGGCTCGTGTCGAGCGACCAGCGGCTAGCGCCGGCCGTCGAGCTCGCGCACCCAGATGTTCCTGAAGCTGACGGGATTGTCGTGATCCTGCAGCAGGATTGGCTCCCTCGCCTCGTGCGGCTCGTAGGCGGGCGGCCCGATGAAGACCGTGCTGCCCAGAAGCTCGACGTGATTCTGTACGAGCACGCCATTGTGGAAGACGGTCACGAAGGCGGGCGCGACGACCGTCCCGTCGGGCGCGAATCTCGGCGCCGTGTACGCGATGTCGTAGGCCTGCCACTCACCGGGCGGCCGGCTGGCGTTCACGAGCGGCACGGACTGTTTGTAGACGCTGGCAGCCTGCCCGTTCGAGTACGTGCGGTTGTCGAACGAATCGAGCACCTGAATCTCGTAGCGCTTCTGCAGGAACACGCCGCTGTTGCCGCGCCCCTGGCCCGCGCCCTCGATCGCCGCGGGCGCCCGCCACTCGATGTGCAGCTGCACGTCGCCGAACGCCTGCCTCGTCTCGATGGCGCCGGCGCCGGCGACGACCGTCACCGCACCATCCTCGACCCGCCACGACGCCGGCGTGCCGTCACCATGCTGCCAGGCATCCAGGTTGCCGCCATCGAACAACACCACCGCATCCGACGGCGGCGCGGCACCAACTCCGGGGACGACGACCGGGGGCGCGGGCTCCCACACCTCGGTCAGGGCCGGGTCTCCATTCTCACCGCCGGCCGGCGCCGGTTCGGGCCGCAGCTCGAGAGCGGAACCCGGCCGAATCCGGCCCTCTTCGTCACGGATGTCGGTCAGAAGCCGCGGCGAGGCCGCACCCTCGCCGCCGATGCGAACCGTCCCGAAGTTGAAGATGTCGCCCTCGCCATAGAGGATGACCGGCGCGAGCGTCGAATCAAGCACCGGCACCGACCGGGTCCGCACGGCACTCAAAGGACCGCTGATGAGCTCATGAAACACCAGCCGATCGCCGTCGCCGTCGAGGTCGGGCTCGTAGCGAATCTGGGCCGCGAAGTGCACGTCGGTCACGACGAACACGAGGTTTCTCACGTTCGCAGCGTCGAGCGATCGAAGAAGGTCGAGCAGCTCCGCCTCGAATCCCGTCCGGGCCGCCTCGGGTGAGCTCGCCTGATTGGCGAACGCGTCGCGTCCGAATCGCTCGGCGCCGGTCGGCACCGACAACGGCACGTCGGAGCTCACGATCTTCCAGGTCGCCGTCGAGCTCGTGAGACCCTCCCGCAGCCACTCGACCTGCTCGCGTCCGAGCAGCGTCTTGGCGTTCTCGGGCGTGTCGGCCGCGCGGTTGTCGCTTCGGTACGACCGCGCGTCGATCACGAAGAGCTCGACGTCCAGGCCCCACCTGTAGGATCGGTAGATCCGATCGGGTTCGGCTGGATTCCTTGCGAGCGGATGAAAGTCGAAGAACGCCTTCCGGCCGGCCTCGACGATGTTCGGGTACCCGGGCCGGTCGGGGGCCGCCGGATAGGCCGGCCACGGCGCGCCGAAGTCGTTGATCACTTCGTGGTCGTCCCACTGCGCGTACATCGGCACGGCACTCGTGAATGCCTGAAGTGAGGGGTCGGCCCGGTTGTAGAGCCAATGCGCGGCGAACACTTCCTCGACACGCCTCGCGTCCTGCCAGTCCACCGACGCGTCGCTCACCGCCGGAAAATCGCCCGGCACGTTGATCCAGCCGGCGCCCTGCTCCGGGCAGTCGTTGTCGGCGTAGATCATGTCGCCGTTGGCGACGAAGAAGTCGGGCTGAAACGCGAGCATGGGCGAGAAGATCCGGTATCCGCCGTCGGCCTGACGACAGTGCGTCTGGCCGCCGAGGTCGCCGCCCCAGATGAACGACACGGCGGCGCGCGCTCCGGCGTTCGGCGCCGTCCTGAACGTACCTGCCTCGCTCGCCGAGCGGCCGGTCGTGGTCTCGAACCACACTTCGTAGCGGTACGACGTTGCCGGCAGCAGCTCGGACACGAGTGCCTGCGCCGTGAAGTTCGCCGCGGCCGTGGCCAGCGCGGCAATCTCCCGCACGCCGCCACCCGCCACCGGCGTCACCCGAACCTGCATGGTCGCGTCACGGTCTGCGCGCGACCAGACGACGGCCGAGGTCGGAGTGACGTCGCCGCTCGCCACGCCATGCGTGATGACCGGCTCCTGCCCGGCCGAGGCCGGCACGAACACGGACAGCACCCACGCCGACAGGAAGACGGCCCGCCGAACGTCTTTCGGGAACGTCATGGTCCCTCCATGTCTCGTCGCCTCATCGCGGCTCCCGCTCCCGTAACGACAGCACGAGCACCGCAACGCCGTAGAGCAGCACGACCGGTCCCTCCCACAGACGCCAGAACCACGGCATGCCTTCGATGAAGTCGATTACGAGGAGCGACAAGCCGAGCAGGACGATCGCCCATCCCAGATAGAGGAGCACGGGCCGATACCTGGCCGGATTGAAAGACACGACCCAGAACAGCCCGCCGAGAATCGCGTAGAACGCCGACGTGGATCGCGCGAGGTACCAGACCACGGGCGCGTCCGGCAGTTCGCCCATGCCGAGATCGGCATGGATGTCGCTCATCCACGCGTGCGGCGCCGCGACGAAGATCGTCGCCAGAAGCGAGGAGGTGCCGAACACCCTGAGCAGCAACTGAAGCAGCGTCATTTCTTCAGTCCATGTTACTCAACGCGGCACGGCGCGGCCCCGGTAGATGTAGCTCGCGGGCCGCCAACCATGAATGTACCCCCGGTCGATGCTCGTGATTCGAAATCCAGCCTGCGACACGAGTTGCTCGGGATCGCGGTTCAGGTTGCACCCGCCGGCGAGAGGCCTCCAGACCGGATTCAGCCAGCGCTGCCATCGTCGGACCGAGGCTTCCGGGGCCACGCCGTGCTCGCAGAACAACAGCTGGCCGCCGGGCCGAAGGACGCGTGCCGCCTCGGCGAGCACCTGCTCGGCGTCCGGCACCGTGCACAGCGTGTAAGTCACGACGACGGTATCGACAGTGTTGTCGTCGAGCGGAATGCGGTCGCCGGGAGCGTCGAGGAACTCGAAGTCGAAGCCAAGCGCAGCGGTCGCGGGCTCGGCCAGTCGCCGCATGCGCTCGGACGGCTCGAGCCCCCAGACCTTCGTCACCTTCGCGGGATCGTAGAGCGGCAGGTTGTGGCCGGATCCCAGACCAACCTCCAGAACCCGGCCGGTCGCCAGCGGCACGACCCTCTCGCGCTGTCGCCGGATCCGATCGATGCCGCAGGCGCGGTCGATGAGATGCGGCAAGACACGCTCAGAGTAGAAGCCCATGATCCCGAACCCGTTGGCCAGGCCGTCGCCGCCGACGCAGTATACTCAGGCCCCTATGACATTTCTCGCCGGTCGGCCTGCGCTCTCGACGTGCGTCCTCGTGCTGGCAGGCCTGATGTGTGCAGGCTGTGGCGGCACCGGGGAGCGCGCCGACGCTCGCCCGAACCTCCTCCTCATCGTCGCCGATGATCTGGGCTACGCCGATCTCGGAGCGTTCGGCGGCGACATCCGCACGCCGAACATCGACGCGCTCGCGTCCGACGGGCTGCTGTTCACTCAGTTCCACACCGCGGCATCCTGCGCGCCGACCCGCGCGATGCTGCTTTCCGGCAACAACAATCATGTGGCCGGCATGGGGCAACAGGGCAGGGCGCGACCGTTCCCAGGCTACGAGAACCATCTGTCGGATCGGATCGCACCGTTGCCGCGCGTGCTCGCCGAGGCGGGCTATCACACCTACACGGTGGGCAAGTGGCACCTTGGCACCGCCGAGGAACACAGCCCGAAGGCGGCCGGCTTCGAGCGATCGTTCAATCTGTTGCAGGGCGGCGGCAATCACTTCAATGCGGTCGGTTTCTCGGAAGGCGGCTCCACCTACCGCGAAGACGGACATCTCGTGGAGTGGCCCGAGGGCCGCTACTCGACCGACCTCTACACGGATCGACTGATCGAGTTCATCGACTCGGCAGACGACGGTCGCCCGTTCTTCGCGTTTGCGGCCTACACGTCACCGCACTGGCCGCTCCAGGTGCCCGAGCCCGAGCTCGACCGCTACAAGGGCCGGTACGATGCCGGGTACGACGTGCTGCGCGAAGAACGGTTCGCGTCGCTCACACGCGCCGGCATCATCCCCGAATCGTCCGAGCTGCCGCCTCGCAACGACGCGATCAGGCGATGGGACGACCTCTCCCCGGATGAACGCAGCGCTGAATCGCGCAAGATGGAGCTCTACGCGGCCATGGTCGAGAACCTCGATCATCACGTCGGTCGCCTGATCGATCACCTGAAGCAGCAGGGTCTCTACGAGAACACGCTCATCGTGTTCATGAGCGACAACGGCGCGGCCGGCGAAGACTTCTACAACGAGGGTCAGTTCGTCGACTACATCCGCCCCCGCTACGACAACGGCTACGAGAACATGGGCCTGCCGACGTCGTTCGTCTCGTACGGCCCCCAGTGGGCGGAGGCCGGCTCGGCGCCCTTCAGCCGGTACAAGGGCTACACCCGCGAGGGCGGCATCGTGGCACCGATGATCGTGCGCGGACCCGGCGTCGAGGGCGCCGGCCGCAAGACGTCGGCATATGCAACGGTCATGGACATCGCCCCGACGTTCATCGAGCTCGGCCGGGCCGCCTACCCCGCTGACGGCTCCGTCAGGCCAATGCTCGGCGAGAGCCTCTCGCCGCTTCTCGCCGGACGGCGCGAGACCGTCCACGACGACGCGTACGTCACCGTCTTTCTGCAAGGCTCGCGGGCGTTCGTCAGGCAGGGCCGCTGGAAGCTGGCGAATCTGGTCGAGCCGTTCGATTGGGACACGAGTGCCGATGCCGTCTTCGACGAGTCGACGTTCGAGCTCTTCGACGTCGTCGCCGATCCGGGAGAGACCACGAACCTGGCCGCAGCCGAACCGGAGCGCTTCGCCGAGATGCTTCGGCTCTGGCGAGAGCGGCGCACCGCGCTCGGCATTCTGTTGACCGACGGCCGGTAGTTTCGACGGCGCGTTGATTTCTTTACAGCCGAACCCTGATGCACTAGTGTGGCCCTGAGGGGGCGCGCCCGCGCTCCCGCGCGCGGTTCCCATGGTCCATAAGCCTGGCGATCGGCTCGCGCACTACGTCCTCGTCGAGCAGGCGGGCGAAGGCGGCATGGGGGTGGTCTGGAAGGCGCTCGACACGCGCCTCGACCGCACCGTCGCGCTCAAACTGCTTCCCGACGAACTGGCCGCCGACCCCGACCGGCTCCATCGCTTCGATCGCGAGGCCCGGGCGCTCGCGCTCCTCAAGCACCCGAACATCGTTACGGTCTACGCGACTGAAGAGGCCGACGGCCGGCATTTCTTCACGATGGAATACGTCGACGGCCTGTCGCTGGCCGAGCGCGTCCCGCATGGCGGGCTGCCGCTCGGCACGTTCTTCACGCTCGCGCTCCAGTTGACCGACGCCGTGCGGGCCGCCCACGACTGCGGCATCACGCATCGAGACCTCAAGCCCGGCAACATCATGATCACGCCCTCGGAAGGCCTCAAGGTGCTCGACTTCGGACTGGCCCGGCTCGACGCCGAGCGCTCACATCCGGGCGGAGCGCGGCACGTGCGCGAATCGGATCGCACCACGCAGTTGGCGTCACTTGCCGGACGACTCGTCGGCACGCCGGCCTTCATGTCGCCCGAACAGGTGAAGGGCAGGCGCGCGGACCGCCGCTCTGACGTGTTCTCGCTTGGAGGCATCCTCTACCTGATGCTCACAGGGCGTATGCCGTTCGACGGCGAAACGCTGCCAGCACTGTTTGCATCCATCCTGCATGACGCGCCGGCCGCCGTCGATGCCTTGCGGCCGACCACACCCGACTCGCTTGCCCGACTGATCGACCGGTGCCTGGCCAAGTCACCCGACGATCGCTTCGACGACGCGGCCGCCATCTACGGCGCGCTCGTCGTCGCAGAGGCGAAGCTCGGTACCGATGCCAACGCGGTTCGGTCGATCGGCGTGCTGCCCTTCGACGACCTCAGCCAGGAGAAGAACCAGGGCTACCTGTGTGAAGGGCTGGCCGAGGAAATCATCCTCGCACTCGGCAAGATCAAAGGGCTCCGCGTGGCATCACGTTCGGCGGCATTCCAGGCGAAGGCGACCGCGGCCGAGGGCGAGGACCCGGGCAGGAAGCTCGGGGTGGAAACGCTCCTCGAGGGCAGCGTGCGTAAGGCGAACGGACGCATTCGCATCAGCGTGGAGCTCTCGGATGTGGCAGGCGGGTTCCAGTTGTGGGCAGATCGTTACGACCGCGAGTTGGCCGACATCTTCGCCATCCAGGACGAGATCGCCACGGCCGTCGCCGACGTGCTCCGCGGACCGCTCGCCACGACGCGTTCATCGGCCGGACGCCAGAACACGCGCCACGTGCAGGCGTACGACTTCTACCTGCGAGGGCGGAGCTTCTTCTATCAGTACAGCCGCAAGGGCGTTGAATTTGCGCTCGAGATGTTCACACGGGCCGCCGAGCTCGATCCGGAGTACGCGCGCGCCTACGCCGGCATCGCCGACTGCCATGCGTTCCTCTACCTCTACGCGGGACGGCACCAGGCGAATCTGGAGGAAGCCGAGCGCGCCAGCCAAACGGCCGTCGAGCTGGCGCCCGACTCCGCAGATGCACACGCGGCCCGCGGCACGGCGCTGTCGCTCGGCGACGACCAGGCGGCGGCCGAACGCGAGTTTCAGCGGGCGATCACGCTCAACCCCGGACTCTTCGAGGCCCACTACTCCTACGCGCGGGCGTGTTTTGCCGGGGGACGGCTCGACGATGCCATCCGGCTCTACGAGCGAGCCAGCAAGCTGCGGCCGGAGGACTATCAGTCGCCGCTTCTCGTAGCCCAGGCGTACGAGGCGCTGGGACGACGGGTGGAAGCCGAGCGGGCACGCCGACGCGGCGTGGAAATCGCGAAACACCACGTGCGCCTGCACCCGGACGACATCCGGGCGCTCTATATGTTGGCGAATGGACTGGTCGCGCTCGGACAGCGCGACGAGGGCCTCGTCTGGGCCCGGCGTGCGCTGGCGCTCGATCCCGAGGAGCCGATGCTGCTCTACAACATCGGCTGCATCTATGCGCTTGCGGGCATGACGGACGAGGCGCTCGAGTGTCTCGATCGATCGGTGCGCCGGGGCCTCACCCAGCTCGGCTGGTTCGCCAACGACGCCAACCTGGACACTCTCCGGGACCATCCGAAGTTCCGCGAGCTGATGTCGAAGCTCGAGCGGCTCTCACCCCACGCCGCACCACACCGTGAGGCGGGTTCACCGACGCCGCCAGGGAAGCCCTGATGTTCACAGCGGCCAGTCGCGCAGGATGCGCTCGGTCTCCTCAGCGTGCCCGCTTTCGTCGCGCACCGGAAGACGTGCGGGTCACTGGCGATACTGGAGCCGACTCCCGGGATCGTCTCGAGCGCTGTCACGGCGTCATCCAGACACCGTACCGCACGAACCCGCGGTCCGGAGCGCGGGTCAGGTGAGCTCGCTGATTTCGAGGAGATGGCCGTCGGGGTCGCGGAAGAAACACCTGATTTCGCCGCCCCGGTCGACCGGCGGCGTCAGGAACCTCGCGCCGCGCGAGGACAGGACCTCGTAGGCGGCTCGACAATCGGGCACGCGCATCGTGAGCTGATGACTGACGCGGCTCGGATCGGCCGGTGGCGCGAACGTCACATCGGGCTTGTCGTCGGTGGGGCCCCCGCCGGTGACGAGCAGCAGCCAGGTTCCCTGGAACCGGAAGACGGCCGACGTGCCGCCGTATTCGCGGTAGAGCGTAGCCCCGAGCACGTCGGCGTAGAACCGTCTCGAGCGTTCGACATCGCTGACGACGAGCAGGTGCGTCATTTCGACGCCGTCAACCGGGAAGTGTCGCTGGCTTGGCATGGTTGTCGCCTCCGCCCGTGCTCTGCCGGACGCGTCGTCGCAGTCGCTCAGGACGCGTCGCCGCGCTCGTGTCCAGGACGCCGCGGCGACACCGGCAGCCGCACGTGCATCATCGTGCACCCGGGCCTGGAGTCCATCGTGATGTCGCCCTTGTGCGTCCGGACGATGCGCATCGCGATGTCGAGGCCGAGGCCTGTGCCCTCGCCGACGTTCTTGGTGGTGAAGAACGGCTCGAAGACCCGGTTCTGCAGATTGTCCGGTATGCCATGACCGTTGTCGATGATGCTCACGGTGAGGTGATCGTCGTCGGCCCGGGCCTCGATCCGCACTTCGCCGCCGCTTTCCACGGCGTCAATCGCATTGTCGACGAGGTTGGTCCAGACCTGGTTCAGCTCTCCAGCGTGCGCCGAAATCATGGGCAGATCGTGTTGATACTGGCGTGCGAGACGGATGTTCTTGGTGGCGACTTTGTGGCCGAGCATCGTCAATGTGTTGTCGATGCCCTCGCGCACGTCGGTCGGTTTGTGTTCCGACGATCGGTCCATATGCGAGTAGGTCTTCACAGACGCCACGAGCTCTGAAATGCGGCCGGCCGCCGAGGCGATGTCGCCGACAAGGCGTCGCGCGCCGAGGCCGCAGGCGACCCACGCCAGGCCGTCGGCCAGCAGCGTCTGCGGGACCTGCCGGGCAAAGGCGTCGACGTGGTCGACGGTCAGGCCGGCGTCGGCGAACGTGGCGGCCACCTCCCAGGCCTTCGGCACCCCGCATTCCTCGAGGCGGTCCGCCAACTGCTCTTCACGCTGGCCCCGCGCGAGCGCCGATACCTCAGCGGGTGTTCGGGCGAGGGCCGAACGCTGCAGGTCTTTCATGGCATCAACGGTGGCGGCGTCCGCGTCGTGCCGCACGAGATAGCCCACAAGTTCCTGCAGTCCCGTCAATTCCTGTTCGAGCGCCGCCGCCGCACGACCCACGGCAGCGGCCGGATTGTTGAGCTCATGCGCCAGGCCTGCCGACAGGCGACCGAGCGCCACCATCTTCTCGTGCTGCTGCTCGAGCCGGACGTCGCCGCGCACGCGCTCGGACATCTCGGCCACGAGTCGCTCACCCACTTCGAGGCTCATCGTCAGCATCTCGGGGAAATCATGCTTCCGGACGCGAAGAACCTCCGACGCTTCGACCGCCACGGTGTAACGCGGGTAGTGCGTCATCCTGGAGAACGGCAGCATGCCGGTCACCTGCCCGGCCCGCGTCGTGGCCACGAGCAGTTCCTGGCCTCCGACCTCTTCGTAGCCTTCGATACTGCCCCTGACCACGATGAACATGAAGTCGGCCGGCTGTCCCCGTTCGAACATGCGATCGCCAGGCCGGAGCGGTACACGATCGCCGTGAGTGGCAAACCAGGCCAGTTGCTCGTCGGCCAAGCCCTTCAGTATGGCGACTGCCCGTAGTTCGTCGGCGGTGAAGGTCATCGCTCGAGCAGGTACGGCGCCCTCCCTTCCCCCTTCTCCTCAAGGCACGACCTGCCAGCCCGCGCCGCCGGGCTCCGGGTCACCGGGAGCCTGCGACGACCGCCTTCATGGCACTCACGGCCTCGGCAGTCGTCCACAACGTGTTGGCCAGGAACCTGAAGTTTACAAGCGCGGCCGCATAGCCGTCCAACCCGGGGGCCTGGGCCGCTGCAGTGGCGTCGGTTACCACGGCCACCTCGAATCCCTGTTCCAGCAGTTCGCGCAGGTGGGATTCCACGCACAGGTTGGCAGACATGCCGGCCAGAATCACCTTGGTGATGCCCCGCTTCCGCAACTGCAGGGCCAGATCGTTCGACTCCGGTCCATACACCTTGTGGGGACTGGCGACAATGGTCGAAGCGTCGTCGAGGTAGGGCTTGTAGCGCTCGAGCCAGTCGGCGCCGGACCCGGCGAACCCGTCCAGTGTCAGCGCGCCCGAACGCTCGAACATGTTGATGGCGTGCATCATCGTCTCGACGGCTCCGCCGAACTGCCAGTGGTGATCCGACGGATAGTAATAGTGCGGCGAGACGAACACAGGCAGCCCCGACCGTTTGGCCGTCGCCAACAGTTGTTCGATGTGCTCTACCGTGCCGTTCTTCGTGACGCTCGCGCCGACGAGCTTCCAGGTCACGCCGTCAGGACTGAGAAAGTCGTTTTGCGGATCGGTCACGACGAGAGCGGTTCGCTGGGGGTCGATTGTGAGTCCGGGATTCGGCAACTGGGCGTGGGCCGGAATTGCTACGGCGCTGATTGCCAGCGCGACGAACAGCGTGAAGATGCGCTTGAGTGTCATGCCTGACTCCTTCTCATATGCCCGGTCATCGGGCATGTCGACCGGGCCATCCTGGCGCATCGGCCGTGCGAAAGGGTCCGGAAGGCGCGCCCGAGCGTCCGGTGCAGGCCCGGGGGTAGAATTCGACGGTGGTCCTCGACAAGTTGCTGGCGAATCTGTCGGTGGAGGTGCACCCATTTGCCCTCTGCCAGGTGAGCCAGGGATGGCGCCTCCGCCTGCCGCCGCCGCCCGTACCCCTGCTGCACTTTGTTTTGACAGGTGAAGGGGCCATCAGTGGCGCCAGGGGCGAGCCGGTGCCGGTGGGGCCGTCATGGTTCGTGGTCGTGCCTCCGGGCATGAGCCACGCGCTCGAGTCGCGTGGGCGGATCGCGCACGAGCGTGTGATCGGCCTGCCGCCGGAGGACGTGGCCGTTTGTCATCTGGTGGGTGGGTCGGACACGCACGCGAGCCTGGTCGTCGCGTGCGGATTGGTGCGCGTGCGGTACGGACCGGTCCTGGATCTGTTCGGACACCTGAAGGACATCCTGGCGACCGACCTTTCAGGCATGCCACTCGTCGGCGCTGCGTTCGAGGGCATTCTGGCAGAGCAGGCCGGCCTGGCACCCGGCAGTGACCTCATGACTCAGGCACTGATGAGCCAGTGCCTGGTCCATTTCTTCAGGCGGATCGGTGCAAGCGGCTCGCTGCCCTGGCTCGACGCGCTCGATGATCCACGCCTCGGGCGGGCCGTCGAGCGCATGCTGGAGGATCCGTCAGCGCGGCATACTGTGGCCAGCCTCGCTGAGGCCGCATCGATGAGCCGATCGGCGTTCGCGGAACGGTTCGTCGCTGCATTTGGGAAGACGCCGATGGAACTGCTCCACCACGTCAGGATGCAGCACGGCGCACATCTGCTTCGTTCGGACGGGATGCTGTCAGTTGACGAGGTCGCGTCGCGGTGCGGCTATTCGAGCCGCAGCCATTTCTCGGCGGCCTTTCGAAAGCATCACGGTGTCGCGCCCACCGAGTTCCGGGCTCATGCGGGCTGACCTTCAGTCCGCGAACGCGCTATCTCGCGAACCCGTCGACGGACGCCATGTACACCGGACCGAATCCGGCGAGGGCCTCGCGAACGGCCTCGTCGGGCGAGCCATAGACGATGAAGTGCACAGGGGCAAACACCTCCCTGAAGCGTGTCGCGAACTTCTCGCCGAACGTGCCGATATGCGTCAGCGCCGCTGACGAATCGGCGTAGCGCTCGTAGATATGGCAGCGCTGGCCGTCGGAGCTCTGGCTGCACTCATAGATCAGCGTGCCCGGCTCCGTCTTCGCCGACGCAACCAGATCGGCCACGAGCGTTTTGAAGCCCTCCTCCTGACCGAGAGTGATATCCAACTCGAGCATCCACGATACTTCCGCGCCCATTGCAGGTCCTCCTCGTGGTGAAGTGACAGGAAACTGGAGAAGAGTAACATGAGGCTCCCGACACGGGGGCACCAACCGCTACTTGTCGTGTCCGGGTTCGGCCGCCGGCAGCATGGGCAGCCCGTCGCGCTCGCCCTGGCCGATGAGGCCAGATTCCCTGTAGACGCGCAGCTTGTCGCGCGTGTCGAGGATGTCGAGGTTTCGCATGGTGAGCTGCCCGATGCGGTCCTGCGGCGTGAAATACACCGTGTCCCCTTTCTCCATCGTCAGCCGTTCCGGGTGGTAGGTGAGGTTCGGGCTCGTCGTGTCGAGCAGGGAGTAGTCGTTGCCGCGCCGCAGCTCGATCGTCACCTCACCGGTGATCGCCCGTGCCACCCACCGTTGCGCGGTCTCGCGGAGCATGAGCGCCTGCGGGTCGAACCACCGCCCCTGATAGAGGAGGCGTCCGAGCCGGCGGCCGTTCGTGCGGTACTGCTCGATCGTGTCTTCGTTGTGGATGCCCGTGACGAGCCGCTCGTAAGCGATGTGGAGGAGCGCGAGCCCCGGGGCCTCGTAGATGCCGCGGCTCTTGGCCTCGATGATGCGGTTTTCGATCTGGTCGGACACACCCAGCCCGTGCCGGCCGCCGATCGCGTTGGCCTCCATGAAGAGCGCGAGCGAGGTCGGGAACGTCCGGCCGCCGAGCGACACCGGGTGCCCCTCCTCGAACCCGATGCTCACGGTCTCGGCCTTCACGTCGACGTCTTCCCGCCACGACGCCACGCCCATGATCGGCTTGACGATGGAGATGCCCTTGTCGAGGAATTCGAGGTCCTTGGCCTCGTGCGTAGCGCCCAGGATGTTCGAGTCGGTGGAGTACGCCTTGTCGGCGCTCATCCTGTACTCGAAGCCTGCGCCCCGCAGGTACTCCGACATCTCGGCACGGCCACCCAGTGTTTCGATGAACTCCTGATCGAGCCACGGCTTGTAGATGCGAAGGTGCGGGTTGACGAGCAGGCCGTACCGGTAGAACCGCTCGATGTCGTTGCCCTTGTACGTGCTGCCGTCGCCCCAGATGTTCACGTCGTCTTCGCGCATGGCCGAGACGAGCATGGTGCCGGTGACGGCGCGGCCGATGGGCGTCGTGTTGAAGTAGGTCTGCCCGGCTGTCGTCACGTGGAAGGCGCCTGATTGGAGCGCGGCGAGGCCTTCGGCCACGAGCTGGTCGCGGCACTCGATGAGCCGGGCCTTCTCGGCGCCATAGGCGATCGCCGCCCGCGGAATCGACTCGTAGTCGTCCTCGTCGGGCTGCCCGAGGTGAGCGGTGTAGGCGAAGGGAATCGCGCCGCGCTGGCGCATCCAGTGGAGCGCCGCGCTCGTATCGAGCCCGCCCGAGAAGGCGATGCCGACTCTTTCGCCGACGGGAAGACGCTCCAGGATATTGGCCACGTGTCGTGCCTCCAGAGCCCGCGATCATATCTGCCGGCGGGCGAATCCGGAAAGGACGACGGCGGCCTGCCCGCCGCCGGCGTCAGCTCTGCTCGGCCGTCGTGGGATCGATCACCGACCGCACCCAGGACACCTTGGACGCCGGGAACCCTCCCTGCCGCGCGTGCTCGCGCACCAGTTCCTCGTTCTGGGCCACGTAAACGCAGTAGAGCTTGTCGTCGGTGACGTAGCTGTGGACCCACTGAATCTGCGGCCCCATGTTCAGCAGTACGCCGCACGACCTCTGCGAAATACCCTGCAACTCCAGTGGCGAGAGCTTTCCAGCGCCTGGTAAGTCTCGTTCGATCACGAACTTCGGCATAGCCGTCGACTCCTCACAGCCCCGAATCCGGGAAGCGCTCTTGGGGTGTCGCGCATCCTAGCACACGCGACGCGCCGGCTCAGGCGCTTGCAGGGATGGGCGCTCTCGCGGCACACTGGCAACAGTCACGCTTCGAGAACGCCGTGGACCCCATGAAGAGACTCACTATCTGTGTCGCCCTCGGCCTGCTGCTGCCGTCTGCCGCCGGCCTGGCCCGTGACGTCCCGGCGCATCCGACCGATGCGGCGCTGACCGTCGTGTCGCTCAACGTCGCGCTTCGCGAAGACGTCGATCGGATCGTGTCCGAGCTCGAAGAGGCCGGCGCCGCGGGCGCCGACGTCATGCTGCTGCAGGAAGTCGTGCGGCGTGACGGCAGCCCCGACGTGGCTGCCGAGCTTGCCGCGCGCCTCGGCCTGTATTCGACCTACCGCGAGGCGTTCAGACTCGACGAGGCGCGGGGGTTCGGCCAGGCGACGCTCAGCCGCTATCCGATCAGCGATGCGCGCGTGCTCGAGCTCACGCAGTTCGACTTCGCGTTCCGCGACAAGCATCGCATCGGGCTTGCCGCCACGCTCGACACGCCCGGCGGACGCGTGCGCACGTACAACATGCATCTCGATACGCGGATCAACCTCGACGACCGGCTCGCGCAGATCTCGGCGGTCGTCGATGACGTCGCGTCGACAGACGACCCCGCCATCATCGCGGGCGATTTCAACACCAACAACCATCGTTGGCTGTTCCATACGATTCCGCTGCCCTGGATGCACCGGCAGGGGCGCGGGCTGGAACGCTACCTGGAGACGCTCGGCTTCGAGTCGGCCTTCGACGGCGCGCCCACGCACGACGCGCTGCGCATGCGGCTCGACTGGGTGTTCCTGCGGGGCCTGCAAACCGCGTCGGCGTCCATCCATCCGCTGGAGATGTCCGACCACCACGCGCTCGTGGTGTCGGTCGTGCCGGCCTCACGCTGAGCGGGCTGCCGACGCGATCTGCTTCGCGCGCAGATCCTCACGCAGACCGTGACGCACGCCATCAAGCACACCGTTCGTCGGACGAGACCCGACCTGTCGAGCCAGTCGTCGTTTCCGTCCGGGCACACGGCCAGCGCCTTTACCCCCGCCACGGTGCTGAGGGACCACTACGGCTGGAAGGCCGGGGTCCCGGCCTACGCCGTCGCGACCTGCATCGCGGCTTCGCGGCTGAGCGAGAACCGGCATTTCCTGAGCGACGTCGTCTTTGGCGCGGCGATCGGCCTCGCCGCCGGGCGCGCGATCGGCTTCTCGGCCGGCGGCACGCGGTTCGACGTCTCCGCGCTCCTCGCTCCGGGCGGCGGCGGAGTCACGCTCGCGATTTCGCGCTGAGCGGATGCTGTTCGGCCGGAGCGCCCTGCCCGAAGAACAGCTCGCGGACTTCGGCGGACGGGGGCGGCGTGGCGCGACTCACGGCGATGGTCACGACGAGCGACACCGCCGGGCCGATGAGCGCCGGCCAGATGCCGAACAGAAACGTGTCGATACTGCCGTGCGCCAGGTAGCCCGCGACGTACCACAGCACGGCCATAGCGCCGCCGCCGAGCATGCCGGCGAGCGCGCCCTCGCCTGTCGCGCGCGGCCACCAGAGCCCCAGGAGCAGCGGGAAAGTGAAGGCCGACGCCATGATGCTGAAAGCCATCGTCACGATCCAGTAGATCGCCGCGGGCGGATCGATGGCCACCACCATGGCCACCACGCCCAGCGCGAGTGTCGTCCAGCGCGCCACGCGCAGGGCCTCGGCCTCGGCAATCTCGCCCCGGCGTGCCGGCATCCACAGGTTCTCGACCACGAGCGAGCCCGCCAGCAAGAGCACCGAGTCGATCGTCGACATGATGGCGCCGAGGATGGCGGCCACCACGACGCCGCCGAGCATGGGCGGCAGCAGCGAGCTCACGAGCGTTGGCAGCGCGAGGTCAGGCCTCTCGAGGTCCGGGATCAGCACGCCGGCGGCAATCGCGATGAGCGTGCCGCAGATGAAGATGAAGCTCGTGAAGCTGATCGAGTACACCATCGCCTTCTTCAGCGTGGCGTCGTCTTCCGGAATGAGGAAGCGGGTCACGGCCGCCGGGTTGCCGCCGATCTGGAAGAAGCCCCACACGAGGAACGTCGACACGACCCATGACGCCGGCATCGCGCCCGTGAAGCCGATCGACCCGGGTCTCAGCTCGGCATACTGCCGGTGCATTTCGCTGAAGCCGCCGGCGGCACCCACGGCGAGCGGCGCCAGCATCGCGAAGCCGGCGATCATGATCGTGCCCTGGATGAGGTCGGTCCAGGCGACGGCATGCATGCCGCCAACCACGGTGTAGGCGATGACGATGGCGCCGAAGACCACGAGGGCGACGAGGTACGGGATGCCCAGCAGCACTTCAAAGGCGTTGGCAGCCGCCTGCAGTTGCGCCGCGACGAGCGGCGCGAACGCCACCAGCATGACCGTCGTCGCCACCCGCGCCGGCGCCTTGCCCGGGTACCGCGCGGCGAGGACGTCCACGAGCGTGTTGCAGCGAATCCGGCCGGCGACGCGGCGCAGCCGGTCGCCCAGCAGCACGTAGGTGAACCAGGGCGCCGCTGCCGAGGCGACCGCTCCGGGCGTGAAGTTGTAGCCGTAGACGCGCTCGGTGCCGACCGCGCCCATGTACGAACTGCCGGAGAGCTGAGTGGCCGAGTACGAGAAGCCGATGGTGCCCGGGCCGAGCTTGCCGCGCGCCAGGAAGTAGTCGGCGCGCGTCTGCTGGCGGCGGTTGAACCAGAAGCCCAGACCGAGCATCCCGGCGAAGTAGATGACGAGTACGACGGCGTACTGGGTCGTGACCTCCACGCGACGCTATCTCCCCGTCCGCGCGTAGAAGAGCGCGGCGGCGATCACGTACGCGTAGCCGCCGTACATCAGCCACACGCCCCAGCTCACATGGCCGGGCCCGGGCGGCCAGTCGACGAGCAGGCCGAGGCTGCCGCCGGCAAGGAAGATGGCCATGAGCGTGAGCGTGACGCGCGGCAGCGGCGGCGGGGCCGACACCTACCAGACCTCCTTCAGCACGCGCAGGATGTTGCCGCCCATCACCTTGGCGATGTCGTCCTCCGGGTATTCGTGCCTGACCAGCCAGCGCAGGATGTTCTTGCTGCCCTCGGTCGGGTTCTCGATCCCGCGCACGTACGGCACCTTCTCGTGGGTCGCCGCCGGAGCCTTCGACGCACCGCCGGCGTGGGCGGCGTCGATCGAGAGCGCCGCGGAGTACACCTTGTGCAGGCCGACATGGTCCCCGTAGAGCGTGTCCGGGCCGAACGCGACGTGGTCGATACCCACCAGGTCGCGGACGTACTCGAAGTGTTCCATGAACGACTCGATATCGTGCCGTGGATGGCGCGCCGTGATGGTCGTGTGCGGCGCCGCCTCGATGCCGATGACGCCGCCCTTGCCGGCCACGGTTTTGAGCACCTCGTCTGGCGCCAGCCGCCTGATGTTCCAGAGCGCCCGCGCGCCGGTGTGGGTGAGGAAGATCGGCTTGCGGCTCTCGGCCACCGTGTCGAGCGTGGTCTGGTCGCTCGCATGAGCGCAGTCGATGGCCATGCCCACGTCGTTCATCCGACGAACCGCTCGCCTGCCGAACGCGGTGAGGCCCCCGTCGCGCGTTTCCTTGAGGCCGGTGCCGAGGGCGTTCGACTCGCTGTAGCAGATACCGAGCACGCGCAGGCCGATGCCGTAGAGAATCTCGATGCGATCGAGCTCGTTCTCGATCATGGCCGCGCCTTCCTGCGCCGGCACGAGCGCGATCCGGCCCTCACGGTGCGCGCGGTGGAAATCGTCGACCGTCTCGCAGCGGATGAGGAAGTCCTGGTGCGCCAGATCGCACAGGCGCATGCCCATGTCGTAGATGACGTCCTCCCACTTCCAGCCGCTCTTCGACGTGATGAAGTTGGTGCCATTCTGGAAGTTGTCGAACACGCCGTCCCACCACGAGTCGGCGAGCGCCGCGTAGGCGGCATGGATGCGCCCGCTCTTGTCGTAGAACTGCATGTCGGCCATGTCGGCGGGAAACAGATGCGGGTGCTCGTGGAGCGAGATCATCACGAGGCGCTCGGCCAGATCGGCGACCCGCGCCTCCCCGGCCTCATCGAGCGGCACGACGTAGGGTTCGAACGGCGAGTGCCCCTCGACCAGCTCGAAATCGCGGAACTCGCGCGGCGCGGGCAGATAGTCCCACGCGCTATATCCGGAGTACTTCTTGTTCACACCCATGCGCGCAGGTTAGTCTCCCGACCGGTGCCACGCAAGCTGGACTGACGACGAGAGCGGGCTTACGCGGCCGATGGTATTGTGGCCCCCATGACTCGCGCTGACAGATTCGTGTTCGGCCGCCGCCTGGCGGCGCTCCTCGTCCTGTGCCTCATCCCTGCTGGCGCGTTTGCCCAGGGTCCCCCGGCCGGTCTCGACGACCGGGTCGCCAGCGCGATGAAGGCCTTCGACGTCCCCGGCATCGCGGTGGCCATCGTGAAGGACGGCAAGGTCGTCCACGCGAAAGGCTACGGGGTCCGGCGTCTGGGTGAACCGGCCCTCGTCGACGACCAGACGCTCTTCGGCATCGCGTCGAACACCAAAGCATTCACGGCCGCCGCCCTGGGCATGCTGGTGGACGAGGGCAAGCTTTCCTGGGACGACCCGGTGAGCCGGCACCTGCCCGGTTTCGCGATGCAGGACCCGTACGCCTCACGCGAGATCACGGTGCGCGACACGCTCAGCCACCGGAGCGGCCTCGGGCTCGGCGCGGGCGACCTCCTCTTCTGGCCGGACACCACCGTCTCGCGCGAGGAGGTCGTGGCGGCGGTGAGGTCGATCGCGCCGGCTTCGAGCTTTCGCAGCCGCTATGCCTACAACAACCTGATGTTCGTGGTCGCCGGTCAGGTGATTGCCGCGGTCACCGGCAGGAACTGGGACGACGTGATTCGGGAACGGATTTTCGCGCCGCTCGGCATGCACGCCACCCGCATCAGCAACGTCGGCCTCGCGCCGGACGCCAACGTGGCCTCACCGCACTCGCGCGGCTGGCGCCTCGAAGGCGAGCTGAGGCCCATCCAGGCCACACGGGACGATACTTGGGCCGCGGCCGCCGGAATCAAGTCGAACCTCCGCGACATGACGAAATGGGTTGCCGTGCAGCTCGCGCGCGGGAAGATCGACGATACGAGGCGGCTCTTCTCCGAGCGCATCTCTGACGAGATGTGGCAGGTCGCGACGCCCATCCGGATCAACGACCCTGCCCCGCCGCTCGCGAGCACCAAACCGAACTTCGCCGGCTACGGTCTCGGGTGGAACCTGCGCGACTACCGCGGTCGCAAGATCGTGTCGCACACGGGCGGCCTCACCGGGATGGTGACGCTCGTGATGCTCGTTCCGTCCGAACGACTCGGCATCGTCGTGCTCACGAACCAGGAAGAAGGCGGCGCCTTCAACGCCATCGGCTACCACATCCTCGACGCCTATCTCGGCGCCCCGCCCACCGACTGGGTCGCTGCGTACCGGCAGGTGCGCACCGACCAGCTCAAGCGGGCCAACGAGGAGGAGCAGAAGCAGGCGGCTGCCAGGAACCGCAGCTCGCGGCCGTCGCTGTCGCTCGAGTCGTACGCGGGTGAGTATGCCGACGCGTGGTACGGGCGCGCGACACTCTCCATCGCGAGCGGCCGCCTCGTGCTGCGTCTCACGCGCACGCCGGCCGCGGTGGCCGATCTCGAACACTGGCAGTACGACACGTTCAGGGCCGTGTTCGCCGACCACACCATTCCCGACGCCTTCGTGACGTTCGCGCTCGACGAAACCGGCGCGATCGAGACGATGAGGATGGCGCCGACCTCCGACCTGGCCGACTTCAGCTTCGACTACCGCGACCTGCTCTTCCGACCCGTTCGCTCGAACAGGTGAGGCCGGTGGCTCGGATAGGGCTCATGGCTCCAGGGTCACACGTCGAGCTCTTCGGCCTCCTCGGCCCGTTCCATGATGAAACGGAACCGGGCTGACGGGTCCTTGCCCATGAGCTCGTTGATGATGCGGTCGGTCGCGATTTGATCGACGATCTCGACGCGCAGAAGACGACGCGTGCGCGGGTTGAGGGTGGTTTCCCAGAGCACCTTCGGCATCATCTCGCCGAGCCCCTTGAACCGGGTGATCTCGACCTTGCCCTTGCCCGACGCGCGCTTGAGGATGTCGTCCTTCTGAGCCTCGTCGAGCGCCCAATGGGTCTCTTTGCCGATGTCGATGCGATAGAGCGGCGGCTGCGCCAGGTACACGCGACCTGCAGAGATCAGCCCGGGCAGGTGGCGATAGATGAAGGTCAGGAGCAGGGTGGCGATGTGATGCCCGTCCGAGTCGGCGTCGGCCAGGATGATGACCCGGCCGTAGCGCAGCCGCGAGACGTCGAAGCTCTTCCCGATGCCGCAGCCGAGCGCGGTCACAAGGTCCGAGAGCTCCTTGTTCTCGAGCACCTTCGCGACCGACACGCTCTCGGCGTTCATCACCTTGCCCCGAAGCGGCAGGATGGCCTGCCGCGCGCGGTCGCGACCCTGCTTGGCGGAGCCGCCGGCCGAGTCGC
The DNA here is from genome assembly GCA_963752045.1 of uncultured Acidobacteriota bacterium. GTDB lineage: Bacteria > Acidobacteriota > Vicinamibacteria > Vicinamibacterales > SCN-69-37 > DATKDF01. The sequence goes on along the minus strand of CAVVWN010000014.1, from coordinate 677,593 downwards.
CCTCGACCACGAAGATCTCGCTTTCCTCGCGGCCGGGGCTCGTGCAGTCGCTGAGCTTGCCGGGGAGCGTGAGCCGTTGTGACGTCGCCGTCTTTCTCGTCACCTCCGCCTGCGCGGCACGGCTGGCCTCGCGCGCTCTCGCCGCCAGGATGATCCGCGCGACGATCGCCTCGGCCATCGTCCGGCTGTGGTTGAGCCAGTGCTCGAGCGCCGGACGCACCATCGAATCGACGATCGCGGTGACCTCGGGGTTGTTGAGCCGGTCCTTCGTCTGGCCCTGAAACTGCGGCTCCTTCATGAAAATGCTGAGCACACCCACCACCCCTTCACGGATGTCGTCGGCCGTGAGCGTGACGCCCTTGGGCGAGAGGTTGTGGGTGTCGATGTAGTTGCGGATGGCTTTGCCGATGCCTGCGCGCAGTCCGTTCTCGTGCGTGCCGCCCGACGCCGTCGGAATGCCGTTGGCGTACGAGCGGACGTGCTCGTCGGTCGCCTCGGTCCACTGCATGACGAAGTCGAGCTTCAGCCCGCTTTCGTCGTGCTCGCGCGTGAGCGCGAACGCCGGCTCGTGCACCGGCTTCGCCCGACGCTCCTCGAGGATCTTCCTGAGATAGTCGGCGATGCCCTCGTCGTGCTGGAACACGTCCCGAGCCGGCTCGCCGGCGGCGGCCGCTTCGTTCTCGAAGATGACCTTCAGGCCTTTGTTCAGGTAGCTGGCCACTTCGAGCCGCTCGCGGATCACGGCGGCGTCGAACTGCGTCTTCGGGAAGATCGTGGGATCCGGCCGGAAGAAGATGGTCGTGCCCGACCCGCGCGCCGGCCCCAGCTTCTTGACCGCTCCCACGGGCACGCCCTGCTTGTACCGCTGCTCCCACGTGGCCCCATCGCGGCGGACCGTGGCGACAAGCTCGCGCGACAGCGCGTTGACGACCGATGCGCCGACGCCATGCAGGCCGCCGGCTGTCTTGTAGTTCTGGCCGTCGAACTTGCCGCCGGCATGGAGTGTCGTGAAGATGACCTCGAGGGCGCTCTTCTTCGTCGTCGGATGCTTGTCGACCGGAATGCCCCGCCCGTCGTCCTGGACGGTCATCGACGAGGCGTCCTTGTGAAGCGCGACCATGATGTTCGAGGCATGGCCGTTCATCGCTTCGTCGACGGAGTTGTCGAGAATCTCCCACACGAGATGGTGCAGGCCGGTCGAGCCCACGCCACCGATGTACATGCCCGGACGGCGCCGGACGGGCTCGAGGCCTTCGAGGACGGTGATGTCTTTCGCGGTGTAGGTCGCCACGGGGGTAAGGATAGTACAGGCGCTGGGCGCTAGGCGCTAGGGAGGGCGGACTGAAGTTCAGTCCGCCCTACTGCTTCAGTGCAGCCCCTGCTTCAGCAAGCCTGGCCAGCGCTGTATCAGGCGGAGATCGTCTCGGCGGCCCGCGACGCCCTCGGGGCCGCCCTCGCGGAGGAAGAGGAAGCGCTCGCCGTCAGGCGCGATGTCGTACAGGGGGCCGAGCCGGTCGTTGTACCGGGACGCTTCGAACACGACCTCCGCCGGGCCGACGACGAACGGCTCGCCCGGAGTGACCGGCGCCATCATCATCGAGTTCCCGTCGTGGAAGATGACGGCACGTCCGTCGGACCGCCAGCGAGCCGACGTGCCTCCACGCGTCGACACCTGCGTGCGGCTTCGATTGACGTCGGGATACGGCCGCACGTAGATCTCGTAGCGCCCGGTCTCGTCCGACTGGTAGGCCAGCCACGCGCCGTCGGGCGAGAGGGCCGGGCGCGTCTCGGCGTACGGGCCGTCGAGGAGGACGGTGGACGCCGGTGCCTCATCGAGCTTGACGACGGCAATGCCCTGGTCCGCATAGCTGCGAAGCTCCGTGAAGAGCAACGCCAGGCCGTCAGGCGTGAACGCGTATGGCGTGTGCGCCGGCCTTGACGGGCCGGTGGCCGACGTGAGCCTGGTGACGGTGCCGGCGCCGTCGGCCGCGGTCAGGAAGAGACCGCCGCCGTCACGCTCCGAGCGGAAGGCAATCCGTCGACCGTCGGGCGACCAGATGGGCGCCGTGTCCGTGGCCGGATCGGTCGTCAGGCGCATGAGCGTGTCCCGCCCGATGTCGTAGATCCAGATGTCGCGGTTCTCGGGATTCGCTTCCGCGAGCGCGATTCGCGTGCCGTCGGGCGAAAGCGTCGCGCGCGTGTAGGCGCGAGCCTCGACAGGCACCGCCGTCTCCGTGCCGTCCGGCCCGATCCAGACGGGCGTTCGCAGATCCAGCGCCACCCGCCCCGGCATGTACACGAGCGCGCCGGTGTCGGAGACGTCGAAGTGCGACGTGCCGTTGAGCGAGCCGCGTTCGAGGTCGCCGACGACGGGAACCGGATCGGCGCGAAAGGCCAGCGCGTCGGCATCGAAGGGCGCAGACCAGAGGGCATCCTCACGGGCGAAGATGACGTGGCCCGTCGACGCGTACCGGGGCTGCCGCCCATCGGTCAGCGGCGTCACCTGCCCGGACTGCAAGTCCACGACGCCGACTTGCTGCCTGTCGGCGAAGCGGACCGTGACGAGGGCGTGCCGGCCGTCGGGCAGCGGGTCTGGTGACTGGTAGCTCAGGTGTCCGGCCGACTCGTCGGGCGACGCAACCAGTCGAGGCTCGCCGCCAGAGGCAGGCACCACGTAGATGCCTCGTCCGGCATCGGCCGAGTACACGATGGCGTCACCCGCTCCCCAACTGGCGCGAGCGCCGCCGGCCGACGCCGTCACGGCGGTGGCCTGACCGCCGTCCGACGCGATCTTCATGATGTGCGACTGGGTCGAGAAGCCCAGCCACTCACCGTCCGGCGAGAAGAACGGGCCCGAGCTGTCCACACTGCCCGGCACGGGCTCGGCGACACCAGTCACGAGAGACCGGCGAATCAGCTGAATCACACCGTCGCGCCAGGCCCGGTAGACGACCGTACGCCCGTCGGGAGAAATCGCCAGCCCCGGCGCCTCGCCCGCCACCAGGTCGTCGGTCTCGACGACGGGCACCGCGAGGAAAGCCGGTTCGGTCGGCGCCGGTTCGAACCGCCATCCCATGATCGCGGCGCCGGCGGCAAGACCCAGCGCAAGCGCCAGACCACCCACGAACACGACCGAACGGGTCGATCGCGACGGTGCCGGCGCTTCGGCCGGTCCAGCCGCACGCTCCGCCCGCGCATCTTCAATCTCGATGAGCGCGTCGCCGATGAAGCCGAGGCGCCGCGCGGGGTCCTTGCGAAGAGCACGTTCGACGAGCCGGCGCAGAGATGGCGGGGTATCGGCCGGCAGCTTCGAGAAGTCGGGATCGCGCTCGAGCACGCGGGCGATGATCTCGGTCGTCGTCGCTCCGTCGAACGCGCGGGTGCCGGTCAGAAGCTCGTAGACGACGCAGCCGAACGCCCAGATGTCCGAGCGATGGTCGGTTTCGAGCCCGCGCGCGTGCTCCGGGCTGACGTACGGCGCCGTTCCCGGCACGCCGCCTGCGGCGTGCTCCCGCGTGATCGATCCGGTTGGCAGGTCCGATCCGCGACCGAGCTCGCGTGCATCGGACGACAGCGCCTTGGCAATGCCGAAGTCGAGGACCTTGACGCTGCCGCCGGCCGAGAGCTTGATGTTCGCCGGCTTCAGGTCGCGGTGGACGATGCCGCGGGCGTGCGCGGCGGCGAGGGCCTGCGCGATCTCCGCACTGATGACGAGCGCCCGGTCGAGGTCGACGCGGCCGAGCGCGATCTCGTCGGACAAGGTGGGCCCCTCGACGAGCTCGAGGACGAGGGCGACCACGCCATCGTGCTCCTCGACGTCGTAGATCGCGGCGATGTGCGGGTGATTGAGCGAGGCGAGCAGCCTGGCCTCCCGGTCGAAGCGCGCGTGCTTGACCGGGTCGGCCGCAAATCGGCGCGGCAGCACCTTCAGCGCGACTTCGCGGCCAAGGCGCGTATCGCGCGCCCGGTAGACCTCGCCCATGCCTCCCGCGCCGAGCGCGCCCTCGACCAGATAGACGCCGAACGCGGTCCCGGGCTCGAGGCGAGGAGCTCGGTCAGCCGCCTGCGCATCGGCGAGATCGGCGGCCGCGGCGCCGGCAATCGCTCCCCCCGGCACGAGGAACCCATCGTCGGTGTCGGCCTCGAAGAGGACGGCTTCGAGCGCGGCCAGCAGATCCGCATCGCCGGCCGCTGCTTCGCGCACAAAGGCCCGCCGCTCGGCCGCCGGCCGCTCGAGGGCTCGGTCGAGGATGTCGTCGGCGTTGGGCCAGCGGCTCAGGTCAGGCATTGGAATCTGGTACGACAGGGTACGACGACAGGTACGACAGGTACGACAGGTACGACGGGTACGACAGGTACGAGGAACCTGAGGCTTGTCATCTTCCTCAACAACGGTTGGTGCCAGTATCTAAAGGAATGCTGGCTAGCAAGAGCGCATTCCGAGTACCCGTCGTACCTGTCGTACCTGTCGTACCCGTCGTACCCGTCGTACCTGTCGTCGACCTGTCGTCGACCTGTCGTCGACCTGTCGTCGACCTGTCGTACCTGCTTCTCATCGACCCAGTTCTGCCCGGAGCCAGGCCCTGGCTTTGAGCCATTCGCGCTGTGCCGTCCGGAGTGACACGCCCATGGCTTCGGCGGTCTCGTGTTCGGAGAGCCCGGCGAAGTACCGGCATTCGACGACGCGAACGAGGCGCGGGTCGACGTCGGCGAGCTTGCCGAGCGCGATGTCGATTTCGATGAGCCGCTCGGCGTCGGCCGCGGCTGCGAGGGCGCCTTCGTCGAAGGTGGCCTGTTCGGCGCCGCCGCCGCGCTTCAGGCGCGATTTCTGGCGGGCATGATCGATCAGCACCTGGCGCATCGCCACGGCCGAAACGGCCAGGAAATGGCCCCGGTCGTGCCAGGTGGCCTTCGTCTGGTCCACGAGTCGCAGGTAGGCTTCGTGAACGAGCCCGGTCGTGTCGAGAGTGTCGCCGACGCGAAGTCGTCGCAGTTGCGATCTGGCCACGCGCCGGAGGTCTTCGTAGACGAGCGGCACGAGCCGGCCGAAGGCGTCTGCCTGACCTCGCCCGTGAGCGTGCAGGAGTTCGGTGACCTCGCTCGGCACGGCTGGCCGCGGCCCCCTACTGCCGGAAGCACTCCACGACCGGCGGGCGGCCGGACCCGGGCGCGACGAGCTGCGCCGAGCTTGCCGGGTCGATGTCCGGATCGGTGTTGCCGAACGGCCGTGAGTACATGATGGACGAGTGGAGGCGCGTGCGCTCCGGCCTGCCGGTGCCGGTGCACCCGGGACCTGAGAACGAATCACCCACGACGTCGAAGGTGTGCCAGAAGCCCATCGTGTGGGTGATCTCGTGGTCGGCAACCGAGTACAGGTAGAGCTCGCAGTTGTACGGGTTGTTCTGCGGTGTCGACTGGAGCAGCGGAGCGTAGACGAGGGCTATCGTCGCGCTGTTGCCGCCGACCGACGAACGGCCGAGCGCGCCGCTGAGGTTCTGGGCGAACGTGACGTTGACCCAGCCGTCGAGCGGCTCGCGAGCCGACGTCCCTCGCTCCACCCTGTCGATCTTGCGGCGGCCGCCGCTCAGCTCGGCCACGCTGTTGGCGAAGATGCCCACGAGCCGATCGATGACGTCGTCGGGCACGGCCGTCCCCGTGTCGTCGAGCAGGGTCTTGAAGTAGAAGCTCGGGTCCACCGTCCAGGGCCGCGTCGACTGAAGGGACGTGCTTTCGATGAAGTCGCGGACCCAGGCCCGATAGAAGTTGATCTCGAAGGGCGGCGCGTCGCGGATCACGTCGATCTTCACGCCGGCCCGGTTCGGCGTCATGTCGTAGACCACGCGGCGGTACACGTAGCCGGGCGCGTTGACGACCACGCCGACCGCACCGCTCGTGGCCACGTTGTTCAACGTGAACTCGCCAGCTGCGTTGGTGACAGCCGCCGAGGTGCCATGCAGGACCGTGGCGCCCTGCACGGGCGACGGGTTCAGAGACCCGACCACCGTGCCGCTGAGGGTGCCGGTCTCGCCCGGATTCCCGCTGGGAGGGGGAAGTGGGCTCGGAACCGTCGGGTCATCAGTACAGGAGGCGACGCCAAGCGTGGCAAGCAGGACGACGAGCAGTCGGAGTCTGGTCATGGGTCTGTCGCGGCTCTCCGCAGGAGACTGGTGCCACCAGCATAACAGGTCACAAACGCGCCTCCCAGCCGTGCGGAGCCTCGGCGCACGCCCGATCCAGACCGTGCCAGACGGGCGATTTCAAGCACACCGCTCCAGAGTAGCGGTATTGCTCATGACGAGCACCGTATATACAACCCCCGACCATTGACGGCCGAACGGCACCACCCTAGTGTGACGCTTGGACCGCCATCATCGAGACGCCAAAGACGGCTTGGTTTCGGCGGGTCCCATGCACTCCTTTCCGGGTGCATGCTGCGGAGGAGCACCACACACCATGAAGCAAGGTCTGGTTAGACTCATGCTCGCCCTGGCGATTCTCGTCATGGCCAGCCCGATGGCGTTCGCCCAGGGTGGCGCCACGTCATCGATCACCGGAGTCGTCCTCGATTCGGACGGGGGCGCGGTTCCCGGAGCGACGGTGGTCGCCAAGAACAACGCCACCAACGAAACCTACACGACCGTGTCGGGCGGCAACGGCTCGTTCACGATCCCTGCCATCGGCATCGGCACCTACACGGTCACGGTCACGCTCACCGGCTTCAAGACGGCGATCGTCAGCAACGTCGCGGTCACGGCGGGCGGCCCGGCTGACGTTCGTGCCACACTCGAAGTGGGCGGCGTCACCGAATCGGTGACCGTCGAGGGCAAGAGCGTGCTCGTCCAGACGCAGGCCACCTCGGTGTCGACCACGGTCGACATCAACCAGGTGTCGAACCTGCCGCTCGTGAGCCGCAACGCGCTCGACTTCGTGACGTTCCTGCCCGGCGTGAACACGCCCGGCGGCAACCGCAACTCGACGGTCAACGGGCTTCCGCAGAGCACGATCAACATCACCGTCGACGGCATGAACATCCAGGACAACTACCTGAAGACGACCGACGGCTTCTTCGCGCGCATGAGCCCACGGCTCGACGCGGTCGAGGAGGCCACGGTGACGTCGGCCGCACAGGGCGCCGATGCCGCCGGCCAGGGCGCCATTCAGATCCGCTTCGTGACCCGCTCGGGCGGCAACACGTTCAGCGGCAGCGGGTACTGGTACTTCCGCGCCGACGAGCTCAACTCGAAGGACTGGTTCACCGAGCGCGACGGCCTGCCGAAGACCGAGCTGCTGCAGAACCAGCCCGGTTTCCGCGTGGGCGGCCCGATCGTCATCCCGGGCGTCTACGACGGACGCGGCAAGGCGTTCTACTTCGTCAACTACGAGGAGTTCCGCCAGCCGCAGACCGTCCGCCGCAGCCGCACGATCCTCACGCCTGAGGCTCAGATGGGCCTCTTCAGCTACACGACCAGCGCCGGCGTGCGCACGGTCGATCTGCTCGCGCTGGCGGCGGCCAACGGCCAGACGGCGTCGTTCGACCCGACGGTGGCGGCGCTGCTTGCCGACATCCGCTCGGCCTCGTCGAGCACGGGCCTCATCGAGCCGCTCTCCGACCCCAGCCTCCAGCGTTTCACCTGGAACGTGGATCAGAAGGGCAAGACGATCTACCCGACCGGCAAGGTGGACTACAACTTCAGCGCGAACCACCGGCTGACCTACTCGATCAACTACAACGGGCTGCTGTCCGATCCGGACACGCTGAACGGCCGCGACCCGCAGTTCCCGGGCTTCCCGGTTCAGGGCACGCAGGACTCGCACCGCTACACCACCTCGGGCACCCTGCGGTCCACGTTCATGGGCAGCATGGTCAACGAGTTCCGCATCGGCGCGACGGGCGGACCGACCTACTTCGCTCCTGGCGTCAACCCCAGCATGTGGAGCTCGCCGGTCGCCAATGAAGGCGGCTACAAGCTCGGCATCAACACTGCCAACATCAGCAACCCGAGCAGCGGTGCGGCCATCAGCTCCCGCGAGGGCTCGACGTGGGTCGTCGAGAACACCGTCAACTGGGTGAAGGGCGAGCACAGCTTCAACTTCGGCGGATCGCTCACGATGGGTCGCGTGTGGCTGCGCAACCAGACCAACGTGCCCAGCGTCACGTTCGACGTGTCGACCAACGATCCAGCGAAGGCCATGTTCAACTCGACGACCTTCCCCGGCGCCTCGACCACCCAGCGTGGCGACGCCGAGGACCTGTACGCGGTGCTCGTCGGCCGCGTGACGGCCATCACGGCCGAGGCGCGCATCGATCCGGCCACCAACCAGTACGCGTACCTGGGCCAGAGCCTGCAGGAAGGGCGACTGCCAGACTGGGGCTTCTGGATTCAGGATGCGTGGCGTCCCCGCCCGGACCTGACGATCAACCTCGGTTTGCGCTACGAGCTGCAGCAGCCGTTCTACGCCATCAACGACAGCTACTCGACGACCTCGCTCGACGACGTGTGGGGCATTTCGGGTTACGCGTCGACGTGCACCGACGTGAGCAACATCACGACGAGCGACTGCAATCTGTTCCAGCCCGGCAACCTGCCCGGCAAGGCCGATTCGCAGTACTACCAGCTCAACAGCGGCACGAACGCCTACGGCACGGACCGGAACAACTTCGCGCCGAGCCTCGGCGTGGCGTGGACGCCTTCGGCCGAAACCGGCTGGCTCGCGAGCTTCCTCGGTGAGTCTGGCGACACGGTGTTCCGCGCCGGATTTGCCAGAAGCTACAACCGCCCCGGCATGTCCGACTTCACCGGCCGGCTCGACGACAACCCCGGGCTCATCATCACCGCGAACCGGAACGAGAGCCTCGGCAACCTCGGCACGCTGCCGGTCCTCTTCCGGGATCAGACCAATCCCGCCTTCACGCCGCCTGAGTTCGATCTGGTCCGGAACTACCCGATGACCGACGTGGTCACCGAGGACATCCAGATCTTCGATCCGAACCTCCAGGTGCCGTACGCCGACTCGTGGACGGCCGGCTGGCAGCGCTCGATCAGCCGCAACATGGCGATCGAGGCCCGCTACATCGGCACGCGCGCCCGCGACCTGTGGACGACCTACAACATCAACGAGGTCAACATCCACGAGAACGGGTTCTTCCAGGAGTTCCAGCTCGCGCAGGCGAACCTGCTCGCGAACATCGCGGCCGGACGCGGAACGAACTTCCGCTACTTCGGGCCTGGGACGGGCACCTCGCCGCTGCCGACCTACCTTGCGTACTTCAGCGGCAGGACCGACGCCGGCAACACGGCGGCCTACAGCTCCAGCAACTTCGCCAGCAGCACGTTCTACAACCCGCTGGCGCAGATGAACCCGAACCCGTTCGCCGCCGCCGACAACCTCGACGCCGACTCCGGCCGTCGAGCCAACGCGCTCGCGGCCGGCCTGCCGGCCAACTTCCTCGTCGCCAATCCCAACAAGCTTGGCGGCGCGGAGATCGACGGCCACGGCGGCTACACCAACTTCAACGGCGCGCAGTTCGAAATCCGCCGCCGCATGGCCCAGGGCTTCCAGTTCCAGGCCAGCTACTCCTACGGCAAGAGCTACGGCTCGAGCCGCTTCTCCTTCCGCGTGCCTCGCGAAGAAACGCGCAACACCGGCGGCGAGGGTGACGTCACCCACGGCGTCAAGGGCACCTGGCTGTGGGAGCTTCCGTTCGGTCAGGGCCGCCGCTACGCCGGCAACGTCGGCAGCGGCATGGATCGCCTGGTCGGCGGCTGGCAGCTGCACGGCACGGCTCGCTTCCAGAGCGGCCGGCTCGTGGACTTCGGGAACGTCCGGATGGTGGGCTTCGACGTGAACGACCTGCAGAACATGTATCAGACGCGTATCGACGCGGATGGTCGCGTGTGGCTGCTTCCACAGGACGTCATCGACAACACCGTCAAGGCGTTCAGCGTGGACGCGTCGTCGCTCACCGGCTACGGGTCGCTTGGCGCGCCCGAGGGCAAGTACTTCGCCCCGGCCAACGGCCCGGACTGCGTCGAGACGATCTCGAACGCCTACGGTGACTGCGGCGCGCGGTCCATCGTCGTCGCCGGTCCCATGTTCAAGAACGTGGACCTGAGCGTCGTCAAACTCATCCCGATCGCGGGACGGGTGCGTGCGGAATTCCGTCTGGAAATGCTGAACGCCTTCAACTGGGTGAACTACGTCCCGGTGACCGGCGTCGGCACCGACCCGGACGGCTACGAAGTCACCGCGCTCAATGGAGCCGTGACCGCGCGCATCATCCAGATCGTCTCGCGCGTGACCTGGTAGCGGCGCTGGGCGCTGGGCTCTAGGCGCTCGGGCAGGGCGCCAGGCGCTCGGGGATTTGCAACACAACACGACGCCCGGCCGGACATGTTCCGGCCGGGCGTTTTTCCTTATGGGCGTTGGTAGGGCGGACTGAAGTCCAGTCCGCCCCACGTAGCTGATATCCTGCGCCGGTGAACACGTCGGCGTCCCTTCCCACGGCCGTGCTTCTCTGCGCCCTCCTCTCGCCCGGCTGCGCCGAGACTCTGCCTGACGAGGACCGCCGGATTTATGCGGCCGCGCCGGCCGAGAAGCTCTCGGCCGACGTCCTGTGGAAGGACTACGCGGCCGACACGGAGGCCGCCAACGGCCGGTACTGGGGCAAGGTGATCGAGATGAGCGGCAACATCACCGCCGTCTCATCGGAGCCGCCCCACGCGTTTCTGCTGTTCGGGTACGAAGACCAGCCCGGCGTGAGGGCCGTCCTGCTCGACGATGAAGCCGAGACGATTATCGCGACCGTGAAGATTGGCGACCGCGTGACCCTCCGCTGCTACTGCGAAGGCTTCGACGAGTTCGTCAGGCTCAAGAGCTGTATCGGGCGGCGGTAGGCACTGGCTCTGGGCGCTCGGCGCTTGGCTCTCGGTTCTAGCCTTCCAGGAGTAACGCTCCCGGGTCTTCGACGAGGTCTTTGATCCGGACGAGGAACCGGACGGCTTCGGCGCCGTCGACGATTCGGTGGTCGTACGTGAGCGCGGTGTACATCATCGGCCGTAGCCTGATCTCCCCGTTCACGTTGGCCGGCCGATCCTTGATGGCGTGCAGGCCGAGGATTCCCACCTGCGGCGGGTTGAGAATCGGCGTGCTCAGGAGCGATCCGTAGACGCCGCCGTTGGTGATGCTGAAGGTGCCGCCGCGGAGGTCTTCGAGCGTGAGCGAGCCGTCGTTCGCCTTGCGCGCGAACTCGCGAATGCCCTGTTCGATGCCGGCGAACGACATCCGGTCGGCGTCGCGCAGCACGGGCACCACCAGGCCTTCGGCGGCGCCAACCGCGATGCCGATGTCGCAGTAGCGCTTGAGCACCATCTCGTCGCCGACGATTTCAGCGTTGAGCCGCGGGAACTCGCCGAGCGCGATCGTGGTGGCCTTCACGAAGAACGAGGCAATCCCGAGCGACACGCCGTGCCGCGTCTTGAACGTCTCTTTCTGCCTGGCCCGAAGCTCCATCACGGCGCCCATGTCCACTTCGTTGAACGTGGTGAGCATGGCCGCGGTGTGCTGGGCTTCGACGAGGCGCCGCGCGATCGTCGATCGCCGGCGCGACATGCGCACGCGCTCCTCGCGACGCTCTCCGGGCACCGGCGCCGGGCGCGCGGGCGCGGCGGCCGCCGGCGCGGGCGAAGCAGACACCGGACGCGCCGGCGCCGCGAGTGCTGCAGGTGCCACGGGCGCCGCCGGCGCCCGGTCGGCACCGTCGCCGATGGCACGCTCGATGTCGGCCCTGGTCACGCGCGGCCCGCTCGGCTGCACGGACTCGATCGACACATCCTGCTCGCGCGCCAGTCGCCGGGCCGACGGCGTCGCCGCTGTCTGGACCTCAGGCGCTTTCCCTCCCTGCACCTCAGGCGCTTTCCCTCCCTGCACCTCAAACGCTTTCTCTCCCAGGACCTCAGGCGCTCCTCCTCCCTGCACCTCATCGATAGCGCCAAGCACTTCCCCGATCTTGACGTCAGCGCCGTCTCCGTGCGCGATGCGCGCGAGCACGCCCGCCTTCGGGGCGGTGACTTCGACGTCGATCTTGTCGGTCTCGAGCTCGACGAGCGGCTCGCCGGCCGCGACGACGTCGCCTTCCTTCTTCAACCAGCGCGCGACACGCGCATCGACGATCGACTCGCCCACTTCCGGGACGACGATTTGCACGCTCATGACACTCCTGCCTTGGCGCCGCTGCCCTTCCGGTTTGACGTGCCTCGCGCACCTCGCCGCGGCCGCCGGCCCTCGCCGCGCGGCCGGCTCACGTCGAACGCGAGCGCGACGAGCTCACGCTGAGTCTGGTGGTGCCTGGCCGCCGAGCCCTCCGCGGGACTCGAGCTGCGCGGCCGCGCCAGGACGGATACCGGCACGGATCCGGCCATCTCTTCGAGCAGGGGCTTGGCAAAATCCCAGGCACCCATGTTCTCCGGCTCTTCCTGCACCCAGACGACTTCCTTCAGGCCCGGATACCTCGCCATCACGTCCCGGATGTCGTCGACCGGCAGCGGGAAGATCTGTTCCACGCGGCAGACGGCAACGGCCTCGCTGGCGGCCCGTTCGTCGCTCGTAAGCAGGTCCACGGCCATCTTGCCCGTGGCGAGCACCAGTCGGCTCACCGCCTCCGGTCTCACGGCCGCGTCGTCGATGATCGGCTGCCAGCGCCCTTCCGCCAGGTCGCGCGGCGACGATGTCACCAACGGGTGGCGCAGCAGGCTCTTGGGCGTGAGCACGACGAGCGGCAGCGGATCGATGACGAGGAGCGCGGCCTGCCGGCGCAGCAGGTGGAAGTACTGCGCGGCCGTCGTGCAGTTGGCCACGCGCATATTGATGTCGGCTGCAAGCTGCAGGAAGCGCTCCGGCCGCGCGCTGGCATGGTCGGGGCCCTGGCCTTCGTAGCCGTGCGGGAGCAGCATGACGAGCGAGGTTTCGGGCCCCCACTTGGCGCGCGCCGACAGGACGAACTCGTCGAGCACGACCTGCGCGCCATTGACGAAGTCACCGTACTGCGCCTCCCAGATCACCAGGTGAGTTTCGGCCTGGATGTTGTAGCCGAACTCGAATCCGAGCACGGCGTTTTCGCTGAGGGGACTGTTGCGGATTTCAAACGAGGCGCGCGCTTCGGCTATCGACTCGAGCGGCGCGAACCGCTGCCCGTGCTCGGCGTCGAAGAACACCGCGTGACGGTGGCTGAACGTGCCACGCTCGACGTCTTCTCCGGTGAGACGGATTGGCGTGCCGTCGGCGAGGACCGACGCGAAGGCCAGTTCCTCGGCGTGCGCCCAGTCGACGGTCCGCGCGTCCGGGTCGGCGAACGCGTCACGCCGTCGACCCCGCGCCCGTTCGAGCTTCCGGTTGATGACGAATCCCTCCGGCACGACGAGCAGTGAGCCGTTGAGCGCCTCGAGCGTCGCCATCGGCACGCTCGTCTCGGTCCTGGCCGCGGTGCCTGGCTCGGCAATCTCCGGCGTCGGCTCCACGAAGTGGCGGTCGGGATCGAGCCCGTCGAGCGTGCGCTGCAGCGCGTCGAGCCGCCCGGTCATCATGGCGTCGGCACGTCCGGGCTCGATGAGGCGCCGCTCCTCGAGCGTAGCCGCCCACTTGGCCCGCACGGTCGGCTTGCTCGCGATCTGGCGGTAGAGGCGCGGCTGGGTGAAGCCGGGTTCGTCGCCCTCGTTGTGCCCGAAGCGGCGGTAACCGACGATGTCGATGAGCACGTCGCGCTTGAACTGCTCGCGGTAGGCAAACGCCAGCCGCGCGGCGGCGATGCAGGCCTCGGGGTCGTCGGCATTGACGTGCATGATCGGAATCTTGAACCCGCGGGCGAGGCCGCTCGGATAGAGCGTGCTGTAGGCGTCGCGCGGCTCGGTGGTGAATCCAATCTGGTTGTTGGCGATGATGTGAATCGTGCCACCGGTCGTGTAGCCGGCGAGCTGGTGCAGGTTGAGCGTCTCGGCCACGACCCCCTGCCCCGGGAACGCGGCATCACCGTGAATGAGGATCGGCAGCACGACATCCGGGTCGAACGTGGGACGGCCGCGGCGGCTGCTGTCGGTGCCGGCCGCGCGCGCCATGCCCTCGAGCACCGGGTTGATGGCCTCGAGATGGCTGGGGTTGGGCGGCATCGATATAACCAGGTCCACCTCCTCGCCGCCGGCCACCGCCCGCGACGCGCCCAGGTGGTACTTCACGTCGCCGCTCCACTCCACGCCTTCGAGGTCGAGCGGATTGCGCACCGGGTCCTTGAACTCGGCCAGGATTTGCTCGTAGGGCTTGCCGAGCACGTGGGCCATCACGTTGAGCCGGCCGCGATGGGCCATCCCGATGAACGCCTGGCGCAGGCCCTCCTCGGCCGCCTCGGCGATGACCGCGTCGAGCACCGGCACGAGCGTGTCGAGCCCCTCGATCGAAAACCGGGTCTTGCCGGGGAAGGCACGCTGAAGGAAGCGTTCGAAGGCCTCGACCTCGGTCAGCCGATCGAGCAGTGCCACCGGATCGATGGGGTCGTTCGGCGCGCGATAGCGTTGTGACTCGACCGCATCGAAGAGCCACGTGCGTTCCTCGCGCGTGAAGATATGCGCGAAGTCGTAGCCGGTGGTCGAGCAGTAGAGCGAGCGGAGCCGCTCGACGACCTCCCAGAGCGTCGACGCCCCGCGCGCCACCGGCGCCATGACGAAGGTGGCCGGGATGGCGCGCAGGTCGGCCTCGGTGACACCGTACGTCTCCGGCAGCAGGGCCGGGTCGCCGAGCGTGCGGTTGCCGAGCGGGTCGATGTCGGCGGCCAGATGCCCGTAGCGGCGGATGGCCTGCAGCAGCATCGCCACGCCGACCGACAGGTGCACCACTCTCGCCGTGTCACTGCTGTCGATGGCCTCCGGGGCGAGGACGGTCGCTTCGGGATTGCGCAGTTCGGACGGAGGCTCGGTCGACTCGAATACGCGCCGAGTGGCTTCGTCAATCGACGACGGATCGCGCAGGTAGCGCTCGTAGAGCTCGAGCACGTAGCCCGCGTTGAAGCCGTGGAAGTCCCGCCAGTCTGCAGACATAAGGTGGCCGCGGCCCGCGCGGGCCGCAAACCACGAATGCTATCAAATGGCGGGGGCTCGCCGGACGGCCGGAGGCCCTATTCGGCCCTGAGGACGTTGACGGGGTCGACGCCGGCGGCCCTTCGCGACGGGACGTAGCCGGCCGTGATGCCCACGAGCGCGAGCACCAGCGCCACGCCGGCAAGCGCGACCGGGTCGGCCGCCGACGTCTCGTAGAGCTGCGACTCTGCCAGCCTGGCGAGCGCCACGCCGCCGGCGATGCCGATCGCCGAGCCGATGGCCACGAGCCGCACCGTCTCGCGCGCCACGAGACCCGTGACCTGGCCGGCCGACGCGCCGAGCGCCATGCGAATTCCGATCTCGCGCGTGCGCGTCGCCACCCAGTACGAGATCACGCCGTACACGCCGACGCAGGCGATGACGAGCGCGGCGATGGCGAACGCGCCGACGAGCGTGAGCCCGATGCGCTGCGACGACACCGACCCGGCCATCGCCTCCTCCATCGTCTGGATGAGGTAGAGCGGCTGGTCGGGGTCCATCTCCGCAAGCGTGCGGCGCACGGCCGGCAGCGCGCTCACCGGATCGGTCGTGGTGCGCAGCAGCAGGAACAGCTGGTTGTTCGTCGGTGTCTGGTCGATGCTGGCGAAGATCTCCGGCACCGGCGGACGCAGAAGCGAGTTGTTGCGGGTGTTGGCCACCACACCGACGATTTCGACGGACGTATCGCCGCCGACGAGGATCGTGCCGGAAGACCGGCCGCCGAGAAAACGGTTCGCGAACGCCTCGTTGACAACGGCCACCTCGGGACTTCCGGCCCGGTCGCTGACGTCGAGCGTGCGTCCGGCGAGAAGAGGAACGCCCATGACGTCGAAGTAACCCGGTGTGACCGTGGTCAGGAGCGCGGTCGGCAGGGTGTCGCCTGCCGGAGCCGTGCCGTCGACCCTGAACTGCAGCGAGAAGGGCTGCTCGGGCGGGAACTGCGACGTTGCCGCCGCGGCTTCCACCTCGGGCAGCGCTTCGAGGCGATCGACGAACTCCTTGAAGAAGGTCTGGGTGGCCCCCGGCGATCCAAAGCGCTCCCATGCCAGCGTGAGACGCATGGTCAACATGTGGTCGGTTTTGAACCCCGGATCGATGCTCTGGATGCGCGCGTAGCTGCGAAGGAGGAGGCCGGCCCCGACGAGCAGGATAACGGCAAGCGAGAGCTCGGCGACGACGAGCGTCTGGCGCAGACGCTGGCGGCCACCGGTCGTCGTGACGCCTTCCTTGAGGGCGCTCTGCGGCTGGGCGCGCCTGGCCTGCCACATCGGAACCGTTGTCGTGATGACCGCCGCGGCGAGCGCCGCGAGCCCAGCGTAGACGACCACGCGCAGGTCGATCGCCGGAGCGCCGAGATTCGCGAGCTGGGCTGGCAGAAGCGCGGCGACTCGCGGCAGCAGAGCGGCCGCGAGGAGCAGGCCGAAACCGGTGGAGAGGGCCGCGATGACCAGGCTCTCGACGAGCATGAGCCGCATCACCTGCCAGCCTCCGGCGCCGAGCGCGTAGCGAACCGCCACCTCGCGGCGCCTGGCGTTGAGGCGTGTCAGCATCAGGCTGGTGAGGTTGGCGCAGGCAATGAGCAACACGAGCAGGCCAGCGCCGAGCAGGATGCGGGCCGGGCCGATGGCCTGACCGGTCAGCGCTTCGGTCCACGGCACGGCCCGCAGCCGCCAGCCTTCGTACTCGGGAAACTGGCCGGCAAACTGGGTCGTCGTGCGCGCCGCGATGGCCTGAAGCTCCCCGTTGGCCTCGTCGATCGTCGCGCCAGGGGCAAGGCGTGCGATGACCGTGAACTGGCGGCGATTGCGCGGCACGTTGGACGAGACGGCCGCCCATGGAATCCAGAGGTCGGCGCCGATGAGCGTCGAACCCCGAGCGGTGACGCCCACGACCGTGCGCGACTGGCTGTTGACCGTGATCGTGCGGCCGATGATGTCGGCGTCGGCCCCGAACATGCCGGTCCACAGCCGATGGCTGATGATGGCGACCATCGGGCCGCCCGGCGCGAGCTCCTCGGAAGAGAATCCGCGCCCGTGGACGGGCGGCTGACCCATCGCCGGCAACGGGTCGTCGAGGGCGAGCACCGTGAACACCCGTTCGGCCGCCGAGCCGTTCGACACGGCGCGGTTGCCGAGGTCGAATGCCGCCACGTCTCTCAAGGTCGATGCGCGACGGAAATCGTCTATCTCGGCCGGCGAGTGCTGTTCGATGAACCCCTCGCCGGCGTCAAGCCTCGGGAACGTGGAGCCAACCGACACCAGCCGGCCGGCATCCGGGAACTGGAACGGATTGAGCACCAGGTTGTCGACCAGGCCGAAAACCAGTCCGTTGGCCGCAATCGCGATCGTGAGCGACACGGTGGCGACGGCGGCGTACAGGGGCTGGCGTACGAGCAGGCGCAGGGCGAAACGGACGTCGGACAGCATCTGGCGCATCGGGGAATCTCCAGGACGCCGGTGAGGATTGCGGGGGTTGCGCCGGCCTCGCACGCCGACGTGCCAGGCGGCCGAAAGGGCCTGCCGCCAGTACCAACGGCTGGCTCTCCGGCCGTCGCCCGGTGCCAGCCGGCCGAACTGCTCGTCGAGGTCGCCCAGCAGGAACTCGCGAGCGGGCTCGGCGACCGTTGCCTCGATGAGCCAGACGGCCACGCGCGGCGGGCGTGTCATCTAGAGCTCGAGCTCCCGGCCGAGGCCTGCGGTCATGCCGCGAAGGGCGCCAATCGACTGTTTGAGCGCGCGCACGCCGGCGGCGAGCGGCCGGTAGTGTTTCTTGCGCCGGCCGCCGCGCTCGGCTGTCGGCTCGCCGACGCGGCTGGCCACGAGGCCCTTGTCTTCGAGCCGCTCCAGCGTCTTGTAGACGGAACCAAGTGACACGTCGCGGCCCGTCCGGGCCGTGATGTCGTCGCAGATCGAGACGCCGTACGCGTCGGCGCCCTGCCGGACGAGCGACAGGAGTACCAGTTGTTCGAATTCGCCCAGTGCCGTTCCCGTCATTGCCATATCTTAGACGATGTCAGACAAATAAGGGTTCAGGGTTGGCTGGCGATGCCCGAGACGACCCGGATCAGGCAGGCCGGGCTGCAGCGGAATTAGGCTGACGGCCACTGCTCGGCGACGAATCGCGCAAACGTCTCGGCGTGCGCGAGATCGGCGGTGCCGGCGGCGAAGGTCAATCGCGCCTGGTCGAAGGCCTGCTCCACGACGGCACGGTGCGATTTCGCTACCGGGATTACGCCGACGGCGATCGCCCCAAAGTCATGGCGCTGTCGGCGGAAGAGTTTCTGCGTCGGTTTCTCCTGCATGTCGTGCCACGCGGCTTCGTGCGCATCCGCTACTTTGGGCTGCTCGCGAATCGTCGCCGTCGCGCCACACTCGACCAGTGCCGCGTCGCCCTCGCCGCGCCCAGGCCAGCGGCGGCAGCGCCTGAGCTACCGCCCGTCACGATCTCGGTACCAGACGATGTCCATCGCTGTCCCCACTGTGGTGCCGGCATCATGCGCGTGACCGGGGTCCATGCGCCGGTCCTCCCGCCCGCGCCTGGAGACACCTCGTGAGCAGCGCCGACGTCCAGTCGGTCCGCGTCCCTGGCGACGCGCGCCGCGTCGCCAGGGGCATCGTGTGCCTGCCGCCGAGACGCCTCCCGTCTCAGCCCGCCGCCGCGCCCCCCATCGGCCGTCGCACGGGGCTCCTCGAGCGTGTCCTCCCGGCTCGAAGGCCCGCATCGCGGCCGCCCTCGTCCAGAATCCGCCGCTGTCCCACCGACGTAGCCTTACAATCCCCATAGCTCGCGAGACCCAGCCACGCGGTTCAGTCCAACCGGGTTTATCCGCGCGGGGCGGCGCGGGGCTGACAAGTCGGCGTGGTCGGTCGCGCGGATGAAACCCTATTTGTTAGCCCGCCAGTGTGGGGCAGACATCGTGAAGGAATGGGACCCGGCGTGCTCCTTTTGTGATGCGAGGCCGCCCGTCGAGCTTGTCAGGGCCGGCGGCCGGGATTTCTGGATCTGCTCACCATGCGTGGAGCAGCCGGTGGTCGAAGACTCCGACGCCGACGTCCGTTGCACGTTCTGCGAAGAACGGATTCATGACATTTCCGGTTCCGGCGCGTTGACCGGGCGGCAGGTTGCCGCGGCGCATCTCGGCGCAGTGATATGCACCGGGTGTATCGAAGTGTGTCGACAGATCCTTCTCGAGAGTCGAGCGTTGCGGGTCAGGCCGCGATGACGAGATCCTGGGCCAATGTTGAAGGCATGGGCTGTGACGTTGAGTTAGCGCCCGTTTGCTTCGAGAGGCGGGCTAACAGGCCGCTGCAGCCGACGAGCGGTGGGCAGGTTGGCGCAGAGTGACTATCGAGTTCGCCGCTCGCGGCTGAGCGGCACGTCGTTAGGCGGACAATAATGCGTGTGGCCAAGTGGTGCCTGTCGGTACTTTGCGTTTTCGGGCTTTTCTACGGAGGTTGGCAGCTAAGTCAGTCGAGGACCTTCCAGCTATTCGGGAGGTTGCACGCTCGCGTCGATACTACGGAGCGTGTCGTTGCCCTCACCTTCGATGATGGGCCCACGGCACAAGCCCTTCAGACGCTTTTGCCCGTGCTCAAAGAGCGAAACGTTCACGCCACCTTCTTCGTTGTCGGCGCAGAACTTGAAAGACACCCTGAACTGGGGGTTGCTCTAGTCAAAGATGGGCATGAGGTCGGGAATCACACCTACTCGCACCAGAGGATGGTGCTCAAGAGTCCGGCGTTCGTGAGGGAGGAACTCCGGAGAACTGACGCTCTGATTCGGCTAGCGGGCTACTCCGGTACGATTCATTTCCGCCCACCGAATGGCAAGAAGCTCCTGGTTCTTCCCTATGTCCTCAGCAGGGACGACCGGAACACCATCATGTGGGACGTGGCGCCGGATTCCGGCGGCGGGAGAAATGCCGACAGGATAGTCGCGGAAACGCTGTCCAGTGTGCGGCCCGGGTCGATCGTCTTGCTGCACGTGATGTACAGCAACGGAGCGCCGTCGTTGGCCGCGGTGCCGAAGATAGTCGACAGGCTGAAAGAGCAAGGGTACAGGTTCGTCACAATTTCCCAGATGATGGAGGCAAAGCGCTGACGTGCGGCGCTCCGCGGTTGCTCAGGGAGACCTCCAGCCTCGCCGCAAGCCTTGGCCTAACGGAGTCAGGGCGTCGTGCGTTACCAGCCGCCTAACTCGCATGCAGCCGACAGCGGCGCGTGTCAGAATGAGCGCCGCTGCGGCTGATGCCCAGCGTTAGGCCTCGGAATGGCCGTGCTCTTGATTTCGGAACGGTTTGAGGTAGCCTGAAGCCATGACCCCGTCAGTCAAGGAACTGGTCCACCGGTTTGATGCATTGCCGGAGCGGGAACGGCAGGAAGTCCTGGCGGAACTGCTGCGCCGGGCGAAGTCCGACCCCCACGACCTACCGGACGACCGAGACTTGACCGCGGCGGCTGACCGGCTTTTCCAAGATCTCGATCGGCGTGAGCGAGGTCAGTGAAGGCGCCTCGGCGCGGTGAAGTATGGCTGGTCGATCTCGGGATGGCCGCCAAGGTGCGACCGGCGTTGGTGATCAGCGTTGGAGCCGCCGATACCGACCGGGCGCTCGCCACACTCGTGCCGCACACGACGAGCGCGAGGGGGACCGAGTTCGAGGCTCCGGTCTCCGTCGGGTTCTTGAAGCCCGGCGTGTTCGACGCACAGAATCTGATCACCATTCCGCACGCGAAGTTGCTTCGGTCGCTGGGTGCGCTCAACGCCCAGCAGCTGGGAGTGGTCGAAGCATCAGTTCGTCTTTGGTTGGGGCTCGAAAGCTCCGAGGCCTAACCAACAACTGGAGCCCGACGGCGCGGACTGAAGAGCGCCCGCGCGCCCCGGCTCAGTTGTGGACGTTGGGCGACAACGACAACGGACGACCGACTACGGTCCGAATCGAGGACCACGCTCGCGACGAGCGCCCCAAAGAGCACGGACGATAACCTCGCGCTCATCGAAGGTGTAGTACAGGTGGCAGGCGACCTTCGGGACATACAAACCTCGGACGCCTGCGATGTCGGCCTGCGGATAGGCCGCGCCGGCGCCTGGCAGGAGTGCGGAGCACGCGAAGGGCTTCTTCGAACTCGGCGCGGCCTCAACGCGCGCGAAGCTCCCGGAGGATCTCCTCGGCATCCACCAGACGGCCTCTCGCGACATCCATGTCAGAGTCGCGAAGGGCCTGGTGCAAGGCCGCGCGGTCGCTTTCGTCGAGCCAATCGCCCGGATCCAGCGGCAGCAGCTCGACTTCAGCGCCCTCAGGCAAGTCGGTTGGTTCGTCGAGTACGAGACGCCAGGCGCGGACGCGCGCCTTGATCGTCATGTCAACGAGCGTACGATCGGACGGGCCGCCCAACAAGGCGCTGCACCCGACCGGCGTCGATGTCTCTAGACGGCGCGCAACGTCATACGAGGCGGCGATGGAAGACATGAAGTCCGAACTGGTCTCGGTGTTTTTCTATGGTCTCTTCATGGACGAATCACTGCTCGCTGCAAGGGGAATCAGCGCATCGAAAGCGACCGTCGGATACGTCAACGGTTACAGTCTGCGCGTAGGCAGACGCGCCACGCTGGTGCCCGACGACGGCAACAGGGCGTATGGCGTTCTCATGTCTCTGCAGGCAGGCCATGTGAAAGCGCTGTATTCGGCCGAAAGCGTGGCGGACTACGTTCCTGAGTCCGTTTCGGTCGTCCTGCCAGATGGCACGGTCGAACCGGCGGTGTGCTACAACCTGCCGGCGCACAAGCTCGAGGGAGCCAACTCCGAGTACGCGAACGCTCTGCTGATACTGGCGGGCAGGTTGGGTTTCCCGAACGATTATCTCCAGCAGATCAGAGCGCAGGTGGCCTGAGTCCGTGGTGACCGGCTTGCAGCTTGCTGCATGATGGCCATCCGACCGCATGAGCAGGTGACCAAGCGCCATGCATCTCAACCGAGTCGAGTACGCGCTCATGAACAACCCGGTCCGCGCTGCGATTCAGCGGCACGTCGAGGCCCGGCGCCTCCTCCGCATGGGTGGCTCCATGCGTGGCGGGCGCGCACTTGAAGTCGGATGCGGGCGCGGAGTCGGCACCGAGCTGATTCTCGAGGTCTTCGGTGCCGATTCGGTCGATGCCTTCGACCTCGACCTGCGCATGGTCGCCCTGGCCCGGACGCGGCTCGCGGCGCGGGGCTCCCGTGTTCGTCTATGGGTCGGCGATGCAACCGCGATCAGCGCGCCGGACGCGACCTACGATGCCGTCTTCGATTTCGGCATCATCCACCATGTTCCGGACTGGCGCCGCGCGGTGTCAGAGATTCACCGCGTGCTGAAACCAGACGGCCGGCTGTATGCCGAGGAGGTCCTCCGGGGCCTCATCGTCCATCCGCTCACTCGCCGCCTTGTCGAACACCCACAGGCCGACCGGTTCGACGCGGGCGGCTTTGCGCGAGAGTTGCGCGCGACGGGTTTCGAAACCGTCTGCACCCAGGATCTCTGGGGCTCGTTCGCCTGGTTTGCCGCGCGCAAGCCGGCCGCGGCCCGGGTTGGTCCGACACTTCAGGGAGAGTGAACATGACGAAGCGACGCGCCAGCAAGAGCCAGCCGGCATCTGAGCTCATCGCCGGGAGAATCGCCGAACTCGGCGACTGGCGTGGCAGGACGCTCGCCAGGATGCGCACGCTCATCAGAAAGGCAGACCCGGACGTCGTCGAGGAGTGGAAATGGGGTACTCCCGTGTGGTCGCACGACGGCATCATGTGCACGGGCGAGACCTACAAGAAGGTCGTGAAGCTGACCTTCGCCAGGGGCGCCTCTCTCGAGGATCCGGCCCGCCTCTTCAACTCGAGTCTCGACGGGAACACCCGCCGCGCGATCGACATCCACGAAGGAGACATCGTCGACGAACGCGCCTTCAGGGCGCTCGTTCGCCGGGCGGTCGCCGTCAACCGTTCCCGCAAGCCGGCACGCAAGCATCCGACGACGATCGCCGAGTACATACGGTCCGCCCCGCGTGAGGGCCAGCCGCACCTGCGCCGGCTCTACGCGATCCTCAAGAGGGTGGCGCCTGCTGCCGACGAGACCATCAAGTGGGGCACCCCCTTCTTCGTGGAGCCCCGATTCCTGTTCGCGTTCTCCGCGCACAAGGCGCACGTCAACTTCGCGCCCATGGCGGCGGCGCTGGAGGCATTTCGCAAGGAACTGAAGACGCACAAGACGACCAGGAACTACCTTCAGATTCCCTACGACGCGCCGCTACCGGAAGATCTGATTCGCCGGATCGCCAAGTACTGTCTCCAGAACGTGAGCGAACGCAAAGACGACGCGTTCTGGTGACCTTTCGAGCGAATGGCCGCACCCTGACGCACCTCGGCGCACCCTGACGCACCCGGCGCACCCGTGCTTAGTCACCCGGCTGCGTCATCTTCGCCGGGTCCACCCACTGGTCGAACTGATCGGCGGTGACGAGACCCAGCGCGAGCGCGGCCTCCTTGAGTGTCGAACCGTCTTTGTGCGCCTTCTTGGCGATCTTCGCGGCGTTGTCGTAACCGATGTGCGGATTGAGCGCGGTGACGAGCATCAGGCTGCGATCGAGGTTCTCCTTGATGCGCGGCCGGTTGGCCTCGATGCCGACGGCACAGAACTGGTTGAAGTTCGCGCACGCGTCGCCGAGCAGTCGCAGACTCTGGAGCGTGTTGTGGATGATGAGCGGCTTGAAGACGTTGAGCTCGAAGTTGCCCGACGCGCCGCCGATGTTGACCGCCACGTCGTTCCCCATCACCTGCGCGCACACCATCGTCATCGCTTCGGACTGCGTCGGGTTCACCTTGCCCGGCATGATCGAGCTGCCGGGCTCGTTTTCGGGAATCGTGATCTCGCCGAGGCCCGAACGCGGGCCCGAGCCGAGCCACCGGACGTCGTTCGCGATCTTCATGAGCGCGGCGGCCAGCGTCTTGAGCCCGCCGTGCAGGGCCACGAGCGCCTCGTGGCCGCCGAGGGCCGCGAACTTGTTGGGCGCGGTCCGGAACGGGAGCTTCGTGATCGTCGCGATGTGCGCCGCGCTGCGTTCGGCATATTCCGGATGCGTGTTGAGTCCGGTGCCGACGGCCGTGCCGCCGAGCGCGAGCTCGTAGACGGCCGGAAGCGTCGCCTCCACGGCCGCCATGGCGATATCGAGCTGGGCGACCCAGCCGGAGATCTCCTGACCGAGCGTGAGCGGCGTTGCGTCCTGCAGGTGCGTGCGGCCGACTTTCACGACGTCGGCAAACTCGGCGGCCTTCGCCGCGAGCGTCGCGCGAAGCGCCGCGACGGCCGGCTTGAGGTGGCCGACGGTCTCTTCGGCCGCGGCGATGTGCATGGCCGTCGGGAACGTGTCGTTCGACGACTGGCCGCGATTGACGTGGTCGTTCGGGTGGATGGGCTTCTTGCTGCCCATCACGCCGCCGGCCATCTCGATGGCGCGGTTCGAGATGACCTCGTTCGCGTTCATGTTCGTCTGCGTGCCGCTGCCGGTCTGCCACACGAACAGCGGAAAATGGGCGTCGAGCGTGCCGGCGATGACTTCATCTGCCGCGGCGACGATCAGGTCGACCTGCTCCTTCGACAGCTGCTGCAGGTCGCCGTTGGTGAGCGCGGCGGCCTTCTTGAGCACGCCAAGCGCGCGAATGAGCGGCCTCGAGAAGTGCTCGCGGCCAATGCTGAAGTGGTGGAGCGAGCGTTCGGTCTGCGCCCCCCAGTAGCGGTCGGCCGCCACCTGAATTTGGCCCATGCTGTCGGTTTCAGTTCGCGTCTGCATTGTTCACCTCGTGTCCGGCGAGACCATGGTGGTTGGCACCATGGAGAGCGTGGAGATAATGGAGATCGCCAGGGTCGGCACCGTGGAGAGCGTGGAGATAATGGAGATCGCCAGGGTCGGCACCGTGGAGAGCGTGGAGATAGTGGAGATCGCCAGGGTCGGCACCGTGGAGAGCGTGGAGATAGTGGAGATCGCCAGGGTCAGGCGCCGTGGAGATAATGGAGGTGCCTGAACACCGGCTCGGCCGGCTTCGTCGAAAGGAGAGAGCCACATCGCCGTGTTCGAGCTGACCCGATCGTTCCGCCGGAATGCCGTCCACGTTCGGCAGGCGCTCGCCGAGCTCGAGCGCCACACGGGGACGGTTTCGGTCGACGGCGGGTATCTGGGGGACCAGGGCATCATCGAGCGCTACAAGCGTCTCTCGATTCCCGTCAGGCGCGCGCTCAATCACAACGACAAGGCCTCGTTCGCGTCGGCACTCGCGGAGCTCGAGTCCTCGGTGGACTCACCTGACAGCCTCGTCGCGCCCGCCGCCGCCTGGCGCGCCCTGCAGGAGGAGCTCGAGAGCCACATCGGTCTCGGCGGGTCGAAAGTCGCCCGGCGCGACATCCTCGCCGCGTGGCTCGACGCGGCAGCCTTCTATGACAGGCTCGACCGCGACCGCGCCTACGATCATCTCATTGATCGATGGGGAAAGGCAGCCGAGAGCATGGGCGCCGAGCTGATGGAGCGCGCGGCTCGGGCCGTGCTGCTGCTCGACGAGGCGGCGGCGGCCGCGCTCCACGAGCCCGTGATCCTGCCTCCGCCGGTCCGCACGCCTCCACCGCCGCCGGACCCGTCCGACTCCTGGTGGAAGCGGCTCTTCAAGTAGCGGCTGCCGCAAACGCGTCAGCGCTTGAACATGTTGCGGACGACGAACCCGATGTTGGCGGGGCGCTCGGCCAGGCGGCGCATGTACCAGGGGAACCAGTACTCGCCGTAGCTCACAAGGCACCGGGTGGGCACGCCGGCCGACGCGAGCTCGCGCTGTCGGGCCGCCTGGATGCCGAACAGCATCGCGATTTCATACCGGCCCGGCGACACGCGGCGGTCGGCGATGAGCCGCAGCAACCGCTCCTGCAGCGGAATGTCGTGGGTGCCGATGTGGAGAAGCGCGCCGGGCTGAGTGTTGTCGTCCTCGAGGAGGCGCGCCGACAGCCGGTAAAAGTTCTCGTCCACGTCGGCTTTCTTCGGGAACGCGAGCGACGGCGGCTCCAGGTACGCGCCCTTGACCAGGCGGATGGCCGGGCCGAGCGGGATGAGGTCCTCGATGTCCTTCTCCGATCGATACAGGTACGTCTGGATGGCGATGCCGACCTTGTCGGAGTGCGCGCGCAGCCGCTTGAAGAGCGCGATGGTGCCGTCGACGTACGGCGTGCTCTCCATGTCGAGCCAGAAGAAGGACCCGGCGGCCGCCGTGCGCTCGAGCAGGTCCAGGCAGTGCCGGAAGCACACCTCGGGATCCTGGTCGAACCCGAGCTGCGTGGGCTTGATGGAGATCTGGATGTCCAGGCCCGACTCGCGGATGCGGTCGAGCACCTGCCGGTAGTGAGATGCCACCTCGTCGGCCTCGCCGATCTCGGTGATGTTCTCGCCGAGGCGCGTGAAGATCGTGGTGAGCGACGCTCGCTGCAGCTCGCGCGCCGCCTCTAGCGCGTCGTCGACACGTTCGCCGGGCATGAAGCGGGAGACCGACCGGCGTACGAACCCCGTCCGCATCGCGCGGTCTCGCAGCCAGGCGTTGGTGGAAGCCCAGAGCAGAGTTTTTCGTGTCAGCGACATCGTGAGGGTCCGAAGGTCCGAGGGTCCGAAGGTCCGAGGGTCCGAAGGTCCGAGGGTCCGACGCGGCCGAGGGGCCGAGGGGCCGAGGACCAGAGCGTCGAACGTCAGCTTATTCGACTCACTCTGCGCGCGCCAGTGCCAAGGCCGACAAACCCTTGGGCCCCCCGGGACGGTCGGACCGTCGGACCGTCCACCTCACTGTGCCGCCGGTGCCAGGAAGCTCTTGAAACAGGTGAAGCTCCGGTGCGGTTGGCGTGGGACGACCCAGTGCCAACGCGTACGCCAGCAGCCGGTGGGTCGCCTTTCAGTCCGACGAAACCGGTCGCAACGAGATCTACATCCGGCCGTTTCCGGGACCGGGCTCCCAGGTGCAGATTTCCCAGGAGGGCGGCCGCCATCCGAACTGGCAGGGGCGGGAGATCTTCTATTCGCGCCAGGATGACAGCGGCTCCATCATCGAGGCCGCCACCGTCGAACTCGCCCCATCGCCCCGGGTGGTGTCAACATCGGTGGCGCTCCGGTGCC
This sequence comes from uncultured Acidobacteriota bacterium, assembly GCA_963752045.1. Lineage (GTDB taxonomy): Bacteria > Acidobacteriota > Vicinamibacteria > Vicinamibacterales > SCN-69-37 > DATKDF01. The sequence goes on along the minus strand of CAVVWN010000014.1, from coordinate 650,318 downwards.
GCAGTTCGCCGACTTCGATGTCACCAGCGACGGACGCCGGTTCCTGCTGCTGGTCGGCAAGCCCATTCAACCGAGACAACTGAACCTGACGCTGAACTGGCCGAGCGAGTTGCGCGGCTCGCAGTGAGCGGTAGCCGGACCTGAAGGTCCGGGCCTCCTTGACTCTACTTCTGTCCGGCCAACGCCGCGGGCGTCAGGTTCGTCCACTGCCGCCACACGCGTGTCACTCCGCCCTGCATGAAGACTAGAAAACTGTTGTCCGGCGCCCACTTGGTCAAGGGATTCCACAGCGCCGGCTGCTGCGCGTCGGGCATGAGTGACCAGGAGTCGCCGGTGGCGACCTCCACGATCTTCGGCCGATAGTCGTCGTCCACCTCGTGGGTAACCGCAAGGTACCGGCCGTCAGACGAGAGGCCGCCGATGTCAATGTTGGTCGCCGGCGAGATCACGGTACGAATCGTGCCGGTTGCCAGATCGGCCACGCCAATCGTACGGACCTGCGTGGTATCCGTGCACACGCCAAGCTGGTAGCCAAGGGTCTTCCCATCCGGCGCCACCACATAGTTCTGCAGATGGCACCCCTGGGTCGGAATGCGCACCAGTGTCCGCTCTTCGCCGGTGGCGATCGAGCGTGCGCGGAACTCGAATGGGCCGAGCGCATCGGTGGCCCACGCGTAGATCAATTCCCCGGTCGGCTGAAGCAAATCCCAATTGGAGGCCGGGTTGTTCCAGGCCGGATTCTGGAACAGCGGCACCCCGGCCGGCGACGTGGCTCCCGTCGTCGTGTTCACCGTCAGACGACGCACCTCGTTGCTGTCCGGCAGCGTACTGACGAACGTGATGTCCTGGCCTGACAACCAGGCGAGATAGCCGGGATCACGCAAGCCAGGAGTGCCGGTCGTTCCAAACTGTCGCGCCGTGACCAGCCGCTCGTTCGATCCGTCGGCGTTCATGACCGCCACGGCGGTTTGCCCCTGCCGGACCCAATAGCCGATGCGGGTGCCGTCCGGAGAGATGGCCGGTGTCTGATTCCAGGCCTGATCCTGCGTGAGCCGTACGACGGGCCCGATGGACCGTCCGGTCTCGGGATTCATGTCGACGCGGAACAGGTTCGCCGCGCCGCCTTGCGTGCCGAGAACGAGCCCGCTGTCGCTCCACTTGGCGGTGATCGTGGTCGGCAGGTTATCGAGGTCGGTGAGCTTGACGGGCTGAGCCACGGGCGCCTGATCGAGGGCGGCGGCGTAGACGCCCCACTGGCCGTCCCGGTTCGACACGAAGACCTGCACCCGCTCATCGGGAGACAGCAGGCCGAAATGCTCTTCGCCCGCGCCAATGGTCAGTGGGTGTTCGTTCCCGGTAGCCAGGTCGCGGATCATCAGCCGCTTGGTGGCCGCGCTCCAATAGAGTTGCCGCACTCCGTCGCGCGTGACCTCGAGGCAGTTGTCCCGGCTGCCGTCTTCAGCTCCTATCCGAACACGCGCCTGGTTCGCGCCCTCACAGGTGACGGCAAACGCGCCATCAACGGGATTGAACAGGCCGACTGACGCCGACAGCGGCCGTCGGGGAGCGTTCGGCATCGTCGTATCCACGCGTCGCAGCACCAGGCGCCCATCGGCCGTGGCGCCATTGATGCGCATCGACCCCGTGATGGCCGCCGGTGCGCTCACAACGTCGTGCGCGAAGGTCGGCACGCGCACCAGGTGGATGTCGCCGGTCTCACCCAGGGCATCGGCGGCCCGGAACGCCAGCCGCGTGCCGTCAGGAAACCATGTGAAGTCAGGCCGGCCAAACACCGCGACACCCAACGTGCGCGAGGTGCCCGTCTGTGTATCGAGCACGCGCACGTCGCTGAGATTGGGATCAGCAGACGGTCCGAGATACGGGAGCCAGTGTCCATCCGGTGACCAGGCCGGCACGGCATCCTCGAATGTCGACAGAACGTCGATGGTCACAGGGTCAGTGGCGGTCTCCGTGACACCTGCCACGACCAGCTGGCGGTACGGCTTGGACTGAGCGGGACCGGCGTTGCCGATCATCGCGGCCACCCGGCTCCCGTCCGGAGAGAAGCTGATTTGCGCCGAAATGCCTTTGATATGGCTGGCCAGGACGCGGTCGGTCCTGGACGCCAGGTCATGAATGACCAGGTCGCTGTCCGGCTGCTGCTGGCTTCCGCCACGCCGGAGGTAGGCCGCTGAGGTGCCATCCGGCGAAATGCCCCAGCTCCCCCCCCACGCGTCCACGGGCAGCTCGAACTCCGCCGGCTGGAATGGCGCCACGGGCATCTCCGCCTTCATCGTGTCGAGCCGCGCCCGCGCCGTGTCGTACGGTTCGCCACTGTTTGGATAGTCGCGCACGATGGCCGTGTAGATGCCCAGAGCTTCGTCATGGCCGAGCTTGCGATGGCACTCGGCCAGCCGAAACATGGCCCGCGGCGTGATCGCGTTGGTGGGCCCCGCGGCTTTGATGACCTCCGTGTAGCTGACGATGGCGCCGGGCAGGTCCGCGGCAATTGTCTCCTGCCGCTGGGCCCGGGCGAACAGGCTCTCGAGGTCCGGGGTCTGTTGCGCCATCGTCACCGTCGCGGCGGCAACACACAGAATGGCAAGCATGCTCAGCAGTCGTTTCATGACTTCGCTCCTTGCCACCCACCATAGCCGTCCACTTTCACGTTCGTCCTCCCTCCTGCGTCAGATCCGCGTCAGCTTCAGACGTCGAACCGGTACCCGAGACCCCGCACGTTGCGCAGGTAGCGGGGCGCGCCGGCGTCCGCTTCGATCTTCCGCCTGAGGCTGCCGATGTGGTTGTCGAGCGCCCGGTCGGAGATGTGTGTTCCAGGTCCCCAGACATCCTGGATGAGCTGATCACGCGTGAGGACCCGGCCCCGGGCGCGCGCAAACGTCTGCAGCAGTTTGAACTCGAGCGGCGTGAGTGGCGTGACCTCGCTCCCCCGTCGAATCTCGGCGCGGCCGAAGTCCACCTCGACCCCACCGATCGCGAGCTGTTCCGCCGCCGGCGCGTGCCCGCCGCGGCTGCGGCGGAGTTGCGCCGCAATCCTGGCGCGCAGCTCGCGCGGCCCGAACGGCTTGGTGACGTAGTCGTCGGCCCCGGCCTCGAGGCCCACCACCTTCTCCGACTCCTGCGCCCGCGCGGTCAGCATCAGGATCGGCGCGGTGACGCCGCGCTTGCGCAGGGCCCGGCACACTTCGAAGCCGTCCTTGCCGGGCAGCATGACGTCCAGCAGAATGACGTCGAACGCGGTGGCCGTCGCGCGCTCGACCGCGGCAATCCCGTCGCCGACCAGCTCCACCTCGTAGCCTTCGAGGCGAAGGTCGTCCTCGAGCGCCATCGCGATGCCGCGTTCGTCCTCGACCACCAGCACCCTGGCACTCATGCCGGCACCTCGACGACGGCATCCGGCGGGGCCAGAGGCAGGCACAGCGTGAACGTGGTCTCGCCGGGCTCGCTCCGAAGCCCTACCGAGCCCCCGTGGGCTTCGGCCACGTGCCGGACCATCGCGAGGCCGATGCCCGTGCCCTTGGTGTTGGCCACCGCCGCCGCGCGCCCGCGGACGAACCTGTCGAAGATGGCGTCCTGCTCGGCCGCATCGATGCCGAGTCCGCGATCGACCACGTCGATCGCCGCCCGATCGCCGTCCCTCCGCCAGCGCACCCAGACGGCCGGCTGTCCCGGCGAATACCGGATGGCGTTCTCCAGCAGGTTGCGAACAGCCAGCCGGACGGCGTCTTCGTCCGCGCGGATGCGAAGGACCGCGCCTGGGGGCGCCGGCTCGATGGCCCGCTGTTCGGCCGCCGCCAGAGGCGCGACATCGTCCATGGCCTTGCCGATGACGTCTCCGACGTCGAGCACACGCAGGTCGTACCGCTCGCCGCCTGCTTCGATGCGCCCGAGGTTGAGCAACGTCTCGACCAGCCGCTGGAGGCGCCCGGCTTCGCCCGCGAGCACGCCGTAGTACTCCAAGCGCCGGCCCTCCTGGGTCACCCGGCCCGACTGCAGCATTTCCGCCATCTGCCGGATCGTCGTCAACGGCGAACGGAATTCATGCGAGACCGCCGAGACGAAGTCGGATTGCAGCTGGGCCACGGCCGCCTCCCGTCGCACGGCCCTGGCCACGACATAGGTGGCGGCCCACAGGAAGGCGATCGTCGCTACCGACAGCCAGACAATGAGCGGGGTGCGGTTCGCGGTGGCCTGCGGTCCCGCGCCCCAGCTTCGCAGCTGTATGTCTTCCTCGTCATCGATCAGGCGGGCCGGTGGTGCCCATGCGGGCGCCTCCACGGCCCCGGCCATGACCACCTCGCCGCGCAGCAGTTGCCAGCCGGCATCCTTGCCGACCAGGGGCGCCAGAATCTCATCGACCCAGCCGATGGCCAGCACGGCACTCGCTCCCGACGAACGCCATGTGGCGACTGCGGTGCGATTGCCGGCCGTTCGAAAGAGGCGCCCGCGCTGCACGCGCCGAACGTCGCCATCCACCCACATCTCGGCCGCAGCCACCGCGAGCTGCCAGGCATCGCCGGCGGCACGGCCGCCGGCCTCGTCGAGAAAGAGTTCGGCGTTGGCCCGGTCCAGCGGCCATCGACCGCTCAGGATGCCGTCGACAATCTCGCTCCGTACTGCCGTCGCGGCTGACTGGTCGCCGGTCTGCTCCAGGAGCGCCGGCTGCTGGGCAAGGCCGACGAGTCCGGCGGGCAGCCCGGACACATCCAGCGCCACATCACCCAGGTCCGAGAGCCGGCGAAACGCCTCCAGCGATTCCTGAAACCGCTGCGCCGATCGCAGTGACCGGCCAAGGCGCAGCAGGGCGCCTGCCCGTGTCTCGAGGTTGGAGTCATCGGCCCACCGCCGATACAGCCGTGCCGCATCCATCGGCCGTCCGGCGAATTCGACGATCTCGGCATCGTCAAAGAGCGGCGCTGCCGGCCTGGGCACCGGCATCTCGGGCAGGAAGGCCAGCGCGCCGGCCGGCGTCACGCTCAACCGGCCTCCGGTCCAGGCGACGACAACCGTGCGATCGGGAAGCGGAGGCGGGCCCGCCGGGCGACCGAGCCATGCACTCAGCCCTTCGCCGGTTTCAGCCAGTTGCTGGCGGAATCCGGCGGCCAGGACGCCAGCCTGCGCGTCCGCCTGCCCGATGCGCTGCTCTGCTGCGAGCGCGGCTTCGGAGCGAGCCAGGCGCCACGCGAAGATTCCGAGCGCCACTGACACGACCACGGCGGTCGCGAATAGCGCAGCGAGGACCGAGCGGTGCGGCCGGGACACTGGGACGCCGGGTATTGTAGGGGCGCTTTCGCCCCGGCGTGACCTCCTGAAGTGTCAGAAGATCGTCAGGTTCGCGATCAGCCGCACGGCCTCGGCGATGCCGGCCTCGAAGATCGGATCCAAGCCCGCGGGATGCCTTCGGACCCTCGGACCTTCGGACCTTCGGACCTTCGGACCCTCGGACCCTCGGACCCTCGGACCTCGGACCCTCGGACCCTCGGACCCTCGGACCCTCGGACCCTCTAGCCCCCCCCGCCCTCCGGCGCCGTGGCTGGCTTGAGCGCGCCGCGATGGCACGTGAAGCAGGTGACCTTTCGCTCGCCTTCCGCCGGTGGCTCCCCGATGTCCTTGAGGAAATCGTCGTTGATCGCCGTCGTCATCTGCAGCATCTTGCGCGCAAGGAGTTTCTGGGGCTTGGTGTCGAGCGAGCGGTCGCGTTCGTGACAGTAAGTGCACTGGACGCCGAGCGAGGCAGCCACACGCTGCATCACCGGCTGGATGTCGGCCGTGGTCCATTCCTTCGGCAGCACCTGAAGATTGGTCGTGGGCCTGGGCTGGCCGCGCTGACCCTGGGCAGACACGGCGACGCTCATCCCGAGGAGCGAGCAGAACACGGCAACGACAGCAGCTGTCCAACGCATGAACGGAGACCTCCCGGTCGCGACATCTTATAGCGGTTTGCGTTCTCTGTAGCGGCACAGGTCGGGGAGATGTGCGCCACCCCGGTGGCCACCAATCAGCCGCCGCCGGCCGGCACGTCTGGCGGCCGCGGCACCACGCGGGTGAACTGGCCCCGCTGCAGCAGTTCCCGGCCCTTGCCGCCACGGCCGGTCACGCCGTACTTGGTGGTGCTCACCGTCTGCTCGGCGCCGCGCGTGGTTTCCACGGTGAGCAGGTCACGATCGCCCGTCGACGCGATGAACCCCAGCAGGCGGTCGTCGTCTTTCTGGAGCTTGATGAGAATCACGCCGCGCCCAGGCCCGTTGAGGAAGTTGATCTCGTCGATCTTGCAGAGCATGGCGCGGGCCTGACGCGTCGCCGCAATGACCACCTCGTCGCCGGTCACGCGCACGCAGCCGACGACCTCCGCCTTGTCGGGCACTCGCGCGAAGCGCCTGCCGGCGCGCGTGCTCGGCTCGACGAACGGCTCGAGCGAGAAGCGCAGGCTGTAGCCGTCGCTCGTGACGGCCAGCGCATGGACGGGCGGGATGGCGTCCGGCTTCGGCGCCGCCACCGTCCCGACCGCGCGCGGATCGAGGCTGAGCGCGCCTACCACCCGCTCGCCGTCCCTGAACTTGAACAGGCTCTGTATGGGCTCACCGTAGCCGGTCGACGCCGGCACGTCGGCAATGCGAATGGAGTACGCAACGCCGAAGTTGCTGAAGAAGACCACTGATGCCCGGGTGCTGCCTGGCAGGACGGCCAGCACCGCGTCGCCCTCGCGTACGCGAGTCGACGCCACGTCCTTGACCTCCTTCTGCCGCTTCACCCAGCCGTCTCGGGTGACGACGACGACGGCGTCTTCCTCGATGATGAAGTCATCGGCGGTGTACTCCTCGTCGGGCGCCTCGCCCGTAATCACGCACCGCCGGGCGTCGCCGTAGGCCTTCTGCACGGCTTCGATCTCGCTGCGGACGAGCGCCCACAGGTCGGCCTCGCGCTTGAGCAGGCCGGCGATTTCCCTGGCCCGCTTCTGCTTCTCGGCGCGCTCGGTCTGGATGACGAGGATCTCGAGCCTTGCGAGCCGGTAGATTTTCAGCTCGAGGATCGCGTCGGTCTGCTCGGCATCGAGATCGAACTGCTTCATGATCTTCGCGGCCGCGTCGGCTTTCCCGTCGGACTTGCGGACGATCTTCAGGATCTCGTCGAGCGCGTCGAAGACGGTGGCGAACCCGTCGAGGATGTGGATGCGCCGCGTGAGGGCCGCGAGTTCGTGGCCAAGCCGCGCGCGCACGACGTCGAGCCGGAAGTGCAGGAAGTGCCAGAGGATCTCCTTCAACTCCAGCCGTTCCGGCTTGCCGACGAGCGCGTTCTCGGTGGGAATGAGGCAGGTGAGGTTCACCGGGAAGTTCGACTGAAGCGGCGTGTGCTTGTAGAGGTACGCCATCACCAGCCGTTTGTTCGCGTCCGGCTTGAGCTCGAGCGCAATCCGCACGTCGTCGGTGGACAGGTCTCTGACGTCCACGAGGTGCGGCAGTTTGCGTGAGAGCGCCACGTCGGCGATGCGCTCGACGAGCGTGGACTTGTTGACGGTGTACGGCACGCTCGTGATGTAGATGGTCTTGCCGCTTCGCGTGCTCGGGCCCTCTTCCCAGGTGGCGCGGATCCGGATCGTGCCCGAGCCGGTGTTGTACATCTCCTTGATCTCGGCCGGCGTGTTCATGATCTGGCCGCCGGTCGGGAAATCCGGTCCCTTGATGTACTTGGCGAGCTGCGTGCTCGACAGCTCGAGGTCCGCGTCGATCATCTTGACGAGCGCCGTCGACACTTCCGTCAGGTTGTGCGGCGGAATGTTCGTGGCCATGCCGACGGCGATGCCGGTGGCGCCGTTGACGAGCAGGTTCGGGATTCGCGCCGGCAGCACCACGGGCTCTTCCTTCGTGCCGTCGTAGTTCGGCCTGAAGGTCACCGTGTCCTGGTCGATCTCGCTCAGGAGCTCGTCGCTCACGCGCGCGAGCCGGCACTCGGTGTACCGCATGGCCGCCGCGCTGTCGCCGTCGAGCGAGCCGAAGTTGCCCGAGCCGTCGACGAGCGGATACCGCAGCGAGAACGGCTGCGCCATGCGCACGAGCGTTTCATAGAGCGCGGCGTCGCCGTGGGGGTGATAGTTCCCCATCACGTCGCCGACCACCTTGGCGCACTTGCGGTGCTTGGCGTCGGCCGTGAGGTTCTGCTGCCACATCGTGTAGAGAATGCGGCGCTGGACGGGCTTGAGGCCGTCGCGCACGTCCGGCAGCGCGCGCGACGTGATGACCGAGAGCGCGTAGTTCAGGTAGCGCGCCTGCGCCGCCTCGTGGAGCGGCACGGCCGTGTCCCGGGCGTCCGCCGGCCGCGTCAGGACCTCGGACTCATCGGCCGTATCGAACAGGGACGGGGATTTCGACGGCTTGCGACGTTTGGCCACGTGGGGATTCTAGTGACGGTCCTGAGGGTCCGAGGGTCCGAGGGTCCGAGGGTCCGAGGGTCCGAGGGTCCGAGGGTCCGAGGGTTCGGTCCGATCGTGGCGGCTGTTCACTCCGACGCTGCTCACCACCAGGACCGAACCCTACGGACCTTCGGACCGTCGGACCGTCGGACCCTCAGGACCCTAGAGGTGTCACTGGCCGAACGCGTAGAGCGCTTCCACGGTCCTGACGTAGATCCGGCCGTCGGCGAACGCGGGGGTGGCGTAGACGTCTTCGCCGAGGTCGTGGACGTGTATGGGCGTGAGATCGCCGGTCGGCGGCATCACCGAGATCGCGCCGCGCTGGCTGACGAAGAACACGTGGCCGTCGGCGGCGACCGGCGAGGCGTAGTAGTTGCCGAGCGCGCCCATCAGCCTGCCCTGCTTGATGAGGTCGCCTGTCGCCGGGTTGATCGTCGTGACGATGCCGCCGTCGTTGACCATCCAGAGCACGCCCTGGTAGACGAGCGGCGACGGCAGTTGCGGAATCGACCGGTGGTAGCGCCACTGGACGGCCTGCTCAGTCGTGTCGCCGGATCCGCCCAGGCGGACTGCGAGCAGTCCATTCTCGGAGTCGAGCGCGGCGCGGTAGTACTCCCATTCCTCTTTCGTCAGCCCGCCACTCGCGTCGAGGTCGGCCACCGTGAACCAGAACCCGGCCGAGTACTTCGGAAACTCGCCCTTCGAGATGAGGCCGTCTTTGTCTGCGTCGGCCATCGGCCAGACCTCGTCCGGAGGCGGAATGCTGATCTTGTTGCCGGGATCGTTTTCCGGCGCGCCGTATCCGTTGATGAACAGCACGCCGTTCTCGATGACCGGCGTGGACTTGATCTCGAACGACAGCCCGCGCACCCACCACAACTTCTCGCCGGTGCGCGCGTCGTAGCCTGTCAAGAGAAACGAGCCAGGCAGCAGGATTTGCTCGCGTCCGCCCGGATCGGTCCAGAGGATTGGCGTGGCGTGACCGCTCTTCGCCTCCGGCCGCGCCGTCCGCCAGCGCTCGCGGCCGGTGCGCTTGTCGACGGCGAGCAGGAACGAACCGGTGCTCTGGTCGCAGGCGAGGATGACGAGGTCGCCGACGATCACGGGCGACGCGCCCATGCCGTAGATGTTGTCGAACGGGCCGAGCGGCACACGCCAGCGCTCGGCACCCGTGTCGTCGTAGGCCAGCAGGCCGAAGTCGTTGAAGAAGACGTAGACGGCGCCGTCCTCCACGGCCGGGCTCGGCGAGGCCGGGTTGTTGCGCTTGTCGACCGGCGGCCGCGCCGGCGCGGGCGCCGGCGTCTCCCAGACGATCTCGCCGCGTTCCCGGTCAATCGCCACCGTGTAGAGCGCCTCGCCCTTGACGGTCGTCAGGTAGATGCGGTCCCGCCACACGATCGGCGAGGAGTGACCTGGCGCGAGCGCCAGCCGCCAGAGCAGGCTCTTGTCCTTCCCGAAATCAATCGGTACGCCGGCGGCCTCCGACACCCCCGAACCGTTGGGCCCCCGGAACCGCGCCCAGCCGGACTCGGGCGGGTGTCCGAACACGGACATCGACCCGACAATCACGAACGCGGAAATCAGGACAGTAGTGAAAAGCGATCGGCTGCGCATGGCTGGAGTATAGCCCGTCGCACCCACCCCTCATCCCGGCCCGAGGCCGACGTACGGGTAGCGGAAGTAGGTGCCGTCGCTCGCGCGGATGGCGCCGACGATCGGCAGCGCGATCGCGGCGATGCCGAGCGCGCACCAGAACAGGATCACGATCGGAATCAGGATGATCGTAAGCCACAGCACCGCCGTCACGGCCACGAGCAGAAAGACGATGACGTTCAGGAGAATGGCCTGCTTCGCGATGCCCGCGATGACCGCCGATTCCTTCTTCACCGCCCAGATGATGATGGGCACGAGCACGCCGCCGAGCGGAATGATGTAGCCCGCCAGTCCGGACAGATGCGTGAGCGCGGCCAGTCCACGCTCGGCTGGATCGATCGTCGTGACGGTCTGGTTCATAACCTCCTCCGACGTTCAGAGGCGGACAGAAGTTCAGTGCGCGCCCGTGCTATTTCCAGTCCGCGATGAACAGGTTCGTCTCGCCCGGCACCGCCGCGTTGCGGTTCGACGCAAACACGAGCTTGGTACCGTCGGGCGAAAACATCGGGAACCCGTCGAACTCCTTGCTGAACGTAATCTGCTCGAGCCCGGTGCCGTCCGTATTGATCATGAACAGGTCGAACTCGCGGCCGGACGGATCGTGATGGTTGGTCGAGAAGATGATGCGCGAGGCGTCCGGCGTGAAGAACGGGGCGAAGCTCGCGCCGTTGAGGTTCGTCACCTGCCTGAGGTTGCCGCCGTCGCTGTCCATGACGAAGAGCTCGAGCGAGGTCGGCTCCCACAGCGCCTTGGCCAGGAAGTCCTTGTACTTGTCGAGCTCGTCGCCGGCGCCCGGATGGCGACCGCGGAACACGATCTTCGATCCGTCGGCCGAGAAGAACGGGCCGCCGTCGGGTCCTGCGAGGTTGGTCAGGCGGCGGACGTTCGAGCCGTCGTTGTCCATCGCGTAGATGTCCATGTCGCCGTCGCGCACGCTCGTGAACACGATCGTGCCGTCCGGCCCGACGGTGGCTTCTGCGTCGTAGCCCGGCGTATCGGTGAGGCGCACGAGACCCGAGCCGTCCAGATTCACCTTGAAGATGTCGTAGCTGTCGTAGACCGGCCACACGTAGGCCCGCAGCGCCGCAAAGTCCGGCTCGGGCGGACACGCGTCGCCGCCGAGGTGCGTCGACGCGTAGACGATCGACTGGCCGTCGGTCGTGTAATGGGCGCAGGTCGTGCGGCCCTTGCCCGTGCTCACAAGCTCGCGCTCGGATCCGTCAATCCGCATGCGGAAGATCTGATCGCAGGCGTGCTCCCCCGTGCTCTGAAAACTCAGCCATTGCCCGTCGAACGAGAAGTAGGCCTCGGCGTTCTGACCGCCGAAGGTGAGCTGCCGCACGTTGGAGATGTGCCCCTCTTCCGGCAGCGCAAGCGGCGGTGTCCCGGGCTCGGGTTCCGGTCCCGGCGACGAACACGCGGTCATGAGGGAAACGGCGGTGAGAGCGGCGAGAAAGGCGGCGCGATTCATGCCGCCAATGATACATCGCACCGTGGAGAACATTGAGTCAATGGAGGTCATGAACCATGGAGGACCTGGAGGGCGTCGAGACGCCGGACAAAGCGGCACATGGTTCGTCCATCCCGCGTGCCCCAATCCCTCCATGTCTCCACGGTCGATCCGACCAATACCTCCACGCCCTCCACGGTTGATCTACACTCCAGGGTCTCCACTGTCTCGACGGTGATGCGCCGGATCATTCACGTAGACATGGACGCCTTCTACGCGTCCGTCGAACAGCGCGACCGGCCGGAGCTCCGTGGTCGGCCGGTCGCCGTCGGCGGCCCGGCCTCGTCGCGCGGCGTGGTTGCGGCCGCGAGCTACGAGGCCCGGACGTTCGGCGTCCGGTCGGCCATCCCGATGGCCCGCGCCCAGCGGCTCTGCCCCGCGCTTGTCGTCGTGCCTCCTGACTTCCGGAAGTACCGTCAGGTGTCGCAGCAGGTCTTCGCCATCTTCCGGTCCGTGACGCCGCTTGTCGAACCGCTGTCGCTCGACGAGGCGTATCTGGACGTCACCGAGAACGGCTGGCAGGAGCCGCTCGGCGTGAACGTGGCCAGGCGCATCAAGGCCCTCATCCACGACGAAACGGGACTGACCGCGTCGGCCGGCGTCGCGCCGAACAAGTTCCTCGCGAAGATCGCGTCGGCGTGGCGCAAGCCCGACGGCCTGACGGTCATCGCACCCGAACGCGTGGAGGCGTTCCTGCAGCAGTTGCCGGTCGACGCGCTCTGGGGCGTGGGTCCGGTCACGGCGAGCCGCCTCCACGAGCGCGGCATCACGCGCCTCGTGGACGTGCGCACGGCTGACCCGGCGGTCCTTCGCGCGGCTGTCGGCAGCATGGCCGACTGGCTCGTCAGGCTCGCCCACGGACAGGACGACCGGAAGGTCACCCCCGACCGCGCGGCCAAGTCGTCATCGTCGGAACGCACCTACGCGGAGGACCTGACCGACGCCGCGCAAATCCGTCACGAGATCGAGACGATGGCGAGGGCGAACGCGGCCTGGCTCGCCGGCCGCGGCGTGTGGGCGCGCACGGTCACGATCAAGGTGCGCTACGACGACTTCACGACCATCACGCGCAGCGACACGCGCGCGGCCACACAGGACGCCGACGACATCGCCCGCCGGGCGCTCGCGCTCGTCGGCAAGACCGAAGCCGGCGAGCGCCCCGTCCGCCTGCTCGGTGCCGGCGTGTCGAACTTCCTCGGACAGGACGACGACGAGAAGCTGCCGTTCGACCGCTGAGCGCCGGGCCGTCGCACCCCTCGTCAGCGAACTGAGACTTTCGTCATGACGATCGGGGTGCGCGGTGATTCACCGTCCAGCTCCACACCGGCCATCCGCAGCACGACGTCCATCCCGGACGCCACGCGCGCGAACACGGTGTACTGGCCGTCGAGCGCGCGACACTCGCCGATGCAGATGAAGAACGATGTCGAGCCGCTCCCCGGATCCTCGCCGCGGGCCATCGACACGACGCCGGGTGCGTTCGGCGTGTCGCTGAACTCCGGCGTGAGGTTCGTGACGAGGGCCTGTTGCGTCACGGTCAGGGGCTTTGCGCGAAAGGCGAGCGCGCCGGTCTGGATGACGAATCCCGGGGCCACGCGGTGCACGGCCACGCCGTCGTACACACCGGCGCTGGTGAGCCGCAGGAACTGGCGCACCGTCTCGGGCGCGACGTCGGCCCGCATCTCGAGCTCGAAGGCGCCCATCGTCGTCTCGACGACGACCATGTGGGCAGAAAGCTCGGCCGGCGTGTCGTTGACGAACGGCACTGGTGGCGTCTCGCGAATCGTGACCGACCGGATCGTGACGCGTGACGTTGGCGTGTTGTTCGCGTCGGCATCGACCGCCGAGATCGCCTGCACGACTTCGAGGCCCTCGACGACACGGGCGAACAGCGTGTACTGCCCGTCGAGCGCGGCCTGGTCGGTGGCGCAGATGAAGAACTGCGCGCCCGCGCTCGCCGGATCACCCGGCACGAGCACGCCACCGACCGCGCCGGCCGTGAACGACTCCGTGCTGAACTCCGGCGCCAGCACCTTCAGGCCGCCCGTGCCGTACAGGGCGGCCTTCGCCGGGTCCTTCGACAGCGGATCGCCCCCCTGGATCAGGCCGTACTTGATCACCCGATGAAAGGTCGTCCCGTCGTAGGCCCCTTCGGTCGCGAGCTTCATGAAGTGCCCGACGTGGTTGGGCGCGACGTCGGGCAGCAGTTCCAGCACGAACGTCCCCATGTCGGTTTCGACGACCGCCTGCTTGCCGCGCATCTGGTCGATCGAGAAGGTGTTCTGGAAGCCGGCCTGCCACCCGGCCGCCCAGATGGCCACGATGACGAGAAGGCCCCGGATGCGTCCCACCATGCGCGGATCATACGGCGAATTCGACGGGGTGCCGACGAATGCCTACGGCGACGGCCGCCCCAGCCACGCTCCCGCGCGCTGAAGGTCGATTCGCGTCGGCGCCGCCTATAATCACGGGATGACTCGACGCGCACTCCTTCCCGTTCTGTTCCTTGCCGCCGCCTGCTCGCGCGGACCCGCGGCGCAGATTCCTGTCGCCGAGCTGCCCGACATCGACACGGCGGCGGTGCTCGGGCACATCAAGACGCTCGCCTCCGACGAGTATGAGGGCCGCGGCCCCGGCACTCCTGGTGAGGATCTGACGGTGCAGTACCTCATCGATCAGTTCACCGCCATCGGCGCGGAGCCTGGCAATCCCGACGGCACCTGGGTGCAGAAGGTGCCGCTCGTGGGCCTCACGCCATCGGCCCGGACGCCGTTCGTCGTGCGACACGGCGGACAGTCGCACGACTTCAACGTGGGCACCGATGTCGTCGTCTTCAGCAAGCACGTCGCCGACACGGCAGCCATCGAGAATTCGGAACTCGTGTTCGTCGGCTATGGCGTCCAGGCGCCCGAGTACCAGTGGGACGACCTGAAGGGCATGGACGTCGCGGGCAAGACGCTGCTCGTGCTCGTCAACGATCCGCCCGTGGCCAGCGCCGGCGCGCCAGACGGCATCGACCCCGATGTCTTCGGCGGCAAGGCGATGACCTACTACGGCCGCTGGACGTACAAGTACGAGAAGGCGGCCGAACTCGGGGCCGCCGGCGTGCTGGTGATTCACGAGGAAGGCCCGGCCGGCTACCCGTTCTCCGTGGTCCAGGGCATGGGCCGTGAGCGCTTCGACCTGGTGACACCCGACAAGAACATGGGCCGGGCCGCCATCGAGGGCTGGATATCGCTCGGCGCGGCCACGGAACTGCTGAAGATGGCCGGCCAGGACTTCGAAGCCCTCAAGGCGCAGGCCGCCACGCGTGAGTTCCAGCCCGTGGCGCTCGGCGCCACCGCCTCAATCACGATCGGCCAGGCGATGCGCACGGTCGATTCGCAGAACGTCATCGCGAAGATCACGGGCACCGACCCGGTTCTCAAGGACGAGTACGTCGTCTACGGCGCGCATTGGGATCACCTGGGCGTGGGCGCGGCCGTCGACGGCGACACGATCTACAACGGTGCGATGGACAATGCGAGCGGCACGGCCACGCTCATCGAAATGGCCCGGGCCGTGACGAGGCTGCCCGAGCGACCGAAGCGGACGATGGTGTTCCTGGCCGTGACCGCCGAGGAGCAGGGCCTGCTCGGCTCGCAGTACTACGCGCAGTTCCCGCTCTACCCGCTCGAGAAGACGCTGGCGAACATCAACCTCGACGGCATGAACATGTGGGGAGAGACGAAAGACATGGTCGTCATCGGCCTCGGCATGTCGGACCTCGACGATTACCTTGCCGCGGCTGCTGCCGAAGCAGGGCGCGTGCTCGTGCCGGATGCCGAACCGGAGAAGGGCTTCTACTATCGCTCGGACCACTTCAACTTCGCCAAGGTCGGCGTGCCGGCGCTCAACAAGGACGACGGCCTGGAGTTCGTCGGGAAGCCGGAAGGCTACGGCCAGGAGAAGCGCGACTACTACACGACCCACGACTACCACGCGCCCTCCGACGAGGTGAAGGACGACTGGGATTCTGTCAGGCCTCGCCGCCGACGCCAAGTTGCTTCTGGCCGTGGGCGTCCGCGTCGCCAACGCCGACACGTATCCGCAGTGGAAACCCGGCAGCGAGTTCAGAGCGATACGAGAGAACGCGCTGGGTCGGTGAATCTGGAATCTGCTACGAAAAGGCCACCGTTGAGAACGTGGAGTGCATGGAGAGCCTCCGGCGACCACAAGCCGCAGCAGCGCTTGGTCGCCGTGGCCGCGAGCGGTGCTCGCGCGGCCTCCGGCCGCGAGCGTCGGGGCCACGGCGACCGGTGGACCACACGCGGCGGAGGCGCACCTCCACGGGCTCCACGTCTCCATGGTCCCCCGGCCTTGCCGTCCGGTACTGCCACAGGCATGTTCGTCGGGTGCGGGCGTCGCGGCACGCGACGTGCTCAACTGGAATCTGAATCATGTCCGGACGATGCCCGTGGCCAGGGTTGGATCCGCTCTACGTTCGCTATCACGACGAAGAGTGGGGCCGGCCGGTCCATGACGACCGCCGGCTCTTCGAGATGCTCATCCTCGAGGGCGCGCAGGCGGGCTTGAGCTGGATCACGATCCTCCGCAAACGGCCCGCCTACAGGAAGGCCTTCGATCGTTTCGACGCCCGGAAGATCGCGCGCTACGACGCCCGCAAGGTCCGGTCGCTCATGAACGACGCCGGCATCGTCCGAAACCGGCTCAAGATCACGTCGACGATCTCGAACGCCAGGGCCTTTCTGGCGGTCCGCGCTGAGTTCGGCTCGTTCGATGCGTACATCTGGCAGTTCGTGGGCGGGAGGCCGCGCGTCAACCGGCCGCGTTCGATGAAGGACGTGCCGACGCGCACGCCCGAGTCGGACGCGATGAGCCGTGACCTGAAGCGCCGGGGATTCCGGTTCGTCGGCTCGACGATCTGCTACGCCTTCATGCAGGCCGTCGGCATGGTCGACGATCACGTCATGGGTTGCCCGGCCGCGCCGTATAGCACCAGGCCTCGCCCTCGAGCACGGTCTCGCCCGTCTGCCGGGTGATCGTGACACCGAGGTTCGTGACGGGCTTCGTCTCGTGCACCTTGAGCACCGTGACCTCGGCGGTGATCGTGTCGCCGATGTACACGGGCCCGGTGAACTTCCAGTTCTGGCTCATGAAGACCGACCCCGGCCCGGGCAGGTCCATGGCCACGAGCGCGTGCAGGAGGCCAGTCGTGAGCCCGCCCTGCACGAGCAGCCTGCCGAACCGCGTGCCGGCCGTGAACGCCTCGTCGTAGTGCAGCGGATTCCGGTCGCCCGTGATTTCCGTGTAGAGGCGCACGTGCTCTGACGTGAGGGTGAGGGAGCGGCGTGCCGACTGGCCCACTGCGATCTTCGTGCCGGTCGCGCCTGGCTGTGCCGTCGTCATGCAGACTCCCTTCGGGGCGCCGCGAGGGCGACACCACTGTCGAGGCCGAGCAGGTGTTCGACCTCGGCTTTCATGCCACGGTTGAGGTTGTTGTGGAGCTCGCGAATCGTGTCGAGCGTCCACCGATAGCCGGCGATCTCGTCCGACACTTCGAAGACCTGGCGCGAGAGCGCGTCGCGGGTGACCTGGTAGTCGGAGAGCGCGTCGTCTGACCCGTTTGTCACCGCCGCAGACAGCAGCTCTGCGTCGCGGAGCGCGTCGGTGATGCCGTGCGCCGTGATCGGGTCCTTGAAGTAGCCGGCGTCGCCCACGAGCGCCCAGCCGGGGCCCCAGCTCTGACGATACCGGCCGACCTCGCCCTTGAAGCCGCGCAGCACGCTGACGGGCCTCGCCTTGTCGAGTGCGGACGCCAGTTGGACTGAGTTCTCGCGAATCACCTGCAGGTAGCCGGAGGCGATGTCGCGCCGAGTCTCCATTTCGAACCGTTCCGCCGGCATGCTGGCGAACACGCACCAGGCGCCGTCATTGGTGGGAATCACGCCGGCCGCCACCCCGGGGCCGAAGTGCCAGTGGTACTGGTTCGGTTCGACGTCCAGATCCTCCCAGTAGCCGTACACCGTCGCCGCTGCGTGATGACCCATGCGATAGGTCTCGGCCGACACCAGTCGCGCCACCGACGAGTTGAGACCGTCGGCGCCGATGACGATGCCTGCGCGCGTGAGCATGACGCGGCCGTGGCGGTCCTCGAGCACGACGCCGGAAATGCGGCCGGTCCGGCTCCGAATCACGTCGAGCATTCGCGGCCCGAACGCCACATCGGCACCGGCCGCCTCGGCCGCGTCCGCGAGGATCGCGTCGAGCACCGTGCGACGCGGCGCGTACATCGCATCGACGCCGTCGCGCGGCTTGATCGGCACCGGCACGACGTCGTCGCCGTAGTGGAACGACACCGTGCGCACGGCCGGCGTGCCGGCCTGGCGCACCGCATCGAGCAGTCCCCACCGGCTGAGCTGCAGCACGCCGCCGCGCAGCAATGCGTGGGTCGAGAGCGTGTCACTGCCCCGCTTGGCGCGGTCCACGAGCAGCACGCGGAGGCCCCGGCGCGAGAGCAGCATCGCCGTGGAAGCCCCGGCCGCGCGCGCGCCAATCACGATGGCGTCGTAACAGGGTTTGATGTCGATGGCGTCGTGCATTATCGCTTACCGGGTCTCACGACCCGGCCTCCAGTGGTATTGACAGCCTACGCTGCCGCCGTCCTGCGACATCTGAGCCGCTGGGCGACGAGCCCAGCCAGGTACCTCGCGTCATCCCCGACGCCGTCGATGAACGCCGACTTGCGTCGGCGCTGGAAGTGCAGCCCGAGGGCGTAGAGTCCATCCGACGCCGTCACGCCGCCGGCGTGCGCGATGTCGCCGCGCGCGTCGAGCACAGGCACCTTGAGCCAGGGATACGACCGGGTGAAGCCGGTGGCCCACATCACAGTGGCAATCCCCTCGGCGCCGAGGTCCATCGACGAGGCCGGCACATCGACGGCCAGCGGCCAGCTGGGCTCGAAGACGTCCGGTTCGCCGGCCAGCTGGCCTGCGCCTGACGCCCGGATGAAGTCGTCGATGCGCCGCCTGAGGCTGGCGAGCTTCACGTCGGCTGCCGCGACGGTTGCCACCAGGCTGTCGTCGAACGCCACGCGCCGACCATCCGCCGACACCAGCCGGCCCGTGAGACGCACGCCCTGGTCGGCCAGCTCGCGCAAGCCGATGGTGCGGTGGTCGGGTCGCCCGACCAGTTGCAGCGACGGCTGCTGTTTCGACACTTCGGCGTCGAACACACTGCCGATTGTCTCGTCGAACACGCCCATGCGGTCCATCCACCAGAAGATGTCGCGTCCGCGATACCGCCGCGGCAGCCGAGTGTGACGGCCCACGGCAAGCGTCACCGGCCGCCCTGACGCGTGAATCTCCTCCGCGAGCTGCACGCCGGACGCCGACGCGCCCACCACGAGTACGCCTCCCGGGGGCAGGTCGCCGGCCCGCCGATACGCCGACGGCGTGATTTGGTGGAGGTCGCCGGAAAGGCGGGAGGCCAGGCGCGGCACGTACGGCCGGTCGGAGAAGCCCGTGGCCAGGACGACGTTGGGCGCTTCCCACACACCGCGCGTCGTGACGACGGTGTAGCCGTCGGCGTCACCCGACACGTGCGCCACGCTGGTTCCGGTTTCCACGGGCGCGGCGAACGACTGCGCGTAGCCGTCGAGGAAGCCGATGACGTCGGGCATCGTCATGAACCCGTCCGGATCGGCGCCCTGGTAGCGGTAACCCGGCAGGCGGCTCTGCCAGTTGGGCGTGAGGAGCCGCAACGAGTCCCAGCGCTCGGACCGCCAGCGTTCGGCGACCCGGCCCCGCTCGAGCACGACGTGATCGATCTTGAGATCGACGAGGCACCGGCTCATCGCCAGTCCCGCCTGCCCGCCGCCGATGATGACTACGTCCGTCCGTTTCATGAGTTCGTTCTCCGTCAGGCCCCCGGCCCTGGGCTCTCGGCGTCCAGCGCAGAGAGCCCAGTGCCCGCGCACACTAGCCGGCGCTCACGTCGATCGTCACCGGCACGCCGTTCGTCAGCACGTCGTAGACGGCCGAGCGAGCTACGCCCTGGTCGACGATCTTTCGGAGCTTCTCGGCCGGCGCATCGCCCTTGATGTCGAAGCTCAAGCGGACGCCCTGATAGCCGTTCCGGACGTCTTTCGAGATCCCGAGGATGCCCTGCAGATCGATGTCGCCTTCGATCTTCGAGGTCACCGACGAGAGCGTCACGCCCCGCGCGGCGGCGATATTGGCGATACCAGCCATGATGCAGCCAGCGAGCGAGATGAGTAGCATCTCGACCGGCGTCGGGCCGTTGTCCTTGCCGACGAGCACGGCCGGGTGATCGAAGTCGTAGACCACGTCGTTCGCGTGGGTGTGTTCGGTGCCGGCGCCGAAGAATTTCTCGAACCGGCCCTGGCTGTGCGTGCCCTGCTTCCAGGTCTGGCTGGCGCGGAACGTGAACCTGGCCAGCTCGGGCTGACCGGCAACGGCATTGATCGTGGCAAACAGCGTGGGCGTGTCGACGCCGTTCATCGGCACCGGCTCGCGCTTGGTTTCGGTAGCGTGCATCGTGTCCCTCCCCTGGCCGGCTGTCTCGTGCCGGCCTTCAAGAGGGTTAACGACACCTGCGGGCCAATCCCGCCACCGCAACGAAACCGGGCGCAATCACGTCCTATTGGACGTCATGCCGAATGTGAAGCTCGCGCTGCGGTCACTCTTCCGGGCCCCGTTCGTCACCGTCGTCGCGGTGCTCTCGCTCGGCCTCGGAATCGGCGCGAACGCCGCCATCTTCTCGATGTTCAACACGATCCTGCTGAGGGCCCTCCCCGTGTCCGATCCCGGACAGCTGGTGAATCTCTCGGCGCCGGGGCCGAAACCGGGCTCGCAGTCCTGCAGCCAGGCCGGCGACTGCGACGTGGTCTTCAGCTACGCGATGTTCCGCGACCTCGAACGCGAGCAGACCGTGCTGTCCGGTCTGGCTGCGCACCGGTCCTTCGGCGTCAACCTGGCGTTCGACGACCAGACGATGACCGGCGAAGGCATGCTCGTGTCCGGAGGCTACTTCCCGACGCTCGGCGTGCGCCCGGCGCTCGGACGCCTGATCGGTCCGTCCGACGACGCGTCGTACGGAGAGACGCCTGTCGTCGTGCTGGGCCACTTCTTCTGGACCACGCACTTCGATCGGAACCCCGCGGTGCTCAACCGGACGATCATCGTCAACGGGCAGTCGATGACCGTCGTCGGCGTGGCGCCGGAAGGATTCGACGGCACGACCGTCGGCACCAGGCCGCACGTCTACGCGCCAATCACGATGCGGACGATGCTCGAATCGGGTGTCACACCGCAGCAGATGGACCGACGGCAGAACTACTGGGTGTATCTGTTCGGCCGCCTGAAGCCCGGGGTGTCGATCGATCAGGCATCGACGGGCCTCAATGCGTACTACACCTCTGTCATCAACGAGGTCGAGGCGCCGCTCCAGACGGGCATGAGCGATGCGACGATGGAACGGTTCCGGGCCAAGGAGATCCTCGTCGAGCCCGGCTCGCACGGCCAGAGCCAGCTCTACGACGAGGCGTCCACGCCGCTGCAGTTCCTGCTCGTGGTCACGGTCTGCGTGCTCGTCATCGCGTGCGCGAACGTGGCGAACCTGCTCCTTGCGCGGTCGGCGACTCGATCGGGCGAGATGGCGGTGCGCCTGTCGATCGGCGCGAGCCGCGGCAGGCTCGTTGCGCAACTGCTGACCGAAGCGTGCCTGACGGCTGGCCTTGGCGGCCTCCTGGGCATCGTCGTCGCCAACGGCACGCTGAAAGTCATTCTCTCGATGCTGCCGGCCGAGGCCTCGGGAAGCCTGCCGTTCAGCATCGACGGCACCGTCCTGCTCTTCACCGCGGCGCTCAGCATCGGCACTGGCGTGCTGTTCGGCCTGTTCCCGGCGTTGCACGCCAGCCGTCCGGACCTGCTGTCGATCCTCAAGAGCCAGTCGGGCCAACCGTCGGGTGCGCGGTCGGCGCAGCGGTTCCGGAAGATCCTGGCCACCGCGCAGATCGTGCTGGCCATGACGCTTCTTGGCGCGGCCGGGCTGTTCCTCAAGAGTCTGGTGAACGTGAGCCGCGTGGACCTTGGGTTCGGCAACGTCGACGACGTGGTCGTGTTCCGCCTGTCGCCGCAGCGCAACGGGTACCCGGTGGAGCGCGTGCAGGCGCTCTTCGATCAGGTGGAGGCGGAACTCGGCGCGCTGCCTGGTGTGGCCAGCGTGTCGTCGTCACTCGTGCCGCTCGTCTCGGGCAGCAACTGGGGCAACGACGTGCGGGTGCAGGGATATGCGACCGGCCCGGACGTCGACAACAATTCCCGCTTCAACGCGATTGGCCCGGACTACCTCAGCACGCTCGGGATCCCGCTCATCTCCGGTCGCGAGTTCACCGGGAGCGACACGGAAGGCGCGCCGCGCGTCGCGGTGGTCAACGAGGCGTTTGCGCGAAAGTTCAATCTCGGCCGCGAGGCCGTTGGCAAACTCATGTCGGCGGGCGGCAACGACTGGGAGCTCAACATCGAGATCGTGGGCCTCGTGCAGGATTCGAAGTACGCCGACGTCAAGCAGGAAGTCCCGCCGGTGTTCATGCTGCCATGGCGGCAACAGCCGCGCGCCACGTCGATGTCGTTCTACGTGCGCACGCGCACCGATCCGGAGGCGTTCCTCGGCACGGTGCGGACTACCCTGCGGCACATCGACGCCACGCTGCCGGTTGAAGACCTGCGGACGCTGCCGCAACAGATTCGCGAGAATGTGTTTCTCGATCGGATGCTGAGCACCCTGTCTTCTGCCTTCGCGATGCTTGCCACCGTGCTGGCGGCGATCGGTCTTTACGGTGTGCTGGCCTACACGGTCAGCCAGCGGACGCGCGAGTTCGGCCTGCGGATGGCGCTCGGCGCAGGGCCGGGCCGGCTGCGGGGCCTGGTCATGCGCCAGGTGGCGTGGATCGTCGCCATCGGCATCGTAGTCGGGATTGGCCTCGCGGTGCTCATCGGCACGGCCGCCCAGTCGCTCCTGTTCGACATCCAGGGCTACGACCCGACGGCGCTCGGCCTCTCGGCCGCCGGACTCGTCGCCGTCGCGCTCCTCGCCGGTTACATACCGGCGTTTCGTGCCTCGCGTGTCGATCCGATGACGGCGCTGCGGTACGAATAGCCGGCGGACTGGCTGAACGATCCTGCTACGAAAAGGCCACCGTTGAGAACGTGGAGTGCATGGAGAGCCTCTGGCGACCACAAGCCGCAGCAGCGTTTGGTCGCCGTGGCCGCGAGCGGCGCTCGCGCGGCCTCCGGCCGCTGACGTCGGGGCCGGCCGGGCGCCGATGAGCCGCCGAGTCCGGGGGGGGCCGGCGCAGGACGGGGCGGCTCGTCGGCGCCCGGTCGGCCCCGACGGGGCCACGGCGACCGGTGGACGACACGCGGCGGAGGCGCACCTCCACGGGCTCCACGTCTCCACGGTCCCCTGGCCCTAGCGTCCGGTACACCACGGTCCTGTTCGTCGTGTGCGGGCGTCGGGGCACGCGACGTGCTCAACTGGAATCAGGGCAACAGCTCGAGCGACAGCGCGGCTGCCAGCGGATCGAAGTGGCGCCGATCCGTGGTGCCGATCCGCCGGACGCCGAGGTGCTCGGCAATCGCGGTGATGGCAGCATCGACAAAGCCCAGGTCGAGATCCCCGAACCGCTCGACGAGTTCTCGAACACGGCCGTAGCGGTCGTGCGGGAGATCCGCGACGACGTAGTCGCCATCGGCCAGGCTGCCGTAGAAGACGCGCTGGGCCTTCGACCCGAGTCGCCAGCCGAGCAGATGATCGACCTCGGGAATGACGGGCGCAGGGACAATCAGTTCGCCAGTCTCCGCGCCGACGAGCGCCACCGCGCGTCGATGCCACGCGTCGCGTCTGTCGTAGTAGGCGTAGAGGATGCCGGTATCGAGCAGGACCGACACTAGTCGGTCTCGCCAAAGCCGGTCTCGGTCAGTGCCGCATCCACGTCGCTCGCCGTCCGGCTCCCACCCGATGAGAACGCGCCGGCGCCTGGCGGTCGCGGCCTGGGCGACTCGCCGAGATACCGGCGGATCGCGTCACGAACCAGGTCGGCCATCGGGCGCTTCTGTCGGCGGGCCTCCCGTTTGAGCGGGAGCTCGAGATCGGCCTCCAGGTAGATGGTCGTTCGCTTCATATATGCTGATGCTAGCATATATGTCGACATACACCATCTGGTGCGAACGGCCTGAGAGATCAACGTCCGACGGGCTGAATCGCCTTCAGCACCTCGCGCACCAGATCCCACTGGTTGAAGCCCTGCCGTCCGTAGTCGAGGCCGCGGCGGACGATGACCAGGTCGTGCGACGGCACGACGACGGCGTACTGCCCGCGGTTTCCGGCGGTCGAGTAGGCGTCCTTCGGCACGTCGGTGCGCGTGTCGGGCACGAGCCACCAGTGGCCGCCGTACTGGTTGCCGCGGTCGGCCGTGGCCGGCGCGGGCGTGCGTACGAAGTCAATCCACTGCTGTGAGAGCAACCGCTCGCCGTTCCACACGCCGCCGCCGAGATACAGCAGGCCGAGCCGGGCCAGGTCGCGCGCATTCGTGTAGACCTGGCTGCTGAAGATGAAATCGCCGAACCGATCGGTGCTCGCGAGCGTGTTGCGCATGCCGATGCGGTCGAAGAGCGCCGTGCGAGGGAACTCC
Source organism: uncultured Acidobacteriota bacterium (assembly GCA_963752045.1). Taxonomy (GTDB): domain Bacteria; phylum Acidobacteriota; class Vicinamibacteria; order Vicinamibacterales; family SCN-69-37; genus DATKDF01. The sequence continues at coordinate 626,015 of CAVVWN010000014.1, read as the reverse complement.
AGGTACGCCTGCGCGTCGCCAATAGCCCGCTTCATCGCGTAGACCGCGAGGAGCGTGTCGTAGTTCTCGTAGTCCCAGCTCGCACCTGGCTTCCGTATCAGGCCGCGGTTGCGCGCGCCGTCAACTGAACTGGCGCCAGCCCAGTAGGCCATCCCGCTGCCCGTCGCGTATTCGAGCCCGCCGTTGTCCACGGTCTCGAGACCGCTCGACATGTTGAGGACGTTCCGCAGCGTGATCGCCGACCTCGGGTCGCTCACCTGCCCCCGGCCGCGGGGCAGCCACTCGAACCCGAGCGGATCATCGAGGCCGAGCTTGCCCTGGTCGACCAGCATGCCGATGAGCGTGGCCGCGATGCTCTTCGCCGTGGACCAGGTGCGCGTGCGCGTGGCTACGTTCACGCCGGGCGCGTAGCGCTCGTGGATGATCTGTCCTCGATGCACGATGACGAGACTGAGCGTGACCTGCTCCGGCGACTCGCGGGTAAACGTCCAGTCCGATGCTGCCTGAAGCGCGGCCGCATCCACGCTTGCCGGAAGTGGCCGGTCGGGCACGAGGTCGCCGTCGGGCCACGGCGTCCGCGCGGGGTCGTCAGGCAGCGGAGGCGTCGAGAGCTGCGGCAGGCCCGCGATGTCATCGAACGTCTGGTCCGGTGCGAGGATCACGCAGCCGATTCCCTCGCGGAACGCCGCCCGCATCACCGGCACACCGTCGTCTTTCCCGATGGCCACGGCGCGGCGGGCGCGATCGACCACGTAGTCGCCGCCGGCCGGCGTGCCGACAGGCTCGCGCAGGAACGCGAGCTCCTGGGCAAAGACCTGGTCGATGGTCCGGTTCGAGGTGAACAGGCCATTGCACATGAAGATGGCCTGCTGGCCGCGCTGGATCATCTGGCGCTGGACGCGCCAGTAGTCGTACGCCTCACGCTGCTGGGCGAGCGGCGCCACCGAGAGCGCAAGGGTGAACGCCAGGACCGGGCCGATGATTCTGGGAGTCATGTTCGGGCATTCTACGCCCGAAGGGACCGCCAGTCATCGCGGCATCACCGCACTCCTCCACCGCGGTAGTCGAGCGGAGGCGGCCGGTTGCCGACGAGCGGCACGTAGGTGAAATCCGGGCCGACGCGCGTCCGGTACTCGTCGGCTGCCGCCGACAACGTCTCCGGATTCGACAGCAGGTCGATGGCGGTGAGCGTCAGGGTCTTCGCGGCGACGAGCATGCCCTTGGTGCCGATGCTCATGCCGCCGGCCGCAATCGCCTGCCACGAGTGCGCGGCCGTGCCTGGCACCCAGGTGGCCGTGCGTAGGCCCGTGGTAGGGACCACCCAGCTCACGTCGGCGACGTCGGTCGAACCCCCCGCCTCCTTGATGCCGTATGGCTCGATCGCAGCCGCCATGTCGAGCGGCGGCGCGTCGGCGGCGAGCGATTCGCGAACCTTCGCGGCGAAGGCCCGTTCAGCGGCCGTGTAGGTCACGCCGCCAACGGCGCGCAGGTTGCGATCCATCACGCGCGCCAGCGCGTCGTTCGGCAGCAGCGCGTAGATGCCGTGAATCACTTCGTGCTCGACGGTCGTGCCGGTTCCCATGGCGGCGCCCTCGGACGCCTTGACGACCCGGTCGAAGAGCGCCTGCACCTCTTCGGGGTCGGGATGACGCACGTAGTAGAAAACTTCGGCGAAGTCGGGAATCACGTTCGGTGCCGAACCACCGCTCGTGATGACGTAGTGAATGCGGGTATCCTCCGGCACGTGCTCCCGCATCAGGTTGACCATGTGGTTCATGGCCTCCACGCCGTCGAGAGCCGAGCGCCCGCGCTCGGGCGCGGCCGCCGCGTGCGCCGAGACGCCGCGGAAACGGAACTTCGCCGACTTGTTGGCCAGCGATGAACCCGGACTGGCGTCGTTGCGGTCGCCTGCGTGCCAGTGCAGCACGACATCGACGTCGCTGAAGAGGCCCTCGCGCACCATGTAGACCTTGCCGGCGCCGCCCTCCTCGGCCGGCGTGCCGTACAGGCGGATCGTCCCCGGCCGACCGGTGGCCTGCAGCCACGCCTTCACCGCAATGGCCGCGGCCATCGACCCGGTGCCGAACAGATGATGTCCGCAGGCGTGCCCGGCCGCTTTGTGATCGACAGGCGTGCGCTCCGGCGCGTCGCTCTGCGTGATGCCCGGCAGCGCGTCGAACTCCGCCAGGATGCCAATCACCGGTTTGCCGCTGCCGAACGTCGCCACGAATGCCGTCGGCATGCCCGCCACGCCGGATTCGACCTCGAAACCGGCTGCGGAGAGTTCGGCCTGGAGCAGCTTCGAGCTTTCCGTCTCCTGATAGCCGACCTCGGCCAGGTCCCAGATCTCCCGGGCGAGCCGTGCGTAGTCGTCGGATCGCGCGTCAATCGACGCCAGCGCCGACTGCCGGGCGTCCTGGCCGGCGCCGGCCGGCCCCGGCCGGGCCTCGGGGCCTGGCCCTCCAGTCAGCAGAAACAACGTGAGGGTGAAGCTGGCGACGAGCCTGACGGCACTGTTGCAGGTCATGCCGTCAGTCTAGAGCCGTTTGCTGCCGCCGGCACCGCTCGGTTACTGCGAGACGAAGCGCGCGACGACGCGGCCGCGTTCGTCGACGAGCTCGAGCTGGACGTCGGTGATGTTCCAGGATCGCGTGGCGCCGAGTGCGTCGGAAAACACACGCGAGACGCGGCTGCCGTCCGGGCAGCCGATTCGGGTCACGGCACCGATGGCGAACGTCAGCCGGCTGCCGTCCTGCTCGTAGCGGCCCACCACGCGGTTGCACCCGTCCGAGGCCGAGAATTCGGCACGACCGGCGCGCAGCTCGAGGAATGGCTCGAGCGGCAGGCCGGTCGTGTCGACGGCTTCCCTGCCAAGGTGCGTGAGCTTCCAGGACGTGTCGTGGAGCGACGCCACGGCCAGGCGCATGCCGCACGTGCGGTTCGGCCAGGCGCCGATGACCCGATCGACCACGATCATCTCGCGAAGACCGGTGCCGTCGGTTGGCGGCCGCATCATCAGCCGGCCTTCGACGTCGACGAGCAGTTCCGCATCTGGAGCCGGCTGCGCGTCAAGGTAGGCGCGCTCGAGCTCGGCGCTGGCCGACTCGGCGGCCACCGGCCATTGCTGCCCGGTCAGACATTCGGTAAAAGCCGCCGCGCCCGCCACGTGCGTGAAGAGCCCCTGCAGCGACACGGTTGCTTCGAATGGCGTGAAGACATCGGCCCGCACGAGATCGTGCGCGTCGTCGTCGCCGATCTCCCGGCCAGAGGCGTCGAGTTGGCGCAGGCGGCGGTCGTCCTTGATCACGAACTGCACGACGGGCTGCCTCCGGCCCCGGAGGGTCAGCGTCCGGCGATCCGACCCGAGCGTCCACACGCCCATGTCGTCACTCGGACGACTGCTCGCGCCAACCTCGGTGGTACGAATGAGGAATGCGCGGTTCCCAAAGAGGTTCACGTGCAGGCGCACGCCGGGACAGTCCGAACACGGCAGGACGCCGGTGAACGTGGCCGGCAATGAGCCGAGCGAAGCCGAGACGATCGGCCCGGCCGTGTTGCGCTCGCTGGCCTCGGCGAGCACTTCGGCCAGGATGTCCGCCGACTGACGTGGCGGCGGCTCGGACGAACAGGCCGCGCCGAGCGCGCAGGTGGCGCCGAAGACGAAGGCCGCGAACCGGTTCATCGAGACGTCCTTGCCATCGATTCGCCTACTCGGGAAGCCCGATCAGTATATATGTCCAACTTCACGGGAGATTGGGCGCGAGCCACCTGGCCGCCTCGTCAACGGGCATGCCCTTTCGCGCCGCGTAGTCTTCGAGCTGATCTCTGCCGATGCGGCCCACGCTGAAGTACTTTGCCTCCGGATGGCTGAAGTAGAGGCCGCTCACCGACGCGGCCGGAAGCATCGCGTACGACTCAGTCAACGTGATGCCGACGGCCCCGGCATCGAGCAACGCGAACAACGTGTGCTTGCTCGTGTGATCCGGACAGGCGGGATAGCCGAACGCCGGGCGGATGCCGCGGTACTTCTCGTCAATCAGATCTTCGGCCGAGAGGCGCTCGTCGGCGCCGTACCCCCAGTCTCTGCGCGCCTCTGCGTGCAGCCACTCGGCGAACGCCTCGGCCAGCCGGTCGGCCAGTGCCTTGACCATGATCGCGCTGTAGTCGTCGTGCTTCTCTTCGTACTCCCGCGCCAGTTGCTCGACGCCGAGGCCTGCCGTCACGGCAAACGCGCCGATGTAGTCGGGCGCCATCGACGAGGCCGGCGCGACGAAGTCGGCGAGCGACCGGTTCGGCCGGCCGTCGGCAATCGGCGCCTGCTGCCGCAGCATCGGAAAGCGCGCGACCTCCTTCTGCCTCGCGTCATCGCGATACACCACGATGTCGTCGCCCTGGGCGTTGGCCGGCCAGAACCCGTACACACCACGCGCGATGATGCGCGGGTCGGCCATCATGACCTTCAGCAGGGCCTGCGCGTTCTCGTAGAGATCCCTCGCGGCTTCGCCCACTGTCGGGTCGTCCAGAATGCCGGGAAAGCGGCCCTTGAGCTCCCAGGCCGAGAAGAAGAACGTCCAGTCGATGTACGGCAGAAGATCGGCGAGAGGCGGTTCCACCACACGCCGGCCGATGAGGGCCGGTACGGGCAGTGCGAGATTGTCCCAATCGGTCTGGAGCCGGTTGGCGCGTGCCTCGGCGAGTGAGAGCAGTGCCCTGGCCTGCCGCGGCGCGTACTGCTCGCGCAGCGCCGCCTGCTCGGCGCGCACCGTATCGATGAACGCGGGCCGCTGCCGGTCGCTGAGCAGGCTGGATACGACGTCCACCACGCGCGACGCGTCGAGCACGTGCACGGTCGGGCCGCCGTAATTCGGAGCGATCTTCACGGCGGTGTGCTGCCGGCTTGTCGTGGCGCCGCCGATGAGCAGCGGTGTCTCGAGTCCGCGCCGTTCCATCTCGGCGGCCACGGCGACCATCTCGTCGAGTGACGGCGTGATGAGGCCGCTCAAGCCGATGACGTCCACGTTCTTCTCGGCGGCCTCGCGCAGTATCCGGTCGAGGGACACCATCACGCCAAGGTCGATGACCTCGTAGCTGTTGCAACCGAGCACGACGCCCACGATGTTCTTGCCGATGTCGTGCACGTCGCCCTTGACCGTGGCCAGAAGCACACGGCCGTTCGGCTCCCGGCGCTGGACGCCGGACGTTTGCTCGCCGGAGAGGGGGTCTGACCCGGCGTTGTCGCCAGGGTCAGCCGCCATGAAGGGCTCGAGATACGCCACGGCGCGCTTCATGGCGCGAGCGCTCTTGACCACCTGTGGCAGGAACATCCGGCCGTCGCCGAAGAGCGCGCCAACGGTCTTCATGCCGTCCATCAGCGGGCCTTCGATGACGTGCAGTGGCTCGCCCAGTTTCTGACGGGCCTCCTCGGCGTCGGCCTCGATGAAGTCCACGACGCCGTGCACGAGTGCGTAGGCGAGTCGGCCTTCCACCGGCTGATCGCGCCACGAGAGGTCCACTTCCCGTTTCTTCCCGGCGCCGCTCACCTGCCCGGCAAGCGTCACGAGCCGTTCGGTGGCGTCCGGCCGGCGGTTGAACAGAACGTCCTCGACGTGCTCCAGCAGCGGCTTCGGGATGTCCTCGTAGACGGCGAGTTGACCGGCATTGACGATGCCCATGTCGAGGCCCGCGTGGATGGCGTGATAGAGGAAGGCGGCGTGCATCGCCTCGCGCACGATGTCGTTGCCGCGGAACGAGAACGAGAGGTTGCTGATGCCGCCGCTCACGTGCACCCCGGGGCAGGTCGCCTTGATCTGCCTCGTCGCTTCGATGAAGTTCGCGGCGTAGTCGTTGTGCTCCTCGAGCCCGGTGGCCACGGCGAGCACGTTGGGGTCGAAGATGATGTCCGACGGATCGTAACCGGCCTGACCGGTGAGCAACCGGTACGCCCGCTGGCAGATCGACACCTTGCGCTCGACGGTGTCGGCCTGGCCGGTCTCGTCGAACGCCATGACGATGACCGCCGCGCCGTACCGGCGGACGAGCCTGGCCTTGGCGAGGAAGTCCGCCTCGCCTTCCTTGAGCGAGATCGAGTTGACGACAGACTTGCCCTGAGTGCACTTGAGGCCGGCTTCGAGCACCGACCACTTCGAGCTGTCGATCATCACGGGCACGCGGGCGATCTCGGGCTCGGTGGCCACGTAATTGAGGAACGTGGTCATCGCCGCTTCCGAGTCGAGCATGCCCTCGTCCATGTTCACGTCGATGAGGTTTGCGCCGCCCCGAACCTGCTCGACGGCGACCTCGGCCGCCTCGGCGTACTTGTCGTCCTTGATGAGGCGCGCGAACCGCCGCGATCCGGTGACGTTCGTGCGCTCGCCGATCATCTGGAAGTTCGAGTCGTGCCGAACGACGAGTGGCTCGAGGCCGGCCAGACGAAGCGGGGTCTGTCCCGGCAGCGGGGTCAGGCCCTGAGGAGCGGGGCCAGACGCCTTCGCGGATCGATCCGGCCTCGGCCGAATCTCCTCGACCGCCCTCGCGATCGCGGCAATGTGGTCCGGCGTCGTGCCGCAGCAGCCGCCGACGATGTTCACGAGGCCGGACCGTGCGAATTCCTGAACGAGCTCGGCCGTCTCCGGCGCCAGCTCGTCGTACTCGCCGAACGCGTTCGGCAGCCCGGCATTCGGGTACACGCTGATCCAGCCGGTCGCCATGCGCGCGAGCTCCACGAGGAACGGCCGCATCTCGCGGGCGCCGAGCGCGCAGTTGAGGCCGACCGACCACGGCCGCGCGTGCTCGATCGAGATGTAGAACGCGTCGAGCGTCTGGCCCGAGAGCGTGCGGCCGCTGCGATCGGTGATCGTCACGGAGATCATGAGCGGCAACTCGACGCCCTTTTCCTCCTGCACTTCTTCGATGGCGACGATGGCGGCCTTCGCGTTGAGGGTGTCGAAAATGGTCTCGACGAGCAGCAGGTCGGCGCCGCCGTCGATGAGGCCGCGAATCTGGTCGGCGTAGGCCGCCTTGACGCCGTCGAACGTCACGGCGCGGTAAGCCGGATTGTTGACGTCCGGCGACATCGAGAGCGTGCGGTTCGCCGGCCCGATCGACCCGGCGACGAACCGCGGCCGGTCCGGCGTCTCGGCCGTGACGAGATCGACGGCCTCGCGGGCGAGCCTGGCGCCGGCGAGGTTGAGGTCGTAGACGGCAGCCTCGAGATCGTAGTCGGCCTGCGACACCCCGTTCGCGTTGAAGGTGTTGGTCTCGACGATGTCGGCGCCGGCGCGCAGGTATTCGAGGTGAATCCCGCGAATCAGGTCGGGCCTCGTGATCGACAGCAGGTCGTTGTTGCCCTTGAGATCCTTGTGATGACGGGCAAAGCGATCGCCGCGGAAATCGGCCTCGCTCGGACGATGACGCTGAATCATCGTCCCCATCGCGCCGTCCAGCACGAGGAGCCGTTCGGCAAGCAGTCGGTCGAGGGTGTCGCGTGTGTGCATCGTCTGAATACTTCGCTGTCTAGGCGGTCAGTCCCTGAAGGTCGGGGACAGACCCCTTTGTCGCCGCCGCAATCAACACCGTGAACGGATCGCCAGCGTGCCGCGCGCCGACGCCCACGGTGACGTCCTCGAAACCTGCGCCGGAAAGAAGCCGGCGCAGCTCGTCGTCGCTGAAGCCCTGCCACTGGTCGCCGAGCGCGCCGCCCACCCAGGCCTCGCGATGCGCGCGCAGGTCGAGCACCAGGACGCGGCCGCCGGGCTTCAGGATGCGGCGCGCCTCCGCGAGCGCGCGCGCCGGATCATCGGCGTGATGAAGCGCCTGCGACAGGAGCGCAAGATCCACCGTGGCGTCCGCAATCGGCACGCGTTCGATCTCGCCGCGCTTCCACGTGATGTTGCGCACCTTGCGCCGCCCGGCGAGCGCGCGGGCGCGCGCGAGCATTTCCTTCGACCGATCGACCGCGATCACGCGCTTCGCCCACCGCGCGGTCTCGATCGTCAGGTAGCCCTCGCCGCAGCCCAGGTCGGCCACCTGGAGTGGGGGCAGGAGCAGCCCGAGCGCCCGGGACCAGGCCGCCCAGCTCCGACCCGGCACGAGTTGCCGCCTGTCGGCGGCGCCGCCGTGCTGCCGGAAACTCTCCCGGCGCACGCGGCGCACTTCCTCGAGCCGGGCGTCGTCGGCGCGGGTCGACGGCGTTCTCTCCTCGAACTGCCGCCGCAGCCAGGTCCAGAGCTCCCCGTCGCCACCGGACGGGTCGTCGGCCCCAGGCGCCAGCCGGTACCACGCAAACACCCCTGACCGCTGCTCCACGACCACGCCCGCGTCCCGGAGAAGCGCCAGATGGCGCGAGACGCCGGACTGGGCGACGCCGAGCACCGACGTCAGCTCCGACACGTTCAGCGCCTCTCGCGCGAGCAGGCGCAGCAGCCGGAGCCGCGTCTCGTCCCCGAGGAGCTTCAGGAGGGCCGGCGCCTTCATATCCATAAATCTATATCAATAGATATCATGATGAGAAGACCGAGCCCGGCCCCGCGGGCGGCGCGGCCTCAGCGCGTCGGCCGGCGCGCGCCCGGAACATGGTCCGGCGGTAGAATCCGCGAATGCTGCCGAGACTCCTGACCGCCCTCACGCTTGCCGCCCTCGTCACCCTGCCGCAACCGGTCGGCCGGGCCGCCCAGCAGGTGCCCGATCCGACGGCCTTCTTCGGATTCCAGATCGGAACCGAGGGCGAGCTGGCCCGCTACCCGAAGGTCCTCGATTACTTCCAGCAGGTGGCCGCCCGCTCGGACCGGGTCCAGTACGAACGGCTCGGCGAGACGACGATGGGGAACGAGTACGCGCTCGTCACGATCAGCGCGCCGGAGAACCTGCGGCGGCTGGACCGGCTCGTCGAGATCAACCGGCGGCTGGCGGACCCCAGAGGCCTCAGCGATGCGGAGGCGCGCCGCCTCTCGGAGGAAGGCCGTCCGTTCTACTTCCTCTACGCGACGATTCACTCGACCGAGGTGTCGAACGGCCAGGCCATCATCAACATCGTCCATCGGCTGGCCACCGACGACTCGCCGGCCACCCGGCAGATTCTCGACAACTCCGTCGTGCTGCTCGTGCCGTCGCAGAATCCCGACGGCCAGCACCTGGTGATCGATCACTTCTACAGGACGAAGGGCACCTCGTTCGGCACGACGTATCCGGACCTCTACCACAAGTACGTGGGGCACGACGACAACCGCGACTGGTTCATGTTCACGCAGAAAGAGACGCGCATGAACATCGAGCTGGTGCAGAACAGGTACAAACCGGTCATCACGCACGACATGCATCAGCAGGGCGGCGGCGGGTCGCGCATCTTCGTGCCGCCGTTCACCGATCCGTACGACGCCAACATCCATCCGCTTCTCGTGATGGGCCACATCACGGTGGGCCAGGCCATGGCATCGGCGCTTCTCGCGCGCGGCCAGACCGGCGTCGAATGGGGCGAGCGCTACGACATGTGGACGCCGGCGCGGCAGTACATGGTCTACCACGGTCAGCCGCGCATCCTGACCGAGATCGCCACGGGCGGATCGCTGGCAATGCCGGCCGTCAACCCGGACGGCAGGCCGATCGGCCCGCAGCAACCTCGTGCGAACTTCCCGGTGCCGTTCGCCAGGAACACCTGGGCGCTCGCCGACCAGGTGGACTACGGTGTGACCGTCGCGCTTGCGGGGATGTCGGAGGTGGCTCGCTACAGCCGCGAGTGGCTCTACAACTTCTACCAGGTGCATCGTGACTGGGTGAATTACGACAAGGGCCCATATGCCTTCGTCGTGCCAGCCGGGCAGCGAGACCCGTTCGCCACGGCGGAGATGCTCGAGATCCTGAAGATCGGCGCGGTCGAGATTCACCGGGCCACGGCGCCCTTCACGGCTGGCGGCCAGCAGTACGCGGCCGGGTCGTGGGTCATCAGGACCGCACAGCCCTACGGCCCGTTCGCAAAGACGATGCTCGAGAAGCAGGTGTATCCGGACCTGCGCGAGTACCCGGGCGGGCCGCCGAAACGGCCGTACGACGTCACGGGCCATACGCTCTGGATGCTGATGGGCGTCCGTGTGGATTCGGTCGACGCGCCGTTCGAGGCTGCCCTCGAGCTTGTCGACTCCGTCGAGCCGGTGCCGGCTGCCGTCGCCGAGGAACCCGGCGCGACGTCATCGAACGTCGCCCAGTACCTGATCGGGCCCGAATCGTACGGCGTCTTCAAGATGGTGGCCGAACTGCAGGGAGCCGACGTGCGCATCTCGCGCATGGTCGACGAGTTTCAGGCCGCAGGCCGCACGTTTGCACGTGGCACGTTCCGGGTGCCGGTCAACGCGACGTCGACGCCCATCGTCGAGCGCGCCGCGCGAGAGCTCGGCATTCCGGTCCACAAGGTGGCGACCGGCCCGAATGGCCCGGCCGACGAGCTCAAGCCGAACACGCGCGTAGGCCTCTTCCGCGGCGCCAACAACATGCCGGGCGGCTGGATGATGTGGCTGCTCGAGCAGTACGGCATCAACCACCAGGTGATGACCGCGCAGGACTTCGACCGGGATCTCAACGCGCAGTACGACGTCATCCTGCTGCCGTCGGGCATCTCGCGCCAGCGCATCGTCAGCGGGCTCGACCAGCAGCGCAACGATCCGGCCGAGTGGGGCTGGGCAGCCGGTGTAGGAGAGGCCGGCTGGCAGAAGCTCGCCGACTTCGTGACGAAGGGCGGGACGCTGCTCGCCATTGGCTCGGCCGTAGACACGGCGCGTGAACTGCTCGATCTGCCCATCGAGAGCACGCTTCCACAGGCGGCGCTTGGGGGCGCCGGCCGCGGTCGGGGTGGCGCGGGCGGCCGGGGCGGCGGGCGCGGGGCGGCAGCCGGGGCGGGCACGGCAGCCGCCAGCGGCAGCGGAGCGGGCGGAGGCCGGCAGGGCACCAACCCGGATCAGGTCCTGCGCGAGACGTTCACGAGCCCGGCCCGCCTGATGCAGACGCTGCGCGACCGCGTGGCTGATCCCAACAGCCTGTTCTACTGCCCCGGCTCGCTCCTCGTGAACGAGTTCGACACGGCCAACCCCGTCGCCTGGGGCATGCCCGCCGAGTGGCCCATCTTCTTCGAGGGCGACGACGCGTACCGGCTCCGTCCCGGCTTTGGCGTCGAGGCCAAAGTGGTCTCGAGGTATCCGCGCCAGAACGTGCTGGCCAGCGGATGGCTGCTCGGCGAGGAGTACCTCGCCGATCAGGCCAACGTCATTTCATTCCGCGTCGGAAACGGCTTCGTCGTGACCTACGGCAGCCAGGTGGACTACCGCACCCAGCCGCGCGCGACATTCAGGCTGATCTTCAACGCGATGTTCCACGGGCCGTCGACGCGGGTGATGATTCGGTAACGCGCCACCGGTCAGGCGAGCGACTCGAAGCCCCCGAGCGCCCAGTCGCCGCGCACCCAGCGCTCGACGGCCACGGCGGCGTCCGTCTCGTACCTGTCACCCGCGCGCCACCCGATCCGGCCGAACAGCTCCCGCATGCCGGCATCGTCGCGGACGTCACTCGCGTTGGCGATTTCGAGCGCGTGCCAGAGTTCGTGGGCCAGCACTTCGGCGCGCCTGGCTGGCGCGAGCTTCGCGTAGATGTCGACGCGCACGTATCGCGCCGACGCGGTCGCCTCAACGAGTCTCGTGCGGCCTTCCAAAGACGGGCGATCGTGCCGCACGTCGACGTAGACGATGAGGTCGCTTTGCGAGAGGTCGTCGACGAGCGACCGAATCGTCGGCGATCGATCGATGGCGTCGTCGATGATCGCCTGGGCCACCGGCGTAGAGGCCCGTACTCCGCGTGATGACCTTCGTTCCGGCGCGTCGACGAAGGCCGACATCGAGGCAAGCAGCGGCACGACCAGCAGCGGACAGAGCAGCATGTCAGGACCCCCTCGCATGCTGATACGGGCGAAAGGGCGAGTCGGGTTCGCACCGGTCGCCGATCGCGTGCGATACCGGACGACCGTTGTCCGGAGCCGCACGTTTCCGTCCGGACACGGCACACGCGGGGGCAGCCTGCGCGGCGCGGATCTTCCGTGCTACAGTCCTCGTCGCTTCTCGCACAGCCGGGTTGCGCGCGACTCCCGCCCGCCGCCCGACGGTGCCGCCCTGACCCATCACGGAGCGCGTCGAGGCGCGCACGACATGCTCGAGACCATTGCGTCTTTCAACACGTGGCTGAACGGATACGTCTGGGGCCTGCCGATGATCGTGCTCCTCATCGGCACGGGCATCCTGCTGACGATTCTCACGGGCGCGGCGCAGTTTCGGTATCTGGGGCGCGCGTTGTCCGAGGTGCTGGGCAAACTCACCCAGTCGGGTGGCGGCGAAGGCAGCGTCCGCCCGTTTCAGGCCGTCGCCACGGCGCTCGCCTCGACCGTCGGCGTGGGGAACATCGCCGGCGTGGCCACGGCCATTTCGATCGGCGGCCCGGGCGCGCTCTTCTGGCTCTGGGTGTCGGGGCTCTTCGGCATGTGCACGAAGTACGCCGAAATCGTCGTCGCCCTCCATTACCGCGAGAAGGACGCGTCGGGCACGATGCGCGGCGGCGCGATGTACATCCTGAAGAACGGGCTCGGTCTGCCATGGTTCGGCGCCGTCTTCGCGCTCATCACCGCGCTGGCGGCGTTCGGCATCGGCAACATGGTGCAGGCCAATTCGGTCGCCGACGCGATGCAGTCCACGTTCGGCGTGTCGACGTCGATGACCGGCATCGTGATGGCTCTCGTCACCGCGGCCGTCATCCTCGGCGGCATCAAGCGCATCGGACAGGTCACCGAGCTTCTCGTGCCGTTCATGGCGCTGCTGTATCTGGGCGGGGGCCTCGTCATCCTCATCACGCACGTCGATCGAATTCCGGCCGCGGTTGGCCTCGTATTCGACGGGGCTTTCAACGGCACGGCGGCCGCGGGCGGGTTTGCGGGCAGCACGATCGCGATGGCGCTCCGCCTGGGCGTCGCGCGGGGTCTCTTCTCGAACGAGGCCGGACTCGGCAGCGCGCCCATGGTGCATTCGGCCGCCAACACCGACCATCCCGTTCGCCAGGGCCTCTACGGCATCTTCGAGGTGTTCGTCGACACGCTGCTCATCTGTACCACCACCGGCCTCGTCATTCTCGTGACGGACACTTGGACGAGCGGCGCAACGGGCGCGGCACTGTCGACGACGGCGTTCGAGACCGGCCTGCCCGGCACGTGGGGTGACATTGTCGTCACCGGCGGCCTGTTGCTGTTTGCGTTTTCGACCGTGATCGGCTGGAGCTATTACGGCGAAACCGGCATTGTCTACCTGCTTGGCGCCCGGGCCGCGATGCCGTACCGGCTGGCGTGGCTCGTGTTCATCTACCTGGGCGCGGTCGGCTCGCTGCAGCTCATCTGGGACGTGGCCGACACGCTCAACGGCCTGATGGCGATTCCCAATCTCATCGCCGTTCTGGCGTCGATTCCGCTGTTACTCCGGCTGCAGAGGGAGTTCTTCAAGAGGTGACGATCGGGTACGACAGGTACGACAGGTACGACGGGTACGACAGGTACGCGGAACGCGCTGTCGCTGGCCAGCATCGTCAAGAAAAGGATGCTGACAGGGTTCTGGTTCCAAGTACCTGTCGTACCCGTCGTACCTGTCGTACCCGTCGTACCTGTCGTACCTGTCGTACTGTCGTACTGTCGTACCCGTCGTGTACCTGACATGCCCGCTCGTATCTACCCGTCCTCCAGCGAGGCGCCGACGCTCGTGCTGGCCCATGGGGCCGGTGCGGGTCACGATCACCCGTGGATGACGCGCATCGCACAGGGGCTCGCCGACCGTGGCGTGCGTGTGGTGACGTTCGACTTCCCCTACAGGGAAGCCGGCCGCAAAGTGCCCGATCGCGCGCCGGTTCTCGAAGAGGCATTTGCGAATGTCTGGAGAAGCGTTGCCTCGACCTCGAGCGGAACGCTCTTCGCTGGCGGCAAGTCGATGGGAGGCCGAATCGCCTCGCAGTTGGCGGCGCGCGGCGGATTCGAACCGGCTCCGGCCGGTCTCGTGTTCTTCGGCTACCCGCTCCACCCGCCGGGCAAGCCTCACGAGCGACGCGATCGGCACCTGCCGCACGTCGGCGTGCCGATGCTGTTCCTGCACGGCACGCGCGACCCCTTCGGCACGCCGGAAGAGATGGAAGAGCTCGTCTCGAGCCTGCCTCTGGCCACGCTCGAGATCATCGATGGCGGCGACCATTCACTCGTGGCACTAAAGCGGCAGGATCCCGGAGGAGAGTCTCTCGAACGGGCCCTCGACCGTGCCGCCGCCTTCCTTCTGACACAGCGGTTGTAGGGCGGACTGAAGTTCAGTCCGCCCTAACGTCGGTTGGCGCTACAGGCGCCGGAGCCAGGTGCCGGCGGCCTCCCGGAACGCGTTCGTCCACTCGTGGCCGCCATCGAAGACGAGCGTCTCGTGCGGCAGTCTGCGCGACTCGAGGAAGGCCGCATCCTCGGCAAGCCGCGCCGGCGTGAGCCATGTGTCGCGCGTGCCAGTCGCGAGGAACACCGGCGGCCAGGCGCGCGACACAGCCCCGTCCTCTTTGAGCTCGGGCGGAATGTCGCCGGCGAGCGCGACGATGCCGGCTGGCTCGGGCGCGCCGAGGAGCGCAGCACGGAATGCCATCGCGACGCCCTGTGAGAAGCCAAGAAAGACCACGCGGTCCGAGCGTCCGCTGGTTCCGCGGTCCGACGCTCCTGGAGTGATGCGCATCAGAACATCGTCGACGTAGGCGACGTTGTCGGCAATAGCAAGGTCGCGATCCTGCCGGGTCATCCAGCTCGCGATCACACGCTGATTGTCGCGGGTGTAGAAACGACTGAGCGCCTGGACGGACACGATCGTCCATTCGCCCGCTCCGGGGATCCTCCGCACCTCGTCCAGCATGTCGTCGGCCGACTGGCCGTAGCCGTGGAATACGACCAGCGTGCCGCGGGTGGACGCGGAATCGGCCGCGTCCTCGACGAGAACGCGGCCGTGCGTGGTGGTTGCGGGCGTCAGTACCTGTGGCATGTCACTTGTAGGGCGGACTGCAGTTCAGTCCGCCCTGCGTTCAGGCCGCCCTGCGTTCTTGTAGGGCGGACTGCAGTTCAGTCCGCCCTACTTGATGGGCGACGGAACGGTGAGCGCGACGCCGTAGGGCTTGAGGGCCTGGCCCACGCTCATCGCCTTCACGAGCATGTTGTTGGCCTCGGTGATCGCCCGCGGCAGGTCGACCTTCACGGCGTTGTACTGCCGGATGAGGTAGTCGCTCGGCGGCTCCATGAACGTCATGACCTGGCTCTTCACCTGGCCGACCCGGGCCACGACGTTCTCGTCATTGCCCCCGCCACCACCACCGCCAAACCCGCCGCGCCCGCCGCGACCTCCGCCGCCGCCTCCGCCCTGCGGGATGGGCACGCCGAACTTCACGCGCACGGCTTCCAGTTCCTTGTTGAGCGCGTCGAACTGCGCCTTGACGTCGGCCGGCACGTTCTCCATGCCGGCAATTTTCCCGGCGAGGTCCGTCATCTGCGTGTTGAACGGATCGAGCGCGGCGGTCACCTGCGTGCCGCGTCGCTGCAGTTCGTGCAGTTCGTTTGCGATCTCGAAATGCCGGCGTCGCTGGGCGTCGGTCATCTGCGTGGCCGGATCCGCCACGACGCGCAGCGGCTTCGTGTCGACGACCGTGCCGTCGACGACGAGCGCGACGTTGTAGGTTCCCGGCATCACCCAGGGGCCATCCACACCGCCGCCGCCCTGGCCGGCGCAGGGATTGGTCGGATTGACGCCCGATTCCGGCATCGGCGACGGGATGTCCGTGATGCCGCCACCGGGTCCGCGGCCACCGCCCCCTCGGCCACCGCCGCCGCCACCACCCCCGCGCCCGAAGTTACCTCTGCCACCGCCGCCGCCCGGCGTCTCGATCGGTTCCACGCGCATGTCCCAGCAGAGCGCCTGGATGCCGGCCACGCGCCGCGGCTCCGGAGCCGTGATCTCGAGCAGCCGCCGGTTCGACGAGTCGCTCACCCGCAGTTTCACGTCGTTCGCGTTCTGCTTGAGGTGATACCGAACCACCGCATCGAACGGTTCGTTCTCGCCCACGAAGAACTGATGGCCCCAGAACTCGTCGTTCTGGTCGTCCATCGCGCGCCACTGCAGCGCCGGCCCCATCGAGAAGAGCTTCGCCGTCGCTGCCGCCTGCGCCGCCGCGTACTCCTGGATGGGCGCCACGTCGTCGAGGATCCAGACGCCGCGGCCATGCGTGCCGAGGATGAGCGCGTTGTCGCGCGGGTGAATCGCGATCTCGTCGAGCCGAACGGTCGGCAGGTTCGCCTTCACCCGGCGCCAGGTCGTACCCCGGTCGAGCGAGACGAAGAGACCCGTCTCAGTGCCGATGTAGAGCACGTCCGGGTTCTTCGGATCCTCGAGCAGCGTCTTGACCGCCTCGCCCCCCAGGTTGCCGTTGATCGAGCGGAAGGTCTCGCCGCCGTCCGTGCTGGCCCACATGTAGGTCTTGTAATCGTTCAGCCTGTGCGCGTCGACGGTGACATAGACGACGTTGGCATCATGAGCTGATGGCACCACTTCCGACACCCAGGCGCCAGCCGGGAACCCGGGCAGCCGCGACGTGATGTTCGTCCATGTCTTGCCGCCGTCGCGCGACATGCTCACCACGCCGTCGTCCGAGCCCGTGAAGTAGAGGCCCGGCTGCGCCGGTGACTCGGCCAGCGCCACGAGCGTGGGCCAGCTGCTGATGCCGTCGTCGCGAGCGATGTTGATCTCGTTCCCGCGCAGGCCCATCGTGACGATCTCGGTGCGGTCGGCGTTGGTCGTCAGGTCCGGGCTGATCATCTGCCAGGAATCGCCCTTGTTCGTCGACCGGAACACGCGATTGGCCGCCACGAGGAGCACGCCGGGATCGTGCGGCGAGAAGACCATCGGGGCGTCCCAGTTGTAGCGGAACTGGGCTTCGGTGTCCTCCTCCACGTTGTTGTTGTTCGGGCGGATGTTCTTCGACTCACCCGTCAGCCGGTTCTTGCGCTGCATGTTCCCGTTCTGCGACTCGCTGTAGACGATGTTCGGGTTCTGCTGATCGACGAGCACGACGAAACCGTCGCCGCCCTGCACCTGGAACCAGTCGCTGTTGCGGATGCCGCGGGTGAAGCGCACGCTGCTCGGACCGCACCAGTTGTAGTTGTCCTGCAGGCCGCCACAGACGTTGTACGGCCAGCTCATGTCGTAGCTGATGTGGTAGAAGAGCGCGAGCGAGAGATTCGGCAGCTGCGTCCACGTCCGGCTCATGTCGTAGGAGATGGCTACGCCGCCGTCGCCGCCGATGATGATGTGGTTGGTGTTGGCCGGGTTGATCCAGATGGCGTGGATGTCGTCGTGAATCGCCTGAGCGGCGTCGGTCGCCATCGACCTGCCGCCGTCGACCGTCATGTGCAGACCCACGCCGCCCATGTACACCCGATCGGGGTTGTCCGGATCGATGCGCACCTGGCTGAAGTACATCGGCCGCGGGTTCGCGTCACTGACCTTGCGCCAGCTCGCGCCGCCGTCATCACTGCGATAGAGCCCCGTCGGACTGTCGGCCGCGGCCCCACGGCCGGCCGCCTGCCCGCCACGACCGGCCTGCGCCGCGCCGCCGCCACGTGCGGCAGCCACTTCGGCCGCGCCTCCGCGACCGCCCGGTCCGCCGCCGCGCGCCACGCCCTCGCCCTCGATCGAGGCGTAGACGATGTTCGCGCTGTGGCGGAAGACGTCGAGCCCGATGCGGCCCATCGACCCTTCCGGCAGGCCCTCGGTGAGCCGCGTCCAGGTCTCGCCGCCGTCGGTCGACTTCCAGATGCCGCTTCCCGGTC
This sequence comes from uncultured Acidobacteriota bacterium, assembly GCA_963752045.1. Lineage (GTDB taxonomy): Bacteria > Acidobacteriota > Vicinamibacteria > Vicinamibacterales > SCN-69-37 > DATKDF01. The sequence goes on along the minus strand of CAVVWN010000014.1, from coordinate 608,119 downwards.
CGCCGCCGTTCATGCAGCACTGCACCCGGCGGCGCTGATAGGTGGAGGCATAGAGCGTCATCCGGTCGCCTTGCGCCATCACGAGATCGTTGGCGCCGGTGTCGTCGTCCACCTTGAGCACCTGCTTCCACGAGCGGCCGCCATCGGTCGTCTTGTACACGCCGCGATCGCCACCGGGGCCGAAAAGCGGCCCGGTTGCCGCGACGAACACCGTGTTGTTGTCGGCCGGATCGATGACGATGCGGTTGACGTGACGCGACTCGCGCAGCCCCATGTTCGTCCACGTCTTGCCGCCGTCGATCGACTTGTAGACACCGTCGCCCCAGGATGTGCTCTGGCGGTTGTTCGACTCGCCGGTGCCGACCCACACCAGATCGGGGTTCGACTGGGAGATGGTCACGTCGCCGATCGAGATGAGTCCCTGGTCCTGAAAGAGACCCTCGAAGGTGGCCCCGTTGCTCGTCGTCTTCCACAAGCCGCCGTGCGCGCTGGCGACGAAGAACACCGCCGGGTTCGACTCGACCACGGCGAAGTCCGTGATGCGGCCCGACATGGTGGCCGGTCCGATGTGGCGGAAGTGGAGCGCTTCGAACTCGTCGGCCACCGGACCGGACGCCTGCGACCCGACGAGGGTTGCGACCGGAAAGGCCAGGGCCACGAGAAGCGCCGAGAGCGCAAGGAACCGGACATGCTTGAACATGGAGCCTCCCCCCGAAAATGCAGGGGAATTATAAGGGCGCACGCTTAGAATTGGTTAGCCATGCATCGGACCAGGAACCGCGCCGAGATTCCCGAAACCCACAAATGGAACCTGTCGGACATCTACCCGGACTGGCCCGCATGGGAGGCGGATCTCGGGATCCTGCAACGGCGCATCGACGAATACGCCGCCCTCAAGGGGACGCTCGCATCCGGACCGGAGCGACTGCTCACGGCGTTCCGCCTGAACGACAGCCTGGGGCAGCTGGCCTACAAGGTGTATTTCTTCTCGGCCCTGCGCCACGACGAGGACCAGCGCGACAACGCCGTGAACGGCAAGCGACAGCAGGTCGAAGCGGTCCTCGCGCGATGGCAGCAGGCCACCTCGTGGTTCAGTCCGGAACTGCTCACCATCCCGATCGAGACGATCCGGGGATGGATGGACGCCGAGCCAGACCTTCTGACATATCGATTCGCGGTCGAAGAGGTCTTCCGCCAGCAGGAGCACGTCCTGGACGAGAAGGGCGAACGGCTGATGTCGCTGGCGTCGCGTCTGTCCGGATCGCCGCACGAGGCCTATCAGGCGCTCTCGACCGCTGATGCGAAGTTCCCGGAAGTCACGCTGAGCACGGGTGAGACCGTCACGGCCTCATACGGCCAGTACCGGGCGGTGCTCGCGCGCAACCGGAACCAGGCCGACCGGCGCGCGGCGTTTCTCGCGCATCACGGCTCGTACGACGCGTCGCTCAACACCTACGCCAGCCTGTACCACGCCGTGTGCCAGCGCGACTGGTTCCACACGAGGTCACGCGGCTACGCGACCACGCTCGATGCCGCGCTCCACGGCAACAACATCCCTCGAGCCGTCGTCCTGAACCTGATTGCCACCACGCGCGCGGGCGTCGAGCCCCTGCGCCGCTACCACGCGCTGCGCAAGAAGGCCCTGAAGCTGGACCGTTACTATCCCTACGACTTCTCCATTCCGCTCGTCGAGTGGGACCGCAGATACCTCTACGACCAGATGCTCGACCCGATCGTCGATTCGGTCGCGCCGCTCGGCGCCGACTACCAGGCCCGCATGCGCCGCGGCTTCGCGGAGCGGTGGATCGACGTGTACGAGAACGACGGCAAGCGCAGCGGCGCGTACTCGGCGCCGGTCTACGGCGTGCACCCGTACATGCTCATGAACTGGTCGGAGACGCTCGACGACGTGTTCACGCTGACCCATGAGATGGGCCACTCGATGCACACGATGTTCTCGCACGAGCGGCAACCGTTCGTCTATTCGGACTACACGATCTTCGTGGCCGAAGTGCCGTCCACGCTCAACGAGGCGCTGCTGCTCGAGCACTGGCTGTCGCAAACGACCGACCCCGCCGAGCGCATCGTGCTGCTGCAGCACGCGATCGACAACATCACGAGCACGTTCTACACGCAGGTGCAGTTTGCCGACTTCGAGCTGGCGGCGCACGACCTCGTCGAACGCGACGAACCCGTCACCGCCGAGGTGCTGAGCGCGCTCTATGCCGAGCGCTTCGCCGCCTACTACGGCGACGTGGTCGAAATGGAAACGCTGACGCCCATCACCTGGGCGCGCATCCCCCACTTCTTCAACTCGCCGTACTACGTCTATCAGTACGCCACCTGCTTCGCCTCGGCCGCCAAGCTGGTCCAGGAGATCACGCTCGGAACCGAGACCGAGCGCCTGGCGGCCCGCACCCGGTACCTCGATCTTCTCGGGGCCGGAGGCAGCGACCACCCGATGACCTTGCTTCAGGCGGCAGGCGTCGATCTGAGCCAGCCCGAGACCGTCCAGGCGGTCATCGCCCAGCTCGACGGGCTGGTCAGCCGGCTGGAATCCGAAATCGACCGCCAGGGCCTCTGATCGAGCGCCGCACGTCGGCCGAGGTCCATTTGCACACTTCGGTTTCGCCATTTCTTCGTCGCAATCAGCCGGAGCCTTGGATTCAGGATTCATCGATACGGATCCGCCCACGTTTTTTGGCCTGCCCTATCGCAGTGCAATAGCTGTAAAGCACTGAATACAAGTTACATAAGTGTCACATCCCGGATCGACGAAGTACGGCACGGCCTTTCCTTATGGATTCTGCGGTCCTTGAACCCATGGGTATTCTCGACAAACTCAAGCCCCAGCCCCGGTGGAAGCACCTCGACCCGGCAATCCGTCTCGAGGCTCTCCCGGAAATCGACGACCCGATGGAGCTCGCGCTCCTCGCCGAGACCGACCCGGATGCCCGCGTTCGGCGCACCGTCCTTGGCTTCATCGACGACCCGGTTGTGCTCACCCGTGTGGCCTCCGGCGACACTGACGACGAGGCGAAGGAGCGTGCGGCCGAACGGCTGTTCACGCTGGCGACCACCGGTGTCGACGGCACGGCTCTCGCGGCTGTTGAAGCCATCGAGGACCCGAAGCGGCTGTCGGCCGTGGCCAAGAGCGCGGCGCCCGAGGCCGTTTGCCTGTCGGCTCTCGCGCGAACGTCGGACGACCGCGCCCTGGCCAGCATTGCCAGGCAGGCCGCCCATGGCTCGGTTGCCGCCGCTGCCCTGGCGCGGACGGCCGACAAGGACGTGTGGCTGGACATCGCGCTCAACGCCGAGAACAAGGATGTGGCGCTTGCCGCCTTCGACCGGCTCGTTTCGGCCGCCGTCGACGTGGACCAGCTTCGCGGAATCGAGAAGCGCGCAGGCCAGAAGGCCGTGGTGAAGCGCGCGCGCACGCTCTTGCAGGAGATTGAAGCCGCCGAGGCCGCGCGTCTGGCCGCCGAGGCCGAGCACCGCAGCCGGCAGGCGGCGCTCTGCGAGGCCATCGAGCGGCTGACCGTCGTGTCGGACGTGACGGCGGCCCGCACCGAGCTCTCGCAGTTGGCGACGTCGTGGGACGGACTCGGCGATCTGGATGCCGCCTTCTCGGAACGCTTCGCGCGCGCCGTATCGGCCGCCGAAGCGGCCATCGCACGGCGCGAGCGGGAAGCCGAAGAGGCCGCCGACCTGGCGCGCCAGCGGTCGGAGGCCGTCGCCACGTGTGAAGCGCTCTGCGCGCGCACGGAAACGCTCGACGGCGACGACGTGCTCGCCCAACTGGTTCCTATCGAAGAAGAATGGCGATCGCTCGCGCCGCTTGTCGGGGCAGGCCCGGAGGCCGACCGACTGGCAGAGCGTTTCGCTGTGGCGGTCGCCGCGTGCCGAAAGCGGCACGAAATGGGCACCACACTCGCCGAAGCGGGTGCGTCGCTGGACGCGCTCGTTGCGGAGGCCGAGAGCCTGCCGTCGCACGATGACGCAGACGCGGCCGCCGCCCGGTGGGCCGTGCTCAGCCGCGAGGCGCGCGGCCTGACCGCCCTCTTATCCGCAGCGTCCCGTCCGGCCCCTGCAGATCTCGTCGATCGGCTTCACGCCGTCGAGGCGGTCTTTACCGGCCGGGATGCTGCGCGACGTGATGCGGCCGCCAGAGCGCAGCAGGATCTGCTGGCGCAGTTCGAGCGGCTCATCGAGCGCGCCACGCGCGTGGCCGAGGCCGACAGCATCACGCTGCGCGAAGGCGACCGCCTGATGCGCGACATCAAGTCGCGCGCTCGACGCGCTTCCGTCCGGCGAGGCCGGCCGCGAGCTGGATCAGGCCGCCCAGCGCGTGCGCAAGCTGCAGGAGCAGGTGGCGCCGCGCGTGCACGAGCTGCGCGAAATGGACGAGTGGCGCCGGTTCGCCAACGCCCAGCAGCAGGAGAAGCTCATCGCCATGGCCGAGGCCATCGTGGCCTCGCTCAAGGCCGAAGAAGAGGCCGGCACGCCGTCCGATCTTGCCGCCACCGCCCGCGCGCTGCGCGAGCTGCACGCGAAGTGGCACGAGGTCGCCGAAGCGCCGCGCAACGTGGCGCAGCGGCTGTGGGATCGGTTCCGGACCGCGACCGACGACATCCGGTCGCGCTGCGCCGTGCACTTTGCCAAGCTGCGCGAGGAACGCACCGTCAACCTCGAGAAGAAGCAGGCCATCGTCGAACAAGCCGAGGCCCTGGTGTCGTCGTCCGACTGGGTCAAGACGGCCGAGCGCTATCGCGAGCTGCAGGCCGAGTGGCAGGCGACGGGCCCGGTGCCCCGCGAGGCGGCACGCGAGCTCTTCGGGCGCCTGCGGGCCGCGAGCAACGCCTTCTTTGCCCGCCGGCGCGAAGACCTGTCGTCGCGCAAGAAGATCTGGTCCGAGAACCTCGCCCGCAAGGAAGCCCTGTGCGCGCGCGCCGAGGAGCTCTCGACGTCGACCGAGTGGGACGCTGCCTCGGCCGAGATCAAGCGCCTGCAGAACGACTGGAAGACCATTGGTCCGGTCCGCCGGAAGCAGTCCGACGCGGTGTGGGCGCGATTCCGCGCCGCAGCCGATGCGTTCTTCGAGCGCTACCACAACCGCCACCAGATCGCGCTCGCAAGCAAGCTCGGCGAGCGCGAGGCCTGGGTGGTCGAGATCGAGCAACTGGCGCTCGCCGAGAACGGGCACGTGCCGGCCGACCTCGTCGAACGCGTCCAGAATCTGCGCACCACCTGGAATCGGGCCGTGCCCATCCCGGTTCCGGAGATGAAGGTGCTCAAGACACGCTGGCAGACCGCGCTTGCGCAGCTGGTCGAGAAGCGGCCCGACGCCTTTGCCGGCACCGACCTCGACCCGAAGGCCATTGCCCGGCGCATGGAAAAGCTCGTCGCCCGCGTCGAGGCGCTCCTCGAGGGCGAGGCGGCGATGCCCTCGGCGAACACGCTCTCGCCGGCCGAACTGCTGGCTGCCAAGCTGCGGTCGGCGCTCGCGAGCAACGCGATGGGCGGCCGTGCCCACGAGAACTCCAAGTGGCGAGGCGCGCTCGACTCGATGCACGAAGCGCAGGAGGCATGGCGGAAGCTGGCGCCGGTAACCGACTCCGAAGCGCAGGCGCTCGAGACGAAGTTCCATGCCGCCTGCCGGCGCGTGTCCGACGCGGCACGACAGCATGGTGTAGAAGGCCGGCGCCAGTCGGCACCGGCCAGCCGGTCGGCCGATGGCCGCGACGCCCATCGCGGCCGCCCCGGCCGGGGGCCGCGGCACGACAGACAGCCGCACGACGGACAGCGGCGCGGCGGCTCGGGTCAGCGGCCGCCGAGCGCCTCGTCGACCGGAACGTCGTCAAAAGAGCCGGTTGCGGTCTAGATAGCGCGGGTCGGTCCGGGCGTCCTACGAGGGCGTATCGCGACTGACCCAGCGGAGGGTGGCGAGGCTCCCGGCGAGGAGCAGCGCGGCTCCGGCGAGAAACACCACACCCCATGAGCTCGCGGCGAGGCTCGACCACCCGTCGAGCCGCACGCTGATGTAGGCCACCGCGGCAATCCCCACGATCCCGATGGCAATCTGGCTGCCGACGAGAATCTGCGACGCCAGCGTCTCGGCGCGTCGGCGCCGCGCAAATCGAGCCTTGGCCCAGAGGATCGATGGCGCCACGCGGCGTGGCGCAGCGGTCCTGTCGCCCGAGAGGGCCGCGGTGACAAACGCCACGTCACGACACGACGCGCAGCCGGCCGCGTGCTCGCGCAGCGCCTGCGTCCAGCGGCCGGACGCGGCTGCGTGCCGCACGTCAGTCTGGCGGGCGCAGGTCCACGTCATGACGACGCCTCTTCGGCGAAGTCAGGCACGAGGCCCGCTTCGGTCATCGCGGCAGCGAAGCGCCGACGCGCGCGGAACAGGAGCGGCTTCAGGCTCGCGCGCATCAGGCCCGTGATCTGGCTGATCTCCTTGTGCGTGAGGCCCTCGACGTAGGCCAGGAGCAACAGCTCGCGGTCGCGCGCCGTCACCTTCTCGAGCACCGCCCACACGTCGGCCGGCTCCTGAGAACCGCGCGCTTCGCGCGGCGCGGCTTCCATCCGGCTCATGTGCTCGTCGTCCGACACGAGGCGGTAGCGTCTCTCGCGGCGGAAGTGGTCGCGCGCAAGATTGGTCGCGATCTTGAAGAGGTAGTTCCTCCGGTGATCCTCGTCGTCGGGCACTCTGACCTGACTGAGAAGCCGCAGGTAGGTTTCCTGCAGCAGATCCTCGGCTGCCGCGTTGCTGCCGGTGAGGCGACGCAGATAGCGCGTGAGAGGCGCCGACGTGCGGGCGTAGAGGTCGACGAAGGCCTGCTCGGTCATCGGCAGCCGGCTGGCGCGGCTTGCGACAACGGCATCAACGAAACCCGCTCGGGGGAATGTCATGGCCAATGCTGAACACTACGCATCCGGCGGCCCGAAGTTCTGGCGGCCGCGCTGGCCCCAGCCCTTTCACGCACGATCTCCCTCCTCGATGCCGTTCTGCCAGAGCCTGGCTGCCAGGTAGGCGGCACCGGCGGACAGGATGGCGCCGATCCCCAGGGCCACTGAAATCGTGCCCAGCACGAGGACGAACTCCGAGTCGTTCCGGCTTTCGACGAACTGCCGGATGTAGAGGAACCCGCCGCCGAGCGAGAGCAGCACGAGGCCCACTTGAGCCGACGTCAGCATCCTGGCCTGCGCGGCAGGCATCCTCGGCGCCGCTTCAGGCAGGGAGATCTCGAACATCTTCTGCTGGACGTCACTCTTGAGGACGTCGAGCACGCCGGGGTCGGCACCCAGCCGGTCGAGCAGCCGCGCGTTCATCTCGGACTTCAGGTGAAGCACCTTCATGAAGCGCTGGTGCGCGTAGTTGTTCTTGATGATCCAGCCGAGGATCGTCGGAATGCCGAGAAAAACCATGCCCACCATGAACGATTCCATCTCAGTCCCCCCTGTTCTCTGGAAGCTACCTACGGAGGGACCCGCGTGGGGGTTAACTGGCCGTTATGATGGGGGCTGGAAGACTGCTCCCGGAGGCATCGACCGATGCGTTACACCACCAGATACGCCAGAATCTCGTTTACACTCGCGCTCTTCGCCCTCGTCGGACTTTTCGTGGCCGCCGGCCAGGCCCGCCAGCGCGTGGTCCTCACGCCCGAGCTGATTCTCGGGCTGGCCCAGGCGGCCGATGCCCAGATCTCGCCTGACGGCACGCAGGTCGTCTATCAGGTCACCCGCCAGCGGACGGCCGACGACCCGCCGGGGGGGTCTCGGCAGGAGCTGTGGCTCACGGCGTTTGCCGGCGGCGAGTCGCGCAGACTGACGGCCGGCGACGACCGGGCGGCGGCCTGGTCGCCGGACGGACGACAGATCGGGTTCCTTGGCCGGCGCGGCGAAGGCGCCCTCACGCAGGTGCACGTCATCTCGCTCGACGGAGGCGATCCGCGCGCGCTCACCACGGCCCCGGCGAGCGTCGGGTCGTTCAAGTGGTCGCCTGACGGACGATGGGTGGCCTACACCAGCACCGATCCGAAGACGGACGCCGAGAAGAAGGACGAGGCCGCCGGGCGCGACTGGACGGTCGTGGATCGCAACTACAAGCACACGCGCCTCTATCGCGTGGACGTCGCCACCGGCAGGAGCGAGCTCGTCACGCGCGCCGACATGACCGTGATCGACTACGACTGGTCGCCCGACGGATCGCAGTTCATCATCGGCGCCGCGGCGACGCCGACCGTGGACGACAGTTTCATGGGCGTGCGGCTGCACGTCGTGCCGTCGGCCGGCGGGGTGCCCGAGCCGTTCGTCTCGACGGTCGGCAAGCTGACCTCGCCGCGGTGGTCGCCCGACGGCCAGTGGATTGGGTGGCTGGGCGCGACGACGGTCGACGACCCGTTCGCCGGGAGCGTATTCATTGCGCCGGCGCGTGGCGCGGCGGGCGGCGCCCCGGATCGACGCAACCTGCTGGCGGGCTTCGAGGGCACCGCGACATGGCTCGCCTGGGTCCCCGGCCAGCCGGACACGGTCGCCTACACGACTGCAGAGCGCCAGGACGCGAAGCTCTATCGCCGGCCAGTTGGCGCGACGGCCGCGTCGGCTGTCGCCGCGCCTGGCCTCATCGTGGCCGGAAGCCCCAGCTTCTCGCGCGACGGCACGCGCGTTGCGTTCGTAGCCAACGCACCAGCGCACCCGAATGAGGTGTTCGTCGTCGACGGGTCGCAGGCCGCACGGCGCGTGACGACGCTCAACCCGCAACTCGGCGAGGTCACGCTTGGCGCGCAGGAAGTCATCACGTGGAAGGCCAAGGACGGGTGGTCGATCGAGGGCGTGCTGGTCAAGCCCGTCGGCTTTCAGGCCGGACAGCGCTACCCGCTCATCGTACAGCCGCATGGTGGACCGGAAGGCGCCGACCCGAACGGCTGGTACGGCACGTATTCGCGCTGGGGGCAGATGCTCGCCGGCGCCGGGTATCTCACCCTGTATCCGAACTACCGCGGCTCCATTGGACGCGGCGTCGACTTCTCGAAGGCCGACCACGGCGACCTGATGGGCGCCGAGTTCCAGGACATGCTCGACGGCATCGACCATCTGGTGGCGCAGGGACTGGCCGATCCGGACCGTGTTGGAATCGGCGGCGGTTCGTACGGCGGCTACACGTCGGCCTGGGCCACGACCTGGGCGAGCGATCGTTTCAAGGCCGCGATTCCGTGGATGGGCATCTCGAACTGGATCAGCATGACGGGCACGTCGGACATCTTCCTCGAGAACTCCACCGTGCACTGGGCGCTCGTGATGTACGAGAACTACGAGAAGTACTGGGAGCGGTCGCCGCTCCGCTACATCGACCGCGCGAAGACGCCGACGCTCATCATTCACGGCGCGGCCGACCCGCGCGTGCCGCCGTCGCAGTCGCTCGAGCTCTACACGGCGCTCAAGTGGAAGGGCGTGCCGGTGGAGTACGTCATCTATCCGCGCGAGGGGCACGGCGTTGGCGAGCGCGCGCACCAGCAGGACTTCATGACGCGCGTGCTCGCATTCTTCAACGAGCACGTGAAGGGCAGCTGAGAGCTGGCCGGATACGGGCTCAATTTCCCTTGTAGACGACCCGGCCTCCGACGATCGTGTACGCCACCTTCGCCTGTTTGATCTCCTCGGCCGGAACGGTCGTGATGTCCCTGGTGAGCACGGTCACGTCGGCGAGCTTGCCGATCGCGAGCGAGCCCTTGAGGTCTTCTTCGAAGGCCGCGTAGGCGTTGTTGATGGTGTAGGACTTGAGCGCTTCGATGCGGCTCATGACCTGGTCGCCATAGAACACCATGCCGGTGTTCGTCCTGCGCGTGACCGTTGCGTAGTAGCTGGCCAGCGGATCGACGTCCTCGACCGGCGCGTCGGTGCCGTTGGTGACGACGGCGCCCGACTGCATGAGCTTCTGCCACACGTACGCGCCTTCCTCGGCGCGTTCGGCGCCGAGCCGCGGTTCGATCCAGGGAGCATCCGAGGTCGCGTGCACGCCCTGCATCGCCGCAATGACGTTGAGCTCGCCGAACCGCGGGATGTCGTCGCGGTGGATGTGCTGGGCGTGCTCGATGCGCCACCGGAGGTCGCGGCCGTTCCGGTTGTTCTTCCGGAAGATCTCCTCGTAGACGTTCAGCACTTCACGATTCGCGCGGTCGCCGATCGCGTGCACGCACACCTGGTATCCCGCATCGAGGGCCACCTGCGCCTGGGCCGCCACACGATCGATCGGCGTGGTTGCCAGGCCCGTGCTGTCGGGCTTGTCGGAGTACGGCTGCAGCAGCCACGCGCCGCGCGAGCCCAGCGCGCCGTCGGCCGTGATCTTGATCGCGCGCACCGTGAGCATGTCATTGCCGTAACCAATCACTCGACCGCGCGCGAGGCTGTCCGCGTTCCCGCCGCGGATCATCACCCAGAGCCGGACGTTCATCCGGCCCGCGTCGATCGCCTCCTTGATGCGATTGACGGTGCCGAAGCTCGAGCCGGCGTCCTGGAACGACGTGATGCCTTTCGCGATCACTTCCCGGTCGGCCAGTTCCAGCACGCGCCGCTCGCGCGCCTCGGCTTCCTCCGGTGTCGGCTCCGGCTCGCCGGCGCCGCGGCGAATCAGGCCCGACGCGGTCTCGCGCATGAGGCCCGTTGGCTCGCCGCTCGCGTCGTGCAGGATCTCGCCGCCATTCGGGTTCGGCGTGCCAGCCGTGACGCCCGAGAGCTCGAGCGCTTTCGAGTTGGCAAATGAGGCATGGCCACTCGCGTGCGTGAGGATCACCGGGTTGTCGGGCGACACCCGGTCGAGCGAGGCCTTGAGCGGAAAGCCCTCCACGTTCGGCTGCGGCGTGGAGGTCCACTTCTCCTGGTGCCAGCCGCGCCCGACGATCCACTGGCCCGGCCTGGCCTTCGCTACAGCGTCGGCCACCATCTGCACGATCTGCTCCCAGCTCGTCGTGTTCAGCAGCTCGAGACCCAGCTTGGCGTTGCCAATGCCGGTGAAGTGCCCGTGCCCCTCGATGAAGCCGGGCATCGCGAACTGTCCGTCGAGGTCGATGACCTGCGTGCCGGTGCCCACGTGACGCTGGACGTCGGCGTTCGTGCCGATGGCGACGATGCGCCCGTCACGTGCGGCGAGCGCCTGCGCCTCGGGCACGCGCGCGTCGAGCGTGACGATGCGCCCGCCGCGGAGGACGAGATCGGCCGGCGGCACCTGTGGCGCCTGACTGGCAAGCGGCATGACCGAAAGCGCGACGGCCGAGAGCGCCGCAACGAGGGTGATGGCCGGGGGACGGATTTGGGAGTGCATCGGCAGAAGTTACCACCATTCAGCGGGGACGGAGGAATCCAAGACGGCGCTCGGCCACCAGGAACACCGGCATGGCCGCCGCGGCAAGCAGCGCCGCGACGCCGAACGCCGTGCGAAAGCCGAATTCGGCGATCACCCAGCCGAGGGCCGACGACCCCGTCCCGATGCCGGTGTCGAACGCGGCCAGCATCGCCCCGAACGCCGCGCCGCGTCGCGCCTGCGGAACGTGCGTCATGACGTACGCCGTGTGCGTGGGGAACAGCAGGCCGAACCCGGCGCCAAAGACCAGCGCCGCACCTGCCAGTGAAACCGGACCAGTGGCAAGCGCGAGCATGAGCAGGCCGACCGGCGGCAGGACGAAGCACTGCAGCAGCACGCGACGATGGCCGATCCGGTCGACCACTCGGCCGAGAACGAGCCGCCCCACGAGTATGGCTACGGCCATCGACGAGAGAAACAAGCTGTTCGGCGTGATGCCCAGCTCGTCAGCGTAGAGCGCCGAGAAGCTCGTCAGACTGCCATAGCCGAATGAGACCAGACCTACACCGAGCGAGAGGACAAGCACGCGCCAGGGGGACGGGGACGGGTCTTCGCTTGTGGAAAACTCCCGGGGTGTCGAGGGGGACGGGTCTTCACTTGTGGAAAACTCCCGGGGGATTCTCGGATGCACGACCCCGGGAGTTTTCCACAAGCGAAGACCCGTCCCCTTTCAGGCCCTTCCACGCAATCAACGCCATCAGCAGGTTGAGCGCCGTCAGCTCGAGGCAGAGCGCGGTCCACCCGAACTGGTAGACCCAGAAGCCGAGCGGGGGCGCGACGCCAATCGCCATGACCGAGGCCAGACCCCAGTAGCCGAGGCCTTCGGCGCGCCGCGCGGGCGGAATGATGGACGTCATGTACGCGCCAGACGCCGCGAGCAACCCGGACCAGAAGACGCCATGGACAAGCACCAGCCCCAGCAGCCATCCAGCTTCCGGCAGCACCGCATAGAGGAGCGTCATGCCGGCCAGCACGAGGCTCACGAGGATCAGCACCCGACGCTGGCCGATGCGATCGACGACCGACCCGGTGAACGGCGCGGAGAACGCGGACGAGTACGTCAGGAATCCGAGAAACAGCCCCGATACCTTCGTGGACCCGCCGAGATCGATCAGGTGATAGGGCGCGGTGGGCAGGAGCTGAAAGACGGAGACGAACACGGTGAAGCTGAAGCCGCACATCGTGAAGAAGCGCGGCGTGAACAAGCGGTCGGACACGGTGGTCCAGAGTGTACAGGGCGCTGGGCGCTCGGCTCTAGGCGCTGGGCGCTCGGCTCTAGGTGCCAGGCGGCAGGCGCGGGACTGGGCCCGGAGCCTGTAGAATCTTCCCCGTGCGCCCGTCCACCCTCTGGAAGAACATGGCGCGCGAGAAACGCGTGCTGGCGGCCGACGCCTTCTGGCGTGACACCGAGGAAGGCGCCGACGCACAGCACGTGGAAGCCATCGTGGCGCTCGCGCAGCGGCTGAAGTTCCGCCCGAAGAGCATTCAGGGACTCCCCGTCGATCGGCGGGCTCGGCAGCTCGCCGGGCTGGCCGACGTGTCCGACGGCATTGCCACGCGCGCCCTCATCGCCTACCACTTCGCCCACGCGCGGCCGCTCATGAGCGCGTTCCTCGACGCAGCCGGCCTTGCCCACGACAACGGCCTCATCACGGGAGAACCCAAGGCACCCTCGGCAGAGCAGTTGAAGTCGGCCGTCGAGGCGGTTCGCGAGTCCTTCGGTGCCGACGACGTGGATCTCTACCTCAACACGCTCGTCGTGCTCGACGCCGACACCTGGGGCGGCCTGTCCGCACTGCTGTCGGACGACTGACCGCGTGCCGGACCGGCTGCCCGCTTGACCCCGGTGGCCACCGGGGTTGGACCCATTTTCCGACCCTCTCGGGCCGGGTCGCGTCATAAGATCAGTAGAGACGGCCGATGCGTACCGAGCGGCTTCCCTTCGCGGCGTTGGCAGCGCTGGCGGTCTGTCTCGTGGCGCCGCCGGGCGCCGCAGGATCGCCCGGGCAGGCAGGCCAGGCTGTGCCCCCGGCCACGGCACGGGTCCGGGCTCCGGAGGCCGATCTCAGCCGCATCCGCGAGGCCGTCACACGCGATCCGGCCTTCAAGTTCGACGAGAGTCAGATCCGGTTCTACCTGCAGGTCATGGCACCTGCTCCGACCTTCGCCGATTTCGTGAAGGACCAGGACCTGTCGTCCGGCGCGGTGGCCGGCACGCCGATGTCGCACCGTGAGTTCCTCGAGATGGTCACACCCAAGGAGCTCTACAGCGCGGCAGGCATCCGCCCGACCGATGCGCTGCAATTCGCCATCACCGGCCTGGTCGGCCAGATCCTCGTCAAGAAGGCCTTTGATTCGATTACTGATTCCTGGCGCGCGCGCCAGATCCGCGAACTCAACGAGCGGATCGACTCAGAGCTCGCGGCGATCCGGAACCGGAACAAGTAGCTTCCCGCAGATCCCGTTCCACGGAGGAATCACAATCGACACGGCGCCGCCCGCCTTGGCCTGGCAGGCGAGGCGGATGAGGGGTTTCGGGTCTTCGGTGTCGATGTAGCCGAACACCTGCATCCGGCGCCGCTCGTCGCGGTCGACGACGGGCGAGAGTTTCTCGGCCCCGCCAAGCACGCCAACCCAGCACGTCCCGCAGGACGCGGCCCGGCATTCGACCGGAATCGGCCCTTCGCCCGGAATGCAGCGCGGGTCGCGCGACCGGTACTCACGCTTGTCGCCCTGCGCGGCCGTGGCGATCTCCTGCCCGTGGATGATCGAGAACGTCGCGTCCGGGTCGCCCTCGTCGAACATCACCGTCCAGCGCTTGCGCACGCCGCGCAGAAAGCCGAAGAGGCCCTGCCAGTCGTCCTTCGCGCGCCGGGCCAGGATCTGATGGGCCGAGAGCGCGCGAGCACTCTCGGACAGGTGCACCTTGCCGGGGGCGCCGGCAAACGCGTCCGGCCCGGCCTGTCGCAGCGTCATGAGGCCCACGGCCGTGATGCCCGTGACGAACTCGCGGTCGCACCTGGCCGTGCGGGTTGCCGACTCGGCGATGGCCGTGACGAGCGCCGAGAGGTCGTCGGGAAAGGGCCCCTCGGCGCCGGAAATCGCCGCCTTCACCTGGGGCCAGTACCGGTGCGCGAAAAGAAAACGATGCGAGGAATCTACCTGCTCCCGCAATCGCCAGTTGCCCATCAGGCCGAGCTTCCGGACGAGCGCGTCTTCGTCATCGGCCGCCTCGAGCGCGAGCAGGAGATCCAGTGGAAAGAACGCGAACCAGATCCGCGTGGCGTTCCGGTCGATCGGATGCAGCGCGGGCAGAAGAGTGTCGACGGCGCGCTTCCAGGCGGCCGCATCGTACGTGCGCAGGTGCTCGAAGAGCGTCATGTGGTGAACGTGCTCCAAATCGTGCCGGCCTAAATCTACCTCAGGGTGACCACGAGCGCATCGCTCACGGCGCGCGGCCCGTTCGGGTCGGAAGGGCGATTGACGACCTGGCCGTTGACGACCATCGTCGTCGATCCGCCGCCATCGAGGTTGAGGGCGTCGGTCAGGCTCAATCGATCGCTCAGGCGCTCGAGCTCGGCAAACGTCATCCCCAGGCTGTGTTCCGGACGCCGCCCGTCGACGGCCGCCAGCCAGATGAACCCCGCGCGGTCCACGCCAATCAGGGTCCGCGGGTGCCGGACGTCGACGAAGGTCTCCGACCGCAGCCCTTCGGTTTCCGTCCATCCGCCAGGCGCTCGGCCGTTGCGGCGAATGAGGCCGGCGCCCTGCACGATGTGATCGGCCGCGTCGAGGGTCGCCTCGTCCGTGCCGTGCACGGCGCGCCACTCGGTCTCGAGCCGGACGCCGACGCCCGGTTCGAGCGCCGAGAGCGCCTCGGGCAGTTCGAGGCCGCCGAACGACAGGACGGCACCGTCGCGTGGAATGCCCGTCTGGCCCAGGTCGCGGCGAAGCTCCGTGACCGTGAGCGGATCGCCGGAAAGCACCCACTCGGTGCCGTTGGCCGCCGTGTCCGTATCGGCGTGGTACGCCGGTGTGTAGAGCATCAACCTCCCGCGG
This sequence comes from uncultured Acidobacteriota bacterium, assembly GCA_963752045.1. Lineage (GTDB taxonomy): Bacteria > Acidobacteriota > Vicinamibacteria > Vicinamibacterales > SCN-69-37 > DATKDF01. The sequence goes on along the minus strand of CAVVWN010000014.1, from coordinate 592,698 downwards.
ACGCGCGTCGTGTCCACGCCATTGATCGGAACGGACCACTCCCGGCCGCCCGCCTCGAACACGAGCGACATCCGCACGGAGACCTGATCGAACAGGAGCTCGGTGACGCCCGACTCCGGCGATGCGATCACCACCGCGCCTTTGGCCGTGCCCGTGTCGCTCACGAGCTCCCGCGCGACTTTGAGCAGGCCGGTCGGCTCACCCGTGCCGATATTGAAGAAACCGCCGTTGACGGCCGCAACCGCCTGGTGACGCGCGGCCATGCCGCCGACGGGCTCGGCCCCGAGCACCTCGTTTCCTGAAAGCACGCTCGACAAGCGAACGCGGCGCGGATCGAGCCGCAGCAGGTGCACGGCCACCGGGCCCTGCGGGTCGAGCAACGTCCCGTCGGTCGACCTGAAGAACTGCACGCCCGGCGCGACATCGGACGCGGGCCCGAGCCAGTCGACGCGATCGCCGGCCCAGCATGCCGCCGACAGCACGAGCGCAAGCGCCGAGAGCACGCTTCGCACGAACCGGGCATGGCGAACCAGGTGTCCGGGACCGGCGGTCATCACGAACCATTCTAGTCAACATGGAACGACCGGCCCGCCGGTTCGCCTACCGGCCGAACGGCTCGGCCAGGCTCTCGAGTTCGGTGCGCAGGTTCGGCGACGGCTGGCCGACGACCAGCCGCAAAACGCTCTCGACGGCTTCGCGATACCACCGCCGCCACGCGCCGAGAATCTCGGTCTCTCTTTCGCGGGCGGCGGCCGGATCGGCATCGGCGGCCGCAAGCGCCGCCCCTTCTCGTGTTTCGAGCTCGATCCGGGCCACGCCAGCCTCCGACACGAGGCGCCCAACGGCTAGCGCCAGTTCCTCGTCGGCCGACGCCAGGAGCCACGCCGAGGCGGCCACTGAAACGCCGACGTTCTGCATCTCGACTGCGCTGACCTTGTCGACGGTGTCGAGATTCGAGTGGTAGTAGCGGTCCGTGAAATGCCAGTTCAGGACCGACGGCACGCCGGCCCCTCCGAAAACGGTGTGGTCGCTACCGCCCTCATACGGATTCGTGTGGACGTCCCAGCCCGTCCGTCTCGCCACGCGCCGGCAAACGGCCAGGTGCAGGTCGTTGATGAGATCGCCTCTGAGGGCCTCGGCGGTGACGTCGCCTTTTCCCCATTCGCTGTGCGGGTCCCACGGCCGGTCCCACACTGCGGCCGGGTCGGGCCATCGCTCGACGAGAAACTTGCCGCCGGTCTTTGCGACGTCCTCACCGGTCATGTCCGTCGAGAACATGTAGCGCACGCCCGCGGCTTCGGCCGGATAGTCGGCGAGCCACCTCCGGCTGCCGCCGATCTCGTCGATCCACATGAACGTCATGGTGCGGGCAGGCGGGCTGATGCGGCCGGCCCGGATGCCGTTCGAGAGCGCGGTCGCGAGCGCAGCCAGCGTGGCGGCGCCGCTTGCGTTGTCGTTGGCGCCCGGTTCCTGCATGTGCGCGACGACGACGACACGCTCGCCGGCGGCGGCACGGCCGGGGATTTCGGCCACGAGCGTACGGGCCTGGCCGTCGGTAAACGTGCTCGCGACCGTGGCCCTCACCTGCACGCTGCCGCCGGTCCGCGCGATGGCCGTCCGCAACGCGGCGGCGGCGCGGGGTGAGGCCTTGAACCCGAATCCGCCAACCTCCGGCGCGTACGGCAGGCTGCTCCACTGCAGGATGTCCCACTCGTCGCGCGGCGTCGGAGGCGCGCCAGGCGGGTCCGGGCTGATGTACTCGCCCAGGCTCGTCGACACGATGCCGAGCGCGCCGCGAGCCACGACGGCGCGCCTCCAGAGGGCGCCGGCCGGCGCATCACCCAGCACGATTGCCCCTTTGACGTTCATGCCGGTGTAGTCCTCGTCGGCACCGCCGCCTCCGACATCGACCATCGGCGCCACCACTCCTCCGGGCGCGGTCGAGAACGAGTTGATGCAGAGCGCCACGCGATGCCCTTCGCGTGAGAGCACGACCTCGTCCTCCTGCCCGGCGCGCACGATGGCGAGCGTTCCCACGGTGTAGTCCCAGGCAGGCTCCTCGAGCGGATATTCGTCGAAGCGAAGCGTCCCGATGAACCGCGTGTCGGCCAGGCTCTGGTGAATCCGGTCGAGAAACGCGTCGTAACCGGCGTTGCCCGCAAGCCGCCAGTACCGGCTCCCGAACTCGACGTTGGCGAGGGCAGCCGCGCCATCGAAGTCGGCCCAGAGCGCCTCGATCACCGGGTCCAACTGGGCCTCGAGCGGCCCCGGCATCGCTCCGGGCTCGGGACCGGAAGCCGGGCGAGGCGTGGAGCAAGCCGCGACGGCGAGTGTCGCGGCCGCAAGACACATGGCCACTCGGTGCCAGGTCATGCGGAGGCGCTCTCTGGCACGAGGCCCGCGTATTCCAGCATCTGTCGCTCGAGGTCCCGGGGATACGAGATCCGCACGTCGGTGATGCGGCCGTCAGCATCGTGAACGGGCTCGAGTTTCGGCTGCACGAACCCGGTGTAAGACGGCAGGTTGAGCCGATCGACGCGCCGGACGACCTCGTCGCGCAATGCCGGATCGAAGTGGATGCCGTATGTCTCGAACAGCGCGCGCGCCGCCGCGTAGTCGCCCTCGGACTTGATGCGCTGCACTTCGGCCAGCAGGCGGCCGCACCCCTCCTGGAACGCGCGAGCATCGACCATCACGTAGTACGTCTTGTCGTCGCGGCGCCGTGTCTCGATGGCGGCTGTGTGCGCCATCAGCCAGTGCACGATCATCTGCCGGTTGCGCATGTGGTCTTCCTCGATCGTCGTCCCTTCCCGCATTCGACGGAGCTGCACAAGTGCATTGCGCGCGTAGCTTTCGTATTCGGCCCGGACGATTTCTTCCTGATGCTCGGCCGGCAGCATGCCGATCGCGGCAATCTTCTGGTCGGGCACCCAATAGAGGGCGACGAGATCCGCACGCGCTTCCTCGACGGCCGAGTACTGTTCCTTGAGCACGAGCTGCGGCTGGCCGGCCAGCCGTTCGTCAACACGTCCGGATCCGTGGCCGAGCACCTCGTGAATGGCCGTCGTGGTCTCGCTTGCGAGCGCGCCCCACTTCTCCGACCGCGCGATCTCGCCCTCGTCCCAGCAGAACTCGCGCCGGTAGGCGGGCAGCTGCGACTTGTCGTACGCCTCGTTGATGTTGGCCAGCGACACCGACTTGCTGCCGTGCCGCTCGCGGATGCGCTGGTCGTTGGGCAGATTGATGCCGATGGCGGTGACCGGGCCCGCCTCGCCCGTTTCGACGACGACGTCGATGGCCTTGGCGCTCACGCCGATGACGTCCGCGCGCCGCCACTTCGGATCCCAGGGCATCCGCGCTTCGAACCAGGGCGCGGCCTCGGCCAGGCGCCGAAGGCTCTCTGTCTTCTCCGCGTTGACGTAGTAGACGAGTGCCTCCCAGGCGCCCTTGACGCCGCGTGCGTCGAGGTACGTCTCGATGAACCCGTTGATCGTGTCGATGGGTGAATCCGCATCCTGCACCCAGGCGATGTCGTAGGCTTCGCGGTCGGCGTCCTCGCCCGTCCTGTAGAAGCGAATGAGCGCCTCGAGAGCGGCGCGCATCGGGCCGGGCGCGCAGGGCAACGCGCTCGTCAGATGGCCAACGATGCGCTCGATGGCCTCGCCGTAACGGCCGCCGGACCGGCACACCTCCTCGACGAGCTCGCCGTCGCGGCGCACGAGCCGTGAATTGAGGCCGTAGCGTTCCTCGAACCCGTCGAGATCGGCCATCGTCACGCCCTCATAGAGGTTGTTCGCGCTGGCTTCGAGGATGTCGCGGTTGCCGTCGGGCGTCTTGCTCGTGACGAGCGGATCGACCTTGGGATCGAAGAACGGCCCTTCCAGCCGGGCGAGCAACTGGTCGAGCGTCTCGCCCGGCCGGCACGGAAAACGTGCGCCCAGGTCGGCCGCCCGGTGGGCCGCGGCTCGCAACTCAGCCGGCGTGCACGTCAGGACGAACTTGCGCGACGTCAGATTGTTGTGCGGACCGGAGTTGATCCAGAAGAGCTTCGTGTAGCGCCGGATGTCGGCGAGCACGGCGTCAGGCGGCCGGATTCCCGCCGCGCCATCACCCGTGGCCGTCGCCGGACCGCTGTGGACCAGAATGGCCTCGAGCGTGCGCCGCATGTCGAGCGCGGGTGCGTAGCGCTGGTCGTAGTAGATGTCACGACCGGCGAGTGCAGCCTGATACAGGTGCCACACGAGGATCTTCTGATCGACCGGTAGAGCCTCGAAGCCGTCGGCGTAGTACTGCACCACGGCCGCATCGTCGACTTGTTCGAGCAGGTACGTGCGTTCCATGTTCAAGGGATCTCCACACGCTCTCCGGGCTCCGGGGTCTTGACGTTCCAGCCAAGCTCCGCCTCGATCCGTGCCTTGAGCGCGTCCATCGGCTCGGGCTCGCCGTGAACCAGGCAGGTGAGGGCCGGCGCCTTCTTGAACCCGCCCAGCCAGCGCATGATCTCGTTGCTGTCGGCGTGCGCCGACATCGAGTCGAGCCGCTCGATGCGCGCCCGCACCGGAATGTCCTGTCCGTGCATGCGCACGAACTTCGCGCCTTCCTCGAGCTTCCGGCCGCGCGTCCCCGCGGCCTGATAGCCCGAGAAGAGCACCGTGTTCTTCGCATCAGGCAGGACGCGCTCGAGATGGTGGAGCACGCGTCCGCCCGTCGCCATCCCGCTCGACGAGATGATGATGGCCGGCTGACCCGAATCCTGAACCGCCCGCGACTCGGCGATCGACGTCACGACCTTCAGCCTGGCCGTGCAGAAGCCGCAGACGCGCCGCTCGGCTTTCGCGCGACCGGCGCGAGCCGCGTCAGCATCGGGCTCGGAAAGCTCGGGATCGAGCTCGTCGATCCGCTTGCGGTACTCGGCGAGCGCAGCCACGGCCATCGGGCTGTCGACGTAGACCGGGACCTCGGGTATCCGCCGCTCTTCTTCGAGGCGATCGATCCAATAAAGGATCTCCTCGACGCGACCGACGGCAAACGCCGGGATCACCACGCGTCCGCCGCCCGCGATGGTGTCGCGGACGATGGAGGCCAGGTGTTCCGAGTGGTCGTCCGGTTCGTGCACGCGGTCGCCATAGGTCGACTCGCAGAGGAGCAGGTCCGCCTCCCCCGGCGGCTCGGGATCGGGCAGCACCGGCCGACCGTACCGGCCGAGATCCCCGCCGAAGAGAATCGTGCGGCCCGTCCGCTCGATTCGGACCCGCACGAACGACGACCCGAGCAGGTGGCCGGCGTTGAGGAACTCGGCCGTCACGCCGGGCGCGACCGGCATCGGGCGTTCGTACCCGACCGGCTGCAGAAGCGACATCGCCCTGGCGGCATCCTCTTCGGTGAAGAGCGGGAGGGCGGGATGGTGCCGGGTGTAGCCCTTGCGATTGGCGCGCTCGGCATCCTCTTCCTGGATGCGGGCCGCGTCGGCCAGGATGATCTTCGCGAGGTCGGCGGTGCCCGCCGTGCAGAACACGCGGGCCGAGAAACCCTGATTGACGAGGCGAGGCAGGAACCCGCAGTGGTCGAGGTGCGCGTGCGTAAGCACGACGGAGTCGAGCGTGGCGGCGTCGAACGGGATCGGATGCCAGTTGCGCTCCCGCAGCGGCTTGAGACCCTGAAAAAGGCCGGCGTCGACGAGCACGTGGTGGCCGTCGGCTTCCAGCAGGTACTTCGAGCCGGTGACCGTCCGCGCCGCACCCAGGAATGTCAGGGTCATCGTGTCTTCGTCCTCGTCATTGGAAGAACGCCACCTGTCCGCCCGTATGCCAGAAGAGCACCGTCTGCCCGTCGTGGAGCTCACCAGACCGGATGCGGGCGATGAGGCCGGCCGCCGCCTTCGCGGTGTAGACCGGGTCCATCAGAATACCCTCGCGCCTGGCCAGAAGCTCGAGGGCCTCGGTCGATGCCGGGGTCGGGACTCCGTACCCGCCGCCAACCTGCGTGTCGTCCACCTCAATCGGCCGGTCGAGACCCACGCTCGACCGGCGGGCGCCGAGCCTGTCAGCCACGCCCTCGACGATCCCGCCGACGATCGCCTGCAGCGCGTCGGCGGGTTCATCGGCACTGATGCCGACGACGCTCGTGGCGAGGCCGACGAGCGCGCACCCGGCGATGAGCCCGGCCTGCGTGCCACCTGACGATGAGGCGTGGAGGATGACGTCGGGGCGCACGCCGGCCGACACGAGCTCGACGACTCCCCTGGCGAAGCCGATGGCTCCGGTCGGCGTCGAGGCGCCGATCGGCACGACGAAGGGCCGCCCGCCGGCTGCCGTCACCTCGGCGGCGATCTCGCGCATCGTCTCGTCACGAGCCTCGCGAGTCGGCACGTACCGGATGTCCGCGCCGAACAGGCGGTCGAGCCGGGTGTTGGCCGTCAACGTGCCTCCGGGCGCGCCGTTCAGAACGAGCACGACCCGAAAGCCGAGGGCCGCGCCGGCTGCCGCCGTGACCCGGCAGTGATTGGACTGGATGCCGCCGGCGGTGATGAGCGTGTCGGCGCCGGCGGCCCGCGCCTCGGCAGCCACCGTCTGCATCTTCCGCACCTTGTTGCCACCCAGCCCGAAGGAGAGCAGGTCATCCCGCTTCATCAGAAGGCGCGGTGCCGACGGGCCGAACACCGCCCGCAGTCGCTCGAGCTCGTCGACCGGTGTGGCATGGGGTGCGAGCGGGAGGCTCGGCGTCGACATCAGCGCGGAGAGGGCCGTCGCCATGAACATGTCATCTTACAAGGGGTGCGCCTTCCGCACCCGCTATACTGCCCGGATGCCCGCACCCGGTCACAGGGCGCTTGTCGACGCGCTTTGCGGTTCCAGCCGCGTGATCTCGGCCGAGCTGCGGCCGCCGCGCGCCGAACTCGACGCGATGGCGGGCATGGACGCCTGGATCGACACCTACCACTCCGTCCGGGGCCTCGTTGACGACAACACGTTCGTGTTCCTCACCGACAGTGCGGTGGGCGCGCGCGAGGAACACAACCTCCGGCACCTCGTGATCAACCTGGGGAGCGACGTCGCGCGCAGCCATGTCGTGCCGTTCCTCACGACCAAGCACACGATGGATTTCTGCCTGAGCTACGCCGAGCGCGCAGCCCACGAAGGGTTCCCGGCGCTCGTCGTGCTCGGCGGAGATCGATCGGTCGGCCCGCCGCGCTGCGTCGAGCATGCCTGGCAACTGCGGGCCGCGATTCGCGAGCACGTGCCGGGGCTCTCGCTCGGCGGCTGGGCCAACCCGCACGCCGATGCGACCGCGCAGGCGAGCTACGTGGCCGACGAGCACTTCAACGCGGAGTTCTTCCTCACGCAGGTCGTCTCCCATCACGATCGGCCGGCCGTCGATCGATTCGTGGGCGAGATGACGCGCCGCAGCATCGGCCTGCCGGGCATCTTCGGCGTGTTCTATTACCGAAGCGCCAATCCGAAGACGCTCGAGGCGCTCCGGCGATTCCTTCCGGTGCCCGCCGAGGGGCTCGCGCGGGAGTTCGCCGAGGGCGCCTCGGCCGACGAAATCTGCGCCCGCACGATTCGGATGCTCTACGCCGCGGGCGTCCGCCACCTGTACGTGTCGAACCTGCCCGTGGGCCGGGCCCGCCGAACCCTCAGGCAGATCCTCGATCTGGTCGCGCAGCCTTGAGGCCATTGCCGCGGGACTGCGGCATCGGCACGGCGCGGTCAGCCGGCCTCGGGCCGGGCGGCCAGGCTCTTCACTGACACCGTATCTGCCGTGCGCGCGTCGCCGTTCTGCAGGCGCCGCAGGTAGTCCACCTGGCCCACATGAAACCCGAGGTGCACCGCCAGGTGCAACAGGAACAGGCGCGTCGGCAGGCGCACGCCGGCGACGGCTTCGGGAAACTCCGCGTCGAGCGCCGAGGCGGGCAGCACCGCGAGGGTGTCTTCGACGGCCCGCCTGGCCCGGCCAAGCTCGGCCACCACGTCGGCTCGGGTGCGGTCGCGCTCGCTGAACTCGCGCGCCCGGTCGCGGACGTACCCGGATTTGCCGAGGACGGCGCCCACGTAATGCTGCAGGTTGCCCGCGCAATGCAGCGCCAGCGTGCCCGCCGCATTCGACACGCCCGTCGTCGTCCTCCACAGCGAGGCGTCGTCGGGGTGAAGCTCCACTTCCCGGATGAACGTATCGAGCTCTCTCACGAACAGTGTCGACAGATCGCGGATGAGTGTTGGCTGGGTGTGGGTCATGCTCCTGTTATATAACTCCTGCCTGGAGGTCGCATGCCCGACATCACGCATGAGTTTCCCGTCTCCGCTCCGCCTCCTCGGGTGTTCCAGGCCATGGCCACGCCCGCGGGCCTGGATGCGTGGTGGACGCTGACGTCGGCGGGCGATCCGGTTCCGGGCGGCGTGTACGCGCTCGGTTTCGGGCCGGGCTACGACTGGGAAGCCGTGGTCCGATCGGTCACGCCCGACGTGGCTCTCGAGTGGGAGCTCACCAAGGCCGATGAGGACTGGACGGGTACGCGTGTCGGGTTCAGGCTCGACCCGGCGGGTGGGCTCACGAGCGTGCGGTTCCACCATACGGGTTGGCGCGAGGCAAACCGGCACTACCGCGTGTCGTCATTCTGCTGGGCGATGTACCTCCGGTTGCTCAAGCGCTATGTGGAGTCGGGCGACCGGGTGCCGTATTCGAAGCGCCTCGAGGCCTGAGCTCGCGCCCGACCGGGCCGGCGGCGGTCAGCTCCGACCGAGCGGACTGCCCCAGGTGCCGTCGAAGACGAACCCGCTGACCTCTCGCCGCAGCCTCGGCTGCGATTCGGCGTCGCGATGTGCCGGGTCTCCGAGCATCTCCGCGCGGCCGTGGTAGCCGATGGCCATCATCACCGCCGGCGCGAACGGCGCGGGCACGCCAGCCACCCGACGAGCCATCTCCCGATCGAACGCGGCCATTTGACGCACCGCGAGTCCCATCGCGGTGGCCTGCAGGCTGAGAAACGCCACGGCCTGTCCCGTGTCGTAGCTGGCCGAGCGGTTCTCGCTGTCGTCGCGTTCGAGCGTCGTCCGCACGGCCACGAGGACGAGCACGGGGGCCGCCGTCGCCCAGTCGGGGTTCTTGCCTTTGAGCGTGCTGGCGAGCGCGGCAAACGCGACCGGGGATCGCTGCCGGTCGCCCACGACGAACCGCCAGGGCTGCTCGTTCCGTGATGACGGCGCCCATCGGGCCGCTTCGAACAACCGGACCAGATCCGGCCTGCTCACGGTCCTGTCGGGGTCGAAGGCGCGCGGGCTCCATCGATGACGGATCACGTCGAGAATGTCGTGGTCGGGTCTGGCGTGCTTGGGATGAGACATCGATGCTGAATCTGGGATCTGGGATCTGGGATCTGGAATCTGGTGTCTACAATCTACAACAGGCGAACCTGTATGATTCACCTGCGATGGCTGAATATCTCGACTCGGTTCCCTTCTCCGGCATCATCAGAATCCGGGACATGATGTACACGGTCGACCGGCCGTTCCGGCTCGACCAGGGCGATGTGAGCTTTGACGCGCCCGAGACCGTGAAGGAGGCGCTGCTCGAGGCCGTTGCGGAGAACCGGACGCACTACGTGCAGACGACGGGCATTCCTCCGCTCATCGATCTGATCGTGGCCAAGCTCCGCGACAAGAACCGGATTCCCGTCGACAGCGCCGACGAGGTCATGGTGACGACGGGGGGCATTCACGCGGTGTTCTGCGTGTGTCATGCGCTGCTCGAACCCGGCGACGAAGTGCTCGTGCCCGATCCCGAATGGCCGCCGGCCCAGGGCAACGTGGCCGGTGCACGCGGCGTGGCCGTGCCCTATCCGCTGCATGCGTCGCGCGGCTGGCGGCCGGACATCGACGAGCTCGGCCGGCTCGTGACGCCGAAGACCCGCGCGATCTACGTGAACTCGCCGAACAACCCGACCGGCGGCACGCTCACAAACGAGGACCTGGCCGCCATCGCCGGCCTCGCCCGCGAGCGCAACCTGTGGATCATCTCCGACGAAGCCTACGAGGACTTCGTGTTCGACGGCAGCCCGTACACGAGTATCGCGTCGCTGCCCGGCATGTACGAGCGCACCATCCCGCTCTACACCTTCAGCAAGACGTACGCGATGACCGGGTTGCGCCTGGCGTACGTCGCGATCAAGAACACGACCATCCGGGACCGCTTCCGCAAGATGCTCTTCCTCACGGTCGCCAACACGTCGTCGCTCATTCAGTACGGCGGAGTGGGCGCGCTTGCCGGATCGCAGGCCTCGATCGACGCATTCCGTACCGAGATCATTGCGAGGCGCGACCTGTTCTACTCGGGCATGGCCGACGTGGCGCCCGGGATCTTCAGCGGCACGCCACCGGCCGGCGCCTTCTACGCGTTCATGAAGGTGAACCCGGAATGGCGGTCGCCGCTTCCGGGCGCGCCCGAATCCCTGTCGTGGGCGATGACGGAGTTCCTGATCAAGAAGGGCCGCATCGGCTGCGTGCCCGGCGTGGACTTCGGGGCCCAGGGCGAAGGGTACATCCGGTTCTGCTTCGCCCGCGATCGGAAGGAGCTTCAGGGAGCCCTCGAGTCGCTCGGGCAGATCCTGCGCCAGGTCTAACCCCGGTGGCCACCGGGGTTAGTAGAGATGCCTGCCGCCATCGACGCGGACCGTCTCGCCGGTGACGAAGTCGGTGTCGATGAGCGCGAGCGTGGCCTTCACGATTTCGCCCTCCCCGCCCCATCGCCCGAGCGGGGTTGATCGTTCGACGGCTTCGAGCTCGTCCTGCGAGGTGCCGGGAGGCGGCAGGATGGGCCCCGGCGCGATGGCATTGACCAGAATTCCGTCTGACGCCAGTTCGAGCGCCAGCACCTCGGTAAGCGCTTTCACGCCGGCCTTGGCCACGTAGTAGGCCACGTAGCCCTTGTATCTCGGTCGCCCGCTTGCCGACACCCAGTCGGAAAAATTGATGATGCGCCCGCCACCGGCCCGCCGCATCAGGGGCACGGCCGCGCGCGCGCACGCAAAGGCACCGCGCAGGTCGATGGCCAGCTGGCGATCCCACGCGTCCATGTCGGTCTCGTCGAAGGGCACCGACTTGTAGATCGAAGCCATGTTCACGAGCACGTCGAGCCGGCCAAGCTCGCGCCCAACCGCATCCACCATTGAAGCGCAGGCCGCAGCGTCGGCCACGTCGGCCTGAACCACGACCGCTCGACGCCCCAGATCTCTGACGCGCTCGGCCACACGTTCGGCGTCGTCAGCGGATCGGTTGAAACAGATCGCGACGTCGGCGCCGCGCCTCGCCACTGCCACCGCGACTTCGGCACCGATACGCCTGGCGCCGGTGAGCAGCACAACTCGGTCCGTGAGTTCCATTCACACCTCTCCAGCCCTCACCGGGGCCTCTACGGCGTCTGATGGCGCCATCGCCTCCTCGGTCACAGACGACGGCGCAGGCGCTCGCGCTCCGACACCCGACGCCCGCTCGTCCGGTCGCGCCAGTTGTCGAGCGAGATCTCGCCCGGGCCGACCAACGCCACAGAGAGGAGTGCCGCGGCGAGCACGAGACCGTACTCGACGCCATGACCGCGCACGGGATCGTTCGTCCAGTTGAGGAAGAAGCCGGCGGGCAGGTACACGACCCACAGATCGATGAGCACGCGAAGCAGAACGGCCCAGGCGGCCCATCTCGTCAACCAGCCCACGACGAGCAGCAGACCACCGGCAAGCTCGACGATCGCGGTGAGGAGTGCAATCAGGAATCCCGGCTCGAGACCCAGGTTGGTGAGCCGAATCGCTTCGTTCGACAGTCCGCCTGGACCAATGCCCGGACCGCCCCACAGTCCGAAGAGGGCGTGTCCGCCGTGGGCGATGAAGACCGCCGCCAGGGCCAACCTCAGGACGAGCAATCCGACCGCCGCCATCGCCCGATTGTGCCATCAATCGTCGCGGGGGCTCGACAGCTGTGAGCCCAGGCCGGCGTGAAGCGGGCTGGAGTGGGCGCCTGGGGGCCGGCACCGGGTGTCCGCCCGCGTTGGGCTCCCCCCGCTGCGGGCAGCGGCCTCCGGATTCCCAGGCGCCTGTCTCCAAATACACCAAGGGCGGCGCCGCGTTGAGCGTCAAATAGCGCCACGAACCGACCTGGCGTCATTCGTCGGGCCATCAGATGCGCCTTTCCCTGACCTCCCGTGTTGGCTACCATTCCAGACACATGTCGGCCTCCGGCAGCCCCTCTCCGGAACCCATCGACCCCGACCGCCTGAACGGCTGGAAAGAAATCGCCTCGTTCCTCGGCAAGGGCGTTCGCACGGCCCAGCGCTGGGAAAAGGAATACGGCCTGCCCGTTCACCGCATCGGTCGCGAGGGCGGTGAGATCATCTTTGCCAGCCGCAGCGAGCTCACGACCTGGCTCGAAAACGGCGGGAATCGCGACGCGCGCCATGCGAAGGAAGACGATGAGCATCATGCTCAACCTGGCGGCCAGCCGGGTCAGACCACGGCACACATCGGGGGCCGTGGTGGGACGAGTGCCTGGGCAGGCCGGCGGAGGCTCTCGGCCGCGGCAGCGGCGGTCGTCGTACTCGGCCTGCTTGGCGCCTGGGCCCTGAGGCGCGAACCAGCCGACCCTGACCACTGGCGTGCGGCAGGCGACAAGCTGCTCGTGTACGACGCGAGCGACGAACTCGTCTTCGAGTTCGACCCTGAGCTCGATCTCGACGAAAGCGAGCTCGCCCGGCCCTACGAGTCCAGGTCGGGCGGCCACGGCGTGCTGGCCGACATCGACGGCGACGGTCTGCGTGAAGTGCTCTTCGCCGCGCACGGCCCACAGAACAGTCCGAACAACGCGTTCTACATCCTGGACCACGACGGCTCGGCGCTGGCGAACATCAGACCCGTCCACAGGGTGACCTACGGCGACGCAGACTATGCGGCCCCGTGGCTGCCGCATCGTGTGTTCCTGACTCCACGACCCGGCCGGTCGCCGGCCATTCACGTCACGTTCATCCACGGGCACAACTTCCCGACCTTGCTCCTCGAACTTGACGGGTCCGGTAACACGCTTGCGGAGTACTGGAGCAACGGATACGTGAGAACGGTGGCGTTCCTGCGGTGGCGAGGGCAGGACGTACTGGCCGTGGGCGCGGCAAACAACGACTTCCAGGGATCGAGCCTGGCGCTCTTCGAGTCCGGACAGGCCATCGGCTCGGCGCCTGCAGCCAAGGACGCCTACCGCTGCTCGACATGTTCGCCCCTCGAGCCGTCGGCCTTCGTGGTGTTTCCGAGGCGGTGCATCTCCGCCTCGGCCGCCATCAACGGCGTTGGCACGGTTGGCCAGGTCTGGACCGATGCCGACGGCTCGATCTTCGTGGACGTCGAAGAAGGGATGTCGAACTACGCCGGCCACCTCAACTCGGTCGTCAAGTACACGCTGGACGCGAATCTGAACGTGCTTCGAGTCGAACCGACGGCGGGCATGTTTGCCGAGCACTACCGCGCGTTCAGGGAGGGCCTGATCGACCATCCGCTGACGCGCGAGCGAGACGGTCCGCTGCTGTTTCCGGTGCGCGTCTGGCGTGAAGACGGGTTCGTGGACCTGCCGCCGGCGCCGGTCGACTGGTCCCAGTACGACGCCCGGTCCGGCGGCTGACCCGCGCGTCACAACGGGCGGCGGCCGCGCTACCATTACGGATTATGCCGACCCAGACAGCCATCCGTCCGTCGGCCCGCGTGAGCGGGTTCACGTATGCCATCCGCAACATCGTGGCCCACGCAAAGAAGGTCGAGGCCGCCGGGCGAAAGGTCCGCTATCTCAACATCGGCGACCCAATTCCGTTCGGGTTCAAGACACCTCCGCACCTCATCGAAGCCGTGACCCGGGCACTTCGCGACGGGCACAATGGCTACGTGCCCTCGGTCGGTATCGCGCCGGCCCGCGAGGCGGTGGCCGCCGACTACGTGGCGCGCGGCATGCCGGTCTCGGCCGATCGGGTCGTGCTGACCTCGGGCACGTCCGAGGGCATCGAGCTGGCTCTGAGCGCGCTGGCTAATCCCGGCGACGAGGTGCTCGTGCCGACGCCGACCTATCCTCTCTACACCGCGGTGCTCGCCAAGATCGACGCACGGGCCGTCTACTACCCGACGCGGCCCGAAAACGCCTGGGTGCCGGACCCGGGCGACATCACCAGGCTCGTCACGCCGAAGACGCGGGCCATCGTGCTCATCGATCCCAACAATCCCACCGGCGCGATCTACCCGGAAAGCGTGCGCCGCGAGATCATCGATCTGGCCGACCGGGCCGGCATCGTAATCTTCGCCGACGAGGTCTACGGCGACCTCGGTTTCGACGGCCCGGTGCCGCTTCTCGGCAGCCTGGCGCCTGACGCGCCAATCCTGTCGTTCTCGTCGCTCTCGAAGGCGTATCTCGCGCCGGGCTGGCGCGGTGGCTGGCTCGTGGCCGGACGGTCCGGGCGGCTGAACGACCTCGTGGCCGCCATCAAGAAGATGGCCGACGGCCGGCTCTGCAGCCCCGGACCGATGCAATACGCCATCGAGGCGGCCATGACCGGCGACCGCTCGCACCAGCAGGCGTTCATCGGCGAGCTGAAACTGCGCGCGGATCTCACGATGAACCGGCTGAAGGCGATGCCAGCCGTTTCCTGCGTGGCACCGCACGCCGCGTTCTACGTGATGCCGAAGGTGCAGCTCCCAGCCGGCAAGACCGACGAGGACTACGTGCTCGCCCTGCTCAACAACACCGGCATCCTGTGCGTGCACGGCTCAGGCTTCGGCACAGCCGCCGACCAGGGGTTCTTCCGCATCGTCTTCCTGGCGCCGCCCGATGAGCTGGCCGCGATCTACGACGACATGGCTGAGTTCACCGCCGCGTACACGCGTGCCTGACCGGCGGGACGGGCCGAAGCCCGCCCTCGCGATCTCCCGGCCCGTCGTCGTCACGCTCATCTACACGGCCATTGCCGTCGTGATGACCTGGCCGGTCGTGCCGAATCTCGCGGGCAGCATCGCCGGCGATCTCGGCGACCCGGTCTTCAATTCCTGGGTGCTGCTCTGGACGTCCGGCCAGGTGCTGGCCGCGCTCGGCGGCGACTGGAGCGCGCTCGGCCGGTACTGGGACGGCAACATCTTCTATCCCGAGCCGTCGACGCTCGCCTTCTCCGAGCACCTCACACCGCAGATGCTCCAGGCGCTGCCAGTGCTCGCGCTCACCGGCAACGTGCTCGTCGCCTACAACCTGCTGTTTCTGTCGACGTTCGTGCTCTCCGGCCTGGGCGTGTACCTGCTCGTCCGCGACCTGACGGGAAGCGCGCTTGCGGCGTTCGTCGCCGGACTCGCGTTTGCGTGGGCCCCGTACAGGCTTGCCCAGGTGCCGCACCTGCAGGTGCTCTCGAGCTACTGGATGCCGCTTGCGCTCGTCGGTTTCCACCGTTACTTCGCCACGCGTCGCCTGCGTCCGCTCGTAGGTGGCTCGGCTGCGCTCGTCGCACAGAACCTGTCGTGCGGCTACTACCTGCTGTACTTCCCCCCGTTTCTCGCGGCCTGGTGCCTCTACGAGATGATGCGGCGACGGCTCCTCGGCAACTGGCGCGTGTGGGCGGCTCTTGCCGTGTCGGCATCGGCAGTGGCGATTGCCACGTGGCCATTTGTCGAGCCGTACCTGGCGCTTCGCGCCGGCGGCGAGCTCGGCGTGCGGCCGGCATCCGAGATTCGCTCGTTCTCGGCCGATGTCTGGGCGTTTGCCACGGCGGCGCCGTCGCTTCGCGTGTGGACGGACCGTATGTTCGCGTTTCCAAAGCCGGAGGGTGAGGGGTTCCCCGGACTTGCGATTGCCGCACTCGCGGCCATCGCCATCGCCTGGGCGGCCTGGCGCACGGCCGTGCTGCTCGTTCGCCGCCCGATGCCGGCCCCGGCTCGCCTGATCGCGCTTGCCTCGGCCGTCGTGCTGGCCGAGAGCACGACGATCGCCGTGTGGATCCTCGCGCAGGGCGGCATGCGGCTGACGCTCGGCAGCACACTCTACATCCACCGGAACCCGATGCCGGCCATGCTCGCGGCGCTCGCATCGGCGGTCGTACTGGCAACCGCCATCGCGTCGACGCGGCGCGACGACGGGCACCGGGCGGCGTGGCCGACGGCGTTCTTCGTCGCCGCCCTGATCGCGGCGGCTTTGCTGGCTTTCGGGCCCGTCATCACGTCGGCAGGCCGGCCGCTCTCGCCCGGGCCATTCGCCCTGCTCGCGGCCTGGGTGCCCGGGTTCGACGGCGGACGCGTGCCGGCCCGCTACCTGATGCTGGTGGCGCTCTTCGCGTCGGTGCTCGCCGGCTTCGGCGCGGCCCTCATTCAGAGGTCATGGCCGCGGCGCGGCGCGATCGCGGTCCTCGGCGTGCTGTCGGTCGCCATCCTCGCGGAAGGCTGGACCGCGCCCATGCGGATGAGTGTGCCGCTCGGCGTCGGCGCCGGGCTGATCGCGCCAACCGAGCTTCACCCCGGCCGCGCGATGAGCCCGCTCTACGGCGTGATCGCGCGCATGCCAGACCCCGTCGTGTTGATCGAGTTTCCATTCGGGGAGCCTGCTCACGATCTGGCGGCGATGTTCTACGCCGGCTACCACCGCCGCCCGATTTCCAACGGCTACTCGGGCTTCTTTCCGCAGAGCTTCCAGCGGCGCGCCGGCCGCCTCGTCGATCCCATTGAAGACCCGGTTCGGGCCGCCGGCTGGCTCGTCGATACACAGGCCACACACGCGCTCGTCCATGAGGCGTACTTCGCCGGCGATCGCGGCCCTGCCGTGTCGGAGTGGCTCGCGAGCCTCGGCGCGCGGCTCATGACGAGCGATGGACCGGACAAGCTCTTCCAGTTGAAGTAATCTTGCCTCGTCGCCGCGATCAGAGCGGTCTTGATGTCGACGTGACGGCACTGGTGGAGGAGAACCGGGTCTATTCGGGCGACGTATTCACCTGTATGGCCAGCAGCCGAGCCAAGTCGTTCTTCGACCACTACACCGGGGACCTGACCCCCGGCGAGTTCCAGCGGCTGTTCCGCCGCGACACGGCCGAGGCCTACCACTATTTCGCGCGCGGCGCCGAGGCGGACCGCATCGCCGCCGAACCGTGGTACCGGCGATATCCGCAGCAGGCCAGGCTGGTCTTCTCGGCCTTCACCATGCGCCTGTCGCCGGCCAGGCGCGTGGTGTACGGCTTGGCGCTTGTCACGACCCTGCTCGGGGCCCTCATGCTCTTCCAGGGCATTGGAACCTCGTGGTTCATCATTCTGCCGGTCGTGGCTCCCCAGTGGGTGGACGGCACCGGCTGGCTCCTCATTGGCTTCCTGCTGATGAACCTCCTCGTCCTGATGGAAGTGGCGGACCGTCTGTCGCTCAAGAGCGATCTCGAAATTGCCCGCGACATTCAGCTCGCGATGCTGCCGAACGGCCTGCGCGAGGCCGGCGACACGGTCGTGGCCGGGGTGACGCGGCCGGCCAACACGGTTGGCGGCGACCTCTACGACGTGCTGCCGCTTGCCGACGGCCGGCTCGTGATCGCGCTCGGCGACGTGGCGGGCAAGGGCAGCCCCGCGGCACTGCTGATGGCGCTTCTCGTGGCGATGATGCGCACGCTCGTCGATGAAGGACTGGATCTTCCGCGCCTGATGACCCGGCTCAACCTGCAGGTGGCGCGCCAGAGCCCCGGATCGCGGTTCATCACGCTCTTCTGCGGTTACTACGATCCGAAGGATGGCTCGCTCGAGTACGTCAACGCCGGGCACCTGCCGCCGCTCCTGCTTCGGAACAACGGCGCGTACGAACGCGTGGGCGGCAATGCCGCCGGGTCGCTCGCGCTCGGCATGTTCGAGGACGCCACGTACGGGTCGCACCGGACGGTCATCGGCCCCGGTGACACGCTCGTGCTCTACAGCGACGGGGTGACCGAAGCCGAGAATCCCACGGGCCAGGCCTTCGAAGAGCCGGGCCTCGAGGGCGTCATCGCGGCCCACCGCTCGGACGGCCCGGAAGCGCTCGGCCGGGCGGTGCTCTCGGCCGTCGAGCGGCACGCCGGCGACGCGAGGCTGGCTGATGATTTGACGGTTCTTGTCCTCAAACGAACAACGTCACACTGATTCGTCGCCGGCACAGTAGGATGGCTGTATGGGCCGTCTCATCCTGCTAGCGGTCGTGCTGGCGGCCGGGCTCGCCCCGTCCGCCCAGGTGGCGCAGCGCCGGGCTACGCAGGCCGACGGCGTGGTACGCCTCCTCTCGGACCTCGAATCTGCACTGGTGTCGGCGGATTCAGACGACTTCACGTCGATCTCGGCGGCCGATCTGCCCCTCGAGGACCGCCGCTACCTGCTCCGCCTCATCGACGCCGGACCGGCCGTCTCGGCGACCGTGCGGGAACGCGGCCGGCGAGCCGTGCGCGACGGGTACGAAGTGCTGGCCGAGGTCTTCGTCGGACGAGGCCGGACCGGGCGGGTTGCCACCTGGCAGCTCACCGTCCAGACCGTCGTGGACCATCCCGACCGGTTCGAGCTCACCGGCGTCCGGGAGCTCTCGGCCATCGATGATCTTCTGCAGCTCTCGCTCGAACCCGACGTGCAGTACGCGCTCGACGACTTCACGCTCGTGGCCACCGACATGACGCTCGCGATGAAGTCGGGCTCGGCGTTTGTCGCCCGGTCGCCGCGTGGCGTGACGGCCCTGGTCCTGCGAGGCCGGGGCGAGATCCGGTTCATGCCGCCCGATCCGGCCGAGCAGGGCCAGCTCAGGATCTTCGCGGGCCGGCCCGCCTACGTCAGCGACATCGACGCGGCATTCGTCCGGATCAATTCGATGGAGTTCGACCTGCGCGTGTCGGGAAAGACCCTGAAATCGGTGCCGGTCGACCGGCGTGAGTTCGAGCGAGCCCGCGACGTGTTCGACGACATGGCGCCACGCACGTTCAGCCTCGATCTCGACGACCTTGCCGCCGATCGCTGGTCCATCGAGCCGACGTTCGGATCCATCGTCGTGGAAGCCAAGACGAAGCGTCACGGCTGGCTCACCTACGCCCGCACGCCGGGCGACGCTGAAGATGTGGTGTTCTTCGATCGCGCCAACGCGCGCAACCTTTCGGTCTACTCGTCCGACGCCGCGCAGGTTCGCCGGGGATCGCGCTTCTACAGCGAAGACGACAAGACCGCCATCGACGTCGAGCGCTACGAACTGGACCTGACGTTCGACCCCGACCGCGAATGGGTCTCGGGCCGCGGCACGCTTCGTGTGCGCGTCAAGCCGCCGGGCGCCAACACGCTCACGCTCAGGCTGGCCTCGTCGCTCCAGGTGGCCTCGGTGACGTCGCCCGTGTTCGGGCGGCTGCTCACGTTGCGGGTCGCCCACCAGAACAGCGTTCTCGTCAGTCTGCCGAGCTTCGTGGAGCCCGGAACCGAGCTCGTGCTCGACGTTCAGTACAGCGGTCGCCTGCCGCCGCAGTCGCTCGATCGAGAGGCCATGCAGACCGGGGCGGGCCAGTTCCAGAACCCGCCGTCGCAGCTCGTGCAGGAGCCCGAGCCGCGGTTCATGTACAGCAATCGGTCCCTGTGGTACCCGCAGGGACCCACCACCGACTACGCCACCGCGTCGATGCGCCTCTCGTTGCCGTCCGAATATCAGATCGTGGCCAGCGGAAGCCCGATGGGCTCCACCCTCGATGAAGTGCCAGCCAGCGAGACGACGGGCGAACCGGCCCGGTCGATGCGCACGGTGGAATATCTGGCCGACCGGCCCGCCCGCTACCTTTCGGTGGTCATCAGTCGTTTCGTGCCGGTCGCGCGGACGCGCGCCGTCGTGCCGGCGCTCGCGCCGGCCGCGGGTGAGGCGGCCGCGACGGCGCAGCCCGAAGGACCTGCCGGAGTCGACATCGAGGTCGTCTCGACGCCGCGCATGGCCGGCCGCAACCGCAACACGCCGGAACGCGTCAAGGACATGCTCCAGTTCTACGCGGGCATCATCGGTGAAGCGCCGTACCCGGACTTCACGCTCGCGGCGGTGGATGACAACCTGCCGGGCGGCCACAGCCCGGCGTTCTTCGCGGTATTGCACCAGCCGCTGCCGAGCACGCCGTACCAGTGGTCGCAGGACCCGGTGTGGTTCGGCAACTACCCCAGGCTCTTCCTCGCTCACGAGGTCGCGCACCAGTGGTGGGGCCAGGCCGTGGGCTGGAAGAACTACCACGAGCAGTGGTTGAGCGAGGGGCTCAGCCAGTACTTCGCCGTGCTCTATGCCGAGTCGGACCGCGGGCCAACGCTCATGCACGACCTGCTCTCGGCCATGCGCGAGAGCGCCGAGAAGGAATCGGACAAAGGACCCATCTACCTCGGGTACCGCATCGGCCACATCCAGAGCGAAAGCCGCCTGTTCCGCAGCGTCATCTACAACAAGTCGGCCGTCGTGCTGCACATGCTCCGGGGCCTCATCGGCGACGAGGCGTTCTTCGACGGCCTGCGCCGTTTCTACACCGACTGGCGTTTCAAGAAGGCGGGCACCGACGACCTGCGCGCGGCGTTCGAGGCCGCCTCGGCGATGTCGCTCGAGCGTTTCTTCGATCGCTGGGTCCTCGGCGCGGGATTGCCGCGCGTGCGGATCAACTCGGCCATTGCGGACGACCGGCTGTCGGCGACGATCCTCATCCAGCAGGACGGCGATGTCTACGACTTCCCGATTGCGGTCACCGTGCACTACGTGGAGGGCGCACCGGACGTCGTTGTCGTGCCGGTGACCGACGCCAGGGTCACCCACGCGATTGCGGGCGACCGCGCGATTCGCCGGCTGTCTGTCGACGACAGTCTGACGCTCGGCGACATCCGCAACTGACGGGCCCCGCGGAGGGGACGGGTCTCGCCTGAACCCGAGCCGCTACAGGGGAGCTGCAAAACCGCTATAAAATGGGCGGGTTATGGAAACGGTCACGCTCACCATAGACGGCAGGACGATCACGGTCGACAAGGGCACCAGCGTGCTGCAAGCCGCGGTCAAGCACGGAATCGACATCCCGTATTACTGCTATCACCCGGGCCTCGGGGTCGACGGGTCCTGCCGCGTCTGCATCGTGAAGATCGAGAAGATGGCGAAGCTGCAGACGGCGTGTTCCACCTCGTGCGCCGACGGGATGCAGGTCATCACCAACTCGCCGGAGGTGCAGCAGGCACGGGCGAGCGTGTTCGAGTTCCTGCTCATCAACCACCCGCTCGACTGCCCGGTGTGCGACAAGGGCGGCGAGTGCCCGCTGCAGGATTTCTCGTACAGCTTCGGGCCGGAACGGAGCCGCATGGAGTTCCCGCGCCGCGTGTTCGACGGCGAGGGCGCCAGGGCCGACGTGGACTTCGGCCCCACGCTCATGCTCAATCGCAACCGCTGCATCATGTGCACCCGGTGCGTCAGGTTCATGCGCGAGGTCGACGGCGACGCGCAGATCGGCATCTTCCAGCGCGGCAACGCCAGCGAAATCGCCACGTTCGAAGAGCAGGGTGTGATTTCGCTGCTCTCGGGCAACCTCATGGACGTGTGCCCGGTCGGCGCAATCACCACGCGCGACTACCGTTTCAAGGCCAGGCCCTGGGACAACCCGCACGCGGTGGACACGATCTGCACGCTTTGCGAGAAAGGCTGCAACACCACGGCGTGGATCAAGGCCAAGCCCGAGTGGGCCAAGGGCGCGCGCCTCGTGCGGATGACGCCTCGCTTCAACCCGGACGTCAACGGCTACTGGATGTGTGACATCGGGCGCTTCGACTACCACTGGGTCGAAGGCGACCGCCGGCTGCACCAGCCGCACATCGTCAGCGGCACGGGCGCAGACCGCACGTGGGACGCCGTGCCGTGGGCCGATGCGCTCGTGGCCGTCAACGCTGCCGTCGAATCGGCCGGCGGACCGGCCACTGTCCGGTTCATCGCATCGGCGCACGCCTCGCTCGAGGAACTCTTCGTCCTCCGGCAGATCGCGGCCGGCACCGGCGGCGTCACCGTGACCTGGCGGCACCGCGAGAAGCCGCAGCCGGCGAACACGAAGTTCCGGATTCCGGCCGTCGACGCGCCCAACCTTCGCGGGGCGCGCGACCTCGGGCTGACGACGGCGGACGGCTCGGGACCGGCAGACGTCTCGGCGCTCCGGAAGGCCGTCGATGCCGGAAACGTGAAGGTCCTCTATGTCTTCGACCCGGGACCGGACGGCTCGCTCGGCGACTCCGACTGGATCCTGTCGGCGCGGCGCGATGGCAAGATCCAGACGCTCATCGTGCAGGCCGCACTGAAGACGCCGCTTGCCGAAGGAGCAGACATCCTGCTCGCCGGCTCGGCCTTCGTCGAGAAGGACGCGACCTACACGAACATGGACGGCCGGGTCCAGGGTGCGTCACGCGCAATCGAGCCGCCAGGGGACGCCGGCGAAGACTGGCAGATCCTCTCGAAGCTCGGGGCCGTCTTTGGCGTGAACCTCGCGTACGCGTCGGGACAGGCCGTGCGCGAAGCGATCGCCCAGGCCCTTGCCGGCACGCCGGGTTACGCCGAGATCGGCACGATGGCGTTCAACCGTCCGGTGGCCGCACGACACTGGCTGAGTGCCTCAAACCCGTCCGAGCGATGGAAGTGGGATTTCATGTTCCAGGATCTGCCTCCCGTCAAGTTCGGCGAGGACTTCGGTCCGCTGCCGCGCGCCGAGGTCATTCCGCTCAGGGAAACGGAGTAGGGGCCAAAGAAAAGAGCGCAAGGGGTAAGGGAAGAATGCGATACCTGAGTCGCGCGCGCCGCACGGCCTTCGTCGCGTTGCCGCTCGTCCTGTGTCTCTTGCCCCGCCTCGCGTCCGCACAGGTCCGGGAAAGGCCCGCGACGCTCTCGCCGTTGGTCGAACGATCGGCTGTGCCGCCCGGGTCCACGGTGCGCCTGGCGCTCGCCGTGAGCCTGCCCGAGGGGTTTCACGCGCAGTCGAACCGGCCCTACGAACCGGCGTATATTCCGACGACGCTGTCGCTCGATCCGCCAGACGGTGTGACCATCACTGAGGTCGTCTTTCCACCCTCGACAGACTTCTTTCTCCAGGGCACGGCCGAGCCGCTTGCCGTCTTCGAGCACGAGTTCGTCATCGGCCTCGTCGCTGAAATCGGCTCCGGTGTCTCGCCAGGCGAGCTGACGATTCCCGGACGCCTCCGGTACCAGGCCTGTGACAACACCGTTTGCTACCGCGCAAGGTCGATCGACACGACCTGGACGGTCTCGGTCGTGGCGGCAGGCGAGGAATCGGCACCCGGGCACACCGAGGTGTTCGCGAGCATCCCGTTCGGCATGGGCGAGCCGCCAACGATTGCCGCGCTCGAACCCCTGCCGGTGCCGGCTTCAACGCCCACGGCCGCCGGCGTCGAGGCGCTCGCCCGGCTCGACGGATTCACCATCGAGGGCCGCGCCGACGGCTACCTGGGCGTTCCGGCGTTCCTCGAGTTCATCCGGAACGCCGAGGCCGGCATCAAGCCCGCGGGCCTCTTCGAGAACCGGGGCCTTGTGGCCATCGTGCTGCTCACGATGCTCGGGGGCCTCGCGCTGAATCTGACGCCGTGCGTGCTGCCGATGATCCCGATCAACCTGGCCATCATCGGCGCGGGCGCCGCGGCCGGCAACCGGCGCCGCGGCTTCCTGCTGGGCCTCTCCTACGGACTGGCGATGGCCGTGGTCTACGGCGTGCTCGGCCTGGTCGTGATCCTCACGGCCGGCACGTTCGGCGCCATCAACGCATCGCCCTGGTTCAACCTGGCCATTGCCGCGCTGTTCGTCGTGCTGGCGCTTGCGATGTTCGACGTCATCGTGATCGATTTCTCGAGACTCTCGAGCCGCATCCGCTTCGACGAGGGCAGCCGCGGGACGTTCTACCTGGCGTTCGGCATGGGCGCAGTGGCGGCGCTGCTGGCCGGCGCGTGCGTGGCGCCGGTCGTCATTCAAGTGGTGGTCTTCGCGAGCGACCAGTACGCGCGCGGGCTCGGCTTCGCACTCGCGCTTCCCTTCCTGCTGGGCGTCGGCATGGCGTTGCCATGGCCGCTTGCCGGCGCCGGTATCGCCGCGCTGCCGAAGCCCGGCGCATGGATGGTCAAGGTGAAGTACGTGTTCGGCGTCTTCATTCTGGCCATGGCCGTCTACTACGGTTACCTGGCCTACGGGCTCTTCGCCAACCGCTGGGTGGATCCCGAGAGCGTGCGCGCCAGCGTGGAGAAACAGCTCGAGGCCGGCTGGTACCCATCACTCGACGAGGGCCTCGCGACCGCCGAACGCGACGGCACCCCCGTGCTCATCGACCTGTGGGCCACGTGGTGCAAGAACTGCCTCGTCATGGACGAGACGACGCTGGCCGATCCGCAGGTGCAGGAGGCGCTCGCCGGCTACACGAAGATCAAGTTTCAGGCCGAAGACCTCGACGCATCACCGGCAAAAGAGCTGATGGATCGGATCGACGCGTACGGTTTGCCCGCCTACGTCATCCTCAAGCCGCGCTAATCAATCGTCAGCGTGAAAGGCACGTCGTAGACGCCGAGGTCGACCGGCTCGGAGACGTCGGGACCGGCCGAGAGGATGAGCCGCGCGCGCGATCCGGTGTCGTGGGTGAGTCCGTCGTCGGAGGCGAGCGCGGCGTGCAGCGTGTCGACCACGGCCGAATGGCATTCGGCCTCGGTCGCGCCCAGGCAGAGCACGCGCACGTCGTGCCCGTCGCGGTACTCACCCGCGTCGAAACGGAGTGTGTACGTGCGCCCTGCCAGGTCGGTCCATGTGATCGCCATCGACCGCGCCGCCTGGTCTCCGGCGGCGACGTCCGCGAAAGCGTCGATGCGCACGGTGGCATCGTAGCCGCAGTGGGAGGACGGTCGGAACTCACCGGGGGGCGTGCCGTCGACGGCCATCTCGAACGTGCCCGGCAGGAAGCAGAGCGCATTGCCGGAACCAAGGAACGCCCCGTCCACGGCGCCGTTGATCGCGCCGCCGATGACGCCACGCGCGAGGCTGAAAGTGCCAGCCGCGGCTGCTGGCGGCCCGTCGGGTCCGTGACCGAAGGGTGCGTCACCACCCCGGCCCTCGAGCCAGGCCGGCCCGAGGATCAGACAGAACGTCGCGAGCGCCGCCAGTCGTCTGCCCATGAACGCCCTCGAGGACTTATACGATCCAGCCTACACGCGGGTCACGAATTTGGGCCGATCTGCTTTGTAAAACGTTTGTTCAGGCCGATCCGAACGCGGGCGTGGCCCGAGCGCCTGAGCCGTCTTCGTCCTGGTTAGCCGGGCGAAAACGGCTCGAGGGGCGAACGCTCGCTAGACGAGGACTTTCTTGGCAGGAATGACGTCGGCCGTTTGTTCGGGGTCCTCGGACGCCGGGACGCCTACCGCTTTCGTCGGTTTTTCACCGGCCGCCCGGTCGGCGGCCATGATTCGCTCGGAATCGAAAACACTGGATGCGAGAAGAACCGCCATGGCATTTCGCATTGACCCTCCTCTCCCGGTCGGCGCCTGAGTGGGTCGGTGGGCGCCGGCCTGACGGGCCAGGGCGGGCATCGAGCCAAATCAGCGACTGGGCCTTACAGATGAATACGCCCCAGGCACACGAAACTGCTACAGGCCTGTAGCTGCCGGGACTCCCATGATCCTGAGCGCTTTGGGCTCGAGGCGCACGTCCAGCCTGCCGGAAGCCTCGAAAGGCTCCCCGTCGACGTGGCAGTAGAGCCTGGAGCTCGCCACGGAAGCCTCCTTCACGGTCACCCGGCGGACACCATGGGCCGGCCCGAGCTTGTTGAGAAAGAGCCGCCGGGCCCGCCAAAGCTGACGGAATGGCGACCCGTCGGCGACGACGATCGCGTTGAGGACGCCATCGGACGGGTCTGCGTCCGGTGCGATGACCAGTCCGTTGCCGTACTGGCAGCCGTTGGCGAACGCAGCCAGAAACAGGGGCCCGGTTGAACGAGTGCCATCGGTCACGAGGTCGTAGTCGGCGCACCGGTAGGACCACAACTGCCCGAAGGCCTGCAGGGCGTAACTCACCGTCCCGTACCGGCCAGACCGCGCGAAACCCACGGCGACGGCAGCATCGAATCCGACTCCGGCGATGTTGAGGAAATGACGCCTGCCGATGAACCCGACGTCTATCCGGGTCGACTCGCCGGCAAGGGCCAGCCCAATGGCCCGGTCGGGACGGGCCGGAAGGCCGAGCCCTCGCGCCAGGCCATCGCCCGACCCGGACGGCACGATAGCGAGCGCCGTCGTCGCACCGATGAGCGGCCCGGCCACCTCGTTGACGGTGCCGTCGCCGCCCCATGCAGCGATCACGTCGTATCCGGCATCGCGAAACTGGCTGGCGAGCTCGGCACCATGGCCTGCCGCACGGGTCACGTGGATCTCGGCGTCGACGCCCGCCCGCGCCGTCAGCTCGCGAGCCAGGCGCGCACGCGACTCACCCGCCGGACCGCGCCGGCCGCGTCCGGAGACGGGATTGATGATGATCGCAATGCGCATTCGCGGTGTACTTTCGTTTATAGTACGTGCGGCATGAGGTGGGCGTGAAGAAAAGAGGTCTAGGCGTACTTCTGGTACTCACCCTCATCGTGGCCGGCGGTACTCTCGGCCAGGATCTCCGCTTCGACAACGCCCTCGCCGACGAGCGCGAGGCGAGTCAGACGCTCGACGCCAGGCTCGCGGCCATCGAGAGCGCAGTGGCCGAACTGCGTGCCGCGCACGCCGGGTACGTGGCGACCGGACAGGACCCCGAGTACTGGATGGCGCAGGTCGGCACGATTGCCGGTCGCGTGGAAAACGAGCTCACGAGCCTGGTGAGTCTGACCCTGGACGAGAACATCCGGGGTCACCATCAGGCTGCGCTCCTCGCGCTCGCGGACTTCAACAGCATCGACGACCGCGCCCGCGGGTACCTCGGCGACAATCAGCTGTTTCTGGCCTCCGATCTGATCTTCATGGACGCGCTCGATGCCACCCGCCGTGTGACCGCCGCGATCGGCGAAGCGCGGCTGCTCGAGCGTCAGGCGGCCGACTCGCGCCTGGCCTCGACCACCTGGCTGCGGTTTGGCGTCAACAGCGCGGCGCTCTCGTTCCTGCTGGTGGTGGCGCTTGTGGCCATGCGGTCGGGCGTGCGGGGCGAGGCCGCCGCGACCGACGCACCCGAGTCGGCCGAGGCGCAAGCCCCAGGGACGATGTCGGCGCCGGCCGCCGCACTCGACCTGGAATCGGACGCCTCGCCGCCGGTCGTCGTGCGGGAGGTGGGCGTGTCGAGGGCCGGCCTCGACGACACGGCAGAGCTCTGCGCAGATCTTGCGCGCATCATCGACAGCCGCGACCTGCCGGCCCTCGTCGAACGGACGTCGAAACTGCTCGACGCCAGAGGCATCGTGCTCTGGGCGGCCGACGACGCCGGTGGCGTGCTTCAGCCGGCGCTCACCCACGGCTACCCGGAACGCGTGGTCAGGCGCCTCGGATTGCTCGAGGTCAGCGCCGACAACGTGACCTCACTGGCCTTCCGCTCGCTCCAGCCGCAGACCGTGAACGGCTCGACCGAAGAAGCGCCAGGCGCAGTGGCCGTACCACTCGTCACGACATCGGGCTGCGTCGGCGTGCTCTCGGCCGAAACGCGCAGCCGGCGGCCTGCCGCCGAAACGCTGGCGCTCGCGCGAATTGTCGCCGCGCAGTTCTCGACCGTGATCCAGCCCGTCGCCAGCAGGCCGGCCCCGGCCCGCAAGAGCGCCGAGGCCTGACGCGCGCCGGGCGCGCTACCGGATAATCCGGCGAATCGTCTGACGTTCGCGCTCGCCAAGGTCGGCCGTCACGGTCTGTTCCTTGCGATCGCGAATCAGGGTAATCGTGACTTCGCCCTCGGCCCTGTCGAGGCGTCGCCGCAGCTCGCTCGACGACGTGACGGCTTCGCCGTTCACCTTCGTGATGACATCGCCCGCCTTGAGACCCGCCGCCATGGCCGGCGTCTCATCCTCGACAGACGTGACCAGCACGCCGTCCTCGGCGCCGAAGTACCCGGCCAGCTGATCGGTCATGTCCTGTATCCCCACGCCGAGCCGCCCGCGCATGGTGATCACACGCGGAAGACTGTCGAGCTCGATGTGCGGCACGGTCACGGTGAGGTCTTCGGGCATGTGGAACTCGAAGTTCCGGAGCTCGGGAATCGACCGCAGGTTGAAGTCGAGGTCGCGGAGGCCCCGCAGCGACTCGAGGGCCACGATGGACGGCGCCGCTTCAGGCGTCACCTTCATGTCGACGTTGTCACCGGCCCGCACGACCGTCATGTCCACCTCGCGTCCATCCGGGGTCTCGGTCACGAGCCGTTCGAAGTGGCGCGCGCTGCGGACCCGCTCGCCGTCGAATCTGACGATGACGTCCCCGGCGCGGAGACCGGCCTTGGCTGCCGGGCTGTCGCCCCTGACTTCCTCGACGACGGCGCCGGCAGCCTGCGGGAGCCCGGCCCGGCTGACATCGGCCGAGTCGGTATCCCTCACGCTGACGCCGATGTACGAACCGCCGAGCAACTGGGTCCGCAGGGCGGTCAGGGGCTCGGATCTGACCGATTGTCCGGAAACGTACACGCCCCGCCGTGGCCTTTCCTGCGCGGCGACCACCGCGAGCGCCGCCACCCCCATCAGGACGACGAACACGCCGGCGAACTTCACGATCCTGAATCCTGGAATTTTCATGACGCTGGCCCCTCCAGAGAACCGTCTCTCACAGGAGATCTGACGATGGGCCGCACGGAAAGGTTGTCGCCGGTGTCACCTGTGCCGGCCACGGGCGGGCGTCTGCCTGCCCTCGACGAGGGACACCCCGCCGGCATCGATCGATGTTTTCAGCGTGAATCGGTACGGCACGAGTCTTGATATCAAGAAGGGTGAGCCGTCCGCACGTCAGCGGGGTGCGTT
Organism: uncultured Acidobacteriota bacterium; assembly: GCA_963752045.1. GTDB lineage: Bacteria > Acidobacteriota > Vicinamibacteria > Vicinamibacterales > SCN-69-37 > DATKDF01. The sequence continues at coordinate 563,760 of CAVVWN010000014.1, read as the reverse complement.
AGTTAACGACAGGCAGGCGCTGGCATCGCCGCATCCCGTCGCTCCAAAGTCCGACGTCGGACGGCTCGTCTGAATACCTGAATCTGGAATCTGGAATCTGGAATCTGGAATCTGAGAGCCGGCTTTCCAGATCCCAGATCCCAGATCCCAGATTCCAGATTCGAGGTTCCCCACCCCTATGTCTTGACGACGACGATGGTCATGTCGTCGTTTGGCGGGGCGCCCGCACGGTGCGCTTCGACGGCCGCGGCAATCGCATCGACAATCTCGCGCGCGCTCCCGGTGCGGACGCCGGCCACGACGTCCTTCAGGCGCTCGGACGTGAACTCCTCATGCGCGGCGTTCATCGCCTCCGACACACCATCCGAGCAGAACACGAACACGTCGCCCTGGCCGATCGGGTACGACACTTCGTCGTAGCTGATGCCGTAGAACGACCCGAGCGGCACGCCGGGCAATTCGACCTGTTCGACCGTGTCTCCGGTGAGGCGGATGGGGAACGGCAGGCCCGAATTGGCCATGGTGACGGTGCGCCGCTTGAGATCGAAGAGCGCGTAGCAGAGCGTGCAGTAGTATTCCTCGATCTGCCGCTCGTGCAGGATCGTGTTGATCGACGTCAGCACGGAAGCCGGCGAGGACTTGTCGGGCAGGTACCGCCGCCTGAACGTGCGTCCCCGCACGAGCTCGCTCGCAAACACGCTGTAGAGCGCCGCCGGCACGCCTTTGCCTGACACGTCGCCGATCGCCACGATGAGCGTGTTCGACTCGGGCACGAGGAAGTCGTGGAAATCCCCGCCGAGCTCCCGCGCGGGGGCGAACGCCGCGGCCACGTCCACGCCTTTCAGCCGGCGCGGCAAGCTCGTCGGCAAGAGCGCCGCTTGCACGCGCTGCGCGAACCGCAGCTCCTTCTCGAGCCGTGCTTCGTTGGCCGACACCGCTTCGTACAGCCTGGCGTTCTCGATCGCGACGGCGGCCTGGCTGGCGAGCACGGTGAGAATCTCGACGTCGCGCTTGCTGAAGGCATCGAGCTCCGGGCTCTCGAGGTCGAACACGCCGATGCACCGATCCTTGCGCAGCATCGGAATGACCAGCTCCGATCGGACATCGTCGACGACCTTGATGTACCGGGGATCTTTCGAGACGTCTGGCACGAGCACGGGTTCGCGGTGCAGGGCGGCATACCCGACGAGCCCCTCGCCGAGCCGGACCTTCGGGAGCGTGACCTTCTCGTCGTACTGCACGGCCACGGTCATCTCGAGCTCGTCGGTGTCCTGGTTGAGCAGCAGGATGCCGAACGTCCGGTAATCGATCACGCGCTTGGCAAGCTGTGCGATCCTCGACAGCAGCTCGCCGAGGTCGAGCACGGCCGCCACTTCCCGGCCGATTTCAGACAGCGTTTCGAACGCCGCCGCGTCTGCGCGCTCCCGCTCGAAGAGCCGTGCGTTGACGAGCGCGGCCGATACATGCGCGCCGAACTGCCGCAGAATCGCGGCTTCGCGGTCCGAGAACCGATCCCGCTCGCGGCTCAGCATGTTGAGCGCGCCGATGGGCTTCGCCTTGTGCACGAGCGGCACCGTGAGCGACGACGCCATGCCCGGTACGACCTCGATGAAATGCGGGTCCATCGTCGCGTCCCCCACGACGATGGCCTGGCGGGCCGTCACGGCCCGGCCCACGATGCCGTCCGACGTCGACAAGGTGAAACCCGTCGTGTCCGGGTACCCGACGGCGTAGCCGATGGTCAGCCGATCGTGCTTCGCATCGAGCAGGTACAGGGCGAAAGCGTCGAAGGAGATCAGGCGGCCGATGAGCTCCGGAATCCGCTGCAGCAGCTCGTCGAGATCGATGACCGAGGCCACCTGCCGGCCCAGGTCGAAGAGGGTGAGGAGGATCTCACGCTCGCTGAGATGCGTCTGCGCGGCCGGTGGAGGCGAGAAGTGGGGGTTCATGGCGCCGGAGGCAGGCCGGCAACCGCATTATACTTGGTGGGCCCACATGACCTGGCAGCTGCCCCTGGACTACGCCGCAATCGAGCGCATCCTGCCCCACCGCTATCCGATGCTTCTCGTGGACCGGATTACCGAGTTCGAACCGGACAAACGGATCGTCGGGATCAAGAACGTGTCGCGTAACGAGAACTTTCTGTGGCGCGCGCCCGGAGAACCGCCCGTCCTGCCGACCACGATCCTGACAGAGGCCATCGCCCAGGTTGGCGCGGTGCTCATTCTGTCGAAGCCCGAGAATCGCGAGAAGCTCATCTTCTTCATGAGCATCGAGCGTGTCCGCTACAAGCGGCCGGCCTTCGTCGGGGAAACGGTCGAGATCGAAGCCATGGTCAGGCGCCTCCGGAGCCGCATGGGCGTGCTGAGCGGCCTCGCGCGCGTGAACGGCGAGGTCATCTGCCGGGGCACCATGACGTTTGCCCTGGGACCCAAGCCCGAGCTGAAAGCCGCTGAGGCCGCCCCGGCCTGACCCGTCCGAGCCACCCGGCCTCGCTCAGACTCCTGTGACCTTCGGGCGCGGCCCGTGCCAGCCGCGCACGAGCGCAATCCCCAGGAGAATCACTACGACCGAGAGCAGCATCGACGGGCGGAACGGCTCGCCAAGGAGCAGCGTGCCCAGCGCCACGGCGATCACCGGGTTCACGTAGGTGTACATCGACACGGTCGACACGGGCAGGTGCCTGAGCGCGTACGAGTACGCGGCAAACGCGACGAGCGACCCGGCCAGCACGAGGTAGGCAAAAGCGGCCGTGGTCCGCGGCGTGAACGTGAACCGCGCCCACTCGCCGGAGAGCGTGGCCATGGCGAGCAGGAAGATGCCGCCGAAGACGAGCTGCAGGGCGGCGACGCCGAGCACGTCGGCCGAGACCGTCCGCCGCCGCGTGATGGCCGAGGCGAGGGCCCAGCCGATGCAGGCAACCTGCAGCGCCACGATCCCCGGCACGAGGGCCCAGCCGCCGAGCGGCGAGTCGGTCAGCTCGGGCCAGACGAGCAGCACAATCCCGGCAAACCCCACCGCCACGCCCAGCCACTGCAACGGCCGCACGCGCTCGCCACCCGGCAACGCCGAGTCGATGGCCACCATCCAGAATGGCGACGTGGCGATGAAGACGGCGGTCAATCCGCTCGGCAGGTACTGTTCGCCCCAGGCGACGCCGCCGTTGCCAAGCGTGAGCATCAGGAAGCCGAGGATCGAGAGCCTCGGCCATGTCCTCGGGCCGGGCACCGGCCGGCCGGTCGCGACGAGCCAGCCGAGAAGCAGCGCGCCCCCGATCGCGCACCGCAATCCCGAGATGGCAAACGGCGGAATCGTCTCGAGCGCAATCTTGATCGCGAGGTACGTCGTGCCCCAGATGACACAGACGGCCGCCCAGGCGATCCAGGCCCGGCTTCGCGTCGTCAGCATCGACCGTCAGCGCTTGAACAGCACGCGCTCGAGGCGACGATTGTAGGTGGTGAACGGACCGCTCGAGTCGTCCTCGTCGAGGTGCCTGCGCACCTGGTGAATGGTGGCGTCGAGGTCGTCGGCCTTCGCGAGCAGGAACGCCTCCACCGTCATCGGTTCCACCGGAGATCCGAGCTCGCGCGCGCCGTGGTGCGAGAGGATCAAGTGCTCGATTTCGAGCCGCAGGCGGTCCGGAAAATCCGGAATCTCGCCAATGGCGTCCCTGACCATGCCCACGCCAATCACGATGTGCCCGACGAGATTGCCCTCCACCGAATACTCGGTGGCCACCTCGTAGGCAAGCTCCCTGAGCTTCCCGATGTCGTGCAGCAGCGCGCCGGCCACGAGGAGGTCCTTGTCGGCGCCGTAGATGTCGGCAAGCGCCGAGACGACCGTCATGATCTGCAGGATGTGCTCGAGGAGGCCTCCCCGATACGCGTGGTGCACGACCTGAGCCGCCGGCCACACGCGCAGCCGGTCCCCGTGCCGCTCGACCACGCGCTCGAGCAGGTGTCGCACGTTCGGGTCGGTCACCCCGGCGATGCGCGAGCCGAGCTCGGCCCACATCTCGTCGAGCGGCCTGGGCGACGACGGGATGCAGGCCTCTTCGCGGAAACCGTCCTCCTGATCCCGATCGGGAATCACGCGCCGGATCTTCTCGAGCACGAGCTCCAGCTTCTGGTTGAAGAGGTTGCCGCGCCCGGCGACCTTCACGAACTCGCCGGCCTCGAACTCCTGCTTGATCGTCGCGACATCCTGGAAGACCTTCGCGCGAATCTCGCCGGTCACGTCCTGCAGCAGCAGATCGAGGTATTCCGTGCCGGTCCGACCCGTCCTGAGCTCCTTGCGGGCGCAGAGAAAGAACCCCCAGCCGCTCGCCTGTGCGTCGAGCTCGCGAACCTGTCCCAATCGTCCGGCGCTCACGGCCGCCCTCCCGTGCCCGGCAGGTTCAGGAAGTCGAAAGGCCCGCGCGCGAGCCACTGGCCCCCGTCAACCGTGAGCACCTCGCCGGTGATGTACGACGCGTGCGGCGAAACCAGGAACGACACCGCGTCGGCGATCTCGTCCGGCCTCCCCCACCGGCCGAGTGGCACGGCCGCCGTGATGTGTTCGACGGCCGCCGGCGACGACCACAACTGGCGTGCGGCACCCGGCGACTCAATCGGACCGGGCGCAACGGCGTTCACGCGAATGCGGTGACGCGCCCACTCGACCGCCAGCGTCCGCGTCATCGCCATCACGCCCGCCTTCGCTGACGCCGAGTGAATCGTGCCGGGGCTGCCCGTCCAGGCGTAAGTGGCAAGGATCGACACGATCGACCCGCCGCCGCCCCGTTCAATCAGATGGCGTCCGACCGACCGCGAGCAGTAGAAGCTGCCGTTCAGCACGATGTTGATGACGGCGTTCCAGCCGTTCGGCGTCAGGTCTTCGGCCGGGCAGACGAAATTGCCGGCGGCGTTGTTGACGAGGATGTCGATCCGCCCGTACCGGGCAACGACGGCAGCCACCATGCGATCGACATCCTCCGGGCTGCGCACATCGACCGGCACCGCGAAGGCCTCGCTACCGTCCGCCTCGAGTGCGGCCGCACCGGCGTCGAGGTGCTCCTGATTCCGGCTGGCCACGACGACCCGTGCGCCGAGCCGGCCGAGCGCGCGGGCAATGGCCAGGCCAATTCCGGTGCCGCCGCCGGTGACGACGGCAACCTGCGTGTCGAGAACGCGCGAGGCGAACATGTCCGGGCCAGTCTACTGCGGGATGGTAAGATCCTCGACATGCACCGCTGGTTCCTTTCCACCGTTCCCGCGGCCGCTCTGGCCCTCGGCCTCGCGGCTGGTTGCTCCACGCAGACTGAACCACCCGCCGGAGTTCCGGTCGGCTACGGCGCCCAGTCATCGCTGCCCACGGCTGCCGCGTCGGCAGACGGGACCGACCTGCGGTTCCTGGCAGACGACCTCCCGCTGCTTCCGCCTGGCGTCGAGCGCGCCGAGCGCCCGGTGGACGTGGTGCGGGCCACGTACGAGTTCGCGGCCAGGCATCCCGAGGTGCTCGAGTACGTCCCGTGCTTCTGCGGCTGCGAGCGCAGCGGCCATCAGGGCAATCACGATTGCTTCGTCGCCGGGCGCAACAGCGACGGCCAGGTGACGCAGTGGGACGCTCATGCGCTCCATTGTCAGATCTGCCTCGACGTCGCCCGTGATGCGATGCAGATGCATCGCACCGGAGCCACGGTCGCTGCCATCCGCGCGGCCATAGACCAGAAGTACGCCGGTCCGGGCGTGCCGCAGACGCCGACGCCGGCACCGCCACACGGTGGCTCGACACCCCACCGACCGTAAGGCGCGCGCGCGCGCGTCGTCAGACGGGCCACGAGCCGTGTCGGCGCCGGTCCTCTCTGACGACGCGTTCACACGATTCTTCGACGCGCTGGCCGAGGGTGTCTACATCGGTCTCATCGGCCGTGACGAGACCGCCACCCTCTCGGCCAATCGGCACCTCCGCGAGATGTTCGGCTGGGCGGCTGCCACGCCCGACGCCGAGGTCAGGCCATTCGATACCGAACGCTTCGTCGACGAACTGGCGCGCGCTGAGTTCATCGACGAATTGCGGCGCGACGGCACGGCCTCGGCGCGCCTGCTGCGACTGCGGCGGGTCGACCAATCCGCGATCTGGGTCGAAATCACGGCCCGCGTCGACGTGCTGGCCGAATCGGACACGATGCGCGTCGAGGCCATCATGCGCGACGTGACCGAACGACGAAAGCGCGAGGACCAGGCGCGCGACCTCCAGCACCAGCTGTCACAGGCCGAGAAACTCGCCGCGTTGGGCCAGACGATGTCGGGCGTGGCTCACGAGCTCAACAACCCGCTTGCCACGATCCTCGCCTGCGCCGAGCGGCTCACCGCCGGCGACCTCGATCAGACGACCCGGCGGGACCTCGCGGCCATCCACAACGCGGCCGAGCGGGCCGCGCGAATCGTTCGCAACCTCCAGACCTTTGCCCGGAAGCGCCACACGACACGCACGTCGGTCGACCTCAACCAGGTCATCCGCGACACCCTCGCGCTTCACACGTTCAACGCGCGGCCCAAGACGATTCAGATTGCGGCCGCCCTCGGCGAGGCGCTGCCGCCCGTCTTCGTCGACCCGCACCAAATCCAGCAGATCCTCCTCAACCTCGTCGTCAACGCGGAACACGCCATGCTCGACAAAAACGGCCGCGGCACGCTGACCATCCGCTCGCGCGAAGACCGCGATCGCGACGCCGTCGTGGTGGAGGTCGAAGACGACGGCCCCGGCATCGCGGTCGAGGTGCAGGCCAGGATTTTCGACCCGTTCTTCACGACCAAGCCAGTCGGCAAGGGCACCGGCCTCGGGCTGACCGTGGCCTACGCCATCGCCGAAGAACACGGCGGCGAGCTCGGCTTCAGGTCGGAACCGGGCGCGGGCACGTGTTTCACGCTGGCGCTGCCGGCCACCGGCTCGCGGATGAAGCTGCAGGAGCCGAAGGCCGCAGAACCGGCCCTGACCGTGCCCAGGGGCACGCGGGCACTCGTGATCGAGGACGAAGAAGCGCTCGGTGATGCCGTGGCGGCCGCACTCGCCGATGCCGGCTTCCGGGTGGACCGGGCCGGAGACGGACAGGAGGGCCTCACGCGGCTCGACGAGCGCCACTACGACGTGATCGTCTGCGACCTGAAAATGCCCCGGATCGACGGCATGACGTTCTTCAAGACCGTGGCGCCGCGCATGCCGAACGTGGCACGGCGGCTGATCTTCGTGACTGGCGACGTGGCGGGAACGGAAGCGGAACGGTTCCTTCAGGACAGCGGATGCCGGTGGATCCCGAAGCCGTTCAGGCTTCGGGATCTCGTCCGCGCGGCAATCGAAACACTCGGCTGAATCAGGCGACGCGACGGTCGTCGGCGATGCGCGCCACGCGACGCCGCACGGTCGTTGCCACCTGCGCGGCCGGCTGGCGGCCGAACTTCGGCCGCGTCGTCTTGGCGACGAGCTTGGGCGCCGGGGCGGCCGTGACCGCCAGGATCTTGCGCAGGCGCTGGATCGCGCGGGCGTGCAACTGAGACACACGCGATTCGTTGACGCCGATTTCCTGGCCAATCTGTTTCATCGTCGCCTCACCAAAGTAATAGAGGCTCACGATGCGGCGCTCGCGCGCGGGCAGAAGCGACATGGCCTTCCGCATGCGGTCGCGCGTTTCGGTTTGTTCGTAGACGCGATCGGGTGACGGCGGCTCGCTCGGCACGAGCACCGCCGGCAGCGACGAGCTGTCGACCGAATCGAGATTGGCCAGCGGCGATGTGGATTCGATGGTGTTGATGCGGACGATCGTGCGCTCGAGTCGCGCCTCGTCCGACCCGACCCGCTGCGCAAGGTCCGCGAGGGTTGGCTCGGCTCCGAGCTCGCGGCGCAGCGATTCACGGGCGGCCTCGAGCTCACGGCGGACGCGGCGAACGCCGCGCGGCCACGCATCGCGGCGCAGCGCGTCAATCATGGCGCCGCGGACGCGACGTTCGGCGAACGTCTCGAACTTGATGCCGCGACCCTCGTCGAATCGATTCGCGGCATCCATCAGCCCGAGCACGCCGTCCTGAACCAGGTCGCCAAGGTCGATCGAATGAGGCATCGTCGATGCCATCCGCCGAGCCAGTGACTCGACGAAGGGCAGACTGGCTGCGACTCGTTCCTGCTGATGTTCTGCCAAAGGCGCGCGCTGCATCAAAGTCCTCCTGAATGCCCAGTCGGGCTGCCGTTCCTAAGGGCAACTCCAATGCCAGCACCAGTAGCGAATAAAAACCGAATGTCGATGTCAGGCGAAGTAGTCTTACAAATAGCTGATTGATAAAGGTTTATGGTCTATTGCCGGAGTGTGCAACGCGGTGAACTCGCGTGCCGATGTGCCCGAGGTGTCGTCAATCCGTTGACACACCTACCAAAATCGTCGGCCGACCGACGGGCGTGCCACTATTTCTGAATCGACGAGCTGCCGATGCGGGTGCGGAGGTCCCGAACCGTGGCGATGGCTTCCAGCGCCCCGGAGACGACAAGCGCCGCGCGTGCCCGTTCGGACTCGGTTGCCAGGCGGCTTTCGAGCAGCTCGGCATTGGCCAGCACGACGCCAAGCTGGTTGTTCAGCTTGTGGAAGAGCTTGGTGAGTTCGGCCTGATCGAGCTTCATGTCCACGGCGGCGGCCGCAGCAGTGGGAGTCACGTCAGGCTCCCCGCAATTCGCGGTGACTCCAGCTTTGGTCGGAGTAGGGCTGTTCGGCGTCGCGCCACAAGGTGTCGGCGAAGATCCGAACGGAGCCGCCGGCGGTCCGGACGTATTGCACTTTGCCGCCGGCAATCCAGTTATAGATGGTGCGCCGGCTGACGCCGACGATTTCACACGCACGGGGAATAGAGACGGTCTTGCGTTCCAGCACCATTGTTGGGTGTCCCTGACTGCGGGAATATGTCCCGCCAGCCTCTCTGTCTGTGGGGTCTATCGGTCTGCAATCCGGGACACTTTACGATTCCGGGAGTTGGAGGCCCAGGCGACCCGGCCCCCTTCCGGGCCGTCCTTCCCACCCGGGCCCGCGCGTGTCAAAATGTCGGCACCCCGCAATGGACGGTCACGAACCCCAGCATCTCCTGCTCGTAGACGATGAGGCCGGTTTCCGCGAGGCGATCGCCGAACGGCTGACCGAGCACGACTACCGCGTCGAGCAGGCGGATACGGGTGAAGCGGCGCTCGCTCGACTGAGCGACTTCGCCTTCGACATCCTGGTCGTGGACCTCAGGCTGCCCGGCATCGGCGGGCGTCAGGTGCTCGACGAGGCCCTCGCCCGCTATCCCGAGATCATCGTCATCGTCATCACCGGCTTCGGTACGGTGCGCGAAGCGGTGGAAGTCACGCGGCTCGGAGCGGAAGGGTTCATCACAAAGCCGTTTCAGTTCGAGGAGCTGCTGCACGAGCTGCAGGCGGCCACCGAGAAACGCCGCCTCCGGCACGAGAACGCCTACCTGCGCGAGCAGCTGCACGACCGGTTCCGCATCGAGGGGATCATCGGGTCGACGCCAATCATGGCGCGGCTGTTCGAGCTGTTGCGGACGGTGGCCGAAACGGCGAGTACGGTGCTCATCACTGGAGAGACCGGCACGGGCAAGGAACTGGCGGCGCGCGCGATTCACGACGCGAGCCCGAGGAGCCACCAGCGGTTCGTGGCCGTCAACTGCGGCGCGATGCCCGAGGGCCTGCTCGAGGCAGAGCTCTTCGGTCACGTGCGCGGCGCGTTCACCGGAGCGGTAGCCAATCGGCAGGGTCGCATCGAACAGGCCAACCGCGGCACGCTGTTTCTCGACGAAGTCGGGACGATGAGCCAGGCGCTGCAGACGCGGCTTCTGCGCGTGCTGCAGTCACGGGAGTTCGAGCGGGTGGGCGATTCGCAGACGACGCGGGTCGACGTGCGGGTCATTGCCGCGACCAACTCCGACTTGCAGAAGATGGTCGCGGAAGGGTCGTTCCGCGAGGACCTGTTCTACCGGCTCAACGTGATTCCCGTGCGGATTCCGGCGCTGCGCGAGCGGCGAGCCGACATCCCGCTGCTCGCCCAGCACTTCCTCGATCGATTCACACAGGCCACGCCCGGCCGCGGCCGTGTGACGTTGACGCAGGACGCCCAGCAGGCCCTCATGAGCTACGGCTGGCCCGGCAACGTCCGGCAACTCGAGAACTTCATGGAGCGTATCTTCGCGCTTTCGCCGGGCCGAACGCAGCTCGGCGCCTCGGACCTGCCTGACGAGGTGCGGCAGGCCTACGTACCGGTGGATGCCGACGAGCTCGTCATCCCCGATGAGGGCGTCGACCTGACGCTGCTCGTCGCCGACTTCGAGCGGTCGCTCATCCGCCGCGCGCTCGAGCGCACCGACGGCAACAAGCGGCAGGCCGCTGACTTGTTGCGTGTCAAGCGGACGACGCTCATCGAGAAACTGAAACGACTGGAGCGCTGAACCATGCCTCGTCCCGGACACTGGGTCATCATCGCCGGCAAGGCGCCAACCGCCTTCCGCGCCAAGCGGCGTGAAGTGCTCGTGCCCACCCTCAAACAGTTGCAGCGCACGCAGCCCGACGCTGAACTTCGCTGGTTCGAGGGCGGACGCCTCTGGGCCAGCCCCGACGAAGCCGAAGCCGCCCGGCTGCAGCGTGGGCCGAAACGCCCGGCCACCTGGAGGCCCGGAGGCGAACACAAGGACCCTCGTGCTCGGTTCGAGCTCAGCCGCGACGAGAAGCGGGCCCGCTTCAAGCGCCGACGCACGTTCGGCAGCGCCGAACCCGGTGGCAAACCCTACTCCGGCGAGAGGCCCAGTTCCGGGCCAAAGTCATATTCCGGGAGCAAGCCCTACGGTGCCAAGCCTCATTCCGGGCCGAAATCGGGCTCCGGCGCCAAACCGTACTCTGGTGCGAGGCCCCATTCGAGAACGACGGGAGGATCCGGAACTCGGCCTTACTCGGGTGGCAAGTCACCCTCTGGAGCCAGACCGTATTCGGCGAACAGGACTCGGCCCGGCAGCAAGCCCCCACCGAGGCGGCAGGGTCCACGCGGACCACGGAAGGGTCCCAAGTGATCGCGCATATTGTGCTCTTCAAGCCGAAGGACGATCTCGGCAGAGACGATGTTAGGGCAATTAACAAATTGTTGGTCGATCTGTCCAGTACCATTCCAGGCCTGACTGGAGTTCGCGTTGGGAGAACATTCACTTTCAACAGTCTTCCAACAGACTTGCTAGGTGATAAGACCTATAGCGTGGCTGTGTGCCTGGATTTTCGAGACAGGACCGCCCTGAAGGTCTACATGGACCACCCTCTGCACGGTGAACTAGCTGCTATTTTCTGGAAACACTGCGAGTCGACCCTCTTCACGGATGTGGAGATGGTCGACCCTCGCGAAGCTGACGTGGCCGATCTATTTGGTCTTAAGACCTAATCTGGAGCGATTTAAGTTTCGGCTCAGACTGGCGAAAAAGGCCCAGGTGTTTTGCAGGAAGCGCTAACCGAGAGGAAGAACGTGCCGACGAGTTGCCTGAGCTCGGCGATTGACTGCGCGCGGTTGATGGCGACCCGTAGTTCGGAACCGCCCTCGAGTCCCTTGGTGTACCAGGACCCCAGCGCCCTGAGCTTGTTGATGACCCACCGTTCGCGGCCTCGGGCCGGGGCTGCCGCTTGTTGCTGGCCAGGTGCGGAATGCCGGAAGCCGCTTGCCTCGTCGACGCGTTCGGTGAGCAGGAGGTCGATGTAGGCAAGGAGAAACCGGCCGCGATCTTCCATTGTGACGGGAGTCGCCGGCCGGCCGCTCGCTTGCTCGGCGGCCTGCGCGAACACCCAGGGATTACGGAGGGCGCCGCGTCCAACCAGCACGCCGCCGACGCCGCTCTCTCGCAGGCGCTGCACGATCTGGCCAGGCTCGACGCAGTCGCCCGACCCGAAGACCGGAATGCGGACGCTTTCAGCCACCTGCGCGATGAGCCGCCAGTCCGACTCGCCGGAGTAGGACTGCGCGGCCGTCCGGCCGTGCACGGCCACGGCCGCCGCGCCGGCGTCCTCGACCTCCCGCGCCAGAATCGGCGCGTTGATTTCCCGCTCGTTCCACCCGGCGCGCATCTTGACCGTCACGGGAATCCTGACCGCCCGCACCATCGCGCGGACCACTGCGGCGGCGTGATGCGGTTCACGCATCAGGCTGCATCCGGCGTTGTGCTTCGCGATCTTGGGCACGGGACAGCCCATGTTGACGTCGATGATGTCTGCGCCCATGCCTTCGACGACCTGGGCTGCGTCAGCCATCACCTGCGGATCGCCGCCGAAGATCTGGATGGACACCGGCCGTTCCTCTTCGGTGTACTCGGCGTACTCGAGCGTGCGGTCGATGCCGCGCACGAGGCCCTCGGAGCTCACCATCTCGGTGACGACGAGCCCGCACCCGCCCTGGCGCTTCACCAGGCGACGGAACGCCGTGTCGGTCATGCCGGCCATCGGGGCCAGCGCCACGGCGTGGTCGAGCGCGATCGATCCGATCTTCATCGCGGCGCGAGGCCGGTCCTGGCCGAGCGCTCAGCCAGCATCTTCTGGTAGACGGCCCGGAGGTTCTCGTCCTTCCACTCGATCTCGGCCTGCTCGCGCAAGGTGTCGATGTATCGCGACATCTCGGCATCCACCCGCTCGAGGCGGATCTTCTGCAGGATCTGAGTGCGAACCTGCGCGAACGCCTGCGGCTCGGCCGCGCTTCGCGACTCGAGGCGCAGCATCTGGAACCCGCGCGAGGTGCGAATCGGCTCGCTCACATCGCCCACCTTCAGGGCATCGATGATCGCGCGCATCGCCTCTGCCACTTGCGCGACGTCAACCGGGCCGATGAGGCCGCCGTTGGCCTTCGACGGCGACTCGGACACTTCGGCCGCCACGGCCGTGAAGTCCTCGCCCTTGATCAGCCGCTCGCGCGCGGCGTTCATCTTCGCCTGCACCGCTTCTTCCTGGGCAACGTTGATCACGGTCTGGTTGTCCCGGACCTGCGTCTGGACCTCCATGAAGATCTCGCGCAACATGACGGTTTCCGGCTGCATGAACTCCTGAGGATTGGCCCGATAGTACTGGCGGATTTCCTCGTCGGTGATCTGCAGGCGCGGGTAGATCTCGATTTGCTGCACGCCCTGCATCATGTACGAGCGCTCGAAGTCCTTCCGAAGCTGATCGAGCGTGAGCCCTTCCTGCTTGAGCGCAATGGCGAACTGCTCGTCGTTGAGGTTGTTCTGTGTCTTGAGATTCCCGAGCGCTTCCTGAAACGCCTCCTCGGAGAACTTCACGCCCAGGTCGCGCGCGCGTTGCAGCAGCAGCAGCTCCTCGATGGCGTCGTTCAGGAGCACCGGCGTGACCTCGGACAGCGCGGCGCGCAGCCCCGCGTCGGTCTGGAGCGCCTCGGGATTGTCCACCCGCTGGTTCCGTTCGCGCAGCGCCTGAACCTGGCGCCGCTCGAGCTCGGTCTGCGTGAAGATCTCGCCGTTGACCTTGACGATGACCTTCTGGATGATCTCGCCCTGCTGGGCGGCCGGGCGGGCCGCCAGAACCGTCGCCAGGACGGCCGCTGCGACGAGACCCGTGGTGACTCTGCGATACATCAAGATTCCCTGTCTGGCGGGCTGAAGCCCGCCCGTCCGATTTGCCTGGAGCCGGTCCCGCAAACCCGACCGCCAGATGTCAGGCCCAGCCCCTCAGATTAGTCTGGCACGACCGTGCTGCTCAACTCGGCAAGCAACTGACCCAGGCGATCGAAGAGCCCGCCGGGAGCCGCCGGGTCCGGGGCCGGTTGGGCCAGAATCTCCTCCCGGCTGAAGCCAGGCGACACCTCTCCGGCCGTCGCCCGCGCCGTCCACCAGGACGACGCCTCGTCTTGGGGGTCCGCTTTCGGTGCCCCCGGACGCCGAAGGCGGGTCCCCCCGGCCTGTAACGGGCCCGGCGGCCGTGCGACCGGCGCCGGACCGGCCGGCTCTTCGGGCATGGCCAGGTTCAGCCTGAGAACCGCCGGCGGCAGGAGCGCCAGGTCGCCACGGCGCTCGACGATCTTCAGGAGCGGTACGGGGTCGAGCCTTGCGTCGGGCCTGAACTTTAAGACTACGACGGAGCCCTCCCGGTCGAGCGTCTCGACGCCCAGCCGGTCGGCCAGGAGCCGGATCCGGGCGAACGCGGCCAGATTGAGCACGCTCGGGGGCGGCTGCCCGTAGCGGTCGCCAAGCTCCTCGATGAGGCCGGTCACTTCGTCGATCGACCGGGCGCTGGCCATCCGGCGATACGCTGACAACCGCTGATTCATGTCGGGCACGTACGCGTCCTCGATCCGCAGGTCGATGCGGAGGTTGACGGCGGCGCGCCGCTCGTCCTCGAGGTCCTCGCCCTTGAGCTCGCGGATCGTCTCCTCGAGCAGCTTCATGTACATGTCGAAACCGACGGCCTCGATGTGGCCGCTCTGCTGGCCGCCCAGCAGGTTGCCGGCGCCCCGGATCTCCAGGTCGAGCGCCGCGATGCGGAACCCGCTGCCGAGATCGCTGAACTCGCGGATCGCGGCAAGGCGCCTGCGCGCAACCGGCGAGAGCGTCTGCTCGGCTGGAATCAGCAGGTAGGCGTACGCGCGACGGTCGGACCGCCCCACCCGACCCCTGAGTTGATAGAGCTGCGCGAGGCCGTACCGGTCGGCACGGTTGATGATGATCGTGTTGGCGTTCGGAATGTCGAGGCCGTTCTCGACGATGGTGGTCGAGACCAGCACGTCGAACCTGTGCGCGACGAAGTCCACCATGACCTTCTCGAGCTCGGCCTCGCTCATCTGCCCGTGGCCGACGGCCACACGCGCCTCCGGAACGAGGCGGCCGATGAGGTTTCCCATCGAGTAGATCGACTCGACGCGGTTGTGGACGAAGTAGACCTGGCCGCCGCGCTCGAGTTCGGTCCGGATGGCGCGCGTCGACTACGTCGGCGTCGAACTTCACCACCTGGGTCTGGATGGCGAGCCGATCGCGCGGCGGCGTCTCGATGACCGACATGTCGCGAATGCCGACGAGCGACATGTTCAGCGTCCTCGGTATCGGCGTCGCGGTCATCGTCAGCACGTCAACCTTCTTGCGAAGCTGCTTGATGCGCTCCTTGTGCGCCACGCCGAACCGCTGCTCTTCGTCGACGACGAGCAGGCCGAGATCCCGGAAGGCGACGTCCTTCGACAGCAGGCGGTGCGTGCCGACGATGATGTCCACCTGACCGGCCTGGAGACGCGCGGCGAGGGCCTGCTGTTCCTGTTTCGACCGGAACCGGCTGATCATGTCGACCGTCACGGGGAAGCCCGCGAACCGTTCGGTGATCGTACGCAGATGCTGGAAGGCCAGCACCGTGGTCGGCGCAAGGAACGCCACCTGTTTGCCGTCGATCACGGCCTTGAATGCCGCGCGCATGGCGACTTCGGTCTTGCCGTAGCCGACGTCGCCGCAAAGCAAGCGGTCCATCGGCGTCGGCGACTCCATGTCGCGCCTGATGTCGGCGATCGCCGACTGCTGGTCCGGAGTGAGGTCGTACTCGAACGCGTCGGCAAACTCCTGATGCCAGTGCGAGTCCGGACCGAACGCGTGGCCGGGCACGGCCTTGCGTGCCGCGTAGAGCTTGAGCAGCTCTTCGGCCATGTCGCGCATGGCCTTCTTCACACGCGTCTTGGCCTTCTCCCAGGTGGTGCCGCCAAGCCGATCGAGGGCCGGGTTGGCTCCGCCCGTGTACTTCTGGACGAGGTCGAGCCGTTCGAGCGGGACGAAGAGCTTGTCCTCGTCGGCGTAGCGGAGCTCCATGAACTCCTGCGGTGTCTGCCCGTCGCCCACGGCCAGCTTCTTCAGGCCCACGAAACGGCCGATGCCGTTGTCGACGTGGACGACGAGATCGCCGACTTTGAGATCCCTGAAGTCCGAGATGAAGGCGTGCGACGCGGAGCGGCGCCGCTCGTGCGCGCGATGCTCCTCCTCGAACAGATCGGCCTCGGCAAAGAGGAGCAGGCCCGCGGCCGGCAGCTGGAATCCCTGCGACACCTGCCCGGTGGCGACGATGACGGCCGCAGCGGCAAGGTCGTCGGCCTCGCCTATGGCTCGCGCGCGGATGTCGTAGTCGGCGAGGAGCTCAATCGTCCGCTCGGCACGTCCCGACGTGAGCGGCGACGAAGACGACCGTGTCACCCCGCTCGCGCGCGCGACGAATCTCGTCGACCCAGTCGCCGACGCGCCCGTGATAGCGCGCCGACGGCAGGCAGGCCACATGCCGCGCGCCGGGCGCCGGCTCGCCGATCGCCAGTTCGGTCACTCGGCGCCCTGTGCCGAGCCAGACCTCTACGTCCTCCCACCGCCAGGCCAGGTCGTCGAACGGCAGGCCGGCCCGGCCGCGCGCCTCCATGTCCGCCGCGCTGCGCTCCCACTGGCGCTCCTGCTCCACGCCCCGGGCGCCGACGTCCTCGATCTCGCAGACGACAAGAGAAGCGCCCATCCGCCGCACGTAGTCGAGAACAGTGGCGGACCGATCGAAAGCCTGCGGATCATCTGGCCTCGCCGGGTCTGGCAGCAGCTCACGCTGCGGCGGAACAGCCACCTGATCGACGGCGGCCAGCGACCGCTGCGTCGCGGCGTCGTACCGGCGAACGGACTCCACGATGTCGCCGATGAACTCGAGCCTGAACGGCTGCGTCTCCCCAGCCGGATAGAGATCGACGATACCGCCGCGAACGCAGAACTCCCCGTGCTCGTCGACGGGATCTTCCGGCGCGAAGCCGGCGAGCGCGAGGTGCTCGCCGAGCGCGCGCGGGGCGATCTCGGTGCCGGGCACGATGACCTGGCCTGTTCCGGAGAGGCCGGTGGGCGCGCTGAGCCGCGGCGCCAGCGCACGCGCAGACGCCACGACGAGCCGGGCCGTTCCCTGCGTCATCGCGTAGAGCGTGCCGGCCCGCACCGAGGCGATTTCAAGATGCGGCAGCAGGCCCCGGTAGGGATCGACTTCCTGCGACGGAAACGCGCGAACCGCATCGCGCGCCGCCGTGTCGGTGACACCGGAAAGCGATGCAAAGAAGAAGCGAGCGTCGTGCGACACCTGCTCGACGTCGGCGTCCGTCGGCACGACGAGGAACACCGGTTCGTCCTGGGCCAGCGCCGCGGCGTGAAAGGCCACCGCCGGACGTGACAGGCCGGAAAGCTCCGGTGCCGCGCGGTCGAGTCCGGCGCGGAAGGCCGCCGTCTTCAGGAGCGACCGGAACGCGAGCGAAGACGAAGTCTTGAGCACGATCAGCCAGATGTCAGCGCCGCGCGGCGCGAATCCTCTCGAGAATGCTCGTCGTCGACCATCCCTGTTCCACCGGGACCCGCACCACCGTCCCGCCTCTTGCCTCGACGGTGTCCCGGCCGACGATGGCGTCGGCCGCCCAGTCGGCGCCCTTGACCAGCACGTCCGGGGCCAGCTCGCGGATGATCGCCGCCGGCGTCTCGTCGTCGAACACGACGACGGCGTCGACGCAGCCGAGCGCCGAAAGGATCTCGGCGCGCTCGGCTTCCGGCGTGATCGGACGCTCAGGTCCCTTGATCGCGCGCACGGAGCGGTCCGAGTTGATGCCGACGATGAGCACGTCGCCTTCGGCCCGCGCGGCCTGGAGGTAGCGCACGTGACCGGGATGCAGCAGATCGAACACGCCGTTGGTGAAGACGACGCGACTGCCGGCCCGGCGCCACGCCTCTGCTCTCGCCGCGATCGCGTCTCTCGATGTCGTCGTCATACCCTGCAGAATGCAGGGCGGACTGAAGTTCGGTAGATGTGGGGCGGACTGAACTTCAGTCCGCCCTACGAACCGCAGTCCGCCCCTACATCTTCATCTTGAACTTCACGCCGCCCGAGAACTGCCACGTGTGACGGGGCCGGTAAATGCCGATGTCCTTGGTTCGCGACTTCACTCGGAACGTGTAGAGCAACCGGTGGTAGTCATAGGGCGCGCCGTCGAGCTTGTGCACGGCAACGTCCATCTTGTAGGTGCCTTCGACCAGGTCGAGCGACTCGAGCGCGAGCCGCACGTCGGCCCGGCCCTCGAGCCGGTCGCCCACGTGGTCCTCGATGTGCGTGTTCGTCCCGTAAACGCACACGCCCTCCGCATTGAAGATTCCGATCCCGAACACGAAGTCGGTCACCGGCCGCTTCGCGTCCACCGAGAGCTCGACGGTCATGGCCTCGCCGCTGTGAAACACATGGGTGCGGCGGCCCTGCTCGTCGAGGAACGCGACGTCGCGGATCTCGACGCCGCCCGATCCCCAGCGGCCCTCGCCGGCCTGAAACATGTTGGCGGCCGCCTCTCCGGCGTCGAGCGGTCCGGCCTCCGGCCGTGCCGTGATCTCGCCGGCCTCCTCCCGCGCGCGCGCGTCGGTCGACGCGAGAAACTGCTCTTCCTGCCGCTCGACGTCGGTGATGTAGGCGCCGACGACGCGTTTGGGGTCGCCTTCGGCCCGCTTGCGGCCCTCGTCGAGCCACACGGCCTCGTCGCAGAACCGCTCCACCAGGCTGAGCGAGTGCGTGACGAGCAGGATCGTCTTGCCCCGCCGCTTGAACTCGCCGAACTTGTCGAGGCACTTGTGGGTGAAGCCCTCGTCGCCGACGGCCAGCACCTCGTCGACGAGCAGCACGTCGGGATCGACGTGAATCGCCACCGCAGAACCCGAGCCGCATGTACATGCCGGACGAGTACGTCTTGACCGGCGCGTCGATGAACTCGCTGAGCTCGGCGAACTCGACGATCTCGTCGAAGCGCTTCTGGATCTCGCGCTTCGTCAGACCGAGCATGATGCCGTTGATGAAGACGTTCTCGCGGCCGGAGATCTCCGGGTGGAAACCGGCGCCCAGCTCGATGAGCGCGGAGATGCGGCCATGCACCTCCACCGTGCCGGTCGTGGGCTTCGTGATGCCGGCCACCAGCTTGAGCGCCGTGCTCTTGCCCGACCCGTTCCGGCCGACGACGCCGAACGTGGCGCCCTTCGGCACCGCGAACGACACGTCGTCGAGCGCCGTGAACGTCTCGCTCGGGCGCAGGTTCCTGACGAGGCTGCCCGAGAGCAGCGCGCTCTTGAGTGTCGAGAACTGCCGGCCGCCATAGCGGCGATACACCTTGGTGACGTTCGAGAGCCTGATGGCCGGCCCGGAACCGGTGGCGGCGGCCGACATCAGACGGCCTCCGCAAAGGAATCGCGCAGTCGATCGAACACCCAGTAGCCGGCGAGAAACAGCACCACCGAAGCGCCGCCCAGCGCGAGCAGCCAGCGCCAGTGCCCGAACGGCCCGTCGAAGAACAGCAGTTCCTGGTACGAAATGGCCAGGTGCGTGAACGGGTTGATGTCGAACCAGAACTTGTACTCGGCAAACTGGGTGTAGGCGTAGATGATCGGCGTCGCGAAGAACCAGAAGGTGAGCACGTTCGCCAGCAGGTCGCGGATGTCGCGAAAGTGCACGGTGAGCGCCGAGAGCAGCAGCGCAAGGCCGGTCGTGAACAGCAACTGCACGGCGACGACGACCGGAAACCAGACGAGGTCGGCCAGATCCGGCACGTGCTGAAACCACACGAGGAAGATCACGAGGATCGGCAGTCCCAGGAAGAAGTGCACCATGTTCGCCAGCACGCTGACGATGGGCAGCACTTCGGCCGGGAACAGCACCTTCTTGATGAGGTTGCCGCCGGAAATGAGCACGCCGGCCGACTCGTTGAGCGCCGACTGGAACCACGTCCAGGGCAGCAGCCCGCGAACATGAAGAGCGCGTACGGCTGGATGCCCTCGGTCCGGTTGGCGAGCAGGTACGTGAACACGAAGTTGTAGATGAGGAGCAGCATCAACGGGTTCACGAACGACCAGAAGAACCCGAGAATGGACCCGCGGTAGCGGGCCTTCAGCTCGCGGGCGACAAGGCTGTGGATGAGGCCGCGGTATCGGGGCAGTTGCGCGAGGTTATGCCACATCGACCTGCAACATCGCCACCGTGATGTTGTCTGGCCCGCCGGCTTCGTTGGCCGCCGCGATGAGCGCCTTGCACGTGTCGTCGAGGCCCAGGCCGGCCGCCACGATTTCCTGCATGCGCTCGGTCGTGACCACGCCCGACAGCCCATCGGAGCAGATGAGGAGCCGGTCGCCGGGCTTCAGTTCGATGTCGCTCACTTCCACGTCGGGATCGTCGCCGCCCGAGAGCGCGCGTGTGACGACGTTACGCCAGGGATGTCGGCGCGCGTCGGCCGCCGACAGGATGCCGGCGCGCACCTGCTCGCTCACCCAGGAGTGATCTTCGGTAATCTGCGTGAGCTCGCCGTCGCGGAACAGGTACACGCGGCTGTCGCCGACATGTGCCACGACCGGCCCCTCGCGGCCGAGCAGGACCGCCGCGGCCGTCGTCGCCATGCCGCGCAGGGCGTCATTGTCGGCCATGGCCGCCGCCAGACGCCGGTTGGCCAGGCGGAACCCCGCCTTCAATCGATTGGCGTCGAGCGAGATGTCCGGGTCGTAGGGAAACGGCCAGGTGCGATTCGGGTCGGCGTCGCGCGTGTCGCTCACGAAGGCCTCGACGGCCTGCACGGCCATGCGCGAGGCCACCTCGCCTGCCGCATGGCCGCCCATGCCGTCGGCCACCATGAACAGGCCTAAATCCTGCCGCGCGATGTACGCGTCTTCGTTGTCCTCGCGGCGCAGGCCGCGGTCTGAGGCAACCGCCGACGTCGCTTTTGTCATGGGCATCAGGATCGTCGCCGCGCGTACTGTGCCACGTCAAGTCTCGAAATGGCGCGGAGCAGGGCTATCCGCGCCTGCTCGTAGTCGAGATCGACGACGGCGGGCCTGGCGAGCTGCTCCTCGGCCCGGCGTTTGGCGGCTGCCGCCCGCTCGGTATCGATCTGTTCGGCCCGTTCGGCCACCCGCGCGAGCACCGACACGCGGTCCGGCACGACCTCGGCATAGCCGCCGTCGACGAACGCGTAGTGCCGCTCGTTGCCGACACGGTACCAGAACTGGCCGGTCCGAAGCGCGGCGAGAAGCGGCGTGTGGCCAGGGAGCACGCCGAAATCGCCCTCTTCGCCCGGCAGGCCGACTTCGTCCACGTCATCGCGGGCGATGACCTGGCTCGGCGTGACGAACTCGAGGCGGATGTGACTGGGAATAGCCATCACTGCTTCTTGGCTCGCTCCAGGACTTCATCGATCGTGCCGGCGAGATAGAAGGCCTGTTCGGGAATCTCGTCGTGCTTGCCGTCGACGATTTCCTTGAAGCCGCGCACGGTCTCGCCGATCGGCACGTAGACGCCCTTGTAGCCGGTGAACTGCTCGGCCACGAAGAACGGCTGCGACAGGAATTTCTGGATCTTGCGCGCGCGGCTGACGGTGAGCTTGTCGTCTTCGGACAGCTCGTCGATGCCGAGGATCGCGATGATGTCCTGCAGGTCCTTGTACCGCTGCAGGACCTGCTTGACGTTGCGGGCCACCTGGTAGTGCTCGTCGCCGATGACGCGCGGGTCGAGAATGCGCGAGCTCGACGCCAGCGGATCGACGGCCGGGTAAATCCCGAGCTCCGCGATGGCGCGCGAGAGGTTCGTCGTCGCGTCGAGGTGCGCGAACGTGGTGGCCGGGGCCGGGTCAGTGTAGTCGTCGGCCGGCACGTAGATGGCCTGCACGGAGGTGATCGACCCCTTCCGCGTGGACGTGATCCGTTCCTGCAACTCGCCCATCTCCGACAGCAGCGTCGGCTGGTAGCCGACGGCCGACGGCATGCGCCCGAGCAGCGCCGAGACTTCCGAGCCGGCCTGCGTGAACCGGAAGATGTTGTCGATGAAGAGCAGCACGTCCTTGCCTTCGGCGTCGCGGAAGTACTCGGCGACGGTCAGTGCCGACAGCGCCACGCGCAGCCGTGCGCCCGGCGGCTCGGTCATCTGGCCGTAGACGAGCGCCGCGCGCGACTTCGACGCGTCCATCGGGTCGATGACGCCGCTCTCCTGGAACTCGAGCCAGAGATCGTTGCCTTCGCGCGTGCGTTCGCCGACGCCGCCGAACACCGACACACCGCCGTGCTTCATGGCGATGTTGTTGATGAGCTCCATGATGATGACGGTCTTGCCGACGCCGGCGCCGCCGAACAGGCCGATCTTGCCGCCCTGAAGGTAGGGCTCGAGCAGGTCGATGACCTTGATGCCCGTCTCGAACATCTTGAGCTCGGTCGACTGCTCTTCGAGCGTCGGGGCCGGCCGGTGAATGGGCCAGCGTTCCTTCGACAGGACGGGGCGGCTCGGGTCGTCGACCGGCTCGCCAAGCACGTTGAGCACGCGCCCGAGCGTCGCCGGGCCGACCGGCATCGAGATCGCCTCACCGAGGTCCGTCGCGCTCATGCCGCGCTGCAGCCCGTCGGTCGGCTTCATCGCCACCGTCCGCACCAGGTTCTCACCCAGGTGCTGCTCCACCTCGACGATGATGTCGATGTCCTCGCCGCCGGCTTTTCCGGTCACGCGCACGGCGTTGTAGATCTCGGGCAGGTGCCCGCCCTCGAACTCGATGTCGACGACCGGACCGATGACCTGCACGACCTTACCGATCTTTGCTGCTGCTGCGACTGTCATGTGTCTGTCTCTCTATCCAGATCCAGCTTCGAACCAGCCAGGGGGTCAGGCCCGGCTTCCGCCAATCGGGGCCAGACCCCGTCTCACTCCCGCGTCCGGCTTCGAGCCGGCCCGTACTCTAACTCTGCGCGCCGGAGACCACTTCGATGATCTCCCGCGTGATCGCGGCCTGGCGGACCTTGTTCATCGTCAGCGTCAGGCCGTCGATCATTTCGGACGAATTGCGCGTGGCCGCGTCCATGGCCGTCATGCGCGCGGCGTGTTCGGCGGCGGCCGACTCGAGCAGCGCGCAGAGCACCTGCACCTGCACGCCCCGCTCGAGCAGCACGTCCAGGATGCGCTCGGCAGACGGCTCGTAGAGGTACTCGCTCGCCCCGCCCGCCTCGGCGAGCTCGGCGGCCGAGAGCGGCTCCACCGGCAGCAGCCGTTCGACCACGGTCCGCTGGGCGATGACCGATTTGAACTCGTTATAGACGAGGTGCACGCTGTCGACGCGGCCGGACTTGAAATCCTCGAGCGCCGGCTGGGCGATGGCCTCGGCGTCGACGAGCTCGATCGATTTGGGCAGGTCCACGTACTCGAAGCGCACGGCAAGCCCGCGCCGCCTCAGCACGTCTCGTCCCTTGCGGCCGACGAAGCCGAACGACAGCTCGCGGCCCTTGTGCTCCCGCGCGAAGTTCACCGCCGCCTTGATGGCGTGGCCGTTGAAGCTGCCGCAGAGCCCCTTGTCGCTCGTCAGCACGACCACGAGCGCCGGGCCGGTGTCGAGACCGGGCCGGCGGGCCAGCAGCGGATGCGTGGACGGATCCACACGGCTCGAGATGCTCGCCAGCACACGCTTCGCTTCGCGCGTGAAGGGACGCGTGGCCACCACGCGCTCCTGCGCGCGCCGCAGCTTCGAGGCCGCCACCATCTTCATGGCTTTGGTGATCTGCTGCGTCGACTTGACGGCGCGGATGCGCCGTCGCATGTCAATCAGTGACGGCATTCGTCTCTCGGCTCCACGGTGCCTCGCACGTTCGTCATGCGGCCACTCTCGCGGCGAACTCCTTGCCGAACTCCTCGAGGGCGGCCGTGAGCGCCGCCTTGAGGTCGTCGTCGAGAATCTTCTTCTCAGCGATGCTCGCGAGGATGCCGGCCTGGCGCGTGTCGAGGAACCGGTACAGATCCTCTTCGTACAGCCGGATCTGCTCGACCTCCACGCCGTCCAGGTAGCCGTTGGTGGCGGCAAAGACGATCGCCACCTGCTTGGCCACCGGCAGGGGGTTGTACTGCGGCTGCTTGAGGACCTCGGTCAGCCGGCGGCCGCGGTTGAGCTGCTTCTGCGTCGCCTGGTCGAGGTCGCTGCCAAACTGCGCGAACGCCGCCAGCTCGCGGTACTGCGCGAGGTCAAGGCGGAGGCTGCCGGCCACCTGCCGCATGGCCTTGATCTGCGCCGAGCCGCCCACGCGCGAGACGGAGTTGCCGACGTTGATCGCGGGGCGGAAGCCCTGGTTGAAGAGGTCCGCCTCGAGGAAGATCTGCCCGTCGGTGATCGAAATCACGTTGGTCGGAATGTAGGCCGAGAGGTCGCCCGCCTGGGTCTCGATGATCGGCAGCGCCGTCAGCGAGCCGCCGCCCCGCTCGTTGTTCAGCTTGGCCGCCCGTTCGAGCAGGCGCGAGTGCAGGTAGAAGACGTCGCCGGGATACGCCTCGCGGCCGGGCGGGCGGCGCAGCAGCAGCGAGATCTCGCGGTACGACTGCGCGTGCTTGGAGAGGTCGTCGTACACGCAGAGCGCATGCCGGCCCGTGTCCCGGAAGTACTCGCCGATCGTGCACGCCGAATACGGGCTGATGTAGAGCAGCGGCGCCGGCTCGGACGCGCCGGAGGCCACCACCACGGTGTACTCCATCGCGCCGAATTCCTCGAGCGTGCGCACCACCTGCGCGATCGTCGACTGCTTCTGTCCGATCGCGTTGTAGATGCAGATGACGCCGAGGCCCTTCTGATTGATGATCGTGTCGACGGCCACGGCCGTCTTGCCGGTCTGCCGGTCGCCGATGATGAGCTCGCGCTGGCCGCGGCCGATCGGCACCATGCCGTCGATGGCCTTGAGCCCCGTCTGCAGCGGCTCCTTGACCGGCTGCCGATCGACGACGCCGGGCGCCAGGCGCTCGATCGCCATGAACTGCTTCGACGCGATCGGGCCCTTCCCGTCGATGGGCTGGCCGAGCGCGTTGACGACGCGGCCGACCAGCTCGTCGCCGACCGGCACCGAGATGATGCGGCCGGTGCGCTTGACGGTGTCGCCTTCCTTGATCTCGGTGGAGTGCCCGAGCAGCACCGCGCCCACGCTCTCGGCTTCGAGGTTCAGCGCGATGCCGAAGAGCCCGTGCGGGAACTCGAGCATCTCGCCGGCCATCGCGCGCTCGACCCCGTGAATGCGCGCGATGCCGTCACCCACCGACACGACGGTGCCAACCTCGGCAACGTCGACGTCGACCGAGTAGTTGCCGATGTGGTCGCGGATGATCTTGGAAATCTCTTCGGCCTTGATCTGCATGACGTCCTCAACTGGGCGGGAACGATCCGTCCCGCCGAATGTGCTTCGCTACGCGCCCGAGAGCAGCCGCTGCCGCAGCCGCTCCATCTGGCGAATGACACTGCCGTCGAACACGAGGCTGCCCACCCGCGCGACGATGCCACCAACGAGCGACGGATCGACCCGCTCGGTGATTCGCACGTCGCTGCCGGTCGCCCGCTTGAGCGCCCCGGCGATCGCCGCCCGACTCGTCTCGTCGAGCGGCTGCGCGCTCGTCACCTCGGCCGGCATCACCTTCCGCAATTCGTTCACGCGGCCCTCGAACGCCGACGTCACCTCGCCGACGAGCCACAACCGACCGCGCTCGGCCATGAGCTCGACGAGACGCGCGACCTCGGGTGAGGCCATGCCGGCCCGTGCGGCAAGCGCCGTGACGATTGCCCGCTTGCGAACCGCGGGAATGGCCGGGCTCGACAACACCTTCCGAAGCTCGTCGTGGCCGGCAATCACGTCGCGGAGAGCCTGGAGATCGGCGAACGCCTGAGCGGTGCCGCCGGTCTTCTCGGTGACGTCGAAGAGCGCCGCGGCGTACCGCCGCGCCAGAGCACCTGACGTCACGACAGACTCCCGGCGCGACTCGCCTGAATCGGATTGGCCGGAAGCGGCGGGAACAATGTGTGCACGCTGTCTCTGAGCCTCGGCGGGGCGGAGACGAGGCTCATGGACCTCTCAAAACTCGCCCAGCAAAACGACAATTTATACCATTCGCCGCCCGAAACGGGCAAGGAACCCGGCCCTGCCGTCGGCCGGATCGGCTGCAATCATCCGGGCGATGGTTGGTCCTGCGCACCCCGGCCCCCCCAGGCCCCCAGCGAAGCCGGGACGCCATCGCCGGGAAGGGCTGGCGGCCCAGATCTGCCCGGAAACGGGCAGACAGGCCCGGGAGGCCCGGCCCGGGCGCCCCGCTACCCCGTCAGTTGCTCGAACAGCCGCTGCAGTTCGTCCTCGTTGGCGAAGTGGATCTCGATGCGCCCCCCCTGGCCCTTCCTCAGGATGCTGACCCGCGTGCCGAGCGCGAGTTTCAGTTGCTCCTCGGCGGCGCGCGTGTTGGGGTCGATCCGGCGGGGCGGCGGAACCACGCGCGGCGTCGTCTCGCGACGCACGAGGCCTTCGGTCTCGCGAACCGACAGTTGCCGGGAGACGACGTCACGCGCGAGCCGACGCTGTGCGGATTCGTCGGGAAGCGACAGGAGGGCGCGCGCGTGCCCCATCGACAAGCTGCCGGCTGCCAGGTCGTTGCGCACCTCAGCCGGCAGTTTGAGGAGCCGGATGTAGTTGGCGACGGTTGCCCGGTCCTTCCCCACCGCAGAGGCCACTTGTTCCTGCGAGAGATTGAGCTCGTCGGTCAGCCGCCGATAGGCCTGCGCTTCTTCGATGGCGTTGAGGTCCTCGCGCTGGATGTTCTCGATGAGCGCCACCTCGAGCAGTTTGTCGTCGGGCACCTCGCGAACGATGACGGGCACTTTGAGGAGACCGGCGTGCTGTGCCGCGCGCCAGCGGCGCTCGCCTGCCACGATTTCGTAGTGGTTCCCGGCGCGGCGCACGATGATCGGCTGGATCATGCCGTGACTGCGAATCGACTGGGCCAGTTCTTCGAGGTGCGTCTCGTCGATGTGCTGGCGGGGCTGTCGGGGATTGGGCGCGAGCAGGTCGATGTCGAGCTCGGATGGACGGGCCGGTTCGCGCTCGCGTTCGCGCGGCGGCACGGCGGCCGGGGCCGGGGGCGTCGTCGGAATGAGCGCGCTCAAACCTCGTCCAAGTGCGGGGCGTTTCTCAGCCATGGCTCGCCTCTCTTCAGGACTTCACGTCGTCGTTGGGATCGCTGTCGATCTGGGGCCGTGTGCCTTCCCCTGACTCGGGATCGGACTCCGCCTCCAGTGGTTCCACGTATCCAACGTCCCCGTCGGCTTGCGGCAGCGGTTCGGGGCTCGGCAGCGGGTCGTCGCGCCGCAGGAACTCATCGCCGAGGGCGGCGTAGGCTTCGGCGCCGCGCGACCGCGGATCGTAGAGCGCAACGGGCAGGCCGTGGCTCGGTGCCTCGCCCAGGCGGACGTTCTTGGGAATCACCGTGTTGTAGACCTTTTCGGCGAAGAACTCACGGACGTTCCGGCTGACCTGCTGACCGAGGTTGGTGCGTTCGTCAGCCATGGTGAGCAGGACGCCTTCGACAAAGAGGTCTGGGTTGAGCGCCGCGCGGACGCCGTCGATCGTGGCCATGAGGTCCGCGATGCCTTCGAGCGCGAAGTACTCGCAGTTGAGTGGAATCAGCACGGAGTCGGCTGCGACGAGGGCATTGAGCGTCAGCAGCCCCAGTGAAGGTGGTGAGTCGATGAAGATGTAGTCGAACGCCTCACGGAGCGGCTCGACGAATCGACGCAGGCGGTGCTCGCGAGAGTCGAGCGTGACGAGCTCGATTTCCGCGCCGGTCAACTGGCGGTCTGCGGGCACGACCGACAGGTGCTCGATGGCAGTCGGCACGACGAAGGCGGCCGGGTCGGACGTGGCGCCGAGCAGGGCTTCATAAATGGTGCCCCCGGTTCCCGCCTGTCCTTTCAGTCCGATGCCACTCGTCAGATTGGCCTGGGGATCGAGGTCGATGAGGAGCACGCGTCTTCCGGCCATCGCCAGTGCAGCGGCGAGATTGATGGCGGTGGTTGTCTTCGCGACGCCACCTTTCTGATTTGAGATGGCGATGACGCGGGCTTGTTTGGTCATATAACCCAATACAAATTTATCTAGCTACGATCCAGACAATTCTCTACCTGACGGCTCGTCTGGTCAAGCAATCGCGTTATCTTGCCCCCCGTGTTCCACGTGGAACATACGGTCTAGGATCGACATCGAGACCGGCCTATTAGGCCCATTCGTGGTTCAGGTTCAACCGAGCGACACCTGCAGCCAGAGTTGGTGAGTGGGTGCCAGGCGCTGCATTTGAACTCTAGGGCCGTTTCCGTTTCGGTGTAGCCGGCCGGAAACGGCTCAAGCGGTTTGCAGGAAGCGCCTACCGAGGAGGTGGGGGAGATTTGCACAGGAGGGGGGACGGGTCTTGTTCGCCCTGGGTGTCGCAGGGGTTCGAAGAACGGCTCGGTCGGTTTGCCAGACTTGCCCGTGGCGTCTTCCTCGGGAAGGTCAAGAGTCACATGCGTGCCGCCTGAGCCTCCACCTGGACCAGCCTAGGACGCGCCCATCGCCTTCGGCCCCATGGCTGGACACTTTGAACCAGGCCCGGGTTGACCGGGCTCTGGGCTCTGGGCTCTGGGCTCTGGGCTCTGGGCTCTGGGCTCCGGGTTTTTCAGGCTGGCCTTGATGCTGCGGCCCACGGGAGCCGTTTTCGTGTCGGTGCAGATGGCGGAAGACCGCTCTGGCTGGCCTGTCCGAGAGCCTGAAGCAAGCTAGGAGATCCGAATGCCACGCGGGCCAAGGCAAGGTCGCGATTGTCAGTATCGTGTTTGTGATTAGGTTTTATAACCAATACTCGACACCTTGGAGAGCAGGACCAGCTCACTTCCAAGGGCCGGAACGAGCGGTATCGTTCTCTCATGCCGGAGCATCTCGACATCAATCGGCCGGCCAGTTCCAGACGATCGGAACCAGAACACGCGGCCACCGGGCCTGAGAAAAGCCTGCACCGTGTTCCACAACGGGGCATCAGGCCGGACTGCCCGGACCGTGACGATGGCCGCCGACTCCAGAAGGTCGGTACGCGCCAGTAGCTCTTCGAACCGCCGGTTCTCCACCTGAACGCGCTCGAGTTCGAGTTGCCTGGCCGCTTCCCGAAGAAAAGCCGACTTGCGGACCTTGACCTCGACGAGCACGACCCTCATCCATGGACATGCCAGATGAAGCGGGATTCCTGGCGACCCTCCGCCAGACCCGACGTCGATGCACAGGTCGTCGGTTTCTCTCACCAGACGGGCCGCGAGCAGCGGCTCGACGATTAGTCGATCGATGGCCTCGTCAGACGGTGGATTAAGGGGTAAAGCCGTGAGGTTGATGCGCTTGTTCCACTTGAGCAGAAGCTCGAGGTACAGCTCAGTTTTGGTTATAAGACCAATATTAATATCCAACCCGTGCCGCTTGGCCCGCCTCGTCACTCTGGCGCGGAGATCTCTCGAACCCACGGCTCAGTATCGCGGCCGCAGCCGGGAAAAACCACAATTCTCTTGAAATCGTCAACCGGCCGGCTGACCGGTCACCGAAGGTGCCCCGCGCCGGCCACGGTGGGCCAGGCGCGCCGCGATGATGGCGAGAGCAGCAGGCGTCACGCCCGGCACGCGCGAGGCCTGCCCGAGGGTACCGGGACGAACCTGATCCAACCGTTCGATGACTTCCTTCGAGAGACCGGCGACGCCCGCATACGCGAACGTCGGCGGAATCGACGCTGCCTCCTGCGCTCGCACGCGCAGGAACTGAGATTCGTGCCGCCTCAGGTAGCCCTCGTACTTGCACTCGGCCGCGAGCGTGCCTTCATCCACATCGGCGAAGCGCGTATCGACGTCCGGCCTGAATCCGGCCGAGACCACATCGCCAAGCGTGACGACGGGCCTGCCGAGCGCCTTCGCGACGGTCACGGACTTGCCGTCGAGCGTCACCCTCTGGGCCGCGGCCCGTTCGCGATTCCGTTCGAGCCGTTCCTGCCTTGCCAGAAACAGCTCCCACCGCTCGTCGTCGACGAGCCCGGCGGCTCGGCCGATCGGTGTCAGGCGGACGTCGGCGTTGTCGATGCGCAGCAACAGACGATGCTCCGCTCGCGACGTGAACATGCGATACGGCTCGAGGCATCCCTTCGTCACGAGGTCGTCCACCAGAATCCCGATGTAGGCGTCCTCGCGTCCGAAGACGAGCGGATCGATCTCGCGTGCGTTTCGCGCGCCGTTGATGCCGGCTACGATCCCCTGGGCTGCCGCCTCTTCGTACCCCGAGGTGCCGTTGATCTGGCCGGCGAGGAAGAGGCCCGGCAGTCGCTTGGCTTCGAGCGATCGCGTGAGCTCGGTGGGCTGAACGAAGTCGTATTCGACGGCATACGCGTGGCGGAGAACGACGGCGTCCCGAAGACCCGGCAGCGCCGCCACCACCGCATCCTGGACCTCCCTCGGCAAGCTCATCGACAACCCGTTCACGTAGATCTCGTCGACGTCGATGCCTTCGGGCTCGAGGAAGATCTGATGCCGGTCTCTTTCGGGAAACCGCATCACCTTGTCTTCGAGGGAGGGGCAATACCGGGGTCCTACGCCCGAGATCCGGCCGTTATAGAGGGGGGATCGATCGATATTCTCGCGCACGAGGTCGTGCACCTGAGCGGTCGTGTGCACCAGGTGACAGGCAATCTGCTCACGGGGCGCACGTGGCGTCACGAATGAGAACGGCACGATCGGGTCGTCGCCGTGGTCTGGCTGGAATCTCGCGAAGTTGATGCTCCGCCGGTCCAGCCTCGGCGGCGTTCCCGTCTTCAGGCGTCCCATCTGGCAGCCGAGGCTCGCGATCGATTCAGCCAACTGGCGCGTGGGAGGCTCGCCGGCCCGTCCGGCGGGGCGGCAGTCGTCGCCGACGTGGACGAGTCCGTTGAGGAACGTGCCGGTCGTGACGACGAGTGACGGGCAGCGTACGTGTCCACCGTCCTCGAACTCGAGCCCGGCCACGCGGCCACGCTGAATGAGAATGCGACCGGCGCGGCGAAAGATCCAGGTGATGTTCGGTTGCGCCGACAGCGCTTCGCGGACCCATGCGCCGTAGCGCTTCTTGTCCGCCTGGGCTCGCGGCGACCACACGGCCGGCCCTCGGCTGCGATTGAGCAGTTTGAACTGGATCCCGGTGGCGTCGATGGCGCGTCCCATCAAGCCACCAAGCGCATCGATTTCCCGAACGAGATGCCCCTTTGCCGTGCCGCCGATGGCTGGATTGCACGGCATGAGGGCCACGGTGTCTTGCGACAGGGTGCAGAGTCCGACCCGGCAGCCAAGTCGCGCGGCCGCCCATGCCGCTTCGACGCCGGCGTGACCGGCACCAACGACCACGACGTCGAACGACGGGCCGCTACTTTCCGACACAGAACCTCGAGAAGATGTGCTCCAGCAGCTCGTCGTCGGAGCGCCGGCCGGTGATGGCCTCGAGCGCGCGGCGGGCCGACGAGAGCTCGGCCAGCACCAGCTCTTCGGTCGCGCCCACGGCGATCTGTTCCACCGCGCGGCCCACGGCTTCGCGCGCCTCGTCGACGAGCGCCAGGTGACGGATGTTCGAGATCGCAGGCACGTCGCGGAGGTCCTCACCGCCGGTGAGCGCCCGCACGATCCGCGTGCGCAGATCGCTCAAGCCTGCGCCAGTGATCACGGAGACGCCGACCCGAGCGTCTGCGGCCGTGCCAAGCTCGGACGGGTTCCAGGCCTGCGGCAAGTCCCGCTTCGTGACGACCACCACGCGGGGATCGGCCGCCCGCTCGACCATCTCGCGCGATTCTGCCGAAAGCGGCACCGAACCGTCGACGAGCACGAGCCGCAGGGCAGCCACCGCCTGCGCGTCCCGGGCGCGCTCGACGCCCTCTGCCTCCACCGCGTCGCGCGCGTCCCGAAGTCCGGCCGTATCCACCAGCGTCACGGGCAGCCCATCGAGATCGACGCGTTCGGTGATGAGGTCTCTCGTCGTGCCGGCCACCTCGGTGACAATGGCCCGGCTCGCGCCGACGAGCGCGTTGAAGAGACTTGACTTGCCAGCGTTCGGCAACCCGGCAACCGCCACCGTTCGTCCTTCGCGCACGATGCGGCCGGTGCAGCCGTCGCGAGCGAGCGCCTCGAGCGCGCGACCGGCGGCGGCAAGCTCTTCGGCGGCCTTGTCGCGCGTGACGAAGTGAAACCCCTCGTCGGGAAAGTCGAGCGAGGCCTCGAGCCTGGCGGCCAGATCGAAGAGCGCGGTATCGACGCGCCCAATCGCCCGGGTCAGCGTGCCTTCGAGCTGGTCCATCGCCGCACGCGCCTGCAGCGGCGTGACGGCCTCGACCAGGTCGGCCACCGCCTCGGCCTGCACGAGGTCCATCCGGCCATTCAGGTAGGCCCGAAGTGTGAACTCACCTGGCTCGGCGAGCCTGGCGCCGGCCCGCATCGCCAGCTCGACGACACGGCGAAGCAACACCGGGCTTCCATGCGCGCTGATCTCGATGACGTCGTCGCCGGTGTAGGACTGCGGCGCCTGAAACCAGGTCACCACGGCCTGGTCGAGGGCGGCGGTGGGGGAGCGCTCCGCGTCGGCGATCCGCCTGAAGGTGGCATGCCTCGGCACGAGCGGCGATGCCGCCGGCATCAGGCGTTCGGCAATTGTGGTGGCGTCTGGACCCGACAGGCGCACCACGCCGATGCCGCCGTGCCCCATCGGCGTTGCGACGGCGACGATGGTGTCGTGCTGGGAAAAGGCGCCCACCATTCGCGGTTACCAGGTTCCCGGCTCGCGGTTACCGCCGAGTCAGGATTTTCGTGAAATGACGACGCTCTTGAGAAAGGCGTCGCCGATGCTTTCCGAGGTCAGTTCTTCGTCTTCGGCCACGGTCAGGTGCACGATGCGGCGCGCGTACGGGTTGAGCGGCCCCATCTCCTGCGGCACGCCCGACGTGCGGGCCTTCTCCATGAGCAACTGCGCCATCTGCCTCAGTTCGGTGTCCTTGCCCTTGCGGAACCCGAGCGCATCGACCACGTAGTGGCGGTCGCCACGCGCTTCGCGGCGGAACACGGTGTTGACGATGACCTGCAGGGCGTCGAGCGCCTCGCCGCGCCGGCGGAGCAGCACGTCGGCGCCCTCACCGGAAAGGTTCAATCGCACGTTGTCGGGAGTTTCTTCGACGTCCACAGCCAGGTCGAGCCCCATGGCGCCCACGACCCGCTGAACGAAATCGATGACCTCTGTGTCGAGTTCTGCGCTCATATGCGTGTCTACGTCTTCTCGGCGCGCTTGTTACTCACCGCGGCGGCGGCCTGGGGCGCCGGGCCGCCGATGATCCGGTTGGTGATGGCCTGCTGGCCGATCGCCATCAGGTTGCTCATCAGCCAGTAGATCACGAGGCCGCTCGGAGCCCACAGGAAGAACACCGTGAACATCACCGGCATCATCATGAAGATGCGGCGCTGGGTCGGGTCGGCCGTCGACGGCATCATGTGCTGCTGCAGCATCATGCTGGCGCCCATGAGAATCGGCGTGATGTAGCTCGGGTCCGGCGCCGACAGATCCGCAATCCAGCCCACGAACGGCGCGTCACGAAGCTCGATCGCGACCGAGAGCATCGAGTAGAACGCAAACAGGATGGGCATCGTCAGGAGCATCGGCACGCACCCGCTCGCTGGATTGACGCCCTTCTGCTTGTAGAGCGCCATCATCTCCTGGTTCATCTTCTGGCGCTCGGGGTCGGTGATCTTGTACTTGGCGTAGCGCTCCTGAATGGCCTTGATGGCCGGCTGCAGCGCCTGCATCTTGCGCATCGACACCATGCTGCGGTGCCGGAGCGGGAAGATCGCCAGGTTGATGAGGATGGTCAGGATGATGATCGCCCAGCCGTAGTTGCCCACCAGGCCGTAGATCCACTTGAGGGACTGCAGCAGAGGCACGATCAGCGCGGCGAAGATGCCGAAATCGATCGCGCGCACGAGCTGCTGGTCGACAGCCTGCAGTTCCTCGAAGTCCTTCGGGCCAAGGAAGAACGGAAGCGTGGCCGCTCCCGGCGTGCTGACCGTGAAGGTCACGAACTGACGTTCGGGATTGGGCGACGCAGGGTCGTCCGACGGGATGGGCGAGAGTGCGAGCGGCTCGAGCGTCACCTCCACGGTGGAGGTCTCGGGCCGGATCATGGCGTTCAGGAAGTAATGCTCCTCGACGCCGATGAACCGGAAGTCACCGGAGTAGCGGGGCTCGGCGCGGAGGTCGTCGGCCGAGAGCCGGTCGACGGATCCATCACGGAAGACCAGCCCGCGCGGCAGCACGTAGCTGCTGCCGTTCGCATGAAACCCGGATCCAAGCGCAGGCCCCCACGACAGCAGGGCCGGACGCGCGATGGCACCCACGTCGATCGCCACTTCCACCGTCAAAAGGTACGCCTTGCCCTCGGGTTGGAAGTGGAACGTCTTCCGTGCATTGAGGCCCGACGCGTCGCGGTAGACGAAACTCAGCGTGCCCGGCGAGGACCCGAGCGACAGGTTCGTTTCGCTCGGCTGAAAGAGCGCCTGTGCCAGCACGGCCGAGAGAGCCGCATCGTCGGTCGAGAGCGTGAAGGGTCTTGGCAGATTCGCCGGCACCTGCTGGGGCACGAGCTCGAGCGGTGCGCCGTCGGGGTCCCGGTAGTGCTTCAGTTGCCAGCTCGTGAGCACGGCGCCGGCTGTCGAGAACACGGCGCGAACAGCATCGGTCTCGACGATGATGTCACGCGCTTCCGAGTCGGCAACGAGCGGCTCCGGTATTGGCGCGGCCACCTGCGGAGGCGGCACCCCCGTAGCGGCCTCCGCCGCAGGCGCACCCGGAACGGGCGCCGCAACGGGTGCGCCTGCCGGCGCGCCGGCAGCTCCGGCAGTCTCAAGTGATTCGACGAGCGGGTCCACCGGTGGTGGCACCACGTACGCCTGATAGAGCGCGAGAATCAGGAACGACAGGAAGATGGCGAGGAAGACGCGTTTTTCCATCACTTCGGCGAACCCCGTCAGCGGTGGCGAGTTCGCGGCGGCACCGGATCGAAGCCGGGACGCGCGAAGGGGTGGCAGCGAGCCACACGTTTGATGGAAAGCAACAGACCGCCGACGAGGCCGTGCTCTTCGATGGCCGCCATGGCATAGGCCGAGCACGAGGGCTCGAATCGGCAGGCGCCGCCCGCGAACGGAGCAAGAAGCAACTGGTACGACCGCACGAGCACCATGCCGACGCGCACCGAGAAAGTTCTCGTCATCGAAGCTGCGCCCTCAGTTTCCGCACGGCGGTCTGGACGTCCGCGCGGACGTCGGCGAACGGCGCTGCGGCCAGGTCCCGGCGCGCAATGGCGACCAGGTCGAGCGACGGCTGACCGCTGGGAATCACGTCAGGCTCCCCACGCCTGAAGATCTCGCGCAGGCGGCGCTTCGCACGATTGCGGGCGACGGCGTTGCCGATGCGGCGCGACGCGATGATGCCCAACCGATCGCGGCCGAGCCCGTTCGCCATGCCCAGCAGCGTCAGGTATCTCGACGACACCCGGCGACCCGTGTCCTGTACAGCGGTGAACTGTGCGCGCGCTCGAAGGCGAACGTCGCGTCCAAATGCCTGCGACATGGATGACCGTCGCGCCTCTCAGGTCTTCGGGCGCCACGGATGGCGGCTTCCACACGTGCCGCGCTTAGGACACTGTCAGGCGCTTGCGGCCCCTGGCGCGACGCCGCTTCAACACCGTGCGGCCATTCTTGGTCCGCATCCGCACCAGGAAGCCATGGGTGCGCCGGCGGCGGCGGCGATTTGGTTGGTACGTACGCTTCATGTCACTCCCGGCCGGGTGACCCGTCACCCTGGAGAAACTTGAATCGTAGCGGACCGTTCAAAAGGCTGTCAATCGCAGGGCCGGTCGCCGGGTCCACCTGCACCAGGTCAGGGCACCACGATTGTCCGGCCGGACGGCCTGTGGTAGATTCGCGGGCTCTTTGAGGGGGACGCCAGGTCCCGGCACTTTTCCACATCTGTGGAAAAACCTGTGGAAATCCGAAAATCCTGGTTTTCCTCACTTGTAAAGTATTGATTTTGAACAGTTTATCATTTCAGGGTCTGCTGCCATGACCGGCACCATCTGGGACGAAGTACTGGGCCGGATTGAAAACAAGGTCAACCGGTACAGCTACTTCACGTGGTTCCGCCAGACCTCCTTCGTGGCTGATAACGGGTCCAAAATCACGATTCGGGTCGCCGATCCCCTGGTGATCGACTGGCTGACGAAGCACTACGGCGGCGTCATCAGCGAAGCGCTCGCCGAAGTGGGCCGGGCCGGAACGGCCCTCGAGTTTCTGCAGCCCGGAACCGAACCTGAAGGGACGCCGGACCTCGCGCCAGCCGAATCGGACTTCGACACCGGCAGTATCGACGCCGTTCCCAACGCCGTCGATCTCGCCGGGCTCAGTCCGCGGTATTCGTTCGACACGTTCATCGTCGGGTCGTCGAATCAGTTTGCCCATGCGGCCTGCCGGGCTGTCGCGGAAGCTCCGTCGCGTTCGTACAATCCGCTCTTTCTCTACGGCGGCGTGGGGCTCGGTAAGACGCACCTGATGCACGCGATCGGCCAGTACGTGCTCACGCACAGCCCATCGCTCAAGCTCACCTACATCTCGGCGGAGCGCTTCATGAACGAGGTCATCAATGCGATTCGCTACGATCGCATCCTCGAGTTTCGCGAGCGCTACCGGGGTGTTGATGTCCTGCTCGTCGACGACATCCAGTTCATCGTGGGCAAGGAGCGCACGCAGACGGAATTTTTCCACACGTTCAACGCCCTGCATGACGCGCAGAAGCAGATCGTGCTCAGCAGCGACTGTCCGCCTCACCAGATCAGCGAGCTCGAAGAACGGCTGAGAAGCCGCTTTGAATGGGGTCTCATCGCGGATTTGCAACCGCCGGATCTCGAGACCAAGATCGCGATTTTGAAGCGGAAAGCCGATGGCGAAGGCGTGCCGCTGCCTGATGACGTCGCGCTCTTCATCGCCGGCCGCATCAAGTCGAACATCCGCGAACTCGAAGGATCGCTCATCCGGCTGCTGGCGTTCGCGTCGCTCACCGGGCGCGAGATTTCCATGGAGCTCGCCCAGGAAGTGCTTCGCGACGTGCTTCGTCACGACGAACGCGCCGTGACGATTGACACGATTCAGAAGTTCGTCGCCGACTACTACCAGCTCAAGCTCGTGGACCTCAAGTCGCGCAACAACTCCAAATCGGTCGCCATGCCGCGGCAGGTGGCGATGTACCTCTGCAAGGCGCTCACGAGCGCGTCGCTTCCGGAAATCGGCCGCAGCTTTGGTGGAAAACACCACTCCACGGTCATTCACTCGGTCCGCAAGGTCGAGGATCTGCGGCAGCGCGACAGTAATTTCAACAGCCTCATCAACACCCTGACCGAGTCGCTTCGCTAGGTATTTCGGCCCCTCACAACACCGGTCGACGGTTTTGCACAGCCCGGCCCTGTGGACGCCTGTGCACCGGTCACGGACCCGGACTTATCCGCAGGAAGCCCGTGTCTGCCGACCCGGTCGTACCACAGGCTCGTCCACAGGATAAAATACTGAGAATAAAGTGGTTATTGACCAGATTTGGCGTGTCAACAGGCCTTTATTACTGTTATAATCTTCTGTCTTTCTGAAGTCTGTTGAGGGTCAACAGAAGTACCCGCGCGCGGGTCCAACACGAGGTCGCCCTGTCCATGGAATTTGTCGTCCGAAAGAACGACCTGCTGAAGGAACTCTCGTTGCTCCAGGGCATCGTTGAGCGGAAGAACACGATCCCTATTCTGGCCAACGTGCTGCTCGAAGCATCGAAAGAAGGCGTGTCGCTTCTGGCAACCGATCTCGACGTCGGTCTGCGCAGCCGCTGCGACGCCACGGTGAGCAAGCCCGGCACGCTGACGTTGCCGGCAAAGAAGCTCTTTGAAATCGTCAACGCGCTGCCCGACACGGAGATCCGGATCGCCGAAGAGAAGGCCGGCAAGAGCGTCGTCATCGAAGCGGATCGATTCGCGTCGAAGATGCAGACGCTGCCGGCGAGCGAGTTTCCGACGCCACCGCAATCGAGCACGGCGGCTGAAGCCACGCTGCCAGGCGCGGCCCTCAAGCGGATGATCTCGCACACGCGGTTTGCGATCACGAGCGAGGACACCCGGTATTTTCTGAACGGCGCCCAACTCGTCCTCCGGCCGGACTCGATGACCATGGTTGCCACTGACGGCCACCGGCTGGCGTACATCAGCGTAAAGGAATCTCCGGGGAAGGGCGCAAATACGGAAGTGCTGCTCCCGCGCAAGACGCTCAACGAAGTGGCGCGGCTCATCGACGGCGCCGACGCGATTGAATTCTCCCAGGGCGAGAATCACCTGTTCTTCCGCGCCGGCGATCGCCTGTTGATCTCACGCAAGATCGACGCGAACTTCCCGGCCTACGAGCGCGTGATTCCGAAGACCAACGACAAACGGATTGACTTCGACCGCGACAAACTCGCCGCCGCGGTGCGGCGCGTGAGGCTGATGTCGAACGAGCGGTCGAAAGCCGTGAAGTTCGTGGTGGGCAAGGACCAGGTCGAAATCACGTCGAGCACGCCGGAACTCGGCGAGGCGCACGAAGTGCTCCCCGTCGACTACTCCGGGACCGAAGTGCAGATCTGTTTCAACGCCGACTACGTCGACAACTTCCTGAGCGTGGTCGAGACCGAGGGCGTCCAACTCGAATTCAAGGACGAGATGAGCCAGGCCGTCGTCAAGCCCATTGCGGCTGAAGGCTACGACTACGTCTACGTCATCATGCCGATGCGGATCTGATTAGGTGTCCAACACGGAATTTCCAGCCCCTTCCCAGGAGCGTCCGGCGGCAGAGACCGGTGCTTCGGCAGTCACCGAGGAATACGGGGCAGACAAAATCAAGGTTCTCGAGGGACTTGCGGCGGTGCGCAAGCGCCCGGCGATGTACATCGGTTCGACCGGCCCGCTCGGGCTGCACCATCTGGTGTACGAGGTCGTCGACAAT
Source organism: uncultured Acidobacteriota bacterium (assembly GCA_963752045.1). GTDB lineage: Bacteria > Acidobacteriota > Vicinamibacteria > Vicinamibacterales > SCN-69-37 > DATKDF01. Next base: position 524,852 of record CAVVWN010000014.1, on the reverse strand, counting down.
TCAATTGACGAAGCCCTGGCCGGATTCTGCCGGACGGTGAACGTCACGATCCACATCGACGGCTCGGTGACCGTCGTCGACGACGGCCGTGGCATTCCCACCGACATGCACGAAAGCGGCCGGGCGGCGGCCGAGGTCGTGCTCACGGTGCTCCATGCCGGCGGCAAGTTCGAGAATTCCGCGTACAAGGTCTCCGGCGGGCTGCATGGCGTCGGCGTGTCCGTCGTGAACGCCCTTTCCGAGTGGCTGGAGTTGGAAGTGTGGCGGAACGGCCACGTGCACCAGCAACGGTACGAGCGCGGCGTGCCGACCGGCGACCTGTACGTGACGGGCACGACCGAGAAGCGTGGCACCAAAATCACGTTCAAGCCCGATACCCAGGTGTTCGAGACGGTCGAGTTCACGTTCGAGACGCTGTCGCAGCGGCTGCGCGAGCTTGCGTTCCTCAACGCCGGCGTGACGATCGTCATCGACGACGAACGCGACGGCAAGCGGCACGAATTCCTGTACGAAGGCGGCATCAGCGAGTTCGTCGAGTATCTCAACAAGAACAAGACCGCGATCAACGACGCGCCGATCTTCATGACCGGCGAGCGCGACGGGACCATGGTCGAGATCGCGCTGCAGTGGAACGACGGCTACTCGGAAACGACCTACACCTTCGCGAACAACATCAACACGATTGAAGGCGGCACGCACCTGTCGGGCTTCCGCGCGGCGCTGACGAGGACAATCAACAACTACGCGACGCGCAGCAGTCTCGGCCAGAAGCTCAGCGAGAGCATCAGTGGCGACGACGTCCGAGAGGGCATGACGGCGGTGATCTCCGTCAAGCTTCCGCAGCCGCAGTTCGAAGGCCAGACGAAGACGAAGCTCGGCAATACCGAAGTCAAGGGCATCGTCGAGGGCATCGTCAACGACCGGCTGGGTGCGGTGCTCGAAGAGAACCCGGCGATCGCCAAGCGCATCATCATGAAGGCCGTCGACGCGGCGCTCGCGCGCGAAGCGGCCCGCAAGGCCCGCGACCTCGTTCGGCGCAAGGGCGCGCTCGACAACACGGCGCTGCCAGGCAAGCTCGCCGACTGCCAGGAACGCGACCCCGCCAAGAGCGAGCTCTACATCGTCGAGGGCGAATCGGCCGGCGGCTCGGCGAAACAGGGCCGCGACCGGCGTTTCCAGGCGGTGCTGCCGATCAAGGGCAAGATCCTCAACGTCGAGAAGGCGCGATTCGACAAGATGTTGAGCCACGAGGAAATCCGGACGCTCATCGCCGCGCTCGGCTGCGGCATCGGCGAGGACGAGTTCGATCCGTCGAAGCTCCGGTATCACCGCGTGATCATCATGACGGACGCCGATGTGGACGGCTCGCACATCCGCACGCTGCTCCTGACGTTCTTCTACCGGCAGATGCGGGAGCTCGTCGACCGTGGCCACATCCACATCGCCCAGCCGCCGCTCTTTCGAGCCAAGCGGGGACGACAGGAAACGTTCATCAAGGACGAACGGTCGCTCGAGGTGTTTCTGATCAAGCGCGCGGCCGAGTCCCGCACGATCGTCCTCGCCAGCGGCCACGAGATTGCGGGAGGCGCGCTGGAAACCCGGCTCGAGCAGTTGATGATCTTCAGGAAGCTGCTTCAGGTCGTCGAGCGCCGCGGACCGGCCCGCACGGCGATTCTCGCGCTGCTCGAAGGCGGCGCCCGCGACAAGACGTTCTGGGCGGATCGTGACGTGGTGGGCGCGCTCGCCGCGCACCTCGGCCGCGGGGACGTCACGGCCACCGTGGTCGAGGACTCGGAGCATCAGGCCTTCGCGGTCGAGCTCGAGGACCGGTCTGCGGGTTACGCCAGGCGGCACCGGCTCGATCTGGACTTTGCCACCGCGGGCGAGTTCCGGACGCTCATGGCGGCCTACCAGGACGTGCGCGAACTTCTGGCTGGTCCCGTGACGATTCGCACCGCCGCGAGGACCGAGCCGAGGACCAGGCCGACGGCCTGCCGGAGACCGAGGGCGAGGTCGTGCCGGCGAAGCCCGCCCGGGACGGCGATCGGCGCGTCGAGTCGCTCGACGAACTGGTGGAGTACTTCGTGGCTGCCGGCCGGCGCGGCCTGACCGTCAACCGCTACAAGGGACTCGGCGAGATGAATCCCGACACATTGTGGGAAACCACGATGGATCCGGCCAAGCGCACGCTGCTCCAGGTGCGCGCCGAGGACCACACCGAAGCGGACCTGATGTTCACGACGCTCATGGGCGATCAGGTGGAACCGCGACGGAAGTTCATCGAGGACAACGCGCTCGACGTGAAGAACCTCGACATCTAACCGCAGGGCGCTCGGCCCGGCCCCAAGGCACCCGACGCCACGAGAGCCCAGAGCCTAGAGCCTAGCGCCCAGAGCCCAGCGCCCAGAGCCCAGCACATGGAAGAGACACGAGTACCGGTCAACATCGAAGACGAGATGAAGCGCTCGTACATGGATTACGCGATGAGCGTGATCATCGGGCGGGCGCTTCCCGACGTGCGTGACGGCCTCAAGCCGGCCAACCGGCGCGTGCTGTTCGCGATGCGGCAGATGGGCCTGGCCTCGAACCGGGCCTACCGGAAGTGCGCGAAGATCGTCGGCGAGGTCATCGGCAACTACCATCCGCACGGCGACGCCCCGGCCTACGACACGCTCGTGCGTCTCGCGCAGGACTTCAACATGCGCTACACCCTGGTCGACGGCCAGGGCAACTTCGGATCGATCGACGGCGACCCGCCGGCGGCCTACCGCTACACCGAGGCGCGCCTGGCTCCGCTTGCCGAAGCGCTGATGGAGGATCTCGACAAGGACACGGTCGACTTCCGTCCGAATTTCGACGAGACCACCGAGGAGCCGACCGTCTTCCCGGCGCCGTTTCCAAACCTGCTGGTCAACGGATCGACGGGCATCGCCGTCGGCATGGCGACGAACATCCCGCCGCACAACATGCGCGAGGTCATCGACGGCGTGCTCGCGGTGATCGAACGGCGCCATGCTCCGCGCGACGAGAAAGTTCGCGCCGTGCTGCAGGCCATACCGGCGCCGGACTTCCCGTCGGGCGGCACCATCGTCGGACGCGCCGGCGTCTACAAAGCGTATCTCGACGGCCGGGGCAACGTTACCGTGCGCGGCCGCGCGACGGTCGAGGAACATCCGAAGACCGAGCGCGTGTCGATCGTCATCACGGAGATCCCGTACCAGGTCAACAAGTCGACGCTCATCACGGACATCGCCGCGCTCGTGCGCGACAAACGGCTCGAGGGCATTTCCGACATTCGTGACGAGTCGGACCGGCAGGGCATGCGGATCGTGATTGAGCTCAAGCGCGGCGAGCTGCCCGACGTCGTGCTCAACAACCTGTACAAGCACACCAAGCTGCAGACGAGCTACGGCATCACGCTGTTGGCCATCGCCGGCGGGCGGCCGCGCGTGCTCGGCCTCGTCGACCTCATCGAGCACTTCGTGGAATTCCGCCGGGAGGTCGTCCGCCGCCGGATCGAGTTCGAGCTTCGCAAGGCCGAGGCCCGCGCGCACATCCTCGAAGGCCTGAAGATCGCGCTCGACCATCTCGACGCGGTGATCGCCCTCATCCGGGCGTCGAAGAACCCGGCCGATGCCAGGGCCGGGCTCATGTCCGAGTTCGGGCTGTCCACCATCCAGGCACAGGCCATTCTCGACATGCAGCTCCAGCGGCTCACCGGCCTCGAGCGGCAGAAGGTGCTCGACGAGCTGGCCGAGCTCACGAAGACGATCGAACGGCTGCGCGACATCCTCTCGCGTGACGAGCTGCTGATGGAGATCGTGGTCAGCGAGCTCGCGGCGGTCAGGGACAAGTTCGGCGACGACCGCCGGACCGACATCATCGAGGAGAGCGGCGAGTTCCGCGTCGAGGACCTGATTGCCGACGAGGACGTGGTCATCACGGCCACGAGCACGGGCTACATCAAGCGCACGGCGCTCGATGCCTACCGCAAGCAGCGGCGCGGAGGCAAAGGCCTCATCGGGATGCAGACGCGCGAGGAAGACGTGGTGCGCCATCTCTTCATCGCCAACACCCACGCCTACATCCTGATCTTCACCGACCGCGGCAAGTGCTACTGGCTGCGCGTCTACGACATCCCGGAGGTCAGCCGCAGCAGCAAGGGCAAGTCGATCGCCAACCTGGTGAGCATGGCCGAGGGCGAGAAGATCGCCGCGCTCCTGCGCGTGCAGGAGTTCCCCGAGCTCGAAGGCCAGCGGTTCATCGTCATGGGCACCGAAGGCGGCACGGTGAAGAAGACGGACCTCAAGGCGTTTTCCAATCCGCGCACCGCTGGCATCATCGCCATCCAGGTCGGCGACGACGACCGCGTGATCGCGGTGGCTGAGACAGACGGCGCGAAGGACCTCGTCATCGGCACGCGCAACGGCATGGCAATCCGCTTCGCCGAATCCGACGTGCGCGTGATGGGCCGTACGGCGCAGGGCGTGCGCGGCGTCAATCTCCGGGAAGGCGACCGCGTCGTGGCCATGGAGGTCGTCACCAACGAGGCGACGCTCCTCACGGTGTGCGAGCTCGGATACGGCAAGCGCACCGACGTCTCCGAGTACCGGCGTCAGACCCGCGGCGGCATCGGCCTCAAGAACATCCAGACGAGCGACCGCAACGGCCCGGTGATCAGCATCGCCTGCGTCACCGACCGCGACGAGCTGCTGCTCGTCACCGAGCAGGGTCAGATCATCCGGATGCACGCCGGCGACATGCGGCCCATCGGGCGCGACACGCAGGGCGTGCGGCTGATGGACCTCGCTGAAGGCGACCGCCTGGTCTCGATTGCGACGCTGACCGAGCCGGAAGACGACGCCGAGCCGGCCGCGTAACTCCGGAAGCACGATGGGGCGCCTGGGTGTCGGAGGGGCGGGCTTCAGCCCGCCCCGCAGCGGGCCGGCTGAAGCCCGCTTCTCCTGGCTCAGACCGGCTCGAGCTTCGCGTAGCTGGCGAGGAGCTTCTTGGTTCCCGCGGCCCCGAACTTCACCGTGACCTTGAAGTCGTCGCCGTGGTCTTCGACCCCCATCACAGTGCCCACGCCGAACGTCGGATGCCGCACGCGCATGCCGGGCCTGACGCCGGAGGCCGACTGGTCTTCGTCTTCGTACGCGTACACGGGGGCTGGCGCCTGCGCTCCGGGCCCGCGGCGCCTGCGGCCGTAGGGATTTCGCAGGTCGAATGAGGCATCCTGCCACCGCGGCGGCACGACCGGTTCGATGCGCTCGACGAGCTCGTCGGGAATCTCATCGAGAAACCTCGATGGTTCGGTCGCGTGGTACTCACCGAACGTGCGGCGCCTGGCCGCGCCCGTGAGCACGAGGCGCGCGCGCGCGCGCGTGAGGCACACGTAGCACAACCGGCGCTCCTCCTCCACTTCGTCGATCTCCTGGACCGAACGAGAGTGCGGGAACAGGCCCTCCTCCATGCCGGCCACGATCACTGTCGGAAACTCGAGTCCCTTCGCCGCGTGCATGGTCATGAGCCAGACGCGCGCCTCGGCGGCGCCATCGGCCTCGTCGGCCTCAGAGAGCAGCGAGAGGCGGTCGACGAACCCGCCAAGGGCCGCGTCTTCCTCCCGGGCCTCGTATTCCCGCGCGGCCGACACGAGCTCCATCAGGTTCTCGATTCTTGCTTCGGCCTCCTCGCTGCGCTCGTCACGCAGCTGCTGCAGGTAGCCCGACTTGTCGAGCACCAGCCCGAGCACCGTCGAGACGGGCTCGCGGGCCGCCTCGCCGGCGAGCGTGGCGACGAGGTCGGCGAAGCCCTCGAGCGCCGTCAGGGCTCGCGGGGAGGCCAGCCGGCGGCGGCGTGTCACCTGCAGCTTCGTCCAGAGCGATCGCGACGACGGTCGCGCGTCGATGCCGGCATCGAGCAGCGGCATCGCCGCCAGATCGCCCGTGTCCGACGGGTCCGCTTTCTCGACGGCCTCGAGCACCGCCTTGCCGATCCCGCGCGCCGGCACGTTCACCACCCGCCTGAAGCTCACGTCGTCATGCGGGTTGATCAGGAGGCGCAGATAGGCGAGTGCGTCCTTGATCTCACGGCGTTCGTAGAACCGGACGCCGCCGATGATGCGGTAGGCGACCGCTTCGCGCATCAGCGCGTCTTCGATGGCCCGCGACTGCGCGTTGGTCCGGTAGAGCACGGCAATCATCGCATCGGGGCTGACGCCAAGCGATTCGCGGATCGTGCGCGTGATGAAATCGGCTTCCTCGATTTCGTCGGGTGACCGGACGTACAGGATGCGCCGGCCCCCGGCCTGGTCGGTCCACAGTTTCTTGTCCTTGCGGTTGCGGTTCTGGCTGATCACCGCGGTGGCCGCGTCGAGAATCACCTGTGTCGAGCGGTAGTTCTGCTCGAGCTTCACGATTCGCGCGTCGGGGAAATCGCGCTCGAAGTCGAGGATGTTCCGGAGATCGGCGCCGCGCCAGCGGTAGATCGACTGATCCGGGTCGCCAACCACGCACAGGTTGCGGTGCACGGCGGACAGGTGCTGAATCAGCAGGTACTGCGGACGGTTGGTGTCCTGGTACTCGTCGACCAGCACGTAGCGGAACTTGCGCGCGTAGCGGGCCCGCGTCGGCTCGCTCGCTTCGAAGAGCTCGACGGTCTTGAGCAGCAGGTCGTCGAAATCGAGCGCGTTCGCCTCGCCGAGCGTGCGGAGGTACGCGTCGTAGATGCGGCTGATCTGCTGGTCCCGCAGGCTCCAGCCGGCCGCGCGCATGTCCTCGGGCGACTCCATCTTGTTCTTGGCCTGGCTGATGCGGGAGAGCGCCGCGCGTGGCGGAATCATCTTGTCGTCGACGCCAAGGGCCTTCATCGCCTGCTTGACGACGGCGACCTGGTCCGACGAGTCGTAGATCACGAAATCGCGCGAGAGCCCGATGGCGGGCGCTTCGCGGCGCAGCAGCCTGGCGCAAAGCGCGTGGAACGTCGAGAGCCAGATTTGCCGGCAGTCTTCGCCGAGGAGCTGTTCGACGCGCAACCGCATTTCCTCGGCCGCCTTGTTCGTGAACGTGACCGCCAGCACCTCGTCGGGCCGGGCGTGACCTTCGGCGATGAGGTGCGCCATGCGGAACGTGATCACGCGCGTCTTGCCCGACCCGGCGCCCGCCAGAATCAGCAGGGGGCCGGTGGTGTGGCGCACGGCTTCCAGCTGTGCGGGGTTGAGGGAGGTGTGGTTCAAGGCTCTGGGCTCTGGGCGCTAGGCTCTCGTTTTGGGCGCTGGGCGCTGGGCTCTAGGCGCTCGTTTCTGGCGCTGGTGTCTGAGAGTATCACTCGGTCTTGGCCTCGAGCGCTCGCCAGAGGCCGTGGAGGAGGCGGCCGACTGACGCGATGGAGGATTGCAGGCGGGCCGAATCCGCGTCGTCGAAGTCAGCTCGCGGAAACTGCAATACCGTGGAGCGGGCTTGTGTGCAGGAATTGCCACTGCTGCACCTCCGACGCCCGCAAGAGCGGGCGCAGGTCCAGATCAGCAGCAAGGAGCGTACCGAGCGCCCAACCCTAGCGCCCAGCGCCCAGCGCCCAGCGCCTATTCCACCGTCACGCTCTTCGCCAGGTTCCTGGGCTGGTCCACGTCGCAGCCGCGTCTGACGGCGACGTAGTAGGCGAGTAACTGCAGCGGCACCGTGAGCAGCAGGGGCATCAATAGGCGATCGACGTCGGGCACGGTGAGCACCGTGTCTCGGTCCGAATCGAGGATGCCGGCGAGATCGCCGGCCTTCGACGCGTTCGTGAGCACGATCACGCGGCCTCCACGGGCCTTGGCCTCCTGGATGTTGCCGAGCGACTTCTCGAACACGTTGTCGTCGGGCGCGAGCGCAACAACAGGCAGATCTTCGTCGATGAGCGCGATGGGCCCGTGCTTCATCTCGCCGGCCGGGTAGCCTTCGGCGTGGATGTACGAGATCTCCTTGAGCTTCAGCGCGCCCTCGAGCGCGATGGGGTAGTTGATGCCGCGGCCGAGATACAGCATGTCGCGCGACTTGTGCACGTCGGCGGCCAGCTGTTCGAGGGCCGGTCCCAGCTTCAACGTCTCTTCAATCGCGAGCGGCAGCGCCTCGAGCGCCCGAATCAGCGGGCGCGAGCCGTCGAGCGACAAGGCGCCCCGCGCCTGGCCGAGAGCGAGCGCAAACAAATGCAGCGCGACGAGCTGCGACGTGAACGCCTTGGTGGAGGCCACGCCGATTTCGGGTCCCGCGTGCGTATACACCGTGCCGTCGGCTTCACGCGTGGCCATGCTGCCGACCACATTGCAGATGGCGAGGCTCCGCGCCCCCCGGGCCTTCGCCTCTCGCATCGCGCCGAGCGTGTCGGCCGTCTCGCCGGACTGCGTGATGGCAATCGCCAGCGTCCTTTGATCGACGATGGGCTTCCGGTAGCGGAACTCGGAGCCGTAGTCGACCTCGACCGGGACGCGCGCCAGTTCTTCGATGAGGAACTTGCCGACGAGCCCGGCATGCCACGACGTGCCGCAGGCCAGGATGACGATGCGCTCGACGCTCCGCAGCGTGTCGTCGTCGAGGCGCATCTCTTCGAGGAAGACCCGGCCCGATTCGACCGACGTGCGGCCCAGCACCGTTTCGCGAACGGCCCATGGCTGCTCGTGAATTTCCTTGAGCATGAAGTGGGGATAGCCCGCCTTTTCGGCCATCACGGGATCCCACGTGATTCGCCTCGGCGTCTTGTGGCGCTCCGACCCGGCGAAGTCGAAGAAGCGCACGCCGGCTCGGGTGACGACGGCCATCTCGCCGTCGTCGAGAAACACGACGTCGCGGGTGTGCGCGAGGATCGCGGGAATGTCCGACGCCACGAAGTACTCGTCGGTGCCGAAGCCCACGACGACCGGCGGGCCGTTGCGGACCGCGACGATGGTACCCGGATCGTCAGCCGAGATGAGCACGAGCGCAAACAGGCCGCGGAGGCGCGTGAGGGCTCGACGAACGGCGGCCGCGAGGCCATCGTCGCGGCTTTCCTTCTCGACGAGGTGCGCCACCACTTCGGTGTCGGTCTCGGTGACGAACGTGTGGCCTTCGGCCGAGAGCTCGCGCTTGAGCTCGAGGTAGTTCTCGATGATGCCGTTGTGGACGACGACGATTCGCTTCTTGCAGTCGCGGTGCGGATGGGCGTTTTCCTCGGTTGGCCGGCCGTGGGTGGCCCACCGCGTGTGGCCGAGGCCGAACTCGCCGTCGAGCGGCCGCTCCCGCAGAATGTCCTCGAGTTTCGAAAGCTTGCCCGCGCTCCGCCGGACCTCCATTTCGCCGTTGCGGACCACGGCCACGCCAGCCGAATCGTACCCGCGGTACTCGAGGCGGCGGAGCCCTTCGATGAGCACGGGCATCAGTGGCTTGGGCCCGACGTAGCCGACGATGCCGCACATGGATCAGGGTTTCTCCGGCTTGTCGGCCTGCTGCCGGCGGGCCCAGTCGGGCTTGTTGACCTGGCGGCCACGGGCGATGCCCAGGCCGCCTTCCGGCACGTCCTCCGTGATGGTGGACCCTGCCGCTACATAGGCGCCCTTGCCCACGGTGACCGGTGCGACGAGCTGGGAATCGCTGCCGATGAAGGCCCCGTCTTCGATCACGGTCTGGTGCTTGGCGCGGCCGTCGTAGTTGCACGTGATGGTGCCCGCGCCGACGTTCACGCGCTCGCCAATCCGTGCGTCGCCGAGATAGGCCAGGTGATTGGCCTTCGAGCCCGCGCCGAGCCGGGTCTTCTTCAGCTCCACGAAGTTGCCGACGCGCGAATCCTGGCCGAGAACCGATCCTGGTCGGAGATGCGCGTAGGGCCCGACCGATGCGCCCGCCTCGACGGTCGAGTCGAGGATGATGCTGCCGTCGAGAATCGTGACGTTGTCGCCGATCGTCGCGTTGGCGAGCCGCGAACCGCTCGCGATGCGGCAACTGCTGCCAACCGTCGTGCGGCCCTGGAGCGAAACGCCTGGTGCGATGATCGTGTCCGAACCAACCGTCACGTCGGCATCCACGTACGTGGTTCGGGGATCCTCGAACGTCACGCCTCCAAGCATCAGGGTGCGGTTCTTGCGATCGCGCGCCACCCGCGTGAGCTCGGCGAGATCCTCGCGGCTGTTGATGCCGCGCAGCTCGTCCGGTGAGTCGAGCCGCAGCGTTTCCACCGACAAGCCTCGCCGCCGGTACGCGGCCACCAGATCGGTGAGGTAGTACTCGTCCTGCGAGTTGTCGGCCGCGAGGGCGTTGAGCGCCTCGAAAAGCGGCGCCAGGGCGAAGCAGTAGATGCCGCTGTTGATTTCCCTGATCAGCCGTTCGTCGCCAGACGCGTCTCGCTCCTCGACGATGCGGACCACACGCTGCCCTTCGTCGCGGACGATGCGGCCGTACCCGTAGGGCTCATCGAGCTCCGCCGTGAGCACCGTGGCCGCTGCGCGCGCCGTCCGATGCGCTTCGACCAGGCGGACGAGCGTGGACGGGTCGAGCAGCGGCACGTCGCCGTAGAGAAGCAGCACCGTGCCGGTCCGGTTGCCGAGGAGCGGCTCGGTTTGCAGCAGCGCATGGCCAGTGCCGAGCTGGGGCGACTGCACGACATACTGCAGGTGCGGGCGGCCGGCGAGCGCTTCACGTACTTCGTCGGCTCCGTGACCCACGACAAGCGTGGTTGAGGCGGCCGCAAGGCCGTCGACGGTCGCCAGCACGTGTTCGATGAGCGAACGGCCGGCGAGCTCGTGCAGCACCTTCGGGCGCCGCGACTTCATGCGGGTGCCCTTGCCGGCTGCGAGAATGACGACGTGGACGTCCATCAGCTCGCTTGATTATCACTCGGCCCGGCCGCGCGTGGCTGGCGGCTTCGGATCGTCACCGGGCGGAGCGGTCAACTCCTCGAACAGATTCTGTTCCCCGCAACGTCTCGAAGTCGGGATCGTGGCGGGCCTGGGCTCCCGCCTCGGGGCTGACGGCGACCGCCTGTGACAGATACCGCAGGGCCGCATCCGTCTTGCCCCGGCGGACCTCCACTGAAGCCAGCAGATAGAGCGCGACGTCGTGCTCGGGATTCTCGGCGAGGACCATTCGGACGAGCCGCTCTGCCTGACCGTCTTCCCCGTTGTTGAGTGCAGCCGTGGCAGCCGTCACGCGCTCCTCGTTCGTGCGGGGAACAGCTGCCCGGGCGGCCAGTTCCCGCTGGCAGAGCGCCACATAGACCCGGGCCCGGTCGGCGAGCGCCCGCTCGCCTGGAAATCGCTCGAGCAGGCCGGTGAAGACCGCGAGGGCCTCGTCGTACTCGTGCCGCTGCAGAGCGAGCATTCCGGTCTCCAGGCGGAGCGTCGCCGCCTCAGGCGGCCCGTCTGGCTCTGGTGACGCAGCCGGAGTCCCCTGGCCTTGCTCGGCGGCCGACTTTGGCGCAGTTTTCCTTGCCCGGCCCTTCGACGATGTTTTGCCGGACCTTTGACTGGGCTTGGATCGGCTGGGCATGCGAATCTCCGGATTGCGTGGGGGAGCGCTGATGGAAGGTAGCAGACGACTTGATCAGGGTCAAGCCGGCTATATCTTGTGTTGTTTGACCAATATCGATACTTTTTTTATTATCTTGCGCACTTCGATTTCTGCGAGTCCACATGCTTTTGCGGTGATGCGCAGTGCTTCTTCTCTCTCCATCGGCGTGGGCGAGACAAGCGACGTGAACAGACCATAGACAGCCTTACTATCCACTTCTACTGGACTTTCGTGGCTGGCAGGAACAACCAGGGTGAACTCGCCCTTCCCTCCTTTCAGTTGTGCGAGTTCATTCTTAGTGCATATGACAAATGTTTCGTGAATCTTTGTTAATTCACGATGAATTAAAATAGGTTGTTTAACCTCCAATAACTCCGTCAATGTCCGTTCAATTCGATGCGGAGACTCAAAGAAGACCGTCGTCAGAGTCTCGGACTTGATGCGAGCCATCCACTCGGCTCTGGCTTTTCCTGAGGACGGCGGAAAGCCGAGGAACACGAACTGGTTCGCTTCGACGCCGGAACTCGAGAGGGCCGCCGTAATTGCGCTGGGGCCCGGAATCGGAACAACCGGCAGGCCTGCCTCCCGGACCGCGCGAACCAGCCTGGCCCCAGGGTCGGAAATGCCGGGAGTGCCAGCGTCTGACACGAGGGCGATGGATGTCCCTGCCTGGAGTTTGGCAAGCAGGCGCGGCGTTTCCCGCACTTCGTTGTGCTCGCGGAGGCTGACGAGCGGTCGGCGCACGTCGTACCTGGCGAGCAGGTGAGCGGTTCGCCGGGTGTCTTCTGCGGCGATGAGGTCCACTTCTCGAAGGGTGCGCAGCGCGCGGAACGTCAGGTCTTCGAGGTTCCCGATCGGTGTGGCCACGACGAAGAGAGTTCCCGGCATGGGGCTGACGTTCAATATAATGACGGGCTGGACGAGTAAAGGACAATGCCGCTCTACGAGTACCAGTGCGACGGATGCGGAAACCGGTTCGAGAAGATCCAGAAGTTCTCGGATCCTCCGGTCGACGCCTGTCCGTCCTGCGGGGCCGTCGTCAGGAAGCTCGTCTCGTCGCCCGCCTTCCAGTTCAAGGGCAGCGGCTGGTATGTGACCGACTACGCCAAGCCTGGCAAGGGCGACAGTGGTAAGGATTCAAAGGACGGCGCGTCTGCCAAAGACGGGGCCGGCGAATCGGCGGGGAAAGCCGAGAAGTCAGAGAAGGCCGAGAAGGCTCCGGAAAGCAAGAAAACCGACAAAGCTCCCGACGCCAAACCAACCGCCGACAAGTAATCCCCGTCGACCCTCCACGGTTCCGCCGTTTCTCCCAAACGTGAACTCCACGCCCTCCACGGTCTCCACGGTCCGTCGTCTCTCCCAAACGTGAACTCCACGCTCTCCACGCCCTCCACGGTCCGTCGTCTCTCCCAAACGTGAACTCCACGCTCTCCACGGTCTCCACGGTTCGTCGTCTCTCCCAAACGTGAACTCCACGCTCTCTACGGTCTCCACGGTCCGTCGTCTCTCCCAAACGTGATCTCCACGCCCTCCACGCCCTCCACGGTCCGTCGTCTCTTTCTACGTGGTCTCCAGTGTCTTCAAGTACTCACGGAACGGCCCCTCCAGGTCGGGCCGTTTCAGCGCGAAGTAGGCCATCGCCTTGAGAAAGCCCAGCTTGTTCCCGGTGTCGTGGCGGACGCCCTTCACTTCGCACGCGTAGATCGGGCGCGAGGCGAGCAGGCGCTTCAAACCGTTGGTCAACTGAATCTCACCGCCGTGGTCATGGCCTGTCGCTTCGAGCGCCGGAAAGACATCCGGCGTCAGGATGTAGCGGCCAATGATGGCCAGGTCTGACGGGGCCTTGTCGACGGGCGGCTTTTCCACCAGATCGGTCACGCGATACACCCCCGGCCGTACGTCTTCGTACGCGATGACGCCGTAATTTCCGACCCGGTCGCGTGGCACACGCTCGACGAGAATCACGGGCCCATCAACTTCTTCGAACACCTCGATCATCTGCGCCAGCGCCGGCGGTTCCGCGTCGATCACATCGTCCGGCAGGATGACGCCGAAGGGTTCGTCGCCGACCAGGTGCCGGGTGACGAGCACGGCGTGCCCGAGGCCGAGCGGTTGACCCTGACGGACGGATGAGATGTTGGCCAGGCGTACGATCTCGCGGATCTCCTCGAGGGCATCGTTCTTCCCGCGCGACTCCAGCCAGGTTTCGAGCTCGAACGACGCGTCGAAGTGGTCTTCCATCGAGCCCTTGCCGCGGCTCGTGACGAAGATCACGTCAGTGACCCCAGAGTCCACCGCTTCTTCGACGCCGTACTGGATGATCGGCTTGTCGATGAGCGGGAGCATTTCCTTGGGGATGACCTTGGTGGCCGGCAGGAACCGGGTTCCGAGGCCGGCGGCTGGAAAGACGGCTTTGCGAACGGCGGAAGGCATCATGGGATGTTAGCGCAGGCCAAGTAGAATCATCCCATGCTGGACGCGGCGTACGTACGTGATCACCTGGATGAGGTCGGGACCCGGCTCTCGACGCGGGGCGTGGACCCATCGGGTGAGCTTGGGGCCTGGGCGAAGCTCGAGGCCGAGCGTCGGCGGCTGATTCCGGAGGTCGAGGCCCTCAAGGCCGCGCAGAACGCGGCCGGAGCGGAAGTGGCGAAGGCCAAGCGCGAAGGCCGTGACCCGAGTGCCATCCTTGCGGAGAACAAGACGCGAGGAGGCCGGATCAAGGAACTCGAGTTGGAGCTGGCAACGGTCGAAGGCGAGCGAGACGCGCTGCTCCTCGGCTTACCCAATCTCCCTCACGACAGCGTACCCGTCGGGTCGTCCTCGGCCGACAACGTCGAAGTGAAGCGCTGGGGCACGCCGCCGGTGTTCGACTTCCCACCCAAGCCCCACTGGGATCTGGGTCCCGAGCTCGGCATCCTCGACTTCGAGCGCGCCACGCGGATGTCGGGCGCGCGGTTCTCGGTGCTCTCCGGGCCCGGCGCGCGGCTCGAGCGCGCGCTCATCAACTTCATGCTCGATCTGCACACCCGCGAGCACGGCTATCGCGAGATGGAGCCGCCGTTTCTCGTCGGCTCGGCGGCGCTCACCGGCACCGGCAACCTGCCGAAGTTCGAGCAGGATCTCTTCAAGATCGCCGGCGACTGGGATCTCTATTTGATTCCGACAGCCGAAGTGCCGCTCACCAACCTGCATCGCGAGGAGATCCTCGACGGGCGCCTGCTGCCGATCAACTACACGGCCTACACGCCGTGCTTTCGGAGCGAGGCGGGCTCGTACGGCGCCGACGTGCGAGGTCTCATACGCCAGCATCAGTTCGACAAGGTCGAGCTCGTCAAGTTCGCAACGCCCGAACGGTCGCATGACGAGCTCGAGATTCTCACCCGCAACGCCGAGACCGTGCTCGAGCGGCTCGGCCTGCCGTACCGCCGCGTGCTGCTCTGCACGGGCGACATGGGCTTTGCGTCGGCCAAGACGTACGACCTCGAGGTGTGGCTGCCGAGCCAGGAGACCTACCGCGAGATTTCGTCCTGCAGCAACACAGAGGCGTTTCAGGCGCGCCGCGCGCAGATCAAGTTCCGGCCCGACGGGTCAGGCAAGGCGCAGTTCGTGCACACGCTCAACGGATCGGGTCTGGCGGTGGGCCGGACCCTGATCGCGATCCTCGAGAACTTCCAGCAGAAAGATGGTTCGGTGGTGATTCCCGAAGCGCTTCGGCCGTACACTGGGTTTGGGGAGATCAAGTGATGGCAGCGTGCCAATGAAGTGAATTGGTGAATGAGCGAATGAGCGAATGAGCGAATGGGTGAATGGGGTGAATGGGTGAATGGGGTGAATGGGTGAATGAGCGAGTGAGTGGTGAAATGAGCGGGTAGGGGCCGCGGCTGGTTTCAGCCATTGGCCCGTTTCGCATATTCTCCTCACTGGAATTCGCTCACTGGAATCCGCTAATTCGCCTAATTCGCTGAATGCGCTCATTCGCTCATTCGCTCATAGGATCGCGGAGGGATGGCCGAGTGGTTTAAGGCGGCGGTCTTGAAAACCGCTGTACTCGGAAGGGTACCGGGGGTTCGAATCCCTCTCCCTCCGCCAGTAAACAGCTGCAGTTTGCTCGCCGTCCTTCCTACCCTACCGGCGTGGCGGTTTCCGGCCGCGGCTGTTCAGTCCGCGAGCGAGTAGCTCGTGCTGCGCCCCCCGCCGGGGTCCTGCTGCAAGATGCTGTGGCCGATGAGTTCGCGGATATCGCGCAGCGCCGTATCATGCGAGCACTTGCCGAGCGTCGCCCACTTCGTGGTGGTGAGCTTGCCCTCGAAGCCGTCGAGCAGCCGGTTCAGGATGGCGCGCTGGCGGTCGTTGATGCTGATCTGCGCAAGCCGCTCCCAGAAACGCGCCTTGCGCATCACGGCTTCGAGCGTGGCCTCGGTGCCATCAAAGGCACGCCCAAGGCAGCCGAGAAACCACTCCATCCACGGCGTCACGTCGAGCGGTCCCTTCTGGGTGCGCTCGAGGATGTCGTAGTACTCCTTTCTCTCGATGCGGATCTGCGCCGACATGCTGTAAAAGCGCTGCGCGCTCTTCTCCGAACGCGCCAGTTGCCAATCCGCAATCGCGCGCGCGATGCGGCCATTGCCGTCATCGAACGGGTGGATGGTTACCAACCACAGATGGGCAAGCGCCGCGCGCAAGACCGCATCGGTCTTGGGATCGGCGCTGTTCGCCCACGCGAAGAAAGCAGACATCTCTTTGGGCAGCAGCGCTGCTGCCGGCGCTTCGTAGTGCGCCTTCTCTCTGCCGACCGGGCCCGAGACCACCTGCATCGGTCCGTCGGCATCGTCGCGCCAGGCGCCGACGATGATCTTGCGCATGCCGCTGCGCCCGGTGGGGAAGAGCGCGGCGTGCCAGCCAAACAGGCGCTCCGCGGAGAGCGACTGAGCGAAGTTCTGCGTCGCATCGAGCATCATCTCCACCACGCCCTCGACATCGTGGCCGGCCGGCACGGCGCCGGCGGTGTCGAGTCCCAGGCGCCGCGCGATAGACGAGCTCACCTGCTCCGGGTCGAGCGTCTCGCCCTCGATTTCGCTCGATTTCAGGACATCGAGCGTGAGCGTGCGCAACTCCGCCTCCTTCTGGAGCGCGAAGCCCAGACCCTCCATTCGGCCCAGCAGACGCCCCTGCCGGTGCCGGATCTCGGCCAGCGGAGCCGCCAGAGCCTCCTGGTCCCATTGAAAATGCGGCCAATCCGGCCTTTGGTGGATGTATTGCGGGTTCATTCGACGCACCTTATGCGTAGATTATGAGCCCGATTCGACGCACGGTCAAGGTTAAAATACGCACATAATGCGTATTTAGTGAGGGCCAGTCGACGCACCGTCGACTCTGCACGGCGTTCGTCGAGAATCCTGCGGTCGGCCAGATTCAATCCCGTGTTTCGATTTCCGCTGCCGGCTCGGGTTCCAGCGTGAAGAAGAACGCGGCCCCGGCACCGGCCGTGCTCTCCGCCCACACACGGCCGCCGTGGCGCCGGACCACGCGCTCGACGACGGCGAGGCCGATGCCGGTGCCCTGAAACTCCTGCTCGGGGTGCAGCCGCTCGAACGGGCTGAACAGGCGATCGGCGTGCTGCATGCTGAAGCCCGCGCCGTTGTCCCGCACGACGAAGACCCGGGCCCGGCCGTTCGGCCCCGATCCGACTTCGATGCGAGGCCTGGGCGTCCGCGCCGTGTACTTCACGGCGTTGTCGATGAGGTTCTGCAGTGCGATGCGAAGCAGGCGCGGATCGGCCTCGGCCGTGAGGTTCAGCTCCACCTCGATGTCGATCGGCTCCGCATGGTCGTGCCGGGGCAGTTCCTCGAAGATCTCGCGCGAGGTGGCCGACAGATCCACCGATTCGCGCTTCAGCTCGGTCGTCGTCACCCTCGAGAGATCGATGAGCGCATCGATCAAGGCGTCCATGCGTTCCGCGCCTGCGCGCACGCGCCGCAGGGCGTCGCGGGCGGTGGCGTTGAGCCGGCCCCGGCTGCTCTCGTCGAGGACCTCGCTGAAACCCCTGATCGCGCGAAGCGGAGCCCTGAGGTCGTGCGAGACCGAGTAGCTGAACGCCTCCAGCTCTCGGTTGGCGGCTTCGAGCTGTGCCGTGCGGCGGCTGAGCTCGAGCTCGCGCGCGCGCAATTGACTGGCGGCCTCGCGAAAGCGGAGGTCGAGCTGGCCGATCTCGTCTTCGCCCGGGGGAGGTGAATGCAGCGCGTCGCCGCGCGCGAGGCGGTCCGCGTTTCTAGCCAGAATGCGCGCGCGCCGGCTGACACTTCCCGCAACGACGATCGCGGCGCCGAAACCGCCAACCGCACACACGACCGATCCCAGGAGCAGGCCCCAGAGCAGCAGCGTGCCCGTCAGCTCGTCGCGACGGACCTCGGCGGCGGCAAGCGCGCCATGTCGCTCCTGAATGTCCTCGACGATGGCTCGAAGGCGGGCGAGGTTCGAGCCACTGGCGTCGAGCATGGCTCGGTCGGCTGTGACAGGCTCACCAGGCGGCGGCCCGGGCACGATGCGCCGGAGCACGGCCAGTTCCTCGTCGACAAGCTGCTTCATCGTCTCGAACGACTCGCGGACGCCCGCCTCGGACAGGGTCGCATCCAGCATCTCGAAGTCGGCCGGCAACCGGCCGACGGCCTCTTCAACGCGAGCCCTGGCGGCGGCGTTCTCTGTCAGCAGAAAGTCGCGCGCGCCGGCGTCCGCCTCGAAGAGCGCCGTGAGCACGCGTCCCACAGCGGCCTGGCTGGCCAGATGGTCGAGGGCCGCGTCGTCGGGCGCGGCCCGATGCGTCAGGGTCCATGCGGTCAGCGACCAGAAGATGGCCAGCGGCAGGACGGGCAGGCCAACGACGATGAGTCCCTTGGTCCGGAGAGACAGCCTGGACCAGCGAAAGACGCGGGAGAGAGGCACGGCCGGCGCCTCACGTCGACCGGGCAACGTTCGCGTCGTCGTCGGCGCGCGGTAGCAGAGATCGTGAACGCCGTGCCTCGGCCGTCGTCGCTCTTCACCGTGATGACGCCGTCGCTCTGCTGCACGATGCCGTAGACCACGGCCAGTCCGAGGCCTGCCCCGAGCCGTTCGCCTTTGGTGCTGTGAAACGGCTCGAACACCTTGTCCATGACGTCGGGCGGGATGCCGCGGCCGGTGTCGGCGATCTCGAGCTGCACGTACTCGCCCGGATGCGGTTGGGTGGCCGGTTCGTCGCTCACCGGGACCGTGGCGTTCGCCGCCGTGATCGTGAGCGCTCCGCCCGACGGCATCGCGTCGCGGGCGTTGGCGGTCAGGTTCATGAACAGGCGCTCGATGTGCCGCCGGTCGGCCGCAATCGGCCACAGTCCGTCGTCGTGGTCGATGTCGAGCATCACGGACGGTCCAGCGACGTTCTCGAGCAGGTGCCGCATCCCTTCGAGCATCTGCCCGAGGTCGATCGTGACGCGCTCGCCTCCGTGCTGTCCGCTGAAGACGAGAAGGTCGCGCGTCAGCTGCGCGGCGCGCGTGCCCGCCTGCTTGATCTCGAGCAGGTCGGCCCGAGCCGCGTCGTCCTCCGCCAGCGTGCCGAGCGCGATGTCGGCGTAGGTGAGGATGGTCGCCATCAGGTTGTTGAAGTCGTGGGCGACGCCGCCGGCGAGACGGCCAATGGCTTCGAGCTTCTGCGCCTGGCGGAGCTGCTCCTGCGACTCGGCGAGAGCCGCTTTCGTGCGTTGCTGTTCCCGACGCCGGGCCGCCTCCTCGAGCTCGCGTTCGATCAGGGGAGCGAGCCGATGCAGTCGCGATTTGACGATGAAGTCGCTCGCGCCGGCTCGCATGACCTGGGCGGCCTCGTCTTCGCCCCGCGTGCCCGAAACGAAAATGAAGGGCACGTCAGGAGCCTTGGCTCTCGCAATCTCGAGGGCCGCGTCTCCGCTGAAGCCGGGCATCCTCTGGTCGGACAGGATGACGTCCCACGTGCCGCCCTCGAGCGCCTGGTGGAGGTCGCGCGCGTTGTCGACGCGCGTGCCTGCCGGAGCGAAGCCGTGACTGCGCAGTTCGTGGAGCAGCAACTGGGCGTCGTCTTCCGAGTCCTCGACGACCAGGACGGTGACTGGCCTCGGGGCACGGCGATCGCCGTCGGGCCTGCTTCGGCTTCGACCGGTCTGATGCACGGCAGATTCTCTGGTTGACGACGTGCGGTCGACGGTCGCCGCACGCCCTGTGGGAGCGCAATTACGGTGCCACGGCCCACCCTCAATGCGCTGGGACGTCACCGGCATCCGTCGGGCGCTGGGAACGACGTGCTTGAAACCTGCGGTTACGGAACGGTACCTGTCGCCGTCGCCAGGCCCGACGCGCCAGGGACCGTGCGGCCGGGTACTTCCACTTGCGGGGCGCTTCGGATACAAGTGGACCGGTCACAGGTGGACGCTCGGAGGTGCCTGATGTCCCGGTTGTTCTCAGCGTGTCTGGCCGCTCTCGTCCTTGCCGGTCTTGCGACCGTGCGCGCGCAGCAGAGCGCGCCGAGCGGCCTTCGTTTCGAGATCTCGTTTCCCGCCACGGCGCATGCCGGCCCCGTGACGGGCCGCGTGTACGTGATGATCTCCCGGACCAGCGACCGCGAGCCCCGATTGCAGATCGGTCGAACCGGCGTCCCGTTCTTCGGCCGCGACGTCGAGGCGGTCGCGCCCGGGCAGACGATGGTGATCGACGCGACCGATCTGGGTAGTCCACTCGAGAGCCTTCGCGATCTGCCCCCGGGCGACTACTTCGTCCAGGCCTTCGTGAACATCTACTCGGAGTTCCGGCGCGCCGACGGGCACGTCGTCTGGATGCACGACGATCAATGGGAAGGTCAGGCCTGGAACCGCTCGCCCGGCAACCTCACGAGCGCCGTGGAGCGTGTGCGTCTGGATCCGGGCGCGGATGCCGTCGTCAGGTTGTCGGCCGCTACGGTGCTGCCGCCCGTGGAGGTGCCGCCGGATACCGCGTGGGTGAAACGGTTCAAGTTCCAGAGCCCGATGCTCACCAGGTTCTGGGGCAGGCCCGTCCATCTTGGCGCCACCGTGCTGTTGCCGCGCGATTACGACCGGGAGACCATCAGCTATCCGGTCAACTACATTCAGGGGCACTTTTCGCTTGGCGCGCCGAATGGATTCGACGGGCGAAACGACTTCTCGCGCGCGTGGATGAGCGACGGGTTCCCAAGGATGGTCCTCGTCACGTTCCAGCATCCCAACCCGTACTTCGACGACTCGTATGCGGTCAACTCCGTCAACGTGGGTCCGTACGGCGACGCCATCATGCAGGAGCTGATTCCAGAAATCGAACGGCGATTCCGCGTGATCCGCGAGCCCTACGCCAGGGTGCTGTCGGGCGGGTCGACCGGCGGCTGGGAGGCGCTGGCCCTCCAGATCTTCCACCCTGACTTCTTTGGCGGCACGTGGTCCTACTGCCCGGATCCGGTGACCTTCACTGACGTCGAAGGCATCAACGTCTACGACGACGAGAATGCCTTCTACAAGCAGTACGAGTGGCGGCGCGAGCCCACGATCAACTCGCGCGAGACCGACGGCCGCGTCCGGCTGACATCCGAACAGCGGAATCGCTTCGAACTGGTCAACGGCACGCGCGGCCGGTCAGGCCAGCAGCTCGACATCTGGTCGGCCGTATTCGGTCCGCTCGGCGATGATGGGTATTTCAAGCCGCTCTTCGACAAGCGGACTGGGCGTATCGACCCGGAGGTGGCTGCCTACTGGCGTGAGAACTACGACCTCCTCGAGTACCTGAAGCGGAACTGGAACACGGTCGGTCCGAAGCTCATCGACAAGATCCGCGTGTACACGGGGACGATGGACACCTACTACCTGAACAATTCGACTGCGGAACTGGAAGCCTGGATGAAGACCACGGAGAGCCCGCACTATGAGGGCTTCTTCCTCTACGGCGACCGGAAGCCGCACTGCTGGTCCGGCCCGGTCACGCCGGCCGAACGCCTGAAGGAAATGGCGACGTTCATCATGTCGCGCCAGCCGGACGGCGCCACGGCGCCCTGGTGGCGTTACTGATTGCTACCGCTTCCAGCCGAGTACGACGCGAAGCTCGTCGGCGCTGGCAAGGGCCGAATCGAGCACGACGAGGAAGCGGCCGTCTGGCGCGACATCGAAGGCCACAGCCGAGGCGGGCAGCCTGAACATCGCGCCTGCCGCGCCAACGGCAAACGGCGACGTCGAGACGACGGCCTTCATCATCGCGCCGTCCTCGATGAAGTAGAGCGCGCGGCCGTCGCGCGCCCAGACCGGATGGTGCCCGCCTTCGCCCGAGACGGTCTGCGTGCCACCCGGTGCGTCGAAGGGCCGGACGTACACGCGCGTGCGGCCGGAGGTCGTCGACTGATAGGCCAGCCAGCGGCCGTCCGGCGAAATCCGGCCGCCGAATTCATCGGCCGCCGAATTGAGCAGCGGCGTCTCTCCGGACCCGGGCACCAGCACGGTGAGATTGCGATCGCGCAGCCCACGGCTCTGCGTGCGGACGTACGACGAGAAGAGCAGCCGGCTGCCATCCGGCGCCCAGTCCTCCGGTGCGAGCACCGAATCGGGTGACTCGAGAAGCAGCGCAGGTGGCGCGCTGTCGTCGGCCGGCACGCGGGCGAGACGCCCGCGATACTCGACTTCGAGCAAGTCCCGCTGTTCGACGAACGTGAGCGTGCCGTCCGGCGCCCACAACGGATCGCTGCCGTTCGTGTCGAGATCGAGCGGCAGGCCACGGCGATGTCGACCACGCGTATGCGCCGGACTCCGGTTCCGGCATTGACGCCCACGACGAAGCGACGGCCATCGGGCGAGATTCTCGGAGCGGAGTAGAGCGCCGGCGCAAGCGCGAGCGGCGTCTCACGTCCGGTCGGTTCGAACCACGAGAGCTGGCGGCTCTGGGACGAGAGAACCGGGAGATAGGCGAGCGTGCCGGCCCGGTCTGCGTCAGCGAGCGAGATCGCGATGCC
This sequence comes from uncultured Acidobacteriota bacterium, assembly GCA_963752045.1. Taxonomy (GTDB): domain Bacteria; phylum Acidobacteriota; class Vicinamibacteria; order Vicinamibacterales; family SCN-69-37; genus DATKDF01. The sequence goes on along the minus strand of CAVVWN010000014.1, from coordinate 502,337 downwards.
CCGACCGGACGCAAAGACATAGGCATCGGTCAGCACGGCCGTTTCGGGACCGGTGACCTCGAGCTGGTCCGCGTCGAAGGGCGCCTCGAAGAGCGCATCGTCGCGCGCGAAGAGCAGCGTTCCCGGTTCCACGTACCGGGCGTCGCTTCCCGGCAGGCCAATCAGGCGGTGCGTCCCGTCGTCGAGCGAGGCGACGGCGATCCGGGCGCCCGCTTCGGTATGCACGCTGAACAGGACGTGGCGGCCATCGGGCAGCGGGTGCGGCAACTGGTGCAGGTCGTTGCTGTCGTCGAGCGTCGTGAGCGGCACGGCTGTGCCGCCGGCCACGGGCACGATGCCGAGCGGACCCGGGGCAAACGTCAGGCTCCGGCCGAGCACGATCCGGTCGTCGGCCGTCCAGGCTGCACGCGAGTAGGGGCCTTTCTCCGTAATGGGCGTCGGCCTCCCTCCCGCCACCGGCAGGCGAAAGACGTGCTCGTCGGTCAGAAAGCCAATCCACCGGCTGTCAGGCGAGATGAACGGCGCGAAACCGCCCTCGGTACCCTCGATGGGTTGTGCACCGACCGAGTCCAGCCTGCGAAGGTAGAGCATGGTTGCCTGGCTGCCCACGGGGTTCGCGACGTAGACCAGGAAACGGCCGTCCGGAGAGATGGCGAGCCCGGCGCCGGAGTCGCGACGAACGGGCGCGTCGCCGGGAACCGGAATCGAGAACTCGACGTGCGGCGCGGCGACTTCGGCGGGCCGGGTGAGAACCCAAGTGACGGCCGACGCCAGCACGGCGACGAGGGCCAGCGCGGCGACTTGTGCGATCGGACTCGTCGAGGCGGACCTCGGCGCGGGCGATGGCGGGACGGCGGGCGACGCACCAGAGACGTTGCGGCCCTCCCCGACAATCCACATGAGCTCCGACTTCAAATCGCGCGCCGTCTGCCACCGGTCGTCGGGGTCCTTGGCCAGACATCGAGCGATGACGCGGTCGAGCGCGGGCGGCACGTCAGCCGAGGTGGCACCGGCCGGCGCCGGCACGTCCTTCATGATCGCGCCGATGAGGCTCGCCTGCGTCTTGCCGGTGAACGCGCGGCGCCCGGTGATCATCTCGTAGAGCACGGCGCCGAAGGCGAAGATGTCGGTCCGCGCGTCGGCGTCCTCGCCTTCGATCTGCTCCGGAGCCATGTACTGGAACGTGCCCAGGATGGTGCCCTGCGCGGTAAGCGGCGAGGTCATTGTCGGCGCCTCGATGGACTGGCCACCCGCTCCTCCGGCGGTTTGCGAGCCGGATTTCGCCAGTCCGAAGTCGAGCAGGCGCGCGCCCGTCTTCGTGAGCATGATGTTGCCGGGCTTGAGATCGCGGTGAACGATGCCGCTGCGGTGAGCGGCGTCGAGCGCGGCGGCGATGTCGACGGCAATCCGGACGGCATCCGGGACCGGCAACGCGCCGCGCGCAATCCGCTCGGCCAGCGTTTCACCCTCGAGATACTGCATGACGAGGTACGAGGTGCCCCCGTGCTCGCCGATGTCGTACAGCGCGCAGATGTTCGGATGGTCGAGGGCCGAGATGCTCCTGGCCTCGCGATCGAACCGCTGGCGGAACTCCGGGTCAGCGGCCAGGTCGGCCGAGAGCACCTTGATGGCGACGGTCCTCTCGAGCCGCGTGTCCCTCGCCCGGAAGACTTCACCCATGCCGCCGACGCCGAGCGGACCGATCACCTCGTAGGGACCGAGCCGGTCGCCGGGCGCGAAGCTCATCAGCGGCCTGTCAACGGCTTCTGAGGTACGCGATGACGGCTGCCGCATCGTCACGCGTCATGCGGAACTGCGGCATCGGCGATTTCGGCCGCGGCCGGTCGCCGGCGTGGCCCTCGGTGAGCAGCATCATGATCTGATCGTCGGTGAAGCCGGACAGGCGGGCGATGGCCGGAGCCTGATAGGCCCACTCGGTGCTCCAGGACGGTCCGCGAACCGGCATCGCGGCACCGGTCAGTCTCCGGCTCTCGATGATGCCGCCGGAAGCGTCGCGCGGCGAATGGCACTGGACGCACATGGCAACTGCATTGACCAGGTACTCACCGCGCGCCACGTCGCCCGAGGGGCTCGCAGGTGCCTGAGCCTGCCCGGGCACTGCCGGCGATTCGGCCGGGCTGGAGGCCGTCCGGGCGGCAAGCGTCAGACTGACGATGGCCACGCCAACCGCAGCGGCCGTAACGGTTACAAGTCCACGAAGCGACGACGTCGAACGAATCTGCATGGCCTATAGCTTGCCACGAAGCACGGTCCACGTGCTCGGCTCGGCTCGTCCCGGCGGCGGGGTCCGCCCGGCCGTCGAACGTCACCGGATGGTGAACGGGATCGTCCGGGTGGCGCTCGAGTCAGCGTCGAGCGTGGCCACGACCGACAGCGTGTAGGCGCCAGGCCCCAGCTCGCCGAGCGGCAAGGCGAGTCGATGGTCGGCCGATCCACCTGGCGCGAACCTGTCCGGCGCGAGTGTCTCGGGTCTTTCGAACACCGCCGTCCCTTCGCGGTTCACGATGCGGGTCACGAGCGCGATCGGCTTGGGGCGCCGGTCGCGCTGGAACACGCGACAGAACACGGCAACCTCGTCGCCGGATGAAAACACGCGCTCGGTCGTCGGGACGACGGGCATCACGGCCGGGAACGCGTCAAGAGGGACCGACGGCACGACAGGGCCGCCCTCGAGCACGAGGCCGGAGAGCGAGACGTCTTCCTTCTCGAAGTCCGGAACCGTGACCGACGCGACCACGTTGCCCGAAAGATCCCGGCTTGGCACCTCGGCAAAGACGCGCACCTGGTACTGGCCGGGCTCGACATCCACGGGCCACAGCACCTGATAGGCCGGCTCGTTGCCGGCGGCCGGTGCGAGCGGAGCCGTCACGGTCTGTTCGAGCGAGTGTTCCGGGCGGCCATCGACGTCGAAAAGCGAAAGCCGGAGTCGCACCTGTTCGGCCGTCGATCGGCGGGAGCCCGGCGCGTCGATCCTGACCGTGACAGCGAGCGACGGATTCTCACCTGTGCCGCTGGCGATTGGCACGGCGGTGAGCGCGAGGCGAAGGTCGGGAGCAGCAGCGAGATTCGCGATGGCCTGTTCGGCGCGTGCCTGCGGACTGTACATGCTTCGCCGTGCAGCCTGGCTCGGCGATCGCGAAGTAGCCGCTCCGCGTCCGCACCTCGGCATTCCGGCGGTTCACTTTCACCTCGATCCTCCGGTACTTGCCGTCGATCGCGGGATTGGAGGACTGGAACCCGATCAGGTAGTACGCGCTGTTCTCGCGAAACACCCTCGGCACCTGCCTCGAGGGCTCGTTGAGGTTCACGATGGCGCGGCCGCCGGTCTGCGACGACACGATGCGCAGGAAGTCGATGGAGTCCTGGCGCCGGTCGATCGCCATGCCGTCGGTTGGCGCGTCGAGTCCGACCGGGTCGATGGCGTAGATGTTCGCGTTGGCGATGCGGGCAGACTGGAAGACGTCCTGCATCCGGTAGACGAGCTGCGCCATCTGGCCCTGCACGTCGCCGTAGGTCTCCTGCGCCGGGCCGAGCAGGTTGGCGTTGAAGGGATAGCCCGGGCCTATGTAGAAGATGAGCTTGCGCCGGTCGGGCACCTGCTCGAGGTCCCTGGCCACCTGGACCATGCGGATCATCGGGTCCGTGCCGATGGCGTAATCGAACTTGTCGATGGCGTCGAGCAGGCGTCCGCGGTCGTTCGTGAAGTCCTGCTCGTGTTCGAACCGGCTGGTGAACAGCACGGCCGCCAGATCGTCAGAACCCATCTGGGCGACGATCGCGCGCGCGATGGCGACGGCCGTGGTGAACGATCGCGGCACGAACGTGTTGACGTTGTCCATGAGGAGCACCATCAACCGTCCGGTGCCCACCGTATCCGTCGGGATGTTCGTGACGACGTCGTCGGGCCAGACGGTCTCCGACCACTCCCGGGGCGCCGTGTCCACGAAGGCGAAGTTGGAAATGGTCTGGGGCACGCCGTTCTCGAGCACGGTGAAGTCGTCAGCCGTGAGGTCGCGAACCGGCACGCGGTCGCGGTCGAGGACGGAGACGTCGATCTTCACGAGATCGACGCCACCGCGGAACTGCGGCGTGCGTTGGGCCGACTGGGCCCGGGTGGCGGAGAGGGCAATGGCCGCGGCGACGCTGAGCGCGGCCGTCAGCGCGATCGTCCTCAGGGCTCTATGCGGCATGACACGAACATCCCTCGCGAGCCGGACCCGGGTCCGCTCGCGGTCGCTGCGGCAGGTTTCTGAATGCTGGCTGTTCGATTGTAGCGCGTTGGCGTCCGATCGGGCGTGCTAGCCTTAGCCGGGCCTCACACGCTCACTCGGTCGGGTTGTCGAGCCATGGTGCTTTCGCCAGCAGTCCTCACGGTGCTCGCCCTCTACGGCGTCGTGCTCTTCGCCATTGGCCTCTGGAGCCGCGGCGAGTCGGGCACGGTGGCCGGCTACTACGTGGCGAACAAGCGCCTGCCGGCCTGGGTGATTGCCTTCAGCAACAACGCCACCGGCGAGAGCGCCTGGCTGCTGCTCGGACTCACGGGCATGGGGTATGCCGTCGGGTTCCACGCGCTGTGGGTGGCCGTCGGCGAGGTGCTGGGCGTGGCGCTCGGATGGATGCTCGTGGCGCCGCGATTCAAGGACGCGACCGACGCGTACGGGTCCATCACGGTTCCCGACTACCTGACCTCGAGATTCGGCGACACCCGCCACGTGTTCCGCTGGATCGGCCTCGTCGTGATCGTCACGATGGTGACCGCCTACACCGCCGCGCAACTCACCGCGATGGGCAAGGCGTTCGACGCGTTCCTCGGCACCAGTTACCAGACCGGCACGCTCATCGGGCTGGGGTTCATTCTTTTCTACACGACGGTCGGCGGCTTCAAGGCCGTGGCCTACAGCGATCTCGTGCAGGGCCTCCTGATGTTCGGCGGGCTGCTCGTCATGCCGTTCATCGGGTTCTCGGCGGCCGGCGGCTGGGACGCCGTCATCGAGACGCTGCGCGCGGAGGATCCGGCGCTTCTCTCCCTCATGGGGTCGGCCGGCTTGTCGTTGCCGGGCCTGGCGAGCGCCGCCGGATTCGTCGCCGTCGGGCTCGCCTTCCTGGGCGCGCCGCAGTTGCTCGTCCGCTGGATCTCGGCGCGAGATCGCCGGCAGATCGTGCGAGGCGGGTGGATCGCCGTGGCCTGCATGATCGTGTTCGACCTGGGCGCGATCGGGACGGGCATCGCCGGCCGCGCGCTCGTGCCAGGCCTGGCCGACGCCGAGACCATCCTCCCAGCGATGACGACGAGCCTGATGCCGGCCGTCTTCGTCGGGGTCTTTCTCGTGATCGTGCTGGCCGCGTCGATGTCCACCGTGGACTCGCTGCTCATCCTGGTGTCGTCGTCGATCGCGCGCGACATCGTGCAACAGGTCTTCGGACCGGCGATGACCGAACGACGGATCGCGCGCATCGGCCAGGCCAGCACGATCGTGGTCGGCCTGGCGGCATTGGCGTTCGCGATGGGCGAGGTCCGTCTCGTCTTCTGGTTCGTGCTCTTTGCCTGGTCGGGCCTGGCCTGCGCGTTCACGCCGGTCGTTCTCTGCGGACTGTTCTGGCCGCGAACGACGAGAGCCGGCGCCATCGCGGGGATGGTCGCCGGGTTTGCCACCGCCGTCGTGTGGGTCGTCGCGGTCAAGCCGTACGTCTACGATCTGTACGAGATGATCCCCGGCTTTGCCGTCGGCGTGGCCGTGACGGTGGGCGTGAGCCTGCGGACGCAGCCGGGCGCGAGACCGCGCCCGGCGCCCCCGCGCTTCACTTGACGATCGCGCCGGTCGCCTTGATCTGGTAGAGCTTGCCGAACGCGGCGCTCGTGCCCGTCGCCGTGGCCGTCTGCTCGGCGGCGGCTTCGTTGGCCTCCGCATCGCCGGCCGCGATCTTCTCGAAGACGCCCTCGGCCGAGGCGGCCTTGCCTTTGGCGGAAATCGGGAACACGATGCCGCCGCCGTCCTCCACCTTGAGGCGGACGATCCGCGTGGCATCGGCGATGTCGGCGAGCGCCATCCAGCAACCCATGTCTTCGCAGACGGCGTCGACCACGCCGTCGACACGAATGGTCTTGCCGACAAACTGGTCCGGATGCTCGTAGAGCGCCTGGATGGACGTGGCGGCCGGCAGGGTGACGCCCTTGCCGAATGTCTCGTTCCCGCGGGCCGAGAGCGCGGCGGCCAGAACAACCAGAGCGGTCACTGCAACACTGAAACGACGGATCATCGTGATTCCTCCATGAGTCCCAATCCTCCCAATCCTAGCCCCGAACGGCCGCGACGGGGTAGGGCCGGCCGGGCCGTATTCGGGCTATGATCGCGTGTCGGTGACTACGCTTCAGGCCGCGCACGCACTGCCAGTCGTCATCCAGGGCGGAATGGGCGTTGGTATCTCCCACTGGAAACTCGCGCGCACCGTGTCGACGCTCGGTCAACTGGGCGTTGTCTCGGGCACCGCGCTCAGTCAGCTGCTCGCGCGACGCCTGCAGGACGGCGATCCGGGCGGACACATGCGCCGCGCGCTCGGTCACTTCCCCGTGCCGGCGATGGCCGAGCGGGTGCGGGACGAGTACTTCATCGCAGGCGGCAAGGGGGCGGCCGACGCTTACCGCAATCCTCCCATGCACGAGAGGCGCGACGCGCGGGAGGTGCTCGAGCTCTGTGTGGTGGCGAACTTCGTCGAGGTGTTTCTCGCGCGCGAAGGGCACACGAACCCTGTCGGCATCAACTACCTCGAGAAGATCCAGCTCCCGCACCTGCCGTCGATCTACGGCGCGATGCTCGCCGGCGTGGACTACGTGGTCATGGGCGCCGGCATTCCGGTTCGGATTCCCGGCGCGCTCGATGCGTTCGTGGACCACCAGGCCGCCACCTATCCGCTGCAGGTGACCGGCGCGCAGCCGGGCGACGACTTCCTGCTCACGTTCGACCCGCGCGAGATCATGGGCGTGAGCCTGCCGCCGCTCAAGCGGCCGGCGTTTCTCGCCATCATCGCCTCGGACGTGCTGGCGCTCACGCTCGCGCGAAAATCAAACGGGCGCGTCGACGGGTTCATCGTCGAGGGCCCGACGGCCGGCGGGCACAACGCGCCGCCGCGAGGCAAGCTGCGCCTCAACGAGCTCGGCGAGCCGATCTACGGCGAACGCGACGAGGTGAACCTCGAGAAGCTCCGCGCGCTCGGCCTGCCGTTCTGGCTCGCCGGCGGATACGGCACGGCCGAGCGGCTGCGCGAAGCACAGGCGGCGGGCGCGGCCGGCGTCCAGATCGGGACGGCATTCGCCTTCTGCACCGAGTCGGGATTGCGCGACGACTACCGGCGCGCGTTGCTCGAGCAGGTGCGTTCGGGAGAGACGAGGATCTTCACCGACCCGTCGGCGTCGCCAACTGGCTTTCCGTTCAAGGTCGCCGAGCTGCCGGGCACGCTGTCCGACGAGGACGCCTACCGTGCGCGCCCCCGCATCTGCGATCTCGGCTACCTGCGCGAAGCCTACCGCTCGGAGGACGGGACGGTCGCGTTCCGCTGTTCGGCCGAACCCGTGAACGTGTACGAATCGAAGGGCGGCGAGGCCGCCGACACGGTGGGCCGCAAGTGCATCTGCAACACGCTCATCGCCAACGTCGGGCAACCCCAGGTTCGCGCAGGCAGGCACGTCGAGCGCGGCCTGGTGACCTCAGGCGAGGACCTGAGAGACCTCAACCGGCTGCTCCCGCCGGACACGACGGAGTACTCGGTGGCCGACGTGCTCGCCTCGCTCGGCGTCGTTCCGCGAAATCTTGCGGGCGCCTGCTGAATTTTCGCTGGCGCGCCCGCGACCGACGCGGGTTTCACGCGGGTACCGGCCAGACCGGGGTCGGCACGAGTTGTGCCCTTGCCACGGGGTATGCAGGCCTTTCCTCATACGTATGCCGTTGCCACGACCGCCCGGCCCGAGGGCGACGTCACGCTTACGAGCCACCGACTCGAGGCCCTTCCCACCGCGGCGCCCGCCGAGTTCGGCGGCCCCGGGGACCGGTGGTCGCCCGAGACCATGCTCGTGGGGTCGGTGGCGAACTGCTTCGTCCTGACCTTTCGCGCGATCGCCACCGCCTCGAACTTCCACTGGACCGCAATCGCCATCGACGTCACCGGCACCCTCGATCGAATCGACCGAGTCACGCGCTTCACCGCGTTCACGATTCGCGTGACGCTCGACGTTCTTCCGGACGCAAAGGAAGATCAGGCCAGGCGCTTGCTGACGAAGGCCGAGCAGACCTGCCTCATCACACGTTCACTTGCGGCGCCGGTGAGCCTCGAGATCACGGTGCGCGTGGGCGAGCCCGTCACGACGACGTGACCGAGCCGATCCCGGCCCTGACGTCGGCGAGATCCTGGTCGGTCAGGCCGGCCGAAAAGTGGGTCACTCTTCGCATCACGTCCGCGGTTTCGATGTACACGGGCACGCAGCCCGCGTGAATGAAGCCCGACGGCACGAAGCGCCCATCCTCGTAGTAAGCCAGGGCGATTCGCCAGGTGTCCTTGCCGATCAGATTCCGGCATGCCCGGCAGGTGGCCCTGCCCGTCGGCGCGCGGCTGGCGGCACGCAGGCGGGGCAGCCGGCGATGGGCGACGCCCAGGCGTGCCTCGCGCTCGAGGGCGTCGCGATCGGGCACGGTCTCGTTTGATGCGGCGAGCGCGTCGAGGAAAGGCTCCGGACGCGTGAACGCCCCGCAGGCGAGGTGGAACCACAACGTCATCTCGCTGCCCTCGTCGCCGAACGGATTGGGAAGGCGCTCGCCGAAGCGCAGCTCGCCCGAGGCGATCTTCTCTCCACAGGCCCGGCACCCGGCCCGGCCGCTCGAGGCCCGCTCGATGACGTGAGGCATCGAATCCCCCGACCGAAAGCGACGGCAGCCGCCGTCCGGCGGCCGCCAGGTCAGCGACGCGTGTTGAACGTGTTCCTGAGTTCCTCGAACCAGGGACTGACGAGCGTCACGAGCCCGGCTCTCGACTCTTCGGTGGTCGCCGCGATGGGGAACATCACGAAGCGCTGACCGTCCCTGCTCACCTCGTAGTCCGCGAACGTCGATCCACCGACCGTCGTGCCACCCGTGCCGCCGCGAAACGCACCCGAGAACAACTCGCGCGGCCGGCCGGTCCGCAGGCTGTCGCCGGCCGCCTCGATGGAGACGGCCATGATGCCGGTGTCGGTCCGGTAGAAGAGCTCCTTGCCCGTCCCGGACCAGCGGGCGTATCCGCCGCCGGTGTCGGATATCTGCCAGCGGCCGCCGCCAGGCTCGAACGAGCGAACGTAGATTTCGGTGCGGCCGGACTCGTCCGACGAATACGCGACCCAGCGGCCGTCGGGCGAAGGCGCGCCGTCGAGTTCCGCAAACGGCGTGTTCAGCAGCAGCGTCGGCTCTTCCTTGCCGATCTCCATCACGCCCACGTCGTAACTCGGGCTCGTCGTCGTGAAGAAGACGTAGCGCCCGTCGTACGACCACGCGCTGCCCCACATCGGGTTCTTGTACTTGCCGACCTGCTCGGCTTCACCCGAGCCGTCGGCCGCTTTCCGGAACAGGCTGTCGGCCCCGTCTTGCGTGGAGCTGTAGATCAGGCTTCGGCCGTCCGGAGACCAGAGTTGTTCGGTGTCCGATCCTTCGTCGAACGTCAGGCGGGTGGACACTTCGCGCTCGAGGTCGTAGACCCAGATGTCCCAGTTGCCGTCGCGCAGCACGGTCAATGACAGCTGCCTGCCGTCCGGTGAAAGCCGCGGGTTGGCGTAGGTGCCCTCTTCGTCGAGGAGCCTCGTCATCCGGCCTTCGCGGTCCACCCAAACGATGGGATAGCGGGGGATGAGCGGTCCGCCGCGGACGTAGGCCATGAGTCCCGTCGAGGCGAACGTGAACTGGGCGGTGCCTTCCTCGGCGTTCGCGGTCACGTTCTGCACGACCGGCGCGGGATTGCCCGTGGTTTCGAGACTGCCGAGATCGAACGGCACGGCGAACAGCGTGCCGCGATTCACGTAGACGAGATGGCCGGACGGGATGTAGCGGGCAAACGACCCGCCGCTGTGCACTCTCTTGCGCTCGCCGGTCGCCAGCATGACGACGTCGATGGCCGCGTCGTCGAAGTTGCCCGTGATCTGCGTGTGCACCGTGAAGAGCACGGCATCGCCGCCGGGCAGGACCTGGGGCCAGCGATGGGTTGCCTCGCCGGCAGCCGTGTCGAGCGTGGTGAGCGGCTGCGGTTCGCCGCCGGATGCCTGCACCCGGAAGAGGCCCGTGTTCGGGCTCTTCGCGAAGATGATCGTGTCGTCGGGCGCCCAGGTGCCCCCGCGGCTGCGATCGACGGCGCACAGCTTGAGTGGCGTGCCGCCGGACACCGGCACCTTCAGTAGCTCCGTGGTGGTGACGTAGGCGATCCACTGCCCGTCCGGGGAGTAGAAGGGATGATACGGCGCGGTGCTGCCCCTGGCGCCGCTGACGAGCGGGATGCCGGAGAGCTGGTCCAGCGGCCGGATGAAGAGCGACTCGTCGGTGACGTAGGCCACGCGCGATCCGTCCGGCGACAGTTCCAGTGCGGATCCGATCTGGGTGAACAGCTGGGCGTCGCCGATCTTGACGTCCACGTGCATGCGCGTGGCCGGCGCGGCTTCTCCCGAGAGCCACCAGCTCGTCGACGCCACGGCCGCGACGACCAGCGCGGCCGCGGCAACGGCCCAGGGCAGCATCGGCCGGGACGCCGGCACGGGCGGAGCCGGCGCCTGTGCGGCCGCGGCCGCCGCGGCGGCCGACGAGGTCGACGCGCTCGTGAGGCCCGCCAGCTGCTCTTCGATGACGATGCGGGCCTCGCCGATGTCGCGCAGGCGGCGCTTCACGTCCCGCTCGAGGCAGCGGTGGAGCAGTCGCACGATCGGGGCCGGCGTCGTGGCCGGCAGCCGGCTCCAGTCGACGTCGGCGCGCAGCACGTCGGCGAGCGTGTGCGACACCGTCTCGCCTTCGAACAGACGCCGGCCCGACAGCATCTCGAACAGCACGACACCGAACGACCAGACGTCGGCGCGCTTGTCGGCCGCTCGTCCGCTCGCCTGCTCGGGGCTCATGTAAGCGGCCGTACCGAGGATGATCCCCGCCTGCGTGGCGGCCAGGCTCAGCGTCGGCGACTGGCTGGGGTCGGACGAAGTCGACGATGGCGAACCTTCGAGCGCCTTGGCAAGGCCGAAGTCCAGGATCTTGATCCGGCCGTCCGGCGTGATCTTCAGGTTGGCCGGCTTGAGGTCGCGATGGATGACGCCGCGTTCGTGGGCCGATTCGAGGCCTTCGGCAATTGGCAGCGCGTAGCGGAGCGCTTCCTCGAGCGGAACCGGCCCGCGCGCGAGGCGCACCGAAAGGTCTTCGCCTTCGACGAGCTCCATGACCAGGGCCCGGCGTCCATCCGACTCCTCGATGCCGAAGATCGAGGCGATCGACGGATGGCTCAGCGAGGCGAGCACCTGCGCTTCGCGCTGGAACCTGGCCATCCGCTCCCGGTCGAGCGCGAAGGCCTCGGGCAGAACCTTGATGGCCACGTCGCGGTTGAGCTTCGTATCGGTCGCCCGATACACCTCACCCATTCCACCCGCGCCGAGCTTGGCGCCCATCCTGTAGTGCGCGATCGAGTCACCAGTCATATGTGCGGCGATTATAGACGACCGCCAACCAGAGCTCAGGCCAGCCGGCTGGCGACGCCGTTTCGCGACGGTAAAATGGGGAATGGTTCATCCCATTCTCGGCCTCCATCACGTGACGGCCACGGTCGACGACGCGCAGGCCGACCTCGACTTCTGTCTCGAGATCCTCGGGATGCGGCTCGTCAAGAAGACGGTCAACTTCGACAATCACGACGTCTACCACTTCTATTACGGCACCGAGCGCGGCATGCCCGGCACCATCTGGACGACGTTTCCCTACCGGGATCGCGGCGTGCGCGTGGGCGTGAAAGGCGCGGGCCAGGTGACGGCCACGTCCTTCTCCGTGCCGTCCGGTTCGCTCGACGCCTGGCGCCAGCGGTTCGAGCATGCCGGCGTCGACGCGCACGAGGCGGGCACCCGGTTTGGCGAGCGCACGATCCGCGTGGACGATCCGTCCGGCCTCCGGTTCGAGCTGGTGGGTACCGAGTCGCGACCCGCGCGAGCCGTGGACCGGCGGTGGCGTCGGTGCCGACGCCGCCATCCGCGGCCTGCACAGCGTGACGATGGTGGTGCGGTCGCTCGGGGCGACGCGCGACCTCATGACGGAGCTGCTCGGCTACCAGGTGGTCGACGAGGCCGAGAACCGCACGCGGATGGCTGCAGGCGGCGACCGTCCCGGCCACGTCATCGACATCGTGGTCGATCCGTCCGCCGAGGCGGCCGTGAACGGGCTCGGCACGGTTCATCACGTGGCCATGGCGATTTCGAACGGCGAGGAGCAGCGCCGGCTCCGCGACGAGCTTCTCGACATGGGCCTTCGCGTCACGGACATCCGCGACCGCTGCTACTTCGAGTCGATCTACTTCCGCGAGCCCGGCGGCGTGCTGTTCGAGGTGGCCACGGTTCAGCCCGGCTTCACGGCGGACGAGGAGCTCGATTCGCTCGGGCGCGGCTTGAAGCTGCCGCCCTGGGAGGAACCGCACCGGGCGTCGATCGAAGCGAACCTGGTCCCGGTGCGCTACCGATGAGCCGTCCGCCGCATGCCGGGCAGCCGGTGGCCGAAGCGGGCGTGCCGCTCGGAGAGGCGCCGGGCGCGGTGATCCTGACGCACGGCCGCAACGCGGGACCGGAGAACATCCTCGATCTCGTCCCGCGGCTGGCGCGGCCGATGCTCACGTATCTGGCTCCGGCAGCTGCCAACCGCACCTGGTACCCGTTGAGCTTCATGGCCGACCTCGAGGCGAACGAGCCCGGCCTGTCGTCGGGGCTCGCGGTGCTCGCCGCCCTCGTGGCGCGTCTCGAGGCCGCCGGCGTTCCGCGGTCGCGCATCGTGCTCATGGGTTTCTCGCAGGGCGCCTGTCTCACGGCCGAGTTCGCCGTCCGGCACGCGTCGCGATTTGGAGGCGTGGCGGTGTTCAGCGGCGGCGTGATTGGGCCGCCGGGCACCCGGTGGGACTACCCCGGCACATTCGACGGCACGCCGGTGTTTCTTGGCTGCAGCGATCGCGACAGTCACGTGCCGGAGGCCCGCGTGAACGAAAGCGCGGAGGTTCTCGCGCGGATGGGTGCCGACGTGACGACACGCATCTATCCCGGAATGGGGCATCTCGTGAACGACGATGAGATCGCGTTCGCGCAGGCGATGCTGGATGCCGTCGCCGGCACGACAGGCTGATGCCCACAGGGATACCGACATGAGCGACGGATTCTTCGTGTCGGAATGGTCTCGCGCCCGTCTAGTGTTCGGTGCCGGCGCGATCTCGCGGCTGCCGGCCGAGCTCGACGCGTTGGGGGTCAGGCGGATTCTCATCGTCACGACACCGGGTCGTTCGTCGACGGTCGAGGCGATCGGCGCGCACCTGGGTCATCGGCTTGCCGGCGTGTGCGACCTGGCCGCGCCGCACGTGCCGATCGAGCGGGTTTGCGGCGCTCGATCGGAAGTCGACCGGACCACTCCTGATGCGCTCGTCGCGATCGGCGGCGGGTCCGCAATCGGGCTCGCCAAGGCCGTGGCCCTCGAGCGGCCGCTCCCTATCGTCGTCGTGCCGACGACGTACGCCGGATCGGAGATGACCGGAATCTGGGGCGTGACCGATGGGAACGTCAAGCGGACGGGCCGCACGCCGCTCGTCGTGCCGAGGCTCGTCGTCTACGATCCGGTTCTCACGCTGTCGCTTCCGCCTGAGGTGAGCGCGGCGAGCGGCATGAACGCCGTCGCGCACGCGGTCGAGGCGATGTATGCGGCCGACGCAGGGCCCGTCGCCAAGGCCGCGGCCGAGGATGCCATTCGTTCGCTGGCGTTCGGGCTGCCGCGAGTGGTGGCGAACGGGCGCGACATCGACGCCCGGACGCTTGCGTTGCGAGGCGCGCACGCGGCCGGCGTGGCCCTCGAGCTTTCGGCGATGGGCCTCCATCACAGGATCTGCCATGTGCTCGGCGGAACGTTCGGCATGCCGCACGCACTGACACACGCCGTCCTGCTCCCCCATGTCGTCGCATTCAACGCGCCGGCTGCGTCCGAGGCGATGTCGCGCGTGGCCGCCGCCCTGGGCGCGGGCGACGCCGCCCGCGGCCTCGCGGCGCTCAACCGCACGCTCATGCTTCCGGAATCGCTCGAAACGCTGGGGTTTCGCCGTGCGGACGTCGGGCGTGCCGCCGATCTCGTGGTGTCAAGTGCCTTCGCCAATCCACGGCCGGTTACCGCGGCCGACGTGCGGGCCGTGCTCGATTCGGCCCTGTGAGGCCAGACGCCGGCGCTATACTTGAGAGTTGTGATGTGCCCCGAAAGGGCGCATGAGGAGAGTCAGAATGACACGCAGAATACTTCCCGTTATGGCGCTCGCGCTGGCACTGCCGTTGACGCTGACGGCCCTTGGGCCCCAGGCGCAGCAGGTCCAGGTGCCAAATCCCGGTGTGCCTGAGATTTTCTCGCTCGAGGGCGAATACGTTCGGGTCGCCTACAACAACGAGGGATACGTGAGCCTCGGTTATCGCGTCGCCAACCAGTCGGTTGGCGAGGAGTGGATGCTCATCGAGATCGGCGCGACGGTACGTCAAGGGAAGCCGGCGTACAAGCTCACGCGTGACGCCATCTCGCTCGAGACGCCCGACGGCAAGACGATTCCGATGCCGACCAACGTGGAGTACATGCAGCAGAACCTCCGCGCGCTCGAGCAGCGCGCCGCCATTGTCCGTGATTCGATCGGCTACTTTCCGCCCGGCGCGAGCCGCGCCTGCCGCATCGGCTTCTTCTCCGAGCAGGCGAGCCGGACGTTCGCGTACGACGAGGTGGAGCTGAGCTGGCAGCGCGCCTGTCTGGGCCGGATCTACTTCCAGGTGCCCGGCGGCATTCAGTACGGACAGCACTGGCTCAACGTGAAGTTCGCCGACAGCCTCGTGCGAGTGCCGTTCCGGATTCTGACCGAGGAAGAAGCCAAGATCCTCTCGAAGAACTGGAAGGACATCAAGAAGCAGGTCGAGGACGCGTTCAAGAAGGGCGGTAACTAGCTCATCGTTCCCGGCGCAGGTCGAAGGCGGCCATCTCCTGCACGTTGCGCACGAGCAGCCGTCCTTCGGCAAACGCCGGATAGTTCCACGTCTTTCCCTCGATGGCCGGGAAGCGGGCGATTTCGTCGTGCCGCTCGGGCGTCGCGCGGACGAGCGCGAGGTCGCCGTCCTCGGTGAGCACGATCAGGTGGCCGTCTGCGAGCACGACCTCCCCGTAGCCGTAGCGGCCACCCTTCCATGCGAGATCGCCCGTCGCCGCGTCGACGCAGGCCAGGATCGCCTCGTCCATCCCGTAGATGTAGCCATCGTGGAAGACCGAACCGGAGAACTGGTTCTTCATCCGGATGTTGCGCCAGACCTCGCGCACGCTGAACGTCTCGCCCTCCTTCGCAAGCTCGATCACGGCCGCGCCCACGCCGTAACCGGATGAGACGAACACCCGGTTGTCGGAGACCACGACCGGCTGCGCCGCGTTTATGTCCATGTAGGTCTTCCACGGGTGTTCCCAGAGCAGGCGCGATCCGTCCGGCAGAAGGCCGATGAGCCGCGTGCCCGTGAGCACCACAATCTGGCGAACGCCTCCGAGCGTGGCCAGCATCGGTGCGGCGTAGGCCTGCTTGTCGTCGAGCGCGGTCCAGGCCACCCGGCCGGTCCGGCGATCGTAGGCGGCGATCGAGTGGCCGTCCGGCCCGCCCGGCAGCACCACCACCGTGTCGTCGACGACGAGGGGCGAGGCGGCCATGCCCCACTGCAGGTTCGCGGCGTGGTGTTCCTCGAGAATGTTGGTCCGCCACGCGAGCGCGCCGGTCGCTTCGTCCAGCGCCCGCAACTCGCCGGTCGCCCCGAGTGCGTAGACGAGTCCATCGGCCCAGACGGGCGTGGCGCGCGGGCCGTCGCCGCCCATCAACTCACTGAAGAGCGCCGTCCAGCCGTGCGTCCACAATTCGCGGCCGGTGTCGACCTCATAGGCGGCCACCACTTCCTCGGACCCGCGTTGCTCGATCGTGAACGCGCGCCCGCGGGCCACGGCAAAGGAGGCATAACCGCCGCCAACCGGCTGCTTCCACATCGGCGTGAGCCCGCTCGGAGGCCAGGCGGTGACGATGGCCAGCTCGGTGTAGTGGCCGTCGCGGCGCGGACCGCGGAACCCGATCCAGTAGGCGGAAGGCGCCGGGCGCTCGGCGCTCGGCCCTTCGACCTCGGCGCCTGGTGCCGGGTCGGTGGCAGCCGTTTGCGGCGTCTCGGTGCCCGGCGGCTGCAACGGCGGCGCCGGTCGCTCGGGCCCTGCTGGCGTCTGGGCCGCCTGCAGGCGCTGGGACTCGCGATGCGCGGCGATCTCGGCCGCGAGCTCGTCAGCAGATTTCACGAAGCGCAGGTGAAAGCCCTCGCTGTCGACGACCAGGCGCAGGTCGAAGAACACGTAGAGCACGGCGATCGTGGCGACCACGAGGCCCGATCCGGCTAGCGACCACTTGAGGATCCGCTTCAGCACGCTCACCAGATTTTCACACGGACGTCCGGCGCGCGGAACAGCTTGTCGCCCGGCTTGACGTCGAACGCCTCGTAGAACGCGGGGATGTTGCCGAGCGGACCGTTCGCCCGGTATTCGGCAGGCGAATGCGGGTCGGCAAGGAGCTGCTGGCGAAGGTACTCGTCGCGCGCCTTGAGCCGCCAGGCCTGCGCCCAGCCCATGAAGAAGCGCTGGTCGCCCGTGAGTCCGTCGATGGCCGGCGACGGCCGGCCGTCAAGCGAGATCTTCCAGGCCCGATAGGCAATGGAAAGGCCGCCCAGGTCTCCGATGTTCTCGCCGAGCGTCAGCTCGCCGTTGACGTGCATGCCGTCAACGGGACTGAACGCGGCGAACTGATCGACGAGCAGCTTCGCGCGTTTCTGGAACTCGGTTTCGTCCTCGGGCGTCCACCAGTCGCGCAGCTGGCCATCGCCGTCGAAGCGGCGGCCCTGGTCGTCGAAGCCGTGGCCGATCTCGTGGCCGATCACCGCCCCGATCGCGCCGTAGTTGACGGCATCGTCGGCCTCGACGTTGAAGAAGGGCGGCTGGAGGATCGCGGCCGGGAAGACGATCTCGTTCTTGACCGGGTTGTAGTAGGCGTTGATGGTCTGGGGCGTCATCAACCACTCGTCGCGGTCCACGGGCTGCCCGAGCTTGCCCACCTGGTAGTCGTGCTCCACCCGGTTCGCGCGCTCGACGCTGCCGAGCAGATCGTCGGCCTCGACCCGCAGGGCGGTGTAGTCGCGCCACTTGGGCGGGTAGGCGATCTTCGGACGGAACTTGGCGAGCTTGGCGAGCGCCTCCCGCCTGGTGGCCGGCGTCATCCAGTCGAGCTCGGTGATCGACTGACGGTACGCCTCCACCAGGTTGTCGATCATGCGTTCCATGCGTGCCTTGGCCGCGGGCGGAAAATGGCGTGCCACGTAGAGCTCGCCGAGCGCTTCGCCCATCGATCCGTTGACGAGCTGCACGCCGCGCTTCCAGCGCTGCCGCTGGGCCTGCTGTCCGCTGAGCGTGCGGCCGAACATCTCGAACGACGCCTGGTCGAAGGGCTCGGCAAGCAGCGGCGCGTGCTGCGTGATGAGCTGCGCGGCAATCCAGGCCTTCCAGGCGGCGAGGGGCGTCTCGGGCACCATCGCCGCGAATCCCTTGAAGAACGAGGGCTGAGAGACGACGACGTCGTCTGTGCGAATGCCCTGAACGGCCGCCCATCGCGCCCAGTCGAAGCCCGGGAACTCCGTGCCGAGCGAGGCGAGCGGCATCTTGTTGTAGGTCTTGACCGCGTCGCGGCTCTCGACTTGCGTCCACTGAACGCGGGCGAGCGCTGTTTCCAGGTCGAGCACCGCCTTCGCATCCGCGCCGGGATCAGGGCGCTTCGTGAGGATGAAGATCGTCGTGAGGTACTCGAGGTACTTCTCTCGGACGGCCGCAAACTGCGCGTTGTCCTCGAGGTAGTAGTCGCGGTCGGGGAGCGCCGTGCCGCCCTGGAAGAGATAGAGCACGACGCGCTCTGGATCGCCGGCGTCGGCCTCGATGAACCCGCCCACTGGTCCCGGCAGGCCGACCGTGGACCATCGGCCGATGAGGTCGGCCATGGCGGCCGTCGAGTCGAGGGCGTCGAGCTCGGCGAGCTTCGGCTGGAGCGGCGTCGCGCCGAGCTCGTTGAGCCGCTGCACGTTGACGAACGCGGCGAACAGATCGCCAACCTGCTGCGCGGTGCTGCCCGGGCGCTTGTTGCGATCGCCGGCCAGCTCCTCGATGAGCGCGTACAAATCCGCTTCCACCCGATCGGACAGCTCCACGAAGGTGCCATAGAGCGGCCGGTCGGCAGGAATCTCGGTCTTTGCCAGCCACCCGCCGTTGACGTAGCGGAACAGATCGTCCTGCGGCCGCACCGACGCATCGAAGAGCGCCGGATCGAGCCCGGACGAGAGCGTCTGCCGCCCGGCGGAGGGAACGACGACGAGAAGGCCGACGAGAGCCGACGTCAGGAGTGCGCTGAGCGACCGTGCGGACATGCAGAAGACCTCCACGCTGGTCCGCTGAAGGCCGGACCAGCAGACAGACTCCTAGTCTGCCTCATCCGGGAAGCGGAGAGTGGGGTCACCAGATCCGGACACGTTTTTCGGGCGCCCTGAACAGCCTGTCGCCAGGCTGGACGTCGAACGCCAGATAGAACTCCGGCATGTTGCTCACCGGCCCGTTTGTCCGGAAGCGGGCAGGGGCGTGGGGGTTGGAGAGCACGAACTGGCGGAGGTACTCCTCGCGCTGCTTGGAGCGCCACATCTGCGCCCAGCCCATGAAGAAGCGCTGTTCGCCGCTGTAGCCGTCGATGACGTCGGCCGGCCGGTTGCCAAGCGAGAGCTTCCAGGCCCGGTGGGCGATGACGAGGCCGCCGAGGTCACCGAAGTTCTCGCCGAGCGTGAGCTTGCCGTTGATGGTGAGGCCGTCGAGCGGGCTGTATGCGTTGAACTGCTCGACGAGCCGTTCGGTTCGCCGCCGGTACTCGGCATCGTCTTCGGGGCCCCACCAGTCACGCAACTGGCCGTTGGCGTCGAAGTGGCGCCCGCGGTCATCGAGCGCGTGACCGATTTCGTGGCCGATCACGGCGCCGATGGCTCCGTAGTTGACGGCATCGTCGGCCTCCGGGTCGAAGAACGGCGGTTGGAGGATCGCGGCCGGAAAGACGATTTCGTGCATCAGCGGGCTGTAGTAGGCGTTGACCGTCTGCGGCGTCATCAGCCAGCCGCTGCGGCCGCGCGTGCGGCTGAGCGAGCGCGTCCGATAGGCGGTTTCGAACTTCTTGGCGCGTTCGATGTTGCCGACGAGGTCGTCGCGGCGAATCTCGAGGCCGCGGAAGCTGCGCCAGCGCTCGGGGAACCCGATCTTGGCGTCGAGCTGCGACAGCTTCAGGAGCGCCTCGTCCTTGGTGGCGCTCGACATCCAGTCGAGCCGGAGGATGGCGCGGCGGTACGCGCTCAGCACGTTGTCGACGATCTTCTGGACGCGGGCCTTGGACGTGGGCGGGAAGTGGCGGTCCACGTAGAGCTTGCCGAGCGCGTCGCCGAGGTAGCCGTTGACGAGCGAGACGCCGCGCTTCCAGCGTTCGATCGGCTCTTCCTGGCCGGTGAGCAGCGTGCCGAAGAACTCGAAACGCGCCGTGGCGAAGTCGTTGCTCAGAAACGGCGCCGACGCGGTCACGTACCGCGCGGCCAGCCAGGCCTTCCAGGAGTCGAGCGGCTCGGTCTGGATGAGCTCCGCGAAGCGCTGGAAGAAGGAGGGCTGGGCGACGATGAGCGCCCGGATTTTGTCGACGCCCTGCGGCCTGGCCCAGGCCTGCCAGTCGAAGCCAGGCATCGTGGCCTGAAGTTCCTTGAGCGTGAACGAGTTGTTCGTCTTGAGCGGGTCCCGGCTTTCGGCGCGCGTCCACTGGGCGTCGGCCAGCTTCGTCTCGAGCGCGACGAGCGCGGCCGCATCCTCCGCCGGACGCGGCCGACCGATGAGCGTGAAGATGCGCGCGAGGTACCGCTCGGTACTCGCGACGCACGCCAACGTAGGTGTCGTGATCGACCAGGTAGTAGTCGCGGTCGGGCAGCATGATGCCGCTCTGCGACAGATGAACCGCCGGAATGCGCGGGTTGACCGGGTCGTAAGCGATGGAGGCGCCAAAGGGGCCGCCGCTGCCGAGCGAGGCGAGCAAGCCGGCTTCGGCGGCAACATCGCTGCGGTCCTCGATGGCGAAGATCCGGTTCAATCGTTCGGCGATGGGCTTCATGCCCAGCGCTTCGATCCAGGCCTCGTCGGTCAGGCTGCGATAGAGGTCGGCGATCTGCTGTTCGGCTGAGCCCGGTGCCGGGCTCGGAATCGCAACGACTTCGTCGATGATCACCTGGAGATCACGATAGACCCGTTCTTCGATCGTCGTCGACGCCGCGTAGGCCACCCGATCCGCCGGGATTTCCGTACGCGCCAGCCAGCCGCCGTTCATGTAGGTATACAGATCGTCCTGGGGCCGGACGGATTGATCGATTGACGTGAGGTCGAGGCCTGACTTGAGGACTGGCCGTTGCGCGGTGACGCTGCCCGCGATGCACACCACTGCCGCGGTGACGAACACCCGTCCAGCTCTCATCGCCGGCCTCCTTCCGGCGCCCGTGGCGCCGGGGTGTCAGGCCTCCGGGTCGGCGGGCAGGAGCCGTGCCCGCACTTCCCTGACGCCTCGGCCCGAGATCCCGAGGACCTCGAGCTCGATTCGGTCGTAGCGCACGACGTCGCCGACGACCGGGGGACGGCCGAGCCGCGCCAGCACGAGGCCACTGACGCTCTCGACTTCTTCATGTTTGAGATCGAGGTGAAAGAGCTGGCCGAGCTCGTCGAGCCTGACCGTTCCCGCCGCGCGAACCGAGCCGTCCGCTTGCGGCGCGAGCGACGGCGCCGCCGGCACTCCTTCGTCGATCTCCCCGACCACTTCCTCGAACAGATCCTCGAGGCTGATGAGGCCCGCCGTGCCGCCGTGCTCGTCGATCACGAGCGCCAGGTGCGCGTGGGCCGCCTGCATGGTCGCCAGCACGGCATCGAGCGTCGCCGTTTCGGGCACGACCGGCAACCGCCGAACATCGCCGGCCGCCACGCCTTCGCCGAGAAGGAGCCGCCGCAGCAGGTCCTTCACGTGCAGCATGCCGACGATGTGGTCGAGGTCGCCATCATACACCGCGTAACGGGTGTGGAGCGTCCGCGTGAGAATTTTCCGAATTTCGCCCGGTGTGGCCCCCACCGGGATGCCCACGATGCGCACGCGCGGCACCATGGCCTGGGCTGCGGTCAGATCCCCGAATTCGAAAAGCTCCCGCAGAATCCGGCCGGAATCGGCCCGGAGCGCGCCGCCCTCTTCGCTCTCTTCGACGATGAGCTGGAGCTCCTCTGGCGTGTAGAGGTGCTCGCCCCGGTTGGCCTCCCGCCGCACGCCAATCACCCGCAGAATCGCGATGGCGAACCCGTTCGACACGATCACGAGCGGGTACAGCACCCATTCGGTGATCTGCATCGGCCAGTGCGCCAGACGCACGACCCGCTCGGGCTGCTGCAGGGCGAGGCCCTTGGGCACCATTTCGCCGGCGACGATGTGAGCAATGGTGAGCGTGCCCAGCGCAAGGATGCCGGCGAGAACCCCTTCGCCGAGATACGGGACCGGTGGCAGGCTGGTTTCGAGAAGCGTGGCGAGGGTGTGCTCGCCGTACATGCCGAGGCCCAGGCTGGCAAACGTGATGCCGAGCTGAGCCGTGGCCACGTATCGATCCTGCCTGACCGGGGAGCTGACGATCTTGAGCGCGCGCCGAGCGAATCGGTCGCCGCGTGCGGCCTGGTGTTCGAAACTCGTCCTCGAAGCCGCGATGAGCGCGAACTCGGCGGCCACGAACACGCCGTTGAGCACGACGAGCGCGACGCTCACGCCGAGGACGAACGTCCAGTCGCTCATGTCGCGGCTCCCGCCGGCGGCTGGCCGGCCCCGGTGCCCAGCATCTCGCCGAGCACGTCCTGAATCGTGACGAGGCCAACGGCCCGGTTCGCGGCGTCGACCACCACGGCCTGGTGGGCGCGGCGATCGCGCAGGAGCTGGATGATGCGATCGGCCGGCAGATCTTCGGCGATTCGGACGACCGGCCGCACGAGCGATCGGAGCGGTGTGGGTCCCTCGGTGACGTAACGCCCGACCAGATCCCTGACCCGGAGCGTGCCGACGATCTGGTCCGGAGCGTCCTGATAGACCGGAATTCGGCTGAACGGGCTTGCGGCCACCGTCCTGATGACTTCGTCCCAGGAGGCATCCAGGTCGAGCGTGGTCAGCCGATCGCGCCGAATCATGAGCTCGCGCGCTGGCTTGAGGCCGAGGCGCAGCGCGCGGTGCAGCCGCTGTTGTTCATCGGGCTCGAGCAGTCCGCCGTCGCGGCTCTCGGCGATGAGCAGATCGATTTCCTCCGGCGAATGCAGGTGGCGGTGTCCGTGGGACCGGGCGCCGATGAGTCTGAGCAGGAGCGTGGCCGACCCGTTCAGGAGCGAGAGGAATGGATGAAAGATCCAGAGCGACCAGCGCATCGGCCAGAAGGTGGCGAGTGCGGTCTCGGTCGGGAACTGCAGGGCAACGGCCTTGGGAACCAGCTCGCCGATGATGAGCTGGATCGCGGTCAGCACGAGGAGGACGGTGACGGACGTGACGGCGAGCGCCGCCTCCGGATCGAGGTCGAAGAAGGCGGCAAACGAGGGCGTGAGGCCGATGCTCACGGTGGCCTGAGCGAAGGCGCCCAGGCCGAGGCTGGAAATGGTGATGCCGATCTGCGACGCGCCCACATAGTGGTCGAGTGCGTCGGTGTCCTTGACGTGCGGCAGCAGGCGGCGCGCGGTCCGGTGGCCGTCTTCGGCGAGCCGCTTGACGCGGCTGCGCCGCACGCCGACAGCTCCGAACTCTGCGGCGACGTACAGCGAGTTGACCAGAATCAGCACGACGAGGCCGATCCAGACGCCGGCAGTCACGCGTGTAGTGTAAGGGTTCCAGGCCCTGAGGGAGGACCGGTCAGAAGCCGCCCCCGAGCAGCCGAAGCCCCGCGATGACGTCGAGGCCGACGAGGAGCACCAGCCACCAGGGCCCCCCGCGGCGGGCGAGCGTGACGTGCGCGGCCAGCATGACCGGCATGAAGATGCGAGGGTACGCGCCCGGCGACCCCTCCCACACGGGCGGGTCGGTCACCGCCGCGAGGGCCACGTATCCGAGCCCGGCCAGCACCCAGAAGGACGTGTCGCGGTGCCGGACGAGCAGGTAGACGAGCCAGGCGGCCTGCGCGGTGAACGCCGCGAGGGTCGCGATGTCGTCGACGGCCGTCGCCCGCAGCCCGCCGGTCGCCACCGCGCTCCAGATCGTGCCGACCTTCCAGGCGATGGCCGAAAGCGGCGCCACGAAGTGATCGCTTCCGGCAAAAGTAGTGGTCCGGTAGATGGCGTAGATGTAGTCGACCCAGATGAGGAGCGGCGCCGCCGCGACAAGGCCGAGCGCGGCCACACGCAGCCACGAGAGCGGCGACCTGCCGACGAGCCGCAGGAACATCGTGCATGCCGAAAGTGCCGTGTCGCGCGTGAGACCGGCCGCTCCGAGCAACATCGCGGATCCGACGCCCGGCCACGCACGGATTCGGCCGCGGGCCCTGCCCGCTTCGGCCTTCTCGGCCGCGAGTACCGCAAGGGCCACCAGCACCGCGGCTGCCAGGTCAGGAAGCGCGTACCGGATCGCCATGAGCGGCCCATGCGCGAGGAGCGCCGTGGCGGCGAGCACGAAGCCCTTCCCGGTCGTCGGCTCAATCCACCGCGTGACGAGCCAGGCCAGGAAGACCCAGGCCACGACGGCGTGCACGGCGTACACCTGGAGGATGGCCGTGGGCCTTCCGAGCCCGACAAGGTAGCTCGCCCAGGACATGAGGATGCGCCGCGCGCGGTAAGGCGGGGTGTCGAGCGCGGTATCGAGCGCGCGATCGCCCAGGAGCGGCTCGACAGCCAGTTGCGCGTAGAACTGCCCGTCGTAGCCCCCCGAGTCCGCGTGGTCGTAGTGCGGCGCATTCCGGACGGCCGCGATTTCGTTCTCGTGGTTGGAGAGCGGAAACTCGATGAACGCCGTGAAGCCGAAATCCGGGTGGTAGTATGTCGCGACGAGCGAGAGACACGCCGCCAGGACGACGACGTAGGCCAGCCTCCACACCTGTGCCCCGACTTTCACGCGCCTATCCTAGTCCGGACGGCCAGCCCCGAAATCCCAGGCGTCGGTGCGGAGCGCGGGGCGCCTGTGCCGGCGCGCTCGTCGGTCTTCTCATCGCGGGGGCGGCCGCGTGCGTGCCCGACCAGGTGGCGACGCCGATGCCCATCGACCTGCTGCGCGAGCTGCCTCGAGCGGCGCGCGCGCCCGCCGGCGAGGCAGCTCGTCTCATTTCCGTGGAAGTCGTCGAGCAGGACGGATCCCCGAGACCCGCGCTCGTCATGCGGGCGACCTCACGCGTGATCTGGACGGTGCAGATGCGGGAGGCCGCCTCGCTTCGCGCATTCGTCGCGCGGCTTCCGGGCGGAGACCCGGCGGCCGAGCTCGTCGTGCGCATCGGCGTTTCGGACGAACGCGTGTACGAAGACTACTTTCGCGAGCGGCTGGCCGCGCCGGCCGGAGACATACCCGAATGGCAGCCGCTCGCGATCGATCTATCGCTCTACTCGGGCCGGAAGTGGAGCCTGTTCTACCGGCCCGCCTGGCGCACCTGGAGCCTCGTGCTCAACGTGCAGGGCGGTGATGCCTCCGTGGCACTGGTCGAGCCGCGAATCGAGGCGGCCCAGTCCGATTCACTCGGCGATCGCGAGCCGCGCGGTTGACGGCGCCGCCGCGGCTTCCTTCGCGCACACCCGGTCGCCGAACCAGATGACGATGAGCCCCACGCATTCGCCGATGTAGAGCGCCTCGACCATGCCGGCTTTCGCAAAGGACCCGCCGATGCCCGGCAGGATTGCGCCGAGCGCGATGAGGCCGTTGCCGGCCGCGCGGTACATGTGGCCGCTGTAGCGGTAATGGCGCCACGCGCTCAGCAGCGCGCCGCCGATCAGGAAGAAGACGGCGTACGCGTTGATGAACGGCGTGAGCAGCCGCACCCACTGCCAGCCGAGGATGGCGCCCGACGGCCGGTGGGGCTCGAGCGCGGCCATATTGACCGGCGAGAGCACCACCAGGACCGACGCCACCACGACGAAGACGACGCTCGCCACCGTGAGCCGGTTGGCGAACCGCCTCGGCCACGACAGATAGAGCGAGCCCTGCGCGAGCGGGTAGCCGCCGAGGAGGGCCCCGGCGATGTACCACGCCTTGGTGAGGGCCACCGAATTTCCCGAGAGCGTGATCGCGCTCTC
Source organism: uncultured Acidobacteriota bacterium (assembly GCA_963752045.1). GTDB lineage: Bacteria > Acidobacteriota > Vicinamibacteria > Vicinamibacterales > SCN-69-37 > DATKDF01. The sequence goes on along the minus strand of CAVVWN010000014.1, from coordinate 476,694 downwards.
GAGCGCCGTGCCGAGCCCGTAGGTCGTGATGCCGATGGCCCACCACAGAAGGTGCGTCGACCGCTTCAGAGCCCAGCGGCGGAAGAGCGATGCCGCAAAGAGCGCCGAGAGAACCGTCGTGAGAATCGGCAGGTAGTGAACGGTGTCGGTCACTACCGCGTGCCTCCCAGGGTGACGGCAATCGTGAACGAGCGGCCGCGCGCCGGCGCAAACTGGAACTGCTCCCGGTAGTACTGGTTGGTGAGGTTCTCGATGGCGAACGTCACGCCGAGACGGTCGTTGCCGTTGCGCCAGTTGTACCCGACGGCCAGCCGCTGGATGGCGAAGCCGTCGAGCGAGTAGAGGTCCTGCGCGATGAGGAAGGGCGACTCGCTCAGCAGCGGCGAGATGCGGCTGACTTCACTCTGCGCGCGCAGGCTGTAGTCGGCCCACCATCGCTCGCTCCGGCTGCTCACGCGCAGGCTGGCCATCAGCTTGTTCGGCGTGATGTTGTCCTGCGGCGCGCCGTCGAGCGAGAGGCCGGCGAGCGGGCTCGTGCCCTCGAGCACGGTGCCCCGCGTCCACGAGTAGGCGAGGTGCGGCAGCCAGTTCAGGTTGCCGGCGACGATCGGCACGTCGACCTGCGTCTCGATGCCCTGGATGCGCACGCGCGCGAGGTTCACCGCCTGCGAGATGGTTCCGGCCGGCGAGTCCGCCACGATTTCCGTCGAAATGAAGTCGTCGTAGAGGTTGTGGAAGTAGACGGCCGAGGCCACGACGCGCTCGGTGTGGATGCGCGCGCCCACGTCGATGTTGTTTCCAGTCTCAGGCCGCACCGTCACGTTCGGCACGATGTTGCCCGCCGTGGCTGGCCCCGAGAAGAGCAGCTCTTCGAGGTTGGGATGACGGTAGCTGCGCACGTAGTGGGCAAACAGGCTGACCGGCTCGGTCGACCAGAGCACGACGCCGGCCTCGCCCGTCAGCGCCGTCCGGCTGATGCGGTCGCCGTTCTCGTCGGGCAGCGTGGCCGGATCGATGGGCGGCTCGGCGCCCGTCACCAGGTCGCCGACGTCGTAGCCGGGCGTCGGGTCGGTCACGACCCGGTAGCCGTCGAGGCGGAGTCCGCCTGAGAGCCGCACGTTCGGGCGAACGTCCCACTCGTCCTGGAGGAAGAGGCCCAGGTCCCGGAACGTGCTGTTCGGCACGCGCACCGGATGGGTGACAACGGGAGGACCGAGCGCGATTGGCTGGTCGTAGACGTTCGGCGCCGGACCGAACCGACCGAGCGAGACGTCGCCGATGATCGTCGTCTGCGTGATGCTCGTACGCTCGTCTTCGCTGCGGTCACGGAAGAACGTCACGCCGGCCGTGAGCACGTTGTTCGGCCGTACCTGCATGTTCGCCTGCAGTTCGAGACCCGGCGTCTCCACTTGCTGGCGCGTGTCGCTCTGGATGTCGAGGCGGAACACGTTGATCGGGAAGAAACGGGCCGACGGCACGGGAAACTGCACCGGGAAGACTGTGCGCAGCACGCGGTCCTGCCGCTGGAAGTACGCCGATGCCCGCACGTTTCGCAGCCAGGGCGTCAGATCGCGAATCGTGTAGCTCGCCGACGTCTTGTCGAGCCGGCTCCACGGCAGCGTGATGTCCTGGAAGAAGAACGGCTGCTCGAAGTCGGGGAAGCCGATTGCATCGGCGTGCCTGCGCTGATAGCGGACCTGCAGTTCCTGGTTTCCCGCCAGGAGCACCGTGGCCGCCAGATCGGCCGACGAGCCCTCCATGCGCGACTGCGAAATGGTGGCCGCCGTCCGCTCGAACGGGGCGTTGAACGGGTCGGGGAACGCATTGAAGCTGAACCCGAACGCATCGTCGATGGTGTCGGCCTGATAGAGCGTGCCGTCGTCGTGCAGCGGGAACGAGCTTTCCCGGTAGTCGCCGCCGGCGCGATAGTCGCCGTAGCTTTCGCCGCCGCCAGAGAAGCTCACGGCCCAGCGCCGATCCGAGACGCCGAAGCGAACGGTGCCGCGGCGGCCGTCCTCGTTCGAGCTGTAGAGGCCGTCGAATCCCATCGAGAACTGGAGCTTGTCGGACAGGCGCGGCTGGTTGGTGATGATGTTGATCGTGCCCGAGAGCGCGTCGGTGCCGTAGAGCACCGAGCCTGCGCCGCCGAGCACTTCGACCGCATCGATCGACCCGACGTCTATCAGGCCGACCTCGACGCCTGCCCGGTCGGTGGCCGTGCGCGAGTTGTTCAGGCGCTCGCCGTTGACGAGCACGAGCACGCGCGTCGAGTCGAGGCCGCGAAGGCGGGGTCGCACTTGAAACGGCCCGGAGCCGACCGCCGTGACGCTCGGCGACTGTTGCAGTACCTCACCCAGGCTCGTGGGCGTGAGGTCGCGGATCGTCTCGGTCGTGATCGTATCCACGCGCAGCGGCACCATGCGCGTGTCGCGCGCGCCGCGCGCCGCCGTCACCGTGGTCTCCGAGCGCAGGACCCCCAGATCCAGCGTGAAGTCCGCCGAGACCATCGCCGAACCGCTCGAGACCACCACCGTCCGCGCGCTTTCGGAAAAACCCGTGAGGAGCGCCGTGACCACGTAGGTGCCCGGTGCGAGGTCGTCGAACCGGTAGCGGCCTTCAGCGTCGGCCGTCACCGACCGCGTCTTGCCGTCGGCGATGTTGAGGATCGTCACGGTCGACCCCGGCAGCACGCCGCCGGACCGGTCGGCCACGCGGCCCGTGAGATCGCCGGCCCAGGCCGGCCAGGCGAGAAGAACCAGCAGCAATACCAGACACCGAACCAGTCCGGTCCGAACCATACCCATGACGACCCTCCATGCAGATCACCGGACCTGCAACCACACGTCTTCACGAACGAACAGTTGACGGAGTCGGATCGATCAGCGGACGGGTGGGGGGCGTGGCGCGAAGAGGAAGCAGGTGTCGGGTGAGAGCGCGCCGAGCAGCGCATGGTCGCACCGCGTGCGCGTCAGCACCGGCGGACGTGGGCGCCGCCTGGCTGGGAGCAGACCCGCGACGAGGATGAGGCCGACAAGCGCCGCCGCTCCAAGCGCGGCTTTCGCGAGCGCGGCGACCGCTTCGGGCAGCGCGGGAACACCGGGTGTGCCGAACCGATCGGCCACTGCCGGACCGTGGAGCAGCGCCGCCAGCAGCCAGATCGCCACGGCCTTGCGCCCGAAGAGCATCGGGGCGCCCTGCCGGCGAAGCGCGTAAAGGCCCCAGACGAGGCCGCCGGCCACGAGCCATCGGGCGAGCAGGGAAAGCTCGGCCAGTTGGCCGTCCCACATCTGGCCGATGAGCAGCCATCCGTGGAAGACCGCCAGGAGAATGGCGGCGGCGGCGAGCGCCTTCCGGAACATCGGGGTCAGTCTAATGCAAGCGCCATTCCGGCCGCCGTGCGGTCGAAGTCACCTCGAACGCGCCGAGGGGCGACCGACATTTGGGCGAATTTGGCCCCACCCCGGTGGGTAATATTCCGCTCCGACCGTGCCCGGGAGGAGCGCGCACTGCAGGCTATGATGGTCGAGAACTCTCGAACAGGCCGATCCGATGTCCGACCAGAAGAAGGTCCGCCGTTTCGCGCTGACGAGTGCGGAGCCCCCCGAGATCGTCATCCTCGACGAACCGGAGCCCTGCCCGTACCTGCCCGGCCGCACGGCGCATCTGCCCATGCGGCTTCCGGTTCGCCCGCTGACGCGCGAGGAGACCGACGGGCGGATGGCGGCCGGGGACCGGCGTTACGGCAGGTTGTTCTATCGCCCCGCGTGCCCCGCGTGCCACGCGTGCGAACCGCTCCGGGTGCCGGTGGCGTCGTTCCAGCCGTCGCGGTCGCAGCGGCGGGCGCTCGTGCGCGGGGATCGTGAGCTTCGCACGGAGGTCGGCGAGCCAGCCGTCACGCCTCGTCGTCTCGAAATCTACGAGACGCACAAGCATCAGCGTGGCCTTGCCACGGGCCTCGAAGAGCCGCTCGATCCGGCGCTCTTCGAAGCGTTTCTCGTGGACCGGTCGGTCGACGCGATCGAGTTCCGCTTCTCGCGCGGCGAGACGCTCGTGGGTTTCGCGATTTGCGACCGGGGCGCCGCGTCGCTGAGCGCCGTCTACTGCGCGTTCGACCCGGCCTACAGCCGTCTTTCAATCGGCACGTACTCGATTCTCAAGCACATCGAGTTCGCGCGCGCGCACAGCCTCGAGTACGTCTACCTCGGTCTTCACATCGGCTTGAACCGGCACGTGAGCTACAAGGCGCGATTCCTCCCGCACGAGCGGCTCATCGACGGTGAGTGGCGCCCGTTCTGAATACAACCGATTGGCGCCAGACGTCACCGATGGCGTGCTATCGTCATGGGCTGAATTTTCAGAGGCAGACCATCCCGTCATTACGTCAATTCCGAGTACCTGGAACATATGAATACTCGCACCAGTCACATCAGCGCCCGCGGCCCACGGCTTGCGGCCGCGTTCGTCGTCGCCGTTCTCGCGCTGCTGCCGGCGACGGCTTTCGGCCAGCTCAACGGACAGAACATCAAGGGCGACGTCGGTCTCAAGTCCGGCTCGCAGGCGCCTCCCGGGGCTTATTTCGCGGTGCCGCTGTGGTTCTACTCGGCCGACAAGATCAAGGACCGCAACGGCGACACGGTGCTGTCGGGCTCGCTCGATTCAAAGGTGTTCGGCGTGGCGCTGAACGTCGTCACGCCGAAGAAGCTCTTCGGCGCCAACTATGGATTTCTCGCGGTGCTGCCCTGGGCCGGGAACCGCGTGCAGGGGGCGAACGACTTCTCGTCGGACCCCGGGACCGGTCTGACGGACATGTACATCCAGCCCCTCAGTCTGGGATGGCACACTCCGCGTGCGGACTTCGTTCTGGGCTACGGGGTGTTTCTGCCCACGGGCCGCTATGAGGACGGCGCCAGCGACAACACCGGCCTCGGCATGTGGGCGCACGAGTTCATCGCGGGCACGACGGTGTATCTCAACGAATCGAAGAGCCTGCACGTCGCGACGATGATGGCGTACAACATTCAGTCGGAGAAGAAGGACAGCTCCACCAAGGTTGGCGACATCCTCAATCTCGAGGGCGGGGTCGGCGCCGACTTTCTCGGCGGAGGCCTGACGGTGGGCATGGCGTACTACGGGACGTTCAAGGTCACCGACGATCGATTCGACAGCCAGCTGCCCGGTGTGCTCATCAGGGGCAAGAACCGTGTCTGGGGCCTCGGGCCGGAGGTGACGCTGGCGCTGGCGTCGAAGACGATGGTGTATGGCTTCGTCACGGCGCGCTATCAGTGGGAGCTCGACGCGCGGACGACCACCGAGGGCGGCGCCTGGAACATCATGGTCACGTTTCCGCTCAAGCCCATCCGCATTCAGTGATCCTCGCGCGGCTGGCGATATGATCTTCAGAACCGCCTGTTTCATGGAGGAAGCCCGATGAAGCGATACATTCCGCTCGTTGCTCTCGCCGCAGCGCTCGCCGTGCCCCTGGCCGCGCAGTCGCCGCAGGGCTGGAAAGTGCGCGTCGACCGCAGCACGAACGCCGCCGATCCCGATGCGGCCGGCGACGTCAAGTTCAGCGTCATCCCCGGCGGCTACCATGCCGTCAATCCGGCGGCCGCGGTGTTCTGGAACCCGCAGCACACGGCGACTGGCGCTTACACCGTCAAGGGCACGTTCAAGCTCATGGAGCCGAGCGGCCACACGAACTACTACGGCATCGTGTTCGGCGGCAGCGCGCTCGAGGGCACCGACCAGCACTACTTCTACTTCCTGGTAGCGCAGGACGGGACGTTCCTCGTCAAGCAGCGCGCCGGTGACCGCATGCCGGATCCGAACGCGCCGGCCGGCCGCGGCGGACGCGGCCGTGGTCCGCAGGCCATCACCCAGGATGTCGTGGCCAAGACGCCGCACGCGTCCATTCAGAAACCGGGCGCCGACGGCACGTCGGTCAACGCGCTCGAGGTTCGCGTGAAGGCCGATGCGGTCGACTTCGTCGTCAATGGCACGGTGGTGCAGACGGTTCCGAGGGCCAGCCTGCCTGGCACGACCGACGGCATTGCCGGCATCCGCGTCAACCACCAGTTGAACGTCGAAATCACGGGGTTCGAGATCGCGCGGTAGGCGCCGGATCCGTACTCGAATTTGTAACCGGCTGATTTCGCCGTTTCGACGTTAGCATTGATTCCTTCCGAGCTCCCCGAATCGCTGGTGAGACGCGCCGGGCAGGCGCGTCGTGGAGGAATCGATGTCGCGTCCAGGTCTTTCCCGGCTGTTTCCCGCAGCACTCGGTGTGGCGGTCGTATTCGCGTTGGCGCTGTCTCTTCCGTCGGCGCAGCAGGCGCCACAGGGCGAGCGGCGCGTGGACGTGCTCATCACGTTCGACCGCACACCGGGTCCGGCCGAACGGGCGCTTGTCAACGGCCTCGGCGGGCAGATTCGGTTCAGTTACACGATCGTGCCGGGAATGGCGGCGAGCCTGCCCGAATCGGCCGTGGCTGCGCTCGGCAATAATCCGCGCGTGCGCGCGATCGAACCGGACGGCCAGATCTACGGCCACGGTTACGCTGACGAGCTCAATACCGTTTGGGGCGTCGAACGCATAGGGTCGGACGTGGCGTACAACAGCAACCCGGCCGTGAGGGGCGGAGGGGTCGTCATCGGCGTGATGGACTCGGGCATTGCCTACGGCCACCCGGACCTCGCCGGCAACTACAGTTCGTCGCTCAGTAGCAACTTCGTCAGCAGCACCAATGATGCCTTCGACGACAACAGCCACGGTTCGCACGTCTCGGGAACCGCTGCTGCCGTCGACGATGGCGCCGGTGTCGTGGGCGTTGCGCCCCGGGCAACGATCGCAGCCCTCAAGGTGCTCAACGCGCAGGGCAGTGGCGCTTGGAGCGCGGTCATTGCAGCTCTTCAGTTCGCCAAGGTGAATGGCATCGACGTCACCAACAGCAGCTTCGGAAGCAGCAGCAATCCCGGCACGCTCGTCGAGGCTGCCTACGATGCGGCCGAGGCTGCAGGCATCGTGAACGTCGCCTCGGCCGGCAACAGCGGAAACTGTTCGGGCAAGAGCAACAGCGTCGGCTATCCCGCGCGGTTCGCCTCGGTGATCGCGGTCGCGGCGACGGCGTCGAACGACAGCCGCCCGTGTTTCTCGAGCACCGGACCGGACGTCGAGCTGGCGGCCCCAGGCGTGAGCATCCGCTCGACGGTTCCGGGCGGCGGCTATGCGCTCTACAACGGCACGTCGATGGCGTCGCCGCACGTCGCCGGAGCCGCCGCGCTGCTGCTGAGCGCCGGCGTGCCGGATACGAACGTGAACGGCCGGGTGAACGACGAGGTTCGCCAGATTCTCACGAGCAGCGCCAGGGACCTGGGTCTTGCGGGCCGTGACACGTGGTATGGATTCGGGCTGGTCGATGTCGCGGCCGCGCTCGCGATGCTCGATTCGTCCGGTACCGGCACGTCGCCCGACGAGGTGCATGTCGTTCTCTCGACCGACAAGGGCACGTATGTGGCCGGCACCGACACGACGGTCGTCCTCACAGCCACTGTCACCGATGAGAACACAGCGGCGATCATGGGGCTGGCGGCGGACGCGTTCACGACCACACTTGACGGCGTGACGATTTCGCCCACGTTCATCCATGTCGGATCGGGCACCTACGAAGCCACGGTCCCGCTGCCCGCGGCCGGAACCCACACAGTGGCGGTGACGGTCGACGACGGTTCGGCCGTCGGCAGCGATTCGGCCCCGCAGTTCAACGTGCAGCCGGCCGGTGGCAGCAGCGTGACGGTCGAGTCGGTCGTCTACAGCGGGTCGGGCGGGAAGAACAGCGACAAACACCTGATCGTCACGGTCCTCATCCTCGACGAGGGTGGGCAACCAGTCGCGAACGCGTCGGTTGCGGTCGAGGTGGAGAAGGACGGTGGAAGCTACGCGTCGAGCGTCGGCACGACCGGCAGCGACGGCAAAGCGTCGTTCCAACTCACCAATGCGCCAGGTGGAACCTACAGCACGACGGTGACGAGCGTGACGGTTGGGGGCGTGATGTCGACGCCCGCCACGCCGGATAACTCGTTCACGAAGTCCTGACCGGCAGGCCCGTCGCATACTTGGGAATCCCCTCGCGGTGAGGTGGCTGAGACGCCAATGTGTGCCTATTAAGCACACATCGTGATACTCTAGATATCCGTGAAGTACTTCGACTGGGACGACGCGAAGAACGCGAAGCTCAGGGCGGACCGCGGCATCGGGTTCGAGGACGTCGTCTTCCACATCGAGCGCGGCGACCTGCTGGACATCCTTGAGCACCCGAACCCCAGCCGTTACGCCGGCCAGCGCATCTTCGTTGTCCGGCGCGAGGACTACGTGTACCTGGTGCCGTTCGTCGAGGACGAGCACACGGTCTTCCTGAAGACGATCATTCCGAGTCGTAAGGCTACGAAGGAGTACCTCGGTGAGGAGTCCGACCATGAAGATTGACGCCGAAGAGAAAGCGCTGCTCGACTCCGTCGAGCGCGGCGAATGGAAGCCTGCCAAGGGTGGCAAGCGCGCGCGCGCGCAGTACTCCCGCTACGCGAAGGCCACGTTCCGCAAGGACCGGCGGCTGAACATCCGGTTGTCGAGCAAGGACCTGGAAGCAATTCAGAAGCGAGCGCTCGAGGAGGGGTTGCCGTATCAGACGCTGATCTCCAGCCTGTTACACAAGTACGCGGCAGGTCGGCTCAAGGAGGTTTAGCGCCGTCTTCTGTCCTGCATTTCGGACCGTGCGGCGATGGAGATTGAACTGCAGAAGACCCGCGGCGTGCCCGACCGCTATAATGTCCCGTTGAAGGAGTCCTGCGGAACTTAAGACCCCTTCCGGGAATCCACGCGCGGTGAGGTGGCTGAGTGGCCGAAAGCGGCGGTTTGCTAAACCGTTGTAGGGGCTTAAACCTCTACCCAGGGTTCGAATCCCTGCCTCACCGCCAGTTAAGTGCTTGAAACCACAGCGTTTTCGGATCGCCGACCCGCCCGTCTCCATTATTTCTCCACGACTGTGTGCGGCTGCGGGCCGGTCGAGCAGCCGGATCGCACTCTCGATCGCCGCCGGACTCACGAGCATGTAGCGCTGCGTCATCGAGAGATCGCGGTGACCGGCCAACTCCTGAATGGCGCGAACGGATCGGGAGCACCCGTATCCCGCATCCGCGAAGGCGAAGGCCTCGGGCCACCTTCGGCAAAGACCGGCGGGCGGCCTGGAGCTCTTGTGATATATTTTCTATACCACAATGGTCTTCGAGTTCGACGCGGCGAAGTCGGCGGCCAATCTCGCGAAACACGGCATCGACTTCGTCGGTGCGCAGGCGCTGTGGTCCGACGCTGACCGCCTCGAGATCCCCGCGCGCTCGCTCGACGAGCCTCGAATCCAGGTCATCGGACGAATCGGTGACCAGGTGTGGTCAGCGTTCATCACCGTGAGGGGCGATCGGATTCGCATAATCTCCGTCAGGCGAGCACGCCATGAAGAACAAGAAGCGTACCTCCAGGACTAGGGCACTCTCGGCCACCGCGCTCGACGCGATGCACGACGCCGCTGTCGATCTATCGGCCCACATGGACCACGGCAAGGCGGCCCGCCCGGGCAGAGCAGTCCAGCGGGTGAACGTGGACTTTCCCGTGGACCTCCTGCGCGAGATCGATCAGGAGGCTCGGCGGCTCGGTGTCACGAGGCAGGCGTTCATCAAGATTCGAATCGCCGACTCGCTCGAGAAGTCGGTCCCGTGATCGTGACGTCCGTCGGGCAGGCAGGCGCGCAGTATGGATCGACGTAACTTGCGGGCGCGCCGACGCCATGTCAGCTTCCGGACGCGTCTCGGCTCCAGCGGCGAATCTTCACAATCTCGGCCGGTGGAATGTGCAGAAACTCCAGGAACAGTTCGTGATCGGATGGCGCGGTCCGTTCGAACACCGCGTGCCAGCGGTGCATGTCATCGTCACTGAACCCCGCGCCCCGCATGATCTCGGTCCATTTCTCTTTCGTCATCGTTCGTTTCCCTCCCATGTGTCCGGCTGCAGCCAGGAGCTGCAGGATTGCGCCCTGATGCTCGTGAAGCGTCTCCATCTCCTTCGAGATCTCCTCGAGGCGCCGATACAGCACGCCCGAGGCTCCGCGCCTCGACTTCTGTTCGAGCAACTCGCGGATGTCTCGAATGCGGAGCCCGGCGCGCCGATAGCTGCAGATCGCGCGCAGCCGCCGGAGCTCCGCGTCGCCATAGAGCCGGTAGCCCGCGGCCGACCGGGCCGACGGCCGCAGCAGGCCGATCGACTCGTAGTAGAGGACCGCGGTCCGGCTCAGGCCGCAGGCGCGGGCCAGTTTCGAGACGCTCAACATCGCCTGAACCAAGGATGCACCCTCTACTAATAGACAGGTCAAGTCCAGGCGTCAATATCGCCATAGCGGTTTGCAGTTCTCTGTAGCGGGACCTTCCGGTCCGGTCAGCGCTGAGTCACCGGCCGGCAGGGCAGATACGCCATCGAGCCGCAGGCCGGCTCAGGTCCCTGCGCTCCGGCTCCCGGAATCACGGGCACCTGGATCTTCGACGGGTAGGTCGTCGACGAGTGCACCGTGTTGCGTCCGGACAAGGCGAGCGGCAGCAGGCCCCAGTCCGGCTGAGGAATGGGCGAGGGCGCGAGAAGCGCGAGCTGAAGCTTGTGCCCGGCGCGAAGTACCGCGCCAAGCTCGGGCAGCGTCAGGCGCATCTCGTAGACCTGGCCAGGCGTGAGAAGCTCCTTCCGATCGAACGGATGCCACAGGCGATCGGGCCTCGATCTGGCCTCGTCGACTCGTCGCATCGAGGCGCGAAGGAACCCCCGCTGCAGGTACTGGACGTCTCCGTTCGGATAGACGTCATGAAGCGCGACGAACAGATCCGTGTCGACGTTCTCCGACGAAAGGAAGAGCGTTGCCTCGACCGAGCCGAGCACCGTGATGTCGTTCGAGAGCGCGGCGGACGTCCACATGAGCGAGCCGGTCGGTTCGGGCTGGAGGGCGAACTGCGCGTTCGAGCCCACGAGCTCGGTTCCGGACGGGAAGGTGTAGCTCCTCGGTTGCGCGGCGTCGCCTCGGTCCTCGACCGGGGCCGTCTCGGAAAGACTTCCGTCGCCGGTCAGGTACCACGTGCGCGGCCGGACCGCTGGCGGCGGCCACGCCGGGTACTGGCTCGTCCAGCTCGGCGCTCGACCGCCGCGGCCGCCGAGTTCCCAGTAGACCGTGACCGGCGGTTCGTTCTCGATGCCGTTCGGGACGCCCTTCACCCATCGATCCATCCAGCGGACGACGTCGTCCTGGAAGGCGGGCTGGCCGTACGCGGCGCCGTGGCCGCCGGGCGAGAGCGACATCCGCTTCGGGACGTCGCGCAGGCGGTTGTAGATCGTGACGCCGCCGCTCACCGTCGTCTGGTGGTCCTGCCAGCTTCCGGAGACGTAGGTCGGCACGCGCACGCGGTCCACATGCGTTTCGAGCGAACGTTGCTCCCACCAGTCATCGAACAGCGGTCGAGACTGCGTCATGGGCACGAGCGTGGAAGGCGGGTGCTGCGCCGCGTTGGTCTGGCATTCCGTATCGCCCCAGCCGATCCGCGCCCGAAGGCCGTTACCCTCGGCCCGCGGTTGCAGGAGCAGCGCCCAGCGCGAAACGAAGGTCACGTTCGGGATGCCACCAGGGTAGAAGGCTTCGTCGTAGAGACTCGCGGTGATTGCCGAGGGCGCGATCGCCTTGAGCGCCGGCGGATGCTCGGCCGCCACGAGAATCTGGGTATGGCCGGGGTAGGAAGCCCCGATCATGCCGACGCTCCCGGTGCTCCACGGCTGGGCGCCAATCCACGAGACGATCGCGGCGCCGTCCGGTCCCTCCTCGGGGCCGAGCAGATCCAGGACGCCCTGAGAGCAGCCGCTTCCCCGCACGTTGGCATAGGCGACCGCGTAACCGTTCTCGAGCCACCGGTTGTTCGGGCCGTTGCCGGCGCCCACGTACGGCTCGTACTGCAGCACCGTCGGGAACCTGCCCGTCTCGGCCGGCAGGTACACCGTGTAGGCCAGCCGAACGCCGTCTCGCATCGGGATGTAGCCGACGGTGCGGGGGTAGCTCGGCGTGCCGGCCGGCGTCTGTGCCGCGATGCGCTGTCCCGTGAACAGCGTGGTGGCGACGACGCAGACGGCGGCGAGCGCGGTCAAGAATCTCGTTGACGGCATGGTCCAGAACATCTTGTACTCTCAGACAGGTCGGGTAGGGCGGTTGGCCCTGGTTCCGGCGATATTGTAGGGCCTGCCCCCTCCCCCCGACGGCCACTCGGCGACCCGGGAAGGGGCCCGGAGGGGTGGGCGCCGGTGCGAAATCTTCGCACCGAGGAGGCCTGTTTTCCGGGCCCGCCGACCCCGTTCTGGCGGCTGGCCGCGACCGGACGGCACCGTCGGCTGGCCGCGATCGTGCAAGCAGAATTCCGGGCCCGTTCGGCCACGGAGGGATTGCAATGGCAACTGCAGTAAAACCAAGAACGATGAACGCGAAGCTGACCGACTGGGTGGATGAAATGGTCCAGCTCTGCAAACCGGACGCTGTGCACTGGGCCGACGGCTCGGTCGAGGAACACGACCGCCTGTGCGCCGAGATGGTGGCCGCCGGCACGATGATTCGGCTGAACGAGGCGAAGCGCCCGAACAGCTATCTCTGCCGGTCCGACCCGTCGGACGTAGCGCGCGTGGAGGATCGGACGTACATCTGCTGCCGCAACAAGGACGACGCGGGCCCGACCAACAACTGGATGGACCCGGTCGAGATGAAGAAGATTCTGCGCGGGCTCTTCGACGGCTGCATGCGCGGTCGGACGATGTACGTGATCCCGTTCAGCATGGGGCCGCTCGGCTCGCCCATCTCGCACATCGGCGTGCAGCTCACCGACTCGCCCTACGTCGTCGTGAACATGGGCATCATGACGCGCATGGGGTCGAAAGTGCTCGACGTGCTGGGCGACGGCGAGTTCGTGCCGTGCATGCACTCGGTCGGCAAGCCGCTCGCGAAGGGCGAGAAGGACGTGCCGTGGCCGTGCAGCACCACGAAGTACATCACCCATTTCCCGGAGACGCGTGAGATCTGGTCCTACGGCAGTGGCTACGGCGGCAATGCGCTCCTCGGCAAGAAGTGCTTCGCGCTGCGGATCGCGTCCACCATGGCGCGCGACGAAAACTGGATGGCCGAGCACATGCTCATCATGGGCGTCGAGGCGCCGTCGGGGAAGAAGACCTACGTCGCGGCGGCCTTCCCGAGCGCGTGCGGCAAGACGAACTTCTCCATGCTGATTCCGCCCGATGCGATGAAGGGGTGGAAGGTCTCGACGGTGGGCGACGACATCGCCTGGATCAAGGCCGACGAGAACGGCGTGCCGCGTGCCATCAATCCCGAGGCGGGGTACTTCGGCGTGGCGCCGGGCACCTCGGTGGCGACCAATCCGTGCGCGATGGAATCAATCCGTGCCAACACGATCTTCACCAACGTCGGGCTCACCGACGACGGCGACGTGTGGTGGGAGGGGATGACCGAACAGGAGCCGGCACATCTCATCGACTGGACGGGCAAGGACTGGACGCCGGGCTGCGGCCGGAAGGCCTCGCATCCCAACGCGCGTTTCACCGCACCGGCATCGCAGAATCCCAACATCGACCCGGCGTATGAAGACCCGGCCGGCGTGCCCATCAGTGCCTTCATCTTCGGCGGCCGGCGCGAAACCGCGATTCCGCTCGTCTACCAGGCCTTCAACTGGAATCACGGCGTCTATCTCGGCGCGACCGTCGGGTCGGAGACGACGGCCGCGGCGGCCGGCGACGTCGGCAAGGTGCGGCGCGACCCGATGGCCATGCTGCCCTTCTGCGGCTACAACATGGGCGACTACTTCCGCCACTGGCTGAAGATGGGCAAGCGCTTCACCGAAGTGCCGCGGATCTTCCACGTGAACTGGTTCCGCAAGGACGCGACGGGCGCGTTCATCTGGCCGGGCTATCGCGAGAACATGCGCATCCTCCGCTGGATCGTCGAGCGCGTCGAAGGCCTGGCCCGCTCGAAGGAATCGCCGATCGGCTGGGTGCCGCGCTACGAAGACATCGACTGGACGGGCATGGACTTCCCGCGTGAGCGGTGGGACGACGTCATGAACGTGGACCGCGCCACGTGGCGGCTGCAGACACTGCAGCACCAGGAGCTCTTCCTGCAACTGGCCGAGCACATGCCGAAGGAGCTGATCTTCGAGCGCGAGAACCTCATCAGCCGCTGCTAAGCCAAGGCTGCACCACAGAGGGACGGGTCTCGCTTGCGGGAGCAAGACCCGTCCCCTGGCTTCAAGGCCGCGCCCGCGCGGCTCGGCACGCAGCAGATCCCAAGGGAGGGGCGCTATCCACGCGCCCCTCCGTTATTCCCGCGGCACCCACGTCCTGACGTGCTCGAGCCAGTTCGTTTCGGCCTGCGCGAGCGTCATGCCCCAGATCGCTCTGAAGTTCGTCTCGATGCGGGCCGAGGCATCGTCGCGCGAGCCGCGGCCGACAAAGGTCAGCATGGGACCCAGACCGTGCTGCTCGATCAGGAACAGCACGAACGAACCCGCTTCGCCGTAGGCCACCCATTCACTCGCGTTCCGGAAGTCGTCGGTCGTGAGGATCGTGGCGAGCGGCCTTCGCCGATTCGTCCGAATCAGCAGTTGCGTGTGCTCGTAGACATGCGTCCCGTTCCACCTTGGCGCCAGCACGGCGCCGGCCGGATCGGAGTCCAGGGCCACAGCCAGGCCCTCGTTGAAGAAATCGCTCGGCCTCCCGACGAGCGCCGAGTAGACGTGGATGGCCTCGTGGCCATCGTGGGGGAAGATCGTGTGCACGGCGTAGACGGCCGGCTCTGCGAATCCGTTCGTGTCGCGCCCGGTGACCTCTCGAAGCTGCAATCGATCGCGATACTTGTTGACGGTCAGCTTCGTCGGCAGGTTGATGCCGAACTCGGCCGAGATGTGATCGTGAAATCGTTGCTGCCAGTCCGCGTCCACCGCGTCGCCGGGCGTGAACCGGAAGACGATGCCCGCGGTCTCCGTTCGTGAGCTCAGGACTGGATCGATCTTCGAGGGCGACACCGGCGTGCTTCCGCACGCCATTGCCAGGCCGAGGCCGGCTGCGAGAACGAATCTCGACGCGACCATTGCGCACGCTCCCTGCTCACGGCAGGTGTCGTGAGCCTCCGATTCCTGATTGCATCACTGCAAGACGCATGCCTTCCGGCCTCCGCGCGCCGCGGCGAGTCGGGGCCCGAGGACGGTTCCACGGGACATCTCGCGAGGGCGTCGTGTCACTTCCTCAGGGCGCCGAGACCGTTCGCAGCGCCGAGCGGCCTCTTCTGTGATCCGGACGTGCTCGCTGTCGGCGCCGTCTTCGCCCACAACGACCGTTTCACGCAGAACAACGAATCGGTGGCGGCCGAGATTCTCTTCGAGGACAGTTCTTCGACG
Organism: uncultured Acidobacteriota bacterium; assembly: GCA_963752045.1. Lineage (GTDB taxonomy): Bacteria > Acidobacteriota > Vicinamibacteria > Vicinamibacterales > SCN-69-37 > DATKDF01. Next base: position 461,178 of record CAVVWN010000014.1, on the reverse strand, counting down.
ATGGCCGGGACTGTGAGCATCGACGGCCAGCTCGAGCTTCCGTCCGCGCCGGTGCTGCCCGCCCTGGAGGGGATCGGCCGTAAGCAGCTGCTTCCACGGGCTCGTAACAACAAGAGTCCCCCTGCGTGGAGGTGCGTGATGTCCAGAACCCTCATCGCGATCCTGCTCTTCGGTCTGGCCGTCGGCCCGATGACCGTGAGCGTCAGCTCGGTCGAAGCTCGAATCGCGCAACTGTCCGCCGAAGCTCAGACGGCGCTCGACCTGCGGGTCACGACGTTTCTCGCCAGTCGGCGTGGCACGTGGCAGGACCTGAACGTGCCCGATGCCGACGGCCGCGCGGTCCACGATCTCATCGTGAAGCATCAGCTCACGCGCGCGCTCGAGATTGGGACGTCTACCGGCCACTCGGGCATCTGGATTGCGTGGGCGCTCTCGAAGACCGGCGGGAAGCTCATCACGATCGACATCGACGAGCGCCGGCACCGGGAAGCGCTGAGTAACTTCGAGGAGGCCGGCGTCGCGGCGTTCATCGACGCCCGACTCGGTGACGCGCACGAGCTCGTGCCCGCGCTCGAGGGGCCGTTCGACTTCGTGTTCATCGACGCCGACAAGGACTGGTACGTGAACTACGCGAAGGCGGTCCTGCCCAGGCTGACGCCCAATGGGGTGCTGACCGCACACAACGTCTCGGGCAGCGGCGGTCGCGGACGACGGGGAGGTCAGGGTGCCGACTACTACGCCTACGTGAGGGCGTTGCCCGACTACGACACGACCATCGTCAACGGGCAGCTCGCCGTGAGCGTCCGACACGTCCGCTGAGCTCGGGTTGAAGCGATCGCGGTATCCTGATGCCGTAGGTGCGAACCTGTGTGCGGGAGGAGTGGCGATGGGAAGGAAGATCCTGATGCTGGTCGGCGACTACGTCGAAGACTACGAGGTGATGGTGCCGTTTCAGGCCCTTCAGGCCGTGGGCCACACCGTGCACGCGGTGTGTCCGGGCAAGGCCGCCGGCCAGTCGGTTCGAACGGCGGTGCATGATTTCGAGGGCGACCAGACGTACTCTGAGAAACGCGGTCACGACTTTGCGCTCAACGCCACGTTCGATGACGTCCGCGAGTCGGACTATGACGCGCTCGTCGTACCGGGCGGACGCGCGCCCGAGTACCTGCGCCTCAACCCCCGTGTCCTCGAGGTGGTGAAGCACTTCGCCGACGCCGGCAAGCCCATTGCCGCGATCTGCCACGGCGCGCAACTGCTGGCGGCGGCAGGAGTCATCAAGGGAAAGCGCATCAGCGCGTATCCGGCCTGCGCTCCCGAGGTGGAACTGGCTGGCGCAACCTACGCCGACATCAAGATCGATGCCGCGGTCACGGACGGAACCTTCGTCACGGCGCCCGCCTGGCCGGCGCATCCGGCATGGATCGCGCAGTTTCTCACCGCGCTCGGCACGCGGATAGACCACAAGCCCTAGAGCCTAGCGCCCAGCGCCCAGCGCCATGTCAAACCCCCTCCTGTACCTCTCGCGCGCCGACGTCGAGGCTGTGGCGCTCGACATGCCGGCGATCATCGGCCTGCTCGAGACGGCCTTTCGTGAGAAAGGCGCCGGGCGCGTCGAGATGCCGCCCAAGCCCGGCATTCACCCCCGCCCGGACGCCTTCATCCATGCGATGCCGGCGTACATCCCGGCGCTCGAGGCCGCGGGCATCAAGTGGGTCAGCGGCTTTCCGGAGAACGTCGCGCGCGGCCTGCCGTACATCAGCGGCCTCATCGTGCTGAACGATGCCGAGACCGGACTGCCGTACTGCGTGATGGACTGCACGTGGATCACGGCGTACCGGACAGGCGCAGCAAGCGCGCTGTCAGCCAGTACCTCGCGCGGCCCGAGAGCGAGGTCGTCGGCATCCTTGGCTGTGGCGTGCAGGGCCGCACCCACCTCGAAGCTTTCGCCGCGGTCTTTCCAATTCGCCGCGTTTTGGCCTACGACATCGTTCCAGCGGTGCGGGAGCGGTACGCGGAAGAGATGTCTGCCAAACTCGGTGTCGACGTGACTCCCGTCGATCAGCCGCGCGATGCCGTGATCGACAGCGACATCGTCGTCACTGCCGGTCCAATCCTGAAGAAACCCTCGCCCACGATCGACGCGGGCTGGCTCAAACTGGGTGGCTTCGGATCGGCCGTGGACTTCGATTCGTACTGGCGGCCGGCGGCAATGGCAGAGATGGATCACATCAGCACGGACGACCACGCGCAGTTCCACTATTACAGGAGCGTGGGGTACTTTCAGCAGACGCCGGATCCGCATTCGGATCTCGGCGAGCTCGTGGCGGGACTCAGGACCGGTCGCACGCTGCCGGGCGACCGCACCCTGGCCATGAACCTGGGTCTGGCGCTCGACGACATGGCGGTCGCGCCCGAGGTGTACCGCCGGGCACGGACGAAGGGCCTCGGCACGACGCTCGAGCTGTGAGTCCGCGCCCGCTACGGCCGCGACGGCGCCGGACTCCATGGGCCCGGAGGCGAAGCCAGTCGGGAAACGTGTTATGTTGTACACAACCTGACACACATGCCATGAGCACGACACTCTCCCTTCGAATTGACGAGGAAACCCGCAAGCGGCTCGACGCGCTGGCCAAGCGGGCGCGGCGGTCGAAGTCGTTCCTGGCCGCCGAAGCCATCACCGCATACGTCGAGGCCGAGAGCTGGCAGCTCGACGAGATTGAGGCCGGTCTGGGGGATCTCGATCGCGGTCGCGTCGTGAGCCACGAGGCCGTCGCCGATTGGCTGAGGTCCTGGGGCCAGCGCCGCGAGCGCAAAGCGCCCCGGTCGTGACGACCGTCTGGTCAATCCGGGCCGTTCGACACCTGCGGCATCTGCGCGCGTACATCGCACGAGAGCGGCCGCAGGCGGCGCAGGACGTGGCCGCGGCGATCCTGGCTGCGGTCTCCCTGCTGGCTGATTACCCTGGCCTCGGCCGGCCGGGCCGCATCGGCGGAACGCGCGAGCTTGTCGTGCCTGGCACGCCGTATCTCGTGGTCTACCGTCTCCGCGCCGGCTGCCTCGAGATCATCGCCGTGTTCGATGGCCGGCGGAAGTGGCCCGGACGGCTGTGACGCCGTAGACTCGAATGGCGGCCACCACTGACCGCTGCCGACATCAGGAGGCTGTTGCCATGACCAACGACGCAGGAACGAGAATTCGCAGTGGTCACCTGGTCTTCGCCGCTGCCTGCTGCGCTCTGCTCGTGGCCCTCAGCAGCACGACGCCAGGCGCGGCACCGGACCACGACGTTCAGGACCGCCCGTTCACCGCCTGGACCGACGTCGAGAAAGAAGCCTTCCTCAGCACCGCGGAGATCGTGAAGGTGGAGGACATCGGCGTGGGCGTCACCAACAGCAGGCGCGCGACCCTCGACGATGGCCGCTCGAGGCACGACGCGCACATTCAGGACGTCGACGTGTTCAACAGAGGCGTCACTCGGCTGCGCGGGCAACCAGCGGAAATCAACTTCCGCGACAGCTACAAGTTCAACATCGCCGGATACCGCCTCGACCGGCTGCTCCACATGAACATGGTGCCGGTATCCGTCGAACGCACCGTCAGCAGAAAGCCAGCTGCGGTGACCTGGTGGGTCGATGACGTGCAGATGATGGAGCGGGAGCGGTACGAGAAGCAGATCACACCCCCCGACGTCTCGAGCTGGGCTGGCGAGATGTCGACGGCCAGGGTCTTCACCGAGCTCATCTACAACACCGATCCGAATCTCGGGAACTTCCTGATCACGAGCGCCTGGCGGCTGCATCTGATCGACTTCACGCGCGCGTTCCGGCCGCAGAAGACGCTGCGGGCTCCCGAGAACCTCGGCGTGCGCCTGGACCGGCAGGTCTATCAGGGACTCATGGACCTCACCCTCGAGACGCTGAAGAAGGTCATGACAGGCGTGCTCGACGGTGCCGAGCTGGAAGGTCTTCTGGCACGCCGGGACCGGATCGTCGAGCACTTCGACCAGCTGATTGCCGAACGCGGCGAGGAGCTCGTGCTCTACGATCGAAAAGACGTCCGGATCGCTGTGAGCCCGCGCCCGCTGGCCGCGGACAGCGGGTTCATTCGTCCCTGAGGACCGCCATCGGGTCGAGGCCGGCGAGCCGGCGCGCGGGGATGCCGCTCGCGAGGAACGCGGCGGCGAGAATCACGCCGACGCCGCCCCCGAACGCCACCGGATCGAGCGGGTAGATGGCGGGCAGCTCGGTCTGGATCAGGAAGGCGAGCGGGACGGTGATGACGAGTCCCGCCGCCACTCCCCAGACGGCCAGCGTGAACCCATGACGCATCACGCTCCGGATCACCTGATCCGGCCTGGCGCCGATGGCCTTGCGGATGGCCATCTCCCGCGACCGCTCGGTGACGGCAAACGAGACGATGCCGTAGATACCCAGGAACGAGAGGACGAGCGCAAACGCGCCGCCCCATTGCATGGCGCGCCCGACCGCAGCCTGCGCCACCATCGGGAACGAGATCAGCTGCTCGAGCGGTTGTGCGGCGATGAGCGACACATCGTCGGTGCCGGCCTCACGTCTGAGGACGGGCACGATGGCCGCCGCGGTCGCTCGCGCCTTCGCGTGAATCACGACCCCGGTCGACGGGTGTTGCGCCAGTGGCACCCAGATCTTCGCGTTCACGCCGACGACGGTCGACGCGCCCAGCTCGCTCCAGCTCTCCTTCGAAGGGATTTCGGCCGGGTCGCGCACCACGCCCACGACCATCAACTGGTCGTTCAAGCCGCGGACCGTCGTGCCGGAGAGTTGCAGGCTCCTGAGACCAATCGTACGGCCCTCGGCCGGCTGCCCCGGCCAGTAACGCGCCACGAACGCCTGGTTGACCAGTGCGACGCGCTCGGCGCCAGGGCGGTCCTCGTCGGTCAGCGGTCTGCCGGAGGCGAGCGTCATGTGGAGCATCGAGAAATAGGAGGGGTCGATCGCGTTCATGCGGACCTGGATTGGGGCGTCGTCGTCGGCCTCGTAGCCATCGGGCCGCACTTCGGCCAGCATCAAATCATCGAAGACGCGTTCGACGGCCGTCGAGAGCGCCACCTCTTCCACGTCTGGACTGGCGGCAATCCTCGCCGCGACCTCCCTGAACACGACCATGGCATCGGGCGCGGAGTACTCCTGGAACGAGAGATCCTTCGAGACCACGGCAATCCGGTCGGGTTCGAAGCCGAGGTCCGCGTCGAGGACGGCCGTCGTCGAGCGCAGGACCAGGCCGGCGCCAACCAGGAGCACGAGCGATGCGGCAACCTGCGCGACCACGAGCAGGCGGCGCAAGCGGAACGAGCCACCGCCCGGCGCGTCGTGGCCGGCCTTGAGCGCCGGAACCAGATCGGCTCGGGATCCCGAGAGCGCCGGCAGCAGGCCGAAGGCGAAGCAGGCTGCCGCTGACACGGCGAGCGCGAAGAGGAGTACGCGGAGGTCGAGGCCGAAGTCGAACTCGAGCGGAACGGCGATGGGCAGCGCAACCGACCCCATCGACGCGAGAATGGCGCGCGCGGCCAGCACGCCGATGCCGCAACTGGCCAGCGCGACCAGGGCGCTTTCGACGAAGAGCATGCGGATGAGACGCCGCCGGCCGGCGCCGAGCGCGGCCCGCACGGCGATTTCCTGGCGGCGCTCGTGCCCCTGGGCCAGGAGCAGGCCCGCGACGTTCGCGCACGCGATCAAGAGGATGAGGCAGGCGCCCGCCAAGGCGACCGCCGCGGCGGCTCCGAACGCAAACCGGAATTCCGGCGGCAGCACTCCGGGATTGGCGCCGACGACGCGAAACGCGAGCGGCTGGGAGCGCGCATCCTCCCACGCATCGCCGTACTCGTCGTGCAGGCGATCGGCAAGGAGCCCGAGCTCGGCTTCCACCTGCTCGACGGAGTAGCCAGGCGCGGCCCGCGCCAGCACGGCGTACTCGCGGTCCGCACGATCCCGGATTTCGCCGTCGGTCGCGTGATAGAAACCGCCCGGCAGCCCGGCCGGCACCCAGGCCGCGATGCTCATCTCGACCATCCGGCTCTTGAGGCCCTCAGGACCCACGCCGACGATCGTGAATAGCTTGCCGTCGAGCCGTATCTGCTCGCCAAGCACGTTCGGCCGGCCGCCGAGCGTGCGCTGCCAGAACTCGTGGCTCACGACGGTCACCCGTTCGGCCTGTCCAGGTCGGGCTTCCTCCAGCGCGAACACGCGCCCGAGCGCCGGTCTTGCGCCGAGCACGTCGAAGAAATCCGCCGTGACGATCTCCACCATCACGGGCCGTGCCGCATCGCCTTCGCCGTACTGCACGGCGCCGATGCGCAGGGCGGCAACCGTATCGAGCGACTGAACGTCGGAGTCGAGCGTGACGAAATCCGGGAACGATGTCTGACCGAAGACGGGATCGGACTGCGCCACCGTATAGATGGACAGGACGCCGTCGGGATCGGTGATGGCCGACGATGTCCGAAGAAGCAGGCTGTTCGCAACGGAGAACACCGTGGTGGTTGCGCCGATGCCCAGACCGAGCGAGGCGACGGTGACCACGGCCACGAGCGGAGCCTGACGGAGGCGACGGGCGGCGTACTTCAAATCTCCGCCGAGGCTTGCCGGCCAGTGAGCGCGCCGGTCAGTCGCGACGCGGTCGACCACGGTGGTCCGGCGCGCGAACCGGCGGCCAAGGCCGGGGCGCACGGCCGCGACGGCCTGTCGCCAGTACCAGCCGCGCGCGGCCCAGGGGCCGGCCTCCGCGCGCAGGCGGGCGTATTCCTCACCGAGGTCCGCGAGCACGAACGCGCGGTCGTCATCCGGCGTCACGACCGCGACGAGCGCGCGCGCCAGACGAGGAACGCGGGGCTCTCCCCACTGCGGATTCATCGCGACTGCCTCCCGGCAACGGCGACGCCGTCCATCATCCGCGTGAGCATCTCGGTCGAGTGCTCGAGCGCGGCCTTTCCGGCCGGCGAGAGCGCGCAGTGCTTGCGGGAGCGGCCGCCGCGCATCGGCTCGGGTGCCGAGATCCTGAAGCGGAGCAAGCCCTTGTCGCCAAGCCGTCCAAGCGTCGCGTAGAGCGCGCCGACCGACACGGGCCTGCCGGTGCGGCCCTCGATTTCGCGCCGGATCGACGCGCCGTAGGCGTCTTCGCCCAGCCGCGCGACGGCCAGCATCACGTAAAGCTCGAATTCAGCGAGGAAGGTCCCGGGCACCGATATATATTACATCCGAATATAAATAAAGGCAAACCGGTTCAGCTCACGCGCGGCGGCGGAGCGCCGCGAAGATCCACCAACTGACGAGAGCGGCGACCACCACGGCACCAACCGCCCCCGGGAGCGCGCCCGGGAAGGGCTGCGTCACGGCCGTGCGCACGAGGCCGACGACGACCGTCGTGCCGAGCGCGAGCGGCACCATCGTGAGGTCGGCGCGCAAGAGCAGCAGGTATGCGGCCGCAAGCGTTGCCGCACCGACGAGACCGGCCGGGATCCAGCCGCTTGCATCCCCGGCTCCCGGAGCCGCAACCGCGAGGAACCCGAAGACGATGAGCACGAGGGCGCCCGTCAGCCGGCGCGTGGTCCAGCCATGTGTTTCCCAGTCGACGAAGAGCAGCACCGACAGCACGATGACGCTTCGTGTGAGCAGTCCGCCGACCGGGCCCAGTGCCAGTTGGAGCGCCGGCATGTACGTGCCGAGCGGTCCGACATCCGGTGCCTCGGCCCACGCAGGCGTCTGCAGCCATCCGGCCAGCGCCGACGCGGCTGCCGTGACGAGGCCCGCCGCGATGCCGAGCCGTACGGCGTCACGGGAGGCCAACCGATGCGCCGGAATGCGTCGAGGCAGGTAGCCAAGCGCGAGGCCGGCGACGGCCGCAAGCAGGATGGCCGCCACGATGCCCGAGGCGACAAGAGCGACGAGCTGAAGCTGGAACGGCTGCGAGGTCGAGAGCGAGTCGAGGAGTGTCGGCCAGTTGTTGGCGGTGCTCGCCACGGTGACGACAAACATGAGCGCGGCGGCCGACAGGAACAACCGTGGCGTGTAGTTGCCGCGGCTCCACGCGCGGATGCCGAGCGCGGCCGCGATGACGAGCACCGATCCGAAGAGCGCCGCGGCCCCGACCTGAACGATCGCCGCGATCGTGTCCGAGCCGCGGCGCTCGCGCATCCAGTCGTCGGGCACGTAGACGAACGACGAGACGGCGGCCACCTCGTCGCCGGCGATTCCGACGCTCACCCGCGGCTCGCCGTCCGGCAGCGGATCGACCGTCGTGTCGGTGAACGTGAAGAGCCAGTCTGTACGGGCGGAGAGCTTCGAGGGCCGCGCCGACACTTCCCGGAGGTCGCCGGCATCCGCGTCGAGGCCCTTCGCGGTCCGCACGGCGCCGACCGCGAGCGCGCGTGCGTCAGCCTCGTCGAGCGACGCGCCCGGCCGGTCCTCCGGCAGCTCGTGCTGGATGAAGCCGACGTTCCCTTCCGAGCCGACGAAGGCAAGCCACTCTTCGGCCCGGTCCACCACGTCGCCCTCGAACCGCGCCACACGCGCGCGCCAGCGCGGCGCCGGAAGGTAGCGGCCCACGAGCTCCTGGCGTGTCGATTCACCGGCCGTCTCGCCCACGAACGCGTGGCCAAGACCCATCCCGTTTTCCGGCACCAGCAGCAGGCGCCACGGCGGCTCGAGCGCGACGCCGCGCGCGGCGAATGCCTCGCGAGCGAGGCGCGCCGCCTCGTCTCGATTCACGTCGATTCCATCCGGCGGTGTCGACACGATTGCGGCGACAGCAAGGCCGGCCAGGCACAATCCGCCGAGCCCCATCCACGCCGCGCGCGCCCTGGCGCCAATCGCGTATTCAGGGCGCTCGTGTGTTTCCTCCTCGTGGTCGGGAGGAGCGGGAGGCGTCCAGGCCGCGTTTCTCGCGTGCACGTCGAGCGACGTCCATCGTCCCGCCTGAATCCGTCGGTAGAACACCACCCACAGGGGCACGAGGGTGACGACGATGACCATCAACTGCTGCACCCACACGCCCGGCGCCGTGGAGGCGAAAATCGGCAGGGCGAACCACACGACGTCGAAGGCGAAGTGGAGGACGATGGCCGGAAGCAGGCCGAAGTAGAGATAGAGGAGACCGAACCCGATTGACGGGAGGATGAGCTCGACGGGCCGCGCAAAGGCCGGCTGCGCGGGATAGGGCGCGTGGCCGGCGCCGAAAATCGCCGCCTGCACCACGAAGGCGGCGACGATGAAGAGGCCGCGCTTGCCGAAGCGATCGCCGATGAGCGCGGCGCCGGCAATCGGAATCGCGCGGAACATGCACTCCTCCCAGAAGCCGGCCTGGAGCGAGTTGGAAATCGCGCCGAGCCACGGCACGTACGAGGCCAGCACGTCCGGGTGCAGAAGCGATTCGGCCGGCGACCACCAACCGAGGGTGCGCGTGGCAAAGAGGTACAGCAGGACGTCGTAGGCCAGAAAGACTGGTACCAGCAGGAAGCCTGCCGCCGTGAGGCCCAGCACGGTCGACGAGCTGCCGGCCTCGCGGTTCCAGAGCCGCCAGAGCTGCGGGTGCTTTCCAAACGCCCGCCGCGTGAGCGTTTCAGCGGCGACAAACGACAGCGAGAAGAGCGCCGAGAGACCGACGAAGGTGGCCGCGAGCGTGACGAACTGCTGGGCCATGAACGCCGGGTACGAGAGCGCCGTGTCGTAGCTCATCCAGGCGAGCGGCCAGTCGTTGGCGATGGCGAGCGTCTGCAGCGTGGCGATCGCCACGCCCCAGATGACGGCCGGGCGCCAGATGACCCAGCGCCGGCGCATCATGTAGAAGAGCCCCACGCCGATTCCCCCGATGCCGTAGAGCAGCACCATGCCGAAGCTCGACGCCGCGCCAATCGTGTCGTTGGCCGACCGCATGCTGGCATAGCGCCGCGTGAACGCCTCCGGCACGCGGACGAAGTAGGTCACTTCGGTCAGCCGGTCGCCGGCCACGCTCAGGCGCAGGCGGTACCGGCCCTCGCCGAGCGTCGGCTCGGCTCGTTCGTAGGTGAACGTGTGATCGACGCGGCCGCCGGGCCGGATCTCCTGGCCTTCCTCGACGAGCGTGAAGGGGCCGAGGTCGACGGCCCAGTCGGTTGCCGCCCGCGTCTCGGCGAGCGCGCGCGCGGCGGCGGCATCGAGCGCCGCGCCGGGGTCGTCCTCCGGCAGCCGTTCGACGAAGCCGTACGGGCTGCCGTCGGGACGGAAGCGGAAGAGCGTCTCGGTGGTTTCACCAGGCTGGAAGTGGCGCACGCGCCAGGTGTAGGCGGCATGGAGCCCCCCGGCCATCATCCTCGTGAAGGCCTCCTTGCCGCCGCCCTCGAGCTCGACGAAGGTTTGCGTGCCCTGATCGAGCGAGAACGACGCGGCCTGCCGATAATCAGCGGGACCCAGGCCATGGCGGGACGCCAGCTCGCCGGCGCGCCGGAGCGCGGTCTCTCGATCCATCGCGATGTCGAGCGACAGGATCGAGAACGCCTGCGGGAAGTACAGGTAGGCGGTCGCCGCCGAGGCGGCCGAGAGGACAGCCAGCAGAACCCAGACCGCCCGGCGCTTCACGGTGCCTCCTTTGTCGCTTCGTCGTCGGGCGAGGTGCCGACGCGCGGCGCGAGCTTCTGTTCCTCGTGGTACTCGTAGTCGGTGTTCACGGCCCAGATGTCGTGCGCGGCGCCCTGCATGTTCCAGACGGCCATCATCGCGGTCAGCATCGAGTGGTCCTGGTTGTTGTACTTGTGCATGCCGTTGCGGCCCACGGTGTGCAGGTTGCGCGATCGGATCGATGAACGCGCGCACCGTGTCCAGGTGATCCGCGATAGCTCGCGTCGTAGATGGGGTAGGCCTTCGGCATGCGGATGACGGTGCCGTCCACGACGTCGGCCGCGCGCGCAAGGCCCAGCGACTCCAGCTCACGGGCGGCCTGAGCCAGCAGATCCGCGTCCGCGGACTGTCCACAGACCGTCGCCCTCGAAGCAGAAGTACTCGAGGCCGAGGCACGTCTTGCCCGGCACCGGCACCATGGCCGCGGCTCCAGTTGTTGAAGTTCTGGATGCGGCCGACCTTCACGCCCGGCGTGTGGATGTAGATCCAGTTGTCCGGGAACAGATCCTCGCGGTCGAGGATCAGGGCGACCACGAGGAAGTCGCGGTAGCGCAGCCCTTCGGCCGCGGCCGACACATGAGCGGGCGGCGCCGGTTCGAGCGCGCGGACGAGCGAACGGACCGGCAGGTCGTGGAAATGACGTGGTCGGCCTCGAACCGGCGTTCGCCCTCCGGGCGTCATGGCTCGCACGGCCACGGCGCGGCCGCCGGCGAGCTCGATGCCCGTCACGCGATGGTTCGTCAGCACGCGGTTGCCCATCGCGGCGATTCGGTCGCGACACGCTTCCCACATCTGGCCGGGTCCGAGCCGCGGATACTGGAACTCGTGGATGAGCGTCTTGATCGTCGTCGCCGCGCTTGTTGAGCGAGGCCGCCGTGCAGGATCGCCTTCGCCAGCGAGAGGCCCTGGATGCGCTGGGCGGCCCACTCGGCCCGGATCTCCGTGCACGGCATGCCCCACACCTTCTCGGTGTAGGTCTTGAAGAAGATCTCGTAGAGCCGCTTGCCGAACCGGTTGGTCACCCACTGCTCGAAGTTCTCTTCGACCGGGTACGGCCGGAAGTGCCAGCGGAGGTAGCTGCGGCGATGGCGGCCGCGTTGAACGGCCCGAGGCCCACGAGCGCGTTCATGGCGCTTGAAGCGGATAATCGAAGAACCGGCCGTGGTAGTGGATGCGCGAGAGCCGCGGCACCGAGATGAACTCGTCGCCGAGCATCTCGTCCCACAGATCCTCGACCGGCGCGATCTTCGTGAAGAAGCGGTGGCCGCCGATGTCGAACCGGAACCGCTTGTACCGAGCGGTGCGTGACAGGCCGCCCACCAGCTCGTCGCTCTCGAGGACCGTCGTCGCAACGCCGGCTTTCGAGAGGAGATACGCCGCCGTCAGCCCGGCCGGGCCCGCGCCGACGACGACCACGCGCTCGCCGGGCCGAAGCGGTGACACCGCGCGAGTTGGCGTCACCGGCCGCAACCTCGCCTACCTCGACACGCGCCTCCTCCGGAGAGTGCCGGCGCGCTGGCTTTCGATACGGGTGATGTCGTGTCCACGGTGCGATGGGAACGCTGGCGGTAGGACTCTAGCACGCATCGCCGGCGTGAACGAGGCGCTTCAGTCGGCGTCGGCGACCGGCACGCAGCAGGCCGCCGCGTTCTCGAGCACGCGGAGCGGAATGGTAGTGAGTCCGCTCAGCCGGCGGCGATCGGTCGAAACGCTGCGCGTCCGGCCGAGCGCGTCGATCGTCGCCCTCAGCACGTTGGCAAGGGCGGGGTCTTTCGGCACGGCCAGCCGGTAGTGCACCCAGAGCCCGTCCTTGCGCGAAGCCACGAGGCCGGCCCGGCGCAGGTAGGCCAGATGCCGAGAGGCGGTAGGCTGCGGGATGCCGAGGGCGCCATGGATGTTGCACACGCACGCCTCGCCGGCCGCGACGAGGCCGAGAATTCGCAGCCGGGTGTCGTCGGCCAGGGCCCGCAGGAGGCCTTCGAGCGTGTGCACGGGGGAGGCATTCATATTCGGCTTGACGAATATATCACGGGCGGCTATATTCGCTCAAGCGAATGTAGCGCCAGGGGCCTAGCGCCTAGCGCCTAGCGCCTAGCGCCTCCCCCCCAGCGCCAAAGGAGTTTTCATGCCTGACATCACGACATCGGTGAAAGAGAAATACGGGGCGATTGCCCGCGACGTCCGCGCGGGTGCGTCCGGGTCCTGCTGCGGTCCGGCCTGCGGCTGCGCCGACCCGATCAGTTCGGACCTCTACAGCGTGGGCGAAACGGCCGTGCTCCCAAGCGAAGCGGTCCTGGCCTCGCTCGGGTGTGGGAATCCCACGGCGCTTGCCGAGCTCAGGCCCGGCGAGGTGGTGCTCGACCTCGGCTCGGGCGGCGGCATCGACGTGCTGCTCTCGGCGCGTCGTGTGGGTCCAACCGGCAAGGCTTACGGTCTCGACATGACCGACGAGATGCTGGCGCTTGCGCGCGAGAACCAGCGGAAGGCCGGTGCCGAGAACGTCGAGTTTCTGAAGGGGGAGATCGAGGCGATTCCGCTGCCCGATTCGTCGGTGGACGTCATCATCTCCAACTGTGTCATCAACCTGTCGGCCGACAAGGACCGCGTGCTGGCCGAAGCGTTCCGTGTGCTCAAGCCTGGCGGGCGCTTTGCCGTGTCGGATGTCGTGAGCCGGCGGCCCGTCCCGGCCGACGTGCGCAAGAGCGTCGAGCTCTGGGTGGGCTGCATTGCGGGCGCGCTCGACGAGGCGGACTACCGCTCGCGGCTCAGCCGGGCGGGCTTCGAGGGCATCGACATCGAGATCGTGCGCGAGTATCGGGCCGAGGACGCGCGCGGGTTCCTCGCCGAGGCCGGCTTCGATGCCGACGCGATTGCGCCGATCGTGGACCGCGCGTTCGCCAGCGCCTTCATAAGGGCGAACCGGTGAGAATGTAGCGAATCAGCGAATTGAGTGCATTAGCGAATGAAATCAGCGAATGAGCGAATGAAGCGAATGAGCGAATGGCGAATGAGCGAATGGCGAAGGAGTGAATCCGCCTGTCGTGCTCGCCTGACGCCGGCGGGCGACTCGCTCACACTCTCAGTGGCCCATTCGCTCATTTCATTCGCTTCATTCGCTTCATTCGCTCCATTCGCTCCATTCGCTTCATTCGCTCCCTCACTCCATTCGCTAATACGCTGAATTGGCATGCGCCTTCTCTTCCTCTGCGTCGCCAACTCCGCCCGCAGCCAGATGGCCGAGGGCCTGGCGCGGGCGCTCTTCGGCGGCCGCGCGGAGGTTTCGAGTGCCGGCAGCGCGCCGACGCGCGTCAACCCCCATGCCGTGGCGGCGATGGCCGAACGCGGCATCGACATCACCTCGCACAGGTCCACGTCGGTTTCCGACGTGGACCTGACGACGGTCGACGTGGTCATCACGCTCTGCGCCGAGGAAGTGTGCCCCGTGGTGCCCGGCCGCGTCGAGCGGCTGCACTGGCCGCTTCCGGATCCGGCATCCGCGCCTCCCGACGAGGCGCCGGCTCGCTTCCGGGTCGTGCGCGACGAGCTCGAGACACGCCTGCGCGCCTTCGGCCGAGAACGCCACTTGATCTAAGCCCCCCGCCGCACCCTGACGCACCCGTCGCACCCTGACGCACCCGCCGCACCCTGACGCACCAGCCGCACCCTGACGCACCTGACGCACCTGACGCACCCCGTCGCACCCGCCGCACCCTGACGCACCCCTCCCCGATTAGAATCCCCCAGTGCCCCGTGTCCGCTTTGCGCCGTCACCGACCGGCTACCTGCACGTAGGCGGAGCCCGAACCGCGCTCTTCAACTGGCTCTTTGCTCGCCGCCACGGCGGGACGTTCGTGCTCCGCATCGAAGACACGGACGCCGAACGGTCGTCGGACGAGATGGTGACCGGCATCCTGTCCAGCCTGAGATGGCTGGGGCTCGAATGGGACGAGGGGCCGGACATCGGCGGGCCGCACGGGCCGTACTTTCAGAGCGAGCGGCTGGACCGTCATCGCGAGGCGGCCGCGCGGCTCGTGGCGAGCGGCCATGCGTACTACTGCTACTGCAACCCGGACGACCTCGCCGCGCGCCGTGAGGCCGCCGAACGGGCGGGCGGCGGATGGACCTACGACCGCAGGTGCCTGTCGCTGCCGCCCGACGAGCTCGAGCGGTACGCCGAGTCGGGGATGCCGCGCGCCGTGCGCTTCCGCGTGCCGGACGGCCGCACCGCATTCGACGACCTGGTCCGCGGCCGCATCGAGGTCGACCACGCCAGCATCGAGGATTTCGTCATCCTCCGCTCGAATGGGTCGCCAACCTACCAACTGTCGGTCGTCGCCGACGACATCGACATGGCCATCACCGACGTGGTCCGCGGTGACGATCACATCTCGAACACGCCGAAGCAGATCCTGCTCTATCAGGCGCTCGGCGCGCCCGTGCCGCGGTTCGCCCACGTGCCGCTCATCCTGGGGCCCGACAAGAAGCGGCTGAGCAAGCGTCACGGCGCGACGTCGGTGGGTGAGTACGAGACGCAGGGCTACCTGCCAGAGGCGATGGTGAATTTCCTCGCGCTTCTCGGCTGGTCGCCAGGCGGCGATCGCGAGGTGCTCACGCGCGACGAGCTCGTCGCGCTCTTCGCGCTCGAGGACATCAGCGGCGGCAACGCCGTGTTCAACGTGGAGAAGCTGGGCTGGTTCAACCAGCAGCACATCATGAGGCTCACGGCCGACGAGATTCGGCGTCGCCTGCAACTCTCGTCGCTGGATCCGGCCACGCTCGCGGCCATCGATCTGGTGAAGCCTCGGGCGAAGAAGCTCGCCGACATCCCGGCCCTGCTCGCGCCGTTTACCGCCGACACCGTCGTGCGCGACCCGGCCGCCGTGGCGAAACACCTCTCGGCCCCCGATCTCGCGGAGCATCTCAGGGCCTGGCGCGACGAGTTGTCGACGGTCGAGCCGTTCGATCCGCCGACACTCGAGGCGCGGCTGCGCGAGCTGTCCGCCTCGGCCGGCATCAAGCCCGGCATGCTGATTCACGCCACGCGTGTGGCCGTGACGGGACAGGCCGTGAGCCCGGGGATCTTCGAGGTCCTGGCCCTGGTGGGGCGCGAGCGGGTCCTGCGGCGGCTCGACGAGGTGTTGCGGTGAGCGCGTCGCGCTACGGCATGTCGCGCGCGGGGGTCGAAGAGGCCCGTCGGGCCCTCGTCGAGCGCGACGCGCGCCTGGGCGCGCTCATCACGCGCGTCGGGCCGTGCCGGCTGGGGGACCGGGAACGAACCGATCCGTTCGCCGGGCTCGTCCGCGTGATCCTCTCGCAGCAGTTGTCGGTGGGCGCGGCCGATACTATTCACGGGCGCGTGGTCGCTCTCGCGGGCGGCGCGGCCGGCCTCACGCCCGCGCGCGTGCTCTCGCTCGACGCCACCGCGCTCAGAGGCGCCGGCGTCAGCCGCCCGAAGATCACGTACCTCCGCGACCTGGCAGAGCGCGTCGCGGACGGCCGGCTCGACCTCGTGACGATCGGGCGGCATCCCGACGAGGAGGTCATCGAGCGGATCACGTCGGTCAAGGGACTCGGCCGCTGGTCGGCCGAGATGTTCCTGATCTTCCGCCTGCGACGCCCCGACGTCTGGCCCATCGGCGATCTGGGCATCGTCAAAGGCGTCGAGAAGCTCTTCGAGATGCGAGGACCGCCGGCCCCTCGCACGATGGAACGGCTGGCGAAGCCCTGGCGGCCGTATCGGTCCGTGGCGGCCTGGTACCTCTGGCGCCTCCACGAGCAGTAGGGCGGACTGAACTCGTAGGGCGGACTGCAGTTCAGTCCGCCCTACACCGGTTACTTCAGCGCCGCGACCTGTTCGGGCGTGAGCGGGTCCGGCACGTGGTTGCTGATCGGCGTCAATGTCCGCAAGTACGCGAACACCGCCTTGAGGTCGTCGTCGGTGAGGTTGCGGTACACCTGCCACGGCATCGGCGGGAGGATCGGTCGCGACGTGCCCATGTGCTTGCCCTCGCGGATCGCGTTCACGAACATCTCCTCGGTCCAGATGCCGAGGCCCGTGTTCTGGTCCGGCGTCAGGTTCGCGGTGAACGACATGCCCCAGGGGCCGGTCCATGCCGTGAAAGTGGCGGCCACCGTCGTGTTCCACTGCTCGGTGAGCGCGGGCGGCTTGGTGATTTCGATGCCTTCCGGGTGTCCCGACAGCGCGCGGGTCATGTCGGGCTCGGGCCCGTTTGGCCCGAGCTGCCAGGGCGTGTGGCAGTCATGACAGCCCATCGTGCTGACGAGGTACGCACCCCGTTCGGCCGGACTTTGCGCCGGCGCCGCCGGCTCAGAGGGCGCCGGACTCGCGCACGCGCCAAGCGCGACGACGCCTGCAAGAGCAAAGATAGATGTGACAAAACGGTGCATCGGCAGACCTCCCATAAGCAGTACAGTCGGAAAATTCGCGGGCATTCTCTCATGAGAGGGTCGTTCGTGGCGCACACTCGTGCCGACGGGTCGCAACAGCCCAAAACACGCGGACGTATTGACGTCAGATGACCCTGCGCCGCCAGCTCGTGCTGTCCAGCCTCGTTGCCGCGGTGCCTGCCGCGCTTCTCATGACGATTGCCGTCAACGCGCTTCGGGCCGCCGACCGCCGCGCGGCGCTCGTCCGCGTGGCCGAGGGGCAGCTCACCGAGGTCGTGCGTGACGCCTGTCAGGCAGACCCGGTGTGGTTTCTGGCCGGCCCGCGCGTCGGACGACCGACGGCCGCCCAGCGGTCCATGCCGGATGCCGACGTCTACCTGCCACGGCCCGATCGGCGCGAGCTGCCGTTCGAGGTCTTCGCATACGACGGCAGCTTCGACGCGGGCAGCTCGGCCGCGCCGCGGTTTCCGGAGGGCGTGCGCCGGTCGCTCCGAGGCCTCGACCAGGGGATGGCGTTCGGGGCGTACGAGAGCACGACGGGGACGGGCGTCGAGCTGGGCGTGGTCACGGGCTGGTCCGGTCCCTGCGCCGTCCTGCTCTTCCGGCTGCGGCCGGAGCCGGGTTCGGCGCGCACGACCGTGCTGATGTTCTCCGGCTTCTTTCTGGGCGCGCTTCTCGTGGCCGGCGCGGTCTCGGCGCGCACCGAGGCGCGCGTCCGATCGCTGGCGCGCGCCGTTCGCGACTCGGCGCGCGAGCAATACGCCACGATGGCGCCCGTCGGCGGGCGCGACGAGATCGGCGCGATCGGCGCCACCTTCAACGAGGCAGCCGCGGACATTCGCCGGCGGAGCACCGACGTGCGCGACCGCGAAGAGGCGCTTCGGCGGCACGCGCGGCAGACATCGGAAGACGTGGCCGTGCCGCTCGCCGAGATCGAGCGCCGCCTCGCCGCCTTCGCCGACGACACCGGGCTCTCGGACCTGCGGCGCGCCGACGCGAGGCAGGCGCTCGTCGACACGCATCGTCTCGTCGCCCGCTTGAACAACCTCGCCGCCGTCGCCCGCCTGCGCGCGAGCGAGCCCGTGCGCGAGCCGGTCGACGTCTCGCGCCTCGTCGAACACGTGGTCCAGAGCCGCACGCCGATTGCGCGCGCGACCGGCATCGACGTGGCCGCCACGCTGCCGTCGGGCCCGGCCATGTGGGATGCCGACGCGGTGCTGCTCGAACAGGCGATGGCGAACGTGCTCGACAACGCCATCCTGCACAGCCGACCCGGCGGACGAGTGACCGTGGAGCTCAAGAGCTACGATCGCGATCGTCGCTTCTCGCTTCGCGTCACCGACGACGGGCCAGGCGTCACCGACGATGAGTTTGCGGCCCTGACGGCCAATCGCCGCTTTCGCGGTGACGAGGGCAGGAGCGGCCGGGCCGGCCGGGGCCTCGGCCTTGCCGTGGCCCGTGAGGTGGCCGACCGCTTCGGACTGGTGCTCGAGCTCAGGCGTCCGTCGGCCGGCGGTTTTGAAGTCGAGTTCTCGGTTCGATAACCTGTCTGTCCCGTGTCCACTCGTCGTCGTTTCCTGAGAGACTCTGCTGCACTCATGGCCGCCACGGTCGCGTTCGGGCGGGAGGCCCTCGGCCGACAGGCGCCGGAGTACGACTACATCATCGTCGGCGCCGGGCCGTCAGGCTGCGTGCTGGCCGAGCGCCTGAGCGCGCGGCGCGACGCGCGCGTGCTCATCGTCGAAGCCGGCGGGCCGGGGCAGGACGCGCGCATCGGCGCTCCCGGACAATGGACGTCGCTTCTCGGCGGCCCGCTCGACTGGAGCTACGTGACCGAGCCGCAGCCGGAGCTTGGCGGCCGGTCCGTGCCGTGGCCGCGTGGGAAAGCCTACGGAGGGTCCACCGCGATCCACGCCATGGCCTGGGTGCGCGGCCATCAGCTGTGCTTCGACGACTGGGCGCGCGATCTCGGGCCCGCGTGGAGCTTCAGGTCGCTCCTGCCGTACTTCCGCGGGCTCGAAGACAACTCGCGGGGCGCGTCCGACTATCTGGGTGCCGGCGGTCCGATGGCGGTTACGGACACGACCGATCCGCACGCGGGTCATCTCGCGTTTCTCGAAGCAGCCGCCGAGCGCGGATTCACCGCTCGGCCCGACTGGGATTTCAACAGCGCCGCGCCAGAGAACGGCGCGGGCTTCTACCAGAAGAACATCCGTGACGGCCGGCGCGTGTCGGCGGCCGACGCTTTCCTCGCGCCGGCGCTCGCCCGGCCGAACCTCACGGCCTGGCCGAGCACGCTCGTGCAGCGCGTCCTCATCCGGGGAGGCCGGGCTGTCGGCGTCGAGTGCGTGCGCCAGGGAGCGGCCGTCCAGGCCCGAGCATCACGGGGCGTCATCCTCACGGCCGGCGTGATCGAGTCGCCGAAGCTCCTCATGCTCTCGGGCGTGGGACCGGCCGACGAGCTGCGCCGGCATGGCATCGCCGTGGTCGCGGACCGGCCGTCGGTCGGTACGAATCTGCACGACCACCCGCGCGTCTCGATGCGCTGGGCCGGTCGTACGAGCCTGCCGGGTTCGTCGGTGTCGGCGGGCCTCTACGCGTTCTCGGGGCAGCCGTCGGGCCTGAAGGTTCCAGACATCCAGTTCTACGTCGGACGCGGGATCGATGCGGCCGATACGTCGATTACGCTCACCGTCGCCGTCAGTCGCGTCCGAAGCCGGGGGTCGCTCACGCTTCGTTCGCCCGATCCCGCCGCCGCGCCGGTGATCCGCGCGAACTACTTCTCCGAGCCCGCCGACCTCGAGGCGATGGTCGACGGGCTCGAACTGGCAGCCACGATCGCCGCCTCGCGTGCCTACGATCGCCTGCGAGGGTCGCTGGTTGCGCCCGCCGGCGCCATGTCGAGGGACGCGCTGCGCACGTTCGCCAGAGAAACGTCTGGCACCATGTTCCACCCGGCCGGGACCTGTCGTATGGGTTCGGATGCCGACGCCGTCGTCGACGCCCGCCTCAGGGTGCGAGGTGTGGAGCGGCTGTGGATTGCCGACGGATCCGTGATGCCGACGGTGGTGAACGGCCAGACGCAGGCGGCGACGTTCGTCATCGGATGGCTGGCGTCGGAGTGGGTGTCGTAGCGCGGACTTCGACGGCGCAGAGGCCCACCGATTCGGCTGATGCGACTTCCAGCCGGAATAGGGCCTTCGGGTCGAGCACGATGAAGTCGCCGGGCCGGGCGAGCGTTGCGCTCGTTCCGCCCGTTGCCCGCACGCACCCTCCGGTCGTCTGCACGACGACAACCTTGTTGGTGCCGTTCGTGCCCTCGAGCTGCTTCCCCGGCTCCAGCACGACTTGCCGCCATCGGAACCATCGGCACTCGGCGTCGGGACGTTCGCCGAGGATCGGCGAGGCGTCGACTCCCGCGGTGCCCGTCCCGTAGTTGACGACGGCGATCAGGCGAAAGAGCCTCTCACCGACGTTCCTGACGCGATGCGTGTGCGGAGCCGACGCGTATCGCAGGTTCCACGTCACCGTGCCGACCGAGAATCGCGGCGGGTCTGTGCCGCGAGTGCCTTCCCATTGACCGCCGACAGGCTGATTGTCACTGGGCGACGTGTCGATCGGCACGTAGGCAATGGCCGCATCGTGCGTGTGATAGAGCGTGGTCTCGCCGGGCTGGATCTGCACGTCGAGCACGCGCAGGTCGCCTTCGTCGTGCACGAGATGATGCATCGGTTCCTCGTGAACCGGCACGACCGGCGGGCTGGAATCCTGGGACGGCAGCAGGGTCCTCCAACCCCCGAGGATATCCGCATTTGGTTCCAGCTACCGGCCCTCGAGTACCCGGAGCGAGAGCTGCTTGCGTTCGCCCTCGCCGACCGCGACGGCCGTGGCGGAAGGCCGCAGCGCCTCGAGCGATTCGGGTGCGTCCCAGTTGCGGGGAAGCGTGGAGAGGAGCACGACCAGGTAATCGCCGGCCGGCAGCGGGCTCATCTCGAACGTGCCGTCGTCCTGAACCGGGGCGCGCCGGACGAATCGGGATGGATGCGACCACCTCGCGGCATCCGTTGCGAAGGCGACGGCCACGCCTCCGCGTGTTGGTTCACCGTCGTCGTTCAGTCTCGTGCCGGCGATGGTGCCGGCGCGGCTGGTCACGGTAACCTCGACGGCGCTCGCCGCGACCGTCATCGCGTCCCACGGCGCGTCCGTGATGTCCACGCCGCCACGCGTTACGGACTTCAGCATCCACCCCGATGGCAGGTCCTGCACGCGGATCACTCGCTCGCCGAAGAGCGTCGCGAGCTCGAAGGCGCCAGTCGGATCGATCCTCGATTGCGGGACGACGGTCGGCAGGCCCGGCCGCTGGTTCGCCGCGATGGCCGTGACGCGAATGGCGTCGCGGTCGGCGGCAGGCGGTTCGGCGCCGTCGAATCTCACGCGGCCCCTGACGGACGCGACGGGTCGTGTCACGACGCGCACGGGCGAAGCAGCCCCTGTGAGATCGAGGTCCTGGAAAGCCACTTCGACGGACCGGGCGGTTCCGGCTCCAGCCTGACCATGGACCCAGAGCGTGTAGCGGCCGTGAGGGCACCGCCGGCAGCGTGAATACAGCCGACGCGTCGGTCGTCCCGCTCACGATCAGGGCGGGCCAGTCGACGTTGGTCAGTACGACCGACGCGCCCGCGAGCGGCTGGCCGCCTGATGCGGCAACCGATCCCGTCACGGCCGATCGGGCAGAAGCACCCAGAGTGACGTCCACACCGAGTTTGCCTTCGCCGGCTTCGAGCACGACCGTGGCCGCGCCTGCCGTGGTCACGCTCGACGGATGGAAGGTGACCGGAGGCAGTGTTGCGGTCGGCGTTGCCGTCTTCGAGGGCTCGACGGCCACGAGATGCTCGCCCGCGGAGACGTCGAGCGAGTACCGTCCGCTCTCGTCCGTCGTGGTCCGCGCGAAGACGGCGGGTTTCCACTGGCCCTCGATGAACGCGCGCCCGACGACGGACACGGTGGCCCTGCCCACCGGCCCGCCGCGCGCGTCGGTCACCCGGCCCTCGATTGTGGCTAGACCGTCCGATCGGCTTGCGAGCGACGCCGCCAGCGTCGAGGCGGCCTCGGTCGACAGGCCGGGCGCGCTCCGCCGCAGCAACGCCATGAAGGCCTCGATCCCGCGCCGGCCTCCCGGGTAGCCGCCGCCGGATGCGATCTTCCGGCCGGACTCGTCCACGGTCACGTAAAACGGGATGCTGCCCGTCGAGCCCCATCCATTTGCAAGCTTGGCGGCGCCGGCGTTGTTCCGGACGGCGTGCGGTCCGCGTTCCCATTCGGTCAGCTTGAGGATCACGAAGTGCTCGTCGATGAGCGTGGCGTTTTCCGGCGCCTCCATGAACGCATCGAGCGAGCGGCATGGTCCGCACCAGGTCGCGCCGAAGTCGACGAACACGGTCTTGTTCTCGGCGCGCGCCTGGTCGAGCGCCGCTTTGAGCAGCACGTCGGCCGGCGGTGCAGGGGCGGTTGGTTGCTGGGCCCTGCCGGCAGCAGCACCGCACGCGACCAGTGCCGGTGACGAGCACGAGACCGTCGCGCGACGCTCGATGAACGGCTGAGTCCGGGCATCAGCGGCCTCCGCCTGGAACCGGCGCGGGCGGCGCCACGGGCAGGAAGTTCTTCAGCACCCATTCGGTTGGCGGCTCGAAGTGCTCCGACGCGAACGCGATGTAGCGTCCGCCCGGATGAACGTCCGGATTCCAGATCGGGCCGTCGACGGCGAGGAGCTTCACGAGCGTGCCGTCGGCCACCGTCGCGCGCCACAGCTCGTCCTGGGGGTTGTTGGCAGCCGGCCGATCGACGAAGTAGATGAAGCGCCCGTCGGCCGACCACGCCATGAACTGGCCGTTGCGCGAGTTCGCGCGCAGTGTCGCGATTTCGCGGGCGTCGCCCCCGGCTGCCGGCACGACCCAGAAACTGGCTCTGCCGTCGGCCACGAGCTGGAACGAAATGGTCGCGCTGTCTGCCGAAGCGGCGACGCCGCGAACCTGCGAACCCTCGGGCGCGGTGTAGACCGTACGTTCCTCCCCGGTGTCGAATTGCCGCACGACGACGGACGATCGGTCCTGTGGCACGAGCACGGCAGCCTCGCGATTGCGGAGCACGGTCACCTCTCCCTGGAGCGCGCCGAGCGGAGAGGCGGCGCCGGACTCGGCGTCCACTCGATACAGGCCGGCCTCGCGACCGATCGTGGCGATCACCACGGACTGGTTGTCGGGCGCGATCCAGCCCTCCCGCTGGGCGAGACCGACCGTGATGTCCGGCCGGATGCTCCGTTCCTCGCCGGTGCTCGAGCGAGAGCAGCGTGAAGCCCGTCCACGTCTTCGCGCGCATGTCCCGCGTCCGGTACATCAGGAACCGGCCGTCCGGCGACCACGACGGCGAGTGATTGCGCCCGCGGTTGGTCGGCGCGACCGGCGCCGGCTCTCCCGCCAGGTCCCCGGTAGCCGGGTCGAGCGGCGCGACGTAAATGTCGTTCACCGTCACGCCGAGGTCGCAGCAGGTGTCGTTCGGCATGCGCTGAATCCCGGGTGTCTGGAAGTACAGGTCGCCGGACGCCGTGAACCCCTTCGTCCATACGCGTCCCGTGTTCGTGCGGACGCGCTGGGGAAGCCCTTCCACGCGTCCGTCCACGACGTGCGCGAGCCACAGGTCGGTCGTGCCGCTTCGGTCGCTTGAGAAAAGAATGCCGGTGCCGTCCGGAGTCCAGGCGACGAACTCGTCGTTGGCCGGGTGCTCGATGAGGGGCCGTTCACCGCTGCCGTCGGTGGCGACGAGGGCGACGTCGCACGACGAGTTGCGCGTGCCGTTGGTCACGGCCAGAAATCTCCCGTCGGGCGAAAAGGCCGATGTGAGCTGGCACCAGTAGAACTCGTCTTCGGTGACAGTCTTCAACGTCCTGATGGACCCGTCCGCCAACGACAGGATTCCCAGGCTGTAGACGTCGGATTCGTTCGAGACTGCCACGTAGCGGCCGTCGGCCGACCAGGCGAGGAGCCTCGGCCAGTCCCGGCCGCTGCGCGGCACGACCACGCGGCCATCCGTGCCGTCGATGTTGATGATGCGGACCTCGCTCTCCCGTGTTCCTGTCGCGCGGTCGTCATATCCCTTCAGATACAGCACGCGACGACTGTCCGGCGACCAGATGAAGTTGTGAATCACGATGATCTGTCCGTTCGCGGGAGGCCCGGTGCCTGGAGGAACCGCGTCCGTCTTGACGAGGTCGCCAGGCCGCTCGCCGCTCCATCCGAACCTGTTGCCATCGAGGATTCGTGCTTCACCGGTCGTGAGATCGCGAACGAAGAGGTTCCGGAACGGACTCGCCCAGCGTCCTTCGTCGTTCAAGTTGCCGGTGATCACATACCGCCCGTCTGGTGACACCTCGCCGGCCCAGAGCTTCACGGGTTCGAGCGGCAACTCCGCGGCCTTTGTGAGCGCGAGCAACGGACTCGAGACCGAAGTCGCGCCGGCGCCGGCGCCCCGGCCGCCCGCCGAGCCCGCCGAGAGCGCCTGCATGCGGGCCCGGGCCGTCGCCAACGCATCCGGCTGATCCCCGTAGCCGGTGACGACTTGCCTGTACCGTGCCCGCGCCTCTGCGACCTGTCCGAGGCGCTCGTAGCAGCCGGCCATCTGGACCAGCGCGCGGGCGGTGAGCGCGCGATCGGAGGTGGCCTCGCGCACCACACGTTCGTAGAGCGCGATGGCCTGCTGACAATTGCCACTCGCACGTTCACGCGCGAGCGCCTGCTGAAACAGCTCGTGCGGCGACTGTGCCGATACCGGGATGCCGGCCAGGCCAACGACGAGTGCGACGACGGTCAAGACACGAAGACGGATCGTGGTCATTGTTTCTACCGCTCCCTGAAAGAGGACCGGTCGAGCGTAGTCGCGAAGCCGCGACCGGATGTCACGTCGTCGCGCCCGGGTTGCACTGTTTTTGTCACGGGAGCCATTTGTAGCCGACACCGAAGACGGTGATGAGATGACGCGGCTCGGCGGGCGACGCTTCGAGCTTCGAGCGGAGCGATGCCACGTGGTTGTCCACGGTTCTCGTCGTCGGCGTTGCGTCGTAGCCCCAGACCTCGTCGAGCAGCTCGTTCCGGCTGACCACCTCGCCCGCGCGTGAGGCGAGGAGGCGCAGCAGGCCGTACTCCTTGCGCGTCAAATCGACTGGCGCGCCGTTCCGGCTCGCTTCGAACCGCCGGAAATCCACCACCACGTCGTCGAACACGAGCCTGTCGGGCAGCCGCTTCTCGGGCTGCGTGCGGCGGAGCACCGCCCTGATGCGGGCCAGCAGTTCGCGCACCGAGAACGGCTTCGTGACGTAGTCGTCGGCGCCGAGATCCAGCCCGAGAATACGGTCGGATTCCTCGCCGCGCGCCGTCAGCATCACGATGGGCGTCGAGAGACCCTCGCCCCGCACCTTCTGGCAGAGCTCGTAGCCGCTCATGCGCGGCAGCATCAGGTCCAGCACCACGAGATCAGGCTTCCGCTCGTGGATCAGCCGATAGGCCGTCTCGCCGTCGCTCGCGGTCAGCACCTCGTGCGCCTCGTACGTGAGGTTGTCGGCCAGTCCGCGCAGGATGGCGGGATCGTCTTCGACCACGAGCAGGCGGCTCACGCGGCCTCCGCGGGAATGTGTATGGCAAACGTGCTGCCCGAGCCGCTGGCGCTCGTGACCTCGACCCGCCCGCCGTGCGCCTTGACGATGTGATCGACGATGGCGAGCCCGAGGCCGGCACCGGTCACGCTGCTGGCCTCGTCGGACCGCGCCCGGTAGAAGCGTTCGAAGATGCGAGGCTGTTCTTCGGCGGGAATGCCCGGGCCGCGGTCGGTCACCGCGATCACGGCGTGTCCGTTGAGTGCCGAGACGGTGAGATCGATCGTGCGCGCTTCGCCGGAGTACTTGACGGCATTGCTCAGGAGGTTCAGGAGCGCCTGCTCAATCGCGTCTCTGTCCACGCGGACCGGCGGCAGGTCGTCGGCCACGATCGTGCGCAGCTCGAATCCGAGGCGTGACAGCGGATAGCCCATGGACCGAACGGCATTCTGCACGATGGACGGGAGCGACGCTGATTCCAGCCGGTACACCTTCTCGCCGCGCTCGATCTTCGCGAAGTCGAGCACGTTGGTCACGAGCCGCGTGAGGCGTTCGCTCTCGGTGACGATCGTGTTGAGGTACTCCGCGCGCGCGGCATCGTCGAGCGGCCGATCCATCTGCAGGGTCTCGGCGAACATGCGAATGGCAGTGAGCGGCGTGCGCAGCTCGTGCGACACGCTCGCCACGAACTCGGAGCGCAGGTCGGCCAGGTGAAGCTCGCGCCGCACGTCGCGCCAGAACAGCACGCTGCCGAAGAGTGCCAGGGCGATGACCGTGACGAGCGCCACGACGTAGTAGGTTCGCTGCACGGCCCAGGTGCGGAGGACGGCCGGGTCTGCCGCCGGCACGACCAGGCCCAGGCCCGGGAGCATCGGGCCAAACGGCTGCCCCGACGTGAGGTCCGTCGTGAACCTGACGTCGGCCACGGACTCGGCGCTCGTGATCTCCGTGAAGATCGTCTCGGCACGCACCGCGACGGCCACTGGCGAGCGGCCGGCAATCGCCGGCGCAACGCCTACGAGCCAGGCGCCATCGGCGGCAGGCACCCAGAGCGGCTCCTCCGAGGTGGGTGGGGCGACGGACACCGGGAGGTTCGACCACGCGTGTTGAAGGTCGAGTGCGCGCTCGACATCGGCGATGGCGGCGTCCACGATGCTGCGCATGCGGGCGACGGCAGGCCCTGTCTCTGTCGCCTCTTCCGGACCCAGGGTGCTCAGCAGATCACGCGCCTGGTACCAGCCGACTGGCGACAGCACGGGGTTCGCCGACAGGAGGCGTTCAAGCGCCGCGATCACGGTGGTCCGTGCTGTCGACGTCGCGGATGCGGCCGAGCTGCGCGGCCACCCAGAAAGCGAGCGGCACGCCCTGGTCGTCGACGAGCACGCTGTCGAGAAGCCTCGTGAGTATCGGGTGCGCCTGGTCGGGGCAGTTGCAGCCGATGAGCACGCGGGCCTCGAGGAACTCCGGCCAGTTGCGCACCACAGGATCGGGCGCGAGCGCCTGGGCCCGCTCGAACGTCTGCTCCGCGAGCGTCAGCTGACGCGCCGACTCGTAGCGGAGACCGTCGTCCAATGCCCGCCCGAACGCCGTGTTCGTGACGGCTTTCGTGAAGCGGGCAGGCGCAGGGTCCACGTCCCACGGCAGAAGCAGGCGGCCGTCGCGCACCCAGCCCATGAGCGCCACCGATTCATGACGCGGCCGCCCGATGGCCCCGTCGGGTTCGGCGGTGGCGGCCAGTCGGCTCGCCTCATCGATCTTGATCCGCTCGAGTCGGCTCACGAGCTCACGGCCCACCCGGCCCACAAGGCCCTGCCGGTCCGCGTTGTAACGAGCTTCGGCAAGCTCTTCGCCTTCGGAAATCATCCGGATTCCGAGAACGAGCAGGACAACGCAGGGGACGACGAGGGCGATGAAGAAGAGCCACGCACGGCGCCGGGGCAAACGGGTCCGCATAAGAAGAGGATTGGCGCCATTCTACGCGGGCACCCGGCGGGGGGATGTCACGGAAGTGTCATGGCCGGCGCGGCCAGGGGGACGGGTCTCGCCCTGTGGAAAACTCCCCGGGCCGTGCCATTGCAATCCCCGGCGAGTTTTCCACAGGGCGAGACCCGTCCCCTTATGTCAGAATCCACCCGGTTTCCATGCGCCGTCGCACGCTGCTCAAGACGTTCGTGACCACGGTGCTGGCCGGACCGCTGGCCAGGGTTCGCGCGTTCGGCCGGGGTCAGGACCTCTCGGCTGAGAACATCGCGGCGCTCACGGCCATCGCCGAGGTCGTCCTGCCCTCGGCCCTCGGGCCCGACGGACGCGATCTCGTCGTGGAGCGGTTTGCCACCTGGGTCCGCGAGTATCGAGAAGGCGCCGACATGGGACACGGCTACGGCGCGGCCACGCTGCGCCGGCCGTCCGGGCCGTCGCCGGCGCGAAACTATCCGGCGGCGTTCGAGGCGCTCAACGCCGCCGCGCGAAATCGTGGAGCGGCCAGCTTCGCGGCGCTCCCGGTTGGCGAGCGCCGCGTCATCATCGAAGACCTGCTCGACGGCCCGCCGCGCGTCACGCGCCTGCCGTCGCAGCCGAACGGCAACAGTCTCGTCGCCGACTTCATGGGCCTGTACTACTCGAGCCCGGAGGCCTGGGACCTGGCCTACGGGCGCCGAATCGGCCGAGACCGCTGCCGCTCGCTCGCGGGGTCGGAAGAGAGACCGGTGCCGCTCGGATCAGGGGGTCTGTCCCCGGTCGGCGAAGCCGGGACTGACCCCCTTCGGAGCGGAAGGCCGGAACGATGAAGCAGGTGGTTCGTGAATCCGACGTCGTCATCATCGGCGGCGGGGTCACCGCCGCGATGGTCGCCGAGAAGCTCGCGGAGCTCAGACCCGACTGGTCCATCGTGATCGTCGAGGCCGGCAAGCGGCTGTTCGACGCCGAGAACCGCTTCGAGTACCGCCGCCGCAACCTCGAGTACGGCGAGAACATCTGGCCCGGCGATTTCGTGGACGACCAGGGCGCCGTTGGCGTCATCTCGCGCACGATGGCCGTTGGCGGCTCGGCGCTCCACTGGGGCGGCGTGTGCAACCGGTTCTCCGAAGAAGACACGCGGCTGCGCTCGCTCTACGGACTGGCGGTGGACTGGCCCATCGAATGGGCGGAGCTCGAATCGTTCTACTGTGAGGCCGAACGCCGCCTCGGCGTCTCGGGCGAGCCGGGGCCGTTTCCGCAGGACCGCCGGTCCGAGCCGTACCCGATGCCGCCGATGCCGATGAGCTTCAACCTCATCCAGCTCAAGGTGTGGGCCGAGACGAGCGGCATCCCGTTCTGGACGACGCCGCAGGCGAAGAACACGGTGGATGGCTACGGCGGCCGCAGCATCTGCCGGCGGTGCAACACGTGCGAGATCTGTCCGACGGGCGCGAGGTATTCACCCGACTACACATTCAAGCAGTTGCTCGAGAAGGGCACGGTCACCCTCGACGACCAGACGCTCGTGCGACGGCTCGTGCTCGACGATCGATCGACGCGTGTCGCGGCTGCCATGGCCGTGAAGGAAGACGGCTCGGGGCAGCAGATCGAATACCGCGCCCCGCGCTTCGTGCTGGCCTCCGGCTACTGCTGGAGCGCGCACCTGCTCCTGCTCTCGGCGACCTCGCGCTTTCCGAACGGGCTGGCGAACTCGTCCGATCACGTCGGCCGCTACATGACCGGCCACCTCGCCTATCAGACGACGATCGATCTGGACCTCGAGATCTATCCCGGGATGAACGACCAGCACAGCCTGATCTCGCGTCAGTTCTTCCGGTGCGAGCCCGGCGGGCCCTACGTGCGCCACGACCTGCGCATCTGGGAGAATGCCGGCGGCCGCGGGCCCGAGCTGCGCGACGCGGCGGGCAACGTGCTCCTGGGTGACGCGCTCGTGGCCAACTGGCGCGAGCGGACCAGGCGCGGCACGGCACGGGTCCGCGGGTACTTCGACACGCATCCGTCTCGCGACAGCCGCCTCACGCTCGATCCGCAGAACACGAACCGCTGGGGCGATCCGCTGCCGAAGATCGAGCACCAGGTCGACGAGGCGACACGCGCGCGCGAGGCCGCGACGCGCGAGCACCTCGAGGGACTGTTTCGCCGCCTGGCCGCCGCAAACGACGGTCGGGCCGGCCGCATCTCGGGCCTCAGCTATCAGGATCACCCCGCCGGCGGCTGCCGCATGGGCACCGACCCGTCGGCGAGCGTGGTCGACAGCTACGGGCGCACCCATGACCACGAGAACCTCTTCGTCGTCGGGTCGCCAGCCATGCCCACCGGCGGGTGCACGAACGGCACCCTCACGTTCGTGGCGCTCGCGCTCAGGTCCGCGGGTCAGATCGCAGGGTAGAACAGCAGTTCGTCAGGCACGGAGGTGCGACAGATGAAGCGGTTCCGGCTCGGCACGGGATGGATCGACGGGTTCCTCAAGATGGTGGAGCGTGGCGGCAACGCGCTGCCGCATCCGGCGACGCTCTTCGCGATCATGGCCGTGCTCGTCATCGTCGCCTCGGCCGTCGCGTCGTGGCTCGACGTGGCCGTGGTGCACCCGGGCACCGGCGAGACGATCACTGTCGTCAATCTCGTCAGCATTTCCGGGCTGCACCGCATCATCACGAGCATGGTGACCAACTTCACCGGCTTCGCGCCGCTCGGCACGGTGCTCGTGGCGATGCTGGGCATTGCCGTGGCGGAGGGCAGCGGGCTCATCGGCGCGGCGCTCAGGCTCGTCGTGCTGGCCGCGCCGGCCCGGCTTCTCACGTTTGCCATCGTCTTTGCGGGCGTGATGTCGAACACGGGCGGGGAAGTGGGGTACGTGCTGCTCGTGCCGCTGGCCGCGCTGATCTTCCGTGCCGTCGGTCGGCATCCAATTGCCGGCCTGGCGGCCGCCTTTGCCGGCGTGTCCGGTGGCTACAGCGCGAACCTGCTGCTCGGTACCCTCGACCCGCTCATTGCCGGTCTGTCGGAGGAAGCCGCCCGGATCATCGATCCCGCCTATCAGGTGAATCCGACGGCGAACTACTACTTCATGGCGGCCTCCACGTTCTTCATCGCCCTGGCCGGGACGATCGTTACCGAGCGCATCGTCGAGCCGCGGCTCGGCGCGTACACGGGCGGTCAGCAGGAGAAGGCCGTCGAGTCGTTGTCGGCGTCCGAGCGCCGCGGACTGTGGTGGGCGCTCGCCGCGTTCATCCTCTGCGCAGGATTCCTCCTCGCCGGCGTCGTGCCGGAGACCGGCTACCTGCGCGACCCGCAGACGGCCGGCGTGCTGCGCTCGCCGTTCATGTCCGGCATCGTGGCGTTCATCTTCCTCGTTGGCGCCATCGTCGGTCTCGCCTACGGGCTCGGCGCGCGGACTATTCGAGACGACTCCGACGTCATGAAGGCCATGGGCAAATCGATGGAGACGCTGGGCATCTACATGGTGCTCGTCTTCTTTGCCGCGCAGTTTGTCGCCTACTTCACGTGGACGAACCTCGGCCTCGTGTTCGCGGTCAAGGGCGCGGAGGTTCTCAAGGCATCTGGCCTGGGCACGGTGCCGCTCGTCGTCGCGTTTGCCGCGGTGGCGGGGTTCATCAACCTGTTCATGGGCAGCGCGTCGGCCAAGTGGGCGGTCATGGCGCCGGTCTTCGTGCCGATGTTCATGCTGCTCGGCTACACGCCCGAGTTCACCCAGGCGGTCTATCGCATCGGCGACAGCGTGACCAACATCATCTCGCCGATGATGTCCTACTTCGCGCTCATCGTCGCGTTCGTGCAGCGGTACGACGAGAAGGCCGGCATCGGCACCGTGGTGGCGACGATGCTCCCGTACACCGTGACGTTCTACGTGATCTGGGTGGTCCTGCTCATCGTCTGGGTGCTGTTCGGGCTTCCCGTTGGTCCGGGCGCGCCGTTGTATCTGCCGAACTGACGACGATCGACGGCAGAGAGCGCTCACCTGAACCGGTATGTGATTCCCGAGAGCACCCGCGTGTCGGTGTAGCCGGCGTCACGCGTGAGCGTGCCAGTCACCAGCAGCGAGACATGTCGTCCAAGGTAGACGACCGCCGAGCCCCCGAACTGCCGGGTCTCGGGCCGCGTCTCCACCGCGACGCCGTCCGCGCCGATGAACCGCACGACCGAGAGCGACGTCGAGTAGTCACCGGACAGATACACGAACCGTCCGGCCTGCCGCCCCACCGAAACGTAGAGCGAATGGAACCGGCCCGTGGGCCGTTCGAAACGCGAGTCCGACACGGTCAGATCCAGGCCCGTGCCGGCGACGTCCGAGGCGTTGACTCCGAGTGACAGGCGCCCGGTCGGCACGCTGTCGAGGTTGTTCCGGTCACGCGTGTAGCCGGCATGCACGCGCACGCGCGGCAGCACCTCCACGGTGACCCGGCCGCCGGCCGATTCGTAGAGGTACCCGCTGGCACGGTCCGACGGAATCGGCCGACCATTGATGACGTCGTCGGTGATGGCCCGCGCGTCGATCGACCGGCCGCGATGGAAGACACCCTGCAGGTCGACCCGATCGGACGCCGCGACCCGGGCGTTCACGAAGAAGTAGGTGAGGCCGCCCGTTCCCTGTCCCGCGGGTCCGGTGAGGTCGACCTCCGCGACCTGATAGACGAACACGGGCCCGGCTGGCACGAAGTTGGTGAACGAGACGACAGACCGCTCGACGAAGCCGCCGTGCCGGAGGTGCACGTAGCCGACGACGTGACGCCGGCCGCGATCGCCCTCGAGCGTGACGTAGCCGCCAAACTTCGACACGCCGCTCACGTAGCCGACGTGGTGGGTCTCGGGTTCCTTGCCGCCGAACGCGCCGATGCGCAGACGTCCCGGCACGCTCGCGAGCGCCGGCCGATACTCGACGAGCCCGCCGGCGACCGAGCCGAGCCCGCCGAGGTCCGTGATCCACATCTGCCCGGCGCGCACGCGGATTTGTCCGTTCGAGAGGCGCGAGCCGACGAACGCGTCGTAGACCGATACGCGCGTTCCGCCAGCCGACATGAGCTCGTCCGAATGCCGAAAGTCGACGGCGTATTCGACGCCGTCGCCTTCGTTGGCCGTGAGCTCGTAGGAGATCGACGTCACCACCTGGTTGGTTGCGATCGTGGAGCCGTCGCTCGTGCCGATTCGGCCGGCGTTCGAGAAAAAGGAGATGCGGCCCCAGGGCCGGGGGGACACCGCCTGGGCCGTTGCCGGCGCGGCCCAGGCGGAGAGGAACACCGCCGCGGCCGTGAGGCTGGCGAAACGACGGGAGACCGCGGTCGTGTCATGCATGGCTCAATCCTCCCGCCCTGTCGGATGGCACGCGTAGCAGGCGTTCGAGTCGTAGCGATATCCGGCGCGTTCCCTGTGCTTGTCGTCCATGCGAGCGCGGTCGTGCTCGTGGCAAGTGAGGCAGGTGAACGACTTGTAGTTGCCAGGATCGGTGTGGCACACGGAACAGGCGTTGCCCGCGTGCTTGCCGGAGGTGATCGGGAACCACGTGTGCGTGAAACGGCCCAGCGTCCACGCCGCATCGGCGGCGTTGTGACACGACTCGCACGTCACGGGGAATCCGGCGGCCGTGTGGTTCGGGTTGGTGGTCCGGCTGTAGTCGGTCTGATGACAGGCGACGCACGTCGTCGGCGTGCCTTTGTAGACACCGGAACCGTGGCACGACGTGCAGCTCGTAATCGAATGCCGGCCGACGAGCGGGTAGTAGGCCTCGTGATTGACCCGAGCGCCGAGCCAGGTGGCGGCCGACTCGCTGTGACACGACTCGCACGTCGTCGAATAGCCGGCGGCTGCGTGATTGGGGTCCGTCGTGCGGTCGTAGTCGGGCTGGTGGCACGCGACGCATGTACGCGTCGTGCCTTTGTACAGCCCGTTCGTATGGCACGACGCGCAGGTCGTCGTCAGGTGGCGGCCGAGGAGCGGATAGTAGGCGTTGTGATCGACGCGGACGCCGAGCCAGCTCGTGTCGGTCACCCGATGGCACGACTCGCACGCCGTCGAGTACCCGGCCGCCGCGTGGTTGGGGTCCGTCGTGCGGTCGAAATCGACCCGATGGCAGCCGAGGCAATCGCGCGGCGTGCCTTTGTATCGGTCTCCAACGTGGCAGGACGCACAGGTCTGGGCCGCGTGCGTGCCGAGCAGCGGGAAGTACTGGTTGTGGTCGAGCGTGCCGTTGCCGGTCCAGGCCGGATCGGCCGGGCGATGGCACGACTCGCAGGTCGTCGCGAGACCGGCGGCCGCGTGGTTCGGGCTCGCGGTGCGGTCGTAGTCGGTCCGGTGACACCCGACACACTCTCGCGGCGTCCCGGCGTACCGGCCGTTCACATGGCAGGTTGCGCAGGACTGCGTGCCGTGGAGGCCGACGAGCGGGAAGAACGCCTGGTGGTTGACGGCCTCCGTGCCCGCCCCGAGCCAATCGGGTGGCGCGGTGCCGTGACACGTCTCGCACGCGGTCGAGAAGCCGGCGGCCACGTGGTTTGGGGCCGTCGTTCGCTCGAAGTCGGCCCGGTGGCACCCGACGCACTCGCGGGGCGTCCCGGCGTACCGGCCGGCCGTGTGACAGGCTTCGCAGGCCTGCGTCGAGTGAATGCCCGTCAGCACGAAGACTTCGGCATGGTTGAAGTGCGCCTGCGCGAACGTGACGTCCGACGGGCGGTGGCACTGCTCGCAGGAGGTCGCCGGGAACCCTGCCTCGCGGTGATTGGGCGCGAGCGTCGCGTCGTAGTCCCGCTGGTGACACGAGAGGCACGTCGGCGCCGTGCCCACGAACCGGCCGTCGGCGTGACACGTGTCGCACGCAAGCGTGCGGTGCGCGGCGTTGAGCGCGACGCCGGTGGCGGCCTCGTGGTTCCACCGTGCCGGTGTCCAGCCCATCGGCGAGTGACATTCGCCGCAGGCGGTCCCGAGCCGCGTGCGATACACGTCGTCCTGCCGGCGGATCCAGTGGCAGCTCTCACAGGTGACGGGCGTGCTCGTGGTGACGCCGTTCACGTGGCACGACGAGCAGGCCACCGTCAGGTGTCGACCCTCCAGCGGAAAGGTGGTGTCCTTGTGAAACGCGCGCGTCGGGCTTTCCCACTGCGCGAGCGCCGCAGCGGGGTGCGCCAGCATGAAAACGGCGACGAGCGAGGCGGCAATCGAGAGACGTCCCATCATGGGGTCCTCCGGAAATCGAACCGAACGCCGGTGGCTTCGAGCCGTGGCTCTCGAGGGACCGGATCTGGCCGGTGACAGCGGGCGCAGTCGGCGCCAAGCGCCCCCCGATGGGGATCGGCGTGGCAGGTGACGCACGTGGCGTCGACGTCGAAGCGGACGGTGGTGCCGTGCCCGGCCGGGAACTGCGCCGTTTCACGCTTGTGGCAGTCGGCGCAGCGTGCGGCTCGATGGCGCCCGGTGAAGAAATCGCGCGGTGCGTCGGCGTGCGTGTAGGTCTTCACGGCAAATGACGCCGTCGAGTGGCACTGCTCGCACCGGGTCTCGAGCTGGCCGAGATGCGCGTCGGCGTGACACGTGGCACAGGTCGAGTCGAGCCCGATGAGCCGCGTGGCCGTGCCCGGGCCGGCCGGAAACGCCGCGGATTGCCGCGTGTGACACTTCGCGCACTCGACACCAACGTGCCGGCCGGTCAGCGGATAACGGCTGCGGCTGTGCTCGAAACGGTCCGGCTCGAAGCGCGCTGCCGCCATCGAGTGGCACGACTGACAGTCGGCGCCGACCTGACCGAGGTGCACGTCGTCGTGGCATGACGCGCACGCCGTCGGGGTCGCACGGAAGCTCGTCGGCAGGCTCGGATGGGTGGCGTTCGGGTCGGCCGTGCCTCGCGGCGTGTGGCACTTCGCGCACGGGGCCGTCACGTGCGGACCCACGAAGAAGCCGGGTTCCGACGTGTGGGCGAAGGAGGCGACCGCAAACGACCGGACGGTGTGGCACGTCTGACACGACGCGCCGAGCTCGTTCGCGTGCGGGTCGTCGTGACAGGTCGCGCAGGCCGCGCCGAGGCCTCTGAAGTCGACCGTACGCTTCGACACCGGCGTGGCGGCCGGCGCGGCGAGGTTCTTGTGGCAGGCCTTGCATGCCAGCCCGCCATGGCCCGCTTCGAGCGCGAAGCGCGCGCGCGTCAGGTGATCGAAGGACGCAGGCGAAAAGCCCTTCTCGGTATGGCACGCCGAGCAGTCCTCCTTGAAGCCGCCCTTGTGCGGATCGGCGTGGCAGGCCGCGCAGGTGGCCGATGGCGGCTTGACGCGCGTCGCCGGCGCCTTGTGGCACGAGGCGCACGGCGTCGTCGCGTGACGTCCGGCAAGGGGAAACGCCGTGCGTTCGTGGTTGAAGTTGCGACTCACCCAGTTGGCCGTCGTATGGCAGGTCGTGCAGGCCGACGACACCCGCGGCTCGTGCGGCGTCTTGTGGCACGTCGTGCAGGTGTCGAATCGCGCGATGCGATAACCGGCGTCCTTGTGACAGGCCGAGCAGGCCGCCGATCGATGGGCGCCGGCGAGCGGGAATGCCGTCACCGCGTGATCGAACGTGGTTCGGGCCGAGGCGAACGGGTCGCGCGCCGAATGACATCGCTCGCACGCCGACCCGAGCGCGCCCTTGTGCGTGTCGGTGTGGCAGGTACGGCACGAGGGACTGGCCGTCAGGAACGAGCGCGTCTTGTGGCAATTGCTGCACGAGACGCTCGCGTCGGCGTGCCGGCCGTCCAGCGCGAATCCCGTCTCGGCGCGATGGTCGAAGCTCGCGGTGTCGAAGGGCCGCAGCTCGCCATCGCGCCCGGCGTGATCCACGTGGCACGCGACGCAGTCGCCCCGGACGTCGCGATGGACGCCCCTCCGACGCGCGATGCGGTCGGCGACCGGCTTGTGGCAGGTCAGACAGCGGTCGGCGGTGACCCGCTTGCCGGGTTCGTGGCACTTCTGGCAGTTGAACAGGCCTTCGAGCTCGGCGTGCGCGCGCGCGAGCGGCCCGGGCGACATCAGCGCGCCCAGTTGCGCCCGTGCCTCACCCGTCAAGGCAAGCCACACCACCGCGAACATGACCAGCAGGCGACCCGCGAAGCCCCGACGCCGGATCATCACGCCCACCTGAACGGCACGTAGCCGAGGTACACCGCAAGACCCACGTGCGCGGCCGCAATGACGAGAAGTACCCACACCAGTGGGAGGTGGAAGACGTGCCAGAGCATGAAGGCCGCCTTGGTCTTCTCGAGATAGGCGACGCGTCGCTCCATCAGCACGCGGCTGACCGTGAGCCGGATCAGGCGCTCCTGTTGATCGGGCCGAAGCGTGAGGCGCCTGACCTGGCGGGCGAAAGCGTCGATCCGGAACCTTGCGGCAACCTCACCGAAGAGCAGGCCCGGCCAGGACGCGGTTCCCGTGCGCGGCACCACGGCGTGCTCGAGCCCGTCGATCTCCTGCTCGAGGCCCGCCGCTTCGGGCATCGACGCCAGTTCCGCACGGAGCGCGGCGACGTCCGAGTCGATCTCAGCGCGCGACCGTTCCGTGCCCCGGAGCGTCCGCGGTATCAGGACGTACAGATAGCGTCCGACGATGCCCGAGAGCACCACCGCAACCATCGACCAGTACGCGGCGGAGACGATGCCGTTGAACTTGAACGATGTATGAAAGGTGACCAGCACCGGACCGACGATGCCGCAGAAGAGATGAACCTCGAGCCAGGTCTTCAGGCTGCCGAGCGGCGCCGTCCGGAACTTCTTGCGGAGCATGTACAGAAAGGGCATGAGCATCATGGCTCCGCCGATCACGCCGAACGTCTGGCCCGCAGGCCCGGACGGTCTCAGCAGGGCGTGCTGGTCGGCGTAGCCCCGCACGGCGATCGGCGTGCGGTAGTAGCTCCAGCCACCGAGGCCGACGAGAATCCACGCCGTCAGCACAGCCGAGGCGACGAGGGCCAGAGCGACGCCGCTTCCCAGGAGCCGTGACACCATATCGACGCCGCTCACGCCTCGATCACGCAGTCACTGCGAATCTGACTCACGCACGCCAGCACGAACCCCGCCTGGCGGTCGCCGTCGTCGACAAGCGTCGAGTCGCAGTGGACGTCACCTTCGATGACGCGGGTCCGGCACGTGCCACACACGCCCGCCCGGCAGATTGAGTCGATGACCACGCCACCGGATTCAGCCGCATCGAGCAGGGTCTGACCGGACGGCGCCTGCAGCGAGGTGTTCGAGCGGGTGCATCTGACCTCGTGCATGTCGGTCGCCGGGCCGGGCGGCTCGGGCCTGGACGTCTCGGCGCCGCCGGTGGCCGCGACGACCGCCTCGAAGAGCTCCGATCGGACCTGATCGGCCGGCATCCCGAGCGAGGTGAGCGTCGTCCGGAGCCCGTCGATCATCGGCTGGGGACCGCACATCAGCGCGACCGCGTGCGGGAGGTCGGCGACGGTCGTCTGGATGAGCGACTCGTCGATTCGTCCGGGGTAGACGTCCGGGCTCGCGGCGCCGCGGCTCGCCGCGAGCACGACCTTGACCTGCGGGTGCCGCGACGCGAGGACCGACAGATCGTCGCGGAAGGCGAAGTCGGCCTCGGTCCTGACTGAATAGAGCAGGACGGCCCGACGTGTCGGATCGGCGCTCACCGCATGACGCAGCATGCTCAGCACCGGCGTGATGCCGATCCCGCCGGCGACGAGGAGCAGGGGGCGATCGTCGCCCGAGGGGTAGACGAAGCTCCCTGCCGGGACTTTCGCCGCCACGAGCGTGCCCGGTCTGAGCGTTGCGTGGAGCAGGTCGGAGACGAGGCCCTGTCGCTTGACCGAGATTTCCAGGTAGCCCGTCGTTTCGGGGGCCGAGCTGATCGAATAGCACCGGACATGATCCCGGCCGTCGGTGCGGACCCGGATCGGCAGGAACTGCCCGGCGGTGAAGTCGAATCCTTCCGGTCGCGCCAGCCGGAACGTGCGAATGTCGGCGGTCTCCTCGAAGACAGCGAGTACCGGGAGTTGTGCAAAGCCTCGCGGCGGCTCCGCCCGCTGCGCCGATGGCGCCGGTCGCGTGACCGGCGGCCTGCTCGCGTGAGGCCTGGGGGTCGACGGGGCAGCGGTCGCCGTCATCGCGGCCGGCCGCGGGACGAACCGTTCGCACACCGCGTAGTAGGACGCGTGCGTCAGCAGGCCGAACAGGATGCCGGCGTAACTCGTAAACAGCCAGGGCGTTCCCGCCAGCAGGGCCGACACAAAGGCCAGCGAGCTCACCGGGCCACTGCCTGCCGAGCGGTGATTGCGGAGCGCGGCCATGGCCAGATGCAGCGTCGTGGCGAACGCGAGCACCGGAACAGGTGAAGTTTCGAACAGAACGGACATCTCGCGCGAACCCTCGCCGTGTGGTATTCGCGCTGGGGACGTAACCGGGTACGCAAGAAGCGTTCCGGTGAGCAGCGGCCGCTACGCCGTGAGTTGAATCCGGCAGGACCGGGCGCAACCTGTCGGAATTACACGATTCGACCTTCCGTGGGTAGCGTCTCGTGCGTAACGTACGTCAGTTGGTCCCCGCGAGCGTCAGGAGGATGGTGAGCGCCGATTCGATCCCGCGGAGGCTCGCGGTCTTTTCGACGTCAATCCACTCGTCGAGCGCGTGCGCCCGGCCGCCGCGCCCGCCCGAGTCGATGGTGATTGCCGGAACGGCCAGGCTGATCGGGATGTTCGAGTCGGTGCTGCTGTAGCCGAACGTGGGCTCCATGCCCGAAGCCCGGACAGCCGCGGCCGCCACCTGGGCGAGCCGCGAGTCGAGAGGCGTTTCGCCCGAGGGGCGGTCGCCGATGAGCGTGAGGTCCACCTCGATCCGGCCCTGGCGGGTCGAGCGCACCCGGTTCTCCTCGTCGGCGGCTTCCTGCATCAGGCGGCGGAAAGTGTCCTCGAGCTTCGCCAGCTCGACCGGCGATTCCGAGCGCATGTCCACTTCCATCCACTGTTCGAACGGGATGGAGTTGACCGAGGTGCCGCCGCCGATGACGCCGACGTTGAAGGTGGTCTTCGGCGAGGCCGGCACCGTGACGTCCGAGAACTTGGCCATCGCGAGGCCCATCGCGAACGCGGGGCTCACCAGGCCGAACGCGCCGTAGCTGTGGCCGCCCGGGCCCTTGAACGTGACGCGGTAGCGCTTGCTGCCCACGCCGCCATGGGTGATGTCGGCGCCGCTGCCGGCGCCGTCGACCGAGATGAACATGGCGATGCGCCCCGCGTACGGCCCTTTCTGGAAGAGGTACTTCACCCCGCGGAGGTCGCCGAGGCCCTCTTCGCCCACGTTGCCGATGAAGAGGATGTCGGCCGTGGTCTGGATGCCGGCGGCGTCCATCGCGCGGATCATCGCGAGCAGGACGGCAAGTGAGCGGGTGTCGTCGCCGATGCCCGGCGCTGCCAGACGCGTGCCTTCGCGCGTGACCGTCACGTTCGTGCCCTCCGGAAACACCGTGTCGAGGTGAGCGGCAATCGCGATGAGCGGTCCGCCGCCCGATCCGCGCCGGATGCCCATCACGTTGCCCTCGCCGTCGCGTGTGACGTCGGCCAGGCCGTGCGCGCGCAGCATCTCGAGATAAGCGGCTCCGCGCGCGTCTTCCTTGAACGGCGGCGCCGGAATCTCGGTGAGCGTGACGATCTCGCGAATCAGGCGATCGTGGTCCGCGTCGAGCGCCGCGAGCGCCTGCTGGAATTTCGGATGGCTGCGCACCCGGGCCACGTCGGCGTCGGCCTGGGTCTGACCGGCGAGCGGGACGGGCAGTGTCGAGAGAGTCAGCGCAAGGACAAAGGCGATTCGCATGGGTGGATCTTAGCTCGACGCGCACCAACCAGCGTAGAATCGGCCAGGTCGACCTTCATGGTTCAATGCCCGACGTGCGGCGCGTCATACCCGTCAACCGTCCGGCTCTGCCCGACCGACGGGGCGGTGCTCATGGGCGAAAGCGCCACCGATCCGCGCCTTGGAACGATGATCGCCGGCAAGTACCGCGTCGACGCGCTCATCGGCCGCGGCGGCATGGGCGCGATCTACCGGGCCACCCACGTGATGCTGGGCAAGCCCGTGGCCGTGAAGGTGATTAGCCCCGACATCGAGGTCACCGCCGACATCGTCACGCGCTTCCAGCGTGAGGCGCGCGCCGCGAGCCAGCTCGATCACCCGAACATCGCCACCGTTCACGACCTCGGCCAGCTCGAGGACGGCACGCTCTACATCGCGATGGAGCTCATTCCAGGCGAGATGCTCAAGGCCGTGATCGCCCGCGACGGACCGATCACGCCGGAACGGATCGTGCGCCTGCTTGAACAGATCGCGTCGGCGCTCGCCGCGGCCCATCGGGCCGGAATCGTCCATCGCGATCTCAAGCCGCAGAACATCATGGTGGTCGCCGGAGCCGACGGCGCCGAAGTCGCGAAGCTCATCGACTTCGGCATCGCGAAGACGGTCGGTCAATCCGAGACCCAGTTGACGTCGACCGGCCTCTCGCTCGGCACGCCGCACTACATGGCGCCAGAACAGGCGAGCGGGTCGTCGATCGATGCACGCACCGACATCTACTCGCTCGGCGTCATCCTCTACGAGATGCTCGTCGGGACGGTGCCGTTCGACGACGCGTCGACGCCGGCCGTGCTCGTCAAGCACCTGAGCGAGCCGCCGATGCGTCCATCGGAGCGGCGCCCGGACCTCGCGCTGTCGCCGGCGCTCGAAGCCGTCGCGCTTCGATGTCTCGAGAAGGACCCGGACGCACGTTTTCAGACCGCCGACGAGGTAATGGCTGAGCTCGAAGCAGCCGCTGGACCGGCGCCAGCGCCCGGTCGAAGACGCCGGTCGCTTCCCGGCGCGATGGACGCGGGCCCGGCCGAGCCCGGAGAGCTCGAACGGGAGGACGCGGTGCTGCCGCCGCGGTCCGGGCTTCGGAACCTGACGTCGGTCGGCTCGTCCGGTCTGCACGCGCCTGCGCGCGAAGACGCGGCGGGCGAGTCGCCGGCGGCCGGGAACTCGTTCGTCCTCGTCATCATGCTGCTCGTCATCATCGGTGGCGTCGGGTTTGCCGCCTACGCGCTCGGGTACTTCAATAGAGAGGCGGGAAGCAACGTCGAGGCTGTCTCCGTCGCAGCAACCACCAGCGAGCCCCGGCCGTCGCAGCCATTGGCGGGTGAGTCTGGCCAACCTGCGCTGCCAGACCCGGCGGTACCAGCGGCGACCGCCACAGCCACGCAGGACGCGGCCGTTGCGCCGACGCCCAACACGTTGCCGCGGGCCGACCCACCGCGAGAACCCGTGCGGGCCGAGACGCTCGCTCAGCAGGCCGCAACCGAACCGCCGCAGACCGCCGGCCAGCCGGTTGAACCTGCCCGTCCCGAACGGCCGTCCGTGCGCTTCGGCTGCGACGGACCGGCCAACGTGTGCGTCGCCATCCAGTCCGCGCTCGATCGCGAGCTCGCGCAGGCGTCGATGCCGTCGGTGTCCGACGAGACGGCGGCAGAGATTCTCGTGGACGCGCTCGTCACCGAAGGGACGCCCACCGTGCAGGAGAGCTTCGGCACGACGTTCGTCATCCAGCCCTATGCCGTGTCGCTTGCCGGTTCGGCGAAGCGCGCGGACGAACGCGTACCGATGCCCGAGCCTCGGTTGTTCTCCCTGGACCAGCGCGTGGGCCAGGCGCGCCTCGCCGAGCAGGCCCGCCTCATCGCCACGGCCGTCGTCGAGCGCGTGCGCGCGTACTGGAATCGATAGCGGGTACGACAGGTAACGGCACGCGGTACGACGGGTACGACAGGTACTTGGAATGCGCTCTCGCGAGCCAGCATTCATTCAGGCACTGGCGCCAACCGTTGTTGAGGAGGACGACAAGCCTCAGGTTCCTCGTACCCGTCGTACCCGTGTGTACCCGTCGTACCTGTCGTACCCGTCGTACCGTCGTACCTGTCGTGACCCGTCGCAACCTGTCGCAACCTGTCGCAACCCGTCGTACCCGTCGAGCATCCCGGCTCGCCTCAGCTCGGCTGCGGCGCCGGGGCCCGCCTCTGTCAGCCGACTTTCTTAATCACGTCGGCGGCCGCGGCTTCGCCCGTGATCTTCACGATCGAGAAGCGGTCCTGCACCTCGATGACCTCGGCCGTGCCCACCTGCTTCTCGGTGGAGCCCAGGTTCATGCCGGTGGCCGGGTCGATGAGGTCTTCGCCCTTGCGGTGGATGGTGAACTTGTCGCCGACCTTGATGCCGGCCACCCGTCCCACGTTGATGT
The DNA here is from genome assembly GCA_963752045.1 of uncultured Acidobacteriota bacterium. Lineage (GTDB taxonomy): Bacteria > Acidobacteriota > Vicinamibacteria > Vicinamibacterales > SCN-69-37 > DATKDF01. Next base: position 418,279 of record CAVVWN010000014.1, on the reverse strand, counting down.
AGGCCGTGCCGGCGTCGGCCTTGATGACGCGCATGTCGACACCGCCACCACCGCCGGCCGCTTCAGAGACGCGCTCGAGCGTGTTGCCCTCCATCAGCTTCTTGACGAGCTCGGACGAGGCCTTCTCGATGGCCTCGCTCGCAATGCCCCATTCATCGTCGCGGCTCAGGTTCGCGCCCTTGAAGTACCCGCCGCCTTTGCGCACGTTGCCGTCGGCCGAGATGGCCACCACGCGTTCGGCCGTCGTCGAGTCGATGAAGCGGAGGCTGATGCTGGCTTCGGCGTTGGTGGAGCTGCCGCCGATGCCGCCAAAACCGCCCTTCGTGGTGTTGATCGCGAACTTGTCGATGCCGCCCGTGATGATGTACTTCACCCCGAGGATCTGGCCAACCTTGGCGGCCGACTGCGGATCGACCGCACCTGCAGCCGCCAGGCCCTGTTCCTTCATCACCATCTCGAGCTTCTCGCGCTCGACGACGGTGAAGCGGCGCGAAAGCTCTTCGTTCTCCGAAAACGCCGTGTCGATCTGATTCCGCGCGGCGTCTCCGAGCTGATCGTGGAACCACCAGTGGGATTCGGCGTGATTCTCGAAGTCCCAGAGGGCGACACGGATCTTCGTCTGGTAGGCCTGCGACGTCGGGACCGACGCGACAATCAGGGCGGCCAGCGCCGCATGGAACAGTCTCTTCATGTCAATTCCTCCCCGGGGCGTGCGACTTGCATGGACTCTCGGGGAGATTATCGAGACGACCGATTCCTGGTGTCAATGCACCCCACCAGCCGCTGGACGCCCAGGCGCTTCGAGGCGGTTTGCTCGAATGGCTCCGGTACTGTTAGTTTTGTAGGGTTCTCGCCCCTGCGACACACCCTGCTGGGAGGTCGTTCAACGGTAGGACACGGCGCTCTGGACGCCGTTATCGGGGTTCGAATCCCTGCCTCCCAGCCATTCTCGCAACTGTAGATTCTCCAACTCGTTAGCATCGATGGCGGGCACCCGCTTCGGTGTCTCCGATCGGGCACGCTACCCCACGCTGTCACCCATGTCCTGACGTCGGTGTTACCTATGTCCTGGCGCCGTACACTTCAGCCCGCCCGGGCCTGATGCGATGGAACCAGGCTCGAACGCCTGCCCTCGCTCCAGCTTCGCAGCCGCAATCTGGAGGTTCTCGAGCGTCTGGTTGTCGTACCGCTCGGTCGTTGTGATCGACGCGTGACCGAGGAGGTCACGCACTTGAGCGAGAGGGACGCCCTTCTCGACGAGCCGCGACGCGTACTCGTGGCGCAGGTCGTGCCCTCATCTCATATAGTGGCGGTATGAGACTGGGGACCCTCGTCGCCACGGCTTTCCTCGCATTCGCGTCTGGCTGTTCCAGTGCCTCGGAGGGCCCTGCCGGTGAGCAGGAGGCCGGCCGCAGCTCCGAGCCGGCTCGGGCGGAGCTTCGCCAGGCGACCTACGTGGGCGTCGAAGGCGAGGCGCCCATCACGCTCGTCGACGGCAAATGGGAAGGGCAGCCCTACGTCGAGGGCGGCGCGTCAGTACCGGCCCTCTGGCTGAATGAGGACTTTCATCTGACCGGTGACCTCGATGGCGACGGCGCCGACGAGGCGGTGGCCTACCTCGATTACAGCGGAGGCGGCACAGGGCAGTTCGGCTATCTGGCGGCTATGTCGAGGCAGGGCAGTGCGATCATGCAGAGAGGCATCGGCCTCATCGGCGACCGCGTGCAGATTCGCGACGCCCGCATCGACGGGACGCGGATCGTGCTCGACGTTCTCCAGGCCGGCCCCGATGACGGCATGTGCTGCCCGAGCCAGTTGGCGACGCGCATCTTCGCCCTCGAAGGAGCGGCGCTGGTCGAGGTGGGAACCGACATCACGGGAATTGCTTCGCCCGCGACGCTCGAGGGCGAGTGGATATTGCGCCGGTTCTCGGCCGACGAAGATGCCCCTGCCCAGCCCGAAATCACGATGGCTATCGAGGGCGACCGCATCTCCGGTGCGAGTGGCTGCAACACCTTTACGGGCGCAGTGGCCGGTGGCGAGACGGCCACGAGCCTGTCAGTCGGCCCGCTGGCCTCCACCAGGCGGGCGTGTCCGGCCGAGGCGATGGAGCTCGAAGCTCGCTACCTCTCCGCGCTCCAGCGCGCGAGCACCTGGGCTTTCCGCGCAGGCCGTCTCGTCGTCAGCTACGGCGAGGGCACCGACTTCGGCTCCCTGGTCTTCGAGCGGCGATAGCCCGTTCGGCGCGCGCGACGGCGTCAGCGCTCGCGACCACCACGTGCGCTTCGGCCGCCCGTTCTGGCTGCTCCTCCCTGCCACGCGTTTCGGATTGCTGCCCGAGGCCCCGCACAATCCCCGTCTTAACCCTTGGAGGGGGCGATGGCGCCCTGCGGTTCCGGGAACCAGTGACGCGTGCGGTTGCACACCGCGGATCGGTCAAGGCCGCAGCCGTGGAGCGGGCGGAGCAGAGCGACGAGCCTTGACCAATCCGAGGGCAGCCCCAGAATCGAACACGCGATGGCCCAAGTTCGTGACCGCGTCGTGCACGGCGGTAACCGCGTCGCGTGCGGACTTCTGGACACGGCGCCGCCACGGGGGAGCGACCCCCTGAGGTCGGCGCCCCCTCCGCGCGTCGCGCGGGGTCGACGGCATCGAGGCCTCGCGGGTCAGCTCGTCGACGCCGAGAACGAAGGGGAGGCTCAGACGCATCGCGATCCGGCGCGTTCAGGCGACCCTCTATGTAGCGGCCAAGGGGTGGCGCCAGCGAAGGCCGGGAAAGCGCGCGAAGTCGCCGTCGGTCGTGACGAGCTCGCACCCGTGCTCAATGGCCAGAGCCGCGATGTACGCGTCTGCCACCAGCGGTCCCCTGATGTCCCGACACAGCCCGGTGAAGAGTTCCCAATGTCGGCGGCCCGGCGTGACGAGCGAGGCGCGAGGCCAGTCCACCAGCCGCTGGCAGAACGCGAGAGCCGTCTCCATCGGCGTGGGCGGATCGAAGATCCGTGGATTCGTGACGATGCGGAGGAAGCCCGAGAGGGCCACGTCCGAGAGCGCGAACGGTTCGTCCGAGGCCGTCAGCGCCCGGAGCCACGCCGCGTAGCGCTCATGCTCCGGGGCGTCCTCGCGGTGGGCATAGATGAGGACGTTCACGTCCGGCAGTTGCATCGGCTACCGGCCAGACGAGAAGCGCTCGAAATCGTCGGCTTCGATCAACGCGGAGGCCTTGTCAATGTTGAGCCGGGAGAAGCGGCCGCCGGCCCCGAACGTGATCAGCTCGAAGGCCAAGGACTCGGCCGGCGTTCGCGGCGTCCGCACGAACAGGCGTACCGCCTGCTCGATGAGCCTGCTCACGGAGGTGCCCTGTTCGGCGGCTCGACGCTTCAACTGTGCCATCAGGCGCTCGTCCAGGGTGATCGTGGTACGCATGATGCCTGATCATACCATGGCTGCATCACTGCATCACCCTCGCCCTGGCAATCCGGTAGTCGTCCGCGCAGTCGCCACAGAAAGGCCCGGCCCACAGCAGGCATTCAGTCATTGGCGGCGAGTCGAAGAGCAACGCGACGTCGAGATCGCTTGCGGCCCCTGCCGTGCCGCGGGCTTCGCTGCCAAAAACGTAGACGGCAAGCACGCGCGGCGGAAGCGCCGCGAAGAACTCGCTCGTCTTAACCTTTAGAGGGGGCGACGGCGCCCTGCGGTTCCGGGAACCAGTGACGCGTGCGGTTGCACACCGCGCAGACCGACAGCATGACGGGCACCTCGATGAGCACGCCGACGACGGTCGCGAGCGCCGCGCCGGACTCGGGGCCGAACAAGGCGATTGCCGTGGCGACCGCAAGCTCGAAGAAGTTGCTGGCGCCGATGAGCGCCCCCGGCGCCGCGACGGCGTACTCGACCCGGAACAGGCGCATCAACCCGTAGGCCAGCGAGGAGTTGAAGTAGACCTGAATCAGGATCGGGACGGCGATGAGCGCCACGTGCAGCGGCTTCCCGATGATGTTGTCGGCCTGGAACGCGAAGATCAGCACGAGCGTGGAGAGAAGCGCCAGCATGCTGACGGGCGCAAACCGCGGCAGGAGCGACGCTTCGAACCACGCCGCGCCCTTCCTCCGCACGAACCACTGCCGCAGGATGGTCCCGGCGGCGAGCGGAACGACGATGAAGACGAGCACCGAGTACAGGAGGACCATGAACGGCACGTCGAGTGACGAGGCCCCGCTCACGAGGTACCGCACGATCGGCGCAAACAGGATCAGCATGAGCAGGTCGTTCACCGAGACCTGCACCAGCGTGTACGCCGGGTCACCGTCGGACAGGTAGCTCCAGACGAACACCATCGCGGTGCACGGCGCGGCCGCCAGGATGATGCAGCCCGCGATGTACTGGTCGGCATCCGCCGTCGCGATCCACGGGCTGAACAGGACGCGAAAGAAGACCCACGCGATGAGCGCCATCGAAAACGGTTTGACCAGCCAGTTCACGAACAGCGTGACGAACAGGCCGCGCGGCCGGCGGCCCACGTTGCGAATCGCGCCGAAGTCGACCTTCATCATCATCGGCGTGATCATCAGCCAGATGAGAACGGCAATCGGGATGTTGATCTGGCTGCCGTCGCCGAACTCGAGCCGGCGCAGGCCGTCCATCAGCGCGGGGGCCATGAGGCCGAGCGCCACGCCGGCGACCATGCACAGGCCCACCCACACGCTCAGGTAGCGTTCGAACGGATTCAATCGCTTCGTCGCGATCACAGGGCCAGGAGCAGCGCCAGCGGTCATGCGTGCTCACCTGGAAACGCGCGCGCGCGGATCCCGGCGGGAGCCTTTTGCGCCCGACGCCGACGCGTCTCCGGGCGCACGGCGTCGCCGATGTAAGTAGCCCAGGCCCGGCGATGCGAGGGCGCCATGGCCTCGAAGAGCCGGGCAAGCTCTGGGTCGTCGTCGAAGAGGGCCTGCAGTTCCTCGGGCACATCCAGAGGTCGAGGCTCGGGATCGGGCTCGAGCGTGACGTCCACCCGGTCCCCCAGGGAGACACCCGCCGCGGTCTGGATCGCGCGCGTGATCGGCATGCGCAGAGTGCCCTCACCGCGGCTGAGTGTGCCTCGAAAAACGCTGCCGGCAAGCGTTCCCCGCACCGGTCCTGGCAGAAGATCGGATTTGGGCGGCGCCACCACGAACGTCCACGTGTCGTACGGCGCCTTCGTTCCCCGAACCAGTACGGCCGTGAAGCGGACCATCGGCAGATGATATCTCCCTAGTGCCGCGAAACCGACGGAGGGGCGGGCTTCCCCCCGCCCACGCGCCGGGCCGGCTAAAGCCGGCCCCTCCGGACCTCAACAAAGGCCTCCGCAACGCGCAGACCCAGCGAGAACGTGTCCGTCCACGCGATGTTCGACGCGACGGCCACGACGACCCCGCGGTCGGGGAACGTCATGAGTGAGATGATCCTTCCGCCCATCCAGTCGCCGTCGTGGCCGATCGCCGTCGCGGGTTGGCCCGCCAGTTCGACGGCTTCGAGGTCCCAGCCAAGCCCGTAACCCGTCTCTTCTCCGGAGGCCAGCCGCTCGGACGTCTGGAGCAACGTGACCGTCGCGGGCTGCAGGAGCTTGCCGCCGTTGATCGCCATGCCGAAGCGCACGAGATCCGACGGCGTCGACAGGAAGGCGCCCGATCCGGAGAAGCACGAGTAGTCGACCTCGCGCGCGCCATCGTGCCCGTAGCGGGGATCCGCCGCGAATCTCGGGAAGTAGACGAGGGTTCGATCCGCCACCGGCTCGGTCGCCCGGTCGACGTCGGTGCTCGCCATGCCGAGCGGCTCGAAGACGCGGGTGCGCATGAACCTGAAGAACCGCTCCTCCGCGGCGGTTTCGACGGCCGCGCTCACGAGGACCCAGCCGTAGTTCGAGTAACGATACCGGGTTCCCGGCTCGAAGAGCAGCGGCCGGTCCGCGAAGAGGCGCAGCCCTTCGATCGTCTCATCGCAGTGTTCCGAGAGCGGCCCTTCGTCGCCGCTATCGGTCCTGACGCCGGCGAGGTGTCCGAGCAACTGACGCAGGGTGACAGGCCACTCTTTCCGGGGGAACTCGGGGACGTACGTCTGAATCTCCTCGTCGAGTCTCAACCGGCCATCCTCCAGGAGGAGACCCACGGCGGCGGAGGTGAGCACCTTGGACGCCATGCCGAGCTTGAAGAGCGTGTCCGGTGTGACTTCGTCCCGGGTGTCGAGGTTCGTCCAGCCAAAGCCCTCGGCCCAGACGATCTCGCCATCGACGCCCACGGCCACCGACAGCCCCGGCAGGTTCTGTTCGGAGATCCCGGCCCGCACGACGTCCTGCGCGCGCGCCACCGCCCCGGCCCACTCCGGTGACGGCGCCGACGCCGCGACCGACGTCACCTCCTGCGGGTCCGGGTGGAAAGGCACGGCGGAATTGGTCACGTACGCCACGAGCCCGATGATCGCGGCGACGAGCAGGCCCAGGCCCACCAGGCCCACGGCGAGGAAGGTGTGAATCTTCTGCTTGAGGGAACTCATCGAATCTCCCCGGCGTGGCTACTCGGACCGAAGCGCCACGGCCGGCTGCACGGACGTCGCGCGGCGGGCAGCGGGAAGGTGCACTCGGGTCTCCATTATGCGCCTCCCGAAGCATCGGCGGTGGGGCGAAGGAAAGTCGTCACGGGGCCATGAGCGCCGTGTGAGGGTTTCCTGAGATACGACGTCCGACCCGATCGCCCCGGCTGAGACGGGCTCGAAAAGGCCCCCTCGGCCGCCGGAGCGGTTTGCGGTAGTTTGAACGGATGAAAACACGCGTAATCGTGCTCGGCGCCGGCTTCGGAGGGCTCGAGCTCGCCTCGATTCTGTCCGAGGCCCTCGGCGATGCCATCGATGTCGTGCTCATCGACAAGAGCGAGACGTTCGTCTTCGGCTTCTCGAAGCTCGACGTGATGTTCGGGCTGCAGCCGGAAGCCGCGGCGCGCCATCACTACCGCGACATCGCCAAGCCGGGCGTGCGGTTCGTGCAGTCCGCCGTGCGATCCATCGATCCCGCCGCCAGGCACGTCGTGACCGACGCCGGGGAGTTCACGGCCGACGTCGTCGTGGTCGCGCTCGGCGCCGACCTGGATCCGGCGGCCACGCCCGGGCTTCTGGAAGGGGGCCACGAGTTCTACACGGTCGGGGGAGCCTTCGCCCTTCGCGACGCGCTCCCGCGATTCGAAGGGGGGCCGGCCATCATCGGCGTGACGAGCCAGCCGTTCAAGTGTCCGCCGGCTCCGAGCGAAGCGGCGCTCTTGCTCCACGATTACCTCACCGCCCGAGGAAGACGTGAAGCTGCCGAGATTTCACTGGTGATGCCCATGGGCGTTCCCGTGCCTCCGTCCCCCGACACCTCACGAGCGCTGCTCGCAGCGTTCGCCGAGCGCGGCATCAGGTTTGTGAAAGACAGGCTGGTGAAGGCGCTCGATCCGGCCCGGAAGGTCGCCGTGCTCGACGATGGCACCGAGATGCCTTACGCGCTGTTTCTCGGCGTGCCCATCCATCGCGTGCCCGAGGTCGTCGTCGAATCCGGGCTGGCGGCCCATTCGCGCGACTGGGTGCCGGTGAACAACCAGACGCTCGAAACCAGTTACGCCGGCGTCTACGCCCTGGGCGACGTCGCCGGCGTGGGCACGCCCAAGGCCGGCGTCTTTGCGGAGGGCGCCGCGCGGATTGTCGCCGAGGCCATCATCGCGCGGCTCCGCGGAGGGCCTTCGCCCGAGGCCTACAAGGGACAGGGCTCGTGCTATGTGGAGTTCGGGCACGGGCAGGTTGGGCGAGTGGACGTGGACTTCCTGAGCGGTCCGAAACCGACGGGCGCTTTTCAGGCACCGTCGGAGGCGCTCGCCGCCGAGAAGGCCCGCTTCGGCGCGAGCCGGCTGCAACGCTGGTTCGGGGGTTCGGGTTCGGCATCGTGATTCGTTTCTCAGGGATTCTCAGCGAATCTCAAGTCGCGCTCAGGACATCAACCGCGACACGGCCGTAGGCTGGAACCGTCGTCAACTGGTTCTCAGGAGGCCAACATGTCACCGCGTTTCCAGTCGTTCCTGATTTGGGCTCCGCGCATCGCCGGCGTGGCTGTCACACTGTTTGTGGCCATGTTCGCGCTCGACGCCTTCGACGGGGGCCCGCTCAGCGAGACGCTTCCGGCGTTTCTGATTCACCTGATTCCGGCGGCCATCGTCGGTGTGGTGGTCGCGGCCGCCTGGCGGCACCCGTGGGTCGGGGCTGCCGGGTTCGGCGCGCTCGCGGTTGCCTACGCTGCAGCCGTGCCGGGCCGGCCGGACTGGATTCTGGCCATCTCCGGTCCGCTCCTGGTCACGGCCGTGTTGTTTGCGTTGAGCGCGTGGCCCACTTTCGCAGTGCGGCCGCGAGGATGACCACGACGAGGGCCATCACCGTCACGGTCAGGGCCGAGTTGACGAGGCCCTGGGTGTGGAGCTCCGTGTTCGGCCCGATGGCCATGGGCCAGAAGCTGTCGCGGACGCTGCGGTATCCGGCGGTGAGCGTCGTCACGCTCAGGAACGCCATCGGCACGATCGTGACCCACGCGTAGCGACCCCGGCCGCTGTTGATGATGACGGTGGTGCCGACGGCGAGCGCCACGGCCGCCAGGAGCTGGTTGGCGATGCCGAACATCGGCCAGATGGTCGAGATGTCGCCGGTCCAGATGAAGTAGCCCCAGCCGAACACGATCGCGAGCGTCGAGATGACCGAGCCGGGCACCCAGCTCGGCCGCGCGAACGGCTGGTGCACGCGCCCGAGGAACTCGCCGACGAGGAAGCGGCCCACGCGCGTGCCGGCGTCGATCACCGTCAGGATGAACAGGGCCTCGAACATGATCGCGAAGTGGTACCAGTAGCCGACCAGGTCGCGCATGCCGGGCAGGCCGGCGAAGATCTGGGCCATGCCGATCGCCAGTGAGACCGCGCCGCCGGTTCGGCCCGTCACCGTCTCGCCCACGGCGGCTTCGAGCTCGGGCAGCGAGACGACCGGCGCGTCGAGCGTGGCGAACACGGCCGGCGGCGTGTTGATGGCGAAGTAGTCGCCCGGGTGCATCGATGCGGCGGCGAGGAGTGCCATCACGCCCACCAGGCCCTCCATCAGCATCGCGCCGTAGCCGATCGGGCGCACGTCGGTCTCGCGGTCGATCATCTTGGGCGTCGTTCCCGAAGCCACGAGCGAATGGAATCCGGAGATCGACCCGCACGCGATCGTGATGAACGCGAACGGAAACAGGGCCCCAGGCACGATCGGTCCGCCGCCGCCCACAAACTCACTGATGGCCGGCATTTCGAGCACCGGGTTGACGACGAGGACGCCCACCGCCAGCAGGGCCACGACACCGAGCTTCATGAACGCGCTCAGATAGTCGCGCGGCGTGAGCAGCAGCCACACCGGGAGCACGGAGGCGGCGAAGCCGTACACGCCGAGCGCGACCACGAGCTGGTGGCGGGTCAGCGTGAAGGCCGGCGCCCAGTCGGACATCGCGACCGAGCGGCCCGCGATCACGGCGACGACGAGGCCCACGAGCCCGATGACGGTCGCTTCGCCGATGTGGCCCGGTCGCAGCCGGTACATGTAGAGGCTCATGAAGAGCGCGAGCGGGATCGTGACGGCAATCGTGAACACGCCCCAGGGGCTTTCGGCGAGTGCGTTGACGAACGCCACGCCCACGCCGGCGAGCGCGATGATCACGATGATGAGGACGGCGACCGCGGCGGTGAAACCGGCGACCGGCCCGATCTCGCGCCGCGCGATCTCGGCGAGCGACGCGCCGCGCCGCCGGACCGACGCCCAGAGCACGATCGAATCGTGCACGGCGCCGGCCAGGCACACGCCGGCGACGATCCAGAGCAGGCCCGGAAGGAACCCGAACTGCAGCGCGAGCGTCGGGCCGATGAGCGGACCCGGACCGGCGATGGCCGCAAAGTGGTGCCCGAAGAGTACCCAGCGCGGCGTGGCGTGAAAGTTGTGACCGTCGGCCTCGGTATGCGCGGGCGTCACGCGCGCGTCGTCGAGCACCATGATGCGTGCCGCGATGAAGGCGCTGTAGTACCGGTACGCCAGCACGAAGACGGCAAGAACCGGCAGCAGAAGGTAAGCCGCACGCATACGGGAGGGCGCTAGTCTACTCTGACCAGAGGCGGCGCCCGGTCGCGACATCCACGGAAGGAGTATGCTACCCGCCAATTCCATCCGGGAGCTCGTCGCATGCGACTGAAGACCCTTCTCGCAGCCGCTGTCGTGCCGCTCGCGCTCGCGTTTGCTGCCGAGGCCCCGCGGGCGACCGCGCTCACCCCGGAGGCCGACGACCTCTGGCAGCAGGTCGAGGTGGTCCGGACGGCGCACGGAGTGCCGCACATTCGCGCCGAGAACCTGCGCGCCGCCGGGTACGCCCTCGCATGGGTGCAGTGTGAGGATTACGGGGACCGGACGCCGATGCGGCTCGTCGGCGCGCGCGGTCTTGCGGCGCGCTTCCGCGGGAGGGAGTCGCTCGAGGCCGACTTCGAGGCGCTGCGCGCGCGCGATCGCGCCATCGAGACCTATCACCTGCTCGATCAGGAAACGCGCGACGTCTACGACGGTTTTGCGGCCGGCGTGAGCCGGTACGTCGAGCTCAACAGCGAAGACTTCCCCCCGGGCATGCCGGCCGACTTCAGCGGCTACGACGTGGCCGCGCTCCACATCGGTGACGGACCGTCGGCCGCGCGAGTGCGTCGGTTCCGCGCGGCGCTCGAAGGGAGGAGCGGCGGCGCGCGGGATGGACCCGGCCCTCCGGAATCCGCCGAGATGTCCGTGAGCGAAGACGGGTCGAACGCCTGGGCGCTCGCGCCGAGCCGGACGAAATCGCGGAAGGCCATCCTGCTCCGCAACCCGCACCTCGCATGGACGGCCGGCTACTACGAAGCCCATCTCACCGTGCCGGGCATCGTCGACTTCTATGGGGACTTCCGCATTGGCGGCGCGTTCGGCATCGTCGGGGGCTTCAACCGGAACCTCGGCTGGGCCACGACCAACAGCAACAGCGGAGACCTGACGGAGGTCTACGCGCTCGCAATTGATCCCGATCGCGCCGATCGCTACCTGCTCGACGGCGCCTCGCTGCCCATCGCGCGCACCACGCGTACGGTCGAGTTTGCGACCGACGCGGGCTTGTCGTCCGAGACCCGCGACATCGAATCGACGCCGCTCGGTCCCGTGGTGCATCGGACGCCGGCCACGCTGTACGTGGCCAGGACCGCCGGCGATCTCGAGTACCGGGCCGGCGAGCAGTTCCTGCGGATGATGCGGGCCCGCTCGCTCGGCGAATGGACCGAGGCGATGCGCATTCGCGCGCTCGTGACGTCGAACTACACCTATGCCGACCGCGCCGGCAACATCGTCTACCTCTGGAACGCCGCCCTGCCGCTCCTTCCGCACGAACGCGGCGGTGCGGCGACGCCGGTCGGTGAGACCGGCGAGATGTGGACACGGTACGTGCCGTTCGAGGCGCTGCCACAGCTTCGCAACCCGAAGGGCGGCTACATTCACAACGAGAACGACTCGCCGCACTTCGCGAACGTACGCGAGAAGGTTCCTGGCTCCTACGCGTACCCGAACATCGAGCCGCCGATGCTCCGGCTCCGCAGCCAGCACGCGATCGAGCTCATCGGCAACAACGCCCGCCTGAGCCTGGAAGACGTCGTACGGCTGAAACACAGCTACCGTATGCTGCTTGCCGATCGCGTGAAGCCGGATCTGCTGAAGGCCGTGCGGGCGACCCGGCCGGCCGGCGACGTGGCCGGAGCGCTGGCCATGCTCGAGCGCTGGGACAACACGGCCGCGCCCGAGAGCCGCGGCGCCGTGCTGTTCGACGTCTGGTGGTCGCAGTACGCCGGCCGGCGGCCGGCCGAGGAGCAGTTCGCGGTGGTCTGGACTGCCGCCGATCCCCTGAAAACGCCCCGCGGGCTGGCCGACACGGCGCGCGCGGTCGAGGCCTTCACCTGGGCCGTCGACGAGACGACGCGCAGGTACGGCAGCGTGGACGTGGCGTGGGGCGAGGTGCATCGCGTGCGCCGCGGAGACGTCGACGTTCCCGTGGGCGGCTGTTCGGGCGCGCTCGGCTGCTTCCGCGTGCTCGGCTTCACGCGCGACGAGGCCGACGACAAGCTCGTCGCCTCGACCGGGGACGGCTGGGTGCTCGCCGTCGAATTCGGCGACGTGCCGCGGGCCTACTCGGTGCTGGCCTACGGCCAGAGTCCCCATCCGGACTCTCGCTGGCACGCCGATCAGGCAGAGATGTTCGCGCGCGGAGAGTTGAAGAAGGTGGCGTTCACCGAGCGCGATGTCGACGCCGCGGCCGTCTCTCGCTATCGCCCGGGGGCCCCGGTCGAGGCGAACGCGCGTCGGTCGCGGCTGGGAGGAGGATGATGTCTCGTCCGGTCGATCGCTGGCTCTCCACGGTGATGTCCCGCCGCGCGCTGCTCGGCGGCGGCTTGATGCTGGCCGGGCTGCCGGCCGCGCGGCTGCTCGCGGCGCCCCTGCGCCCCATGCGATTCCAGTCGTCGCCGTTCACGCTCGGCGTGGCCTCCGGGGACCCGACTCCGGACGGCGTCGTGTTGTGGACGCGCCTCTCGCCAAGCCCGCTCGACGGCGGCGGCATGCCGGCCACGCCGGTGGACGTCACCTGGGAGATCGCGCGCGACGAGCGGATGAGTCGTCTCGCCCAGCGCGGCACCATCACCGCACGTCCCGAGTGGGCGCACGCCGTGCACGTCGAAGTCGAAGGGCTCGAGCCGGATCGCTGGTACTGGTACCGGTTCCGCACCGGCAACGAGGTCAGTGCGGTCGGCCGGACCCGCACGCTGCCGCGCGCGGCGGCCGGCATCGACCGTCTGCGGTTCGCGTTCGCGTCCTGCCAGCACTACGAGCAGGGCTACTACACGGCCTACAGGCAACTGGCTGGCGAAGGTCTCGACCTCATGTTCTTTCTCGGCGACTACATCTACGAAGGCGCCGGCATCGACAACCGCCCGCGCAAGCATACGGGCGGCGAGATCTTCTCGCTCGACGACTATCGCAACCGGTACGCGCTCTACAAGACCGATCCGGACCTGCAGGCCGCGCATGCCGCGTGTCCGTGGTGGCTCACGTGGGACGACCACGAGGTGGACAACAACTACGCCGACGCCATCTCCGAGCGCGACGACCCGGCCGAGGCCTTCCTTGCGCGTCGCGCCGGCGCCTACCAGGCCTACTACGAGCACATGCCGCTGCGCCGGACGTCGATGCCCCGCGGCGCCGCGCTCTCGCTCTACCGGCAGTTCCGTTACGGCAACCTCGCGTCGTTCTTCATCCTCGACACGCGGCAGTACCGGAGCAACCAGCCGTGCGGCGACGGCTCGAAAGTACCCTGTCCGGAGGCGTTCGACCCGGCGGCTACGCTGCTCGGTCGCGATCAGGAGCGATGGCTTCATGACGGGCTGGATCAGTCGTCCACGCGGTGGAACATCGTGCCGCAGCAGGTGATGATGGCGCCGGCCGACCGGCAGGCCGGCGACGAGGTGCGGCTTTCGATGGACCAGTGGCCCGGCTACGCGGCCGATCGCGACCGGCTGCTGCGGTTTCTCCACGACCGGGGCGTGGCCAATCCGGTCGTCCTCACGGGAGACATCCACAGCAACTGGGTCAACGACCTGAAGCTCGACTTCGCCGACGACCGGTCTCCGACGGTCGGCACCGAGCTTGTCGTGACGTCGATCAGCTCCGGCGGCGACGGTCGTGACGCGCCGCCCAGCCTGGACACGCTGCTCGGGGAGAACCCGTTCGTGCGGTTTCACAACCAGCAGCGCGGGTACGTCTCCTGCGATCTCACTCCGGCCCGCCTCACCGCGCGATATCAGGTGGTGGATTTCGTCACACGGCCGGGCGGCACCGTGGGCACGAAGGCGACGTTCGTCGTCGAGGACGGACGGCCCGGCGCGTCGCGCGGCTGAATCCGTGCCCAGGTCGGCATGGACGGCTGGCACCTCGTGTATCCTCGACAGTCCGGCATGTCGCAGGTGCGCGTCCTTCTCATCATCACGCTATGGTCGGCGGCGCTTTCCGGCTGTGGCCTGCCACCGATTCAGCTGCCTGCGGCCGACGTGGACGCCGTCTGCGACCCATCCTGTCTCTTCAAGCACGAGGAGCCGCCGCCTGGTGCCGGCGCACGCCTGCGGTTCGTGGCGCTCGGCGATTCCGGGGAGCTTGGCGCGCCGGGAAGCATTCAGGCGCAGGTGGCGAGCCGGGTGCGGGAGGTCTGCACCGCCGGATTCGGCGAGGCGGGGTCGCCCGCGTGCGCGTTCGCGTTCTTTCTCGGCGACAACCTCTATCCGGCCGGCATCGGCAACGACGACGACCGGCGGAAGCTCGCGGCCATCGTCGGGAGCTACGGCCTGCCGGCCTACTTCGTGCTCGGCAACCACGATTGGGGGCCGGTGCGCCCCACGCTTTCGCGCGCCCGGCGCGAGCTCGCCTGGATTCGCGACACCGAAGGGGCGTACGGCAACGCGCACTTCTACGACCTGCGTGCCGGTCCGGTCCATGTCTGGGCGCTCGACACGAACTACCTCGTGCGGCGCGAGGAAGCCGCGTCGGAGCTCGAACCGGCCGAGTGGATTCAGGCCATCGGGCAGACGGCCGCGCCGTGGCGCATTGCGGTGGGGCATCACCCGTACCTGTCCAACGGCTCGCACGGCAATGCCGGGTCGTTCAGGGACCTGTGGGTGGTCAACTGGCGGGGCCGGCAGTTCAAGGAGTTCTTCGACGACCACGTGCTGTCCGACGTCGATTTGTATCTCGCGGGTCACGACCACAATCTGCAGTTCTACGCAGAGGCCCTGAGCGACGAGGCGTCCACGACGGCGCTTGTCGTGGCCGGCAGTACGGCGAAGTGCAAGGGGCCGGGCCGGGCCGGCAATGGCGTGCGCCCCGACACCGTGCCTCCCGCCTTCGAGTACTACGGTCCGGGGTTCGCCCTGCTCGACGTCACCGACGACCGGCTGACGGTCGAGCTCCATCGTCCGGACGACCGCAATCGGTGGCTCGTGTGGACGGCGACGCTCACGCGAGGTGCCGGCTGGCAGCACGACCCTGCCTCGAGCGACCTCGGCGACCACTGCGGGTACTGACCCCCCGGGAGCGCGCCGATCCTCGGGCGGGCCCGAATGAGCGAGCCGCGGACAAAGCCCTGAACCCGCGCAAAATCCCGCTGCCGTAGCTGTCCGTGACGCCGCCAGACCCGTTCCGGTACCGCACCTTGCCGGGGTCAGCGGAGGTACCGGTCTTGCTTTGAGATCTTCAGTTGGACCGGAGCCGCGAGGCTCCCTGGAGGACTTCCCATGAGTACCGAGACTTTGCCGGCGGCCGGCACCACGGCCACCCTCACCTACAACGGCAAGCCCATCGTTCTTCCCGTCGTCACGGGCACCGAGAGCGAGAGCGCCATCGACATCCAGAAGCTGCGCGCCCAGACCGGCCTCATCACGCTGGACCCGGGCTTCGGCAACACGGGCGCCTGCCGAAGCGCCATCACCTTCATCGACGGCGAGAAGGGCATCCTGCGCTACCGCGGGTATGACATCGACGAGCTGGCCGAGAAGAGCACGTTCCTCGAAGTGGCCTGGCTCCTGCTGTACGGCGAGCTGCCCAAGAAGGGCGAGCTCGAGATGTTCGCCGGCGACGTCACGCGTCACACGATGCTGCACGAGAACTACCGGCGCTTCTTCGAGGCGCTGCCGAAAGACGCGCATCCGATGCCGGTGTGCGCGGCGGCCGTCGCGGCGCTTGCCACCTTCTACCAGGAGAGCCCGGACACCGGCCCGAGCCTGCACGAGTCGGTCGTGCGGCTCATCGCCAAGATGCCGACGATTGCCGCCTGCTCGTACAAGCACTCGATCGGTCAGCCCTTCATCTATCCGCAGAACCGCCTCGACTACTCGGCCAACTTCCTGCACATGATGTTCGCCACTCCGGGCGACGACTACGAAGTCGATCCGGTGCTCGCCCGCGCGCTCGACCTGCTGCTGATCCTGCACGCCGACCACGAGCAGAACTGCTCGACGAGCACGGTGCGGGTGGTTGGCAGCTCGCGCGCCAATCTCTTCGCGAGCCTCTCGGCCGGGATCGCGGCGCTCTGGGGACCGCTGCACGGCGGCGCCAACCAGCAGGTCATCGAGATGCTCGAGCGCATCGAGGCCGATGGCGGCGACGTCCAGAAGTTCGTCGACGCGGCCAAGGACAAGAAGTCCAACGCCCGGTTGATGGGCTTCGGTCATCGCGTCTACAAGAACTTCGACCCGCGCGCCACGATCCTCCGCAAGGCCTGCGTCGACGTTCTGTCGCGGCTGGGCGTCCAGAGCCGGCAGCTCGACATCGCGATGAAGCTCGAGGAGATCGCGCTCAAGGACGAGTACTTCATCAGCCACAAGCTCTACCCGAACGTCGACTTCTACTCGGGCATCATCTACAAGGCCCTCGGGATCCCGGTGAACATGTTCACGGTGATGTTCGCCATCGGCCGCATGCCCGGCTGGATGGCGCAGTGGATCGAGAGCCGGAACGATCCGGACACGCGCATCGTGCGGCCGCGCCAGATCTACACCGGCGCGACCCAGCGGCCCTACGTGCCCGTCGACCGGCGGTAGGACGAGGCCATGCGGCCAGGCGCTCGACGATTCGCGGAGCGCTCCGACCCGCGCACCGGGGAGCGGTACCTGGCCGTCTTCACGAGGGGACCGGCGCTCAAAGACGACCCGGTCCTCAACAAGGGGACCTGTTTCACGCGGGAGGAACGCGATGCCCTCGGTCTCGCGGGGCTGCTTCCTCCCGCCGTGCAGACGCCCTCCGAGCAGCTTGCGCGCGCCTACGGCAACTACCTGAAGGCGGGTGACGACGTCCGTCGCTACCTCTTCCTTGCCGGCCTGCAGGACCGGAACGAGACGCTCTTCTGCCGGCTCGTGGTGGACCACCTCGAAGAGATGGTGCCCGTCATCTACACGCCGACCGTCGGCAAGGCGTGCGAAGAGTACAGCCACATCTATCGTCGGTCGCGCGGCGTCTACGTCTCGCCGAACGAACGGGGCCGCATCGCCACGCTGCTTCAGAATGCCGCGTGCCTCGAGCCTCGCGTGATCGTCGTCACCGACAACGAGGCCATCCTGGGCATCGGCGACCAGGGCGTGGGCGGCATGCCCATTGCCATCGGCAAGCTGGCGCTCTACGCGGTCGGCGCCGGCATCCATCCCACGCACTGCCTGCCAGTCGATCTCGACGTCGGGACCGACAACCCCGATCGACTCGACGACCCGATGTACCTGGGCATGCGGCATCGGCGGCTGAGAGGCGAGCCGTACTTCTCGCTCCTCGACGAGCTGGTCGAGGCCATTGCCGAGGCCTTCCCGCGCGCCATCGTCCAGTGGGAGGACTTCGCGAAGACGAACGCGTTCGACGTGCTGGAGCGGTACCGGCGGCGGATTCCGTCGTTCAACGACGACATCCAGGGCACCGGCGCCGTCGTCGTGGCCGGGATCCAGAGCGCGCTTCGGCAGACGGGCGGCCGGCTCGAAGACGCGCGCGTCGTGTTCTTCGGCGCGGGCGCGTCGGGCGCCGGGTCGGCCATGGCCCTGCGGGCCGCCCTCGCTGATGCCGGCGTGCCCGCCGGCGAGCTCTCACGGCACGTCGTCTGCCTCGATTCGAAGGGCCTGATACTCGCCGACCGTCCGGGGCTCTCGGCCGCCAAGCAAGAGATTGCCGCAGACCCGGACTTCACCGCCGGCTGGGAGCGTGGCCCCCTCGGCGTTTCCGGCCTGGCCGAGGTCGTGAGGGGTTTCAAGCCGACGGTGCTGGTCGGCGCATCCGGGCGGCCCGGCGCGTTCACGCGCGAGATCGTCACCGACATGCTGGCCGGCTGTGCGCAGCCTGTCGTGCTGGCGCTCTCGAATCCCGACACGAAAACCGAAGCGACACCTGCGGACCTCATCAGGTGGACCAACGGCGCGGCCGTGGTCGGCACGGGCAGCCCGTTTCCGCCGGTGGAATATCGAGGGCGGACACAGACGATTGGTCAGGCGAACAACGCCCTCGTCTTTCCCGGCGTGGGTCTTGGCGCGAGCCTCGTCGGCGCCCGCTTCCTGCCCGACGCGGCGTTTGTCGCGGCGGCACGGGCGCTTGTCGACTTCACGGCTGCCTCGCCGCGCGCCGGCGACCCCATCTACCCGCCTCTTCGAGAACTGCGCCACGTTTCGCGCGACGTGGCGGTCGCCGTCGGCGTCGCGCTCGTCGAGTCCGGCGCCGCGCCACCCCAGACGCGGGCCGACATCGAGCGCCGCGTGCTCGACGCGATGTGGCGCCCCGAGTATCTCCCGTACCGGGCGGCGACCGCGGAAGACGACGAGCCCGGGCCCTATGTGACTCTGTCCAGCATGGACAGCGTGTTGAGGACGCCATGAGCAACGATGAGCGGCCACAGGTTCCTGCCGAACGCGACGTAGCCAATGCCCATGGCCAGACCGATCAGGCCGACGGTTATCGATCGTTCCGACAGGTCGTGGGAATGCCGAAAGCCGAAGATCGCGGCCTGTGCGATCACCGCGAATACCGTAGCGAAGAGACTGCTCGAGAGCATTCGCTCGATCCAGTTCATCAGGAAGCCCCGGTCCAGGACTTCCTCCAGCAGTGATTCGAGCCAGACGAACGGAATGATCATCAGGAACAGGACCCAGTTGCCACGCAGGTCGCCAAATCTGGACGCGGCAACCTCGCCCGACGTGTCGGGAGCGAGTCCGAACGCGATCTGATCGTTCAGTACCTGAAACACGACGATCGACCCGACAGCCATTCCAAGCACGGCTGCGGTCGCGATGGTCGCGGTCCCGTAGCTCGCCGGCTTGCACAGGCCGAGGTCTCTCCAGGTCACTCCCCTGGCTCGCATTCGCCAGGCTGCAACCACCAGGGTCGTGAGCGACCACATCAGCCCGTTGGCGATGAACCCGATCTCCGGGAAGTAGACTTCTCTGACCAGGAACATCACCGGGACGTAGATGGCAAGGTCGACGACGAGGGCAAGCGGCCGCGGGCCGTTCGCGTTCTGGACGATGGGCCGGTATCCGGAGGGCACGCACGTCAGCTTATGGCAAGCCGGCTGAATGGGCGATCGAACAGGGCGTCGAAACGGCCACGTTCCACATCCTCACGCCGTATCCGGGCACGGCGCTCTTCGGGCGGATGGAGGCCGCCGGGCGCCTGTTGCATCGCAACTGGGACCTGTACGACACGCGCCATACGGTCTTCGAGTGCCGGGGCATGGCTCCGGCCGAGCTCGAAGCCGGCTACTGGCGGGCCTATCGCGACTTCTACCGCTGGGGCTCGATTCTGCGAGGCGCATGGACCAAGCCGACGTGGATCCAGGCCGGCCGGCACGCGGCGTACGCCGCCGGCTGGAAGAAGTTCGAACCGCTGTGGGACGCGCTCATCAGGGCCCGGCAGGCGGCGTACGCGCTGCCCGTCCTCGAGTCCGTACTCGAGGCGTTCGGCCGGCACGGGACCGGGGAGATCTCCCCGCGCCGGGGTACTTCTGCCGCCCACGCCAGGCGTGCGCCCCGCGATCAGCCCGACACCGCTCGGGGAGCCGCTGGCACCCTTTTCGCGTTGCCAGAGTGACATGACGTCCCGTCATTCGCGCCATGTCAGGGCGATGGTCGTCGCCTTCCTTGCCGTCTTGCTTGCCGCTGCGGGTGCCCGGCAGCCACCCAACCTCGAGCAGGAGGCCCGCGCGATCGAAGAACTGCTGATCGCGCCGTGTTGCTTCAGCCAGCAGGTGTCCGAACACCAGTCGGCCGCGGCCGAGGAGGCCCGGCGCGACATCCGAGCCAGACTGGCGGCGGGCGAGGCCCGCCAGCAGATCCTCGACGCCTACGTCGCCGAATACGGCAACCGCGTGCTGGCTACTCCGCCGGCTGAGGGGATCAACCTCGTTCTCTACGTGACCCCGGTCGTCGCGCTCGTGCTCAGCGTGGGCCTGGTCGTGTTCGCGGTTCACCGGTTTGCGGGCGCCCGGCAGGGGCGACGCGCCGCCGAACCCGCGCTGCCCACGCGTTGGCCCGCCGGCGTCGAGGCGAGGCTCGACGACGAGCTGCGCGACCTGGATTGATGCCATCCGACACCTCGCAGGCCGGCCAGGCGCGCTGGCGCCGGCTCGATGCGGCGTTTCGTGCGGGTGATCTGGCGGCGCTTCGGGCCGAAATCGGATCGCTCGAGGGTTTTCCCAACGTCGTGGCCGATCCGGCGATGGGGCTCTGCCTGACGTACGCCATCTACCACAGCCCGCTTGCGTTCATCGGCGAGCTGGTCGACGCCGGTGCCGATCCGAATGGCCACACGGGCGACGGCTTTCCGCCGTTGATGGCGGCGCTCTCGAGTGGCGTGCCCGCGCCTGGTGCCTCGGTGCGCACCGACGTTCGCGAGGTCGTCCGGCTGCTGCTCTCGCATGGCGCCGATGTCGGTCAGCGCGGAATCAACGACTACACGCCGCTCCATGCCGCAGCCGCGCAGGGCGACCTCGCACTGGTCGACCTGCTCCTGCAACACGGAGCGGATCCAAACGCGATTGCGCGCATCGACGACATGGAGACGCCGCTCGAGGTGGCCGTCCGGGCCGGCCATGACGAGGTGGCCGGCCGCCTGCGCCCGCTGACCGTGCGGCCGCACTGGGAGCATGCCTCCCGCGCCGGCGACATCGCGATGCTCTCGCGCATGGTGCGCGCCGGCCATGACATCAACGCGCTCGACGGGCATGGCCAGACCGCGCTCATGCGCGCCGCCCACGCCGGGCGACTCGAGGCCGTCAAGTGGCTCGTCGCGCATGGCGCCGACCTCAATCACACCGCGAAGTTCCACCTCAGCGCGCTGATGCTGGCGGTCGTCGCCGGCAGGCCGCAGGTGGCTCGCGCGCTCGTCGCGGCCGGCGCCGACACGACGATCGTCGGAACGGGCGCGCCAGGGTTCGACGGCCGGACCGCGGCCGATCTGGCCGAGCACGCCGGCGACCGGCGGCTGGCGGCGTTCATTCGCCGTGCGGCCTCGAGCCGGTGACGTCGTCCACTGTCGCATCTGGTGACACGAGCCGTCTTCGCGCGTATTCTGGCCACCGCAGTCGTTACGGAACTGGTCCGACTGGGAGGATGGAGCAATGCTGAAGGAATTCAAGACTTTCGCCATGCGCGGAAACGTCGTCGACATGGCAGTTGGCATCGTCATCGGTGCGGCCTTCGGCGGCATCGTCACAAGCTTCGTCGGTGACGTGCTGATGCCGATGATTGGCCTTGCCCTCGGCGGCGCTGACTTCTCGAATCAGTTCATGCTGCTTCGCGAGGGCGCAACGCCGGGTCCCTACGCGTCGCTCGCCGCCGCGAAGGAAGCCGGCGCGGTGACGGTGGGCTACGGCGTATTGCTCAACGCCCTCGTGAACTTCCTGATCGTCGCCTTCGCGCTCTTCCTCGTCGTACGGGCGATGAACAGCCTGAAGCGGAAGGAAGAAGCGGCGCCGGCGGCCCCGCCCGCGCCGACGAAAGAGGAAGTGCTGCTCACCGAGATCCGCGACCTGCTGGCGCGGCGCTGAGCTGGCGTCTTGCCTCGTCCAAGCCACCCGGGGGCCCGGTCCTCGGGCCGTCGGAGAGGCGTCCCCGCCTGTCCTCCCGGCTGACGTCGAGGCCCGGCTCGACGAGGAACTTCGCGACCTCGACTGAACGAGCCGCCGGCCGGGCGCCCGTTACATGCGTAACGGACCGGTGTCCCGCCCTTCAGCTAACATCAGGGGCGGTGGAAGAACACGCATCCAGGATCGCCGCCGACGGCCTGGTCGCCGTACTCGACATGGGCGCGAGCGCCGTCCGGCTGGTCATTGCCGAGGCCGCGCCGGGCGAGCCGATTCGCGTCATCACGGAGGCCTCGCGTGGAGTGCTGCTCGGCCGTGACACGTTCTCCGGCGGGCTCATTCGCCCGCGGACGTGGGACGCGGCGTTCTCCGCGCTCGAGGGTTTCCGGGAGATCATCGACAGCCATGGCGTCGGCCGCATCCGCGCCGTCGCGACGAGCGCCGTGCGCGAGGCCCGCAACGGCGAGCTCTTCCTCGACCGCATCGGCCGGCACACCGGCATCGGCTTCGAGATCATCAACGAAGCCGAAGAGAGCCGGCTCATCTACATGGCCGTGCGGCACGCGCTCGGCCGCCACCCCGTGCTCGAAGGCGCCTGGACGCTGCTCGTCGAAGTGGGCGGAGGCAGCACCAGCCTGACGTTGCTCGAGCGGGGGCAGCCGAGCCGCTCGGGCGTCTACGCGCTCGGCGCCGTGCGGCTGCGCCAGCAGCTCGATCTGCGCCGGCACCGGCACGATATTCAAGTGGCGCTGCTCCGGCGCTCGATCGCCAACGTCATCGATCAGATCCGCGTGGAGATTCCGCTGCGACGCGTGACGCAGATGGTGGCCATCGGCGGCGACGTGCGGTTGGCAGCCTCCGAGATTCAGGATCTCAAGGGCGGCGACGGCGTCCGCGAGATCCCGCGCGAGGCGTTCCTGACCTTCTGCGACGACGTCGAGCGGCTCGACGACGAGGGGCTGGTCGGCCGGTTTCGACTACCGGCGGTCGAGGCCGAGACGCTCGTGCCGGCCCTGCTGGTCTATCGCACGCTGCTCTCGGAGACCACGGCCCGGCGGGTCGTGGTGTCCGACGCCTCGTTACGGGCCGGCCTGCTGCTCGATCTGCTCGCGCCGGGGGGCGGTGAAGGCGCCGGAGACTTCGAACGCCAGGTGCTCGCGAGCGCGGAGGCCGTGGGCGAGCGCTTTCAGTTCGACCGCGCGCACGGCCGGCACGTGGCCGTTCTGGCCACGCGGCTCTTCGAGGAGCTTCGCGAGGAGCACGGCCTGACCGACCGCGATCGTCTGCTGCTGCAGACGGCGGGCCTCCTGCACGACATCGGCATCTACGTCAGCCTGCGCGCGCACCACAAGCACTCGCAGTACCTGCTGGCCGCGTCACAGATCTTCGGCCTGTCGGACGAGGAGACGGCAGTCGTCTCGAACATCGCGCGGTATCACCGGCGCGGCACGCCTCGTCGGAGCCACCTGCCGTATGTCGAGCTCGACCATCAGGACCGCCTGCTCGTGAGCAAGCTCTCGGCCATCCTGCGGGTGGCCAACGCGCTCGATGCCGAGCACCTGCAGAAAGTACGGGACGTGCGGCTGGTGCGCACGGAGAAGACGTGGGTGCTCGAAGTGGACGGCGCGGGCGACATCACCATGGAGCTCATGGCGGCGGCGGCCCGGGCCGACATGTTCACCGAAGTCTTCGGCCGCGAGTTGATCATCAGGGGCACGGGAGTCGTGGGATGAAACGGCCGCACGCCCACGACAGCGCCCTGTTCTTCAATCGCGAGCTCTCGTGGCTCGCCTTCAACGAGCGCGTGCTCGAAGAGGCCGCCGACGCCGCGGTGCCGCTCCTCGAGCGCGTGAAGTTCGCGGCGATTGCGGCATCGAACCTCGACGAGTTCTTCATGGTGCGTGTGGCGGGCCTCGAGCACGCCGTCGCGGAAGGCAGGACGGCGCCGGACCTGGCCGGCCTGACGCCAGCGCAGCAGTTCGACGCCGTCGCCATCCGCGCGCACGCCTTCGTGGCCGAGCTCTACCGGCTGGTCACCGCGGACCTGCTGCCGGCCCTCGCCGCGGCGGGCGTTCGTCTCCTGCCGTTTGGCGAGCTTTCCGAGGCGCGCCGGGCCGCGCTCACCGCTTACTTCAGGAGCGACGTTCTTCCGGTGCTGACGCCGCTCGCGATCGATGCCGCGCGCCCTTTCCCGCTCCTCTCGTCGCTCAGCCTGAATATCGCCGTTCGACTCCCGCCCGAGGATGGCGAGGGCGAGGGCGACGAACGGCTCGCCATCGTGCAGGTGCCGCCCGGGCTCGCGCGGTTGATGCAGATCGCCGAGGCCGAGGGCATGACGTTCGTGCTGCTCGAAGACGTGGTCCGGGCGCATCTCGCCGAGCTCTTCGTCGGCCAGCAGATCCTCGAGACCGCCGTCATCCGCCTCGCGCGCGACGCCGAGCTGGAGTTCGACGACGAGGGCGGCCGCACGCAGCTCGAAGTCGTCGAGCGCCAGCTCCGCTGGCGGCGACGCAGCGACGTGGTCCGCCTGGAAGTGGAGGCATCGGCCTCCGAGGAACTGGTGGCGCTCGTCAGCCGGCGCCTCGACGTGGAGTCGCAGGCGGTGTACGCCGTGCCCGGCCCGCTGGATCTGCGCGTCCTCACGGGGTTCGTGGAGCTCGCGGGCTTCAACGAGCTCCGCGATCCGCCCGTGCAACCTGTGAACGTCCTCGCCGGCGAACAGGCGGACATCTTTTCCGTGCTGGACCGCGGCGACGTGCTGCTGCATCATCCGTACGACGCCTTCGATCCGGTCAACGCGCTCGTGGCCCGTGCCGCCGACGACCCCGAGGTGCTCGCCGTCAAGCTGACGCTCTACCGGACGAGCGCGGGGTCTCCGCTCATCGCCAGTCTGCAGCGGGCGGCCGAGCGCAACAAGCAGGTCACGGTGCTCGTGGAGCTCACGGCGCGCTTCGACGAGGAACGCAACATCCAGTGGGCCCGCGCGCTCGAAGGCGCGGGTGCGCACGTCATCTACGGTGTTCGCGGCTACAAAGTCCACTCGAAGATCTGCCTCGTCGTCAGGCGTACGCCCCAGGGCTTTCGCCGCTACATCCATCTGGGCACGGGCAACTACAACGATCGCACCGCGCGCGTGTACACGGACTTCGGGTTGCTCACGACCTCGCAGCCGATCGCCGAAGACGCCAGCGCGTTCTTCAACGCGCTCACCGGGTATTCCGACCCGCCGCGGCTTCGCAAGCTCGTCATGGCGCCGACCGGCCTGCGGCAGCGGTTCCTCAAGCTCATCGACCGCGAGCGGCGCCGGGCCCTGGGCGGCCAGCCCGCCGAGATCGTCGCCAAGATGAACTCGCTCATCGACCACGAGATCATCGAGGCGCTCTACGCGGCGTCCCGCGCCGGTGTTCGCATCCGCCTGAACGTCCGCGGGATCTGCGCGCTGCGGCCGGGCGTGCGCGGCGCGAGCGAGAACATCGAGGTGGTCTCGGTCGTCGACCGCTTCCTCGAGCATTCGAGGATCTACTACTTTTCGAACGGCGGAGACGACGAGGTGTACCTGTCGAGCGCCGACTGGATGACGCGGAACCTCGACAAGCGCGTGGAGCTCCTCTTCCCCGTGGAGCGGCCCGAGCACAAGGCGAAGGTGATGTTCGCGCTGCGTGCGATGTTCGGCGACACGGTCAAGAGCCGGTGGCTCGAGCCCGACGGCACGTACCGACGCCGCAAGCGTCCGCGCGGCGAGGCGCCCTTCCGCGCGCAGCAGGCCCTGCAGGACGAGGCTCGCCGGGCCGCCGCGCTCGCGCGCGAAAGCGCCGGCATCGTGTTCGAGCCCGAGGAGCGGGCCGACTCGTAGGCGCTACTCGGCGCGCAGGGCGACCATCGGGTCCACGCTGGCCGCACGGCGCGCGGGAACCGCAGCCGCCACGAGGGCAGCCGCGGCGAGCGTGCCGACGGCGGCCAGAAAGACACGCGGGTCGGCCGTGTCCGTGCGGAACAGGAACGCTTCGGCCGTCGCGCTGAGGTACCACGCCGCGATGCCACCCACCGCGAAGCCGGCGGCCACGAGCAGGCCGGCGCTTCGAAGCACGAGGCCAACGACCGACGCCTGCGTGGCGCCGAGCGCCATCCGCACGCCGATCTCCCTCGTGCGGTGCGAGACGACATAGGCGAGGACCCCGTAGATGCCCACGGCCGCGATGACGAGGCCGAGCAGCCCGAAGAGCGAGAGCAGCAGCATGTTGAAGCGCCGCTGGGCGACCCGTGAGGCCAGAAGCTCGTCCATGGTCCGGATGCGCGTGAGCGGCACGTTCGGCAGCACGTCGAACACCGCGGCCTTCAGGGCAGGGAGGACCTCGTAGGGCTCGCCGGACGTCTTGATGACGAGCTCGCTGAAGACCGTCGTGCCCTGCGCCATCGCCGTGTAGGCTTCGGTGCGCGGTTCGGTTTCGAGGCTGCTCTGATAGACGTCGCCCACGACGCCGACGACGAGCCGGTCGCCGTTGATGCCGACGGTCCGCCCGACCGGGTTCTCGCCGGGGAAGTATTTCTTCGCCGCCGCCTCGTTGATGACCACCACCTGCTGGCCGGCCTCGCCGTCGGTCGGTTCGAGGTACCGTCCTGCGACGAGCGGAATGCGCATCGCGCGATGGTAGTCGGGCGTCACGCGCCGGATGCTGATGCCGCGGTCTTCGCGTGGGATCTCGCGGCCGGCGATCGTGATGGACGTGATGCTCATGCTGCCGCCGAGCGGCATGCCGCCGGATATCGCCGACGCGTGCGTCACGCCAGGCATCTGGCCGACGCGTTCGAGTATGCGCGCGATCTCCGGTCCGTAGTCGGGGAGCGGCTCGTCGGCCTCCCGTGGCTCGAAGCGCGGATAGAGCGCGGCCGTCAGCACGTTCGCGCTGTCGAAACCGGGGTCGATGCGCATGAGCGTGCGAAAACTGCCGATGAAGAGCGCGGCCCCGACGAGGAGCACGACGGCCAGCGCGACTTCGGCGACGACGAGCAGGCTGCGGACGCGGCGGGCGGCGCTGCCGCTGCTCGTACCTCGGGCCCCTTCCTTGAGCGCGTTCGTCACGTCCGGACGTGAAAGCTGGAGCGCGGGCAGAAGGCCGAAACCCAGGCCGGTGAGAAGCGCGAGCGCGGCGGCTCCCAGGAGCACGCGCAGGTCGACGGCGATCGACGCCACGCGGGGAACGCCCTCGGGCATGGCGCCGCGCAGCACGCCAACACCCCACCAGGCCAGCACGAGCGCGAGCGCGGTGCCGAGCGCCGACAGCACGAGGCTTTCGACCAGCAGCTGCCGCATCAGCCGCCAGCGCCCGGCACCCATCGCGGCGCGAATGCCGATCTCGCGCTCGCGCGACGAGGCGCGCGCAAGCAGCAGGTTCGCCACGTTCGCGCAGGCAATGAGCAGCACGAGCGCGACCGCGCCCAGAAGCAGCAGCATCCACTGTCTCGTCCGCGCGCCGACGATGTGATCGTGAAGCGAACGGACACCGACGAGGTTGTCCTTGTTCCAGTCGGGATGCTCCTGCTCGAGCGCGGCCGCAATCTGATCCATGTTCGCCTGGGCCTGGTCGAGCGAGACCCCGTCCTCGAGACGCGCGATCGACTGCAGATAGATGCTGACGTTGTCCGGATGCCGAATGCGCTCGTCGACCGGCACGACGTACGGCACCCAGATCTCGGTGGAGCTGGCGCTGGCCACCGGATAGGCGAACTCCGGTCCCATGACGCCAATCACCTCGAACGCGCCGGCATCGAGCGGAATCGTCCGGCCGATGATCGCCGGGTCGCCGCCGAAACGCCGACGCCAGAGCCCGTCGCTGAGCACGGCGACCCGGTGGTTGCCGTCGACCTCGTTCTCGGCCGTGAACGGCTGCCCGATCCGGGGGCGTGCGCGCAGCACGTCGAAGAATCCGGCCGTCACCCGCTGTGCGATGAGCTCCTCCGGCTGCCCGCCAGGCTCGCGCAGCGTCAGCCGGCCGCCGGCCACGGCCGCCATCGACTCGAAGACCTGCTGCCGGTCTGCCCAGTCCATGTAGTTCTGCGGCGAGGCGCTCGAGAGCGCGTCGGGGTCGCGGCCCGGTGGCTGCGGGAAGTCAGGGTTGGGCGGCCGCCGCTCGCCAACGGCCACGAGTCGGTCGTGCTCGTCGAAGGGCAGCCCGCGCAGGACGACGGCGTCGACAACGGAGAAGATGGCCGTGCTGGCTCCAATGCCGAGGGCAAGCACCGTGAGGGCGACGGCGGTGAAGGTCTTCGAGGCCCGAAGCGAACGGAAGGCGGAGGTGAGGTCCTCGATCATGGAACATGAGACGAGCCTCACCGGCCGGTGGTTGGTGGCCCGGACCGGACGACGGCGGGTGTGTTACCAGAGGCTCAGGACGGACATGGCCTTCCGAACGAGCGAGCCGCGGCGGCGCCTGCGTTCCTCGAGCCGGTCGAGGCCGCCGATTGGCCGGTCCTGCCAGTCGCTGTCGCGCCGCCCGCCGCGCCAGTCAGTGCGGCGGTCGGGTGTCCGCCGCCGGTCGAGGGCCGGAACGGGAGGAGGGACGTCGACGACGTCGCTGGTGATGCGCTTCATGTTCGGTGTATCGGCCTGGCGCTCCCGGACTGTAGAAGGGCAAAGGGAGCAGAAGACCGTCGCGCTTGGCAGGCGGAACGGGCTCCGCGTGCGGACACGCCCTCACATCACGCCGAACCGGCGGTAGCGCATCGCGTCCCTGACGCGGGATTCGGCGAGCGCAACAGCGGCTTCCCGCGGCGGCGCCTTCGTTTCCTTCGCCCGCTCGAGGACGGCCCGGGTGTTCTCTCGAATCTTCTCCTCGATCACCTGAAACGCCTGCGACTCGGTGGCGCCGCGATACTCCATGGCCGCCGCGATGACACCGCCGGCGTTGGCGATGAAGTCCGGCACGACGATCACGCCGCGCTCGTGCAGCGTCCGCTCGGCGCCGATCGTGAACGGAATGTTCGCGCCTTGCAGCACGAGCTTCGTACGAAGCCGCGCCACGTTGTCCTCTCGAATCACGTCGGGCCTCGCCGCCGGAATCCAGATGTCGCACTCGACGTCGATGATGGCGTCCACATCCTCCATCGACGCGCCGGGGTAGTCGCCGACGGATCCGCCCTCGTCCTTGATTGCGGCCAGCCTGAGAACATCGATGCCGGCCGCATCGACGATGGTTCCGCGCGAGTCTGATGCGGCCACGAGCCGCGCGCCCCGTTCGACGAGGAAGCGCGCCGCGTGTCTGCCGACCGCGCCAAAGCCCTGAATGGCGACGCGCGCGCCGCTGAGCGACAGATCGCAGAAGGGCGCAGCCACGTCAGCCGCGTGCGACAGGCCCCAGCCGGTCGCGCCAATCTCGTCGAGCGGGATACCGCCGATCGACGCCGGAAGGCCGACGGCGCGGCCGATCTCGTCTTTCACCCACGCCATGCAGGTCTCGTCGGTGCCCATGTCGGGCCCGAAGATGTAGTCGGTTTCGTTCCTGAGGGCGTGCGCGAAGGCGCGAATGAGCCGTTCCTTCCGCTCGCCCGGCATGCGGGGGTCGCCCGAGAGCACGGACTTGCCGCCGCCGTGGGCGAGGCCGGCGGCCGAGTTCTTGAGCGTCATCGCGCGGGCCAGCCGCGCGCACTCCTTGACCGTCACGTCCGGCGCCATGCGCAGCCCGCCGATCGACGGTCCCCGGGCCACGTTGTCGACGACGAGCACGCCCCGCAGGCCGAGCGCGGGCTCCGAGACATGGATGACCTTTGCCGGTCCAAGGTCGTCGGTAAGTTCGAAGATGTCGGTCACGGCTCGCGCCTCCAGTACCGTCAAGCATACGCCCGGCCCCGCGCCCAACAGCTCAGCCCCAGCCTAGCGCCCAGCGCCTAGCGCCTAGCGCCCAGAACGTAACCGTCCCGCCATCTCCTCCGTAGGACCGGATGACCCATTTCGGTCCTGTCAGAGGAGGCTTCATGACGAGGAACATCGTTGGCGCAGTTGCTGCGCTCGTATTCGTGGCCGGTACGCTCGTGTCTGCGACCCAGGACCGAGCGGTGGTGGGGGCCGTGTACACGGCGACCAACGGCGCGGCGGGCAACCAGATTCTCGCGTACGATCGCGCGGCAAGCGGCGACCTGACCTTCGCAGGCGCCTTCGACACCGGCGGATCGGGAACCGGGGCCGGCCTCGGCAATCAGGGCGGTCTTCGCATGACGAGCGACGGCAAGTTCCTGCTCGTCGTGAACGCCGGCAGCCACGACGTCTCGGTGCTGCGCGTGACGGCGCAGGGTCTGGAAGTGACCGACCGCATCGGATCCGGAGGCCTGCGCCCGGTGAGCATCGCCGCGAGCGGCCGTCTGGTCTACGTGCTCAACGCCGGCGGCAGCATCGGCGACAGCGACAACCTGAGCGGCTTCAGGCTGTCGCGCGACGGTCGGTTGACACCGATCCCTGGTTCGACGCGGCCTCTCAGCAATACGTCGACGGCTCCGGCGCAAATCGAGTTCAGCCCGGACGGCAGCCTGCTCGTCGTCACCGAGAAAGGCCCGAACACGATCGGCGTCTATCCGGTGAGCGATACGGGCATTGCGGGCGCCGGTACCTTCTACGCGTCGAGCGGCGCGACGCCGTTCGGGTTCTCGTTCGGTCAGCGCGGCCAGCTCTTCGTGTCGGAGGCCTGGGGCGGCGCGCCGAACGCAAGCACGGTGTCGTCGTACGAGTTCTCCGCGAGCGGACAGCTGCTGTCGCTCCACCCGGTCGTTCCGAACACGGAAACGGCGGCGTGCTGGCTCGTCGTCACGAAGAGCGGCCGCTATCTGTACGTCACCAACACGGGCAGCAGCACGATCAGCGGCTACGGGATTCGGCCCGACGGCACGCTCGAGCTTCTTGACGCCGACGGCGCGACCGCGCCCACCGGTGCCGGCTCGGCGCCCATCGACCTGGCCTTCTCGGTGAACGATCAGTACCTGTACGCGCTCAGCGCCGGCGCGAACACGATCACCGCATTTCGCGCCCTGCCGCACGGGAAGCTGCAGCCGATTGGCATGGTCGGCGGCTTGCCGGCCGGGACCAACGGGCTGGTGGCGAGGTAGGAACGACGGCGTGACGCGAGACGGCGCGGACGTGTGGCGCCGGCACGTTTCGCTGGTAGCCTGAGGAGAACGTGACCGACGACCAGGAACGCGAGTCGGCGCGCCTGATGGCGCGAGGACAAGAGGGAGACGCCCACGCGTATGCGGAGCTGCTCACGCTCCTGGCGTCGGTTGCCCGGAAGTACGTCCGCCGGCGCGTCGGCGACACGCCCTGGGTGGACGATGCGGTGCAGGAGACGCTCGTGTCCGTCCACGGCGCGCGGCACACGTTCGACGGGTCGCGCCCGTTCGCGCCCTGGTTCTATGCGATTGCCTCGAGCCGCATGATCGACGTCATCCGGCGGGAGCGGCGGATTCGGTCACGGGAAGTCGCAAGCGACGTGCTCGTCGAGCCGGCCGCCGCCCGACCGGCCGGCCCTCACGGCCAGCCGGTGCTGGACCCGGAAGCCGTGCAGGCGGCGATGCGGACGCTCACGCCGAAGCAGCGCCGCGTGGTGCACGCGCTCAAGTTCAGGCACGAGACCGTCCGCGAAGCCAGCGAACGGCTCGGCATGTCGGAGACGGCTGTGAAAGTCGCCGCGCATCGCGGATATCGTGCACTCAAGAAAGTGCTGGGGATGGCGCATCGTGGACACTGAGAATCTCATCGCCGCGCTCGCAGCGGACGCCAGGCCCGTGCGGCCGCTCGCGCCGCCGGCAACGCGCCTGGGACGCTGGCTTCTGATTGCCATGCTGTTCGTGGGGGCCGGCGTCCTCGCCTTCGGCCTGCGCGCCGATCTGGCGGCGGCCGTGATCGACCCGCGGTTCGCGCTCACCGGCGCGCTGGCCGTGACGACCGGCCTCGCGGCCGCCTCGGCCGCCCTCATCCTGGGAGTGCCGGGCGCCGAACGCGGGCCTCTCGGTCGATGGCTGTCCGTCGCGCTCCTCACGCTCTGGAGCGCGGTCATGGTTGCGCTCGTCGGCCGTCAGGGCTGGGTGATGGCCGGATCGCTTGCCTGGCCCTGGGTGCTCTGCATCGCCAAGGTCGCCATCATCGCCGCGCCGCCGGCCTGGGTGCTCTTCGTGATGGTGCGACGGGCGGCACCGCTTCGTCTTTCATGGGCCGCCGGGCTCGCCGGGATCGCGGGCCTGTCACTGGGTGCGTTTGGCGTGCAGTTCGTCTGCGAGAACTGGCACGCCGGGCACCAGTTGCTGACCCACTACGCGCCGGTCGTCGTCTTCGGCGCGTTGGCGCTGCTTGGCGGGGGGCGGTGGCTCGAGTGGGCGCCGCGCGGCTGACACGGCGACGCAGGTCTACACGATCATCTCCGGTTCCATCACCCGTTCGACGACGCGGCCGCCTACGACGCTGACGTAGTAGACCTTCGAGCCTTCGCGCGTGGCCACCACGCGCCTCACCTCGTTGTCCTCGAAGTAGATGCCGGCGTTGTTGTCGCACGCATAGCCGGGCTTCATCTCGCCCGAGCCGATGAGCCTCTGGTACAGCGGCCGGCGGCCCGGTTCGGCATCGTAATGCGGCGAGTGGCTGCCCTTGATGAATCCGAGGCACTCGACCTTCGTCAGCTCCTTCGGCCGCGAATCGGTCGTGCCCTCCTCGAACCAGCAGAGCGAGCCCGCGCTCGCGCCGCCGAGGACGATGCCGCGGTCCCACGCCTGCCGCAGGACCACGTCGATGCCCTGCGCCTTCCAGATCGCCTGCTGGTTCAGCGTGTTACCGCCGGAGACGACGATGGCGTCGACCGAGAGGAAGACCTCGTCCCACCCGCGGCTCTGCCGTGTGCTGGCAATGAAGCTCTCCTGGTGTGACGGCTCCACGTCGAGTGGCGCCGTGCTCCGGTAGAACCCGATGATGCCGGATGGCGAGTCGGCCGATGCGGTCGGCAGGTAGCACACCTTTGGGCGCGGCTTGCCGGTGAGCTCGGCCATGTACCGGATGAACGCGGTGCCGAAGCCTCCCCCGGCAATGAGGATCTTGCGCGTGGCGCCGGCGCGCGCCTGCGGCTGTCTTGCGTCCGTCGCCGTGTCGAGCCCGGCTGCCGGGAGGCCGCTCGTCATGAGCCCGGCCGATCCCAGCGCCGAGGAGATGATGAAGTCTCGTCGTTTCATGGTGGGGCCTCCGACCTTCTGAGGTCGATACTCTATCGCGTCTGGCTGGTGTCGAGGTGAACCTGCCGGGTATGCTGCACGTCGCGTTTCTTCGCAGCGACGAGGCGCACGCCCGTATTCGATTCATCGATATGGGTCAGTCGTAGCGGAGCGCCACGGTCGGGCTGATTCGTGAGGCCCGTCGCGCCGGCACGAAGGTGGCGGCAATAGCGGCCGCGAAGACCAGGCCCGCGGCGCCGAGAAATGCCACGGGATCGAGGGGGTGGACGCCCACGAGCAGCGCCCGGCCTGCGAAGGCCAACACGACCGCGATGACCGTGCCAGCGGCGCCGCCACCAAGCGTCATGCGCGCCCCTTCCAGCACGGTCTGGCGTACGAGCACGCCCGGCGCGGCACCGAGCGCGATTCGCACACCCATTTCTCGGGTCCGAAGGCTGATGAGGTAGGCCATCACGCCGTAGACTCCCATCATCGCCAGGCCCATGGCCGCCAGTCCCGCAGCGCCGAACACGATCGTGAGCAGCCGCTGAGCGAGCGTCGCCGCGCCCGTGACGTCAGCCATCGACCGGCCGTCGACGATGAGTGCCGGGTCGATAGCGGTGACCGTGCGGGCGAGCCTCGCTGCTTCAACGGCCGGATTGCCGTCGGTCCGCACGTGGGCCACGAGCTGCGTTTGCCGAGACTGGTCGAGGGGTTGCCACATGTACGGCTGGTTCACGTCGCTCAGTGACTCAGCGCGAATGTTGGCGGCGACGCCAACCACACGCCGCTCGCCGATCCGCTTGCCAATCGGATCCTCTCCCGGCCAGAAGCGTTCCGCCGCGGCCTCATTGACGATGACGACCGGCGGAGCGCCCTCTCTGTCCTCCGCGGTGAAGTCGCGGCCGGCTCGCAGGGGAATCCGAAGCATCTCGAAGTAGCCAGGCGTTACCACGTTCGCGCCAATGCGAACCGGCTCACCAGACAAAGGCTCGTATCCCTCGATGTCGTCCTCACCGACCGCGAGGGCGTTGCCCGAAAGCGGGACCGTGCGGGCCCACACGACAGCGGACACACCGGGCGTGGCCACCAGCCGGGCAGTTGCTTCCTGGAAGAACGTGCGGGCCCGGCTCGGCTCGTATTGACGTTGCTCGAGATCGACCGTCACGACGCTGACGCCCGTCGCGTCGAAACCGGTGTCGAGGTTCACCGCATGGCCCAGACTGCGCAGGAACAGCAGGGCCGCCACAGCAAGGACGACGGCGCCGGCGACCTGGACGCTGACAACGAGCCGACGCAGGCCGAGACGCGCAACGTCCGTGCCGGACCGCCGGATCGTCGACATCAGGTCGAACCGCGACGCATGCAGCGCCGGCGCCAGGCCGAACAGCAAACCCGATCCGATGACGACGCCAGTCGCAAACACGAGAACCTGCGTGTCGATCGTCAGGGCAACCGGCGCGGGCACGAGCTGTCCGAAGCTGCCTGAGAGGGCGAGCAAGCCAACTCTGACAATCACCATCGCCATCGCACCGGCAACCGCGGCCAGAAGGAGGCTCTCCGCCAGGAGTTGTCTGACCACGCGCCCACGCCCGGAGCCGAGTGCGAGACGCACCGCGATCTCCGGTTGCCGCTGGGCCGACCGTCCGAGCAGCAGGTTGGCGACATTCGACGCGGCCAGAGCCAGAATCAGCCCGGTGAGGCCGAACGCCCCCGATACGCCGGCCAACACTGCGGCGCGGTCCCCGTCCGGGATCCGGCCTTCCGTTTCCCGCAATGCCCTGATCGGCAGAGGGTTGCCTCTCGCGTCCCCGTGGAGCCTCGGGTCGTCATCGAACAGCTGCCTGGCGGCGGCATCGAGTTGGGCCTGTGCCTGTGCGATGGTCGCTTCCGGAGCCAATCGAGCGATGGCGCGCAGGCTTCGCCACCCCCGATGGTCCCTCTGCTCGCGGGAGATCGGGAACCAGATGGCTGGCTCGACTGGCGCCTCGAAGGACTGGAAACCCGCCGGTGCGACGCCGATGATGAGGTGCGATCGGCCCTGAACCTCGACCCGACGGCCCAGCGCGGTCGGCGCTCCCTCGAATGCCTGCAGCCACATCCGATGGCCGATGATCGCGACGTCGTCCGGATCGTCTGGCGCAAACCCGCGACCGGCGGCGAGCGGGATGCCTGCAACGTCGAAGAACGACGTCGATACGACATCACCCAGCATCTGACGTGGACCCGAACCGGGCAGGGTGACCACGACCGGCGAGGACGAGAACGCGGCGGCAGCGCCGAGCGCAGGCGACCGACTCGTCGCGTCGGCGAAGTCAAGGTACGACCAGACGCCGTGCGTGTGACCGTACGACAGCGTGACCAGCCGCTCAGGCTCGGCCACGGGCAGCGGTTTCCACAGGATCCCGTGGACCGCACTGAACACCAGTACGACGATGGCGATGCCGAAGGCTAGCGACGCCGTTGCCGTCACGGTGAAGACCGGCGATCGTAGCAGGTGCCGCGCGCCGTATCGAAGATCGACGACGAGATCGCCAAGCCACGTCTGTCGGGAAGCGCCCCGCCCGGTTGGCGGAGTCGGTATCCGGCCGCCAGAGGCCGCTCCGGACTGCCGCCGGCGCTCGTCGAGGGCAGTCGTCAGCATCGAGCGAACTTCCCGCCACCAGACCGCTGTCCATAATCGGAGCGACCGCGCCGAGGCATCCCGTCGCAGCTCGTCGAACACCATCGCCGCTTCGGTGGCGTCCCGTGTGTCGAGGGACGGAATCAACCGCCGCGAGACGCGTTGGTACACCCGGCCGGCCAGCGTCAGATTCCGTGCCATCAGCGTCGGCTCCGTGACGGTGCCGGACTTCCCACGAGGCGGGCATCGGTCGCCAGCGCGTGAAGCCGTTCGATCCGACGCGCTTCGGCTCCGGCAACCGCCCGGCCAAGCGGCGTCGCCTGAAAGTACCGTCGGCGTTCGTCGCCGGACGGCTCGGTCGAAGGCCGCGCGACCTCCCCAATCAAATCGTCACGTCCGAGGCGCTTGAGGGCGGCATAGAGCGTGCTCGTACCGAGCCGGGTCTCGCCAGCCGTTCGAGTCTCGATGTCCCGGATGATCGCGTACCCGTGGAGCGGACTCTCGAAGACCGACAGCAGGATGTGAAAGTCATGAGCTGGAAGTGGCAGGAAGGCGCGAAGGTCGGGCGGCATCAGCTATTCCATACGATGGAATAGTTGGTCCGGTTCCCCGGTGACCCGGAATCGGGCGGCGTCGATGCTCGAGGGATTGCGACTGCTGTCACCGAGGCCGGCGAGTCGATCCCCCGCTCAAGCTCTTCCCGCGAACTCCCGCGTCTCGGTGTGCACCTTCACCTTCTCGCCTTCCTTGATGAAGAGTGGCACGCGGATCTCGAGGCCGGTTTCCAGCGTGGCCGGCTTGGTCACGCCGCCGCTGGCGGTATCGCCGCGGACGCCCGGTTCGGTGGCGGCCACGGTGAGCTCCACGTGGGGCGGCAGTTGGATGGCGATGGGCTGTCCGTTGTACTTGAGCACCTGCACCACGAGATTGTCCGTGAGGAGCAGCCGGTCCTCGCCGAGCGTATCGTCGGTCAAGGTGAGTGTGTCGAACGTGCCCTGGTCCAGGAAATGACAGCCGGTGGCGTCCGCATAGAGGTAGGAGGCTTCCACTTTCATCAGGTCCGGCTCGGCGAATTTCTCGGCGGCCTTGAAGGTCTTGTCGAAGACGGCGCGCGTGATGAGGTTGCGCATCTTCACGCGCACGAGCGTCTGTCCGCCCCGGGCCGTGGGCTTCGACACCTCGACGTCGAGGCACACGTACGGCGCGTTTTCGAACTCGAAATAGGTCTTGCGCTTGATGGCAATGGCTTCAATCAGACTGGCCAACTGTGCGGTCCCTTCTGCGGTGATGCGGCCTCGTGGGGCGGCCGCCGGCTGGAGGCGAGTATACCGAAGCGGCCGGGCGGTTTGACCCGTCACGGCGGTCGCGGCCATCATCTCACCCGATGAGGCCACGATGAACCAGCGATTCCGAAAGGCGTTCCTCGTCGTCATGGTCGTCGCCGTCACGGCGGCGTTCGGCGCGATCATCAGGTCGTTCCTCATGACGATCCTGGTGGCCACGATCTTCGCCGGCCTGACCTATCCGGTGTACGCGCGGCTCGTCCGGCTCTTTCGGGGCCGGAAGACGCTGGCGTCGCTCGCGACGCTCGTCGTGCTGCTCCTGGTCGTCTTCGGCCCGGTTCTCACGATACTTGGCATCATCGTCAACCAGGCTGTCGGTGTCACGACGAACGTCCGGCCGGTGGTCGAGCGGCTGGTCAACGAGCCGACCTACCTCGACCAGGTGCTGCGCGGCCTTCCGGGTTACGCCGTGCTCGAGCCCTATAAGGGCGAGATCGTCACGCGGGCAGGTGAGCTCGTCGGCGCCGTCGGCGGGTTTCTCGTCAGCTCGCTCTCGGAGACAACACGCGGAACGGCGACATTCGTCTTTCACTTCTTCCTCTTTCTCTACACGCTGTTCTTTCTGCTCATCGACGGTCCCGGCATGCGCGACGCCATTCTGGCCAGACTGCCGCTGAGCGACGACGAGACGAGTCAGATGAAGGAGCGGTTCATGTCCATCACGCGCGCGACGGTGAAGGGCACGCTCGTCATCGGTTTCGTCCAGGGCACGCTCGCGGGGCTGGCGTTCTGGGTCGCCGGCATTCCCCAGGTGCTGTTCTGGACTGCCGTCATGGTCGTGCTCTCCGTGCTTCCCGTCATCGGGTCGGCGCTCATCTGGGTGCCGGCATGCATCATCCTGATTGCGACAGGGCATGTCTGGACGGGAGCGCTGCTCGCCGTCTTCTGCGCTCTGGTCGTCGGCTCGGTAGACAACGTCCTGCGGCCCAGGCTCGTGGGCCGCGATACGCAGATGCACGAGCTCGTGATCCTGTTCTCGACGCTTGGCGGCATCATCGCGTTCGGGCCGGTCGGCTTCATCATCGGTCCGATCCTGGCCGGCTTGTTTCAGACGTCGTGGGACATCTTCGCGATGGCGTACGGAGATCCGAGCGACGGTTCCGGTGGGTAGTCGCGCTTCGCAACCTGTGGCAAGCTGCTGTCCGAGGTGAATGCCATGCGCTCGTTGCCGTTCGTGGTCGTCCTCATCGTCGCGGTGGGGGCCTGCGCTCCCGCGTCCGAACGCACCGGGGGACCCCTTCCGTCCTGGTCGTTCGACGACGGCACGATCTTTCCAGCCGAGCGCGGACTCGTGCGGCCGGAAGACGGGGTGGCGCTCCCGGACGGCCGCCTGATAGTGGCCGACCAGGTGCACGGGCTGCGCGAGATCGCCGCGGACGGGTCGAGTCGTCCGTTCGGGAAGATGGCCGAGGCGGGCTACGTGCACGAGCCGCCGGCCCGGGCGGGCGGCCCGAACGGCGTCTCGCTCGAGCCCGACGGCGCGCACCTGCTCGTGGCGGATGTCTTCACCGGAGCCATCTACCGGGTGAACATCGCCAGTGAGGCAACCGAGCTCGTCTACCGGCATCCTTTCGGCGTGAATGCCGCCCGGCGCGACCGAACCGGGGCGCTCTGGTTCACGCAGTCGACCGAGAACGCCGGGCCGGATTCGGAGGCCAGGATGTTCTCCACGGTGGACGTGCCGGTGCCCGACGGCGCGCTCTTCCGGATCGCGCCGTCGCCTGCCGGCGAACCGCTGCCCGAACCGGTTCGCATGGTGAGCGGGCTGTACTTCGCCAACGGGTTCGTCATCGACGAAGAGACGGGACACCTGTACCTCGCTGAAACGGGCCGGGACACGGTCTACGCCTTTCATGTCGGCATCGCGACCGGAGAGCTTTCGGACCGACGAGTCATCGCCACCGTCATGACACCGGACAACCTGGAGCTCGACAGTGCCGGGCGCGTGTGGGTCGTCTCGCCGCTCCGCAACGAGATCGTCGTCGTCGAGCCGCAGAGTGAAGAGGCGACGTCGGTGTTTCGTGCCGGGAGCCCGGAGAACGACCGGATCTCGGCCGAGTGGCAGCGGCGCGGCGCGGCCGGCGAACCGAGGCTCGATCTGCTGTCGCCGGCGATGTGGTCGCCGCTTCCGGGACTGTTGACCGGCGTGATCCTCACGCCGGGCGACGGGCCCGTGTACCTCGCCGGTCTTGGCGACGCGCTCGTCCGGCTCGCCCGCTGAGTCGCTCCGCGTCAGCGAACGTCGCCCGACGACGTCTCCATTTCGATCCCGGTCAATCCCCGGTCGATGATCCCGAACGCCTCGTCGAGCTCCGCTTCGGTGATCGAAAGGGGCGGGTTCGTGAAGAACGAATGCCAGCGGAAGAAGGTGAACAGACCCTCGTCGCGGAAGAACCTCTGCAGGGCCGTCATCTCCGCTGACGTCGAGTTGAAGGGCGCCATCGGCTCCCGCGTGTCCCGGTTCCTCACGAGCTCGACGAGGCCGAAGAGACCGATGGACCGGACCGCGC
Organism: uncultured Acidobacteriota bacterium; assembly: GCA_963752045.1. Taxonomy (GTDB): domain Bacteria; phylum Acidobacteriota; class Vicinamibacteria; order Vicinamibacterales; family SCN-69-37; genus DATKDF01. The sequence goes on along the minus strand of CAVVWN010000014.1, from coordinate 378,925 downwards.
CGACCGACGGGTGCCGCCGGGCGAGGTCGGAAAGGCGCGTGCCGAGCACGGCTCCCATGCGCTTCGCGTTTCCTACGAGGTCGTCTTCCTCGATGACGCCGATGTTGGCAAGCGCCGTCGCGCAGCCAAGCGGGTGACTGTTGTAGGTCAGTCCGCCGCGATAGACCCGGTCGGCGAAGAAGTCGGCGACCTTGCGCCGCAGGCCGACCGCGCCCATCGGGAAGTACGCGCTCGTCAGGCCCTTGGCCATCGTCATCACGTCCGGCACGACGTTCCAGTGGTTCACGGCGAACCACTCGCCGGTGCGGCCGAAGCCGCTCATGACCTCGTCGGCAATCATCAGGATGCCGTGGCGGTCGCAGAGATCGCGAACGCCGGCGAGAAAGCCGTCGGGCGGAATCAGGATGCCGTTGGTGCCCACGATCGGCTCGAGGAGGAAGCCGGCGATCGTCTCCGGCCCCTCGAGCTGGATGACTTCCTCGAGGTAGGCGAGCGCGTCGGCGGCCGTGTCCCAGCCGCGCGCGAGGCCGTGGTACGGGTTGAGCACGTGGATGATGCCCGGCATCATCGGCTCGTGCCATCGGCGGGGGTCGCCGGTGGCCGAGATGGCGCCGCCCGTGCCCCCGTGATAGGAGCGGTAGAAGGCCAGGATCTTCTGGCGCCCCGTGTACCAGCGCGCGATCTTCATCGCGTTCTCGTTGGCTTCAGCGCCCCCGTTGGTGAAGAAGAACACGTCGATGTCGCCCGGCGCGAGCTCGGCCAGCTTCGCGCCCAGGCGCGCGCGCGGCTCGGTCGCGAGGAACGGGTTGGCGTAGGGCAGCACGTCGAGCTGGCGTTTCATGGCCTCGGTCACCCGTTCGTCGCCGTGGCCGATGTTCACGCACATCAACTGGCTGTTGAAGTCGATGTACCGCTTGCCGTCGGGCGTCCAGAAGTAGATGCCCTTCGCCCGCGCCACGGGGATGGGGTCGAAGGCGCGTTGCGCGTTCCACTCGAAGATCGTGTGGGCTTTCGACAGTCGGACGATGTCGTCAGAGTTCATAGGTCAGCTCCCAAAAACGAATGCTCGGGATCAACCATGGAGAACGTGGAGTCGTGGAGGAGAGCTCTGCTGGATGGTGTCTGCGGCACCTTGGCCGACGGGCGTAGCCCGCCGTCCCTTCGGGCCCGGTGGCGGGCCGTCGGGCGCGGAGACGAGTCGCCCTCGAGACAAGGCTGGTCGTCTGCACCGGCGACTCGTCTCCGCGCCCGACGACCCGCCACTCGGCCAAGGTGCCGTGCGGCGCAAACCTCCATTGTCCTCGACTGCTCCACGGTTGATCCCTACCAGCGGCTGATCGTCACCTTCTTGTCCGTGTAGAACTCGAACGCGTCCCGGCCGTGCACCTTGAGGTCGCCGAAGAAGCTGTCGCGCGCGCCGCCGAACGGGAAGTAGGCCATCGGCGCGGCGACGCCGATGTTCACGCCGACCATCGACGCCGTGGCGCGGTGCGCGAACTCACGCGCCGCCCGTCCGCTCGTCGTGAAGATCGACGTCGCGTTGGCGTTCGGATGCGCGTCCATTAGCCGGAAGGCTTCGTCGAGATCGGCGACGGCCGAGATCGCTGCCACCGGGCCGAAGATCTCTTCCTGTCCGATCCGCATGCCCGGGTTCACGTCGTCGAAGACGGTCGGGCCGACGAAGAAGCCGTGCGGGCGATCCGCCACGCGCGTCGCGCGGCCGTCGAGGAGCAGCCGGGCGCCTTCGGTGACGCCGTGGTCGATGTACCGGCGCACGCGATCCCGGTGGTGGCCGCTGATGACCGGGCCCATCGAGACGCCCGGCTCGAGGCCGTCGCCGACAGTAATCGACGAGGCGGCCGCCACCATCCGGTCCCGCACCGCGTCGCGCGCCTCGCCAACCGGCACGAGCACGCTGCCGGCCAGGCACCGCTCGCCAGCGCAGCCGTAGAACGACTCGGCAATCGTCGGAATCGCGCGGTCCAGGTCGGCGTCCGGCAGCACGACGATGAAGTTCTTGGCGCCGCCGAGCGCCTGCACGCGCTTGCCGGCGTCGGTCGCCCGCCGGTAGACCGCGCGCGCGACCGGCGTGGACCCCACAAACGACAGGGCCCGAATGCCTGGGTGGTCGCACAGGGCCTCGGTCGCCTCGCGCCCGCCGTTCACCAGGTTCACGACGCCCGGCGGCAGGTCGCATTCGGCGAGCAGCTCGACGATGCGCCGCTGTGTGAGGGGTACCTGCTCGGACGGCTTCAGGATGAACGTGTTCCCGCACGCGATCGCGAACGGCAGGAACCAGAGCGGCACCATGGCCGGGAAGTTGAAGGGCGCGACCGCCGCCGTGACGCCGAGCGGCTGGCGCATGACCGTGCAGTCGATGCCAGGCGCGACGTTCTCGAGGCCATGGCCCATGAGCAGCGACGGCGCGCCGCAGGCCACTTCCACGCATTCGATTCCCCGCCTCAGGCTGCCGCGTGACTCGTCGAGCGTCTTGCCGTGCTCGGTGGTGACGAGCCGGGCGATCTCATCGAAGTGCGCTTCGAGCTTCGCCTTGAACGCGAAAAGCACGCGGGCCCGCACGGCGGGCGGGGTATCCGACCAGCCGGCAAAGGCCTTCGTGGCCGCCTGGACGGCGGCATCGACATCGGCGGCCGTCGAGAGCGGCGTGCGCGCAATCACCTCGCCCACGCGCGGGATTGTAGACATCCACCGCGTCGGCGCCCGAGGACGGGACGAGGCGGCCCGCAATGAAGTTCAAGACGCGTTCTGGTGACACGGTCGGCATCGGCGTGATTGTACGGCAGGCGCCGGTCGTTGCCGCACGCGCCGCCCACTCGATCCGGCGCCACGGAACTCCAAACCGCTGTAGAGTAGACCCGCTCCCAGGGGACCAGGCGCCACCAACCCATGGCCGACCGCAAAGTCGTCACATACGGCAGCTACCTCCACGTGGACGACCTGCTGCGCCTGCAGATCCCGGAGTCCGAGCCGCCCGAGCACGACGAGACGCTCTTCATCGTCATCCACCAGGTCTACGAGCTGTGGTTCAAAGTGATCCTGCACGAGATCGACAAGGTCAACGCCGATCTGTCGGCCAATCGGCTGTATGACGCGTTGCACACGATCAAGCGCATGCGCATGGTGCTCAAGACAATCGTCGGCCAGGTGGACATTCTGGAGACGATGACGCCGAGCTCGTTCGCGAGCTTCCGGTCGCGTCTGGACACGGCGTCGGGTTTCCAGTCCGTGCAGTTCCGCGAGCTCGAGTTCGTGCTCGGCCACAAGCGCGCGAACGTCCTGAAGCACCATGAGCCGCACTCGGCCGGCTACGCCCGGCTGAAACGCCGGTACGAGGCGCCGTCGATCCAGTGGCACCTCTACGATTTTCTCGAGCATCACGGCGTGACGATCCCACCTGACCTTCGCGCCAGACCGCACACCGAGCCGAGCGTGGCCAGCCCCGCGTTGCAGGCGCAGCTTGTGCAGATATATGCCACCCATCCCGACGTGCAGTTGCTGCTCGAGAGCCTGACGGACGTCGACGAGGGTCTGCAGGAGTGGCGCTACCGGCACGTCAAGATGGTCGAGCGCACGATCGGCGATCGGCCAGGCACCGGCGGTTCGCCGGGCGTCAGTTACCTGCGCGAGACCGTGTACCACCCGGTGTTTCCCGATCTCTGGGCGATCCGAAGCGTGCTCTGAGGCTCTCCTGATTCACCGTGGAGTCATGGAGGAAGTGGAGGACCGCGGCGTGCCGCTGACCCAGATGCATGGGCACCTTGGCCTTGCGGCTGCGGTCCGATCGCGGGAACGAGTCGCCGGGACCGGCGCTGAGCGACTCGCTCCCGCGACCGGACCCCAGCCGCGCCGGCCGTAGGCCGGCGGGCTGCGCCCGTCGGCCAAGGTGCCCTTCACTCCACCGGCGGTCCCGTCCGACTGGCTGTTCCTCCATTCCCTCGATGACCTCCATGGTTCCTTGCCGAGCAGGCGAACTCCACGCCCTCGATGATCTCCATGGTTCTTCCCCGACTGGCCCGTCTCCACTTCTCGATGACCTCCATGGTTCTTTTCCGACCAGCCCAACTCCACGCCCTCGATGATCTCCATGGTTCATCACCGGCTCTCGATGCGCTCCAAGGTAAGATGCGCGGGTCATGGCCAGTCCGGGCTCCACGGTTCGAGCAGCCGCGCTCGCGGCCGCCATGGTTCTCTCCAGCGGTCCCACCGACGCGGTCGTCGTGGGGAAGAACGCCGAGGCCCGGATGCGCGACGGTGTCGTGCTGCGGGCAGACGTGTACCGGCCCGACGCGCCAGGCCGGTATCCCGTGCTGCTTCAGCGCACGCCATATTCGAAGAACTCAGGCGCGAGCGCCGTCGATGGCTTCCGCCGGCTCGCCGCGCGCGGCTACGTCGTCGTCGTGCAGGACACGCGCGGGCGGTACACGTCGGACGGCGTGGCGAACCCGCATGACGAAGCCGAGGACGGCTTCGACACGATCGCATGGGCGCGGTCGTTGCCGTACGCGGACGGACGCGTCGGCATGTGGGGCGGCAGTTACCTGGCCACCACGCAGCTCCAGGCCGCCACGCTTCAGCCTGATGGCCTGACGGCGCTCTTCCCCTCGTCGTCGTACGCCAGCCGGTACGACATGGTGTTCCAGGGCGGGGCGTTCTATCTCGGCGACGGCCTGTCGTGGAATCTCGGCCAGGCGATGGACGTGCGCCGGCGCGTGCTCACGCCCGGCGTCGACCGTGACGGGCCCATCGGTCTGGATGCTGAGGCGAGACGGCTCCTTGGCTCAGAGTGGCTCTGGCATCTGCCGCTCAAGACGATGGACGCGCTGGACCTGCAGCGGTTCGCGCCGGGCTACCGCCGGATGCTGGACCATCCGAGCTACGACACGTTCTGGGAGACGTTCGACATCGCGGCCCGGCACGATCGGTTCGAGGTTCCCGCGTTTCACATCACGGGCTGGTACGACACGCTGCTCGGCGGCACGATCGCGAACTTCACGGGCCTCCGCGCGCGGGCCGCCACCGACACGGCGCGCCGGCATCAGCGCCTGATCATCGGACCGTGGACGCACGCGAGGCCCACCGCGGACAGCACGAGCATTGGCGACGTCGAGTTCGGCCCGGCGGCAGGGTTTGCGGCCGACGCGCTGCGGGACGCATGGTTCGCGTACTGGCTGGGCAGCGCGGATGCTCGAGACCCTCCGATGGACCCCACAGCCCGCTACGATCCCGAGGCGACGGCGCCCGTGCGCATCTTCGTCATGGGCGAAAACGTATGGCGCGACGAACTGGAGTGGCCGCTCCGGCGGGCGCGCGAAACGGCCTTCTACCTGCACAGCGGCGGCAGTGCCAATGCGCGCGCGGGTGACGGCCGGCTCGAGCTGACCGCGCCGGCCGACCAGTCGCCGGATCGCTTCACGTACGATCCCGGCAACCCCGTGCCGACCGGGGCGGCCGGCGGGTATTCGCGCCGGCCATCCGATCAGCGGACGGTTGAGGACCGGCCGGACGTGCTCGTCTACACCACTGATCCGCTCGACGACGACCTCGAGGTGACCGGCCACCTGCGGCTCGTGCTGTGGATCGCTTCGTCGGCGCGCGACACCGATTTCACGGCGACGCTCGTCGACGTGCACCCCGACGGCACCGCGCGCGCCATCAACGACGGCATCCTGCGTGCGCGGTACCGGCGGAGCCGGACCACGCCGGAGCTGCTCACGCCGGGCGCACCCACCGAGATCGCCATCGACCTCGGCGCCACGAGCAATCTGTTCCGGGCCGGACACCGCATCCGTGTGCACGTCTCGAGCAGCAACTTTCCCAGGTTCGACCGCAACCCGAACACCGGCGGCCCGTTCGGTGAAGACGCGTCGTTCCGCAGGGCCGACCAAACCGTCTTTCACGATGCGGCCCGGCCCTCGCGCCTCATCCTTCCGGTGATTCCACGATGATGGCCAAACAACACAGGGCAGTCTGGGCCGTGCTGGCCGCGGTTCTCACCGCAGGGTGCGGAGCCGGCCCGGACGCGGCTTCCCTCATCGGCTTCGATCCCGCACGCGCCGCGATCGAACGAGACGCCGAGCGGCGTTTCCTCGCCGGTATCTCTCGCGACGCCATGTCGGAGATTCACGCGCGCGTGACGGCGCGCCCGCACGTGGCCGGTAGTGCGGCGTCGCTCGAGGTCGCCGAGACGATGCGGCAGGCGCTCGAGGACGCCGGCCTCGAGACCGAAACACACGACTACGACGTGCTCCTGTCCACCCCGCGCTCCGTGTCGGTGACGATGACCGCGCCCATGTCGCAGCCGCTCGAGGTCACCGAGCCGGCCATGCCCGAGGACCCCGATTCGTCTCATGCGGAGCTTGGTCCGGGCTACGTGGCCTACTCGACCTCGGGACGAGCGAGCGGCGAGGTGGTCTACGTCAACTATGGCCTGCCGCCTGACTACGCCGCGATCGAAGCAGCCGGCATCGACGTGACGGGGAAGATCGTGCTCGCGCGATACGGGCGCAGCCATCGCGCCGTGAAGATCCATACAGCAGAGACGCACGGCGCGCGTGGCATCCTCATCTACAGCGACCCGGCCGACGACGGCTACGTCAGGGGCGGGACGTGGCCCGAAGGGCCGTGGCGCGGAGACTTTCAGATTCAGCGCGGCAACGGGAAGTACAGCTGGTTCTGGCACGGCGATCCGCTCTCGCCCGGCTTTGCCGCCACGTCGGACGCGCCCGTGCTCGACCCGGCCGCGGTTCCCACGCTGCCGAAGATCCCGGCCGTTCCGCTGGCCTGGAAGGAAGCCGAAGTAATCCTGAAGCAGATGGGCGGACCGGAAGCGCCCGAGGCGTTTCGGGGCGGTCTTCGAATCCCGTACAGAATCGGTCCCGGTCCCGCGTCGGTATCGATCGACGTCCAGATGGATCAGGGCCGGAGGCCCATCCGGAACGTGATCGGGCGCATCACCGGCCGCGACCCGAATCGCTGGGTGATCCTCGGCACGCATCATGACGCGTGGACCTTTGGTGGCATGGATCCCGGCAGCGGCCTGTCGGCGGTGTTCGAAACGGCGCGCGGGCTCGCCGAGTTGCGGCGGAGCGGCTGGGTGCCCGAGCGGTCGATCCTTTTCGCCTTCTGGGACGCCGAGGAGTTCGGGCTGATTGGATCGACGGAGTTCGCCGAAGCGTTCGCCGATGAGCTGCGCGCCAAGGCGGTGACGTACGTCAACACCGACCTCTACATGCGGGGCCGGTTCGACGGCGGCGGCACGCCGTCGCTCCGCGACTTCCTCGTGGAGGTCACGAAGGACGTGCCGGCATTCGACGAAGGCGGCAGCGTGTACGATGGCTGGCGCGCCGACGCGCTCGCGCGCGCGCCCGCCGGTCGGCCTCGCGGAGACGACGACTTCGAGGTCGAACTGGCCGCGCTCGGCAGCGGCGCGGATTTCGTCGCGTTCCAGGACCACCTCGGCCTGCCCACGCTGCAGATGGAGTTCGACTTCGAAGGCAGCTACGGCACCTATCACTCGAACTACGACACCCGGTGGTACCTCGAGCACTGGAGCGACCCGGGCTTCGTCGTCGGCGAGACGCTCGTGGGCGTGCTTGGTCTGTCGATGATGCGGCTGGCAGCGGCGCCCGTGCTGCCGTTCCGCTACGCGTTCTACGCGGAGACGATCGACCGGTTTCTCGAGGCCGCGCCGGGCTGGGCCGCCGACGCGACCGATGGACCGGCCGTCCGCGTCGACCTTGCGGAAGCCCGTCGTCTCGCGCAGGCGATCGTCGGACGGGCGCGGGTGCTCGAAGAACGGATCGATACCGGGCTTGCCGACGGAACGCTCGACGCCGAAGGCGCACGCGCGCTCAACGACGGCCTCGCGCGTGTCGAACAGACGCTGCTCGACGAAGGCGAGCCGGCCGACGCGCGCTGGTACCGGCACGTCATCTACGGCTGGAACATCTACTCCCTCTATGCCGGCCAGCCGCTGCCGGGCCTGGCCGATGCGGTCCGACTGCGCGATCAGCCGGCCGTCGACCGCGAGGTGGCGCGCATCGAGGCGGCGCTTCGGAGAATGCTGGAAGCGATCGGCCGGCTCTGACCCCGCCCTGCCGTACAATCCGCCGATGCCGTCGAACCTGCGCAAGCTCGTGCTCGCCCTGGTCCTCATCGTCGGGGTTGGCGTGCTGTATACCGTGCGGCGGCCCGACCGGTCTGCCGGTCCGGACGATCGACTCGCCTGGGTGGCAACCGCCCACCAGCGAGGTGTGGTTGGCTATCGCGACCCGGTTGGCGTGATCTCTCCCGACGGCGCGCGCATTGCCTATAGCGAAGGCGCCTACGTGCGCGTCGTGCCGACCGGAGGAGGTGCGTCGCTCGAGCTGCCGGCCGCCGAAGGCCAGGTGCGGCATCTCGCGTGGAGCGGAGCGGGCGCGACGCTCGTCGCGGAAGACACGCGGGCCGCGTCGCGCTGGTGGCTGCTCGATGTGGACCGCGGGACTCGCGCGCCGCTCTTCGGCGCGCGGGAGCGTCTGGAAGCCGTCGATCCAGATTCGGGCGCCGCGAGCGTCGCACACCCGAACGATCTCCGGAATCTCGCGGCGTCGCCCGACGGGCTGTGGCTGGCCGCCACGGCATCGGGCCCGGAAGGGCCCGAGCTCTGGCGCATTGCCGCCGACGGCGCAACCGCCGAGGTGCGTCGCATCACCGGACGACTGTCGGCGCCGGCCTGGACGCCCGCCGGCGAGATCGCCTGCATCGTGACCCGCGAGGGGCGGTCGCACGTCAGCTCGCCATGCGGCGCAGAGGCCCGCGCGTTCTCACCCGACGTCGACGTCGTCGGGCCCATCGCGTTCTCGCCCGACGGCGGCACGATCTACTTCGCGTCTCCGAACGAACGCGGCATGGTCGACCTCTGGTCTGCCGACTGGCGGAGCGGCCGCGCCAGCCGGATCACCGAGTTCGATCGAGACACCTACGCGCCGTCGGTGGCCGAGGACGGCACGGTGCTCTTCAAGACGCAGAGCTATCGCACGTTCGTCACCGAGATGGACCTTTCCGAGGGCGCGTACCGGCAACTCGCCACGTTTCAGTCCGAGACGCCGTCGTACGCGCCCGACGGGCGCACCATCGCCGTCACCTTCGGCACATGGCGCCGCGTGATCGATGACGCCAACTATCCGGATATCGCGCAACACATCGGCACGATCGCCTCCGGCCCCGAGGCGAGAGGGGCTGCCGAGCCGCTCGAGATCATCGCCAGCTCCGTTTCCGAGGACCAGGCGATGACGTGGTCGCCGAACGGCCGGTGGATTGCCTTTCACTCGCACCGCGAGATGTCCGATGACGTGTGGCTGCGCCCGGCTGATGGGTCGAGCCCCGACCGTCGCATCACGTTCCTCGGCCGTGGCGCCGAAGTGGGGTGGCCGCGCTGGTCGCCAGACGGCCGGCTCGTGCTCTTCGACGGCGCAAGCCCGGCCACCGGTCGCTCCGTCATGTTCGTCGTCGGCGTCGATCAGGCATCCGGTGAGGCCGGGGAGGCGCGTGAGATCGAGGTGAGGGGCGTCGCCGGCGACGTGCTGCATGGCGAGTGGCTCGGCGACGGCAACACGGTGGTGGCCATTGCGCGGGAATCTGCTGGACGGCACGTCATCTTCAGCGTGCCGGCCGGTGGCGGCGCGGCCAGCGTTGTCCACCGCTTCGCCAGCGAGCACGACTTTCCGGGGCTGGCCGCGTCTCCGGACGGACGCGACGTGGCGTTCATTCAACGCGCGGAGGATGGGTTCTTTCAGGTCTTTCGTCTTCCGCTCGCGGCGGGCGCGACACCGGTTCAGGTGACGACCGATCCGTCACACAAGACGCAGCCGGTGTGGTCACCGGACGGCACGCGAATCGCGTACACCGTCTGGATCTACCAGGCGATGTTCTGGACGATAGGGTTCTGAAGGAGCTCGGGAGGGGCTGGTTTCAACCCGCCCCCACACGGGCCGGCTGAAGCCGGCCCCTCCGTGGTGCCGGCCTATCGCCCGCGTGCCTTGCGAATCGCGTCGACGGCCACCTTCGCGCGGAACTCGACGATCTTCCGGCCCATCGCGATGACGGCGTCCTTGTCGGCGATGCTCACGCCGTTGATCGTGAGCTTGTCGGCCGCCTTCCGCTCGTCGTAGCGGGCGGTTGCCGGGTCGTAGGCCATCATCACGGCCGTGAGGCCATACTCGTCGTGAATGCCGTCGGCGTTGATCTTCTCGGGGATGCCGCTGTCGAGCACGAACTGCCGCACGCCGCCCGGGCTCGTCCAGTTGTAGTACTCGGGGATGTGATGGACCGAGGGCGTGCCGCCCCAGGCTGCAGAAAGCTCCTCGGCCACGGCGCGCAGGCCCGCCGTGTTGCCGCCGCTGTCGCCCATCAGCATGATGTGCCCGAAGCCCTGGCTCTTCAGACTGGTGGCGACGTCGCGGATCACGGCGCGAAACGTGTCGGCCGTGAGGTACAGGCTGCCCCATTCGAGATACCGATTGTCCGGGCTTCCGGCTTCCAGCGGAATGACCGGCGCCACCAGCGCGTCGCCGAGCGACCGCGCAATGGCCTCGGCCACGAGCCGGATGGCGTACTGGTGCTTGGCGCCCGCGAGATACGGCCCGTTCTGCTCGGTGCTGCCGGCGAAGACGAGCGCGGTCGTTTTGCCGGCCTTCATCGCGTCGCGCACCTCGAGGTAGGTCAATTCCTCGATCCAGACGCTGTCGCGCGCGGCAATTGGCCGGGGCCTGGCCGCCTCCTCTTCGTGCGCCTGGCGGGCAGCGGCTTCGCGCTGCTCGGGCGTCATCTGCGCCCGCCCGCCGCGCTGCGAGAGACTCGCCGAATCAGCTGAAGACTCCGGGGCTCTCGAGCCCTGGGCGACCAGCACGGCCGCCGAGACGGTCATCCCGGCGATGACGACGAGTTGGCGCATGTGCATCTTGCCTCCATCTGATGTGCCTGAAATCGGGCGCAGGCTACCACAGAACCGCGGAGGTCCTGATCCCGGTCCGTTCGACGGCCGGGTATGATCGCGTCATTCAGGAGGGCACATTCCATGCGGAAGACCGCCATCGGCGCCTCGATCATCGTCGCGACCGTCATCGTCGCGCTTGCCGCAACGACGGCGGCACAGGGCTCCAACCCCCGCTTCGGACGATGGAAGCTGAAGTCGGAGGCGCCGGCGCCGCAGAGCAACGTCATGACCTACGCGCCGTTCGGTGACGGCGGCATGCGCGTGACCATCGATGCGGTGAACAGCCGCGGCGAAGCGTCCCAGTGGGGCTACACGACGATGTTCGACGCGAAGGACGAGCCGGTGGCGGGCCGCGACGGGCAGACGGCGGCCGTGCGGATGATCACCGAGCGAACGGCGGAGATCGTGTACAAGCAGAACGGGCGTGTGTCCCAGGTCCTCACGAACGTGCTGTCGCCTGACGGCAACACGATCGGCATCATCTACATGCGGCCGGGGACGGACGGCCGGCCCGATTCGGTGAGCTTCGCCACCTACGAGCGGATCCGGTAGCGGGCTATCGCGATCCGGGTTCCGCGCGCACGGTTGATGGAGGGGCGGGCTTCAGCCCGCCTGCCTGGCCGGCTGAAGCCGGCCCCTACGTACGCCTACGCCAGAGCGCACCGGCCTGGATCAGGCCAGGTACCGCTCCCTCAGGATCCGCTCGTGATGGGCAACGTGCCCGGCGGTGATGAACGCGAGCGCGCGAACGCTGAAGGTGTTGCCACTGGCGACGCCGCGCCGCGTCCAGGCGTCGGCCGGGAGGTTCCTGAACAGGCTCAGGGTCGCCCCGCGTACCGCCTGAAACTCTTCGGCATGACTGGCCCACGACCGGTCGTCTGCGCCGGCGGCAGCGATGGCCGCATCCTGGTCGAAGCTCGGCAGCGGCGTGTCGAAGCCGCGCGCGAACCACAGCGCACGGAACGTAAAGAGGCGCTCGGTGTCGTTGACGTGGCTCTGCACCTGCCGGATGCTCCACTTGTCGGGCGCGTACCGGTGGCGCGACTTCTCTTCCGAAATGCTGTCGAACAGCTTCCGCACCTCATCGGCCTGCGCGGAAAGCACGGCGCAGATGTCCTCTCCGGGCGCGAGCGCGACCTTGTCGATGTAGGTGAAGTAGTACTCCGCCGCCTCGGACCGGTCGATGAGCTGGCTCATGGGAGGTTCAGTCTATCGCGGATTAGAATGGCGCCATGCGATTCAGGTTCGCTGCCGTGACGGTTTCCGCATGTCTCGTGGCCGTGCCGCTCTGGGCCACGGGCACTCGATCCTCCACTCAGGGTGCGACCAGCTACGACGCGCTGGTCTCTCTCTTCGGCGAAATGCTCGAGTCTCAGCGGGCGCAGGCCGCAGGCGGCGTGCCGGAGTACTCGGCGGCCGCCGTGGAGGCGCGCCGGCGCGCCCTCGATGACATCGGCCGTCGGCTGGACGCGTTTGACTCGTCCTCGTGGCCGCTCGACCGGCGCATCGACCATCTGCTGGTCATCACCCAGTGGCGCGCGCTCGACTTCGAGCATCGCGTGCTGCATCCGTGGACGCGCGACCCCGGCTTCTACGTCGATCAGGTCGCGCGCGTGCCGTTCACCCGGCTGCCCGTGCAAGGTCGCGCGCTCGAACAACTGCGTGCCAGGCTCGACGCGGTGCCGGCGATGCTCGACGCCGGCCGGCGCCAGCTCACCGAGGCTGCGGGCGAGCTCGCAACGCTCGCGATTCGCAATCTCGAGAAGGCAGACGGCGTGGGGCACGGCCATCCCTGGCGGGAGACGCCACCGGCCGGCATCATCGGCTGGTACGACGACCTCCGCGAGCAGGCGGCGACGCACCATCCGGAGCTGGCACCGGACGTCGAGCGCGCGCGCGCGGCCGTCGCCGGGTTCCGCGACTGGCTCGTCGAGAACCGCGCCCGCATGAACGCAGCGTCCGGCATCGGCCTTGCCAACTACGACTACTTTCAGCGCTACGTCCGGCTGATGCCCTACACGGCCGAGGACAACCTGCGGCTGGGTGCGCGTGAGCTGGAGCGCGGTCGCGCGTTTCTGGCGATCGAGCGCAACCGGAACCGGAACCTGCCGGCGCTCGAGCCGGCGCCGACCGAGGAAGAGTACGCCCGCCGCAAGCAGGAGGCCGACCGGGAGATCCGCGAGTTCATCCGGCGCGAGAGTATTCTCACCATTCCCGAGTACGTCACCACGCTCGACACGAACGTGCCGTGGATCGTCCGGCCGGGAGGCGTCCGCAACTTCTGGGAAGAGATCCAGTACCGCGACCCGCGCCCCGATCACGTCCACGCCGTGATTCCCGGTCACCGCTTCGACGCGCTGGTTCAGCGCCGGGACGAGCGTCCCATTCGCGGCAGGTTCAGCGATGGTGGCCGCACCGAAGGGTGGGGCTTCTATCTCGAAGAGATGTTCCTGCAGGCCGGCCTGCTCGACGGCCGCCCGCGCACGAAGGAGCTGTTCTATCTGTTCCAGATCAAACGGGCTACGCGCGTGCGGGCCGAAGTGCAGATGCACGCCAACGTGTTCACGGTGGCCGACGCCGTGCAGTCGATGATGGGCAACGTAGAGTACCTCGACGAGGACGTGGCGCGAGTGGACGCGGAGATCTATCTGCGCCGGCCCGGATACGGCAGTGGCTACCAGATGGGCAAGCTCCAGATCGATCAGCTGCTGTCAGACCGGTTCGCCCAGCTGGGTGAGCGGTTCAGCCTCCACGAGTTCCACGACCAGTTCCTTGCCGCGGGCAACATTCCTGTCGCGCTCATCCGGTGGGAGATGACCGGCATCGAGGACGATGTGAAAGACTTGTGGAACAGGGTGCCGGTGGCAGCGAAGTGATGATCCGGACGCAGGCGGCCGATCGATGATTCCCTATCACGACGAGAACGAAGCGCAGCGCACGGCCGTCGTCACGCTCGTGTTCATCGCGATGTGCGTGCTCGCGTGGCTCGTCGTCCAGGGCGCCGGCTCGATGGTGCCGCTCGCCACGTCGGTCTGCAATCTTGGCCTGATTCCCGGTGAGCTGACCGGGCTGGCGCAGGTCGGATCCGGGTTCGAGATGGGCGGCAACCTCGTGTGCCAGATCGACCCGGGCCGGCAGACCGTGAACGTGCTGACGTCGATGTTCCTCCACGGGTCGTGGATGCACCTCATCGGCAACATGTGGTTTCTCTGGCTCTTCGGCAACAACGTCGAGGACTCGATGACCCGCTCGCGCTTCGTGGTCTTCTACCTGGCCTGCGGCCTGGCGGCCGCGGCGCTCCAGGTCGTGGCCGAGCCGGATTCGATCATCCCGATGGTGGGCGCGTCGGGCGCGATCAGCGGCGTGATGGGCGGCTACCTCGTGCTGTTTCCCCGCGTGCGCGTCTTCACGCTCGTGCCGCTCGGATTCTTCATCACCACCGTCGCCCTGCCCGCGTGGGTCATGCTGCTGTACTGGATGGCGCTGCAGCTCCTGGGCGGCTTCTCGAGCATGGCGGTATCGGGTGAAGGCGGTGGGGTGGCCTTCTGGGCCCACGTGGGCGGGTTCGTGGCCGGCGTCGTGCTCGTGAAGCTCTTCGCGCGGCCTGAGTACCTCGTCGCGCACCGCGCCCATCACTGGCAGCCTCGTCGCCAGGGCTGGCGCTGACGCTCAGTAGCGCTCCAGTGCCATCACGGTGAAGAACACGATGGTGTTCTTCACGTCGCGGGCGCCGTTCCAGGCCAGCACAAATGGATTGAGGCGCCACACGCGCCAGGAGCGCAGGTCTGCCGACGTCTGCTGCCAATAGGCCGTGAGCGCCCGCCGCGCCTCGAGACTCGGCGCGTGAAACAGGTTCACGCGCCGCGCAGCTCGGCGCACCACGGACGGCGGCCTGAGCGGCGGCAAGCTCGGGAGGCGGAGCTCCCGCGTCGCGGCCGCGGCGCGCGCCAGGCCATCGGCCCGCGTGCCGAGCGCCTGCTTGAGCGCGTCGAGCCGGTCGGTCATCGCGGCGCTCACGCGCGCGGCGGGCGCTTCGGCCGAGGCTCGCAGCTCGTCGAGCCGCTGGGCGAGCGCCGCATGCATACGGCCCCAGCCGGTCTTGATGTCGAGCGCGGCCGCGGCCTTCTGCCTGAACGCGCGCAGGTCGCCGGCGAAGGCGTACTCGTCGTGGCGAATGCGCGTCGACAGCCAGAGCTCCTGCATTTCCAGGACGAGCTTGCCGTAGCCGACCACGAGCGAGGTCAGGTCGCGCGCCCTTCGGCGCGCGAACGCCCACCGGCTCTCGAGCGGCAGGCCGGGCCTGCGCGACCGGCGGTCCTTGAGCCGCACGAAACCCGTCACCATCGGGTGCGTGCCCTCCACCATCGACGCGCGGTACCAGAGGAAACACTTGAGCATGCCCCAGTAGGTATGCGGATTCTGGCGGAGCAGCGCCTGGCGCATGTGCTCGAGCGAATAGAACGACGTCCAGGCGTCGCGGTACGCGCGCATCCAGTCGTCGTCGGACATGCGCGGATGCGGCGTCACGACCCGGAACGAGTCGAAGTTGTTGAAGTCGGGGTCCATCGGAACCCCGGCATCGACCGCCTCGCGGTGATCGCGCGAGCCCGGCAGCGGCGTGAGCACGAAGAACGATGCCTGGTCCACGAGCAGTTCGTCGCGAAGGGTTCGCACGTCCTCCATGATTCGGTCGTACGTGTCGTGCGGGAACCCGATGATGAACCCGACATGGCAGAGGACGCCCGCCTCGTGCCAGGTGGCGATGAGGTCGCGATACCCGTTCACCTTGTTCTGCCGCTTGCTGGCTGCCTTCAGGTTGTCGTCGCGCAGCGACTCCATGCCGATGAACACCTGCACGCACCCGGCGCGCGCCGCCTTCTCGACGAATCGCGGGATGCGCGGCGCCTGCGTGTCGACCTGCATCATGAAGTCGATGGCCATGCCCTCGCGCTCGCGAAGCTCGATCAGGCCGTCGAAGATCGCTTCCCACTCGGGGTTGCGCGAGAAGTTGTCGTCGGTGAAGAAGTAGTGGTTGATGCCCTTCCCGCCGTCGATGCGATAGTGCGACCGGATGTGATCGATGATGTGCGCCGCGCCGCGGCTCCGCATCGTCCGGCCCTGCACGTTGATGATGGTGCAGAACGAGCAGGTGAACGGACAGCCGCGCCCGGCGTCAATCGTCCCGTAACCGCGCACCGCGAACTTCTTCTGCAGCCGCAGCGAGACTTTCGGCAGGGGCTTGGCCTGAAGATCTGGCGGCACCTGCAGGAAGTCGTACAGCGGCTCGAGGCGTCCGGCCGCGGCGTCCTTGAGCAGCTGCGTCCAATGGTCCTCCACCTCGCCGAGCACGAGCGTGATGCCCGCGTCGAGAGCGGCCTGGCACTCGGGAGTGATCGCGTGAGCGGTGGCCGTCGAGCCGCTGACGTGGAATCCGCCCATCATCACGTCGAAGCCTTCGGCGAGGAACGCGCGCCCGAGGTCGCAGGCGCGCGGGAACTGGTTGGTCTGGACGCCGGCGAGCGCCACGAGCACGCGCGCGCCGGGCCGTCTGAGCCTACGGCCCAGCCGGCGCGGATCGATACGGTCCACCGCCTCGTCGAAGGCGAGGACCTCGACCGGGAGCGTGCCGAGCGCGCCGCTCGCCACCGCGTCGTTGGTCAGTCCGTTCAGGCAGCTCAGCGTGTTGCTCGGAAGCGTGCCACGCCAGTGCCGCACCACGTAACCGTCCTCGTCATAGCGCGTCGGGCGGACCAGGACGACGGTCAGGGACGCACAGGGATAGCCGGAGGGCACGGAGCGTTCGGAAGCGGGCCGGGGCCGCGTGGCCACGATTCTGCAATCGTGCCACGAATCGTGACCCGGCGATACCTCAACGCTGCGGTTCGGGCTGGCATCCCGGATAGATGCCGATCCAGTAGCCGCGTCCGCCCTTCCTGGGCCTCTCCGACAGCTGGATCTGTTCGTCAAAGGGGCAGTACCCGTCGTAGGTGACGATTAGTTGGGCCTCGGTCACTTCACCTGGCAGTCTGAACGTAATGTCGCCGTGTGGAGACCTGGCCATGCCCGACTGCGAGCCGCCGGCGTACGAGATCGTCACGTGTGCGTCCGGCATGTAGTTCGTGCTGTACCCGCAGTAGATGAAGAACTGGTGATTGAGGTGATGGTGCGCGCTCACCGTGAGCGGCATGCTGAGGATGGCCGCGCCCACCAGGAATCCGAGGAAGCGTCTCATGACTGCGCCCTCCCCTCTGGCGTACTGGATTATTGGAGCAAACCGCGTACCGGAGCCGCCAGCCGGTCTGCCTCGTGACGGACGCCGGCCTGGCGGCAGGGTGCGGAAAACGACCAGCGAGCGTCGAATTTCACCACCGGACGGCGACGGGCCGGCGTCGCTACCCGGACTTGCCGACGAGCCTCACGCGGATGCCCCACGGATCAGCAACGGCCGTGCCGGCGCTCGCCGGCGCGGGCTCGAAGCCGGCCTCCGAGAGGCTCCGGACGGCCCGCTCCACGTCGTCGTCGTCCGGCAGCACGAGGCTCCATTCGAGCAGCCGCGCGTCGGTCTCCGAGGCCGCCGGCGCGCCAGCGGCCCAGGTGTTCAGGCCCACGTGGTGGTGATAGCCGCCGGCCGAGACGAAGAGCGCGCCCGGAAAACTCCACGCGACTTTGTCGAAGCCGAGGCCCCGGTGGTAGAAGGCCTCGGCGCGGGCGAGATCGCCCACGTGAAAGTGGACGTGGCCGATGGTCGAGCCGGCCGGTACTCCGCGCCAGAGCTCGTCACCGGCAGCCGGGAGGAGGCTCCCGATGTCGAGCGGGTCGACGGCCATCACGTACTCGCCATTGCGAAGGCCCCAGGTGCTCCGCGCCCGGTCCGCGTAGATCTCCATCCCCAGGCCGTCCGGGTCGGTGAGGTACAGGGCCTCGCTCACCAGGTGGTCGGCCGAACCCATCGGGATGTCAAGGTCGCCGGCATGCCGGACGAATCGTCCGAGCGAACCGCGGTCGGGCAGGAGCAGGGCGAAGTGGTAGAGGCCGAGGAGGCCCCGGCGCGGTACCGGCCGGACGCCCGGCTTTTCGTGCAGGACGATCAGGTCCTCGGAGCGCGCCGTCGGCCCGAGGACCGCCGCCCGGCCACTCATTGTCGAACGGTCGAGCACCTCGAAGCCGACGAGGTCGCGGTAGAAGGCGAGCGAACGGTCGAGGTCGGCGACCTGCAGCGTGACGCGTCCCACACGCGTGCCGTGCGGCAGGCGATGACCGGGGGGCGCGATGCCTCGTTCGCTCATCCGTCGATCATCTTGCCTACCAGCCGAATGCTGCGACGCCGCCGAAGAACACGCGCCAGTCCTTGAACCTTGCTTCGTCGTAGTCGGTGATCCGGTAGTCCACCTGGAGGCGTCCGCCGATGCCGTGCCAGACGTAGACGTCGATGCCGCCGCCCGGCTGAATCGCGAATCCGTGCTCGGTGAACCCGGGTTCGGTGAACGTCTCGCGTCCGAAGAGGACCTGCCCGTACGTTCGCAGCCAGCCTGACTCCGTGATGTCGTAACGGGCGCCGAAGAGGTAGTAGGTGAGCTTCTGCTCCTCGTCGAAGAAGTTGGTCCGCTTGTTGGCTCCGGCATCGAACACCGCGCCGAGGCCCTTCCAGATGGTGTCGCCGACCGAGACGGCCCAGCCCGTGTCGTAGGTCTCGGCCGGAAAGTCGCCTGGTGGCTGTTCCCGGAAGTAGGTCGCGCCGAACGCCACGGTGACGGGCCTTGGCTGTGCGGCCGCTGGCACGACCACGGCGAAGAGCGCCGTTGCGAGAAAGACCGAGGTGCGGAGTGTGGTCATTTGATCGTGATCGACCCACGCAGGGCCGCGTTAGTCGGATTGTCGTGGTCGTGAAAGCCGCACGTGCGCGCCTGGACCAGATTGCCCGTCTCCCGTGATTGCCCGGGCTGGAGGAACCCGGCCTGGTTGATTTCCGGGCAGTCGGTGTGGTCCGGGTGCGGGTCGGAGGTCATGTTGTGCGCACGCGTGTCGTTGTTGACGAAGCGGACCCGGGCGCCGAGGGCGACCTCGATGTTCTTCGGCGTCACGCCGGCCGTCGTGATCGTGATCGTCGTCGTCGAGACTGGTGGTTGTGTCGGGGTCGTGGGTGTGTCCGAGCCGCCGCACGCGGCGACGAGGAACGAGCCGGCGGTGAGGGCCCCGAGCGCAGTCCGCTTCAACATGGCAGACGGTCATTCTAACGGGTGACGGCCGACGCGTTCATGCCGCCCCCGAGTACCTGCGCGCTTACGGTATTGTCGCTCGTCGCCGGCCTGCGGTTCTGCTAGCATTAGCCGTTCCGAAAGCCATATGGCGCGTCCGGCTCCCTTCGTCGAACACCTGTTCCGCCGGGCCGGTTTCGGCCTCACTCCGGCCGATCGCGAGAAATACTCAGGCAGCTACAGCGACCGCTATCTCGTCGACGCGTTGCTCGGCTTCAACCCGGCGGCGACCGACGTCGATCGCTACATCGGCACGCCCGGGTACATCGGTATCAACCTCGGCGCGCGGTTCACGCCGAACACGAACATCAACCAGGCGCGCCAGCGCTGGCTCTTCCGCATGGTGCACACGCCGGCGCCGCTCGAGGAGCGGATGGCGCTCGTCTGGCACCATCACTTCGCGACGGCCTACAGCAAGATCGCGGGCGTGTACGGGGCCGCCGATGCGACCCGGCTGATGGCCGCCAAGCCGTCGGAGGATCCAACGGGGCATCGGGGTCAGATTGAGCTCTTCCGTCAGTTCGCGCTCGGCCGGTTCGAGGACCTCCTCGTGGAGGTGGCAAAGGATCCGGCGATGCTCGTCTGGCTCGATGGCCGGCTCAATTTCAAGGGCACCCCGCAGGAGAACTTCGGCCGCGAGCTGATGGAGCTCTTCACGGTGGGCGTCGGGTTTCACACCGAAGAGGACGTGTACGCGGCCGCGCGGGTGTTCACCGGCTGGAACCTGCGGCGCACGGCTCGTGGCGCCGACGCCGGCACGGCGTCCTACGAGTTCTTCTACAACCCGGCCCAGCACGACACGGAAGCCAAGGACTTCAGCTTTCCGATCTACACGTCGGGCTCGTCGAATGCGAGCCGCATTGCCGGCCGGTCGGCGACCGGCGGCATGCAGGATGGCCTGGACCTCATTCGCGCGCTCGCCACGCATCCGGAGACGGCCCGCCGGATGGCGCGTCGGCTCTGGACGTGGTTCGTGAGCGAGACGTCGGCGCCCGACGAGACGTTCGTCTCGACGATCGCCGGCGTGTACCTCGCCAACAACACGAGCATGCGGCCCGTGATGCGCGCCGTGCTGACGTCGCCGCAGTTTGCCGACCCGCGCCACTTCCACCAGCGGTACTCGTGGCCGGCCGAGTTCGTCGTGCGCGCGCTCAAGGAAGTGGGCTATCTCGGGTTTTCCGTCAACGACGCGCTGACGCCGATGGTCAACATGGGCCAGCAGCTCTACGAGCCGCCCGACGTGAACGGCTGGGAGGTCGGCGCGGGCTGGTTCTCGACCGGATCGATGCTCTCGCGCATGAACTTCGCATCGCAGCTGGCGACGAATCAACGCGTGGCGTTGCGCGACGCGGCGCGGGCCCATCGCGACACGCCGGAGCAGCTCGTGGACTTCGCCTACGAGTCGTTGTCGATGCCCCAGCCGACGCCGGCCGAGTACCAGTCGGCGATCGACTACGTGCGCGCGGGCGGCGCGTGGACTGGATCCGACACGCAGCTGCTGGCCAAGAGCGCCGGGCTCTTTCACGTGCTGGCCGGGTCGGCCGAGTACCAGTTCGTGTAGGAGCCCGGGTGGGACACCGATGACATTCACGCGACGCGAGTTCATCCGAGGCGGCGTTTCGGCGTTCACCGTGGGGTTTGCGGCACCCGCGTTTCTATCGGACCTGGTTCTCGCGCAGGGCACGTCGCAGCGCAACCTCGTCGTGCTCTATCTGTCCGGCGGCAACGACGCGCTCAGCATGGTCGTGCCCCACACTGACGCCTTCTACTACAGCCGGCGCCCGACGCTGGCCGTGCCGGCCGGTACCGTGCTGCAGATCGGCGGCGACAGCAGCGGCAAGCCCCTTGGCCTCCACCCCCGGCTGGCCGGGCTCAAGCAGATCTACGACAAGGGTAACCTCGCTCTCGTGCAGCGCACCGGCTATCCGAATTCGAGCCGCTCGCATTTCCTCGGCACGGACATCTGGTCGACCGCCAACCCGGCCAACGCCACCGGTGAAGGGTGGCTTGGCCGGTACCTCGAAACGCTGCCGTCTCCCATCGACCCGCTCGCCGGCTGGAGCACGGTGCGCGAGTTGCCGCACGCCCTCAAGTCGGATTCGGTCGGCGTGCCGTCGATTCCGAGTGTCACTGGATACGCGCTGCAGAGCCCGAACACTGGTACCGAAGCGACGTACTCCAGGGCGGCGCTCAGCGCGATGGCCTCGCACTTGCCGCCCGAGCGTCCGCACATCTCGTTCGTCAACGCCACCGCGCAGGCAGCGCTGGCGACGCTCGACCGGGTCGGCTCGGTGGCCTCGTACGTGCCGACCGTGACCTATCCGTCGAGCGGGCTGGGACAGGCGCTCGCGGCCGTCGGCGGCGCAATCGTGCGAGGGATCGGAACCCGGGTGTTCTGGGTGCAGACCGGTGGGTTCGACACGCACGCCAGTCAGGGCACCAATCAGGTCAACGGTGCCTACGCGAACCTCATGGGCACGGTCGACGCCGCGGTGAGCGCGTTCTACACAGACCTGGCGAACCAGGGACTCCTCGGCGACACGCTCATCGTCCAATTCTCCGAGTTCGGCCGGCGCATCAACGAGAACACGAGCGCCGGCACCGACCATGGCGCGGCTGCCGTCATGATGGCCATCGGCGGTCCGGTACGCGGCGGCCTCTACGGCACGGCGCCGTCGCTCAATCCCTCGTCGGACACCCTCGAGAACAACGGCAACGACGTGCGGTTCGAGACGGACTTCAGGTCCGTCTACGCGCAGGTCCTCGACAACTGGCTCGGCACGAACTCGCAGCAGATCCTCGGCGGCGACTTCCGTAAGCCCACATTGAATTTCATCTGATCTTCGGCGGAGCCCGTGGGCTTCATCCGGACCGTGGAACCATGGAGGTGCCAGGCGGATGAACCGTGGAGATACTGGAGATAGTGGAGTCTTCAGGGACGAGCCTGTGACGCCAGCCTTGGTGCCCTCAGGCACCCTGGCCAGCGGGCGGAGCCCGCCGGCCTTCGGCCGGCCTGTTGAGCGGCTGACAGCCGGAATGAGTCGCGACCCGGTGCTCACGGCGACTCATTCCGGCTGTCAGCCGCTCAACAGCCTGGCCAGGGTGCGTGACGAAGTCGTGCTCCAGTACCTCCACGTCTCCATGGTTGTTCTCGGGTTGCCCGCTGGTGCTAGCATAGGCGCAATCAACTCGTTCTTCGGGGAGGGGCTATGACGTTCGGGCGGGCCGCGATTGTCGCGGTGGTGGCAGGTCTGTGGTGCGGGGGTTACTGGCTCACGAGTGACGTGCAAGGTGCGCAGGGCCCTGCGCCCACCTACACGAAGGACGTCGCGCCGATTCTCTTCAAGAACTGCACCGGCTGCCACCGCCCGGGTGAAATCGGGCCGATGTCACTGCTGACCTATGCCGACGTCCGGCCGTACGCGTCGTCGATCAAGGAAGAAGTCGAAGCCGGCCACATGCCACCGTGGCACGCGAATGCGCCGGCAGGCACGTTCATGAACGACCGTCGCCTGAGCGACGCCGAAAAGGCCACCCTCATCCGATGGGTCGACGCCGGAGCGCCCCGTGGCGACGACACGGACCTCCCGCCGCAGCCGACCCACACGGAGGGATGGACGATCGGCGAACCCGACGCGGTGTTCGAGCTGCCAGAGTCGTTCGACGTGCCTGCGCAAGGGACCATCGACTACCAGTACTTCGAGGTGGCCACCAACTTCACTGAAGACAAGTGGATTCAGGCCGTCGAGCTTCGCCCTGACGCGCGAGCGGTGGTGCACCACATTCTTCTGTACGCCCGCGAGCCCGAAGGTTCTGGCCCGGCGCGTCCGCGCGTGCTCCAGGGGCGGAGAGACCAGGGCACGCCGGAGCCACCGCCCCCGCCGCCTGGCACCGAACGCTCGCAGCCGCGTCGCCTCGGGTCGCTCGTCGCGACGATGGCGCCCGGGTGGAATGCCACCGTGTTCGAGCCCGGTACGGCCATCCAGATCCGAAAAGGCGCCGTGCTGACGTTCCAGATGCACTACACCGCCAGCGGAACGGCGATGACCGACCGATCGAGCGTCGGTTTCGTGTTCGCAAAGACACCGCCGACGACCGAGATGCGCGCCGGTTCGTTCATCAACGGACGCTTCGTGATTCCCGCAGGCGCAAGCGGCCATCGCGTCGATGCCGAGGTCACCTTCACGGCGGACGCCCACGTCCGAGGGCTGTTCCCGCACACGCACCTGCGCGGCGTCCGGTGGGAGTACAACCTGATCTACCCCGACGGCCGAACGGAGAAGATCCTCGACGTGCCAGGCTACGACTTCAACTGGCAGACGTACTACATGTTCGCGAAACCACTGGCCGTACCCGAGGGCGCGACGATCGTCTCCTCGGCCTGGTACGACAACTCGGCGAAGAACCCGCACAACCCGGATCCGACGGTCGACGTGCGCTGGGGCGACCAGACCTGGGAAGAGATGCAGTACACGGGAATCATGTACACGGTCGACGGCGCGCTTCCGCCGACCTCAGGCGTTCGATAACCGAGGGTCGGCACTCTCGGGAGGGCAGACGATGAGAGCAGCGATGCGTGCGTGCGCGGTGGCAGTGGCGGTGACATTGGCGGCGGTGGGCCTGATGGCCGTCGGCGACGCCGGCGAAGGGCAGGCGGCGGCGCCGACCTATACGAAGGACGTCGCCCCGATCCTCTTCGAGAACTGCACGACGTGCCACCGCCCGGGCGAGATCGGGCCGATGTCGCTGCTCACATATGCCGACGTGCGCCCGTACGCGACGTCCATCAAGGAAGAAGTCGAAGCCGGACACATGCCGCCGTGGCACGCCGATGCGCCCGAGGGCACGTTCCGGAACGAGCGGCAGTTGTCGGCGGCCGACAAGGCGACAATCCTCCGGTGGGTCGATGCCGGCGCGCCGCGCGGAGACGAGAAAGACATGCCGCCGGCGCCTGTCTACACCGACGGCTGGACCGTCGGCGAGCCCGACGTCGTCTTCACGATGCAGGAAGACTACCCGGTTCCGGCGAGCGGCACGATCGAATACCAGTACTTCGAAGTGCCCACCAACTTCACCGAGGACAAGTGGATCCGTTCCATCGAGATTCGTCCTGGCGCGCGTGACGTCGTGCACCACGTGCTCGTGTTTTCCCGCGAGCCTGAAGGGTCTGGGCCGCGGCGGCCGAGAGCTTTCGAGATCCCGGAGAACCAGCAGATCCCCGAAAAGCCCAGACGGGAAGGCGAGCCCGATCGAGCGGAGCGCGGCGCGCTCATCGCGGGAACCGCGATCGGCACGAACGCGCTCGTCAACCCCGACGGCACAGCCCTTCAGATTCGGGCTGGCGCGGTACTCACGTTCCAGATGCACTACACCGCCACCGGCCGGGCGACGACCGACCGCACGAGCGTGGGCGTGGTGTTCGCCGACGGGCCGCCGACCGAGGAACTGCGAACGGCCGCTTTCTTCAACGGACAACTCGTGATTCCGGCCGGCGCCTCGCACCATCGCGTCGACGCCGAGGTCACTTTCGTTCGAGACACCAGGGTGTTCGGTCTCTCGCCCCACACCCACCTGCGCGGCACGAAATGGGAGTACCGGCTCGTGTACCCCGATGGTCGCAGCGAGATGGTGCTGTCCGTGCCGCGGTACGACTTCAACTGGCAGACCTACTACATGTTCGAGAAGCCGCTCGTGGCACCGAAGGGATCGAAGCTCGTGTCCTCGGCCTGGTACGACAACTCGGCCTCGAACTCGTCCAACCCCGACCCGACGATCGACGTGCGATGGGGCGACCAGACGTGGGAAGAGATGCAGTACACGGGCATCGCGTTCACTGTCGGCCCGCTCCCCGCGCCAGGCCAGACGAGGCGGTGACGCGAACGTTCGGGGGCGCGATACTCGTCGCCGCAATCGCGGTGCGCGTCGCCGCCCACGACCCGATAACGACGAAAGTCACCTGGGCGCGCGAGATCGCGCCCATCGTCTCGGACAGTTGCGCCGGATGTCACCGCCCGGCCGGCCCGGCCCCCATGTCGCTCGCTTCGTACGACGATGCCCGGCCGTGGGCGAAGGCGATGCGGGCGGAAGTCGTGGCCGGCCGGATGCCGCGCTGGGCACCCGTGCGGGGATTCGGACACTTTGCAAACGACCGCAGCCTCTCGCCGTTCGAGACCGCGCTCATCACCGCGTGGGCGGATGGCGGTGCGCCTGAAGGCGGCGACCCCAGGCCTGACGCTGCGTGGTCACCCGCCGATCGACTCGATGCGCGCATGCGGCTCGAGGCCCGGACGGGCGAGCCGGCCGGCGAGCGGCGTACGTTCCACGTCGCGCTGCCGGCCGGACGACAGACCTGGATTGCGGGTTGGCGGTTCTTCGCCAACGATCCGGCGATCGTTCAGGCCGAGTTCGCACTCGCTGACGGCCGTTACGTCGGAAGCTGGGTGCCGCCCGAAGAACTGGTGATGCTTCCGGATGGAGTCGGCATTCCCATGCCATCCGGCGCCACGCTTGCCGTGACCGTGTGGTACCGCGGCGAGCGCCTGCAGCAGGACTTCCCGGTCGGCCTGCCGTCGCTGCCCCCCGTGCTGGCCTTCGCGACATTGCCAGCGCCGGTCGCCGGCACCCTCGAGACCGTGACGGCCGGTTGCGGCGAGCCGCCGCTCGCGATCAGCGGCGAGGTGA
Source organism: uncultured Acidobacteriota bacterium (assembly GCA_963752045.1). GTDB lineage: Bacteria > Acidobacteriota > Vicinamibacteria > Vicinamibacterales > SCN-69-37 > DATKDF01. The sequence continues at coordinate 352,993 of CAVVWN010000014.1, read as the reverse complement.
TCGCTGTTCGCCCCATGTCCGGCGCGGCGGGCGACGCGATTGGCGTCGCGCTCGCGCCGCCCGACGGCCCGCCGATCCCGCTCGTGAGGATCCGGAGCTTCGATCCCTCGCATCTCGAACGGTATCGACTCGCAACCCCGATCCAGGCGCCCGCCGGAAGCCTCGTGCTCGTCGAGGACGGCGCGCGTGAGTGTCGCGTGCAGGTTCTGAGGGTCCGAGGGTCCGAGGGTCCGAGGTCCGAGGGTCCGAAGGTCCGAGGGTCCGACGGTCCGAAGGTCCGAAGGTCCGAGGGTCCGAAGGTCCGAGGGGCCGACGGTCCGAGGGTCACTGAATTTCGACGACGAAGGGTGCGGTGAGGACTGATCCGTTTCGTTGGAATTGCACCCACATCTTGTAACGCCCTGAACGTGGAAACACGGCATTGAATTCGACGCGCGGGCCTCGGGAGTCGAGGTCGGACGGATGGCTGTGCACGACATCGGCGAGGTCGGCGCCGAGAATCAGCAGGTGTGCGGGCGCGCCGAGATAAGGCTCGAGGTCGGTGACCGGCGTCCCCGTCTTCGCGTCAGCCACCGAGAAGCGCAAAGCGTTCTCCGCTCCAGCCGAGAGTCTCACTGCGTCGAGGCTGACCGTGATGGCGCCGACCGTCTTCGGCGATCGGTCGGGCAGGACCGCCGAGGCGTCCGGAAACGGACTGCCGCTGTAATCAGGCGTGACCCAAGTGGCCTGCAGCATCTGCGGCGTGCCGCCAGCCGGGTAGAAATCGGCGATCAGCATGTACGCATCCGGGCGCGGCACCTCGACGTCGAGCACGAAGCTGCCGTCGGCCTGCAGTTCCGGATGCACGTGCTGAAACACGTCGAGCTGGCGGCTGACGACGAAGAGATGCAGCAGCCGTTCGTGGATCGTCGTGAACGACGTGGCCACGTAGCCCGTGTCGGGCTCGCGAAGACGCAGCGTCAGGCGCCCGCGTCCCGGCCCGGCGGCGGCAAACGCGACGTCCATGCCGTAGTCGCCAAACACCGGTTCCGGAATGGGCACGAGCGCCATGCTGCAGAGCGGACAGGTGCCCTCGCCGGGCGACCGGACGTCGGGATGCATCGGGCACCAGAACGCATCCGGGCCCTCGCCCGCACTCGCGACGATCTCCAGCATGAGGCCGCCTGGCCCCTCGACGACACTGCTCACCGCCGAGCGCGAACGGAACGTCGCGCCGGCCGCCTCGAGGCGCGCCAGCAGGGGAGCCGGATCCGGCAGGGCGACGGCAATGTGCGTGAGCGAGGCCTCGAGGCGATCGCCGGGTCCGCCGGTGACGGTCACGACCTCGGCGAGATCGACGCCGAGGGTTTCCGACATCCAGGTGGATGCGGCATCGGCGTCCGGGTTCGACACCTGCACTTCGATTCGCGCGTCGTCCCCCGAACCAGTGACCGACGCGCGCGCGGGCGTGACCTTGCGTTCGATGGGCGTGTCGTTCCGGTCGAACAGCAGATACGCGCCCGCGCACCGCACGCCGACGCCCAGGCTCTGGAGGATCAACTTCTCGCAGCCGTTGGCGCGCGCGTAGCGGTCCATCTCGACGGCCGGGTCCGTCACGCGCAGGTGGGCGTGATGAAACCGGGGGAGGGGCGGCGATGACACAGGCGCCTCTCGATTCAGGTCGTTCCCGCATCCAGCCGTCAACAAGGCCACGATGAGGGCTGCCAGCGCTCGCATGGGGCCAGTTTGGTGCTTCAGGTGCGATCGTGCAAGGCGTGGCCTGGGAAACTGACTCCGTGTAGACTCCCCGGTGAAGACGTCTCCGGCCACAGCAGATTCAAGAGGGGTGACGGTATGGGAATCCTGTCCTGGTTGCTTTCCGGTCTGATCATCGGTGCGCTGGCGAAGTTCATCATGCCCGGCAAGGATCCGGGCGGCATCATCGTCACGATTCTGCTCGGCATCGCCGGAGCCTTCGTCGGCAGCTACGTGGGCCAGATGCTCGGGTTCTACGCGACAGGGGAGGCGGCGGGCTGGATCATGTCGATCCTCGGCGCGATAGTGCTGCTCGCCATCTACCGGGCGTTCAACAAGAAGAAGGGGTAGGCCCATGTTCCGTTCGAGCCGACCGATCGCCGTCGTTGCTCTGGTTGCCATTGCCGCCGTGCCGGTTGCGACACGGCCGGAGTCCGCGCTTCAGTCGTCTACAGGCGTGAATGTTGCCGATACCCGCCTGTTGCAGCAGCCGGCGATCAGCGCAACGCATGTGGCGTTTGTCTACGCGGGCGACCTGTGGACTGCTCGGCTCGACGGCACCGACGTCCGCCGCCTGACGACTGACGACGGCGTGGAGTCAAATCCGGCGTTCTCGCCCGACGGCAGCCGGATTGCGTTCAGCGCCCAGTACGAGGGCAACACCGACGTCTACCTCATGCCTGCCACGGGCGGGGTGCCGACGCGCCTCACCTGGCACCCGGGCCCGGACATCGTGCAGGCCTTCACGACCGACGGCGCGGCGGTGCTCTTCACGTCCGGCCGCTCGGTCTTCACCAACCGCTACGCGCAGATCTTCAGCGTGCCCGTCGCCGGCGGCATGCCCGAGCAGTTGCCGATTCCGAACGCGGCCCAGGCCGCGCCCGGGCCGAGCGGTCGCATCGCCTACAACCCGATCGCCGGCCGCTACGAACAGTGGAAGCAGTACCGCGGCGGCACCGTGTCCCGCATCTGGATCTACGACCCGGTCGGGCACGAGATCGAGAAGATCCCGCAGCCACCCACGCGCTCGAACGACACCGACGCGATGTGGATCGAGAACGTCGTGTACTTCCGGTCGGATCGCAACGGCGAGTTCAACATCTTCTCCTACGACCCGCGGACGAAGGCCGTGCGCCAGCTGACCCAGCACAGCGACTTTCCGATCCTGAGCGCGTCAGCGGGCGGCGGGAAGATCGTGTTCGAGCAGGCCGGGTACCTGCACGTGTTCGACCCCGACACCGGACGGACGACCCGGCTGCGCCTCGGAGTGGCGGCGGACCTGCCTGAAACCCGCCCGCGGTTTGTGAGCGGCGCCCGCTGGATTCGCGACGCCGCGCTCTCGCCAACCGGCGTGCGGGCCGTCTTCGAGTTCCGCGGCGAAATCGTGACCGTGCCGGCCGAGAAGGGCGATCCCCGCAATCTGACGATGACGACGAACTGGCACGAGCGGTCGCCCGCGTGGTCGCCTGACGGGACCCAGATCGCCTACTTCTCGGACGAGGGCGGCGAGTACAAGCTCCGAATCGCAAGCCAGGACGGCAAGGGTGCGCCGCGCGTGATCAGCGTGAGCGGAAACGGCTTCTACGACCAGCTCGCATGGTCACCGGACGGCAAGAAGCTCTCGTATGTGGACAACTCGCAGAGCCTCTACTGGGTCGACCTCGAGACCGGCGTCTCGACACGCATCGACGGTCACCGCGTGTACACACCGCTCGGCCTGCCGGCTCACAACTGGTCGCCCGACTCGAAGTGGATCGCCTACGTCGTCAACCTGCAGCCGCTCGTGACGGCGGTGCACGTGTATTCGATCGACGGCAAGCAGTCACACCAGATTACCGACGGCCTGAGCGACGTGGCCGATCCGGTGTTCGACCGCAGCGGCAAGTACCTGTACATGTTCGCGTCGACCGATGCCGGTCCGGCGGTGGACTGGTTCGCGCAGTCGAACGCGGACATGGACTTCTCGCGCAACGTGTACCTGGTGGTGCTGCCGAACGACCTGCCGTCGCCGCTCGCGCGCGAGAGCGACGAGGAGAAAGCGCCCGCGGCGCCGAGCCCCGAGCGCACCGAGGCCGGCGCCGACCGACCAGCGCCCAGCCCCGAGCGCCCAGCGCCTAGCGCCCAGGGCCCAGTCCCTGTCCGTGTCGATCTGGACGGCATCCAGTTCCGCATTCTCGACATGCCGATCGCCTCGGGTCAGCTCTCCGGTCTGTCTACTGGCGTCGCAGGACACATCTATTACCTGCGAGCGACCGACGGACAGACGCGACTCGAGCGCTACGACCTCAATCAACGGCGCAACGAGACGCTGCTTCCGGACGTGGACGGGTACACCCTCTCGGCCGATGCGAAGAAGCTGCTGTACCTCAACAACAACCAGTGGTCGATCGTGGCCACGACCGGACGCATCGAGCCGGCGGCAGGAAGGATCGCGGCCGGCAATATCCAGGTGCGGATTGACCCCCGCGCCGAATGGAAGCAGATCTTCGACGAGGCCTGGCGCATCAACCGCGACTATTTCTACGCCCCCAACATGCATGGCGTCGACTGGACCGCGATGAAGCGGAAGTACGAGCCGTTGCTGGCTGACGTGGCCACGCGGAGCGATCTGAACCGGGTGCTGCAGTGGATGTCGTCGGAGCTCACGGTGGGTCACCACCGCGTGGGCGGAGGCGACACGCCGGAGTCGCCAAGCCCGGTGCCGGGCGGGTTGCTCGGGGCCGACTATGAGATCGCGAACGGCCGGTATCGGTTCAAGAAGGTGTACGGCGGCTTGAACTGGAACCCCGAGCTGAGATCGCCGCTCACCGAGCCCGGCGTCGGCGCGAAGCCGGGCGAGTACCTGCTGGCTGTCCGCGGTGCGGACGTCCGCCCGCCGGCCAATATCTACAGCTTCTTCGAGAACACGTCCGGCAAGATCGTCGAGATCACGATCGGTCCGAACGCGGATGGGTCGGGATCGCGGACGGTGCAGGTCGTGCCCGTCGGAAACGAGAGCGCCCTGCGCAATCGAGACTGGGTCGAAGGCAACCTTCAGAAGGTGGACGCGGCAACCGGCGGGCGGGTGGCGTACGTCTACGTGCCGAACACGGCCGGCCCGGGCCATCAGTACTTCAAACGCTACTTCTTCCCCCAGTCCCACAAGGACGCGATCATCGTGGACGAGCGGTTCAACGGCGGCGGGCAGGTGGCCGACTACTACATCGACCTGCTGCGGCGCCCGCACATCTCCTACTGGGCGATGCGGTACGGCGAGGATCTCGAAACGCCGACCGCGGCGATTCAGGGGCCGAAGGTGATGCTCATCGACGAGACGGCCGGCTCGGGCGGCGACCTGCTGCCCTGGATGTTCCGGAAGTTCGGCCTGGGACCGCTCATCGGGCAGCGGACGTGGGGCGGCCTGGTCGGTACGCTCGGCTTCCCGGTGCTCATGGATGGCGGCAGCATCACCGCGCCGAACCTGGCCATCTGGACGGCCGACGAGGGCTGGGTCGTCGAGAACGAGGGCGTGCCGCCTGACATCGAAGTGGAGCAGACGCCGGCCGACGTGATTGCCGGCCGCGACCCGCAGCTCGAGAAAGCGATCGAGGTCGTGCTCGAGCAGCTTCGCGCAAATCCGCCTGCCAATCCCGAGCGTCCGCCGTACCCGGTGAAGGGCAAGACGCTGCGCGGCACGACGGGCCGCGGAGGCGGCGGAGTCTGAGCGCAGTCCGTCCGCCCACGTCGTCGGTCTGGCCCGTCATCGGCGCGTCGGCCGTCGGCACGATGATCGAGTGGTACGACTTCTACATCTTCGGCAGTCTGGCCACGATCATCTCGCCGCTGTTCTACCCGCCGGGTAACGAGACGCTGGCGCTGATTGCGTATCTGTCGACGTTCGCGGTCGGCTTCGTCGTGCGGCCGTTCGGCGCGCTGTTCTTCGGCCGCATCGGCGATCTGGTCGGCCGCAAGTACGCGTTCGTCGTCACGCTCGTGATGATGGGCGGCGCGACCGCGCTCGTGGGGTTCCTGCCCACGTACGCCACGATCGGCATGGCCGCGCCCATCGCGCTCCTGGCGATACGGATCGCGCAGGGGCTCGCGCTCGGGGGTGAGTACGGCGGCGCCGCCGTCTACGTGGCCGAGCACGTGCCCGACGGCCGCCGCGGCTTCTACACGAGCTTCATCCAGATCACGGCCACGCTCGGCCTGTTCGTCTCGCTCGCCGTCGTCCTGATCGTGCAGAACGCGATGAGCGACGAGGCCTTCCGCGACTGGGGCTGGCGGGTGCCCTTCCTCATCTCGATCGTGCTCGTGGTCGTCTCGCTCTACATCCGGATGCGGATGGAGGAGTCACCGATCTTCAGCTACATCAAGGGCGCCGGCATGACGTCGGCCCGCCCGCTCCGCGAAGCCTTCACCCAGCGCGACAACCTCAAGCGGGTGCTCGTGTCGCTCTTCGGCGCGACGGCCGGTCAGGGAGTGGTGTGGTACACAGGCCAGTTCTACGCGCTCTTCTATCTGCAGACCATCCTCAAGGTTCATCCGACGTCGGCCAACTACATCGTGGCCGGCGCGTTGCTGCTGGGCATGCCGCTCTTCGTCGTCTTCGGCGCGCTCTCGGACCGCATCGGACGCAAGAAGATCATGATGGCCGGCTGCCTGCTTGCGGCGATCTCCTACGTGCCGATCTACCACGCCATGCGCGACGCCGCCGGCTCGGGGGTCGACACGGTGGTGTCGCAGCGCAATCCCACCACCGGAGCCATCAGCCTCGTGCCGCAGACGATGGTCGATGGCGTGGCGCAGACGGCCGAGCAGGTGCTGCCGTACACCGGACTGTCCGAGTTGATGGCCAACGGCTCCGCATGGCAACTGATGCTGCTCGTGTTCGTACAGGTGGTGTTCGTCACGATGGTGTACGGTCCGATCGCCGCCTACCTGGTCGAGGCGTTCCCTGCGAGGATCCGGTACACGGCCCTGTCGCTTCCGTACCACATCGGCAATGGCGTCTTCGGAGGGCTCCTGCCGGTCGTCGGCCTGTCGATCGTGGCGAATACCGGCAACATCTACGCGGGCCTCTATTATCCGATCGCGATCGCCGGCGCGACGTTTCTCATCGGCTCGATGCTCCTGCCCGAGACACACAGCGTGCTGATCTGGAAGGAGCTCGAGACGTCGGAGGGCCACGAAATCGTGAGCGATCTCGACGGCCCGGCGTAGGATTCGCACCATGCCGAACGCACGCCGGCCGGTTCGATGGTGGTTTCGTCGCGTGTGGGCCACGGCCGGCGTGGCCCTTCTCGGCTGGATGTTCTGGAGCATGCAGGCGCACGGAGTGCCGGCATCCCTCCTCGAGTCGGACGCCGCCATCATCGTCGAGATCCACGACGGCGCCACGCTGTTTCGCCCCGCGACGGAGGAGGCTGAGCGCGCCGGCTTCGTGTTCCTGCCGGGCGGGGCCGTGGACTGGCGCGCATATGTGCCGTTCGTGCGAAGCATCGCGGAGGCCGGATTTGCGTCCGCCATTGTGCGACTGCCGTACCGGGTAGCGCCCACCGACGGTAGTCGGGAAGAGGTCTGGCGCCGGACAGGGCTCGTGCGTACGGCGTGGGGCGCGGCCCGGCCGATCGTGCTCTCCGGACATTCACGCGGCGCGGCGCTCTCAGCCCGGTTTGCCGATGAGCACGGCGACGAGCTCGATGGCCTCCTGCTCATCGCCACGACCCATCCGCGCGACCAGAACCTGCGCGAGCTGACCATTCCCGTCGTGAAGGTCCTCGCCGAGCACGACTGCGTGGCGAGCCCGGAGGCCGCAAAGGGCCAACGCGCACCTGCTGCCCCTTGATGTCCGGTGGGTCGAGATCGCCGGGGGCAACCACGCGCAGTTCGGGTACTACGGATCGCAGTTCAACGACTGTCGCGCGACGATCTCCCGGGAGTCCCAGCAGGACCGCGCGCGCGAGGTCGCAGTCGAACTGCTGCGCGACGTCACATCCCGCCGCTGACCGCTTCTGCGAGTCGTGACCGGTCATCTTTCATATACTCGTGAGAGAGTTCCCTCGCCGAAGGAGGCGCCTGATGGCTAAGAACAGAGGCAACCGGAAGATGAACGCTGCGGCCGAGAGGATCGGCGCGACGCTCGGTCGCGCGACGGCGCGCGCCGAGGCCGTGGAGGACGCAGGCGCGCGGGCGATTGCCGGCGCCGGGGCGGCCGTGCGGACCGCGCGGAAGGAAGCCGCGGCCATCACGAAGACCACGCGCAAGCGTGCCGCCCGCACCGTACGCAAGTTGCGCCGGACCGCGCGCAAGACGCAGAAGCAGGCCGGCAAGCGCACAGCCAAGGCCGTCAAGCGCGTCAAGAAGGCCGCTCGCCGCGCCGGCAAGACCGTCAACCGGGCTCGAAAGACCGCCCGCCGGACGGCCGCGCGCGTTCGCAAGGCCGTCAAGCGCCGCTGACATCCGTGCGCCGCGCTGTGTGGTTCGCCGGCATCGTGCTGTGTATGGCCGCCGGCGTTCGCGCCGAGCAGCCAGCCGTCACACTCCAGGTGAACGTCCGCACGCCGGATGGTCCCATCGCGGGTGCGTCCGTCCAGGCGGGCGCGCGCACCGAGCTGACCGGCGACGATGGCGTCGTGCGTCTCACGCTTCCGCCAGGCCCGGTCGTGCTGGTCGTGCGCCTGGACGGGTTTCTCGAGGCACATGTCGATCTCGTCCTTGCTCAGGGACCGCTCGTCGTCGTACCGGTGACGCTCGTGCCGCTGCCGACCGTCGAGGAGGAAGTCGTCGTGGTCGCCTCGACGCGCACGGGCCGACGGATTGAAGACCAGCCGACTCGCGTCGAAGTCATCGGCCGTGAGGAAATCGAAGAGAAGATGCTCATGACGCCGGGCGACATCGTCATGATGCTGAACGAAATGGGCGGTCTGCGCGTGCAGACCACGTCGCCCTCGCTCGGCGCCGCCACCGTGCGCATCCAGGGCATGCGCGGTCGCTACACGCGCTTTCTCTCCGACGGCCTTCCGCTCTACGGCGAGCAGCCCGGCGGACTGGGCCTGCTCCAGATACCGCCCATGGACCTCGGTCAGGTGGAGGTGATCAAGGGCGTGGCATCTGCGATGTACGGCGCGGGCGCGATGGGCGGCGTCGTCAACCTCCTGTCGCGCCGGCCGGGCCGAGCGCCCGAGCGTGAGTTCCTCGTGAACCAGACGTCGCGAGGCGGCACCGACGCCGTGTTCTGGCTGGCGACACCGATGGCCGAGCGCGCCGGACTCACGGTGCTGGCGAGCGCGCATCGCCAGGGGCAGGTCGACGTGGACGACGACGGCTGGGCCGATCTCGCTTCCTTCACGCGGGCAGTCCTGCGACCGAGGTTCTCCTGGGACGACGGCGCGGGCAGATCCCTCTTCGCCACCGTCGGCTACACCGAGGAGCGGCGGGCCGGAGGCACCGTCTACGGTGCCGTGCTGCCGGCCACCGGCGACACCTATCGCGAAGCGCTCGAGACGACTCGCGTCGACGGGGGCTTCGTGGGGCAGACGATCCTCTCGGGCAAGTACGTCGTGACGGCCCGCGCTGCCGGAGCCTCGCAACGCCACGACCACACGTTCGGTGACGCGCGCGAGCGCGACCGGCACACGACGCTCTTCGGCGAGGCAACCGTCCGTGGCGGTGCCGGCCGCCACACCTGGGTGGCCGGCGCCGCAATCGAGCACGACCGGTACCAGCCGACCGACGTGCCGCGGTTCGCCTACGAGTTCACGACGCCGGGCATCTTTGTGCAGGACGACGTGGACGTGCGCCCGTGGCTGTCGATTTCCGCCAGCGGGCGCCTCGACTGGCACAGCGAGTACGGCTTCTTCGCGAGCCCGCGCGTCTCGGCGCTCCTGCGGCGCGACGGGTGGACGAGCCGGGTGTCGTTCGGCACCGGCTTCTTCGGGCCGACCTATCTGACAGAAGAAACCGAGGCCGCCGGGCTGACGCGGCTCGAAGTGCCAGCGCCGCTCATCGCGGAGCGCGGGCGCAGCGTGTCGGTCGATCTTGGCCACGCCGCCGGGCCGCTTGCCTGGAACGCCACGCTCTTCGCATCGTGGATTGACGATTCCATCGTCGTGGACCGCGACGACGTGTATCAGATGCGCAATCTCGACGGCCGGACGACCAACGCCGGCGTCGAGCTACTGGCCACGTACCGGCACGAGCCCTTCTCGATCACGGGCAGCTACACGTTCGTCGACTCGCGCGAGACCGACGCCGGGCGTTCGCAGGCGGTGGCGCTCACGCCACGGCACAGCGCGGGGATTGTCGCGATGGTCGAGTCCGACGAGTGGGGGCGGGTGGGTTTCGAGATGTACGTGACCGGGCGCCAGCGAGTGGAAGCCGATCCGTACAGAACGACCAGCGAGCCCTACGTCATCATCGGGCTGCTCGCCGAGCGTCGATTCGGATCGTTCAGCCTGTTCGTCAACGGCGAGAACCTGACCGGCGTCCGGCAGTCACGATGGGATCCCCTTTTGCGGCCCTCGCGCGCGGTCGACGGCCGCTGGACCGTTGACGCCTGGGCCCCGCTCGAGGGGCGTGTCGTGAACGGCGGCGTCCGCCTCCGATTCTGACACAGGAGGGGGACGGGTCTCGCTTGCGCGAGCAAGACCCGTCCCCCTCCTGTGCAAATCTCCACCTCCCGCGCGGCTGCGGAGGACTGCAAACCGCTATAAACTGGCCGGCACACTTACAGGCACAGGCCAACCGATGAGATCGTACTCAGTCCTGGTTCCGGTGTTCCTGCTCGGCGCGGGCTTCATCGGGGCCCAATCGGCCGCTGTCCCGATCTCGGTCGTCGACTTCCTCGGCCGTTACGCCAGCGGTGAGTTCGAACCTGTGGCCGGCGCGCTTGCGGCCGACGGCGTCGATTTCGATGACCTCCTCGAACAACTCCGGCGTGACGGTCCCGCCTGGATCGATGGAGCCGGGCCTGCCGTGCGTGAACGACGCCGGCTCGTGGCCGCCACCTTCGCGCTCGAGGCCGCGCGCGCCGGCGCGTGGGGGGACTGGAAGCGGATACAGAGACAGCCGCTGATGTGCGCCGAGGGCCCAGCGGCCGCCACAGGCGGGTGCACCCAACCTCCGAGCGTCCTGTACTGGAGGGCTCCGCCGCTCCTCGTCGAATGGGGTTGCGAGCTGTTCAGGCGCGACGAGACGCCGCGACCAGTCGAGCGCTGGTGGCAACTTGCCGCGCTCTCTGTGGCACAACGATCCGAAGACGCCCAGTTTCTGGTGGGCGATCCGAGCATCGGACGCGGTCTGGGCACCGCCGAAATCGGCAACGTCCAGGACGAGATCAAGCATCTCGAGCATGCGAGAGCCCGGTTTCCGGACGAGATGCGATTCGTGCTCGCCGAAGGCATCGCGCGCGACCGGTTCTGGCCTGCCGAGGCCCACGCCGCATATGAAGCGCTCGAGGACCACCCGGACGTGGGGGGCGAGGCGACGATGCGCCTGGGAGCGTTGCAGATGCGCAACAGGAATCCCGGCGACGCCATCGCGAGCTTGGAACGGGTCGAGAGGCTCACACGCGACCCGTACGTGATCTTCCTGGCCCGCTACTTCCGCGGACAGGCGAACGAGCAGCGCCGCCGCTACGACGATGCCGAAGCGGCCTACCGGGAAGCGATTGCCGCGGTGCCGAATGCCGCATCGGCGACGATCGCGCTGGCGGCGCTCGCCGCGCGCGCCGGCCGGCGTGCCGAGGCGCAGCAGCTCATCGGCGCCATGCTCGCCGCCGACCCGCCGCCGCCCGATCCCTGGCGCGGGTTCGTCCACGCCGACGATCGCTTCTGGCCCCAGCTCATCGGCCGGCTCCGCGCGGAGATCGCGCAATGATCGGTCGTCGCCTCGGAGCAGCCGCGCTCGTCGCGCTGGCCGTCGCGGCCGTCGCTTCCGCGAGGTCAAGCAGCATCGTGAGCGCGCAGGAGCGCCAGACCTTCCGGGCCGGTACCGACGTAGTACTGGTCGACGTCTCCGTGAGAGACGGCGGCCAGCCCGTGACCGGGCTCAGCGCCGGCGACTTCCAGCTCAAAGACAACGGTGTCCTGCAGCGCGTCGAGAGCGTCGAGGCGACCGCGGTGCCGATCGACCTCACCCTCGTTGTCGATCTCAGCGGGAATCCGCGACGGCCCGCGTCTCGACGACGTCCGGCCTCCGATGTCGCCAGCGCCCTCCAGGCCGACGTGGACCGCATCACGACGCTGCTCCGTCCCGACGACCGTGTGAGACTCTTTGTCGTCGACCAGTCCGTTGTCAGGGTCTGGCCGCTCGCGCCAGTGGCGGAGCAGCGGCCCATTCAGCGCGTCGAGTTCGACGGCCTCGCCTCGTTCTACGACACGCTGACGACGGCGCTCCTCCGGCCGGTCGAGCCCGCGCGCCGGCACATCGTGATCGCCGAAACGAGGGGCCTCGACACGATGAGCGCGGTCGGTGCCGCCGCCGTCGAGGCCGTCGCGCGGCAGTCCGATGCGCTCGTCCACATCGTGATTGACGAAACCGGATTCGACAACGACGTGGCCGATGGCGCATTCCAGTGCGCGTTCATGGGATTCTGCTGGCCGACCAGGCGGTTCTGGGTGCCCGTGCGGCGCCAGTTGATCGGGCCGGGACCAGTGCACGAGCTGCTGCCCGAAGGTCGGGTCCTCAAAGCCGCAGCCGAGTCGACGGGCGGCGCGCTGCACCAGACGACGGTGACGCGGGTGCCGTCGCTCGAGAACACATTCAGGCGGGTGTTCGACGATTTCCGATCGGGCTACATGCTGCGCTACACACCCCAGGGCGTCGAGCGTGAAGGTTGGCACGCGATCGATGTCACCGTGCCCGGCTCGCGGTCGTACACGGTGCGCGCCCGGAACGGCTACGGCGTCGAGGCCGCGGCGGCCCCACCTGAACCCGTGGAGGAACCGGACGTTCCCGAGTCGCTCGAAGAACTCACGGCCGCGTACGGCCGGGGGGACTTTCAGCGGCTCACCGCGGGTCTTGGGAACGCACGCGATCCCGGCCGACTGATTCGCGACTTCGACCGAGCCGGGAACCCGTGGCCGGCCACTCCCCGCCGCGAAGCCGCCTTCGTGCTCGAGCTGGTCCACACGGGCCTGTTCGAGTCTGAGCTGCCGCAGACACGTCTGGCCGCGCAAGCGCTGCTTCAGCGGTTCGCGAGGCTCGTGCGCCATCCACTCGCGCCCGACGGATTCGAGCTCTACTGGCACTTCGCCGCCATCACGCTTGCCGAAGGCTCGCTTCGCCCGCGTGAAGTCGAACCCATCGTCACGCGCGCCCTCGAGCGATTCCCGGCCGAGCCGCGTTTCGTCCTCTCGCGCGCCATCGTCAGCGACCAGGCCGCCATCGCCCTCCGGTCTGTGTCGATGTCCCGCGCCGACGGCCGTGGCAGGATGAATCAGGACGGGAGCGCGGATCCCGAGACGGTCATCAGCCGTTACAGAGCGGCTGCCGAACTGCCGGCCGTCGCGGCCGAGGCACGCGTCCGACTGGCGTGGCTTCTCTGTCGCCTGGATCGTAACGAAGAGGCGCTGGACCTTCTGGCCGCGGCGGGCGCCGAGCCCATTCAGGACGAAGCGATCCGCTACCTGCACGCGCTCGTTCTCGGCAACACGCTCGTGGCGCTCGAGCGGCAGGACGAGGCCGCGGCCGCCTTTCGTGAGGCGCTCGCTGTCCTGCCGGCGGCGCAGTCGGCGCGGGTTGCGCTGATGAACGTGCTGCTCGTCCAGGGTGACCGGGAGGCTGCAGCCGCGCTTGCCGAGGACGTCCAGTCCGAACAATCGAGCGCGATCGACCCGTGGTGGATGTACTGGCAGGGACAGTACAGGTTCTCGAGCTTCGCGCTGGGGCGCGTGCGGGAATTGGGCCGATGAGGCCGGCGGACCGACGCGGGCTCCTCGTGAAGGCTCTTCTGGCCCTCTGTGCCGTGGGCGCGGTCCTTGCGGGCCGCGAGCCCGCGCGCGCGCAGCAGACGACGTTTCGCCTGGCGACGTCGGCCGTGGCCGTCGACGTCAGCGTGCGCGACAAGTCTCGCCGGACCGTCACGGGGCTCGCGGCATCGGACTTCCAGGTCTTCGACAATGGCGTCCTGCAGCAGGTCGACGCCGTGAGCTACGGCCAGCTCCCCATCGACGTCACCGTGGCGCTCGACGTCAGCACGAGCGTGACCGGACGGCTCCTGGACACGCTGCGGAGGAGCGTCGTCCAGCTCATGGGCGACCTGGGCGAGGACGATCGCCTGAAGCTCATGCTGTTCAACATGCGCGTCGTCCGCACGGTGGACTTCACGAACGACGTGCGGCCCGTGGAGGCGGCCATTCGCGCCGTGACGGCAGGCGGGGGCACGGCGTTCTTCGATGCCGTGAGCGTGGCGCTCGTTTCCGCGGCGGCGCCCGACAGGCGCCAGCTCGTCGTGTTCTTCACCGACGGCAACGACAGCGTGAGCGCGACGACGCCCGACATGCTCACGAGCGTGGCGCAACGCTCGCGCGCCACGCTGACCTTCGTCACGTCGGGAAGCGCCGCACCGCCGGTGTCGGTCGCGACCAATCCAGCCTTGGGCATGCCCTCGACAACCCGGAGCGTCGTCCAGGTCAGCCCGCTGCTTGTATCGCTTGCGCGAGAAACCGGCGGATCGGTGTTCCAGGTGAATCAGTCCACCAACCTCACCGACGCGTTCAGGCGGATTCTGGCCGACTTCCGGTCGGCGTACGTTCTCTACTACAACCCGCAGGGGGTCGATCGCGGCGGATACCACGAGATCGACGTCAAAGTGGCGCGTGAAGACGCGAGCGTGCTGGCGAGGCGCGGGTACTTCGGGTCCTGAGGCGCGCTACTTGGCGGCAGCCCTGGAGGCCATTTCCTGCTGCGTGCGGAAGATGCTGCACCAGGATTTGTGCTCGGCGATGGGCATCCCGCACTCCACGCAGATGCGGACCCGGGGGGTCTGCTGGGGTTTCTTGCCGAGAAGCTTGCTCAGGAATGCCATGCTGCCTCCGCCTGCTTTTCCCTTGGACGGAGCCGGGGCCGGATTGGTTCGTACGGGCCTTCACTCCGGCAGGTGTGCGCTGTTCCTCGTGTCGCCAGTCGGCGAGGACCTCGGCAATCGCGCGTTGTCCGCGCCGGTCGAGCGGAACGAGGCGAATGAAGAACTCGCACAGACCGCGTATCACGACGCTGCCCCGTCGATCGAAATCTCGCCGGAGAAGATTCGAGCGGCGAGGAGTGCGCGATGGCCGAGCGCCGTGGGTTCGTAGAGTCGCCGGCCGCTCGAGGCGGCGACGAGCTCGAGGCCGAAGCGCGGACTCTCATCGGCAAGCAGGGTGAGGAGGGTCCGCTCGGAAGCTGCCAGCCGCATGGGGAGAATCTTGCAGAATGTAGGACTCAGAATGACAATATATATGTCATATACGACAACATAGTTGTCGTTATGCTCACCACATGCCCTTGGAGACCGCAATGACCGATCGAGGTTCAGTGAGTGCCGATGCCGTCCGTGCCGCGCTCGCCCTCCGAAAGCTGACCGATGAGGCCCGTCGTCTCGTCCATCGGCTCGATCGCGCGGCCGAAGCGCTCCACGCGCCAGACGATCTGACCGGCGGTGAGCGCGCGGTGCTTGTGGAGCTTGCCGAGGAGGGACCTCGCACGGTGCCTGAGATGGCGCGCGCAAGGCCCGTGACGCGGCAGCACATCCAGTCAACCGTGAACCCGCTTCTCGCGCACGGCCTTGTGGAACTCGTCGACAATCCACGGCACCGCCGCTCGAAGCTGGTCCGCCTCACCGAGGCCGGGCGGGCCGTCGTCGCGAAGATTCGCGGCCGCGAAGGCCGCGTCGTGGCCGCGCTCGTGCCCCGCCTCGACGCCCGGGATCTGGAGACGACGGCCCGGACGCTCGCGAAGCTTGGCGGGCTGTTTCAGGCTGACGTCGCCGGGCTGACCGGCCGGGGGCAAACTGGCCGCAAGTAGCCGGTTTTCCGGCCTGCCGGTGGTATCATGGCGGTTCACTTTTCTGAGGCCAACCATGTTCGTAACCCTGACCGTCAACGGGAAGTCTGCGACTGTTGACGTCGCTGCCGACACGCCGCTGCTGTGGGTGCTGCGCGACGTCCTCAACCTGAAAGGCACGAAGTTCGGCTGCGGCGTCGGCCAGTGCGGTGCGTGCACGGTGCACATGCGCGGCCGTGCCGTCCGCTCCTGCCAGATTCAGGTCGGCAATGTCGCCGGCGAGATTGTGACCATCGAGGGGCTCTCGGCCGACGGGTCGCATCCGCTTCAGCGCGCGTGGCAGGAAGTGGACGTGCCCGAGTGCGGCTACTGCCAGGCCGGCCAGATCATGACGGCGGCGGCGCTGCTCGGCGTCAATCCGCAGCCGACCGATGAAGACATCGATACTGCGATGAACGGCAACATCTGCCGGTGTGGCACGTATCTCCGTATTCGCCAGGGGATTCGACGCGCGGCGACGCTGATGTCGACGGGCAACGGAAACGGCGACGTCACGGTCCATGTGGCCGGGCCGGCCGAGCCGGTCAGCAAGTAGGGGGGCGTCATGAGCACAGGAACAATCGATCGCCGCGCCTTCCTTCGCGTCTCCGCCCTTGCGGGTGGCGGCATCATGTTCAGCGCGTATCTCGATCCGGCCACGCTCCTCGCGCAGCGCGGCCGCGGCTCGGCGCCGCCGCTCGATCCTGATGCGTTCATCCGCATCGCGCCCGACGGCACCGTCACCATCATGTCGAAGAACCCGGAAATCGGTCAGGGCGTCAAGGTCACCCTGCCGATGCTCATCGCCGAGGAGCTCGACGTCGACTGGGCGAGCGTGCGCGTCGAACAGGCCGATCTCGACTCGAAGTACGGCCCGCAGACGGCCGGCGGCAGCCGGGGCATTCCGTCGAACTGGACGCCGATGCGTCAGGTGGGCGCCGCCGCGCGCGCCACGCTCGTTGCCGCTGCGGCCCAGACCTGGAACGTGCCGGCTGCGCGGTTGACGACGGCGTCGGGTCGCGTGATTGACGCGGAGACGAATCGCTCGGTCGGCTACGGGCAGCTGGCCGCGGCCGCGGCCGCACTCGAGCCGCCCGATCCGTCCTCGCTCACGCTGAAAGATCCGAAGGACTACAAGATCATCGGCACGCGTGTTCCGGGTGTGGACAACCCGGCGCTCGTGACCGGCAAGCCGCTCTACGGGATCGACTTCTCGATGCCCGGCATGCTGCATGCCGTCTACGAACGGTGTCCGGTGCCAGGCGGCAGCGTCACCGGCGCGAACCTCGATGAGATTCGGCGGATGGCTGGCGTGCGTCACGCCTTCATCGTGCCGAACGGCCCGAACAACGCGGCGCCCTTCAGCGGCGTGGCGATAGTGGCCGACTCGTACTGGCAGGCGGAGACGGCGCGCAAGGCGTTGAAGATGACGTCGGACGAGGGCGCCGGTGCCTCCGACAGCAGCGAGACGTTCGCGCGGCGCGCCACCGAGCTCGCCGCCGCGCCGGCCCAGGCTACGATCCGCCAGGACGGCGACGCCGAGGCCGCCTTCGGGCGCGCCGCCAAGGTCGTCGAAGCGGCTTACTCCTATCCGTTCATCGCGCACGCTCCGCTCGAGCCGCCAAACTGCACGGCGCACTACAGGGACGGCAAGCTCGAGCTCTGGGTGGGCACGCAGACGCCGGCGAGCGGCGTGAGCATGATCTCGCGCGCCATGGACATACCCGCCGAGAACATCACGCTGCACCTCTACAAGATGGGCGGCGGGTTCGGCCGGCGGCTCTACAACAACTACGTCGTCGAGGCCGCGTGGGTCGCGAAGGAAGTCGGCGTGCCCGTCCAGCTGCGCTGGAGCCGCGAAGACGAGATGCGGCAGGAGATCTTCCGGCCGGCCGGATTCCACTTCTTCAAGGGCGGCGTGGACGCGTCGGGCAAGCTCATCGCGTGGCGGGATCGCTTCGTCTCGTTCGGCCAGATGACCGAGCGCGGTCCGCAGTTCGCGCCGTCGGCAAGCGTGGGCGCCAGTGACTTTCCCGCCCGCTTCGTGGCCGACTTCGCGCTCGAGACGTCGCTCATGCCGTTCAGCCAGCGCACGGGCGCGTTGCGGGCGCCAGGCAGCAATGCGCTCGCCTTCGTCATGCAGTCGTTCGTGGACGAGATGGCACACGCGGCCGGCAAGGACCCGCTCGACTTCCAGTTGGAGCTGCTCGCGCGTCCGCCGATTCAGGCCGAAGGCCAGCGCGGCGGGCTCGACCCGGCGCGCATGTCGGCCGTCCTGCGTCTTGTGGCCGAGAAGTCCGGGTGGGCCAACCGGCCGAAGAGCGGCAAC
The DNA here is from genome assembly GCA_963752045.1 of uncultured Acidobacteriota bacterium. Classification (GTDB taxonomy): domain Bacteria; phylum Acidobacteriota; class Vicinamibacteria; order Vicinamibacterales; family SCN-69-37; genus DATKDF01. The sequence goes on along the minus strand of CAVVWN010000014.1, from coordinate 334,926 downwards.
CGCGCCATGGGCATCGCCTGCTACTTCAGCCATTCCGGGTATTTCGCCGAGGTGGCCGATGTGACGGTGGACGCCCGGAAGCGCGTGACGGTCAACAAGGTGTGGGTCGCCGGCGACATCGGCCGGCACATCATCAACCCGCTCCACGCCGAGAGCCAGGTGGAGGGCGGTGTCATCGACGGCATCAGCCAGATGATGCAGGAGATCACCATCGAGCGTGGCCGTGTCGTCCAGGGCAACTTCAACGACTATCAGTTGCTGAGGATGCGCAACGCGCCGCCGGCCATCGAAACGCATTGGGTGACGAGCGACAACGACCCGACCGGGCTCGGCGAACCTGCGCTTCCGCCGGTGCTGCCGGCGGTGGCCAACGCCATCTTCGCCGCAACCGGCGACCGGGTGCGGTCGCTGCCGCTCAGCAAGAGCGGATACAGCTGGGCCTGATCGTCATGCGGATCGCGTCGCTCCTTCTCACGGCGGCTGCCGGTGCGTACGCCGGTGCCGCCCTCACCGTCGCCCTGTCGGCCCGGCCCGCCGCGCAGGACGGCAAGACCACGCTCGACGGCGTGTACACGGCCGCGCAGGCCGACAGCGGCAAGGCGTTCTTCGAGAAGACCTGCGCCAGGTGCCACACGTTCGAGCCCGTCACGCCGAAGCTCGAAGGCCCGCTCCTCGGCGGCGAGACGTTCTTCAATAACTGGGAAGGGAAGTCTGTCTTCCAGCTCGTGACGTCCATCCGCCTCGGTATGCCGCCTGACGGCTCGGTCATCGTGGACGCCACGCAGGCCGCCGACGTGGTCGCCTTCATCCTGCAGACCAACAAGCTGCCCGCAGGCGAGTCGGCGCTCGTGGCCGACGCAACTGCCCGAAACATCAAGATCGCGCGGCCGGGCGGCCAGACGGATCGCTGATAGTTGCCGCCGTCATCAAAGGCTGAGCCGGACCCTGCCGGGTCCGATATGCTGTCATCTGGCATTCTGGCTCCCCCCGGAAGCAGATCACGGTTTCGCCCATGACGCCCAGTGTGACCGAGCCCTGTCCCATGTGCGGTTTTCCCGCCGGCCGCGAGGCCTGCCAGGCCATGTTCGACGACGTCTCGCTGCGCGTTCGGGCGCTTGCCTGGACGGGGAGCCTCTCCACCTGGCGTCTGATGCACGACGTGTACGCCATCCAGCATGAAGAAGAGCTGTGCGGCCGTTTCACCAAGCTCGTGATGCACCTCGGCGGCGTGTGCTGGGCGCTCGAGCATGGCGGTAATGAAACGGGATATCGGGCGCTCGAGAAGCTCGTCGAGCACGACCCGTGGGGGCATCTCGTCTATCCGCCGGCGCCCGGCATTCCCGAGAGCCGCGGCACCGTGACGGTCGGGAGCCTCAAGGACGCCAACGAGCCCGATCGGCTCGTGGCCGGCGTGGACCGCTGGGCGCGCGCGGCCTGGCTGGCCTACGCCGGGTTGCAGCCCATCGCGCGCGACTGGGTCAAGCAGGCGGCGCTGCTGAGGCAGATGAAGAAGTGAGTCTCTCGGCCGTCGTGCTCAACCACCGGACGCCGGACGATACACGTCGAGCCGTGGCCTCGATTGCCGGTTCGATGGGTGCGCCCGACGAGATCATCGTGGTCGAGAACGACGCATGTGGCGAGTCAGCCATGTGGGCCACCGAATTCGTCCAGACGATCACGCTGTGCCCCGGACGGAATCTCGGTTTCCCGGGTGGCGTGAACGCCGGGATCCGCGAGGCGCTCTCACGCGGCGCCAGCCGGGTGCTGCTCGTGAACAGCGACGTCACGCTCGAGCCGGGCTGCATTGCGTCCATGCTCGATGCCCTCGAGCGCCACCCGCAGGCCGGGGTTGCCGGCCCTCTTGTGCTCGAACGGCACGCGCCGGACCGCGTGCAGTCCATGGGCATCTCCTATGACTGCCGTTCCGGGCGCATGCGGCTCCGCGGCTCCGGTCGAGCGGCCGATGCGGTGCCACGCGGATCGGTCGAAACCGTCGACGCCGTGGCCGGATGCGTGATGCTGATCGACTGTCGCGTCTTCGACGCGATCGGTCTTTTCGACGAGGCGTACTTCTTCGGCTTCGAGGACCTCGACTTCTGCCTCCGCGCGCGGCGGGCCGGCTATACGACGGTTGCCGTCCCGGCGGCCCGAGCGCTCCACGAGGGCTCGCGGACGATCGGCGCGGCTTCGTCGTTGCGTCTGTACTACGCGGCGCGGAACCACCTGCGACTCGGCCGGCGGCACGCGTCGTCGGGCGGCAGGATCGCGGCCCGCTCCCGGGAAGCCGCGATCGTTGGCCTCAACGCCGCCCATGCGCTTCGCGCGCCTGTCGGCCGCATACCGGAGCGACTGGCCGCGGTCGGCCGAGGCGTCGCCGACTACGCCCTCGGCAGGTTCGGGCAGGCGTAGCCCGGCGTTCATGCCGCGCCGGTTCAGTCGCATTCGGTACGTCAGAACGGCCGCCGGCCTTGCACTCGATGCTTTCCGCGAAGGCCGTCTGCCGCTGTCGCCGAGCCGCTGGCTGGTCGACCTCCGGCACCTGCGCCAACTGATGTCCTCGCCGTCGCCGGATCGTGACGCCGACCCGCGGGGCGCCGTCCGAGCGCGGGAAGACACGACGCGCAAGGCCGCGCTCGCCGACGCGCGCCGGTCAGAGCTCGCCGCGTTCCTCCGGAGCAACGAGCGCCTGGCGTTTTCGTGCCTCGCCAGTCCGCGCGTCTCGGTGCTCCTCGTGCTGCACAACCGTGCCGAGCTCACGTTGGCCTGCCTGCGCGCCCTGGCTGACGTGCCGCACCCGCCGCTCGAGGTCGTCATTGTCGACAATCAGTCCACCGACGGCACCGCGGAACTGCTCGGCCGCCTCGACGGGACAACCGTGATCCGCTGGGACGAGAACAGGGGATTCATCAAGGCGTGCAACGAAGCGGCTCGAGTCGCACGCGGAGAGGTGCTGCTGCTGCTCAACAACGACGCCGAGCTTGCCGCCGGGAGCCTCGAACACGCGGCGTCCGCGCTCGAGGCGTCCCCGTCGGTCGGCGCAGTGGGCGGACGGCTCATCCTGCCGGATGGCACGCTGCAGGAAGCAGGCAGCGTCGTGTGGGCCGACGGATCCTGCGAAGGATACGGCCGCGGCGACGACCCGTGGAAGCCGGAATACGCGTTCGCGCGCGATGTCGACTACTGTTCAGCAGCCCTCCTGATGACCCCGCGCAGGGTGTTTGAGAACCTTGGCGGATTCGACGAGCGTTTCGAGCCCGCCTACTACGAGGACGCCGACTACTGCCTGCGGCTCTGGCAGGCTGGTCTGCGCGTGGTCTATCGCCCCGATGTCGTCGCGCTCCATCACGAGTTCTCGAGCTCCGCGTCTCGCGAGGCGGCCGTGGCGATGCAGCAGGCGCGCCGTGTCGTGTTCGCCCGCAAGCACGAGGAGTGGCTGGCCCTCAGGCACCGCGAACGAACTGGAGGCCTCCTCGATGCCAGAGCCCGCCGTGAGGGCGGCTTGCGCGTGCTCGTCGTGGATGACCGGGTGCCCGACCGGACGGCCGGCTTCGGCTTTCCGCGCGCGGCCGAGCTCGTCGACGCCCTCGTCGCTCTCGGGCACTTCGTGACGCTGTACCCGATGGCCGTGTTCGACGACGCATGGCCGCGTGTGCGCGAAAGCGTGCCGGAGACCGTCGAGGTCATGTCCGGTATCGGACCCGCCCGGTTCAAGGCGTTCATGAAGGCGCGCGCCGGGTACTACGACAGGATCATCGTGCAGTCGCTTCCACAACATGGAGCTCGTGCGCGCCAAGCTCGGGCCACCCGGCACGTGGAGCCCTGGCGCCGCGGTCATCTTCGATGCCGAGGCCGTGTCAGCCCTGCGCGAGGTCGGCCGGCGGCGCGCCGCCGGTGAGTCCATCTCCGACGAGCTCCTCGATCGCATGGTCGCGCGCGAGGTCGCCCTGTCGGCAGGCGCCGACGCCGTCATCGCCGTGTCGGAGGTCGAGAGAAACACACTCGGCAATGCCGGTTGCCCGAACGTCCAGATCGTCGGACACGCGGTGAGTCCCGCGCCAACAGAGCGGAGGTTCGAGGACCGTCGGGGAATCCTCTTCGTCGGGGCCTTTCACGATCTGTCGCCAAACGCCGACGGGGTGTCGTGGTTTGTGACACAGGTGCTGCCGCTGCTGCGCTCGCACCTCGGCAGTGACCTGCCGATGACCGTGGTCGGGCCGAATCCTCCAGAAGGAATTCGCGCGCTCGAAAGCGCCGGCGTTCGGGTGTGCGGGTTCGTCCCCGACCTGACGCCCCTCTATGACGAGGCGCGCCTCTTCGTGGCGCCGACCCGCTTCGCCGCAGGCATTCCACTGAAGGTCATCCATGCGGCCGCCGCGGGGCTGCCCGTCGTTGCAACATCGCTTCTCTCTCGGCAGCTCGGCTGGACGAGCGGCCGGGAGCTCCTCGTGGCGGACCGTCCTGATGCGTTCGCTGCCGCGTGCCGGGTGCTGATGACGCGTCGCGAAGACTGGCGGGCGTTGCGGGAGGCCGCACTGAAGCGGGTGACGTCGGACTTCTCGCGAGACCGCTTCAGGGCATCGCTTGCGGCAGTCCTCGGTTGACGTCCTTCGAGCGATTCAGCGCGAACGGCGACGGTCCGTTGAGCGACCGTCTCGGACGCATGCTGTGCGCAGGGTTCGGCCGCCGGCCTGCCAGGCGGCGCCACGACCAGCACATGCCGGCCCCGACCCAGACGGCATCGCGAAGCAGGTGCACAACCGGGAAGGCGAGGCCGGCCGCATCCCTGAATCGATACGCCGCGCGGGCGCCGGCCACTCCACGCTCGCAGGCGAGGATTGCCAGAAGACCCGCCGACCACAGCGCCGTCGGCCGCCACGGCATGCCGAGCCACGCCGCAAGTCCGGCCGTCGCGCCAAGCGCCAGAGCGACGCCGGCAACCGCCGGATGCAGCATCATGCCGACCGGGGAGACGACGTCTCCCGCGACGCGCGACGGGTGGCGGATAACGACGTCGAGACGGCCGTAGCCGAATCCGTATTGCTGCCGGCAGTAGCCGGCGAGCGAGTCACGCCAGTGGTGAAGGCTCCGGGCGGCTCGACAGAAGACGAGGCGATAGCCGGCGCTCGTGAGCCGGTAGCTGACATCGTTGTCCGCGCCGTATCCCAGTGATTCGTCGAAGAGGCCGATCCGTTCCAGGGCCGATCGTCGATAGATCGTATTGCCCGTGCACACATGGTCGGTCGACCCTCCCCGAATGGCGCCGTACCGCTGCTCCAGATCGAGGCCCATGACGCGGCCGAACATGCCGGCCGTCGGCGAGGTTCGGTAGCGCCCCTGCACCGCGCCGACCGCCGGATCGTCGAAGGCGGCGGCCATCCGCTCCAGCCATCCGGCGTCGAGCTCGACGTCCTGATCCACCTGCGCGATCAGTGGATATCTGGCGGCCCTGACGCCGACGTTGATCGCTGCCGCCACCCCACGACGGGGGCCCGGGATCAGCCTGACGTGACCAACCGCAGCCAGCTCGCCCAGGACCGTCGAGGATGCGTCCGCGCTGCCGTCGTCGACCGCGATGATCTCGAAGGGGCGGCCGTCCGCCTGGGCTTCGATGGCGCCCACCACCCGCCGAATCCAGGGTGCCCCGTTGCGCACGGGGACGACAAAGCTGACGCCTGTGAGGCGAGAAGCGGCGGCTCCGGCCGGTCGTGCGGCACCCGCGCGAAGCTGTTCGTAGAGACCGGCCACTTCGCCGGCGATCCTCTCCGGGCCAAAGTCGCGAATCACGCGGTCCCCGGCGGCCTCGGCCCGGGCCCGCCACGTCGGCGTATCGTCGAGGATTCCGGCGACGGCTGATTCGAGCGCAGCAGCATCGCCGACCGGCGTCACCAGGCCACCGCCAGTCGCTCCGATGACCTCGCCGCATCCGGAATCGTCCGACACGATGACCGGTGTGCCCTCGAGAAGCGCTTCGAGCGGCACGAGGCCGAAGATCTCGTGCTCGGACGGGTAGACGACGACGTCGGCGTCGGCGAGGGCGTCGAGGCGGTCCTGGCCTTCGAGAAGCCCGGCGAAGATCGTGCGGTCGTCGAGTCCGTGCCTTCGCACGGCCGCGCGAACCGACGCGCCGGCGCCCATGTCGTTGCCGGCAATCACCAGGCGGACGTCGGGGCGGCCGAGTCTCGCGACGGCTTCCACGAGGACGTCGACGCGCTTGCGCGGCGTGAGCTTCCCCAGGAACATCACGACCGGGTTCGAACCCACGCCCAGGCGGCGCCGAAACGCGCCACGGTCTTTCCGCTGCCGGGGCTCGCTCGTCTCGACGGGGTTCGCGATCAGGCGAATTCGCGCGGACGGGACGCCGAGGGCACGCAACTGGCCGACTTCGGCCCGAGATACCGCCAGCACGCATGCCGCGCCGGCCATGACGCGATTGCCGGCGAGCGCGTCGAAGGCGCGTTTGGCGGCAAGGCGCCGTTCGATGCGGGGGGCCGTGCCATTTGGCGCGAGCACGTACGGCACGCCGGCGCGCGCGAGGTGGTGTGCCGCAAGCGCGCCGGGGAGGTTCCGGCAGGCGTGCAGGTGCGCCACGTCAAAGTCGCCCGCATGGGCCGCAAGGAACCGGCCCAGGCCGATTGGCGTGAAGAACTGTGCGTGATAGGCCAGGGCGTTCGACAGGTTGGGGAAGACCAGGGTCGTCACCCCATCGCTGCCTTCTTGGGGGGGCCAGGCGCCCGGTAGCGGCTCACGGCCAAATCGCGGCAGGCGCGCGCGCGGAGACGACACATCGGTCGTCGCAATCGTCACGCGATGTCCCTGCCGCGCGAGCGCGCGGCTGAGGGTTGTGACGACCCGCGGGATGCCGCCATAGGCCCATGCGCCGGCCGCATAGGGCGTCACGTGCAGAACGCGCAGGGACAAGCCATTACACTATACCGACTCGTGCGGTCGCGATCCGTCCTTCTTGCGCTCCTGGCGCCAATCGTGCTGGCGGGCATCGTCTATTCGAATGCCCTCGACAATCCGTTCGTGTACGACGACCAGCGCCTGATCGTCGAGAACCGGCTGCTCATCGAGACGCCCGAGCGGATGCGCGAGGTGCTCGTTCGCGACTCGACGCGTCCGCTCGTCACCGCGTCGTACGTGCTCGACCGGCGGCTGTGGGGAGTCGAGCCGTTCGGTTTCCACCTGACCAACGTGTTGCTGCACATGGTCAACGTCGGCCTGCTCTTCAGCCTCGCATGGCTCGTCCTGGGCGATCGGAGCCGGGCGGGCGGACCAGACGTCCGTGGGCCGGACCGGTTGCTGACGTCGTCTGCCGCCGCCGTGCTGCTGGCGGTGCACCCGATGATGACCCAGGCGGTCGGCTACGTCAGCGGCCGGGCCGAGGTGCTGTGCGCAACCTGGCTCCTGCTGGCGGTTCTCGCCGTTCGAGCCTGGTTCGTCACGAACTCGCCGCACTGGCTGCTCGTGACGTTGGGTGCGTGGGTTGCCGGGCTGGCCTCGAAGGAGACGGCCATCATGCTGCCGGTCGCCCTCGTGGTGTTCGATCGGCTCGTGTATCCAGCAGCCGAGGCCGACCGCCGCTGGAGGCTGCTCTGGCTGCACCTGCCGCTTCTCACCTTCGCCACCGTCGGGGCCATGATTCGGCTGTTCGTATTCGTGCTCGTCGAGCACCCGGGTGCGCTCGCGCCCCAGTGGCCGTTCGCGCTCGTGGAAGTCGATGTCGTGCGCCGGTATCTCGGCCTGCTCATCATGCCGAACGGTCAGACGATCTTCCATCAGGTTGCACTGATCTCGAGCGCGTACCGATCCGCGCGCGGTGGCGGGATTCGCCTTGCTCGCCGGGCTCGCCTGGCTTGCGTATCTTCTGCGGTGTCGCGAGCCGCTCGTAACGTTCGGTCTGAGCTGGTTCGTTCTGGCGCTCGTGCCATCGGCGGCGCTCGTCGTGCTCGACCAGGGCGAACCCATGGCGGAGCACCGCGTATACACGGCGTCGATCGGGTTCTTCCTCGCCGCCGGTGCCGGGTGCGGCTGGCTGGGCGTGCGGCTCAGGCGTGCGCGCCTCGTAACCCGCGTGACGGTGGGCGCCTGCGCCGTCGTCTTCGTGGCGGGGCTTGGCGCGCGGACGATCCTGCGCAATGCCATCTGGGCCGATCCGGTCGCGCTGTGGACGGAAGCCGTCTCCCTCGCGCCCGATCACTGGCTGCCGAACCTGGCCCTTGGCGAGGCGTTGCAACAGGCTGGCCGGTACCCGGAAGCCATCGGACGCTATGTCATGGCGCTCGCAGCGAATCCCGACGAGCTGACCGTCTACACCAAGCTTGGCGTGGCTTTCCTGCAGGTGGGCTCGCACGACGAGGCGCGCGGGACGTTCGAGGAGCTTCGGCGGCGAAGTCCGGACTCGAACGAGGCCAGCAACGGTCTCGGAGCCGTCGCCCTGCTGGCCGGACAGCCCGGGGTGGCGCGAGGTACTATCTCCAGACACTGGGGCGCGACCGACGGAATCTCCCGGCTCTCCGCGCGCTTGCGGCGCTCGACGAGCTGACAGATCCAGCGTCAGCGCTCCGGTACTGCGAGGCCATCGCGGAGGTGGCGCCGAGGACGCCAGGTAATGACGAATGCATCAGCCGGAGCCGGGCTCGACTTGCCGCCGCCGGCGGCAGTGGGGGATGACCTGGCCGGCGACGCCAGGTTCACAGCCCGGGCCGGTCTCATCTGGACGCTGATCCGTACGGACTTCAAGGTCAGGTATCACGGCACGATCGGCGGCTTCGTGTGGGCGCTCCTCAAGCCGCTCACGATGTTCGTCCTGCTCCTGGCCGTGTTCTCGTTCGTGTTCGGCGGTGACCCGGATTACCGCCTCAATCTCATCATCGGCCTCTTCCTGTACGAGTTCTTCGCCGAATCGACCAAGGTGGGGCTCATGGCTCTGGCGTCGCGGAGCTTCCTGCTCACGCGGGCCAGGTGCCCGTCGTGGATTCTGGTTGCAACGTCCATCTCGAACCCGCTCATCACGCTGGTCGTCTTCACCGTGAGCATTCTCGTGTTTCTCACGGCCACGGGGAGGCCGCCATCGGTAGCCGCCGTCGGTCTGTATCTCGGCTATCTGATCGCTTTCGTGCTCGTCGTCATGGGCTTTGCTCTGGCGTCGAGCGTGTTGTTTCTGCGGTATCGCGACCTGAATCAGGTCTGCGATGTAGTGGCTCAGGCGGGGTTCTTTCTGGCGCCTGTCATCTATCCACTCGGCATCCTGCCCGAACATGTGCACGCGTATCTCTCCTCTCGCCGCCGACGCAGTCATCGAGTTTTCGCGGCCGTGCTGCGTACGCAGCAGGTCCCACGCTCACGCGCATCTGTACCTCGCGGCTTCGTCCGTCCTCGCCATGGCCGTCGGCATCATCGTCTTTCGCCGGTCTGGCGTGAGCGCTGCGAGCACGTGTAAGCCATGGCGATCATCGAGCTGAGCGGGTGTCGAAGGCATTCCGGATTCCGTCGTACAGCGGCACACCGTGCAGCACGTCCTCGGCGCGTTCGAGCGCAGGCAGTTTGAACACTGCAGTACTCTATATCTCGCTTTCGTCCTGCACATCATTACGACCTTGACACACCTTTTCATGTGCAGCCGGCTGCTCGCGCAGGGCGGGATGCTGCTATATACAGTGCCGCCATGACCCGGGTGAATGACGAGAACGGCTGGTTGGAAAGTGGCGACTACTGGCGGTGCACGCACGCGGCCGTCCGCAGCCTGTTCGCCGATGTGTCCTCCTCGTCGATGTGAATGTCACGACCTACAGGAACATTCGCACGTGTACAGCCTTTCTCTACGGGCTCGCTGCAGAGGACCTAACGGCGGAAGAACTCGGGTTCGTGGATCCTCGTTTCCTCTCGTGCACTGCGTGCGAGCAATTCGAAGTACATAATGAAGATTTCAGCGAAACGTTCGGTCGCGGACTGATTCTGATGTATCACCGCATCGGCCGCCGGACGACATGTTCACGCTGAGCATGCAGCCCGACCAGTTTGCGCAGCAGATTGTCGTCGATCCACGCGCACTGCAGTCCCATCGGACTCGACGACTTTCCGCCGCGATTACAGCAACTGTCTTCGCCCAAGCTGTCGCCCTGACGTTCGACGATGGCTATCTCGACAACCTGACGATTGCCGCGCCAATCCTGCACACATCGCATTCTGCGACCTTCTTCGTGACGACGGCCGGCCTCGAGCAGCCTCGTGAGTATCGATCAACAGGCTTACGAGCACTGTTCAGCGCCTCGTCTGCGCTGCAGGACACGCTGACGCTCGAGGTAAACTGGCCGGTGCGATCAGTGTGTCTGCGTTCAATCGACCCATGGCAATCAGGTCGCTGCACGCGATCTTCGAGTGATGTCAGTGAGCCACTGGACCAGGTCCTCGGCGAGTTCGAAGAGTTGCTCGAGCCCAGGGCACCACCGGCCTGGCGTCCGATGACGGGTGAAAAAGTGCACGAGCTCGCCAGCTACCTTGGCGTTACGATCAGAGCCCATACGGCGAACCACCTGTCGCTGCTGCTCAGAGCGCAGACGTGCAGTGGATGAACTGACCACCTGCCGAAGGACGCTGGAGCATCTGCTGCGTACGATGTTCGCGCCGTTTCGTATCCGTTCGGCAAGGCGACCGCCGAGACAATTCGGCTGGCGGTCCGCGCCGGCTTCGAGGTCGGCGTCGGCGTGAGCAGGATACGCGATAGAGCCCATGTGCCTGCCAGGACGATGTGCCTCGCTCAACAGCCCCTGACGGACTACCTCCGTCGCGCTTCGAGTTGTGACACCTGTGGGCGGACTCCTGTTGACGTGAGTGTCGTAGTTCAGTTCCGTAACACGCTCACGAGTTGTCGAATCATCGACTCCTGGTGTCTCAGACTCACGGACGCCTGTGGAGGTCATCACGGTCAACAACAGGTCGACCGATCAGCCGCCGATGTTCGACTCGGTACAGAGATCGACTACCTTTGCTCATAATAGACGCATGCAACCGTGCGAGCCCAGGCTATGCCAGGAATGCCGGTGTTCGGCGTCGCGCGGTCAGAAGCTCCTCTTTTCGATGCCGATGATGTCGTGTCGCCGAACTACGTGTCTGCGATGTCCCAGGCGTTGAACAGCTCGCCGTTCGTCACGTCCAGAGTCGACTACGAACAGCTCAATCCTCAGTCGGTTCACCTGGCGCACAGAGGCCCATGACAGAGGACGGTATTGCCTCCTTCCTTGGTTTTCTACCGAAACAGTTCGAATATCGGTATTCGCAGAGCTGTTCGAACGTATCGGAGGGTTCAGCGAGGTCCTGCAGGAATTCGAAGACCTCACGTTTTCCTCGACAGCACAGCTCGACACCGGCATCGAGCCAGGTTCGTTCCAGAGCCTATGTATCTGTATCGGTATCGGCGCACGCTGCGTGCGCTGTTCAGACAGGCGCGCGCTCGGTCGGACCACGTTCGGCTGTATCGAACATTTCGCCCTAGGGCATGCCGGGACGGCCGATGATGCTGCTGCAGGAATGTCCTCGAAGGCCACGAGGATGGCGTGGAAGTTCGGGTTGAGCGACTTGGACACCGCGTGGACACGGCAAGTGCCGTCACGGTGAACGGCTGCGGGAATCTCGGCCGCTCTCTCCGGCCTGACCCGAATCGCGACGTTCATGTACGGGTCTGGTGTGAAGTGTTCGAAGTACTCTGCCCCCCGCTCCTCGAGAATCGAGGGAGCGTACGGCATGAACCAGTCACGCTTCTTCAACAACTGATTGAGGCGGGCCTTGGATTCGACACGCCTCGGGTCCGCCAGCACGGATCGCGCCCCGAGTGCCCTGGCGCCGTACTCGGCAGGTCCATCGAACCACCCGACGATCTGGCCATCAGCCACCGCACGAGCCACGGCGGTGACCGTGTTCGTGAGGCGAACGCCATCGAGACCGTACTCGGCCAGCACGCCCTCGATCTCCTTTCTGGTGAAGGACGGGCCCAGGAGGGGAGACACGGGCCTCGCGGGACGAGGCCATCGAAGTGTGTGCCCTGTCCAGAGGGCGGCGCCAAGCGCAAGGCCGGCGTCATGTGGCGCGACCGGATAGAAAAACGTCATGTCCGGATGCCGCCGAACCAGGTGTCCATTCGCGGCGACGTTCAGGAAAGCCCCGCCCGCGCAGGCCATGAGGCGAATTCCCGTTCGGACGCGCAGCCGGCCGATGATGGTGTCGACGAGTTCCTGGAAAACCTGTTGGCCGGTCCGTGCAATGTCCTGAGGAGGAATCTCATGCATCCAGGCTCGGTCGGATCCGTCTGAGAAGTCAAGCGACCAGCGATAGTACTTGTGACGGGGATAGCTGTCTGGATCGATGTGTTCCGGTTCGAGCGTGCTGTGCCAGCGCATCTCGAGACCGGTCTGCAGATCGGCGCTGTCCGGCCGAATCGTGAAGTGCTTCCTGAACCAGGCGAGCAGCGTCTCGTCGACATGTCCGTACGCGGCCAGGCCCATCGCCTTCCCTTCTTCGAAGAGCGGAAATCCGCAGAGAGATGTCACGAAACTGAAGAACGCGGCAGGTGAGTATCGAATGGACTCGAGCACCCGGAAGCGGCCCCGGCGAAAGACTCCCCAGTGACCCATGTGCCCGTCGCCACCCCCGTCCAGAGTCAGGAACAGGCATTCGTCGAACGGTGATGTGAGGACGGCGAGCGCAGAGTGGGCTAGGTGATGCGGTACGCACAGCGAGGGCACGTCGGAACGCAGGTGAAGCTGCTCGACCGCGAACCTCAGCCGAGCCTGATAGTCGGAACGCCGACGACACCGTTCCATGGACGTCGTGACAAGGCACCCGATGTCTTCAGGTCTGACACCTGTCTGACGGAATGCCGACATCGCTGCGCGTTCAGGAAAGGCGCCGATGGCATGCATGCTCCGCAGATGGCGCTCCTCTTCAGAAGCAAAGAGCACCTGACCGGGGGCGAGCAGGCATACGCCCGCATCATGCGTATAGGGGATTCCCGGAAACGGATACGCCGATAGAATCATGGCTGTGTTGATGCCGGCACTCACGCCTTGTGTGCGAATGCAATTCCCGGCAGCAACTCGAGCCGAGCCAGTTGGCCGTTGTCGAGCTCGTCGATGAGGCGTTTGATCATGCCGACCATGCCGGCCGTGTGGCCCGGCGGCAACGAGGGAACGTACGCAAGGCCGTCGGGCCAGTGGGCCCAGTAGCCGGTGCCCCAGTCCTCGACGACGTACAAACCACCCGCTCGCACGTGAGGCCACAGAGCCTGAAAGGTCGACCACGAGAGTTCCCCGATATGCGAGGCGTCGTCGATCACAAGGTCGAAAGGACCGGTGCGGCGAGCGATGGCGTCAAGGTCGTGCCGGTCCGCCTGGTCGGCGACAAAGAGCCGAATCTTGTCGTGGCAAAGGTCCGGAGGTGAGGTGTCAATGCCGACGATGGTCTCGAGCGTCGGCCACAGGTGACTCCAAAGCAGGAGCGAGCCACCAGACTTCACGCCGACCTCGAGCACGGACCTGGGTTCGCGGACACGTTCGAGGTAGAGCTCCAAGTATCCGCTCGTGCACTTGTCGGTGTCGAACCGCGCGCCCAAGTCTCCGAAATCGGTGGGCATTGGCTCATCCTAGCACCGGCATGATCCGTGTACCGCCGCTGGCTGGCTCATGCCCTCCTTGCCATGAGGCGGTAGGCTGCCCGAAGCGGCCCCGTAGCCCGCCAGCTCCACGAACCATACATGGCGTGCACGTGTGCTTCCAGTCCATCGCAACGCGCACGCAACGCCGCAAGATCGTCGACGGGTACGGCCGACAGGAGCCCAGGAGCCTGGCCCTCGACCGGCAGGCCGAAGTACATGTCGAGGTCTGGATGCGCAGCCGCCAGTGCCGTGAACTTCTTCCTGAAGTACCTTGCCATCCTCGCGGCCTCGCGGTTCGTGGTGGCGGTCATTGACGCCGGGTGCACACGGTACGAGGCGAGTATGTTCGGCACCTGCACACACGTGTAACCGGCCTCGGCCAGCTTGAGCCAGAGGTCATAGTCCTCCCAGCCAAACCAGCCATGGTCAACGAGTTCCGTCGAATAGCCGCCTACGGCGTGCAGCACGTTCCGGCGAAACAGCGCAAGGGCATCGATGTAGGGCGCACGAACCAGGCGCGCGATGTCCCAGGCATATGTCGAGAGCAGGTCCAGCGCCTCGTCGTCAGGGCTCAGGAATCGCCGAAGCAGAGGATATGCTGCCGCGTGAACGTCGCCGTCGAGGGCGGCGGTCAGCGTGGCGACACACGAGGGGTAAACCCAGTTGTCCGCGTCGAGCGTCAACACGAACTCGCCTCGGGCCGCCTCGAGCCCCACGTTCCTGGCATCAGCCAGGCCCGTGTTGGAGTTCTTGATGACGAGACGGGCTGGGACCGGCGCGGCGGCGACGACCGCCATCGCCACCTGACAGGAATCGTCGGTGGAACCATCGTCCACGACGATCAACTCCATGCCGCCCGGAACCGGGTCCGAGTTGATGACCGACTCGAGGCACGCGCCTACGACACTCTCGTAGTTGTGGACCGTCACGATGATGCTGACACGCGGCTGGCGAGACTCATGCAGCCGTCCGTTCGATTCAACGGTCCAGTCGGATCCGCGGGAGGCACGCATGTCGTGACTGTGCTTCAGCCGCAACTGAATCGCAGCCCGGCGCGCCTGAAGCGATGGCTGGAGATCAGGTCGGACGGTTGATGTCGCCCGCTGGATAATCGTCTCGCATGCGACGCGCATCGAATACACTCCCCGAGTCAGCGCACAGCTGGCGAAACGAAGGGCGTCGATACGATCTGGGTCTGCGAGCAACGCCTCGCACGCGGTGACCAACCGATCGAGCGGCGCCGCGACGACGTGCTCTCCGTCGACGAGCGGGGTGATTCCGCTGCTGGATTCGGTCACGAGCACGCAGCCGTGTGTCATCGCGAGCACGGCCCGATGGCGCTCGAAATACGGGCGATCGGTCGCGTGAACATTGAGAAGAATCTTGGCGCTTGTCAGCAGCCGGCTCCGGCCGTGATCGGCCTGATACCCGGGAGTGTTGGTCCGCCTCGGACTCGAGGCGTCGGCGAAGTGGAGCCGGGATACGTGCCGTGCGAAGAAAGAGGCGTGAGCGGCAAAGAACCTCTGACGGCGTCGAGACGCGTATCCCAGAAAGACCATGTCGACGGGCCGTTGAACCGTGGACGGCAGCTCCTCTGAAACCGGCGTCGACACGCCGAGCGGTGCCCAGGTCGCATCGAGGCCGCGCCTGCACAACTCGTTGGTGCCTTCAGGGCTGATGTCGAAGACGCCGAGACTTCCCGAGGTGAGGGCACATGTTGTCTCGAACCAGCTGCTGCCCGGTTGCTCGACATTGAGGAGGTAGGACGCCGCGAGTGCCCGAGTAACGGCGCCGGCGCCGTGGAGGCGCTCGACAAACAGCGGGAAGAACTCATGCGGAGCGACGACCAGTTGAAGGCGGTCAAGCCTGGCGGCTTCTGGAAGCCGGTCGAGGGCCAACTGAGAATCGAGACCCAACTGGAGGAACCCCTCCACATACCGGCGCGCGATGTCGAGCATGAACTCGTTCCCGGCGGTGGTTGCGAACACTCGTGCGGATAGAAAGTGGGCCACGACTGGCCGGAGTCTAGCAGAGGGAGCCCCGGCCGACCCGGCAGTTGCAGAGACCGTCCGGGCGCGGCATCATCACGAGGTCGCCTGCATGCCCGAACCCACCTATCCCCTCGCCCGCGCCGTTGCCGGCCGCGTGCTCAGTCACTTTGCCGACCGCATGGAAGCGGCCCGGGCGGCAGGGCGGACGGACCTGGCGCCGACGCCCGATGCGCCAACCGTCGAGACGATGATCGACGCCGCGTTCTGGGCGAGCCTCAGGCGCGAGGAAGGCCTGTCTCCCAGGATCTCGCTGGCCTTCGTTCCGCCTGACGACGTCGGCCTGCCGTTGCGCTTTCGGGAGCCGTTGCCGCTCCATCCGGCAGCGCTGGCCAAACTCGCTCCAGCCGTCGAACGATCCAGCATCCACCTCGGCGTGTGGCGCATCGGCGACGCGCTGCGTGTGTGGGGCACCGCCCGGCGCCTGCCGCCATTCTGCTTCGTCATCGAAGTCGCCGGATCGGGCCTGCTCGTCATCAAGCAGCGCAGCGACCCGTTCGGGAAGTTCATCAACGTGGCCGTGCTCGAGGGCGATGAGATCAAGATCGTCCATGAAGGCGAAGCCGAATCGCCGGACTGTCCCCCGGTGCTGCGGTCGCTCCTCGGCTTCGATCCGTTCGGTCCGCCGGGCCGCCCGGCCGGCGTGATGGTCGAGCTTGCCGCCTCGATGCGCAGGCACGGGCGCGGCGGCACGCTGCTGCGAGTTCCATGGGACTCGGTCGGGTGGCAGGACTCCATCGTGACTCCGCTGCCATACGTCCTCGATCCACCCTACCCGGAGCTCGCCGGGCTCATCGGACAGGCCGACGCCGACCACGACGGGCACGACTGGCGCGACGCCCTTCATCACGCCGTCGAAGGCGTCGCCGGCCTCACGGCCGTCGACGGCGCGACCCTGATCAACGACCGGTACGAGGTGCTGGCGTTCGGCGCGAAGATCCGTTCCCGTCGCGCCGACGCAAACGTGGACCGCGTGGTCGTGACCGAGCCCATTGAAGGCCGCCCGATGTGGCACGAGTCTCCGGCGCGCCTGGGTGGCACGCGCCATCTGTCGGCCGCGCAGTTCGTGTTCGATCAACGCACGGCCGTCGCGCTCGTCGCGTCACAGGACGGTCACTTCACGATCTTCCGCTGGTCGGAGACCGAGCGAATGGTGCACGCGCACCGTGTCGAGGCGCTGCTTCTCTGAGCCCGGGCCGGTTCGGGCTCGGAACCCGGAACGTCACACGTCGAGGCCTATCGACTTCATCAACGCGATGGCGTTACTCGTCCTCACGATGCCCGGCCGGAGGCGGTAGTCGAAGGCCAGGTGGACGCCGTCGAACGCATCCTCGAAATGCACGTTCTCGGCGCGCGCGTCGAGCCGGTCCACGAGCGCGCCGAGCGCCAGGTCGTGCGTCGTGACGAGGCCCACCGCGCCGAGCGCCGTGAGACCGGCCAGCAGGCCTTCGGCCCCCTGACGACGGTCGTGGGAGTTGGTGCCGCCGAGCACCTCGTCGAGCAGGAAGAGCACGCGCCCGGGGTACGTGCGCGCGAGGTCGACGACCTGTTTGAGGCGCGTAATCTCCGCCATGAAATGCGACCGGCCGTCCACGAGCGAATCGGCCACGCGCATCGCGGCGCCCACATGGTGCGGCGCCAGGCGAAACGCCGCCGCCCGGACGGGCGCTCCCGTACAAGCCAGGACGACGTTCGTGCCGATGGCGCGAAGCCAGGTGCTCTTGCCCGACATGTTCGATCCGCTGACGATGAAGAGCGCAGGGCCGTCGCCACCAAGCCTGACGTCGTTGGCCACGGCGTCGGATCCGAGCAGGGGGTGAGCCACGGCGTCGCCGGTGATTCCGCCGTGCCGGTCGCCAACGTCGGGGTAGGCGTAGTCCGGATGTTCGTACGCGAAGGTGGCGAGCGCGGCAAGCGCCTCGAACTCGCCGACCGCGTCGAGCCACTCCGGCACGTGACGCCCGGTCCGGTCCCGCCAGGCTTCGATCACGAAGGCCAGCTGCGTGGCCCAGAGCAACAGGGCTGCCGGCAGCGCGAAGATGATGTTCCGCCGCGAGGCGACGAGCGCCGAAAGCCGGCCGAGCCGGCGAATCTGGTCCGACGCCGTGTGTGGTCCGCCGATCGCCTGCTGAATCGACACGAGCCGCGGGCTCTCGAACCGCTCGCGCTCGAGCTTCTGCAGCACCGCCGACAGCAGCTCGAGATCCCGCGTGGGCTCGTCGATTCCGTGAATCACGGGGACCACGCGGGGGCGAAGCCAGAGCGCCACGGCGCCCTCGGCGAGGACCAGCGCGACGAGTGCGCGCAGCTCCAGAAGCGAAAGCGACCACGTCGTCGAGGATGGTGCCCACGAGGGAGAGCAGCACCGCGACGAGTGCTGCCGGCAGCAGCCGTAGGCCAGCGCCGCGGAGACGAACAGGCCGCGTCGCCCAGTTCCGCAGACCTTCCGCGTCGACGCCAACGCTCGGGTCGTCGCCGAGCACGGCCATGGCCTCGCGCAGGTCGATTCGGGTGGAGAGCTCCCGCACCGCGACCTGGCGTGCCCGGATTTCATCCGGCTCGGCAGGTTCGAGCAACCACCGGGCGAGCGTGGCCTGCCCGGCGCGCGTGCGCGTCGTCGCCAGCAACTCGAAGAGGCTGCCGCGGCCGAAGATGTCGAGGTCGTCGGCGTACGGATGATCGGGCTGCCGGAAGGCCAGCCCCTCTTCGCCCTGGCCGATCCAGTCGTGGGCGAGACGCGCAAGACCACGCTCGTAGAAGGCGACCGCCGACCGGGCGCGACGGCGGTCGTCGAGCCTGCGGCCGTGAATGGCGGCGACCAGGCCGAAGAGCGCGAGCGGCAGGAGCGACCAGGCCACCCAGGCGAGGCCGCCGGCAAGAGGCATCGCGATGGCCGCGGCCACCAGCGCCAGGCGCGCGCGGCTCAGCCAGACGTGCTGCCGTTCGCACACGGCAAGCACGGCACGGCGCTCGGCGAGCCGGGCGCGGTAGAGACGTTCGATGTCCGCGGTCTGCGTGTTGGGCGCGACGGTTGGCTCGGCGACAGGCACGAAATCAGCCTATCGCGCTTCACCTGCCTGGTTGAAGCGCCTCGACGAGCAGCGTGAACGCCCGGTTGTTGGCCCGTCGGCTCGCGCCCTGGCCCCTGAAGTGACCCATGCGCACGATGACCAGGTCGAGCGACGGCACGATGAACGTGTTCTGGCCGCCGGCCCCCGCGGCGAGGTAGGTGTCGGCGGGAAGGTTCCAGGCGCCGACGCCGTTCAGCCAGAACAGCCCGCCGTACTCCGGCCGTCGCCAGCCGGGTGCGGGCGTGCTGACGAACGTGGCCCACCCCTCGGGCAGCAGGCGTTCGCCCATCCACATGCCGTCCTGCAGGTACAGCAGTCCGAGGCGCGCCCAGTTCCGGGCGGTGCCGTAGTCGTAGCCGGTCAGCAGGAAATTGCCGTACGGATCCGGCTCGAGCACCTGCCGCCGGATGCCGATGCGGTCGAACAGTGCCTTCTGCGGCCACGACAGGTACGTCTCGCCGCGACGCTCGACCTCCGCTCTCACCAGATACCCGATCGTCAGCGGATCGGAATTGCGGTATCGCCCCTCCGTGCCGGGCTCGAACTCGAGGGGCCTCGTCATCGAGTACGTGAACGCGTCGATGGCGCCCGTGTAGATGTAGTAGTGGTCCGGGTAGGCCTGCGTGCGAGATCCAGCCGGGTCCTGGTTGCCGACGAACCGGAGACCGCTCGACATGTTCATCAGGTCGCGCACGCGGATCTTCCGCCGCTCGTCGCCCGGTGACTGCCAGAGCGGTACCGGTGCGGGCTGGTCCAGCGAATACACACCGTCCCGGACGAGCAGTGCGAAGAGCGTCGCCGTGAGGCTCTTGCCCATCGACCAGGATTCGAGCTGCGTGTCCTTCGTGACGCCGTCCATGTATCGCTCGGCAATGACGCGACCCTTGTGGACGACAATGAAGGCGGCCGTGAGCGCGGATGGATCGAAAGCCGCGTCGACGGCGGCGTCGAGTGTCTCGCGGTCGATGCCCTCGGGCAGCGGGCGGGTGTCGGGCGCGTCGCCCATCGGCCACGCCATCGTCGCCGCGGCCGGCAGCGTAGTGCGCACGGGAGTTGGCGTGAAGTGAATCCGACCGTCGGCCGGCAGCACGCAGCCCTGGTCGCCGTAGAAGCGGGCCTCCTTCGTGAACTCGTCGAGGGTCGCGCGCACGATCTGCCGTTCGCGATCGACCGTGTAGCGCACGCGGTCGAGGCCGCCGTCTGGCAGCCACCAGTACGCGCTGTTGCGCGAAGCTTCTTCGGGGTCCCGGCCGCTCACGAAGACGGCCGAGCAGAGCACCTTCGTGTAACCAGCCAGGCTGAGTGCCGCCGGATCGCCGACCGGCACCGGCACGTCCTGCACCGCGGCGGGCGCCTGCCGGGCACCGAACGCACCGGCCGCCGACAATGCGGCGAAGAGCAGCACGAGCATCGCGAGAGTCAGTCGTCTCGGGCGCATGGCTGGTTCTCCCCGCTGATGCTATCCTGTTTCGACCGTCCCACCGTCGCCACCAGATGAGCCAGATCGACTTCAGCCGACACGGCAAGAATTACGGGGTGCAACGCCCGAAGCCGCCGAGACTGTGGCCAGGCGTTGTTGCCGCGGTCCTGCTGGTGCTCGTCAGGTTCGTCGCCCCTGCGTTCGTGCCGGGATTCGGCGGCACCGCCATCATCGGCGCGGTGGCTTGCGGCCTTGCGATCGCTCTGTGGTGGCTGTTCTTCAGCCGGGTGCCCTGGTCCGAGCGCCTGGGTGCGGTCGCGCTCGCCGCCATCGCGCTCTTCGCGACGTCGCGTGTCGTTCACGAGTCCATTTCGAACGGCATGATGGGGTGGATGCTCCCGATCTTCGCGACGCCCATGCTCGGCCTTGCGCTGGTCGTCGGGACGGTCTTCGGCCACCGCCTCTCCAGGTCCGGGCGGCACGCGTCGGTGGCGCTCTCGATACTGATTGCATGTGCGGCGTTCACGATCATCCGGACCGGCGGCGTCACCGGCGATGCCGACGTGGATCTGCACTGGCGATGGACGCCTACTCCCGAAGAGCGCCTCCTCGCGCAGGCTGCCCTCGAGCCGGTCGAGGTCGCTCCGGTCCAAAGCACGCCCGCGACACCGGTTGAGGTTGCCGTGGCCGCGCCGGAACCCGCACCGGTTCCGGTCGGTTCGCCGGTTCCAGCCGCTGCGTCGCCGGCTGCTGTACCGGTCCCGGAGCTGGCAGAGATCGAGTGGCCCGGATTCCGCGGACCCCAGCGCGACAGCGTCGTCTCAGGGGTCAGGATTGAAACTGAATGGTCCAGCCGTCCGCCCGTCGAGCTCTGGCGCAGGCCCGTGGGACCCGGGTGGTCGTCGTTTGCGGTGCACGGCGATCTGGTCTACACGCAGGAGCAGCGTGGCCCGGACGAAGTCGTGTCCTGCTACAGGTTGTCGACGGGCGAGCCCGTCTGGATGCACAGCGACGCGGTCCGCTTCTGGGAGTCGAATGCCGGGGCGGGTCCCCGCGCCACGCCGACCGTCGCGAACGGTCGCGTCTATGCGTTCGGGGCGACCGGGATCCTGAACGCTCTCGACGCGCGCGACGGCTCGCTGATCTGGTCGCAGAATGCCGCCTCCGACACCCACACCGACGTTCCCGACTGGGGTTTCGCCAGCTCGCCGCTCGTCGTCGCAGACGTCGTCATCGTCGCCACGGCCGGCGTGCTTGCCGCCTACGACGCTGGTTCCGGCAGCCCGCGCTGGCATGGACCCGACGGCGGCGCCGGCTACAGCTCGCCGCATCTCGTGACGATCGACGACGTCGATCAGGTCCTGCTGCTGCGCGGGGCACGCACCACGAGCGTGGCGCCGGCCGACGGCGCCGTGCTGTGGGAACACAACTGGCAGCCGGCGGTCAGCATCGTCCAGCCCGCGTTGACGGCCGATGGCGACCTGCTCATCGCCCCGGGCGATGCCATGGGCGGGATCGGGATGCGCCGCATCGCCGTCACGAGACGGCAGGCCGGTGCCGGTCCTGGCGACGCCGCCGGCTGGACCGTTGATGAACGCTGGACGTCGCGGGGGCTCAAGCCGTACTTCAACGACTTCGTCGTGCACGAGGGGCATGCCTTCGGCTTCGATGGCAGCATACTCGCGTGCATCGACCTCGCCGACGGCACACGCGCGTGGAAGGGCGGGCGCTTCGGCCACGGCCAGCTGCTCCTCCTGCCCGATCAGGATGTTCTGCTCGTCCTCTCTGAGGAGGGCGAGCTTGTGTTGGTTGCGGCGGTCCCGGACGGGTTCACCGAGCTTGCGCGTGCGCCCGCCATCGAGGGCAAGACCTGGAACCACCCCGTGCTCGTCGGCGACGTCCTCCTCGTTCGGAACGGGCAGGAGATGGCCGCGTTCCGGCTGCCGCTCGCTCCGCGCTGAGGACGCTCGCGGCTCCGGTCGATCGTGCCGGCCGCCGGTTCACTTCAGCCCGCCAGGCGTCCCGTACCGTTCTGCATCAGCACGATGCTTTCGGCGCGGGTGTCGATTTCGGCGTGGTCGTGCGTGACGTAGATCATCGGCATCTTCAGTTCAGCGATGAGCCTGTCGAGATACGGCAGTATCTCCTGCCGTCGCTCGACGTCGACCGAGCCGAGCGGCTCGTCGAGCAGCAGCAGGCGCGGATGTGACAGGAGGGCGCGCCCGAGCGCGACACGGCGCTTCTCGCCGCCCGAGAGCTTCGAAGGATGCCGTGCGAGGAGCGGGTCGAGTCCCAGCAGATCCACCACGTCGGCCAGTCCGATGCCCGACGCGCGCTTCCGGCCGAACCACCGCCCGAAACCGAGGTTCTGCCGGACCGTCAGATGCGGGAAGAGCCGCGACTCCTGAAACACATAGCCGATGCCGCGCCGATGCGACGGCACCCAGACGCCCCGATCCGTGTCGGCGAGCAGCTCGTCGTCGAGCGTCACCATCGCCGCGTCCGGCCTGAGCAGCCCGGCGATGACGTTGAGCACGCTCGTCTTGCCCGATCCGGATGGCCCGAGCAGGCCCGTGAGGCCGCCCTCGAGGCTGACGTCCACGTCGAGGGTGATGCGCTCGAAGCGGTGACGGATGCGTACGGCGATTTTCACCGGCGCCTCCGGTCGAGGCGGCGCGCGAGCGCTTCGGACGCGAGAAGCGCGCCGAACGACACGATGAGCGAGAGCCACACGAGCCGCATGGCCTGTGCGTCGCCGCCCGGTGACTGGATGAAGCTGTAGATGGCGAGCGCCAGCGTCTGTGTTTCGCCCGGAATGTTCGAGACGAAGGTGATGGTGGCGCCGAACTCGCCGAGCGCCTTCGCGAATGCCAGCACCATGCCCGACAGCACTCCGGGCAGCGCCATCGGCACGGTCACGGCCGCCATCGTCCAGATCGGGCTCGCGCCGAGCGTGGCGGCGGCCTGCTCGACCCGCTCGTCCACGCTTTCGATCGCGATGCGGATGGCGCGCACCATCAGCGGGAAGCCCATGACGGCGGCCGCCAGTGCGGCGCCCGTCCATTGAAACGCCAGCGTGAATCCGATGGTGTCTTCCAGAAACGCGCCAACCGGCCCACGGCGGCCGAACGCCCGCAGCAGGAGATAGCCGGTGACGACCGGCGGGAGCACGAGCGGCAGGTGCACGAGGGCGTTGAGGATGCTCCGGCCCCAGAACCGGCCCCGCGCGAGCGCCAGGGCCGTGACGATGGCCACCGGGAGGCTGGCGATCGTGCCGACGAGCGCCACGCGCAGGCTCAACAGGACGATGCCGATCTCCTCGCTCGACCAGTTCGTCATGGCTGGCCGCCGCCCTCGACAAACCCGAACCCCTGCCGGGTGAACTCGGCGCGCGCCTCGGGGCCGCGGAGGAACGCGAGCACCCTGGCGGCGCGAGCCGACGCCCGCGCGGTGAGAGCCGCCGGATAGACAATCGGCGGATGGGCGGTCTCCGGGAACGTGTCGACCACCACCACGGCGGGATCGGCGGCCGCATCGGTGCGGTAGACGATCCCGAGCGGCGCCTCGGCCCGGGAGACGAGAAGCAGCGCCGCGCGGACGTTTTCGGCCGGCGCGAGTCTGGACGCGACAGAATCCCAGGCGCCGAGTGACTCAAGCGCGGCGCGTGCGTAACGGCCGGCAGGAACCACGGCCGGGTCCGCGACGGCGAGCCGCCCTTTACCGAGTGCCTCGGCCAGGTTGAAGCCGGGCGCGACACGCAGCGTCACCGGTTCGGCACGGGGCGCGACGAGCACCAGGCGATTGGTCAGAAGGTCCACGCGTGAGCCGGCCTTGAGGAGACCCCGCGATTCTGCGTAGTCCATCCAATCCACGTCGGCGGAGATGAAGACGTCGGCGGGCGCGCCGGCCTCGATCTGTCTGGTGAGCGCGGGCGTCCCGGCGTACGACATACGGACGGCAACGCCGGCGGCGGCCTCCGCGGGTTCGACGAGCGCGTCGAGGGCCGTCTTGAGCGACGCGGCCGCGAACACGAGGACGGGCGGATCCTGCGTTGGCGGCACGCTCGCGCCCGATGCTGCGGGAAGCGCGAACAGGCAAACGATGACGAGGCGGCTCATCACGATCCCGATCCGCCGGCTCCCGATGCGGAACCTCCATCGTCCTGTTCGACCAGTCGCGACGCCTCGTCGATCTGCGGCTGGGTTCCGATGACGGCCACGTGGTCGCCCACGAGCAACGGCGTGTCCGGTCCGGGGTTATGCAGCACCGAGTCGGCGCGACCGATGGCGACCACCGACACGCCGGTGCGGGCGCGCAGTGAGGAGTTGGCAAGCGTCTGTCCGGCAACCGAGCTGTCGGCATCGACGAGCAGCCAGCCCACTTCGAGGTCGTTGGCGGTGCTCACGAGGTGTCCGAGCACGCGGGCGCGTTCGCGGCTCGGACGCTCTGATTCGTCGAGCCCCTCGCGGCGGACGATTTCCGCGTATCGCTGGACCTCCCGCATGGGCAGCTCGAGGTCGAGCAGCGTGCGTCTGACGATCTCGACGCCGCCCTCGAGCTCGGGCCTGACGATATCCGACACGCCGGCGGCCTTCAGGCGTTTGGCGCCGTCCCACGTGGACGCGCGGGCAATGATGCGCGTGTCCGGCGCGAGGTGCCTGGCCGACGTCACCACGGCCAGGGCCGCGCCATCGTCGGGCAGCGTGATGACGAGCGCACGGGCCCTCGTCAGGGCGGCGTGACCGAGCAACTCCGAGTTGCCGGCGTCTCCGTAGAGCGTCGGCACCTTCAGCTCGCGGAGCTTGTCGATTCGCGTGGGGTCCGCCTCGATGACGAGCCGCGTGATGCCCAGCCGATGGAGCGCTTCCGCGATGTGCCGGCCGACGCGCCCGCATCCTACGATGACGACGTGGTCGCGAAGCGTCTCCGTATCCACCGGCTCCGGCATGGACACCCCGCCTCGATCGAGGATGGCCCAGAGCCGGGGCCGGTCCCGCAGCCAGCGCTCGGCAGGCGCGACGAGCCGCATCGCGAACGGATTGACCGTGATCGACACGATTGCTCCGGCCAGCACGAGCGAGTACTGCTCGGGCGTGAGCAGGCCGAGCTCGACGCCGGCCTGGCCCACGATGAACGAGAATTCGCCGACCTGGCCGCGGCCGGCCGCAAGCACCAGGGCGGTTCGTGCCTGGCAGGGAAGGACGACGCAGATCGCGCCCGTCACCATCGCCTTGCCAACCACGATGAGAACCGTGACGACGACCACCTGAACCCAGTGGTCGGCAAGATAGCCCGGATTGACGAGCATGCCGACAGACACGAAGAAGATGACCGCAAACGCCTCGCGGAACGGAAGCAGGTCGGCGCCAATCTGATGGCTGAATTCGGATTCGCTCACGACGACGCCGGCCACGAAGGCACCAAGCGCGAGCGAGACGTTGAAGAACTCGGCCGAGGCAAGCGCGGTTCCGGCGGCAACGGTCAGGGCCACCAGCACGAATAGCTCCCGCGATCCGGTGTTGACCACCAGGCCGAGCAGAAGCGGCACGACGCGATTGCCGACGAGCACCATCAGCGCCACGAAGAGCACCGCCTTGCCGATGGCGAGTGCCGCCGTCGTAAACGGCGCCGAGTCGGATTCGGAGGCCACGACGGGCAGCAGCACGAGGATGGCAACCGTGAGCACGTCTTCGAAGACGAGCCAGCCGACGCCGATGCGCCCGTGCGGCGTGTTCAGCCAGCCATAGTCCATGAGGCTGCGCATCAGGACGACCGTGCTGGCCACCGACAGCGCGATGCCGAAGATCCAGGCGCCACCCGTCGAGAACCCGAACCATCTGCCGACCCAGAAGCCGATGACGCTGACGGTCGCCGTCTGCAGAAGCGCCCCAGGAATGGCGATGCGTCGGACCTTCCACAGGTCGCGAAACGAGAAGTGCAGGCCGACGCCGAACATCAGGAGGATGACGCCGAACTCGGCCATCTGACGGATGGCCTCGCGATCGGCATCCGTGCTGCCCGCGAGCGGCCCGAGGGCCACGCCCGCAACCAGATACCCGACGATGGTCGGCAGGCCCAGGCGGCGTGCGATGAGCCCGCCGGCAAGGGCAAAGGCCAGCGCGACGGTGAGCGCGACGAGGAGGGGGAGGTCGTGCATCTGGAATCTGGGATCTGGAATCTGGGATCTGGGGTCCGGAATCTGGGATCTGGGATCTGGGATCTGCAGATGCCCGATAGATTGTAGATCCCAGATTCCAGATCCCAGATTCCAGATTCAGGGCCCTTTCGAACCCGGGCCCACCCCGTCCCGTCTGATACTGTGGCTTCTGCCTGCCCGGAGGGTCGTCTCGTGGCCACACGACTGTTCACATCGCTTGCGGCCGTTCTCGTCGGGGTCGGGGCGGCGCTTGCCGGCGCGGCCTCCACGGCTGCCCCTCAGAGCGATCTCGACGCGTTCATGAAGGCCGTGCTCGCCCGGCGCGACGAGAACTGGAAGAAGCTCCAGCAGTACATCCTCGACGAGCGCGAGGTCATCCAGCTCCGCGGGCCCGGCCGGATTCCGGTCTGGGGCGAGGCGCGCGAATACAGCTGGTACATCAGGGACGGCTTCTTCGTGCGCAGCCCGGTCAAGGTCAACGGCGTGACCGTGGCCGAAGACGACCGCGTCAAGTACGAGACCGAGTACCTCGAGCGGGCCCGGCGGCGCGAGGAGCGCGAGCGCGAGGAAGCCGAGAAGGAGGCAGCGGCCGCCTCGCCCGAGGTCAAACCCGGAGAAACGCCCGCCGAGGCCGACGACCTGCTCTCGGAGCTTCGTCGTCCCCGCTTCATCGATCAGGCCTACTTCCTCAAGTTCAAGTTCGAGCAGGGCACGTACGCGCTCGTCGGCCGTGAGACCTTCGAGGACCGCGAAGTGCTGCGCATTGAGTACTACCCCGAGCAGCTCTTCGACCACGAGCAGAAAACCGAACGCGAGCGGCGGAGGCGCGGGGAAGAGAACCGGTCGGAAGACCGCGAGGCCGCCTTCGAGCGCATGATGAACAAGGTCTCGCTCGTCACCCTCTGGGTCGACCCGGCATCTCATCAGATCGTCAAGTACACGTTCGACAACGTGAACCTGGACTTCCTGCCTGGCGCCTGGCTCGTGCGCCTCACCGACCTGACTGCGTCGATGACGATGAGCCAGCCGTTCCCGGACGTCTGGCTCCCGCGCGAAATCGACTTCTACGGCGGCCTGATGCTCGCCGTCGGCCCGTTCGACGTCCGCTACGAAATCGACTACATCGACTATCGGGAAGCCGTCGGCAGCGGCCGGATCAAGCGGGAGGCCGGAAGCCGATGACGGCGCTTGCCCGCCTGGCCGCACGCGCCGTGGTTGTCACCCTCGTTGCGCTGGCTCTCGCGGCCCTGCCCGCCGAGGCCTGGGCGCAGGAGGTCATTGCCGAGATCCACGTGCACGGCAATCACGTCACCGGCGACGACGAACTGATCGCGCTTGCCGGCGTTGCCCTGGGCGATCCGTTCGACGCGACGACGCTCGAGGCGGTGGCCGACCGGCTCAGTAAGACCGGCCGGTTCGAGGACGTCGAGGTGCTCAAGCGGTACGCGTCCATCACCGACCCTTCGAAAATCTCGCTCGTCATCATCGTCAACGAGGGGGCCGTTCGGCTCGAGATGCCCGGTCTGGACGACCCGGACGGCGAGCCGAGGGTCGTGCGGCGCGGGTTCGGCGGCAACATCATGTGGCTGCCCATGCTGAGCTTCGAGGATGGCTACGGCTTCACGTACGGCGCGCGCGTGAGCTACGCCGGCCTCAGCGGCGATCGCAGCCAGTTGTCGTTTCCCCTGACGTGGGGCGGCACGCGGCAGGCGGCGGCGGACTTCAGCCACACCTTTGCCGGAGGACCCGTGAGCCGGGTGTCGGCCGGCGGCGGCATCGATCGCACGGAGAACCCGGCCTACGAGCTGGGTGACCTGCGCCGCCGGGCATGGGCACGGGTCGAATCGGTGGCCGGGCCCCTGCGCGCGGGAGCCGAGGCAGGCTGGCAGCGCGTGAGCTTCGGCGACGACCGGGACGACATCCGGTCTGTCGGCGCCGATGTCACGTTCGATACGCGCCTGAATCCCGCCATGCCGCGCAACGCCGTCCTGGCGAGTGCGTCGTGGAGCCGGCTGGACATCTCATCGGGCAGCGTCCTGCACGAGGTTCGCCTGGACGCGCAGGGCTTCATCGGGTTGTGGGGGCAGAGCGTGCTGGCGCTTCGCGCCCGCCGGGATGGCTTCGACCAGCCGGCGCCGCTCTACCTGCGGACGCTGCTCGGTGGAGGGTCCAGCCTGCGCGGTTTTCGGGCCGGGTCGTTCACCGGCGACAAGATGGTGACCGCCAGTGCGGAGCTCCTGCTCCCGGTGAGTTCCCCGCTCCGGGCCGGTCAGCTCGGCGTCAGCGTGTTCGTCGACACCGGCGTGGCTTACGAGGACGGACAGCGCCTCGCCGACGAGCGCTGGGAGACCGGCTACGGCGGCAGTGTCTGGCTGACGTTCACCGCGTTCAAAGTGAGCCTGGCCGTGGCCCACGGCCAGGGCGCGTCGACACGCGCCCACTTCGCCTGCGGGATCTCGTTCTGAGTTCCCGACGATTTCAGGCCTTTCCGGTTAAACTGGGTCCAGCTCCCCCGGGTCAGAGTAGATATGGGAATCCTCCGTGGCGTGTCCGGACACGTGCTGGACTGCGGCTGTCTCCTGGGCGTGTACGAAACGTACGCCGGCGAGACGGTTCGGGTCATCGATGCGGTTGGCGAGCGCTGTCGGCTCCATCGCAAGGGAGAGCCCCCGGTGACACGGCGCCCGGGCACGCTTTGCCACTTGACCGACACAAAAACTCTGTATGATGTTCCGCTGTGAGTGTAACGAGTCGCGCAGCGCGCGCGTGGCGTCATGGCGATCCCTGGACGGTGAATGATGCCTCCGAGCTCTACGAAGTGGAGCGGTGGGGCAAGGGCTACTTCTCGGTCGGACCGAACGGGCACGTGCAGGTCCACGCCACGAAGAAGCCGAACGAGTCGATAGACCTCAAGGAGCTCATCGACCATCTGCAACTGCGCGGGCTCGGCCTGCCGATCCTGATCCGGTTCAAGGACATCCTGCGGCAGCGCCTCGCCGACATCCACGGCGCGTTCCAGTCGGCGATGACGCAGAACCAGTACGAAGGCAAGTACTTCTGCGTGTATCCCATCAAGGTGAACCAGCAGCGCCAGGTGGTGGAGGAGGTCCTCGACTTCGGCCGCCCGTACTCGTTCGGCCTCGAGGCCGGCTCGAAGCCCGAGCTGCTGGCCGTCATCGCCATGGCCGGCAACGACACGCCGATCATCTGCAACGGGTTCAAGGACGCCGAGTTCATCGAAACGGCCATGCTCGCCCACAAGATGGGCCGGCAGATCATCCCGGTGGTCGAGAAGTACACCGAGCTCGGCCTGATCCTGGAGTACGCCGCGAAGGTCGGCGTGCGGCCGCAGATCGGCATGCGCGTCAAGCTCGCGTCACGGGGCGGCGGCCGCTGGCAGTCGTCGGGCGGCTATCGATCCAAGTTCGGCCTGACGGTGGCCGAGGTCCGGCAGGGACTGGCCGCGCTGCGCGAGGCCGGCATGCAGGACTGCTTCAAGCTGCTGCACTTCCATCTCGGCAGCCAGATTCCGAACATCCGCATCGTCAAGGCCGCGCTGAACGAGGCTGCCCGTATCTACGCGGAGCTCGCCAAGGAGGGCGCCGGCCTCGAATACCTGGATGTCGGCGGCGGCCTCGGCGTCGACTACGACGGGTCGCAGACCAACTTCGAGTCGAGCGTCAACTACACGCTCGAGGAATACGCGAACGACGTCGTTTATCACATCCAGACGGTGTGCGACGACGCGGGAGTCAAGCACCCGACCATCGTGTCGGAGAGCGGGCGCGCCATCGTCGCGTACCATTCGGTGCTTGTGTTCAACGTGCTGGGAGTATCGGGGTTCAGCGAAACACCGCTGCCGGCCAACGGTTTCGGCGAAGACCTCGAGCAGCCGCTCGTGGACCTGCAGGAGACCTACCAGCACCTGACGGCGCGCAATGCGCTCGAGAGCTTCCACGACGCCCAGCAGGCGCTCGACATGGCGCTCAACCTGTTCAACGCGGGGTATCTGCCGCTCGGCCAGCGGTGCCTGGCCGAAACGCTCTACTGGGCCATCTGCGCCAGGCTGCGGAAGCTCGTCCAGGGCATGGACGAGGTGCCGGAGGACTTGCAGGGCCTCGATGACACCCTTGCCGACACGTATTTCTGCAATTTCTCGCTGTTCCAGTCGATCCCGGACTCCTGGGCGATCAAGCAGCTGTTTCCGGTGATGCCGATCCACCGGTTGAACGAGCCGCCGACGCAGCAGGCCGTGCTCGGCGACATCACCTGCGACTCCGACGGCAAGCTGGACCAGTTCATCGACCGGCGCGACGTGAAGCGCACGCTCGCGCTTCACCCCTTCAACGGTGCCCCGTACTACCTGGGCGTGTTTCTCGTCGGCGCGTACCAGGAGATCCTCGGCGACCTGCACAACCTCTTCGGCGACACGCACGCCGTGCACGTCAGCCTCGACGAGTCCGGAAAAGTCAAACTCGAGGACGTGATCAAGGGCGATACGGTCCGCGAAGTCCTCGATTACGTCGAGTTCGACGCGGAGGTGCTCATCGAGAAGCTCCGCGACTCGGTCGAGGCGGCCGTGCGCGACGGCCTGATGGACCTGGAGCAGTCAGGCCGCCTCCTCCGCTTCTACGAAGACGGCCTGCAGGGCTACACCTACCTCGAAGATCCCGGGCAACGGTAGATTTCAGATTCCAGTTGTTCCCGTCGCGTGCCGCGACGCCCGCGCACGACCAACATGCCTGTGGCGGTACCGGTCGCCAGGGCCGGGGGACCGTGGAGACACGGAGCACATGGAGGTGGGCTGGCCGCCCCGTGTCGTCAATCGGTCGCCGTGGCGCCGTCGGGGCCGACCGGGCGCCGACGAGCCGCCCCGGACTGCGCGGGCCCACCGGACTCGGCGGCTCATCGGCGCCCGGTCGGACCCGACGCCCGCGGCCGGAGGCCGCGCGAGCGCCGCTCGCGGCCACGGCGACCAGGCGCTGCTGCGGCTTGTGGTCGCCGGAGGCTCTCCATGCACTCCACGTTCTCAACGGTGGTATTTTCGCAGCAGATTCACCTACGTCCGGCTCTTGACGCGGACGAGCCGTATCGCTGCGTGGCGTAACCGACCTCCGTTTCGGGCGCCGAGATCAGGGCAGTGAGCGCCAGTGCAGGCGCAGGTAGTGATAGCTCGGCCGCCAGTACCCCTCCGTGAGGTCACCGAACGCCGTCCGCCGGACGTCGGTGTCGGCGCTCTTCACCCGTTCGAGCACCGATCGTCGGGTGTCCGGAAAGGTCATGAGGCGATGACTTATTTCTTGAAGAACCGCTGGTAGGCGATGACCACGGCGACGATCACCAGCACCCAGAGGATGCGGCCGTTGCGAATCGACTGCAGCACGAACAGGTAGAGCTCCCACAGCCCGTCACGGGCCACCTGGAAGAAGTCCAGGGTCTGCTGAGCCAGCACGAACGCGTCTCTCATCGTCATCCCCTCGCCACGGCCACCATGGCCGGCCGCAACACCTCGTCGGCAATCACGTAACCCGGCTTGATCACGCCGCAGATCTGCCCGTCCGGAGCCGATTCGCCGGCAGGAACCGTGGAGACCGCCTCATGCCGCGTGGGATCGAAGGGCTGGCCGAGCGGATCGACGCGCTCGACGCCGAAGCCGGCGAGTGTCTGCAGGAACTGCTGTCGCACCAGTGACACGCCCTGTACGAGCGGGTCGGCCGTCCGATCCTCGGCGACCTCGAGCGCGCGGTCGAGGTTGTCGAGCACCTCGAGGAACGACACCAGGATGGCGCGCCGGCCGCGCTCGACGTCCTTTGTGACCTCCTTGCGCAACCGCGCGCGCGCCTGCTCGAATTCCTCGGCTGCGCCGCGATACTTGCCGATGAGGTCCTGCAGCTCCCGGTCCTTGGTCTGGATCTGGGCTTCGAGCTCTTCGATGTACGTCGGCTTGAGCTTCGGTTCTTCCGTGTCCGGAGCCTCGTCGCCCCGGACCCACCAGCGTCGATCTGTCACTTTCAGGTCAGACATATCACCTTGCCGTGCTCATTTGCCCTGGTACTCGAAGACCAGCCCGTCGTCGCCCGCGTCGATCACCACCGTGCCGCCCTGCTCGAGGCGGCCGAACAGCAGCTCATCGGTGAGCGGGTCGCGCACGTGCGTCTGCACGGCGCGCGCGAGCGGCCGCGCACCGTAGATCGGATCGTAGCCAACCCT
This sequence comes from uncultured Acidobacteriota bacterium, assembly GCA_963752045.1. Taxonomy (GTDB): domain Bacteria; phylum Acidobacteriota; class Vicinamibacteria; order Vicinamibacterales; family SCN-69-37; genus DATKDF01. The sequence continues at coordinate 302,372 of CAVVWN010000014.1, read as the reverse complement.
GGCAAGCCAGGCCCGGGCTGCCGGCTTGAGCGTGATGGCGACCCGCCGCTCGGCCAGCTGGGCCTCGAGCTGCAGGATGAACTTCTCGACGATGGTCTCCATCACGACCGGCGTCAGGCTGTCGAATGTGACGATGGCGTCCAGACGATTCCTGAACTCGGGGCTGAACACCCGTTCGATCGCGGCCTTCGACCGGCCCGTGGCCGACTTCCGAAGGGCCTCGTCACTCTGGCCGCCCGGGCTGTCGGCAAACCCGATGTTCTTGGCGCTCATCTCCCGCGAGCCGGCGTTCGAGGTCAGGATGAGCACGACGTTGCGGAAGTCCGCTTTCCGCCCGGTGTTATCGGTGAGCGTGGCGTGGTCCATCACCTGCAGCAGGATGTTGTAGATGTCCGGATGGGCCTTCTCGATTTCGTCGAGCAGCACGACGCTGTAAGGATGCGTGCGGACGGCGTCGACGAGCTGCCCGCCCTGCTCGAATCCGACATATCCGGGAGGCGCGCCGATCAGCCTGGCGACCGCGTGCTTCTCCATGTACTCGCTCATGTCGAAGCGCAGGAACTCGTTGCCGAGCAGAATCGCCAGTTGCTTGGCGAGCTCCGTCTTGCCCACACCGGTCGGCCCGGTGAAAAGGAAGCACCCGGCCGGACGTTCCGGAAGGCCAAGTCCCGCCCGCGAGCGCTTGATCGACTGGGCCACCAGGTGCACGGCCTCCTTCTGGCCGAACACGACGCGTTCGAGCGACTCTTCGAGCCCCCGCAGGCGCTCCCGGTCGGAGGCCGAGGCCTGCCGCGCCGGAATGCGGGCCATGCGCGCGACGATGGCCTCGATGTCCGAGGCCGAAACGGTCACCGATGGCGAGGTCTCCGCCGCCCCGGGCCCGGAACCGTCGGCCTGGGCGACGGCCGTGGCGGCCGGTTCAGCTGGCTTCGCGGCCTGCCGCAGCCGCATGACGGCGCCGGCTTCGTCCATCACGTCGATGGCGCTGTCGGGCAGTCGATAGTCGCGCAGGTGCCGGGCGGCGAGCTTCGCGGCCGCCTCGATGGCGTCATCCGTGTACGACACCTGGTGGTGGGCCTCGTAGCGCTGGCGCAGGCCGTTCAGGATCCTGACCGTTTCTTCGAGCGACGGCTCTTCGATGGCGATCTTCTGGAGCCGCCTGGCGAGGGCCCGGTCCTTCTCGACGTGCTTGAACTCCTCGAACGTGGTCGAGCCGATGACGCGCAGATCGCCGGCCGTGAGGATCGGCTTGATCATGGTCGCAAGGTCCATCGTGCCGCCCGTCGTCGCGCCGGCGCCAACGGTCGAGTGCATCTCGTCGATGAAGAGAATCGGTTTAGGCCTCTTGGCGAGACTGGCGATGACCGCCTTGAACCGTTCCTCGAAATCTCCGCGGAAGCGCGTTCCGGCCAGAAGCGCGCCCGTGTCGAGCGCGAAGATCTCGGCGCCGCGGAGCGGCTCCGGCGTGTCGTCGTCGAGCAGACGCGCGGCGAGCCCCTCGGCCATCGCCGTCTTGCCGACACCCGCCTCGCCCACGAACACGGGGTTGTTCTTGCGGCGGCGGCACAGCACTTCGATCGTGCGCTGCAGCTCGTCGGCGCGCCCGATGAGCGGATCGAGCAGGCCCTGACGGGCGCGGTCGGTGAGGTTCATGCAGTAGGCAGTGAGCGGGTCGCGGGCCGATGCCGCGCCCTCGCGACCCACACCGGCCACCGCCTCGTCGTCAGTCGGCGCGGGCTCGTGCTCGACTGGCGTTTTGGCGACGCCGTGCGAGATGTAATCGAGCACGTCGAGACGCGTGATGCCCTGCGCGTCGAGAAGCCGCGCGGCGTGCGACTTGGCCTGCTGGAGGATGGCCGCGAGGATGTCGCCTGCGGCGACTTCCTGTCGCTGAGCGCTCTGGACGTGCAGCACGGCGGTCTGCAGCACGCGCCGGAAAGCCGACGTCTGCTCGGGCTCGCGCTCCTTGCCCCGCTTGAGCGTTTCGACCGATTCCTCCAGATAGTCGTTCAGCTCGTGGCGGAGCTTCGGCAGGTCCGCCCCGCAGGCCTTGAGTATTCGCTCGCCGTCCGGGTCGTGGGCGAGGGCGTACAGCAGGTGCTCGAGCGTCAGATAGGCGTGCCGGCGCGAGACAGCCTCCCGGTAGGCGATAGTGAGCACGATCTCGATGGCCGCGGAGAACACATGGAAATTATAGGTGGTCTCGGGCGGACCCGTGGATTCCGCCTGATAGACTTCCCTCATGCCATTCGAAATGCGGGAAGTTTTTCGGGGGCCGATCTCGGTTGCGGCCGCCATGATCGCCACAGGATTGAGTGCCGGCCTGTCAGCCCAGCAGTGGCCTCACTGGCGGGGGCCGGACGGCAGCGGCATCGCGCGCGACGGCGACGTGCCCGTCAGGTGGAGCGAGACGGACGGCGTGGCCTGGCGCGTGGAGCTTGCCGGCGCCGGCGTCTCGACGCCCGTCGCTGCCGCCGACCTCGTGTTCGTCACGAGCCAGCTTGGCGCCGGCGAGCGACGGCCCGGCAACCACCCGGCGCTCGTGCAGGGCGAGGCGGCCGCCACGGCCGGCGAGCGGAACCTCACAGGCGGGACGGCCGGTGGCGACCTTTCGTTCGTCGTTGCCGCGTTCCGGCTGGCCGACGGCACGGCCGCCTGGCGGCACGAACTGCCGGCAGAAGGACCGATGCCGGCGCTCCACGACAAGCACAACATGGCGACGCCAAGCCCGGTGGCCGACGACGAGGTGGTCGTGGCCTGGTTCGGCACAGGTCAGATCGTCGGTCTCACGGTCGGCGGCCGCCCGCTCTGGTCGAAGCACCTCGGCCGTGAGTACGGGCCGTTCGACATCACGTGGGGCCACGCAAGCTCGCCCGTCCTTCATGGCGACACGGTGCTGCTCGTGTGCTATCACGCGTCGCAGTCCTACGTGGTCGCGCTCGACAAGACAACGGGCGAGGTCCGCTGGAAGCGCGACCGCGACGCCGGCGTCCTGTCCTACAGCACGCCGCTCGTCGTCGATACGGCCGAGGGGCCGGAAGTCGTCATCAACTCGTCGGTGGGCCTCGAGGCGATCGGCCTGGCCGACGGCGCGAGCCGCTGGCACGTGCGCGAGGACAATCGATTTCCGATTCCCGTGGCCACCGTGTCGGAGGGGACGCTCTATACGACCCGCGGCTATCGATCGGGTCCCTACTTCGCGATTCGCCTCGGGGGCCGCGGTGACGTCACGGACAGCCACGTACGCTGGCGGGTGCCGACGGGCGCGCCGTACGTGTCGTCGCTCGTCCACTACGACGGCCTGATCTACACGGCGAGCGAGGGCGGCATCATCACCTGCCTCGATGCGGCCACCGGCGAGCGCGTGTACCAGCAACGCGTCGGCGGCGTCTACACCGCCTCGCCCATCGCCGCCGACGGTCGCATCTACTTCGTGTCCGAAACCGGCGAAACCGTCGTGCTCCGGGCCGGCCGTGCCTTCGAGGTCCTTGCCCGGAACCGGCTCGACGCCCACTTCGTTGCCTCGCCCATCGTGGCCGGCGGCCGCATCATCCTCCGGGCAGACGATGAGCTGATTGCGGTGGAGGGCGCCGAAGGTTCTGTGCTCACGCCTCTTCGGTGACGGCCTTGAGCGGAAACCCGGCCTCTCGGGCGAGCGACACGACAGTGTCCACCTTGGTTTCGGCCACTTCCCAGGTGTAGATGCCGGCCACGCCACGCCCGCCGAGGTGCACGGCCATCATGATCTGATAGGCCTCAGCGGGCGACTTCTGAAAGACCGACTCCAGCACCTGGATGACGAACTCCATCGTGGTGTAGTCGTCGTTGAGCAGGATCACCTTGAAGAGCTTCGGCTCCTGCTTCTTCGTCTTGACGCGTTCCTGGACGGCGCCGTCAGGCTGCATGGAGTCCAATGCTCCGGCGTGGCTGAAGCCCGCCCCTCCGACGGCTGGTGCGGGTCGGCCTCAGAGCCGGCCTCGCGATGCGGCGGCCTCGACGACGGCCAGAAAGTCTGAGACGGTGGAGTCGCCGCGGTCCCATTCGTACCAGGACATCTTGCGCTCCAGCCGTTCCCGCTGCGGCAGGCCCGTGACCGTGATGAACCAGGCCTGCAGAGCCGCTGGTCGCTCGACCCACGCGCCGGTGTCGCGCCCGTTGCGAAGGAAAATCACCGTCGGCGTCGCGGTGCGTTCGTCCGGCGTCTTGTGGCCCTCGAGTGCCGCATCGGCTCCGGCCTTGCCGACAATTCGCATGTCGACGCCGGCGCGGGCGGAGAGCTCCGCCAGGAAGGGCACGGTGTTGACCGAGTCGCTGCACGAGGCTTCGGCCACCACGAGCAGCGTAAGCCCGGCAGCCACGCTCTTCAGCCGCTCCACGTGATCGGGTTTCACCGTCGACCGCGCCCGCTCGGTGTTCTTCTGCCACAACTCGCGGCGGACGTCGGCCGCGTCGAGAAACGCCTGCCAGGTGATGCCGCTCTCGAAAAGCGCCTGGGCGCTCTGCTGCGCCGGCGCCAGGGACATGACCATCGCGACGATGAGGTGGGCCATCAGCATGGCCTCAAGACTATCGCAAGAACCTGCCCCGAGGAGGCGCGGTGTGCCCGAGGCCCGATAGAATGGCGGTTCAACCCGGGGAGGACTCATGAGGCGTGTGAAGTCGGTTGCGGCGGGCGTGCTCGCGCTTGGCATGGCGTGGGTGGCCGGTGCCTATGCGGAGCAGGCGGCATCTGGCAGGGCCGGCCAGTCGCCGGCGGCCGTGGCCATCCAGGCCGGTCGGCTGATTGACGGCCTGTCGAGCCAGGTCCGCGGCCCTTCGACGATCGTCGTTGCGGGCGACCGCATCACGAGCGTCGAGAGCGGCTTTGTCGCGCCGGCCGGAGCCCGCGTGATCGACCTGCGAACCTCAACGGTGCTGCCTGGCTTCATCGACAGCCACACGCACATCACCGGTGAGGGCACCGGCAACGCCATCGTCCGCGCCGCCACCGAGACGCCGCTCGACGCCGCGGTGAAGTCCACGGTGTACGCCCGCCGGACGCTCCTGGCGGGGTTCACGACGATTCGCAACGTCGGCGCCGACGGTGGCGCCGACGTGGCGCTCAAACGCGCCATCGATGCAGGCGTGGTCGAGGGGCCGCGCATCTGGACGGCCCGCACGACCATCAGCATCACTGGCGGGCACGGCGACCAGGGCGGGCTGCGGCCGGACCTCTGGGTCCCGCCCACCTGGATGGACGGCATCGTCGACGGTCCTAGCGAGGCGCGGAAGGCCGTTCGCTATCAGCACAAGTACGGCGCAGACCTCATCAAGATCACGGCAACCGGAGGCGTGCTCTCGATTGGGGATTCGGGCGACGCGCAGCAGTTCACCGACGAGGAGCTCCGCGCGATCGTCGAGAGCGCGCATCTGCTTGGCATCAAGGTGGCCGCCCATGCGCACGGCAAGCAGGGCATCATCTCGGCGATTCGCGCGGGCGTCGACTCCATCGAGCACGGCACCTACTCGGACGACGAGGCGTTTGCGGCCTACAAGGAGCACGGCACCTATCTCGTGCCGACGATCATCGCCGGCAAGACCGTCGCCGAAATGGCGACGATTCCCGGCTACTTCCATCCCACCGTGCAGGCCAAGGCCGAGCGGATCGGCCCGCTCATTCAGGGGATGTTCAGCCGGGCCTATGCGGCCGGCGTGAAGATTGCCTTCGGCACCGACTCTGGCGTGTCCGAGCACGGCGAGAACGCGCGCGAGTTCGGCTACATGGTGGAGGCAGGCATGCCGCCGATGGAAGCCATTCTCTCGGCGACGCGAGGCGCAGCGGACCTGCTCGGCGCGTCGGATCGCATCGGCTCGATTCAGGCCGGCCGGCTCGCCGACGTCATCGCCGTCGCAGGAGATCCCATCGCCGACATCTCCGAGCTGCGGCGAGTGACGTTCGTGATGAAGGGCGGCGTGGTCCACAAGGGCGTGGCACCCGAAGGCGGTACAGGCCGATGAAACTGTCGTCGGGCATCGACTACATCGACCTTCATTTCGTCGGGCAGCCGAGCCTCATCGCCACGGGCGTGCTCCACGGGTCCGAGGGCGCCGCGCTCATCGATCCGGGTCCGTCGACCACGCTCGCCCGGCTGAGCTCCGAGCTCGAGAAGTCCGGCGTGGCGTTGAGGGACGTGCGGGCGATTCTGCTCACGCACATCCATCTCGACCATGCGGGTGTCACGGGCCGGCTGGCCGAGTTGTGCCCGGATGCCACAGTCTTCGTCCACGAACGCGGCGCGCCGCACATGGTCGATCCGTCGAAGCTCGTGGCGAGCGCGACACGTCTCTATCAGTCGGACATGGAACGCCTCTGGGGCGAGATTCTGCCGGTGCCCGCCGACCGTGTCCGCGCGCTGGGAGCATCCGACCGGCTGCGCGTGGTTGGTCACGACATCGAGGTCGCCTGGACGCCCGGTCATGCGTGGCACCACGTCAGTTACTTCATTCCGGCCGCCCGTTTGGCGTTTGTGGGAGACACGGCGGGGATCTGCCGGCCGAGCGGCCGCCTGGTCGTGCCGCCGACGCCGCCGCCCGACATCGACCTCGAGGCCTGGCGCGAGTCGACACGCCGCATCCTGGCGTGGGATCCCGAAACGCTGTTCCTCACGCACTTCGGTCCGCAGCAGGCCCCGCGCGTGCATTTCCAGGACCTCTGGCGGCGAATCGACGACTGGAGCGCGCGCGTGCAGGCCAGCCTTGCGGCGCCGGGCACGGACGCCGAGAGAGCCGACGCGTTCCAGGCCGCGGTCAGCGACGACATCGCGCGCGCGACCGGCCGTGCCGAAGCAGAGTCGTACGCACGTGCGGGCCGATTCGACTACTCGTGGGCTGGGCTGGCGAGGTACTGGAGAAAGAAGGCGGAGTCAGCGGCCGAACACCGGGTGGGCTGAAGCCCGCCCCTCCAGGTAAGAAGGACTGTCAGAGGCTGCCGCTCTTGATCGCTTCGAGTCCAGCCAGGTCGAGCGACGCGACAGCCGCCTTGAGCGCGTTCACGTCGAGCGCGCTGCTCTTCGCGCTCACCATGAAGCGCTCGGCGATCACGATGCCGTACTCATTGGTGCCGCCAGTCTTCGACGCGCGTTCGTGCACGAGGCGGCCGCCGTCCTGGTAGGTCCGCTCGGAGCCGCTCGAGTCTTCCTGCTCGCCGCGGACGCCCATCCAGCTCGCAAGGCCGACCAGCCCGCTCACGCCTCCGCTGTCGACGATTTCGAGCTCGATGTCGCGCCCGGCGCCGTCGCTGTACGTGGCCTCGGCTCGCGAGACCATCAGCGCGGCCATGCCCGTTCGTTCCGCACTGGTGTCGGTCCGCGACAGCCCGGCAAACGTCTCGGGCACGAACGTCTTCAGCTGATCGATGCCGATCGGCTCCACTCGCGTGCCGCCGCCGAGGAGCGCGCCCAGTCCTTCCATCGCCGCGGCCACGCCCGCTTCGGCGTCGCCGCTCTTCTGGGCCTCGTCCATCTTCGCGGCACTCTGTTCGACGTCGCCAATCTCCCCGAGCCGGCCGAGCGGGCTGTCGGGATCGAGACCGGCTTCTGTGAGCCCCATCCCGCCGCTCATGAGCGCGCCCGGCCCACGAACAATGCCGTGATGGCGCCGAGCACAAGCCGACGACGAACGCAACAACACCACGAGTGTGTAGACGATAGCCTTGTCCTCTGGACACTTCATCAGCTTGGGAAGGCCGAGGTAGAGCAGTAGATGCCGTAGAGCGCCGCGAGAGACCCAGGATGCCGAGCATCGGGCAGAATCTGCAGCACGCCGGCCAGCCACACCGGCGTGTAGGCGTAGACCGTGACCTTGAAGGCCTGAGCCGAATCCTTCTGGCCGTCGAAGGTTGGTGCGAGCGCATTAACGATCGCGCCAAGACACGTAGCACATGATCACCGGTGACCAGAGGCCGAAGACGGCTGACACGAGAGCCGCCGCCATCGGCGTCCGGCCGATGAGCGGCAAGCCGACGAACGCCGCCCGATGAAACCGGCGACAGCGCCGATCGCGGCGAGGGGCAGGACGTACCCGGTGATGAGCGCCCCTGTCTGCGCGCTCTCGCCGGCGATCACGGGCCACTCCGTGTTCGGCGTCAGGCAGATGTTCTTGGCGCGATCGACAATACTCATGGTTGGCTCTCCCGGGGGCGACGGCCCGGGCCAATCCTAACGCCAATCGTCCGCTTTCGCACATCGAGCTGGCGTCTTGTTGGTCGGGAGCACGCGTGGTACCGTCCCGCCGACTCGGTCCGGGCGGCCGGCCTCCACGTGGCGGCGCGGCTGCCCAGAGCCGAGAGCCTAAAGCCCAGAGCCCAGAGCCCAGAGCCATGCAGAGCCGAGACGCCATCCTGATTCGTGCCGCCAGACTCGCTTCCGAGTACCTCTCCGGCGTGGCCGACCGGCCGGTCGGTGCCACGGCCACGGGCGACGAGATGCGAGCGGCCCTCGGCGGTCCGCTGCCCGAGGTGGGCGATCCGGCAACGGCCGTCCTCGACCGGCTGGCGTCGGCCGCGGTGACGGGGACGGTTGCCACGCAGGGGCCGAGGTTCTTCGGCTTCGTCGTCGGCGGCAGCCGGCCGGAGGCGACGGCGGCCGACTGGCTCGTGTCGGCCTGGGACCAGAACGCGGGCCTGTTCGTGCTCTCGCCGCTGGTGTCGGTCGTCGAGTCGGTCACCGCCGGCTGGATTCGCGACATCGTCGGCCTGCCGGAGAGCTGGAGTGCCGGATTCGTGACCGGGTGTCAGATGGCGAACTTCTCGGCGCTGGCGACGGCAAGGCACCACGTGCTGGCGGCGGCTGGCTGGGATGTCGAAGCGATGGGCCTCGCGGGAGGCCCACCGGTTGACGTCATCGTCAGCGACGAGTCGCACTACACGGTGTTCACGTCGATCAGGATGCTGGGCCTCGGCGCCGGGCGGGTGCGGCGCGTGCCGACCGATGGTCAGGGTCGCATGCGTGCGGACGAGCTGGCGAAGGTCGTGCAGAACGGGAGCGGGCCCTGCATCATCTGCGCCCAGGCCGGCAACGTGAATACCGGCGCCTTCGATCCCATCGCCGAGATCGTGCCGATCGCCCGTGCGCGAGGCGCGTGGCTGCACGTCGACGGTGCATTCGGCCTGTGGGCGGCGGCGAGCCCCGCGCTTGCTCATCACGTCTCGGGGATAGCCGGAGCGGACTCGATTGCCACCGATGCCCACAAGTGGCTGAACGTTCCCTACGATTCGGGCATCGTGCTCACGGCGCACGCGGACTCGCATAGGACCGCGCTGACGCTCGGCGCCGCATACATCGTGCAGAGCGCGGTCGAGCGCGACCCTCACGAGTTCGTGCCCGAGGAGTCCCGTCGCGCTCGAGCCGTGCCCGTCTACGCCGTCCTGCGGACGCTCGGCCGCCGTGGCGTCGGCGACCTGGTGGATCGGTCCTGCGCGCTCGCCCGACGCCTCGCCGATCGACTGGCCCTGGGGGCCGGCGTGAAGATCCTCAACGACGTCGTTCTCAACCAGGTCCTCGTGCGGTTCGAGCCGCCGGCCGGCGGAGACACCGACGCATTCACGAAGGCGGTCATTGCTCGCGTGCAGGAAGACGGGACGTGCTGGCTCAGCGGCACGACGTGGCACGGCATGGCCGCCATGCGGGTGTCGGTGAGCAACTGGTCGACGACCGAGTCGGACATCGACCGTTCGGCCGACGCGATTCTCCGGGCTGCCTCCGGCCGGGCGGGCTGAAGCCCGCCCCTCCGACTGTTGTCTCGAGCCCGCTGGAGGGGCGGGCTTCAGCCCGCCCGACATTTCGTGAATAAGGCGCCTGTTCGGGTGTATTACATCTGGCAGGGAGGTTCGAATCGTGCGTGCGACAGCCCTTCTCGCAGGCCTCATCGCCGTCATCATGGGCTTCTGTTACAACCTGGAGCATGCCGTTGATGCCTGGGCCGGCCAGGCTCCGGCAACCGGAGCCTGGGAAGGCACGATCGACGTGTCCGGCGTGTCGCTCAGGATGCGGGTCGTGTTCACGCCCGCGGCAGAGGGCCTCACGGCCGCCATCGACATTCCGCAGCAGGGCGCGTCGGGCCTGCCGCTGAGGAACGTGCGCGTGGAAGGGTCGGCGGTGCACTTCGAGCTGCCGACTTCTGCAGCAGCAGCCGTCTTCGAGGGCACGCTCTCCGGGGCCTCGATGAAAGGGACCTTCACGCAGGGAGCGGCCGTCGGCACCTTCTCGTTGACCCGGGCGGCCGACGTGGCCCCGGACCCGCCGCTCCCGTATCGCGAAGAGCAGGTGACGTTTGCGAACGGCGACGTCACGCTCGCCGGCACGCTGACCGTTCCCGAAGCCGGCGGCCCGTTCCCGGCCGTAGCGTTGCTCACCGGCAGCGGCGCGCAGAACCGCGACGAGGAGATCTTCGGCTTCAAGATCTTCCGGGTCATCGCCGACCACCTCACGCGGCAGGGCATCGCCGTGCTCCGGTATGACGACCGCGGTGTCGGCGGCTCGACCGGCAGTATCGCGCGGTCCACCACCGAGGACTTCTCGCGCGACGCCGGCGCCGCTCTGGCGTTCCTGCGCGGACGCCAGGAGATTGATGGCGCGCGGGTCGGGCTGGTGGGGCACTCGGAAGGAGCGGCCGCGGCAGCCATGGCCGCGGCGGGCCCGGATGGTCCCGCGTTTCTCGTCTTGCTCGCGGGTCCGGGCTTGCCGGGCGAGGCCGTGACGCGCCAGCAGGTCACCGACGCCGCCAGGCTGATGGGTGCCACCGATGGACAACTGGCTGCCATTCTGGCTGCGCACCGGAGGGTGAACGAGCTTGCGCTGCAAGGCGCCACCAGGGATGAGCTCACGCCGGCGGTCCGCGGGCTGATCCGCGCGCAACTCGAAGGCCGGCCGGCGCCACAGGTGGCGGCCATCGGCGACCTCGACGCGTTCATCGACGGCAGGGTCGGCGCGGCAGTCAGCAACGTGATGACACCGTGGTGGCGGTTCTTCCTGTCGTTCGACCCGGCGACCGCGCTCGCGAAAGTCACGTGCCCCACGCTCGTCATCTTCGGAGGCAAGGACACGCAGGTGCCGCCCTCGCTCCACCGCGCACCGGTCGAGGCGGCCCTCCAGGGCAACCCGCGCGTGAGGGTCGTCGAGTACGCGTCGGCGAACCACCTGTTCCAGGAGGCCATCACCGGGCAGGTGGCCGAGTACCAGGTGCTGGAAAAGGCATTCGTCCCGGGCCTCGTCGACGAGCTGGCGACCTGGATTCTGGGCGCGACGGCCGGAGGCTGATGGACGGCCCCGGCGACGGCCCACACGACGGCGAGCTCATCCGGCGGGCGCAGGCCGGCGACACGGAAGCGTTCGGCGAGCTCGTCACGCGTTACATGCGTCAGGCCTACTTTGCGGCACTCGGCCTGGTGGGCTCACGCGAGGACGCGCTCGACCTGTCGCAGGAGGCGTTCGCGCGCGCGTTCCGCGCGCGGCGCACGCTCGATCCCGGCCGCCCGTTCTACGCGTGGTACTACACCACGCTTCGTCGCCTGTGCTTCAACTTCATGCGCGACCGGCAGCGGCGGGCCGGGTGGCTGACCGAAGGGGCCGACTGGATTGAGACCGCGGCGGTGTCCGGAGCCGAGGGCCCGGAGCGGACGGCCGAACGGCACGAAGATCAGCGCCGGCTGGCAGCCGCCATGCGCGGCCTCCCGGACCACGAGCGTGAAGTGCTCGTGCTGAAGGAGTTCGAGGGGTTGAAGTACCGCGAGATTGCCGAGCTCGTCGGCGTGCCGATCGGCACCGTGATGTCGCGATTGTACGCGGCCAGGCAGCACCTGTCCGCCGTCCTGGAGGGCGACCGATGACCGGTCCGGACGAGACGCGACGCGCCCGCGAGCTGATGATGGCCGCGCTCGACGGGGAATCGACCGACGCGGAGCGCGACGAGCTCAACGACATCGTCGCGCGGGATCAGGCCCTCGCCGACGAATGGCAGCGGCTCATGCGGGTGAAGGAGGCGACAAACACCATGGCACTACGCGAACCGTCACAGGAGACCTGGGACCGCTACTGGATGTCCGTCTACAACCGGGCCGAACGGAAGGTGGCGTGGCTGCTCGTTGGTGGTGGCGCCGTCGTGCTCCTGGCCTACGGCTTGTGGCACGCGGTGCCGGAGCTGGCCGAAGCGCTCTTCGACGCCACCGACGTCCCCGTCGTCGTGCGCGGCGGCGTCGCCGCGTTGCTCACGGGCGCGGTGTTGCTCATCGTGTCCGTCATCCGCGAGCAGCTCACGACGAAGCGGACCGACGCCTACGACAAAGGAGTGTCACGATGATCGTCACGCCATCTGCCACCGTGCCGGGCAAGCGCGTCGCGCGATCGCACGGGCTCGTCTTCGGCAACACCATTCGGGCCCGGCACCTCGGCAAGGACATCCTCGCCGGCCTCAAATCGCTCGTCGGCGGCGAGATCGGCGAGTACACCAAGATGCTGGCCGAGGCGCGCGAGCAGTCGCTCGATCGCATGAGGGCCTCGGCCTCGAGCCTCGGCGCCAACGCCGTCGTCAACGTCCGCCTGACGACGTCGTACGTGATGAGCAATGCCGCCGAGATTCTGGCCTACGGCGACGCGGTGACACTCGAGGCGGAGTAGCGCCTGACGAGCGGTTTCACCGCGCGAGGCGCCTGATCTCCGCCAGGATCTCCTCCACCTGGCGCATCTCGTCGCCGTAGCGGGCCCAGTCGCCGTCGCGCAGCGCCTGGCGGGCCAGTTCGAAGTGTTGGCTGGCCTGCTGGGCCAGCTGGGCGATCGTGGCGGCCTCGGCCTCGGCGCCGGCTGCCGGCTCGGCCGGGGTCTCGCCGCCAGGGGCCGGCGCGGCCATGGCCGCTGCCGCGATCGCGCCCGCGTCGGCCGCGAGGGCCGGCGCCACCGACGGCCCGAAGATCTGCACGAGGCCCATGGGCAGCGTCTCGGCCATCACGATCCGGTTCTGGTAGGCGACGATGACTCTCTTCAGCTCGGGGATCCGGCCTTCAGGCGACCGCAGGTACAAGGGGCGCACGTAGAGGAGCGATTCCTCCACGGGGATGACGAGCAGCGTGCCCCAGATGACCTGCGATCCCTGCTGGTTCCACAGCGTGATCTGGGGCGAGATCAGCTGGTCCTGGTTGATGCGGCCCACGATCTGCCGCGGGCCGAAGACGATCTTCTGTTTCGGGAACTGGAACACCGACAGCCGGCCGTAGTGCTCGCCGTCGCTGCGCGCCACCATCCAGGCCGCCAGGTTGTCCTTGAGGCGAGGCGTGAACGGCAGCATCTGGATGAACTCGGCGTCTTCCTCGCCGGGCAGCCGCATGATCGTGTAGTACGGCTGCATGGCGACCGAGCCGCGTTCGCTGTCGAGCACGGGCACCTGCCACTGATCTTCCTTGTTGTAGAAGACCAGCGGGTTGGTCATGTGGAACGTGGTGAAGATGTGCGCCTGGATGCCGAAGATGTCCTCGGGATAGCGCACGTGCGCTCTGAGGCCGGCCGGCATGTCGGCGAGCGGCTTGAGGAGGCCCGGGAAGATGGCGTCGAGCGTGAGCGCCAGCGGATCCTTGTCGTCGGCCAGGTAGAACGTGGTCGTGCCGTTGTAGGCGTCGATGACGATCTTGATGGAATTACGGATGTAGTTCTGCTGCACGCGGCCGGGCCAGGGCGTGGAGTAGGGGTAGTTGCCGGTCGTCGTGTAGGCGTCCTGTATCCAGAAGAGGCGGCCGTCGTCGATCACGAGGTACGGGTCGGAGTCGTAGGCCAGAAATGGCGCGACCGTTTCCACACGCTCGGAAATCCGGCGGTTGAACATGATCCGGCTCTGGTTCGTGATCTGGCCGCTGAAGAAGATCTCGGTGCTCGCAAACCGCACGGCGAACATCAGCCGGCGCAGCAGGCCGCTGATCGGCACCCCTCCGTCGCCCTGGTAGTACGTGGTCTCGTTGTCCTCTCCCCTGGGGTAGTGGAACTCCGGCTCCTCGGTGCCGACGAGCACGTAGCTGTTGGCCAGCTCGCCGTAGTAGATGCTGGGTTCGGTCACCGCGATGTCCACGGTCGAAACCGGAGGCAGGTCGCGAATGAAGAGCACCGGCAGCCCTTCGGTCGTGACCTGGTTGACCGGGCCGAGCGTCACGCCGTAACCGTGGGTGTATTGCAGCCGCTCGTTGACCCACGAGCGTGTCTGCAGGCTGTCGGAGTTCAGCTCGCGGGCCGAGAGCAGCACCTGGCGGTACTTGCCGTCGACCACATAGCGGTCGTTGTCGACGGAGACGAAATCGTAGTACGTCCGGATTTCCTGAAGCTGCGCGAACGTCTGCAGCAGCGGCTGGTGATCCCACAGCCTGACGTTCTCGATCGTGCCGACGTTGTTGACGATGTCCTGCGCGGTGAGCTCGGCGTCGCCCGAGAGCTCGCGCTCCTCGACGAGGTCGAGGTTGTAGGCGCGCCGGGTGGCCTCGATGTTGGACGTCAGGTATGGCTGTTCGATCGTCTGCTCGCTCGGTGTCACCACGAAGCGCTGGATCATGTTCGCGTAGAAGCTGCCGCCGAGCGTGACCGCGGCGTAGAGGGCGCCGGCGGCGAAGATCGGCAGCGGCGCCGACCGGCGGCCGAATCCGTAGGCGATCGACGCCAGCACGCCGAGGCCCAGCACGCCCACCTCGGCCCAGAGGAACGGGAGGCGCGCGTGGACGTCGGCGTACGAGGCGCCGAAAAGCACCGTGGCCGGCGTGAGCAGCAGGCCGGGCATGCGAAGCCACGCGCCCCAGGCCATGAGCGCAGCCACCACCGCGAGCAGCAGGCCGAGATGGCGCCGCGCGGCCGGGATCAGGCGGAACTCGGGAAACGCGCCGGGCCGGGCCTCGATGACGAAACTGCCCGACAGCACGTAGTACGCACCGCACCCGACGAGCGCGAGCACCGTGACGAGAACTGCCTGCGTGCGAATGAAGGTGAGTATCGGCAGGCTGAAGACGTAGAAGCTCACGTCGCGGCCGAAGAGCGGGTCGACCTCGCCGAACGGCTGCGCGTTGAAGTAGCGCAGCCAGTCGAGCCAGTGAGCCGCCGCGTTCAAGCCAATCGCCAGCGCCAGGACGAGCGCGACCGGCAGGGCCAGCCCGGCCAGACGACGGCCCTCGATGGCTATCGCGCGGCCGTCCACGCTCGTGCCGAGCACGATCTGCGGCCGCGTGATCGTGCGGCGCGCGATGCGCAGGTTGAGAAACAGGAAGACGAAGACGGCCGCAAACGTCAGGCCGAAGGAGACGAGCTGCGCGTTGATCGTGCGCAGGAAGACGTCGGCGTAGCCAAGCTCGCCAAACCACAGCCAGTCGGTGGAGAACCGGACGGCCGAGGGAAAGCCGAAGACGAGAATGCCGAGTATGACGAGAAGGCCTGGCAGACTGAGCCGCATCGACCGTACTCCTTGCTGGCGTGACACCGCGCGCCCGGGCTACCGGAGGCTGGCGTCGGCTATACGGACGCGCGACGGTGCGCCCCGGGTGACATCAGTCCAGGCGACGAAGAGGCGGCCGCGACCGTCGATCGCCATGCGCGCAAACCCGCTGGCCCGCTCCGGGCTCATGGCCGCGACCTCGACAGGATTGCCGACCCGGCCGTCACGGTGGACTTCGCGGACGAGCAGCCGGCCCCCGTCGGAACCGCGCTCGAGACTCGAGACCAGCACGCGGCCGGCCGCCGGCATGACCAGGCCAACCCGGCCGAGCGTGCTGCCGGCGCTGAGCTCGATGGGCGATCCAAACGTGACGCCGGCATCGGA
This sequence comes from uncultured Acidobacteriota bacterium, assembly GCA_963752045.1. Lineage (GTDB taxonomy): Bacteria > Acidobacteriota > Vicinamibacteria > Vicinamibacterales > SCN-69-37 > DATKDF01. The sequence goes on along the minus strand of CAVVWN010000014.1, from coordinate 286,562 downwards.
CGAGAAGGCGATGCGTGTCCGGGCCGTTCCCTCCGCGGCCGTGAACCAGGCCACCGCGACGTCGCGACCGCGGGCGGTGATCGCGGGACCGTTGACCGGGCAGGCGTTGATCTGCCACCCGTCGGCGTGCACCGTAGCCGGCGCCGTCCATCGGCCGTCGACGAGTCGTGACACCGACATGTCGCGGACCTCGTCGTCGCTTCGATCGCGATAGGCGATGATCGCGCCCAGGTCGGTGGCTGCCGCGGAGACCTGACAGCAGTCGCAGACCTTCGCGTCGACGAGGGCCTCGTCGGCAGGCTGGCCGTCGCGGATGGACGCCGATCGCAGCGTCATCGCCCCGCGTCCGCCATGTCCGCCGGCCGTCTCGCGCCCGTCGAGCCACACCAGGCCGAGCCCGGATGCCGGGTCGTCGTAAAAGGCGGCAAAGCCGTGCTCGACAGGTGAACGATCGGTGTGCGGAATCACGGTGTCCGTCCAGTTCCTGCCGTCCCTGGATGTACGAACCCTCACGCCGTAGGCGTAGGTGCCCTGGCCGTCACGCTCGAGCCAGTGCGCGGCCACCGTCCCGTCCCGCGTGACGAAGACCGACGGGAAGTCTGCCCAGTTGGCGAAGAAGCCATTGCCTTCGGCGAGCGTAACAGCCGGCGTCCAGCCCTCGTCGCCGAGTCTGCTGATCTGAAATCGATGGCCGCCCTCGTCGCGGCGCTCGAGCCAGCTCAGCCATAGCGTGCCGTCCGGTCCGGACGTGAGGTTCGGCTGAGCCGAACCGGCTGGAGCCGGCGACTGCCGCTCGACGAACGGGCCCTGAAGCGCGACCTCGCCCGCCTGGCGGGACGCCAGGGTGACCGAAAGCGCCGTCACGAAGGTGAGGATCAGGAGGTTGCGTCGTTGCATCTCAAATCCAGCAAAACAGCGAGTTCACCTTATCACGCGGGTGCGGCCCGCACTGATGTGCAGGCGCGCACGCCGGGTCCTGCCGTCCGGCCTCCTGCTCATCGTCCGATGGCCAGGAGCTCTCTGTCAGTGCGCCAGTACCAGGTGCCGTCCACGAGCGCGGGCGAGGCGATGACCTGCGCATCGAATTCGTTGGTGTGCAGCAGCTTGAACTCCGGGCCGGCCTCGACGACGAACGTCTGGCCCATGTCGTTGGTGAAGAAGATCTTGTTGCCGACCGCGACCGGCGACGACGAGAAGCCCTCCCTGACGGCCTGGCCGAGCCGGGCCTGGTACGCCAGTTCGCCCGTCCGGGCGTGGTACACCGTGAGGATGCTCTGCATGTCGTTGATGAGATAGAGCAGGTCGCCGTGAATCAGCCCGGAGGGCACGAACGGTGAGCCTTTGGGCGACGACCAGACGACGTGCGTGTCGGTGACGTCTCCGCTGCCGCCCGGGCGAATCGCAAACGTCGGGCCGGCACGGCCAGACGAGCAGAACACGAGGCCGTGTCCCACGACGCACGTGGGAATCACTTCCCGCAGCATGCCGCGCACGCGCCACAGCTCCTTGCCGGTGTCGGGATCGTAGGCCTGCACGAGCTGCTGGCTGTTCACGATGAGCTCGTCGCGCTCACCGGCGTCGATGACGATCGGCGTGCCCCAGCCGACGGTCTGGCTGCGGTCGGTCCACCAGATCGTCTCGCCGGTCTTCTTGTCGAACGCCGCGACGAACGGGCCCACGTCCGCCGTCTTCCGGTGGTCCTGATAGAGGAACACCCGGTCCTTGTAGAGGACGGGCGAGCCGGCCGTGCCGTGGTAGTTGTCGATCTGGCCGAACTGCCTGTGCCACACGAGCCGTCCGCTGAAATCGAAAGCCGCCAGTCCGTGCGTGCCGAACGAGGCGTAGATGAGCTCCCCGTCGGTCGAGGCCGTGGCCGAGGTCTTGCTGTTCTTGGGATAGGTGTGCTCCACGCCGAGCGGAGTCGGCACGGGCGTTTCCCACAGCAGTCGACCGTCGGCGCGGCTGAAGGCGAGCATCGACAGCCGCGCTTCGTCGCGGGCCGTCGTCAGAAAGATCGTGTCACCCCAGACGATTGGCGACGAATGGCCGCGGCCGGGCACCGCCGCGCGCCACTTGACGTTCTCCGTGTTCGACCAGGTATCTACGTACTCGGTTCCGCGGACGTAGCCCTGGCCGGACGGCCCTCGCCATCGTGGCCAGAAGCCGGCGCCTTCGCCCTCGACGGCGATCATGCGGACGTCGTCGGCCTGCGGAACGTCGGCCGAACCGAACGTCGACAGGCCGGCGGCGAGCAAGGTGGCGAAGAGCAGTCGTACAAGCATGATCAATAGCCTCTCCCGCGCGTCGGCTGCAGGTCAACTGGTTCCGGCGTCCGGCCTCGCGCGGGAGTTTGCCCGGGCGCCCAGTTCACGTAGACTGACGGGACCAACCCGCACCCGTGTCGAAGGAGAGATTCATGAGGCGCACCGCCCTCACCGTGACCTGTCTGGCCGCTCTTGTCGGAGCCGTGGGCCTGCGGTCGGCCACCGGACCCACGCCTGGTGTGGACTGGCCGTCATTCCGGGGCATCAATGGCGCGGGTGTCGCTGAGGGGTTCCCGACGGCGACGGCCTGGGACGTGCCGGCCGGTGAGGGCGTGGCGTGGAAGGCGCCCATCGAGGGGCTCGGCCACTCGAGCCCCGTCATCTGGGGCCACCAGCTCTGCGTCACGACGGCGACAAGTGGCAAGGTCGATGCCGGTCTTCGCATCGGCCTTTACGGCGACATCGCGTCGGTCGAGGACGACACCGAGCACATCTGGAAGCTCATCTGCTTCGACAAGACGACCGGGGCGCTGCTGTTCAATCGGACGATCCATCAGGGCGTGCCGGTCATCAAACGGCACACGAAGTCGACGCATGCCAACTCGACGCTCGCCACCGACGGAGAGCATCTGATTGCCATGCTGGGTTCCGAGGGCCTGTTCGCGTTCGACATGCAGGGCAACCAGATCTGGAAGAAGGACCTTGGCGTGCTCGACTCGGGCTACTACGTGGCGCCCGACGCGCAGTGGGAGTTTGCCAGCTCGCCCGTGATACACGAGGGCGTGCTCGTCATACAGGCCGACGTGCAGAAGGGCTCGTTCATTGCCGCCTTCGACGTGGCGACCGGTCGCGAGCGCTGGCGTACACCGCGCAGCGACGTGCCAACCTGGAGCACGCCGACCATCCACGTGGTGGGCGGGCGCACGCAGGTGCTCGTCAACGGATGGCGCCACACGGGCGCCTACGACTTCGAGACCGGCAGGGAAGTCTGGAAGCTGAACGGCGAAGGGAGAGGCGGGGGCGACATTCCGGTGCCTCGCCCGGTGGTCGATTCCGGCCTTGTCTTCATCACGAACGCGCACGGGCGCGGTGCGCCGGTCTACGCGATCCGCGAAACCGCCGCCGGCGACATTTCACTCCCGGCCGGCGACCGCACGAACGACCACGTGGCCTGGAGCGTGGCGCGCGACGGCGCCTACATGATCACGCCCGTGCTGTATCAGGGCCTGCTCTACGTCTCACGCAACAACGGTGTGTTCAAGGTGTTCGAGGCCTCGACAGGCACCGAGGTCTATCAGCAGCGCCTCGGCGACGGCACGACCGGCTTCACCGCATCGCTCGTGGCGGCCGACGGCAAGGTGTACTTCACGAGTGAAGACGGCGACGTGTTCGTCGTGAAGGCCGGCCGCGAGTTCGAGCTGCTGGCGAAGAACCGGATCGGCGAGATCGGCATGGCCACACCGGCCATCTCCGAAGGCGTCCTCTACTTCAGGACCGACAAGAGCGTGATCGCCATCGGACCCCGGTGACAAAGCACCTCAAGCGCACGTCACGCCCAGCACTTCAAGCGCTTTTCACTCCCAGCACCCCAAGCGCCCTTCACTCCCAGCACCCCAAGCGCTTTTGACTCCCAGCACCCCAAGCGCCCTTCACTCCCAGCACCCCAAGCGCTTTTCACTCCCAGCACCCCAAGCGCCCTTGACCCCCAGCACCCCAAGCGCTTTTCACTCCCAGCACCCCAAGCGCTCTTGACTTCCTATAACTCCCTGAGCGCCGTCACGATCGGCAGCCGTGCCGCCCTGATCGCCGGGAGCAATCCGCCAAAGAAGCCCATGAAGAGCGCGGCGACGAGGCCGAGTAGCAGCAGGCTGCCGGTCACCTGGAACGCAAATGCCACCTGGCTGAACGTCTGGAAGTTGATGGTCGACGTCTGGTATCCGTTGAAGGCGAGGTAGGCCGCAAGCCCGCCGACGATGCCACCACATGCCGCGAGGGCGAGCGATTCGGCCAGCACGGATGAGATGACCGCGAGCGAATTGAATCCGAGGGCTCTCAGTGTCGCGATCTCGCGGGCGCGGGAGGCCACCGCCGTGTACATCGTGAGCACCGCGCCGAAGATGGCCCCGAGGCTCATCAGCCCGGCGATGCTGAACCCGACCACCCGGACGAGCGTGATGAGGGCCCGTGACTGGGCCGCGTAGTACTCGTTCTCCCGCTGGACCTGGACGTTCAACTGCGGATTGGCCGTGAGCCAGTCGCGGAACTCGCCGAAGGCCTCCGGCGCGGCGAGTTGAATCAGGACGGACTGGAAGGAGTTGCCGCGCCGGTACGCGCCCTGCAGCGTCCGGGCGTCGGTCCACACCTCGGTTTCCGAAACGGATCGGTCCGTCTCGAAGATGCCGACGACACGCCACGTGGCCTGGCCCAGCCGGATCTCGTTGCCCACGTCGAGCCCGGCGAACTGCCCGGCGGCGCCACGGCCGGCAATCACCTCGTTGGTGCCGAACTCGAACATGCGGCCTTCGACGATGGAGAACTCGCTTCTCACCGACGTGGCAGCCGGCTCGATGCCCCGCATCGGCACGTTGGCATCGGTGCCCGTCGAGCGCTTCGGCAGGTCGATGATCACGTAGAGCTCGGCCGTCGCCTGAAGGTCGGACCCGGTGCGAACGATGCCCGGCGCCTGCTTGATGATGTCGACCTCCGGGCCGGCGAGGCCGCTCGTCATTTCGCTGTCCGCGCCGCTCCGCATGATGAGCGCCCGGCTGGGGTCGCCCGTGCCCTGCATGACGGCCTGGAACCCCTCGGCAATCGACAGGACGGCCACGAGCACGACGACGACGCCCGCGATGCCGACGATGGCCACGGCCGACGAGCCGATCCGCTGAGGGATCGTGCGCAGGTTCATGAGCGTGATCGCGAGTATCTGTTTCACGTCAGGCTCTCCTCAGCGCGTCGGTAATCCGCAGGCGCATCGCCGAGACGGCCGGCATGGCTCCGGCCACGATGCCGAGCGCGAACATCAGCGCCACGCCGAGCACGAGATCGCGATCCCGCAGCACCCATGTCGGCAGCATGCCGTTGGTCGGGTCGCCGTTCTGGACGAAGAGCCAGGCCAGGCCGAGCCCGACCGACCCGCCGATGACGACGACGGAAACCGACTCGACGAGGACCAGGAGCAGCACGGCGGTGTTCGTGAAGCCCAGCGTCTTGAGTACCGCCAGCTCGCTCGTGCGTTCCCGGATGGAATAGGTCATCACGACCGTGACGACCATCAGCATGCCGAACAGCACGATCACGAGAATGGCGACCATGATGGAGCCGATGTCGCCGATCTGCTTCGCGAAGGCCTCGATGAACCCCTTCTCCGTCGTCGTCTCGGTCTCGGCCGACGAGTTGGCGAACATGTCGTCGAACTTCGCCGCGAGCTCGCCCGAGCGGGAAGGCTCGGCGACCTTGACCACGTACCAGCCGACCAGTCCCTGGCCGAACTGGCGGTTCTCGTCGAGGTAGTCGTAGCGAAAGAAGAACTGGGTCTTGTCCACCCCGGGCTCGGCGTCGTAGATGCCCACCAGGTTGAACTCCCACGTATCACCCGCACCGCTCTTCGGCCGCCAGATCGTGCCCTGGATCGGAATGCGGTCGCCCACCTTCCACCCGAAGCGGTCCGCCAGGTCGCGTCCGGCGACGGCGCCCTGCCGGTCGCCGAGCCAGGCCTGCATCTGGTCGGCCGGCAGGACGAACTCGGGATACATCCCCATGTACGCCTCGGGCTCCACGGCAATCTGCGCAAAGAAGTTCGACGGGTCCCGGTAGACGCCTCCGAACCACGTGTTGTGTGTCACCACCTCCACGCCTTCGGTGGTCGCGAGCCGGCTCTGGTACGACACGGGGAGCGGTTGGATGAGGCTCACCTTGTGAATGACAATCAGCCGGTCCTGACCGAGAAGCTCCACGCCGAGCGAGAACGCGGCGCGCACGGTCATCAGGCCGCCGAAGAGCACGAACGACACCACGATGACGAGCAGGGTGACCGTCGTGCGGAAGGGCCTCCGCCAGATGTTCTTCCAGATGAGGGAGAGGTACTTCATGCAGCCGTCTCCTGCAGCACGCCCTTGTCGAGATGAAGCGTGCGCCTCGCGCGTTCGGCCGCGTGCGGGTCGTGCGTGACCATGACGATGGTCTTGCCGTGATCCCGGTTGAGCGTGGCGAGCAGCTCCAGGATCTCGTCGCCGGCCTTCCGGTCGAGGTCGCCCGTCGGCTCGTCGCAGAGGAGCAGCGTCGGGTCGGTCACGATGGCGCGCGCGATGCCCACGCGCTGCTCCTGGCCGCCGGAGAGCTGGCGCGGGTAGTGACGGGCGCGGTCGGCCAGTCCGACGACTTTGAGCGCGATGGCCACGCGCTTGCGACGCTCGGCCTTCGAGAGCTTCGTCAGGAGCAGCGGCAGCTCGACGTTCCGCTCGGCCGTGAGCACGGGAAGCAGATTGTAGAGCTGGAAGACGAATCCGATGTTCCGCGACCGCCATCTCGAGAGCGCACCGCCGCCCATGCTGCTGATTTGCTCGCCGGCAACGTCGATCGAGCCGGCGGTGGGCGTGTCGAGGCCGCCGATCAGGTTGAGCAGCGTGGTCTTGCCGGAGCCGGACGGCCCCATCAGTGCGAGGAAGTCACCTGACGGAATGTCGAGCGTGGCTCCCTGCAACACGTCGATACGCTCGCTGCCGCGCGTGAAGTGCTTGTGGACGTTGCGAATGGACACGAGGGGAGACGCGGACATTCAGGGGAACCTCTTTCGGGTTGCGACAGGTTGCGACGGGTTGCGACGGGTTGCGACAGGTACGACGGGTTGCGACAGGTTGCGACAGGTACGACGGGTTGCGACGGGTACGACAGGTTGCGACGGGTACGACAGGTTGCGACAGGTACGACGGGTACGACGGTACGACGGGTACGACAGGTTGCGACAGGTACGACGGGTACGACGGGTACGACGGGTACGACAGGTACTCGGAACGCTCTGGCGCCTGCCAGCATTGAAGAAATGCGGGCCACCGCCAGTGCCCACCGGGTACCTGTCGTACCCGTCGTACCCGTCGTACCTGTCGTACCCGTCTTCATCTGACCACCACGGTCGCCCCGTCGGCCAGGTCGGCCGGCGGCGAGACGACCACGCGCTCGCCGGCCGTGAGGCCGGCGATCACTTCGATCCGATCCGCATCGGTGCCGCCCGTCGTCACCGCCCGGCGCTCGACGAGGTCGCCGGCTTTCAGCACGAAGACGTACGAGCGGTCGCCGTCGACCTGAATCGATGCCTTCGGCACGAGGGCCACCGGCCTGGCGGCGGGAACCGGACTCTCGTCGGCGCTGCGGAGAAACGTGACCTTGACACCCATGTCGGGGAGGATCCTGGGGTCGAGCTCGTTGAAGGCGATCCGCACGAGCACCGTCGCCTTCTGGCGATCCGCCGCCGGCACGGTTGTAATGACGCGCGCGGGAATCTGCCAGTCGGGATAGGCGTCGAGCACCGCGGTGACACCCTGGTCGTCGGTCACGCGGTTGATGTAGCTCTCGCTCACGTCGACTTCGATTTCGAGCGACGACATGTCCACGATCGTGCAGATGCCGGTCCGCGTGAAGCCGCCGCCTGCCGAGACGGGCGAGACCATCTCGCCGGGTTGCGCGTCCTTGGAAATCGCCACGCCGCTGAAGGGCGCGCGAATGACCGTGTCCGCCAGGTTGGTCTCGGTGACGGCCACCTGCTGCTCGGCCACCGTGACCTGCTGCCGGAGCGCGAAGATGCGGGCTTCGATGGAATCCACTTCGGCCTGGGCCTGGTCGACGTCGGCCTGCGTGACCACGCGGTCCCGCAGAAGCTGCAATCGCCGGTCGAGCGTGAGCCTGGCTTCCCTGAGCCGGACCTCGTTCTCCGTGACGGCCCGCCTGCTGGCCTCCACCTGGGCCTTGGCCAGCTCGAACGACGCGCGGATGACCGAGTCGTCGAGCCGGGCCAGCACCTGGCCTTCACGAACGCGCCATGCCCTCCTCGACGTTGACCTCGACGACCTTGCCCGTGATCTTCGACGACACCGTGGCCCGGCGACGCGCGGTCACGTAGCCCGAGGCATTGAGCACCGCGGCCTGCGTGCCGGCGGCCCGCTCGGTGACGGTAGCGGCTTGAACTTCTACGGGGCGGGGGCGCGTCAGCCAGGAGTAGCCACCCGCACCGGCCGCGCCGAGGACGAGAAGCGCCAGCACCCAACCAAGCCAGCGCGGACGACGGCGGTCCGGCCCGTGGTCGATCTTGAGCGCCGCGAGTTCGTCCCTGAGCTCGGTCATGTAACAGATTCCTGACGGAGGGCCCGGTCCCCTGACCGGGTATCCAGTCAGTATATTCAGTTGACTCTGACGGGCGAAGGACCAGGCCGGATCCGGGGAATCGGTGAATGGTGGCGCCAGGCCGGTGAGCAGGCCACGGCCGGCGCGCGGCCGGCCGGGCACAGGCGGCGGGGATAGGGCGCTAGCGCCCCGGCACCATGATCCAGTCGCGCGTGAGGTAGTCGCTCATGCCCAGGCCGAACATGATGAACAGCCAGAAGAACCCGGCGACCACCACGACTTTCGTGAGCGGCGTGTTGTAGCGCACGCCCATGAAGTACCAGACGACGAGCGAGGCTTTGGCGACCGCGATGCTGAGCGCGATGATGACGTTGAAGAACCCGAAGTCGTAGTAGGCCACCTGGACCGTGACGGCCGTGCCGATGAGCAGGGCCACGAAGACCGCAACGTAGGTGCCGACGGGCGTGACGGGGTGTGACGAAGACATGGACGCCTCTGACCTCAGTGACCGAAGTGGTATCCCAGCAGGTAGAGCAGCGGGAACAGGAAGATCCAGACGATGTCCACGAAGTGCCAGTAGAGACCGGACACTTCGACCGGGCCGTAGTAGTCGGGGCCGAACCGGCCCCGGGCCGCCATGACCAGAATCACCGCCATCAGGCCGACGCCAACCACCATGTGGGCGGCGTGGATGCCCGTCATGATGAAGTACAGCGCGAAGAAGATCTGCTGCTGGGCCGCGCCGGGCAGCGTCATGTCGAAGTATGGCCCCGGCACGAGGTGATGCTCGAACTTCTCGGCGTACTCGAAGTACTTCACCACCAAGAACGTCGATCCCAGGATCATCGTCAGCACGAGGTTCACGACCTGGCCGCGCCGGGAGCCGACCTGGGCCGCCCGCACCGCCAGCGCCATGGTGAGCGAGCTGCAGATGAGCACGCCCGTGTTGAGCGCGCCGAGCGGCACGTTCAGGTGGTTGCTGCCGGCAATCCACGCCTCCGGGTACATCGTGCGGTACACGATGTAGGCGAGGAAGAGACCGCCGAAGAACATGACTTCCGTGACGAGGAAGATCCACATCCCGAGGATGGACGCCTCGAGCTGCTGGTCCATGCTGTGGAAGTGATGCTGCAGGCGCGGGTGGTGCGCGTCGGCACCGGCGCCGGTCGTGGCCGTGTGGTTAGCCAACGGTCACCTCCGGTCCGGGCCGCATCGAGCCCGGCCGGTAGTCGTAGGCCGGCTCCGTCACGATGATCTCCTTGTCGAAATTGAACGTGGTGGGCGGCGACAGCGCGTCCTCCCACTCGAGTCCCTTGGCGCCCCACGGGTTGGCGGGAGCCTGGGCGCCCTTGAGGAGCGAGTAGACCAGGTAGGCGAACGTCAGCGTGTAGCCCATGCCGAGCACCATCGCGCCGCCCGTCGAAAGGACGTTGAGTACCTGCCATTCGTCCGGGTACGAGTAGTACCGACGCGGCATGCCCATGTAGCCGAGCACGAACTGCGGGAAGAACGTGAGATTGAAGCCCACGAACACGAGGATGGCCGCGGCTTTCGACATCGGCTCGCTGTAGAGCCTGCCGGTCATCTTCGGCCACCAGAAGTTCAGGCCGCCCAGGAAGCCCATGATGGCTCCGCCCACCATGATGTAGTGGAAGTGCGCCACCACGAAGTAGGTGTCGGTGAGGTGGATGTCGAGGCCCATCGTGGCCAGGAAGAGGCCGGTCAGGCCGCCGATGAGGAACAGGCCCATGAAGCCGATCACCCAGTAGGTGGGCGACTCCCAGGTGAGCGATCCCTTGTACATCGTGGCGGTCCAGTTGAACGTCTTCACGGCCGAGGGCACCGCGACGAGCATCGTGATGATGGAGAACACGAGGCCGGCGTAGATCGACTGGCTGCTCACGAACAGGTGGTGGCCCCAGACGAGGAAGCCGAGGATCGCGATGGCGAGGCTCGAGAAGGCCACGAAGCCGTAGCCGAAGATCTGCTTGCGCGACACGGCCGCCACCATCTCGCTGATGACGCCCATGGCGGGCAGGATCATGATGTAGACCGCCGGATGCGAGTAGAACCAGAACAGGTGCTGGAACAGCACCGGGTCGCCGCCGAGCCGCGGATCGAAGATGCCGAGGCCGAGCGACCGCTCGGCCATCATCAGCACGAGCGTGATGGCGACCACCGGCGTGCCCAGAATCATGACGAGGCTCGTGGCGTAGTGCGCCCAGACGAAGAGCGGCAGCCGGAACCAGGTGAGCCCCGGCGCCCGCATCCGGTGGACCGTGACGATGAAGTTGAAGCCGGTCAGAATCGAGGAGAATCCGGCGATGAACGCGGCCATGCCGGCCAGGGTCACGTTGGTCGTCGAGGCCGCCGTGCTGTAGGGCGTGTAGAACGTCCAGCCGGTGTCGAGCCCGCCCATCGCGACGACGGCAATGCCGAGCGTCCCGCCGATCACGTAGAGGTACCAGCTCAGCAGGTTGATGCGCGGGAAGGCCAGGTCCTTCGTGCCGCACATGATCGGAATCAGGAAGTTGCCGAGCGTCGCCGGCACCGACGGGATCAGGAAGAAGAAAATCATGATCACGCCGTGCAGCGTGAAGAGCTTGTTGTACGTGTCCGGCGTGACGAAGTCGCCGCGCGGCGTCATCAGCTCGAGCCGGATGCCAAGCGCGAACAGGCCGCCAATCGCGAAGAAGATCGTGATCGAGATGAGGTAGAGCATCGCGATCCGCTTGTGGTCCTTCGTGAAGAGCCAGGCCGCCAGGCCGTGCGGTTCGTCGAGATAGCTGTGACGTTCGTGAGCGTTAGCCATAGTTGGTACCCGCGCCTACTGCTGCCCGCCGCCGGCCGGCGCTTCGGGCTTGAGCGTCTTGATGTAGGCGATGAGCTGCAGGATGTTCTCCTCGCTCACCATCCCCTGGAAGGCCGGCATGATGGGCTGGTAGCCCCTCACGACCTTGGCCTGTGAACTCATGATCGACTCGCGGAGGTAGTTCTCGTCGGCGACGACCGTGCGTCCGTCGGTCAGCTCGACGGCGCTCCCGAAGACACCGACGAGCGACGGGCCGCGGCCGGTCGAATCGGTCTTGTGGCAGGTGATGCAGGCCAGGTCGGCGAACAGCCGTTCGCCGTTCTGGACCGGCGTGCCGGTCGTGCGTCCCCCGGCGAGCCATGCCTCGTAGTCGTGCGGCTGCATGGCGATGACCTCGCCGATCATCCCGGAGTGCTTCGTGCCGCAGTACTCGGCGCAGAAGATGTGGTAGGTGCCCACCTTCGTCGCCTCGAACCACAGCGTCGTGAGCTTGCCGGGCACGGCGTCCATCTTCACGCGGAAGGCCGGCAGCGAGAAGTCGTGGATCACGTCCTCGGACCCGAGCGTGATGCGCACCGGCCGGCCGATGGGCACGTGCAACTGGTTGATCTCGCGGGTGCCGTCCGGATGCTGCACCTTCCACATCCACTGCTTGCCGACGACGAAGATCTCCATCGCGTCACGCGGCGGCCGTGCCAGATCGAAGAAGACCTTCGCGCCCCAGCCGAACATGACCATCGCGAGCACGAACGGGATGAACGTCCACGTCAGCTCGAGGATGAGCGAGCCGTGAATGTCCGCGCCAACCTCGTCGGGAGCCTTCCGCTTGTAGCGCAGCGTGAAGAAGACGACCAGCAGCGTGACGAGCACCGCGAAGAACGTGCACACCGCGAGGATGAAGAAGTACAACGCGTCCATCTCGGACGCGACGGTCGAGGCGCTCGGCGGAAAGAGAGGAAAGGGGAGTGACATTCGCGTGATTACCCGTTTGCGTGTTGATGGTCCCGCCGCTCGCGCCGCAGGGTCAGCAGGATGAAAGCCCCCAGCCCGACGAGCGTCAGCACGCCGCCCGTACGAACCAGGTTCATCACGACCAGACCGTACTTGCCGGTTTCCGGGTCGTAGTGGTAGCAGAAGAGCAGCGCCTGATCGACCGCCGTGCCGATGCGTCCCTCGGATGCTTCGACGAGCGCGAGCCGCAGGTCGCGTGGCGCGAACTCGATGCCGTAGAGATACTTCGACACACGGCCGTCGGCGGTGAGCACCGTCATCGACGCCGGGTGCGCGTACTGGTCGATCTCGGCGTCGTAGGCGTACCGGAACCCGACCGCGTCGGTGAGCGCCTTGATCGAGGCCTCGCGGCCGGTGAGAAAGTGCCACCCGGCCTCGTGGCCCGGACGGCTGTAGCGGCGCAGGTACGTCTTCCGCTTGTCGGCCGCCAGCGCCGGCGTCTCGCCCGGATCGAAGCTGACCACGACCACCTCGAACTCGTCGCCCGGGTTGAAGCTCAGCGCTTCGAGCGACCCCACCAGGCCGTTGAGCACCTGGGTGCAGAGCATCGGGCACTCGTAGTAGACGAGCGCGAGCACGACCGGCCGCTTCCCGAAGAAGTCGCCCAGCCGGACCGTGCGGCCTTCCTCGTCGGAGAACTCCAGGTCGAGCGGCACCTGCTCGTCGAGCTTCTGGTCGATGCCCACTTCGCGCAGAATCGGAATCTGCTCGCTCGCCGCGATGCCGGGAGGCGGCACGGACATGGGGCCGCTCGGTTGCGCCGACGCCACCGTGGAGAACATGGAGAGGATGGAGACTAGGAACACCATGGAGGGCATGGAGAGGATGGAGAAGTTGGAGGTCTTCCCGGGCCGCACCATGGAGGGCGTGGAGGGAGTGGAGGTTCTCCCCGGGAACACCATGGAGGACGTAGAGAAAGTGGAGGTTCTCCCATGGACCGTTGCCGAGGGCAGGGCAGACCTTCTGCGGCCAATCGGAAAAGCCCTCAGCACGCCGGTTCTCCTGCTTCCCCTGATCAACTCCATGCCCTCAAATCTCTCCACGGTTCTCCTTCTCCAGGATCTCAACGGTCTCGCACCGGGAGGCCGCGTTCGAGCAGCAGGTCCTTCGCCCGGTCGATCGGGATTCGCACCGTGCCGGCGTTCTGGTCCACCCATCCGTAGGTCGTGAGCGTCGTCTCCTCGGTCGCCTGATAGGCCTTCAGCACGGTCGGCTCCACGACGAGCATGTCGGGGCCGGGCCGGCCGGATTCGAGCCGGCGGGTGGCGGCGCCGGGTGTGTCGTCCGGCACGACGGCGATTCGACCGTCGACGATGCGGCTGGTGGTGGCCGTGCCGCCGACGGCGGACCGGGTGGCGTCACGGGCCGTGGCGTTCGAGTCCATCAGGCGAAACACGCCCCACACGAGCACCATGCAGAAGACGGTGGTTGCCGTGAGGATGACGACGAACCATCCGATGCCGGCGTAGTGGATGCCGTCGCCCTCGACGGGGCCCTGCGTCCCCGCGTGGCCGGCGTGGTGTTTAGTGTCCGCCATGAGCCAGTGCTTCCTTCAGATACGGGTCACGAGCCGGCACCACGGCGCGACTGCCGAGGTTCCGGAAGAAGAAGAACGACCAGACCGCGCCCATGCCGAGCACGGCGGCAAAATCGAGCCAGTGCAGGCCCGAGCCTTCGTGCCGGAAAACCGGGCCGATCATCCAGGCGATATCGACCACGCGCATGAGCAGGATCCAGAACGCGATACGGGCCACCGTGCGCGGGTTGCGCTTGAAGTTCTGCGACAGGAGCAGCAGGAACGGCAGCACGAACTGTCCGAGGAGCACGAGCACGCTCACCGGAAACCACGCGCCGTGAAGCCGTTCGAGGTAGAACGGAACCTCCTCGGGCAGGTTGGCCGACCAGATGATGAGCAACTGCGACACGCTGAAGTACGCCCAGAGCATGACGAAGGCAAACATCAGCTTGCCGAGGTCGTGGAACGCGTCGGCGTCGGCCACCTGCGCCATGGGCTTCGAGCGGGAGAGCCGGGCCAGCACCAGGATCGAGAACGCCATCGTCGCCAGTCCCTGCCCGCCGATGGTCAGGATGCCGAAGATCGTCGAGTACCAGTGCGGGTCGAGCGACATGACCCAGTCGACGCTCATGAACGTGATCGTCAGCACGTAGAGCACGAGGCCCCCGCCCGAGAGCACGCGGAACCGCCGGTCGGCGGGGCCCGGCAGTTGCGCGGGCTGCTCGTCCTGCTCGCGCGACCACTTGTTGAGCAGGAAGATCAGCGCGCCCCAGATGACGAAGTAGAGGACCGCGCGCAGGTAGAAGAACGAGGGATTCAGGTACGACGCCTTGGTCTGAATGAGCTCGTCGGCGGCCGCCTCCGGGCGCGCCCACAGGTAGAGTTCTTCGAGGTTGAGCGCGATCGGGATGAAGAGGACGGCCATCACGGGCAGGGTGCGCGTGGCGGCCTCGAGGATGCGCCGGGCCACGAGGCCCCACTTGCCGCCCGACAGGTGCTGCACCATCAGCACGGCGAGCGCGCCGAGCGTGATGTTGATCCAGAAGATGAAGGCGATGAGGTACGACTGCCAGAACGTGTCGCGCGCGACAAAGAACCCGGCGGCGAGCCCGACGAGGCCGATGCCGCCGAACGTCATGAATCGCGAGCTCATCGCCGCGATCTCCGCGCTCGGGCGCGAGGTGAGCGTCGCTTCGTCGAGCGCCGTGTGCGTTTCTGCGGCCATTTACTGCTGACCTCCGCTTTCTCCGCGCCCGTCCCCGGCCGCTGCCGGTGCCGGCGCGCCGCTCCGAAGGCGGTCCATCTCTCCGGCCGGCACATCGGCGGCCGTGGCGTTGTGGCTGAGCTGCAGGGCCCGGACGTAGGCCACGATCCGCCAGCGGTCTTCGACCGGGATCTGCGACCGGTAGTCGGGCATCACGCCGAAGCCGTTGGTCACCACGTCGAAGAGATAGCCGACCGGAATCGTCCGCAGGCGGTCCATGTGGTACGAGGCCGCCTGACGGTACCCGCGCTTGACGACCATGCCATTGCCGTCGCCGGTTCGGCCGTGACACGGCGCGCAGAAAATGTCGTAGCGCTCCTGGCCGCGATCGAGGTCGGCGCGCGTGATGGCGAACGGGAACACCGTCGAGTCGCGGCCGTCGAGCTTGCCGGTGTGCAGGAGCGCGTCGGCATTGAGCTGGCCGCGCGCGACGGTCCCGTCGATGATGGGCTGCGCCGACGCGTTCGTATGGAAGAGCGTCGTCGCCTCGAGCGGGTCGAACCTCGGCGCGTCGTGCATGTCCTGCCGGCAGCCGGTGGCCGCGATGGTCACGGTCAGCAGCACCGTGAGCGGTAAGCCGTGTCTAGTTCTCAACTGCCACCACCTCGCGCGGATTGAGACTCTGAAGGAACGTGCGCGTCGCCTGCTCGTCGAACTTCGGGTCGGTCGCCTCGACGGCCAGAAAGAAGGCATCCTGGCTCGCGTGCGCGAAACGCGGCGCGTTGAACACGGGGTGATACGGCTGCGGCAGGCCGTTGAGCGCGATCATCGTGATGCCGGCGGTGAAGGCGGCAAAGAGGATCGTCGTTTCGAAGGCCGGCGGGATGAACGACACCCAGGAGTGGAGCGGCCGGCCGCCGATGTTGAGCGGATAGGCGACGACGCTCGTCCAGTACTCGAGGCCGTAGCCGGCGAGCGCACCGGTGATGCCGCCTGCCAGGACGAACTTCGAGATTCGCCGGTCCTTGAAACCGAGGGCTTCGGCCAGGCCGTGAATCGGGAACGGGCTGTAGGCGTCGGTCTTCGTGTAGCCGGCTTCGCGCAACCGGTTCGCGGCGCGCAGCAGATCCCGGGCCGAGTCGAACTCGGCCATCAGCCCGTAGACGGGCGCGGCGGGTGCAGACGCATGGGCCATCAGTGCGACCCTCCTTCCTTCGACGACCGCGGGTCCGCCTCAGGCAGCAGCGTGCGCATCTCGAACACCGAGATGAGCGGCAGCACGCGCACGAAGACGAACATCAGCGTCAGGAAGAGTCCAATCGTGCCGAAGAACGTCATGAAGTCCCACACCGTCGGGTAGTACATGTCCCAGGACGAGGGCAGAAAGTCCCTGTGCAGGCTCGTGACGATGATGACGAACCGTTCGAGCCACATGCCGACGTTGACGAACATCGCCACGAGGAAGACGGCGCCCAGGTTCCTGCGCATCTTCTTCGACCACATCAGCTGCGGCACGAGGAAGTTGCAGAGCAGCAGCGCCCAGTACGTCCACGCATAGGGGCCCGAGAGCATGCGGTTGATGAGCATGAACCGTTCGTACTCGTTCCCGCTGTACCAGCCGAAGAACGCTTCGCACGCGTAGCCGTAGACGACGATCATGCCGGTGACGAGCATGACCTTCGCCATGTTCTCGATGTGCCGCATGGTGATGAAGTCGTGCAGGTGGAACATCGCGCGCAGCGGAATCGCCAGGGTGAGCACCATGGCGAACCCGGCGTAGATGGCGCCGGCGACGAAGTACGGCGGGAAGATCGTGGCGTGCCAGCCGGGCAGCACCGACACCGAGAAGTCGAAGCTCACGACCGTGTGCACCGAGAGGACGAGCGGCGTCGAGAGGCCCGCAAGCAGCAGGTACGCGTGCTCGTAGCGGTACCAGTGACGGGCCGACCCGCGCCAGCCGAGCGCGAGCATGCCGTACACCTTCTTGAGCACGGGGTTCTCGGCCTTGTCGCGGAAGGTGGCCATGTCGGGAATCAGCCCGATGAACCAGAACAGCAGCGAGACCGACCCGTAGGTGGAGACCGCGAAGACGTCCCAGATGAGCGGGCTGCGGAAGTTCGGCCAGAGCGTCATCGTGTTCGGGTACGGGAACAGCCAGTAGGCGGCCAGCCACGGCCGGCCGGTATGGATGAGCGGGAAGATGGCGGCGCAGGCGACGGCAAAGAGCGTCATCGCTTCGGCGAACCGGTTGATCGACGTCCGCCAGTCCTGCTTGAAGAGCAGGAGAATGGCGGAAATCAGCGTGCCGGCGTGTCCAATGCCGATCCACCAGACGAAGTTGATGATGGGGAAGGCCCAGCCGACCGGGATGTTGTTGCCCCAGATGCCGGTGCCCACGAAGAGCAGGTAGGTGATCGACACCATCAGGCCCATGAGCAGCGAGAAGCCCACGAACACGATGCCGAACCAGGCGAGCGGCGTGTTCCTCGTGAGCACCACCGCGGCGAGCTTGTCGGTGATACTCCGATAGCTGTGGCCCGGGCCGATGACCGGCGTCGGCGCTCTGAAGTCGCCCTGCGGATACTGTGAAACACCCACGAACAGCTTCTCCGTTCTCCACTGGAGGCGCGGGCCCGTCCGCCCGCCCGGCTCGCACCGGCTCCTCCAGAATTCCGCCGCCCGGCTCGTGCCCGGGCGGGCGAGACCCGTTCCCTCAGTCCAGTGCCGGGTTCGGGTTGCGCACGACCGCCAGGTAGGTCGTGCGCGGGCGCGTGCCCAGATCTTCGAGCAGGCCGTAGTTGCGGTCCTGCGCCTTGAGCTTGACGACCTGGCTCTCAGGCTTGTTGAGGTCGCCGAAGACGATCGCCTCGGCCGGACACGCCTGCTGGCAGGCGGTCTTGATCTCGCCGTCGGCGATCTCGCGCCCCTCGGTCTTGGCGTCGATGCGCGCGTGGTTGATGCGCTGGACGCAATACGTGCACTTTTCCATCACGCCGCGGCTGCGAACCGTCACGTCCGGATTGCGCTGGGCCATCATCTCCGGCGTCGTGAAGTCGGAATAGAGCAGGAAGTTGAACCGCCGCACCTTGTACGGGCAGTTGTTCGAGCAGTAGCGCGTGCCGACGCAGCGGTTGTAGACCATGTCGTTCAGGCCTTCGTCGCTGTGAACCGTGGCCGCCACCGGGCAGACCACCTCGCAGGGCGCGTTCTCGCACTGCTGGCACGGCACGGGCTGGTGGTAGGTGCCTTCGGGGGCGGCCGGGTCGCCCTCGAAGTACGTGTCCACGCGCAGCCAATGCATCTCGCGGCTGCGTGCCACCTGGTCCTTGCCGACCACCGGGATGTTGTTTTCCGCGACGCACGCCGCCACACACACACCGCACCCGGTGCAGGCGTTCAGATCGATCGCCATGCCCCACTTGTTGCCGTCGTAGGCAATCGGAGGATAGAGCGACATCTCCGGGCCCGGCACGTGAGGGCCGAGCTCTTCGACCACGTGAGGATTGGCGCGGTACTCCTCGGCGTCGACCACGCGAACCGGATGCCGGCCTTCCATCTGGAAGTGATTCTGCGTGGAGGCCAGCTCGTAGCGCGTGCCCGTGGGCGTCACCGTGGCGCCGCCGTCGAACCAGGGCGCCGTCGACGTGCGCAGACCGAACGTGTCGACGCCGAGCCCGGTGCCGACCCGGCCCGTACGCCGGCGTCCGTAGCCGAAGTGCACGACCACCGTGTCGTCGGCCGTGCCGGGCATCACCCAGGCCGGTATCTGCACCGAGCGCCCGGCGTGCGCGACCTCGATGACGTCACCGGTCGTCACGCCCAGCTGCTGCGCCGTGTTGAAGCTCACATAGGCGATGTTGTCCCAGGTGACCTTCGACAACGTCTTCGGCAGTTCCTGCAGCCAGCCGTTGTTGATGAACCGGCCGTCGAGGACGTTCGAATCGGGCCGGAACACGATCTCCATGCCCGACATGGCCGCCGGGGCGGCTGCCGGCTGAGCCGCCGCCGGGGTGGCCGGGGCCACGCCAGCGAGGGTCGACGTGCCGGAGAGAAAACCGTCGTGCAGCGCCTGGCGCCAGAACGCGTCGAATGTGGGGAGCGGCGCGCCGGACGACGTGGTCCGCGTGCCGCTCACGGGCAACTGCGTCTCGAAGGCCCGCTGCCAGAACTGCTTCACCAGGTCGGCGGCCGGCAGGCCCGCCTGCCCGTTCATCGCCGCGAGAAGCTCGATCGGCGTGCGCCCGTCGTAGAGCGGCGAGACGAGCGGCTGCACGAGCGACACGGTGCCGTCGAACGCGCGCACGTCACCCCACGATTCGAGATAGTGCGCTTCCGGCACGTGCCAGTGGCAGAGCTCGGCCGTCTCGTCCTGATACAGGCCCATGTGGACGCGAATGGCCACGCTCCCGAGCGCCGCGGCGAAGTCGAGATCGGCCGGCGCCGTGAATACCGGGTTGACGCCGATCATCACGAGCAGGTCGACGTCGCCGGCCTGCATGTCGGTGACGAGCTCGGCGAGCGAGGCGGCGCCGTCGGCCGGCGAGGCCGTAACGGGCGCCCCGTAGGACACCGTGACACCGACGTTCCCGAGCGCCTCGTTCATCGCGCGCGCGAGCGCGTGCACAGCCGCCGGCTGGCCGTCACCAGCGACGACGACCGAGGCGCCGCGGTGAGCCGCCAGATCGGCCGCAAGCGCCGGAATCCACCGCGACCGAACCTCCTCCGGAAGCTCCCCGGCCGAGCCGCCCGCGTCGGCGCCCACCGCCGACGACAGCGCCGCGGCAAACGCGTGCACGTCACGTGCCTTGAGCGCGAGGCGATGGTCGGCCTTGCCGCCCGTGATCGTCGGCACCGGCTCGACGACGTACAGGCGATTGAGCGCGTCCTCGGGCGTGCCGATGCGGCGGCGCGAGGCAAAATCCTTCGTGTACCGCACCGAGCCCGCGCCAAATCCCAGGAAGTCCGCATCGAGCGCCACGACCACGTCGGCCTTGTCGAAGTGGTAGAGGGCATGCGCCGCGGCCGGCGCGCCCTGGCTCACGCCGTACACCGGATCCCACTGGTGCCACCGGGCCTCGGGGAACGTCGTGAGCAGTGTGTGAATCTGATCGACGAGCGACGGCGAGGAAACCGGTTCGGTCAGCAGGCGAAGGCCGCGGCCGGCGATCGTGCGCTTCGCGTTCATCGCGCCCTGTATCGCCGTGAGGAAGGCGTTCCACGTCTTGACGTCGCCCAGGCTCGTCACGGTTCGCGATCGATCGGGGTCGTACAGACCGAGCACCGAGGCCTGGCTGAACAGGTCGGTGGCGCCAAGGCTGGCCGGGTGCTCCGGGTTGCCCTCGAGCTTGGTGGGCCGGCCGAGGTGGTTCTCGGCGAGCAGCGGCATGCCCAGCCCGCCCTGCGGCATGGCCGTGGCGAAGAAGAGCGGACGGCCGGGAATGACTTCCTCGGGCTGGCGCACGTACGGCACGAGCTTCTCGTAGGGCTGGCGCGTGCAGGCGCCCACGCCGGCAAGCGCGAGTGACGCGCCCATCAACTTGAGAAACTGCCGGCGCCCGGCTGGGTCGTTGAATTCGGATGCCTGCGACGGGAACTCGCGCTCGATGTACTCGCGGAACTCCGGAGTGTCAGAGAGTTCCTCGAGGCTGCGCCAGTAGCGCCGGCCCTCGAGGCCTTCGAGTCGCGAACGGATGTCAGCGAGATTCATTTCGGGATTTCCCACAAGGCTCAGAAACGCCCGGTTACCTGTGGCACACCGAGCAACTGGTCAGGTGCCGTGTGCTCGACACGTCGTACTCACGCTTCAGAAAGGTGCCGAGCTCGAGCTGGCTCGTGAACCGCTCAGCGCCAATCGTCACAGGCCGGTCCTCGCGAGGTGTTTCATAGGCCATGTTGAAGACTTCTTCACGTGGGCGCAGGAACTGCTCCGGCGCGCGGTGGCACTCGAGGCACCACTCCATGAGGAGGGTGTTCTGCTGGTACATGAGCGGCATCTGGTCGACCGGGCCGTGGCACGTGGCGCACCCGACGCCTTGCCTGACGTGAATCTGGTGATTGAAGTAAACGAAGTCAGGTAGGTCGTGAACCCTAATCCATGTCAAATTGACATTATCTCGGTAGCTGGCGCGCACTGGCTCCAATATCGGAGCGTTCGTCCAGAGCTGCGAGTGGCAGTTCATGCAGGTTTTGGTGGGAGGAATCCCTGCAAAAGACGAGTTTTCCACCGATGTATGGCAATACCGGCAGTCGATGCCGACACCACCGACGTGGTGGGCGTGGCTGAACTGGACGGGCTGCTCGACGAACTCCTGCTGGCCGGTGGCCCAGGACGACCGCATCAGGGTGAAGACCACCCATCCCAGGAAGAGTACGAGGAACAGGCCAGCGGCGAGACTGGAGCGGGCGAGCGCGTTGGCACTCCGCGGAAAGATCTGGCTCATAGAGGCTGCAGGGCGCCCTAAGCCTATAACAAGGAACAGCAGCCGTCTGGCACACGTCGAAACAGAGGCCGACGGCCTCCGCAAACCCGTGGGCGGTATCCGAAACAGACGGACGGGGACGCATCAGGCGGGCGACGAACCCGATGCGGCGGCCTATATGATGTGAAACGTTTCACAACCTGTCAAATCGGGCCCCTGCACGCGTGCCGGCCCCTCCCTCTGGCGCGCCCGGCGGCTCGCCGTTGTGTTGCACTGGGTGCGCCGGGCCTCGTGCGGCTATTCTGGCGCGCATGGACCGACGGACTTCCCCGTATCAACCCGACCCGCTCTCGTTTACCCGCCTGACCACGGCTCAGCAACTCGAGCGTGCGGAGTCGTTTCGTGCGGCGATGTGTACGCGTCGTACGGTCCGTGACTTTGCGCCCGATCCGGTGCCAGACGCGATCATCGACGCGGCGATTGCCGTTGCTGCCTCGGCGCCGTCGGGCGCCAACATGCAGCCATGGCGCTTCGTCGTCGTCCGTGACGCCGAGGTGAAGCGCAAGATTCGTGAGGCCGCTGAAGCCGAGGAGCGTGAGAGCTACGAGCGGCGCATGCCGGACGAGTGGCTCGACGCGCTTCGGCCGCTTGGCACCGACTGGCACAAGCCGTTCCTCGAGATTGCGCCGCTGCTGATCGTGGTGTTCCGCATCGACTATGCGATGGAGCGTGCGGCCGACGGCGCCGAGCGGCGCGTGAAGCACTACTACGTGTCCGAGTCGGTCGGGATCGCGAGCGGCATGCTGCTCGCGGCTCTACATTGGTCGGGGCTGGCGACGCTCACGCACACGCCGAGCCCGATGGGGTTTCTGTCGTCGATCCTCGGGCGGCCGGCGAACGAGAAGCCGTACCTGCTCGTGCCGGTCGGCTATCCGGCCGAGGGCGCGATGGTGCCGCGCATCACGAAGAAGCCGATGTCCGAGGTGCGGATCGACGTGTGACGTGCGGCAGCGGCTCCGGTCGCGTCCTCCGGGCCCGGGACTCTACTTGATGCGCCCGGTGACTTCGAATCGTCTGTAATCGCGGTAGGTGGATTCGCCCGTGACCACTTCGCGCTTGCCGCCGCGGTGATCGCGTTCGTAGCGCTCGCTGAACGAGACGGGCACCCACATGCCGAGCCGCTCCTCTGGTGCGTACGTGGTGACGAGCCTGGCCTTCACCCGTCCGTCCTCGACCTCGAGGGTCGTCTGGCGGATCCGTCCGGTGCCGGCCTCCACGACGAGCTGTCCCTTCGAGAACACGGCTCCACCGGTCGCGCTCGTGATGAGCGTCGGCCGTTCCCGCTCCTCGAATGAAAGCGTCACGATCGTGGCATCGGCGTCGTTGCGTATGCCGACGCGTCGGAACCTCGAGTTTTCGAGCCGCTTGTCCCTCAGGAGAAGCAGCGGCAGCGTCGGCTCGTTGAAGTTGCGGATGATCGTGCCGATGTTGAACACGGCGTTCCTGTTGGCGATGCGATCGACGACGCCGCGCACCTCGCCGGCCCGCAGCAGGCGTTGCAGGTCCTCGCGATCGGCGAGAGGCCGGCCGTCCACGGTGGCAACGTCGTGCACGGCAATCCACTCGTCGTCGGCCGGAAGGTACGTCATGAACAGCTCACCCTCGATGCGGCGCATCTGCGTCGGCAGACCGTCCTCGATGAGCTGCTGCTGGTAGATCTCGCTGGCGACGACGAAGGCGAACTGCTTCTGGTACTCGGCGACGTACTTCGAGGCGGCGGCGGCCACGCCGTCGGCGGTCAGGTCGACCACCGGTGCTGGGGTCTGCGCCGCCGGGATCGCCGACGTGGACGCGGCGAGCGCCGCCAGACCGAAGACGGCCGCGGTCGCCCGTCGCACCGAGCGCCGCGCGCGGCCGGTCGACCGGGATGGCATGGTGGTTCCTGGTCCTACTTTCTCATAGACGTCTCGCTCGCGCGACCGGCCGCGAGCCAGCCGTAGCGGAGAAGCAGCGACCCGGCGATGGCGGAGAGAGCCGCCGCAATCCGGGCTGGAATCAGCGCGAATCCTGCCAGGCGCATCACGAGCGCCACCGGACCGGAGAGGCCGGCGGCCAGCACGATGAGCCTGTCGGTTTCCGGTCCGCGCTCGGTAGGGCGCCGGACCAGGCTGGCAAGAAAGAGCGCGGTCTCGATGGCGGCGGCGGCCAGGGCGGCGCGGTGGAGCGGGGCCGTGAAGCCGCCGACGAGCTCGACGGCCGAGGCGGCGGCGCCGAGTGACGAGATGCCGAAATCGAACGGCAGCACGCGATGGTGACGGGCCCAGACCGGGATGGCCGTGGCGCCGAGGAGCACGCCCGTGTAGGTGGCGAGCACGAGGCCGGTTGTCGCGGCGACGATGTCGCATGTCAGTACAGGCGGCCCGGATGCTCCACGTTGGAGTGGCGATGCCTTCGAGCCCGAGGGCGATGAACACGGCGCCCGAGAAGACGACGAGCGTCCAGGCCCCGACCGACATCGCGCTCGTTGTCTTGAAGACGCGGAGCATGTAGAGAAAGCGAGCCGGCCGGCCGAGGTCGGAGATGAGGAGCAGCGGTGACACTGCCGCGCCGGCCGCCGCCACGATGCGGCTTGCCCAGACCGTGGTGGAAGCCTGGCCGGTGAGCGACGCGGTCAGGGTGATGACGGCGGCAAGTCCCGCAACGCCGCCGACGAAGAAGTAGAGCGGCACTTCCCACGTCCACACGGGTGGCTTGAAGGGGGACGGGTCTCGATCTGTGGAGGGCTTCCCGGGTTGTGCCATTGCGCTTCCCGGCGAGTGTCCCACAAATCGCGACCCGTGCCTCGCCGCCACAGCGGAATGGAAACCGTTCAGGCGAACGCCAGCGCCACGACGAGCACGATGACGGTTGCCGTCACCGCCGCGGACCACCAGCCGGCGGCAAGCCGCGTCGACGGCAACTCGGGCTGTTCGGGCAGGGCGTAGTCGGCGAGGTCGCCGCGGACGAGGAAGATCGCGTGCGTGCCTCCCACGCTCGTATGGGCGGCGTCGTAAACCACGGCATCGGTGACGCCGCGCGCGGCGAGCGTCTTCTGTCGAGCGGTGGCGCGCGCGCGCAGTTCGTCGAGATCGCCGTACTGAATCGACTCGGTCGGGCAGGCCGTCGCGCACGCCGGCGCGAGGCCGGCCTTCTGCCGGTCGTAGCAGAACGTGCACTTGAAGGCGCGGCCGTCGTCGGGCCGGCGGTCGATCACGCCGAAGGGGCACGACACCACGCAGTAACCACATCCGTTGCAGACGTCCGGCTGGACGAACACGCCACCGAACTCCGTTCGGACAATCGAGCCGGTGGGACAGGCTTCGAGACAGCCGGCCTGCTCGCAGTGCTTGCACACGTCGGAAGAGAAGTCCCACACGGGCAAACCGGCACGCTCGCGCTCGACGAACGTCACGTGTCGGTACGTCGAGTGACCCAGGCTGCCCGTGTTGTCGTACGACCGGCCCGTCCAGACGAAGTCGCGTGACGGCACGCCGTTCCATTCCTTGCAGGCCACCTCGCAGGCCTTGCAGCCGATGCACAACGTGGCGTCGGTGAAGAAACCTTTCGTCACTGAACCGTGTCCGTGAATCTGGGATCTGGGATCTGGGATCTCAGAGCATCTGGGAATCGCGAATCTGAAATCTGCCGACGCGTGTCGTCGGCTGCGCCAAGTGCAGATCCCACCCCCCAGATCCCAGATGCCGTGAGGTCCCAGATCCCAGATGCCGTCAGATTCCAGATCCCAGATGCCCTGAGATTCCAGATCCCAGATCCCAGATTCACCATCACTTGTCTTTCTCGACTCGGCAGAGCAGGGCCTTCGATTCCATGATCTTCACGTTCGGCTCCTCGGACATGGCGATGAGATCGTTCGTCACGTCACCGGTGACGAGTCCGGTGTGTCCGAAATGCCACGGCATGGCGATCTGATGCACGGTGCGGCCTTCCACGACGAGCGGCGACATGCGCGGCGTGACGAGCGCGCGCGCGCGGATGCTGCCGCGCGCGGTCGTGATGGCCACCCGGTCGCCATTGGCGACGCCCACCTCGGTGGCAAGCGCCGGCGAGATCTCGCAGAAGAGCGCCGGCTGAAGCTCGGCCAGCCGCGAGAGCGTGCGTGACATCGCGCCGGCCGTGTGGTGCTCGGTCAGCCGATACGTCGTGAGCACGTGCGGATAGTCGGGGTCCGGGGACTCTGCCCACCGATTGTCCGGCCGGTTGCGGCGATCGGCGGCCGGGTTGTCCTGCTGGCGGTAGAGCGCGTTGCGCGCCGGCGATTCGAGGGGCTCGTAATGGGCGGGCAGGGGACCGTCCTTGAGCCCGGTTGGCGCCCAGATCCTCGCGAGCCCGTCGGCGTGCATGATGAAGGGCGTCGTACCGGCAATGCTCGCCACGCCCGATGCGTGCCGGTCGGGCACATAGGCGGGCGCAGTCCGGGCCGGAAAATCCGGCGTGTCGTGGCCGGTCCACGCTCCTGCCGCCTCGTCCCACCAGACGAGGGCCTTCCGGTCGCTCCACGGGCGGCCATCGGGTCTTGCCGACGCGCGGTTGTACAGGACGCGCCGGTCGGCCGGCCATGCGAATCCCCATCCGTGGCCGTACCGGCCATGGGCGTCGCGCTCATTCGCCCGGTTGCGTGCCGGGGATGGGTGGACGCCCGCGTAGATCCAGCAGCCGCACGCCGTGGATCCGTCAGCGGCAAGCTGGGTGAAGTCCGACACGTGCGCGCCGGTTCCTGGCGTCCATCCGTTGATTTCCTTGAGCACGGCAAGCGCGTCCGGCTCACCGCTTTCCGGATCGACCGGGTAGTCCCAGGTGAGCGCGCGCAGCCCGTCGTTCCCGGGCGCGGTGTCGGCCGTCGCCATCGCCTTGAGTCGCTTGCCGAGCTCGAAGACGAACCAGGCTTCGCTCTTCGCCTGGCCAGGAGGATCGACGGCCTTTTCGTGCCACTGGAGCAGGCGCTGGGTGTTCGTGAACGTCCCGGCCTTCTCGGCGTGGCCGGCAGCAGGAAAGAAGAAGACTTCGGTGGCGATGTCGGCCGGGCGCATGGTGCCGGCGCGCACCTCGGGCGAGTCTTTCCAGAACGTGGCCGTCTCCACCTCGACGAGATCGCGCACGACGAGCCATTGCAGGTTGGCGAGGGCGCGCCGCTCGAGCGCGGCATTGGGCGCGCCAACGGCCGGGTTCTGGCCCATCACGAACAGGCCGTCCATCTTCCCGT
This sequence comes from uncultured Acidobacteriota bacterium, assembly GCA_963752045.1. Taxonomy (GTDB): domain Bacteria; phylum Acidobacteriota; class Vicinamibacteria; order Vicinamibacterales; family SCN-69-37; genus DATKDF01. The sequence continues at coordinate 259,740 of CAVVWN010000014.1, read as the reverse complement.
CGGCCATGTCGAGCCAGTAGCCCTGGTGCGAGTGATCGCCCGAGATCCTGGGCAGCCAGCCGAAGCCGAAGTCGTTCTCGCGCGTCGCATCGTCGCCGTACCATGCCGTGAGCAGCGACACGATGTAGCGGTCGAAGTACGACCACCAGCCGGCCTCCGTGCGGTGCCTCGCGATGAACCGGCCGAGCGACTGCGTGTCCGGACCGTAAGCCGGCATCGGCAGATAGCCAGGCAGCAGATCGTAGAGTGTCGGGATGTCGGTCGAGCCCTGAATCGATGCGTGGCCGCGCAGCGCGAGAATGCCGCCGCCCGGCCGGCCCACGTTGCCGAGCAGCAGCTGCAGAATCGCCGCCGTGCGGATGATCTGCACGCCCACCGAATGCTGCGTGAGGCCGACGGCGTAGCAGATGGTGGCCGTCTTGTCGGGGCCGGAGCAGGCGGTATAGCGATCGGCGATCTCGATGAACCTCTCGCGCGGAATGCCGCACGCGCGCTCGACCATCTCGGGCGTGTAGCGCGCGAAGTGACGCACCAGGTGCTGGTACACCGTGCGCGGATGTTCGAGCGTCGTGTCGCGCCTCGGCCGGCCGTCTTCGCCCGGCTCGAACTGCCAGCTCGCCGGATCGTAGGCGCGCGCGTCCGCCTGCCAGCCCGAGAAGAGGCCGTCGAGATCCTCCGGGCCCCGGTAGTCTTCACCGACGAGGTTCGCGGCGTTCGTATAGGCCACGACGTAATCGCGGAACACGCGGTTACGAGACAGGACGAAGTTGACGAGGCCGCCGAAGAAGACGATGTCCGATCCAGCGCGAAGCGGAACCCAGAGATCGGCGAGCGCGGACGTCCGCGAGAAACGCGGATCGACGTGGATGACGAGCGTGCCCTGTTCGCGTGCCTTGACGACCCATCGGAAGCCGACCGGGTGCGCTTCGGCCATCGACGAGCCGATGATCAGAATGGCGTCCGCGTTGACGAGATCCTGCTGCGCCGTCGTCGCGCCGCCCCGCCCGAACGTGGCGCCCAGACCGGGCACCGTGGAGCTGTGTCAGGTCCGGGCCTGGTTGCTCACGGCAACCAGGCCCAGTCCCCCGGTGAACAGCTTCTTGATGAGGTAGTTCTCTTCGTTGTCGAGCGTGGCGCCGCCGAGGTGCGCGATGTTCGGGCACTGCATGAGGGGCAGGTCGTCCTGTGAGGCCCGGAACGAGGCGGCGCGCGTTCGCCACACGCGCTCGGCAATCATGTCGAGCGCGGCGGCCGGATCGAGCTCCTGCCAGTCGGCGCCGTAGGGCGCGCGGTACTTCACCGTTGTCGCGCGCGCTGGATGGGTCAGGAGCTCGAACGTGGCGGCGCCCTTCGGACACAGGTGGCCCTCGGAAATCGGCGATTCAGGATCGCCTTCGATCGACACGAGCTGGTTGTCGCGATGAAAGACGAGCTGCCCGCAGCCGACCGCACAGTAGGGACACACCGAACGGGCCGCCGCCGCGCCTTCGGTGCGGGGCCGAAGCGCGCGCGTCCGGTCCGTCATCGCGTCTTCACCCATGCCGTCGGTGCGATCGAGAAGCTGCCGAATCAAGGGCCAGCTGCGGAGTGGCATGCGGCGATTCTACGCGTTTCCGTCAGCCGAGGTACCGCTGCACGATGGCCATCACCTGCCCGTGATACCCCTGTCCGAAGAGATTCAGATGGTTCATCAGGTGATAAAGCTGGTAGAGCGGGTTGCGCTCGCGCCAGCCGTGCTCGAGCGGAAACGCTTCGTCGTAGGCGTCAAACGCGCGAGCGGAAAAGCCGCCGAAGAGCGTCATGATCCCGAGCTCGGCCTCGCGATGTGCGAAGTACGCGGCCGGATCGATGAGCGCCGGAGCACCGCCCGACGAAACGTGCAGATTGCCTGACCACAAGTCGCCGTGGATGAGCGCCGGTCCCTCCGGCGGCTCGGCCAGCCAGCGGTCGAGCCGCGTGATGAGCCGTTCGATCAGGGCGTGCTCGGCGACCGAGAGCAGGCCGGCTCGGGAGGCCAGTTCGAGCTGGTGTCCGAGCCGCCATCGACCGTAGAACTCGACCCAGCTTCGCGTGCGAGGATTCGGCTGCGGCGTGGCGCCGCAGAAGTTGTCGTGCGCAAACCCGAAGAGGTCGCTGCCGGCACGATGCAGTTCCGCCAGCCCGCGGCCGACCCGGTCGGCGAAGTCCCCGCCCGGTCGTCCTTCGCCGAGGTCTTCGAGCACGAGGCACGGCGGGTCTTCGTCGCGGCAGACGACGACGTTGGGGACGCGCAGCGAGGTGCCGCTTTCCCGGAGCGCAGACAGTCCCTCGCTCTCGGCCCGAAAGAGGCCCGTGGCGGCTCGCACGCCGGACTTCATCACAAACGAGCCCGCGCTCGTTCCCAGCCGTTCGGCCACGGAGATATCGCCCCCGCCGAGCCGGCTGCGGCGCCTGATGCGCACCGTGCCGCCGAGCGCCTGCGAAAGCAGAAGCTCGAGGAGATCGTTGGGCGGCGTCATCGGCGATCGCCGACGAGCTCGCCGAGCAGCTCGCGAGCGGCACGCGTCACGATGTCGAGCACCTCGTCGAAGCCAGCCGAGTCGCCGTAGTACGGATCGGGAACATCTCCACCGGGGGCCTCCGGGTCCAGGTCCCGGAAGAGACGAAGCTTCTGTACGTGCTCGGCCGGCGCCATCCTCCGCAGCGTCCGGAGGTTGGACGCGTCCATCGCCAGAATGTGATCGAACTGTTCGAAGTCTTCGATCGTGACCTGCCGGGCCAGGCTCGTCACCTCGATGCCCCGCTTGCGCGCCGCGTTCCGCATCCGGCGGTCGGCGGGCTCGCCCACGTGCCAGGCGCCCGTGCCGGCCGAGTCAATCAGGAACCGGTCGTCGAGGCCGGCCTCGCCAACGACGTGGCGGAAGACGGATTCAGCCGCGGGAGACCGGCAGATGTTGCCGAGGCAGACGAAGAGAACCCGGGTCATGCGTGCCCTCATTGTCCCACCTGCGACTCGCACCCGCCGACTCCTGCGACCGCCGTGCGATTTCGCACAATTGACTGGCGACGCGGCGCGGTCGCAGCATGATGCATGCCCTTCTACCTGTCACTCGTCCTCCTCGCGCTGTTCGCTTCGGTCCCGGTGATTGATGAACCGATGACCGACGGCGATCGTCGACGCCTCGTGGCCCATCTCGAAATGACGGAGAGCTGGCTCGAAAGCGAAGTCGCCGGCCTCAGTCGTGCCCAGCTCACGTTCCGGCCGTCGCCGACGAGCTGGCACATCATGGACGTCGTCGAGCACCTGGCCATTGCCGAGCCCCAGTACTGGGACCAGTTGCAGAAGTCGATTCCAACGGCCCCGTACACGACGAAGCCCGAGACGACCGACGCGGCGATCCTCTGGTACGGCATCGACCGCACTGACCGCCAGACGACGGGCGAGGCCCGCGTGCCGACGGGGCGGTGGTCTGAGGTCGGCGAATCGCTGTCGGCGTTCCGGACACTGCGGCAGACGATGCTCGGTTACGCGCGGACGTCTCAGGACGGGCTGCGCGCGCGCCAGCTCGTCGACGGCAACATGGACGTGTATCAGTGGTTCCTCATGATCTCGACGCACGCCCAGCGTCATATCCTGCAGATCCGCGAGATCAAGGCGAGCCCGGGCTATCCGCGCTGACGGCGGAGTCCGTCGGGCCGCACCGCGTCCGTTACGGCCTACGGCTGCTCCGGCGGCGGCCGGGATTCACCGCGCGGGCGCACGCATCCAGTTGAGCGCCACGGTAATCGACTGCGGCGCGTCGGTCATCGTGCCGGCCAGCACGCGCCGCCCGTCGGCGGTGACCACGTACTGTGCGGTCGGGTTGTTCGGCTCCCATCCACTGACTTTCGTCGTGAAGAGCACGGAGGGTTGGCCGAAGGCCAGGCCGGACGGTCCGGCCGCCACGGCGCGGCTGATGAGGGTCGTGTCCGGCTCCAGGTAGTAGATCTCGCGTCCGTCCGCGGCCCACTGCGGCTGCATGCCGCCCGCGCGCGAGACCTGCCATCGCGCGCCGCCGCCCCGTAACGGCTGCGCGTAGACTTCGAAGCTGCCGCTCTCGTTCGACACGTACGCGAGCCAGCGGCCGTCCGGCGAGAGGTGCGCCTGCCGCTCTTCGGCCGACGTCGCGATGACCGGAAAAGTGCTGCCGTCGCCAAGCGAAAGCGCGTGGATGTCCCAGTTGAACTGAGCGTTCAGGATGGAGAAGAGGACCAGACCATGCGCCGTCCAGTGGTTGGGAACATCGGCGACCGGGGACGAGTAGACCTTCTGCTCGCTTCCTGGTGCGTCAACCGCCAGGCGAAACAGGTCTGGCGGGCCGGTACGAAGCGTCGCAAACACGACCTCCGGCGCCTCGGGCGCGCAGACCGGAAAGAAGTCGATGCCGGGATCGAACGTGAGCCGCGACGGTGCGCCGTCGGGGGACGCCACCGTCCAGAGATCGACGTTGCCCGTGACCGGGTCGGCCGCTTCGTAGACAATGCGCGGCGTGCCGGCCACGAGACAGAAATTGTTCTGATCGGCGGCAGGTGTGGCCGGGCCCATCCGTCGCCCGTCGCGATCGAACCATGTGATTCTCGAGACCGGCGCGTCTCCCTGGTAGGCCAGCGCGCCGGTGGCCGACGCCGAGAAGAGCCCCTGATAGGTAATGGGGTTGTAGCCCACCCCTTCGGCGATCGGCGTCGCTGTGCCGCCGAGCGTCAGCGTGCGCGGATCGAACGGCTGAGCGACGAGGGTGCGCTCGCGGCGGAACAGCAGGTAGCCGGGCTCCGCGTACACAGCCGGCGCATTCGATACCGTGAGATCCCGGGATGCGCCGTCGTCGACAGCCGCCAGTTTGATCCGTCGCGGTTCAGCGTCGCCGGGCTTGGCACTGAGGTAGAGGTAGTGTCGTCCGTCAGGCAGGAACACGGGGAACCAGCGCGGCTCCGGCGCGCCTTCTGGCATCGCCACCGGCGCCGGCGTGCCGCCCGAAGCCGGCACGAGCAGCGGCGGCTGGACGGGCACCGCCACGAACAGGATCATGTCGTCGCTGTTCCAGGTGCCGCCGCGGGGGACAGGCGCGGCGGCAATCGGGATGGACGGTCCGCCAGCCGTGTCGACGGTCCTCAGTTGCCCCTGCGCAAAGAACCCGAGCCGCCGGCTGTCTGGAGCCCAGAAGGGCAGGGCGGCGTACTCCGTACCGTTGAGCGGGCGCGCCGCCATGCTGTCGAGGTCGCGGAGGTAGATCCTGGTGGCACCTTCGCGGTCGCGCGCGACGAAGGCCACGCGCGTGCCGTCGGGTGAAATCTGGGGCGCCTCGCCGTAGACCAGCGGCACCCCGTCCGGCGGCAGCACCGAGAGAACGGTGCGGACGATAGCGGTGTCCCCGGCCGGTCGACCGCCCGCGACGAACGCGACGGCCAGGGTCAGGGCTGCGGCCGCGGCGACTGTGGCCAGGACCCACGCCACGCGCTCGCGGCTGGTGCCGGGCTGCGTGCGAGGGGCCGGCAACTCTTCGGACTCGGCGGCCATCACTTTCAACTGCAGCAGCACGTCGTGAATGCTCGCCCAGCGGTGGGCGGGATCCTTTGCGAGGCAGGTGGTGATGAGGTGCGCGAGCGCTCTCGGTGTACCGGGCGCATGCTCGGCCACCGCCGGTGCCGGCGCGTGCAGGATGGCGCCGATCACGCCCGCCTGGCTCGATCCGGTGAACGGCCGCCGGCCGGTCAGCATTTCGAACAGGATGGTGCCGAAGGCGAAGATGTCCGCGCGCGCATCGATGGACCGGCCTTCGAGCTGTTCTGGCGCCATGTAGTTGAGCGTGCCGAGAATCTCGCCCTCGCGCGTCACCGGCGACATCGCCGTCGGCGCGTCGTGCACCGAGGCCACGTCGCCCGCGACCTTGGCCAGGCCGAAATCGAGCAGTTTCACGTGCGGAGGCCCGGGCCTGTCGCCGCGCGTCAGCATGATGTTGCCGGGCTTCAGGTCGCGGTGCACGATGCCGTGCCGGTGGGCTTTGTCGAGCCCGTCGGCGATCTGCATGGCGCAGGCGAGCGCCTCGCCGAGCGGCATGGGACCCCGTGCCAGCCGTTCGGCGAGCGTGGTTCCTTCGAGCAACTCCATGACGAGGAACACGGCGCCGGCGTGTTCCCCGATGTCGTAGAGCGCGCAGATGTGCGGGTGGCTCAGCGCCGCGACGGCCCTGGCCTCACGTTCGAGCCGCTCGCGGCGGTCCGGATCCTGCGACACGTCGGCCGGGAGCGTCTTGATTGCCACCGTGCGGTCGAGCCGCGTATCGCGAGCGCGATGGACTTCGCCCATGCCGCCCGCTCCGAGCGGACCGAGAATCTCATAGGGCCCCAGCCGGGCACCGGGCGCAAGGGACATGTGGTCCGGAAACAGTACGTCTGCCGCCGGGGCGCGTGCAAGCGCGCGCGCCATGCCGCCACCGCGCCGGCGTGCCAGTCTCGGATTCGGACAGGCTTGAGGCGGGAAGATCGTGCATGTATGGTTGACCTGCAAATGCCGGACAACTCCTCCAGCAGACTCACGGGGCTCTGGCACGACGTCCGTTACGGTCTGCGGCTGCTTCGGCGGCAGCCGGGCTTCACGGCGATCGCCGTGCTCACGACGGCCCTCGGCGTTGGCGCCACCACGACACTCGGGAGCGTGGCCTACGGAGTGCTGGCCCGTCCGTTCCCCTACCCGCACGCCGACCGTCTCGTCCGCGTCGTCGAGACGAGGGAGGACACGACACGGCTCCTCCCGCCCATCATGTCGAACGCGCCGTACCACGCCTGGCGCGAAGGGGGCCAGACGATCGACGAGCTCGCCGCGTTCTCGGTTCGCGCACTCACGTTCGAGCTCGACGGTGCCGAGCCGGCGCGCGTGCGGGGCCTGGCCGCGACGGCCAGCCTGTTTCGAGTGCTCGCCTCGACGCCCGCCCGTGGTTCGTATTTCAACGACGCGAACGAGGTCGAGGGCAACCGCAACGTCATCGTTCTTTCGCACGGCCTGTGGATGGAGCGCTTCGGCGGGATGCCAGACGCAGTCGGCCGGACGGTGCGGCTCGACGGCGAGTCGTACGCGGTCATCGGTGTCGCGCCTCCAGAGTTCGTGTTTCCCGACCGTCATCACCGGTTCTGGGTGCCGTTCGCGGTGCCCGCGCCCGCCGCCAACAGCGTGTCGCTCTTCGGCGCCGTCGCGCGCATGAAACCGGGCGTCACGGCCGAGCAGGCAAGTGCCGAGGCGACCTCCCGCGCCCGGAGCGGCACGCAGTTGGGACTGGTTGGGATGGCTGTCTTCGGCTCGAACGGACCGCCTGTCGTGAACGCGGTGCCGCTGCTGGATTTTCTCGCCGGCGAGGTGCGGCCGGCGCTCTTTCTGCTCATGGCGGCCGTCGCGTTGCTGTTTCTGACCGCCGTGGCCAACGTCTCGAGCATGCAGCTGGCCCGATCGACCGCCCGGCGCCGCGAGCTCGCCATCCGCGGCGCGATTGGCGCCGGTCACGGGCGGCTCGCGCGGCAGCTCGTGATTGAAGGCACGCTCCTCGGCGTGCTGGGAGGCGTCGCCGGCGTTGTCGTCGCGGTGGCGCTTCACGCGACGCTTCCCTCACTTCTTCCGCCGGACTTCCCGCGGATCACCGACATCCGGCTCGATGGCGTGCTCGTCGCCGGCGCGATGGCCATGGCCCTCATCGCCGGTGCGGCCTTTGGTGTTCTGCCGGCCGTTCAGGCCCGGCGCCTCGACCTCCTGGCTGTGCTGAACGAAGACAGCCTGGCGCCTGTCGGCGTCGGCCTGCGCTCGACGGCAGGATTGCTGCGCGGGACGGTGATGGTGGCGCAGGTCGCGGCGGCAACCCTCTTGCTCGTCGGCGCGGTGCTTCTTGCGCGGAGCTTCGCCGAGCGCTGGGCGATCGACCGCGGGTACGAACCGGCGCACGTGCTCACGGCCGAGCTGGCGATGCCTGCCTACGCCTTCACAGGCGAGACCCGCGCGCGAGCCATGACCGAGATCCTCGAACGGCTGACCGCCCAGCCGAACGTCGCCGCGGCGGGATTCACCACCGTTCTCCCCATGGCCAACTTGGAGTCGCTGGCGGCATTCCAGTTGCCGGCCCAGGGCCCGGGTGGGACGCCAAGGGATGCTCAGGCTGCGGTGCGAACGGTGAGCCCCGGCTACCAGCTGGCCATGGGCATTCGCGTCGTGGACGGCCGGTGGCTCCGCGATGACGACACACGGTCGAGCCCGCCCGTGGTCGTCGTCAATCGCGCCTTCGTGCGCCAGTACCTCACGGGCAGTGGTCTTGGCGTCCGATTGCCCATTGGCTTTGCCGAGGACGTGAACGAGTGGGAGATCGTCGGCGTCGTCGACGACGTGCATCCCCGAGTCGGCGGAGAGCCACCGCGGCCGGAAGTGTTCGTGTCGCTCGCCCAGCGGCCCGCGGGACTCGAGTTCGCGCTACCGAGCGTCGTCGTGCGGACCTCAGGGGATCCGGTGGCGCTTTCGCCTGTCGTGCGGGACATCGCGCGGGACGCGCACCCGGCAATATCCATCGAATCACTGCAGTCGATGGAGGATCGCCTCCGCCAGGGTCTGTCCGAGCCGCGGCTGTACTCCGTGCTCGTCGGCGGGTTCGCGTCGCTTGCGCTCATCATCGCGAGCGCCGGTCTGTTCGGCGCGGTCTCTTATTCGGTCGCCAGGCGCCGACGCGAGTTGGGCATTCGCGCTGCGCTCGGCGCCACGCCGGGCCGCCTCCTGGGTCTCGTGCTCGGCCAGGGGCTCTTTCTCGCGGCCGTCGGGGTCGCCGCCGGCCTTTCAGTGGCGGCGCTCGGCGGGTCGCTGATCTCGAGCCTCGTGTACGGCGTGAGCACGCGCGACCCGCTGACGTTCGTGCTGGTGCCGGTCGCCCTTCTCCTTATGGCCGCCGTCGCGTGCCTCGTGCCCGCGCGCCGTGCGTCGCGAGCCGATCCGCTCCAGGCGCTCAAGAGCTGAACTCGAACCGCTCGGGCCGTTATCGCGCGCCACACCGAAACGAAAATCGCTCTACCGTCCGTGGTTGCCGACGATGACGCCTGGCGCGAGCTTGCCGTCCGGATCGAGCGCGCGCTTGATTGCCCGCATCTCGTCGATGGCTGACTCGCCGTAGAAGTCGCGGAGCAGCGCCTGCTTCAGCGGGCTCCTGCCCACGCCGTGCTCGGCCAGCGGGCATCCGCCCATCTGTTTGACGATGCGTCCGAACTCGCGGATCGCCTCCTGCCCGGCCTCCACGTCGGCATGCGAGCGGGGAATCACGTTCGGGTGAACGTTGCCGTCGGAGATGTGGCCCCAGATGGCGTAGTCGAGGCCGCGGCGCCGGTATCCGTCGTGATAGACCCTCATGATCTCGGCGAACCGGTCGAAGGGCACGATCATGTCGGCCGCGGTCTTCTGGATGCGCGCGTCGCCCGTCGCGCGCTTCGCGTCACCGACGCGCCGATTGACGCCGGCCGGCGCGCCCTCGCGGAACTCGAGCAACTGCCCCGCGCGCCGCTCGTCGCCAGGCATGGCCAGCTCCGTCCGATCGACGAGGCCATGCGCGTCGAGCAGCCGGCAGAATGCCGCGAGCGGCGTCGCCGGGCCATCCGGCGAGAGCGCAAGCGCGATCTCGTCGAACGCGGCGCTTGCCGTGACGCCGTCGCCAAGCTCCAGGTGCACGATGAGCGCGACCTCGGTGTCTTCCGGGATCGCGACGCCGCACTTGTCGGCGAGCCCGTCTTCCTGCAGCATCTGCAGGCACCGCCGGTCCAGTTGCTCAATCGCCGCCACGTCGAGGCCGGTCTCATCATGCCGTTCCCAGGTCAGCCGGGACGCCCGGCGCATGTCGTCCACGAGCGCGATGGCCGCGGCCTCGGCCGGCACGGGCACGAGGGCGAGGGCCAGGGCGGGGCGTGCCGGCAGGGTCTCGAAGGTCACGCCGGTGATGACGCCGAGCGTGCCTTCCGCGCCGATGAAGAGGTCGATGAGGTCCATGTCCGGCGCCGCGAAGTAGCCGGCCGAGACTTTTGGAACGTCCGGGATGACGTACGTGCCCGGTCGCACGTCACGCGAGCCGCACGGGCACTCGATCCGGAATCGCCGTCCCGGGTCCGCGCGCACACGGCCGCGCTCGATGTCCAGCACATGGCCGCACGCCAGCACGATCGAGAGACTGCGCACCCAGGGTCGCGTGGGTCCGTACTTGAATGTGGCCGCGCCGGCTGCGTTCGTCGACACCACACCTCCGACAAAGGCGCCGGTGAAGGTCGGCACCGGCGGGTACCAACGGCCGCGTTCGCCGAGCCAGGACTGGAGCGAGTCGAGCGCGACGCCCGCGCCCGCGCGCACCATCGAGGTGCCGGCAGACTCGATCGTCGTCAGTCGTTCGGTCGAGAGGACGAGCCCGCCCCGCGGTGTGGCGCCACCGGTCACCGAGGACTGCGCGCCGACGGGCAGGACGGATGTTGCGGCATGCAGAAGGTGCGACACATCCGCTTCCGTTCGGGGCCTGGCAACGGCGTCGGCGGCTCCGCCCGGATAGTGAGCGGCGTCCTCGAGGTAACGGGCGAGGGTGTCTCGTGACCGGTCGACGATGTCGGTTGCGACCTCACCGGTTGGTTCGCGTGCGCGGGCAATCACAGGCGTCGTTCAGTGGCAGCCATTCTAGTTGAATCGCTATAGGATGCACGCGTGAGATTCCCACGACCAACCGGACACACCGCCCTCTTCGCGATTGCCGGCGTCGGTGCCGCGCTCGTCGCGGTCGCCACGATCTCGGCAGGCCCCGCCCGGCAGGTGCGCTCGCCGAACATCGTCCTGATCGTGGCCGACGATCTCGGCTACGGCGAGCTCGGCTCGTACGGACAGCAGAAGATTCGCACCCCGCGCCTCGACCGGATGGCTGCCGAGGGCATGCGCTTCACGCAGCATTATTCCGGCAGCCCGGTGTGCGCGCCGTCGCGCGGCACGCTGCTCACGGGCCTGCACACCGGTCACGCTTACATCCGCAACAACGACGAGCTCGCGTCGCGCGGCGATGTGTGGCGTGACCTGTCGCTCGAGGGCCAGCGGCCGCTGCTCCCAGACACGACCACCGTCGGCACCCTGCTGCAGCAGGCTGGCTACGTCACGGCGGCCATGGGCAAGTGGGGCCTCGGCGGGCCCGGGTCGACCGGCGCGCCGAACCTGCAGGGGTTCGACCACTTCTTCGGATATCTCTGCCAGCGCATTGCCCACAGCTATTACCCGCCGTGGCTGTGGCGCAACGACGAGAAGGTGATGCTCGACAACGAGTACTACCTGCCGCACCAGCGGCTGCCGCCTGACGCCGACGTGAACGACGCGTCGCTCTACACGCGCTTCACAGGCCAGGAGTACTCGCACGATCTCATCGTCGACGAAACGCTCGGTTTCATCCGCTCGAACCGGGACCGGCCGTTCTTCCTGTACGTGCCGTTCACGATTCCGCACGTTGCGCTGCAGGTGCCTGAGGACGCGCTGAAAGAGTATGAGGGCGCGTTTCCCGAGACGCCGTACACGGGGACGAGCGCCATCGGCTCGGGCTACCTGCCGCACCGCACGCCGCGCGCGGCGTACGCCGCGATGATCACGCGCATGGATCGCGACGTCGGGCGCATCATCGACCTCCTCGGCGAGCTGGGCCTCGACGGGAACACGGTCGTCTTCTTCACGAGTGACAACGGTCCCAGCTGGGTGGGCGGCGCCGACCCGGACTTCTTCGGGAGCCGCGGCCCGCTTCGTGGTCGAAAGGCGCAGGTGTACGAGGGCGGCATCCGCGTGCCGCTCATCGCGCGTTGGCCCGGCCGCATCCGCGCGGGCCAGGTCTCCGACCTGCCAACCGCATTCTGGGATTTCCTGCCGACGCTCACCGACCTCACCGGAACGGCAACGCCGGCCGGTCTCGACGGCGTGTCCTTCCTTCCGACGCTCGTCGGCCGCGACAGCGATCAGCGGCGCCACGATTACCTCTACTGGGAGTACGCCGGCGCGCAGGTAGTCCGCCTCGGCGACTGGAAGGGCATACGCCCGGCCAACGCGGACGCCATCGAGCTCTACCACCTCGGGCGAGATGTGGCGGAGACCCGGGACGTCGCCGCCGCCGAGCCGGCCATCGTCCTGCGCATCGAGGAGATCATGCGGACCGGGCGGACCGAGTCGGAGTTGTTTCCGTTGCGCCGCAGATAGGCGGCCGTCGTTTCTGCCATGATGGACCGGCATGGGTGAGGCGCGTCGCTATGGGGCCGGAGAGTCCATCGAGGACTACTGCCGGGCCTGTCGCATCGACCGAACCCATGCCGTGGTGGCTGCCGACGCCGATGGGCGGCCGATTCGCGTGACCTGCGGCTACTGCCGGAGCGAGCACAACTACCGGGGCGGGCCGCGAATGTCGCCGTCGAGCCCAGCCGCGGCTCCTTCCGCGCCGCGCGCGGAGCGAAAGACGGAGCGCACGTCGCGCGACGCGGCCCGCGAGCCGGTCCCCGTCGTCGTCAGCCGTGAAAGGACCCATCCACCCGTGCCCATTCCCGAATCGACCGCCGACCTCGAGCTGTTGCTGCGCCGCGTCATACGCGAGGAAGCCGGAGTGTCCGCTGTCGTGCCGGCCGAGAAATGGCGGGGCGGAACGCTCGTGCTGCGCCCCGGCGCTTCCGGACTTCAGGAGAAGAGCTGGCCGATCGAGACGTTCTTTCACAAGGTCGTGATGCTGCGGAACCGGCTGCGCAGCCTCGAGCAGCAGGTGAACGCCTCGGATTTGCCCGAGGACGTCAAGATCAAGCTCCAGAGCTACATCACCGGGTGCTACGGCTCGCTCACGAGCTTCAACGTGCTCTTTGCCGACGCCGACGATCAGTTCACGGGCGCACGAGAGGATTGACGATGGCTCACGCCGGCACGCGTCCGCGACGCTGCAACCACCACCGCATGCACGCGTGTCCGAGATCCACCGATCCGCAGAACATCATCGGGCAGCCGCCGACGATCGGCTCGATGCCGCGGGCTCTGCAGGCCTCGACGGCTTCTGCCGACACGCTGCCCTCGCCGAACGAGCGGTGGAACCACACGTGACCGACACCGCAATCGGCGGCCTGCCGCGCGATGTCAGAGGCCGCCTGCGGAGGCGTGACGACCATGACCGCCTCGAGCGGGCCCGGTACGGCCGCCAGATTCGGATAGCACGTGACCCCTTCGACGGTTGCGGCCTTCGGATTGACCGCAAACACTTCGTGCCCCGTGTCGCGAAGGCGGCGGAAGATCAGGTTCGCGGGCTGGGTGCCCGAGCGCGACACACCCGCCACGGCGATGCGCGTGGTTCCGAGGAACTCGGCAACCTTCTGCGGCACTCTCGTCATCAGACACCTCCCTGTGGTCCCATGTCGCCCAAGGCGAGCGAGCCGGCCCGGTTGAGCACGTCACGAGGCGAGCCCGACGCGTTTATGCGGTGCCAGCCGACCTGGCCGACGTCCTGCTGGAGTTGTTTCTGCACGACGGCTGCGCGAGCGTCCGACACGTCGGCCGCGCGACGGGTCACGCGCGAGACGAGCACGGCCGGCGGCGCGTCGAGCCAGAGTCCGGTGAACGGCACGCCCGCGGCGGCCGCCACCGATTCGATCGCCGCGCGCTCGCCTCTTTGGCTGTGCACGGCATCGGCGATGACCGAGTGGCCCAGGCGGAGAATGTCACCAGCCAGATCGGCCATCGTGGCGTAGACCCTCGATGTGACCTCTGCGGAATAGCCGCTTTCGTCGAGGGGCTCGAGCAACGGCGTTCCGCACAGCCGCTTGCGAATCTCGTCGCTTCTGAGGACGAGCGCGCCCGGCGCGGCGCCCACATCCGGCGCGAGCGCGCGTGCGAGCGTGGTCTTGCCCGATCCAGAGAGACCGCCAATCGCCACCAGCCGGGCCGCCGGGCGGTCGAGAAAGTCGCGCGCCATGACCAGGTAGCGACGCGCGAGGTCCTCGAGCTCGCGGCGGCGGTCGGCCGACGTCTGCAGCCGTGCCGACGTGGCGCTCGTCTTGGCGCGCACGGCCGCGCGGCACGAGAGAAAGAGCGGGAGGAGAGCCAGGCCCTCGACGTCGTGTGTGGCGCCGACGTAGGCGTTCATCACGGCATTGGCGTGCGCGCGCAGATCGCGGCGCCAGAGATCCATGAGCAGAAACGCCAGGTCGTAGAACACGTCACCGCAGGCTATGCGGTCGTTGAACTCGACGGCGTCGAAGAGCGTGGGCCGGCCGTCGACGAGCACAAGGTTGCGCAGGTGCAGATCGCCGTGGCACTGGCGCACGAAGCCGGTCCGCCGGCGGCGTTCGAGCCGCTCGGCCTGCCGGTCGAGCTCGCGTCGCGTCCTGGCGGTGAGGTCGGCCGCGGCCTGCTCGTCGAGCGTGCCGGCTCCCTCTTCGGCGAACCCGCGTGCGTTGCCGTCGACGACCCAGCGCATGCCCTCGACGCCGCCCGCTTCGCCGCGCACCTCGGCCGAATGGTGAAACTCGGCGATGGCCGATGCCAGAGGCGCCATCAGGGCGGGATCGAGAGCGCCGCGCGCGGCCAGCCGATCGAACAGCCCATCCTCGTCGAAGCGTGTCATCTCGACGAGCCAGTCGACCGGCTCGCCGGAGCCGTCGAAGGCGAGCGACCCGTCGGCCTCGCGGGTGACGGTGACCACGCCGCGGTAGATTGTCGGGGCCGCCCGGCGGTTGATGCGAACCTCCGCCTCACAAGCGGCGCGCCGGAGCCGTGGCGTCGAGAAGTCGAGGTAGTCGTACTTCACGGCGCGCTTGAGTTTGAGCGCGCGATCCCCGGCGAGCACGACGACTGCGCTGTGGGTGTCGATGCGCTCGACAGGCTCGCCCCCGTGCGTCGATGCCCGCGCGAGCCAGTCGATGACTTCCTGCTGAGGCTGTCCGGCTGTCGTCTCCGTGTGCACGGCCGTCCTCGAGACCACTGTAGTCGGCCCGGTCACGCGATGTCATGCTCCCCGGTCGCCCGGGAGGGCCTACGGGAGCAAGCGCAGGTCGCGGGCAGCGGCGACCTGGCCGGCGAGGCGCTCCGCTTCGGCACGTGCGACGAGAAGGCCCCGGTCGGTGACCCGATAAACCAGTCGGCGCCGGTCCCGGGTCGCCTCGATTGGGGTGGTCGACTCGTCTATCAGGCCGGCCTCGCCCAGCCGGGTTAGCGCGCGATACAAGGTGCCCGTTCGCAGGGTTGGCAGGCCGCCACGTCTCTCCCGCACCGCCCGCAGCACGGCGTAGCCGTGCAGGTCCTCCTTGATCAGGGCCAGGAGAATCTCGAATTCGACCGGTGTGAGCGGCAGCGACGAGGCTGGTTCTCGAAACGCCATTAATATCTCTTTAAGAATAGATTCATAAAGAGACTAAATCAAGTTAAGACTGTCCGAAATCGAACGAAATCAGTGACCGCGACGCGCCAACCCCGCGTCAGGAGACGCCGTAGAAGAAATCCACGACCCCGGTCTCGAGCGAATACTCGGCACCGACAACCAGCAGATTCCCGGCGGCGATGAGTGACTCGAGGATTGCCGACCCGTGACTCAGGTGATCGACGGCAGACCGGACGTTCGCGCGGACGGCTCGCGACACGAGCGCGTCGACGTCAATCGAGCCCGGCGCCGAGAGCAGCGACTCGACCGAGGGTCGGATCCGGTCGACGATCGACCGCAGGTTCGGGGACGGGTTGCCGGCACGCTCGGTCAACTCCTTCACTGTCGCGAGGACCGCGCCGCATTGGGAGTGTCCCATCACCACCACGAGCTTCGTCCCGAACTGATCCGCGGCGAACTCGATGCTGCCGATCTGGGAAGGAGCCACGATGTTGCCCGCCACCCGAATCACGAACAGGTCGCCGAGGCCCTGGTCGAAGACGAGCTCGGCCGGCACGCGGGAGTCGGAGCACCCGAGGACGATGGCAAACGGCTGCTGGCCGCCGGCAAGCGCCCGGCGCCGCACCGGGTCCAGCTTCGCGTCGACGTCGAGCGTGTTCGCCGCAAAACGGCGGTTGCCTTCCATCAGGCGAGCGAGGGCCTCACGCGCGGGAATCATCGCAGTAGCCTAACTCAATGCGGGCGATCGTCCCACGGCATGGCGCCCTCTGGCTCATGCCGTTCCCGCGTGCGACGACAGGCGGCGTCTCAGATGCTGTTGTGGCGATCGAGCCAGTTCACAATCTGCGCGATGCTCCCGGTCGCGACGGCGATGCTCGTGTCAGCGGCGCCGTAGTACAGCCTGAGGCAGGTGGTTGCCGAGGACCGCGAAGCGTCTGAGCTGATCTCCGCCCATCGGGTGCTCCAATCGAAGGCACGCGACCCCGCGTGCGGGTTGAGAGCTCGCCGGCTCTCCGAACCCGGGTCCACTCGACGACAAACGAGAAACCGAGGCGCTGTTCAGGAGAGCCGGACGTCCTCCGCGCGCGGGCCCTTGGGACCCTGTCCGCTGTTGAACGTCACCGCCTGACCCTCCCGGAGCTGATCGAACTGCCCGTCGGTAACCGCCGACTGGTGAAAGAAGTACTCGTTGCCATCCGCGGCGGCCACAAATCCAAAACCCTTGTCGCTCACCAATCGCTTGATCGTTCCGTTCATTGACATGTTGTCTCTCTTGTCGCCCCAACGTGTGTGCGGTGAGTCAGCTCGATGGGACGCGTCGAGATGACCAGCTCGGGCAAACGCGCCCGTCATCGCCGGCCGGATTGAGCCTCGTCGGCGCGCACAACAAATACTTGAGGTGGTCGCTGGCTGGTTCAGTGCGGTAGGACTGGTGACAGTATACCCGATTCGCCCAGGCGTGTCGCGCGTCGAGTCAGAGCGCCGCTTCCGGCATCAGCTGAACCGCGGGAAAGCTCGCGAGCGCCGCCGCGTTGGAGTCGAAGCTCTCGAACACACCACTGAGGCCGGTGATCGTCAGCATATGGGCGGTCCGGGGTTGAAGGTTGGCGAGCCGCAGTGCCCCGCCGCCCTTCTGGATCCGGTTGTACACCTCGATCAGCGCGCCAAGTCCGGCGCTGTCGATGTACGCCACGGAAGCCATGTCCAGAAGCCAGTTCGCACTGCTTTCGCCGATGACGTCGAGCTTCGCGAGCAAGTCAGTGCCGGAGTCGGCGGTCAGCACACGATTCAGGCTGATTACGGTCACGCGGCCGATCGTGCGGGTCATCGGATGGAGAGCACTCCTGCGGCAGAAGAAAGACGTCGAGCTCGATCGGAATCCCGAAAACGCGAAACCCCGACATGACGAGCGGCTCGACTGGGCGTGGTGTCGGCGGCAAGCATATCACCTCCAGCGCACCACGTGCGACTAGGAGCGCGCGAGTTTGCGGATCGGCTGGCCGGTCCGAATCGTCCCGGCGGTGGCGACCCTGGCGTAGACGCCGCGCCGATGCCGCGCGCGTCCTTCCGGCGAGTTCACAAACGTGAGCGCGTCGGATCCGAAACGCTCGGCGAACTTGCGGCATCCGGTGTGGGCCTCGGCCGTCACCTCGAGCACGGCCGAGTCGCCGACGGCGAGCCTGGTCCCGGCCGGGACGTTTTCGGGACTGAGATCGAAATCGACGTAGAGCTGATCGCCGGCGAGCGGCCAGCGATCCCGGTCGCCCGCGACGAGCGCCGCGATTCGCGCGTTCATCAGCGTGATCTGCCGGTCGGGGTGCGCGCTGCCGTCGGCGGTGCGATGGCTGCCGCGCGTCCGCCAGTTGTCGCCCACGAGGCCATGGCCGGGGTCGATCTCGCCTCGCTCGGCCACTTCGCGCTCGTCGTCGGCGGGCCGCCGCACGATCATCTCGAGCACGCCGTCGTCCTGCGGCGACGCGGTCGCCGCCGGCAGGCCGGCTTCGAGCTCTGCCAGCGTCTTGTGGGTTACTCGGCTCATCCGGTCCTCCGCGGGTGACGGCGGTGCTTTCAGCCCTCGTACGGCCGCCGCGCGCGGAGGACGTCGAGGATCTCCTCGGGCTCAGGGAAGCGGCGCGCAGACTTCTTGGAAAAGACGGTGTCGCCGTCGACGACGACATCGAACACACCGCCGCGGCCCTCGACGAGGGTCGCGTCGACGGCAAGCTCCTTCGCGATCCTGGCCGCCAGACCGGCGGCCTGGGGAAGGTAATGTCACTGCACGCAGTAGACGATCTCGATCCTCATGGCCTTCCTCGATTCTGCCACGGCCGGTCGCGCCCGGAACCCGGCCGCCCCGGCAAAAGAAAAATGCCCGGCCCGACGACGGGTAATAGACTCTTTGAGAGGATATCCGACATGGACAAGGCCGTGGCGACGCAGCTCGCCAACATCGAAAAGCGAACGGGCAGGACGCTCGAGGACCTGGCTCGGCTGGTCAGGGCCAGCGGGCTCACGAAACACGGCGAAGTCCGCGACATGCTGAAGACGACGCTCGGCATGGGCCACGGCGACGCCAACGTGCTCGTGCACTACGTGTTCAAGTCGGCTCCGGCGTTTGCAGCGGCGCCTGCATCGGGTGGCGCCGACGCGGAGCTCGACCGCATCTACAGCGGCGCCAAGGCGGCCCTTCGCCCGATTCACGACGAGGTCATGACCGCCGTCGGTGCTTTCGGGCCATTCGAAATCGCACCCAAGAAGACCTACCTGAGCCTGCGCCGCAAGAAGCAGTTTGCGATGGTCGGCCCGGCCACGAACACGCGCGTGGAAGTCGGACTGAACATGAAGGGCGTGGCCGGGACGGCACGCCTCGAGGCCTTGCCACCCGGAGGCATGTGCCAGTACAAGGTGCGCCTCACTGCTCCCGCCGACGTCGACCCGGAGCTCATCGCGTGGATTCGGCGCGCCTACGACGAGTCGGCGTAGGACGGCGTACGCCGCTCCCGGGGCTAACGCACCTGTGTTTGCGCCTGAGCGGAGAGAAACGCCGAGAAGTCCGGCTCTGACTCCACGGCGATGACGGCTCGCATCCGATAGTGGCCCAGGCCGCAGAGTTGCGAGCAGGCGATGTCGAACCTGCCAATCTCGGTCGGCGTGAACCATACCGGCGCGAGCAGGCCCGGAATCGCATCCTGCTTCACGCGCATCGCGGGCACTCCGAAACTGTGGATGACGTCCTTGCTCGAGAGTTGAATGACCACCTGTCGGTTGACTGGCAGGTGGAGCTCTCCCGCGACGACGATGTCGTCGCGGCCGAATGGTGAAGTGCGGTCGAGCCCGAGCGGATTGTCGGGCGAGACCATGGCCACCGACGTCTCGCCGAACTCGCCGTCAGCGCCCGGATAGTGAAAGTGCCACGCGAACTGCTCGGCGACGACGCGCACCGCCACGGCGTCTGGCGCCTCCGGCCGCGCCGACGTGCGACTGAGCCAGAGCGGCAGCGCGATCGCGACGAGCAGCACGCCCTCGGCGATGACGACGCCCACCTCGGTGATCTTCGCGAAGCCGCCCTTGGCGCCGGCATGGTCGGCGCGAGGCTGGCGCCGCGAGCGGAACCGGAAGAGCACCCAGACGAAGTAGGCGCCCCAGCCGAGAAGCAGCGCGAGCATCAGCAGATGGACCAGCGTGAGGACCCAGTCGATCTCCGAGGCGTGGGCCGAGGCGGCAGCGGGAAGGAAGCGAGTCATGAATCTGAAATCTGGGATCTGGAATCTGGGATCTGGGAGCCGGCGGCTTCGCGGCGAGCGAACCTCACGACGAAGGCCCCACAGGCGCCGAGCACGAGCGTCGTGATGCCCACGAGCACGAGGACGGCCGCCTGCAGGCCGTCGGTCGTCGCGTTCTCTTCGACCCGGAAACAGATGGGGCAGGCGAGGAGCGTGGCGTCGGCAAGGACGAAGAAGACCAGGACGAGCGCGGCCATGAGGGGCCGTGCCGCGTTCGTGCCGGGCCATGCGCCGTGCCGGTCCTCGTGTGCCCTCATGACAGGTACACCACTCCGAAGATGACGAGCCACACCACGTCCACGAAGCCCCAGTAGAGTGCGAGCGCGCGGAGCCGTCCGGCGGTCATGGCCTCACTCACTCGACCCAGACCCAGAAGCACCCAGACGTTGGCCACGAGCCCGCCGGCCACGTGCGCCGCGTGCAGGCCGGTCATCGTGTAGTACATGGCCCAGAAGGTGCTCGTCGACGGCAGCAGCCCTGCGGCGATCTCGTGCTGCCATTCCCAGTTCTTGCTCACGAGAAACAGGATCGAGCCGGCCACGCCGATGAGGAGGGCCACGCGCGCCGGCCCGCTCGACGCCGCCCGGGCGCGCCAGATGAACGCCGTCGAGAGCAGAAGGATTGCCGTATTGCGCAGGCCGCTCCAGAGGTCCAGGGCGTCGCGGCCAGACGGCCAGTCGGCGGCCGCCACGCGCAGGAGCGCGTACGACGAGAAGAGCGCGCCGAAGAGCATGACTTCCGACGCGAGGAACAGCCAGATGCCGAGCGTGACATTCGAGACGCCCGTGTCGGCCCGCCGTTCGGTCGTGTAGGGAATCATGGCTGGGTCTGCGGCAGAAAATCGGCTTCCGCGCCGGGCACGCTGTAGTCGTACGCGCCCCGGTACACGGTCGGTGTGGCCCCGAAGTTCTCGTGCGGCGGCGGCGACGTGGTCGTCCACTCGATCGTCGTGGCGTGCCAGGGATTGCCGGCGGCGGCCCGTCCCCGCCGCAGGCTCCAGAAGAAGTTGACGATGAACACGAACTGCACGGCCAGAAGGAGGAGCGCCGACATCGCCTGCCCGGTGAACGACGCGTCGAAGCCGCGCAGGAACTCGTACGTGCGGCCGCCGTCGTACAGGCGCCGGTTCATGCCGGAGAGGCCCTGGGTGAACATCGGCAGGAAGATGCCGTTCATCGCGACGAGCGATCCCCAGAAGTGGACCTTCCCGAGCGCCGCGTTCATCGTGCGACCGGTGAACTTCGGGAACCAGTAGTAGATCCCGGCAAAGAGGGCGAAGATCGTGCCGGGTGCCACGACGTAGTGAAAGTGGCCGATGACGTAGTACGTGTCGTGCAGCGGAATGTCCGACGCGGCAAGACCGAGCGGAAGGCCGGTGAGGCCGCCGATGCCGAACATCGGCAGGAACGCCAGCGCGAAGAGCGCAGGCACGGTGAACCGGATCGAACCGCCGTAAAGCGAAAGCAGCAGCGACGAGATGATCACGACCGACGGCACGGAGATGATCATCGTCGTCACCTGGAAGAAGCCGCTCATCACCGGGCCCATGCCGGTGAGGAACATGTGGTGCGCCCACACCAGGAACGACATGAATCCCATGAACACCGCGGCGCCCACCATCGCCTTGTAGCCCCAGAGCGGCTTGCGGATGCTGCTGGCAATGACCTCGGCCACGATGCCGAGCGCCGGCAGGATGAGCACGTACACTTCCGGGTGCGCGAGGAACCAGAACAGGTGCTGCCAGAGAAGCGGGCTTCCGCCGCCCGAGAGGCTGAGGGCCTCGCCGGAGACGACAAGGCCGCTCGGCATGAAGAAACTCGTGCCGGCGAGCCGATCCATCAACTGCAGCACCGCCGCTGCCTGGAGCGGCGGGAAGGCCAGCAGCAGCAGGAACGACGTGACGAGCTGCGCCCAGATGAAAAACGGCAGCCGCATCATCGTCAAGCCCGGCGCCCGGAGCTGGAGGATCGTCACGATGATGTTGATCGAACCCAGGAGTGACGACGTAATGAGGAGAAACATGCCAGCGAGCCACACGGTCTGTCCGCTGGTGGCGAGGTTCGCGAGCGGGGGATAGGACGTCCAGCCGGAGTTGGCCGCGCCGCCGGGCAGAAAGAAGCCCGCCACCATGACCAGTCCTCCGGCCAGGTAGGTCCAGTAGCTCAGCATGTTCAGCCGCGGAAACGCCATGTCGGGCGCGCCGATCATCAGCGGCACCAGGTAGTTTCCGAACGCCCCGACCGCGAGCGGCACGACGGCGAGAAACACCATGATCGTGCCATGCATGCTGCCGAGCCCGTTGTACGTCTCGGGCAGCAGCACGCCGTTCGCAAAGAGCGCGCCCAGGGGCGAATCGGGCGTGATCGGCCAGGCCAGGTGCCAGCGGACGATCAGAATCAGGACGAAGCCAAAGAACAGGAACAGCAGGCTCGTGAGCCCGTACTGCAGCCCGATGACCTTATGGTCGGTCGAGAAGACGCGCAAGCCCGTCCCTCCGTCTGGGCTCCCGGATCTCCCAGGATTCCAGTTGAGCACGTCGCGTGGCGCGACGCCCGCACACGACGAACAGGACCGTGGCGGTACCGGACGCCAGGGCCAGGGGACCGTGGAGACGTGGAGCCCGTGGAGGTGCGCCTCCGCCCCGTGTCGT
The DNA here is from genome assembly GCA_963752045.1 of uncultured Acidobacteriota bacterium. GTDB lineage: Bacteria > Acidobacteriota > Vicinamibacteria > Vicinamibacterales > SCN-69-37 > DATKDF01. The sequence goes on along the minus strand of CAVVWN010000014.1, from coordinate 237,436 downwards.
CCACCGGTCGCCGTGGCCCCGTCGGGGCCGACCGGGCGCCGACGAGCCGCCCTGGACTGCGCGGGCCCACCGGACTCGGCGGCTCATCGGCACCCGGCCGGCCCCGACGCCCGCGGCCGGAGGCCGCGCGAGCGCCGCTCGCGGCCACGGCGACCAAGCGCTGCTGCGGCTGGTGGTCGCCGGAGGCTCTCCATGCACTCCACGTTCTCAACGGTGGCCTTTTCGTAGCAGATCCCAGGTTCCATCACGGCCGTTGCCGAGTCTTACCGATGCCCCAGAGCGCGCGTCCGGGCAGGGCTCCGGTGTGCTCGCCATCCCGGACGACGTGTCCGCCGTTGACGAAGACGTGCCGCACGCCGACCGCGAGCTGGTGCGGCAGCGCGAACGTGGCGCGGTCGGCAATCGTGTCGGGATCGAAGACGACGACGTCCGCGAAGGCGCCCGGGATCAGCCGGCCGCGATCTGCAAGCTCGAGATTCTCCGCCGGGAGGCCCGTCAACCGGCGAATCGCCTCTTCGAGCGGAATCACCTGTTCCTCGCGCACGTACTTGCCAAGCAGGCGGGCGAAGTTGCCGTACGCGCGGGGGTGGGTCGACGACTTCAGGAACACGCCTTCGGGCGCCATCGACGCGGCATCCGACCCGAACGACACCCAGGGCAGCGCGATCTGCTTGCGCACGTTCTCTTCCGACATCAGGAAATAAACGGCGCCGACGCGCGTCTGATCCTCGAGCATCAGATCGAGGATCGTGTCGTACGGGTCGGTGCCGCGCAGCTCGGCCACCTCGGCGAGCGTCTTACCCGTGTACGGCTTGAGCGCGTCGCTTTTGAACTCGACGAGCAGCACCCGTTCGGGCGACCCGGCGGCCTGATACAGGCTCTCCCAGTCGGTGGCCGGCGCCATCATGGCCTGCTTGATGCGCGCCCGCTCGGCCGGCTGGCGGAGGCGGGCAAAGAGCGCCTCGTAGCCGCCTTCGAGCGCCCATGGCGGCATCGCGGCATTGAGTCCCGTCGAGCCGGCCGTGTAGGTATACATGTCCGCCGTGATCTTCAGCCCGTCGGCGCGGGCCGCCTCAATCATCTCGATGACGCGGTCCATCTTCGGCCAGTTGGCCTCGCCTGCGGCCTTGAGGTGGTAGATCTCGGCGGGAATGCCGGCCTCGCGGCTGATGCGGATGACCTCCTCGACGGCTTCGATCAGCCGGTTGCCCTCGCTGCGCATGTGCGAGATGTACTTGCCGCCGTACTGCGCGGCCACCTTGCAGAGCTCGATGATCTCCCCGGTGGAGGCGAAGTTGTCCGGCGCGTAGATGAGCGAGGTGCCGATGCCGAGCGCGCCGGCTTCCATGTCCTCCCGGACGAGGGCGCGCATCCGGTCGAGCTCGTCTGCCGTTGGCGGGCGGTTCTCGTGGCCGATGACGTGCTCCCGGATCGTGCCGGCGCCGATGAACGACGCCACGTTCTGCGACACGCCCTTGCGCTCGAGGTATGCCAGGTATTCGGCCAGCGTCGTCCACGTGTAGTCGAACTGGATGTCGCCCTGAAGGGCCTTCCAGCGCGCTTTCATCTCGGGCGAAATCGGACCCATGGACGTGCCTTCGCCCATCACCTGCGTCGTGACGCCTTCCATGATCTCGCCGAGCGACCGGCCGTCCGCGATGAGCGATTCGGTGGACCAGGAGAGCATGTTGATGAAGCCGGGAGCCACGGCCTGGCCCGTGGCGTCGACGACCAGGTCGGCCGTGGCCGTCGAGAGGTCGCCGATGGCGGCGATGCGGTCGGCAGTGACGGCCACGTCGGCGTGGAAGCCCGGCGTGCCCGATCCGTCGTAGACCGTGCCTCCGCGAATGAGCACGTCGTAGTGTTCGGCCGACCCGCCGCAGGCTGCCGCGGCGAGGGCCAGCAGGGGAAGGCCGGCGAAGACGAGGATGCGCATGGCTCGGCGAGATTCTATACTGCCCGTCATGGCCTCACGAGACGGCGCCCCGCAGGCGTCAGACGCCGGTTCCGCCATGACGGCCGCCTACGTCCGCGTGCTCGTCATTGAAGTGTTCGTGCTCGGCGTCCTGTTCTGGCTGGGCCGGCACTTCGCGTGAGCCATGCACTGGATTGACTGGTCCATCGTCGGCGCCTACCTGGTCTGGATCGTCTGGGACGGCATCCGGCTGAGCCGCGGCACCCACGAGATCGAGGGCTACTTCCTCGCCAACCGGACGCTGCCCTGGTGGGCCGTCGGGCTGTCGGTGATGGCGACGCAGATGAGCGCCATCACGCTCGTCGGCACGACCGGACAGGGGTACGCCGACGGCCTCCGGTTCGTGCAGTTCTATTTCGGCCTGCCGCTGGCGATGGTGATTCTCTCGCTCACGGTCGTGCCGTTCTTTCATCGCGCGCGCGTGTTCACCGCGTACGAGTATCTCGAGCGGCGGTTCGGCGTCGTCACGCGGTCGCTCACGAGCTTTCTGTTCCTGATTTCGCGCGGGATGTCGTGCGGCGTCATCATCGCAGCTCCGGCCGTGATTCTGTCGGTCGTGCTGGGCTGGAATCTGACGCTGACGATTCTCGCGATCGGCATCCCGACCGTGTTCTACACGATGAAGGGCGGCGTGCAGGCCGTGACCTGGACGGACGTCAAGCAGATGGTCGTCATCGTCTCCGGGCTGGGTTCGGCCGTCGCGGTGCTCATCTGGACGCTGCCCGATTCGGTGGATCTCGGGTCGGCGTTCCACGTGGCCGGCAGCGTCGGCAAGCTGCAGGCGATCGACTTCCGCTTCGACCTGAACGAAACCTACACGTTCTGGTCGGGCATGATCGGCGGCTTGTTCCTGATGCTGTCGTACTTCGGGTGCGATCAGAGCCAGGTGCAGCGGTATCTGACCGCCAGGTCCGTCGACCAGGCGCGCCAGTCGCTCCTGATGAGCGCGTACTGGAAGATTCCGCTCCAGGCGCTGATCCTGCTCACGGGCGTGCTCGTGTTCATCTTCTTCCTGTTCCGGCCAGCGCCCATGCTGTTCAATCCGGTACACGCCGAGGCCGTTGCCGCAAGCGACCGTGCCGGCGAGTACGAGACGCTCGAGGCCGAGTACCTGCGGGCATTCGGCACGAGGCGCGCGGCCGCGGAGGCCATGGCCCGGGCCGAGGCCGCCGGATCGGCCAGTGCAGCCGAGCGCGCGGCATTTCTCGCCGGCGACGCGACGGTCCGGGACGTGCGAACCCGCGCCACCAGCCTGGTGAGGGACGTGACCGGCGACGCGAACTACCGCGACGTGAACTACGTGTTCCCGACGTTCGTGACCGAGTACATGCCGATCGGGCTCGTGGGGCTCATCGTCGCCGCCATCTTCGCGGCCGCCATGTCGAGCATCGCGGCCGAGCTCAATTCGCTGTCGACGGCGACGGTCATCGACTTCTACCGGCGGCTGATGAAACCCGATGCGTCGGATGCTCACTATCTCTTCGTGTCGAAGGTCGCCACCGCGTTCTGGGGTGCCTTCGCGTGCGTGGTGGCCGTGTACTCGGTGAACCTCGGCTCGCTCATCGAGGTCGTCAACCGGTACGGGTCCTTCTTCTATGGATCGCTCCTTGGCGTGTTCATCCTGGCGCTCGGCTTCCGGCGGACGAACGGAATCGGCGCGAGTGTCGGCCTCGTCGCCGGCATGACCGCCGTGGGCTACGTCGCGCTGAGTCCGGCGACGTCGTCGATTTCCTTTCTCTGGCACAACGTCATCGGCGCCGTCGTGGTCACGGTGGTGGGTGTCGTCGTGAGCGCGATGACCGGCGGGGCCGCCCGGGCGGACCGCGCGTGAGAGCCGGCGTGACCGTGTCGGCGGTGCTGCCCGTCCACGCCGACAGCCCCGAGTACCGACGTGCGCTCGCCGCGCTCGCCGCGGCGAGCCCGCCCTTCGACGAAGTCATCGTGGTCTTGGACGGACCGGCGCCCGGCGCAGGGGAGGCGGCCGCCGCCTGTGGCTTCCGCGTCGTGCGCCGCGCGCGATCGGGCGGTCCGGCAGCCGCCCGCAACGACGCCGCGCGCGCCTCGTCGGGCAACGTGATCTTCTTCGTCGACGCGGATGTCGCCGTGCACCCGGACATCGCCGCGCGGATCCGGGAGGCGTTCGCCTCGTCGCGCGCGGATGCCTTCGTCGGCGTGTACGACGACGAGCCTCCGGCCGCGAACTTCTTTTCGCGATACAAGAACCTGCTGCAGCGGTTCGTTCACCTGGCGGCGCGCGAAGAGGGCGCCACGTTCTGGGGCGCGTGCGGCGCGATCCGCCGCGGGGCGCTCTTCGGCGTGGGCGGGTTCGACGAGCGGTTCGACCGGCCCAGCGTGGAAGACATCGACCTCGGTTACCGGTTGACCACTGCCGGCTTCCGCATCGAGTTCCGCAAAGATCTGGAGGTGACGCACCTGAAGAGGTGGACGTTCGTCTCGCTCCTGAAGTCGGACATCTTCCGGCGCGCCATTCCGTGGACGTGGCTCATGATGCGCGAGTCCCACGTGCGCCGCGACCTGAACCTGCGGTATCGCCATCGGGTCGCCGGCGTCCTGTCGTGCGCCCTGTTTGCCGCGTTGCCGTTCGTGGCCGTGTCGGGCATCGCCCGGTTCGTGGCGGCCGTCAGCATCGTGATGCTCGTCAACATCGACTTCGCGCTCTGGCGATTCTTCCGCGCGCACGGCGGGATGCTGTTCGCGACTGCCGGCCTGGCGTGGCACTGGGCCTACTATGCGTACAGCACGCTGGCGTTCGGAACCGGCGTGCTGCTCTACCCGATCGCCGGCCGGCGGCTGGTGGGCGATGCGGGACGGAGGCCGGCGCTCGAGTCACCGAGCCCGCCGTGAGGTCATCAGACATGGCTGAGACACGTGTGCCGCGGCTGAGGCGGGCAGCGCTGGCAACGGCGGTGGCGCTTGCGGCGATCGCACTCTCCGGGCGCGCGCAGCCGGCGCCGTACGACGTCGTGATCGTCAACGCCAGGATCGTCGACGGCACCGGAGCGCCGGCGCGAGCGGGCTCGCTCGCCGTCCGCGCCGGGTCGATTGCGGCCCTCGACGTCCCGGCCGACACGCCGGCCCGGACGCGCATCGACGCCAGAGGCTTCGTGGTCGCGCCCGGCTTCATCGACGTGCACACCCACGCGGACGACCTCGCGGATCGGCCGGCGGCCGAGAACTTCATCCGGATGGGCGTCACCACCGTCGTCGCCGGCAATTGCGGCTCGTCGGCGCTGGGCGTCGGCGAGGCGCTGGATCGGATTCGCACCCAGGGCGTGTCGGTGAATTTCGCGACGTTCATCGGCCACAACACGGTTCGGGCGGCCGTCATGGGGCGCGAGCGTCGTGACCCGAATCTCGGCGAGCTCTCACGCATGAAGGAGCTGGTGTTTCGGGCGATGGCCGAGGGCGCCCTCGGGTTTTCCACCGGCCTGCAGTACGTGCCGGGCGTCTACGCGCGTTCGAGCGAGATCATCGAGCTTGCCCGCGTGGCGGGCAACGAGGGAGGTCTCTACGCCAGCCACCTCCGGAACGAAGGGACGGATCTCGCGGCCGCGCTCACCGAGGCGATCCGCGTCGGATCGCTCGTCGGGATGCCGGTCGAGATCTCGCACCTGAAGATCGACAGCCCGAGTCACTGGGGCGAGAGCGGCGCCGCGCTCGCCCTCATCGCAGAGGCCCGAAGTCGCGGACTGCGGATTCAGGCGGATCAATACGCGTACACGGCCGGGTCGTCGTCGCTGTCGATCCGGTTTCCGGCCTGGGCGCTCGAGGGCGGTGCGGAGGCCGTGAAGGCGAGGCTTGCCGACGACGCCGAATGGGGGCGCATCAGGGAGGAGATGAGAGCGATGCTGGCCGAGCGGGGGTTCACCGACCTCGCCTGGGCGACCGTCGCGCGGTACGGAGAAGATCCCTCGCTCAACGGGCTGTCCATGCGCGAGGTGGCACGCCGGCTCGTCGCGAGCGACACGCCGGATGCCCAGCTCGAGGCCGCGCGCCGGCTCATGCAGGGCGGCGGAGCCTCGATGGTCTATCACTTCATGAGCGACGAAGACCTCGAGCGCATCATGCAGGACCCGTTCGTCAGCGTCGCCTCGGATGCCGGCGTCATCGAGTTCGGTCGGAGCGCGCCGCACCCCCGCGGCTACGGCAACAACGCCCGCGTGCTGGGCGAGTACGTCCGCGAACGCGGAGTGCTCACGCTCGAAGAGGCCGTGCGCCGCATGACGTCGCTCCCGGCACGCCATTTCGGGCTGGCAGGAGGCGAAATCCGGGTTGGGGCGGCAGCCAATCTCGTGGTGTTCGATCCGGCGCGCGTGCGGGACACGGCCACCTACGAGGCGCCCCATGCGTATCCGGAGGGGTTTGCGTTCGTCTTCGTCAACGGCGTGCTCGTGCTCGACGGGCAGGGGCACACGGGCGCGCGTCCGGGCTCCGCCCTCAGGCGGACGCCGCGGCAGGGCAGCCCGCATTCGTTTGGTATTGACAAATATCGTTTGAACGACTAATATTCCGCCCGTGGGCAGCAGGGCAGGCCGACCGGCCATCGAACGGGACGCGTTTCTGGCCGTTCTGAAGGCCGCACGGGACCTCGAGCGGACCTCGGCTGAGCTCCTGAAGGCGCACGATTTGTCCCTGGCGCAGTACAACGTGCTGCGCATCCTGCGCGGCGCGGGCGAGGCGGGCTCGACGTGCGGGCAGATCGGGTCGCAGCTCATCAAGCACGACCCTGATGTAACCCGACTGCTCGATCGGCTCGAGCGCTCGGGCTTGATCGAGCGGGCGCGCGACGCGCGAGACCGGCGCGTCGTCCGCACGAGGATCACGCGCGCGGGCCTGGCAGTTCTCTCCGACCTCGACAAACCCGTCGAAGAGCTGCATCGCCGCCAGTTCGGGCACATGAGCCAGGCGTCGCTCGAAGCGCTGGGCCGCCTGCTGGATCAGGCGCGGTCAACGCTCGAGTGAGTGGCGTCTTCTTGGGTTATTTAGTCGTTATCACGATTATCGTTACGCTGGTTTAAGTGACAGGCAACTTCAATCAAGGGAAGGTGGGGATCATGCGCACAAACACATCGGTTGATCGGGGGCTGCTCCTGCTTCGTCTCGCCATTGGTTCCGTGTTCGTCGCCCATGGCGCGCAGAAGCTCTTTGTATTCGGACTGGCAGGCACGACGGGCTTCCTCGAGTCGATTGGCGTGCCTTTCGCCACGCTGAACGCCGTCCTGCTCATCGGAGTCGAGCTCGGCGGCGGGCTGGCCATCGTGAGCGGCCTGTTCACGCGGACGGCCGGGACGCTCACGGCCTTCGCGATGGCGGTGGCGGTGACGGTCGTCCACCTGCCCAACGGCTACTTCCTGCCGAACGGCATGGAATTCGCCCTGACGCTGCTCGTTTCAAGCGTGGCGCTGACCCAGACCGGCGCCGGCCGCTATTCCCTCGATGCGTGGCTGTTTTCGCGAAGGCCTTCTGCGGCTTCGGTTTCCATCCCGGTTCGTCGCGCGGCGTGACCGCCTGGTCTCGGCGCCGGCCACCCGCGCGGCCACAGGGAAATCGAGACCGCTCGAGGTGCGAATCCGGGCTGACAGAAAAAAGGGGGGACGCGAAACGACGCGTCCCCCCTTACTCTTGTACACGTGAAGGTGAGCCGCCTGCTGACGTTCCTGCTTGTGGGGACCACGGCACTGGTCGGCGTCGGTGCGGTCATCCGGACCGTCCGCCGGCGCATGGCCGAGGCCGAGGCGCTCGACGAATCGGTGACCGAAGCGTCGATGGAGTCGTTTCCCGCGAGCGATCCGCCCTCGTTCACGCCGGTCTCGGGACCTCGCCTCTGATGTGGCCGCCGCGACTGGTCGTGGGCGCACTCGTCGGCGTGCTGGCGCCGGCCACCCTGCATGCGGGACCCGGCGTGCAGCCGGGCACGGCTGTTGCGATCTGGTACCGCGGCACGCCGGCTGGCGTCCCCGTTCAGGACGAGCTCGCGCTCGTCCGCGCGCTGGGCTTCAACACGATCGTGTGGCCCTTCGACGAGGCGGCCGGGCGGCGCGAGCTCGACCGCATCGCCGGGCTCGTGAGCCTGAACGTCGTGCGCCCCCCGGCACCTGAGGACGCGGCCGTGCGGCAGATCGTCCTTCGAGCCGGGCAGGACGACGAGATGTTCCTCTCTGCCCGCGCATGGCTGGCGATTGCCGACGGCGCACGCGCGGTGTTCATCGATTCGGGCTCGCCGGTCGGCTCGGGCCTGGAAGATCCTTCGGGCCGGGCCGCGCCGTGGGTTCGGGCGGCTCAACAGCTCGCGCGCGAGGTCGAGGCCAACGCCGAGCTCATCATGCGTCTCTCGCCCGGGCCGGCCGTCGACGTCGACACCGGGGCGGTACGAATCGCTCTGCTCGATGGCGGCCGTGCCTGGACGCTCGTCGTCGTCAATCCGACGGCCAGGCCTGCCGTGTGCGCGGCGCGATTCCCGCGGTCGGTGCCGTACGGCCCATGGGTGAGCCTGATCGACGGCACCGACATGGCCATGATCGTCAGGCCCGACCGTCACGAGTACCGGGCAACCCTCGCCCCTGGAGAGGCCCGCGTCTACGTCATCGACAAGGTGCAGAAGCAGACGCCGTCGGCGTCGCGTCCTCAGCGGCCTGCGATTTCCTGGTAGGCATTCCGCAGAATCGTTTCGTTGAGCGGGCCGTGGTCCGGGAAGCCCTGGAGCGGCTCGCGCACCGCGAGAATCTGCTCCTCCGACTTGCCCGAGCCGACCTCGCGCTTCATGTAGTCGAGCAGCGCCGTCAGGTAGTCGCGGAAGTGCATGAGGTCCGCCCGGCTGCCCGTCACCGGGAAGTTCGCCCCCGCGTGGCCGAAGATGTACACCGTGTCCTGGCCGTGGTCCGCCGCGGCACCCTCCAGCACGGAGATCCAGCCTGCCAGCGTCGCGCCGGCCGGTCGGTCTACGACCGGATGGCGCCGGTTGAACATGAGATCGCCCATGTGTGCGACGTTCGCCTGCGCGAACGTGATCACGGCGTCGCCGCTGGTATGCGCGCGGCCGTAGTGTTTCGCCTGGACGCGCTCGCCGCCGACGGTCGCTTCGAACGTCGCTTCGAACGTCGTGTCCGGATACAGCTGCTCGGTCGTCGGGGCCTGGCGTCCGGGCGGTTGCCGCATGTGCTCGGCGGCCTTGACGTGGGCGGCGACCTTCTTCGCAGAGCCTTTGAACGCGACGTTTCCGGCCGTGTGGTCGCCGTGATGGTGGGTGTTGATGAGCCAGTCGATGGGCCGGTTGCCCGAGCGCTCGTTCAATCCAGCCAGGCACAGCGCCGCAGCGTCCGGGAACTGACTGTCGACGACGGCCACGCCGGCGTCATTGACGAGATAGCCGATCGTGCCGCCTCGTCCCGTGAAGAACCCGACGTTGCCGCGGATAGGCGTGAAGACAGGCGTCACCGGGGGTGCCTGTCCGCGGCCCTGCGCGCCGAGGGGCAGCGCCCTGGTGACGGCCGCGCCGATGAGGGCGGCGGCAGATCCGGTCAGAAACTCACGACGACTCGAAGCCATGTTGCGGGTCCTCCCGCGCGGATTCTACCGCGGGTCGAACCCGGGCCGGCAGGCGCGACCCGGAGCCTACTTGAGAACGTCGTCGGACGAGAGCACGCGGACCGGCCCGAGATTCGCATCGCGTATCGGCTTCTCGATCGTCCGGAGGTCGCCCACCACGACGATGGCGAAGCGGTCGGCCGACAGGTACTTCTGAGCCGCTCGCGTCACGTCGGCCGCGGTGACCGCCCGGATCTTCGGGACGTACTCGCCAAACGTGCTTTCGGGCAGGCCGTAGACGACGAGCTCCGAGAGGTTGCCGGCGATGCCGGCCGTCGTCTCGAACGACCCGGGGAAGCCGAGCGCGCGCAGGTTGCGCGCGCGCGCGAGCTCCTCTTCGGGAACTGGCCGGTGCATGCCGTCGAGCTCGGCGAAAAACTCGCGGAGCGATTCCACGGTCTTGTCCGTCTGCACCCCGGCGGAGGCCGCAAACGGCCCGGCCTCGGCGCGCATGTCGAACGACGAACCCGCGCCGTAGGCGTAGCCGTTGCGTTCGCGCAGGTTCTGGTTGAGGCGCGAGGTGAACGAGCCGCCAAGCACCGTGTTGAGCACCTCCAGCACGTAATAGTCGGTCGAGCTGCGCGCCACTCCGACGAGACCGATCCTGATCTGTGACTGCTGCGCGCCCGGCTTGTCGACCAGGTAGATCTGGCGAGCGGCGTGCTGCGTCGCCGGCGGCACGGCGGGCACCGTCACCGTCCCGGCGTTCGCCCAGCCGCCGAGCGCGCGCTCGAGGCGCGCGAGCACGTCGGCCGTATCGACGTCTCCGACCACGAGCAGATGCGCGTTCTGCGGCTGATAGTACGTGGAGTAGAAGCCGCGAAGGTCGCCTGCCGTCATCTCGCCGTTCGAGGCTTCATTGCCCAGCGTGCCGGTGCCGTACCGATGCCGCGGCCCGTACAGCACCCGCGAAAAGGCCGCCGTCGCCAGGGCGCCCGCGTTGTCACGAAGCTGCAGGAGTGACGTCAGCCGCTGCTGGCGCAGCCGTTCGAGCTCGGTCTCCGGGAACGTGGGTCGCAGCACCACGTCGGCAAAGAGCGGCAGGGCGGCCTCGAGCTTCGACACCGGCGTCTGCAGCCGGACCGTGGACGCGTCCATCGTGCTGCCCGTCGAGAGTGACGCGCCGAGAAACTCAATCGCATCGGCCAGCTCGAGGGCGCCCCGACTGCCCGCGCCTTCGTCGAGCATGGCCGACGTGAAGCTGGCCAGACCGTACTTGCCGGCCGGGTCGGCCGCAGCGCCCGCCTTCACGATGAGCGTGAGATTGACCACCGGCACTTCGTGCGACTCGACGATCCAGACCGGCAGACCGTTCGACAGCGACCGCTTCTCGGTCGGCGGCAGCTTGAGCGCCGGCGGGTCTCCGGGCACCGGCGCCTTCGAACGGTCCGGAGCCTGCTCGTCGACGGCGAGCGGCGCGGAAGGGCCCGCGGCCGGAGACGTCGAACCGACCGGAACGCCAACGACGAATGCAAATACGACCAGCGTCAGGATACGCATCATGGCACTCACTTTCCGGACCCGGTTGAAGCGGGCACCACCGTAATCTCAACTCGTCGGTCGGGCACGAGCCACTTCCTCACGGCCGCCTGCAGGTCGTTCGGCTCGAGCGCGAGGTAGCGGCTGAGGTCCTCGTTGAAGAAGTCGGGATTGCCCGTGGCCGTGAAGTACCCGTTCAGCTGGTCGGCCTTCCCGCCGAACCCGCCGACGCGTTCCATCCGGCTGTAGAACGACGCTTCGGCCTGGTTGCGCGCCCGTTCGAGCTCCCGCGGATCGGGCGGCGTGCGAACGAGCTTCTCCAGCTCCTCGTCGACGATGGCCTTGAGTTTCGCGAGCGCCACGGCCGGCGGATCCGACGACGGCCGGGCGGTGACGTCGATGAGATACATCGACCCGAGCGGACCGGAATTCTGCGAGGCCGACACGCTCTGCGCCACCTGCATGTCGTAGACGAGCCGCTTGTACAGCCGTGAGTTCTTGCCGCCGGTCAGGATGGTCGAGACGACGTCGAGCTCCGCGTCGCCGGGCGCGTAGGTGGGCGGCGAATGCCACAGGATGAACAGCCGCGGAAGCTGCACGTTGTCAGTGAGCTCCTCGGTGATCACGCCAGACAGGGAGACGGGCGGCACCTCGATGGGACCGGCGGTCCGGCCGCGCTTGACGTCGCTGAACCAGTACTCGATCTTCTTCCGCGCCTCGGCCGGGTCGATGTCGCCGGCGACGACCAGGCTGGCATTCTGCGGCGCATAGTACGTCCGGAAGAAGTCGCGCACGTCTTCAGCCGACGCCGCCGTGAGGTCCTCCATGTAGCCGATGACCGGCCAGTGGTACGGGTGGTTCTTCGGATACATCAGTTCGGACATGCGCAGGTAGGCCCGGCCGTACGGCGCGTTCTCGTAGCTCTGCCGCCGCTCGTTCTTGACGACGTCCCGCTGCCCGTTCACGAGCTCTTCGGAGACGATGTCGAGGAGGTAGCCCATCCGGTCCGACTCGAGAAAGAGCGCCAGGTCGAGCGCGTTCGACGGCACGTTGATGTAGTAGTTCGTGTAGTCGTTGCGCGTGGAGGCGTTGTTCGAGCCGCCCGCCGCTTCCAGCAGGTTGTCGAAGTCACCTTCCTTGACGTGCGCCGACCCCTCGAACATCAGGTGCTCGAACAGATGCGCAAAGCCCGTGCGGCCCGGTTTCTCGTTGGCCGAACCCGCGTGGTACCAGACGTTGACGCTCACAAGCGGTACGCTGTGGTCTTCGTGCAGGATCACCGTCAGGCCGTTCTCGAGCGTGAACATCTCGTACGGCACGGCGGGTCCCGCCGCGCGCTGCGCGCCGACCGGCTGGGTCAGCAGGCAGGCGACAAGGGCAAGAACCGGCAGCACTGGGCGTCCTATGCGCATCTGGGGGCTCCTCAAGACAGAATGGGTAGTCTACTGCGTATGTTTTCGGCCCGGCTGCCGCACGGTTTAGCTCCAAACGCGCTCACCCGAGCCGTCGAGGCCCATCGTCGGGCCGGGCGGACCCTTCTGGATTTGACGGTGACCAACCCCACGACGGTCGGTCTGCCGTACCCGGCGGACCTGCTGCGGCCGCTGGCAGGCGAAGCCGGTGTCAGATATCGGCCGGAACCACGGGGCCTTCCCCAGGCGCGTGCGGCCATTGCCGGAAGCTACCACGGCTCGACGGGTGTCGATGCGGAGGCGGTCGTCCTCGCCTCGAGCACGAGCGAGGCCTACGGCTGGCTCTTCAAGCTGCTCTGTGACCCCGGCTCCGAGGTGCTCGTCCCGCAGCCGAGCTATCCGTTGTTCGAGCTGCTGACGCGCCTCGAAGGTGTGACGGCCCGGCCGTACCTGCTCGATGATCATGGCCACTGGGCCATCGATCGTTCGTCGCTCGAGCGCGCGACGAGCGAGGCCACGCGTGCCGTGCTCGTCGTCTCGCCCAACAATCCGACCGGCTCGTGGCTTCGACACGAGGATCGCGAGTGGCTCGTCGCGCATGCCGCGGCGCGCGGGCTTGCGCTCGTCGGTGACGAGGTCTTTGCCGACTACCCGCTCTCGGTTCGTCCCGGCGCCTCGTCGCTCGTCGGCGAGTCGCGGGTGCTCAGTTTCGTTCTGGGCGGCCTGTCGAAGTCTGCCGGGCTCCCGCAGGTCAAGCTCGGGTGGATCGTCGCGAGTGGCCCGACCGTCGAGCTTTCCGAGGCGCTCGCCCGCCTTGATCTCATCAGTGATGCCTACCTGTCCGTCTCGACGCCCGTGCAGCTGTCGGCGCCGCAACTGATTGCCGCCGGCGTCGGAATCCGCCGTGCGATCCACGGGCGAGTGCGGCGGAACCTCGATGCCCTGCGCGCCGCCGCGGCCAAACGTCCGGAGATTGCGCTCGTCGAGCCCGAGGGCGGCTGGTCCGCTGTCGTCCGCGTGCCGGCCGTGGCCTCCGAAGAGGCCATCGTCCTCGACGTGCTCGAGCGGACGGACGTGCTCGTGCATCCCGGCTTCTTTTTCGACTTCCCCCGTGAGGCCTACCTCGTGATGAGCCTGCTTTCCGAACCGCAGATCTTCGACGAAGCCGTCGGCAGGCTGTTGCCGGTCGTCGGTGGGAGCGCCGCGTGACCGGACGGCATGCCGGTCTGCTGCTTCCGCTTTTTTCGGCGCCCTCCTCGAAGAGCTGGGGCATCGGCGAGTTGCCAGATCTCGTGCCGCTCGCCGACTGGCTCACGACGGCCGGCTTCGACCGCCTGATGCTCCTGCCAATCGGCACGATGCCCGATGGCGAGACGTCGCCGTATTCGGCTTGTTCGTCGATGGCCATCGATCCCATCTACATTTCCTTGACGGAGACGGAAGACTTCGAGCGCGCCGGTGGCGTCGATCGCCTCCCGCCCGAAGCCAGGCGCAGTCTCGACGCCGCGCTCGGGAATCCCGACGTTCGCTATGCCGACGTCCGGCGCGCGAAGTCGGCTGCCCTCGATCTCGCCTTCGCGCACTTCGTCGAGCACGACTGGGCGCATCGGTCGGATCGAGCCCTTGGGCTCACCGCCTTCGTCACGCGCGAGGCCTGGTGGCTCGACGACTACGCGCTCTTTCGAGCGCTCGCCGCCGAATGGCCCGGTGTCCCGTGGCGCCAGTGGCCGGAACCCGTCCGCGACCGTCATCCCGGGGCGCTCGACGAGGCCAGGCGGCATCTCGATTCGCGGATCCGGCGCGAGCAGTACGGCCAGTGGATCGCCGACGAACAGTGGCAGCGCACGCGGCGGGCGCTTGCCGCGCGCGGTATCACGATCGTCGGCGACCTGCCCTTCGTGGCCGCATTCGAGAGCGCCGACGTGTGGGCGCGCGCCGACGAGTATCTGCTCGACGTGTCGGTCGGGTGCCCCGCCAGACGCCTTCAGCGAGACCGGGCAGGACTGGCAGCTTCCGGGGTACCGCTGGGACGTCGTGGCCGCGCGCGGCTACGACTTGATCCGGTGGCGCGCCCGGCGTGCTGCCGAGCTCTACGACGGCATCCGCATCGACCACCTCGTCGGCTTGTACCGCACGTACAACCGGCTGCCGGACGGGACGGCGTTCTTTCTGCCCGGCGACGAAGGCGCTCAGCTGCGACAAGGTGAGGCCATCCTCGAGATCTTCAAAGCGACCGACGGGCACGTGCTGGCCGAGGATCTCGGGACCGTGCCCGATTTCGTCCGCGCGTCGATGGCCAGGCTCGGCGTGCCGGGCACGAAGGTGCTGCGGTGGGAGCGCATGTGGGAGGTGCCGGGTGAGCCCTTCATCGACCCGGCGCACTATCCCGAATCGTCCGTAGTCATGACGGGCACCCACGATACGGAGACGCTGGCGGTCTGGTGGGAACGGGCGTCCCCCGGCGAGCGGTGGATGCTCTTCCAGCTGCCGGCCATGCAGGCGCTCGGCTTCGACGATCCGCACGAGCCGTGGAGCGACCGGCTTCGAGCCGGCCTGCTGGCGCTCGCGTGGCAGGCCCGATCGGCCGAGCTCTTCGTGCCATTTCAGGATCTGTTCGGCTGGCCGGACCGGATCAACACGCCGGGGACGGTGACCGGCTCCAACTGGACGTGGCGGCTGAGGTGGCCGGTCGACACGCTCGGGCGTGAGGCCGAGTGTGTTGGCGTGGCCGAGACTCTGGCGGTGCTTGGCGCCTCGGCTGGCCGCGGCCGGACACCTGGATGAGTCCCGCGCGCCGACTTTCGTCGGCCCGCCGCGGTGTCATGACGGGTATCCGATGGCTGGTAGTAGATGAGTCGAGTTCGTAGAGTAGTTGGACGTTTGCGGCCGTGATCGTCGAAGAGGTGAGTGCGTGACGCGGAAGTTCTGGCTCGTGATGGTGATGACGGCCGTGGCCCTCGGCGGCGCCGCGCGCGCGGCGGCCGCCTTCGAAGGCCGGCTCGTCGACGCCCGCACGGGCGCGCCGGTGGCCGGCGCCGAAGTGACGATTGTGGGCCTTACGGGAGCAGTCAGGTCGGATGCCGATGGGCGTTTCGTCTGGCGGCCCGATCCCCGCCCGCCCTTTACGGTTCTCATCGTCCTGGCCGACG
Source organism: uncultured Acidobacteriota bacterium (assembly GCA_963752045.1). Lineage (GTDB taxonomy): Bacteria > Acidobacteriota > Vicinamibacteria > Vicinamibacterales > SCN-69-37 > DATKDF01. The sequence goes on along the minus strand of CAVVWN010000014.1, from coordinate 221,816 downwards.
GGCGGGTGGCCAAGCCGGTCTACGTCGAAACCGCCGACTGGTCTGCGGTGCTCACGCTCACGGTCGAGTCGGCGGTCACTGAAGAAGTGACCGTGGCCGCCGGCGTGGCCCCGAGCATCGACGCCACGGCGGGCGCCGGCATGACGCTCGTGACCGGCCGCGAGATCGCGTTGCGGGCTCCGAGCAACCTCGTGCAGGCCCTTGAAAACGTCCCGGGCGTCAGCCGGACGTCGGAAGGTCACGCGGCCGTGCCGACGATTCGCGGGCTGGCGCGCGGCCGGACGCTCATCCTGCTCGACGGCGGCCGGGTCTCGTCCGAGCGCCGCGTCGGCCCGAGCGCGATCTTTCTCGATCCGTCCAGCGTGTCGGGCATCGACATCGCCCGCGGGCCGGGGTCGGTGGCCTACGGGTCGGACGCCATCGGCGGCGTCATCTCGGTCCGCACGCGGCGTCCGGATCACCAGACGCCGCTCGCCGTCGAGTTCAGCGGCACGCTCGGCGCCGGCATACCCGAGCAGTTCGGCAGTCTCGTGCTGACGAAGGGCTTCGGATCGGGCGGCGTCCTCGTCCAGGTGCACGGCCGCAACGCGGAGGACTACGAGGGGCCGGACGAGACCGTGCTCAACTCCGGCTGGAGCGATCAGGGGTTCCTGGTTCGCTACGAACAGCAGGCCGCCGGCGGCCTGCTCTCGATCGGCTGGCAGAGCGACTACGGCCGCGACATCGAGCGGCCGCGCAACAACTCGGCGACGACGCGTATCTACTACCCGTACGAAGACTCGCATCGTCTCTCCGCGTCGTTCGAGGCGCCGGGCGTTGCCGGCCTCGACCAGTTGAAGGTGGTGGGACTCCTCGGCAGCTCCGACCAGCGCACCGATCAGGACACGTTTGCGACGGCCAGGCGTCCACGCAGCATCGCGCGCACCGATGTGTCGGCAAACGACTTCCAGATACGCACGACGGCCGACAAGGCCACAAACGACGTGCAGCTCGAGTTCGGCGTGGACGTCAACGGGCGGTTCGGTCTCGAGGCGCACGAGATCGGCGTGTCGTACGACACGGCCGGCAATGTCGTGGACGTCGACGATTTTCTTTCGATTGACTCGGCTCATCGCACCGACACCGGTCTGTTCGTCCAGGCGCAGGCGGCGCCGGCGTCCGCCCTCGTGGTGTCTGGAGGCCTGCGTGGCGATGTCGTCGCCAGCGTGAATCAGGGCGGCTATTTCGGCGATCGGTCGGTGACCAACAGCGCGCTGTCCGGTTTCGGCGCCGTCACGGTTGGGCCTTTCGACGGCCTGAGCTTCACCGGCCAGGTGTCGCGCGGGTTTCGCGATCCGACGCTGTCGGATCGGTTCTTCCGCGGGCCGACCGGCCGGGGCACGATCACCGGCAACCCGGACCTCGACCCGGAGACCACGCTGCAGTTCGATGTCGGCGCGCGCTGGGCCGCATCCAGGGTTCGCGTGGCCACCTACGTCTATCACTACATGGTCAACGATCTCATCGAACGGTACGAAGTTGCGCCGGACCAGTTCACGTTCAGGAACCGGGGCCGGGCGAGGATTCGGGGCATCGAGCTCGAAACGCAGATTGATGCGGGGCGAGGCGTGGCGTTCGAGCTCGCCGGTCAGTTTTCGCGTGGCGATTCGCCGGATGATGACGTGCCGCTCGATGACATCCCCGCGCCGTCGTTCACCGTCGTCGTGCGCAAGGCGATTGGCGAGCGTGGGACCGCCTACCTGCGGGCCGCGGCGTTCGATGACGACGACCGGCCCGGCCCGAGCGAGGTGAGGATGCCCGGGTACGTGGATGTGGACGCGGGGGCGGCCTGGCGTTTCTCACGAGCCTTCGAGCTTCGTGGCGTGGCCCGCAACCTCCTGAACCAGGCGTACCACTCCAGTCCGGACAGCCGCTGGGTCTACGCCCCTGGCCGGTCGATCTCCGCGACGGTCGTCGTCAGTTATTGATCACGGAAATCGGTGGCGCGGCGGCGTAGAATCTTCCAGTGCCTGACGTGCCGTCGTCCTATTTCATTCGCGAGTATCCGCTCCAGCAGGGCGCCCTCGAGATTGCCTACATCGAGGAGTTCTTCAACGAGTTTCCCACGCGCAAGACGGCGACAGAGATCGTGCAGCGGCTTGACGGCCGCGAGTTCCAGATCCTGATGGCCGAAGCACCGCTGCCCGACGACCCGTCTGCCGTCGTGCCGGTGTCCTACAAGGTGTCGCACGAGCTTCGCGAGGACGAGCAGGATCCGAAGCTCGCGGACCTCGTCGGCCGGTTGCGTGAGGTGGTGGATTTCAGCGACCGGCGCATACTCTACAACTGGCTCGGGGCGACGCGCCTCGATTGGCGGGGGCAGGGGCATTTTCGCGCGCTGACCGAGGAGCAGGAGGCCTGGGCCGTGGCCTCGGGCTACGACGAGGTCATCGTCAAGACGAAGAACCGGTATTACGACATGCGGGGCACGCTCGACAGCCTGCAGTTCGACGTCATCAAGCTCGAGCCGGCACCGGAGCTGGCCGAGTCGAAGGTCTATCTCGGCAAGCGGCTCGGCCCGTTCGTGCTCGACGCCCACCGCAGCCAGCGACGGGTCACGCGCGCCTGAAAACGGCTCTCTGGCCTAGACTGTCGGCATGCGAACTCTCGCTCTGGCAGGCATTTTCCTCGGACTGCTGGCGACGGCCGGCGCGCGCCAGCAGCCCGACACCGACATCTACCTCGTGAGCTACGACCCGGCCGGCTCGCCGGCCGTCTCCGGGCCCGTCACCAACATCAGCCGGAACCCCGGCTACGACAACCAGCCCAGTTTCACGCCCGACGGCTCCGGCGTGCTGTTCTCCTCGAACCGCGACGGCCAGCAGACCGACATCTACCGGTACGACATCACGGCCGGCACGCTCGAGCAGGTGACACGAACGCCCGAGAGCGAATACTCGCCGCTCGTGACACCGGCCGGCCGACGTGTCTCGGTCGTGCGTGTCGAAGCGGACGGCACGCAGCGGCTGTGGCAGTTCGACCAGGACGGCTCGAACGCGCGCGTCGTGCTCGAGTCGGTCAAGCCGGTCGGCTACCACGTGTGGATTGACGACACGCGCCTCGCCCTGTTCGTGCTCGGCGAGGCGCGCGCCCCGGCGACGCTGCAGCTCGCCACGACCGAGCGGCAATCGGCCGAGGTCATCACCTCGGGAATCGGCCGCTCGCTGCTGCGGCGGCCCGGCACGAACCAGGTGAGTTACATCAGCCGGCCACAGGCCGGGGCGGCAGTGATCATGGCACTCGATCCGGACACGCGGGCCACCTCGCCCATCGTCGAGGCGCTCGAGGGCAGTCAGGATTGCGCCTGGGATCCCCGAACGGGCCGGCTGCTCATGGCGCGCGGCGCCACCATCTTCGGCTGGGCGGCGGGCGAGTCCGGCTGGCGCGAGATGGGCAGCCTGTCGTCGGCCGGCATCGATCGCATCACGCGCCTGACGGTCGGACCTGACGCGGGCTCGGGTCCGCTGACGCTGGCGTTCGTCGCGGAGCCGGCCGGTCGGTGATTCGACAGTCGCGGCGGCTTGCCGGCGTCCAGACGCCGGTCATTCCGATCATCGGTCGGTGGATCGCCGAGACACCCGGCACGATCTCGCTCGGCCAGGGCATGGTCGGGTACGGACCGCCGCCGGCCGTGCTCGACGCCGTCGCCCGGTTCGGCGGAGTCGCCGCCGACCATCGCTACGGCCCGGTGGAAGGCGGGCCGCCCCTTGTCGGCGCGCTCGCCGACAAACTGCGCCGCGAGAACGGCATCGACGTCACCGCCGGCAGCCGCGTGGTGGCCACCGCCGGCGGCAATCTCGCGTTCATGAACGCCGTGCTCGCCGTGACCGATCCGGGAGACGAGGTGCTGCTGCCGGCGCCCTTCTACTTCAATCACGAAATGGCGGTCGTCATGGCTGGCGCCACTCCCGTGTCCGTGCCGACACGGGCCGATCATCAGCTCGATCTCGATCGGCTGGCATCGGCGATCACTGGAAGGACCCGCGCCATCGTGACCGTGTCGCCGAACAATCCGACCGGCGCCGTGTACCCGGAAGCCGACCTCCGCGCCGTTGGCCGGCTCTGCCGCGACCGTGGACTCTTCCACGTGCACGACGAAGCGTACGAGTATTTCCTGTACGACGACGCCCGCCACTTCTCACCGGGCTCGGCCGACCTGGCCGCGGCTCACACGATCTCGATCTTCTCGCTGTCGAAAGCCTACGGGATGGCGAGCTGGCGCATGGGCTACATGGTGATTCCGGAGCTGTTGTGGGATGCCATCAACAAGATCCAGGACACCATGCTCATCTGCCCGCCGGCCGTGTCCGAGCGCGCCGCGGTTGCCGCGCTCTCGGTTGGCCGCGGATGGACCGCGCGTCATCTCGGGCAAATTGCGCGGATGCGCCGGACACTCCTCGACCGGCTCGCGCCAGACGACGTGCCGTGCGAGGTGTCGGCGCCGCAAGGGGCGCTCTATGTCTTCCTGCGTGTCGCTACGACGCTCGATTCGATGACGTGCGCCGAGCGGCTCATCCGCGAACACGGCGTGGCCGTCGTGCCGGGCGCGGCGTTCGGCGCGACGGCAGGGTGCTATCTTCGGGTGTCGTTCGGCGCGCTCGACGAGGCGACCGCATCCGAGGGCGCCGATCGGCTCGCACACGGCCTCAGGGCCATGGCAGGGGCGTGACAAAGCCGTGAAGATCATCACCTGGAACGTCAACGGCATACGCGCGCGACAGGCGCAGGTGCAGGAGCTGCTCGCCACCGAAGAGCCCGACGTCGTGTGCCTGCAGGAGATCAAGGCCGCTCCCGATCAGGTGCCGGCGCTCATCGTCTCTCCCGACACCTACTGGTCGTACTGGCACGGCGCCGGCGGGTATTCGGGCGTGGCGGTGCTCGTCCGGCGGGGATTCTCGGGCGATCCGCCAGCGTTTTCTCATCCGTCGTTCGACTTCGAACAGCGCATCGTCCTCGCCCGGTTCGGCACGATGCAGGTGGCATCGGTGTACGTGCCGAACGGCGGCAAGGACTACGAGGCCAAGCTCAGATTCCTCGAGGATTTGCGGGCCTGGAGCGCTGAAACGCGGCGCGACGAGTCGTCGCTAGTCCTCTGTGGAGACCTGAACGTGGCGCGCGAGGAACGGGACGTCCATCCGAAAGAACGCAAGCCAGGCCAGATCGGCACCCGGCCGGAAGAGCGGGCACTTCTCTCGGGGTTGTTCGACGCCGGCCTCACCGACGTGGGGCGCGTGCTCGATCCGGCCAATGACGAGCTCTTCACGTGGTGGGCGCCCTGGAGGAATCTCCGCCAGCGCAACATCGGCTGGCGCATCGACTACGTGCTCGCCGCGAATGCACTCGCCAGAAATGCCGAATCGTCGGTGTCGAGACGCGAGTTCGGCACGAGCGACCACGCGCCGGTGGTCGTGACCTTCCGGCCCGGGAGCAGCGTCTAACAGTTCAGCGCCATGAGCCTGCGACTTCGTCTCATCATTGCCTTCTTCCTGCTGGCGGTCGTGCCGCTGGCGGCTGTGACCCTCTACGCGTATGCGAGTAACGCGCGCGCGCTGCGAGAGGCGGCCGAACGCGAAGCCGACCTGCTCGCAGGCGAGCTCAGCCAGCGGATGCAGCTCGTGACGGCGCAGCTCACCGAGCGCGTCGAGCACGTGATGGACATCGCGGAACTGCAGGACGCCGTGGAGCGGGTCTCGGCCGCCACGGCCACACGCGCCGCCGCAGCCGAGGTCGCACCGGCGCCAGATGTCGCCGCCGTGCAGGTGAGTCTGAACGATGAGATCGCCCGCAGCATTGGCGATGCCGCGGTGCTGCTCAACAACGTGGACCTGCGCGGCCTGCGCGGCCGCGGCGGGCGCCGGCCGCCCCCGATGGCGCCAACGGGCGAAGCGGCCGCCCGGCCCGATCGGCCGACATCGGTCGGCACGCCGCCATCCCGCGGCGGCGCGCCTCCTCAGGTCACCTCGCAGCCGCTCCCGCCCGACGCGACCACGGTGACCGCAGCCGTCACCGAGCCGCTTCGCATCGACCTCGGGCCGATTCGCCGCGAGCTCATCCGCGAGATCGTGCCTGGAGGCCGGTTCGAGGACCTGACGCCGGAAGAACGGCAGAAGCTCGGTGCCGAGATCAACCTGAGGTTGCTTGGCATCCAGCAGGGACTCCAGCTCGGCGCCAAAGCGCTGCAGGAGCGAGCCGAAGCCGCGGCGCGGATCGCCGTCGAGGAAGCTGCGACAGCGGTCCCGCCGCCGGCTGCCCCTGCGCCGCCGCCGCCCCCTGCAGCGCCTGCCGTCGCGCTCGTCAGAAGAAGTGAAGTCACCGGCAACCGGCTCGACGTTCGCGTCGTTCGTGACGGCGAGATCGTGCGCCAGGTCAACGCGGAAATCAACGTGCCGAATCTGCTGGCCACGGTGTTCTCGACGACGAGGCGCGACCGCGGAGAAGTGCCGTTCGCGTTCGACGCCACGGGGGAGCTGTACGCGCCCAACGCCGAAGACCGGCTCGTGGTCGAAGAGATGGGCGAGCTTGTGCCCACGGCAGGGCCGGCGGTCGTGCGCATGCGCGATTGGATCGTCGTGACGACATCCGACCCGTCTGGTTCGGGTCTCACGCTTGGCATTGCCCGGCCCCTCGGCGACTCGCTTGCGGACCTGCGCCGGACGGCGGCCAGAAACGCCGGTCTCGGCATGCTGTTCATCGGCCTCGCCCTCGCGGGCATCGTCCCCCTGTCCGGCCGCCTGACGAAGAACCTCTCGGTGCTTCGCGACGGCGTCAAGCGGATTGCGCACGGCGACTACCGTGCCCGTGTCGCGATCGACACGAAGGACGAGATCGGTGATCTGGCGGCGGCCTTCAACAAGATGGCCGAGGACGTCGAGCGCCACCAGCGGCTGGCGATCGAACAGGAACGCTTCAAGCGCGAGTTGGAGCTCGGCCGGCAGATTCAGCACGAGATGCTGCCGCACGCTCCGCTGTGGCTCGGGCTCACCGAGATCAAGGGCGTGTCTGTGCCGGCACGCGAGGTCGGCGGCGATTTCTTCAACTACTTCCAGCTGCCGAGCGGTCAACTGGCGATGCTCGTCGGCGACGTGTCGGGCAAGGGCGTTGGCGCGGCGCTCCTCATGGCCAACATCCAGGCGTCGCTCAGAACCCGGCTGGCGATGGGGCAGGGGCTGGCCGTGCTTGCCGACGAGCTCGATCGCGAGATCGAAGCGTCCTCGCCGGGGCCCGTGTACTCGACGCTGTTCGTCGCCATCTTCGACCCGGCTTCCCGCGAGTTGCGCTACGTCAACGCCGGTCACAACCCGCAGTACGTGCTGCGATCCGGGACCGGGCTCGACCGGATGCCGGCGACGGGGTTGCCCGTCGGCCTGCTATCCGGACATGGCTACGAGGAAGAGCGCGTGAAGCTCGACCCCGGTGACGTGCTCTTCTTCTACACCGACGGATGCGTCGAAGCGGAGAACGAAAGCGGCGACATGTTCGGCGCCGAGCGTCTCGAGCAACTGCTCAGGCAGCTGGGTCCGCCCGCCACCAACGACGTACTCGTGCTCGTCGAGTCGGCCGTCAGCGAATTCCGCGGCTCGCGCGAGCTGTTCGACGATGCCACGATGATGACGGTCAGAGTCGGCTAGTCTAGCTGTCCCGAAGCGCCACGAGCGGGTCAACCGACGCGGCTCTTCGGGCGGGGATTCCTGCGGCGACAACGGCCGTGACGGCGAGCAGCAACGCCGCTGCGAGATAACTCGGCAGATCGAGCGGGGCGACGTGCAGCACGGCGGTGAGCGCGTGGCTGCCAATGGCTGCGAGCCCGAAGCCGACGAGGGCGCCGATCGCCACCAGCCCGAACCCTTCCCGCATCACCTGGATCAGCACGCGCCGGCGGTCGGCGCCGAGCGCCATGCGAATGCCGAGCTCCCGTGTCCGTCGATTCACGCCGAATGCGATGACGCCGTAGACACCCAGCCCGGACAGCAGCATGGCCAGTGCAGCCAGCCCGCCAATGAGCGACGCGCCCAGCCGAACGGGAAGCAGCGAGAGCGTGATCAGCCGGTCGTAAGGCTGCGCCTCCATGAGCACGAGGTTCGGGTCGAGCGCGCGAAGCTCGCGTGAGATCGCCGCCACGGCAGCATCGACGTCACCTGACGTGCGTGCAACGAAGGTGCCCCACGGCGCAGGTCCCTGCGATCGCGCGAAATGAATGAAGGGCCTCGGCGCTTCGCCGAGCGTCCGGATCTTGTGGTCGGGCGCGATGCCGACGACCTCGATGAGCGGGCCCGACGCGTCGCGGAATCGCAGCCGCTTGCCGACGGCGCGCTCTCCCGGCCAGAGCAGGCGGGCCAGCGTCTCGTTGACGATGGCCACGTCGATCGACTCCGGCGTGTCGCGGCCGTCGAAGTTCCGTCCGTCGAGAATCGGGAGGCCCATCGACTCGAAGTACCCAGACGAGACGCGGGTATTGTCGATGGCCAAGCCGCCGGGCGGGGTCGCGTCCGGCCGGCCGTCGACGACCACAGTGGTCTGATGCACGTTCGGAGAGAACGGCATGCGCTCGCCGATCCCCACCGATGTCACCTCGGCAAGTCCGTCGATTCGCTCGACGGCCCGCGCGAAGAACTGACGCGACGCATCGGCATCGTAGCCGTGGAACCCGAGGTTCACCGAGACGAGCGCCACCGGTGACGGATCGAATCCCGGATCGATGTGCCGGGCCGCCGCGAGGCTCCGCGCCATCAGTGCTCCGCCAACGACGAGCACGAGCGAAACGGCCACCTGCACGACCACGAGCGCCTGGCCAAGCCCGAATCGCCGGCCCGCCACAGGTCGGAGCGGCGCGTCGGTCTTCAAATCAGATGCAAGGTCCGTCCGGGACGACCGGAGCGCCGGCAGCAGGCCGAACACGAGCCCGGTGGCGAGCGACAGCATCAGGGTGAAGGCGATCACGCGGGCGTCGATCGTGAACGCCAGCGGGACGTCGAGTTCGAAGGGCATGTCGATCGACACGAGAGACCGAAGGGCGGCGGCCCCGACGCCCACGCCGGCCGCGCCGCCGGCGAGCGCGAGCACCAGATGCTCGACGAGCATCTGGCGGATGAGTCTCACCCGTCCCGCGCCGAGCGCCGTCCGCAGCGCGAACTCCTTCGTCCGCGAGACCCCTCGAGCGACGAGCATGCTCGCGAGGTTTGCGCAGGCCACGAGGAGCACGAGCCCGACGGCGGCGAGCAGCACGAGTCCGCCCGGCCGCAGCGACGCGTCGACGAGCGGATGGAGACGCACGGTCGACGCCGGCACGACGCGGGCACCGCGGGTGTCGTTGCTTCCGGGATAGCTCGCCGCGAGGCCCGCCATGATGGCGCCGAGGTTGCCCTCAGCGGCCTGCGCCGACGTGCCCTCGCGGAGGCGTCCGAGGACGAACAGCCAGCGGTGGCCACGGCGCTCGAGCCGCGTCGTCCCCGGGGACGGGCGGACGTCGTTCAGGGTGATCGGCTCGACGTCGGCCACCATCGAAACCGGGATCCAGAGCTCCGTGCGTACGCCTGGGACCAGTCCGGTGAACCGATCGGGAGCGACGCCAATCACGGTGTACGGCCGGTTGCGAATCACGATCTGTTCGCCGAGCGCGTCGGGCCGGCCGCCGAACTGACGCTGCCACATCCGGTAGCTGAGGACGGCGACGGGATGACCGCCCTCGCCGGTTTCTTCCTCCTGTCGAAAAGGCCGGCCGAGCTCGAGCGGAATGCCGAGCGCGTCGAAGTAATTGGCCGTGACGACCTCGCCGAGCGTCAGGCGGTTCGTCCCGCCAGCTCCGACCGCACCCATCATCAGCGAGTGGCCGACCATCTCGTCGAAGACCGTGTTCGCCGCGCGCAGGTCGACGAAGTCCGGCCAGGACGTGGTGCCGTTCGGCTCGCCATTGCGCTCTGACGTGAAGACCGAGGTGAGCGAGGCCGGATCGGCCACCGGCATCGGCCGGTACAACACACCATCCACGACCGAGAAGACGGCCGCGTTGAGTCCGATGCCCAGCGCGAGCGACAGCACCGCCACGAGCGTGAAGCCGCGGTGTTTCCCCATGCTTCGGAGCGCGAGGCGCACGTCGGACAGGAGGCTGGATGGCATGAGGAAGTGGACGGATCTGGCCGTGCCGCGGTTCGCGCCGGAGACGGATTACCATCGAGGCGTGCAGCTCAGGTTGCCCTGGGGGCCGGCCTCGTCCCGGCGCGGCTCGCGTGTCCTGTCGGTGGCGGGGAAGACGTTTGCCGTCGAGGTGGTTCGCCGCCGTGGCGCAAGGCGTTACGTCGTGCGCGTGTCGGCCGATGCGGTCGTCCGGATCACGGTGCCGTACGGCGCGCCGATCGCCGGCGGCCTGTCGTTTGCCGATCGCCAGGCCGCCTGGATCGAGCGTGAATGGCGGCGGACGCAGAAGCGGCTCGAGCCGTGGGGTGAGGGCACGCTCTGCTGGTTCAGGGGCGACCAGGTGGCGGTCCGTCTCGGCGACCGGCGTGTTCTCTTCGGTGCCGAAGACGCCGGTCGGTGGGAGATTGGGACGGATGTCGCAGCCGCCATTACCGCCAGACTACGCGCGATCGCGCTCGCCGAGCTGCCGGGCCGTTGCCATGAGCTGGCGGCGTCGGCCGGCATCGATGTCGCGCGGGTTTCCGTTCGCAATCAGCGATCCCGCTGGGGCGCCTGCTCGTCGCGGGCGACCATCACGCTCAACTGGCGGCTCGTGCAGGTGCCGCCCGACGTCCGCGATTACGTCGTCTGGCACGAGCTCGCGCATGTGGCCGTGCCCAACCACTCCCGGCGATTCTGGCGGGAGGTGGAACGCCTGTGCCCGACGTGGCGCGAGAGCGAGCGCTGGCTCAGGGCGCACGAGCGCGACTTGTTCTGAAGTCCAGGGCCGCCGCGGCGGATGGAAGCCGCAGAGGCGCTCTCAGGAGCCCTGGGTCTTCGGCGGCTCGTACGGCACCGGAGCGGCGACGGCCGGACCGACGCGTTCGCCGAACCCGTCGTCGAACAGGCAGGCGAACTCACCCAGCATCATGGCCGTGGCGCCCCACACCTGGTGCCCGCCGAGATCGAACGACGGATAGTCGATGAGCATGCCGTCGCGTACCACCGTCTGCCAGTGCACACGCGTGTGGTCGCGGAGGTGGGAGAGCGGCGCTTCGACAAGCTCGGCCACCTCGCGCTCGGCCAGCCGGAACACCGGGCGTGCGTCGGCGATGCCCACGAAAGGCCGTACGACGTGGTTGCTCACGACGACCCAGAGCGACGACATCTGGCCGACCAGTCTCACCGACTCAGGGTCGATGCCGATCTCCTCCTGAGCTTCCCTGAGCGCCGCATCCTCGGGCCGTTCGCCGGGATCGATGCGGCCGCCGGGGAAGCTGATCTGACCCGCGTGCTCCGGCAGGTCGTGCCGGCGGAGCGTCAGCGGAATCGTGGGGCCATCGGCACCAGGGTAGAGGAGGATCAGCGCGGCCGCCGGCCGGGCCTCGGCCGGTGTCTGGCCCGGGTCCCAGCCCTTCCTGGCCGGTCGGGGAGCGAACCGCCACTGCGCCCGGGGCCCCGGCAGGGGTTCGGCCAAGCGTGCGCGAAGAAAGGACTCGAGATCGGGCGCCTGCATGCAGTCCTCAGCGTACCCGAAGGCGGCCGCCGGCCGGGAACTCCGCCCTTTCATTTTCCGTCCGATAATGCTAACTAATAAAGCATTCACCATGCCCACAAGTGACACGCCACGACTGGCCGAAGTCGAACAACTGGTGCTCCTGGCCGTGCTGCGCCTCGAAGGGCAGGCATACGCCGTTCCCATTCGCGAGCTCATCGAGCACGATGCGGGCGTTTCGCTCTCGCGCGGGTCCATCTACATCACGCTCGAGCGGCTCGAAGAAAAGGACTTCGTCGAATCGTGGTTTTCGGAGCCGACGGCCGAGCCTGGCGGCAAGGCCAGACGCCTCTTCCGGATTCGGCCCGCCGGGCTTGCCGCGCTCAAGGCGGCCCGCCGCGCCGTCGACCGCCTGGCGGCGGGCACCGTGCTCACGAGGAAAGCGTGACCGGACGAGGCGGGGAACACGGGCTCGTCCAGCGGCTCGCGCTCGCGCTCGTTCCCGCTCGCTGGCGGGCGTCGGTCGCGGCCGACCTCGACGAGGAAGCCGCTCGCCGCCGGCGCGCCCGCGTGGCCGCGTCAGTCTGGAAGGTCTACCAGACGGTGGGCATTGCCGCCAGCATGCACGCGGCCCGTTTGAGGTCTCGATTGTCCTTCGAAGGTGTCCTGCCCGGCTTCTTTCGGCGCGATCTCGTGGCGGCGCTCCGGCACCTGCGCCGGACGCCGGTCGCCTCCGTCGTGGCGGTCCTGACGCTCTCGTGTGCCGTGGCCGGGGTGACGGTCGCGTACTCCGTGCTCGTGCACACGGTGCTCGCTCCGCTCGCTTTCCCGGGCGCCGACCGGCTCGTGGCGATCTATCAGGTGAACCCCGCTTCTCCCGACAACTGGCGCCCGGTCTCCCCAGGCAACGTGGCCGACATGTTCAGGGACACGGAGTCGTTCGAACGACTTGCCGCAGCACGCAACGTGTCCTTCACGTTCACCGGTTTCGACGACGGAGATACGCCGTTGATGCGGCTGGTGTCGCACGGCTGGTTCGAGATGCTCGGCGTGTCGCCGCTCGTGGGCCGCACCTTCACGGCCGAGGAGGACCAGGCGAACGGGCCTCGCGTCGCGATGCTGAGCGAGGGCACGTGGCGACAGCGCTTTGGCGCCGATCCTGGCATCGTCGGACAGACCGTGGAGCTGGACTTCGCCCCGTACACGATCGTCGGCGTCGTGCCGGCCAGCTACGAGAACCCGGTATTCGGCCTCGTGGACGAGCCGCAGGTGTGGATGCCTCTCCAACTGCCCGCGTCGGGCGCCGACCGCTCGTTTGCGAATCACTTCGTGGCCGGGCTTCTCCGTGAGGGCGTCGGCATCCGAGAGGCCCAGGCCGAGCTGTCGGATCTGGCAGATCGGCTGGCCGTGGCCCACCCGGAGACGAACGGCCAGGTGCAGGCGCTCGTCACACCACTCGACGAGGGCATCGTCAGGCCGGTACGCACGCCGGTGTGGTTCATGTTCGGCGCCGTGCTGGTCGTGTTCATTGCGGCGTGCGGTAACGTCTCGACGCTGATGCTGGCTCGCTCCCTGGCGCGTCGTCAGGCCGTGGCCATCCAGCAGGCGCTCGGGGCCCCGCGCCTTCGCGTGGTGCTGCAGGTGGTTGCCGAGCATCTGATGCTGTCGGCCCTGGCCGGCCTGCTCGCGGTGTGGATCGCGTGGGCGGCCGGCCGGTCGATTCTGCTGCTCGTGCCGGAGGGTTTTCTCGCGCCCCGGTTCGCGTTTTCGATGGACGCGTGGACGCTTGGTTTTGCCGCCGGTGCAACCGTGGCCGCCGGTCTTCTTGCCTCGGTACCGTCGATAGTGGCGCTCGGCCGCCGGAACGAGTCCGAGGTCATGGAAACCACGATTCGCACGGTGGGCAGTCGCCGCCGCCGGCGCTGGTTCGACGCGCTCATTGGCCTGGAGGTGGCCGGCGCGGCCGTACTTCTCGTCGGCGCCGGGCTCGTGACGCTCGGGTTCGGCCGCATGCAGGCGGCCGATGCCGGGTTCACGCCGGAGGGCGCGCTGACGTTCCGCATCTCCACGCGCGGCCCCGCATATGCGGATGGCGCGCGGCGGTTCGAGTTCTTCGATCGCGTCAGGGAGGCGTTCGCGTCGGTGCCTGGCGTGCGTTCGGTTGGCGCGACGAGCGTACTGCCCGTCTTTCCGCAGTTCACCGAGGCCGGCGCGTTCGCGGCGGATCAGGCGGCCCCAGAATCCGGCCGGGAGCCAAGAGTCGCGATCGCGCGCGTGACGGAGGGCTTGCTCGAGACGCTGGAGATTCATCTCGTCTCCGGCCGCTTCATCACCGACGAGGACCGGATGGGCACGGTGCCCGTTGCCGTGATGAGCCGGTCGGCGGCGCGCGCGGTGTTCGGCGACCGCGACGCGCTCCACGAGCGGGTGACGGTACGAACCGGGTCCGTCGAGGAGACGGTCGAAGTCATCGGCATCGTCGATGACGTTCGCTCGGCGGTCGATCCTACGGCGCACACCTCGTTCATGTACCAGTCGTGGCGACAGTCGGGGGCGCCGGTCGCCCTCGGCTTCGTCGTTCGGACGGACGGCGACCCGCATGCGGCGCTGGCGCTGCTCAGGGCCGCGCTGCGCGGCGTGGACCGGCAGATGCCGATCTATCAGCCCCGCTCCCTTGCCGAGGTCCAGCGGCAGATCGACGCGCGCAGCCGGTTTGCCGCCGCGCTGCTCACCGCGTTCGCGACGCTCGGCCTCCTGCTCGTCATCTCCGGCATCTACGGCACGCTGTCGCACCTTGCGTCGGCGCGGCGGCGCGAGATGGGCGTGCGCATGGCGCTCGGCGCGACACGCGCAGCCGTGCTGCGCCTCGTGGTGCGCGACGCCCTTCGGCCCGCCCTGGCCGGGGCAGCCGTCGGGCTGGCTGGAGCCGTCACCGTGGGCCGGGTGGCGGCCTCGTCGGTATCCGGCACGCCCGCGTTCAGTGTGCCGGTGTTCGTCGGGTTGCCCGTGCTGCTGCTCGCCGTCGTGGCCGCGTCGAGCCTGCTGCCGGCCAGGCGAGCCACCCGTGTCGATCCCACGATCGCGCTCAGGGCCGAGTAGGCGAATCGGGCCCGAGCCCATCCGGCCGGCGCGGTCCTGGTGTAGCCTGACACTCCATGCCATTTCTCTCGAAGGTGCTTGCCGGGCTTGCTGTCGGTCTCGTCATCGCGGCATCGGTTGGGGCTCAGCCCTCGTTCGAACCTGACAACTGGCCGCAGTGGCGCGGCCGGCTCGGCACGGGTGAAGCGGCGGGCAATCCGCCGGTGGAGTGGAGCGAAACCCGCAACATCCGCTGGAAGACGGCCATTCCCGGTCTCGGGGCCTCGACGCCGATCATCTGGGGCGACACGATCTACCTGCAGACAGCCGAGCCGGTCGGCGAGGACAAGGCGCCGCGCCAGACGGCGTTTGCATTTCCGGAACAGATGGACGTCTACAAGGGCCTCGCCTATTTCAGGGCGACCCGCGACTACGCATTCTCTCTCGTCGCGATCGATCGCGAGACGGGGCGTGTTCGCTGGCGCAAGGTGCTGCGCGTGGAGCAGCCCGCCGAAGGCCGCCATCCGACCAACACGTTCGCGTCGGCATCGCCCTCGACCGACGGCGAGCGCATCATCGCGTTCTTCGGCTCGCGCGGCCTCTACGGTCTCGACATGAACGGCGAGGTGATCTGGCAGCACGATTTTGGCGACATGCAGACCCGCAACGGATGGGGTGAGGGCAGCTCGCCCACGCTCTTCCGCGACCGCGTCGTCGTCACCTGGGATCACGAGGCGGACTCGTTCATCGCGGTGCTCGACAAGGCCACGGGCCGGGAAATCTGGCGGCGGTCCCGCAACGAGCCGACGACCTGGGCCACGCCGCTCGTCGTGCCCGTGGGCGATCGGGTCCACGTCATCACCAACGGCCAGCAGCACGTGCGTGGCTACGACCTCGAGACTGGCGAAGAGATCTGGCACGGCCCCGGCCTGACCTTCAACTCCATCCCATCACCGGTGCACGCCGACGGGATCGCGTACCTGACGAGCGGTTTTCAGGGCAACGTGCTGCTGGCCGTGGACCTCTCGCAGGCCCGAGGGAACATCGAAGAAAGCGGAGCCCTGCTGTGGCGGCGCGATCGCGACACGCCGTACGTGTCGTCGCCGCTCCTCTACGGCGGGTCGCTCTACGTCTTCAAGCACCTGCAGGGCATCATGACGGCGCTCGACGCGAAGACTGGCGACGTGCGATACGGCCCGGTCCGCCTCTCCGAGATTCCCGATCTCTACGCGTCCCCGGTTGGCGTGGCCGGGCGCGTGTACGTCGCCGGCCGCGACGGCCTGACGGTGGTCTTCCGTCACGGGCCCGAATTCGAGGTCCTCGCCGTCAACGAGCTCGACGACGGGTTCGACGCGTCACCCGCGGTCGTGGGCGACGAGCTCTACCTGCGCGGCCGCACGTCGCTCTACCGCATCTCGCGCTGAAGCGCCGGAGGACGGCCGGGCCGGCCGAGCCTTCAAATCGGATCCCGGACGATGCGCAGGTACTCCACCCACGGGCCCACCTCATCGGTGAGTTGTCGCGGCCTCGCTGAGCTGAAGCGACCGAAGGTGCTGCAGGTTTCCGGCCCGGAGTGTGGCGAACTCGTCGAGCAGGGCCTGGAGGGACTTCCCCTGGCTCTCCCGGAACTGGGCCAACCGGTCGAACGGTTCGAAGGTCTTGTCCGGCCCGTCGCGGAGGATGAGGCCGAGCCGGGTCATCCAGTCGACGCGCTCTCCGTGAATCAGGTGGCCGACGACGTCGTACGGGCTCCAGGTGTCGGGCCCCTCGTTGGGCGACGTCCAGACTTCGGGGAGACCGGAGAGGAGCGCTCGCAGCACGGACGGCGTGCGTTCCAGAAGCGCGAGGGTGGCGTCGAGCTCGAACTGCACGTCGTCACCACTGGTTGCGTGTCGCGAGCGTCGTGATGTGCGCCAGATGGTGCCGCGAGTGCCACGCGTACAGCTGGAGCAGCAGGTCGATCGTCATGTCACCGCTCTCAGGATGTCGGAGCGGCCTCGTGAAGGTCGCCGCGTCGAGGGTCCGCATCCACCAGGTCCATCGCCCGTGCAGGGCGTCGATGAAGTCGAGCGACAGTCCGACCGGCGCGGTTCTCGCATCCGTCTGCTCGGACCAGTCGTTCTCGTCGTAGGCCTTGATGAGCGGGTTGGCTTCGGTGGCCGCCAGCTTCATCCGCAGGTACGCGTTCGCGTGGCTGTCGGCCAGGTGATGCACCACCTGGCGAACCGTCCATCCGCCGTCGCGATAAGGGGTGTCGAGTTGCGCGTCGGTCAGTCCATCGACGGCGAGCGTGAGGCTGCTCGGCAGCGCCGCGATCTCGTCGATGTGCGTGATTCGGTCGGCGTCGCCCAGTTCGGCCTTCGGGGCGAATCTGCCAACTGGATAACGAAGATCGTCGGACATGATCGGATTCTCCTGACCTCAGGGGCCGCGTCAAGGGTCGAGCTCGGGCGGATGAGGTGGCGATCGTACCCTCCCCATACCCGTCGCGTCCACTTTCCGCCGCGCTTCGCACCGTCTGGGCGACGGCCGCCACCGCACGCCATGTCCGGGCCCGGACACTCGACTGTTGTAGACATTCGACAAGGGAACCGCTTACTCTTGTTGAACGTCTACAAGAGGGACCATGGCCAGACCGTCACGTACCGATCTGCTGCAGGGCACGCTCGATCTGCTGATTCTCAAGACGCTTGCGCTCGGGCCCGAGCACGGCTGGGGCATCTCGCAGCGGATTCAGCAGATGTCGGAAGAAGTGCTGCGCGTCAACCAGGGCTCGCTCTACCCGGCGCTGCAGCGCCTCGAAGAGCGAGGCTGGATCGCGTCCGAGTGGGGTGTCTCCGACAACAATCGCGAGGCCCGCTTCTACCGGCTCACGCGGGCAGGCCAGCGGCAGCTGCAGCTCGAAACGGACCAGTGGCAGCGCATCACGGCGGCCGTGGCGCGCGTGCTCGAGGCCACCTGATCGCAGGGGAGCGGTGATGATACGCAAAGTGGTTCGGCAAGTCCGGGCGATCCTCGGGGGTCGGCGCGTGCAGGACGAGACTGCCCGCGAGCTCGACTTTCACATCCAGATGGAAACCGACGCGCGCGTCCGAGCCGGGATGAGCCCGGCCGAGGCCCGTCGAACGGCGCTCCGGGACTTCGGCGGGGTCTCCCGTGTCCGCGAGGAAGTGCTGGACGCCAGGGGCATCACCTTCTGGGAGTCGCTCTGGCAGGACATGCGGTTCGGTGTTCGTATGCTCGGCCGCTCGCCCGGGTACACGGCGGCCGCCGTCGCCATCCTCGCGCTCGGCATCGGTGCCAACACGGCGATGTTCTCGGTGATCTACGGTGTGCTCCTCGAGCCGTTGCCGTATCGCGACGACGGCGAGCTGGTGCTCGTGGAGCAGTCGATGCCGGCGCTCGACATCAACGCGCTCAACGTGTCGATTCCGGAGCTGACCGACTATCGGGCCCAGTTGCAGACCGTGCGCGACCTGGTGGAGTACCACTCGATGTCGTTCACGCTCCTCAGTGAGGGCGAACCCGACCGGGTGGACACCGGCGTCGTGTCGGCCAACTTCTTCGACACGCTGGGGGTGCGGCCGCTCCATGGCCGGACGTTCGCCGGCGGCGATGACGACCTCGGCGCCGAGGCGGTGCTCGTCCTGAGCCACGAATACTGGCAGCAGAAGTTCGGCGGCGATCCGGCCGTGGTCGGACGCGTGCTCGAGATGAACAACCGGCCTCACACGGTCATCGGCGTGCTGCCGCCGCACCCTCAGTACCCGCGTTACAACGACGTCTACATGCCCACGTCCGCCTGCCCGTTCCGGGCGCAGGCCCAGGAGACGGTGGCCGAGAATCGACGCGCGTTCGGCGCGCTCGAGGTGTTCGGGCGACTGGCGCAGGGCGTCACGCCGGAACGCGCGTCCACGGAGCTCGGCGCCGTGGCGGGCGCGTTCGATGACCGCTTTCCCGCTGTCTACGAGACCAACGGCAAGCGCGGAGAAGTCATCGCGCGCGTCGAGCCCCTCAAAGAGGAGCTCGTCGGCGGCGCGAGGCCCATGCTGATGGCGCTTTCGGGCACGGTGCTGCTCGTGCTGCTCATCGCGTGCGCGAACGTCGCGAATCTGGCGCTTGCCCGAACCGTCCGGCGGGGCCGCGAGCTGGCCGTCCGCACGGCGCTTGGCGCCGGCCGCGGCCGGCTCGTGCGCCAGCTCGTGACCGAGAGCGTGATGCTCGCGCTCGCCGGTGGTGCGCTCGGTCTCGCGCTGGCCTCGCTCTCGCTCGACCTGCTGACCGGTTTCGTGGCGCGCTTCACGCCGCGCACGGGCGAGATCGACATCGACGCCGGCGTGCTGCTGTTCACGCTCGTCGTCTCGGTCGCGACCGGCATCGCAGCCGGTCTCCTGCCGGCATTCTCGACACGGCGCAACGTGAGCCAGGCCATTCACGAGGGGTCCGCCGGAAGCGGCGAAAGCCCCTCTCGGCGTCGTGTGCGCGCCGGGCTCGTGGTCGGACAGGTGGCCGTGTCGTTCGTGCTGCTCGTCGGCGCGGCGCTCGTCCTCGAGAGTTTCTTCCGTCTGGCGTCGGTGCCGCTCGGGTATCGGACCGAGCAGGTGATGACCGCGTCCATCTACGGCAACTTCACCCGCATGGCCACGGCTGAGGATGTGCGCCGCATCGAGGACGGCATCCTCGAGCGGCTGCGCGCGGCACCGGGGGTCGCGTCGGCAGCCATCGCGAACGCGGTGCCCCAGTCGGCGTTGCTGCCGGGACCGCGCGCGATACAGATCGAGGGGCAGGCGCCCGGCACCCGTTCGATGAACGCGGTCCGATCCGTCGCGAGTGACGGCTACTTCGACACGATCGGCGTGCCGATCCTCGCCGGACGTGATTTCCGGCTGGGCGACCATGCCGAAGCCCCGCCCGTCGCCATCATCAACCAGTCGATGGCCGAGTTCTGGGAAGGCCGCGATCCAGTCGGGACGGCGTTCTCGGTGGTCGGGGCGAATCCCCTGGTCTGGTACACGGTCGTGGGCGTCGCGGGCGACTTCAGGATGTACGGCGCCGACCGAGGCATCGAAGCCCAGTTCTACATGTCGGCGTCGCAGGCCGGTTTCGGCGGGGGGCGTTTGCTCGTTCGCACCGACCGGAACCCAATCGACATGGTGCCCGTGATCAAGGATGCCGTGCACGCCGTCGATGCGGCGATGCCGGTCGAGGAGTTCCGGACGCTCGCCGAGATTCGCAACGAGCGGCTCGCCGCCCCGGGACTGACGGCGGCGCTTCTGTCGATGTTCGCCGGTGTCGCGCTTCTCGTCACGCTGACCGGCATCGCGGGGCTCGTAGGCACGTCGGTCAGTCAGCGCACGCGTGAGTTCGGTCTTCGGATGGCGCTCGGCGCCTCGCGAGGCTCAGTGCTGCGGCTCGTGCTCGGCCAGGGCGTGACGCTCGTCGTCGTAGGAGCCGTCATCGGGGCCGCAGGTGCCGTCGCATTCGGCCGGCTGATTGGCCAGTTCCTCTTCGAGACCGCGACAACGGATCCGCTGGCCTACGCAGTGGTGGCTGCCGTGTTCGTGGCCGCCGCCATCGTCGCGGCATTCGGGCCGGCCCGCCGGGCCACGAGCATCGATCCGCTGAAGGCGCTCCGCAGCGAATGACGGAGGTGCCGACGATGAAACGCATTCGCTTCACGATTGCCGCGTCGACGCTGTCTGCCGTGCTCGTCCTGACTGTCGTCGCGGCGACTTCGACCGGCGCGGCGTTCCGCCAGGTTCCGACGCCCTCAACCGACCTCATCGTGTCGATTGCCTGGCTCGCGGAGCGGCTCGCCGATCCCGGCGTCGTCGTCATCGCGACGGGGAGTCGTGCGAGCTACGAAGCCGCCCACATTCCGGGCGCCCGGTTCGTCGAACACGACGCGACGCTCGGATCCGATCACAGGATGATCCAGGGCGCCGCACTCGCGAGGGCGCTGGCGGCGGTCGGCGCCACCGACGAGTCGCGCATCGTGCTCTACGGCGACGAGCCGATGGCGACCGGGTGGCTGTACATGGCTTTCGCGTCGATTGGACACGGCGACCACGTCTCGCTTCTCAGCGGAAACATCAGCGCGTGGAAAGCCGACGGCCAGTCGGTGACGTCGGAGGTCCCACCGGCCGGCCGCGGAACACTCACCGCGCGCGAGGCGCCCGACGTGATCGTTGACGCGCCGTGGGTGCGCGAGCGGCTCGAGGTGCCTGCGGTTCAGGTGCTCGACGTGCGCACCGAGCGCGAGTGGGACCGTGGCCGCGCTCCCCGGCGCGCGGCTCGTGCTCTGGCAGGACCTGTTCGTCGACGCCGAGACCGGGCGTTTCAAGTCGCCCGACCAGGTTCGTGCTCTCCTCGCGACACGCCGGCGCGGATCCCGGCGACCAGGTCGTGACCTACTGCGCCATCGGCATGCGCGCGAGCCTCATGTACGTGGCCGCGAGGTACGCCGGCTTCGACACGCGTGTGTACCTCGGGTCGTGGGAAGACTGGCAGCGGCAGCCTGGCTACCCGATCGTGCGATAGCTGAAACGCGCACCTGGCGCACCCCGCGCACCCCGACGCACCCCGACGCACCCGGTTACTTCCAGTTGACGATGGCCACGGCCGGGCTCGGCCCCTGCGGACGACGGGTGAGAATCAGGAAACGGTTGCCGTCCGGAGCGACCGCATAGCCCCAGGACCCCCGGTACGGTCCCAGATCGACGATGTCGGTCTGGAACAGCGGCCGTGGCGTGTTCCACTGAAAGACGCCGCCGCTCGCACCGACGGCGATCGACATCATTCGCCGGTCCGGCGCCAGGTAGAACAGCTCGCCCCCGCGCGGGTTCCACCTCGGCTGGTGTCCGCCGCCGGTCGACACTTTCCAGCGCCCGCCGGCTTCCGGGAACGACTGGACGTACGCCTCCCACTGGCCTGACTCGTCCGACGAATAGGCGAGCCAGCGGCCGTCCGGCGAAATCGTGCCGAACGTCTCGTTGGCCGGTGTGTCGACGAGGATCCGTTCGCCGCCCGTTGCCAGGTCCACGAGAGTGAGCGACGAATTGCCCGCTCCCGACACGATGCTCTCGTGAATGAGCTGTGTGCCGCGCCAGTCGCTGGCGTGTCCGTACCCCTCTGAGACAAGCGGCTCGGGCGCGGCGCCGCTGCCCAGCCGTGTGAGCCACATACCAATATTGGTCTCAGCGATGCCGAGAACGGCCTGCGTGCCATCCTCGGAAAACAGCGTGTTGCCGGCGTTGTCTCCGCTGAACGCGATCTGCCTGGCGTTGGTCGTTGGGATGTCGTACAGCCACGCGCGCCGGTCGGGGCCTTGATCGGGAAACCCCGTCAGCACCTGCGTGCCATCGGGCGACAGGCCGACCGTGACGAAGCTGTGCGGCTCCCACACGTTGCCCAGTCGTCGGCCTGCCCTGTCGAACCAGGCCATGTCGCTCATCTCCGGTCCGCCGGTTCGAAAGATCACTGTGCCCGTGTCGGACGCGCTCACGTTCGTCTGAGCCGTCACGCCTGGTTCGTACCAGATGTCTTCTGCGATCGGTCTCGGCTCGCCAGTCAGCTCCAGCCGTTCGACGTCGAACGGATGCGCAATCAGATAGCGGTCCCGGCGGTACAGCAGGACCCCGGGCTCGACATACACGGCCGAGGACGAGGCCGCGGCCGTGAGTTGCGTTCGCGCGCCGGTGCCGAGCGAGAGAAGCCACAGCCCCGCCAGCGCTCGGTCCTTTGCGTTCCGCGAGTAGAACAGCACATGCGAGCCGTCCGGAAGGAAGGCCGGATAGCGGATCGCGTTCTCACCGGACTCGGTATCGACCGCCAGTGCAACGGAGACACCGCCTCCGCCTGCCGGCACCTCGAGCAAGCTCTCGCCGCCAAAGACGATCCGG
Organism: uncultured Acidobacteriota bacterium; assembly: GCA_963752045.1. Classification (GTDB taxonomy): domain Bacteria; phylum Acidobacteriota; class Vicinamibacteria; order Vicinamibacterales; family SCN-69-37; genus DATKDF01. The sequence continues at coordinate 199,193 of CAVVWN010000014.1, read as the reverse complement.
TTCTCACGATTCCAGGCGCCGCCTCTGGTGTTGGTCGTGGCCGCGAGTTGCTCGACGACACCGGTCGAGACATCGATCTTCAGCAACTGCGCTTCCGTGAAGAAGCCGATGAACCGCGAGTCGGGCGACCAGAACGGATCGCGGGCGCCCGCCGTGCCCTTGAGCTGGCGCACCTCGCGGCTGTCGATTCGACGGACCCAGAGGTGGCTGACGCTGTCCGTCGATTCTGCCGCGAACGCGAGCGACTGGCCGTCGGGCGAAACCACGACCTGCTCCAGACGGGTGTCGGGCGGCGCCGACACCGGAAAGACCATCGGGCCGGCTGTCGGAGTGGGCCGCGCAACGAGCGACATCACAAACCACGTGGCGGCAATGGCGGCCACTGCCGTGCCGGCCACGAGCAGCACGGGGCCTCTCGTGCCGGGCGCGGGCCGTGCCTCCGTGGACGCCGCCGCAGGTTCCTCAGTCGACGCCATCTCCAGCTCGTACCGCGCGTCGCCGATGTCGCGCAGCCGCTTCTTCGGATCGCGCTCGAGGCAGCGGGCGAGCAACCGGCGAACAGGGGCAGGCGTTGCTGCCGGCAGAGCCGCCCAGTCGATCTCGCGGGTGAGCACGGCCGCGATGACATCCGACACGGTCTCGCCGGCGAACATGCGGCTGCGGGAGAGCATCTCGTAGAGGACGACCCCGAACGCCCAGATGTCAGCGCGCTTGTCGACAGGCTTCCCGCGCGCCTGTTCCGGCGACATGTAGGCCGCCGTGCCGAGAATCATGCCCATCGCCGTCATGGCCGGCGAGGTCATGGTTGGCGACAAGGGGGACGGGTCTCGCTGGCGCAAGCCAGACCCGTCCCCTTGGACGCCTTCGAGCGCCTTGGCGAGTCCGAAGTCGAGCACCTTCACCCGCCCGTCGGCGGTGACCTTGATGTTGGCGGGCTTCAGGTCGCGATGGACGATGCCGCGCTCGTGCGCGGCTTCGAGCGCATCGGCAATCTGGCGGGCGATGGCGAGTGCGTCGTCGACCGTGAGGGCGCCGATCGCGTCCTCGAGCGTCGGACCGTCGACGAACTCCATGACGAGCGCCCGCATCGCGCCGACTTGCTCCAGGCCGTGAATGGCGGCGATGTTCGGATGGTTGAGCGCGGCGAGGACCTGCGCCTCGCGGTCGAACCGGGCCAGTCGCTCGGGGTCGGTCGCCACCGAATCGGGCAGCACCTTGATTGCGACGTCGCGATTGAGCCTGGTGTCGCGCGCGCGGTAGACCTCGCCCATGCCGCCGACGCCGATGAGGGCTGAGACCTCGTACGAACCCAAGCGTGATCCTGTTTGGAGTGCCATGGAAGACCGTCATTATAGTCGCCGAGTGGATGCATCGCCGGCCGCGCGGTAGACTCGCACGTGAATCCGCGAGTCGCCGCGCCCGGCGCACCGACTCGGCCGGACTCGCACGGAGGTGTGCTGGTGCCACGATTCAGCCGAACCCTCGTCATCACTTCAATCACCTGTCTCGTGTCGATGCCGGTCGTGCCCGCCCAGCAGGGACGCCCGCCGGGAGGCCGGGAGAACGCGCTGCCCCCCCGCGCCACCCAGAAGCCACCGCTCCATGGACGGCACTGGATGGCGATCACCGGCAAGCCGCTCGGCGCCACGGCCGGAGCGATGGCGTTTCAGAAAGGCGGCAATGCGGTCGACGCCGCGTGCGCGATGCTTGCGGCCGTCAGCACGATGTGGGACACGCTCGGCTGGGGTGGCGAGACGCAGGCGCTCATCTACAACCCGAACACGAAGCAGGTCATCGGCATCAACGCGCTCGGCGTGGCGCCGACCGGGGCGACCGTCGAGTATTACAAGTCGCAGGGCTACAACTATCCGCCCGAATACGGGCCGCTGGCCGCCGTGACGCCAGGCACGCCGGGCGGCCTGATGGTGATGCTGAAGGAGTTCGGCACGTTGTCTCTGGCCGACGTGCTTGCGCCGGCCATCGAGATGGCCGACGGCTACGCGATCGAGGCGCAGGCCGCTGGCGCCATCGAACGCCAGAAGGGCGAGATCAAGAAGTGGAAGTACTCGCCGGGCGTGTTCCTGCCGCATCTCGGCGAAGCCCGTGAGGCACCCGAAGCGGGGGAGGTCTTCCGCCAACCGGATCTGGCGGCCACGCTGCGCAAGCTCGTCGACGCCGAGCGGGAGGCGCTCGCGGCCGGCAAGTCACGCGCCGACGCGATTCAGGCCGCCTACGACCGCTTCTACATGGGCGACATCGCGCAGGAAATCGTCCGTGGCTTCCGCGAAGACGGCGGTCTCTTCACACTCGAGGACCTTGCCAACTGGCGGGTGAAGATCGAAGAGCCGCTCTCGACGGCGTACAAGGGCACCGAGGTCTACAAACTGCGCGAATGGCAGCAGGGTCCGGCGCTGCTCCAGGCGCTCAACATGCTGGAGACGATGGACGTGAAGGCGATGGGCTACAACAGCCCGTCGTATCTGCACACGCTCTATCAGGTGATGAGCCTCGCGTTCGCCGACCGCGACTTTTACTACGGCGATCCGGCCTTCCCGCCGGAGGAGCCGATACGCGGGCTGCTGTCGAAGGAATACGCGCGCGCGCGAGCCGCGACGATCAACTCGGAGCGGAACGACCCGGCCGTCAAGCCCGGCGATCCGTACCCGTTCCAGGGCGGCACGAACCCGTTTCGTCAGTTCCTCGACGCGTGGCCGCCGCCCGACAAGCCGGTGCGCATCGGGGGTGAAGGCGACGCGCGCTCGTGGGACGAGGCGTTCTACGCGGGCACGACCTCGATCCAGGCCGCGGACGCCTCGGGGTGGGTGATCTCCGTCACGCCGAGCGGCGGCTGGATTCCTGCGGTGATTGCCGGCCGCACGGGCATCGGGCTCAGCCAGCGCGCGCAGTCGTTCGTGCTCGATCCGGCCGAGAACCCCTACAACGTCATCGAGCCCGGCAAGCGTCCGCGCGTGACGCTCACGCCCACGCTCGCGCTCCGCGACGGCCAGCCCTGGATGTCCTTCTCGGTCCAGGGCGGCGACTCGCAGGATCAGAACCTGCTGCAGTATTTCCTCAACGTCCTCGAGTTCGGGATGACGCCACAGCAGGCGGTCGAGGCCCCGAACATGAACTCGTTCCAGTTGCGCAATTCCTTCGACGACCACACCGCCGAGCCCGGTCGCATGCTCGTAGCCGCGTCGACATCCGAGGCCACAAGAGAAGCGCTGCGATCGATGGGCTACACGCTGCAGTTCTCCGCTCGAACGTCAGGTCCGATCACGGCCATCTGGTTCGACCGGGTCCACGGCACGATGTGGGGCGCGGCCAGCAACCACGGTGAGGATTACGGCATCGCGTGGTGATAACGCCCCGCTAAACTAATAACTTGCGCCGCTCTCCGTCCCCGTACATGATCCCGGACGATTCCAGGCAACAATTGCCGGCGTCAACCGGCCGGTGACGCGGCGCGGATATTTATGTCACTCGAACCAGGCACGAAGATCGGATCGTACGAGATCGCCGCCAGAATCGGATCGGGAGGCATGGGCGACGTCTACCGCGCCCATGACTCGAGGCTGAACCGCGATGTGGCGATCAAAGTGCTGCCGGATGATGTCCGTGACGACCCGGAGCGTCGCGAGCGCTTCCTTCGCGAGGCCGAAGCCGTCGCCGGGCTGAACCACCCGCACATCTGCGTGCTCCACGACATCGGCGAGCACGATGGCGCCAAGTTTCTCGTCATGGAGTACCTCGAGGGCGAGACGCTCTCCGCCCGCCTCGCGGCGGGGGCGCTGCGGCCGGAGGAGGCCATCCGATACGGCATCGAGATCGCCGATGCCCTGGCCACGGCGCACGAGCGCGGAGTGGTGCACAGGGATTTGAAGCCCGGCAACGTCATGCTGACGGCGGCCGGAGCCAAGCTGCTGGACTTCGGCCTGGCCAAGCCCGTTCCACGGCGCGATTCCGGAGATGCGCCCACGCACCTCGAGGCGATTACGGCCGAGGGATCGGTGCTCGGAACGCTCCAGTACATGGCTCCGGAACAGGTCACGGGCAAGGACACCGACGAGCGCACGGATGCGTTCTCGTTCGGCGTCGTCCTCTACGAGATGCTGACGGGCACGCATCCGTTCAGCCGCGGGTCGCAGGCCGAGACGGTGAGCGCGATCCTCAAGGAGGATCCGGCGCCAATCGCCTCCTCGGCCATGACGTCGAATGCCCGTCTCGCGACGCTCATTCGTCGTCTGCTCGCGAAACGCGGCGAGGACCGACCGGCATCGATGCGCACGGTCGGCGAAGAGCTGCGCGCCGTAGAACAGGCGCTTGCCGGGCGTGGCGGGGACGCTGCCAGGCCGGCTCGATCCCGGCTCATTGTCGGCCTGGGCCTGGCCGCCGCCGTGCTGGTCGGTGTCTTCGGCCTCCGATACGCGAATCAGGTCAGGATGATTCGCTGGGCCACCGCCGAGGCCCTGCCGGAGGCGAGGAGGCTCGCCGAGTCGGGCGATGTGCTGGCCGCCTTCGATGTCGCCGTGGAAGCCGAACGCTTCATTCCGGACAATCCCATCCTCGTCGAGCTGCTGTCCGGTGTGTCGCGATCGATCGAAATCGCCACCGAACCGGACGGCGCCGATGTCTACTACCGGGACCCACTCAGGCCTGACGCGCCCTGGGTGCATGCGGGCCGGACCCCGTTTTCTGCCAGTCGGTTCCCCAACGCCCTCGTTCGCTGGCGGCTCGAGAAGGCCGGATTTGAAACCGTCGAGGGGCTGGGGCAGACGCCGCCGGCACTGGCACTCGACCCCGAAGGCGTGCCACCCGGCGGCATGATCAGGGTCCCGGCGGGGAGCGTGGGCTGGCACGCGCTCATCAATCTTGGCGGTCTGCCAAACACGAGCGTGCCGCTCGGCGAATTCTTCATCAGCCGTTACGAGGTCACGAACGTCGAGTTCAAGGCGTTCGTCGACCAGGGCGGCTACGCCAACCCGCAGTACTGGAAGCACGAGTTCGTAGTGGATGGAGGCGTGCTCTCGTGGCGGGACGGCACCACACGGCTCGTCGATGCCACCGGGATGCCGGGACCGTCGACCTGGCGACTCGGCACCTACCCGGAGGGTGAGGGAGCGCTTCCTGTGGGAGGCGTGAGCTGGTACGAGGCAGCCGCCTACGCCGAGTTCGCGGGCGCTTCGCTGCCCACGGTGTTCCACTGGACGCGCGCGGCTGGAACACCCGTGGCAGATCAGAATCGTGCCACTCAGCAATCTGCAGGGCGTGGGCCCTGAGCCCGTGGGGAGTCGGAATGCCATCGGCATGTTCGGAACGCAGGACGTGGCCGGGAACGTGCGCGAATGGTGCATGAACGCTGCCGGGAATCGCCGTTCGATTCTGGGAGGCTCGTGGCAGGACCCGCCGTATCTGTTCGGCGCGTTCAACGACGTCCAGTCCCCGTGGGACCGGTCGCCCATGAACGGGTTCCGCACGGCCATCTACCCCGATGGCCTGGACACCGACGCGGGGCGCGAACTCAACCTGGCCGTTCGTGACTACGCGGGCGAAACGCCCGTCGACGATGCCGTCTTCGAGATCTACAGGGAGCGCTTCGCGTACGACCGAAAAGCGCTCAACGAGATGGTCGAGACGGTGGAAGACGGCTCGGAGTACTGGATCCACCAGCGCGTGACGTTCGATGCGGCGTACGGATCGGACCGCGTCACGGCTGACCTCTACTTGCCGCGCCAGGCGACGCCTCCGTTTCAGACCGTCGTCTTCTTCCCGGGATCGGACGCCATCTCGCCCACCACCACCAAGGGTGAGGGACCGGCAAACTTCCTGGCTCGCAGCGGCCGTGCGGTGATGTTCCCGTCCTACAAGGGCACGTTCGACCGGGCCGACGGAGAGACCTTCACCTGGCCAACCGAGACGACGCGTTTCCGGGACGACGTGGTCAAGTGGGGCCAGGACCTGCGCCGCTCGATCGACTATCTGGAGACCAGGGACGACATCGACTCCGAGCGACTGGCGTACCTGGGAACGAGTTGGGGCGGACGAATGGGCGCGGTCTTCCCGGCCGTCGAGCCACGCCTCCGGCTGGTCATTCTGTGGCTCGGTGGCCTCGCGTCGGGCCGGGCCCGACCGGAAGTCGATCAGATCAACTTCGTCACGCGCGTCGTCCAGCCGACCCTCATGCTGAACGGGCGCTACGATCCCATCGAGCCGGTCGAGGCCGCCCAGATCCCGATGTTCCGGCTGCTCGGCGCCCCGGAATCGGACAAACGACATCGACTGTTCGACACCGGCCATGCGATTCCGCAGGACGAGGGAATCCGGGAAACGCTGGCCTGGCTTGACAAGTACTTCGGCGCCGCGCGCCGGTAGCGAGAGCCATGGTCGACGGAGGCGGCTGAGACTGCCGCGGCGAAACGCCCGGTCAGATGTCGCCGGGAGACGGCCGCGAGGTTGACGCACGTGACGTTCGTGAGCACGAGCACGAGCGCGCCCCATGCCTCCGTCATGTTCCCGGATCCGGCCAGCAGCCCGGCGACGACGAGTGGCGGCAGCAGCGCGACGGCGACCATCACGCCGACGACCACGGCCGGCACGCCGGTCGTGAAGGCCAGCGACCCGGCCGCTCCGGCGGCAAGCGCGAGGATCACGTCGCCCAGGCCCGGGTTCGCGCGCGCCGCGATCTCGGGCGCGAGCGGATCGACGTCGAGGAGAAGGCCGAGCAGCACCGACAGCGCCGTGGCGGTGGCCACGCCCGCGGCGATGGCGCGGAGCGAGCGCCGCGCGAGCTCGGCATGGCCGAGCGTGCACGCGAGCGACAGCGCCATGTTTGGCCCAAGCAGCGGCGCGATCACCATCGCGCCGATCACGATCGCGACGTCGCCGCGAATCAGGCCGACGCCGGCCACGACCGTCGAAAGCGCCACCATGACGAGATAGACCGACGTCAGCCGGCTGGCCGATGCGAGGTCTTCGTAGAGTTCTTCCCTGCTGATCCGACCGCGCGCGTCATCCGCCTTCGCTTCGCCGCCGCCAGCGTCGGTCGGCGGGGGCGGCGGCTCGACCACCGCCGGCACCGTGGCCTCGACTGGCAGCGACACGATCCGGAACCCCTCGCGCGCGCCAAGCTCGCGTACCAGAAGGTCCGACAGCGCCTCGGTGTCTTCGGCGTTCACGAGAATCCGGACCTGGCCAGGCTGGCCGTCGGCGTCGGCGCTCGACCACACCTCGACCACACGCAGGCCCTCGGCCAGGCCGCGGACCTTCTCCAGGTCCGCGCCGGGCATCCTCACTTCCAGCAGCCGAAGCGCCACGCCAGTCCCTCCCGCTGACGAATGGTACGCCAGACGTCAAACAATTCGGCTCGTGGCTCGGCATGCCATTCGTGACCCCGTGTCCGCTACTCCAGCCTGAGGCTCCGCGTCACATCGGTACGCGCGGCTCTCCGCGCCGGTGGCCAGACCGCTGCGATGCTCGTGACGACCAGCGTGAGGCCAGCCGCCACGTAGGTCGTCGGATCGATCGGCACCATCTCGAAGAGGAAGCCTTCGACGAACCTGCCGACGAGCATCGCGCCCGCCAGTCCCATCGCCAGCCCGGCCGCGCAGGCGATCGCGCCCTGGCGGACCACGAGGCCAACCACCTGCCCCGGGGCGGCGCCGAGCGCCAGACGGATTCCGAGTTCCCTCGCTCGCCGGCCGACCGTGTGAGCCAGGCTCCCATAGAGGCCAACCGCCGCCAGCAGCAGGGAAACGACGGCGAACGCGCCGAAGAGCAGGGCGCGGAACCGCGGCTCCACCTGTGCGGCACTGACGACCTCGCGCATCGGCTGCAGGCCGATCACCGGAAGGCCGGGAAACACGCGAGTCGCAGCCGCCCGCAGCTCGCCGCCAAGGCCGTCGTCGAGCCGCGCGCTCCGCACGAGGATGGTCGGCGTGAACACCCAGGGCTCCTGTCGATACGAGCGGTAGAGGGACGGGCTCGTCTCGTCCTCGACCCTGCGCTGGACGATGTCCGCGACGACGCCCACCACGGTCCAGGGCCGCGCTTCGTCGCCGACGCCGCTCACGATCTGTGCGCCAATCGGCTCGCGGTCGGTCAGATAGCGGCGCGCGAACGTTTCGTTCACGACGACGACGGGCACGCTGTCCGGTCCGTCGGCGTCTGTGAGCCATCGGCCTTCGACGAGCCTGCCGCCGACCGCATCCAGGTACGACGGCGTGACGACGAAACCGAAGTTGCCGGTCCGCGTTGCCTCGGGAGCCTCGCCAGGGAGGCGGATGCCAGGCGCCCAGCTCGGATTCCGGTGCGGCGCGTCGGAGGCGACCGCCACGTGATCGATGCCGGCCAGTTCGCTGACCCGATCCATGACGTCGGCCCACGGACGCCAGCTGTCGGGTCCCGGCAGACCCTTGGACGGCACCTGGAAGACCGTCAACCGGTCGGGCTCGAAGCCCACGTCGCGCGTGGTGACCTTCAGGAACGACGAGAACAGCAGCCCCGCGCCCACGGCGAGGATCGTGGCGAGCGCGAGCTGCAGAGCGACCAGGCCCGACCGGAACGTGGCGCCACCCGCGGCGACCCCGCGCGCGCTGCTCCCCTGCATCGCCGGCGACAGCGACGCGCTACGGGCCGCGCGCCAGGCCGGCACCAGTCCCACCGCGAGACCGGCACCGACCGACAGGAGCCCGACCGCCGCGAGGACGCGGCCGTTGACCACCACGTCCGCAAGGCGGGGCAGGTTGGATCCGCCGAACCACAGAAACGCCTCGACGCCGCCGTAGGCAAGACCCGAGCCGACCGCGCCCGCCGCGAGGGCGAGCCAGAGGCTCTCGAACAAGACGGCACGCAGGAGCCGCGCCGGACCTGCCCCGAGCGCCCGGCGCAACGCCAGTTCGCCCTGCCGGTCGATGCCTCCGAGCAGTAGCAGATTCATGGCGTTCAAGCACGCGATGCCGAGCAGCAGGCCCGCGGCCGCGAGGAAGATCATGAGCGGCCGGGCGGCGGATCCCACTGTCTCGGCCTGCAGCGGATTCAGGCCGGCGCTCATCTCCCGCCCGTCAGGGTAGACGTGGCCCTCGGGATACTCGTCGTTGAGGCCGGCCTGGACGGCCGCAAGTTCGGCGCGTGCGTCGTCGACCGACACCGCTGGCGCGAGGCGCCCGAGGACCATCGCGGTGCGCCGTCCGCGATCGACGTACCGCCCCGAATCGAGTCTGAGCGGCGTCCAGTAATCCGTTCGCCGGAAGATGATGGCTTCGGGAGCCAGGAATTCCGGGCTCAACACGCCGACCACCGTCATCTGGCCCACCGTGCGTCCGACCACGCCCGGATCCCCGCCGTAACGCGACTGCCAGGTTGCATGGCTCAGGACCATCGCCTCCGGACCGGTTCCCTCGAAGTCCGCCTCGACGAAGAGCCGTCCCAGGGTCGGCGCCGCCTGAAGCGCGGAGAAGAAGCCTCCGCCAACGCGGGCGGCGTTGGCGAGCTCCGGTCCGTACGGACCGTCCGGCAGCAGGAGGCTCGTCAACTCGATGGGGACCAGGGCGTCGAAGCTCCGCGTTCGCGCGCGCCAGTCGACCACGTCGAGCACCGCCGTGCCGGCGAGCCGCTGCAGGTGCGGAGCGTCCTCGCGGCGGTCCGCCCCGGGGAACATGACGCCGACGTTGACCAGGCGGTCGGCGTCCGCATAGGGCAGTGGTCGCAGCACGACTGCATCGACGATGGTCCAGATCGTTGTCGTGGCGGCCATGCCCACCGCCAGGGTCGCGACCACGACCGCGGTGGAGGCCGGCCGGCGCAGCAGGCCTCGCAGGGCCTCGCGCGCTTCGAGGAACAGCCCGGCGAGGACGGGCCGTCGGCTGTCGTCGCGCAGGGGCTCATCGTCCGTGCGCCGCAGCTCGCGGTGCAGCACGTCGGCATCCTGGAGCTCGGCGAGCGCGGCGCGGGTTGCCTCGGCGTCTGATCGTCCCTGGGATCGATGCTCGCGATAGCGGTCGTCGAGATGCTGCGTCAGTTCCTCGAGAATCTCGGAGCGCCGCGGCTCGGGCACGGACGCGCCGGCGAGGCGACGGAGGATCTCCGCCTTCCACTCAGGCACGCTGGCCCCGGCTCACGCGATTGATGGCCCTGACGAACGCCTGCCAGCTGCTCCGTTGCTCGGTCAGGATCCGGCGGCCGGCGGTGGTGATTCGGTACATGCGGCGACGACGCTCCCCGGCTCCGTGGTTCCATTTGCCCTGGATCCAGCCTCGCTTTTCGAGCCGGTACAGCAGCGGGTAGAGCGAGGCGGCATGGAAGGTCAGCGCGCCTTCCGACCGGGCCTCGATCAGTTTGGCGATGTCGTAGCCGTGCCGGGCGCGATCCTCGACGAGAGAGAGGATCAGCATCTCGGCGCTGCCCTTCTTGAGTTCCTGGTTGGGACGTGGGAGCAACATATGTATGAGTCACATATATCATGGCCGGGCCGGGCGGCCAAGCCCACACGATAGCAATCACCTCGCGATTCACGTTAAGATCGGCGCCTCCCCAGATCGCAGCACGGGTCCGGAACTCCGTTTCCAGATTTCGGAGTCCGTGTGGCCACAATCGAATAGAAGGAGCGTGCGCAGATGAAGACTCCCAAGGTCATTTTTCTGTTGAAGGACATCGAGGAAATCACGACCATCGACTCCGCGCTGACGACCAAGAGTGGCATCGAACGGGCCATCAAGAAAGCCGTTGGGGACGCCGAGAGGATGGCCCTCAAGGGGCTTCGATACCTCGAGTCCGTTCTTGACCAACCCACGACGGCGAAGATGAAGCAGGCGTGGAACAAGGACGCGAAGGTCAGGGGGCTCTTTGGGGAGGCTCCGGGCAAGGTCAAGATGCGGAACGTCTGCGATCGTATGAACCGCGTCTACAAGCGGCTGCGTGACAAGCAACTGCGCATCCGGCTCAAGCCGCAGGACGGCAAGAAGTGGAGCGGCCACAACATGGGGGGGCCGGTGACACCTCGGCAGTTCGTCCTCTTTCCGGCGTGGTTCAAGTCAGGCGACACCGGTCGGGCTGCCATCATCATTCATGAGCTGCTGCATGACTGGCACTTCGATCACAAGGTGAAGAACCCGGCCACCGGCAAGCGGGAAACCGCGTACGGCTCGAAGCTCGCCCGGGAGCTCGCCAAGCGTCGTCCGGGCGATGCGAGGCGGAACCCCGAGAACTTCGAGCAGTTCTGCCGACTGCTCTGACACGCCGGGCGACGCGAAAGCCGGATGCCGACTGTTCGGGATTCGTCGTGCCACCGCGCAGCTCAACACACCGTCAATGCTCACGGTTGCCTTGCGGGCACGGCCATCTGGATCGATCGGTTCCACAGCCGTAGTAGGGCGGACTGAAGTGCAGTCCGCCCTGCTACCTGTCGCCGCGCGGCCGCCAGACGTGTCCCTCTGGAAACGTCCGCGACGGCTTCAACCGGCAAGGGGCGCGCTGTTGGCTCACGATCCGCCGGTGATCGCTTCCACCGCGCGACGAAAGGACGGGGGATCGATGGCCGGGAACCGATAGAGCTCGGGCTCGATGGCGTGAAAGTACTCACGCAGGCGGCCGCGTTCCACGAGGCCCCTGGCCAAGAGCGCAGCGACGTCCGTCCGATCCGTTTCGTGACCACGTTCTATCTTGGCCAGTGCCTGCGCGTAGAGATCGTAGTGCCGGAAGGTCACGGTGCCTTCCTGCGCGATGAAAGGACTGCGGTCTTCCCAGCCTGGCTTGACGGGAATGAAGTCGGCGGGCGAAACCAGCTCCACGTTGACGTTGAGGGATTCTTTGATCGCGGGGATGGCGCGAAGCACCTCGTCGGCGTTGGGACCGAGCGTCAGATCGATATCGATCGTCGAGTCGCGCCACCCTTCCGCGACGGCGGTGGCCCCACCCACGAGATACACCTGCAGGAGATCTCGTGAGGCGGTCGCCAGGGCGCGCATGAACGCGCGAAGGCGAGCGGCGTCTACGCGCTCACGCACGCGAGGGCCCGTTCGAAACTGACAAGGCGCCGCACGAGCGCGTTCTGCCGGCTGTGGGCTGCCTCGCCGTAGGATTCCTCGAGGCGAGCGTAGAGGCGATGTTCGGGAGCCACGGGTGACACCATCTCCGGCACGGTCAACCCAAGGGATCTGAGCTTCGGCGCACCGATCTGGACGAGCAGTGCCTCGATGGATTCGGTGCCGTCCTCGAGATCCCTCAGCCCTTTGAGCACGAGGTCGGCTCCTGGGAGTGCCGAGAGCGTGCTGACGTTCACGTGGCGATTATAGCGGCCTCCGGGCCAGGCTGAATGGCCACAGAGTCGGGTCGCGACGCGCGCATGGCCGAGCGGTCATCGTGTGTCCGTCAGAGCGACTGTCTGAGCGCCTTGGCGGACCCCGCCGAACGGTGAATGGCGAGGCGGACGTCCTTCGGCGGACGTCCCAGGATGAGACTCAACGTCGCCATCAGCGTTCCGGCGTCATCGTCGAAGTCGCCGTGGTGCCGGGCGGCCACCGGCACGACGTGGCCCGGGTCGAGCGTGGCGGGCGCGGGCGACAGGATCCAGTTCACCGACTTCCGTTTGAGCAGACGCTTGAACTCGGGGTAGCCCGGCTGGTCGTCGCCGGCGGTCCTGACGAACCGTTCCATGCCCATGATCTCGGCGCCATCGGATTCGCCGGGCACACGGGCTTCCTCCTCGAGCGCCGCAGAGATGAGGTGCAGGAGCGACTTGCCGTAGATGCCGGCCACGTTGTCGTCTTCCTCGGCCTCCTTGGTGAGCGTGATCAACAGGAACCGCCGGATGCGACGGTTGTCGATCGCGTCGAAGTAGGTCTGATGGAAGAGGCCGTTGGTGCAGGCTGGCGCCCAGAGCGCGCAGGAATGCACGGGGATGCCAAGCCCCTTGCGTCCCTTCATGGGGCCGGACGTGATCTTGCCTTCGGTCGTCAGCAACTGGATGGCAGGCGCGAGAAGGATCGCGCCGGCACTGTGGGCGACCAGGTGCACTTCCACTGACGGATCGCGTTGCACCAGCTTCGCGACGCGATCGAGCGTCAGGCGCACGCCGCCGTCGGCGAGCGCGGTGGCCTGGCGTGCCGTGCGCTTGATCTCGTCCCAGGCCAGCTTGCCGCCGGCCATACGCACCATGGGTTCGAGGCCCTGGTCGAGGCGATCGAGCATGAAGTCGGTGTTCGCGCCGGCCCCCGTGTCGTGCTGTCGCTGACCGAGCGCGCGCCGGACGACACGGCTGATGCCTTCCCAGAAACCGGTCCGCCAGACGAAGGTCAGCGGAAAGATCTGCTGGCCGAGCAGTGTCGCGCAGTAGTCGGCGACTTCCCGCTGAATTGTGGTGTCAGCCGAAGCGAGACCGCCGCCGGCAAACAGCAGCAGCCGCTTCTTTCGCTTCCAGGACTTCGTCTCCTCGGGAAAATCCTCTTCGAAGATCGTGTCCAGATCCTGCAGCGACGTGCCAAAGGCCGCGTTGGATTGCAGCCGGCCATCGGGATGAATGCGCACGATGTGCTGGCGCAGATGTCGCGTCACCTGGGTCCGCGACGACGCCTCGGCCGAGGCCGTGATGCGCGCGGCCGACGAGGCCTCGCGGAGGGCCGTCGGCACGCCCAGCCGCGCAACCCAGACGTCGATGCCGTTGTCGAGCCAGTCGTCGTAGGCCACATGACCGAAGCCACCGGCACCCCACTCCTTGCCCCAGCTGTTCTGAACCCAGAACCCCGTACGGTCGTAGGCGACGATGGCGAAGGCGTGCGAGGCGATGACCTCACGCGACGGGGCAATCGTCCCGTCTTTTGCCCGGGCCGACAGCCAGCCTTTGTGCACGTTGGCCACCGCGTACAACACGCCGGCCTCGGCCAGCGCGCAGTGCATCGCGACGAGATCCCGGTGGTTCACACGGAAGTAGGCGCCGAGCGGCCGGGTGGCCGCATCGGCGGCCCGCTGGGCCGTCAGGCGCCGATCCGATCGGTTCTGACGGAACGGCCAGAGCTCGCGGCTGCACACGCCATGGATGTGCCATCCCCGCATGGCGCCGCGGGCGCTCGAGCCGAGGTAGCGCTCGCCCGTGTAGTCGTCGTGGCGACGTGCCATTTCGAAGAGCATCGCCTCGCTGACGATCGTCTCGTCGCGGTGCGTGGCGCGGCGCCGGAGCAGATAGTGGACGACGGTCGCGAGCGCGAATCCCGTGCAGGCCCACGCCGTCGATTGCGGCGAGGCCCCGACGGCGCTCGCACGAAGGCGCGTCTTGACGTCCGCGCGATCCGCCACGCCGCGGCCGAGCTGGCTCAGGACGGGCACGCCCACCTCCTGGTATTTCGCGAGCGGCATCTCACTCGGGACCTCGACCAGCGTGGGCCGAAAAATGCGGTCGCGAAAGTCGAGGGCGTCAGGCCTGACGAAAAAACCAAGTTCGGGATCCGGCATGGGATTCGCCTCTTGTGTTCAACATCGCGCGGAGCGAGTTCGGAGGCCGGCGATAGTAGCATGCGCACATGCCGGCTTTCGACCCCTCCCGCCAGGCCGAATCGCTCCGGGCGCACTGGCGGTCGGCGGCTGCGGCCGCCGCGATGGAGCTCGGCGTCTTCGCCGCGCTGGAGCACCGTGCCCGCACGGCGCCGGAACTGGCCCGGGCGCTGGGTGCGGACACGAGCGCCGTCCGCACGTTGTGCGATGCCCTGGTGTCGATGGGACTCCTTGCGGCTCGCCAGGGCCGGTACCGCGCCGTTCCCCGCGCGACGCAGGTTCAGCCCCCTGGGCCGTCGCGTGCTGGTGCCACCCTCCCGCGCTTCTTCACTTCACCGCCCGTGAAGAAGGCCTTCGCCGGGCTGGCCGACGTCGTGCGTCACGGCCCGTCGCCCGCCGGCGCTGCGTCGCGTGCCAGCCTCTGGGCCGCCTTCGCGAAAGAGACGTCATCACTCCGGCACCAGCTGGCGGAAGACCTTGCGGGCACGCTCATCGACCGCCGCCTGGCGCGCGGACGCATCCTCGACATTGGCTCGGGCGCCTCGCCGCTCGGCATCATGCTGCTGCAGCGGGCGCCCACCGCCTCCCTCGTCGCGGTCGACCATGCCGGGGTGGTCGGCCTCGCGCGCCGGCGGGCGTCTGCCGCCGGCGTCGGCGACCGCCTGACGACGCGAGCGGGTGACGCCCTGGCCATGGACTGGGGCGGCATGTTCGATCTCGTGCTGATGGTGAACGTGCTGGACTACTTCACCGCAGGCGATCAGTCGAGGCTCGTGCGCAAGGCGCGCGCGGCGCTTCGGCCCGGCGGATCCGTGATGGTGGCCTCGCCGATGCTCGACGAGGGGCGCCGGTCACCGCCTGACGCGGTCGCGTACTCGTTGCTGCTGCTGGCGCTCGAATCCCCGGGGCAGGCATCGACGACGGCTGAGATGAGACGGCGCCTGCGGCGCGCGCGATTCGGCGCCATCACGCGAGTGAGGAGCCCGTCGATGCTGGTGGCGCGCCGTCAGGGCCCCTAGCTAGGACTTCGCGCGGCCGCGCGTGCGGGAGCCGCGCGCCCCGGCGGGCCCGAGGATACGCCGCAGGACGCGCAGGATGGCGTCGCTGTCCGGCATCCCGCCTTCGCTCGCGCGTCCGGTCGAGACGGCGGTGCCCTCGACCGGAGGCACGACATGATGGCCGTCGCGAATCAACGTCCGGATGTTGCGCTGCACGGCCGGGCGCCGCCACATCCGTTCATTCATGTTCGGCACGAACACCACGGGACACGCCGCCGCCATGACCGTCGACGACACCACGTCGTCTGCGATCCCGTTTGCGACTTTGCCCACGATGTTGGCGGTGGCTGGCATCACGATCATGACGCCGGCACCTTCGGTCACCTGCACGTGGCCAACCGCGAACGGCGCATCAGGATCGGTCAGGTGGGTCAGGACCGACTGGCCCGAGATGGCCCGCAGCGCGGCTGGCGTGACCAGTTCGGTCGCGCGCTCCGACATCACGACGCGCACCGAGCCGACGTGCCCGCCGGCACGAAGTTCGAGCACGAACTCGGCGGCCCAGAGCGCGCCAATCGAACCGGTGATGGCCACGACGGCCGTCTCGCAGAGCGCGGGCTCGGGTGCTCGTGTGCGTGGAGTCATGAGGACGGACGCGGATGATATCATCTCGCTTCTAGCTTGCCTCCGCGCACTGAGATGATCGGCACCCGGATCGGCCACTACCGTATTGAGTCGCAGCTCGGCGCTGGCGGGATGGGGGTGGTCTATCGCGCGTTCGACAGCAAGCTCGAGCGTCCCGTCGCGATCAAGGTCTTCCCTGATCTTTCGGCTACGCCGAAGACGCGACAGCGGCTGATGCACGAAGCCCGCAGCGCCTCGGCGCTCAACCATGCCAGCGTCTGCACGGTGTACGAGGTCGCCGAATCCGGCGACGCGTGCTACCTGGTCATGGAGTTCGTCGATGGCCGGACGCTCGCTGATCTGATTCCCAGCGGTGGGTTTCCGGTCGACACCGTCGTCCGGCACGGATCGCAGATTGCGGACGCGCTGGCCCATGCGCACGCGCGCGGTGTCGTCCACCGCGACCTGAAGTGCGCCAACGTCATCGTGACGCCCGACGGCCGCGTCAAGGTGCTCGATTTCGGCATCGCGCAGCGGCAGGCCGCGCCGGGCGATCCGGAAATCGAGACGCAGGAAACCGAGTCGCCGGCGTACGATTCGATCCTGACCCCCGGCACGGTGGCCGGAACGCTGCTCTACATGGCGCCGGAAGCGTTGCGCGGGGAACTGGTGGACGGACGCGTCGACATCTGGGCGCTCGGCGTCATGTTGTACGAGATGGCGTCGGCCACCCGGCCGTTCACGGGCAGCACGCCGTTCGATATCTGCGGCAAGATCCTGCATGCGGAGCCGGCGCCGTTGCCCGGCCGCGTTCCCGCCGGGCTCAAGGCCGTCATCGCGAGGTGCCTGGCCAAGCAGCCCTCGGACCGCTATCCCAACGCCGGCGAGGTACGTCTGGCGCTCGAGGCCGTGCAGACCGGTGCACAGGCCGCGACCACGTCGTCGACGGTCGCCAGACCAGCTCCCGCGGGCAAGGGCACGCTCCTGGTGCTGCCGTTCACCAACCTCGCGGCGGATCCGGAGAGTGACTACTTCGCCAACGGCCTGACGGACGAGATCATCGCGGACCTGTCGAATGTCAGGCATCTGCGGGTGATTTCCAGCACGTCGAGCATGCAGTTCAAGGACACGACGCTGACGGTGTCGGAGCTGGCGAAGCAGCTCGGCGTCGAGCACGTCCTCGAGGGCAGCGTCCGCCGAATGGGCGACGCGCTGCGCGTCACCGCCAAGCTGGTCGAGGCGGCGACCGACTCGCCCATCTGGGGCAACAAGTACAGCGGTTCGCTCAAGGACGTGTTCGCGATTCAGGAAACGCTCTCGAGGTCCATCGTGGACGCGCTTCGGGTCGTGCTGTCGTCCAGGGAAGCGCAGCAGCTCAAGGAGCACCCCATCCCGGACGTCCGGGCCTACGAGTGGTACTTGCGGGCCAAGCAGGAAATGCTGCGCTTCACGAAGGAGAGCCTCGATCGGGTCATCGAGTGCCTCGAGCAGAGTGAGGCCATCGCCGGCGACAACGCGCTGATCCTGGCCACCAAGGGCGAGGCCTACTGGCAGTACGTCAACAGCGGCATCAGCGGAGATGTGAGCTACCTCGACAAGGCCGATGCCTGCGCGGAGCGGGCGCTCGAGATCGAGCCCCGGTCGCCTCATGGCCGGCGCGTCTCGGCCCTGGTCCGCGTGCATCGCGGCGACATGCCGGGCGCCTTCCGCCAGCTGAGGCTGGCGCTCGAACTGGCGCCCAACGATCCGGATTGCCTGCTCTGGGGCAGCATCGTGGCCGGCGTGAGCGGCCAGATGGCGCTGGCGGAGGCCTGGGCCGATCGCCTGGTGGCGGTCGATCCGGTCACGCCCTTCTACCAACTGGTGCCGGGCACGATGAAGTGGCTCGGCGGCGAGTACGAGCGGGCGTGGGCGCTCTGGTCCGAGCGGCCCGGCGCGGTCATGGAGAATCCGTTAATGCGGCTCGTCTACGGCCACCTGGCGGTCATGACCGGACGCGCCGACGAAGGGCGCCGCATTCTCGAGGACCTCGCGCGCGCCGAGCCGGCCAATCCCTTCGGTCAACTGGCCGTGATCTACCAGGCCGCCTTCGATGGCGACGCGGCACGCGCGCTCGCCGGGCTCACGCCGGAACTCATCGCGACGCTTGAAAGCGACCCGCAGTACTGCTGGTTCCTCGCACAGTGTTGCGCGCTGGCCGGTGACATCGACGGCGGCATCCGCTGGGTCGACGTCGCCGTCTCGCGCGGCTTCATCAATCACGATGTGCTCGCACGACTCGATCCGTTCCTCGCGAACCTCCGCGGCGACCCTCGTTACGAGTCGCTGATGCGCGACGTGAAGAGGAAGGTCGACGCGATCACGACGTGAAACTTCTTGACATCTTGCGCGCACGCCTGCAACATCCACACTCAACGCGCCAGCTGTGATCGATGACTCGTCGATGACACGGCGCGGTGACGCATGCCGCGCGCATGCCGGCAGCAAACGCGAGGAGCAGAACCTGATGGCGAAGAAGAAGCCAGCCAAGAAGAAGGCGGCCAAGAAGAAGGTTGCCAAGAAGGCGGCCAAGAAGAAGAAGGGCAAGACCGGCCTCTGCTAGTCCGAGGTCTACGCGGACCTCAGCCTCAACGCTGAGGTCCGCTTCGCTCCTGAAGCCGGGCGCGGCGCGCTGAGGCGAAGGAGGGATCCGTGTCATCACCTAGACCGGCAGCACTCCATCACACGTGTTTCGTCGTACGCGACCTCGTCACCACCGCGCGGGCCCTGTCGAGCTCGCTTGGCGTCGGGCCGTGGAACGTCTGGACGCTCGAGCCGGCCGACCTCAAGGTGCGTGGGAAGGACGCGCCGGCGTCGTTCCGGATCGCGCTCGCGACCGTCGGCGGCGGCACCTACGAGCTGATCTCGCCGCACAAAGGCGCGAGTCTGTACGAAGAGCACCTGGGCGCGACGGGCGACGGATTCCATCACACGTGCCTGCTGTACTCGACCGTCGAGGACCTGCGCGCGGCCAAGGCGGCGCTCGTCAGCGAGGGCCGCGAAGTGCTTCAGGAAGGCGGCACGCCCGGCGTGTTCGAGTTCGCGTATTTCGTGTTTCCGGAGATCGGATCGCCCATCGAGGTGCTGTACCTGAACGCCGAGAAGCTGCCGCCGCCCGAGATGGTCATCTGAGCGCGGCAGTCCGCCCTACCGACCCGGCTGCCGCAGCAGCTCGAGCCCGTTCAGGATGATCTCGATGCGCGTGATCGCCTCGGCCGGCCGGCTGGGCACGACGTGCAGGATGCGGCCGTCGCGGGCGATGTCGTAGTTGGTGTTGGTGTTCTGCGACGGAACGAACCGTCCGGCAGCGCGGAGGCGGGGCGTGCCGAAACTGTCGGCCGTGACGGGCACCGACATGATGCCGTCAGAGGAGATGAAGAGCAGCTCGCGGCCATCGTGCGACCAGAGCGGCGTCGCGGCGCTCTCCCGGGAGACCTGACGGCGCGGGCCGTCGCCCTCGAAGGGTTGCACCCAGACCTCGGGGCGGCCGGACAGGTCGGACACATAGGCCAGCCAGCGACCATCCGGGGAAACCCGCCCTGAGCCCTCCGCAGCAGGCGTCGAGACGATGCGGGTGGGCTCCGCATCGCCGTCCAGGCTGAGCCGCCACAGGTCAGACTCGCCATTGGCCTCCGGTCCCGCCTCCCCGTAAATCAACCACCTGCCGTCGTCGGTCACGGTGAGGGGCGTCTGCACCACATCCGGCTTCGTCATCAGGCGCTCCTCGGCGTCTGAGCCATCGACCGCCTTTCTGAACAGATTGCGGAAGCCGGACCGCGTTCCGCGATAGAAGATGTGCTTGCCGTCGGCCGACCAGAGCGGCGCCTGGCTGCTGCCGCCGGTCGTCACAAACGGGGTCAGCGTCTCGGTGTCGAAATCGTAGAGCCAGATTTCCTGCACGCCACTGTTGAGGTGGAGTGCGGCGCGCCGACCGTCGGGCGACAACGCCGCGGCCACGTAGTCACCCTCGGGCATCCGCAGGGGTTCCGTCCGGCCCGAGCGGTCGATCCAGACGACACGTGCCAACTGCCGGACACTGTGCACGTAGGCGAACGTGCCGTTCTCCGAGACGGAATAGGCCGACGCCCCTTCGAGGAAGCCAAATGACGAGAACGGCAAATCGATCGGCGCGATGCCATCGAGGTCGGCCGGCGAGTTCTGCCAGGGCAGCGCCTGTGGACTGTCGCGCCGCCCGCCTGTGATGAGGAAGCCTCCCACGACCGACGACGGACCTTCGACATTGCGGGCCAGTACGTCGCGCGTGCCGTCCCCGAGCGACAGACGTTCGATCCAGTGCTCGTCGGCCCCGGGGCCGCTCCACACCGAGAAGAACAGCGACTGGCCGTCTGCCGTGATCGACGGCCAGCGGTGGCTGATTTCGCCGCGATCGCGGTCGAGTGACGTGACGTCGACGGCCGGTCCGCCCGAACCGGAGACCTTGCGGAGGCCGCTGATGTTCGCCGGCGCGAAGTAGATGGTATCGTCGGCGCTCCACGTGCCGCCCCTGCTGAACGGCGCGTCGGCCAGTTCCTGGAGGCCCGTGCCGGTTGCGGCGATCTTCTTCAACTTCCCCTGCGCGAAGAACCCGATCCACCGGCCGTCGGGCTTGAAGAACGGACTGATCGCGCCGTCGGTGCCCGCAAGCGCCCGGGGCTCGGTTTCCGCCAGGTCACGGACGAAGAGCTGCAGCATGCCGTTTCGATAACCGGAGTAGGCGATCGTGCGTCCGTCGGCAGCAATGGCCACCGGAGCCAGCCTCAGGTCCGACACGACGTCGCCTTCCGGCAGCGCGATGGTCAGCCTCGACACGTCACCCGCGGTGACTCGGCCATTTCCCTGCCAGAGCGTTGCCAGTGCAGCGGTGATGACGACCGCGCCGATGACAAGAGCGAGCGCGGCCGGCAGCCCGATAGACCGGCGGGACGAACTGACAGGCGTCGCGGCTGCATGCGCCCCGGCACCAATCGACGCCGGCTCGCTGAGGATGAAGCGCACAACCGACATGTCCGGCAGGCGTTCGCTCCTGTCTTTGACCAGGCAGCGCTCGAGGAGCGCGCGCAGCGCCGGCGTCGTCGTCGCCGGGAGCACGCTCCAGTTGGGCTCGCCGCGCACGATCGCCGCCAGCGTGTCGGTGATGTCCTCGCCCTCGAACGCGCGTTTGCCGGCGAGCATCTCGAACAGCAGGCATCCGAACGCCCAGACGTCGCTGCGCTTGTCGGCCACGCGACCCTTGGCCTGCTCGGGGCTCATGTAGCCGGCGGTGCCGAGGATGATCCCAGCCTGTGTGGCCGCCAGCGTCATGGTCGGCGAGTTGGAGGGGGACGGGTCTCCCTGGGGAGACCCGTCTCCCTCGAGCGCCTTGCCAAGGCCGAAGTCGAGGACTTTCGGCTGGCCGTCGGCGGTAACCATGACGTTGCCCGGTTTGAGATCGCGATGGATGATGCCGCGCTCGTGCGCGGCGGAGAGCGCGTCGGCAATGCGCTTCGCCAGTCGCAGCGCTTCGTCGGCCGGAAGCGGTCCTTCGGCCAGCAACTCGGACAGCGGCCGGCCGTCGATGAATTCCAGGACGAGATACGTCGCACCCCCGGCTTCCTCGAGACCGTAGATGGCGGCGATGTTCGGATGATTGAGCGAGGCGAGTAGTTGCGCCTCGCGCTCGAACCGCGCAATGCGCTCCGGCTCGTCGAGGCCGGTCTCGTGCATCGCCTTGATGGCGACGATGCGATTGAGTTTCGTGTCGCGGGCTTTGTGGACCTCACCCATGCCGCCCGCGCCGATGGCCGACACGACTTCGTAGGGTCCGATGCGGGTGCCGGGTTCAAGGGGCATGGTCGAGGGAAATTATCGTCGGGGAATCTGGAATCTGGAAATCTGGAATCTCAGGGCATCTGCAATCTCGAATCTGGAATCTGGGGCCGGCACGCGGAGGGGCCGGCTTCGGCCGGCCCTGGATGGGGGCAGGCCGAAGCGCCCGCCGTGGTACGGACGCCGAGCCGCAGATTCCAGATTCCAGATCCCAGATCCCAGATCCCAGATTCACAATCGATGGAGGTGTCAGCGTACCGCCTGCTGCCAGTTTCGAACGATGGTCAGCGAGCGGCTGCCGCTGCCCGGCTCGGGAACGATCGCCAGCAGGCGCGTGAGGTCGCGGCTCGCGTCGACCGCGCGCGAGGTGACCGTGAAGGGAATGCGGCCGACGACGCGCGGCGCGCTCGCGGAGAATCCCGGCGACGTGTCGAGGTCGACGAGCAGCAGTTGGTTGCTCGCATCGAGGATCAGCAGTTGACGGCTGTCCGGCCCCCACCAGAGACCGTGGTCGCTCGTGCCACCAGTCGTGACGCGGTGGGTGGCGCCTGGTTCCGGAAACGACTGCACGTACGCCTCGAGTTGCCCCGACTCGCCGCTGAGGAAGGCCATCCATCGCCCATCGGGCGAGATGCGGCCAAACACGTCGCTCCGGGAAGTCTCAACGGCGAGCTGCGGCTCGACACTTCCGTCGGCGGGCATCGTCCAGAGATCCTCCTCGGTTTCAGGCGACAGGATCGTGAAGACCAGATGGTCATCATCAGACCAGGACGTTGGGACCTTGAAGAGGTTCGGCGACTGGAACAGAACGTCGTCTTGCGACGCTCCGACCGTTCGAACGTAGAGGTCCATGGGTCCCCCCTGGTCGTTGGCGAACGCCACACGCCGTCCGTCTGGCGACCACGTGGGCCACGCAGTCCACCCTGGGGCGTCTGTCAGCGGCGACAGACCACCGCGTTCCAGGTTCACCCACCACAGGCTCGCGGCCGGCGGCTCGATCCGGGTCACCACGGCCATGCGACCGTCTGGTGAGAGTGCGACTTCCAGGTACGGCCCGAGCGGCACGTCGACCGTGTCGATCTCGCGGCCGCTCTGATCGATCCAGGCCAGACGAGACTGCTGCTGACTTGCCGAGAGATACGCGATCGCGCCCGTTCTCGTCGCTGATGCCGCGTAGCCTGCGCTGTACTGGACGTTGACCTCGCCCGGCGTGTCGCCGAGAGGAATGGCCTCACCGCCCAGCGTGAGTGCGGAGGCATCGAACGGGTGCGCCACCATCACGCCCCGCCTCGAGTAGATCAGGTAGCCGGGTTCGGCGTACGTCGGGGTCGATTCCGCTTCGAGGATTCTGGTGCGGTCCGGAGAGTCCAGCGCGCCCAGGTACATCGCGATGCGGCCCGGTGGTCCCGGCAGGCTGGCATACAGGAAGTGCCGGCCGTCCGGCAGGAACGACGGGAACCGGTGTCCCGTCTCGCCGCTCGCGGCGTCGAGCGCGGTCGCGGCGGTCACCGCGCCGCCGTTTGCCGACACCCGCGAGAGCGGCCCGGACGGGGTGGCCGCAAAGACGATCACGCCATCGCGGCTCCAGCTGCCTCCTCTTCCGTCCGGGGCATCGGCCAGCACCTGCGGCCGGCCTCCCGTTGCCGCGACGGTCAGGAGCTTGCCTTCGGCAAAGTACGCCACGGTCCGGCTGTCTGGCGACCAGAACGGCAACTGCGCGCCGGCCGGGCCGTCTACCGCGTTCGCCGTCAGGTCGTCGAGCGCGCGAATCCACAGGCGGGTGTCCGTGTCAGTCTGCCCCGTGAGAAACGCGATGTTGCGGCCGTCCGGAGAAATCGCCACGTTGGCCGCGTCTCTAAAGATGGGCTGGTCGGTCGGCCCGAGCACGGTCACGCGTTCGATGGGCGCATCGGCCGTCGCGAACGCGCCGGACAGCCACAGCGTCAGCACCGCCGTGATCAGAGCGGCGACGAGCGCCGTGCCCGCGAGGCGGCCGGCCGAATGTGAAAGTGGGGGCGGAGTGGCCACGCCGTGCGCCGCGTCGGGATCGTCGCGTTCTTCGAGGTCCAGCCGGGCATCGCCAATCGAGCTGAGCCGTCGTTTCGGGTCCTTTTCCAGGCAGCGCCTGAGGACGCGCCGCACTGGCGCCGGCAGATCCGCGGGCAGCGCGTTCCAGTCGGGTGTGTCCTTGATGACGCTGGCGAGCGTGACCGAGACGTCGGCGCCCTCGAAGAGGCGCCGGCCGGTGAGCATCTCGAAGAGGACGACGCCGAAGGCCCAGATGTCGGCGCGCTTGTCGACCGGCCGGCCGCGCGCCTGCTCGGGCGCCATGTAGGCGGCCGTGCCGAGAATCATGCCCATCTGGGTCATGGCGGGGGAGGTCATGGTGAGGGCGCGGTCCGAGGGTCCGAGGGTCCGTGGGTCCGACGGTTCGGGGTCCATCGCCTTGGCCAGGCCGAAGTCGAGGACCTTCACCTTGCGGTCGGGCGTGACCTTGATGTTCGCCGGCTTGAGGTCGCGATGGACGATGCCTTTCTCGTGGGCTTCCTCGAGACCGGCGGCGATCTGGAGCGCGATTTCGACGGCCTCGTCGACGGGCAACGGGCCCCGCTCGATGCGTGCGGAGAGGTCGTCGCCATCGACGAGCTCCATCGCGAGGTACGACGCGCCGTCACTCTCTTCGAGGCCGTAGATGGCGGCGATGTTCGGGTGGCTGAGCGCGGCGAGCACCTGGGCCTCGCGCTTGAAGCGGGCGAGACGTTCCGGGTCGTCGGCCACAGAGGCCGGCAGCGCTTTGATGGCGGCCGCGCGGTGCAGGCGCGTGTCGGTCGCGGACCAGACCTCGCCCATGCCGCCCGCGCCGATGAGGGAAGAGATCTCGTACGGGCCCAGCCGCGTGCCGGCTTCGAGTGACATGGAGGTCGCCATTATAAGTGACGTAGGGCGGACTGCAGTTCAGTCCGCCCTACAATTCAGTCTGCCCCGCAGTCCAGCCCGCCACGCCGTCCGTACCGCGCATCAGAACGTCTTTCTCGCGATCCACTCGCGAAAGAGCGAATCGGCGAGGGCATAGGTCGTGCACTCCTTCATGACAATATCTTCGCGGACGAGTGCCAGCAGCGCCGACTGCACGCCGGAAGCCGAGGGCAGCCGGTGGCGCGTGCGGACGTCGACCGAGAGCAACTCGCGGCCGTTCTCGATGACGGCGGCTCGCAGCACAGCGCGCTGGGGCAGGGTGAGCCGCTGCCAGGCTTCCTCGAACATCAGGTGTTGTTCGCCGAGCAGGCGCGTGAGCGAGGCATGGAGATCGTCGAGGCCGGCCGTCTTTCTTCTGGCGGCGCGGACGTCATCCCAGACTTCGTGGGCGAGACGCTGCACGTCGTACGGAATGTTGCCGGCCAGATCGACGATGGCCGCGCCGAGGCCGGCCTCGGGCCTGACTCCGCCGGCGACGAAGCGCTTCTCCACGAATGCGGCGAAGGCGTCTTCCGGGATGCGCGCGAGGCGCATGACGGGCCCGGCTTTGTAGAACGGCCGTTTCGGGCTCACCATGCGCTCCATGAGCGACGGTTCCGAGCCGGCAAACACGTAGCCGACGTCGCGCTGATTCTGCACGGCGGCACGCAGCGCCTGCTCGACGCCGCCACCGTCAAACGCCGCGATCTCCTGGAATTCGTCGAGCGCAATGGCCAGCTTGCGGCCTCGCGCGGCGGCGATCTGCCCGGGCAGCTCGAACACACGCGCGGCGAGCCGGGCCGCGTCGCGTTCGGTGCGCACGGCAGGGAAGCTGACCGAGAAGCCCGCCACGCCTGGTGCGGCCGCGTCAAACCGCAGCTCCGGGCGCAGGTCGCCGACGAGTGTCGACACCCACTGCCGCAGCCCGCTCATGGGCGTGCCGAGCGAGACGAGCGCTGACGCGTAGGCCTCGAGGAACCCGACGTACGAGCTCGACGAGGCCACGGTGAGCTCGAGCGTGAGCATGCGCTTGCGGGCAAGATGCCTCATGACCTGACGTATGAGCGACGACTTGCCGTAGCGGCGAGGCGAGATGAGGAACACCTTCTGGCCGGCCAGAAGATCGCGCGCGAGCCGGTCGAATTCCAGTTCGCGGTCGGCAAAGGCGGCTGCCGGGACGATCTCGCCGTAGACGAATGGGTTGGCGGTCGGCATTACCAGATTATACATATCTGTTATTGTGAAATGGGTAATAGTGCGACGGGGTGCGACGGGGTGCGACGGGTGCGACGGGGTGCGACGGGTGCGTCGGGGTGCGTCGGGTGCGGTCGGGAGGTGGGTCTGGGTTGCGGGGATACTCCAGCCGTGCTAGTGTCCGCTTACGCACACATGGCGAGGCTCGCTCTCCCGGAGGCCGGATCCCTGCAAATGGCTGTGATTACGGCCGTTGCGAGCGCGTTCGTCTTCGGGTGCCTGTCGATTGGCGGCGGATGCCTCGACCTGCTGAGTGCCGTCTGGGCCCTGCTAGGCGAGAATCAGACCGTCGTCACCGCCAGCCTGTCGCCGTTCTAGTGTCCTGCGCACGACGGATCGGGACACGGCTTCCGGAGCGCGGCGCCCGGAAGACGTCCCGAACCGTCGTGCGCAGGACACTAGCCTGCCCTCGCAGCGGGATTCCTATTTCAATCCCCGAATCACGTAGAGCTGCGTGCGCGACCGTCCGTACG
The DNA here is from genome assembly GCA_963752045.1 of uncultured Acidobacteriota bacterium. Taxonomy (GTDB): domain Bacteria; phylum Acidobacteriota; class Vicinamibacteria; order Vicinamibacterales; family SCN-69-37; genus DATKDF01. The sequence goes on along the minus strand of CAVVWN010000014.1, from coordinate 172,567 downwards.
AATAGACCAGCGTGCCGTCGGGCGCCGCGAACACGTCGCCCATGCCGCTCACGGCCGCCTGCAGGGGGCGAAGCGTTCGCCAGAGGCGTCGGCGGCCCGTCGCCACATCGAGCAACGTAATGTCAGTCGGAACCTTCGTGCGTTCGAACACGAAGAGCGACCGATTGTCGGCGCTCCAGCCGGCGACTTCCTCGCCCGCACCGATACCCGGCACAAGCTCACAGGCCTCGGTCGCGAGCACGCACGTCACGAGCCGGTCCTCGACGTCGAACGCGGCGATGCGGGCACCGTCGGGCGAGATCAGGTTCTGGCCGGCTACCCGGAAACCCTCGGGCAACGCGGCGGTCGGTGTGCCGCCGGTCGGCGCGACGGCGGAAACGTCCGTGGTTCCGGCTGACCCTCCGGCTTCGAACAGGATCCGGCCGTCCGGGAGCCAGCCCGCCCATTCAATGGACTCGGGCCGGCTGATGTCCAGTGTTCGCGGTTGACCAACACCCGTTGGAATCAGCGAAAGGCCCTGCGATGTCCGTACGAGCGCCGTGCCGCCGTCGGGCGACAGCGCCAGGCCCGTGCCTTCGGAGATGTTCACAGGCACCGGTGCTCCGGGCTTCCAGACATAGACCGCTCCGCCCGGGCCTCCGCTGTCTCCGGTCTGACTGAAGAGCACGACGTGCCCGTCTGACAGGCCTTCGGGGTCGGCGCCTTCCTTCCAGGACAGGTCGCGTGGGAGGTCGGCGCTTCGTCCGTCGAGGATCTCGAGGCGCCTGGTTGGGCTGTCGAACGACACCAGGAGCTCGCCCCGGGCCGAGATGTCGTGCACCGTAATGGCGCCGGGGGCGTTGAACACTCGACGCTGGTTCCCGGACAGGTCGAGGCTGAACAGCGCCGTCTGCCTGCCAGCTACTTCGGCCGCCGCGAACCAGACCTCGCCGGCTGGCGTCCACGCGAGGCTCCACCAGTCGGCAAACGGCGTGCTCTCGGCGACGAGATCTCCGGCGCGTTCGAAGATCTTGACGCTGATGCGGTCCCCACCCATGAGACCAGGCCCTGTCGTCGAGCTGAAGACCGCCACGTGGGAGCCCGTGGGCGACACGCGCGGCGTGTACAGGCCGGGTTGCTCGTCGATGACCTCACCGATTGGATACTCGAGGCTGAACCGGCCCGACGTGAGACGCACGACTGCCATCGCGCCCTCTGGAGCGAAGTCGGCAAAGACCACATTCTCGAGCTCCGGCTTCGGGGCGCCGCCGGTAAGCGAGGCCCGGGCCAGCGTGCCGGTGCGCACGTACGGATTGCCGTAGGGGATGGCTGAGTTCTCGAGAATCGCCAGATCGCCTGAGAGCGAGAGCGCCACGAGATCGGCCCCGGTCATGTTCAGCCCTCGGGACTCCGGGCCGTCGACGCTCGTGACGAAGATGTCGCGGGCCTGCTCGTCCCAGTCGGCGCTGTACACGATGGTGCGGCCGTCCGGTGCGAAGCGCGCGGCAAACACGAACCCCTCGTCGAACGTCACCGGCTGATACGTCACCTCCGCCACGCTCGCCGCAGGTGCCTCACTGAATCGGCCGCTCATGGCTCCGGCGATCCATCCAAGCGCGAGTGCCGCAAGGACCACGACGGCCGTCACGACGGCCGGACGCCGGCCGACAAGCGGCCGGTCCGTGTCGACCGGCACCGACGGGCCCGACACGTTCGACCCGGAGAGCGCCTCGAGTGCAAACGCCACGTCGCGGGCCGACTGGAATCGCTCGGCCGGATTCTTTTCCAGACAGTGGCGCACGATGCGATCCAGCGCCGGCGAAATCTCCGCGCGACTGCCGGTGAGCTCCGGCGGGTCCTGCTTCATGATCGCCGTCATCGTCTCGGCCGCCGTGTCGTGCTGGAACGCGCGGCGGCCGGAGAGCATCTCGTAGAGCACCGCGCCGAAGGCGAACAGATCGCTTCGGGCGTCAACCGGCTGTCCGCGCACCATTTCGGGGGCCATGTACCCGACCGTGCCGAGCACCGTGCCCGGGTCGGTGACGGCGGCCATCGTCTGTGACGCGCCGGAGCCCGACGAGGCGACTGCCTGCCTCGCCAGTCCGAAGTCGAGGATCTTCACCTGTCCGTCGCGGAGCAGGAAGATGTTCTCGGGCTTGATGTCACGATGCACGAGGCCCTTGTCGTGCGCGGCCGCGAGCCCGCGCGCGATCTGCACCGCATACTCCACGGTCTTGCGCACCGTGAGCGCTCCACCGTCGAGTCGCTGACGCAAGGTCTCGCCGTCGAGAAGCTCGGTGACCGCGTAGGCGACGACGTGTCCAGGCCCGTTGGCGTCGCGCTCGGCGCCGAAATCGAAGATCGAAAGGATGTTCGGGTGCGAGAGCGCCGCGACCGCCTTGGCCTCGCGCTCGAAGCGTGCCAGCCGCTCGGCGTCGTCAGCTACCGAGGCCGGCAGGACCTTGACGGCCACTTCACGGTCGAGCCGGGTGTCCTTCGCGCGGTAGACTTCACCCATGCCGCCTGCGCCGATCGCGCTGAGAATCTCGTACGGGCCGAGGCGCTGTCCGGGAGTGAGACTCATCGAGTCCGGCGATTATAGCTGGAGGAGCCACATCGCATGGCCGTGAGCGACGGATTTCTCGACTTCGTCCTCGAGCAGCTCGAGTCGCTCGAGAATGTCACCGCACGCCGGATGTTCGGCGGCGTCGGCCTCTATTCCGGCGATCTGTTCTTCGCCGTGCTCGACAACGACACGCTCTTCTTCAAGGTCGACGAGACGAATGTCGGCGCATTCGTCGAGGCCGGCATGGGTCCCTTCCGGCCCTATCCCGACAGGCCGGAGGCGTCCATGAGCTATTACCAGGTGCCCGTGAGCGTGCTCGAGGATCGAGACGAGATCGTCGTGTGGGCGGGGCGGGCGATCGAGGTGAGCGGCGCAAGACGACGGTCGCGACCGCGTCGTGGCCCGCGCGCCGGACGCAAGCCAACCGCCAAGCGCTCCCGGCCGCGCTAGAAACCGGGCTTTCTGAACACCGTGTCGTCGACCTCGACGTTTTGCTTGATTTCGCTGAGCTCGACGACCGCGTTGAACATCGACGTCAGCTGCCGGATGGTGTGCGGCCGCTTCACGCCGTCCACGTCCCGGTAGTTCTCGAGGCGCACATCCACTTCGAGCGGGCCGACCGGCGTCTGGCGCGTGACGATCTGACGCACGAGCAGGCCGTTCTCGGCGTCGTAGAAGTGCTTCACCGGCGACCCGGTCGTCGGCGTGGCCGTGACGACCCACGTGTTTCGCTCGCCGACCCGTTCCGGACCCGACACGGCCATCGTCGGGTAGAGGGACTTCATGCTCAGTTCCTTGTTGAACACCGCCCCGTTCTTCGCCTCGGCCAGTTCCAGGCCCGCCTTCACGCGGAGGCCGTTCTGCGGGTCGTCGGACCAGGCCACCTGGCCATCGAAAGCGTCCGACTGCTGCATGCCGCCGAAGTCGACGAACGACGCCACCTTGTCCGGCGCCTTGCCGTAAATCTCGATGTTGCCCGTGAGGCCGGCGTCCGGGACAGAGAGGGTCCCGCGAGCGACCATCGTCGTCACGCGTTCGAGCGCCGCGCGGCCGCCGATGGCGTCAAGATGCTTGTCGAGAATCTGATCGACGGTAGGCGTAGCCGGCGTCTGGGCGCCGACCGAACCGGTGAGGAGACCGCCCAGCAGGACGGCGAGAGCCGTGCGCGTCATGAGTTGCTCCTTTTCGGGACCAGCCTACCGCATTCGTTGCCCCCGGAGCGACTAGGCCCGAAGGGCGGTCGTCGGCGCCACGCGCGTGGCCCGGCGGGCCGGCACCCAACTGGCGATGAGAACCGCCGCGAGCAGAGTGGCCGCCGCCATCCCAACGACTGGCAGATCCATCGCCCGCCCCTGGAAGAGCATCCCGCGCAGCAGGCTTCCAGCCATCACGGAGAGTCCGACGCCCGCAAGCAGGCCCACGACCACGAGGGCGACGCCCTCGCGGAGCACCATGCCGACGACGTCACGAGGCGCGGCTCCGAGCGCAACTCGGATACCGATCTCGCGCGTGCGACGCGACACGAGATAGGCCTTGACGCCGTAGACGCCCACGAAAGCGAGAATCAGGGCGGCCAGGCCCAGGGCCGCAAAGAGCGAGGCTCCGGTGTTGAGCAGTGCCAGCAGGAGATTGCGCTCCCGGAACATGGGACGGGTTTCGAGCGAGACGAAGGGCAGGTCTCGATCGATCGCGGAGAGGCTCTGGCCGACCAGAGGCAGCATCGCCGCTTCGGCCTCTGGCGTCGGCGCCGACGTACGGGCGTGCAGGTACAGATTGCCCTGGAAGGCCTGACCGAACGGCGAGTAGATGAACGGCTCCGGACCCTCGCTGAACAGATCGGGCCGAACGCCACCGACCACGCCAACCACACGCATGACCACGGCGTCTCCTTCGTCCGAGATCTGCACCTGCCGGTCGATTGGATTCTCGGCGCCGAAGAGCCGCCCGGCCAGCTGTTCGTCGATGATCGCCAGGCGTTCGCCTTCGGTCGAGAACGCTTCCGACTCGCTGAAGTCGCGTCCGCGCAGCACGGGAATCCCCATCGCGTCGAAGTACCCTGAGCTGATGCTGACCGTGGTCGCCTCGATGCGTCGGCTCGGCGCATCAGGGTCGCCGGAACGAACGATCGGGCCGGGGAGCTGCACGCCAGTCGACGTCTGAATGTCCCCGAACGGCATGTGCGACGCGAAGCCTGCCGCCTCGACGCCTGGGGTGGATCGCAGCGTGCGGATGGCCTCCGAGAAGTAGGCGCGCGATCGTTCGGGGCTGTAGCCGCCGAACGACGTGTCGACGTTGACCATGATGCCGCGGTCGAGCGTGAAGCCCGGAGCGGAGCCCGCCGCTTCGAGGGCGCCGCGCACGAAGAGCCCGGCAGCGGTGAGCATGACGAAGGTGAGCGCGAGCTGACCCATGACCAGCGCGTCACGCGTCGACAGCCACCTGAGCCACGTGCGTCCGGCGCGGACTTCGTTGGCCTGGTCCTTCAGTTCCGGCAGCGCGTCGGTTCGCGCGAGCTTCCAGGCCGGTCCAAGGCCGAAGAGCACGGCGCCGACCATCGAAAAGAGCACGGCGGCCGCGAGCACCCGCACGTCAGGCGTCGGATCGAAGGCCAGCGAAATCGGGAGCAGCGCCGGCATCGACGCGAACACGAAACGCGTGCTCCACCAGGCCAGCAGGACGCCGCCGACGCCTCCGATCGCAGAGAGGAGCACGCTTTCGGTGAGCAACTGCCGAACCAGACGCCCGCGGCCGCCGCCGATCGCCAGCCGAATGGCGAGCTCCTTGCGTCGGGCCTGGCCCCGGGCAAGCAGCATGTTGGCCACGTTGAATGACGCGATGAACAGCACGACCGACGCCAGAGTCAGGAGCGCAGTCGCGAGGCCCGAGAGCTCGGAGTCATCCGTCGGGCTCGTGCTGACGGACACGCGAGACAACGGCGAGACCACGAGGGCGTGCTCCTCGGTATCGGAGGATCCCGAAGCCAGACTCCGGCTTGCCGCCTCGAGCGGCGGCCCCAGCGTGTCGGCCGTGACCCCGGGCCGCATCCGGCCGACGAGAATCAGCTGCCGTAGCTCCGGGTCGGCCAGCGTGACGCTTCGCGCTGCGTTCTGAAGATCGAATGCCAGCACCTCGTACATGCCCGTCGGCACCCAGACCTCCGGCGTCATCAGCACCATCGATCCCCCGAAACCCTTGGGCGCCACACCGACGACGGTGAAGTTCCGGAGGTTGATCTGTACCTCTTTGCCGAGGATGTCCGGCGACCCGCCGAGCCGCTGCCAGACGCCGTGGCTGACGACGGCGACCGGAATGTCCGCGCCGGGCCGTTCCTCTTCGGTCGTGAACCCTCTCCCGATCGCGGGCGCCACGCCGAACGTCTCGAAGTAATTGGCCGTGACGATGTCGACGAAGACCCGGCGGGTGTGGTCGCCTTCCTTCAGCCCCGCGAGGCCGAAGCCGTGGCCGGCGAGCGACTGGAACAGGCCCTCGCGGTCGCGCAACTCGGCGTACTCCGCCCAGCTGAACGCGCGGTAGCTGTCGGGTCGGTCGACGTTCCGGCTGTACACGCCGACGAGCTCGTCGTCGACACCGCCGGCTCGTGGCTTGAGCAGAAGCGCGTTGACCAGACTGAACGCCGCCGTGTTGACGCCGATGCCGATCGTCAACACGACCACGGCCGCCAGCGTGAAGCCCGGCTGGCGGCGGAGCAGGCGAAATCCGAACTTCAGGTCCTGTAGCAGCGCTCGCATGGGCCCTCCGGCGTCTGGGATTGTCGGTCCGCACTACTGTTACGGTCCGGACTGCCTCCCGGTTCACCCGAAGCGTTATGATGCCCGCACTGTCGTCACCGAGGAGGCTGAGTCATGGGTCGCAGAGGACGAATGCTGTTGGGCGGCGTGCTGATGTTTGCATTGGCTGCGCCGGCGTGGGCACAGGGTGGCCGGGGAGGCCAGGGCCAGGGCGGTGGCGCCCAGGCCGGGCCGCTGCCGTCAATCGCGGAGCGCACGTCGGCGTTCCAGAAGCTGGACGGCTTCTTCCCGCTCTATTGGGACGACCGGACCGGCACGCTTTACCTCGAGATTCCCCGCCTCAACGAGGAAGTGCTGTACCAGAGCGGCCTGGCCGCCGGGCTCGGCTCGAACGACATCGGCCTCGACCGGGCCCAGCTCGGATCGACCGCCGTCGTTCGATTCGAGCGCGTGGGCACGAAGATCCTGATGGTGCAGCCGAACTACGACTACCGGGCTGACTCGGAGAACCCGGCCGAGCGGCGCGCCGTGGAGGACGCGTTCGCCAAGTCGGTCCTCTGGGGCTTTACCGCGACCGCCGAGTCGGACGGCCGCGTGCTCGTGGATCTCAGCGACTTCATCCTGCGCGACGCGCACGGCGCCGGTGACCGCCTCGGCGGCTACCGCCTGGACCGGACGCGTAGCGCGGTGTACATGGACCGCACGAAGGTCTTCCCCGACAACACCGAGATCGAAGTCACGACGACGCTCACGAGCGAGGGAGGAGGGGGACGCGGGGCCGGTGGTGGCCGTGGCGGCGCCCAGGCCGGCGGCCGGGTCGGCGACGTCACGCCGACGGCTTCGGCGGTGACGCTTCGCCAGCACCACTCGTTCATCAGGCTGCCCGACAACAACTACCAGCCGCGCGTGTACGACCCCCGCTCGGGCTTCGGCATGTCCGGGTACCGCGACTATGCGGCGCCGCTTGGACAGGACATGGAAAAGCGATTCATTCGCCGGCACCGCCTGGTGAAGCGGAACCCGAACGCGGCCACGAGCGAGGCGGTCGAGCCCATCATCTATTACGTCGACCGCGGCACGCCTGAGCCCATCCGGTCGGCGCTCGTCGAGGGCGCGCGCTGGTGGAACCAGGCGTTCGAGGCGGCCGGCTTCATCAACGGCTTCCAGGTCGAAGTCATGCCCGAGGATGCCGACCCGATGGACGTCCGGTACAACACGATCACGTGGGTCCACCGGTCCACGCGCGGATGGAGCTACGGATCCTCGATTACCGACCCGCGCACTGGCGAGATCATCAAGGGTCACGTCTCGCTCGGGTCGCTGCGCGTGCGCCAGGACTATCTGATCTTCGAAGGGCTGCTCTCTCCCTACACGAACGGCACCGAAACCCCGCCGGCACTGGCCGAGACGGCGCTCGCGCGAATCCGCCAGCTCTCGGCCCACGAAGTGGGCCATACGATCGGGCTTGGCCACAACTACTACAACAGCACGGCCGGCCGCATCTCGGTGCTCGACTATCCGCATCCGCTCATCACGCTCCGTCAGGACGGATCGCTCGACCTGTCGCAGGCGTACGAAGTCGGCATCGGCGAGTGGGACAAGGTATCGATCAGGTTCGGGTACTCGCAGTTTCCGTCGGGCGCGAACGAAGCCGCCGAACTGCGCAAGATTCTGGACGATGCCTGGGCGCTGGACCTGCGGTACATGACCAACCAGGACATGTCGCTCAACCCGTCTGTCGATCAGTGGAACAACGGCGTCGACAATGCCGAGGAGCTCAACCGGCTGCTGCAGCTTCGGCGAGTCGCGCTCGGCCGAATCGGCCAGAACGCGATCAAGATTGGCGCGCCGATGGCCACGATCGAGGAAGTGCTGGTGCCGATCTATCTGCATCATCGCTACGCGGTCGAGTCGGCCGCCACCGCGCTCGGCGGCCAGGAGTACATCTACGCCATTCGCGGCGACGGCCGCCAGCCGTACCGGTGGGTGCCGGTCGAGCGGCAGCGCTCGGCGCTCGATGCGTTGATGCTCACGCTCTCGCCGCGAGAACTGGCACTTCCGCAGTCGGTCATCGATTCGATTCCGCCGCGGCCATCCGGCTACGGGCGCGGGCGTGAGACGTTCCCGCGCATGACGGGCGGCGCGTTCGATCCGGTCGCGCCCGGGCTGGCGGCCGCCGACATGACCATCGGCTTCATGCTGGAGAACGACCGCGCGGCCAGGCTCGTGACCCAGCAGGCGATCGATCCGTCGCTGCCGGGGCTCGACAACGTGCTCGACCGGCTGATGCTGACCGTGTTCGAAGCGCCGGCCGCGAGCGCCTACGAGGCCGAAATCAAGCGAGGCATCGAGCGCGCGCTCGTCAGCCACCTGATGCGCCTGGCCGAGTCGGCGCCGATGGCGCAGGTGCGCGCGCTGGCCACGGCCCGGCTGCGAGCCATCGAGCAGGGCCGCATCGGGTCGCCTGCCGGCGGCGCCAGCCAGACGTCGGCCGCCTGGACGGCGCACCGCGAGCTGCTCGCAAGCGACACCAGGCGCTTCCTCGACCGTCCGTACGATGCGATGCGGCCCGCCACGCTCCCGAACCCACCTCCCGGCGCGCCGATCGGCGACTACGGGATGGACTACCTGCTCGGGATCGATGTCTGTCGAATCAGATAGAGGTGCGACGGGTGCGACGGGGTGCGACGGGGTGCGGCGGGTGCGGCGGTGCGGCGGGTGCTTCGGGTGAGTCCTGGTGCCCGGGGATGAACTGGTGCGTGTGTCGATTTCGTGGCCTCGGCAGCCGCACCGCTAGAGCGTCTTTGAGGAGTCCTCGATGGCTATTGTGATCCGAACGCTCGTCGCTGCTCTGGTGCTGGCCGGGGGGCAGCCCGCGGCCCGTTTCACGCTCGACACGCCGCGAGAGGTCGTGCGTGTCGGCAATCCGGCCATCGCGCCCGATGGCCGGTCGGTCGTGATCACCGTCGGCCGAACGAACCTGGCCGAGAACCGCACCGACACCGAACTCGTCCAGGTCGAGATCGCGACGAAGGAGCAGCGCGTGCTGAGCCGGCGGCGCGGCGTCGGCTCGCCGACCTGGTCGCCCGACGGGAAGGAACTCGCGTTTCTCGCAAGCGTGGACGGGCACTCGCAGATCTTCGTCCTGCCCATGTCCGGCGGCGAAGCGCGGCAGGTGACGTCGTCGCCAACCGGCATTCAGACGTTCTCGTGGCGGCCCGACGCCGGCGCGTTCGCATACGCGGCGCTCGACGAGCAGCCGAGGGGCGAGGGGCTCGAGCGGTTCAACCGATCGTTCGAGATCCAGCACAACAGCTTCCTCGAAACTCAGGCGCCGATGCCCTCACATCTGTGGGTGGTGCCGGCCGAAGGCGGCGAGGCCCGGCGCCTCACGTCCGGCTCGTGGTCGCTGCCCGTGACCTATCCCCCCGGGTCGCCGCCGCCCGCGCCGTCCTGGACGCCCGACGGCCGGACCATCGCCATCGAGCGCCGGCCGACGGCGTATCCGGGTGACTTCGACCAGAACACGATTCAACTGGTGGACGTGGCGACCGGCCGCATGCGCGCCCTGACCAGCCGGACGCACCACGAGGCGCAGCCCCAGTTCTCCCCCGACGGCACGCGCATCGCGTACTGGTACCCCCGCGGCGGTGAAACGAAGAACAACAACGAGATCGTCGTGACCGCCGCGACGGGCGGGATCGGCCGCAGCGTGACCGGCATGCTCGACCGGCACATCCTCACGGCTGCGTGGATGCTCGACGGGCAGTCCCTGCTCCTCGGCGCGAGTGACGGCACGCGCACGGGAGTGTGGATCCAGCCCATTGACGGCCCGGCCACGAAACTCGACTTCGGTAACCTCGTCGTCGCGTCGGGCTTCGGCAGCCTGTCGGTGAGCACGAGCAAAGACGGCCGGATGGCCTTCATTGCCAGCACGCCCGACCGGCCGAACGAGCTCTTCTGGCGTGCGTCGGCCACCAGCGCTCCCGAACGCCTCACGGACTTCAACGCGCACATTGCCGCGATGGATCTCGGCCGGGTTGAAACCGTCGAGTGGGACGGCCCCGACGGCTTCCGCATGAACGGCGTGCTCACGTATCCACCTGGATTCGAAGCCGGTCGCCGGTATCCGCTCGTGCTCTACATACACGGCGGGCCAACCGCATCCTCGAAGGAGTCATTCTCGACGCGGGCGCAGTTGCTCGCCGCGCAGGGCTGGCTCGTGTTCGAGCCCAACTACCGCGGCAGCGACAACCTGGGCAACGCCTACAAGTCCGCCATCTGGAACGATGCGGGTGCCGGGCCCGGACGTGACGCGATGTCGGGCGTCGACGTGCTCAAGCGCCGCGGCATCGTCGACGAGACGCGCATGGCGGTGTCGGGCTGGTCCTACGGCGGGTACATGACGACGTGGCTGCTCGGGAACTATCCGGACCAGTGGAAGGCGGGTGTGGCCGGGGCGCCTGTCACGAGCATCGTCGACCAGTACGATTTGGGCGATGCCAACGTGCGGCGAGGCTACGCGCTCGGGGGCTCGATCTATACGGACCCGGCGCGCATGCAGGCTGCGATCGAGCAGTCACCGCTCACCTACGCGGCGAAGGTCAGGGCCCCCACGCTCCTGATGTCGAACACCGGGGACTACCGCGTGCCGATCACGCAGTCGTACCGCTTCTATCACACGCTCCGGGACAACGGCGTCGAAGTGCAGTTCATCGGGTACCCGCTCCCGGGCCACAGCCCGACCGACCCGGCGCATCAGCGGGATGTGGATCGGCGATGGGTGGAGTGGATCAGGAAGTACTTCTAGAAGACGGGGGCGGGCCTGTTGGCCCGCCCCCGGTGTGTATCTGACCGAGCAGAAATCGGAACCGCTCCGGCCTAGAAGATGATCTTCACGCTGAACTGGCCGCGAAGGCCGGCGTTGAACAAGTCCGCCATGCCGTAGCGCGGGTCGTAGGCGTTCGCGCCCGAGGGGGAGGCCAGGATCAGGGCGTTGTAGTCGTAGCCCTGGGCGAGATCGACGTTCGCCAGGTTGATGGCCGAGTCGGCCCGGGCGAGGCCGCCGCCGCGGTTCAGGAAGTTGAACACGTGGCGCGCGGTCTTCTGGTTGAAGAGGTTCAGCACGTTCAGCTCGAGCCGGATCTTCGCGCCGCCGGCGTTCGGCAGATTGAAGTCCTGTGACAGGAGCAGGTCGGTCTGGGTCAGCGTGGGCGTGCGGCCCATGTCGCCGCGTCCGTTGACGAAGACCTGTGTCTGGTTGAGCGTGATGACGTAGGTCGTGATGGGCGTGCCGCTGCCGCCGTAGAAGTTCAGGCCCACCTGCGTGTTGGTCGGGAACAGGTACCCGCCGTAGAGCTTGACGACGTGCGGCCGGTCGCTGGCCAGACGCCCCTGCGGGTCGAGGTTGCCGTGGGAGTCCCACATCAACTCGTCGATGTCCCAGGCGCGGTTCACGTTGCTGCCCTGACGGAAGACCGACCCGGCCTGCTGCTGTGCCGTGGCCGACGAGACACCCGTCGTCGGCGTGAGGATTTCGTCTGAGCTCGAAAGCCCAGGGTAGTTGCCGTAGAGACGGCTGTAGGTGTAGCTGGCGCTTGCGAACCAGTTGTTGGAGAAGCGCCGGTTCAGCGTGAACTCGACGGCGTCGTAGGTCCGCTTGGGCTTTGGCGTTTCGAACGGCGCGGTGAGGCCTGACGGCGGCGTCATCGTCGCGCCGCCTTCGCCGGGGTTGGCGATGTAGTACACCTCGTCACCGTTGACGAGCGCGCCCAGGTCTTCGATGGTCCGCTTCAGGTCGTTGTGCACGTAGCGGATGCCGAACACCGTGCCACGCATGAACTCGTATTCGAAACCGACGTTGGTGCTGTCCTGGTACATCGGCTTGATGTCCGGGTCGACCGTCTCGAAATTCGGCACGCGGCGGTCGCGGTATCCGCTCTCGCTGCCCCAGAGGTCGGCGCCAGGCATGTTGTCGAGGTTCAGGCTGAACACGTCGGTCGTATCGAGCGCGCGGTAGTAGATCTGCCACGTGTCGGCGCCGAACGACCCCCGCGACAGCTCGTACTTGGTCCAGTCGTAGTACCGGCCCCAGCTGCCGTAGAGCTTCATGCGGCCGTCGCCCCTGACGTCGTAGGTGAATCCGAGGCGCGGCGCCAGCTTGTCACCGAAACCGAATTCGAAGGCGTTCTCCTTGATGTCGGTCTTGAACGACGGGATGACCTCGTTCTCGGTGCGAAGGCCCAGATTGAGCGTCAGGCGGCTGGTCGGCGCCCAGGTGTCCTGGATGAAGATCGACCAGATGTTGGCTCCGGCCACGCCCTGTACGCCGCGGTCGTTCACTTCGTAGTAGCCGTACTCGCCCGTGCCCGTCTCGCCCGTGACGCTGCTCGTGAACGTGCGTCCCCAGTTGAGCAGCACGTAGCCGCCGGGATAGTACGACAGCACGTCGTTGACCGTGCGCTGGTAGCCACCACCGGCCTTGATGGTGTGTGAGCCCGCCGCACTGAACGACTTCAGGTAGTCGACCTGGAAGAAGCCGCGCTTGGTGGTGTCGTAGTCGGTGATGAGGGCGCGCGGCGTGTTCTGGTACCCCGTGGGCTGCTGCACGTCCTCCGGCACGCCCGGCTGGCCGATAGAGGTCGTGTTCCAGGCGACGCTCGTGGTCGCCGGAATGCCGGTGTCCGCATAGTTGTCATAGAAGTATCCGCCCCGCACGCTCAGGATGCTCGACGGGCTCATCAGAAAGTCGACGTTGCCGCTCGTGCTCGTCTGGTCGGCTTTCCATCCGCGGGTGAGATTCGCGAAGTTGCCTTCGGCCGAACTCGCGATCACATTCGGGCCGTAGTCGTTGTAGGCCGGCAGCGTGCCCGTCGACCGCGTGGGCGTGTAGAGCGCGCTCACGTTCGCCTGGATGCTGCCGTTCGCATACGTGACCTTGCCGAAGGCTTGTGTGGTCGTCGCATCCTGATCGATCGATCCGCTCTCGGCTCCGCTCGAGAACAGGTAGTCGTTCGTCAGGCGGGCGACCTGTGGCGACAGCGACCCGTAGAAGAACAACCGGTCGCGGACGATCGGGCCTCCGATTGACCCCCCGAACTCGTTGTTGTTGTTCTTCTGTTTGCTGTCGGTGAAGTAGCTCACGCTGACGTCGTCGCCGGGGTTCAGCACGAGCCGATCGACGGGGCCGGCGCCAAAGGCGTTGCCCGAGTAGAAGTAGTGCGCCTCGCCATGAAACGTGTTGCCGCCAGACTTGGTGACGGCGCTGATGACGCCGCCGAGCGCGCCGCCGTACTCCGCGCTGATGCCGCCCGTCTTGACCTGCACTTCCTGCAGGTACTCGAACACCGTGTTCTGCCGCGACTGGCCGTTGATCAGGCTGGTCGTGACCACGCCGTCGACGGTGAAGGAGTTTTCGGCGCCGCTCGCGCCGTTCACCTGGATGCCGCCTTCAATCAGACCCGAGTTGACCGAGGGCGCAACCAGCGCGATGCCCTGGAACGTTCGGGCCTTCGGCAGCCGATCGAACTCCTCCTGGGTGACATTGTGGGCAACCGTCACGTTCCGGAGATCGACCTGCTTGGACGCGTCACCGGTGACCTGCACCGTTTCCGACACGGCACCGACCTGCAGCTCGACCGAGAACGTGAGCGTGCGCCCGAGAAGGACGATGAGGTCATCCGCCTGGACGCGTTGAAAGCCGGAGAGCTCCACGGTCACGTTGTAGCGACCGGGCGCCAGGTCCGGGATGGTATAGGACCCGTCAGCAGTCGTGACGGTCGTGCGAGCCGCGAGCGTCTGCACGTTGGTAGCAGTCACAGTCACGCCCGGCAGGGCGGACTGGGTGGCGTCGGTAATCGTGCCGGCAAGTGCGCCGAACCGTTCCTGCGCGAAGGCCGGCTGAAGGCCTGCGCAGAGGACGAGAGCCAATGCGAACATCGGCCCTGTGCGGAATCGCATGGGTTGATGACTCCTCTCCAGTTGATGACATGACGCACCCGCACCTGCGAGTGCGCCACACCAACGTGACGAGAGGAAATCAGCAGGAGTTCATAGTGCAGCGAAACCGAACAGCCTCACGGCGAGTCTCGTCCGAACCCGCACAATCGATGACCAGGACCGGACACGTCAGTAGACATCGTACCCGTCGTACCTGTCGTACCTGTCGTACCCTGTCGTACCCGTCGTACCCGTCGTACCCGACCGTCACTTGACCGGCATGTGCTTCTTCAGAAACTGGTCCATCCGGTCGTAGGTATAGACCCAGCGCGAGTGCACCAGCGAGTCGTGCACGTCGTCCGGGAAGACGATGAGCTCGTACTCGACGTCGCGCGCGCGCAGGAGCTGCACGAGGCCGGTCGTCTGCTGGAAGGCCACGTTGCGGTCGTCGTCGCCGTGAATGAGCAGGACCGGCGACTTCCAGCCGTCGATCGCGCCGATGACCGACGACTGGAACGACAGGTCTTCCGGGTTCACCGAGCTGCCCCAGAGGTGCACGCCGGCCAGGTCGATGCCTACCTTGAAGATGTCCGAGTTGCGTGCGAGCGCCTGGCCCGTCAGCACGCCCCCGTAGGACAGGCCCCAGATACCGATCCGATTCGGATCGACGTCCGGACGGGTCTGCAGGTACTTGCCGGCCGCGAGTACGTCGCGGTACTCGGCGTTGCCGCGCGCGCCGGTGTCGGGAGCGCGGCGGAACGAGGTGCCGTAGCCGACGCCCGACCGGTAGTTGACCGACATCACGACGTAGCCGCGGCTCGCGAGCCACTCGTTGATGCCGTAGAACATGTGGTAGACGTGGCGGTAGTGGTAGCCGAGCAGCATTTGCCGGGCCGGGCCGCCATGCACGAAGATCATCGCCGGCCGGCGCTCGCCCGGTCTGAGATCCTTCGGCACCCACACCTGGTTGTAGAACTCGAACCCGTCTTCGGCCTTGAGCGTCACCGCTTCGGGCTTCACGTGCGCGTCGACGGGGAACTGAGATGGCAGCGGGTTCGGGAAGATCACCTGCTGCTCGCCGTCCGCCACGTTGATCACGCTCACCGACTGCGGCCGGTTCCAGTCGGCCGTGAGCGCCGCGAACCGCGTGCCGGAGGAGAGCACCGTCGGGTACATCTCGATCGCGTTGCCGAGCGAGACCTGCTTCGGCTGCCCGCCGGCCACGGGCACGGCCCAGATGTGGCGCCGGTCGATGTCGCCGTGGTTGGTGGCGTAGAAGAGCGTCCTGCCGTCCTTCGAGAGCGCGACTGACGCGGCGTCCTCGATGATGCCATCGGTCGTCGTCAGCAGCGTCGGCGCGGCGGTAACTGGCCCGGACAGGTTGATCGAGAAGTACCGCTCCCATTCGCTTTCGAGAGCCTGGACGCCGATCGTGAAGACGACGTGGCCATCGGCCCACTGGATGTTGTTGATGCTGGTGAAGACCTGTTCCTCCGGCGTCGTGTGCCAGACCTCTTTCGCGTCGGCGGTGGCGACATCGCCGACCCAGATCGACGTCGTGTAGCCGCCACGGAACGTCGCGCGCATCAGGCCCGGAATGTCCGAACCTGGGCCCGACGGCTCCTGGCCGCCGCGGCCGAACCCTCCGCGCCCGCCGCCACCGCCGCCCCGACGTCCCTGATTGCCGGGCTGGAACGCCGGGCCGTTCGGCAGGCCGACGCCTCCGGCTCCCTGCTGCGCCTGTCGGCCGAACGGCGTGCCCGGCCGGCGGATGAAGGCCACCTGCTTCCCGTCGGCCGACCACGTCGGACTCGTGTCGAAGTCGACGCTCGGTGACATGTAGGTCACCTTGCGCGTCGCATTGTCGGCGATGACGACGAAGCTGTGATCGGTGCGGTTGCTCACGAAGGCAATCTTGCTCCCGTCGGGAGACCAGCTCGGACTGCTGTTCGTGCCCCACGCCGTGATGAATGGCTCCTCGCCGCGGTCGCGGGCGAGCGTCGGCCGGTTCTGTGCCGTGCTCGCCCGGTATATCTGTCCGTCGCGCGCGAAGATTACCCACTTCCCATCAGGAGAGAGCTCGTAACCGGCTCCCTCGGTAACACGCCATCCGCCGCCTCCGGTTGCGCGCGCGGCCCAGATGGCCCGCTCGGCTCCATCGGGGTCGCTCAGCGGATTGGCCACCCAGCCTTCGCGATTCGGGTTGTGCCCACGCACGAACGCCACCATGGATCCGTCGGCGGATATCTGCACGTCGGTCAGGTCGATGCCGTCGTCTTCCATGAACGAGGTCACGCGCACCGGCCTGAAATCCGGCGCGGCGGCCGTGTAGACGTTGCGCTTGCCCTCGTCATAGGCGAACCACGCGAGCCGCTCGGCCTTGGCGGCCGAGACGAGGCCCTGCGGGTAGGCCGGGCTGACGAAGGCGGCGGGCGCAAGCTCCTGCTGAGCCTGAGCCGTGGCGCGCGGTCCAACCGTGAAGAGCACGGCGACCGCCGTGCCGAGAAGTAGCGCGGATCGGAAGCGGTTCATGGCAGTTCCCCCGGGGTTGCGATGCGTGGATTCTAGCTGAGAAAGGCGCTTGGGGTGCTCGGGGTGGAAAGCGCTTGGGGTGCTCAGAGGAAGGGCGCTTGGGGTGCTCGGGGTGGAAAGCGCTTGGGGTGCTCAGAGGAAGAGCGCTTGGGGTGCTCGGGGTGGAAAGCGCTTGGGGTGCTCAGAGGAAGAGCGCTTGGGGTGCTTGGGGTGAAAAGCGCTTGGGGTGCTGGGGGCCGGTAGAATCGGCGGTATGACGAATCGACGTGTGGTCGCTGTCTTCGCCTGCCTGTGTGCGGCCTCGGTCGTGGTCCTTGCCCAGCAGCCTGCGCCGGCCGGTGGGGTGCTTCGTGACCGGTTGCAGGCGCACCTGGACGAGTGGCGGGGTGGCGCGTCTTTTCCGGGGGCCTCGGTCGGCGTCGTCCTGCGGGATGGCACCGCGATCGGGCTGGTGACGGGCGTGTCGGACCGCGCCGCTGGCACGCCGATGCGCGTCGAGGATCTCCTGCTTGCCGGAAGCACCGGCAAGACGTTCTTCGCAGCCGTGGCCCTTCAGCTGATCGAAGACGGGCGGCTCGACCTCGACGCGCCGATCTCGCGCTATCTGGGTGACCGGTCCTGGTTCGCGCGGCTGCCCAACGCGCGCGACATCACGGTGCGCATGCTCATGACGCACACGAGCGGGCTCGTCCGGTACGAGATGAACCCGAGATTCACCGCCGACTTGCGAGCGCAGCCCGACAAGGTGTGGTCGCCCGAAGAGGAGATCGGCTATCTGCTGGACGCAGCACCGCCGTTCGCCGCGGGGCAGGGCTGGGATTACTCGGACACCAACTACATCGTGCTCGGCGTGATCCTCGAGCAGATCACCGGCACCAGGCTCTATGACGAGGTCGAGCAGCGCTTTCTCCGGCCGCTGGGCCTCACGCACGTCCGTCCGTCGACGAGTCGTCGCATTGCCGGCCTCATCGCCGGGTACGCCGGGCCGCGCGATCCGCTGGGCCTGCCCGACGAAGTCCTGGTCGATGGCGAGTTCGTGATCAATCCCCAGTTCGAATGGACGGGCGGTGGCTACGCGACGAGCGCGCTCGACCTGGCGCGCTGGGGGCAGGCCTTGTACACCGGTCGCGCCGTGTCGCCGGCGATGGTGAAGCTGATGGTGGACGCCGCCGTGCCCGCACGGTTGGGGCCCGAGACGAAGTACGGGCTCGGCGTCATCGTGCGCGCCGCGACACCGGTCGGACCGACGTGGGGTCACAGCGGCTTCTTTCCCGGGTACCAGACGGAATTGCTGCACGCAGTGGAGTCGGGCGTCACGGTGGCGGTCCAGATCAACTCGTCGGCGCCACGGTCGACCGGCAATCGCTCGCTCGCGCGCGTTGCCCTGGAACTTGCGGGGATGGCGGGGGGGGAGTGAAGGGCGCTTGAGGTGCTGGGGGTGAAGGGCGCTTGGGGTGCTGAGGGTGAAGGGCGCTTTGGGGTGCTGGGAGTGGAAAGCGCGTGAGGTGCTGGATCGCAACAAGTGCGACGTGAGGTGGAGGGTCAGGTCGCAGTTCTTGCCAGTCCCTCATCGCCACCTTGTGCCGAATGCCGCCATTGCTCGCTGTGAATCTGGCGCGGCGCTTGCCTCTGTTGCACGCGTGGGGGCGCGGCGGGTCGAGGATCTCGTGGCGTTTCAGTGGGCCGCTGAGCTGAAGGGCGAGGTCTACCGGCTCTTTGCCGAATCGGCGACCGCCTCTCGCGACTTCCGGTACCGCGACCAGGTGTTTGCCGCCGCGAGCGGCGTCGAGAGCAACATCGCCGAGGGTTTTGCGCGATGGCGCCCACGGGAGTTCGGGCAGTTTCTGCGGTACGCCCTTGGGTCGCTGGCCGAGACGCGCGTGAGGCTCTCGGACGGCGGCCCCCGTGGCCACTTCACGGCGGCTGATCTCGAACGCGCGCTGTTCTGTGCGAGGCAGTGCGAGCGAACGCTTCGCGCCCTCCGTGCCAGCCAGCAACGCCTCGCCGACCGCCAAGCCGTGGACCATATCCGCCAACCAAGCAAGCGCCCGTAAGACGCTGTTCACCCCCAAGACCTCGAGCGCCTTCACCCCGAGCACCTCGCCCCAGGTGCCTTCCACCCCGAGCACCCCAAGCGCTGTTCACTCCGGCACCCCAAGCGCCCTTCACCCCGAGCACCTCGCGCGCTTTTCATCCCCAGCACCCCACGCGCCCTTCACCCCCAGCGCGTCCCGCGCTTTCCGCTCCCTGGACTTCATCGCCCTTCTGTGAATAATAAGAAGTCCCGCCCGGTTCCCGGTCCCGGGACATCTCGACAGTCATCATCATCGCTTGCACGAAGGAAGGACGCGTCAGCTATGGGTTCGTCAGCACTGCAGGGGGCCACGACCAGCATCATCGAGTGGGGCAAGGCGAGTCGCACGGCCGCACCGCGCCTGGCCGCTACGGACATCTTCGGATCGCTCACGTTCAACGACGAGGTGCAGCGGCGCCGTCTGCCGCGCGACGTGTACCGCGCGCTTCGGCGGGCCAGCACGCACGGCGTGGCGCTCGACGAGGGCGCCGCTGAAGTGATTGCCGCCGCGATGAAGGACTGGGCCGTCGAGCACGGCGCCACCCACTACACGCACTGGTTCCAGCCGATGACGGGCATCACGGCCGAAAAGCACGACGCGTTTCTCGTGCCGACGGTGGAAGGCCGGGCCGTCGCCGAGTTCAGCGGCCGCGAGCTCGCGCGCGGCGAGCCCGACGCCTCCAGTTTCCCGTCCGGCGGCATGCGCTCCACCTTCGAAGCTCGCGGGTACACGGCGTGGGATCCGACGAGCCCGCCCTACCTGCTCACGGCGCAGAATGGCACGACGCTCGTCATCCCCACGGTCTTCGTCAGTTGGACGGGCGATTCGCTCGACAAGAAGACGCCTCTGCTGCGCTCGATTGAAGCCCTGTCGAAGCAGGCCGTCCGCATTCTCCGGCTGTTCGGCACGAAGGCCGAGTACGTGGCCACCACCTGCGGCCCCGAGCAGGAGTACTTTCTGATCGACCGCAACTTCTACTTCGCGCGGCCGGATCTCATCAACGCCGGCCGGACGCTCTTCGGCGCGCGGCCGCCCAAGGGGCAGGAACTCGAGGATCAGTACCTCGGCGCCATCCCCGACCGCGTGCTCGCGTTCATGCAGGACGTCGAAACGGAGCTCTACAAGATCGGCGTGCCCGTCAAGACGCGCCACAACGAAGTGGCGCCGAGTCAGTACGAGATCGCGCCCGTCTTCGAGAACGCCAACGTCGCCACCGATCACCAGATGATGACGATGGAGATGCTCAAGCGGATGGCGCCGAAGTACGGCCTGGCCTGCCTTCTGCACGAGAAACCGTTTGCCGAGCTCAACGGCAGCGGCAAGCACGTCAACTGGAGCATGGTGGATGATCAAGGCAACAACCTGCTCAACCCCGGCGAGACGCCGCACGACAACATCCAGTTCCTCGTCTTCTGTGCCGCGATGATTCGGGCCGTCAACAAGTGGCAGGGCCTGCTGCGCATGTCGATCGCAAGCGCGGGCAACGATCATCGGCTCGGGGCCAACGAGGCACCGCCGGCGATCATCTCGATCTTCTTCGGCGACATGCTCACCGACATCTTCGAGCAGATCGAAAAGGGCAGTGCGAAATCCGCCAAGACGGGCGGCCTGCTCGACACGGGCGTCTCGGTGCTGCCAAAACTGCCGCGCGATGCCGGCGACCGCAACCGCACGAGCCCGTTCGCCTTCACGGGCAACAAGTTCGAGTTCCGCGCCGTGTCGGCGAACCAGAGCATCGCGTTCCCGAACATCGCCCTGAACGTGGCCATGACCGAATCGCTCGACCACGTGGCCACCGAGCTCGAGAAAGCGCTCAAGGCCAAGAAGACCCTCAAGCAGGCCGTCAAGGCGCTGCTCACAAAGCTCGTCAAAGACAACAGGCAGATCATCTTCAACGGCAACGGCTACTCCGACGACTGGCGGCGCGAAGCGAAGAAGCGCGGCCTGCTGAACCTGACGAACACCGTCGACGCGTTGCCCGAGCTCATCAGGCCCGACGTGGTCGAAGTGTTCGAGCGCTACAAGGTGCTGAACGCCCGAGAGCTGCGCGCCCGCTACGAAGTGGCGTTCGAGACGTACGTCAAGACGGTGAACGTCGAGGCCCAGCTGATGGTCCTCATGGCCAACCGCTACATCGCCCCCACGGCGATTCGCTACCAGGAGGAGATCGCCTCGTCGGTGGCGGTGACGAAGCAGGCCGGCGGGTCGACCCGCGAGAGCAAGAAACTGCTCGATCGGTACTCGAAGCTCATCGACGAGTTCCGCGTGCGCACCGACACCCTGGCCGAGGCCCTGGGCCACAAGTCGCACGAGGCCGAGAAGCACGCGCGCTACATGCGAGACACCGTCGTGCCGGCCATGCTGGCCCTGCGCGAGGTCGGCGACCAGATCGAGCTCCTGACGCCGCACGACGCCTGGCCGCTGCCAACCTACCGGGAGATGCTGTTTGTGAAGTGAAGGGCTCTCGGGGTGAAGGGCGCTTGAAGTGCCGGGAGTGAAAGGCGCTTGAGGTGCTTGGGGTGAGAAGCGCTTGAGGTGCTGGAGTGAAAGGCGCTTGAGGTGCCCAGGGTGAAGAGCGCTTGAGGTGCTTGGAGTGAAAAGCGCTTGAAGTGCTTGGACTGAAGAGCGTGCCCTGGCGGTCGGGGAGATTCAGGCCTTCCTCGCCGAGATGTACGCGGTCGACGTCGCCCGACCTGATCAGCACGGTGACCGACGCCGTCGTGGCGGAAGTCGCCGCCTGGCAGATTCAGCCGCTCGAGCCGGTCGACCCCCAGCACCCCAAGCGCTTCTCACCCCCAGCACCCCAAGCGCCTTTCCACTCCCAGGACCCCAAGCGCTTCTCACCCCCAGCACCCCAAGCGCCTTCCACTCCCAGGACCCCAAGCGCTTTCCACCCCCAGCACCCCAAGCGCTTCTCACCCCCAGCACCCCAAGCGCTTTCCACCCCCAGCACCCCAAGCGCTTCTCACCCCCAGCACCCCAAGCGCCTTTCCACTCCCAGGACCCCAAGCGCTTTCCACCCCCAGCACCCCAAGCGCTTTCCACCCCCAGCACCCCAAGCGCCCTTCACTCCCAGGACCCCAAGCGCCTTTCACTCCTGCCGTATCCCCTCGATCGGGTTGATCCGCATGGCGCGCAGGGCGGCGGGCACGCAGGCGACGAGCGTGGCGGTGAAGAGCACGGCGGCGGCCGCCGAGAGCGACGCCACGTCGGTGGGCGAGACCTCGAAGAGGACGCGCGCGAGCGCGTCCCGGCCGAGCTGCACGAGCCCGGCACCGACGATGAGGCCCGCCGCCGCCAGCCATACGCCCTGCCGGACGACCGTGAGTCCGATGCCTGACGGCCGGGCTCCGAGCGTGAGCCGGATCGCCAGTTCGCGCCGGCGCAGCGTCACCATCCAGACGAACAGGCCGTAGACGCCGAGTGCGGCCAGGAGGCCCGCCAGTCCGCCGAAGAACACGAGCAGCGTCATCAGGAGCCGCGGTTCGGCCGACCGGGCCCGGACTCTTGTCTCCCACGTCGTCACGCTCGTCATGGGAATCGTCGGTGCAATCTCCCTGAGCGCGGAGCGCAGCGCCGAGAGCGCCGTGGCGTCGTCCACCGCGTCGATGGTGACGAACATGGACCGGAACGGGAACTGGCGGCCGGAGAAGTACACGGCCGGCTCCACCGGCTGGCCGGCCGGTGCGTTGCGCACGTCGGCCACGACGCCGATGACGTCGAAGCGGCCCGATGGCACGAGGTTCCGGCCGAGCGGGCCGATGCCCTGCACGGGCGTGACGAGCGCCGACGACAACGGTTCCCGGTCCGCGAGGAAGCGCTTCGCGAACGATTCGTTGACCACGACCGCGCCCGGCACGTCCGTCGTGTCGCGCGCGGTGAAGTACCGGCCGGCCACGAGTCGCGCGCCCATCGACTCGAAGTACCCGTCCATCACCGTGATGAACTGTGCCTGCGGCTGTTCGTCGGCTCTCGCGGGCGGCTCGCCTTCGACGGTGAAGTTCACGCGCCAGCCGGCCTCGAACGGCAGGAAGTTCGCGGCGCCGGCCTCGTCGATCCCCGGCTCCTGACGCACGCGTTCGAGGATCTGCCCGTACGCGGTGGCCACACTGGGCCAGTCGGGATAGGCCTGGCCGGAGAGCTGCACGCTCGAGATCACCGCCTCGTCGTTCACCACGCCGGTCGGCACGTCGGTCATCCGCGCCACGGTGCGCACGAGCAGACCTGAGCTGACGAGGAGCACCGCCGCGAGCGCCACCTCTCCCGAGACCAGTGTGCGGTAGACAAGCCTGGTGCCGCGCGACGAGCCGCGGTCGCCGGCGCGCAGGTCCGCGCTGAGGCTTCGGCGGATGACGGCAAGCGCCGGTACCAGGCCGAAGAGCAGCGTCGTGCCCACCGCGATCGCGAGCGCGAAGGCCAGCGCGCGAAAGTCGAGCGATGCTTCCGCGAGCCGTGGAATCTCGACGGGCGTCGCGGCGGTGATGAGCGGAAGCGCGACGAGCGCGGCAACGACGCCTGTGACCGCGCCGGCCGTCGAGAGCGCGAACGCCTCGGCGAGCAGTTGCACCACCAGGTGGCGCGGCGACGCGCCGAGCGCGGTCCGCACGGCCATCTCGCGCTGGCGCGCGAGCGCGCGCGTCAGGAGCAGCGAGGCCACGTTGAACGACGCGATCACCATCAGCAGCCCGACCGCGCCAAACAGCACGACGAGCGCCGGGCGGTAGTACCCGAGTTGATCGTCGAGCAGCGAGACGAGCCGCACGCCCCAGGCCTTGTTGGTGGCCGGGTTGTCGGCGGCGAGCCGTTGCGCGAGGCCGTTCATGGCCGCGTCGGCCTGTTCGAACGCGGCGTCCGGCGAGAGGCGGGCGACCACCTCCATGAAGTGCGCGGCGCGGCTGTGCTGATGGAAATCCCACTGCGATCGCTGCCACACATCCACGTCGTCGGGAAAGTGAAACCCGGGAGGCATGACGCCGACCACCGTGTACGGCGTGCCATTGAGCAGCAGGGTGCGGCCGATGAGGTCCGGGTCGGCGCTGTAGCGCGCGCGCCACAGCCGGTCGCTGATCATGGTGATGAGATCGCGGCTGAACATCGGCCCGCCATCCGGAAAGCCCGGGCCGATCTGTGGGCGAACACCGAGGACCTCGAACAGGTTGGCGCCTGTTTCGATCGTCGAGACCCGAACCGGATCGAGGCTCGGGTCCGTGAGGTTCACGTCGGGCCGCCACCAGGCCGCCGCGTCGTCGAACACGTCGAGGTCGCGGTAGTCCATGAAGTTGACCGGTGAGACCGGCTCGTGCGACAGGCCCTGCTCGTAGTTGGTGTCCCACCACGTAACGAGTCGATCCGGCTCCCGGTAGGGAAGCGGCGTGAGCAGAACGCCATCGACGATGCTGTAGACGGTGACGCTTGCGCCAATCCCCAGCCCGAGAACCAGGACGGTGATGAGCGCGAAGGCGCGCTGATTCGTGAACTGACGGACGGCCTGCCGGAGTGCGTGCATCATGGAGAGTCCTCGGAACCGTGACGTGCGAACGAGACCGGCGACATCGGCCAGCGAGACGGGATCGCGTACCTGGCTTCCCGGTCCGACCAGTTCGGACAGGCGTGAGGTCTCCAGCGCGTCCATCGAGCGAGCGTACGCGGCGTCGTGCGAGAGCCCGTCGGCGCGCGCCGTCCGGTACAGGTCCTCCAGGTGCGCGGCAAGCTCGTCGATGGCGTAGAGCGGCAACCCGGTGGCACCGGTGGCCGCGGCGCGTTTCCAGACAATCTCACGCCAGTTCGGGGTCGGCATCTCGCATCAGGCGTAGCGCACGCCAGCCACGCGGCCGAGCGCGGCGACAAACCGCGCCCAGTCGGCCCGCTGGGCTTCGAGCACCCGTCGTCCGGCCTCCGTAATCCGATAATGGCAGCGTCGCCGCTGGCCCGCTTTTTCCACCCAGCGGCCTCGAATCCAGCCTCGATTCTCCATGCGGTACAGCGTCGAGTAGAGCGACGCCAGCGTGAATGTCAGCGTGCCGTTCGATTCGGACTCGATGCGTCGGGCCAGCTCGTACCCGTGCAGGTCCTCCCGGGCCACCAGGGCGAGGATCAGCAGTTCCGCACTGCCTTTCTTGGCCTCGTCGATCGGGCTGCGTATGGTCATGATGGACGACTATATATTGGAGTCCATAGTATGGCAACGCACAAACGTGCCTCGTTTCTCACATAGACGAGGTCGAGCGGCAAAAGGATGCCGGCGGCCAATCGGGCGTCAGCCGCCCGCCGCCACCGCCTCGACCAGGGCGTCGGTCAGCTCGTCGAGCGAGCCGATGATGGCATCGGCCGGGTCGAGCTCTGACGCGGGGTAGCTCGTGGTGATGCCGATGGCAGGCAGGCCGGCGGCGCGTGCCGCCTCGAGCCCCCAGCGCGAGTCCTCGACCGCCACTGCCGTGCCCGGCGCCACTCCAAGCTGGCGCGTCGCTTCGGTGTAGCTATCCGGTGCCGGCTTGCCTCTCGCCACATCGTCGGCTCCGACGACGGCGGAGAAGGCCGGTGACAGGCCCGCCGTATCGAGGATGAAGGTGATCTCGCGCCGGAGGGCGCCTGAGGCAATGGCCAACCGATAGCGACCGGCCAGTCGCCTGATGCATGAAGCTGCGTTCGGGAAAAGCGCCCCGCCGGCGCCAAGCCGCCGGGCGAAGTGCTGCTCCTTGGCCTTCACGATGGCGTCGAGGTCGTGTGGCTCGATGGTAATGCCGCGGTCACGCGCGAATGCGGTCACGAGCCCGCGGTCGTCGAAACCGAGATAACTCGCGAAATACGTCGCCTCGTCGAGCAGCCAGCCGCGAGGCGCAAAGGTGTCCTGAAAAGCCGACCAGTGCAGCCGCTCGGTGTCGGCCAGCACGCCGTCGAAGTCGAAGACCACGGCGCGGGCCCGGCCGGCGGTCATGACGGCGGCAGCCGCTCGCCAGCACGAATCGGCACGGGCAGGTGGTTCTCGCGGGGCGGGATCGGGCACACCCAGGAGATGTTGTAGACGCAGTTCGGGTGATAGGCCCTGTTGAAGTCCAGGTCGTAGAGCCCGGTCGGGGTTCTGTCGAGGTCCAGGTAACGGCCGCCCTTATACGTCTCGGTGCCGCCCGTGGCGTCACCAAACGGCACGAAGAGCCTCGTGATGACGCGCATGTCGGCCGGCGCGAACGCCGTGAGTGTGTGCGTCTGGCCATTCAGCGTGAACCCGAGCGTGCCGACCCGACGCATCCGGTCCGGTTGCGACGATGATGTCTGCAACTCGATGATCACGGGCGGGTTGGTGCGTTCCTCGGTGAGAAACGCCGGCACCCGCAGACTGCCGTCAATCGGGTAGTACGGCAGGCCGGTAAACGTCGCCTTGTCTTCCGGGAGCAGCGGTGACTCCGCGGCGTTTCTGAAGAACTGATCCCTTCGGGTCCGCCAGTCGAGGATCTGCTCTTCGTGCGGGCGTTCGTCGACTGGCGGGGGCGGACCCGACGTGCAGGCCGCCATGACGCACAAGAGCACGAGCGCGGAGAAATGTCTGGTCACGAGAACGGGTACCTCCTGCGGTCGATGACCGCCTGCGCGATGCGACGGCGGGGCGTAATGGTATCGATGGGCTGGTTCGGCAGGATCCGGTCGATTCGATCGAGCGCCTGCCGTGCGGCGTCGCCCTCGGCCAGTGCGCCGATGGCGGTCGCCGCAACGGTCCTGGCGCGCAGTGCCGCGTCGTGCGCGAACACCGTTGCGGCATCGGCGTGGAGCGTTGTCGCCCCGTCACCGTCGCGTGCGGCGGCTCGAAGCGCCACGCTCTCGACGGCAAACGTGTCGATGATCAGGTCCGACACGAGCATGGCCACTTCCTGTTCGCGTCCGAGCGCGTCACCATGGCGGTCGAGCGCGAGCCCGAGGATCGAGAGCGTCACTGCCTTCAAGGCCGACGCGACCGGGATCTCGCCAGGCGTTCCGGTACCGGGAGCGTCGGCCGGTTCTTCGGGTTGGGGCCCCATGTGCTCGAAGAGCGGGATCGCGCCGGCGCGCGCCCGCTTGATGAGGAGGCCTGGCATCAGCAGCCGGTTAATCTCGTTTGTGCCCTCGAAGATCCGGTTCACGCGCGCATCCCGGAAGCGACGCTCCGCCGGATAGTCGCGCACGAATCCGTTGCCGCCGTGAATCTGGAGGTTCTCGTCGAGCACGAAGTCGGTCATCTCGCTTGCGGCCACCTTGAGCAGCGAGGCTTCGAGCGCGAACTCTTCCAGCACCCCGGCCACAGCCCCCTCGTCGCCCGCCGTGAGCGCAATGGCGTCGTCGATGAGGCCCGTCGTCCGATAGAGCATGCTCTCGACCGCGTACAGGCGAATGGCCATCTCGGCCAGCTTGTGCTGGATGGCGCCGAACGACGCGATGGGCTGGCCGAACTGCCGGCGGGAAAGTGCGTAGGTGGCCGCTTCGGCCACTGCCGGCCTGGCGCCGCCCGTGCACATGGCGGCCAGCTTGAACCGGCCGTAATTGAGCACGTTGAACGCGATCTTGTGGCCCTTGCCTACCTGGCCCAGCAGATTGCCGGCCGGCACCACCGCATCGGTCAGCACGAGTGGCGTCGTCGAGGACCCGTGCAGGCCCATCTTGTGCTCTTCCTTGCCAATCGCGACGCCGCTCGAACCGCGTTCGACGATGAAGGCGGAGAAGTGCTCGCCATCGACCTTGGCGAACACGATGAAGAGGTCGGCGAAGCCGCCGTTCGTGACCCAGAGCTTCTCACCGTTGAGCCGCCACGAGCCGTCGGCCTCCCGCGTGGCGCGCGCCCGGGCCCCGAGCGCGTCCGATCCCGACGCGGCCTCGCTGAGGCAGTACGCGCCGATGGTCTCGCCCGACAGGATGCCAGGCAGGTATCTCGCCTTCTGATCGGCGGTGCCGAAGCAGAGGATAGGAATCAGGGCCAACCCCGTCTGCCCGCCGAACGTCGCGGCAAAGGACGGACACGCGCCCACCGCCTCGGTCGCGATGATCGACGTAGCCTTGTCGAGGCCCGCGCCGCCCATCGCTTCCGGAACGTCCGTGCCGAGCAGTCCGAGCTCGCCCGCTCGCAGCACGAGCCGGCGCACGACGTCCCAGCGTTTGGCCTCGAGGTCCGGAAGCGCAGGTTCGACTTCCTTCGACACGAACTCGGCGGCCATCTGGGCAATCAGCCGATGCTCGTCGCTCAGCCGCTCCGGCGAAAAGACGGACGACGGTTCCGTCATTCGCACGAGCCAATCGCCTCCGCGCCTGCCGGTGCCAGTTGTCATCTCGTGTCACTCACCTTCGCCGAGCAGATCTGCCAGCGCTTCGCCGACTTCCACCGTCTGTCCTTCGAACAGATGGTTGGCGCCATCGATGATGACGAGCTCCTTTGGTTCCCTGAGCTTGCCATAAAAGGCCCACAGGTCCTTGAGCGGGCAGATTTCGTCCATGTCTCCCTGCACCAGGAACTTGGCCTTCTCGGTTTCGAGCGTCCCGGGGAAATCGTATCCTCGGCCGGCCACGGGAGGGGCGATTCCGATGAGGGTTGAAACGCGGGGGTCGGCGGCACCCACCTCGAGGGCCACCCACGCGCCGAACGAAAAGCCGGCGGTCCAGAGCGGCACCCCCGGGTAACGGTGGGCCATGAAGTCCACGGCCGCCCGGTAGTCGTCGGTTTCGCCCACTCCGTTGTCGAACGTCCCGGCGCTCGCGCCCACGCCCCGGAAATTGAAGCGCAGGACGGCGCAGCCGATTCGGACGAGCCCCTTGGCGCCCTGATAGACCGCCTTCGTATGCATCGTGCCGCCGTGCTGCGGGTGGGGGTGGCCGAAGACCACGGCTGCCCGGGGGGACGCCGCCCCGACCGGGGCCGGTTCGTCGATGAGCGCTTCGAGAGGACCGGCCGGGCCGGCAAGCTCCACCTGCATGGCGACCATTTTCTCAGGTTTGCGGCGGGCTTCTCCGGAGCTTCGCTTGCCGCCGGCTTTCCACCGATGGCACGGCCAGCCCGAATCCCCGTAGTTCCTTCGGATACCCCCGTATATGCTGGAGTCAGGCTGATAGGGGCCGCCGGCCGGGGGCGAATCAACGGGCCTCACCTGGTGTCCAATACCAGTACCTGTAACGGCGCCATGGAGGCGCGCGTATTCAGGTGTAGCCTTTGACGGTCCCGCACGCCGGATTGCGAGCGGTTCGTGCGTGGTAGGAGGCACTCCCTGGAGGAGTGAAAGTGAGCGAAGTGCTTGGACAAACCGAACAACATGCGCTGGTGACCCGTCTCAACCGCATCGAGGGGCAGATCCGTGGAATTCGACGGATGGTGCAGGAGCCCCGCCTGTGCGTGGAAATACTTCAGCAACTCGCGGCGGCCGAAGCGGCCCTGAACCGCATCAGCCTTGCGATTTTCCGATATCACGTGGATAACTGCGTCACCGACGGCGTTTCGAAGGGGGACGTCGAACGAAAGAAGCAGTTGAGCGAGCTTGTCGACATCTTCGACCGCTTCGCCAAATAAGCCCCACCCACGACGACCCGAACCATACGGCCCCTGGTGAGATGCGCTCGCCAGGGGCCGATTTATAATCCGGCCATCATGCGGCACCACCGTCGCCTGGCCGCGCTCTGTCTGGCCGCAGCGGTCGTCACGGCTTCTGCCGGGCTGCCGGCCGGCGCGCCGCCGGTCCAGGCTCCCGCCGCTGCCGGGCTTGATGCCGCCCGGCTCGACCGCATCGACGCCGTCGTCGAACAAGCCATTCGGGACAACCAGTTACCGGGCGCCGTCGTCCTCGTCGGGCGTGGCGATGCCGTGGTCTGGCAGAAGGCCTACGGCCGGCGCGCCCTCGTCCCGGCCAACGAGCCGATGACGCTCGACACGATGTTCGATCTGGCCTCGCTCACCAAGGTCGTGGCCACGACGACCGCGGTCATGATGCTCGTCGAAGAGGGGACGTTGCGACTCTCCGATCCCGTCGCCACGTTCATTCCCGGTTTCGAGCGAAACGGCAAGGGCCGCATCACGGTCCGCGACCTGCTCACGCACATGTCCGGCCTCCGGCCCGACCTCGATTTGACCGAAGACTGGGTCGGCTACGACACGGCCATTTCGCTTGCTATCGACGAAGTCCCCACTGACCCACCCGGCACCCGGTTCGTCTACTCCGACATCAACTTCTTCCTGCTGGCCGACATCGTCGCGCGTTTGTCGACGGTGCCGTTCGACGAGTTCGTGCGCGCACGCATCTTCGAGCCGCTCGGCATGCGCGAGACGATGTTCAACCCTCCGGCGGCGATGGCATCGAGGATTGCGCCCACGCAGCCGTGCACGCCGTACGCCTGGCCGTGCAGCGTGCCGGGTGCGGTCATGCTTCGTGGCAAGGTGCACGATCCGACGGCGCGCCGCATGCAGGGCGTCGCCGGTCATGCGGGGCTGTTCAGCACAGCCGCCGACCTGGCGGTGTTCGCGCGCATGCTGCTTGGCGGCGGAGCCTTCGGGGGCACGCGGATCCTGTCGCCGCTCACCGTGGCGCGCATGACCTCGCCGGCCACGCCGGCAGGCGAGCCGAACGTGCGCGGCCTGGGCTGGGATTTCGACTCGTCGTACTCGGCCAACCGCGGCGAGCTGCTGCCGCTCGGGTCGTTCGGGCATACGGGATTTACCGGCACGTCGATCTGGATCGATCCGGCCACGGAGCTCTTCGTCGTGTTTCTCTCGAATCGGGTGCACCCGGATGGCGCCGGTGACGTCACGCCGCTCCGGGCGCGCATCGCCACGCTGGCCGCCTCCGCGCTCACGACCCCTGTGCCCGAGTCGGCACGCGCGGCCGGCTGGAGCCTTCGCCGCCCGGCCGCGGCCGGCCCGGCTGCCGCCGCGGCCACGACGCCGGTGATGACCGGGCTCGACGTGCTGCGCTCGCGCGGTTTCGCCGACCTCTCGGGCATGCGGGTGGCGCTTCTCACGAACCACACCGGCGTGGCGCGCGACGGCGCGACGGCCATCGACCTGCTCTCGAATGCGCCGGGCGTGAGCCTCGTGTCGCTCATGAGCCCGGAGCACGGCATCCGGGGAATCCTCGATGCTGCCGTGCCGTCGACCCGTGACGAGGTCACTGGGCTGCCGATTCATTCGCTCTACGGAAGCACCCGCCGGCCGACCGACGAGATGCTCGCGGGACTCGACGCCGTCGTCATTGATCTGCAGGACATCGGCGCGCGTTTCTACACCTACATGACGTCGATGGCCTACGTGATGGAGGCGGCTGCGGCGCGCCGGATCAAGGTGGTCGTGCTGGATCGGCCCAATCCGATTGGCGGCCTCCGCATGGAGGGGCCGCCGCTCGACGAGACGGCCCTCGGCTTCACCGGGTACTTCGCGGCGATGCCCATCCGGCACGGCCTGACGATGGGGGAGCTGGCGAAGCTCTTCAATGAAGAATCGGGAATCGGGGCGGATCTCACGGTCGTCGCCATGTCGGGGTGGCGCCGCGACGCGTGGTTCGATGAGACCAGCCTGCCGTGGGTGAATCCGTCGCCCAACATGCGCAACCTGTATGCGGCCACGCTCTATCCCGGGCTTGGCGCGTTCGAAGGGACCAACGTGTCGGTCGGCCGCGGCACGGACACGCCGTTCGAGCAGCTGGGTGCGCCCTGGATCGACGGTGTGTCGCTCGCCGAGGCCCTCAACGCGCGCCAGGTGCCGGGCGTTCGGTTCTATGCGGTTCGCTTCACGCCCCAGTCGAGCAAGTACGCCGGCGAGGCCTGCGGCGGCGTGTTCATCACGATCACCAACCGCGATCAGGTGCAGCCGGTCCGTCTTGGCGTTGAAATCGCGTCGGCTCTCGTCAGGCTCTTCCGGAGCGACTTCGAGATCGACGCGGCGGCCCGGCTCTTCGGGTCGCGGGCCGATCTCGAGCGGATACGGGCCGGCGAAGACCCTGCCGTGACAGCCGCCTCGTGGGCGCGGGCCGAACGGCGCTGGCGGCTGCTGGCGTCGAGATACCTGCTCTACTGAATCGGGCCGGGAACGGCTCTATCTCCAATACAGCATCCCGTACACGATCACGCCCGTGACCGAGACGAAGAGCCAGATCGGCAGTGTCCAGCGCGCGATGCGCCGGTGACGCGTGTCGTCTCTTCGCAGGCCGCGTCCGAGCGTGACGAGCGCGAGTGGCAGCACGGCGGCCGCGAGCAGCACGTGGGGAATGAGAATCGCGAAGTACAGCGTGCGTTCGAACCCGGTGCCGGGAAAGGGCTTCGACCCCACCTGCGCGTGGTAGACCACGTACGACAGAAGAAACAGGGCCGAGGTCACACAGGCGGCGAGCATCGCGCGCCGATGCGCGTCGATCCGTTTCGCCTTGATGAACGAGAAGCCGACGACGAGCAGCACCGCCGAGATGGCGTTGAGCGTGGCGTTCAGGTGAGGCAGGTCCGCCGCCGACATCAGATCACCGCTTCCCGGCGGCCATGAGCATCCACAGCAGCGGCAGGTACGTGATCGAGCCGTAGAAGAGCAACCGGGCGTTGGCGTTTGTCCGGCGCAGCGCGAACGCCACGGCCAGTCCGAGCTGCATCATGCCGAGCACGAGCGCGCCGATGGCGTACGTCCGATCCGAAATGCCAAAGAGAAACGGCAGCTGGCTGCAGGGGATGAGCGTGACGGCCCACAGGCTCGCCTGGCGGCCGGTCGTTGCGCCGGTCGTGTCCACCACGGGCAGCATCGGCAGGCCGGCGGCGGCGTACTGGTCGCGATACATCCACGCGATCGCGAGGAAGTGCGGCAGCTGCCAGATGAACATCAGCAGGAACAGGGTCCACGGCGCGGCCGAGGCAAGCGAGCCGCTGGCCGCCCATCCGATCATCGGCGGCAACGCGCCGGGGACCGCGCCGACCACTGTGGCAAGCGAGGTCCGGCGCTTGAGCGGCGTGTAGACCATCGTGTAGACGACGAGCGTGACGAGCGCGACGACGGTTGCCGTCGGGTTCGACCCGAACCAGATGATGGAAAGGCCCGCGAGCGACAGCACGAGCGCGATGATCCGGCCCTCGGCCGGCTTCATCCGTCCGCGCGCGACCGGCCGGAGCCGCGTGCGGCGCATCAGCCGGTCGGTGTCGCGCTCGTCCACCTGGTTGAGCGCGGCGGCGCCGCTCGCGACGAGCGCCGTGCCGAAGCAGACGACGGCGAGCGTGACGAGATCGACGGGGCCGGGCGCGCCCAGGTAGTACCCGCCCGCCGTGGTCGCCACGACGAGCGCATTGACGCGCGCCTTGGTCAGGACGATGAGGTCCGACAGCCGCGTGTGTCCGGGCGCGAACTCGTTGTCGACGGTGTGGGTGATGGCGTCGGACTTCATGTCCGTCCGTGCCGTCAGCTGGCCGAGAAGGTGAAGGCGAGCGAAGCCGACTCGCGCTCGCCGATCGTCACCTGCTCGGTCATCCGGCCGAACCGCTCGTGCCATGCCTCGACGGTGTACGTGCCGGGAGGCAGGTCCGGTATCGAGAACGACCCGTCAGGCGCCGT
Source organism: uncultured Acidobacteriota bacterium (assembly GCA_963752045.1). GTDB lineage: Bacteria > Acidobacteriota > Vicinamibacteria > Vicinamibacterales > SCN-69-37 > DATKDF01. Next base: position 139,210 of record CAVVWN010000014.1, on the reverse strand, counting down.
CACGGCGAAGTAGGGGTGCGCCATGACACCGACATACGCCGACATCCAGCTGTGGACGTCGCACTTGAACCGGACGGCCACCTCCGGCATCGTGAAGAAGCGCGTCATGCGAAGGCCCTTGATCGGCTGGCCCTCGTTGAATTCCGCGTTGCCGACGGGCAGCGCATGAACGTTGTGCAGCGTGTCGTCGCTGTTCAGGACCTCGAGTGGCTGGCCGACCCGCACGCCCAGCACCCGCGGGTGGTAGCGGCAACCGGCCTGGTCGAGCAGTACCGGCTCCTGGGGGACAGCAAATGAGTACTTCGCGTCGAGTCCGTCCTTGACGTAGACGAACACGTTGGCGAGGCCGCCGGTCGCGTCGACAAGGACCGCATCGCTCGGCTGGTCCGGGCCGTCGGGTCCGATGCAGGCCGCGTCGGTGCCCATGCGGAGGATCTCCGCAGCCGGTGGCGTACCGCTGAACGTCGCCCGACCGGACACCGCTCCGGCCGTGGCCGCGTCGACGGCCATGCCCCCGCCAGCTCCAGCCACCGGTGCGGGCGGCGCAGGCTCCGAGCCGCAGGCGGCCGAGAGCGTCGCCAGGGTGACGAAGAGCAGCACGACGACCGACGAGGTTGAACGGAGAAGAAGCATTGGACGACGACCAACCATTATCGCCGACTTGACCGGTTTCGCGCGAGGATGCTAGCGTTCTGGGTTCGAGTCTGTCCGAGGGCCGGTATCGTCTAGGGGTCAGGACACGTGGTTCTCAGCCACGGGACCGGGGTTCGAATCCCCGTACCGGTACCAACCTTCATCGTCCGCGAACGACCCGCGGATTCTTCCATGAAACCGGCTCAGCGCGTCCAGATGAGGACGCGCTCGCCGTCGCTCGTCCGGAAGTCGAAGACGAGGATCGGCCCCACCCGCTCGAGCTCATCCACGTTCAGGTCGAGCTCGTCGAGATCGAATCCGCTGTCGTTCTGGATGTCGATGTTTTGGCGGCCAAGCCGCAGCATCCAGAAGGGCAGCGAGATCTTCGCCAGCCGTTCGTCGTCGGGATCCCACGCCAGGATCACGAGCTGCTCGGGTCGTCGGTCGGATGTCGGAAGCTCGGTGATGGCGCGCGTCGGCCGCGGCGTCTCGTCGCTGTCGAGCTCGAACAGGGGCTGTGCGTTCTTGAACTCGGCCCGCACCTCGTCGAACGTGCGGAGTGCGTCGGCGCTCGACGTGCGGTCCGTGCTGATGTGCGAGGCGACGAAGTACAGGCCCAGCCCGGCCACCGCGGCCATGGCCAGAACCGTCAGGCCGAAGCAGGCCACAAGAACCCAGATCCAAGTCTTTTTCGACGCCACTACAGATAGTCTACGGTTTTGCGCCGTCGTTTGGTGCATCGCCCCGGGTGCCCGGGCGGCGCGGGGTCAGTGAAGCCCGCTTCGAGCGAAGGGCTGTTCGAGCAGGATCTCGGCGGCTTTCCGGCCCATCGGGTCGTCGTCGCGAGCGGCGATGGACCGGGCGAGCCGGTAGGCGTCGACGGCCGCGTCCCGACGCCCGGCCAGGTCGGCGATCTTGCCGCGTTCGAGATACAGCCGCCCCTCGACCCACCCTGCCGGATTGGCGGCAAACGCCGAGTCGACGAGATCCGCCGCGTCGGCCGGCCGCCCCAGCTCGACGAGGGCCGCGGCGTGCTTGTAGAGCCAGAAGGCGCGCTCGCCGGGGGCCTTCGGCCTCACGTCCGCGTCAAGAGCGATCAGGCCTTCGCGAAAGATGCGCTCCGCTTCTCCCGGCCGGCCGGCACGAAGTGCAGCCGAGCCCACTTCGAGACGGAAGAACCGGTTGCGAGGGAACGTCTGCGACAGGCGCTCCGCGATGGCGTGCGCATCTTCGTGCCTCCCCTCGCGAGCGTAGATGAGCAGGAGCGCCGGCAGCGCGTCGTAGACTGAGCCGGGCCTCTCGGCTGCGGTTTCGAGCATCCTGATGCCACGTTCACCGTCGCCGGAAAAGCCGGCGAGATAGGCAAACCACCGCGACGGAAACCGGAGTCCCGAGACGGCGTACCGGTAGGTGCCCGCAATCACGTTGGCGCCGGCGTGCCCCGGAACGCGATCGAGCACACCTTCCTGGGCCTTGTACGCCTGACGCGCCGCACCGAAGGCCGCCGTCAGGCTGCCGCCGATCGACGCGCGGAACGACGCCTGAATAGCGTACGCGGCTCCCGCCTCGTAGCGGGCATCCACGTCGTTCCGGTTGTCGTCGAGTCGACGCTCGGCAAGCTCGATGGCGCGAGTGACTGCCGCCTCGAACTCGCGCTCGACGTCGGGAGGTATGGGCGGCCGGGTGTCCTTGGACTTGGTCAGGCTGCCGAGGAAGTAGTCCACCGTGGTCGCGCCCGTCCGGAACAGTATCTGTGCCCACAGGACGGCTGCCAGCACGCGGTGCGAGCGGGAGGCGTCGGGCGCGAGCGCGACGAGCGTGCGGGCCGACGTCAGGGCTGCGTCGTAGTCCAGCTCGAAGGCCGCTTCATAGGCGCGGGCAGCCAGCTCGTCGGCTGAGGGCGCCGGCGTCTGCGGCGGCATGGCCGAGCCAGGCCCAGGCCCGAGCGCCAATCCGACGACAAACAGAGTCGCGACAATTCTCATGGGTGCTGTGAGCCGAAGCCCTGTTCCACAGTTTGCCCGAAACAGGTGCCAGACGTCGCGGGGTCAGCTACCCTAAGGGCGTTTCGGGAGACAAACCGTGGAAAAGGGCCCAGCCCCAGTGACCTTTCGCACCATCGATGCGCACACGGCCGGTGAGCCCCTGCGGCTCGTCGTGGACGGATGGCCGGAGCCCGAGGGGCGTACGATGCTCGAGCGCCGCGCGTGGGCCCGCGAGCACCAGGACCATCTTCGCCGCGCCCTGATGTTCGAGCCGCGAGGCCATCTCGACATGTACGGCGCCTTGCTGACCGGCCCCGAGCGTGCCGATTCGGACGCCGGAGTTCTCTTCATGCACAACGAGGGCTTCAGCACCATGTGCGGCCACGGCATCATCGCCGTCGCGACCATCGCCCTCGAGCGCGAGCTTCTTGCAGGACGGCCCGACTCGACAGCGGCAGAGCCCGGCCTCGTCGCGCTTGCGCTGACGCTCGACGCGCCGGCAGGTCAGATTCGCGTGAGGGCTGTGCTCGACGCGCGCGATGGCAACCGGCGTGTCACACGCGTGAGCTTCGTGAACGTGCCGTCCTTCGTGCTCGCATCAGCCGTTCCCGTCAGGCTGGGCCGGCGCGAGTTCACGGTCGACGTCGCCTTCGGCGGCGCCTTCTACGCCATCGTGGATGCCGAGTCTGCCGGGTTGCCGATGACGTCAGGCCGGCTGGTCGAGCTGCGGCAGGCGGGAATGGCCATCAAGGAGGCCGTCGAGGCCGCCGTGAAAGTGGTCCATCCGGAAGAGCCCGGCTTGCAGGGTATCTACGGGACCATCTTCACTGGCCCGCCGTCACGGGCCGACGCCCACCTCCGCAACATCACCGTGTTCGCTGAAGCGGAGGTTGACCGGTCTCCGTGCGGCACGGGCACCTGCGCGGTGTTGGCGGTGCTCGACGCGATGGGTCTCGCGCACCCCGGCGATCCGTTCGTCCATGAGAGCGTGATCGGTACCACCTTCAGCGCGCGCGTTGTCGGCCGGTCACAGGTTGGCGAGCACGCCGCGATCGTGCCGGAGCTCACCGGTGATGCATGGATGACCGGCGAGCACACCTTTCTCGTCGATCCGCGCGATCCGCTCCGCGATGGGTTCCGGTTGTAGGCGTAACCGCGCCGGCTCAGGGCCGATCGGCTCGCAGGCGTTCATCGGCTCGTCGAAGCAGTTGCCGCATGTCGTCGAAGGCGAGTGCGACGAGCGCCTCGTCGAGCGCCATCCATGCCGTCCTGCGGTCTTCACTCGCCGCGCCTTCGCCCGCGTACCGCATCAGGAAGAACTCGGCGCGAACGTGCCCGCGCCAGCTTTCGAACTCGATCAGCCCCAGCCGCGACTCCACCGAGGCAACGACGCCCGCCTCCTCGAGGACTTCACGGGTCGCGGTCTGCTCGGCGGACTCGCCGGGCTCGATGTGGCCCTTGGGCAGGACCCACTCGTCGGGAGCCCGCTTCGCTGACACGACGAGGAACTGCGCCTGGCCGTCACCGGTTTTCACGACCACGCCGCCGGCATGCGACGGCGGCCTCATGGCTCGAGCCGGCCCATCATCTCCAGGAGGCCGGTCGTCAACCACGGCACATACGTGATGAGCAGGACGCCGATACCGAGGATGACGAGCATCGGCAGGGTTGCTCGCGCGACTTCCAGGACGGGTTTCTGGAAACGGTACGACGAGAGGAACAGATTCAGGCCGACCGGCGGCGTGAGGTACCCAAGCTCCAGATTGGCGATGAAGATGATGCCCAGGTGCACCGGGTGGATACCGAAGGCCGCGCCAATGGGCACGATGAGCGGCACGATGACGATCGTGGCCGAGAAGATGTCGATGAACGCGCCGACGACGAGCAGGAACACGTTCAGGATCAGCAGGAAGGCAATCGGGGAGTCGACGTACGACTGCGTCCACATCAGCAGCCGATCGGGCACCTGGGCGAACAGCAGGTAGTCGGTCAGGCCGACGGCCGCCGCGAGGATGATCAGCACGCCGCCGACGATCGTCAGGCATTCGGTCGACACCCGCACGATCTCTCCGCCGAGGCTCAGTTCCCGATGGACGAACGTCTGGACGACGATCGCATAGAGCGCGGTCACGGCCGCCGCCTCGACGGCCGTGGACCGCAACCCGAAAATCGATCCAAAGACGATGACGGGCATCGCCAGCTCCCACTTGCCGGCCCAGGAGGCGCGTAGCGCCTCGCGAAACGCGAACGGCGTGCGGCGCGAGCCGCTCACGAGGCCTTCGCGGATGCCCCATGCCGCCACGAGCGTCGTCAGGAGCAATCCGGGAATCAGGCCGCCGATGAACAGATCGTCCATCGGACGTTCGGCCACGACGGCGTACAGAATGAGCGGCAGGGCCGGCGGCAGCAGCAGGCCGAGCGAGCCGGATGCCGTGAGCAGGCCCAGGGAGAATCGCTCCCGGTAACCGTCCTTGATCAACGCGGGAAACAGCAGGCCGCCGAGCGCGAGGATGGTCACGCCCGAGCCGCCCGTGAACACCGTGAAGAAGGAGCAGACGAACGCGCACACGACGGCCGTGCCGCCGGGCATCCAGCCGAACCAGCCTCGGAACACGCCCACCAGCCGCTCTGACGAGCGCCCTTCGGCCAGCACGAAGCCGGCCAGCGTGAAGAGCGGGATCGCCGGCAGCATGTCCTTGGTGGCCAGGCTGTAGGCCTGGTTCATGTTCACAAACGGCGCCTGCCCGTCGATGAGGTTCAGGAGCACCGCCGCGCCGCCGAGCAGCGCGAAGATCGGCGCGCCGACGAGCCCCGCCGCGATGATGAGCAGAATCCCGGGCCAGGCCGCGCGCTCGAAGAGCAGGTCCGGCCACATCCACACGGCCAGCGCCGCGAGCAGGCCGATGGCGGCAATCGAGCGCTCGCGCCATGTCTTTCCGCCATGCCACACGAGGCGGACCGTCACCAGCGCCATGCCGACGGGCAGGCCGAGTTGGGCGATCCACTTGGGGATGGCGGGGCCAACGGCCGACGGGAACCGGTAGCTCTGCACGACGAGGTCGATCGCGCCCCAGGTGAGGAGTCCCGCGACAATGGCGGCGACGAGACTGGCGATGAGGGCGGTCACCTGCCGGGACCGCTCGGGAAGGAAGGTCGCCGTGGCGAGCGAGAGCAGCTTGCCGTCGCGCGCCGCGATGGCTGCGCCAAGGAACGCCACCCAGAGCGTGAGGTGCTGGACGAGCGTGATCGCGCCCGGGACGAACACCGTGCCGAACCAGCGGGCGACGATCTCGCCAACCGGCAGCAGCACCATCGCCAGGAGGATCAGGCTGGCGATCGTGTTCTCGGCCCGGGTGACGACGGTCGCGCGGGCCTCGCCTGTCACTGCCGCTTCGCCTGGCGGTACTTCGTCCTGGCCGTGAGGGCCAGGTCGTAGACGTCGTCAGGGACCCACGCGCCGCGCATCGACTCGACGAGCGGCTGACTTGCTGCCTTGAAACCGGCGTCCGGGGGCGACACCTTCATGGAGCGGGCCTGCATTTCCTTGATGGCGTCGCGGTCCTGAGCCGGGATCTTCACCTTCAGGCGGTTCTCCATCGCGCGAGCCGCCTCGATGAGCTTCGGCCTGACGTCGGCGGGAATCCGCTCCCATGCACGCGTGTTCACCACCAGCGCGCCCACGAGCGGGGCCACCTGAAGGTCGAGCATGTACGGCGTGTCGCGATACCACTGGAACACCAGCGCCGCGTAGGGCGGCGACGGCATCGCCGTAATCGAACCGCTGGCAAGCGCCGCGCCGACGTCGGTGGCCGCCAGCGGAACCGGGTTGAAACCGTTGCGCCGGTACCAGTTCTCCGCGACGCTGAACCCGGCGCTCGTGAAGAGCTTGGCTTTCTTCAGGTCGTCCAGGGTGGCGACCGGCGTCTTGCTGAAAATGTGTACCCAGCCGCCGAATCCCCAGGAGAGGAGCGTCAGTCCCTGCGGCGCGAGCTTCGTCTCGAGCGCGGGCTCGATCGCGTCGATGACGGCAGACACCTCGTCGAGCGAGTCGAAGAAGAAGGGCACCGAGAACACCGAGAAGGCCGGGTCGAGCTCTTCGAGCCCGGTCGTGAGCGCGGCCGCTTCCGGACGCGCGCCGGCGCGCATCTGCGACACGACAGACGACTCGCTGCCGAGCCGGCCGCCCGGGAACAGCCGAAGCTGAACCGTGCCGTTCGAGAGCTTGCCCCAGTCGGCGGCGAGCTGCTTCAGCTCGACGTCCCACACCAATCCTTCGGGTGCCAGGCTTGCCAGCGAGATGATGACCCGTCCCTGGGCCGTGATGCCGGCCGGCAGGGCGGCCGCAATCGAGAGCGCTGCCCCTGTCGCAATCATCCACACGCGTGTCTTCACTGTCGCCCTCCGGAGCCGTTCCCGAGGAACAGCTCGTCGATTCGCGCGAGCAGGTGGCGCGCGCGGTTCTGCGCAATGGCCGTGATCAACCGGATGTCCGGATTGGCCTCCGGGTCGATGGCCAGCGCCTGCTCGAGCAGCTTCTCGAATTCGGCCCGGTTCTGCTCGGCCACCGACACCGACGCGGCGAGCGTGACATACGGGCTCGGGTCCAGGCCTTGTGAGAGCGCCACGGCCCGTTCGAAATGCTCGCGGGCCCGCTCGGCCGATCCGCCCATCGCCTCGGGCAGCGCCTCGAGCGAAATCAGGGCGGCGTGAATGGCGCCCTGCTGAAAGGTCTCGTCGAGCTCGAGCGCCCGGTTCATCAGCGCCTTGACGGCCGGCACGTCGGCGACGAGCGCCGGCTTGCCCTGGCCGATCGAAATGGCCGAGCCCCACGACGCGCCGGTCCAGTAGAGCAGCTCGACGTCGGTCGGGCGCGCCCAGCCGAGCGCGGCATCCGGATCGAGCTTGAGCGCCTGTTCGACGCCGGCGCGCCGCAGCTCCATGGCCCGAATGCAGTAATCGCGGCCCCGCAGGTAGAGCCTGAGCGCCCGCTCCCGCATGGCCATCGCCGCCGCGAAGTCTTCGGACTCGATGATCTCGGCATCCGTCTCGACGAACGCGTAGGCGTACTGCGTGAAGACGCTGCAGGTCGCGCGCAGCAGGCCCTGGTTGTCGGGCACCGTCTCGAGCAGCGATTCGTACAGCTTGATCGCAAAAGGCGCAGCGTCACGGACGAGCTCCGGGTCGTTGTCGGACGAAAATGTCGTGCCGCTCTCCGACAACATGCCGGCCACGCTCGTGACCGCCATCTTCTTGAGCGAACACCCGGGAAGTGCCGCGAGAAGCAACAGAAGGGCGCACAGGTGCAGGGCCGGCCGCATCGGGAAGGGTCTCCGCATGAGATCTGAAGACTATAACCCGTCGGGATTGGAATCGGGGCGAGCGGCCGAGGTTCCGCTATCGAGGCTGGCCCTCTGCCTTCGGAGCCAGGTAGCTCCGCCGTGCCCTCACCGTCGCCCCGCGCGTGGTGCGAAGTTCCAGCGAATGGACACGCCCATCGAGCGTCTGAGGCGTGAACCCCAGAAGGTACTGCTGGCGCAGCTCGTTCGTGACCTGGGTGAACGTCGCGTTCAGGTCGTCGAACGGTTTGAGCTGGAAGTGGCCTCCGCCCGTCTGGAACGACACCGCCTGGAGGGCCTCGGTCACGCGTCGCGACGCCTCGCGCAGCAATCGCGGCGGCCGGACGCCGGCCGCGGGCGACTTGTGCAGCACGACCTGGTAGAGCGAAAGCTCGATGTCGGGAAACCGTGTCATCGGAAACTGCACGACGTAGACCATCACCTCGTCGCTCCTCAACTGGGTCACGAGGTGCTCGCGCGTGATGCGGCTCGCTGTGTCGTTGCCGTCGGTGTAGACGATGAGGACGCGCCTGCCGCCGAGCGAGGCCAGCTCCTTCCGCGGGTCTGGTCGATGCTGTCCCAGACCTGTGACGGATTCCCGACGTCGAGCGCGTCGCGCAGCCCGCGCAAGAGAGCGTCCCGGTCGCCCGTCATCTCGGTTGCCCACCGCACCTTGTCGGCGAAGCTGCCGACGCGCGCGCGATCCTCCGGCAGCAGCCGGATGACGAACTGCTCGGCCGCCGCAGCGGCCTGGTCGTAGCTGAGAGCCATGCTGGCGCTCGTGTCGACGAGCAGGGCCGCCGTGATCGGCTGGAACGTGCTCGCGAAGAGCGTCAGCTTCTGCGGCTCGCCATCGTCGAGCACGGTGAAGTCGTCTTCGGTGAGATCGGTGACGAGCTCACCGAACTCATCGAGCACCGAGGCGTATATGGCGACCGTCTCGACGCCGGTGCGGAACGTCGGTCGCTGCGGATCCTGCGTTGGAGGCGGTCTGCTGCGTCGGCGGTGGCTGCTGGGCCGTGGGTGCCAGCGCAGTCGAGAGGCCCACCGCCAGGGCGAGGGCCGGGACGAGCCACCGAGGCGAACCCATGTCCGCCGCTACCTCCTCATCGCCTCGTCGCGCGGCAGGCTCACGGGCGGGGGAGCAGACGTCGGGGTCGCCAGATAACTCTGCCGGGCGCGCACCGTCATACCGGGCACCGTCGTCTTCACCTCGAGCCTGTGGACTTTGCCGTCCAGAACTTCCGGCGAGAAACCGATGACGTACTGCCGGTGGAGCTCGTCGGCCACGCGCGTGAACGTCGGACCGAGCTCATGCGCCTGCGTCAGCTCGAAGTAGCCGCCGCCACTCTGCTGCGCGAGCGGCCGGAGACCCCGGTCCGGCCGCGTCGTCACCCAGGACCGGCCGTCGAAGTACCGGCTGCGATAGCCGATGCCGTAGACCATGAAGTTCTCGGCCTGCGCCTGATCGATGACGTCGCCGCGGTCGGCCATCTGGCTGGCGTTGTCGTCACCGTCGGTAAAGACGAGCACCACCCGTCGCCCGGGTTCCTCGGCGAGCTCCGTCATGCTGAGGAGCACGGCGTCCCAGAGGCGCGTGGGATTGCCGAACTGAATCTCGCTCTGCAGGATTCGCAGGAGCTCGTCGCGATCGCCCGTGAAGGGCATGCCTTGCCGGGGGCCGAACAGGATCTTGTCCGAGAACGAGCCGATCTTCGCCCGGTCGTCCGGCAGGAGGCGGATCACGAACTGCTCGGCCGCGAGCTTGAGGAGGTCGAGGTAGAGCGTCATGCTGCCGCTCGTATCGAGCATCACGACCACGGTGAGTGGCTGGATGTCCGCGGTGAAGTTGGTGATCGTCTGGAGCTTGCCGTTGTCGTAAATCTCGAAGTGCTCGCGTTCGAGGTCTGGCACGAGCCGGCCTTCGCGGTCGGTGACCGTCGCGTAAATCGGGACCGTCTGCACCCCGACGCGGAACTGGGGCTGCTGTGCCACGGGGCCGGCGGCGAGGAGGGCGAAGGCGACGAGCGCCGCCAGGCAGCTTCGGATTATCAACACGTTCTCCTTCTAATACGGCGGTTGTCCCTTCCTACGTTACTACGATGGGAAAAAGCCTCACGGCCACAGCCCCGGGGCAGGGCGGCGTGGCGCCTTCGTCTAGCCGCCGGCCGCTGGTTGCGGCTGACGTGGGAGTCGATTGCCCGCCGGCTGGGCAGAGGGCCCTTCAACCGCCAGCCGGACCGCATTCGCGATGCGCTCGGAGAGCTGTGCCTGCCCGGCCGGCTGGTCGTCGGCAGGCGCGTCGAACACGTCGGACCACCTGATTGTGCCGGTCCGGCCGTCTCGAACCGTGACGGTCACCGTCAGGTGACCACTGTCGGCTTCCACCTGGCCCTCGACGCGCCAGGGCAGGCGCGCGTCAGTTGCGCGGGACAGGTCCACGACGGGCACGCGCGCGTCGTGCGCGAGCCGTGCCAGGAACTCGCTCCTGAGCGCGCCCGCCCACAGTTCGGCTTCAGCCGGCGCGCCAAACGCGCCTACACCGATGCCCTGTGGCTCTGGAGCCGGATTTCCAGGAGCCAGGGCCCACCAGCCCGCCGTGGCGACCATGACGAGCGCGGTCACGAGCGCGACGAGCGCAATCGGCCGGGCCGGACTTTCAACCGGCTCCGAGTGGACCGGCCGCACGTCTCCGGTGAACCGGTATCCGCGCCCGTGCAACGTCTCCAGGTAGCGCGGCGCGTCGGCCGCGTCGCCGAGGGCCGCACGAATCTGGTTGATGCAGTAGCTGAGACCTCGATCGAAGTCGACGCGCGTGTCCGCGCTCCACACCGCCTGCCGCAGTTCCTCGCGCGTGACGACGTGCCCGGCGCGGTCGATGAGCAGGGCCAGCACCTGCGCCGGCTGCTGCTGAAGGTGAACCACATGGCTGCCCTGGCGCAGCTCGAGCGAGCGCCGGTCGAACACGAAGTCGCCGAACCGAAGGAGGTGTCCGGTTTCGGGCGGTGCAGCCATTGAGACTCTCTGACGTTTGACGTCTCGAACACCCCGTACGGTTGGGCTGGAACCTGGGACACCGTGGAGAGCGTTGAGGGCATGGAGGTCAGGGCGAGAAGCGGACTCCGTGGAAAGAGTTGATGGCATGGAGGTTGGAACAGGGTCCGCACCAGGCCGCCGGAGCCCTGGCTCACTGGAGGTCAGCTTGGCGCCGGGCGTAGCCCGGCCGGCCTCCGGCCGGTTGTGAGGGGTGAGGGCACACGCATGAGAAGACGCCGATTTCGTCCTGTGGGTACCGGCGGCTTCTCCTGCGTGTGCCCTCACCCCTCACCGCCAAGCTGACCACGCCTCAGGGCGCCGTCGAGCCTCCATGCGCTCCACGTCCTCCACGGTTGATATGACGGTTGATATGCTCGATGTCCTTGCTGGTCGTCTTCGATCTCGACGGGACGCTCATCGACTCCGAGCGTGACCTGGCCGACAGTGCCAACGAGCTGCTCGTCGGCTACGGCGCCGAGCCGCTTGCCGTGGAGGCGGTTGCCGCCATGGTGGGGAGCGGCGCGCGGAAGCTGGTCGAGCGCGCGCTCGAGGCTCGCGGCCTCCAGGTGCCCGTTGACGAGGCGCTCGAGCGCTTCCTCGAGACGTACGACAGCCGCCTCGTCGTGCACACCCGGCCCTACCCCGGTGTCGTCGCGGCCGTAGGCGACCTCTCTCCCAGGGCGCGGCTTGCCGTGCTCACCAACAAGCCCGAGAAGCCGACGCGCCGCCTGCTCGACGCGTTCGAGCTCTCGGCCCATTTCACGTGGGTCATCGGCGGCGACGGCCGGTTTCCGCGCAAGCCCGATCCGTCCGGGCTGGAGTTCCTGATGCGTGAGGCGGCCGTTTCGCCTGCCGCCACGCTCATGATTGGCGACTCGGTCATCGATGTGGACACGGCCCGCCGGGCGGGCGCCGGCGTGTGCCTGGCCCGGTACGGATTCGGATCGAGGCGCGGCGGGATCGAGATTGCCGCCGGCGACCTGATTGTGGAAGATCCACGAGACCTCGCCGGTGTCGTCGCCGGTTTTCTCGAAGACGGGAGTCGCGTATGAGACGTCTGCCGCTCGTGCTGGCCGCCGTGATGCTCGCGGTCGTGTCGCTTCCACCAGTCGGCGCTGTCGTCGCCGGTGCGCCAGCCGGGTTCAGGCAGGCCGCGCCGGCCGCGAGTTTCGCAGCGGCCGTGGACCTCTACCGCAGTGCGGTGGCCCGCGACGAGCTGCGCGGCGCGGTGCTGTACGTCGCGCACCGCGGTGAGGTGGTCCTGCACGAGGCCGTCGGCTACAAGCACCACGCGTACCGCCTGCCCATGGAGCAGGACACGCTCTTCAGGATGGCGTCGAACACGAAGCCAGTAGTAGCCACCGCCATCCTGATGCTGGCTGACGAGGGGAAGCTTGCCGTGTCCGACCCCGTCTCGAAGCACCTGACGGCGTTCGACAACGACAAGTCGCGTCAGGTGACCATCGAGCAACTGCTGACGCATTCGTCGGGCCTGCGGATCCGGCCGATCATGTATCCATTCGAAGACGGGGAAACGCCGACGCTCGGGAAGGCCGTTGCCCGTTTCGGCGCCGAGGGCCCGGCCGAACCGCCCGGCGAGTATTCCTACAACAATGCGGGCTACAACACGCTGGGCGCGATCATCGAAGTCCTCTCGGGCCAGCCGCTCGAGCAGTTCCTCAAGTCCCGGATCTACGATCCACTGGGGATGTCCGACACGCTGAATCATGAAGACCCGGCCAAGCTTCAGCGCATGGCCACCGTGTATCGCGGCCGGCGTGAAGGCGGGCGGGGCGGGCCCATTGTGTTCACGCAGGGCTTCACGCCGGGCGACCCGCCGGACTTTCCCGTCATTCGCGCCTCAGGCGGCATGATTTCGACGACCGCCGACTACGCGCGGTTCCTCGAGATGTACCGGCGCGGGGGTGAGTACGGCGGCCGCCGGATCCTGGCCGAGGCCACGGTGCGGGCAGCCATCACCCCGCGGGTGAAATCAGGAACGAACACCTCGTACGCGTACGGCTGGATGATCCGTGAGGACGGCAGCTACTACCACACCGGATCGGACGGCACGATGGGCTGGGTCGATCCCGCGCGCGACCTCATCGGCATGGTCTTCACGCAGAGCCCCGGCGGCGCCAACCCCACCAGCGAGTTTCGCGAGATCGTCAATCGGGCGGTCGCGGGTGCGACAGGTGCGTCAGGTGTGCCGGGTGTCGCGCGCACGGAGCGCGGGCCGCTACGCTGAGATGTCCCGGGCGGCGAGGGCCCCGGCGACCGCGGGTCCAATCGCGTCGGCCATCCGGCGGTAGCCGTCGACGTCGGGGTGGAGGCCGTCGGGGGAACCGGCCAGTTGGTCCGGGTCATCGGCCGACGCGACCGCCGCGCGCGTGTCGACGAACGTCAGGTTGGGATCCTTCGCGGCCTCGGCGGCGATCCACGCGTTGATGGCGTGCATGCGCGCGTTCTGTTCGGGCGTCGCCGTGTTGTAGGGCACGATGGATCCGGCGACCACCGGGATGCCGGCTTCAGCCGCCCGGTCGTAGATCGCGCGCAGGTGCCGCGTGGTGTGCCCGACCGGACGGCCCTGATAGACGTCGTTCACGCCGGCGATCACCACGAGCACGTGCGGTTGCCGCGAGAGGACGTCGCGATCGAAGCGCGCGGCCACCTCGTCGCTGCGCTCGCCGTCGACGCCTCGATTCAGCACGCGCCACTGGGGGTGCTGCTCGACCAGCCAGTAGGCGTACTGACTGACCGGATTTCCCTCGCCATCAGGCGGCGCTTCGACGGGCGATCGGTAGCCGGGAGTGCCGGCCGTCGTGGAGTCTCCGAGTGCCGCGATCAGAATAGACACGGTGTCCTTCGCTACCGGGCCGGGTGTGCGACCGCTTCGGCCTGCCTGAGAACGCGCAGTACATTGCGGTACGTGATCTTGCGAATGTCGTCGTCCGAATAGCCACGGCTCACGAGCTCACCGAGGAGCAGCGGGTACGTCGAGACGTCCTCGAGTCCGACCGGCACGCTCGTGATGCCGTCGAAGTCGCTGCCGAGTCCGATGTGGTCGATGCCGGCGACCTTCCGGATGTGATCGATGTGGTCGGCCACCTGGAGCATCGAAGCCCGGGGCGTCGGATTGGCCTGCCGCCAGGCGGTCAGGCCGCGCTCGAGGGCGGCCGCGTCCGTGCCGGCCTGACCTTCGAGCCGCCGGCGCTCGGCGGTGTCCCGGGACCCCCAGTCGGCCACTTCCTGCGAGACGAATCCCGGCACGAAGGTCACCATCACCACGCCGCCGTTCGCAGGCAACCGCCGGAGGATGTCGTCCGGGACGTTGCGCGGGACGTTCGTGAGTGCCTTGGCGGACGAGTGCGAGAAGATCACGGGCGCGCGCGTCACATCGAGTACGTCGGCCATCGTGGCCGGAGACGTGTGGCTGAGGTCGACCAGCATGCCGAGCCGGTTCATCTCGCCGATGACCTCGACGCCGAACGGCGTGAGGCCGTCGTGTTCCGGCGTGTCGGTTGCCGAGTCGGCCCATGGCGTGTTGAGCGAGTGGGTGAGCGTCATGTACCGGGCGCCGAGCCGGTACATCATCCGCAGCGTTGCCAGCGACGAGTTGATCGAGTGCCCGCCCTCCATGCCGATGAGTGACGCGATCTTCCGGTCGTGCCGCGCCCGCTCCACATCGTCGGCCGAAAGCGCCAGGGCCAGGTCGTTCGGGTACTTCGCCACCATGCGGTGGACGATGTCGATCTGCTCGAGCACCTGTGTCACCGAATCGGCTGGCGGCGTGCCGGCCGGCGGCGACGGCACGTACACCGACCAGAACTGCGCGCCCACTCCGCCGGCTTCGAGCCGGACGAAGTCGGTCATCAGATCGGTCTGCCGCTCGCGGAGGTCGAGCGCGTCGACGTCGCCGTTCGCCCGTTCACGAACCTGCCACGGGTAATCGTTGTGCCCGTCAAAGACCGGTGCGTCGCGCAGGAGCCTTCGCGCCCGATCGACCTGCGGGCTGGCCTGCCCGGCGAGCATCAGCGTGCTCGCCACCGCGACGATGACGAGAGTCAGCGGAATCACGAGCTTTCGCATACGGACGATTATAGGTCCGCCGCCCGGCGCCGTCACTCCGCCCTGAGCGCCACCACCGGGTCGATTCGTGCCGCCTGGCGTGCGGGAATGAGGCTCGCCAGCATCGCGACGCCGCCGAGAAGTCCCGCGATGGCGGCAAAGAGCCATGCGTCGATGGAGACCGTGCCAAAGAGCGCGCTTTCCATCAGGCGCGCGAGGAGAGCCGCGAGCCCGAGTCCGATCCCAATCCCGATGATGGCCATGCGGCCGCCGCCGCCGGCCGTGCTGACCATCACGTCGCGCGCCGACGCGCCTAGCGCCATCCGGATGCCGATTTCCTGCCGCCGCTGCGTGACGTAGTACGACATCACGCTGTAGATCCCGATCGCCGCCAGCACCAGCGCGATGACGCCGAACGCCGCCATGATGCTGCCGACAAACCGCATACCCGTCGTCCGGACGCGCACGGCTTCAGTCATCGTCGTCACTTCGAACGGCGCGAGTGTGGGGTCGATCCTCGCGACCAGTTGACGGGCCGGCTCGGCCAGCAGGGCCGGGTCGGCGCTCGACCGCAGCACCAGGTTGACGAGCGACGTCGGCGCCTGCTCCACGGGGACGTACGCCGTCGGGCTGTTGCGCGACGAGAACCAGTCGTCAATCGTGTCGCCGGTAATGCCGACCACGGTCCGCCATGGCGACTCGGCTTCGCCGAGCTTGATGCGCCTGCCGATGGCCGACTCGCCCGGCCAGAATCGGTCCGCCATCGAGCGCGAGATGACCGCCACGGGCTCGGTCGCGTCGCGATCGGCAACCTCGATCGCGCGGCCTTCCAGCACCGGAATCCGCATCACCTGAAAGTAGCCTGGAGAGACGGCCCGATAGTTCACGGACGGGAGCGACCGCTCGGGATCGACGGGCCGGCCGTCGATCGACAGAATCGCGTCGCTGGTTCGACGTGCTCGACGGCACCACTGACGCGAGGGCGGCCGCCTCGACGCCGGGCAAGCGGCTGGCCTCGTCGAGCAGCCGGCGGGCGACAAGGCGCCGTGACTCGGCGTCCGGATAGTCCGATTCGGGCAGGACGAGGCGAAGGCGCATCGCGCCCTCGGGGTCGTAGCCCTGCGGTCCGCTGGCGAAGCGCTGCGCGCCGAGCGCGGACATGCCGGACGCCACGAGCAGCGGCAGCGCCAGTGCGAGCTGGGCCACGACCAGTCCGCGGCGCAGCCACTGGCGCGAGCCGCTCATCGACCGGCCGCCGTCCTTGAGCGTGCTGCCCAGATCGGGCTTCGAGGCGTGCAGCGCCGGCAGCAGGCCGAAAAGGACGGACGTGCATCCGGCAGCCACGAGCGTGACGAGCGCCAGGCGAAGGTCGACACCCATCTCCATCCAGCCGGCGACGTAGCGCACGAGCTCGGGCGGCATCGCGCCGCGGACCATGCCGAACGTCACGGCCGCCACGACGAGCGCGGCCGGCGTCGCCACGAGCGACAGCACCAGGCTCTCGACGAGCAGGTGCCGGACGAGCCGCGCGCGGCTCGCGCCAATCGCCACGCGCACGGCCAGCTCGCGCCGCCGCGCGGTGCCACGCGCGAGCAGCAGGTTGGCCACGTTGGCGCATCCGATGAGGAGGACGAAGATCGCGGCGGCCTGCCAGAGGCCGAGGATCGGCGGCAGGCCGATGTCGATCATGCCGCCCACGAACGTGCGCGTCACCAGATTGCGGTCGCGCGTGTCGTCAGGATACGCCTGCTTCTGGCGGCCGTAGATCGCCGTCATCTCGGCCGCCGCCTGTTCGAAGGCGACACCGGGCTTCAGGCGGGCGATGACCGTCAGGAAGTGCGCCCGGCGCTCCTCCCATTCCTCCTCGGAGAACCCGAGCGGCGTCCAGACGTCCGACCCGGTCGGGAAATCAAAACCCGGCGGCGCCACGCCCACGATGGTGAACGGCTCGCCGTCGATGCGAATCGTCTGGCCGAGCACTCCGTGAGATCCGGCGAACCGCCGCTGCCACAGGCCGTCGCTGATCACCACCTGATGATGGCTGCCGGCTGGTTCGTCCTGCCCGGTGACCAGCCTGCCCAGGGCGGGGCCGATCCCGAGCACGGTGAAGAAATCTCCCGAGACGATCGTGGCGCTCACTCGCTCCGCCCCGTCGGGGCCGGCCAGGTTCACCGCGTCATCGCTGAAGGCGGCCATCGACGTGAACGACCGTGCCTCGTCGCGCCACTCGCGGAAGTTGGCGGGCGCCACTTCGTACTGCGGGTACCAGTCTTCCGCGGAATTCTCGGCGAACATCACGATCTCGTCGACGTCCTGGAACGGAAACGGCCGGAGCACCAGCGCATCGACCATGCCCAGCACCGCCGCGTTCGTGCCGAGCCCGATGGCAAGCGTGAGCACGATCACGCCCGTGACGAGTGGCTGGCGCAGCAGTGAGCGAATGGCGGGTGTGAACTCGCCGAGAAGCGAACGCATGTGCGGGTCTCCCTTGGGCCTGATCGCTCGGAGTGAAGCGGGGCCGGCCGCTCGTATCAGTGCCAGAATCCGATCGCCGACGAGCTCGGCCGCCTGTCGTCGGTACCACCACCGCGCGCGCTCGTGTCCGAGCGATTCGACCGTCGCGGCGAACTCTTCCGTCAGGTCGCCGCCAACGCCGTTCTCCCAGATCGCGCGGCCGACGGCCAGCCGGGCCACCCGTTCGGCCCAACGGGGCGGACTGGGCGGTGGCTGGTGGAGGTTCATGGGTGCCTGTCGAGCAGCGACTCGAGACCGCTTGAAAGTGTCAGGAGCGCCGTCCGTGCCGCACGCAGCGCGGCCAGTCCGTCGGCGGTGAGCGAGTAGTAGCGTCGGGGTCTTCCCCCGCGCACGGCCAGCGCGGCGCCGATCCGCGACGTCACGAGTCCCTTGCCTTCGAGCCGTTCGAGCGAGGTGTGGACCGCGCCCCGTGACGCGCGGCGCCCGGTCCGTTCGAAGAGCGTGTGTCGGACGGGCACCGCGTACGCGTCGTCACCGCACTGCAGGACGCAGAGGAGCAGCAGTTGCTCGAACTCACCCAGGTAGGGGGGCTGGTTTCGCATCGTCGCGCCAGAGCGTAAGACGTTCACAATGTAGGCAATGTTCCCGTAGACCGCGTTCGACCCCCTTCCGGCTGAGTGTCCGGAGATCCTGCCTGCCGACGGCGCGGGTGACGTGTGAGATTCTGCGATTACCTGGACGCGCATGCGCCATTTGGCGCGGCCGACGGACCAGGGTCGCCCGGACCGGATCTTGAACAGGCCGAGACATGCTGTTGCCGGGTCCGACCGCCTCCCCTCCTCCCAGGCTCGGAGAGATCCTTCGCGCGAGTGGTGCCATCGATTCACGGCAGCTCGACCACGCGCTCGCCGAGCAGCGGACGCTCGGCCTGCCGCTCGGCCGCACCCTGGTGCGCCTGGACTACATCAGCGACGAGACGCTTCATGAGGCACTCTCGCGCCAGTTTGGCGTCGAGTGCGTCGACCTCGAATCGACGGCCATCGATGCCTCGCTCGTGAGGGTCATCAGCCGGAGCTACGCACGACGGCACGAGCTCGTACCCGTGGCCGCTTCCGGTGGAACGCTCACGGTAGCCATCGCCGACCCGGGTGCCCGACACTCGACCGAGGAACTGGCCCGCCTCACCGGAATGTCGATCGCCGTGGTGACCGCGCCGGCCTCAGCCATCCTCCGGGCCTCGCGCCGGCTGTACGACGGCGAATCGTCTCGAGGCGAGACCATCGGCCGTTCTTCGTCTGCGGCATCGGCGGTTCCCGAGGCTGCGGCGGGCATCCCGGGCCGGTCGCCGGCCGGAGTCGATGGAAGCGGTCACCGCGGCGACGTGCTGTTTCGCCAGGTGCTCGGACTTGCGCTCGAACGGGACGCGAGCGACATCCATCTCGAGATGCTTGCGTCCGGGGTGTCGCTCCGCCTTCGCGTGGACGGCGTCCTCAGGCGTCCGTCGCTCGGCAGCCTCCAGGAAGGCCTCGACCGGCATGCGAAGGAAGTGGTGTCGCGGGTCAAAGTGCTCGCGGCTCTGGACATCGCCGAGCGGCGGCGGCCCCAGGACGGCAGTTTTCAGCTGCGCGTCGAGCGCGGTCGCGCGCTCGGTATCGTCGACCTTCGCGTATCGGTCGTTCCCAGTCATTCAGGCGAGTCCGTCGTCATTCGGCTCCTCGACCGCTCGCGGGCGCCGAGGGCGCTTTCGGACCTCGACCTGTCGCCGCTCGTGGCCGAGCGACTGGCGGCGATCCTGCGCCGCACGACCGGGATCTTCCTCGTGACGGGGCCGACCGGGTCGGGCAAGTCCACGACGCTCTATTCGTGTCTCATGCGGCTCAATCGGCCGGAGATCCGCATCCTGACGGCCGAAGACCCGGTCGAGTACGTCTACGACGGACTCAGCCAGTCGGAGGTGAACCCGGAGATCGGCAACACGTTTGCGGGCTACCTGCGCGCGTTTCTGCGCCACGATCCCGAGGTCATCATGGTGGGAGAGATTCGCGATGCCGAGACGGCGAACATGGCGTTTCGCGCCGCGCAGACCGGGCACTTGCTGTTGAGCACGCTGCACACCAACACGGCGGTTGCCGCCGTGCCGCGGCTGCTCGATCTCGACGTCCAACCGTCGCTCGTCGCCACGTCGCTCGTCGGGGTTCTGTCGCAGCGGCTGGCGCGCAGGATATGCTCGTCGTGCCGGGAGCCGGTGGCCGGCTCGGGTCCGGCGGTCGACGAGCTTCTCGGTGGCGCCGCCGAAGGGCTGGTGTTCTATCGGGGCGCCGGGTGTCCGGCGTGTGAGTTCACCGGCTACCGCGGGCGCCTGCTCGTGGCCGACATCTGGGTGCCTGATGATCACGATCTGATGCTCGTGGCGCGGCGCGCCCCGTACGACGTGCTTCGCCGCAGCGCGCGGCGGACGTCGGTCGGCATGGCCGAGGACGCACTCGGTCGTCTCCGCGCGGGCCTGACGACCCCTGACGAACTGGTCCGGGTGCTGCCGTACTCCGCGATTGTCGAACACCGGGCCCGCGCCGGCGGCGTGGACGAGCCGTAGCCGTCCGGCAGGGCGAATGAAAACGAGGCAGGGATTCCATGGCGACGTACACGATGGACTGGATCGGGGACATGAAGTTCCGAAGCGGCGAAGGTGAGGCTCCACTGGAGCTTCACAGTTCGACCGCCGGCACGCTGTCACCGATGATGACGGTGGCCTACGCGCAGATGGCCTGCATGGGCATGGACGTGGTCCACGTGCTCACCAAGGGCCGGCACGACCTGCGCGCGCTCAAGGTGACCATCGACACCGAGCGCGCGCCGGAACCGCCGCGCTGCTATCTGTCGATGAAGCTCCACTTCGCCATCACCGGCGACGTCGAGCCCCACGTCGTCGAGCGCGCGATCCAACTGTCCCGCGAGAAGTACTGTTCGGTGTCAAACAGCCTGCGCAGGGACATGGAGCTCACGACGACGTTCGAGATCAGGAAGTAGACGACGGGTCGCGACGGGTCACGACAGGCCACGACAGGTCACGACGGGTACGACAGGTACGACGGGTACGACAGGTCACGACGGGTACGACAGGTACGACGGTACGACAGGTCACGACGGGTACGACAGGTACGACGGTACGACAGTACGACAGGTACGACGGGTACGACAGGTACGACGGGTACGAGGAACCTGCAGTCGGATCAGCATTCCTTGGTCAGAGATGCCGACCAGCGATAGCGCGTTCGTCGTACCCGTCGTACCTGTCGTACCTGTCGTACCTGTCGTAACCTGTCGTACCTGTCGTAACCTGTCGTAACCCGTCGTCCTACCGATCGTTCCAGTTCACGATCGCGTTGAACACCATGTTGAACTCGCCGTGGTTCTGCCAGCGGTACACCGGGTTGTTTGCGAAGAGGATGACCCGCCCCTTGCCGCGGTAGGCTTCGGGGATGTCGACGGCGAAGGGCTTCGCGGCGAGCGCGTCGGCGCCTTCGGCCAGGCCGCTCAGCACCGAGTCGTCACCACCCACGAATCGCACGAGCACCTTGTCTTCGTCGGCGACGCCGACCCGGAAGACGGACTGACCCTGCCCGAACTTCACCGGGATGATGGTGTTCTCGTAACCGTAGAACACCGGGTGATCGGGTCGCCGGATCTCGGCCTGGATGAGCGGCTTCTGCGCGTTCAGGCCCTGCACCGACTCGGTGTCGACCGAGCGCGCGAAGCCGAACTCGATCGGGAACCGCACGGCGCTTCCGGCCGCGATGAGCGTACCGCCGGCCTCGAAGAACTGCTCGAACGCCCTGACGCCGGCCTCGCCGAAGCCGCCTGACGTATCCGGCGTCTCGCCGTACATCCCCATGAACTTGTACTTGTCGCTCTTCAGATACGGCGTCGGAGTTGCAGCCGGTTCGGCCATCACCTGGCTGCGGCCGAGGTTCTGCATCGCCAGGACAATCACGTCGTAGTCGCCCTCGAGATTGCCCGCCGCCACGCGCTCCTTGTAGATGAGGTCGTACGGAATGCCGAACTGATCGAACGCATGACGGTACCAGCCCAGTTCCTGCGTGCCGCTCCACTGCGAGTAGATCGCCACCCGCGGGACGTCGGCGTCGTGCATGGCGACGTCAGGCACCTCTGCGAGTGAGGCGCCGGTCAGGCCGAGCGAAACGACGACTTCGCTCGCAGCCGGAATCACGGCCGTATCGGTGATCACGAACGACCCGGCCGGGAACATGACGCCGTTCGCTTCGAAAGAAGCGTCAGCAACCTGCATCGGCACGTCCTTCAGCCGATACCGGAACGCGATCATGTTGTTCGAGCCGTAGTGGGCCACGGCCAGGGCGGCCGTCGCCGTCGGTCGGTTCGCCGCGCCGGCGACGATCCGGCCTTGCAGCGTGTCGTCAGTGACGAGGGTAGACCGTGCCTCGAGGATCGACTCGTCCCGAATCTCCTTGACCTCCACGTTGAACGCATGGCCCATCGTCCAGCCGCTGTCGTCGTAGGTGCGGAGTGCCGGATCGGGATAATCCTGCTTCTCGAGCAGGTTCTTGGCGAGGCGCCAGTACGGCTGCCCGGCCTTGACGATGTAGGAGCCGGTCGGGAACGTGTCGTCGCCCACCTTCACCTCGGCCGTCGTGCGGCCGACCTCGATGCCCTGCGCGCGCAGGATGCGCACGAGTTCGGCCGGCCTCGTCATGTCGCGCTGCACCGGAATGACGTAGGCATGCGGCGGCCCGTCCACGCCGGCGCGCATGGAGTTGCGTGTCTTCACGTAGAAGTTCTCGACGACGAGGTTCGGGAACATCGACGTGAGCTGCAGGGCGGAGAGCACGGCCGTCTGCATGTAGTTCGTGTTGTTGCGTCGCGTGAAGTTCGCCGGCATGCCCTCGGGAATCGGGATGCCGCGGTACCACTCACGGTTCTGCCCACCGCCGCGTCCGGTCGGAACGCCGCCGCCGCGTCCCCCGCCGCCACGGCCGGCCTGGGCCGGCGCGCCACGGCCCGCGCCGCGTCCACCGGCTTGCGCTGCCGGCTGCCCGCGTCCGGCGCCACGGCCGCCGGCCGCCGCCGGCGGTTCCCCGCCGCGTCCAGCGCCCTCTCCCCGCGCGGCACCTTCACCGCGCCCGCCGCCCTCACCACGGCCGCCGCGACCGGCCGCCGGTGCCGGCGCGGGCTCACGGCCCGACTGCGTCTCGTACATGCGCATCATGCCGTTGTGGTTGTAGGCCACCGAACCCAGATATCCCGGCGACCAGCCGTCCATGAACGCGTGCGTGTACACCCCCGGCATGCCCCACTTGGCCATCTGCGCCATTTCCCAGTTCGAGAAGAACGGCAGCTCCGAGAAGAGCAGCGGGTCGAGGTTCGGGTTCTGCGGTGGCCCGCCGCTGTAGGTGTAGAGCAGGGCGAGCGACTCGTGCAGGTCGTGCATGATCGGCGGATGCGCGGTGAAGTACCAGTCGGTAATCGCGCGCATCTGCACCTGCGAGAGGTTAATGTCGCGGTTGTTGTCGTGATAGACGTACTTGCCCCAATACGGCAGAGGGCAGCTCGGCCCGCCTCCGCCGCCGCGGCCTCCGCCGCCCCCGGCCGCCTGGCCTCGGCCGCCGGGGCCGGCCTGCTCGCGCAACTCCTGCGTGCAGTAGAACGCGTCCACGTTGCGATCGCGGCCGTCGGCATCGGCGACCGGCGTGATCGACACGTACACGTTGTCGCGAATCTGGCTGATGAAGGGCGACGTCTCGACCGTCAGCCGGTAGGCCAGCTCCATCAGCATCTCCGACGGTCCAGTCTCGCCGCTGTGGAGGCCGCCCATCAGGTGGTACTGCGGCTTCGTCGTCCGGATGAGATCCTGGACCTCCGCATCAGACAGCCCTCGGGGGTCGGCAATCCTCGCGAGCCTGTCGCGGTTCTGCTGCAGGTTCAGGATGTTCTCCTCGGAGGAGATCCAGACGACCACCAGCTCGCGGTCCTCGTCGGAGCGACCGATCGTCTCGACGTGCACGCGCGGTGAAGCGTCCGCGAGCGCGCGGTAGTACCGCAGGATGTCGGCGTAGTAAGTGAGCGTGGCCGGCGCGCCGATGTAATACCCGAGCACGTCCTTCGGCGTCGGAATACCGGGCGCCAGCGGGAGGTGGTCGACGAGCGGGCTGCCGAACTGCGGCTCTCCGGTCCACTCGGCGTAGAGCTTCGCGAATTCTTCGTCCTGCGTCTGACCCGGGTCCCGCGTGCCCGTCACCCACTGCTGGGCCGGGGTGGCCACCGAGGCCAGCAGGAAAATACCGAGTCCGACCACCAGAAGCCAGCTGCGCTCACGCGAAATACGGACGGATGACATCACCGAACTCCTTGTCCTACTGGAAGTTGCCACGGGTCACGACCCGGTGCTCGCCGAGAGGGGTGCCCTTCCGGGCCCTTCGGCAAAGGCTTGTGATTCCGGTGCTTTGGCACATAAAATCGCGGCGGCTCGGAAGAGACACCACTGGGGCGGGAAGGAGCCCTGTAAGCCTATGATCAGCGTCGCCGCGCTTCGGATGCAGCAATTTGGCGTGCAATTCTATCAGGCTTCCCTGACCGCCCGTGACATCGACAAGCTCGTCAGGTTCGAGGTTCTGAGTTACGGCGAGCAGGCCGCGAAGGCCGGTGCGCGCGGGACCGCACGTCAGACCAAGGTCCGGTGGGATCTGCTCGAACGCCGCATCGCCTCGAGCGAGAAGGCCTACCAGCGGCAGATCATCCGCAAGAAGATCGACGAGCTCGTCGGCTACTACGAACAGTGCCGCGCGGCCCGCGACCTGCCGTCGATTCCAGGCGCAGTGATCATCTCGTGTGACGAGACCCTGAAGTTCGAGCCCATCTCGGGCAGCGATCCTTCACTCGGCGTCCTGAAGGTACCCGAGCGGGAAGGCATCCTGCGCGCCATCGACGGGCAGCACCGGTTGCTCGCGCTTCACGCTGGCATCGAGCACTTCGGCGGAGAGCTGTTCACCGTGCCGGCCGTCATCTTCGACCGGTTGCCCGAAGACCACGTGGTCCAGATGTTCGTGACCATCAACGCGAAGCACACGCGTCTGAATCCGTCGCACCTCGTGTCGCTTGCGGGCCGTCAGCTCTACCGCGACGAGAACCTCGCCGCCGCGCACGACGTCGTCCGCGCGCTCAACGACCGCGAGGAATCCCCGCTGCATGGCGAGATCAAGCTGCTCGGCGTCGGCCGAGGCAAGGTGGGACAGGCGCCGCTCGCGCAGGAACTCAAGCGTCTTTTTCAAACCGAGGCGTTCGGCAGCGGCCGCCAGGGCGACCAGTTCCGCGACGACTCGAAGCGCTTCTTCGTCAATTACTTTCGCCAGGTGGCGCAGGTCTTCGGGGCGGCCTGGAACGGCCGCAAGTACAGCATCAAGTCGGCCGCCGCGCTCCGCGCGTTCATCCGCGTGGCGCCGGACATCGTCAAGCAGCTCGACCAGCAGCGGCTCGATCGGACGGACTTCCGCGCCATCGGCCGCGTGATCGCCCCCTGGGGCCGCCGGATCGGCGACCTGCGGTTCGAGACCGAGGGCGCGTGGAAGCGCTCGAGCTCGACCGTCGACCAGCTGGCAACGGAGCTTCGCCTGGCCCTGCAGTACCCGGAGGGTGCCCTGGTTTGAGTTTGTCGGTGCCAGATTCGTAATTCTTTCCGTCGGCACGTACAAAATTGCACGGTGTTTCCAGGACGCCGCGAGAAACCCCAGCCTTTTCAAGCATTCGCCGCCAGGCACGCGCCTTGCGTATAGGTGCGGCGGGTAGCCTGAAATTTGCGGCATGTGCCGTGAAGAGCTGGGGAGCCAGGATGCCCACCAAGGCCCGCGCAAGCGGGCCTTTCTTCTTGTACAGCGCCTATAATCCGGCGCATGCGACGCCTGTCGATCACGTCACTGCTCGTCGCGATGCTCGGCCTGGCGGCGTTTGGCCGGCCTGATGCCCGGCTCCTGGCCCAGGCACGTGCCGAGGATGGCCTCGCCGTCGTGTTCGACCCGGCCGCCGGGGTCGTTCGTGACACGAACGGCGACGGCCTTCCGGACCTCGTCGCCTCGCGCGTCGTCGTGCCCGACGAACCGGCCGAGGAGGACGTGCTCGTCGCCGCCAACCTGGCCGGTCGCCTCGGGTTCGAGACCGTTGCCCTGACGCTCCCGCTGGTCGTCCGGGTCCGCGACATTCAACCCGGCGACCGGATGGACCTGCCTCTCATCGTCGGCCGCTCCAATCCTTACATCACGGCTCTCGTCGGATCGGGTGCCATCTCGCTCGATGGAATCGATGAGGGTCAGGGCCTGGTCGCCCTCGTGCCGTCGCCATGGGGTGGCGGTCATGCGGTGGCGATCGCCGGCGGTGACGATGAAGGCACGCTCGCTGCCGGCAACGCGTTTGCGGCCTACGGCCCCCGCCTCTGGGGCGCGTCCGGTTCGCGATATGGCGATGCGGAGCGCCAGGTGGCCGAGTACCTGCGCCGGCATCGCGTGCCGTCCGGTCCGCCGGCGCTCACCGCCTTCATCGTCGATGCCGATCGGCGCGGGCTACGGTCGATTCGGGTACGGGTGCCGGTGGAAGCCGCGCGGGCAGCCGAGGCCGAGCGAGTGCTGAGGGAGCTCGACGCCTCCCATCGTCGCGGCCGGGATGCCGGCATTCTCAACTTCGCAAACGTCGGCGCGACCGTGATCGACCTGACGATCGAAGGTGGCGCGACTACCGAGGTTACCGTCCGCCGATCCGGGCTCAATCCGAGGGCCCTCACGCCGCCCGACGACGAGGCCGGGCGAGGACGGGCCGGCGCGGCGGGCGGCCGTGGCGGCCGTGGCGGTGCGGCAGCCGAGGCTGGCGACGCTGGTGAAGGCGGTGGCGGCCGTGGCGCCGCTCGCCCCGCCACGTTCGATCTGTCGCGAGCCTTCACGATCGATGGCTGGTTCGGCGACAGCTACCCCGATCTGATGGCCGATCGCGTCGACGCGGTGATCCTCACCGGCGATCCTGCTGAGAGCCTTGGCGCGGCGCACATCGCGGCCCGTCTGGGACTCGATTCCACCGGAATCACGTTGCCGCTCGCGCGGCCTGCGTCCGACGTGGCCGACCCGGCGCGCGAGCCCAATCCGATCCTGGTGGGGCGAACGAATGCGCTCGTGCTGGCGCTCGAGAAGATTGGTCGCGCGCGACTGGACGACCTCGAGCCTGGCGAGGGCGCCGTCGAGATCGTTCCGCGCGCCTTCGGCAACGTGACCGCCACGGTCGTGGCAGGCGCCGACGCGGCCGGCACGGGAGCCGCTGCCGAGTACCTGGCGCGACGCGCGCCCTACATCTGGGAGAACGCCCGCGGTTCGCTCGCGCTCGACCACCTGACCACCGAGGTCCGTGACGTGTTCCGGGCGCGCACGAGCGCCGGCCAGGCGGCCCTGGCCGTCTCGGCCGTCGACGACATTCTCGGGTCGCTCGACGACGAGCAGCCGAAGACCATCGACGCGCGGGTGTTTCTCGAGGACGCCAACCCTGCGTTCGACGCCTTCCTCCGCTCCCGCATCGAACGCGCGATGCCCGACGTCGCCGTCAGCGTGTCGAGCGCCGCCATCTCGTCCCCGGTTCCAGTCTTCGAAGAGGAGAAGACCTTCGACTGGGAAGTGGACGACTTCAGGAAGGTGCTCCGCGAGAAGGTGCTGCCGGCTGTCAAACCGGGGAGCACCGTCCGGCTCGACGTCCGTCTCAGCGAGTCACCGGAGTTGCGACGAGCCCTCGCCGACGAGGTTCGCCAGGCCGTGACCGGCGCTGGTGCGTCGAGTGCCGACGTGCGGGTGCGGTCTGCGTACAAGCAGGGATTCCTCTGGATGGTCGAGGAGGTCGTGCCCGCGCTCGAAGGCCGACAGGTCGCCACGGTGGACGTGCGTGTCAAGGAGCACAAGCCCGATTTCAGTCAGGATTTCCGGTTTCATACGGTGCCCACCCGCTGGCTGCACGAGTTGTACCCGATTGACGAGATTCTGCGCCGCGACGTGGGCGTGCCGCTGACCGGCTTCGCGATGGAGCTTGTCGACGATGCGGCGGAGACGTACGCGGTCGTGGCCCGCGATCGCCGTGGCCGCGTCGTCTACGAAGGGTCGTTCTCGCCGGCAGTTGTCGAGCGGGAGTACTTGCACAAGTTCCCAGGCTGGTCCCGTGTGGAAGTGACGACGGGCTGGGTGTCGGCCACGGTCGACGGGACGACGCTCGTCGACGAGCGGATCGCGACCGACCCGGAGCGCTTCTGGGACTACTACCAGGAGACGGTGCTGCCGCGCATCCACGACCACGTGATGAAGCTCACGAACAACCGGCCGGCCGCGAACCTGCAGCCGTTCCATCGCGATCTCGACGTCGAAGTCTGGATGAGCGAGCCCGACTTCCGCATCGGGATCGACGAGGAACAGGTGTCGGCTCTGGAGTCGCTGCACGAGGACCTGTACTTCGTCACGCTCGACTTCTACAACGCGCTCGGCCGGAACACCACGCGGGCGCGGCTGCGGGCGCCGGGCAAGATCTATCCGATCATCCATCCCGAACGGCGTGGCGTGGCGCCCTCGTCGCGGGTGCTCTATGCGGCCAACGCGGCGCCGCGCGCCCGTGTCGAGGTCGCATACGAGCTGGCTGATGCCGAGAAGCCCACCAGGGTGGGCCGCGACCTCGCCGCCCTCGACGTCGGCAGCCCCTTCGTCCGGCGCGTGGTCGTCAACAACACGTCCGTTCGCGAGGTGGAGGTCGAGCTCGTGCCTGCGAACGACCAGGCCGCCGCCGGCGCCGCCGATCTGCTGGACATGGTGCGGGCACTCCACGAGGCCGGGCTGTACCGCGACCAGCTGTCGTACCGGCATGTGGACCGACTCGCGTTCGCGCTCAGCCTGCCGGACGCCCGCCCGCGCCGGACGATCCCGGCCACCGGCTCGGCGGTGCCCGATCCCGTCCATCACGCACCCGGCCCGCCAGACCGGCCGCTCGTGACCTGGGACCACGTGATCAGCCCCGAAGAGTCCGAAGCGATCGTCTCGGCGCTCGCCGGGTTTCCCGGAGGTGCAGGCCTATCGTGCCGGGCGGTCGTACCGGGGCCGCGAGATCTCGGTGATGGAGATCACGCTGCCGACGCCGAGCGAGCAGATTTCCGTGACGAAGTACACGGCCTACAAGCCGACGATCGTCATCACGGGCCGGCAGCACGCGAACGAAGTGTCGTCGACGAGCCACATCCTCAGGCTGGCCGAGCTGCTCTCGACCGACGACGCCCATCAACGCCTGCTCAGGCGCGTGAACGTGGTGCTCCACCCCGTGGAGAATCCGGATGGCGCCGCCATGGCGTTCGAGCTGCAGAAGCTCACGCCGACGCACATGCTGCATGCCGGCCGGTACAGCGCGCTCGGCCAGGACGTGGCCGGCGGCGGCGCGCTCCTGCCCGAATCCGAGGTGCGCAACGACATCTGGCGGGAATGGCGGCCCGACATCTACCTCAATCCGCACGGGTATCCGTCGCACGAGTGGGTCCAGCAGTTTGCCGGATACGTCTCGCCGCAGTTTCGCGCCTACTGGTCTACCCGCGGGTGGTACACGCAGCTGTCGGGCACGCGCGATCCGCGGTATCCGCAGATCAGCGAGGCCACCGACGCGCTGCGTGAGGAAATCGCCGATGCGCTGACCTCCGATCCCGAGGTGCGTGCGGTGAACCTCAGCCACCAGGACCGCTACCGCCGGTGGGCCAACGGCTTCGCGCCGTTCGTGTTCAGCCAGGAGATCTACGAGGACACGGCGATCTACTACACCGATCCCGAAACGGGGGAGCCCCGCGGTGGTCGGCGGCTCGCCACGGCCGGCAGCCAGCCGGCCTCCGAGGCGTCCATGAACAACTGGCCGCAGGTGACCTTCAATCGCGGCATGACCGAGGCGCCCGACGAAACCGCGCAGGGCGCCTGGCTCGACCTGGTCGCGCGGATGGGCTTCTCGTTCCTCCGGGCCCACATCGACTACCTCGCCGAAGGCGCCTACGAGCGGACGCTCGTCGAGGAAGGCGCCTCCGACGACCGGGTGTCACGCACGCTCGTGCGCGTGCGGCCGGTGCTGCCGGCCAAACAGCGATAAGGTATCGGCAGGTCACACCATCGTGTCTCTGCGACTGGGCATCGATACGGGCGGCACGTTCACGGACTTCGTCCGGATCTCGGGCGACGAGCTCGTCGTCCACAAGGTGCGAAGCACGCCGGCCGATCCGTCCGGCGCCATCCTCGAGGGGATCGCCGATCTGGCGCTCGTCGGGCGGTCGGCGGAGATCGTCCACGGGTCCACGGTCGCCACCAATGCCGTGCTCGAGCGCAAGGGCGCGCGCGTCGGGCTCGTGACCACGGATGGTTTTCAGGACGTGCTCCGCATCGGGCGACAGACCCGACCGGAGCTCTACAACATTTTCGTTCCGCCGCCCCGACCGATCGTCGATGCGGCGCTCACCTGGGGCGTGGCCGAGCGGCTCGATGCGGACGGCCGCGTGCTCGATCCGGTCGACGAGGCCGGCCTCGAGGCCGTGATCGCGGCTCTCTCGGCCGCGCGCGTGGACATCGTCGCCGTGTGCCTGCTCCACGCCTACGCCAACCCGGCGCACGAGCAGCAGGTGGCCGGTCGACTGCGCGCGGCCGGGTTGCAGGTGTCGGCCTCGCATGAAGTGCTGCCCGAGTACCGCGAGTACGAGCGGTGGAGCACGACGGTCGTCAATGCCTACGTCACGCCGCTCATCGATCGGTATCTCGGCCGGCTCGAGGCCCGTCTCGGCGGGACGCAGCTGTCCATCATGCAGTCGAACGGCGGCTCCATTTCCGCTGCCGCCGCGCGTGCCCAGGCTGTTCGAACTGTGCTGTCCGGTCCGGCCGCCGGCGTGGTTGGCGCGCGCGCCGTTGCGCGCGCCGCCGGCTTCAGGCGCATCATCGCGTTCGACATGGGCGGCACGTCCACCGACGTGAGCCTCGTCGACGACGAGATTGCGACGACGACGGATTCGAAGATCGGTGATTTCCCGGTTCGGCTGCCGGTGATCGACATCCACACGGTTGGCGCCGGTGGCGGATCGATGGCGCAGGTCGATTCGGGCGGCGCCCTGCGGGTCGGGCCGGAAAGTGCGGGCGCAGATCCCGGGCCGGTCTGCTATGGCACCGGCGAGGTGCTCACCGTCACCGACGCCAACCTGCTGCTCGGCCGACTCGATCCGCGTTTCTTCTTCGGCGGCCGGATGACGCTCGACATTCCGAGGACCGAGCGCATCGCGCGCGAGACGGCGCGGAAGTTGAAGCTCCCGGTGCCGGAGCTCGCCGAGGGCATCGTGCGCGTGGCCAACGCGAACATGGAGCGGGCCATTCGTGTGGTGTCGGTCGAGCGCGGCCACGATCCGCGCCGGTTCGCGCTCGTCGCCTTCGGCGGCGCCGGCGGCATGCACGCCTGCGAGATCGCGCGGCGGCTGGAGCTGCCGTCTGTCGTCGTGCCGCGCCACGCCGGCGTGCTCTCGGCGCTCGGCATGCTCGTCGCCGACGTCGTCCGCGACTATTCGGCCAGCGTGCTCAGGCCGAGCGCCGAACTCTCCGCCCGCGATCTCGACCGCGCGCTCGCCCCGCTCACGAGACAGGCGCACGGGGAGCTTGCACGTGAGGGATTCACCCGGCCTCGGCGCCAGGTCGACGGATTCGTCGACGTGCGGTACGTGGGTCAGTCCTACGAGATCACGCTGCCCGTCGGCCGCGACTATCGCGCGCGCTTCGATCGTGAGCACGGCCGGCTCTACGGCTATTCGAACCCGGCGCGCGCCACGGAGGTGGTGGCCGTGCGCGTCCGCGCAACGGGCCTCACCGGAAAGCCGAAACTGCCGTGGAGCCGGCCGAAGCGAGCCGTCCGCGCGCGGCCCGAACACACGGGGCGTGGCCGCTTCGGGGGCCGCATCCACCCGGTCGGCTTCCATCGCTGGGACGACCTGCCGCCCGGGGCGCACGCCAGAGGAGCGGCAGTCATCACCGGCGGCGAGGCGACCGTCGTGATTCCCCCGGATTTCCGGTTCCACGTCGACGGGTACGGCAATGTCATCGCCACCTGGCTCAACCGGCCGCGGAAGGGAGCCGGACGATGAAGATCCATCCGGTCGACTTCGAGGTGTTCAAGAACCTGTTTCTGTCGATTGCCGAGGAAATGGGCGTCACGCTCTGTCGCACCGGGTTCTCGCCGAACATCAAGGAACGGCTCGACTATTCGTGCGCCGTGTACGACAGCGACGGCGAGACGATCGCGCAGGGCGACCACATGCCGGTGCACCTCGGCGCCATGCCGCTCTCGGTGCGGGCCGCCATCGACGCCGGGCCGATGGCCGCGGGCGACATCGTGATGCTGAACGACCCGTTCCAGGGCGGCACGCACCTGCCCGACATCACGCTCGTCTCGCCGGTGTTCCTCGCCCGCGACACGAAGCCGTCGTTCTACGTCGCCAACCGCGCCCACCATTCGGACGTCGGCGGGATGACGCCCGGGTCGATGCCGGTCGCGCGCGAGATCTACCAGGAGGGCCTCATCCTGCCGCCCGTCTGGCTCGCGCGCCGCGGGCGCATCGTGAAGGACGTGATGGCGCTCGTGCTCGCCAACGTGCGCACGCCGGACGAACGCGAAGGCGACCTCTCCGCACAGATTGCCGCCAACCGCGTGGCCGAGTCCCGGTTGCGTGACACCGTCAGGCGGTACGGCCGATCGATGACGCTCGGGTACGCGCATGCGTTGCAGGACTACACCGAGCGCGTGCTCGAGGCGGCCATTCGCCGGATCCCGAATGGCAGTTACACGTTCGAGGATGCGCTCGACGACGATGGGTTCAACGATCGGGCCGTGGCCATCCGCGCCCGGATCGACATCCGGGACGCGCGCGCGGTCATCGACTTCACCGGATCCGACGCCCAGGTCGACGGCAGCGTGAATGCCAACTACGCCATGACCCTGTCGGCGTGCCTGTACTCGTTCCGGTGCCTCGTGGGCGACGACGTGCTGTACAACGCCGGCGTGGCCCGGCCGCTCACCGTCATCGCGCCGGAGGGCAGCGTGGTCAACGCCCAGCGGCCGGCGGCGGTGGCCGGCGGCAACGTCGAGACGTCACAGCGCATCACCGATGTGGTGCTCGGCGCGCTCGGGCGCGCGCTGCCCGAGATCCTCCCCGCGGCCAGCCAGGGCACGATGAACAACATCACGCTCGGGGGGACCGACCCCCGGACCGGCCGGCGGTTCGCCTACTACGAAACGCTTGGCGGCGGCATGGGCGGGCGCCGCGGCATGGCCGGGCTGA
This sequence comes from uncultured Acidobacteriota bacterium, assembly GCA_963752045.1. Taxonomy (GTDB): domain Bacteria; phylum Acidobacteriota; class Vicinamibacteria; order Vicinamibacterales; family SCN-69-37; genus DATKDF01. Next base: position 106,313 of record CAVVWN010000014.1, on the reverse strand, counting down.
GCGGCGTGCATACCCACATGAGCAACACCCGCAACACGCCTGTCGAAGCCATCGAGCACTATCTGCCCGTGCGCATTCGCCGGTATGCCCTTCGGACCGACAGCAGCGGCGCCGGTGCGGCCCCCGGCGGGGAAGGCATCGTGCGGGAGTACGAAGTGCTCGCGAGGACGACCGTGACGATTCTGTCCGAGCGGCGGCGCGGCGCGCCCTACGGGGCCCAGGGCGGGCGTCCCGGCGGGTCCGGCCGCAACACGCTGATTCGCGGCGACAGGGAAACGGTCCTTCCCGGCAAGATCGAGTTGCAGCTCGAGCCTGGCGATCGCCTCCGGATCGAGACACCTGGCGGCGGCGGCTACGGCGCGCCCGGGAGCTAGTGGAGTGGCCCATTGGCGATGCTGACCTGGTGGCGAGAAGGCGACGCGAAAGCGAGGCGATCTCTCGTCGCGGCCTCGCTCGGGTGGATGCTCGACTCGTTCGACGTGATGCTCTACGCACTGGTCGTGCAGGGCGTCATGGCAGACCTCTCGATCGATGCGGCCACGGGCGGACAGTTGCAGTCGTACACGCTCTTCGCGTCGGCGGCCGGCGGCCTGATCTTCGGCGTGATCGCGGACCGGTTCGGCCGCACGCGCGCGCTCATCTGGAGCGTGCTGATCTACTCGGTCTTCACGGCCTTGTGCGGCTTTGCCCAGACGGCGGCCCAGCTGGCCGTCTTCCGGGTCTTCCTCGGCATCGGCATGGGCGGCGAGTGGGCGAGCGGCGCGGCGCTCGTGTCCGAAACGTGGCCCGATCGCCATCGCGGCAAGGCGCTCGCCTTCGTCCAGAGCTCGTGGGCCATCGGCTACGGCCTCGCGGTCATCGTCGACTTCCTCGTACGCGGCGTACTCGGCTTCAACTGGCGCGTCGTGTTCTTCGTGGGCGTCGTGCCGGCGCTCTTCGCCCTGTGGGTGCGGCGCAAGGTGGAAGAGCCGGAGCTCTGGCAGCGAGCCCGCCGCGAGCGCCACAGCCGGTCGCTCGCGCCGATGTTCGCCGGCCGCATGCTCGGCATCACCGTCGCGCTCACCCTGATGAACGCGGCCACGATGTTCGCCTGGTGGGGGTTCAACACCTGGGTGCCGTCGTATCTGACGGCCCCGGTCGAGAACGGGGGCGTCGGCCTGAGCGAGGGCATCAAGGCCGGCCTGATCCTGTCGAGCCAGATCGGCATGTGGTTCGGGTACGTCAGCTTCGGATACATCGCCGATGCGGCCGGACGACGCCGCACCTACGTCGGCTACCTCCTGCTTGCGGCGCTCTTCGTCTGGGCCTACACGTCGACGACCAACGCGCTCGTGCTCCTCGCCATCGGGCCGTTCACCGCGTTCTTCGCCACCGGACACTTCAGCGGGTTCGGCGCCGTCTCGGCCGAGCTCTATCCCACGTCGATTCGTGCGACGGCCCAGGGGCTCACCTACAACATCGGGCGCGTGGCCAGCGCCGTGGCGCCGTGGTTTGTGGGCGGCCTGGCTGACGCCGGCGGGTACGGATCGGCCCTGTCGGTGACGGCCCTTGCGTTTCTGGTGGCCGCATCGCTCTGGATCTTCATTCCAGAGACCAAGGGACGGGCGATCGCGTGACCGGCACGAAGGGGAGCGCCGGCTCGATGGCCGCACGGCTCGCGGCGCTGCTGCTCCTCGTCACGCCAGCAGCAGGATGCCTCGTGCTCGGTCTGGACCGCTTCTATGACGACCTCTCCATCACCTTCGACGAACGCCTGATCGGCACCTGGCGCAATGATGACGACGACGTGACGCTGACCATCGAGCGAAGCGACTGGCGGGCCTATCGCGTGAAGTACGAGCAGACCATTGAACAGGGATCGCTCACGGCATACCTCTTTCGCGCGGGCGATCGCACGTTCGTGGATCTCACGCCCGTGCGCGGCCAGGACTTCGGATCGTTCGTGCTGCCCGCGCACACGCTCGTCGCCGTCGCGGTCGACGCCGGCGAGTTGAGGGTGTCACCCCTGTCCTACGACTGGTTCGATCACGAGTTACGGCAGAAGGGGTTGCCCGATGCGCTCGGTGCGGTACGAGCCGAACGAGGACAGGTTCTGCTGTCGGCAGGCCCGGCTGTGCTCGAGGCATGGCTTGGCGGGCTTCCCGCGGACGCCGCGGCATTCGGCCCGGCGACGAGCTTCCGTCGCCTCAGGCCTTCGTCACCTGCGTCACCATCCCCATGAGGTAGTGGAGCACGACCTGGTCGCCGGGCGCGAGGTTCTTCGGTACGGCTTCATCGCCAACCCGGGCGTGCCGAAGCTCCTCTTCGGGATCGTCAGGATCGGTCCAGAGGATGTCGAGCGACACCTGGCCGTGGATCGAAATGGGCTGAATCCGCTTGATGATGGCCCGACGAGTGCCCTTGAGCATGCCGGGACATTGTAGGGCCGAAGGTCCGCCGGGCCTTCACCGTCTCACGTCGTAGGCGTAGAGCGTGTCCTGCTCCCGAAGGTAGAGGCGGCCGGCGGCAATCACCGGGTGCGACCAGCTGGGCTCGCGGACACCCGGGATCTCGAACGACCCTTTCTCGCGATACTCACGGGGATTCGCCTCGACGAGCAGCATCATGCCGTTCTGATAGCGATAGTAGACGTGCCCGTCGGCGGCGGTGACGGCGGCCGATCCGCTGCCGGCGTTTCGGAAGTCGCCGCCCCAGGTGATCCGGCCGCTCGCAAGCTCGAGGCAGATGGGCAGGCCGTTGTTGTGACCGGTGCCGGCGTAGACGTAGCCATTGACGAAGACCATGCCGCCGTGGTGGTTCTGGAACGTTCGGCCCTGGAGGAAATATCTCTCGCGCGCCGTGACGGCCGAGTCGGCCGCAGGCACGAGTTCGAGCAACGCCGCGCCGGCCTGATAGCCGGTGGAGGCAAACACGAGATTGCCGTTGACCACAGGCGTCGGGATGTTCGCCGTGCCGTTGACGACGCGGTCGTAACGCCAGAGGAGCTGGCCGTCGGAAGCCCGCACGCCGATCACGCCGCGTCCGAGCAGCCTGACGTACTGCTTCACGCCGGCGCCGTTCGAGATCACGATCGACGAGTACTCCGGACCGTCCACGCCCTGACGGCCGGCCGACGGCATCGCCGTCCGCCAGATCTCGGTGCCGGTCATCTTGTCGAGCGCCACCATCGCCGCCTGCCGCGTGCCGGGCGAGATGAGCACGCGGTCGCCGTCGACGAGCGGCGACTCGGCGAACATCCAGCCGGGCGTGCGCGCGCCGTAGTCGCCCGGGAGGCTGCGCCGCCAGATTTCCCGGCCCGTGGCCGTCTCGAGCGCGACCAGATCGCCGTCGGTCGTGAGCACGTACGTCCGTTCGTCGTCGACGGTCGGCGTGCCTCTCGGGCCGGCGTACTCGTCCCGGTGCACGTTGCCCACCCGACGCGTCCACAACTCACGTCCACTGGCTTCCTCGAGGGCAATCACGTACTGTCCGTCCCGCCGGTCACCCATGGTCAGGATGCGGCCGTCGGCCACGGCCACGCTCGAGAACCCCCGTCCGAGTCCGGACGAGGACCACAGCACCCGCGGGCCGCCCTCGGGCCATTCGGCGAGCAGGCCCGTTTCCCCGGAAACGCCCGTCCGGTCGGGACCCCGCCACTGCGGCCAGAATCCGCCGGGCGTCTGCGCCTGGACAGAGATGTCGCCTGGAGGGCTCATTGGACTGCAGAGCGCCAGGACCAGCAGGACGGCCGGGATGGATCGAGACATGCATTCCTCCAGAGAGCGCACTATCATCGTTACAAGAGGTATCGCATGTTTCGACGTCTCGACCGCTCGATAGTTCGGGCCGCGGTGATTGTTTTTGCCGGCAGCGCCCTGGCGGGCACCGCGTCCGTCTTCGCCCGTCAGGCTCCAGCCCTTCCCGAGGGGCGCGCCATCGTCGACCGGTTCGTCCAGGCCATTGGCGGCGAGCTGGCCTTCCGGGCGGTGGCCAGCATGCACGCGACCGGCACCTTCGCCATGCCGGCGCAGGGCATCACCGGCACGATCGAGGTCTTTTCCTCCCGGCCCTCGAACGTCCGGCTCCGGGCCGACATCGATGGCGTGGGCCGGATCGAACGCGGATACGACGGCAAGGTCGGCTGGTCGGTCAATCCAATCGAAGGCCCTTCGCTCATCACCGGACGGCAGTTGCAGGAGCTCATCGACGACGGACTCTTCGATGGCCCGCTGCACCCGCCCTCCAAGGTTGGGGAGCTCACGACGGTCGAGCAGACGACCTTCGACGGCCAGGCGGCCTACAAGGTGAAGGTCGTCTTCACATCGGGCACCGAGCAGTTCGAGTACTTTGCCGTGGAGTCGGGCCTGCTCATCGGGTCTGAAGGCACGCGTGAAATGCCCGGCGGCGGGCTCGTGCCCCGCGTCAGCATCCTCCGGGACTACAAACAGTTCGGCGCGCTCAAGCAGCCCACGAGCCTCGTGCAACAGACGCTCGGCATCGAGCAGGTCGTCACGATCACGACCTACGAGTACGATGCGGTTTCGCCGGACATGTTCACGCCGCCGGCCGAGATTCAGGCGCTCATCAAGGGCCGGTAGGACGGGCCGTGCGAGCTCGCGCCGCCCTTGCCGGACTGCTCGTCGCCGTCGCCGTTCTGGCGTTGCCGGCTGCGGAGCCGGCACAGCAGTGGCGCGAGACGGCGCTCGCCGCGTTCGACGAGGTCTGGCAGGCCATCGACGACACCTATCCGGATCCGTCCTTCGGCGGGCTCGACTGGAAGGCCATCCGTCAAGAGCTGCGCCCGCAGGCCGAATCGGCCGGCTCACCCGACGACGTCCGGCGCGTGATCCGGCAGATGCTCTCCCGCTTCGGCGAATCGCACTTCGCGCTCCTGTCGGCCGGCGCCGGCAGCCGCATGCGCGGCGACGCGAGGGTGCTCGTGGATCTGCGCCTCCACGCGTCGGACGTGGTGATCACGGGCGTTTCGCCGGGTTCGGCTGCCGAGGCGGCCGGGCTCGCGCCCGGGCAGGTCGTCCGTGCGGTGGACGACGAGCCGGCGTCGGACTGGATTGGGGCGGCCGAGGGTGCCGACGATCGGGCACGGGGACTCGACACCATCTCGCTTGCCTCGGGCGCGCTCACCGGGCCGGACGGTTCGACGGTGACCCTGCACGTGAGTGACGCCGCCGGCGAGAGGGCCGTCGTCGTGGCGCGGGAGCGCGAGCGCGGCCAGGTCGTCCGGCTCGGGAACCTGCCGCCGCTTGCCGTGCGCGTCGAGGCGTACGAAGGCGCGACACCCGGCGGCCGCCGGGCCGGCGTGATTGCCTTCAATGTCTGGATGCCGGCCGCCACCGGACGGATCGACGCGGCGGTCGACCGGTTCCGGGATGCCGCCGGGCTGGTTCTCGATCTGCGCGGAAATCCGGGCGGTCTCGTCGAGATGATGCGCGGCGTGGCCGGTCATGTCATCGACGAACCGATCTCGCTCGGCCGGATGCGGACGCGGCAGGCGGAGTTGCCGTTACAAGTGAACCCGCGCCGATCGACGGCAGACGGCCGGCGCGTCGACCCGTTTGCCGGCCCGGTGGCGATCCTCGTGGACGAGCTCTCGGCGAGCGCCTCCGAGTGCTTCACCGGCAGCCTGCAGAGCCTCGGTCGCGCGCGCGTGTTCGGACGCCAGACGATGGGCCAGGCACTGCCGGCCGCGACGCGTCGGCTGGCCAACGGCGACGTCCTGATGCACGTGCTGGGTGATTTCGTCACGCCAACCGGTGTTCGGCTCGAGGGGCGCGGCGTGATCCCTGACGAGTTGGTGCCCCTGTCGCTCGACGCCCTTCGCGCCGGCCGGGATCCGGCGCTCGACGCGGCGCTTCTGTGGATTGACAGGTCGGCTTCCAAAGGCGGCTTGCCCTGAGACCGGGCTTGTTGTTATGCTCCAGTGACCTGCAAGGCCGCAATTCCTCCCGTTTCGGGGCCACGTCGGGCCCTGGATTTTGAACGCGCCTGAACGTCGTGAAGTCCGGTCATCGAACCGGTCAGGCGCAAATGTGAGAACCGGACATGGGGTCTCTTCTGGAGCAGTGAATGGAGCAGCGCCCGCTGCGTCTTGGGGATATCGTGGACGACTACTGTCCCCGGGAACGACGCATTACAAATCACGCAATTGTCGCTTTGATCGGTGACGCCATTCGGCAGACGCGATGCACGACCTGCGAGGCCGAGCACGTCTACAAGGAAGCGAAGGTGCCGAGACGCCGGAAGAAGGGTGAAGCCGGCGCGCCGGACGATCAACTGGCCGAGGTGGCGCCCGGTGCCCTTGTGGCGCCGGCTGAAGCCGAGGTCGACGACCCGCCGGCGATGTCCGCGAGCGCTCCTGCCGAGGGCCCCGCGGCTGCCGTGCCCACCGTTGCGGAACCCGAGATGGCCGAGCCCGCACCGGATTCGACTCCAGCTGCCGAGCCGGAGGCCGAGCCCGCTCCCGGCGCCGACGAGGCCTGGTTTGGACATCGGCGGCTGATTCGCGCCTCGCTGCCCAAGACTGACGTGGAACCGCCACCACGGCCGATTCCCGAGTTCACCATGCATCAGCGCCAGACGCGGGGCGGGCAGTCGTTCCGTCACGGGCAGCCCGGCAACGGGAACGGGCGGAGTGGCTTCCGGCACGGCAGGCCCGGCGGCAACGGTCAGAGCACTGGCAACGGACCTGGGCAGGGGGGCGGCCGACCCCACCGGGGCGGCCGCGGTCGCAACCGCAACAACAAGCGCCCGCGCTAGGACGTGACATGTCGCTGACAGGACCCGCGCTGCCCACTCGTGTCGGCTTGGTGATCGGTGTCGCCAACAAGCGCTCGATCGCGTGGGCGATCGCCAGGGCCGCGGCGCTCGAAGGCGCGCAGATGGCGATCACGTACCAGAACGAGCGGCTCGAGGAGAACGTTCGCGAGCTGGCAGGATCGATCGCCGATCCTCTCGTCATGCCGTGCGACGTCACGAGCGACGAGCAGATGGATGCGCTCTTCGAGGCGATTGAGCAGAAGTACCACGGCCTCGATTTCCTGGTGCACTCGGCGGCTTTTGCCGAACGCCAGGATCTCGACGGGCAGTTCAGGGACACGACCCGCGGCGGATTCCTCAAGGCCATGGAGATCAGCGCCTACTCGCTGATCTCGTTGTCGAGACGGGCCGCGCCGCTCATGGCACGCAGCAGCTCGGGACGCATCCTGACGCTCACTTACCTCGGCAGCGAGCGTGTCTTTCCGAACTACAACGTCATGGGCGTGGCCAAGGCCGCGCTCGAGTGCACCGTCCGGTATCTGGCCGCGGACCTCGGGCCGCTCGGCATCCGCGTCAACGCGATCTCGGCCGGGCCAATCAAGACGCTGGCCGCGGCAGGTATTCCGGGCTTCTCGAAGATCCTCGACGTGTACCGGGATCGCAGCCCGATTCGCCGCACCGTCGAGACATCAGAGGTCGCCGAGGCCGCGCTCATGCTGCTCGGCCCGGCAGGCCGCGGGATCACCGGTGAGGTGATCATGGTCGACGGCGGGTACCACGCCATGGGACTCTGACGTCATGCCGCACCGCGCTCCAGGGTCGCCACGGCGCGGCCCCCGCCAGTACCTGTCCGGACGCCCGATCACCTACTACCGTCCCACCGGTGACCCGGGCATCGGCCGGCTGATCGACAACGGATTCCAGGCGTTCAACGCCGGTCGCCTGTCGGAAGCGTGCCAGATCTTCAGCGAGAAGATGCTGGCTCCGGCAAACGACACGACCATCGGCCTGACGATCGCGGGCGCGCTCACGCCGGCCGGCCTCGGCGGGTGCGTCATCGAGATGATCGACCGAGGGCTCGTGGACTTCATCATCAGCACGGGCGCCAATCTCTACCACGACCTGCACTACGCGCTGAACTTCACGCTCCGCCGCGGGTCGCCGTTCCTCGACGACCGCGAGCTGTACTCAGCCGGCGTCATCCGGATCTACGACGTGCTCTTTCCCGCCACGGTGCTCCTCGAGACGGACGCCTACATCCGTGATTTCCTGGTGCGTTCCGGCATGGATGGGCCCGTGTCGACCTCCGAGTTCCACTACCGGCTCGGCGAGGACCTCATCAAGACGAGGCCCGGCTGCGAGGAGTACTCCGTGGTCGCCCGTGCGGCCAAACTGGGCGTGCCCATCTACACGTCGTCACCCGGCGACAGCTCGATCGGCATGAACGTGGCGTGGCACGAGCTGATGAACGGCAGTTCGCTCATGATCGACGCCAACCTCGACGTGAACGAGGTCTGCGCGATCATCCTCGCGGGCCGCAAGAACGGGTGCGTGATTCTCGGCGGCGGGTCGCCGAAGAACTTCTACCTGCAGGGCCAGCCCACGCTCTGGGAGGTGTACGGCATCCCGAAGGGCGGCAACGACTTCTTCATCCAGCTGACGACGGACCAGGTCGTCTGGGGTGGCCTGTCGGGGGCGACGCCGTCCGAGGCGGTCAGTTGGGGCAAGGTGAATCCGGGCGTCCTCCCCGACACGGTCGTGGCCTACTGCGACACGACGATCGCGTTTCCGCTCTTCGCGGAGCACGCCGTCGGCAGTGCGAACGGACGGCGGCCGCTGAAGCGCCTCTACGACAGGCGCGAGGCGCTCGTGGCCGAGCTACGCCGCCAGGGCAAGCGGGCCCACGCCAGGCGCGTCGAGCGTGTCCGGCGTGTCGCCACCCGGAAGAAGGCCGCGACGAAGAAACGGAGCCGGCGCGGCAAGCGAGGGTAAGTGGGCACACTGTCTTCCGAGCTGGGGTCCATTGCCCGCGAGCTTTCCGACGCGCCCCGCGTGTACGTCGATGCCAACATCCCGGCCGGGCTCGTCACCGTCATGCGGCAGCAGCTCGGCTGGGACGTGCTCTTCGTCATGGAACACGACGACCTGCGGCGCGCACCCGACGAGGAGCATTTTCGCCGCGCGTTCGACTACGCCCGCACCGTGATCACGCTCGACTACGATTTCTTCGACGAGCGCAGGTTTCCGCCGCACCGGAATCCAGGCGTCGTGGTCTGCTCGGCTCCCGACGAGCGCGGGCTCGAGCGGCTGCTCCGCGAATTGCACCGGTCGCTTTTCTCGGTGCCCGACGCCGATCCGACGCCGCTCAAGGGCCGGACGGTCGAGCTCGTGCCCGGCCGTCGCGCGACGCATGTCTGAGCGTTCGGCCGTCACCGTCTTCTCCGGCGCAAGCCTGATTCTGCCCGACCGCGTGGCGTCCGGCCTGAGCCTCGTGCTCGAGGGCAGCCGGATCGCGGAGCTGCGTGCCGGACTGCAGGCGGTCGGCGACGCAGACCGGCACGTCGACCTCGGCGGCTGCTTCATCGCGCCCGGCTTCGTGGACGTGCACGCGCACGGCGCGCTCGGCACGGACGTGCTCGACTCGGCCGCCTCGGTCGGCGAGGTCGCGCGCGCGCTGCCGCGATGGGGCGTCACCGCGTTCTGTCCGACCGCCACGGCCGCCCCGCCGGACGTGCTCGATCGGTTTCTCACGGCCGTTGGCGAGCTGCGTGCACAGCCGCCGGCTCGAGCGGCCCGCGTGCTGCCCGCGCACCTCGAGACCAACTTCATCAACCCCGAATACCGCGGGGCTCAGCCGCTTGAACACCTGCGATCGCCGGCCCTGACCGGGACGGCACGCCACATTGAGGAAACGACGTATTCGGCGCGCGACGTGCTCGCGGTGATCGACCGGCACCGCGCCGACGTGGGCATCATGACGATCGCGCCCGAGCTCGAGGGCGCGATCGCGCTCGTGCGCTCGCTCGTTGCCGCCGGTATCCGGGTGTCGCTCGGCCATTCGGGCGCGACGTTCGACCAGGCCCAGGCGGCCGTGGCGGCCGGCGCCGCGCACGCCACGCATCTCTTCAATCGAATGCGGCCGCTCGGGCACCGCGAACCCGGTCTTGCGGGGGCGGTTCTGTCGACCCCATCGCTTGCCGCCGAGATCATCTGCGACGGCGTCCACGTGCACCCGGCCATCGTTCAGGCCGTGGTTGCCGCCAAGGGCGTCCAGCGGGTCATGGCGATCACCGACTCGACGGCCGGCTCGGGCCTGCCGGCCGGATCGCGGGCCACGCTCGGCGGCCAGGCCATCGTCGTCTCCGACGTGGCGCGGCTCGACGACGGAACGATGGCGGGGAGCGTGGCCACGATGGACCGGGTGTTCAGCTGGCTCGTAACCGCCTGTGGGATCGACCTTACCGGGGCCGCCCAGATGTGCTCCACGACGCCGGCGCGGCAGATGGGCCTCGTTGGCTTTGGGGCCATCGCGCCGGGGGCAACCGCCGACTTCGTGGTGCTCGACCGCAATCTCGAGGTGGTTGGCACCTGGATTGGCGGCGAGCGATGGGAGGCGTGAGATGCCGACGGGGAACCGTCTGTGTCCGGTACCCGTCATGACGAACATGACCACGCGCCTTGCCGTTGCCAGCGGTCTCTCCGCCTTCGCCCTCCTCGGCGGCGCCTGCACCATCGCCATCGATCACGAAGGGCACATCGAGCGCGAGGAGAAGCGGTTCCAGGTGACTGGCACGCCGGAGCTCTCGCTCTACACGTTCGATGGCGCCGTCGAAGTCCGATCGTGGGACCGGGCCGAGGTGCTCGTCGAAATCGAGAAGCGCGGCCAGGATCCGGAAGCGGTGGCGAAGATCGAGGTGCTGGCCGAGCAGTCCGGAGACCGGCTGCAGGTGGAGGCCAGGCGTCCGGGTGGCAGCACGTCGTTCGTGGGCATCGGCCGGTTCACGTCGCCAAGCGCGAGGATGGTGGCGACCGTCCCTCGTTCCATTCGCCTCGTAGTGCGAACGGGCGACGGGTCCATCGTGGCCGAGCGGCTCGACGGGCGTCTGGAGCTGCGGACCGCCGACGGCTCGATTCGGACGACCGAGACGGCTGGAGAGGTCCTTGCCGAGTCTGGCGACGGCACCATTCAGATGGAGGACGTCGCCGGGCGGGTCGAGGCCCGGACCGGTGACGGCTCCGTGCGGATTTCCGGCACTCCCGATTCACTCCGCGTGCGCTCGGGCGACGGCTCGGTCGTCGTGCGCGTCCGCGACGGCGCCGTCATGTCCGATGACTGGATGATCACGACGTCGGACGGGTCGATCTCGCTCGAGCTTCCGGACGACTTCAATGGCGAGATTGAAGCGGAGCCGGGTTCGGACAGTCGCGTGCGCAACGAGCTCACGCTGGTGAGCTCGGTCGGCGGGACACGCGAACAGCGCACGCTGCGCGGCAGGCTTGGTCAGGGCGGCCATCGGCTCGTCATTCGAACCGGCGACGGCACGATCCGGCTGCTCAGGTACTGACCGGCCCGAGCCGAGGTCCGGCGGCCGGTGGAAGGTCGGTCAGCCCTTCCAGGTCGCGACGTAGGAAGCGCCGTCTTCGGCGCCGGCCTCGCGGAAGGCGTCGATCCTTTCCCGGCACTTGCTGCACTGACCGCAATGCCGGCCGTCCCCCGGGTTCATGCACGACAACGTCCGGTCGAGCGGCACGCCGAGCTTCAGCCCGAGCGTGACGACCTGCGCCTTGTTGTACGTCGAGAGCGGCGCCACGACGTCGATGGCGTAGTTCAGGCCGAGCGAGGCCGCCTGCGCCATGCGTTCGAAGAACTCGGGGGTGGCGTCCGGGAACGGATTGCCGGCGAGCGGCCCGAGCGCCAGGCGGCCGACGCCGAGCCGGGCGCAGACGACCGAGGCCTTGGCGATGAGCACGAGGTTGCGGCCTTCGAGGTAGACGTCTTCGTCGGGCGTGTCGTAGGCCGGCGGCCGGCCGGCAACGGCCCAGTGACTGTCCGGGTAGACGTCGCGCATGTCCACCGTCAGCGTCCGCACGGGATGGACGCGATCGCGGAACGGCGGACGGCCCAGCAGATCGGCGATGGCGTTCGCCTCGGCGTCCTCCCACGCCAGCCCGGCGCGCACGTGGATGGGCCACACCTCGTCGTGCGATTCACGCTCGAGCGCGACGAGCACGGCGCTGTCGAGACCGCCCGAGAACAGCACGGCCGCCCGGCGCCCGTCGAGATCGTGGTTCCGGGGCATAATGTTCGCCAAGTGTAGACCGACCATGTATCTCGTCACCAAACGCATCGATTTCTGTTACGGCCATCGCCTGCTCGACTACGACGGCATCTGCAAGCACCCGCACGGGCACAACGCGGTCGTCGAGGTGGACGTCCGGACGGACAAGCTCGACAACCGCAACATGGTGGCGGACTTTTCCGACATCAAGCGCATCGTGAAGGGGTGGATCGACCGGGAGCTGGATCACAAGATGATCCTGCGCCACGACGACCCGCTCGTCGCGCCGCTCGAGGCCCTGGGCGAGCCCGTCTACAAGCTCGAGAGCAATCCCACCGTCGAGCGGATCGCGAAGCTCGTGTACGACAAGGCGAGAGAGGCAGGTTTGCCCGTCGTCGCCGTCCGGATCTGGGAGACCCCCACGTCGTTCGCGGAATACCGACAGGACGGCGGGGGCAATTCAAATTACCGAATTAGCGAATGAAGCGAATGAAGCGAATGAAGTGAATGGAGTGAATGGAGTGAATGGAGTGGGTGAATGAGCGGATGAAGTGAGCGCCAATTCTCTAATTCTCTAATTCACTAATTCGCGAATTCACGTAAAGCTCCGCCACACCACCGCCACCACGAACGTGACGACGAACGCGATCGCGAGCGGCATGAGGGCGCCGATGGTCGCCCAGCGTTTGCTGAGCGTCTCCTTGTAGATCGTGATGATCGTCGTCGCGCACGGATTGTGCAGCAGCGAGAACAGCATGAGGTTCACGGCCGTGAGCAGCGTCCAGCCATTCTGCTCGACGAGGAGTCGCCTGATGTCGTCGAACGAGTTCATCTCACTCATCTCGCCGGTCCCCATGTAGACCATCAGCATGGTCGGCACGACGATCTCGTTGGCGGGGATGGCGATGATGTAGGCCAGCAGGATGACGCCGTCGAGGCCGATGGCCTGTCCGAGCGGGTTGAGGCCGTTGGCCGTGTGCTGCGCCAGGCTGACGCCGCCGACGTCGACGTTGGCCAGAATCCAGATCACGGCGCCTGCCGGCGCGGCCGTGAGGCAGGCGCGCCACAGCACGAACAGCGTCCGGTCGATGAGCGACGTGTAGAGAATCCGCAGCACGCCCGGCCGGCGATACGGCGGCAGCTCCAGCGTGAACGCCGAGGCTTCGCCCTTGAGAATCGTTCGTGACAGGCCCCATGAGACGACGAGCGTGAAGATCACGCCGATGAGGACGATGCCGACCACGGCGCCTGCCGCGGCTATCGACACGAACGGTCCGGAAAACTGGGCGCCGACGAAAATCGTGGCCAGCATGATCAACGTCGGGAACCGGCCGTTGCAGGGCACGAAGTTGTTGGTGAGGATGGCGATGATGCGCTCGCGCGGCGAGTCGATGACGCGGGTGGCAATCACGCCGGCTGCGTTACACCCGAAGCCCATGGCCATCGTCAGCGCCTGCTTGCCGTGCGCACCGGCCTTGCGGAACAGGAAGTCGAGGTTGAAGGCCACGCGCGGCAGGTAGCCGAGGTCCTCGAGCATCGTGAAGAGCGGGAAGAAGATGGCCATCGGCGGCAGCATGACGCTCACGACCCAGCCGAGCCCGCGGAAGACGCCATGCCAGATGAATCCGGTCACCCACCAGGGCATGCCGGCCGCGTCGAAGAGGCCCGCCGCCTGGTCCTCGATCCAGAAGAACCCCGTGGCGAGCATGGCCGACGGCACGTTTGCGCCCGCGATCGTGAGCCAGAAGACCGTGGCCAGAAGCAGCGCCATGATCGGCAGGCCGAAGACGGGCGAGGTCACGAGCCGATCGATGCGCTGATCGAAGTCCAGGCGCCGGCTCGCCGATTCGCGAGCGGCACGGTTGGCCACGCGCGCGGCTTCCGCATAGATGGACCGCACCGTCTCGTCGCGGAAACTCGCGTGGAGCTGCTCCCGAAGGCCGGCGGCGCGACGAATGACGTCGGCGGCCGTGGTCGGGCCCGTCACTGAGCGCCCTCGAGGGCGATCTTCCGGCTGAACGTATCCACCCGGCGCGTCTGATCCGTGACGAGATCGGCGAGCCGGCCGCTCGTGAGCGCCTCTTCCACCTGGGCGTCGCCGTCGAGCAGGCGAATGGCAATCCACCGTGCGTTCGGCACGCCCGGCGCAGCCTGCTCGATGAGCGGAACAAGCTCGGCCACGGCATGCTGAAACTCCGGCGTGCCTCGAACCCGCAGCGGTGACGTCGAGATGGCGCCGGACGTGAGGCCATCGACGGCTTCGAGGAGCGCGCGGATGCCCTCGCCGGTGCGCGCGACGATGCCGACAGCCGGGACGCCGAGGTCACGTGAAAGGCTGCGGACGTCGACATCGATGCCCTTGCGCCGGGCTTCGTCCATGAGGTTCACGGCCACGATGACCCGATCGGTGATCTCGAGCACCTGCAGCACGAGATTGAGGTTGCGCTCGAGCGCGGTGGCGTCGGTGACGACGATCGTCGCGTCCGGACGGCCGAACAGCAGGAAGTCGCGCGCGACCTCTTCGTCGTGCGAGGCCGAGAGCAGCGAGTACGTGCCGGGCAGGTCCACGAGCTTGTACTTGACCGCGTTGAACTCGAACCCGCCCTCGGCGCGGCTCACGGTCTTGCCGGGCCAGTTGCCGGTGTGCTGACGCAGGCCGGTGAGCGCGTTGAAAAGCGTCGACTTGCCCGTGTTCGGATTGCCGGCGAGTGCCACCACGCGGTCGAACCGGTCGAGCTTGACTCCCATCCGCGCCAGCTCGGCATGGGCGGCGCAGCTGTCGCAGTTGGCCGCGCTCATGACGCCGCCTCCCGCCGTGCGTCCGGCCGGACCAGAATCTGCGACGCCTGATCGCGCCGCAGCGCAATCACCGTTCCGCGCACCTCGTAGGCGCGCGGATCCCCGGCAAAGGTCGTGAGCGACGGCCGGATGCGCGCCTCTTCGGTGAACCCGAGATCCATCAGCCGGCGCCGGCTGAAGCCCTGGCAGGCGTCGTCGAGGCCAATCACGTGGGCCGTCCGGCCCTGTTCGAGGTCGCTGAGGCGAATCACGTCCGAGTCGCGCGCGGCTGCCGGGGCGGGTCCCAGGAAGACATTGGCCGCGACGACCGGTGCCAGCGTGTACTCGCTCTGGCCATCGGAGAGCACCATCCGTTCCGGTGTCGACTCGATAATGCGCAGGATCTGGCCGACGCGCAGGCCCTGCGCCACGATCTGCGCGAAGGAGATCTCCGGCTCGTCTTCGAGGTGCACGACGCGGCCGAGCGTCTCGGCCGGCCACGACGTGGCCGGCGTACCCGCGGCCGGCGGCAGCGTGCCCTCGCTCGTCGGAATCGGATCGCCGTGTGGGTCGAAAGCCGGGTGGCCGAGCGAGGCGGCCAGCCGGTCGGCCTCAGCCGGCGAGAGCTCGTGCTCGCGCCGTTCGGCCAGCGCGTGAACACGGGAGAGCGGCAGTCGCGCTTCGTCAGCCAGATAGCGTTCCACCAGTCGGTGCGCCCGCACCACCTGAAGCGCCAGACGCTCACCTTCCGGGGTGAGATGAAACTCCTGGCCAGCCGCGTTCACCAGTCCCTGCGCCTGCATCCGGCCGGCGAGTCGGACAACTGGTCCGCTTCCGATGTGGAGGGCGCCGCCGAGCGACGAGAGCGAGGCATGCCGGCCGCGGTACTCCTGCTCGAACATGTGCTTGAGGGCGTCTTCGAGCTGGTGCCGGTGCCGGTATCGACCCTGACGCCGATGCCACCACCAGGCGAGGCCGGCAAGCAGAGCCAGAAGGAGGATCGTCAGAATATCCACTGAATCACGCGATTATTAGATTCAAAATTATTATTTTGACTACTCAAAATACTCCATCAGAATATGCCTTCGTCAGTCCCTGGTCAAGGACCTCATCGAACGCCTGACGGCGGGCCCTGTCTGACGACCCGTCCGTCCTTCATTACGAACGTGACGGCCTTGAGCGTCTCGATGTCCTCGAGCGGGTTCCCGGGTGTGGCAATCAGATCTGCGGCCATCCCGGGCTTGAGCGAGCCGCGCGACCCGTCGAGTCCCAGCAGGCGGGTGGCCTCGGTCGTCATGGCTTTCAGGATGGCCGGCGCCGGCACCCCGGCTTCGATCCAGACGTCGATGCCACGCAGCGATTCCTCGCCGCGCGTCCGATCCGGAATCTCGTCGATGACGTCAGTGCCGTACACGAGCGTCACGCCCATGCGGTGGGCGCGCGTCAATCGGTCCGCCCACTGCCGGTGGGCCGACTCCGAGTCCACGAGGCCCAGGTACTCCGTGCCGACGAGCGCCACGCCGTTCTGCTTCGCGAGTGCCAGCACGTCGTCGGGCATGTCGAATCCGTGTTCGATCGAGTCGACGCCGGCTTCGGCGGCATGGCGCGCGCCGGCGCTCGTCCACGCATGCGCCGCGAGCTTCAACCCGGCGCGGTGCGCCTCGTCCTTCATGAACCGGATGTCATCGGCTGAGTAGATGTACTGCTGGTCGTCGACGACGATCTTGATGACCGTTGCGCCGTAGTGGATGTTCTCGCGGATCGCCTTGACCATTTCGTCGCGCGTATCGGCAAAGAAGTACTCCGGTTCCGCGAGCGCCGGTTTGTCGGGTTGCAGGTGGAACTGGCCGCCGTAGGGCGCGATGATGCGGCCCGCGGTGATGAGCGTCGGGCCCGGAATCATGCCGCGGCGGATGGCCCGGGCCACCTGGACGCAGGCGTAGCGCCCTTCGTTGCCGATGTCGCGGACCGTGGTGAAACCGGCTTCGAGCATGGCGCGTGCGTTGGCCGCGCCCTGCACGGCCCGGTACGCGTCCGGGTCGTTGAGCGTCGTGTAGTAGTAGCTGCCGGCATCGCGCCGCGCCTCGACGGCCATGCAGAGGTGGGCGTGCGCGTCGACGAGGCCGGGCGAAAGGGTCTCTCGGGAGAGGTCGATGACCGGCGTTCCGGGCGGAATCTCCACCGCCGGCCCCAGTGCCGTGATTCGCCCGTTCTCCACCAGAATGACCTGATTGACGGCAGCCGTACCCGTATCCGGGTCGACGACGCGTCCGGCGCGAATGGCGGTGACCTGCGAGGCCGCCACCGTCGGGATCGCGCAGCTCAGCAGGCCGGCGAGTACACCAGTCGTCACACGATTCATCGAGATACCTCGCATCAGAACCTGATGGCAATGCCGCCGATGGCGTTGACGACGACGGGCGAGAACTGGATCAGGCCGATCTTGTCGAGCTCCGGCACGCCGGGCACGTCGGGCACGTCGGCCGTGAGCTCGTAGTCCTTGAAGTAGAACACGCGTCCCTCGACGAGGAGCGAGACGCGCGGGGCAATGGGAAACCTGATGCCCGCGCCGCCATTGGCGCCGAATCGGTACGACGACTCGGTAGCCGAGACCTCGAGCCGGACCGGCACCTCGACGGGAGGGATGTTGATGCCGCTGATGTCGACCTCGAGGGGAATCGTCCCGTTCACTGCGAACGTCGGCAGGTAGCTCAGGCCGCCCGACACATAGAAGGTCACGGTGCCAGGCGTTCGCAGGCGCAGGTTCAGGGACAGCATGTTCAGCCGGTCGACGTTGATCGGCCCTGCGGCGAGGGAAATCGAGCCCGTCACGCTGCCGGCGTCCAGCGTGTATCGCACGCCGCCCGACTCGAGGTCGATACGTGACGAGTCGTATCGGCCTTCGATGGCGAAGAACCCACCGAGCTCGAAGGCCGCCGCCACACCGAAGACCGGACCTCCACTGGCCTTCAGCGTGAAATCGCCGTCGGGCGTCAGTTCCACTCCCGGCAGGCCTGGGAGGCTCGGCAGCGAGGTCCGGAACGTCTGCTCGTAGGTCGGGTAGGTGTACCCGCCGAAGAACGTCACGTCGCCGCCCTGCGCGAGCGCCGGCGCCGGGCCGGCGAGCGCGAGCACAGCGGTCCAGGCGTATGTCCGCAACATGTCACGGCTCACGGTTGTGCCTCCATTCTGATTGCGACAAGGACTTTTGACGCCGCCCGCACGCCGATCGCGGTGTCCCGCCCGTCGTCGGACGTCACCCGGACGGCGTCAGCGGCCGGATCCCGTTCGGAGATCGTCAGGCGCTTGCCCGGCACCAGGTCGTGTCGCTCGACGAAGCGCAGGAAATCCGGATCCTGGTCGATGACGCGCGTCACCTGGAGCGGCGTGTCGACGGGCGCCGTGAGCAGGTCGACGTCATCGAGATCCGGAACTGTCCCTTCGGGGCTCGGGATGGGATCGCCGTGCGGATCGACGGTCGGCCGCCCGAGCATTTCGTCGATGCGATCGATGAGACGTTCCGACACGGCATGCTCGAGCTGTTCGGCTTCGTCGTGGACCTCGGACCAGTTCATGCCGAGCACGCGGACGAGAAAGAGCTCGATCAGCCGGTGACGCCGCAGGACGAGACTGGCGAGCTTCTCGCCGGCCGGCGTCAGACGAACACCCGAGTAGGGCTCGTAGTGCACGAGGCCCGACTCGGAGAGCGCCTTGACCATCGTCGTGGCGGTGCCTGGCACGACGCCGAGCGCAGCCGCCAGCTGTCCCATCGGCACGAGACCTTCCGACGTGGCCCGGCCGGACTCGGCCAGGTAGATCGTCTTCAGGTAGTTCTCAACGGTCTGTGTCGGAAGCACGGACCATTGTAACGGGCCGCGGCTCGCGGCCCACGTGTGACGGCTGCCCGTAGTAGGATGGCCTCGCCATGGACGTTTCCGAACTGCGCAAACGCATCCTTCACGCGCTCGACGATGCCCGTCGCAATGCCTCGGTCAAGCGCGAGGCCCGCAGTGAAGCCGAGCGGCAGTGGGAGACGTTTCTCTCGAATGTGGCCGTGCCGTTGTTCCGCCAGGCCGGCAGCGTGCTCAAGGCCGAACGCCAGCTGTTCTCGGTGGAAACACCCGCTGGCAGCGTGAAGCTCGTGTCGGACGCGTCACCGGGTACTTTCCTCGAGCTCGTCCTGGACCTGTCCGGGCCCCTGCCGGAGGTCGTCGGCCGGCTGAGCGTGAGCCAGGGCCGGGGACGTCAAATGCTCGAGGAACGTGCCGTGGCGGCCGGCAAGCCGGTGGGCGAGATCGGCGAGGACGATCTCGCAGGTTTTCTCGTCACCGAAGTGCCGAAGCTCGTCGTCAGGGCCTGACTAGTCTCGCTGGATCTTCACGACGCCGCGCGAGGCGAGTTCCTCGATTCGTGCCGAGTCCAGCCCCAGGTCTGTGGCAAGGACCCGCGCAGTGTGCTCGCCGAGCCGCGGCGGATGATGCCGAATCGCTCCGGGAGTCGCTGAGAGCTTTGTCGGGATGCCAAGCATCCTGAGCGGACCCAGCGCCGGGTGGTCGATGGTCTCGACCATTGACCTCGCGATGATCTGCGGATCGGCCAGCGCCTCGGCGACCGACCGCACCGCTCCCGAAGGCACACCGGCGCGCCGGAGCGTGGAGATGAGCGCGTCGAGTTTCCACGCCCGGATCGCCGACGCCAGTCTGGGCTGGAGTGCGTCGTAGTTGGCCACGCGCAGGGCGTTCGTCTGGAACCTGGTGTCGGTGGAGAGGTCCTCGAGCCCGAGCGCGTCCGAGAAGCGGCGCCACTGCTGGTCGTTGCCGACGGCGAGCACCAGCACGCCGTCGGCGGCATCGAACGTGTCGTAGGGCGCAATCGTCAGGTGCCGGTTGCCGGCGCGCGCGGGCGACTCGCCCGTGAAGAGGAAGCGGCTCGCCTGGTAGGTGAGCAGGGCCGCCACCGAGTCGAGCAGGCTGACATCCACGTGCTGTCCCCGACCGGACGATCCTTTTGCGATGAGCGCGAGCAGCATGCCCTGGAACGCGAACATGCCGGCGGCAATGTCTGCGATGGCCACACCGAGCCGCACGGCCGGGCCGTTCGGGTCGCCGGTGACGCTCATCAGGCCGCCTTCGGCTTGTGCGATCGCGTCGTACCCGCCTTCGAGCCGGCGCGGGCCCGTCTGGCCGAATCCGGAGATCGACACCATGATGAGCGACGGCTGCCTCTCGGCGAGCGTCCGGTAGTCGACGCCGATCCGTTCGAGCGTCCCGGGCCGGAAGTTCTCGACGACGACGTCGGCCTGTTTGATTAGATCGTCGAGGATCTGCCGGCCTTCGGGCTGCTTGAAGTCGAGCGCCACGCTCTCCTTGTTCCGGTTGACGCTCAGGTAGTACGTGCTCTCGCCATCCTGGAAGGGTGGTCCCCAGGCCCGGGTGTCGTCGCCGCGGTCGGGGTGTTCGATCTTGATCACGCGGGCGCCCATGTCGGCGGCGAGCATCGTGCAGTACGGGCCCGAGAGGACGCGCGAGAGGTCGAGGATCGTGAGCCCGGCGAGCGGCGGCGCGGCCGACGAGGTCACGCGCGTGCCCCGAGGCGGCGCGCGAGCGTGACGAGATCGCTCACGAGCGCGTAGGCGGTCTTCTCGAGGCCACCGTCCCGCTGCGTGATCACGATCCGGCCAGCCGGCCACGTGTCGATTTCGAGGGCGTTGGCCTGTCCGTCGAGACCGGCGAGCGGATCGTCGAGCGGAAGCTCCTCCAGGGTCACGCGGACGTCGGCTCGCGGGTCGGCGGCCCGGCCGGATGCCACGAGCTTGAGGCGTCGCCCGCCGGCGCGCGCGGCCCGCGCGCGCTCTGCCGTTGCCGGTCCGAGGCCTTCACGCGTCACGTCCCTTGGCGTCATTCGAGCGTCGAGCCAGACGTTGGCCATCGCCGCCGCTTTCGCCGCCGCGTCCCATCCGTCGACGTCGAGCGATGGATCGGCTTCGGCCACGCCGGCAGCCTGCATGCGGCGGAGCGCCGAATCGAAGGGCTCGCCGGCCTCGAGCGCGGTCAGGATGTAGTTGGTGGTGCTGTTGACGACACCCCGGAATCCCGCGATTCGGCACGCCGGCAGACTCTCGCGCACCAGATTGAAGATGGGAATGCCGTCCATCACCGCGCCTTCGAACAGGAACGACACGCCCGCGTTGGCCGCAGCTCTCTCGAGGTCGGCGTAGGCGAAGGCCACCGGTCCCTTGTTGGCCGTGATCACGTGGATGCGACGGGCGAGAGCCGTCCGCACGTGAGTGAGTGCCGGCTCGGCGGTCTCGACGTCGAGCGGTGTAGTCTCGATCATCACGGGAGCGCCGCCGGGGCTTGCCGCGAGCCTGGCAACCAGTTCCACCGGCGCCGCGCGTTGGTCCGAGAGGATGCCGCCGTGTTCCAGACGGAGCGCCGCGGCCACTGCGTCGACCCCGCCGGCGTCGAAGGCGAACCCGTGCCGGGCCGTCGCGATGCCGATGATGCGCGGCGTCACGCCGAGCGCGTCGAGAGCCGGGGCGCATTCGCCGAGGAGACGAGCGAATCGGCGGCCGACGTGGCCGAATCCGACGAGCAGAAGATTGAGTGTCACGAGCGTCCGATACCTGACAAGATCGGCGTAGAGTGTAGCCCGGGGAGAAGAACCGATGTCACGACTTGTCACCACCCTCACCCTCATCGTGCTTGCCGCGCCCGCCGCGCTCGCCCAGACTCCGCCGGGACCGCCCGTCATCGTGACCACCGGGCAGGCCGAGATCGAGATGGCGCCAGACGTCGCCTGGGTGTCGATCGCGGCCGAATCACGCGGCGCCGAGCCCGGCACCGCCCAGCGGGCGGCAGCCGAAGCCATGTCGGCCGTTCAGGCGGCCCTCGCCGCTGCGGGCATCGATCGCGCCGACGTGCGCACGACGGGCTATTCGGTGCAGCCCGACATGGATCGGTCCGGCGGACGCTCCCGCGTGATCGGGTACATCGCCCGCAACCAGGTCGAAGTGCGGGTTCTGGACCTCGGTCGTCTGGGCGCGGTGATCGACGCGGCCGGTGCGAGTGGCGCCACGTCGATGGCCGGCCTCCGCTTCGACCTCGCCGACCGCGCGACCGTCGAGCGCGACGCGCTGCGCCGCGCGGTTGAAGACGCCATCTGGCGCGCGCGCGCCATCGCCGACGGCGCCCGCATGACGCTCGGTCCCATCGTGCGCATCGACGAGCAGGCCCAGTTCAGGCCCTCCTACGGGGCCGAGATGAGGATGGCTGCCGCCCCACCCGCCGAGACACCGATCAGCCCCGGTCAGGTGCAGATCTCGGCGCAGGTGACGCTCACCGTGCAGATCAAGTAGGCCGGATCCGTTACCGAGTGATGCCCGGCAGCCGCGGCGTGTCGATGCGGGGCAGAGTGCCCGTCAGGGACTCGAGAAACGCCCGGAGATCGTGTCGCTCGGTCTCCGTGAGATGCAGCTTCATGATCCGGGGATCCAGGTTGGGATTGAGGATCCCTCCGTCATCGTAAAACTCGATGACCTCGTCGAGCGTTTCGGCCGAGCCGTCGTGCAGATACGGCCATGTCAGCGCGACGTTCCGGAGCGTTGGCGTCTTGAATCGGCCCCGGTCCTCCGGCCGGCCCGTCACGGCTTCGCGGCCCACGTCGGGACTGGCCGCCCTCATTCCCACGCCGATGTTGTGGAACGACTGGTTCGAGAGCATGGGCCCGCTGTGGCAGAGCCAGCACCGGCCTTTGCCCTCGAAGATGGCGAGCCCGCGCGCCGCGCTCGCTGAAAGCGCGGACCGATCGCCCCCGAGGAACCGGTCGTAGGCGGACGGGCCGGTGATGACCGTGCGCTCGAAAGCGGCAATCGCCTTCGCGATGCCGTCGGTGGTGACGCCCGTCGCGAACACGGCCTGGAACTGCTCGCGGTACTCCTCGATTGCCGAGAGCTTCCGGACGACGTTGTCGAGCGTGTCACCCATCTCGATCGGATTGTGAATGGGGCCGAGGGCCTGCTCTTCGAGCGAGCCGGCCCGGCCGTCCCAGAATTGCACCTTCATGTACGCCGCATCCAGGATGGTGCCTGAGTTCCGGGAGCCCACGCGCCCACCGATGCCCGTGTCCGTCCGGTCGTGATTGGCCCACGCCATGTCGGGACGATGGCAGGTGGCGCAACTGATCGTGTTGTCGAGCGAGAGGCGTGGATCGAAGAAGAGCTGCGCGCCGAGCGCCACCTTGGCGGCCGTCTGGGGGTTGTCACCGGGAATCGCCACCGGCAACCGCGTGCCCGGCACCCGGGTCTGTGGTGCTGGCGCAAGCGGGGTTCCGCCGCTGACGGCGACGAGGACGAAGAGGAGTGCGCCGGTGGTTGTGAGCCGCCTCATCGAGCACCTCCCGGAGGGTCAGTCGTCCTCGTGAGCGAGAAGAGGCATGGCAGATCCCGGCTCGAGCAGGTCTTCGTCGGGCAGGCGTGTCAGTTCCGGCTTCTGCACGCGGCGCACGGACAAGTTGAGCGGTTCGGGCAACTCCAGGTCCTTGCTCGAGCTCACGCCAAGCTCCTTGAACCGCCGCGCGCCAGGCACCACCTTCTGCTCGAGCGACCCGACGAACCTGTCGTAGCTGTCGGCGGCCTGCTTGATGTTGCGGCCGACGCCTTCGAGATGTTCAACCATCGTCGCGAGGCGCTCGTAGAGATCGCGGCCGATCAGCCGGATTTCCTCGGCGTTTCTCGCGAGCTGTTCCTGTTGCCATCCGTAGGCGACGGCGCGGAGCAGGGCGAGCAGCGTCATCGGCGTGGCCGGAATGACGCGCAGTCCGGCCGCCTGCTCGAGCAGCGAGCCGTCCTGTTCGAACGCCGCGGCGAGCAGCGGCTCGAGCGGGAGGAACATCACGACGAACTCGGGCGACGGCTCGAACTGCTTCCAGTATTCCTTGCCGCCGAGCGCGCGGATGTGATCGCGGACCTGGCGGGCGTGATCCGATAGGCGGGCTTCCCGCTCGGCGTCCGAGGTGGCATTCGACGCCGCGAGGTAGGCGTCGATCGGCACCTTCGAGTCGATCACGATGCTCGTGCCGCCGGGCAGCTTCACGACAAGATCCGGCGTGAGCCGCTGGCCGTCGCCGCCCGTCGTCGACTCCTTCTCGATGAAGTCGCACTGTTCGAGCATGCCGGCAAGCTCGACGATCCGCTTGAGTTGAATCTCACCCCACTTACCGCGCACGTTCGGCGAACGGAGCGAGCGCGTGAGGCCTTCGGCAGCGGTGCGCAGCTGTTCCTGCGCCTGCGACAGCACGTGCAACTGCGACGTCACGGCACGGAACGACCCTTCCCGGTTCTTGTCGACCTCGGCCAGTTGCCGCTCCACGCGGTCGAGCGTGTCCCTGACCGGCTTGAGGACGGCATCGGCGTTCTGGAGGAACTCGACCCGGTTTTCCTTGAGCGCGTCCTTCGAGAGCGAGGCGAACGCCTCCCGCAGCTGCGCCTGCGAGCTGGCGAGCAGCGCCTTCTGCTCGTCGGTGGCGCGGCGCGCGGCCGCAAGATCGGCCGAGAGCCGCGCCTCGCGTTCCTCCGCGGCGCGCCGAGCCGCGTCGAGCTCGGTCGAAAGCCGCGCACGGTCAGCCCCGAGCCTGGCCTGCCGCAACACCATGACGACGGCCACGACAGCCCCTCCCAGAATGGCCCCGACGAGCAGGAACCAGAGCGGCGAAGTCATGCGGCTGATTGTACGCCCCTCCGTGACAGGACAGGTCACGCGTACGGATCCCCCGGATCCCAGATCCCAGATCCCAGATCCCAGATCCCAGATTCACGATCGCCAGGTTCTACAATGGTGCGGTGTTGCTGACCGAAGCCGAACTGCGGAGGTACTCGCGCCAGCTGCTCCTGCCCGAGTTCGGGGAAGCGGGGCAGGCGAAGCTCAAGGGCGCGCGCGTGCTCCTCGTCGGCGTGGGCGGGCTCGGATCGCCCGCCGCGCTCTACCTGGCGGCCGCCGGCGTCGGCACAATCGGGCTCGTCGATTTCGACGCCGTCGACGAGACGAACCTGCAGCGGCAGATTCTCTATGGCACGAGCGACGTGGGCCGGCCGAAGCTCGAGGCCGCCGAAGCCCGCCTCCGCGACGTCAATCCGCTCGTCGCCATCGAGCGCATCGACGAGCCGTTCGCGACCGGGAACGCAAGAGCGCTCGTCGACCGGTTCGACGTCGTCGTCGATGGCACCGACAATTTTCCGAGCCGGTACCTCGTGAACGACGCGTGCGTGATGACGCGCACGCCGAACGTCTACGGCAGCGTGTCGCGATTCGAAGGCCAGGCGGCGGTGTTCGCGGCACCAGGCGGTCCGTGTTACCGCTGCCTCCACCCCGAACCGCCGCCCGCGGGGCTCATCCAGAACTGTGCCGAGGCAGGTGTTCTCGGCGTGCTGCCGGGGTTCATCGGCACGGTTCAGGCGACCGAGGCGATCAAGATCATCACGGGCATCGGTGAGCCACTAGTCGGGCGGCTGCTCCTCTACGACGCGCTCGCGATGAGGATGCGCACGATTACGGTGCCGCGCGATCCGGACTGCCCGGTGTGCTCCGACCGCGCGACCATTCGGGAGGTCGTCGCCTACGAGGCGGTGTGCGGGCCGGCGTCCGACGCGGAGGGTGAGATGACGGTGGACCAGTTGCGCGCCTGGCGTCGTGAGGGGCGAGCGCACGTGCTCATCGACGTGCGCGAGACGGCCGAGTACGCCGTCGCAAGCATCGCCGGGGCGGAGCTCATACCACTGGCCACCCTGCCTCACGCCGTCGAGCGCCTGCCGGCCGACCGGCCGGTCGTCGTCCACTGCCGGTCTGGCGTGCGAAGCGCACGGGCCGTGGCGATGCTGAGGACGAAGGGACTCGACGCCCACAACCTGGCCGGCGGCATCCTGGCCTGGCTCGAGGCCGGGCCCGAGGTGGGTCCGGGCGAATAGAGAAGTTCTCGGTCTCCAGGGCATCGAAGACGGCAATGGCCCGGCGTTCTGGGCTGTTTTTTGAAGCCGGACTGATCAGGTCTTGCTTCTGGCGATGCCCTCTCGATAAAATGGACCGGTTCGGTCGGACTTAGGTGAGCACCCGATGCTGAGACTCTCGAAGAAAGCCGATTATGCCCTGCTCGCGATGCGGTATCTGGCCGCGCACGCGGATCGCGGGGCCGTGTCGGCCCGGGAAGTGGCCGAGGCGTACCACATCCCGGCGGAGCTACTGGCCAAGGTCCTGCAGCGGCTCGTGCGGGCCGGCCTGCTCGAGTCGCACCAGGGCATTCGGGGCGGCTACGGGCTGGCGCGCCGGGCCGAACGGATTTCGATTGCGGAAGTCATTCAGACGATTGATGGGCCGTTTACCGTAACGGCGTGTTCTGAAGACGACCACAGCTGCGACCAGTACGAGAAGTGCAACATCCGCGATCCGCTGTGGCGCATCAAGGATCGCATCGTCACGGAGCTTTCGGCGTCGTCGGTGGCTGAGCTCGCCGAGGACTACGAGCAGGCTGCTGTCGTGCCGATCGCCGTGGTGAGGAAGTAGCGATGATCAGCGTGACCGAGAACGCAGCCGGGCAGATTCAGAAACTGCTCGAGAAGCAGTACACCGATGCGAAGGGCCTGCGGGTCGGCGTGAAGGCGGGAGGCTGCTCGGGGTTCGAGTACGTCTTCGCCTGGGAGCCAGAGCCGCGCGAGAACGATCTCGTCTTCGACGGCCCGAGCGGCGTGCGGATCTGGGTGGATCCACGCAGCCACCGCATCCTGGACGGCACCACGCTCGACTACGACACGAGCCTGATGAGCAGAGGATTCATATTCGAGAACCCGCGCGCCAAGAGCACCTGCGGGTGCGGCGTGTCGTTCTCAGTCTAGAGCCCAGAGCCCAGAGCCCAGAGCCCGAAGAGAGACGCTATGGCAACGACTCCTGAAACCATCGAACAGCTGGCGCAGCGCGAGTACAAGTACGGCTTCGAGACCGACGTCGAGGCCGATACCTTCGAACCGGGCCTCAACGAGGACGTCGTTCGGCGCCTGTCGGCGATCAAGGGCGAGCCCGAGTGGCTGCTCGAGTTCCGTTTGAAGGCGTACCGCGCCTGGCTCTCGATGACCGAGCCCACCTGGCACAACCTGAAGATCCTGCCGACCGACTATCAGGCCCTCAGCTACTACTCAGCGCCGAAGAAGAAGCCCGAGCTCAAGAGCCTGGACGAGGTGGATCCGGAGGTGCGCCGGACGTTCGAGAAGCTGGGCATTCCCCTCGAAGAGCAGAAGCTGCTGGCCGGCGTGGCCGTTGACGCCGTCTTCGACAGCGTGTCGGTGGCGACCACCTTCCGCGAGAAGCTGGCCGAGCTCGGCATCATCTTCTGCTCGTTCTCGGAGGCCGTGAAGCACCATCCCGACCTGGTCAAGCAGTACCTCGGGTCGGTCGTGCCGTACACGGACAACTTCTACGCCACGCTCAATTCGGCGGTTTTCAGCGACGGCTCGTTCGTCTACGTGCCCAAGGGCGTTCGCTGCCCAATGGAGCTGTCGACCTACTTCCGCATCAACGCGCGCAATACCGGCCAGTTCGAGCGGACGCTCATCGTGGCCGACGAGGCCTCGCACGTGAGCTACCTCGAGGGCTGCACGGCCCCGATGCGCGACGAGAACCAGCTGCACGCGGCCGTCGTCGAGCTCGTCGCGCTCGACGGGGCCACCATCAAGTACTCGACGATCCAGAACTGGTACCCCGGCGACGCGAACGGCAAGGGCGGCATCTACAACTTCGTCACCAAGCGCGGCAAGGCGTTGACGAACGCGAAGATCACCTGGACCCAGGTGGAGACCGGGTCGGCCATCACGTGGAAGTACCCGAGCTGCATCCTGCAGGGCGACAACTCGGTGGGCGAGTTCTACTCGGTGGCGACGACGAACAACTGGCAGCAGGCCGATACCGGCACGAAGATGATCCACCTCGGGAAGAACACCCGCAGCACGATCGTCTCGAAGGGCATCTCGGCCGGCCACGGCCAGAACACCTACCGGGGCGCGGTGCAGATCGGCAAGAACGCCAAAGGCGCGCGCAACTACTCGCAGTGCGACTCGCTGCTCATCGGCGACCGGTGCGGCGCGCACACCTTTCCGTATCTCGACATTCGCAACACGTCGGCCCGGGTCGAGCACGAGGCGTCCACGTCGAAGATCGGCGAAGACCAGCTCTTCTACTGCCGCCAGCGTGGCATCTCGACCGAGGACGCCGTGAACATGATCGTGAGCGGGTTCTGCAAGGAAGTGTTCAGGGAACTGCCAATGGAATTCGCGGTCGAGGCGCAGAAGCTGCTCTCGATCAGCCTCGAAGGGTCAGTGGGATAGGGCCCGGCCCCGCTCGCGATAGCGGGCCCGGCCCTCTAGACGATCGAAGGAACCAGACAATGTTGCTCGAAATCAAAGACCTTCGCGCGCGCGCGGAAGGCAAGGACATACTCAAGGGGCTCAACCTCACCGTCAATGCGGGCGAGGTGCACGCCATCATGGGGCCGAACGGCTCGGGCAAGAGCACGCTGGCCCGCGTGCTCGCCGGTCACCCCGGCTACGAAGTGACCGGCGGCTCGGTCACGTATGCCGGTCACGACCTGCTCGAGATGGAGCCCGAGGTGCGCGCCTGTGAAGGGGTCTTCATGGCCTTCCAGTACCCCGTGGAGATTCCCGGCATCAACAACAGCTACTTCCTGAAGGCCGCGCTCAACGCCGTGCGCAAGCACCGCGGGCAGCCGGAGCTCGACGCCGTGGAGTTCATGAAGCTCATCAAGGACAAGGCGAAGCTGCTCCAGATGGACCCGACCATGCTCAATCGCGCCGTGAACGAGGGCTTCTCGGGCGGCGAGAAGAAGCGCAACGAGATCTTCCAGATGGCGGTGCTCGAGCCGCGCCTGTGCGTGCTTGACGAGACCGACTCCGGACTCGACATCGACGCGCTCAAGATCGTGGCTGACGGTGTCAACGCGCTGCGCAGTCCGGACCGCGCCATGCTCGTCGTAACGCACTATCAGCGCCTGCTCAACTACATCGTGCCAGACGTCGTGCACGTCCTGACCGACGGGCGCATCGTGCGGTCCGGCGGGAAGGACCTCGCGCTCGAGCTCGAGGCCAAGGGCTACGGATGGATCGACGCCGGCCTGGCCGGCGCCAGGGGATAGCCATGAGCCAGGTTGCAGAGCGTCACGAAAGCTTCGTCAGCGGCTTCGAGGCCTTCGCCGGCGATCCCGCGTTCGGGTCGGGCGAGCTCGCCGCGGCGCGGCAGGCGGCCTTCGCCCGCTTCATCGACCGCGGATTTCCGACGACGCGCCAGGAAGACTGGCGGTTCACGAACGTCGCCCCGGTGGCCGCGCTCGACTACGTGCGGCCGGCCGCGACGCCAGGCCGGGCCGACGTCGAGCCGTTCCTGTTCGGCGGCGCGATCGCCCACCAGATCGTCATCGTCAACGGCCGCTTCGAGCCGGCGCTGTCCAGGCTGGATCGGCTGCCGGCTGGCGTCCTCGTGCAGTCGCTCGCCGACGTCGTCGCCTCGGGCTTCGCCAACGTCGCCGAGCTGTTTCCGGACGAGCCGCCGACGGTGTTCGCAGACCTGAACGCGGCCTTCTTCGACGGCGGCGTGTGTATCGGCGTCGCCGCAAAGACCGTCGTCGCCGAGCCCATCCTCGTCGCCTGCATCGTCACGACGGGCGGCGCGCCCGTGTTCGTGGCGCCGCGGATCGTCGTGCGCGTCGGCGAGCAGGCCCAGGTGAGCCTGGTCGAAAGCCACGACAGCCTGGGCACGGGCGCCGCCTTCACGGCTCCGGTCGTCGACGTCCGCATGTCGCCCGGCGCCGTCGCGCATCACGTGAAGGTCTCGCGCGAGTCGGATGCCGTGTTTCACCTGGCCGCGACGACCATCCACGTGTCACGCGCCGCGACGTTCGACTCGCGCGCCATCACGCTCGGCGGCCGCATCACGCGCAACGACATCGTCTCGACGCTCGACGGCGAGGGGGCCGAGTGCACGCTCGACGGCCTGTACGTGGCCGACGGCGAGGCGCTCGTCGACACGCACACGACCATCGACCACGCCAAGGCGCATTGCCCGAGTCACGAGGTGTACAAGGGCATTCTGGCCGGCCGGGCGCAGGCCGTGTTCAACGGCAAGATCATCGTCCGGCAGGACGCGCAGAAGACCGACGCGAAGCAGACCAACAAGGCGCTGCTCCTGTCCGACGACGCGCGCATCAACACCAAGCCGCAGCTCGAGATCTTCGCTGACGACGTCAAGTGCACGCACGGCGCCGCGATCGGCCAGCTCGACGAGGACGCCTACTTCTACCTGCGCGCGCGCGGCATCGGAGCGCACGACGCGCGGAACCTGCTGATCCACGCGTTCGCCCGCGAGGTGCTCGACGAGATTGTCGTGCCGGCGGTGCGCGAGGAGGCGATGCACGCACTGGAGCGCAAGCTCTCGCTGAAGGAACTCATGTAGGGCGGCCTGAACTTCAGTCCGCCCTACGGGGGATCACGACGATGGACACCACCACGCTCTCGCGCCCGCCTTTCGACGTGGCCGCCATCCGGGCCGGCTTCCCGGCACTCGACCAGCGCGTGCATGGCCGTCCGCTCGTCTACCTCGACAACGCGGCAACTACCCAGAAGCCGCGCGCGGTGATCGACGCGGTGCGGCGGTACTACGAGGCCGACAACGCCAACGTGCACCGCGGCGTGCACGCGCTCAGCGAGCGCGCCACGGCCGCTTACGAGGGCGCGCGCGAGTCGGTGCGCCGGTTCATCGGCGCCGCGTCCACGCGCGAGATCGTGTTCACGCGCAATGCCACCGAGAGCATCAACCTGGTGGCGCGCGCCTGGGGCGACGCGAACGTCGGGCCGGGCGACGAGGTGCTCATCACGGCGATGGAGCACCACTCGAACATCGTGCCGTGGCAGCAGCTCTGCGCCCGCACGGGCGCCACCCTGCGCGTCTCGCCGATCGACGATCGGGGCGCCCTCGTCTGGGACGAGTTCGTGCGCCTGCTGTCGCCCCGCACGAAGATGGTTGCGGCCGTGCAGCTCTCGAACGCCCTCGGCACCGTCAACCCGGTGGCCGAGATCGTGCGGGCGGCGAAGGACGCTGGCGCGTGCGTGCTCATCGACGGCGCACAGGCCGCGTATCACATGCCGGTGGATGTCTCGGCGCTCGGCGCGGACTTCTATGTGTTCACCGGCCACAAGCTCTACGGGCCGACCGGCATCGGCGTGCTCCACGGCCGCGAGACGATGCTCGACGCCATGCCGCCGTTTCTCGGCGGCGGCGACATGATTGCCTCGGTGACGTTCGAGAAGAGCACCTGGAACGACCTGCCCTACAAGTTCGAGGCAGGCACGCCGAACATCGCGGGGGCGGTCGGCCTCGGGGCGGCCGTCGCCTTCGTCGAGTCGGTGGGGTTCGACGCGATCGGCGCGCACGAGTCGGCCCTGCTCGCGTATGGGACGGCGGCGCTCCAGGACGTGGCCGGCCTTCGCCTGATTGGCACGGCGCCCGCCAAGGCGAGCGTGCTTTCGTTCGTCATCGAGGGCATGCACCCGCACGACATCGGCACGATCGTGGATCGCGAAGGCGTCGCGATTCGCACCGGGCACCACTGCGCCCAGCCGGTGATGGACCGGTTCGGCATCCCGGCGACGGCACGTGCCTCGCTGGCCATGTACAACACGAAGGAAGACATCGACGCGCTCGTCGCCGCTCTCGATCGAGCGCGGGCGCTCCTGGGGTAAACCGTGGGGATCTTCTCGTTTCTGACCAGAGGCAAGACCGACGAGCGCGCCGACGAGCGGGACACCACGCCGTCCGCCTCGGGGACCACCGAGTCGCAGGCGGCGGGGACGGGCTCGCAGACGTCCGCCACCGGGATCGCGGCAACCGACCCGCCGCGCCCGCCGCTCGGCCAGGGGCCGCTCGACCAGCCGTTCACGCCTCCCGACGCCTGGAATACCGATGCGTTGACACAGCCTCCCCCGGCCAAGTCCGGCGCAGAACCAAAGATGGGGACGCCAGATCCGGATCAGACGGCAGCCCTCCAGGGGAAGATCATCGAAGTCATCAAGACGGTGTACGACCCGGAGATCCCCGTCGACATCTACGAGCTCGGGCTGATCTACGACATCATCGTGGACGCCGACCGTAACGTGCTCGTCAAGATGACGCTCACGAGCCCGGCTTGTCCGTCGGCCCAGCAGATCCCGAGCGAGGTCCGCTTCAAGGTGAAGGCGCTGCCAGAAGTGACTGATGCCTGGGTCGAGATCGAGTGGGAGCCGATGTGGACGAAGGACCGGATGTCGGAAGCGGCCAGGCTGGCGCTGGGTATTTTCTGATTCGTGTCAGTTGAGCGAATTAGCGAATTGAGTGAATTAGCGGATCAAATGAGCGAATTAGGGAATTGAGTGAATTAGTGAATGGCTGTTGGGCTGTCCCTTACCACGGCCGATTCGTGCCTCGGCTCCCCGAGTCGCCTATTCACTCATCGACGTATTCACTCATTCGTTCTATTCACTCATTCACTCATTCACTCATTCACTCATTGAATTCACTAATTCACTCAATTCGCTAATTCGCTGAATTGACAAGGAACCACCACAGTGTCGGACCTCACTGACCTCTATCAGGAAGTCATCCTCGACCATAACCGGCGGCCGCGCAATTTTGGCGTGTTGCCCGACGCCACGCGCACGGCCGACGGGCACAATCCGCTCTGTGGCGACCGGCTGCGTCTCTACGTCAAGCTCGACGGCGATCGCATCGACGACGTGAAGTTCGAAGGGTCAGGCTGCGCGATTTCAAAGGCCTCGGCCTCGCTCATGACCGAGGCCGTCCGGGGAAAGACGGTTGGCGAGGCGCGGGCGATCTTCGATCAGTTTCACGAGCTCGTGACCGGCGGCCGCGAGGCCGACCTCGACGACGAGGTGCTCGGCAAGCTGGCCGTCCTCGGCGGCGTGCGCGAGTTCCCCGTACGCGTCAAGTGCGCATCGCTCGCCTGGCACACCCTGAAATCCGCGCTCGCCGGCGAAGACATCGTCGCGAAGACGGAATGATCCGGTGGCGGATGCGATCCGCAGGGCGGACTGAACTTCAGTCCGCCCTGCGCACCCTGCGCACCTTCGGACCCCCGGACCTTCGGACCTTCGGACCTTCGGACCCTCGGACCCTCGGACCCTCGGACCCTCGGACCCTCTACCGCCCCACTCTGACCTTCGTCGCGTCGAAAGCGTACATGCCGCGCCCGTAGGTTGACGCCACGAGCACGAGGTCCCGTTCGTGGAACTGCAGGTCCGATACCTGCACCGACGGCAGATTGCCGCCGAGGACGTCCCAGCTCGTTCCGCCGTTGGTCGACACGTACGCGCCGAAGTCGGTGCCGAGGTACAGGACGTTGGGATCGCGCGGGTCTTCGCGGATGACGTTCACCGGGCCGGCCGGGATGTTGCTCGTGATGCTCTGGAACGTCTTGCCGAAATCGGTGGACTTGTAGACGTAGGCGGCGAAGTCATCATCCTCACGGCCGCGCTGGGTGACGTACAGCGTGCCCTCGGCGTGCCCGGATGGCACGACGCGCGAGATCCAGCGCCGGACGGGCAGGTGAGTCGTCAGCTCCGTCCATTCCTTGCCGCCGTCGATCGTCGAGTGCAGCCGGCCGTCGTCGGTGCCGGCGTAGAGCAGGTCCTTCTTCATCGGCGACTCGGCAATCGCCACGAGCGACTGGTACGGAATCGCCGACGGGTTCTCGCCCATCTGCTCCTTGTTGTTGTCGGTGAGGTCCGGGCTGATCGCGGTCCAGTTGTCGCCGCGATTGAGCGATCGGAAGAGCATCTGGTACCCGGCGTAGACGATGCTGAAGTCGTGCGGCGAGATGATGAAGGGTGCCATCCACTGCGCCCGAAGCTCGGCGTCGCCGAAGTCGGGCTGGATGGATGTCGACACGCCCTGTCCGCGTCCCCGGCCCCGTCCCCGGCCGGCCGGCGGCTCGGCGCCGAGATCGGTGCGGCTGAAATTGCCGTAGAAGCCGTGCGAATACACGATGTTCGGGTTGTCCGGGTCGATGGCGTGGTTCGAGCCTTCGCCGCCGGGCGCGTTCTCCCATGCGACGGGCTGGATCGATCCGCGGCCGCCGCTGATGTCCACGCGGCCGCGCCGGCTGCCGTGATCCTGAATGGAGCCGTAGGCCCAGAACGGCGTGCTGTTGTCGAGCGCCACGTTGTAGAAGTGCGCGCCGGGCACCGCGACGGCGAACTTCCACGTCGCGCCGCCGTCGGCCGACTGGTAGAAACCGCCGTCGTTGGCGTTGTAGAGGATCTTCGGGTCGGCCGGATCGATCCAGAGCCCGTGATGGTCGCCGTGCGTGCCGCTGATGCGCGTGAACGTGCGCCCGCCGTCGCGCGAGACGCTGAGCGGTACGCCCATGATGTAGATGGTTTCGGCACTGACCGGATCGACGCGGATCTGGCCGAACACCCAGCCGTACGTGCCCGAGTGCCGTTCGAGGTATGACGTCGTCTCTTCGTCGAACCGGCTCGTCTGCCGCCAGGTCTTGCCGCCGTCGTCGGTGCGGTAGACGTCGGCTCCCTTGATGAAGCCCGCGCCTTCCGGCATCGGCCGACCGTAGGCGTCGTTCGATCCGGGCGGGGGCACGCGGCCGATGTCGTAGTTGTCGACCAGCGCGTAGAGCGTGTCGGGGCTCGTGAGCGAGATGTCGATGCCGATGCGGCCACGATGTTCGGGCGCCGGCAGGCCCTGGCTCACCTCGGTCCAGGTGCGGCCGCCGTCGGTCGTCTTGAACACGCCACCTTCGCGATAGCCGGGCTCGACGCGCGGGTCGCTCCACTTGCGGCGGATGCGCTGCCACATGGCGGCGTACAGGACTTCGGGATTGCGCGGATCCATCACGAGGTCGATCGCGCCGGTGCGGGGACTCTTGTAGAGGATCTTGTTCCACGTGCGGCCGCCGTCGGTGGTCTTGAACACGCCGCGCATCTCGTTATCCGTCCATTCATGGCCGGATGCGGCCACGTACACCACGTCCGCGTTGGCCGGATGGACCACGATGCGCGCGATCGTCTGCGAGTCGGCGAGGCCCATGTGCTGGAACGTCTGCCCGGCGTCGGTGGACTTGTAGATGCCGACCCCCGCCATCGACGCGCGGAAGATGTTGGCCTCTCCCGTGCCGACCCAGAGGATGTTCTGGTTCGACGGAGCCACGGCCAGGTCGCCGATGCTCGTCGAAGCCTGATGCTCGAAGACCGCCTGCCAGCTCTCGCCGTCGTCGTCGGTCTTCCAGACGCCGCTTGTCGCGTAAGCGGCGTAGATGCGGCGCCGGCCGTCGATCTCGGCCACGGCGACATCGGTCGCCCGGCCGCTCACGTTCGTCGGGCCGAGATACGACCACGACTCGGCGCGATACGGTGAGGCCTGGCGCATGGACTGGTAGGTGTCCCAGGCGCCCACTAGAAAGGCCGCGTCGGCCCTCTGCGGGTTCGATTGGGCTGTGTGGACCGCCGGGGCCATCCAGACCAGTCCGAAAGTCAGCACCGCCGCGCCGAGCGTCGCGCTCGTCCGCCAGGTCCGTCTGGTATCGCTTCTCATCACTGAACCTTCCTTGTGGCCGTGTCCATGTCGTCGACGCTCCCCATGGTGAGCGACGCGTACCGTAGAATCTTCCTCGATGGCGCATACGCCCGTCTACCTCGACCATCACGCCACGACGCCCGTCGACCCGCGGGTCGTGGCCGCCATGCTCCCGTATTTCACCGAAGCGTTCGGCAATCCGGCCTCGTTGAGTCATGCGTACGGGTGGAAGGCGCAGGAGGCCGTCGAAAAGGCCCGCCGCGAGGTGGCCCGGACGATTGGCGCCACGGCCCGTGAAGTGGTGTTCACGAGCGGGGCCACCGAATCGAACAACTGGGCCATTCTCGGCGCGGCCGAGCGTGCGCCGGAAGGACGACGCCACATCGTGGTCTCGGCCATCGAGCACAAGGCGGTGCTCGAGCCGGCGCGCATGCTCGAGGGGCGCGGGTGGCGGCTGACGGTGATGCCCGTCGGTCCTGACGGGTGCCTGCGCCTCGAGACCGTGCGCGCGTCCGTGTCGGACGAGACGGCCCTGGTCTCGGTGATGGCGGCCAATAACGAGATCGGCGTCACGCAGCCGATGGCCGAGATTGGCGCCATCGTCCGCGAGCGCGGCGCGCTCCTGCACGTGGATGCCGCGCAGGCCGTGGGCAAGATTCCCCTCGACGTCGAGGCGATGCAGATCGACCTGCTGTCGCTAACCGGCCACAAGTGCTACGGGCCGAAGGGCAGTGGTGCGCTCTACGTCAGAAAGCGCACGGAGATTGCTCCGCTGATCTCCGGCGGAGGCCAGGAGCGCGGCATGCGGGCCGGCACGCTGAACGTGCCCGGCATCGTCGGGCTCGGGGCGGCCTGCGCGATTGCCGCAGCCGAGATGGACGAAGAGGTGCCGCGCACGCGGCGCCTGCGCGACGCGCTGCTCGAGGGCCTGCGGGCCGGGCTCGACGGCGTCATCGTCAACGGCAGCCTCGACCGCCGGCTGCCGAACAACCTGCACGTGACGTTCGACGGTGTGGACGGCGAGTCGCTGATGGTCGGCATCGGCGACATCGCCGTCTCGTCCGGTTCCGCCTGTGCCTCGGCGTCGGCGACGCCTTCCCACGTGCTGGCTGCCATCGGCGCGGTGCGAGAGAACGCGGCCGTCGTACGTTTCGGACTCGGCCGGACCACGACCGACGAGGACGTCCAGTACGCCATCGCGAAGTTCACGGCGCTCGTGCGGCATCTGCGCGAGCGCTCGCCGGTCCCCCTGCGCTGAGACCCCCGCCCTGCACTAGACTTGACGCGATGCGAATTGTCGTAGCCCACAGTCCCGATTCCGACGACGCGTTCATGTTCTACGGGCTGGCCAGCGGTGCCGTGAAGGTCGAGGGCATCGAGGTGGACCAGGTCCTCGCGGACATCGAGTCGCTCAACCAGGCGGCCTTCGAGGGCCGGTACGAAGTCACGGCCGTGTCGTTCCACGCGTACGCGCATCTGGCGGATCGGTACGCGCTGCTGCCGCACGGCGCCAGCATGGGAGACCAGTACGGCCCGATCCTCGTCGCGCGCGAGCCGCTCGGGGGGCCGTCACTCGCCGGCGTGAAGGTCGGCGTGCCGGGCAGGCTCACCTCGGCCTTTCTCACGCTGCAGCTCTACGACCCGTCGTTCGAGTACGAGATCATGCCGTTCGACGAAATCCAGCAGGCCGTGATCGAAGGGAAGGTGGATGCCGGGCTGCTGATCCACGAGGGTCAGCTCACCTACGCCGCCGACGGGCTGCAGAAGATCGTCGACCTCGGTGAATGGTGGTTCGAACGGACCGGCGGACTGCCGCTGCCACTCGGAGGCAACATCATCCGGCGCGACCTCGGGCCGGAACTGATGCGCACCGTGTCGAAGATGCTGCACGATTCCATCGCGCACGCGCTCGGCAACCGCGAGGCGGCCGTGGAGTACGCGTTGCAGTTCGGCCGGGGCCTCGACCGGGCGGACACCGACAAGTTCGTCGGCATGTACGTCAATCAGCTCACCCTCGACTACGGCGAGCGCGGCCGGGCCGCGCTCGCACGGTTCATGGACGAGGCGTTCGAGAAGAAGCTCATCCCCACGCGCATTCCCGTCGAGTTCGTCGGCATGGACTGATTCGTTCCGGCCGGCTGCGCCGCAATGAACCGGCAGGATCGGCTGGATCGGCTTGCACGATCGGCCGAAGGGAGGTAAAACCACTCGGTCTGGCCTCCCCCCGGCTCGGCAGCCATGACTGAACCGCCGGTCGACCCGGACCTGCTCAACGGATGGAAGGAGATCGCCTCCTGGAGCGGGAAGAGTGTGCGTTCCGTCCAGCGCTGGGAGCGGGACCTCGGGCTTCCCGTGCACCGCATCAAGACCCCCGATGGCCAGTCGGTCTACGCTCGTCGAAGCGAGCTGGACGCGTGGCGTGCCTCGCTCGACGTGCATCGGACGAACGCGCTCGACCAGGAGCACGGACCTGACGGCGTGCCCGGACCGGAAGAAACCGGTGGCGACGTCGAGCCGGCGCCCCGGGTACTACGCGGCCGGGCCGTGCTCGCCGGCGCGGCATTCCTCCTCCTTGCCGTCGTTGTCTGGGTCGTCGTTCCTGGCGATGCCGGCGGACGGTCCGTCGTGAGCGACTACCAGTACGTCGACAGCCGCCTGCTGGCTGTTGACGCATCTGGACGGACCGTCTGGGAACACGACTTCGGCTATCCCGTCACGTCAGCCGGCTTCTCGGATCCCGGCGTTGTGCCCCTCGTCGTCGATATGGACGGCGACGGAAGCAACGAGCTGCTGATCGGCGTCAAGCATCGGGATGCCTTCGGCACCACGCGCGTCGCCGACGCGCTGTACTGCTTCAATGATGCAGGAGAGCCGTGCTGGGTCGTTCAGCCCGATCTTGGCCTTGCCTGCGGGCGCGAGACGTACGGTGCGCCGTGGCAGTTGTCCGCGGTGGCCGTGGTCAACCGTGACGGCGGCAAGCGGGTGTGGGCCGCATTCAACCACCACACGTGGTGGCCAGGCGTCGTGCTCGAGATCCGACCGGACGGCCAGTCGGCCATCGTGTATGTGCAGTCCGGCTGGATCATGTCGCTCGCCGAATGGCAGGCTGGTGGGGTGACGTACCTGGTGGCCGGCGGTGTCTTCAACGAGAGCGAGCGGGCATCGATCTCGTTCGTGCCCGTCAGTCGGCTGCCGGCGATGTCGCCCTACGAGGACGACCGCTTTGCGTGCGGGGCAGAGCCCACTGGCCGGCCCGATCGGGTCTTTGGTCTCCCCACCTTCGACATGCACACCGTCAGTGCGCCCTATCCGTTCGTCTTCTTCTTCTTTCCCATGAATGGCGCGCTCAAGGCGAGTTACGGCGACGGCAACTCGCCTGTCGTTGTCGAGATCAACGAGAACCTCGAACTGGTCACGTTGGCCCCGGCCGACGGCTACTGGGTGCGCCACCGGCAGGCCTCGAACGAGGGACAAGTCGATCACGACGTCGACGAGTGTCCCGAGCACGACGCCATCAAGGTCGTGCACGAGTGGTCCGATCGCACAGGTTGGACGTCGACAGACTGGCCGATGCGGCGGTGACCGCCGCCGTCAGCGGAACGCGCCAGGGTGCA
Organism: uncultured Acidobacteriota bacterium; assembly: GCA_963752045.1. Classification (GTDB taxonomy): domain Bacteria; phylum Acidobacteriota; class Vicinamibacteria; order Vicinamibacterales; family SCN-69-37; genus DATKDF01. The sequence continues at coordinate 67,262 of CAVVWN010000014.1, read as the reverse complement.
GCACCTCCGCCATCCGCCGGATGCCCTCGGCGATTCGCGGGCCCGGCACGAGCACCACGTCGTCGGCGATGATGTGAACGCGGTCGTCCTTCACGGCCGGCAGACCGGGGAACGCACGCCAGAGGGCCCGCTCGCGCGCCACGCGTTCCGGCGTCCAGCCTTCGGGTGGATGCACTTCGAGAATGACCTCGGGCGCCCTCGCGAGCAGCACCTCCACCGACACCTGCAGGTTCTGCCGCTTGACGTCGCCAAAGGCATCGGCGCCGCCGGCCGCCTCGAGCATGTCGTGCAGGAAGCCGACGCCGGCGCTGGCGTAGATGCCGCGCAGCCCACCCGGCTCGCGGCCGATGATCACGGCCGTGGTCGGCCGTGGCCGTCCGGCGACGCGCGCGCGGATGTCGGCGATGTCCGCCTCGATGCGGTCCGCCAGCCGGCCGGCCTCACCGGTGAAGCCCACCCGGTCGCCCAGTTGCCGTATCGTGCGCGTGATATCGAGCAGGCCGGCATCCGCATGCTCGTACCGGAACATCGGCACGCCGGCCCGCTCGAGCCGCTCGATGAGGTCGTTCTGCGTGCCGTACACGATCGCCAGATCCGGCTTCAACGAGAGCATCCGCTCGATGTCCGGGTCGACGAGCGCGCCGAGCCGGGTCCGTGTCAGCGCTTCGGGCGGGTACCGATCGAAACTCGACACGCCGACCACTCGTTCGCCCGCGCCCATCGCAAAGAGCATCTCCGTGACAGCCGGCACGAGGCTGACGATGCGGCCGGGCTGTTGGCGTTCGGAGGTCGCGTCGAAAGCGCCGAGCGCCAGCGCCGCCACCGAGAGCCACGCGGCCGCCCTCACCGGTTCCTCACGAGCAGCCAGAGGAAGAACGGCCCGCCGATGATCGCGGTGACGATGCCGACGGGAAGCTCGATGGGCGAGAGCACGATCCTCGCCACGGCGTCGCAACCCACGAGGAACGCCGCGCCGAAGAACGTGGAGGCGGGCAGCACGAGCCGATGGTCAGATCCGACGAGCAACCGGACGAGGTGCGGCACGATGATGCCCACAAACCCGATGGGCCCGCCTACGGACACGGCCGCGCCGGTGGCGAGCGAGGCGCCGAAGAACGCGACGCGTTGTGCACGTTCGACGTGGATGCCGCGCGTGCTGGCCGCATCGGCGCCGAGGCTCAGCAGGTTGAGCGGCCGGGCCAGCCAGGCGAAGGCGGCAAACGCGATGGCGACGAGCGGCAGGGCCGTGAGAATCGGCGCGTAACCGGCGACGTCGAGGTCGCCCATCAACCATCGGAGCGCCCGATACGTCTGCGCGAAGTCGCCCATGTACTGCACGAAGAGGATGAGCGCGGAGAAGAACGCGTTGAGTGTGACGCCCGCGAGGAGCAAGACCGTAGTCGAGAATCCGCGATGACGGATGGTCGCAAGGCCGTAGACCACGAGCACGGCCAGCAGCGCGCCGGCCAGGCTGGCCGGCGCGACGCCGCCCATCGGCAGCACCAGGTTGAAGGTGATGGCCACCATCGCGCCGAGCGAGGCGCCGGCCGACACGCCGAGCGTGTAGGGCGTAGCCAGCGGATTGCGCAGCAGGCCCTGGAAGACCACGCCGGCTGCCGCGAGCGTGCCGCCGACGAGCGCGGCCGCCACCGCCCTGGGCAGCCGTGCGATGAAGAAGATCTGCGCGTCGATGTTGTCGACAAACGGCACCGTCCGGTCGAAGACCCGGTGCCAGGCAATCGGCGTCGATCCGACGAACGGCGCGGCCAGCACGGCGAAGAGCATCGCCAGGAAGCAGCCGATCACGACCGGCAGGCCGCGCCTCAGGGGAATGGCGGTCATCGCGGCAGCAGGGGCGCGGCGACCGCCGCGTCGATCTCGTAGAGCGCGGCCACGCTGTCGGCGGAGAGTACCGCCGCCGGCGGCCCTTCCGCGATGACCAGGCCGCGCCCGAGCAGCACGACCGTCGTGCACGTCGAGGCCGCGAATCGCAGGTCGTGTGTCGAGAGCACGATCGTCAGCCGCCGTTCGTCGTGCAGTCGCCTCAGCACCGACGCTACTTCGAGCTGGTAGCGGATGTCGAGCGAGGCCGTTGGCTCGTCGAGCAGCAGCAACGCGCCGTCGGCCACGACGAGCGACGGCGCCGGTCCGTCGGTGACAGACTCGGCCAGTTGCGCGAGCGCCGAGGCGATGACCACGCGCTGCTTCTCGCCGCCACTGAGCGTGTTGAAGGCGCGGTCGGACAAGTGGGCGGTGCCCGTCAGATCCAGGGCCGCGCGCGCGATGGCCATGTCGTGCTGGCCCTCCATCTCGAAGGGGCCCAGATGCGGGTAGCGCCCCATGAGCACGATCTCGATGGCGCTGTAGTCGAAGGCCAGATGCGTTTCCTGCGGGACGACGGCGAGGCGTCGGGCGAGTGCTCGCCTGTCGACGAGGCCGATCCGCTCGTGGCCGATGGAAACCCGTCCGGAACCCGGCGCGAGCGCGCCCGACATGAGCCGGAGCAGCGTCGTCTTGCCGGAGCCGTTCGGACCGAGAATGCCGACCAGATCTCCCTCACGGATCGACAGCGACACACCACGGAGCACCGGCGCGTCGCCGTAGCCGAAGTGGACGCTCTCGAGACTGACCATCGGATCAGAACGTCACGCGCACACCCGCCTGTGCCGACCGGCCCCACACCGGATACCCGAGCGGCTCCATGTGCTGCGAGTCGGTGAGGTTCTCGAGGCGCAGGTAGACCTCGAGCGGCGACCGGAGGCGGTAGGCCGCCGTGAGGGTCCACGTCGCATAGCCATCGGCTTCGACCATCGGGGGTTCGAGCGCCGAGAAGTCGCTGTCGACCCGGCGCCCGACGAAGAGGCCGAACAGATCGACGCGCGCCGGGCCCTGCCGCCAGCCCACGTCCAGAAAGCCCGAATGCCGCGGGCGCCTGAAGGCCCACTGGCCTTCGGCGAACACCGGGCTGAACGACGACGTGCTTTCGACGATGCGCGAGTCGAGGAACGTGTACCCGGCGCGCAGGCGCCAGGCGTCGGCGGGCACCACGTCGGCTTCGAGCTCCAGGCCGCGCGCGCGGGTGCGCCCGATGTTGAAGTACTGCGAGGCGAACGTCTCGAAGTCGACCACGCGCGTCGCGATCTGGTTTCGGTACTGATTGTCGAACCACACGACGTCGACTTTCACGCGGTCGGAAGCCAGCCGCTGCTCGATGCCGATGTCGGCCGTCACCGCCCGTTCGGGTTCCAGGTCCGGATTCCCCAGGAAGAACGGCGACAGGCTGAACGACTGCAGTATCGTCGGTTCCTTCACGCCGAGGCCGGCGTTGCCCTTGAGGACGGTCCGGCCGATGCGGCGGCCGCCGTCGCGCAGCGTCCAGCCGATCGAGATGCGCGGGACGAACGCGGTGCCGAAGCTCTCGTTCGATTCGACGCGCGCACTGCCGACGAGCGAGAGCGACCGTGCGACGAACTGGTACTGACCGGTCAGGCCCACGTTGTCGCGCGAGGCCTCGAGGCCCGTGCCGGCCAGCCTGTCGGTGAGCGTGGCGCGTTCGGCGTCGTAGTCGACCGCCGCGGTGAAGAACTGCCGGGCGGCTGCGCCGGTCGACGCGCCCGGACGCCAGTCAGCCTGATAGCTCAGGTGATGCCGGCCGATCAGGTTGTGCGTGTCGTAAAGGAAGTCGAAGAAGGCGAAGGGCGCCATGCGCTCCTCGTAGGCCGGCGTGAAGGGCGGGTCCTCCACCAGGTTCTCCGACGTCTGGGTCGTGCGCGTATAGGAGTACATCGCGCGGTGGGTCAGACCTGGCGCCTCGCGCTCGGCCGAGAGGCCCGCGGCGGCAGTCCGGCTGTCGAAGCTGGCATCGAGGTCGGGCCGGCCGAATGCCGTGGCGCCCGGCGTGCCCGCACGCTGGTCCTCGAAGCGGCCGACGCTTCTCACCGACCATGCGTTCGCGAACGACACGCCCGTGTTCCACGAGAGTGTGGTGTTGCTGAACGCGTTATTGGGAACGTTGTTATCGGTGTCGAAGCGCGACGCGCCGAACGCGTAGTCGAACCGGCCTGCGCCGCCGGAGACGGACGCGCCGGCTCGCTGCGTGTCGTGCGAGCCGCCCTCCCACGAGAAGCCGAGGTCCGGGCTGCCCGCGCCCGGCCGGCCCCGCCTCGTCACGAGCTGCAGCACGCTCGACATGGCGTCCGAGCCGAAGAGCGCGGATTGCGCGCCCCGCACGAGCTCCACGCGCTCGAGCGAGGTGGTCGTCAGGTTGCTGAAGTTGAACGTGCCGCCCGGTTCGTTGAGAGGCATGCCGTCGAGCAGGACCTTGTTATAGGTGCTGTCGCCGCCGCGGACGAAGAGGGCCGTCACGCCGCCAGGCCCGCCCGTGCCGGTGACGGTCACGCCGGGCGCGGCGCGAATCAGGTCGGCCACGGTGAGCGACCCACGTCGCTCCATGTCGTCGGCAGAGAAGACCGTCATCGACGCGGCGACCTGACCTCGTGGCGCCTCGTCGCGCGTGGCAGTCACGACGACCGTCTCACGCACGGGCGCGACGTCGAGCACGATGGTGGTCTCGCCTCCGCGCGCCGGTTCCACACGTGTGGTGACGAAGCCCGGAAGCGACGCTTCGAGGCGACAGCCCGCGCAGGCTGCTACGGCGAAGGCGAAGCGGCCGCCACTGTCGGTGAGCGTCTCGGCAACGCTCGCGCCCGCGGCGTCCACGATGCGGACGTGCGCCCGCGCGATGACGGCCTGCTGGCGGTCGACGACCACGCCGGCCTGCGGCGGCGTCGTCTGAGACGGCGACTGGGCGAAGGCAGGGCCCGACGAGATCGCCAGGACCAGAAGAAAACACGGAAGAGCAGAACGGGTCATGCGGACCTCCTTCGGCGTGTGCGCGCCGATCCCGCGTCCGGAATGGACGGGGGCGAGGACGGCCCGGTGGCAGGTATCCTGACTTGCGGCTCAACGCCGGCATCCGCGCCTTCCCACGGCCCGTGTGGCCGCAGTGGCGGCCGGCTCGCGTCGTCTGCGGCCGGCTGAAGGACACCGACTCCCCGCTGACAGTGGCGGCACCGTGTGGGATTCGCACCCACTTCCCATGCACCGCCGGGCGATCGTCGTACGTCGGCGCGAGTATAACATTGGGGGATATGCCCAGACGCTCCACGGCCACCGTTCGCCGGCAGCCGGTCGCCAACGTGACGACGTCCACCGGACCGGTGGCGATTTACAGCGAAACGCTCGCGGTCGAGACGACCGAACGCGTGCAGGTGATCGATCTCACCGAGCTCGTCATGGAGCACGTGCACCGGTGGCCCGTGCGCGAGGGACTGGTCACGCTGTCGTCGATGCACACGACGCTGACGCTGTTCATCAACGAGCATCAGCAGGCGCTGCTCGCCGACATGAAGACGTTCCTCGAGCAGGTCGTCAAGGACGATCACGGGTGGCTGCACAACGACCCCGACCACTCGGACTGCGACCGGGCAAACGCCGACTCGCACCTGCGCGCGCTGCTCCTGGGCCACAGCCTCACGCTGCCGTTGAGCGGCGGCGAGATCGTGCTCGGACAGTGGCAGCGGATCCTGATGGGCGAGCTCGACGGGCCGCGGTCTCGATCGCTGCGTCTGCAGGTGATGGGCGTGGCCGAGGGCGGCGCGTGAATCCATCCCGCCTGCGCGCGCTCGGCCTCGACGATGTCGTCGCGAAGCTCGAGGCCGGCGAGCGCCTCACCGAGACCGACGGCGTCCGGCTCTTCGAGTGCCCGGACCTGCATGCGGTGGGCTGGCTGGCGAATCGCGAACGCGAGCGCCGGCACGGAGGCCGGACGTACTACAACTTCAATCTCAGACTCGAGGCCACCAACGTCTGCGTGGCAAGCTGTCTCTTCTGTTCGTTCGCGCGGCTCAAGCCGGGTGATGCCGACGCGTACACGCTGTCGCTCGAGCATGTGTTCGACAAGCTCCGCGCCCGCGCCGATCAGCCGCTCACCGAAGTGCACGTGGTCAACGGCCTGCACCCGGATCTGCCGTTCAGCTACTACGTCGACCTGCTGCGCGGGCTGAAGGCGATTCGGCCCGAGATACACCTCAAGTGCTACACGGCGGTCGAGATTGCGTTCTTCGCCGACACGTACGGCATGACCGACGAGCAGGTGCTCGGCGCGTTCATGGAAGCCGGTCTCGACTCGCTGCCGGGCGGGGGCGCCGAAGTCTTCGCCGAACGCGTGCGCCGCAAGATTTGTCACGACAAGGCCGATGCCGACCGGTACCTTGCGATCCATCGGCTGGCGCACGGCCTCGGCATGAAGACGAACGTCACCATGCTCTACGGCCACATCGAGACGATGGCCGAGCGGGTGGACCACATGCTGCGCGTGCGCGCCCTGCAGGACGAGACGGGCGGGTTCCAGGCGTTCATTCCGCTGGCGTTTCACCCCGACAACAATCAGATGCGCAAGCTGCCGGCGCCCTCGGCGAGCGACACGCTGCGCACCCACGCCGTGGCGCGGCTCGTGCTCGACAACGTGCCGCACATCAAGGCGTTCTGGATTGCGACCGGGATCGAGGTGGCGCAGCTCGCGCTCTGGTACGGCGCCGACGACCTCGACGGCACCGTGCAGGAAGAGCGGATCTACCACATGGCCGGCTCGCGCACGCCCGAGGCCCTCTCGACCGACGACATCGACCGGCTCATTCGCGCCGCCGGCCGCGAACCGGTCGAACGCGACACGTTCTATCGCCCGGTGTCCAGGGGGACGGGTCTGTTTTCCACAGATTCGGCGGTTCCGGTGCCAGGTCTCCATCCGTGAGACCTGGCACCTTCACCGCCGAATCTGTGGAAAACAGACCCGTCCCCCTGTTACACTCAACGTGAGTCAAATCCCGAGCCGGCAATAGCCGGGGGCCGAAGCGCCCAAACGGGATTTGGCCATTTTCGTATCTGGAGATTGAGAAATTTTTCACAAGCGGAACGCCTGACATGCACGTGCAGCTCCTGACCGACTACGAGAAAACGCGACTGAGCGAGCGCCAGCCGCTCCCGGCCACGTACCTCGGCCTGTCGGACGACGAGATGGACGCGCGAATCGCCAGGGCCCGCGCCCGGCTGGGCGACCGTCTGGTCATCCTCGGCCATCACTACCAGCGTGACGAGGTCTTCAAGTTCGCCGACTTCACCGGCGATTCGCTCAAGCTCTCGCAGCACGCCGCCCGACAGACCAGAGCCGACTACGTCGTCTTCTGCGGCGTGCACTTCATGGCCGAGAGCGCGAACATCCTCGGCGCGTCCCACCAGCAGGTGATCCTGCCGGATCTGGCGGCCGGCTGCTCGATGGCCGACATGGCCGCCATCGACCAGCTCGAAGTCTGCTGGCAGGAGATGGGCGCGCTCGGCATCGATCTCGACGACGTCGTTCCCGTGACCTACATCAACTCGACCGCGGCCATCAAAGGCTTCTGCGGCGAGCACGGCGGCATCGTCTGCACCTCGAGCAATGCCGACCGGATCATGGCGTGGGGCTGGGAGCGCGGCGAGAAGCTCCTGATGCTGCCGGACCAGCATCTGGGCCGGAACACCGCGTACCGCATGGGGGTGCCGCTCGATCAAATGGTCGTCTGGGATCCCGACCTGCCCGATGGCGGGCTCGACCGCCGGTCGCTCGAACGCGCGCGGCTGATTCTATGGAAGGGCCACTGCAGCGTGCATACGCGCTTCAGCGTCGCGCACGTCGAGCGGTTCCGCCAGCAGTATCCGCACGGCAAGGTCATCGTTCACCCGGAGTGCACGTTCGACGTGGTGCAGGCGGCCGACGCCGTCGGGTCCACCGAGTTCATCATCCGCACCGTGAGTGAGAGTCCGGAAGGCTCGGCCTGGGCGGTGGGCACGGAGCTTCACCTCGTCAGCCGACTGGCCGAGCGTCTCGCGCCGGGCCGCACCGTGGTCACGCTCGACGCGCTCGGGTGCCTGTGCTCGACGATGTTCCGCGTGTCACCCAATCACCTGCTATGGATTCTCGAGGGCCTCGTCGATGGCGAGGTCCACAACCGGATCGTCGTGCCCGAGCCCGTGAGAACATGGGCGCGGGTCGCGCTCGACCGCATGCTCAACATGAGCCGAAAGGACTGAACAGAATGGCACATCAGCTTCCGCCGCTCCCGTACGATGCCGCCGCGCTCGAGCCCCACATCGACACGACGACGATGCAGATTCACCACGGGAAGCACCACGCGGCGTACGTGAACAACCTCAATGCGGCGCTCGAGAAGCACGCCGACCTGTCGGAGAAGAGCGCCGAGGACCTCATCCGGAACCTCTCGGCCGTGCCCGATGCCATCCGCACCGCCGTGCGCAACAACGGCGGCGGTCACGTCAATCACACGATGTTCTGGCAGATCATGGCGCCGGGCAAGGGCGGCGCGCCATCCGGGGCGCTGGCCGATGCGATCAATGGCGCGTTCGGCGGCTTCGATGCCTTCAAGGAGCAGTTCGCGAAGGCCGGCATGACGCGCTTCGGCAGCGGCTGGGCCTGGCTCGTCGAGGCGAACGGAAAACTGGCCATCGAGAGCACGGCCAATCAGGACAACCCGATGATGGACGGCAAGCGCCCCATCATGGGCGTCGACGTCTGGGAGCACGCCTACTACCTGAAGTACCAGAACCGCCGCAACGACTACCTTGCCGCCTGGTGGAACGTGGTCAACTGGGACGAGGTGGCAAAGAGGTTTGCGAGTTAATTGATTCTGGAATCTGGGATCTGGAATCTGGGATCGGGGATCGGGATCCCGGATACCTGCTGGAGGGGCGGGCTTCAGCCCGCCCGCCGGATTCAGAAACAGGTGACCTTCACGATCGTCCCGGCCGGTACCGCGTCGGTGCCGGCCGGGATTTCGATGTACCCGTCCGCGTCGGCCATGCTGGTGATCGCGCTCGAGCCTTTGAATGCCGCTTCGACGCGATCCTCCACGATGCGCACCGTGTAGAACTGGTGCCGGTCGGCCGACGAGCGGATCGCGCGCGCGAGCGGCCGTTCGACGACGCGTGGCTCCCACGGCGGCAGGCGCGCGGTTCGTCGGAGGAACGGCACGAGCAGCAAGTACCCGTTCGACAAGCATGATGTCGGATTTCCCGGCATGGCAAAGACCGGGACCCCGTCGACGAGCGCCACGGCGGTCGGCTTGCCCGGCTTGACGGCGATGCCGTGGAACAGCACCTCCCCTCGCGCGCGCAGGACGTCGAGCACCAAGTCGCGGTCACCCACGGAGCTGCCGCCCGAGAACACCACGATGTCGTGGCGGATCGCATCGGTCAGCACGCGGTCGAGGTCGTCGATGGCATCGCCGGCCGACGCCAGGGCAGCGGCTCGGCCCCCGTGGCGCAGAACAAGCGCTGCGAGCGTGATGCGGTTCACGTCGTACACCTGTCCCGGACCTAGCGGCGCGCCGGCCTCGACGACTTCATTGCCCGTTGACACCAGTGCCACGGTCGGACGCACGTACGCGGAAACGGCCTGCACGCCGGTCGCCGCGATGGCGCCGATGCTGCCGGGCGTGAGTGTCTGCCCGGCCCGCGCTACGACCGCACCGGCGGCCACATCGCCGGCGCGAAGGCCGATGTGCTGTCCGGGCGCAACCGCTGCGAAGACCCGCACGGCGTCGCCGTCACGTGCCGTGTGTTCGACCATGATCACCGCGTCTGCGCCCGGCGGAACCGGCGCACCGGTGGCGATCTCGGTGCACTCACCGGAGCCCACGGCCCGGCCGGGTGCGTCTCCGGCGAATGCGGTGCTCCGGCAGGTGAGCATCCGCGCTGCGTCCAGGCTCGCGCCGGCCGTGTCGGCGGCCCGGACGGCGTAGCCGTCCATCGCCGCGCGGTCGAAGCCCGGCACGTCGACCGGCGCAACCACATGCGAGGCGAGCACACGCCCGTCGCTCTCGCCGAGCGGCAGCATCTCGGTGCGTGAGAGCGGCCGAGCCGCCGCGAGCGTCAAGCGAAACGCGTCAGCGAAGGAAACAGTCGTCTTGAACGGTCTCATGCCACCGATCCCAGATCCCAGATTCCAGATCCCAGATTCACCGTTCGAGCTGTCCAACGAGGTGTCCGATCTCGGGCAGGATCAGCCGTTCCATGGCCAGGCGCACGGCCGCCTCCGAGCCCGGCAGGAGAAACACGGCCCGACCCGAGACGACGCCCGCCGTGGCGCGCGACAGCATGGCCGCGGCGCCGATCTCCTCGAAGCTCAACATCCGGAACAACTCGCCGAACCCGTGGAGTTGCTTGTCGAACAGGTCGACGAGCGCCTCGTACGTCGAATCGCGTTTCGAGATGCCGGTGCCCCCTGTCGTGATGACCACCTGTGTGTTGCCGAGCGCAAGCACGCCGCGGACGACCTCGCGAACCTCGCCCGGCTCGTCCCTCACGACCTCTCGGCCCGTCACCGTATGCCCGTTCTTCTCGAGGAGCTCCGCAATGGCCCGGCCGCTCGTCTCGGTGGCGAGCGTACGCGTGTCGCTCACCGTCAGCACGAAGCACGACACCGCGACGGGTGAGCTGGAACGGTGGTCGGCGACGGACATAGGGAGGATTATGGCCGAATCCGGTAGACTTCCGATGCTCATGAGACACGTGCTGTTACTCACGCTGGTTGCCTGCGCCACGGGACTCGCGGCGCAGGGGCCGCCGCCCGTGGTGCTCGATCGCGCCGCCACTCGCTGGATCGAGGACACCTTCAAGCGCATGACGCTCGACGACAAGGTCGGGCAGCTCGTGATGCCGGGCGTCGACTCGACGTATCTCGCGACCGAGACCGAGGCGTTCGAGACGATTCGCAACCAGGTGCGCGACCTGCGGCTTGGCGGCGTGATTGTCTTCGGCGGGTCCGAGCCGGCGCCGCGGATGTTGCCCGACTATCGTTACGGCACGGTCACGCTCGGGCAGCCGTTTGCTGCCGCGTCGCTGCTCAACCGGCTGCAGGAGGCCGCGGCGCTGCCGCTGCTGAACGCCGTCGACTTCGAGAGCGGTGTCGCGTTTCGCATCGCCGGCGGCACGAGGTTCCCTCGTCAGATGGCCGTCGCCGCGGCCGGTGACGAGCCGCTCGCCCAGGAAGCGGCTCGCATCACCGCCGTCGAGGGCCGCGCGCTGGGTTTGCACGTCAATTTCTCGCCCGTGGCCGACGTCAACAACAACCCGCGGAATCCCGTGATCAACACGCGGGCGTTCGGCGAGGACCCCGAGGTGGTCGGCCGGTTCGCGGCGGCATACGTCCGCGGGTACCAGGCCGGCGGCATGCTTGCCGTGCTGAAGCACTTTCCGGGCCACGGCGACACCGACGTCGATTCACACATCGGCCTGCCGGTCATCACCCATCCGCGCGACCGGCTGGATGCCCTCGAGCTCTGGCCGTTCCGGTACGCGCTCGCCGAGGGCGCCGACGGCGTGATGACCGCGCACATCAGCCTGCCGGCGCTCGACCCGGCCGAATTCAGCCCGGCGAGCCTCAGCCGGCCAATCGTGACGGACCTGCTGCGCACCGAGCTCGGGTTCACCGGACTGGTGTTCACCGACGCCGTCGACATGGACGCAATCTCGCGCCGCATGGATCCGGGCGCCGCGGCGGCCCTCGCCATTCGCGCTGGCAACGACATCGTGACCAAGCCGCGCGATCCAGCCGCGGCCGTCGCCGGCATCAAGTCGGCCGTCGAGCGCGGCGAGATCGGCATCGACGAGGTCGATGCCAAGGTCCGCCGAATCCTCACGACCAAGGCCCGGCTCGGGCTGCACCGCGTGAAGACCGTCTCGCTCGACCAGGTCCCGGCCGTCGTTGGCGGCCGGCGTCACCAGGCGGTGGCCGAGGAGCTCAGCCGGAAGTCGATCACGCTGCTCAGGGACGACAGGAATCAGGTGCCGCTGCGCGTGCCGGCCGAGGCGTCGGTCCTGTATTTGTCGATCCTCGATTACCCGGCCGGGTGGCGGATCGCCATCCCGAGCGCGACGTTTCTGCCGGAGCTGAGGAAACGCTGGCCGAACGTCACGGCCATCGAGCTCTCCGACCGCTCTTCGCCCGGCGATCTCGATCTCGTGCGGGCAACATCCGGCCGCTACGACGCGATTGTCGCGTCGGTGTTCGTGCGAACGGCGTCGGGCAGCGGCCAGATGGATCTGGCCCCTCCGCTCGCACGGCTGCTCGAGGACCTTGCCGAGCGCACGGCGGGCACCGCGCGGCCGTTCATCACCGTGTTCTTCGGAAATCCCTACGCGCCGATGTCGGCGCCGTCGCTGCCGGCGATGCTCCTGACCTACGATTTCTACGACCTGGCCGAGGCGTCGGCCGTGCGCGCGGTCGCGGGTGAGGCGCCCATTTCGGGCCTCCTCCCGATCACGATTCCCGGACTGTTCGAGCGCCGCCACGGGCTGACGCGCTGACGTCTGCGACCGCGCCGCCTCTTCCGGAGGGGCAGGCTTCAGCCTGCCCGAACGGATGGTATAGTCATGAAGTCCGCGCCCTTAGCTCAGTTGGATAGAGCGTCTGGCTACGAACCAGGAGGTCGCACGTTCGAGTCGTGCAGGGCGCGCCAATCCTCTCAATCCACTACAACCCGGTCCGGGACGATCGCGCGTGGGCCAGCAGGCCCTTGCACTGAGGGCAGAAGCGCGAGGACTTCAGGTCGATGCCTTCGACCTGGGGGAACTCGCCATGACGCAACGACTGTCCCGGCAGTGGACCAGGGCGAAGGTGTGGCCGAGCTCGTGGATCGCCTCTCTGATCAGCCGGGCCTCGAGTCTGGCGGGATCGGCTTGCAGCCCGTATCGCTCGGGCGCCAGCCGATGGCTCGACACGACTGCGGCCCGGCCCCCCAGCTGAGCCTCGCCGAAGACGAACGTCAGCACGGGAATGAACAGGTCGACGTCGGTCACGGCCAGCAGCCGGCTCGGACCCGGATGGTGCTTGAGCAGTAGTGAGAGGAGTGTCCGGGAGTTGAACTGCCCCCGTGACGCGTCGTAGCTGAGCTCGGGGTCGAAGGCCGGCGGGGTCTGCGCGACCTTCAGCCCGAACGACGCCTCCAGCTCCGAAGCCAGCGACGGAAGCAACGCGGTGCGCGCGCCGCAGTAGAAGGGAATCAGCGCGAGCATTCCAGCTAGCGGCTCAGCCCGTACTTCCTGATCTTGTTGTAGACGGTCACCCGGTTGACGCCCAGAAGTTCCGCCGCCTGCGTGATGTTCCACTCGGTGCGCTCGAGCACCTCGGCAATGTGGCGTTGTTCGACCGCTGACAGCGAGTCGGCGCGTCCGGCGACCGGCGCCTGCTGGCGCAACGGGAGGTCGCGCGGACGGATCACCGGCGGCTTGCCGACCACCATCGCCCGCTCGATGGCATTCGACAGCTCACGCACGTTGCCGGGCCAGGGGTGCGCCATGAGCAGCTCCATGGCCTCGGGGCTGATGCCGGTGATGCGCTTGTCCATCTGCCCGGCGAAGTGTCGACGAAAATGCTCGGCGAGCAACGGAATGTCCGACGGTCGGGCGCGCAGTGGGGGAACCTCGATGGTGAAGACGTTGATCCGGTAGTAGAAGTCCTCGCGGAAGCGCTTGTCCTTCACCGCGGCTTCGAGATCCTCGTTGGTCGCGCAGATCACCCGGAAGTCGACTTCAATGGGCTGGGAGTTGCCCAGTCGGGTGAGCTCCTTGGTCTCGAGCACCCTGAGCAGGTCCATCTGCATCTTGGACGGGACCGCTCCCACCTCGTCGAGAAAGAGCGTGCCGTGGTCGGCCATTTCGATCTTGCCCTTGCGCCGATACTGGGCGCCGGTGAAGGCTCCCCGCTCGTGACCGAAGAGCTCGCTCTCCAGCAGGTCTCCGGGCATCGCTCCACAGTTGACGGGCACCAGAGGAAAGTAGCGGCGGTCGCTGTTGGCGTGGATGGCGCGGGCGACCAGCTCCTTGCCGGTGCCGCTTTCGCCCCTGATCAACACCGTGGCGGCGGTGGGCGCGACGTGCTCGATGAGCTTCATCACCTTCTTGATCGGGGCGCTCTCGCCGACGATGGCATCGACCGCCACCATGTCGTCGATCTGGGCCCGCAGCACGACGTTCTCCTTCTTCAATCGCTGCTGTTCGAGGGCCCGGTCCACCAGATGGGTCAGCTCGTCGGGATCGATCGGCTTGGTGACGTAGTCGAACGCTCCCTGTTTGAGCGCCCGCACGGCCGTCTCCACCGAGGCGAAGGCGGTGATCATGATCACGGCGACCTCGGGATCGATCTGGTGGATGCGCTGCTGGAGCTCCAGCCCGTCCATGCCCGGCATCTTGATGTCCACCAGGGCCACATCGAAACGACCGCCGTCGAACGCGCCCAGGGCTTCGGTGGCCCGATCGGCCACGGTGACCTCGAAACCGTCCTTGCGGAACCAGTGATCGAGCGAGTCGCGTACCGAATACTCGTCGTCGACGATCAGAATCCTGCCTCGATGGCTCGTCATGCACCGGCTCCTTTGCCGCTCGTCTCCTCGGCCGCGGCCGGCGGGTGACGGGGGAGGTGAATGCGGAACGTGGCGCCGCGGCCGGTCTCGGAGTCGACGTCGATTTCTCCGCCGTGGCGCTGCACGATGCCGTACACGACGGCGAGCCCGAGCCCGACGCCGCTCTGGTCCTCCTTGGTCGAGAAGAACGGTTCGAAGATCGACGACCGCAGGTCCGCGGGAATCCCCATGCCGGTGTCGGCGACCTCGATCACGACGGTGTCGTCAGGCCCGTCCGCGAGCCGCACGCGCAGCTCGCCTTCGCCGTCGCCGGTCTCGGCGATCGCCTCGACCGCGTTGACGAAGAGAGCAACGAGCGCCTGCTGAATCTGCCCGGGGTCGCAGATGATCCGGGTATCGCGCAGTTGCACATCGGTCTGGAGCCGGACGCCGTGCATCCCCAGGTGGTGGCGGATGAGCAGCAGGCTGCGATCCAGCACGTCATCGAGACTGGTCTCCTGCATCTCGCCGCCGTTTCGGCGCGCGAAGTTGAGCAGGTTCCGGACCACATCCCCGCACCGACTGCACTCCCGTTCCACGACCACCAGATGGCGGCGCATCTGCTCCACCTCGCCTGCCGACAGTGGCGTGTCCTCGAGGCCGCGCTGCACCAGACGAGCGTAGGTGAGGATGCCGCTCAGCGGATTGTTGAGCTCGTGGGCGACCGTTGCCGAGAGCTTGCCCAGCGAGGCCATCTTCTCCACGTGCAGGACCTGACGCTGAGCGCGCTGCAGCTCATTCGTCTTTTCGACCACCTTGTCTTCGAGCTTCTTGGACCAATCCTCGACCTCGCGTCGCGCCTCCGAGAGGTCGCCCGTCATGCGATTGAACGCGTCGGCCAGCCGGGCCAGCTCGTGGCGCCCCGGAACCTCGATGCGGGCGTCGAGATCGCCCGCGGCCACCCGCTGGGTGCCCTCATACAGTCGCGACGCGGGAGTCTGGATCAGGCGTTTGACGAAAATCCAGGAGATCCCCCCGGTGATCAGAATCAGCAGGAGCGTCGTGGCGGCCAGGCGAAGGCGTTCGCCCGCAAGGGCCTGGTCTACCGGCGTGAGCGACATCTCCACGTCGAGCACGCCGAGCACCGTCTGCTCGGGTGGATGGGCATGGCAGGCGGCGGTGGCGCACGTGGGCTCGTTCGGCAGCACCAGCAGGTGCCGCAGGGCCCGCTCGCCGTTGGGTTTGCGCAGGATAGACGAACTCTCGACGGCTGCGTCCGTGACGTCACCCCGGCCGTGGCAGCCGAGACAGGGCGTCTCTTCGAGCGTGGCGCCGCTTCCGATCTCCCCGGGGCGAGCCGACAGCACGATGGTTCCCCGCTTGTCGTAGACCCGGATGGCATCGACGTCCGGCCCTTCGGCCATGCGCTCGAGCAGCGCCTGTACCTCGCCGAGCTGGTTCAGCAGCATGCCGTCGTGGGTGGCGCGCCGGATCAGATCGCTGCTTCGGCGAACGCTGCCGCTGATGACCTGTGTGAGCTGGCTCTGGGCGGACCGGAAGCTCATGAACGCATGAACGGCCAGAACCGCAGCGACCGTGACGGAAAGGGCCAGCAGCAGTCGGATCCCAAGAGAATCCAGTAACAACCGCAACCGACGCCCCATGCTGGGCCTCCCCGTACCGCCGTACTGCTCCACCCTACCACCGGGTGATTAAGCATTCAACGCGCACTGTCCAGATCCTCATCACTCTCCCGTTCGGCCGACGCCCACTAACACAGCCAGGTGTTGCGTC
The DNA here is from genome assembly GCA_963752045.1 of uncultured Acidobacteriota bacterium. Taxonomy (GTDB): domain Bacteria; phylum Acidobacteriota; class Vicinamibacteria; order Vicinamibacterales; family SCN-69-37; genus DATKDF01. The sequence goes on along the minus strand of CAVVWN010000014.1, from coordinate 51,015 downwards.
GAAGTCGTTGTCTTTCGACTGGTTGCGGCGCACGTCTCTGAATTCGCAAACGTGGCCCTGTCCTTGCAGTGGAGAGTGGCGGGCACGATGAGCCCAAAGCGGAGGGCGCCATGGGACACAACAAGACACGTTGGAGAGAGTGGATGCTGGTGGGGTTCACGGCGCTCGCGGTCGCAGCGCTGCTGCCCCTCGTGGGCGTCGCCCTGTTCGTGCTTCGATTCCTGCTGGTGGCGCTCGCGGCCGTGGCGATCCTCGGCGCCATCGTGCTGGCCGCGACCAGCGGCCGGTTTCGACGATGGGTGGTCGACGTCGTCGAGCCGGAAGTCGAATACAAAGGCCTGCGCCTGGCGACCGCGGTCGGCCTGAACCCGAACCACAGTTGGGCCCGGGTCGAGCCCGACGGCACGTTTGTCGGTGCCGACCATCTGGCCGTCGCCTGCCTCGGACCGCCGGATCGGGTCGAGTTGCCGCCTGTGGGATCGCGAGTCCAGAAAGACCAGATTCTGTTTACCCTCTCGCGGGGAGGCCGGGCGCTCTCACTGCACTCGCCGGTGGCCGGCACCGTCGTTGCCCGTAACGAGGCGCTGCTCTCGGAGCCCCAGCGGATCGCCGGCGATCCTTTCGGACTTGGCTGGGTGGCGCGGATCCGTGGCGACACCCCCCGAGCGAGTCGTCGCAGTCTGCTCCGAGGTCGCCGTGCCAAGGAATGGTTCCGCAGCGAGGTGGATCGTCTGGTGTCGACCCTCGGCGCGGAACCCGCAGCGATGCCGTCGTTGCCCGACGGCGGTGTGCTCACGGATGGGATTCATCGACTGATCGACGGACCGACCTGGGAGCGGATCCGTGTCGACTTCTTCGAAGGCAACCCGACACCGGCCGCGACCAGGGCCGATGCCGTGTGAGGAGCGATGTCATGAACCGCCGTACATTTCTCAAGGTCGGCGCAGCGGCCGGAGCGACCTCGCTTGCCGGGTGCGCCAGTGTTCCCCGGAATCCGGGGCAGGTCGACGAAGACCTCGCCGTGCTGGTGGATCTCACCAGGTGTGCCGGATGCCGGATGTGCGAGTTCGCGTGCGCCGAGGCCAACGGTCTGCCCGAGCCCGTGATCGAAGACGACGCTGCCGAGGTTCGCCGGGACACCAGCGCCACCCAGTGGCAGGTCGTCAACCGCTTCGACACCAGCAAGGGCGACGTCTTTGTCAGACGTCAGTGCATGCACTGCGTCGAGCCGGCCTGTGCCGCGGCGTGCCTGACCAAGGCGATGCTCAAGACCGACGAGGGGCCTGTCATCTGGCGCGAAGACAAGTGCATGGGATGCAGGTACTGCATGATCTCCTGCCCCTTCGACGGGCCCAAGTTCGAGTACAACAGCGCGGTTCCTCGCATCCAGAAGTGCCGCATGTGCTTCGAGCGCGTGACCGGTGGCGGCCAGCCGGCATGCGTCGAGAACTGTCCGTCCGAAGCGTTGACCTTCGGGCCGCGTGGCAAGCTCCTCGAGCTCGCACGCCAGCGCATCTACCAGCAGCCGGACCAGTACGTCTCCCACATCTACGGCGAGCACGAGGCGGGCGGCACCGGTTGGCTCTACATCTCACCCGTGCCGTTCGCGGAGCTGGGTTTTCCAGCCGGTATCCGTGACGGCTCCTATCCGGAGCTGACGCGCGACTTCCTGACGTCGGTGCCGGTGGTGTTGACCTTGTGGCCGGCGTTCCTTCTGGCGCTGCGCCGGTCGACCGCTCCCGACGACAGCGAGGCGGCTGCAGGCAAACTCGACGATGGACATCGAGAGGTGGGGTCATGAACGTCATCGACTATCAGCCGGCGCCAACGGCCGGTACGCTCGCCTTTCTTCGGCGCGAGCTGCGGCCCAAAGGGAAGCGGTGGACGATCTTCAACGTCGTGTCAGTGCTCATCATGGCAACGGCGGCCGCGATTCTCGTCGTGCGATTCGCCTACGGCCTCGGGGCCGTGACCAATCTCGACCAGCGGTTCCCGTGGGGGCTGTGGGTCGGGTTCGACGTGGTCGCCGGCGTGGCACTGGCCGGAGGAGCCTACGTCATCACGTTCCTGGTGTACGTCATGCGCCTCGAGCGCTATCGACCCATCGTGAGGGTCACTGTGCTCAACGGCTTTCTGGCCTACGTCTTCTACGCCGGGGCGCTCGTCCTCGATCTGGGCCGGCCCTGGAACGTGATTAACCCGGTCATCGGCAACTCGTTCGGCTTGACCTCTGTCCTGTTTCTGGTGGCCTGGCACTTCATGCTCTACATGACCGCGGTGCTCATCGAGTTCTTCCCGGCCATCGCCGAGTGGCTCGGCTGGAGGCGGGTCCATCGCGTCATGTCAGGCCTGACTGTCGGCGCGGTGATCTTCGGTATCACCCTGTCGACGCTCCACCAGTCGGGACTCGGAGCGCTCTACCTGATGGCCCAGGGAAAGATCCATCCCCTGTGGTACTCAGAGCTCATCCCGGTGCTCTTCTTCATCTCGAGCATCTTTGCCGGCCTCACGATGGTGATTGTCGAGGGAAGCCTCAGCCACCGCATTTTCGAGGACCGGGTGAGCCCCCGCCTCAGCCGTAGCCATGACGACATCCTGGTTGGCCTGGCGAGAATCGCGGCGGGCGCGATGTTCGTGTACCTCTTCCTCCAGGCGCTCAACTTCATCCACGGACGGCTGTGGCAGGAGATGGCCGGCGGGTGGGGAGCCTGGTATCTCGTCGAGGTCGTCGGGTTCGTAGCCGTGCCCATGGTCCTGCTCATCGTCGGCGCGACGAAGGGCAAGCTGGCCGTGGTCAAGGTCGGCGCGATCTTCGGCCTGCTCGGCGTCATCCTCAACCGGCTCAACATATCGGTCATCGCCTTCCGCTGGAACGAGGCGGCCCACTACGTACCGAGCTGGATGGAGATCGTGGTCACCGCGGGGGTCATCTGCGCGGAAATCTGGGTGTTCCGCTGGGTCGTGCGGCGTCTCCCGGTGCTCGGTCATCGCCCCGCGTGGGCCGAAGAACCCGAAGCACCGGCGCAAGCGCGGCGGTTGCCCGGCAAAGTGGCGGTCTGACGGAGAGAGGAGCACGCGATGGACTTCATGGCGACCAAAGGTCTCGAGTACCTGCTGATCTTCGCCTACCTCATCCTGCTGGTACCGTTCTGGCGCCTGCTCATGGGCGCGGAGCCGGCCGGACCCAGCCGGCTTCGGATGGCGATCCAGGCTGGGACGCGAGGGTGGTTCTCGGTCCCGGACGGGTTCCATTTCCATCCGGGTCACAGTTGGGCCCGCGCTGAGAGCGACGACCTCGTGACAATCGGGATGGACGACGTGGCCCACCGTCTCATCGGACCTCCGAACGGCGTGGAGTTGCCGCCGGCCGGAGCCAGACTGGCGGCCGGCGAGGCGGGATGGCGCGTTCAGGTGGACGGCCGGACGCTTCCGGTGCTGTCCCCGGTCGACGGGGAAGTGGCCGCGACCAACGAGGCGGCGGTCCGCGATCCCGGCTCGCTCGGTGGCGATCCGTACGGCGCCGGATGGCTGATGAAGGTCAGGGTTCCGTCGGCGAAGGCGGCACTCAATAATCTGATGCCCGACCGGGTTGCGCGCATGTGGACGGAGGCCATCTCGGAGGACCTGAGCGCCCGCCTCAGCGGACAGCTTGGTGTCGTCCTCCAGGACGGAGGGACACCACTGCCAGGTCTGGCGCGGCGGCTGGCTGGCGACGAATGGTCGGTGCTCGTCGCCGAGGTGATGCTCACCGAGACTGCGCCTCAGCCTCCTTGCTCACGACTGCCTCTCCTTGACGGGGCGAGGAGCAGCCGCGAATACTGATGAGGCGCGCCGGCAGTCCGTGTTCACTCCATGCCTCAATCGTTCGTCCAGGTCGACGCCTTCACAGCCGAGCGGTTCACGGGGAATCCGGCGGCTGTGTGCGTGCTGCGTGAGCCGCGGGCGGAGGCCTGGATGCAGGCCGTCGCCCGCGAGATGAACCTGTCCGAGACCGCGTTCCTCGTGCGCCGCGCCGAAAGCGACGGGTTCGATCTCCGGTGGTTCACGCCTGCGACCGAAGTGGACCTCTGCGGGCACGCGACGCTCGCCAGCGCACACGTCTTGTTCGAGGACGGGTACCTCGCGCCTGGTGACATCGCGCGCTTCCATACGAAGAGCGGGCTGCTCACGGCGCGGCTCAACGATGGCTGGATCGAGCTGGACTTTCCTGCGACGCCCGACGAGCCGACCGCGATGCCTGCCGGTCTTGCCGAAGCCATCGGGGCGACGCCGACCTACGTGGGCCGCAGCCGCTTCGACCTCGTCGTGGAAGTGGATGGCGAGGAGGTGGTTCGGGCCCTTCGGCCGGACTTCACCAGGCTCCGCACACTCCCGGTCCGCGGCGTCATCGTCACGAGCCGCGCCGCGACGGAAGGCGTCGACTTCGTTTCTCGCTTCTTCGCGCCGGCCGCGGGCGTCGACGAGGATCCGGTGACCGGGTCGGCGCATTGCTGCCTGGCGCCGTTCTGGGCGAGCCGCCTCGGCAAGAGCGACTTTTTTGCGCGGCAGGTGTCCGCGCGCGGTGGTAACGTGCGCGTGGCGCTCGCGGGCGACCGCGTCCGTCTTTCCGGCCAGGCCGTCACGGTGATGCGTGGCGAGCTGGTCGCGGGGTGAACATGGGGCACGTGAATCGTACGAGCCGATCGGCGGCCGCGCTCGTGGCCGCCGGAGTCGGGCTCCTCATGCTGACGGCCGACGCGCGGGAGGCCCCTCAATCGTCGGGCCCGCAAACGCGCGAGGCGCTCACGGTCGGGGTCCCCAGGCAATCGACCACCGCGCCGGGCCGTCTGCGGTATTCGTCCGAGCGGTTCGCCAGGATGGCGCAGGCCAGGGCCGATGGCCTCGACTACGTGCCCGGTGAAGTGCTCGTGAAGTTCCGCGACGGCGTCGGTGAATCGGCACAGGCGGCCACGCTCTCGTCCGTGGGAAGCGCGCCCACCCGCGAGGGGCTGCGATGGGTGGGCGACGTGGCCGTGGTCACGAGCCGCGACGTGCTCGACTCGCGTGCGCTCGCGGCCTCGCTCGGAGCCGATCCGGACGTGCTCTGGGCCGAGCCCAATTACCTGGCGCGCGCGTGGCCGTCGAGCACGGGGTACTCGGCGCCTCTCACCGGCGGTGCCCGGCCGAACGCCGTGCCGAACGACCCGGAGTACGCCTCGCGTCAATGGAACTTCGACGTCATCGGCATGCCCAGGGCGTGGGACATCAGTCCAGGCGGCAGCAACACGATCGTCGTCGCCGTGCTCGACACCGGCATCACGACCGAAGCGCGCACGATGACCTTCCCGGTATGGACGGGCTCGTCGTTCACGGACGCATCGGTGCCGTTCGCCGTGAACACGGACATGGCCGCGTCGCGCTTCGTCAAGCCGATGGACTTCATCTTCTTCGACGAGGGCGGTCCCGTGCTCGACATGGACGGGCACGGCACGCACGTGGCGTCCACCATCGCGCAGGATACGAACAACGGCTTCGGCCTCGCCGGCATGGCCTACAACGTTCGCATCATGCCGGTGAAGGTCTGTTACGGCTACTGGGAGGTCATGTTCCTGAACGGGCTCGACGGCATTCCGGGCTTCGAGGACCCGGACATCGGCGGCTGCCCGTTCGACGCGCTCGCCGAGGGCGTCAGATACGCCGTCGACAACGGCGCGAAGGTCATCAACATCAGCCTCGGCGGCACCGATCCGTCAAACGCCATACGCGCCGCCCTCTCGTATGCGGTCGAGAGGGGCGCGTTCATCTCGATGTCGATGGGGAATCGCTTCGAACGCGGCAACGACGTCGGCTATCCGGCCTTCTACGGACAGCAGTTCAACGGGGCGATGGCGGTCGCGGCCGTCGGACGCTCGCTTGGGAAGGCGTACTACTCGAGCACCGGCGACTACGCGGAGATCGCGGCGCCCGGCGGCGATGCTCGAGACGGCGGTGCGGGCGGCGTCGTCTGGCAGTCGACGCTCAGGCAGGCTGACGTCAGCTCCGCGCTGCTCATCCCGCGGTTCGACCGCTACGAGTCGTCAGGGTTTCAAGGCACGTCGATGGCGGCGCCGCATGTGGCCGGCCTGGCCGCGCTCCTGATGAGCCGGGGGATCACGAGTCCCGGCAATGTCGAGTCGGTCATCGTCCAGACGGCGAGGGACCTCGGCGCCGCCGGCAAGGACGATGAGTTCGGGAACGGGCTCATTCAGCCCAGGGACGCGCTCTTCGGGCGCGGCATCAGGTAGGCGGTGCGCATGCGAGCGGGATTGGTCGTCGTGTCGGTCGTCATGTCGCTCGTGGTCGCCGCGCCGGTCTTCGCGCAGGCCACCGCGCCGGCGCAGCCGGCCACGCCGCGGGCGTGGGTCGAGCCCGGCTCCGGGTACCGCGCCTTCGTCATGTTCGATCAGGTGAGCTTCTCGGCCCAGGAGACCTTCGACGCCGTGCTCGGCAAGACGAGGCTTTCGGCCATCGGCGGGGGAGGCGAGATCCGCTTCTGGAAGGGGCTCTTCGTCCGCGGTGCGTACTCGTCGATGGACGCGGCCGGCGAGCGTGCGTTCGTCGTGAGCGGGCAGGTCATCCCCGTCGGGATTCCGGTCACCGTCGAGATCAAGCCGCTGGAGTTCGGCGTGGGCTGGCGGCTGCCGCTCGACCGGGCGCGGCGGTTCGTGGTGTACGGCGGCGGCGGATCGCTCTATGTCAGCTACCGCGAGACGTCGGACTTCGCCGAGCCGGGCGAGAACACCGACGAGTCGTTCACCGGCCAGATGGCTTTCGGCGGGCTCGACGTGCGCATCTGGAAGCTGGTTTCGGCCGGCGTCGAGGTGCAGTACCGAAGCGTGCCCGACGCACTCGGCCGCGAGGGCAGCGTCTCGGCCGAATTCGACGAGACGAACCTGGGCGGCACGGCGATCCGGTTCCTGGTCGGGATCCGAAGATAGTACCGAGCCGGAACGACCGGCGGGCGGGTGCGCGGCCCGCCGCACCGAGCCGGCTTCACCTCGTTGCGGTTTTCATGTCATGATCGGGGGTCCGGCCGTGCACGAACCCTTCATGCGTGAGGCCCTGGGGCTGGCTGACGAGGCCGCCCGGGCCGGGGAAGTGCCGGTTGGGGCAGTCGTCGTCGCCGGCGGCGAGGTCATCGGCCGCGGGCACAACCAGCCGATTGGGCGGCACGACCCGACCGCGCACGCCGAAATCGTGGCCATGCGCGATGCCGCCCGGCGGATCGGGAATTACCGGCTGACGGGTGCGACGCTCTATGTGACCGTCGAGCCGTGTCTCATGTGCGTCGGCGCCATGGTGCACGCGCGGATCGAGACGCTGGTGTTCGGGACGACCGAACCCAAGGCGGGTGCGATAGAGTCGACGCAGCGGGCGCACGAGCACCCGGCCCTGAACCACCGGGTCCGTGTCGTGTCGGGCGTGCTCGCCGCCGAGTGCCGCGACGTCCTGCGCCGGTTCTTCGAGGCGCGGCGTCAGGTCCAGGCGGGCCAGTAGCGGGAAGTCCTACCTCTGCGGAGAGGTACCGAAGTGGTCGTAACGGGGGCGCCTCGAAAGCGTCTTGTCGGGTAACCGGCACGTGGGTTCGAATCCCACCCTCTCCGCCACCCTTCGCCAAACGCTCGCGACGCTCGCGGCTCCGGGTGGCAAGCCGCGTCGTCATCCCCTCACGCGAAGGGTGTCCTCCGAAGCCAGCGAGCGAAGCGAGCGATCCAGGCGGAGGAGGACTGACTTCAATCCGGGCTTTTCCACACACTGTAGTTGCCAAGTCGCGCTCGAGGAACGGTCCCTTCGCCAAACGCTCGCGACGCTCGCGGCTCCGGGTGGCAGGCCGCGTCGTCATCCCCTCACGCGAAGGGTGCAGAAACTGCGTACAGCGCGACGCGCCCGCAGTGTTGGACGCCTTCTGCGCGCGGCTGGCATTGGCGCGAGGCTTGCTCTCTCCGCTGGTGTGGCCCATCCCGCCAAGCGGTTCGTCTACATCATCCGCAGCCTGAACCATCCTGAGAGCCGTTACATCGGCGTAACGTCCGACGTCATCGCCCGGCTGGCCGCACACAATGCCGGGCAGAACCGGGCGACCGCGGCGCGGCGGCCGTGGGGGATCGACGTAACCGTCGAGTTTCGCAGTGAGCGGACAGCCGTACGGTTCGAGCGCTACTTGAAATCGGGAGCTGGGCATGCATTCGCGAACCGTCACTTTGTGGACGAGCTCTGAGGCAAATTGCGCCAGACATGCAACGCGCGTCTCCCAAAGTCGTGGGGGCATTACGGGGGGGCAGTAGACACATGAACCCGTTGCGCGCCCGCGTCGAGAAGGGGCGGCTCGTACTCGATGAGCCGACGACGCTTCCAGAAGGCACCGTGCTCGACCTGGTGGTCGATGACGACGGCGATGACCTGAGTGAGCGGGATCGCGATGCCCTGCGCGCGGCCTTGGATCGGTCGGCGCGTTCGCTGAACGAGGGTCGAGTCCAGACGGCATCGGCGATCGTCGACCAGTTGCGCACGCGTCGGTGAGGGCGCGGATGTAGTTGCCGTGCCCCGGAAAACGGAGAGTGCGGGTCAGGCCGCAGGCGGCACGAGCGACTCGAGCGCGGCGACGAGCCTCGGCAGATCGTCGGTGACGACCTGCCAGACGATGTCCTCGTCGACGCCGAGGTAGTCGTGGACCACTTTGTGTCGCATGCCGATGATGTTCTCCCACGGGATTTCTGGATGAGCCCCGGTGAAGTCGCGTGAAACCTGTCGTGCCGCTTCGCCGATGACTTGGACCAGATGAATGAGGGCGAGCCGGAGGTTTTCGTCGGCGTCGTACGCGTCGCGCGAGAGGCTCCGCGTCTTGGCCACCGCCTTCCTCGCCATGTCGAGCATGTGCCCGACGTAGACGAGATCACGCCGCGACATAGAGCGATTCGGCCTCCCGTAGGACGCGATCTCTGATGCGCGCGTTCAGGAACTTGGGAGTCACGAGGTCAACCTGGCGGCCCTGCAGCAAGCCAGAGAGCTCGCGCTCGATGCTGATGAAGTCGAGCCCAGGCACGTGGCCCGGATGGAATTCCACCAGCACATCGACGTCGCTGTCGGGGCCGAAGTCGTCGCGCAGGGCCGATCCGAAGAGCGCCAGGCGCATGATGTGGCGCCGCTGGCAGAAAGCCCTCAGGGCATCGCGATCGATTACCAACTGCTGGTGCATGGACTCGACCAATCATACCGCCAGCGCAGGACGGTAAGATCTCACCGTTCCTGGATCGTTCAAGCTCTGGGGCTTTTGAGCCGGTCTGGCGTTTCGGATTCCCCGTAAGTGATTGACAGGAGATGGGTTCAACAGGACCGAATCCCACTGCGTACAGCGCGACGCGCCCGCAGTGTTGGACGCCTTCTGCGCGCGGTTGGCACTGGCGCGCGGCTTGCTCTGAGCTCATTCGCCCTGGCTCGCCTGCGCCGGCATCGGGAAGCGCTCGTGAATCCACGCCTGCCATAGCGGCGTTTCGTGGGCGACGGTCCCGGCCGCCTGGTCGCCGTACAGGTAGAAGTTCAGCCCAACCATGCTCTGGCCGCCGAAGTCGACGGCGCCAAAGGCGGCGACGCCCGGCCCCGGCGTGTCGAGCCGCACCAGGGCGTCGTACGGACGCTGGCTGACGTACTCCACCACGCCGCTGAGCGCCGGCACACCCGCAGGCGCCGTCCAACGCTGCCCGACGCTCAGGCCTTGCAGTCCCAATGCCGCGGTCAGCGCTTCCCACGCCTCCGCTTCCGTGCCTGCGGCGGGCGCCATCCACTGCTTCAGCGCCGAGCGTTGGCCGCGGAAGTGCGTGAGGTAGATCCGCAGCGTGCGCAGGAAAGCCGGCCATCCGGATTCAGTGCCTTCCAGTTGGCCGTCCCAATCGTCCGTGCTGGCGAAAAGGCTATGGACGATGCGGACGATGCAGATGCCGCCTCCGCGCGCTTCGACGCTCCACTCGTTCGCGATGGGCGGCGAGCCGGGGACCCAGCCTTCGGACTGGGCAGCCCACGTTCGCGGCGGTTCCCACGCCGTCACCACCGAGCGGGATTCCATGCCCGCGCCGAAGTTCAACGTCACCGCGACGGGCTTCCCGTCGCGCTCCTCGAACTCAGCCGGCACGAACCAGGACGAAATCCCAGGCCCGGTGGCGATGGCCTGCCACACTTCCTCCGGCGTGCCGGGGACCTCCACTTCAACCTGGACGGAACGGCGTCCGGAAGCTTCTTTCTTCACGCTCATGATGGCTCCTCGAAAACGCGGGGGGACTTCGTCCCCGCCGCACCCCCCTCACGCGCTCGCTCGCGGGGGCCCCAAAGCCCCACCCCGCTCGCGCGGCTCACTCGCACGGCTCATCGCTTCGTCTTGCTTCGGCAGAGGGTGGGCCACGACCACCAGGCGGTGCGCGCGGCCGCCGGGGGCGGACGCATCGTGGTACTTCGAAACGAGTTTCGTGATGGCCTCGGTGAGCTCGTGGCTGAACGCGGCGCGGTCCGTCGCCGAGCGGAAGCGAATCTCGGTATCGACCGCCAGGGTCGCCAGGCGTTTACCCGAGTCTTTCGCGCGACGCAGAAGGTCGCCCACCTCGCGGACCACGCGTGCGCCCAGGGTAATGAGGTAGCTCGAAGACAGCCTGTCGATTTCCCGGCTCGGGTCCGCGGCGACCGGGCCCAGGGCGCCCGGCGAAACGACGTAGGAGGCGGCCGTCGCCACGAGCAGCCGTTCCGTCAGCCCGCCCCACTTGCGTTCCTGGGCCAGCCGCACCAGCCCGTGCGCCTCCAGCGCGTTCAAGTGGTAGGTGACTTTCTGCCGAGCCAGGCCGACCCGCGCGGCCAGCGTCGCTGCCGAGGCGGGCACGGAGAGCTCCGAGAGGAGTCGACTCCGCATGGGCCCCAGAGCCACGGTTGCCGCTGCCGGATCGTCGATGACCTGGATGTCGAGCACGAAGGGCGTTCCCTTGGGCATACGCGGCGCTCGGCACTCGCGCGTGCCCGGCAGCGTGGTAGTGCCCGCGCCGGCGCGAGCAGCATCGGGGTGCGGACCTGCCGGAGTCGAGGCCGCACGCAGGAAACCGACGCCTCAAGGTCCTGATCCTGCTCGCGTTTCGACCGCTACCGTCCTTGCAGGTCGACGATCCAGACGTCCGCCTCCGTCATGCGTCGGGAGAAGAACGCCGAACGTCCATCGCGCGTCAATCGCGGCGGGCCTAGTGTGTCCCGACTAACCGAGAACACCACCCGAGAGGACTTCGTGCGTGTGTCGATGATGTGGAACTCTCGCCCGTCGACCACCGCCATCACCCGTCGACTGTCGGGCAGCCAGACGGGCCACTCGCCGATGTCGGTCAACGGCGTGAACGTCGCGTCGGCCACACTGTAGACCACCACACCGGTCTTGTCGTAGCCGGGCTGACCAACGAGGAGCCGTCCGTCGGCCGACCAGGAATTGGGGACGAAGTTGAGGCCCTTGGGCGCCATCGCCCGCCGGGGCTGTTGCTCCGACATCGGCCGACGTGGATCGATCAGCAGGAACCCATTCCAATCCGGTGGGGGGTCGTTGCTCCTGACGAGGACGACCGCCATTTGCGATCCGTCTGGCGACCAGACGCCGGTCGCCCAGTCGGCCCCGTCCGTCAACGGCTGCTGGTCGCTACCATCCGTGCGAATCTTCCACGTCTGCAACCGACCCGTGCGATCCGAAAAGTACCGAGATCCAGCTGCCATCCGGCGACCATCGCGGCACGCGGTCCAACGCGGCGTCGCCGGTCAACTGGCGCAACCCGGTGCCGTCGGACCGAATCACGAAGAGATCGCCCTCGGGCTGCACCTGCGAGTAGAACGTGACCCACGCGCCGTCAGGCGACGGATCGGGCGACGACCATCGGCGCGATCCCGTGGTGACATTGACGGGCGAACCCGCCGGCTCGCCTGTGATCGGGTCGAACGGGAGGCGCTGGATGTTCTGCGTCTCGGCGACCGAGCTGTACGCCAGGCGGCGGCCGTCGGCGGCCACCGACAGGTGTGCCGCAAACGGCGCTGGGGTGGTGATGGGCTGCGGCTCTCCGCGACGCTCGCCGGAGTCTTCATCAACGCCCACGCGCCAGAGGTTCATGCTTCCGCCACGGTCGCTCGCCAGGTACACGAATCGTCCATCGGGAGACCAGACCGGATTCCACGCCATCTCCGACGATGAGAGCAGCGGCGTCGGCGCGCCGCCGCCCGCCGGCACGCTCATCACCGAAATGTTCTGGTCGACGCCGAGGCGCTGGCCGAACGCGATACGCGTGCCGTGTGGTGACCAACTGGGCAACGTGGCGTCCCCATCGAAGACCTTGCGAGGCTCGGATCTGCCGTCGGTCCGGACCGCCCACAGTTCGCTGCGGCCATCGGAATTCTGCGGGCGCAGTTCCATTCGCCGCGTGGTGTAGGCGATCTCGCTGCCGTCGGGAGACCACGCCGGGTTGAAGCCGTTGCGGGTGAGCCGACGGACGGCCTCGCCGGTGCGTCCCATGACGAAGATGCCACCCCCGTCTCGCGCAGAGCGAAACGCAATCCACTCCCCGTCCGGCGAAAACGCCGGCTGCTCATCGTCTTCGGTCGACTCCTTCGTCAGGTTGATGGCCGTCTGACCGGTCGTGCTCTGCAGGTAGACATCCCGGTTCCCCTCGCCCTCGCCCGAGTAGACCACCCATCTTCCATCAGGCGACAGGCTCGGGTAGAGTTCGGCGGCCGGCGTGGACGTCAACTGGGTGAAGGCGCCGAGCGCCGGCGGCTCACTCGCATCGGAAGACGTCCGCGTCCCGTTCCAGGTGAAGTAGACTGCCAGCGCGACCGTCCCCAGCACCGCACTCGCGATCGACCAGCGCACCGCGCCTCGCCCGGCCCCCTCGCCGGCAGCGGTCGCCACCGGCGTGGTCAGAGTCTGGTGCAACTCTTCGAGATCGTTTCTGAGATCCAAGGCCGACTGGTACCGCTTCGTCGGATCCTTCGCCAGCGACCGGCGCACGATGCGATCGAGATCCGACGGCAGGTCGGGTCTCCCCTGCGCGATTGGGGCGGGCGTGTCCTTGAGCACGGACGAGATGACCGCCATGGGGGTTTCACCGCCGAAAGGCCGGGTACCGGCCGCCATCTCGTACAGCAGCACGCCCAGCGAGAAGATGTCGGTGCGCGCGTCGACGGCGCGGCCCTCGGCCTGTTCCGGCGACATGTAGGCCGGTGTTCCGACCACCTGGTCCGCTCTGCTCAGGGTGGCGCGCGTGGTCGAGTTCATGTCGCCGGCAGCGGTCCGCGGCCGCAACTTGGCGAGGCCAAAGTCCAGTACCTTGACGCGGCCCCCCGGCGTCACCATGACGTTGCCGGGCTTCAAGTCCCGGTGCACCACACCCTGGGCGTGCGCGGCGGCCACCGCATCGGCCAGCGGAACGGCCACCTCGAGAATCTCCCGAAGCGGGAGGCCGCCAGGCCTGATGCGCGACGAGAGCGTCTCGCCGTCCACCAGCTCCATCGTGATGAACGGCGTGCCATCGGCCTCTTCAACCGCATAGATCGTGACGACGTTGGGATGGTTCAATGCGGCGATGGCCTGCGCTTCGCGCCGGATGCGGGCGAGCGCCTCGGGATCGGCCGCAGTCGACGCGGGCAGAATCTTCAGCGCAACCTGGCGATGGAGCCTGGTGTCGTCGGCGGCGTACACTTCGCCCATCCCGCCGGCGCCGAGCGGCCGCAGGATGCGGTAGTGGAGCAGCGTCGCACCCACCATGCCGGGCAGGATAGCAGACGATTCAGCTCGACGGCAGCGGCCAGGTGTCGAGCACCACCGCGGCCTGGTCCCCTTGCCGCAGTAGCGCCAGTCATCGTTGACATCGCCTCAGCCCGTCCGATAGCGTAAGGCCGCTTTGGCGGGCATCGACATGAAAGTGGGCCCCGTCGTCGCGGCACTGGTTCTCGCAGGTGCCTGCAGTTCGCCGGAGCTGGCGTCCGTATCGGCCGGCGATGGGCCGCCTGCCTACGTCTTTCGTGCCGTATCGGTCTTCGACGGCCTCGAGCGTCAGGAAAATCGCGACGTGGTCGTGAGCGCTGGCCGCATTGAGGCGGTTGGCGCGGCCGGCGACGTCTCCGTACCGCCGGCGGCCGTCGAGATCGCCGGCGCCGGACGCACACTGCTACCCGGCCTCATCGACAGCCACATGCATCTCTTCTCGGCTGGCGAGAAGGCCGGGTCGCCGCCGGCTCCGGAAGAGATTGCCGGCGCGTTCCTGTTCGCGGGCGTGACCACCGCTCTCGTGGCCGCGGGCTTCGACGAAGTGACGGCGCTCGAATCGGCGCGGAACACGGGAACGCTGACACCGCGGCTCTTTACAGCTGGTCCTGGCCTGACGGCACCAGACGGGCATCCGGTGCCGCTTCTGCGCGCGATGCTGCCGTGGCCGCTGAGTACCTTCGCGGTCATGAACGTGGTGAGCGCGGCCGATGCGCAGGAGGCGCGGGCGCAGGTTCGACAGGCCATCGCCGAGAGCCGCCCGACGTTCTTCAAGATCATCTTCGACGACTTGCCGCCAGGATCGCCCCGTCTGTCGGTCGAAGCCCTGCACGCGGCCGTCGACGAGGCCCGCGCGAATGGCCTCCGGCCGATCGTGCACGCGACCCTGCCGGAAGACGTGATGGCGGCGGTCGAGGCCGGCGCATCGGCGCTCGTGCACGTGCCGCAGCGAGGCGTGCTCTCCGACGACCAGGTGGCGCGCATCCTCGAAGCCGGTGTGCCCGTGATCACGACCGTGCGGATGGTGTCGGCCAGCCATCGTCTGGCCGAGGGCGGACCGTCGGCGCTCGAACGCCAGATGTTCGAAGAAGCGTTGCTCGGGCCGTGGATGGCAGAGCCGGCCTGGAACCTCGAGGACTTCTCGGAAGAGTTCGACCGCCGGCAGGCGGAGGTCGCCGAGATGACCGCAACCAACTTCCGCAAGTTGCTGGCTGCGGGCGTGCGGTTGCTGGTGGGCACGGACTCGGGTGTGCATGGCGTGTTCCCTGGCGCGTCGCTCCATGGTGAGCTGGCGCTGCTCGTCGAGCTTGGCATGCCGACAATCGATGCGCTCAGGTCCGTCACGAGCCGTCCCGCGGCGTTCCTGGATCCGTCCGCGGATTTCGGTCGCATCGCCGACGGCTACCGGGCCGACCTCGTGCTCGTGCGGGGCGACCCGACTCGAGACATTGCAGCCGTGAGCGCGATCGAAGACGTCTTCCTTGGCGGCGTGCGTCTCGATCGACGTCCATGCGCATGCCCTGACGCGCGTCGGCCGCCACTGCGTGCGATAGACTACCCGCATCAATGACGCACGAGAGCATCGAGGTGCGGGCCGCCCGGATGTGACCCTCATGTCCCGCGCGGTCGTCGTCGCGACGCTCTTCGCCCTCATGGCCCTTCCGGGCGCGGCTGCGGACCAGCGGGCCGTCAGGCTCACCGTTCGCGTCCTCCTCGTCGATGAGGCGGGCACAGCAACCCCGGTCTCACGCCATGGGTTGCTCGTGAGCGACACACCGCCAAGCGCCGCGCCACAGAGAGTCGTCACGAACGCGGACGGCACCGCCGGACTCGTGCTTCGCCCGGGCAGCTACATCGTGGAATCGGAGCAGGCGGTGGCCTTTCAGGGCCAGGCCTATCTCTGGATTCAGCCAGTGGATGTCGTCGCCGGCCGCGACGCGGTGCTGGAGCTGACCGCTGACAACGCGATCGTCGAACCTCTCACCGACGAAGTGATCGCCGCCGCGACCGGGGGAGGCGAGTCGCCGGCGCGCCCCAGCCCGGCAGACATGGTCCGACCTTGGACGAAGAGCGTCGTGGCGATCTGGACGCCAACCGGGCACACCTCGGGATTCGTGATCGACGAGCGCGGCCTCATCGCGACGAGCCAGCGGATCGTCGGCGCGGCAACTTCAGTCGAGGTGCAGTTCTCGCCCTCGATGAAAGTCGCGGGCCGCGTGCTGGCCGCCGATCCCGCGCGGGATGTCGCCCTGGTCCGGGTGGCGGCCTCGACCGTGGCGTCGCTCCCGCCGGTGCCGCTCGACTGCACGGGGCCGGCCATGCCGCTCGTCGATGAACAGGCGGTGATGACGATCGGCGTCCCCCTCCGCGGGTCGGCCGACATCGCGTTCGGCACGGTCCGCCGCGTGTCGAGCCGGCTGGTGGGAGCCGACTTCGACCTCCGGCAATCCGGCCCCGGCGGCCCGGTCTTCACCGAGGACGGCCGCGTGGCGGGCATCGCGTCGGTCGCGAACGACGACGACGCGGACGACCTGCGCGGCGACTCGCCCATCGTCTCCGTCGATCACGCGTGCGCCGCCATGCAATCGGTGGGCGACGCGATGCGCGACGGAACGGCGCCCGACGACGCCCGTCTTCCGGTGGAAGCAGCCACGGCGATGCCGACCGCCATGCTCGAAGACGCGGTCGCAAAACGGGCGGGCAGCCTGGCGCCCTACGAAATGTCCTCGTCCGACTTCGACATCACGTTCATCACGCCCGTGTTGCTGTACGCCGCCCTCCGCCATGGCGAATTGCCGACCATGGACTTCGGCAACTGGTCCGACTACGTGCGCAGCGCCCCGCCGGTGCTGCTCGGTACGCGTGACACCGAAGCAGTCGGAGAGCTTCTGGATGAAGATCGCCCGGGGCGCCGCGATGACGCAGGGCGCGTCGCTGCCGAAGATCACGCGCTTCAGGGCGGGCTTTTCGCGCCTGCGCGCGTTCTGCGGGGACCGCGAGGTCACCCCGCTGCACCCGTTCAAGCTCGAGCTGCGCGTCTCCGAGACGGACGCCGTCTACGAAGGTCTGTCGGTGTTCGCACCCGACGCGCTCGGCCCTGACTGTGGCACCGTCAGGCTCATGCTCTATTCGGAGAAGGAGCCGGACAAGGCAGACATCCGCGACGTCGAACCGGCCACGCTCCGGCAGATCTGGCAGGACCTCGCTCCATTTCGCTGAAGTCGAAGGCAACGCGGCCAACCGCCTTCGCTTCAGCACCCTGCTAGAGTGGAGGGATGAGCCACCTGCGGGCGCTCCTCGTCCTCGGCGTTGTCGGTATCCTCGCCGCCGGAAGCCAGGCCCGGGCCCAGCAGCCGGAAGGCGCCGCGGCGCCGACGCTGGCGGCCGGGCAGCAGCTGTATTACAACGGCCAGTATGAGGACGCCGCGGCGGTGGCGCTCGCGCTCGAGGGCGCCGACCCCGACGACCTGGCCGCCTGCGAGCTGCGGACCGCCGCGCTCCTGTTTCAGATTAAGCGACTCATCGGGGAGCCGCCCGACAAGGGCAAGGCGCTCAAGGCGTGCGAAGCGTGCCCGGCGCTCATCGAGGCGATCAACGCCGACGTGGCTCGGGGACGGACGCTCGCCCGCGCCAGGGTGAAGGCGAACGCCGGCGATGTCGAGGCGCTCTTCTATCTCGGCAAGCTGAATCTCAACTACATCTGGCTGCACCTGGGCCCGCTCGGACGTCGCACCGGCTGGTCCGAGTACCGCGAAGCCAAGCGGTCGCTCGATGCGCTCCTCAAGATCGACCCCGAGCACGTGCGCGCGCGCGTCGCCAGGGCCTGGATCGACTACATCGTGGATACGAAGGTCCCGCGCATCTTCCAGTGGATACTCGGCGGAGGCGACCGGCACCGGGCGCTGGCCGCCGTCCGCGAAGCCGCCGCTGCGGAGGCCGACTTCTTCACCTCGGTCGAAGCGCGATTCGCGCTCTGGGAGATGCTGGTGCGCGAAGAGCAGGTGCCAGACGCCGTGGCCATCGCGCGCGAGCTGGCAAAAGACTTCCCGGGTAATCGCGAGCTCGTGCGGTTCCTCGAGGCGAACGGCACCACGCTGGCGTCAGGCCCGTCACCGCACTAGTATTGTCGCGCGGCGCGCGACTGCCCGAGCGCCTCCTCTCCCCGGAGTGTATCGATGAACAGGAACCAGCGTTCGGTCGGCATCGCGGCCGCCCTCGCGCTTGCGGCGATCGTGGCCGTGGGTGCCCAGGAATCGGTCGACGAGGTCGCCATCGCGCGGATCAAGATGGAAGGGTTCCAGCGCTCGCAGGTGATGGACACCCTGAGCTGGCTGAGCGACGTGTACGGCCCGCGGCTCTCCGCGTCGGCCAACTACCGGAAAGCCGCCGAGTGGGCGCGCGACCAGCTGACGAAGTGGGGCCTTGCCAACGCCAACCTCGAACCGTGGGGTGAATTCGGGCCTGCCTGGTCGGTCAACCGCTTCTCGGTCGAGCTGGTCGAGCCAACCTACACGCGCATCGTCGCCTACCCGCACGCGTGGACGCCAAGCACGCCGGGCGTCGTGCGGGGCACGCCGGTGCTGGTCCAGATCGCGTCGGAAGCCGACTACGAGCAGTACCGCGGCAAGCTCGCCGGCGCCATCGTGATGCTGGGCAAGCCGTCGCCGGCCGCGTCGCCCTTCGAGCCGCCCTCGCGCCGGTTCACCGACGCGGATCTCACCGGTCAGGAGCGCGCGATCGATCCGGGCGAGCCGCGGAGCCTCACGGCCGAAGACGAGGACTATCAGAAGTTCCTGGGCCGCTCGAAGGCGACGCTCGAGTTTCTGGCACAGGAGAAGATCGCCGTCCTCATCGAGCCCAGCGTGCGCGACAACAACGTTCTCGAGGCTGCCGGCCTCGGTTACTACACCGGAACCGAACCGAGGTTCCCGGGGTTCGTCATCTCGAAGGAACAGTACGGCCGCATCCTGCGCCTGCTCGACAAGAAGATCCCCGTGACGCTCGAGCTCAGCCTGACGACGACCTTCGATGCGAGTGACACGAAGGGATACAACATCGTCGCCGAGATCCCCGGCAGCGACCCGGCGCTCCGCGACGAGATCGTCATGCTCGGCGGGCACTTCGACTCGTGGCACTCGGGGACGGGCGCGGTCGACAACGGCGCCGGCTCGGCCGTGGCGCTCGAAGCCGTTCGCATCATCCGGACGCTCGGCCTCTCGCCGCGGCGTACGATCCGCATCGCGCTCTGGGGCGGCGAAGAGCAGGACTACTTCGGGTCGGTCGGCTACGTCGCAACGCACTTCGGCAATCCGCGAGCTGGCGAGGCGCCGAAGCCGGAGCAGGCGAAAGTGAGCGGCTACTTCAACGTGGACAACGGATCCGGCCGCATCAGGGGCGTCAACCTGCAGGGCAACGAGCTCGTGCGGCCGATCTTCGAGGCATGGCTCGAGCCATTCCAGTACCTGGAGGCGTCGACGCTCACCGTGCGAAACACCGGCGGCACCGACCACATGCCGTTCAACGCCATCGGCATTCCGGGCTTCCAGTTCATCCAGGATCCGCTCGACTACGACAGCCGCCGGCACCATACGAGCCTCGACGTCTACGAGGCGGCGTCGGAAGCCGACCTGCAGCAGGCCTCGGTCATTCTTGCGAGCTTCGTCTATCACGCAGCGATGCGCGACGAGATGCTGCCGCGGAAGGACTGAAAGCGCCGGCGCCGCGGGTCTGACGCAGGTGTGACGAAGGGGATGCCATGGCGATCACCGGGATGAACTGGATGCAGGTCGAAGCGGCGCTCGAGCGAGACGAGCGGGCCGTCGTGCCGATGGGCAGCACCGAGCAGCACGGCTACCTCAGCCTGTCGGTCGACGCCATTCTGGCCGAGCGCGTCGCGCGCGAGGCCGCGCAGCCGCTCGGGGTTCCGGTGTTTCCGGTGCTGCACTACGGCATCGCGCCGTACTTCGGCGCCTATCCGGGGACGGTGAGCCTCCGCCTCGAGACCTACCAGCGCATCGTCGCGGACATCCTGGACAGCCTCTCCGGCACCGGGTTCAGGCGCATCCTCTTCGTGAACGGCCACGGCGGGAACATTCCGGGCGGGTCGATCCTGCAGGAATGGATGAACGGCCATCCGGGTGTGGCCGTCAAGTGGCACAACTGGTGGAACGCGCCGAGGACGGCCGCGGCCGTGGCCGCAATCGACCGCGAGGCCTCGCACGCATCCTGGATGGAGAACTTCCCGTGGACCCGGCTGCCGGACGTGGAGCTTCCCGCCGGAAAGAAGCCGATGATCGACGTGGCCCGCATGCGGCTGATGGACGCCGCCGCCGTGCGCGACTACCTCGGCGACGGCAGCTTCGGCGGCGCGTACGAGAAGCCGGACGACCGCATGCTGGAGGTCTGGCGGACGGGCGTCGCCGAAACGCGTGAAGCGCTGGAGGGGCCGTGGGCGTGACTGCCGGAGACGGCCGGAGCCGATTCGCCGGAGCGGGTTCTGGTCTGGGGGGCCGGCGCGATCGGCGGAACGGTGGCGGCTTACCTCGCCCGCGCGGGCCTCGACATCACGGCCGTGGACACGAACGCCGATCACGTCCGCGCGATCCGCCAACATGGCCTCGCCATTACGGGCCCCATCGAGACATTTGCGCAAGCCGTGCCGTCCTTCACGCCCGATGAGCTCGAAGGCACCTGGGACACGGTGTTTCTCTCGGTCAAGGCCCTGCACACCGAAGCGGCGGCGCGCGCGCTCGCGCCGCATCTTGCGCCGCAGGGCGTCGTAGTCTCGCTCCAGAACGGGTTCAATGAGCTTGCCATCGCGGAGATCCTGGGAGAGGCGCGCACGATGGGCGCGTTCATCAATTTCGGCGCCGACGTGCTCGAGCCGGGCGTGGTGCACTTCGGCGGGCGAGGAGCCGTGGTGGTGGGCGAGCTCGACGGGCGCGACACGCGGCGCCTCGACCGCGTGCATCGCGCGTTACTGAACTTCGAGCCCGACGCCATCACCACGGACAACATCTGGGGATATCTCTGGGGGAAGATGGGCTACGGGGCGCTCCTCTTCGCCAGCGCGCTCACGGAGGCGAGCATCGTCGAGGCGCTCGAGTCGAAAGAGGCGCGGCCGGCGCTCACCGCGCTCGCGCGGGAAGTGATGGCGGTCGCCGCCGTCGAGGGCGTGAGCGTCATGGGCTTCAACGGGTTCGACCCGCAGGCGTTCGGACCGGACGGCACGCCGGAGGCCGTCGAGGCGTCGTTCGACGCCATGGTGGCGTTCAATCGCCGGTCCGCCAAGACGCACAGCGGCGTGTGGCGCGACATCGCCGTCCACCACCGGAAGACGGAGGTCGATGCCCAGTTCGGTCCGCTCCTGAAGATCGCCGAGAAGCACCATGTCGCCGTGCCGCACCTCGAGCGCCTCGTGACGGTCATGCACGAAGTCGAGCGCGGCGAGAAGCCCCAGGCTTGGGAGAATCTCACAGCACTCGGCGCCGCAGAGCCCGGCCGCAAGGCGCGGAGAATCGACTGATGCACATCCGATTCGACGGGCGGACCGCGATCGTGACCGGCGCCGCACACGGCTTCGGGCGCGCCATCGCGCTCGGCTTTGCGGGCCTCGGCGCGCGTGTGGTCGCCTGCGACGTCCTCGCCGACGAGCTTGCCGAGACGGCGAGCCTCGCAGAGAGGGACGGCTCGCCCGTCGACGTTCGCGTGGTTGACGTGACCGATCGGTCGGCCGTCCATGCCATGGCCCGCGAGACGCTCGACGCGCACGGACGCATCGACATCCTCGTCAACGACGCCGGCGGCGTCATGGGCCAGGTTGGCCGGCCGCTCGAGGAGGTGACCGAAGCGGACTGGCGCGCCATCTTCGCGGTCAACCTCGACGGCGCGTTCTACTGCAGCCAGGCGGTCGCGCCCGCCATGAAGGCCGCGCGCTTCGGACGCATCGTCAACATCTCGAGCGGCGCCGGCCTGGGCGTGAGCCTCACCGGAATCCAGGCGTACGCATCAGCCAAAGCCGGTCAGATCGGCTTGACGCGCCAATTGGCCCACGAGCTCGGTCCATTTGGGATCACGGTGAACTGCATCGCGCCGGGGTTCGTGCGGTCGAACCCCACGACTGAAGCACAGTGGCTGTCGTACGGCGAGGACGGGCAGCGACGGCTCATCGGGAACATCGCGCTCAGGCGGCTCGGCACGCCGCAGGACATTGCAAACGGCGTCCTCTTCTTCGCAAGCGAACAGGCCGGGTGGGTCACCGGTCAGACCTTGTCGGTCGACGGAGGTCGATAGGTGGAGGAGGTGCTCCGCCATCTCGCCAATCACTACCGCGACTACCTCGACCAGCTCGCGTCTTTCGTCGCCATCCCCTCGGTAAGCACCGACCCCGCCCATGCCGGCGACGTGCGGAGGGCCGCCGACTGGGTGGCCGCCAGGCTCGGTCGCGCCGGCGACATCGACGTGGACATCTGGGACACCGCACGGCACCCGGCCGTGTACGGCCGATGGGACGGCGCGCCCGGCGCCCCGACCGTGCTCGTCTACGGCCACATGGACGTGCAGCCGCCCGAGCCGCTCGAGAAGTGGCTCTCGCCGCCGTTCGTGCTCACCGAGCGGGACGGACGCCTTTACGGCCGCGGCGTGAGCGACGACAAGGCGTCGATGCTGATCCCGATTCTCGTGGCGGAGGCCTTCTTCCTCTCAGGCAGGCGGCCGCCGGTGAATCTGCGCTTCCTCTTCGAAGCGGAGGAGGAGATTGGCAGTCCCAGCCTGCCCGGGCTTGTCGGAGACCGGCGCGACGCGCTCGCCTGCGACGTGGTGTTTTCGGCCGACGGGGGGATGTGGCGTGCCGAATCGCCGAGCGTGACCGTGAGCGCGCGCGGCCTCGTGTCGCTCGAATTCACCGTGCGCGGTCCGGCGAAGGACCTGCACTCGGGACGGCACGGCGGCGGTGTGGCCAATCCGCTGCACGCCGCGGCAGCACTCGTGGCGTCACTGCACGAGGGCGGGCGCGTCGCCGTCGCCGGCTTCTACGACGACGTTACGCCCATCGAGCCGGGCCTCGTTGCCGCCCTCGATCGCCTGCCGTTCGACGAGGCCCGCTATTTCGACGGCGTCGGCGCCGATGCCTTCGGCGAACCTGGCTACGGCACGCTCGCGAGGCAGTGGTATCGCCCGACGCTCGAGATCAATGGGTTCTACGGCGGCTACCAGGGACCGGGCGGGAAGACCGTGCTGCCGAGCGAGGCGCGCGTGAAGTTGACGTGCCGGCTCGTGCCCGACCAGCAGCCGTCCGACATCATCGCCAAAGTACGCCGGCACCTCGGCCGGCACTGTCCGCCCGGCGTCCAACTGACGATCGACGGCCACGGCGACGGCGCCCCGGCCTACCGGGTGTCGCCGGCCGACCAGTTCGTGCAGGTGGCCGTCGAAACGCTGGAGGAGGTGTTCGGTCTTCCCGTTGACGTGGTCGGCATGGGCGGCACCGTCCCGGTGACGACGACGTTTCGCGACGCGCTGGGTGTCGAGACGGTGTTCTTCTCGTTCAGCACGGCCGACGAGGACATCCACGCGCCCAACGAGTTCTATCGGCCCGAGCGCTTCCGGCTCGGGCTCGAGGCCTGGGCTCGGCTCTGGTGCCGGCTGGCGGATGGTGGGGCAGATCGCCGCGACTAACGTCAGTCAGACCGGCCGTGGCACAGACAGCACCTTGCCTTCGGCAACTTCGTGCTGCGCGGTGACGACGGGCTTCTCGGCGGCCGTGACGCGGGGCGTGCAGCCTCGCATCAACTGGGCGGCGCGAAGCGACGCGAGAATCACGAACTCAAAGGCGTTTGTGTCGGCTGGGCGGTGAACCATGGCTCCCCCGGGTGTGGTGCCGGACGGCGCGCGCCCACCGGGGGCACTACTCGAACGCTGGCGGGCTCGGTTTCAGACTAGACGCTCGTCAGTATACCTCGTCAGCCGGCCTCGCGATTCCGGCCAAAACCGCGCGATGCGCGGATTCGTCCGAAATCGCGGTAAACTGAGAGCGCTTCGCTTTCCTGAGTCCAGCGGCCGTGGTGGCCCGTGGCCCTCATTAAAGCCTCTCGGAGAGGACCACATTCATGCGCGTTCACCTGGTCAACCCCAGCGATCTTGCGTTCGGAATGGCCGTCATCACGCCGCGCTGGCTCTTCGTGCTGGCCGCAGCGACGCCGGAGCGGTTCGGCACGCCGGTGCTCGTCGATGAGACGCTCGAGCGTCTGGACCCGGCCAGCATCGAGCCCGGCGACGTCGTGGGCATCAGCGTCCACACCGGCAATGCCCTGCGCGGCTATGCGATCGGCCGCGAAGCACGCGCCCGCGGCGCACTCGTCGTCTTTGGCGGCATCCATGCCACGCTTTACCCGGACGAAGCCCGCGACCTCGGCGAGGCCCACGCCATAGTCACCGGCGACGGCGACCTCGTGTGGGCCGAGGTGCTGGCCGACTGCGAGAAGGGGACGCCCGCGGCCACCTACGACGGCGGCCGCGTCGAGGGGGCCCGCTTCATGCCCGCGCGCTGGGACCTCGTGCCGATTGGCAAGTACATGTGGGCGTCGGTGCAGACCGTACGTGGCTGCCCGAAGCACTGCTCGTTCTGTTCGGTGTGGCGGACCGACGGACAGGCGCCGCGCAATCGGGAGACCGACGCGGTCGTCGGCGAGATCGTCGAACTGCGCCGCCGCGGCTTCCGGTTCATCGCGCTGGCCGACGACAACTTCTATCCCGTGTCGCGGCAGGACCTCGAACAGGCCGCGCGGCTCAAGGACCCCACGCGGCTGCAGGAGCTCGAGGCGCTTCGCGCCGATCGGTTCGCGCTGATGGCGCAACTGGCCAAGCTGCCGAAGGACACCGTGTTCTTCACGCAGATCACGATGGAGGCCGCCGAGGATCCCGAGTTCCTCGATGCGATGCGCGAGGCCCGCATCCGCGGCGCGCTCGTCGGCGTCGAGTCGGTGACGCCCGAAGGCCTGAAGTCCGTCTACAAGAACTTCAATCTGGCCGGCGACGCGCTGGCGGCACGGCTGCGCGTGTTCCGCGAGCGCGGCGTGCACGTGCTCGGGTCGTTCATCTTCGGCCTGCCGACCGACCGGCCCGACACGTTCGACGCGACGGCCGCGGTCGCCGAGCAGGCCGGCATCACGTTTGCGCAGTTCGTGATGATGACGCCCTTTCCGGGCACGATCGACTTCGACAAGTGGGAGAAGAGCCTTGGCGATGCGCCGCCGGCCGTCGACGGCGTGCCCATCACCCGGCACTGGCTGATTCCCGCGAACCGCCGGCCGAAGTACTACATGTCTCACCCGGCGATGACGCCCGACGAGATCCGCATGTACACCCAGAAGGTGTGGGATCGCTTCTACAGCATTCCGCAGATCTGGGCGCGCAGCCGATGCGTGAAGTCGCTCAAGGCACGCCTCGCCTTCGTGCTGATCTCGAAGCTCTATCGGCAGATGTACGCCAACACGGGCATTTCCACCGACAGCGCCCGGCGATCGAATTCGGTTCAGTGGGCGCGCTGGCTGAGCAAGCCCTGCCAGCGGCTGTTTGCCGGCAAGCCGATGCCCGAACTGCAGATGCCGGTCTGAGGCCTCACCAGCCCATCGGGCCCGGTTCGTGCGGGATGTCGATGGCCGCCGACGGCGCGAGCGGCGGCAGCCGCGCAAGCGCGCCGCCGCGCCACGCGACGAAACACAGATCAGGAGAGTCGAGCGGCTGCCCGAAATCAACACGCAGCCGCGTGGGCGCGCCGCCGCGCGCCTCCACCACGGCAACCTCCAGCCCCGGAGTCGCAACCCGGTAGCCGGGGTCGAGACCGGTGTGCCGATACAGGCGCTCCCAGATCGTCTGCCGGGGCACGGCGGCCAGGATGGCGAGGTCGAAGCCGGAGCCGGTGACGTTCTCGATACGGTGGTCGGCTGCCGCCATGCTGAGCACCCGGAAGGACGCCGGCGCACGACCCTGAACAATGAGCGTCGGCGCCAGGTAGGTGGAGAGGCTCGGGTCGGAGGCGGCAACCATCACCATGATGCCGCGGCACGGCGGCGCGGCAGCCGCCAGGGTCTGGCTGTCGCGGGCCAGCGTCGAGAGGACGGAAGCCATCACCACCCTCAGAGCCGGCGCGGCTACGAGGTGTCCAAACCCCAGGCCAACCACGGCGACCGCGAGAAACGCGCGGATCACGGTCGGACGGGTACGTTCGCCGAAGGCCGCCGCGCCTCGCACGATCACGATGGCCATCACGCCCGCCGCCGGCACGAGCGCCAGGGGCAGCACGCGCCCGCCCACCAGACTGAGCGTGCCGGGAAGCGCCGCCGCCGCCGCAGCCAGAGCCAGCCATCCGTCGATGCCGATTCGCGCGGGTCGAGATGCTGGCGCGAGAGACGCAGCACGAGCCACGCGACGAGCGCCGCCGCGGCTCCCCAGATCGCGGCGGCCGCCTGCACGGCATCGCTTCCCAGACTGAACGCGTCTGACGGCGTGGCCGCAACGAGCTCGCCGACGAGGATGAAGAAACGGCGGAGTACCGTCGCGGCACCGGCGGCGCCGCTGTCGATCCCCACGTACACTCCGCTGCCGCGCGCGCCGTAGCCCAGCGCGCCGTAGCCGATGAGGTAGACGAGCGTCAGGATGACGAACGGGGCAACGGCGGCGACCCGCCTGGTCCAGTGATCGCGCCGGCCGACGAGTTCAAAGACGACGATGATCGCAACGGCGCCAACCGCAAGCTCGCCGGCCAGAAGGCCGACGGCGAGCGCGATGGGCGCGCTCCAGAGGCCCGCGCGCCAATCGTCCGTGCGAGCCCGCACGTGCAGCCAGAAAGCTGCGAGACCGAACACGGCCGCGATGAGCGTATGCCGCGCGGCCAGCCACGCAACCGGCATCAGATGACCCACCGAGAGCGCGTAGACGAGTGTCGCCAGACCGGCCGTTGCCGGAGGCAGGATGCGCCGGTAGAGCGTCGTCGCGATGCCGAGCAGCGCCAGAAACCAGGCGAGGCTGTGCAGTCGGGCCGGCCACAGCCGATCGCCGAAGACGTACGCGTCGAGCGCCAGCGAGCCGCTCGAGAGCGGCCTGAAGAACCGCAAGCTGAGGTCCTCTGCCACAAACCAGGGCATGGCACCGGCATCTCGAAGGAGCGAGGCCGGCCGAGCCGGGCTGCCGACGAAGTCGTAGAGCTCGAGCGGTCCCCAGTGGAGGCCCGGGATGGCGTCAGCCAGCATCGCGCGATGCACCACGTCGTCCTGCAGGAGCGGAGAGTTGAGCGAGGGGACCGAGAGCAGCACCGCTCCGATGAAGGCGGCCGGTACCAGCCGGCGAGTCCAGACGCTGCCGGGCATCGTGTGCATCGGAGCGCGCGCCACGCTACTTCGGCGTCGGGCGCGGATTGCCGGCGAGATCCCCGATCGTCCGGCCGATGGCCGAGTAGTCGAGGTCGCCGCCGCCCGACGAGACGAGTGCATTGACGAGCTGGCCGACGAGCGCCGCCGCGGGGATGGCGACGCCGTGTGCGGCTGCCGTTTCCAATGCCAGGCGCAGGTCCTTCTGATACAGCGCCGTCCGGAATCCCGGAGTGTATTCGCCTTCGAGGATCCGTTCGCCGTGGACTTCGAGCACCCGGCTCGAGGCGAACCCGCCGAGCAGCGCTTCCCTGACCGCGGCCGCGTTGACGCCTGCTTTCGTCGCAAGCGCAAGCGCCTCTCCCACGCCGGCGAGCGCGCCGGCGATCGCAATCTGGTTGCACACCTTGCAGACCTGGCCGGAGCCGGGCTCCGTGCCGATGTGTACGATTCGGTCGGGATTGCCCATGCACGAGAGAACGGGCTTCGCCCGTTCGAACGCGCCTCTGTCACCGCCCACCATGATGGAGAGCGACGCGTTGGTCGCGCCGATCTCGCCGCCGCTCACCGGCGCGTCGAGCATCGTTCCGCCACGTGATGCCACGCGCGCGGCCAGCACCCGCGTGGCCACGGGCGAGATACTGCTCATGTCGATGACGAGCGAGCCCGCCGACAGGCCCTCCAGGATGCCGTCCGGCCCGCCAATGGCCTGCTCCACGTCGGGCGTGTCCGGCAGCATCGTGATCACGATGTCCGACCGGCGGGCGACACCGGCGGGTGAGTCGGTCCACTCGGCGCCGGCCGCGATGACGTCGTCTGCCGTCCGGCGCGATCGCGTGTGAACCGTCAGCGGATATCCACGCGCGGCGAGATGCCCGGCCATGGGCCGTCCCATCACGCCCAGTCCGATGAACCCGATCCGTTCTGTCATGTGCCTGCTCCGAGCCGCGTGCCGGTCACCCATGTGACGCGGAAGACGCTCAATTTTAGACCAGGGCCGTCTTCGCCCCGGTGAAGCAGGACGAGCACGGCGCGGTCCGCACATGCGGTACGCTCTTTGACGACGCGTGTGATCGACCCAGGACTGCGAACCCGTTCAGCAACCGGACTCTTCCTCGGCGTGGCAGCTTCGGCGATGGGCTACACGATGATGGTGGCCGTGCTGCCGCTTGCTGCCGAGGATCTGCTGGGGTCGGCGCGATGGAGCGGCGCGCCCTCGGCGCTTGCCACGACGGGCGTGGCCTTCGGCAGTACCTGGATGGCCACGCTCATCGCGCGCCGGGGCCGCCGCGCCGCGCTCGCGATCGGCTACTGGGTTGCCGCGGTCGCGGCGCTCGTCACCGCCGTCGCCGCCGGCGCGGCCGTCTTCCCCGTAATGGCCGTGGCCATCTTCCTGCTGGGCGCCGGCTACTCCGCCAGCCGGCTGTCGCGCTACGCCGCGGCGGATCTCTACGAGCCGGAGCGGCGCTCGTCGGCGATCGGCTGGAACGTGTGGGCCGCCACCATCGGCAGCGTGGTGGGCCCGCTGCTGCTCGCCACCATCCAGCGCCTGACGGCGTCGGTCGGCATTCCGGTCGCCATGGGACCGTTCCTCGTCGCGGCCGTGGCGTTCGGCATCTCGGGCCTGATGCTCCAGTGGCTCTACGCCCCGGCAGGCACCGTCGACCTCCGGCGCGCTACGACCGGACGCCCCGAGCATGCGCCGTCTCTGGCCGGCGTGCGCCTCGCCGCCGTCACGCTCGTCGTCGGGCAGGCCGTGATGGTGCTCATCATGACGATGACCCCGGTGCACATCCGGCATGGCGGCCACGGCCTCGAGTCGGTCGGCGTCGTCTTTGCCTCGCACACCTTCGGCATGTTCGCGTTCTCGCCCGTGGCGGGCATGCTGAGCGATCGGCTCGGCCGGCTGCCGATGATCATCACGGCGTGCGCCGTGCTGGTCGTCTCGGGGCTGCTTGCGGCCGTGTCGCCGCCCGGTTCGGCGTCGCTCGCCGTGGCGCTCTTCCTGCTTGGGCTGGGCTGGTGTTTCGGGTTCGTGGCTGCGAGCGCCCTGCTTACGGAAAGTGCCGCGGCCTCGAGGCGGCTCAGGCTTCAGGGGATCGTGGATTCGTTCGTGTGGGGCAGCGCGGCGGCGGCCGGGCTCTCGTCCGGCGTGTTGCTCTCGGTGGCCGGATACGGCACGCTCAGCTACATTGGCGCCGCCGTGGCGCTCGTGCCGCTGGCGTTCGTGCGTCGCGGTCTCACGACGACGGCGTCTGAGCCGATGCCGGGTCCAAGCGGCGTCTAAAGGCCGGCAATCGGGTATTCTGGGATCTCTATGCGCTCTCTCGTCCTCGTCGCCGTCGCCGCCGCAGGCCTCTCGCTACCGGCGGCCGACGAACTGCGCCCGGAAACCCGAGCCGCGTTCGAGCGGTACGTGCAGCTCACCTCTGCGCGCGTCGAGGCCGAAGTGGCCGGCCGCGCGCCGTTCCTCTGGATCGACCGGCAGCCGGAACGCGAGGGGCGCGAGGCCCTCGAGAAGCTGGGCCGGGGCGAGGTGGTTGTCAGCAAGCTCAAGACGCTCGACGCCGGCGACGAAGTGGACGTCGACGGCGGCATGATCCACCACTGGGTGGGCACCGTGCTCATCCCCGGCCGGACCGTGGACGACGTGTTCGGGTTCATCCAGCAGTACGACCAGTATCCGAAGGTCTTCGATCCGATGATCCGGCGGTCGCAAGTGACGTCGAGGACCGGCGGCCGCTTCGCCGTCACGATGCGCACCGAAATGCACAAGGTGATCACCGTGGTCATGGACGTGGACTACGACATCGACTACCGTCGCCTGGGTGGGTCGCGCGGGTTTTCGGCGAACACGGCGACGAGAATTTTCGAGATCCACGACGCCGGGACCCCCGGGGAACGCCGGCAGCCCGGTGACGAGGCCGGCGGCTATCTCTGGCGTTTCCAGATGTGGTGCAGCTTCGACGGTCGCGCCGAGGGCACCTACGAGCAGTGCGAGTCGGTGTCGCTCACGAGGCGCATTCCGTTCGGGCTCGGCTGGATCGTCGGGCCATTCGTCAACAGCATTCCGCGCGACACGCTCGAGTTCACGCTCGGGCGCATTCGCGACGGGCTCGCCGAGTAGCCGCCGTGTGGGCTCTGTGGGCTCAGAGTCTCGGCGAGTACGGCGCGGCCAGCACGCTCGTCGAGGCCTTCACGAATCTCTGGCACTCGGGCCGTGACTGGGTGATGAGAACCAATCCCCTCTGGTTCATCGTGCCGGTCCTCCTCTATTTCCTGTTGCGCCGCAAGCGGTAGCGCGGGTCTGGTAAGATCAAGACTTCACGCAGTCAACCTGAAGACGATGCCGCCAGGCCGGCGCGCCGAGGCGGCGCCACCGCCGCCGGCGTACCGCGCACGGCATCCGGCATTCGCGAACGGGAGGTGCACGTGACCATTCTCGACATACTCCGCCACAAGGGGCACGGCGTGCTCACGATCATGCAGGAACGGAGCGTGCTCGAGGCCATCACCGTGCTCGTCGACCGCAACGTGGGAAGCCTCGTCGTGGTTTCGAACGACCGGCCCATCGGCATCATCACCGAACGGGACGTGTTGCGGTTGTCGGCCAGGGCGCCAGGTGAGCTCCAGTCGTTCACGGTCGGGTCGGTGATGACCCGGGATCTCGTGACGGCCACGCTGCGAACGGAACTGCACGAGGCCATGAACCTGATGACGGCACGCAAGATTCGGCATCTGCCCGTGCTCGATGGCGAATCGCTTGCCGGCATCGTGTCAATCGGCGACCTCGTCAACGCCTGCCGCATCGAGGCCGAGGAGGAAAACGGCCACCTGCGCGGCTACATCCAGGGCGTGCCGGCCGAGGCGGTCAGACACTAGGACGGGTCGAGCGGCGCGGTGGGCTCTCCCGTGAGCTCCCATCGGATGAGCGTGATGGGAATCAAGCCGGCTGCCGTCAGTTCGTCCATGAAGCCCTGCATCGTGAATCCGGTGCCGAGCTGGCGCTTCCGATCGGCCAGCAGCTGCTCGATCTGGATCTTGCCGATGACGTAGCTCGTGCCGTAGCCGGGCTGGCGCAGGTACAGATGCTGTTCGCTGCGCACGAGCTGGCCGTCGAGGCTCAGCCAGCGCCGGGGCGTGTGTGACGAGGTGAACACGGCCGCTTCCTCGAGCGTGGACTCCCCGGCGTGCATCCTGAGGTCGCCGAGCGCGCGTGCGGCGCGCTGCGCGAGCAGGATGTAGATGAGCTCGCGGGTGCGCGGGCGATCGTCGAAGAGGCCCGCCTGGAGCATCATCTCTTCCCAGCCGGTCGCCTGGCCTTCGGTGCGTGTGTTGAAGATGTTGTAGAGCAGCGGCACCTGGCGAATCGGGCTCGCGTGCGACACGTTCCGCATCCAGGCCTTGTCGAACCAGTGGAAGTCGTGCGTCAGCATCACCTGCGGGTCGTGGTGGTCCACCTCGGTGAAGAACTCCCGGAAGCCCGGCGTGAACGAGCCGGCCCGCTCGCGCAGGGCCGGCTCCATGTCGTCGCGCACGGTCAGCACGGCCCGGTTCCTGAGAAACCACATGTAGGACGTCACGCCGGCGTCGAACCGGCGCGCGTACTCGTCGGCGCTCTCGACCGGCCTGGCCGGCGACATCGCGGCGTTGCGCTGCTCTTCGAGCGCGAGCGACGACAGCGCCCTCGCGAGCTCGCGCTCCATCAGCGTCACCTCGTCCTGCCACGTGTAGGGGAGCAGCAGCACGTTCCGGAGGTACCAGTCGTAGTTGTCGCGCCCGATCCCGGACGGGTCCGTCTTCGAAGGCGCCTCGGCGTCGAGCCAGGCGGCAAATTCGTCGGTCGACGCGCGCGCCCGTTCGACCTCCGCGCGAAGTCCGTCGAGCGAGGGGTCCGACAGCCGCGCCGCAAACCGCGCGAGATCGTCGCTCTGCCGCCGGATGCTGCGAGTGCCCCACACCCAGAGGTCGCGTCCGGTGCCGACCAGGTTCGTGCGCGCCTGCGCGAGGAGCGGCGGAATCGCGCGCATGGCCGCGGCAATCTCGCCGATGCTCGGTCCGCCGAGCGGAAAGTCGTGAGTCCAGAGCTCGAGGCTGCCGCGGGCGAAGTGCCCTTCACGTGCCGGCTGATCGCTCTCGGACGTGAAGACCGTGACGTAGAAGGCCGGGTCGCGCGCCCACGGCTGGATGACCCGATGATCGAAGTCGAGGCCGTGCATCTCGGCGCGCACGATGTGCCAGTCGGCCTGACGTGCGATCGGCCAGCCCGACGGGTCGATGGCCGACAGCCGCGCCTCGTAGCCGGCGAGCGCCGCGTGCTGTGCGGCCATCGCGGCGGCCGTGTAGTCGGGCACGCCGTCGACGAGCGCCGGCTGCTGGAACTCGCGCCACTCGGCAAAGAGCGCAAGAAGATCGTCGTAGCTCGTGCTGGCCGGCACGGCTTCGTCGCGCGCGCAGGCCGAGCCGGCCGCGAGCACGAGCGCACACAGAAGAACTGTCGGAAATCGTCGGGTCATCGCATCCCACCTTCGAATCACGAGGCCACTCTACAATGGTTCGGGCTGTTCAACTCCGGCGTTTTCTGGCAGAGTCGAAGCGTGTCAGACGCCACACGCCCCGCACGAATCGTCACCGACTACGAGGCCTACCTCTTCGGCGAGGGCCAGTGGCTGCGCGCCTGGGAGAAGATGGGCGCGCGGCCGGCCGGGATCGACGGCACGTCCGGCTACAGCTTCGTCGTCTGGGCGCCGAACGCCGCCGGCGTGTCCGTCGTCGGCTCGTTCAACGACTGGGACGGACGCCGGCATCCCATGCTGAGCCTCGGCGCGAGCGGCCTGTGGGAGCTCTTCATCCCAGGCATCGGCGAAGGCGAGTTCTACAAGTTCGAAATCCATCTGGTCTCCGGCCCGCCGCTCGTCAAGGCGGACCCGTACGCGCTGGCGTGCGAGCGGCCGCCCGGCACGGCCTCGATGACGTCCACGCTCGGCCGGCACGTCTGGCAGGACGAGGCGTGGATGGACGAGAGGCGACGCCGCGGCGCCGCGCTCGACCGGCCGATGTCCGTCTACGAGGTGCACGTCGGCTCGTGGCGTCGAAAGCCGGAGGAAGGCAACCGGGCCCTCACGTGGCGGGAGCTCGCCGTGGAGCTTGTCGGCCACGTGGCCGACATGGGCTTCACCCACATCGAGCTGCTGCCGGTGATGGAGCACCCGTTCGAAGGGTCGTGGGGCTATCAGGTGACAGGGTTCTTCGCCCCGACGAGCCGTCAGGGAACCGCCGACGACTTCCGGTTCTTCATCGACACCTGTCACCAACGCGGCATTGCCGTGATTCTCGACTGGGTGCCCGGTCACTTCCCGAAAGACGCCCACGCCCTCGCCTGGTTCGACGGCACGGCGCTCTACGAGCACGCCGACCCGCGCCAGGGCGAGCACCGCGACTGGGGCACGCTCATCTTCAATTACGGCCGGCACGAGGTGCGGAACTTCCTGATCGCGAGCGCGCTCTTCTGGCTCGAGTCGTTCCATGTGGACGGCCTCCGGGTGGACGCGGTGGCCTCGATGCTCTACCTGGACTACTCGCGTGAAGAAGGCGACTGGGTGCCGAACCGGTACGGCGGCCGCGAGAACCTCGAGGCCATCGACTTTCTCCGCTACCTCAACACCCTGACCCACGACCGGCATCCGGGTTCGGTCATGATCGCCGAGGAGTCCACGGCGTTTCCCGCCGTCAGCCGGCCCACGTGGGTCGGCGGCCTGGGGTTCACCTTCAAGTGGAACATGGGCTGGATGCACGACATCCTGACGTACGCCGGCAAGGAGCCGATCTTCCGGCGGTGGGAGCATCAGCACCTGACCTTCTCGCTGCTCTACGCCTGGAACGAGAACTTCCTGCTGCCGTTCTCACACGACGAGGTCGTGCACGGGAAGGGCTCGATGCTGGCGAAGATGTCCGGCGACGTCTGGCAGAAGGCCGCCAATCTCCGCACGCTCTACGCGTACCTGTACACGCATCCGGGCAAGAAACTCCTCTTCATGGGATCCGAGTTCGGGCAGTGGGGCGAGTGGAACCATGACGGCTCGCTCGACTGGCACGTGACCGGCGAGCCGCCGCATGCCGGCATTCGGCAGTTCGTGAAGGACATCAACCGCCTGTACGCGGCCGAGGCTGCGCTTCACCAGGTGGACTTTCACCACGCCGGCTTCGAGTGGATCGACTGCCACGACTACGAGTCGAGCGTCGTGTCGTTCATCCGGCGAGCCGAGGATCCGGATGACGCGCTGATCGTGGTGCTCAACTGGACGCCCGTCGTGCGCGCCGGGTATCGCATCGGGGTGCCGGCGCCGGGCTTCTACCGAGAGGTGCTCAACTCGGACGCCGAGGCGTACGGCGGCAGCAACACCGGGAACGCGGGCGGGCTCGACGCCGAGGCCGTCGCCGCCCACGGCCACGCGCAATCGCTCAACCTCACGCTGCCCCCGCTTGGCGCGCTCGTCCTCAAGCGCGACGCCTGAGAAGGCGTCAGAGCGACGCGCGTCCCATCTTCAGGATCCACGCCCACTGCCGGTCGGTGACCGGCATCACCGACAGCCGCGGCAGCCTCGCCAGCGCGAAGTCCGCGAACCGCGCGTCGGCCTTGACCGCGGCCAGCGTCACCGGTTCGGCGAGCTTCTTCACCGGCACGAGATCGACGACGTGCGCCCGTGCCGTCTTGTCCTTCGGATCCGGGTACGCGTCCCCGGCCGCTTTTGCGATTCCCACGACGGCCTTCACCTTCCCGGTGTGGTAGTAAAAGACGAGGTCGCCTTTTCTGATCGACCGCAGGTTCTTCTGAGCAACCGGGTTCCTCACACCCTCCCACGTCGTGCGCCCGTCTTTCATGAACTGGTCGAAGCTGTAGCTCTCAGGCTCTTCTTTGACGAGGAACGGCATCGCAACTCCCAATCCCAGATCCCAGATTCCAGATCCCAGATCCCAGATTCACGTATCGAGCGTTTGCCTCGCAAGCCGGCGCCTGGCCTCGCGCATGTCGTCGCCGCGGATCTCCCGGAGAGCGCTCGTGACCAGCGCGCGCACCATCTTCTTTCGCCAGACGAGCTCGTAGTCCGTGTTGTCCATCGGCTTGGCGACGCCGAACGCAGCCTGAGCGGCTTCCTCGATCGTCTCGTCCGTGAGCCGCCGGCCGGAGAGGGCCGCCTCAGCCCCGGGTGAGGCCATCGGCCGCGACGCCACCGCCCCGAGAACCACACGGGCCTCGGCGACCGATCCGTCGTCGGCGAGCCGGGCCGCCACGGCCGCCGAAGCCACGGGAAAATCGAACGACCCGCGGCGCCGGAGCTTCCAGTACGTGCTGCGCCAGCCGGCCTGATCGGGCACGCGGACGCCGGTGAGGATCTCGTCCGGCCGTCGCGTGAGGTAGTGCATCCCGTCATTCTCGTAGAGATCCGCGACGGCAACCGATCGGCTGCCGGCCGCCGAAACCAGGGTGACCGACGCTCCAAGGGCCTGCAGGATCGGTGCGGTGTCGGTCGAGGACACCGCCAGGCAGCGCGGGCTCGAGGTGGCCACCCAGCAGAGGTCGCCATCCTTCTTCATGCAGAAGTTGATGGCCTTGCGCCATTCGTAGCTCTGGTCGTAGTAGGTGCAGCGCGTGTCGAGGCAGAGATTGCCGCCGATCGTCCCCATGTTGCGCAGGTGCGGCGTGGCCACCTGGGCCGCGGCCTGCCAGAGCCCGGGCGCGGCCCGGCGAAGCGCCTGACTGCGCACGACCTCGGTGAGAGTGACGGCGGCGCCGAGCGTGAGTCCCTCGCCAACGGACATCGCGCGGAGCGGCTCGAGCGACCGCAGCGCCACCACTCGCGTCGGCACCTGCTGCCGCCGCTTCATGTTCGGCAGAAGGTCCGTGCCGCCGGCAAGCAGCATCGTGTCGGCCGGGGATTCGGCCAGCCACCCGGCCGCCTCTTCCACCGTGCGCGGCGTGAGCAGCTCGAAGTCCGGCAGCCGGATCACGTCTTCACCCCCGCTGTCGCCTCGATGCCGGCATCGGCCTTTCGCCCCGACGACGGCCGCGTGTTGGCGGCGCGGCCGTCGCCGCCTTCCCACGGTGGAGCCACCTTGAGCGTGTCCGGCCAGGTGATGGCCGGGAACGACGGCGGGCCGAACCGTGCCGGCTTGCCCGACGCTTTGGCCGCAAGCGCCCGCAGGATCTTGTCCGGCGTGATCGGCACCTCGTCCACCCGAACGCCCACCGCGTCGAATACCGCGTTGGCCACGGCCGGCATGATCGGCAGCAGCGGACCCTGGCCCACTTCCTTGGCGCCGAACGGCCCGGCCGGATCGGGATGTTCGATGAGATCGGTCACGACCTCGGGCATGTCGAGGCTCGTGAGGCTCTTGTATTCGAGCATCGACGGGAACTTGTGGACGAGCGCTGACGACAGCTTCGGCGGCAGGCGGCGGAACGCCTGTTCCTCCATGAGCGCTTCGCCAAGACCCATGTAGACGCTGCCCTCGACCTGGCCGCGCGCGAGCACCGGGTTGATGGTCTGGCCGATGTCGTGGGCGATCCACACTTTCGGCACGGTGATCCAGCCCGTCTCCGGATCGACGGTCACTTCGACGACGGCCGCCGTGTAGGAGTAGGTGGGCGACGGCCCGACGCCGCCGCCCTTGAAGCGCGCCGGCGACCGCGGCGGCGTATAGCTGCCCGTCGTGCCAATCGTGCCGGCGACGGCCTCGGCGGCGCACACGGCCTCCCTGAACGTCATGCCCACCGACGGGTCTTCGCTGTCGAGCACATGCCCGTCGGCAAACGTCAGCCTGCCGGCCGGCACGTTCAGACGGCGCGCCACGGCGTCGGCGATGATCTCGCGCGCCCGCTCGGCGGCCTGGATGGCGGCATTGCCCATCATGAGCGTCACGCGGCTCGAATAGGATCCGAGGTCGACCGGCGTGAGGTCCGTGTCACCGGTGACCGCGCGGATGTCGCCGGGCGGAACACCCAGCACCTCCGCCACGATCGCCACCAGCACGTCGTCCGATCCCTGGCCGATTTCCGTCGCGCCGCAGAAGACGGTGACGCCGCCGCTCCGGTCGAGCTTGAGCTGCACGCCGGTGTGCGGCAGGTCGTTCCAGTTGATGGGGAGGCCGGCGCCCGACAGGTAAGACGAGCAGGCCAGGCCGAGCCCGTGGCCTTCGGGAAGCCTTCCGTGCCGGTTCCGCCAGTCGGACCGATCGACGACCGTCCGGATGCACTCGTCGAGCCCGATCGTGCCCACGCGCAGGTAGTTCGCCGTGAGCGCGTCGGCCGGCGCGATCATCTGCAGCCGGAGGTCCGCCGGGTCGATGGCCAGCCGCTCGGCGATCTTGTCCAGCTGCACCTCCTGGCCGAATCGGCTCTGCGGCGTGCCGTGGCCGCGCTTGGGCCCGCACGGCGGCTTGTTCGTGAACACGCGGCAGCCGCGGAAGCGGTAGCGCGGCACCTGGTAGGTCACCGTCTGCAGCGCGCCGGTATAGAAGGTGCTCGCCGCGCCGTACGAGCCGTAGGCCCCGCCGTCGAGCAGCGTCTGGAGGTCCACGCCGACCACGCGGCCGTCGTTCGACACGCCCGTGCGGAAGCGCATGAGGACGGGATGGCGGCCGCGATGGCAGTAGAAGACCTCCTCCCGCGTCAGGCAGAACTTCACCGGCCGGTCGAGCAGCCAGGCCGCCTTCGCCGCGACCACCTCGTGATTGAACGGGTCGCTCTTGCCGCCGAAGCCGCCGCCGTTCGGCGTGGCAATCACGCGGATGGTGGCCGCCGGCATGTCGAGGGCCTTGGCGAGCGCGCGATGCAGATAGTGCGGGGTCTGCGTGCTCGAGTAGATGACGAGCTTGCCGTCCGGGTCCTTTGCCGCGACCGACGCGTGCTGTTCGAGCGGCAGATGCGTGTTGCCTTCGAAGAAGAACACGTCGTCGAAGACATGGTCCGCGCCGGCAAGCGCCTCGTCGACGTCGCCGAACTCGAGCGCCACGAGCTTGTGGATGTTGCCCTCGTCGCCGTAGTCGTGGATGCGCGGCTCGGGCCGGGCGAGACTCTCGTCGGGCGAGCTGAAGGTCGGGAGCAGCTCGTACTCGACGTCAATCACGTCGAGCGCATCGTTGGCCGTGGCCTCGTCCCGCGCGATGACTGCTGCTACCGGGTCTCCCACGAAGCGCACGACGTCTGGACAGAGTGCGTGCTCGTCGTGACTGACCGGCAGGATGCCGTAGGGAATGGGGAAGTCGCGACCGGTGAGGACCAGGCAGACGCCCGACTGGGCGGCCGCCTTCGTCGTGTCGATGGCGACGATGCGCGCGTGCGGATGTGGCGAACGGAGCAGGCGGCCGTGCAGCATGCGCGGCAGCATGACGTCGTCGGCAAACCGTGTCTGGCCGGTGACCTTGGCCCGGCCGTCGACGCGGCGGCGCGGCCGACCGACGACGCGGGTGGCGGCGCGAGCGGAAGTGTCCCGGGACATGCTGCTGGAGATCGTAGTAGGGGACGGGTCTGTTTTCCACCGAATCGAGGTCCAGAGGGACGGGTCTTGCTCGCGCAAGCGAGACCCGTCCCCCTGGACCTCGATTCGGTGGAAAACAGACCCGTCCCCCTGGGGTCAGGCGATGGCGCGGACGTTGTCTGGGGGGGCCGAGGGACCTGAGCCGAGGCCCAGCCGGTTCAGCTTGTCGATGAGCGTGGTGCGGCTCATGTTGAGGAGCCGGGCGGCCTGGCGCCTGTTGCCGCCGGCCTTCTCCAGGTAGCGCTGTATCAACTCCCGCTCGATGCCGGTCATCACGTCCGAGAAGCGAATGCCCTGGGCGGGCGTCTCGGGCAGCTCCACGAGCGGCTCCGGCTCTCGATAGCGGCGCCCGGCGACGGGCGCGAGGAGGTCTTCGGGCAGCGCGTCGGGCTGAATCACCGTGTCCGCGCCGCAGAGCGCGACGGCGTGCTCGATGGCGTTCTGCAACTGCCGCACGTTGCCCGGCCACGGGTAGTCCATCAGCACCTGGAGCGTCGCCTGGCCGAGCGACTTCAGCGGCACACGGTTGTCGCGGCACGACAGGTCCAGGAAATGCGCGGCCAGATCGGCCACGTCGCCGGGCCTGTCCCGAAGCGGCGGAAGCGTGATCGGCACCACGTTCAGCCGGTAGAACAGGTCCTCGCGGAACGTGCCCTGCCGCACCATCTCCTTCAGGTCCGTGTTGGTGGCCGTGATCAGGCGCACGTCGATCTTGATGCACTGCGACGTGCCGACGCGTTCGATTTCTCGCTCCTGAATCGCGCGCAGCAGCTTGGCCTGCAGCGGAAGCGACATCGACGACAGCTCGTCGATGAACAGCGTGCCCTGGTCGGCCAGCTCGAAGCGGCCGATGCGGGTCGCCACCGCGCCCGTGAAGGCGCCCTTCGCGTGCCCGAACAGCTCCGCTTCGGCGAGTCCCTCAGGAATGGCGGCGGCGTTGAAGGCCACGAAGGACCGGTCGCGCCGCGGGCTGTTCTCGTGAATCGTCCGGGCCACCAGCTCCTTGCCGGTGCCCGTCTCGCCGTGAATGAGCACGGTGCTGTTCATGGGCGACACGCGCTCGAGGATGGACGACACGCGGGCCATCGCCGCGCTCGACCCGACGAGCCGCGAGGTCCGGAAGACCTCTGAATCGCGCGAGCCGGTCACGACCGGCGCGGCGACAGGCGCCGGGAGCATCGCAGGCTGCTCGGTGAGTACCGCGGCCACGCTCGCCGTTTCCACGGGCTTGATCAGATAGTCGACCGCGCCGCGCTTGAGCGCGCGGACCGCATGGTGAATGCTGCCGAAGCCCGACGTCACGACGCAGCGCATCGCCGGGTAGCGCGTGAGGGCCTCGTCGAGCAGATCGAGGCCGTCGGCGTCGGGGAGCCGGACGTCGACGACCATGCCGTCGTAAGCAAAGCCCTCGAGCCGCGACCGCGCGTCGGCACCCGTCGGGCTCTGAATGGCGAGGAGGCCGGCAGCCTCGAGCGCGTCGGAGAGCGCCCGACGCGTATCACCGTGGTTCTCGACAACGAGGATCTTGAGGCGCTTCCGATCGGTCACACACCTCAACTGAGCAATGGACGTGCCACGCGGGGGGTGTCGAGAATGCTGACGTTTCTGTCTAGTTAGTGAAATAGAGCCAATAATATGACACTAGCTGGCCTTCTCAGTAGCCCATCTCGAGGCACAATCCTGCCCATGGCCAGACTCAAGTCTGAGTATTAAAGACTTTATTTACAACTATTTCACAGAAGTTCACACGCCTGCACACCACTCATGGACGGTGTCGCCGCGTAGTCAATATTATGACTTTTCTGGCTCAGCTATCGCCGCTTCGACGGCTTCGATGATCTGGTGATAGCCGGTGCATCGACAGAGGTTCCCGGAGAGGGCCTCGCGGATGACCTCGCGTGAAGGGTGGGGATCGCGGTCGAGCAGCGCGCGAGCCGTGATCAGAATGCCGGGCGTGCAGTACCCACACTGTGCCGCGCCCAGGTCGGCGAAGGTCTCCTGCAGTGGGTCGAGCCGACCGTCCCGCGGCAGGCCTTCAACCGTGGTCACGACGCGGCCCTGGCACTCGGCGGCGACCACAAGACAGGAGAGCACGGGCTCGCCGTCGACGAGCACCGCGCAGGCTCCACACTCGCCCAGCTCGCAGCCGTGCTTGGTGCCGGTGAGCTGCAGATCCTCGCGCAGCACTTCGAGCAGCGTCTTGTACCGCTCGACGAGCAGGTCCTGCGGCTCGTCGTTGATGGTGAGTCCGAGGCGGATCTTCATGGCGTGATGGCGAGCACGCGCACCGGGCTGCCGCTGCCGTTGACGATGCGCAGGGGCGCCGCGATGACGACGGCCCCCGTGGCCGGCAACTGGTCGAGGTTGCAGAGGCTCGCGAGGCCGAACTTGCCGGCTCCATGCATGATGGCGTGATTGGGAAACGGCGGATCGAACGTGCCGGCCTGTCCGGCATCCGTGCCGACGGTTTCGACGCCCACGCCCAGGATGTCGCGCTCGGAGGCCAGGAGCCGCGACGTCGCCGCGTCGAAACCGGGCGAGTGCGCACCGGTCGAGGTGACGTTGAGAAACGCCTCCGGGTCCTTCCGCCGGCTCCAGTCGGTTCGCATCAGGACCCATGATCCGGCCGGAATGCGCCCGTGCCTGGTCTCCCATTCCAGGATCGCCTCTGGTGTCAGCAGATAGTCCGGGCTTGCCGCCACCTCCCGGGTGACGTCGATGACGCACGCCGGCCCGACAAATCGCTTCGGCGGAATCGTGTCGCACGCGTTTTCGGGCAGGTCCTTGCCCGTAACCCAGTGCACCGGCGCGTCGAAGTGCGTGCCCGTGTGCTCGCCGAGGCGGATCGTGTTCCAGTACCACGCCGGGCCCTTCTCGTCGTAGCGCGAGATGACCTCCATCGAGACCCCCGGCGACGAGGCGAAGAAAGGCGGCAGCCCAATCACCGGCGTCTGGGGCCCGAGTGGCTGGGTCAGGTCCACAACCCGCAGGCGCCCGGCGCCGAGTTCTTTCACGAGCTGCGTGAGGACGTCCGACATGTCCGGTATTGTGTGCACGCCCTGAGGCCCCTTACAAGCCTCCGGGCGTTTCGTGTTACAAGATTAGGGGCAGCGCCGGGTCACCTGCGCGGGTCCATGCAGCAATGACACGACCTGTTCTCCTGAAACTCCCTCGATCTGTGCCGGTGCTCGCCGCCCTCGTGCTGTTCGGCTCGGGCTGCGGAAACCGCATCGTTCCGCTCGGGCCGAGCGGCAATCCGGCCACGGCCGTCGTCATCGTCGAGTCGTTTCAGGGCGTGCTGCCCATGGGTGGCGTGCGGTTCTACTCGTTTACCGTGCCGCAGGACGGGTTGGTCTCGCTCACGCTGCTCGCGCTCACCCGGAATGGCGAACCCGCCGACGTGAAGGTGAACCTGGGCATCGGTGTGCCCCAGGGAACGGGCTGCACGCTCATCGATTCGCGGACGACGGGACCGGGGGTCACGCCGCAGCTCAAGGACTTCCGTCAGGCAGCCGTCTACTGCGCGCGCGTGGCCGACGTCGAGGAACTCGACGCCGACGTGGCGTTTGCCGTGAACATCGCCTACCCGAAGCCACTCGAATGAGATCCGCGCTGCCCGTCCTGCTCGTGATAACCCTCGTGGCCTCGGCCTGCGACGACTCGCCGACGCAGCCCACCACTCCGGTCGCGCCGTCGACGTTCACCGAGACGTTCTCGGGCACGCTTCCGGCGCTCGGAACCAGCTTCTACTCGTTCAGCGTGTTTCAGACGGGGCAGGTGAGCCTGATGTTCGGAAGCCTCACGCCCGCGGGCACCGACACCCCGCTCGACACCCCGGTGTGGATTGGCTTCGGCATTCCGAAGGGCACCGGCTGCGACGTGTCGTCGCCCGTGCTGATTTCGCCCGGGCTCACCTATCAGGTGTCGAACTTGTTCCTGCCCGGAACCTACTGCGTCAACATCAACGATCCGGGCAGCCTCTCGGGCGCGGCGGACTTCGCGATCCGGATCGTGCAGTACCCGTCGGAGACCGCGGCGGGCGATCCGGGCTCGTCGCTCTTCCGGAGCGATCTCACCGTGGGTGGCGTCGGCGTGCGCACGTTCACGGCGACCAAGGCTGGCACCGTCATTGTCACGCTCACCGAGCTCGGTCCGCCCGCCGGCGTCGAGGCCAGCGTCGGCGTGGGCTTGCCGAGCACGACCATCGCCGGCGGATGCAACGTCGCCACGGCCATCGTGACGGCGGCTCCGGCCGAGTTCAGCGTGCCGGTCGTGGCCGGCACCTACTGCGTGAAGATCGCCGACGTCGGCAACTTCACCCAGACGACGACCTTCTCGATCACCATCGTCCGTCCCTGACCTCGGAGAGCGTCACCGCCCGGGGCTCGAGTCCCGGCCGCAGGACCTCAGCCCCCGCCCGCGAGGCGCTGCCGCACTTTGTCCACATCCCGGTGGAAGACGAACAGCCGGTCGGCATTGCCTTCAGGATCGGTGAAGTTGTACGTCTTGCCGCGCCGGATCTTCAGGCGCAGGTTCTTGTCGAGATAGTCCACCTCGAAGGTCTCGAGATCCGCGAAGGTCACCGTGAACGCATCGTTCTTGTTGGCGGTCTCGTAGGTGAGGCCGGACGGTGAGGCCTTGAGCGTGCCCTCGCAGGAGCCGAAGGCGTGCTTGTGCACGACCGCGATGGACGCATCGAGCCGGATGGTCCGGAATGAAACCGACACGGCACGTTCTTCGCCGGCCGCGACCTCGACGACTTCCGAGATCGACTCATGGCCGGTCGGCGAGAGCAGGACCGTGTGCGGTCCTGGCGCCAGATCGGTCTTGGTGACGGGCGCGGTTCCCAGGAACACGCGATCGACGAACACGCTCGTGTCCGGGACGTCGCTCTCGATGCGCAAGGCGCCTGTCGTCGGCACCGCCTCCACCGGCGGCGGAGGTGGCGTGGCCGGCTCTACGGATCGTGCCGGT
Source organism: uncultured Acidobacteriota bacterium (assembly GCA_963752045.1). GTDB lineage: Bacteria > Acidobacteriota > Vicinamibacteria > Vicinamibacterales > SCN-69-37 > DATKDF01. Next base: position 7,357 of record CAVVWN010000014.1, on the reverse strand, counting down.
GAAGCTGGCCGCGCGCGCGGCGTCTCCTCGACTGGCGGTTGCCCGGCCGGCTCGGCGGCCCGGGTTCCCGAGTCGACCGGCCTTTCGGTTGCCGGCTCGCGGCCGGGGTCGGCGGCAAAATAAACGAGCGCGCCGATACCGGCGAGGACGACGAAGCCTCCGGCGAAGATGGCGATGAGGCGGCCAGACACATCTCCATTCTACCGGCCGAGCGCTGCCGAGCCGAGCGCGAGCGCGATCTGCTGCGGCGCGTTGCCATTGATGTTGGCGAGCACGGCCACGGTGACTTCGCTTTCAGGGTAGTAGACGAGGAACGCATTGAAGCCGTTGATGCTGCCGCCGTGTCCGACCATGCGGCGCCCGTCGACCTCTCGCACGGTCAGGCCGAGTGCGTAGTTGTTCAGGTTGGGCGTCGTCATCTTCCCGAGCGATGCGGGAGAGAGCAGGCGACCGCCGAAGAGCGCGCGCGCCCAGCGGTGGAGGTCGGCGGTGGTCGAGTAGAGCGCACCGGCGGCATGCGGCACGGTCATGTCCACGAAACGCGCGTTCACCGGTCCGTCCGGACCAGGCGCGTAGCCGGCGGCTCGGTGCGGGATGAGGCCGGCATTCGAGTCGTAGCCCGAGTCCTTCATGCCGAGCGGCGTGAAGATGCGTTCTTGGAGCACGTCCGCGTACGGCGTGCCCGTCACCCGTTCGATGACGTAGCCGAGCATCAGATAGCCGGAGTTGCTGTAGCGGTATGCGCTCCCGGGCGCAAAGTCGAGGGGCACGTCCCGCAGGCGCTCGAGTTGATCGGCCGGCGTGCTCGGCTGAACCTGTCGAAGACGGTAGTCCGGCAGCGCCGTGAAGTTATGGATGCCGGACGTGTGCGTGAGCAGGTGAAACAGCGTGATGTCCTTCCAGGCCGCCGGCGTGTTCGGTATGTACCGGCTCACGGGATCCTGAATCGAGAGTTTCCCGTCCTCCTCGAGCAGCAGGATGAGTGCGGCCGTGAACTGCTTCGTGATGGAGCCCAGCCTGAACTTCGTGGACGGCTCGTTCGGCACGTTCCACTCGAGGTTGGCCGATCCGTATCCCTTGCTGAACACCACCTCGTCACCGCGCGCGACGAGCGCGGCGCCCATGAAACGGCCGTTCGACGCAAACGGCTGGACGACGGCGTCGAATGTGTCGGTTTGCCCGGTGATGACGAATCGCCGGAAGAAGCTGTCGGCGTTCCACGTGGGACGAGCCGTGTCGTTCGCCACCTGCTGCAGAAGCGTCATGATCACGCGGTTGAACCGCGCAGCCGCCTCCGCGTCCATCAGGCCGTCGGCCTCGTCGGCCGGGGTGTGGTACACGTCGCGCACCCAGGTGCGCCGGATCGTCTCTTCGGGCGAGCCGAACTCGTAGCCGAACTTGAAGGCGAGCGCCGGCACGCCCCGCCGGATGAAACTGTACTGATCGCTCCGGATGAACCGGTTCTGCTCGGGCTCGCGGTCGGCCTGCACGTCCACGCCGTGCGCCCGGGCAGCGGCTCGGACCGACTCGCCGAGCGACGACTCGGTGAGGCCCTGCACTTCAATCACTTTCAGTGGATAGAGCGGCAGGAACATGTCGAGATTCACGTTGGCCACGATCTGCTCGAACGGCACCGTCGGCTTGCGGGCGAAATAGCGCGAGCCGAGCAGGCCGCGCTCCTCGGCGGTGAGCGCGACGAAGAGCACCGAGCGCTTCGTCGTGATACCGGACGCCTTCAGCAGGCGCGCCGTTTCGATGACCGACGCCGTGCCCGACGCGTTGTCCATCGCGCCGTTGTAGATGGCGTCGCCATCCGCCGGCCGGCCCACGCCCACGTGATCCAGGTGCGCGGTCATGACGACGTATTCCGACTTGAGTGCCGGATCGGATCCCTCGACCAGGCCGACGATGTTGGCTGACTCGATGGACGTGCGCTCGAGCGCGACCCGGGCCTTGAGCGTGCCCGGGAGCGGAAAGCGCGGCAGGGGCTTCTCGTCGGCGAGCAACTGGCCGATCTCGTCGAGGGAGTGGTCCGTGCCAGCGAGGAGGGCTGCGCCACCGCTCGCCGTGAAGCTCAGCGAGAGTCTCTGGCCGGCCAGGTCGTTCGCCTCCGGGTCGGCGAGCGCGATGACGGGCGGCGGCGTACCTCCGCCCCGGCCGCCGCGACCTCCGCCCCGACCGGCCTGGGCACCACCGGCGGCTCCTGGCCGAGGCACGGCGAGCGTGGCGACGCCAATCGCGCCGGCAGCCTCGAGCGCGAGCCAGCGCTCGGTGGCGTTGTTGACGTGCGACCGCACGTTGTCGGACACGGCCACGGGCGGGAAGGCGTTCACGTAGACCGCGATCTTCCCCTCGAGGTCCAGGCCGGCAAAGTCGTCCCAACCGGCCTCCGGAATCGACAGGCCGTAGCCGACGAACACCATCGGGGCCTCGAGCAATCCGTTGAGCTCGCCGCGGGCGCTGAGCGAGACGTCCCGCCCGATGACGAGCGGCGTCTCCCCGCCGTCGCGAACGAGCGTCAGACTGGACTGGTCGGGCGCGAGTTGCCGGCTTTCGAGTCCGACCGGCTGCCGGAAACCGCTCACGCCGGCCGGCGCGAGGCCGATCGCGCGGAACTGGCTCTCCACGTACGCCATGGCCTTCTCGAAACCCGGCGTGCCGACGTTCCGGCCCTCGAGGGCGTCATCGGCAAGAAACTGGACGTGCGCCTGCCAGGCCCGGCCCTCGGAGGCGAGGTCGGCCGACTGGCCGGAGAGGCCGAGCGCAGTTGCGACGGCGACGAGGCACGCGACAGGAAGAGCAGGTTTCATGGGAAGTCGATTCTACTGCCGGTGCGGGGTTGTGATGGCGGGCATCGACCGGACAGCTGAGACGATTGTTGGCGGAGAGAGTGGGCCGCCTTCGCGAAGCGCTCGCTATGCTCACCGCTTCGGCGCCCTCACTCGGGTCTGACCCTTCGCCTGGCTTGCCAGCCGTAGCTGCGAGCGCAGCGAGCGGTTAGCGAAGGCTGGCGGAGAGAGTGGGATTCGAACCCACGGTAGAGTTTCCCCTACACACGCTTTCCAAGCGTGCTCCTTCAACCACTCGGACATCTCTCCGTTCAAGTGGAATCAACAGTTTAGCGGCCGGCGGGGATCCGCGCAAAACCAAACTGTGACGTGACTGTGACGTGAGCCCGCCGCCGACGTCCACCCTCGTCGGTATCTCGGTGCCGGCCGCGCCTTCATCGGGGCCGTCAGGGCGGCGCGCTGAGGGGTGCCGGGCGGCATCCAACGCGTCGAGGGCCTGACGCTTTGCGTCGATTCGGATGTGCGAGTAGTGCTCCAGCATCCGGCGGGAGAGATGGCCGCTGATGGACTCGAGGACGTGGTCGGCGACGCCGAGTTCGGCGAGCTCCGTGATCACCGTGTGGCGAAGATCATGGAAGCGCAAGCCGAGCTCGGCGTCCGCGCGCCGCCGTGTCCCACTTCAGCATCGGCTTCGTGGTCGACGCCCCCACTGGCAGCTGGCCAGAGTATCCGCTCGTGTCCGAGCTGGTCCGCGCGCTCGATCATCGACGGCCGCTTTGAGCGCTGACGCGTTGAGCGGGATGACGCGGTGGCTCGTCTCGTTCTTGCTCCGCCGGACACGCACGAGCCTCTTTGCCGCGTCGACGTCGCGGCGGCGCAGGTGCTTCACTTCCACCGGCCGCATCGATGTATTCGCTGCGACGACCGCGGCGCAGTAGACGTGCTCCCACTCGGGATTCGACGCGGCAGCGTCGAACAGCCGCTGTCGCTCTTCATCGGTGAGAGCGCGCCCGTTCGGATGCTGCCGCTCCGGCAGGTTCACGACGTGATCGGCCAGGGCTCTCCATCGGCCGCACGACTTCAACACGCGCGACAGCACGCCGACGTCCATATTGATCGTGCGATTCGCGATGCCAGCCTCGTGACGGCTGCGCTGGAAGCCCGCGATGGCGCTCGCCGTGACCGCCGAAAGCGGCACGTCGCCGAAATGGCGCTGTACGAGAACGAGCCGTTCCTCCTCCAGCTCAATCGTCCGTGGCGAGCATCGCATGCGCTTGCTATCGAGATAGGCCTTGACGGCGTCGGATAGCCGCTTTGGCCCCCGTTCACGCGCCGCCAGGCTGCCGAGTCCGGCGTCTTCGATGAGCTTCCGTTCCTGTCGCCTCGCTACCTGCAGGTTGGTCGTGCCGAGGCGCTTCCGGTAGCGCCGGCCGGCGACTGTGAAGTCCGCCCAGTACTGTCTTCCGCGCTTCCAGAGACTCATTCTGTTTGTCCATCCTCGATCGCGGCCAGCGCCGGATTCGGCACACCTCGGTGTTCAACAGCACACGCTCGAACGAATCGGTCGACGTCCGAAGCCAGGTACCGCACCGCACGGCCGAAGCGGACATAGCGCGGACCTTTGCGGCGGAGCCGCCAGGACCGAAGCGTAGCCACCGACAGCCTGAGGCGGCGCGCAACTTCCTGTTCAGTCATGGCTGGAGTCTGCGTTTCATTCATACCATCGTCCTCGTCGTGGTTGGTACCTGGAACGTGCGTGAGACCGGTCTCGTGGCCGTGAAGTCGCCGGCCATCACGCATGAGCCCATCCGGGCTGCGTCGAGGGCGCGGTCAAGGCCGCAGCCGCGCGAGCGGGCGGCGCCGTGCGCCGAGCCTTGACCGACCCGAGCGCAGCCCGAAAATGGTTGCGGTGACGGCCGCCGCTCGACGCGTACTTGTCAAGCCGCGTGCCTCGGTCGTGCACAGCGCGGGCGCCGACTCGGACGCACGGGGGGAGCGACCCCCTGTGGTCGGCGCCGCCGGCGCGCCTCGCGCGCCGGTCAAGCCGACCGAAGAACCGGGGGGTCGCTCCCCCCTTGCCTGGGACCGCGACTGGGACCGGAAGCGCGACCAGCGCTGCCGACGCCGAGGCCCGGTTCTTCAGGCTGAAACACATGAGCACGGGGCCAGCCATGGGGTGAGCAGGTGGGCCCAGACTGGGGCCCGCAGTCCCCGGCGCCAGCGGGGCCCAGATGAGACCATCAGCGGGGCGGGAATGGGCCGTGAGGGACACGTGGCTCAGGGCGTAGTGTTCGATGACTCGGCGGCTCATGAAGTACACGGCGCCTGCGCGGTTGCGCCGAAGAACCGCCGTCTCGGCGCGCCAACCGAAGGTGTCGAGGCCGGCCGGCCACACGTCCGTGCTGTCGATCGTCGCGGTTGTCGATGTGAGTTCGGCCGTCGAGACCGCCTGACAAGCCATCCTCGAACCCCGCGACAAGGGTGTTGCCAACGCTTCAAGGCGACCCGGATGAGGCCTGCACAGTGTGTCCCGCGGGGACAGTGTCCCGTCGGTCTCATGGGGCTCGCCGCTCGGTTTCCTAACGCTGCACGGCGTGAGAACCGAGGTCTGCTACGCATGTCACAATGTGACAACGTCACAGTTCGCGTCGACGGTTGGTGAACCACGGTAAACCGCGGCGGTTGTTGAAGAACCTGCGACCTGGCTGGCGCGGCGCGACCGCAAATTCTGCCAACTCGGTTGGCCTCCGCCTGAGCACGCGCCCGGGTGCGCGGCCTCGGCTCTGGCATGCGGCGTGCGCAGCCATCGTCCTCGATGGCCCGGCCCTCGATGGTGTACGCCCCGCGGTGTCCAGACGCGGAGGTGCTGTACCAGGTCGTGCACGACCACCTCGAGACCTTCCTCGCCGAGGCGGAGAGCGTCCGGGACGGGGACGGTGTGCCACGGTTTGTCGAGCAGGCGTTCCGGCAGTTTCTCCGATGCGGCTGGCTCCCCGGTGGCTTCGCGCGGTTCCGGTGCGACGGCTGTGGCCTGGACCGGCTGGTCGCGTTTTCCTGCAAGGGCCGCGGGGTGTGCCCGAGCTGCGGCGGGCGACGCATGGCCGAACGCGCGGCGCACCTGGTCGACCGCGTCCTGCCGGACGTGCCGATTCGCCAGTGGGTGCTGAGCGTGCCGTACCGCCTGCGCTATCTGCTGGCCTGGGATCACGACCTGTGTCGCGCGGTCGCCGCCCGGCTGGTGCGGGCGGTGTTTCGCGTCGTGCGTGAGCGGGCCCGGGACGAGGGCGTGGACGGTGGCCGTGGCGGCGCCGTGGTCGTCATTCAACGCTTCGGTGGCGCGCCGAACTTGAACGTGCACTTCCACGCGCTCGTGCTCGATGGCGTGTTCGCCCCGGGCGCGGACGGGGCGCCGGTCTTCCACCGGACGCGACGCCTGACGACGCTCGACGTGAGGGAGGTGCTCGCGACCGTCGAGCCGCTCGTCGCACGACACCTCGCATCGCGCGGGCTCGCTGCTGACGAGGTGGACGCCGGGGCGCTGGATCCGTGGGTGGACGAGGCGCCGGTCCTGGCGGGGCTGGCGGCGGCGTCGGTCGAGGGGCGGCTCGGGCTCGGGGTGCGGCCAGACGCGCGTCCCGGCCGGCTCGGGGTTGCCAGCAGCGGTGGCGCCTGGCCGCCCGCCGGGCCGTGTCAGGCGGACGCGAACGGGTACAGCCTCCACGCGGGACTGGTCATTCCCGCCGGGCAGCGCGCGCGGCTGGAACAGGTGTGTCGATATCTGCTTCGGCCGCCGGTCGCGGGCGAGCGGCTCCAGGTGATCGGCGATGGGCAGGTACGCCTCTCGTTGCGCCACCCATGGCGCGACGGGACCACGGCGTTTGTCTTCGACCCGGTGGCGTTTCTCGGCCGGCTGGCCGTGCTCGTGCCGCGACCTCGCGTCAATCTGGTTCTCTACTATGGCGTGCTCGGCGCCCGGGCCGCGTGGCGTCGGGATGTCGTCGCTGGCGTACGCCGGGAGGCGGCCGACGCGGATGGGCGTCCTGGCCATGACCACGACACCACGGCCCACGCTGAGCCTGCGGTCGGGGACGGCGCCGACCGCGGCCTTCGGTGGGCGGCGCTGATGGCTCGAACGTTTGGCCTCGACGTGCTGGCGTGCCCGCGCTGCGGCGGGCGCCTGCGCCTGGTGGCGCTCATCGAGCAGGCCGCGGTCGTCGCCCGCATCCTGCGGCATCTCGGACTGCCAACTGAAATCCCACCGGCGTGTCCGGCGCGAGCTCCACCCCTCCTCCCGGATCGGCCCACCGACGCGGACTGGGAGGGCGACCCGTCAGTGTTTGCCCCCGGCTCCTGAGGTTGCCGTGCCGGTGGGTCTACTCGAGGTGTGTCCCACCGAGCGCACGCCCGTCCCGCGCCGGCCCTTCGCCGCCCCCAGGGTGATTGATCGGTTCGTGCAAGCCGACTAGTCTGCGTCGTGTCAGGGAGATCATGGGGGGGGGTGGGGTCGCCGAGGGTCTGAGAACAGGCCTTATGTTGCCTTCGGACAGCGCTAATACTTCTTATCCTCC
>CAVVWN010000013.1:0-65000 GCA_963752045.1 uncultured Acidobacteriota bacterium | reverse complement strand
CCGACAATATAACGGGGCTCAAGCACGAGACCGAAGCCGTCGATTCCGCTGTCCTGCGGGACGCCGATAGTGGTAGAAGAGCGTTCTCTAGTTCGTTGAAGTCAGACCGTGAGGACTGGTGGAGGACTAGAGAAGTGACCCTGCCGGCATAAGTAGCGAGAAGGGAAGTGAGAATCTTCCCCGCCGTAAGCCTAAGGTTTCCTGAGGAAGGTTCGTCCGCTCAGGGTCAGTCGGGTCCTAACGCGAGGCCGAAAGGCGTAGCGGATGGATATCCGGTTAACATTCCGGAACTACCTGAAGAACGTTTGTACGAAGGGGGGACGCAGGAGGCTATGCGAGCCGGCGATTGGAAGTGCCGGTTGAGGCCGTAGGGAGATTCGCCAGGCAAATCCGGTGAGTCGTTAATCCTGAGAAGCCGAAGCGAGCACCGTAAGGTGCACAAAGTCGCAGACGCCACGCTGCCAAGAAAATCCTCTAAGGAGTTCTTCGGGTACCCGTACCGCAAACCGACACAGGTAGGCGAGGAGAAAATCCTCAGGCGCAAGTGAGAACCCTCGTTTAGGAACTCGGCAAATTGGCCCCGTATCTTCGGAAGAAGGGGTGCTCCGTTAGCGTGTAGGGGTTTGCCCCCGAAGCGTGAAGGAGTTGCAATAAAGAGGCCCAGGCGACTGTTTACTAAAAACACAGGGCTCTGCGAAGTCGAATACGACGTATAGGGTCTGACGCCTGCCCGGTGCCGGAAGGTCAAAGGGAGAGGTTAGCCGCAAGGCGAAGCTTCGAACTCAAGCCCCGGTAAACGGCGGCCGTAACTATAACGGTCCTAAGGTAGCGAAATTCCTTGTCGGGTAAGTTCCGACCTGCACGAATGGCGTAACGATCTGGGCGCTGTCTCAACGAGGGGCACTGCGAATTTGTGGTACCGGTGAAGACGCCGGTTGCCCGTGGCTAGACGAAAAGACCCCGTGCACCTTTACTGCATCTTAGTAGTGAATGTTGCAGCCGTCTGCGCAGGATAGGTGGGAGACTTTGAACCCAGGCTTTTGGGCTTGGGGGAGTCAACGGTGAGATACCACCCTGACTGTTGCGACGTTCTAACCGAGCCCTGTCATCCAGGGCCGGGACACTGCTAGGTGGGTAGTTTGACTGGGGCGGTCGCCTCCTAAAGTGTAACGGAGGCGCGCGAAGGTTCGCTCAGGCTGTTTGGAAATCAGCCGGAGAGTGCAAAAGCATAAGCGAGCTTGACTGCGAGTCCTACAAGACGAGCAGGTGGGAAACCAGGCTTTAGTGATCCGGTGGTTCCGCGTGGAAGGGCCATCGCTCAACGGATAAAAGGTACGCCGGGGATAACAGGCTGATCTGAGCCAAGAGTTCACATCGACGCTCAGGTTTGGCACCTCGATGTCGGCTCATCGCATCCTGGAGCTGTAGCAGGTTCCAAGGGTCCGGCTGTTCGCCGGTTAAAGCGGTACGTGAGCTGGGTTTAGAACGTCGCGAGACAGTTCGGTCTCTATCTGCCATGGGCGCAGGAGATTTGAGTGGGGCTGACCTTAGTACGAGAGGACCGGGTTGGACGCACCTCTAGTGTACGAGTTGTCGCGCCAGCGGCAGCGCTCGGTAGCTACGTGCGGAAGGGAGAAATGCTGAAAGCATCTAAGCGTGAAACCCTCCACAAGATGAGATCTCCCGGATCGCAAGATCCCTAAAGGCTCCTGGAAGATGACCAGGTCGATAGGTCGGATGTGGACACACCGTGAGGTGTGAAGCTTACCGATACTAATCAGCCGTGCGGCTTGACCATTGATTCTTTTTAAAAGGCGGGCTGAAGCCCGCCCCTCCGCCTGTCATGCGGACATCGCGTGTGTGGTGACGAGAAACTACCGTTTGCAGGGTGTTCAGTTGTCAAACTGAAGATTGCACGACCCGGCGCGGGTATCCCGCGACGACCGTGCAACGTGCCGGCGGGCGTATGTTCCGCCGCCACTTTTGTTCTTTGAAAGACAGGTTTCCCGGTGGTCATAGGAGCAGGGTCACACCCGTTCCCATTCCGAACACGGAAGTTAAGCCTGCTACCGCCGATGGTACTGCATGGGTAACTGTGTGGGAGAGTAGGTCGCTGCCGGGATTATTCACGAGAAGGCCCGATGCCGAAAGGTATCGGGCCTTTTGCTTTTTCAGCAGACGTGTCAGCGCCGCCGGGGCGCGAAAGCCTCCGACAGCAGTCGGCCGTCGAACCCGGCGGGCGCGCGTCCGTCGGCGGCGAACTGATAGAGCGAGGCGACGAAGACGCCCTGGAGAGCCGGGAAAACCACGGCGATCGTGACCGCGCCGGCAGCGCCAACGGCAAAGGCAGCAATGCCCAGACCAGCCCAGGCCAGCAGGCCCACGGCTGCGACGAGCGTCACCCAGGCACAAACGACCGCCAGGCCGAGCGTGACGCTGCCGACGACCGTCTCGCCCCACATCCGCTTGAACACGTCCACTGACCGCGCGAACGACTCGCCGATCGACCGATCTTCGAGGACGAGGACCGGCACGATGAAGAACGTCGCGAGCGACCACGCGGCGCCGACCAACGCCACGGCAATCCGGCCCACGAATCCCGCCCGGTCGCGGACCGCGCGGAGGAACATGCCCACCGTGGCGGCAATGACCGCCCAGGCGAGGATTGGGCCGATCCGGCGGCCGGCGGCCGCGAGCGCCGAGCCGACCGTCGGATCGCCCCCGCGCAGGCGCTCGGTCGCACCGGCAATCACCGCTGCCTGGAAGAAGATGCCGATCGCATACGTGACGACGTAGAGCAGGAACGTGATGGCGTATACGCTGTCCGATTCCGCTTCGAGCCGGCTCTCGAGGCCGAAACCGAAGAAGAAGCTCGCCGCCACGGCCACGATTACGACGCCCGAGATGAGCGGTAGGACCATCAGTTCCTTGTCCTGCATCAGGACCCGGTACGACTGCCGAACGAGCGCAAAGCTGCGGGCGAGCCTGCTCATGAGTTGTTCCTTTCGAAGACTCGCTTATAGGACCAGCTCGACAGGCCTTCCCGTCACGACCGCCTGGTTTGCAAGGATCGCGACGGTCGTGGCTCGCGCGCCTTCCGCCATCGAGCAGGCCACGGGCGTGCCCTCGGTGGCGCTCCGTACGAAATCCACGAGCGCGTAGTACAGCGACGGGTGCGGCAGGCCGGCGCCCTCCTGCAGCGCGCCTTGGGCGGCCAGTTGCGTGGCATTGGCGATGAGGACGATGCCTTCCTCTCCGAAGAACTCCTGCCTGGTGGCGTAGACTTCCCAGCCCTGCGTCGGTGCGTCGTTTTCCTTGAAGAGCCATCCGTGCGACCACGCCAGGCGGATCGTGCCGTTCGCGCCGCGAATAAGCTCGTACTGGCCGCCGTAGGAGCTGGCCAGCGTGGCGTCGTACCGCAGCGCGATGCCGTCTTCCCAGAAGAGGGCGAGCTCGATCGAGTCGGCGACCGTGCGGCCGTCGCGATGGAGCCGGATGGCGCCCCGGCCCTCGACCCGCGTCGGGTACGAGCCGCGGAACCAGTGCGCGACGTCGAACTGCTGCACGCCCACCTCCCCGGCGAGGCCGACGGACACGTCGGGATCCAGACGCCAGTTCACGTCACGATCGGTCAACCCGCCGGTCGCCGGGAATCGCCAGGACGTCTTGCGATTGGCGTGCGCTTCGAGGGAGACGAGGTCGCGGAGCTCCGTTCGCACGAGCGGCTGGGCTCGTTTGTAGGTGGGATTGGAGCGTCCCTCGAGGCCGGCCTGCGAGACGGTGCCGACCGAGGCGGCAGCCTCCACCATCGCGCGGCAGTCGTCGACGGTCGAGGCGATCGGCGCCTCGCAGTAGACGTGACGGCCTGCCGCAATCGCATCCTCGACGATCTGCCGATGCAGGTGCGTCGGCGTGGCCACGATCACGGCACGCACGTCGTCACGGCGCGACAGCAATTCGCGGTGGTCGGCAAAGCCCTCGGAGCCGGCGACCCGGCCCACGGCCGTCTCGAGCCGTGACGCCGAGACGTCGCAGATGGCGGCGATCTCGACCTGCATGATCTTCTGCAGCTCCGCGATGATGGCGCGGCCCTGGCGACCGGCGCCGATGAGGCCGACGCGAAGCGTTGGCCCCTGAAGCGTTGGCAGCAGCTCGGAAAGATCGGGCCGCAGGAACGTGACGCCCAGTGCACCGAGCGTCTCCTTGAGAAAAGTCCGTCGATCAGCTGGCGGCGAGGGCATGCGTGGTGGCTCCGTCGAGGTGACTGATGAATCTGGCTTCGTAGCCGTCCGGAAACGGCGAGGGGACGTGGCCGAGCACGGCAAGCGCGGTCGACCAGGCATCGGCCAGCCGCGCGGAGGGACCGATGACGGCTACGCAAACGCCTGGCACCGTGCCGTCCGCGCCCGACTTCGCGTGCCGCGGGTCGAGGATGTGCCGGCGCCCCGTGACCCCGGCTCTGTCCGTCCGGGTCCGAGACGGACAACGCGGCGTCGTCCAGGATGACGACGTCGGCGGTGGCCGGGCCGAGCGCCACGCGCCACCTGGCGCGATCGTCCGGACGTCCGATGGCCAGCACGCTGCTCGTGCCGCCGTGCAGAAGCGCCGACCGCACGCCGGCGTCGCGGAGGATCACGGCGGCGCAGTCGAGCGCGTGGCCCTTGGCGATGCCACCGAGGTCGATCGACGCCGAGCCGCCCGTGATTCGAATCGTGCGCGCGGCCTGGTCGAGCTCGATTCGACCCGTTCCGGCGCGACCGCCGGTCGGTACCGCGGATTCAGTGGCGCCGCGACCGACGAGGAGCGGTGCGACCGTGATGTCGAAGGCGCCCCGGGACGCACGGCCGACCTCGAGCGCGTCGGCGAAGAGGTCGAACGTCTCCCGGTCGAGCCGGACCGGCTCGCCGGCGCTCCGGTTGAGGTGAGACACGAGGCTGTCGGGCGCGAACCGGTTGAGGCGCCGATGCCAGTGGTCGATTTCGTCGATCGCGGCCTCGCCGGCCGCACGAAGCGCCGGTCCTTCCGGGCCGCCGGCGGCGGCCGGCAGAAGGAGCTCGAACCGCGTGCCCATGGCCGCGGTCGCCAGGCGCAGCGGGGGAGCCGTCAGACCTTCCTGACTTTCTGCCGCGACGGGTCGTACGAGAACGCGCCGCCTTCCCAGAGCGAGCGCGTCGCCAGATCCACGATCACCATGATCTTCGTGCCGAGCTCGACGGTGCTGCGCGGCTGCTGCCGGGTCCGGATGCAGTCGAGCCAGTGAAGCCGCAGCAGGACCTGGTCGTCGTTCGACACGCCCGGCGGCGCCGTGATCTCGCGCTCGTCGATCTCGTCGGCCCAGATCCGTTCCGGGCGAAGCGTGGCGTTCCGGCCGCCGACGTAAAGGTTGGCCTTGTGGCCGCGGATGATGCGCTCGAGGCCGAGCTCGTTGGCCGTCGAACCGGCCACGACCATCGTGTGCTCGTTCTCGAAGTCGATGCTGATGTTCACCTGGTCGTGGTTTTCCATTTTCTTGTCCACGTAGTGACCGCCCGAGGCGACCACGCGGACGGGCCAGCCGAGATTCATCGCCTTGACGAGCGGCGTCATCTGGTGGACGAGCAGGTCGCCGATGATGCCGGTCGAGTAGCGCCGGTATCGCCGCCAGCGCGCGTACACGTCCGGATTCCACGGCACCTTGCGCAACGGCTCGCACCATTCGTCCCAGTCGACGTTCACCTTCGGATCCCATTCCGGGTCGATGGTGTAGAGCCACTCGCCTGCCTTCGAGTTGCGGCAGTAGCTCGTCTGGCTCCACACGGGCTTGCCGATCGCGCCGTCGGCGATGAGCTGTTCGGCCGCGATGTAGCTGGGCGTCATGACGTACTGCGTGCCGACGCAGACGACGACCTCGGGATTCTCGCCGACGACCTTCCGGAGCCGGAGGGCGTCCTTGAGCGTGAGGGTCATGGGCTTTTCGAGGTACACGTCCTTGCCGGCCTTGATGGCGTCTTCGGCGAGCCGCGCGTGCGAGTGCTCGGGTGAGGCGATGAGGACGCCATGCAGGTCTGGCCGGGCGAGCAGTTCCTTGTGTGCCGAGTAGAGCGCGACTTCGCCACCTTGCGCCTTGTTGACCGTGTCGCGGGCCCTCGAGAGACGCGGCTCGCACACGTCGCACAGTGCCTCGATACGGACGTTGGCCTGATTCTCGGTCGCGATTCGCACGAACGACCGAACGTGCGCTGTGCCCATTCCCCCTGTCCCGATGATGCCGATGCGCACCGGGTCGTTCGGGCCGAGCGCCGGCCGCGCCTGGGCCTTCGGCACGGGTCGGTCGTCGTCGAGGGCTTCATCGGCGGAGAGATATGCGGGGAGAACTGACACCGCCGTTGCGGCGGCTGCGGTCTTCTTCAGAAACTCACGACGGGTGCGATCGATACTCATGATTGCCCTCCGGGGCACGCGCCATCTCGGCACGGACGCGTTCGAGCAGCCGGAGCGTGCTCGCGATGCCGTCCTGTTCCGACAGGCGCTCGCCTTCGTACTCGATGCCGACCCACGAGTGGTACCCGGCATCAACGACGATCTGCAGCAGGCGGCGATAATCCTTGGTGGCCTCGTTGCCGTTGGCATCGAAGTCATTGCTCTTCGCGCTGACGGCCTTGGCGAACGGCATCAGGTCGGTCACGCCCTGGTACCGGTCGTACTCGTAGAAGTTGCCGAAGTCGGGCAGCGTGCCGCAGCGCGGGTGGTTGACCGCGCGCATGACCGCCGACAGCCACCGGCCGTCGGTCGACAACTTGCCTTGACCGTGATTCTCGACGACGACGTTGATCTCGGCAGGAGCAGCGAGGGCCGTCAACCGCGCGAGCCCATCCGTCACGAGCTTCAGCTGCTCGTCCCAGGTTCCGGCGCTTTCGGCATTCACGCGGATCGTCACGCAGCCGAGCGTGTGCGCCGCATCAATCCACTTGCGGTGGTTCTCGACGGCCTGACCTCGCAGGGCCGGGTCGGGATCGCCCAGCCGACCCTCGTCGTCACACATGATGAGGTGCTGGGTGACGCCCTCGCCGGCGGCCCGACGGTTCATCTCGGTCAGATACGCGGCGTCGTTGACCTTGTCCTTGAAGAAGCTGTTGACGTACTCGATGGCCTCGATGCCGAATTCGCGCCTGGCGAAGGCGGCGAAATCGAGATGGTCGAGCCTGCCGGCCCGAATGGTGCGATGCAGCGACCACTGTGCGAGCGAGATTCGGAAGAGAGGAGCACCCGCCTGCGGGATGACGGTCGATGCCCGCAGCAGACCCGGAGCGGCGGTGAGCGTCGCCGCCCGCATCAGGAAGTCGCGTCGCGACAACACCGACGACATTCTACGGCGAAATGGCGCGGGGCGTCTCCCTGGTGCGGCGGACGGCATCACGTGGCCGTGGACAACGGCAGCCGCACCGGCCGGCCTCGCCGGGCCGCCGACCGATCGGCGGCGAGGCACGCCTGCATGGTGCGGTCGGCATCGAAGACGTCGAGATGGGTCTCGCGCCCTCTCAGTACCGCGTCGACCAGCTCGTCGATCTCGCCCTGGAACGGGTGTCGGGATACGTCAGCCGACCCGGGCATCTCGGTGAGAATGCGAATCGCCGGCGCGCCCGTCGTCGTGCGAGACGGCTCGAAGGTGACGTCGCCAAACGGGCACGCTCGTCGAAGGGCCTCGAGGTCCATCGGGCGGTCGTTCCAGAGCAGCAGGTCATCCCGCAGCGTCGCCTTGTCTCCCATCATCTCGACGCCGAACGTGTAGGGCATCTGAAAGTCGGTGGAGCTCGTGATCTGGGCGAGCACCGGCCGCGCCGAACGGCGGCGCTCGGCAGCCAGCGTGAAGTTGGCCACGATCGTGGTCGGCCATTCGTAGCCGGCGGTCACCTTCGTGTGGAACGCGGAGACGCCGGTCGGTTCGAGGCCCGTGCACCATCGCATGGCATCCACGGCATGGCAGCCGGCGGCTAGCAGGTGGCTTCGGCCGCTCTTTCGCGTGCGCACCCAGGACCAGCCCGAGTACCAGTCGGTGACGCGCGACAGGTACTGGAAGCGCGCGAAGATCAACCGCCCGAGCCAGCCATCGGCGCGGAGCCAGCGCGCGAACCTCAGGTACGGGTTGTAGTGCAGCTCGAACGAGACGATCGTGCGCACGCCGGCGCGTCGGACGGCGCGCCGGATGCGGCCGAGCTCGCGGAGATCGAGTCCCGTCGGCTTCTCGAGCAGGATGTGCTTGCCGGCCCGCGCCGCCGCGACGGCCTGCGTGGCGTGCAGGTGGTTGGGCGAGGCGATCGACACGATGTCGATGTCCGGGGAGTCGAGGAGGTCCTGATACCGCCGTGTGAAACGCACGCCGGGGAGGTCGACGCCGGCAGCCTCGAGTCTGGCCCGGGCTCGTCGTTCGTCCCGCGTGCAGAGCAGCCTGACGCGCGTGTGCGGGTTGTTCCGGAAGGCCTGCAGATGCTGCACGGCCACCCAGCCCACGCCGACCAGCCCGACGCCCAGTGGATTCCGCGAAGCGGGGCGCACGCGGAGATTATGCTGTAGCCGTGACCTTTCGCACCATCATCGAGCCATTCCGGATCAAGTCCGTCGAAGCCATCAAGTTCACGACCCGGGCGGACCGCGAGGCCCGCCTGGTCGAGGCGGGCAGTAACGTCTTCCTGCTGCACGCCGAGGACGTGCTCATCGATCTGCTGACCGACTCCGGGACCGGCGCGATGTCGTCGGCCCAGTGGGCGGCGATCATGCTCGGCGACGAGTCGTACGCCGGCAGCCGCTCCTTCTATCGCTTCCGCGACGTCGTCGCGGACCTCACGGGTTTTCGTCACATCATTCCGACGCATCAGGGCCGGGCCGCCGAACGCATCCTGTTCCACTCGATTCTGAGGGCCGGGCACATCGTGCCGAACAACAACCACTTCGACACGACGCGTGCGAACATCGAGGTGGAGCGCGCCGAGGCCCGCGACCTCGTCATCGCCGAGGGCCGGGTGCCTTCGCTCGTGCATCCGTTCAAGGGCAACGTGGATCTGGCGGCGCTCGAGCGGCTGCTGTCCGAGGACGGCGACCGTGTGCCGGTCGTGATGGTCACCGTCACGAACAACTCCGGCGGCGGCCAGCCCGTGTCGCTCGAGAACCTGCGCGGCGTCCGCGCGCTCTGCGACCGATTCGGAAAGCCGCTCTTCCTCGACGCCTGCCGGTTCGCCGAGAACGCCTGGTTCATCAAGACCCGTGAGGCCGGACAGGCGGATCGGTCGCCGAAGGCCATCGCGCAGGAGATGTTCTCGCTGGCCGACGGGTGCACGATGTCGGCCAAGAAGGACGGACTCGCGAACATCGGCGGCTTCCTCGCGATGAACGACGACGAGTGGGCCGAGGCGGCCCGCAACGCGCTCATCCTCACCGAAGGGTTCCCGACCTACGGAGGCCTGGCCGGCTACGATCTGGAGGCCGTGGCTCGCGGACTCGAAGAGGTCGTCGACGAGTCGTACCTGCGGTACCGCATCAGATCGACCGCGTACCTTGGCGAGAAACTGGCCGAGGCGGGCGTGCCCATCATCCAGCCGCCGGGCGGCCACGCCATCTACATCGACGCGCGAGCCATGCTGCCGCACGTGCCGCCGCTCTCGTATCCCGGCATCGCCGTTGTCAACGCGCTGTACCTCGAGGCCGGCATCCGCGCGGTGGAAATCGGTACGGTGATGTTCGGCCTCGCCCCCGACGGCACCGAGCGGCCAGCCGCAATGGACCTCGTGCGGCTCGCGATCCCGCGCCGCGTCTACACCCAGTCGCACATCGACTACGTGGCCGAAGCGGTGGCGGAGGTCCACGCCGGGCGCGAGGCCCTCGGCGGATACCGCATCGGCTCGGCGCCGAAGGTGTTGCGACATTTCACGGCCACGTTCGAGAAGATCTGATTAGGTGCGCCCGCTACCCTCCGGTGCGACAATGTGCGGCATGAGCCGGTCCCTGGTTGTCGTGCTGCTGTGTGTGGCGTCTGCATGCGGCCGGTCTGACGCCATCGGTACTGCGCCTGCGGCCGCGTCAGCCACGGCCTTTGTCGGAGCCCGGCTCGTCGACGGCCGGGGCGCCGTGCTGGCTGAACAGGGAACGATCGTCGTGCGCGATGGTCGCGTTGCCGCCGCTGGTCCGATGTCGGACGTGGCAGCGCCAGACGAGGCGGCGATCGTCGACCTGTCCGGCCGGACGATCGTGCCGGGCCTCATCAACGCCCACGGACATGTCGGCGACACTCAGGGTCTCGAGTCCAATCCACGCTTCTACACGGAAGCGAACCTCGTCAGGCAGTTGCGGCAGTACGCCGACTACGGCGTCACGACCGTTGCCAGTCTTGGCGGCGATGGCGAGATCGGGATGCGGCTGCGCGATGAATCGACTGGCCCGCTCGACCGAGCGCGCCTGCGCGTGGCCGGTCCGGTCATCACCGCGCCCACGCCGGAGGCGGCCCGTGCCGAGGTGGACCGGGTCGCGGCCATGGCGCCGGACTTCATCAAGATCCGCGTGGACGACAATCTCGGCACGACCGCCAAAATGCCGCTCGACGTGGCCCGAGCCGTGATCGATCAGGCGCACACGCACGGCCTCCGGGTGGCCGTGCATATCTTCTATCTCGACGACGCGAAGGCCATGCTCGCGGCCGGCGCGGACCTTCTGGCCCACAGCGTGCGCGACCAGGCCCGTCGACGACGAGCTCGTCGGACTGATGAAGGCGAGGAATGTCTGTCTTGTGCCGACGCTCACGCGCGAGCTTTCGACGTTCGTTTACGAAAGCGAGCCGGACTTCTTCAGCGACCCGTTCTTCCTGAAGGGCGTGGAATCGTCGGTGATCGACGGCCTGCGTGATGCCGCCCGCCGCGACAGGACGCCGTCGAGCGACATCTCGTACCGGTACAAGGCGGCGCTCGAGCAGGCAAGCGTCAATGTGAGGCTGCTCGCCGAGGCCGGCGCCGGACTCGCCTTCGGCACCGATTCCGGTCCGCCCGGCCGCTTTCAGGGCTTCTTCGAGCACCTCGAGCTGGAGCTCCTCGCCGAGGCCGGACTCGCGCCGCAGACGATTCTCGCGATGGCCACAAGCGGCGCGGCCGATTGCCTCGGACTGCCCGACATGGGCGATCTCGCCGTCGGGCGCTGGGCCGACTTCGTCGTCCTCACCGGCAACCCGCTGGACGACATCCGGGCCAGCCGCACGATTGAATCCGTCTGGATAGGCGGTCGCAGGGTCGAGTAGCGGCCGAGCAAGCCCCAACCCAGGCCCTTTCGGAAGCCCGGTCGGCCCGAGTCACTCGAGCGGCGGCACGGGCCGGAGCGGCAGGCGCGCGCCGGCGCGACGCCAGTTGTCCCGCAGCTCGGTCACATGCCGCTCGCGCCATTCGAGCACGAGGCCGAGGGCGCGCGGTGGAAAGCGGCCGCGCACCGCGCCGGTTTCGATGTCCACGACGGCCGTGAACGGCCCGGCCAGTGCGCAGAACTGTGGCGCCTCGCGGTCGCGGTAGTAGAGCGCGATGGCGATGCCGAAGAACCGGCTGATCTCAGGCATCCGTCCCCTCCTGTATAGCCGCCTTTGACCCCGAGCAAGATTCGGGCCGTCGGCTCTGGCAGGGTCTTACGTCGTGGGCGCCGAGGCGTGTGCAGAAGCTGCCATGCCCGCACCGTCGAGACATTGCAGTTTCTGCAATCCCTCTTTCCCCCACACGCGTCGTGACGGGGATCGCCTGGCTGCGGTCACTCGCGTCGCCGATTTGTCACGGCTCTGCCTCGCCGCTGCCACCGATGCCTGCGTATTGAAGATGAGGGGCCATGCCGGTCGGGTTGGCTGTGTCATACACTGAGCGCGAACGGCGGGAGGCATCATCTGTGAAGGCGGGATCAGGGCGCGCGCTCGTCGTCGAGGACGAGAAGAACATCCGTGAGCTCGTGACATTTCACCTGGGGCTCGAAGGCCTCGAGGTGGTCGGCGCCGCCAACGGCGACGAGGCCATACGGATCGCGGAGGCCGAGCCGTTCGACGTCGTCATCCTCGATCTCATGCTGCCCGGCGTCGACGGGATCACCGTGTGCCGGGCGATCAGGCGACAGGCGAGGAACGGCGACGTGCCGATTCTGATGCTGACGGCCCGGCGGGACGAAACCGACAAGGTGCTCGGCCTCGAGAGCGGCGCCGACGACTATCTGACCAAGCCCTTCGGCGTGCGGGAGCTCGTGGCGCGCGTGCGGGCCCTGCTGCGGCGGCCGCGCGCATCGGCGGCCGGGGCGCCGGCCGAGCCGGTCATCGAGGCCGGCGCCTTGCGCATCGACCTGGCGAGGCGCGAGGCGCACCTCGAGGGCCGGCTGCTCGAGCTCACTCCTCACGAGTTCGAGGCGCTCGCGCTTCTGGCCGGCCGGCCCGGCATCGTCTTCAGCCGCCAGGCGCTGCTCGATGCCGTGTGGACGCGAGACACGCACGTGACCGGGCGCAGCGTCGACACGCTCATCAAGCGTCTGCGCCAGAAGATCGAGGAAGACACCGCGAATCCGAAGTACATCCTCACGGTGTGGGGAACCGGGTACAAGTTCGCCGATGCGTGAAACGGTCTGGTTCCGCAGCCTCTACTGGCGCATCGCGTTCGGGTTCGTGCTGCTCGTCACGGCATTGCTCGCCGCGCAAGCGCTGGTGTTCCTCTGGCTGACCGGCAGAACGGCCGAGCTCTGGCCGGGCCGATCTCCTGCGGAGTTCGCGCAACTGATTGCCGCCGACGTCGCCGATGCGGTCGCCGAGCAGCCGGCGATCGACCTCGACGCTTACCTGAACGAGCGGTACGCCACCCGCTACCGCGCCTTCGCCGTCGTCATGTCCGACGGCCGGGTCATTCTCAGCCGGCGTGTGGCGCCGCCGGCCACGATCGGACGAGCGACGATGGCGCGGCTCCTCGGACGTGGGGAGGGCGCGGGCCGGCGCGGCGGGGGAGCGGCACAGCCAGGCCAGCCTCCGGTGGAAGGCGGGCGTCGGGGCGAGGGTCGCGGTCGTGGCGGGTTTCGTCCGAACGTACAGGGAGCCTTCGCCTTCGCGCCCATCGCCGTGGCGGGCGCCACGGCCGGGATGGTGGCGGTGCCGACCGACCAGCCGCCGCTCTGGGTTGCACTCAGGGACTTCGGACCGCTGCTTGCGGCGATCGCGCTCGGGCTGGTCGTCTTCGGCACGGCGGTGGCGGCCCTCGTCGTGTTTCGCCCGGCGCATCGCCGATTGCGGGCGCTCGAACAGGCGGCGCGCCAGCTCGGAGCCGGCAACACCGAGGCGCGTGCCACCGAGGTTGGCGGTGACGAGGTCGCCTCGCTCGCGCGCACGTTCAACGAGATGGCCGAAGGGCTCGACGAACGGTCGCGAGCGCTCGTCGAGGCCGATCGGTCGCGTCGCCAGTTGCTGGCCGACGTCTCGCACGAGCTGATGACGCCCCTTGCCGCCATTCGTGGCTATGTCGAGACACTCTCGATGCCCGACGTGCCGCTCGACGGGGACACGCGCCGGCGATACCTGAAGATCGTCGAAGACGAGACCGAGCGGCTCGAGCACATCGTGGGAGACCTGCTCGACCTGGCGAAGCTCGAAGGCGGCGGTGCGGCGCTCAAGAAGGAGTCGGTCCAGGTCGGTCAGCTCTTCGAGCGGATTCGGCACAGGCACGAGCGCGCGCTCGCCGAAAGACGCGTGACCCTCGAGACCGTGTCGGACCCTGACGTGCGGATGGTTCGCGCCGATCAAAACCGGCTCGAACAAGCCTTGCAGAACCTCGTGGCGAACGCGATCCGGCACACGCCCGACGGCGGCCGCGTCACCGTGAGCGTTCGCCGCGAAGACCAGGGCGTGCGGCTGGCGGTCGAAGACACGGGCGCCGGGATTCCGTCGGAGCACCTGCCGCACGTGTTCGATCGTTTCTACAAGGTCGACACGTCGCGCGCCGGCACGTCGACGCCGTCTGGCAGCGGCCTGGGTCTGTCGATCGTGCGGGCGATCGTCGAACGGCATGGCGGCACGATCACGGCCGGGCAGGGGACCGGCGGCGGCGCGCGCTTCGACATCGTTCTGCCGGATGCTCCGGACGACCGGGTGTGAAACCGCGTCAGAACACGAGTTGCAGTCGCACGACCTGGCTCCATCTTTCGACCGGCTCGGCCAGTTCGTTGGTCACGCGGTCGTGAATCAGGTTGGCCTGCACCTTGGCCCAGCGATTCCAGTACCACGACACGCCGACGGTCCAGACGAGGTCCGTCGTTTCGGGTACCCGGTCGGCATGAGGCTCGAGCGACGGCGTGCCGCCGGTCGCCGTGCTGCCGAACGCCAGGCGCTCGACGCGCGCGGCGAGCTCGATCGCGCCAGGCCCTCCCAGAAACAGCGGCCGCGTCGGGTCGCCGCCGCCGGTCTCGGCGCGTTCGCCGGTGATGATCCAGGTCGTGCTGAGAAACCACGCGGACGCTCGAAGTGGTGACAGATCGCCGCCATCGGCGGCTTGATCCTGCCGCTCGGTCGTCACGCGCGCATACTCACCCTTGATGGAGACCGGACCGGGCTGCCAGAGCCCTTCGAGGCCTGCCCGGACCCGCCGGCCCTTGACCGGCGTTCCCGGCAGCAGGAAGTTGCCGCCGATGGGGAGGACGCCGCGCAGGCCGGGCAGGCCCTCGGGGACGTCGCTGAGCGTGGTGGCGCCGCCGAGCTGCATCGTTCGCAGCGGTGAGGACCCAGCCGCGAACGGGCGTGCGAGCAGGCGACCGGCAAACGTCGCTCCGCCCTGCACACGGAGGGCGTCGGTGATCGTGCGCGCGGTCTTGCCGTCGTGCGTGAATCCGCCGAGGAAGTAGTCGATCCGTGCGCCGCCGGCCTGCCCGTGCACCATGACGCCGGGGTCGCGGCCAGGCGAGAGCAGTGTTCCCAGCCTGGTCCGGTAGACGAAATCGAGCGACGTGAGCGGCGTGTTCTGGTCGAGGCCGAACGGCAGTTTGAACTGGCCGCCGCGGACCTCGAGTCCGGGTGAGAGCTTCACGTTCACGTAGGCGTCTCGCCACGGTTGGGGAACGTCGAGCTCTCGATCCAGGGCGTAGGTGATTGCCTTGCCCATGTTGCCGCGGACGCCAACCCTCTTGAGCGCGAAGAAGAAGTTGTAGCCGTCGTCGAAGATGGGCGACCACTGAAAGTCGGTCTGGAGTCGCAGCCGGACGTCGAGCCGGAACTGGTCGCCCCACCGGATCGACGGCCGATCGTCCCAGACGAACGACCAACCCTCCTGAGGTTCCGGCGCCTGCGTTGCCTGTGCTGAAGGTGTGACCGGCGGCCGAGCTGTACCTGCGGCTGGGGGCGACTGGTCATCGCCCGGCGCGGCAGCGGGCACGGCGGCCGAGAGCGCGCCCAGAATCGCCGCCGCCAGCAACATCGCGCCACATTCTATCCGGACCTATTCGGACGGCCCTCCGCAGCATTCCGGCGTCCTCGCCAAAGGCCGATCGTCCATCCGCACTGTGCGCGATTGTGCGCGTCGCGCTCGAGGGCGTAAGCTCGGAGAATGCGCGCCCCACACCTCCTGCTCTCGCTGATGTTCCTGGCCGGGTTCACGGCGTCGTGCTCGGCTCCGTCTTCTTCGGATCTCGGTGACGGGCGTCCGGCCGACACCCTGCTCATCAACGGCAACATCGTCACGATGGATCCGGCCCGGCCCCGGGTCGAGGCAGTGGCGATTACGGGCGATCGGATTTCGGGTGTGGGATCGACGGCCGATCTGCAGGCGCTGCTGGCGCCGAGCACGAGGGTCGTCGACCTTGGCGGTCAGACGGTCATTCCGGGCCTCGTCGACGGGCACCTGCACTTTGCGAACCTCGGCTCGAACGGGCAGACGCTCGACCTCGCTGAGGCCAGAAGCGAGGCCGAGGCGGCCGAGCTCGTGCGCCGACGCGCCGCGCGCACCGAGCCGGGCGTGTGGATTACCGGCAACGACTGGCACACGGGCAACTGGGCGACCGAGGCCTGGCCGTCGCGCGCCTCGCTCGACGAGGCGGCACCGAACAACCCCGTCATTCTGCGCGGCATGCACGGTCACGCTTCGTGGGCCAACTCACGCGCGCTTGCCGAAGCCGGCGTGGTGGGCTCGACGCCCGACCCGCTCGGCGGCAAAGTGCTGAAGGACCCCGCGACCGGTTTTCCGACCGGCGTGCTCATCGAGAACGCGCAGGCGCTCGTGCGGGCGCCTGCCGGCGCGGTCGAGCCGCTGACCGAGCGCGTCAGGAAGAGCGTGGCGCTCGCCCTGTCGTATGGGGTCACCGGCGCCCACGACATGGGTACCAACCTCGAGACGGTGGAAGCCTACCGGCAACTCATCGCCGCCGACGACTTTCCGTTCCGTATCGCGGCCTACCCGCGCGCCGTGAACGCCGGCGAGGAGTTCATGCGCATCATCCGGAGCGAGCCGTACCTCGACCCGACGTTGAAGCTGCAGGTGCACGGCATCAAGGTGTCGATCGACGGCGCGCTCGGCTCGCGCGGCGCCGCCATGATGGCGCCCTACGCCGACGAGCCCGACAACATCGGCGTGATTCGCGTGCCCTACGACCAGCTCTACTTCATCGTCGAACGGTCGCTGCGCCAGGGGTGGACGCTCGCCATCCACGCGATCGGCGATCGGGGAAACCAGATGGCGCTCGATGCCGTTGAGCAGGCGCTCGCGCGCGTGCCGGTCGAGGACCACCGCATTCGCATCGAGCACGCCCAGGTGCTGCGGCCCGAAGACGTGCCGAGGTTCGCGAGGCTCGGCATCATCACGTCCTGGCAGTGGATGCATGCGACGCTCGACATGCCCTGGGCCGAGACGCGCGTGGGGCCCGAGCGGATCAAGACGGCCTATGCATGGCGCACGCTCATGAACACGGGCGCGCGCCTCGTCGGCGGCTCGGACGAAGGCGCCCGGACCTTCAGCCCGTTCATGGGCATTCATGCGGCGGTCACCCGTCAGGACTTCGAGGGCAATCCCGAAGGCGGCTGGTATCCGGACCAGCGCCTGACGCGTGAGGAAGCGCTCCGAAGCTACACCGTGGACCCGGCCTACGTCGCGTTTCTCGAAAACGACCTGGGCTCGCTCACGGTCGGCAAGCTCGCCGACCTCGCGGTCTTGTCGAAAGACATCATGACCGTGCCGGCCGAGGAGATCCTGTCCATCGAGGCGACGATGACGATGGTCGGCGGGCGGGTGGTGTTCGAGCGTTGAGAATCTTCACAGAATCCTGACGCTTCATCAGGCAGGACCGTCGACAATAGACCGCACGGATGCACCTTCGGGTTCCGCACGCGCTCGTCCGCCGATCGTGGTGGTGGGTGTTCGGCCTGTTCATTGCCACGCCGGCCGTCGCTCTGGCCGTGCTCGGGATCAGCGGCCTCCGCGCTGACGACCTCGAGCGCGAGAACCGGAGGCGCGACCGGGAAGCGCAGCTCGTGGGGCTCGTCGATGCGGCGCTCGGGAACGCTCTCGACCACCTTTCCGCTGGTGCGCGGCCTGACGAGCGTCGCGACGGGCCGCCCGCGCGACGTCCGTCCATCATCAGATTCGATCCGCTTCGAGTTGGGCGCCGACGGCCGACTCCTGTTCTCCGACGACCGCATCGTCGTGGGTGGCGAGCCGGGACCGCCACGTGAGGCGCGGCCGGACCTTCCGCGGGCAGCGACAGCACTCGTAGAGGAAGCCCGGGCTGCCGAGGCCCAGGGGCGCACCGCCGAGGCGAAGGCCCTCTATGAACAGCTGCGCGTGTACCCTGCGCTTCGACCGTGGATCCGGTTCCAGCAGTCGCTTCTGGATGTCGAGGTCCTCGACGAGCGCGCCGCCGCACGGCTGTCGCGTGACGGACTCGCGCGGTCTGATGCTTCCTCGCCGGCTGGGATTCCGCTGGCCATCGTCGCCGCCGGCCTGAGCGAGGCGATGACGCCCGGGGGACGCAAGGCCTTCGCGCCATTCCTCTCCGAAACACGGACGAATCTGCAGTCCGGGCGATGGTGGCTCAGCCTCGACCAGCGACGGGCGTACGGAGCCGAGCTCGACCGCTGGCTCGCTGAGGCAGGCGTCGAGGCGGGCGACCGGGGCGATGTTCGCCTCGAGGCCACCACGCAGGTGGCGCCGCTCGTTCGCCAGGCGATGACCGAGACGCCGGGCGCGCGCGATCGTGCCGAGATGGCAGGTTCCGGTACGAATCGATTCCTGATCGTGTGGACGCGTCCGGTCGAGCCGTCGGCTGGCTGGCATGGCGTCGCCGTGTCCGGTTCGTCTGCGGATGCCGCGTTCGAGGCGGCCCTGGCTCCGCTTGTCGGCCAGGAGCCCGTGCGGCTGGCGATTCACGATCGGTCCTCTGCAATCTGGGGCCGCGATGCCGACGCTGGTGCCACGAGGTACCCGCTCGCCGCGGTGGCAGGCTGGTCGCTTCTCGTGACCGACCTCACGCCGCCCGTGGCGTTCCAGCGCCGCGTTCTCGACTACGGCCGCGTCGTCCTGCCCATCGTCGTGCTCGGGTTCGGTCTGCTGATGACCGTGTGGATCGTCAGGCGCGAGATGGCGCTGACCTCGCTGCAGTCGGCGTTCGTGGCGGCCGTGACGCACGAGTTCAAGAGCCCGATCACCAGCATCCGCCTGCTCCTCGAGCGGATCACGAGCGGACGCATGGGCGACGGAGACTCGCCGGAGCGCTATCTGACGGCGATCGGCGCCGAGACCGATCGGCTCGAAGGGCTGGTCAACCGGCTGCTCGAGGCCCGGAAGCTCCAGGACGGACAGCGAGAGTACCGTTTTCAGACGGGCGCGATCGAGGCGCTCGTGCGCGATGCCGTCAGGCGCCTGCAACCGCAGGCCGCCGCGAAGCGGATGTCGATGGAGGTGACGATCGCGCCGGGCCTGCCGCGGCTCGACATCGATGCGGAGTCGATGCTCGATGCCATTACCAATCTCATCGACAACGCCGTCAAGTACTCGCCGGAGGGCTCGTCCGTGGCGATCTCGGTCGATGGCGACGGATCAGCCGTACGGGTGACGGTTGCCGATCAAGGAGTCGGCGTCCAGCCGGCCGATGCCGAGCGCATCTTCGAGCCGTTCTTCCGGAGCCGACGCGGCGACCACGCGAACGTGCACGGTACGGGCCTTGGCCTGTCGCTCGTGAAGGCGACCGCCGAGGCGCACGGTGGCACCGTGACCGTCGAGAGCGACGGAGTACGTGGCAGCAGGTTCGTCCTCGCGGTGCCGATCGCCGTACGCGCCCCGCACATGGAATCGGGCGCAGCACCCGATGCGGCCGCGCCGATCAGCCCGGCGGCGGGGACCAGCCGCAGGTGAACGCCATGCCACGCGTACTGATTGCAGACGATGAGCCGGCGATTGTGATGGCCGTGAAGGACGAGCTCGAGTTCGAGGGGTTCGAGGTGCATGCGGCCGGCACCGGCCCGGAGGCGATAGCGACGGCGCGAGCCGTATGCGCCCGACGTTCTGCTCCTCGATCTGATGCTGCCGGGCCAGAACGGCTACGACGTCTGCCGCACGCTCCGGTCGGAGCGGCCAGACCTCTGGATCATCATGCTGACGGTTCGCGGACAGGAGGCGGACCGGATCACGGGCTTCGAGGCTGGCGCCGACGACTACGTAACGAAGCCCTTCTCGCTGCGCGAGCTCGTCGGACGCGTCAGGGTCGGTCTTCGCCGGGGCGGCCGGGGCCCGATGCCGAAGCGGATCCGGTTCGGAGACGTCGACGTGGACCTGGCCGGGCGCCGCGTCTTCCGCGGCGACGAGCCGGTCGATCTCACGCCCACCGAATTCGACCTGCTTGCGCTCCTCGTGTCCAGGCCCGGCGAAGTGATCTCGCGGAACGAGTTCCTCGACGAAGTCTGGGGCGCCGATGTCCACGTCACCCTCCGCACCGTCGACACGCACCTGTCGTCACTGCGCCGCAAGATCGAGCCGGACCCCGATTCGCCGACCCACATTGTCGGCGTCCGCGGCGTCGGCTACCGGTTCGAGGCAACCTTGGCGAAACCTTGACGGCATCGCCATGCTCCTGACCAGGCCTCTCGCCAGAATCCCGCACAGCAGCCAATGTCGGCCGCCTGGAGGGAGACAGTGATGAAACCAATGAGAATGCCGCTCGGCCGGCGTCTTCTGGCGCTGGTGCTCGTGGGAGCCGCGGTCATGACGGCCCGAGCCGAGCAGGGCCCGCGCGATCTGTTCGAGCGCGCGCGCCTCGCTGAGGAAAACGTGCGCACGCTTGGGCGCGCGCTGGAACTGTATCGCCAGGTCGCGGCCGAAGCCGGAACTGACCGTGCTCTTGCGTCTGAGGCCGAAGCTGCGTGCCGCGCTGGTCCTTGAACGGCAGGGCATGCCGGAAGCTCGCGAAGCCTTTGCGGCCGTGGCGCGGGCCTATGGCGACCTGCCGGCCGGCCGGGCAGCGTCCGCTCGGCTCGCAGAAGGGTCGCCCCAGGCTCCCGGCCTGATACCGAGGCTGATTCGGAACGACACCAACTTCCCGAGAGCCTTCAGCTTCGACGGGCAGCGGGCCCTCGTGCTCGTGCCCAGGACACCAGGAAGATTTGCAGGGCCCGGGTCGCTGGCGGTTCGGGACATGGCCAGCGGTGAGCTGACGACACTCGTCGACTGCTGGACGACGGTGGGCTGAGAACCCCGTGTTTTCGCCCGACGGCCGACAGGTCGTGTACACGTGGTCGACCAGGGGCAGAACCTCGCCCCCCGGTTCAGGGTCCCTTCGCGTGGTTGCGGCTCAGCCGGGGGCCCAGCCCCGAACCCTGATCGGTCCCACTTCGCGGCCGCCATTCCTTGTTCCGTTCGCATGGTCGTCGGACGGCCAGTCGATCCTCGTCAAGCGCCAGCAGCCTGGCGCTGGCCCCCAGTTGCTGCGCGTGTCGGTCGCCGACGGTGAGATTGAGCAGTTGGCATCGTTCGAGCAGTACCAAGGGTTTGCGGAACCCGGTATCGATGTCTCCGGCATCAACGGCCTCAAGCTCTCGCCGGATGGACAGACGCTGGCGTACTCGATCTCCGACCGACCCGGATCCCAGGACCGGTACATCTACACGCTGAACACCGTGACTCGGGAGCAAAACGCCCTCGTCACGATGGCCGGTGTGAACGTGCGGCCGACGTGGTCGCCTGATGGCTCTCGGCTGTTCTTCGTCAACGAGCAGTCCGGACGCCGAGCGCTCTGGGTCGTTGGCGTCACGGGCCGGGACAGCCGACGGCGACCCGAGATTGGTCCTGGCCGATTTCCAGGGCAGCCCCATCGACATGTCGGTGACGGGCGACCTCTACAGCGTCCGACAGCAGTACGCCGGCTTCGTGGAGTCGGTAGCTGAACGCAACTCCGCCGGATCGCCCATCGTCCAGACCTTCCTCGGGCAGAGCGGCATATGGTCGCGCGGCAACAAGCTGGCGTTCATACGCCGCGGCGGCGGCGACGTGGCGGACATGATCGTCCGCGACATGAGCACGGGTGAGGAGCGGACCTACCGCCGGCCCGGTGGGTTTGGGGCGCAGTCTCCTCGCTGGCTGCCGGACGACTCGGGGCTCATCGTCTTCCTGAATGGCGACGTCGATCCGGAGGGACCGGCGTTCTATCGCCTCGATCTTGCGTCTGGTAACCTCGTCCGCCTCTTCCCGAAGGACACGGCAGATCATCTCCGTGGTGCAGGTTCGCTGGTCTCGGCCGACGGCAGGTGGCTCTATACCCTGGTGGGTTCGCGGGTACCTTTCGATCCGCCGACTCCCGGGTTTGCGACTCGAAACATCTGGACCGGCATGGTCGCCATCGATCTCGCGACCGGCGCCGAGCGGCCGCTCATCACGTTCCCAGGAGAAGGACTGTCGGGCACGGTTGGCATGGCGCTCAGCCCGGACGGGCAGACACTCGCGTTCAACGCGCCGGTCGAAGGGGTACGTCCCCCTCGATCGCGACTCATCACCGTCGGCATCGATGGATCCAACTGGCGGGAGATCCACACCCAAAACTCGGACAGCTGGGTCGACATCCTGCGCTGGACGCCAGACGGGCAGTCTCTGCTGTTCATCGAGGGCGTCGGTGGCCCAACCTGGCGGATGATGCGGATCCCGGCCACAGGCGGAACGGCAGTCTTCGACGGCCTCGACTCGGCGAACTTCACGGGCACCGTTCCGCTGCCGACCTACGAAGTGGCGAACATCGCCAACTTCGACGTGAGCCCGGACGGCCGGCGCGTCGTCTTCGGCTCACGAACCGTTCCGACCTACGACGTGACCGTGCTCGAGAACCTGCTGGCCTACCTCACCCGGTAGAGCCGTTTCCGTTTCGGTGCAGACGGCCGACAACGGTTCGTGTGGTCGCGTGCGCCGGTGCTGTTGTCCGCCAACGTCAGGGTGGCGGGCGACAGCACCGGCTTTGTCTTTGGCCATCGAACCCGTTTGCCGGGGTACCGCCAAGTACCTTGATTTCGAGCCGCCATCGGCGTATATAGGCAAATAGGAATTGTTTTACCTATTTAGCCGGGCCGCCCCATGGCTCTGGCTGGTCGATGTAAGTCAAGTGCCATGAGGAGGTTAGCGTGCAAGTGACGTCGTGGGTCGTCAAAGAACCCGGCCTTCCCATGGTTCGTGAATCCCGCGACGAGGTCCCCGGCGCCGCCGAAGTCCTCGTCGAGGTGGCCGGGTGCGGCGTGTGCCACACCGATCTGGGTTTCTATTACGAGGGGGTGCCGACCCGGCATGGGTTCCCGCTGACGCTCGGCCACGAGATCAGCGGGCGCGTGGTCGACACCGGACCGGGTGCGGAACGCTGGCGCGGACGGTCTGTGGTGGTGCCGGCCGTGCTCCCGTGCGGCGAGTGTCCGGCGTGTCTCTCCGGTCGCGGCCAGGTCTGTCCGAAGCAGATCTTTCCGGGCAGCGACGTCCACGGAGGCTTTGGTTCGCACGTGCGCGTGCCGGCGCGCGGCCTGTGCCCGGTTCCCGATCTGACTGATTCGGCCGTCAACGGCGCCGGGCTCGACCTGGCAGCCTTGTCGGTGATTGCCGATGCCGTCTCGACGCCGTATCAGGCCGTGGTCCGAAGCAGCCTTGGCGAAGGCGACCTCGCCGTGTGGGTCGGCGCGGGCGGCGTGGGCGGGTTCGGCATTCAGCTTTCGGCCGCGCTCGGTGCCGCCGTCGTCGCCATCGACATCGACGATGGGCGACTCGAGCGGCTGAAGCCGCACGGGGCGGCCTTCACGATCAACGCGACGACGATCGACCAGAAGGCGCTGCGAAAAGAGGTGCGCAAGTTCGCCGAGAGCCGGAACATCCCGACGTGGCGGATGAAGATCTTCGAGGCGTCGGGGCAGCCGGCTGGGCAGACGCTGGCATTCGGGTTGCTCGCCCACGGCGCGTACCTGTCGATTGTCGGCTACACGCCGAAGACCGTCGAGGTGCGCTTGTCGAACCTGATGGCCTTTGATGCCGTGGCCCAGGGCAACTGGGGCTGCCTGCCCGAACACTACCCGGCCATCGTCGACATGGTGCTTGCCGGCCGCGTCGCGCTCGCGCCGTTCATCGAGCGCCGGCCGATGTCGACCATCAACGACGTCTTCGCCGAGTTGCACCACGGCGGCGTCGCAAACCGGCTCGTCCTGATTCCGGAGGCGTAGATTCCATGACGTTCAGAGACCACAACCTCACCACTCCAGCCGACGCACCCGGCCTTCGCTACGAGGAGCGGCCGCTCCTGGATCCCGGTGGCACGGCCGTGCCGGGCCTGCACACGGTGCACATCACGCTCGACAACCCGGCTCAGCTCAACTCCTACACGACCGAGATGGTCAAGGGCGTCATCCTCGGCATGCGCCGCGCGTCGAACGACCGCGCGGCCGTCGCGGTGGTGTTCACCGGGTCGGGCACGCGCGCGTTCTGCACCGGCGGCAACACCGAGGAGTACGCCGAGTACTACGCCGGCCGCCCGAGCGAATACCAGCAGTACATGCGGCTCTTCAACGACATGGTCAGCGCCATTCTCGGTTGCGACAAGCCGGTGATCTGCCGCGTGAACGGCATGCGCATCGCCGGCGGGCAGGAGATCGGCATGGCCTGCGACTTCACGGTCGCGCAGGACATGGCCCTGTTCGGGCAGGCCGGCCCGCGGCACGGGTCGGCCCCCGACGGCGGCAGCACCGACTTCCTGCCGCTCTTCGTCGGCATCGAGGCGGCGATGGAAAGCTGCACGCTCTGCGAGCACTGGAGCGCGCACAAGGCGATGCGGCTCGGCCTCGTCACGAAGCTCGTGCCCGGGCTCAAGGTCGGAGGGCAGTACTTCCCGAACCCGCTCGTCGTCACGGACCGCTGGGTCGAGAACGGCCAGATCGTCTTCGGCGAGATGAAGACCGGGGCCGATCGCGACGAGGCGAAGAAGCTGCTGGCGCAGGGCGAGGTGGACCTCTCCGAGCTCGACCGGGCCGTCGACGGACTCGTCTGGAAGCTCGCGAACACGTTCCCGGGCTGCCTGACGCAAGACGCTCGAGAGCGTGCGGAAGCACAAGCTCGAGCACTGGGATCGCAACCGTGAGACGAACCGGTCGTGGCTGGGGCTCAACATGATGACCGAGGCGCGTGCCGGGTTCCGCGCCTTCAACGAAGGCAGCAAGGCCTGCCGCGAGGCCGACTTCCTGCTGCTGCGCCGGCGGCTGGCTGAGGGTGCCGCCTGGAGCGACGCGCTCACCGAGGAAGTCATCGCCCAGGTGCGCACGAAGTCCTGAGAGGAACCGATGACCGCAACCGCGCCGCCGGCCGTCTCGATTCGTCCGCTCCAGAGACGCGATCTGGACGCCGTCGTGCGTCTGGACGCGCTTCACACCGGCGAATCGAAGCCGTCCTACTGGACGCAGGTCTTCCGTGACTTTCTGGGGCCAGCGACCGATCGGGCGCGCGTGGGCCTGGTCGCGGAGCGCGACGGCGCGCTCGCGGGTTTCGTGCTCGCCGACGTGCGTGCCTTCGAGTTCGGATCCGAGCCGTGCGGGTGGATTCTGGAGATTGGCGTCGACCCGGGCCTGGCGCGTCAGGGCGTGGCGAGCGATCTGCTGGCCGACGTGTGTCGCCGGCTGCGGCAGGGCGGCGTGGCCACGATTCGCACGATGGTCCGCCGCAACAACGTGCCCATGCTGACGTTCTTCCGCACCAACGGGTTCTCCGGGGGGCCCTACGTGCAGCTCGAGCAGACCTGGGACCCGGCCGAACCGGGCAAGGAGACGCGATGGCCGAAGTCGTAACGGTGCTCCCGATCGATGGCGGCGCGTGGTGGCGCGTCACGATGGGCGGCAAGAAGGGCAACATCCTCGACACGGCGCTCATGGACGCGCTCGTCGGCGTCTTCGAGGACGCGAAACGCACGCCGGCGCTCAAGGCCGTCGTGCTCGAAGGGGCCGGATCGCACTTCTCGTTCGGGGCCAGCGTCGAGGAGCACCTGCCCGACCAGGTGGCGAGCATGCTGGCGCGGTTCGGGTCGCTCATGTATGCCGTGCTCGAAAGCGGCGTCGTCGTTCTCGGCGCCGTTCGCGGCCAGTGCCTCGGCGGCGGCCTCGAGCTCGTGAGCCTTTCGCACCGGATCTTCGCGACGTCGGAAGCCAGGTTCGGACAGCCGGAGATCGTCCTGGGCGTGTTTCCGCCGGCCGCATCGATCCTCCTGCCCGAGCGCATCGGCCGGGCGCACGCCGAAGACCTGTGTCTCTCGGGCCGCTCGATATTCGCCGAGGAGGCCAAGGCCATGGGACTCGTGAACGAGATCTCCGACGGCGACCCGGCCGAAGCCGCCCTCGAGTGGGCGCGCGCGCATCTCTCGTCGAAGTCGGCCTCGAGCCTGCGGCTGGCCGTCCGCGCCGTTCGTGTGGGCCTCGAAGATCGTCTGCGCACCGACCTGCCGAAGCTCGAGCGCCTGTATCTGGGCACCCTGATGCGGACGTCGGATGCGGTGGAGGGGCTCGACGCATTCCTCTCGAAGCGCGCACCGGAGTGGAGGCATCAATGACGGATCGCCCGACGCTCACCGATCTGGTCGACCGGGCCGAAGGACTCTACCGCGACTATCATCTCGGCTCGGTTCGCGAGTGGAAAGACCGGACGGGCGGCATGGCCATCGGTTACATGCCGATCTACGTGCCGTGCGAGCTGTTCGACGCGCAGGGCGTGCTGCCGGTTGGCCTGCTCGGCGCGCGCGACGACCTCGAGATCATCCGCGGCGACGCCTACTACCAGTCCTACATCTGTCACATCCCGCGCTCGACCATCGAGCTCGGTCTCAACGGCAGCCTCGATTGCCTCGACGGCGTCGTCTTTCCAGCCATCTGCGACGTCATCCGCAACCTGTCCGGGATGTGGACGATGCTCTTTCCGGACAAGTACGTGCGGTACCTCGACGTGCCGCAGAACTTCGAGCCGGAGATTGGCGGACGCTTCTACCGGCAGGAGCTCGAGTCGCTCTCGGCGGATCTCGCCGCGCGCGGCGCCCGGGCCTACGATGCCGATGCGCTCCGCGCGTCGATTGCGCGCTACAACCGCTACCGCCAGGTCGTGCGCGAGCTGTACGACCTGCGCGACAAACAGCCGTGGACCGTGCCGACATCAGAGCTCTACGTGATGCTGCGGGCCACCCAGGTGCTGCCGGTCGGCGAGGCCACGGAGCTGCTCACCGACTATCGCGAAGCCGCGCTCGGCGAGACCGATCGCCAGCCCATGGACCAGGCGCGCGTGCTCCTCACCGGTTCCTTCTGCGAGCAGCCGCCGATCGGCCTGATTCGCACCCTCGAACGCGCCGGCTGCTACATCGTCGACGACGACTTCGTGCAGGTGAGCCGCTGGATCAAGTCCGACATCCCGACCGACGGCGACCCGCTCGAGAACCTCGTGCTCGCATTTCTCAACGACGCGATTGCGAGCCCGACGCGGTACCACGCGACGGGCGAGAAGGGCGGGGAGCTGGCTCTGCGCATCGAGGCGCGGCGGGCCGAGGGCGTCATCTTCTGCGCGCCGAGCTTCTGCGACCCCGCGCTGCTCGACCAGCCGATGCAGGTGGCCGCGATCGAACGGCGCGGCGTGCCGTGGACGGCATTCAAGTACTCCGAGAACACGGGGCAGTTCCAGGTCATCCGGGAGCAGGCGGGCACGTTCGCCGACTCAATCAAATTGTGGAGTGGCGCATGAAGAAGG
Organism: uncultured Acidobacteriota bacterium; assembly: GCA_963752045.1. Classification (GTDB taxonomy): domain Bacteria; phylum Acidobacteriota; class Vicinamibacteria; order Vicinamibacterales; family SCN-69-37; genus DATKDF01. The sequence continues at coordinate 37,791 of CAVVWN010000013.1, read as the reverse complement.
ACGCGCAGGCGGCAGGGGCCGCCAGAAAAGACGACAGTCAGGTGCGGCAGAAGGAGATGATCGCCAGGCACTTCGACCGCCTGGCGGCCTCACCCGAAACGGGCGCGAAGAACGCCTACACGTTCGTGCCCGGCAACCTCACGGAGCTGCTCCTCAGCTTCGACCTGCTTCCGGTGCTGCCGGAGATCAACTCGCTGCAGTCCGCGATGCGCGGCAAGACGGCCGAGTACATCTCGATTGCCGAGAAGCACGGGCACTCGGAGGACGTCTGCACCTACGTCAAGAGCGACATCGGCATGCTCAAGTCCGGCAACATCGGTCCGACCGGTCAGCGGCTGCCGGACCCGGACGTGCTGCTGCTGTCGTATACGGGGTGCTTCACGTTCATGAAGTGGTTCGAGCTCCTGCGCGAGGAGTACCACGCGCCGGTGGCCATGCTGCACGTGCCGTATCAGCCCGATGGCCGCATCACGCCGGCCATGCGCGAGTACGTCGTGAAGCAGCTGCGAGACGACATCATCCCCGTGCTCGAGCGGGTGAGCGGGCGGGCGTACGACGAGGATCGGCTGAGCGAGCACCTCGCGCGGTCGGCACAGGCTGAAGACGACCTGGTGTGGGTGCTGCAGTCGGCCAAGCACAAGCCGTCGCCAATCGACGCGTACTTCGGCGCCGTCTACTACGTGGGTCCGATCTTCAGCGCGTTCCGCGGTACCGAGGACGCCGTCGGGTACTACCAGGCGCTCAGGGCCGAGATCGCCGAGCGAATCGAGCAGGGCAAGGGGCCGGTGACGCCCGACGGCGACATCGAGCAGGAACGCTACCGCGTCGTCGTCGAGGGGCCGCCCAACTGGACGAGCTTCCGGCAGTTCTGGAAGATGTTCGCCGACGAGGGCGCCGTGGCGGTCGCCTCGACCTACACGAAGGTCGGCGGCGTCTACGACCAGGGCTTCCGTCACGATCCGTCGCGGCCGCTCGAGACGCTGGCCGAGTACTGCCTCGGCTGCTATACGAACCTCGGCCTGCCCACGCGCATCGACATGCTGACGCAGTACGTGAAGGAGTACGAGGCCGACGGGTTCCTCATCAACTCCGTGAAGAGCTGCAACTCGTTCAGCGCCGGCCAGCTGCACATCCTGCGCGAGGTGGAGGCGCGCTCGGGCCGACCGGGCGGCTTCATCGAAAGCGATCTGGTGGACCCGCGCTACTTCTCGGCCGCGAACATCAAGAACCGCCTGGAATCGTACTTCCAGATGCTCGAGCAGAAACGCCTTGGAGGCGCCGCATGAACTACGCTGTCGGCATCGACCTCGGATCGACCACGACCAAGGCCGTCGTGCTGGGTGAGGACGCCGAGGTGCTCGGCCGCGGCATCACCAACAGCCGCAGCAACTATGAAGTCGCCTGCCAGGTGTCGCTCGGCGAGGCGCTCATCAACACGCGCTTTTCGCTCATCCGGCGCGAGCTCGAGCAGGCGGGGTTGTCAGCGTCGGAGCTCGGTCGGCGTCTCGGCCAGCTCGAGCGTGCGTTCCGGGCCGAGCAGTACCGCTCGCAGCTCGTCGTGCTCGCGCGCGAGCTCGACCGGTTTGCCGGCCGGCTGCTCACGGGCGGCAAGGGCCTGCGCCAGTCGGTGGAGCGGATCGTCACCGAGATGCGAGCGGAGATTTCGTCGCTCTATGCGGAAGGCTCGCGCCGCAAGAGCGACTTCTTCCGCGACCTGGCCGGCAGCCGGTACATGGCGCTCTCGGAGACCGAAGCGCGCCAGTCGGGCACGAGCTACGACCAGCTGCTGGGCCTGTTCGACAAGGCGATTCTCGACGTCGAGAACTCCGCCGAGGCCGGCGGCCGGTTCGAGGACCACATGCGCGCCGCGATTGCGGCGACCGGCAATGAAGAGCACGCGCTTGCCGATGCCGTCATCCGTATCGCCGGCCTCGAGCTCCGGCAGGTGGCCTCGGTCGGCACGGGCTACGGCCGCGCGCGGCTGCCGTTCCCGGAGGCCAACATCAAGTCCGAGATTCTCTGCCACGGGCTTGGCGCGCACGCGATGTTTCCTTCCACGCGCACCGTGCTCGACATCGGCGGTCAGGACACCAAGGCCATCCAGGTGGACGGCCAGGGCATCGTCACGTCCTTCCAGATGAACGACCGGTGTGCCGCCGGCTGCGGCCGCTACCTCGGCTACATTGCCGACGAGATGAACCTCGGGCTGCACGAGCTCGGACCGCTGGCCTGCGAGTCGACGCGGCCGGTGCGGATCAACTCGACGTGCACGGTGTTTGCGGGGGCCGAGCTTCGCGAGCGTCTCTCGCTTGGCGAACGCCGCGAGGACATCCTTGCCGGCCTCCACCGCGCCATCATCCTCCGCGCGATGTCGCTCATCGCGCGGTCGGGCGGCGTCACCAACGAGTTCACGTTCACCGGCGGCGTCGCCAAGAATCCGGCCGCCGTGGGCGCGCTCGGCAAGCTCCTCACCGAGAACTACGGTCAGGTGACCATGAACATCTCCGACGACTCCATCTACACCGGCGCGCTCGGCGCGGCGCTGTTCGCGCTGCGCAGCACGAGAAGCGCGCCCGGTGCGACGGTCGTCCACTGAAGGGCAGGAGCTTCCGATGGCAAGTGACACCTCACGCGATGTGATGATCACGGCCGGCATCGATGTCGGATCGGCCGTCGTGAAGATCGTCGTCGTCGAAACGGACGAGGCGGGCGGGGAACGGCTGATGGCTGGCCGGGCCGAGCGCATCCGCCGGCGCGACGTCTCGACGGTGACCGAGGACGTCTATCGCGACGTGCTCGCCGAGGCGGGTGTCGGTGCCGGCGACCTGGCCTACGTTGCCACCACCGGCGAGGCCGAGGTCGTGCCGTTCCGCACCGGCCACTTCTACGGCATGACGACGCACGCGCGGGGAGGGTTGTTTCTCGAGCCGGACGCGCGCGGCATCATCGACATGGGCGCGCTCCACACGCGCGCGGTGGCCATGGACGACCGAAGCAAGGTGCTCGGCTACCGCATGACGAGCCAGTGCGCGTCGGGGTCGGGGCAGTTTCTGGAGAACATCGCGCGATACCTCGGCGTCTCGCTCGAGGAAATCGGCACGCTCTCGTGCCAGGCGACCAAGCCCGAGATGTGCTCGTCGATCTGCGCCGTGCTTGCCGAGACCGATGTGATCAACATGGTCTCGCGCGGCATCAGCCTGCCGGACATCCTCAAGGGCATTCACCTCTCGATGGCCGGTCGCGCGGCCAAGCTCATCGTGTCGATCGGATCGCCTGAGGTGTTGCTGATGACCGGGGGACTGGCCGCCGACAAGGGCCTGGTGGCCGCGATGCGCGAGGCCGTCGACAAGCAGGGAACGGCCGTGGACGTGCGGGCGCACCCGCAATCGATTCTGGCCGGCGCGCTCGGCGCCGCGCTCTGGGGCGCGTTCCGAGCCAGACGCCTGCGAGAACGCGCCGCGTCGTAGGCACTTGGAGAGCCTAGAGCCCAGAGCCCAGAGGGAGCCAAGGAGAGACATGGACACCGACACCCCACCCCGTGACGAGCTGTTCGTTCGCAATCTCAGGCCGGACGATCTCGGGGCCATCGTCGCCATCGACGAGGCGAGCGTCGGGCGGCGACGCGAGCAGTTTCTCTCGCAGAAGCTGAAGCAGGCGTTTGCCGACACGGGCATCGCCGTCTCGCTCGTCGTGGAGCTCGACGACCACGTCGTCGGGTTCCTCCTGGCGCGCGTGTACTACGGCGAGTTCGGCGTGATGGAACCGGCGGCCGTGCTCGACGTGTTCGGCGTGCATCCCGACTACCGCGGCCGGCGTGTCGCCGCGGCGCTCATCGACCAGCTGCGCACGAACCTGCTGGGTCTCGGGATTCCGAAGCTCCAGACCGAGGTCCGCTGGGACAGCCCGGATCTCATCGCCTTCTTCGAGCACGAAGGATTCCGCATCGCGCAGCGGGTGTGTCTCGATCTGGAACTCAGGCAGCATTGATACAGGTGCGATCGGGTACGACAGGTGCGATCGGGTACGACAGGTACGACGGGTGCGATCGGGTACGACGGGTACGACGGGTACGACGGGTACGACGGGTGCGATCGGGTACGACAGGTACGACAGGTACGACGGGTACGACGGGTACGACCGGTACCAGGAACGTAGTGGCGGTTGCTATCGTTCTCAGTAGGATCAAGAAAAGATGACAAGAATCAGGTTCGTCGTACCTGTCGTACCTGTCGTACCCGTCGTACCTGTCGTACTTGTCGCCGAACCCGTGCCGATCCCTGATGAGTGCCTCCGATGACGATCACGCGTTCGACACGCTACGCGCTGTATGCAGCTGCCGAGATGGCGATGGCCGGCGACGGCCCGGTGACGGTCACCGAGGTGGCACGGCGGTACCGCATTCCGGGCGGCGCGCTGGCCAAGGTGTTCCAGCAGCTCGTGCGGTCGGGCGTGGCCGTGGGCACGCGTGGCATCGGCGGGGGATACCGGCTTGCGCGGCCGGCGTCGAAGATCACGGTGCTCGACGTCATGCGCGTGTTCGAGCGTCCTCGCACGCCGGGCACCTGCGTCCTGCACGACCGTCCGGGGCAGGAGTGTCCCGAGGCGTCGGCCTGCAACCTGCACTGGCTCTTCGAGGAAGTCGACGAGCTCGTCCGCTGCACGTACGAGTCGGTGACGCTCGAGACGCTCGTGCGACGGGGCGAACGCGCCCGCTCACTCTCGGTCCCGGAGGAGCCGGTTCCCGTCACGATTCGGCGCGGCTCCGGTCACCGAGGTCGAGTACGGCGCGTTCCTGCGCGCGACGGCGCGTGAGGCTCCGCGCGGATGGCCAGGCGAGATCACCGTGGCCGCGGTCGCGGGCCGCTTGCTGGCCCGTGGCCGGTGACACGGGGTGAACCGAATGGGTTCGGCACTCGGCCGACTACTACGCGGCATCGCCCCTGAACCATCCCACCGGGCCGGCCTCCGGCCGTCGGCGCGCGTCACGCGGAGGCGCGTGGCGCCATGCGGTCACGGTGAGCCGCTGCTCGCAGCGCAGCAGGATCGACCCGTCATTTCGCTACATCGACCACGGCTTCAAGGTCGTGCGGGACGGGCCAACGCGGAGGTGCGGCCTCGAGGCGAATCAGTCCCACACCTGCGGTAGAGCCCACAAGAGTTTGAGCCGTGACGATTATCGGCTCCCATGGTGGCTGCTCCCCCTTCACATCGTCCAGGACGACGTGTCGGGCCGGCAGGGTTTACGCGCCGCGGTCGGTCAGTCGCGGCGATGTCCCTCGCGCCCGAGCTCGTACAAGGCGATCGCCGCCGCCGTCGCAGCGTTCAACGAGTCCACGCCGGCAGCAATCTGAATGCGTGCTCGAACGTCCGCGCGAGCGAGCGCGCCGGCCGACAGGCCATGTCCCTCCGATCCGACGAGCAGCGCGATCGGTGTGTCGCGCAGTCGGTTCGCAACGCGTGCGATCGCCTCGGCTTCCGGATCCGGCGTCGTCGCGACGATCGAGACACCGCGCGCGTGAAGCTCGTCGAGCAGTGCCGGCCATGGCATGGCGTCGGCAAACGGGAGCGCGAGCGTGGCGGCCATCGACGTGCGGATGGCCTTTCGATAGAGCGGATCGGCGCACCCCGGACCGAGGAGCACACCGCGCGCGCCGAACGCCAGCGCGGACCTGAACGCGCTGCCGACGTTATCCGGATCGCGGACGTCGTCGAGCACGACGATGACGGTGCCCGGCCGGTTGTCGTGTGCGATGGCCCCCCACGATCGTGACGCCGGACGGTCGGCGTACCCAAGGCAGCCCTGGTGAAAGCTGAATCCGCCGATCGCCTCGAGCGCCTCGGCATTCATGATTTCGACCACGGGTCGGCGATCTGCCGGCGTGCGTTCCAGCGAGTCGGCGAGCGCCGCGTACGCGGTCGGCGTCAGCCGGACGAGTCGGACGTGCCAGTCGGGCAGCGCGAGCGCGCGGCTGATGACCAGCCGGCCTTCGAGGACGATGGGCGGGTCGGCCATGTGTCTGGGGTGATCAGGTTAGCACCGATGGCGACGTCGATGGCGGCCCAGGGCCGCGCAGCTCGGGCTGCGCGTGAGCTTCTAACGCATCATCCCACCACCGCCGAGGTTGCCGGTGAGCCAGAGGGCCAGCAGGATGATCAGCACAAGACCGAGCAATCCGCCGCCGTAGTGTGGCCCACCCCAACCGGCACGCCGGCCGTAATACGCGCCGCCGCCCCCGAAGAGCAACAGCAATATGAGAACGAGCAGCAAGACTGACATGACGGTGCCTATCTCCTTCCGACGGTCTGCAGGCCGGAGCGCAGGAGCGAACTGTCAACCGTCACGCGCCCCTCCGCTGCCCACAACCAGCGACTTCGAGCATGGCACGCGGCGGGGCCCGTGCGGTGTGCACAAGAGCACACGATGCGCCCGTTCCGCTTGGCGGCGTGTGCGCAATAGCGCTCGCAGAGGCGGGCTTCCCGGCTTCGGACCGGTCCTGGCCGCCGGGCCGACCATGGCCGGGCTGGCGGGCCTCGGAGTTGGTGGAGCCATCGGCGGCCTGACCGGCGCGCTCGTCGGCTTGGGCATTCCGGAGGTCGAAGCCACGCGCTGCGAGGGTCGCCTCCAGCAGGGCGGTACCCTCCTCTCCGTGCATTGCGACACCGCGGGCGAGATCGCGCGCGCCAAGGAAGTGGTGAAAGCCACCGGTGCGGAGCACGTGTCCTCCTCGAAGGAATCCACGGTCGACACGGCTGGTCGGCCCGTGGCCTCGCAGGCGGCAAGGCGTTCTAATCTCGAGAGCGTGTTTCAGCCGCCAGGCGGCGGGCCCCCGTGTGTGTGCAATCGGGGACATCCGTGGTGTTCGCCGGTGGCGTACGCTTTCCCGAGGAGACAAACCCATGAACGCAGGCAGGACCATGAACATGACGTCGATCGTCGGAACCGCTACGGCGTGCTGCCTGATGCTCGCGGCGAGCCCGGAGGCACGGTCTCAGGCCGAGCAAAAGGTGACCGATGAGGTGAATCAGTCGGAGAAGGCGGCACGGGTCCTCAACGAGCTCATGGCCGCTCCCGACGAGGGGATCCCCCAGAACCTGCTGGACAAGGCCGAGTGTGTGGCGGTGTTCCCGTCGGTCATCAAGGCTGGGTTCGTTGTCGGCGGCCGCGGCGGCCGCGGCGTGGCCAGTTGCCGCACCGTGACCGGCTGGAGCGCGCCGGCCTTCTTCAACCTCGGCGGTGGCAGCTTCGGATTGCAGATCGGCGCCGAGGCCACGGACCTCGTGATGCTGTTCATGACCCCGAGTGGCATGGCCAGTCTGCTGACGAACGAGTTCACGCTGGGCGGTGACGCATCGGTGGCCGCCGGGCCGGTCGGGCGTCAGGCCGGAGCGTCAACCGATCTCAAGCTCAACGCGCAGATCCTGTCCTACTCGCGCAGCAAAGGCCTGTTTGCCGGCCTCGAACTCAAAGGCGTGGTCATCAAACCGGACGAGGAGGATATGCACGACGTGTACGGCGCGGACGTCACGGCCAAGGACGTATTGAAAGACAACAAGGTCACGGCGCCTGCGTCGGTTCGCGCGTTCCAGCAGATGCTGACCCGCCATTCATCGCGCAAGGCCGAGAAGTAGCGGCGAGCCTGCCGGCCGTCTCGACGGCCGCTCCACGCATCATCCCGCCACCGCCGAGGTTGCCCGTGTGCCAGAGGACCAGCAGGATGATCAGCACAAGGCCGAGCAGTCCGCCGCCGTAGTGTGGCCCACCCCAACCGGCACGCCGACCGTAGCACGCGCTGCCGGAAGTGAACCCCCGACCCTGGAATATCGCATCCGGGCCCGAAAAACTCAGCGGACTGGAGGTCCGCGAGAGCTGGTGCCGGAGGAGGGAATCGCGCCCGACCGGGTCGCTCCCCCGATGCACGTGCGAATCCGTCACGCGTCGCCGTCTGATAGAGTAGCCCGCCGATGTCGCTCGCCGCGGGAACACGTCTGGGCCCCTATGAAGTCGTGAGCCACATTGGTTCGGGCGGGATGGGCGAAGTCTACCGCGCGCGGGACACCCGGTTGGATCGCGAAGTTGCGGTCAAGGTGCTCCCGCCCGGCTTCAGTGCGGATGCCGATCGGCTGGCACGGTTCGAACGCGAAGCCAGGTCCATCGCCGCGCTGTCACACCCGAATATCCTCGCCATCTTTGATACCGGTACGACCACTGACGCCGGACACGCCACCGCCTACGTCGTGACCGAGCTTCTCGATGGCCAGACGTTGCGTGAGCGCCTGGACGACGGCGCCCTGCCCGTACGCAAGGCGATTGAATGCGCGGTGCAGATCGCGCGTGGCCTGGCGGCCGCGCACGACAAGGGACTCGTCCACCGGGACCTGAAACCCGAGAATGTGTTCCTGCTGCCCGACGGGCAGGTCAAGATCCTCGACTTCGGTCTCGCGCGCTCCGTGGCCACGGCCACCGGTGGCTCTGGCGCCACCGAGACCGTCGCGGCGATGACCGACCCGGGCACGGTGATGGGGACGGTCGGCTACATGGCGCCGGAACAGGTGCGCGGTCACGCCGTGGACGCGCGAACGGACCTCTTTGCGTTCGGCATCGTGCTCTACGAAATGCTCTCGGGCCAACGCGCCTTTCAGCGTGAGACCAGCGCCGAGACCATGACGGCGATCCTGAAAGACGACCCGCCGGACCTCACCGGCCTGCGGCAGGACGTCGCCCCGGCACTCGAGCGTATCGTCCGGCACTGCCTCGAAAAGAGCTCCACCGAACGCTTCCAGTCCGCGCGCGACGTGGCCTTCGCCCTGGGCGCGTTGTCTGGATCGTCGTCGGGCACCGCACTGAGTGGCGCGTCGGCGATCGAGGTGAACACGCCCCCTTCCCGCACGCACGGGGCCTTCGTGCTGGCGGCGGCCGTGGCCGCCGCGCTCGTCCTGGGCGGGGGCGCGGGGTACTTCGCCCGTGGCACAACCGGAGCGGGTATCGCGGAGGTGACGTACGCACCCGTCTCCTTCGAAGACGGATTCGTCTTTGCGGCGCGGTTCGCGCCAGACACCCGCACCATCGTCTACAGCGCCGACTGGGATGGGCGCGAGCGCGACGTCTTCCTGACCAGCCTGGACAGCCTGGAGTACCGGTCCCTGGAAATCCCGGGCGCCGACCTGCTCGGCATCTCCCGTTCGGGGGAACTCGCCATCCTCAGCGGTTCATCGATCACTGGCGGCAACCCCTATTTTCGAATCGGCACCCTGGCCAAGGCCTCCCTCACCGGCGGCGCTCCACGCGCGGAACTCGAGGGAGCCCTGTTCGCCGACTTTGGCGCCAGCGGCGAGATGGCCGTCGTGCGCGACGACGCCGTCCGGCAGACGATGGAGTTTCCCGTTGGGCAGGTCCTGGCCGAGGTGTCGACGGTCAAGAGTCGGGGCCGTATGCCCGCCAGGTTCGCCACACCCAGAGTGTCGCCCTCTGGAAACTACGTCGCCTTCTTCGATCTTCAGGTGGAAGTGGCCGTTCGAGTCAGGATTTTCGATCGTTCCGGCAAGTTCGTTGCCCAGAGCCGGCCGTTTGCCGACTGGTGGGCGCTGGCATGGACCCCCTCGGACGAGGTCTGGTTTGCGGCGGCGGAGACCACCGGCTGGCAGACGAGTATCTTCGGTCTCGACGTGTCTGGCCGGGAACGGACCGTCCTGCGGGCGCCAGGCGCGATCACGCTGCACGACATCTCGCCGCAGGGAGACGTCCTGGTCTCGTTTGACCGTGGTTCGAGGCGCCTCGAAATCCTGGACGGGTCCGACGTCACGTCGAGGGATCGGTCGTGGCGTGAAGGCAGCAACACGAGCGCGTTCTCGAGCAACCATACGCTGCTGATCACCGGAAACGGAGATAGTGCCGGACCGGAGGGATCCGTGTACGCGTGGCCCGCACAGGACGCACAGCCCGTGCGGATCGCGGCTGGGAACGGCCTGGCCCTGTCGCCAGACGGACGCAACGCGTTCGTTGTGTCGAATGAAACGCCGCCGGCACTCTCGATCGTGCCAACGGGGGCCGGACGCCCGTCGACTCTGGATATGGGCCCAATCGAGTCAACTTCATGGGCCGGTTGGCTCCCTGACGGGCGCCTGGTGGTTCAAGTTGTGCGCCCCGGGGCCTCACCGGTGGCGTACGTGCTGTCTGCGGCTGGTCGTGACCCGATCGCACTGCTCCCCGACGGGGTGACCCTGTCGGCCACCAGCGGGAATGTCATCTCACCAGACGGGTCGCGCGTGATCGCCGTCGATGCGGCCGGTGCGTTCGTCGTTTGCACCGTCGCGACGCCGGAGTGCCGGCCGGCGATCGGCATCCGTGACGACGAACATGTCGCCGGATGGAGCGCGGACAACCAGTCGGTGTACGTCTGGACACAAGAACCCGGACGCATGCACGTGGACCGGGTCGATGTCGGGTCCGGCCGTCGCACGCTCTGGAAGGCCATCCGCCCGCTGCAGCCGGCCCTCAGCGGCCTGCTCAGCATGAGCGCGTCTCCGGACGGCACGCTCGCCTACAGCTACCGGCGGTCGTCTGCCCAGTTGTACGTGATCAAGGGGCTGAAGTAGTACCGATCTCGAAGAAGCCGACGGGCTCGCCCGTGCGAACCGCCGATCCACGACTGATTAGGAGCACTCATGCGATCCGTATTTCACGCTCGATACCTCCTGCTGCTGGCTCTGCCCGCGATCGCGGGCGCCCAGCGCGCGCCCACGATTCACGAGCTCAAGGCCACGCCTGCGACGGTGCACCGCAACTTCTTCGACGCCACGCTCACGCCGGTGCTCACGATCGACTCCGGAGACATCGTGCGGCTGGAGACGGCCACGGGGAATCCACGCTGGTTCGAGGCGCTCGGTGTGCCGGCAGACCGGATTCCGCCGGAGCTCAATGCCGTCTTCGACGGGGTCGAGGCGACCAATCGCGGCGATCACACGTTGAACGGTCCGATCATGGTGCGCGACGCCGAGCCCGGGGACATGCTCGAGATCCGGATCCGGTCGGTCGAGTTGCGGCTTCCCATCGCCGGGCAGGGATTCGGCCCGGACTACGGGCTCCTGCCAGACGAATTCCCGTACGAGAAGCACCGCGTCACCTGGCTCGACGTGGCGCGAAGCGTGGTCCTGTTCGCGCCGGGCATCGAGATTCCGGCCACGCCGTTCTGGGGGGTGATTGGTGTCGCACCGCCGGCTGGGATGGGACGCGTGTCCAGTGGACCGCCCAACGTGTTCGGCGGAAACTTCGACAACCGCGACCTCGGGGCGGGGAGCACGCTGTACCTTCCGGTGCATGTGGCCGGTGCACTGCTCTCGGTCGGTGACGGGCACGCCATTCAGGGGTACGGCGAGGTGAGCGGGACGGCCGTCGAGACGTCACTCACCGGCGAGATCCAGGTGGTGTTGCACAAGGGACGTCGCCTGAAATGGCCGCGGGCCGAGACGGCGACCCACTACATCACCATGGGGCTGGCGGAGGATCTCGAAGACGCGACGGTGATCGCCACCCGTGAGATGCTCGACCTCCTCGTGGAGACCAAGGGGATGTCGCGCGAGGAGGCCTACTTCCTGGCGAGTGCCGCGATGGACCTGGTCGTCACGCAGGTGGTCGACGGGACGAAGGGCATCCACGCCATGGTTCCCAAGGCGATCTTCACGCGGTAGCGGGCGTCGGCAAGCCAGCCGAAGGTCTTCGACGAGCTGCGGCGGGTGGCTCCGGTGCGGAGGTTTGTCCGGCTGCGATCAGCGCCGCTCCACGATCCAGATGTCCGACTCGGCCCGCATCGCGCCGTAGTAGATCGTCTTCCTGTCGGGACTGATCACGAACGTCTCGTCGAGCGAGGGGCCCGGCAGTCGCACATCGACGACCGTGCGCGCGCGAGTGACCGTGTCGAGGACGACGAGCGTCGTTCCGGCGTCGGCAAAGTACACGAGACGGCGATCATCCAGCCACCTCACCGCAGCCGCATCGTCGCCGGACAGCGGCGTCAGGGTGTGGGTGGACCGGTCGTAGACCGCGACCGCGATCTCTCGTCCGCTCCCACTGTTTGAGACCAGGTAACCCGCCAACCTGCGGGAGTCAGGCGACCAATCCGTGGCAGACAAGTACCCCTCGTCGTTCGCGATACCGGGGAGCTTCGTGGGGGCACCTCCGACCGTCCCGTCGAACGACAGTTCGTACACGGATCTGTCATTCCCGGACGAAAACACCAGCGTGTCGCCATCGGGCGAGAGCAGTGGATAGTTGGCACCGAGAGGGGGACTCACAATCTTCTGAAGTCCTCCACCGTCGCGGCCGACCATCCACACATCAAACTTGCCCTCCCGGTTCGAGTAGAAGATCAGCGATCGGCCGTCGCGAGTGAAAATCGGCGCCCGGTCCCGCGCCGCATCGTCGGTCACGCGCCGCATGGATCCGTCCGGCGATCCGATGAAGACGTCCTCCTGGCGCTCACCGATGCTGTAGTAGGCAATCTGGGTTCCGTCGCGCGACATGTCGCTGGGCACCCGAATGTTGTTCTGTGTGCCGAGCAGCGTGGGAGTGCCGGCCCTGAGGGTCACCGGATCAAACGGGATGACGACGGGATTGACCGAACCGACGCGCGACCGGAACGCGATGCGACTGCCGTCCTTCGAGAAGCTCGGCAGCCCCGCGGAGGCCTGGACGCCGGCAATCACCGCTTCCGCGGAGCCACGCGGCTGCCCGGTGGCCGAATCCACCGCGATGCGCCACAGGCTCATGGCGCCGCCGCGGTCGCTGGAGAAATAGACGAACCGGCCATCGGGCGACCACACGGGTGACCAGTCGAGCGCCGCGTCCTCGGTCACCGCCACGCGGGCGCCTCCGGCCAGGGCCACGGTATAGATGTCGCGCTGTCCGCCGGTGTTGCTCCAGTAGACGAGATGATCACCAGAGGGAGACCACGACGGCTGGACGGCATCGCCATCGACGATCGGCCGGGGACTGGCACGGCCTCCGTCGGCATCGACGACGTACAGCGTCGCCGTGCCTTGACGTCCCGCTGGGTCAAAGATCTCCTGGTCGGTGAACGCGATCTGCGCGCCGTCTGGTGACCAGGCGGGGTGGAACCCGATGTCGGTCACACGCCGGACGGACTCGCCCGTCGCGCCCGCCACGAAAATGCCGCCGTCGTCGTCCGACTCATGGAACGCGATGCGCGCGCCGTCGGGCGAAAACGCCGGACTCGCCTCGTTGCGGTCGGGCTCATCGACGACCAGGGTGGCGTTCCGTCCGCCGACGCGCTGCGCGTAAATTCCCCAGCTGCCGTTGAGGCGCGCCGCGTAGGCCACGGTGCTGCCGTCGGGCGAGAGATTCGGCGAGGTCTCCTCACCCGCCGCTTCGGTGATCCGGGTGAACGTGTCCCAGCGCGCGTCGGTGATGGTCGCCGGCCCACGAAGCATCCACATCGCAGCCATGCCGATGAGGGCCAGCGCCGCAATCGCCCACGGGAGTCGAGTCGCAGGCGGCTGCCGCACGGCCGGCTCGGCATCAAGCCGGGCCGACGCCGAGCTCGACGTGGACGAGAGGTTCTCGAGCGCGAATGCCAGGTCGCTGGCGGACTGGAATCGCAGCTCCGGCGTCTTTTCGAGACAGCGCCTGACGATGCGGTCGAGGGCCGGGGTGATCGACAGCCCCTCGGCATCGAGATCGGGCGGGTCCTTCGTCAGGATGGCGGTCATCGTATCGGCCGCGGTGTCTTCCCTGAACGCTCGCCGGCCACTGAGCATTTCGTAGAGCATGGCGCCGAAGGCGAACATGTCCGCGCGATGGTCAATCGCCTGGCCGCGCACTTGTTCCGGCGCCATGTACCCGAACGTGCCCAGCACCACGCCCGCGCCGGTGACCGGGTTGGCGGCGCGGGTCACGTCGGCGGCGCCCAGGTCCATGGGTTTCGCCAGGCCGAAATCCAGGATCTTGATCTGGTCGGCGCGCGTGATCATGACGTTCTCGGGCTTGAGATCGCGGTGCACGAGGCCCCCGGCATGCGCGGCGCCCATCCCCCTGGCGACCTGCAGCGCGTAGGCGACAGCCTTGCGCGGCGACAGCGGTCCCTGTTCGAGGCGGGCGCGAAGGGTCTCGCCGTCCACGAGCTCGGTGACGACGAACGCCGTGCCGGCCTCGCCTGAGTCCGTCGAAGGCTCGCGGGCGAATTCGAAGATGGCCAGGATGTTCGGGTGCGAGAGCTTCGCGATGCTCATCGCCTCGCGCTCGAACCGTGCCAGCGCGTCGGCATCCGCGGCAAGCGCGCCGCCAAGCACTTTGATGGCGACGTCGCGCTCGAGACGGGTATCGCGCGCGCGGTACACCTCGCCCATCCCGCCGGCGCCAAGTGGGCCCTGAATCTCGTAGTGCCCGAGACGGGCGCCGGGTGGAAGGGTCATGAGGTGTCGCGATTATATGCTCGGGGCCAGATGCCCACGGGAGCCCCTGGGCGTTCAGGCAGCAGGGGCGAGATCCGCGCTGCCGGCAGTCTGAGAGGTACAATCGTGACCGGTGACCCGGTCGATTCCCATTCGTCGTGTGGCCCTGAAGGACGAAGGGCGGACACAACATTCTCGCTTCCGGCGTGGGCGGCAGCGTTACACGCCATGTCTTCGCTCGACGATCACGAGCGACAGGCTCAACGGTCGCTACGGATGGCGCCGCTGCTGCGAGGGCTTGCCGATCAGATGAGACGCACCCGGAGCCTCGGGCAGATTCAGCAACTCCTGGCGGAGGCCGAGCGCGTTCTCGATCTTGAGACCGGTGAGTGGGCCGAGTCACTCGTGGACCGGAAGCCCGAGTTCACCGGATAGTCGTCTGCCGAACCGGTTCCCGTCACGATTCGGCGCGGCGGGGCGTGAAGTCGGCCTGCAGGCTGGTTCGACGCGCTCTGCTGGAGTCGCCCGCCGGGGCGTTCAAGCGGCCGGGACGAAATCCGCAGCGCAGAGGGTGAGTGCCGGGAGCAGCGACGACGCCACCGCGTCGGAGCCTTCGGCGATGGAGGCAGCCACGAGGGCGCCGTCGCGGAGCGCGAACAGCTCGATGCGCGGCACGTCGGGATCGATCAGCCAGTACTCGCGCACGGCATGGCGCGCCAGCAGCTCGCGCTTGCGGCCCCGGTCGTTGCGGGCGGTGCCGGGCGAGAGGATTTCTATCGCCAGGTCCGGCGCCGCGCGCGTGACCCGCTTCGGGTGAATCAGGTGCGCGCGGTCTGCCGTGAAGAACAGCAGGTCGGGCTGGACGACGTCGAAGTCCGTGAGGACGATGTCGAGTGGCGCGAACAACACGATACCGCCGTGCGCCTTGCAGTAGTCCTCGAAGGCGAGGTGCAGGCGCGCGAGCACGAACTGATGCAGCGGAAGCGGGGAAGGGACCACGAAGACCTCGCCGTCGTACAACTCGTACCGGCGCCCGTCGTCGGGCCACTGCTCCAGATCCGCGAAACTCACGCGCGGATGCACTGCACTCACGCCGGCCATTCTACATCGCCTGCGGTGCTCGTTCCGTG
Organism: uncultured Acidobacteriota bacterium; assembly: GCA_963752045.1. GTDB lineage: Bacteria > Acidobacteriota > Vicinamibacteria > Vicinamibacterales > SCN-69-37 > DATKDF01. The sequence continues at coordinate 22,258 of CAVVWN010000013.1, read as the reverse complement.
CCAGGAGACACTCGCGCAATTTCCGGCCGAGAGGCGTGGGGCATTGCAGAAAATGCAGAAGGCTCTCCACGGCGGATCGCGGAAATTGCGACGGGCGCCCGCTGCGACAGCATTGGCTGACCTCGTCGGGCTTGTCCAAACCGGGTGCGCCAGACGTTTTCCCGGGTTGGGGGTATAGTGACGTCTCCTCGCGGAACACTATTGATGACGCGCCGATGTCTGACCCTGGCGTTGGTGATCGGCCTCGTGCCGGCGTCTCTTCCGGCGTCGGCCCGCCAGGGGAGTCGGTCTCGGCACCCCGCCGAACCTCGACACCGTGCTTGCCGCATACATGAGCGGCGACGATGGTGTCGTTGCCCGTTCCTTCGCCACCTCGAGTGATTTCCGTGCGGCCCGGCTGGCCGACGCTCGACGCCTCGACCGATGGCTGGCCGGCTGGCATCGCGGGAAGGCTGCGCTCCTGCTCGAGCTGGCCAACGTCTCGACCCGCGTGGCGCCGCAGTTCGTCCGCCCGCTCGTCGGCGCGGGCCGGCGGTACCTGGCGGCGCCCGGGCGCCCCACCACGGCCGATGGATCCGCCGCCGCGTTCGAGCGGCTGTGGCACCGCATCGCCACGGGCATCCTGCTGCGTAGCGCCGCGCCCGACGTCGTCGACCAGTACGTGAGCGGCCTCGTGAACGCCGACCGATCCGAAGCGTCTTCGGCCTTCGTCGATGCCCGGCTTCTCCTCGCGCGGGCCGTGGCGCACGAACGGCGCTGCTGGGACACGCGTCCTGACCGCAATCGCCCGGGCGCTGACCTCCGAACCCTGGCACGCGACGCCCGCGACGATTTTCCCGGCCCGGGCGACCTGATGTCGTCGCCGAGGGCGGTCGTGTCCAGCCGCTGGCACACCTGTCTCGGGGAGACCATCGCCCTGCTCGAAGAGGCCGGCGCCGCGGACGAGACGCACGCGGAAGCCCGCGTGCGCTCCGGATGGCTGCTGTTCCTGCAGGGCGACGCGCCAGACGCGCTCCAGTGGCTCGAGTCGGCCGAACCTGCCGGTGACCGGGACCTGGCCTACTGGAGGTCGCTCTTCAGAGGCCGCGTCCTCGACGCGCTCGACCGCCATCAGGACGCCGCCGCTGCGTACGCGTCAGCACTGGAGGCCCGCCCCGGCGCGCAGTCGGCCAGCGTCGGCTTGTCGCTGGCGCTCTTTCGGCTCGATCGAGCGGATGAGGCCGAAACGCTCGCGCGATCGCTCCGGAGCGGCGCGCCCGCCGTGGCCGATCCATGGTGGGACTACCCTGGGGCGGATCAGCGGTTCGTCGAGCGCTGGCTGGCCGAGCTCCGGGAGGCCGTCCGATGATCCGCCCGATGCTGGTTGCGGTCGTCGCCAGTGCGCTCGCTGTCGCTCAGAATCCATCGCCGCAGGTCTTCCGCGCGGCCACGCACGCCGTGGCGCTCGACGTCGCGGTATTCGACGCCGGCCGGGCGGTGGCTGGCCTCGGCAAGGAGGACTTCGAGGTCTTCGACAACGGCGTCCCCCAGGCGGTTTCCGCCGCGGAGTTCAACCTGCTGCCGATCGACCTGCGGCTGGTGTTCGACACGAGCGGCAGCATTTCGGAAGACGACCTCGATCGGTACCTGCGGGCCATGCGCCTCGTGGCCGACACCCTCGCTCCTCAGGATCGCTTCGAGGTCATCACGTTCAATTCCCGGATCGCCGACGCGACGTCGCGCCAGCAACCGCCTGTTGCCATCTCGATCCAGCGCGGCGGGCCGGACGGCACCGCGTTCTTCGACGCGGTGAGTCTCGCGATGGTGACCGTGCCCGCACTCGACCGCCGCCGGATCGTCATCGTCCTGAGCGACGCGAATGACAACGCCAGCTTCTTCGACGAGGCCACGCTTCTCGATGTCGCCAGGCGCACCGACGCGGTCGTGTACACGATCCTGCCGGCGGCTGCGGGCGGCGAGCCCGTGTCCGTCGCACGGCTCCAGGCGCTCTCGCTCGTCACCGGCGGGCGGCTCATCCGCGCGCGCCACGAACGGCTCACGGGCCAGGCCGTGGCCACGGCGCTCGACGAGTTCCGGCACAGCTACGTGCTGCGCTACACGCTGGACGGCGTGCCACTCGCCGGCTGGCACACACTGGAGGTCAAGGTGCGGGGAGGCAGCCGGTACCTGGTGCGCGCGCGCGCGGGCTACATCGGCTGACGGATTGCCCGTGACGCCTCCACACATTGGAACCCTCAACGAGGGGTCGCTTCATGCCGCGCTGAAGTCCCGTTACGCCGAGCCCGGCGACGAGCTCGAGGTCCTCGTGGGCGGTTTCGTCGTCGACATCCGTCGTCCCGGCCTGCTCGTCGAAATCCAGACGACGTCGTTCGCATCGATGGGGCGCAAGTTCGACGAGTTGCTGGCCGAACACCGGATGCTGCTCGTGCATCCCATCGCCGTCGAGACGTACCTCGAGCGACCGGGCGGAGCGCTGCGGAAGTCGCCGAAGCGACGTTCGGTGTATCAGCTGTTCGAGGAGCTCGTGAGCATACCGACGCTCATCGACCATCCGAACCTGATGCTCGAGATCGTGCTCGTGTCGGTCGTCGAGGTGCAGCAGGCGGACCGGCGCGCCCGCCGGGGCCGCGGCGGGTACCGGACAATTGATCGCCGACTGCGGGACGTGCTCGACGTGCGACGGTTCACGAGCGCCGAGGACCTCGCGGCGCTCCTGCCCGCAGGCCTTCCGCCCCGGTTCACCACAGGCGACATCGCCAGAAGAGCCGGCGTGTCCCGCAAGGTCGCGCAGCAGGCGGCGTTCTGCCTGCGATCGCTCGGCGTCATCGCCGGCGTCGGCCGCTCGAAGGCCGGCATCCAGTACGCGCGAGCCTGAGCTGCCGCCGGGAGGGCGAAAGAACTTTCGGCAGCCCGAGGCCGTCTCTTACACGCGGAGGTTCCTGCCATGACACTCGGTTTGCTCCTGCTCTCGTTGCTCCTCGTGACGCCCGGCCAGGCCGTTCCCCAGGAAGACGGCACGAAGGCGCTCGAGCGGTTCCAGGGAAGCTGGCTCATCACGTCCTTCAATGGCGAGGCTGTTCCGGCGGAAGCGGAGGCCTACCTCGTGTTCACCGGCGACAAGTACGAGCAATGGACGGGCACCGAGGTCACCGAGCGCGGTACCTTCGCCGTTGACGCCAAGGCCACGCCGATGGCGATTGACCTGACGATCACTGCGGGCAACGACGCCGGCAGCATCCAGCTCGGCCTGGTCGAGATCGACGGTGCGACGATGGCGCTTGGCCTTGCCGCGCCGGGCGGCCGCACGCGGCCGGCCAACATGGATCAGGCCGAGGTCTATGCCGTTCTGAAGAAGACGAAGTAGCGGGCGCCTCGGCCCCTGGCCCGACGGGCCTTCCGGCGGCGGCGCGGTCGCCTGCGCGTCGACATTGGCGGAATCCGGACGAAGTTGCATAGGATCGTGCCGGACATGCCCCGTCCCGCCCTCATTGTCGTCTTCGCCGTGCTGGTCGCCTCCTGGATTCCGGCAACCGCCCAGGTCCTTCCCGTACCGCCGGGATCTGCCGCCGCGGGCCAGGGCCAGACCGATCCTGCGCCGCCATCGCCGCCGCAGGCCGGACCAACTCCAGCATCGCCAGCGACCATCGACCTCAACGAGGTCCCGGTCAGGCTCGAGCGCAGCGTGCGGGTCGTTCGGCGTGTGACGCGCGGGCTCGGAGCCGACATCGACCAGATCCGCCGGCGCATGCCGGACCTGGCCCTGGGGCTCAGGGCCGTGATGGAGCAGAACCAGGAGGAGCTCCGGAGCAATCGTTCCACCGTCGTCGTCCGGTACCTGCGCGATCTCTGGCGAATGGCGGACCGCCTGCTCCAGAACTGGCAGTCGACGCTGCTCGAGGCGAGCAAGACCGTCGAAGAGGACATTGCGACGCTCGGCGAAGAGGCCCGCTACCTCTCGGCGGCCCAGGAGATTCTCGCCGCGGAGAATGTCGACTCCGAGACGCTCGCCACCATCGAGCGCGTCAAGACGCAGATTGCGACGGCCGACGCGCTCGCCCGCGACTACCGCAACGAGTTGCTCGGCCTCGAGGCTCAGGTCGCCGAGCTGGCCATCGAGATTCAGCTGACCGAAGAAGAGCTCGGCGAGATTGCTGCAGCCGAACGTATGGGGATGCTGCGGCTGGACGCGCCGCCGATCTGGAGACGGGTGTCACCCGAGCCCCAACCGCCGCCGGCAGGCGAACCAGTCGGCCCGGCGGCTGCGGGTACAGGCGAGGGCGGACTGAGCGATACCGAACGCGCCGCGTTGCTCCTGGCGCTCGATTACGCCCTCACGAGCCTGCTGCTCACGCTGGCGATGTACGTCGTCTTCCTCGTGCCGTTCCTGCTCATCCGCCGGCACGCGTCGGAGTGGATCGACTCCGATCGCCCGGCCGTCCGCAACCTCGGACGGGCGCTCGAGCGTCCGTACTCCGCGGCGCTCCTGCCCGCCTTCATGACGCTCGCCATCTCGCAGGGTCGGATCGAGCTGGATTCGCTGATTCTCCTCCTGCCGCTGCTGCGCGTCATTCCGCGGCTGCTCCCGCCCGACTACACGCGCGCGCTGTGGGGGCTGGCGGGCATCACGGTGCTCGATGCGATCGCGAGGGTCGTGCTGCCGGAGTCGGCGTTTCCGGCGCGCGTGACGGAGCTGGCCCTCATCGGCATGACGGCCTACGGGCTGCGCTGGCTTCTCGGGCAGCTGGGCCGGTCGGCACCGGGAAGGTACCGGTTGGCCGTTGCCGGCATTCGCGTCGCGCTCGTACTGCTCGGCGTAGCCTTCATCAGCGAGGTCATCGGCGCGACGCTCCTGGCCGGGTATCTCGAGAACGGCGTGCTCAAGGGCACCTACGGGGCCGTGCTGCTCTACGGCTTCCTGCAGATGTTCCGCGGCTTCCTGGATCTGCTCATCCGGTCGTCGCCTCCCCGGCTTGGCGCGATCATGCAGCAGGCGCCGACGGGGCTGGCCGAGAAGCTCAACGCCGGCATGCGCTGGGTGACCCTCGTCTTCTTCGCCTTGCTTCTCATCGAGGTCTTCCGGTTCACCGATCCGCTTCTTGCGTACGGGGAGTCGGTGATGGCCGAGACCCTGTCGGTTGGCGAGCTTCAGTTCACGGTTGGGGCCGTGTTTATCGTGATCGCGACGCTCGTCGTGGCGGCCGTGGTGTCGAGCGTCCTCCGGTTCTTTCTGACGGCCGTGGTGTACGACCGCATGGCGCTGCAGCGCGGGACCGGAGAGGTGATTTCCAAGCTCCTGCACTACGCGCTGCTCACGGCCGGGTTCCTGTTTGCGCTGGGTGCGGCCGGCATCGACCTGAACAGCATCGCCTTCCTCGTCGGCGCGCTCGGCGTGGGCATCGGTCTCGGCCTGCAGAACATCGTCGGCAACTTCGTGTCGGGGCTGATCCTGCTGTTCGAGCGGCCTCTGAACGTCGGCGACATCGTCAGCGTCGGCAACGTGGCCGGCGCCGTCACGGACATCGGCATTCGCGCCACCCGGATTCGGACCTGGGATGGAGCGGACGTGGCCGTGCCGAATTCCACGCTGATTTCCAGTGAGTTCACCAACTGGAGCCTCTCTGACGAGAAGCGCCGGGCCGACGTCAAGGTCGGCGTGGCGTACGGCACCGATCCGGAGCGCGTGTCGCGGATTCTGCGGGAGGTGGCGGCCGGACATGCGCTCGTTCTGAAGGACCCGGAGCCGCTCGCGCTCTTCACCGGCTTCGGCGACAGTTCCCTGAACTTCGTCCTGCGGTACTGGACGTTCCTTCCGGACTTCCTCAACGTCAACAGCGAGCTTCACGCCGCGGTATGTCGGCGGCTGGCGGCCGAGGGGATCGAGATCCCGTTCCCGCAGCGCGACGTGCATCTCAAGTACGCCGACGCGGAAACGGTCCGTGCGGAGCGTGGCGACTAGTCTGGAGGCAGTGATGAGCGGAACGATGCGCGCGGCGTTCGTGGTCCTGGCTGCCGGCGTGGTCTCCACGTCCGCAGCGATGATCGAGTCGCAGACAGCTGGCGACGAGCGGTTCCGCGCGCTCGCGCGCGAGTCGCTGTCGACCATCAGCGGCGCGGAGCGGCTGCCCGGACTCAGCTCCGACGTCGAGGTGATTCGCGACCGGTGGGGCGTACCGCACATTTACGCCGCGAACACCCACGACCTCTTCATGGCCCAGGGTTACGTCATGGCCCAGGACCGGCTGTGGCAGATGGAGATGTGGCGCCGCCAGCGGGAAGGGCGTCTCTCCGAGGTTCTCGGGCCCGAGGCGCTCGAGCGCGACCGGCAGGCTCGGCTCCTCAAGTATCGCGGCCCGATGGACGACCGTGAGTGGACGAGCTACCACCCGGACGGCAGGAGTATCTTCGACGCGTACGCCGCGGGCGTGAACGCGTACATCGACGCACACCAGGGCAACCTGCCCGTCGAGTTCAAGCTCACCGGCATCACGCCGTCGCGCTGGACGGCCGAGACGGTCGTGCTGAGGTCTTCGACCTTCGGCAACGCGACGGCTGAGCTGCGCCTCGCGCAGAGCGTCGCGCGGCTCGGTGTCGAGGCCGCCAACCGGCAGGACCGGCCAGACCCGTGGGACGACCTGGTCGTTCCCGCCGGCCTCGACGTCTCCATCATGGCCGGCGTCACGACCGGCGGCCGCGGCGGTCGCGGCCGGGGCGCGAGCCAACCGGAGATCGTCGAGCCCTACCGGAGCTGGATATCGGGCGGGCTGAAGCCCGCCCCTCCGTCGGACGGCGTGACGCCAGCGGGTGTTGCCGGAGGGGCCGGCTTCAGCCGGCCCAGACAGGACGCCGGTGCGATCGACGGCCCGCCCGGGTCGAACAACTGGGTCGTGAGCGGGCGGCTCTCGGCCACCGGGAAACCCGTCGTCGTCAACGACCCGCATCGCGAGGTGACCAACCCGTCACTGCGGTACATCGTTCATCTGGTCGCGCCGGGGTGGAACGTCATCGGCGCGGTCGAGCCGCCCTTTGTCGGCGTGGCGATCGGCCACAACGAACGTCTTGGCTGGGGGCTGACGATTGTCGGCACCGATCAGGAAGACGTGTACGTCGAGGAGCTCAACCCGGCCAACGCGAACGAGGTCCGCTGGCTCGACGGATGGGAGCCGCTTCGCATCGTTCGCGAAGAAATTGCCGTAAAGGGCGCGGCGCCCGAGATCGCCGAGCTCAAATTCAGCCGGCACGGTCCCATCTTCCACGAGGATCGTGAGCGTCACCGGGCGTACGCGCTGCGGTCGGCCCTTCTCGAACCCGGCACGGCGTCGTACCTGGCCGGCCTCAGGCTCTCGCAATCGCGGGACTGCCGCGCGTTTCTCGACGATGCCATGTACTGGAAGGTGCCGACGGAGAACCTCATCTGCGGCGACGTGGACGGCAACATCTCCTGGCAGGCATCCGCGCTGACGCCCGACCGCGACGGCGGAAAGTGGTCGGGCCGGCTGCCCGTTCCGGGTGACGGGCGTTACGAATGGCGCGGTTTCCGGACGGACCTCCCTCGCGAACTCAACCCCGATCGCGGATTCGTCGCCACGGCAAACCACAACATCCAGCCGCCCGGATACGCACCGCCCCTGATGTTCAAGCGGCAGACCGACGGGTTCGAGCGTATCGATCGGCTGCTGCAGATGGTACGGCCGGGCCGGCAGTACACGCTTGACGACCACGAGCGCATGCAACTCGACGCCCTGTCGCTCCGCGCCGAAGCCGAGCTTGCGCTCTTCAAGGGCTGGAGCGCGGCGTCGCCCGAGATCGAGCGCGCCCGCGCGCTGCTTGCCGGCTGGAACGCGGTGCTCGATCGGGACAGCGCGGCCGCCGCCCTCTACAGCGCGTGGCGCAGCGCCTCGGCGGCCGATGAGCGCGACACGAGCCGGCCCGTCGCAGATCGCCAGGCCGCGCATGAGGCGAGCCTGGGCCGCGCGGTTGCCGAGCTTCGGAACGAGCAGGGCGGTGACTGGGCCGAGTGGCGGTGGGGTCGCATGCACACGCGCGCGTTCCCGCATCCGCTTCTCGACGCCTTCGACCTCCCGACGGTGGAGCGGCCCGGTGGCGCGGGCACGGTGGCCGCCGACGGCGCGTCGTACCGCGAGATCTTCGACGTGGCGGACTGGGATCGATCCCGCGTGACCAACACGCCGGGGCAGTCGGGCCAGCCCGGCAGCCCGTTCTACGGCAACCTGCTGCCGCTCTGGGCCGACGACGTGTACTTTCCGCTGGTGTACTCGCGCGCGCGGGTCGAAGAGGCACAGGCACACAGGCTCGTGCTGCGCGCGCGGTAGTCGGCGCTCCCGCGCTGAGCCTCCGAGCGCGTGGTAGCGCCTTCGAGCCTCGACCGACGACGTCTGAGCACCCTCTGCCGCCCTTCGGCCTGACATGGCCCTCCCGGCATCCGGTATGTGCGGCAAGCCGCCGCCCCGGCGATAATCTCCGCATGTCCAGCCACACGATGCGTCCTGCTCTCGTCACTCTGATGTTCCTCGGCGTCACCGGGTTCGCTGCCGAGCCCCCCGGGCAGAGCCCGATTCCATCCGGGGCGCCGCGGCCCTACTTCACCGAGCCGGCCATCGCGCCCGATCGGTCGGAGATCGCGTTCTCCTCGGGCGGCGACCTGTGGACCGTGCCAGCCGGCGGCGGCGACGCGCGCCTGCTCGTCTCGCATCCGGCCAACGAATCGCATCCGGTCTATTCGCCCGACGGCCGCACGCTGGCCTTCGTGTCCGACCGCACCGGCGGGGGCGACATCTACCTGCTGACGATCGCGAGCGGCGACCTGCGGCAGCTCACGTTCGACGACGGCAACGACCTGCTGGATGGTTGGTCGCGCGACGGCCAGTGGATTTACTTCTCGTCGGGATCGCGCGAGATCGCCGGCAACGACATCTATCGCGTGCGCGCGTCGGGCGGCACGCCCATGCTGGTGAGCGCCGATCGGTTCACCAACGAGTTTGCGGCAGCGGCCTCGCCCGACGGCCGGTCGATTGCCTTCAGCGCGCGCGGCAACGGACCCGGGCAGTGGTGGCGCAAGGGGCACTCGCATCTCGACGAGTCCGAAATCTGGATCATGCGCGGCCTGTCGACGACCGGCTACGAGAAGGTCGTCGATCGCGGCGCGAAGAACTACTGGCCGATGTGGGCCGCCGACGGCCGCAGCCTGTACTTCATGTCCGACCGCAGCGGCGCCGAGAACATCTGGGTGAAGCCCCTCTCGGGCGAGGCCCGGCAGGTCACCGAGTTCCGGGCGGGTCGCGTGCTCTGGCCGGACATCTCGGTTGACGGGCGCACGATCGTGTTCGAACGCAACTTCGGCATCTGGACGCTCGACGTCGAGTCGGGCCGCGCGAGCGAAGTGCCGATCCGCCGCCGGGGCGCCTCGACCGGCCCGGTGGTCCAGCACCTGACGCTGACCAGTGACTTCTCAGACCTCGCACTCTCGCCCGACGGCCGCAAGGTGGCGCTCGTCGCGCGGGGCGAGATCTTCGCGGCCTCGGCGCGTGAGGGCGGCACGGCCGCGCGCGTGACGAACAGCCTGGCTCGAGAGACGCAGATCGACTGGGCGCCCGACAGCAAGCGCATCGTGTACGTCTCCGAACGCGACGACGTGCCGCACGTCTTCCTGTACGACTTCACCACCGCGACCGAAACGCAGCTCACAAACGACGCCAAAGGCGACGAGGCGCCGAAGTTCTCTCCCGACGGCAAGACGCTGGCGTTCGTGCGCGACGACAAGTCGCTGATCGTGATGGACATGACCACCCGTGCGGAGCGCGTCGTGGCGACCGGCTTCATCAGCGCCGCGCCCCGCAATCTGGCCTGGTCGTCGGACAATCAGTGGATTGCGTATCTCGGTCTGACGAGCCGGTCGTTCCGCAACCCATACCTCGTGCCGGCAGCCGGCGGCGAGAGTCGCGCGGTGAGCGCGATTCCCAACGCGAACACGAACACGCTCTCCTGGAGCCCGGACGGCACGTTCCTCGTGTTCAACTCGAGCCAGCGCACCGAAGACACGTCGGTCGTGCGCGTGGACCTCACGCTGCGCGCGCCGACCTTCGCCGAAGACGAATTTCGCGATCTCTTCCGCGACGAGCCTGGCCGCCAGACAGGGCCGGGCACGGCGCGCGGCGGGACGGCGGCCGCGGGGGGCGCGGCTCGGCCGGAGGCCGCGCCCGTCGAGGTCGTCTTCGACGACATTCGCCGGCGCGCCAGCACGCTCTCGCTCGGCACCAACTTCAGCGCGCAGGGCATCAGCCCGGACGGCCGCTGGCTGCTCACGAGCGGCAACGGCAACCTGCACGTGTATCCGCTCGATGCGGCCCCGAGTGGCCGCGGGGGACGCGGCGGACGAGGGGGCGGTGGCGCCAGCAGCCAGTCGCGGCAACTGACGACGTCACCCGGCGGCAAGTCGAACCCGCAGTTCACGCCCGACAGCCGCGAGGTCTACTACCTCGAGGGAGGCCGCATCAACGTGGTGGGCGTCGAATCGCGGCAGTCCCGCCCGATCAACGTCACGGCGGAGCTCGACGTCGAGTTCTCACAGGAGAAGATGGAGGTCTTCCGTCAGGCCTGGATGTACATGCGCGACGGCTTCTACGACGAGAAGTTCCACGGCGCCGACTGGGGCGAGGTGCGCGCCGAGTTCACGCCGGTCGTCGCCGGCGTTCGCACGCCCGACGAGTTGCGTCGCGTGCTCAATCTGATGATGGGCGAGCTCAACGCTTCGCACCTGGGCGCCTCGGGTGGCACGAGCGCCGGCGGTCCGGCCTCGAACAACGGGCGGCTCGGCGTGACGTTCGATCGCGCCGAGTACGAATCGGCCGGCCGGCTGCGCGTGACCTCCGTGCTGCCGCTCGGGCCTGCGGCGATCTCGAAGCAGATTCAGCCAGGTGACTACATCGTGGCCGTGGACGGCCTCACGGTCGGCGCGGCCGTCAACCTCGACGAACAGTTGAGGCGCAAGGTCGGCAGGCGCGTCGAGCTGCAGGTGTCGTCGAGCGCCGACGCCGCCAGTCCACGCACGGTCGTCGTTCAGCCGATCGCGCAGGGCGCCGAACGGCAGTTGCTCTACCGCGACTGGGTCGAGGCCAACCGCGCGTACGTCGAGAAGGCGAGCAACGGCCGGCTCGGCTACGTCCACATCCGCGACATGTCGGAGGGCGCTCTTCGTCAACTGGCCCTGGATCTCGATGCCGACAATCGCAGCAAGGCCGGTGTGGTCGTCGACGTGCGGCACAACAACGGCGGGTTCGTGAACGTGTACGCCATCGACGTGCTCGCGCGCCGCGGATATCTGACGATGACGCCGCGGGGCCTGCCGGCCTCGCCCGCGCGGACGACACTCGGCCAGCGGTCGCTCGAGTTGCCCACGATCCTGGTGACGAATCAGCACTCGCTCTCCGACGCCGAGGACTTCACCGAGGGCTACCGCACGCTCGGGCTCGGCAAGGTGGTCGGCGAGCCGACGTCGGGATGGATCATCTTCACGGGCAGCGCCTCGCTCATCGACGGCACGTCGATTCGCATGCCCGGTACCCGCATCACGTCGAACGATGGCCGGACGATGGAGCTCAACCCGCGGCCGGTGGACGTCCCGGTGACGCGGCCGATCGGTGAGACCTATGCGGGAAAGGACAGCCAGCTCGACACGGCCGTTCAGGAGCTGCTGAAGCAGATCGGGGGCTGAGCGGCCGGCCGCGCCTCAGGCGGCCGGGAGCGTGAGCGTGGCGCGCAAGCCGCCGAGCGGCGATTCGGCGAGCGCAATCGACCCGCCGTAAAGCTCCGCCACGTCGCCGACGATGGCCAGACCCAGGCCGGAGCCGGTTCCGCTCTCGTCGGCGCGAACGCCTCGCCCGAGCACGGCCTCGCGCATCGACGCCGGCAGCCCCGGTCCGTCGTCATCGACGTCGATGGCGACGTGCGGGCCGGTCTGTCGCGACGAGACGCGCACGCGCGAGCGCCCCCAGATGCAGGCGTTGTCGAGCAGGTTGCCGAGCATTTCGTCGAGGTCCTCGCGCTGGCATCGCACGGCGTCGGCTACGCCGACATCGATGTCGATCGCGAGTCCGCGGCCGGCATGCAGTCGGCCGAGTGTTCTCGCAAGCCCGTCGGCCGCCTCCCGCACGGACGTCCGGGCGCCGAGGCTGGCCCCGGACGCGGCAGCGCGGGCGTGCGCAAGATGGAACCGCACCTGCCGGCGCATGCGTTCGACCTGCTGCCCGATCGAGGCGGAGAGCTCCGGCTGGCCGGCCGCCGCGGCGCGCTCGGCTTCGCGCGACAGCACCGCCAGTGGCGTCTTCAGGCCGTGCGCCAGGTCGCCGGCTTTGGAGAGCGCGCGTGCGACGCTCTCGTCGCGCTCCGCAATCAGGGCATTGAGCTCGTCGACGAGCGGACCGATCTCGTCCGGATAGTCGCCCTCGACCGTGGCTGCGCGGCCTTCGCGAACGTCGGCGAGCTTGTCCCGCAGCCGGACGACGGGCGAGAGGCTGCGACGCATCTGTGAAAACCCGGCGACGATGAGCGAGATGGCCACCGCCGACAGCAGGCCGCCGTGGAGGATTTGCGGGTGGCCGCCGAACCGATCCACGAAGGCGGAGGTGGCGACGCTGGCGAGCGCGATCAGGCCGAGCGTCCAGAGGATGGCGCCGAAGAACAACCGGACGCGCAGCGAGCCTGCGGACTTCACGACCCGGTACCCACCCGATAGCCGAGCCCGCGCACTGTCTCGATGATCGAAGGTCCGAGCTTGCGCCGCAGCCTGGCGATGAACACCTCCACGGTGTTCGAGTCGCGATCGGCGCTGTGGGCGTAGATGTGGTCGGTGAGCTCGGCCTGTGACACCACACGGTCCCGGTGGTGCATGAGGTACGCCAGCACGCGGTACTCATGGCTCGTGAGCTTCACCGCCTGTCCGTTGTGCGTGACCTTCGCCAGCCGTGGATCCAGCACCACCGCTCCGGCGGTGAGCTCCGGGCTGGCCTGACCGCTCGACCGGCGGATGAGCGCGCGCAGGCGGGCAAGCACCTCTTCCATCCTGAACGGCTTGCCGACGTAGTCGTCGGCTCCGCTGTCGATGCCGCGCACCTTCTCGTGCCAGCCGTCGCGCGCGGTGAGCACGAGCACCGGAACCGCGATGCCGGCGTCGCGCCATCGCCGGAGGACGGTCAGGCCGTCGATCTGCGGCAGTCCCAGGTCCAGCACGACCGCGTCGTACGTCTCGGTCTGGCCGAGAAACTCGGCGCGCTCGCCGTCGGCGGCGGTGTCAACCGCGTAGCCGGCATCACCGAGCGCCGACTCGAGCTGTCCTCGGAGCGCCTCCTCGTCCTCGACCACCAGGATCCGCATGGGCGTCACCGTCGTTTATAGCCGAATCCCGGCTGAACGGGACGTGAACGAGCCGTTCAGGTCTCATGCGACCGACGCGCGCCTGCCATCCGTGCACCCACGTTGCGCCTGGGCCGTCCGTGTCGGCGGCATCACGGACATATCGGCCGCGCCGGCCAGAGGCCGATGCGCTGCGCCAGAAGGGCCGGGGCCTCTGCCCGAGTTGTGCCCTTCGACGAGGCTCAGGGCGCCCCGAGCAAGGTCGAGGGGCGGCGGCAGGCGGATGTCGCGAGCGTGCCGCGCACCTGGTGGACCGGGTCTTTCCGCACGTGCCTCGCTTCGCGAGGCGGTGGACACCCTCACCTCGCAACTGTCACAGTCATGACGCCGGAGGACCCATGAAGTTGCCAAGCGCCTGCACGCTGGCGGCTACATCCGGTGCCAGCAGTGAGCTCTACCGGGCGCGCCGACGGTCGTCACTCGGCGAATGGTTTCGCCGAGCGGTTCCCGGACCGAGCGAATGTGCTCCTGCAGCGCGGCGTTGATCAGCGACTGGTCGTTCCCGCCACCCGACGCATGAACCTACAGGAAGACCGGCCCGCGTTGTCGCGTTTGCTACTCGGGACACCCTCCCCAGCAGAGGAACCTCGGCGAGAAGAGTATGAAGCCCACCTCGAAGCCGGCGCCGGGTGTCCCGTCGAGCGATCGGCTGTAGGTGGCCGCCAATGCGAACTTGGGGTGCGGTTCCCAGCGAAGTCCGGCCTTGTACTCGGTGTGCGGCGCCCCGTGGCCGGACGATCCGTAGATCTCCCCGACGATGGCGGATTGCGGCACGATGCCGTAGATGTTCACGCGCGTGGAGTGCGTGACCGACCACGCTGCGGTGTTGGCGGGGCCGCGATCGAGGTCCACCTGGAACCCCGGCATCAGGTCAAGCAGAACGCGGCCCTTCACGAAGGGCAGCGTCAGCGGCGCTGAGGCCCAGTAGGTCCTGAAGGAGTTCGTCACCTCTCCCCGGTGGTAGTAGCCCGGCGTACCTCCAATCCCGCCCATGACCGCGAAGCCGCCATTCTTGGCCGCGTTCTCGACGAACATGTACTTGGCGTACATATTCGTGGAGAAGTGCTCCAGAGCCTCGTCCTGCTCGCTCTCCCGGAACAGGTTGGCCTGGACGAAGAACTCCCAGTTCGGCGCCAGCGCGAACGACGTGACAATCGTCGCATTGCGTGTGCCGTAGGTGACGACGACGGTTTCCGTGCCGTACGGCATGGTGAGGTAGTTGTCGCTGTTGAACTGCTGGGCCGACGCCGGTGGGATCACACCAGGCATCACCAGTATCACCGCGGCAAGCGCCACCGCCCGACTGAGCCATATACGCATGTTGCTCCTTCCAAAGCGGCTACTCCAGCCTCTTGACCAGCTTGCGCGCGGCCGAGGCGATGGAGATCATCGCGAAGCCCGCGAACAGCACCAACCCCGTTTGGGGCCGCACGTTGAACGCCAGCACGGCACCGAAGATGCCGTCCACCAGCAGGTAGGCGCCCACTATCAGGGTCAGAACCGCGAGGCCGACGCCCGGTCGCGCCACCAGGATCACGCCCGCCAGCAGGGTCAGGGCTCCGCCGATGAAGGCCAGGGTGCCGCTTTCCCAATCAGTCATCAGCTCACATGAAACGACCGATGATCTCGCCGACGATCGCGGACTGGGGGACGAGCGAGTACGTCATCCCCCGGCCCACGCTGCCGCTCTCGAAGGCGTCCGCTTCCCGCTCGCCGATGTCCTCGAGGTCCGTCCACGCGAGTGCAAGGTTCGACGCCAGGAACTCGTCGTTTTCCAGCTCCGCCGCGGTCATGACCTGGTGCGAGTCCTTGGTCTGATTCGGTTCCTCCTGGAGCTGTTCCGGGACGATGTTGTCGGACCCGGCGGCACTGCTCACTGGTTAGGCTCAAATGTCCTGGGCTCAACCGGCACTCCCGCGCAATGGCCAAACCGGCTAATTACGGCGAGCACTCAGCGTCGGCCTGGTGACAGCCATTTGAATCACGGCTCGGGGCCAGTGCACAGTGTTCGCGTTCAGAGGCCGGGCTCCGGACGAATGATCGTGTAGCCGACGAATACTCCAGTGACAATGGTCAGGGCCACCACGAACATCTGAAAAAACTGCTGCGCACCGAGCAGCAGCTCGCCTTCCGCCATGGAGGCCAGACCACGAAAACCGATGGTGCCGCTGACCAGCATCACGATGGCGGGCATGAGCACGATCGCGGTCGGCCGCCCCGTTTGCCTGGCCCAGAGGTTGGCAACGACCACGGCAATGATCGTGCCGACCAGGTTTCCAAGGTTGGCATCCAAGATCGAAGTCCCTGCCATGATCCCGAGATAGGCGACGCCAGACACCAGGACCGCCCAGGGGAGATCCCTGCGCGATGTCTGGAATGCCAGGCACAGCCCGACGAGGAGCAGGGGAAAGAGCAGCTGCGCCCAGACCGAATCGACAGGCGTCGCCGGCCCGGATGCCGCCGCGGAGACCACGGAGCTCACCGCGACGATGCCGAGCGCGCCGCCGGCGATCTGCTTGACGAGGCAGATCAGGCCGCTCATCAGGTTGGTCATGCCCGACACGACACGCTGCGCCACCAGTTCCCCGGCACCGAGGCTGATCGTATATCCCGGTAGGATGATCGCGACGGCCGAGAGGATCACCAGGACGAGATTGAGCTCCGGCACCCAGAGCCGCACGACGGTGGCCAGGAGGCCCACGACGAACGCGGACGTGAGCGGCAGCCATTCTGTTGCGGCAGCCCCGAGGCGTCCTGAGAGCAGGACCAGGCCGTGGACGAGCATGCTGAACAGGGTTGCGTAGAGGGTGTCGGACCATCCACCACCGAGAAGCGGTGCAAGCCCCACCCCGACGAGGCCGTATCCCAGCATGCTCGCGAACCTTCCCCACGGCGGCGGCACCAGGTCGATGGCATCGAGACTCGCGGAGGTGTCCGCGAGCGACAGGGTCCCGGCTTCCAACTCGTTCAGCAGGTCGCCGACCCGGGCGAGCTTGTCCAGGTCGACACCCGGAGCCTGCATGGCGATGATCTCGACGTGCTGAGGCGATTCGGGGCCTTCCCGCAAGGCGAACACGATGTCCGACGGGGTCGACCTGAAGACGCCCGGATAGCCCAAGGTTTTCGACAGGCCCGCGAGGAACGACTCCAGCCGGGTTGCGGTGGAACCATAGTTATGGGCCGCAGTGCCTACCTTGATGATGAATCGGCAGGCATCCTCGAAGGGAACCTTTGAGGACACGCGGCTGTCATTTGACTCGAGCCTACCGTCCATGGCCGTCGATTGGCGGATCATTAGATTGCTTGCGGATGAATCATGACCGTCGAGTAGATGATCAGTCGAAGCCACGGGTCACAGGCTCACTCATGCGGGTCTTCATATGGTTCGTGCCAAGCACTGCCCCATCCTCCCCGAGGTAGGAGCGGACGGTGATTTCGGGCGTGGACACATCACAATTGGTATCGACCAGCGTGCGTTCTTCAAGCGCCGCCTCAGGCGTCTTATCGTCGACAAAGCCGCAATGGGCACCATCGACCACATCTTTCCAGCTCTGCAGCGACAGCGTTGCTGCCGGATTGCCGTGCATCACCCAGCCTACCTGTGCCATTGATGATCAGTCGAAGCCAAAGGTAAAAGGCTCACTCATGCGGGTCTTCATATGGTTTGTTCCAGGCACCGGCCCATCATCCCCGAGGTAGAAGCGGACGGTGATTTCGGGCTTGGACAAATCACAATTGGTATTGATCAGCGTGCGTTCGTCAAACGCCGCCTCAGCCTTCTTATCGTCGACAAAGGCGCAGTGGACAACATCGACCAGATCTTTCGCATCCGATTTCTGAAACAATGGCTTCATCGTTGCATAGGTTTTATCCAAAAGGTTCATCCGGAAGAAGCTATTGTGCTCCGCCTCCTTTGAATAAGCCGGGTAGGTGCTGGGATCGGTGTAAGTGAACAGCGGGTGATTGGTGCAGAAAAGCGGCTCGCCCGGCTTGCGGTCGACGAAGACATAAGCCTGGGTTGTTTTGTCGATCTCGAAAACGGTGGCATTGCCCTGGCGATCAACAATGAGCATATGGATACACATACCAATCTGAATCACACGAGAGGTGAGGATCGCTTTCTTGGCTTCCTCCACGGTGGCGCAGTTGCTGAGAAGATACGCACCAAGCTGCACGTCGGATAAACCGTTGGCTCTACCCCCAGCCATAGCCGCGGCACCTTCGCCTATGCCATTTGGATCGGCGAAGGTTGTGAAATACAGCCCCTTCTCATTGATGCCGTCGATGAATGGAGTCAGGAGATCATGGCCGCCGACCAGGATGCTCTTGTAGCCTGTGTCGGGGCGAAACTCGACGACATTAGCCCGCTCTTCGCAACCCCAGGCGCCCTCTGGACCCGTCTTGCCGAAAAGGGTGCTCCAGGCCGGTAGCGGGAACAAGTCGTGGTTGCGGGCGGTATACACACCTTTGCCAGTGTCGCTCTTCTCAATAGGCAGCACGAGCCCTGAGCAGGCGCCGAATTCGAGTGTCTGGCCCCGAACACAGTCGTAGACGTCGTAGGGCAGACTGTGGGTGTCGTGGATATTGTCATTGTCCTCCAGACCAAAGGCCCGACGAACGCCCTTGGAACGTTCGTTCATCTCTGGCCAGTTACGCCGGAAAAACTCCCGACGCGCTTCGCCGTAGATAGGCTCGTCATATTTCTCGAGTGTGCAGTCATATGTGTCTTTTGCGAGGGAAGCTAAGTCGTAGCCTATTTCCTCGTCGCTGCCTGCAACTATGATGTGATGTGGTTTCGCATAGTTTCCCTCGGTGAAAGGGAATAGCGGTTCGTTTTTGAGTATTGCCATGGGTCCTTCCGTTGTTTACTCGATTGAGTGAAAGTGACCTGACGTCTACTTCCAGGCAAGAGGTCACTCGATGGTATTCTTGTAGATCACGCCGTCTTTCATGATGATGACGAAGTTCTTTTCCGGGTCGGCGATCAAGTCGATGTTCTCGAGCGGATTGCCGTCGACCAGAATCAGGTCGGCATAGGCACCCTCCCGAACCACACCGTTGTCACCAGGATAAGGATCGCGCGGCCCGGAACGCTTTAAGATCTCGTAGTTCTGGCTGGTCGCAATCTTTAGCACTTCCCAGGGCTCGAAATAGCGGGTGAGCTTTGCCAACTGCGCCCCCTGACGCGCGGCGAGCGCGGGATTGCCCTGACTGTCAGTGCCGAACCCGAACAGCAGGTCGTACTTCTTCGCTAACGCGAAGGCTGTATCAGTTCCAGAGATCAGCAATTGGTACTTTCTTTCCTGAAACGAGCCGGCAGGTAACGGGATCGCATCCTCGTCGTTATAGAAGGGCTGCAGGCAGACCGAAGTATTCGTCTCCTTCATCAGTTTGGCGGTTTCCTCGTCAATCATCTGGCCATGCTCGACATTCCGGACACCGCCGCGGATCGCGTTCTGGATCGCTTTTGCAGAGTAGGAGTGAACCGTCACGTAGGTGCCCCAGTTCTGCGCCGCTTCGACCGCCGCCGCGATTTCCTCGACGGTGTATTGCGAGACGTCCAGCGGATCCGAGGGCGAGGCGACCCCGCCGCCCCCCATCAGCTTGATGAAGGCCGCTCCCCGCATCAGGTTCTCGCGCACGCGTTGCAGGACTTGCGCCTTGCCGTCTGCGATGGCGACCGACCCCATCCTTTCCTGCGGGGTAAGATCCCTTGAATAGCTCTGAGGTATATCAATCGTCTGACGGAAATCCGCATGGCCCGACGTTTGGGAGATCATCGACCCCGCAGCGTACATCCGGGGACCAACGTACATACCCTCGTCGATCACCGACTTTAGATCGAAGACATTGCCGCCCATGTCCCTGATCGTGGTGAAGCCCCGCAGAAGCGTCTTTTCCGCCCCATCGGCCGCCACAAGGTTCAGCGTGCCCTCACCAACCGCGAATGCGTTGCCACTAAAATTGGCCGCCATGCTGTGCCAATGGCAGTCGATCAGGCCAGGCATCATCGTTCGTCCGCCGCCGTCGATGATCCTGCCTCCCGCGACGGCCAACGGTTCAGTTGACACCGCGGTGATCTTGTTGCCCGTCACCACGACATTGGCTTTTTTGATCAGGGCTTCGTTCACGCCGTCAAAGACGTTGACGTTCGTGAACAGGATCGGCCCAGAGGCGTCCTGAGCAACCGCCGGCAGGGCGACACTCACAGCGACGGCAAGCGCCGCAATCAAGTTCTTTGAGTTCAGTTTCCCCATTTGGCTTCTCCTACTGGCGTTACAGAGGGCATGTCGTGAAGAGTACAGAAATGTCGTGCGGGACGTCGACCATTTGGTCGAGACTGAGTTCCCCCTTGTCTACGAGATCCATCACTTTCGTGGCGATCGCCACCTTGTAGGTGCTGGCCATGGCGAAGGTGTCATCGCCATTGAACGAGATGACCTCGTCGCCGCCGATTTCCTGCGCCGCGAATCCTATGCGCCCGGCAAGCCCCGACGACATCTGTTGGATCGCGGCCCCAACGGATTGTCCTTCCTTGACATGACGATCTTTCATTTGTCACTGCTCCTTCTGGGAGACTCGTTTCGGGAATGTCCTATTCGATGTTGAAAGTGCGTGACGAGCGGCGCTGCGGATTTCAGCGTTAGTTCTTGGCCTGGGTGTTTCCCTCGTGATCCGCATACGATTTAGCGATATCACCGGCGCCTGCTTCGAAGTCCATCTGAGTGGTCAAGCCATCGCGCAAAGTGACCTTGCGAGTGAACGGATCTGGATGGCAACAATCGTCCCGTCCTTTATCCCAACATTACGCACGCCATCAAAGGTGGTTTCCGGGTCCATAACCCGCCCGTTGAGAATGACGACGTCGTAGTCTTCGACAGCGGCGATCTGCGCGGCGGCGATATACGCGCCCGTCATGAGCCCGCAGACGAGCGCTGCGGCGGCGATGAACTTCACTTTCCGTGTCATGGTCAATGTCCCTTCCCTGGTCTTGCTTGCGGTGCTTGTCGATCCGATGACCTTCAATGACCAGCGTGACGCTGAGAAGCGCGTGGGATCATGTGACACCCAATGTCCTGACGGACCAGAAGGGCGGCGTAGGCCGTGTACTCATCAAGGCGTGTTAAGCGTGAATACAGGCTTCCCTGCCTTGACAGTCTCCATCACCGTGATGTCCTTGATGGCCAGTGGATCCACCTTGAGCGGGTTGTGGTCAAGAATTACGAGATCGGCAACCTTTCCCGGTTCGAGTGAACCCTTGCTGTCTTCTTCGAAGTACATGTACGCACCATTGATGGTGATCGCCTGCAGTGCCTCATAGGGCGTGATGCGTTCTTGCGGACCGAGCACGCGACCCGTGCGTGTTATGCGATTCACTGCGGACCAGACGACGAACATCTGGTTGACCGGCGTCACACTGTAATCAGTGTGGTTGGCCGCGCGGATACCCTTGTCAATTGCCGAGCGCATGGGACTAATGAAGGACCCGCGTTCCTCTCCCAAGTTGGCGCGATGCGCGTCTCCCCAAAAGTACGTGTGGTTGGTGAAAAAAGAGGGAACGATCCGGTACGTTGCGTACGCATCAAGCTGATCGGGACGCATGACTTGGGAATGAACGATGACTGTGCGGCGATCCTGTGCTTGTGGGTCTTCCTTCATCTGATCGAGGGCATATTCATGACCCGCCAGCATCAGATCGATCGCGGCGTCACCATTGCAGTGAGCGTACACCTGCACGTTGTTCTGGTAGCTGAGCAGCATCAGCTCTTTGACCTGCTCCGCGGTCAGTGCTGAAACACCGCGGCAATCCCCGTCGCAGTGAGGCACCGGCGTTAGAAAGGGCTTGCTGAGGTAAGCGGTCTTGCCTTGCGGTGAGCCGTCCAGGGTAATCTTGATTCCTGCCAGCTTGACGCCTTTTTCGTAAACACCCCACTGGGTGCGGTTCTCCGCAATCATCTTCTCGGCCAGGGGTTGGAAAACCAGACCCACAAGATCCAGGCTCATATCGCCACGCTCTGCCACTGCGCGAGCGACTGCCAGCTGCGATTCCTGCAATGCGCCCTCTTGAACCGTCGTCACCCCGTATCGGGCGTAATGTGCAAGAGATCTCGCCAGCTTGTGCGCAGATTCGTCGATTGACCGATCCTTGATCATGACGTCAAGAAACGGAAAGCGAGCGTTCTCCTGTACCTCGCCGCTGGGCTCACGACTGTTGGGCAGCCGTACGATCACGCCGCCCGAAGGGTCGGGTGTATCGGCGTTGATGCCCTTGGCCTTCAGGCCGGCCGAGTTCACGATGAAGATGTGGCCGGATACATGCATCAATATCACCGGCGTGTCGGGAAATGCCTTGTCGAGATCGGCGGCTGCTGGGTGGCGCTTCTCATTGAGCAGCGACTCATCGTAGCCTGAGCCTATCAACCACTCTGTTTCAGCTGCGCCGAGTTCCTTCTGTTTGTCCTTCAACGCCCGAATGATGTCGTCGAAGTTGTTGGTCGTGCCTATAGGAGCAGATGAGAGATCGGCCCAATCCTGGCCCTCAACATGCAGGAAGATGTGGCTGTGGCCATCGACGAAGCCGGGCAAGAGTGTCTGACCGGCGAGGTTGACCTCCTGTGTGTGCGGCCCCTTCCAGCGACCTGAGTCGGAAATCGCTCCGGCGAACGTGATCTTGCCGTCCTTTACCGCGAGCGCCTCGACATAGCGTGGCTCCTTGCCTTCCATCGTCAGTATGTCGCCGCCAAAATAGACCGTATCCGCAGCCTGCTGTGCAGACACCGGGGCCATCAGAACGGCTGCCAGAGCGGCCAGTCCGAACACAATCGGACGAAGT
>CAVVWN010000012.1:0-160004 GCA_963752045.1 uncultured Acidobacteriota bacterium | reverse complement strand
GACCGTAATCGCGGGTGTGTCGTTCACGACGGGCGCGTGCGGGGGCACAGCCGAGCCTCCCGAGGAGACCGTCGCCACGACGCCGGCTGACGAACCGGACGAGCCCCTCGCGCCGCCCGCGTACGAAGCGCGTTGCCGGAACCTGTGCGGGCCACCTCTCCGCGCCGTTCACCGGCGACTTCGACCAGATGGTCGAGCGGCGGCTCATCCGCGTCGGCGTCACCTACAACCGCACCTTCTACTTCGTCGACAAGGGCGTGCAGCGCGGCGTCGCCTACGAGTACGGGAAGGCCTTCGAGGACCAGCTGAACAAGAGGTCTCAAGAACGGGCAACGCGACGATCAACGTGGTCTTCATGCCGATGCCGCGCGACTTGCGGCTCGGCGCTTCTCGAGGGCAAGGTCGACCTGGTGATCGCCCAGGTCACCGTCACGCCCGAGCTGCAGGCGCTCGTCGGACTTCACCAATCCCACCCGCACGAACGTCAGCGAAGTCGTGGTGACCGGCCCCGGCGCGCCGGCGATCGCCTCGGTCGACGATCTTGTCGGGCCAGAAGCGTCTTACGCGCGCAAGGGCAGCAGCTATCGACCAGAGCCTGCTCGCGCTCAACGGGCGGCTGAAGGCGCAGGGCAAGCCGCCCGTCGTCATCCGGGAGGTCGCCGGCGAACCTCGAAGACGACGACCTGCTCGAGATGGTCAACGCCGGCCTCATCCCGACCGTCGTCGTCGCACGACTACCTGGCGGAGTTCTGGAAGAAGGTGCTTCCGAACCTCACCGTCCACGACACGGTGACCGTGCGGACCGGTGCCAGCCTGCGCGGTCGCCCATCCGCAAGAACAGCCCGCTGCTCGCGGCCGAGCCTCAACGCGTTCCTGGCGAAGTACGGCCTCGGGACGGCGTTCGGCAACATGATGGAGAAGCGCTACCTGGTGAGCACGAAGTACGCGAAGAACGCCACCTCCGAGGCCGAGCGCAAGAAGTTCCTGGCGCTGGTCGAGCTGTTCCGGAAGTACAGCGACCAGTACCAGCATGGACTACCTGCTGATGGCGGCGCAGGGCTACCAGGAGTCGGGGCTCAACCAGAACGCGAAGAGCCGGGTCGGCGCCATCGGCGTCATGCAGGTCATGCCGGCCACGGGCAAGGAGCTGAAGGTCGGCGACATCAGGAACTCGAGGCCAACATCCACGCCGGCGTGAAGTACATGCGCTTGCATCATGGACCAGTACTTCAAGGACGAGCCGATGGACCGCGCTGAACAAGGGCCTGTTCGCCTTCGCGTCCTACAACGCCGGGCCGGGACGGGTCCGCCAGCTGCGGAGGGAAGCCGAGAAGCGCGGGCTCGACCCGAACGTCTGGTTCGGCAACGTGGAGCAGATCGCGTCCGAGCGCATCGGCCGCGAGACCGTCACCTACGTCAGCAACATCTACAAGTACTACGTCGCCTACAGGCTGATCGTGGAGGAGCGAGCGCGGCGCGACGCCGCCAGGGCCGCCGTCAGAGGCCGCGGGCAGTAGCCGCTCGAGCCGGTTTCTGTCGGCGACACTGGCAAGAAGAGGGCATCGATATCATGAGCCGTTTCCGCATGAATGTCGGGGTTGCTGCAGCGGCGCTCGGGCTGTTCACCGGCGCGCGTCCGGCTGCGGCGCAAGCCACTCCCCGCGCAGACCACCGCCCCGGCCGTCTGCCCGGCCGGCGCGTGCGTCGCCGCCGCCGGCACGTTGTACGCCTTCCCAGCCAGCTCCGGCACCTGCGGCGGGTCCGCGATCCTCTCGCCAGCCACCGGCTTCAAGCTCAGCGCCGATTCCGGGGCCCGGCAATCTCAACCTGAAGCTCTTCACCTACGTCCGTTACCTGAACCAGCAGGGACTCGACGAGTCGTACACCAACTCGTTCGGCACGGTGAAGACCATCAACCCGAGGCAGGACATCCAGTTCCAGAAGGTCAACCTGCAGTTCCTGGGCTGGATGATGAGCCGGCGGGCTGCAGGTACCTCGGTACGTGTGGACCGCCAACGTGAGTCAGGGGCTCGGCGCGCAGGTGGTCGTGGGCGGCAACCTGCAGTACACGTTCAACAGACCTGACGGTGGGTGGCGGGATCGGCTCGATGCCCGGCACGCAATCGCTCGAGGGCAACCTCCCGCAGTGGCTCTCGGTCGACAACCGGCTCATGGCCAGCGGACGAGTTCTTCCGGCCGTCCTACCCGCGGGGGATCTGGGCGAAGGGGTCGGTCACCGGCGGTATAGACTACTCCGTGATGCTCGGCAACAACCTGAGCCAGCTCGGCGTGGATGCCGGTCAGCTCGACAGCGGCCTCGACGCCGTGTCGGCGTCGCTCGTCTGGCAGCCTGTCGGCGACTACGGTCGCAGCTTCGGATGATATTCGACGCGCACGCCGAACCGGCGCTGCGCATCGGCGTGCACTACACGCGGAGCGACGAGAACCGGCAGAGCCAGCCCGACACCGAGGGCATCGAGAACTCGCAGATCCGGCTTTCGGACGGCAACGTCATCTTCACGCCGCGGCTCTTTGGCGACGACATCAGCATCACCGATGCCTTCCTGCGGATGACGGCGGTCGATGCCGGCGTCAAGTACCGCGGCCTGGCGCTCGAAGGCGAACTCTTCTGGCGGTGGGTGACGGATTTTCGTGGTCCCGGCACCGACCAGCTTCCGTTCGGCGAGCTCTTCGACCAGGGCTTCCAGCTCCAGGGCTCGGCCATGGTCGTGCCGAAGACCGTGCAGGCCTACGTCACCGGCTCGCGGATCTTCGGCGAGTACGGGGATCCCTGGGACGCGCGGTTCGGCGTCAACTGGTACCCGTGGAAGAACGAGATCGTCCGCTGGAACGCCGAGCTCCTCCTGCTCCGGCAGTCGCCTGTCGGGGCCCTGTCGCTGCCGTCGCTCGTGGGCGGCAACGGCCCCGTGTTCTACAGCAGCTTCATGCTCAACTTCTGAGTGGCGCGGCCCGGAGGGGCTGGGTTCGGTCGTCCGGCGTTTGCCTCGGCGCACCCGTTGGGGATTCTCCATCATGATGGAATGTGGCCGGAACGCCTGACATTCGTCGGGTACCATCGGGACTGTGGCTGCCTCGGACAGTCCGGACGCCAGAACTGACGAGCAGCTCGAAGGTCGCCTGGCGTTCGAGTCCCTGATTTCGGACACGTCGGCCCTGCTCATGGCGGCGTCCGCAGACGAGGTGACGACCGCGATTGACGGCGCGCTGACCCGGGTCCGCACCTTCTTCAAGACTGACCGCTGCGCGCTCTTGACCGTCAGTCCCGACAGGCACACGGTCAACGTCTCCTTCGCTTCCTATGCCAGCGGCGTGTCGGTCGTGTCCGGCAGCCTCAATCTCGCCACGATGTTTCCCTGGCAATACCAGACAGTCGTCGTCGAAGCCCAGCCCTCGGTGGTGCCGCGCGTGGCCGACATGCCGCTGGAGGCCGCCCTGGATCGCGAGAACGCCTTAGCCATGGGGACGCGCTCGACGCTCTTCGGTTCCGATCTCCACGAGCGCCGAGGTCAGCCATTTGATTGTGCTCCACGCCGTGTTCGAGGAGCGCGACTGGCCGGTGGAGTACGTGCCCCGCCTCCGGGTGCTGGGCAGCTTGATGGCCACCGCGTTGGCGCGCCAGCGGGCGTTCGACGCCGTCCGTGAGGGCGAAGCCCGCCTGCGCGAGCACGCGGCGCGCCTGGCCGCCGCGTTTGACGCTGCCGAGCTGGGATTCGCAGAGTGGCGCGCCCTCGACGCCCCGCCCTTTCTCGACGCTCGCATGCGCGACCTGTTCGGCCTCGGTCCCGACGAGGAGGACCGCTTGCCCGATTCGTGGCTGTCGCGAATCGACGAGACCAGTCGTGCCAGTGTCCTTGAACTGCGTCGTCGAGTGCTCGCCGGAGAGATCGAGCGGGCGACGGCGGAGTACCGCTACGAACACCCCGCCCGCGGACCGATCTGGCTGCGGCACACCTGGCGCCGGGTCGTGGGCGACGTGGCCACCGATGACGCCGTGACGCTCGTCGGCGCGGCCCTCGACATTACCGAGTCGCGGGAGAGGGAGGAGGCCCTCCAGGCGGCCCACGAGGATGTCAAACGCCTGCGCGACCGGCTCGAGCGCGAGAACATCTACCTGCGCCGGCAGGTCCTTCCCGCAAATGACAGCGAGCTGGTGACGGGCCGGAGTCCAGCCATCGCCCACGCGCTCAATCTGGCCGGGCAGGTTGCCGCGACGACGTCGACGGTGCTGCTCATCGGGGAAACGGGCACCGGCAAGGAACGGTTCGCCGCCCACATCCACGAGGCCAGTCCACGCCGGGCGCGCGCCATGGTACGCGTGAACTGTTCGGCGATTCCGGCCGCGCTCATCGAAAGCGAGCTCTTCGGCCGGGAGAAGGGCGCCTATACCGGAGCGCTGTCGAAACAGATCGGACGCTTCGAGCTGGCCAACGGATCGACGCTCTTCCTCGACGAAATTGGCGATCTGCCGCTCGACGTGCAGGTCAAGCTGCTCCGTGTCCTGCAGGAACGGACGATCGAGCGGCTCGGCAATCCCGCGTCCATCGCGATCGACGTGCGCATCATTGCCGCATCCAACCGAGACCTCGATGCGGCCGTTCGGGCTGGCACGTTCCGGAGCGACCTCTATTACCGGCTCAACGTGTTTCCCATCACGGTGCCACCGTTGCGCGAGCGCCGGGAGGACATCCCGGCGCTGGCCCACGCGCTCGTTCAGGAACTCAGCGACGTGATGCGCAAGCGGTTCGTTGAGATCGACGGTGCCAGCCTCGAGGCGCTGACCACCTGCGACTGGCCCGGCAACGTCCGGGAACTGCGCAACCTGCTCGAGCGCGCCATGATCCTCTCGCCCGGCCCGATCCTGACCGTCGCCCCGCCGCACGGCGCCGCCGCAGCGCCCCGCGAAAGGGACGCCCGCGCCGGGTCGCGCGACCTCCGTGAGCTGGAGCGCGAGCACATCCTGCGGGTGCTCGAGGAAACCGGCTGGCGAATCCGCGGCCAGGACGCGGCGGCCGCCAAGCTCGGCCTCAAGCCAACCACGCTCGAGGCCCGCATGGCCAGACTGGGGATCCGTCGGCCGGGCGCGCGGGCTCAGGCCTAACCCCGGGCAGCCCCTTGTGTTGACAAAGTGTCGGAGGGGCGGGCTTCAGCCCGCCCAGCGGTGGGCTCGGCTGAAGCCGGCCCCTCCCAGTGGAGAATCTCCATTTCAGTGGAGGTTGCGACGCCTGGTCATCTGGCTGTGGCGGCCGCGTCACACTATCCAAACAACTGACCAGTAGGGTGTTAGACGCGCCGGCCAGGCGGGGGCGCGTCTGGCATCGCCTGTGCGATAGAGATTGCTGACTGGGTACTGGCGTGCCGGCGTGAGGTGAGTCTGATGGTGCAACTGACGGTCCAGATGACGGCGGCTTCGGGCCGAGCGCATGAACTGATCGAGGCCCTCCATCTGCTGATGCGGCACAGCCGGCGGCCAGGGGGTTGCACCAGGGCGCATATCGCGGCCGATGTGGATCGGGCGAACGCCTACTGGTACTGCGAGGACTGGGAGAGCGCCGAGGCGCTCGACGAGGAGCTGAAATCCGAGCGGTTCCGCCAACTGCTGGCCCTCATGGAAACGAGCGCCGAAGCGCCATGCCTGGAGCTTCGCATGGTGTCGGAAACACACGGCCTGGAGTACGTCGGCGCCCACCGCGGCGCGCCGCCGCAGTAGCCAGTGCAACCCTGGTGGAGAGAAGGGACGACCGTGGAGATTGAGTTGCGAGAGACGGTTCGGTTGACCATTCTGGCCGCAGCGCTCGGGCTGTCTGGGCCGACGATGGTCCTGGCGCAGACCCCGGCGCCGCCTGCGCCCCTGGTATGCGAGTCGCAGCCGGGCGGCCGGCAGGTGTGCCCGGCCGACACGTCGGCTGGCGTGGCACTCGTCAAGGCGACCGGCCCTGCGGCCTGTCTGCTCGGCAAGACCTGGGGCTACGACGACACGGGCGTGTGGGTGGCCGACGGGTGCGGGGGAGAGTTCGTGCTGGGGGCCGGGGCGCCCGATCCCGCACCGGGGGCGGCGCCTCAGGCCAGGACGCCCGAGCGAATCGAGACCTGGGGAGAGTTCGATCCGGGCAACGGGTTTCTCGTGGGACGGAACAGTGCCGGAGAGCTCTCCATCAGCGCGTACGGCCTGCTCCGCTACCTGAACCAGTTCCCCGGAGAGCAGACGTTCACCGATCACCTCGGGAATGAACGGCCCGTCGATGGCCGCAACGACATCTACCCGCACCGGGTCATGGTGTTCTTCAAGGGCTGGGTCGGGACTCCGAAGTTGATCTACGCGCTCACGCTGTGGACGGTGAATTCCACCGACCAGCGCGCGCTCTTTGCCAATCTCGGCTACCAGTTCGGCCGGAAGTTCAGCCTCTACGGCGGTCTCAACGGGAACCCGGGCACCCGATCCCTCCAGGGCTCGCACCCCTACTGGCTCGGCAACGACCGGGTGATGGCTGACGAGTTCTTCCGCCCCTTTTTCGGATCCGGTGTCTGGGCCCAGGGCGAGGTCACGCCGGGCCTCTGGTACAACGCCATGCTCGGCACCGCCAACAGCGCGCTCGGCGTGAAGTCGAGCCAGCTCGATCGGACGTTTGGCGGCGGCGCGTCCGTGTGGTGGATGCCCACCACGAAGGAGTTCGGACCTCGTGGGGCCTACGGCGACTGGGAGATGCACGAGAAGGTCGCGACCCGGTTCGGCTTTTCGTCGACCTGGAGCCCCGAGCAACGGTTCACCAGTTCGACGAGCGGGGCCCCTGAAAACACCACGCTCCGGCTGGCCGACAGCGTCAACGTGTTCGACACGGGCGCTCTGGCCTCGGGCGTCACGGTGGATCGGGCGATGTACCGGATTCTCTCGTTCGACGCCGGGATGAAATATCGCGGCATCTTTCTGCAGACGGAAATCTACAACCGCTGGCTCGACGACTTCGCAGCCGATGGGCCGCTGCCGGTCGCGAGCATTCACGACACGGGATTCTACGTGCAGGCAGCCTTCTATCCCGTGCCGAAGAAGCTCGAGCTCTACGGCGCGACGTCTCAGATCTTCGGCGACAAGCGTGCGGGCTTCAGCAACAGCTCCGAGTACCTCGTCGGCATGAACTTCTACCCGACCAACACGCGCAACCACAAGCTCAACGTCCAGTGGATCGACGTGAACCACTCGCCGGTCAGCAGCGCCTTCGGCTACTACATCGGCGGCCTGACCGGCACGTCCTTCTCGACCGCGTTCTCGGTGTTCTTCTGAGTTTCGAGGTTCCATCATGAAAGCGCGACACATCGTTCTGGTCTTCGTGGGCGTCGGGCTCGCCGTGGCGGCGCTTTCCGGCCAGGGCCCGTCGGTCACGAGCATCGAGCCGCAGGCCGGTGCGCAGCCGGCCGCCGCAGCCGCCAACGAGTTCTACGATTCGCACTTCCACCTGACGAACTACATCCAGCAGGGGATCGACGCACGGCAGTTTCTCGAGATCATGGGGAACCGCGTCGGCCGGTCCACGCTCTTCGGCATCCCGCTCCAGCAGCAGTGGTCGCACGGAAACTCGGGCGACTTCGCGCCGACCTACTACCTGCATAGCGACGCGCCGCTCTACTACTACTCGTTCACCGACGCCTGGATCGCGACGCAATACCGGTCGCTGGCCCCCGAACAGCAGGCTCGGTTCGACCCGATGATCACCGGCTTCAACCCGGCTGACATGTACGGCGTGGACCACATCCGCCGTGTGCTCCGAACCTTCCCGGGCGTCTTCTCGGGCATCGGCGAGTTCAGCATCCACAAGGAGTTCGTCTCGGCCAAGATCGCCGGCGAGACCGCGAGCCTGGTCAACCCGGCCCTCGATCGCATCCTCGACTTCGCCGCCGAGTCTGGTCTGGTCGTCATTCTTCACAACGACATCGACATGCCGTTCGCGAAGACGGACGCCGAGCCGGTCTACCTGGCGCAGGCCAAGGCGCTCTTCAAGCGGCACCCGAAGACGACGATCATCTGGGCCCACGTCGGCCTGGGCCGCATCGTCCATCCCGTGCAGGTGTCGGCCCAGTCGGCCGAGCGGTCGCCGACCCAGATGGCGCTGGTCGAGACGATGCTGACCGACCCGGCCCTCAGCCACGTGATGTTCGACATCTCCTGGGACGAAGTCGCCAAGTACGCCGTGGCGTCGCCCGAGTCGATCGAACGCGTGGCGACCATTCTCAACCGGTACCCGGACCGGTTTCTGTTCGGCACCGACACCGTCGCCCCCTCGGGTCCCGGCCCGTACTACGCCGTCTTCGACATGTGGGCGCCCGTGTGGAGCCGGCTGACGCCGGAGGCGAGCCTCAAGGTGCGCAAAGGGAACTACGAGCGGATTTTCGACGAAGGCCGCCGGCAGGGTTCGCGCGTGGGAACGGGCCAACGCGCGGTAGGTGAATTCGTGAGCAGAGGAGACAGCAGATGAGACGACGACACGCGAGCCGGCGAGCCGGCTCGATCCTGGCACTGGCCGCGCTGCTGGCGCTTGGGACGGCCTCGAACGCCGTTGCCCAGGACGGCAGGACGGTCAGAGCCACCGGCGCGAGCCTCAACACGGCCGCCACGACGACGACCGCGGCGGGCGCGCAGGCCGCATCCGCCACGGCGCC
The DNA here is from genome assembly GCA_963752045.1 of uncultured Acidobacteriota bacterium. Classification (GTDB taxonomy): domain Bacteria; phylum Acidobacteriota; class Vicinamibacteria; order Vicinamibacterales; family SCN-69-37; genus DATKDF01. The sequence goes on along the minus strand of CAVVWN010000012.1, from coordinate 151,334 downwards.
GAGCTTCGAGGTCTATGGCTTCGCAATGCTCGACATCGGCCACAACTTCAAGACCATCAACCCGAACTGGTCCGACACGCTGCGCATCAGCAGGCTGCCGTCCTTCGACGGCCAGTTCGGCAAGGACCACAACACGTTCGCCGGCGTCCGGCAGAGTCGCCTGGGCGTGCGCTCGACGACACCGACGGCGCTCGGCGATCTGAAGACCACGTTCGAGTTCGAGCTCTTCGGCACGGGCGTCGACGAGGGCCAGACGACCTTCCGCCTGCGCCATGCCTACGGCGAGGTTGGTCAGTTCGGCGCCGGTCAGTACTGGAGCCCGTTCATGGATCCGGACGTGTTCCCGAACTCGCTCGAGTACTGGGGACCCACGGGGATGGTGTTCTTCCGGAACGTGCAGCTTCGGTGGATTGCCGTCAACAGCGCCGAGCACAATCTGGTGATCGCCGTCGAGCGCCCCGGCGCGAGCGGCGACCAGGGCGTGTACTCGGACCGTGTGGAGCTCCAGAACATCGGCGCGCGCTTCCCGGTGCCTGACATCTCCGGCTCCTACAAGTACTCGCAGGACTGGGGCTACCTCCGGGTCGGCGGCATCGTCCGGGTCATCAAGTGGGACGACCTGCTCGACGACGAGTTCGATCTGTCGGGGGATGCGACTGGCTGGGGGCTCAACTTCAGCTCGAACCTCAAGGCCGGCGCGAACGACACGATCCGGCTGCAGCTCGTGGTCGGCGAAGGCGTCCAGAACTACATGAACGACGCGCCGGTGGACATCGGCATCGTCAACAACTTCTCGAACCCCGTGACGCCGATCCTCGGCAAACCGCTGCCGATCGTCGGACTGGTGGCCTTCGTCGACCACACGTGGAGCGAGAAGTACTCGAGCACGTTCGGCTATTCGATGACCGACATCGACAACAGCGAAGGCCAGGCGCCCGACGCGTATCACCGGGGGCACTACATGCTGGGCAACCTGCTCTACTACCCGGTACCCAACGTGATGCTGGGCGGCGAGGTCCAGTGGGGGCGGCGGGAGAACTTCTCGGACGGGTTCACGAGCGACGGCGCCAAGGTGCAGTTCTCGTTCAAGTACAACTTTTCGTGGAAGCTTGGAGGCTAGTCATGATTCGACGCAGTATTCGCGTATCCCTCATCGCCGGGGCCCTGGCGGCCGGTCTGCTCGTAGCGACGACGCCGACCATGTCCGCGCAGGCGCCGGCCGCGGCCGACATCCAGAAGGCGATCGACGCCGCGTACGCCAAGTACCAGAACCTGCAGGAAGGCAAGAACGCCGACTACATTCCGGCGCTCGCCAAGGTGGACTCGAAGATCTACGGCATCGCGCTCGTGACCGTGGACGGCAAGGTCTACACCGCGGGTGACATCAAGTCCGAAGTGTCGATTCAGTCGATCTCCAAGGTCTTCACCATGGCCAAGGTGATGGAGGAGTCGGGCGCCGACGCAATCCTCAACACCATCGGCGCCGACGCGACCGGCATGCGCTTCAACTCGATCGTCTCGATCGAGATGTCGGAAAAGCTCCTGGGTGGGCCCGAGATGAACGCGCTTGTCAATCCAGGCGCGATTGCCTCGACCAGCATGGTCAAGGGCGCCAACCGCGACGCGATCTGGAAGAGCATCCTGAGCTTCTATTCCGACTTCGCCGGCCGGCCGCTCTCGGTCAACCAGGAAGTCTTCAAGTCGGAGTCGGATACCAACCAGCGCAACCAGGCCATCGGCGCGCTGATGTACGCGTACGGCTACATCAAGGACAACCCGCAGCGCGCGACCGACATCTACACCGAGCAGTGCTCGGTGAGCGTGAATGCACGAGACCTGGCGATGATGGCGAGCACGCTGGCGGCCGGCGGGAAGAACCCGGTAACGGGCAAGCAGGTGCTCAAGAGCGATCTCACGCCGAAGGTGCTGGCGGTGATGGCGACGGCCGGCCTCTACGATGACTCGGGCAAGTGGCTGTTCCGCACGGGCCTCCCGGCCAAGAGCGGCGTGGGCGGCGGCATCATCGCCGTCTCTCCCGGCAAGTTCGGCATCGCCGTGATCTCGCCGCCGCTCGATGACGCGGGCAACAGCGTGCGCGCGCAGCGGGCGATTGCGGACATTTCGAACGCCCTCGGCGGCAATCCGCTGGCGGCCGGCGCGGGCAGGTAGGACCCATACCCACGCCCGTCGGCGCACCGTCGCAGGTGCGCCGACGCGCGTGGTTCAGACACGCTCACGCACGGACGGCAAGGCGGCCGGGGCATGCCCGGCGGGAAAGGGAAGGATTCACATGGCGTCGAGGATTCTCGTAGCAGCGGGTCTGATGGTCGCGGTGGCGACGCCCGCACAGGCGCAGATTGAAATTACCGGCAACATCGGCTGGACCGTGAGCAACGGCATTTCCGGCGATGGCGTCGCGGCTCCCGACGGAAACATCTACAACCGGATCGAACCCACCGACGGGATGTCGTTCACCTTCTCGGCCGGGTACATCGCGCGCAACGGCGGCGAGTTCGGCTTCCAGTGGGGCCGGCAGATGTCGGAGCTGCAACTGCGCGGCACGGCCACGACGACCGTTGGCGACATGAACGTGGACAACTACCACGGCTACTTCGCCTACAACCTCGGCGAGTTCGACGCGGCCGTGCGTCCCTACGTCATGATCGGGTTCGGGGCCACCAACTACGGCAGCGTGGACTTCACCTCGCTCGGCCAGGCCCGGAGCACCCAGTCGACGACCAGATTCAGTACGACCTGGGGCGCCGGCGTGAAGTTCTACGCCGGACAGAGCCGGAACGTCGGCTTCAAGGCGGGTGTGCGCTGGACGCCGACCTACATCACGTCGGAGGCCGAGGGCTGGTGGTGCGACCCCTGGTGGGGCTGCTACGTGGTCGGCGACTCGAAGTACTCGCACCAGTTCGAAGTCTCGGGCGGCATCGCCATCAAGTTCGGCGGCTAGAACCCGGGGCTGCAGGTGTGTGCGGGGCGGGCGTCGGCCCGCCCCGTCTCAGACCCTGGCGGCATGTCCTGGCTCGCGCCAACCTGGGCCGTGGCGCGCCAACCCGACGAGCGCGGCCCTGGCGAAGCGACACATCCACACCAACGCGGAGCGATTCACTTCGCGATCAAGCACGGTTTCGTCGAGTTCTGAGCCCGCGACGAGCCGGCCCTCGGGTCCCCGTATTCTCCGCCGGCAAACCCCGTACAATTGAGGTGAGGTAGGACACATCGCCATGACCATGCATGCTCATCGTTCGCCCTGGATTGCCGGCGTCCTCTCGCTGACCCTGGCGATTCCGCCGGGCACAATTCTCGTCGCGCAGACGCCGCAGCCGGCCGCCGCGGTCCCGCCACCGGGTACGAACGCCGACCTCGGCTGGCCGCGCACCGTCACGCTCACGAGCGGGACGGCGACGCTCTATCAGCCGCAGGTCGAAAGCTGGGTCGACCAGCGTCACATCGTCGGCTGGTCGGCCGTGTCGTTCGTTCCCACGGGCGCGACCGAGCCGGCGCTGGGCACGATCAAGATCGAAGCCGATACCACGGTGGCGCTCGACGACCGCGTCGTGCGCATGGACCTCGAGATCACCGAGTACAACTTCAAGACGCTGTCGCCAGCCCAGGTGAAGGCGCTCGTCGCCGACGTGCAGGCCCTGCCGCCGAACCAGCGCGTGCTCGACCTGGACCGTCTGACCGCGTACGCGGCCAAGAGCCCGCTGAACGTGAAGAACGTCGAGGGCATCAAGGCCGATCCGCCGATGCTCTTCAGTTCGACGACGCCCGCCGTTCTCGTGAACCTCGACGGGGATCCGATCTGGAGCCCGATCCAGAACGTGGATCTCAAGTTCGCGGTCAACACGAACTGGGACCTGTTCGAGCACACGCCGACGAAGACGCTCTACCTGCGCTCCGACCAGTCGTGGATGCAGGCCACCGCGCTCGCGGGGCCGTGGACGGCCGTCGACACGCTGCCCGAGAGCTTCTCGAAGCTCCCGGCCGACGACAACTGGAAGGACGTCAAAGCCGCGGTGCCCGGCAGGAAGCTCAGCGCGAGGGACACGCCGAAGGTGTTCGTGAGTACGAAACCCGCCGAGCTCATCGCGCTCGAGGGACAGCCGGAATACGAGGCCGTCGAAGGCTCGGCGACGCTGCTCTGGGTCAGCAACACCGAGGCCGATCTCTTCCGCATGGGACGAACCGGGGACTTCTACTATCTGGTCGCCGGCCGCTGGTTCAAGGCCGCGAGCCTCGACGGCCCGTGGACCTTCGCGACACCAGCCCTGCCCGACGACTTCAAGTCGATCCCGCTCGAGCACCCGCGCTCGCGCGTGCTGGCATCGGTGCCCGGCACCGAACAGGCGACTGAAGCGGTGCTGCTCGCGAGCGTGCCGAGAACCGCGCGCGTGAACAAGAAGGAACTCAAAGCGCCCGAGGTGACCTATCAGGGCACGCCGGAGTTCAAACCCATCGAGGGCAGCAAGGGCGTTGCGCAGGCCGTCAACACCGACAAGGACATCGTCAAGTTCGGCGACCTCTATTACATGTGCTTCCAGGGCGTGTGGTTCATGTCGCGTGCGGCCACCGGCCCGTGGGAAGTGGCCTCGACCATCCCGCAGGAGATCTATTCGATTCCCACCAGCTCATCCGTCCATCACGTGACCTACGTCACCGTGGTCGAGGACAACAGCAACGACGAGTGGGTGACGTTTGCGTACGTGGCGGCCTACACGGGCCTGATGATCGGCTGGGGCTGCGCGGTGTGGGGCAGCGGCTGGTACTACCCGCCGTACGTGCGCTACGGCGGCTACTATCCGATCTATCACCCGTACATGCCGACCTACGGATTCGGCGCCTGGTACAACCCTTACTCGGGTGCCTACGGACGGGGCGTCGCGGCCTACGGTCCGTACGGGGGCGCGGGGATGGCGGCGGCCTACAACCCGCGGACCGGAACGTACGCGCGCGGCGCAGCCGCCTACGGTCCGTACGGGGCCGCGGGCGCGGCGCAGGCCTACAACCCGCGCACCGGCACCTACGCGCAGACGCGCCAGGGCGCGAACGTGTACGGCAACTGGGGCAGCAGCTACGTGCAGCGCGGCGACAGCTGGGCGCAGAGCGCGCACGTCCAGAACTATCGGACGGGCACGACGACCGGAGCGGTGCGAACCGGTGAGGGCGGCGGCGCGGTCGCGCGCACCGGACCCGGCGGCGAGTCGGGCGCGATCGCCCGCACCGGCAGCGGAGACGTCTACGCCGGCAAGGACGGCAACGTCTATCGCCGTTCCGACAGCGGAGGCTGGGAGCAGAACAGCGGCAGCGGGTGGAGCTCCGTCGAGGGAGGTCAGGCGGCTGCCCAGACCGGCCGTGCCGGCCAGACGGCCGCGCAAACCGGGCGCGCCGGACAGGCCGCGACGCAGACCGGCCAGCGGCCGGCGACGACCGAAATGGGGCGGACCACTTCAAGTGCCACCCAGCAACTCGAGCGCGACTACGCCGCGCGCGCGCAGGGCAACCAGCGCACGGCCAACCGCAGCAGCTGGCAGAGTAGCGGCGCCACGCGGGCCGGCGCTGGCAGCTACGGCGGCGCGCGGGCGGGCGGCGGACGCCGGCGCTAGAGTCGTCTTCGATTTGCACAGGAGGGGGACGGGTCTTGCTCGCGCAAGCGAGACCCGTCCCCCTCCTGTGCCGCTCTCCGGGGCCATTTCGTGGCACACTTCCTGATCCGCGCATGGCTCAGTCATCGGATCGACTCCCCGGACCGATTGGCGGCCGCTACGAGGTCGAAGCCCGCATCGGCACGGGCGGCATGGGCATCGTCTATCGGGCCCGCGATACCCGCCTGAACCGGCTCGTCGCCATCAAGGCGATTCACGACCATCGGCTGGCCGACGGCGGCGGCCGCCTCAAGGCCGAGGCGCTCGCGGCCGCATCGCTCGATCATCCGTACATCTGCAAGGTCTACGAGCTCGTCGAGGACGGCGGCAACCTGTACCTGGTGATGGAGTTCGTCGAAGGCGAGACGCTGGCCGCCATCATGCGGCGCGGGCCGTTGCCGCTCGGGCGGGTGCTGGCCATTGGCAGCGAGATCGCCGAGGGGCTGGCCAACGCGCATCGGCGCGGGCTCGTGCACCGCGACATCAAGCCGTCGAACGTGATGGTGGCGCCAGACGGTCACGTGAAGCTCCTCGATTTTGGTCTGGCGCAACCCGATGTCATCGCGCCGCCGGCCGAGCGTACGCGCACGTCGCCGTCAGGCGGGAGCGATTACGCGGGCACGCCGCAGTACATGGCGCCCGAGCAGGCCATGGGCGCGCCCGTCACGGCGCGTGCCGACCTGTTTTCGCTTGGCGTCATACTCTTCGAGTGCGTCACGAACCGGCTGCCGTTTGCCGGTGTATCGGGCTACGACTACGTGCGTCACCTGCTGTCGGACGAGCCGCGACCGATGGATCGGCTCGCGCCGGACGTACCGCTCGACCTCGCGCGGCTGGTGCATCAGTGCCTGCGGAAGACGCCGGCCAAGCGTCCCGAGTCGGCCGATGTGGTCCTCGACGGGCTGCGTGGCATTGCCGCCGCGATCTCGTCGGCCGGGCGCTCGCTGCCGACGGCGCGCGAGGTCCGCGCGCGTGCTCGCGGTCGCATCCTCGCAGGAGCCGGCGTCGTCGTCGTCCTCGCGGTGCTCGGGTGGCTCGCCTGGCCGGAGCCGACCCCGGTGGACGTGCTCGACCGGTCGCGGCCGTTCGTCATGCTCGGCGCGCTCGAGTCGGGCAGCCGCGTCTCGCCCGACGGCGCCTGGGTGTCGTTCTTCTCGATGGAAGGCGATCGCAATCAGCTCTTCGTGCAGCCGTCCTCGGGCGGCGATGCGATTCCCGTATCGCTCGCCGAGGGCCGGCCCGACTCCCACGTCTGGTCGCCGGACGGATCCGAGATCGCCTGCCTCATCGATCAGGTGTCCGATCCGGCCATTCACATCGTGCCGCCCTTCGGCGGCCCGGCGCGGCGGCGGCTGTCGATCCCGCGGCAGGCCGTGCAGGTCCAGCTCGTCCGGTGGGTGGGCCGGGACATCTACCTGCGCATCGGGTCGACGCTCAGCCGGCTGAACCTCGACTCGGAAGCCCTCGAGGACGTGAGCGCCGGCTGGGGCCTCACCGGCACGCTGCGATTCGCCGACGTCTCGCCAGACGGCACCGCGGTCGTCTACGTGCTGTCGTCCAACCAGCAGGAAGACCTCTGGATCGCCAACATCGACGGTGGCGAGGCCCGGCAGCTCACCGAGGACGAGTTCTTCGAACGGCAGCCGATCTTCCGGGGCACCGACGCCGTGGTCTACCAGTCGAACCGCGGCGGCCCCATTGGGCTCTGGGAGGTGTCGCTTTCGAGCGGGAGGTCGCGGCCGCTCACCTCGGGTCTCGGGTTCGACACGCCCGGCGGCAGCTCGCTCGACGGTCGCGTGCTGAGCTACGGGCGCGAGACGTCGGAAGCGAAGCTCTGGGCGTGGTCGTCGGACTCGACCGGGCGCCAGCTCACGACCGACGCGCTCGGAGACTTCGCGCCGTCGCTCTCGGCCGACCGGCAGACGATTGCGTTCCAGCGCAGCCAGCCCAGCCCGACGGCGGGGCACTCGCTGCTCGACGCGACGCTGTTCGTCGGCCGGATCGACGCGCGCGGCCAGCCGAGCGACCTGCGGCTCATCACCGACGGCTTCGCGCCCCGGCTCTCGCCCGACGGTGAGCGGCTCGCGTACCTCGAGCGCGGGGCGGCGCCGCAGGCCATGGCGATTCAGATGCGACACCTCAGGACCGACGAGCGCGCGCGCGTGTCGGAGGCGGCGCCCCTCAGCCTGCTCTCGGGGTTCCCGCCCCTCGACTGGGCCGAAGAGAACATGGCCTGGAGCCCGGCGGCCGATGCCCTGTTCTTCGTCGAGCGCGGGACGCCGGAAGTGATTCGCCGCTACGACACGGCGACCGCAGCCGTCACGACCGTCGTCGAAGGACCGGCCGAGGCCACGCTGCGCGGTCTCTACGTCTCGCCGGACGGGAGCCGGCTGGGCTATCACGCGCATGTCGCAGGTGGAGACCTGGTACGTGCGGTACGCCTCGACACCGGGGTCGAGGAGGATCTCGGTGAGCTGCCGGCCGGCCGGCCGGCGCGCGTGGCCGGCCGCGGCTGGCGCTCCGACAGTCGCGCCTTCGTGCTGCTCCGGATCGGCGGGAGCCACCCCGACCGCTCGGCCGACATCGAGGTGCTCGTGGCCGAGGCCGGCCGGCCCGTGCGGAGCGTCGGCACGATTCGGCACGCCTTCATGGCCACCGCCAGGCTCGACGCCCAGGCATCGCGGCTGCTCATCACGCGCGCCGAGGAGGGCATCCACAACGTCTTTGCCTTTGCGCTCGACAGTGGCCGCCTGCGCGCGCTCACCGACAACGCGCTCGTCGGCGTGACCTTCTCCGGTCTGACCCCGGCCGGCCCCGATCTGTTGCTCACCGTGCGAGACCAGCGTCGCCAGGACGTCTGGCTGAGCGAGCGCGACACGGCGCGCTCCGACCGTTCCAATCCGTCACGAGAGGAGATGCCATGAAGAAGATGCCGACCCGCACCAAGAAAGGCACCGATCGTCCCGACGATGCCCTCGCGATTGCCGCGCTGAGGAACTTCGCGATCGATGTCGAGCGGCTGCTCGTCCGAATCTACGTCACCGATCCGACGAAGTATCAGAAGCTCGTGCACCTCATGCGGAAGCAACTGGACGAGATCTACCGGGCCGGCACCGATCCGAAGCTCCTCGAGACGGTCAAGGCGACCAAGGGCCGCGACCGGCGGTACTTGTCGGAAGAAAACTGTCCACCCGGATGGGAGCTGTGCACCGACGGGCTCTGCGCCGAGGTCTGTTACATCTCCGACTTCGAGTCGTGAGCCACGTCCGGTAGTATCATCGAAGCCGAGCTGCCTCCGGAGGCCCCATGCTGACACTCCGCGTCAACGGCACGGACCGCGCGTACGACGGCGATCCGGCCATGCCCCTGCTCTGGTACCTGCGCGACGAGCTGGGCCTCACCGGCACCAAGTACGGCTGCGGCGTGGCCCTCTGCGGCGCGTGCACGGTGCACATCGACGGCGAGGCGGTCCGTGCCTGCGTGACGGCGGTCGAGGACGCGGCCGGCAAGGCCGTCGTGACCATCGAAGGCCTGGCCGCAGGCGGCGATCACCCGCTGCAGCGCGCCTGGCTCGAACACCAGGTGGCGCAGTGCGGGTATTGTCAGGGCGGCCAGATCATGCAGGCGGCCGCGCTGCTCTCGAGCACGCCGTCGCCCACCGACGAGCAGATTGACGCGGCAATGGACGGAAACATCTGCCGCTGCGGCACCTACCTGCGCATCCGCCAGGCCATCAAGGCCGCCTCGGGAGGTGCGTGACATGACGACCATCACGAATGTCAGCCGCCGCACGTTCCTCTCCGCTCTCGGCATCACCGGCGGGGGCCTCGTCCTCGGTGTCGGCTGTGGCGGAGCGGGTTCGCTGAACCCCTGGAGAACCATCGAGCCGTTCGAGCCGAACGTCTTCGTCTCGATCGACACAGCCGGTCTGGTCACCATTGTCGTCGCGCGCTCCGAGATGGGGCAGGGCGTGCGCACGGCGATGCCGATGATCGTGGCCGACGAGCTCGAGGCCGACTGGGCGCGCGTGACGGTGGTACAGGGCGTCGGCGATCCGAAGTACGGCGACCAGAACACGGACGGATCGACGAGCGGCCGCAACTTCTTCACGCCGTTGCGGCAGGCGGGGGCGACGGCGCGCGTGATGCTCGAGGCGGCCGCGGCCGCCGAGTGGGGCGTACCGGCATCGGAGGTCGCGGCCCGCAACCATGAGGTCGTGCATACGGCGTCCGGACGCGCGATCGCCTATGGCGACCTGGTGGAAGCGGCCGCGATGCTGCCGGTCCCCGAGAGCGCCGCCGTGACGCTCAAGCCGGCGAGCGCCTTCCGCTACATCGGCAAGGACCTGCCGATGATCGACGGGCCGGACATCGTCACGGGCAAGGCCACATTTGCCATCGACATGGTTCGCCCCGGCATGAAGTTCGCCGTGATCGCGCGCCCGCCGGTCTACGGCGGGAAGGTGCGGAACGTCGACTCGGCGGCGGCTCTGGCTGTTCCGGGTGTCGAACGCGTGATCACGCTTGCGGGCACGCCGCCGCCGGCCGGCTTCCAGCCGCTCGGCGGCGTGGCCGTCGTCGCCCGCAACACCTGGGCGGCCCTCCAGGGTCGCGACGCGCTCGTCATCGACTGGGAGCACGGCCCCAACGCGTCGTACGACTCGGACGCCTACGCCAAAGTCCTGGCCGACACGGCGAGCAAGCCCGCCAAGGTCATCCGCGACGACGGCGACGTGGACCGGGCGATTGCGGGTGCCGCACGCGTGGTTCGCGCCGACTACTACGCGCCGCACCTGGCGCACGCGATGATGGAGCCTCCGGCCGCCCTGGCCGAGGTCACCGGCGATCGGTGCGAGGTGTGGGCGTGCACGCAGAGTCCGCAAGGCGCGCGCGACGAGGTGGCGACCGCGCTCGGCATGCCGAAGGAGAACGTCACCGTGCACGTGACGCTCCTCGGCGGCGCCTTCGGGCGCAAGTCGAAACCTGACTTCGCCGTCGAAGCGGCGCTCCTCGCGAAGGAAGCGGGCGCGCCCGTGAAAGTCACCTGGTCGCGCGAGGACGAGATCCGGCACGGCTACTACCACACCGTCACGGCGCAACACCTCGAAGGCGCGCTCGACCGGAGCGGCCGCGTCACCGGATGGCTGCAGCGGTCCGTCTTTCCCAGCATCTCGTCCACCTTCGCGCCCGACGTCACCTATCCGGAGGCCGGGGAGCTCAGCCTCGGATTCGCCGATCTTCCGTACGCGATTCCGGCCGTGCGGTGCGAGAGCGGACCGGCTTCGGCCCACGTGCGCATCGGCTGGTTCCGGTCCGTCAACAACGTGCCGCACGCATTCGCGGCCGGGTCGTTCGTGAGCGAGCTGGCCGCCGCGGCTCGGCGCGACGAACGCGACTTTCTTCTCGACCTGATCGGCGAGCCGCGTCACGTGACCCCGGAGCTTGTCGGGATGACGTACGAGAACTACGGTGCGTCGATGGAGGTCCATCCGATCGACACGGCCCGTTTCCGGCGGGTCGTCGAGCTGGCCTCGGAGAAAGCCGGTTGGGGCCGGACGCTGCCGAATGGACACGGCCTGGGCATTGCCGTGCACCGCAGCTTCCTGGCCTACGTGTGCACGGTCATGGAAGTCGCCGTGGCCGCCGATGGGCGCATCAGCGTGCCGCAGGTCGTAACGGCCGTCGACTGCGGGCTTGCCATTCACCCCGAGCGCGTGCGGTCGCAGATGGAGGGCGCCGCGGTCATGGGCATCGGTCTCGCCCTCTACGGCCAGATCACCTTCAAGAACGGCGAGGCGCAGCAGACCAACTTCGACGGCTTCGAGGTGACGCGCATGACAGATGCGCCACAGGCGATCGACGTGATCATCGTCGAGAGCGACCAGCCCCCCGGCGGCGTGGGCGAGCCCGGCCTGCCACCGGTCGCGCCGGCCCTGTGCAACGCGATCTTCGCCGCCACCGGCAAACGCATCCGTCGCCTGCCGATTGGGTCACAACTCGAGGCGTAGCGACGGCGCCCAGCGCCTCTAGCGCCGAGCGCCCAGCGCCCAGCGCCGAGTAGTATCTCCCCGTGGACCGCCGCGCCTTCCGCTACCTGCTGCCGTACCGCCGGCGCCTCGCGTTCATCGTCGCCATCAGCGTGGCGAGCACGGCGCTCTCGCTCTTCCTGCCGTACCTCACCAAGATCCTCGTCGACGATGCCCTGATTGCCCGAAACGCGGAGGCGCTCGGCCGCACGGTGCTGCTGTTTGCAGCCGCCGGTCTTGTCGGCTTCGCGCTCAGCGTCGTGAGCGGGCTCGCCTACGCGCGCCTCTCGGCGGAGATCCTCTTCGACATGCGCCGCGATCTGTACGAGCACCTGCAGCGGCTGTCGCCCCGGTTCTGGGCCTCGTCGCGGCTGGGCGACGTCGTCTCGCGCATCAACGGCGACATCGGCGAGATTCAGCGCATCGTGGCGGAGACCGCGCTGGCCTGGTTCGGCAACACGCTGTTTCTCGCCGGCTCGGTCGCGATCCTCGTGTGGCTCGACTGGCGCCTGTTCCTCGTGGGGATGGCGGCGCTGCCGCCGGCCGCCTGGGCGCTCGTGATCTACCGGCGACGGCTCGAGGCGCGCACGAAAGACCTGCGCGAGCGGAGCGCCGACCTCGGCAGCTTCCTCATCGAGACCCTGCAGGGGATGCGCACGGTCGTCACGGCCGGCGCGGAACGCCGCGAGGTGACGCGCTTCGGACGACTGAACGACGCGTTCATCGACACGATGATGGGCGTGCAGCGGACGCACTATTTCTTCGGCAGCATCCCGTCGATTCTCGTCACGGCGGGCACCGGCGCCGTCTTCGTCTACGGCGGCCTGCGCGTCATCGACGGCTCGCTCACGCTCGGCACGCTCGCCGCATTTCTCGCGTATCAGGCGCGCGTCGTCGCGCCCGTCCAGGCGCTCATGGGACTCTACGGCGCGCTCGCCACGGCGCGCGTCTCGTGGCGTCGCGTGGCCGCGCTCCTCGACACCGCACCTGACGTCGTCGAACGGGCCGGCGGGCAGGCGCTCGAGTCGGTGCGCGGCGAGATGGTGTTCGAAGGCGTGTCGCTCTCGTTCGACCGCGGGCCCGTGCTCGAAGACGTGTCGTTCGCGGCCGGGCCCGGGACGCACGCTCGCCATCGTCGGCTCGAGCGGCAGCGGCAAGTCGACCATCGCCGATCTGGCCGTGCGGCTGCTCGACCCGGATGCCGGCGTCGTGCGTCTCGACGGACACGACCTCAGGACGTTGCGTCTCTCGGACCTCCGGCGATTCGTCCACGCCGTGCCGCAGGAGCCGATGCTCTTCCACGCATCGGTCGACGACAACGTGCGGTACGCCCGTCCGGAGGCAACCGATGCCGAGGTCACCTCGGCGCTCGAGGCGGCCGGCATCGCCGCGTTTGTCGCCGGCCTGCCGGCCGGCCGCCAGACGATCGTGGGCGACCGCGGGCTCGCGCTCTCGGCCGGCGAGCGGCAGCGACTGGCGCTCGCGCGCGCGTTTCTGGCCGATCCGGCCGTGCTCGTCCTCGACGAGCCGAGCGCCTCACTGGACCCGGTGGCCGAGCGGCACATCGTGGAAGGCTACCGGCGCGTGATGCGCGGCCGCACCGTGATCCTGATCACGCATCGGCTGGACCTCGTGCGCGCCGCCGATCACGTGGTCGTGCTCGATGGCGCCCGAATCGTCGAACGGGGAGCGCCCGCGGATCTCGAGGAGGCCGGACACGTGTTTGCGACGCTCTTCGCCACCGGGCGCCCGGCCGTGGCGCCCCGATGAGATGAGTTGGTGCTGTCGCTTGCGCGACTGGCCGGCCGCACCGGCCGCGGCGTGCGTGTGGCCGTGGTCGACAGCGGGATTCACGGCGAGCATCCACACGTCGGGCGGCGTGGCCGGCGGCGCCGCCTTCGACGAGGAGGGACGCGAGTCTCCGATTTCACCGACCGTCTCGGGCACGGCACCGCCGTCGCTGGCGCGATTCGCGAGAAGGCACCCCTGTCGACGCTGCTCGCGGTGCGCGTGTTCGATCGAGTGCTCTCGACGACCGGCGCCGCGCTCGTTCGTGCCATCCGCTGGTCGGCCGACCAGGGCGCCAACCTGATCAACCTCAGCCTCGGCACGCTCAATCCGGACCATGCCGAGGCGCTCGGCGCGGCCATCGCCTACGCCTCGTCGAAGCGAGCCATCGTCGTGACCGCGGCCCCTGAGGGAGATCAGCACTGGTTGCCGGGCGCGCTCCCCGGCGTGGTGGCCGTCGAGCTGGACTGGTCTTGCCCACGGGATCGCGCCGTCGGGTCAATCGATCAGGGGCCTCGACTCATCCTCCGGGCGTCCGGCTACCCGCGGCCGATTCCAGGCCTTCCGCCGGAGCGCAACGTCCGCGGCCAGAGCTTCGCCGTCGCCAACGCGACGGGAATCCTGGCGCTCGAGCTGGAAGGGCGGCCGGCCGGGTCGCTCGATGAGCTGCGCGATGTGCTATGGGGGAGTGAAGGCTGGAAGACGTTGTAGGATAAGTAGATGGAAGAGACGATGACCCCTCGGCGCGTGAAGTACGTGCGCGACGTGACGAAGGTGGCCGAGATTCCCGCAGGCGGAGCGGGAGCGGCTGCGCGAAGTCTCCAAGCGGTACGTGTTTAGGGCAAATGACTACTATCTCGACTTGATCAACTGGGACGACCCCAACGATCCCATCAAGCAGCTCATCATCCCTCGCGAAGAGGAACTCTCGGACTGGGGCACGCTGGACGCGAGCAACGAGGCCCGCTACACAGTGGCGCAGGGCGTGCAGCACAAGTACCCGCACACGGTGCTGCTGCTCTGCAACGAGGTCTGCGGCGCCTACTGCCGCTACTGCTTCCGCAAGCGGCTGTTCATGGACGAGAACGACGAGGTCACCAAGGACGTCTCGGCCGGCCTCGACTACATCCGGCAGCGCACCCGGAGGTGACCAACGTCCTGCTCACGGGCGGCGATCCGCTGCTCATGAGCACGCGCCGGATCGTCGCAGATCCTCGAGCAGCTGCGGGCGATTCCGCACGTGCGGATCATCCGCATCGGCTCGAAGATGCCGGCGTTCGATCCGTTCCGCATCCTGAACGACGAAGCCGCTGCAGGCGGCGTTCCGGCGGTTCTCGCAGCCCGAGCGGCGCATCTACCTGATGGCCCACTTCGATCACCCGCGCGAGCTCACCGACGGAGGCCGTGGCCGGCATCGACGCCGTACATCAGGAGCGGCGTGATCTGCGTCAACCAGTGCCCGCTCATCGGGGCGTCAACGACGACCCGGACGTGCTCGCCGAGCTGTACCAGAAGCTGTCGTGGATCGGCTGCCCGCCGTATTACCTGTTCCAGGGCCGGCCCACGGCCGGCAACGAGCCCTACGAGGTGCCGATCGTGCGCGGCTGGAACATCTTCCGCGAGGCGATGCGGCGAGGCTCCGGGCTGGCGCGCCGCGCGCGGTTCGTCATGTCGCACGAAACCGGCAAGATCGAGATCCTGGCCGTCGATGACCGGCACATCTACCTGCGCTATCATCGGGCGCGCGATCCCGAGAATCGGGGCCGGTTCATGATCTACAAGCGCAACGACGACGCCTACTGGCTCGATCAGCTCGAGCCGGCCGACCCGAACGCCGCGCCCGTGTTCGAGCATCCATCGATGTTCGAGGTGGGCGAGGGCCCTGAATGAGCGCACCCGGCGGCACGCCCGTCAGGCGACCTGTCAGCCTCAACCTGAACGTCCGCGGCCTGGGCCACTCGGCCACGCTGGCCATCAAAGCCCGCTGTCGCGCCGTGCGCGAAGCGAAGGCCGATCGGTCGTCGATTTCGGTCTCGGGCAGTCGCCGTTTCCCGTTCCCGGCCCGTCGTCGAGGCACTGCGCCAGTCCGCGGCTGAGAAGGACTATCTGCCGGTGGAGGGCCTGCCGGCCCTGCGCGAGGCCGTCGCGGGTTTTCACCAGCGCAACGACCGGTCGACATCCGCCCGGAGCAGCGTGCTCGTCGGGCCCGGCTCGAAGGAGCTGATGTTCCTGCTGCAGCTCGTCTATTACGGCGAGATCATCCTGCGCTCGCCGTGCTGGGTCTCGTACCTGCCCCAGGCCCAGATCATCGGACGGCGCATCTCGCTGATTCCGACGAGGTTCGAGGACTCACTGGAAGATCACGCCGTCGCTCCTGCGCGATTCGCTGAAGGACGCCCGCGACGACCAGCGGCCGCGACTGCTCATCCTGAACTACCCGAGCAACCCCACGGGTCACACGTACAGCGCCGACGAACTGGAGGCGCTCACGGAGGTGGCGCGCGAGTTCGATCTGATCGTGCTGTCGGACGAGATCTACGGTCAGACGCACTTCTCCGGCGGGCATGTCTCGATTGCGCGCTTCTATCCCGAGCGCACGATCATCAGCTCAGGCCTGTCCAAGTGGTGCGGGGCGGGGGGGTGGCGGCTGGGGACGTTCAGTTTCCCGCCCGATCTGGACTGGCTCCAGCAGGCCATGGCCGCCGTGGCGAGCGAGACGTATACGTCCGTCTCGGCGCCGATCCAGTTTGCGGCGGTCGAGGCATTCAGCGCGAACGCCGAGATCGAGCGATATCTGGTTCATGTTCGCGGCGTGCTCGCCGCTGTCGCCGGCCGGTCGGTGTCGATCCTGCGACAGAGCGGCCTTCGCGTGCACATGCCGACGGGGGCGTTCTATCTGTTTCTGGACTTCACGCCGCTTGCCGGGCAATTGGCTCAGCGGGGGGTCCGAACGAGCCGGAACTCTGCGAGCGGCTGATCGACGAGGCGGGCGTGGCCATCCTGCCAGGGGCGCATTTCGGGCGTCCGCCCGAGGAATTGACGGCGCGCCTCTCCTATGTGGACTTCGATGGCGGCGCGGCGCTCGAAGAGAGCGAGGCGCTTGCCGGCCAGGCTGACTTCGGCAATCGGGTGGTCGATCGGCATTGTCGGCGACTGCTGGGGGGTATGGAAGCGATTGTCGGGTGGTTGGCGGCGCTGACTCGGCGGCTGGAATCCCCATTGACATGGCGCGTTTACAGGAGTAAACCCATAGCGATAAGCGGTCCCTCGACCCGTGGTGGCACGTCTTTCCTGCGCCGCAGGACGAGGACTGGCTGTATCTAGGAGGAGGACTGATGCGTTTTGACGCGCGTTCGAAGCTCCACGCCCTGCACCTGTCGGTTCTGTGCATGGCGTTGTTCGTCCTGGCAGGTCTCGCGCCGCGCGAGGCTTCGGCCCAGGGCAGCACGGCGACAATCAGTGGTCGCCTGTCCGACCCGCAGGGCCTCGCCCTTCCCGGCGTGTCGGTGACCATTACGAATCCCGCCACGGGTGAGACCCGTCGGGTGGTCTCGAACCCCGAAGGTCGATATCAGATCACGGCGCTGCCTCCAGGCCGGTACAACCTGACCCTCGAGCTCAGCGGATTCCGGACCATGGTGGTCGAGGGCATCGTGCTCACGGTTGGCGGCGATGCGCGTCAGGACGCGCAGATGGAGCTCAGCACGGTGGCCGAGACCGTGACGGTCGAGAGCAGCGTGACCGAGCTCAACACGACGACGGCCGCCGTCGGCAACAACATCAACGAGTTCACCATCAAGAACCTGCCGATCGAAGCGGCCAACGTCGTCCAGCTGCTCAGCCTGCAGCCAGGCGTGGTGTTCATTCCGATGACGAACCCGAACACGGTGGACCCGCGCTACGGCTCGGTGGCCGGCGCGCGCTCGGACCAGCAGAACGTCACGCTCGACGGCGTGGACGTCAACGATCCGCAGCTGCAGGCGGCGTTCACCTCGGCCGTGCGCGTGACGCAGGAAGCGCTGCAGGAATTCCGCGTGAGCACGACCAACTACGGCTCGGATGTGGGCCGGTCGTCGGGGCCGCAGGTGTCGCTCGTGACCAAGAGCGGCACGAACGCCTTCGACGGGTCGCTCTATTACCTGATGCGGCGGACGGCGACTTCGACCAACGAGTACTTCCTCGAGCTGGCGCAGATCGAGGCCGGCGACCCGAGCGAGGCACCCAAGCTCGACAAGAACATCTTCGGCGGGTCGATCGGCGGTCCGATTCGGCGCGACAAGGTGTTCTTCTTCGCCAACTACGAGCACCTCGACGAATCGAGCGAAGCGCCAGTGACACGTAGCGTGCCGTCCGACAGCTTCCGTGACGGCGTGCTCCAGTATCGATGCGCGGTGGCATCCGATTGTCCGGGCGGCACGGTGCAGGGCTTCAGCGGTTCGCACGGCATCGAGGCCGGCTGGTTCGGCTTGAGCCCGGCGCAGATTGCGACGCTCGACCCACTGGCCATCGGCCCGAGCCTGGCGGCCTCCCAGTACTTCAAGCAGTATCCGTCGCCGAACGGGCCTGGCCTCGACGGCAAGAACATCATGGACTACCTGTTCGCGGCGCCGATCGAGGACCAGTTCCAGACATTCATCGGTCGCGTGGACATCAAGCCGTCCACCAACCGGAGCATCTTCGGCCGCCTCAACATGCAGAACGACGAGACGAACGCGGCGCCCACGTTCCCCGGCAACCCGTCGGCCAGCCAGACGCTCTACAAGAACTTCGGCATGGCCTTCGGCTGGGACGAGGTGCTCGGCCCGAGCCTGGTCAACAGCTTCCGGTACGGCTTCACGCAGATCGACCAGGAAACGGTGGGCCAGACCGACGACAACTACAACACCTTCCGGTTCATCTCGTCGTTCGACGCCGTGACGTTCACGAACAACCGCACGACGCCGACCCACAACTTCGTCAACGACATGTCGTGGCTCAAGGGCTCTCATGCGATCAAGTTCGGCACGAACCTTCGGTTTACGCGGATCCCGAGCGAGCGCTTCAGTTCGTCATTCCTGAGCGCATCGGTCAACCCGTCCTGGGTCGACGGCGTCGGCCGGAACTATCGGCCGCAGGGCCCGAACTGCGACACGCCCGGGTGCACGCTCTATCCGGCGGTGGCCTCGAGCTTCAACGCTGGCTATGCCGACGCGTGGCTGAACGTGCTTGGCGTGCTGTCGCAGTCGACGGTGCGCGCCAACTACGACCGGGAAGGCAACATCCAGCCGGTTGGCTCGCCCGTCGCCCGTCGCTACGCGTCGAACGAGTACGAGTTCTACATCCAGGACACGTGGCAGGCCGCGTCGAACGTGACGGTCACCTACGGGGTCCGGTACTCGCTGGGCTCGCCGCCCTACGAGACCAACGGCCTGCAGGTGGCGCCGTCGATCAGCATGGGCGAGTGGTTCAACGAGCGGGAAGCCAACATGAAGGCCGGCATTCCGTCGAACCAGAGCCCGATCGTCACGTTCGACCTCTCCGGTCCGGCCAACGGTGGCAAGGGCTTCTACGACTGGGACACGAACAACTTCGCGCCGCGCGTCGCGGTGGCCTGGACGCCAACCGACCGGTGGGTCGTGCGTGGCGGCTACTCGAAGGTGTTCGACCGCATCGGACAGGGCATCGCGTCGAACTTCGACGGGGGCGCATCGTTCGGCATGTCGACGTCGCTCTCGAGCCCGTTCGGTGATCCATACGAGACGACGCCTGGCGCCCGGTTCGTCGCCATCAACCAGATGCCGACGACCATCCCGCAGGCGCCGGCCGGCGGATTCCCGCAGACGCCGCCGCTCGAAGCCGGCGTCATCACGTCGAGCATCGACGACACGATCGTGACGCCGTCCGCCCACATGCTCAACCTCATCGTCGGTCGTGATCTCGGCCGGAGCTTCACGCTCGAGGTTGGCTACGTCGGCCGGTTCGGGCGCGACCTCCTGACACGTCGCGACATCGCGATGCCGCTCAACCTCGTGGATACGGTCTCGGGTGTCGACTACTTCTCGGCGGCCGCGCAGATCATCGGGGCCATCGAGGCCTCCGGCGTTCCCGCGGGGTCACCGGCATCGGCCTACGCCGGTTTGGCACCGATTGCGTACTTCGAGAACCTGTTCCCCGACGCGGCCTTCGGCGGCCTGTCGGCCACCGCGCAGTTCGCCCGGCGGTTCAACAACGACGGCCCGGACTACATCACGACGCTCTGGCGAGCCGACCAGTTCTGCTCGCCCGGGTGCTCGAAGTTCGGGGCCTTCTCGTTCTTCGCCCAGCAGTACGACTCGCTGGCGGCGTTGAGCTCGATCGGCCGCTCGAACTACAACTCGATGATCGTCACCCTGCGGAAGCGTTACGCCCGGGGCTACCAGTTCGACCTCAACTACACCCTGTCCAAGTCGGAAGACATGGGGTCGAACGTCGAGCGCGGCAGCGCCTTCGGCAACTACGGCGCCGGCGGCTACTCCGGGTTCCTCATCAACTCGTGGGAGCCTGAGCTCAACTACGGGACCTCGGACTTCGACGTGCGTCACCAGTTCAACGGCAGCGGAATCTGGGACTTGCCGTTCGGACAGGGCCGCGGGTGGGGAGGCAACGTCGGTGACGGGCTCAACGCGCTCATCGGCGACTGGTCGGTGGCCGGCGTCGTTCGCGCGACGAGCGGCTTTCCGTTCGCCGTGATCAACTGCCGGTCCTGCTGGGCGACCAACTGGAATCTGCAGGGCAACGCGACGTTGAAGGACCCGAACAACAAGCCGGAGACGGGCATCGTGCTCGACAAGATCGACGGCCGGCCCTCGGTGTTCATCGATCCCGAAGGCGCGCTCGACTTCTTCAGCTACACGCTGCCGGGCCAGACGGGCGATCGTAACGCGTTCCGCGGTGACGGTTACTTCGTCATCGATTTCAGCTTGAGCAAGTCGTTCCGGCTGCCGTTCGGCAACCACCGGCTGCGCTTCCGCTGGGACGTGTTCAACGTCACCGACCACGTGAGCTTCGACGTCGACAGCCTGAACGTCTTCCCGGATCGCTCCGGGTTCGGGCGCTACGACGGCTCGCTCGCCACCTGCGACGCCCGCGCCGGGCGCTGCATGCAGTTCGCGTTCCGCTACGAGTTCTAGACCGTAGAGGCGCGGCGCACTCGAAGGGCGGAGGGGTCACACCCTCCGCCCTTTCTCTTTGTGAGCACCGTGGAGGGAGTAGAGGCGTCCTGGTCGGCAGGATCACCGTGGAGGGCGTGGAGCACGTGGAGGATTCCTGGGACGGGGGATGACCGTGGAGGGCGTGGAGGCCGTGGAGGATTCCTGGGACGGCAGGATGACCGCGGAGGGCGTGGAGGCCGTGGAGGATTCTTGGGACGGGGGATCACCGTGGAGGGCGTGGAGGACGTGGAGGATTCCTGGGACGGGGGATGACCGTGGAGGGCGTGGAGCACGTGGAGGATTCCTGGGACGGGGGATCACCGTGGAGGGCGTGGAGCACGTGGAGGATTCTTGGGACGGGGGATCACCGTGGAGGGCGTGGAGCACGTGGAGGATTCCTGGGACGGGGGATCACCGTGGAGGGCGTGGAGCACGTGGAGGATTCCTGGGACGGGGGATGACCGTGGAGGGCGTGGAGGCCGTGGAGGATTCCTGGGACGGCAGGATGACCGTGGAGGGCGTGGAGGCCGTGGAGGATTCCTGAGACGGGGGGGCACCGTGGAGGGTGTGGAGGCCGTGGAGGATTCCTGGGGGCGGGGAGACCATGGAGGACCCCTGGATGGCTGGGATTCGCTGGTAGAGCTACGGAGGGAGCGGAGGACCGCTTGGAAGGCGGAATCACCCGTGGAGCTGCTGGAGCAAGGAGGCGGGCGTCGCCGACCGAGGGTTGCCGGGGCCGGATGAGCGTGCCGTGCATCGTCCGGCCGCACACTCATCTGGACCCGGAATCCTCGGTCGAGCGGCTGTGAGCCGCTCGGCCCTCGGGCCGAGCGACGTCCGCCGCACACTCGGACTCGGCACCGGCAGCGGCCGGCCTCCATGTCTCCACGTGCTCCACGGTGGTTCGAAGCCAGCGTCAGCGGTCGATCGTGAACGCGCGCTCGACGTAACTGACGGGCGTGCCGGCGTTCAGAACGTCGGCACGCAGGATGTACCGTCCGGGCTCCAGATCCTGCAGCGGCAGTTGCGAACGGACCACGGCGTGACGCTCGCCGCGCGTCGAGAGCACGCCCACAATCGTCAGCACGGGCTCACGACGCATCGCCGGTCGCACGACGAATGTGACGTCCACGTCGCGCAGTGACTGACCGGCCTCCGGATAAAGCTCCATGTAGGCGACGACCCTGGGCTCGCTCGTGCGGTCGACGATGGGATCGAGCACCGAGTCTGGCGTCGCCGGCAGCCGGGCGACCATGAGCTCGCTCGTCGGGATCGGCGCGTCGGAGATGGCGGCAAGGACGGCCCGAGGGAGGCTGCCCGCCCGGCCGAAGCGGTCGAGCGCGGCCACTTTCAGCGTGTACACGCCGGGGTCGACCTGGGCCGACGTGTTGAACCGGCGCGACTGGGTTTCGAGCGCCTGGCTGGCCGCGACGATGCCCTTCGAGTCGAGTAGCACATAGGAGAAGAGCACGCCGGCCTCGCCCTGCTCGCTGGCCTCGGTCTCTGCGCTGATCTCGACGCGCACTTTGCCCGACGCCGGATCGTAGAACGAATAGCTCGCGGCCCGGAGCGGCAGCTCTGTTGCGACCGAGGACGACCGCAGGAGCTCCACCATGCGCTCCTCGGTGAGCCGCCGCGCCCACGACACCGACTCGTACCGGAAGGCCTCGCGGGAGCGCAGCGTGGCTCCGCCGCGCCTGAGCGAGACATCGATGCGGTGCGGCTTGCCGTTCCGGTCCGTGTCGTTCGCTTCGAAGGCCAGCAGGTAGTACCCGGAGAGCTCGCGCAGGATGCGCCTGAACGGCGCCGGGTCGCTGCCGGCGAGCCGGAAGAGCGCGCCGCCCGACGATCCCGCCAGCCGCGCGAGCCCGTCCTCGCGAAGCTGGATGTCTTCGAGCAACGTCGGCGACATCCGCTCGGTCGAGATGTCGACGAGCGGCTGCTCGAGCTGCAGCACGTAGATATTGACCCGGGCTTCCTGGGCGGCGGCCCCGAGCAGCGTCAGGTCCACGAGCTGCGGCTCGGCGACGAGGCCCTCCGACAGCAGCGCCACCGTCTTCGGTCCGTCGATCGTCTTGAGGCGCGCGATGAGGTCCATGAGCGCGTTGAGCGAGAGGCTGGCCTCGGTGCGCACCTGCTGGGCCGTCATGCGCGCTTCCTGCTCGAGCTGCGTGGGACACGGGTCGCGCGAGGGCAGCGTGTCGGCGGCACGTTCGGGGCTGCTGTCCGCGTTGATGCGGCCGAGCGACGCGCCGCACTCGCGCCGGACGGCCACTTCGAGCCGGGCCTTGTTGCCGTCGGCGATGAGGATCGATTCGGCCAGCCCCAGGTTGTAGTCCGGCTGGATCAGCGCGGGCACGGCCTCGCCCGTGAGCGTGGCGAGCTTGCGTTTGCTGGCGGCGCGGTCGCGCGTGAACTCGATGTCGCCCGCGTAGTTGACGGCCACGACCGCGGCGCGATCGGACGGTCCGAGCGAGTCGAGAAACTGCTCGGCAGCCTTGAGGGCCAGACGGCCTTCGAGCCGCCTGATGTTGGACTGGTCGACCGCCACCAGCACGAGCCGGGAGTCGGTCACCGATTCGTTGGAGCTGGCCCGAGAGGCGGGCACGGTGTCGACCGCCGCCTCGGTCGCGGCCGTCGTCATGCGCGAGACGAACTGCACCGACGCGATGCGTCGCGGCTGGCCGTCGACCTTCAGCGTGAAGTCGTCCGGGCCCAGGCCCTGGATGGGAAGGCCGTCGCCGTCGACGACCGTCGCGTCGACCGTGACGAGATCGACGCCAGATCGGAACACGGGCGATTGCTGGATGCGCGCGGCCGAGAGCGCCACCGTTCCAGCGACGAGACATGCCGTCAGCGTGAATCGAAATGCCATGGAGTTGTCCCTGAAGTTCCGATTATAGAGCCGTTCTCGAAAACCGCTCCAGCGAGGCCGGCGCGCCGGTCAGCCGCGGTAGTTCCCGAACTGCAGCTCCACCCCGAAGTCCTGCGCGCGCAAGAGCTTCATGGCGGTCTGCAGGTCGTCCTTCGACGGCGACGAGATCCGCAACTGGTCGCCCTGGATGGCTGCCTGCACCTTGCGCATCTTCTGGTCCTTGAGGAATTTGACGATCTCCCTGGCCGCTTCGGTCGGGATCCCCTGCTGCAGGGACACCGTGCGGTGCACGAGCCCGCCGGCCGCCGGCTCGACGTCGGACGGCTTCATGTTCTTGATCGGCACGGACCGCTTCACGAGGCGGGTCTGGAGGATGTCCCACACCGCATCGAGCTTGAACTGGTCTTCCGAGATGAGCTCGATGACGCTCTCGGCCCGCTTGAAGTCGATGTCCGACTTCGAACCCTTGAAGTCGTAGCGCTGGCCGAGTTCCTTTTTCGCCTGGTTGACGGCGTTGTCCACTTCCTGAAGATCGACCGTGGAGGTCACGTCAAAGGACGCCTGTTGAGCCATGCCTCGATCGTAGCACCGGCCGAACTCAGCGCAAGCCGCCGTCGAGCTCGAGATAGACGCGGCGGATGGCGGTGGCCGCCTGGCTTTCGCGGAGCGACCAGGTCTCGAGGTCGCCGAACGTCGCCTGCTCGACCGCGGCGTCGACGGGCACGCCGGCCGCGTGGAGGCGTGTCGCCTCGGCGATGACCTGCTCGAGGGCCAGGCGATACGTGTCGAGCTCCTCCCTGAGGACCTCCGGCGGGTCTACGAAACCGTGGCCCGGCACGTAGGTCTCGACGTCCATCGCCTGCGCCTTGCGGATCGTCTCCACCCACTCGGTGGGGTACGCGGACCGCATCGCGGGAAAGACCCTGTTGAGGTACGCCTCGCTCATGAACAGGATCTTCTGCCGGGGCAGGTACACGCTCAGGTCGCCGCCCGTGTGCGCCCGTCCGAGGAAGAGCAGCTGGATCTCGACCCCGCCGAGCGTGAGCGTGTGCGTCCCGTCGACGACCTCGCTCGGCACGACGACGGCCGGTCCATCGGCCGGCCGGTCGGGCCGGTTCGCGCTGGCCTCGAGGACGGCGCGTGATGTGGCGTGCGCGTAGAAGGTGGCCCCTGCCGGGAACGCGGCATTGCCGCCCGTATGGTCTCCGTGGTCGGAGCACACCACGACGTGGGTGATGGCGGCGTCGGTGATGCCGGCGATGGTCTCGACGAGCCTGGCCGTTTCCTCGACGCTGCCCTGACCGTCGGCGACGAGCACGCCCTCCGGGGTCACGACGAACAGGCTGACCGTCGTGAAGCGCTCGTCACCGGCCGAGCGCAGTTGCTCGTACGAGTAGACGCCGTCGGCCAGCTCCTGCACGCGAGGAAAGTCCGCGTCGGTGAGCCCGCGCGCGTACGGGTTGGCGGTACGGACGATCGGCGGTGCCGGCTCGACGGCAGGGGCGCAGGCTGCGGCGACGAGGAGCGCCAGCAGGACTGTCGGTCGCCTGATCATGCAGCCGTCCGAGTCCGGAGCAATCTCACCGGACAGCGAAGCAGGCGATCGCCGCGCCAGATCCCAGATTCCAGATTCCAGATCCCAGATCCCAGATTCACCTGTCGCCACCTCGTCCCCGCGCCGCCGTGTTCGGCTCGGGCAGCGTCAGCGCGACGAGCGACGTGTTCCGGCCGGCGCCGGTGGCGAACACGATGTACTGCTTGCCCTTGTGCAGGAAGGTCATCGGCACGGCGCTCGTCTTCGACGGGATCGTCAGCGCGGCCAGTTCCTTGCCGGTGGCCTTGTCCACCGCGTACAGCCGCGGATCCGGACCGCCGCCGCTCCGGCCCGTGCCGTAGATGACGAGCGACTTGGTCGTGATCACCTGCGCCTGCCCGCGGCCCGGCGCGTCGGGCGGCAGCGAGACTCCGGCAAAGAGCGCGGCATCGGGCGAGTTGGCCTGAGGCGTCGGCACCGTCAGCATGCCCGGCCCGCCGTTCGGCATCCACCAGGCCTTGTCGCCGGTCTTGAGGTCGTACGCGGTGATGCCGCCGAGCTGCTTCGGCTTGATGATCGAGATGCCGGCGATCTGCGTCGTGGCGCGCACCCGGCCGAAGCCTCCGCGCCCACGCCCGCCTTCGGCCGGGGGCTGGTAGCCGGGCGGAGGCGGCGGCGCGCCGATCTGCCCGCAACTGTCGTGAGGCGAGCTGTACCGGAACTCCGAGCAGGGGTCCTTCGCCACGGCAATCGTGCTCATGCCCGACTGCGACGCCACGTAGGCCATGCCCGTTTCCGGATCGACCGCGGCGCCACCGTCGATGTTCACGCCGCCGCTCGCGCCAGGCGCGTACCACGAACAGGTCAGTCCGCTCGGCGCTGAGCCGTCCTGCGGCGATGCCGGGATGTAGTACGGCCCCATCCGGCACGCCTGCGCCAGCTTGAGCGCGGCCGCCTTGATGGCCGGCGTGTAGTCGATCAGGTCCTCTTCGACCAGACCTTGCTGCGAGTAGGGCAACGGCTTCGTCGGGATGGGCTGCGTCGGGGAAGCCACCTCGCCAGGCACCTCGCTCCCGAGCACCGGCGTTTCGATGATGGGCCAGATGGGCTCGCCCGTCGTCCGGTCGAGCACGTAGAGCCAGCCCTGCTTCGTGCCCTGTGCGACGACTTTCCGCAGGCGGCCGTCGATCGTCACGTCGAGGAGATTCGGGGCCATAGGCGTGTCGTAGTCCCAGATGTCGTGATGGACGAACTGGAAGTGCCACTTGCGCAGGCCCGTCTTGACGTCGATGGCCACGATGCTCGTGCCGAACAGGTTGTCGCCGGGACGATGGCCGCCGTACTCGTCCATGAGCGGCATCCCCACGGGGATGTACACGAGTCCGAGTTCGGGATCGGCCGAGTAGGGCGCCCACGCATCGTTCTTGCCCACGCCGTCGGTGCCCGGTTTGCTGCCGCTCTTCCACGTGTCGGCGCCGAACTCGCCCGGCTCGGGGATGAGATTGAACTTCCAGAGCTGCTTGCCTGTGCGCACGTCGAAGCCGCGGATATAGCCGGGCAGGTTGTGCAGCTGCGTCGGGTAGTAGCCGTGGATGGACGAATTGCCCACGACGATGACGTCATTGACGACGATGGCCGGCGAGGAGGCCGCGATGAGCCCGTTGGCCGGGTCGATGCCCACGGTGCCGTCGGCGCCGGTCTTCGTCTCGTCGTTCCAGGTTTCTCCGGGCCGGGCGCGGCGCGGCGGATAGGTGTCGCTGATGACGAGCGGACCCGGATCGTCGACCGCCCACGGCACGAGCGGGAAACCGAGGCCGTCCATCAGATCGACGACGCCGTTCGTGCCGAACTTCGGATCGGGAATGCCCGTCTTCGCGTCGAGGAGCGCCATGTGATACCCGGGCGTGACGACGATGACCCGCTCCTCGCGTCCGTCGGTCCAGTAGGCGAGTCCGCGGCCCGCGAACTGCCGCGGCGCCTTCTGCCAGCGGAGGCCCTCTTCGAGCCGCCACATCCAGAGCGTCTCGCCGGTCGCCGGATCGATCGCCGCGGCAATGCGCCGGGTCGTCGCCACCGTGAACAGCCGTCCGTTCGCGTAGAGCGGCGTCGTCCGGTAGTACTCGTCCGGACCGAACGGGCTGGCGTTCCACTGCCAGGCCACTTCGAGCGAGCCGAAGTTCGAGGCGTTGATCTGGTCGAGCGGGGAGTAGCGCGTGCTCCAGGCGTCGGCGGCCCAATAGCGCCATTCGCCGAAGGCATTGCCGCGGACGAGCGTTGGCTGCTGAACGGCCGAAAGGGCGCCCGCCCCGGCCATCGCCGCGACGAGCGTGACGGCCGACAGGCTCAGCAGGCCAAGCGTCCGGTTTCCGGTGATTCGTATCTTCATGGTCTGGTCCCCGTGGTCAACGTCCCTGCGGCATCGAAGCGGATCTTGTTGAGGGCGGCCGGGTCGGCCGGCAGCTCCTCGGCGCCGGCCGGCATGCGATTGAGCTTCAGCATGTAGGCGACGACCTGGGCGTACTCGCCGGGCGAGAGCGCGCCCGGAAAGTCCTCGGGCATCGTCTCGGCGATGAGCGAATAGAGCTCGCCGAGCGTCCGGCCGTTCCAGCGCTTCACGAAGGCCGGCGTGGCGTAGGCGCCCTTCGTGTGGCAGCCCGTGCAGTTTCCGGCAAACGTCGTTTCACCCCGAGCCGCCTGCTCGGCGGTGTACACGCCGCCCTGCGTCGACCGCATTTCGGTTGTCTGCTGCCTGCCGGCGGCCGACACGGCAAGCGCCGCGCTCAGGGCCATGGCTGCCGTGGCGTGCACGGCCGTCAGCGTCCGTCTGCCCGGGTCATTCATGCGTGTCGGTCGCTACCTTAGCACGCGTCATTCCCGGATCTGAAGAGCCGCCTACCGCTTCATGCTCGCGGGCATGGGTGCCGCCACGACCGTGCCACGCACGGTCTCGACGGCGCCTGCGACGAGCGTGACCTGGACGATGACCTTCCGGGCGGTGACCTCGGAGGGCCGAGCCCGCATGACGAGCTCGATTCCCATGGGGGTCGGCGCCAGGAATCGCAGCTCGAGGCCGGCCGTGACGAAGCGAGGCGTCTCGTCGACGCCGGGCGTGAGGCCGGCGGCCGTCATCGCGGCGGCCGCGGCCGTGCCCACGCCGTGGCAGTCGATGATCGAGGCGAGCAGGCCGCCATAGACGAAGCCCGGGATGGCGACGTGGCTCGAGCGCGGGTGGAAGCGCGCGACGCCCTCGCCGCCCGTCCACTCCGTCTGCACGTGGAGCCCGTCGGTGTTGAGGCGCCCGCATCCGTAGCAGTGGGCCACATCGTCTGGATACCGATCCTGTACGAACGTCATGAGCACCGCCCTCCGGCTACCGCGCGGCCAGCGCGAAGAGCAGAATCCACGTACGCCTTCTCAATATCGGCGAGCCCGGCGACGCGCGAGCCCGGCTTCGGGCGCACGACGATGTACTCGTTCGGTCCGTGGGCGCCGGAGCCGTGGCCGAGGCCGGCGAAGACGAGCGGCAGGCCAAGCCGGTCGGTGAACTGGTAGAAGGGCGCGCTGCCCGCAAGCCGCGGCGACACCGACGGTGGCACGTTCCACTTGTTGAACACGCCGATCGCCGCCTGGACGAGCGGCGCGTCGATCGTCGACTGGGCGGCCGGGTAGCCGGACAACTGGCGGACCTCGATGTCGGTGAAGCCGCCGGCGTCGAGATGGGCGCGGATGAGCGCGAGCGCCTCGTCAGGCGCGAGCCCTGGAGGCAGCCGCGAGTCCACCTTGGCCACCGCCCGATGCGGCAGGATGGTCTTGACGCCTTCGCCCGTGTAGCCGCTCCACATGCCGTCGACGTTGAGCGTCGGGTCGTAGAGGTACCGCAGGATCGCGTCGCGTCCGGTGGCGCCGTCGATCCAGCGCTCCACGCCGAGGGCGGCCATTTCGCGCGCGTCGTTCCAGTCGGCGGCCATGCCATTCACGAGCCGTTGCTCCTCGAGCGTCGGGCCTCGGACCTTGTCGTAGTAACCAGGCACGAGGATCGTGTTGCCATCGTCGGACGTCAGTGAGGCCAGCGCCTGCACCAGGCGAAGCGCCGGCGCGTCCACGATGGCCTTGTACGAGCCGTGAATCTCGGAGCGGGTCGGGCCGCCCTGGGCGCCGCCGCGCGCCTCCAGTTCGAGGTACAGGATGCCCTTCACGCCCAGGCTCATCGTGAAGTCGCCGGCCGGGTCCTGCGAGTTGAAGGGAAAGATCGCGCCGTCAGCGGCCTTCATGCGGGCTTCGTATCGGTCGACGATTTCCGGGTAGTGGGGCGATCCCAGCTCCTCCTCGCCTTCGGCCGCCACCATCAGGTTGACGGGCAGCGTGCCGGTCTCGGCGAGGATCGAGGCGATGGCGTTCAGGAGGGCGCGTTCCGGCCCCTTCTGATTGGTGGCGCCGCGGCCCATCAGCACGGACCCGAGCTCGTGTTCGACGAGCCGCGCCTCGAAGGGCGGCGACTGCCAGTCCTCCGGATTGACCGGCTGGACGTCGTACATCATGTAGACGAGCAGCGTCTTCGGCGCGCCGGCGTCGTAGTAGCCCCACACGCCCGGATGGCCGCTCGTCGGCACGAGCTCGGCCTCCTGGAACCCCAGGGCTTTCAGGTCGTCCCTGAGCAGTGCGGCCATGTCGTCGATGCCGTCGTTCTGGGCGCTCACCGACGGCTGGCGGATCCACCGCTGCAGCTCGGCGATGTGACGGTCGAGATTCGCGTCGATGTGCGCGTACACCGCGTCGTGCGACCCGGCGTACGCGGGGATCTCGCGCGCGTCGAAGGCCTCGTCGGTCTCGAAGACCGCGCGCTCGCTCGGGCGCAGGGGCGCCTCCGGAGTTTCGGCGGGCGAGCCGCTGCCGCCACAGCCAGCCAGTGCCGCAACCAGAGAGATCACCACGGGCAGATGTCGTGTCATGTCATCGCTCCTCCGGTCCTGAGCGCGACCGGTCGCTCGGAGGATACCGCACTGCGATTGTGTCTCGCCGCGGGCGTCTGGTACGATGGCAGTTCTCCACGGCGCGCGTTCGGAGGCTCTCATACGTGTCTGAATTCAATCCTGCTGATTTGGGTTTCACGCGTCGGCGGCCGGTGATCGATCCGCCGCCCGACGAGGCGTCCGACGTCGCCGACGATGTCGCCGGCGACGACCTGCCGCGGGCGGGCCGTGAAGGCCTGCCGTCGAGCTATCGCATGCGAGCTGACTCACATTACGTCGACCTGCTGACGACGAGGGCGGTGAGTGCCGATCGAGCAGTCGCGACCGACGCTCCGCCGAAACCGCAGCGGCGCGCAGGCGACGGGCCGGCCGCCAGCCGTCCGCGTGACATGCACGACACGCACGACACGCACGGCACGCACGACCCGCGTGGCGAGCGTCTCCTCTCGGAGGTCTCCGAAGAGCTCGCGACGATTGCATCGGCGGCTGCGCTGCTCGCCGCGGACCCGTCTCCGATGGCGCGCCGGGTGAGCCTCGACCTCATTCGCGCCCAGACCTGGCGCGCGTCCTGGATGCTCGACGCCCACCGCCTGCTGCAGGGCGCCGTCCGGCCGCGGATGCAACCGCACGAGATCGGCTCGCTCCTCGCGCGCGTCCGCGACGGGTTTGCCGCCGAATGCCGCCTGGCCGGCATCTCGATCGACGTGCGAGTCCCCGCCTGGACCGCGGCCGTGCGCGTGGATGACACCGCGCTCGTGGCGGGCGTGTCTGGTGCCGTCATCTGGACGCTCGGCACGGCCGGCGCGGCCGACGGCGCCGCCATCACCGTGGCCGCCGAGCTGACCGACGGAGAGCTCGACGTCATCGACGTCTCTCAAGATGGCGCTGCTGACGCCCCCGCGCCCCGCCGGTCTCACGGGGCGCCGGTTTCCGGTGCAGAGGACTGGGTGGCCGCTCTTGGCGCCTCGGTCGCCAAGGCGGCCGCGCGCCTCCACGACGCCGACGCCACCTTCCTTGCCGGCGACGGCGGGCCCAGCACCGTGCGGTTCACCTTCCGCCGGTCGCGCTGAGGTCACGCGCCCTCGTGCTCGGCCTGGTCCTGTCGTATGCGGCGCTGGATACCGTGAGAGTGCCGGAGGGGCGGGCTTCAGCCGGCCCCTGGGGTGCATGGAGGGGCGGGCTTGAGCCCGCCCGCGGCGGTTCGGCTGAAGCCGGCCCCTTGGGGGGTACCGTTGAGCACCTCAACGCACGTAGCCACCGGGGCCACCGGGGTTAGGCGGTGAGCGCCGCGCGAATCGCGTCGACCGACTTCTTCGCGTCGCCGTAGAGCATCTTCGTCTTCGGCATCGTGAAGAGGGGGTTCTCGACGCCCGCGTACCCGGCGCCCTTGCCCCGCTTGAAGACGATACAGGCCGTCGCTTCCCACACGTGGAGCACCGGCATGCCGGCGATCGGGCTCGACGGGTCGCTGAGCGCGCTCGGATTGACGATGTCGTTCGCGCCGATCACGAGCACGACGTCGGTCGTGGGGAAGTCGTCGTTGAGCTCGTCCATTTCCAGCACGATGTCGTACGGCACGTTGGCCTCGGCGAGCAGCACGTTCATGTGTCCCGGCAGCCGGCCGGCCACCGGATGGATGCCGAACCGCACGTTCTTGCCGGCCTTGCGCAACGCGTCCACGATCTCGCGCAGCGGGTGCTGGGCCTGGGCGA
Source organism: uncultured Acidobacteriota bacterium (assembly GCA_963752045.1). Taxonomy (GTDB): domain Bacteria; phylum Acidobacteriota; class Vicinamibacteria; order Vicinamibacterales; family SCN-69-37; genus DATKDF01. The sequence continues at coordinate 119,607 of CAVVWN010000012.1, read as the reverse complement.
CGGCCATGCCGTATCCGGGGACGATGATGACCGACGAGGCGTCCTTGAGCAGACCCACGACGTCCTCGACCGTCGTCGGCACGGGCTCTCCCGCCGCCGCGGCCGCGCCGGCGGCTGGCGCCGCGCCTTCGTCCCCGCCGAATCCGCCCAGAATCACGGAGACGAACGACCGGTTCATCGCGCGGCACATGATGTAGCTCAGAATCGCGCCCGACGACCCGACGAGCGCGCCCGTGACGATCAGCAGGTCGTTCGACAGCATGAAGCCGGCAGCCGCAGCGGCCCATCCGGAGTAGCTGTTGAGCATGGAGACCACGACCGGCATGTCGGCGCCGCCGATGGCCATCACCATGTGCACGCCGAGCACGCCCGAGATGGCCGTCATGATGAGCAGGGCCGTCAGTCCCTCGTGCCCGCTCTGCACGTAGACCACGCCCAGCCAGACCGAGGCGATCACCATGGCCAGGTTCGCCAGGTGGCGCCCCGGAATCATGAGCGGCTTGCTGCGGATGACCGCCTGGAGCTTGCCCCAGGCGATGACCGAACCGGTGAAGGTGAGCGCGCCGATGAACACGCCGGCAAACGTCTCGACCGCGTGAATCGTCTGGTCCGCGCCGGTGAGCAACTGTGCCGGCTGCAGGTGATTGCTGATGCCGACGAACACGGCGGCCAGGCCGACGAAACTGTGGAGGATGGCGACCAGCTGCGGCATGGCCGTCATTGCCACGCGCGCGGCGACCACGGCGCCGATGACCGAGGCCAGGACGATGGCGCCGAGGAACGTCAACGAATCCAGCAGGCCGGCGCCGACGGCAGTCGCGATGAGCGCAACCGCCATGCCAATCGCGCCGTAGGTGTTGCCGCGCCGCGCCGTCTCCTGATGGGCCAGGCCCTTCAGGCTCAGGATGAAGAGCACGGCCGCGCCGATGTACGAAGCGGTGAGTAGCGGCGTCGAAATCATCGGCGGAACATCTTGAGCATGCGCTGGGTCACGAGGAAGCCCCCGGACACGTTGATCATCGCCACGAACGTCGCCGCCAGCCCGAGCAACTCGGCCGCCGACGTCGTGCCGCCGGTAATCTGCACCATGCCGCCGACGATGATGATGCCGCTGATGGCATTGGTCACGCTCATGAGCGGCGTGTGGAGCGCCGGCGTGACGCTCCAGATCACCTGGTAGCCGATGAAGCAGGCCAGCACGAACACCGTGAGGTGCGTGAGGAAACTCGGCGGCGCGGCCGCGCCGATGCCGTAGAGGATGAGGCCCGCGAGGCCGATGATCACCCACGAACGGTTGCCCGGCGCGGTGACCGGCGGACCGTGGCTCGACTTGGACCTGGCCGCCTTCGCCGGGGCCGCCGGCGCGGCGGCCACCGGTGAGGCCGGGGCCGCGGGCGCCGCAGCCGGCTTCGCCTGGGCGGGCGCCGCCGGCGCAGGTGCCGGCGCGGGTGGCGGCCACGTCAGCGCGCCGCCCTTGATCACCGTCATCGGCCGGACGATGTCGTTCGCATCGTCGATGGCGAAGCCGGCCGCACCGCCCATCTCTTCGAGCAGATTGACGATGTTGGTGGCGTAGAGCGTCGAGGCCTGGCGCGCGAGCCGCGACGGCAGGTCCGTGTAGCCGATGACGGTCACGCCCTCGACGTCCACGGCCGTGCCCGGCACCGTCTTTTCGCAGTTGCCGCCCATCTCGGCCGCCAGGTCGACGACGACCGAGCCGCGATGCATCGAGGCCACCATGTCGCTCGTGATGAGGACGGGCGCGCGCTTGCCGGGAATGAGGGCCGTCGTGATGATGACGTCCACGTCTTTGGCCTGCGCGGCAAAGAGCGCCATCTCGGCTTCGATGAACGCCGGACTCATTTCCCTGGCGTAGCCGCCCTGACCGGTGCCGTCTTCGGCGAGCGAGACTTCGAGGAACTCGGCGCCCATCGACGAGATCTGCTCGCGGACGGCCGGCCTCGTGTCGAAGGCTCGCACGACGGCGCCGAGCGACCGTGCCGTTCCGATCGCGGCGAGACCAGCCACGCCGGCTCCGATGACGAGCACCTTGCACGGCGGTATCTTGCCGGCGGCCGTTGTCTGTCCGCCAAGCGGCCGCTGCAGGACGCCGACCGCTTCGATGACCGCGCGGTAGCCCGACAGGTTGCCCATCGACGACAGCGCGTCCACTTTCTGGGCGCGCGTCGTCCGCGGCACCTGGTCCATGCCGATGGCGTTGATACCGGCCGCGCACAGCCGGTCGACGAGGTCCGTGTTCTGGGCGGGGTAGAGATAGCTGATGAGTGTCTGACCCGACCGCAGGCGGCTCAGCTCGCCGTCGAGCGGGGCGCGGATCTTGGCGATGACGTCCGACGACCAGACGGCCGCGCCGTCGCCGACAGTGGCGCCGGCCTCGCGGTATGCCGCGTCGTCGAATCCGGCGGCAAGCCCGGCGTCGTGCTCGATCGTGACCGAGAATCCCAGAGCGATGAGCCGCGAAGCCGATTCAGGTGTCGCGGCGACCCGTCGTTCCCCGGGGGCTTCCTCTTTCGGAACGCCTACGCGCATTCAATCGCATATTCTCTCCGTTTTCGGCCGCAAATACAAAGCCTCGGTGATCCTGGAACGGCGCTGTGGCGATATAGTTCACCGCTCGAGCTTGACCTTGTAGTTAGCTATAAGGTTTAGGATTGCCGGGAGAGGTTGGCCATGTGGATCCAGCAGGCGGCACGCGCATCCGGCGTCAGCGCGCAGACGCTTCGGTACTACGAGCAGCGGGGGCTCATCCGGTCGGTCGGGCGACGCGAGTCGGGATACCGCGAGTACACCAACGAGCAGGTGCGCGTCGTGCGCTTCATTCGGCGCGCGCAGGAGCTCGGTTTCTCGCTCGAGGAAGTCGCCGAGCTGCTCAAATTGCGCGCAGCCCGCTCGCCGCGCCGGTCGGTGCGGGCTCTGGCCGAGCACCATCTGGGAGATCTCGACTCGCGCATCGCGGATCTCACTCGTATGCGGGACGCACTGAAGGCGTTGACCCACGCGTGCGCGTGCGGCGACGATCCGCACTGCCCGATTCTCGAAGCTCTCGAAGGCGAGGGCGGACCGGGAGGTGAGCGATGACCGGCGCCGCGCCCCACGTCGATCCCGTGTGCGGGATGACGGTCCAGCCCGAGACCGCCAAGGGCGGGTCCTACGAACACGAGGGCACGCGGTACTACTTCTGCTGCCCGGGATGCCGCACGAAGTTCTCGTCCGACCCGCCAGGCTGGCTGACGAAGGCCGCCGCGCGCGCCGAGGCGCGCGCCGCCGCCCCGGCCGCCGAGCCGATCCAACTCATCGGCCTGGGTAGCCCGCACCCCCGCACCCCGTCGCACCCCGACGCACCCGGCCGCACCCCGTCGCACCCTGACGCACCCCGACGCACCCCGTCGCACCCTGACGCACCCGGCCGCACCCCGTCGCACCCCGCCGCACCAAACGCGTCGCCTGCGTGGGTCTGCCCGATGGACCCGGAGGTCCGCGAGGAGAAGCCCGGCGACTGCCCGATGTGCGGGATGGCGCTCGAGCCCGAGATGCCGGCCGCCTCATCGACGGTCGAGTGGACGTGCCCGATGCACCCGGAGATCGTGCAGTCGGAACCGGGCGACTGCCCGATCTGCGGCATGGCCCTCGAGCCGCGAACGGTGACGGTCGAGGAGCCCGTGAACCACGAGCTGGTCGACATGACGCGACGCCTGCTCGTATCGGCTGCGCTGGCCGTGCCGCTGCTCCTCATCACGATGGGCGACGAGCTTCTGGGTGGTCCGCTCATGGACGCCATCGGGATGCGCGCGCGGGGCTGGATCGAGCTTGCGCTCGCGACTCCCATCTGTCTCTGGGCCGCCTGGCCGTTCTACCAGCGTGCCGTGCGGTCGGTGGTCAATCGCAGTCTGAACATGTTCACGCTCATCGGGCTTGGCGTGGCGACCGCGTATGGCTACAGCCTGGTCGCCATGGTGGTGCCGGACATCTTCCCGGCCTCGTTCCGTTCGATGGGTGGCGTCGCCGTCTACTTCGAAGCCGCCGGCGTCATCGTCACGCTGATTCTGGTCGGACAGGTGCTGGAGCTGCGCGCGCGGTCCGCGACGGGCGCCGCGATACGCAAGTTGCTGGGCATGGCGCCGGCCACGGCCCGCCGCGTTGGCGACGACGGGCGCGAGGAGGATGTGCCGCTCGCGCACGTGGTCGTGGGCGATCGCCTGCGGGTCCGGCCAGGTGAGAAGGTCCCCGTCGACGGCCGGGTGCTCGAAGGCTCGAGCGCCGTCGACGAGTCGATGGTGTCGGGCGAGCCCATCCCGGTCTCGAAGGCCGCTGGCGACGAGGTGGTTGGCGCCACGGTCAACGGCACGGGGACCTTCGTGATGGAAGCCACGAAGGTGGGCGCCGACACCCTGCTCGCCCGCATCGTGTCCATGGTGGCCGAGGCGCAGCGCAGCCGCGCGCCGATCCAGCGGCTGGTCGACGTCGTGTCGGGCTACTTCGTGATTACCGTCATCCTCGTGGCCGTGGTTACTTTCGGTGTGTGGGCCCTCGTCGGACCGGAACCGCGTTTTGCCTACGCGCTCGTCAACGCGGTAGCCGTCCTCATCATCGCGTGCCCCTGCGCGCTGGGCCTGGCGACGCCCATGTCGGTGATGGTCGCCACTGGGCGCGGCGCAACGATGGGCGTGCTGTTCCGCAACGCCGAGGCCATCGAAGTCCTGCGCACCGTGAACACGCTCGTCGTCGACAAAACCGGCACGCTCACCGAAGGGCGGCCGACGCTCGCCGATGTGGAGGCGGCCAACGGGTTCGGGACCGACGAGATCCTCGCCCTTGCCGCCGGACTCGAGCAGGGAAGCGAGCATCCGCTCGCCGCAGCCATCGTCTCGGGCGCCGAGCGTCGCGGCGTCGTGCCGGCGCCGGCCGAGTCGTTCGATTCGATCACCGGAAAAGGCGTCGCCGGGCGGGTGTCTGGACGCGACGTCGCGCTCGGCAACCGTGTGCTGCATGGACGAGCGGAACGTCGACGTGGCGGTCCTTCTCGAGTCGGCCGAGCGCCGGCGCGGCGAAGGCCAGACGGTGATGTTCGTCGCCGTCGACGGCCGGGCCGCGGGTCTTGTGGCGGTGGCCGACGCCGTCAAGGCCACGACGCCCGATGCCATTGCCGCGCTTCATGCCGAGGGCGTCCAGATCGTCATGCTGACCGGCGACAGCCGCACGACCGCCGAGGCCGTGGCGCGCGAGCTCGGTATCGACGAGGTGCGCGCCGGAAGTGCTGCCGGACCAGAAGGCGGACGTCGTCAGGCGCCTGCAGGAGGCCGGACGCGTCGTGGCCATGGCCGGCGACGGCATCAACGACGCGCCGGCCCTCGCGCAGGCGCAGGTCGGCATTGCCATGGGCACCGGCACGGACGTCGCCATGGAGAGCGCGCACGTCACGCTCGTCAAGGGCGACCTCCGTGCCATCGTCCGCGCGCGGAAGCTCTCGCGGCAGACGATGACGAACATCCGGCAGAACCTGTTCTTCGCGTTCGTCTACAACGCCCTCGGCGTGCCGATCGCGGCCGGCGTGCTCTATCCCGTGTTCGGCCTGTTGCTCAGCCCGATGATCGCGGCTGCAGCGATGAGCTTCAGCTCGGTATCGGTCATCAGCAACGCGCTACGGCTGCGGAGGGCGGGCGTGTGAGAGTGAAAACCGATCATGAACCGTTGAGAGCCGGGGCTTGGCCCCGGTCACCCGGCGGCAAACGGGTTCACAACCTTCACACCGGCGTGCTCGAAATCGGCCCGGTTGCGCGTGGCAATCACGAGGCGATGGGTGAGGGCCGTCGCGGCGATCAGGCTGTCCTTGATCGGCATCGCCCGTCCGGATGCCCGAAGCGACGCCAGCAGCGCCGCCCAGCGCAGACCCGTGTCGGCCTCCCAGGGCAGACAGTGGATCCGCTGAACGCCGGTCTCGAACCAGCGCTCGAGACGAGTGCGGCGGCGGCCCTTCGGCAGGAGCAGGATGCCGAAGCGAATCTCGCCGAGAATGATGGGATCGACGGCAATCTCGTGCTCGTGACGCCGCAGCCACGTCACGACACGGGCGTCAGGTGCCGCCCTCGTGGGTTCGCTCAGCACGTTGGCTTCGACCAGGAACGTCACAACGTATCGGTCGACTCGGACTCGACGGGCACGAAAAAGTCGCGTTCCGGGCAGGCCAGCAGCCAGTCGACGAGCCCTTCGTTCGTCCGGGATGGACGCCGGACGAGGCGATACTCGCCTCGATCGACGCGCTCGACGTCGAATTGCTGCCCTGGCTCAATCTGGTCCCGCTGCCGCAACTCGGCCGGCAGGACGATCTGCCCCTTGGATGACACGGTCGTCTTCACCAGGGTAAGATATCGTCTTACAAGGCCCGGCGTCAATGCCATGGCTGGGCGGCCCGGGACGGCCACCTCGCGCCGACAGGCGCGTGGTACGGGGCCTGCGCCAAGGGTGGTAGTCTGGGTGAGTTGGTCCGGAACGCGATGCGTTTGAGAATCCTGGTTGCGTCGCTCGTCATGTCGCTCTCGGCGGCCGGCTTGCCGCCGTGTGCCGGCATGGACATGCGTGCGAGCGCGATGGCCGAGCATCACTGCTGCGAAGGCGGCGTCTGCCCGGACGATGCGCCAGGCGGCCTTCAGAGCGCGTCTTTTCCGGATTGCTGCGTCCTGAGCTCCGCACCGGTCACGCCGACTCCCGTCGAACGGGCCGCCTCGGACTCGGGCATTCACCTGAGCGGGCGCGACGCCGTTTCGCCGTTGCTCGAGGCGCCCGTGCCGGTGCCGGTTCGACCTCCGACCGGTGAGCCCCCAGGCTCGCCCGGGATTGCAAGACACTTGCTTCTCTCCGTCCTCCTGATCTGAACGCCCGCTCGATGACGTACGAGTCCGGGGTGTGCCCGGGTTCGCTGGCGTGGCGTCGTGTGCCGTGCCAGGCATCACAGCGGGAGGTTTCAGGTGTCCGTGTTCATTGACGTATGGCGGCCTCGTCCGGGCTGCGCCGGTCGCGCGTTGCGCGACGCGCGACGGAAGTGGTGCGCGAGCAAGGCGGTGTTCGGGGCCGGCCTGGCGCTCGCCATGCTGGCGACTCCGGTCTTCGCCGGACAGGCGGCGTCGGCTTCGAGCGACGCGCCGTTGCCGCTCACGCTGCAGCAGGTGCTCGACGAGGCGCTCGCGCGCAATCCCGAGCTCCTTGCGCTCGCGCAGGAGTACCGAGCGGGCCAGGCGGGCGCCCGACACGGCGCGGGGGTTCGACCCGCCGATGTTCGAGGCCCAGATCTGGCGCTGGCCGATCAACACGCTCAACCCGGCCAACGTGGACATGTACATGTTTTCGATGACGCAGTCGTTGCCGGGACGCGGCAAGCGCGACAGCCGCGCCGCGCTGGCCGAGTCGAATGCCGCCATGGCCGGCGCAGCCATCGCGGTCCGGGCCCGCGAGATCGTCGATGCGGTCAAGCAGGCCTGGGCGGACCTCTACCTCGTGCGCAAGGCGACCGAGGTCAATCGAAGCAGCGTCGCGCTGCTGCGCCAGTTCGCCGACATCGCCGCCACCAAATACAGCACGGGCGGGCTCGCGCAGCAGGACGTGCTCGCGAGCGTGGTCGAGCTGTCACGCCTGCACGAAGAGGCGATCCGGCTGCGCGAGGAGGAGAGCCTCGCGGAGGCGGCCCTCAACACGCTGGTCGACCGCGCGCCCGAAACGCCGGTCGGGCCGCTCGCCGAACCACAGGACCTGCCGGTCGTGCCGCCCACGGCCGAGTTGCAGGCCCTCGCGCTCGCGCACGAGCCAGGCCTGCGCGTCGCCAGCCTCGACACCGAGCGTGCCGAAGCCGCGCTCGCGGCGGTGATGGCCGAATACAAGCCGGACTTCTCGGTCGGGGGCGGCTACATGGTGATGCCGGACCGCACCGACGCCTGGATGGCGAGCTTCGGCGTCAGCTGGCCGGGCGCGCCCTGGTCGCGAACCAGGCTCGATGCCGACAAGGCCCTGGCCGCGGCCGACATCTCGGTGAGTCAGGCCCGGCGCCGCGCGGCAGAGAGCGCCGTCAGGCTGGCCGTCCATCAGGCGCGAGTGCGCGTCGTGGGCGCCGGCGAGCGGATGGCGCTCATCGAGTCGAGCGTGCTTCCGCAGGCCGAACAGACGGTCGAGGTGGCGCGCGCCGGTTATGAGAGCGATCGCGGCAGTTTCCTCGCGCTCATCGACAGCCAGCGCGTGCTGCTCGACGCCCAACTCGGCTACTTCCGCGCCCGGGCCGAACGCGCCCAGGCCATCGCGGATCTCGAGCGCGTCGTCGGCATCGACCTGGCGACACCTGGATCCGCACTCATCCCGAAACCTGCGAGGCAGCCATGACGTTGTTCAAATCCCGATCGCTTCGCCGCATTGGTCTCGGCGTGATCGTCGTCGCGCTCGTCGTGTCGGCGGGATGGATCTTCCGATCGTCGATCTCGACATGGCCGGTCGTGAGTCGTTTCATGCCGGCTGAGGTCGTCGAGGTGTGGACCTGCACGATGCATCCGCACGTGCGCGAGCACGGCCCCGGACTCTGCCCGATTTGCGGCATGCCGCTCGTCCGTGTGGAGGGCGGCGCGGAGGCCGCAGCCGCGACATCCCCCGCGCCTTCCGGCTCGACGGACATGTCCGCGCCGGGCGGCACCCAGGCCGAGGCGGGCGAGGCTCGCGCCCCGGTGCGGATCGATGCCCGCCGGCAGCAGCTCATCGGCGTGCGCACGGTTGCGGCCGAGCGGTCGGACCTTGCGCGCGAAGTGCGGGCTGTGGGCATCGTGCGCTACGACGAAACGCGCCTCTCGGACGTGAACCTGAAGCTCGACGGCTGGATCGACGAGCTCTTCGTGGACTCCACCGGCCAGCCGGTGCGGGCAGGCGATCCGTTGTTCACGCTCTACAGCCCCGAGCTTGTGGCCACCCAGAACGAGTACCTGCTTGCCCGGCGGTCGCGCGACCAGCTGGCCGCCTCCGAGATCGCCGACGCACGCAACTACGCCGACCGGCTGGTAACGGCCGCCCGACGACGGCTCGAGCTGTGGGACCTGCCGGCCGATCAAGTGGCCGAGCTCGAGCGGACGGGCGAGCCTCGCACGCACGTGGTGTTTCGCTCGCCGTCGAGCGGCTTCGTCGTGGAGAAGACGGCCGTGCGCGGCCAGCACGTCACGGCCGGCGAGACGCTGTACCGTCTCGCCGATCTGTCCGAGGTCTGGGTGGAGGCCGATCTCTACGAGCAGGACCTGGCGTTCGTGGCGGTCGGAGACCGGGCCACCGTGAGGCTCGACGCGTATCCGGGCGAGCCGGTGACCGGTCGCGTGATCTACATCTATCCGTTTACCGACGAGCCGGCGCGGACCATCCGCGCACGCTTCGCCATCGCGAACGGGCGCCAGCGGTTCCGGCCCGGGATGTACGCCTCGGTCGAGTTGCGCTCGAGCCTCGGCGTCGGTCTGACCGTGCCGACCGACGCCGTGCTCGTGTCGGGGCGCGATGCCTACGTGTTCGTCTCGGAAGGCGACGGCTACTTCGAGCCGACGCGGGTCGAGACGGGCCACCGGCTCGGCGCACGCGTGGAGATTCGCGCCGGGCTGGCCGAAGGCGACGTCGTGGCGACGGGCGCCACCTTCTTCATTGATTCCGAGAGCCAGTTGCGCGCGGCCATTCCCGGGTACCAGGCGCCACCGCCCCTTGCCGAGAGCGCACCGGAGGCCGGCGCGCTCGAGATCGCGCTCCTCAGCCAGCCCGATCCGCCGCGTGCCGGTGACAACACGTTCGAGGTGACGGTGCGGGATGCGGCGGGCCGGCCGGTGAGCGGAGCTGCGGTCACGGTCGTCCTTTTCATGCCTGCCATGCCGTCCATGAACATGCCGGCCATGCGGTCCGAGGCGGCGCTGCTGCCGGCGGGCGACGGCCGGTACCGTGGCAGCGTGAACGTCGGCATGTCGGGACGGTGGGACGTCACCATCACGGTCGTCGAGGGCGGCCGCACCATCGGGCGGACGGAGCGCGCGATTGTCGCGCGTTAGTGTCCTGCGCACGACGGATCGGTACACGGCTTCCGGAGCGCGGCGCCCGGCCGGCAAGGCGCGACGACCGAGAATACTGAGTGTATTTGAGGGAGGAGCAACGCCGCCCGCCGGGATGCCCCGCCCGGAAGACGCACCGAACCGTCGTGCGCAGGACACTAGGAGACAGCCATGATCGAACGCGTCATCTCGGCGTGCGTCCGCAACCGCGTCATCGTGCTGATCGTCGCGGGGGCGATGACGTTCTGGGGCATCTGGGCGATGCTGCGGACGCCGCTCGACGCGGTGCCCGACATCTCGGACGTTCAGGTGATCATCTCCACCGAGTGGATGGGCCGCAGTCCGGATCTCATCGAGGACCAGGTGACGTATCCCATCGTCACCGCCCTCGTCTCGGCGCCCGGCGTGCGCACGGTGCGCGGGTTCACCGACTTCGGTATTTCGTACGTCTACGTCATCTTCGAGGACGGCACGGACATCTACTGGGCGCGCAGCCGCGTCGTCGAGTACCTGCAGGGCATTCGCGGCCGGCTGCCCGAGGGCGTCAATCCCGCCATCGGCCCGGACGCGACCGGCGTGGGCTGGGTGTTCGAGTACGCGCTGGTGGACCGCACCGGAGCACACACGCTGGCCGACCTGCGCAGCTATCAGGACTGGCACCTCCGGTACGCGCTCGCCGCGGTCCCGGGCGTGGCCGAGGTCGCCACGATCGGCGGCTTCGTCAAGCAGTACCAGGTGAACCTCGATCCGAACCGGCTGGCGGCCTACGACCTGTCGATCCAGCAGGTCGTCGAGGCCATCCGCGAGAGCAACGGCGACGTGGAGGGCCGGCTGCTCGAGTTTGGCGGGCGCGAGTACATGGTCCGGGGCCGCGGCTACCTGCGGTCGATGGCCGACCTGGAGATGGTCTCGCTCGGGGCGACGTCGGCGGGTACGCCGATCCTCGTCCGCGACGTCGCCGACGTCTCGCTGGGGCCCGATCTGCGCCGCGGCGCCGCCGACCTCGATGGCGACGGCGAGGTCGTGGGCGGCATCGTCATCATGCGCTTCGGGGAGAACGCGCTGAACGTCATCGATCGGGTGAAGGCCAGGATGGCCGAGGTCGAGTCGACGTTACCGGCCGGCGTGGAGGTCGTCACGACCTACGACCGGTCCCAGCTGGTGGGCGAGTCGGTGGCAACGCTCGAGACCGCGCTCATCGAAGAGGCCATCGTCGTGTCGATCGTGATCGGCCTCTTCCTCGTGCATCTCCGGTCGGCGCTCATTCCGATTCTCACGCTGCCGCTCGCCGTCGTGATGTCGTTCATCCCGATGTACCACCTCGGCATCACGTCGAACATCATGTCGCTCGGCGGTCTTGCGCTCGCGATCGGCGTGCTCGTCGATGCCGCCATCGTGATGGTAGAGAACGCCTACCGCCGCGTCTCCGAGCCGGGGCCGGACGGCCAGGTCGTCCCCTACGGCGCGCAGCCGGCCGCCGTGGCCGCCGCGGCGCAACAGGTGGGTCGGGCCATCTTCTTCTCGCTGGCGATCATCGTGATCTCGTTTTCGCCCGTCTTCCTGCTCGAGGCGCAGGAAGGCCGCATGTTCAGGCCGCTTGCCTTCACCAAGACGTTCGCCATGGTCGGCGCCTCGCTGCTGTCGATCACGCTCGTGCCGGTGTTGATGACGATGTTCATCCGGGGTCGACGGCTGATGCCCGAATCGCGCAATCCGGCGGCGCGCCTGTCGGCCGCCATCTACGAGCCGGTCATTCGGTTTGCGCTCCGGTGGAAGTGGACGGCCCTCGTCGTCAACGTCGCCGTCATCCCGCTCGCTCTCCTCTTCGTCTGGCTGCCGTCGCCGGCGACGGGCCAGCGGCTCGGCAGCGAGTTCATGCCGCCGCTCTACGAAGGGGCCATTCTCTACATGCCGACATCGCCGCCTGGGCTCTCGATCACCGAAGCGACCCGGGTCATGCAGGTGCAGGACCGGATGCTGCGCCAGTTTCCGGAGGTCGAGAGGGTCTACGGCAAGGTCGGGCGGGCCGGGACGGCCACCGACAACTCGCCGATGGGCATGGTCAATACCACGGTGCTGCTCAAGCCGCGCAGTCAGTGGCGGCCCGGGGTGACGTTCGAGAGCCTGCAGGCCGAGATGGACGCCCAGTTGCAGTTCCCCGGCTTTCCGAACGTGTGGACGCAGCCCATCCGCAATCGGCTCGACATGCTGTCGACGGGCATCAAGACGCCGGTGGGCCTCAAGGTGCTGGGATCGGACCTCGCCGTCATTCAGCAGATCGGGCTCTCGCTCGAGCGCGTCCTGTCGGAGGTGCCGGGAACCCGCAGCGTGTACGCGGAACGCGTCGCCCAGGGCTACTTCACCGACATTCAGATCGACCGTGCCGCCATCGCGCGGCACGGCCTGACCGTGGCGGAAGTGCAGGCCGTGATTCAGGCGGCGCTTGGCGGCGCCACGATCACGACCACGGTCGAGGGGCGCGAGCGGTACCCCGTGAACCTCCGATACCAGCGCGGGTTCCGCGAGGACCTGCCCGACCTGATGCAGATTCGTGTGCGAACGCCGGCGGGCGCGCACGTGCCGCTCGGGCAACTCGCGACGATGGCGCTCACGTCGGGACCGGCCATGATCCGTGATGAGGACGGCTTGCTCGCCGGGTACGTCTACGTCGACACCGAAAGCCGCGACCTCGGCGGCTACGTCGATCGGGCGCACCGGGCCGTCGGCGAGAACATCCAGTTGCCGCCCGGCTACACCCTCCAATGGGCCGGGCAATACGAGTATCAGGTGCGCGCGCGCGAGCGACTCGAGGTGCTGCTCCCGCTCGTCTTCTTCGCCATCTTCGTGCTCCTGTTCCTGACGTTCCGCTCGGCGTCCGAGGCCGCCATCGTCATGCTCTCGGTGCCTTACGCGATGACGGGCGGCGTGTTCCTCCAGTGGTGGCTGGGGTACAACTTCTCGGTCGCGGTCTGGGTCGGGTACATCGCGCTCTACGGCGTCGCGGTGCAGACGGGCGTCGTCATGGTGCTGTACCTGCACGAGGCGCTGGACCGGAAGATCGAAGAGGCTGAGGCCCTCTCGCCACGAGACCTGCTCGAAGCCACGATTTCGGGCGCCGTCCTGCGGCTGCGCCCGAAGCTCATGACGGTGAGCGTCGTCATGGCCGGCCTGGCGCCGATCATGTGGAGCGCCGGCGTCGGCACCGACGTGATGAAACCTATCGCCGCGCCGATTCTGGGCGGCATGGTGACGTCGACGATCCACGTCCTCGTCATCACGCCGGTCATCTTCTACGTCATGAAGCTCCGGGCGCTCCGCCGCGGGCGTCTGCAGACGTCGGGGATGGCGAGGTAGGGAATCTGGGATCTGGAATCTGGGATCTGGAATCTGGGATCTGCTACGAAAATGCCACCGTTGAGAACGTGGAGTGCATGGAGGGCCACCGGCCGCCACAAGCCGCGGCAGCGCTTGGTCGCCGTGGCCGCGAGCGGAGCTCGCGCGGCCTCCGGCCGCGGGCGTCGGGGCCGGCCGGGTGCCGATGAGCCGCCGAGTCCGGTGGGCCGGCGCAGTCCGGGGCGGCTCGTCGGCGCCCGGTCGGCCCCGACGGGGCCACGGCGACCGGTGGACGACACGCGGCGGAGGCGCACTTCCACGGGCTCCATGTCTCCACGGTCCACTGGCCCTGGCGTCCGGTACCGCCACGGTCCTGTTCGTCGTGTGCGGGCGTCGCGGCACGCGACGTGAACAACTGGGATCTGATCTGGAATGGGGCAGTTACGACCACGCGAGGTTGCGCGGGAGATTGAGCGGGCACTTCGCCCGCTCGGGCTGGCGGAGCGGCGGGCGGTGATGGCGGGCGGGTACGCGCCGAGCCGGCTCGAGACGATCGGCGTGCCCGTGCCGGCGATGCGCGTCGTGGTGCGCACGTTTGCGCGGAAGCTCGCCGCCGAACGTCCGCGCGTCGTGATCGAGGTGGCCCGCGCGCTCGTGGCCGGCAGGACGAGCGAAGGCCGGCAGGTGGGCTACGAGCTGGTGGGACTGCGGCCCGATGCCATGGCGCTCCTGACCCCGGTGGCGGTGAGGGCCCTCGGACGGGGAAACGACAACTGGGCGTCGGTCGACGGATTCGCCGCGCACCTCTCGGGGCCCGCGTGGCGCACGGGCCGCGTGTCCGACGCCGAGGTCGGCCGGTGGGCCCGGTCGCACGACCGGTGGTGGCGACGCACGGCGCTGGCCTCGACCGTGGCGCTGAACGTCGCCGCGAGGGGCGGCCGCGGCGACTCGCGGCGGACGCTCGGTGTCTGCGCCCGCCTGGTGACTGACAAAGACCCGATGATTGCGAAGGCGCTCTCCTGGTCGCTGCGCTCGCTCGTGCCGCACGATCCGGCCGCGGTAACGGTGTTCCTCGACCGGCACGCGGCGCACCTGCCGGCACTCGTCAGCCGCGAGGTCCGAACGAAGCTCGAGACAGGCCGGAAAGCAACAGCACCGAGGCGCGCGTCGTAAAGGCCCCGTGGTCTTCACACAAAAGGAAAGCGCCGGCCTGCTCCTGTTTCGACGCACGAACGGTGTGCTCGAGGTGCTTCTGGCCCATCCGGGCGGCCCCTACTGGACCGGCCGGCACGAGGGCGCCTGGTCGCTGCCGAAGGGCGGCATCCACCCGGGCGAAGAGCCGCTCGAGACGGCCCGGCGCGAGTTCACCGAAGAAACGGGCTTCACGCCGGAGGCGCCGTTCATCCCGCTCGGCCGGATCACCCAGCGCGGGGGAAAAATCGTGCACGCGTGGGCGTTCGAGGGTGACTGCGATCCCTCACGGCTCACGAGCGCGACGACCAACCTCGAGTGGCCCCCGCGCTCGGGACGGCAGATCGAAGTGCCGGAGGTCGATCGCGTGGCGTTCTTCACACTCGACGACGCCCGCCGCGCGATCAACGTGGCCCAGGCCGAGCTGCTCGACCGCCTGCTCATGGCGCTCGGCTGAAACGCACCTCCGGACCCTCAGGACCCTCGGACCTTCGGACCCTCGGACCTTCGGACCCTCGGACCCTCAGGACCCTCGGACCCTCGGACCCTCGGACCCTCGGACCCTCGGACCCTCGGACCCTCGGACCCTCGGACCCTCAGGACCCTCATCACCCCACATGAATCCTGGGTCTTCGGTCCGGCTCGGGTTCGGCCAGCCGGAGCACTTCGCGGCACACGGGCGCCGTGTCGCCCTCGCCGAGGGCCAGGAACTTCAGGAGGTAGGCGAGCGGGTTGCCTTCCGTCCAGCCGAAGTACGCGTGCGGGATGCAGCCGGTGCGGTCGCGCAAGTCGAGGAGCAGGCCCGCGATGGCATTGGGAATCGCCGGGCTCGAGCAGCGCAGCACGCGGAACCCGCCCACGTCCACGCCCGAGACGTGCAGCACGTCGGCAAAGGCCGAGGCATCGCCGGGCCGGATTTCGAGGAACAGCACCGGCTCGTCTGCTGGCAGCAGGTGCGTGCGCGCCGCGTCCGTCAGCTTCTGGTCGTACTCTTCGTAGCGTCCCGTGTCCGGCCGGTTGGCGATGATCCGCACGGACCGGCCCTTGGCGGCTTCGCGCACGAACCGCAGCGCCGTGTCGTCGTAGGAGACGCCCTTGAGGCGAATCTCGGTCGAGCGCAGCACGCGCGACACGAGCGACGATGCGACGATTGCCACGATGAACCACGTCGCGATCTTCAGGCCTTCAGGCCGTTCGATGATGTTCGCGGTGGTCGTGTAGATGAAGACGATGGCGATCGGGATGAACTGCCGCCGGCTCTGCGGCTGCGCGATCACGACCGCCACGGCCGCCGACGTCATCAGCATCAGCACGCCGGTGGCGTAGGCGCCGCCCTGGGCGTTGACGTCGGCGCCGAAGAGATACGTCACGAGGAATCCGATGCCCGTGATGATGAGCACGAGCGGCCGGGTCGCGCGCGCCCAGTCGGGCGCCATGCCGTAGCGGGGCAGGTACTGCGGCACGAGATTGAGCAGTCCGGCCATGGCCGATGCGCCCGCGAACCACAACGTCCCGATCGTCGCCAGGTCGTAGATCGTGCCGAACGTGTCGCCGAGATCCCGATGCGCGAGGTAGGCGAGCGCCCGCCCGTCGGCCAGGCCTCCGATGGCGAGCTCCGACGCCGGAATCATCATGGTCGTGACGAGCGAGCTGCCCATCAGCAGGACGCTCATCGTGAAGGCCGCCGTAGCCAGCAGGCGCCGCGTGTTCGTGATCCGTGAGAGCAGCACGTCGTGCGCCGTGGCGCCGTCGCCCCTGACGAGCGGCATGACCGCCACGCCGGTCTCGAACCCGGACAGGCCCAGCGCCAGCTTCGGGAAGAGCCACGCGGCCATGAGCACCATCATCACGGGATTGCCCTGGGTCGCCGTGAGGTTCGCCTGCCAGTCGGCCACGGCCGTCGGATGCCGGGCCAGGGCCATCAGTTCGTAGCCGATGATCGTGATGTTGACGCCGATGTACAGCACAACGAGGCCCACGGCCAGCCAGATGGCCTCCCGGAATCCCCGCAGGAAGACGGCGCCGAGTGCCGAGAGCAGCAGCAGCGTGAGGCCCACGTGATGGTGGGCCCATTCGGGCACGTACGGGTTCTCGATGATGTGCGCCGTGGCATCGGCCGCCGAGAGCGTGATCGTGATGATGAAGCTCGTGGCCGCAAATCCCAGCATGCAGAGCACGACGGCCTTCCCCCGCCACCGCGGGAGCCACTCCTCGAGCACCGACAGGCTTCCCTGGCCGTGCGGGCTGAGCGCCGCGATGCGCTTGTAGACCGGCAGCGCGCCGAAGAGCGTCACCATGATGAGCACGAGCGTGGCAATCGGCGAGAGGGCTCCGGCGGCGAGAAACGCGATGCTGGGCTGGTACCCGAGCGTCGAGAAGTAGTCGACGCCCGTCAGGCACACGACCTGCCACCACGGCGCGGTGTGCGGCCGTGCCTGGGCTCCGGTTTCGGCGAGAATCAGAGAGAAACCACCGGCTGAGTCGGGACGGCGCGGTGCCGCGGGGTGAGGCCACGAAGCGTCAGACTAGCACGGGTGCGGCGGGTGCGGCGGGTGCGGCGGGTGCGACGGGGTGCGGCGGGGTGCGGCGGGGTGCGGCGGGGTGCGGCGGGGTGCGTCGGGTGCGTCGGGGTGCGTCGGGTGCGACCGGGTGCGTCGGGTGCGTCACGGTGCGGCGGGTGCACCCTGGCGCACCTCGTCGCACCCGACGCACCCTGACGCACCCGCGCACCTGACGCACCCGGTCGCACCCGACGCACCCGGTCGCACCCGGTGTTATTTAATCGTCCAGAGATAGATCGGCTGGTAGCCCGGCTGCACCATCTTCTCGTGGGGCCAGTCGTCGCCCATCGAAAACGTGTTCGACACGACGCGCGTGCCCGGGCGCAGTTCCTTCTGCAGGCGCGGCCTCAGTTTCTCGTTGAGGGACTGCAGCAGGTACAGGGTCACCACGGTCGCGTCGCTGATCTTGAGCTCGGGGTCGAAAATGTCGCCGTGGATGATGGTCACCTTGTCCTCGACGCCGGCCGCGCGCACGTTCGCCGTGGCTTCCTTCACCCGCTGCGGGTCGATATCGACGCCCACCGCACGCGCGCCACGCTTCGCGGCCGCGATCACGATCTTGCCGTCGCCGCATCCCAGGTCGTACACCACGTCGTTCGGGCCGACCCCCGCCAGGTCGAGCATGCCCTCGACGGTGATGTCCTGCGTCGGCACGAAGATGACGTCGGGGCGCCGCAACTGCGGCGTTGTCTGTGTCTGGTCGAGGGCCGATGGCGCGGCGGCCATTACCCAGCCGGCCGACACGACGGCAAGAGCGGTGACGAGCGTGAGCTTGCGCATCTGCAGGTTCCTTTCCTGTGGAGGTCGTCGGGTTCCTCGGCCGATTATAGCCGCCCCGCGCGTGGTGCTATCGGACGACGAGCGCGATGAGCGTGGCGTCGTCCTGCGTGGCGCCTCCGGCCCAGGTGGCCGCGGCGTCCGAGACGGCCGCAGCCAGGTCGGCGGCCGGCGCGTTCCCGCGCGAGGCAAGCACCTCGATGAGACGCGCCTCGCCGAACTCCTCGCCCGACGGGGCATTGGCTTCGGTGATGCCGTCGGTGTAGCAGATCAGGCGATCGCCGGGCTCGAGCGGCCGATGGCCGGTCTCGTAGGTCCAGTCCGGCGCCACGCCAAGCACGAGGCCCGTCGGTTC
This sequence comes from uncultured Acidobacteriota bacterium, assembly GCA_963752045.1. GTDB lineage: Bacteria > Acidobacteriota > Vicinamibacteria > Vicinamibacterales > SCN-69-37 > DATKDF01. Next base: position 101,329 of record CAVVWN010000012.1, on the reverse strand, counting down.
GAGCCGCTCGACCTCGCCGTTCCGGCGCATCAGGATCGGGGGATTGTGCCCGGCATTGGCGAACGTGACCGTGCGCGCCGCCGTGTCGACCACCGTGTAGCAGAAGGTCACGAACTTGCCCGCGGCGATGTTCTGGCAGAGCAGGCGATTGACGCGGGCGGCCACCTCGTCCGGCACCGCCGATTCGGTGGCGAAGGCCCGCACCGACGCCTGCAGGCTCGACATGAGCAGGGCCGCCGGCATGCCCTTGCCCGCCACGTCGGCGATCGAGAGCGCGAGGCGCGTGTCGCTGAACCGAATGAGGTCGTAGCAGTCGCCGCCGATGCCCGACGCCGGCATCCAGCGCGCGGCCACATCGGCGCCGCGGACGTCCGGCATCCGCGACGGCAGAAGCGCGCTCTGGATTGCCCTGGCGTCTTCGAGCTCGCGCGCAAGCCTCGCGTCCCGGCGCCGAACGGCCACGCCGTCGTCGACCTCGCGCTGCACGATCTCGAGGAGCGTGCCGTCGTCCCACGGCTTCTGCACGAAGCTGCGGGCGCCGCGGCGCATCGCCTCGACGGCCGTGTCGATGCTGCCCCAGCCGGTCATCACGACAATCGGCAGCGTCGCGTCGCAGGCGCGCACGCGCTCCATCAGCTCGAGCCCTTCGCGACCCGATGTGGTATCGCGTGTGTAGTTGAGGTCCATGAGGAGCAGGTCGTAGGGCCGGGTGCGAACCTGGTCGAGGACGCCGTCGATCGAGCTGACGAGATCCGTCTCGAATCCCGCATCGGACAGAAGCAGGCGCAGCGCCTGGAGGATGTCGGTCTGATCGTCGGCAACGAGAACACGGGCGGTTTGCATGCTGGGTCCGGCCAGTCGGCTGCCGCGGCCGTCGAAGCGTGCCGCCACAGCGCGTCCCTTCGAACATCGCAAGGCCCGTGCCACCGTGTCGGCCGCCGGCTCGCCCTGGCCGGCCGCCACCGGCCGGTCACCCGGATCGCCGCCTGTCTGGCGGTGCCGCCTCTGGCACGGCTTTTCCTTGAGTCATGCACGGTCGTGCGGAACCGGCCCTGAACCGGCCATAATTCCCACTTCCGGGATTGCCGGATTGCGGAACCTGGAATCCGGGTCCGGCCGGCCGTCACAGACGAGTGGAGCCTACACGCGTGAATCCGTCCTCATCCGGTCGCGTCATCGTCGCCGACGATCAGGCGAACATCCTGGACGCCATCCGGTTGCTCCTCGGCGGAGAGGGCTTCGACGTGGCGACGGCGACCTCGCCGCGAGAGCTGGTGGCGGCGCTCGAGCAGTCTGACTACGACGTCGCCATCATCGACTTGAACTACACGCGCGACACGACGTCCGGCCAGGAAGGATTTGAGTTGCTCGAGCGCATGGCGGCCATCGATCCCACGCTGCCGGTCCTCGTCATGACGGGGTGGGGCAGCGTGGCCGGCGCGGTCGAAGCGATGCGGCGGGGCGCGCGCGACTACATCGAGAAGCCCTGGGACGACGAGAAGCTCATCGCGGCGGTGCAGACGCAGCTCGAGCTTCGGCGCGCGCTCAGAAGCAGCCGGCGCCTGCAGGAACAGAACTCGCGACTGCAGCGACGCGACCTGCCCATCTTCATCGCCGAGGCCCCGGCGATGCGCGCCGTGCGCGAGACGATCGAGCGCGTGGCGCCGTCGGACGCCGCGGTGCTCATCACCGGCGAGCACGGCACGGGCAAGGAGGTCGTCGCCAGCCTGCTGCACCGCCTGTCGACGCGCGCCGCCAAGGCGCTCGTCACGATGAACGCCGGCGGGCTCTCCGAGGGCGTGGCCGAATCCGAGCTCTTCGGCCACGTCAAGGGCGCGTTCACCGACGCCCGCACGGACCGCATCGGCTGCTTCGAGCTGGCCGACGAAGGCACGCTCTTCCTCGACGAGATCGCCAACATGCCGGTGAAGCTCCAGCCGAAGCTGTTGCGGGTGCTGCAGACGGGCGAGGTCCAGCGTGTCGGGTCTTCACGGGTGACGTTCGTCAACGTGCGCGTGCTCTCGGCGACCAACGCGGATCTTCCCGCCGAAATCGCCGCAGGCCGCTTTCGCGAGGACCTGCTCTATCGACTCAACACGGTCGTCATTCACCTGCCGCCGCTTCGCGATCGGCGGCCGGACATCCCGCCGCTCGCCGACCACTACCTCGCGCGGTATGCGGCCAAGTACCGGCGGCGGTTCGCCGGGTTCGACCGGTCGGCCACGCAGGCGATCGCCGCGCACCAGTGGCCCGGCAACGTCCGCGAGCTCGGGCACGCCATCGAGCGGGCCGTGCTCATGGCGACCGGCGAGACGATTACCGCGAAGGATCTGGGCCTCGACTCGCCGGCCGGCCCGCCGTCAGCCGCCGAGGAGATGACGCTCGAGCAGGCTGAGAAGATCTTCATTCAGAAGGTGCTGACCCGCCATGCCGGCGACGTCCGCAAGGCAGCCGAGCAGCTCGGCATGAGCCGGAGCGCGCTCTACCGCCGCATCCAGCAGTACGGATTGTGACCGAGCCGCTGCCCACACGCCGGGGCGCGCCGCGCGCGCGCAACCTCGAGGGCACGATCACGTGGCTCGCGATCGCGGGCGCGCTGCCGGCCGTGCTCGTCGCGGCCTACTTCCTCTGGACCCAGCCGTTCCAGCCCGAAGTCCGCTGGACGCTCGCCATCGTCGTGGTCGGTGGCTGGCTGCTCTCGGCGTCGGCCGCCCGCCAGACGGCCACCCGGTCGCTCAATCTCGTGGCGAACCTGCTCGGCGCGCTGCGCGAGGGCGACTACTCGATTCGGGGCCTGAGCGCGAGGAGCGGAAGCTCGATGGCGGGCGTCATGCGCGAGGTCAACGACCTCGGCTCCACGCTGCAGCGCCAGCGGACCGAGGCGGTCGAGTCCACGGTGCTCCTCACGCATGTCATGGAGGAGATTCTGGTGGCGGTCTATGCCTTCGACCCCGCCAACAAACTGCTCCTCGTCAACAAGGCCGGCGAGCAACTGCTCGGCCGGCCCGGCGAAGAGATGGTGGGGCAGCCAGCGTCGGCGCTCGGCTTCGACGAGTTTCTGTCGGGCGCCTCACGCCGGCTCGTCGACCGCGTGTTCGGCGGGCGGCGCGGCCGCTACGAGATGCGGCGGGCGCTCTTCTACCGCGACGGCCGGCCGCACCAGCTCGTCGTGCTCGCGGACCTGAGCCAGGCGCTGCGTGAAGAAGAGCAGGCCGCCTGGCAGCGCATCGTGCGCGTCCTGTCGCACGAGATCAACAACTCCCTCACGCCCATCAAGTCCATCGCGCATTCGCTCCGGCGCATGGTCGACCGGGCCGGCGGCTTCGAGCGCAGCGACGAGGTCAGCCAGGGCCTGTCGCTCATCGAGGAGCGCTCCGGCGCGCTCGGCCGGTTCCTGCGCGCTTACGCGCAGCTTGCGCGCCTGCCGAAGCCGAAGCCGCGGCCCACGAACGTGCTCGCGCTCGTCCATCGGATCGTCGAGCTCGAAAAGCGCCTGCCCGTCGTCGTCGCCAGCTCCGAGTCCGTCGACGTGATCGCCGACTCCGATCAGCTCGAACAGCTCGTGATCAACGTGCTGCGCAACGCGGTCGACGCGGCACTCGAGACGTCGGGCGGCGTCACCATCAGCTGGCACGTCGTCCACGGCTGGTTCGAGCTTGTCATCGAGGACGAGGGGAAGGGCCTGCCCGACACGTCCAACCTCTTCGTGCCCTTCTTCACCACCAAACCGCAGGGATCGGGCATCGGGCTGGCCCTGAGCCGGCAGATTGCCGAAGCGCACGGTGGCATGATCGCCCTCGAGAACCGTACGGATCGATCCGGCTGCCGGGCCACGTTGCGGCTGCCGCTCAAGGGCGCAGGAGGGACGGAATCATGACGTCGATCGGATGGACGCCGCGCCCGGGCGCGCTCGCCGCCGTGCTGCTCGTGGGTGCGGGGGCTCTGGCCGCCGCCGAGCAGGACCCGCACGCGCTCCAGCGGATGGTGGCCACCGAGCGCGCGTTTGCCGCCGCGACGGCCGAACTTGGCGTGCGCGACGGCTTCTTGACCTTCTTCGCCGCCGACGCCGTGCAGTTCGAGGCCGGCAAATCCGGCGCCGAGATCGGGCTTGTCGGCGCCGTCGACGCGCTCGCGAAGGGGCCGCTCGCGCCGCTTCCGCTCGGCGCGGCACTCATGTGGAATCCGCACGCCGGCCAGATCTCGGAAGACGGCACGCTCGGCTGGCTGACCGGCCCGTACGTCGTCGCCAATCGGCTCGCGAACGATGTGCTCGGACAGGGCGCGTACTTCAGCGTCTGGAAGCGGCAGCCTGACGGCACCTGGCGAGTCTGGCTCGATGAAGGCATCGAGTTGCCCGGGGTCTGGCGCGATGCCAGCGAGTTTCTGGCCGCGCCGGCACCGACGGGCGGTTCGGGCGGATCGGCCGCCGAGACGCCCGAGGCCGCCGAAGCCGCAATTGCTGCGGGCGGCACCGAGTGGCGCGGCCGCTGGTCCGATTCGGTCCGCATCCACCGCCAGGGACGCATGCCCGTCACGGGCCGGGAGGGCGCGGAAGCCTGGGCCGCCGAGGCCTGGTCCGACGTGACGTTCCACGTCGTGCGCATCGAGCGCGCCGCCTCGAACGACCTCGCCGTCGCCGCCGGCGGGTACGACGCGCGGACGCCTGCCGGGCCTGAGCACGGCACGTGGGTGCGCGTGTGGGCCCGCGACGTGACCGGCCGGTGGCGCATCGTCTTCGAGACGAACAAGCCAGTGTCCTGACCGCAACGGCGGCCGGGGCTTCAAACCGCTAAGATGGGGGCATGCGGGTGCTCGTCGGTGCCGCGTGCCTCGTCGTCATCGCGGCCGGTCTCAAGACCGCGGCGCCGCTCCTGATTCCGCTGGTCATCGCGCTCTTCATCGCGGTCGTGTGTTTTCCGCTGGTGCAGTGGCTCCGGGCGCACCGCGTGCCGACCGCGCTCGCCATCACGTTGACGGTAATGGGCATCCTGGCGGCTGTGTCCGGCCCCGGCGCGCTGATTGCCGCGGCCATTCGCGAATTCGTCGCCGCCGCGCCCGCCTACCAGCAGCAGTTCCTCAGCAGTTACGACGGCGTGCTCGGGTGGCTTCGCGCACGCGGCGTCGAGACGGCGGCCTTCCGCGACGTCATCGATCCGGCCAGCATCTTCAGTTTTGCCGTCGGCAGCGTGTCCGGTCTGGTCACGTTCGTCTCACTCGGCTTTCTCGTCGCGCTCGTGACGGCCTTCATGCTGGCCTACGGCGCCGCGCTGGCCGGACCGCCCGGCAGCCGGCCGGCGGCACGTACCGGTACGGTCGGACGCATCATCCACGAGGTGCAGGTCTATCTCGGCGTCAAGACCATCGTGAGCCTGATGACCGGCCTGGTCGCCTGGTCGTGGCTCGAGATTCTTGGCGTCGATTTCGCCCTGCTCTGGGGGCTGACGACGTTCCTGCTCAACTACGTACCGAACATCGGGTCGGTGATTGCCGCGGTGCCGCCGGCCGTGCTCGGCTTTCTGCAGTTCGGCCCGACGACCGCGCTCCTCGTGCTCGGCGGGTACATCGGCATCAATCAGGTGTTCGGCTCGTTCCTCGAGCCGTACCTCATGGGCCAGCGTCTGAGGCTGGCGCCGCTGGCCGTTCTGGTGTCGGTCGTCGTGTGGGGATGGATCTGGGGCGCGGCTGGCGCGCTGCTCTCGGTGCCCATCACGATGGTGATCAAGATCGGTCTCGAGAACTCGACGGACTTCCGGTGGATCGCGCAGCTGCTCGAGGGGCGCCGACCGGCCTTCCGCCGTCCGGCGCCCCTCCCCGGTTCCCCCGATCACAATCCGGAGGGGTAGGTCTCGGCCAGCTCGCCCTCTTCCCAGCCGGCCGTGCGCTCGAGCGGCTCGACCGCGCGCGTCTCGTCCATGTGCAGGACGACGTCGAACTGCTCCGAGAGCGTGGCGTGAAAGTAGTGGCTGCGGCGCTCGGTCTCGGGCGCGTAGATGACGCCGACGGCCCGCTCGAGGCGCGGCACCGACAGCACCGACGCCAGGTCCAGGTCGGTCCTGAGCGGCAGAACGAACCGCGGCACGCCCACCTCGTGGAACAGGTGCTCGTAGCTCCCCGGCCGTCCGGGTCTCAGGTGGCGGCGGCACGCGGGACCGTCCCAGGCCGTCGCGGCAGTCACCGTGCCCGTGTAGGTCGTGAAACCCACGAGCAGGGCATCGGCGCCGAAGCGGCTCCGCGAGAGTTGTCCCACGTTGAGCTCGCCGACCTGTCCCATTTCCGTCGCGCGCGCGTCGCCCAGGTGCGAGTTGTGCGCCCACACCACCAGGCGCGGATCCGCGTGCGTCTTGCCGAGGAACGTGAGCAACTCGTCGAGCGTGGCCGCCATGTGACGGTCCCTGAGGTTCCACGACTCGACCCGCCCGGCGAGCATCGTCCGGTAGTACTCCTCGGCGTTCTTCACGAGGCGCGCATTCTGTTCGGCGACGAAGTACTCGTCCGGAGCGATGCGGCCGTTCCTCGACGCATACTCGGCGGCCGCGCGACGCAGGTCGACGAGTTCGGCGACGACGTCACGCGCGCACGATTCGGAGAGGTCGAGTCCGGCAGCGTAGGCGTAGCTCGTGGGCTCGGGGCCGAACCGATCGAAGCACGCGTATCGGGACCGCGCGCGCGCCGCGGCCTCCGGATCGGCCTTCTCGAGGTAGGCGATGACGGCACGCATCGAGGCGTGCAGGCTGTACAGATCGAGCCCGTAGAATCCGGCGCGCCTGGCCTCGGTCCGCGGCTCGTTCCACGATCGCAGCCAGCCGATGAAATCGAGCACGTCGGCGTTGCGCCACATCCAGGCGGGGAAGCGCCGGAAGTCGCCGAGCGCGTCAACGGCCTCCTGGTCGTCGCCCGCGCCCCGCACGTACCGATTCACGCGGTAGGCGTCCGGCCAGTCGGCCTCGACGGCAACACCGGCGAATCCGTGTTCCTCGATCAGCCTGCGGGTGATGAGGGCCCGTTGCCGATAGAACTCGTGGGTGCCATGCGTCGCTTCGCCGAGCAGCACGACGCGGCCGCCCGCGAGCATGCGGATGAGCGTGTCGTCGTGCGCGACGTTGTCGTCGAACGGCCGGGCCCGGCGGCGAATGAGGTCGACCGGATCGGCCACGGCTGGTCCGGGGTTGGCCGACGTCCTGGCGTGGCCAGCCCGGGTCAGAAGGTCGATCACCTCCTCGTCGGTCGTCTGGCCGAAGTCGTCGTACCAGAGACCGACCGCCTGAAACGGATCCGGCTGCTTCGGGCAGACCACGGCGTCGGCCAGCCGCGCGAGGCGCGCGCACGCGTCGCGCGCCCCCACGGGAACCGCCACGACGATGGCGGCCGGCTTGCGGTCGCGGAGCGCCGTCACCGCCGCTTCCATCGTTGCGCCGGTGGCCAGCCCGTCGTCGACCAGGATGACCGTGCGGTTCTCGACGGCTGGCGGCCGCCGTCCCTGGCGGTACTGGCGGTCATGGCGGTCGATCTGCAGGTGCTCGCGCGCGGCAACCTGGGAGATGGCGGCGCGCGACAGTCCCAGGCTGCGCACGATGTCTCCGTGCAGCACCCGGGTTCCGCCTTCCGCGAGCGCACCGAAGGCAAGCTCCTCGTGCCCGGGCACGCCGAGCTTGCGGACGAGGAACACGTCGAGCGGGGCGCCGAGCGCCGAGGCGACTTCGGAGGCGACTGGCACGCCTCCGCGGGGCAGCGCCAGCACGATCGCGTCGCTCCGGTCGGCGTACGCGGAGAGCGCGTTCGCCAGCACCCGGCCCGCGTCCCGTCGGTCCTTGAATCGCGTGGAGTTCATGGCGTTCTCCTTTCGGGAGCCGCCCGGGGGCGGCTCAGTGCGGAACGGAACCGGCGCCGTCGGGCGGCCGCGACAGCCTCTCGCGCAGCCCGTCGAGGATCGACCCGGCGTCGCCCTCCACCCGTCCCTGGATCACGCGTCGTGCCAGCCAGCCGAACATGCCACGGATGACGTCGACCTCGCTGCGATTCACGTAGGCGAGGTAATGCGGCGGGCCCGGGCACCCACGGAGGAGCAGCGTGAGGCCGAGTGATCCATTCTGGTAGTGCGTGGCGAAGACCTGCCGGCCGGCCACGATGGCATCGGGCATGTCGGGGCCGACGGGCCGGAGGATCGTCACGTGGGTCACGGCGCTCGTCGGCCGCCCACCGAACTGTTCGACCGACCAGTAGAGAAACGACTCGGAACGTGGCAGCGGCAGGTTCGGGTACCGTGCGAGGTAATCGACGAGCGCGGGCGTGCGCTCCAGAAGGTATGGCGAACGGGCCACGAGCGCCGCCGCCACTTCCGAGAGGGACCGATCGGAATGGCCGTCGGCATAGGCGCCGATGCCGGCGTGGCCCCGGGCGCGGTAGGCCAGCACGCGCTCGAACATGACGCGGCGGAAGGCCTGATCGGCGACGAGTTTCCAGTTGTCGCCGGAACCGGAGATTTCCTGCTGGATGCGCGACATCTCGTCGGCCGTCAGCTTCATGTCGCACTTGCCCGGCCGGCACTTCCGCAGCGCGTCGAGATCGTCGTCCGAGAGCGTGTGTCCGGACAGGTCCTCGAGGACGGGCGGCTCCGAAAAGCGGCCGATTGCCGGGACCTTCTCGCTCTTCTTCAGGGCCTCGATGCGGTGCATCCAGGCGGACAGCCGGTCGCCGTCGAAATCGACGGCCGCCACGCCGAGTACCGCGATTTCGCGGCCCTCACCCGGCAGGACGCGCACGATCGCCTCGCCCGTGTCGAGCTTCTGCCGTTCCTTCTCGCTGATCGTGATCGACGGCGCCAGAAAGGCGAATGGATCGGGACAGGCCGCGCCCACCGGTTCGTACACGAGGATGCCAGCCGTGAGGGCCATGCCGGTCATCATCACGGCGCTCACACGGGGATCGAGCCCGTTTGCGAGATCGAGAGGGGGAGTCCGCGTGCGCACCGTGTACCCCAAGGATGCAACCGACGTGCCGGTGATGTCCAACGGCCGAGTGGCTTCTCGCCGTTCGAAGACCGGGCAAGAATCACCGCCCGAAGGGAAACTGAGCCACCCCCCCACCGGCAGCGGCCGGCTGGCACCGACAGGAACGGGCTCCTTCCTTGGTACACGCGGTGCATTCCAGTACCGATACCGAGACGGCTCTCGGTCTCCCAACGGGAGGTGTTTCCATGCATGTCAAAGAACTGATGACTCACCCCGTCGTGACCTGCCACGAGGGCGATCACCTCGACGTTCCAGCCCGCCTGATGTGGGAGTTCGACTGCGGCATCATTCCCGTGGTCGGTGCCGAAGGGCGTCTGGAAGGCGTGATTACCGACCGCGATATCACGATGGCCGCGCTCACCAAGGGCCAGCGTCTCGACGAGCTGCCGGTGACGGCGGCGATGGCCCGGCATCTGCTCGTGATCCATCCGGATGAATCGGTCGACACGGCCGAACGGCTGATGCGCGACGGCCAGGTCCGACGGCTGCCCGTCGTCGACAATGCCGGGCGTCCGGTCGGGATCGTCTCGCTCAACGACCTGGCGCGGCTCACGGCCCGCGCGAAGAAGAGCGCGGTGGATCACGAGCTGGTGCAGACGCTGGCGGCCGTCTGCCAGCCCCGCGTGCCCGGGCGGCCCGGCAAGGTCGCCGCACCGGATCGGCTCGTCACCGTGTGACGGAGCCGGGCGCGCGTGCGGGCGTGATCCGGCGCTGCTCGAACGAATACGCCAGCCGAACCATGCCCGAGACCACCGTGTAGGTGTGTCCACCGTCGAGCACCATCGTGACTTCGGCTTCCGGGCGGAGCGCCCAGTTGCGAGCGACCAGGAGGTGCACGCCGCCTCCCAGGACGATCGACGGGTCGCGAAAGGTCCTGGCTTGGCCGGTCGGTCCGGCCGCGTCATCGAAACGCCGCGCGTAGAACTCGGGCGGATCGATGCGGCTCGTGTCGTACGAGGCTGCGTACATGCCCACGCCGAATCGCAGGAACGGCAGGGCCGGCCGGCGGTTGCTGAGGCTCACGAGCGCCGTGAGGTTCGCGCCGTACGCATTGGCGCCTGCCGGCAGGTCGAACCAGCTCGCGCTGCCCTCGAGGAGCCACCGCCTGGCGATGCCCCAGCCGACGGCGCCGCCGCCGGCGAACACCGTATCGGGAGGAACGGAGGCGGCACCGGCGAACCCGTTAATCGTCAGCCGGCGCGTCCATTCGTACTGAGCAGGCACAGTGGTCTGCGCGTGGGCGGTTGCCGCCATGGCCGCGAGCGACAGCATCAGGGGGATGGACCGGAATGACATGCCCATTGTTCGAGCAAGAGACATGCCGGGCGGGGCACTCCGGTGGCGCGGCGCTGCTCGGACCGCCGGCGCAGGAATTTGCTGCCGCCGAGGAATTCTGCGCGATGCCGGACGCCCTGGAGGCCGCCCCCCGGTGTGAGGCTCACGCGGCGGCCTTGCGGCCTCGTTGATGATGGCGAGTGTGAACGCATCGGTGAATCGCGACGTGGCCGCCCGCTTCGACGAGGTGGCCGGGCTGCTGCGCGAGCAGGGCGCCAATCCGTTCCGCGTGCGCGCGTACGCGCAGGCCGCCGAGACGCTGCGGCAGCTCGAGCGGCCAGTCACCCAGATTCTCGCCGCCGACGGCGTGGAAGGACTCGAGAAGCTGCCGGGAATCGGTGAGAGCCTGGCGCGCGCCATCCGTGACACGGTGCGGCTCGGCTACTTTCCGATGCTCGAGCGGATCCGAGGCGACGCCGACCCGATCGAGCGGCTGCGCTCGGTGCCGGGCATCGGGCGAAAGCTCGCCGAGCGGCTGCACGACGAGCTCGGTCTCGAGACGCTCGAGGACCTCGAGGCGGCAGCCCATGACGGCCGCCTCGCCGCCCTGCCCGGCTTCGGTCCGAAGCGCATCGACGGCGTGCGCGCCGTCGTCGCGCGCCGGCTCAGCCGGATTCGCCCGTCGCCGCCGTCCGGCGTCCGCACCCCAACCGTGGACGAGCTGCTCGACGTGGACCGGGAATACCGGGACGCCGCCCGCGCCGGCCGCTTGCCGACGATTGCCCCCAGACGATTCAATCCCGAGCGGCGACGCTGGCTGCCGGTCCTCCACACGAGCCGCGGCAACCACCATTACACGGCGCTGTTCTCGAACACCGCAACGGCCCATCGGCTGGGGAGAACCCGCGACTGGGTCGTCATCTACCGTGACGGCCACGCCGAGGGCGGCCAGTGGACCGTGGTGACCGCCCGCAGCGGCCCGATGCGGGGCGAGCGTGTCGTCCGCGGGCGCGAACCGGACTGCCTGCGGCGGCAGGAACACATCAGGGCATCCCTCGCCGAGGACGAGCGTCAGGTCACGTGACGCTGCCACAGCGGCGCGCGTGGCGCCGCAGGACGCGCCGGACGCTGCGGCGTGAGATAGCGGGCGAACCAGTCGCCGGCGCGGGCGGCGACCAGCTCGAGCGTCCCGGTCTCCTCGAACAGGTGCGTGGCGCCGGGCACGATCTCGAGCTGGGCCACGGCCATCATCTGCCGCTGTGCCTCCCGGTTCATGTCGATGACCGGTTCGTCGAGACTGCCGACGAGCAGCAGGGTCGGCGCCATCACGCGCGTGAGCGCCGGACCAGCCAGGTCGGGCCGACCGCCGCGTGACACGACGGCCGCAACCGTCTCAGGCCGTTCGGCCGCGGCCACAAGCGCCGCCGCGGCGCCCGTGCTCGCGCCGAACAGGCCAATCGGCAGGTGCGCGAGCTCCTGCTGACGGTCGAGCCAGTCGACAATCGCGATGGTGCGACGGCCCAGCCGGGCGATGTCGAAACGCAGGTGTCCCAGCTGCCGGTCCACCGCCTCCTCATCTTCGGTCAGCAGATCGGCCAGGACGGTCGCCAGTCCTCGCGCCTCGAGCGTGCGGGCCACGTAGCGGTTCCGCGGGCTGTGACGGCTGCTTCCGCTGCCATGGGCGAAGACGACGAGTCCGGTCGCATCGGCCGGCAGAGTCAGGTCGGCGTGCAGCCAGCCGTCGGAAACGGGCAGGCGCAGCGAGCGCCTCTCGGGTTCGGGGTGTTCGTCATGCATGATCGGCGACCTCTTTCCGCCAGTCCAGATTCACGATCGTGCGGCTGGTTCGAGCATGGCCTTGTCGAGCTTCTCGTTGACCGTCTCGAGCGTCGTCGAAATCGTCCCCGTGGCGGCGCCGATGGCCTGGCGCAGCGACCCGTCGAGCGCGTCGAGTCGGTCGTGCATCGACCTGGGAACGGCCTCGCTCGCCGTCTTCAAGTCACGAATGGCTGCTTCGAGCCGGGTGCCGAGCTCGGCCACCCGCGAGGCTTCGGCTCTGTCGGCCAGCTCACGCTGCGACTGGAGCTCGCGTGTCAGACGGCGGGATTCGAGCAGCATCGAGGTGCGCCACGACGCGGCGAATCCCAGAGCCAGCAGCGTCAGGACCACGAGCGCTGCGAGCATGATGCCGCCCAGGGGCGCGTAGATGTCGAATGCGACGAGCGACAGCGTGGTGGACGCCATGAAGGCCGTCCAGTTCACGGCCGCGAACCCGGCCACGAGGGCCAGGGCGATGATGACCAGCCATCCCAGCATGCGCATGTCAACCTCCCGGAGGCGACGGCCTCCTCAAGTGTCAGACGTCCGGTCGCCGGTACCCGCCGTCGACGTACGACTCGCCGGCGCCGAGCGTGCCCTGCATGAGGACGCGCGAGAGCGCGCGCTCGCGGTGGATTCGGGGATCCCAGGGGTTGGCTCCGTCGAGCACTACGCCGGCTCTCTCGCAGAACGCCTCGACCCGGTCGCGAGTCCCGCGTGACAACGGGGCCTCGACGTGAAGAGGCAACCGGCGTGAGGCGAGACGTGAACTCATCTGTCACCCGCGCTCGTGCGCTCGATGACATCTCGTGCATGACGCTTGCCAGCCCCGAGGCTCGTCAGGGTCGCTCCTGACGCCGGCGGACGCCTTTCGATCCGGGCAGAAATTCGCGGTGCCCCAAAGAAGCACCCGCCGGATCTGCCGACCCGCCTGCTTCCGCATGGCGGCAACCGGAGTGCCGGTGCCGGTCCGGGTTGGTACGCGCGATGCATCTTGTCCGGTCGTCCGTGCGCGCCGAGCCTGCCATCGAGTCACCGCGGGAAGCGGGCGCTCCCGGGGCCGGCCGCGACCTGCCCGAGGAGCATTCGCCGTCCCTCTTCAAACGCTACCGCGAGGTCGCGCGAGTACTTGTGCGGCATGGGCTGGCCGACGTCGTTTCCACGCTGCGGCTCGGCCGATACCTCGGTTTCGGAGCGCGGTGGCGGCAACGGCCGAGCCGCGCAGCCACGGCGGCCTCGAGAGCCCATCGCCTGCGCCTGGCCTTCGAAGAGCTCGGTCCGACGTTCGTCAAGTTCGGGCAGGCCCTCAGCATCCGGACCGACGTGCTGCCGGCCGAGCTCATCGCCGAGTTCGCCTCGCTCCAGGATCACGTGCCACCGCTCGAGGCCGGCGAGGCCGAGCGGGTCATCGAAGCCGAGCTCGGCCAGCCGATTGCCGTGCTCTTCAGCCAGTTCGACCCGGTTCCGCTCGCGGCGGCGTCGATCGCCCAGGTGCACCGGGCTACCCTCGCCACAGGGGAGTCGGTGGTCGTCAAGGTCCGTCGTCCCGGCATTGGCAAGGTCATGGCTGGCGATCTCGCGATTCTCCGGCAGCTGGCCGGCCTCGTGGAGCGGCACCTGCCCGGCGCCGAGTTCATCGATCCGCCCGCGCTCGTCGACGAGTTCGCTCGCACGTTGCGTGCCGAGCAGAATTTCGTCCGCGAGGGCCGCAACCTCGAACGGGCCGCGCGCAACTTCGCGGGCGATCCGACCGTGCGCATTCCGGCCGTCTACTGGGACCGGACGACGCCGGCCGTGCTCACGATGGACTTTCTCGATGGCGTCAAGATCTCGGCCCTGGAACGGGCTGGCCTCGACCAGACCGCGCGTCGCAGCGTGGCTCGGCGCGGAGCCGACGCCATGCTCGCGCAGGTGCTCGTGCATGGGTTCTTCCACGCCGATCCGCACCCGGGCAACGTGCTCGTCATGCCGGACGGCGCGATCGGCCTCCTCGACTTCGGCATCGTCGGCCGGCTCGACGAGCGCACGCGCGAAGAGCTGGCGCGCGCGATCCGGGCCGTCTGGCAGCGCGACCTCGACCGGCTGACGACGCTCGCCCTGACGCTCACCGAGCCACGGCGCGAGGTGGACCCGCGCAAGCTCGAGCGCGACTTGTCGGACCTCATCGACACCTACGGTGACGTGCCGCTCGGCGAGCTCTCGATGGCCGAGGTGCTGGGCGACGCCGTGGACACACTCGCGCGGCACAGTCTTCGCTTTCCGTCGAACCTGCTGCTGCTCGTCAAGGCGATCGTCACGATTGAGGGCGTGGGACGCCAGCTCGATCCGTCGTTCCAGATCGTCGAGCACGCGGCGCCGCTCGCCGAGCGCCTCTGGCTCGAGCGCCACACGCCGCGCGCGCTCGCCGCACGCGTCACCGACGCCACCCGCGAGGCCTTCGACACGGCGCGTCAGCTCCCGGCCGAGGCGAGCGCCGTCATGCGGAAACTCCGCGACAATCGCTTCGAAGTACAGTTCGTGCACCGGAACCTCGAGCATTTCGTCACCGAGATGGACCGGTCGAGCAACCGGTTGAGCTTCGCGATCGTGATCGGCTCGCTCGTGGTCGGGTCGTCCCTGGTCATCCAGGCGGGATTCGGTCCGACGTTCTACGGCTACTCGGTCCTGGGACTCCTGGGGCTCGCGGCCGCCGCGACGCTCGGCATGGGACTGGCCGCAGGCGTCCTGCGCTCGGGGCGGCTCTAACCCCGGTGGCCACTTGCGTTGACGAAGCCGATGCGTCGTCGGCTGTCGGAGTGGCGGGCTTCAGCCCGCCCGCATTCGAGAGGCTGCATCGGGAGCGGAAGTTGAGTACGCTGCAGGCGTCCGACCGGGACGGACGGCCGCCAGGGCCGGCCGGCGAGCGAGAGGAGTCACATCGATGGACGAGGTTCGTCATGCGAGCACGTGCCGGTGGGCACGACTGACGCTGTATCTGCCGTACCCCGCCTGGCTCAAGGCCGAAGAACATCCGTGGACGTGTCTGCGCGAGTCCGAGCCGACGCCCTTCGAGGCTGCCGACGTCTGCGAGACATGCCCGCACTGGCAGCCGAAGCGGCTGGCCGTCGGGACTCCGAATCAGGCGTAGAGCCGGCCGCTACCTGCGCACCTCGCGTTCGTGCTTCTGCTCGCTCGCGACGAGGCCCGCCAGCGCCGTGAGGTCCTCGGACAGGTGCTCGATGATGTCGTCGAACGCGACGAGGCCCTCGAGTTGCCCGTCGCGCGTCACCACGGGCAGCCGCCGGATGCCATGCGACCGCATCCTCGCCAGCGCGTCGTCGACCGACTCGCTCGTGAGCGCCGTGATCAGGTCCGCACTCATCACGTCGCCGACCCGCAGCGATTCGATCCTGTCCGGGCTCTGCGCCACGGCGCTCACGACGATGTCCCGGTCAGTGACGACGCCAACCGGACGCCGATCGCCGTCGGCAGTGACGACAAGCGTGCCGACGTGACGATCGCGCATGCGACGGGCCGCGGTGGCGATCGATTCGTCCGCCTGAGCAGTGACGACCGCCCTCGTGCAGATTTCGCCCACAGTCATGTCCGTTCTCCCTCAGATGATGCCGGTCTGGTGAGACGTCCGCCGCCGTGGGCGGGCCGGGGCTTTCGGCGCGTGCGTCTTGACGGCGCCGCGCTGGCGCCGCACGTAATCCTGCAGTTGACGTCGTGCCGCCTCGAACGCCTCCCGCACGGCGACTTTCGCGTAGCGCTGGTCGCTGTCCACGTCGTGCTCCTTGCGCCACGCCGGACTGCCCGTGGCGCGGGCCGTCGGGCGCAGGCTGGCGTGGGGCCTGACGACGAGGGTCTCGCCGGGCACGTCGAGGCTGATCTTCACGCGGTACCTGTTCCCGGCCTGATGGTGCCGGCCGCGCAGCTCCACCGCCACCCGGGCACCGGTGAGCCGCGGCGCGTACTTCTCCAGTTTCGTGAGCCGTTCGAGGATGTCGGATGTCAGTTCGCTCGACCCCCGGACGCCGTGAAAGGTGATTCTCGGTGGCTCCTGCATGTGACGCCCCCCCGTGAGACCAGACCTGTGGTACCGATGCAACCAGGATGCCGACGGCCGGTCCCGCTCCGCCGGTGCGGACCGGCCTCTCAGGCGCGGAAGAATCACCGCACGGACGGAATCCACCGCGGTCGCTCCGGCGCTCCCGGACGCGGCCGGTCGCTGGTACGCGCACTGCATCCAATTCACGATCGTCATGTCATTCGTGATCAGCAGCTCCGCATTCCACCAGGATCACAAGGTCCCGCATCGCTACACGTGTGACGGCCTCGACGTCTCACCCGCGCTGACCTGGACCGACCCTCCCGCCGGCACACAGGCCTTTGCGCTCGTGGTCGACGACCCGGACGCGCCGGCCGGCACGTTCACGCACTGGCTGCTCTCCGACATCTCGGTCGACAAGCGGTCGATTGCCGAGGGACAGTCGGCCGGGTTGCCGGGCACCAACGACTTCGGCAGGCGTGGGTACGGCGGGCCGTGCCCGCCGAGGGGCCACGGCCGGCATCGGTACCGCTTTCAGTTGCACGCGCTCTCACGGCCGCTCGGGCTGCCGGCCGGGTTCAGCCGGAGCCGCCTCGACGGCGCGCTCGAGGGCCGCGTCCTCGAAACCGCCGTGCTCACCGGCTGGTACGAGCGCACGTAGCTCGTGCCGTCAGGCCAGGCGGCCGATGGTCGAAATCTCCCCAAGCCGTGGGATTTTTCCGTTCGGAGGTCGGGACAGGTCGTGCCGGCCGCCCCCCGGCCGGCGCTGCCAGGCGGCAGGCAGGTTGCAGAGAGATCTGGTGGTGTCGGACAGGCCGGCCCCTCGAGGGAGGGAGCGATGCGATCAGCAAAGCGCTACACGAACACCACTTATACCAAGCGGGTCGACCATCACGGGGGCGAGCACCGCTCCGCCCGCGCGGCGGCCGAGCCGCGCGTCTGTGTGGGCTGCGGCGCGGTGTACGAACGCCGACGCTGGATCGCCGGGTCGACGCCGCGCGCGCGCCTGGCGGGCCAGTCGGCCGAGCCGACCCTGTGTCCGGCCTGCGACAGGAAGCAGAAGGGTGAGGCCCGCGGGTTCCTCACGCTGCGGGGCGGGTTCCTCGCCGGTCACCGCGAGGACATTGAAGCCCTGCTCCGCCGCGAAGAGGAGCGGGCCGTCGTCGACAACCCGACGGGCCGTATTCTGGATTGGGACACGTCGGTGGAAGGTGTGCTGAAGCTCTCGACGACCACCGAGCACCTGGCGCAACGGCTGGGACGCGCCGTCCACAAGGCGTACGCCGGCGACGTGCAGTACGACTTCTCGCACGAGAACAAGCTCGCGCGCGTGACGTGGACGCGCGATGACTGACGTGCCGGGCTGGCTCGAGCCCGCCATCCGCCGGCTCGGACCTACCGTCTTGCCATCACGAAATCGACGATGAGCGCGTCCTGGGCGGCGGAGCTGTCGCCATGGCTGGCAAGCAGCAACGTCAGCTCCCGACGTGCGGCGTCGGCCTCCGCCGTCGCCCGGACGAAGGCGACCGCCTCGTCGACCGTGTGGCAGCCCGTGCAGTAGCTGGCAAAGAGGGCCTCCCCCGGGGGCGGCGCGCCGGCGACGGGCGGATTCTCCGGGACGGACTGCGGCGGCCGGTTCGCCAGGCAGCCGAAGGCGACGGTTGCGGCAACCAGGGTGCCGGTGAAGACATACATGGCGCGCGTGACGGTTCTGTGGGTCATGGGCACTACACCATCTGGAAGCGCTCGGTGTGGATGCGCGCGCCGGGCACGCGGAGCCCGGTGAGGATCCGTTCGAGCGAGTCGATCATCGGTATCGGTCCGCACACGAAGTACTCGCACCCGGCGATTCCTGCGCCGATGTGGCGAGTGAGTACGTCAGCGGTGATGAAGCCGCGTTCGCCGGTCCATTCCGGCCCGGGCCGCTCGAACACGTAGCACACGTCCAGCGCGAGCGCATCGGCCAGCGTGTCGAGCTCGGCACGGAAGACCACGCGCGACCAGTCGGAGGCCGCGTAGAAGAGACGCACGGGTCGTCTGTCGCGACGGTCCTTCATCGTGCGGAGGATCGATCGAGCCGGCGCGATCCCGATGCCGCCCGCGATGAGCACGAGCGGGGCCGGCGACGTCGGGTCCGGCGTGAAGCCGCCGTACGGCCCGTCCACCCAGACGCGGCGCCCCGGCTCGAGGGCGGGAACGGTGCCGGCCGACCAGTCGCCAAGGGCCTTGATCGCGAACTCCAGCGTACGCCCGTCGTCGGGCACGGCCGACGAGGCAATCGACAGCGGATGCTGGGCCGAGAACATCGGCGTGGAGCCGGTCATCAACCACGCAAACTGTCCCGGCTCGAACGAGAAGCCCGCATGGCCATCGGGCCGCACGGCGACGAGACGCACGCTGCCGCCAATGTCGTCGTTGGCGGCGATGCGCCACGGCCTCCTCGCGAGCTCGACCGGACGGACCAGCCGATACCGTCCGACGAGCACCGCAAAGACGGCGGCATAGGCGACGAGCAGCCAGCGCACGGCCGGCGCGCCCGAGTAGAGGCCGATCGCGAACACGTGCCAGAGCGCCGCGACGGTGATGACGCAGGCGGCCACGAGGTGAATGACCTGCCAGGACTCGTAGGAGAGACGCACGCGCTTGCGGGCGGTCGAGGTAATCACGATGACCACGGTGGCCCAGAGGGCGAGCGCACCCGCCTGCATCGCCGCGGGGCCGGACAGCGGGTTCCAGGCCTGCCAGGAGGCGCCGGCGAGGACCGGATGCGCCACAACGAAGACGAGCGAGGCGATTCCCATGCCGCGGTGCCACTGCATGAGGACGTCGGTGCCGAACGGGCGCGAGACCGGGCGCAGCCGCGACACCAGCGCGAACTGGATCAGGAGGAGCGTCAGCCCCACGAAGCCGACACCAACGCCCACGTCGACGAGAACGGGCCGGGGCGGCTCGAGCGGATCGGTGAGCCAGGCCAGCACGAGGGGCAGGCCGACGAGCGCCGCGTAGAGGGCAAACCAGACAGGGCGGTACGAGCGAGCGGCCGTCGCCGGTCCTTGAGGGGGGTGGGCGGCGGCGGCCGCAGGCACGGCCTTCACGTCAGACCACTTTCACATCGATCGCGCGTGGCTTGGCGGTGGCCGATTTGGGCAGGTGGACGTTGAGCACGCCGTCCTTGAACTCGGCGGCGACCTTCGTCTCGTCCACGTCGGTGGGCAGTTCGAGCCGGCGCATGAACTTGCCATACGCACGCTCGACGCGATGGAACTTCTTCCCTTTCTCTTCCTTCTCGTGCTTCCGCTCGCCTTCGAGCGTGAGCATGCCGTGGTCGATCCCGATCTTCAGTTCGTCCTTCCTGATGGCCGGCAGGTCGGCCTTGATGAGGTATTCCTTCTCGGTCTCCTCGACGTCAAGGGCCGGGGCCCAGTCGGCGAAGGTCGCCCCGTTGTCCTCGTTGAAGCGCCGCATGAGCGGCTGACCGAACCACTGGTTCAAGCCCTTCGACAGATCTTCGAGTTCACGGAACGGGTCCCAGCGGGTCAGGTTCATGGCTTCCTCCTTTCGATTCCTCCCGTGTACTGATGCAACGCCGATGCCGCCGGGAGCGTGCGGCCAGTCGGCGTGGGCGTCGCCGGGCGGTGCGCCGAGAGCGGAAAACCGCCGCCGACCCCCGAGATTCCCGCGGCTAGCGCCGCACGGTGAGCACCGGACAGGCCGCCTCGCGGACGACGTGGTCGGTCGTCGAGCCGAGCACGTGCAGGTCGAGGCCCGCGCGCGCATGTGCGCCCATCACGATCAGGTTCGCGGCCACGTCGCGCGCCGTCTGCAGGATCACCTCGTGCGGGCGGCCGATGGCCACGACCTCCTCGATCTCGCACCAGGTCCGGGCGTCGGCGGGGACGACGGCCGCGAGCTCGCGCGTCGCGCGCTCGTGCAGCTGGCGCTGATAGCGCGACGCGTCGGGCCCGAACGTCTCGGCGGCTCGCAGGTCGAACGGCCAGTCCTGCACGTGTACCAGGGTGAGTCGCCCGCCTGATTCCTGCGCGAGCGAGAGCGCATGCTCGAGCGCGTTGAGCGACGCGGGCGAGAAGTCGACCGCGCACATGATCCGCGTGAACGGTGCCGGCGGCGTTCTCGGGCGCTGGTGCGCGTCGGCCCGAATCGTGCAGACGGGGCAGGTCGCCTTGCGCAGAACGCGCTCGGTGACCGACCCCATCAGCAGATGCTCGAATCCGCTTCGACCGTGCGTGCCGAGTACGATGAGGTCGGCCGGAAGGTCCTGTGCCTGCCGCAGAATCTCCGCGACGGCCGAGCCGACGAGCACCGTCGTGGTCACGGCCACGCTTCCGGGTTCGCACCCGGCCACGAACGACGCAAGATGGCCGGCCGTCTCCTCCTCTTGCGCCGGCGTGAGCGCGGTCGGGGCGTTCGGCGTGAACGGGGCCGGCGGGAGCGCGATCTGCACGACGTGCGGCACGAAGACGCGCGAGTCGTACCAGCGCGCGAGCATCAGCGCCGACTCGAGCGCCGCGCGCGACGCGTCTGAGAAATCGACTGGACACAGGATTCGCGGAAACTCGATCATGGCGGGCCCTTTCTCGCGGAGGTGACCTGCGGGGGCGCCAGCACGTCGAGCGCGCGTTCGAACGCCCGCCGGAAGTGAAGGCCGAGGTCGCCCGGCGCGCGCGCCAGCTCCAGCATGACCCAGCCCTCGAAGCCGGCCTCGTCGAGCGTGCGCACGATGTCCGGCCAGTCGATCGTGCCGTCACCGGGAGGCAGGTGGTCGTCCCAGTGGCCGTGGTTGTCGTGGGCGTGCACGTGCGCGAGGCGTCCGCGCGACACCTCCATGAACCGGTGCCAGCCGCGGCCGAGCGCCGTGTGGCCGGTGTCGAGGCAGACCTTCACGCTCTGGTCGAGGCGGCCGAGCAGCCAGGCGAATTCATCGGGATGCCCGGCGATGAGGTGGGGCAGGGGTGATTCGACCACGAGCGTCAGGCCCATGCCGGCCAGGTTCTCCGAGAGCACGTTCAGGCTGCGTGCCGCGTCGGCGAGGCGCGCGCTCGCCACGTGGCCGTTGCGATCGAGATCGCTCGGATGGACCACCACGAGGCGCCCGCCGATTCGTCTGAGCGCGGTTGCGGCGGTGAGAATCGCGCCGATGGCCGCATGGCGGTGGTGCGGATTCGGATCGGCCAGGTCGAGGGCGCCGCCGAAGGGCGCGTGGATGGACACCGGCTCGAGGCCCGACTCGCGCATGTGTCGTTCGAGCGCGTCGACCTGCGCGTCCTGCCAGGGGTCGAAGTGCCCGGGCGGCGTGCCGATCTCGATGCCCGTGGCGCCCGAGGCCCGGAGCGCCGGCAGGATGTCGAGGATGGGGCACTCGGCGCACGACCCGCTCGAGATGCCGAGCCGCCAGCTCACGCCGTCCTCCTGCCCGCGAGCGCCTCGCGATCGTCGACGAGATTGTGACCGCAGATGCCGCCGGGACACAGGTCCTTCTCCTGCGCCGACACGCAGTTGAAGTCGGTGAGCGTGTCGAGGCCGGTCTCGACCATGCCGGCAAACACCCGCACGTCGAAGGCCGCGCGCGTCGGCGCGTGCAGCCGCTGCCAGCGATCGCCCCATCCGTGATCCGACTCGTAGCACGACGCGACGAGGGCCGCGATCCGCGCCGGCTCCCAGCCGCGGACGAGCAGCATTCGCGTGAGGTGCTGAAGGTGCGCCGGCTGCAGCAGTAGATCGTTCGGCGTCGCGAGCGCCCGCGTCGCGCATCCGGGCAGTGGCGGCAGGACGAGATCGCGGCGCCGACCCTCACGTCGGCGCACCGCGTCGAGGAAGCGACGGTGGAACGCGGAGAGCTTCGTCCGTTCGTAGTGCCGCACGAGCTCGGCGATGCCCTCGCCGATGTCCGGCAACCGGCCCGTGGTCACCTGGGCCAGATCGCGGGCCGCCTCGAGCGACCGGCCCTTGCCCGCGAGAAGGTCGACGAGCCCGTGCGCGCCGCGTGGGACGACGGCCATTGGCGCCACGTCCACTGCGATGTCGGCGCCGAAGATGTCCGGCCGGTACCGATGCCACTGATACGTGCTGAACGCGGTGCGGACGTGGCGCACGTCGAGGGGGTCTCCGACGTGGGAGAAGTCGACCGACACGCAGGCCCGGCCCATCCGGCCGCGTCCGACCCTGGTGCCGTTGAACACGACCGGAGTGGGGCTCGCTCGTCTGGCTTCGCGGAGCACGAGGTGAGCCGTGTACTCCACGAGCAGGCCGAGGCCCTCGGCCGCGCGCGCCTGCCGTGCCGGCAGGTCGGCCGCGACGCCCGGTGGCCGGCGCGCCTCGCGACCGGCCCACCAGCCCGGCGTGGCCGGTACGAGCGAGGCCAGGTGGTCGACGAGCGGAGAGGTCAGGGCGATCGTGCCAACGAAGTGATAGCCACGGCCGCTCACAAACGTGGCGGCTCGGAGGCCGAGCCGTGAGAACACCCGGCACGCCGCCTGATAGGTGGGCTCGAGCGTGAGGAACACGTCGGCCGGATTCCGGAACGGCTCGTCGCGATGGTCGACGTCCTGGTAATCGAAATCGAGAAAGTAGACGAGGTGGGCGAAATCCCAGAGAGACCGTGACAGGTCGTGACCCGTGCCCAGGCAGCTGTCGCGTGAAAGCGGTCGTCGCCGTGCGTCATCCCATGTGGGAAACGGTGAGGCGAGAGGATCGAACTCGGCGATGAACGCGGCGGTGGGTTGCTCTCCGTCAGCCGCTCCACAGAACTGCAGCACGCGCGCGCGGACGGCCGCGTCGCCGTAGTACTCAACCGGTGAGAGTCCCTCCATGGCTACACACCGTGCAGGACACGCAAATCCCATTCGGCCGATATCGCGTCGCCGTACAGCCGTGCCACTGTGGAACGCTCCAGCGCGCGTTCGGCCAGCGCCGAGAACAGCTCGTCGTCGAGGCCTTCGGCGCCGACGATGTACGAACGAAGACGAAGCGTGGGCCGGTTCGGTTGTGACGCGTCGACGTCGGCTGTGGCCACGTAGCCGAGCACCGGCGCCCCGGCTTCGGACGCCGCTTCCATGAAGGCGCTCATCACGCACGCCGCCGCGGCGACCGCGGCCAGGTCGACGGGCGCGAGGCCGGTGCGATTGCCCACGGCGAGGTTCGTGCCGTCCGGCAGCCGGACGGTGGCCATATGCCCTGCGTCCCAGACCAGTTCGATCATGGCTCCTCCGCGCGTTCAGGCGGCGGAGGTCGCGGCGCGGTCCGGCCGTGCCGGGGCCTCGAGCCAGGCGTTCAGACGGTCCGGCGTGCCGAGGTCCGACCAGCCGACCGATGCCGGCCAGGTGTAGACGGTCAGGCCCTCGGCGCCCGTGAGCACGTCACGCGAAAAATCCAGTCCCCGCAGGTGCTCGTAGGTCTCGGCGAGGGCCGCGTCGCGGCTGGAGGCGGGGGAGCCCCAGGCCGAGACGAGCGCGGTCGAGAGCGCCGGCTGGCGCGAGGCGAACAGCTCGAGCAGCGACCGCGCGCTCGCCACGAGCACCATCGTGTTCCAGACCGCCTGCGATCGCCGCAGCTCGGCCGCAAGCTCGACCGCCGGTTTTTCGACGAACGCCTCGACGCGCCTGAGCCAGCCGGGCCTCGTGGGCCGGCCTGGCTGAATCCACCCGTAGCTCTCGTCGAAGCCGGCCGGCTCGGCGCCGAAGAGCACGATGCCGGACCGGCGCCGGCCGACGAGCCGGATCGCCGAGATCAGTCCGGTTTGAAAGTCCCGGAAGTTGGCAACGGCATGGTCGGCCGGACTCAGCACTACGACGGCGTCGGGATCGACCTCGAGAATGGGAAGCAGGGCGAGCAGCACGCCCGCCGCCGTTCCCCGGTCGCCCGGTTGATAGAGGACGTGACCCGGCGACCGGTCGAGCGACCGAATGTACGGTTCGTGCTCCCGGTCGACGACGACCACCGTTCGTTCGGGCGGCGCGAACGGTGCCAGCCGGTCGAGCGTGTGGTCGAGCAGCGTGGCTTCGCCCTTGACCCGCCAGAACTGCTTGGGAATTCCACCGGTGACGGCGGAGAGCCGACGCCCCTTCCCCCCCGCCAGGATCAGCGACCAGGTATGGGAAGCCATGCGCGTACCGGTTGCATATCGCCTGCCAGCGGCGGCGCCCCGTGGAGAGCCGAGACTCGAGACCGGGGCGATCTCGGGGTGGGTAGGAATGCCTCGCGGCAGGCCAAAACTCCCGGCCCGGCCCAGTCGCGCGTGCGGCTCAGCGGCTGATGATGACGGGCGCGCCGTCGGTGACGTCGGCGAGGCCCTCCACTATCACCAGCTCGCCCGGCTGGATTCCGTCGGCGATCTGCGCGAACCCGCCGGACGAGAGCCCGAGTCTCACGGCGCGCTGCCGGGCGATGCCATCCGGCTCGGCCACCATGACGAACCGCACGGCGCCTTCGCCCAGCACGGCCTCGGCCGGTACGACGATGGCATCGGGTCGCTCGTCGAGCACCATCTCCACCTGCACGACGTCGTTCAGCACGAGGGCGGAGAGCTCCGGCGCCGCGAGCCTCACGGGCGAGGTGGCCGACTCGACGAGCACGCCAAGCGGCTGTCGCGTGACGATGGCCGTGAAACTCCCGGCCACGAGCGTCAGAACGGTTGCGGGCTGGCTCTCGCGGATTCGAATCGCCTGGCTCGTGGGTAGCTCAATCTGGATCTCGAGTCGCTCCGGATCGATGACCCGCATCACCGGCTGGGTGTCTCCGCCGCTGGTGAATTCGCCGGGCACGCGCCAGACTTCTGCCACGACACCCGAGAAGCGTGCGGTGATCCGCGTCGTGTCCCGCAGCAACCGCGCTTCTTCGAGATAGGCCTCGGCCAAAGCGAGCGCCGCCTCGGCGGCCGACAGTTCGGCGCGCGCCGTCTCGAGGTCGTTTCGCGGAATGATGCCGCGCTCGAAGAGCGGCGTCAGACGGCTGACCTCTGCACGGGCCACGTCGGCGCGCGAGGCCGCATCCGACACGGCGACCTGTCGCACCGTGAAGGTCTGCGTGAGCGCCGCTACGTCGAATCGCACGAGCAGGTCGCCGGCCTCGACCGGGTCGCCCATGCCCTTCGGTATCTCGGCGATCATCGCCGGCTCCGGCGCGTAGATCGTCCAGTCGGTGTTGGCGGCAGGCACGACCTGCCCGGCGACCGTGACGACCTCGCGAATGGTCTGGATGGTGGCCTCGGCGACGCCGACCACGGGGCCGATCGGCTCGAACGACTCGGCCGTCTCCTCTCCGCGCCCGCAGCCGGCGGCGGAGAGCGCGAGCCATCCGGCTACGCACGTGCCGACGAGGCTCTGCCGGACTGTTCGGTGAGCAGTCACGCCATCAATATTAGAGCCGTTTTCGTTTCAGTTGATTGGCGCGGCCGGCGGACCGAACGGTTCGGCGGGAGCCGCCGGCCCGGTCGTGGCCCAGATGACGCTTCGTCCGCTCACCGCAAACGACCGGTTGCCGGTCCAGCCGGGAGTCGTGGGCACGGCCGTGGCGTAGTAGGCCGTGACGGTTGGCGTCCCGGCGCAGTCGTCGGGTCCCGGCGAGCTTCCCACCGCGGGCCCGAGTCCATAGGCGTACCCCGCCTTCTCGGGTGCGGCCGCCCGACCGAGGTCATCCGAAATGAATGCCGGCGTGCCGGCCGGTCCGGTCGAACCGAGCACCACGAAGCTCGAGGCGTAATGGCCCTGACCGCAGGTGGATGCGTATGCCTTCTGCGCCGCAGCGGTGACGCGCAGCGAGCCGATGGCGCCGACCTCGTTGGCCGTCATTCGGGCCCGGATGAGGCCTGGAACGGCGAGCGAAATGATCACCGAGAGGATCCCCACGGCGATCATCAGCTCGAGCAGGGTGAAGCCGGCGTCGGGCTGGCGGCTGAGGGCGTGTCCAGGCACCTCCCGCTGTATCGGCTGGCCGGGTCGTCGGCATGAGCGGCTGGCAGGCGGGGGGCTTTGGGCGGGGCCCGAGCCGTGCCATGATGTGCGGCCGTGAGAAGCCTTCGCGCTTCATCCGTCGTTGCCCTTCTCCTGACCGCTCTCTTCGGCGTCGGCTGCGCCGAGACGCCCACGTCGCCTGCCCCGGCCAGGTGGTCGTCGGCCGCGCCGGGCCTGACCTGTCCGGCGGCCTTCACGGTGACTGGCGTCATCGGAAGCGCAGAGGTCGTGACGTTTCCGCTCCCGGCGGCCTCAGGGGAGACGGCGGTCGAGACGGTTTCGTGCGCGCCCGCTTCTGGTTCGACGTTCAGCCTCGGCGCGACGACGGTCACCTGCCGGGGCCGAGGATCGACTTGGAAGAGAGACGTCATGCGGGTTCGTGGTGACGCTCGAGGCGTCGGTGCTCCAGGTCAAGACGTTCGTGGCGTTTGGAGACAGCGTCACGCTCGGCGAGAACGCTCTTCCCGGGCCGGCACCGGTGCCGCTCTTCGTCGATACGGCCAACGCATATCCGACCAGGCTGAAGGCGACCTTCGACGCGGACTTTCCGGGGCAGGGCATCGCGGTCTTCAACGAAGGCAAAGCCGCCGAGCGTGCCACCGAGGCGGTGGCGCGGCTGCCGGGCGTGCTCGCGTCGCGCAAGCCGGGCGGGCTGTTGATCCTCGATGGCTACAACGATCTGCTGGCCGACGGGCTGGCCGCGGCCAGTCCGGTGACGGCGGCGTTGCGTGACATGGTGCGGATCGCGCGAACGGCCGGCGTGCCGTACGTCTTCGTCAGCACGGTCACGCCGTCCGCTCCCGGCTCGCGCCAGATCAGCCCGGCCGCGATTCTCGAGACGAACTTCCGCATCCGCCAGATGGTGGCGGCCGAGGGCGCCGTGCTCGTCGACGCGTACGACGCCTTCTTCGGACAGGAGACGTCGCTCGTCGGTCCGGACGGCCTGCACCTGACGCCGGCCGGTAACGCGGTGCTCGCCGCGACGTTCTATTCCGCGATTCGCAACCGCGTGCCGGCCTCGCTCCTGTCGGCGCCCGCGGCCACCGCTCGCCGTTAGGCGCGCCGTTTTCGCTTTGTCGGCCGGCGCGGTCGTGCGACCGCCGACCTTGATACACTCGTACGTGCCTGCCCCTCGACGGTGACGTGATGTATCGAACGGTTCGAACCGGCCGCATGGCCCTCGGCCTTGCCGGCGCGCTTGCGGTCGCCGTGCTTCCGGCCGGACCGCTGCGGGCCGTGGCGCAGGATCCGCCGGTCCAGAATCCGCCGGTCCAGGATCCACAACCCCAGCGACCGGTTTTCCGCGTGGGCACCGACGTCGTGCGCGTCGACGTGTACCCGCGCCGCGAGGGGCGAGTGGTCGAGGGCCTGACGCGTGAGGACTTTCAGGTTTTCGAGGACGGCACACCCCAGGCGATCGAGACGTTCGAGTTCATCACGCTCGACGATCCAGTCGGAGGCGCGGAGGCGATCGAGCCGCGCGACGATCGTGAGGCCATGCGAATGGCCGCCGACCCGCGCAATCGCGTCTTCGTATTCTTTCTGGATACCTACCACGTCTCGTGGGAAGGCTCGTTGCGAGCCCGCGAGCCGGTTCTCGAGTTTCTGCGCAACGGCCTCGGTCCGCGCGACCTGTTCGGCGTGCTCACGCCGCAGCAGTCGCCCGAGCTGCTGACGTTCGGTCGCGGCACGTCCGAAGCGGCCACGGCGATGAGTCTGGTCAGGCCCTGGGGGCAGCTCGACACGCCGGTGAGCGATCCGCAGGAGATGCTGCTCCAGAGCTGTTCGATGTCGTCGGGCCGCGGCGCGGGCGGGCTTCTGGCCCTCTGGCGATTCGAACGGACGCTCATGCGCCTCGAGGAGCTCATCATCCGGCTGTCCGCCCTGCGGCAGGAGCGCAAGAACATCGTGCTCGTGAGCGACCGGTGGCCGAACGCCATGCTCATCAACCGGCCGCCCGTGCCGGCGCCCGCTCCTCGCCCGGCCGTTCTCGCGGCCCAACGCGGACGCGGGTCGCCTCCGCCAACGTCGGGCATGCTGCCCGGCAGCGACGTCTGTTCGGCCGAAGCCGGGCGGCTCCGCGGCACGGACTTCCGTCGGCGATTCCAGGACCTGCCGGAGCTTGCGCGCGCCGCCAACGTCGCCATCTACGTGCTCGTGCCCGGCGTGAGCATGACCTTCAACGATCCTACCGGCCAGTTCCGCGGGCTCGCCGAGGACACCGACGGCCTCGCGTTCTTCTCGAACGACCTCTCGCGCGGGCTCGCTCGTGTGGTCGAGCATCAGACCGGGTACTACATGCTGGGCTATCGGTCCACGAGCGGACCAACCAATCGCCGCACGCGTGACGTCGAAGTCAAGACGAGCGCGCGCGGCGTGGACCTCGAGCTGCGCCGCGAGATCTACATGCCGACAGCCGAGGACCTGGCCAACCGCGACGTGGGCGTTCCCGAGCGGACCGACGTCGAGCGGGCGCTCGACGCGCTCGAGCGCATTCGCGAGACGACGAACCTCTTCGTCCACGTGGCCCGCCGCGCAGACCGCCTCGACATCACCGCCGAAATTGCCGGCCAGGCGCGTTCGGGCGGCCGCTGGCGGCAGGGCGCGGACATCGAAGTCGTGGCCCGCGATGCGGCCGGCAACGAGGTCAGCCGCGGCGTCGGCCAGTTGGCCGCCGGCTCGCGCAGCGGACGCGTGTTCCTGCACGTGGCCGAGGGCGTCGACCCGGCGCGTCTCTCCGTGCGCCTCACGGGTCGCGGCGGCAATCTGTCGGAGTTCGTTAACGTGCCGCAGGTCGAGCCGGGCGTGCTTGGCGCGCCACTCGTCTCGCGCGCCGGCTCGTTGCCGTCGATGCCGTACGAACCGGCCGCTGACCTGCAGTTTCAGCGCACCGACCGCGTCCGCATCGAGTGGCCGATTCCAGGCCCGCTCGACGAGCGACTCGTGCGCGTCGTCAATGCGGCCGGCGAGGACCGGGTCGTCGATTTGATGGTCGTCGAAGTGGACGGCGAGACCCCCGTCCTCCGCGCCGACCTTCGCGTGCTCACGCTCGCGCCGGCCGACTACGTCCTCGAGGCCACGGCCAGATCGGGCGAACGGACGGGACGACAGCTGCTGGCCTTCCGCGTGCTCCGCTGATCGGTGTGCCGTTCCCTCACTGCTCCCGCAGCGTCACGTTCGCGTCGACGCTGGCCGCGCGACGGGCCGGCAGGTAGCAGGCCGCCGCGGCGGCGGGGAGGACGAGGGCCGCGACGGCGACGAGGCCGAACCAGTCGAGGCCGGGCAGCCGGTAGAAGTACCCGCGCAGAAGATACGAGAGTCCGGCGCCGGCTGTGAGTCCGAGCGCCGCGCCGTACAGGACCGGGCGCAGCCCGTCCCACACCACGAGTGAGACGATGCGGCTGCGGTCTGCGCCGAGCGCCAGGCGAACGCCAATCTCGCGCCGCCGGTTGACGACCACGAACGAGAGCAGGCCGGTCAGGCCCGTGAGCGCAAGGATGAGCGCGAAGCCGCCGAGCACGGTCACCACCTGGGCGCCGATGCGATCGAAGAGCGTCTGCTGCCGCGTAATCATCGCGCCGGTCACCATCTCGACGACAGGCAGGTTCGGATCGATGTCCCGCAGCACCGTTCGGATCTCCCGCATCGCGGCATCCGGATCGGCGGCTGCGCGCGCGGCGAGCACCATCGGCCGTGCCGGGTCCGGGCGGCCGGGCCGGTAGACCGAGGCATAGGTGCGCCGCCCAATGCTCGACCAGTCGGTGTCGTCGGCGACGCCGACGACCTCGAACGGATCGACGCCGAGGAAGATCGTGCGTCCGACGGCAGCGTCCGATCCGTAGACCGCCAGCGCCAGGGCCCTGCTGATGACGACCACGGGAGCGTCACTTTCCGCCTCGGGGACGTCGAAGCCGCGACCCGACACGATCCGCACGCCCAGTGCCTCGAAGAGCTCGGCGTCACCCACGGTCACGTACGCCACCCGGCGCAGGCTCTCGGCCGTGATCCGGTTGGCGTCCTCCGGACGGGCAGGTTCGGTACCGGCGCGCACCGCACCCGAGCCATTGAAGTAGATCGGCAGCCGGGACACGAGCGTCGCCTCGTCGATGCCGGGAACCCGCCGGATTCGGTCCACGGCATCGACCATCATCTCCACGCGGCGCAGGCCGAGCGCGTCGCGGTCGACGCCGTCCATCGGCGCGCCGCGGTCGGCGAGCGGGAAGTCGACCTCTGCCGCGACGAGCGAGTCGAGATCGAAGCCCGGGTCGTGCCTCGTCTTCCCGACGGCCTCCGCGAGGAGGAGCGCGCCCGGCACGAGCAGCGCCATCGAGACGGACACCTGGGCGGCAATCAGCCACCGGCGCCCGCGCCACCGGGCGACCGACCCGCCGCTCTGGGCGTCGAGCAACTGTCGCAGCCCGGCCTTCGTTGCATGCCAGGCCGGAATCAGGGCGAAGACCACGGCGGCTGCCGCCGTCGCGGCGAGGCCCGTGCCGAGCACGGCAGAGGTCATGCGCGGCTCGACGGTGATCGACAGGCCGCCGGTGCCGACCGGGAGGCTGCCGGACAGGATCGAGATCAGGCCGCGCGCGACGACGAGGCCGCCCAGCCCGCCGACGATGGCGACGACGACACTGTCGGCGGCGAGCGTCGCCACCACCTGCGCCCGCGTGGCACCGAGCGCGCGCCGCACGGCCACCTCATGCTGCCGGCGCGTGCCTCTGGCCAGAATGAGGTTCGCCAGGTTCGTGCACGCGACGAGCAGCACGAGCACCACCGCGACGAGGACGGCCTGTGCCATCGGCACGGCGATCGGGTCGACCGATTCGTGCGCGCGCAGGTCCACTGCGCGCGTGACGGCGAAGAACCGGTTGTCCTCCGGCCGGCCGTACGGCCGCCGCTCGTCCGATCCGATTGGCACCGACGCGTCGAGGCGGCGTCCGATGCCCTCGATCTCCATACGAGCGTCGGCAAGGGACTTGCCGTCGGCCAGCCGTCCCTTGGCGAGCACCCAGCGGCGCTCGCGGTCGCTCCAGTCGGCGTCGTCGCTGAGCGTCCCGAGCCGGAAGGCCAGGGCAAGCGGCGCCCACACCCGTGTGGGCATCACGTTGGGCATGTCCACGCCGCGGAACGAGGCCGGCATCACGCCGACCACTTCGCAGGACTCGTGGCCGATGTTGATGAACTGACCGACGATCGACGGGTCGCCGTCAAAGGTGCTCTGCCAGAGCCGCTCGCTGATGACGACGACGGCCGGTGCCCCGGGTGTGTCGTCTCGCGGCTGGAGCGTGCGTCCGAGGAGCGGCGTGGCGCCCACGAACGTGAAGTAGTTGCCGCTCACAAGCTCGCCCAGGACCGGCGTGAACGTGCCGCGGCCGGTGAGTGGCACCTGGAATCGCGACCAGAGCATCAGCTCCGAGAGCGTCGTCTGCGACTGTCGGATGTCCTCAGCATCGGGCCAGGAGAGCGCAATCAGGTGACCGGCCCCCACGCGTGACGGGTCGTGATGATAGATGTTGACGACCCGGTCCGCGTCCCGGATGCCAAGCGGGCGGAAGAGCACGGCCTCGGTCACCGCGTAGATGGCCGTCGTGCCGCCGATCCCGAGCGCCAGCGTGACGACCGCGAAGACCGTGAAGAGCGGGGCGGCGAGAAGGCGGCGGACGGCCTGCATCGTGTCGGTGATCGTCAGGAGCCGGAGAGATACCCGGGACGGGCCTGCACGGTTCCCTCCCGATCGCGCAGCCGCACCGTGATGTCGTGCCAGCCCCCGGTTGCCACGCCGCGGGGCGAATAGCTCAGGAGGTAGCGCTGGCGGAACTCGTCGAGGATGCCGAGAAACGTCGGTCCCAGATCGGCGCGGCCGTCCACCTCGATGAGCGATCCACCCGTCAGGCGGGTGAGCTCGCCGAGGAACCGGGCCTTCTTCGGCACGCCGGCCGACACGGCGTAGACGACGGTGTCGGTGCGCCGGGCGGTGTCGTGCACGAGATCGGGGGCGAGAAAGCTCGCCGTGTCGAGCCCGTCGCTGAAGACGAGCAGGAGCGACCGTGCCCGGTCGGACTCGCCGAGCGTGATGCCGGCGTACGAGGCGTCGACGAGGGCCGTGTCGCCGAACGCGGCGGCATCGTCAAGGGCAGCGCGCACACGGGATATATCGGACGACAGGTCGGCGGCCAGCACGACCGCATGGCTGAAGGTGATGAGCGCGGCCTGATCGGCCGGCCGGAGGCCCTCGATGAGCGCCCGGCCGGCGGTTCGCAGGTTCCGCAGGCGGCTGCCGGCCACGCTTTCGCTCATGTCGACCGCGAGGATGACGTTGAGCGGTAGCTCGCCGAAGCTCACCAGGTCGATCTGCTGCACCACGCCGTTGTCGAGGAGCTCGAAGTCGTCCGCGGCCAGCCCGTCGACGATGCGTCCGGCGCTCGTGACGAGCACGTCCACCCGGACGGCGTCGACGCGTGAAGAGAAGGTGGGATTCTGCTGCCGGGCCGCATGGCCCGGCGCGGCGACGGCCGGAAGGACGGCGGCGAGCGCGAGCGCGGTGAGGAGCCGGCTCACCGCGCCACTCCTTCAGCCAGCGCCCGTCCGAGCTCGACCATCCGAGCGTCCGCGTCGGCGACGTGCGCGATGAAGTACGTCCACCAGGGATCGTCGGTGAGGCTGCGTCCCACCCGGCGGCTGATGACCTGGCGCATGGCCGTGACGGCGCCCTCACGGTCACCGCGCGCGCGGAGGAGGGCGCTCTGGGCCAGGCCCGGTGTCTGCGCGCGCGGGTAGAGCGCGGCGGCACGGGCGTAGTGTCGCTGAGCCTCGGCGAACTCACCGAGGCGAGCCGATGCGTCGCCCAGGAAAAGCTCGGCGAAGTACTGGGTCGGCCGGTCGGTGACCGACGGCCGAACCTCGGCGAGCATCGCGCGCGCCGCTTCGTGATCGCCAGTGAGATCGGTCACGCGCGCCAGGTGGACGGCCGCCAGCGTGAAACCCGGTTCGAGCTCGAGGGCGCGCCGGTAGTGGGAGCGCGCGATTCGAAGCTCTGCGTCGACGGTGCCCACGTCGTGTTCCATCCCCGGCGGGAGCTCCACTGATTGCACGACGGCCTGCGAGCGGGGCAGGGCGAACACTTCGTGGAGGGCGCCCGTGAGGAAGCTGACGACGGCATCGGTGGGGAGCGTGTCGGCGGCGCGATCGAGGTGGGTCATCGCGTCGGCGAACGCCTCGTGCCGCAGGAGGTAGGCCGCCGTGGACCGGTACCACTGCCGTGTCAGCTCCGACCGGCCCGTGCGCTCCGCGGCGAGATCGATGAGGCGGCTGCCGAAGGCGAAGTGCGTCGACACGTGGCTCTCGGCGGTCCGCTCGAGGCCCGCGGCGCGGCCGTCCTGCACGAGCAGCGAGGCCTTCGCGTCAGGCTCGACGGCGCTCACCAGCCGGAGCTCGGGAGGCACGACGGTGGCCACGTCGGCATGGAGCAACGCGCCGCGCTCGAGCAGGCGTCGCACGGCGTCCTGAAAGAGCCGTGTCGCCTCTTCCCGGTCCGTTCGGGCGACCGCCACGAACTCGGCTGCCGGTACCTGAAGGACCGCGCCGAGCCCGGCCACCGTCGTCGTCAGTTCGCCGCGATTGATCGGATAATCGAGCGCCCGGGCCTCGGCGAGCGCGCGCTCGAAGAGCCTGACCGCTTCCTGGAACTCGTCGAAGACTTCACCCAGCTCGCGGCCGGACAAACGGCTGGCCGCATCGGCCGCCTCGTCGCGTTCGCCCGGCGCGTGGGCATTGACGAGCGCGGCCCATCGTTCGAGCCGTGCGAACGGTGCGGCTGGCGAGGCGCTCTGTGCCGGTGTCCAGGAGAGCGGAGACGCCGGCACGGACACCGCCAGCACCAGCCCGAGGACGCTCGACGAGATCCGGTCGATCATGGCCGCGTGTTCTGTCATTCTGACACCGACGTGGCGTTCCCGCTGCTCGCGATCGCGCTCGTGCTGGGGATTGTCGGCCGGCAGGCGCCAGACGCGCGTCCCGACGCGCAACCCCTGCTCGTCGTCCTGGCGCCGACCGGCGAGACACGCGACGGCCTGCCCGTCTATGTGCCTCACCCGGACGCCTCGGCCCACGAGGCCGCGCTCGGGCGCGGATTCTCCGGCCGGCTGATTCGCCTGTTCCGCTACGAGCAGCAGTTCCTCTCGACGCGCGACGGCCGGCCGATCGAACCGGCATACCTGCTGCTTTCGACCAACCAGGGCGGCTTTCCCCGGTTCGGCTTCTGGCTGGGTGACGAGCGCAAAGCGAATGTTGGCTACGTCGACCTGCACGAACGGTCGGCAATCTCGGGCCAGTACGGCGCGCTCGATCAGATCTTTCCGCATGAGCTGATGCACGTGATCGTGCAGCAGCTGGCATCGCCCCCGCCGCCGGGCGCCGGCGGCGCCAATCAGGTGCATGCCATCGGCGTGCGCACCGATCGCGTGACGGCGTTTCACGAGGGGCTGGCCGAGAGCGCGCAGGTGCTGGCGATTGACGATCCGGACGGACTGCCGGAGACGAGGGCGCTTGCGTCCGACGACTCGGCACGCATGCGTGCGGCGGAGTACCTCTCGCGCTACCGTCGCGCGCTC
Organism: uncultured Acidobacteriota bacterium; assembly: GCA_963752045.1. GTDB lineage: Bacteria > Acidobacteriota > Vicinamibacteria > Vicinamibacterales > SCN-69-37 > DATKDF01. Next base: position 66,621 of record CAVVWN010000012.1, on the reverse strand, counting down.
GAGGCACGCTGGTCGATCGCGCCGCCGAGCCGGCTGGGTTTCGTGTTGTGGTTCAGCCAGACCGAACAGGCGCTGCGATACCAGGCGGTCGCTCGGAACGCCTTCGCGCGCGAGCCGTCCCTGCCGGCCCGACTTCTAGGCGCCGACGACCTCTATCCTGCCTACCTGCTCGAGAATGTCCTGCCAGGAGCCGAGGGCGCGCCCCTCAAGTCCACGCCGCGCCTTCTCGCCACCGAGGGCGTGGTTTCTGCTCTCTTCGCTCGCTGGGTTCGGGAGCCGGCGCTGCAGCAGCCGGTGGCCGACCTGGCGCTCTACGATCGCTTCGGCGTTCGCCCGGATGAGCCCGCGCCGATCGACCACGCCTATCTGAAGCTGTTTGTCGTCCTGGCGGACCGCCGGCCTCACGACGCCGCGTCGCTCGTGCGAGGCTACGTGGAGACATTCCCCGGTGAAACCGAGGCGGTGGCGCGTCTTCTCCGGGCCGCCGGCTTCGACTGGCCCCTCCCGGACGTTCCCGAGATCTGGCTGGCGAACGACGGGCTCATGACGGGCACGACGCTCTTCGACCAGTATCGCGCCATCCCGCGCGTGCACACGTTCGATCTCAACGCGGCATCGCCCGTCGATCTCATCGCGGTTGACGGCGTGTCGCCAGAGCTGGCCCAGGCCATTACACGGGCCTCACCGTACGCGTCGCTTGCGGATCTGGCCCGCGTGCCTGGCGTCGGCGAGGGTCTGACACGCCGCTTCGAGGCGATGGTCGCCGCCATGGTGGCAGTCGGTGACGCCAACGCGGCGGGCGACATCGAGTCCATCGACCTGATGCGCATCTTCCGGCCGGTCCTCGTCCGCGCCGTCCTCTGGATACTCGTTGCCGCGGCGGCGGCCGGCTGGCTCTATCGGCGGGTGCGCGAGACGACCCTGTGGCGTGCCGCCCTCAACGGCCTCTCCGCTTCGGCTGTGGGCCTGCTCTTTGCCTGGGTGCTCGGGGCGGCCCTCCAGGTCGGCGGACGGCCGGCCGAGCCGGCCCTGCTCGTCTTCATGCCGCTCGCCTTCTTCGGCATTCCGGGCGCGCTCTGGCAGATCGGATGGCGGCGCTCGCGCCGGGAAGCCGGACGCGTGCTCGCCGGCTGGGCGCTTGCGTGCGTGCCGGCGCTGGCGCTGACGCAGCCCCTCTTCTAACCCGGTGGCCGGCCACCCGTTAACGGCACCTGCGCGCCCAATGTGACGTGTTTTCAGCCAATTGGGTCGAAGGCCATTGAGATTTGATGCGGGTAGGGTAAATTGTAGCGTCTGTAAGCATCATGTCTGGGCTCCCAAAGAAGATCGGCCGTTACGACATCATCGACCTCGTCGGTCGAGGAGGCATGGGCGTCCTCTACCGTGGCCACGACCCGTCGCTCGAGCGCGACGTCGCCGTGAAGATGATGCACATCGACTTCACACGCGACAATTCGGCCCGGGAGCGGTTCCAGCGGGAGGCGCGAGCCGTCGCCCGGCTGCAGCACCGCAACATCGTCACCATCCACGAGCTGGGCGAGATCGACGGGGCGCCCTTCATCGTGATGGAGCTGCTCGGCGGCCAGGACCTGGATCAGGTCCTCAAGGCCGGCTCGCCGATGTCTCTCGGCCAGAAGCTCGACATCGTGGCCCAGCTCTGCGACGCGCTGGCCTACGCGCACGATCAGGGCATCGTCCATCGCGACGTGAAGCCCGGCAACGTGCGACTGCTCGAGGACGGCACGGTGAAGATCCTCGATTTCGGTATCGCCCGGTTCTCCACGAGCTCGCTCACGCAGTCGGGCACCGTGATGGGGACACCGAGCTACATGGCCCCGGAGCAGATCATGGGCCAGCCGGTCGACGGACGCGCCGACCTGTTTTCGGCCGGCGTCCTCCTGTACGAATTGCTTGCCGGACACCGCCCGTTCGTCGGCGACTCGCCGACGGCGGTGGCCTATCAGATCATGCACACCGATGCGCCGGGGCTCCGGGACGAGCTGCCGGACCTGCCCGACGCGATCAACGAGATCGTCACGCGCGCGCTGCAGAAGAACCCCAACGAACGGTACGCCCGCGCGCAGGAGATGTCCTCGGACCTGCAGACGGTCCGCATGATGCTGGACCTGCCGCTCAAGACGACGGCTGACGACCGGATGCCGACGCCGAACCCGGAAGTGGTGACGCAGCTCTTTGCCACCATGCCGAGGACGGCCGAGACCAAGGCGGCGAGCATCGGCAACGCGCGGATGCGGTCGTCGGCTGCCGAGATGGCCGCCGACGCGGCGCCGGCCGGGCGGGAGGTGAAGCGCTCGGTCAATCCCATGCTGTTCATGGCCGGGATCTTTGCGGTCGTGGTCGTCATGGCCGGTCTCTGGGCCGCCTTCGGTGGCGGCGGAGGCCCGGCCGGAACCGGGACCGGCGAGGGTACGTCGGAGACCCAGGCGGCCGCGCCCGCCGCGGCGCCCGCTGTGGCGACCTCGCTCCAGGTGACGTCGGAGCCGGCCGGCGCCGCCATCTCACTCAACGGCGTCGCGACCGGGCAGGTGACGCCCGCCGAGGTGTCGGTCGGCGGCACCGTGCCGAGCGCGATCGAGCTGACGCTCGACGGTCATCAGGCACTCACCGGCGAAATCACGCAGGCGGATCTCGAATCGGGCAGCAAGGCCTTCACGTTGAGACCCGAGCCCATCGCCGCCCGGGTCACCGTCAGCGCTGATTACCCGTTCGAGATCGTGCGCGGATCCACGGTGCTTTCGGAAGCGGCGACCGAGCACGACCTGACAATCCAGCCCACCGAAGGCCGCATCATCGCGCGCAACACGCAGTACCTGCTGAGCGAGACGCTGCCGGTGGACTTCCAGCGGGCGCGCGTGTCGGTCACGCTGCGGCCGCTCGGAGCGCTGGCCGTGTTTTCCGTCGTCGAAACGTGCAAGGTCTTCGCCGACGGGCAGGACATCGGCTATCCACCGATTCCGAATCGCCCGGCGGCCGCCGGACGCCACACGATCGAGCTCCGTTGCGACGACGGCAAGTCGAGCCGCCAGACCGTCACGGTTGCGTCGGGCGAGCGGGCGCGCGTCGAGTTCAAGGCGCCGGGAGATTGATCGCGTGAGGGGCATGACACTCGTCCGGGCAGGCGCGACGGCGGCGGCCATCGCCATCGCCATCGCCGTTCCGATGGCTCAGCAGCAGGCGGCCGCCAACGAGGAAGTGGCCCGCCGGCAGCTCGAAAGCGGCCGGGCCTTTGCCGCCCAGGGCAACTACACCGAGGCGCTCAAGGACTTCCGCGCTGTGGCCGAGACGTTTGCCACGACGTCGGTGGCCGACGACGCGCTGCTCGAGATCGCCAGGTACTACCTCGACGTGGAGGGCAATTCGGCGCAGGCGGCCGAAGCCGTCGAGGCCATTCTCCGCACGTACTCGACGTCGGACTCGGCGCCCGACGCCTACGTGATGAGCGGCCGGCTGGCGCTGGCGCGCAGCCGGCAGGGGCCCGAGCTCGACGCGGCACTCGCCAATTTCGATCGCGTGATCCGGCTGTTTCCGACGTCGGGCGCCGTCGCGCGGTCGCTGCAGTTGTCGGGCGAGACGTTCTACTACGCGGGCCGGCTCGACGAGGCGCTTGCCAACCTCGGTCGCGTGACGGCGGAGTATCCGGCCGGCCAGGCCGCGGCCGAAGCCCACCTGACCGCCGGCCAGGTGCTCGTGGCGCTCGGACGCCCGATTCTGGCCATGGAAGAGTTGCAGCAGGTGCGGAACAGGTGGCCGGACAGCGAGGCAGCCGGCCGGGCTCTTGCGCGCCTTACGCTGCTGCATCGGCTGTACGTACGCGCGTCGGCCGGAGCGGCCTTTGCGAGCACCACCGAAACGGTGGGACCGCCTCGTCTGCAGAACGTGGTGAGGCTCGTGCGCACGTCCGCCGGGCGCATCTACTGGTCGACCGAGTCGGCCATCGGCCTGCTCGATGGCGCCGCCGGCGACCGGGTTCCGGCCTTCACGCGCTTCCGGCTCCTGACGTCGGACGCAGCCGGCAATCCCATCGCGGTCGACAGCGCGTCGCTCAAGTCGATGAGCGGCGAGAGCGTGCCCATCCTGCTGCCCGATTCGCAAGGCGGGGCGCAGGTGCTCGACAAGATCGTCGAGGCCGTCCAGTTGTCGAACGGCCAGTGGCTGGTCATGGACGACGACCAGCGCGCCGTGCAGCGCTTCAACCGCGACGGCTCGTATGCGTCGGTGTTCGCGGCCGCGCGCGTGCGACGGATGGCCGTGAACCTCCGCGACCGCGTGGCGGCCATCGAACGCGATCGCCGCGAGGTGCTGGTGTTCGACGCCGACGGGAAATCCGTGGCGCGGATTCCCCTGCGATCGGGCGGCTTCGAGTTGCGGGATCCCGAGGACCTGACCTTCGACGAGTTCGGGCACCTGTACGTGCTCGGCCGCGGGATGCTGGCGGTCTTCAGCCCGCATCCCGATCCGACGGCCGCGGCCGCCTCAGGCGCGCAGGGCGGATATCGGCTGCTCGCCACGTTCTCGGCCGACCGTCAGGCCGGCGGCTTTGACAGGGCCATGGCCCTTCTCGTCGATCCGTCCGGAGGCGCGCTCATCTACGACGGGCGCGCCGAGCGGATCCTGGTGTACCGATGACACACGTCCGCCGCGCACTCGTGGCCGGCCTTGCCGCGCTCGCCGCGGTGGCGTTCGTCGCGCCGGCCCCCGCCGCCGAAGCCGTCCCGCAGGAGCAGGCCGGCGCGCTCGACCTGCTCTTCGATCAGGGCAAGCGACTGTTCGACGCGTTCGAGTACGACCAGGCCGTGCCGCTTTTCGATCGGCTCGTGATTGCCATCACGTCGGGAGGCGTCGATCGGCCCGACCTGCTCGTCCAGACCTACGAGATGCGCGCGCGCGCCCGGTTCGCGCTGGGTGATGCCGCCGGCGCCGAGCAGGACTTCGCGGCGCTGCTCGCGATCCGGCCGGACTTCAGGATGGCGTCCGACATCTCGCCGCGCGTCGTCGCCGTCTTCGACGGCGTGCGTGCCCTGACGATCGGCCAGCTGGTCATTTCGTCCACGCCGGCAGGCGAGATCCAGATCGACGATCGGACCTACATGGTGCCGACCGAGGCGGTGGCACTCGACCTGGTGGCCGGCGAGCACCGACTCGTCGTCAACCGCCAGGGCTTCGCGCCGCTCGAGCAGCCGTTCACGGTCGTGGCAGGCGCGGCCACCGAGCTGTCGCTCTCACTCGAGCGCGTCTCGGCCAGCCTGACCATCGTCAGCGTGCCTGGAGGCGCCGAGGTCGTCATCGACGGCACGCCGCGCGGCCGCACGCAGCCAGGCGCCACGAGCACCGGCCCGTCGGCGCCGCTCGTCATCGCTGACCTGCCGCTCGGCCAGCACCGGATCGAGCTTCGCCGCGAGTGCTTCGCGGAGCTGAGCCTGCCGATGAACGTGACGCAGGACATCGTCACACAGCCGCTCGAGCTTTCGCCTGCGGTGGCAACGGTGCGCCTCGAGGGGCCGGCGTCGGATGCCGTGGTCTTCGTCGACGGCGTGTCGCAGGGGCCGCTCCGCGAGCGGCCGACGCTCACGGTGTGCGAAGGCCAGCGGGTGATCGAGCTTCGCGGCCGGGACGGCCGCTTTGTCGACCGGCGCGACTGGGCGCGCGGCACGTCCGAGACGCTCAAGGCGGAACTGCGCGCCGGGTTCCCGATTGTGGCGGCGCAGGGCACGACCGCGATGCCGGCCGAGCAGCTCCGCGAGGCCGTCGAGCGGGCGCTCGCCGGCGCGCCGGCCCTGCTCGTCTACGCGCCGGTCGAGTCCGAGCTCGCCGCCGTGCTCCAGAAGCACAACGCTCCGGCCAACTGGCTGGCCGCGCCCGATGGCGGCGTGCGGACGTCGGCGCTGCCGCGCGAGGCGGTCCGCGATCTCGGCCAGAAGATCGCCGCGGACCTTGGAGTCCAGGGATTGGCTGCCGTCGCGGCCGGCACCGAGCCGTACGAAGCGACGGTCGTGCTGCTCGCCGCCGGCAGCGGCGATCCGGATGTCATCACCGTCAACACCGCCGACAGCGCGTCCCAGCGCCGGATTGCCGAGCGCATCGGCGCGCCGCTGCCACAGGTCGTGCGCCCGTCACTCGAGGTGTCGGTCGTCGACGTGGCCGGCGTGTCCGGCGCGGTCGTCGTACGCGCCGGCGCGGCCGCGTCGGCGGCCGGGTTTGCCGTCGGCGACGTCGTCGTCGCCGCCGGCGGCCAGCCGGTGACGGCCGTGGCCGAGCTGCGCGGGATTGTGGCGGCGCTCACCTCCGCCGTCGGATTGCAGGTCGAGGTGAAGGGCGCCGACGGGGCGACGCGAACCATCACGGCGCCGGTGTCGATGGTCATCGACACGATGCCGCTGCGCGACCCCGCCATCCTGTACAACCGCGCGCTCCTGGAGCTTCGGCGCACGGTAGGGGCGGCGTCGGCACCTACGGAGACTGCGGCCGCGAATCTGAATCTCGCCGTCGTGCACCTGCGGCTGGGCAACTGGGACGACGCGCTTGCGGCGCTCGGCCGCGTGTCGCTGCCGGAAGGCTCGGGCGTGTCGGCGGGTACCGTGGCTTACCTGCGCGGCCTGTCGCTCGAAGGCGCCGGGCGCGCGAGCGAGGCCAGAACCGCGTTTGCCGCGGCGGCCGAAGCCACCGACGCGCGTCTTTCGAGCGAGGGGCCGCTCGTCGCCCCGCTCGCACGCGCCAAACTCGACTCCGTGCGGTAGCAGTCTGGCCGCGGACGAAGCGGGGCGCGCCGCGCGCCGCGACACGCGCTATCGGTGCTTCAGGAACGTGCCGTTCTGGAACTCCTCGAAAGCCTGGCGAAGTTCGTCCTGCGTATTCATGACGATGGGGCCGTACCAGGCGACCGGCTCGCCGATCGGCCGGCCCGAGACCAGCAGGAAGCGGATGCCCTGGTCGCCCGACTCGACCGTCACTTCGTCACCGCGATCGAACAGGATGAGCGATCGGTTGTCGGCAAGCACCGGCCTGGCTGCGTCGAGGTCGCCAAGCGGATCGGTCAGGACGGGTTGCGGTCCTGACGCGTTGCCGAACGTTCCCGACCCCGAGAACACGTAGGCGAACGCGTGACGCGTCGTCTCGACGGGAAGCGTGCGTCGCCGATTGGGTGGCACGAAGACGTCGAGATACTGCGGCTCGGCCGCGATGCCGTCCACCGGTCCGGTCCTGCCCCAGAACGACCCGCACACCACGCGCACCGTCGTGCCGTCGTCGTCGGTGATTTCCGGGATCTCCTTCGACTGGACGTCCTGGTAGCGCGGGGCCGTCATCTTGTGCGATGCCGGCAGGTTGGCCCAGAGCTGGAACCCGTGCATGCGGCCGGCCGCGTCGCCCCTCGGCATCTCCTGGTGGATGATGCCGCTGCCGGCCGTCATCCACTGCACGTCGCCGGCGCCGAGCGTGCCCTGGTTTCCAAGGCTGTCGCGGTGCTCGACGTCTCCGGCGAGCACGTAGGTCACCGTCTCGATGCCCCGATGCGGATGCCAGGGGAATCCCGCGAGGTAGTCGGCGGGCCGGTCGTTTCGGAAGTCGTCGAACAGCAGGAACGGGTCGAACTCCGACGTCTTGCCGAATCCGAAGGCCCGATGGAGGTGCACGCCGGCGCCTTCGAGGGCGGGCTGCGCACGGGAAAGTTGTTTCACGGCTCGAATGGACATGCTTCCGATCATACGACCATCCGTGCCCGCGCCGACGGCGGCAGGGCTGGACGGAGCGGGTAGGGAAGGGTCAGTACGACGGACGGCTGCGGCGCGGGGCGCCGGGCCCGGATGCCGGCAGTTCGACGATCACGCAGGTGCCTCCGCCGGGCTGGCGGCGGTGCCACACGTATCCGCGGTGGGCCTCGATGATCCGGCGTGATTCGGCCGAGTCGGACGCCGGGCGCTCCGGGCCGTTGTCGCCGCACTCGACGACGACGTAGGGATCGCGCTCGACTCGGACCACGAGCTTGCCGCCGTTCGGCATGGCGCGGAGCGCGTTCTTCACGATTTCCCGGATGGCCTGATAGAGCTGATCTGCAAAGCCGATGGCCGTGGCTCGGGCGTCGCAGAGCGAGAGGTCAACCGTGACGCCCTGCCGCTCCATGCGCGGGACCATCTCGTCGAGGATCGCGCGAGAGAGCACGCGCATGTCGACGAAGTGCGGGCCGGGCCCTCGCGGCAGCCAGCTGGCAGACCTCGGGGGCGGCGTGGGCATGTCGCCGTGATCAAACCGCTGTGGGCCCGAAGGCTCGGCGTGAGGTGCCATCTCGACCCTACAAGTGGAGCAAGCCCCGTACCGCCGGGCTCGGCAGGTTCTCCCGGCGCCATCGGGCCGGCGGCCCGGTTCGCGACGCGCCCGGCTCCTTACGAATGAGTAAGTGCGACACGGTCTCCGGGTGGTCGCACGTGTCGGATTCCTTGTCCATCTGTTGATCTATCGGACCGGCACACGCCGCGGCCGGTCCGCAATTGCCTGGTTCTGCACGCAAAACCGGCATGGCCTTGATTTGCCCTCAGATGAGCCGGGCGCGGATCTCCGGGGGCGGAATCTCGCAGGCGTTCGAGCGGCCGGCCAGCCGATGGCGGATCGCCGCCACCACGCGGTAGACCGGGTCGCGAAGCTGGACCGGCACCACCAGGAAGATCCGGGCGAGTGACCACGGGAACGTCAGGCGCCCGGCGATGCGGAGCGACGCCGTCGAACGCAGGTACGCGCGGCCGTCTTCGAGCAGGATGATGCTGCGGGCCGTGTCGCGCGTGAGTCCGTGGGGCGCCAGCAGAGCGGCCGCCTCGGGCGACTGCGAGGCCCCGAATCTGAAATAGCCGGACGGGTCGCGCGTGGCGATGAAGACGACGGCCCGTTCGCAGAACGCGCAGGTGCCGTCGAAGAGAATGACGCCGTGATCGCGGTCGGCACCGCCGGCAGATGATGTCATGGTGGAGGCCCGTCGCCGGACTCCCGGCATGATATCGCGTTGTCGCGGCCCGTGATACAAAGCGGCCTCATGAACCTCGGTCGATTCCCCCGCCTTCGCCTGGCCCACCTGCCCACACCGCTCGAGCCGATGGATCGGCTGGGGGCGCACCTGGGAGGGCCGCGTCTCTGGATCAAGCGCGACGACTGCACGGGGCTGTCGACCGGCGGCAACAAGACGCGGAAGCTCGAGTTCCTGATGGCCGACGCGATCACGCAGGGCGCCGATACCGTCATCACGCAGGGCGCGACCCAGTCGAACCACGCGCGCCAGACGGCCGCCGCGGCCGCCCGACTGGGGCTCGACTGCCACATCCTGCTCGAGAATCGCACCGGCTTCACCGATGCGGCCTACACGCGAAGCGGCAACGTGCTGCTCGATGAGCTGCACGGCGCGCACGTATCGACGCGGCCCGGCGGCGCCGACATGCAGGCGCACATGGACGCCCTGGCCGACGACCTTCGGGCGAAGGGGCGGCGTCCGTACGTGATTCCCGGCGGAGGCTCGACACCGGTCGGCGCCCTGGGCTACGTGCACGCCGCCCTCGAGATCGTGAACCAGGCGGCCTCGATGGGACTCCGCATCGACCACGTCGTGCACGCGACCGGCAGCGCCGGCACGCAGGCGGGCCTCGTCACTGGCCTCGTCGCTCTCAACAGCCGGATTCCCGTTCTCGGTATTGGCGTGCGCGCGCCCAGCGAGAAGCAGGAAGCGAGTGTCTTCAAGCTCGCCGGCGAGACCGCCGCGCACCTGGGTCTTTCCGGGATCGTCGGCCGCGCCGACGTCGTGGCCAACTGCGACTACGTCGGCGAAGGCTACGGCATCCCGACACCGGGCATGGTCGAAGCCGTGAAGCTGGTGGCGAAACTGGAAGGCCTGCTCCTCGATCCGGTCTACTCGGGCAAGGCCATGGCCGGCCTCATCGACCTCATCTCGCGCGGACACTTCGGACGCGACGACAACGTCCTGTTCATCCACACCGGCGGCGCCGTCGGGCTCTTCGGGTATCCGAACGCGTTCGGGCTGGCCGGGCCGGGCCAATCGTGACCGGGCGGCCGGGGGCCGACGGTTAAACGTACACGGCGGTACACCGGTCTCAACAAGTGGGAGCCGCCAGCGCCCGGAGTGCCATCATGCGACTGACACGTGCGCTTGCGGTTGTCGCCTGTCTCAGTTGGGCCGCCAGCGGCTGCTCGGAGTCGGCGGCGGCTCCGACCGCGCCGACGCCGACACCGTCGCCACCCGCGACCCTGGGTTGTTCCCGGACGTCGGTGGGCCTGACGCCGCTCACCGACATGGGCGGCCAGAGCTATCTCGGACACGCCGGCGGCCTCTATCCCGGCGGAGCCAACGCTGCACCGGCCAGTCACCTGTCCGCTGGGGTTCAGCTCGCATCCGGCATCGGCCCGCTCGACAGCGACGGCCACCCGGACCCGGCCGGGCGCTACGCGCTCATTTCCGTCGGGATGTCGAACACGACGCAGGAGTTTCAGGCGTTCATGGCGCTGGCTGCTGGTGAGCCTTCCCGAGACCAGCGGCTCGCCATCGTCGACGGCGCGCAAGGAGGGCAGACGGCCGCCGACTGGGCCAGTCCGGGATGCGCCTGCTGGGCGACGCTCGATGCGCGTATTCGCCAGGCGGGCCTGACGAATCTTCAGGTGGCCGCGGCGTGGGTGAAGCTGGCCAACCGGCAGCCGTCGGGTGAGTGGCCCACGGCGACGGTCCAACTCGAGAACGACACGGTCACGGTGCTCCGCGCCTTGGCCGATCGCTTCCCGAATCTGCGGGTCGCGTATCTCTCGAGCCGGATCTACGCGGGCTATGCGACCACCACGCTCAACCCGGAGCCGTACGCGTACCAGAGCGGGTTTGCGGTCCGGTGGGCGATCGAAGATCAGCTCACGGGCCAGCTGCCGTTCAATGGCGCCGGCCGCGACGCGCCGTGGATCGCCTGGGGGCCGTATCTCTGGGCCGACGGCCTTTCACCGCGCAGCGACGGGCTGACTTGGGCCTGCAGCGAACTGGCCGACGACGGCACGCATCCGAGCACGTCGGGCCGCCAGAAAGTCGCAGGGATGCTCCTCGACTTCTTCAAGTCCGACCCGACGGCCCGCGAGTGGTTCGTTGGCCCCTGACGCTCGTCGTCCCTCCCTCTTGCGATATGCTCGAAGTTCTGACCCTACCGACTTCGACGACCACAGGAGGAGACGACGCATGAACGCTTCGAAGATGTTGACGGCCGTTCTGGCCACGGCCGTGCTGGTGGCCTATCCGGCCGCGCAGCAGACGACGCAGGTGCATCCCGGCAAGGGCGGCAGCCCGCACGTGAAGACTGCCTGGACCATCGATGGGGCCAGCATCTCGATTACCTACGGGCGCCCATCGCTCAAGGGCCGGCCGGAGGCCCAGCTGATGCCTCCAGGACAGCCCTGGCGAACCGGCGCCGATGAGGCGACGACGCTCGTGACCGACAAGGACCTGACGTTCGGGTCGTTGAAGGTGCCGGCCGGCACGTACACGCTCTACACGGTTCCGGGCGCCTCGGACTGGCAGCTCATCGTCAGCAAGAAGACGGGGCAGTGGGGCGTGCCGTATCCGCAGGGCGAGGACCTCGGGCGCGCGCCGATGGCGCTAGGCAAGACGCCGAGTCCGGTCGAGCTGCTCACGATCTCGATCGACGACACCCCGGCCGGCGCCACGCTCCGCGTGGAGTGGGGCACGGTGAGCGTGACCATCCCGTTCACGGTGGGCTAAAGCGATTTGCAGTCCCGGCGGAAGATCGCGCTCGTCGCAGTCGTCGTGCTCGTCGCCTCCGTCGGTTACGTCACCGCGCGAAGCCGGCGAGACTTCGTCGACTTCGAGGTCTTTCGCACCGCCGGCATCCGCGCGCTCGCCGGCGAACCGCTGTACCGCGCGGAGGACGGCCATTACCAGTTCAAGTACTGGCCGGCCTTCGCGTTTGCCGTCATGCCGTTCGCCGGCGTCGGCCCGGAAACGGGAAAGGTGATCTGGTACGCCCTGTCGGTGGGCGTCATTGCGTTCTTCCTGCGGCAGTCCATTCGCATCCTCCCGGATCGGCGCTCGACCGCACGCGCGCTCACCTGGTGGACCGTCCTGCTGACGGGGAAGTTTCTCGTCATCGAGCTCGTCAACGGACAGACCAACGCCCTTCTGGGGGCGCTCATCGTGCTGGCCCTGACCGCCGTCCAGGCCGGGCGGCCCGCGGCCGCCGGCGCGCTCGTGGCACTTGCGGCATTCGTCAAGCCGTACGCGTTGCTCCTGCTGCCGTGGCTCGTCGTCACCCAGGGCGTGCGCGCGTCCGCCAGCGCGCTGGCCGTGCTGGTGGCTGGATGGATGCTGCCGGCCGTCTGGTACGGGTGGCAGGGCAACCTGAATCTGCTGGCCGGCTGGTACAGCACCGTGACGGCCACCACGTCCGAGAACCTGATGGTGCGCGAGAATATCTCGTTCGCCACGATGTGGGCGAAATGGATCGGTGGAGGTCCGGCGGCATCCGGGCTGGCCGTGCTCTCGGTGGCGGGCGTGCTGGCCGTTCCGGTCGCCATGTGGGGGATGCGCAAACGCGTCGAGCAGCCGGCCTACCTCGAAGTCAGCGCGCTCCTGCTGCTGATGCCGCTCATCTCTCCGCAGGGCTGGGACTACGTGCTGCTCGCGGCGGTGCCCGCCTTCGTCTGCCTGGTGGATTGGTTCAGGGCCAGCCCGGCGTGGTCGCGCGTCGTGATTGCCGCGGGCTTCGCGATGACCAGTCTCGCGATCTACGACCTGCTCGGCCGGCCGCTGTACTTTGCGTTCACGGCCGCTTCGGGCGTCACGATCGGCGTGCTGCTGCTCGTCGCAAGCCTCGCCGGCCTTCGCTGGCGCGCGGCCGCCTGAGGCGCTCCCTGGCCCCGCGGCGTGCCTGGTCGCCGGGCCGCGAGCGGCCTCGGCGCCCTCGGCCCGACGGGCCACGGCGACCGGTTGAAGACACGGGGCGGAGGCGCATCTCCACGGGCTCCACGTCTCCACGGTCCCCCGGCCCTGGCGTCCCGTACCGCCACAGGCAGGTTCGTCGTGTGCGGGCGTCGCGGCACGCGACGGCAATAACTGGAATGGACCCGCAGGAAAGTGGTCGGGGCGACTGGATTTGAACCAGCGACATCTCGCTCCCAAAGCGAGCGCTCTACCAGGCTGAGCCACGCCCCGACCGAGCGTCCATTCTAGTCCAGCTGTTCGTGCACCAGTCCAGTGCGCGCAAACCTCACGCCCGCATATCTCGTCCAAGGGTTACGGCAAACCGCGTCAGGGAAGTCAACCATGAGCGACCTCGGAGACGATGCCCGGCTTGCGCTTCGGCGGCTGCGAAAGCAGCCCGGATTCGCTCTTGTCGCCGCGCTGACGCTGGCGCTCGGCATCGGCGCAAACACGGCCATCTTCACCCTGATTCACGGCGTAATGCTCCAGTCGCTGCCCGTCGCCCGGCCGGCCGAACTGTACCGGCTGGGCGATACCCTCGATTGCTGTGTGAACTCCGGCTTGTCGGGGGACACGTCGCTCTTCTCGACGGAGCTCTTCGCCCACCTGCGCGAGCAATTGCCGGAGATCACAGACCTGTCCGCCTTCCAGGCCAACACGACCGCGACGGCCATCCGTCCGCCTGGCGGAGACATCTCGATCTCGGTTCCTGCGGCGTTCGTGTCGGCGACCTACTTCCGCATGCTCGGCGTCACCGCCTCGGCCGGCCGCGTGCTCGAGCCTGGCGATGACGCGGCGGGCGCGCCGCCCGTGATGGTGATGAGTTATCGCACGTGGGTCGAGCGTTTCGGGGCCGACGAATCGCTCGTTGGCAAGCCGTTTCTCGTGAACGGGATCTCGGTGGCGCTCGCCGGCGTGGCAGCCAGAGACTTCTTCGGCGAGACCATCCGGCCGAACCCGGCGGGGATCTGGCTGCCGCTCGGGCAGGAGCCGGTGTTGCGAGGGCAGACATCGCTCGCTTCGCGACCCTCGCAGAACTGGCTCTACGCCATCGGCCGCGTGCCCGGCGGCGTGGATGCCGACGTGCTCAGCGGGCGCGCGACTCACGTCCTCCAGGCCTGGCTTGCGGCCCAGACGTTTCTCTCGGAGCGCAACCGCGACGACATTCCCCGGCAGCACATCGTCGTAACTTCGGCCGCCGGCGGCGTGCAGTTGATGCGCGGCAACTTCGGCCAGTCGCTGACCGTGCTGTTCGTGATGTCTGGACTCGTGCTGCTCATCGCGGCGGCCAACCTGGCCAACCTGCTGCTCGCGCGAGCCGACCGCGCGCAGGCGGCCGTCCGCGCCGCGCTCGGCGCGTCGACCGGTCGGCTCGTGCGTCAGTCGCTCGTCGAAGGACTGGTGCTCTCGCTCATCGGGTGCGCCGGCGCGCTCGTCGTCTCGGTGTTCGCCACGCGATCGATCGTCGCCCTGCAGTTCCCGGCCGAGTTCGTGCTGCCGATCGACCTGATGCCGTCGCCGCCGGTCGTGCTGTTTTCGATCGGTCTGGCGCTTGCGACCGGAGCGTTCTTTGCCGCGGCGCCGGCATGGGCGATGGCCCGGGTGAATCCGATCGACGCCCTGCGCGGGCTGTCACGGGAAGGCGCGGATGTGTCGTTCATGCCGCGCCGTTCGCTCGTGGTCGTGCAGGTCACGCTGTCGCTCGTGCTGCTCGCCGGCGCGGGACTGCTGGCCACGAGCCTCGGCAACCTCGAGGCCCAGCCCCTGGGCTTCGAGACCGACGAGCGCGTCATCGCCTTCATCGATCCGCCCGCCGCGCTCGCCGCCGATCCCGGACGCCTCGCGACGGTGCTGACGACGATGCGGCAGGGACTGGAACGCATTCCGCAGGTCGAGGCCGTGAGCTACGCGCTCTACAGCCCGATGGAGGGCAACAACTGGTCGGGGCCGATTGTCGTCGGCGGCCGTCCAGTCGATCAGGAGAATCCCGACTACTCGTCGTGGAATCGGGTCGGACCGGACTACTTCGAGACGCTCGGCACGCCCATCGTGCGCGGGCGGGGTATCACCGACCGCGACACGCCGACCTCGGAGCGAGTGGCTGTCGTCAACGAGGCGTTCGTCCGGCTCCTTCTGCCCGATCGCGAGCCAATCGGCGCGAGCGTCGGCCTGGGCTCCGATTCGTCGCACAGCGGGGACTACAGGATCGTCGGTGTGGCTCGGGATGTGAAGTTCTCCGGCGCGAACCGGCCCGTGCGGCCGATGATCTTCCTGCCGGTCCTGCAACTCGTGCCGTATGGCGCCGACGAGGGCGCGAGCGCGCAGGTGCAGGCCAGGTCCACGCTCGTGCGCACGGTGGCGTTGAAGCTGCGGGCGGCCGGCGCCGGTCTGGAGCCGGCGGTCCGCCGGGCGCTCTCCGATGCGCATCCCGCGCTGGGGCTGACCCGGCTCATGCCGCTCGACGCACAGGTCGCCGGCAACTTCCGGCGGGACCGCCTGCTGGCGTGGCTGGCGACCTCCTACGGCCTGCTCGCGTTGCTGCTGTCGGCGATAGGTCTGTACGGCGTCACGTCGTACGCCGTCAGCCGGCGGGTGCATGAGATTGGCATCCGGATGGCGCTCGGTGCCGATCGGCGACGCATTCTCTGGGGAGTGGCCAGGGGGGCGCTCATCCAGGTGACGGTTGGCGCGGTCATCGGCCTGCCAATAGCTCTCTGGGCAGGCGGTTTGATCGCCGCAGGTCTTTACGAGGTCAGCGCTCGCGATCCGTTCGTGCTCGGCGCGGCGACGGCGCTCCTGATTGCGACGGCGGTAGCGGCCGCTGTCGTGCCCGCGCGCCGAGCCGCGTCGGTCGAGCCCACACAGGCTCTTCGGGAGCAGTAGCGCGCTCGGCGCGCCTGATCGTCGTCGTGAGACCTCTGGCAAGCGCGGCCCGGTCGGCCTTGCGGAGGAACACGCGGATCCCCGGAAATGTCCCCACCGTCGCCCGGGACCCTGATGTTCCACGCCGTTCGGATCCCCGCCTCGCGAATCCCGAGAATGCCCAGAATCTTGCATAGGCTGAGTTACGGACGCCGACGAACGGTCGTAATAGCCACTGGTGCTGCCGGCCGGTCGTCGGCAGAATCCGGAGTCTTCATGCGGGTCCACACACATTCGGTGCTCGGATGGACGGCCGGGCTGGCCGCCGCCGCGATCGTGCTCTCGGCAGACGGTCTGTCGGCTCAGAATGGTGCGGCTGGTTCGGAGCAGACGGCGGCACCGAAGACCGGGGCCGAACTCTACGTCGAAGGTTGTGCCAACTGTCACGGCCGCGATGGCAAGGGGCTGCCCGACGTCAACGCGCTCCTGCCGACGCCGGTGCCGGATTTCAGCGACTGCAATTTCGCCTCGCGGGAGCCCGACGCCGACTGGACGGCCATCATCCATGCCGGCGGGCCGGTTCGCGGTTTCGACCGCACGATGCCCGCGTTCGGCGAGGCGTGGAGCCGTGAGGAGATTGCCGCGGCGCTCGCGCACGTCCGCACGCTCTGCGGCGACCCCGCCTGGCCGCGCGGCGACTTGAACCTGCCCCGCGCGCTCGTGACCGAGAAGGCCTACCCTGAAGACGAAGCCGTCTGGTCCACGGCGGTCGCCCTCGACGGGCCGGGCGAAGTGGTCAACGAGCTGGTCTACGAGCACCGCTTCGGCGCGCGCAACCAGATCGAGTTCAAGCTCCCGTTTGCCGCCGCCCACGAGCCGGAGGAGGACTGGAAGTTCGGTGCGGGCGATCTGGCCATCGGCGTGAAACGCGCCATGTACCACAATCTCGACCGCGGCTCGATCTTCTCGGCGGCCGCCGAGCTCATCATTCCGATCGGCGACGAAAGCGCGGGTGCTGGCTCGGGTCTGTGGAAGTTCGAGCCGTTCGTGTCATTCGGCCAGATCTTCAGGGGCGACAGCTTCCTGCAGGCGCAGGCCGGTCTCGAACTGCCATTCGACGTGGACGCGGAACGCGAGGCCTTCTGGCGTCTCGTCCTCGGCAGGACGTGGACCCAGGGCCCGAACGGATTCGGCCGGGCCTGGTCGCCCATGGTCGAGCTCGTGGCCGCCCGCGCGCTCGAAGACGACGAGACGACGCACTGGGATCTGGTCCCGCAGGTGCAGATCACGCTGAACACGCGGCAGCACATCATGTTCAACGTCGGTGTCCGGACGCCGCTCAACGACCGCGAGGGGCGGTCGACTCGGCTGCTGTTCTACTTCCTGTGGGATTGGTTCGACGGAGGGCTCCGTGATGGCTGGTAAAGCGCTCGCCGCGCTCTCGTTGGTGTGGGCCCTGGCGGTTGTCGGTGTCCAGGGGGACGGGTCTCCGGTTGTGGAGAACTCCCCGGGGTTCGCCAACACACGACCCGGGGAGTTTTCCACAACCGGAGACCCGTCCCCTTTGTTCCAGACCGCCGACACGTGCATGGTGTGTCACAACAACCTCGTGACGCCGTCGGGTGAGGACGTGTCGATTGGCAGCGACTGGCGCGCGACGATGATGGCCAATTCGGCGCGCGACCCGTACTGGATGGCGGCCGTGCGCCGCGAGATCATGGACCACCCGGACGCCCAGGCCGAGATCGAGGACGAGTGCTCGATCTGCCACATGCCGATGGCGACTTATGCCGCGCGCCAGGCTGGGGGGCGGGGCCAGATCTTCGCGCGGCTCGCGCCCGGACCGCAGCCGACCCCGACCGACCTGCTCGCCGCTGACGGCGTCTCCTGCTCGGCGTGCCACCAGATCACGGCCGAGAGGCTCGGCACTCCCGAGAGCTTCACGGGCGGATACGTCATCGACGTGACCCGGCCCGCCGGCGACCGCCCGATGTACGGGCCGTTCCAGACCGACGCCGGCCGGACCGCCGTGATGCAGTCGGCCGTCGGATTCGTGCCGGCCGAAGGCGCCCACATCTCGTCCTCCGAGATGTGTGCCACGTGCCACACCCTCTTCACCAACGCGCTCGGCCCGAACCACCAGACGCTCGGCCGGCTTCCGGAGCAGATGCCGTACCTCGAGTGGCAGCACAGTTCGTATCGGGAGTCGAAGAGCTGCCAGTCGTGCCACATGCCGGTCGTCACCGAGGCCGTGCCGGTGACCGGCGTGCTCGGTCAGCCGCGGACGGAGGTCTCGCGCCACACGTTCCTCGGCGGCAACTTCTTCATGATGCGGATCCTCAATCGCTTCCGCGCCGACCTCGGCGTGGTGGCTTCGCCGCGCGAGATGGAGCTGGCGATTGCCCGCACGGTCGAGCACCTGCAGCAGGACGCTGCATCGGTGGCGATCGAACCGGTGACCGCGGCCGCCGCCCAGCTCGTCTTCGACGTCGTCGTGGCGAATCGCGCCGGGCACAAGCTGCCGACGGCGTATCCGTCGCGACGGGCGTGGCTCCATGTGACGGTGCGTGACGCGGCGGGCCGGACGGTGTTCGAGTCCGGCGCGCTCAGGCCCGACGGCAGCATCGACGGCAACGAGAACGATGCCGACCCGGCCCGGTTCGAGCCTCATTACACCGAGATCAATCGAGCCGACCAGGTCCAGATCTACGAGGCCATCATGGTGGGGCAGGACGGCCGGCCGACGACGGGCCTGCTCACGGGCGTGAGATACGTCAAGGACAACCGCCTTCTGCCCGACGGCTTCGACAAGGCCACCGCGTCACCCGATGTGGCCGTACACGGCGGCGCCGTCGACGACCAGACCTTTGGGGCCGGCGTCGATCGCGTGCGGTACGCGGTCAGCCTCGGGAGCACCCGCGGGCCGTTCTCGGTGACGGCCGAGCTGATGTACCAGCCCATCGGCTACCGCTGGGCCGAGAACTTCCGGGAGTACGACGCACCGGAAACGACGCGGTTCGTCCGCTACTACGAGGCGATGAGCGGCGCGTCGGCCGTGATGCTCGCGCGGGCCGCGCGCTGAGCCGCTCGACCGGCCGGCTTCAGTCGGCCCGCGGCCGCTCGATCCGTTCGGCGAGCGGCCGGTACATCAGGGCGTAGAACATCTCGAGATACCGTCGCGTTTCGGCGCGGTCGAGCGACGTGATGTACCGCCAGAAGCCGTAGATGCGCGAAAGCTCGAGCAGGCGTTTCGCGTAGCGGGCCCAGTTGTACCGCTCGTCGACCCGCTTGACGCCGCGTTGGGAGATCGCCTGCCACACGCCGAAGTCCTCGCGGGCCTGCTCGAGGAACGCCACCATCGTCGCCGCCGCGGCGTCCGCGTCGGTGGGGTCGACGTGAAACCCGCTCAGGCCGTCTTCGACGATCTCGGACGGGCCGCCGTGCATCGTCACGAACGACGGCAGACCCGAGCTCATGGCTTCGACCACGGTCAGGCCGAACGCCTCGTAGAGGGCCGGCTGGACGAACGCGCCGCGCGTATCGGCCACCAGCCGGTAGATCTCGCCAATCCGGTTCTTGTCGGCGTGCAGCTCGAGCCACCGCACCTTGTCATCGAGCCCGTACCGGTCGAACAACTCGTGCATGTGCGCGATCTGCCGTCGTTCGTCCACGTCTGTCGAGCGTTCCTGGTCGAGCCAGCCGCCGATGACGAGCACGTTGGCCAGTTCCTGCAGGCGCGCATGCCGCCCGTACCACTCGATGAAGCCGCAGACGTTCTTCACCTGGTCGAGCCTCGAGATGGCGAAAAGCAGCGGGCGCTCGGGATGAGCCAGCTCGCCGCGGGACCTGTCGTCGGCCGGGCCGTTGATGAGCGTTCGCAGCTCGGACGAGAGCGACTCGATACGCCGGTCGTGCTCCCAGTAGGGAAAGAACGCCTCCGGGCTGGCGCCTGGCGACACGATGTTGAACTTCGGGTCGAAGCAGTTGATGCCGGCCACGACCCGGTACAGCTCGGGCATCGTGAACGACCGGTAGCTCTCGTACTGGCCGACCGTGGTCGCCGTGCCGGCAATCTCCTGGTAGGTGCTCGTGATGATGAAGTCGGCCGTGTTCATTGCGATGAGATCGGCCGTGAACTGGCAGGCGAAGTGGTGCTCGTCGTCGAATTCCTTCCAGCGCAGGTCTGCGTTCGGGTACTTGGTCTTCTCGAGCGCGTGCGCGATGTTGCACTGCGTGACGCCCAGCCGGTGCGCCATGATGCTGGCCACGAGATTCCCGTCCGAGTAGTTGCCCAGGATGAAGTCCGGCCGGCCACCCAGCTCGGCGAGCAGCTCGCGCTCGGCGTCGCGCGCGAACCGCTCGAGGTAGGGCCAGATCTGGAATCGCGAAATCCACGGCCGCACCACGTCGTCGGCCGGCGTGCGGAAGGGCACCCTGAGAATGCGGGCCCGTTCCGTGCCGTGAATCGGCTCGATCCGCACGTCGCAGGTCGTGCCTCCCGCGTCCGGAATCAACCGCGTGATGACGACGATGTTGGGCGCGATGTCGAGGCCCTGTTGCTCGAGCGACGCGCGCATCTGGCGTTCGAGCGCGCGGACCTGGTCGAGGATGTAGACGACCTGACCACCGGTGTCGGGCTTCCCGAGCACGTTCGACTGGCCGAAGTACCCGTGCGGCGAGACGATCGCGATCGACGTAATCATGGGAATGCGCGCCAGGAACTCCTCGAGCTGGCGCGGATCGGGCGCCTCGAGGATGTCGATGAGCAGCTGCATCATCTCGGCGGCCAGCGCGGGCGTGCGGCCCCAGCCGGGTTCGAACCCGATGGCGCGCAGCTCGGCCTGCCAGGGTGTGGCGTCGGTGGCGCGCCGCAGCACGTCTATCGCCTGCCGGAGCCCGTTGCGCAGCTCGTCGAGGGTGGTGATGGCCGTGCCGAGCATCAGCTGCTGGCCGCCGACCTGGTGCACCTGCAGGAACGAGAGCAGCCGCTTGAGGCCGTCGCCGTCGGCTTCGAACAGCCGGCCCGACAGGAACCGGTTGAGAAACTCGACCCCGCGGCCGATCGATCGGATTTCGGCTAACCGCGGGAAGCCGCGTCCGAAGGGCGCCAGGTCGATTTCGAGCACGGGGCGGTCGCTCTCGGCCGGTCCCACCGCCTGGCGCTCGCGTGCCATCAGGTACTCGGAGACCGTTGTCGGCCGGCTCTCCATCAGCTCGGTGTGAATCTGCAGGAACTCCCACTGCCCGACCTTGATGCGGACGGCCAGGTGCAGGACGTGGTCGTAAGCGACGACGTCCTGCGTGTGCGTCATGAGCAGATCGAAGGGCGTCCCGACGAGCGACGTGCCGTCGTCCGTCTCCAGGAATCGCGCGTATTCGTGCGTCAGCGCCGAGCGGGTGACGAACGGCTCGTTCAGGGCGTGCAAACGCTGGAAGAACACGTACAGGGGCGCGCGATGGCTCGTGAGCAGGTCGTGGACGATCTCAATCACTCGGTGACCTCCGGGTCCGACTGGATGTCGTCGAAGAAGTGGTAATGATCGATGCCTTCGAGCACACCCCATCCGTGGCGGCCCTCGGCGAAGTACACGCGCCGGCGGCCGGCGAGCGCGTCGAGCTCCGAGGTCTGATGGCCGGCCACGACGCCGAGGGTTTCCCCGGTCAGCATGTCGGCGTCGTGACCCGAATCGCCGGCGACGAGCACGCGCTCGGGCGACATGTCCCACTTGAAACAGAGGTAGCGTAGCGCGAGCCCGGGCGAGGCGCGAACCGGGATGACGTCGACGTGACGCCGATGGTCGGCGATCGCCGTCGCATGCACGCCCTGCTGGCGCACGTGGCGGCGGACGGCCGCCGCCGAGAGGCCGGATTCGGGCGCGACGCGGAAGCGCAATCGGTAAGGCGTCTGATCGCCGGGATCGCCGGGCGTGAGCCGATCGAGCCCTGACAGCGCGCGTTCGACCTGGTCTCGATTCCACCGGTAGCGGATCTGGCGCTCCCAGGCCTGGTCCGAGACGAGATGCGCGCCGTAATGGACGGCGGTGCCCGCCGCGGTGATCAGCACGTCGGGCAGCCGCAGGTTCCAGGCGCGCAGGCTGTCGAGCGCGCTCGCAAGTGTCCGCCCCGTGGCGACGCAGAACCCGACGCGGTCGCCCGCTCCGTCGAGCCTGGCCATCAGGGCGTGCCGGGCGTCTTCGTCTCCCGACAGCGTGTCGTCGATGTCCACCACGAGCAGTCGGTCGATGACCGGCAGGCGCGTGACCATCGGCGCGGCGCCGCCCCGATGGCTGGTGCCCAGCACGCGCTGGACCTCGCGCACGTACCGCCGCGCGTGGCTGGCCCAGCCGTAGTGCTCGTGGACGGCCGTGAGCCCGCTCGAGGCCCAGGTCTCCCATCGCGCACGCGACGACAGCGCGTCTTCGAGGCCACGACTGATGTCGGCCGGGCTCGTCGCGTCGACGAGCAGGCCGTTCCGGCAGACCGAGAGGATGTCGCGCGGCCCGCCGTCGTTGGTCGCGACGATGGGCAGGCCCGATGCCGCGGCTTCGAGCAGTGTCAGGCCGAACGGCTCGGTCAGGGCCGGATTGACGAAGACGCCTCCGGACCGTGCCGCCAGCCGGTAGAGGTCCGGCACGTCCTCCGTGTCGTGGGCCTTCGGGTAGGCCACCGATCCGTACAGGTCGTGCCGGTCGATGAGCAGCAGGAGCCGCGTGAGCACCGCGCGAGGCTGGCCGGGCATCTCCGTGATGTCGTCGCGACTGCCGACGACGAGCACGAGGTTGGCCTGCGACCTCAGGCGCTGGCTCATGGCAAACGCCTCGACGAGGCCCTCGAAGTTCTTGCGCTCGTCCGGCCGCGCGATCGCCAGGATCATCGGCTTGTTGGAGTCGGCCAGAAAGCGGGCGAGCTCGAGCGCGATGGGTGGGTCGGGCCAGTCGTCGCCGGGGGGCGAGAACCGCTCGAGATCCACGCCGGGCGGAATGACCCGCATCTCGTCCGGCTGATAGTGGTCGTAGGCCGAGTACTGCTCTTCGACTTCCTGAGCCGTGCTGGCAATGACGACGTTGGCGGTCTCGAGCGCGTGTTCTTCGGCCTCGATGCGCGTGCGAAGGTGATAGCGCTCCTCGATGGCGGCCGCGTCCTTGCCGGCGGCCAGCAGCCGCTCGCGTTTGACACGCCCCAGCGAATGCCCCGTGAAGAAGAACGGAACGCCCAGGACCTTGGCGAGCTCGGCGCCCGAGAGGCCCGCATCGGCGTAGTGCCCGTGGACGATGTCCGGAACCCGGCCGACGCGACGGATGTACCGCGTCAACTCGTCGACGAGCTCGTCGAGGTGCGGCCACAGGGATTCCTTGTGGAGGTATCGGGACGGCCCGAAGGGCAGTCGGACGATCTGGGCGTCGTCGGCGAGCCGTTCGAAGGGCCGCAGGTACGAGGGGGCGACGCGGCTGTCGTCGATGAGCCGGGTGACCAGATCGACCTGCGCGACGTCCGGATGCGCGGCGAGCGCGCGGGCCTGGTCGACGGCGTACGTGACCTGGCCGCCGGTGTCGGCATCGCGGCCGAGCTCGATGGCCGTGCCGCGCACGAGCCCGTGCAGGCTGAGCGAGAGGATATACAGGCCGTCCGGGCGCCGTGTGGTCGTCGCCGCTTCGTGGGCGGCCCAGTCGCGGACGTGCCGTTCGTAGGTTTCGAGATCCGACGTGACCGCACCCCGGATGCGGCAGATGTCAGCGGCGAGCGCCACCGCCCGCGCCAGCGTCGTCTCCATCGGCCAGCCGCGGAGCAGCCCGACGCAGACGACCGCGCTCACCGCGTCGCCGGCGCCCACCGTGTCGACCAGGTCGGGCACGGCCGGCGACGGCACTTCGGCCGCCGCGCCGTTTTCCGAGACGCTCAGCACCCCGGCCGATCCGCGCGTCACGATGACCTGATGAAGACCGTGGGTGGCGGCGAGCGTGCGCGCCGCCCGTTCGCACGACTCGACGGTGCCGGTCGGCGCCGACGTGATGAGCGCCAGCTCGTCGGCGTTGAGCTTGAGCCACCGCGCCGTGAGCAGGCACCAGCGAATGCGTTCGGTCGTCGACCACGGGTCGCGGAGGTTCAGGTCGACGAACGACGGGACCGCGCCGGTCGTCAGGCGCTTGAGCGCGCGCCAGCTCTGGTCGCTCCGGAGGGCGAGCGTGCCATGGTAGATGAGTGGCGGCGTGTCGCGAACGGCGCGCCCGGCCTGCCGGCGGTCGATGAAGTCCCAGGCCTGGCCGAACGGAATCTCGAACTGGTTGTCGAGCGGGCCCGGCGTCACCGTGACATGGCCGGTCGGGTGGCGCCGGTTCACCTGGATGCCCGACGCGTCGAGGCCCCAGGCCTCCATCCGCTCCACCACCTCGCGCCCGGCCTCGTCGTCGCCCACAGCCGACACGACCTGGGCCTCGACGTCGAGGCCCTTCAGGTGCCAGGCGACGTTGAACGGCGCGCCGCCGAGCACGCGTGTCCCGTCGGGGAATTGGTCGAAGAGGACTTCGCCGAAGACAAGTGGACGCGGGCCGCTCGATGCCGGTGGCGGACGACCTTTGAGCAGCGTGAATGTCGATCTCTCTGGCATGAGTCCGCGTGCGGCGCGTCAGGCGGCGCGTCCCATCTGATCGTAGACTTTCTCGGACCTCGATGCGAACCCGGTATCTGGCCTCCGATCTCGACGGGACCCTCATCGCGCCCGTGCCCGACGCCGGGACGCGGCGTGACGTGGCACGTTTCGCGGCATTGACGGCCGAGGCCGGGCTCGGCCTGGCGTATGTCACGGGCCGGCATGCCGAGCTTGCGCTCGAGGGCATTCGGGCGGCCGGCCTCCCGTGGCCGTCGCGGATCTTCTCGGACGTGGGCACGTGCCTGCACGTGCGGGAGGGCGACGAGTACGTGCTGGATCTGTCGTTTCGACGCGCGATGACCGAGGCGCTCGGCGCCGCGTCGATGCCGGAGATCAGGCGGGTGCTCGGCGGCGTGCCGGGCCTCGAGCTGCAGGAGGCCGCCAAGCAGGCGGAGTTCAAGCTGAGCTATTACCTGCGCGGCGCCAATCGGGCACGTGCCGCAGACGAGCTCGGGCGGCGCCTCGCGCCGCTCGAGACGCGCGTCGCCGTGATCTCGAGCGAGGACCCGGTCACCGGCGACGGTCTTGTCGACATCCTGCCGCAGTCGGCCGGCAAGCGTCAGGCGCTCGCGTGGCTCTGCCGGACGCTCGGCCTCGATGCCGCCGACGTGCTGTTTGCGGGCGATTCGGGCAACGACCGCGACGCGCTCCTGAGCGGGCATCCGGCCGTGCTCGTGGGAAACGCCCCGGACGAGCTGCGGACTCTGCTGGCGCGCGAGGCTCGCGCAGCCGGCCTCGAAGCCAACCTCTATCTGGCTCGCGAGCCCTTCGCCGCCGGCGTCCTCGAAGGCTGCCGCCACTTCGACTTCCTCTGAAGCACCCTGACGCACCCGTCGCACCCTGACGCACCCGCCCCGATGTATAGTGGCCCCGCCTTTTCAAGGAGCCTGCCGATGAAGATGCTCGTTCGCGTTGCCCTGGCCGTGGCCGTCGTGTGGATGGCCGCGCCGCTTGCCGCCTCCCGGTCGGAGACGACCCTGCTGCCGCTCTTCGTGCGCGCCCAGGCGCAGGCGGCCACGGGCCCGGCGGCGGCCATGCTCCCGGCCGGGTCGGACGCGCCGGTTCCCAACTATCTGCTGGCCGCCCAGTGGCGCGCCGACAAGGTGGGGAAGTACGTGTTCTCGCGGGCGGTCACGCCGCACTGGCTCGAGTTCAGCGATCGGTTCTGGTACTCGTACGAGACGCCGGCCGGCGAGAACTGGTGGGTGGTCGATCCGGTGAAGAAGAGCAGGGCGCCGCTCTGGGACAACGCGAAGCTGGCGGCCCAGCTCACGCGCATCCTGCGCACGCCGTACGATGCGCAGCACCTGCCAATCACGCAGATTGAGTTCATCGACCAGGACACGAGGATTCGCTTCGCGGTCAGGCTGCCGCGCGACTCCCGGGTGGTCAACGCGGCCGGCGAGGAGATCCTCGGGGAAACCCAGCAGGAACAGAACCAGGTGCAGGGCGGCGGGCGCCGCGGTGGCGGGCGCGGCAACCAGCAGGGCGGCGGCCGCGGCCGAGGCGGAGACGGCGCGGCCGCGAACACCGTGCAGTGGTGGCTCGAGTACGACATCGCCACCGGCACGGTGACGCTCAACGACAAGTACAAGCCGGAGGAGGACGACCCCAACTGGGCGAACGTGTCGCCGGACAAGCAGTGGGTGGTGTTCGCCCGCGGGCAGAACCTGTTCATGATGGATGCCGAGAACTTCGCCAAGGCCAAAGCCAAGGCCGACGATCCCGACGTCGTCGAGACGCAGCTCACGACCGACGGCGAGGAGGATTACGGCTACGGCCGGCGGGGCCGGGGCGGCAACGACGACCAGCAGCAGGAGGAGCAGCAGGGCCAGCGAGGCGGAGGCGGGCGCGGCCGTGGCGGCACGACCGAGACCGAGATGGACAAGAAGTTCGGGCCGCGCAGCTCGGCGAGCGGTGTCGTCTGGTCGCAGGACAGCGCGAAGTTCTCCGCGGTTCGACAGGACTCGCGGAAGGTCAAGGACCTCTGGGTGATCAACGCGCTCGCCAACCCGCGTCCGACGCTCGAGACCTACAAGTACGGCATGCCCGGTGAGGGCGAGCAGCCTCAGTCCGAGCTCCAGGTGTTCGACGTGGCGACCAGGCAGCCGATGAAGGTCAAGACCGAGGCCTTCAAGGACCAGCAGATGGGCCTCGCGACGGCGCCCATCACGAATCTTCAGCGCGAGAAGGGCGAAGCGGCGCAGCGCTGGATCACGGCGTCAGGCGACAAGCTCTACTTCAACCGCACGAGCCGCGATCTGAAGCGCATCGACATCGTCGAGGCGGATGCGGCGACGGGGGAGTCGCGCGTAGTCATCGCCGAGCGGTCTAATGCCTACATCGAGATTCAGCCGCTGCGCTTTCTCGACGGCGGGCGCCAGCTCATCCACTGGTCCGAGCGCGATGGCTGGGGGCACTACTACCTGTACACCAGCGACGGCACGCTCGTGCGCCAGCTCACGTCCGGCGAGTTCGTGTGCACGAGCATCGAGGAGATCGACGAGAAGAACCGTGTGATGTACGTGAACGCCGCAGGCCGCGAGCCGGGCGAAGACCCGTACTTCGAGCACCTGTACCGCGTGAATCTCGATACGGGGGTGATGACGCTGCTCAATCCCGGCAACGCGTCGCATACCGCGTCGATGAACGACAAGGGCACGTTCTTCGTCGACAACGCGTCCACCATCGACTCGGCGCCGGTCTCGGTGCTCTACGACACGATGGGCAACAAGGTCATGGACCTCGAGACGACCGACGTCAGCGCGCTCCTCGAGGCCGGCTTCAGGTTCCCGGAGCCGTTCCAGGTGAAGGCCGACGACGGCATCACGGATATCTACGGGACGATGTACAAGCCGTTCGACTTCGACCCGTCGAAGAGATATCCGATCATCCTGTACGTCTATCCGGGCCCGCAGACCGAGTCGGTGACGAAGACGTTCTCGCCGACCAACGCCAACGTGGCGCTCGCCAATGTCGGCTTCGTCGTGATCGAGGTGGGCAACCGCGGCGGCAACCCGGCGCGATCGAAGTGGTACCACAACTACGGCTATGGCAACCTGCGCGACTACGGCGTGCCCGACAAGAAGACCGCCGTCGAGCAGCTGGCCAAGCGGCACGCCTGGATCGATCTCGAGCGGGTGGGCATCTACGGCCACTCGGGCGGCGGCTTCATGACGGCCGCGGCCATGTTCGGGTACCCGGACTTCTTCAAGGTCGGCATCTCCGAGTCCGGCAACCACGACAACGCCATCTACAACAGGTGGTGGAGCGAGAAGCACGACGGCGTGAAGGAAGTCACCGACGAAGAAGGCAATACCACGTTCGAGTACGACATCGACAAGAACCAGGACATCGCCGCCAATCTCAAGGGGAAGTTGCTGCTCATCACCGGCGACATCGACAACAACGTGCATCCGTCGAACACGTACCGCGTGGTCGATGCCCTCATCAGGGCCAGCAAACGCTTCGACTTCATCCTGCTGCCGGGCGTGCGGCACGGCTTCGGCGGCACGGTGGGCGACTACGTGTTCTGGCGGCGCGTGGATTACTTCGCGCAACACCTGCTGGGTGCCGCGCCCGACGCGGTCGACATCGTGGAGATCGAGCGGGAGCGGCAGATACGGCGATAGCGGGCGACAGGTGCGACGGGGTGCGACGGGTGCGACGGGGTGCGTCGGGTGCGTCAGGTGCGACGAGGTGCGTCAGGTGTGACCAGGTGCGTCAGGTGCGACCAGGTGCGGCGCGGCTGTGCGAGCACCCGGTCGCACCCGCCGCACCTGCCGCACCCCGTCGCACCCTGTCGCACCCGCCGCACCTGCCGCACCCCGTCGCACCCTGTCGCACCCGCCGCACCTGTCGCACCCTGTCGCACCCGCCGCACCTGTCGACATGTCCGGGTGATGTGACCTGATGCCGAGCCCCCGTCCGATCCAGCGTCCGGGCCGTCGTGCCGCCGATCGGGCCGCCGCGCTCCGCGACCGGTCGGTCGTGAACCGGCGCATCGTGCTCGGCGCCTTCGCGATTGGCACCCTCATCGTGGCGGCGTTCTACCTCAACCGCGTTGCCGGCGACCCGGTCCGGGATGGGGCGCCCAGCTGGTCTCCCGACGGCGCGGAGATCGTGTTCTATTCGGAACAGCCCGACGGCAAGGCCGACCTGTTCGTGACCGAGGCCGACGGCACCGGTTTACGGCGCGTGCTCGAGACACCATATGACGAAGGCGGCCCCGCCTTCTCGCCCGACGGACGACAGATCGCCTTCGATACCGACCGTGACGGGAACTTCGAGATCTACGTCGTTGGCGTCGACGGCAGCGGCCTCAGCCGGGTGACCAACCATCCCGGGCGCGACGTGGCGCCCGCATGGGCTCCCGACGGGCGGTCCCTGGTGTTCATCTCCGACCGTGCGCGGCCCGAGTTCGACGTCTTCCGCGTGAACTTGGACGGCACCGGACTCGAGCGGCTGACCGAGTCGGCCAGCAACTGGTTCCCACAGTTCGCGCCGGTGGGCCCGGAGCGGATCGCGATGCACGTCTGGCGAGACGTGCACGTGCTCGATCTCGGCACGCGCCAGATGGCGCGCCTGACGACCGAGCCGCTCGATGGGATGTACCCGACCTGGTCTCCCGACGCCTCGCAGATCGCGTTCATGAGCGCGAGGAGCGGCCGCACCGAGATCTTCACGATGAACGCCGACGGTACCGATCAGCAACTGCTCGTGTCGATGCCGTCCGGGAGCGCCATCGACCCCCGATGGTCGCCGACCGGCCGGCACATCGCGTTCGTCCACGTGCCGGAGGAGACCGCCGACGCCCAGCAGGACTTCGGATTCGAGCGGGCCATCTATCTGGTCGAGATCGCGACCGGAAAGCTGACCCGCCTGAGCCGATGATCCTCCGTGCCTTGATAGAATCGGTGCGGAAGGCGGTGAGAGTGATGCGCGTGCGCTGGCAACGGTCGGGACTGGATGTGACGTGCGGACTGTTTCTTCTGGCCCTGTTCGCCTGGAGCGCGCCCGCCGGCGCTCAGCAACCACCGTCGCTCAGAGGATGCCAGGACCTGGAGCAGGCCACCGGGCTCGTATGGAAAGGCACCGAGCGGCGCATGACACTGCAGCAGCTCGCTTCGTACGCCGCCCCGGTATTCTGGCTCTCACCCGACGAACCGACATCGAGCAACAAGCGGGGTCGTGATCTACGGGTGCCCGCGGCACTACCCTTCGAATCGCAGCCAGAGTCTCCGGTCGTCTACTACCAGCTCAACGGGGTGAGAGAGCTTCCCGACGCTGACCGGCCCGGGTTCATTGCGGATCCAGCCGACCCTGGCAGCGCCGTTCTGGACCTCGGGAGCCTCGCGGCACTGCACCTGAAGTACATCGCCTATTTTCCCGAAGAGGCCGGCGTGGGCGAGCACCCCCACGACGTCGAGCCCACCGAATTCCGACTGCTCGTCGGGCGCTCGAATGGAGAGCTCGCTCGCAGCCTGGGCTATTTCTGCGACCAGGAGTTCTACCTCGTCGTCGTCGTCCGGGTCACCGGCGAGGCGCACGGCAATCGCTGGTACTACAACATCATGGACGTCGATCGGGAGACGTTCCTGCCGGTTCACGTCCTGGTCGAAGAAGGCAAACACGCCACGGCCACCGACAGGAATGCCGACGGCTACTACACGCCCGGCTACGACGTGAGCGTGCGACCCAACGACGCCTGGGGCGTGCGTGACACGATCCGGGGGGGCACGCTCTTCAGCGGCAAGTTCGAGTCGTGGATGGCCAAGGTGCGCCGGCCCGAGCATCGCGTGCTGCCGCCTCTGCCGGCCGACAGCATGCTGCGCGGCCGGCTCCGGGACGAGGGTGGCGATCCCGCCGTGAACGCCGTCTACGAGCTGCGCCCCTTCCCGTCATCCGAACTGGCGGTCGACGATGCGCTGCTCAGGCACAAGATGGAGGAGAAGGAAGTCGAGGGCTGGCCCGTCGTCGAACGCCCCGAAGCCCTGGTTGCACCCCTGCAGGAGTTCTTCACGGAAGGGCTCCAACTCAAGCCGTACTCGGTGTCGTACTACACGGACGGCGACCGGGGCGTGTCTGTCGCGTTTCCGCTCTTCTTCGTCAAGAACTTCAACGAGCCCCTGTCGGGCGGGTACATCGTTCACCGGGTGTACGCGAAAGGCGACAACCTGCACAACTGGGGTTGGCTGCTCATGTACACGCCGTCGGCATCGCGGTGGTTCGATCAGTATTTTGCCGGCGGCATGGAGACGAACCGGATCCGTCAGGATGACGGCACGACCGTGAAGGAGCGGGATTTCGTCTTCGAGATGGGCGTCAAGTTCCGGTTCCGCTTCGCGAACAAGGCCGTCGCCTGGATGACGGACTTCTGGGGCCTGCGGGCCGGCATCAAGAACGTCGGCGCGTGGGACGTGGACCATCTCACCTACGTGATCGAGATTGGGGCGGGCGTCTGGTGAGGGACCTGAGGGTCCGAGGGTCCGAGGGTCCGGAGGTCCGAGGGTCCGAAGGTCCGAAGGTCCGAAGGTCCGAGGTCCGAGGTCCGAAGGTCCGAAGGTCCGAAGGTCCGAAGGTCCGAAGGTTCGAAGGTCCGAAGGTTCGAGGAAGGCGCTGGCGCTGGCCGCGTGAGACACACGAAGCTGAGCTACTCGCGCCCGTTCCTGTTGACGTCCTCGACCAGTTGTGAGGGAAGGGCCGCTGACGGCAGCCGAAGTCGAAGTCGCGACCCGCCGGTTCAAGAAGGCCCTCACCGAGCGGGCGGTTTGCGTTTCCGCCCGACGTCCGTCGCATCATCGGACACCACGAATGCGCTCGAAAGCGTGCACGCCCGCCTTCGCAAAGGGGCTGCATCACTGGCGCGCCTCGATGAACGAATTCACCAGCGTCCCTGCAGAGGAATGCGGATGAGCGTCAGTGCGTTCCGCGAACCCTCGGACCCTCGGACCCTCGGCGTACTCAGACGGTCGACGCAACGTGATAGGAGGATCTTGTCATGAAGCGTCGAGATCAGCGAGCGCGCGGGGACGATGTGTGGGTGCGGTGGCACCGGGGTGAGCGGATCGCGGCCATCGCGCGGGCGCACGGGGTCAGCGACCGGGCCATCCGCAAGCGGGTGCGACGGTGGGGCGGCATCGCGCCGGTCGCCCGAACTCGGTCGGCGCGGGTGTTGACGAGCGCCGAGCGCGAGGAGATCTCGCGCGGGCTGGCAGCGGGCCAGTCGTTCGCGGCCGTGGCCCGCGGACTCGGGCGCCCGACTCCACGGTCAGTCGCGAGGTCGGGCGCCATGGCGGCCGCCGGCACTATCGGGCGGGCACGGCTGATGCGGCGGCGTGGCGGCGGGCGCGCCGGCCGAAACCGTGCCGGCTCGCGCGGCTGGGGCGGTTGCGGCACCTGGTGACCCGGGGCCTCGAGCGCCGGTGGTCGCCGGAACAGATTGCGGCGTGGCTGAAACGGACGTACCCTGACACCCCCACGCTGCACGTGTCGCACGAAACGATCTATCGCACGCTCTTCGTACAGAGCCGCGGCGGCTTGAACCGCGAATTAGTCCGGCATCTGCGCCGCGGCGGGCGCTTCCGGCGGCCGCGGCCGGCCGGCGCGGCGCCGGGCGGGCCGCTGGCCGACGCAGTCTCGATTCGCGCGCGGCCGGCCAGCGTCGAGGATCGCGCCATCCCGGGCCACTGGGAAGGCGACCTGCTGGCGGGCACGATCGACTCGCAAGTCGGCACCCTCGTCGAGCGCCAGTCCCGCTACGTGCTGTTGGTCCGGCTGCCCACCAAGGCGGCCCCGGCCGTCACGGCCGCCTTGGCGCGGCAGATTCGCACGCTGCCGGCGACGCTGCGGCGCAGTCTGACGTGGGACCGCGGGCGGGAACTCGCGGCGCATCGGCAATTCACGGTCGCCACCGATGTCCAGGTCTACTTCTGCGATCCCCACAGCCCGTGGCAACGGGGCTCCAACGAGAACACGAACGGGCTCCTGCGCCAGTACTTGCCGCGCGGCACCGATTTGTCCGGCTACTCGCAGGCCGCCCTCAATCGCATCGCCCGCGAGCTGAATGAACGTCCGCGCAAGACGTTGGGTTTTGAAACACCGGCTGCTAAGCTAGCCGCCATCGTTGCATCGACCGGTTGAACCCAAGCTCGAACCCTCGGACCCTCGGACCCTCGGACCCTCGGACCCTCACTATCTCACCATCGGATCCTGTCTGATCGAGATGGTGCTCGTGTACGTCCGTCCGCCGGCCATCATCGTCACGCCGTAGGTGCCCGGGGTGGCCTGGGTGGCACCGCCTCCTCCGCGGCCGAAGCCACCGCCGCGCCGGCCGCCCCCGCCACCGCCCTCGGCTGCCGTTGCCGTCAGCAGGCACGCCGGCGCAGCGCCCCCGCGACCTTGGCCCGCGCCGAGACCGCCGGTGCGGCCGCCGGCAGCGCCGCGACCGCCGCCGGCCGCGCCGGGCCCGCCGCCCGTGGCCGGCACGTCCGACCAGCGCATCGTCCACTCCAGCCGGCCGAGGCCAGCTTCGGCGGGCACCGTTGCGCGGCACGTGCTCGCGCCGTCCGGGCTCGCGATGGTGAAGTCCACGTTCCCGGTGATGCGCTCGCTCAGGTAGTAGTTGATGACGGCGTTACGCGTGGGATTGCGGCCCTGGAAGGCCAGTTCGCCGCCGGCATGCTGCGGCTGGATGTTGAGCCACTGGGTGGCCACGCGGCTCTCGAGGAGCCGTGCGTCCTCGCGCTGCACCTCCGGCGTGAGCTGCTGCAGCGGCGTGATGTCGTCGAGAATCCAGAAGCCACGGCCGTGGGTGGCGGCCACAAGATCGCCGTCGCGCGGGTGGACTTCGAGATCGTGCACGGCGACGGTGGGCAGCTGCCGGCCGGCCTGGCCACGGTTGTCGTTGAGCCGCTTCCACGACTGCCCGGCGTCGAGCGAATAGAAGGCCGCAAACTCGGATCCGGCGAAGAGCAGGCTCGGATTCACGAGGTCTTCCTTGACGACGTACATCGGGTTGCCGGGGATGCCGCCAGGGATGCCGCTCGTGATCCGCGTCCACGTGCGGCCGTAGTCCGTCGTCCTGTAGATGAACGGTTCGTAGTTGGCCATGCGGTGGCCCGTCACCGTCACATAGGCCGTGCCCATGGCGTGATGGCCAGCCTCGACGCGGCTCACCCAGAAGTCGTCCTGCGGCAGGCCGGGCATACCCGCCGTGCCCACCTGCGTCCATGTCGCGCCGTAGTCGCGCGTGACCTGCACGTTGCCGTCGTCGGTGCCGACCCAGATGTTGCCCGGCTCGAGCGGCGACTCGGCAATCGTGATGATCGTGCTGTGGTACTCGGCGCCGCCGCCCGGGTCTTCATCCGGCGTCAGGCCGCCCGAGCGCCTGATGGTCTTGCGCGGATCGTTCTTCGTGAGGTCGGGGCTGATGAGGCGCCACGTCTCGCCCAGGTTCGGCGACATCAGCAGGTGGTTCGAGCCCACGTACACGGTCTGCGAGTTGTTCGGCGAGATCCTGATCGGCGTGGACCAGTTGTACCGGAGCGCTCCCATCTGCTGCGGCTGGCGCCCCCAGTTGCGGTCTTCGGCGAGCTGCTCCATTTCCGGCGTGATGTACTGGTCCCAGTTGACGATGTTGTTCTTGCTCGGCCGGATGTTGCGCCGCTCGCGCGTCTCGAGATTCGACACGCCGATGTTGCCGCCTTGCCGATCGGGCTGTGATTCGGTGATGACCAGGTTCGGGTTGTCCACCGGTGATTCGGCGTGGTACCCGTCGCCGCCCGACAGGTTGACCCAGTCGCTCGTGTAGATGGCGCCGGCGCGCGTCGCCGACGGGCCGCAGGAGCTGCCGGCGTCCTGCAGGCCCCCGCACACCCAGTAGGGGTCGGCCATCGTCAGGCCCACGTCGTAGTACTGGGTCACGTTCAGATTCGTGAAGCGCAGGTCGGTCTGGCCGTCGTCGTGCGTGAGGTTCAGGCCGCCGTCGCTGCCGATGTAGTAGCGGCTCTTGTTGTGCGGGTCGTGCCACATCGCATGCCAGCAGTGGCCGCCCTGCCCGCCGCCGCCGCCCTGCCACGTCTTGCCGCCGTCGCGCGAGCGCCGGTAGTCGATGTTGAAGCTGAACACGTACTGATCGTCGACCGGGCTGATCGCGATGTGGTTGTAGTAGAAGGGCCGGCGCGCGTAGCGATTGAGAAATGTCCATGAGGCGCCCGCGTCCTCGGATCGGTAGATGCCGGCGCCAAGCTGGGTCATGTCCTCGCAGGCCGGATCGACCGGGGGCGCCTGCGCGCCGCCCCGTCCGCCGCGGCCACCGCCGCAGTTGGGCTGGAAGCCATGTTCGATGTGTGCCATCAGCACGCGCGGGTTCGTGCGCGAAATGGCCAGGCCGATCTTGCCGAGATCGCCCGTGGGCAGACCGCGCGTGAGCGCCTGCCAGGAGCGCCCGCCGTTGGTCGACTTGAACAGGCCGCCGTTCGGGCCGCCGCTTTCGAGTGCCCACGGATAGCGGATGCGCTGCCAGAACCCGACGTACAACACGTCGGGGTTGGACGGGTCGATCACCATGTCGATGGCGCCCGTCTGCGGGTCGCTCGGCAGTCCCTCGGTGAGGCCCGTCCAGGTGGCGCCGCCGTCGGTCGTCTTGAACACGCCGCGTCGCCCGACCGGGCCGTAGATGTTCCCGATCGCCGCCACCCAGACCGTGTTCGGGTCGCGGGGATGGAGGACGATGGCGCCGATGTTGAAGGTGTCGTCGAGACCCACCTTGGTGAACGTGACGCCGCCGTCGCTCGACTTGTAGACGCCGTCGCCCCAGGTCGCCGAATTGCGTCCGCATTCCTCGCCCGTGCCGACCCAGATGATCTGGGGATTCTGCTGGTTGATCTTCACGTCGCCAATCGACGCGGCGCCATAGTGGTCGAAGATCGAGTCCCACGTCACGCCGCCATTCGTCGACTTGAACACGCCGCCCGCCGCCGATCCCACGACCACGTGCGTCCAGTCGTCGTCGAGCGCGTCGATCGACGAGATGCGGCCGATGAGGTTGGCGTTGCCGATGTTGCGCCACCGCAGGTCTTTCAGCATCGGGTCGGGGCCCGCCGGTCCGGACTGCGCGATCGCAATCGTCGCCGTCGAAGCGAACAGAACCAGACAAACCAGGCGAGCTCGGCGCACGTGTGCCAGCATCATCGACCGCTCCTTGAATTGGTGCCGGAAATACTACACAGGTCCCCGGGGGGAAGGGAAGGCGCGCAGGGGCCGCTCCTCGAGGTACCGACGGACCAGCCGGAACGCGCGGCCCCGATGGGCGACCTCGAGCTTGCGGTCGTCGTCAACCTCTCCGAACGTCGCGCCAAAGGCCGGGTAATAGAAGATGGGGTCGTACCCGAAGCCGTGGGTGCCGCGCGGCTCCGGCCATATCTCGCCTTCGACGACGCCCTCACAAGCGAAGAGCACGTGCAGGGCGCCGGGCGCTGGGCTCCGGGCTCTCGAGGCGCCCTGCACGATGGCCACCGAACACACGTATCGTGCCGCCCAGGGCCGCGGGGAGCCCTCCAGTTCGCGGTAGAGGTTCCTGAACTTGTCCGGATAGGTGGCACCCGGGTAACGCGCGCTTTCAACGCCTGGTCGGCCGGCGAGGGCGGCGATCTCCAGGCCGGAGTCCTCGGCGATCGTAGGAAGGCCCGTGGCGGCCGCGTAGTAACGGGCCTTGAGCAGGGCGTTCTCCGCAAACGTCGTCCCGGTCTCTTCCGGTTCGGGGAGCGGCGGGACATCGGCGAGCGTGGCCAATTCGATCGGAAGACCGGCGAGCACACGGCGGATCTCGCGGACCTTGCCTGGATTGGTGGTGGCGACGAGCATGCGGAGGCTGATTGTAGCGAGGCAGGCCGTCGAGCCGGAACACGAAAATCGGCCGAAAATCGGGCCGGAAAGAAACAAAACGGGTCGCGCCGTCGCTATAATTGGCCGTTCGTCTCCCATTCTCGACTGTCGGAGGACAAGCCACATGTTTCGCAATCGAACCGTTGTCTCGTGGTTGCTGGCCGGTGCGGGCGTGATCACGCTCGTTGTGGGCGCTTCGACCGACCTGGTCGCGCGTGCCGTCGGTGGCTCGGTGATGGCGCCTGGCGCGGCTGCCGTGGCAGACGCGGCGGCGCTGCAGGGCCGCGGGGGCGGGCAGGGCCGGGGCGGCGCCGCGCAGGACCAGCGGCCTCGGCCGTACGAGGAAGTCATCACGGCTGAAGCCAGGACCGAGCAGGGTGTGTTCAAGGTGCACCGGATCGGCGAGAACCTCTTTTACGAGATTCCGAAGTCCGAGCTCGGCAAGGACTTCCTCTGGGTCAACCAGATCAAGCGCACGGCCAATGGCGCCGGCTACGGCGGCCAGGCGGCCGGCAATCGCGTCATCCGCTGGGAACTGCTGGGCGACAGGGTGCTCATCAACAACATCGACTACACGGTCGTGGCCGATCCCGATCAGCCGATCGCCGATGCCGTGGCCGACGCCAACATGCCGGCCATCATCCGCGCGTTGAACGTCGCCGCCTACAGCCCGTCGGGCGATCCGGTCGTCGACGTCACCTCGCTCTTCACGTCGGAAGTGCCCGAGTTCTCGGTCCGCGGGCGCGTCGGCGGCCGTGGCATGGACCAGAGCCGGACGTTCCTCGACAAGGTCAACGTCTTCCCGGAGAACATCAACGTCGAAGTCATTCAAACGTTCAACATGCCCGAGGCGCAGGCGGGTGCTGGCGGTGGCCGCGCCGGCCGCGGCGCCCGCGGCGTGTCCGGACCGACGGCCACCGTGCTGACGCACTACAGCATGGTGAAGCTCCCCGAGAACCCGATGATGCCGCGGCTGTTCGACGAGCGCGTCGGCTACTTCACGCAGTCGCTGCTCGACTACGGGTCCGACGAAAACCGCGCGGACCAGAAGCGGTACATCACGCGCTACCGGCTCGAGAAGAAGGACCCGAACGCGGCCGTCTCGGACCCGGTGAAGCCCATCGTCTACTGGGTGGATCCGGCGACGCCTGCCAAGTACGTGCCCTACGTGAAGAAGGGCATCGAAGACTGGCAGGCGGCGTTCCTCGAGGCCGGGTTCAGCAACGCGATCATCGCGAAGGAAGTCGAGCCGGGCGACACGACCTGGAGGGCGGAAGACGCCCGCAACTCGACGATCATGTGGCTGCCGTCGACGACCGAGAACGCGTCGGGCCCGCACATTCACGACCCGCGAACCGGCGAGATTCTCGAGGCGGACGTCAACTACTACCACAACGTCCAGAACCTCGCGAAGAACTGGTACTTCGTGCAGGTGGGCCCGCTCGACCCGCGCGCCCAGAAGCTGCCGCTGCCCGACGACCTGATGGGCGAGCTCATGCGCTACGTGGTGGCGCACGAGGTTGGCCACACGCTGGGCTTCCAGCACAACATGAAGGCCAGCGCGGGCTACACCATCGAGCAGGTGCGCGATCCCAAGTGGGTCAAGGAGATGGGCCACACGCCGACGCTCATGGACTACTCGCGCTTCAACTACGTGGCCCAGCCCGAGGACAAGATCGACCCGGCCGACCTCATCCCGAAGATCGGGCCCTACGACAAGTGGGCGACCATGTGGGGCTACAAGCCGATTCCAGGCGCGCGGACGCCGGAGGACGAGAAGCCGACGCTCGACAAGTGGGCGCGCGAGCAGGACACCAAGCCCTACCTCCGCTTCTCGACTGAAGGCACGGGCGGCGCCGACCCAGGCGAGAACACCGAGGCCGTGGGCGACGTCAACGCCGTCGAAGCCACCCGTCTGGGCATGAAGAACCTCTCGCGTGTGTCCGAGATGCTGCTTTCGGCCACGAGCACGCGCCCCGGCGATCCGTGGACCGAGCTCGAAGAGGTCTACAACCGCATGGTGGGACAGTGGCGGACCGAGATGAACCACGTCGCGCAGCTCGTCGGCGGGTTCGACTCGCAGCAGAAGCACATCGGCCAGGAGGGCGTGCGATTCACGCCCGTGCCGCGCAACCGGCAGGAAGAGGCCGTGCAGTTCCTGCTCGATAACGCCTTCCAGACACCGATGTTCATGATCCGGCCCGAGATCCTCCGTCGCATCCAGGTGGCCGGCGTCGTCGAGCAGATTCGCACGACACAGAACTCGATCATGAGCAGCCTGCTGCAGGAAGCGCGCCTCGTGCGCCTCGTCGAGCACGCCGCGCTCGACGGCCCGCAGGCCTACAAGCCGATCGAGTTCCTCACGAAGCTGCGCCTGGGCGTCTGGGCCGAGCTCGACCGGCCGGGCGCGACGATCGACATCTATCGCCGCAACCTCCAGCGGTCGTACCTCGACAACGTCAACAACCGGCTCAACGGCAATACCGAGCCCAACGACGAGGTGCGCTCGCTCCTCAAGGGCGAGCTGCGGACGCTCGACGGCCAGCTCGAACGCGCGCTGCCGGCGGCCTCGGACGAAGTCACCCGCCGCCACCTGCAGGACGCGCGCGACCAGATCGCCACGATCCTCGACCCGCGCGCCATGCGTGAGCGCGGCGGCGCCGCGGCGGCCGCGGCCGGGGGACGGGGCCGGGGGGGCATTCGCTAATTTAATTAGCGAATTGGCGAATTAGTGAATTGAGTGAATTAATTGAATGAATGAGTGAGTGGGTGAGTGGGTGAATGGGGATCACCCATTCACTCACGGCGCTCATCCGCTCACTCGCGCACTTTCATTCGCTCAATTCCACTCGCTAATTCACTCAATTCGCTAATTCACTAATCAGTATTTGAGTATCTTCCCCACCACTTCGCGCTGACTCTCGAACAGCATCGCCAGTCCGGTGTCGGCCAGGCCCAGCAACTGGTCGAGCGCCGTGCGGTCGAAGGGTTCCGTCTCGGCCGTGCCCTGGAGCTCGATGAAGCGGCCGCCCGAGGTCTTGACGATGTTCATGTCGACCTCGGCGCGCGAGTCCTCGTCGTAGGCCAGATCGAGCAGCGGCGTGCCCGTGACGATGCCCACGCTCGTGGCGGCCACGTATTCCTTGATTGGCACGCGGGGGATCACGCCCTGTTCGCGCAGCCGCTCGAGCGCGAGCACGAGCGCGACGAAGCCACCCGTGATGGCGGCCGTCCTCGTGCCGCCGTCGGCCTGAATCACGTCGCAG
This sequence comes from uncultured Acidobacteriota bacterium, assembly GCA_963752045.1. Taxonomy (GTDB): domain Bacteria; phylum Acidobacteriota; class Vicinamibacteria; order Vicinamibacterales; family SCN-69-37; genus DATKDF01. Next base: position 26,981 of record CAVVWN010000012.1, on the reverse strand, counting down.
TCCACCCAGATGGTGCGCTCGCCGAGATCGCCGAGCGAGGTCACCGTCCGCAGCGAGCGGCCGATCAGCCGCTGAATTTCCTGCGTGCGCCCGCCCACCTTGCCCTGCGACGCCTCGCGGGTGGTGCGCGTGGAGGTGGCGCGCGGCAGCATGCCGTACTCGGCCGTCACCCAGCCCTTGCCGCTGCCGCGGCGGAACGGCGGCACGCGGTCCTCGATCGACGCCGTGCAAATCACCTTCGTGCGTCCGACCTCGATGAGCACGGAGCCTTCCGCGTGCATCAGGTAGTCGGGCGTGAGCCGTGTCGGCCGGGGCGCGTTGGCCGTGCGGCCGTCGAGTCGTGTCATCTGAGGTTACTGTCCTTTCTGCACCCACTGGCTCGATCGCCGGAGCGGGTGGCGCAGGTCGAGGTGACCTGAAATCGTGTCGATCTCCTGACCGTCCACGAGAATCTGCACGGCCGAGACGTCCGGGAGGTTGACCGCCATGGCGTTGACCAGCGCGTACACCGCGAGCGCTTCGTTGGTCGAGCCGCCCGTGTGGCCCGCGATCATCTCCCGGCTCAGGTCCACATACGCCTCGCCCCGCGACGTGAGGTACACCGCGCGCACGGTCGTGCCGGACGGGATGGCCGAGAACAGGCCCGACGGCGCCGCCTGAAGCTGGGCCTCGGCGATGCGGCGGGCCTGCGCGGCCACCGTGGCGCCGTACGGCACGTCGCGCGACACGGGCACGAGTTCAGTGCCGTTGGCCGAGACGTAGTAGAGCGTGGCGTTGATCTTCCGCGCGTCAGCTTCCTCCACGTCAACCGCGGCGGCCACGTCGGTGGGCGGCGCGGGGCCCGCCGACTCCGACGGACCCATGAGCTTCGGCAGTTGAGCCACGAGCAGGACGATGCCGATGAGGATCACGCCGACGCCGGCCGAGAGCACATACGCCATCGTCCGGCCGGACGCGGCCTTCCGGCGCCGCCGCGGGCTCACTGGTCACCTCCGCCGGGAGGCGTGGCTGGCCGTCGCCGCATGTCGCTGATCGTGGCCACGATCGCGTCGATGATGTTGCCGGAGCGGTCCGCACCGGTGAGCGCCCGTTCGTCGGACGGATTCGACAGGAAGCCCATCTCGAGGAGCACGGCCGGCATGTTCGCGCCGACCAGCCCCCGAAGCGGCGCGGAGATCGCCGGGGTCCTGTAGAGCGGCACCTGCTGGGCCTCGAGGTGGCGAACGAGCAGGCCGCCGAGAGCCGTCGACCGGTCGGCGAACGGCAGCTGCGCCAGGTCCCAGGGCACGGCCTCGATGAACCGGGTGCCGCCGCCCACGACCGGGAGCGCCACGCCGGGACCGCTGGCCCCTCCGGAGCGGTCGCGATACGCCTCGAGGTTGAGCGTGGCCACCTGCGCGCCGGAGACCGCGGCGATGACCGATGCGTTGGCGTGCAGGCTGATGAACAGATCCGCCTTGTTGTTGTTGGCGAGCGCCGACCGCCGGTCGATCGGCACGTCGATGTCGGCCTCGCGCGTGAGCAGCACGCGCAGGCCGAGCCGGCTCTCGATGGCCGTGCGGAGCCGCGTCGCGATCTGCAGGGTCAGCGTCTTCTCGAGCGTGCCGCCCGCGCCGCGCACGCCCGTGTCGCTGCCGCCATGGCCGGGGTCGATGACCACGGTCTTGAGCACGCCGGGGGCGGCAAGGTCCACGACTGGCGGCGGCCCGGATCCGGCCGGGGTCGGCGTCGCCGGCGTAGGCGAGGCGGTTGCCGGCGGGACCAGATCGAGGCCCAGCCGCGAATCGTCCGGCGCGCTCGTGGCGCGGTAGCTGGCCACGGCCGGGCCCAGGTCGAGCTCGAGGCGCCCGTCCGACACACGGGTAGCCGCCACGAATTCCGGATCGGCGCCGGCCAGGCGCGCGACGTCGAGCGCCGTGGCGTCGAACTGGATGATGATCCGGTCGCCCTCGCGCGTCACCCGGTGCGGCGTGGCCGGCTCGATCGTGATGTCGATGCGTGCCCGCGGGCCCACGCGCTGGAAGCTCGGCGTGAGGAGCGGCACCCGAACCGATCCGACGACGATCACGCGGCTCTCGCGCCGGACCTCGACCCGCTGGCCGAGCGCGCGCCCGACGGCGCGCGAGAGAAAGTCGATGGGCACGAGGTAGGCGCCCCGCTCGCGCCGCACGGGCGCTGAGAGTGAGTCAATCCGACCGCCGACCGAGACGAACGACTGGTTCGGAATGAGCGTGATGCGCTGGTCCCGGGCGACGATGCTGATGCCTTCGACGCGCGGGTCTTCGCTCACGGTCAGGCCGAACAGCTCCGCGACCCGGTCGAGCGCGACGAGCTCGGTGCCGTCTACCGTGCGGACCGGCAGATCCCGGCGGCCGTCGCTCGTGTACACCGTGTAGGGTGCCGGCCCCTGCGCACCGTCCGGGGTGCGGGCGGGCGCAGCCGTGACGCTCGCGAAGGCCACAAGCGCCAGCACGAAAGGTTGAAAGCGGCTCGGCGACAACAACTCATCTTATCTGGTCACCGGCGAGAGGAACACCACCCGGTCGGCCACCCAGAAGTTCACGAGGCCCGACACCGCGATCGACGCCACGTTCGACGGCACGGGCGGCAGGCCTGCCACGCCCGTGAGGGCCGCCATCACGGCGACGTTGCCGACGAGCGAGACGGCGCCGTTGAGCATCACGAATCGCGCGAAGGCGCGGTCGGCGCCGAGCGATCCGGCACGGTCCCGCCACGTCCACCGCAGGTGCCAGACGAAGTTGTGCACGATCGCAGTGCTCACAGCGAGCACGGTCGCCGGAAGGTACGGCAGCCCCGCCACCTCGGTCAGCAGCGCCAGTGTGCCGAGCTGGACGACGATGCCGATGGCGCCGACTACGTTGAAGCGGGCAAAGGTCCGCCAGACCGGTGTGGACACGGTGATTTCTCCTCACCGGGGAATGCGCCAACGCCTGCCGGATTGGCTCAGTGGCCCGGAAGGGCCCCCGAGAGCGAGCCGGCGGTCAGCCTCGCTCGCGGGCGGCGAGGGCCGCGCGCGAGGTCGCCGGCTCGACAATCGTCGACACGAGCAGGACGACGACCGCGGCCGTGATGAGCAGCGCGCCAAGCTCCGGGAACGGGTCGAGCACGCGCGCTCCGGTGACGGCGAGGACCGTGACGAAGGCGGCATCCGACAACCGCAGCCATGGTGTAGCGCGCGCGCGCTGGCGCGCGAACTCCTGCGGCAGCTCGCTCGCGGTGAATCGCAGGTGGAACCGGAGGACCGCGGCGGTGGCCGCCGAGGCCGCGCCGGCCACGAAGACGAGCATGCCTGTGGCGTCGGGGGTCCACTGCTCAGCCAGCCACAGCGGGACGAGCAGCACCAGATACGCCACGGCCGCCGCGGCCTGATGGAATTGCCACCACCAGACGGCGCGCTGATCGCCGGCCGCCACGGTCGGCGGGGGAATCTCGGGGATGGCCCCTTCGCGCGCCGCCTCGAGCGCCGTCACGATGGACGCGGCCGATGGGTATCGCCCGTCCGGTTTCTTCGCCAGGCACCGGGTCACGACGGCCGCAAGTCCGCGCTCGGGTGGTGACAGGGCGTCGGCCGGGCCTGACTCGGACCATGGCCGCGGAGCCGTCTCGAGGATGCGGGCGAGCGTCGAGGCCGAATCGGCCCCGGCGAACGGGTTCACGCCCCGCGAGAGCTCGAAGAGCAGGATACCCAGCGAGAAGAGGTCCGACCGTGCATCGACCGGCTCGCCGCGGATCTGCTCCGGCGACATATAGGCCGGCGTGCCGAGTATTCCGCCGTCACCCGTGAGCCGCGGGCCGTCGGGACGGTCGCGATATGCCGCCAGTCCAAAGTCCAGGATCTTGACGCCGCCGCCCGGCAGTGCCATCACATTCTCCGGTTTGAGATCCCGGTGGACCAGGCCGTTCGCGTGGGCGGCCGCGAGCGCCCGGGCGATGTCGATGCCGAGCTCGATGACACGCGATGTGGCGAGCGGCCCACGGGCCAGTTCGTCGCGCAGCGTCTCGCCGCGGACGAACTCGGACGCGATGTACATCTGGCCGTCGATCTCTTCGAGCGCGAACACGGTGGCGATGCCCGGATGGGTCAGGCCGGCCGCCGCGCGGGCCTCTCGCCGCAACCGCTCGCGGCTCGTCGCATCATCGGTGAGGGCCGGCGCGAGCGCTTTGAGCGCCACGGTTCGCCCGAGCCTGGTGTCGTCGGCCTGGTAGACGACGCCCATGCCGCCCGAGCCGATGCGGCGAGCCAGCCGGTAGTGGCCCACGTCGCGGCCGACGAGCGGGTCGAGCTCCCCCGGGTCGACCCACGCGGCGGCCGGACGCTCGAGCAATTCTCCGCCGCGTTCGTGCGCGGCGATGAGGGCGGTCACTTCCGCTTTGAGGCGCGCCGCCTCACCGAAGCGGCGTTCGAGAAACGCGGCACGGTCCGCACCGCGCATCTCGACGGCGAGATGGAAGGCCTCGTTGATCGCCTGCCAGTCTTCCCGGGAGAGATCCCGCGGATCGTTCACGACGAGGCGGGTCCTTCGAGCCGGCTGACCAGCCAGGCGCGGGCCACCGTCCAGTGCCGCTTGACGGTGGCCGGGGAAATGCCCAGCACGTCGGCCGTCTCTTCGACCGACAGGCCGCCGAAGAACCGGAGCTCCACGATGCGAGCCTGCTGACTGTCGAGCCGGGCGAGCTCCGAGAGGGCCGTGTCGAGCGCGATGAGGTCGAGCGACGGGCCGTCGTGCCCTTTGAGGGTCTGTTCGTCGAGCGTCACCTGGATCCGGGCCCCGCCGCGCTTGGCCGCGCCGCGCGCGCGGGCCCGCTCGACGAGTAGCCGCCGCATCGAGATGGCCGCGATCGCGACGAAATGGCCGCGGTCGGCGAACTCCGGCGTTCCGCCCTGCGCCAGCCGCAGGTAGGCCTCGTGGACGAGCTCGGTCGCCTGGACGCTCTTGGCGCGCTCCCGGCGCACGTACGAGTCGGCGATGCGGCGCAGTTCCGCGTACACCTCGTCCACCATGGCGTCGGCCGGCCGGTCCGTCGGCATGTTCTGGATTCTAGTCCCTGATGGCCGAACTCGTCGCACTCGGATATCGTAGTTATTGGTTTGGGCACTTGCGCTTTCGCCCGGATTGCCGGGCGCTCCGCCCGATTCCTTCGAGACCCTCCCCGGATGGTGGAAAGTACAACGATGGCACGGCGATCATTCTCAATACCTTCGTGGTTCCTGTTCGCTCTCGTGGCGTTGCCGATTGCAGGCGCCGGCTGCGGCCCGGCCGGTGGTCCTCCCGCGGGGATGCCGCCGGGGGGCGCGATGCCCCCGATGCCGGTCCAGATTGTGACGATGACGGAGGCTCCCGTCGAGCGCTCCTCTGACTTCGTCGGGACGATCAAGTCGCGCCAGTCGACGACCATCCAGCCGCAGGCTGAGGGCTTCGTGACGCGAATTGCCGTGCGATCCGGTCAGCGGGTGTCGCCCGGCGACGTGCTGTTCGAGATCGACGCGGTGACCCAGCAGGCGGCCGTCGCCAGTCTCGAGTCACTTCGCGCGGCGCGCGAGGCCGATGCGGCGCTCGCGCGCCAGCAGCTCGACCGTGCCAGGGCGCTTCACGAGGTGGGCGCGATGAGCCTGCAGGAGTACGAGCAGGCACAGGCGGCCGACAAGGCCGCGGCCGCTCAGTTGAAGGCGGTCGACGAGCAGATCAAGCAGCAGCAGGCCGAGCTCGCCTACTATCGCGTGGTTGCGCCGGCAGGGGGCATCGTCGGGGACGTGCCCGTGCGCGTGGGCGATCGGGTGACGCGTTCGACGATGCTCACGACCGTCGAGGACAACAGTGGCCTGGAGCTCTACGTGAGCGTGCCGGTCCAGGACGCGCCGAGGCTGCACGTCGGCCTGCCGATCAGGATTCTGGACCCGGCCGGGCAGACGATCGCCGAGACACGGGCGGCGTTTGTCGCTCCGTCGGTGGAGGACGCGACGCAGACCGTGCTCGTCAAGGCGCCGGTCAGCGAGCGCGACGGCCGTTTCCGCACTGATCAGTACGTCAACGCCCGCCTCCTGTGGGGAGCCGAGGTCGGGCTGACCGCGCCAGTCACGGCGGTGTCACGCCTGAACGGCATGTTCTTCGTGTTCGTCGCCGAAGAGGCCGACGGCGGGCTCGTCGCCCGCCAGCGGCCGATCACGGTCGGGCCCGTCGTCGGCGACGCGTACCTGGTGACGAGTGGTCTCGCGCCGGGCGACCGGCTGATTGTCGCCGGCATCCAGAAGATCGGCGAGGGGGCACCGGTGCAGCCGATGCCAGCCGGACCGCCGGGCGGCGCGGCCGAGACGGGACGCGGAGGCGGCGCGTGATCAGTCAGCTGTTCATCCGCCGGCCGGTGCTGGCGACGGTCTGCTCGCTCATCATCATGCTCGCCGGCGTCGTGGCCATTCCCACGCTGCCGATTGCCCGGTATCCGAACCTGTCGCCGCCCACGGTGATGGTGACGGCCATCTACACGGGTGCCAACGCCCAGGCCGTCGAGACGACCGTCACGACACCGCTCGAACAGGCCATCAACGGCGTCGAGGGCCTGATGTACCTCACCTCGTCGTCGACCAACGCGGGGTTCTCGATGATCACGGCGGTCTTCGAGATCGGTACGGATCCCGATCTGGCGGTCGTCAACGTCCAGAACCGCGTGAACCAGACGCTCGGCCGGATGCCGGTCGAGGTCCGGACGACCGGCATCCTCGTCGACAAGTTCTCGATGGACTTCCTGCTCGGGATCGGCGTCTTCAGCGAGGCCGATCAGTACGACGAGCTGTTCATGAGCAACTACATCGACCAGTACGTCCGGGACGCGATTCGCCGCGTGCCGGGCGTGGGCCGGGTCGAGATCTTCGGCGAGCGGAAGTTCGCGATGCGGCTCTGGCTCGACCCCGACAAGCTGGCCGGCCGCGGGCTCACGGCGGGCGACGTGCTGGGGGCCCTGCGCGAACAGAACGTGCAGGTGGCGGCCGGCGCAATCGGTGGCGCGCCGGCGGCGCCGGGCCAGACGTACGAGATGAGCGTGCGGGCCGAGGGCCGGCTGGTCGATGAGCGGGGGTTCGAGCAGATCGTGATCGCCGCCGGGCGCGACGGCGCGCTCGTGCGGCTCTCCGACGTCGGCCGCGTCGAGCTCGGCGCCGAAAACTACGCGTCGGCGCTTCGGTTTGCCGGCACGGAGGCATCGGGATTCGCCGTGCAGCTCACACCCACGGCCAACGCCATCGACACGTTCGACGGCGTGATGGCCGAGATGGCGAATCTCGAGCGGAACTTCCCGCCGGGCCTGCGCTGGTCGCTGGCCTTCGAACAGGTGTCGGTGGTGCGGGAGTCGATCAGCGAGGTGCTCTGGACCCTCGTCGAGGCGATCGGGCTCGTCGTGCTCGTGCTGTTCCTGTTCCTCCAGAACTGGCGCAGCACGGTGATTCCCGCCATCACCATCCCCGTCTCCCTCGTCGGCACGTTCGCGTTCATGAAGCTCTTCGGGTTCTCGATCAACACGCTCACGCTCTTCGGCATCGTGCTCGCCACCGGCACGGTGGTCGACGACGCGATCGTCGTCATCGAGAACATCGAGCGGCACATGCGGGAGTACGGCAAGAAGGCGTTCCGCGCCTCGCTCGACGCGATGCGGGAGGTGTTCAGCGCGGTGGTCGTCATCGGCGTCGTGCTCGTCTCCGTGTTCGTGCCGGTCGCGTTCTTTCCAGGCACGACCGGGCTGATGTACCAGCAGTTCGCGATCACGATCGCGTGCGCGGTCATCCTGTCGGTCTTCAACGCCGTCACGCTGACGCCGGCGCTCTCGGCGCTGCTCCTCGACAAGGAACGTCATACCCATGGGTGGTTCTTCACCAACGTGAACCGCGTGATCGACGCGGGCACGACCGCCTACGTCGCCGCGGTGCGGTGGGCCATCGGCTGGCGCGCGATCATGCTGGTGCTCTTCGCCGCGGGCCTCTGGGGTACCTGGTGGATCTATCAGGCCGTGCCGTCGTCGTTCGTGCCCGAAGAAGACGAAGGGTACCTGATGACCATCGTCCAGGCCCCGGCCGGCGCGTCGCTCGAGTACACGAACAACATCCTGCGTGCGGCCGAAGCGGTCGTGACGGCGCAGCCGGAAGTGCTCGGCGCGTTCACGGTGGCCGGCTTCAGCTTCGCGGGGCCCGCGTCGAATCAGGGCATGATGTTCGCGCCGCTGCGGCCGTGGGCCGAGCGGACCGAGCCCGGCCAGTCGCTCCAGGCGGTCATCAACCGGGTGATGCCGCAGCTGTTCGGCGGCATTCCGGGCGCGCTCGTCATCCCGGTGGCGCCGCCGTCGATTCAGGGCCTGTCGATGTTCGGCGGGTTCCAGTTCGAGATTCTCGACGGGTCCGGCGGGGAGATCGCCAATCTGGCGAGCGTCGCGCAGCAGGTGGTGGCCAGGGGCAACCAGTCGGGTCAGGTGGCTGGCCTGTACAGCGCGTTCACCGCCAACGACCCGCAGCTCGTCGTCGAGATCGATCGCGACCGCGCGAGAAGCATGGGCGTGCCGATCCAGGAGGTCACCGACGCGCTGCAGGTGTTCCTGGGCTCGCAGTACGTCAACGACTTCGACTTCAACAACCGCGCCTACCGCGTGTACGTCCAGGCGGACCAGGCGTTCCGGGCCGAGCCGGCCGACCTCGAGCGCTACTACGTGCGGTCGCGCGGCGGCGCCATGGTGCCGCTCAGCGCGCTCGTGCGTACGACCGAGAGCACCGCTCCGGCCGTGATCAGCCACTTCAACCTGTTCCGGTCGGCCGAGGTGCAGGGCGCGGCCGTGCCCGGCGTGACGTCGGGGCAGGCGATCGCGCTCATGGAGCAGATTGCCGCCGACACGCTGCCGGCCGGCTTCCGCTTCGCCTGGGCCGGGCAGTCGTTGCAGGAAATCCGGGCCGGGTCGACGGCCGTGTGGATATTCGCGCTCAGCATCCTGCTCGTCTATCTCGTGCTGGCGGCGCAGTACGAGAGCTGGGTGCTGCCGTTCATCATCCTGCTGGCCGTGCCGCTCGCCGTGTTCGGCGCGCTCGGCGGGCAGCTCCTGCGGGGGTTCGCCAACGACGTGTTCTGCCAGGTCGGGCTCGTCATGCTGATCGGGCTGGCAGCGAAGAACTCGATCCTCATCGTCGAGTTCGCCGAGCAGTTGCGCGCCGCCGGCAGCTCCATTCTGGACTCGGCCGTCGAGGCGGCGCGGATTCGCCTGCGGCCCATCCTGATGACCTCGCTGACGTTCATCCTGGGAGTCATGCCGCTGGCGCTGGCGACCGGCGCCGGGTCCGGCGCGCGCAACTCGGTGGGGACGACGGTTGTGGGCGGCATGGTGGCGTCCACGTTCCTGTCGGTGGTGTTCATCCCCGTGCTGTACGTCGTGATTCGCTCCTGGTTCCCGGGGAAGATTCGGACGATGACGTCCGACAACATAGTCATCTAGGCAGCGGCGTTGAGTGCGTAGCGGGCAATGGAGGCGGTGATGCGCAAGGTACTGGCGTGCGGGGCGGTGATGGTGGCGGTGGCGACCGCCGCAGCGGCGCAGACGCCCGCGATGGTCCGGGTGACCTTCGACGAGGCGGTGGCGCGCGCCATCGAACGAAATCCCACGCTGGAGCGGGCGGCGAAGTCGATCGACCGGGCCGCCGCGCTCGTCGACCAGGCCAGGGCGGTGACACTGCCGAACATCAGCGCCAATCTGGGCAACACGCTGCTCAACACGGGCGTGTCCTTCGACGAGAGCACGGTGGTGCCTCGCGATCAGTTCACCATCGGGGCCACGGTCGGCATGCCCGTGTTCTCGCTGTCGGACTGGGCGAGGGTGGCCCAGGCCCGCGACCAGGTGACGGTGGCGACCTCGTCAACCAATGAGGTTCGCGTCCAGGTTGCGGTGGCCGCGGCGGAAGCGTACCTGGCGGTGGCCGGAGCCCAGCGGCAGGTGGAGGTGGACGAGCGCGCGATTGAGACGGCCGAGGCGCATCTCGATTACGCGCGCCGGCGCCTCGAGGGCGGCGTCGGCAGCCGGTTGAACATGCTCCGCGCGGCCGAAGAGCTGTCGGTGGCGCAGGCGCGGCTCGAAGCCACGCGCTTCATGAGGCGGCAGGCGCAGGAGGCGCTGGGCGTGATCCTGGCCGAGGATGGGCCGGTGGACATCTCCGGTGATCCCACGTTCGACGTGCCGGCGACGATCGACGACACGGCCTGGATGGCTGCGCGTCCGGAACTGGTGACCCAGGGCGCCATCATCCGGGCGGCCGAGCGCGTCGTCGCCGACAGCTGGAAGGACGTCTCGCCGTACGCCACCGTGTCGTTCAATCCGCAGTACATCGCCCCGGCGAGCTTCTTTCAGCCGTCGGGAAGCTGGCGGCTCGTCTTTTCGGTGACGCAGCCGATCTACCTCGGCGGACTGCAGCGTGCCGTCACCCGGGAGCGGCAGATTGTCCTCGACACCACGAAGGTCGAGCTGACCGAGCTCGAGATTCGCGCCCGCGCCGAGGTCCGCGAGGCCCAGGCGTCGGTCGGATACCTGTCGCGCGCCCTCGAGTACTCGCAGCAGGCGGCGCGCGAGGCCAATGAAGTACTCACGATTACCGGCACGGTGTTCGAGGTGGGCGCGACGACGAACATCGAGCTCATCGACGCGCAGCGGTCGGCCCGCGACCGCGAGACGCTCGCCGCCATCGCCGAAAACGCCCTCCAGCGCGCGCGCCTGCGCCTGCTCGTCGCCCTCGGACGGTTCCCGGGCTGGTCGCCAGCGCCTCACCATAACTAGCGCCTAGAGCCTAGCGCCCAGCGCTAGAATGTCGGCACCATGCGCCGATCGCTCACGTCCGTCACCTCTCTTCTCGTCGCGACCGCAGCCGTCTGGACGGTTGCCGGCCAGCCGGAACCGGCCGATCTCGTGCTCGTCAACGGCACGGTCCTCACCGTCGACGCCCGTGACACCGTGGCCGAGGCGCTGGCCGTCCGCGGGGGCCGCATCGTGGCCGTCGGGACGACGGCTGCCGTCAGGCGCCTGGCCGGCGAGCGCACGACGGTAATCGACCTCGCCGGCCGCACGGCCACGCCCGGCCTCATCGACACCCACCTGCACGTGTCGCCCCCGTCGGACCAGCTCGACCTGAGCGATCCGGACATTCGCACGATTGCGGACCTTCAGGAGCGCCTCCGCGCCGAGGTCGCCTCGCACGGCAAGGGCGAGTGGGTTCGTGGCCGCGGCTGGGACGAGGGGAAGCTGGCCGAAGGCCGGTTCCTGCGCGCGTCCGACCTCGACGCGGTTTCACCAGAGAATCCCGTGTGGCTCACGCACACGACCGGGCACTATGGCGTCGGCAACAGTCTCGCGCTCAGGCTGGCCGGCGTCACGCGCGAGACGCCCGATCCGCCGGCCGGCACCATCGAGCGCGACGCCGATGGCACGCCAACGGGGCTGATGAAGGAATCGGCGACGGGCCTCGTCACGCGCGCCATGTCGGGCGGGCAGGGCGGCGGCCGCGGTCGAGGCCGGGGAGCCGATGCGGCCGCCGGGCTGGCCGTGACGTTCGCCAACTTCAATCGCGAAGGCATGACGGCGGTGAAAGACCCGGGTGTCAACGCCGGCCGCTTCGAGACGTACCAGCAGATGCTCGCGAACGGCACGCTCACCGTGCGGATGTTCGCGCTCTGGCGCGGCGGCCGCACGGTCGAGTCCGTCGACCAGACGATCGGCCAGATGGCCGCCCACCCTCGGCTGCCGGCCACGCTTGGCGACGGCATGCTGGCCTCAGGGGGCGTGAAGCTCTACATGGACGGGAGCGGCGGCGCGCGCACCGGCTGGATGCACGGCGACTGGAACATCGAGTCGACGAAGACCGAAGCCGGCAACACCGGGTACCCGACGACCGACCCCGACGTGTACCGCGAGCAGGTGCGGCGGCTCCACGACGCGGGCATTCACGTCGGCACGCACGCCGTCGGCGATCGTGCCATCGACTGGGTCGTGGACACGTACGCTGACGTCCTGCGCGCGAAGGCCACCCGCGGACTTCGCCACTCGATCATCCATGCGAACATCCCGACCGATCACGCCATCGACGTGATGGCCGAGCTGCAGAAGACGTACGACGCGGTGTACCCGGAAGCGCAGGCGCCGTTCATGTGGTGGATTGGCGACACCTACGCCGGCAACTTCGGCCCGGCCCGGTCGGCCCGGCTCATGCCGTTTCGGACGTACGTGCAGAAGGGCGTCCTCTGGGCGGGCGGCTCCGACTACAGCGTGACGCCGTTTCCGGCCCGCTACGGCCTGTGGTCGTCGGTCACGCGGAAGACGCTGCGGGGCACCTACGGCGAGACCGCCTTCGGCACGGCCGAGGCCGTCGACATCCGCACGGCCCTCCGCTCCTACACGATCTGGGCGGCGCGGCAGCTCTTCCTCGAAGACCGTATCGGCTCGCTCGAGGTCGGCAAGGATGCCGACATCGCCGTCTGGGACCGGAATCCGTACGCGATACCCGGCGACGACCTGCAGTACCTGAGCTGTCAGCTCACGCTCGTTGCCGGGCGCGTTGTCTACCAGGCCGCGCCCGGCCGCTAGGCGCCGCCCCGGTCGCCCTTCGTGCCCGACCCCTCCAGGCGCCCGGCGATCTTGAACGGCGGCGCTTCGTAGCCCTTCGGGCGGTTCGCTTCGGGGATGGCAATCGTGTTGCCGTCGCGGAGCGTCGAGTAGTGCGGCGACATGATCTCCACGCCGGCTTCGTTGAACGCGTCCTGAATGTTCGCGTGCAGGTCCGAGTAGATGCGCGGGATGCCCTGGGCCTCCTTGACGTAGACGTTGAGCTGATACGTCACGTAGAAGTCCTCGAGGCCCGTCTGCAGCACGAACGGTTCTGGCGTGTCGGCGACGCCTTCGGTGGCCCGCCCGGCGGCCAGCAGGAGCTCATGAATCTGCCGCCACGGCGCGTCGTAGCCGATGGTCACGCTCGTGTGGAGGATCAGGCCCTGCTTTTCCACGATGGCGGAGTAGTTGATGATCTGGCCCCCCAGCACCACGCTGTTGGGCACGACGACCTCCTCGTTCTTGATCGTTCGCACGCGCGTCGCCAGCAGTCCACGCTCCACGACGGCTCCGATCGTTCCGCCGACCTGCACGCGGTCGCCAACCTTGTAGGCGTTCGCGTACGTCAGCACGAGCCCAGCAATCATGTTCGACAGCGAGGACGAGGAGGCGAGCGAGAGCAGGACGCCGGCGAACACGGAGACACCGGTGAAGGCCGGTGAGCTGGAGCCTGGCAGGTACGGGAAGGCCACGACCAGGGCGAACGCGACGATCACGATGCGGACGCTCTTGAACGTCGGGTCGGCCCAGTCGGCCGGGAATGACGCAAGCGTGATCCGGCCGTCGTGAACGGCGTCGAAGAACACCCTCGTGAAGCGGACCGCGTAGAGCGTGACGAACGAGATGAACACGAGGAAGAACGCACTCGGCAGGTAGTCGACGAGGGCCTCGACGCCCAGGGACACCGGGTTCAGGAGCATGTCCAGCAACTGCGTCGCCACACCACGCGTCCAGGGGAACTGGCCGAGCGAGAACGTAAGATATATGTCGATGAGAAGCAGCAGAACGAAGAGGCTGACGACCGTGATCGTCTGCTCGCCGAGCAGCTGAATCGTGCGAACCGACTTGAGGTCGATGTGGTGCGCCTTGAAGCGTTCCAGGTTGTGACGGAGCACGCGTCGCATGCCGGCGCGGGCGAGTCGACTGCCCCGGCGCCAACCCCAGATCGACGCTAAGAGGATGAGGGTCGCAATGCCTGCCGCGATCCCGCCCCGGACCAGGGCTTCGGGGGAATAGCGTTCGCGCTCGGCGGCGATTGCCGTCTGGATGAACCTCGCCCACTCGGCGGCGATGAGGCCGCGCGCCACGCCGATGGCCTGCGCGTCCGGTTCGGTCACGGTGGCAATCCGATACTCGCCGATGAAGAGCTGCGTCGTGTTGTCGACCTCTTCGATTCTGACGGGCAGGCCGGCCACCGCCTCGTCGGCGATGACCTGCGAAAGGGTCTCCTCGATGCCGGCCGCCCGCTGCTCCGCCGTGAACCCGCCGAGCCCGACGGGAATGAAGATCACGGTGTCGCGGCCGATGCGCACCGGCACCGGCTCGCGTGCCGGCGTGACTTGCGGCGGAGGCGCCGCGGGTTGCTGGACGTCCTGGTCGGCATGCGCCAGGGCCAGACCGGGCAGCAGGATGGCGAGCGCCAGCGCGGCAACCAGGCTGCGAAGGATGCGTCTCTCAGCGTGCACGATATTCACCCTTCACTTGAGGGACATTCTAGGTCGAGGAGGTGGGGCTATTTCGTCGACGGAAACTTCTTCATGAGCGACGCGATGCCGTCGCGAATCCGCTCGGCTCGCTCCTCCTCGGTTCGGCCTCGATCGACTTCCGCGACCGCCAGGCCGCGCCAGACGATCGAGCCCTGCTTGACCGACGAGACGTCGATGACGAGCGAGCCCTGCTCGTAGATCTGGAGCGACGTCGTGGCCGGCACGAACGACGGCAGGCCCCAGTAGCTGATCGGCGGCAGGAACATCGCCATGTTCTGGCTCGACGATCCCGGCCCGATGAGCAGGTAGTAGTTTACGTAGAGATCCGGCGACCCGTCCGTGATGAGGGTCAGGTTCCGGCCGGCGAGGCCGCGCGTCAGCGACTCGACGAAGATGGGCTCGAACCGGGCCTTGAGGTCGGCCGCGTCGTCCTTCGTGTTCTGGAGGACCTTGACGTCGCCGATCCCCTCGGGGTGCCAGGCGTAGGTGGAGAGCCCCTTGAAGTTGAACTCCTTGTCGACGGCCGTCTTGACCTTCACGTCGGCGGCCACGAGGGCGGTCGTCAGCGCAATCGTGGCGGCAAGGACCAGCGTCAGCATCTTCGGCATGTCATCGACTCCTCGCACTCCAACAGTTGGCCTCCATTGTAGTGAATCCGGCCGGCCGGCGCGCTGGAGGGGTGTGGCATAATCCTGAGGTTGGCCGCCTGCCGGCGCAGCCTTGAAGGGGAGTTCGTGATGTCCGGGTCTTGGCGTGTTCCTGCTTTCGCACTCGTCCTTGTCGGCGGTTTCGTGGCCGGGTGTGCTCCGGCGCCGATCAAGAGACCGATCTACACCGGACCGCTCGACACCGGTCCGGGCACGCTTGCGGCGGCGCGCGAGTACCTCGAGGGACGCTGGACGCTCGTGTCCTTCGACGCGTTTCCGCCCGGACGGGAGCCGATCAGCATCAAGGCGACCGGAGTCCTGGTCTACGACGCCTACTCCAACATGTCGGTCGACATCCGCACCGACGACGCCACCGCGCAGGCACTCCGTGGTGTCGGCCTGCCGTTCGAGAACGGCGTGCTGGCGACCAACGGCCGGACCGTCATCGACATGAACGCCCGCACGATCACCTACGTCGTCGAGGGCGGCGCCCCGATCGGCGCCGACGCCGGCCTGCTCGCCAGCAACCGTCCGCGCCACTGGCAGGTGGAAGGCGACGTGCTCACGCTCACGACGAAGGACGAAGGCGGCAACAACCTGACCGTCGCGGTCTGGCGCAAGGGGAATTAGCGAATTGGTGAATTAGTGAATTAGTGAATGAAATGAGCGAATGAGCGAATGAGCGAATCAGCGAATCAGCGAATCAGCGAATGAGTGGCTCACTCACTCGCTCACTCGCTCATTCACTCATTCACTCATTCACTCATTCACTCATTCACTACTCACTCGCTCATTCACTAATTCACTAATTCGCTAATTTGATCCCGGCCCCCCGTCCTGTCGCCCAGGCCCACTGGAAGTTGAAGCCGCCGATGCGGCCGTCGGCGTCCAGAATCTCGCCGACCAGATAGAGCCCCGGACAGACGCGCGAGGCCATCGTGGACGGGTCGATTTCCGGCAGCGTCACGCCGCCGGCCGTGACTTCGGCGAAGTTGTACCCGCGGGAATCGACGACGGGCAACGGCCATTCCACGAGGGCATGGACGAGGCGGCGTCGGTCTTCTCGCCTCAGGTCGGCAAGCGGCATGCCGGCCGCGACGTCCAGATGCTCGAGCATGGCGGCCGCCATCGAGTCGGGCATGTCGTAGCCCAGCGCCGACTGCACGGTCAGACGCGGCCGGCTGGCCGCGAGCGACACCCACGCGCGCTCGAGCGCCTCGAACGTCGTGTCCGGCCGGAAGCTGGCCGAGAGCGATACCGGCCGCTCCTCGATTCGGGCGCGCAGCCAGTGACGCGAGGCGTCGAGTGCGGCCGGGCCGCTGATGCCGAAGTGGGTCCAGAGGAGCGAGCCCGTGATGCGCGCGGTGATGAGGCCGTCGACGCGCACGTCGATTCGCGCGGGCAGCGCCACGCCGGAGAGCCGCCTGTGAATCGCGCCGGGCTCGTCCGGGGCCAGCACGAGCGGCACGAGCGCCGGCGTCGTCGGCACGATCGTGTGACCCAGCCGGCGTGCCGCCTCGAACCCCCAGCCGTCGCTGCCGGTCTTCGGGAGTGACTTCCCGCCGGTGGCGAGCACCACTTTGCTGGCGCGTACCAGCCCGCGCGACGTGTCGAGCTCGAAGCGGCCGTCGATCGGCCGAATGTCCGTCACGCGGTACCCGGCGAGGAGCGTGGCGCCCGTCCGGTTGAGCTCCGCCAGCAGGGCCTCGAGCACGTCGCGCGAGCGGTTGCTCACCGGAAACAGCTTGCCCCCGGCTTCCTCGCGAAGCGGCACGCCGATCTCCCGGAAGAAAGCGATCGTGTCCTCGACGGGGAACCCGCGCAGGATGTGCCGGATGATGGTCGGGCGTCCGCCGGAAAAGTCGGTTTCGCTGACGACGGTGTTCGTCACGTTGCAGCGGGAGCCGCCGCTCACGAGGATCTTCGCGCCCGGCCTGGCGGCGCCGTCGAGGACGGCCACGCGAAGGGTTGGATTGGCCCGGCGGGCGAAGATGGCCGTCGCCAGGCCGGCGGCGCCGGCCCCGACGATGGCGACGTCGAGATCGGTGGGTGGGGAAGTCAGCGGCTGGTCCTGCACCGGCGATGATTGTCGCCCCTTTTTGCGCTCCGGGCGCCGGCCTGTCACAATGGGGCGGACGGTCCACCTCGTGTGGGGGCGAAACGGCTTCGACGGGGGCAAGGGATCGTGGGATGCATGCCGAGCTTGCTCATCTCGCTCGTAAAACCGGTGGGCAAAACAACGTAACTGCGGACACGCAGCTCGCACTCGCGGCTTAAGACCCCGCGACGTTCACTCTGGTCAGCCTGCGGGCTGGGGCTGAACGCCATTTAGCAGGCTGGCTGGTACGTGCGTCCGAAGCGTGCCAGCGAGACAACTCGGACTAGTGACCGGTTCTTTCTGTCGCTCTTCGACTCCGGTTGCGAATCATAAAGAGCGAACACGCATGTAGAGTTCCGCGACGACAGGCCTTTCGGACGCGGGTTCGACTCCCGCCGCCTCCACCAACCTTCGCGCGTGTGTCAGGCGAAGGTTGCCCACCGTAGCCTTGGCGAAGGTGGGCCGACTCAGTCACTTGCGCGCTTCGGTTGGCAAGCCACCTTTCGCTTCAACCGAGTCCATCACATCGCTTTTCCCGCGGCCTCCAGTATTCCTCCATGGCCTGGCGCGTTCGGCCGTCCTTCGAGCATCTCGATGGCCGACTGCAGCGCCGCCGGACTCAGGTGCATGTACCGCTGCGTCGTCGTCAAGTCCTGGTGGCCGGCCAGCTCCTGGATCGCCCGGGCCGGCGCGCCACGCATGGCCAGATGCGAGCAGAAGGTGTGGCGTAGTGTGTGCACGCCCGATTGCACGCCTGCCTTGCGAGCCACGCGCCGCACGATGCCCTGGACCACCTTCTGCGTCAGGGCCCGGCCTTCGCTGTCCACGAGCACGCGCTCGCTCCGGAGATGCCGCGTGTCTCGTAGCGCGTCGGTCAGCCGAACCGTCAGCGGGATGTATCGCACCCGACCTCCCTTCGGGGCGGTCATGTGGCCCTTCCACTCGGATCGGGTCACCGCCAATTGCCGCTGCGCCAGGTTCACGTCTTCCCACCCGAGGGCCATCATCTCGCCGCATCTGAGGCCGGCGTCGCCTCCGAGCAGAACGACCGCGGTCGCCAGCGCACCGTCTGCTCGAGCGGCGATCATCAGCCGCTCGTAGGCCGCGAAGTCCAGAAACGTCGCGGCCCGTGCCGTCGTCTTCACGAGTTCGATCGTGCAAGGCACTCGGTTGATGACGCCCCACGCGACGGCCGTCTTGAGCGCCACGCTCAAGACCGTGAGCACGTTGTTGACCGTCTTCGGGGCTCGTCCTCGAAGCTCGGCCTTCAACCGCTGCACGTCCTCGGTCGTGATCTGGTCGAGCGGCTTCTCGCCCAGGTGCCGGCCCAGGTGCACGCGCAGGATGGTCTCTTTTGACGCCACCCCGCTCGGCTTCTGACGGTTCGCTCTCGCGTACCCGTCGAGGAACCTGGGCGCGAACTCGTTCAACGTCGTGACTGGTTTCACCTCCCGTTCTGCCCGCGGTCTCGGTTTGCCTCGCAGCAGCAGGACCCGTTCACGATCCTCGGCCCAACGCTGCGAGGCCGACTTGCCCGACACGGGGCTCTTCGTGCGCTCTCTCACTTCGGTGCCGTCCGGCAGGCGGAATCGAATGTCCACCTCCCAGCCACCGTTCACGTACGGCCGCGTCTTTACGCTCATCGCCATTTCTCCTCTGGCGACGACGCGCAGTTGTGGTCGAGCCAGTCTAGCAGCTCGCGTCGGTCAATCCGGACACGGCGGCCAATGCGCCTGACGCCCGGCAGTTGTCGACGCTCGATCAACGCGTAGACGGCCTTGCGGCTGATTCGGAGCAGCGCACCGACTTCATCGGCGGTCAGCAACAGAGCCTCGTCCGGGTTCCGTGTCTGCACTCGAATAGACCTCACTGCGAAGAGTGTGAGCTGACGCAAGAGCCCGTGCCGTGCACACCGGGGCCATCACGCATGAGCCCAGCCGGGCCGGCCGGAGGATTGGTCAAGGCCGCAGCCGCGAAGCGGGCGGAGCAGGGCGACGAGCCTTGACCGATCCGAGGGCGGCCCCAGAATCGAACGCGTGATGGCCGAGCTTCGTAACCGCGGCGTGCTCGGCCGCGAGCATTCGGTGCGGCCCCTGGCGTCAACGGTCGCGAGTGGCCCGGTGGCCGCCCGGACGTCTCCGGCTGCGCAGGAGCACAGACGGGTCTTGCGCACGGCGGCGGCCGCGCGGTGAACCTGCACAGCGCTCGAACCGTGCAGAACGCTGGCCCCGTCCGTGATGCGCAAGGGGGGAGCGACCCCCGCGGCGGAGGGGGTCGCTCCCCCCTTGCCTGGGACCATGCCCGGGACCGTCGCCGCGACCAGCCCTGTCGGCGTCGAGGCCCAGTTTGTCGCGATGAAACTCAACGCTCGGGGGCCAACCATGGGGCCAAGCCCTGGGCTCAGCCTGGGGCCGGCAGTCCCCAGCGCGCTGAGGACCTCATGCGGCCTCCGACACGCCGCCAGACGTGGATGCGTGAACGTCAGCTCGCACGCGACGAAGCGCCGGCAGGCGGATTGGCTGAAGTTCCAGAGCCGACCGAGCACAACGTAGGCGTAGACGAGACCTGCTCGGCCTTCCAGGTCGCCACCGAGGCCATTGAAGCGCTGGACTACCGACACCTGGCGGCTCGGACCGTTCCGCTCGATCGTTCGGTGTGTCGTCACGTGCAGGTTGCCGTTTGCAGGCGCGCTCGAGCAGGGCCACCCGCAGGGAGGGCCACGTCGAACTCGCGGAGAAGGATGAAGGCCACCGTTTCCCGGCCTATTCGGATGAACCCTCGGCGTCTGTCCCCGCGGGGACCGTGTCCCGTCGGTCTCATGGGGCTCGCCGCTCGGTTTCCTTACGCTACACGGCTTGAGAACCGAGCTCTGCTACGCATGTCACAATGTGACAACGTCACAGTTCGTGTCGGCGGTTGGTGAACCACGGTAAACCGCGGCGGTTGTTGAAGAACCTGCGACCCTGCTCGCGCGGCCCGACCGCAAGGTCTGCCAACCCGGTTGTGCCTCCGCCTGAGCACCCGCCCGGGTGCGCGGTCTCGGCTCTGGCATGCGGCGTGCGCAGCCATCGTCGTCGATGGCCCTCCCTCGACGATGTACGCGCCGCGGTGTCCCGACGCGGAGGTGCTGTACCAGGTCGTGCGCGACCTCGAGACCCTCCTCGCCGAGGCGGAGAGCGTCCGGGACGGGGAATGTGTGCCACGGTTTGTCGAGCAGGCGCTCCGGCAGTTTCTCCGATGCGGCTGGCTCCCACCCACTACGCACAGTCCGCGTGGCGGGGACCCCGGGGCTCGCCGGCGGCTTCGCGCGGTTCCGCTGCGACGGCTGTGGCCTGGACCGGCTGGTCGCGTTTTCCTGCAAGGGCCGCGGGGTGTGCCCGAGTTGCGGCGGGCGACGCATGGCCGAACGCGCGGCGCACGTGGTCGACCGCGTCCTGGGCGGCGTTTCGCGTCGTGCGTGAGCGGGCCCGGGACGACGGCGTGGACGGTGGCCGAGGCGGCGCCGTGGTCGTCATTCAACGCTTCGGTGGCGCGCTGAACTTGAACCCGCACTTTCACGCGCTCGTGCTCGATGGCGTGGCTGCCCCCCGGGCGCGGACGGGGTGCCCGCCTTCCACCGGACTCGACGCCCGACGACGCCGGACGTGAGGGGGGTGCTCGCGACTGTGGAGCCGCAGGTCGCGCGACACCAAGCCTCGCGCGGGCTCGTGGCCGACGAGGTGGAAGCCGGGCGCTGGATCCGTGGGTGGACGCGGCGGCTTCAGCCTGCGCGCGAGGCTGGTCATTCCGGCTGGGCAGCGCCCGAGGCTGGAACAGGTCTGTCGTCATCTGCTCCGGCCACCGGTCGCGGCCGAGCGGATACACGTGACCGGCGACGGGCAAGTGCTCGTTGCGGCACCTGCCGGGCACCGCTGACAGAAACGTAATCTACTTCACAGATTTGCCGCTGTTTGTACACCTGTGCACCGGGATCCGGCCGATCCGAACGATACTGTCGTGGGGTACGGATTCTGCAATGTTGGCGGTCGCCAGCGTCGAATCCAGCGGCTGCAGCTCTGGAAATCCAGGCCTGTATCTGCCGCGCGTCTGTCTGTGGAGGGCCTCAATGGGGGACGACGGCCATGAACGATCCACGACTGGCACGAGCGGTTCAGAAACTCGGCGTCGGCGCGGCCGCAGGCAGCAGACCAACCGGCAGCTCAGCGATTTGACGAAACGCGTCCTTGAAAACATCGACGCACGCGCCTGCGATGAGCACATCCGGCTGGCGCACATTGCGGCGGCGCTCCGCCGATCGGAATCCCTGGTGTCGCATCTGCTCAACTTGGAAACGGGCCGGCCGTTCCCGGAGCATGTCGCGGACGCGCGCCTCAAGCGCGCCAAGGTCTATCTTCTCGACCGGCGGAATACCGTCAAAGACGCCGCGCGCATGGTCGGATGGTATTCGGAGCAGCTCGTTCGCTGTTTCCGGCACGCTCTGGGGGTGACGCCGGGCGAGTGGCGGAAGCGGCAATGGGCACGCCAGAAGCGGCACCGCTCCGGGACACGGAAGACCCGGTGATGACCGGATCCACACAGCACAGCGGGATCTGTCAACGAATTGCGGGAATCGTCAACGCGCAAGGGGTTCCAGCGATGCCGCAGTAGGAGTAAAGTTCCGATTCGGGTCTTCGCCCAATGCTGAGCACTCGAAGCCGGACGTTCGTGGACTTGGCGACGACGATCGCGATCGTCGCCACCTGTGGGGCGCTGGTGTGGGCAAACCGCAGCCGGATCTGGCCGGCTGTGCCGCCGAGCCTGCCGGTGACCGAAGCACCGATATCGACTAACGGCGCGCCGACCAAGGGCAGGCCTGTCGCGCCAGTCGTCATGGTCATGCGACCTTCGCTGACGCATTGAAGGAGGACAATCAACAGTGAAATGTACTGACTCGGCGTTAGACCCTCCCTCAAGCAACAGATCGGGCCGACGGGCCCCAGTCACGAGTCGGTCGAGTTGTTGGCTGGCCCTAGTCGCCGTGGTGGTGGTCGCGACGCTATGTGTTGCCCTTGGAGCAACGGCTGAGCGCCTTGGTTCTAACGGTGTGACGGCCGATGTGGACCAGACTCCGGCGGTATGCCGTAGTGGGTGCACCATCGAGAAGAAATCGATGGTTACCTTGTCTGGAGTCGAGATCACTACGATCAGCGGGAGGGTCGTGCGTGATAGCCGTGGTCGGTATGCCGCAGTCTCGGCTGACTCTCCCCAGCTCTTGATTTTCGATACACAAGGGAGACTACTCGATTCGCCCCGCCCCAGCGTTGGGCTCATCGCCGGTTTCTTCGTTGACCCGATGGGAGCTGTGCAAGCGTACGACATGAGGTCAGGTGCGCTGCTGACTTTTGATGCCGACTATCAGGTGACAACGAAGACGGAACTACCTCAGCCTCCCGCCCTGCCGCTGGGCGGTGGCGGGTTCCTCGTTGTCAGACAGATCGCAACGCCAGCCCTGGTCGGGCATCCCCTCCACGCCATGTCGAAGGACGGCGTCATCGTGAGGTCGTTTGGCGCTGACGAGGGTCCGTTTCGTTCGGCCGACGTCTTCAAGAACTCGCGAGCCGTTTGCCTCAATTCTGACGGCACCATCTGGAGCATCGCGCCGGGCGGCAGGTTGCTCGAACGTTGGGACCCTTCAACCGGCCGCCGCGTCGCGCAGGTCACGGTCCAGTCGACGTGGTTTCGCGAGTCCAGCAGACCAGCACCAGCAGATCAGGTTGCCAGCCCCTTCGTCCTGACGATTTGGGCAGAAGAGGATCTCGTCTGGATTCTGTACAAAGCGCCGGATCCGCAGTGGATTCCCCGGCGGATCTCCGATGAGGAGGAACTTGCTGCGACGCCGCGCGAACGTGCCGAACTCGAGGACCGTCGCTTCGACTGGGTCCTCGAGGCCGTACGGAGCGACACCGGGAGCGTCGTCGCGATGAAACGATTCGATCGCGAACTCATGCGACGCGGCGGCTCGTTCGCTATCGCGAGTGCTGCCTCTGCCGATCGAGCGGCGGGTGTCGAATGTGGATGCCGATCGCAGTCAGGAAGTAGTTGGAGGGAAGGAGGAAGTACGATGAGGATAAGCGTTACGGCGCGCATGGTCCATTGGGGAATCCGGCTTGTGTGTTTCGCAATTGTTCTGGGCGTAGTCGGGTTCTCTGAGCCGGTTGTTCAAGCCAGGTGCGCTCAAATCATGTGCGTGAATGGCGGGGAGAGGGAGTATTGCGAAACCGGCAAACACTATGCCTACGTATCGGAGATCGGGACTCGCGCGGTGAGGATCACCCCACGACCTTGCCTCAGTGACCCGTGCAACGACGATCATCCGCAATGCATCGAAGGCCTCCCAGCTGTGGAAATCGATGCACTTCGATACCGCGGCGATTAGGGAGATCTCTCGAAGATTGAGTCGATGCTCGGCGAGTATCAGTCGTTGACGGTGAATACCGAGCGATAAGCTCTGCAGCGGTTTGATTGCGCAGGGGCAGTTCTATCACGTTTCCCGATGCCATCAACGTAAACTCAAGACCTGTCAGCAGAACAGCGCTGACAGGTTAGACTAGAGCCAAGACAAGAGTCTAGCTCAGGTGGGGGATTCGGCCAAAGACTCAATCCCCCACCGACTGGAATCGCCTTCACACATGATCCACTCGCTCGTTGAAGACGTCGGCGCCGCGGTTCGGGCCGTCTGGAGGCGCCCGGCGACGAGCCGCTGGTCGCTGCTCGGGCTCGTTGGTGCCATTGCCACTTCAACTGCGATCTTGACCGTGGCTAGCATCGTTCTCCTGCGGCCGCTGCCGTTTCCGGACGCGGAGAGCCTGGTCTACATCAGCTCCCGTGCACGGGATGCCTCACCATTCGACCGCGGCCGTCCGGTGTGTCTTCGGCAAGCTGGCAGGCGTTGAGGGCGCTTCCAGCGTTCCAGGACGTCGGCGCGTCAACGCGAGACGTCGTCCTCGATCGACCCAGTCGCGCCATCGTTGAAACGTGGAAGGTGTCTGCGTCGGTGCTGCCGGTCTTGGGAGTGAAGCCGGTCGTCGGCAGGTTGTTCATTGCCGAGGGACGCGGCGGCCCATGACGGAGCGGTCTTGATCTCGGGGATTTACTCGCAGACCCATTTGGCGGACGCAAGGACGTTTGGGGCAGACGGTAGGCTACCTACAGCTGCGTTTTGACCACCGCGTTCGGACGATCGTCGGGGTGCCTGCCGCAGGCGGTTGCCCTCCAGAACGAGTCCCGACTTGGTGCTCCCGTCGGGTATACCGGCCTCGTCGACCTCGGACGCCGGCTCAGGCGCTCCAGTTGCCGTGGCTCGCCTTGCCTCGGCGGACGCCCTTGAAGCGGCCCAATCCGGCGCCTCGGAGCTCGTGCCGCTACTTGACGAAGGGGGGAGGGCCGCTCGAGGCGCCAGGTAGTCAAGGTGGCCGACGATGTGTTTGGTGAGGCCGCGGAAACCACACTCCTCGGCCTGGCCGCTCTGATCGTCTTGATCGTTGCCGTCGGCGGTACTGCGGCGATCGCCACCTCAGCGAGATCGTCGACGCCGGGACGAACTCGCCGTTCGACTCTCGCTGGGGCGAGGCCCCAACGGCTGCTGCGACACAGTTCGTCGCCCGCCAGGCTGTCCTGACGCTGGCGGCTACTTGCCTTGCTGGGCCAATCGCCTTCTGGCTGGTCACGTATGCGGTGGCCACGCTGCTCCGTCGCTGACGTTGCTCGGCGTCGGTCTTAGGGCGACTGGACGGTGTTTCCCCTGTCGCTCCTGATCACCGCCGGCGCGATTATGCTGGCGACCGCCCTGCCGGCACTCATCGTGGCCCGCTCGGCTCGCGGTTCGATCGCCGGTGTTCAGCCTCGCGCGCGCGACATCGAGGCTTGCCGGAAGCCACCGTCTCCTCCTTGGCGCGCAGCTGGCAGCGTGCCTGATGTTGGTGTTGCAGTTGCGTTCCTCCTCGAGCAAACGGTGTGGCGCCTGACGTCGCAGCCCCTGGGGTTCGATCCGAAGGACCTGATGGTGCGTCAGCTCAGACCGACGACGTGGCCGTCAGACGACGCCGGCGATCGACTGAATCCTTCGAAGCTGCCGGCTACCAAGAAGCCCTGGTGGAATCCGTCCGTCGGTTGCCCGGCGTCACGGCCGCCGCCGCGGTTCGTGACGCGCCCTTTGCGAGTCACATTCGTACGGCCTCGTTCCTCTTGCCTGGCGATACGGCTCCGTCACCTGTGCAGGTACAGGGTGTATCCGGCGCCTACTTTGAGACGATGGGCATTCGGCTGGTGTCCGGGCGACTGTTCGAGTTCTCGGATACCGCGTGGTCGCCACTCGGCGGAGCCGTCAATGTGATCGTGTCGGAATCACTGGCTCGCCAAATCAACGGCCCGGCGCTCGGCGCCCAGCTCTTGTTTGGCTCACGATCTCAACCGCGCATCGTGGTTGGGGTGGTGGGACGTCACACACGAGGACTATCGGCAAAACGATGTGCCGGTTCTTTACATCCCGGCGAATACGTTGGATGCGTTAGAGAGTCTCATCCTTCGGTTCTCTCCGGGCGTCACCGTCACCGCCGCTGCGATTCGGCACGCGGTCCGGGAGTTCGACCCCACGGTCGTCGTCACCTCGATACAGCCAGTCGAGGTGCTGCTGGAGCGTTCGCTCGCGGCCGAAGCACTCAGAGCTCGCAGTGCCCAGCTCTTCGGTTCGGCGGCCGTCTTCCTGGCCGTGGCAGGACTCTACGCGATTGGCAGGCGGGCCGCCAATCAACGACGCAAGGAGTGCGCCCTGCGGGTCGCGCTCGGCGCGGGCCTGGCAGACATTGCCCGCGTGTTGGGCCGGGAACGCTTCTGTCGGCGGCATGGGCCTCCTCGTCGGTGCCACTCTCGCTGGCCGCCGGGTACGGCCTGCGTCATGTCTTGCTTGGTGTGTCTGCCACGCAACCTCTCGCCCTGGCCGTGGGCGTCGGATGCTTGCTCGGCGCAGTCGCAATCGCGATGGCTCAGCCCATCTGGAAGATGGCGCGGATAAGAGCCATCGACAGTTCTCAGGGAGCAGTAGGGCTGCTTCGAGCGGTTCGATGAGGGACACAATGACCAAGTGGACTATCGCACGTGCATTAGAAACTGCCGCGACCGGAGCAGTTCTGGTGGCCGCCGTCATCGTGATCCTCCAACGAGCCTACCCCGCGAACAACGAGGATGGTTGGAGCGCAATCGACCCCATCCAGATCGCGTTTGGCGCCTCGCCCAGCCTTGGCAACACCCAAGCGGCTCGCGCGGTCATGGTGTTTGCTGACTTCGAATGCCAGTTCTGCCAGATCGCCGCAGATGGGCTCATGCCTTGGCTCAAAGTCAGAATATGACCGAGGCCAGTTGAGGTTGGTGTTGAAGCACTTTCCGCTTGGTCGGTTGCACGCGCATGCCCGTCGCCTAGCTCTCCTGTCGGCGTGTGCGTCCCTCAAGAGCGATCCTTGGGAAGTCCGTGCGCTTCCTGTACCAGGCGTCGCCATCCTCATCGGTGACCGCTGAGTCGCTTTGAAGTCGTTGGGCCTTGACTCTCAGAGGCTTGATCAGTGTGCCGTAGGACTCGGTCGGGAGATCGTCGACCAGGACGTCGAGGCTGCCGTCAAGCTAGGGGTTTCCGGCACGCCGACCTTCGTCCTCGGAACGGTCAAGAACGACGTTCTGGAAGCCAAGCTTCGGCTGTCTGGTGCAGTGGCTCAGGCCGTTTTCGCCAAGGGCCTTCGACAACTGAAAGTAGGGAGCTGATCGCTCGAAGTTGTTGGCGGTCCCGTGTCAGGGAGAGACCGGTCCCCCTGACGTTCTTAGCTCACACCACGAGCACGCGCTCGCTCCGGAGACCGCGTATCGCGGAGCGCG
>CAVVWN010000011.1:0-155112 GCA_963752045.1 uncultured Acidobacteriota bacterium | reverse complement strand
AACTTGCGGGCCGGCACGGGGAGCACGGCCGCCTTGGGCAGCCTGAGCATGCCGACGGTGGCGAAGAGCAGGGCCGCGCCTGCGGTGAAGAGTGACGACAAACCCAGAAAGTCCCGGCGCGGCATGGGTTCCGGCTCGAGGCGGGAACGCGGGGGCGTGGGCGTGCTGGTCACGAAGTCCTCCAGGCGGTGACGCAGGTGACGCGCTCCATCGTGATGGCGTCGGTCGGACAGCGCATCGCGCAGAGCGCACAGCGGATACAGCGGTCCTCGTCCTTGAGGATCGCGGAGTGACTGGCCAGGTCGGCGCCCGCGCCGAGCGCACGCGAGGTCAGATCGACGAGCTCGGGCGTGCCGTCGAGCGTGTCGAGCCGGACGAGCTTCAGACACTGCGTCGGACACACGTCCGCGCAGCCGCCGCAGAGCACGCAGCGTGTGCCGTCGAAGACCGGTGTGACGCCGCAGTCGAGGCAGCGCGACGCCTCCCGCATGGCCTCTTCCCGCGTGTAGCCCAGCTCGACCGGCACTTCGGGATGCAGCAGACGCGCGGCCGGGTCGGCCGCGGGCACCGGCACGCGTGCAATCCGCTCGAAGCCGGGTTCGCGCCGGTAGCCGGGCAGGTTCAGGTGCGCGGTGAGCGCATCCGGCTCCAAGCTGCGCCCGGTGATGTGGTGGTACACGGAGCGTGCTGCCGCCTTGCCGGATGCCACGGCATGGATCACGAGCTTGGTGCCGTGCGCCAGGTCGCCGGCCACGAAGACATCCGGCGCCGTCGTCTGCAGCGTGTCTGGGTCCACTTTCGGCCAGCCGGGCCGGAACTCGGCGACATCAGACGCGCCCTCCTTCAGGAACCCGAGGTCTGGCATCTGGCCCACGGCTAGGAGCACCGTGTCGCCGCTGACCGTCATGACGTCGGCGTCGTCGTACAGGGGCGCGAACCGGCGCGCGTCGTCGTAGACGCGAAGGCATCGCCGGAACGTCACGCCGGTCACCGCGCCGGAGGTGTCGCGCAGGATCTCTACCGGTCCCCAACCATTGAGACGCTCGATGCCTTCTTCGTCGCCTTCGAGGATCTCGATGGTGTCGGCCGGCATCTCTTCGAGCGACTCGAGCGAGACGAGGCGTACGGCGGTGGTCTCGAGCAGTCGCGCGGCCGTACGGGCCGTGTCGTAGGCGATCTGCCGGAGCACGGTGCGCGCCACGTCGTAGGCCACGTTGCCGCCGCCGATGACGACGACCTCTCGGCCGAGCGCGATCGGCTCGCCGAGCGACACCGAACGCAGCAGGTCCACGCCGCCGAGCACGCCCGGGCCTCGCTCACCCGGCAGACCGAGGCCGCGCGATCCCTTCGCGCCGACGGCGACAATCACGGCCGCATGGTCTCGTCGCAGCTCGGCCATCGACACGTCGCGCCCGACGCGCACGTTGCAGCGGATCTCGACGCCGAGGGCCTCGATGACGCGAATCTCGCGCGCGATGAGCTCGCGCGGCAGGCGGTAGGCCGGAACGCCCAGCGCGAGCATGCCGGCCGGCACCGGCTCGCTCTCGAAGACGACCGGGCGGAAGCCCATGAGCGCGAGGTCGTGCGCCGCCGAGAGGCCGGCCGGACCCGCGCCGATCACGGCGACCCGTACGCCGTCCACCCTGGGGACGGCGCCGCTCACGGTGGCCTTGAGCAGCGCGGCGAACTCGTCGGCGCCTGCCGAGCCATGTGGCACGAAGCCGCGCACGTTGGCCAGCACTTCGTCGGTTGGCCGCGTGTCCGGCCCGGACTGCTCGCATGCAAACCGCTTGAGCGCACGAATGGCGATCGGCCGGTCGTCGCCGAACACATTCCCATCGTCGTCGACGCGCGGGATGCGCCCGCGCCGGCACGCCGCTTCGCACGGCGCCCCGCAGATGCGGCCGCAGATCGAGGCGAACGGATTCGGTCCGCGCGCGATGAGATACGCGCGCTCGAAGTCGCCGTCGGCGATGGCCCGGACGTACCCCCGCGCATCGGTGTGCACCGGGCAGGCCACCTGGCAGGAGATGAGGTCGCGGTGATAGCCGGCCCCGGGAACGGCCGCGCGGAGACGCGCCATGTCATGCATCGCGCGTCCCCTCGTGGCTCGCAAGCGCCGGGCCGATGACGTCGACCCGACGCACGTGCTGTCCCCAGAGCAACGCCAGGTCGTCGAGCGCCGCGGCAATCTCCCGGTCGGCGCCCGGCTCATGCCGGTCGAGCCACGCGCTGCCATCCCGAAGCAGGTCGAGCAACGCGTCGAACGTCTCGCGCTCGTGGCGGAACGTGTGGAGCGTCCAGGTCTCTGCCGGCAGCGCGTGGACGACGGCAGGCGTCACCAGGCGCTCTTCGAGCTCGAGATGGGCACGCAGGCGCGGCCCCCACTCGTCGAGGAACCGCCGGAGTGCCTGCTGCAGGCGGGCATGGGCCGCCGAAGCCGCCATGGGCGCGGCCGCCAGCCGCTGCAGATCGTGCACGTCGCTCCTGAACGCCCGGTGCTCTCGCCGGACTTCCCTCAGCGTGCGGTCGATGGCGCCGGTCAACAGGGCAAGCTTAGAAGCGACCCCGCCGACCGGCCATGACGCCGCCGGGAGATTTGGGCTGGAAACCGGCCGCAAACGGGGTCAACATGACGGATGTCATGTCCAAATCCGACGAGTCTGACAAACTGCCCCGGATGACGTTCGAGGAGGCTGCCGGGCGGGTGCCGTTTCTCAGGGCGATTTCGGCCGCCGACCGGGAGCGGCTCCGGCCATATGCCGAGCTCCGCGCGATCTCAGCAGGCCAGCCGATTTGGAAACTCGATGACCCGCTCCATTACTTCGTGTTTCTCGTGGTCGGCCACATCAAGATGACGCGGCCCTGCGACAACGGACGAGACGTGATTCTGGATGTGACTGGGCCCGGCGACCTGCTCTGTGTCAGCGCGGTCTCCTCTTTTTCCCCGGCCTGCTGCACGGCGGTGGCGCTGCACGACGACGTGGTGGCGCTCTTCATTCCCCGACGGGACGTGCTGCACATCGTCGAGCAGAGTCCCACGGCGGCCGGCGCCTTCGTGCGCGAGGCGACCACGAGGGACATGCGCCTGGCCGGCCGGATTGCGGAGCTGGCGAGCGGGCAGGTCGAACAGCGGGTGGCGGCGTTGCTCATGCACCTGGCCGACCAGGACGGCGCCGCACGGGAGAACGGACACACCAGAATTCCGCTGCACTTGTCACGACAGGACATCGCGGACCTCTGCGGCACGACCCTCGAGACGGCGATTCGCACGATGA
Organism: uncultured Acidobacteriota bacterium; assembly: GCA_963752045.1. GTDB lineage: Bacteria > Acidobacteriota > Vicinamibacteria > Vicinamibacterales > SCN-69-37 > DATKDF01. The sequence continues at coordinate 151,834 of CAVVWN010000011.1, read as the reverse complement.
GCCGGCTCTCGCGCGAGGAGATTGTCACCACCGCTGCGTGGGGATTCGTGATCAACGACCGGACACGTCTCGAACGGCTCGCACGGGGCGAGCCGCGGGCAGAGCCGGCACCGAATTCCAGCCGGTCGTAGCCCGACTCGCGGGCCGGCGGCGGGAGAGAAACGAGGACGGACCCGGTGTTTCGACCTTTCAGCATCTCCAGCGCGACCATTGGTGTGGTCGCGACTATCCTGCTCGCGCCCGCGCCCGGCTACGGGCAGGCGGCGGCACAGCCAGGCGCACAGCCGGCACCGCCCCCGCCGCCCTGGACGTTCACGGTTCGGGACACGCTGCGCGTCGAGAACTGGCACTACTTCGAGCCGAAGCCGGGCGGCGGGGATCCCGACTACACGTTTGTCGGCAACCGGCTGCTCTTCGAGGCGCGGTACAACAAGCCGAAGATCGAAGTCCGGATGTCGGGCCAGTGGGTGGGGCTGTTCAACCTGCCCGCAAACTCGCTCGGACCCGGTGCGCTCGGCACGGGACCGCTCTACTACGCCCAGGGCGGAAACCGCGAGAACCCGCAGCGTGTGTACCCGAAGTATCTGTACGTCCGCCTGAAACAGCTGCTGCCTGGTTTCGACGTCCAACTCGGCAGGCAGGCCTACGCCTCGGGCGCCGAGGCGGCATCAGGCGTGCCGAAGATCGAAGCCGTGAAACGCCAGCGCCTCGACGCGCGCCTTGTTGGCGAGTTCGAATGGTCGCTGTACCAGCGGTCGTTCGACGGCGTGCGCCTCGAGTGGGCCCGCAAGGGCGCGAAGGTGACCGGTGCTGCGGTCATGCCGACGCAAGGTGGATTCGCCCGTGAGGCCGAAAAGACGATGACGGATCTGTGGGTGTACGGGGGCACGCTCAACCTGCTGCCCTCCGACACCCTGAAGAACACCGAGATTCAGGCGTTCATGTGGCGGTACGACGACTCGCGCGCGGTGACAGGCCGTCCGGACAACACGGGACGCTCGGCTCCCGGTGGCGCCGATGTCGGCGTGAACACGTTCGGCGGCGCGCTCGTGGGCGCATATCCGGCCGGCGGCGGACAGGTGGATGTGATGGCCTGGCTCGCGGCCCAGAACGGGACGTGGTACGACCATGACCACGGCGCCGTCTCCTTCGCGACCGAAGCGGGCTACCAGTGGACGCAGGCGAGATGGAGTCCGTGGCTGCGCCTCGGCTTCAACCACGCGAGCGGCGACGACGACCCCGGTGATGGCGAGCATGGCACGTTCTTCCCCATGCTGCCTACGATGCGGCGCTATTCCTCGACCACGGCCAACAGCACGATGAACCTCGATGACTTCTTCGTGCTCGGCGTCGTACGGCCGACACCATCGTTCAACCTGCGCGTGGACTGGCATCGGTTGTGGCTCGCCGACGCGGCCGACCGCTGGTATGCGGGCAGCGGTGCCACGCTCTCCGAAGGCGGGAATTTCGGATACGTAAGCCGGCCGTCGAACGGCTCGACCGACTTCGGCAAGTCGCTCGAGCTCTCGGCCGCGTACACGTTCAACCGGTACTGGTCGGTCAATGGCTTCCTCGGACGGATGTGGGGCGGGCCGGTCGTCACCGGGACGTTCGCCGGCAACAGCCTCTGGTTCTTCTACGTGGAGAACGGGATCACACTGACGAAATAGCGACGCCGGCCGGCACGCGCCCGGCGGCCGGGGTGCGCGTGCTACACTCAGCCCGAAGGGGCCGCACATTCCTTGCGATCCCCGCGGGCCCCGACGGATTGACTGGTGCCGATGCCGTCGCTGCCCACCCGCAGCCTGTTCATCAAGGTCGTCATCCCCATCATCGTCCTGGTGCTGACGTCGATGGCTGCCGTGTCGTACTTCGCGATGCGAGCCATGGGCGAGAGCGTCAGGCGAATCGCTCAGGAGCGCGCCCAGTACGAGTTGGCGGAAGTGCGCGACCGGATCCTGGACGTCATGCAGGCCCGAGCCGGCGAGCACGGTCGCCACCTCCAGAAGGCCGTCGAACACTTCGAGGGTAATCCCGACATCGAGGCGGTGCGTATCCTGTCGCCCTCCGGCGGCGTGCTCTATGCCTCCGAGGGGGCTGACATCGGCCGGGTCATGCCCGTGCACCTCTCGTCGCCACCGGCGCTGGCCGGCCACGAAGCGGCATGGACGGTCATGGCGAACGGCACCGATGTGCTGCACGCGGCGAGCCCGATCCTGAATCGGTCCCGGTGCTCGCCGTGCCATGCCGGCGATCCGGACGTGCTGGGCTTCATCGACGTCGACATCAGCCTGTCCCGCCAGAGCGCAGGCATGCGCACCTGGGGCGCGATGGCGACGACCACGGCGGCCGTCCAGTTCGTCATCATCGGACTCGGCATCGCACTGATCCTGAGCTACGTGGTCGTCAGGCCGCTCACCCGGCTATCGTCGAGCATGGAGCAGGTGCAGCACGGGAACCTGGACGTCACGGCCGGGCCCTCAGGCACGGCCGAGATCGACGGCCTGGTCGCCGGCTTCAACGACATGGTTGGCAGGCTCCGCCACGCGCGCGAAGTCGAAGAGGACGCCCGGCGCAAGCACCTCACCCGAGTGGAACAACTGGCTGCCCTCGGCGAGATGGCCGCGAGCCTCGCTCACGAGATTCGCAATCCGCTCTCCGGCACCAAGGCCGCCGTCGACGTGCTGGCCGCCGAGGAGAAGGCGGAAGAACCGCGCCGCATTCTGCGCCACGTCTCGCAGGAGCTCGCCAGGGTCGATGGCGTCGTCCGGCAGCTGCTCAGTTTCGCCAAGCCGAAAACCCCCGTGCTGGACGACGTCGATCTCGGAGCGATCGTCGAGAACGCCGCGACCCTGTCGGGACCCCGAGCGGCGGCTCAGGGTGCCACGCTCGAGGTGCAGAGTCCTCCCGAGCCCCTGCACGTGCTGGCCGATGCCGACATGGTGCAGCAGGTCCTCGTCAATCTGCTCATCAACGCGTTGCAGGCGCTCGAAGGCCACACCGACGCCGCGGTGGTCGTATCGACGAGCGTCCGGGACGGGCAGGTGACCTGCAGCGTCCGCGACAACGGGGCCGGCGTCCCGGCCGACCGCGCCGCGACGATCTTCCGGCCGTTCATGACCACGAAGGCGCGCGGCACCGGCCTCGGGCTGGCCACGAGTCGCCGCCTCATCGAGCTGCAGGGCGGCGAGCTCTGGCTCGAGAACCCGGACGAACCTGGCGCCTGCTTCACGTTCACCCTGCCCGCCTTCGTCGCGCCGGCCGCGGCCCGCGCCTGAGTCGATGGCCAAAGACTTGATCCTCATCGTCGACGACGAGCCGCTGCAGCGGTGGGCGATGAAGAAGCAGCTCAGCTCCTGGAACTACGAGGTCATCGAGGCCGCCGACGGCCACTCGGGTCTCGAGGCCTTCGCCAGTCACATGCCCGACCTCGTGCTGCTCGACCTGCAGCTGCCCGACCAAACCGGCGTGGACGTCCTGCGACAGATCCGCGTCATCGATCCGCACGCCGTGGTGATCATGGTCACGGCTCATGGCGGCGTTCAGGATGCGGTGGCCGCGTTCAAGCTGGGCGTGTTCGATTACCTGGCGAAGCCGCTCGATTTCGACGCACTTGGCGTGACGCTGCGATTCGGCCTCGAGGCGCGCCACCTGCGCACGGAAGTGGAGCGGCTGCGCGCCGCCGACCGCGAGCCGGCCGACACCACGATCATCGGCGAGTCGGCGGCCATCGCCGATAGCGTCAAGATGCTGCGCAAGCTGGCCTCGAGCGGGGCAAGCACGGTGCTGCTCACCGGCGAGAGCGGCACGGGAAAGGACCTCGTCGCCAAGGCTCTGCACTACGAGAGCCCGCGGGCCGACCATCCCTTCATCACGGTCAACTGCTCCGCCATTCCAGACACGCTCATGGAATCGGAGCTCTTCGGACACGAGAAGGGCGCCTTCACCGACGCGCGCTTCCTCAAGAAGGGCGTGTTCGAGCTTGCCGACGGCGGCACGCTCTATCTCGACGAGATCGGGGAGCTCAAGTCTTCGCTTCAGCCCAAGTTCCTACGCGTGCTCGAGACGCTCTCCTTTCGACGCGTCGGCGGGTCGCGCGACATCACGGTCGACGTGCGCGTGGTCGCCGCCACCAATCGCGATCTCGACACGGCGGTTGCCGAAGGCGACTTCCGGCAGGACCTGCTCTACCGGCTGCGCGTGATCGAGCTGCCGCTGTCGCCCCTTCGCGAGCGCCGCGAGGACGTGCCGGCGCTCGTGCACCACTTCCTCAGGCAGTTCGCGCGCAAGTTCAGGAAGCCGCCAATCCAGGTTTCGCACGAGGCCATGGACGCGATGGTGCGGTACGACTGGCCAGGCAACGTGCGCGAGCTCAAGAACGCCATCGAGCGGGCGGTGATTCTGGGAGACGGCGAGGAGTTGCGGACGGCGTCGCTGCCGAGCCAGCTCAGGCGCGAGCCGGCCGCGCCAGCCGCTCCGACGGCCGGGTCAGCCGACGGGTTCAGACTGCCCGAGGGCGGCGTCTCGCTCGAGCGCGTCGAGGAATCACTCGTGCGGCAGGCGATGGACCAGGCGGGCGGCAACCAGACGCGGGCCGCGCAGTTTCTCGATATCTCACGCGATGCGCTTCGGTACAAGCTCAAGAAGTTCGGGCTGCAGTCCTGAGTGGGTCGTCTCACCCACCGCTGCGGCATTTGCCCTGGGCGGCTTGCCGGCATGCCCTGTTGGCGCACGTGTTGGCCCACAGCGACGGGCCGCACGGAGGCGGCGCGCGACGGCACGGCGCTTGAATGCCGGAGTGAGATTAGCGGACCCGGTCCGCGAGGCGCGCATGGCTCCCCAGGAAACAGTCGCCCTGGTGCTCGAAGACACCGACCTCGGCCGCTGGGCACTCGCCCGGGCGCTCGAAGCTCGCGGCGTCGAGGTCCGCACGGTCCTCACCTGGACCGAGGCCTCCGCCTGGCTGCCCAAGGTCCGCTTCACGCTCGTGCTTGCCGCGGTGTCCTCCCCCGGTCAGGCGGCCGAGATTGTGGCTGAACTCAACTGCTATCCGCACACGCACCTGGTGCTCCTGGCCGAAGAGGACATGATCGACGAGCTGCGGCTGGCCTGTGGCCCAAAGCCCGACATCCTGGCCAAGCCGTTCGATCTCGACGAGGTGGACCGGATTGCGAGGTCCCTCCAGCACACCGGCAGCGAGGCTCGACTCGCATGAGGGCCCTGGCCATCGCACTCGTCGCAGCGTGCGTGACTCTCGGGGCCGGCACGGCGTTCGCGCAGGCACAAGCGACGTATCTCTACAACCTCGCCAGCTTCGGCGGGCCGCTCGAGTACAACGGCGTGCGGGTGACCGTGGACCGGGAGACGGGGGAGGCCTACGTCATCTATCAGAGCCTGATCCGCATCTACAGCCCGAGCGGTATGGAGGTGTTCAGCTTCGGCGAGAACCTCGATCTGGGCCAGATTCTCGACCTTGCCGTCGATGCCAGCGGAGACATCTTCCTGCTGTCCTACAAGGACTCCCAATCCATCGTCACGCGCTGCAACTTCCGCGGCGTCCCGATCGAGCCTCTCGAGATCACGAACCTCCCGGACGGGCTCGTGTTTCGGCGCCAATCGGATGATGCGCCGCAACGATCTCTTCTACTTCGCTTCAGCCGTCGGGCGTGATCGTCACCGATCCGCGTGGGGCGTACACGTCTCACGTCGATCTTCGCTCCCTGCTCGAAGCAGAAGAGGAAGGGCCGCAGGACGCGGATCGACGCATTCGGTTTCACCGTCGACGGCGACGGCAATCTGTACTTCACCGTGCCGACACATGTTCCGGGTCTTCAAGTCTGCGCCAGATGGCACGGTCACGTCGTTCGGCAGATCGGGCTCGGCACCCGGGCGCTTCGGCATCGTGTCCGGCATCACGTCGGACAGCCGTGGCAACCTCCTCATCACCGACAAGCTGCGATGCGTGGTCATGGCGTTCGACAAGGACTTCAACTTCATCACGGAGTTCGGCTACCGCGGCCTTGGGCCCGACAATCTCATCGTGCCCGACGACATCGCCGTTGACGCCCGGGGCCGCGTCTACGTCTCCCAGATGCGCCTGCGTGGCGTGAGCGTGTTCGCGCTCGTCCTGCAGTAGCGCGCCCCCGCCGCCGCGCCACCAGAGCGGTGTCTGCGCCATTTGACCCAACCTGAGAGTTCTCACCCACGGTCGGAACGCGCCTGCGGGCCAGGCCTTCCGACCAAAGCCAGCCTTAACCACCGTCTTATCAGTCGCTTAGATGGGCCGTCTCCTTTCTGGTCGTACGGATCGGGAATTGCTCTAAGGAGGGTATTGGCCGAGGAGATCCTCGGCTGGTTGTCCGCGACGGAGGTAGCGAATGCGTTCGAAATCATTGGGAATTGGAATCACTTTCTTGGGGGTGGCGGTCCTGCTGTTCGTATCGGGCAATCGCACGCAGGCCTTCCACTCGGGCGGCGTCGCCGAGTGCGGCGGCTGCCACAGCATGCATAGTCCGAAGGCAGGGGGAAGTTACCTCCTGGTTGGCACCGATCAGAGCTCGACGTGTCTGACGTGTCACGAGCGGTCGGGCACGTCGCCGAGCAGTTACCGCGTCTCCACACCACAAGCCAACATGCCCGCCGGCTCAGCGCCCGTGCAGCGAACGCCAGGCGGCGACTTCGGCTGGCTGAAGAAGGACTATACCTGGAGCATTACGCGCGGCACGAGCACGTCGACGTACACCGAGGATGGCGACACGCACGGCCACAACATCATTGCGGTGGACTACGGATATGCCATCGGTAACAACACGACGGCGCCGGGCGGCACCTTCTCGGCCGGCAGCCTCGGATGCCAGAGCTGCCACGACCCACACGGGCAGCTGCGGCGCCTGTCGACAGGAGCCTACGAACGAGGTGGCGTGATTGGTGAAACCTGGGCCCCGATCATCGGGTCCGGTTCCTACGCCACCAGTGCGGATCCGGCGGCCGGAGAGGCTGTCGGTGCCTACCGCCTGCTTCGCGGCGACGGCGATGCGTCCCAGACTGTCACGTTCGCGGGCGTTCCCATTGCGGTCGTGCCGGACACGTACAACCAGAGCGAGGCCGCCAACCAGGTTCGCGTCGCCTACGGCGCAGCAGGCACCAACACCTGGGGCAACTGGTGCGCGACCTGCCACCCCGACAACCACTCCGGCGGAGGGAACTACGTGCACCCGGTTGACGAAGCCCCTCAACGGGAAGGAACTCATCTACAACGCGTACGTGAAGACCGGCGACCTTGGCGGCGTTGCTGCGTCATCATTCTCGTCGCTCGTACCGTTCGCTGAGAACACCGCGGACATCGGGCTGCTCAAGAGCCATGCCAAGAATGACAATACGTTCCTGAACGGTCCCGACAGCACTGACGAGGTGACCTGCCTGTCGTGCCATCGGGCGCACGCGTCCGGCTGGGCGTATTCGCTGCGATGGAACCTAGGGTCCGATTTCATGGTCTATCACAGCCTGTATCCCGGCAGCGACAACGGGACGCCGCCGCAGTACCACATGGGCCGTACGGCTGCCGAAACACAGGCCGGCTACTACGACCGCCCGGTGACGGCCTTTGCGAGTTACCAGCGCGTGCTCTGCAACAAGTGCCACGCAAAGGACTAGGACCTGACCAACCGCTCGCCGCGGGAGAAGGGCCGGGGGTTCCCGGCCCTTTTCCTATCTGCTCGGTGAAAATCCCCCGCGCTTCCGGGGAGATTTCCGGGCGAACCCTCACGGCCGTCACGGTCTGCGCTGATTCGCGCCACCGATGGGGGCAAACGTGACTCGCGGCCGGTCCTCGGCTGGCAGCCTGTTTGCACGGATGGCACCTGAGCGGTACGACGGAGTGGATCCGCATGCGGTCCTGGTCGTCCACCTGAATCCTGCCGCCCGGTCGTTGGGAAAGCCCGTGCTTGCTGCCCGTCTGATTGTCTTTCTCACGTGCCTCCTCGCGCCTGCTGCCGCCCGCGCGGCTGACAGCAGCGTCTCGCTCTACCTGCAGCCGCTCCCGCCCGAGGCGGCGAGGCTCACCTTCGCCCTCGAGTCGGTCACCGCGGTGACGAGAAGTGGCGCAGAGCACCCGCTGGCATTGATGCTGCCGCTTGTCGAGTCGAAGGGAACGGGGCGGCAACGACTACTGGCCTTCGGGCGGCTGCCTGTAGGCGAGTACACCGGGTTCACGCTCCACGTCACGCGGGCCAGCCTCGCCACCGACCGCGGGGTTGCCGCACTGGTCGTGCCCGACGCGCCGGTGGAGCTGGACGTGCCGTTCTCGATCACCGGCCAGCAGGCCCACGTCGTGTGGCTCGCGCTGCGGCCCGGAGAGTCGGTCACGGGGAGCTTCGCCTTCCACCCGTCGTTCTCGGCGGTGTCGCCGTCATTACCGGTCACGGATCATCTGGGCTTCGTCACGAGTCCCGTCTGGAACCTGATCACCGTCTTCGACAAGCGCCTGGCGCAGGTCGTCGCCGGCATCGACACTTGCGCGGGCCCGTCCGGACTTGCGCTGGATCAGCGCCGGCGCCGGCTGTATGTGGCCTGCGCCGGGGACGAGGAGGTTCAGGCGATCGACATCGCCACCGGGCAGATCGTTCAGCGCGTCAGCCTCTCTCCGGGCGACCAGCCGCGTGAACTGGCCCTCACGCCGGATGGCACGGTCCTCGTCGCGGTCAACCCGGGTTCGAGCAGCGTCAGCTTCTTCGATGCGCTCTCGCTCGCGCGACAGCAGCGGCTCGGCGTCGGTGACGGCCCACGCTCGGTCCTGGTCGACGCGGCCGGGCACGCGCGCATTCGTCTTCAACACGCTGTCGAGCTCGATCTCGGTCATCGACATCGGGAGCCGGACGCTGTCAGCCACGTTATCGATGGAATCACCTCCGCTGCGGGGCGCGCTCGACGACCGCGGACGTGCCCTCTTCGTGATCCACGAACGCTCCCCCTACATGACGGTCGTCGATCCGCAGCAGTTGAACCTCGTCACACGCGCGCGGCTGGCCACATCGGCCGACGCCATCGTGGTCGACGGCGTGCGTGACCTCGTGTGCCTGACCGGCCTCCGCGAGACGATGGTCGAGTTCTACGATCCCAATGCGCTGCTTCCCCTGTATGCCATGCCGATCCCGGCCGGTGTGTCCTTCATGGCGATCGACGCACGGGACAGCCGCCTGTACATGGTGAATCCGAATCGTCGCATGCTCGTCGTCGGGCGACTCGCCGACCGGACGGTCGCCTCGGAAATCGACGTCGGCATGGACGCGTACGGGGTCGCAGTCATGGGGGCACGGTAGGTGCCAGGCCGGGCCGTCGGGTACACGCTCCTCGCAGGCTGTTCGCTCACGGTCTTCGCCAGTCCGGCCACGGCGCAATCGGGCATTTTTGCGGGCATGCAGGCAGGCATAGAAGCAGTGTTCAGCACGACGTCGACGACGAGCACGTTCGCGTCCGGAGCCGTCACGAAGACGGACTCGACGAACATCTTTCCCACGTTCACGGTGAACCTGAATTCGCTCCTCTACCCCGCTCTGAGGCTCACGGCCGGCGGCGTGTTCGAGGTCGACGTGCGTTCATCCACGTCCGGCCCGGTGACGACCGACTCGACCGTCACTCGAAGCCGGCCATTCGCCCTGCTCCGTTCGACCAATCCGGTGTTCTCACCCGGGATCGGCTACTACAGGCGTGAGGGCGTCACCAGGACGGCCGGCCTGCCGACACTGAAGCTCGTGAGCGACGAATACGCGGCCTACCTAGGCTGGAACCCTCAGGGCGGACCTCGCTCGGACTTTCAGTTCCTCAAGACGAACACCTTCGACGGAGAGCGCAGGTTCGAGGACCGGTCGCGGGACTTCGGCTCGATGACATCCGATTTCAGTCACTGGGGACTGAATCTCTACTACCGCGGCACATATATCGACACCAACGACCGGGTCAACAGGCTCGACACCCGCCAGGTGTCGCACGCGGGCCGCCTCGGCTACTCGGAGTCTTTCATCGCCGACCGACTTCGCTGGAACACGATTGCCAATGTCGATCACCTTGATCTCAGGACAACGGCGCGGGGCGACGGGGGCGAAGTCGCAGTCCCGGTGACGCCGTTTGCCGGGCTGTCGACGGTGAGCGACACGCCCGCCACGGTGACGCTCAGTGACAACCCGGCGCTCATCGACGGCAACCTCACCGCAGCGGCCGGCATCAACCTCGGCGTCCCGCCATCACCGATAGGGGCCCAGATACGGAACATCGGTCTCGATCTGCTGACGCCGGCCGTCGTGAATCGGTTTCTGGTCTGGGTGGATCGCGAACTCCCGCTCGAGATCGCGAACAGCTTCTCCTGGGAGATCTTCAGCAGCCAGGACAATCTGACATGGCGTCGCGAAGCGTCGGTACCCGTGGCCCGGTTCGGCACGTTCGAGCATCACTTCGAGATCGATTTTCCGGCGGTCACGGCCCGTTACATCAAAGTGGTCACGCGTCCGCTGTCGCCGGCCGTGCCCGACGCATCCCGATTCACGGACATCTTCGTCACCGAACTGCAGGCCTTCGTGAGCCGCCCGGCAACCGAGGTAGACGACCGGCTGACCCGCGGCACCTATCGCCTCAACACCAATGCCCGCATGCGGCTTCTCGATCGACCGGGGCTCTACTACGAGGGACTCTATTTCTACAGCGGCACGGATGGCTCCGGCAGGCGCATCGACACGCTGTCGAACGGCCTGTCCGTGACCCACGCCTTCGGGCGGTTCGTCTCGATGTTCGCGCGGGGCGCCCGCGAGCAGGGTCGCGATGTCCGAGGCGACAGGGTCGCGACGGTCTCGACGGCCACGCTCACAGTCGAGCCGGTACCGACGTTGCGGAGCTCGTTTCTCTTCTCGGGCCTGACCGAGCGCACCGCCGGCATGCCGACGAGCCGCAGGGGACTCTTCGTCCAGAACTCGGCCAGGCCGTATCAGGGCATCGACGTACTGTTCGGGTTCGGCTGGACGTACACGGAGCGGGAGACCGGGGAGATCTCGCGAGACCGGCTCGCCAATGCCAGCGCCACGATCGTGCCTCTGGCGCAGTTCAGCCTGACGCTGAGCTACGACGAGAGAACGACGGACCGGTCCGGCACCTTCGAGGGCCCGCCCGAGTACCGGCAGCGCCGGTCGTACGCCGCAGTGGCGTTCGATCCATCTCGCACCATTCACCTCGTGCTCGGCGGAGAAGTGATCGTCACCACGGGCCAGGCCACACGTACGGCCCTCAACATCAGCACATCCTGGACGCCTTTTCCAGACGGCACCCTGCAGATCGTCTTTGCCTACAACGAGACCGTCCGACCTGTGCAGTTCGGCACGGAACGAAACGCCGTGAGTGCAGTGCGATGGAACGTGTCGCCACGCTCGTACATCGACGTCTCGTTCCAGCGGACCCGCGGTGTCACCGAGTTTGTGACAACCGAAGTCAGAATCTTCAGCGCGCGCGTGAGGTTGTTCCTGTGACGAGTGCGAGGCTTTCATGAGCAGACGGATGTCCAGTGTGCTGGCGTTGGCGATGTGGGGGCTCGTCATCGACTCGTCCGTCTGCCTGGCGCAGGTGACCGACGTTTTCCGGGATTCACGCATGGACTTCGGCGCCATCCAGACGGTCGCGGTCATGCCTTTCACCAACCTCGCCAGAGATCAGGTGTCGGCCGAACGGGTACGCGACGTGTTCATCAACCGCCTGCTCGCTACCCAGGCGGTGTACGTGCTGCCGGTCGGCGAGGTAGCCAGGGGCGCGGCGATGACCGAGCTGCAGAGGCCAGAGGCGCCAACGCCGGAGGAGGTCGTCAAGCTCGGCTCGCTGCTGAAGGTCGACGCCGTGATCACCGGCGTCGTGCGGGAGTACGGCGAGGTGCGCGCGGGCACGAGCACGGCAAACATCATCTCGATGAGCATCCAGATCGTGGAGACCGGAACCGGCCGAGTCGTCTGGAGCGCATCGTCGACGAAGGGAAAGATCAGCTTCTGGAACCGGCTGATTGGAGGAGGCGGCCAGCCCATGAACAAGGTGACCGAGCAGGCCATTGACGCGCTCCTCGACAAGCTGATGAGGCCACCGTCATGAAGGTCGCCGGTCGAGACATGTCGCTGTCGGTCGTGGGCCTGATCTATCTGCTCTTCCTGCTGTCGGGCGCCGCGGCCCTCGTCTATCAGGTGGTGTGGGTCCGGGCGCTCACGCTCGTGTTCGGCGGGTCGCACCTGGCCGTGACGGCCGTGCTCTCGACCTTCATGGCCGGACTGGCGCTCGGAAGTTACGTCGTCGGCCGGCGGGTCGACGGCGTGCGCCGGCCGCTTCGTCTGTATGCCTTCCTGGAAATCGGAATCGCGGCGTCGGCGCTGGCATCCGCTGGGCTTGATAAAGCTGTATCCGTCGATCTACGTCACGCTGGCGCAGGGCCGCGACGACGCCACGCTGTACCTGACCGCTGTCCGCATGCTCTTCTCGATCGTCGCCCTCATCGTGCCAACGATGCTCATGGGGGCGACCCTTCCTGTCCTTTCGCGTTTCATTACGCACCAGCCCGAGCGTCTGCGCCGGCACCTGTCCTTCCTCTACGGCGTCAACACGTTCGGCGCGGTAGTTGGGGCGCTCGCCGCAGGTTTCCTCCTGCTGCGTCTGTTCCCGGTGAGCGTCACCCTGTATCTCGCCGTGGCCACGAATGCGGTCATCGGTTTCGTATGCCTCGTGCTGCCCGAGACGACGACGCCCGCCGCAGCGTCGCCCGCCATCACACCCGCGCCGTCGCCCCCGTCGAACTCCCCTGAGCGCGAAGTCGGGTTCGAGAGATTGCCGTTCGGGCTGGTTCTCTGGGGGATTGGCGTGAGCGGCTTCTGTGCGCTGGGTTACGAGGTGCTGTGGACCCGCATCCTCACGCTGGCCACCGGCGCAAGCGTGTACGGATTCACGATCATCCTGGTGGCTTTTCTCACCGGCATCGCGCTCGGCAGTGCGGCGTGCGGACTCTTGGCGCGGACGGCAGGGGCGGCCATGACCACCAGGCGCATCGTCACCTGGTTCGGCGTGACGCAGGTCGCCATCGGCATCACCGCGCTTCTCGTCACGGTGTACCTGCGCGACATTCCAGCGCAGGCCGTGCGCATCCAGAGCCTGGTGTCCGGTGCCGGACTCGAGGCCTTTCGTACCCGGATCTGGGCCAGTTTCTCGCTGGCCTTCCTGTACATGGTGGTCCCGGCCCTCTTCATGGGTGCCGCGTTTCCCCTCGCCGGAGAAGCGGTGGCGCGGCACCGGCGGGCCGTCGGGCGTGCCGTCGGGAACGTGCTCGCCGCCAACACCGTCGGTGCCGTCCTCGGCGCCGCCACGAGCGGACTCGTGCTGATTCACTTCTTCGGAATCGAGACCTCCCTCCAGCTCCTCACCGTGCTCAACCTGGGGCTGGGCGTGCTCGTGCTGGCGCACCTCCAGCCGCAACGGTGGCTTCCAGCCTGCCGTGACGACGCTGACTCTGGCGCTTCTGGCCATTCTGATGGTGCATCCGGACGCGGCCAGGATGTGGGACCGGAACTACCTCGCCATCTTCCGCAGCAACCAGCCTGAGGCCTTCAGCACGCCCGAGAGGATCCGCGAAGCCGTCGACAATACCGATGTCCTCTACTACGCGGAAGGCACCGAATCGATCGTCAGCGTCATCCGCGTCAAGGGCGGCGAGCAGGCCTTCATCACGAACGGACGAGTCGAAGCGTCCTCCCATCTGCAGGCCCGGCAGGTGCAATTCACACTCGGGCATCTGCCAACGCTGCTCAGCCGGAATCCCCGCGACGTGCTGGTCATCGGCATGGGGAGCGGGATGACAGCCGGAGCCACGGCCGTGCACCCGACGGTTGAACGGGTCACGCTCGTCGAGATCGAACCGCAAGTGCGTGGTGTGGCGAGGACATTCGAGGAATACAACCATCACGTGCTGGACAGCCCAAAGGTCAGGGTCGTTCTCAATGACGGCCGCAACTTCCTGTTGACCACGAATCAGATGTTCGACGTCATCACGGCCGACCCGATTCACCCGTGGTTCAGGGGTGCCAGCTCCCTGTACGCCAGCGAGCACTTCGCGTTGGCCGCCAGGCGCCTGCGCGCGGGAGGAGTCATCGCGCAGTGGCTGCCTTTGTACGAACTGACTCCCGAGGATCTGGCCTCCGTCGTCAGGACGTTTCAACGGCACTTCGCGCACACGATGATGTGGCGCACGCACTACGACGCCGTGATGGTGGGCAGCAACGAACCGTTCGAGATCGATGAGGCTGAGCTCGACCGGCGGGTCGCTGCCTCGCCCGTCGTCGCCGGCGACCTCGAACAGGTCAACATGGGCTCGGCGACCGATCTGCTGGCCTACTTCGTGATGGGGACGGAAGGCATGAGCCGGTTCGGAGCGGCTGGCGTCGTCAACACGGACGACCATCTGTACCTCGAGTTCTCGGCGCCGTTTTCGATGGCCAACCCGCGGGTGATGTCCCTCAATATCGAGGCCCTCTCCGCCCACCGTGAGAACCTCCTGCCCTACTTGAAACCGGCGAAGCAGCCGGCGGACCTGGCGGAGCAGCGAGCACAGTGTGATCTCCAGTTCTCAGCCGGGCGGATGGCCGATCCGGCGACCGAGCTGTTTCTCTCGCGCGGTCCAACCGACGCCGCATTCACCACGGCCCTGCGCCGCCTGACCCTCGAATACGCGACGTACGCACCCGCCCGGGCCCTCCTGGCCGAATACGAGAGGGCGCGAGCCCTGGAACCCAGGCTCCTGGACACCGCGACCTTCCTGTTCCTCAGCGAGGACGGATGGGCCACCGAGGTGGAGATCGCGGCCGTCCTCGTGCCCGTGAGCATGACCCGGGCTTCGGTCATGTTCGTCGACAACCGTGCCAGAACCGTCTACGGACAGGCCTACGTCGACGACTTCGAACGGGACGGACGCGCCACCAGGCTGGCAGAGGAGCTGATGGCGGCCATTCGAGTCACGTACGAGCGGGAGCTGGCGGCTGCCCGTGGGACGCGCAGGAGCGCGCCGCTCGCCACTGACATGCTGCGAAGCATCGCCGCCACGATTGAAGCACTGGCGCAGAATGCACAGCAACGGTAGTCGCCACATCGTCGCGCGCGTGCGGGCCCGTCCGGCCGACCTCCGGCAGCCGGCAGCCGTCATGGTACTGGTCCTGCTCCTGTTCCTGTTCCTGGCGAGCGTCGGGGCGGCCACGACGACCTCGGAGAGGCCGGTCTCGGCCGTGGCTCTTTTCCCGGTCGAGAACCTCACGGCCGACGTCGTTCCCGCCGACGACATCCGCCAGTTCCTCACCGAGACCCTCACAGCCGAAGGCATCACCGTCCTCGAACCCGAGGCACTCGAGGCCTTCATGGCCCGACATCGGGTGCGCTACGGAGGCGGCATCGACGCGGGCACAGCGGAATTGCTCCGGCAGGAGACGGGTGTTGAGGCGGTCGTCATCGCCTCGGTGGAACTCTCGAGCACAGTCGTGCCCCCCAAGGTCGCGTTGTTCGTCAGGCTCGTGTCGATCACCGACGTGCCGGTCGTCGCGTGGGCCGAGGACGCTGGCCTCTCCGGAGACGACGCGCCTGGACTGTTCGACCTCGGCCTGGTCGACGACTACGAGGTGCTGCTCACGCGGGCTCTCGAGCGCGTCGGTGCTTCGCTCGTGTCCTATCTCCGAACCGGATCGGGCACGAGCGGAAGCAGGCCCGAATCCAAGTTCCGCCCGAAGTCGTCCTACCGGGGACTCACGCTCGCGCCCGGGCGGTCGTACTCGATCGCCGTCGTGCCGTTCTTCAACCTGAGCCAGCGACGCAACGCCGGCGAGATCATGGCGCTGCTCTTCAGCAGACACCTGTCGAGCGTCGGCCAGTTGCGCGTGCTCGACACCGGTGTGGCGCGGCGACAGTTGCTCAACGCCAGGGTCATCATGGATGGCGGTCTGTCGGTCACCGACGCTGATACCGTCGCGAAGCTGATCGACGCCGATTTCGTTTTGGCTGGCCGGGTCATCAGCTACGACGACTACGACGGCGCCGGGGGACTGACCAGCGTCGAGTTCTCGGCGGTCCTGATCGAGCGGGACAGCCGCAGGGTCGTCTGGAGCTCGCACAGCTACAACCAGGGCACCGATGGCGTCCGCTTCTTCGGCCGCGGACACTCGCGGACGGCGCACGCCATGGCAACCCAGATGGTCGGGCTCACGACGGAGGCCATCGCTGCCCCCGATCGGTGACGTCGGTAAGGAAAGGGACGGAGGGATTTCATGCGGTATCGGGTAGTCGTGCTGATGGGCCTTGCTGCTCGCCTCACTGCCGGCTTCGACGATTGCGCGAGGCGGGGGCCAGGCCCTGCCGACGAGGGACGGACGCCCCGTCGTGGCCGTGGTCGGCGAGCAGCCGATCTTTCTCGATGAGTTCGTCCTGAGCCGGGATCCGTCGGCCAGCCGGACGGCGCTGCAGCAGGGCCGAGGCACGGCGGAAGACCTTGAACTGCTCGAACAGACTCGTCGCGATCAGGCTTGTCGCTCAGGAAGCCACGCGGATGGGCCTCGCCGAGGTTGCGGAAATCCAGAGGCAGGTCGAGGTCACATCACGCGAGATCCTGCGCGAGGTGCTGCTCGAGAGGTTGGTCAGGGACATCATCCCCGACAGCCGGACGATCGAGCAGGTGTACAGGGAGTCGGTCCGGGAGTGGAAAACGGCGTCGCTTCTATTCAGGACGCGGCGTCCGCTCGCCGAGCCCAGCAGGAGCTCGCCAGCGGCGCTTCGTTTGCCGACGTCGGCGCTAGGGCGGTCGGCGCGAAGCTCGCCGAAGACAAGTGATGACACGGCCTATCATCCGAAAGACGACTACCTGCCCGAGATCGCGGCCGCGCTCGCCCTCCTGGGTGTCGGAGACGTCACACCGGTCATCAGCCTTCAGTCCGGCTTCGTGCGTCGTCAAGGTCGTCGACATCAGGTACCCGGACAATCCAGAGGCGCGAGCAGACGCAGAGAAGCGCGTCCTCAGCGAGCAGCATCTGGAGTTTCTGAAGGTCCACCAGGAAGCCCAGAGACGCCAGTACGTCGTCATCCACGAGAAGGTACTCGACAGTCTCGACTACGAGGCTGACCGGCCAACGCTCGAAGACCTGTTGGAGGACAAGCGAATCGTGGCCGAGGTCAAGGGCGGCGGATCGGGTCACCGTGGCCGACCTGACCGACTACCTGCGCATGCAGTTCTTTCACGATTCCGACCGTGCCTCACAGCGCAGGCGGATGAACGAGCAGAAAGCGACCGCCCTCGACGCCACGCTGGGACGGAGGCTGCTCAACATGGAGGCTCTCCGGGTCGGGATAGACAAAACCCCGGCCTACCGGGACCGCGTCACCGGCTTCCGGGAGTCCCTCGTGTTCGACGCCTTCATGCAGAAAGTAATCGCGCCGGACAACAAGATGACGGAAGACGAGGTCCGCACAGTACTACGACACGCATGCCAAGGAGTACGCGTACCCCGGCATGCTGAGGATGCGAAGCCTGGCGTTCACCGAGCGACGCGCCGCCGAGGACGCCATGCGCAAGCTCAGGGAAGGCGCTGACTACGCCTGGCTGGCTGCCAATGCCGCCGGCCTGGCACCGTCCGACACACCCGGGCTGCTGACCTTCGACGGACGGCCGGTCACCGTCGACAGCATGCCGGCCGGCCTGCAGAGGATTCTCGCGGGCGCTGGCGACCGGAGACTCCCGGCTCTACGCGAGCCCCGAGGGCCCCGTCTATGTCCTGGTGGTGCAGCAGGTGATCGATCCCGCGCCACGGCCTTATGCCGAGGTCAGAGACGAGATCGCGCAGAAGCTGTACGGCGAGAAGCTCCAGAAGGACCTCGACGAGTACGCCCGCAAGCTGCGGGCGCAATCGAAGGTCGAGACCTATCTCGTGAGGACGCGATGATGTCGAGACGATCACACCCACTCTGGGCGCTGGCCGCGACGACGCTGCTCCTGCTCGTGGCTGGCTTCCAGGCATCGCACGGCGAAGAGGGCCAGGGCCGGGGCCTGGGCGGCCCGCCCAGCTCACAACAGGGGCTCGGTGGCCGCGACTGCGTGAGCTGTCACAAGGACTTCGCCGACAAGTACCTGCGCATGAAGAACGTCCATGCCGTGGTCAAGGACCAGCAGTGCGAGCAGTGTCACCTGCGCCACGGTCTGGTCGCCCGGCTCGCCCTGAAGCGTGACGGCAACGAGCTCTGCTACGGCTGCCATCCCAAGGAGCAACTGGGGCTGACCAAACCCCAGGTGCACACGGCCGTCAAGAGCGGGCAGTGCGTGCTGTGCCACGACCCGCACGCCTCGAATGCCGGCACAGTTGCTCAGGGCCGACTCGGAGCAGATGTGCTTCCAGTGCCACGACCAGTCGGCGTACACCCAGCCGGTCGTCCATGCAGCCCTCACGGCGGGCGGGTGTGCCTCCTGCCACTCGTCGCACGCCGCCGACCAGCCCAATCTGCTCGTCGACGAAGAAAAGGCGCTGTGTCTGGGCTGCCATCCGGCTGACAGGCCGGCGTTCGCGACGGCGCACGGCGGATTTCCGGTCGACACGGTGTCCTGTGCCACGTGCCACGACCCGCACAGCTCGGCCCAGCCGAAGCTGCTCAAGACGAGCGTCCACGCGCCCGTCGCCGGCGCGATGTGCGAGGCCTGCCACTCGGCTCCGACACCGGAAGCGCCGTTCGCGGTGAGCCAGAGTCCCGGCGAGCTCTGCGCCACCTGCCACGACCCGTCGGCCATCATGGGCTCCGGCAAGGTCCAGCACGTGCCCTTCAAGGATGGCGAGTGCCTCCTCTGCCACGATCCCCACGCGTCGAAGAACCCGACGCTGCTCACGAGCTCCGGGAACTCGCTCTGCGCCACGTGTCACCAGACAGCCGAAGCCAACGTCGCCTTCAAACACGCTCCCCTGGCCGATGGGGCGGGATGCGTCTCGTGTCACAGTCCGCACTCGAGCGACAACGCGCGGCTCCTCACGTCCGACCCGGCAACACTCTGCCTGACCTGCCACGACGACACCCGGCAGGCCGCCGAGACGTCACAGGTCCCGCACGCCCCCGCCGTGGCGGGCGACTGCGTCTCGTGCCACGATCCGCACGGCTCGAACATCGCGGGGCTCCTGACCGACCGAACGGAACGCGTGTGCTACAGCTGTCACACGGACGCGCAGACGAACTTCGCAAAGACCTATTCCCACAGGCCGGTCCTCGACGGTGCCTGCATGTCGTGTCACGAGCCGCATGGCTCGGACCGATCGGGCCTGCTCCTGGCCGAGGGCTCGAAACTCTGCGAGTCGTGTCACACGGACTTCATGCAGCCGATCACGAACGGCACGAGTCACATGCCGTTTGCCGAAGGCATGTGCCTCACCTGCCACAACCCGCACGCGAGCGACGTCAAGGGCATGGCCGTCGACGCGCTCGGGCCGCTCTGCGGGCAATGCCATTCGGACGTCGAGGTCGCGCTGGCGTCGAGCCGGTCGAAACACGATCCAGTCGTCTCAGGGAGCTGCGCTGGGTGTCACAGCCCGCATCAGACGGTCCTTCCCGGGTTGCTGCTCGCGCGCCCGCCGGACCTGTGCCTCACGTGCCACACGTCGCTCAAGTCGTCGATGGACGCTGGACGCGTGCACTCCCCCGCCGCCCGCGACTGCCTGCGGTGTCATGAGGCCCACGGCTCCGGGGAAACCAGGCTGATGGCCAAGCCCGTCGGCCAGCTGTGTGCGGAGTGCCACAGCGTCACGACGGAGGCATTCAGCGTGGCGCACGTGCGGATCGACCCGGCAATCATCCGCTGCGAGCGCTGTCACGACGCGCACGCCTCGGCAAATCCGTTCTTCTTCAAGCCGAACATGCACGCGCCGTTCGCGATGAAGACCTGCTCGGACTGCCATCTGGCCTCCGGTGGAGGGGACAAATGAGCAACGCAACAATGGGTTGGTCTGCAACGATCCTCTCCGCGTCGGCCGTGCTGCTCGTGAGCGTGCTGGTCGGCGCCGAACCGCCGGATGCCGACCAGCAGAATCCCTACCGGCTGAAACAGCCGAACCAGACCGCCTCGTGCCTGGCCTGCCACACGGACTTCGAGGAGAAGCTGAAGAAGCCGGTCGTGCACGCCGCCGTTGCGTCGGGTGAGTGCTGGGGCTGCCACGATCCGCACGTCTCCGACCACCCGACGCTGCTCTCCGGCGAAACCCGCGAGATCTGCGCCCGCTGCCACGGCGAGGTCATCCCCGAGAACGCGAAGAGCACGCACAAGGTCGTCGCCGACGGCGAGTGCCGGCGGTGCCACGACCCGCATGCGTCGGACAACGCAGGCCCTGCTCGTCGAGAAGAGCGATACGTTGTGCTTCACGTGCCACGCAGACGTCGGTGAAATCGTCGCAACGGCGAAGTTTGGACACGCCGCCGTGCGCCAGGGGTGCTCGACCTGCCACGACCCGCACGGCTCGGCTGTGTCGGTTGGCCTCCTCAAAGACGATGGACCGGCGCTCTGCACGACCTGTCACGAGCCAGATGGCGCGGCTTTCGTCGAGCAGCATCAGCAGTACCCGGTGGCCCGGGCAGCCTGTACGTCGTGCCACGACCCGCACGGATCCAACCAGCCGGCGCTGCTCCTCAACACGGTCCATGCCCCCATCCAGGGCGGCACCTGCAACCAGTGCCACGACGGCCCGAACTCAGCGGTGCCGTTTTCCACGAGGGCGCAAAGCTACGAGCTCTGCAGAGGCTGCCACGCCGACATGGTCAACGAGACGATGTCCAAGCGGCGGCTGCACTGGCCCGCCGCCGACAAGACGGGGTGCGTGAACTGCCACAACCCGCATGCGTCCAATCAGACCAACCTCCTGAAGGCCGATGGCCCGGAACTGTGCGCCAACTGCCATGCGGACACGCTCGAACGGATCGGCGCCGTGTCGGCCAAACACGCGCCCGTGGACTCGGGGATGTGCGTCTCCTGTCATTCACCCCACGCCTCCGAAGGTGTCAACCTCATCGACCAGGCCTCGGTGGTCACACTGTGCGCCCAATGCCACGACTACGAGAGGCACTCGGCCCACCCGAT
Source organism: uncultured Acidobacteriota bacterium (assembly GCA_963752045.1). Classification (GTDB taxonomy): domain Bacteria; phylum Acidobacteriota; class Vicinamibacteria; order Vicinamibacterales; family SCN-69-37; genus DATKDF01. Next base: position 130,701 of record CAVVWN010000011.1, on the reverse strand, counting down.
TGGCGAAGAGGCGATCGACCCACGGAACAAGAACCTGCGCGTGGACTGCCTGAGCTGTCACAAGGGACACGGCACGAACTTCACCCGCATGCGCCTCGCCGAAACAGATGTGGAACTCTGCACTGCATGCCACCGGCGGATTGGGAGGTGAGGCGATGAACACGCTCATGCGCCTCACCCTGGTCGCCGCCGCCCTGCTCCTCGGGCATCTCGAACCAATGGAGGCACAGACGGCCAGATTCCGGCACCTGGTGTCGATCTACCTGGACGACCAGGGTGCTGGCCTGCACCTCCCGGAAGGCGTCGCCTGCGGCGCCTCGGGCCAGATCGTGGTCGGTGACACGGGCAACGACCGACTGGTGCGCTTCACCTATCAGGACAAGATCGTGAGCGGCGGGAGCGCCATCGAAACGCCCGAGCTCTCCGCCCCCTTCCGTGTGCACCTGAACTCGAAGGGCGAGATCCACGTGCTCGACAGCATCCGTCGGCGCATCGTCCGCCTTGGACCCGACGGCACCTTCAGGGACGCGCTCGGCTTCCAGGGCGCGCCGCCGCCGCGAACCGTCGTGCCGAGAGACTTCGCGATCGACACCGATGGCAACTTCTACGTGCTCGACATCTTCTCGGCCCGGGTCCTCGTGCTCGATGCCGAGGGTGTGTTCGAGCGATCCGTGGCTCTCCCAGCGGAGATCGGTTTCGGGTCCAGCCTCGCCGTCGACGAGGCCGGAAGGATCCTGGTGATCGACTCGATCAATAGGAGGCTCTTCTCCGCCGAGCGGGACGCTGCGACGTTCGTCCCCCTGGGCGGAGATCTGACCTCGGCCATCACGACGCTGCCAACGTCTCTGACCCTCCACATGGGACTCGCGTTCGTTCTCGAGGGCAGCCGCGGCACCATCGTCACGCTCCGGCGCGACGCCACCTTCGTCGCCCGGCAACTGTCGCAGGGGTGGGAGGACGCTGAGCTCAACCAGCCGTCCCAGATGTGCATCAACGACCGGGACGAGGTCTTCATCGCCGACCGGGACAACAGCCGGATACAGGTGTTCCAGCTTCTCCGCTGACGCCCGTGCTCGCGCGTCAGCGTGCCGGAGACCGTGGCGCTTCGCCAGGCAACCACAACCAGTGGCTCGCCCGCCCGTTCGGGTGCACCTCCCACGGGTCCGCGAAGTCACCCTGCCAGCCGTACGGATCGGTCGGACGGTTGTCGGGCCCGCGCACTTCGAAATGCAGATGCGGACCTGTACTGCAACCGGTGTTGCCCGAGTAGCCGAGGAGGTCGCCGCGCGCGACCCGCTGGCCGGTGACGACATTCACCTGTGAAAGGTGGAGATAGCCGGTCCGGTAGCCGCCGTCGTCCAGCTGCAGTTCGATGTTCACTTCCACCATGCCGAAGACGTCCAGGCTCACCCGGCGCCACTGGAAGCCTGGCTTTTCCACCCAGAGATCGGTCGGGCCCGACCATTCGCCAAAGTCGAACCGGAATCGACCGTCCGCCGCAGTGACCACCGGCGTCGAACACGTGAACGGATCGTCGCATTGGGTAACCTGAGCACCGGAGAGCGGCCGCGGGCCCGTCGGCGTGGCCTCCGAGACGACGCCGAAGACGCCATTGACCTCCGGTCTGATCTCGACGTCGGCGGCGAAATCGCCGCTGATGACGCGGGAAGGCGAGCGGCCCGCCAGGAAGCCAGCCTTGTAGGCGCTGACGTAGGCATAGCCGGCGGCGTCCACCGCCGTGATCGCATACCGTCCGTCTTCGCCAGTCACGACCGGCTCGCCCATGGCACAACCTCTGACGTCGCACCAGGTGACCCTGGCCGAGGGAGCCGGCACCTTCCCGGCCGCCGTCCGCTCCAGGACGGTGCCCGAGAAGGCGACGGTAATCGGGCCGGCTGGCGGGCTGGGGCCGGTCGGGGACGCCACGGGCGGGCTTGGCGAGGTCAGGTCGCGCCCGCACGCCGCGCCCAGCAGGGTGGCGGCCAGGATCCAACCCGTGATCACTCGACTCATCCTGAACATGCATCTCCTGAGACCAGGGCACAGATGCCGCACCTGCATGGTAGGCCTGCGCGGCTTCAAGAGACTTGAAGACAGACTTGAAGAATTCTGAAAGATGCGAGGAGTGCCCGCGGCTACTGGCCGCCGATGCGAACGCCGAGCAGGTAGCGATACCTCACGGGCACGCCGTCCCTCGTGGCGGGCGCGAAACGCCAGGACCTGGCGGCGCGCAGGAGGATGGGGTCGTACAGGGGGTGAACGCTGTCGCGCATGGCGGCCGTCTCGACCCGTCCGTCGCGCTCGATGATCACCTCGAGCACGCCCGAATACGCCCGTCTCGCGTCGACACCGGCCGGGAATTGCCACGGCGGCATGGCGCGTGAGACCACGTCGGGCTTGACGACGCCCGGGTCCTCATCGGTATAGATGTGCTCGGGGTCGGGCTCCGGCGCGACTGGTGTCTCCGCCGCACGGGCCTTCGCGGCCTCGGCTTCCGCCGCTGCCTCTTCGGTCGCGAGCCGAGCCAGGTCCCTGAATCCTTCGGTCAGCGCTCGCAGATCGGCAATGTCCGGGTCCGCCGAGTCCCCAATTTCCGCAAGCAGCCCGAGCACGCGGTCGAATCCGTCGGCGGCGACCGCCGGCTCCTCACGCTTGAGCGACTCGCGGGCCGCCGCGTAGGTCTCGCGGGCGAGGGTGCCGAGAACCGGGCGCCGCACGTCGTCGAAGAAGGCCCGCACACGAGGCGAGGCCTGCGCGTCGGTCGGTCGGTACGACGGATCGAGGCGGACGAGCGACTCGACCGCCGCCCGCGCTTCCTCACTGCGGCCGAGCGCAAACAGGCAGAAGGCCCGGTAGGCGGTCGCTTCGGTCACCTCGACGGGCTCGGCAGTGGCCGGCACCGCCCGGAGCGCGCTCAAAGCGTCTTCGTAGGCCGCCGAAGCGTAGTAGATCTTCGCGACTGCGAGCGGTTCCTGGGCGTGCGCGATCGTGCCGGCCACGAGGATGCAGAGAACGCCCGTGACCACCGCGCATCTTCGACAGGCCGTCGACGTTGCTCGCGTCATCGCTGGAACACCACGCTCACGCGCGCGATGCCGTCGACCTTGACGAGCACGCTCTCGCGGCGCTCACCAAGCTCCGGATGACGGAAGACGATCTCATGGCGGCCGATGGGCAGTGACAGATTGGCGAGCGGCGTCTGACCGGAGGCGACGCCGTCAATCCAGACGTCGGCCCACGGCACCGCGTTGATGTCGATGCGTCCTGCCGGCACGACGATCTCGACCGTCGTCGTCTGCCGGGACACGACCTCGACCGTTTGCGGCAGTCGGAAGCCGAGCTCCTCGCTTACGAGGTCGAGGGTGTGCGAGCCAGGACCAAGCGAGAGCGGACCAGACGTCGAACCGATAAGGGTGCCGCCCTCGAAGACCTGAAGTTCGACTGGCGAGTCGAAGGTGAGGCCGCCGGGCTCGGGCGGAAGAGGGGCCGGCGGCTCGGGTGGCGCCGGCGAAACGGTGGGCGGCTGTGGTGTCGGCGTCTGCACCTCGGCCGGCCTGAGCCCTGACGCCGTCGTCTCCTGGGCCGGAGGCGAGGCTGCGGAAGAGGCGGCCGGGTCGTCTGCCGCCGGCTCCGTCTCAGGGAGCGAACTGGCGTCGATCGGCGTCGCTCCTGTGCCGAAGACCTGCGGAGTCTCAACCGACGCCGCGCCTGCCGGCCGCCCGACGACCAGATAGCCGATGACGAGCGCCTGCACGACCACGATGCCGCCGAGCACGGCCACGGACCTCCGCAGGTTGGTCGCAGTACCGGTCAGCCATTGCCATCCGGCGCCCTCGAAGAACGTGGGGCTCGCGGTGGAATCGGGTGCCGGCTTCGGGTATTCGTTGCGCCTGGGTTCTTCATCGGCCTGGTGGACCGAGTGGGTCGTGATGACTGGCTCGGTGTCCTGCGGCTGGGGCCAGGCGGTCGTCACGTGCCCGGCTCCCGCCGTCGTCGACGGCTCCGGGAGCAACTTGAACGCCAGGAGGGCGTCTGCGGCGTTCTCAAACGGCCGGTCGCCGATCTGCAGCGCTCGTTCGAGCCAGGGCCGCAGGTCTGCCGCCGCGTCCGGATTGTCGCGCGAGAACCGATTGAGCAGAGCGACGGCGCGGCCCGGGTAGTCGGCCGGCGGCAGGCGCTGGCTCGTGGCGAGCGAAAGGGCGATGAAGCCGAGCTGTATCACGTCGAGGCGCGGATCGATCGCCGCCGGCCCCTCGCCGTCGGGCACGGCAATGCCGACGCGTGACCGCAGGCGCTCGCCGGTGAGCCGGAGCGCGTCCATCGCACCGCCGAGCACATGCTCGAGCACGATGAGGTGGCCTTCGCGCGTGACGATGATGCGCTCGGGCGTCAGGGCGCCGTGCGCGTGGCCGGCCCGATGCAACAACGCCAGCGCAGGCCCGATTTCCCGGATGAGCTCGAAGGCGTGTGCTGGCCCGCCGGCGCGGGGCATCAGCTCCGAGAGCCGCCGGCCTGCTTCGCGGACGGACACGAGCGTCAGCCCGCCCAGTTCCTCGATCCGCTCCACGGCCCGTACGGTCGAGAGAGACGGATCCAGCCGGCCAACGGCTTCCACACTCGCCCGGAGCGCGGCTTCGAAGCCAGGCGCATCGCCGACTTCGGGCTTGAACCGGAGCAGTTCGAGCGACGCCGCACCGGGGTCGGCAAAGCAGATCAAGCGGTCGCCGAGCCAGTCAGACAGACCCGCCGAGTAAGTGGGCTCGACGACGTGCGAGCCCGACTTGTCGACCCGGATGAGGTCGGCGACGAGGTCGAGAGTAGTGCCCATGATCGGAATGAAGCTGCCCTGCCCGGCGATTGCCATTGCAGAAATCGGTCCAGCGGGCGGGCGCACGAAGTGGGACACCGGCGGCTGGTCCGGGTGCCGGTACTTACAAGTTGGTAAGTGCGCCTACTCGCTCTGGGCGGCTGTGCGCCGGCCCGCCAACCGAGCAGGGGAACGGGCTCGGGAAGAGCCTCGCGTCGTGGTGAGATGGAATCAGTTCGCCCGCACGACGCCGCGCTGGCGGACTTCAGCAAGGGTGCGCGTGCCCGCGTGCGCCATGACGGTCTGAAGCTCGGCGCGCAGGATCTCCAGCGCCCGTTCGACACCGGGCTGGCCGAACGCGCCGAGCCCCCAGAGATACGGCCGACCGATGGCGACAGCATCGGCGCCGAGCGCGATGGCCTTGAAGATGTCCGTGCCGCGCCGGATGCCGCTGTCGAACACGATCGGCACCCGTCCGCGAACCACCTCCACGACCTCCGGCAGGCTGTCGATCGTGGCCCTGCCGCTTTCCTCCGCACGCCCGCCGTGGTTCGAGACGATGATGCCCGAGGCGCCGTGGGCAACGGCTCGCTCGGCATCCTCGGCCGTGACGAGGCCCTTGATCACGACCTGCATCGAGGTTGCGGCGCGCAACCGGTCGACGAACTCCCACGTGTGCGCCGGCGTGTCCCAGGTACTCGTCGCGCATGCCCGTGCCGTCGAACATGGGTTTCCGGCTGAACTGGGTGTTCTGTGTCGCGTACTGGTCGCTACCCGCGTGGCATTGCGTACAGTCGCGCCGGTCGCGCTTGATGAACCGCGTGAGCGACAGTCGGTTGCTCGCGACCGGCAGGTCGACGGTGAGCACGACGACCGGGCAGCCGGCGTCTTCGGCACGACGGAGGAGCGCTTCGGTGATCTCCCACCGGGACGTGGGATAGAGCTGATACCAGACCGGCTCGCCTCTCGCCTCGGCCACGTCCTCGACCGACGTCGTGGTGACGGTCGAGAGCAGCATCAGGTGCTTCTGCGTTCTGGCGGCGCGAGCCGTCGCCAGCTCGCCGTCCGGATGGAACGCGCGCTGGCTGCCCGTCGGCGCAATGAGGATTGGCGTCTCCATCGCCGTGCCGAGAAGCGTCGTGCTCATGTCCACGTGCTCGACGTCGACGAGCCGCCGGTTGGCAATCTGCAGGCGGTCGAACGCCGAACGGTTCGCCCGGAGCGTGGCGTCGCCGTCGACGCCCGTGGCGATGTAGCCGTAGTGCGCCGGCGGCAGCGTGCGCTCGGCCGTGACGCGCAGGTCGAACACGTCAATCGCGTCTTCGGGACGCGTGACGAACTCGCCAAGCGCCTGATCGGGCTCGCCGAGCGATCCGAAACGGTCCAGAACGTCGGTCGACAGTGGTTCGCCCGGTGCGGTGCACGCGGCAACGGCTCCGGCCACGGGACTGACGGCGAGCGCGTGGAGAAAGCGGCGGCGTGAAAGAGACGACGGCATGGGAGCGGGTAGCCTACCACCGCGAAGACCAACCCGGTAGAATCCGCGTACCATGACCGTCAGCCCCTCTCGACCCGTTCGCGTCATCTCCTGCGCCGCCCTCGTCGGCGCGCTCGGTCTGCCAGTGGCGTGCCAGCGGCCGTCCGCCCAGCCGTACGACCTCGTCATCGCGAACGGCCGAATCATGGACCCCGAGACGGGCCGCGATGGCGTTGGCCACGTCGGCATTCGCGGAGGCGCCATCGAGACCATCTCCGACACCGAGCTTGCGGGCGCGCGCGTCATCGACGCGACCGGGCACGTGGTGGCGCCCGGATTCGTCGACCTGCACGAACACGGGCAGGACGAAGAGGCCTATGCGCTCATGGTCCGCGACGGGGTGACGTCGGCCTTCGAGCTCGAAGTGGGCACGGCCGACGTGGCCGCGTGGTACGCGGCGCTCGACGGCGGCCAGATCGTCAACTACGGCGTGTCGGTCGGGCACATCCCGGCCCGCATGAAGGTGCTGGGCGATCCCGGAACGGGTCTCTTGCCGGCCGGCATCGGCGGGAGTGGCGCGGCTCGCGAAGAGGACCTCGTGGCGATGGAAGCCATCCTGCGCGAGGGCCTCGCCCGGGGCGCGGTCGCGGTGGGTTTCGGCAGCGCCTACACGCCCGGGGCCTCGATGGCCGAGATCGAGCGCATGTTCCGGGTGGCAGCCGAAGGCGGCGCGGCGGCGCACATCCACATGCGCGGCGGCATCGCGGGCCTTCAGGAGACGATCGCGGCCGCGGCCGCAGCGCGGGTGCCGCTCCACATCGTCCACGTCAACTCGTCGGCCGCCGACGAGATTCACGAGTTCCTCGCCGCGATCGAGGCGGCCGCAAGCGGCGGACAGGACGTGACGACCGAGGCGTACCCGTACGGCGCCGGCATGACCGAGATCACGTCGGCGCTGTTCGACGATTGGGACACCTGGCCGGACGAGCGCTTCGCGCTGCACCAGCTCGTCTCGACCGGCGAACGGCTCACGAAGAAGACGTTCGCCGAGGCGCGCAAGACCGGCGGCACCGTCATCATTCACGGTCGCTCCGAGGAGCAGACGCGGACGGCCATCGCGAGCCCGCTCTCGATGATCGCGAGCGACGGCTTCATCCAGGACGGCCACGGGCATCCGCGCACGACGGGGACCTACGCGAGGGTGCTCGGCCGCTACGTTCGGGACGAACAGGCCTTCACGCTGATGGACGCGTTGCGGCGCATGGCGCTCGAGCCGGCGCGCCGGCTCGAGGCGCGCGTGCCGGCCATGGCGAAGAAGGGCCGTGTGCAGGAAGGCGCCGACGCGGACCTCACGATCTTCGATCCGGACGCAGTCATCGACCGCGCGACCTACGAGGATCCCACCATCCCGTCCGCCGGGATACCCTACGTCATCGTCGGCGGCGAGGTCGTCGTCGATGCTGGCCAGGTGACCGCCGCCCGGCCAGGCCGCGCCGTCCGGGCTCCTGTCGGGCAGCAGTAGCGCGCGGCCCCATCCGGCCCGGCGTGCGGCGTACCCATCAGGTACGGCAGATTTCTTCCCACGCGGGCGGCTGCAGCGTGAGCGGCCAGTAGCGCTTCCGGGTGGCGATGACCAGAATCTATGTAGTCGGCCTTCGGTATGTTCCCCGCCCGCAACTGGTCGCGCATGCGCCTCAGCTCGTAGCGGTACAGGTCGTTGAGTGCGTCGCGCACGACGAGCGGCGGCGTCGCCGGCGTCGGGCGCAGGCCGAAGCCGAGAAGCGCGTCGGCAAGTTCCGGCGGGTACGTCCAGGGCATCCCGTCCCTCCTGACTCTATCCGGTTGGGGCCCGGCCGGACATCCCGGTTTCCTCTCTCGCCGAATCCGCTGTACCCTACGACCCAGTCGAAGGAGTCAACCCATGGTTCGCAGACTGTTCACGTTGCTCGCCGCCACCGCGCTTGTCGGCTCGGCCCTCTCGGCCCAGGCGCCGGCCGAACGGATTGACCAGGACATCAACGCGAAGATTCGCAAGGAAGGCATGGAAAACTCGCAGATTCTGCGGACCATGCACTACCTGACCGACGTGTACGGCCCACGGCTCACCGGGTCCCCCAACCACGAGAACGCCGCGAAGTGGGCCGTGGAGGAAATGACCCGCTGGGGTTTCGTGAACGGCCGTCTCGAGCCCTTCCCGTTCCAGCCGGGCGGCTGGCTCAACGTCCGGGCCTCGGGCCACATCCTGTCGCCGGTGCGCGACAACCTCGTCTTCGAGGTGCTGGCCTGGACGCCGTCGACGGCCGGGACCGTGACGCGGTCGGCCGTGCACCTCGTGCCGCCCGACAGCCCCACGCAGGCCGAGCTCGACGCGTACCTGGCGAAGATGCGCGAACAGGTCCGTGACGCCATCGTGCTCGTGGGTCCCCACCGCAGCGTCGCGTTCCAGGAAACGCCGCCGGCCAAGCGGCGCGACGACGCGCAGGTGCGCGCGCAGTACAACCCGGACCCGAACGCGCCGGCCAGAGGCGGGCGCGGCGGACGAGGCGGCGGAGGTCGCGGCGGGCGCGGCGCGGCAGAAGCCGGCGGCGTGCCTCGGCTCAGCGCCAACGAAGTTGGCCAGCAGGTCAACGCCTTCCTGCTCGCGAACGGCGTGGCCGTCCGCATCGACGACGCTGCACGGGAGCACGGGCAGATCCGCGCCTTCGGCGCCCCGGGCTATCGCGACGAGGACTTCGATGCCTCCAAGAGCGTACCGACCGTCGTGCTCCGCAACGAAGACTACGGCCGCATCAGCCGCATCCTCGCCGATGGAACACCGGTGACGCTCGAGTTTGAAATCGAGAACGAGTGGTATCCCGCCGGCAAGACCTCGTACAACGCCGTCGCCGAGATTCGTGGCACCGACAAGGCCGACGAGGTCGTGATGCTCGGCGGCCACCTCGACTCGTGGCACTCGGCGACCGGCGCCACCGACAACGCCATCGGGTGCGCGGTGATGATGGAGGCGGCGCGCATCCTCAAGGCCATCGGCGTGCAGCCGCGCCGCACCATTCGCGTGGCGCTCTGGGGCGGCGAAGAGCAGGGTCTGCTCGGCTCACAGGCCTACGTGGCCGAGCACTTCGGCACGGCCGAGGAACCAAAGCCGGAGTTCGCCAAGTTCAACGGGTACTTCAACGTGGACTCGGGCACGGGCCGCATCCGCGGCGGCTCGGTGTTCGGTCCTCCGGAGGCCGCGGCCGTCGTCCACCAGTACTTTGCGCAGTTCGAGGACCTGGGCATCTACGGCGCGACGGCCACGACCAGCCGGAACCGCGGCGGCACCGACAGCACGTCGTTCAACGCGGCGGGCCTGCCGGGCATCGGTCTCCAGCAGGACCCGATCGAGTACAACTCGCACACCTGGCACACCAACCTCGACACCTGGGAGCGCATCGTCGAAGAAGACGTGAAGAAATCGGCCGTCGCGATCGCGTCAGCCGTGTACCACGTGGCCATGCGCGACCAGATGCTGCCGCGGTTTGCGCCGGGCCAGATGCCCGCGCCGACTGGTGGAGGACGCGGAGGGCAGTAGACCGTGAAGATACTGGAGGGTGTGGAGGTCTGATCGGGTAACCGGCGTCGCGGTGTCACACAACGCGCTTCACGCAGGACGGGCCCGGCGATGGTCACGATCGCCGGGCCCGTTGTCATGTGTCAGCGCATGTCGGGCGCTACCGACAGATACAGGCTGTTGAAGAAGAACCTGTAGTTGCCGTGCGGCTGGGTGCGGAACAGCAGGTCGTTGCCGAAGACCATGACGCGGCCCTTGCCGACGGTGGCCTCGGCCATCTGGATGCCGTCCTTGAGATAGTTCTGGCCCCAGGCCCATCCGCTCTTGAGCGGGGTCTCGCTGTCGAACCATGCCACCTTGCGGAGCGTGACCCCCGCGGCACCGGCTGACGCGTCCATCTTCCAGGTGGGACTGGCATCGAAGAAGATGTCCGCCGTCGTGCCATAGCCGTGGGCAACCGGGTTGGCCGGATCGACCGCGACACGCAGCACCGAGCCCGGCACGTAGAACTTCTCCCGGCCGAGCGGCTGCCCGTTCTCGACGAGGTGATCGCCGAGCGGCAGGCCGAACGCCTCGATGGCACTGTCGGCCGCGCCGCCGATCGCGATCACCGTGCCGCCCTGGGCGACGAAGTCCTGGACGGCCTTGAGCGACGTCGCCGTGAAGGCCCCTCGGCGACGGGTGTACTCCTCCGGATATTCGATCGGGGCTGGCCGATTGTCAGCCGGGTCGCGCTGCACCTGGCCGGCCGGACCGGCGCCACGCCCGCCGCCGGCTCCCCCGCCGCCACCGCGGCCGCCGCGCCCTCCGCCGCCCGTGCTCAGACCCGAGTTGTTGAACACGAGCACGTCGTACTTCTCGCGCAGGTTCCCCGCGTCGAGCATCGGCGGGTAGACCACCTCGAACGGGAACTCGAAGTTCTCGAAGAGCAGTCGCGTCCAGCCCGAGGGCATGCCACCGCCGTAGGTGTCGTAGAGACCGATACGGAGCTTCGCGAGCTTCGCTGCCGCCCGCGGGAGCCGACGTGGCCGCCTCGAAGCTCACGCCAAGATCCGCGGCGGCCTTCTCGAGCAAGGCGCGTGTGGTGGGCTTGGCGGCCACGTAGAAGGTTCCCCGCCCCATCGGCCCGTCCGAAAGCCACGACACCTCCTCGCCTGCGGCGACCAGGCGATTGATGGCGATGAAGCTGTCGTTGGACTGGTGGCTGAAGAAGTAGCCGACGGGCGCCTGCCCACCCCGGATGGCGCCAGCCGGAACGGTGGCGAAGTCGGACAGTGCCACGAACGGCCCCGTGAACGGATCGAGGATCCGGTCGAAGACCACGCCCATCTGATAGGCAAGGGTGTAGCCGGCGACGTCGTACGGCGCGGTCGGCGGCGCGCCCGGGTACGGGATGTCGTCCGGATGATCCTGCGGCTCGAACATGTCCATCACGTGCGGCCGGAACGCCTGATCGGCCCGCACGACGAGCGACTCGGCCGGATACTGCTTGCCGGCCACGGTGAACGGCGCCGTCGCGCGCTGCACTTCGATGCCCGACTTGATGAGCGCGTTCGCGAAGCGGACGGTCGTGCCGAAGTCGGCGTGCCCGGCCGGCATGATGAAGCCGCGTGGATCGCGGTATTCCGGCTTGCGCAGCTCGTTCCAGAGCGCCTCGCCGCCGCCCCCGCCGCGCCCGCCCCGGCCGCCGCCTCGTCCCGGCCGCCGGCGCCGCGCCACCGCCGCCGGGCGGCGTGAGCGACGCCTGAATGCGGTCCACCTTGTGCGGCGTGAACGTCCAGTGGTCTTCACTGCCCCACTGAATCGAGTCGGCGCCCATCCGGTAGATGCGGTACAGGAACGTCTCGCGGAAGCGGGACGCCAGATCGAGCACCGCGTAGTTGGCCGTGACCGAGTAGTCGATCGACTGCCGGAAGCGCCAGGGCTGAGGCGCGATCGCGTAGAAGTTGTTCGAGTCGGCGATGTGACGGCTGACGACGAACGGAATCGACATCGGCGTGGGATTGCCGATCGTCTCGGTGAGGAGCCCAATCTGGTTGTGAAAGTACGCCGTCGTCCGCAGGCCGCCGTTCCACCAGGTGGAATAGCTGGCGCCGCGCCGCGAGGTGACGCCCGGCTTGTGCTCGGCGATGAACCGGGTGTGCATCGCCGAACCCACCATGTCGATGCCCGCGATGACGTTCGGATGAATGTTGTAGTTGTGCGGGTCGCGGAAGGGCGGCGCGAACATCACCGATCCCTGGGGACCTGTCTGGTGATGGTTGTACATGACCTGCGGATACCACTCGCGGTACATCACGCGGCTCATGTTGGTCGTCTCCGGGAGCGCGTTCATGTACGAGTCGCGATTGTTGTCGTGGCCCGCGTAGTGGTTGTAGAGCACCGGCAGGCCGCCGCCGCCGTACTTCATGTAGTTGTCGGCTGCGAGGTCCATGCCGTCCGGATTGGCGAACACCGCCAGCACGATGACGTCACTCAGAATCCGCGTCGTCTCGTCGTCGGTGCGCGAGACGAGCTGGTAGACCGTCTCGATGAGCTGCTGGGCGCCGAGCACCTCGGTGGCGTGCAGGCCGCCATCGATCCAGATCACGGACTTGCCCTCGCGGGCGAGCGCGCGGGCCTGGTCGTCGGTGAGCCCGCGGGCGCGCGACAGGCGGCTCGAGATCTCCTTGTAGCGATCGAGACGCGCGAAGTTCTCGGGCGCCGTGACGATCGCCATGAGCTGCGGCCGGTCGAGCGCCGTGCGCCCGATCTCGACCACCTGCATGCGGTCGGACTCGCGATCGAGCTTGCGCCAGTACGCCGACGCCTGCTGGTAGTTGGCGAGGAAGTAGTCATCGCCGATGTTGTGCCCCCACTCCTGCATCGGCGAGGTCACCGACGACGCCTGAGGAGCAGGAGGCGCCGCCGAACGGCCCGCGAGTGGTGCCGACGCGGCAACCGCGAGCGCGACCAGGGCTACGAGGATGAGATGGGGTCTGGGTGTTCGCATGGGGTGATTCCTCCGGAAAAACCGGCCTCACGATAACACGGCGAGTGTGAATCTGGAATCTGGGAACCGGGATCTGGAATCTTGGAAGCTCAGCGCATCTGGCGATCGCGTGATCGGAAGATCCGGTCTCCACGACGTCGGGCTTCGGCCGAACGTCGGGGCGGTTCCCAGATCCCAGATCCCAGATTCCAGATCCCAGATTCAGTCGCGCCGCCGCCGCCGCCCGATGGCCACGGCGGCCGCGACGAGCCCGAGTCCGAGGATATCGGTGAGCGCGGCCGGATGCAGGAGCAGCAGGCCGCCGGCGGCGGCGAGCGACCGGGCGGCGACCGTCGGGCGCCGGAGCATCCAGCCGCTCAGCGCCATCGCCCCGGCCGCCACACCGACGAGCGCCGTCAGACTGCTCGTCACCACGGCGACCGGGCCCGCCTGCATGAGCAGTCCCATGCCGGACGGGTGAAGCGTGAAGGCCAGCGGCACGAGGAAGGCCGGCAAGGCGAACTTCCATGTGAGCATGACGGTAGGGATCGGCCGGCCGCCGGTAATCGCCGCAGCGGCAAACGGCGCAAGCGCGGTCGGCGGGCTGACCTCCGACAGCACGGCGTAATAGAAGATGAACATGTGCGCCGCCACGTCCGGCACGCCGACCATGATCAGGGCCGGCGCGACCATGACGGCCGAGATGATGTACGAGGCGGTCACGGGAACGGCCAATCCAAGGAACCAGACGGCCACGGCAGCAAGGAGCACCGTGGGCACGAGGCCTCCGCCGGCGGCGCCGACGATCACGCCGGCCGCCTTGAGCCCGAGGCCCGTCAGCGTGACGACCCCGACGATGAGACCAGCCACGGCCGTCGTAGCCAGAATCGGGAGCAGATCGCGCCCGCCGGTCTCGAGCGCCCGCACGATTCGCCGCGGCCCCAGCCGATCGGTCCGCTGCACGAAGCTCAGCACCACGGCCGCCAGCATCGCGTAGAACACGGCCCGAAAAGGCGTGAACCCCGCCCACATCAGGTAGGCGACGATGATCAGGGAGGAGAAGTGAAGATATTGGACAGGTACGACAGGTACGACGGGTACGACAGGTACGACGGGTACGACAGGTACGACGGGTACGACGGGTACTTGGTGGCGCGCTGGCTCGGGGCGCGCGTCTTCTTCAAGTAATGCCAACTGCGTCAGTTCGTTCCTCGTACCTGTCGTACCTGTCGTACCTGTCGTACCCGTCGTACCTGTCGTACCCGTCGCACCCCCCGCCCCCGCCGCCTCCCCTTCAATCATCAACAGGATGCTGACGTAATAGAGGATGACCGGAATCGTGGCCATGACGAGCACCTGCAGGTACGAGATGCGCAGGTACTCCGCGATGATGAACGCGGCCGCGCCAAGCGTGGGCGGCGCGAGCAAGGCGCCTATGCCCGAGGCGGCGAGGATGGCGCCGGCGGTTTCCGGCGTGTACCCGACCCGCCGGAGAATCGGCCAGGCCACCGATCCGAGTGTCACCGTCGTCGCGACGCCGCTGCCCGACACCGTGCCGAGCAGAAACCCGGCGAGCGTGACGGACCGGCCGGCCGCTTTCGCAGGATTGCCTCGCGCCGAGACACGCATCGCGAAGTCGAGGAAGAACTTCCCCGCTCCCGACTGCTCGAGCACCGCGCCGTAGATGCTGAACAGGATGATGTAAGTGACGGCCACGTCGAGCGGCACGCCGTAGAGGCCCTCGAGCGTCATGTAGAGGTTGCCGACGAGCCGCGGCAGGTCGTAGCCGCGATGCGCGATGCCGGACAGGCCGACGCTCCCGAGCCACGGCCCCACGGCGGCGTACGCGAGAAAACCCAGGGCCGATACCGGCAGCACCCAGCCCGTGGTTCTCCGCGCGGCCTCGAGCACGACGAGCATCGCCGCAAGACCGGCGGCCACGTCGCCGCCGGTCGGACCGGCGGCCCGATAGAGAAAAGCCTCGCCGCTTGCGAGCGGCCACCCGAGCCCGAAGAGCGCGAGCACGACCCACACGAGGTCGACGGCAGGCCCGTACCGGCCCGAGGTTGGGAACGCCCGAAACGTCGCCCAGACGCCCACGAGGAGCATGAGCGGCCGGTACGTCTGCGGGCTGATGACGACGAGCACCCACGTCAATGACAGGGCACTGAGAAGGAGGGTGAGGACTCTGGTGGACGAGACCATCGAGTGCGTGGAGTGTATCAACCGTGGAGTTTGTGGAGGGGTGGAGGGCTTTGAGGGAAGGACCGTGGAGTTCGTGGAGGGCGTGGAGGGCGTGAGGGCGTGGAGGGAAGGACCGTGGAGTTCGTGGAGGGCGTGGAGGGCGTGGAGGGTGTCGAGGGACGGACCGCGGAGTTCGTGGAGGGCGTGGAGGAGGGCCGGCCCGCGGATTCAGCAATGATCAGGCGTCACGGGTTGCACGTTTCGCCGAAGCTCAGCGCAGCCCGAGCAGGATCGAGCGCCGGCGTGCGGCTTCCGGCCTCACCGCCAGATGAGGTTCACGCCGTCCCGGGTGCCGAGCGCCCGGCGGAGCGTCTGCAGAAGCTCGGCGTCGGCGCCTTCCGCCTCGAGCATCTCGATTGTCGCGGCATCTACCCAATAATCGCGATCGTCGGGCGACTCGAGGACGAGGCGCGACGAAAGCCACTCGAACTGGGCGCCCGAGAGGGCGCCAGCCGGCTGGCCGGTGTCACCGTCGACGAGCTCGACGCGAACCGGGACCGGGGGGGCCTCGGCGGCGGCTGCCCCCTGGACCTCCCCGGCCTGGAGACCAGGCACAGCAACCGGCTGCCCCTGCTCCAGCTCGGCCAGCAGCTCCCGGGCTCTCTCTGCATCGTCGGCAAGGACCAGGACCTCGACGGCCAATCCCGTGGACTCGAATCCGGGCGTGGGGTGGCTCACGCCGAATACCTCCGACAATCCTGCCTTGCGAACGGTGTACTCGATCCCGGCCTCGTCGAGCGCAAGGGTCGCCAGCGGGAGCAGGCCCTCGTCGGCCGTTCGAAACACAGGCACGATCGGCGTTCTTGGCTCGGCGGTCATCCTCTCGATGATAACCGGCTACCCCGGACGAAGCATCATCACCGGCACCCCGCCCCGGTCCGGTGGAACCGGACCCCTGGAAAGGCCGTCCATAGAGCAGAACCCGGCAATCCCGGAGGCCCTCCATGTACGAGTTCTGGCAAGACCTGCGATTCGGTGTGCGTCTGCTGGTCCGCCAGTTCGGCTTCACGAGCGTCGTCGTGGTCACGCTCGCGCTGGCGATCGGCGCCAACACCGTCATCTTCAGCATCGCCAGTTTTCTCCTGCTCCGGCCCCTGCCCTTCCAGGATGGCGACACCATAGCCGCCGTCTGGTCAATCGACCCTCAACGCGGCGACGAGCGCGCCTCAGTCTCGGACCCCGACTTCGTCGAATGGCGCGAAGGCGCCCGGTCGTTCGAACAACTGGGTGGATTCAGCAACGACACGCACACCCTCACTGGACGTGGCGACGCCACGCGCCTCCAGGCCATTCGGGCGACGGCGAACCTCTTCGAGATCTGGGGTATCGGCGCCACGGTCGGCCGCCGCTTCCAGGCCGGCGACGACGAGCGGGGCGCGGCCCCTGTCGTGATGCTGAGCGATGGCTACTGGCGGCGCCAGTTTGCCGGTGACCCGGAGGTCATCGGCCAGTCGCTCGTGCTCGACGGCACGCCCCACACCGTCATTGGCGTCGTCACGCCTGACATGGAGCTCGGCTCGCTCAGTCTGGTGGAGGCATGGACGCCCTACGTGATCGATGCCCAGGCTCCACGCGACGTGCGTCAGTTGCGCGTCTTCGGCCGCCTGAAACCCGGCGTGAGCATCGAACAGGCCAGGGCGGAAATGGCGGCCATCGCCGAACGACAGGCACGCGACAACCCCGTCACGAGCGCCGGCTGGAGCGCGCAAACCGTGCCGATCTTCGAGTCGATGACCGGGAGCAACACGTGGGTCATCCTGAGCCTGCTGGGACTCGTGGTGACGTTCGTGCTCGTCATCGCCTGCGCCAACATCGCCAATCTCATGCTGGCCCGGGCGGTCGCCCGGCGAAAGGAGCTCGCGGTCCGGGCCGCCATCGGCGCCGGACGCTCGCGGCTCGTTCGGCAGTTGCTGGCCGAAAGCCTGCTCCTCGGCCTCGTCGGCGGCACGATCGGGTTGGCCGTGGCCACCGGCGGTCTGCGGATCATCAAGGCCGTGAGCTACGAGCCGTTCTTCAAGCAGATTGAGATCGACCATCGCGTGCTGGTCTTCGTGGCCGTGCTGTCGGTCGTCACGCCGCTCATCTTCAGCCTGCTGCCGGCGCTCTCGGCCGCACGCATGAACCTGAGTCAGGCGATTGGCGAAGGGGCCGGACGCACGAGCGGAGGCCGCCGGGGCCGCCGCAGCCGCAACGCGCTCGTGGTGGCGCAGCTGTCGCTCGCGGCGACGCTCCTCGTGCTCTCGACCCTCGTCATCCAGGTGGCCAGGGCGCAGTCGAGGCTCGACATCGGCTTCAATCCAGCCAATGTGCTGACCCTGCAGATCGAGCTCGACGGCCCACGCTACGGTGACGACGCCTCCGCCCAGCAGTTCGTCGCCGCCCTGCTCGACCGACTGAGTCGTCTGCCAGGCGTGGCGCGCGTGGCCGCCACCAGCGCGCTGCCGATCTTTGGCCAGCCGCCGACGACGAATTTCACCATCGAGGGACGGCCGGTACCGAACCCCACTGACCGGCCGTGGGCCATCCAGACGGTCGCCAGTCCGGATTACTTCAGTACGTTCGACGTGCTGCTCGTCGCCGGTCGGTCCTTCACCGACGCCGACCGGTCGGACAGCCCTGCCGTCGCGCTCGTGAGCGCCGAGACCGCCCGCCGCTACTGGCCGGATGACGATCCGATCGGACGCCGCATCGCGATGCCCGCGTCGGGCGCCTGGCTGGAAATCGTCGGCGTCGTCGACGACGTGTTCAACCGGCAGGAGCTCACCGAGGACTTCGACCCGGCTTTGTACGTGCCGTTTGCCCAGCATCCCAGCCGGGCCCTTTCCGTCGCCATGCGTACCACCGTGGACCCGGCAACACTCGCCGAGGTGGTTCGCAGCGAGGTCCGCGCGCTCGATCCGGATCAGGCGGTCTTCGACGTGAAGTCGATGGACCAGGCGTTTCGGGAACTCCTGGCGAGCGACCGGCTGCTGCAGGGCATGTTCGCGTCGTTTGCGCTGCTCGCGTTCGTGCTCGCGACCGGTGGCCTCTACGGATTGATGTCGTATTCGGTCGCGCAGCGCAGGCAGGAGTTCGCGGTGCGGCTCGCGCTCGGCGCGCGGGCATTCGACGTCGTGCGGCAGGTGGTCTCTCAGGGCGTGGCGCTCGCGGCCGTCGGCGTCGCACTCGGCCTCGTCGGCGGTCTTGGCCTCGCGTTTGCCATCTCGAGCCTGCTCTTCGGCGTCGAGCCCTCTGACCCGGCCACGTACGCCACCGTGGCGGTGACGCTGATCTCGGTGGCGACCATCGCGAGCTACATTCCCGCACGGCGGGCGCTCAGGCAGGATCCCATCCAGGCCCTTCGGCAATAGGTCGGGCGGACTGAAGTGCAGTCCGCCCTACGCGGGCGAGCCTATCAGGCTCGATCGGAGAAATCGAAGGCGGTGGTCTGCTTGGGGATGACGACAATGCCCGTGTCCGAGATGACGCCCCGCCTGCCGTCGCGGTCCGGATCGAACCCGATGGCGTCCCCGGACTCGACGACGACGTTCTTGTCGATGATGGCCCGCTGCACTCTGGCATTGCTGCCGATCTCGACGTTGTCCATGAGGATCGACTCGCGCACTTCCGCCCCTGCGTGGAGGACGACGTTGCGGCCGAACACGCAGTCCTTGGCATAACCGCCGGCGACGATGCAGCCGGCCGACAGCACCGATTGCAGCACCTCCCCGCGCCGGCCCGGCTCGTCGAACACGAACTTGGCAGGCGGGTCGTCGAACGTCGCCGAGTGGATCGGCCACTCGCGGTTGTAGAGATTGAGCTGCGGCGTGACGTTCTTCAGATCCAGGTTCGCCTCGTAGTAGGACTCGATCGTCCCGACGTCGCGCCAGTAGCCCCGCTCGATCTTGTTCCGCGATCCCGGAATGACGTTCTGGCTGAAGTCGTGCGCGAACACACCGCCGACCTCGACGAGCCTCGGGATGATGTCGCGGCCGAAGTCATGCGTGGAGTCCGCGGTGGCCGTGTCGGCGTCGAGCGCCTCTACCAGAGCGTCCGCATTGAACAGGTAATTGCCCATCGACACGAACGACGCGTCCGGATCGTCTGGAAGACCAGGCGGGTCCGACGGCTTCTCGATGAACCCGAGAATGCGCCCGGAGGCGTCCGCGTCGGCGACGCCAAAGGCCGAGGCTTCCGCCCTTGGCACCCGCAGGCAGGCGATGGTCAGGCTGGCGCCAGAGGCCAGATGGCCTTCGAGCATCTGGCGGACGTTCATCTTGTAGACGTGATCGGCCCCGAACACCGCCACGACATCGGGCCGGTACTGATGCAGGCGGTTCAGATTCTGGTAGACGGCGTCAGCCGTGCCCTGGTACCAGCTGTCGCCCATCTGCATCTGGGCGGGAACCACGGTGACGTAACTGTCGCGTCCGACCACGCGATGCGCCCAGGCGTACTGGACGTGCTCGAGCACCGACTGCGCCTTGTACTGGGTGAGAACGTTGATCGCCGTGATGTCGGAGTTGACGAGGTTGCTGAGCACGAAGTCGACGAGCCGGTAGCGCCCGCCGAAGGGCACCGCCGGCTTGGTGCGGTACCGGGTCAGCGGATCGAGCCGTTCACCCCGACCGCCCGCCATGACGAAGGCCAGAACCCGAGTCCGCACCGCGTCCTCCACCCGGACGGCTGGCGCCGGTCTTCCACAGCGGCCCGGATGACCATGCTAGCACCGCCGTTGCGCCGGAACTCCTGGCGACCTGCGAATCCCGGAAGAATCTACTGCCAGCCGTGTTCTCGGTAGTACCGGATCGCGCCGGGATGAAACGGCGCAGGGACGCTCTCGTCCGGGCCTGGAATCTCGAGGTGCCGGGCCTCGGGATGGGCGGCGACGAGCGCGTCCTTCCGCTCGAACAGCACCTTGACGATCGCATACACCGTCTCGTCGTCGAGGGCTGACGATCCGACGAGCACGTTGACGACGCCCACGACGCCGGTCTCCGTGTCGATGCCCCGGTAGACGCCCGCCGGAATGACGGCTGGGCGATAGAGTCGGGGCCCGAAGTCACGCTGCAGGAACGGGACGAGGTCGTCCTGGGGCAGGAACCGGATCGACATGCCCGGCGTGGCGGCCAGGTCCTGAATGGCTGGCGTCGGCACTCCGCCGCTCCAGAAGAACGCGTCGAGCTTGCCGTCCTTGAGCGCGCCCACCGACTCGGTGACGCCCAGGGCATGGCGTGTGATGTCGCGGCGCGGGTCGAGGCCGGCGGCGCCGAGCACGCGCTCGGCGACAAGCTCGGTGCCGCTGCCAGGCGAACCGACGGACACGACGCGCCCGCCGAGATCCGCCACCCGCGTGATCCCGCTCCCGCTTGCCACGACGACGTGGGTGTAGTTCGTGTAGAGGACGGCGAGCGTGCGCGCCGACCCGACGGCGCCGGTCTCGGCGAAGGCACCGGTGCCCTGAACGGCCTCGGCAAGCGTGTCGGCCAGCGTGAACGCCAGATCAACCCGTCCAAGCTGCAGGAGCTTGAGGTTGTCGACCGACGCCCCCGTCACTTCCGCCGTGGCCTGCACGCCCGGCACGTTGTCGGTGACGAGTTGGGCGAGCGCGCCGCCGTACGGATAGTAGACGCCCCCGGTGCCGCCGGTCGCGATCGAGAGGAAGCGGACCGGCTCACCACCGGCGCAGGACGTCGCAAGCGCGGCCAACGAAAACAGGAGGACACAGGCCGACGGAGCGGCCGGCTTCAGCCGGCCACGCGCCCGGGCGGGCTGAAGCCCGCCCCTCCATCGGACAGGTGCCATCGTCACCGTGTCAGCTTCCTGAACTTGATCCGGTGCGGCTGGTCGGCGTCGGCGCCCAGCCGTCGTTTGCGGTCTGCCTCGTAGTCCTCGTAGTTGCCCTCGAACCACTCCACGTGACTGTCGCCCTCGAACGCCAGAATGTGCGTGGCGATGCGATCGAGGAACCAGCGGTCATGCGAGATCACGACCGCGCAGCCGGCAAAGTCGAGGAGCGCGTCCTCGAGCGCGCGGAGCGTGTCCACGTCGAGGTCGTTCGTGGGCTCGTCGAGGAGCAGCAGGTTGCAGCCCTTCTGCAGGAGCTTGGCCAGGTGCAGCCGGTTGCGCTGCCCGCCCGAGAGCGAGCCGACCTTCTGCTGCTGGTCGCGCCCCTTGAAGTTGAACCACGACACGTAGGCGCGCGACGGCACCGCACGCTTGCCGAGCTGGATCTCGTCCTCGCCGCCGGAGATTTCCTCCCACACGGTCTTGTCGGCCGACAGGGCCTCGCGCGACTGGTCGACATAGCCGATCTCGACCGTGTCGCCCAGGCGCAGCGTGCCGGCATCGGGCTGCTCCTGCCCGACGAGCATCCGGAAGAGCGTGGTCTTGCCCGCGCCGTTCGGCCCGATGACGCCGACGATACCGCCGCGCGGCAGCGTGAAGTTCATGTCGTCGATGAGCAGCAGCTCGCCGTAGCCCTTCCTGACGCCCCGTGCCTCCACCACGACATCGCCGAGCCGCGGACCGGGCGGGATGTAGATCTCGACGCGGTCGATCTTCTGTGCCGCGTCCTCACTGAGCATCTGCTCGTAGGCGTTGAGCCGGGCCTTGCCCTTGGCCTGACGGGCCCGCGGCGACATCCGGATCCACTCGAGCTCGTGCTGCAGCGTGCGCTGGCGCTTGCTTTCCTGCTTCTCTTCGGCGGCCAGCCGCTGCTGCTTCTGCTCGAGCCAGCCCGAGTAGTTGCCTTCCCATGGATAGGCGCGCGTGCGATCGAGCTCGAGAATCCACCCCGCGACGTTGTCGAGGAAGTAGCGATCGTGCGTGATGGCGACCACCGTGCCCGGATACGCCTGCAGGAAGTGCTCGAGCCAGGCCACCGACTCGGCGTCGAGATGGTTCGTGGGCTCGTCGAGCAGCAGCAGATCGGGCGACCGCAGGAGCAGCTGGCAGAGCGCCACACGCCGACGCTCGCCGCCCGAAAGCGTCGCGACGTCGGCGTCGGCCGGCGGCAGGCGCAGCGCGTCCATGGCCTGCTCGAGCCGCGCGTCGAGATCCCAGGCGCCGGCCGCCTCGATCGCGTCCTGCACCTTGGCCTGCTCCTCGAGCAGCTTGTCCATCTCCCCGGCCGCGAGTTCCTCGGCGAATCGCCCGTTGATGTCGTCGAACCTGGTGAGCAACGCGCGCACCGGAGCCACGCCGACCTCCACGTTGCCGAGGACGTTCTTCGTCGGGTCGAGCGTCGGCTCCTGCGGCAGGTAGCCCACCGTGTACCCCGCCGAGAGCACGGCCTCTCCCTGGTAGCTCTCCTCGAGGCCGGCCATGATCTTGAGGAGCGTCGACTTGCCCGCGCCATTCGCGCCGATCACGCCGATCTTCGCGCCGTAGAGAAACGACAGCCAGATGTCCTGAAAAACGACCGTGTCGGGCGGATAGGTCTTGCCCAACCCCTTCATGGTGTAGATGAAATCAGCCATAGCGACCCTTCATCATACTCGGCGCTGGGCGCTGGGCGCTGATCAGGGCTCGAGCGCGCGTACGGCCCGCACGCCGTCGATGGCGCCGATCTCCTGCACGAGGTCCTCGGCGACGGGCTGGTCGACATCGATGATCGTGTAGGCGAGCTCGCCGCGCGACTTGTTCAGCATGTCGAGAATGTTGAGCCCGCGACGCGCCATCGCCGACGAGATCTGTCCCACCATGTTCGGCACGTTGCTGTTGACCACGGTCACCCGGTAGCCCTCTCCCCGGTCCAGCAGCGCGGTCGGAAAATTCACGGAGTTGGCGACGTTGCCGCGCTCGAGAAAGTCGCGCACCTCGTCGGCTACCATGACGGCGCAGTTGTCCTCGGCCTCCTTCGTCGAGGCTCCCAGGTGCGGCAAGGTGATGACGCGATCGTGGTTCCTGAGCAGGCTGCTCGGAAAGTCGGTCACATACGCGCGGATCCTGCTGGCCCGGATCGCTTCCAGCACGGCCTCGTCGTCCACGATGCCGCTTCGCGAGAAATTGAGGATCACGGCATCGCGCTTCATCCGTCCCACGCGCTCGGCACTCAGCATCTTCCGGGTGGCATCCACCAGCGGGACGTGAAACGTGACGATGTCGGCCCGGCCAAGGAGGGCGTCGAAGCTGGCGGCCTGCTCGACCGCCGACGACAGCTGCCAGGCTCCCTCCACCGTGATGCCGGGATCGAACCCGACGACGTTCATGCCGAGCGCGACGGAGGCGTTGGCCACCGACCGGCCAACGGCGCCGAGGCCGATGACCCCGAGCGTGCGCCCGGGCAGCTCGAACCCGGCAAAGCGTTTCTTCCCGTCCTCGACCTGCCTCGCAATCTCCGCGTCACTGCCGTCGAGCTGCCGGGTGAAGTCCCAGGCCTCGCACAGGTTGCGGCACGCCAGCAGCATGCCGGCCACGACCAGCTCCTTCACCGCATTGGCATTGGCGCCCGGTGCGTTGAAGACCGGGATGCCTCGCGCCGACATCCGCTCGATCGGAATGTTGTTGACCCCGGCCCCGGCACGCCCGACCGCCTTCAGGCTGTCGGCAATCGGGAGGTCGTGCATGTTGAACGACCGCAGCAGAATCGCATCCGGGTGCCGGACGTCCGGACCAATCTCGTACGTCTCTCGCGGAAGGCGTGCCAGACCCGCCGGCGAGATGCTGTTCAAGGTGAGAATTCTGTGCATGAACTACCCCGGGGACGCGCCCCACGACTCTGCCTGCAACCGGATGGTCACCTCCGGGCCGGCCCCTCGACGCCAAACGTCCGTTCCACGAAGCCCAGTGCCCGGCCGGCGTCGGTGACCGACGCCCGGACGAGGTAGCGGCCAGGTGCGAGATGCTCGACCGGAAGCACGGCCCGGGCGACGGCGCGTCCGTCGCCGCCCGTCGAAATGGCGGCAGGCATCGACAGGTGCAGCTCCGGGCGGTCGGCCTGACGGACCGTGATCGTGACGTCGACCGCCGCCAACGAGCGGCCGGGTTCCGGGTACAGCTCGAGATAGGCGAGCACGCGTCGGTCGCGAGTGCTGTCGAGAACCGGATCGAGCGGCGACCGGCCGTCGGCGGGCACGCGGGCGATCATGAGCTCACTCGAGGGCAGCGCCGAATCGGAAATGCCGGCCAGCACGGCCCTGGGCACGCTGCCGGCACGTCCGAGCCGATCGATGGCCGCCACCTTCAACGTGTACACGCCCGGATCGACAACGGTCGTGGTCGTGATCCGCGCTGACGGAGCCTCCCAGGCCTGGCTGGCCGCGATCGTGCCCTTCCCGTCGAGGAGCACGTACCCGAACAGCGCGCCCGACGGCGCATCTGCCGGGAGGTCCGCCTCGATGGCCAGCACGACACTGATTTTGGCGGCCGCCGGGTCGTAGAAGGAGTAGGTGGCTGCCCGCAGCGGCAGCTCCGATGCCACGGCAGGCGAGCGAAGCAGATCGACCATCCGCTGCGACCGCGCGCTCGCCGTCGACACCGTCGGATCGAGCCGGAATCCCTCCCGGAATCGGACGGTCGCATCCTGATTGACCGAGATTGCGATCCGGTGGGGCCGGCCATCCCGATCCGCGTCGTTGGCCTCGAACGCAAGCAGGTAATAACCCGACATCTCCCGGAGAATGCGCGTGAATGGCGTCGGGGAGCTGCCGGCCAGACGGAAGAACGCGCCGCCCGTGATGCCGGCCAGCCAGGTGAGCCCGTCGGTCTTCACTTGCGCGTCCTCGGTCAACGTCGGACTGATCCGGTCAGTGGACGCCTCGAACATCGGCGCGTCGATCTGCAGAACGTAGATGCTCGCACGCGCCGCCTGCGCGGCCACGGCGAGCGGCGTCAGGTCGACCTCCCTGGGTTCGGCGACGAGCCCCTCCGAAAGCAGGACCAGGGTCTTGGGACCGTCGATCGTCTCGAGGCGTCGAAGCAGGTCGATGAGGCCGTTGATCGAGCGAACGGCGTCGGTCCTGACCTGCTGCGACAGCATGCGCGCGTCCTGCTCGAGCTGGGTGGGGCACGGGTTCCGGCCTTCCGCCTGGCGATTGACCGCGCCGAGCGACACGCCGCACTCGCGGCGCGCGGCGATGTCGAGGCGTGCCTTGTTGCCGTCACCAATCATCAGGGCTTCGGCAAGCCCGAGGTTGAAGGTGGGCTGAATGACGTTGGAGAGCGCAGCACCGGTCATCGTGCCGAGCTGCTGCTTCGCACGCACGCGGTCCGTGCTGAACTCGATGTCACCGGAGTCGTCGACCGAGGCGACCGCCACGCGATCGAACGGACCGAGCGTGTCGATGAAGCGCTCCGCGGCGCTGAGCGCCGGGCGTCCACCGAGCCGGGAGATGTTGGCCCGGTCGACGGCGACCAGCACGAGGCGCCCGCTGGCCGCCCGCGCGTTGGAGCTCGCCTCGCCCACAATCGGAAGGGGCGCCACGGCGCCGCGGTCGCGCGACACGAACTCCAGCGACACGACCGGCCTCGGCTTGCCGTCCACCTTCAGCTCGAAGTCGCCCGGCCGGAGACCCGCCACGGGGTTCCCCTGCCCGTCGACGACGGTGGCATCCACCGTCACGAGGTCGACGGCGGATCGAAAGACGGGCCCCTGCCCGGTCGCCGGCGTCGACACCCCGGCAATGGCCCCGATGACGACACCGGCGACCCAGCGTCTCTTTCCCATGCGCCTCACGGAGCCTCGGCGACTCAGAACGGCAGCTCGTCGTCGTCGGGCAGCGGGACGCCATCGGTCGAGGCGTCCACGCGTGTCGCGGTCATGAGGTCGCGGCCGAAGCGCGACTCGGTGTAGCCGAGCTCGACCTCGCCGCCGTCTTCCAGCGCGGCGACGAGTGTCTCGTTGATCGACTCGGAGAACGTCTCGTACACCTGGCCGTCGGACGCCTTGGCCTTGAACTTCGTGAACGGCTTGCCGGTGCGTTTCGAGACGCCTTCGAAAGGCGGCAGCATCTCGACGATCCGCAGCCGCACCATCACGCCCGCGCCGGCAGGAAGACTGGCGTCTCCGCCCTGAAGTGTGGAGAGAGCGGCCCGGGCACGCTGCAGTTCGTCCTGCATGCGCGCCAGGCTGGCTGAAATGGAGGCGATGGCTTCGTCGCGCGTCATGTGGACATCTTACGACGCGAGCCGACCGACGTGAACGGACTCCCGCACGGCGCGTGCTCCCTACAACCGGTCGCGGCCTGGCGTCGGCACCGGCACAGGCTTCGGCGGCTCCGGCGTGAAGTCCTCGCCAGGATTGATGAAGCGGTCGTACTCGAAGCTGTACTGCTTGTCGTGCAGCTGTCGGTAGCGCCCGCCGAGCGCGTAGAGCTCCTGGTGGGTGCCCCGCTCCACGATGTCGCCGCCTTCGAGCACCAGAATCTGATCAGCGCTTCGGATGGTCGACAGCCGATGCGCGATGACGAACGTCGTCCGGCCCTTCCGCAGGGTCCGGAGGCCGTCCTGGATCAGCGACTCGCTCTCGCTGTCGAGGCTGGAGGTGGCCTCGTCGAGCAGGAGCACGGTGGGGTCGGCGAGCACGGCGCGGGCGATCGCCACGCGCTGCCGCTGCCCGCCCGAGAGGCGCACGCCGCGCTCCCCCACCACCGTGTCGTACTTCTTCTCGAAGTCACGGACGAACTCGTCGGCGTGCGCGAGGCGACTGGCCGCCTCGATGGCCTCGAGCGAGGCGTGCGGCGTGCCGTAGGCGATGTTCTCCGCCACGGTGCCGTCGAAGAGGAAGTTGTCCTGCAGCACGACGCCGAGGTGGCGGCGATAGTCGGCCAGCCGAAGGTCGAGGAGGTCACGGCCGTCGACCCGAATCGTGCCCCTGGTCGGCCGATTGAACGCCATGACCAGGCTGATGAGCGTGCTCTTGCCCGATCCGGACGAACCGACGAGCGCGGTGGTCGTCCCGGGTTTCGCGTGGAACGAGATGTCCTTGAGCACGGGCACGCCGGGGTTGTATTCGAACCACACGTGCTCGAACTCGATGTCGCCCTCGAGCTCGTCCACCGCGCCGCGTGCCTCGTCGCCGGCGTCCTCGCGCGCGGTGGACAGAATCTCCTGGATGCGGTCGAGGCCGGCAAACGCCTCGGTGAGCTGCGTCCCGATCGACGCGATCTGCACGATGGGCATGGCCATCAACCCCGTGAACAGCATGTACTGGACGAGCTCGCCGCCGGTCATCGTGCCCGCCGCGATCGCACGCCCGCCGAAGACGATCATCACCACGGCGATGGCACCGATGACCACGTTGGAGAAGGCCGTCGTGGCCGAGACGCCCGTCATCGACTTCGCCACGTTGCGCAGCAGCCGATGGGCGCCCTTGGCGAACACCAGGTCTTCGCGTCGCTCGGCCGTATACGTCTTGACGACGCGGACGCCGGCGAGCGCCTGGTTGAGGCGGCCCGTGACGTCGGCGTAGATCTTGCCCCGCTCGCGGAAGAGCGGCCGCAGCGTCTTGAAGGCGTAGCTCATCGCCCCGCCGAAGACCGCGAGCACCAGAATCGTGGCCACCGTCAGCTGCCAGTTGAGCCAGATCAGAATCCCGAGCGAGAAGATGGCGGTGACGATGCTGCCGGTCAACTGCACGAGGCCGGTGCCGACGAGGTTGCGAATGCCGTCGGCGTCGTTCATGACGCGCGCGATGAGGACGCCCGTCTGCGTCGAGTCGAAGTACCGGACCGGCAGCCGCATCACGTGCTCCGCCACCTGCCGGCGCATGTCGGTGATGGCCTTCTGCGCGGCGACGCCGAGGATCTGCGACAGCCCGAACGACGTCACGGCCTGGACGACCGTGGCGGCCCCGGCGGCGAGCGCCAGCTGCGGCAGGAGCTCGACACGGCCCTGTCCGCCGACGTCGTCGATGAGCGCCTTCGACAGGAGCGGCGGCACGAGGCCCGCGAGCCGGCTCACGAGCATGAGGAACAGGCCGAAACCCAGCCGCCAGCGGCTCGCCCACAGCAGCTCGCGCGCCTGCGCCCAGGCAGCCGACCAGCGGATCTTCTTCTTGGGCGTGGTCTTCTCGTCGGTCTTCTCGGGTTCACTCATGGAGACGCGCTGCACCCTTGAGGATACGACAGACCGTGGAGCGCAGGAAATCCGAACGATGACCGTGGAGATCGTGGAGGGCGTGGAGATCCTGGGATGGACGCACCGTGGAGATCATGGAGAACGTGGAGATCTTGGGATGGACGCACCGTGGAGATCATGGAGGGCGTGGAGATCCTGGGATGGACACACCGTGGAGATCATGGAGGGCGTGGAGATCTTGACGTGAGCCGACCGCGGAAAGCACCAGGAGCGTGGAGTGTTCACCAGTTGACAGGTGAGCGGTCACCGTGGCGGGGTTGGGTCCGACCGGACACAGACGAGCCGCCGGCTCCGGTGCAGAGTGGCCGCCTCGACAGGCGGCTCGTCGGTGTCTGGTCGGACCCAACCCCGCCGTCAGGCGGCGCGGGCTTCGCCCGCGGCCACGGTGACCGCAGGACCGGGCAGGACGCGAGCCCCCCTCCATGTCTCCACGAACTCCACGGTTGTCCGTCTCGGAAAGCGCTAGCTGCCAGCCTGCGCAACCAGTCGCCGCAGAATCCGGGAGGCCACCGGACCGGCGTCGAAGCTGCACGAATCGCAGTTGCGGAGGACCACGACGCCGAGTTGGCTCTCGCGGTGCACCAGCGCCGAGGCGTGATAGCCGGCCGTGGATCCGCCGTGACCGAGGAGGACGACATCGCCGTGACGCTGGGCCTGGAACCCGATGCCGTAGCCCGATGCGAGCGTGAGCTCACCGCGGCCCGCTGTGGCCGAATAGACACGGCGGTAATTGGACTGCTGCACGGCCCGGTCGAGCACGTCGTCCGAGCCGTGTCCCAGCTCCCAGGAGAGGAACTTCGCCATGTCGTTGACGCTGCTCAGGAGGGCGCCGTTCGGCACCTTGTAGCCGCGTCCGTCGAGCTCGGCATCAGGGACGGTCGACGAGTACGGCCCGTCGCGGCCACGCCGGGTGTAGCCGCGGGCCAGATCGCGGCGCACCGCCTCGGTCGGCTCGAACGCCGTGCGCGACATGCCGAGCGGCCCGAACGTGCGCTCGGCCACGAACGACGTGAACGGCTGAAGAACGGCGCGCTCGACGGCCAGGCCCAGCATCGCGTAGCCGATGTTCGAGTAAAGGTATTCCGTGCCCGGCTCGCTCGCGTAGGCCGTGCCGGCCATGCACTCGAGGAGCTTCTGCTGCCAGCGGCCGACCGGGCCGTCGAGCGGGCCGTCGCAGTCGGGCTCGCGTGCGATACCGGCCATCATCGTTGCCACCTGCAGGAGCGTAACGGGCGGCGTGCCGGGGCGTGCATCACGCAGGAGGCGTGCCTCGGGAACGTATTTCTCGAGCGGATCGGTCAGGCGCATCCGTCCGTCCTGGACGGCCTGCAGCAGGGCAAGTGCGGTGAACTGCTTCGTGATGGACCCGATGCGATAAGCCGAATCGCTCGTGACCGGGCGCTTCGTCTCGGCGTCGGCCACGCCGAAGTTGCGGGTCCAGACGAGGTCGGCGCCGACGACGACGCCGATTGACGCTCCGCCGACGCCATCGGCTGAGAACTCGGTGGCCAGGTCACGGTCGAGCTCGGCGAGGGCCGAAACAAGCGCGGCGGGCGCCTGGCTTTGAGCCCCGGAATGCAGCGCGAGGAGCGCGGTCGCGAGCGCGACACACAAGGCGGCGCGGACCTTCAGCACCCCCGCGCCTCCGCACCCTCGACTCCCCGCACGTCCGTCGCCTTACCGCCCCACCCACACACCCAGTTCGCCGACGACCTGTAGCTTCATGATGTCGCCGAAGACGTGCTGCTGGATCTGCTGGTTCAGGAGGTTGGTCACCTTGAGCGCGGTCGAGTACCGGCCGTTCTGCCACTTGCGGCCGATCGTGGCGTTGACGAGCGTGAAGGCCTCGGTCGGCCCGTGGTAGCGGGCGTCCAGCACGTCCTGCCAGAACGCGTCGGACGTGCGGTTCACGTTGAACGTGCCGTACCACGTGGACGAGAGGTACGAGACGCCCACGTTGAAGAGGTGCTGCGGCGGCTGGTTGATTTCCTCGAGCGCCTCTTCCTCGGTCAGGCCCGGAAATTCGGGCACCGGATCCGCCCGAAACGCGTAGTTCGCAAACGCGCTCCAGTTCTCGTTGAGCGCGCCGTCGATGCCGAGCTCGATGCCCGTGTCGCGCACCTTGCCCAGGTTGAGGTAGGTGTACTCGCTCGGGAAGCGGATGCCGTTGGCATACAGGCCTGCCCAGACGATGGTGGGCAGCGGCCATCCGGGCGGCGGCGTGAACGGCCCCCACTCGCCCGTCTCCGTGAAGAAGATCTGGTCGACCCACTTCGAGTAGTACCAGGCAGCCGACACCGTGGCGCGGTTGCCCAGGTTGCCCGTATAGGCGACCTCGAACGCGTCGATGTGCTCTTCCACCAGGTCGAGGTTGCCACGGGCGTCAGTCGGCACGTAGAAGGTGCTGCCGGCGAGCGGCGGCGGCAGCGGAAGGCCGAGCAGACTGAGCGGTAGTGGCGTGCCGATCGTCAGGTCGAGGCTGTTGTTGGCAGCCGACGGCGCGCGGAAGGCGCGGTTGTACGACACACGCAGCGACTGGTCGACGGTCGGCTTGAACACGGCGGCGACGCGCGGCGAAAACACGGCGTTGTCGATCGAGCTGAACTTGTCGACGCGGGCGCCAGCCGAGATGTGGACGTAGTCGTTCAGCAACCACTCGTCCTGAATGTAGGCGCCGCCCTCGGTGCGCGAGTCTTCACCCGGCGCAATCGTCAGGTTGAAGCGGTTGAAGCGCAGGTTGCCGCCGTAGGTGATGACGTTCTTGCCGCCGACGAGACGCGTGTCGCCGAGCTCGACGTCGAACGTCTTGGTGTCGAAGTCGAAGTCGATGGGCTGTCCGGCCTCATCAACGGCGAGGAAGTTGCGCGCGCGACCGTTCAGGACGTTCATGAAGGCCTGCAGCCGGAACGCGTTCCGGGCGTAGTTGACCTTCCAGTAGCCCAGGACCGTTCCGCTGTCGACGTCGAAAGGCCCGATGCCGGAGTGCATCACGCCGTCGGTCCCGCCGACGCCGCCCGAGAACTGCAGCCGCTGGACCGAGTCCGGGAAGTCGTAGTCGACGCGGACGTCGAGCTTGGGCTGGGTGGTCCCCGCGTTCGGGTAGGCCGGATACGGCGTGCCCGTCCCGTTCGGGATGTCGCCGGTCGGACGAGCGAACGCGTCCGACGAATAGCCGCCGGCCGTGATCTTGTAGGACCACCGGTCGTCGATCGCCGCCGCATGGCTGGCGCGCAGGAACCAGAGCGCACCGGTCGAGGCGCCATCGTCGTCGACCTCTCGCCCGAAGGAACCGAACCCGATCGTCGCCCCCGTGCCCGCCATCTCGCGGGGCGATTTGGTGATGACGTTGATCACGCCCGTGAGCGCGTTGGCGCCCCACACGGCCGAGGCCGGTCCGCGAATCACCTCGATCCGCTTGATCTCATTCGGATCCGACGGCATGAAGTCGTACATCGTGAACCCGAAGAAGTCGAGGTACAGGCTGCGGCCATCCACCACCGAGAGCTGCGACGTCGAGAGCGAGCTCGTCGCGCTGCGGCTGGCGATGTTGATGTCGCGCGCCGAAATCTGCGTGATGTTCAGCCCGGGCACGTTCCGCAGCAGGTCCCCGTAGCTGGCCGACGGGGCCACCGTCAGCTGCCCGGTCCCGATGATCGTCATCGTGGCCGGCGCGTCGACCAGCTGCTGCTCGGTCTTCGAGGCCGACACCACGACCGTCTCGCGGTAGGTCGGGTCCTGCGGATCGGGCGGCGGGTTCTGGGGCGGCGGCGGAGGCGGCGGGTTCTGAGGCGGATTCTGGGGAGGATTCTGAGCGGGCGCGGCCGGACCGCCGCTCCCCACCCGGGCCCCTTCCGGCCCCGGCCCCGCCGCGGCCTGCGCCCAGACGGGCCCCGCCGACAACACCAGCACGAGTCCTGAACTCAGCAAGATGCGACGCTCGAACATTGAGACCTCCCCGCTGCCGTTGCCTCAAAGGAACCCGGGCGTTGTGATGCCGCCAATGGCCGCCTATCATAAACGATTCGCGGGGATATGACGCTCACGAGCGGCACCACGATCCACTCTCGTTCGAAACCGGTCAATCGCACCGATTGGCCCGACCTGCCGGAGGCGGATCTGCTCGACGTCCGCCTGTGCGATCTCGGCTTGTCGATCGACGGCAGCTGGCTCGAGGCCCGCGTCAGCCAACTGAACGCCGAACTCGCGGCGCGCGGTCTCACCTTCCAGCCCCACTTCTGGCTCTCGGCCGAGTGGTTCACGCCCGATGGCGTGCCGGGCGTGGCCATCCCCTTCTACCTGGCTCATCCGCGGCTCATGAAGCTCGAAGAATCCCAGATGCTCGAGGTCGAAGGCGGCACCGAGGAGTGGTGCATGCAGATCCTCCGGCACGAGGCCGGGCATGCCTTCGACAACGCCTACGAGCTGCGCCGGCGGCGGAGGCGCATCCGCATCTTCGGACGGCCGTCGACACCGTATCCCGAGTTCTACCTGCCCAAGCCGTACTCGAAGAGCTTCGTCGTCCATCTCGACTCCTGGTACGCCCAGAGCCACCCGGACGAAGACTTCGCGGAGACCTTCGCGGTGTGGCTCACGCCGGATGTCGACTGGCGCGAGCGCTACCGCGACTGGCCGACCGCGCTTCGCAAGCTCGAATACATGGACGGCCTGATGCGCGAAATTGCCGGACAGCCGCCGCGCACGACGACGCGCCGGACGGTCGAGCCGCTGCGCCAGCTGCGCACCACGCTCGGCCGCCACTACCGGAAGAAGCGCGCGCACTACGGGCTCGAGTACCCGGACTTCACCGACCGCGACCTTCGACGGCTCTTTTCCAATCGTCCCGAGTACGCCCACAATCCGAAGGCCTCGCGTTTCATTCACCGCATCCGCCGGGACGTACGCCGGCTCGTCGCCGAATTCACCGGCCTCTACCAGTACACGATCGACCGCGTCATCGAAGACATGATCCAGCGCGCAGACGAGCTCGGGCTGCGCCTCAGATATCCGGAGGAGCGCACGAAGCTGGACTTCACCATCCTCGTCACCGTGCAGACCATGAACCACCTCCACTCAGGTCGGCACCGTGTAGCCCTCTGAACGGATCACCATGGAGGACATCGAGGAGAAGGAACAGGCACCATGGAGGCAGTGGAGGGAGTGGAGTTGTGGTCGGTGATTCTCGGGAGGCAGTGCACGGTGCAGAGTCATGGTACGTGACTGAAGGCGCCGGCGGTCACCGTGGCGCGGGCGAAGCCCGCGCGTCGACGAGCCGCCCGACACGCCGCAATGGAGCGGCTCGTCGACGCGCGGGCGGACCCGTCGGTCTCACGGTGACCGCCGGTGAGGCTGCTCCACGACCTCCATGTCTCCATGGTTGTTTGCGGTCCGTCGGAAGCGGACATTTGAGGAGGTGTCGATGTCACGTGTGTCTGGTCTCATCGCGATTGGCGCGACACTCGTCGGCGCGTCGCTTGTGGCATCGGGTCAGCCTGACTGGCTCGCTCCCTACCGGCCGATCGCCGACCGCCTGATTGCCGAGTCGCAGTCGAGCGCGTTCGCCTGGAACCGGCTGGCCGAGCTCACCGACACCTACGGGCCGCGCCTGTCGGGATCGGACAACCTCGAGATGGCCATTGACTGGGCCGTGCGCACGATGACGGCCGACGGGCTCGAGAACGTGCGCAAGGAACCGGTCATGGTGCCGAAGTGGGTGCGGGGCCGCGAGTCGCTCGACCTCATCCAGCCGGTGCGCCAGCCCCTGCCGCTCCTCGGCCTCGGCAACTCCGTCGGCACGCCGGCCGGCGGGATCGAAGCCGACGTGCTCGTGGTGAAGGACTTCGACGAGCTCGACCGCCGCGCGGCCGACGCGCGCGGCCGCATCGTGCTCTTCAACGTGCCGTTCACCAGCTACGGACAGACCGTCGTCTACCGGCGCGACGGGCCATCGCGTGCGGCGGCGGCCGGCGCCGTGGCGATGCTGCTCCGTTCGGTCGGGCCGACCGGCCTGCGAACGCCGCACACCGGCTCGACGGTCTATGAAGACGGCGCGCCGCGCATTGCCTCGGCCGCCATCCCGGCCGAGGACGCAAACCGGTTCCAGCGTCTTCAGGATCGCGGCGTGCCCATCCGCGTCCGGCTGCAGATGGACGCGCACTTCGAGCCCGACGCGTTGTCACACAACGTGGTCGGCGAGCTTCGCGGCCGGGAGCTGCCCGACGAGATCGTGCTCGTCGGCTGTCACTTCGATTCGTGGGATCCCGGCACGGGCGCAAGCGACGACGCCGGCGGCTGCATCGTGACGTGGGAGGCGGTGCGCCTGATGAAGGCGCTCGGCCTCCGGCCTCGGCGGACCGTCCGCGTGGTCCTCTTCACGAACGAAGAGAACGGCGGCCGCGGCGGCACCGGCTATCGCGATGCCCACATGGCCGAGCTCGGGCAGCACGTGTTGCTCCTCGAATCGGACGGCGGCGTCTTCGACCCGGCCGGCTTCGGCTTCACCGGCCCGGACGAGGCGCGGGAGACCGTGACGACCATCGCCGGCCTCGTCGCCCGGCTCGGCGCATCGACCATCCTGCCCTCGGGCGGCGGCGCCGACATCGGCCCGTCCGGCACGGCCGCCAACATCCCGATGATGTCGCACGTCGTCGACGGTGACTACTTCCTCGTGCACCACACGCCGGCCGATACGATCGACCGCATCACGCCGACGCAGATGTCCGACAATGCGGCCGCCATCGCCGTGATGGCCTACACGGTGGCGGACCTGCCGTGGAGGCTCGGACGACGGTAACGTCTGACGGGCGGAGCGCTACTCCATCCGGAGCGCGGCGATCGGGTCCACGCGTGTAGCCGCCCGTGCCGGCAGAAGGCTGGCCAGGCCGGCAACGGCGAACAGAATCACCGCGACAAGCGCGTAGGTGAACGGGTCGTCGGGTGCGACGCCGTAGAGCAGTGACGCGAACAGTCGCGAGAGCACGAGCGCGCCGGCCAGTCCGAGGACCAGCCCGGTTACCGACAGAAACAACGCCTGCCTCACCACCAGGCGCCGCACGCGTTCGGGACGGGCACCAAGCGCCATGCGGATGCCGATCTCGCGCGTGCGCCGGGCCACCGCGTAGCTGAGCACGCCGTGCACGCCGAGCGCGGCCAGTCCGAGCGCCATGAGCGCGAACAGCAGCACCAGCGTCATCGTGAACCGGCGCGCCGAGGTCGAGCGTGACATCGTGTCGTCGAGCTGCTCGACGCCGAACGCCGCGAGCATCGGGTCGATCTCGCGGATGACGCGCGGAAGGGCGGCGAGCAGGGTCGACGGATCGCCGTCGGCCCGGACCAGCAGGACGCCGGCGCCGGTGGCCGACGGCGCCTGGCTGAGCGGTGCGTAGACTGCGATGGGCGGGCCTGCCGTCAGTCCGTGGAACTTCTCGTTGCCCACGACACCGACGATGCGACGCGTCGCGCCCCAGAATCTCATCTGCTGGCCGACGCCGCTCTCGTCCCTGAAGAAGCGTTGCCGGGCCGCCTCGTTGATCACGACGACGGGCGCGCTCGTGGTCGTGTCGGTCGCGGTGAACAGCCGTCCGTCGACCAGTTCGAGCCCCACCGTGGCAAAGTAGCCGGTCGTGACCCGGCGCACCGAAATCTCCGGCCACTCCCGCGCCTCGGACTCGCGGCCGACCACGTTGAAGGAGTTGGTGGCACCCGGATCGAGGGGGTGGTTACCGGCCACGGCGACCGACAGCACGCCGGGCAGCCGACCTGCACGCTCGATGATGTCGCGCGTGAACGCGTGCTGCTCCCTGAAATCGGGCCACACGGCGAAATCCGCCGGGTACCGGGTCGCGGGCAGCTGGTACTCGGCCTTCACGATGCCGCGCGCGTCGAAGCCGGTGTCGACGGCTTGGAGCCGGACGAAGCTCTTGACGAGCAGTCCGGCACCGATGACGAGCATCACCGCCAAGCCAAGCTCCGCGACGACGAGCGCCGCTCGGGCGCGCGCCCGCCGCCGTCCGCCGGTCGAACCGCGCGTCGCGTCGAGGGCGAGCGATGAACCCGACTCGGACCGGCCAGCCTGCAGCGTCGGCACGATGCCGAACGTCAGTCCAATGAGCATCGAGACACCGAGCGCGGTCGCGAGCACGCGCAGGTCGATCGTCGCAGCCGCCAGCCGCGGTACGTCGGCCGGCCCGAGGCTGACGAGCCAGCCAAGACCGGCGTACGCCATGAGCACGCCGAGGCTTCCGGCCGCGAGGGTCAGCAGCATGGTCTCCGCCAGGAACTGGCGCGCGAGGCGCAGCCGGCCAGCCCCGAGCGCCGTACGAATAGCCACCTCGCGCCGCCGCGCTTCGCCCTGCGCGAGCAGGAGGTTCACGACGTTGGCGCAGGCCACGAGCAGCACGAGGCCAACGGCGCCGAGGAGCGCGATGAAGGCCGGCCTCACCGGCCCGAACACCACGTCCGACATCGGTTCCACATTGACGCCGCGCCCGTCGTTGTCGTTCGGGTAGGCCGCCTCGAGATCCGCAGCCAGGCGCGCCATCTCGTGCTGGGCTTCGCCGGGCGACACGCCTCTCGCGAGCTTGCCAATCATCAGTGCCGGATGGGTCGACCGCGGCAGCTCTTCCGGATTCGGCACGAGCGGCGCCCAGATGTCCACGCGGGTTCGCGTGCCGCGATCGGCAAACCCGCGCCCGTAGGCTGCGGCCGACAGGACCTGCAGAACGCCAAAGTCGGTCGTGTCCGGCACGACGCCCACGACGGCGAAGGCGTTCTCGTCGAGCGAGATCGTGCGTTCCAGCACCACTGGGTCGCGCGCGAAGAGCCGGCTCCACAACGAATCGCTGATTACCACGACCTTCCGGTCGAGACGTTCGTCGTCCTCGTCGATGAGACGGCCCAGCACGGGCCGGATACCGGCGAGCGGCAGCAGATCGGCGGTCACGAGCAGCCCGGCCAGCCGCTCCGGATCCCGGTCGGGCATCGTCAGGTTCACCTCATGCGCGATCAACGCGCCCAGCGACTCGAACGACTGCGCGGTGGATCGGTAGTCGATGAAGTCCGGCACCGAACCCGGCTCGCGCAGCGTGCCGGTCATCCGATCCGTCTCCCAGACGACGGCGAGCCGGTCGAAGTCCGCGAGCGGAGCCGGCCGCAGCAGCACGCCGTCGACCACCGAGAAGATCGCGGTGTTGAATCCGATCGCGATGGCGAGGCTCAGCACGGCGGCCAGCGTGAAGCCCGGCCGGGCGCGATACATCCGGAGCGCGTGGCCGAGATCCTGTCGGAGTGAGAGCATGACGGACGTCCTTTCGGTGGGTGCCGATACAGTCACGAGATCTCCCTCCAGCCACAACCGGAGCGGAAACCAGCAGGCGTGGAACCAGAACCACAGGTCGGCGCGGAACGCGCCGCGCTGAAACACCCTGACGGCGTACAGGTCCTCCAGCGTGGCGAGGATGTCGTCGGCAAGGGCCTCCGGCACCGCTGCCGTGAGCAGTCGCGCGGCGAGCCTGGGCGGCCGCGGTCCGGTCATCGCTTCTTCCCCGGCCGTGGCGGCGACGTGGCCGTCAGGAAAAGCGGCTCGAGTCCGGCCCAGAAAGCCTCGAACGCCCGGCGGGACTCACGGAGCTTGTCGAGCGCGGCCGGCGTCACGATGAACGTGCGCCGGCCCCGGCCGCCCTCCTTCCGTCCGGGTTCGGTCTTGGCGGACCGCACGAGACCGCGCGCTTCGAGCCGCCGAAGCGCGATGTAGACAGCGGCCGGTGCCACTGCGCGACCTGCACGGGATTCCATTTCGGTGACAATCGGCGCGCTGTGGGCGCGACCGCCGAGGTGGAGGATGGCCAGGAGGACCTGGTGTTCGAATTCGCCCAATGAGACTCGAGGCATCGCGGTTCGCGTCAGTGGCTGAGACGCAAACTAGCGCTGTTAGGTTGCCGGCGTCAAACTCGGGCCCGAGCCGGGGTCCAGACGCCCGGGGCGGTCGGGCCGACGGACTCTACTGGACCGTGTAGACGAGGTAGTCGGCCCGCCGGCGATCGTCGGGCTCGGGCATAGCCGCGTCGATGTCCTCGACCGGCATCATGGTGATGACGACGACGCGCCGCTCCGGCAGCCGGCGCTTCACGCGGGCCGCGGTGCCGAGCCCGAAGTCGCTGTGGAAGGCGCCGTTGAAGTGCACGACGACCGGCCGGCGCTCGCCCACGGCAGCCGCTCGATAGGCGCCGGCAATCGACTCGGCCATGGTCTCGTCCTTGAGGCATTGCGAGTAGTAGAAGTTGCGGGCCTGGTCCCGGACCGTCGCCGCGTCGGCCTCGGAGCCTCCGGCCGGGTGTTCGCCCATCGCCTCGACAAAGCGTCTGTAGTAGTCGTCGTCGGTCGGGCATTCGCGATCGGCGGCAAACCAGCGGCGGTCATCATCCGACGTCGATTCGAGCGCCTCGAAACCGGCCTTCGACACCTCTGAGGCCAGCCGGCGTGGGACGTTTGCCGCGACGATCGGCCACCCGTGCGCCATCGACAGGTCGACCAGCGGCTTGTAGTCGGTGCGATAGCGCGGCCACGGCCGTGCCGAGGCGAGGAACTCCTCCTCTGTCATGTGCCCCATGGAGAAATGGTCGAGCGACTCCTGCACATCGCGCTCGAACATCTCGAGCGAAAGGACCACTTCGGCTCGTCGCCGGAGCAGCCCCTCGAGCACCGCGAGCTCGAGCCGGTGGGTGTTCGGGTCGTCGTGCTGCTCGCCCACGAACACGACATCGGCACCGGTGAGGTCGACGAGCATCGCCTCGAAGTCCGTGAAGCTCCCGCGCGCGTTGTCGAATACGCGCTCAGGCACATAGCCCGACTGGGCGAGGAGCACGGGGCCTGCCGCCGCCACTCCAGCGACGAACAGCAGCGCAACGGGCGCCATCCTGAACGGGTTCTTCATCATACGCCTCACGTTTCGTACGGCCGCCGCAGGTGCACAGGCTCGGCTTTCCGGCGCACCCGGATGTTGATCATTTCCACGAACACCGAGAAGCCCATCGCGAAGTAAATATAGCCCTTCGGAATGTGCGTGCCCAGGCCATCGGCCATGAGCGACAGGCCGATCAGCAGCAGGAACGACAACGCCAGAATCTTGATGGTCGGGTGCTTCTCGACGAACTCGCTGATGGGCTCGGCGGCTGCCATCATGACCACGACCGCGAGCACGACGGCCGTGATCATCACCCAGAGCTCTTCGGCCATGCCGACGGCCGTGATTACCGAATCGAGCGAGAACACCATGTCGAGCAGCATCACCTGCAGGATGACGCTTCCGAATGAGGCGGCGATGCGGCCGGACGCGTGGCCCTCGTCGGTCTCGAGCTTGTCGTGAATCTCCCAGGTCGCCTTGGCGAGCAGGAACAGCCCGCCCCCGGCCAGAATCAGATCCCGGCCCGAGAACGCGTGCTCGAAGAGCGAGAAGAGCGGCGTGGTCAGGCCGGCAATCCAGGCGATGAACACCAGCAGCACGAGGCGCATCACCATCGCCGCGAGGAGACCGATCCTGCGGGCCAGCCTCCGCTGCTTCGACGGGCAGCTTGCCCGAGAGAATCGAGATGAAGATGACGTTGTCGACGCCAAGGACGATCTCGAGGAACGTGAGCGTGGCGAGGGCGATCAGGGATTCGGACATGTGGTCTGGGGTCTGGGCGCTGGGCGCTGGGCGCTGGGCGCTGGCGCTAGGCGCTCAGACGCCGTACTCCTCGGGTTTCCATTCCAGCCCGAGCTCGCTCGGGGGGGCCATGTACCCGAGGAGCGCCGAGGCGGCCACGACCGAGGGGCTCGCCAGGTAGCCTTCGCCGCCGAGGCCCATCCGATTCTGCCAGTTCCTGTTGAACGAGGTAATGGCGCGCTGGCCCGCCGAGAGCGCATCCTCACCCTGGCCGAAACACGGTCCGCACCACGACCGCCTGATGACGGCGCCGGCCGTGTGAAAGACTTCCGCAATCGACTCGCCGCCCAGCCGCTGGTCGGGCCGTTCGATGAGCCGGGCGACGCCGCCCGAACCCGGAAATACCTTGAACTCGCGGACCGCTTTCGACAGGCCCTGCGCGCGAGCGGCCCGGAGCACGAGTGCGGCCTGCAGCAGGTCGTCGTAGCTGCCGTTGGTGCACGACCCGATGAGCGCCTTGTCGAACGTGAGTCGCTCGCGGGCCACCTCTTCGGCCGGATACGCGTTCCCGGGGCTGAACGGCTTCGCGATCATCGGGGCGACCTCCGACAGGTCGAACGCCTCGTCGATTTCGTAGCGGGCGTTGGCGCCGGGCCGCACCATCGGATATGGCAGCTCGGTGATGCCCTTCGCTCGATACCAGGCCAGGGTGATCGCATCGGGCGCGAAGATGCCGTTCTGCGCTTCGGCCTCGGCCATCATGTTGGCAATGGTGTTGCGGGCCACCATCGGGAGCGCCAGCCCCTGATCGACGAACTCCACCGACATGCCCTGTGACTGCTTCGCGCCCCATCGGCGGAGCAACTCGAGCACGATGTCCTTGCCGCCCACCCACGGGTTGAGGCGGCCAATGAACGCCACCCGGCGCGGCCGCGCCAGCGTGAAGTAGATGTAGCCGGTGGACCAGCCGAAGCCGAGCGTCGTGGAACCCACACCGATGCCGACCGCGCCATACGCCCCGTAGGCCCGGCTGTGCGAGTCGGCCCCGGGAATGAACTGCCCCGGCAGCACGAGGCCCTGCTCCGGAAAGTAGAAATGAAAGATGCCGTCGCCGGGCGTCGCGTAGTACGGCTTTTCCATTCCGTGCAGGGCCGCAAAGGCCCGGCCGATGGAGGTCTGCCGCTCGTCCTCGGCCTTGCCGGTGAACACGAAGTGGTCGTTGGCCACGGCCGCCTGCCGAGGGTCGATCGTGGCGCCGCCGGTGATCTGGTTGAACGTGTGGATCGCAAACGGCGCGGTGCCATCCGAGGCCGGCAGCAGGTCGGCCAGCACCCGCAGCGTGGCGCCAGGCCGAAGCTCGCTCCGCCCGATCGCACGGTCCACGCGGTGGGCCCAGACAATCTGCTCGGTCGTGGTCATGTCGCGCGCGAGGGCCTCGTCGGCCCAGTCGACGACGGGCGTGGCCCCGACCGATGCGGGGAACTCGCGCCGCCCGACCGCGAAGATGCCGCCGCTCTGCCGAATCTCCTCCTCCTTGGGCGCCAGCGGCACAGGCGCATACGTCCGTCCCTGCGTGACGTTGACGATCTCCCGCGACGCCGGATCGAACGTGAACTCGTCGCCGTCGCGGGCGTCGGCCACCGCGTCGGTCGACTGCACGACGTGCAGCCCGAGGTTGAAGGCGTTGCGGCGGAAGATGTCGCCCATGTTCTGCCCGCAGATGATCACGAGCTCGAGGCCCACCTCCTCGGCCACACCCTTGAGGCCCGCCGGGCTCATCTCGCGCGAGGATCCGATGGCAAACCGGTCACCGGCGATGAGAAACGTCTCGCCGCGATGGACGCGCTCCCGGAAGTCCGGCATCAGGTAGCGGAACGACCCCGCCTTCCACCGCTCGTCGAGCGTCTCGAGGCTTTCCGACACGCAGTCGGCCGCCGGCGTGATCTGGTCGGTGTCGATCGCGTCGAGCTTCTTCGTGCCCGGCGGGGCCTTCGGATCCCAGATGACGAGGGCGCGGCCCCGCACGAGCGGCAGGGCGCCGGGCGTGGCCGAGGGTGTCGGCGCTGGAATCGACTCGGCCGAGACGCCGGGCTTGAGACGGGCGGAAGCGATCGTGTGCATCGCGTCCTAGCTTACTGGCACCGTGGAGACTATGGAACTGGCACCGTGGAGGGCGTGGAGGTGCACAGGGGCTCACCGTGGAGCGCATGGAGGGCGTGGAGGTGCAGCGGGTCTCACCGTGGAGAGCGTGGAGGGCGTGGAGGTGTAGGGGGTTCTCACCGTGGAGCGCATGGAGGGCGTGGAGGTGCCGAACGTCTCACCGTGGAGGGCGCGCAAACGCCTGGGGCATCACCGAATACGGCCTTGAGCGACGTGAGGCGGTCGCCGGGGCCGCGGGCGGAGCCCGCGGGGCCATTGGCCACGCCCGGGGTCGCATGTGAGCCGACGAGTCGCCGTCCGTGGCTGGGTCACTTGGAGTCGGCGACTTGTCGGCTCACATGCGACCCCGGGCGGGCCCCGGCGACCGCACAGCCTGGAAGCGGGACCCACCTCCATTGGCTCCACTGCCTCCACGGTTAGGACCCTAACACCTGCGTGAACGACAAGCCGGCGTCACGGGCACGACTGGCCGGGGCGCTGCCCGGCGGCGCGGTATCCCACACAGGAAGGTACCGGCAGCGTCGGGAAGCGTGGGTAGCGCGGATCGGATGCGGCGCGCTCGCAGCGGACGAAGCGGCGGCCCCGGTCGTTTTCGAAGTGATGCGCGTGCCGGCACGATCCGCAGAGCCC
Source organism: uncultured Acidobacteriota bacterium (assembly GCA_963752045.1). Lineage (GTDB taxonomy): Bacteria > Acidobacteriota > Vicinamibacteria > Vicinamibacterales > SCN-69-37 > DATKDF01. Next base: position 88,165 of record CAVVWN010000011.1, on the reverse strand, counting down.
GGCCGGCGCTTGCTCCTCTTCAGTTCGATCGTTCATGATGGCGTCATGTTCACGTCCGAGGCCACGACGCGCGGGGTCCGCATAACGGTGATGTCCGAGTACGCTCCGGAACGCTCGCAGCCGTCCGACGACCAGTGGTTCTTTCTCTATACCATCACGATCACCAACACCGGCGCGGAGACGGTGCAGCTCATGTCCCGCCACTGGATTATCACCGACGCCAAGGGCCAGATTGAGGAAGTGCGCGGCCCAGGCGTCGTGGGCCAGCAGCCCGTGCTCGCGCCCGGCGAGTCGTTCACCTACACCTCCGGCTGCCCGCTCGCGACCTCGTTCGGCAAGATGGAAGGGACCTACCAGATGGTGACCAAAGGCGGCGAGTCGTTCGACGCGAAGATCGCCCCCTTCACGCTGAGCGAACCCTACACCGTGCACTGACGCCGGGCGCGAGGCCGCGGCCCGTCGGCGCGAGCGGCCGCACCGACTCAGCGCGCTCGCCGTGCCTCGAGAAACGACCGCACGCCGAGCACGAGGTACCAGACGAGCAGCAGCGCCATCACCGTCTGGGCGATGACGGCCGCCGGCCGCTCGGCCGTGCCGGACAGGAGCGCGGGCACCTGCAGCACGCCGCCGGCGGCGCCAAGCAGGCCGATGAGGCCAACGAGCATGGCAAAGTGCATCATCGCCTGGCGGTGCCCGTCCGACCTGGCGGCCAGGCCAAGCCCGGCGAGCACGCCGCCGAAGGCTGCGGGAATGAGCGCGGTGGGACTGACCATGCCGCTCGAGAGGTAACCAGCGACTCCAAGGACGACCAGCGCCACTCCAACCCGAACCGTCACACCCGGCATACCCACCTCGGCCCCTTCATGGTCCGCCTCGTCGTCACGCCTGCAGCGCGATCGGCGCACGGAAGCATGTCACAGAAAGCGACAGTCGCGGCCGATGGCCACTTCGAGGCGGCGAAGGTACTCCTCGCGGGGTATCTCGATCGCGCCGAACTGTCGAAGGTGCGGCGTGACCCATTGGATGTCGAGCAGGACGAAGCCTCGCTCCCGGAGCCGTTCGACCAGGGCGACGAGTGCGACCTTTGACGCGTCGGTCACGCGGTGGAACATCGACTCGCCGAAGAACGCCCCGCCGAGACTCACGCCGTAGAGCCCGCCGACGATCCGGCCGCCCTGCCAGGCCTCGACCGAATGGGCGAGCCCCAGCCGGTGAAGCGCCTGATAGCTCTCGAAGATCTCGGGACTGATCCAGGTGCCGTCATCGGGCCGGTCGGCACACGCCTGCATCACGCCGGCGAAGTCGCGGTCGAACGCGATCTCGAAACGGCCCTGACGAACGACCCGGGCGAGCCGGGCCGGCACGACGAACGCGTCGAGCGGCAGCACGCCGCGCGGGTCGGGTGAGAACCATCCAATCTGCCCGTCATCGAGCGCCATCGGGAAGATGCCGGCGCTGTACGCGCGGACGAGCGCGGCGGGCTGAAGCGACGGTCGGCGTTCCACGTCTGGTTCTGCTACGCTCAGAGCTTAGCATCCGGCTTCGGCCGGGCCCCATGCGCCTGTCTCCCGCCCTCTCCGCCTGGCTCCCGAAGTCGGTCATCGCGCTCCGGCACTACACGCCCGTCGATTTCCGACACGACGTGACGGCAGGCATCACGGTGGGCCTGGTCGCCCTGCCGCTCGCGATGGCGTTTGCCATCGCCTCGGGGCTCTCGCCGCAGGCCGGCATCTACTGCGCCATCGTGACGGGGCTCATCATCTCGGCGCTGGGCGGCTCGCTCGTGCAGATCGGCGGACCGACCGGCGCGTTCGTCGTCGTGGTCTCGGACATCGTGGCGCGGCACGGGCTGTCGGGCCTGTTCATGTGCACGATGATGGCCGGCGTGATGCTCATCCTGCTGGGCGTCACCGGCATGGGCACCGCGGTCAAGTTCATTCCTCGTCCGGTAATCGTCGGATTCACCAACGGCATCGCCGTGCTCATCGCGAGCACGCAGATCCGCGACTTTCTCGGCCTGGAGGTTGCCGAGAACACGGGCGAGTTTCTCGGCCGGATGGCAGGCGTCGCGCAGCACCTCGATACGGTGACGCCGGCGGCCGCTCGCGCTCGGCGCGGCGTCGCTCGCCACCATCGTTCTGGTCAACCGCTACGTGCGCGTGCTGCCCGGGACGATCGTGGCCCTCGTCGCCGGGACGATTGCGGCCGCGGTACTGGAGCTTCCGGTCGAGACGGTCGCGTCGCGATTCGGCGCCGTGCCGTCGGGCCTGCCCGCGGTGACGTTACCGGCGCTCGAGCCGGCGCTGATTCTCACGCTGCTCTCGCCGGCCGTCACCGTGGCCATGCTCGGCGCGATCGAGTCGCTGCTGTCGGCCGTGGTCGCCGACCGCATGACCGGCGATCGACACAATCCGAATGTGGAGCTCGTCGCCCAGGGCATCGCCAACGTCGTCTCGCCGCTCGTTGGCGGGTTGCCGGCCACGGGCGCGCTCGCGCGGACCGCCACGAACGTCCGGTCGGGCGCGCGCACGCCGGTCGCCGGCATGGTACACGCGATCACGCTGCTCCTCATCCTGCTCGTGGGCGCGGAACTGTCGGGCCGCATTCCCATGGCCGTCCTCGCAGCGATCCTCTTCGTCGTGGCCTGGCGCATGGGCGAATGGCACGAGATCCCGTCACTGCTGCGCCAGACGCGAACCGACGTGACGGTCTGGGCCGCCACGTTCACGCTGACCGTGCTCGCGGACCTCACGGTGGCGGTCGAAGTGGGCATGGTGCTCGCGGCACTGCTCTACATCCGGCGCGTCTCGCACACGACGACCGTCTCACGCGTGACGCGCGAGTACCTGGTCGAGGGCCAGAAGCACGTCCTGCAGGACAAGCCGATTCCGCCCTACGTGACAATCTTCCGGATCCACGGCCCGTTCCTGTTCGGTTCGACCGACAAGGTCGCCGGCATCCTGGACAGCCTCGACACGCTGCCGCCGATCGTGATCGTCCGGTTGCGCAACATGACGGCCATCGACGCGACGGGCCTCAACGCCCTCGAAGAAGTGGCCAGACGCGTGACCGAATCCGGGCGGACGACGATCTTCTGCGGCGCGCTCAGTCAGCCGCGGGCCGTGATGGCGCAGGCGGGCTTTCCGGACGTCGTGGGACCCGAGAACTTCTGCCCGCACGTCGATGCCGCGCTCGAGCGCGCTCGCGAGCATCCACGAGGCCTCGTCCCAGCGCCGGACGCCCTCGGTACGCCGTGAGGCGTCAGAACTCGGGCGGCGGTTCGATGAACGGCTGGGGCGTCGGACCCGGGTCGGGCCGGCCGCTCCCGGCGAGCCGGCTGATCGCGCGGACCGTCATGTCGTGATCGCAGAGGATCTGGCACGAGAGCCGGACGCCGGTCGCGCCCTTCGCCGACAAGGCCGCGATTTCGGCCTTGGTCCGCGTGTCCGGCTCGCCCGCAACGAACTCCACCCGACAGGTCGTGCAGCGGGCGCGGCCGCCGCAGGCGTGGAGCTGGTCGATGCCGGCGTCCTCTTCGAGCGCAAGGACGAGTCGCTTCTGATCGGGCACGTCGAAGGTGCCGACGTTTTCAACGGTAAGTTTTGGCACGCCCCATCATACGTGACAAGCCGCATCAGGCCGAGCCGGCCGGCGTGCGGGGAGCCCCGTAGCGCGTCCGGATCGCCGGCACGAGATACTCGCCAAAGGCGCGTGAGAAGTCGAATGACGGCGCGAATCCCCAGTCGCGTCGAGCAGCTCCATCGTCGACGTCTTCGGGCCACGAATCGACGATGCCCTGCCGTTTCCGATCGACCGCAAAGCTGATCTGGGCGCCCGGGAATGCACCGAGCACCTCCGCCCGGATCTCATCCGCGCTCGGTGCGAAGGCGCCCAGGTTGTAGGTGGTTCGCGTGAGCGACGCTTTCGGAGCCCGGGCGAGCGCGAGGAGGGCCGCGACCGCGTCGGGCATCGCCATGAACGGAATGCGCGTGTCCGGCCGGACGAAGCAGGCGTACGGCTCTGCCCGAGCGGCGGCGTGGAGCATCTCCGGCGCGTAGTCGGACGTTCCGCCCGAAGGCACCGTGGCGGCGGAAATCAGCCCCGGAAACCGCACCGCCCGGAAATCTACACGACCGCTCCGCGGCTCGGCCGACAGCTGCTGGTAGTGCTCCGCGTAGTAGCGCCCCAGGTGTTCGCAGTACAGCTTGTTGCAGCCGTACATCGTGGTCGGGTAGGTCCACTGGTCCTCGCCGACACGGCCGGCCGCGTGCTTGGTCTCGAGATCTCGGCAGGCCGTAAGCGGCAATCGACGACGGGTACATGAAGACGACGGTCGGCCGTGCGACTCGGCTTCGCGCTGGGCGAGCTCGAGCAGATTGAGCGTGCCTCCGACGTTCACCTCGTGAGCCGTTCCCGGCGAGAACTCGCTCCGCGTCGACAGGAGCGCGGCCAGGTGGAACACCAGGTCGATCTCGAACTCCGTGTGGATGCGGTCGAGCAGCGCCGTGTCGAGGATGGAACCGACGATTTCGCGGTGCACCTTCGAGGCCAGCCGCGGCTCGAGCGCCGCAAGGTCGAGCGTGACGATGTGCGTGCCGCCGTCGGCGGCCAACTGGTCGATCGAGGCCATGGCCGATTTCGCCGGACGCGCCGGTAATCAGAACGACAGGTTTGCGCATGGGATGAGACCCCTCATCGACGGTCACGAAACCGAGCAGCTACCACCAGTGCAGGAGTGAGGCCACGATCGAGAGCACCGAGAGCATCAGGCAGATGACGGCGGCCAGCAGGTGGTCGATGCGTTCGGGCTTGAGCGGATCGAGAAACCGTCCGGCCAGATACCCGCCGATGAACCCGCCCGCGTGCGCCCAGTTGTCGACGCGCGGCATCACCAGGCCGAAGACGAACATGATGAGGGCCAGGCTCATGGCCTGGCTGTGCACGTGACTCGAGCCGCTGCGGCGTCCGTAGTACACGAGCGCGCCGAGCAGGCCGAAGATCGGGGCCGAGGCTCCGACCGTCATCAGCCCGCCGCCGATGAGCGGCACGCCCGGGAACAGAGCAGGCCGGCGGTCGAGCTGGCCGCAAAGCCGATAATCGACGCCGCCGTGTAGGCAATCACCATCCGGCCCGGGCCGTAGAGATCGGCCACGGGCGTCGCCAGCTGCCGAATCCAGTACATGTTGAAGAAGATGTGGAGCAGGCCGCCGTGCAGCCACGCAGCGCTCAGCACCGTCCACCAGCGGTCGAGCTGGAACACCGGCACCGCGCCGCTTGCGCCGAAGGCCAGCAGGGACTCGGCGTTCGGTGACAGCAGATTGAAGAGGCCGCCGAAGCCGATGTCGCCGCGTGATGCGACGCAGCGTGAGCGCGTAGACGACGACGCACGCGCCGGTGACGAACGAGACGAAACCCAGATCGTGCCCGAGGCTGCGCAGCGCCGGCGCGCAGCCCCAGAGACCCGGGATTGCGCCGACCGCAGTTGTAGCAGGTGTCGTCGCTGACCCCCACGAGCTGCCCGCAGGAGGTGCAGACCACCGCGCCGCTCGTCTGCCGCTTGAACATCCCGCGCAGAATAGCACGCACGTGATCTACACTCCGCTGCGAAACGGAGGACCTTGCCATGGTCCGCATCTCACCACGACGCTCTCGCTTCTGGACGCGGCCGCGATGCTTGCGCCGCGTCGGCTGGCAGGTCGGCGCGGTGCCGCTCGACGCGCGCGGGCGCAGCGGGCCCGGGCTCGATGCGCCTGGCGCTCCTCGACGGCATGACCTGGCGCAACATCGGGCCCGACCGCGGCGGACGGTCACTGCCGTGCTCGGGCGTCGTGGGCCGGCCGCAACGAGGCCTACTTCGGCGCGGTCGGCGGCGGGCTGTGGAAGACCACCGACGGCGGCGAGACCTGGGCGCCGGTCACCGACGGTCAGATCACGCAGCTCGTCGGTCGGCGCGGTGGCGGTCTCGGAGACCAATCCGGATCTCGTGTTCATCGGCACGGGCGAGTCGTGCATCCGCGGCAACATCCAGCCCGGCGACGGCGTGTACCGGTCGACCGACGCCGGCAGGACCTGGACAGCACGTCGGATTCCGAGAGGCCATGAACATCTCGAAGATCCGCATCCATCCCGACCAATCCGAACGTCGTCTTCGTGGCCGCCTTCGGCCAGTACGGCGTCGCCGAACGACGAACGCGGCGTCTTCAAGAGCACGCGACGGCGGCAACACGTGGCGCAAGGTGCTCTATCGCGACGACAAGACCGGCGCGGTCGACATCTGCGATCGATCGCCGCAACCCGAACGTCGTGTACGCCGCGCTGTGGGAGGCCTTCCGCGTCGAGTACAAGATGTCGAGCGGCGGGCCCGGCAGCGGCCTGTTCAAGTCCACCGACGGCGGCGAGACCTGGACGGAGATCACGCGCAACCCGGGCATGCCGGCCGGGCGTCGTCGGCCGCATCGGCGTGTCGGTCTCGGGCGCCGACTCGCAACCGTGTCTACGCGCTCGTCGAGAACGAGAACGGCGGCCTGTTCGTCTCCGACGACGCGCGGCGCGACCTGGGCGCTGGTCAACGACGAGCCGCAACATCCGCCAGCGCGCCTTCTACTACACGCACGTGACGGCCGACCCGCAGCGACCGCGACCGCGTGTACCTGCTGAACGTCGGCACCTTCAAGTCCACCGACGGCGGCACGACGATGGCGAGCTTCGCCGGCGGCGACTCGCCACGACCTGTGGATCGACCCGGACGACTCGCGAGCACGTGCTGCACGCGAGCGACGGCGGCGGCGCGGTGACGTTCGACGCCGGCGCGCCGCCGGCTGGACCGCGCGCGACTATCCGACGGCGCAGTACTACCACGTCGTGACCACGCGCACCTGCCCTACCACGTGTGCGGCGCGCAGCAGGACGGATCCGACGGTGTGCCTGTCGAGCGAAGGCCAGCGGCGGCGGTCGGGCGGGCGGCGGTGGCGGCGCGCGGCGGCGGCGCGCGCGCGCCAGACCTACAGCCCCGGCGGCAGCGAGCCGGCGCTACATCGCGCCGGACCCGAAGGACACCGACGTCTTCTTCTCCGGCGGCAACAACGGATCGTTCCTGATCTACACGAACCGCAAGACCGGCCAGAGCCGCGAGGTGCATCCCTACCCGCGCATGTTCTCGGGCGAGCCGTCGAGCGCGCTGGTCGAACGCGTGCAGTGGACGTTCCCGATCGTCTTCTCGCCGGTCGACCCGAACATGCTCTACACCGCGACACAGCACGTGTGGAAGACGACCAACAACGGCCAGACCTGGGACCGCATCAGCGGCGACCTGACGCGTCACGACCCGAACACGATGGGCCACTCCGGAGGCCCGATCACCGGCGACATGAACGGGCCGGAGGTCTACGCGACGGTCTTCGCGCTGGCGCCGTCCAAGGTGGACGTCAACGTCATCTGGGCCGGCTCCGACGACGGCCTGATTCACGTCACCCGCGACGGCGGCCGCACCTGGACGAACGTCACGCCGCCTCGATGCCCGACTTCGGCCGCGTCAGCATCATCGACGCCTCGGCCTTCGACGCGGGCACCGCCTACGCGGCCGTCAAGCGGCCGCTGCTCGGCGACTACGGCGCCGCACCTCTTCCGCACGCACGACTTCGGGGCGACGTGGACGAAGATCGTCAACGGCCTGCGGCCCGACGACTACACGCACGTGATTCGCGAAGACCACACGCGGCGCGGCCTGCTCTACGCGGGCACGCAGCACGGCGTCTACTACTCGTCCGATGACGGCGGCACCTGGCAGTCGCTGTCGCTCAACCTGCCCGACGTGCAGATCTCGGACCTCATCGTCGAGGACACCGACCTCGTCGATCGCGACGCACGGCCGGTCGTTCTGGGTGCTCGACGACATCGAGCCGTTGCGCCAGTACGGCGAGCTCGGCGGCGTCCGCCGTCCGACGTGTACCTGTTCGCGCCAGCCGATGCGATTCGGTCGGCGCGAACCGCGACGATCAGATACTGGGTGAAGCAGCCGGTCGCACGATCTCACGCATCGACGTCGCTCGATGCGGCAGGCACCGTCGTGCGAGACGTTCGAGCCGGCGCCGGCTGGCGGACGCGGCGGCCGTGGCGGCGCCGGCGCCGGACGGGGCGGCGGAGGTGGCGCGGGCCGCGGCGGCGGCGTGGCGGCTTCGGCGGCGGCGGCGCCTCGACCGCCGTCGGGTTGCAACAGCGTGACGTGGAACCTGAGCTACCCGGGCGCGACGTCCTTCCCGGGCATGATCCTCTGGGGCGCATCGACCGCGGGCCGACGGCGCCGCCCGGAACCTACCAGGTGCGGCTGACCGCCAACGGGCGGATCGCAGACGCAGCCGTTCACCGTGCGCGCGCACCCGCTCTACACCGATGTCACTGACGCCGACCTGCAGGCGCAGTTCGACCTGGCGATTCGCATCCGCGACAAGGTGAGCGAAGCCAACCAGGCGGTCATCGACATCCGCCGCATCAAGGACGACGTCGCCGAGCGGCTCGGCCGCTCAGCCGACGCGCGGCTCACGACCGCCGGCACGACGCTCTCGACGAGCGTCAGCGCCGTCGAAGAGGCGATCTACCAGGTGCGGAACCAGAGCGGCCAGGACCCGCTCAACTTCCCCATCAAGATCAACAACCGGCTCGCCTCGCTGCTGCGCGTGGTCATCGCGCGGCGACGGCGCGCCCATCGGCAACGCGCCGGTCGATCTTCAACGACCTCGTCGCCGAGCTGAAGGCCGAAACCGACAAGCTCGAAGAGGTCCTGCTGACCCAACTCGCCGCCTTCAACCAGGAACTGCGCCGGCTCGGGCTGCCCGGGATTGAGGGGCGCTAGCCAATGCAGCGAATTAGCGAATGGAGTGAATGAGCGAATGAAATGAGTGAGTGAGTGAATGAGTTGAGTGGGCGAATGAAGTGAATGGGAGCGAATTGACGCAGTCAGTTGGACAAACGAATGGCCGCAATTCGCGCATTCACGCATTCACTTCATTTCATTCGCTAATTCACTAATTCGCTAATTCGCTGCATTGACATGAGCCTGTCCTTGCCTTATTAATACTGCATCGCAGGACAAATGCTGGGCGAATTCGAACAGTCGGTGTTGCTGGCCATCGCGCATCTCGGCGAGAAGGCCTACGGCGTGACCATCCGGCAGGAGATCGAACGCCGCACGGGCCGCGATGTCGCGGTCGGCGCGCTCTACACGGCGCTCGAGCGCGCCGAGCGCAAGGGACTGGTGCGCTCGCGGATGTCGGATCCGACGCCGACGCGCGGGGGACGGTCGAGGCGGCACTACGTGTTGCGCGCCGCCGGCGCGCGCGCGCTCCGCGACTCGCGCGCGCGCCTCGACCGCATGTGGGACGGGCTCGATCCCGACCTCAGAGGCTCGCAACCGTGAAGACGACGCCGCCCAGGGTGGCCGAGTGGCTGCTCGCCCGGTCGGTGGTCGAACGGGATCGGGCCGTGATGCTCGGCGACATGCAGGAGGAGTTCGCCTGCCGCGTCGAGTCGAGCGGCCGTCGGGCCGCCATCCGCTGGTACTGGCGGCAGACGGCCCGGTCGCTCGCGCCGAACCTCCGCCGCCGCCTGCTGCCTCCGCCGCCCGTGGAGGGACTCCCGGGAAAGGACCGGCCCATGACCGCTTCGCTTCAGGACCTCCGCTTCGGGCTGCGCATGCTCCGGAGGCGGCCACTCATCACCGTCGTCGCCGTCCTCTCGCTGGCGGTGGGCATCGGCATGTCGGCCGGCGTGTTCAGCCTGCTCGAGGCGGCCGTCATCCGGCCGTTGCCGCTGCGGGATCCCGCGAGCCTTCGCGTGGTGCTCGAGCAGCGAGAGCGAAGCACCAATCACAACTTCACTTATCCAGGGTTCGAGGCGTTTCGCGCCACGCAGCGGAGCTTCACGGATCTGGTGGCCTTCGACGTGACGACGGCTGCGCTCGAGGGTCCGAACGGCAGCGAGCTCAGGCCGGGGGAGATTGTCTCGGGCTCGTACTTTCCCACCCTTGGTCCGGAAATCGCCATGGGGCGAGGCCTTACTGACGTCGACATGGCAGCCGGCGCACCGGACGTGGTGGTGCTGAGCTGGGCGGAATGGACGCGGCTCTTCGGCCCGCGAGTCACGCTCGCCGGACACTCGGTGAGGCTCAACGGGCGCGACTTCGCCGTCGTCGGCGTAACGGCCCCCGCCTTCCGTGGAATGCAGGTGGGGCGCGACGCGCGGTTCTTTGCGCCTCTTTCGGCCCAGCCGGTCCTGGCGCCGTTCGCCGGCGGGTCGCTGCTCACGATGCCAACGGCCAGCTGGCTGACGGTGATGGGCAGGCTTGCCACAGACGTCAGCGATGGCCAAGCCGAAGCAGAGCTGAACTCGGCCGGGCTCGCCTTGACCCAGGTCCAACCCGACCGGCCGCCATCGCGGCTGTTCCTCGTGCCGGGCGGACAGGGTGATTCCCTGCTGGCCGAACAGGTTTCCGAACCGCTCCGCGTGCTGCTCGGCGCGAGCCTGCTCGTGCTGCTCGTGGCCTGTGCGAATGTGGCGGGCCTGCTGCTTGCGAGAACGGCCGACCGCGGCCGCGAGATCGCGGTACGAACGGCGCTCGGCGCCGGCCGGTGGCGCATCGCGCGGCTGCTCGTCGGCGAGGCCCTGGTCCTGGGCCTGGCGGGCACGGCGGCGGGCCTGCTGACAGCCGCGTGGGTGGCTCCGCTTGCCGTATCGCTCTTCGCCCAGTTCGGCGAACCGGTCACGCTTGACGTCGGCCTCAACCTGCGCGTGCTGGGCTTCGCGGCTGCCGCAGGGCTCCTCACGTCGATGACGGCCGGGCTGGCGCCGGTCCTCAGAACCTGGCGCGTCGGCGCCACGGGCCGCCTGCACCAGGGCGGCCGGCTGTCGACGGCGGGTGCCGGACTGTCGCGTTGGCGGCGGGGCCTCGTGATTGGCCAGTTCGCGCTGACGCTGGGCCTTGTGGTCACGGCAACGCTGCTCGTGCGGACGCTCCTCAACCTGCAGTCGATTCCTACCGGGCTCGACGTCGATCGCGTGGCACTCGTCACGGTCGACCCGCAGGCGGCGCAGTACGACGCGGCACGCATCCGCGACTACCTCGTGCGCGTCACCGAGCGCGTGTCGTCGCTTCCCGGCGTCGAGGCCGCCGGATACGGCCGCGTCGTCCCGCTCGGTTTCGGCGGCTCGCGCATGACGGTGGAGATTCCCGGTTACGAGCCGGCGCCCGACGAAGACATGGAGCTCAACTACAACACGGTCTCGGCCGGGTACTTCGACGCGGTCGGCATCGATCTGGTGGACGGGCGCGCGATCGATGCGCGCGACGTCGGTGAGAGCCTGCCGGTCGTCGTGGTCAACGAGACGATGGCGCGCCGGTACTGGGCGGGCCGGGCCGTCGGCCAATCGCTCCGGCTGCCGGGCGATGGGCCGACGCTCCAGGTGGTGGGCGTCGCCAGGGACGTCAAGTACCGGACGCTCCGCGAGGACTCGCGCCCGAGTTTCTACGTGTCGGTGATGCAGCTCGGGCCCGCACGAGGCGGCGTCGTCCACGTACGGACGGCTGGAGATCCTGAAGCCCTGTTGGGCGCGATTCGTCAGGCCATCGCCGGCGTCGATTCGGCGGTGCCGATCGCCCAGTTGCGCACGCTCCACGACCAGGTGCGGCAGAACGTCAACCGCGAGCGCGTGACGATGATCATCGGCCTGACGCTTGGTCTGACCGCCCTGCTGCTCTCGGCGGTCGGGCTCTTCGGCACCATGGCCAACCTGGTGTCGGCGCGGTCGCGCGAGATCGGCGTGCGCCTGGCGCTCGGCGCGGTGCCCGTGTCGATTGCCCGTCTCGTGCTCGGGGACGGCCTTCGGCTCGCACTCTGGGGCGGCGCGGCCGGCCTGGCCCTGGCGTTCTGGATCGGTCGCGCAGTCGAGAGCCGGCTGTATGGGGTCGGTTCCTTCGACCTCGTCAGCGTTGCGGCGGCGCTCGCGCTGCTCGCTGCGGTCGCGCTCGTCGCCGCCTGGCTGCCAGCCCGACGCGCGGCGCGAGTCGATCCCGTCGAAGTGCTCCGCGTCGAGTGAAGCGCGCGGTCGTTGGCGTCGCTGCTCTACCGTGCCTCCGCGTCAAGCCTTCGCTTGATGGGATGGTCGTTGTCGGCGAATCGGAGCAAGGTGAGAAGCTCGGCGTCGACCGCGTCGGCCTCGGCGAGGCGGCCCATCCGGCGATAGGACTGCGCGAGGACGTCGCGGGCCTCGAGCCACCCGTACTGGCTGCGAAACCACGGCCGGCGGAGCTCCCTGCGCACCGAGAAGATCCGTTCGAGCACCACTGTTGCGTCGGCGATGCGGCCTGCCTCGAACAACGCGCGTCCCAGGTGACCGTTGGCACCGAGCCAGTTGCCGTGGTCGGGGAGATGGGCCGGCGGGGCGGGTGAGGCGAATGGCTCGAGAATCGACACTGCCAGGTCTGGTCGCCCTTCTGCGCGGGCGAGGTGCGCATCGAGGTTAGCCATCCACTGCGGGGTCTGCCTCGGTCGCAGGGCTTCGATTTCCCTGCGCGCGATTTCCAGCTGACCGTCGTCGATGTACGCCGGGATGTACGCCCAACCGCCTGGCTCGCGTAGATCCGGGGGCTGCTGCTCCATGTAGGCCCGCAGGCGCGTGGGGTCCTCGCGACGCGACAACACACTGAGCGTTCGCAACGTCCTGAACGACCCCGCGGCCTCAGCTGCGAGCGCTTCGGCCCGGTCGAACTGGCCCAGCGCGAGGTGAATCCACATCGTGGCCTCCGCGTAGGTGGACCTCGCCCGGTCCGACATGCCTCTCCTCAGCGCGTCAATCTCCTCGGCCACAGCGACCGCGGCTTCGATGTCGTTGCGGTTCCAGGCATCCTCGTAGTGGATCAACAGAACGTCGAGGATGCCGTCCGTGCCGCTGGACTCGCGGGCAGGCAGGTCGAAGAGCGCCCGCGCCCGCGCCGCGCGTTCTCTGGCGAGGTCGAACGCCTGCTCCTGGGCCGCAACGCTTGCAGCCTGACCCCACGCCGCGATGCTGTTCGGGCGTTGCTCCACGAGGCTCCGAGCCAGCTGGAGCCTGCGGTCGGGAGGCAGACGCGGCGCGGCCCGGAGGAGCTTGGAGACTGCCCAAGCGCTATCGGGTTGGGCCTCGTACAGCGCCAAGGCGAGTTCGACAGCGCGCTGTCTGTGACGACTCCTCGCTGCCGGATCCTGCCTGGAAGTCTCGGCACGGTAGGATTCGAGCTCGCTCTCGGCCTGCAGACGCTCAGCCGGCGGCCCGCCCTCGGACTTCGCAACCGCAAGCTCTGCGTACCGGAGGGCCTCGTTCCAGCGCTGGGTCCCTTGCTGATAGATCGCCTGCGCCAGGGCTACATAGGCGAGGGTGAACTCCGGATCCTCCTCGATGGCGAGCCGTGCCAGTCGCTCGGCCTCCGCATGGTCCCCGTCGATGTCGATCGGCAAATCCCGCAACGCCTCGGCATACAGTTGCAGTGCCCGAAGCGATGAGGTTCGGACCCGCGGCAGAGGCGCCGGGTCCTGCAGCGATGCCACGGCACCGACCAGACGGTCCCCAATGCCCGCAGCGAGGCGTGCCACTGCCGGCAGCACATCGTCCCGGCTTGCGGCGACCTCGAAGACCCGCACGGCGACGGCGCCATCGGCTGCGTTCAGCACCTCCGCACTCAGTCGGTACGTCTCACGGACCCGCTCCGCGGCACCTGTGACAACCGCCTGGATCTGCCCGTCGCGCCGTGCCAGCTCCATCCCCACGGCCGCACCGACAGGCGTGTCGAGCGGCTTCCTCATCAGGGCGAGCGTGTCCTCGATTCGCTCCTGCCCCACGACGCTCACCTGGCGCAGGTCGTCGAGCTCGAGTCTCAGCGCCGTCTCGATCGTGCCGTCGAACTCCGGGTCGCCCGTGCGATTGTCGAAGGCCGCGACGAGGACGGCGTCGCGCTCCGTGAAGGTGAACGGGACGCGCGACTGCTGCCACACGAGCCAGGCGCCGGTCACAGCGACCGCGGCGACGGCTGCGGCCACCCACTTGGAGTAGCGGGGTGAACCGGCTGCCTGTTGAGCCTCGAGCGCGCGCGCCATCGCCTCGGCCGTCTGATACCGGCGAGCCGGGTCGGCGTCGAGCGCCCTCGTGACGACGTCGGCGAGAGTGGCAGGAATGTCTGGACGAAGATCGGCCAAAGACGCCGGTGTGTCATTCGCGTGTGCCTCACGAAGCGCACGAAGCGGCCCATTCGGGAACGGATACTGCCCCGTCGCCAGGTGAAACAGCAGTACACCGAGGCTGTAGACGTCGCTTTGCGGTGTCGCGGGTTCGCGCCTGAAGATCTCGGGCGCCAGATACGCCGGCGTGCCCACGAGCCCAGCGCGTGACGCGTCGTCTCGTTCGAGCTCGCCGCCCGTACCGAAATCGCCGAGCAGGACCCGGCCGTCGCGATCGCGGAGCACGTTGGACGCCTTGACGTCGCGGTGCACGAGGCCGGCCGCGTGGACGGCGGAAAGCGCGCGGCAGAGCTGGATACCCACTTCGACCAGCTCACCGCTCGGGAATGGCCCGCGTTCGCTGAGCTCGGACTCGAGCGTGCGTCCCTCGACGAACTCCATCCAGAGCCCGGTCACGAAGTCGATGCGCTGGGCACCGTGGATGGTGACGACGTTCGGATGCCGCACGCGCGCCATCAGACGGCCCTCGTCGATGACCTGCTCGTCAAGTGGCGCGTCGCCGCTCGAGACGAGCTTGAGGGCCACTTCGCGCGCCAGGGCCGGGTCCCAGGCGCGGTAGACGTCGCCGAATCGGCCCCGGCCGGCGTGCTCGATCACGCGAAGCGGCCCCCAGTGTGTGCCCGGTGCGAGCAGCGGTCGCGCCCGACGGAGGCCGGCAGGATTCAGCGTCAGGTGGCTGAAGAACCCTCCGATGGCGGCCAGGCCCTGGAATGACGCGACCATCTCGCGCTCGTCCTCGGTTGCCGCACTTCCGGCCGCGGAATCCCAGTCCACGGCACGGCCGTCGGCGACGGCTTCGGAGAGCTCCGCCAGTCGTGAGTGTTCAAGCATGAGCGAACCGGGAGGCCTTCATCGCACTCCCAAACACGCGAGCGGCCCAAACCGCACAGGCCCTCGAGCGCTCAGCCGGATTTCGCAAGCCGCATTTCGTCGGCGAGGCGCGCGAGCGCGCGGACGACGGTCATGCGCGCGGCGTTCGCGCTTGGCTTGCCGAGCGCGTCGGCAATCTCCTGGTAGCTCAGGCCGAACTCCAGGCGCGAGACGACCGCCTCGCGCTCCTCCGGCTTGAGCTTCGTCAAGCCGCGTTCGTACTTCTCGAGCGTCTCGTTCGCCATCGCCGCCTCGAGCGGCGACGTCGCGTCGTCTGGAATACCCGAGTCGAGCGTGCCGTGGGCGCCTCGGGCCGCGAGCTTCCGGAACTCGTTCCGGATGCGGTTCATCACGGCCTGGCGCAGGTAGGCGCCGAGGGCACCGTCGCCCCGGTTCTCGAAGCCATCAAGGTGCTTCAGAGTGACGACGACGGTGTCGTGGACGATGTCGGTAGTGTCGGCAATGTCGCGCGCCCAGCGCGGCAGGCGCCCCGAGGCCCAGCGCCGCAGGATGGGCACGTGCCGCTCGAAGAGCTGGTTGAGCGCAGCCTCGTCGCCCGCGCGGGCGCGGTCGAGCAGGTCGCTCGTGTCGTCGGGCTCGGGCGTCGAATCGGCCGGACTCGTCATCGCTGGGGTGCCGCCATGATACCGCCGGCGCTGTGCGATTCCACCCCGCCGCGTGTTTCCCCCTCTGCAACCGGATTCCAGGCGTTCAACTCGGCCGGCGAGTCCGGACGACCTGGGCGAACAGGGGGACTCATGCGCGTTCGAACCGTTCACCTTACGTTCTTCGTCCTGGCGAGCCTCGCGCTCGCGACGGCCGGGCCGCTCGCCCAGAAGGGCAAGAACAAGCCGCCGGCTCCCGAGCCGGTCACCGGCACCGCTGTCATCCGCTGCACGGACGCCGCCGACCCGCTGCCGGACGTGATCTGTGCCGATGGGCAAGGCAACTACATCCACGGCGAGCCCGGCGTGACGGCATGGCTCGGCGAGAACGGCGACTTTCTGCTCAGGGTCAGCGCCGACCCCGCGCTCGACCGCGCGCACGTGGTCCGGATTCCGGACTTCGACACGTGGGCCTTTCCGGACTGCAACCCGAAGTGCGTGGCAAACGTCCCGGACGGCGGCCTGATCGTGTACACCGAACCGGGGATTGGCGAAAACGCCTACGTCTGGGCCGGCTACAACCTCGAAGGAGGCCTGGCCGCCATGGCCGATGGTCAAACAGGCGTGCCGATCAAGATGCTGATCGGCTTCCCTGATCCGGACCCGACTTCGGACATCCGGTGGTCACTCTATTGGGACCCGGAGTACTACGTCGGGACGGACTGGGCGACCGCCAGCCGCAGCGGCTGTACCTGGACGATCACCGCCGATGATGACGCGCTTGCCGGGTTCTGGCTGTTCCGCGTCAACCAGGGCAAGGTTCGCAACACGCAGGAAGGGCGATTCAAGGGACCGGTCGAGATCACGTTCACCGCCGACGGCAGCCTGCCCGGGTGCTCGTAGCGGGCTGCCGGGCCTCGCGCCTGGCGCAGGCCAACTTCCGCGAGAGCGCCTACGAGGCTCGCCCCGTATAATCGGGGCGTGCGCGGGGGCGACTTCGACGAACTGGCGTTCTTTCAGGCGATCCGCTCGTCTGGTGCACGAGCGTTGCTCATCGGCCGTCGAGCACTCGTGCTCCTCGGACTGCCGGTGCTGACCGCGGACTACGACTTCTGGATTGCGATCGACGACATCGAGGCCTTCAACCAGGCGGCAGCGAGTGTCGAGCTGACGCCCACGTTCGATCCCGAAGCCGCCAGGCGCCGTGGCCGCTACGTGTTACAGAACGACGAGCACGTCGACGTGCTCGTGGCGCGCGTCGTGCCGACGGTCGATGGCGTGAACGTCTCGTTCGACGACGTCTGGACGCGGCGGCAGGCCATCGCGCTCGAACGCGGTGCAGACGTCCACGTGCCGTCGATCGATGATCTGATTCTGACCAAGCGGTTCGCGAATCGACCGAAAGACGTCGAAGACATCAGGCTTCTGCGGATCCTGAGGGGCGAGTCATGAACCAGCGGATGATGGCGGAGGTGAACCGCCAGCTCTCGGTCGAAGAAGCGCGAGCCTATCTCGCGCAGCCGATCACCCCCCAGGAGCGCGAGGAGGTTCTGGGGCTCGTCCGGTGGTTCACGCGCCGGTATCCCACGCCGGCCGAGCGCCTGGCGTATGCCCGGCGTGCCTACGCCCGCTGGACCCGCGCCGGCGGCAGGACGGTCGGCAGCCCGTAAACGGCGGGACCGACCACAACTCCTCAGTCGGCCGCGCTGCGCCAACCCAATTGCCGCCCGGGAAGTTCCGTTCTACCCTTTGACCCGTGGCCGGATACTCGGGAACGCCGCTCGTGAAGAAGCTCGGCATCGCGCCGGGCAGCCGGCTCGCGCTCGTCGGAGCGCCCGATCGCTTCGAGCGCGAGCTCGTCGGGCTACCAGGAGACGTTCGGGTCGTGACGCGGATCGCGGCAGCGCCGGATCTTGCCGTCTGGTTCATCACGTCCAGGCGCGACCTCGACCGCCGGATGCCCGCAGTGGCGAAGAACATGGGAAAAGGCCTCTGGATCGCCTGGCCCAAGAAGGCGTCAGGCGTCCGCACCGACCTTTCGGAAGACGTCGTGCGGGCCGCGGGCCTCGCACACGGCCTGGTGGACTACAAGGTGTGCGCCATCAACGACGTCTGGTCGGGCCTGAAGTTCGCGCGCGCGAAGTCCAAGGCCTGACGGGCCTGGGTGCCAGACGCTTTCCTCACCAGCCAGCCAGAATCCCCGCGCCGAGCTGGCTGAGTACCGCCCCGACGACCGCCATCGCCAAGCCCCACGCCAGCAACTGCCTGAAGAGCACGTGCCCCTGCCCCGTGTCGGCCACGGCCGCAACGCAGAGCGCGCCAATGGTCGAGAGCGGCGAGACGTCCACGAGCGACGACCCGACGTTGATGCTGAGCGCTATGGCCAGCGGATCTCCCCCGCCGAGCTGCTCGACGATGCCCGGAACGGTCGGGAGAAAGGCCGGAAGCACGACGCCGGAGGTGCTGCTGTAGAGCGAGATCGCGCCGGTGACGAATGCGATGACGCCGTTGATGGTCCCGGGCGTCGCCACGCTCGAGAGGAGCGCCGTGAAGAGGTCCATGCCGCCCGTCTCCTCGAGCAGCGCCACGAGCGTCGTCATGCCGCAGACCATCAGGATGATGCCCCATGGCGTGCGCCTCATCGACGCCGTCTCGTCGGCGGCGCCCGCCGCCACCAGCAGCACGGCGCCGGCAAACGCGCTCAGACCGAGCGGGAGCTGGAAGAACAGAACCCCGGCGATCCAGGCAGCCACCACCACGAGCGTGAGGCGATGCGATCGGCTGAAAGCCGTTTCTTCCGCCGAGGCCAGGCTCGCCTCGGTACGAGGCAGCCGCCAGCCGCCGAGCCAGACGTAGGCCGCGGCGGCAACGATCGCGCTCGCCAGGAGGTTCGCCGTCATCACCAGCCACTCGTGCCCGCCGAGGCCAGCCTCGGTCATACGCGAGTTCGCGATGACGCCGACGGCGCTGATTGGCGAGAGGTTGCCCGCATTGGCGCCGTTGGCGACAACGAGCGCGGTGAGCATCGCCGGCACCCGCAGCTGCCGCCCGATGGCCATCGCCAGCGGCACGACGAGCGCGACGCTCGAGACCGCACCGGGGCCAACGGCCGACAGCACGCACGCGACGGCAAAGAAGAACACCGGCACGAACTTCGCGTCGCCACGCGCGAGCGCGACGGCGCGCCGGGCCAGCCGCTCGATCGTGCCGTTCGACTCGGCCGCCGCAAAGAGCAGCGTCATGCCCGTCAGCGTCAGGAACAGCGACGTCGGGAACCCGCCGATGATGGTGCTGGCCGGAAGCCCTGCCACGAACGCGCCGACGAGCCACGCCATCACCAGCCCGACCAGACCGACGTTGATGCGGGTCACCATCGACAGCACGATGGCGACGATGAGCGCGACGAGGGAGGCGACGGCCGGATTCACGGGGCGGAGTGTCTCACGGATTCACGTGGGCGCCGCGCCGACCGCTTAGCGTCGGACGGGACCGAGCACTTCGTCGAACCACGCACTGAGCTCGCGGACCAGGACCTCCGTGCCGGGGATATGACCGCCGTCGAACAGGGTGAGACGCTTGGGCTCGGGCAGGAGCCGAAAGAGCGGTTCGGCCGCCGTCGTGAGGTTGGTGTCCTCGTCGTACCGGCCCTGGAGCATCAGCGTCGGTCCCTGGATGTGAGCCGCGAAGCCGACTGGGTTGGCTTCGGCAATCGCTTGAGCGCCTTCGCGCGTGATGCCCGCGCCCATGAGCACGGTCGTACGGTAGCGCCTCTCGATCGCCGCGACAATCAGACCGACACGCGACCCGGCGCTCGGCGCGAAGACGGCAATCCCGTCCTGGTCGATCTCGGGACGGGTCGCCAGATAATCGAGGCCGCGGCGAACGTCGGTGACCCGGCCGATCATCTCATCGAGGTATTCCGCTGACTGGCGGTCGGGCGCCATTCGGTCGCTCGGCCAGAGTCGCTCGATGTACCCCTTCAGGACGACGCCGAATGCAGCTCGTCCGGATCGAATGACGGGGGCCAACCTGTCTTCGATCGAATCGGGCAGCGACCGGAACCCGCCATCCACGTCGCCAGCCGGAATGAAATCGACCACCTGCAGTGGACGCGGATGGTGGCGAGGCAGATACAGGTAGGCGATCGCACGCTCGCCTCCGGCGCCGTTGAACGTGACGCGCTCTCTGATCCAGTCCGGCGTCTCTTCGATGCTCTCGACGCGCGGCTCGAGTGGCGTCGGCTCGTAGTCGTACGCCGACGTCCAGCGCGCGAAGTCGACGTCGCTCGACCTCGTGTACGACGGGATTTCGCGAGCGAGCTCGATGCGCATCGCGCCCTGGTTTCCGGTCGTCCCGGGTGCGCTCATCGCGCATCGGAAGCCGAGCTTCGCGGACGAAAACCATCCCGGCAGAAACCCGTACCTGGCGAAGAGGTAGACCGGCTCGCCCCAGGCACCGCCCGTCGCCACCTGTCCTTCCGACGTGTCCGTCATCGTCCATTCGGCAACGTTGCCGGCCATGTTGCGTGCGCCGAACGGGCTCATGCCGAACGCCGCACTCGCGACCGGCCACGTGCCTCCGGTCTCGAAGTTGGCGCGCTCGAGCAGCGGTTCGCCCGGATAGAACACGCCCCAGGGCATGTAGCTGCCAACGGTACTGGTGCCGCCGTCACGGGCCGCCTTCTCCCACTCGAAGACGGTCGGCAGTCGCTTGCCCCGAAAACGGGCGTAGGCTGCCGCCTCGTACCACGTGATGCCCGTCACCGGGTGGTCGGCGCGCCCGTCGGGAACGTCCTGACCGAGCCACTCGCGCGGACCCGGCAGGCCGCTCCGATCAACCAGGCGCGCCATCGCCTCTTCCCACGTGAGCGTCCGCGCGCCATCGACGAACGGCTCCGTCCAGTACTCGCGCTTGAGGTAGCCGCCGGCACTGATGAATTCCTTGTACTCGCGATTGGAGACCTCATGGCGGTCGATGAAGAAGTCGCCGAGCGGCACCCTGGTGTCGGTGGGTCGAGACCAGCCCACGAGCCGGTAGTCACCGCCGGGCACGACCACCATCTCCGACGGCTGCCGGTCCAGGGGCACGAGCGCCCGGACGACTTCGATCGGCGGCGGCATGATGACCAGGCGGCTGGCGCGGAGGATCGTGCCCGACACGGTGCGCTCGATGGGAGCGTAGCCCTCGCGTTCGATTGACAGGACGTAGTCGCCGCGGGCCACACGGAGGTTCTCCACGGGCGTCACGCCAACGTGACGGCGGGCTGGGAGGTCGCCATTCGCCTCCGGCGCATAGAGTCGGAGGTACACGTCGGCCGCGGCCGGTTCCGTCCGCACCGACACCGTCATTGAGATGGTCGGCATGAGGCGGGTGAGCGTCGAGTCGCCGGGCAGGACGGTCTCCACCTCCTCCGCCAGTGCATACGCGGCCGGGTAGTCCCCCCGGTCGGCGAGTGCCTCAATCTGAGGCAGCACCGCCACGGCACGACGCACGGCCAGCTGATGCGAGCCAAACCACGCTGCCCCTCCGGCCGCGATCACCGAGACGACACCCACGCCCACGCGTCGGCGCCAGGCCGACGGGCCGGCCCGTGGAACCGAACTCGCTGCTGGCGTCGAAGGCGCGTCCGACCGGCCCGTCAGTGCCGACGTTTCGAGGACGGCCCGGAGGTCGATCGCCAGGTCCCGCACGTCCTGGTAGCGGGCCTCGCGGTCCTTCCTGAGCGACTTCAGCACGACGCGTTCGAGCTCCGACGACAGATCGTTGACGAAGCGGCTGAGCGGCAACGGCTCGCGAGTGAGCACGGCCGATGCCGTCGCAGCCGGACTCGACTCGTCGAACGGCCGGCGGCCGCTCAGCATCTCGTAGAGCGTGACGCCGAGGCTGAAGATGTCACTGCGGGCGTCGACACGCTCACCGCGCACCTGCTCGGGCGACATGTACGGCACGGTACCGACCGCCGCCCCGGGGCTGCTGAGCGCCGACGCAGTCTGCGCGTCACTATCCGGCTCGGCACCCGGCTTGGCCAGTCCGAAGTCGAGTACGACCGCGCGTCCGCGTGGCGTGATGACGATGTTCGACGGCTTGATGTCGCGATGCGTGATGCCGCGCAGGTGGGCCGCGGCCAGCGCGTCGGCTACGTCGGCTGCGAGCGTCGCGGCTTCGGCTTGCGTCAACGACGTTCGCCGCAATCGGGCGTCGAGCGGCTCACCCTCGACGAACTGCATGGCGATGAAGTGGCGTCCCTGGTCTTCGCCAATCTCGTACACCGACGCGATGTTCGGATGATCGAGGCCCGCGGCCGCGCGCGCCTCGCGCAACAGCCGACGCTGCGCCCGCGGATCCGCCATCGTCTCGGACGGCAGAACCTTCACGGCTACCGGCCGCTGCAGCTCGACGTCGTCGGCCAGGTACACCTCGGCCATGCCTCCGGCACCGAGCCGGGTTCTGACCTCGTAACGGCCGATACGTGTCCCAGGCGGAAGCGACATGGCGGTGTCTCGGGTGCGCCCGTCGCCCATTATAGGTGCGGCATGGGCGCCATCTGCGCTGGTGCCGGGCGCGCTACGGTCGAAACAGGCGTGCCACCTCAGGCTTGACGACTTTCCCCATGGCGTTGCGGGGCAGCGCCTCCACGACGCGAATGTCGCGCGGGCGCTTGTACGGCGCCAGTCTGGCGGCGAGCCACGCGTGCAACTCCCCCAGGTCGGCGCCCGGGGCCGAGCCTGATTCGATCGCCGCGCACACCCGCTGCCCCCATTCCGGGTCGTCGACGCCGACCACCGCACAGTCGGCAATCGCGGGATACTGACGAAGCACATCCTCGATCTCGAGCGCGGAGACCTTGAAGCCGCCGGTCTTGAGGATGTCCACGCTCGTCCGGCCGAGCAGTCGATACGAACCGTTCTCGACGACGGCCGTGTCACCGGTCCGGAACCAGCCGTCCCCGAAGGCCTCGGCTGTCGCGTCGGGCCGGCGCCAGTACTCGCGAAAGACACCCGGGCCGCGCACCTCGACCTCGCCAACGGCGCCGGCCGGCACGACTGCGCCCGACTCGCCGACGAGGCGAACCTCGACGCCCGGCAGCGGCAGGCCGACGTAGCCGGGCCTCCGCTCTCCCACGAGCGGATTCGACAACGCCATGCCGATCTCCGTCATGCCGTACCGCTCGAGCAGCACGTGGCCGCTGATCGCACGCCATCGCTCGAGCGTCGACACCGGCAAAGCCGCCGAGCCCGACATCATGAGCCGAAGCCCCCGAACGCCGGCCGACCTCGCCGCCCGCAGCTCCGGCTCGGCGTCCCACTGCTGAATCAGCCGGTAGTAGATGGTCGGAACAGCCGTGAAGAGCGTGATCTCGCCCGAGGCGAGGCGCGACCAGGCCGCCGCCGCGTCGAATCTCGGGGAGCATTTCGCAAATGGCGCCGGCCTGGAGGGCCGAGCACAGCACGTTGATGATGCCGTGAACGTGATGCAGCGGCAGGACGAGCAGCGCACGATCGTCCTTCGTCCAGCCCCACGCGTCGACGAGCGATTGCACCTGCGCATCGATGTTGGCGCGCGTGGTCACGACGCCCTTGGGCCTGCCTGTCGTGCCGCTCGTGTAGACCATCATGGCGCGGCGGGCGGCCGGAATCGACAGGCCGGGCGCCGGAGTCGCTGCAAGAAGGTCTCCCGTCGTGACGAGCCGGGCCCCGACCGATACCGCGATCGGCGCCACGCGTTCGGCCGACGCCTCGTCGGCGACGACGACCGACGCCCCCGAGTCGCGAATCACGTAGTCGAGCTCGGCCGTCGGGTGCGACAGGGCGAGCGGCACGGCGACGCCGCCGGCCCGCCAGGTGCCGACGAGTGTCGCCACGTACTCGCGGCCGGGCGGAATCAGAAACGCGACGCGGCTCTCGGCCAGGTCCGCCGCGCCGTCGAGGAGGGCCGCCGACGCCCGTGAGATCAGGTCGTCGAGATCCCCGTAGCGCACGACCCCGCGCGCGTCGACCAGGGCAGGTCGATCCGGGTCATCCAGCCGCCGGGTCCAGAACATCGGTGAGGCCGCGCGAGGACTCAGTGCACGCCGCCGTGCCCCATCTGGAGCATGTGCGGGTCGGCGCCGAGGCGGCGGATGGCCATCTCCCAGGCGGCCGAAGATGGAATCTCGAAAATCAGATCGAGCTCGACCGGCATGACGAGCCACGCCGACTGCTCGAGCTCCTCGTCGAGCTGGCCGGGACCCCAGCCGGCATAGCCGGCAAAGACCTGCGTGCGGCGCGGCATCGGCCTCGACGTGAGCACGCGACGCAGGAGCAGCGGCGATGCCGATAGATAGAGCCCCGCGCCGAGCGAGCGGCTCTCGACGGCCTCCGGTACCTGCGACGTGAGAATCCACCCCCGCTCGGGCTCGACCGGGCCGCCGATGTGCAGCGGCAGATCGTTGGCCGGCCCGACCGGCGGCTCGAGCTGCACCGCCTCGGCGGCCGAGAGCTCAGACGGACGGTTGACCACCAGGCCAAAGGCGCCCTCCGGCGCGTGCTCGCACAACAGGATCACCGAGCGCGCGAAGTTCGGATCGGTCAGCTGCGGCATCGACAGCAGCAGCGCGGGAGCAAGGGACATGGGGAGATATTACCAACACCGATCAAGGGTGCGAACGGGGGCGACGGGGTGCGACGGGTGCGTCAGGTGGTGCCGCGAACATTTCCGTTGTTCGCGCGGCGGGCCCAGCTCAGGGCGTCGGCCATGACGGGAGACGAGGCCGACGGATGGCGG
The DNA here is from genome assembly GCA_963752045.1 of uncultured Acidobacteriota bacterium. Classification (GTDB taxonomy): domain Bacteria; phylum Acidobacteriota; class Vicinamibacteria; order Vicinamibacterales; family SCN-69-37; genus DATKDF01. The sequence continues at coordinate 63,666 of CAVVWN010000011.1, read as the reverse complement.
GCCAGCGCATCGAGGGCGTCGGCCGCCTCGGGGGCCGGGCGGCTCGCGGCCGCGTAGGCCAGCGAGCGGCGCAGCCGCGCGAGACCGGCCCGCCGCAGCGCGCTCGCGCGAAGCAACTCCCGCCAGGCGTCGTCAGTCAGCCGACAGAGATCGATGAGCCGCGGAAAAGCCAGGCCGGGTCGCGCCTGCCAGGCCGCATCGCCGCTCTCGGGCGATCGCGCGTTCCAGGGACACACGTCCTGGCAGATGTCACAGCCGAACACGCGATCGGTGATGGCCTCACGCCAGGCCTCGTCGACGCCACCGCGGACTTCAATCGTGAGATACGACAGACATCGTCGCGCGTCCACCCGATACGGCTCGACAATCGCGCCCGTGGGGCACGCGTCGAGGCACCGCGTGCAGGCGCCGCACTGGTCCAGGCCGGGCGTGTCGACCTCGAGCTCGACATTGGTGAGAATCTCGGCCAGGAACAGCCACGAGCCGAGGCGCGGGTTGATGAGGCAGGTGTTCTTTCCGATCCACCCGAGGCCGGCCGCTTCGGCGAACACCCGTTCCTGCACGGGACCATCGTCGACCGACGACATCGCCTCGAGACCCGGACCCGCCTCTTCGCTCATCCACTGCAGCAGCCGACGCAGCCGCGCACGCAGCACCTCGTGGTAGTCGTCGCCCCAGGCGTACCGCGCGATGGCGACACGGCCGCCTCGCGCCGCCTCGGTCGACAGGGGCTGCCCGGTGTCGTAGAGCACGGCGAGCGAGATGACCGACCGCGCCGTCGGCAGCACGACGCGCGGGTCGGCACGCTCGCCGCGAGGATCGGCCAGGTAGCGCATCTCGCCCGCCTCGCCCGCCGCGTACCACTCGGCAAGCCGCGCGAGCTTCGGATGACGCTCGGCCGCGGCAATCCCACACAGGTCGAAGCCAACCTTGGAGGCGTGCTCCTTGACCGCTGCAGCCGTCAGCATTCGCACCTCGGAACCGTGAAGGGCATGGAGTTGACGGCCACCGTGGAGGACGTGGAGGCAGTTGAGTATGCCGACAGGATCACCTTGGAGACCGTGGAGGCAATGGAGGCCGCCCCCCAGACCATTGCGGCCGACGCGAGGGCGCCGCCTGCCGGGGGGCGACTCTGGCCCCCGTGCGCAAACGCCGTGGCGGCAACAGTGTTCTCACGTGATTCGAGGTCACCGGGGCCCGCTGGCCTGACCCCGGGCGCCGACGAGCCACCCGGAGTCCGTGCGCAAGGTTATGGCCCGGGTGGCTCGTCGGCGCCCGGGGTCAGGCCAGCGAGGGCCGTGGCCCCGCGGGCTCCGCCCGCGGCCCCGGTGACCTGAACTGCGATCGGCGCCCGCCCCGGTCAGCAGGACAAGTCCTCGAGTTCCTCAACGTCCCCCGCGGTTGCCAGATCGACACCTCCAACCCTCGACTATCTCAACTGCCTCCACGGTCAACCGTCCTCCATGCTCTCTATGGTCGGTGCGAAGCGAGGCGTCGCAGCACGTACGGCAGGATGCCGCCGTGGCGGTAGGCCGAGAGCTCCTCCGGTGTGTCGATGCGGGAGGTCGCGTCGAATCCGCGCGAGCTGCCGTCTTCGTGGTGAACGGTGACGCGGACGCGGCCGCGAGGTTCGAGGCCGGCGATGGCCACGTCGAAGACCTCTCGTCCAGTCAGTCCGAGCGCCTCGGCCGATCCGGCGTCGCCGAACTCGAGCGGCAACACGCCCATGTTGACGAGGTTGCTGCGGTGAATGCGCTCGAAGCTCTCGGCGATGACGGCGCGAACGCCGAGGAGGGCCGTGCCCTTGGCGGCCCAGTCGCGCGAGGATCCGGAGCCGTACTCCTTGCCGGCCAGCACGACGAGCGGCACGCCGGCTTGCCGGTATCGCTGCGCGGCGTCGTAGATGCTCATGACGTCGCCGTCGGGCAAGTACGTCGTCCAGCCGCCTTCGGTGCCGGGCGCGAGCTGGTTGCGAAGGCGGACGTTGGCAAACGTGCCGCGCATCATGACTTCGTGGTTCCCGCGCCGCGCGCCGTAGGAGTTGAAGTCGGCCGGCGCCACGCCATGCTCGATGAGGTACCGGCCCGCCGGGCTGTCGGCCTTGATCGAACCGGCCGGTGAGATGTGGTCGGTCGTGATGCTGTCGCCGAGCAAAGCGAGCACGCGCGCCTGCCGGAGTTCGACGAGCGCGGCCGGCTCGGGCGTGATGCCTTCGAGAAACGGCGGACGCCGCACGTAGGTGGACGCCTCGTCCCAGGCGAACTGATCGCCTTCCGGCACGGGCAACGTGCGCCAGCGCTCGTCGCCTTCGAACACGCTCGCATACTGCGTGCGGAACATCTCGGCCGTGACGGCCGACAGCATCACTGTCTGGATCTCCTGCTGGCTGGGCCAGAGGTCCTTGAGGAACACCGGCCGGCCGTCGCGGTCCGTGCCGAGCGGCTCGACCGTCAGGTCGACGTCAATCGACCCGGCCAGCGCGTAGGCCACGACGAGCGGCGGCGACGCCAGGTAGTTGGCCCGCACGTCCTGCTGAATCCGGCCCTCGAAATTCCGGTTGCCCGAGAGCACCGCGCACACCACGAGGCCGCGCTCGCGGACCTGCGCGGCCACCTCGTCGGGCAGGGGCCCGCTGTTGCCGATGCACGTCGTGCACCCGTAGCCCACCAGGTTGAAGCCGAGCGCATCGAGGTACGGGTCAGCCCGGCCTTGTCCAGATACTCGGTGACGACTTTCGACCCAGGCGCCAGGCTCGTCTTGACCCACGGCTTGCGGGACAGCCCACGCTCGACGGCCTTCTTCGCCACGAGACCGGCGCCGATCATCACGCTCGGATTCGACGTGTTCGTGCAGCTCGTGATGGCCGCGATCACGACCGACCCATCCTCCACGGCGAGCGCCTCGGCCACCGCCGTCCCGCCTCCAGACGAGGCTGCCGGCGCGGTCTTCACTCCCTTGCGCAGGTCGGGCAGCACGGCCGCAAAGGCGGTCTTCGCGCGCGACAGCTCCACGCGATCCTGCGGACGTCTGGGTCCGGCCAGGCTTGGTGTCACCGTGGACAGGTCCAGCTCGAGCCTGTCCGAGTAGTTCGCCTCGGGCGTGTCGTCGGTCCGGTACAGCCCCTGCGCGCGTGCGTACGCTCTCGACGAGCGCCACCTGGGCCTCGTCGCGACCCGTCAGGCGCAGGTACTCGAGCGTCATCGCGTCGATCGGGAAAGATGGCAACCGTCGCGCCGTACTCCGGACACATGTTGCCGAGCGTGACCCGGTCCGCAATCGTCAGGTGCGCCAGACCCGGACCGAAGAACTCCACGAACGTCCCGACCACACCCTTGCGGCGCAACGCCTCCGTGATCGTCAGCACGAGATCGGTGGCCGTCGTCGCCCTCGGGCAGCGAGCCGTCGAGCCGATAGCCCACGACGGGCGGAATCAGCATGGAGCTCGGCTGCCCGAGCATCGCTGCTTCCGCTTCGATCCCACCGACACCCCATCCCACCACGCCGAGGCCGTTGACCATGGTCGTGTGCGAATCGGTGCCGAACACGGTGTCCGGGTAGGCCACCGCCCGGCCGTCGATCTCGTCGCGGACGACGACGCGCGCGAGGTACTCGATGTTCACCTGGTGAACGATGCCGGTCTCCGGCGGCACCACGCGAAACTGCCGGAAGGCGTTCTGCCCCCAGCGCAGGAACGTGTAGCGTTCGCGATTGCGGTGGTACTCGAGGCCGGCGTTGAGCGCGAGCGCGTCGGACCGGCCGAAGTAGTCAACCTGCACGGAGTGATCGATGACGAGCTCGACCGGCTGGAGCGGGTTGACCTGGTCGGGGCTGCCGCCGAGCGCGACCATGGCGTCGCGCATGGCCGCCAGGTCCACGACGCACGGCACGCCCGTGAAGTCCTGCAGCAGCACGCGCGCGGGCATGAACGAGATCTCGCGGCTCGCGCCGCTCGTCGGATCCCACGCGGCCAGCGCGCGAACGTCGTCGGCGGTCACCGACCGGCCGTCCTCGCGCCGCAACAGGTTCTCGAGCAGAATCTTCAGCGAGAACGGCAGGCGGGCAACGTCGGCCACGCCTGCCTCCTGCGAGGGCCGGCAAGCTGAAGTAGTCGACCGAATCGCCGCCGACGGACACCGTGCGGCGAACCGAGAACGAATCACGCGACATAGACCTCTGCCCTTTTTTTCAGAATCTCACGACCGCCGACGCCGTCACGAGCGGCCAGATCCGGAAAGACCCGTCGTCGATCTCGATGCCGCGGCGGCGGTTGAGCGCCCGAAACTCCGCCCGCAGGCCGAAGCGGCCCTCTCCGGCGGGGTTCGTGCTCATCCAGTATTTCACGCCGACGCCGGCCTCGATGAGGAGGCCGTCCTCGACGAGCGACGCGTCGCTCGAAAGCTCGCGCATCCAGGCGCCGCCGCCCCGCGCGAACCACGACACGCGCGGACGATCGACGAACCGCCAGAGCACGGCCCCGCCCACCGAGAACCGCGTGAGCGTGTCGCTCACCGTGACGTCCGGCACATCTTCGAAGTCGTCGCTGACGGCGGTGCGAACCTCGAACCGCGTCCACGCCGCGGTCATCTCCACGTCGACGCGTACGGGCGACGGCCGTGCCGAGATCCACCTCGAATCCGAGACCCATGCCGGTCTCGGTGCTCGTGCTGAACAGCGGTAACTCCCCGCCACGCGGATCGAGCAGATTGGCGTCGATCGAGCCGAGCGCCACCGGCAACGCGACGAGCACGCCCCCGGCAAACTCCCACGGCCGGCCGGGCGCTTGCGGCGCCTCCGCCGTGGCCTGCGTCTGCGCCACGGCCGGAACGGCGGCCGACGAGCGTGATGGCAGAGCACGGCGTCAGACAGCGCGTAGCTGCGCGTCATTTCCCCACCACCGTGATCTCGACGACGTCACCCGCACCGCCGGCCGGCACGGCCACGAGCCGGGGGAAGTACGCGGCCCGGAAGTCGATGTTCACCTCGGCGTCCTCCCCGAAGAAGCTGTCGATGTCGGCATCGTCGATGGGCTCCACGCGCACGACGTAGAGGCCGGGTTCGAGGCCGGCAATCACGAAATCGCCCTCGTCGTTGAGCGAGAAGCCCGCCACGAGGTCCCCCGTCCGGATGTTGAACGCGGCCACGTGCGCCCCGAAGAGCCCCGCACCTCCAAGGGTGACGCGTCCCCGAATGGCGCCGAGCGTGCGATTGAACTCGCTCGACGCATAGACGTCGCCAAGGCCGGCGATGTCGTCGGCCTCGAGCGTCCGGTCCTCGATCGATCCGCGCGGATACGCAATCGGGAACATCACGGCGCGCTTGCCGAGAACGGTGCGGCCGCCCGACGAGCTGAGCTCCGTCTCGCCGAGCGCCGAATGGCCCAGCCCGAGCAGATGGCCGATCTCGTGCGCGGCAACCGATTCGAGGTCGAAGCGGCCCGTCTCGCCGGCCTCGGCCACCGACCAGTCGAAGATGCTGTTGAAGAAGATGTCTGCCGAGACGACGCGCCCCGTCGTCGTGTCCACCTCGAACGTGGCGGCGCCGAGTGTCCGGTCCATATCCGGCCTCGACTGAAACCCGATCACCGACACCCCGTCGTCTTCGAACGGGTCGGCGGTGGTGAACCCGCCGAAGGCGGCAGACACGCTTGCCGTCGGCACAGACGTCCAGGTGTCGAACGCGCGACCCACCGCCGCTTCGAGCTCCGCGGCGCTGACGCGGTCGTCGTCACGACTCGTGACGAAGTACCGAACCGGGAACGTCTCCCACCTGACACCGACCACGCGGCCGTCCACGTCGGTGCCGAGCTTCAGATAGGCCTCGGCGCCCGGGGCGAGGGCGGCCGCCGCGGCAAGGCCGGTCACGACGAGCAGCAGGCGCTTCATTTGACCGGCCTTTCGACGAGCGGGAGCCTCGACGGCAGGGCCCGGCCCGACGCGATGAGCTTCACCATCGACTCGAATTCCTGCAGCGCCATCGTCTGGCGCCGGCTGTCGCCGCGCACGACCCTTCCGTTCACGGACGCCGTCCACCCGCCGACCACGGGAGGAGTGACGACGGGATTTCCCGTAGCCCGGTCCGCACGAACGCGGTAGACGCCCATCGAGAGCCCGATCGGACGCCAGGCCCCTTCGGCGTCACGTCGCAGGAAGAACACGGCATGCTGGCCCGGCACGAATGAGGGCGCGCCCACCATCACGAAGCGGCGCGTGCCGATCTGCCCTCCTGGCACGCGGATCGACACGAAACGATCCGCCTCCCCCTTGAGCAGGTCTTCGACGGCGACGGTCGTGACCGACTCGACGCCGCGACCCGCGACCGCAACCGACCGCACATCGGTCACGGTCCCGCGGACGATGAGGCTCGCATCGGCCACCACCTCGCGGAACTCGGTTGGTACCACCAGATGAGCCGCGAGCGTGGCGCCGGCCGCCATCACGGTTGCAGCAACGATGAGGGGACGTAACATGGCCACTAGTCTAGAGCACCGGTCGCGGTTTCCGGCGATCGGCCGAAAACGCGGAGTTCGGCCGGCAGCGGGGTCTCACGCGCCCATGACGTCAAACACGGCGCGGGCGGCTCGTCGGGACGCGCCGGGCTCACCCAGCTTCGCGCGCACGTCAGCCAGGTCGCGGCGCATCGCGTCGGCCCGAGCCCGATCCCGGAGAAGTGACGCCACCTCGTCGGCCACCCGTTCGCCCGTGAACCCTTCTTGAATCAGCTCGGGCACGACCGACCGGCCGGCAACCAGGTTGACCATGCCGTAGGTGGACACCTTCACCAGACGCCGCCCGAGCGCGTAGGTCAGCGGCGACACGCGGTAGACGATCACCATCGGGCGCCCGTGTATTGCCGTCTGAACCGTGGCCGTCCCGGACGCCGTCACGACGACATCGGCCGAGGCGAGCACGTCGTCGGTGGCACCTGTGACGACGGCGGCAACCACCCCGGTGCTGGCGAGCAGGTCGAGCGGCCGGAACGCGTCGTCATCGAGCGCGGGCGCGCGGGCCACGACGAATTGTGCGCCCGGCAACGCGCCGGGACACTTCACGGGCCGCGGCAACCAGCTCAGGCAGGATTCGCGTGACTTCGTTCGGCCGGCTTCCCGGCAGCAGCGCCACGACCGGCCGCTCCGGGTCGAGACCGAGTCCCGTGAGAAACGGCACCCGGCCGGCCGTCGCGTTCGCCAGGTCGATGAGCGGATGCCCGACAAACTCCACGGGCACGCCGGCCCGTTCGTAGATCGGCGCTTCGAACGGAAAGATGACGAGCATGCGCGAGACATAGCGTGCGAGCGTCGCCATCCGTCCGGGTCGCCACGCCCACAGCTGCGGGCTGACGTAGTAGACGACTGGCACGCCCAGCCGGTGCATGACCGGCAGCAGCCGGAAGTTGAAGTCGGGAAAGTCTATGGCGACGAAGACGTCTGGCCGCTCGGCGGCCGCTCGCGCGCCGAGCGTCCGCAGCATCCGCCACGATCGCGGCAGCACGGCCAGAGCCTCGGACAGTCCGGTGACCGCAAACCCGCGATAGTCGCCGACCAGCTCGGCGCCGGCCCGTGCCAGCGCGGCACCGCCGAACCCGTAGATGCGGATTGCCGGGTCGAGGGCGCTGAGCTCGGTCGCGAGCGCGCCGGCGTACAGGTCCCCCGAAGCCTCGCCGCAGGAGATCATGACGCGCCGCCCGCGCTGGCGGCCCGTGGCGTCCGGCACGTCAGGCCCGGCGGGGGCGGTCACGCGGGCGGTCAGTCCTCGTCGGGCCGGTCCCGATCGGCAGCCGTCTGCCTGCGGAGGGTCGGTGAGGCCAGGTCCAGTTGCGACAGGGGAATGCGCTCGAACTCTTCGAACCCGAGCGTCTTCAACTGGTCGACGAACGTCGACGCATCGCCGACGAGCACGATCGACAGACGATCGGGACGGAGGAGCTCTTTGGCGACGCGCTGGATGTCGTCGGGCGTCACGCGTTCTACCTCGTCTCTGTACGTCTCGATCTCCCGCAGGTCGAGGCCGTAGAAGATGTGGGCCAGCACCTGGGTGGCGATCGCCGCCGGCGCCTCGATCGTGAGCGGAAAGGAGCCGGCCAGAAAATCCTGGGCGCCACGGAGCTCGCCCGTCCGGATCGGCTCGCGCTGCAGGCGCCAGAACTCCTCCACCATCAACCGCAGCGACTCTCCGGTGGCCTCCGATCGCGTGTCGGTCTCGGCCACGACCTGCCCGCTGGCCTTGTAGGTCCTGAGCGAGGCGGAGGCGCCGTACGTCAGACCGCGGTCGGACCGCAGCACGCCGAACAGGCGGTTGGCGCCCTCGCCGCCGAGAATACGAACCGCGAGATCGAACGGGACGAAGTCGTCGCTCGTGCGCGAGATGGCCACATGGCCAACCCGAATCTCGGTCTGCGCCGAACCGGGGCGATCGATGACCACCACGCGCCGGGACGGTCCCGGCGGCGCCGGCATCGCGGTCTCGGGCACGTCGCGCATCGCCCAGGTGCCGAACGCGCGCTCGGCTGCGGCAAACGCCTCGTCGGCCGTCAGGTCGCCGACGATCGCGAGCAGCGCGTTGTTCGGCACGAACCACGCGCGGTGGAACGCCACCAGGTCGTCGCGCGTGATCCGCGACACCGAATCCGGCGTGCCGTCACCGGGCCGCCCGTACGGGTGGGTGCCGAACACCAGCCGGTCGAACACGGCCCCGGCGATGTAGTCCGGATCGTCGTAGCCCACCTGCATCGCCGAGAGCGTCTGCCGCCGGTGCCGCTCGATTTCCTCGGGCGCGAACGCCGGATTGCGCACCAGGTCGGCCGCGAGCGCGAGCGCCTCGTCGGTGCGGTCCTTGATGACGGCGCCGTTGACGAACGACAACTCGTTGCCCGAGCCGGCGCCGATGAACCCTCCAGCCGAATCGATGAGCGTCGCGATGTCGCCAGCCGAGCGCGTCGTCGTGCCGAGTGTCAGCAGCGACGCGACGAAACTGGAGACCCCGGTCGGCTGGCCGGTTCCTGGGCGGAGCCGGCCTTGATGATCAGCCGGAAGCTCACCGCCGGCTGCTCGTGGTGCAGCACCACGAGCACCTGCAGGCCGTTCGGCAGAGTCCGGATCTCGTACGGCGGGAAATCGACCGCGCGAGCCGGCAGGGGTCGCGGCGGACGCTCGCTCGGCCACGACTGCGCGCCGACGACCGTCGGCGCGAGGCCGAGCACGGCCAGGGCCGCGATGCCGGTGAGGCAGGCGCCTCATCGCACACCCCCTGACTCGCCGCGATACCGGCGTCCGGTTGGTCGCCCGCACCGCGCGGCATGATCGTGAGCAGCATCCGCGACTGGGGCGTGAAGTACGTGTGCGCCACGCGCTGCACGTCCTCGAGTGTCACGTTCTGGAACAGGTCGAACTCGCCGTCGGCCGTCGTGACGTCGTCGTGGATGACGACCGCGTGCGCCAGGTGCAGCGCCTTCTGCTGCACGGTCTCGCGGCCGAGGATGTAGTCGCGGGCGAACTGGCGCTTGGCGCGATTGAGCTCGTCGGCCGTCACGCCATCGGTCTTGATGCGGTCGAGCTCGGCCTGCAGCGCCCGTTGCACGTCGGCCGGCTGCCTGCCCGGGCTGCACGATGGCGACGGCATAGAAGAGATTCGGATGCTCGATGAGCTTGGCTTCGCCGAACGCGGCCAGCGCCAGCTGCTTCTCGTACACGAGCGACCGGTAGATCCGCGAGCTTTCGCCGTCGGACAGGATCTTCGCCAGGATGTGCAGCGGGTAGGCGTCCGGGTGCCCGTCGTACGTGATGTGGTGCGAGACCACCACGGCCGGCAGCGGCCACGGCTCGCTCACCTCGTAGCGTGTTTCGCCTTCCTGCGCCGGCTCCTGCGGAATGTCGCGCGGCACCGGCTTCCCGCGGGGAACCCGGCCCATGTACTGGCTGACGAGCGCCTTGGCCTGGTCGGTGTCGAAGTCGCCGACGAGCGTCAGTGTCGCGTTGTTCGGCACGTAGTACGTCTCGTGGAACGCGCGAACGTCGGAGATCGAGGCGGCCTCGAGATCGGCCATGCTCCCAATCGTCTGGTGCTTGTACGGGATGCACCGTGAACGCCTTGTCGAAGATGATCTCCGAGAGGCGTCCGAACGGCTGGTTCTCGTAGCGCATCCGCCGTTCTTCCTTGACGACCTCGCGTTCGTTGAGGAACTTGGCCTCGTCGACCTCGAGCGTGGCCATCCGGTCGGCCTCGAGCCAGAGCACGAGCGGCAGATACTGGGCCGGAACCGTCTCCCAGAAGACGGTGGCATCCTCGTCGGTGAACGCATTCGACTGGCCGCCCACGCTCGTGATCCACGAGGGGTGCTGGTCGGCTCTCACGTTCTTCGATCCCTTGAACATCAGGTGCTCGAACAGGTGCGCGAAGCCCGTGCGTCCGGGCTTCTCGTTCTTCGAGCCCACGTGATACCAGAGCGCCAGGTGCACGATCGGCGTGGAGTGGTCCTCGAGATACACCACCTGAAGACCGTTCTCGAGCGTCTCCATCGTGTAATCGAACTTCGGGGGGCGGGGAATGGAATCGACCGCGGTCGCACTGCTCGAGAGAAGCACGGCTGCGGCGACCGCCAGCAGGCGTGCCGTATACATCAGTCGCATTGATCTGATTATAGGGGGAGCGGCGTGTTTTCGCTGGCGACGGCGGCGGCGCCTACTTCAGGGCGTCCAGGCGTGCCGTCAGCTCGAGCAGCTTCCGCCTGAATTCGGGCAGTCTGCGGACCAGCACGAAGGCGGCGCGCCACTCGGACACCTGCCAGCCGGGCATGCCCGACAGATGCGTGCCAGGCGGCACGTCCTTGGTGATTCCGGTCTTCGCGTTGGCCACCACGCCGCGCCCGACCCGCACGTGCCCGGTCACGCCGACCTGACCGGCCATGACCACGCCATCCTCCACCACCGTGCTGCCGGCAATGCCCACCTGCGAGGCCAGCAGCACACCACGACCGATCTGCACGCCGTGCGCAACCTGCACCAACGTGTCGATCTTGGTTCCCGCGCCAACACGTGTCTCGCCAACGGCCGGACGAGCCACGACCGACTGGGCGCCGATGAGCACGTCGTCTTCGATCACCACCCGGCCCACCTGGGGAATCGGCTGGTGCACGCCGTCAGGCCGTGTCGCGAAGCCGAACCCCTCGCTGCCGATGACGGCGCCATCCTGGATCACGACACGGTCGCCGACGATCACGGCATGCCGGACCGATGCGTGGGCGTGCACGACGCAGGCCTCACCGATCGAGGCATCCGGACCAATGGCGACGTGCGGGTGGATGACCGTGCGCGCGCCGATCCGCGCGCGCGGGCCGATCACGGCAAACGGCCCGACCGACACGTCGGGTCCGAGCTCGGCCGTCGGATCGACGGCCGAAAGCGGACTGATGCCGGGCGGTGGCGTCACAGGCGGCGTCAGCACGCCGATCGCATCAGCGAAGGTCACGTACGGGTTGGCCGACCGCAGGATCGCGCACGGCGCGTCGGTCACCGCATCTCCAGCGATCACGGCCGAGGCCCGAGTCGACGCCAGCCGTGCGCTGTAGCGGGGATTGGCCAGGAAGGTCACCTCGCCCGGGCCGGCGTCTTCGATGCCGGCCACGCGGAACACCTCAGTCGATCCATCACCCTCGAGGCGGGTTCCGAGACGACGGGCGAGCTCGGCGAGCGTCACGGGGACGCGAGTATACCACCCGGCATTCGTTCAGGCGGACCGCCGGGCTACCCGCTCGACGAATCGCCAGAGCCGCGACAGACCGAGGTCCACCGTGATCCGCTCGAGCGTCGCGCGCCGGGCAGCCGGCTCGAGCCCGAGCGCCTCGCGGACTTCGCCGAGCGGACGTGACGACTCGGTCCGCCACGTGATCCCGTGAAGGCCGCGCCGCGCGCCGCGAAGCGCGAAGTAGTGACCGATCGACAGAAACAGGAAGTAGTAGGCCACCAGATTCGGACCCGGGCACGAAGAAGAACACGACGCCCAGAACGGCCGAGAGCGTGCCATTGACGACGCCGCGGGTCAGGTGCTTCCGGTAGTCGGCCGCAAACTCCGTCCGCGCCATGCGCATGGCGTCAGTGCTCGGCACATCGTCCGGATGCACGAGGCGCCCTTCCGAGGCCCGGCGCAGATTCCAGAGCAGTCGCTGTTCGGCGACCGCCTCGGCGATCTTCCTGACGATGAACCGGCCCAGGCCGGGCTTGCGGGGCTCGGTGGCTTCACCGAGTTCTTCACGCTCGTGCTCGGCCTCGGCGTCGGCGACCGTCGTGCGGAACCGGTGGAGCATGCGGGCGCGCCAGGAGGACGAGGGAGGCGGGTCGGCCGGCTCCGGCTCCGTTTCCTTTACTTCGCAGTAGAGAGCGTGACGGCCTGCGCCAACGGGCACGAGAAAGACGGTCATCGACGGTGTTCGAAGCGGCGGATCGACCTGTAACAGAGTGATAGCGACGTCCATGCTAGCATCCCGGCATCATGGCCACGAAACTGTCCCGAGCCGACGTCCTGCGGGTGGCCGAGCTGGCACATCTCCGATTGACGGACGCCGAAGTGGAGACGTTCGCGCGCCAGCTTGCCGGCATCCTCGACTGGGTGACCGCCATCGAGCAGGCCGACACCACCGGCGTCGAGCCCACGGCCCAGGTCTCGACGGCGCCGGGCGCCTGGCGCGACGACGTCGTCTCGGCGTCGCTCGACCGGACGGCCGTGCTCGACGAGGCGCCCGACGCGGCCGTCGACGCCGGGCTCTTCCGCGTGCCCACGGTCCTCTGACGTGCCACTGGACTCGCATCCGACCGCGGTCGCCATCCGCAACGCGATCCTCCGGCGCGAGGTCAGTGCCGTCGACGTGTGCCGCGCCGCGCTCGCGCGCATCGAGGCCCGTGACGGCCGGCTCCACGCCTTCGAACATGTCGCCGCCGAGCGTGCGCTCGAACGCGCCCTCGCGCTCGACAACACGGCGCGCCCGGACGGCGCGCTGCACGGCGTGCCCGTCGCCCTCAAGGACAACATCTCCACCCGCCGGATGCCGACGACGGCCGGCTCGCGCATCCTCGCCGGCTACCGGCCGGCCTACGACGCCACGGTCGTCACACGGCTGGAACAGGCCGGCGCCGTGATCGTGGGCAAGACCGTGTGCGACGAGTTCGCCATGGGATCTTCCACGGAGCACTCCGCCTCCGGGCCTGCGCGAAACCCGTGGGCGCCCGACCGCACTCCCGGGGGCTCGAGCGGTGGATCGGCGGTGGCCGTCGCCTCAGGCATGGTGCCGATCGCGCTCGGGTCGGACACCGGCGGATCGATTCGACAGCCGGCGGCGTTCTGCGGCATCACGGGGCTCAAGCCCACCTACGGCCGGGTGTCGCGATACGGCCTGGTGGCCTTCGCCTCGTCGCTCGACCAGATCGGCCCGCTCGCCGGATCGGTCGGCGACGCGGCGCTCGCGCTTGCCGCCATCAGCGGTCCGGACGCCCACGACGCGACGAGCACCGCGTCGCGTGCGTTTCACGCCGGCGCCGCGCTCGGCGACGACATCGGTGGCGTCCGTATCGGCGTCCCGCGGCACCTCGTCGACACGGGCATCGACCCTGAAACCGCCGCGGCCTTCGAGTCGGCGCTCGCTACGCTCGCCTCGCTCGGCGCGAGCATCCACCCGGTCACGCTCGCGCACAGCGCGCATGCCGTGCCGGTCTACTACCTGCTGGCAACGGCCGAGGCCAGCTCGAACCTCGCGCGCTACGACGGCGTGCGGTACGGCACGCGCGTGGCTGCACGATCCGTGGCGGACATGTACGACGCCACCCGCAGCGAGGGCTTCGGCGCCGAGGTGAAGCGGCGGATCATGCTCGGCACCTACGTACTGAGCGCGGGCTACTACGACGCGTACTACCGCAAGGCCCAGCAAGTGCGCACGTTGATCCGGCGTGACTTCGACGAGGCGTTTGCGTCGGTGGACGTCGTGGTGCTGCCGACCAGTCCCACACCTCCGTTCGCGCTCGGAGAGCGTGTGGACGACCCGCTGTCGATGTACCTGGCCGACGCGTTCACCGTATCGGCGTCACTTTCTGGACTGCCGGCCGTGAGCGTGCCGGCGGGACTCACGCGCGGACGCCTGCCGATTGGATTACAGGTGATCGGGCGTGCGTGGGACGAGGCCGGAATCCTGAAGCTCGCTCACGCCTTCGAAGGCGCCACCGGCTGGTCGGCAGAACATCCACCGGACTGATGACGAGCCGACAGGCCGCCGGGCTCACGCCATGGCAGGCCGTCGGAACAGCTTGACGAGCGCCCAGACGGCCAGCGCGAGCACGGCCAGCGGCACGAGCGGCGTCAGGACGGCAACGACCACAGCCACCGCGACCGCCACCGCCGCGACGATGCCGACGACGGCCACGAGGCCCGCGACGACGAGCCCCACAAGACCCTTGAAGATCGCGATGGGCACGGTAATCGCCGCCGCCAGGATGCGAAACGGCAGCAGGATGAGCCAGAACGCCGCGCGAAACACGAGCCAGAGAGCCAGCACAACGGCGCCGAACAGGCTCGCGAGGAACAGAGCCGTCAAGACGGCAAGAGTCGTCATGGCTGTCTCCCGGTCTGGCGGCCGGAAACGTCGGTCGCTCGGTCTAATCGACGAAACCGGACCCGTCAGGGTTCCGGTCAGTCAGCGCCCCGGGAAACCGGAAGGTCGGGGACCTGGTACTGCACGAGCTGCCGGCGGACTTCTTCCATCGCGACGCGCTCGAGCTTGTGCGGTACATGTCGGCCGTCCTCGTCGTCGATGCGAACACGCGCGCCACGGCGCAGCTGATTGGCGCGCTGTGAGGCGACATCGACAAAGAGGAACCGGCCCGAGATGGGCGGCGCCGGCTCGATCGGTTCGGCCGGCTCGTCGGCGGTGGCCTCGACCGGGTCGGACGGTTCTGGTTGTTCAATCATGTCGGACATGATGGCCGCAGATTACCACGACAAAACGAGGGGGCGGATGGCGCGCACCCGCCCCCTCCGGGGCCCTCAACCCTTGACCTGAATCTGCTTCGGCCGCGCCTCCTCCCGACGAGGCAGGGTGACGGTCAGCACGCCGTCCTGGTAGGTGGCCTGAACATTGGCCGTGTCCACCGAATTCGGCAGCGTGAAGCTCCGGCGGAACGACCCGTAGCCGCGCTCCACACGGTGGTACTGCTCGCGGTCGACGTCGCTCACGAACTTCCGCTCGCCTTCAACCGTGAGCACATCGTTCTCGAACGTCACCTTGATGTCCTCGCGCTTCATCTCGGGCAACTCGACCTTGACGATGACGTCCTTGTCGGACGTCTCGAAGATGTCCACCGGCGGCACCCACGTGCCGCGGCCGATCGGCTCGCCGGTCATCGCAGCCTCGAACATCCGGTTCAGCCGCTCGATCTCCAGGCTGGCCAAGTCACGAACTGGACTCCAACGGGTAAGCGTCATTGCTCTTCCTCCTTCTTGTGATGCGTTCAAGCCGGCTCCGTCAGAAGGAACCGGAAAACGTATAAGGGAATCCTAGCACAATATTAGCGTCTGTCAAGAATATTACCTGAGCACATACCACTCATATTAATTCCGGTCGCTGAATTGCGCATCGAACTGCCTTCCAGCGCCGGTGCACCTCATGCCTCCCTGGGTGTTCGCGCAAGCCTTGTATGATCGGCGCGTGACTCGTCTGCTGTTCATCGGAGACATCGTGGGCCGGCCGGGCCGTGAGCTCATTCGGCGCGGTCTTGCAGCCCTGGTCGAGCATCGACAGATCGATCTCGTCATCGCCAACGTCGAGAATGCCGCCGCCGGCTTCGGCGTCACGCCGGACATCGCCGATGACCTGCTCGCCCGCGGCGTGCACGTCATGACGGGCGGCAACCACATCTGGGACAAGAAGGAGATCCTCCCCTACTTCAACGAACAGCCGCGCCTGCTCCGGCCGGCGAACTTCCCTGCCGGCGCGCCGGGGCGTGGCAGATGCGTGGCGCGCGCGGGCAATGGCGTGGCCGTGGCGGTCATCAACCTGATGGGGCGTGTCTTCATGCCCGCGCTCGACGACCCGTTCCGCGCGGCGCTCGCAGAGGTCGATGCGGTACGCGCCGAGGCGCCGCTCATCTTCGTGGACTTCCATGCCGAGGCCACGTCCGAGAAGGTCGCCATGGGCTGGCATCTCGACGGGCGGGTCACGGCGGTCGTCGGCACGCACACGCACGTGCAAACCGCCGACGAGCGCGTGCTGCCGAAGGGCACGGCGTTCATCACCGACGTCGGCATGACGGGTCCGCACGACTCGGTGATTGGCGTCGAGCGCGCGGCCGTCCTGCAGCGGTTTCTGACGGGCCTGCCCCAGCGTTTCGACACGGCCACCGAGAACCCACGCCTCAACGGCGTCATCGTCGACGCCAACGAGGCCACCGGCCTGGCCGAGTCGATCGAACGGGTCTCGCTTTCGGCCGGCCAGATCGAGACGCTCGTGGCGACGGCCGTCGAGGCGCGCTGAACGCATGGCTCGACGGCCCGGGCTGCCGTTTGACGACGTCGTCGACGAGGGCCCCTCGCCGCCGCTCTCGATCACCGAACTGACCGCTCGCATCAAGACCGTCGTCGAGGGCACGTTCGACAGCGTGGTCGTCGAGGGCGAGGTGTCGAACTGCCGTCGGTGGAGCTCGGGCCACATCTACTTCACGCTCAAGGACGAGTCGGCGCAGTTGAGAGCCGTGGCCTTCCGGGCGACGGCCCGGCTCTTGAAGTTCGACCTCGAAGACGGGATGCACGTCATCGCGCGCGGTCGGGTTGGTGTCTATGAAGTCAAGGGCGACTACCAGCTGATCTGCGACGCCATCGAACCGCACGGATTCGGGGCGCTGCAGGCCGCCTTCGATCAGTTGAAGCGACGCCTCCAGGCCGAGGGGCTCTTCGATGCCGAACGCAAACGGCCCCTGCCGGTGCTGCCCCGCCGGATTGGCGTCGTGACGTCGCTTCACGGCGCGGCCGTGCGCGACATCCTGCGCGTGCTCACCTCGCGCTACCCGGGGGCGCGCGTCGTCATCCGGCCCGCCCGGGTGCAGGGCGAGGGCGCGGCGCGGGACCTCGTCGGCGCGCTCGAGGCGGTGGCCCGCGTGCCCGACGTCGATGTCGTCATCGTGGGACGCGGCGGCGGATCGGTCGAGGATCTCTGGGCGTTCAACGACGAGGCGCTGGCCCGCGCCATCGTCGCCTGTCCGGTGCCCGTCATTGCCGGCGTCGGCCACGAAGCGGACTTCACGATTGCCGATCTGGTGGCCGACGTGCGCGCCTCGACGCCGTCCAATGCCGCCGAGCTCGTCGTCGACCGTGCCGACAATTTCCGGAGGGTCGTCGATCACCTGCATGGCAGACTGGGCCATGCCATCGGCCGGACGATCGAGACCCGGCTGCAGCGAGTCGACCGGCTCGACCTTGGCGCGCGGCAATGGCCGGTGCGCGTCATGCTGCAGGACCGTGACTGCCACGAGCTGGCCCTGCGGCTTCGGCAGCTCGCCACGAGCAGGATCAGCCGGCTGACGGCGGCCTACGACGCGCTCCGCCGCCGGCTCGATTCGGGCGACGTCCGGCGCGTCACGGCCGACTTCACCGTGCGAACGGCGGCGGCCGACGTCCGGCTGCGAGCGGCCGCGGCGGCCCTCGAACGCGCGGCACAGGCCCGCGCAGGCGAGCTGGCCGGCCGGCTGCATGCGCTCAGCCCGCTGGCCGTGCTCGGGCGCGGCTACGCGGTCTGCTGGAACGAGGCCCGGACGAGTATCATTCGTTCGTCAGCATCGGTCGCGCCGGGCGACGGTGTCCGCGTCACGCTCGCCGCCGGCGAGATCGCGTGCCGCGTGGAAGAGACCTCATGAGCCAGACCATCAAGGACTTCGAATCGGCCATCGGCGAGCTCGAGAAGATCGTCAAGCAGCTCGAAGCCGGCGACCTGCCGCTCGACAAGTCGCTCGCACTCTTCGAGCGCGGCGTCGAGCTCTCCCGCTACTGTCACGAGACGCTCGGCGCCGCGCAGCGGCGCATCGAGGTCCTCACCGAGAGCGGCGGCCTCAAGGATGCCGCCCATCTGCTGGCCGAGGGCGCCGACGAGTCGTGACTGGCGATCGCCTGGACGAGGACGGCACGCGCGCCTACCTCGCCGAGCTCCGTGACACCGTCGAGGCCGCACTGGCCCGAACCCTCGATGCGCTGGCCGCGCCGGCGCCAATCGACCAGGCCCTCCGCTACGCACTCATGGGCGGCGGAAAGCGGCTGCGTCCCTGCCTGACGCTCGCCACGGCAGACGCCGTGGGCGACACCCTGGGTCTGCCGCGCGGGCGGGCGCGATTGCTCGCCCTGCCCGCGGCCTGCGCCGTGGAGATGATCCACTCCTATTCACTCGTGCACGACGACCTTCCGGCCATGGACGACGACGCCATGCGGCGCGGACGACCGACGTCACACGTGGTGTACGGCGACGGGCTGGCGGTGCTCGCCGGCGACGGCCTGCTCACCGAGGCATTCCGCGTGCTCGCCTCGTCGCCGAGCCCGGCCGTGGACGCCGATGCGCCACAACCGTCACCGGAACGGCGGATGGAGGCCGTCCGACGGCTGGCGACGGCCGCCGGTGCGGCCGGGATGGTCGGCGGACAGGCGATCGATCTGGCCGCCGCGGGCCGCGTAACCGGATGGTCGGCCGCGCCACTCTCTCCGGCCGACCTCGAGGACATGCACCGCCGCAAGACCGGCGCCCTCATGCGGGCCGCGGTGACGATGGGCGCGGTCGTGACCGGCGCGCCCGACCCCGTCGTCGAGGCGACCGACGCGTACGCGCGCGAGGTCGGCCTCGCCTTCCAGATCGTCGACGACATCCTCGACGTCGAGGCGTCCGACCAGACGCTCGGCAAGACAGCCGGCAAGGACGCGGCGTCGGGTAAGCCAACCTACCCGGCCTTCTACGGACTGGAGGAATCCAGACGGATGGCGGCCGACTGCATCGTTCGCGCCAGAACCGCGCTCGAATCGGCCGGGCTCGGCGGACGACTGTGCGACATCGCCTCATGGAGCCTGGCCCGCCGCAGGTGATCATGGCGCGGGTCAGACTGGATCTTCTGCTCGCCAACCGTGGACTTGCACCGTCGCGGGAGCGCGCGCGGGCCCTGATCCTGGCCGGCGCCGTCAACGTCGACGGCCACGTCGTCACCAAGGCGGGGCATCCGGTGAACGAGGATGCCGACGTGACCGTCCGGCAACCAGATCATCCATGGGTCGGCCGCGGAGGCGTCAAGCTCAGCCACGCGCTCGAGGCCTTCTCGCTCGATCCGACCGGCGCGGTGGCGCTCGACATCGGCGCCTCCACCGGCGGATTCACCGACGTGCTGCTCGCGCGCGGCGCCGCACGCGTGGTCGCCCTCGACGTCGGGCACGGACAGCTCGACTGGACGCTCAGGACCGACCCACGGGTCACCTGCCTCGAGGGTGTCAACGCCCGCTACCTCACGGCGGATCTCCTGCCGGCCGACGCCCGCTCGTTCGACATCATCACGATCGACGTGGCCTTCATTTCCCTGCGTCACATCCTGCCCGTCGTGCCCCCCCTCCTCACGCCAGGCGGGTGCGTGGTCGCGCTCGTCAAGCCGCAATTCGAGGCCGGCCGCGGCGAGGTCGGCAAGGGTGGAATCGTGCGGGATCCGGCCGTACACAGCCGCGTGCTCGACGCGGTGGCCGAGGCCGCCCATCAGGTAGGATTGGAACGCATCGCCACGGCCGCCTCGCCGATCGAAGGCGCCGAGGGCAATCGGGAATTCTTCATGCTGCTCGCCCGACGCGGTGACCAGTGAGGCGCATCCGGCCATGACGATCTCGCGCGTGGCGCTCGTCGCTCGCCCTCACCTTCCGGCCGCCCTCGAGGCGCTCGGGGAGGCGGCAGCCTGGCTCGCCGCGCACGGATGCCAGGTCATCGTCGAAGAGCGAAATGCCCGCGATGCCAGCCTGGCCGATCGTTACGCGACCGCTTCGCGCGACGCGCTCGCCAGCCGGGCCGATGTGGTCATCACGTTCGGCGGCGACGGCACGCTGCTCGACGCGGCCGGCGCGGCCGCGCGCGCGGGGACCGCAACGCCGGTGATGGGTATCAACCTCGGCCGGCTGGGCTTTCTCACCGAAGCGAGTCGCGCCGAGCTGGTCGAGGCCCTCACCGTGCTCGTCGACGGCCGGGCGCGGACCGAAACACGCGCCATGCTGGCGGGACGTCTGGTGCGGGCCGACGAGCCGGGCGAGGAACGGCTCGCGCTGAACGACATCGTGGTCACGCGGGGCGCCCTCGCGCGGATGATCGAAGTGAACGTGGCCGTCGACGGGCAGTCGGTGTGCGAGGTGAAGGCCGACGGCCTCATCGTCGCCACGGCCACCGGATCGACCGCCTACAACCTCTCGGCCGGCGGCCCCATCGTCCACCCGTCGGTCGATGCCATCGTGCTGACGCCGATTGCTCCGCACACCCTGACCAATCGCCCGCTCGTGCTGCCGGTTGCCGCGAGCATCGTGCTCTCGCCGGTGATCGAGCCACAGTCGGAGATCGTCGTCACCTTCGACGGCCAGTCGAGCCTGCCACTCGAGGCAGGCGACCGGATTGACATCCGGCGCGCCTCGCAGGTGGTCCGCCTGCTCCACACGTCGGCGCGCACGCACTTCGACATGCTGCGCGAGAAGCTGCAGTGGGGGAAGGGGTAGGGAATCTCAGATTCTGGAATCTGGAATCTGGAATCTGCTGCGGAAAAGCCACCGTTGAGACCGTGGAGCTCATGGAGGGCATCCCGCGACCGCCAGCCGCGGCAGCGCTTTGTCGCCGCGGCCCCGACGGGCCACGGCGACCGGTCGAAGACACGGGGCGGAGGCGCACCTCTACGGGCTCCACGTCTCCACGGTTCTCCGGCCCTGGTGTCCGGTACCGCCACCGGCATGTTCGTCGTGTGCGGGCGTCGCGGCACGCGACAGGAAGATTCTGGGATCTGGGATCTGGGATCTGGGAGTGCTGAGGTTGGTTCAGCGGTTCCGGAAGTACCTCACCTGCCATCTGGCGACGTTGCGGTTGTGCTCGGCGAGCGTCGTGGCGAAGACGTGGGTGCCGTCGTTGCGGCTCACGAAGTAGAGGTACTTCACGTCGGCAGGGGCGAGAGCGGCCTCGAGGGACGCGCGGCCGAAGCCGGCGATCGGGCCCGGCGGCAGACCCCGGTACCGGTAGGTGTTGTAGGGGGAATCGAACTGGAGATCCTGTCGCCTGATGTTGCCGTCCCAGCGACCGGCGCGCATCAGCGCGTAGATCACCGTCGGGTCGCACTGCAGCGGCATGCCGATCCGCAGACGATTGTGGTACACGGCTGACACGACCACGCGCTCGTCAGCCGCGGCCGTTTCCTTCTCGATGAGTGAGGCGAGCGTGGCCGCTTGCCGCACGCTGAGCCCGAGCGCCTCTGCCCGCGCGCGCAGGTCTCTATCAAAGGCCTGCTCGAATCCTGCCACCATCGCGCGAACGACGTCGGCGGCCCCCGAGCGGCGCGCGAACGCATAGGTATCAGGAAACAGGTACCCCTCGAGGTCCGTAGCGGCCGGATCGAGGTGCGAGACGAGCGCGGCGTTTCCGGCCGCCTCGACGAAGTCGTCCCGGGTGCCGAAGCCGGCGCGTTCGAACACGTCGGCCAGTTGCGGGATCGTCAACCCCTCGGGAAACGTGACCGACTGGCGGTAGACGTCTCCGGCCGCGATCCGCCGTACCACCTCGCGGGCGGTGGCCGCGTCGGTGAACCGGTATTCGCCGGCCTGCAGCCGCCGCGTCGCGCCCTCGAACCGCGCGGCCAGCCGAAATGTCACTTCGTCGGATACGACGCCGGCGTCGACGAGTTGCCGCGTGATCCCGCCGAGCGTGGCGCCAGGTGCAATCTCGACGAACACGCCGGTGGCGTCAAAACCGCGGAAGGGCGTCGACAACCGCTCGGTCGCCCACCAGACCCCGATTCCGGCCGAAACGATCACCGCGGCCGTCATGACGACGATGAGCTTCCTCATTGAAGTGCGGGCCCTTCGTCGGACGATGAACCGGTGCAGGAGTCGAGATAGTCCTGCAGGATGATCGCCGCGGCCGCCGCGTCGAGCCGCTGCTTGCGGACGCGCCAGTCTCGCTCGGTGACGGCCAATCGGGATTCGGCTTCGATGCTCGTGAGCCGTTCGTCCTGGAGATGCACAGAGAGCCCGGTGAGCCCGGCCAGCTCTCCGGCAAAAGCGCGCACGGCCGGCGTCGCCTCGGTGTCCTCGCCGCTCAAACGGCGCGGCAGCCCCACGACCACGGCGCCGACCTCGCCGGCCTCTTCGCCTCCGGTCGCGAGCAACCGGGCCACGGCGGCCGCCGAGGCGGCTGGCGTCGCGCAGGCAGGAACCGTCTGCCACGGACGAGCCAGTAGCCCCGTACCATCCGAGAGCGCCAATCCCAGGCGCTTTGCGCCGTAGTCCACGCCGAGCAGCCTCACGCCCAGTATTGTAGGCACGGCCGGGGCCGCCGCGCCCCAGGGTTCCAGCGACGGCCGGCAGCCGGGCCGGATCGCGCATAATGGACGGGTGACCCATCGCACCCGCTGGCTGATCTTCGCGGTGTCCACGCCGCTCGTCCTTCTGGTGGCGGTTGGAGGCCTGATTGGCGCCTCGCCGATCGCCACACCGCAAAGCGCCTTCCCTGCCCTTCGCGTGTTCGAGGAGGTGGTGACGCTCATCACCAGCAGCTACGTGGAGCAAGTCGAGCTCGACCCTGTGATGGACGGCGCCATGCGGGGGCTTGCCGACGGACTCGATGCCGAGAGCGCCTACCTGACACCCGCCGAGGTCAAGACGGTCGAAGCCGGCACGACTCCGGGGCCGGCCGACGTCGGACTCGTCATCGCGCGGCAGTTCTACCTGCGCGTGGTTGGCGTCGCCGATGGCTCGCCGGCCGCGCGGGCCGGTCTGCGTACCGGCGACTACGTTCGCGCGATCGACGGCACCCCCACGCGGGACATGTCCGCGCTCCACGGCGCGCGGGTACTTGCCGGCGACCCTGGGTCGACGGTCACCCTGCTCGTCATCCGGAACAACGCGGCCGACCCGCACGAGATGACGCTCACCCGTGAGGTGCCAGCCGGCCAGTTGGTCAGCGGCCGCAGACTCGACGAGACGACCGCCCTCATCCGCGTGCACCGTTTCGCCAGCGGGACGGCCGAGGCCATCAAGGCTCAACTCGGACCGCTCGGGGCCGGTGGAGAGACGACGGTGCTCCTCGACCTCCGCGGCGTCGCGGGCGGGTCGGCGGCCGACGCCGTGGCTGCCGCCAGGCTCTTCGTGAAGTACGGCCCGCTGGCCACAAGCGCCGCGCGTGCCGGCACCCAGGAAACAGTGGCCCCAGAGGCGGGCGACGGGTCGTTCACCATGCCGCTCATCGTGCTCGTCTCGAACGGCACGGCCCACGCGGCGGAGATTCTCGCGGCCGCCCTTCAGGGCAATGACCGCGCGAAGCTCGTCGGCGAACCCACACCGGGCCTTGCCGGCGAACAGAAGCTCTTCCGGCTGCCGCACGGACATGGGCTCTGGATGACGCACCGGCAGTACCTGACGGTGGGCGGCGAGCCCATCCACGGGCGAGGGCTCGAGCCGGACGTGCCCGTGGGCGGGCCGATCGTCGAGTTCGGCGAACCGATACCGGACTCGGACCCGATCCTCGAGCGCGCCCGCAAGCTCGCCCGAGAGGGCGCAGCCGCCCGGTAGGCCCGAGACCTGGCCGCCGACCCCACCTCGCGTTGACGACGTGTTTTGGGCCCGGTTATACTGGTCGTTCGCGCGGAGGCCGGTTTTCGCGACCTAGGCACACATAGGCATGTAGCTCAGCTGGTTAGAGCGCCTGCTTGACATGCAGGAGGTCGGCGGTTCGAGTCCGCCCGTGCCTACCAACTCTCAGACTCAATGGACGAGATCACGATCACGCTCCCGGACGGCTCCGAACGCCGGACGGCTCGCGGCACAACCGTGCAGGCCTTCGCAGCCGCAGAGCTGCCGGCCGGCGTTGTACGGCGGGCGCTCGCCGCAAGGGTCGCGGACCGCCTGGTGGACCTGACCGCGCCGCTCGAGTCGGATGCGACGCTCGCGATCGTCACGCCGGACGGCGCCGACGCGCTGACGCTCTATCGCCACTCCACCGCGCACCTGCTGGCGGCGGCGGTCACGGACCTCTTCCCGGGCGCGCAGTGCGGCATCGGCCCGGCCACCGACGAGGGCTTCTTCTACGACTTCGTCGTCGAACGCCCGTTCGTGCCCGAGGACCTCGAGCGTATCGAGGCGCGGATGAAAGAGCTCGCCGCCGAGGACCTGCCCTACGAGCGGCAGATGTGGCCCCGCGAAGAGGCCATCGAATTCTTCGAGGCGCGTGGCGAGCCGCTCAAGGTACAGCTCATCCAGGAGAAGACGGCCGGACAGCCGCAGGTGTCCTGCTACACGATCAAGGACCGCGACACGTTCGTCGACTTCTGCGTCGGCCCGCACGTGCCGTCGACCGGCCGGCTGAAGGCCTTCAAGGTGCTCTCGGCATCGAACGCCTACTGGAAGGGCGACGCGCGCAATCAGCCGATGCAGCGAATCTACGGCACCGCGTTCTTCAAGGAAGACGACCTCAAGAAGCACCTGCACCAGGTGGAAGAGGCCCGCAAGCGGGATCACCGGCGCGTCGGCAAGGACATCGGGCTCTTCACGTTCCACCCGTACGCGCCCGGCGCGGCGTTCTGGCTCGGCAAGGGCACCACGCTCTACAACATCCTGGCCGGCTACATGCGCGACGTGCTGTTCCCTGCCGGCTACACCGAGCTCAAGACCCCGCTCATCTTCAACAAGGCGCTCTGGGAAACCTCCGGTCACTGGCAGCACTATCGCCAGAACATGTTCCTCGTCGAGTCGGAGAACGTGGAGATGGGCGTGAAGGCCATGAACTGCCCGGGCCACATGCTCGTGTTCGCGAGCGAGGTCCGCAGCTACCGCGACCTGCCGCTGCGCTTCCACGAGCAGACGCCGCTGCACCGCAACGAAGCCTCGGGCGTGCTCTCGGGCCTGACACGCGTCCGGCAGTTCTCGCAGGACGACGCGCACTGCTTCGTGACCGAATCGCAGATCGGCGAGGAAGTCGAGCGCCTCCTGGACTTGGTGAAGCGCGTCTACGGCGATTTCGGGCTCGCCTACCGGGTGAAGCTGGCGACGCGCCCGGCCGAGTACCTGGGTGAGAAAGCCACCTGGGACCACGCCGAGGCCGAGTTGAAGTCGGCGCTCTCGGCCGCGGGGGTGGACTACGAGCTGAACGAAGGCGACGGCGCCTTCTACGGGCCCAAGATCGACTTCGACGTGACCGACGCGATCGGCCGGACCTGGCAGTGCGCCACGATCCAGCTCGATTACCAGCTGCCCCAGCGGTTCGACCTGACGTACATCGGGCCCGACAACAGCGAACACCGGCCGGTGGTCATCCACCGGGCGATTTTCGGCAGTTTCGAGCGCTTCATCGCCCTGCTCATCGAGCACTATGCCGGGGCCTTCCCGCTCTGGCTGGCCCCGGTCCAGGCCGTCGTCCTGCCGATTGCGGACCGGCACCTGGACTATGCCGAGTCGGTCCGGGCGGCCCTTGCCGACGCCGGGCTTCGGGTGGAGCTCGACAGGCGCCAGGAGAAGATTGGTTATAAGATTCGGGAGGCCCAGCTGCAGAAAGTGCCCTACATGCTGGTGACGGGCGACCGGGAAGCGGCCGAGGGGACCATCGCGGTGCGGAGCCGCGCCGGCGGGGATCAGGGGGCGCAGGCGGTCGACGCGTTCGTGCGGGCCGCGCTGGACGAAGTCGCGCGCAAGGGACGCGGCGAAGGATGAATCTGGGATCTGGGATCTGGGATCTCAAAGCATCGGGGAATCTCTGATCTGGAATCTGACCGCTGTCGCGGTGACGGCGGATCACACAGAAGCCAGATTGCAGATTCCAGATTCCAGATGCTGTGAGATTCAAGATTCCAGATTGAAGATTCACAACTGGAGGAGGTAGTTATCGCTTACGACCGCGGGCCACGACGCGACGACCGCGTCCGCATCAACGAACGTATCCGGGTACGCGAAATCCGCGTGATTGACGACAGCGGCGAACAGCTCGGGATCATGCCGCCGCCGCAGGCGCTGACCCTGGCACGCAGCAAGGGACTCGACCTCGTCGAGATTTCCCCCACGGCCGTGCCGCCCGTCTGCCGGATCATGGATTACGGGAAGTACCAGTACGAGCAGCAGAAGCGCGCGCGCTCGGCCAAGAAGCACCAGAAGGTGATCCTGGTCAAGGAGATCAAGTTCAGGCCGAAGGTCGACGAGCACGACTACCAGTTCAAGAAGAAGCACATCGAGCGCTTCCTCGCCGACGGCGACAAGGTGAAGGCCACGATCTTCTTCAGGGGGCGCGAGAACGCGCATCCGGAGATTGGGCGCCGCATCCTGGAACGCCTGGTGGAAGACCTCGGAGAGCTGGCGGTGACCGAGACGATGCCGCAAAAGGAAGGGAATCAGCTCCACACGATTCTGGCGCCGCGACCCGGCGCCAAACGCGCGGCGGAGCCGAAGAGGTAGGAACGAGACATGCCGAAGATGAAGATCAAGAGCCATCGGGGCGCCGCCAAGCGCTTCAAGAAGACCGGGACGGGCAAGTTCGTGCGGGCCAAGGCGTTCAAGCGCCACATCCTCACGAGCAAGCCGACACGCCGCAAGCGGCACCTGCGCGGAACCGAAGTCGTGTCCGACGCCGATGCCCCGCGGCTCAAGCGGATGCTGCCGTACGACTGACCCGTGCTGAGAATCGTGTAAGGGCCCGACGATCAGGTCGCCCGCTGGCGACGGTCGGTCCCGGTGAAGTTGTCAGGAAAGGACAAGGAAGATGCCCCGCGTCAAACGAGGCGCCGTACGTCGCGCGAAGCGCAAGAAGCTGCTCTCACGCGCGAAAGGTTACTACGCCACCAAGAGCAAGCTGTACCAGGCGGCCAAGGAAGCCGTCGACAAGGCGGGAGATTACGCCTACGCCGGACGCCGTCGTAAGAAGCGGGATTTCCGCCGCTTGTGGGTGGTCCGTATCAACGCCGCGGCCCGCGCCAACGGCCTCACGTACGGCGAGCTCATCAACGGCCTGAAGACGGCCGGCGTGACGCTCGACCGCCGCAGCCTGGCCGAGCTCGCCGTCGACCATCCCGAAGCGTTCGCCCGCGTCGCCAAGCAGGCGCAGCAGGCACGCGCCTCGGCCTAGACGGCTCGGCGCTGGATGTGAGGCCCTCGCCGGACGCGCCGGCCGAGAGCCCGGCGCCCAGCGCCGAGAGCCCAGCGCCCGACCCATGTCCGACGCCGTCACCGACCTCCGTCGTGAGTTTGCCGCTGCGCTCGACGCGGCACGCACCCCGTCTGACGTCAAGGCCATCCGCGATCGCTTCCTGAGCCGCAAGAGCGGCCACGTGACCGCCCTGCTGAAGACGCTCGGGTCGCTTTCGGCCGAGGCGCGCCGGGAACTGGGCCAGCAGGCGAATACGCTCAAGCAGGACATCGAATCCGCGCTCGCCGCGCGCGAAGCGGACCTCGCGCGCACCGGACCGCCACCCGGCTCGGTCGACGTGACCCTTCCCGGCCGCCGCCCGCCCGTGGGCCGCCGGCATCCACTGACCGTCGTCCAGGAGCGCGTCGAGGACATCTTCCTCGGCATGGGCTATCAGGTGCTCGAAGGACCGGAGCTCGAGGACGACTGGCACAACTTCGAGGCGCTCAACATGCCGCCGGAGCATCCGGCGCGCGACATGCAGGACACGTTGTACCTGTCGACGCCCGTTCCGGCCGCCGGCGGCGGACGCGCGGCGACCCTCCTGCGCACGCACACGTCGGGCATGCAGATCCGGTACATGGAGGCGAACCAGCCGCCCGTGCGCGTCATCGCGCCGGGCCGCGTCTACCGGCGCGACAACTTCGACGCCACGCACACGCCGATGTTCAGTCAGGTCGAAGGCCTCGTGGTCGATGAGGGCATCAGCCTCGGCGACCTGAAGGGCACGCTCAACGCCTTCGCCGAGCGCTTCTTCCACGCGAAGGTGCGCACGCGGTTCCGCCCGAGCTTCTTTCCCTACACCGAGCCGTCGGCAGAGCTCGACGTCGAGTGTCAGGGCTGCCACGGCACCGGGTGTCCGCTCTGCAAGCACACCGGCTGGATGGAAGTGCTCGGCTGCGGCATGGTGAACCCGGCCGTCTTCGAGGCGGTCGGCTACGATCCCGAGCGGTATACGGGGTTCGCCTTCGGCGTTGGTATCGAGCGGCTGGCCATCCGCCAGTACGGCATCGACGACATCCGCATGTTCTACGAGAACGACCTGCGGTTCCTGAGGCAGGTGTCGCTGTGAAGGCGCCGCTCGGGTGGCTCCGCGAGCTTGCGCCGGTGCCGGCCGACGTCTCCGCCGTGGCGGCGCGGCTCGCCGGCTGCGGGTTCGAGGTGGCCGGCATCGAGGGCGAGACGATCGACTTCGAAATCACGGCCAACCGGCCTGACTGTCTGAGTCTGTACGGCCTGGCGCGCGAGGCGGCGGTGGCCTTCGGCACCGCGCTCGCGCCGCCGCCTGGCGAAGGCGTCGTGAGCACGGCAGCCGCCGGCGACGTACCGGTCACCATTGGCGACCGGGGGTGCAGGCGGTACGCCCTCGCCCTGGCCGAGGTCACGGTTGGTCCGTCGCCGGCCTGGCTGGTCGACCGCCTCGCCGCCGCCGGCGTGCGCCCGATCAACAACCTCGTAGACGTGAGCAACTACGTGATGCTCGAGATGGGGCACCCCACGCACGCCTTCGACCTCGACCGGCTGGCCGGACCCGAGATTCGCGTGCGGCGGGCCCGGACGGGCGAAGGGCTGGTCACGCTCGACGGACAGGCCCGCGAGCTCGACGAGTCGATGCTCGTGATTGCCGACCGCGACACGGCCGTGGCGCTCGCCGGCGTGATGGGCGGAGCATCGTCGGAAGTCTCGTCGGCAACGGTTCGGGTGGCTATCGAGAGCGCGTGGTTCGAGCCGGCGACGGTGAGGGCCACCAGCCGGCGCCTGGGACTCAAGACGGAAGCGTCGGCCAGATTCGAGCGTGGTGCAGATCTGGCGGCACCCGTGCGCGCCCTGGTCCGCTCGCTTGCGCTCATCGACCGGCTCGGCGCGGGCCGGCAGGTCGGCCCGATCATCGACGTCTTCCCCGACGGCGTGGCGTCGCGCACGGTTCACCTCCGGCGTGACCGCATCGCGCGCCTGCTGGGCGATCGCGTACCCGACGGGGATGTCGAGCGCCTGCTCTCCGGCCTGGGATTCGGTCTCGAGGCGACCGCCGAAGGCTGGAGCGTCTCGGTGCCCAGCTTCCGCGTCGACGTCACGCGCGAAGCGGACCTCATCGAGGAGGTTGGCCGCCACTGGGGGTTCGATCGGATTCCGGCGACCTTCCCGGCGCTGAAGGACATGCCGCGCGAGTCTTCGCCGGGCATGGAAACGGCGCGGCGGCTTCGGCGCGTGCTCACCGGAGCCGGACTGCAGGAAGCGTCCACCTTCACGTTCATCGAGGAGGCCGCGGCAGCGCCGTTTGTGCCGCCGGGCACCGCGCTCGTGCCCATCGCCAACCCGCTCTCCGAGAAGTTCGCGGTGCTGCGCCCGTCGCTGCTGCCCGGCCTGCTCGATGCCGTCATCTACAACCGCCGGCGCGAGCAGGACGCGGTGCAGGTCTTCGAAAGCGGCGCCACGTTCAGCCCGGCCGGCGAACGCCGCAGGATTGGATGGCTCATGACGGGCCCGCGGCTCGAGCACTGGAGCGCCCAGTCCGCGCCGGTCGACCTGTTCGACGCACGCGGCGTGGCCGATCTGGTGGCCGAGTCGTTCGGCGTGAGCCTCGATGCGGCGCCCGCCGACGACTGTCCGTGGCTCCTCTCCGGCCGTGCGGCAACGCTCTCGGCAGCCGGCGACGACGGTCCGGTCGTCGTGGGCGCGGTCGGGCAATTGCGCCCGGATCTTGTGGCGTCGCGCGGGCTCGGACAGCCGCAGGCCATCGTCGGCGGCGAGCTGGATCTTGGCACGCTCGCCCGGCTGGCCCGTCCGTCCGATGCGCGGATCACGCCGCTTGCGCGCTTCCCGTCGGTCGTGCGGGATCTGTCGCTCGTCGTCGACGAGCGCTTGCCTGCCGCCGAGGTTCGTGGCACCATTCGGGCACACGCACCAGACACGCTCGTGTCGGTGCGTGAATTCGATCGGTACAAGGGGAAAGGCGTGCCGGACGGTCGCGTGAGTCTCTCGCTCCGACTCACGTTCCGCGCGGCCGATCGCACCCTGACCGACGGAGAAGTTCAGCAGGCGGTCGACGCGATCGTCAGGGCGCTCGGCGCCGCGCACGACGCCGAGCTCCGGAGCGCGTCAGGCCCCTCACACACGGAGTAGCGGATGGCACGCACAGGCGCACCGGCAGACCTTCAGCCCATCGATCGCCTCGAAGAGAAGATTCGGCAACTCGTGGAGATGATCGACGCCCTGCGGGCCGAACGAGCCCGGGCGGCCGATGAAGTCGCCCGCCTCGAGCGCGAGCTCGACGCGGCCCGCGCCCAGGTGAGCGAGGCCACGACGGCTTCGGCCGAAGTCGCCGGGCTGCGCGAGGAGCGCGAGCTCGTCCGTAACCGCGTGGTGCAGATGATCGCGCAGATCGACAAGCTCAACCTCTGAGGCCAGCCCATGAACAGCCGCGTCGTGCACGTCGACATTCACGGTCAGCGCTACGCGGTGCGCAGCGAGCTCGACCCGCAGTACGTCGGCGAGCTGGCCTCCTACCTCGACACGCGGATGCAGATGGCGGCGCGCGAGCTCTCGACGAGCGACCCGCTCCGCGTGGCCGTGATCGCCGCGCTCAACCTCGCCGACGAGCTGTTTCGCGCTCGCGCCGACGCCACCGGCCTCGAACGCCGCGTCATGTCCCGCACGGCCGATCTCGAACGGCTCGTCGACGACATGTTGTCTCTCGCGGCGCCCAAGGCCGTCAACGAGTAGCCCCGCTGATTCACCTTGTCGGCCCGCGCGCACCCGGCGTAGGATGGTTGTGGGACTGAGTTCCCTGCTTTGTGCGTGATGGCTCGGAGCGTCGTTTGAGCCAACGTTCCAAAACGAAGTGAGCCGCAACGCTGCGTGGTGTGCATGCCTCCGTGGTGAGGAAGCCTGAAGCGCGGCTGACGAGAGCGGCTCCACCTGCTCTGCAGGTTCATTCGACCTCCCCACACGGCAAAGCGGGGGTTTTTTCAATCGGGCCACGGATGACCGACCGATCGGCTGCGACGGTCGCCGCGATCGGCGAGCACGCCCTCATCGAACGCCTCGAACGTCGGGTCGGTCGTCATCCGGGCTGGGTTACGCTCGGCATCGGCGACGATGCCGCCCTCATCGAACCCGCTCGCGGGGAAATCGACGTCATCACGACGGACAGCCTGATCGAAGACGTCCACTTCCGTCGGGCGTGGACGCACGCGTCGGCCATCGGCCATAAGGCGCTCGCCGTCAACCTCTCCGACATCGCCGCCATGGGCGCCACGCCGCGAGCGTGCCTGCTCAGCCTCGGACTTCCGCAGGATCTGCCGGTGGCCGAGTTCGACGAGATCCTGGACGGCCTGCTGCGTCTCGCCGAGCCGTCACGCACGCCGCTCGTCGGCGGCAACATCGCACGGTCCCCCGGACCGCTCGTCCTCGACGTCACCGTGCTCGGGTCCGTGCGCCGGCGGCGCGCGCTCCGCCGCTCCGGTGCCAGGCCGGGCGACGAGCTCTACGTCACGGGGCGCTCGGAGGCGCGCTCGCCGGCCTGCGGCTGCTCGAAAGCGGCCTCGACCGGACCGGCGCCGCCGACGCGGAGCGGGCCTGTGCGGATCGCCACGAGCGCCCGACACCGCGGCTGCGGACCGGCCGCCTCGTGGGTCGCCAGAGCCTGGCCACGGCAGCGATCGACCTCTCGGACGGACTGGCCGACGGCGTCCGCCAGCTCGCGTCCGCATCGGCCGTCGGGGCCATCATCGATACCGCGGCGATTCCCGTCGACCCTGCCGCCTCCGCCGTGGCCAGCACGCTCGGCGTGCCCCCGCTCGAGCTGGCCCTTGCCGGGGGCGAGGACTACGAGCTGCTCTTTGCCGTGGCGCCGCGCCGGCGGCGGGCGTTTCTCGCGGCCGTCTCGAGGGCGCACGAGACCACGGCGACCCGCATCGGGCACCTCACGGCCAAGGGCGATCTCCATGCTGGATTCCGGGTCCGCCTTCCGGGCCCTGGCGACGCACGGCTTCGAGCACTTCTCGACGCCGGCCTCACGGCCGGCCATCAGTGGCCTGTAAGTCACTGACTAGTAGATACTTATTCCAAGGCAGTCGACTCGAAGCTCTCTGACTCGGCCTTGTCGTTTGGCCGGGCCGACTGTACTCTGGCAGGGTCCCTCGCCATGCGCCTCAGCCGATCGCTTCGCCGCAAGGCTCTCGCCACCGTGATGGCAGGTTTGGGCTTCGTGCTGCTCTATGAGGCCACCGTCATCGACTCGCGGTCGGCAGCCCCCGAGAGCCGTGCTGGCGCCCTCCTCGGGCCCGAGCCCGGAGCCCGGATGGTGTTCGAAGCGACGGCCTACTGCAAAGGCCACACGACGAAGTCCGGCGTGGCCGTCCGGGCCGGCATCGCGGCGGCCGATCCTGGCGTCCTGCCGCTCGGGTCGGTCATTCAGGTGGGGGGCGTGCCGGACGAGTACAAGGGGATCTACACGGTCCTCGACACCGGCCCCGAGGTGAAGGGCCGCGAAATCGACCTCTACATCTGGAGCTGCTACGAGGCCCTGGCGTTCGGCCGGCGCCGCGTGGAGATCACCGTGCTCCGGCTGGGCTGGGACCAGAAAGCGTCGGCCCCCCAGCGCCGCCGCTGACCTGCCCCTAATCGCCTCCCCGGCCCGCGCCGATAGAACAACCACGTACCGTGGTTCCCCAGGTGCGTCAGGAACCCCAACGGAGGCAGTGTCACTCATGGACGTGCGGAATCTGACCCTCAAACCCCATGCCGGCCTGTCGGCCCTCCTGTCGGCGCTGCTCCTGGTGCTCGTCGTGGGGCCGGCCTCGGCCCAGGTGTCCGAGCAGGAAACGAGCCGCGGGCCGCTCGGCGATCGCTATCGCATCGAGGTGAGCGGCACCTTGTGGAACCCGTCGGTGGCCGGCATCGTCTCGAGCGAGCAGTTCGGGATCATCGGCGACCAGATCGACTTCCAGGCCGACCTTGGCTACAAGCAGACCAAGTTCGGCGACTTCCGGATGGTGCTGCGGCCGAGCCGCAAGAGCAAGTTCCGCGTGCAGTACACGCCGATTGCCTACACGGCAACGACCGACTTCAAGCGCGACATCGTCTTCAACGGCATCAAGTTTCCGGTGAGCCTGCCGGTGACGTCGACGTTCGAGTGGAAAGTGCTGCGCATTGGCTACGAGTACGACTTCGTCGCCAACGACCGTGGCTTCGTGGGCATGCTCATCGAGGGCCGCTACACGAACTTCAAGACCGAGCTCACGTCGGCGATCGCCGAGGAGTACACGGTGGCCAAGGTGCCGCTGCCGGCCATCGGCGCCGTCGGCCGCGTGTACGTCATTCCGGAGGTGGCCATCGACTTCGAGGTGAGCGCGTTCAAGTTCCCGGAAGTCGACCCGGATTACCGCGCCAACTACTTCGACTGGGACATTCACGGCACGTTCAACTTCACCGACAACGTGGGTGTTCAGGTCGGCTGGCGACGCATGACGAGCTACATCTACATCGAAGAGAACACGGGCGACATCCAGTTCCAGGGGCTCTGGTTCGGCGCCGCCGTCAGATACTGATCAGCGTCCGGACGGACCGGGCTGGATCCACACGCCGAGATAGCGGCGATCTTCCGACGGGCCGACGTCGGACGGACGGAACCCGCCAGGTGAGCTGACGCGCACGCGCGCGGTCGGCGACGCCCCGCCGAGTGGGACCGGCACGTGCCGGACCTCGGAGGGACCGAGCGCAAGCGTCTCTTCCACGCCGTCGACGGCAACCGTCACGTCATTCGGCGCGCCGCCGTTCTGCACGATCATCGTCAGCACCGTGTCGCCTGGCGCGGCCGCGATCAGCCATTCGGCCTGCATTCCGCCCCGAACCCACCACCCGGTGGACTCCACGAAAACGGCGGCATCGAGGAAGAACACGTCGAAGGCGCCGTAGCGCTCGAAGGATTGCGCAAGGCGACCCGTTGCCGGCGCGAGCGCGACCGGCCGCATCTCGACTCGTGGCCGGCGGCCGGCGTCGGAAGCGGCCGTCACGGTCAGGACTCGCGCGCCGGCGGGCAGCCACACCGGCACGCGCGCCTCGCCCGGGCCGTCGAGTGCAGCTGTGACGATCGCGCGCGCGGACCTCCCTATCGTCACCTCCAACTCGAGCGGGCCGCCCTCCGCGGCGACGTGCAGGTCGTACTGCCCCGGCGGCACGTCGGTGAGCACAGCGAGAGGTGGAGGCACGTCGGTACGGCCGGGCTCCTCACCAAGGATGCGCAGGGTCTGAACGGCCCCCGCGTCGCGGCCGACGCGCGAAGGCGCAATGCGCCACGCTGGCCGTCCCTCGCCGACGAGGCTCGCCACCGCCAGTTGCGACCGCGCCGGATCGAGGCCAGTCACGCCACTCAGCCGCCATCCAAGCACCGACGCTGCCATGAGGCCCACGAGGGCCGCCCAGACGAGCCATGGCGCTGGCGGGCTTGCGTCGGCCGACGGGCGACCGGCGCGTCGAGCGGCCAGCACGCCGCACACGACCAGCATGCCCACGAACGCCGTGACGTGAAGGAGAAACGGCAGCTCCGTGGACAGGTCGTCCGGTGAGAGCTTCCAGAAGAAACTCGGCCAGGCGCGAGGCAGATTCACGACCGGCCCGAGCCACTCGAGCCACTGGGCTTCTGCGTTGCGCGTGTTCCAGGCGAGGCTTCCCTGCCCCACGCCCACGGTGACGGCCGTGATCGCAAGCGAAACGGACAGGAGGCCGCCCAGCAGCTGCCGCGCCCGCGCGCCGGCCGCCGACCAAGCCAGAGCGAGCGGCAACGCCGCAACCGGCATCACGGCCGTGAGGAAGCGCGCCGGCGTGGCCGGAACGCCCGCCCACCACATCCAGTAGGTGGCGACCGCTGCCGCGTAGACGAGGGCGACGGCGGCCGATGTCCACGCCACCCGGCGCGCGCCCGGCCGGTGAGTAACGACGAGGCCAAGGAGAGCGCCGGCAAGCACTGGCGAGTACGGCAGCAGGCCGAACTGCTGGTCGAAGAGGAGCGCCAGGACGCCGCCTGGCACGTAGGCGAGCCGCGCGCCGGCGTCGGCGCCGTACGGAGCGGCTGGATTTGGCGTGCCGTAAATCAGCCAGAAGTGCGTGAACCATGCGACCGCGGCCGCCGCCGGAACAAGCGAGAAGGCCACAAGCGCCGAGACACGGCGCGGCCGCTCACGACCGAACCAGATCTCCCAGAGAATGAGGGCGCCGAATCCGGCGGCGAGTACGGCGAATCGCGTGTGCAACCAGGGCAGTCCGGAAAGGAGCGCGCCGACAACGGCCAGTGCCACGGACGAGACGGCCTCTTCGGCACGCGCGAGCCGGAGAGTCAGCCACAGGGCGGCGGCCACCGCGAGCGCGCCAGGGCCGTCGGGAAACACCATGCCCGCCTGCAGGAGCATGGTCGAGGTGAGCACGACGCCCGCCCAGCCGAACCACGCCGCCCCGCGCCGGCCCGTCGCGTGCCAGCCGACGAGCCACACGAGCGCACCTGTGACACACGACAGGGCGAGCACGGTCGCTTGCGCGCCACGGTAGCCGGCCGCCCGGAACGCCGGCAGCACGAGCACCGAGACGCCGGGAGCGTGAATCGAGTAGATCTCGCCGTCCCGCCCCCGCTGGATGAAGTCGGGCGCGAGCGTGCCGCCGAAGTACGCGGCATAGTCCCGGTCACGGTGATTGTTCTCGATTCGCAGATCGCCGTCTCGAAGGAGACTCTGCGTGATGATCAGGTAGTGCGGCTCGTCGCCGCCGGGCGTGCGCGAGTCGACGAGCGCCGCCACGCCGAGCCCGGCCACGAGGGTGAGAACACCGGCGGCAACAGCCGAGCGCGCCGGACGAACGGCGGAGGCCTCGACCGGCGGCGGAGCCGAAGTTCGGACGCGCCCGATCGTTGCGGCAAAAAGCAGCGTCAGCCCTATGGGCATCCACGCCAGGGGACCTGTCCAGATGAGGAACGCCGCCGGCACGGGCACCGGCCACCACGGAAGCGTGGCCACGAGCGCAGGCAGTGCCAACGCCGGACGGCGCCGCCACGCCGGCACGAGCAGAGCCAGGAGCGCTGGTACGGCAAACCACCAGGCCGAGGCGGGCACGGCCAGTCGGACGACGGCCGAATCAGGCGCCGCGACCGTCAGCCGGCCCGCTGCGCACCAGACGGACGCGCCAACGATACCGGCGCCGAGAAGCGAGCGGATGACGGACATGGACGACAGCGGCAGCCCCTGCGATAGAATTCCGGCTCCCGGCTCGCCATTCTAGCCTTTGAGGCGAGCGAGTGGCTTTCCGACCGTAATGTCCGCTCGACTGCGCGAACACGCGCTCGTCACGCTCGGCGCGATCCTCGCCGCCATCGTCTTCACGTGGCCGCTCGTCGCCCGATTCGGCACGGCCGGACGCGTCGACAGCGGCGACGGCCGCTACAGCATCTGGAACGTCGCCTGGGTGGCCCACGCGCTCTCCACGTCCCCGACGGAGCTCTTCAACGCGAACATCTTCTATCCGAACACCGGCACGCTGGCGTACTCGGAAGCGAACCTCTTTGCCGGCGCGGTCGCCCTCCCGGTCTGGCGCCTGTCGGGCGGTAATCCGCACGCCGCATCGAACTGGACCATCCTCTGCGCCTTCGTCATGGCGTTTGTCGCAACCTACTGGCTCGCGCGCCGCCTGACCGGGTCGGCGATGGGCGCCTTCGTGGCGGCCATGGCCTTTGCGTTCTGCCCCTACGTCTTCGCCCACCTGCCCCATATCCAGCTGCTGCAGACGTTCGGCCTGCCGCTCGTGCTGCTCGCGATGCATGCCTTCGTCGAGCGCGCCACGGCGAGGTCGGCGGTCGCGCTTGGCGGCGCCATGGCGCTCGCCGGCCTGGCCTGCGGCTACTACGGGGTGTTCGCGGGCCTCGTGGCCGGACTTGGCGTGCTCTGGTTCGGCGCGAGGGACGGGCGGTGGCGGCGTCCCAGGTACTGGCTGTTCGG
Source organism: uncultured Acidobacteriota bacterium (assembly GCA_963752045.1). GTDB lineage: Bacteria > Acidobacteriota > Vicinamibacteria > Vicinamibacterales > SCN-69-37 > DATKDF01. The sequence continues at coordinate 26,305 of CAVVWN010000011.1, read as the reverse complement.
GCTCGGCGCCGCCGCCGTGGCGGCGCTCATCGTCGCGCCCTTCTTCATCCCGTTCATGGGCATCCGGAGCGCGGGGTTCGAACGCTCGCTCGCCGACGCGCGGCTCTTCTCGGTCGGCTGGCGCGCGTACTTCGCGTCGGCCGCGCTCACCGACCGCTGGATGCTCCCGTTGATTGCCGGGTGGCGCGAAGTGCTCTTTCCGGGATTCCTGACGCTGGCCATGGCGTTCGTGGCGGTAGCCTGGGCCGGGCGAGGCCGCGGCCCGGAGGCCAGCGCGACGCGCGCGGTCCTCGGTTTCTACGTGCTGCTTGGAATGCTGGCCCTCTGGGCGTCATTCGGCCCGGACGCGGGCCTCTATACGGTGCTCCACGAAACGCTCCCGCTGTTCGCGCTCCTGCGCGCGCCGGCCCGCTTCGGCGTGCTGGTGATTCTCTCGCTCTCGGTGCTTGCCGGCTTCGGCACGGCGTGGCTCATAGGCCGCGCGAGCCCGGCCCGGCGGCTGCCGCTCGCCGCGGCACTCGTGGCGGCCTCGCTTGCGACCTCGACGGTCGGCCCGTTGCCGCTCGTCGAGGCGACCCCGGTCAATCCGGTGCACGCCAGGCTGGCCGGCCTGCCTCGCGCCCCGCTCGTGGAGTTCCCGTACTTCAGCGCCCGCACCGACGTGCACCGGCACACCGAGTACATGCTGACGTCCACGTATCACTGGCAGCCGCTCGTCAACGGCTACAGCGACTACACGCCGCCCGATGCGCTCGAAGCGACGCCGCGCCTCGCGACGTTCCCCGGGCCCGACGCGTGGCAGGTGATCAGCCGCCTGCGCGTCCGCTATGTGGTCGTGCACTGGCACATCTACGAGGACGCCGGCGGACCGGTGCGGGACGCTGTCAGCCGTGACCGCCGGCTCCGGCTGATGCTGGAAACGCCGCAGATGTCGCTGTACGAAGTGGTTGAGTGGGGGCAGGAACCGGCCGTGCCCGATTCAGGCGGGCCGCCGGCTGGAGCCGGCTAGACCGCTACAGTTTCTCGAGCCGGGCTTCGGCGGCCGCAAGCGTTTCCGGCCTCTTGCAGAAGCAGAACCTGACCTGGCTTCGGCCCGACGCCGGGTCGCGGTAGAAACTGCTGCCAGGCACGCTGGCCACGCCGACGTCGGTCACGAGGTGCCTGGCGAAGCTCACGTCGTCGGCAAATCCGAACGACGAGATGTCCGTCATGATGTAGTAGGCGCCCGCTGGCGAGTAGCAGTGAAACCCCGCGGCCGTCAGGATCGACAGCAGGCGATCCCGTTTGGCGCGGTAGGACACGGCCAGCTCGTCGAAGTACGACTGCGGCAGGGCGATGGCCGCGGCGGCGGCCGCCTGCAGGGGCGCGGCGGCGCCAACGGTCAGAAAGTCGTGTACCTTGCGGATGGCCGACGTCACGTCAGCCGGCGCGATCGTCCAGCCCACACGCCAGCCGGTCACGCTGAACGTCTTCGAAATGCTGTTGATCGTGATGGTGCGGTCCGCCATGCCGTCGAGCGATGCCATGGGTACGTGCACCGCACCGTCGTACAGGATGTGCTCGTAGATTTCGTCGGTGATCGCCATCGCGCCCCACTGCTGGCAGAGCCCGGCGATCACCGCGAGCTCGTCGCGCGTGAACACCTTGCCGGTGGGATTGTTCGGTGTGTTGACGATGATCGCCCGCGTGCGGTTGTTGAAGGCCGCGCCGAGCTCGTCGGGATCGAACGTCCACGCCGCCGCACCAGCCCCGGACGTCTCCGGCCTGCGGAGGGTGACATAGCGCGGCGTGGCGCCGGAGAGAATCGCGTCTGGCCCGTAGTTCTCGTAGAACGGCTCGAAGACGATGACCTCGTCGCCCGGGTCGACAATCGCGAGCATCGTGGACATCATGGCTTCGGTGGAGCCGCAGCACACGGTGAGGTGCCGCTCGGGATCGACGGGCACGCCATAGCGCCGTTCGAAGTCCGCGGCGATCGCGTCGCGCAGCGGCTTGGCGCCCCAGGTGATCGCGTACTGGTTGATGTCGGCGCGAATCGCCTCGCAGGCCGCCTCCTTCACGGCGGCCGGCGCGGGAAAGTCCGGAAATCCCTGCGACAGGTTCACGGCCCCGTGCGCGAGCGCGAGGCGCGTCATCTCACGGATGACCGATTCGGTGAAACGCTGAGCCTTCTGGGACGTGCGAGGTCGCTCGGTCATCGGAATGCGGGTCAGGGTCGAAACGGGGCGGCCGCGGCGCTGCCGTAGAGCAGCCGGTAGTCCTCGGCCGTGCCGAGCACGCGCTTGACGTAGTTCTGCGTTTCGGGGAACGGTATGTCGTCGATGAACTCGTCGCGCTCGATCCCGGGCCGCTCGGCCAGCCACCGCGACACACGGCTCTCGCCGGCGTTGTAGGCGGCCAGGGCCGGCGCCGGATCGCCGAACCGGGCAAGCAGCTCCGCGAAGTACTTCATGCCGATGCGCACGTTGACTTCAGGTTCGGTCAGCCGCCAGGTGCTGAACGGTCGAATGCCGAGCGTGCGCGCGTACCGGCGGCCCGTGGCCGGAATGATCTGCATGAGGCCCCAGGCGTTGGCCGGCGACTTGACGTCGGCCTGGAACGTCGATTCCTGCGCGACGAGCGCCGTCATCAGGTACGGGTCGAGCTTGTGCGCCGCCGCGTACCGGCGAATCAGGTCCCCGTGATCCACCGGAAAGATCACCTTCAGGATCTCGACGGGCAGCGCCTCGCCGCCGGCCGCCATGAACTGCGGGTAGGCGCGGCGCATGGTGTTGATGGCGGGGCGGAGCTGCCCGGCCTGACCCAGCGCAAACGCGAGGGTGGCCTCGAGACGAGGCGACGACGCTTGAGACTCGCGCTGGGCCGCCCGCAGTTCGTTCGCGGCGGCCTCATAGAGACCGGCCTCGAGGAGCCGCTCGACGAGTTGAGCGTTCGCGGGCGCCGGTCCGGGGTCGATCGTCGCCGGCAACGTGCGGCTGGCTGGCGCGACCGGACCCGCACCGGCCGGGCGACTGGCCGCAAGGAGCCGCTCGAGCTCGCGGGAAGCCTGACGACCGTAATAGGAGTTCCGGTAGTCGTTGATCGTCTGCCGGTACCCGGCCACGGCCGCGTCGAGCTCGCCGCGGTGTGCGTGCGACCGCGCGGACCAGTAGAGCCACGACGGACGGTAGTCGGCGCGGCGCAAGCCGACGGCCGCCGACTCGAAGATCCGAATGGTCTCGACGTAGTCGCCGTCCTTATAGGCCCACCAGCCAGCCTTCCAGGCAGCCCGATCGGCATACGCGCCCGTCGGATAGCGCGCATACATGTCGCGGAACACCTCGGCGGCCTTGCCGTCCTCGTTGGCCAGGATGTAGTGCGTGCCAAGCTCGTTCAGGGCCGCCTCGGCCAGTGGATGATCACCATAGGCCGCGACGAAGGCCTGCACGCCCTTCACGTACTCGTCCTCACGCCGGCGGCCGCGCATCGTACCGAGCTCGTAGTACCTTGCTTCGCGGACCACGTCGGCTGGCGTGTCGGACGAGGTGAGCGGGGCCAGCGCGGCAGCGGCCGCCGCGTATCGCTGCAGGTGGTACTCGCACTGGGCACGCCGCAGATCCACGTGCGTCCGGGTGTCGGACGCCACAAGACTCTGCACCGCCGTGAACGCCTTGAGCGCGTCGGCGTATTTCCGGCCCGCGTAGAGACGCTCGGCCCGCTCGAGCCACTGGGACCAGTCCGCAGCCGTCGGCGCGAGCGGCACGGCCATGGCCGCAAGCCGCTTGCCGGCCTCGGTCGCCTGGCTCGTGGCAGGAAAATCGAAATGCAGGCGGAGGTACGACGCGCGGGCCAGATCCGTCCGTCCGGCCTTCTCGGCGGCCTGGCCGAGGCGCAGCTGCACCTCGGCGCGGCTCACCGATGTATTCAGAGCGGAGAGCGCCTCGAAGCCGGTGACGGCATCGGCCCACCGCTCGGCCGCTTCGGCCGACCCGGTCTTGAGCCACAGGGCGGCCTCACGCAGATGGCCGGTCGGCCCGGCCGAGAGGATGCGCTCGGCCGTCTCGAACGCCTCGGCCTGACGCTCGAGCGCCTGAAGCGCGCGCCCCTGGTAGAGCTGCGCATAGCCTGTCAGATCGGGGTGGAACGACGCCTCCGACAGCAGGCGAAGCGCCTGGTCCGGCTTGTCGTTGTCGAGGAGTGACACGGCCTCGGCGAGGGCCGGCGCGCCATCCGAAGACGTGACCGCCGGCACGAACCAGAGATCGGCCGGACCAACGCCGCCCGTCTGCGTGGCCGGCTCAGCAGGGCCGAAGCCGGTGGCCATCAAGGCCACGAGGCCGACGGCCAGCGCGCCAAGAGACGCCGTGCGAACACGCGTCGACAAGTGAAACATCTACACGTCCTGGGTTTTGACCTGGGCCAGCCGCCGGTACTGTACCAAACAATCGCCCGATCCCGTTATCGGCGCCCCGGCGGCCCGGCATGATTTCGATTTCGTTGCCTCGGGTTCCCCGCGCAATCAGCCCACGCACCGCGCAAATTCCCACCACCCGAATCCAGCGCGCCCACGCCACGACCGCGCCCGGCCGGTCACCGCTCACGCCCCACCGCGGCACTGGTCTTGCTCCAACTCTCAGGAAGGCCCCCGGGGGTCTTGTTGAGGGGTCTGAAAGCGAGGCACCGTCATGGGGCAAGAAACCACACCGTCCGGCCTGGCCCGTGCCACCCGACTCCTGGTCGCCACCGTTCTCTTCGGCGCCGCCGCCTTTTCCGTGGTCGTCTGGGCCGCCTTTCCGGGTGCCAACGGCCAGATCGCGTTCACGAGCGACCGTGACCGTGGCGACGGATACGACGACCTCTACGCCACCATGCTCCAGCCCGGCTCACCAGTCGTACGGCTCACGAGCAACACAGGCGAAGTCTGGGACGTCCACCCCGCGTGGTCCCCGGACGGCAGCAAGATCGCGTTTGCCCGATACGACACGCACGACTACGAGGTCTTCGTGATGAACGCCGACGGCTCCGGGGTCGTGCAGCTCACGAACAACGAGGTCAACGACTACGAGCCCGCCTGGGCGCCCGATGGGCTCAGGATCGCGTACACGACCTGGGATGGGGACTGGGACATCTGGGTCATGTATGCGGACGGCAGCGGCAAGAAGCCCCTGACCGCCAATGACAACAACGACACCGAGCCCGACTGGTCGCCCGACGGCTCACGCATCGCGTTCGAGCGCGACAGCGAGATCTACGTGATGTACGCCGTGGGCACGGGCGTCACCCAGGTGACGTTCAACAATCAGTACGACGTGGCGCCGCAATGGCATCCGGATGGCGCGAGCCTCGTCTACTCCTGTGTCTCGGCCATCACGGCTGCTCCCGAAGTCTGCACGGTCAGACTGGGCACCGGCGAGGTCGTCCAGTTGACGAACGACGGTCACCTCAAGTGGGAGCCTGCCTGGTCACCCGATGGTCGATACGTGGCCTTCCAGAGGAAGGACGACATCTCGGAAGGCGACGACTGGGAGATCGTGGTCATCAACGCCGACGGCACCGGCCTCGTGAAGCTGACCGACAATCTGGGATGGGATATCCACCCGGCGTGGCAGCGCGTGCCGGCGACCGCCGCAGATGAGCTTGATGCCCTGGCGGGCGCGGTCGATACGCTGGTCGGCGACGGCATCCTCCACCACGGGGTGGCGACGGCACTCGACGAGAAGCTCGACGCGGCCGACGCGCTGCTCGTCCGGGGCTACGAACGCGCGGCTGCCAACACCCTGCGTGCGTTCATCAACCAGGTGGATGCGCTGGTGAGGTCGAGGCGACTGTCGCCGAGCCTGGCGCAGATCCTGATCGACGCGGCGAACGCCGCCATCAGCCGCATCGAACCGTAGCTCTGCGGCCGGGTCCCGGCCGCCTGGCGGCGGACGTCATGTCCCTACCGGGTTATCACCTTGCCCGGCAAGGCCCACGTGACGCGCCCGTCGTCGACCACGGCCACGCCATTCACGAAGACGTACGGGACGCCTTCGGAGTAGTGGTGTGGCTCGAAGAACGTGGCCTTGTCGCGGATGGTCTCGAGGTCGAACACCACCAGATCGGCCGCGAAGCCTTCGCGAATCATCCCGCGATCTGTCAGCCCCATGATCCGCGCGGGCAGCGACGTCGACGAACGGACGGCCGACTCGAGCGAGATCACGCCGCGGTCGAGCGCGTAGTGCCGGATCTTGCGCGGAAAGCTGCCGTAGAACCGCGCGTGCGTCGAGGGCGGGCCGTCGAGGAGCGCAATGCCGGCGTCGGTGGAGGTTGCCACCCATGGCTGCTTCGCGATGAGCTCCAGGTCCGCTTCAGCCATGGAGAAGCCGCGCATGCGCGCGCCGCCCGGCCGATCGAGCCCCTCCATCTGGATGCGGATGGCGGCCTCCACCGGGTCGATGCCCCACGCTCGCGCGATTGCGGCGAGCGACTGCCCTTCGACCGACGGATCGGTGAACTCGAAGACGATGACGTTGTCGGCGCCGCCGCGTCTCGCGATCTCGTGCGCGATGTCCGACCGCAGGCTGTCCGCGCGCGCCGGGTCGGCCAGCGTGTCGCGGAGCGCCGCCGCACGACTGCTACCCGCCCCCGCACCGCGCCCGCCGCGACCGCCGCCGGTGGCCCAGCCCGGGATGAGCACGGTCGATCCATCCGTGCCACTCGTCGGGTACGGATACTGATCGGCCCAGACATCGACGCCGCGCGCCCGGGCCCGCTCGATGAGCCCCACGGCCGCGGCGCTCGATCCCCAGTAGTGGGCGCCCTTCGCCTTGAGGTGCGAGGCGACGACGCGCGCGCCGGTCCGCTCGCCAATCTCGATCGTCTCCCGCACGGCGTCGAGCAGCGTGGGAGGTCCCGGCCCGTCCTGGCTCGGCACGTACCAGAGGGGGTCGCTGCCCTCGCTTCGCTCGTGCGAGATGTAGACGCCCTGCTTCGCGGGCAGTTCCCTCGCGAGCTCGACGAGCTCGGCCGTCGTGCTCCACCGGCCCGGCGCGTACTCCAGCCCGGCCGACATACCAACGGCGCCTTCCTCGAGCGCCTGCCTGACCAGCAGCCGCATGGCGGCCACCTCATCGGCCGTGGCGGGTCGCTGGACGTCGCGCCCCATCACCTGCGACCGTACGGCCCCGTGCCCGACGAGCAGCATCGTGTTCGGGCCGATGCCGTTCTTCTCGATGAGCGTGCGCTGCCCGGCGATCGGCCACGGCGACCGCCCGTCGTGATTGACGACAACGGTCGTGATGCCTTGTGTCACGAGATTGGGCGCGGCTCGGATCTGCGGGTTCTCGTCGCGAAACCCGCCGCGCGCGCTCGCGCCATCGTCGGCGTGCGAGTGGATGTCGATGAATCCGGGCGCCACGTACCGGCCGGCCGCGTCGATGACGCGCGCGGCCTGGAGGTCGCCGAGCCGGCCGACGGCGGCGATGCGGCCGTCACGAACGGCGACGTCGGACGGGAACCAGGGATTCCCCGTGCCGTCGAGCACCCGGCCGTTACGAATGAGGAGATCGTAAGGCGCGACCGACTGCTCTGCGGCAACGGCGCTCGCGAGCACGACGGCCGACGCGAAGGCGGAAACCAGCGCTCGGCAAGTCATGGCCCGAGAGCCTAGCATGACGCCGCGGGCAGGCAATCACCGAAGCCACCAGGTTCTCCGGCCACCCGGTGTTCAGCCGCGGGGTCTGTGAGAGGATGGATCAGCGCCCAGTCATCATGGACTCTCGGGAGTGTGCAGTGACCGACGACACAGAAGATTTTGCCGCGATGTTCGAGGCCTCGGTCAAGGCGGGCACGGCCAGGCGCCTCACGACCGGGGAGACCGTCGAGGGCACCATCGTCGCCCTCGGGCCGGAGGCCGCCTTCGTCGACGTCGGCGGCAAGGCGGAAGCCACGATCGAGATCGGCGAACTGAAAGACGCCGACGGCAGCCTGGAAGTTGCGGTAGGCGATCGCATCCGGGCCCTGGTCGTCTCGACCGCCGGGGGCCTGCGGCTCTCGCGTAAGCTCGTGCGCGGCGCCGCGGTCGACCGGCAGCTCGAGGACGCGTTCCACGCGGGTCTTCCCGTCGAAGGTCGCGTCGAGCAGGAGATCAAAGGCGGCTTCGAAGTGCGCATCGGCCGAGCGCGCGCCTTCTGCCCCTTCTCGCAGATCGATCTGCACCGGTCGGAGCCGGCGACGCATCTCGGCAAGGTCTACACCTTCCGGATCATCGAGCACAGGGAGGGCGGCCGGAACCTCGTGGTGTCGCGCCGCGCGCTGCTCGAGGCGGAGCAGCAGACGAAAGCGGCTGAGATCCGGCGGTCGGTGGTGCCGGGCGCGGTGCTCACCGGGCGGGTCGTCTCCGTGCCCGCGTTCGGCGCGTTTGTCGATCTCGGCGGCGGTGTCCAGGGCCTGCTCCACATCTCCGAGATGGGATGGTCGCGCGTGGCCGACCCGACATCGCTCGCGAAGCCTGGCGACGAGATTACCGTCAAGGTGCTTCGCGTCGACGACGAGCGACAGAAGATCGCGCTCGGCCTGAAGCAACTCGAGCCCGACCCCTGGTCGCACGTCGCGGACACCTACCAGGTCGGGCAGGTCTTCAACGGCCGTGTGACGCGCGTGGCCGAATTCGGCGCGTTCGTCGAGCTCGCGCCCGGCGTCGAGGGTCTGGCCCACGCGTCGACCTTCCCGTCGGCCGAACGCCGGGACGGATTCTCCCGCAAGGACGTCCCCGTTGGCGCCGTCGTCGAGGTCATGGTCGTCGAAGTGGATCCCGCTGCGCGCCGCCTGAGCCTCAGCCTCAGGGCCGTCGACGATGCGCGCATTGCCGCGGATCTGCGTGAGTACGCCGATCGGAGCGGCGAGACTCCTGCGTTCGGCTCGCTCGCCGAGAAACTCCGGGGTGCGCTCGAGCCCGGCGACTGAACCCGCCCCTAGGCACGGCGCCGAGGGAATGCTCATGGCCCCCGTCATCGTCCGGTTCGCGGCCATCGGTCTACTGTCCCTCGCGATTGGGGCCTCTCCGGTGGCCGCGCAGATCATGGTTGAACCTGTCGCCACGGGTCTCTCGCAGCCGGTAGCGTTCGTCCAGAACCCGGCCGACCCGACGATGCAGGTCATCGTCCAGCAGGATGGCCGCGTCCGTGTCCTTGTGGGCGGCGTGCTGCAGCCTGCCGACTATCTCGACCTGCGAGGCGTCGTCCGCAACGCCGGCGAGCAGGGGCTGCTCGGTCTCGCGTTCGCGCCCGACTACGCGACGAGCGGGCGCGTGTTCGTGAACTTCGTCAACGCCGACGGCGATACGGTGATCGCTCGCTTCCTCCGCTCGTCAGCCGATCCGCTGCGGGCCGATCCGGCAAGCCGGTTCGACCTCCGCTGGCCCGACGGCCGCCGCGTCATCGAGCAGCCGTTCACCAACCACAACGGCGGACACATCGCCTTCGGCCCGGACGGCTTCCTCTACGTGGGCATGGGCGACGGCGGTTCGGCCAACGACCCGTTCCACTTCGCGCAGGACCCGCGGTCGCTGCTCGGCAAGATGCTCCGCATCGACGTGTCCGTGCCCGCGAGCGACCCGGACGGGTACGACGTGCCGCCAACCAACCCGTTTGCCGGCCGTGCCGACGTGCTCGACGAGATCTGGAGCTTCGGGCTGCGCAACCCCTGGCGATGGAGCTTCGACGACCCCGCCCGCGGCGGCACGGGCGCCCTCGTCATCGGCGACGTCGGCCAGAACTCGCGGGAGGAGATCGACTACGAACCGGCCGGCCGCGGCGGGCGCAACTACGGCTGGCGCAACCGCGAAGGCACGCTCGCGAACGTGACGACGCTCCCGCCCTTCGGTGGGCCGCTCGTCGATCCTGTCTTCGAGTACTCGCACGCCGATGGGCGCTCGATCACCGGTGGCGTCGTGTACCGAGGCGTCACGCTCGGTCCGGCTTACCGCGGGCGCTACTTCTTCGGCGATTTCATCAACAGCCGCGTCTGGTCGGTGCGAATCACCGTCGACCCGGGGACCGGCGAGGCGACGGCAGGCGATCTCAACGAGCACACGAGTGAGATCGGCGCCGCCGCGTCGAGTCCGGCCAGCTTCGGCGTGGACGCATCGGGCGAGCTCTACGTCGTCAACTACAACGGCACGGTGCACCGGCTGTTCGGGACGGCAGCACCAGACCCTCCCGATCCCGATCCTGGCCCCGGTCCGGCGCCAGGTGTGCCGACCCGGCCCCGCCCGCCGGGGGCTCCCACCATCGGCTTTGCCGTGCCGCGCGGTTCGGTCGGAGGCACCCTCGGGCTGGGAACCGCCGCTGAGAGTCTGGCGACAGCTGTCCTGCCCACCTTGCCGGTCGGCCCGTGTGCAGTCGACGAGTCCACGATCGAGGCGATACGGCTGCTGTTTGCCGAGCGGGGTCCAGGCTGGCTCCGGATTGAGGACGACGGCGACGGTCAACCGTTCGCAGTGCTCGCACGTGGCGACATCGCGAACGGCCGCCTGCGAGTCGTCATCCTCATTCGTTCGAGTTGCGGCTACGAGGGGGACGGGTCTCGCCTGCGCGAGCCAGACCCGTCCCCCTCCTGAACAACCGGTGCGGCGCCCTGCCGCCACAACCACAGGAATCGACCGATCGTGGCCACGCCGGCCACGAGCCCCGTCGCGACGAACGTGAGCGCGAAGCGGCTGCTGACGAAACTGCGGGTGATGCCGAAGAAGTTCATCAGCGAGAAGGCGAAGACGAAGAAGCCGACGGCCTCCCATCTGTCGAGCCTGGGCATCGGGACGGGCCCCGGGAGCGGCGCGAGCGTGAACATCGGCCGGAAGCGGTGAAAGTCCCAGGCGCACAGGTACATCACGGCCAGCAGCATCAGGCCCGTGACGATGGGCGTGCCGGCGAAGGGCAGGCTGACCGTGATGACGAAGATGTTCACGATGATCCCGACGAACAGGGCGGCGCCGAGGTGGGCCACGCGCGGGACGAGCAGCAGCACGCCAGCCACGACCTGCGTCAAGCCCAGGAAGTGCCAGTAGAGCCCGGTCTGGTACATCGCCTCGAAGAACGCGCCGACGGGATTGTCGGGCGGGAGGAGCGTGAAGCGCTGCCCCATGAGCTTCACCATGCCCGTCGGGATGAACCCGGCCGCCAGCAGAACTCGCGTGAACAGGGCGAATCGATAGCAGAACGGACAGGATCGTACCCGGAGGAACGCTCGGTCTATGGCCTCCATGCCACCTCCTGACGGCATGGTCACGTCCGCGCTGTCAGCGATTCGAAGAAGCGTTCGATTCTGCCCGGCGTCAGGATGATCCCCGACAGCCTGCCGAGCACGAGGCCACTGACCTGGCAGCGCGGGCACACCACTACATGATAGAACGTGACGTTGATCTTCCCCCAGCCATCAGGCCTCCCGGCTCCGCAACGTGGGCCGCTTTCGCGCCCGTCGCGGCCTCGTCCCGGACTTCGCCTCGATGCCGAAGGCATCGGCGAATCCGAGCAGGGCCTCCTCCAGGACGGACATCTTCAGTCGATAGAAGATGACCCGGCCGCTCTTTTCCGCCTCGATCAGGCCGGCTTCCTGTAGTACCGAAAAGTGGCCCGACATCGTCGGCTTCGAGACCGGGAAGCGGTCCGAGAGCTCGCCGGCCGTCCTGGCGCCAGCCCGCAAGAGCTCGAGCACGCGGCGTCGAGTCGGGTCCGCAAGCGCCTTGAACACCTTGTTGCTCGTCATTGCCGCCGCCTGTCGGGACCCGCGTTCATCCAGACGATGCCCACGAGCATGGTCAGGAAACCGCCCATCACCGACCACCGTTCCAGCGCCTTCGCAGATTCGAGCGGCTGAAACAGGAAGGCCGCCGCCATGACCACGCCCAGCACGACCCAGGTCGTGCCGATGAACCGCCTGGCGGACGTGACGCGTTCGGCCAGGTGCACAGGCAGGATCGCCAGCGGCGTCAGTATCTTCGGCAGCGCGTTGCCGACGATGACGAAGATCGCGCTCGTCGCGAGGCCGAGGACTCGGCGCTCGGCCTCGAGGCTTGCGGCATGATCGCCGAACCGGACCCAGATCTGCAGACTGAACAGCACGACCTGCCGAATCCCGACGGCAACGACCGCGAGCGTCAGCGCCGCCCGAAAGTAGCGCTCGATGGCCAACTGGTCGTCGGCGCCGGCGGCTCGCCGGCGTCGAACCCGGACGTGCCAGATCGTCAGGACGAGCCACACGAGCGGCAGCACGAGCATCGCCCGGAGCCAGCGCAACGCCTGCTCCGGGCTCAGGATCCAGTTCGCGCCCGCGAGGACCACGACCGCGAGGACCGTCACGACGGCGAGCCGCTCCTGGCGGATGACCTCGAGCGCGGTGTGGCCGGGCGCCGCCATGACGCTTCGAAATTGGAAGGCCGATGCGGTAATCGTCGCTCGCCGACGCATCAGATAGCCGAGCGGAGTGCCAGTAAGCGTGTCACTCACGCTGTCCTGATACACACGTCCAGCTCCGTAGTGCTTTACTGCCGGACTGACCCTTCCAGGAACCGAAGGCCAGCGGCGCGCCTCACCGGCCGAATTCCTTGATACAGATACGCAATACCAGTATTGTCAGCTACTCGCATGCACAGCATTTGACCTACTACTTGCCGCAGTTTTCGATCCAGTCTGCGCCACAGTGACATATACCCTGCTCCCAGCATTGTGATGGGCACTGGCTGGATGTACCGTCCACTCACCCAAAACAGCGGGCTCGTTGCACGTCTTCGGCACGTTCTCACGTCTGGAGGGTGGAGCAATGCTTAGGTACCGTATGGTGAGTCTGGCCCTCTTCACAGGGCTGCTCATTCTGGGAGCTGACCTTGCCTATGCGCAGGGTGGCGGCGCCTCTTCGTCCATCACGGGCACCGTCGTCGACACGAGCGGCGGCGCCATTCCTGGCGCCAGCGTCGTCGTGACAGACGCGGCCGGCGGCTCGTTCACGACCGTGACCAACGCGCAGGGAGTCTTCTCCCTGCCGTCGCTGAACCCCGGCACGTACACGGTCAATGTGACCTTGTCTGGCTTCAAGACCGCGGTCCTGCCGAACGTGCGCCTGCTCCCCGGGCAGCCCTTCGAAGTGAAGGTGCAGCTCGAGCTCGGCCAGCTGGAGGAGACGATTACGGTGGCGAGCAGCGCCGAGCTCATCAACACGCAGACGGCCACGGTCTCGTCGACGCTCAACGCCGACCAGCTCAACCGCATGCCGTCGGTGACGCGCAACGCGCTCAATGCCATCATCTTCCTGCCTGGCGTCAACACCCCGGGAACCAACCGTAATTCGACGGTCAATGGGCTGCCGGAGTCCTTTCTGTACATCACGCTCGACGGCGTGACCAACCAGGACAATTTCAACAAGACGACTGACGGGTTCTTCGCGTCCGTCTATCCGCGGCAGGATGCCGTGGAGGCCGTCACGGTGACGACGGCGGCGAGCGGCGCCAATCAGGGCGGCAGCGGCGCCGTTTCCATCAACTTCGTCACCCGCTCGGGCACGAATCAGTTCAGTGGCAGTGCCTACGAGTACTACCGGAACCCGGCGATGAACACGAACTACTGGTTCAACGAGAACGCCGGGCTGCCCAAGAACGACATCCGGCTGCACCAGTTCGGCGGCCGCTTCGGCGGGCCGATCGTCCCAAACAAGGCGTTCTTCTTCTTCCACTATGAGGAACTGCGCTTCCCGAACAGCTTCACGCGCACGCGGACCACGTTCGTCGACGACGTGCTCGACGGCTGGTTTCCGTACGCGGTGAGCGGCGAGACGCGGCGCGTCAACGTGCTGGATCTGGCGGCGGCCAATGGCCAGATCACGGCCATCGATCCCGTGGCGCTGCGCACGCTCACGAGCATCAAGAACTCGCTCGGAGCCACCGGTGCCGTGAGCGCCACGACCAACCCGCTCCTCAACAGCTATGAGTGGCAGAGCCCGGGCACGCTGACCGAGCATCAGCCGACGGTGCGCCTCGACGTGAACCTCACCGACAATCACCGACTGAGCGGGTCCGGACAGGCGATCTGGGCGATGCGCGATCCCGACTACCTCAACAACGCCGACGCCCGCTTCCCCGGCGCCCCGAACTACCGCGTGTTCCGGTCCACCCGGCCGCTCTACTCGATGTCGCTGCGGTCCACGCTGGGCTCGGGCATGGTCAACGAGCTGCGTTTCGGCCTGACAGCCATCGGCACCGGCGGCTCCCGCTTCGGCCAGCCGGACGACCCGAGCAATGGCATCGAGTCGTTCGCCGACATGGACGGCTACGCCCTGGATCTCTCCGGCCTCGCAACGGAGTGGTATACGACGACGAGCCCGAGCTGGCGCGCCGCGCCGGCCATCAGCCTGGATGAAACGCTGACCTGGCAGAAGGGGGCGCACAGCTGGAGCTTCGGTGGCAGCTACCTGAAGTCGAGCGCGTGGGAAAACGCCCAGCAGGTCGTGCCCACCATCAACCTCGGTTTCAACTCGAACGAAGACCCGGCGAACTTCATGTTCACGTCGGCGAACTTCCCCGGCGCGTCGACCGGCCAGCTCAATAACGCCCGCGCGGTCTACGCGATGCTGACCGGCCGCGTGAGCTCAATTGGCGGCCAGGCGGCACTCGACCCGGGCACGAATCAGTACGTCGCCCAGGGGCCGCGACGCCGCGAGGGCTACCTCCAGGTCTTCTCGGCGTTCGTCCAGGACTCCTGGCGCGCGACGCCCACGCTGACCGTCAACTACGGCGTGCGCTGGGACGTGCAGACGCCGTTCGTGACGGTCAACGACACCATGAGTACCGTGACGATGGAGTCGGTCTGCGGCATGTCGGGCCTCGGCGACGGCAGCACCTACAACAAGTGCAACTTCTACAGCCCGGGCACGAACTCGGGCGTCGTGCCCGAGTTCGTTCAGGTACTCGAGCGGCGTGAAGGGTTACAACACCGACTGGAACAACTTCGCTCCCTCGGTGGGCGTCGCCTGGCGGCCGAACGTCGAAAACGGCTGGCTGCGCACCTTCCTTGGCGACCCGGAGCAGGCCACGCTCCGTGCCGGCTACTCGGAGTCGTTCGAGCGGCAGGGGCTGGGGTCGATCACCGGCGTCTACGGCACCAACCCCGGCAGCACCATCTCGCTGTCGCGCACCGCGGCGATCGGCAACCTGGTCCTGCCCGGCGAGGAGTGGCCGATTCTCTTCAGCCAGCGGGACCGCATCTACGGCCAGCCGTTCGACCCGAATCCGTCGTACCCGATTGCGGTGCGGGCCGGCCGGGCCGACGACCTGTCGCGATTCGCGCCCGACATCGAGATCGGCTCGGCACGCACCTGGACGCTCGGATTCCAGCGTGCCCTGACCCGCAACATGGCGATGGAGATCCGTTACGTCGGCACCCGTGGCGTGAATCAGTGGTCGACGCTCAACTACAACGAGATCGACATCCAGGCCAACGGGTTCTACGACGAGTTCCGCCAGGCGGTGGGCAACCTGCAGGCCAACAACGCCGCCGGCGGCAGCCGGGCCGGCAGCTTCGCCTACTTCGGGCCGGGCACCGGCACGAACCCGCTTCCGACCTATCTCGCCTACCTCAATGGGCGGACGACGGCCGACAACCCGGCGTCGTACACCGGGTCCAACTGGCGCAGCACGAGCCTGACACAGGACATGGTCTTCGTCAGGCCCGAGCCTTTCAACTCGGCCTCCGACCTCGACAACTCGTCGACCTTCCGGAACAACGCGCTCGCGGCCGGCGTCGCGGCGAACTTCTTCGTCGTCAATCCGGACATCGACGACGTGAACGTGCGCGACAGCGGCGCGTTCAGCGACTACCACGCCCTGCAGATCGAGTTGCGGCGGCGGATGTCGCGCGGGCTCCAGGTGAGCGGCAGCTACCAGTACGCGCGCGAGGGCGGCTCGGCCTTCCTCGGCTTCCGCTACGGCCGCGAGATGTATCCGACCGCCAACGTGCGGCATGCGTTCAAGGGGCAGTGGGACTGGATCATCCCGGTCGGCCACGGCGAGCGGTTCGGCTCCGGCATGGCGCCGTGGCTCAACGCCATCATCGGCGGCTGGTCGTTCATGGGCACCGGCCGCGTCCAGGCCGTCATGTCGAACTTCGGCAACGTGCGGCTGGTCGGCATGACCGCGGCCGACCTTCAGGAGGAGTACTTCTTCCGCATCAACGACGACCCGATCAACCCGGGACGAAAGGTCGTGACGATGTTGCCCGACGACATCATCCTGAACACCCGGCGCGCCTACAACACGAGCCCGTCGTCGACCACCGGCTACAGTGACCTCGGCATTCCGGAAGGGCGCTACATCGCGCCATCGAACAGTGCCAACTGCGTCGAGCTCCGGGACGGCGACTGCGCGCCGGCGACGCTGCTCATCCGCCAGCCGTACTTCGTCCGGTTCGACGTCGGATGGACCAAGCGCATTCCGCTCAAGGGGCGCACGAACCTCGAAGTGCGGTTCGATCTGCTGAACGTGCTCGACAACATCAACTTCAACGCCGTCGCCAATCCCGGCTCCGGCGAGACCATCTTCCAGGTCACAAGCGCCTACACCGACGCAAGCAATACCTATGACCCGGGCGGCCGGCTCGGCCAGATCATGATCCGGTTCAACTGGTGATCTGACCCGCGTAGTGCACACATGCGGGGCCGCGCGACGTCGTCGCGCGGCCCCGTTTCACCGCGGATCGCCCCGCCCCGACACCCAGGCGGTCCCCCGTCTTCGTCAGCCCGCGCTGCCCCCGCGCCTTCGTGACCCCACGCAGAACGAGCTGTCACGGGCCGGTGATATCGTGTTGGCCCACCTGACAACCGCGGAAAGATCACGGCGGAGGAACCATGTTTGGTCTGATCGGGAAGATCGAGGCAACGCCAGGGCACAGGGATGCCTTGATTGAGATCCTGCTCGAAGGAACGACATCAATGCCAGGGTGCTTGAGCTACGTGATTGCGAAAGATGGTTCGAGCGAGGACTCAATCTGGGTGACGGAAGTGTGGGAAAGCGAGGCGAAGCACAAGGCCTCGCTGTCGTTGCCTGCGGTTCAGTCGGCGATCGCGCGCGGCAGGCCCCTGATCAAGGGCTTCTCCGAGCACTTCCGCACGACGCCGGTTGGCGGTCACGGCCTGGCGGTGTAGCCGGCCCGGGCGCTCGTGGGTTTCCATCGCGATGAACGCGCCGTCGTCGTCGCTCTCGCCCGTCCCGGTGGGCCGGGCTTCGTAGAACACACCCACACGCTGATTGGATCGATGCGCGAGGCGTTACGGCTCCTGCCTGATCGCGTACAGCAGGCTCTCGGTCCGGAGCAGCAGGCGGTCGCCCACGAGCGCCGGCGTCGCCAGCGCGAACTCATCGAGGTCATTCACCTTCAGCAGCTTGTACTCGTCCCCCGCGGCGATGACGAAGGTCTTCCCCTCCTCGTTCAGGCAGAAGATCTTGCCGCCGTACGCCCAGGG
This sequence comes from uncultured Acidobacteriota bacterium, assembly GCA_963752045.1. Lineage (GTDB taxonomy): Bacteria > Acidobacteriota > Vicinamibacteria > Vicinamibacterales > SCN-69-37 > DATKDF01. The sequence continues at coordinate 8,845 of CAVVWN010000011.1, read as the reverse complement.
CGACGAGGTGAACGCGAAGCCGTTCTCGATGCGTACGCGGTAACTGAGCGCGCCCGTCTTCGCATCGTACCGGGTGAAGACGCCCATGTCGGAGAGCGAGTACAGCGCGCCCTCGTAGAAGAGCTGCGTGGCCAGATAGGTGCCTGCGCGCTCGACGAACCACGCCACCGACTCGCTCGGCGGGTCCGCGTCCGGCCCCGCCCGGAGCGTTCCAGTGGCCCCGGGTCTCACCGCGGCGAGCGCGCCGCCGCTGCCGCCGTTCAGATACAGCAGCCCGTCCCAGGCGTAGGGGCTGGGGATCGGCCCGCCGCCCATGCCGGGCAGCCGCCACAGCTCCGTGCCGGAAAGATCGTAGCTGACGGCGAATCCGGGGCCGATCGTCACGATCTCCGTGCGCTGGGGCGTCGTCCAGATGTAAGGCGTCGACCATCCGGTCCGCCGCGCCGAGGCGTTCGTGCTGACCCGGAGGTCTCGATCCGTGCGCCACACCTGGGTGCCTGTCGTCTTGTCGAAGGCTGCAATGAACTGCTGCTGCTCGTTGTCGCTGACGATCACGAGCAGGTTGCCCACGAGCGCGGGCGACGCCCCCGTGCCGAAATCGCCGTAGACCGGAAGGGGCTCGAGCGGCGTCTTCCACACGAGACGGCCCTCCATGTCGTACGCCCACACGCCGAGGCTGGTCGAGTAGACGTAGACCAGATTGCCATCCGTGACGGGTGTCTCGGACGTGAAGCTGTTCTTGCGATGGCGTCCGACGGGCGGACGGCCGGCGTAGTATTCCTGCTTCCAGTCGAGCGTCCCGGTCTCCAGATCGACGCAGTAGAGGACGTAGTGGAGGGTGACTTCGCTCGGCAGCTCGAAGTCACGCGCCATGACCCGCGCTTCGATGTCGTTCGCCGACAGTCCCTGCTTCCTGAGCTCGGCGATGTACTCGTTCGAGTACTGGGTTCCGGCCTGCGGCGACTTCGACGGCCCGTCGGTCGTGGCAGCCGTCACGAATACCCGCTTGCCGCTGACGATCGGCGAGGACCAGCCGCGACCGGGAATCGCGGCTGTCCATTCGACGTTCTCGGTCTTCGACCACGTGTCGGGCAACCGTTCGGTCGACACCGGGTTGCCGAGCGGCCCGCGGAAGCGCGGCCACTCGGGCCCGTCGGCGGCGGAGGCAAGCGTGAGCAGTCCGAGGGCGGAGAAGGAGATCGCGAGTGCGAGACGCCCGTATGAGTTCGTCATGATGGTCGGCGCGCCGCGATCACGTCTGAGGATCGCTAGACGCCGCCCCATGATAACCCTGGACCACCGGCCACGTCCTTCGATGCGGCCGCCTCACAGTCGCTTCAGGAGTTGGAGGTCGCCCACGATGAGGGCTTCCTCAGGTGGGGCCCATCCGGGAGGTGCACGCTTGCCGACGACGTACCGAAAGGCGCATCCTACCGAGCGTTGCAGGCGCGCGGCGACCGGCGGCGAGCTGGCGCGGCCGCCGGCTGGCTGACGGCGTCGAGAAGCGTGTCGAGCAGGTGAGCCCGCCTGCCGGTGGGCGTCCTCTCGAGACGCGCGTCCCAATCGGCCAGCAGCGCCACGAGGTCGGCCCGAAGGGCGGTCAACTCAGCCAGCCGGCGGTCCAGATCGTCGAGGCGATCGCCAACGAGCGCGCGTACCGAACGACAGGGCGCACCGCCGCGGCGCCGCTCGTCGAGCACCCGGCCCAGTTCGGCAAGCGAGAACCCCACGGCCAGCGCGCGGCGAATCATCAGGACGCGCATTGGCGTCTCGGGCGGGTATTGTCGGTACCCCGACGACGTGCGAGGTGGTGGATCGATCAGGCCTTTGCGCTCGTAATGCCGGAGCGAATCCGGGCTGACGCCGGTCGCGCGCGCGACCTCACGCGGGCTCATCGACGCTTGCCGACCTCGAGCGAGTCGCCGGTCTTGTGGTCGGTGATTTGAAAGCGCAGAAACGCGTGGACCGCTGCGAGCGCATCCCGGTCCGTCGTCTGGATCAGCACGCGGCCGCCGCGTTCGGACTGCTCGTAATGGTACACGATGGCGTCCTTCAGGCGCGCCATCTCGGCTGCGCCCTCCACCGTCTTGTCCGGATGCACCTCGAACGGCTGCGAGAAGTCGCCGGCGTTGAACCGGTCAGGCAGCATCGACAGGTGCGCGCGAATACCCGCCAGGTTCTTCGCGTCGGCCGGGTCCTTCACGGAGACATCGATCACGCCGCCGTCGTCGTACAGGAAGAAGTGATGGGTGGTCTTGTCCTGATCGAAGCCCATCACCATGTCCGGCGAGTGGACCATGCCCTGCTGGTGCTGGTGTGGTTGCTGCGCGCCGAGCGTCAACGAGAGAGCGATGAGCACGAGTGTGGGTGTCAGCATGAGATCTACGATAAACCCTGGAATGGTTCTAAGGTCAAGTCGCGAGGCGTCACCTCTCGAATCCGCCCCAACCGGTCTCGCCAGTTTTCAGACGGACCTGCGCACCCTCGCACCTTCGCAGGCACAGAGCCCGTCAACGCGCTCGAGCCCGCTGCAGATTGGCCCGAAATGCTTCGTCGGACGGCTGCAGGCGTACGGCCTCTTCGAAGTGTCTGACGGCCTGGGCGCGGTCACCTGACTCGGCATACAGGATGCCGAGATTGTTGTGGGCCAGGGCCATGGTGGGATCGAGCGCGACTGCGGTCTGGTATTCGGTAATCGCCCGCGAGGCCTGACCTCGCCCCTCATGGAGCGACAGCGAGCTTCGAGGGTACCTATCAGGCACTGCCGCTGAGTCTCCAGGAGCGCCAGCGAGACTCACTGCATGGGAAAGAGCGTCCCGAGCGTCTTGTCCAGACGGTTGCGACGGGCGATCCACCCGGCGCCCTCGTGGGTCTCACCGCCCGCGACGGAGTAACCCTTCGACCGCAGCGCAGCCGAGAGCGTGCGTCCATTGTCGACGGCATCCCACCCTTCGCGAGGGCTCCTCGAATCGTACTTGCCCCATTCCAGGTAGATCCGAAGAGGTTGCTGAGCAGGAGTCCTGATGAGGGCGGTGTTCTGGTTCCGGTAGCCTGGTTCCCAGTTCGGAGAAAGCAGACCCAAGCCCGTGAAAAGGTCGGGATGCCTGAGGGTCGCGTAGAGGCTGAGGTAGGCCGCGTGGCCCAGGCCAAGCAGCGCTCGTCTGTCGGCTCTCCGGTCGATCGCGTAGCGGCTTTCAATCAGGGGCAGAAGCTCTTCGACGAGCATGAGTCGGGACGTATCTTTGCTCTCCCCGGCCAGTTCCAGGTAGGACTTTCGCCTGTTGAAAGAGCCGTCAGGACGTTCGCCCGGGTCCGGCATGAAGACGGCAATCAGGGGTTCAACCTTCTTGCCGATCAGATTGTCGAGTACTTCGATCACCCGCGCCTCTTCGATGGCGGCGGTTCCGGCCGGGACGTAGACCACGGGGTACTTCCGCGTGGAGTCGTATCCGCCGGGGAGATAGACCGTGATGGTGAGAGACTCGCCGAATTGCCTGCTGGAAAGCGTGACTTCCTCGACCCGACCGCGCGATCCGGCGGGAGGGTCGAGGAGAAAGTCGGGATCCTTCCAGTCAGGCATAGACAAGAGCGCCGTCTGGCTCTCCCCGACCTTCTTCGGGTTCGACGGATCGCCCAGGAATTCATCGAAGTCGCGCGTGAAGCCGTACGGGATTCGAGCATCCGCTTCGAGACGCGTCGAGAAATAGAAAAACTGCGTGCCCTCGATCCGGTTCAAGGGGCGGTCGTAGCGTTCGCCAAAGAGGTCGCTGGACATCGAAATGTCCTTGCCGGGCCCGTGATAGATGAAGTGCGCCATCTCCTTGCCTTCGATCACCGGAAGGGTGGTGTGGGCGGCGAGGAACGCGTCGATCAAAGGCTGCTTCTGTTCGGCCGCTCCAACCCTGGCCACAAATCGTCCGAATTCCGAGTCGGGAATGATCCCTGTGGCCTCCTTCTCGGTGTTCGCGACCGGAGGAGCCGCCCGGATGTCGACCCTGGCCCAGTTCTCTATACTGCGCACGTAAAGGCTCTTTTCCACGAAGGTGGCGGTCGACCAGACCAGGTCATCCACGACCGGAATGTTCGCGACCTCCTGGTAGCCGGTGCGAGACGCGGGTGCGATGGAGAGACGCCCCTCCTTGGTGGCGATCACCAGGTGGCCGTCAACCAGAATCGGGAACCCGTCACCGGGTTCACGCGACCGCCACAACAGCTCGCCGTTCGAGGCGTCGACACAGGCCAGAATGCGGCCGTTGTATCCAAAGAGCAGTCCGTCGTGGTGCAAAGGGATCACGTACGTGTTCTTGATGTGCCTGGTCTGCCACACCTCCTTCGGAGGCGCGTTGAGATCGGTCGCCGACAGTTCGAAGAGCGTCGAGTCAGAGGCCCTTCCGTTGACGAAGAACCGGTGGCCAGACGTTCTGACGACCTGGGCCGTCTTGCTTCCGATATCCGCCCCGTCGCCATATTCGAGGGTCCAGTAGGTCGTTCCGGTCCTCGGATCGTGGCCAGACATGATCTTGTCACCCAGAGCAATGAGCACCGGCTTGCCGGCCACGTCCATCAGGGAGGCGGACTGATAATTCACCGCGTCTTCCGGGCCCGACTTCCACATGACCTTCCCGCTGGCCACGTCGAATGCGGCCACGGTGGACCCCTTCGGACCGCCGATCTGAAGCACGACCGTGTCCCCGACGAGGAGCGGAGAGCTGGCGAAACCATAGAAAGGCTCAATCGCCCCGTGCGCTTTGGGCAGGTCGGCGTCCCAGATCTTCGTACCGGTCTTGAAGTCGAGACAGTAGAAATGACCGGCTGGATCCAGGACGAAGACGCGACCCCGATCGATCAATGGAGTCGAGATCGGCCCATCCATGGATCCCCAGCGCCCGGGATAGCGATCGCCCAGCCGGAACCGCCAAAGCTCCTTTCCGCTGTTCGCGTCAAAGGCGCCAGCGAAGTCCGAGCTCGGATCCGAAAAGAGATTGATCGCCACGCCATCGGCGACGGACACGCTCGAATAACCCGACCCGATCTTGTTTGTCCAGGCCACGGCGAGGGACACGGCTCCCCCCGTGGTGAAGACCCCTGCTCCGTCGATGGTGGAATCACCGTTCGATCCCCGAAAACCGCGCCAATCCTGGGCGCCGAGCTCTGTCCCCCATGAGCTCAACACGACGAACACAAGTGTCCCCGCCAGCAGCAACAAGCGTCTCATTCGGCTCTCATCCTTCAGGGTTTCGCGACCGCGGTCGCTGTTTTCTGTCTTCAGGTCGCGGTGAGCCCTTGCTCAACCTGCGGCGGCAGCCACTGCGCCTGGGCCGCCACGACCGAGGCACCGGCGATTGGCACGACCAGGGCGTCATTCATCGCGATCTGAAACCAGCCAACATCAAGGTTCGCGAGGATGGCACGGTCAAGATACTCGACTTCGGCCTGGCCAAGGCCATGTCGGCCGAGGAGGACCTCTCGGGCGGCAATGCCGCCAACTCCCCCACGTTGACGGCCCGGAGGATCGCGTGACTGCGCGCGTCGGCGACCATCACATCACTCCTGGATGGGATGAACGGTGACGCGCTGCAATCTCCAGCCTTCACCGTCGCGCCGCCAGACCTCGGCGAGCGCGGCCCTGGTGGGAGGCGAGGTCTGGCCATCGGGTGTGGCGTAGGTCTCGGACACGATTCGGCGAGAGAAGGCCGTATCCCCGTCGATCGTGATCTCGAGCACCTCGGCCTGACGGTCGAGCACGCGCCCACCGTCGTCGTACCAGGCGCGGATGCCGTCGACCCAGTCCTTCCTGCCGTTGAGCACGTCGCTGCCGATCGTCCAGCGGCTGAAGTCGTCGGTCAGCATCGCGGCATACGCGTCGGCGCCGCCCCCGCCGGGAGCGGTCGACGCCGAGAGCTTGGCGATGGCATCGAGGATCTCCCGTTGTCGCGGCGACCAGTCGCCTGGAACCGCGGCGAAACGCCGCCGCAGGGTCACGTGGGCGAACTCGCGACGTTCGTCACCGCTCACGTTCTCGATGGTCCACTCCCAGGTGTCCGCGTCGCGGTGATACACGAAGGTGTTGTGGATCTGCGACTCGCCCGTGCCGAAGACGAACGGAATCGTATCTCCGACCTGCGGCGCGTAGCCGAGCACGCCAGACGCGAGACCCTCGCCGCCGGTGACGTCGAGCCACAGACAAACGAAGCGCTCCGTCTGCGCGTCCCACCCGACGAAGACCGTGGCTTCGTAGGCGCGGGCCCCACTCTCCTCGCGCTCGCGGGAGAAATCGTGGAAGCGCAGGTAGTGGCCGGCGAGCACCCAGTCGGCGTCGACATCGTGAACGACTTCGTCACCGGCGATCGTGCCGGTCATCACCCAGTCTCCGGCAAAGTGATCGAGCACGGTGCCCTGTCTGGCGAGCTGAGCATGTGCGGTCACGGGCAGAATCGAGACCAGAGCGACAAGGACCATCGACCTCACGACGATCACCTCCTGAAACAGCATAGCGTGTCTGCCCGCCCTCATCCCCGCGCGCTCATCACGAGCGCCACACCTGTGATGTAGGCGACGATCCACCACCCGAATGCGACCCTCGAGTACTGATGCAGCCAGCCCGGGACCGCCTCATCACCGAAACGGGCGCGGTGCCGCCAGGCGAGGCTGGTTTCGATGATCATCGCCGCCAGCGAACAGAACCCCAGCAACCCATGAGGCGTGAATGGTCCGTTGCTCGAACCGGCGATCATCAGGGCCGTGGCGGTGATGTCCAGGACGACGCCCGGCTGCAGCCAGGTGAGTGTCGTCGCGCGCACCCGGTGGCTCCGCTGTTCCATGACGGTGCCCACGGCATAGCTCACGAGAGCTCAGGACGACTCTGACGACGTACAATTTGCAGCACTTAAGTGTGGTGGAGGCGGCGGGAGTCGGTCGGCGCGAATCCGCGAATTCGTTAGGAATCTGAGCAATTCGATACGCCAGAAGCGCTCGATCGGCTCAAAGGCCGTGGTGCAGGTACAAATCAGGTACAGCGCTAATTGCGGTTGGAGTCGTCCGCCAGGAGCGTCTCGATCGCCCTCGCGAGCGTCGGAAGCTCGCGCTCGACGACGACCCAGACCAGCACGAGGTCGACACCGAAGTAGTCGTGCGTCAGGCGATCGCGCATGCCCGCGATCGCCTTCCACGGGATCTCGGGCTGCCGGTCCCTCGCCGCCAGAGAGAGCTTCTTGACCGCCTCGCCGATGATCTCCAACTTCCGAATCACCGCATCCTGGCGCATCCGCTCGGACATGAAGGCGTCACGACCCGCGGCCGCGTATTGCTGCAGGTCGGCGATTGCCTCGCGGATGTGTTCGAGGTAGACGCGGTCGTCCTTCACAGCGGACGCGCGTCAGCGAGAATGCGATCGCGCAGCGCCGGGTGGAGGCTGGCGTCCGTCAGGACGTCGACAGGGTGCTGGAGGAACTCCTCGAGATCCTGGCCGAGGCTGACAAGGTCGAGGAAGGAGCGCCCGGCAGCCATCTCGACCAGAAAATCGATGTCGCTCCCCTGACGTGCCTCGCCGCGCGCCTGGGACCCGAACAGGCGCACGTTTCTGGCGCCGTGGCGGGCCGCGATGCGGAGGATCTCCTTGCGCTTTGTGTCCAGGCTCGTCATCCCGAATCCCATTGTAGCGGCCCGATGTACCAGCGACGAGAGGCAGCCGGGTACGCCAGAAGTACGGGACTGCAGGCAGCAATCCCATAACTCTCGCCACATCAGAGAGTTAGAGGCATTGGAGGCGGCGGGAGTCGGTCGGCGCGAATCCGCGAATTCGTTAGGAATCTGAGCAATTCGATGCGCCAGAAGCGCGAGAATGGCTCAAAGAGCGCGGTGCAGGTACAAAACAGGTACAGCGCGAGCGGCCACCGCCAGAAGATGCTCGAGCCCACGTCACGCCGCGACAATCACTGACATGCGACCGTGTTCTCTTCGCGTCCGCTTCACATGAACTTCAACGTCGTGGCCCAGGGCCGTCAGGAATTCCATCAATCGCTCCGCGGAAAACGCGCGGGCGCGACCGCGCATCAGGTCCGACACGTGCGGCTGTGGAATACCCAGGATTCTGCCGGCCTTCGCCTGCGTCAGCTTGCGTGCCTTGATGATCCTGAAAATCTGCAGCGTCAGAGTGGCCTTGAGCAGTTCCTGCTCGGGATTGGGTAGCTCAAGGTCCGCGAACACGTTGCCGGTGCCAGCCTCGAACTCAATCGGACGCTTCTTCTTCACCATATTCAGCCGTGCCTTTCTGCGTAATGCCGTTCGGCATCAGCCAGCCGTCGTCGAATCAGCTCAATCTCCCGTTGCGGCGTGGCGACTCCCGTCGTCGACTTCTTCTGAAACGCGTGGAGCACATAGAGCGCGCCACTGAACCGGACCGTGTACACCGTGCGGTAGGCGTCGCCTTTGTGAGAAGCCACGATTTCGAGCACCGAACGCCCCCCGAAACCCCGCAGCGCCTTCACGGACGGGTATTCCTGACCGCACTGGGCCGCGAAGAGCGCGTACCCGATGTTCGCCTGGACATCCTCGGGGAACGCCTTCAGGTCTTTGCGCGAGGATCCCATCCACACGACCGGCCTAGGTCTGCCTGATGGTGCGCCCTCCATCGTTATACCATTATATGTATAGAGGTATAGGCTGCCAAACGGGACCTGACCGGTTCGACTCGTAAGGCCGTGCTGGAGGTGAGTTCAGTCTCCTGGAGTTCTGGTGGATCGGACGGATTCCGGTTGAGGTTCAGGTCTCAGGCACACACGAGGGACGGCCGGAGGCGGCCAGGCACGATAACATCAGTCTTATCATATAGTTGCAGGTATTGGAG
>CAVVWN010000010.1:0-298955 GCA_963752045.1 uncultured Acidobacteriota bacterium | reverse complement strand
GGAAAAATCTCGCTGACGAACACCCAGATAACCGCCCCCTGACCGAACGCATGGGACGCGATGAATACGATCAAGCCGCAGAGGACAATCATCCCTCCTTTCCCCACCTCGTCGATTGCCAACGTTTCCCGATTGCGAAGGTCCGCCAGAGCTTCCCCGCCAATTCCTTCGGCTTGTGCCTCCACGACCGCCTCCATGGCATCCGTCGCAGCTTGGAATTCCTCGCTGTAAGTGAAAAACGTCCAGGAGATCACCGCCAGACTGAGCACGTACCCGAGCGAACCTGCGAGCATCAGCCTCTTGCGACCAAACCGATCAATCGCCGCGAGAGCCGCCATCGTAAAGACCAAGTTGACCAATCCGATGATCACCGATTGCAGCATCGTACTACTCCCAGCGGCGCCGGTCATCTTAAAGACCCGAGGGGCATAGTAGAGCACGGCATTGATGCCGGATAACTGATTGAACACAGCGATCGTACAGGCCAAGAGAATCGGACGAAGGTATTTCGCGGATAAGAGGCTTTCGCGCCAAACTGTGGTGCTCGAGGTCCAGCGATTCTTGAATGGCCTGCAGCTCTTCTTCCACGATCATGGGATTCCGGTTCGAGCCTCTCCAAACCGCGCGTGCTTCGACTCGACGTCCCTTCGACATCAGCCAGCGGGGGCTGTAAGGGATCGAGAACAGGAGTACGAAAAACAGTGCGGCCGGCACCGCCTCGACGCCGAACATCCACCGCCACTCGGCGGCGCCGAGATTCAAAATCGTGATCACGTAATTCGAGATGAAGGCTAACAGGATTCCGAGGACGATGTTGAATTGCGCTAGGGCCACCAGCCGTCCTCGACTCCTTGCCGGGGAGATCCGGCGATATACATCGGGGGAAACCACGGAGGCACCACCGACCGCCAGGCCACCGATGAAACGAAAGACCAAAAAGGAGTACCAATTCCAGGCGATGGCACTGCCAACCGCCGATACGAAATAGAGGATCGCCAGCCAGATCAACATCTTGCGGCGGCCCATCCGGTCGGTCGGGGCCAGCCACCGAGATCGATCCGAGAATCGTCCCCAGCAGGGCACTGGCGACCGTAAAGCCCAACCAGTTGTCGCTCAATTCGTAAATCCGCTGTAACGTCTGCTCGGAGCCGGAGATCACCGCGGTGTCGAACCCGAACAAGAGTCCTCCGAGTGCGGCCACGAGGGCAGTCCGGAAAACAAATAGACTGTTTTTCGTCATGGTGGTCCTGCTCCTCTTCGAACGCGGTGATTCACAGATAGTCTAAGTCATGCGTAAACAATCCTCGACATCCCCAAAGGGCGGCCGTTTCGCGGTGAGCTGCTACACAGACTTCGGGATAATCGACAGCTGTCCAGAGGTGGTCACGGAGATGGGCGTTCATGGCGGGAAGTATCCGATCCGCCGCCTTCATGACGCCTCTTCCCATGATGATTTTCGCGGGATTGTAAGCGTGGGTCAGATTGACCAATCACGCCCCCCAGTAGGTGAGATTCCGCTCGACGATGCGTTTTGCCAGCGGGTCGCCCTGATCCGCCACCTCAAAGAGCAGGCCGTAATTGATCGAGTCGTAATGCGTCAATTTGCTGGTGACGTAGAGCGCGTGCTCGCGAATGATATCATCGAGCGCCCCAGGTGCCGGTTTCCGCCTCCACACAGCCTCGTCCCGGGCAGACACAGGCATGACCCCCAGGGTCGAATGGACATCCGAGCAGTCCGTGAAGCGTTCCCGGACTGGATCCTGATCGGGCAACCTCGCCTGCAACCGGCTTCAGGACGTGGATGACGAAGTCCGTTCTCTGTATCGCAACGCCACCGATGGGTGCGCTTCCAGCTGAAGTCCGGCGAAACTCGAACAGTGGCAACCAAACCGTCCGCCTTCGTTGCGTGACCGAGCCTGACACCGAACAGAAACTCCTGCTGCATCGTCTCGGCGTTACCCTCCCAAAACGGCTCGGATCCAAACTTATGCCACCCCAAATGTAGTGCAGACTTTTTGCTAAAATCGACGTAAGTCCTTATCTGTTGGACGATCCGATTCGGCCGAACCCATCGCTCAGATTGGCGTCAAGATCTCCCACGGTGGTGACATCCATGCCTATGCCGGAATGTGTCCGGAAGGCCTTAGGCAAACACGTAATAGCACGCAATCATCACCAGGACGAGTAACAGGGCCACCACGCGAGAATCGGAAATTCCGCGAATCGTTCGTTCAGTGAGGAAAGCCAGCGGATTTGACCAGCAGTATTTTTCGACGCACTCTGGCGACGGTGGCGGGGTGAAGAGACTCACGACGACGTGGATCACACTGCAGATGTCGAGATGTTGGTTGCGAACAGGCGCGCGCCCCACCGTTACCCAGCCAAGCGAACGTCCCGCCAGGAAGTATCCCGCACTGGAGTCGCGCTGGTTTCGGGAAAACCAGACGCCAATCCCGGTGATCCCCAAGAGGTGACCGACGCCAGCTTGTCTTGGGATAGAGAGGTGACGGTGACCTCTTCGCCGTTACCTGGCCAATCCATTTAACCTGGCCAATCCATTTAACGCCAGCTCTCCAACCGTCTGAGAATCGCCAATTCCTCTTCTTCCGACTGCGTGCCGATCCAAAGGGGAATATGCCCTCCGGCCGTACCGCTTCCATGAAATCATCCAATTCATCGGTCTTCAGATCGACAATGATCGCTCGACCTGCCGACTGGACTTGCTGAACCAGTGGCACCCACTGCATGATCGGTTCCAGTTCTCCCAATCCCTGGACCCATTGAATGGCATGGATCTCCGGCACGGAAATCGACGGCCCGCTGAGCCTGTTCGTCAAGCGATACCCGAGGTGCTCGCTCGAGGAGTACGAAGGGTTCCTCGTAGAGGCCATCGGCCTCACGACCCGTCAGCCCGGCCGCACGCTCGTGCTCCAGGGACCCAGTCCGTTCAACGCCGCTGAAACCGACCCGGCCTGCGTGCCGGAGAGCGAAGCCCTGTTTCGCTCGGTGAACGAACTGGCGCGACGCCTGGCGGATGCGCACGGCCTGACCTTCATCGATCGCATGTCGCTTGCCAACAGTCACGCCATGTTTCTGCCAGGTTCGATCCGCCTCTCGACCGAGGGGCACCGCATCACGGGTCATGCCGTGGCGGAAACGCTGGTGCGCGCCGGCCTGATCTAGCCCTACCTCAGCAACGCAACCCGGGCCCGCCGGACCTACGTTCGGAAGAACACGTTCGCCGGGTCGTGCCAGTCGAGGCGGCAGCGCCCGCACTGCCGCGCGCGAGGCGTGCGCAGCCGATGGCCGCAGCCGGGGCACGGCGGGCCGGCTCGCTCGGGGAGCTTCGTCACGACGACCGGGTAGCTGACGCGCGCGAAGAGCGTGAATTCGGCGTCGTGCGTCACGCTCCGCACGCGGAGCGCGACGAGCGTCGCGCCGGGACGGCCGACGTCGACGAGCGTCCGGCCGACCTCGTCGAAGCGGAAGAGCCGCAGCGTGGCGGAGAGCCCGTCGCGCGAGACGCGGCGAAGCGGGTCGTCCTTCGTGAGGCCGCGAAACTGGAGAATCTCGTCGCGCCCGCGCCTGGCAAGACGCGTGGCCTCTGCCCATCGCCGGCCGGGCAGCCGGCGGCCCGACACCTGCCGGAAAAGCCGCATCCCGAGCATCCGATGAAAGAACGCATACGCGAACAGGCGCTCGTAAGCCGGCGGCGCGTCATGCCGCCGGCGCAGGCGCGCGAGCTCGAGGCGGCACCAGAACGCCGCACTCCAGAATCGCTCCTGGTCGTCGTCGCTCATGCGGTCCCAGCGGTCGGGCATCTCCTCGCGAACGTATCAGAAACCGGCGCGCGGGTACAGACCGGCTCGCGAAGAGCGTCGGCAACGGGGACCGACCGACCGCAGATCGCGATTCTCTCGCGCTCGGCCGCCGCCGGGAATCGCAGAATCTGCAGCCCCATGGGCAGCCTCCCTGCATTTCCGGGCAGATTCAACAGGCACGCCGGTTGCTTTGATGTCGACCGGGAGGAGACGACGATGCTACCGTCGTCGTCTCCCGGGGGAGCGACGAATGTCCGAAGAACGACTGGAGCGCATCGAAGCCAAGCTGGACGTGCTGACGACCGTTGCGGGCAACATCGAGACGAGAGTCGGGCTTCTCGAAGCGACGACCCGCAAACTCGAGGCCGGTCAGGTCCGGCTCGAAGCGACGACCGGCGAGCTCAAGGCCGGTCAGGCCCGGCTCGAAGCGACGACCGGCGAGCTCAAGGCCGGTCAGGCCGCGCTCGAAGCGACGACTGGCGAGCTCAAGGCCGGTCAGGACGCGCTCGAAAAGTCGACTGGCCGGCTCGAAGCCGGCCACAACGAGCTGCTCGAGAAGTTCGCCGACCTGCGGGCCCACATGGGCGTGCTCCACGAGGACGTCGTCGACCGCATTCGGGCCGCGGCCGAAGACGACAGCCTTCGTGTCGAGATGAACCGGCGATTCGACGAAGTGCTCGCGTCCCTCAAAGACCACGCCATTCCCGGCAACGCCGCGGACCGGTATTTCGCGCGCAAGTTTCGCGAACACGACCGCCGGCTCGACGACCTCGAGGGGCGCGCGTAGCCGAAGTGGCCGTTTCCGGACCATCTTTATCGCGCCGCTCGTCGTCTAACAAATCTGAGAGCCACAAATAACTCAGACGACGAGGAAGACGTCATGCAGATGTCGATACAGCAGACAGGCGGCGTGAGGATGCTGCATCTTCACGGGAGGCTGACGGCAGATCGCGACGACGATCGGCTTCCTGACGTGATTCGGGGCATGGTCGCCGAGGGCGCCAGGCTGGTCGTGCTCGACCTCGGGAACGTGACGTACATGGACAGCACGTGCCTGGGCGAGCTCATCGAGGTCCAGCGGATCCTGGAGCGGCGCGGCGGCTATCTCGTCCTCATCAACGTGCCGCCGCGCGTGCAGTACCTGCTGCGACTGAGCCGGCTGACGGACATCCTGATCAAGCCCGAAGGCCGCGCCACGGCCGGTCGCATGCACGGATCGGCGGCCTGAACGGTTGCAGCCGCTGGACCGGCTAGTCGCGGATTCTGCGATCCCGCGGCCGGAAACCACAGCTTTCACGCACATTAAGGTCGGCACGCCAGTTGCCTCTGGATCAGCCAGGCCGACGATGCTACCGTCGTCGTCCCCTGAGGATATGGAGCTCGGGATGCCGGACGCCAGGACGGACATGCTCGAAGATCGAATCGACAAACTCGAGACGAAGGTCGACAACGGGTTCGCACAGGTGAACCGCCGCTTCGACGAAGTCTACGAGGGGATGAGCCAGGGCTTCGCCGAGCACCGGCGGCTGCTCATCGAGCAGATGGACCGGCGCGTCGAGCCGCTCGGCCGGGATGTGAAGCGGTTGGACGGCCGGATCAATCAGCTTGGGCTCGACGTGAAGGCCGATCTCGAACGCGAAGTCGGCTCGCTCCGGGCCGAGATGCGCACCGGCTTCGACGCCGTGGCGGCGAGGCTCGACGCGTTTATCGACTCGCAGGCCGCCGTGAACCGGAAACTGCTGGCGTACCTGGCCGACCGGCAGGCTGACTCCCCCTCCTGATGGCGCATGAGATATATTCTCCAATATACTCATTGATATATCTGGAGGGACCGTGGGCAAGCCGCTGATGATTCAGGACGAGGACGACGAGCGGATCGAACGGCTCAAGGCGCGCCTCGGCGTGCGCACGAAGATCGACATCGTGCGAGCGGGCCTCGACCTGCTCGAGCACCGGGCGGACCGCCAGGCACGAATCGCGCGGTGGCGCCGGGCCGTCCGGCTGGCCGCGCCAACCAGCCGCACCGTGAACGCCGAGTTCCGTTCCCACTCGAGGCTGCGCCGCTCGTGACGGCCCGCCCCCGGCGGTGGCACGTCTACATCGTCGACCTCGAGCCGCAGGTGGGAAGCAAGCCCGGGAAGCAGCGTCCGTGCCTGGCGATTCAACCCGACGAGCTCGCCCAGGCCGGGCTCGACAGCACGGTCGTCCTGCCGCTCACGACGAAGGTCACGCGTGGCAACGCCTTCCCGCTGCGCGTGCACGTTCCGGCCGGCACCGCGGGGCTCGACCGCGCGAGCGACGTGCTCGTGGACCAGATCCTGGCGTGGGACAACGGTCTGTTTCGTCGCGAAGTGGGCAGCCTCCCCGACGCCCTGCAGGATGAGGTGAAGGCGGCTCTCAGAGATTTCCTCGATCTGTAGGGGCGGGCTTCAGCCGGCGCACCGCGGGGCGGGCTGAAGCCCGCCCCTCAGACAGCCTTCGACGCATCGGCTTCGTCAACGCACGTGGCCACCGGGATCAGAACGTCCCGTCCCTGACCTCGGTGCCACGGGGCTTCGAGCCGAGGTGAATCACGCGGTCCACGGTCACGCTGTCGTTCTCGGGCAGCGCGGGCTCGCCTTTCGACGCGGCGATCTCGAGCACGCTGCGGAGCCGCTTGAGCGCCTCGCCGCCTTCGACCGCCTGGCCGTCGCTGTAATGGTCGAACCACGGCAGGCCGCGCGCGGTGTAATCCCGCGCGGTGGGCGGCGGTGTCGGCGGCCTGCTGCCGGTGATCGCCTCCCAGACCATCGAGTTGGCCAGATGCACGAAGCACCGGCTTCGGGCCGACGGATCCCACTCGTTGAAGTCGAATCGATCCCGATAAACCTCCTGCTTCATGCGGCCGCCGGGCGCGAGGCCCATGTCGACACGGGAACAAGCGATCGACTCCATGTCGGTAGCCCTGTCCCCCATCGGCGCCCGACTCACCCGCCTCCACTCGGGCCGCGGAAACCGCTGCTCGAACGCGTCGCGCCGCATGGGGTGCACGAGAACCTGCAGCCCGCCGTGCTCGGCGACGCCCGTGATCTGTTCCTCGGCCGTGTACCCGCCGCCGAGCGGCATCGCCACGAACTGCCGGATGACGCCCTCGTCCACCGCGAACCCGTCGAGCCACGGTTGCTTCGGAACCACCATGTAGTCCTGCGGCCCGCGGTGCAGCTCGTTCGACCAGGCCTTGCCCGTGACGGCGTCGATCTTCCCGGCGGCCACCTTCACCGCGAACGGGTACTCCACGCCCCGGTCGGCCACCGTCGATGACGAGAACCTGATCCAGAGCGCCTCGGATTGGTACATCGGCAGCAGCACGCCGCCGTGCGCGGCCCAGCCCGGCGGCACCCGCGCGGAGAAGTCGTCCACGTGCCGTAACGGAAACAGCCCAAGGCCCGGCGGCAACGGATACGTCTTCCCATCGTCGGGAATGCGCAACGTGCGCTGGAACTCGATGGAGAGCCTGGCGTCGGGGTGCACCTCCGGAAACGTGAACAGCAGCTTGTTGCCCTGGAGCTCGACCATGTGATGCCTTCCTCTCCTCTTGTGGTTACCAGTCGCCGTCGCGGACCTCGCGCACGATGCGGAGCACCGCGTGATCGGGCAGGCCCTTGAGCTCGCGGATGAGCTGGGCCAGAAGCGCCGGCCGCCGCCGGATGATGCGCTGCAGGTCTTCGGACACCTTGCCGGCGAGCGCAAGCAGCACGTCGGGGTCCTCACCGAGATCGGCCGCGAGCGCGCGCACCCTGGCCTCGGACGGCGGCGCCTCGTCGCCCCGCTCGACCTTGCTCAGATAAGACGGCTCGACGCCGATGCGCGCGGCCACCTGCCGGACCGAGAAACGCCCGTCTTCTTTCCGCAGCGCCTCGCGGCGCTTCCGAATGAAGGGCCCGAAGGCCGACGGCGTGCCCATGACGTGTAGTATATACTACACACTACCCACACGGCGCAAGTCGGGCTGCGCGGAGATCGCGGCGAGGCCCTAGGCCTCGAAGACCGTCTCGCCTCCGACCACGGTCCGCACGACCCTGATGTCCTTCAGGGCCATCGGATCGACGTCGTGCGGGTCCTCGGCGTCGGCTCGTACGGGCCGGGCATGTCCGGCTGATTGACGTGGCCCCTTTTCGAGACAGTTCACGCCAGAGAAATGCGGCTGTCACGTACCCCCCGGTCGGGACCACTACGTAAAAGGACGAAACACCCCTGCCACGGACGCGGCCAGACCTCATTCGTCCGGCCGGGCAGGCGGTTTCGACCGAGGAGGCCCCATGCTGCATCGGCTGTCGGTTACCCGAATCGTGTTCCTCTGCGCCACAGCCGCCCTGCTCTCGGCGTCGCCCGCAGACCTCGCGGCTCAGAAGAACGGCGGGCAGAACAAAGGCGGCGGCAAGGGAGGCGGCGGCGGGACTGACAGCCTCGCGCCCGTGTCACTAGGACACCCGGCGGACATCGGCTGCTCCACAACGCAGGTCTATCGCGTCAGCGTCGACGGCAGTTTTGCGGTGGGCATGGCGAACGGCTGTGGCGCTGGGACCGGCCCTCAGCCGATCATCTACACGGCCTCGAGCCTGACACTCGACCGCCTCGGGAACGGCAGCCACGGATTGGCGACCGATGCCAGTGAAACGGGCCTCGCCGTCGGCTTCTACTCCCCGGCTGGGCCCACGGTGTTCGACATGGATATCGCGACGCCGCTCCCGCTGCCGGACGGCTTCACACCGGGTCAGGCCAACGGCATCACCGACGATGGCACGCTCGTCGTCGGGTACGGCGGCACGGCGGGCGCAGCGTATGCCTTCCTGTGGACGCGTGACGGAGACAACTGGGTTCCGGAACAGATTGAGGATGACCCGTCCGTTGCCAATGCCGTGGTGGCTTACGGGGACGGCTACCGAATTGTCGGATCCGTGTCAGAACAGGCAGTGATGTGGACGGGACAGCCCGGCAACTGGACGCGACGGGACCTGGCGGCGTCACGCAGTGAGGCCGAAGACATCAGCGCCGACGGCACGGTCATCGCGGGAACCCACTGGATGCCGTACGACACGCACGTCGCCTGGATGGAAGACGCGCTGGGCAACTGGACCGAGCAGGTCCTCAAGGGCGCCGATCCCAACTTCGATGAAGGTCGCGCGAACGGCGTCGGCCAACTGCCGGACGGCACCATCGTCATCGCCGGATTCTCCTGGCAGGACAGCGCAGGCCGGGGAGGCACGATGTGGCCGGTGGCCTGGCGCCGCAGCCCGGGCGCCGAGACGTTTGGCGCGCCACTCCTGCTGCCGCTCATCAGCAAGAAATGGGGCGGGTCGGCGTCCGACGTCAGCCCGACGGGCGAGGTGTTCGGCACGTGCTCCACCGGCAACGGCAGCCTCGCGGTGAAGTGGGCGCTCCCGAAATAGACACTCAGCGGCGCGCCGATCCTGCGCGTGCCGCCGCTGGCGCCGCGTCCCACCACCAGAACTTCGGCAGTGGCTTCTCGACAGGCCATACCTGGTCGAGTGTCGCGCCGTCGAAGACGTCGCCGTTCTTCATGACGTAGCGGATCGTGTTCGTGTTGCGGATGTCGTCGAGCGGGTTCCGGTCGAGCACGACCAGGTCGGCGAGCTTGCCGACCTCGAGCGAGCCGAGATCCTCGTCGAACCCGATGATCTTCGCGCCGTCGATCGTGGCGGCCTGGAGCACTTCCCGCGGCGTCATGCCCCCCATCGCCAGCGCCCACATCTCCCAGTGGTAGCCAAGGCCCTGGAGCTGGCCGTGGCCGCCCACACCCACGAGACCGCCCGCGCGCTGAATCTTCGCGGCCGCGGCGGCCGCCATCGGGAACACGAACTCGTCCTCGCGCGCCCACACGCGGCGCCGGCGGCTCATGTCGTCGAGCACGTTGTGCGGATAGAACCGGTTGAGCTTCGGGTCGTCGTGCACCTCGGTCGTCGCGTAGAAGTACTCCTCGGCGATGATGCCGCCGTAGTTGACGAGGAGCGTGGGCGTATAGGCGGTCTTCGTCTTCGCGAAGAGCTGGACGACGTCGTTGTAGAGCGGGAAGACGGGCAGCGTGTGCTCGTTGCCGTGCATGCCGTCGATGGCGTGCGTGATGTCCATCTTCATGTCGCGCCCGCCTTCGGTCGTGGGCATGAGCCCGAGCTCCTTCGAGGCCCGCACGACCCACTGCCGCTGCTTGCGGTTGCCCACCATGTACGACTTGATGTTCGGCGTCCGGTAGTGCTCCTTGTAGCGCGTGAGGTACGCAAGCGTGGCCTCGTAGGACTGGAAGTCGTGGTTCGAGAAGATACCGGGCCCGGTCATGAACGCGCGCTGGCCCAGGCTCTGCCCCGTTTCGACGAGGTCCTGGTAGGCGAAGTAGTCGTTGGTGGACGTCTGCACGTCGAGCCCGGCCGTGACGCCGTAGGCGAGATTGGCGACGAGGCTCCAGTTCTGCGGCTCGAGCACGTCGTGCGTGCGGAACTCCCAGTGGGCGTGCGTGTCGACGAAGCCGGGGACGATGAACGCGCCGCGGAGATCGATTTCGCGCGCGCCGGCCGGGATCGTGACGCTGCCGCGCCGGCCGATCGCCGTGATGCGGTTGTCAGCGACGACGAGGTCCGCGTTCTGGATGACCTCGTCGCCCTTCATCGTGATGACCGTCGCGCGTCGGAGCACGATCACGCCCGTGGGCGTGGCTCGCGGGAACTCGAGCGCGACCTCGATGGCTTCGACATTCGTATCGAGATCGAGCGGATCTTTCGGCGGCGCGGCCGCTTCCGTGCCCTGGCCGCCCGCGCGGCCCACGCCGGCCTCGCCGCCGCGGCCGCCGCGGCCGCCGGCCGGTTCCTCCGCCTTGAAGTCGATCGAGTCGAACGGCCGCCGGTAGAACGTGGACCCGATAGCCCACGTGATCGTCCGGCCCTCGTCGGCCCAGCCGAAGTAGTCGGCGCCGATGTCGGTCAGGCGCTTGACGGGCAGCGACGGGCTGCGCACGTTGACGGTGGGAGCCGAGCCGGAATAGGGCGGCACGGCCACGACCCAGAGCTGGTTGTTCACCGAGGCCAGCGCCCACTTGCCGTCCGGCCGCACCGTCACGGCATCGGCGGCCGGCGGACGCGGCGTGCCGGCGCGCCCCGGGCCGGTCACGCGCAGGTGCGTGCGCCGATCGGTGCCGTCGTAGCGCAGCGAGATCAGGCCGTCGTTCGAGTAGACGTGGATGCGCGACGGATCGGCGGCAAAGTGCGGCCAGGCCAGGCCGCGCGCGGGCACCACGAGCTCGACGTCGCCGCCGGCGGCCGGAAGCCACACGAGGTCGAGCGGAATGCGCAGACCGCCGAACTCGCTGAACGTCTGCTGGCGCATGTACTCGTTGCCGCGCAGACCGACAATCCGCGTGCCGTCCGGCGAAAAGACGATGTCGGTGTAGAAGGCGGGAATGCTGGTGAGCTGCTGGGGCTGGCCCGAGCCGTCGGCGCGCGTCTTCCAGATGTGGCCGCCGTCCATCGACCACGTCACGTACGCGATCCACTGCCCGTCGGGCGACCACGAGGGCTTGAACTCCCACGCGTCACCGCTCGTGAGCCGGGCGGGCGTCGCGCCGGCCTTTGCGTCCATTACGTAGATGTGGGTCAAGACCGACATCGCGATGCGCCTGCCGTCGGGCGACTGTCTCGGGTCCTGGATCAACTTCGCGCGCACCGGGCCCTGTGGGACCTTGTAGGGGAACTCGAGCTCGGGTCCGATCTCGAGTGCGACCTTCGCCGTGAACGGCACGAGCGTTTCGGCACCGGTCTCGACGTTCACGCGATGGATCTTCCCGTCGTAGGTGACCACCACTTCCCTGCCGTCGGGCGTGAACGCGTAGCCGGGATACGTGTCGCGCGAGGGGCTGCCGCCGCTTTCCATCTCGTCGCGCTCGACCGGCCACTTGAGCCATCGGTCCGCGCCCGTCACAAGATCGCGCACGCGCAGGCCCGTCTTCGCTTCGTACCGCGTGACGTAGACGAGCAGGCGGCCGTCGGGCGAGACGACCGGACGCATACCGCTGCCCTCGGCCTGCGTGATGACGTCGGCGTCGCCCGTCTGCATGTCGAGCCGGGCAATCTGCCACCGGGCGAGCGAGCTTGCGGCCGCCGCGCCCGAGGCCGCCTGCGCCACGTAAAGATGACGACCGTCCGGTGTGACGGACGCGCCGAGACGCGTGGGCGACGACCCGCCGCCGGCCGGCGGCTGGCCCCCTCCAGCCGGAGCCGCGGGCGCCGCAGCACCCAGCGTGATCCCGCTGCCGCCGTCGATGTGGAACATCCGAAGCTCGGTGCCGCCCGTCGCGCGGATCGAGGCGATCACATACTGCGAATCCGGCGTCCATGTGGGCGACATCACCGCCTGCTGCGATTCATTCGAGAGCTTGCGGGGCTCTTTGCCGTCGGCGTCCACGACCCAGAGGTTGTCGCTGCCGCTCCGGTCGCTGATAAGCGCGATCCACTTCCCGTCGGGCGAGACGCGGGGCTGCGAGTCGTAGGGCGTGCCCTGGGTGAGCCGCACGGCCTCGCCTCCGGCAAACGGCAGCCGGTACAGGTCGCCGAGCAGCTCGAAGACGATGGAGCTGCCGTCGGGCGCGACGTCGAGCGACAGCCACGTGCCCTCGTCGGTCTCGAACTCGAGCGTCCCGGCCGGCTCGAGCGGCAGCTCGTTCCTGTCCGCCTTCTTCGCGGCCTCCCTGGGATCTTCCTGCTTCTCCTGACTTTCCTGGCCGAGGAGTGGAAACGACAGTGCGGCCAGGGCGACGACGCACGCGGCGACGAAGGGGACGGGGCTCGGTCGGATCATGGCGGAAGACGATACCACCTTCGCCCGGCCGCTTCCCGGAAGCGATTCGGCCGCGCCCGTTGGCCCGAAATCAGGGCCATCGCGCTCCTCATGAACCGCACTGTCGGCTCGAGTCAGCCGGAGCGTCGGCGTCCCGGCGCAGACGGCGATGCCCTATGCCTCGAAGACGGTCTCGCCTCCGACCACGGTCCGCACGACCCTGATGTCCTTCAGGGCCATCGGATCGACGTCGTGCGGGTCCTCGGCGAGCATGACGAAGTCGGCGAGCTTGCCGGACGTTATCGAGCCCTTGATGGGCTCCTCGAAGGAGGCGTACGCGCCGTTGATCGTGCAGATGCGCAGCGCCTCGTCCACCGTCACGCGCTGGTTCGGCCCCCACTCGCGGCCGAGGTAGTCGGTGCGCGTCACGAGGCTCTGCAGCGCCATCATCGGCTCGTACGGGCCGGGCATGTAGTCGGAGGCGCCCGCCACCGGAATGCCGTAGTCCAGAAACGACCGGTGCGCGAACATCCAGCGCATCTTCTCCGCGCCGTAATTCCCCCACTTGTCGCCGTGGTAATAGACGTAGGTATAGAA
Source organism: uncultured Acidobacteriota bacterium (assembly GCA_963752045.1). Lineage (GTDB taxonomy): Bacteria > Acidobacteriota > Vicinamibacteria > Vicinamibacterales > SCN-69-37 > DATKDF01. Next base: position 285,717 of record CAVVWN010000010.1, on the reverse strand, counting down.
CGGCGTGGGGATGACGCCGGCCGCCTTGATCCGTGCGAGCAGCTCGGGGTTGACGAGCGAGCAGTGCTCGATTCGGTGCCGCGCGTCCACGCGCGGCTGCTCGCGCTCGACGCGCTCGTAGGCGTCGAGCACGTACCCGATCGTCTCGTCGCCGTTCGCGTGAATCCCGATCTGGAACCCGGCGCGGTGGGCGTCGTTCACGGCCTCCCAGATCTCGTCGGGCGTCATCGTGAGGATGCCGTAGTCATCGGGGCGGTCGATGTACGGCGTGCGCATCCGCATCGTGCGCTCCGACGCCGAGCCGTCGGCGCCGAACTTCACGCCGCCGATGCGCAGGCGCTCGTCGCCAAAGCCCGTCCGGATGCCCGCCGCCTTGAGCGAGTCGAAGATCCCGCCGCGCGGGAAGAAGTACATCCGGAAGCGCAGCTCGCCGGCCGCGTACGCGTCCTGGAAGGCGACGAGGTCGTCACTGCCGCCACCGGTACGGTGCACCGACGTCAGCCCGGCCTTCGTCATCTCCTTCGAGATGAAGGCAATCCCCTGCCGGCGCGTGTCACGCGTCGTCGGCTCGCGCCGGCCGACGCGGTTGAAGGCGTTTCGCGCGCGCTCGGCGACCGTGCCCGTCAGCTCGCCGTTCTCGCGATCGAACCTGCCGCCGGTCGGATCTGGCGTGCTGGCGGAAACGCCAGCCTCACGAAAGGCGACGCTGTTGTACACGCCCGTATGACCGCCCCGATGGCCGACGCTCGCCGGGTGATTCGGCACCGCTTCGTCGAGGTCCCTGCGCGTGACCGGGCGATCGAGCTTCGTGTCGTCGTACATGTAGCCGCTCACCCAGTACCCGGGCGGGGTCGTGGCGGCCTTCGCGCGGAGAGCCGCCACGACTTCGGCGACCGTCCGCAGGTTCACGTTGACGCCGGTCAGCTCGCTCACGCCGCTGGGATGGCTGTGCGTGTCGATGAAGCCCGGCGTCACCGTCATGCCTTCCGCGTCGATCACGCGCGTGTTCGGCCCGGCCAGCGCGCGCACGTCGGCGTCGCTTCCAACGGCCGTGAACCGCCCATGCTGGACCGCAAACGCCTCCGCGCGCGGCAGCGCCGGGTCCACCGTCCACACGCGCGCGTTCACCACGACAAGGTCCGGCGCCTCACGCAGGCGGACGTCCACCGGCGCCGTTCGCCTGCGCGTCTCGCGCGCCGCCTCCGTCCAGCCGCTGGTATCCACGCCGAGCGCCGCCGCCATGCCCGCGCCCGTCCCCAGGAATCCGCGCCGGTCCAACTTCGCCATGGGTTGCCTCCCGTATGTCGTGGATGCTACCCGGATTCCCGAGCGCTGTTGTCAAAATCTGCGAGCGCCCGCGGGCTCTGAGAGCGCTTCCCGCCGTCAGAATTTCGCTGAGAAGACCACGCCGACCCGACCCGGACCGAGCATCGGACCGAGATGGAGCTCGGCGGATGCGCCCGGCTCGTAGACGACCGCGTGCCTCGGAATGACGGCGCCGATCACCGTGCCCCAGAGCGCGCCGGGCATCGCCATGTAGACCGCGAGCAGGGCCGGGTTGCTGCACGAACCGGATCCGCTGCTGCAACTGGCGCCACCGGCGACCCCGCCCATCGCCGCCATGAACATCGCACCCCAGAAGGCGCCCCGGCGGAAGCGATTGCCGCGCCGCGTCACGCGACTGACATCGCGCGCGGGAATCTCGCGACGCTCGCCGTCCACCGCGATCGTCACAGCCTCGGCCGAGACCTCGACGAACGTCCCGTGCACCTTACGTCCGTCGAGTGTCACCACATCGATCGTGTCGCCCTGCCGCACGCGCTGCCAGAGATCCTCGATCGAGGCCACCGGCCCGGGAACGCGGAACGCATTCGGCGATCCCACCGACGGGCCGTCCACCGGCGCGTAGCCCTTGGCGACGAAATCGACGAGGACCCCGACGCCCCCGCCGATGGCGCCGACGACGAGCGCACCGGTAGCGACGTTGTGGCCGCAGTGCGGATCGCATTCGAAGGCCCCGCCGGCGGCTCCTATGAGCGCCCCCGGCACGGCGCCAACCAGCAGGCCGTTCCAGAGCGAATCGCGCTTCTCGATACGGCCGATGCGTTCGCGTCGAAACGCGTGTTCGTCATTCCCCACGAGCAACACCAGTTCCTCGGGAGAGACGCGCAGCAACCGGCCCTCCACTTCGACACCGGTCGGATAGGTCACGAAGAGCCTGTCGCCGGGCTTGACGAGGTCGGGAAGCGGGGGTGGGGGCCGAGCGGCGGCGGGCTGGGCCAGCGCGACCGCCGGCGCCAGGAGAACCAGGATCCAGAACCAGAGCGATTCGCGGAGGATGCGCATTCGAGCCTCCCCGGAGCCTGACGGCCCCGCACGGCTCTCTTCCGATGCTACACCCGCGCGCCGCGGCCGGCGCGGCATTCGTGCTCGCCGCTACCGGCTCGCCTGCTCCAGCCCGGCGCGGAGCGTCCGCAGCCGCGAGGCGCCCGGCTTCGGCTGGTACATGCTCGGCCGCAGCCTTCATCGTGACGCCAGCCCGCCTGCCCCCATTGATGATGAACCCGAGCGTCGAGAGCACCGTCGCCTGGTCGTCGTCGAACGCGCCGTGGGCCGCCGAGCCTGACGCCCCCGGCGCGCCGACGGCCAGCGTGTTCGGCGCCTGCACCCATCGCACGTGGCCGTCGGCGATGAGCCGGCCGAGCGCGCGATGCCGCTCGACGAACTTCGCCATGCCGACGAGCGGCACGCCGTCGGGCCGCACGAGCGGAATCCGCGGCCTCGTCTCGAAGGCGTTCGAGACGAGGTACAGCAGCGACTTGTTGTAGATGCGCGCGCAGTGGTCGTCCTGCTCGGCCTCGTCGGTCAGCGTGTAGAGCGCGAAGCGCGCGATCCGGCCGTCGCGGATGGCCGGCACGTAAGCGCTCTCGAAGAGCGCCATCGTGCAGGCCGGCGCCCAGAGCGTGCACGACGCGATGGGCACGCCGAGACCGCCGGCCGAGGCGGGCGCCGTGAGGTGCTCGACGAGCGGCGCGTGCAAGACGCTGCCGGCGCTGTGCCCAATCAGGTGCACGTCCACCTTCGTCCGCGCGGCGAGCGCGGCGACCTCCGCCGCCACGAGCCGCGCGGCGCCGGCGGCCGACCTGCGTGGCGGCAAGCGCGTTCTCCTTCATCTCGTCCCACGACGCCTTGCCGGTGAACAGGCGCGCGAGCGGCTCCAGCCCGTCGTCGAGCCGGTCGAGCATGAAGTCCTTCGCGGCGTCGATCGCGCCCTCCGATCGACGCCGCTTGACGACGTCCTCGAGCATGGCCGTAATCGTCGACCAGTAGTCGCTGTGCCAGATGAACGCCAGCGGATAGCACTCCTTGTCGAGCATCGTGCGGCGATACTCGGCCACGCGCTGCACGGCCGCGTCCTCACTCACCAGGCCGCCATGCGCGTAGAGCACGAGGCGCTTCGTCTTCCACCCGGCCGTCACGCGCGCGAAGTCCTCCGCGAGGATCCGGCGCACGGCCTCCGGCGTGGTCCCGATGTTGCCGGTGGTGCGAAGCGCGCCGTCGTTGCCGACACTCACGACGTGCGGGCGCACGTCGTCGTACGCGTACGCCCTCGCGCGCGACGAAGCCGTGAAACTGGTGCTGACCGAGACGACGCGCGCCGCCTGCTCGATGGGCACGCCGAGCCGCGCGACCCACACGTCGGATCCGTGCTCGAGCCAGTCGGCGTAGCTCACGTGCCCGAATCCGCCCGCGCCCCACGAGGTGCCCCACGAGTTCTGAATCCAGAACCCCTTGCGGTCGTAGGCGACGATGGCAAACGCATGCCCGCCCAGCACCTTCGCGTCGTCGCCGAACGGAATCACGCCGGCGTCGGTCACCTTGTCCCAGCCGCTGTGCACGTTGGCGCTCGCGTAGAGCACGCCGACCTCGGTGATGGCGGCGTGCATCGCCACCAGGTCCTTGTGGTTGACGCGGAAGTACGCGCCAAGGGCGCGCTGCTGCGCGTCGGCCGACCGCGCGTCGGTGAGCGTGAAGTCCGGCCGCGCCGGGTCGTGCCGCCAGAGCGTCTCGGCGCACACCCCGTGCTTGTGCCAGCCCTTCATCGCGCCGCGGCAGCTCGATCCCTCGTACGATTCGCCCGGCCACTCGTCGTAGCGCCGCGCCATCGCGTAGAGCATGCGCGGGCTGACCACACCCGCATCCGGCTTCACCCTTCGCGTCCGCAGCAGGAAGTGCACCATCGTGGCCAGGCCGAAGCCGGTGCAGGCGCCCTCTTCACCCTGGTCGAGCACCGGCACTCTGGCACGGCGATAGCGCGAGAGCGGAATCTCGGTGCCGACCTCGACGAGCGTGGGCACGTAGACGAGGTCGCGGAAGTCCACCGTGTCGGGCCTGGCGTTGAGGCGACGGGCCGAGGCCGGAAGTGGTGCGGATGGCTTTGCGGCCGCTCGACCCTTCGCCGCACGGGAGGCGCGGAGCCGGCCGCCGGCCGCTTCGGCGGCCGCCACGGCCGCGGCCAGCATCCTGCCGAACGCGTCGACGGCGGCGCCGGCCGCTTCGGCGGCAAGCGGGCGCCTGACCGCGCACGTCTCCGTGAGGCCGGCAAGCACCCTCTCCCGCTCGCGCCGAAGCTCGGCCGCAACCGCGTCGTCGGTGGCTTCGCCGGCACGGCGCACGTCGAACAGCCGTCGAAGCGCGTCTGCCTCGTCTTCGAGGACGCGCGTCATCGCGCCCTTCATCGCCCGCCACTCCGGCCCGGCCGCCTGCCGCGCCGCGGCGAGCATCTCCCTGAGCATGGTCCGGCTGTCGTACGTCATGACGCGCTCCTGTACCAATTGGCGAAGCGGGCCCCCGTGCCTCCAGTCTCAGGACTCGGGAATCGGCGGTCGCGCCGGCAAGCCGGCGGCCTCGCGAAGCTGCGTCGCCCGCCGGAGCTTGCGGATGGCCGCTTCGAGCTGGGCCCGCAGCACGGGCAGGTCGCCGCCCGACCCCGCTGCGTGCGCCTTCTTCGCCTTGCGGACTTCCACCTCGGCTTCAAGCTCGGCTTCGTACAGCGCTTCGGCACTCTCAGCGCGCGTCGCGTCGGCTTTGGCGCGCTCGTCGGGCAGAATCAGCTTCGCCGCTTCGGCGGCCGCCTCCTTCTTCGCGCCGTCGAGCAGGTCGCCGAGCGCGAGGAGCAGCGCGTTGCCGTCGGCCGTCTCGGAAACGGTCAGCTCGAACGTCACCGGCATGTAGCTCCGGCCTGCCGCGGCGCCGGCGGCGACCTCGGCGTCGTAGACCTCCTGCGACGCCTTGGAAATCTGGCCCCACGGCATCAGGTTCGATCGGTACCTCGGACGGGCGCCCGCAGGGGCGCCGTCAGGGACGAGACTGGCATCCCGCCTCAGCCTGCCCATGTCGATCGTGCCGATCGCGATCGTCTCGCCGTCGGCCGTCGCGCCCGGAGCCGTCACACCGAGCGTGATGACGAACGCGCGCTCGCTCCTGCCCCGATCCCCGATGAAGTTGCGAACGCTCATGTGCCGGGTGTCGAGGAAGAAGGCCGTCTCGTCGCTCGAACGCTTGACGACCGCCTCGAAGAGGACGGCGATCTCCGCTCCGCGCGGCACGAAGCCCTCGTCTTCGAGCCGCCGCACGATGGGATCGGTCGACGGCTCCGTTCCAGGTTCCGGTGTGCCGAACGTGCCGACGACGCCGATGATGCAGCCAATCTTCGGACTCGCGCGAAGCGCCTGGGCGTCGTCGGCCACGTACAGGTCCGTGAAGGCCCGGCCGGCGACGGTCACCGTCTCGTCCTTGCCGGCCTTTCGCAGGAGCGTGGCCACACCGCCAATCGCAATCTCGATGAGCTTCGGCACGAACAGGCCGAGAAACGGAATCGCCGGGGCGCCCGCGGGCGCGGCCGGCTCAGGGTTGATGACACAGCGCTCGCGCAGAAAAACGCGACACTCGGATCCTGCCATGAGAACCCCCGCGCACAGTCTGGACCCACGATCCGTACGAGTCAACGGCGATGTTGGACCATTGCGGCGATTTGCTGCGCGATCGCGACCGCGTCGGCACGATACGGCTTCGATCGTGGGGCATCGGCGCCCCATCGTGGGGCACGCGTGCCCCACGTCGAAAGTCTCCGCCCTTCCGGCATGGCAGATCCTGCTACCTGACCCGTCTCTACGACGTTTTCCGGCGGGTTCGCATCAGGCATGGTCATTGCTCTTGCGTCGTCGTCGACGACGACGGTATCTTGCGGAGGTGACGGGATGGCGACGCTGGGCGAACGGATCACGGTGGTCGAGGGCGACGTGAGGGAGCAGCGAGTGCGGACCGACGGCCTACACGAAGCGCTCGCGAACCTGCGTCAGGACATGTCCGCGGGATTCGCGGCTGTCGACCGGCGGTTCGACCGCATCGAGCAGCGCTTCGAGGCAGTCGATCGCCGGTTCGAAGGCGTGGACCGGAGGTTCGAATCCATGGACCGAAGGTTCGAAGGGATGGACCGGAGGTTCGACCAGCTCGACGCGAAGGTCTCGCGCCAGTTCGTGTGGCTCGTCGGCGTTCAGGTGATGACGCTTGCCGCGGTCGTTACGTCGCTCGCCACGATCCTGTCCGCCGTCGGCGGCCGCTGACGCCGCCGCTCCCACTCCCCTTCCGCGGCGTATGATGCTCTCTGCAGCGCCGTGAGACACACGCAGGATCTCGTCCGCCCGACCACGCCACGCGCACCGGCCGGCTCCCCCGCCGTCGTCTTCGACGACGTGTCGTTCGCGTTCGACGACCACGTCGTCCTCTCGAACGTGAGCTTCCGCGTGGACACGGGCGGCATGCGGTTCCTCCTGGGCGCGAGCGGCTCGGGCAAGTCCGTGATGCTGAAGCTGATTCTCGGCCTGTACCGCCCGGACTCCGGCACGATTCACGTCAACGGCCAGTGCATCAACGACCTGCCCGAGCGCGACCTGCTGCGCATGCGCGCCGACATCGGCATGGTGTTCCAGGAGAACGCGCTTTTCGACTCCCTGACGGTGAACGAGAACGTCGGATACCGGCTGTACGAAGAGACGAAGATGCCGCTCGACGAGGTCTACGAGCGGGTGATGGAGGTGCTGGGCTTCGTGGGCCTCGGCGAATTCGCCGAACGGATGCCCTCGGAGCTTTCCGGCGGACAGCGGAGGCGCGTGGCGCTCGCACGCGCGATGACCACGCGCCCGGGGCTGCTGCTGTTCGACGACCCGACGACCGGCCTCGACCCGCTCACGGCGACCACGGTCGTCGACGAGGTCGTGAAGCTCCGGGATCTCGAGTCGGTGACGGCCGTCGTCGCCACGCACCAGATTCGCGACGCGTTCCATGTGGCCGAACACCGGGCCGTGCGCACGGGCGGCAAGGTGGAGATTGTGAAGACGGAAGACGCAGAGGCCACGTCCACCGAGTTCATGGTGCTCCACGAGGGGCGGATTCTGTTCGAGGGACCGGGCGCCGAGCTCATCGCCTCGGAAGACCCGTACCTCAAGGAGTTCCTCTACAAGACACTGCCGCCATGGTGACGAGCGTGCTGCTCCGATCGGTGCTCTTCGTGCCGGGCACGCGCCGCGACCGGTTCGAGAAAGCGCTCGCCGCGGGCGCCGACGCCGTGATTTTCGATCTCGAAGACAGCGTCGACGCCGGCCGCAAGGCCGAGGCGCGCGAAACGGTTGGCGCCTTCCTCGCCGTGCCGCCCGACACCGACGCTCTGGTGTTCGTGCGCGTGAACGCGGCCGGCTCGCCGTGGATTGACGACGACGTGGATCTGGTGCGGATGCTCCCGGGCGTTCACGCGGTGGTGATGCCGAAGGTGGAGTCGGCCGGCCAGGTCGAAGCCGTGGCGAGCCTCGTGCCGTCCGGCCGCGTCGTGCCGCTCCTCGAAACGGCGCGCGGAATTCTGCAGGCTCCGGCGATCGCGGCCGCCAGGGCCCTCGTGCCGGCCCTGCTCTTCGGCGCCGAAGACCTGACGGCCGAGCTCGGCATCCCGCGAACGGTCGACGGCGAGGAACTGCTCCACGCGCGCTCGCACGTGGTGCTCGCCGCCGCGACGGCTGGCGCCGTGGCGCTCGACGCGGTGTTCACGAACCTGGCCGACCTGGACGGCCTGCGGGCCGATGCCAGCCGGGCGCGCGCGCTCGGCTTCCGCGGGAAGATGGCGATTCACCCGGACCAGGTGCGCGTGATCCATGAGGTGTTCAGCCCGTCGGCCGAAGACGTCGACCGCGCCCGGCGGCTCGTCGAGTCGTTCGAGGCCGCGCGCACCGAAGGCGTCATCCGCGTGAACGACCAGATGATCGAAGCCCCTGTCGTCGCCCGTGCGAAACGCGTGCTGGCGATGGCCGAGGCCATTGCCAGACGAAAGAGAGCGTAGGCGCGCGGGCCGGTGAAACGCCTGGCGCGTCATCCACGCACGGCCTCGAACGTGCGGGCGTAGTTCGACCGATCGATTCTGGCGTCGATGAGGCTCGGGCCGGCGCAGGCGGCGGCCTGGTCGAGCGCGCGCGCAAGCTCCGCGCCCGTGCGCGCGACGAACCCCGCCACGCCGAAGCCTTCGGCCACGGCCTGCCAGCGAATCGGCCCGAGCGCGACGCCGGCCGGCCGGTACCGCCGATGTTGCTGCTTGATCTCGATGAGGCTGAGCGAGTCGTCGCCGAACACGATGGTGATTATCGGCAGCCCTTCACGGACCGCCGTGGCAAGCTCGGACACGCACATGAGCAGGCCGCCGTCGCCGGTGAGCGCCACCACGGGCCTGGCGCGATCGGCAAGCGCCGCGCCAATGGCCGCCGGCAGCGCGAAGCCCATGGTCGATAGTCCGTTCGAGATGAGCATGCCGTTCGGTTCGGCAACCGGCCAGAGCATGGTGGCGGGCACCATGTGCGCGCCCGCGTCGACGGTGACCCGGCGGTCGGCCGCGAATCGCGCGGCGGCGAGACGCACGACGTCCTGCGCGGTGAGGCCGTCGGATGCGACGTCGACCGATCGCTGCTGGCGCTCGCGCTCCCGCGCGAGCGCGTCGAGATCCCATGACGAATCAGCCAGCCAGCCGTCGATGTCGCCGGCGCCTGTTGCGACGCCGGTGATGTGCTGCACGGCAAACGGCACCTGCGCATCGGACACGCGCCAGCGTCCGACATACACGACGGGCTGACGGTACGGCCAGGGTCTCGGGAGAAGCTCCACCGGATCGAGCCCGAGGCCGATGATGAGGTCGCTCCCCCCGACAATCGACTGCTCGATGGCGGCGTTGGTGAACACGCCGCCAAAACAGGGATGGCTGTCCGGCACCACGCCTTTGGCCTTGTAGGTCACAAGGGCGGGCAGCCCGCGGCGCTCGCAGAGCGCGCGGATCGCCGCGGCATCGGCCACGCTCCGCGCGCCAAGCCCCGCCACGACGACGGGCTTTCGGGCGGCCGCGACGAGCGCGGCGAGCCGGTCGCGAGCCTCGGCCGGCGAATGAGAAAGCGGATGCGGCGTGCCCGCCGGTCCGGCCGCGGCGTGGGAGGGCCCGCGCTCCTCCGGCGGGCGGTCGTCGTTCGAGAGGCGGGCATCGCCAGGCCAGTCCACGTGCACCGGGCCCGGCGGCGGTTCGAGCACTGCGCGAATGGCCTCGTCGATCGTTCGCGCCGGGTCCTCTGCTGACAGGGACCCGGTCCACTTGGTGATCGGCGCGAAGAGCGCGCCGTGGTCCAGTTGCTGGTGCGTGTAGGCGCCGCCGGCCGAGGCCGGGTGGCTGTCGGTGAAGACGAGGAGCGGCGCGCGGTCGAGCCGCGCACAGGCCACGCCGTTTGCGAGCGACGCGGCGCCGGGCCCGAGCGTCGAGAGGCACGCGCCCGGCCGGCCGGTGACCTCCGCGTGGGCGACGGCGGCAATCGCGGCCCCGGTTTCCGTGGAGGTGAGCACGAACGGGAGCCCGGCGCGGCCGGCCGCCTCGATGAGGTCGAGATTGCCGCCGCCGCCCGGCACGCCGAAGAGGGCGCCCACACCAATCTCACGCAGTCGCGAGACGACAAGGTCGGTCAGGCCGGACATGAAGCGGCCAATGGTACTCCGATATGATGGCGGCGCTTGAGCACCGAACTCCACGAGGACCTGCGCGCGGCCGTCGGCGAGTTGTGCCGCTCCTTCCCGGACGCCTACTGGCGCGAGCTGGATCAACAGCGCGCCTACCCGGAGGCCTTCGTCAAGGCGCTCACCGAGGCCGGCTATCTCGCGGCGCTCATTCCCGAGGAATACGGCGGATCGGGGCTCGGTGTGCGGCGAGGCCTCGATCATCCTCGAAGAAATCAACCACAGCGGCGGCAACGCCGGCGCCTGCCACGCGCAGATGTACACGATGGGCACGTTGCTGCGGCACGGTTCGGACGCGCAGAAGCGCGAGTACCTGCCGCAGCATCGCCAGCGGCGCGCTGCGTCTGCAGGCCTTTGGCGTGAGCGAGCCCACGACAGGCTCCGACACGACGCAGCTCAAGACGACGGCCGTGCGGAAGGGCGACGTGCTACGTGGTACGCGGCCAGAAGGTCTGGATCTCGCGAGCCGAGCACTCCGACCTGCTGCTGCTCGTCGTCCGCACGACGCCGGCACGACCAGGTCAAGAAGCGGACAGACGGTCTGTCGCATGCTGCTCGTCGACATGCGCGACGCCGTCGGCCACGGCCTCACGATCCGCCCGATCCGCACGATGATGAACCACGCGACGACCGAGCTCTTCTTCGACGACCTCGAAGTGCCGGCGTCCGCGCTCGTCGGCGAGGAGGGCAAGGGCTTCCGCTACATCCTCGACGGGCTCAACGCCGAGCGCATCCTGATCGCGGCCGAGTGCGTCGGCGACGGCCGCTGGTTCATCGAGCGCGCGGCGAGGTACGCCAGGGAGCGGGTGGTGTTCGGGCGTCCGATCGGCCAGAACCAGGGCGTGCAGTTCCCGCATCGCGCGCGCGCACGTGAACCTGGAGGCGGCCGACCTGATGCGCATCCACGCCGCCGGGCTCTTCGACGCGGGCGAGCCCTGCGGCGCCGAGGCCAACATGGCGAAGCTGCTCGCCGCCGATGCGTCGTGGGAGGCCGCCAACGTGGCCGTGCAGACGCACGGCGGCTTCGGCTTCGCCGAGGAGTACGACATCGAGCGCAAGTTCCGCGAAACGCGGCTGTACCAGGTGGCGCCCATCTCGACGAACCTGATCCTCGCCTACGTGGCCGAGCATGTGCTGGAACTGCCGCGATCGTACTGACGGCCGGCCCGGTCGCTCCGGAGTGTGAATGCCCCGTCCCCTCGAAGGCGTGACCGTCGTGGCCATCGAGCAGGCCGTGGCGGCGCCGTTTGCGACGCCGCCAGCTCGCGGACCTCGGCGCGCGCGTCGTCAAGATCGAGCGGCCGGACGGCGGCGACTTCGCGCGCGGGTACGACACCACGGTGCGCGGCCTCTCGAGCTACTTCGTGTGGCTGAACCGGTCGAAAGAGTCGCTGACGCTGGATCTGAAGCGGCCCGAGGCGGCCGACGTCGTCGGCCGCCTGCTCGAGCGCGCCGACGTGTTCGTGGAGAACCTCGGGCCCGGCGCGGCCGACCGGCTGGGACTTGCCCCGGCCGTGCTCCGCGCGCGCCATCCTCGACTCGTCGCGTGCCGCGTGACCGGATACGGGTCGACCGGCCCGTACGCGAACAAGAAGGCCTACGACCTGCTCGTGCAGAGCGAGGTCGGCCTGGTCTCGCTCACGGGCACCGAGGATCTTCCGGCCAGGTCGGGATCTCGGTGGCCGACATCGCGGCCGGCATGTACGCGTTCTGCGGGCATCCTGGCCGCGCTCCTCGGCCGCGCGACGAGCGGCACGGGCGCCGTCGCTCGAGGTGTCGCTCTTCGACGCGCTCTCCGAGTGGATGAGCGCGCCCGAGTACTACGCACCGCGTACGGGCGGCCGCGCGCCCGCCGCGGACCGGCGCGCATCACGCCTCGATTGCGCCCTATGGACCCTACGACACGGGATCGGGCGGCGACGTTGTCGTCGGCATCCAGAACGCGCGCGAGTGGAGACGATTCTGCCGCGAGGTGCTCGGCCAGCCGTCGCTCGAAGCCACGACCGGTTTGCCACGAACAGCGCCCGCGTGTCGCCCATCGCGGCGAGCTCGACGCGATCATCGACGCCGTATTCGGCCGGCTCGCGGTCGACGACGTGATCGCGCGGCTCGACGCGTCAGGCATCGCCAACGCGCGGCTCGGCACCGTTGCCGGCCTCGGCGCGCACCCGCAGCACGCCGAACGGCGACCGCTTTCGCGAGGTCGACTCCCCGGCCGGCCCGCTCCGCGCGCTTCGGCCGCCGGTCGACGGACGGCGTCGAGCCGTGATGGGAGCGGTGCCCGCGCTCGGTCAGCACAGCGACGCGATTCTCGAGGAACTGGGTTATTGCGGGCGACACGATCGCGCGCATGCGACGCGAAAGGACGATCTGACATGGCCATCAAACCAGGCTGGACGGGCCGCGTGTTCGAGGACTTCGAGGTGGGCGACATCTACGAACACCCGCTCGGGCGCACGGTGACGCAGGCCGACAACATCTGGTTCAGCTGCGTCACCATGAACACGAACCCGATTCACTTCGACGCGGCCTACGCGGCGAAGACCGAATTCGGCAGGCCGCTCGTCAACTCGTGCTTCACGCTCTCGCTCGTGACCGGCCAGTCGGTCATCGACCTCACGATGAACGCCGTGGCCAACCTGGGCTGGGACGAAGTGCGGCTGCCCAATCCCCTCTTCGAAGGCGACACCGTGTACGCGCGGAGCGAAGTCCTCGAAACCCGCGAATCGAAGTCGCGACCCAAAGCGGGGCTCGTCAAGGTGAAGACCACCGGCGTGAACCAGGACGGCACGCCCGTCATCGAGTTCACGCGCACGTTCCTGATCTGGAAGCGAGGGCACGTGCCCGGGCGCGGGTGACGGCCGGAGGCGGTGGACGGAGCGCAAGAGAGGGACGGGTCTTGCTCGCGCAAGCGAGACCCGTCCCTCATAGCAGCCGCGTCAGCTCGCCGACGTCCGGGACGTCTTCGATGGTCCGCAGCAGGGCGAGCGCGCCGACGGCGGCGGGCTCGGGAATCGCGCGAACCGCGCACGAGAGGAACTTCGCGTCGAGCTCGGCATCGCTTGCCGGCCGTTCCGGATAGCCACGGGCCCCGTGCGCGGCCGCGACGAGCTCGCGGCCGTCGCCAAGCACGATGCGCACGTTCGCCTGGGTGAGCGGGGGCGCGCCGGCGTCGAGCGAGTCGTCCACCCTCATCGTCACGCGCGGCATGAACGACGTGAGGCGCGCGTCGCCGAGACGCGCGGCGTCGAACGTGTCGACGCCCACGCGCCCGTCGACCACGGCCGCCGCCACGCAGAACGGCATGCTGAACTTCGCCTCGAGGCCGGTCGACGGCCGGTCGTAGAGCAGCACCGTCGGCGTGGTTGCGTCGACGCCGACCTCGATGCGTGCCACCTCGTCGGCCGAGAGCCCCTCGCGCCGGCAGAGGTCGAGAATCGCGTCGAGCGCCGGATGGGTGCCGGCGCACGACGGGTACAACTTCACGGTGATGCCCGTGTCCACAATCTCCCACCTCGTGCCGAGGTCGGCAACCACGGCAACAAGACCGTCGCGCTCGCTGTCCATCGCGCGCAGGAAGCCCTGCGGGCCGTCGAGCGCGAGCGCGCTTGCCGTCATGCCGCCCTCGGCGAGACGCGCCGCGCGCACGCCGTTCTCCGCGGCCAGGCCCGCGTGCAACGGCTTGACCATCGTGCCGAAGTTTTCCTTGAGGCCCGAGGCCGACGAGGCGGCGATGGCCAGCGCGTGAGCGGCACGCGCCGCGTCGAGTCCGGCAAGCCGGCCGACGGCGGCGGCAGCCCCCAGCGTGCCGAGCGTGGAGGTGGGATGCCAGCCGCGTGCGTAGTGGCGCGGCTGCATCAGGCGGCCGAGCCGCGCCTCGATCTCGAAACCGACGACGTACGCGTCGACGAGCGCGCGGCCGCTCGCGCCGCGCGCTTCGCCAGCGGCCATGATGGCCGCCACGAGCGGCGCGCTCGGATGGGCGAGCGAGACGAAGCACATGTCGTCGAAGTCGAGCGCGTGCGCGGCCGTGCCATTGGCGAGCGCAGCAAGGGCGGCACTGGCGCGGCCAGAAGTTCCGAACACCGTGCAGCCTCCGCCGCCTTCGGCCGACACGAACGCCTGCACGATGCGGCTCGCCGGCTCCGACGCGCCGGCAAGCGTGACGCCAATCGTGTCGAGCAGCGCGCCGGCCGCGCGCCGGCGCGCCTCGGCCGGTGGCACCGCGGCCGACACCCACGAGCCAAGCGCGGCCAGAGCGCCGCCGGCCGGCTCGGCCCGGCTCACGGCGTGCCTCGAGGGGCGTCGGCCTCGGCGCAGCCCAGTGCGGCCATGAACCGCTGCTTGATGCCGACGTAATCGAGTGGCGGCCTGGCAATCGGCGCCGACTCGGTCACCTTGGCGACGATCACCCACGGCCCTGGCTCTGAGAGCGAAGACGTCACAGCTTCTACCAACTCGGACGGCGCCCGCACCGTGACCGCTCTCTCGATGCCCAGCGCGCGAGCCGCTCCGGAAAGATCCGCGCCGTGCCGTGTCGCCGTATCCTGTCCGCCCGTCGTCGCATACGACTCGTTGTCCCACACGACGAGCACGAGATTGGGCGGCCGTTCCCAGCCGATCGTGGCAAGCGATCCCAGGTTCATCAGGAGCGAGCCATCGCCATCGACGACGAACACGCGACGGCCGGGTTGCGCCATCGCCAGGCCGAGGCCAATCGATGACGCGAGGCCCATGCTGCCCCAGGTGTAGAAGTTGGCGGCGCGGTCACCGGCAGCGAACAGGTCGTAGGCCGGATGGCCGAGGCTCGCGATGATCGGCTCGGAGCCGGCGGCGGCCAACGAGGACGCGTGTGGCGTCGAGCCTCGTCACCGCGGCCCCGCAGGCGCCGCGGCCGGCACGGTCAGGGTTCTCGGAAGCAGGCACGCGCGCGCCTCGCGGAGGTCGAACGCGCTCCGGCCCGCCCGCTCGACGGTGGCGGCCGTCGTCTCGGCTGTTTCAGCGGTCACGACCGGCATGCCAATGGCGGCGCAGATGGGGCGGACCGCCTGCCCCATCGGCACCTGCGCCGCGTTCCATTCGCCGTCTTCGCCGCGCATGCTGATGAGCACGAGCGCGGGAAGCCGATACGGCACGAGCAGCGAGGTGATGGCGTTCAGCGAATTGCCGAGGCCGCTCGACTGCAGCATCACGGTCGGCCTCGCGCCACCCATGTAGAGGCCGGCCGCGATCCCGAACGCCTCTTCCTCGCGCGTCGCGATCGTCTGGCGGACATCGGGATAGACCTCGGCGAGCGCGCGCAGGACGTGCGAGAGCGGGTTGTCGGGCACGTAGACGACGTGCCGGCTGCCGGCCGCGTAGAGGCCTCGGCACACGGCGGCCGCCCAGGCGGGCCTCTCGGGCTGCGAATTCACGCCAGCAGTCTACAAGAAGCCCACGCTGCTATAACCTGTACCTATGCCGTCGCCCTGCCACGGAGACCCGTGCGCATGAAACGTCTACTTCTGACCCTGGCCGTTCTTGCCACCACCGCGGCCGTCGTCGGCGCCGCTACTGGCCAGCAGACCGTGTTCCGGGGCGCGAGCGACCTCGTTCGCGTGTTCGTCACCGTGACCGACCGGGACGACCGGCTGGTGACCACGCTCACCCAGGACAAGTTCGAGGTGCGCGACAAGGGCAAGACGCAGCCCATCGCGCTCTTCGACAACACGCCCCAGCCCATTCAGCTCATCCTGATGCTCGACGTCTCGGGGAGCATGGAAGGCAACCTGAACCTGTTGCGCCTGGCGAGCGCTCACCTGTTCGAACAGCTCCGCGAGAACGACGTCGCGAAGGTGGGCACGTTCGGCCACGAGATCGCGATCAGTCCCGAGTTCACGAGCGACGGCTACGCGCTCGTGGCGGCCCTGCCGACGTCGATTACCGAGGGTGCGCCCACGCCGCTCTGGCGCGGCATCGACCAGGCCATGGACGCGTTCGACATGGAGAGCGACCGGCGCCGCGTGGTGCTCGTGCTGAGCGACGGCAAGGACACCGGTCGCGCCGACTTCCGCATGGACTTCGTGAGCCAGTCGGACGTGGCCGACCGCGCCCGCAACGAGAACGTGATGGTCTACGCCGTCGGCCTCCGCAGCCGCAGCAGCTACCGGCCGCAACCCGGCATCGGCGCGGCGGGCCTGCAGGCGGCGCTCATCGCCGACATGCCCGACCCGGGGCTCGGGCGCGTGGCCGTCGACACCGGCGGCGGCTACTTCGAGCTGATGCCCCGGGAAGACCTGGGCGACGCGTTCGCGCGCGTGGCCAATGAGCTTCACAGCCAGTACCTCATCGGTTTCCTGCCGCCGGCGCGCGACGGCAAGGTGCACGACATCGACGTGCGTCTCTCCGAGAAGGGCCTGAAGCCGCGCGCGCGCAAGAGCTACCTGGCGCCGAAGTAACCCGCCTCGTCGCGTGCTGGTACGATGAGCCTTGTGCCGGCACTTCTGCATGTCGAATGGCTTGCGCTCGGATACCTGGCCTACGTCACCGTCGTGGCGTGGGTGTGGCGGCGCCCGCGCCGGCAGCGGCTGGTCCTGACGGCGGCCTCGGCCGCCGACGCGCTCTTCATCATCGGACTGGCGGCGATTCCGTCGCGCGGTGTCGAAGTGGCCCGCGAGTGGCTGCCCGGACTGCAGGTGCTCATCGGCTACTGGCTCTCGGGACTGCTGTTCGTCGAGCCGATGCTCGGGGTCGAGCGCTGGCTCGTGCGCTCCGACGAGTGGATCGGCGAGCGGCTGGGCGGCCGCCGCGCCTACGACCGCACGCCGCGGGCGTTTCTCGAGCTCGTCGAATTCGCCTACATGACGGTTTCGCCGATGCTGCCGATCGGCCTGGGCGTCATCTGGATCTTCGCCTCGCCGCGTGACTCGGATCAATTCTGGACCGTCGTCATGGCAGCCGAAATCGGGTGCTACGGCATGCTGCCGTGGATTCAGACACGACCGCCATTTGCGATCACGTCGATGGAGGCGGTCAACGCGCGCAACATCCGGTTCCGGCGGCTCACGGCCTCGGTCATGGGACGAGTCAGTATCTACGTGAACACGCTGCCGAGCGGACACGCCGCCGGCTCGTTCGCCGTCGCGCTCGCCGTCTGGGAACAGGTCCCCGCCGCCGGCCCCGTCTTTTTCGTCTGGTCCGCGCTCATCATCATCGGCTCGGTCCTCGGCCGCAACCACTACGTCGTCGACGCCGTCACCGGCGTGATGGTGGCGATGGGAGCGTGGCTCCTGGTGCGGGCGTAGGGCGGACTGACCTGCAGTCCGCCCTGCGTGTGCGCGCGGGGCGGCTGCGGTAGACTCCCGGCATGAGGCGGCGACAGTTCCTGCAGATGACCACGCTCGCCGCGGCGGTCGCGCCCTCGGCCCTTCGAGGCCAGGCCGGCCAGCGCGGTGACCGCTTCGAAGACATCGCCGCGCTCGTCACGGCAAAGATGTCCGAGCACGGCGTCCCTGGCGTGGCCCTCGGCATCCTCCACGACGGCCAGACTCGCACGCGCGGCTTCGGCGTCACGCGCGTGGACGACCCGCAGCCGATGACGACCGAGACGGTTCTCACCATCGCCTCCATCTCGAAGACCTTCGCGACGACGGCACTCATGAGGCTCCGCGAAGCGGGCCGCGTGGACCTGCGGGCCCCGGTACGCACGTATCTGCCCGAGTTCCGCGTGCGCGACGAGGCGGCCAGCCGCGACGTGTCGCTCTGGCATCTGGTGACCCACACGCCCGGATGGGAGGGCCAGTTGTCCACGCGCGACCTCGGCGCCGAGGCGCTCGCCGACTTCGCGGCCAACACCATGCCGACGCTGCCGCAGCTCTCGGCGCCCGGCACGGTCTGGAGCTACAACAACGCGGGCTTCACGCTGGCCGGGCGCGTCATCGAGGTGGTCTCCGGAGAGAACATCCACGACGCGCTTCGCACGCTGGTCTTCGAGCCGCTGGGACTCGCGCGCACGTCCACGCGGATCACCGACGCGATGACCCGTCGCCTGTCGCTTGGCCATCGCGAGCGAAACGGCCGCACCGAGGTGGTTCGCCCGTACCAGACCACGTCGAGCGCCACGGCCGGCGGCGTGATGACGTCAATCGACGACCTCATGCGGTACGCGGCCTTTCATCTCGGGACCGGAGCCGGCCCGGACGGTCAGCCGTTCCTTTCGCGGGCCAGCCTGACCGACATGCAGACGCCGCAGGCTGCGAAGAACAGTACCGGCGACCACATGGGCCTCGGCTGGCATCTCCGTCCGGTTGGCGGCGTGCTGACGGCCGCCCACGGCGGCACGCTCAACTCGCACTGCCTGCTGCTGCAGCTCGTGCCGGCGCGCGGGCTCGCCTTCGCAATCCTGACCAACCACGTCAATGGATGGCGGCTCGTCCAGGATGTCGAGCACGCGATCCTCTCAGGCTACGCGGACGTTTCCCTGACGCCGAACCAGGCCATCGGCCATCGCGGCGTGAACGAGGCGATGACGTTTCACTCGACGCCGCTCGACAGGCAGCCGGCGCTCAGCGAGTACCTGGGCACCTACAACCGCCCGCCGCTCGGCAGCTCGGAGGTCGGCCTCGACGGCGACCATCTCGTCGTCACCTCGGGCGCCGGCCGAACCGGCACGAGCCTGGTCTTCTACGGCCCCGACGTGGCCTACGCCACCGCCGGCGGCTACGTCGGCACGCCGTACGAATTCATCCGAACGCCGGAAGGCCGTGTCGGCTGGATCCGCATCAACGGCCGCATCGCCCGCAAAGACGGAAGCACCTGACGCACCCCGTCGCACCCCGACGCACCCAGTCGCACTATGCTTATGTGATGCATCGTCGCGACGCGCTCCGTCTCATCGGTCTCTCGACACTCGCACCGGCTGCCGGCCGCCTGAACCTGCCCGATGCCTGGGCTGACACGCTGCAATCGGGCAGCCCCGATCTCGAGTTCGTGCTCACGGCGGCGCCCGACGAAATGCCAATCCTCCGCGGCAGCGCCACGCGCGTGTGGCGGTTCACCGGACGCGTGGTGCGCGGGCCGGAGGGCGCGCTGCAGCCGGTCCCGAACTCGTACCTCGGCCCGACCATTCGCGTGCGCCGCGGCCAGCGGGTTCGTGTGCGTTTCGAGAACAGGCTCGCCGAGGAGTCCATCGTCCACTGGCACGGCCTCGACGTGCCGCAGGAAGCCGACGGACATCCACGCCTGGTCATCGGACCCGATCGCGAGTACCGGTACGACTTCACGGTCACCAACCGCGCCGGCACGTACTGGTACCACCCGCATCCCCACATGCGAACCGGCCCGCAGGTCTACATGGGTCTCGCGGGCCTGTTCATCGTGGAAGACGACGAGGAGGGCGCGCTCGGGCTGCCGGCGGCGCAGTCGGAGCTGGTCTGCGTGCTGCAGGATTGGCGATTCGACGATCAGAATCAGTTTCTCTATCCCGAGACGGGCCCCATGGGCCAGATGGGCGGAGGCGGGCGCGGGCGGGCCATGGGCATGGGCCGCGGGCAGGGCATGGCCATGATGGCCATGATGGAGCTCGAAAACGGCGTGCTCGGCGATCACGTGCTGGTCAACGGTCAGCCCGGGTACACCGCCGAGGTCGAAGCCGGCTGGGTGCGCCTGCGCCTGCTCAACGGATCGAATGCGCGCGTGTACAAGCTCGCGTGGCACGACAGCCGTCCGATGACGGTCGTCGGGAGCGACGGCGGCCTGGTCGAACGCGCCCTCACGCGCACGGCGATCACGCTCGCGCCGGCCCAGCGCGCCGACGTGCTCGTGGACCTGTCGGACCTCTCAGACGGCGGCCGCCTGCGCCTCCTGAGCCTCGCCTTCCCCGAATCCGAGGCCGGTCATGTCGGGATGATGATGGGCCAGATGTCGGCGCAGCCGCAGGGATCGCAGATGCAGGTGATGACGCTCCAGGCCCGCGGCCGAAACACGCGCGCGGTCCGTCTTCCCGATCGGCTGTCGACCTACGAGCCCTCATGGACCATCGTGCCGGGCGCGCCCGTGCGGCGCGTGCCGCTCAGCTTCATGCAGATGCAGTGGTTCCTCGACGGCCGCGTCTTCGACATGAATGACGTGGCCGACGTCGAGCGCGTCAAGGCCGGCTCCACCCACGTGTGGGAGTTCGCGAACACGACCAACCCGATGGGCATGCAGATGGCGCATCCGATTCACCTGCACGGTCGTCAGTTCCGCGTGCTCAGCCGGTCGGGGGGCTCGCCAACGAGCGAGCTGCGCCCGGCCATCATCGACGGCGGGTGGACGGACACGGTGCTGGTGCTGCCGGGCGAGACCGTCCGCACCCAGGTGACGTTCAGCGATCACAAAGGCCTGTTCCTCTATCACTGCCACATCCTCGAGCACGAGGACATGGGCATGATGCGCAACTTCAGGATCGAGTGACACGCGTTTCGGTTCGGCGCGGTCGTATCGGTTCCGCCCTCCGGCTCGACAGCGCGGGAAAACGCGCCTCCAGGGATTTCGTCCCGGCAAACGCGGGCGGGGCCCCCCAGCCCCACCCGGGGGCAGCCCTCTTCCGGCGCGTTTTCCAGACTCTCGCCGTCGCGCTGCTCGCAGTCGGGCTTCGCCGACACGACCGCGCCGAACCGAAACGCGCGCGTCCTCGGATCACGCCGAACGCACCCGACGCACCCGACGCACCCGACCCCGGTTATCGTCTCGTTGCCGCGTCGAGCCAGTTGGTGACGAGTGTCAGGAGCGTCGTCCGGCGTTCCTGCAGAACGTCCACGATGAACCGCTGTCCGTCCGGGAAGGGCGCGTAGGACATCGCGGCGAGCGCGAGGTCTGCGTCGAACAAGGCGGAGAACAGCTCGCGCGGCGCCGAAGGCCGAGGGGCCTGACCGGACTCGATGTCCACGGCCATCAGCCGCATCTGCGGTGACAGGAAGTACAGTTCCCGGCCGTCGGCCCGCCAGGCCGGGAAGTGGCCGCCACGAATCGATACCTGCCAGAGTCCGGCATCGGCGGCGAGCGAACGCACGTACACTTCGCTCCGTCCGGTCTGATCGCTCACGTAGGCCAGCCACCGGTCGTCCGGCGAGATCGCCCCCGTCTGCTCGGCAAAGGGCGTGCCGACGAGCGGTGTGGCCAGCCGGGTCTCGATGTCGTACCGGACCAGGTCGGGGCCTGTTGCGTCTGCGACCGTGCTGTTGAGCAGCCAGCTCCCGTCCGCCGAGAGGCCGCGCACCTGGTAGCCGGCGCCGGTGGGGTTGACGGCGACTTGTTCGGGCCCGCCACTGCCATCCGCCCGGCGGCGAAAGACAATGCCGTCGTCGACGCTCGCGTTGACGTAGAACATCGAGGTGCCGTCAGCCGACCAGGCGGGATTCTTGTCGGGCCCTTCATCAAACGTGAGCGGGCCTGACGTGCCGCGCTCGAGGTCGTAGATCCAGATGTCCTGGTCCCTGGCACCCTGGGCGGTGATCGCCGCGGCCAACCGTCTGCCGTCGGGTGACAGCGCCAGTCCCCCTTCGGACAGGACTGACTCGGCCACGGTCTCGATCGTGCGTCCCGAGCGATCCACGATGACCAGGTTCGAGAGGCTCGCGCCAGCGCCGATCTGATAGACGAGCGTGCCGTCGGCCGACACGCTGGCCAGGGCGAGCTCGTTCTCGTCGAAGGCGACACCGGTGGCCACCGTGGACACCGGACCGGACACGGTCAGGCGCTCGGCATCGAACGCCTGCGCGCGCAGCGCGCCCTCGCGCCAGAACAGGAGGAAGCCGGCCGGCGAGTAGAGCGGCGACGAGTTGGCCGTCACGAGCGCCGGTACGCTCACCGGTGGAGAGCGACAGCGCTTCGATCGTGCTCGCGTCGTCTTTGGCGCCGCCTTCGCCGGTCTGCGCGACGAACACGATGTGGTCGCCGTCGGGCAGGAAGACGGGCCAGCGGTGGCTCTTCTCCGCGCGAGAGGCGTCGAGCTCGGTCAGCACCCGAGCCGGGCCGCCCGAGGCGTCGACGATCTCGAGACCCAGTCGAAAGGCGCCCGAGAACACGATGCGGCCATCGGGTCCCCAGGCCCCGCCGCGGGGTGATGGCGCGTCGGCGACCACCTGCGGTGGGCTTCCGTTGAGGTCGACGCGCTTCAGCTTGCCTTCGGCGAAGAACGCCACCTCGGTACCGTCGGGCGACCAGAACGGCATGTCGCCGCCCTCGGCCCCGGACAGGCGTGTGGGCGTGCCGTTCGAGAGGTCCCTCAGCCAGAGCGCCGGCACGCCGGTCTCGTCGTCGATCGCCTGCAGCACCAGCCGGTCGCCGCCGGGTGAGAGCGCGAACCCGGCGCCCAGTGAAGTCCCGGGCGGTGGTTCGAGCGACACCTCAAGGCGCCTCGTCGCCTCCGTGCGCGCCTGGCCCATGAGCCACAGACCGCCAAAGACGAGCGCCGCGAGCGCCGCCGCAGCCGCGACGAGCCAGGCCGGCCGCGCGCTCGGCGATGGAGCGGACGAGACCGCTGCTTCGCCTGAAGGCCGGCTGCGCATCACCTCCGGGTCGCTGAGCAGCACACGAGCCTCACCGATGTCGCGCAACCGCTGCTTCGGGTCGCGATCGAGGCATCGGCGGACCAGCCCGACGAGCGCAGGCGGCGTGTCGGCCGGCAGCGCCGCGAACTCCGGATCGCGCATCAGCACGGCCGCGAGCGTCGTCGAGATGTCCTCGCCCTCGAACGCGCGCCGGCCCGTCAGCATCTCGTAGAGCACGACGCCGAACGCCCAGATGTCGGCGCGCTTGTCGACCGGCCGGCCCTTGGCCTGCTCGGGCGCCATGTAGGCCGCCGTGCCGATGATCATGCCCATCTGGGTTGCCCGCGCGGTGAGCGTCGGCGAGTTGGAGGGAGACCGGTCTCCGCCCGAAGACGCGTCCCCCTCGATCGCCTTGGCCAGGCCGAAGTCGAGCACCTTGACGGTGCCATCGGCGCGCACCTTGATGTTGGCCGGCTTCAGGTCGCGATGGATGATCCCCTGCTCGTGCGCCGCCTCGACCGCTTCAGCGACCTGCCTCGCGACCGGAACGCGCCTCAGCGAGCGGCATCGGCCCGCGCGCGAGGTGTGCCGACAGGTCCTCGCCCTCGACGAGCTCCATGACGAGCGCCGGGGGTCGGGTCTCGCCGGCCCGCTGGCCAGACCCGACCCCCTCGATGCCGTAGATCTGGGCGATGTTCGGGTGGTTCAGCGAGGCAAGCGTCTTCGCTTCACGCTCGAACCGCGCGAGCCGTTCCGGGTCGTCGGCGAACAGGTCCGGCAGGATCTTGATCGCCACGTCGCGATCGAGCTTGGTGTCGCGCGCGCGATAGACCTCGCCCATGCCGCCGGCACCGATGGCGCCCGTGATTTCGTACGGGCCGACGCGCGTGCCTGGTGTCAATGCCATCGGGTGAGTCTACCGTTCCTGCTGGAGTCGTGCGGCCTCGGCCGGCCAGTTGAGCACGAGCGTGATGCGCTGGTTCCCCTGCTGCCGAATGAACAGGAAGCGGGTTCCGTCGGCCGACACGTCGTAAGTGTCGGTGAGCCGCAGGTCCAGCGGCAGATCGAACAGCGGCTCGGGCCGGCCGACCACGACTGCATCTGGCCGAACCGTCACCGGCGCAGCCATCATCGCGGTGCCCTGCCGGTAGTAGATCGTCCGGCCGTCAGGCGACCATTTTGGCGTCCGCCCGCCTTCGGTCGACACCGGCACGCGCGCCGCGCCGGGCTCGACGGGACGCACCGAGATCTCCGACCGGCCCGATTCGACCGACTCGTAGGCCACCCAGCGATCGTCGGGTGAAAGACTCGCCCACAACTCGGAAAACGGCGTCTGGAACAGGGGCGCCGGGGGCTCGGAGCCATCGGCCGGCATGACGGTGATCTGCAGGGGCTTGCCCTGGCTCTGGTAGACAAGCAATAGCCGTCGGCCGTCGCGCGTGATGTCGAGCGGCCGCTCCATGCCGTCCGAGGTCGTCAGCCGCGATGGCTCGCCGGTACCGTCACTCCGAACGGCGTGTACGTTGATCGTGGGTCGGCCCGCGAACGCGCCGAACAGAATGCGACGGCCGTCAGGCGCCCAGAGCGGCGTGAACGCGGCGGCGCCCGCGGTCAACCGGCTCAGGGCCCCGGTACCGAGATCGGCCGTCCATACGTCGTAGTCGGCTCCCATGGTGAACACCGCACGGCGACCATCGGGCGAGAGCCGCGGCGTGTCGGCCTGTTCGGGCAGTGCCAGCGCCGACTCGACCGAACCCGATCGGTCCACCCAGACCAGATCCCGACGCCGGTCGGCGAAGCGCACGAACCCAAGCGTGCCGTCGGCCGCCGCACTCGGCATGCCCGCCTCGGCGGCCACCGGAAACATCTCGCCCTCCGCTTCGAGCCGGTCGGGCGAAAACTTCACGGCCCAGACGCCCGGGTTGAGCCGCCGGCGTTCGAACACGAGATAGCCTGCGCCGTAGACCGGAAAACGCAACTCGTCTCCGGCCACGCGGAAGACCTCCTTCCGCTCGCCGTCTCGAAACGCCTCAATCGTGTCGACGCGGTCCTCGACGTGCGTCACATACAGCACGGTCCGGCCATCGGGCAGCAGGCTGATCTCGTGGAAGTCGGACTCGCGCGAACGATCGAGCTCGGCGACCACTTCAGGCACGCCGCCGCTTGCGGGCATCGCGAACAGGCCGGCGACCGGCGCGCCGGAGATGATGATGCGGCCGTCGGCCGTCCAGGCCATGCCACCCGAACCGGTGAGCCCGTCAGGCGCGGGCCCAATCACGAGAGGCGGGCCGCCGTCGGCTGGGCTCTTCCAGATGCGGTCACCCAGCCGCGCGTAAACGACGAACCTGCTGTCAGGCGACCACGCGGGGAAAATCGCGTCCTCCGACGCCGGCAGCTGCACCGGCTCGACGGCAGTCAGATCACGAATCCACAGGCTGCCCGACGCCAGGTAGAGCACCTTCCTGCCGTCGGGCGACAGCACGGGTGCGCTCTGATCGGTTGCCTGAAGCACGTTCACGGCCACGTCGAGCTTCCGGACGACGTCGGCGCCGGTCGAGGCCGAGCGTGACCCGATCGCCCAGGCCGCCCATGCCGTGAGTGCAAGCAACGCTGCGGCGCCGGCGGCGAGCACGGCACGTCCTGCCAGTGACCGGCCGGTGGACGGCGCCGCCCCCTGGCTGTCCGTCACCGCGCTCCCCTGTGCGTTTGGGTCGGACAGCACGATTCGCGCTTCGCCGATGGCCTGGAGCCGCTGCTTCGGATCCCGTTCGAGGCAACGCGAAACCAGCGCGCGCACGGCCGGCGGCGTGTCGGAAGGCAGTTTCGCGAGATCGGGCTCGCGCGTCATCACGGCAGCCAGCACGTCGGCAATGCTGTCGCCGCCGAACAGTTGCTCGCCGGCGAGCATCTCGTACAGCACGACACCGAACGCCCAGATGTCGGCGCGCCGGTCCACCTGACGGCCGCGCGCCTGCTCGGGCGCCATGTAGCTGGCCGTGCCGAGAATCATGCCCTGCGCCGTCATCGCCGGCGAGGTCATCGTCGCGAGCGAAGGGGACGGGTCTTGCTGGCGCAGGCCAGACCCGTCCCCTTGAAGCGCCTTGGCCAGGCCGAAGTCGAGCACCTTGACCGTGCCGTCGGGCCGGACCTTCACGTTGGCAGGCTTCAGATCGCGGTGCACGATGCCCGCGTCGTGCGCCGCTTCGAGCGCCTCGGCGATCTGACGGGCGATGGCCAGGGCGTCGGACAGCTCGAGCCGGCGCGTCGACCTCAGTGCCGATGACTGGCGCTCGGCGCCGCCCGCCGGTCCAGAGCCGAGCGCCGACTGCCGAGCGCCACCGATGACGTCCTCGAGCGTCGGGCCTTCCACGAGCTCCATGACGATGGCCGGCGCTTCTCCCGCCTGCTCGAGGCCATAGACCTGCGCGATGTTCTGGTGATTCAGACTGGCCAGGGTCCGCGCTTCGCGCTCGAATCGCAGCAGGCGCTCCGGGTCCTCGGCAAACGCCTTCGGCAGCACCTTGAGCGCCACGTCGCGCCCGAGACTTGCGTCGCGCGCGCGATACACCTCACCCATGCCGCCAGCGCCGAGCAAGCCCGTCACCTCGTACGGCCCCACGCGCGTGCCAGGTGTCAGCGGCATCGGCACCCTTCGGCAGGGCGACTGCGTCGATCGCGTCCGTTCATGCGCACCAATCTTACGGTCGGGGAACCTCTTCCTTGACTATTGCGTCTTACACAGTAGCCTGCTACTGTGCGCTACACAGCTTAGGGCTGCCGTGAGATCAACGTGACGTCAGACGCCAAATCCCTCCGCGAACCTGAAACCTGGACGACCCAACTGCGCCGGGGCGTCCTCGAACTGTGCATCCTCACGCTCATCAGCCGCCAGCCGAGCTACGGCTACGAGCTGGTGACGACGCTTGCCGAGCTCGGGCCGCTGGCGGCGGGCGAAAACACGGTGTATCCCCTGCTCCGGAGGCTCAAGGCCGACGGCCTGGTCGAGACGTTCGCCGGTGAATCCCCGGCCGGACCGCCTCGCCAGTACTACCGAATCACCGCGTCGGGCCGGACCCGGCTCGACGCGCTCACCGCCGAGTGGGCCGAGATGGCCGCCTCTGTCGATCGTTGCCTTGGTAAAGGAGCCTCGTCGTGACCGAACCGCATCCCGTCGTCGAACGCTATCTTGCGCGATTCACCGAAGCTCTCGGCGACCTGGCACCGGCCGAACGGACCGAGGTGGTCCAGGAGATTCGCAGCCATCTGGCCGAGGCCACCGCGGCCGGCCGGTCGCTCGAGTCGGCGATCGAGTCACTGGGCCCGGCGAGCGCGCTGGCGCGGGCCTACGAGGTCGAGCTGCTCGTCAACCCGCGAACGCCGGTGAAGACGCTGTCGCGCCTCGACCGGTTCCTCAGGATCGCGGGCCTCGTCGCCGTGGGCTCGATTCCGACGATTACCATCGTGGCCGTGCTCGGCGCGCTCGGCGGTTCGTTCATCTTCGCCGGCATCGCGGTGTTCGCCGCCGGCGTGATGGGCGTCGCCGGCGCCCTGCCTCCCTGGGTGCGCATGGACGTGCACCCGGCCGTTGCCGTCCTGCTCGGTCCCTGCATGGTGGTGACGGGCATCGTGGCCGTGTATGGCCTGGTGCGGTACATCAAGCTCCTTGCGCGGACGGTGCGCGCGGTGCTGCCGCAACGCTGACGGGGCGACCTGGGTATAGAATAGCTGTCGAGTCGCCCGGGCGAGGTGTTCGATGCGCCAGGGCAAGGTCACGAGCCTCCCGCACCAGCGCGTCCGCGCTGTCGTTGGATTATTGTCCCAACCTGCTCTTCGTTGCCGCCCGTCCGGAGGTAAGTCATGATCGCGATCCGCACCGTTCTCTGTCCGGTGGACTTCTCGCCGGCCACGGTCCGTCAGGTGGACGTCGCCGCGGATCTTGCCAGGGCGTTCGACGCGCGCCTCGTGCTCCACCACAACCTCGCGTCGATGGGCACGGTGGCCTCCGTCGGCTGGATGTACCACGCGGATCATCCGCCGGCCTCGCCGGCCGAAGTGGAGGCCCGCCTGCGCGAGCACGTCGACCGGGTGTCGAGCGGGCTCGCAACCGAAGCGCGCATCACGCAGGGCCCTCCGTCTCAGACCGTGCTGGCCGAAATCGAATCGGTGGACGCGGACCTCATCGTGCTCAGCACGCACGGCAAGGCCGCCGACGACCACGCTTCGGTCACCGAAGAAGTGCTCAGCCACGCGCGGCGGTCGGTGCTCGTGCTGCACGACGAGCGGGTCGAGCACCACACGCCGCACTTCGCGTCGAAGCAAGGCGACCGCCAGGTGGTGCTGGCGCCGACGGATCTGTCGGCCGAGGCGCGAGCCGCCGTGGAGACAGGACTCGATCTCGTCCGCATGCTGCCGGTGGAACTGCACCTGCTGCACCTTTTGCCCGAAGGATCGCACAAGCGCAGCGACTATCAGGATCTGCAGGCCAAGGCGCGGCACGAGTTGCTGGCGCTCGTGCCCGAGGATCTCTCCACCCGCGTGCGCCTGCACGTCGAAGACGGGGATCCGGCCCAGGGCATCGTGCGCGTCGCGCAGGCCACGTCGGCTGATTGCATCGTGATGGGCGAGCACACGCGCGCGCCCATCCGGCGCTGGTTGAGCAAGGACACGTCGCGGGCCGTTCTGCGTGAGGCCCCATGCCCTGTCTGGTACGTGCCGGGCAATCGGGCGGCCTGACCCCGGTGGCTACGTGCGTTGACGAAGCCGATGCGTCGTCGGGTGTCGGAGGGGCGGGCTTCAGCCCGCCCCGCGGTGGGCCGGCTGAAGCCGGCCCCTCCTGGGGAGATGGTCAGTACGGGTTGAGTGAGGGTCGGGAGGCGTCATCATGCAAGCTGTCGCATACGGTTACGAAAAGCACCTGTCGGGCACGTCGTTCGGGGAGGCCAAGGAACGGGTCGTCAAGGCGCTTGCCAACGAGGGCTTCGGCATCCTGTCGGAGATCGACGTTCAGGCCACCTTGCGCAAGAAGCTCGACATCGACTTCCGGCCGTACGTGATCCTCGGCGCCTGCAATCCGCATCTGGCGCACCGGGCGCTCGAGGAAGACCCGCAGATCGGACTCGTCCTGCCCTGCAACGTCGTCGTCCAGGACTCGACGCAGGGGGTGACGGTGTCGATCGTGCGGCCGCGCTCGATGTTCAGCGTGGTCGGACGCGCCTCGCTCGACCCGGTCGTCGCCGACGCCGACTCGAGAATCAAGCGGGTGATGGACGCGTTGTAGAAGCCTGCAGGGCGGACTGAAGTTCAGTCCGCCCTACTGCTTCTCCGGGAAGAGCTGCACCTTCACGTACCGGTCGGCGGAGAGATACTTCCGGGCCGCCGCGTGCACGGCCTCGGCGGTGATGGCGCGATAGCCGTCCACCGCGTGGAACAGGCCGGCAATGTCCGAGCCGTCGCGATAGCGGAAGTAGAGCTGCGACACCAGGTAGCCGTTCTGCTCCATGCTCGTCTCGAAGGTGCGGACCATGGCTTCGACGGCGTCGGAAACTTCCTGCGGTGACGGGCCCTCCGCCTTGAGCCGCGAAATCTCCGCGAACACGCGGTCGACGAGCGCGTCGTTGCGATCGGGCGCGCTCCCGAAGTTGATCGAGACCGAGTACTCCGACCGGGGGATGCGATCGTAGCTGGCCGCGGCGCCCACCGAGTAGGTGCCGCCGAGGTCCTCGCGGAGCGTCTCGCGCAGACGCGTCTGCAGGATGGACGCCATCGCCCGGATCGCGTTCCGCTCGACCGTCGTGTACTCGAAGGGACCGGAAAACACGATCGCCGCCTGGCTCTGCGGCTCGAGTCCCTTCTCGACCCGGCGCGTGACGATGCCGTCGGGCGGTGTGATGCCGGGATCGCGCCAGGTTTCCGTCCGGCCGGCCGCGGGAAGCGAGGCCACGTAGCGCTCGACGAGCGGCTTGATCGCGTCGAGCTCGAAGCTGCCGGCGAAGATGAACGTGAAGTCGCCCGCGTCGGCGAACCGATCGCGGTAGAACGCCAGCGAGGCCTCGAGGTTCATCCGGTCGATGTCCTCGGGCGCGAGCGGCCTGGCTCGCGGATGATCCTGTGTGAGCGCCGAGGTGAGCGCCACACTGAAGGCGTACCCGGGCGTGTTCAGCTGATTGGTCAGCATCGCGCGGTTCTGCTGCGTAATCACCTCGAACATCTGCTCGTCGGCGCGCGGTTGGGTGAAGGTGAGGTAGACGAGCTGGAACATCGTCTCGAGATCCTTCTTCGACGCCGAGCCCGACAGCGTCTCTTCGAGCGATCCGATCGAGGCCGACACGCGCGCCACCGTGCCGGTGAGCTTCTTGCGGAGATCGATCGGACCGAACGAGCCCAGGCCGCCCGCGCCAACCACCACCGAGGCGGTGCGCGCCGCCACGAAGGCCTCGTCGGAGGCGAGCGACGTGCCGCCGGGGCTGAACGCCCTGAACACGACCTCGTCGTCCTTGAAGGCCGTCGGCATCAGCACCACCTTGACGCCGTTCGAGAGCGTCCATTCGGTGATGCCGAACTCGTTGGCCGGTACGGCCGCCGTCACCCGGCCCGGCTCGGGCACCGGGTCGATGAGCGGCTCGTCGGCGGCCGTGTCCACGTAGGCCGCGATCGGCTCGCGGGACACGGTGGCCAGGACCTCGGCAAGCTCGGCCTCGGTCGGCACCACGACGTCGGGCCGCTCGGGCGTGCTCACCATGACGACGCGGTTGGCCGAGGGCAGCCAGTCGCGCGCGAGCGCGTTGACCTCCTCGAGCGTGACCTCCGGCAGGAAGCGCCCGGCCAGCTCGTTCTCGAGCTCGATGCCAGGCACCGGCTCGCCTTGCAGGTAATGCCGGATGTACTCGGCGGCCAGTTGCGCCGACGGCTGGTTGCGCCGCTCGGTCACGGCCCGCTCGAAGCTGCGGAGCACGTTGGTCTTCTGCCGGTCGAGCTCGGTCTGCGTGAAGCCGAACCGGGTCACCCGCTCGGCTTCGCGAAAGAGCGCGGCGAGCGTCGCCGGCACCTGGCCCTCCTTGGCCAGCGCCGAGAGGACGACGCCCTCAGCCGTGCGCACGAACTGGCCCCGCGAGGTGCCGGCACCCATGAACGGCGCTTCGGGCTTCTGGGCGAGCTCGGAGAACCTCGCCGAGAGCATGCCCGAGAACAGGCCTTCGACGAGCGACTCACGGTAGGCCCCGTAGGTGGACTGATCGCGCGCGTCGAACTTGCTGTACACGGCCACCGTCGTGGCGGGCGCCTCCGGGTCGGACGCGATCGTGAAGAGCGTCTCGTCGTGGCCCGGCACGCCGAACGCCGGTCGCGGCACCGGCTTTTCGGCCTTCGGGATCGACCCGAAATGTCTCGTCACGAGCCGCTCGATCGCCGCCGGCTCGAAATCGCCCACGGCGACGACGGCCATCAGATCCGGCCGGTACCAGTCCCTGTAGAAGGCGCGCAGCCGCTCGTGGGGAAACGTCTCGAGGATGTCGGTCTTGCCAATGGGCAACCGCTCCGCGTACTGCGAGCCCTTGAGCAGCACCGGAAACTGCTCGTCCTGCATGCGCGCCGAGGCGCCCCGCCCGAGCCGCCATTCCTCGATGATGACACCGCGCTCCTTGTCGATCTCGTCACCGGCCATCGTGACGTTGTGCGCCCAGTCCTCGAGGATCTGGAACGACGTCTCGAGCACCTTCGGCGTGTCGGTCGGGATCTGCAACATGTAGACGGTTTCATCGAAGCTCGTGTAGGCGTTCACGCTCGGCCCGAAGCGCATGCCTATCGACTCCATGAACGCCACCAGCTCCTGCTTCGGAAAATTCGCCGTGCCGTTGAACGCCATGTGCTCGACGAAGTGCGCGAGTCCCAGCTGGTCGTCGGCCTCGACGATCGATCCGACGTTGACCACCAGGCGCAGCTCGGCGCGACCGGACGGCTCGCCGTTGGCACGAATGAAGTAGCGGAGACCGTTGTCGAAGGTGCCCGTCGTGATGGACGGGTCGAGGGGAATCGGCCGGTCGAGCGGCTGCGCCGTCGCCTGCGCGGGCGCGCCGACCGGCTCTCGGGCAACCAGGCTGCCGGTGGCGACAAGGGCGACGAGCAGGGCGCCGGCGAGCGTGCGGATCCGAACGGTCATCGTTGGCTCTCCAGTGGCAGGGTTCTGCAGACAACTATACAGACGGTGGCGGCAGGGGTTACGGCCGGCGGGTCGGATGCGACGGAGCGATGGCGGGAATAAGTGATGCATTCTGGCCGTCGAGGCGCCCGGCCTGCAAGGCGCGAGGAGGGAGAATACCCAAGGTATTTGACCGACGAGCAACGCCGCAGGCCGGGATGCATCGGCGGCCAGAATGCATCACTTATTCCCTGACGGGCCCTTAGGCCGTGCGGACGGCCGAGAGCGCTTCGTCGAACAGATCCACCACCGTGTCGGCCTGATCGCGGGTCAGCACGAGCGGCGGCGCGAAGCGGATGGCGTTCTGGCCGGCTCCGAGGATGAGGACGCCGCGCGTGAACATCTCCTGCACCAGGCGATTACGCTCGGCAACCGCGCGCTCCTTGGTCGTGCGGTCGCGCACGAGCTCCACGCCAATCATGAGCCCCTTGCCGCGCACGTCGCCGATGAGCGCGTGCTTGTCCATGAGCGCGCGCAGGCGGGCGAGCATGTGCTCGCCAACCGTCGCGGCGTTCTCCGTGATGCCCTTCTGCAGCAGATCGAGCGTGGCGAGCGCTGCCGCGATGCTCACCGGATTGCCGCCAAACGTCGACGCATGCGCGCCGGGCGGCCACGCCATGACGTCCGCCCGCGCGATGCACACGCCGAGCGGCATGCCGGAAGCGATGCCCTTGGCGAGCGACATGATGTCGGGCTCGAGGCCGAAGTGCTCGCTCGCGAACATCTTCCCCGTACGGCCCATGCCGGTCTGCACCTCGTCGGCGATGAGCAGGATGCCGTGCTTCTTCGTGAGCGCGCGCAGCCGCTCGTGGAACTGCGGCGCCGGCACGAGATACCCGCCCTCGCCCTGAATCGGCTCCACGATCACGGCCGCCACTTCGTCGGGCGAGACCAGGTGCACCATGATCTGGTCTTCGACGAAGTTGAGGCACTCGGCCTGGCACCCCCTGGGCTCGAGACCCACCGGACACCGGTAGCAGGTGGCAAACGGCGCGTGATAGACGCCTGGCGCCATCGGGCCGAATCCGCGCCGCTGGATCGCCTTGCTGGACGTGGCCGCAAGCGCGCCGAGCGTGCGCCCGTGGAACGAGCCGAGGAAGGCAATCACGTTGAAGCGCTTCGAGGCGTATCGCGCCAGCTTGATCGCCGCTTCGACCGCCTCGGCGCCGGAATTGCCGAAGAAGCAGCGCGTCTCGCCCCTGGCCCCCGCTATGGGCGCAATCCTGGCCAGCGCTTCGGCCAGTTGTACCTGCGGTTCGTAATAGAAGTCCGTGCCCGACATGTGCAGGAACTTCTGCGCCTGCCCGACGATGGCGGCCACCACGTCGGGATGGGAATGGCCCGTGCTGGTGACGGCGATGCCGGCCGCGCAATCGATGAACACGTTCCCGTCGACGTCTTCGACGAGGGCGCCCTGCCCTTTCGCCATGACGAACGGGTAGTCGCGCGTGTAGGAGGTCGACACGCACTTGCGGTCGCGCGCGACGATGGCCGCGGCCTTCGGGCCCGGAAGCGGCGTCGTGATGTGTGGAGCGCTGGACGGTGCGGGCATGCGAGGCTGGCCCATCCCCGCATTCTATACCTCGGGGGTACAGGCCCGCGACGCGGGGGCGCGCGGACTACTTTCGCTTCCAGCGGGTCCCGGACGGCGAGTCTTCCAGCACGATGCCGCGCAGGTCGAGGTCGGTGCGGATGGCGTCGGCGCGGGCGAAATCGCGTCGCTTCCTCGCCTCCTGCCGCTCGCCGATGAGGCGCTCGATCTCGTCGGCGTCAACCGGCGGCTGAAGCTCTTCGGCGCGCCGCAGGGCGAGCACGCCGAGCACGCGATCGAACTCGTCGAACGCCTCGACAATCAGCCGCGCGTCGGGCTCCCCCACGTGTCCGGCATCCATGGCCGCGTGCATGTCGCGCACGAGCTCGAACATCACGCCGAGCGCGCCGGGCACGTTGAGGTCGTCGGCCACGTAGGCCCGGAAGCCCTCCCGGGCCAGGCCGACGCGCGCGGCCACCTCGGCGTGGGCATCGCCGCCCGTCACGGCCCGGGCGCGGACGAGAAAGTCGGACAGCCGCGTGACGGCCGCCTCGGCCTGCGCGAGCACCTCCCAGTTGAAGGTGAGCTGCTTGCGGTAGTGCACCGAGATGAGCAGGTACCGCAACGCCGACGCCCGGTAGCCCCGGTCGAGGATGTCGCGCACCGTGAACACGTTTCCGAGCGACTTCGACATCTTCTCGTTGTCGAAGTTGAGGAACTCCACGTGCACCCAGAAGCGGGAGAACTGCCGGCCCGTCGCGCACTCGGCCTGCGCGATCTCGTTCTCGTGGTGCGGGAAGATCAGGTCGATGCCGCCGCCGTGGATGTCGATGGGCGGCTCGCCGAGCAGCCGCAGCGCCATCGCCGAGCACTCGATGTGCCAGCCCGGCCGTCCCGGCCCGCACCCGTAGTCCCAGGTGGGCTCGCCGGGCTTGGTGGCCTTCCAGAGCACGAAGTCGCGCGCGTCCTGCTTCTCGTACTTGTCGGTGTCGACGCGCGCGCCGTCCTGCATGCCTTCCCGATCCAGCCGCGCGAGCTTCCCGTAATCGGGCATCGTCGCGATCCGGAAGTAGACCGAGCCTTCGGTGGTGTAGGTGTGCCCCCGGGCCGAGAGCGCGCCAATCATCTCGGCCATCGCGCGCAGGTTGGCCTCGTCGGTGGCGCGCGGGTTCTCCTCGACCGGCTCGAGGCCCATCGACGCGGCGTCTTCGAGAAACGCGTCGATGTACCGCGTCGTGTACTCGCGCAGCGATACGCCGGCCTTCTGCGATTCGAGAATCGTGCGGTCGTCGACGTCGGTGAAGTTCATCACCTGGCGGACGGCGTACCCCTCCTGGTACCGGAGCGCGCGGCGCAGCACGTCGAGGCTGACGAACGTCCGGAAATTACCGATGTGCCCGCGCGCGTACACCGTGAGCCCGCACGTGTACATCCGCACCGTGCGGCCGTCGGCCGGCGCAAACGCCTCTTCACGGCGCGTGAGGGTGTTATAGAGGCGCATCGCGCCCCTTACTCCTGCTTGGCGGGAAGCGGCTGGCGCACGACGGCCGCGTGCTCGCCGCAGGTGACCGTCACTTCGATGTCCTGCCCGTTCGGGCGGAACGCCAGGTCAATCGTGGCCCCGTCGGGCGCCCCGGACGCCATCGTGTCGATGGTGCCGGCAAGCGCGGATGTCAGCGCGCCCACGTCGGCGGCCGACCCGCCGGCCATTTCGACGTACTTGCCGGCAACCTCGACGGCCATGGACCGGAAGGGTTCGGGCGATGTGACGGTCATCGTGAACGGAAGCACCGGGCAATCTTATCAGGGTCGGCCGGGCCCGATGCCAGCCCTGCGCCGGTGGCCACGGGGGTCAGATGGCGAGCCGCTCGTGCAGGCGTCGCGCCTCGGCGCAGTCGAGGGCAATCTGGGCGCGCAGCGGCTCGAGGCCGTCGTACCGGCGCTCCTCGCGCAGCCACTTGACGAACGCGACGCGCATGCGCCGGCCGTAGAGATCCCCGCCGCCTTCGAGCAGATGGGTCTCGAGCGTGAGACGGTTGTCGCCGATCGTGGGCCGGATGCCCAGGCTCGTCACGGCCGGCCAGGTCACCCCGTCGACGATGGCCAGCGTGGCGTAGATGCCGTAGGCCGGCAGCAGTTCGTTGTCCGTCTCGAGGTTGGCGGTGGGACACCCGAGCGCCGCGCCCCGGCCGGCGCCCCGCACGACGGTGCCGTCCACGAAGTAGTGGTGGCCGAGCAGGGCGCCCGCTTCGTCGACCCGGCCTTCGGTGACGAGGTGCCGGATGCGCGTGCTCGAAACGACGAAGTCCTTGTAGAGCACCGGATCGATCTTCTCGACCCGGAACCCGCGATCGTCGCCGATGGCCTTGAGCAACGTGAACGTGCCCGACCGGTCCCGGCCGAAGAGAAAATTGGCGCCCACCCACACTTCGGCCACGCGCAGCCAGTCGATGAGCACGGTCTCGACGAAGACCTCGGGCTCCCATCGCGAAAGCTCGTGCGTGAACTCCACGACGGCCACGCCCTTGAGCCCGGCGCGCGAGAAGGCCTCCACCTTCTGATCGAACGTCATGAGGAGCGGCGGCGCCTTCTCCGGGCGCAGCACCTTCGGGGGGTGCGGGTCGAAGATCATCGCCGCCGGCGTGCCGCCGCGCTCGCCGGCCCGCCGGCGCACCTGCTCGACGAGCTTGAGGTGGCCTCGGTGCATGCCGTCGAAGTTGCCGAGCGCCACGACGGGCGCCGGCCATTTCGGCCGGGCGTCACCGGGAACCTGGCGATGGCGACCGCGGGCCTCACGCGCCCACCTCGATCGAGAGCCCGTCGTAGGCGAGCGCCATGCCGTCGGGCAGGGCCGCCGACGTCTCGGCATGGCCGAGCTCGTGCGCGATGTGGGTGAAGAACGTCTGGCGAGCGCCAATCTCGCGCGCGGTCTGGACGGCCTGCGAGAGCGTGAAGTGCGTCGGGTGCGGCCGGTGACGCAGCGCGTCGAGCACGAGCCAGTCGAGGCCGTCGAGAAGCGCGCGCGACGAAGCCGGAATCCCGTTGCAGTCGGTCAGGTAGGCGAACCGGCCGAGGCGAAACCCGAGGATGTGCCACGTGCCGTGCCGGATGGGCACCGGCACGACCTCCTGCCGGCCGATGACGAACGGACCGCCGATCGTCCAGAGCTGCAGATGCGGCACACCCCCGCCCTTCGGCGCGCGCGAATCGAAGACGTAGGCAAACGTGCGCCGGATGGCCTGGAGCGTGCGGGCGTCGCCGAAGATCGGCATCGCCTGCCGCGTGAGCACGTTGAAGCGCCGCACCTCGTCGAGCCCCATGATGTGGTCGGCATGCGCGTGGGTGAAGAGAATCGCGTCGATGCGGCGAATGTCGTGACGGAGCGCCTGGAACCGCAGATCGGGCGTCGTGTCCACGAGCACGCGCAGGCCGTCGTCCGTCTCGAGGTAGATGGACGGGCGCGTGCGCGCGTCGCGCGGATCGTCGGACCGGCACACCGCACAATCACACCCGATCATCGGCACGCCATGTGACGTGCCTGTTCCCAGAAACACGACTCGCACAAACCCGGAATGCTAGCATGCGGAACGGCAGGCACGGGGGAAGGGTGCGTCAGGGTGCGTCGGGGTGCGTCGGGTGCGACGGGGTGCGTCGGGTGCGACGGGGTGCGGGAGCTATGAGTAGTGCGAAGCGCGGGTCGGGCCGCCGGCGGGGGCGGCCGCGGGTTCGAAAGGCGGGCACGGCGTTTGCGCGGCTCGTCGGCATCATGGCCGCGCTCCGTTCGCCAGACGGGTGCCCGTGGGACCGCAAGCAGACTCATCAGTCGCTGCGCCCGTTCCTGCTCGAGGAGACCTACGAAGCGCTCGATGCCCTCGACCGCGGGGACCTCGACGCCCTGCCGGGCGAGCTCGGCGACGTGCTGTTCCAGTGCGTGTTTCACGCCCAGATCGCGGCCGAGGCGGGCCGCTTCGACATTGCGACGGCCATCGAGGCCATCAGCGCGAAGCTCATCAGACGGCATCCGCATGTCTTCACGTCGTCGGGGCGGCCGCTCGGACGGCGCAAACGCCGCGCCGGCACAGTGCGCACGCCCGGTGCCGTCGTCGAACAATGGGAGCAGATCAAGGCGGGCGAGCAACGCGCGGCGGGCCACGCCGAGCGGGTGCTCGCCGGCGTGCCGCGGTCACTGCCGGCGCTGCTCGGCGCCTACGAGATCGGCACCCGGGTCGCCGCCGTCGGGTTCGACTGGCCGAACGCCCGGGACGTCGTGGACAAGATCGACGAGGAAGTGCGCGAGCTGCGGGACGCGCTCGGCGAGAGCCACACGCGCGCCGCCGAAGAACTTGGAGACCTGCTCTTCTCGGTGGCCAATCTCGCCCGAAAGCTGGGTCTCGAGCCCGAGTCGGCCCTGCGTCAGGCCAACGACAAGTTCGCGCGGCGTTTCGAGGCCGTCGAGGACGCGCTTGCCCGCGAAGGCCTGTCGGTGCACGAGGCGTCGCTCGACGCGATGGAGCGGGCCTGGCACGACGTCAAAAAGGCTCCGGCAGGCGATGAAGCGCGTACGCGCGCCCGGACATCGCGCGCACGCGCACCGAAACCCCGTCGGTCTCGACGATGATCGCCCCGTCGAGATCGGTGCGGAAGACGGCAGCATGGGCGCGGCCGAAACGGTCGACCACGTCAGGGTGCGGGTGCCCGAAGAAATTGCCCTGCCCGGCGCTCACGAGCGCCAGATCGGGCCGGTAGGCCTCGACGAACCCCTCGGCGCTCGACGACCGGCTGCCGTGATGGCCGGCCTTGAGCACGCGGAACGGCCCGAAGCCCTCCGAAAGGCGCCATGACGATTCGAACTCCACGCCGGCATCGCCGGTGAGCAGAAACTCGGCATCGCCGTAGCGGAGCCGCAACACCACCGAGTCGTCGTTGCGCACGTCCCGGCGCTCCCAGTCCGGCTCGGGCGGGTGCAGCACCTCGAGCGTCGCGCCGCCGGCCTCGACCCGATGGCCGGCGCGAACCGTGCGCCACACCGCCGCGGCGCGCTCGGCGGCTTCGCGGAG
The DNA here is from genome assembly GCA_963752045.1 of uncultured Acidobacteriota bacterium. Taxonomy (GTDB): domain Bacteria; phylum Acidobacteriota; class Vicinamibacteria; order Vicinamibacterales; family SCN-69-37; genus DATKDF01. The sequence continues at coordinate 247,338 of CAVVWN010000010.1, read as the reverse complement.
CGAGGCCCGCGGAGCGCTCGTCGGAACGGCGATCCCCTCCCACACTTCGCGCGGCAAGAGGTCTTCGACGACCGACACGCCGCCGCCGGCATGGTCGAGGTCGGGATGGGTAATGAGCAGCCAGTCGAGCCGCCGCACGCCGAGCGCGCGAACCGCCGGCGTCACGACCCGGCGTCCCACATCGAACGATCCGGCCGACCCGCCCGCGTCGACGAGCAGCGCGTGCCGGTCGGGAAACTGGACGAGAACCGCATCGCCCTGTCCGACGTCGACGAGCGTCACGCGGAGCGTGCCGCCGGGCGGCGCGGCCCGTTCGAGCGTGGGTGCCGTGACAATCGCGAGCGCAGAGACCGCCACCCCTGCCGCGGCCACCCGTCGCCGTGATCGTGCCAGCCCCGGCACGACCGCCGCCACGAGACACGCGTAGTACGTGCCGGTCCAGGCGAGCGGCGTGTCGGGAACGCTCAGCGAGAGCCACGGCAGGTGGTCCACGAGACGTGCCGACTCCAGCAGCACCGTCGCGGAGAAGTACGCGGCCCACCCGGCGCCGGTCGCGATGGCTTCGGACACCGGTGCGCCGGCCACGGCAGCGAGCCCCGCGATCTGCACGCACGCCATCGCCGGAATCGCGATGAAGTTGAGCGCCAGCCCGGCGATGCCCACCCGCGAGAAGACATTGGCCTGCACCGGCAGGAGCGACAGCTCCGCACAGATCGTGGCCGCAAGCAGCGTGGCACCCGGCACGACCACGAACCGCGTGAGCCACGGCCTGGCTGCGACCCGCGTGCCGGCGCCGCTCCAACGGACCAAACGACCGGCGCCGACGACGATGCCGAGCGTGGCGCCGAACGAGAGCCACGCACCGACGTCGATGACGAGCAGCGGATGCACCGCCACGAGGAACAGGGCCACCGTGGCGACGAGGTGAACCGGGCTCGGCACCAGTCCGGCGGCGTGCACGACGAGCACGAGGCACGCGGCCGTGACGGCGCGCAGCACCGACGGGTCGCCGCCCACGATCCACCCGTAGGCCACGACCGTGACGAGCGTGAGCGCGGCCACGAGGCGGCGTGACTGAAACAGCGCGCGCAGCAGCACGAAGGCGAGCGCCGTCAGGAGCGCGACGTTGCCGCCCGAGATCGCGATGACGTGATAGGTGCCAGCGACCTGCAGGCGGCGCTCGACGCCCGGCGCGAGGCCGGCGCGGTCACCGATGAGAATGGCCGTGACAACGGCGGCAGCCTGCGCGTCGTGCGGCGCGATGTACCGGGCGGCCACCTCGCGCACGCGGCGTCGCAGGGCGGCAGCCGCCTCGTGCCAGATCGCGCCGCGCTCGACCTCGACGAGCGCGGCGCTCTTGACCGAGCCGGTGAGCACGTGCGGCCGCCTCAGCGCCTGCCAGCGAACCGACGGACCGCCGGGATTCTGCGAAACCCGCGGCCGCCGGAGCGCGGCCCGCACGCGGACTTTCCGGCCTGACGTCCACTCGCGCGAGGCCGGACCGGCGAGCGTACCCGCCACGTAGAGTTGCACGCGGCCAGCCACCGGATACTGGCTGGCCCGGTCTGCGATCGCCTCGACGTCGACGACGAGGCCGACGCTGCCGTCGGCCTCGTGCGCATCGGCGGCGAGGACGCCCGCGACGAGCACCGGGTCGGCCGCCCCCCGGGCATCAGCCCTGGGGGCGGCCGACAGCACGCGCAGAAGCGGCGGGTCCACGGCGCGGTCGCGCGCGACCGCGCCGTGGGCGCCGGCCGCCCCGGCAATGCCCGCCACGAAGAGCGCGCGGCGGAGCATGCGCCGCGGGCCCGGGCCAACGAGCAGCGCGAGCGAGAAGGCGGCGACCGACGCCCCGAGGGCGTCGGTCGCCGCCACGTCCGTGAGGCACCCGACGGCCGCACCGGCCACCGCACCCCCGGCAATGGCAGGCCCGAACGCCACGGACTCTGCCCGTGCAAAGCGCGGACCGACCGCGCTGGCCCCATCCGCGCCGGCGCCCTCGGACCGGATTGCAGGTACTGCCACGCCATGCCGCCAAGGCGTCGCAGTTCCTGCTACCCTGACCCTCGCTGAGGTGTCCGCATGACGAGTCGACTGGTGTTCGCTGCCGCTCTCGCTTTCCTCCTCGGGACCCCACAGGCCCGAAACGTACCGCCGCTCGAAGCCGGCGACATCGTCATCACCGGCGGCCAGTTGTTCGACAGCATCGCCGGCCGCCTCGTCCCCAACGCCGGCATCATCGTCCGCCGCGGCGTCTTCCTCGAAGTTGGCGCTGATCTATCGGGCCGAGACCCTGGCGCGGCGCAGGTGATTCGCCTGTCGGAAACGCAGACGGTGTTGCCGGGGCTCTTCGACCTCCATGCGCACTACGCCGTGGACCTGTTCGGCGAGGGACGTGTCGACGAGTACACCGTGAACCCGGTCATCTTCCTCGCCAACGGCGTCACGTCCACGTTTCCTGGGGGCGAGGTCGATCCCGAAGGAATGATGGCCGCGCGGCGGCGCCTCGAACGGGGCGAGCAGACCGGCGCGCGGCTGCACAGCGCCGGTCCGTACTTCGGCACGGCCCGGCCCGGCTGGCGTAATGCCGACTGGACGCCCGAGCGCGTGCGCGAGGAGGTCGACACGTGGGCCGCGCGCGGCGTCAAGGGCTTCAAGGCGAAGGGCATCCAGCCCGCCCATCTCGAGGCGCTGATCGATCAGGCGCACAAGTACGGGCTGCCGGTCACCGGGCACCTCGACTCGGGCGCGCGCGGCTCGGTCAACCCCCGCGACGCCATCTACATGGGCATCGATCGCATCGAGCACTTCATGGGCGGCGACGCCATCGTCTCCGAGCGGTCCGCCTACGCGTCGCTCGAAGCGCTCGACGTCACGCGGCCCGAAGTCGACGCCGTCATCGACCTCTACCTGCGCACGAACACGTACTACGACGCCACGGTGAGCGCCTACGGGTATTGGTACGACCCGAAGGACGAACGCGTGTTCACGACGTGGATGGACGAGCAGAGCTTCCTGACGCCGCACGCACGCGAGGTCGCCAACGCGAGGCTCCCCCGCCGATCGACCGAGCAGTTCCACCGCATCTACGACGTCAAGTTCGGCGAGCTGAAGCGCTTCTTCGACGCCGGGGGCGGACGGCTGATCACGCTCGGCACGGACCACCCGAGCTGGGGCGAGTTCCTGTCCGGATTCAGCGCGCATCGCGAGCTCCTCGCGTTCGTGCTCGCGGGCATTCCGCCGGCAGCGGCCCTGCAGATGGGCACGATCAACGGCGCGCGCGCGCTGCGGATGGGCGACGAGCTTGGCTCGATTGAGGCCGGCAAGCTCGCCGACCTCTTCATCGTGGACGGAAACCCCATCGACGACATCCGCAACACCCGCAACGTCGCACGGGTCATGGTTCGCGGCCAGTTGTACGACGCGCGCGAGCTGCTCGAGTCGGTCAAGGGCCGGATGGGACCCGCAACCGCGGCCGACGACGACTGGTGGAAGGGCAACGTCCGTTTGCGCTGAGACCCGGCGCTCGGTCGCTCGATCGCTCAGTCGTCGCCCGGACGCCGGCCGGCCTTGATGCGGGCCCGGCGCTTCTTCTCGTCAAGACGCTTCTCGCGCGAGGCCGCCGTTGGCCGGGTCGGCCGCCTGCGCTTCGGCCGGCGGGCGGCCGCCGTGAGGATCTCCACGAGGCGCTCGCGCGCGGCCGCCCGGTTCCGGCCCTGCGTGCGATGCTCGCGAGCCTCGATCACGAGCACGCCTTCCGAGGTCATGCGGGTGCCGGCGATCGCCGCGAGGCGGCGCTTGACCGGCTCGGGCAGCGAGGAAGCCGGCACGTCGAACCGCAATTCGACCGCCGTGGCCACCTTGTTCACGTTCTGCCCGCCAGGCCCGGACGCGCGCACGAACCGTTCTTCGATTTCGCGCTCGCCGACGACGATCGAGTCGTTGATGCGGAACATCGCGATCATCGTACTACCGCGCGACGTGTCCGGTGCGTGCGGGGCAAGCCAGGAACGTGCGGGCATGCGGCGTCCGATGGTAGCCTGACGGTCGCATGCCGCCTGGATGGATGAGCCGCGCCTGGCCAATTGCCGTGGCCGCCTGGATCGCCGCGGGCTCCGGCGGCCCGCCGGCCGGGCAGTCGGCCGGCGACACTCCCCGAAGCTACACCTGCCTTCGCGTAGCGCAGCCACCCGTGATTGACGGCGCGCTTGGCGACGCCGCCTGGCAAGGCGTCCCGTGGAGCGAGCCGTTCGTCGACATCGAAGGCCACACGCGCCCGGCCCCGCCGCTGCGGACGCGCATGAAGCTCGCCTGGGACGACCACCACTTGTATGTGGCCGCCATCCTCGAGGAACCGCACGTCTGGGCCACGCTCACCGAGCGCGACGCGGTCATCTTCCAGGACGACGACTTCGAGATCTTCATCGACCCGGACGGGGATCGGAACGCGTACTACGAGCTCGAGATCAACGCTCGTGGCACTGTCTGGGACTTGTTCCTCGTCCGACCGTACCGCGACGGCGGACCGGCGCTCCACGGATGGGACATCGCCGGTCTTCGTTCAGCCGTCGCGGTCGACGGCACGCTGAACGATCCGTCCGACATCGACCGCGGCTGGAGCGTCGAGCTGGCCATGCCGTGGGCCGCGCTTGCCGAGGCCGCGCCCGGCCGCCGGGGCCCGCGCGGCGGCGAAACCTGGCGCGTGAACTTCTCCCGCGTCGACTGGGACGTGACCATCGAGGACGGCCGCTACGTCAAGCGGCGCGATCCAGCCACCGGCAAGCCCCTGGCCGAGCACAACTGGGTCTGGACGCCGCAGGGCGCCATCGACATGCACCGGCCCGAGCACTGGGGCTTCGTCACCTTCAGCGACGACGTCGCCGGTCGAGGCCGGAGCGGCCGGCAAGAGCGCGGGAGGCGCTGATCGCATGAGCCCGACGCGACGCGAGTTCCTGGCCGCCACGGCGGCCACCATCGCCGGCCTCGAGTGGGCGTGCGCGGGACCGCTGCCCCCCGGCGAGACCGCCGACGAAGCTCCCGCCTTCGGCCTGCCGAAGACGTGGACGTGGGTGCACGGCAGCGCCAACCGCACGCCCGACCAGTGGCGCGAGCGGTTTGCGCGGATCAGGGACGCCGGCATCGAAGGCGTGCTGGTGTCGGGCGGACCGATCGCGACCCTCTCCGAGGCGGCTCGCGCGGCCGGGCTGGGCTTCCATCGCTGGACGTGGACGCTCAATCGCAGCGGCGACCGCATCGCCAAGGCGTCCCATCCGGACTGGTTCACGGTGAGCCGCAACGGCGAGTCGAGCCTCACGACGCCGCCCTACGTGGGCTACTACCAGTGGCTCTGCCCCACCAGGCCCGAGGTCCGCGCGTACCTGCGCGCCGAGATCGACGAGCTCGCGCGGAACCCTGACGTCGACGGCGTGCACCTCGACTACATCCGGCATTGCGACGTCATCCTGCCGGTGGGCCTCTGGCCGAAGTACGGCCTCGTGCAGGACCACGAGATGGCCGAGTTCGACTTCTGCTACTGCACGACCTGTCGCGAGACGTTTGCCGGCGAGACGGGCCGCGACCCGGCCTCCCTCGACGACCCGTCGGCCGACGAGGCGTGGCGCGCGTTCAGGTGGCGTGGCGTCACGGAGCTTGTGACCGAGCTTGCCGCGGCCGTCCACGCGCGCGGCAAGCCGATCACCGCGGCCGTCTTCCCGACGCCGGCCATCGCGCGGCGGCTCGTGCGCCAGGCCTGGGACGAGTGGCCGCTCGACGCCGTGTTTCCGATGCTCTACCACGGCTTCTACAACGAAGGCCTCGACTGGATCGGCCGATCGATCCGCGAGGGCCTGCGCGACGCGGCGCCAGGCCGCCGGCTCTACGCCGGGCTCTACCTGCCAGACCTCCCGGCTGACACGCTCTCAGAGGCCCTTCGCGCGGCGATCGAGGCTGGAGCGTCGGGGGTCTCCATGTTCGAGATGGACGGCCTCACCGAGTCACACCTGCAGGTTGTTGCCAAAGTGATACAGAGCTGAACATGTAACCGGCATCCTCCGCTATCATGTGGAGATTCGCGCCCGGTCATGGTCGTCGGTTTCGCCCGGGCGCCTGCGAAAGGATACGAGCGCATCATGACCTTACGGTTGCGAACTACTCTGCCGGCTGCCATCGTGCTTGCGAGCATGCTCGTACTGCCAGCGGCAGCCCGTGCGCAGGCATTCGGCGTCCACGGCGGCGCCACTTACTCCACGTTCAAGTTCGAAGAGCCTCAGGTCGACACCCAGAACATCTGGGGCGGCTCGGGCGGTGTGTTCCTGCTGCTCGGCGGGCGCGGCCTGTTTGGCGGCGTGGTCGAGGCCAACTGGGCCAGGAAGGGCATGAAGCTCGACGGCGTGACGGAGATCACGGTCGACTACCTCGAGATCCCCGTCGCGGCCCGGCTCACGTTCGGTCCCGGCGACCTGCGCATCTTCGCGATGGGCGGCGGCACGTTCAGCTTCAAGCTGGATGCCAGCCAGTCGGGCCTGCCGATCTTCGAGGACCTCGATGCGGACATTGCCGGCTGGGAACACGGCGTGCTGGCTGGCGGCGGCGTCGAGTACCAGCAGCTCGTCGTGAGCGCGCGTTACGTCTGGGGCACGCGCGACCTCAGCGACCGGCCCATCGAGGCCTACAACCGCGGCTGGAGCTTCCTCGTAGGATTCAAGCTGCTGGGGAACTGACGCCAGACGGCGCGGCCGGCTTCGGCCGGCGTTCACGACCATGTGCTGACGGGCCGGCTCCTGCCGGCCCGTCGTACGTTCAGGCCCGGTCGGCCGGCCGGGCCGTGGCGCGCGCGGCCACTTCGGCGTGGTACTCCTGCAGCGACTTCACGCTGAGGCCCTCGGACCTGAGGGCGCCGATGGCGGCGACGGCCGCCGCCGCGCCGGTGAGCGTCGTGATGGACGGCACGCCCTGCATCATGGCGATGCTGCGCACGGTGCGGTCGTCGAAGAACGACTCGCGGCCGAGCGGCGTGTTGATGACGAGCGCGATGCGCCGGTTGAGCAGCTCGTCGCCGACGTGCGGCCGCCCTTCGTTCACCTTGAAGACGATGTCGGCCTCGAGGCCGTGCGCGCGCAGGTACGCGGCCGTGCCGCGCGTGGCGACGATCGAAAACCCGAGCGCCGCCAGCTCCCGCGCGATCGGCAGCACGCTCGGCCTTGTCCTGATTGTTCACGCTGATGAACGCGGTGCCGCCCTGCGGCAGCTGCTGGCCGGCGCCCATGTACGCCTTGGCGAACGCCGATCCGAACGTGTCGGCACCGCCCATGACCTCGCCGGTCGACTTCATCTCCGGCCCGAGCAGCGTGTCCACGCCGGGGAACCGCACGAACGGGAACACCGGCGTCTTGACGAAGTACCCGGGCACGTGAAGCTCGTCGGCGAGCCCCTCGTCGGCCAGCGTGCGCCCGATCATGAGCCGCGCCGCGACCTTGGCCAGCGGCACGCCGGTGGCCTTCGACAGATACGGCACGGTGCGCGACGCGCGCGGATTCACCTCGAGCACGTACACCACGTCGTCCTTGATGGCGAACTGCGCGTTCATCAGGCCGACGACGTCGAGGGCGCGGGCGATGCGGCGCGTGTAGTCGCGAATGGTGGCCAGGTGCCTGGCGTCGAGCTTGAACGGCGGCACGACGCAGGAGCTGTCGCCCGAGTGGATGCCGGCCTGCTCGATGTGCTCCATGATGCCGCCGATGACCACGGCGCCCGAGGCGTCGGCGAGCGCGTCCACGTCGATCTCGGTGGCGTCCTCGAGGAACTTGTCGATCAGGATCGGATGCTCCGGCGGAGGCCTGCACCGCGTGCCGCATGTAGCGGTCGAGCGCGGCCGTGTCGTACACGATCGCCATCGCGCGGCCGCCGAGCACGTACGACGGACGGACGACCACCGGGAACCCGATCGTCGGTCGCCACGTCGCGGGCCTCGTCGGCGGACGTGGCGATGCCGGCCGGCGCCTGCGGGATGCCGAGCTCCCAGAGCAGCTTCGAGAAACGCTCGCGATCCTCGGCGAGGTCGATCGAATCGGGCGACGTGCCGAGAATGCGCACGCCGGCCGCCTGCAGGCGCAGCGCGAGCTTGAGCGGCGTCTGGCCGCCGAACTGCACGACGCACGCGACGTCGCCCCCGGCGGTCTTCTCGCGCGCGATGATGGCCATCACGTCCTCGAACGTCAGCGGCTCGAAGTACAGCCGGTCCACCGTGTCGTAGTCGGTCGAGACGGTCTCCGGATTGCAGTTGACCATCACCGTCTCGTAGCCCTCGTCGCGCAGCGCGAACGCCGCGTGACAGCAGCAGTAGTCGAACTCGATCCCCTGGCCGATGCGGTTCGGGCCGCTGCCGAGAATGACGACCTTGTTGCGGCGCGGTGGGCTCCGCCTCGCACTCGCGTTCGAACGTGCCGTACATGTAGGGCGTGAACGACTCGAACTCGGCCGCGCAGGTGTCGATGCGCTTGTAGGCCGGCACGATCCCGGCCTCGAGCCGGCGGGCCCGGACGCTGTCTTCGTCGAGGCCCACGAGCCGCCCGATGTCCGCGTCGGCGAACCCCGCGCGCTTGAGCTCGCGCAGGAGCCCGTCGGACAGATCCCGGGGCCCCACCGCTTCGGCCGAGCGCCCGAGCTCCACCAGTTGCTGGAACTGCGTGAGGAACCACCGGTCGATGCGGGTCAGCCGGTGAATCTCCTCGATCGACCAGCCGCGCGCGAGCGCCCGGAACACCGCCCACATGCGGCGATCGGTCGGGATCCCGAGCGCCTGCTGCAAGGCCACGTCGTCTTCGGCCGCGCCGGTCTGGCCGATGATCTGCGAGTTCGAACCGAGCTCGAGCGAGCGGAACGCCTTGAGGAACGCTTCCTTGAACGTGCGGCCGATGGCCATCGCCTCGCCGACCGACTTCATCTGCGTCGTCAGCGTGCGGTCGGCCTGCGGGAACTTCTCGAACGCCCACCGCGGCACCTTCACGACGACGTAGTCGATGGTCGGCTCGAACGAGGCCGGCGTCAGCCGCGTGATGTCGTTGGGGATCTCGTCGAGGCGGTAGCCGAGCGCGAGCTTGGCCGCGATCTTCGCGATCGGAAAGCCCGTGGCCTTCGAGGCGAGCGCCGACGACCGCGACACGCGCGGGTTCATCTCGATGGCCACCATCCGGCCGTCGTCCGGGTTGATGGCGAACTGGATGTTCGACCCGCCCGTCTCGACGCCGACGCGCCGGATGATCCGGCGCGCCGCGTCGCGCATGCGCTGGTACTCCTTGTCGGTCAGGGTCAGCGCCGGCGCCACGGTGATGCTGTCGCCGGTGTGCACGCCCATCGGGTCGATGTTCTCGATCGAGCAGATGACGACGAAGTTGTCGGCGCCGTCGCGCATCACCTCGAGCTCGAACTCCTTCCAGCCGATGACCGACTCCTCGACCAGAATCTCGTGCACGGGGCTCAGGCCGAGGCCGCGCTCGGCGAGCTCGCGGAACTCCTCGATGTTGTAGGCGATGCCGCCGCCGACGCCGCCAAGCGTGAACGACGGCCGGATGATGAGCGGAAACCCGAGTTTGTCGGCGGCCTCGAGTGCCTGCTCGATCGACCGTGCGTAGACGCTGTCGGGCACGGCCACGTCGATCGAGCGCATCGCGTCCTTGAACTTCAGCCGGTCCTCGGCCACCTTGATCGCCGCGATCGAGGCGCCGATGAGCTGGACGCCGTGGCGGTCGAGCACGCCGGCTTCGGCGAGCGCCACCGCCAGGTTGAGCGCCGTCTGGCCGCCGACGGTCGGCAGCAGCGCGTCCGGGCTTCTCGCGCGCGATGATCGGCTCGACGGCCTCGACGGTGAGCGGCTCGACGTAGGTGCGATCGGCGATCTCGGGATCGGTCATGATCGTCGCCGGATTGCTGTTGACGAGGACGACCTCGAGCCCTTCGCTCCGGAGCGCCTTGCAGGCCTGCGTGCCCGAGTAGTCGAACTCGCAGGCCTGGCCGATGACGATCGGGCCGGAGCCGATGACGAGGACCTTGCTGATGTCGGTGCGTCGCGGCATGGCGGCTACGCGCGGCGCTCCATCGCGTCGAGGAAGCGGGCGAACAGATAATCCGCGTCGTGCGGGCCGGGCGACGCCTCGGGGTGATACTGCACGGAAAACACCGGCCGGCTGACGTGACGCAGGCCCTCGACCGTGCCGTCGTACAGGTTCAGGTGCGTGACCTCGACGTCGTGCGGCAGCGAGTCGGGATCGACGGCAAACCCGTGGTTCTGCGACGTGATTTCCACCTGGCCGGTGCTGAGATCCTTCACCGGGTGGTTCGCGCCGCGGTGGCCGAACTTCAGCTTGAACGTGCGCGCGCCCATCGCGAGCCCCAGAATCTGGTGCCCCAGGCAGATGCCGAACACCGGCAGGTCGCTGTCGACGAGCGTCCTCGCATTGGCGATCGCGTAGTCGAGCGCGGCCGGGTCGCCCGGCCCGTTGCTGAGGAACACGCCGTCCGGGCGCATGGCCAGCAGGTCGGACGCCGGCGCGGTCGCCGGAAACACCCGCACGTCACAGCCGTGGGCCGCGAACCGGCGCAGGATGTTCCACTTCATCCCGAAGTCGTAGGCCGCGATGCGAAGCGGGCGCGACGCGCGCCGCCCGGGCGCCACGACGAAGCCCTCGTCATCACCGGTCGGGACGTAGTCGAACGGTTCCGCACAGGTCACGCCGCCAACCAGGTCGGCGCCTTCCATCTTCGGCAGCGCGCGGGCCCGGTCGACCAGCTCATCCGGATCGTGCCGGCCCGTGGCAATCACGCCGCGCATGACGCCGGCCGACCGCAGCAGCCGCGTGAGCGCCCGCGTGTCGATGTCCGAGATGGCCACGATCCCGTGCCGGGCGAGGTAGTCGCCAAGCGTGCCGTCCGCTCGCCAGTTGCTGGCGACGGGCGATTCGCTGCGGACGACGAAGCCGGCCACCTGGGGACCGCGAGATTCCACGTCCTCGTCGGCCACGCCGTAGTTGCCGATCTCGGGGCACGTCATGGTCACGATCTGCCCGGCGTAGGACGGGTCGGTGAGCACTTCCTGGTAGCCGGTCATGCTCGTGTTGAACACCACTTCGCCGCCGGCCTCGCCGAGCGCGCCGACGCTCTTGCCCTGCCACCAGCTGCCGTTTTCAAGAGCCAGAACTGCGTCCATTCCCACCGTTCCCCTGCCTGACGACTACGATCCGCTCGGCTCGAGCGTCACGGCCAGCCGCGACGACCGTCCCCGCTCCACGGTGACTTCGGCCCGGACCACGCGGTACCCGGAAAGCTCGAGCTCGACCACGTGCGTCCCGACTGCGAGCGATGCCAGGCGGAGCGGCGTGACGCCCGCGCGGCGACCGTCGACGCGCACCGTGGCGCCGCGCGGCCTCGAGTCCACGTCGAGCGCTCCGACGGCCGGCCCGGCTCGAGGCGCCTCGGTTTCCGCTCCGGCCCTGAGCGTCACGTTGACCGTGCGCGACGGCGACGCTTCAGCCAGGTCGACCTGCTCGCGCGCCGGCACGAAGCCCGGCCGCGCCACCTGCACGTCGTGCGTGCCGAACGCCAGATCGTCCACGGTCACCGGTGTCGTGCCCACCATCGTCCCGTCAACAGTGACGAGCGCGCCGGTCGGATTCGATCGAACCACCAGCTGTCCGACGGGCGCAGGCGCCGGCGGCTCGGGCTCGGCGAGCACCACGTCGGGTGGTGTCGCCACGTCCCGGCGCTCGTCGACGCGCCCTTCATCCGTGCCGGCGACGCCCGCGTCGGTCGCGGCCGGCACCGCCGGTTCGACAGCGACTTCCGTGTCGGTTGCCGCTGGCGTCGGCGCGGACACCTGATCTGGCGCCTGGTTGGTGCGGCTGAAACCGTAGAAGTAAAGCCCGGCGAGCGCGAGGATCGCACTGGCGACCACGACCCCGATAATCAGACCGTGCCGGGACTCCGGCTCGTAGTCAGGCCCCTCGCCGTGACGCGTTGGGAACTCGTCCAAGGACAGCGTTCTGGCTCCTTCCCGATCCGAGGAATCGTAGCACGTCTCCCCTGTAGTAGATTTGGCGGAGTGCCGCCCGATCCCGACGCCGTCTCCCCTCCCCAGATCATCCGAGACCGACTGGATATCAGGCGCCTGCCCTGGGTAAAGCCGCTCGCGGCAGCCTACGAGTACGACTTCGGCACGGTCGCCGAATTCTTCGCCGGGAATCCGCGCGAGCCCGGCGCCTGGACTGACGCAATCGCGCGCGTCGCGGCCGCCCCGTACGACCGCGCGCGCACGGCCGCCGTCGTCACCACGCAGCTGGCCCGTCGCGGGGCGCCGGCCGAGGCGCAGGCCGGTGCCGCACGCCTGGCCGAGCCGGCATCGGTGGCCGTCATCACCGGCCAGCAGGCGGGACTCTTCGGCGGCCCGCTCTACACCCTCCTCAAGGCCATCACCACCATCCAGTTGGCCCGGCGCGCCGGCACGACCCATGGCGCACCGGTCGTCCCCGTGTTCTGGATCGCGTCGGAGGACCATGACTGGGCCGAGGTCCGATCGACGATCGTGCTGGACACGGACATGGCCGTTCGACGGGTTGCCGCGCCGGACCCCGACGGCGCCGGCGTCCGGGCCGTCGGCTCGCTCGTCTTCGACGACCGGATCGCACACACGGTCGGCGAGCTCGAGGCCTGTCTGCCCCGCACCGCGTGGACCCGAGACCTCATCGCCGGACTCACCCGCCACTACCGTCCCGGATCGAATCCCGGCACGGCGCTCGCCGGCTGGCTTGACGATCTGCTCGGCCGGCACGGCCTTGTGGTCTTCGACGGTGCGGACCCGGCAGCCAAACCGCTCGTGGCGGATCTGTTCGCCAGGGAGCTTGCCGCGCCGGAGCGGACGGCCGGCGAGGTGCGCGCCCAGGCCGATGTCCTTCGCGCGCGGGGGCTGCCCCCGCAGGTCGTGCCCGCCGAGCAGGCCACGGCGCTCTTCTATCTCAACGAGACGGGCCGGCATCCCATCCGCTACGTCGGCGACGCGTTCCGGATCGACGGCGAGACGCGCCAGCCGGAGGACCTCCGGCAGGAGGCCACCCGGCACCCCGAGCGGTTCAGCCCCAACGTGATGCTGCGCCCGGTCGTCCAGGACGCGATCTTCCCCACGATCTGTTACGTGGCCGGCCCGGGCGAGCTGGCCTATCAGGCGCAGTTCGGCGGCGTGTACGCCGCGTTTGGCGTCGAACGGCCCCTGTTTGCCGCGCGCGCGAGCGCCACGCTCATCGATCCGGCCACGGCTCGGTTTCTCGATCGGTACGGCGTTGCCTTCGAGGACCTTGGCGTCACGGACGAATCGGTGCTCAACCGGCTGGTCGAACGGGTGTTGGCGCCCGAGGTGGGGCCGGCAATTGACGCGGCCGCCCAGGCGATCGCCGATGGGATGTCGCGCGTGAAGTCTGCGGTTGCAGCAGTGGACCCGACACTGTCGGGCGCCGCCGACACCACGCTGACCCGCCTGCGTCACGCGCTCGACGGCCTGCACCGCAAGGCCGTGCGCGCCGCCAAGCGCCGCGACGAGACGCTCCGGCGCCAGTTCCACCACGCGCGGACGCTCAGTTTCCCCGACGGCCAGCCCCAGGACCGCGCCCTCGGCGTGGCCGCCGTCATCAATCACTACGGCCCGGGCCTGGTCGACGAGCTCATCGAAACGCTCCCGGCCGATGGAGGCCGGCACTACGTGGTCGTACCGTGAACGGAGCCATGTCGATCGACCTGCTCGTCTTCGGCCCCCACCCGGACGACATCGAGCTCGGCCTCGGCGGCACCATCGCGCGCGAGACGGCCGCCGGCCGGACTGTCGGGCTCTGCGACCTCACGGCCGGCGAGCTCGGAACGAACGGCACGCCCGACATCCGGTGCGCCGAGGCCGAGGAGGCCGCGCGCGAGCTGGGCGCCGCCTGGCGTGAGAACCTGCGATGGCCGGACGGCGCCATCCGGCCGACGCCCGAGATCATCCGATCGGCCGTGAACCTCATCCGCCTCCACCGGCCCCGTGCGATTGCCATTCCGTACTGGCAGGATCGGCACCCGGACCATCGGGCGGCAAGCCACGTGCTCGACGAGTGCGTGTTCAAGAGCGGCCTCGCGCGGTTCGACACCGGACGTGCCCCGTGGCGGCCCGACTGGGTCTGTTACTACTTCATCAACGACGGCGCGCCGCCCTCCTTCGTCGTCGACGTGTCGCTCTTCTACGAACGCAAGCGTGCCGCGCTCGCCTGCTACCGCAGTCAGTTCGCGCCGAGCGGACCGGAGGCGGCAGCGACCCGCCTCACCTCGCCGACCTTCCGCCAGCTCATCGAGAGTCGCGACGCACAGTTCGGCGCCCTGGCCGGCGTGGCCTTCGCCGAGGGCGTCGTCGTCCGGCAGCCGGTCGAACGCCCGTCGCTTCTGAAGGATCTGTCATGAAGATCGGGATGGTCTGCTATGCGTCGGTGGGCGGAAGCGGCGTCGTCGCCACCGAGCTCGCCCACGCCCTGGCGGTTCGCGGCCACGAGGTGCACCTCATCAGCAGCGAGTTGCCGTTTCGGTGGCGCGCCGTCCGGGGTCTGTCGTTCGAGCGCGTGCTCGCGCCGGAGTATCCGCTCTTTCGCGAGCCGCAGTACCTCCTCGCGCTCGCCAACACGCTGCGCCGGGTGGCCCACGAACGCCGGCTCGACATCATTCACGCCCACTACGCCGTGCCGCATGCGACGGCCGCCTACCTCGCCCACCAGATCCTCGCGTCGAGCGACAGCATCGCGGCGCCGTGCACGGTGACGACGCTCCATGGCACCGACATCACGCTCGTCGGCAGCGACCCGTCCTATGCGGGCGTCGTCGCGTTTTCGATCGAGCAGTCGCACGGCGTCACGGCCGTCTCGAAGAGCCTCAAGGCCGACACCGTCCGCGGGCTCGGCATCCAACGCGACATTCGCGTCATCCCGAACTTTCTCGACTGCACGGACTTCCGGCGCCAGCCCGACAGCGCGACGCGCGACAGCTGGCGCGTCGGCGACTGGGACGCGCTCGTCGTGCACATCTCGAATTTCCGGCCGGTCAAGCAGGTGGGGCGCGTGCTCGACGTCTTCGGCCGGATCCGCCAGCACGTGCGCGCCAAGCTCGTGCTCATCGGCGACGGCCCCGACCGCGCATCGCTCGAGCGCCGAGCCGCCGACGAGGGTTTCGGCGAGTCGGTCGAGTTCCTCGGCGAGCAGCTCGACCTGGTGTCGTGGCTGTCGGTGGCCGACCTGTTCCTGCTGCCCTCGGCCCAGGAGAGTTTCGGCATGGCGGCGCTCGAGGCGATGGCCTGCGAAGTGCCTGTCGTGGCGGCGCGCGTGGGCGGCCTTCCCGAGATCATCGACGATGGGGTCACGGGATTCCTGTGCCTGCCTGGCGACGTCGACGCCATGGCCGAGCGGTCGGTGCGCGTGCTCCTCGATCGCGAGTTGCGCCGGCGGATCGGCGAGGCCGCCTGCATGCGGGTCCGCACCGATTTCTGCAGCGGCGCGGTCGTGCCGATGTACGAGGCGTACTACGAAGAGGTGCTCGGCCGCACCGCGCAGGCCGCGGCCGGAGGGACCGGCCCGCAGCCGGCCTGACGGCCCTGCCCTCAGGGGTTTGTTATACTCTGGTGTTAGCACTCTCGTGGTGAGAGTGCTAATCAGCCCATGGCAACCGGCCTTGTAGAGCGACAGCGCCGCATTCTGGCGCAACTGGTCTCGGAGTACATCGAGCAGGGCGAACCGGTGTCTTCGGCCTGGCTGGCCGAGCACAGCGCGCTCGGGCTGTCGGCGGCGACGGTGCGCAACATCCTCGCGCATCTCGACGAGCTCGGGCTGGTGACCCAACCCCACACCTCGGCCGGCCGTGTGCCGACCGATTCGGGCTACCGGTTGTACGTGGACTGGCTGCTCGAATCCCGGCGCCGCGGGCGGACGTCGCGCGAGGTCGAAGCGCGGCTGCGGCGGGCCGGCACGGTGGGCGACGTCCTCGAGGACGCCTCGCAGGTGCTGTCGCATGCCTCACACCAGGTGGCGTTCGTGCTGGCCCAGGCCGACGCCGCCGTCGAGCTCAGGCACATCGACTTCGTCGCCATCGACGACCGGCGTGTGCTCGTCGTGGTGGTGGCCACCGGCGGGCAGGTGACGCACAAGGTCATCGACACGGACGAGAAGCCCGATCCGACGGCGCTCATGGCCGCGGCCAACTACATCAACCGCGAGTTTTCCGGACTGTCGATCGAGGAAGTGCGCTCCGCCATTGTCGAACGACTGAAGCAGGAACGGATTCTGTACGACGCGCTGTTTGCGCGCGCGCTCCGGCTTGCCCGATCGGGCCTGTCGGAGATCACGCCGGGCGAGACGCTGCACGTCCAGGGCGCCTCGTTCCTGTTCGACGACCTCGTCGGCAACACCGCCGACCGGACGCGCACGCTCGAGACGCTCCGCGCGCTCTTCCGCATGATCGAGGAGAAGCACCAGCTCGTGGAGCTGCTCACCGATTACATCGAAGCCAACGGCCTGACGGTGGTCATCGGGTCGGAGCATGGCTCGCCACAATTCCATCCCTTCAGCATCGTCGCCTCGACCTTCCACGACGGCCGGCGCGCCGGCACGGTCGGCGTCATCGGCCCGCGCCGGATGCGGTACGAACGCGCCATCTCGGCGGTCGACGGCGTCTCACGCGTGATGACGCGGGTGCTCGAAGGCCAGTAGGAACCGCACACCGTGACAACCAGACACCCTGACGCCGAAGATCAGACGGCCGGCGACGAGCCGGAAACGCCGGACCAGGACCCGGCACCGGCCGACGCCCCCGCAACCGACGCCCTCACGCGCGAGCGTGACGAGCTCAAGGACCGGCTCCTTCGCACGGCGGCCGAGTTCGACAACTACCGCAAGCGAACCGAGCGCGAACGCCGTGAGGTCCGCGAGGCGGCCGCGGCCGACCTCATCCGCGACCTGCTGCCCGTCGTCGACGATCTGGAGCGGGCACTGACGGCCGCTGCGGCCGCGCCGGAGGATGGGGCGGCAGGGGGCGAGGAACCGGGACTCACGGCCTTCCGGGACGGCGTCGAGCTCATCCACCGGCAGGTGCTGGACGTGCTGCGCCGACGCGGCGTCGAGCCGCTCGAAGTCACCGACCAGCCGTTCGATCCCAACTGGCACGAGGCCGTCGTCTACGAGCCGGCCGAGGGCCGGCCCGACGGCGAGATCATCGGCGAGGTGCGGCGCGGCTATCGGCTCGGCGACCGCCTGCTGCGGGCGGCGATGGTTCGGGTGGCCAAGGCGTGAGTCGGCGCGACTACTACGAGGTGCTCGGCATCGAGCGCGATGCGGGCGAATCGGAGATCAAGAAGGCCTACCGCAGGCTGGCGCTCCAGTACCATCCCGATCGCAATCCCGGCGACCAGACGGCTGAAGAGCGGTTCAAGGAGGCGGCCGAGGCCTATTCGGTGCTGGGCGACGCGGAGAAGCGCGCCCGCTACGATCGGTTTGGCCACGCCGGCGTGACCGGCGCCGGCCCGGGCGCCGGTCCGGGCTTCAACCCCGATATCTTCGCGGACTTCTCGGACATCCTCGGCGACATCTTCGGCTTCGGCGGCGGCGGCCGGCGGCGCGGCGGCCCGACGCGGGGCGCCGACCTGCGCTTCGACCTCGAGATCCCCTTCGAGGATTCGTACAACGGCGCCGAGACCACCATCCAGATTCCGCGCGAAGAACACTGCGACACCTGCTCGGGGTCCGGATCGGCGCCGGGCAGCTCCCGCGAGACCTGCCCGCAATGCCGTGGCGCCGGCCAGCTGCGATACCAGCAGGGCTTCCTCGTCGTCGCCCGCACGTGCGGCCAGTGCGGTGGCTCCGGCCAGGTGATTCGCAATCCCTGTCCGGCCTGCCGAGGCACCGGACGCCAGACGCGCGACCGGCGCGTGACCGTCCGCATCCCGGCCGGCATCGCCGACGGACAGCGGCTGCGCCTGCACGGAGAGGGCGAGCACGGATCGGTCGGCGGCCCGCCCGGCGATCTCTACGTCGTCATCCACGTCAAGCCGCATGCGGTGTTCCACCGTGAAGAGGACGACCTGTTCGTCGAGGCGCTCGTGCCGTTTCCCGTGATGGCGATGGGCGGCACGTTCAAGGTGGACGGTCCGGACGGCCTGCTCGACGTGCACGTCTCGGCCGGCACCTCGAGCGGCACGCTGCTCACGTTCAAGTCGAAAGGCATGCCGAACGTCTCGGGCCGCGGCCGTGGCGCCTTCCACGTCCGGCTGGTCGTCGACGTGCCGCGCAAGCTCTCGAAGGAACAGAAGAAGCTCGTCGACCAGCTGGGCAAGACCATGGCCGTGGACCGCATCGAAGCCACGTCGGTCGATGCCGGGCGCGACAAGCCCTTCTTCGAGAAGGTCAAAGACCTCTTCGGCTGACCGGACTTCCGTGCGCCGATACCCAGCGATCGAGTTCACGTGGGCGGCTCGCCCCGACGAGCCTCGCCTCGAGCGACTGCTGGCCAGCTTCGATCACGACGTGCTCACGGCAATCGACGATCAGGTAGACACCTGGCGCGCGTTCTTCTCGTCGGCCGAGGCCCGCGACGCCGCGCTGGCCGACGTCACCGATGTCCCCGACGGCGCAACCGTCCGGGCGGTGGATGTCGCCGATGAGGCATGGGCCGAACGGAGCCAGGCGGCGATTGACGCCGTCATCGTCGGCCGTCTGGCGATCGCGCCGCCGTGGCGGGCTGACGCCGCCACGCGAGCCGCGGGCGTCGATCACGTCATCATCATCAATCCATCCATGGGATTCGGCACAGGCCATCACGCGTCGACCAGGCGGTGTCTCGCGCTGCTCCAGGAGCTTGCGCTCGACCATCGGTCGGTCGTCGACGTGGGCACCGGGTCCGGCGTGCTCGCGCTGGCCGCCTGGCGGCTCGGTGCGGCCGCGGTCGATGCGATCGACGGGGACGCCGATGCAATTGGCTCGGCCGAGGACAACCTGGCGCGGAACGGCACCGGCGACGCGGTCCGACTCGTTGCGTGCGACCTCTCGGCTTTCGATCCGCGGCCGGGCGGCTACGATGTCATTCTCGCGAATCTGACAGGGGCCACGCTCGAGCGTGCTGCGACGAGGCTGGCGGCGCTCGGCCGCGAGGGCAGCTCGCTCGTTGCCAGCGGCGTGGAGTCGCATGAGGCCGCGGCCGTCTCGGCGGCCCTCGCGACGGCCGGGTGGCGGGAAGTGTCCCGCGACGCGGAAGACGGCTGGGTCGGGATGCGCTTCGACTGGACCGCTACCAGCCCCACTGGGTCCATAGACAGCTGAGCGCCACCGTCGGCACGACCTCGGCGCGCAGGGTCCGCGGACCGAGGTGGATGAACCGGGCGCCTTCAGCCGCCGCGCGCTCGGCCTCCCCCGCCGACCAGCCGCCCTCGGGCCCCACCATGACGAGGGCCGAGGCCGGCGCAGGGCCCGCATCGGCCGCGACGAGGGGCCCGTCGGCCCGGCCGGGCTCGACGCATACGATCGTCACGTCGGCACCCGTTTCGGTGAGCACGGACTCGAAGGGCATGACGGGCGCGATGACCGGCACGACGGCTCTCCGGCACTGCCGGGCCGAGGCGACCGCCACGCGCTGCCAGCGCTGAACCGATTCGCCGCCCCGCCAGGTCCGACGCCCGATGGCCACATGCTGCGACGTCATGGGGGCGATGGCGAACACGCCGAGCATGGTGGCCTCACGCACGACGGTGTCCATCTGCGCGCCCTTGAGCAGGCTCACGGCGAGCGTCACACGCACGGGCGGCTCGGCCGCCGGCGAGGCGGCGTCGACCACCTCGATGGTGACCGCCGGCGCGACGGCGTGCACGAAGCCCAGCCATTCACCGCCGATGCCATCGAACAACCCGACGCTGTCGCCCGGCTCGAGGCGCAGCACGTGCACGAGATGGTGCGCTTCGTCGGCGCCCACCGCCACGACTTTTCCCGGGGCCGCACCCGGCACGAAACAGCGCGGGAAGCTCGGCATGCGCCTATGATGCAGACGTTATACTCTCCACGCAATGATCTTCCGCGGACAGACCCTCGGCAAGTACCGCATCATCGAACCGCTCGGCTCCGGCGGCTTCGGCACCGTGTACCTGGCCGAAGACACGTGGATCGACAAGCGCGTCGCCCTCAAGGTGCCGCACCGGCAGAACCTGGATTTCGGCGAGCTGCTCCGCGAGCCTCGACTGCTCGCCGCGCTCAACCACCCGAACGTGGTCACCGTGATCACGGCCGAGAAGCAGGACAACATCTTCTTCATCGTGATGGAGTACGTGCCAGGTGAGACGCTCGAGAGCCTGATCGCCGCGCGCGGTGCGCTCGACCTGCCGACGGCCCTCGACTACATCTGCCAGATCACCAACGCCATGGACCACGCGCACCGGCAGGGCGTCATCCACCGGGACCTGCGCCCCGCCAACGTCTTCGTCACCGAGAAAGGGCTCCTGAAAGTGGGCGACTTCGGCACGTCGCGCTTTCTCGAGATCGCCGCGCATGGCACGACGGTCATCGGCAGTCCGCCCTACATGGCCCCCGAACAGTTCGAGGGCCGGGCGGTCTTCGCCTCCGACATCTACTCGCTCGGCGTGACGATGTACCAGATGCTCACGGGCGACCTGCCGTACGAGATGCCGGCCCCCGGCGACCTGGAACGGCTGCGCCGGGGCGAGCTCGTCGAGCCGCCGCGCCGCCGTAATCCGGCCATTCCGCCGTCGATCGAGGCCATTGTCATGCGCGCGCTCGCCGGCGAGGTGGCCAACCGATACCAGCAGGCCGACGACCTGCTGCAGGATCTGCTTCGCGCACGGCGCGACGTGCTCACGCGGCCGGCCGTCGCCGTCGCGTCGCCGCGCCGGCCCACACCGGTACGGCGCGCCGGGCAGAGCAGCACGCCCACGCCCGAGCTCACCGCCGGACGATTTTGTTGGCAATGTCGAAAACCGCTTCCCGCCCGCGGCACCCGCTGCCCGTTTTGTGGTGAAACCCAGTAAACCGTACTGATAGGATCTCTACGGTACTTTTCGCGTTTCTTCCTGCTTGGAGGGACTCATGGCCTTCAGCGGCACCGGCAAAGTCTGGATGAATGGAAAGATCGTCGATTGGGCGGACGCCAACATCCACGTGGCGTCGCACGTCATCCACTACGGGTCTGCCGTGTTCGAAGGCGCGCGTTGCTACAAGACGAAGACGGGCTCGGCGTTCTTCCGCATCGACGCGCACATGCGGCGGCTCGTCGACTCGGCCCGCGTCTACCGCATGGAGTACGAGCTCGGACAGGACGCGCTCACCACGGCCGTCGTCGACACGGTGAAGGCCAACGGCCTCCCCGCCTGCTACATCCGGCCGCTGATCTACCGCGGCTACCATGCGCTCAGCGTCAACCCGCTGCCCTGCCCGGTGGAAGCCGCGATCATGGTGTGGGAGTGGGGCGCCTACCTCGGCGCCGAGGCCCTCGAGAACGGCGTCGACGTCTGCGTGAGCTCGTGGAACCGCAGCGCGCCGAACACGTTCCCGGCGATGGCCAAATCGAGCGCCAACTACGCCAACTCGGGGCTCATCAAGATGGAGGCGGTGCTCGACGGCTACGCCGAAGGCATCGCGCTCGACACCGAGGGCCGGCTGAGCGAGGGCAGCGGACAGAACGTGTTCCTCGTACGTGACGAGGTGCTTTACACGCCGCCGACGGCTGCATCCGTCCTGCCCGGCATCACGCGCGACAGCATCGTCACCCTGGCGCAGGACCTGGGCTTCAAGGTCCGGGAAATGAACATGCCCCGCGAGATGCTGTATCTCGCCGACGAAGTGTTCTTCGCCGGCACGGCCGTGGAAGTGACGCCCGTCCGGTCGGTCGACAAGATCACGGTGGGCGCCGGCAAGCCCGGCCCGGTCACCAAGGCCCTCCAGCGCGCCTTCTTCGAGTACGTGCGGGGCGAAGTGCCGGATCGGCACGGCTGGCTCACGCCCGTCGACATCCCGGTCACAAAACCGGTAGCCGCGGCCGCCGGCCGCTGACGGCCAGCCGGTCGCACCCGCCCCGCGCCCACTGCCCGACAGATACCCGGGGGTGTCGCTCGGCGGCAGCAATCTTGCACAGTCCACCGCGGATAGGCCCGTGTGGGGCCAACCGTAGCCGAGGACTGGGCGATGACCTTTGACGAACTCGTAGCGGCGGCAGGAGCAGAGGGCGCATCCGACATTCACCTGCGCGCCGGCCACTGCCCGCTCATCCGCGTCGGTGGCAAGCTCGAACGGTGGGATTCGGTCGCCGCGGTGAGCGGCCGGGATCTCGAGGCCATCGCCGAACGCCTGCTGCCGCCCGCCCGGCAGGACCAGTTGCGAGAGAAGCTCGAAGTGGACGTCGCGTGGCAGGCTCCCGGCGTCGGCCGATGCCGGGCCAGCGTCTTCCGGCAGCGTGGGACCATCGCGCTCTCGCTCCGCCTGATTCCCGCAACCGTCCCCTCGCTCGAGACACTCGGGCTTCCGCCGTCGGTCGTCGCGCTCGCCGAGGAGCAGCGCGGGCTGGTGCTCGTCACCGGTGTCACGGGCAGCGGCAAGAGCACGACGCTCGCGTCGATCGTCAGCCTCATCAACCGGACGCGCCCGGTGCACATCCTGACGATCGAAGACCCGATCGAGTTCGTGCACGAAGACGAGCTGTCGGTCATCACCCAGCGGGAGATCGGATTCGACACGCCGTCGTACGCCTCGGGCCTGCGGTCGGCGCTCCGCCAGGATCCGGACGTGATCCTCATCGGCGAGATGCGCGACACCGAGACGATCGAAACGGCGCTGACCGCCGCGGAAACCGGGCACCTGGTGTTTTCGACCCTGCACACGCTCGACGCGCCGGAGACGATCAACCGGATCATTGGCGCCTTCAATCCGCACCAGCAGAACCAGATTCGGGTGCAGCTCGCGCGCGTGCTGCGAGCGGCCATTTCCCAGCGGCTGCTGCCGCGGGCCGACGGCAACGGGCGCGCGCTGGCGGCCGAAGTCCTCATCAGCACCGCGTACATCCGCGACTGTATCGCCGATCCGGACAAGACCTCGCTCATCGCCGACGCGATCGTGTCCGGCGCCAGCCAGTACGGCATGCAGAGCTTCGATCAGGCTATCCTCACCTTGTATCAGGACGGCATGGTCACGCTCGAAGAAGCCCTGCGCACGGTGACCAACGTCGAGGAGTTCAAGATGCGGCTTCGCGGTATCACCTCGGGCAGCCCGACGTCGGCCACGATTGCCGCGCCGCCCGAGCCGGTGAGGATTGAGCGCTTCGGGTCGTGACCGGGGCCGCCCGCGCGGCCGGCCCGGCGGCTCGCCGCCGACCGGCACGGCCAGGGCCGCCGCCCTCCGGCTGCTCGGCCGGCGCGAGTACACCCTGGCTGAGCTTCGCACCCGCCTCCTCGCACGCGGCTTCACCCCCGACGAGACGACCCGCGCGCTCGACTCGCTCGTCGGCGACGGGCTCGCCGACGACCGCCGCGCCGCCGCTGCGCACATCAGGACCGGCAGCCGCATCAAGGGCCGCGGCCGGCACCGCCTGCGGCGCGAGCTCGACGCGCGCGGCATCGACCCGGATCTTTCGGCAGCGCTCATCGCCGGGATCGACGAAGACGACGAGCTTGCCGCCGCCGCGGCCGTGCTCTCGCGGAAACGGCCGGCCGGCCGCCTGACCATGGCCGACCGGAAACGACTCTTCCAGCAGCTCCTGCGCCGGGGCTTCCCGGCCGACATCATCGCGCGGGTGATGAAGGCCGCCGACACGCCCGGCACCTGACGGCACCTGACGGCACCTGACGGAGCGCCCGGGCCAACCCTCTGCCTGGTCCACCAGGGCCCCGCCTTGCTCGCCGGCGGCCCGGACCCCTTATGATCACTGTCGTGCTGACCGCCAAAGAGATACGCCAGGGCTTCCTCGACTACTTCGCACGCGCCGGCCATCGGATCGTGTCGTCCTCGTCGCTCGTGCCAGCCGACGACCCCACGCTGCTCTTCACGAACGCGGGGATGAACCAGTTCAAGGACCTCTTCCTCGGCAAGGAACGTCGCGACTACGCGCGCGCGACCACCGTGCAGAAGTGCATGCGCGTCAGCGGCAAGCACAACGACCTCGACAACGTCGGCCCGTCGCTCCGCCATCACACGTTCTTCGAGATGCTCGGCAACTTCTCGTTCGGCGACTACTTCAAGCAGGACGCCATTCCGTTCGCGTGGGAGCTGCTGACGTCGGTGTGGGGCCTCGAGCCGGACCGGCTCTACCCGACCATCTTCAAGGGCGAGGCCGGCATCCCGCGCGATGACGAAGCGGGCGAGGTGTGGAAGCGCCTCGTGCCTGCGGCGCGGATCGCCGAGCTTGGCCTCGCCGAGAACTTCTGGCAGATGGGCGAGACGGGCCCGTGCGGCCGCTGCTCGGAGATTCACTACTACCGGGGGCCGGACGTCCCCTGCCAGGAGCCGGTCTGCCGAGGCGTGGACTGCAGCTGCGAGCGCTACGTGGAGGTCTGGAACAACGTCTTCATGGAATTCGATCGCGACGCGCAAGGCACGCTCACGCCGCTGCCGGCCCCCTCGATCGATACGGGCATGGGGCTCGAACGGGTCACCGCCGTCATCCAGGGCAAGACGTCCAACTACGACACGGACCTCTTCACGCCGATCCTCTCCGCCATTGGCAACCGGGCGGGCCGGCGCTACACCGGCGCCATCGGCCCGATCGACCATCCCGACGTGTCGATGCGTGTCATCGCCGACCACCTGCGCGCGATGACCTTCCTCATCGCCGACGGTGTCCTGCCGTCGAACGAATGGCGTGGATACGTGCTGCGGAAGATCATGCGTCGCGCGATGCGCCACGGCAAGAAGCTCGGGTTCACCGAGCCGGTGCTCTTCGGCCTCGTGGACACGGTGGTGGCCGAGATGGGCGGTGCCTACCCGGAGCTCGCGCGTAACCGCGACGCCGTAGTCCGCACCGTGCAGGCCGAAGAAGAGCGGTTCGACGCGGTGTTGACGTCTGGGCTGCCCAGGCTCGAGGAGCTGCTCGACCGTGTGGCGGCTGCAGGCGCCGCGACCGTGCCGGGCGACGAGCTGTTCCGGCTGTACGACTCGCTCGGCGTGCCGCTCGACTTCGCCGAGGACCTGGCCGGCCAGCGCGGCCTCTCGATCGACCGCCAGGGCTACGACGCGTCCATGGAGGCCCAGCGCGATCGCGCCAGAGCCGCAAGCGCGTTCGACACCAGGAAGGTCGCGGGTATCAGCTTCGCGAACGACGCCAGCCGGCAGGCGCTCGAGGCGCTTGGGGACCGGTTCGTGGGCTACGACACGACCGAGACGACCGCGCGCGTGGTCGCCGTCTTCGACGCCGACGGGAAGGAAGTGCAGGCGCTCGACGCGGGCCAGTCCGGGTCCGCGGTGCTCGAGGAGACGCCCTTCTACGTCGAGTCCGGAGGGCAGGTGTCGGACGTCGGCGTCTTCTTTGCGGACGGGACCGAGGTCGCCCGCGTCGTCGGCATGTTCCGCCTCTGGCCAGGCGGGGTCCGGGCGCACCGGGTGACCGCCATGAGGCGCCTCGCCACCGGCGACGCCGTGACGGCGCGCGTGGACGTGACGACACGAGACGCCACCCGCCGCAACCACACGGCCACGCACCTGCTGCATGCGGCGCTCCGCGGCAAGCTCGGATCTCACGTGCGGCAGGCCGGATCGCTCGTGGCGCCGGACCGGCTGCGGTTCGACTTCACACATTTTTCCGCGGTCACCGAGGACGAGAAGCGTGAGATCGAGCGCACGGTGAACGCCGAGATCTACCGCAACGAGCGGGTCGACACCGAAGTCCGGAACACTGAAGACGCCATCAAGGCCGGCGCGACGGCGCTCTTCGGCGAGAAATACGGCGACCGCGTTCGCGTGGTCTCGATTCCCGGGTACAGCACGGAACTCTGCGGCGGCACCCACGTCCGGGCGACGGGCGACATCGGTCCGTTCGTCATCACCGAAGAGTCTGGCGTCGCCGCGGGCGTGCGCCGGATCGAGGCGCTCACGGGCGCAGGCGCCGTGGCCCACGTGCAGGCGCGCGACGCGCTGCTCGGCCGCGCGCTGGCCGCCCTCGGCGTACCCGGCGACCAGGCCCCCGATGCCATTGCCAGGCTGCAAGCGGAGGCGAAGCGCCTCGCCCGCGAGAACGAGCAACTCAAGATGAAGGCCGCGCTCGGGGGCGGTGCGCGCGGCGATGCCGACGCCGACGTGCAGACGATGGGTGATGCGAAGTTCGTGGCTCGGCGTGTGAGCGGGCTCGAGAAGAGTGCGTTGCGCTCGCTCTCCGACTCACTCCGCGACCGGCTCGGACGCGGCGTCGTCGTCATTGCCGCCGAGGACCAGGACAAGGTGCACCTGGTCGTGTCGGTGACCAAAGACCTGACCGACACGATCAAGGCTGGCGATCTGGTGAAGCAACTCGCGCCGCTCGTGGGCGGCCGCGGCGGCGGCCGCCCGGACTTCGCCGAGGCCGGCGGCAAGGACACGAGCGGCATCGACGCACTCTTCGCCAAGGCCCGCGAACTCGTCTCGGCTCGCCTCACGTAGGGGGACGGGTCTGTTTTCCACAGAATCGCCTGGTTAGAGCCGTTTTCGTCCGCGTAGGCGGCCGAGAACGGCTCAAGCGGTTTGCAGGCACGCGCCAACCGAGAAGGAAGGGGGAGATTTGCACAGGAGGGGGACGGGTCTCGCTTGCGCGAGCAAGACCCGTCCCCCTAGCGTGGGAGGCGCTCCGGGCGCTCTGCGGCGTGCCAGACGAACGAGGCCATGATGACGGCCGCCTGCTTCAGGTCGGCCTCGTCGATCCGCTCGGCCGTGTCCACCTGGGTGTGGTGCTCGCGGACGTCGTAGCCCACGTAGTCCTGCACGGGATTGAACCCGAGCACGCCGTTTCGGATGAAGTTCAGGTGGTCGGTGCTGCCGATGCCCTGGGGCACGTTCCGGCGGGCGCCGAGGTCGGTGAACGGCTCGAGCCACGCGTCGAAGATCGGCCGCACGGCGGCGTTGTTCTCGAGGTACCAGCCGTAAATGGGACCCTTCCCAGGGTCGATGTTGAAGTAGACGGCCAGCTTCTCTCGGGCGGCGGCGTTGGCCTCACCCACCAGATGCTTCTCAACCCAGGCGCGTGAACCCAGCAGTCCCTGTTCCTCGGCACCCCAGAGCGCCACGCGCAGCGTGCGCTTCGGCTGGACACCGATGGCCTTGAGGATGCGGAACGCCTCCATGACGACGGCCGAACCGTCGGCGTTATCCGTGGCGCCCGTGCCCGTGTGCCAGGAATCGAGGTGGGCGCCGAGCATGACCACCTCGTCGCGGAGCGACGGGTCC
Source organism: uncultured Acidobacteriota bacterium (assembly GCA_963752045.1). Classification (GTDB taxonomy): domain Bacteria; phylum Acidobacteriota; class Vicinamibacteria; order Vicinamibacterales; family SCN-69-37; genus DATKDF01. The sequence continues at coordinate 219,904 of CAVVWN010000010.1, read as the reverse complement.
GTTCCCGGGATTTCCGCCAGCACGTTGTACGAGTTGCGATCGTCGTGGAATCGGCCCTGCACGTTCACGCGAAGCGTGACCGGCACGCCCGCCTCGACGAGGCGCATGATCATGTTGTAGTGCTCGGCGATCACGGCGACACGGGTGACCGGATTCTGCGGATCCTCGCCGCGGCCGGCCTGCACGAACAGCGTGCCGTGTTCGCCGCGGCTTGCGCGCAGTTCGACAGCGGCCGGTGCCGACCGGATCACGGTGGTGATGCGCTGCGCATCGGTCGGCCCCGTGCCGGCGCCCCGCCCGCCTCGTCCGCCTCGTCCGCCGGCGGCCTCGGGCGCCGCCCTCTTCCGGCCTCCGGACGCCCGCTCGGGTCAGCCGCCTCGGTGGGCTGCACGCGATCGGCGCGGATGAAATTGTCGACCACGCCCTGGGTCATCACGGCGGCACCCTTGATGCGACCCGCCATCGCCTCGACGGCGTCGGCCGACTGGCCTGCGGTCACCACCACCGGAATCTCGATCTCGCCTGACGTCGAAGCCGTGAACGCTTCCGGGAATCCGGTGAGCGGCATGTAGCGTGGCTCGACCATCTCGAGCGTGAACTTCTCGAGCGTCCAGCCGCGGCCGAACTCGAACGGCTCGAGCCGCGCAGTCGACAGACCCCAGTCCGCCATGGTCTTCCGGGCGAATTCCGCCGCGCGGTTGTAACCGGGCGATCCGGCCAGGCGCGGGCCGATCACGTCCACGAACTGGTCGAACACCGCGCCCACCTGCGACCGGTTGAGCCCCTCGTCACGGATCTTCAGGATGGTGGCCGCATCGACCGGCTCACGGGTCTGCGCGGCAAGCACAGACGCGCCGAGCGCGAGAACACAGATACCAGCGGTGATGTGTCGATTCGCCACGGCAGCCTCTCCCCTGGCCGGCTGCAGCCGGCCGCTCCTGTCGCCTCAGCTTTCAGATTGCAGATCCCAGATCCCGATCCCAGATTCCAGATCCCAGATTCAGGTCACTTGGTATAGACCCCGTTGAACAGCAGCTTGAACGTGCCATACGGCTGAGCGCGCTGGAGAATCTCGGCCCCAAAGAGCAGCGCGCGGCCGCGACCGACCCGCGCCTCTGCCGCGATGACGCCGGCGTCCAGGTACGCCTGTCCCCACGCCCAGCCGCTCCGCAGCGGCGACGGGCTGTCGAACCAGGCTATGGCCCGCACACCTCGACTTGCCGCGTCCGGCGCGAGCCGCCATACGGGGCTGTTGTCGAAGAAGAAATCCGTCTGGGCCTTCATCCCGGCGGCGACCGGATGCGACGTATCCACCCGCGCGCGAAGTACCGACGACGGCGCGTAGAACACGGTGCGTGCGAGCGGCTGTCCGTCCTGGGCGAGGTGGTTCTCCATCGGCAGCCCCAGATGCTGCGCGAGGTTCGATGCGGACCCTCCGATTGCGATGACCGTGCCGCCGGCCTCCATGAACGCCCGAAGTTGTGGGATCGTGGCAGCCACGGTCACCTCGCCGAGCTGACCCTGATACTCGGCGGGGATGCTCGCCGGCGCCGCTCCGCCACGCCCGCCGCCGCCGCGCCCACCGCCGCCGGGGCCGCCGCCAGCGCCGGGAATGCCGCCGTCGACGAAGATGAGCGTGTCAAAGGCGGCGTTGAGATTCCCTGCGTCGAGCTCTGGCGCATACACCCGCCGGAACGGGAACTCGAACTGTTCGAGGATCCAGCGCGCCCAGCCCGAGTCCATCGATCCGCCGTACCGGTCCCAGAGTCCGACGCGCGGCGGGGTCAGCCGCGTTCCTGCCGACGGCGCGGCGCCTTCATGCGGCGTGAAGTTGACGCCGCGCTCGGAGGCCGCCGCCGCGATCTCCGGCACGCCGCCGGCTGGTGTGCGGACGGCAAAGGCGCCTGACGGCAGCCGGTGCACTTCACGGCCGGCCGCCAGCAGGCGGTTCGCCGCGGCGAACGTGTCGAGCTGCGCCGGCTGCATCAACAGGCCCCACCCGCCCGCCACGGGCGGCACCGATCCGGCCGGTGCCGCGACGTTCCAGTCGGTCACCGGCTCGAACGGTCCGGTGAACGACTCGAGCACCCGGTCGAACTCCACGCCCATCTGGAACGCGAGCGTCCAGCCGGCGCTGTCGTACGGCGGCGTGGGGGGCGCGCCCGGATACGGGAAGTTGTCCGGATGGTCCTGCGGCTCGAACATGTCGATGACGTGCGGCCGGAAAGCCTGCGCCGCCATCACGACGAACGAGCCGGCCGGGTAGGACCTGCCGGCCACCGAGAAGTCGCGTGTGGCGCGGTTGCACGGCGATGCCGGTCTCACGCAGCGCGTTCACGAAGCGCGTCGCCGTCGGGAAGTCGGGCTGGCTCGCGGGAATGACGTAGCCTCGCGGGTCGCGGTCCTCCTGACGGTGGAGAGCCGCCCAGAGCGCGTCCTCGTCCACGCCGCCACGGCCTCCGCGGCCACCGCCACGACCGCCGCGACCGGCCGCTCCACCCGCACCGGACGCCCCCGCGACTTCCGCCTCGATGGCCGCGTATCGATGCGGCGCCGGCGTCCAGGTATCGCGGCTGCCGCGCGCGATCGAGTTCCGGCCCATCACATACCGGTTGTAGAGGAAGTTCTCGCGCATCTTCGACGCGATGTCGAGAACCGCCATGTTGCAGGTGACCGAGTACTCGATCGACTGACGGAAGTGCCACTCCTGGGGCGCAATCGGATACGTGAGGTCGCTCGTGGGCAGTTGCCGGTTCATCACGAGCGGCACGCGCATCGGCGTGGGGCTGCCGATCATCTCGGTGAGAATCGCGATGGTGTTGTGAAAGGCCGCGGTGTTGCGAATCCCGCCGTTCCACCAGCCGTCATACGGCCCACCGGATCGCATCGTCGCACCAGGCTTTCCTTCTGCTGCCAGCCGCGTGTGCAGCGCAATACCAACCGTCTGCAGGCCGAGCACGAGCAGTGGGTCCTGGTTGTAGTTGAACGGATCGCGAAGCGGCGGCGACCACAGGATCGTGCCGGCCGGCCCGCTCTGGTGGTGGTTGTAGAGGACCTGCGGGAACCACTCGTGGTAGAGCACGCGGTTGATGTTCTCGGTTTCCGTCTGCGTCGACGCGAAGAAATCGCGGTTGTTGTCGTGGCCGATGTACTGCTGGTAGAGCCGCGGCAGGCCGGCGGTCGATCGCTCGAGCGGATCCGGATTGCGCATGTACCAGTCGGCCACCAGATCGTTGCCGTCCGGATTCGCGTGCACGAACAGGATGATCACCTCGTCGAGGATCCGGAGCGTCTCGGCATCGGTGCGGCTCACCATCCGGTAGACCATCTCGCCGAGTTGCTGCGCGCCGAGCACTTCGGTGGCATGGAGCCCGCCGTCGATCCACACGACGGCCTTGCCCTGTGGCAGCCAGAGCGCGGGCTCCGGCCTCGTCGAGTCCGTCGGCCAGCGCCAGCCGGCGCGAGATGTCCTTGTAGCGCTCGAGATTCCGGTGATTCTCGGGAGACGTGACGATGGCCATCAGCTGTTCGCGGCCCTCGGCCGTCTTGCCGATCGATTCGACCGTGATGCGGTCGGATTCCCGGTCGAGCTTCCGCCAGTACGCCGCGATCTGCTGGTAGTTGGCCAGGAAGTAGTCGTCGCCGAAGTTGTGGCCGAACTCCTGCAGGGGCGACGTGATGCGCGCCTGAGGCACGTCGGCCGTCGGTGCGGCGGCCACAAGGACGACAAGAGCGCCTGCCAGCAATGTGCGTCGATGCATGTGCACATTGTAGGGGGACGGGTCTGTTTTCCACAGAATCAGCCAAAGGGGGGACAGGCCTCCCTGGGGCATTCGCCCCACGGGAGGCCTGTCCCTTGGTAGGCTGATTCTGTGGAAAACAGACCCGTCCCCGTCCGTCTCGACGTGTGGCTGGATGTGGCGTGCCTCTGCAAGACGCGGTCGGAGGCCCAGAAGGCGTGCAAGGGCGGAAAGGTCGACGTCAACGGGCAGGCGGCCAAGCCCCATCGTGAGGTCCGGCCGGGCGACATCATCGAAATCTCACGCCCGCAGGGCCGCCGGCAGCGGGTTGTCGTCCTCTCGACGGCCGAACAGCACCTCCCAAAGTCCGAGGCCAGGAAGCTCTACGAAGACACCACCCCGCCGCCGTCGCCCGAGGAGCGGGAGCTCATCGACCTCATGCGACTGGCCGGCCCCAGGCGGCGCCACGCCTCCCCGGCGGCGCCGGACCGACGGGAACGCCGACGGCTGCGGGGCCTCAAGGAGGGTGAGGACCCGCTCTCCTGAGCCCGCACGGCCTGCATGCTATACTTCGATGTTTCAGGCCCGCGAAACGGGCCCTTTCTTGTGAAGTGAGGATTCTGGAGTGGCTACTCGACACGCCTCGGCAATGAAGGCCCACCGGCAGACTGTCAAGCGCCAGGCGCACAACCGCGAGTTGCGGTCCACCCTGCGCAGCGCGCTCAAGACGATTCGCACCGCGATCGACGCCGGAGAGCTCGACAAGGCCAAGTCGGCCCTCAGCGAGACCTTCTCGGTCATCGACAAGATGGCCGCCAAGGGCATCATTCACGACAACGCCGCCGGCCGCCACAAGTCGCGGCTGTCCAAGCGGATTCGCACCAAGGCCTCGGCCAGCTAGTACCGCCGGCGTCCGGTCGGGGCCGCGCGGCGCGCGGGCCTGCCGGCAAGCTGGATGACCAGGCGCTCGACCAGCACGCGGTCCTCACCGGCCGAGCTCTTGAGCGCGAGGTCCGCACGCAGAAGCGCCTCGAGCGCCGGCGCCACCCGGTCCGGATCGGTCCCGGCCAGCCGTTCCGAGACCCACCACCGCAACTGACCCACGAGCGCGTGCGGAGAATCGCCGCGGTCGAGCCGCAGAGCGGCGGCGCGAAGCGCGCGCGGCGCGTCACCCTCGCCAAGGGCATTGACCACCGCCCAGTCGTCCACTTCGGTGGCGATCGCCGCCACTTCCGACACATCGTCGCGCGCGATGACGGGATGGCCTTCGGTGTAGAGGAGGAGCCGCTCGACGTCGCCGCGCAACTTGGTGATCTCGCCGCCAGCCCGTTCGACGAGCAGTTGGACGGCGTCCGGCTCGATTCGGCGCCCGATGCGGTCGAACTCGGCAGTCACCCAGGCCGTGGCCGCACCGGTCGTGCCGCCCCTGCCGCCCGCCCGATCGCCCTCGAGACCGGCAAACTCGGTGACCGCTGCGGCCTGCACCAGCTGCTTCGTGAGCCGGCGCGTGCGGTCGATCTCGGTTGCCACGAACACGAGCGTCGTCGACTCGACCGGCGCCGCGATGTAGTCCTCGAGAGGACCCATGTCGGCCGGCGTCTCGGCATCATCGGCCGTATCCGAGTCGGCCGCCGCGCCCTCGGTTGCCCGAGCCGCCCGCTTGGGCTTGAGAATCCGCTCAGCTCTCAGCACGATCACGATCCGGCGGTCGCCGAGCATCGGAAACACGCGAGCCGCCGCGGCGATGTCGAGCGGCGAGCCGCCGGGCTCGCCGGCATAGAGCCGCTCGACGGCAAACGGCTGGTCGGCCGGGTCGACGGTGCCCTCGACGCCGGCCACCATTCGCTCGACGAGACGGACGTCTTCACCAACGAAGAGGTGCAGCGGGCTGAGCGCCCGTCGCCCGATTCTCTTCTTCAGCTCCGCGACAGCGAGAGCAGGCATGGGCCGTCAGAATGCCTCGAGGATCGACGTCACGGCCGTGCGGGCGAAGCTCTTCGCGAGTCGGTCGACGGCGTTGAGGTCCTGCCGAAACGCCGCCGTCGGGTCGAGCCCCGACGCGTTTGACGGCACGTCGAATTCGTCGCGGAACGTCATGGCCGGATTCGACCAGAGCACGTCGTTGTTGTTGGTCTGATCGCGAAACTCGACACTCACGACGAGGCTCACGATGTACCTCGACGCCTGCAGCGACGACGTCAGCGTGGCGGGCACCAGATCGAGCCTGATGATGCGGCCGGTGAGCACCGCGTCAACGGCGTTGGCATCCGGCTGCACGCGAAACCGCCCACGGCTCTGGAACTCGGCGCGGACGCTCTCGGTGACGACCCGCTCCAGGTCCGGATACGGGGTCCCGTTCTCGAACTCGGGAACGCCGATCAGGCGGATGTGAGCCGGCAGCGCGTTGCCACGGCCCGCCAGGGCGTAGCCGCATCCGGCCGTCACAACTACGGCGAGGAGCGCCGCCGACGCCATCGCCACGCCACGACCCAGCCTGCTCACGAAGGGCATATGGCTATCGTCTCACGTCTGGGATCGCTGCCCATCAGCGTCGGGGCCGAACAACGACGCTCACGAGGCGCCGATTGGCGACGACGACCTTGACGATCTCCTGGCCGGCGACGTGCCCGCGAACGGCCTCGAGCGCGGCCTCGCGCATCTCGTCTTCGCTCGCGCCGGCCGGCAGGCTCACGCGGGCGCGGACCTTCCCGTTCACCTGGACCGGAACCTCGATCTCTTCTTCGCGCGCGGCCGCCTCGTCGACGGCCGGCCAGCCGGCAGCTACGACACCCTCGTGGTGACCGAGCTGCTCCCACAGCTCCTCGGACAAGTGCGGCGTGAACGGCGAGAGCACAAGCACCAATGACTCGACCGCCTCGGAGAGCACGGCCGCCGTCTCGCGCCGCTCGATCGCCGGCGCCCGTTCGTCGGCATGGCTTCCCGGCCGCAGGCCGCGTCGGTCGCAGAAGGCATACATGTCGTTGACGAGCTCCATCAACGCGGAAATGGCCGTGTTGAGGTGCATGCGCGGGTCGATGTCCTGAGTGACACGGCGGATCGTCACGTGGGTCCGGCGACGCAACGCGCGTTCGTCATCATCGAGGTCGAGCCCGGCCAGGGCCGGGGCGCCGGCCACGGCCGGGATCAGATAGTCCACGAGGCGCCAGACCCGGCTGAGGAACCGGAAAGACCCCTCGAGGCCGGTGTCGGTCCACTCGACCTCCTTCTCGGGCGGCGCCACGAACATCACGTACAGGCGCAGAGCGTCGGCGCCGAACTGCTCGATCATGTCGTCCGGGTCCACGACGTTGCCCTTCGACTTGGACATGACCGCGCCGTGCCGCAGGACCATCCCCTGCGTGAGGAGGCGCGCAAACGGCTCGTCGATCGTCACGAGTCCGAGGTCTCGGAACACGCGGCTGAAGAAGCGGGAGTAGATGAGGTGCAGAATCGCGTGCTCGACGCCGCCGCTGTAGAAGTCGACGGGGCCCCAGTAATTCACCTTCGCCGGATCGAACGGCAGCGTCTCGTTGTGGGCGTCGCAGAACCGGTAGAAGTACCACGACGAATCCACGAACGTGTCCATCGTGTCCGTTTCGCGGCGCGCGTCGCCGCCGCAGGTCGGACACGCGACGTTGACGAACTCGGGAATGTGGGCGAGCGGCGAGTCACCGCGGCCGGTGAACTCCACGACATTGGGCAAGAGCACCGGCAGTTGGTCGTCGGGCACCGGCACGAGCCCGCAACGCTCGCAATGAATGATCGGGATCGGCGTGCCCCAGTACCGCTGCCGCGAGACCCCCCAGTCCTTGAGGCGGAACTGGACCGTCCCCTGGCCGATCCCCCGAGCCTCGGCGTCGGCCGTCATCCGGCGGTTCCCCTCATCCCACCGCAGGCCCGTGTACGGGCCGGAATCGGCCAGCGTGCCATCACCGTCGAAGGCCGCATCGAGGGTCTCGCTCGAGAGCGTCCGGTCGGTCGGCTGGACGACGACCGGAACGGGCAACCCGTACTTGCGCGCGAACTCGAAGTCGCGCTGATCGTGGCCTGGCACGCCCATGACGGCTCCGGTGCCGTACTCGCCGAGCACGAAATTGCCGACCCACACGGGCACCGGCTGGTTGGTGAACGGGTTCGTCACGGTGCGACCCGTGTCGACGCCTTCCTTCTCGATCTCGCCGTGCATGCGGGCCGATCGGTCCTGCGCGCGAAACCTGGCTGCCGCCGCGCGCAACGACGACGGATCGGCCGACTCGGCGGCGAAGCGCTCGACGAGCGGATGCTCGGGCGCGATGACGACAAAGGTCGCGCCGTAGATGGTGTCGATGCGGGTCGTGAAGACCTCGATCGCGTCGGCGGGCCCGGCCGCCGGCGCTGCAGAAACGATCGGAAACCGGACGCGCGCGCCCTCGGACCTGCCGATCCAGTTGCGCTGCATCGTCAGGACCTTCTCGGGCCAGCCCTGGAGTTGGTCGAGCGATGAGAGCAGCTCGTCGGCGTATGCCGTGATCCGCAGGAACCACTGCTCGAGGTCCCGCTGCGTGACAGGCGTCCCGCACCGCCAGCAGCCCCCGTCGACGACCTGCTCGTTGGCCAGCACGGTCTGACAGCTTTCGCACCAGTTGACGGTGGAGCGGCGACGATAGGCAAGGCCGCGCTGGAACATGCGCGTGAACAGCCACTGGTTCCACCGGTAGTAGTCGGGCAGGCAGGTGGCCAGCTCGCGCTCCCAGGCGTAACTGATGCCGAGCCGCTGGAGCTGGCCCTTCATGTGGGCGATGTTGTCGAGCGTCCACTTCTCGGGATGGGTCTTGTTCTTGATCGCAGCGTTTTCGGCCGGCAGTCCGAACGCGTCCCAGCCGAAGGGATGCAGGACGTTATAGCCCCGCATGCGCATCGTCCGCGCCATGATGTCGCCGATCATGTAGTTGCGGACGTGTCCGACGTGGGCGTGGCCCGACGGGTAGGCGAACATCTCGAGGCAATAGAACTTCGGCCTCGAGGGGTCTTCGGTCACCTCGAACGCGCGCGCGTCGGCCCAGCGGGCCTGCCACTTCCTCTCGATCTCTTGCGGACGGTACTCAGCCATAGGGGGACGGGTCTGTTTTCCACAGGATCGGCCACGTCGGGGACAGGTCCTCGTGGGGCACTCGCCCCACGAAGACCTGTCCCTCAGGGGGCCGATTCTGTGGAAAACAGACCCGTCCCCCTGTCCTCGCGGGACCCTTCAATTTAGCACGTCGATTGCGACGGTGAGGCACTCCCTGAGGGCGCCAAGATGGTAGCCGCCCTCGGTGACGAGCGCGATCCGGCGCCGGCACAGGCGACGCGCCACATCGTCGAGCATGGCTATCGTCCGTGCGTAGCCGTCGGTCGTGAGCCGCAGCCCTCCCAGGGGATCCAACTCGTGACCGTCGAAGCCGGCCGACACCAGCATCACGTCCGGCCTGAAGGCGTCGAGGGCCGGGAGCGCCTTCTCGTGGTAGGCCCGATGGAAGTCGGCGTCGGTGGTCCCGGCGTCCATCGGCATGTTCAGCGTGAAGCCCATTCCCGCGCCCGCTCCCGTCTCGTCGGCCGCCCCGGTCCCGGGGTAGTACGGAAACTGGTGGCTCGAAACGAAGAGCACCGTCGGGTCTTCATAGAAGATCGCCTGCGTGCCGTTGCCGTGGTGAACGTCGATGTCCACGATGGCAACCCTCTCGGCGCCTTCTGCGCGAAGGGCCGCGGCCGCGACCGCCACGTTGCTATAGAGACAGAAGCCCATGGCCTTGCCCGCTTCGGCATGATGCCCGGGCGGCCGCACCATCGCCAGCACCGGCTCGCCCGATCTCCAGGCGTGCAGCCCCGCGTCGATGGCGGCCCCGGCAGCCAGCCGCGCGATCTCAATCGACTCGGGGCTCGTGAACGTGTCCGAGTCGAGCATGGCCGCTCGCCCCTCGAGCCCATCGAGCCGGTCGAGATATGCCGGCACGTGCACACGCGCGAGCTCGGCGCGCGTTGCCGGGCGCGGCACGCGGACGGCACCTCCCCGCTCGGCCCAGGCCCGCGCGACGTCATCGAACACCTCTGCGCGCTCGGGACGCTCAGGATGTCCTGGCGGAGTCGTATGCTCGGCAAACCGTGGTGACGCAAACAGGATCATGGCCCGCTCCTCAGCCGATCAGCCTCGAGGCCGCCTCGTTGGCCTGTAGCTCGAGGCGCGCCAGCACGTGCTCGAGGTCGACCCGGCGGGTTTCGACGACCGCCGGGTCGGTCGACTCTACATAGAGCGGCTCGCCGATGGCCACGACGACGTGGCTGCCTGGCTTCGGGATCATGTGCCGATCCCAGCTGTGCAGGGTCCACCCGTCTGTGGCCTCGATGTGGAAGGGCAGCACCGGATGCCCCGTGGCGCCGGCCAGCCACACGGCGCCCGGCTGGGCGATCTTCGCCGGCCCGCGCGGCCCGTCGAGCGTGAACGCCGCCGCGCCACCGTGCTCGAGCACGCGGCGCAGCTGCACGAGCGCCCGCGAGCCCCCGCGGGAGGTGGATCCACGCGCGCTGCCATATCCAAAACGTGCCGTGACCCTGGCGATCCACTCGCCGTCGAAGTTCTGGCTCGTGATCACCGTGATGTTCGAGTCGCGGAAGCGGAGAATCGCCGCCAGGATCCGGCCGTGCCAGAATCCGAAGATGGGCTGCCGGCCGCTCGCCTCGAGCCGGGCCAGATGCTCGACGCCGAGCGTGTGCCAGTGATACGTGCCGCCGAGCCCTTCGACCACGGGCCAGACGAGGGCGGCAATCGCACGAGCTTCGATGCGCTTGCGGAGTGGGAGCGTCACATGCCGTCGTACTGGGGTCCCTCGCCGCCCTCCGGCGGCACCCAGTCAATGATCTGATACGGGTCCATGATGTCGCACGTCTTGCAGTGCACGCAGTTGGACGCGTTGATCTGCAGGCGCTTGCCGCCATCGCCGTCGTCGACCATCTCGTAGACGTTGGCGGGACAGAACCGCGTGCACGGATTGCCGAACTCCTCCCGGCACCGCGTCCGGCAGATGTCCGTGTCGTGGACGATGAGGTGGCACGGCTCGTCCTCGAGGTGCCGCGTGCCCGAGTAGTGCACGTTCGTCAGCTTGTCGAACGTCAGCACGCGGTCGATCTTCACCTGGACAGCCGGCTCGTCCGGAGCGGGCGGATTGCCGTTGTAATAGCCGAACAAGCTCCGCATGCGCTCGTGCCCGGCGTGACCGGGCATCGGGTCCTGAAACCACCACCCGCCGGTCACGAGCGAGAGGCCCGAGTACGCCAGCCCGAAAAGCAGGCCGTGGCCGAAGGCCTGGTGCACGTTGCGCACCGGGAAGAGCTCCGCCTTGACGGGCCCCGAATCAATGAGATCGGCGTACCGGGCGAGCCTGGCCGCCGAGACGTCACCGGCACGGACCGCGTCGAAGGCGGCCTCGGCCGCATGCATGCCCGTGCGCATGGCCAGATGCACGCCTTTGAGGCGCATGGAGTTGAGGAAGCCGCCGGCGTCACCGGCGATCAGGGCGCCGTCCATGTGGACGCGCGGAATCGTGTGCCAGCCACCCTCGGGCAGCGCCTTCGCGCCGTACCGCACGAGCTTGCCGCCTTCGAGGAGCGCGGCCACGAACGGGTGCTGCTTGAACCGCTGGAACGCCAGATGCGGGTCGAACATCGGGTCCTGATAGTCGAGGCCGGACACGAGGCCGATGGACACGAGGTTGTCGGGCATCGCGTAGATGAACGCGCCGCCGAACTCCTGCGACCGCAGCGGATACCCCATCGTGTGCATGACGCTGCCAGGCTCCATGCGCCCGGCCGGCAGCTCCCACAGCTCCTTGATCCCAACCGCGAAGATCGGCGGCTCGCGGCCCTCGTCGAGCCGCAGTCTCTTGACGAGCGTCTTCGTCAGATTACCTCGCACACCGTCGCAGAAGATCGTGACCTTCGCCCTGATGTCGACACCCGGCTCAAACGTGGACTTGCGTTCGCCGTGCTTGTCGATGCCCCGGTCGCCCGTCCGCACGCCGACGACGGTGTCGCCCTCGTAGAGCACGTCGGTTCCCGAGAAGCCTGTGAAGATGTCGATCCCGGCCGCCTCGACCTGACTCGCCAGCCACCTGACGAACTTGTTGAGCGAGATGATGTAGTTACCGTGGTTCCTGAGCGGAGGCGGCGTGAACGGGAACCTGATCTTGCCGGTGCGTGTCAGGTAGTAGATGTCGTCACGCCCGACTTCGGCGGCAAGCGGGGCGCCCTTCTCGACGAAATCGGGGATGAGGTCCGCGAGCGCTGACGGGTCGAGCACGGCGCCCGAGAGCATGTGGGCGCCGGCATCCCGGGCCTTCTCCAGCACGGCAATGGCGAGCGGCTCGCCGCCCCGTTCCTGCTGCAACTGGGCGAGGCGCAGCGCGGCCGACATGCCCGCCGGCCCGCCGCCGACGATGAGGATGTCAAGGTCGAGCGTTTCGCGGTCGGTCACAACCTCACAATCATACTGGATAGGCTCTGGCCGGTCTCGCGCAGCTCACGCGCCAACCGCGCCTGTTGCCGCCGCCAGAACCCGAACCGCTCGGCCATCGCGTCCATCATCTGCGCGCGCTGTCGATCGCGTCCGAGGCCGGCGGCCTGCTCGTAGAAACCCGCGCCGACGGCCGCATACCACTCGAGGTTGTGACGGTGTCTCTGCTGGTCGCCGAAGAAGCCCGTGAGCAGCAGGCACTGCGACGCGGCGGCCTCGAGGATGTCCGGGCTCGCATGCCGGCTGCGGTCGAGCACGTAGACGTCGAGGACGGCCGTGAGGGAGGTCGGCGACGGCGGAAACGCGTCGGCCGCGGCCGTCGAGGTCGTCGCGAAATGCGCGAGCACACTCGCGTTGTACAGCAACTCGCTCACCGGCGCCCCGTCGGGCGGCGTCACGTCCTTGAGGCGCTCGAAGAAGAACCTCAGCGCCTGACGGTTGGATACGGCCAACCAGGTGCGGATGTCCATGCTGCCCCCCTCTCCGACGTCATCGGCAGCAAGCGACTGGCTCTACAGAGACAGACGTCGCCGCTCGGCGCCTGGCTCTCAGCAGCTCGAGCGTGGGCCAGCGCGGAGCGCCGAGGCCCGAGAGCCGAGCGCCGACTACCGTATGGCCCTCTCCACGGTCCCGATCCGATCGCCGCGATAGTCGTACACGACCGCGCGCACGTGACGTGGCGCGCCGATGAATGACACGCTCACGGTATGGGCGAAGTTCTCGCGCTGGAGTCGCGCGTACGACTCGGCATCGAGCTTCAGATCCAGCACGTCCCAGTGTTCGCCGAGCAGGTCCTCGCCGCGATTGCCGACGAACACCGCGACGTGTAGCGCCGCGACCTTCAGGCCCTCGACATCGGCGAAGGAGACTCTCCGCATGTCGATCTGGACGTCCACCTCGAGGCGGCCATCGCCGGCGGTGCCGCTCACGTTCGGCTCGGACAGCGTGACCCCGATGTCCTTGATGAACCGGTAGTCACTGGCCGCCGCCATGATCCGGCTGCGCGACATGAACTCGCGGCGATCGTACGGAACGAGCTCCTCCTTCGCGAAGTAGCCCTTGCGGTTGTGCACCGTCACGCCCGGCCGGTTGACCACGACCTCGATCTCGCGAAAGTCTCCGTCCCACTCGGGGTTCTCGGGGTAGTACCCGATCAGATACTGAAACCGCGTGGCCCGGTCGATGCGGTCGATGGCGCGGTCGGCATAGCGATAGAAGGACGCCAGGCCGCCGGTCTGCCTGGCCAGCGCGTAGTTGTCGGTCTTGCGGGGATTGCGGACCATGAACACACTGGGGGGTCCCGGCGTCCAGTAGGTGTTGAGACCGCCCGTGCCAATCGGCGAGATCGTCACGCGTGCATCGGCTGCGAGCGCCGCGAAGTCATCGTACTGTCTCTGCGCCTCGACGCCGTAGAAACTGCCACCGGTTTCCCGCGGATGGCGTCCCGGCAGGCCAAGCCCGTGCTCGGTCAGGAAGATGACGTGCTTCTCGCCCTCGAGGTAGCGCAGGAACTCAATGCCCGCAAACAGGTTCCTGATGTCGTCATACCCTTCCCGCGGGTTGATGAAGTCGTCGTTCGGGTCGAGATCGGCATCGACGAGGCGCGCGACCATCGAGCGGCGGAAGTCGTCGAACCCCTCTTCGCCAAAACTGCCGATCGCGAGTTCACGTAACCCCTCGACCCCGGCGGCCTCGAACATCTCGTCAATCTTCCCCTGGAGCCCCGGCGGCACCTCCCGGCTGCCGTAGGCGAGTTGCAGGCCGCTGAACCAGTGGTCGAACCTGGCTTCGATCTCCTCGTGCCGATCGCGGAAGCTCTCGAGCAGGCGAAGCACGCCCTCTCGCTCGGTCGTCAGCCCGTAGGCACGGTTGTAGGCGAGCACCCCGACCTGGTCCTGCGGTAGCAGGCGGCTCCGCACCATGTCGATGATGGCGTCCATGCCGTCGGCGGGTTCCTTGAGTCGGCCGCGCCCGAGCACGATCAGAAACGTCCGGTAGGTGACCGGCGTCGCCTCGAGGCCCGCGTTGGTGCGCAGCACAGGTGCCGTGTCAGCACCGGGCGCGGCGGCCGTGAAGGCCTGCGTCGAGAAATGACCAATCTTCTGCGGACGGCCGTTCTCGAGGACGGTGAAGTCGTCCTGTGTGAGGTCGGTCACCGGGTTGCCGTCGGCGTCGAGCACCCGGACGTCCACGGGCACGAGCACGACGCGGCCCCGAAAGGCGCCCGGGGCCTGGCGCTGGGCTGCTACCGTGACAAGGCAGGCTGACGCGACGGCCAAGACGACGATGTATGTGCGGAAACGGTTGGTGTTGGACCCGCGGCGATTCCTGCGTGCCACCGGCTACCTCCCATCCTGCGGGGTCGGCTATGGCGGTTTGCAGGTCCCTGTAGCGGCACGGGCGGGGGTGCAAACCGCTTGAGCCGTTTTCTTCCGTCTGCACCGAAACGAAAACGGCTCCAGCAACCCAGGATAAGGATACGCAAAGGCAGTGCCGACGCGCACGTCCCGAAGAACCGTCGTCCGCCGCACGCCTCGAGCCGCCCGCCAGCAGCCATCCGTCCCCTGCAGGGGCCATCGCGGACAGTCGGCCGTACCCGCCAGGGGTCACCGGCCCCGACGCTGACTCTCGCCGTTACTGGCTTTTCAGCGCCGAAATCATCGCGGGCACGACTTCGAAGAGGTCGCCGACAATGCCGTAATCGGCCACCTCGAAGATGGGCGCCTCGGCGTCCTTGTTGACGGCCACGATGGTCTTCGAGCCCTTCATGCCGACGACGTGCTGGATGGCGCCCGAGATGCCGAGCGCAAGGTAGAGCTTGGGCGCAACGGTCTGGCCGGAGCTGCCGATCTGGCGCTCCATCGGCAACCAGCCGGCGTCGCAGATGGGGCGTGAGGCCGAAATCTCTGCGCCGAGGGCCGAAGCCAGCTCCTCGATCATCTTCAGGTGTTCCTGGCCCTTGATGCCGCGGCCGACCGAGACGATGCGCTCCGCCTGGCTGAGGTCGACGGCCTGCTTCGCTTCACGGAACGGCGCGTCGGCCTTCTGGCGGATGGCGCCGGCGTCGACCGCCGCGGCGACCGTCCGAACGGGCGCTCCCGAGGCGCCCTTCTTCACCGCGTCGGCGCGAAACGCGCCAATCTGGTTGGTCACAAAATGCGGCCCGGCGCCTTCGAGCACCACGTCGGCCGTCACCTTCCCCTGGAACATCGGCCGCGAGAAGGCCGGCCTGCCTTCGTGGGCCTTGACCGCCGTCACGTCGGTGACGAGCGCCCGGTCGAGTCGTGCCGAGAGCGCGGGCACGAAGTCTCGCGTCTGATAGGTGTGCGGCAGGATGACGTGCGCAGGCGCTTCGGCGCCAATGAGCGCGGCAAAGGCCTGGACGAATCCATCGGGCGTGTAGGCAGTAAGCGCGTCGTGCTCGAGGGCGATGACCTCGGCGACGTCGGCCGACGCCAGCTCGGCGGCCACGGCCGACAGATCCTTTCCGGCCACCGCCACCCTGATCTCTCCGCCCATCTGCTGCGCCGCCGCGATCGACTCCCAGCTGGCGCGATTGAGCGTCCCGTCCTTCTGTTCAGCAACAACGAGGATCATGTGGGCTCCGTGAATCTGGGATCTGGAATCTGGGATCTGGGATCTGCCTAGCTTCCGCGTCAGATCGCGCGGGCGTCGTCGCGCAGCAGCCGCACCAGCTCCTTGGCTGCTTCCTGGGGCGTGCCGTCGACGAACCTGGTCTGCTTGCTCTTCTCAGGCACGTAGATCGACACGATCTTCTGCTTTGACGAGGCGGCCTCGGCCGCGACCGCCCGGATTTCCTTCTTCTTGGCCGCCATGATGCCCTTGAGCGTGGCGTACCGCAGCTGATTGATGCCGCTCTGGATGGTGAGCACGGCCGGCAGCGGCATCGTGACCCATTGAAACCACCCGCCTTCGAGCTCGCGCTTGACGCGCAGCGCCGCCTGCCCCGACCCTGTCGCGGGGTCGACCTGGACTTCCATGATGATCGTCGAATGCGGCATGCCGAGCTTCTCGGCCAGGATGACGCCGACCTGGGCGAAGCCCTGGTCGTCGGACTGCAGCCCGGTCAGCACGAGATCGACGCCCTCGCCTCCGAGCGCGGCGGCGAGCGCCCCGGCCGCACCGAACGCATCGGCCCGCGCGAGGTCGTCGCCCTGGACGTGGATGGCCCGGTCCGCGCCGCGGGCGAGCGCCTCACGGAGCACCTGCCCCACGCGCGCCGGTCCGGCCGACACGACGATGACCTCCCCGCCGTGCTTCTCCTTCAGCCGCAGGGCCTCCTCGAGCGCGTACGCATCGGGCTCGTTGAGCTCCCAGCTGGCATCCTGGTCCCTCACCCAGTCGTTCGCTTCATTGATGCGGACCTGCGTTTCGCGCGTGACCACCTGTTTGATGCAGACTGCGATCTTCATCCGAGTCCTTCCGGTGTGACGACGGGTACGACAGGTACGACAGGTACGACGGGTACGACGGGTACGACGGGTACGACGAACCTGATGCTTGTCATCATCTTCTTGAGCAATAGTAGGCCAGCGTCAGTGCGTTCCGGGTACCCGTCGTACCTGTCGTACCTGTCGTACCCTGTTCGTACCCGTCGTACCCGTCGCTACCTGTCGTACCCGTCGTAACCTGTCGTACCAACGCATCAGCCCTCGTTGAATCGCCCCAGCAGGAGCGTGCCGTTGGTGCCGCCGAACCCGAACGAGTTCGAGAGCGCGTACCGAATCGGCATCTCGCGCCTGGCGTTGGCCGCGTAGTCGAGGTCGCAGGCCGGGTCGGGATTGTCGAGGTTGATCGTGGGCGGCGCCACCTGATCGCGCACGGCGAGCGCGGTGATGCCGGCCTCGAGCCCGCCGGCGGCCCCGAGCAGGTGCCCGGTCATCGACTTGGTCGATGACATCACGAGCTTGTAGGCGTGATCGCCGAAGGTGCGCTTGACGGCGAGCGTCTCGGTGGGGTCGTTGATGGGCGTGGAGGTGCCGTGCGCGTTGATGTAGTCGATCTGGTCGGGGGCAAGCCCGGCCTTGCGCAGAGCCATCTGCATGGACCGGACCGCGCCGTTGGCATCTTCCGGCTGCCCGGTGACGTGATACGCGTCGCCCGAGAGCCCGTATCCCGCGACTTCGGCATAGATGGTGGCCCCGCGCGCGCGGGCCACGCCGAGCTCCTCGAGGATCAGGATGCCGGCGCCCTCGCCGATGACGAACCCGTCGCGATCCCGGTCGAACGGACGGCTCGCCCGTGCGGGCTCGTCGTTGCGCGTCGACAGCGCCCGCATGGCCGCAAAGCCGCCAACGCCCATCGGCGTGATCGCGGCCTCCGACCCGCCGGCGATCATCACATCGGCGTCGCCGCGCTTGATGATCTCGTAGGCCTCGCCGATCGCGTGGGCCGACGCGGTGCAGGCGGTGCACGTCGCCAGGTTCGGTCCCCGCGCGCCGAAGCGGATCGACACCTGCCCTGCCGCCAGGTTGATGATCGACGCGGGGATGAAGAACGGGGAGATGCGCCGCGGGCCGCCCTTGAGCAGCTCCTCGTGCTCGCGCTCGATCGTGGCAAACCCGCCGATGCCCGACGCGATGAACACGCCGACCATGTCGGCGTTCGCGTCGGTCACCTCGAGCCTGGCATCCTCCACCGCGAACTGGGCTGCCGCCAGCGCATACTGAATGAAGACGTCCACCTTCTTGACGTCCTTCTTCGGCATGAACTGCAGCGGGTCGAAACCCTTGACCTCACCCGCGATCTGCACCGCGTGCCGCGATGCGTCGAACTGCGTGATGGGCCCGATTCCGGACCGGCCGGCCAGCAGCGCGTCCCAGTTCTCCTTCGTCCCGTTGCCGACCGGCGACAGCAGGCCGACACCCGTGACGACGACTCGTCTCGCCAAACTGCCTCCGACCTACTTCTTCTTCGTGTGGCCCTCGATGTATTCGACGGCCTCCTTCACGCGGGTGATCTTCTCGGCATCCTCGTCGGGAATCTCGATGCCGAACTCTTCTTCGAAGGCCATGACGAGCTCGACGGTATCGAGCGAATCGGCCCCGAGATCGTCGACGAACGACGCATCCGGCGTGACTTCCTCTTCGTCGACGCCCAACTGCTCGACGATGATCTTCTTGACCTGATCAGCAACCGCCATCGAATCCTCCTCAACCCACAGGCCGGGCGCCTGGCCCCGCCTTCCCCCACAACCGCCCGCGATGACCGCGGTCCGGCCGTCAGTCCCGACTCACATGTACATCCCGCCGTTGACGGCCAGGACGTGCCCCGTAATATACGACGCCTCGTCGGACGCAAGGAACACGACCGCCGCGGCCACCTCCTCGGGCGTGCCGAGCCGCTTCACGGGAATCCGATTGGCCCAGCCCGCCTGCGCGTCGGCCGAAATGGCCCGCGTCATGTCCGTGTCGATGAGCCCCGGCGCCACCGCGTTGACGGTGACCTCACGCGAGGCCACTTCGAGCGCCACGGCCTTCGACAAGCCAATCAGCCCGGCCTTCGACGCGGCGTAGTTGGCCTGACCGGCATTGCCCGCCTGCCCGACGACCGACGTGATGTTCACGATGCGGCCGTAGCGTTGCTTGATCATGGGCTTGAGCACCGCCTGCACCGTCGTGAACGCCGCCGTGAGATTCGTGGCGAGCACCGCGTCCCAGTCGTCGCGCTTCATCCGCAGCATCAACTGGTCGCGGGTCACGCCAGCATTGTTGACCAGAATGTCGATCCGGCCGAAGCGTTCGATGGCCAGGGCGACGGCCGCCTGGACGCTCTCGGGCTCGGTGACGTCGACCGAAACCGCATCGGCCTTTCCGCCGGCACTCCGGATCTCGTCGGCCACAGCCTGGGCGTGGTCGCCCCGGGCGGCAGCCATGACCGAAGCGCCGCCGGCGGCAAGCGCCCGGGCAATCGCCCGGCCGATGCCCCGCGATGCGCCCGTGACCAGGGCCACACGACCCGCAACTCCAGCCATAACAACCTGCCTACTTCAGCACACGGGTGCGAGAAGACGCAACCGCGCTGGTTCGAGCTCACTTGTCACGGGCCGTCCGGCCGAGCGCCTCGGCAAGCCGGTCCACCGTGCGCCCGCCGGCCAGCCTGGCGGCGGTCGCGATCCCGTTCTCGATGGCCGTCGCCGACGAATGCCCGTGGCCCACGGCCACGAGGCCGCCGACGCCGAGCAGTGGCACGCCCCCGTACTGCGCGTAGTCGACGCGCCGCTTGAATCGGCGGAACGCCGACGCGAGCGACGCCGCCTCGGCCGCATCGGCCGCCGAGGCGTGCAGCTCGTCGCCGAGCATTTCCTCGATGGCCTCGACGAGCCCCTCAGCCACCTTGAGCGCGACGTTTCCGGTGAATCCGTCGCAGACGATCACGTGCGCCCGGCCCGTGAAGATGTCGCGGGCCTCCAGATTGCCGATGAAGGCGACCGCCGCCTGTTCGAGCCGCGCGTGGGCCTCCCGGAAGAGTTCGTTGCCCTTGCCGGCCTCGACCCCAATCGACAGCAGCCCCACGGCCGGGCGCTCGATGCCCAGCGCGATGCTCGCATAGGCCGCGCCCATGACGGCGAACTGCTCGAGGTGCTCGGGCCGGCAGTCCGAGTTGGCGCCGGCATCGAGCAGCACCGACGCGCCGGCGCGGGTCGGAATCGTGACGGCCAGCGCCGGCCGCTCGGCCCCTGGCAGCACGCCCAGGGCGCTGCGAGCGGCAATGAGCGCGGCACCGGTATGCCCCGCCGTGAAGACGGCATCGGCCCGTCCGGCAGCCAGCAAGTCGACGGCCACCCTGATCGACGCGCCGGGCTTGCGCCTGAGCGCCGCCACCGGCGCCTCGTCCATCGTCACCACGTCCGGAGCGTCGACGACGGAGACCCGGTTGCGGAGTGCCGGGTCGTGCCGGCCGAGCTCCGCCTCGAGGGCCGCGGCCCGCCCGACAAGCACGATGCGGACGTTCGACCTCGCGGCCGCGCCGACGGCGCCATCGACGGTCGCTCTCGGGGCGTGATCGCCGCCCATGGCATCGACGGCGACGGTCAAGTCTGGCATCGCACCCTGGCCCCTGGGTCCGCCCGACTTACTCCTCGTCGACGGCTCGAACCTGGCGCCCGCGGTAGTAGCCGCAGTTCTTGCACACCTGGTGAGGCAGCTTCAGCTCGTGGCACTGCGGGCACTCGCTCGTGCCAACCGGCTTGAGCGCGTCGTGCGTCCGGCGCTTGGCCGTCCGGGTCTTTGAGTGTCGTCGCTTGGGATTCGGCATTGGTAGTCCTCGAAACGTCTCACACGTCTTTCCTGAGCTTGCGCAGCGGCTCCAGCCTGGGATCCACCCAGCCGTCGTGGCCGCCGCAATCTTCCCGGTTGCGATTCGCGCCGCACACCGGACACAGCCCCTTGCACGATTCGCTGCAGAGCGGCTTCATCGGCAGGGCCAGGATGAACTGCTCCCGCATGACCTCGCCGAGGTCGATCTGTTCGTCGCGATAGAACGACACGCCCAGGTCGTCTTCGCGAATCTCCCCATCGTCGGCACCGGCCGGCTCGGCCGCCGGCAGGAACACGGTGTCGAGCGAGGCCGCCACCGGAACGTCGAACGGCTCGAGGCACCGCGAGCAGTCACATTCCAGAGTCGCCTCGACCGACCCGACGAGCCGGACCTTGCGCGCGTCCTTCTGAACATCCGCCACGAAGTGCACGGGCGACCGAAGCCGGAAATCCTCGCCCGACAACGCGAAGGCCCCGGGCTCGTAGCGCCGGTCGAGGTGCTCGCGATCACCCCGCAGGTGGCTCAAATCCAGCAGCATAGGCTACTCTGCCCGCGCCTTCCACGGCTGACGGAACCTCCAATACTACTACGGCAGGCGGCCAGGGAGCTCAGAGCCGGCTGGCCTGGCTCGTGCGGCCTAAACCCGGTGGCCACCGGGGCTAAACCGACCAGGACCGGGGCACGAACCACTTCTCGAAGAGGGCGACGGCATACCGGTCCGTCATACCGGCCAGAAAATCGCGAGTGGCGGCGTCGAGCCCCTCGGTCTCGAGCGTGACCGCATCGAGCAGCTCCGGTCGCGCCCGCAGCTTCTCCCAGAGACCGCCGAGGATGCCGGTGGCCTTTTCGAACTCGGCCGTCGCCTCGGGATTCTCGTAGACGGCCTCGAAGAGGTATCCGCGAAGCTCGAGCGTCGCGGCCAGGATCTCGTCGCTCATGCGCACTTCGGACAGCCCGCCCTCGAGCGTGCGCTCCACCACGTCGGTGACCATGGCATTGATCCGCAGGGAGGAACTTCCGCCGAGCACGCGCACCGCCGCGGGCGGCAGCTCCCCTTCGGTCAGGATCCCGGCACGCACCGCGTCGTCGATGTCGTGATTGACGTAGGCGATGATGTCGGCCACTCGGGCGATCTGTCCCTCGACCGTGCTCGCGCGGTGTTCGGGAGGCGCACCAACCGGCAGCCCGTGCTTGCCCTTCGAATGGCGGGCGATGCCGTCACGCACTTCCCAGGTCAGGTTCAGCCCCTGGCGGCCGTTCTCGAGCACATCGACGATGCGCAGGCTCTGTTCGTAGTGACTGAAGCCGCCCGGCACGAGCTTGTCGATCACGCGCTCGCCCGCATGGCCGAACGGCGGATGGCCGAGGTCATGACCGAGCGCAATGGCCTCGGTGAGCTCCTCGTGAAGCCGCAGCACCTTGGCAATGCTCCGGGCGATCTGCGACACCTCGAGCGTGTGCGTGAGTCGCGTCCGGTAGTGATCGCCAGTCGGCGCCAGGAAGACCTGGGTCTTGTGCTTGAGGCGGCGGAAGGCCTTCGAGTGGATGATCCGGTCGCGGTCGCGCTGGAACACCGGCCGGATCGGATCCTGCGGTTCCGGCCGCAACCGCCCGCGGCTCCGCGCGCTCCTGGCCGCCGCGGGCGCGAGGAACTCCTCTTCACGTGCCTCCAGTTGCTCACGGATAGTCATACCTGGAGGACCGTGGAGAAATGAACCATGGAGGGCGTGGAGGTCCTGGAGTTACTGGGGATCCTGATGGCCCAGACACGCTCCCGGGGTCTCACATCCCCACGTTCCCGGATGCGCTTCGATCCCAGATTCCAGATCCCAGATTCCAGATTCACGGTGTCGAGCAGTTTATCGCAGGATCTCGGCGAGAAAGCTCGTCCCGTGGTCGAGCGGCGGCACGCCGAAGATCTCGGCCAGCGTCTGCCCGAGGTCGGCGAAGGTCGGCCGTGTCCCCAGGTCGACGCTGGCCCTGATGGCGTCTCCCGCTACGAGCACGGGCACGTACTCCCGCGAATGGTCGGTCGAGGGCGTCGTGGGATCGTTGCCGTGGTCGGCCGTCACGACGAGCACGTCGGCCGGCCGAAGACGATCGACGAGCGGACCGAGCCGCGCATCGAACCGCTCGAGGTTGGCGGCATACCCTGCCGGGTCGTTCCGATGCCCGTACAAGGTGTCGAAATCCACGAGGTTCGCAAAAATCAATCCCTCGTCGAGCGTGCGCATCTCGGCCTCGACAAGATCCAGACCGTGTGCATCCGACGACGTGTGTTCGGCGCGCGTCAGGCCACGGCCGGCGAACAGATCCTCGATTTTGCCGATCCCGACCGTGGTCCGGCCCGCCGCCACCATCCGGTCGAGCAGCGTGGCGCCGGTTGGTTCGAGCGCAAAGTCGCGGCGATTCGACGTCCGCGTCCACGATCCGGGGCCGCCGACGAACGGACGCGCGATGACGCGACCCACGCCGAGACCCCGGGCGGCAAGCTCGAACGCCACACCGCAGATTTCGTACAGGTCCGGCACCGGAATCACGTCCTCGTGCGCGGCAATCTGAAACACGCTGTCCGCCGAGGTGTACACGATCGGCGCTCCGGTTCGGATGTGTTCTTCGGCGAGATCGTCGATGATCGCCGTGCCCGAAGCCGCGCGGTTGCCGAGCGTCTGGCGGCCGATACGCCGCTCGAACTCCTGGATGAGCTCGGCCGGGAATCCGCGGGGAAACGTCGGGAAGGCCCGTTCGAGCACCACGCCCATCAACTCCCAGTGGCCGGTGACGGAGTCCTTGCCGGCCGAGGCTTCCGCCATCCGTCCGGCGGCACCGCGCGGGGCGGGAGCCGGCCCGTCGAGCCCGGCCACCCGGGCGAGCCCGAGGCCGCGCAGCGTGGGCACGCGCAGTCCGGCGACCCGGGCGACGTGTCCGACCGTGTCGCTGCCCTCGTCGCCGTAGGCCCGCGCATCGGGCAGCGCACCGACGCCGGCCGAATCCATGACGAGCAGGATGACTCTCGACGGGTTCGCGTTGGCCATGAGCTCGCGTCGGCGTGAAGGATCTCGAGCGTACTACGAAACCGCCAGGCTGTGGCGGCACGCGTCAAGTGCTGCCGCGCGCGCGGCGGCCGACTCACCGGCCCCGTCAATCCACTGCACGCCGGGCTCTTTGCGAAACCAGAGCAGCTGCCGACGAGCGTAGCGCATGTTCTCCTGGACGATCAGCGCGCGCGTCGCGGCCTCGTCGCGCACGCCCCGCAGCATCTCGACAATCTGACGGTACACGAGCCCGCTGAAGGCATGGGCCGTGGCCGGCACGCCCGCGTCGATGAGCCGGCTGACTTCGGCGACCACGCCACGCGCGAACTGCTCGTCGACGCGCCTCGTCACGCGCGCGCGGAGCGCGTCTCTCGCGAGGTTCAGGCCGATCGGCAGCACCGAGAATCCGGCGATGGGCGACGTGGTCGCTTCGAAGTGGTCGGTGAGCGGACGGCCCGTGAGCAGGTACACCTCGAGCGCCCGCACGATCCGCTTCTGATCGCGAGGCAGAATGCGCCGCGCCGATGGCGGATCGACCCGGGAGAGCCACCGGTGCAGGGCTTCGACGCCACGGGTCGCGGCCACTCGGTCGAGCCTGGCCCGAAGCGCCTCGTCTCGCGCCGGTCCCGGGAAGAGACCCCGCACAAGGGCGCGGTAGTAGAAGCCCGTTCCGCCGACGAGAATCGGCAGCCGCCCCCGCGCGGCGATGTCACGAATGGCGGCCCCCGCATCGGCGGCGTAGCGGGCGGCCGAGTAGGTCTCGGCCGGCCCGACGACGTCAATCAGGTGATGGGTGATTCCGCGCTGCTCGCCCACCGGCAGCTTGTCGGTCCCGATGTCGATGCCGCGGTAGACGGCCGTCGAATCGCACGCGACGATCTCCCCACTCAGAGACTCTGCAAGCGCCAGGCCGAGCGCGCTCTTGCCGGTGGCCGTGGGGCCGACGACCGCCACAAGCTGCATGACCGTCAGGGCTCGCGATCCTCGTTGTAGAGGAACGTGATGATGATCTCAATCGTCTCGTCCGGATATTCGACCGGCAGGGGCAACGTCGGGTTCGACAGCTGCAGCGCGTTGAACGCAGCCCGGTTGAACTGGTCGACCGACGACGGGCGGATGACATCGAGACTGGTCACCCGGCCGTCGCGGTGCACGAGGAACTTGATCGACACCCGTCCCCGGAGCAGGCGGGCCGCTTCCGGGATGTACCAGTTGCGCTTCACCTGCGCGAGAAACCGCCGGATCCAGGGTCCGAACTCGACGCCCTTCGAATCGAACTGAATCAGCGGGTCCTGCGGGCCCTGCCCGCCGCGGGGATTGTTGAAGTTCTGATCCTGCAGATACTGCTGGAGGTTTCTGAGCGACTCACCCAGGTTTCCTCCGCCGGCCGGCGGCTGGAGCGCCGGCAGCGGCGTCGCCGCGCCGTCCGCGCCAGTCACGTTGGGCGGCGCCTGCTGCGGCGGCTGCACCGCGGTGGCATCGCCCGGACCGTCCGGACCGGCACGACGCTCCTCAGGCGAGCCCACCACGCGGTCCGGGGTGTTCCCGCGAGAAAACGGGTCGGGGTTCTCGACAACCGGCGGAACGACCGGCGTCGTCGCCCGGCGGTCCAGGTCCGAGAGCGGCACGCGCTCGCGTGGCGGCGCGGGCCGCTCGACGGGCGGTTCCATGTAGACGAAGCGCGGAATCTCGTCAGCCCGCTCGACTGGCACGGCCTCCGCGAACTGGTCCTCGCTCCGAGCCTGGAACGTGTCCGGGAAGACCAGCACCAGAATGAACACCACCAGGTGGAGGATGACCGCCAGCAGGATCCCTTCCCGCCTCGAGATCGCGGATGGAACACGCGGTATCTCCGGACGATAATCCTCGAAATCGAAGTACATATTGGACTTATGGGTCAGTATATCGAGATATCCGGGCTGGTGCCGAGAAGGCCAGGGGCAGGCTGTCTACGGGCGTGAAGCCACATGTAGATAGACGATCCCCAGCGTCAGACGGACTGACCGCACCTCGGCCAGGCCAACTCGCCGCAGCATCCCGGCAAACTCCTCGGGCGTCGCAAACTGCTGCACCGACGCCGGCAGGTAGGAGTACGCCTCTCCGTGACGCGACACCATGCCGCCGACCCTGGGCAGCACGTAGCGGAAATACCACCGGTAGGCGGTGCGAATGCCGGGGATCCGCGGCATCCCGAACTCCAGGACGGCGAGCTGGCCGCCGGGGCGGAGCACGCGAACGAACTCACGGCAGGCCGCCTCCGGATCGAGCACGTTTCTGATTCCGAAAGCCACCGTCACCGCGTCGCACGACGAGTCGGGACAGGGCAGCCGCATCGCGTCGGCGCGGACGAAGCGGATGCGATCCGAGAGGCCCAACGCGGCCACCTTCGCGCGAGCGAACCTCAGCATCTCGCCGGCGAAGTCGAGGCCCACGACGTCGCGGGCGTGCCCGGTCTCGGCCGTCAGCGCCTCGACGGCCAGATCACCGGTGCCCGTGCAGACGTCGAACACGCGCTCGCGGCCGGAGAGGCGGAGCTCGCGAATCGCGCGGCGGCGCCACCGGCGGTCGAGACCGAGGCTCAGCGTGTGGTTGAGCGTGTCGTACCGCCTGGCGATCGCGTCGAACATGCCGGCGATCCGGGCCGGCTCCCGTGATGTGGAAACCGTCACGCGCCGGTCCAGGGCCGAAACAGCTGCTGCTCGAATCCAAGCCCGTTGAGGATCTTGCCGGCGATGAACGCGGCCAGGTCGTCGATGGTCTTCGGCTCCTGGTAGAAGGCGGGCATGGCGGGCAGGATCATGGCGCCTGCTTCGGCGCAGAGCACCATGTTCCGCAGCTCCGGAAGACTCATCGGCGTCTCGCGCGGCACGATCACCAGCCGGCGCTTCTCCTTGAGCATGACGTCGGCAGCCCGCTCGATCAGGCTGCGCGAGAGCGCGTGGGCCACCCCCGCCATCGTCTTCATCGAGCAGGGGACGATGACCATGCCCTCGCACCTGTGGCTGCCGCTCGCGAGGCTCGCGCCGAGGTCCTTGTTGCTGTGCAGCACGAACGCCCCACGCCGAATGCCCTCGCCGTAGCGCGCGACGAGCAGGTCGTCCAGGCGGTCCGGCTTCGCGTCCTTGCCGAGCTCGTCCATCAACAGACGGCGGCCGTAGTCGCTGAAGACGATTTCCAGGTGGCAGCCGGCTTCGAGGAGCGCGGCGATGGTCCGCACGGCGTAGATGGCGCCGCTTGCGCCGGTCACGCCCACGGCGATGCGTCGGGGCTCGGTCACGGTTTGCACGTTCGTCACAGCCTCATGCCAGGTACACGGCGACGGCGGTCGTCACCAGATAGAAGATGCCCACCCATCCGTTCAGGTCGAACGCGCGCTTGACCTCGGAGAGGTCGTCGGCCGAGACGAGCGACTGCTCCCAGGCCAGTAAGCCCGCCACCCCGGCTACCCCGCCGAAGTACACCGGCCCGAGCGGCACCACCCAGCCGAGGGCCGCGAGGCACGCTACGGTGATGACGTGCATCGCCCGTGAGATGACCAGGGCGCCGGGGATGCCAAACCGCACCGGAATGGACCGGAGGCCCTCCCGCCGGTCCACGTCGAGGTCCTGGCACGCGTAGAGCACGTCGAATCCACCGACCCATGTCCCAATGGCGAGGCCGAGCAGCCACGGCTCCCATCCGCCCCGGCCGCCCGCGGCCAGCCACCCGCCGACCGGAGCGACCGCCATGGCCAGTCCGAGAAAGAGCTGGGTGTAGGCGGTCACTCTCTTGGCGAGCGAGTACCAGAAGACGATGGCGAGCGCCACGGGTGACAGCGCGAAACACAAGGGGCCAAGCTGATACGCCGACAGCACGAAGAGCACGGACGACACGACGACGAACACGGTCGCCTCGGCGCGGGACATGCGGCCGGACGGCAGCTCGCGCGAAGCGGTGCGCGGGTTGCGGGCGTCGAACCGCGCATCGACCAGGCGGTTGAATCCCATGGCCGCGCTCCGGGCCGTGACCATGCAGGCCACGATCCAGCCGACGCGCGGCCAGGTGAGCGGCTCGATTCGCTGCGCGAGGAGCGCACCCACGAGCGCAAACGGCAGCGCGAACACCGAATGGCTGACCCGCACGAACGACGCGTAGGTCCCGAGGCGGGTGAAGAGCGTCACCGGCTTCATCAGGTGGTCACACGGATGCGCTCGGCCGGCACACCGCTCACGAGGTACTCTTCCACGTCGCCGACGTCGTCGGGCACGTCGACGACGGTGAATGCCGCGCGTTTCCCGGTGGCAATCGTCCCGAATTCGGCGCCGAATCCGAGAGCCTCGGCGCCGATACGCGTCGCGCTTTCGAGCATCGACGCGGCGGCCACGTCCGGGGCGATGCGGCGCATCTCGGCGAGCTCGTCGAACATGTTGAGCGACGCGCTCGACGCCAGGCTGTCGGTCCCCACGGCGACCGGAACACCTGACGCATAGAAATGCGACAGCCGCGGTGGCCCGGCACCCACCCAGGTGTTGCTCCGCGGGCACGTCACGAGCACGGCACCCGCGTGACGCAGCCGATCCAGCCCGTCGTCTGTGAGGTACACGCCATGGACGACGAGCAGGCCTTCCCGGAGGTACCCGAGGTCGGCCAGGTAGCGCACCGGATCGGTGCGGGGCGCCTTCCAGCGACCGGTCCAGACGCCCAGCTCCTCCAGCAGCTCGCGGAAGGGGCCCCGGCCGGTCTTCAGGAACTCGATTTCCTCAGGCGACTCCGCCAGGTGAATGGCCAGCGGTGCGTCGTCGGCTCGATGCACGATTTCGGCAAAGAGCGCCGGCGAGACCGAGTACGGTGCGTGCGCGACAACAGAGAAGTCCAGAGGCGGGCCGCCCTGTTCCGGCTCCGGCTCAACCGGGCCGCTCCGTCCGCTCACGAGTGCCTCGGCGATGCGCACGCGGCCCCACGCCTGCCGGACGACCTCGGCCGCGTCCTCGACGGCCAGGCCGAGCAGCTCGTGGAACACGACACCGCCAAGACCAGCGTCGTGGATCAGCCGTGGTGACATCAGGCCGTTCGTGACATCGCCCACGAGCACGGTGCCGGTGGCGCGCATCAGCTGTGCCCCGGCGAGGGCGGCGCGTTCGGCGCCGGCCGTGCCGCCCGGAGCGCCCGCCTCTCGACAGGCGAGCATGGCCCGTATCCAGTCGACCAGCGACGCCGACGCCGGGACGCGGCCGGCCATCCACGAGAGCTCCAGGTGCGTGTGCGCGTTGACGAGGCCGGGCAGCACCGCCGCCTCGCCGAGATCCCTGGGCGCGGCCGGCGGACGCCCGCGGCCCAGGGCCACGACGTGCCCCTCGGCCGTTTCAATCCATCCGTGCTCGATCGGCGGACGGTCGATGGGCAGCACCCAGCGGGCGCGAAGGACTTGGGACATAAGCGCTCAGGGCCGGCGGCTCTGGCCTCGGCTCTCCCTCCCGGCACGGGTGCGGGCGGCATAGCTGCGCAGGTCCTCGGCTTCGCCGGCCGCCCCGTCGCGGCGGGCCACCGACAGCTCGAGCATCCTGGGCACGTCCCGCTCGCGGAAGATCGGATCGCCCAGGACTTCATAGTGCATGTTCCGGCGTTTCGGGATCAGGCCCGCACGTTCCACATTGCGCACCACTTCGTACTCGTCCATGCAGTACTCAGCGCCGGCCGCGCGCACGACGTTCTCTTCGATCATCACGCTGCCCATGTCGTTGGCGCCGTATGCCAGGCTGAGCTGTCCGACCTTGCCGCCCTGCGTCACCCACGACGCCTGCAGGTTGTCGAAATTGTCGAGGACGATCCGCGAGAGCGCCAGCGTGCGCAGATACTCGACACCGGTGGCCTCGATGCCGCCGAGCTCGGTATGCTGGGGCTGATAGCTCCACGCGATGAACGCCGTGAACCCGCCGGTCTCGTCCTGCAGGTCGCGCAACCGGAACAGATGCTCGAGGCGCTCGTCCGTCGTCTCGACCGTCCCGTACATCATCGTCGCCGTGGTGCGGAGCCCAGCGCGGTGCGCTTGGCGCATGACGTCCAGCCACTCGTCAGCCGTCGCCTTGTTGTAGCAGTTGAGCTCCTTGCGGACCCGGTCCACCAGGATCTCGGCGCCGCCGCCGGGAATGCTGTCGAGCCCGACGGCCACCAGCCGGTTGATGACCTCCGACACCGCGAGGTTCGACAGGCGCGAGATGTGAATGACCTCGGGCGGTGAAAGCGCGTGGAGCCGGAAGTCCGGATAGCGCGACTTCACCTGTCGGAACAGATCCTCGTACCACTCGATCGGCAGGTCCGGGTTGTGTCCGCCCTGCAGGAGCAGCTGCCCGCCGCCGAGCGCAATCGTCTCCTCGATCTTCCGGAAGATCTCGTCGAACCCGAGCGTGTACCCCTCGGCCGATCCCACCGGCCGGTAGAACGCGCAGAACCGGCACCGTGCCACGCACACGTTCGTGTAGTTGACGTTCCTGTCGATGATGTAGGTGACGATGCCCGACGGATGACGGCGCCGGCGAATATCGTCGGCCAGCTGGCCGAGGAGGGCCGTCGGCGCCTCGACGTAGAGCTCGCGCGCCTCGTCGAACCCGACCCGGCCTCCGTCACGCACGGTCGCCGCTATTTCGCGCACGCCCATCCGGAATAGCTTATCGCGTCGGCTTCCCTTCGGCAGCCGGACCCACGGTCGGCGTGTGCTGGCCCGAGCCGGCCGGAATCGCCCGTGCCAGGGCCAGAGCAGCCAGCATCAGGACCGAGGCCAGCAGGAACGGAGCGCCAGGTTGATGCCACGGGCCCTCGAACGCAAGGAAGACCGCGAAGACCTGGGTCATCACGAGCGGACCGATCATGCCGGACGCGCCCATCAGGCTGGTATTGGCGCCCTGGAGCTTCCCCTGCTCTGCCGGCGTGACGTGCCGGCTCATGAGCGCCTGCAACGAGGGGTTGAAGAGGCCCATGCACGCGAACACCGGCAACATGCTCCAGAAGACCGTCGAGGTCGGCGCAAGCCCGAAGCCGGCGTATCCGACCGCGCCTCCGATCAGGCCGACCTGGAGCGTCCGTCGCTCGCCGAACCGGCGAACCACCGGCCGGACGATCCCGCCCTGGACCATGACGCTCAGAATGCCGACACCGGCGAGCGTCAGCCCGACCGTCTGCTCGCCCCAGCCGTACCGGTAACCGCCGTACAGCACGAACACGCTCTGCAGCACCTGGTGCGCGAGCATGTAGCAGAAGTACACGAGCGCGAGCCGGACGAGCGTGCCGTGCGACCGGAGGAGCGCGAGCGACCCGAGCGGGCTCGCGCGCGTCCAGCGAAACGCCGAGCGCTTCTCGGCCGGCAGCGACTCGGGCAGCACGAAGAAGCCGTAGGTGGCATTCGCCAGCGCCAGCCCGGCGGCCACCCAGAACGGCAGACGCAGGTGGACGGCGCCGAGCACGCCACCGAGCGCGGGACCGAGCACGAAACCCAGACCGAAAGCCGCGCCGATCATGCCAAAGCCGGCCGCGCGCCGCTCGGGTGGTGTGACGTCGGCGATGTAGGCGCCCGCCGTGGCGAAACTGGAGGCCGTGATGCCCGAGAGCACCCGCCCGACAAACAGCCACCCGAGCGTCGGCGCGAGCGCCATCAGCACGTAGTCGAGCCCGAGTCCGACGCAGGAAATCAGCACGACCGGCCGGCGGCCGAAGCGATCCGAGAGCGCGCCGAGGAGCGGCGCGCACACGAACTGCATGAGCGCCCAGACGGTGCCGAACACGCCGTAGATTCGCGCCGCACCGGCCGTATCGCCTCCAAGGAACTCTTCGACGAGCGCCGGCAGTACCGGGATGATGATGCCGAGGGCCAGCACGTCGGCCACGACCACGATGAAGATGAAGACGACGGCCGCCCGGCGCGGCCCCGCCGGCGCGCCCGTCATCACGGCACGCGCGGCGCTTCGGCCGGACCGTTCGGAAAGAACTGGATCGCCGGCGGATCCTGAACGAGGCCAAGCGCGGACGCCTCCCGGTAGTAGGCCTCGAGCCCCGAGAGCGCGCGGTCGTCGAGGCGGAACATGAGGTGCTCCCTGAGGTAGCGCCGGGCGAGCGGCCTCTGCTCAGGCGCGTCCACGCAGTAGGCGTCGGCGATCGCATCGCTCCGCCGCATGCCTTCGGCCGCAGCATCCTGCAGCAGCCGGACGGTCGCGGCATCGGCAGCGCCTGGCCGGCCGGCCCAGAACGCCCAGACGAACGGCAACCCCGTCATCGCCGTCCACTCGGCGCCCAGATCGATCTTCGACACGCCGTAATCGGCCGGGTCGAGGAACAGCGCCGGGTCCCCGATGAGCAGTCCGGCGTCGGCCTCGGCGAGCATCGCCCCGAGATCCGGCGGCCCCGGAACGAACGCCGGCGAGATACCGAAGCGGCGGGCGCACAGAATCCGGGTGAGCGCGGCCGAGGTTCTCGACGACGTGTCGAGCGCCAGGCGGCGAATGTCGCCTGTCCGGACCTTCGAGAAGAGCGCGACGGATGCCACCGGTCCGTCCGAGCCAATGCACACGCCGGGCACGACGAGGTCGTCCGGACGGTCCAGGTGCGCGATGGAGGGCACCATGCCGAGATCGATGTCACCGGCCGAGAGCAGCTCCGCGCACCGGGACGGCACGTCGAAGCGTACCGTCACTTTGTCCGGCTGCTCGTCGAGGCCGTAGACGAGCGGCCGCACATTGAGATAACTGACGGCGCCCAGGCGTACGGGTCGGTTCACGATTACACGTCGTCGAAGCGGCCGTTGCGCTCGACCGGCTCGGCGAACGCCGCCCGGATCTGCCGCTCGATTTCCTCACGCGGCGAACGGCGGTGGCCCAACTGAACGGTGTCGACCGGCGACACCGCGTCGAGGTCGTTCGCGCCGTACGCGATGGCCACCTGCGCGAGCTTGGGCCCGTAGAGCGCCCAACTCACCTGAATGACCGGAATGTCCGTGCAGAGCCTGGCCAGCGCCACGGTCCTCACGTCGTCGTACCCGGTCGACGGCGCGTCGGCCGGATCGGCATCCGGCAGCGGCGCGAAGGCGGTGACCGCGCCGGTTTCGCGCGCGACCTGCGCCGCGCGCTCGATGAGATCGAGCCGCGCGTCGAATGCGGCTCGATCGATCGTGACCCGCGGCGCCCGAAGCCCGCCCGCCAGGACGGCCCGCACGGCCTCGACCGCATCGTCAGTGTCACGGAAACCGTCGACCGGCGTCGCGGCCACTGCCTCGAGTCCAGCGGCCTTGAGCGAGGCGGCAAGCTCGGCGAGCGCCAGGTGATCGCCTCCCGCCAGGCCGACGAGGTCCGCAAGCGAGAATCCGGTGAGCACGGCATCGCCGAGCGCGCCGGCGGCCTCACCGACGAGCCGCACGGCATCGTCGGGCGAGGCGGGCACCGCGGAAATCCGGACCTCGGTGGCCTCGCCGCGTGCCATCGGCCCCCCGGTGAACGCGCACACGCTGACCCAGGTCACGCGGTTGCCGTGCCGGGCCTTCCTTGCCGATTCACCCAGCATGCCCACGCTCACCAGGTCCGGACACGCGATGACGCGCTCGGCATCCACGCGGTCGAACGGCTTGAGCGCCAGTGCTTTCGGCTCGAGATCAGCGAGCACGGTCACGAATCGTCTCCCAGATGTCAGCGGCCCGGCGGGCGGCCGCCTCGGACGTGACGAGCCGCTTCGGGAATTCCCTCGTCACGCCCTCAGAGGGCCACTTGCGGGTCGCGTCGATGCCCATCTTGCCCCCGAAGGCCGGAAGGATCGACGCGTCGTCCAGATCGTCGACCGGCCCGGTGGTCACGAGGATGTCGCGCGACGGGTCCACGTGGGTGCCGGCGATCCAGGCCACCTCGTTCTCGTCCTGCACGTTGACATCGTGGTCGACGACGACGATGCACTTGGAGAACATGAGCTGCCCGAGGCCCCAGAAGGCGTTCATGATCTTCCGCGCGTGCCCCGGGTAGCGCTTGTCGATCGACACGAGCACGATGTTGTGGAAGATGCCGGCCGCCGGGAAGTGCATGTCCACGATTTCCGGCAGCGTCTTGCGGATGAGGGGCAGGAAGATCCGCTCGCTGGCCATGCCGATGTAGTAGTCCTCCATCGGCGGAATGCCCACGACCGTCGTGACGTACACCGGCTTCTTGCGCATCGTCAGGCACTGGAGGTGGAAGACGGGATAATCGTCGGCGAGCGAGTACAGGCCGGTGTGATCGCCGAAGGGACCTTCGCGGCGCCGCTCACCCGGCTCCACGTAGCCTTCGAGGACGATCTGGGCGCTTGCCGGCACGTCGAGACCGATCGACCGGCACTTGACCATCTCGACGCGGCGCTTCCCGAGAATGCCGGCCAGCATCAGCTCGTCGAGGCCCTCGGGCATGGGCGCCGTCGCCGCGTACTGCAGGATCGGATCGGCGCCGAGCGCAACGGCTACTTCCAGGCGCTTGCCGAGGCGCTCGGCCACGCGATGATGTTGCGCGCCGCCCTTGTGACGCTGCCAGTGCATGCCCGTGGTGCGCCGGTCGAACACCTGCATCCGATAGGTGCCGATGTTGCGCATGCCGGTCTCGGGATCGCGGGTGATGACGAGCGGCAGGGTGATGAAGGGCCCGCCGTCTTCCGGCCACGTGCGCAGCACGGGCAGCTCGTCGAGGCCGCCGTCCATCTTCACCACTTCCTGGCACGGCGCGTCCTTGACGGTCTTCGGCATGAGGTCGGCCAGGCGGGTCGCGAGCGGCATCAGCTTCAGGGCGTCCATGAACCCCTTCGGCTGCGGCGGCGTCGTCAGTTCCTCGATCTCGCGGGCGACATCGTCGAGTGTCTCGACGCCGAGCGCCAGGCACATCCGCGACAGTGAGCCGAAGAGGTTCGCGGCCACCGGCATCGCGTGACCGGTGGGCTGTTCGAAGAGCAGCGCCGGACCTCCGCCCGGCGACTTGCACACCCGGTCGATGACGGCGGCGATCTCGAGATCGGGACTCACCGGCTCGGTGATCCGAGCCAGGTCTTTCCGGCGGTCGATCTCGGCGATGAAGGCGTTGATGTCTGGGAACATGCTCAGCTCGAAGCTCCGTGCGTGGTGCCGGACGAGGGGCGCCGGGGCGCCGGGCTCGCTCCGGGCGGTTCGTGGTTGGTGCCGCGCGCGATGGCCTCGGCCACGCGGGTGGCGAGCGCGAGGGCGCGTCGACCCGCCTCGCCCGGCACGGTGGGCGGCCGACCGGTCCGGACCGCATGGATGAAGTCGGCCAGCTCGCGGCCCAGGGGCTCGGCGCGCTCGATGGGCAGCTTCCCGCCCTCGATGGCCGGCCGATCGCCCGGACGCTCGCGCAGCCGCCAGATCTCGAGCTCCTGCTCGCCGTAGTCGATCGACACGTACATGTCCGGCTGGAAGAAACGGACCTTGCGCACCTTGTCGCGGCTGATTCGGCTCGCGGTCACGTTCGCGATGCAGCCGGACGCAAACCGGAGACGGGCATTGGCGATGTCGACCTTCGACGTGAGCACCGGCACGCCGACGGCCTCCACGCTCACCACCTCGCTCGCATCGACGGCGAGCAGGATGTCGAGGTCGTGGATCATCACGTCGAAGATGACGTCGATGTCGAGGCTGCGTTCGGGAAACCCGCTCAGCCGGTGCACCTCGATGAACCGGGGCGTCCCGAGCATGGGCAGCGCCGTCGCGACGGCGGGGTTGAAACGCTCGGTGTGTCCGACCGCCAGCGTCGCGCCAGACGCCTCGGCCAACCGCAGCATCTCATCGGCTTCGTCGAGCGAGGCCGCCATCGGCTTCTCGACGAGCACGCTTGTGCCGCGCTCGAGGAAGGGCCGCGCCACGGCGAGGTGATCCACGGTGGGCACGGCCACGCTGACTGCGTCGACGCGGCCGAACAGATCGCGATAGTCCGAGAGGGCCTCCGTGCCGGCGCCGGCCGCCCTGGCGACGGCGGCCGCCCGTTCGGGCACGAGGTCCACGACAGCCACGAGCTCGGCCCCGTCGATCGACGACAGAAGCCGCGCGTGATGACGGCCGAGATGGCCGACGCCGATGACGGCGACCCTGACGGGCCCGTGACCCTCGCTCATCTCGGCCTCCCCACCACGACCACGCCGGCCGCGTCGGCGGCCCTGACGAACGCCTCGCCATCGAGCACGAGCGTGCGGCCGGCATCGATCGAAATGCCGTCGGCGCCGGCAGCGCGCATCGCCTCAATCGTCGAGACGCCGACCACCGGCACGTCGAATCGCATGTCCTGGTTCGGCTTGGCGACCTTGACGACACGAGTTCCCGGACCGGCGAGCGCTCCGGCCCTGGCAATCACCGCATCGGTCCCTTCCATCGCCTCGACGGCCACCACGGCACGGTCCTTGACGACAATCGTCTGCCCCACGTCGAGCCCGGCGATCACGTCGGCCGCCTGGTAGCCGAAGTCGAAGTCGGCCTGCATGGCCTCGGACGGTGGCATGCGGCCGAGGACGCCCGGCCGGGCGACGAGATTCTCGAGCAGCGCCGTCGAGTCCTGAAGTGTTATCCCGTGGCGGGCCAGCTCGTCGGCCACGCCGGCAATGAGCGAGTCGGTGTTCCTGGCAGTCACTCGTGCCAGCACCGAGAGCAACGTCAGGTCCGGCAGGCCGCCGTCGAAGACTTTCACGTGCTTGACCTGTCCGGCCATGACGGCCTCGGTCACGCCGGCGTCCTTGAGGATGCGGATGCACCGGCCGAGCTCCCCGAGCCGGATCCACGTACACGTGGCGCCGCCGACTTCCCGGGCGAGGCTTTCGAGGTCGGGGGACGCCTCGCCCGAGATGGCGACGACCGTCACCTCGCGTCCGAGCGCCCGCGCCGCCCGGAGCACGAGGAACGGGAACGAGCCGTTCCCGGCAATCAGACCGATAGGCACGGCACCACCCACATCCGGCAAGACCTCGCTACTCGGCGTCGAGCACATCCTCCAGGCGCCGGGCGGGCCGGCGCAGGATCACGCCGCGCTGGGCCGAGGTGATGAACTCCACGAGATACCGCACTTCGGGGGCGTCGAGCGAAGGGTCGTGGTCGATGAGCTCGAGCGCCCGGCTCGTATTGTGCTGCACGAGCTGCCGATAGGCGCGGCGCAGCTGGTCGATCAGCTCGGCGCTGAAACCGCGCCGGGCCAGGCCGATCGCGTTGACACCGTAGATGCGCGCGCGGTTGCCGACCGTCTTCGCAAACGGCAGCGCATCGCGCGTGACGACCGTGTAGCCGCCGATGAACGCGTGCCGGCCGACACGGCAGAACTGGTGCACGCCCGAATAGGCGCTGATCGTGGCAAAGTCCTCCACCGTGACATGGCCGCCCAGGGTGGCCGCGTTGCCGAAGATCACGTGATTGCCGACATGGCAATCGTGCGCCACGTGGGCATAGGCCATGAACAGGTTGTCGGCGCCAATGGAGGTCACGCCCCCGCCGCCGGCCGTGCCGCGGTGGATTGTGACGAACTCGCGGAAGACATTGCGGGGGCCGATCACGAGCCGCGTGGGCTCGCCTCGGAACTTCAGGTCCTGGGGCGGCAGGCCGATCGACGCAAACGGGTAGATTTCCGTCCCTTCGCCGATCGTCGTATGCCCGTCAATCACCGAGGACGCGCCGATGCGGCAGCCGCGTCCCACCGTCACGTGAGACCCGATCGTGGCGTACGGGCCGATGTCGGTCCCTTCGCCGATCCTGGCTCCCGGGCTGATGACCGCCGTGGGATGCACGCGGACGGCCGGCGTCCGGCCGACCGGCTCGAACGCGATGAGCAGGTCCGCCTCGGCCACGACGTGACCGTCCACACGAGCCGTGGCCGCCGCCCGGGCGAGGCGCCCTCGGCGGCGTTCGACCGTGACGGTGACCTCGAGTCGATCGCCCGGCACGACCTGACGGCGGAACTTCGCGTTGTCGACGCCGCGCAGCCAGGCGCGCTGCCAGGGTGTCTCGAGCCCCTCGAGCAAGAGCGCCGCTGCCTGGGTCATCGACTCGACCATCAGCACGCCGGGCATCAGCGGTGTGCCTGGGAAATGCCCCTGGAAGAACTCCTCGCCGAACGTGACGCTCTTGACCGCGACGATTCGGCGGCCCGGATCCCGTTCGGTCACCGCGTCAACGAGTGCGGCCGGATACCGATAGGCCAGCCGCTCGAGCACGGCGGCCATGTCGGTTGGTTCGGCGCCCTCGCGCGGTTCTCTACCTGCTGCCGTCTGCCCTGTCATGAGCCTGCCAAGAGTAACAGGGGACGGCCTCCGGTGCTGAGGTCTGCGGACACCGGAAGCCGTCCCCTGGATGAAAGCTGCGCCTCGGCGTGCGAAGCGCGCGTTACTTGATGGCGTCGAGCGCCTTGACGAGCTCGGCCGACAGGTCGAGCCCCGCGTGGGCGGCAACGATGCCCGCGTCGGCCACCGAGAAGATCATCCACAGCCCGCGGGCCTCACGGATCTTCTCCACCTCGGGGATGACCTTCTGGTTGAACTGCTGCAACAGTTCCTGCTGCAGCTGGTCGCGCTCGACCTGCGCGTTTTCCTGGTCGAACTGGAGCTGCCGCGACTTGAGGTCCACTTCCTTGGCGAGCGCCGCGAGCGCGTCGGGGTTGAGCAGATCGCGCTGGCTGTTGAGCTTCGTCCGCAGATCCTCGAGCTCCTTGGCCTTGCCCTGCAGCTCGGCCTGTTTGTCGGCGTCGTACTTCCGGAGCCGATCGGAGCTGGCCTTGCCGAGCACGGACTGCTCGACCACGGCCTGGAGGTTGATGAAGCCGACCTTGGCGTCTGCCGGGAAGACCGGCAGCGGCGGCGGAGCCGGCTGGGTCTGGGGCGGCGGCGTCTGGACGGGCGGCGGAGGCGTCTGCGCCAGCGCCGGTCCGGCCGCGAAAAGGACACACACAACGACAACGAGTGCTATACGTCTCATCTCAGTCACACCTTTATCCGGTAGAGGTTACCGCAGACCGGCCGACGGGCGCCAGCCCCGGACGACACCACGTGCCGGGCCCTGTCCGGCCCCGGCCACGCCACACGCGCCAGGGCGCGCTCCCTTTTGACGTCCAGACGCGCGGTTTGGGCGATCGGCCGCGTCGAACCGACTCGGGCAGGCCTCCGGCCGTCAAAGGGTCATAGCCGCCCGGCGCCGGCATGTCCACTTCCGCCGGTCCGCTACAATGTGTCAGGCTTGTTCGAAGCAAGGAGCGTACATGCGTCGACCGATTGGTTTTCTTCCGGCAGCTCTGGCTGCGGTGGCCCTGTCTGCCTGGGCCTGCGATGACAACAACACCCCCACTCTCCCCACCCAGCCCGACAACCCGCCGACGGTCACCGAGACCTTTACCGGAACGGTGAACCCGAACGGGGCGGTCACGCATTCGTTCAGCACGGAACGGGCGGGCACGCTCACCGCCACCCTGGTCACGGTCTCCCCCGACAGCAGCACGAAGATCGGGCTCAGTCTGGGCACCTGGAACGGGATTTCGTGCAAGATCGAGATCGCCAACGACAACGCCCAGCAGGGGGTCACCATCACCGGCACGGCGTCGGCCCTGGGCGCGTTCTGCGCGCGCATCTACGACGTGGGCGCGCTCACCGGCAATATCAACTACGAAGTCAGAGTGGTCCACCCGTAGCCGCGGCCGCGCTTCAGAACGTCGTCCCGACCGCGAACCGGAAGGTGAACTTCGGCGTGAGCTGGCCGTTGTGGGTGAAGACGAACGCGCGCGACGGGTTGTAGGACGCGATCAGCCGGAACGGCACGTTGACGACCGGCATGAAGAACCGCAGCTCGAACCCGGTCGACACCTTGAAGGAGGCCGCCTCGCCGATGGTCTGGACCTCCGCTTTCGGCGGGCTGATGAGCGACGGAATCAACGACGAGAAGGCGAACGGATCGCTCAGCACGGAGCCGACCGAGCCGGGCGTGCGCGTGACCTTGATCGGATCCTTCCAGCGCAGCGGCTCGCCGATGTCCTGCACCTGTCCGGCGTCGAAGAACGCGAGTACGCGTATCGGACTGGCGATGTCCAGGTAGTACTCGGCGTTGAACACGAGCGACTTGTTACCGCCGGCGATGAGGCTCGTCCCCGGGTCGCGCGGCGAGATGGTCCGCAGGTCGAAGCCGCGCACGTCGTACTCGCCGCCCAGGAAGTATTTCTCGAAGATCGGCAGCACCGTGGTATCGCCCCGCGGCCGGATGTAGCGGCCCTGGGCGCGTATGCCGAATGACATTCGGCGGGTGACCGGCCGGTACCAGATGGCCTCCAGGCGGCCCTGCAGATACTGCGTGTTGCCGCCGAGACCGGCAATGTCCATGCCGGCCGTGTACCGGGTCCCGCTCGTCGGGAACAGCGGCTGGTTCACGGTGTTGAAGACCCAGCTCGGCGACACCTTGCTGACGGTGCGCTTGCCGTTGACGTTGAGCAGCAGCGAGTCGACGAGCAGCGGGTTGAAGGCGAGCAGGTTCGGGTCGAGGAACGCCTGATTGATGTCGTAGACCCGCACGGCCTGGTAGCTGTAGCCGACGAAGAAGCGCGAGTAATCGGTGGCCGGCAGGCCCACGACGAAGTTGCCGCCGGTCGAATCCTGGCTGTACTGGAACGGATAGGCGAAGTTGCGCTTGAAGAAGTCCACGCCGATCGTGATCGGCCGGTCGAACATGTAGGGCTCGCTGAACGACACCTGGTAGTTGTCCGCGTAGGCGCCCTTCTGCAGCGACACGCCCAGCACTTCGCCGCGGCCGAGGAAGTTCGACGTCTGGTACGACAGCTGCCCGAAGAACCCTTCGTACTGCGACACGCCCGCACCGAACGTGATCTGGTTCCGGTTCTGCTCGACCACCTTCATCGTGACGTCGACGAGGTTCTCCTTGCCGGGCGTGTCCTGGATGTCCACCTCTTCGGGCTTTCCTTCGAACGGCTGGAAGTACCCGAGCTGGTTGAGCCGGCGAATGCTGTCCTGGAGCGCCGTCATGTTGAAGACGCCGCCCTCGACGACGCGCAACTCGCGCCGGATGACCGCGTCATGCGTGGTCGTGTTGCCGACGAAGGTGATGCGGTTGACGAAGTACTGCTCGCCTTCGACCATCTCGAGGATGATGTCGACGAGGGGATCGGGCACCGGCTGGCCGGCGCCGCTGGCGCCGTTGCCCTCGGCGCCGGGATCAGCGCCCTCGGGAAACTGAAAGTCCGGCAGCACGCCGACCTTGTAGAACCCCAGCTGGCTGTAGAGCTGCTGCACCTTCTCGACGCCCTTGTCGAGCTGCTCGCGGTCGAACCAGTCTCCGGGCTTCAGCTTGAACTGGTCCCGAAGCGCCTCGGCACGAATCGAGTCGTTGCCGGTGACGTCGAACTTGCCGATCCGGTAGCGCTCGCCCTCGTCGACCGGGATGCGCAGCCGCACGAACCGCTCCGTGCCGTCCTTGGAGTCTTCCAGCTCCTCCACCTGCGGAGTCCCGACGAGCGCCCGGACGTAGCCCTCGTTGAGGTAGAACCGCGTGATCGACTCGGCATCGTCCGCGAACTTGGCTTCGTGGTACGTCCCGGCCCCGGTGAACATCGAGAACAGCCCCGGCTGCTTGTTCTCCTTCATCTGCTTGCGCAGCTTGCCGTCGCTGAACACCTCGTTGCCGTCGAAGACGATCTCCTGCAGCTTGTACTTGGGGCCCTCGTTGATGTCGAAGATCAGGTGCACGAGCTTCGGGCCGCCCGGCAGCTCGCGAAGCTCGGTGTCGATCGAGACGTCCTGGTAGCCCTTCTCCGAATACAGCTCGCGAATCACGCCGCGGATTTTCCGGATCGTCTGCTGGTCGACGAATGAATCCAGGTTGACCCGGATCGTCTGCTCGGCCAGCGCGTCCTCGATGGCGCCCACGCTCACCTTGGTGGATCCGAGGTAGTCGACCACCTTCACGCGCGGCCGTTCCTCGAGGTGGTAGATGACGTACTTGCCGCCCACACCGTTCTCGAACGGATCGTCGATGACCTCCACCCAGATGTCATCGAGGAAGCCGGTGTTCCAGAGGTTCCAGAAGTCGTCCTGAATCTTCTGTTCCTCGTACGGCACGAAGCGGTCCCGGCCCGTATCGGTCGCGAGCGTCTGGAGGTACCGCACGTAGGTGTCGGTCGGCACGATGGGCTCGTTGACCGGATGGAACCGGAGCTCGAGGCACCGGAAAAGGGCCGGGGAATCGGCCGGCGGCAGCTTGGCCGGCGGGCCGCAGGTCGGGCGGTCCTGGGCGGCCGCGGCCTGCGGCTCCTGGGCCAGCGTCAGGTCCGGGTTCGCCAGAAGCGCCACGCCGAGGCCGGCAGCCACGAAGATCGAGCGAATCGCTACTCGGTTCGACAACGTCTACACCTTGGGATGAGGAACCTGCCAGGCCGGGTCGCCGGCCGAAAGGCCCCCAGAGAGTTTACAGAACCTTAGACGGTCACGGCCAATGGGCGGCCGTCGGCTTCCTCGCCGGCCGGGCGCCACGCCAGGGTGCCGTGCTCCATGTAGATTTCGATCACGCCCTTCTCGAGCCGGCCGCGGATGAGCTCCTCGGAAAGCGGATCCTCGATGTACCGCTGGATCGCCCGGCGCAGGGGCCGCGCGCCGTAGGACCGGTCCCCGCAGGTGATGGTGATGATCCGGTCGACCACTTCGTCGTCGACCCGAATCTGCAGGCGCCGGTCGGCCAGGTGCGCGTTCAGGGTGTCGATGAGCAGGCGCGTGATCTGCCGCAGGTCCTCGTCGGAGAGGGGCTCGAACACGATGATCTCGTCCACGCGGTTGATGAACTCGGGATTGAAGGTCTTCTTCACCTCGCCGAGCACCATGTCGGTCACCGACTTCTGGATCTCGCGCGCGTCGGGCGCCTGGAACCCCATCGCCGCCTTCTTCTGGATGTAGCGGGCGCCGATGTTCGACGTCATGATGAGGATCGTGTTCTTGAAGTTGACCCGGTTGCCGAGCCCGTCGGTCAGGTGCCCGTCCTCGAACACCTGCAGCAGGATGTTGAACAGGTCCGGATGCGCCTTCTCGATCTCGTCGAGGAGGACGACCGAATACGGGTTCCGCTTGATCTTCTCGGTGAGCTGCCCGCCCTCTTCGTGTCCGACGTAGCCGGGCGGCGATCCGATGAGCTTCGACACCGAGTGCTTCTCCATGTACTCGGACATGTCGAAGCGGATGAGCGCGTGGTCGCTGCCGAAGAGGAAGCCCGCGAGCGCCCGTGCGAGCTCGGTCTTGCCGACGCCGGTGGGGCCCAGGAAGATGAAGCTGCCGACCGGGCGTGTCGGGTGCTTGAGCCCGGCGCGCGAGCGCCGAATCGCCCTCGACAGCGCTGAAATCGCCTTTTCCTGGCTGATGACCCGGGTATGGAGCTCTTCCTCCATCCGCAGCAGCTTGTGGCTCTCGTCTTCGTTGACCGACGTGAGCGGCACACCTGTCCAGTGCGAGACGACTTCGTCGATTTCCGGCTTGCCGATCGCGATCCGGGACGACACCGACTTGACGTCGAGCCGCTCCCGCACGACCTGCTGCGGCTCGTGGCCGTCGGCCCCCGCGGTGCGGTAGAGCCAGTCCTTGCCTGCGGCCGGCTCGCCGGTTGCCTCGTCGAGCTGC
The DNA here is from genome assembly GCA_963752045.1 of uncultured Acidobacteriota bacterium. Taxonomy (GTDB): domain Bacteria; phylum Acidobacteriota; class Vicinamibacteria; order Vicinamibacterales; family SCN-69-37; genus DATKDF01. The sequence goes on along the minus strand of CAVVWN010000010.1, from coordinate 176,723 downwards.
TCGACGGCCACGCGGATGCTCCGGTTGATCTCGCCGAGTTCGGCGCTCACGCCGGCTTCCCGCAACTTGGCACGGGCGCCGGCCTCGTCGATGAGATCGATGGCCTTGTCCGGCAGGAACCGGTCGGTGATGTACCGGCTCGACTGGTACACGGCGGCCTCGATGGCCTCGCGCGAGTACTCGACGTTGTGGAACGACTCGTACCGCTCCTTGACGCCCATCAGCACGTCGACGGCCTCGGACTCGGTCGGCGGATCCACCTTGACCGCCTGGAACCGCCGCTCGAGCGACCGGTCCTTCTCGATGTACTTGCGGTACTCGGCAGGCGTCGTTGCCCCGATGCACCGGATCTCGCCGCGCGACAGGGCCGGCTTCAGAATGTTCGCGGCGTCGAGCGATCCTTCGGCCGAACCGGCCCCTACGAGCGTGTGCAGCTCGTCGATGAACACGATGATGTTCGGGTTCTCGGTGAGCTCCTTCATGATCGCTTTCAGGCGCTCCTCGAACTGGCCCCGGTATTTGGTGCCCGCCACGATGAGGGAGATGTCGAGCGCGAGGATGCGCTTGTCGGCCAGAAAGTGCGGCACGTCGCCCGAGACGATCTTCTGCGCGAGCCCCTCGACGATGGCGGTCTTGCCGACGCCGGGCTCGCCGATGAGCACGGCGTTGTTCTTGGTGCGCCGGCAGAGCACCTGCTGCACGCGCTCCAGTTCGGCGTCCCGGCCGACGAGCGGATCCAGCTGCGTGCGGGTCGCCGCCTCGGTGAGGTCGCGGCTGAACTCCGCGAGCAGCGGCGTCTCCTTCGGCCGCGCCGGTGCCGTCTTCTCGTTGAGCAGCTGCACGATGTCCTCGCGCACGCTCGAGAGGCGCATGCCTTTCTCGGAGAGAATCGACGCGGCGACGGACCGCTCCTCCCGGAGCAGACCGAGCAGCAGGTGCTCGGTGCCGATGTAGGTATGGAGGAGCCGATCGGCCTCCTCTGCGGCAAACTGCAGCACCCGCTTCGTCTCGGAGCTGAACGGGATGTCGACCGACGTCGACACCTTCTCGCGGAAGACCGTCCGTCCTTCGATCTCCTTGCGGATGCTCTCGAGCGAGAGATGCGAGCGGGTGAAGATCCGGCTCGTCAGCCCCTTGCCTTCGCGGATCAGGCCGAGCAGCAGGTGCTCGGTCTCGATGGCCGTGCTGCCGAGCTGCGTCGCCTCGTAGCGTGCGAAGAACAACACGCGTCGCGCCCGTTCTGTGTACCGTTCAAACATTTCGAGGACCGCCGTGAGAACCACGCCGCATGGCGTGACCTCTTCGCATTATACGGCATGGTCCAGGCCCGCAGCCGTGAGCCGACCACGGCCGGATCCGGGCGGCCTCAGGCCGTCAAGTCGTGTACCCGCCCGGCTTCGAGGCGGACGAGCCGATCGCAGGCGCGGGCGAGGGCCATGTTGTGCGTGGCGATGATCGACGTGAGCTGGTGCTCGCGGTGCATGTCCCGCAGGAGCGCGTGCAAGTCGGCTGCCGTCGCCTCGTCGAGGTTGCCGGTGGGCTCGTCGGCCAAGAGCAGCGCGGGTTGATGGACGAGCGCGCGCGCCACGGCCACCCGCTGTTGCTCGCCGCCCGAGAGCATGCCCGGCCGATGGTCGGCGCGCCCGGCGAGTCCCACCCGATCGAGCACGGCGCGAGCCCGCTCGTGCGTCTCGGCGAGCGGCCGCCCGGCAATGCGCAGCGGCATCTCGACATTCTCGAGCGCGGTGAACTCGGGCAGCAGATGGTGGAACTGGAACACGAATCCCACATGCCTGTTCCGGAACCGGACCCGGGCCTCGTCACTCATCGTGTCGATGGCCGCATCGCCCACGCGCACGCGCCCGGCGTCGAACGCGTCGAGGCCTCCCAGCACGTGGAGGAGCGTGCTCTTCCCGACGCCGGACGCCCCGACGATGGCCAGCATCTCGCCGCGCTCGACCGACAGGTCGAGGCCGCGCAGCACCTCCAGCCGGCCGACGCCAACCTGATAGCTCTTGACGAGCCCCGATACGTCGACAAGCGCCATGGCTACTGGTGCCTCAGCGCCTCGGCCGGATCGAGCCGACCGGCCTGGCGGGACGGATAGAGCGTGGCCAGGAGGCAGACCGCCACGGCCGAGACGAAGACAATGGTCACGTCGAGCGGCTCGACCCGGAACGGCAGGTAGGTGATCTGGTAGACCTCCGACGGCAGCGAAATGAGCCGATACCGATCGGCGACAAAACACACGAGCAGGCCGAGCACCGTGCCCGTCACCGTGCCGACGAGCCCGATGGCGAACCCCTGATAGATGAACACGCGCCGGATCATCGCCGACGGCGCGCCCATCGTACGGAGAATCGCGATGTCGCGGCTCTTTTCCATCACGAGGAGCACGAGCGACGCCACGATGTTGAGGGCCGCCACCATGATGATGAGCCCGATGGTGAGCGAAATCGCGACCTTCTCGAGCCAGAGCGCCTGATAGAGCGGTTCGTTGAGCTCGGTCCAGTCCTGGAGGACGTAGCCCGGCCCGAGCGAGGTCTCGAGCTCGCGGCGAATGGCCGGCGCATCGTCGAGGTCGGTGACGCGCACCTCGATGAGATCGGGCCCCTCCCGCCGCAGCATGCTCATCGCCGCTTCGAGCGACGTGATGGCCGTGGCCGTGTCGCTCGGCAGCAGGCCGAACCGGAACGTGCCCACCACCTCGAACGGGCGCGGCCTGGCGGCGATGCCACCCGGCACGACCACGACCTGGTCGGAGACGAAAAAGACGAGGTCGCCCACCGAGACGCCGAGCGTGCGCGCAAGGTCCACGCCGAGCAGGATGCCGTCATGCGCGTCGGCCGGCCGGCTCGAGAGCGCCGCAAGCGAACCTTCGACGAGAGCCGAACCGATCTCGGTGACGTCGGCCTCGAGGACCGGGTCGACGCCGCGCAGCGTGACGGCCGTCGAAACCCCCGCGTTGCGCGTGAGCAGTCCGAGCGTCGTCACGACGGGCGCCGCCGCTTCGACACCGGGCACGAACAGCCGCTGGCGCTCGGCCTCGACGTCCAGGATGCCCGCGCCGGCCTTGTAGACGTAGATGTGCGCCGAGGCGCCCACGATGCGGTCGCGCACTTCCTGCTGCACGCCGGTCATCAGCCCGAGCGCGATGATCAGCGCCATCACGCCGACGCCCACGCCGAGCGTCGAGACCAGGGAAATCAACGAGATGAAGGCCTGTCTGCGGCGGGCGGTCAGATAGCGCCTGGCGATGAACCAAGATAGCGACATTGAATCTGGAATCTGGAATCTGGGATCTGGGATCGGGATCTGCGCTGCAGCTAGTCTGACGCACGCGGCCGCATGAGGGGAAACAGAATTACGTCGCGGATCGAGGGGCTGTTGGTGAGGAGCATCACGAGCCGGTCGATGCCAATGCCTTCGCCGCCGGTGGGGGGCAGGCCGTATTCGAGGGCCCGGATGTAGTCCTCGTCCATCTGATGCGCCTCGGCGTCGCCGGCGGCCCGCTCGCCAAGCTGCGCTTCGAAGCGCCGGCGCTGCTCGGCCGGGTCGTTGAGCTCGCTGAACCCGTTGGCAATCTCGAACCCGCCGGCGTAGAGCTCGAACCGCTCGACGGTGTCCGGATCGTCGGGCCGCTGTTTGGAGAGCGGTGAGACCTCCGTCGGAAAGTCGTAGACAAAGGTCGGCTGCACCAGCCGGTCCTCCATGAGCGCCTCGAAGATCCCGAGCGCCGTCTTGCCGGCCGCCGGCAGGCTCTTCCCATCCACTTCGAGACCGACCGCGCGCGCCACGTCGGCCGCTTTCGCCGGGTCGCGCAGCTCCGCCTCGGTCACCGTCCGACCCAGCCGTTCGGACGCGGCCTCGGCGGCGGCCGGCCGCAGCGACAGCCGGCGATAGGGCGCCGCAAACGAGATGGTGGTTTCGCCCCACGGCACGTCGAGTCCGCCGGTGGCCTCACGCGCGACCGCCGCGAGCATCTCTTCGGTGAACGTCATCAGGTGCTCGTAGTCGACGTACGCCTCGTAGAACTCGAGCATCGTGAACTCGGGGTTGTGCTGCGTCGAGATGCCCTCGTTGCGGAAGTTGCGGTTGATTTCGTACACCCGCTCGAGCCCGCCGACCGTCAGGCGCTTGAGATACAGCTCGGGAGCGATGCGCAGGAACAGGTCCATGTCGAGGGCGTTGTGATGCGTGACGAACGGGCGGGCCAGCGCGCCGCCTGCGATCGGCTGCATCATCGGCGTCTCGACCTCGAGGAACCCGCGCGCGTTCAGAAAGCCCCGCATGGACGCGACGATCCGCGACCGCGTCTCGAACACCCGTCGCGATTCGGGGTTGACCGCCAGATCCAGGTAGCGCTGGCGGTAGCGCGCCTCCACGTCCGAAAGCCCGTGGAACTTCTCCGGCATCGGCAGCAGGCACTTGGCGAGAAACGCCAGGTTCGAGACCCAGACGGTCAGCTCGTTCGTCTTCGTCCGGAAGAGGCGGCCTTCGACGCCGACCTGATCGCCGAAATCGAGGAGCTTGAAGACCTGGAAGTCGCGTTCGGAAAGCGAGTCGGCGCGGATGTAGGCCTGAATGCGGCTGTGCCCGTCCGACAGCACCAGGAAGTTGGCCTTGCCGAATCCGCGAATGCTCAGAATGCGTCCGGCCAGTCGCACGCGCGGCTTGTCAGCTTCGAGCGTCTCTCCCGGCGTCTCTCCATGTTCCGAGACAACGGTCGCGATGGTGGCCGACCGGTCGAACCGGTGGGGATACGGCGCTACACCAAGACGGACGAGCTCGGCGAGCTTGGCTTTGCGCTGGGCAACCTGTTCGGCTTCGTTCGACATCGACAGGATTCTAGCGGCAATCGGGGGCGGCAGGTATGACGCGTGTACGACAGGTTACGACGGGTTACGACAGGTACGACAGGTACGACAGGTACGACAGGGGTACGACAGGTACGACGGGTTGCGACAGGTACGACAGGTACGACGGGTACGACGGGTTGCGACAGGTACGACAGGTACGACGGGTACGACGGGGACCCGCATCTTTGAAGAGTCGACCCGACCAGTGCGAACCGGGACCTGGGGGCCCGCCACTTTGAACGAGTCCGCGACGTGACGCCGTCCCGCGTGCTCTCGGGATCGATGCCGTCCGACCGACGGCTTGATTTGAAGCTCCACCCGCAAAACAAAGCTGACATGAATACAGGTTCGTCGTACCTGTCGTACCTGTCGTACCTGTCGTACCTGTCGTACCCGCGTCCTACCCGCGTCCTACCCGCGTCCTACCCGCGTCGTCCCTGTCTTCACTCCCCCGCGAGGGTCTTGCGGATGGCGTCGAGCACGCCGTTGACGAAACGCGGGGAATCGTCGGTGCCGAACGACCGGGCGAGCTCGATCGCCTCGTTCAGCACGACGGCCGGCGGCGTGTCGGCTTCGTGCTGCAGTTCCCACGCCGCCATCCGGAGGATCAGCCGATCGATCACGGCAAGCCGATCGACGCGCCAGTTCGAGGCGTGTCGGCCGATGAGTTCGTCGAGCGCACCGGTCTGGCCGATCGTCCCGCGGACGATGTCGCCGGCAAACTGCCGCACGGCCTCGGGGGCGTCGGGCGCGTGCTCGGCGAAATACGTATCGAGCGCGTCGACCGGCTCGGCGCGCCCGACCTCGCAGAAGTAGAGGATGCGCAGCGCGGCCTCGCGCGCCTGATGCCTCGGCGTGCTCACCGCGGGCCGCGCCCCGCCGGCCGGCCCAGGCGGCCGTACAGCCGTGCCATGTCGAGGGCGGCAAGCGCCGCCTCCCGGCCCTTGTTCTGCGCGCCGTCGCCGGCGCGGGCGAGCGCCTCTTCAGCCGTGTTCGTCGTCAGGACACCGAAGGCGATCGGCACGCCGGTCCGCTGTGCCGCCGCCGTGATGCCCGCTGCTGCGGCCGTCGCGATGTAGTCGAAGTGCGGCGTCTCTCCGCGAATGAGGCAACCGAGACACACGATGGCGTCCCACTCACCGGTGTCGGCCACCCGGGCGGCCGCCTGCGCCAGTTCAAAGGCGCCCGGCACGCCAAACGTCTCGACGCGTCCAGCCGCCACGCCGGCTTCGGCGAGCGCCGCGCGCGCGCCGGCCTCCAGTCGGTCGGTCACAAACGCGTGGTACTGCGAGACGACGAGCGCGATTCTCATCTGCCCGTAAATGCCGGCTTGCGCTTCTCGAGGAAGGCCCGCGTGCCCTCGCGCATGTCGTCGGTCGCCGACACGAGTCCGAAGAGCGTTGCTTCGTAGTCCTCGCCGTCGCGCCCGGACATCTCGAGGCCGCCTGAAACCGCGGCCAGGATGTAGCGCGCGGCCACGGCCGGCTTGGCGGCCAGCGCGTCGGCCAGCGCGCGCGTCTCATCCATCAGCTGTGCCGCCGGCACGACGTGGTTCACGAGCCCGATGCGCCAGGCCTCGTCGGCCGTAATCGGGTTTCCGGTGAGCAGCAACTCCAGCGCGCGGCCGCGGCCAACGAGCCGCGGCAGGCGCTGCGTCCCCCCATAGCCGGGAATCAGGCCGAGGTTGATCTCCGGCTGCCCGAACCTGGCCGAATCGGCCGCAAGCCGCAGCGTGCACGCCATGGCCAGCTCGCAGCCGCCGCCGAGCGCAAAGCCGTTGACGGCGGCGATGACGGGCTTGCCGAGGCGCTCGATGCGCGCGAACAACGTCTGCCCTGTCCGCGCGTGCTCCCGTCCGCCCACCGGCGACTGCGCCGCCAGCTCGTTGATGTCGGCGCCGGCCACAAACGCCCGATCGCCCGCCCCGGTGATCACGACGACACGGACCGACTCGTCGTCCTGCGCCTCGTCGATCGCCGCGGACAATTCCACGAGCGTCGCGGCACTGAGCGCGTTGAGCACCTTGGGACGATTGATGGTGATGGTGAGCACGGCCCCGGCGCGCTCCACAAGGAGATTCTCGTAGGCCATAACCGGCCGATTATACTGCGCGGCCTCGCCGCCAGACGACTGCGAGGACGAGCGCGGCGGCCACGGCCAGGGCCGCGCCGCCGGCATCCGACAGCCAGTCGAGCCACGACGGCGACCGGCCCGGCACGAACGCCTGATGCAGCTCGTCGAGCGCTCCCCAGCCGACCGCCATGAGCCAGGCCCCCACAGCCACCCGTAGCGTGACGGCAGACCAGACGGCGCCGGCGAGCGCGCGCAGAAGCAGCGCCCCGAGTGCCCCATACGTCCAGAAATGCAGGCTCTTGTCGGAGACGCCCGACTCGGAAGTGTCGAGATGCGGAACGCTCGACACGCTGAAGATCGCCACCATCAGGCCGACAGCGGGTCCCCAGACGTACAGCCAGCGACGAAAGCGGGACCGGTCAGGCAAAGGCGAAATACATCAGCCAGCCGACCAGGTACGCGCCGACGACCAGCCCGACAAAAAGGCGCAGCCCGAGCCGGACCTGGCCCGGCACATCGTCGCGCAGCAGCGTGCCGAAGACGATGGAAATCGCCGCGGCGTAGAGCAGCATGACCCCGAGATGCGTCGTCATCGCGCCTTCCGTCCGGACGCCAGGTCCATGGCGTCGAGCATCACGAGCATGTTGAGCAGTCCGCTGGCGATGAGAAACGCGTTGCCGTACTCGTAGGTGGCCGCCACGACGTCTCCGCGGCCCAGCCCGAAGAGTGCCGACGCCATCCTCGGCAGGAGCACGGCCCATTCAGAGGCCGCGGCCAGGAACACGAGTGGATCGGAGGCCTGGAACGTGAAGAGCCGGCCTCCAAAGCCAAGGCCGATCACGAACATGCCGAGAAGCGTCGCCGCGAACACGACCGCCTTCTGCGTCTGCCCCTGCAGGAAATGCCCGAGCCCGGGCACGAGCCAGGCGGCGAGGCCCGTCGCACCAGCACCGGGCCGCGTCGGGTCGGGCACGCCTGCGGCTCCCCGGTCGGAGCGCCCGGTCGATCGCGGATGCGACGTCATGGCCGGTGAGTGTACCCGATTGGCGTGCCGGGATCGCCCGCCGCGCCGACGATCACGAACGCCACTGCCGCGCCCAGCGGCAGCGCCGCCAGCGCCCGAGCGAGGTTGCTCACCGGCACGGCGGTCATCCACTCGAAGACGAGCGTGACCACGGTCGGCACGGCGGCCACCGCGAGCCAGCCGATGGTGGACCGAGCGACCCGGCGGCGCGTCGACCGGAGCGAAGCGGCCACAGCTCCAAGCGGAGCCGCCAGGTACAACCCGCTGCAGCGCCCGCACACCGGCCACTGCACGCCGGCCGTCTGGAACGACCGCTCCGGCTGCTGATGACAGACGCGCGACGCGGCCAGATAAATGACCGGGCTCCAGGCGGGCGGTCGTCCGTGCGCGTCGGGCCAGGCCGCCGCCAGGAGCAGGAGCGGCCAGACGATCGCGGCGCCGACGAGCGCCTTTACAAGAGGTCGGTTCGGGGCGGGCATGTCGAATTTCTCAGCGCGACAGCGGCCCGAACTCCGTTTCGAAACGGTCGACGAACTCCGACCACGCGTAGGCGTGGCTCTGCCCGCCTAGGTGCTCGAGGGCATAGGTGGCCGCGACGCTGCCGAGGCGCGCGCACGCGCCCGTGTCGAGGCCGAGGGCGAGCCCCTTCATGAAGCCACCTCTGTAGGCGTCGCCAACGCCGGTTGGATCGGCGATGCGGTGCGGCCGAACGGCCACCACATCCACGCGCATGCCGTCGGAGAGGACCGACGACCCGTGCTCCCCGCGCGTGACGACGAGCGTGCCGGCCTCCTTGAGCACGTCTTCCTCGCTGAGCCCGGTCTTCTGGCGAATCAGCTCGAACTCGTAGTCGTTGCAGATGACGATGTAGGCCCCGCGCAGACCCTCGGCGAGTTCGTCGCCCGACATCCGCGCGCACTGCTGCCCGGGATCGAAGATGTACTTGATGCCGAGCGTGCGGCACTCCTCGGCATACTGGACCATGGCCGCCGGGTCGTTGGGCGAGATGATCGCCAGATCGACGTCCCCGGCCGTGCGGAACGACAACTCAGGCGCATGCGCCATCGCGCCGGTGTAGAAGGACGCGATCTGGTTGTTGGCCGCATCGGTGCTGCAGAAGAACGACGCCGTGAACTTGCCGGACACCTCGCGCACGAGCGAGGTGTCGACGCCGGCCTTGTCGAGCCATTGCCGGTACTCGGCGAAGTCCTGGCCGGCGGTGGCCATCAGCACGGGCCGCTCGCCGAGGAGCGCCAGGGTGTACGCGATGTTCGGAGCGCACCCGCCCCGGCGCTTGTCCATGCTGTCGACCAGGAAACTCAGGCTCACGCGCTCGAAGTGCTCCGGCAGGAAGTGCTCGGTGAACTTCCCCGGAAACGACATGAGGTAATCGAACGCGATCGAACCGGTGATGATGATCCTCATTTGTTTGGCTCTGGGCTCTGGGCTCTGGGCGCTGGGCGCCGGGCGCTAGGGTCTGGGCTCACTTCAAATACTTCCCCACGAGCGGCGCCAGGCGCTCACGGGCGGCCGGCGCGATCGCCTCAGGCCGCGTGATGATGGCCGTCGCGAGGGCGCGGGCGCACTCGCATGTCCGCTCGACCGGCAGCCGTTCGACGGCGTTGGCCATGACCTGCTGCGCGGTCTGGGCGTTCTCGGTGAGGTTGGCCACGATCATGTCCACCGTCACCGAATCATGGCTCGGATGCCAGCAGTCGTAGTCGGTCACGAGCGCCAGCGTCACGTAGCAGATCTCCGCTTCGCGCGCGAGTTTGGCCTCCTGCAGATTGGTCATGCCAATCACACTGAACCCGGCGGCCCGGTAGTGATTCGACTCGGCCACCGTGGAGAACTGCGGCCCTTCCATGCAGACGTAGGTTCCGCCCCGATGGACCGTCGCGCCGGCCCGTCGGGCGGCCTCGTGCGCGATGTCGGTGAGCGACGCGCAGAAGGGGTGCGCGAATCCCACGTGGGCCACCAGGCCCTCGCCGAAGAACGTGCTGACGCGCAGCCGGGTCCGATCGAAGAACTGGTCGGGCAGCACGATGTCGAGCGGCTTGTAGTCGTCGCGCAGGCTGCCAACAGCGCTCGCCGAGAGGATCCACTCCACGCCGAGCGTCTTGAAGCCGTAGATGTTGGCCCGGAAGTTCAGCTCCGAGGGCGACAGCCGATGGCCGCGGCCGTGCCGCGCGAGAAACGCCACGCGCTGCCCCCGAAGCGTGGCCAGCACGTAGGGCGCCGACGGCTCGCCGAATGGCGTCCGGACGACGCGTTCTTCGCGGTCGGTGAGCTCGGCCATGTCGTACAGACCCGAGCCGCCGATGATGCCGATGCGCACGGAGGAGTCAGAGGTCATGAATCTGGAATCTGGAATCTGGAATCTGGGATCGGGATCGGCACCTGCCTCGACTGTTCGCCGGCCGTCATGCTGACGGACGATCCGGACCGGAATCGGCGGGTCGGGCTCGAAGAAGATAGCGTACTTGCGCCCGACGGCCTCGCCGCGCGCCTGCGGTCGCCCGCAGGTCCTCTCAGCGGGAGCGCTTCACCTCCTTCAACTCGACGAGCAGGCCGCCGGTGCTCGACGGGTGGATGAAGGCAATCCGCGACCCGTGCGCGCCCGGGCGCGCCGACTCGTCGATGAGCCGCACACCGCGCGCACGCAACGTGGCAATCGCCTCGTCGACGTCCGTGACGCGCAGGCAGATGTGATGGAGCGCCGTCCCGCGGGCCGCCAGGAACTTCGCCACCGGGGCCTCGGCCGTCATCGGTTCCACCAGCTCGAGCGTTGCGTCCCCGGTGTCGATGAAGCGCACACGGTGGGCGCCGACGACCTCTGGCTCGTCCGTCGACAGTCCAAAGAGCCGCTCGAAGAGCGAGGCGAGCTCGGCGGCCTCGCCCACGGCAATCCCGATGTGGTCGAGCGGCATCGGGCTGCTGCCCGGCCCGGCCAGTGCGCGCGCCATCACGTCGGCCGCCGCGCCGTACGGGTCGGTGACCCTCGCCGCGATGCGATCGAGAATCCCCTCGAACTCGCCCGGCCCGAGCACGGCGGCCTCGACATGCTGCATGAACCGGCGGCCGAGGACTTCGCGCAGCCGCCACTCGGCGCGCGCCCGCCGGCGGCTGCCGAGCGTCTCGGCCGTGCGAAGCCGGAACGTCTCGATCATCGACGACAAGTCCGCCACGCCGGCGCCGGTCGTCGCCACGGTCCGCATGACCGGCGGGCGCCAGCCATCGGACGGCCAGTCCTCGAGCGAAAGCATCGCTTCGATCGAGGCCGCCATCCGATCGGCGCCCTCGCGATCGGCCTTGTTGACGACGAAAATGTCGGCAATCTCCATGAGACCGGCCTTGAGCGCCTGCACGTCGTCGCCGGTCCCGGGCACGACGGTCACGATCGCGATGTCGGCCGTGCGCACGATGTCCACTTCGTCCTGGCCGACGCCGACCGTCTCGATGATGACCACCTCGAAGCCAGCCGCGTCGAGCACGAGCGCGGCCTCGGCCGTCGTCCGGGCCAGGCCGCCGAGATGGCCGCGTGTCGCCATGCTGCGGATGAAGACACCCTCGTCTTCAGCGTGCGCCTGCATGCGAACACGGTCGCCGAGCACCGCGCCGCCGCTGTAGGGGCTCGTCGGGTCGACCGCGAGGATGCCCACTGTTCGGCCCGCCCGTCGAAGCTGGGTGGTCAGCCGGTCGACGAGCGTGCTCTTGCCCGCGCCGGGCGGCCCGGTGACGCCAATGAGATAGGCCCGGCCGGTGTGGGGAAAGAGGCTGCCGACGAGAGCCGCCGCGTCGGGCGACTCGTCTTCGATGAGCGAAATGGCGCGGGCGATGGCCCGGGGCTCGCCGGCACGAACGCGGTCGGCAATCGGACGTTCGCTCACGGTTTGTCCGGGCGGCCGAGCAGCATGCGGGCGATGACGAGGCGCTGAATCTCGCTCGTGCCCTCGCCAATCGTGCACAGCTTCACGTCGCGGAAGTACTTCTCCGCCGGATAGTCCTTCACGAACCCGTAGCCCCCGTGGATCTGCACGCCTTCCTCGGCGGCGCGCACGGCAATCTCGCTCGCGTAGAGCTTGGCCATCGAGGAGGCCATCGACGTCCGCTCCACCTGCTGGTCGCGCATCCAGGCGGCTCGGTACGTGAGCAGGCGTGCCGCCTCGATGCGCGTGGCCATGTCGGCGAGCTTCCACTGAATCGCCTGGAAGGCCGCGAGCGGCTGCCCGAACTGGCGGCGTTCGAGAGCGTAGGCGCGCGCCGCTTCGTAGGCGCCTTGCGCAAGCCCGACCGCCAGGGCGGCGATGCCGATTCTTCCGGCATCGAGGACCTGCATGGTGTTGACGAATCCCTGGCCTTCCTCGCCGACGATGGCGTCGGCCGGGATCCGGCAGCCCTCGAACACGAGCTCGCTCGTGTCGCTGGCGCGCATGCCGAGCTTGTCTTCCTTCTTGCCGGCCCGCATCCCCGGCGTGCCGCGCTCGATCACGAAGGCGGAGATGCCGCGCCGGCCAGCCTCGCGGTCGGTCACCGCCATGGCGACGACCGTGCCGCCAATCTTGCCGTGCGTGATGAACTGCTTGCTGCCGTCGATCACCCAGTCACCGCCGTCGCGGCGGGCCGTCGTCCGCATCGCCGCTGCGTCGCTGCCCGACCCGGACTCGGTCAGGCCCCAGGCCCCGAGCGTCTCGCCCTTGGCAAGCGGCACGAGGTAGCGCTCCTTCTGGGCCTCCGACCCGAACATGTAGAGGTGAGCGACGGCCAGGCCGTTGTGGGCCGCGACCGACAGGGAAATCGACGGATCGACGCGAGCCAGCTCCTCGATGGCGATGCAGTACTCGAGCGCCGAGAGCTCCGCTCCGCCGTACTCCTCAGCGACCTGAATGCCGAGCAGGCCGAGCGAGGCGAGCTTCCCCAGCAGGGCCTCCGGAAACGCCTGCTGCTCGTCCCATTCCATGACGTGCGGGCGAATCTCCGCCTCCGCGAACTCTCGCACGGCACGGCGCAGCAGTTCCTGCTGGTTCGTTGGCTGGAAGTCCATCCTGCGAAAAATATCATGGACCATGCCGGCGTCGCGGCCGAACGGGCCGCTGGTCCCCGGCGGCCGACGGGCCGATACACCCCGCATGAGGCGCTCACTCCCCGTTTTCGTGCTGGCGCTCGCCTGCCTGGCCGGGCGGCCGTCGGCCGCCGAAGCCGACATCACGGCATTCCTGGGTTTCTCCCCGACGCCCGAGACACGGTCGGCCCGGGGTCTGGCCGTCAGCGTCAACCTGCTCGTGCTCGGGTTCGAGTTCGAGTACTCGCGAACGGTCGAAACGGAGCTCAAGGGCGCGCCGGGGCTCACGACGGGCATGTTCAACGTGATGCTCATCACGCCGACCACGGGCGTGCAGCTCTATGCCACCGCCGGCGGCGGCGTCTTCCGCGAATCACTGCTGGATGAGCGGGAAACCAACTTCGGCGTGAACATGGGCGGCGGCGCGAAGATCACGCTGGCCGGCCCGCTGCGGCTCCGCGTCGACTACCGGTATTTCAACCTGCGGGGCACGCCCTTCTTCAAGAACCCGCACCGGTTCTATACCGGCATCGCGTTCGCGTTCTGACAAAAAGAAACGGGACGCTCCCGCGCCATGGCGCGAAAGCGTCCCGCAGAGCTACAGGCGTGCGTCGGTCCGGCAACCGGCGCCGACGCGCTCAGTTCATGCCACCCATGCTGATGATGTTGGTGAAAGCCGCGCGGCTGATGCCCTTGAGACCCGGCGAGACTTTCTCGAACAGCTGACGCACGTCATCGGCGGGCAGCGCTTCACCGAGGATCTTGAACGGGTCGTAAGTCACGCCCTTGACCACCGGGTCGAGGACGAAGACGTACATCACATTCCCGCCCTGCAGGTCGTTGAGCTTGATGACCTTCAGGCTTTTCCCCTGCTGCTGCCGTTCCGGCTTCGTGCTGGTCGTCAGCGCCTCTTTCATCTTCGTGAGCACGAGCTCGAAGTCCGACGACTGCTCCGGCGCGATCTGAAAGTAGACGAACAGGCGGTCGGCGTCATTGAAGGTCATCCCGTCGGGCTGTTCCTGTTCGAGCCCGATCGCCACCGGCCGGCTGTCCGGTCCAGCTGCCACCACCGACGCGGCGGTAACAACAGCCGCCAAACCCGCCGCGACACAGGCGCGGCGCCCCCAAGCCGACAAGGCCCCCGACAACTTCATGATGTAACGCCTCCCGCCCCTGAACAGGGGCACAACCGAAACCCGCATACTTTACCGTACACCCCCGGCCACGCAAGTGTCCGGGTTGGACTCACACAAAAACCTGAAGAATCTCGTTGGCCACAAGCATACCGGTTCTAGTCAGCCCGAAGCCATCCTCGGTGCGCCACAGGTGCCCGGCCGCGGCAAAGGGCTCGAGCGCAACCGCGTGCGAGGCCCATGGATCGATGCCGAACCGATCGGCGAACGACGCCACGTCGATCCCCGCCGTGAGGCGGAGGCCGGTAAAGAGCGCCTCTTCGATGCGCTCCGACGGCGACAACACCCGCTCGCCGACCACGACCGTCGCGCCGGCCTCGATCCTGTCGATGTAGTCGGCCGTCGCGGCGACGTTCTGCCATCGCCGGCCGTTCATCGTCGAATGCGCGCCGCACCCGAACCCCCGCCACGAGCCCGCCTGCCAGTATTTGACGTTATGGCGGCAGGCAAAGCCTGAGCGGGCGACGTTGGAAATCTCGTACTGCCCGAAGCCGGCCGCCTCCAGGCGGCCGAGCGCTTCGAGGTACATATCCGCCGCCTCGTCGTCGGGCGCCTGGCGCCAGTCCCCTGTTTCCTTTGACACCGCCCGCGCCATTGTGTCTCTCAAGGGCGCGTTCGGGTAGAGCTCCAGCAGGTAGAGCGACAAGTGTTCCGGCGAGAGGTCGATGGCCCGATCGACCGTCGAAAGCCAGGTCTCCATCGACTGGCCCGGCAGCCAGAACATCAGGTCCAGGCTGACGTTTCCGAATCCGGCCCGCCGGGCCTCGCCGACGGCCTCGGCGGCCCGTTCGGCGGTGTGGATCCGATCGAGGCGCTCGAGCTCGCCGGCATCGAACGACTGGACTCCGAAGCTGATGCGGTTGACGCCGGCCTGGCGAAACGCCGCGAGCCTGGCCTCGGACGCCGTTTCGGGATTGGTCTCGAGCGTGATCTCGGCACCCGGTGTGACGGCGAAGGCGTCACGGCAGGCCTGGACCACGCGCTCGACGTCCTCGGGGTCGAGTAGCGACGGCGTGCCGCCACCGAAGAAAATCGTGTCGCAGCCCGTGCCATCGCCGCCGAGCGGATCTCCCGCTCGAGAGCGTCCACGTATCGTGCCTTGAGCGCGTCGTCGTACAGTCCCCGGTTGAAGTTGCAGTAGCCGCAGATGGCCTGGCAGAACGGAACGTGCAGATAGAGGCCCAGCATCGCGCAGAGCAATCACCCGCGCTCGGCCTTGCCTCCCGGCCACTTCAGCTCGCGCGGCTCCCGCGGTTCCCTGATTTGCGCGCGGGCAGGCCCCTGCGTCCGGCTCGGCAGGCCCCGGCGCCCGCGACCCCGTTTCCACAGCACCGCCAGGTCGTCCGGCCCGCCATTGGCCGGCATCATGCGGTAGTCCCCGCCGTCGTACTCGAGGAACTCGCACATCTCATGCAACCGTGAATGCAGCCTGAAGCCGACGCGAACCTTGAGGGACTCGAGCTCGGCCTCGTCGGGCAGATCCTCGTAATTGGTGGTGAAGATGGTTGGCCGCCGCTCGTTGTAGCGCGTGTTGACGATGAGGCTCATCGTTTCGGCGACCCACTCGGAGGGCTTCTCGGCGCCGAGGTCGTCGAGGACGAGCAGGTCCGCGTCCATGACCGGCCGCAGGATGTCCATTTCGGCGGTTCTGACGACGGGGTTGTAGGTGGAGCGGATGATGCGCAGCAGGTCGCGCACGTCGTAGAACAACCCCCGAGCGCGCTTCTCGACGACCACCCGACGCAGCACCGACACGGCGATATGGGTCTTGCCGATTCCGGGAGGTCCGATGAGGCACAGCCCCTTCGCGACGGCCGGAAAGGCATCGGCAAATCGGCGAGCCTGGGCGATGGCGGCGATCAACCGCTCGTTCGGATAGACGAGGAAGTTGTCGAGGTCACAGCGCGCGTAGCGGGGCGGCACGCGCGCGGCGGCGAGCAACTCGCCGGTGACCGAGTCCTGCCAGCACGCGCAGCGCTCCACACGGCGCACGCCGTCGCGCTCGACGGGCCGCCATCCGGTGCCGTCGCAGTGCGGACAGGTTTCGTTCATCGGTGAAGGATAGCACCATCGCAGGTGTGTCGAACCCGCCGAGGCGCGGGCTCACGAAGGGCGGCCGTCGCCCGAGGCGTCTGACTTCGGCACACGCGCCAGATCGGTGGGTCCGGAAGGGACGAGCGCCGTGTTCAGGCGCTGTTCCCAGTCCCCGAGGCCGCGCGCAAGCTCGTGCTTGACGTAGGCGACAAACTCGTTGACCTCGCGCTGCATGCGGTCCATCTTCCGGCGCATGTTGAGGATGATCTCGACCCCGGCGAGGTTCACGCCGAGATCGCGCGTGAGGGCGAGGATCGTCTCGAGCTCCTTGAGGTCATCGTCCGAGTAGAGACGGGTGTTGCCTTCGGTCCGGGACGGCTTGAGCAGGCCCTCGCGTTCGTAGAGGCGCAGCGTCTGCGGATGGATGCCATACTTCGACGCCACCGCGCTGATCATGTAGTAGCCCTTGCCGGTAACGGTGCGCCTCGTTCTCATGGAATCCTCGCTCAGCGAAACAGGCCGGCGCGCACGTCCGCATCGTTCAACCGCCCGAACTCCCGCAACAGCTCGCGCGAGCGCTCGTCGCGAATCGGGGGCAGGACGATCTGGACCTCGACGATGAGGTCGCCGGCCTCGGCCGCCACACCCGGCATCGGCCGGACGCCTCGTCCGCCGAGCCGCAGGCGCTGGCCCGACGGCGTGCCCGGCGGAATCCGCAGGCGGACCGGTCCGTCGAGCGTCGGCACCTCGACTTTGGCCCCAAGGACGGCTTCGTGAATGGCCACGGGCAGCGTGAGGAACAGGTCGCGGCCCACGCGCCGGAAGTGGGGATGGTCGGCCACCGAGACGGTCACGTAGAGATCGCCGGTGGGCCCACCGCCTGAACCGGCGTGGCCACGGCCGGGCACCGCGATGCGCGCGCCCGATTCGACGCCCGGCGGGACGGTCACGGTCACGACTTCGGAGCGGCTCTCGACGCCCGCTCCTCTGCACGCCCGGCAGGGCTGACTCAGCAACCGCCCGCCGCCGCCGCAGCCGTCGCACGAGCGCGTGAAGACCATGTGGCCGCGCGCCCACCGGTTCGCGCCGCGTCCGCCGCACATCGGACAGACGACCGGGTCCCGCGCCACGCGACCGTCGCCGCTGCAGGCTCCGCAGCGCTCCTGACGCACGACCGACAACGGAAAGCTCCCGCCGCGGACGGCGTCTTCGAACGACAAGTGCAATGCGGTCTCGAGCGCCACACCGCGCGAGGGCGACGTCGCCTGCCGCGCCGCCTGCCTGAAGACGTCGGCAAAGAGCTCCGAGAAGGTCGCGGCCACCGGGCCCTCGGCGGCTGCCGAAAAATCGAACCCCTCGAAGAGCACGGTGTTCTCATCGGGTACCGCCGCGGCCTGCCCCACGCGGTCGTACTGCCGGCGTCGATCCGGGTCGCCGAGCACGCCATAGGCCTGCTCGATGCGTTGGTACATCTGCTCCGCCACGCTGTCGCCGGGATTGACGCCCGGGTGATACCGCCGCGCGAGGCGGCGGTATGCCCGTTCGATGTCGCCGGCCGAAGCCGCGCGCGTCACGCCGAGCAGGTGGTAGAGATCCATGCCGCTGGCCCTACTTCTTCTCCTCCACGACTTCCGCGTCAATCACGTCGTCGGGCGTCCCCGCGCCGGACGCTCCACCGGCCGCGCCGGGACCGGCCGACGCGTCGCCGCCTGGCGCCCCGGAGTAGAGTTTCTCGGCGGCCCGCTGCTGCGCCTGCATCAGCGCGTCGAGCCGCGTGTTGATCCCCTTGCTGTCGCCGGCCTCGAGCGACTTCTTGAGGTCGTTGACCGCCGACTCGATGGCCAGCCGATCGGCCGGATCGAGCTTGTCGCCGGAATCCTTGAGGAACTTCTCGGCGGCATAGGCAGCCTGATCTCCGCGATTGCGCGCCTCGACCTCCTCCTTGCGGGTCTGATCCTCGGCCGCGTGGGCTTCGGCGTCACGCACCATTCGATCGACCTCGTCCTTGCTGAGGCCGCTCGAGGCCGTGATCGTGATCTTCTGCTCCTTGCCCGTGCCCTTGTCGCGCGCCTGAACATTCACGATGCCGTTGGCGTCGATGTCGAACGTGACCTCGACCTGCGGCACGCCTCTGGGCGCCGCGGGAATGCCGTCCAGATGGAACTTGCCGAGCGTCCGATTGTCACGCGCCATCGGGCGCTCGCCCTGCAGCACGTGCACTTCGACGCTCGTCTGCCCGTCGGCCGCCGTCGAGAAGACCTCGCTCTTCTTGGTCGGAATCGTCGTGTTCTTCGAGATGAGCGGCGTCATCACGCCGCCAAGCGTCTCGATGCCGAGCGAGAGCGGCGTGACGTCGAGCAGCAGCAGGTCCTTGACGTCGCCGGCGAGCACGCCGGCCTGAATCGCCGCGCCAACCGCGACGACTTCATCCGGGTTCACGCCCTTGTGCGGCTCGCGGCCGAACATCTCCCGGACCAGTTGCTGCACGCGCGGAATCCTCGTGGACCCGCCGACGAGCACGACCTCGTCGATCTGCTTGAGCGACACCGCCGCGTCCGTCAGGGCCTGCCTGCACGGTCCCATCGTCTTCTGGAGCAGATCCTCCACGAGCGACTCGAACTTCGCCCGCGTGAGCTTCATCGCCAGGTGCTTCGGACCGCTCTGATCGGCCGTGATGAACGGCAGGTTGATTTCCGATTCCATGACGGTCGACAGTTCCATCTTCGCCTTCTCGGCGGCTTCCTTCAGGCGCTGGAGCGCCATCCGGTCCTTCGAGAGGTCGATCCCTTCCTGCTTGCGGAACTCCGCCACGATCCAGTCAATCACCCGCTGGTCGAGGTTGTCGCCACCAAGATGGGTGTCGCCGTTGGTCGATTTGACCTCGACGACGCCCTCGCCCACCTCGAGAATGGAGATGTCGAACGTGCCGCCGCCGAAGTCGTAGACGGCGATCGTCTCGTCCTTCTTCTTGTCCAGACCGTAGGCCAGCGCGGCCGCCGTCGGCTCGTTGACGATGCGCGGCACTTCGAGCCCGGCGATCCGCCCGGCGTCCTTCGTCGCCTGGCGCTGGGCGTCGTTGAAGTACGCCGGCACGGTGATGACGGCCTGGCTGACCGGCTGGCCGAGGTAATCCTCAGCCGCCTGCTTCAGCTTCTGCAGCACCATCGCCGAGATCTCCGGCGGCGAGTACTTCTTGCCGGCCGCGTCTTCGCTGAGGCTGATGGCCACGCGTTCGCCGTCCTGGACGACGCGATACGGCACCATCTTCATCTCTTCGTTGACTTCGTCGAATCGACGCCCCATGAACCGCTTGATGGAGAACACCGTGTTTTCCGGGTTGGTGACGGCCTGCCGCTTGGCAACCTGGCCAACGAGCCGCTCGCCCGACTTGGCAAAACCCACAACCGACGGCGTCAACCGGCCGCCCTCCGAATTGGTGATGACAACCGGCTCGCCACCTTCCATCACGGCCACAACCGAGTTGGTGGTGCCCAGGTCGATTCCAATGATCTTGCTCATGACGTGTCTCCTCTGGCCCATTCTTCAGGGCTAAACTTTAGTCTTGTCGATTATAGAAATATGAGCCATTCATAGTCAAGTAGTTCCACAGGCCGCGTCCATTTGGGGGCCTGGCAGGACCTGAGCGCTGACATTCCGTCCCGGCACGTCATCGGACTCCCGACGGGTGTAAGATGGGCTCAAGCCGCCAAGCCTGCCTGACTTGGGAGGTCCGCCGTGTACGTGTACAAGAACAGCCGAGTCAGGCAACACGCCATGTCATCTAGCCCGCACCTGGTCGCCGCATCCCTGGCGATCGCTGTCCTGCTCTGCCCCATTACTGCATCCGGTCAGGACCCGGGTGAGTTGGTCGACTGGAGCGATCAAATCCCGGCGCACGTCTCGGTCGTCGACGGAGCAGGCACGCTCGAACGTGACGGGGTCATCGAGCCCGTCGCGCCGAACACGGTTCTCGTCGCGGGCGATCGCCTTCGCACCGATCAGGGCCGCCTCGAGATTCTCTTTGGCGACGGCACGGTGCTCGACGTCGACGCCTTCTCCTCCGTCGACCTGCTCTCGAATACGCTCGTGCGCCTGCTCGATGGCCGCCTCCGGCTGACGATGTCGCGGACGGCCGGAACGCCATATCGTGTCGATGCCGCCAGGAGGATCTGCGGTGGTTCGCATGGCCGGCGAGTATCGCTTCGCGACGGGCGACGCGCGCTACCCCAACCCGCAGTTCGAAGTGGTGGTGTATCGGGGCTCGGCGGAGCTGCGCAATCAGCTCGGCACGACGATCGTCAGAGCCGGCACCTACGCGGTGGCATCGGCGACGAGCGTCCCGTCGCTGCCCTACGCCCTGAACTCGGCAGCATGGGACGACTTCGACGCGTGGGCCGACGAGCAGCGCGATGCCCGTCTGGGCTACGCCTCGGCCCAATACCTGCCGGCGGACCTTCGCACGTATGGGGGTGAGCTGGATCGGGCCGGGTCGTGGGACTACGTCGCCGGCTACGGCAACGTCTGGTATCCGTACGTCGGCGCAACCTGGTATCCCTACTCACACGGCAGCTGGTCGGTGGTCGGGCATTTCGGATGGACCTGGGTCGGCGTGGAGCGTTGGTCGTGGCCCACCCACCACTACGGCCGGTGGGGCCATCACGGAGGACGGTGGTTCTGGGTGCCCGATCGATACTGGGCGCCGGCGTGGGTCAGCTGGAGCTCGGCGCCCGGCTACGTCGCCTGGAGTCCGCTAGGGTTCGACAACAGACCGATCGTCAACGTCTCGATTCACGTCGGCCCGCGAATCGGCTGGTCCGTCGTGCCGAGATCCCATTGGAAGCCCCGCGTCTACGTTCCGGGCGTGGCGGTGGCCCACAACAGGCTGCAACCCGAGATGTGGAGGCAGTTTGCCGATCATCGTGGAGGCCCGGACTTCGACGGTGGCCGGGGCGCGCGGGGTGCCTCGCCCGCGAGCGCCGCGCCCGTCGTGACGGGACGGGCCGTCCCTCGCAACGCGTCGCGGCCAGTCGCGACACCGGTACCGCCGCGGACGACGCCCGGACGCGCGGTTCCGCCGACAGCGTCGCGGTCAGCAGTACGTGCCTCAACCCCACCGTCAGTGGCGCGGCCCTCGCCGCGCGACGGCCGGCCCGTCAGTTCACCGGGACCGCCGCAAACGACCCGAAGCCAGACGGCCCGGCCGCGGCAGGCACCGCCGTCGGCCGAGCCGGCGCGCGCAAGCGCCGCGCCAGCCGGACGGCCAGCCGTCACCTACTACCGCGGGCGCGATACGGCCGCCTCGACACCGCCTGCGCCGGCGCCGAGCCGCGCGACGGACCGCACGCGGTCAGCCGGCTCAGGTGCGGCGGCGCCACCGTCGCGCGTCATGCGTTCGACGCCTCCGCCAAATGCCGGTGCCTCCACCGCCCGGCCGCGAACCGGTCCGCCGGCGGCCGGGCCCAGCTCGAGCCGATCGACCGCGCCTGGCGTCGGGCGTGGAAGCCAGGCGCCGCGCTCCGCCACGCCGCCGCCGAGCGCACAACCGACGAGGAGCGGACCGAGCCGGTCTGCCCCTCCCGGCTCGGCGGGCCGGGGATCGGCCAGGCCCCGGGGCGGCGGCAGGTAAGAGCTTCCAGGACCGCGCCGGGCTGTCGTCTTCGGGGACATCACCTGAAGATGGCGCCCGGCGCGTTTTCCCGTACACTGTTCTTTCATGAGTTCAAGACTGGTCCGGAGCCTCGGCGTCGTGGCCCTGTTCCTCGTGGCGGCCCTGCTCGGCACGGCGGGCGGAGTGGTGTTCGCCTTCATGGACGACCTGCCGCAGATCTCCGAACTCGATGACTTCTCGCCGAGCACGATTTCCCGCGTCTACGGCCGGGACGAGTCCCTCGTCGGCGAGTTTGCGATCGAACGGCGGCTCGTCGTCGGGTACGAAGACATTCCGGAGGTTCTGCGGCAGGCCATCGTCGCGGCCGAAGACGGCAACTTCTTTTCGCACAGCGGCGTCAGCCCGACTCGCATCTTCATCACGGCCGTCAGGCGCCTGGTCGGTTTGCAGAGCAGCGGCGGCGCCAGCACGCTCACACAGCAACTGGCCCGACAGCTGTTCCTGACGAACGAGCAGACGCTCGAGCGCAAGATCAAGGAGGCGCTGCTCGCCGTCCAGATCGAGAAACGGTACACGAAGGAAGAAATCCTGACGATGTACTGCAACAAGATTTACTGGGGCCACGGCGCTTACGGCGTCGAAGCCGCCTCACAGCTCTACTTCGGCAAGCACGTGAGCGAGCTCAACCTGGACGAGGCGGCGATGATCGCCGGCATCATTCAGGGCAACCGCCGCCAGAGTCCCTACGAGAACATGGAGGCCGCGGTCCGGCGTCGCAACTACACGCTCGGGCGCATGGCCGACGAGGGGTTCATCACCGCGGTGGACGCCACCGAGGCCAGAGCGCGTCCCATCGTCACGGGTGGCGAGGCGAACCCGCTGCCATCACTGGCCCCGTACTTCCTGGAATCGGTGAGGCTGCACCTCGAGGAGCGGTACGGGTCGCAGGCCGTGTACGAGAGCGGGCTCGTGGTCAAGACGGGACTCGACGCGGGACTGCAGCGCGCGGCCAACGACGCGCTCGATCTCGGCCTGCGGCGACTCGACAAGCTGCGCGGGTACCGCAAGCCGGCGCGCAATCTGGTGAGCGAGAACGTCGACCTCGAGACCACGCCGCGCTGGCTGCGGGAGCCGGCCGAGGGCGACATCCTCCCGGCGGTCGTCACGGGCATCGACGGCACGACGATTCAGGTTCGTGCGTCGGCGTGGCGGGGGATCATCGAGCGTGCCGGGTACAGCTGGACGCGCCGGCGCGCCGATCAGATCGCCACGCCAGGCGACCTGGTGGAAGTGAGGATCGGCGGCGTCGACGGAGAGGCAAAGACGTTCGCCGCCTCGCTCGAGCAGACGCCGGTCGTCGAGGGCGCCGCGCTGGCGATCGACAATCGCACCGGCCAGATCCTGGCCATGGTGGGCGGCAGCAGTTTCGCACGCAGCGAGTTCAACCGGGCCACGCAGGCCATGCGGCAGGTGGGATCCCTGTTCAAGCCGTTCGTCTACGGCACGGCGATCGACCGCGGCTACACGGCGGCCTCGCTCATCGACGATTCACCGGCGAGCTTCGACGCGGGCCCGGACCAGCCTCCGTACGAGCCGCGCAACTACGACCGCGAGTACCGCGGGTTCATCACCCTCCGCCAGGCGCTCGAAGGCTCGCGGAACGTCCCGACCGTTCGCCTGATGGACGCGCTCGGGCCGGCCGACGTGACGGCTTTCGCGCAGCGGTTCGGCATCACGTCGCCATTGCCGCCCTTTCTGTCGGTTGCCATTGGCTCGGCTGAAGGCACGCTGCTCGAAATGGTCTCGGCTTACAGCGCCTGGCCGAATCAGGGCGTTCGCGCAAGCCCCATGCTCGTCCTCGAAGTCACCGATCGCGAAGGGAACATGCTCGAACAGCACCGGCCGGAACCGCGCGAGGCGATTCCGGCCGACACGGCCTACATCCTCACGAGCCTGCTCGAGGGCGTCGTTCAGCACGGCACCGCGCAGTCGGCCCGGAGCCTCAACTGGCCGCTCGGCGGCAAGACCGGCACGACCGACGACTACACCGACGCGTGGTTCGTCGGCTTCGACCCGGACATCACGCTCGGCGTCTGGGTGGGCTACGACCAGAAGCGGCCGATTGGCGAGGGCCAGACCGGCACGGTCGCGGCCTTGCCAATCTGGATCGACATCATGAAGCACTGGGTCGACCGCCGCCGGGCCGAGCTCGAACGGCCACCCGAGTTCGTCCGTCCCGGCAATATCGTCGTCGCGCCCACCGAGAACGGGCTGGAAGTGTTCATCGCCGGCACGGAGCCGTGGGGCCGATAGGGCCGTATTCGTGTCGGTGCGCCGTTACTCTTCGTCCTCGACGCCCACTTCGAGTTTCCCGAGCGCCTTCTTCATGAGATAGGACTTGATGAAGTCGTCGAGATCCCCGTCGAGCACGCGATCGACGTCGCCCACCTGGAACTTGGTGCGGTGGTCCTTGATCATCTGGTAGGGGTGCAGCACGTAGCTGCGAATCTGGCTCCCGAAGGCGATGTCCTTCTTTTCGCCGCCGATCTGGTCGAGCTTGGCCTGCTGCTCCTTGAGCCGCAGGTCGTAGAGTCTGGCCTTGAGTACCTTCATGGCCGACGCCCGGTTCTTGTGCTGTGACCGCTCGTTCTGACACGACACCACGATGCCGGTCGGCAGGTGCGTGATCCGCACGGCCGAATCCGTCACGTTGACGTGCTGACCGCCGGCGCCACTCGATCGATAGGTGTCGACCCGAAGGTCCTTCTCTTCGACCTCGATGTCGATGTCGTCGGTGAGCTCCGGCCAGACGTACACCGAGGCAAACGAGGTATGCCGACGAGCCGCCTGGTCGTACGGCGAGATGCGGACGAGCCGATGCACGCCGGCCTCGGCCGCGAGCAGGCCGTAGGCGTAGTCGCCACTGACGGTGAGCGTCGCGCCCTTGATGCCCGCATCCTCACCGGGCTGCAGGTCGATGACCTCGCGCTTGAAGCCGCGCCGCTCCGTCCACCGCAGGTACATGCGCAGGAGCATCTCGGCCCAGTCCTGCGACTCGGTACCGCCGGCGCCCGGATGAATGGCGACGATGGCGTTCTTGCGGTCGAGCTCGCCCGAGAGCATGGTGCGGATCTCGGCCGTCTGCACGTCGCGCGAGAACGCGCCAAGCGAGGCGGCAAGGTCGGCGGTCACCTCCTCGCCCTGTCGTGCCCAGTCGACGAGGACTGCGATGTCGTCGGCCTGGCGGTTCAGCGACCGAACGAACGTGCGCTCGTCTTCCAGGCGGCGGCGCCGCTGCAGGGCCTTCTGCGCCGATGCCTGGTCCTTCCAGAAGTCGGGCTCGGCCGCCTGGCGCTCGAGGTCGGCGAGTTCGCGGTCGAGGCGGGCTTCGTCAAAGCCCCCTCCTGAGCTTGGCCGCGCGCTCGATGAGGTCTTCGTACAGGCGAATCTGTTCGTCCAGGGTCATGTCAGGCATAGGGTTCACGACTCACGGCTACGGCGACGCCGACCGCCAACGACGACCCAGGCCACCGCCACGAGCGATACCCAGACGACGACGTTGCCGGTCCGGCTGTAGATGGTACGGTAATCGAGCAGGCGGACGTCAACCGCCGCCACGGTCTGCTCGAACATGGGCGTCCGAAGAAGCGCACGGCCATACGGATCGACCACCCCGCTGATGCCCGTGTTGGCCGCGCGCACGACGTAGCGGCCCTGCTCGATGGCCCGCAGCGCGCCCAGGTCGAAGTGCTGATAGGCGGCCGACGACCGTCCGAACCAGGCATCGTTCGTGATCGTGATGAGCAGCTGACTGCCCCGCTCGACGAACGCCTGGGCCAGGTCCGGGTAGATCGATTCGTAGCAGATCGCCACGCTCATCCGCTGCCCGTCCACGTCGAACACGACCGGTTCGAGCCCGGGCGAAAAGTCGCTGACGGCCTCGACGAGCGGCCCGACGAAGAACAGCAGGTTCTTGAACGGCACGAACTCGCCGAACGGAACGAGTCGAATCTTGCGGTACGCCATCCGCGACCGGCCGTCCGGGCCGAGCAGGAGCGCGGTGTTGTAGATGCGGTTGGGCGCGCCGCCCTCGCCGCGTTCGAACTCGTCAGTGCCGATGAGAAACGGCGTGCGCGACTCGGCCGCGAGCCGCCGCACAGGATCGGCCAGCGCCGGCTCGGCGTCGAAGAAGAACGGCGTCGACGACTCCGGCCAGATGACGATCCCCGCTCCCCGGGCGATGAGTTGCTCGGTGAGCCCGAGATGCCGGCGCAGGATGACGTCGCGGTAGGCAGGATCCCACTTGACCTCCTGTTCGACGCCCCCCTGCACGATGCCTGCCCGCAGGACGGCACCGGCGCGGGTGAGATCTCCACCCACCACCCGAAACGCTCCGGCCGCGACGACGACCACCATGAGAACGGCCACGCCGAGAACGGCCAGGCGGTGCCTGGGCTGGCGACTCACCGCCAGCACGGCCGCAGCCGTGCCGACAAGCGCGACGAGGGCCGACAATCCGAACACGCCGACGACACTCGCCGTCTGCGCCACCGGAAGCACGCTGGCCTGAGAGCTGCCGAGCACCACCCAGGGGAAGCCGCCCCCGACCACCGAGCGCAGCCACTCCGTCGCCACCCAGAGCGCCGGCGCGACCCACACGGCACCGGTGCCGAACCGGCGGAGCGCCATGCCAAGCAGCAGGCCGAACAGAGCCAGGTACGCCGCCTGGTAGGCGACGAGCAGGCCGGCGACGAGCACGGACACCACGACCGGCAATCCGCCGTACGTGCTCATCACGCCCACCACCCAGTAGAGGGTGCCCGAGAAAAATACGGTGCCGGCGATGAGACCGAGGAAGAAATCACGCCGGGGCTGACCGGCCGACGGACCGGTAGATTGCGAGAGCAGCACGGCGACGAGAAGCGGCGCGAGCGCGATCCATGCGAAGGCCGCATGCCCGAACTTCGGGAAGCTGACCGCAAGCAGGACACCGGAGAGGAGCGCGAGGGCGTGCGGGACGGCTACTGTCCTTCCTTCTGGACCTTGGGCTTCGGATGGCCCAGCCGCTCGATCTCGGCCGCCGCCGCGTCGGCGGCCTCCTGTTCGGCGAACGGTCCGACACGAACGCGGTTCAGGCCGCCCGACGGCGAGACGAACGCCTGATAGCCCTTGGCCACGAGATCACGCACAACCCGATCCGCACCATCCCGGCTTCGGTAGGCGCCGACCTGAACGATCCACCCGCCCGAGGCCACCGGCGGAGGCGAGAGCGAGGGCACATCTTCCACGACCTCAGCAGCCGCGACACCGGGAGGCGTAATCGGCGGCAGCTCGTCGGGAGGGGTTGGTGGCACGGCGGGCGTTGACTCGCCGCGCCCGGTCAACTGGTTCGGGTAGCTCAGGGCAACCGGGTCGTCAGCCGCCGCCGGTGCGGCGGGCACCGTGGTGTCTCCCGGCTGCGAATCGCCACCGGCCGGACCGGCCAGCCGCTCAGAGCCGACGCCGCGGCCAAGCGACACGCCGAGGAGAAACACGACGACCAGCAGAACGATCGCCGACATGAACAGGAAGATGAGCTGCTTCCCGGTCAGCTGAATCTCTCGGGAGTTCTGTTCGGGCATGCCGCAGAAACGATGTTAGCACGGCCGCAACGCCGATCAGCCGCCGATGCGGTCGCGGAGCTCGCGTGCGTCGAGCGACTGTGGATCGAGCTGCAACGCCCGATCGGCCGCCCGCCTGGCCGACTCCCGGTCTCCAGCCTCCAAGAGCGCGCGACCGAGCGCGACCTGTCCCTCGGCCGTCTCTCGCGCCCACAACGCCACACGGAACTCGTCGATCGCCTCGGCCAGACGGCCGCCGCGCTGGTACACGAGCCCGAGCAACAGGTGCGGCTCGTCGGCATACGGATCCAGATAGACGGCCTTCCTGAGCTCGTCGATCGCCTCACGGTCGCGGCGGGCGTCGACGAGACGCCGCCCCCTGTCGAGGTAGTAGGTGGCGGTGGCTCGCTCGTCGCGCTGGCCGGCCTGTTCGGGAAGCCGCGCAGCATGAACGCCCGCCTCCACCTCCAGGGAGGGCGGCAGCCGTTCGAGACCGGACGGCACAGTCGACACCGGCGTGCCCGCGTCGGTGAGCTCACCGAGCCAGACAGCCAGCTCGCGCTCGCGGCGGGCTTCGGCCGAACGCCCCTCGGCTGAGAGCAAAGCGCTCATCACGACATGCGCCTCGGCGTCGGCCGCGTCGAGCCGCACCACCTCGCGTAGTGACGCCAGAGCCTCGGCGCCGTCACCAGCCAGGGCCTGGGCGTAGCCGAGATTGAACCGGATGTCCGGGTCGGTCGGCTCGAGCCGCACCGCCTCGTCGAAGTACGCGATGGATGCTCCGGCGCCGTCCGCCCCGGACCGCCGCAACTCGACGACGCCGAGCGCATTGGCCACCGCCGCCGACGGTCGTGGCTCGTGAAGCACCTGCAACTCGCGAAACGCGCCGTCGAGCCGGCCAAGCCCCATGAGCGACAGCGCAACGGCGAACCGCGCCTCTCGGGCGAGCAGGGAGCCGGCTGGCACCGCGCTTGCGGCTTCGAGGGCCTTGTCGTGAAGGCCGAGCGTCGAATAGACCCGCCAGAGTTCCACGAGCACGCGCCCGTCTCCTGGCGCCTGCACCATGGCCGACTCGAGAAACCGCTGCTGCGCTTCGGGTGTGGCCGCGACGAGTCCCTTGACATAGCTCTCAAAGGCCTCGAGCGGCAACGGCACATCCGGTTCGAGGCCGGCTGGCGGGCGATGCCCCGCCGCAGCGGTCAGCCCGTCCGACACGCGTTCGAAGATCGAGTAGAGCCGGGCCGGCTCTGCCGACTCGAGCACGGCCGGCAACTCCGCCCCTGCCGAAAGATCGATGAATCTCGCGCGAACCGTCAGTCGACCGTCGAGCCGCACCTCGCCGAACACGACGGCCGTCGCCCCGACCAACTCCCCCACTCGAATCATCGTGGCTCGAGTGAGCGCCGACGACATGGGCAGGTCGAGCCTGTCGAACGCTGCGCGACGCTCCGCACGGGGCAGCACAGGCAGGCCGCGAGCCGCCAGGCCGTCGGTGACCAGGACAGC
Source organism: uncultured Acidobacteriota bacterium (assembly GCA_963752045.1). Lineage (GTDB taxonomy): Bacteria > Acidobacteriota > Vicinamibacteria > Vicinamibacterales > SCN-69-37 > DATKDF01. The sequence goes on along the minus strand of CAVVWN010000010.1, from coordinate 147,764 downwards.
AGCCGCCTCGCCCAGCCAGAGCGTCGCCCCGCCCCCTCCGCTGCCTGCGGCGTCGGCCTCGACTGCGAACGGCATCACGAGCACCCGCCATGGCGAGTCCGGCTGCGCGGGTGAGGAAAGCCCGGCCGATACGAGGCACGAGAGCAACCACAGGCCGGGCAGGCGAATCAGCATGAGAGAAAAGACGCCCGTCACGCGGCCACGGCCGGGTCGGGAGCAAGCTGTGTGCTCGGCCAGTCGAGCATCATCACGCACCGGGTCCCTTCGATGGCGCGGCAGGCAGCGAGCCGACCATGCGCCGGCACTTCGAATCGAGCGAGCAGCTCGAGCGTCGCCGAGAGGTAGAAGCCGCAGAGGGGTGCGGCCGGCACGTCCCTGACCGCACAGAAGAGCGAATCGGTCACGCCGAGCTCCGCGTGCCGCCGGCGAACCCGCCGGCTCATGCGGCTGCTCCCGTGAACGGTGCGGACGAGATCCGCGGCGACGCCGAGTGCCACACGCGCTCGCAGCGCCGGCGGGAATCGCGCGGCAACCTGCCGGCGCCAGGGCGTCAGGCCGTCGACGGTCCAGCCGGCCGCGACCCGGCCGGCGTTCGTCATGACCCGGTGATACGCCTCGCCTTCGGTTCTGAGAAACCCGAGCACGGCCGTCATCTGCGCCAGGTTGCCGCGCCGGTCCGGCAGACGTTCGCCCTGCAACCAGTGGGCGTAGAAGTCCAGGCGCGTGGGCAGCTCTTCCTGAATGGCCTGGTACAGGCTGGCGGCGATCAACTGTCCGGCGCGAACCTCTGTCATGATTTCGTCAGTGACCATTCCCCGGCGAACCGGCGCGATTATCGCCGGCGGTCGAGCGGCCCGCCTCGGCGGACGCGACAAGAGCCAGTTGCTCGTCGGCGGCCGCCCCATCATCGTTCGACAGGTCGCCCTCCTGCAACTGGTCGCCGACGAGGTGATCATTGTCGGCGACCATCCGGACCGCGCGCCTGCTGACGGGGCGCGCGCCGTACCGGATCTCGTGGGGGGCATGGGCCCGATCGGCGGGCTCTATTCGGCGCTCGAGGCTGCCTCGGCAGACCGGGTGCTGGTCATCGCGTGCGACATGCCGTTTCTCGAGGCGCCGCTGCTCGAGCGGCTGGCCGAGCTCGCCGGTTCGGCCGACGCGGCGTGGGTGCGCACGCCAGAGGGCGCCGAGCCGCTCGTCGCCTGCTATCGGCGCGAGGTCCGGCACCGGGTGCGCGAGGCCATCGACGCCGGCCGCCTCAAGCTGGCGAACCTCTCGGCGGTCCTCGACGTCGCCGAGCTCGCCGGCCCGGAGCTCGCACGGTTCGGCGACGTCGGGCGACTGCTGATGAACGTGAACACACCTGACGATTACGAGCGGATACAATAGCGGCCCGCATGATTCTCCCAGTCCATTCCCTGATCCGCACGCGGCTCACCGAGACGCTCGCGAGCACGTTCGGCATCGACCCGGCCGAGCAGCCAGCCATCGTCATCGAGACACCGCCACGACGCGAGCTTGGCGACCTCGCCGTGCCGGTGGCCTTCGAACTGGCCAGGCGGCTGCGGAAAGCGCCGCGCGTCATCGCCGCGGAGCTCTCCGCCGCCCTCGGCACCGTCGCTGGCATCGCCCGCATCGAGGCGGCCCCGAATGGCTACTTGAACTGTTACCTCGACCGCCGCGCGTTCGTTCGGGAGTGCCTCGGTCCGGCCGGCACGACCGAGGCCGGAACCCAGGCGGGCGCCGGCAAAGTCATCGTCGAGCACACCGCCATCAATCCCAACAAGGCCGCCCACATCGGGCACCTGCGCAACGCGACGCTCGGCGACACCCTCGTGCGCGCCCTCCGGTTTCAGGGCAAGCCGGTCGAGGTCCAGAACTACATCGACGACACGGGCGTGCAGGTGGCCGATGTCGTCGTCGGCTTCACGGCGCTCGAAGGCCGCGACCTCAGCGGCGTGCGCGCGCTCGCCAACGACCCGGACACGCGATTCGACTACTACTGCTGGGACCTCTACGCGAAGGTCACCGAGTGGTACGAAACCGACGCCGCGCACGCGGGGCGGAGGGCCGAGGCCCTGCATGCGATAGAAGAGGGCGGCAATCCGCTGGCCGACATGGGCGCGTTCATCGCCGACCGCATCGTCCGCTGCCATCTCAGGACGATGGCCCGGATGAACGTGGACTACGACCTGCTCACCTGGGAGGGAGACATCATCCGGCTCCACTTCTGGGCCACGGCGTTCGACGAGCTCAAGGCACGCAAGGCCGTGTTCCTCCAGACGGAAGGCCGGCTGAAAGGCTGCTGGGTCATGCCCATCGAGGAACCGGCCGGCCTCGACGCCGGGCACGACGACGCCGACCAGGCACCCGAAGGCGACGACGCCGAGCAGCGCGAAAAGGTCATCGTCAGGTCGAACGGCACCGTGACGTACGTCGGCAAGGACATCGCGAATCAGTTCTGGAAGTTCGGGCTGCTCGGCCGCGACTTCGAGTACCGGATTTTCGAGGAGCGGGAGGGCCGGCCGCTCTGGGCGACGACGTCGACACGGCCGTCGGGCCAGGCGATCCCGCCGCCCGAATTTGGCAAGGCGTCGGCCGTCTACAACGTCATCGACTCGCGACAGTCGTACCTGCAGCAACTCCTCAAGCAGGCCCTCGCCACGATGGGGTTCCAGCGCGAGGCTGACGCGTCGACGCATTTCTCCTACGAAATGGTCGCCCTGTCGCACGAGACGGCCCGGGCGCTGGGCTACGGCGCGGGCGACACCGACAAGCCGTTCGTGGAGGTGTCGGGCCGCAAGGGTCTCGGCGTGAAGGCCGACGACCTGCTCGACCAGCTCGTGGCCACCGCCCGGACCGAAGTGGCGAAACGGAATCCCGAAATGCCGCCCGACGAAGTCCGCCGCACGGCCGAGACGATCGCCGTCTCGGCGGTCCGCTACTTCCTCGTGAAGTTCTCGCGTGGCAAGGTGATCGCCTTCGACATCGAGGAGGCCCTGAGCTTCGAGGGCGAGACCGGGCCATACCTCCAGTACGCGGTGGTGCGGGCGTCGAACATCCTCGCCAAGCTCAGGGAGCGCGACGGTGTCGATGACGAGGGCGTGATCGGGGCCCTCGACAAGTTGGATGCTTCCCCGCTCGAGGAGGGCGCCGAAGCCAACGAGTTGTGGGGACTGATCCTCGAGGCGGCGCGGCTCGACGAAGTCGTCGAGACGGCGATCCGATCGCTCGAGTTGTCGGTCCTCGCGAAGTACGCGTTCGGACTGGCGCAGGCCTTCAACGCCTTCTATCACCGGCAGCAGATCCTCCGCGAAGAGCGGGAGCCGGCGAGGCTGTGGCGGGCCGCGGGCGTGCTGTACGTGCGCCGGCAGCTCACGCGCGCGCTCGACCTGATGGGATGCGGCGTGCCAGCCCGCATGTAGCGCGCGCTGGTCTTCAAGCGCGCGCCCGCGGCCTTGAGGTGCAGGCCGCTCTACGTCAGGTCGAAGACCGCGAGCACCTCGACGTGGGGCGTGTTGGGAAAGAGATCGAAGGCTTCGAGGGTGGCCAGGCGGTAGCCAGCTTCGACAAGCCGGGCGGCATCGCGAGCGAGCGTCGCCGGGTCGCAGGACACGTAGACCAGGCGGGGGGCACGCCACGACGCGAGGCCCGCGAGTGCCTCGGCGGACACCCCGGAACGAGGCGGATCAAGCACCACGACATCGGGCGGCGGATCCGGCAGGTCGGTCACGACGTCTTCGACCGCGCTGCCCACCACGTGCAGCCGGCCAGGAGCGGCGCGGGCATTGGCGGCAAGGTCGATGACGCTCGCCCGATCGCCCTCGACCGCCACGACCTCCGCGCCGCGGGCCGCGAGCGCCAGTGCGAAGAGACCCACTCCGGCGTAGAGATCGACCATGCGGTCGCCCTCGCTCGCGCCGAGCACGGCCCGGACGAGATCCCCGGTGAGAAAGCGGTTTCCCTGGAAGAACGACACCGCGTGCCTGGTCCAGGCGACGAGACTCCCGACCGGCGATGCGCCGCCGAAGAGCTCATCAGCCGTGTCGGTCACGACGGGCCGGCCCGACAGCGTCACCGGCCGCCCGCGGGTGCCCGCGGACATGCCCGAGAGACCGGCCGGCAGATCGATTCTTCCTGCGAGGTCGTCGAACCGCGCGCCGTCACGACCCTCGACGTGGACCACGCGCTCGGTGGCGGCCACGTTCTCGGCGAGAACGACCGCTTCGATTCCGGAGACCCTGGGCCCGAGCACCTCCAGGGCACGGCCGACCGCGTCGGACGATTCGGGCGCAAGCTGCCTGGTCGCTGCGGCATCGCACGGCTCGTGGGTGCCCTCCCGGAAGAAGACCGCGCGCCCGCCGGCCACCTGGAAGCGCGCGCGCAGGCGGTACCCGGTTTCGGGCGATGCCCGCACGGAAACCGGCCCCGGCACGGCCATCCGGCCGATGCGCCGAAACGCGTCGGCCACCACCTCCGCCTTGATCGCGAGCTGACGCTCGTAGCGGATGTGGGCGTAGGCCATGCCGCCGCAGTCCGGATCGCCCTCGACCGGGCGCCGGTCATCGCTCGGCTCGACGACCTCGGTGACCCTGGCCCAAATCAGCTGACGGGCCCGCCGTTCGACGCGGGCGCGCACTCGCTCGCCCGGCAGCGCTCCCGCCACGAACACCACGCGGCCGTCGTGGCGCGCCACCATGCGCCCGCCCGCGGCCGGACGCTCGACTTGCAGTTCGAGAATTTCCGGACCCTTCACGACTCGCCGCCCTGGAACGGAGTCACGCTCGCACCCACTCAGCCGGACAGGCCGACGGTCGGGAGGCCCAGACGGTCCCGCAGCAGACGCGCCACGGTCGCCTCGACGCTCTGCTTCCAGAGTCCTTCCGACAATCGCTCCCGGTACGGCGCCAGGTCCGCCTCGGCTTCACGCTCGATGTCCCGCCGCACGCCGGCAGGGGCGTGAAGCCGCGCGAGCGCCAGAAGCTCGGCGTCGAGGGCCTGCAGGCGTTCGATCACGGCGTTTCTGGCCTCGCCACGCGCGCCGACCGAAGACGCCTGAAGCGCGGCGATCTTCGCGCGGCACGCCTCGAGCCCGTCGCGCAGCTCATCAGGCCAGTCGAGCCGTCCGGTCAGCCGGCCGAGCCGGTCGAGCACCCGCTCGAAGTGCTTTGGCAACGATGGCGTGCGGTGAGACGCCGGCGACTCCGACGAGGCGGGCGCCGACGACACGCCGATCGCGCGCTGCCATTCGTCGAACACCTCCCGCACGTCACCTTCGCAGAATTCAATCCGAAGCGGACGTCTGGCCGACCCGTGACGATGCCGCTCCGCCTTGCGTTCGATGCCGCGCATGACGATGTTCGGGGGCACGCCCTGCTGCGCCCAGCGCCTCACCAGGTCGAAGCCGGGCCCGACGATCCGCACGAGATGGCCGCCGTTGACCTGCGTGAGAAACGCCTCGACGCGCCGGCAGTACGGACCGACGTCGTAGCCCGCCTGCGGCTCGCGTTCGTCAGTGCTCGTCATGATCCCGACCGCTCCCAGATCACTTCACCGGCGATGATGCGTTCGCGGCGTCCATCAGCGAGCACGATGAGCGCGCCGTCCTCGTCGATGTCGACGGCCTGACCGCTCCGCCACGCCCCGGCCTGTTCCCACCGAACGGGCTCGCGTCCGAGGCCCGAGCGGGCAAGGGCGCGCCACTCCCTGCTCAGCCACGACGTGCCACCGCCACGCATGCGGGCAACGACGTCGGCGCACTCGGCCATGAGCATCGCGACGAGCGCACCCCGATCGACCTGGCGTCCCACTTCCGTCTCGACGGACGTGGCTCGATCGGCCAGGTCTGGCGGATAGGCGGCAGGCCGCAGGTTGATGCCGATGCCCACGACGACCGCGTCGACGCGTCCCCGTGCGCCGACGCCTTCGGAGAGCACACCGCCCAGTTTGCGCCACGGCCGGCCGATTACGATGTCGTTCGGCCACTTGAGCTCAACTGGCAGCCCGGAGGCGCGCGTCACCGCGCGCGCGGCGGCCACGCCTGCGGCGAGCGTGACGAGCGCGGCGCCGCCGGGCCAGTTGCAGGGCCGGACCACCGTCGACAGGTACAACCCCGCGCCGGGCGGCGAGAACCAGGACCGGCCACGCCTGCCGCGGCCCGCCCGCTGCAGACCGGCCATTACCGCTGTGCCATCGGGCGCACCCGCCGCGGCCAGGCCGAGCGCCTCGTCGTTGGTGGAGTCGACCTCGGCAAAGTAGCGGAGCCTCGCGGCCAGCTCGGGCGACACGCGCCCGAGGGCCATGGCCACGTCGGCCGGGAGCGGCTCGGACGGCCTCGCCGGCCGCAGCGGCTCACCGGGCACGGACATCCTCCACGTCGAGGCTGATGTCGACGGCGGGAGCCGAATGTGTCAGCCCCCCTATCGAGACGTAGTCGGCGCCAAGCAAGGCCAGCGCGTGCATGCGGTCGAGCGTGACGCCGCCGGAAATCTCGATGCGCGCCCGGCCGGCAATGACGGCGACCGCCTCACGCATCACCGCGTCGTCGAGATTGTCGAGCATGATGATGTCCGCGCCGGCCTCGACGGCCTGTCGCACCTCGTCGAGGCTCTGCGCTTCGACTTCGACCTCGAGCGCCGGCGTGTCGCGCCGCACGCGGCGCACGGCTTCGGAGATGCCGCCGGCCATCCGGATGTGATTGTCCTTGACGAGCGCGGCGTCGAAGAGCCCCATCCGGTGGTTGAGGCCGCCGCCGCAGCGGACGGCGTACTTGGCGAGCGCGCGAAGGGTGGGAATGGTCTTGCGCGTGTCGAGCACGGCCACGCGCCCGCCGGCCGCATCGACGAACGCGCGCGTGCGGGTCGCAATGCCCGACAGGTGCTGCAGAACATTGAGCGCGGTGCGCTCGCCGGTCAGGATGGCGCGGGCCGGACCCGAGACCCGGGCGAGGCGCGCGCCGGCCGACGTGGCCTCTCCGTCGGCAGCGAGCGGCTCGAACCGCACGGCCGGATCGAGCTGGAGAAACACCTCGCGCGCCACGTCGAGTCCCGCCACGACGCACGGCTGCCGGGCGACGAGCACGGCGCGCGCGGTGGCCGAGGCCGGAACGGTCGACGCCGTCGTGAGATCGCCGGCGCCCACATCCTCGGCGAGCGCACGCCGGACGAGGTCGCGGTAGATCTCGACGTCGAGCGGATCAGGCCGGGTTGACGAGTTCGATGTGAACGGCATCCTGGGCAGCGTCGAACGTCACGTCGTACTCGGCGACGTTGTTGCCCGCAAGGATATCGCGCGCGATGGCATCCCAGAAGGGCGCACGGTCTTCGGTGAGGTGGAAACGGGCGCGAACCGTCTTGGCGAATCCCCACTTCTCGGTCGAGCGCTGCTGGCGTATGAGCGCGGTGAGGTCGCGGGCCTGCCGAAGGGCGTCGACGTCGGCGGGCACGGCGCCGGACAGCGACGGCACGAGATCGCCGGTCGTCGGCCACGGGGCGCGGTGCACGGACCCCTCGCGCCACCAGGACCAGACTTCCTCGGCCACGTAGGGCAGGAACGGCGCGAAGAGGCGCAGCAGCGTGTCGAGCGCAAGCTGGCTGGCTTCGGCGGCCGACGCCGCAGCAGCGTCGTCTCCGGCCCGCCGGCGCTTGACGAGCTCGATGTAGTCGTCGCAGAAGCGCCAGAAGAACTCCTCGGTCTCCCGGAGCGCCGCCGCGTAGTCGTAGGCTTCGAGGTGCGCGGTGGCCGAGGCGACGAGCGCGGACAGCTCCTGCAGCATGCCGCGGTCGATGGACTCGGTGACCGCCCCGGCCGGTTCCGTCTTCGAGAGGACGAACTTCGACGCGTTGAGCAGCTTGATGGAGAGGCGTCGTCCCACCTTCATCTGGCCGACGTCGAACGCGGTGTCGACGCCGGGTCCGCCCTTGGCAGCCCAATACCGGACCGCATCGGAGCCGTGCTCCTCGAGCAGCCCCATCGGCGTCACGACGTTGCCCTTCGATTTCGACATCTTCTTGCGGTCGGGGTCGAGGACCCATCCGGAGATGGCCGCATGCGTCCACGGCAATTCGTTCACCTCGAGGTGTGACCGCAGCACGGTCGAGAAGAGCCAGGTCCGGATGATGTCGTGCGCCTGCGGCCGCAGATCCATGGGAAACGTGCGCTGCCACAGATCCGGATCGCTCTCCCAGCCGCACACGATGAACGGCGACAGGGACGAGGTGGCCCAGGTGTCCATCACGTCGGGGTCGCCGATGAAGCCGCCCGGCGTGCCACGCTGAGCCTCGTCGAAGCCCTCGGGCACGTCGGTGGACGGGTCGATCGGCAGACGGCGCTCGTCCGGAACGAGCCTGGCGCCGTAGTCGGTGGAACCGTCCTCGCGCACGCGGTACCACACCGGAAACGGCACGCCAAAGAAACGCTGCCGGCTGACGCACCAGTCGCCGTTCAGCCCGTTCACCCAGTTCTCGTAGCGGGTGCGCATGTGGGCCGGGAACCACTCGAGCTCGCGGCCGCGCTCGACGAGTGCCTCGCGGACGTTCATCGTGCGGATGAACCACTGGCGACTCGTGACGATCTCGAGCGGGCGATCGCCCTTCTCGAAGAACTTCACATGGTGCGTGATGGGCTTCGGATCGCCGAGCATGTCCCCGGACCCGCGAAGCAGGTCCACGATGCGCGCGCGGGCCTTGGTCGCCGAAAGTCCTGCGAGGGTGTCGTAAGCCAGCTGGGCGGCGGGCGGGTCGAGCGAGACCCACACGTCCTCACCCCAGGTGACCGGCCGGAACGTGCCGTTCGGCTGGATGACGGCCCGCACCGGCAGCGAGAGCTCGCGCCACCAGGTGACGTCGGTCACGTCGCCGAACGTGCAGATCATGGCGATGCCCGATCCCTTCTCGGGGTCGGCAAGCGGGTGCGCACGGACCGGCACCGGCGTGGCAAAGAGCGGCGTGAGCACGTCGCGGCCCACGAGTGACGTGTAGCGTTCGTCGTCGGGGTGCGCGACGAGCGCCACGCAGGCCGGAATCAGCTCCGGCCGCGTCGTCTCGATCTCCACGTGGCCGGAGCCGTCGCGGAGCGGAAAGCGCAGGCGATGGTAGGCGCCGGCCGTCTCGCGGTCTTCGAGCTCGGCCTGCGCGACGGCCGTCCGGAAGTCGACGTCCCAGAGCGTGGGTGCCTCGACCTGATAGGCCCGGTCGGCCGCGAGCAGGCGGAGAAACGCGAGCTGCGACACGCGCTGCGCATGACGGCCGATCGTGGCGTAGGTCAGCGACCAGTCGACCGAGAGGCCGAGATGCCGCCAGAGATGCTCGAAGGCCCGTTCGTCTTCAGCGGTGAGCGTCGAGCAGAGCTCGATGAAGTTCGGCCGCGAGATCGAGACGGCCGGCTTCGGCGGCGCGGCCGGCGGCACGAAGGCCGGATCGTACGGGAGCGACGGATCGCAGCGGACGCCGTAGTAGTTCTGGACGCGCCGCTCGGTCGGCAGGCCGTTGTCGTCCCACCCCATCGGATAGAACACGGATCGGCCGCGCATGCGGTGAAACCTGGCGATGATGTCGGTGTGCGTGTAGGAGAAGACGTGGCCGACATGCAGCGACCCGCTCACGGTGGGCGGGGGCGTATCGATCGAGTAGACATCGGCGCGCGGCGCGGTGCGGTCGAAGCGGTAGAGGGCGGAGGCCTCCCAGCGCGCCTGCCATTTCGCCTCGAGGCCTTCGAGCGCCGGCTTGTCTGGAACGTGCGGGACGGACGCCATTACTCGGAGTCGGCCTTGATTCGATCGATCTCCTCGCGCACCAGGCGTTCGGCGGTCTCGGCGACGATCTGTCGGACGGTGTCCCGGGTCATCTCGCCGAGCACGCGGCGGACGGCCGCGTCGATCTCGGCGGCCGAGGGCGCCTGTGCGGCCGGCGGCGGAGCGGGCGCGGCAGACTTGCCGTGGTCGGCCGCCCCGAGCAGAGCCGAGAACGCCTCGACGAGCGAACGTTTGTGGGTCTCGCCCGGCTCATTCGCCTGGGCGGACGCGGGCGCCGGGGCGGCCGGCGACGGCTGAGACGCCGCGTCCCAGACGGGCCGGCGCGACGGTTCGAGCGGTTCGGGCTGGCGATACCGCGCCGGCCGCAGGCTCGCGCCGCCGGCCGTGCCGGCCGGCGCGCTCAAGAGGTCCTTCACGCGCTTGACCAGCACCTGCGGCTCGAACGGCTTGGTGAGCACGCCGGCGCAGCCAAGGTCGCGCGCCCGGGCTTCGTCGACCGGCGCGAGGGCGCCGGCCATCAGCAGAACCGGCACGTCGCGCAACCGATCCGACTTGCGAACGTGGGCGGCCACGCCGTAGCCGTCAATCTCGGGGACCTCGACGTCCACGAGCACGATGTCCGCACCGCCCGTGTCGAGGGCCTGCACGGCCCGCCGGCCGTCGCTCACCGACACAACCCGGATGTCCTCGTGCGCGAACGTCAATTCGACCACGCGCTGCACGGTCACGCTGTCGTCGGCGAGTAACAGGGTCTTGGGCATTGGGCCTCAGAGGGCCTGCGCCTGGGGCTGCACGCGGCTGTTGATGAAATCGATGATGTCCTTCATCGGGCTTCCCGGCAGGAACACGCCGGCCACGCCCATGTCTTTCAGCTTCGGGATGTCCACATCCGGAATGATGCCGCCGATGACGACCGTGAGGTGCCCGAGGCCCTTCTCGCGAAGCAACTCCATCAGCCGCGGGCAGATGTGCATGTGGGCCCCGCTCAGGATCGACAGCCCGATCACGTCGGCGTCCTCCTGGACGGCGGCCGAGGCAATCTGCTCGGGTGTCTGGCGGAGACCCGTGTAGATGACCTCCATCCCGGCGTCGCGCAGGGCGCGCGCGATGACCTTGGCGCCGCGGTCGTGGCCGTCGAGGCCAGGCTTTGCGATGACTACACGCGTCTTCCGCATCTCTCACCCTTCGCCCTAGATCGAGGGCACTTCCTCGTACTCGCCCCAGACGTCGCGGAGCGCGTCGCACATCTCCCCCACCGTGGCGTAGGCGCGCACGCAGTCGAGCAGCGGGTACATCGTGTTGTCGGTACCGCGGGCGGCTTCCTGCAGGTGCCGGAGCGCACTTTCCACTCGGGCCTGGTCGCGCCGTGCCCGCACCTGGCCGAGCCGGGCGGTCTGCGCCTCGGCGGCCGTGTCGTCGATATAGAGAATGGGCATCGGCACCTCGTCGGCTTCCACGAAGGCATTGACGCCCACGATCTGCTTCTCGCCTTTCTCGACAGCCTGCTGGAACCGATAGGACGCTTCGGCGATCTCGCGCTGCGGGAAGCCCTGCTCGACGGCCTCGACCATGCCGCCCATGCGGTCGATCGTGTCGAAGTACTTGTAGGCGCCCTCCTCCATGTCGAGCGTCAGCCGCTCGATGAAGTAGGACCCGCCCAGCGGATCGACCATGTTCGTGACGCCGCTCTCGCACGCGATGACCTGCTGGGTCCTCAGCGCGAGCTTGGCGGCCTCGGCGGTCGGCAGCGCCAGCGCCTCGTCGAGTGAGTTGGTGTGCAGCGAGTTGGTCCCGCCGAGCACGGCCCCGAGCGCCTGGATCGCCGTGCGCACCACGTTGTTGTACGGCTGCTGCGCCGTCAGCGAGACGCCGGCGGTCTGGGTGTGGAAGCGCAGCTTGAGCGAGCGCTCGTCCTTCGCGCCGAACCGTTCCCGCATCACGCGCGCCCAGATCTTCCGCGCGGCGCGGTACTTCGCGATCTCCTCGAAGAAGTCGCTGTGCGCGTTGAAGAAGAAGGAGATGCGCGGCACGAAGTCGTCGACGTCGAGGCCCGCGTCAACTCCCCACTGCACGTATTCGATCCCGTCGCGCAGCGTGAAGGCCAGTTCCTGGAGCGCCGTCGCGCCGGCCTCGCGGATGTGATAGCCGCTCACCGAGATCGTGTTCCACTTCGGAACTTCCTTCGTGCAGAACTCGAAGATGTCGGTGATGAGCCGCATGGACGGCCGCGGCGGGAAGATGTACTCCTTCTGGGCGATGAACTCCTTGAGGATGTCGTTCTGGATGGTTCCGGAGAGCGTCTTCCAGTCGGCGCCCTGCTGCTCGGCCACCACGAGGTACATCGCGAAGATCATCGGCGCCGGCGAGTTGATCGTCATCGACGTCGTGATGTCGCCAAGGTGGATCCCCTCGAACAGCCGCTCCATGTCGGCGAGCGAGACGACAGACACACCGCACTTGCCGACTTCACCGAGCGACAACGGGTGGTCGGGATCGCGCCCCATCAGCGTCGGCAGGTCGAAGGCGACGCTGAGGCCGGTGCCGCCGGCCGAAAGGAGCTCCTTGTAGCGCTGGTTGGTCTCCTCGGGCGTGCCGAACCCGGCAAACTGGCGCATCGTCCAGAGCTTGCCGCGGTAGCCGGTCGGATGAATGCCGCGGGTGTACGGAAACTGCCCGGGATCGGCCAGATCGCGGTCGTAGTCGAGACCAGCCACGTCGTCGCGGGTGTAGAGCCGTTCGATGGGACGGCCGGAGATCGTCGTGAAGGACGAGGCGCGCTCGCCGGTCTTCGCAAGCGCCGGATCGAGCACGTCCCGCGCCCACTTGGCCTTGCCGGTCTCGGTCGTCGCCGTCGGGACTTTCATAGCCTTGGATTATACAGGCCGTCGCGTCGCCGGACCGGAACGGGCCGCGCGATCGTGGCAGGCAGCGGGCCCGCATGGAAGAAACCGCCCGCCCGGCGCGTCCAACACCCGCACGGCTACACGCCTGCAGATGGGAGCGACGCGATGACGACACGAGTGGTGTGGACACTGGTGGCAGCGGCCGTCCTCGGCACCAGCCAGACGGCCCTGGCGCAGACGCCTGACTATCCCCAGCTCGCAAGAGACGAGGAGCTGCGCCTGGCCATGAGCGCAGGTCCGCTGAACGTCTCCGAGCACGCCGACGTCTACGTGATGGGCGCCGCCGGCTTCGAGAAGGCCATCGCCGGCTCGAACGGCTGGGCCTGCATCGTCGTCCGGTCGGCCGGAAACACGAAGCAGCTGGCGCCGCACTGCCTCAACCCGCAGGCGGTCACGTCCGTGCTGCCGGCCTTCCTGCGGGAGGCGGAAATGCAGGCCAGGGGGATGAGCGCCGTGGCGATCGACACCGAACTGCGGCGACTGTTCGCCGCGGGCGAGCTCGCGCTGCCCTCCGGGCCCGCCTACGCCTACATGCTGTCCGAGGGCCAGCGGCTCGGGCCGAACCTGACGAACTACAGGCCCCACTTCATGCTGTACGTGCCGTACGCGACCAATGCCGCCATGCTCGGCAGCCCATCACAGCAGCAGTTCCCCTTCGTCGGTCCGTACGAGAACCACCCGCTCTCCACGGTGGTCGTCGTGATGACCGAGTTCGTCTCTCCGCGAGACGTCGTCCTGCCCCGCAAGTGACGGACGACCGCGCGCTCATCGCCCGGGCGCAGCGCGGCGAGCCGGAGGCGCTCGACGCGCTGGCGCGCGCCCACCGGCCGGACGTCGTTCGCATCGCAAGGCACATCCTGGGCGACCGGGCGGCTGCCGACGACGTGGCGCAGGACGCGTTCGTCCGGCTGCAGGTCTCGCTGCCCGGCTTTCGGGGCGACGCCGAGCTCAGCACGTGGCTGTACCGGGTCACGCTGAACCTCTGTCGCGACCACTTGCGCAAGTGCCGGGCGCGGCGGCTCGACGACCAGGATCCCGAGACGGCCGCGGCCCGGCAAGGCTTCGTCGAACGACCCGTTGAGTCGCTCGACGCCGAACGCACGCGGAAAGCGGTACGCGCGGCCATCGACCGGCTGCCCGACGACCAGAAAGAGGTGGTCGTCCTCCGATTCGTCTCGGACCTGTCGTACGCCGAAATCGCACGAATCACGGCCACCCCGCAAGGCACGATTTCGTCCCGCCTGTTCCGGGCGCTCAAGCGGCTTGGCCGGGATCTCGAGCCGCACCACCTGGAGTTGATGACGTGACCCGACCATCAGACGAGACATTGCTGGCGTTTCTCGAGGGCACACTCGACGCTGCCGAGCGCGAGGCCCTTCTCGGCCGGCTCGACCGGGACCCAGAGCTCGCACGGGAACTCCGCCAGGCGGCCGCCGGCCTCTTCAGCCTGCAGACGCTCGAGAGCCCGGCGGCGCGCACGACCTCGCCTCACGAGGGCGCGCGGCCCGGGCTGGCATCGGGGCCGGCGCGGGCCACCCGCCGCGCCTCGCTCTGGTGGGCGGCAGCCGCGGCAGCGGCGACGCTCGCGATCACCGTGCCAGTCACCCGGTACTACGCGGCACGTGAGGCACAGGACATGCTCGCCGACGCGGCGCTCGGACGCCCGGCCTCTCCCGAGCCGAGCTTCGTGCTCGTCCTGCAGGGCCGCTGGCCGGACGCCGCCGCAATCGGACCCGACGAACGGGCTCGCCGCGCTGCCGAGTACTGGGCCTGGACGTCGTCTCTCGCCATCGAAGGTGTGCTCGTGGCCGCGGGCGACCTTCGATGGGAGCCCGGGCAGGCGCTCGCGCCAGCCGGACGCGAGGTGCCCGTCGGCGACGCGAGCGTGGACCGCCCGGACTTCCTCGTCGGCATGCTGGCCGTGCGGGTCGGCAGCTACGACGCGGCCGTCGCCCTTGCCCGCCGGTGCCCGCACCTCAGGTACGGAGGCTCGATCTCGATTCGGCAGGTCGGCAGCGGTTTCGTCACTGTGCCGGGCATGGGCGACTGGCAGGGGTAGCTGGCGTCAACGCTCGAACACCACCCGTCCCCCGACGATGGTGTAGCGCACCTTCGCATCGAGGAGGCGCGCCGGCGCCTCCCGGCCGGCTTCGACCAGGTCGGTGTCGAAGACGGCGAGATCGGCCAGCTTGCCCACGGAAATCGTGCCCTTGATGTCTTCTTCGAAGGACGCCCAGGCCGGGTTCTTCGTGGCGGCCTCGATCGCCTCCTCGATGGTCAGACGCTCGCCGGCAAACCAGCCGTCTGCCGGCTCGCCCGACAGGGTCTGGCGCGAGACGGCGGCGTAGAGACCGTAGACCGGATTCAGGAAGTAGCGCGCCGCATTGGTGCCCGGGCTGTCGCTTCCGAAGACGAGCACCGCGCCGGCGTCCTTCAGCCTGCGGAAGGCGTACGCGCCCGCCGACCGATCGGCGCCGATGCGCTCCTCCATCCACCGCATGTCGTCGGACACGTGGTACGGATTGATCTCGGCGACGAGCCCGAGCGGGCCGAACCGCGCGATGTCCTCGTCACGGACCACCTGCGCGTGAATCACGCGCCAGCGGTGATCGGAACCGATGAGCCCCTCCTCGCCGAGCACGCGCTCGAAGATGTCCAGGATGATCCGGTTGCCCTTGTCGCCGATCGCGTGGATGTGCGGCGGCAGTCCCGTGCGAACCGCGGCGTGGAGCAGTTGTTCGAGGTTGCCGGGCGGAATCTCCGTGTAGTGATCGGACTCGGTCATCGCATCGGCGAAACCGGGCCTGGCTCTCGGGTGACATGATCGGGCGCAGCAGGCCCTTGTTGGCCGGGTCGTGGTCGTACGGACGAAAGAACATCGCCGAGCTCGACCCCATGATGCCGTCGACCCACGCCTTGTAGCCGATGTACTTCAGCCAGTCGTCGCCGAAGCCCCGGCCGATGCCGAGCTCCTCGAGTCGCGGCGCGTTGTCGAGCGTCGGCCGCAGCATGATGCGCACGGTGAGCTCGCCGCGCCGCCGAAGCTCCTGGTACGCCCTGAGCTGCGGCCCGCTCGTCAGGTCCTGGATCGTCGTCACGCCGGCCTCGCGCGCTTCCTGCAGCACGGCACGCACCTGTGCCAGCCGCTGGTCGAACGAGACGGGCGTCACGGCGCGGCGCACCACGTCGACCGCCGCGCCGCGCAGCAGCCCGGTCAGCCGTCCCGACGCGTCACGCACGAACTCGCCACCGGTCGGGTCGGGCGTGGCGTCCGTCACGCCGGCCAGCTCCAGGGCCAGTCCGTTGGCGAAGTACGCAGACCGATCGAACCGGTTCACGAACACGGGATGATCCGACGTGACGTCATCGACCATCTGCCGATCCGGCATGAACGGCCCACTTTCCGTCGTACCCGTCGTACCCGTCGTACCTGTCGTACCTGTCGTACTGTCGTACCCGCCCCCCACTGCTCGTACGCCCCCCAGTCGCCGCGCGTGATCCAGCTGCCGGCGGGCAGGCGCGTGGTGGCCTGCTGAATTCGCTCGCGGAAGAGCTGCGGCTCGTGAACGTCGAGCAGGTTGGCGCCGGTCAGCAGGGCTCCGGTCGAGTCGGTATGGACGTGACCGTCGTTGAATCCTGGCGAAACGAAGGCGCCGTCGAGGTCGATGACGCGGGTGGCTGGCCCGGCCATCCGGGCAATGTCGCTCGTGGATCCGACCGCCGAGATTCGGTCGCCCGTGACGGCCACGGCCTCGGCCCACGGCCTGGCTTCGTCGACGGTGTAGACGCGCGCGTTGACGAGGATCAGGTCGGGGCCGGAACCCGAGCCGCCGCCGCACGCGGTTCCGGCCAGAACGACGCCCACGCACACCAGCCGTTTCCACCTGCGCTCCATGGCTCCTCCTTCGCGCTCACACTCGGCGGGAGTGTATCGCGGTGGCGCGCGCGGCGCGACACGCGCCGGCGCGGCGGGTTGACTTCCGTTCGCGGCCGCAGATACCGTGAGCGATCGCGCCCGGTCCGTGCGACGCGGCCGGGCCGTGGAGGCCACGCATGTCCACCGACCACGGCACGTTCGATGCAATGCTCCAGGAGTTTGCCGGCGCGGCGCGCCTGCTCGATCTGGACCCCGGCATCTGGAAGATCCTCACCAGCCCGAAACGGCAGATCACGGTCTCGTGCCCCGTCCTGATGGACAGCGGCCACATCGAGGTGTTCACCGGCTACCGCGTTCAGCACAGCATCACGCTCGGACCGGCCAAGGGCGGCATCCGGTATCACCCGGGTGTCACGCTCGACGAGGTCAAGGCGCTCGCCGCGTGGATGACGTGGAAGTGCGCCGTGGCCGGCGTGCCGTTTGGCGGCGGCAAGGGCGGCATCATCTGCGACCCCACGACCATGTCGCAGCGCGAGCTCGAGGCGCTCACCCGGCGCTACACCGCGGAGATTGCCGACGTCATCGGGCCGGACAAGGACGTGCCTGCACCGGACGTGAACACGAACGAACAGATCATGGCCTGGTTCATGGACACCTACAGCATGCGCGTGGGCCAGACGGAAACGGCGGTGGTCACCGGCAAACCCATCGCGATCGGCGGCTCGCTCGGCCGGCGGGAGGCCACCGGCCGCGGCGTGATGATCACGGTGCGCGAGGCCGCGCGTTATCTGGGCTTCGACGCGATTGGCGCGACCGTGGCCGTCCAGGGATTCGGCAACGTCGGGTCGGTGTCGGCGCTGCTCCTGAGCCGGCTGGGGTCGAAGGTGGTCGCCGTCACCGACTGGAAGGGCGGTGTCTACAACCCGAAAGGCCTGAGCATCGTGAACCTGCTCGGCTGGACGGAGAGCAACAAGTCGGTCGTCGGCTTTCCGGAGGCCGAGCCGCTCAGTGGCGACAGGATCTTCGAGCTCGACGTGGACGTGCTGATTCCGGCCGCGCTCGAAAACCAGATCACCGCCGCGAACGCGCCGTCCATCAAGGCCCGGATCATCGCCGAAGGCGCCAACGGACCCACCACGCCTGAAGCACACAAGCTGCTGCACGACCGCGGGGTGTTCGTCATTCCCGACATCCTGGCCAATGCCGGTGGCGTCACGACGTCCTACTTCGAATGGGTGCAGAACCGGCACGGCTACTACTGGGACGAGACGGACGTGAACAACCGGCTCGAGCGCTGGATGGTGGAGGCCTTCAACCGCGTGCTGGCGACGTCGCTCAACTACAAGACCGACCTGCGGACGGCCGCCTACATCGTGGCCATCAATCGGGTGGCGTCGGCCACGCGCCTGCGAGGCATGTACGCATGATGCCGTCTCACTCGCCTCGCGCGGCCGAGCGCAGCATCATCGTGGCGGCAATCGTCACGACGCCGACGACGAGCCACCGGACGTAGTACACGTCGAGAGACGTGACGATGAAGGCGGCGATGAGCACGCCCGGGATGCCGCCGAGCGTCAGGCCGAGCGCGGGGCGGGACATGTAGGCGCCCTCTCGCAGAAACCGGTAGCTCGCGACCGGCATCAGGAACGCGCACGACCCCATCATGATCGGGAAGGCCGCCGCGGCGTTCATGCCGAGCAACCCGACGAGAATCATGCACGGCGCATAGAGGCCGATGCCGAGCGTCATCAGCGCGCCGAGCGCGAAATTGCCGGCGAGACCGAGGGCGAGTCGCGGCCCGGAAAGCCCGAGCGTGCCCACTTCGACCGCCCCGCCGCCCAGATTGCTCCAGGCGAAGAGCGCCGCCGCCACGAGCAGGGCCAGCCCCATGCCGATCTGGATGTTGCGCTTCGGCCACCGCGCGACGACGCCGGCACCGAAATACGCGCCGACGACCGCGGCGACGATCATCAGGACGAGCGTCGTCACCTCGACGTCGATGGCCAAAGTGTAGATGAAGGCCATCGTGATCGTCGGCAGCGTGTGCCCGACGTTGAGCGTGCCGGGAATCACGCGGTCCGGCACCATGTGAAAGAACTTGAACGCGCTCGTCGTCGGCGCGAACGAGCCGATGCCGAGCGTGTCGAAGAAGTTGGTGACGAAACCCAGGCCGAGCTCGGCGGCCGAGGGCGCGCGCGCGGCCGCAGCGCCGCCGGCCGGCGGCGCCGTGCGTGCGCGCCGGTCGATGAGCGCCCACGCGCCGATGTAGGCGGCCGTCAGGCCGCCAAGGGCGGCGAGCAGAGCCGTGAGGGGCGTCGGCATGGCGCGTGTGCCTCGGGCGCGCCTACCGGCCCGCCCCGCTCCTGCGGCTGCCGTACCAGAGACAGAACACGAAGCCGCCCCAGTTGAGGGCGAGAATCAGGAACATCATCAACCAGGTACGGCCGCTCATGACTCGGTCTCCACCGGCGCCGCGGTGCTCGTCGCCGCCAGCCGCCGGTTGAACGCGAGAAGCAGCACGAGCGCGGCTCCCCACTGCACGACGCACGTGCCGACGCTGAACGTATGGGCGATGGGGTCGGGGTTCCACCAGCCGTCGGGGTCGTACACCACGGCCGCCTGGTACATCCACCAGCCGAACATGACGACGAAGAGCGCCGGAATGACGTACTTGAGCGTCACCTCGAACAGGGCGCCGACGCGAACGCCGCCCGGAGTGACGTTGACGAACTCCTCGCGGAACCGGCGGGACCCGTACATCGTGACGAGCAGGGAGATGAACAGCCCGCTGATCATCAACCCGACGCCCCAGACCCAGTCCTGGTTCTGGAAGATCGTGAGGTTCACCGCCGACGGCATGCCGAGCACGATCACCGCGGCCGTGACGATGCCGACGGCGCGCTTCCGCGCCATCCCAGCGTCCATCAGGATGCGCGTCGCCAGCTCGATCATCGCGATGAGCGAGGAGAGCGCGGCAAAGCACAACGCGAGGAAGAACAGCGGCAGCAGCAGCATCCCGCCAGGCATGCGGTCGAACAGTTGCGGGATCCAGATGAACATCAGCCCCTCGTTGCCCGACTGGAGCGCGGTCTGGGCATCCCCGAGCGAGAGGATGGCAAAGACCGCGGGCAGCACGGCCAGGCCCGCGAGCAGCGACGCCGAGTTGTCGCCGAACCCTATCGTCGCCGAATTGAGCGCGACGTCGTCAGACCGCCTGAGGTAGATGCCGTACGTGAGAATCAGGCCCCAGCCGGCCCCCGTCGACCAGGCCGACTGCGTCAGCGCCTCGAGCCACGTCCGGTAGCTGGCCAGCCGGGACAGGTCGGGGTTGAACATGAACTCGAGCCCCTGCCCGGCCCCGGGCAGAAGCACGGCCCGGATGGCGGCGACGATGAGCAGGCCGAAGAGCGCCGGCACGAGGACGCGGTTGGCCGCCTCGATGCCCTTCACCACGCCGCGCTGGATGATCCAGGCGCCGACGAGGGCCGACACGACGTGAAACGCCCCGGCCTGCCACCCGGAATGCGCCGTGTTCCAGTACTCGCCCGGCGCGACGCCGCGGAGCTGCCCGAGCGAGGCGGCCAGAAAGTAGCGCAGCGTCCAGCCGGTGACGACCGAGTAATAGAAGAGGATCATCACGGTCACGACCGCGACGAACCCGCCCATCCAGGCGAACCGCCCGTTCGTGAGCGTCGAGAAGGAGCCGACGACACCGCGTCGCGTGCCGCGGCCGATCGAGAACTCGGCGATGAGCAGCGGGATCGACCAGACGAAGAGGAAGATGATCCAGGGAATCAGGAAGGCCGCGCCGCCGTTCTGCGCGGCGATGCGCGGGAACCGCCACATGTTGCCGGTGCCGACGGCCATGCCGAGACCCGCGAGAATGAGCCCCCAGCGCGACGAGAATGTCTCGAGCTTCGCCATTGATATCGGTATCCGGTCGGTCGAAACGCCGGAAGCCTATCACGGACCGTGGGAGGGGCGGACCGTCAGCTGGTGACGTGGACGGCGAGAATCTCGCGACGCGACTCGCCATCGACCGTTGCCGTGATGGCGAAGAGGTAGTCGCCGGGCGGCAGGGACCCGAGACCGACGACGGCCTCGAACTGGTCGCCCGAGACGTTGGTCGGGGGCGGCAGGGCCACGAGCGACTCGCCCTGCTTGTTGAGCAGCTCCATCGTGAGCGCCGGCACCGACCCGCCGGGACCGAACGCGCGGAAGCGCAGGAGCAGCCGCTCGGAGCGCAGGAACGTGCGTGTGGCTGCCGGCACGGGATCCTCGGCGGCGCGCAGCTGCTGCACGTCGCGGGCGGTCCGCGCGCGGAAGACCGCGGGCGTGGTGATGACCGGACCGACGGCGGTGAAGTCCGGCACGGCGAAGTCGATCTGCGTGTTCTCGAGCCGGACGCCGCGCTCGTTCTCGGCGGTGAGCCGCAGCATGATGGGCCCCGGGGGCGCGGCAAAGCGCGCGAGGCCGGCCGGCCGCGCCGAGTCGGCGCGCACCGGCACGTCTCCGCGGAAGAGCTCGTCGCCATTGACCGACGTGACGGCGAGCGACACCTTGCTCACCGCGTCGAAGCCCGAGCCGGCGCCCTTGCCGCTCGCCTCCCAGACGACCGTGACGGAGGCCTCCGGCCCGTCGCCGGGCACCGCTCCGAGCCAGGAGATGAGCGGCCGCCGGCTGGCCGCGTCGGACACGCTCGCGAGCTCGTTGAGGGCCGTATCCACGTCGGGCGCCGGGCCCTCCTTGGGCGGCGCCGACGCGCGTTCGATGTCCTCCGGCGTGTAGGCCCAGTACCCCTTGCGGGCGCGGACCTCCACGTCCTTGCGGTTCACCTTGACCTCGATCTTGTGGAACTTGCCGTCGCGCGGGGCTTCGGACGAGATGTAGCCCAGCAGGTAGTACGCGCTCGAATCGGCGAGGATCTGCTCGAGCCCCGGCACCGGGTCGTTCCGGTTGACGAGCGGCCTGCCGTCGGTCTCGTTGGCCAGCTGATAGAGCGTGTCGATCGAGTCGGTGAGGAACCGGCGGTCCGCGGCCGGGTCCACGCGGTCTTCCACGCTGAACTCGTTCGGCGTGAGGCCACGCGGGTCGATGGTGTAGATGGCCGTGTTGGTCCGGTTGGCGGCGATGAACACATAGCGTAGCTGGCTCTGCAGATCGGCCATGTTGATCTGCGCCAACCGGTCGTCGACACCGCTCTCGGCGCCACCGAACACGGGACTGGCGGCCGGGTTGATCGTGCCGCGCGTCATGACCCCGAGGGGCAGCGTGCCGGCGAGCCCTTCGCTCACGAAGATGACGGTCTTCCTGCCCTCCCGCAGGCTCCCCATGTGCAGGCAGAGCCCCTCGAGCGCGGTCATCACGAGCTGGTTGCGTTCGCGCTCGATGACCTGCGGGGGCTGGTAGACGAGACGCTCCTCGTACGGGTTCATGGGGGTGTAGTCGTACTTGCGCCCCTCGAAGTTCATGATGGCCATCGCGGTGCCGTCATGATCGCGCGAGAAGGTGATGGCCGAGATCGGCAGCAGCGGGTAGACGAGCGCCACGAGGTCGTGCGGCTGCAGCTTCCGGACGAAGTCGGCCAGCTGCTTGCGGATGCGCAGGGCGTTCAGCCGCCGCGTGTGGTAGTCGTCGAGGAAGATGGCGAACAGCCGGTTCTCGTCGCGCGCGGTCTCCGAGGCCATCTGCTGCATCGAGAGGATGTTCGCCTGCGCCGAGGCGCGCGTCGGCCCGACGGCGCCCTCGCCGGCGCGCACGAGCTTGAACGTGTCGACGGCCTGGAGCTTGCCGTCTTCCTTGATCTCGAAGTCCTCCGGCGTGAGGTCGGTCACCGGCCGGCCCTGCTTGTCGGTCACGAGCACGTCGACGCTCACCGAATCGACGCCCACGCGGAAGACGGGACGCTGCGGCTGCGTCGGGTCGGGCGGCGGCGCCTGCTGGGCGCCCGTCGTCTGGCCGGCGGCAATCGGGTAGGCGGCCGCCGCGGCGGCAAGGACGAGAACGGTGAGTACGCGTCGGCTCAGCATGACACTGCACATTCAGACGCCGGGGGCGGCCCCTTTGTCGGCGCGAGAGCGGAATGTCCAATGATAACATTCGCCCATCATGGCCCTCGTCACCGACACCCTGCCCGCGGCCCTCACCGAGCTTACCGAAGACGAACAACTCCTGCGCGGGAGCGTGCGCGAGTTCGCGGAGGCCCGAATCCGGCCGGTCAGCCGGGAGATGGACGAGCAGGCGAAGATCCAGCGGGCGCTCCTCGACGAGTTGTTCGCGCTGGGCGTGATGGGCATCGAGATTCCCGAATCGCTCGGGGGCTCGGGCGGCACGTTCTTCCACTCCGTCCTCGTCGTCGAAGAGCTGTCGCGCGTGGATCCGTCGGTGGGCGTGCTCGTCGACGTGCAGAACACGCTCTGCGTCAACGCCGTGCTGCGCTGGGGGTCGGATGAACAGAAGGCCCGGATATGCCCGGGCCTGGCCAGCCGGCACGTGGGCGCCTACGCGCTGTCGGAAGCCGGGTCGGGCAGCGATGCGTTCGCGCTTCAGGCCCGCGCGCGTGAGGACGGGGACCACTTCGTCCTCGACGGCCGCAAGCTCTGGATCACCAACGCCAACGAAGCCGAGTGGTTCATCGTCTTCGCCACAGTGGCGCCCGAGGCGGGCTACCGTGGCATCACCGCGTTCCTCGTCGCCCGCGACACGCCAGGCCTGTCGGTGGGGCACAAGGAAGACAAGCTCGGCATTCGCGCCTCGAGCACGTGCGAAGTGATCCTCGAAGGCTGCCGCGTGCCCCGCGCCAACGTGCTCGGCGAGGTCGGCAAGGGCTACAAGGTGGCGATCGAGACGCTCAACGAAGGCCGCATCGGCATCGGCGCGCAGATGCTCGGGCTCGCCGCCGGGGCGCTCGAGCATGCCATCAAGTACACGAAGGAGCGCAAGCAGTTCGGCAAGGCCATCGCCGACTTCCAGGCCGTCCAGTTCCAGCTGGCGCGCGCGGCCACCGACGTCGAGACGGCGCGGCTGCTCGTCTACAACGCCGCGCGGCTGAGAGACCGGGGCAAGCCGTTCCTCACCGAAGCCGCCATGTGCAAGATTGCCTCGTCGGAAGTGGCCGAGCGCGTGTCGTCACTCGCCATCAACCTCTTCGGCGGCAACGGATTCGTCAAGGACTACCCGGTCGAGAAACTCTATCGCGACGCGAAAATCGGACAGATCTACGAGGGCACTTCGAACCTGCAGTTGCAGACAATCGCCAAGCAGATACTGAGCTGACGCCCGAGCACCTCAAGCGCCCTTCACTCCCAGCACCCCAAGCGCCCTTCACTCCCAGCACCTCCCAGAAGCCCACGCCCTTCACTCCCAGCACCCCAAGCGCCTTTCACCCCGAGCACCCCAGCGCTTTTCTCACCCCAGAATCTGCTCCGCGATGATCATCCGCTGCACTTCCGACGTGCCCTGGTAGATCTCCGCGGCGCGGACGTCGCGGAAGAGCCGCTCGACGGTGGACCCGCGCCGGTAGCCGGCCGATGCGAGGATCTGCATGGCCCGGTCGGCCGCGCGGTGGGCGGCCTCGGAGGCCTGCAGCTTGGCCATCGCCGCCTCGAGGGCGGCGCGCGGCCCACGGCTGCGCACGTCGGCAGCCTTCCACATCAGCAAGCGCGCCGCTTCGAGATCGGTGGCCACGTCGGCCAACTGAAACTGGATGGCCTGGAAGTTCCCGATCGGCTGACCGAATGCCTCGCGCTCACGGGCGTAGGCGAGCGCCTCGTCGAGCGCGGCCTGGCCGACACCGAGCGCCTGTGCGGCGATCACGACCCGCCCGCCTTCGAGGGCGCGCAGGGCCAGACGGAGCCCGTGTCCCGGTTCGCCGAGCAAGGCCGACGCCTCGACCCGGACGTCCTCGAACGTGAGGTCCACGCACCCCAGGCCCCGGACCCCAAGTGAATCGGTCGGCGCGCGCGTGATGCCGTCGGCCGACAGCGGAACGAGGAAGGCGCTGATGCCGCGGCCGTGTGCGGCCGGCGCCGTAGTGGCAAACACGATGGCGACGTCGGCGACGGAGCCGTTTGCCACCCACAGCTTCTGCCCGTTGATGACGTAGCCGTCGCTGTCGAGCCGAGCCGTCGTGCGCTGGTTGGAGGCGTCAGACCCGGACTGGGCTTCGGAGAGC
Source organism: uncultured Acidobacteriota bacterium (assembly GCA_963752045.1). Lineage (GTDB taxonomy): Bacteria > Acidobacteriota > Vicinamibacteria > Vicinamibacterales > SCN-69-37 > DATKDF01. Next base: position 123,060 of record CAVVWN010000010.1, on the reverse strand, counting down.
GCGAAGGCCCCGATGGCCTCGCCAGAGGCGAGCCGCCGGAGCCAGGCGTCCTGCTGCGCCTCGGTCCCGAACTCGAGGAGGGGCTCGGCCACGAGCGAGTTGTTGACGGTGAGCGAAACGGCCACGGCGGCGCTCGCCCGGCTGATCCGCTCGATGGCGAGCGCGTAGGCCACATAGTCGAGGCCGGCGCCGCCGCGAGCGGCGGGAATCGTCACGCCCGCAAGCCCGAGAGCCGCCGCCTCGGCGATGAGATCGCGCGGAAACGCGTCGGTGGCGTCGAGGTCGGCGGCGCGGGGGGCCACGCGGTCCTCGGCGAACGCATCCACGCGCGCGAGGAAGGCCTCCTGTTCGGGCGTCAACGAGAAATCCATCTGTGTCCTTTGCTCCTCACGGGGTCATCCCGGCGTTGCCGGCCAGGAACGTCCCCCGGCTACTCGAGTCGCGCGAAGATGCTGCGCAGCCGTGCCGACGTGTCCGTGAGCTCCTCCGGGAGCACTCGGGTCTCGCCGACGACCGACATGAAGTTGGTGTCGCCGTTCCATCGCGGCACCACGTGCAGGTGCAGGTGGTCGAGCACGCCCGCGCCGGCCGGCTTGCCCAGGTTGAGCCCCATGTTGAACCCGTGCGGGGCGTACGCCTCGGCGAGCGCGCGCTCGGCGCGCTGGGCCAACTGGGTCAATTCCAGCAACTCATCGGGCTCGAGGCCCGCGAGCCGCCCCACGTGCCGGTGGGGCACCACCATCAGGTGACCGTTGTTGTAGGGGTACTTGTTGAGAATGACGAAACAGCGGGTTCCCTGGTGGACGACCAGGTCGTCGGCGTCGAGCCGAGCGGCCGCGGTGCAGAAGATGCATCCGTCGAGGTTGCCCCCGGCGTCAGTCACGTAGGCCAGCCTCCACGGGGTCCACAGTCGGTTCATCCGGCGAGCCAGCCTCCGAGCGCGGCCCCGATGCCGCGGGCGCGATCATGCCTCCGGCGGGATGGTCCCGGGCGGTGGGGCGTCCAGGTCGGGCGCGGCGGGCGCGGGCTCTGACGCCGGCGCCTCGCCGCCGCGATTGATCAGTTCCTTCAGTTCCTTGCCCGGCTTGAAGTACGGCACCTGCTTCGGCGGCACGTCGACCCGGTCGCCGGTTTTCGGGTTCCGGCCCTTGCGTGGCTCGCGCCGGCGCAGCCGGAAACTCCCGAACCCACGAAGCTCGATCTTCTCGCCCCGGTGCAGCGCCTCCACGATGCTCTTGAACACCGTGTCCACGATGACCTCGGAGTGCTTCTTCGTCAGGTCCGAGACGCGCGACACCTCTTCGACGAGTTCGGCTTTGGTCATCTCACGTCACTTGAGGTGCTTGAAATGATCGCCCAGCGTGACCTCGGGCCGGCCGGTCGACTCCGAGTAGGCGTCCCAATCCGCCTGGAACGACTCGTCCTTGAGCGCCCGGATGCTCAGACCGATCTTCCGCTCCTCTGGCACGAGCCGGATGATCTTCATCTCGTACGGCTCGCCCGTGCGCAGCTCGAGCTTCTCGCCGCCCTGGGCCGAATCGAATTCCGAGACGTGGATGAGCCCCTCGATGCCTTCCGAGAGCTCGACGAACGCGCCGAAGTTGGTCAGGCGCACGACCGTGCCCTTGACGATGTCCCCCACCTTGTGGGCGTCGAAGAACTCCTTCCAGATGCCGGTCTGCAGCTGTTTCAGGCCGAGCGACAGGCGCTGGTTGTCGGCGTCGATGCTGAGCACCTGCGCCTCGACCGTGTCGCCCTTCTTGAGCACCTCGGACGGATGCTTGATCTTGCTCCAGGACATGTCCGAGATGTGGATGAGGCCGTCGATGCCCTCCTCGACTTCGACGAACGCGCCGAACTCGGTGAGATTGCGAACCTTTCCGGAAATCGTCGTGCCCACGGGGTACTTGTCGGTGAGCTCGTGCCACGGATTGGTCTCGACCTGCTTCAGGCCGAGTGAAATCCGCCGCGCGCCCGGGTCGACGCCGAGCACCATCGCCTCGACCATGTCGCCCACGTTGAGCAGCTTCGACGGATGCTTGACCCGCTTGCTCCACGACATCTCGGACACGTGGATGAGGCCCTCGACGCCCGGCTCGAGCTCGATGAAGGCGCCGTAGTCGGTGAGGCTCACCACCTTGCCGGTCACGCGGATGCCGACCGGGTACCGCTCGATGACGTTGCTCCACGGATCGGGCACGAGCTGCTTGTGACCGAGCGAGACGCGCTCGGTCTCCGGGTCGTACTTGAGCACGATCACGTCGACGTCGTCGCCCACCTTGACGACCTCGGACGGGTGCGTCACCCGGCCCCACGACATGTCGGTGATGTGCAGCAGGCCGTCGATGCCGCCAAGGTCGATGAACGCGCCGTAATCGGTGAGGTTCTTCACCGTGCCGCGCAGCACCTTGCCCTCGGTGAGCGAGTCGAGCGTTTCCTTCTTCTTCTCGGCGTTTTCTTCCTCGAGCAGGGCCTTGCGCGAAAGCACGATGTTGCCGCGCTTCTTGTTGACCTTGATGACACGCATGCGCAGTTCCTGCCCGCGCATGGCGTCGAGATTGCGAACCGGCCGCACGTCGATCTGCGATCCGGGCAGAAACGCCCGCACGCCGATGTCGACCGCCAGGCCGCCCTTGATCCGCTCGATGACGCGGCCGATGACCACCTTGCGTTCCTGGTAGGCCTTCTCGACCTCGTCCCAGATCTTCATCTTCTCGGCTTTTTCGCGCGAGAGGACGACGTAGCCTTCCCGATCTTCGGTGCGCTCGAGCAGCACGTCGACGATGTCGCCGGGCTGGGCCGTCACCTGGCCGCTCTCATCGATGAATTCCTCGATGGAGATCAGGCCCTCGGACTTGAAGCCCACGTCCACGATGACGTGCGTCGGCGTGACCTTCACGACCGTGCCCTTGACGACTTCGCCTTCCGCGATGTTGCGGAAGCTGGTGTCGTACATCTCCAGGAGTTGCGCGTACTCTTCCGGGTTCGCTTCCGCCCTGTCGGAGGCGAAAGCCGCGAAACCGCCCTGCGTTTTCACACCCCCCTGACTGTGATGCTTCTTTGCCGAGTCTTCATTACCCATGCCTGCCGGGGCCTCCTCAAACGTCGTTCGCATTTTGCTTGATCGCCTGTCTTTCGCGGCAGCGGGTTATAGGTAAGCTGCGCTAGAATTGCGATAAGCACCGGATTATCCGGTACTTAGGGAACGCAGGTCAACCGCTTCGGGAGGGAGACAGCCATGGCAGCCCGAAAGACGAGCAAAAGCAGGCGGACGCGGACCCGCCGCCCGGCCAGGCCGCCCAAGACCCGCGCCGCGAGCAAAGGCGCCCGGAAGACCGGGACCCGCCGGCCAGCCGGTCGCCCGAAAGCGGCCCGGCGGGGCGCGAAGACCAAGTCCCGGCCCAAGCCGCGGCCGCAAAAGGCCGCCGCGAAGACCCGAACCGCCAAAGCGGCGCCCCGTCGACGTGCCAAGCGCCCGGCCGCTCCGGCCCGCCGCCCGGCCAGGCCCAACTCCACCAGCACGAAGGCCGGCAAGCCGAAGACTGCCAGGCCGAAGACCGCAAAGCCAAAGGCGTCCGCGCCGAAGATCTCGAAGGCCCCGGCGCGGAAGACGCCAGCCAGAACGCCGGCCCTCGACCCGGCCCTTGCGGCGCTCGCCGCCCGGACGCGCGGCGGACGCCGCCCGGCGATCCCGCCACCGGACCTGACGCGGCAGCGCCGGACGCTGCCCGACGAAGAGCGGCTCGACATCCACGAGCCCGCCCCGGTCGAGCCGATGGGGGACGAGCGCCAGCTGCTCTCGGCAAAGGCGGGGCACGACGATCTCGTACACCGTCTGCGGCTGCATACGGAAACCAGCCCGGAGATGACGGCCGGCGATCTCGACGCGCGGTGGGAAGACGCCTACGCGACCGGTGACGAGGCGCCAGGCGGCGACAACCCGACGCCGGACCAGGACCGTGTCGACGACATCGGCAAGGCGCTTGGTATCAGCTACTCCGACGACCAGGAGTTGCAGGGCGGGGAGGAAATCACGGACCGGGATCGCCATCGGTGGGAGTACGACCCGGCTTCGTCGGACGACTGGCCCCACAATCGCCAGGACAAGTAGGCCATCCAGCCGGTTCCTAGCCGGATCCCGGCACTTCGGCCGGCGGTTCGTTGAGTACCCGTGAAACGACGTCGAGCGCGTGGGCGACGACGTCGGCAATCGGCAGGCCGGTCGTGTCGATGTAGACGGCATCGGCTGCCCGCGTGAGGGGCGAGACGGCCCGCGTGCGGTCGGACTGGTCGCGCGCGGCCAGGTCTTCCGCCACGCGGTCGACCGGAGCCGCGCCGCGGCCGGCCGCGTGCGACTGATCTCGGGCCCTTCGCCGCGCCCGCTCGTCGGCCGCCGCATCGAGAAAGATCTTCACGTCGGCATTCGGAAAGACGACGGTGCCGATGTCGCGTCCTTCCATGACCACGCCGTTGCCGCCTTCGAGCGCGCGCTGCCGCTCGACGAGCACCGCGCGAACTTCCGGGTGCCTCGCCACGGCGGCCGCCGCCAGGTCGATCTCCGACGTGCGGATGGCGGCCGTGACGTCGTGCCCATCGATGACCACGCCGCCGTCGAGGCTGAACACGGCCTGCCGGGCAAGGTCGGCCACCGACACGGACCGCGAGACGTCGATGCCGTCATGGAGGGCCTTCCAGGCGACGGCGCGGTACATCGCGCCCGTGTCGACGTGGCGCAAACCGAGGGCTTCGGCCAGAGCGCGCGCGACGGTGCCCTTGCCGGCCCCCGACGGCCCATCAATCGCGACGACGACCGGACGACGAATCATCGGCCTCATGATATCGCCCGGCTATTGCGGTTTGCAGTTCTCTGTAGCGGCCCGGGTGGGGGAGATGTGCAAACCGCTTGAGCCGTTTCCGGCCGGTCACACCGAAACGAAAACGGCTCTAGTCACGCGGAGGACGCTCGGCGGGCTGGCGACTCGTGAGCGCCTTGACCTCGGCCGGTGTCAGATCGCGAATCTGGCCCGGGCGCATGCCGCGCGCGGCGAGGGGACCGATGTGCGTCCGGCGCAGCCGCTCGACGGGGTGCGCGACCGCGTCGCACATGCGTCGCACCTGCCGGTTCCGCCCTTCCCGTATCGTGAGCTCGAGCACCGCCTGGTCGCCGGATCGGGTGGGCACGACGCGAAGCACCCGGACCCGGGCGGGCAGCGTCCGTCGCCCCTCGATGGTCACGCCCCGGCGCAGGCGGCCAAGATCGCGCTCGTCGGGCACGCCAAGAACCTGCGCCTCGTAGGTCCGCTCGAGCTCGGCCCTGGGATGCGCCACGGCCTGCGCGAACGCGCCGTCGTTGGTCAGAAGGAGCAGGCCTTCGCTGTCGTAGTCGAGCCTGCCAACCGGGTAGAAGTAGCCCGTGATCCCCGCCTTCGCCACGAGGTCGATGACCGTGGTCCGTCGCTGCGGGTCCGAGCGGGTGCTGACGACGCCGCGGGGTTTGTAGAGCAGGAGGTAGCGCGGGGCCGGCACGGCGCGCACGCGTCGCCCGTCCACCTGGACGGAGTCGCGTTCCGGATCGATCTTCGTGCCGAGCTCGGTGACGACGTGCCCGTTGAGGGTGACGCGGCCCTGCCGGATCAGCTCGTCGGCCGCGCGCCGCGAGGCGGTGCCGGTTTGCGACAGGTAACGATTCAGGCGCATCGACTCAATGCACGACTTCGCCGTCGTCGCCACCGCCGTCGAACGGCAGAGGCGTCTGGGGCTGCGGCGCCGAAACCGCGTCGGGCAGCTCGAATCCGAGCAGCTCCGACACGTCCTCCACCCGGGGCAGGTCCGACAGGTCGTTGAGCCCGAACCGCTCGAGGAACTCGCGCGTCGTGCCGTAGAGGAACGGGCGCCCGACGACCTGCTTGCGGCCGACGACCTTGACGAGTCGGCGCTCGACGAGCGTGCTGAGCACGCCGGCCGTGTTGACACCTCGAATCTCGGCAATCTCCGGTGCGGTGACGGGCTGCCGGTAGGCGACGACGGCCAGGGTCTCGAGCGCGGCGACCGACAGCTTCTGGGTCGTCCGCTCGTGAAAGAGCCGCCGCACCCATTCGTGAAGCTCCGGCCGCGTGACGATCTGGTATCCGCCGGCCACCTCGACCATCTGCAGGCCGCCCGGCCGATCGTAGTCCTGCTTGAGCGCGGCGATGGCGGCCTCGACGTCCTCCCGCGGCTCGGTGTCGAGCAGCTTCACGAGCGCCTTCGGCGCCAGCGGCTCCGGCGACGCGAAAATCAGCGCCTCGATGATCGCTTTCAACTCAGACATACACACTCATCCGCGCGTTCACGCATGCTCCACCCACGCATCGCTGTCCTTCATCGGCGCTCAGCTCGCAGCCTCGCCGGGCTGCTGACGCCGGTAGACGCGAATCGGCCCGAAGTTGCCCTGCTGGAAGACGCGCACGCGCCTGAGGCGAATCATCTCGAGCAGGGCGAGGAACGTGACGATCATGCCGCCGCGCGTCTCGACATCGGCGAACAGCTCTTCGAACCCGCACGCCTCCGTCTCCGACAGCCGCGCGAGCAGCTGGTCGATCCGGGTTTCGATCGAGACCTGCTCGGGCGGCAGCAGGACGTGCGGCCGATGCCGGGCGCGCTCGAGCACCTGGCGGAAGGCCGCCATGAGGCTGAACAGGTCCACTTCGATTTCCGGCTCGGGCGCCTCGCCGACGATGTCGGTGACGCGGCCGTCGGGCCGCGCCCACTGCGCGCCGCGCTGGATCTCGCGCTCGTGCAGCAGCTCGGCGGCCGCCTTGAACTTCTGATGTTCGAGCAGCCGCCGGACGAGCTCCTCGCGCGGATCCTCCTCGACGTCCTCCTGGGTCGGGTCGGGCCGAGGCAGGAGCGTCCGCGACTTGATGTGAATGAGCGTCGCCGCCATGACCAGAAACTCCCCCACCACGTCGAGGTCGAGCTCCTGCATCAGGTCGAGGTAGTCGAGATACTGCTGGGTGATGAGCGCGATCGGGATGTCGTAGATGTCGAGCTCGTGCTTCCTGATGAGGTGCAGGAGCAGATTGAGCGGCCCCTCGAACACCCTGAGGCGCACGGGATAGTCCTCGAGGATCGACTCGAATTCGAGCTGCCGCGGTTCGTCCATGGACATCGGATCCCGGAATCGGGCCTCAGTATCGCAGGTTCACGGCCGCGCGCACACGGGCCATCGTCTCCCCCGCCACGTCGCGGGCCCGGGCCGATCCGGCCTCGAGCACGTCGCGCAGGTAGCCGGGCCTCGCGAGCGCGGCGGCGCGCCGGGCCCGGATGGGCTCGAGCACGCCGTTGATGGCGGCCGAGAGCTTGGTCTTGACCTCGACATCACCCACCGTGCCGGCCCGATACCGGGCCTTGAGGTCCTCGACCTCTTCCCGGTTCGGGTTGAACGCGTCGTGGTAGGTGAACACCGGGTTGCCCTCGACCGTTCCCGGGATGTCGGCCCTGACCCGCTTGGGATCCGTGTACATCTGGCGGACCTTCTTGACGACGTCCTCGGGCGAGTCCGACAGGTCGATGGTGTTGCCGTAGCTCTTGCTCATCTTCCGGTTGTCGAGGCCGGGCAGCCGCGGCGTCGGCGTGAGCAGCGGCTGCGGCTCGACGAAGACCTCGCCGTAGAAATTGTGGAACCGCCGCACGACCTCGCGCGAAAGCTCGAGGTGCGGCACCTGATCCTCACCGACCGGCACGAAATGCGCGTTGTAGATGATGACGTCGGCCGTCTGCAGGAGCGGGTAGCCGAGAAAACCGATGCTCGACAGGTCTCGATCGGCGAGCTGGTCGATCTGCTCCTTGTAGGTGGGCACGCGTTCGAGCCACGGGATGGGCGTGACCATCTGCAGGAGCAGGTAGAGCTCGGCATGCTCGGGCACGCGCGACTGGACGAAGAGCGTGGACCGTTCGGGATCGACGCCCGCCCCGATCCAGTCGGCCACGTTGTCGTAGGCGTTCTCGACGATGGGTGCCGTGTTGGCGTAGTCGCTCGTGAGCGCGTGCCAGTCGGCCACGAAGTAGAAGCAGTCGTACTCCTCCTGGAGGTGCACGTAGTTCTGGAGCGCGCCCACCAGGTGTCCGAGGTGCAACCTGCCGGTCGGGCGCATGCCCGACACCACACGCCGTTTCGGGGTCACAGAAACAACCTCACGAGTGCGCTGTAGACCGGATCCACGATCATCCACAGCACGTTGGTGAAGAGCATGGCATACAGAATCAGGAAGCCCCAGGGCCGCAGCCGGTCGATCATCTTCGCCACGGGCTCCGAGACGAAGCCGGCGAGCACGTTGCCGCCATCGAGCGGCGGCACGGGGATCATGTTGAAGACGGCCAGAAGCAGGTTGAGCCGGACGACCTGGGTCAGAAAGCCATCGACGGTCGTGATGCCGGGCACGCCACGCGATCCGAACACCAGCGAGAGCACGACCGACGCGGCAAACGCGAGCACGATGTTGCTCGCCGGCCCGGCGAGCGCCACCATCGCGAAGTCGCGCCGGGGCGCCCGCAGGTTGTGCGCGTTGACCGGCACCGGCTTGGCCCAGCCCAGAATGGGGAGATTCGAAAAGAACGCCAGCAGGGGAAACACGACGGTGCCGATGAGGTCGATGTGCGCCATCGGGTTCATCGTCAGGCGGCCGAGCCGTCGCGCCGTGGGGTCACCCAGGCGGTCTGCGGCCCAGGCGTGCGCCGCCTCGTGAAACGAGAGCGACAGGATCAGGATCGCGAAGAAGAGCAGCAGGATTTCAATCGACAAGGCGGCCACACACGATATCACGGAGCCGCCGGATGCTCGCCCGCGTCCCGACCCGCGCCCCCTACCCGGCCGCGGAAAAGTGCTGCAGCACGGCCTCGGCGGCTCGCGGCCCGACGACGGCAGCCAGTTCGTCGCGGGTCGCCCGCTTGACGCCAGCGACCGAGCCGAACGCCGTGAGCAGCTGGCGGCGTCGGCGGGGCCCGATGCCGACGATGTCGTCGAGCGCCGACCTCAGATCGCGCCGCGTGCGCGACCGTCGGTGGAACGTGATCGCAAACCGGTGTGCTTCGTCCCGGATGCGCTGCAGGAGACGGAGCGCGGGCGACTCGCGCGAGAGCGCGATCCCGTCGGCGCGATCGCGCATGAAGATGATCTCCTCCTGCTTGGCCAGGCCCACGGCCACGAGCCGGTCGAGGCCGACGTCGGCAAGCGCGGCGTAGGCTGCGCCGAGCTGCCCCTTGCCGCCGTCGATGAGGATGAGGTCAGGAAATGGTCCTCCCTCGTCGAGCACCTTGCGGTACCGGCGCAGCACGACCTCGCGCACCGCGGCAAAGTCGTCCTGCGACGCGCCACGGATCCGGAACTTCCGGTACTCGGATGGGCGCATCCGCCCCTCGACGCAGACGACCATCGACGCGACCGTCTCGCTTCCCTGGAGCGTCGAGACGTCGAAACAGTCGATGCGACGCGGCAGCACGGCGAGCGAGAGCACGCCGCGCAAGGTCTCGAGCGCCGCAAACGCAGTGGTGGCCCCTTCCGAGAAATGCGTCTGATAGCCGAGCGCGGCATTGCGGGACGCGAGGTCGAGCAGGCCGCGCTTCTCGCCCCGGCGCGGCTCCAGAACCCGGACGCGGCGGCCGGCTCGCTCGGAAAGCCACGCCTCGACCGCTTCCTGGTCGTCGGCGGCAAGCGCCGCAGGCAAATGCACCTCCGGCGGCGGTATCCGGTCGCGATACACCTCGCGGAGCGCCGCGTCCAGGACCTCCGGCGTGAGGTCCTGGCTGGACGGATCCGGCCGCGGCCCGCCCGCTCCCTGCCATGCCTCGGGACCCGAGCCGACGAGCTCCAGCCGGTCGACGACGCGTCCGGCGCGCATGATGAAGACGGTGACGACCGACCCGGCCGGCCCGGTCGCGAGCCCGAACGCATCGCGGTCGCCAAGGGACGGCGTCTCCATCTTGTTGCGACGTGCGTGGAGGGCCTCGACCGTCTCGATGGCGTCGCGCAGGTGCGCGGCCTGCTCGTATCGCTCCTCGGCGGCCGCGGCGCGCATCTCGGCCTGCAGCCGGTCGACGAGCTCGTCCTGGCGGCCCTCGATGAGCAGGCGTGCCTGCTCGACCGCCTTGCCGTAGGCCTCGAGGCTGCAGACCGACGCCACGCACGGCGCCAGGCAGCGATTGATGTCGTACTCGAGACACGGCCGCTCGCGCCGCCCGTCGATGACCTCGTTGCACGATCGGATGCCGAACAACCGGTGCGCCAGCGTCATCGTCCGGCGCGCGACCGAGGCGGGCATGAACGGCCCGGCGTACACGTTCCCGTCGCGCTCGACCCGCCGGGCCACGAGCAGCCGTGGCGCCGGTTCGGTGGTCGTCAGCTGCAGGTACGGGTACGTCTTGTCGTCACGCAGCAGGACGTTGTACCGGGGATTGCGCTGCTTGATGAGGCGGTTCTCGAGGGCAAGCGCTTCGACGACCGAGTCGGTGACGATGCCTTCGACGGCCGCCGCCTCGGCGAGCAGCGCGTCGATGCGCGGGCTGGTCCCGCCGGCCCCCAGGTACGACCGGACGCGCTCGCGCAGGGCCCGCGCTTTCCCGACGTACAGCGTCTCGCCACCGTTCCCCAGGAAGAGATAGACGCCCGGCTGAACCGGCAACCGGGCAATCTGGGCCTTGAGATCCTGAATGGCCATGGGCTACTATCCGGCCAGTTTTCGAGCTGGCCTTCTTCGGTACCCGACACCTGTGACTTTTACTGGCGCCATCGGCGCGGCGGTCAACCTTCCGCTCCGGCTGATCATTGCCGTGTGCGTGCGGCTGCGAATCCACCCGAATGTTCTCACGTTCGTCGGCGTCCTCATCAGCGTCGGGGCCGGATGGGCGCTGGCCCAGGGCCACTTCCTCTCGGCCGGCGTCATCATGGTCGGCGCCAGCATCTTCGACTTCATCGACGGCAAGGTGGCCACCGAGACCGGGCAGATGAGCCAGTTCGGGGCGTTCTGGGACTCGGTCATCGACCGGTTCTCGGACCTGGCGCTCTCGGTCGGTCTCATCGCGCTCTACGCCTCGCTCGGCCGGACCGACTACGTGCTCATCACGGCGGTCGCGATGGTCTTTGCGACGATGACGAGCTACACGCGAGCCCGCGCCGAATCGCTCATCCCGAAGTGCAAGGTCGGCTTCATGGAACGGCCCGAGCGGATCGTCCTCTTCATGATCGGCGCGTTCACCAACCGCATGGCGGCCGTCATGTGGGTGATTGGCGTGCTGTCAATCGTGACGGTCGCCAACCGGATCCAGTATACGTACCTCGCACTCAACAACCGTCGGCAGCCGCACCCGGGCGGCGTGTTCGGGTTCTTCGTGCGGGCGTTCTACTGGACCGAAGACCGCGCCACGCTGGCCTACGACCTCTGGGTGATCGCCATCCTCGCCTTCATCTGGCTCACGCCACCCGACTGGCTGGCGGACCCGATGGCCCAGGGCGGTAAGGGGCTGCTGCAGTGGCTGGGCCTGTTCTGAGGGGTGTGACGACGGGTACGACGGGTACGACAGGTACGACGGGTACGACGGGTACAAGGAACCTGCATCCCTGATGGCTTCCTTTGAGGTCCTGGCCTTGGGGTGCCCCCAATTGAAGATGCGGACGACCGACAGCGCGTTCCTCGTACCTGTCGTACCTGTCGTACCCGTCGTACCTGTCGTACCCGTCACCCGTCGACCCGCCGTCACCCCGGCTTCCAGCACTTGCGGCAGCGCGCCTCGTAGGTGCCGGTCGCGCCGACGAGGACGCGCTCCCGCGAGACCACCAGCCGCTGGGTCCGATTGGCCGGCGCCCCGCACACCATGCAGATCGCCAGCGTCTTGGTGATGTACTCGGCAATGGCCAGCAACTGCGGCATCGGCTCGAACGGCCGCCCCAGGTAGTCCTGGTCGAGGCCGGCGACGATGACGCGCCGCCCCTCTTCGGCCAGCTGGGTGCAAACGGCCGGCAACTCGGGATCGAAGAACTGCCCTTCGTCGACGCCCACCACCTGCGTGTCGTCGCCCACCATGGCCAGAAGCTCGGCCGCGGTCGAGACGCTCGCCGAGGGCAGGCTCATCTCGCTGTGCGACACGATGGCCTCGCGGCTGAAGCGATCGTCGACCGCCGGCTTGAAGATCTGCACGCGCTGGCGGGCGATCTGGGCCCGGCGCAGCCGGCGAATGAGCTCTTCGCTCTTGCCGCTGAACATCGAGCCGACGATGACTTCAATCCACCCGGTGCCTTCCGATCTCGGTGTGTCCATGGCCGCTTCAGACTGAGGGGAACGACCCGCGATCACGCACGCGAGAGGTACTCGCCGGTCTCCGTGTTGACGCGCACGATGTCGTCGGCGTTGATGAAGGACGGCACGGTGACCACGAGCCCCGTTTCGAGCGTCGCCGGCTTGACCTGCGCCGAAGCCGTCGCGCCCTTGATGCCCGGCACCGTGTCGGCCACCCTGAGATCGACGGTGAGCGGCAGATGAATACCCACCGGCTCCGTCTCGTAGAATTCGACCTTGATGAGCGACTCGGGCAGCAGATACAGGGCGTTGTCGCCGAGGACCTCGAGCGACAGATGCACCTGTTCGTAGGTGCCCGTGTCCATGAAGTGGAAGAGGTCGCCGTCCCGGTAGAGGAACTGCATCTCGCGTTCGTCGAGCACGGCGCGCTCGACCGAGTCTTCCGAACGGAACTTGTGGTCGATGAGCCGCGCCGAGCGGATGTCGCGGAGCTTGCACTGCACGTGACCGCGCTTGTTGCCCGGGGTGACGTGCTGCAGCTCGAGGACCCGGCAGAGGGTGTCCCCCATCTTGACCAGCATGCCTTTTCGAAGTTTGGTTGCCTGTATCGAACTCATTGCTTCCTTCAGACGTGAATGACGATCCGCCTATTTTAGACCAACCCCGGCCGGGGCCGCCGAGGGCCCCCGGACGCCCCCGGGTTTGCGCGGCGCCATTTCGGCGCTACTATCAGGACATATGCCTTGGGACCCGACGCGCGATCTGCTGACCATGCAGGAGCGCCTCGAGAGCCTCTTCGGGCGCGGCACGCCCGGGTGGATGCCGCCGGTCGATCTCGCCGAGTTCGCCGATCGCTACGTTCTGTCGATGGAACTGGCCGGCCTCAAGCGGGAAGACGTCACGATCGAGGTCCAGGGGAACGCCCTGCGCGTGCACGGCCAGCGGCGCGGGCAGACCTGCTGCCCGGATCGCTATCTGCAGCTCGAACGCGGCCAGGGCGCCTTCGCCCGCACGTTCCAGTTCGGCGTGCCGCTCAACGGCGACGAGATCACGGCCGACCTCGTCGACGGCATCCTCACCGTGGTGATTCCCAAGACCGCGCGCGCCAAGCGCCGGGTGGACATCGCCTGAGCGAGGCGGAAGGAACCAGCACCGTGCGCAGAGTCTTCCTGGTCATGGGCGTGCTTCTGCTCGCCGTGGGGTTCGTCGGCGGCTTCGTCATCGCAGACCGCGTCACGGACCGCACGCGCGCCGAGGCCAGTTCCGCGACCTCTTCACCCCCGGCGCCGCTGCAGCCCGTCGCGATGTCGGCCCAGGCGGGCGCGCTCCCCGACCTCTCCGACATCGCCGAGCGTGCCGTCCGGGCGTCCGTCAACATCTCCTCGACAAAGTACGTGCGCGTCGACCCGTTCTTCCAGCTCTTCTACGGCGCCGACGCCGTGGCGCCGCAGACGAGCGGCGGGTCGGGTGTGGTCGTCTCGCCCGACGGGTACATCCTCACGAACAACCACGTGATCGGCAATGCCGCCGACGTCATCCGCGTGACGCTCGCCGACAATCGCGAGTTCGATGCCCGCGTGGTCGGCGTCGACGAGCTCACGGACCTGGCGGTGCTCAAGGTCGACGCCGCGGGCCTCGAGCCCCTGCCCTGGGCCGATTCGTCGAAGCTGCGGGTGGCCGAGTGGGTGCTCGCCGTGGGCAATCCGTTCTCGCTCAGCCAGACGGTGACGCTCGGCATCGTCTCGGCCGTCAATCGTCCCGATCCGATGAGCATCCGGGGATTCATCCAGACCGACGCGGCCATCAACCCCGGCAACTCCGGCGGCGCGCTCGTCAACGTCCGCGGCGAGCTCGTCGGCATCAACACGATGATCTACACCGAGACCGGCGGCTACCAGGGCATCGGCTTCGCGGTGCCGTCGGGTACGGCTCGCCTGGTGATGGACGAGCTCATCAAGAACGGCGAGGTCGTCCGCGGGTCGATCGGCAACTTGACGTTCCGCAACATGGATGCGGAAACGGCGCGGCGCGCCGACCTCGCCTCGGTGCGTGGCGCGCGTATCGAGCAGATGTACCGGAGCGATCCGGCGTACCGCGCAGGCTTGCTCCCCGACGACGTCGTCGTGCGCTTCAACGACCGCGACGTGGAGGACGTGCGCCACCTTCTGCAGCTCATCACCGAAGCCCCGATCGGGTCCACGGCGACCGTCGACGCCGTGCGCTGGGCGCGCGAGCAGCGGCGCCTCCGCGTCGAGGTGCCCGTCGTCCGCATGCGCCCGATCCGCCGGCGCTTCTGATTCAGCCCTCGCGCCGCCCGAGCTAACCCCGGTGGGCAGGCCACCGGGATTGGACCGGCTCCAATCGGCGTTCGTCGCCCCGTGTCCCCGGTCGATCACCGCGAGAGCGCGCGATGTCCCTCCCAGGTGCATCGCCAGAGCCGGTCCGTCCCGACGCGAATGCCGATCCGAGGCGACCACGCCAGGCACGGGGGATGCACGCCGTAGTCCTCGACGGCGAGGGGCCCCCGTACCAGGTCGACGGTGTTCTGGGCGAGCGTGATGCCGAGCGCCACCGAGAGGTTGCCGGGCCCGCGGCACAGGTCGGCCTCGGCCAGCGGGCGGCCAGGTCTCGTCGTCCGGCGCCCCGGAGCCTGCCGCGCCCGCAGGCGACGCCGGCGCATGCGGGCGATGCCTTCGAGCGGCTCGAGGGCACGAATCAGGATGGCGGCCGGCGATCCCTCGGGCTCCGTCACGGCGTTGACCAGATAGTGGAGTCCGTAGTTCAGATAGACGTAGGCACGGCCCGGGGGTCCGTAGAGCGGCGCGTTGCGCGCGGTGGGTCCCGGGGCCGCATGACAGGCCGGGTCCGACTCGCCGATGTACGCCTCGGCCTCGACGACGATCCCTGCCGTGCGCCGGCCGCCGGCCTCGTGCACGAGCACCTTACCGATGAGATCGGCAAGCACGTCGAGCGTCGGCCGGTCGTAAAAGTCGAGGGCGAGGCGAGGCGCGGTCATGGGTCTCACGGGGCCCGGAGGCCCGGTCGCCGTTACGACGGGTCTGCGTGAATGTGCTCGCGCCCGGCCGCGAGCACGCGCTTCAGATGCTGCCCGGTGTAGGAGGCCTCGACGTCGGCGACATCCTCCGGCGTGCCGACGGCGACGACGAAGCCGCCGGCCTCGCCGCCCTCCGGCCCGAGGTCGATGATCCAGTCGGCGGTCTTCAGCACGTCCAGATTGTGCTCGATGACGAGCAGGCTGTGCCCGGCCGCGAGCAGCTTCCGGAACGCGGCCAGCAGTTTCACGATGTCGTCGAAGTGCAGGCCGGTAGTCGGCTCGTCGAGGATGTAGAGCACGCGTTCGCCGCTCTGCGATCCCAGGTGCGAGGCGATCTTGATGCGCTGCGCTTCCCCGCCCGAGAGCGTGGTGGCCGGCTGGCCCAGCCGGAGGTAGCCCAGGCCGATTTCCTCGAGCACCTGCAGGCGGCGCACGACCTTGTTGGCGCTGCCGAAGAACGTGAGCGCCTCCCGAACGGTCAGGTCGAGCACGTCGTCGATGTTGCGGCCCTTGTACCGCACTTCGAGCACCTGCGGCTTGAACCGCTGGCCGTCGCATTGGTCGCACGGGACGAACACATCGGCGAGAAACTGCATCTCCACGCGCACGACGCCTTCGCCCTCGCAGGCGTCGCAGCGGCCGCCCGGCACGTTGAACGAGAAGTGGCTGGCGGTGAGGCCGCGCGCGCGCGCGTCCTTGGTCGCCGCGAAGAGCTCGCGGATCGGGTCGAAGGCCTTGAGGTAGGTCACCGGGTTCGACCGCGGCGTGCGGCCGATCGGCTGCTGGTCGACGAGCACGACGTCGGTGATGAACTCCGTGCCGTCGATCTGCCGGAAGGCTCCCACGGGCCGGTCCCAGCTGCCCTTGGCACGCTTGATGGCCGCGTAGAGCACGTCATGCACGAGCGTGGACTTGCCCGACCCGCTGACGCCGGTGACGCACGCCAGCAGCCCGAGGGGGACGTCCACGTCGACGGATTTGAGGTTGTGCGCGGCGGCGCCGACCACGCGCAGCCGCTGCACGCCGGGACGGCGACGGGTCGCCGGCACCGGAATGGCCAACTCGTCGCGCAGGTACCGGGCAGTCAGCGAATGCTGATCCGCCAGCAGGCCCTCGACCGACCCGGCGTAGATGATCCGGCCGCCGCGCTCGCCGGCGCCCAGCCCCAGGTCGACGACCTCGTCGGCCACTTTGATCATGTCCGCGTCGTGCTCGACGACGAGCACGGTGTTGCCCTGATCACGCAGTTGCAGGAGGATGGCGATGAGACGCTGGTTGTCGCGCGGGTGCAGGCCGATGGAGGGCTCGTCGAGCACGTAGAGCGTGTCGACGAGCGCCGACCCGAGCGACGTGGCGAGGTTGATGCGCTGCGACTCGCCGCCCGAGAGCGTCGAGGACAGACGATCGAGCGTGAGATAGTCGAGCCCGACGTCGGTCAGGAATCCCAGACGGCGGCGGATCTCGCGCAGGATCTTCGCCGCCACCTCGGCGTCCTTCTCGCCGAGCGTGAGCTCGTCGAAGAACCGGACGGCCGCCTGGACGGTGAGCGCGCAGACCGCGTCGATCGTCTGCCCGGCCACGCGCACGTCGCGCGCCTCCTGGCGGAGGCGCGTGCCGCCGCACGTCTGGCAGGTGAGGTACCCGCGATACCGGCTGAGGAACACGCGGACGTGCACCTTGTACTTCTTGCGCTCGAGCCGCCGGAAGAACCCCTGGACCCCCTCGTAGTCCTCGCCGCCCTCGACGACGAACCGGCGTTCCTCTTCGGTGAGATCGCTCCACGGCACGTCGAGCCGCAGACTCGCGCCCTTGGCCGCGCGCTTCAGCTGCGCGAGACAGGTCCGGTAGTGCGGCTTGGTCCACGGCTCGATGGCGCCGCCCGCAAGCGTCTTGTCGGGATCGGGCACGACCAGGTTCATGTCGAGCTCGATCACGTTGCCGAATCCGTGGCAGGTGGGACAGGCGCCGAACGGATTGTTGAACGAGAACAGCCGTGGTTGGGGCACCTCGTACCCGATCCCGCACGGGCGGCACTCGAAGCGCTCGCTGAACCGGTGGGTGCGGACCGGCCGGCCGTCCCGGTCCACCTCGACGGCGAACGCCGCGCCGTCACCTTCCTGGAAGGCTGTCTCGACCGCGTCGATGAGGCGGCTTCGGACGTCGGAAGACACCACGAGCCGGTCGACGACCACGGCGAGCGTGCTCGACGCGCCGATCCCGACGTCGGAGGCGGCGTCCTCGATGGCCAGCACCCGGTCGCTCGCAAAGAGCCGCCCGAAGCCCCGGCGGCGCAGCGTGTTCAGCGTGGCGACAAGCGGGGTCTCGGCCGGCGGCTCGGCGCCAGCCTCAGGCCCGTCGTCCAACCCGTCGCCGCCGGGCCCGTCGCCATTGGCCTCGTCGGGATCGGAGCCGTCGCGCGCGAGGGTGCCGCCGACGATGCCGAAGTCGAAGCCGACGAGAAGCCGGGTGCCCTCCGCAAGGCCCAGCAGGGACGTCGCCACGAGCTCGGGCGTCTCGCGAACGACCTCACGGCCGCACTTCCGGCAGACGGTATGGCCCACGCGCGCCCAGAGCAGCCGCAGGTAGTCGTGAATCTCGGTCGTCGTGCCCACGGTCGACCGCGGGTTGCGGATGCTGTTCTTCTGCCGAATCGCGATCGCCGGCGCGATGCCGTCGATGCCGTCCACATCCGGCTTCTCCATCCGCTCGAGGAACTGGCGCGCGTAGGCCGAGAGCGACTCGACGTAGCGCCGCTGCCCTTCCGCATAGATCGTGTCGAAGGCGAGCGACGACTTGCCCGACCCGCTGACGCCGGTGAAGACCACGAGGCGGCGGTGCGGAATGGTGAGGTCCACGCCCTTGAGATTGTGGGTTCGGGCGCCCCGAACGACGAGCGCGCCCCGCGGCCCCGGGGGCGGAGAAGGAGATCGGTCGGACATGTTGGCCATGGCCGGGGCCGTCGCCCCCGGCGTAAACCCCCATGCTACTACGTTCCCCGCGGCATTTGCCCCCGCGGGGCCTGCGTGCTATGCTGCCCCTCGTCTAAGCACACCAAGTCCATTCCTACCTTCAGTGACCAGATGGCACCCAATGTTCCGCGTCGGCGCGAGCTTTTGAACGTCGGCGCAGTGACCTCACCAAATCGGAGAAGAGGATAGTCCGTGGCTGTACGTTTGTTCGTCGGGAACATGCCCTACGGGGCCACCGACGCCGACCTGCGCTCGCACTTCGCGGCGGTCGGTGAGCCCTCGCAGATCGTCATTCCGACCGACCGGGAGACTGGTCGTCCGCGGGGCTTCGCGTTTGTCGAGTACCTGGACCGGGCGATGGCCGAGGAGGCCGTCAACCGCTTCAACCAGCAGCCGTTCATGGGGCGCACGCTGTCGGTGAGCGAGGCCAGACCGAGGGAAGAACGGCCCGCCGGCGGCTTTCGGCCGAGCGGTCCGCGGCCGGGCGGCGGCGGGTTCGGCGGCCCACGACCCGGCGGTGGCTTTGGCGGTCCCCGGCCGGCTGGCGGCCCCGGCGGCTTCCGGTCCGGCCCGCCTCGGGCCGGCGACATCCCACCCGCCCGCAATTTCGGCCCTCCCAAGAAGAAGAGCGCCTCGAGCGAGAAGCGGTGGGAGAACAAGGAACGCGGCCCTCGTGGCCCCATCAAGGAGCGTTTCACCGGTCGGCTGGGTGGCCTCTACGATGACCCGAACGAAGTGGTGGAAGACCTGGTTGATTTCGACGATCCGGCCGCGCGGCCGGAAGACGAAGAATAGCGTCCGGGCCTCCACCGATCAGGAGCGTCAGGCATGGCCATACACGTGAAGATCATCGCCGTCCTGTTCCTGGTGGCCGGAACACTGATGCTCGTCGGGGGACTGTTCTCCTCCCTGTTCGCCGGTCTGCTCGCGAGCGTGGTTGGCGCCTCCGGCGAGGAGGGCGCCGGGTTTGCGGCGGCCGTGCTCGGCCTTGGCGGCATCGCCCTGATGGTCGCGCTCGTGCTCTTCTCGATTCCGAGCTTCATCTGCGCGTGGGGCCTGCTCAGGCTTCGCGGCTGGGCCCGCGTGCTCGCCATCATTCTCGGCGCCATCAGCCTGTTGAAGTTTCCGCTTGGCACGCTGTTCGGTGTGTACGTCCTCGTCGTGATGTTCCGCAAGGACACCGAGGCGATCTTCGCGGCCTGAGACGTCGGGCCTACTGGATTTCGAACCTGCCGATCCGGCCGCCGCTTCCTGCGCCCCATCCGAACGGCCGGCCTCCCGCAAAACTGAACGTGTCGTACCCGGGCCCTCGCACGGCGACCCAGGTGCGGCCGTCGTCGGTCGAGAGGTCCGCGCCCGACGGACCGACCGCGAGCCACGTCGACGCGGTGCCCGGCACGTGCCGGACGACGGACCGGAATCCCGAGAGCCCGCGCTCGCCCACGAGGGTCCAGGTCACTCCGCCGTCGGCGGTAACGGCCGCGTTGTCGACGGCCTCGGCCTCCTTCGCGTAGTCGCCGCCCACGATGACGCCGTGCAGCTCGTCGCGAAACGCGATCGAGTAGATGCCCGAGGTCGGCCCGGCGGCCATCGGCGTGTCCGCGATCCGCCAGGTGGCGCCGCGATCGGGCGAGTGCAGCACGCGGGCGCGTGAGGCGGCGCCGGTGCCGAGCCACACGTGACTGCGGCCGAACGTGGCGACGTTCGTCCCGCTCGCCGCAAAGTAGCCCTCGTTGTCGAGCGCCGGCGGCAGGCGGTCGGCGTCGACGAGCGGCCAGGTGCGCCCGCCGTCCGCGGTCGTGCGAACGACGAACCGTCCATCGACCGAGTCGCTCACGGCCACTCCCGAATCAGGATCCCAGAACGCCATGGCGTCGTAGAACGCCTCGGGCACGTCGTTCGTGAACTGCAACTGCCAGGTGGCCCCGGCATCCACGGTCTTGTAGATCCGCGACGCGTCGCCGTTCCCGATGCTCAGCACGTACGCGATCTGGCCGTCGACGGCGTCGACGTCGCGAAAGTCGAGGTCGTCGGCCCCGGCCACGCGGAGCCGAGCCCACGTGGCGCCGCCATCGGCCGACCGTAGCACCGTGCCGCGGGCGCCGCTCGCCCAGACCACGGTGTCACCAGGCGCGCTGAGGCCGCGGAGCCGCACGGTCACGCCGCTCGCCTGCTCGCTCCACTGCCCCGCCGCAACCAGGCCGGCGCCGCCCACGAGCACGACGAAAGCGGCCACGCTCCTCGTCCGGACTGCATGCATTTCAGGGCCTCCTGACGATTGCGCCGTTCTTCATCACGAAACGGACGTTGCGAAGGGACGAGATCTCGGCGGTCGGATCGCCCTCGACGGCGACGAGATCGGCCAGGAGCCCCTCGGCCACGCGGCCAATCCGATCGTCGAGATGCAGCACCCTGGCGGCAACCGAGGTCGCCGCCTGGAGCGCGTCGGCCGGCGCCATGCCGTACTCGACCATCAGCTCGATCTCACGCGCGTTGTCGCCGTGCGCGAACACGCCGACGTCGGACCCGGACGCGATCGTCACGCCCGCGGCGAGCGCGCCACGGAAGCTCGCGCGCTTCTGGCGAATGCGCGCCGGCTCCGGATCGACGCCCTTGCGCCACCCGGCATATCGGGACGTGGCGTCGCCGGCCGCGAGCGTCGGCACGAGCGCCACGCCACGCTCGGCCATCAGCTTGAAGATCTCGTTCGTGCCGCCGTCGCCGTGATCGATGGTCTCGACGCCGGCAGCAATGGCCCGGCGCATGCCTTCAGGCGTGCTCGCGTGCGCCACGACCGGCCGTCCGAGGCTGCGTGCGGTCTCGACGATGAGGCGCAGCTCAGCCTCGGAGAACGTCGGCGTGGCTTCACCTTGTGGACCGGCTCGGTAGTCGGCGTAGACCTTGATCCAGTCGGCGCCCCGGCCCGCCTGGTCACGGACGACCCTGATCAGATCGTCGCCGTCGGCTTCCTCGGCCCCCTGGGGAATCGACCACTCCGGCGAAAACCCCTTCGGCGCATACGTGCCGGTCGCCACGATGGCGCGCCCGGAAATGAGGAGCCGCGGCCCCCAGATGATGCCCTGCTCGAGGGCCTGCTTGAGTCCGACGTCGGCGTAACCGGCGCCCTCGGTGCCGAGGTCGCGTAACGTCGTGAATCCGGCTTGAAGCGTGGCGTGGAGGTGATTCACCGCCCGCACGACGCGCAGCGACTCGGGCTCCTTGAGCACCTGATCGATCCAGGGCGTCTCGTCGTACGGATGCAACAGCACGTGGGAGTGCGCGTCGACGAGCCCCGGCATCAGCGTCGTGCGCGGCAGGTCGATCATCTCCGTCCCGGCCGGCACGGTCATCGTGCTGGCCGGTCCGATGGTCTCGATCCGCGCCCCCCTGACGAGCACGGCCAGGCCTTCGCGGACGGCGCCCGACTCGGCGTCGAACACCCCTTGGGGCCGCAGGAGGTAGCGTTGGGGCGCCTGCGCCTGTTCGGCCGAGGGCATCGTGCCGCCGACGACCAGCACGGCTGCCACACAGAGCGCAAGTGTCCTGCGCACGACGGATCGGTACACGGCTTCCGGAGCGCGGCGCCCGGAAGGCGTACCGAACCGTCGTGCGCAGGACACTAGATGAGCGACGCGACGCATACGGGCCTCCTTCAGAGTTGCCGGGTCGGGCGCAATTCTGGCACCGACCGTGCTGATGGCACAATCGCCGCTCCACTCGTTCCGTCAGCGGCCCGCTACCCAGACGCCGTCGGCCACACGATCCGACGGATAGAGCACGACCTGGTCACCTTCGGCGAGCCCCGAACGAACCTCGACTTCGAGCCCCGTCTCGCGGCCCACGTCCACCTGCCGCGACGAGACGACCGCGTCTGGCCCCAGGACGTAGGCGTGCCACGCGTCGCCCTCGCGAAAGAGCGCGCTGGCCGGCACGCGCAACACGTTTCCGGCCTCCCAGATGACCACACGGACGTCGACGCGGTATCCGTCGCCGAGGGCCTGCCACACCTCAGGCGGGTCGGTGAAGTCTACGATGACGTTGACGCGCTGTTCCTCGACGCCGAGCGCCGAAATCTTCGTGAACCCGGAGGGCTCCACGCGCCGGACGGCTCCGGCAATCGTCGAGCCGCCGCCCCATCGCTCGATGAGCACGGGCATGCCCGGCTGCATGCGGACGGCATCGCCGGACAGGAAATCCGCCACGATCTCGAGGGTGTCGAGGCTGCCGAGCTCGACGAGCGGTTCACCGGCGGCCACGACCGACTCGCTCTCGCGAAACCGGCGCAGGACGACGCCGTCAATGGGCGCCGTGAGGACGACGGGCGCGCCCGAGGCGCGCCGGCCGTCGCTGGTCGCGGTGAGCGCGGCGCGCGCGACGTCGAGCTCGTTCTCGGCGGCCCGGGCGGCCGCCTCGGCGACATCGACGGCCTGCGCGCGCGCGCGTGCCTCGTTCTCGGCCGCGTCCCGCTCGCGCGCCGACAGCGCGTCGGCCGCAAACAGCCTGGTGGCGCGCTCGCGCTCCTGACTGGCGAAGGCGGCGGCCGTGCGCGCCTGCTCGAGCGCCGCGCGCGCCTGCTCGAGCGACGAGGTCGCCGTCTTGACCCGCGCTTCGGCCTCGGCCCGCGTGCGGGCATCGAGCAGGGGCGCGGGCATCGAGAGCAGCGCGGCCAGCTCGGTCCGCCCGGCCTGCACCGGGTCGCCGGGCTCGAGCCCGATCCGCAGCACGCGCCCGCCCACGGGCGCCGAAATCGTGTACCGCTCGCGGACGCGTGTCTGCCCTTCGTGGTCGAGCGTCACCCGGAGCGGGCCACGCGTGACGGTGCCGAGATCGACCGGCACCGGCTGCGGCCGCAGGACCCAGTAGGCGCCGGCCAGAATCACAACTCCCACGATCCCCCAGAAGAGGATCCGGCTGAGACGCGTTGGTGACGCTGCCATGTGCTACTCCCGTGTCTTGAGTACGGCAATCAGATCGAGGTGGTCGAGCCTGCGCCGCACCACGAGCCCGGAGACGACCGCGGCCCCGACGACCGTGGTCATGGCGAACAGATAGGTGGACGACGCGATGATGAGCGGCAGCCGGTACACGTCGGTATTGAACGCCCGGACGACGAGCGCGGCAAGCCCGGCGCCGATCAGCATGCCGACCGGCTGTGCGAGCAGGGTGACGACGGCCCACTCCCCGAAGAGAATGCGCGCGATCTCCGTGCGCGTGAAGCCGATGACGCGCAGCGTGGCCAGTTCGCGAGCCCGCTCGGAGAGCGCGACGCGAGCGGTGTTGTAGACCACGCCGAATGCGATGATCGAGGCGAAGACGATCATGACGATGCGCGTGATGCCGACGCTCTGCGCGAGCGTCTGCCGGAAGTTGTCGAGCATCGCCTGCTTGACGGCCACGCCGGCCACGGCGGGCGTCTTGCGCAGTTGCGCGTAGAGGGCGGATGCCTGGGCCGGGTCGGTCTTGAGGAACGCGCCCGACAGCAGCCGTCCCTCGCGCATCAGGCGATGGACGGCGTCCCGGTCCATGTACACGTTGATGCCCATGTAGTCATCGAGCAGCCGGCTCACGCGAGCGCGCCTCGACGGCCGCTGCCCTTCCAGGACCTCGAGCTCGACGTCGTCGCCGGGCCCGACCGACAGCAGCTCGCCCAGCTTGCGCGACATGACGAGCCCATCGGGCGGGAGGCGCACCACGTCGTCGAAGCCGTCGAGCACCTGCAGCAGCTCGCCGCCGGCATCGATGCCGAGCACCGACACGTACCGGTCGCGTGGGCCCGCGCGCATCCGGACGGGCACTCCGCGGAATCCCTCGGCCAGCCTGACGCCGGGCAGCCGCGACACCTCGTGGGACGCGCCGGCCGACAGCGGCTCGACGAACGTGACGAGCGCGTCGTACCGCTGGGCCCGATAGAACTGCGCGTCGAGCATGATCTCGATCGAATCGAGCGTGAAGAGGCCGACGACGAGCAGCGAGGCGCTCACGGCGATGGCCAGGAGCGAGACGGCTGCGCGCCCGGGCCGCCGCATCATGTTGCGCAGGACCATGCGTCCCGGTTGCGACAACCATCGCCGAAGGCCCACACGCTCGATCCACGTCTCGCGATAGCGGGCCGGCGCGTCGGGACGCATGGCTTCGGCCGGCGGCAGCCGGGCCACGCGCCGCACCGCACTCAGCGTGCCGAAGATCGCCGCGACAAACGCCACGCCGACGCCCTGGGCGATCACCGCCGGCGGGAGCTGGTACTCGAGGATCGGGAAGTGGAAGAAATCGGCGTAGAGCGTCGTCATCCCGTGGCCGAGCCAGGCGCCCGCGGCAATGCCGATGACCGCGCCGGTCGACGCGACGACGAGGCCCCATTTGAGGTACAGCTGCCCGACCTCGCGATTCGAGTAGCCGAGCGCCTTGAGCGCGGCCACCTGCTCCCGCTCGACGGCCACAAGGCGCGTGAGCACGACGTTGATGAGGAAGGCCGCCACCGACAGGAACACGATGGGCACGATTCGGCCCATGTTGTCGAGCTGATCCAGCTCGCCCTGCAGGAAGAAGTGCGAGAGCTGCTGCGCCCGGGGGATCGCGCCGAGACCGCCGTACGGCTCGAGCAGCTGGTCGAGCCGGTCCATGACGGCCGGCTCGGAGGCGTCGGGCCCGAGCAGCAGGGCGACGTCGTTGAAGGCACCTTCCATCTGGAAGGCCGCGCCGAGGGCGCGCTCGCCCATCCACAGCACGCCGAATCGCTCGTCGTCGGCGACGAGCTCGCCCGGCCGGATCGAGTAGATGTACTCAGGCGACAGGGCGAGGCCGACGATGCGCAGCTCCCGCCGGCGGCCGTTGATGAGCGCAGCGATGGCATCGCCCGGCTGAAGCGCGTTGGCGCGCGCGAACGTCTCGCTCGCCAGCACCTCGTCGGCGTGCCCCGGCTCCGGGAAGCGCCCGGAGGTGAGAAAGACGTCGTTGACGCGCGGACGCCTGCCTTCCGGCCACGAGATCAGCCGGCCCGACGCCGGCTCCACGCGATGCTCGAGGTCGAGCGTCACGTTGGCGACGATGCGCGTCTCGATCGCACGGACGCCCGGGATGGCCGCAATGTCGGCGGCGAGCGACTGGGGCGCGCGCACGAGCGAGGCGAAGACGTGCGCGAAACGCTGGCGCTCGTAGTAGGTGGCCTGCGTGAGACCGAGCGACGCGTAGGCGCTCAGCATCAGGACGTACATCGACACGCCGGCCGCCACGACGAGCGCGATGGCGGCCACCTGGCTCCGGATGTGCCAGAGATCGCGCACGAGTTTGTGGTTGATCGCACGCATCGGCCTGGCCCTACCAGCGAATCTCCGTCAGCGGGCGCCGCGACGCGTTCCGGCGGTCGGCGCCAATCCGCCCGTCCGACATCGTCACGACGCGGTCGGCAAGGTCCGCAATCGACGCGTTGTGGGTGATGAGGAGCGTCGTGGTGCCGAGCTCCGCGTTCACGCGCAGGAGCGCGTCGAGCACCGTGATGCCGGTGGCCAGATCGAGCGCGCCGGTCGGCTCGTCGCAGAGGAGCACGTCGGGGCGCTTGGCGATCGCGCGCGCGATCGCCACACGCTGCTGTTCGCCGCCTGAAAGCTGCGCCGGGAAGTGATCGAGCCTGGCCGTGAGCCCCACGAGCCCGAGCGCATCCTCGGCGGTCATCGGGTCGGGCGCAATCTCGGTGGCGAGCTGCACGTTCTCACGGGCGGTCAGGCTCGGCATCAGGTTGTAGAACTGGAACACGAAGCCGATCTTCCGGCGCCGGAACTCGGTCAGATCCGACTCGCTCGCGTCGGTCAGCTCCCGATCGCGGTAGCGCACCGAGCCGCTCGTCGGCCAGTCGAGCCCGCCGAGAATGTTGACGAGCGTCGACTTGCCGCTGCCCGACGGGCCGAGCAGCACGGTGAGATCGCCGGCCGGCAGGTCGAGATCGACACCGCGCAGGGCGTGCACGTCCACCTCGCCCATGTGGTAGACCTTCGTCAGGTCCCGCACGGTGAAGACCATCGTGACGCTGGGCGCAGCCGGGCCGGTCACGTCGTCGCTCCGGCCGGCTCGACGAGGCGGCGCAGCATCTCGAACAGATGCGGGGCCAGCTCCGCGTCGGGCTGGGCGCCGAGCACCTCGGGGTGGTCCACCATCCAGCGGTCGGCCGCTTCGAGCGCCGCCATGAGCACGACGAGGAGCAGCTCGGCCGGCACGTCTCGCCGGATCACGCCGAGTGTCTGGCCGCGCAGGACGAGCGCCCGCAGCCAGCGGCGCACGCCGGCAAACTCGGCCTCGACGAGGCGCGCCGAGTCGGGTGCAAGCGGACGGCGGTAGAGCAACTGGCCGATGGCCACAAGCCACGGCTGCCGGCGCACGCGTTCGACGAGCTCGCCGTAGCCGCGTTCGAGCGTCGGCCAGAACCCGGCCCCGTCGAGCGTCTCCAGGTCGAGCGGTCGATCGGGCAGGAGCGCCTCCCATCCGTGCGACAGCACCGCCGCAAAGAGGTCGGCCTTGTCGTCGAAGTAGTAGTAGGCGGCCCCTTTCGAGATGCCGGCCGCGCCGATGATGCGATTGAGCGACGCGCCGGTGTAGCCATGCTCGGCAAACTCCGCGGCCGCCACCTCCAGGATGCGATGGCGTTTGTCGGGCGGAAGCTTTGCAAAACGCGGCCGCGGCATTGGGGCACCGTGCGGGTACAGGAACGGATCCCGTCGTTCCTAGACTGATAGGTTAGACTGGTTGGTCTAACGAAGGCAACTGCCGAAAGTCGTGAGTTGTCCTCCCGGCGAACTGCCGTATGATCAGTCACCCAGCTAGCGAGCGAGGATTCCCATGACCCGCGCCGAGATCGATGCCTTACTCGAGCGTCATCGGGCGTCGTTTGCGAGCCGCGATTCCCAGCGGCTCGCGGCCGACCACACCGAGCAGGGTACGTTCACGAGTCCGGCGGCGGGCACGGTCGTCGGCCGCGCGAACATCCGCGAAGTGTACCGAGTACTGGCTCGAGGCGTTTCCTGACATGGATTTCTCGTGGGACACGCCGATCGTCGAGGGCACGCGCGTCGCCATCTTCTGGCGTTTCTCCGGCACGCTCTCGGGCAAGTTCTACGGCGAGGCCAAAGCGGGCACGCGGATCGAGTTCCGGGGCGCGGCTGAATATGTCGTGTCTCCCGACGGGATCGAGAGCGCCAATCATCTCTTCGATTTCACCGGCACGCTCGTCAATGCCGGCGTCCTCAAGGTCAAGCCGGCCTCCTGACGCCCGGCCAGTCTGCAAGCAGTCTGGCCTGCCTCCGGACCATTACATATGATGAAGAGGAACGGGAGATAGAACATGACACGACGATTCCTTGTCCTTGCGATCGTAGCGGCCGGCGCGCTCGGCGTCCTCAGCGCGCAGAGTTCGGTCACGTACATACTCACAAACGGCGAGCGCGTCTCGGGCGCGGTGGCCTCGAGCTCGGAGCCCAGTCCGTCGATGCCCAGAGGCGAATTGAACCTCGAGCGGGCCAACGGCGAAGAGCTGAGCTACGGACTCGAGCAGGTGGCGGTCATCGACTACGCGGGCGGCACGCCATCGGCCGACGAGCTGGCCTCGCTGCCTGGTGATCCGAACGAGCAGATGGTGATGTTCCGTGACGGCAATTTCTGGCACGGACGGTTCGAGGATCTCCGGCCCCGCGAGTTGCGGTGGCGGACGAACGGCCGGCAGGAAATCGCGCAGGTCGATCGCATCAGCCGGATTTACCTCAACACGGGACGCGCGAGGGAGATCTTCGGCGCGCGCCCGACCCAGCTGCCCGGCAGCGGCACGGGCGCCGCCGCGCCGGCCGGATGGCGGGGCACCGAGGCCGGGCCCATCACGGTGGCGGGGACGCAGGCCTGGACCAACAGCGGGCTGAACGTCCGGCGCGGCGACCGGCTGCGCTTCACGGTGACGGGACAGGTCCGCGTGAACGCCCGGCAGACGTCGACGGCCGCCGGCCTCCCCGGCGCGCGGCCTCGCGGCCTGCCCCTCCAGGATCAGCCCTTCGGCATGCTCATCGCGAAGATCGGCGACGAGCGGGCCTTCCCGATCGGCGACATCACGGCGCCCCTCACGATGACCGCCGACGGCCGGCTCTGGCTCGGCATCAACGACAACGCCGTCGGCGACAACGCCGGCGAGTTCATCGTGAACGTGAGACGCGGGCAGTAGTCGGCTGCGGCTCGAGGTCGTCGGCGAATCACCATCAGGTCCTTCGGAGGGGGCGGGAGAGGCAGGTCGGCCCGCCTCCTCCCTTCACGCTGATTTCGCGGCCGTCGTACACGGACACGTCGGCGCCAGCCGCTTCGAGCCGCCTTCGCGTCACCGGATTCCCGTCGAGCATCACGCACCGCCGCGGCGCCACGGCCAGCACGTTGGCGGCCATCGACCCGAACTCTTCGTCGGGCACGTCGACGAGTCTCACGCCACGATCGACGAGCAGTTCGCGGAGCGGCACCGGCAAGAGCGGCGAATACACGACCGCGAGATCCGTGTCGACCGGGCTCAGGATCGACATCAGGTGGAACACATCATCGGGACCGCGCCAGTGCGGCAGCGGCACGGTGATGCAAGCATCGATATCCCCGCCGAGCAGGGCGCGAAACTGGCGAATGCCCTCGTCGTTCGTGCGGTATCCGCGACCCACGACGACGGTCCGGTCGTCGAGCCAGACGACGTCGCCACCTTCGAGACGGCCGGGACGTTCGATCGCGCCCACGACCGGAATCCCCCACTCGCGATAGGCCGCGCCCTGGGCGGCCGGCTCACCTTCACGCGCCGGCTTGCCCATCGAGCAGAGCACCACGCCCCGCGGACAGACGACCGAAGCGTCTCGCACGTAGACCGAGTCGAGCCCGACGCCGGGCGTGTCTGGCAGGCACCTGAGCGTGAGCTCGCGCGGGCGGAGCAGGTCCACGAACGCCGCGTACTCGTCGAGCGCCCGCCCGAAGTCCGGTCGCGCGGTGAAGTTGAGGGCTTCCCACTCGGCGTCGACACGGGCCTGACTGCCGAAGGCTTCGTGCGGGTGCTTCAGGACGATGTCGGTGATGCGGCCGACCTCGGACATGGACCCGAGAACCGCCGGACTCACGCCGACGCTCCGCGCCGCTCGCGGCGCATGACCCACACGTAAACGGGCAGGCCCGACAACAGCAGCAGGAATCCCCAATAGACGGTGTCGGCCCCTGCCCCGCCGATGGCGATGAGCGCGTACACGAAGGCGAGCCCAGCCACGATCGCGGCCCCGCGCGAGAGCGGCACGTCGGTGGACCGGCCGAGGAACACGGCCAGCGAGCAGAACGCGTAGGGCACGAGCACGCTGAGCGTCGCGAGCAGGATGATGAACGTGAAGAGCGCCACGAGCCCCTGCGTGTAGTTGGTGGCGATGAGCGCGGTGGTGAGGACGCCGCCGATCACCATGCCGCGCGTCGGCGTGCCGCGCGCCGAGAGCGTCCCGAAGGCCCGTGGGAACAGCCCGTCGTGCGCCATCGCCATCGGCATCTGGCCGACGAGCAGCACCCAGGCGTTGAGCGCGCCGAAACAGGAAATGGCCGCGCCGGCCGCCACGAGGAGCGCGGCCGCGTCACCAAAGAGGACCCGCGCCGCATCGGCAAAGGGCGCCGTCGTCCCGGCGAGCACATCCGGCGGCACGACACTCATGACGCCGACCGTGCTCACGACGTAGATGGCCGCGGCCGAGAGCGTGCCGATCACGGTGGCCCTCGGAATGACCCGCGCGGCATCGCGCACGCTGCCGGCCGGAATCGTGGCCGTCTCGAGTCCGAGGAAGGCCCAGAGCGTCAGCGTCACGACCGCGATGACGTCGGCCCCGAGTCCTGCCGGGCCCGTCTCGGCCACGACGAAATGCTCCGGCGCGAATCGCGTGAGACCCGCGAACCCGATGAGCAGGAGCGGCAGCACCTTCAGCACCGTGGTGGTCACCTGCACCTGCCCGGCGGCCCGTACGCCGCGGCTGTTGACGAACGTCAGCGTCCACACCGTCGCCACGGCCATGAGTCCCGCCGTGGCCGGGTTGCGAACGGCGGAGGGGAAGAACGGGTCGAGGTAGCCGACAAAAGCCACGGCGAGCGCGCCATTGGTAGTCCAGCAGGAGATCCAGTAGCCCCAGCCGACGAGGAAACCCGCGAAGTCGCCGAAGGCCCGTCGCGTGTAGGCGTACGGGCCGCCGGTGGCCGGATGCGCGCGCGCCAGCCGCGCGAAGACGAGTGCCAGCAGCACGCTTCCGCCCGCCGACACGACCCAGCCGATGAGGCTCACGCCCCGGTACGGTGCCAGCGAGGCCGGCAGCATGAACACGCCGGACCCGATCATGCCGCCGACCACCAGAGCGAGTGCGGTCGGCAGCCCGACCTGACGCGACGCCGCCGGCGCGACCGTGGCCATCACGAGCCGTCGGCCAGGAAGTGGCCGGTGAGTTCCTTGACGAGCTTGGCCGCCACGCCGGCGGTCAGGTTGGCGACGTCGCGGCTCGGATTCAGCTCCACGATGTCGGCGCCGACGAGCCGGCCGTTGAGCGTGTGAATCATCCCGAGCAGGTCGCGCACGGTGAGGCCGCCGGGCTCCGGATGCGAGACGCCCGGGGCAAAAGCCGGGTCGAGGCCATCGAGGTCGATCGACAGGTACACGTCGCCGGCAAGCGACGGACGACCGCCATCCGCCCAGTCGCGCATGCTGATCTGCTCGACGCCAAAGCGGGTCACCTGGGGCACCTGCGCGCCGCTCATCGCGCGGATACCGACCTGCACGAGGCGCATCGCCAGACCTTCCTCCATGATTCGCGCAAACGGACAGGCATGAGAGTAGCGGTCGCCGTCGTACTCGTCATAGAGGTCGGGATGCGCGTCGACCTGGAGGACTGTCAATCCCGATTCGCGCCGGCCGAGACCGCGGAGGATGGGATACGTGATGGAGTGATCGCCGCCAAGGGCGATGAATCGGCGATCGCTCCGCGCAAGCGCTGAAAAGGCGTCCGCGATCCGGTCGCGCGCCCGCGCGTCGGCGGGCAGGTCCAGGTCGCCAAGGTCCTCGAGTCCCTGGGGCGGGCTGAGCGCATCGACCATCAGCTCGGACCAGCCGTTGCCGGCCGGCGACGAGAGCGACGCTCGGATGCGCGCGGGGCCTTCGGCGGCCCCGCGGACGAACGACGAGCTGGCGTCATAGGGCACGCCGACGAGCACCGGCCGGCCAATCACGCGCGGGCCTCCCGCATCCGGAGAGTCTATAGAGGGCCGCGGGCAAAGGACAGGGGGCCGCGAGGCTTCGCCGTGAACTACACCGGCTGCGCGTCCTGCTCGTTTACCGGCTTGGCGTCCTCCGTTCGGACTTCGCGCTCGACGTCGAGCGTGCAGTCGGTGACGAGCGCGGTGATGGCGCCGATGGCGGCAAGCACCGGGGCAAACACCGCGCCGACCACGCCCACCGTCAGCGGGAACTCGGCGACGACCCGGTCGCGCTGGCGGATTCTGATGCGCCGGATGTTGCCTTCGGCGACGAGCTCCTTCACTTTCTCGGCAACGCGGCTGCCGTGCGTCTCAACGGACTCCCACCAGGTTCGAGTGGCCATGTATGGATCTCCTTCCCAGGTGCCATCAGAAGGATCGACGGCTCCGCAACGAAGTCTGTTCCGTCGGCCCGAGCGATTTGCCGTTCCGGCCCTACCGCGATCCGCGCTCGCGCGCGATCGCGTCGAGGTTGGCGTCGAAGACGCCGATGGCATCGATGATCGTCTCGACCGCCCGGACGTAGAAGTCGTGCGTCAGGGTCTCGTAGTCGTCGGTCTCGGCGTGGTGCTCGGCGAAGTCCTCGACACCGAAGTAGATGAAGGGGATGCCCCGCTCGTGGAACACGAAGTGGTCCGAATCGCGCGTCCAGTCCTCGGGTTTGCCGGGTTCGTCGTGCCCGGTCCGCAGGGTGACGGGCGCCCGGCGCGCCACCTCCTCGATGAACGGCTTCAGGAAGGGATAGTGGTAGGTGCCGACGGCGAACAGCAGGTTGTTCGGGTCGCGCCCAATCATGTCGAGGTTGAGGTTGAGCGCGATCGACCCGAGCGGCACCGGCGGCGACCGGACGAACGCGAGTGCGCCGGCAAGGCCGGCTTCTTCCCCGTCGAGCGCCGCCAGGATCAGGGAGTTGGCCGGCCGGTTCGCGGTGAAGTGGCGGCCCACGGCAAAGAGCGCCGCCGTGCCGGAGGCGTTGTCGTCGGCGCCGTTGAAGACGCGTGTGCCCTGCGCGCCCAGGTGGTCGTAATGCGCGGTGATGACGATGGCGCGATCGGGCGTCGAGTGGCCAGCCACCCGGCCGATGACGTTCACGCCCGTCCGCTGCACCTCACCGGTTCGGCTTCGGACGGGAAATTCGAAGGGGTGTTCGTACGAGTCGCCGGCCGGCTCGATGCCGGACGCGCGGAACCGCTCGCCGACGTAGGCCCTCGCCTTCTCGCCGCCGCGCGTCCCGGTGAGCCGGCCCTCCATGTCGTCGGCCGAGAGCACGCGCAGGTCCGTCAACAACTGCTCGCGGTCAATCTCGGGCGCCGCGTGCTGCGACCTGGCGACCGAACACGCCGCGGCCAGGACGGTCAGTAGCAGCACGCGCGTGCCAATGCGCTGTCTCACACTCACGCTCCGGCAAGCAGCATACACTGCGCGACGCGCGGCCCCGTCAGACCGCTTCGTCGCCTGGAGTCGCCGTTGCCGCAGAGCGAAGCAGCAGCCAGGCGCACGCGGCGACGACCGGCGCGTAGAGCCACAGGCGCAACGCGAGCTCCTGCCGCTCCACGAGGTTGTCATAGAGGGGAACCGTCAGCACCGCATTGAGAATTACCGCGGCGACCGCGGCGACGAGGAGCGCCGGCGACGCTGCCCGCTCGCGCCTGGGGCACGTCTCGGCGACGATCCAGGCGCACATGAAGGCCGCAAGGATGGAGAACGTCCAGATCCGTACGGTGTCCCAGCCGGCCATGTGCAGCACCTGTGGCGCAAGCACCGCGGCCACGAGCGCCGCGACCCTGAGGCGCCCGCCGACGTCGAACCGGTCCAGGGCGAAGGCCACAAGCGCGAGCGTCGTGGGCAGGATGAGAATGAGGATGTCGCGCGAGACGAGCCGCTCGACGAATCGGTGCGCCTGCGTCCCGGCACTGTCGAGCACGCCGGTCGCGAGCCACTCGGGAACGAACAGGTGCATGTCGCCGGCCACGAACGGAAACGACTCGAGGTGGCGCACGAAGACGTCCTGGAACATGTCGGGCGAAAGACCCGCGCCGGCAGCCGCGAGCACGCCAAACGACACGAGCGGCAGGCCGAGAGGCAGAAGCGGCATCGGCCGGTCGCCGCGCCGCCGCCGGGCATCCCGCACGAACAGCCAGGCGACGGCCAGGGCTGGGAACCCGACCACCAGGGCCTGCTCGTGGACGAACACCGCGGCCGCGAGCGCGCCGCCCGCCCACCAGCCGCGCCCCCGGAGCGCGAGCGCCACGGCGGCCATCGTCGCGAGCGCGACGAGGTGATCGAAGTACCCCACGAGGTGCGCCGCCATCACCACATACGACGAAGACAGGCACGCCACGGCGGTAATGACCGAGGCCGGCGAAACGCCATCGCGAACGAGAATTCGCCACGCGACGAAGAGCAACGCGGCGGCGAGCATCGCGAAGATCGCGGCCGACACGCCGGCGATGAGCCCCTCGGTCGGCTGTCCGCCGAGAAGACCCGCGGCCTGCGAGACCAGCTCGCCCGGAAGCCCGCGTTTGATGATCCCCAGCCGGTAGTCGAGCAGCCAGTGCGCCTCGGCAAAGTCGTTCGGCCAGCGCACGGCGCGCAGCACCGTGACGAGGAGGGTCCAGCAAAGGAGCAGGCCAAGCGCCGCCTGGCCGGCCGGACGTCGAATCGCGCCGCGCATCGGCCGAGAATGATATCGCTACCCGATGATGTCAGGCGGCGGATCGCGTGGTTACGGCCGCGTCGGCAGGAACATCCCCCAGGTCTCGAGCTCGGGCGACACGCGCGCGTGACCCGTCACGGTGTACCCGAAGCGTTCGTACAGCTTCACGTTCGCGGACAGCTCGGTCGTGAGCGACACGCCCGCCGATCGGGGGTCATCGGCGGACATCTGACGCATCGCCTCGAGGATCGGCCGGGCCAGGCCGCGGCCCTGGTGCGCCGGGCTGACACCGATCATGTTCAGATGATGATGCGGCCGGCCCAGGTCGAATGGCGTGACGGCCGCGACGTACGCGTCGTACCGGCCCCTGGCCGGTTCGCCGAGGTCGCGCCAGACGGCCTCGCGCATGGCCAGCACCTCTGGCGGAGCGGGCGGCTCGGCGGGACGCGTGAAGACCGCGGCTGCGACAATCGCCTCCCCCGCACGCACCCCAAGGCCCGGCCCACCCTGCCGGAGCCGCCGGCCGACGAAGAACCCGACGAGCCGCCGCAACCGCGCTTCGTAGTCCGGCCCCTCGCCGACCACGTAGCGCATGACGGGATAGTCCCTGAACGCCTCGCTCAGTACGTCCGTGATGGCGGCCTCGAACTCAACGCTCAGCGTGACAGCCTTCATCGCACCCCTCGGCCCCTCGGACCTTCGGACTACTTCGGATCCAGCATCCTCCCCGCGTTGAGGTTGTCGAAGTTCAGGATCGCGTTGAATACGAGAAAGTAGCTGCCGACGGTCGATCCGCGCCAGACCGGGTTGTTGGCAAAGAGCACCGCGTGCCCCTGGCCGACGGGCACGTCGACGAC
Organism: uncultured Acidobacteriota bacterium; assembly: GCA_963752045.1. Taxonomy (GTDB): domain Bacteria; phylum Acidobacteriota; class Vicinamibacteria; order Vicinamibacterales; family SCN-69-37; genus DATKDF01. The sequence continues at coordinate 87,994 of CAVVWN010000010.1, read as the reverse complement.
CACCGGTCGCTGGGCGATGCCGCCGCCGCCCTGGAGCAGCCCCGAGACGAGCAACTCGCGCTGGTCGGCGAACCGCACCACGACGCGGGGCCGGAGCTCAGGCGGGATGATGTTGAGCGGGTTCCGGAGCTGCTCTTCGGTCGGCATCGCGTATTCCCACGGCTGCACCGTGGGCCGCTCGGGCGCGAGGAAACGCGCGTCGAGCGCTGGCCTGCCCTGCACGACGTCCGGATCGTCGGGCGTGCCGCGGCCGGTGGCGCGCTGGTCGCCGCCACGGCCGCCGCGACCGCCACCGCCGCCGGCCCCGGCGCTCACCGTGAAGCTCTCGCCCGCGTCGCTGTACATGGCGAGGTCATCCTGATACCCGTAGGCGATCGGGCTCTTCTGGTCGACGAGCTTGCTCCGCAGGAGCGACCCGACGACGCGCGATCCGGTGCCGGCGGTGTTCATGGTCACGCCGCGCGTGAGGCCGAACTCGATGGCGAAGTCCGCCGCGCTGCCAGCACCGATGTAGACGCCACCCTGTTCGATGAAGCGCTTCAGGTTCTGGAGGCCTTCCCAGCCAAGGCCCGGCCGCATGTCGTCCGTCTCGTCGATCACGCCGATGTTCGGCGTGAGCTCGGTCTTCTTCCATGGAATCGGGTCGCGGAACATCGGCATGCCCTCGATCACGCCAATGCCGCTGCCGCCGCCAGGGGCGAACATGATGACGTCGTACCTGGCGCGGAGGTTGGCGTCTCGCGCGACGTCCTGGGTGCTGATGTAGTCGTACGGCAGGCCAATCGTGTCGAAGGCGTACCGCCACCAGCCTTCGGTCTGCGTGCGCTGCCAGGTGTGCATGAGCGCCACGCGCGCGGCGCGCGCCGGATGCATGGCCACCTCCGGCGCTGCATCGAGCGGATGCAGAACGATGCCGAGGTCGGTGGCCGCCTCGGAGAGCGCCGCCTGATCCGCGTTGCGGATGATGAACGACCCGCGGCTGAGCGACGCCCCGCCGGCATCGAACGGCTCTTCGGCAACCTGGATGTCGGCGTTCGGCAGGCGGTAGCGCAGCGCGACGAGCGCCGTGTCGGCGTTGTGGTTGACGGCAAAGACCGTGGCGCCGGCCGGCGCGGTCTTCGCCGGCGCGCCGGACGGGCCCGTGCGGAACCCGCCCGCGGCGCGCACGGGCGTCGACAGCCGCTCGACCGGCACTTCGAGCACCTGCGGATCGGTCACGCGGAAAGCCTGCACATTGAAGCCTTCGGGAAAGGTCCAGCCGGTGTCGTCGTACGGACGCGATTGCGGGTCGGTCGGCGACCAGAACTGGTAGTCGAGCAGCGCGTCAGCGATCCGCGAGTACGGCTGGTCCATGCGAATGATGTAGCTGCCGGCCGGAAACTCGCGCGCCTCCATGCGCGGCGCAGCACCCCGGGCGCCGCCCCCTGCACCTCCCGCCTGGCTCGCTGCACCTCGTTCGCCAGCGCCCGCACCCCTCTCCGAGCGGGCGGCACGCACCTGCACCGTGAACGCCTCGGTCGCGCGCGAGACCTCCACCCGCTGCTTCTGCAGCACGCGCAGGAGCTCGGCCTGGGTGCCGAACCGCGGATCGGTCGACGGCAGCACGTAGGCGGCGGGTCCTTCGGTGGTCGCCTTGGTGATGGACCGCTTGCTCTTCTCGTAGAAGTTGCGCAGGAACACGAGCTTGTTCGTGGCGAAGTAGTTGAGGGAGACCAGGAGGCCGGTCTGCTGGTAGTTGTTGTTGTTCCTGAGCGACCACATCACGCGCGGCAGCGGCGGGTTCTGCCGGAACCAGGTGCGCGCCGTGTCGTTCGGCGAGAGCGTCCGCTCGCGCGTCTCGGCCGAGCCGCCGTTGCCGAACGTCTCGTAGAGCCGGCTGATGCCGTTGTGCGTGGCCGCGATGAACATCAGGTAGCCGGGCGACCAGGTGTCGAACGAGCCGAAAGCGAACACGCCCGGCATGCCGAACCGCGTCATCTCCTGCACGTTGTTCCAGCCGATCATCTGCCATTCGTTGGTGAGCAGCGGATCCACCCAGGCGTTGTACGGCCCGTCCCCGATCGTGTTGTCGTAGAGGTACGGCACCGACTCGTGCAGGTCGTGCAGCACCTGCGCCTTCCAGTCGATGAACGTGTTGAGCACGTTCTCGGTGAGCTTGAGCGTCATGCCCATCGCGTCGCGGTTGTTGTCGTGCGCGACGTACTTGCCCCAGTAGACGAGGTTCGGCTTGGTCCGGTCCGGATGGGCCTTCTCGTACTCGTACAGGTCGACCATGCGGTCGCGGCCGTCCACCTCGGTGACCGGGGTGATGAGCGTGATGAGGTTCTCGCGGATGTGCCGCACGTACGGGCTGTCGTCGACGGCCAGCCGGTAGGCCAGCTCCATGAGCGCCGTCGGCGCGCCGGCCTCGCCCGAGTGAATCGTGCCGGTGATGTAGTAGACGGGCGCCGCGCGGCGCGCGATTTCATCGGCAAGCGCGTCATCCATGTCCAGACTGCGCGGATCGGCCAGCCGCGCGAGATCCGCGCGGTTCGCCTCGAGCCGCGCCAGGAGCGCCTCGGAGGCCACCGCGACGGCAATCATCTCGCGGCCTTCCTCCGTCCGGCCGATCGAAAAGACCTTCACGCGCGGCGTCGCCTTCTCGAGCATTCGCATGTAGGCGTAGACCTCGTGCGAGTACGGCAGCTTGCCCGGCGCCCCGGCGATGTCGCCGAGCACCGCCATCGGCGTCGGTACCGTCGGCGAAGCCGGCAGGTAGTCGACGAGCGGCGACAGGAAGAAAGACTCCGTCGTGTACTCCTTGATCTTCTGTGTATAGGCCTCGTCGATGGCCTGACTCGGGTCGCGCCCCGGCTTGGCCGCAGCCAGGTCGTTTGCCGGCGCCGGCCGGCCCGCCGGCCTGGCCTGATCGGCCAGGAGGAGCACGGGCGTCGCCCCAAGCGCGAGACCGACGATGAGACGTTGCAGGGACTGACGGGTCATGGCCACCTCGATGCTTGCGCATTGTAAGAGAAACGTTGCGCAAGGTCTTGCGCGATCGGGGCGCCAGCCAGGATCATAGACAGGTAATGACCCGCCTCGCCCTGCCCTTCGTGATCCTGGTGTTCGTGGCCGTGCCTGCACAGGCCGGGCAGTCCGGCCCGGAGCCCGACGCCGACCAGCCGCCTCAGTCGGACGTAGCGTCCCCCGGAGGCTGGCGCCAGGCGCTCAAGGACTCCTTCGTGCTCGCGACGATCGAGCACACGTTTCGGGTCGCGCTCCAGGGAGACACGCGGCGCGAGCTGTCGGGTCCGTTCTTCTCCGACTACGCGCGCTCGGTGCACATGCCGGAAGGCTGGGCCGACAACAACTCGTGGCCGGTCAACTACCTCGGACATCCGATCCACGGCGCCGCCGCGGGCTACCTGTGGCGCGACGCCACCGGTGTCAGGTCGAGCATCCATCTCGAGATGTCGGCCGACTACTGGAAGCGCATCGGCACGTCCGGCCTCTGGATTACCGGCTACAGCCTGCAGTTCGAGTTCGGGCCGATGAGCGAAGCGTCGATCGGCAACGTCGGCCTGGACCCGAGCCACCGCGGTTGGGTCGATCACGTGATCACGCCGCTCGGCGGCATGGGCATGATGGTGGCCGAGGACGCCGTCGACAAACACTTCCTGCGGTGGTTCGAGTCGCGAACGTCGAACCACGCGCTCCGCGCGACCTTTCGCATCCTCTTCAATCCCGGCCGCTCGCTCGCCAACATGGCCCAGGGCAACCTGCCCTGGTACCGGGTCGACCGGCGTCCCTGACGCGATGACGCCGAACGACTTTCGCCGGTTCGGGCACCAGTTGATCGACTGGATTGCCGACTATCGCGAGCACGTGGCCGACCGGCCCGTGATGGCCCAGACCCGGCCCGGCGAGATCAAGGCCCGCCTGCCGGCCGCACCGCCCCAGACGCCCGAGCCGTTCGACGCCGTGCTCGCCGACCTCGACCACATCGTCATGCCGGGACTCTCGCACTGGGCGCATCCCCGGTTCTTCGGATACTTCCCGTGCAACGGCGAGCTCTCGAGCGTGCTCGGCGACTTCGCCAGCACCGGCCTCGGCGTGCTGGGGCTCGCCTGGCAGTCGAGCCCCGCGCTCACGGAGATCGAGGAAGTCGCCACAGACTGGCTGCGGCAGATGGTCGGCCTGTCGGACGGCTGGAGCGGCGTCATCGAGGACACTGCGTCGACCAGCTCCCTCATCGCGCTCATCTGCGCCCGCGAGCGCACGTCCGGATACGCGCTGGCCGGCGGCGGGTTCCAGCATGTGGACCAGCCGCTGGTCGTCTACGTCTCGGCGCACAGCCACAGCTCGATTGAGAAGGCGGCGCTTCTTGCGGGCTTCGGCCGCGATCACGTCCGCGTGGTGGAGCACGACGAACACTGGGCGATGCGGCCCGGCGCGCTCGAGGCCGCGATCGCCGCCGACCGCGCCGCCCGACGCGTACCCTGCGCGGTGGTGGCCACGACAGGCACCACGACGACGACGGCCGTCGACCCGCTGGAGCCCGTCGGCGCCATCGCCCGGCGCGAAGGCCTCTGGCTGCACGTCGACGCGGCGATGGCCGGCTCGGCCATGATCCTCCCGGAATGCCGGTGGATGTGGGCCGGCATCGAAGGGGCCGATTCGATCGTGCTCAACCCTCACAAGTGGCTGGGCGCGGCATTCGACTGCTCGGTGTATTTCGTGCGCGAGCCCGAACACCTGGTGCGGGTGATGTCCACGAATCCCAGCTATCTGCAGACGGCTGCCGACAGCGTCGCGAAGAACTACCGCGACTGGGGCATCCCGCTCGGCCGCAGGTTCCGCGCGCTGAAGCTCTGGTTCCTGATCCGCGAGCAGGGCGTGTCGGGCCTTCAGGCCCGGCTCCGGCGCGACCTCGAGAACGCCCGCTGGCTCTCGGACACGGTGCGAGCCGAACCCGAATGGCGCGTGCTCAACCCGGTCGTGCTGCAGACGGTCTGCGTCCGCCACGAGCCGCCTGGGCTCGACGGCGAGGCGCTCGATGCGCACACGCGGGGATGGTGCGATCGCATCAACCGATCCGGCGAGGCCTACCTCACGCCGGCCGTGCTCGACGGCCGCTGGATGGTCCGGGTGTCGGTGGGCTCGCTCGCGACCGAACGCGAGCACGTCGCCGATCTGTGGACGGTCATGAAGCGCGAAGCAGATGGAGGGGCGGGCTTCAGCCCGCCCAAGCCGAGGGCGGGCTGAAGCCCGCCCCTCCATGGTCCATCAGGGGCGGCGTCACGTCCGGCGCAGCATGACGGCGGCGGTCTCCTCGTTGTCCTGCAATTCGAAGCACACACTGCAGACCCGCTGGAAGGCGCGGTACCCGAGCAGCTCGATCCTCGACGACAGGTAGCCGTCGCGGACGGGCTCCTCGCGCAGCAGGTCGGTGCTCAGGTACTTCTTGTTGCTGTCCGAGAGCACCGTGACGACGACGGCCTCGGGGCCGAGCTCGTTCTGGATCTTGACCGCTCCGAGAAAGTTCGCGCCCGATGAGATGCCGACGGCAAGGCCGTGCTGCGCGAGTTGCTGCGCCATCAGGATCGAATCGCCGTCGTGCACCGAGACCACCGGATCGAGCTCGTCGAGCTTGACGATGGCGGGGATGAACTCGTCCGAGATGCCCTGAATCCGGTGCTGCCCCACCTTGTGCCCGGTCGAGAGCGTGGGCGACTCGGCCGGCTCGAGCGGATGGATGCGGATGCCGGCCCGCTTCCCCCGCAGGTACCGGCCCACGCCCATCACGGTGCCGCCCGTGCCGACGCCGGCCACGAACGCGTCGGGCTCGATGCCGGCCGAACCGAGCTGCTGCCAGATCTCCGGCCCCGTCGTCCGCTCGTGCGCGACGACGTTGGCTTCGTTGGCGAACTGCTGCGGGAGAAAGACGCGAGGATTGGCGGCCGCGAGCGCCTCTGATTTCTCGATGCTCCCGAGGAAGCCGCCTTCGGTGCGGCTCACGGGCACGATCGACGCGCCGAAGCTCGAGATGATGGCCATGCGCTCGCTGCTCATCCAGTCCGGCATGAAGATCGTGACCGGATGGCGCAGCGCGCGGCCGATGGCCGCCACCGATATGCCGGTGTTGCCGCTCGTCGCCTCGGCAATCGGATCGCCGGCCCGGAGCCGCCCGTCGCGATAGGCGGCTTCCAGAATGTAGAGCGCCATCCGATCCTTGATGCTGCCGGTGAGATTGAGCGACTCGAGCTTGGCGTAGATCACGCGCGGCTGCCCGTCGTAGGCAAAGTCGATCGCGAGAAGCGGCGTGTTGCCCACGAGACGGTGGAGCGACCGGAAGCGCTGGATGGTCAACGGATCGAGAGCAGGTTCGTCAGTCATCGGCAGCACCTCGGTGGAATTCTATCGAATTGGGAGAGAATCGGGCGATGACACGGGTGGCTTACGCCGCGGCGCTCGCCCTCGTCGTCATCGGCGTCGTCAGGCTGATGCCCGACGTGCCGCCAGCCGACGATTTCGCGCTCTTCGACCTTCACCTGATCGACGCGATGCACTCGGTGAAGACCACGGGCGCGTACTCGCAGTACGGCTGGAACCACCCCGGCCCGCTGCTCTTCTACCTCTTCGCGCCCCTCTACTGGCTGGGTGGCTACCGCCACATGGCCGTAGTCCTCATGGCGGCCATCGTCAATGCCGGTTCGCTCGTGGCGCTCGCGGCCGTCCTTGGCCGACAGGCGGCGCGGCCGGGCCTGCTCGTCGCGGCGGCGCTCTCGTTCGGTGTCTTCGTGTGGCGGAGCTGGGGCCTGCTCGCCAGCCCGTGGAACCCGCACATCGCCATCCTGCCGCTCGCGTTGCTCGTCGTGACGGCGGCCGCGGCCTCGGCAGGCGCGTACCGCCTGATTCCGGCCGCCGCGGCACTGGCCTCGTTCACCGTGCAAACCCACGTCGGATTCACGGGTCCGGCCACGGCGGTTGCGCTCGCGGCCGCCCTCATCCTCGTCGTCCGCGACGGCCGACCGTCCTGGCGCGCACGGCGGCCCCCACCGGGGGTCGCACGCGCCCTTGGGGCGGCCGCGCTCGTCACGCTCGCGCTCTGGGCGCTGCCGCTCGCCGACGCGTTCGCCCCGGGCGGCGCGGGAAACCTGCAGCAGATCGCCCGGTTCTTCCTCGACGGCGATCGCCGGATCACGCCGGAGATGGCCGACGCCGCCTTCGCGCGCTTCGTCACGGCGCCAGTCGGCCCGTCGCTCAGCCTTCCGTTCGGCGAGACGCGCGTGGGCGATCCAGACCAGGCGTTGTCGGTCCTGTGGCGCGTGGAGATCCTGCTTGTCGCCGGTGTCGCGCTTGCGTCCTGGGTGCGTCGCCGCACGTTCGAAGCCAGCCTCGCGACCATCTCGCTTGCCGCCACCGTGGCCGCGTGGATCTCGGTACGGCAGATGCCGCAGCAGCCACTCGACTACACCGTCTACTGGGTGTCGGTGCTCGGCGTGATGAACTGGACCATCATCACCGCACCGGCCCTCTCGGCGGTCGTCGATCGGCTGAGACTCCCCCGCCCGGGCGGGGCCGTCAGGCGCTGGTCGTGGCGTGCGGCGGTGGCGGCCACGCTCCTGGTTGCCGCATGGCAGGCCTCGTGGTGGCATGCGAGGCTTGGCAGAAGGTCGGGTCGCGTCGTCCGCGTCGCGGCAACCGTCGAGGGCGAGCTTGCCCGCACGGGGACCGCGGCGCCGCGCCTTCGGTTCTCGCACGACGCGTGGGGCGTGACCGCGGGCGTCGCCCTCGAGCTCGTGCGCGCCGGCGCCCGGCCGAGCGTCGACGCGGACTGGACGTGGATGTTCGCGTCGCGCCAGGCGCCGACCGGTAGCGAGGACCTGACCATCTTCGTCGCCACCACCGACGACGAGCGCGAGGACGTCACGCACCGAAGCAACTACCGGTACCTGGATCGAGCCGAGGACATGTACGTCTACGCGATCGAGCCGCCGCCTCCGGGCCACAGGCTCGACCCGCCGCCGGCGGTCGTCGAGTCGTTTGTCGCCTCGCCGATGGCCGCCCGAAGGCTGCCCGAACAGGCTGCGGCCGGTTCGGACAAGCCGCAGGTGGCCTTCCAGGACGCCGGCGCCTTTGTGACGCTTGCCCTGCCGCCGGTCGACCTCATCGGCATCCGGCTGCGCGGCGAAGGCGATTCGCTCTGGCAGTTGAGGTGCGCCGGAGCCGACGGCGAGTTCTCGCGCATCGGACGCGTGAGGCTCGAGGCCGGGCCTGGTCCCCGCTCGGGCAACGCCTACCTTCGCACGCTTGCCGGCTGCCGCCGCCTGAAGATCGCGCCGGGAGAAGACCGCGCGATGTGGCTCGACGACGTCGAGCTCGTGGAAGCGCCGGGACCGGCCACCGATGGCCGGACTCGCTGAAGCCGCGCCCGAGTGAGAGAATCGTCTGCAACGCCCATGACGCCTGCCGAATCCCCTCTCGCCACGGACCGCGTGCTCATCGTCGAAGACGATGCGGCGCAGCGGCTCGGTCTGCAACAACTCATCAAGAGCTGGGGGTACGTCGTCGACGTGGCGTCCGACGGGCGCGCCGCCCTCGAGAAGATCGGGACCGACCGGCCCACGATCGTCCTGTCGGATCTGGTGATGCCGAACGTCGACGGGCTGGGCCTGTTGAAGGCGCTCAAGCAGGACGAAGCCGGCGACATCACGGTGGTGCTGCTGACGGCGCAGGGCACGGTGGAGACCGCCGTCGAGGCCATCAAGCTCGGCGCGTACGACTACCTGCCGAAGCCGATCGAACCGCAGCGGCTGAAGATCATGATCGCGCAGATCGTCGAGCGCAACAGCACGCTCCGCGAGGTGCAGACGCTGCGCCGCCAGCTGCGCCACCACGGCAGCTTCGGGCGGATGATCGGCAGGAGCGCGGCCATGCGCCGCATCTACCAGGTGATCGAGCAGGCGGCGCCCACGAGCGCCTCGGTGCTCGTGACCGGTGAATCAGGAACCGGCAAGGAGCTGGTGGCGCAGACGATTCACCAGTTGAGCCCGCGGGCGCCGCATCCGTTCGTGCCGATCAACTGCGCGGCCATCCCCGACAACCTGCTGGAATCGGAGCTGTTCGGCCACGAAAAGGGGGCGTTCACCGGCGCGATCGCGCGGCGGCAGGGATCGTTCGAGCTGGCCAACCGGGGCACGCTCTTTCTCGACGAAATCGCCGAGATGACGCCCGGCATGCAGGCCAAGCTCCTGCGCGTGCTGCAGGAGCGCACGTTCCGCACGGTGGGCGGCTCGCGCGAAATCGCGGTGGACATCCGCGTGATCGCGGCCACCAACGTGGACCCGGCCGAGGCGGTTCGAACCGGGAAGCTGCGCGAGGACCTCTACTACCGGCTCAACGTCTTCGAGATCGCGCTGCCGCCACTGCGCGATCGGATGGACGACCTGCCGCTGCTGGCCGACGCGTTCATCCGGGAGTTCGCGGCGCGAAACGGCCGGGACGTCGTGGGCCTCTCCGACGCGGCGCTTGCCGCGCTCGGCCGGCACGGCTGGCCGGGCAACGTGCGCGAGTTTCGCAACGTCATCGAGCGCGCGACGATCGTGGCGCGCGGCCGTCTGATCGAGCCGGGCGACCTGCCCGCCTTCGGGCAGGCGCCGGCCGCGTCAGGTGCGGCAGGCGCCGAGGGCCTCACGCCGGGGACGACCGTGGACCAGGCCGAGGAGCGGCTGATTCAGATCACGCTCGAGCACACCGGCGGCAACAAGACCAGAGCCGCCGAGATGCTGGGCATCAGCCTCAAGACGCTGCACAACAAGCTCAACCGGATGAAGTCGGACGGGGCCTGATGCGGGTCAGCATCCGAAGCCGGCAGGTCGTCGGCGTGACGGCCATCGTGGCGGCCGCGGTGCTCGTGCTGGCCGGCTGGTACCTGCTGACGCTCGCCGACCTGCTGCTCGTCCAGAACCAGTCGCGCGCCGAGCTGGTCGCCAACACCGCCTACCAGCGCGCGTTCGCCATCGTCGCCGCCGGCGAGGACCCGACGACCGCGTTCGGCTCGGACGGCGGGCTGCGGTCGATCCTCGAGGGCAGCCTCTACGGGGGCTACATGGCCTACACCGCGATTGTCGACTCGGAAGGCGTCGTGATCGCGCACGTCGACACGCGCATGGTGGGCAGGCCGCTGCCACCGGCCGATTCGCTCGATGAGGTGATGGAAGGCAGCCTCGTCTCGCGGGTTCGGGCGCTGTATGCCACCGGCGACCGTATGCTCGAGGTGCGGCAGGACCTCCTGATCAACGGCCGGCCGCTCGGGTCGATCCGTGTGGGCTTATCCACGGTGCTCATCCGCGACCGCTTCGAACGAGCCTTGCGCGCGCCCGTGATCACGGCTGCCGTCGTGCTCGTCGCCGCCCTGCTGGTCTCGCTCGTCCTCGCGCGCATGGTGGTGCGGCCGATTCACGTGATCGGCAGTCGGCTTGCGCGGCTCGGCCGGGGAGAGTTCGACGATCTCGAGACGTTGCCCGACGACCGGGACCTCGAGGATCTGGACGCATCGTTCAAGGCCATTGTCACCCGCCTCACGGGCGAACGGGCCGAGCCGGGCAGCGCGCCTGCCACGCGCGAGGACCTGGAATCGACGCTCAGCTACTCGCGCAAGCTCGCCGCGCTCAGCCGGCTCTCGGCCGGCATCGCCCACGAGATCAAGAACCCGCTCAACGCCGTCATGATTCACCTGGAGCTGCTGAAGATGCAGCTCGCCGACGAGCCCGACGCCGCCGAGCACCTCGCGATCATCGCCGCGCAGATGCGCCGGCTCGACGAGGTCCTGCAGGGATTCCTGAAGTTCACGCGGCCGGAAGACCTCAAGCTGCAGCCGGTGGCGCTCGCCGGTCTCCTCGACGATCTGCGGCCCGTGCTCGAGGCCGAAGCCGGCAAGACCGCCGTGGACCTGCGCGTGGAGTGCCCGCCCGACCTTCCGCCAGTGGCCGCCGACCGCGCGATGCTCGAGCAGGCCTTCCTCAACCTGGGCCTCAACGCCTGCCAGGCCATGCCGAACGGCGGCCGGCTCAAGATCGCGGCTCGCGCGCATTCCGACCGCCAGATCGAAGTGCTGTTCGAAGACACCGGCGTGGGCATCGCGCCCGAGCACCTGACGCGCATCTTCGACCTCTACTTCACGACGCGCGAGAAAGGCAGCGGCATCGGTCTCTCGCTCGTCTACCGCACCATCCAGCTGCACGGCGGCGAAATCGAGGCGCAGTCGACGCCCGGGCGGGGCACCACGTTCCGCGTGCTGCTGCGGCGAGCCGACGTCCCGGCGGCCGTGTTGCCGATCGCTGCGTCATAATGGCGGCATGTCCGCCCTCGGCAGGCTCGCACTGGCGTTCGCGATCGCGGCCACGGTGTCGGCCTGCGCCAAGGCTCAGGCGCGCACGCCGGCCCCATTGCCGCCTCCGCTCGACGTGCCGGCTCCGCCGCCCCGGACGGTGATTCCGGTCACCGTGAAGGTGCCCGAGCCGCCGCCGCCCGAACCCGACCCGGCGGCCGCCGTTCCGGCTCGTCCGCCGGTCACGGCCGCTCCGCCTCCGGCCCGCCCGACTGAACGACCGCTGCCGGCCACCGAACCGCCGCCGGTGCTCCAGACCACGTCGAACACGGCGGCGATCGAACAGAAAGCGCGCGAACTGGTGGCCGCAGCCCGTCGCGACCTCGCGCGTGTGGATCGGCGGAAGCTCGGCGCGAACGCGCGCGAGCAGTTCGACACGGCCCAGCGGTTCGTCCGCATGGCCGACGATGCGCTCGCCGCGAAGAACTACCTCTACGCGCAGCAGCTGGCCGAGAGCGCGGCCGCGCTCGCTGGCGGTCTCGTCAAGGGCGAGCCACCGGCGCCTGCCATCGCTCCTTGAACGCCTGCCACCCGCGTTGAAGCTCGGCCAGCGTGGGGCGCGGATCGGCGCCCGGCGCGAGCCGTTCGGCGCGCTCGGGCAGGAGCACGTCGGTCACGAACCGGTCGAGGTCGGCCCGAAGCGCAAGGCCCTCCTCGCCGAAGTACCGCGCCCGCAGCCACCCGGCCACCGCAGAACCCCACGCCCGTTCCAGGTCGCCCGTGCCGCGCGCCGCCGCAGCCCGCCAGTAGAGAGCCACGACCGATCGGTCGTTCACGGCCAAGCTCGCGGTCGACCCGCGCGAGCACGCGCTCGTAGATGAGCGTGCGGCCCGATGACGGACCGAATTGCGCCTGCCGGTCGAGCGCGCCGCACCACCACTCGAGGATGCGCTCGCGCGCGGCGGGGGCGACGACGCCTTCGGCGCGGCCGAGCGCCGTCTCGAAAAGGTCGGCCGCCGCGCTGTAGCGGTCCTCGAGCCCGCCGCGGTCGTCGAGATAAATCGACACGCCCAGGCCGACCAGCCAGTCGACGTAGTCGTGGGGCTCGAGCCGGCCGCTGTCGACGGCCTTGAGCGCGGCCTCGGCCGCGTCGAGGTCGAAGGTATCGAGGCCGAGCCGGTACCGTTCGAGGTGCGCGCGCGCCAGGACGACGGTCGCCGCGTCTTCTTCGGCCGGGTTCGCGCGGGCCTCGGCGGCGAGCGCAATCGCCTCGTCGAACTTGCCCAGGTTGTAGAGGTCGCGCGCCGCCACGAGCGGTCCGGCTGGACGCGCCTGCGCGAGCGACACCAGAAGCGCGACCGTCAGTCCGATATGTCTCATGGTGGTCCCTCGCACGGACGACCCACGGCCCCCTGACACCCAGACGTAACTCTTACACAGTCTCGGGTCCCCGGGCCGCAGGTGGGGCCTTTTCCATGGGTTTTTGCATGACGAGGAGTTGGCAAGGATGTTGAACAGGAGGAATGGCGTGAGACCGACCCTCGCCGCCTCGACGGCCCTCCTCGCGATGTTCGCGGCGGCCGAAACCGGCGCCCGGCAGCAGCAGCCGCGGCCGACGTTCCGGTCCGGCGTGGCCCGGGTGGCGGTGACGGCCGTGGCCGAGACGCGCGACGGCCGGCCGGTGACCGACCTGCGGCCGGAGGAATTCGAGCTCATCGACGGCGGCGAGCGGCGCGCCATCAGCGAAGTGCGGAGCGACGAGAGTCCGGTCCGCCTGGCCCTGCTCGTCGACGCGAGTGGCAGCATGAGCGTGGCCTCGCGCCGCGAGGCGGCGCGCGAAGTTGCCGGGCACGTGCTCGCGTGGCTCGAACCGGGCGAGGACCAGGCCGGGCTCTTCACGTTCGACTCCTCGCTCGTCGAAGTGCGGCCCATCGCGCCGGCGTCGGCGGATCTGGTCGGCGAGTTCGACGGCATGCAGCCGTACGGCAAGACGTCGCTCTTCGACGCGATTGCCGACACGGGCCGCCGCGTGGCCGTCACCGGCGAGTCGCGCCGTGCGGTCGTGGCGCTCACCGACGGCGTCGACAACGCGAGCCGGCTCACGGCCGCCGAGGTCTCGGCGCTGGCGAGCGCCATCGACGTGCCGGTGTACGTGGTGCTGGTCGTCTCGCCGTTCGACAAGCTGGGCTCGCGGGCCGAGATCGAGAACCGCCTCACGGCGGACCTCGAGGGTCAGCTCGGCGACCTGGCACGCTGGACGGGCGGCGCGATCTTCGCCGCCACGGGACCGTCGCGCACGAGCCAGGCCGCACGCCGGATCGTGCACGAGCTGCGGCATCAGTATTTGATTGCGTTCGAACCGGGCGATCGTCCCGGATGGCACCCGATCGAGCTGCGCACGACGCGGAAGGACGTCGTCGTGCGCACGCGGAGCGGCTATGTCGTCCAGGCGCGTCCAGACGTGGACTAACGGGTGTGATGAGGAGGACTGAGATGCGGAAGCTACTGCTTGCCGTGACCGTCGTGGGAATGGCGGCCGGCGGATCGACGGCGTGCGCGACGAAAGGGTACGTCAACAGCCAGATCAACCAGGTGAACGACAAGGTCGACACCATGGGCGAGGCGCTCGAGGAGACGCAGGAGCGCACGCGCCAGAACGAGGGGCGCATCGGCGAGGTGGACGCCAAGGCGGGCACCGCGCAGAACGCGGCCGACCGCGCGCAGCAGTCGGCCAACGCCGCCGACGGCAAGGCCGGCGCGGCCGGCGACGCGGCCCGGGCGGCTGGCGACGCGGCCGCCGCCGTCGACGCGGCGTCGAAGCGGCTCATCTACGAGGTGGTGCTGAGCGAAGACCAGGGCAACTTCAAGTTCGGCGCGGCCGAGCTGCCCGACACCGCCAAGGCGCGCATCGACCAGCTCGTCGAGGAGCTCAAGGCCAACCCGCAGGGCGCGTACTTCGAGATCGAGGGGCACACCGACAACACGGGCGCCGCCGAGATCAACTACAAACTCGGCCTCGAGCGGGCCGAAGCCGTCAAGCGGTACCTCTACGAGCAGCACCAGATCCCGCTGCACAAGATGAACGTCATCAGCTACGGCGAAGACAAGCCGATGGCGCCCAACACCGACCGCGACGGCCGCGCGCAGAACCGCCGCGTCGTCATCAAGGTGCTCGTCTGAAATCCTGAGGGTCCTAAGGTCCGAAGGTCCTAGGGTCCGAAAGGTCCTAAGGTCCGAGGGTCCGAGGGTCCGAAGGTCCGAGGGTCCGAGGGTCCGAAGGTCCGAGGGTTCCGACTCTCGGACCTCAGGACCTCAGGACCTCAGGACCTTCGGACCTTCGGACCTTCGGACCTTAGGACCTTCGGCGTACTCAGACGGTCGACGCAACGTGATAGGAGGATCTTGTCATGAAGCGTCGAGATCAGCGAGCGCGCGGGGACGATGTGTGGGTGCGGTGGCACCGGGGTGAGCGGATCGCGGCCATCGCGCGGGCGCACGGGGTCAGCGACCGGGCCATCCGCAAGCGGGTGCGACGGTGGGGCGGCATCGCGCCGGTCGCCCGAACTCGGTCGGCGCGGGTGTTGACGAGCGCCGAGCGCGAGGAGATCTCGCGCGGGCTGGCAGCGGGCCAGTCGTTCGCGGCCGTGGCCCGCGGACTCGGGCGCCCGACCTCCACGGTCAGTCGCGAGGTCGGGCGCCATGGCGGCCGCCGGCACTATCGGGCGGGCACGGCTGATGCGGCGGCGTGGCGGCGGGCGCGCCGGCCGAAACCGTGCCGGCTCGCGCGGCTGGGGCGGTTGCGGCACCTGGTGACCCGGGGCCTCGAGCGCCGGTGGTCGCCGGAACAGATTGCGGCGTGGCTGAAACGGACGTACCCTGACACCCCCACGCTGCACGTGTCGCACGAAACGATTCTATCGTACGCTCTTCGTACAGAGCCGCGGCGGCTTGAACCGCGAATTAGTCCGGCATCTGCGCCGCGGCGGGCGCTTCCGGCGGCCGCGGCCGGCCGGCGCGGCGCCGGGCGGGCCGCTGGCCGACGCAGTCTCGATTCGCGCGCGGCCGGCCAGCGTCGAGGATCGCGCCATCCCGGGCCACTGGGAAGGCGACCTGCTGGCGGGCACGATCGACTCGCAAGTCGGCACCCTCGTCGAGCGCCAGTCCCGCTACGTGCTGTTGGTCCGGCTGCCCACCAAGGCGGCCCCGGCCGTCACGGCCGCCTTGGCGCGGCAGATTCGCACGCTGCCGGCGACGCTGCGGCGCAGTCTGACGTGGGACCGCGGGCGGGAACTCGCGGCGCATCGGCAATTCACGGTCGCCACCGATGTCCAGGTCTACTTCTGCGATCCCCACAGCCCGTGGCAACGGGGCTCCAACGAGAACACGAACGGGCTCCTGCGCCAGTACTTGCCGCGCGGCACCGATTTGTCCGGCTACTCGCAGGCCGCCCTCAATCGCATCGCCCGCGAGCTGAATGAACGTCCGCGCAAGACGTTGGGTTTTGAAACACCGGCTGCTAAGCTAGCCGCCATCGTTGCATCGACCGGTTGAACCCAAGTTCGGACCTTAGGACCTTCGGACCTTAGGACCTTTCGGACCGTCGGACCTTTCGGACCCCTCAGATCCCAGGCTTCGCCTTGAGCACGCCGATCTGGAGCAGCAGGCTGGTGAAATCGTAGAAGCGCTCTTCCCGCTTGACCTGGCCCTTCTCGTCGATTTCGATGAACAGCACGCCGTGGATTTCGCATCGGCGGCCTGTAGCCGGCACGCCGAACAGGTCGCTCGTGTGCGTGGCCTGTGCCGTGAACGACTGGGCCACCTGCACTCCGTCGATGACCACGCGCGTCGCCTCGATCGTCCAGTCGGCAAACGTCTTGAACAGGTCCGCGTAGGACTTGGTGATGGCCGGCCGTCCCTTGACGGTGCCGAAGATGGGGCTCTTCACGACACCTGACTCGTGGTGGAACGCGCCGAGCGCGTCCGCGTCACGGCGCTGCCAGGCGCGCTGGCGCCGGTCGAGCAGGTCTTCAATCTCCTGACGGGTCATGGCTGCACTCCAGGGCGATATCGAACGCGGGATGTCAGGGCCGGCACCGCGCCGACGCGATCTTCTCGACGAGCGCGAGGTAGTCGGCCCGCCCCACCGAGGCGTTGCTGCCCCGCACCGGGCGGGTCTTGTGGGCGATCACCATGTCGAGCTCCGGTAGCACGGTGACGTACTGGCCGATGGCGCCGACGCCCGTGAACGCCCCTCGGTAGATGCCGGTGTTCGCCCGGCCGTCCCAGATCCACCACAGGTATCCGTAGCCGAACGGCCCCTGCCGGTAGTTCTCCGGGTTCATCTGGTCCACTGGTGTGACGACCGAGGTCATCGTCTTCACCCAGTCGGCCGGCACGATCTGCTGCCCACCCCATCGCCCGTTGCGCAGGATCAGGTAGCCGAACCGCGCCATGTCGCGTGTCGACAGATAGAAGTGGTAGGCCGGGTGCACGGACCGGTCGAGGTTGACGGTCTTGCGTTGCGCGCCGCGATCGAAGTCCTCGAACCCGAGGGGCACGGCGAAGTCGCGCTCGAAGGCGTTGTAGATGTTCTCGCCGGTGGCCTGCTCGAAGATCGTGCCGAGCGCGTTGAAATCCCAGTTGTTGTAGAGGAAGTAGGTACCGTGCGGCACGGTGCCGCGGGGACCTGGCGGGTCGCCGGCCGTGCTGCCGCACCCGGTGCACGCCGCGTTGGCCGCTTCGTGGTACACGCCCGATCGGGCCGTCAGCAGGTCGGCCACCGTGGCTTCCTTCTCCGCTGCGAGCAGCCCGTTCACGTCGTCGATGCCGAGCTCGAGCATGTTCGCGTTGAGCCGGATGCGGCCGCCGGCCACGTACTTTCCGAACATGGTGGCCAGGATGCTCTTGCGGACCGAGGCGATGTAGCTCACGGCCTCGAGGTCGCCGTACTGCCACAGCACGCGGCCGCCGACGACGACGATGGCCGCCGTCGTGGGGAGGGCCTGCACGTGCTCGGTGGCCCCGGCGAAGTCGGGGGTGCAATAGCCGGCCGTACGGGGGTCGGCGATCCGCTCCCAGGCGGCCCCGGGGAAGACCGGCGCCTGCGGCGCCTGCCGGGCCGACGACGCCAGCATGGAGGCGGCTGAAAGCGCGAGAGACAGCAGGAGCGCGACGGCCAGCCGCATCGGCGGCAGGCGGCGGCACGGGGCTGAGCGCATGGCTGGTCGCATGGGTCCCCCTTCTGCGGTGTGGCCATCATGCCACGCCGTGCCGCATTGTGCACCGCTTGGGTTACGATCGGGTGTCGATCTCGAGCGCCGCGCAGCAGCGGCGAAAATCAGGGAGCATTCATCGTATGGCGAAGCGAGCACGGGGCAACAAGAGAGCGAATCAGACTGCGGAGCAGCTTGGCCGGCTGCTGGGTCAGGCGGCCGCGCGAGTGGATTCGCTCAAGGCGCAGCGGGAGGCGCTGCGGGACGATCTCGGCAGGATCATCGAGGCCGCCAACCAGATGCTGGCCGAGCTCGGCGTGGCGGCGCGCACGAGCAAGCGAGCCAGCAAGCAGGCCGGCCGGGCGATCAAGAAGGCCGGCCGGAAGGTCTCAGCCACGGCGCGCGCGCGGATGGCGGCCGCGGCCCGCAAGCGCTGGGCCCGCGAGCGGGCGAAGAAGGCGACGAAGGCGTAGAACTGGCGGGGCTTCATGGAGGGGCGGGCTTCAGCCCGCCCGGCGCCCCCTGTTGTCTCTGCTCCAACCTTGATAGGATTGTCCGTCACGCCGAGAGCCGGCGTAGCTCAGTTGGTAGAGCAGCTGATTCGTAATCAGCAGGTCGTCGGTTCGAGTCCGACCGCCGGCTCCAGAATCCTCAGGTCTATTCCGGGTACACGGGTGACGGCTTATTCCGGAGACATAGGTAACACGGTCGGCCCGAAGGGATTGTTGATCGGCTCGAGCCGGCACGTCTCGTTCGAAGTCCTCACGGGACAGGCCGGGCTGCCGGTTTCCATCGGAGCGCCAGCGTGTGGGGTGCGGCGGTTCACTCCGGCATCGACAGCAGCCGGCGGACGCTCCTGAGCACGTCCGGCCAAATCTCGGACAACGGGTCGATGAACAGGAAGTGTCCGGCTTGTGGTAGTGCCGTCACCTGAACGCGATCGCCGGCGCGGCGGGCAGCCGCGTCGTACGGCGCGGAGTGGGCGGCGAACATCCGGCCAGTGAAGAAGGCTTGCGGAACGCCGAGCGGCAGACGCTCGATGGGAGAGGCGTCGCGATAGCGCTCCGGCAGCGCGTCGGGCGATCCCCCGATGAGGTTGGTCACGACAGGGGCGCCGCACACCGCCTGTTCCAGCAGCAGGGTCGCCTGCAGATCCGCAGGCCCATCGAGGCTGATCACGCCGGTCACACGCACGGGATCCGGCGCGTAGATGTCGCTCGTGGCCGGCAGCTTCGAGCGGGCGGCGAGCCACAGGGCCAGGTGCGCGCCCGCAGAATGCCCAATCGAAACCACGCGGTCGAGGTCCAGCCGCTCGTCACGCGCGAGCGTGCGGATGAAGTCGGCCCCGCGACCCACATCGAGAAACGTGCCGGGCCAGCCTCCGCCCTCGTCTCCCAGGCGCCGGTATTCCATGTTCCAGGTGGCGATACCCGCCTCGGTGAGCGCCACCGAGAGCGGCCGCATGTTGTCCAGGGCCACGGCCCGATCGTCCAGGTTGCCGAGCTTCGCGAGCCAGCATCCGCCATGCACCACGATGGCCACCGGATGCGGCCCCGGCGTGGACGGCACGCGCAGCTCACCGAACTGGAGAGGGTCGTTTCCGTAGGCAATTCGCCGCTCTCCTGGCGGCACGGGGGCATTCGCGAGCTCGAGCGGGCCGCGCTGCCCGGCGGCGACCGCGCCCGCGAGCAGCAACGCGGCCACCACGAACCCGGCCTTCAGCCGACGTCGGAATGGAATCCGAAATCTCACAATCTCCAGATTCTCAGTCAATTCTCAATCTCGAATCCCACAACTCTATAGCGGTTCGCAGTTCTCTGTCCGTCCGGCTCGATTAGACCGCCACGCTCGGGGCCAGCCGGCCTCCCTCGAAACGCATGTCCGTGTTAACGTTGGGGCCTCGAGGCAGGCGCATGAGACCCCACGCAGGAAATCGGCATCTGGCTGTCGCGACTCTGGCGGCCGCCGCACTCTCCGCACCCACGCTCGTCGGCTGGCAGAACGTCGGCCAGACGGGCACGACCACGCCGGCGGCACAGGCCGAGGACGCGCGCATCTGGATCGGCCGCGCGGCCGAGATCGAGGACTACCTCCGCACCGCTGAAGTCGTCTCCATGGAGGAACTCTCGGTGGGCGTCACCAAGCCGAAGCGAGCGCGCCTCGCACCGGGCGGCCCGGTCGAGTCGTTCGCGTGGAAGGCCATCAGGCCTGGACGCTACGACGGCTTCTATGAGAGCTACCTGTCTGAGATTGCCGCCTACGAGCTCGACAAACTGCTCGAGTTGAACATGGTGCCGCCGACGGTCCTGCGCGAGTACCGCCGTGAGAAGGGCGCCGCCGTCATGTGGGCGTCGCCCACCAGGAGCTTCACCGACATGGGCGGTGTGCCGACGCCGCCGGCCGACAAGGCGGCCGACTGGAACCGGCAGATCGTCAAGGCGAAGATGTTCGACGACCTGATCTACAACCAGGACCCCAACCTGGGCAACTGGCTCGTCGATCCAGCATGGAATCTCATCCTCATCGATCACACGCGCGCGTTCCAGAGCGGCCGCCGCATGGTGCACGAGCTGACGCGCGTCGACGAGGATCTCTGGAACCGCATGCGCGCACTGACCGAGGAAGGGCTTCGAGCGGCGCTCAGCCCCGGGCTCTCGAGCGGCAACGTCAAAGGCATCATCCAGCGCCGCGACCACATGCAGGAGCTCATCGACAAACTCGTCGAGGAGCGCGGCGAGGCCTACGTCTTCATGCGCGGGTGAGCACTGGAACAGAACGCCCCATGCGGCGTGGCGGCTCGCCCCGCTCGAGCCGGATGTTCGGTTTTGTCGGCGTGCCGGCTGGCATACGATAGGCTGGATGTCCGGCTCGGCAACTGCTTGGCACCTTGTCTTCGGCGCATGGCTCGTCGCCGCCTCGTCGACGCTCGGCGCGCTCTTTCTGAGCGACGTCATGCAGCTGCCACCGTGCTCGCTCTGCTGGTACCAGCGCATCCCGATGTTCTCGTTGGCCGTCGTGCTGGCGGTCGGCCTGTTTCCATTCGATCGAAACGTCGTCCGCTACGCCGTGCCCCTGGCAGCGGCGGGATGGCTCCTCGCCGGGTTCCACCAGCTGCTGGTCGCCGGCGTGATTCCGGAGCGGCTCGAGCCGTGCGCACAGGGCGTGCCCTGCTCGGAGATCTCGATCGAGTGGTTCGGGTTCGTCACGATTCCCACGCTGTCGCTGGCCGCGTTCACCATCATTCTCGTGCTGCTCGCCGCGGCGCGAGCCAGGAGTACTGAATAATGAAGAAGACGAAGACCCCACGAAAAGACACGAAGAAGACGGGCGCCAACCGAAGCGTGTTGTTTGTCGTCGCCGCCGTCTCGCTGCTCCTCGCCTTCATCGTCGCCAAGTCCTTCTACACGTCGTCCGAGCAGGAGCAGGCGGCAAGTGCCGCACCGGCCATCATGGCAATGCTCGACCGGCCACACGCGATGGCGCTGGGCCCAGCCGACGCGCCGGTGGTCATCGTGGAGTTCTTCGACCCGGCCTGTGAGACCTGCGCGGCGTTTTATCCGATGGTCAAGCAGCTGATGGACGAGAACGCCGGCAAGATTCGGCTGGTGCTGCGATACGCGCCGTTCCATGCCGGATCAGATTCGGTCGTCGCCGCACTCGAGGCTGCGCGGCGGCAGGACAAGTTCTGGCCGGCGCTCGAAGCCCTGCTCGCGTCGCAGGCCGGCTGGGCGCCGAACCACACCTCGCAGATGGGCCTGGCCTGGCCCTACCTCGAAGGGCTCGGGCTCGACCTCGCGCAGATGCGCCAGGACATGATCTCGCCCGAGGTCTCACAGATCATCTCGCAGGATCTCGCCGACGCGCGCGCGCTCAACGTGACCAAGACGCCCGAGTACTTCGTCAACGGCCGGCCGCTGCCGAGCTTCGGCTGGGCGCAGCTGACGGCACTGGTGGACGAGGCGCTCGGCCAGGCTCGCTAGCCGGCTCTCATTCGGCGCGGAGCGCCTTCACCGGATCGACCCGTGAGGCACGCCGCGCTGGCAGCCAGCCAGCCACAAGGGCAATGGCGCCGAGCAGCGTGGCCGCGATCGTGAGGATGACCGGATCGGTCGGATCGGTGTCCACGAGGATGGCCTGCATGGACCATCCGAGCGCGACGGCGCCGGCCAGGCCGAGCACGACGCCGGCCGTCGCCAGTCGCGCCGTGCCCCCCATCACGTGGCGCACGATCCCGTGCGACGTCGCGCCGAGCGCCACGCGCACGCCGATTTCCCTCGTCCGGCGCGCCACGGTGTAGGCCATCATTCCGTAGGTGCCGACGGCCGCCATCACGAGCGCGATGAACGCCGACGCCATCAGCATCTGCGCCGTGGCCGACTGCGGCGAGGTCACCGTCTCGATGACGCGCGCCATCGTGGCCACATCACCGGCCGCAAGCCGCGAATCGAGCTGCCCGATCGCGCGCTGGAGCGCCGCCGTCTGCCCTGTCGGGTCGTCGGTCCCGGTGCGGAGCACCACCGATGCCGTGCGCGCCGGCCACTGCGAGAGGGGAACGTAGACGACCGACGTGGGCGAGTCGGAGGTGAGCGGGTTGGCCCGCACGTCGCTTACGACGCCGACCACTTCGACCGCGCGGTCCCGGATCACGAGGCGCTGCCCTATCGCCTCGCGGCCCGCCAGGAGCCGCCGCGCCGCGGTCTCGCTCGCGATCATCACGAGCGGTGCGTCCGCGCGATCAGCCTCGGTGAAGGTCCGGCCCCGCACGAGCGGCACGTCGAGCGCGCCGAGGTACCCGGCCGACACGCGGCGAAAGCCGGCAGTCGGCGCGTTCTCAGGACGATCGGGCGGCTCGCCTTCGGGGTAGAGACGGACGCGCGCATCGTTCCACGACATGGGAAGCACGCTCGTCAGCTCGGCGCTCGCCACGCCCGGCTCGGCGCCGAGCGACTCACGCAGCTGGTCCCAGAAGCTCACGATGACACTGTCGCTCGTGTAGTCGGCCTCCGGCAGCGTGACGGTCGCGGTCAGCACGGGCGCGGTCCGGAACCCCGGGTCGCTCATCGACACGCGCTGGAACGTGATGCCCATCAGCGCCGCTCCGGCAACCAGCATCAGCGCCAGTGCAATCTCCCCCACCACCAGGCCGCTGCGGAGCAGCCGCAACCGTGAACGCCGCGACTCGGAAAGGCCGCCCTCCTTGAGCGCCGTGTTCACGTCCACCGACGAGCCGGTGAGCGCAGGCACGAGGCCGAAGATGACGCCCGAGAGCATGGCCACGAGCGCGGCCACGGCCATGGCGCGGACGTCCAGCACGATGGCGCCGAACCCGGGAATGTACTGCTGCACCTCGAGGGGAACGGTGGCCGACGTGCCCTTGATCCCCAGCCACGCCAGGCCGATGCCGACAAGCCCGCCCGAGAGGGCGAGGAGCATGCTCTCGGTGAGCAACTGCGCGACCAGTCTGCGTCGCGTGGCGCCGAGCGCGATGCGCTGGGCCATCTCACGTCGCCGCGCCGTGGCGCGCGCAAGCAGCAGGTTCGCGACGTTGGCGCACGCGATGAGCAGGAGGAACGCCACCGAGGCGAGGAGCACGAGCATGAAGGGGCGCGGTCCGGCGCCGAAGAACTCCTCGGCCGGGATGCCGTGCAGCATCCAGCCCTCGTGCGTGTTCGGGTAGTCGGCGGCCAGGCGCGCGCCGAGCGCCCCGAGAGCCGCGTTCGCCTGGTCCGGAGTCACACCCGGCGCACGCCGGGCGAGCACGAACAGCGTGCGTCCGGCCCGGTCGACAGCTTCCTCCGGCGAGAGCGCAAGCGGCGCCCAGATCTTCGTGCCGGCGGGAAAAATGAAGTCGTCCGGCATCACCCCGACGACGACGTGTCCCTCGCCGTTGACCTGAACGCTCTTTCCGATGATGGCCGGGTCGGCGCCAAAGCGGCGTTGCCAGAGTCCCGCCGACAAGACGACCACGCGCTGGTCCTCGCGGACGTCATCGGCCGTGAACGTCCGGCCGAGCGTGGGCGTTCGTCCGGCGACCTGGAAGAACTCGGCGCTCACCCGTGCGCCCGGCGCCCGCTCGGCCAGGTCGAACCCGGCGATGTTGGCGGTCCAGCCGGCGAGCGCGGTCACGCCGGTGAACTCCGAGAGCGCCCGGAGGTCCGCGAACGTGCCGGGCGTCACCATCACGCCCTCCTGCCGGTCCGAGACCGGCGACTCGGCCACGAGCATCAGGTCGCCGGCCTCGTGCATCTGTGGAAGTGGCCTGAACGTGAAGGCAGTCGCGGTGCTGTAGACCGTCGTGACTGACCCGATCCCGAGGCCGATACACGCGACAGCCAGGATCGAGACGATGGGCGCGCCTCGCAGCGCCCGCATGGCGAATCGAACGTCGCGCAGGATCTGGGTCACAGGACCTCCGTGGCGGGCCGCCTCAGCTGGGTGAGACGGGTCTTCACTCTTAGACGCTGCCGGCTGCGCCGGGTTCGGCGAGCGGGAGCACCCTTTTCGCAGACGCAGCCCCTGCCGAGAGCGCTCGCGACGAAGCCACGCGTCGACGCGGGGCGACGTCCCGCGCCCGACCTCAGGACATTGAACCGGGCGCGCAAGGCACCACTCGCCTCGGGCAGCGCGCCGGCCGCCTCTCGGTGGGCTGCGTCATAATGAGCGCGCCATGGCTCCCGATCGCAGGTCCACTTTCGATGACTTCGTCTTCGACCCGCGGACGCTCGAGCTCACGCGCGGCGGCACGCCGTGCCGGCTGCAGCCCCAGCCGGCCAGGGTGCTGGGCCTGCTCGTCTCGCGGCCGGGCGAGCTCGTCAGCCGCGACGAGCTTCGCGCAGCGATCTGGGGCGATGAGACGTTCGTCGATTTCGACCGCAGCCTGAACTTCTGCATCCGCCAGATTCGCGCGGCGCTCGGAGACGACGCCGAGGCCCCCCGCTATGTCGAGACGCTGCGCGGCCGAGGCTATCGATTCGTCGGCGCGCCATCCACCGCACCATCGGCGCCAGGCCCGACGACCGCCGTCCGGCCCGCTGGCCCTCCCCGCCCCCGCGCGCATGGACTCCGGTGGGCGGCGGCGGCAGCCGCCGTGATCCTCGTCGCCGCGTTTGCCTGGACGGCCACCTCCGGCGACGAAGACCGACGACCCGCCGTCGTCATCGTGCCGTTCGGCGTGGGCGCGCGCGAAGCGCGCGACTGGACGTCGGCGCTCGAAGTGCAACTGGCGGCCCATTTCGCACACGCGAGCCTTCGTGTCGTCGACGCGCATAGCGCCGGCGCGCCGCCGGCCGCGCCGACCTGGCGCCTCGAGGGTCGTGTCGATCGGTCGCAGGAGCAGTACCGGGTCACGGTCGTCCTGCGCGATCCGTCCGACGGCGCGGTCCGCTGGTCCGACATCTTCGACGGCCCGCCCGGAGACTGGATCGACGCGCAGAACGAGATGGCGCGCATCATCACTGCGGCCGTCCGCTACAACGTCGACGGCGCCGCGGCGGCGCGGGGCATTCCGCGGCGCGAGCCGCGCCGACGGGTGCCGTTCGGCTGACGCGCCAGACTAACGCCGCTTCCCGAGGCGCACCGAGGTGCGCGGCGGCGCCTGCCCTCCGGGCCACGACATCGTGACGCCTCCCAACTGCATCTCGCCGACGTGTTCGTCTCCCTCACGGGTCATCCGGAACAGCAGCATGCCGCGCGGCCGCATGCCGTTCATGTACCCGTAGGTGAATCCGTCCCGGCGAATGGTCAGATACTGCAGCGGCGTGACGAGCTCGACATCGGGCGCCGGACGCATCGTCACCTGTCCGGTCACCCGCCCGTCGACGACCTTCAGCTCGAGCATGAACGAATTCCGCGGGCCGTTCTGCCTCCCCTGGTCGCCGTCCCAGACGCCGAGCAGGTGCGCGGCCTCTTCAGGCGTTGGAAACGGGGTGGCGAGCAGGCTCTCGACGGTTTCGGCCGGCGGCGGGCGTGAAGAGACCTCGGCGATTTCGGCCCGCCGTTCGGCGGCATCGGCCGGCTCGCCGTAGATCGCGACCATCCGATCGAACGCCGCGCCCGCCTCGCGGCCTCGTCCTTCGATCAGCAGGTCGCCGATCACGTCCCGCATCAGCGCCAGCGGCGGATCGACCGGTCCGCCGTACAACGCCGTCAGCCCATCGTAGTACGGCAGGATGCTCGTCGTCGGGTAGACCGGCGCCGAGAGCCGCGAGTACTCCGCGAAGACCTCGCGCAGGCCGACGTACGCGCCGACCAGCGGCACGGAGTCGTGGGTTTCCAGTGCGGTCTTTTCATGGAACAACCGCCAGGACGCCGGCGCCGCGGCGGCGATCGCCTTCCAGCTGTCGTCGCTCCAGCCGAATCGCGCGGAGTAGGCCGCGTAGCCGAAGCGGCGCCGGATTCGACGCGGCGCGAGCCATCAGCCTGGCGCCAAGCCAGTTGCCGCCGAGATGCGCCGGCGTGTCGAGCGCGACGACCAGCCTGAACGCGTCGCGTGTCGCCGCCGCATACGTGGCGAGGATGCCACCAGACGAGTGTCCGACCAGCACGCGCGGCGGGGCGCCTCGAAACTGCCGGTCGATCGCCGGCAGCAGCTCGCGCTCGATGAAGTCCAGGAATCGGTCGCCACCTTCATGGAGGCTGCTGCCGCTCACCGAGAGCCCGGGCGGCGTGAGATCGCGCACCCTGCCGGCCATCGGACCAAGGTTCTCGATGCCGGCAACGATCGTCTCCGGAATGAGGCCGCTGCGGGACAGCTCGGTCGCGGCGATGACGACCGATGCGGCCGACCGGCCTTCACCGTCGGTGACGACGATGACCGGATACCGGCGGGAGGGCGCCGAGGCCGCGAACGATTCGGGGAGCGCGACGAAGACGCGGCGGGTCTCACCCAGGATGGCGGACGCGATCTCGAATCGCTGCCGCGAGGGATAGGCCGCGGCCCCAGGCGGCACGTCGAGCCTGACGAGCGAGGCGGATTGGGCGACGGGCGTCAGCGAAAGGGCCAGGACAAGGGCGACCAGTGCGTGCATGGCATCCAGCGTGCGGCCTGCGTGGCTCGTCGACAAGGCGGCGGCCGGTGAGTTTTCGGTGAGGAGCAGCTGAGCCACCATCGTCAACCTCGACCGCATCCGGGAACTTCGCCCCCTCTCTCACGGCGACGTCGAGGTGGTGCTCCGCGATGGCACGCAGCCTCGAGGCCAGCCGCACCTACGCACGCTCGCTGAAAGCGCGCTGAGGCGGGGCGTGACGACTGGACACCTCCGAGTGACTTCGTGGACACTCGTTCCCGGAGGCCGCCATGGCAAGAGACCGCTCCCAAGAGCAAGTGACCTGGATCGACGAGTGGCCGATTATGCGGTAGGCTCAGCGTTGGAGCTCGTCATGCCGCGCACGCAGCCGCGTCTGCTTTCGCCGCGCCTCGCCCTTCGCCTGACTGCGGTTGCCATGATCGTGTTCGGCCCAATCGCGGCGGCGACGATTGCCATCCATGCGCCGGAACGAGTCCGCCTTGGCTACGTCGAGGCCAATCCAAGCGCGACGTCAGGCCCAGCCGCCGCCGGTGTCAGGGAGTACATCGCTGGCAGGGATCCTGCCGTCGACCGCCTTCTGCCGAACGGCGTTGGAGGGACACGGTTCTTCGAGAACCTGGATGGCCATCTCGGCATGGCCTTCGTACACGTGCCAGCCATCGGCATCTCGGCGACCGTCGGCGGTGCGGGATGGCCCGAAGCGGTCGAGCTTCATGAGCGCGCTCATCTGCTGTATGCCTTCCTGCCAGAGGAGGTTTCACGTCTGATCGCGCGAGTGCCTGCGCCGAGGCCAGGCGAGTACGCCGCCACGAACGGCAACGAGCACCTCGCCGAGATGGCCGCGGCAGCGTGGGAAACCGTCGCACCGCCGGAGCTGCTATGCGTTGAAGGAACGCCGGTGGAACGGCTCCGCGATCGGGAGACGCGGGTACCAGGAACCGCTGGGTTTGTGGCCTGGTATCTGCGCAACCTTCGCCCCGAGGACGTCGAGTACTACGACGACCTGTCCCGGACGGCAGCGATCCTCGCTGAGCCTTATCGAGCCGAATCGAATGCCGTGTGGAGGGCCATCGAAGCCCGCCGGCTCGGCAGCGGCGAGTTCCAGCCGTGGGGGCACCACACGGTGCGCGAGTACCTTGAGGCGTGGCGCGCCGAAGCGCATGCGTCCGAGCATTGGTTCGATCGAATCGGAGGCTACCTGTTGGCTCCAAGCCTGATGGCCCTCTCGATCGCGGGCCGATAGGCGCGGGTACCTACGCGATGGCAAAGGACCAGAGCAAGAAGCGGGCGAAGAAGAAGCAGAAGGCCAAGGCGGCTGAGTCCGGCAGGCTGGGTCGCAAGGAGTACGACCGCGAGCTCGAGCGCCTGCACGTGGAACTGGTGAAGCTCCAGGAATGGGTCGTCCACAAGGGGCTGAAGGTGTGCATCGTCTTCGAGGGCCGCGACGGCGCTGGCAAGGGCGGCACGATCAAGGCCATCACCGAGCGCGTCAGTCCGCGCGTGTTCCGCGTGGTGGCGCTGCCGGCGCCCTCCGACCGCGAGAAGTCCCAGATGTACGCGCAGCGCTACCTGCCGCACCTGCCGGCCGCCGGCGAGGTCGTGATCTTCGACCGCAGCTGGTACAACCGGGCCGGCGTCGAGCGCGTGATGGGCTTCTGTACCGAAGAACAGGCGCGAGGGTTCCTGGGCGTCGTCCCGCAGTTCGAACAGCTGATGGTCGAGTCGGGCATCATCCTCCTGAAGTACTGGCTCGAGGTGAGCCCCGAGGAGCAGACGCGCCGCCTCGAGTCGCGTGTCGACGACGGCCGGAAGACGTGGAAGCTGTCGCCGATGGACATCAAGTCGTACACGCGCTGGAACGACTACACGCTGGCGCGCGACGAAATGTTCGCGGCCACCGACACAGCCTGGGCGCCCTGGTACGTGGCCCGGTCCGAGGACAAGAAGCGCGTCCGCCTGAACCTCATCACCCACCTGCTGTCGAAGGTGCCCTACAAGGCCGTCAAGCGCGAGCGGGTCACGCTGCCCAAGCGCGGCAAGATCCGCTCAGGAACCACGGACCACGCGTTCAAGTACATTCCGGAGCCGTTCTGAAACAAAGTGCGGTATAAGGGCGGCGGGAGGCATCCATGCACCGCTCGCTCGCCGCCTGCGGCGCCATCATCGTCGCCGCCGCCCTGGCCGTGTCGCTCGAGGTTCGGCCGGATGCGCAATCCGTTCCTGCCGAGACCCGCCTGTACGAGGCCATCCGCGAGTTCGCGCTCTCGGGCGGCTCGGTCGACGTGACGGACTTCACGATCCGACGCGACCGCATCGACATGACGTTCACCGGCACGTTCTATTTCGCCGGCACGATCGAGAACCGGATCACGGGCGCCGTCTTCATCGGTCGCGGCTCGATGGCGGCCGCCGTGCCGCCCAGCGCGTTCGAACGCGACCACGTGCGGCGGATGGTCGGCGCCGACTCGGTCGAGTCTGACTTCCGCACGGCCGTGCTGCGCTGGACCGACGATACCTACGACGCGCTCGGCGGAAGCCGCGGCGAGGGCGGCGAGGCGCCGGCCGAGGCCCAGCGCCTCGCGTCGGAGTTCGAAGCCCGGCTGACGCACGACACCGGCATCAACCTGGCCTCGCGCCTGACGGCCTCGCTGCTCAACGGCGAGTCGCCGGGCCTCTTCTTCGCGGAGTTCGACGGCGGCCGCCGCGGCCGCTTCAGCGCGCTCGTCGACCACCAGCACCGCCTCCCGGTCTCGCACTTCGGCATCAACGGCGGCGAAAAGGGACTGGTGTTCGCCTACCGGCCCATCATCTTCAGCAGCGAAGTGTGGATGGCGTTCTACTCGGCCGACGACTACGCGCGGGGCACCGCGAGCTACTCGGACGTCGACGACCTCGTCGACATCACGCGCTACGGTGTGGAGATCGATCTGACGCGCCCGGAAGAGCGCCTGGCGCTCGTGGCGCGCATCGAGATGACTCCCGCCAAGGCCGCGCGCGCCGTGCCGTTCATCCTCGGCGAGGGCTTGAGCACCTTCCAGGACCAGCGGCTCGAGCACGCGCTCCGGGTGACCGCCGCGCGGCTCGACGGCGAGCCGGTCGCCTGGTCGCAGGAGGATTGGGAGAGCGGGTTCACCGTCTTCCTCTCCGAACCGCTCGAACCCGGGCGCGCCGTCACGCTCGACGTGGAGATCGCGGGCAGGTTCCTGCAGAGCAGCGACCTCGTCCGCGGCGCCTTCTACCCCATCTCGAACCAGGCCTGGCTGCCGCGCCACGGCGACCTCGATCGCGCGACGTTCGACCTCACCTACACCCATCGGGCCCGGGACCGGGTCGTCTCGGTCGGCACCCGGTTGAGCGAGACGCCCAATCCGGCCCGTCCCGACGAGGTCGTCACGGTGTACCGCATGCCGGATCCGGTGGCGCTCGCGGTGTTCGCGGTGGGGCCGTTCGAACGGCACCGGCAGGAGGTGACGTTCGAGGCCGGCGGCCGGACCATTCCGCTCGAGTTCAACAAGCTGCCGGACACACGCGCGCGCATCGCCGCCGTCAAGGAAGACTTCGTGCTCGCCGAGCTCGACAACTCCGTCCGGTACTTCTCGGCGATCTTCGGGCCCTATCCCTACGAGACGTTCGGCGCGGCCTTCCATCCCTACGGGTTCGGCCAGGGCTTCCCCACGCTCATGATGCTCGCGCCGGCCGACCAGGCGGCCACGTCGACGTTCGCCTTCATCTCGCACGAGACCGCCCACCAGTGGTGGGGCAACATCGTCGCGTGGCGGTCGTACCGCGATCAATGGCTGAGCGAGGGCTTCGCCGAGTACTCGGGCGTGCTCTACACGGGACTACGCGAGAACCAGCAGGCGGCCGCCGAGCTCGTGCGCGACATGCGGCGCTCGCTCGTCCAGTCGCCGCGCACGCTTCAGGGCGCGGGCCGCGGCCGGCTGAACGACATCGGCCCGATCATCCTCGGCCGCCGGCTCAACTCGAGCGAGAGCTTCGGCGCCTATCAGGCGCTCGTCTACAACAAGGGCGGCCTCGTGCTGCGAATGCTCCACTTCCTGCTGAGCGATCCGACGACCGACCCGATCGCTTCCGGCGACGGCGCGTTCAACCGGATGATGACGGCCTTCACCGAGCGGCACAGAAACGGCGCGGCCTCGACCGATAACTTCCGGCTGGTGGCGAGCGAGCACTTCCGTTCCACCACGGTCGCGCTGCGCATGGGCGTGGCCAACCTCGACTGGTTCTTCCGTCAGTGGGTCTACCAGACGGGCCTGCCCTCCTACCGGCTCGAGTACACGCTCGACGAGCAGGCCGACGGCAGCCACCGTCGTGACCGGCACGCTCTATCAGGACAACGTGCCCGACGACTGGATCATGCCGTTGCCGGTGGTTTTCACGTTCGACGGGGACCGCACCGGCCGCGCGCTCGCCGTCGCGCGCGGAGCCGAGCTCGACCTTCGAAGTGCGCCTGCCGGGCCGCGCCAAAGACGGTCGAGCTCGACCCGGAGTCGTGGGTGCTCTCGGAAAAGACGGAGACGAAACGGCGCTGACTGGTATTGCCCGGCTGGACCAAACGAAAACGGCGCAGAGCACCGCGCAGGGCGTACAATCAACAGAGATGACCAAACCAGGCACGTCAGGCTCCGGCGCGCAGCGGGAGCCGGTGACTGCCGACTTCCAGCCCCTCTTCGCCTATCTGAAGAACCGGTTCGCCGACACCGTCGTGCTGACCTTCGCCCAGATCGAAGACCTGCTGGGCCATCCCCTGCCGCCACCGGCGCGCGCCGAGCAGACCTGGTGGGCCAACGCCGACACCAGCGGCCGAAGCTCCACGCAGGCCCGGTCCTGGTTGCGAGCCGATCGGATCGCCACGGCGAACCTGCCCGCCAGGATCGTGTCGTTCGTTCGCGAGTAGCGCGACCGGCGCCTTCACGCCTTCGGCCGCGGCGGAAACCTCATTCGTAATGCAGGGACTCGACCGGGTCGAGACGGGCGGCGCGCATCGCCGGGTACAGGCCGAAGACGATGCCGACGGTGACCGAGACCAGGCAGGCCACGGCCACCGACGTGACGGTGACGATCGTGGACCAGCCGGCCAGATAGGCCACGAGTCGCGAGAGGGCGATGCCGACGATGGTGCCGGCCACGCCTCCGCTCAACGTGATCATCGTGGTCTCGATGAGAAACTGCCGGATGACGTCGCGGCGGGTGGCTCCGATGGCGCGCCGAACGCCGATTTCGCGCGTGCGCTCCATCACGCTCGCGAGCATGATGTTCATGATCCCGATGCCGCCCACCAGGAGCGAAATGGACGCGATGGCGACCATCACGAACTCGAAGAGCCGCTTGGTGCGCTGCTGCTCGGCGAGCAGCTCGGCCGGCACCACCACGTTGAAGTCCGCCGCGCCCCGGTGCGTGGTGTCGAGCAGGCCTCGAACGATTGTGCCGGCCGGCGCCACGTCGTCCTCCGACGCGAGGCGCAGGTATACCGCGTCGATCTCGTCCTTGCCGTAGGACAGCGCGTCCTCGATGCGCAGGATGGCCGCGCGGAGAGGCACGTAGATCACGTTGTTCTGGTCCTGGGCGGCCATGCCGCCGATGTCGCTCTGGACGACGAGTTGGCGTCCGGCAACGCCAATCACCCGGAACCAGGCTTCGTTGACCTTCACGAACCTGCCGATCGGATCTTCCACGCCGAACAGCCCCACGGCCGCCGCCTGACCGAGCACGGCCACGGCCGCCGCCGAGTCCGCCTCCGCGTCGGAAAAGAACCTGCCCCGCGTCAGGCCGAGCGAGGCAATCGACGCATAGACGGGCGCCACGCCGAAGACCACCGGCACGTCGCCATGCGGTCGAGGCAGAAGCTTGGCCGGCACGAAGCGCTTGCGTGCGGTCGACGCCTCGAGGCTGGAGAGACCGGCTTCAATCATGCGCAGGTCGCTGAACGTGAGGCCGGCCGAGAGCTGCCGCACGCGGGTGAGCGTCTGGCTGTCGCTCGATTCGCGCGCTTCGACGATCACGTTGCGCACGCCGAGCTGCTCGATGAACGCAATGACCTGCTGCTGAGCGCCGGCGCCAATCGAGAGCATGGCGATCACGGCGGCCACGCCGAAGATCATGCCGAGCATCGTGAGCACCGACCGCAGCGTGTGCACGCGGAGGTTGTCGAAGCCCTGGCCGAGCTCGGGCAGCAGGTCGATGCGTCGTCGTCGCCTGGCTGGGGGCGACGGGCGAGTCACAGGCGGCCTCCGGCCGGCGGCGGGGCCACCGAGCCCGGGCGCGCCGCCCGTTCGGGATCGACGAGCGCCACGCGTTGCCCTTCGTCGAGGCCTTCGAGCGCCACCGTCGTCTCGGTCCGGTGCAGGACCTTCACCTCGACGGTCTCGAATCGACCGGCGGCCGGCACGAAGACCACAGGCTTGCCTTCCCGCTCGAACACCGCCTGCCGGGGCACGAGCAGCAGGTCTTCCAAGCGGCCGGCATCGACGAGGACACGCACGCTCGTTCCCGGACGCAGGCCCGCCACGGCCTCGGCCAGCTCGAGGGTGACGTCGAACTGCCGGAGCGGGCCGGCATTGCGCACCGGCCGGCCGAGGCCCGAGATTGCGACCACCGACGCGGGGAACACGACGCCGGGCAGGGCGTCAGACTCGACCGTGGCGGCCTGGCCAACCTCGAGACTACTGCGTTCCTGCTCGTTGATGGTGGCGGCAATCTCCATGGCGCTGACGTCGAAGACGTCGATGAGCGGCCGGCCCGACGCTACGTCGTCGCCCACGCGATAGACGGGCAGCGACATGCCGCCGAAGATGACGCCGCCCGACGCATCACGGTTCTCGCGAATCGAGACGATGCCGTCGATCGGCGCGGTGACGACCAGACTCTCGATGTTCTGCTCGGCACGGTCGGCCGCCATCTGGGCCTTGGCGCGCCGCTCACGGAGCACCGCGAGCGCCGCCGTGCTCGTCTCCACCCGGGAGGTCGTGTCGGCCTCCACCTGGGTGAGGCGCCGGCGGGCCTCGTCGAGCGACACCTCGCGAATGCGGTATTCGTTGGCCGGAATCAGGTCGCGGTCGACGGCCGCGTCGAGCTCGGCCCGCCGCACGTCGAACCGCGCCGTGAGCAGCGCCACCTGATCCTCGGCGGTCTGGACGGCGGCGTCAGCCTCGCGCTTGAGGATTTCCTGCTCGGCTTCGAGCACCTCCGAGCGCGCCTGCTCGAGCGCATACAACTGCTCGGCCGGGTCGAACTCCACGATCACGTCGCCCTCCGAGACGGCGTCGCCCGTCTCGCGCATGTCGAGAATCCGAAGCGTGCCTCCAACCGACGGCGCAATCAGGTTCACCTGCCGGATGGCGCGAAGCTCGCCCTTGAGGTGCACCGTGCGGTCGAGCGCGCCCCTCGTGACAAGGGCGGTGGGCACGAGCGGCCCGGCGTCGGCGGCCTCGTTCGGGACCATACCTCCGAAGAGGCGCGGCGCCAGCAGAACGGCGCCCAGTGCGCCCACGGCGACGCCAGCTGCGATCCACCGGCCAGCGGTCATCAGTTCCGCTCCCCCACGGATTGCTCAGGCGGCGCCAGGGCCACGCGGTCGCCGGGCTGCGACCTCGCCGGCAATCGCGGCCTCGTCGCGTCCGCGCCTGATGACGTCGACCGGAACGGCGACGACACCGCTCCGCGTGACGACGTGCACGACCGTCAAGCCGTCGGCCACGTGCACGGCCGCCGCCGGCACGAGCAGCACGTCGGCGATCTTGCCCACCTCGATGCGCGCGACCGCGCTCATCCCGGTCTGCAGGCGATCGTCGGCATCCGTGAAGCTGAGCTTCAGGTCGAACTGCTTCGGCGGAGGCCAGCCGCCCGTGAAGTCCACGCGTGCGAGCAGCGAAATGTCGGACACGATGGCTCGATAGTCGCGATCGGCGACCGCGTCGACGCGAATCGACGCGGCCTGCCCGTCCACGAGCTGGCCGCGATCGGCTTCGTCGATCCTCGCCACGAGGAACACCGACGAGAGGTCCGGCAGTTCCATGATCGACGCGCCCGCGTACGTCCGGTCCCCGGCCCGATACTCGGGCGGGCTGCTCATGCCGCCCATCGAGACCGCGGCCCGGTAGTTGGGCATGATGTGCACGGTGCCGTCGGTCGGCGCGACGATTCGAAGGGCCCCGGCCGCGTCGACGGCGGCGTCGAGGTCCGCCTGGACCTTGTCGATGCGCCGCTCGCGCGCGATCCGGTCGGCCTCGTTCGACGCGCGCGCCGAATCGAGCCCGACGTTGGCCTCGCGCAAGCGCGCCTCGGCGTCGGCGAGCACCAGCTTGCTGCGCTCGGCCTCGACGACCGACACGATCTCGACGTCGCCGAGCGCGAGCCGCGCCCGCTCCACGTCGTAACGTCGCCTGAATCACCGTCGCCTCGGCTTCCTTCTCCCTGATCGCCGCCTGCGCGGTGGCCTGCGCCAGCTCGCCCTTCGCCGTTCGCAGCTCCGATTGCTTCTCCTGCACCGTCCGCTTGAGCGTGACCGCATCGAACTCGGCCACCACGTCGCCGGCCTTCACGCGCGTGCCGTTTCGCGCCAGCGTGATGATGAGCAGTTCCCCGGCCCGAGGCGGCGCGTTGACGTACGTGGACCGGACCGGCCTCACCTCGCCGCGAATCTCGACGATATCCGTGTAGTCGCCCCGCCTGACCTCGGCCGCCTCCACGTCCGGCGGGACCTCACCTGACCACCACCAGCCGCCGGCCGCGACCGCCGCGGCGAGCGCGGCCACGCCCAACGTCCGCCGCGCGGAGCGACCCGTCATCGCGCGGCACTCGACGCGTCGGCGCCGGCCTCCACCTCGACCCACGCGGTCAGGTCCGGAAGCAGCTGCGGGTGCTGCCCGTCGATCGACACGACGGCAACGAGCGTGCGCACCGTCTCGGTGCGTCCGCTCTGGACGCCGAGCGGGGCCAGCAGCTCCACGCGGCCATCGAAGACGAGCTCCGGAAATCCGTCGAGGCCGATCCTCACCCGCCGTCCTTCGCCAACCAGGTCGGCGTCGGCCTGATTGACCTGGGCACGAACCTGCATGGCCGACGTGTCGACGATGTCGATGATCGGCGTGCCGGGCCGCACGTCGTCACCTTCGAGAATCTCGACAAACCCGCTGTTGCGGTAAACCCGCTTGATGACGACGAGCCCCGCAAACGGCGCGCGAATTTCCATCCGCCCGGCGTTCTCACGCGCGTGTTCGAGCGCGCCCTGGGCCCGATCGCGCCGGATCTCCAGAATCCGGAGATCGGCGGCCGCCGCCTTGCGCTTGAGGTCGAACGTCTTCTGCAGTTGTTCGAGCCGGGCCGTCGCCTGTTCGAGCGCCAGCGTGTTCTTCTCGGCGACGACGCGCGCGACCAGATCGTTCTGGCGGACGTCGAGCTTCGCCCGCTCCACGTCATTGCTGGCTCTCGTCAGCTCCGTCCGGTCCTTGGCTTCCTCGGACGCCTGCTCGGAGCGCTTTCGTGCAATCTGGCCGTCGAGGTCCACGACTTCCGCCTGACGGTCGAGCGCGGTCCGCTCCTGCTCCTGCCGGTCGAAGACCACGAGGAGGTCGCCTGGCTCGACCCGCGTGCCGGCGGGCACGAGCGAGGTGATGACGAGCGGATTGAACGACTGGCCGGCCAGCCTTGGGACGGCAGACGGTCCAGGAGCGGACGGCCTCAACGGTGCCCGTAAGGCGAAGATTGCCGGCGGGTTCGGCGTTGGCGGGCGCGGAGGGCGAAGGCGGGCGAGCAACTTCGGGTGCGCAGCCGAGGCTGCGGCCAGGAGGACCGCGCCGGCGAGGCGGGCCGGTCGACGCAGCGAGCCGCTGTCGAAGCACGAACCGCGTAGCCATGGCACCCTCCGTGGAGTTCCCGGCTTATCGGACGAGCCCGTGGCGCTACCTCAAAGACGAACGTCAGCCACCGATGGTCTGCCTGCGCCCCCTCGGACGACCCTGAAGCCGTAGTCGGTGTACCGGAATGACGGGTCGAGCCGGCTGCGTTGCGCCGACCGGCTGACCGTGATCGCATGGCGCCAGGCGCCGCCGCGCGACGCCCGGCGGACACCGGAGTCCGGTCCCCTGGGGTTGCGTCGCGGCGACTGCTGGTAATAGTCAGCCGAGTACCAATCGGCGCACCACTCGTGGATGTTCCCGCCGATACCCTTGATGCCGAAGCCGTTCGGCTCGCCGAGCGTCACCGGCCACGGGCCCGGAAGCGGACCGCGACCGGCGTTGGGCACCCAGGCAGGGATCTCGTCGCCCCACGGATAGGTGGCGCCAGCCCGTCCGCCGCGCGCCGCGTATTCCCACTCCGCTTCGGTGGGCAGGCGCACGGCATCGCCGCCACTCGTGCGCCAGCCACAATAGGCGTCGGCGTCGAGCCAGCTCACGCCGGTCACCGGAAGGTCCGGCACGGCAATCTCACCGGTCCACTCGCGCGGCGCGTCGTGACCGGTCTCGCGGAGGAACCGGTCGTAGTCGGCCTCTGTCACCGGGTACGCGGCGCACTCGAATGCGTCGACCTCCACCTCGTGCACCGGCCGCTCGTCGTCCTGGCCGGCGGCGCTGCCCATGAGGAATCGCCCGGCGGGAATGGACATCCACGTGTGGGTCATCGTCGGCAATGCCGTGGAGTATACCCAGCGCCGACGCCGCGTGGACCTGGCCCTCGGAGACCGCCCGCGTGGACCTGACTGTCATGCGGGACCTAGTTCAGAACGTCACGCTGAACGTGCCCTGCGCCACGGTTCGGTTTCCGGTGGCGCCTCCCCCGCTGGGCACCATGACGAACGAGAACGTACCCGTGGCGCTGTTGGAGGTCAGGCTCGTGACCACGATGGTGCCGCTTCCGCCGTCGAGGTGAGTGGCCGACCAATTCTGATTCGACGGTGAGGTCAGGATGGCATTGGCTCCGGTACTGAGCGCCACGGGTCCAGGGCCGGACGCCGGGATCGCGAGGCCGAAGGTCCAGCCGGTCGCGTCGGTCCCCGACATCGCCAGCACGCCGTTCGTGTACGACACGGTGAACGTCGCCGTGGTCGCCGCCCAGGCCTGGCCGTTGATGACTGCGGTGAATGGCGCCGTCGACGTCCCACCTCCGCCGCCACCCCCGCCGCCGGTCGGCTGCGGGCTGGGAGCCGTCGGGTTGTTCGAACCGCTCGACGAGCCCCCGCAGGCCGCAAGGGACGCAAGTGTGAGAGCGACGGCCGCCACCATGGCCGCCGACCTTCGGGACTTCACGTACATGCCGGGTCCTCCTGTCACGAACGAGCCGCTGCGCTAACGTCCTTGGATACTCCACCCTAGCATACGACGCTCGTGTCAGACCAGCCCGATCGGCGGCCGCGCGCGGCCGCCGCGACGTACACTTCGGCATGCGCGACAACCCCGAAGACATGCTGACGTCGTACGTGCGAGCCTTCGAAACGATGGACGCACACGCCGTCGTCCCGTTCTACAACCTGCCGTGTACGTTCATCCGGCCTGACGGCGTGTGGGTCGTCTCGGACCACGAGACGGCCGTCGCGCTCGCGGCGCACATGATCGACCACGCGCGGAGCCAGGGCTACGCGCGGACCGCGATCGAGAACGTGACAGCACGAACGCTTGCGGCAAACCTCGCGATGCTCTCCGGCGTCTTCGTGCGACACGACCGGGGAGATGCGGTCATCGGACGCTTCGGCTTCACGTATGTGGTACGCCAGGAAGGCGGCGCGTGGACGATCGTCGTCGCGATGGCGCACGACGCGCCGGCGTCCGAGACCGACTCGTCAGGTCGCTGACGGATCGTCGGGAAAGCGCATGCGCCGCACGAGGGCGGTGAACCGCGGATCCGCCGACACGCCCCGGAAGTCCGGGTCGAGTCGCATGTACACGAGCGCGCCCGACCGCTCGTCATACGCCTTCTCCAGATTGGCCATGGTCTCGTCGACCTCGCCGAGCGCCGCGAACACCACGGCGCGGTCGGCCGGTGAGATGTACATGCGCGTCGACATGGCGTCGAGCTCGGCGATGGCGCTTCGGGCCGCGTAGCGGTCGCCCTCGATCGCGTGTATCGCACCAAGGGCCGCCACGTATCTCGGACTCCGGCCGGAGAGCTCCGCGCCCAGAGCGAATTCGGCCTTCGCCAGATCGAGCTTGCCCTGCTGCTGGTACGCCCAGCCGAGCCCGAGGTGCGCGCGGACGTAGCCGGGCTCGAGCTCGAGCGTCCTCCGGCAGTGCTCGATGGAATCGTCGTACCGCCCGTCGAAGTAGGACACCCAGCCGGAGAGCGTGTGGATGATGAGCGAGAGCGGCTCCATGTCCTGCGCCCGCGCGGCATGCTCGAGGGCCTGTGCCATCCGGCCGGTCCAGGCCAGGTACATCGCGTACCAGGCGTGTCCCATGGCAAACCGCGGGCTGATCTCGAGCGCGCGCAGGAACGACTGGTCGGCCGCGGCCCAGTCCCAGTCGTAGACGAAGCGGGTCCAGCCGAGCGAGTTGTGGGCTTCGGCGAGCGCGGGGTTGAGCGCGAGCGCCCGTTCAGCAGCGGCGCGCGCCTTGGGAAAGGCCTCGTGCGGTGCGAGCCCGCCAAAAGCCACCCACCCGAGCAGCGTGTAGCAGTCGGCCAGGCCGGCATGGGCCGGCGCGAAATTCGGATCGCGCGCGAGCGCCTCCTCGAAGAGCCCGACCGCCGTTCGCATGCTCTGGTTGGTGCGGCGATTCCAGTGGTACCGGCCCTTCAGGTAGAGCGTGTAGGCGTCGAGGTCGCGCGTGGGCGGCTCGACGGGTTTCGGGTCGGCCGGCGCGGCCTGGGCCTGGGTCGCGGCACTCGTCTCCGGGCCGGCTGCGGGCGACAGCCGCTCGGTCAGCGTGCGCGTGATCGTCTCGGAGATCTCGTCCTGAATGGCGAAGATGTCCTCCACCTCGCGATCGAAACGATCCGACCACAGGTGGAATCCGTCGGCCACGTTGATGAGCTGCACCGTCACGCGCAGGCGTTTGCCGAACTTCCGGACGCTGCCTTCGAGCACGGTGGCGACGCCGAGCTCGCGGCCGATCGCGCGCACGTCGGCGTTCTTGCCCTTGAAGGCGAACGCCGACGTCCGCGCCACCACGTCGACCGACGGCACGCGGGTGAGCGCGTTGATGATCTCCTCGGTGATGCCGTCGCTGAAGAACTCGTTTTCCTGATCGCCGCCGGTATTGGCGAACGGCAGCACGGCAATCGACGGGTTCGCGCCGGACGGCTGGGCGAGCGGGGCGGTGCCCGCGATCGTCGGCCGGCCGGACGCATCCGAATCGCGCCGGACGCGCCGGAGCTCGGCGGCAAAATCTGCGGCGGTCTGGAAGCGCTCGTCCTGCGCCTTGCGCAGCGCGCGCGACACCAGCCGTTCCACGTCGAGCGGCACGCCGCTGCGCACGCTCGTGAGCGGCGCCGGCTCGCGCTGCTGAATCGCCGTCGCCACAGCCACGGCCACCTCACCGGCAAACGGTGGCTGGCCGGCGATCATCTCGTAGAGCACCGCGCCGAGCGCCCACAGATCCGTGCGCTCGTCCACCTCCATGCCGCGCGTCTGCTCGGGCGACATGTAGGCCACCGTCCCGAGCGTCGTGCCCGGCCCGGTCATCCCGGTCTGCCCGATGAGCTTGGCCACGCCGAAGTCGACGATCTTCACCACGCCGTCGGCGGTGAACATCAGGTTGGCCGGCTTGATGTCGCGATGCGCGATGCCGGCTGCATGCGCCTTGAGCAGCCCCTGCGCCACCTGCAGCGCGACGTCGAGGGCCTGATCAATCGGCAGCGGTCCGCGCCTCAACCGGTCGCGCAGCGTCTCGCCGTCGTAGAGCGCCATGACCATGAAGAGTCGGCCGTCGCCCGTCTGGTCGATTTCGTAAATCGTGCAGATGTTGTGGTGGTCGAGGCTCGAGGCCGCCTGGGCCTCCTGCATGAACCGCTCTTTGGCTTCCTGATCGCGCGTGAGTTCGGGCGGCAGAAACTTCACGGCGACGAGTCGCTTCAGCTTCAGATCGCGCGCCTTGTAGACGACGCCCATCCCGCCGCCGCCGAGGCGCTCGAGTACCTGGTAATGCGAAATCGTCTGGCCTTCCATGTCGCGCAGCCTGTGAGGTGAGGACCGATTATATGGGAAGTGGAACGCAGGAGGCGGGAGCGGCGGGGCCGCGGGGACAACGAACGGAAGCGGCCGGGCCGGATCCGGCACGGCCGCTCCCATGGAAGAACCCGACTAAATCATGCCGTTCAGGGCGCGAAGCGCGCGGACGCGCACCTTGCGGCTCGCCGGCTTGGCCTTGATCGTGATCTCCTCGCCGGTGAACGGGTTGCGGCCCTTGCGGGACGGCGTCGCCGGCTTGTGCACGGCCTTCAGCTTCATCAGCCCGTTGAAGTTGAACTCGCCACAGCCCTTCTTGCCGAGATCGGCGGCCATGATCTGGGTGAGCGTCTCGAACACTTCCTTCACCTTGCCGGACTTCAACTCAGTCGCCTCGGCGATCTGCTTGATGACGTCGCTGCGCGTGCGACGCGTGGTGGCCGGAGTTGCCTTGAATGCCTTCTTCTTTGCGGTCTTTGCCATGTGTTGGTCCCTGCAGAGAGAGCGCGCGCGGTGTCGCCCGCGCTGCGCGTACTCACGACCCGCCCACCCGGGCGGGCTCGTGAAATCCCCGGCCTGCCTCATGCCGGCCGAGCGCGCCTAAGTGTACATAAGTGTGAGCCGATGTGCGCCGGAGATTTCACCGCCCGCACCCCCGGCCCCGGGCGGCGGGACGAGGATAAGATAGGCGGGAGGCTGTCTGTGGGAGCCGCTTCGACGACCGTCGACCTCCTCCGGCCCGGCGAACGGCTGGTGATGATCGCGGGAAACTATGGTTCCGGCAAGACCGAGGTGTCGGTCAACCTCGCCATCCACCTCTCCGCCGCCGGCCACCGCGTCCAGATCGCCGACCTCGACATCGTCAATCCGTACTTCCGCTGCCGCGAGGCCGGCGCGCTCATGGAGCGCCACGGCATCCGGGTCGTCGTGCCCCCGGGAGCCCAGGTTTGGGCCGATTTGCCCATCATTCTGCCGGAAATCCGGGGCATGCTCCACCCGCCCGAGGGTACCGTTTCGATCTTCGACGTGGGCGGCGACGACGTCGGCGCGCGAGCGCTCTCGGCCTTCCGGCCGTCGGTTGGCGCGGGCGGCTACGAGCTCTGGCAGGTCGTCAACTCCCGGCGGCCGTTCACCGGCACGCTCGACGGCTGTCTGGCCATGCGGCGGGCCCTCGAGGCCGCATCGCGGTTCGAGGTCACGGGACTCGTCGCCAACTCCCACCTCATCGACGAGACCACGCCGGATGCCGTGCTGGAAGGCTGGCGCCTGGCAAGCGAGGTGTCGGAAAAGACGGGTCTGCCTGTGCGGGCCGTGGCCGTGATGGACGAGATGGCCGACCTTCGCGAGCTGGCCGTCATCGACGCACCCGTCCTGCGCCTCGAGCGCTACATGCTGCCGCCGTGGCTGCAGCGTGACGAAACCGGGGAACCGGCCCCTCGGCCCGTGCGGCTGCCGGCCGGCCGGCCGGTGCCGCTGGGCAAGGCCGGGCCGATTCGCCTCGACCGCTTCGAAGGAGACCCTGATGGCCAGAATCGCGATTGAGGACATCCGCTGCAAGGGCTGCGGCCGCTGCATCACGGCCTGCCCGGCGGACCTGATCGAGTTCTCGAAGGAGCTGAACGACCGCGGCTACAACTACGTCGTGTTCACGGGCGAGCAGGAAGACTGCACCGGCTGCACGCTCTGCGCGCTGGTGTGCCCCGACCAGGGCATCGAGGTCTGGAACCACAAGGACAAACAGTCGTTCGTCAACACTGGCGGGCTCACCGAACGGATGAGCCACTACTGCCCCGGCTGCACGCACGGCGTCGTGCATCGGATCACGGCCGAGGTGCTCGACGAGCTGGGCCTGCTCGACCGGGCGATCGGCGTCGCGCCCGTCGGGTGCTCGGTGCTGGCCTACGAGTACTTCAACATGGACATGTTCGAGGCGGCGCACGGCCGCGCGCCGGCCGTGGCGACCGGCGCCAAGCGGGCGCGTCCCGACACGATTGTCTTCACCTACCAGGGCGACGGCGACCTGGCCTCGATCGGCGGCAACGAGATCCTGCACGCGGCCAATCGCGGAGAGAAGTTCACGGTCATCTTCATCAACAACGCCATCTACGGCATGACCGGCGGCCAGATGGCTCCGACGACGATGCCGGGCCAGCGGACGACCACGTCGCCCCTCGGCCGCGACGTCGAGTCCACCGGGTATCCACTGCGCGTGGCCGAGCTGCTCGCCACGCTCGAGACGCCGGCCTTCATCGCGCGCGGCTCGGCCCACGACGGCAAGAGCACGGCCAAGACGAAGAAACTCATCAAGCGAGCGTTCGAGTACCAGCGCGACAACCGCTGCTTCAGTTTCGTCGAGGTGCTGTCGACCTGTCCCACCAACTGGGGCCTGTCGCCCACCGAGGCCGACGCCTGGCTCGAGGAACAGATGATTCCGTACTACCCGCTCGGGATCTTCAAGGAGCCCGCCGCGGCCGGAACCGGCGCGGGAGGTGCGTCATGACGCCTGCCGGACACGCTGAAGTGGCTGCCTCCGCCTCGACCAGCACGGAAATCGTCATGGCCGGCTTCGGCGGCCAGGGCATGCTGCTGGCCGGCAAGGTGCTGGCGCAGGCGGCGATGGCGCTCGGCAAGGAGGTCAGCTGGCTGCCCTCGTACGGGCCGGAAATGCGGGGCGGCACGGCCAACGTGACGGTGTGCATCTCGTCGAAGCCCATCGGGTCGCCGCTCATCGACACGCCGCGGGCGCTC
Organism: uncultured Acidobacteriota bacterium; assembly: GCA_963752045.1. GTDB lineage: Bacteria > Acidobacteriota > Vicinamibacteria > Vicinamibacterales > SCN-69-37 > DATKDF01. Next base: position 44,581 of record CAVVWN010000010.1, on the reverse strand, counting down.
CTCGTGATGAACCTGCCGTCGCTCGAGAAGTTCGCGCCGATGGTGCGCCCGGGCGGCGTGATCGTCGTCAACAGCTCGCTCGTCCCGAAGGACCCGGCGCGCGCTGACTGCGTCGTCGTCAAGGTGGCCGCCAGAGAGGTCGCCGAACAGGCCGGCACGCACAAGGCGTCGAACTTCGTGATGCTGGGCGCCTACGTCGGCGCCACCGGCGTGCTGCCGGCCGAAGCCGTCGAGGCGGCCATCGAAGCCGAGTTCGAGGGCAGCAAGGCGAAGTTCGTGCCGACCAATCTCGCGGCGTTCCGGGCCGGACTGGCGCTCGGACAGGACGCGCGCGCATGAGGTGGTGATGGCCAAGGTACTGATGAAAGGCAACGAGGCCCTCGGCGAGGCGGCCATCCGCGCCGGCTGCGTGCATTTCTTCGGCTATCCGATCACGCCGCAGACCGAGGTCCCCGAATATCTCGTGAAGCGGCTGCCCGAAGTCGGCGGCGCGTTCGTGCAGGCCGAGAGCGAAGTGGCCGCGATCCACATGGTGTACGGCGCAGCCGGCGTCGGCATCAAATGCATGACCTCGTCGTCGTCTCCCGGCATCAGCCTGATGGCCGAGGGCGTCAGCTACCTGGCCGCCTGCGAGCTGCCGTGCGTCCTCATCAACATCATGCGCGCGGGCCCTGGACTCGGCGGCATCCTGCCGTCGCAGAGCGACTACTTCCAGGCCACCAAGGGCCACGGGCACGGCGACTATCAGGTGATCGTGCTGGCGCCTTCGTCGGTGCAGGAAGCGGTGGACCTGATGACGCTGGCCTTCGAACTGGCCGAGACGTACCGCAACCCGGTGATGGTCTGCGCCGACGGCATGATCGGCCAGATGATGGAGCCGGTGGAGTTTCCGGGCGAGGGCCGCGGCGCCCCGCTCAAAGACAACGACTGGGCGCTCTCGGGCGCCAGGGGCCGGCCGCGGCGCATCGTGAACTCGCTCATGCTCTCGCCGGAGGACCTCCACCAGCACAACATCAAGCTCAAGGAGAAATACGACACGATCGCCAGCAAGGAGAAGCGGTGGGAGCTCTACAACGGTGACGAGCCGTACGACCTGCTGCTCGTCGCCTTCGGGACGATGGCGCGCATCGCGAAGACGGCGATCGACGAGCTCACGCGGGAGGGCCTGCGCGTGGCGCTCTTCCGCCCGATCACGCTGAACCCGTTCCCCTACGAAGCCTGCCGCGAGGCCATGGACGCGATGGACGAGGCCGGGCGCGTGCTGACGGTCGAGATGAACATGGGCCAGATGGTGTTCGACGTCCGGCACGCGGCCGAAGGGTCGCGTCAGGTCGACTTCCACGGCACCGCCGGCGGCATCGTGCTCTCGCCCGACAAGGTGGCCGCCAAAGTCCGCGAGATGCTGCCGGTCGGCGCTTGACCTCGCCGCGCGGTGTGCCGTCCCGGCGCGTGCTTTTCGTGACCCTTGGATTCACGCTGGCGCCGGTCGCCGCCGATCTGCTGGCCGGCGGCCGGACGGTGCCCATTCGCTACTTCGCGGCCGACGCCTTCTACTACCACACCGTGGCGCGGAACATCGCCGAACACGGGGCGGTCAGCTTCGACGGCACATTCCCAACCAACGGGTTTCATCCCCTCTGGCAGGCAGTGCTGGCCGGCATCTACCGTGCCTCCATGCAGCTGCCCTGGGGAGAGATCGGCTATCTCGTCGGCGTGCTCGTGGCCTGCTCGCTGCTCGTGACGGCGAGCGTCTGGCTGCTCGCCGATGCCCTGACGCGCAGCGGTCGAACCCTGCCGGCGGCATTCGTCCTGCTGCCGGTGGGTGTCTATCCGCTGCTGCTGCTCCCCTACTGGTTGACGGCCGTCGATGGCTTCGGACTTGCGCGCTGGTCGCAAGGCAGCCCGCCACTTCCGGGAACCCTGTGGACTTACATGAACGGGATGGAGAGCGGGCTCGTGCTGCTGGTCTTCGCGGGGCTGGCCCGGGTTTTCATGGCGCGCCGGCAGGCGCCGCTTCGCTCGGCCGCGCTCGTCGGCGCACTGGCGGCGGCCCTGACGCTCGCGCGGCTCGACCACGTCTTCATCGCCGTCGTCTTCCCCGGGTTCTACCTGGCTCGCGCGGTCGACCGCCGGTCACCGCAGGCCTGGAGGGAGTTCCTCGCTTGCGCGGCGGCCGCCACCGTTCCGATCGTCGCGTACCTGGCCGGCAACCTCGCCTACGCCGGAGCCCTTCTTCCGGTGAGTGGAACCGCGAAAAGCACGTTCCCGATTCCCACCATCGAGAACGTCGGAAACGTGCTGTCGGTCCTGCGGTCGCCGTTCGGTTCGGTCTCGTCGGTGAGTCGATCGTACCGGGCCGCGCAGCTGATCATCCCCGCACTGGCGGCAATCTGGATCCTGGCGAGAAGCCGGCACCGCTGGAGCTGGCGGGCAACGAGCGTCAACGATCGGGGCGCAGACTCGTACGCCGAGCTCATGTGGCTCGTCGCAGCCGGAATCCTGATCCTGCACGCCTACGATTTCCTGTTCGTCAGGACGTTCGCCATGGGGCACTGGTACGTGCCCGTCTCTGCGCTCTTCGTCTCACTGGCAATCCTGGTACCGCCTGCCCGGTCTGCACCGCATCGGGTGGCCGCGCCGGCACGAGTCGGACTGGTTGGCGTCGTCGTCCTGCTGGTTTTCGTCGTTGGGCATCGGCGGCCCGATTATCACTGGCTGTACAACGACTTCTACTTCGTCGAGGCTGCGGCCGTGCGCGAGTTCTACGGCGAGAACCCGCCGCGCGTCGTCGAGCACGACGACGGCATCATTGGATTCGCGACTCGGTTTCCGACGATGTCGGGCACGGGCTTGATGCTCGATGCCGAGGCAGCCGCGGCCTTCGAGGCCGGCCGTCTCTACGCGGTGGCGCTCGCCCGCGGGTTCGACCGGGCGGCCAGCCTCGCCTACGCCCTGCCCGACGGCGCCGAGGACAGACCGCCCGGAGACCTGGGCCTCGAGACGGCCGCGGCCAGGGTCGCGCTCTTCGACCGCGCCCACCCGGAGTACGGGTATCGAGCGGAGTACGTTTCGGCGTCGGGGAACGTCTTCTTCGTGCGCGCGGGCGCCGGTTCCGGACCGCCGCACTGAACCCGCCGAACAGCGCCGCCCGTCGCGGTCAACGAGCCGCGCCGGGCAGGGCTCCTGCCACCCGCTCCCACACCCCGTCGTTCGGGGCCGGCTCGATGCCAAGTAGACGGCACATGAGCGCGTAGATGTCGACCTGCTCGATCGCGCCGAGCTCGACACCACGTGCAATGCCAGGTCCGGCCGCGTAGAAGATGCCGTGCATGTCCGGATGGGCGGGGTCGAAGCCGTGATCACCGGCGATCACGCGGGGCTCCCCGCCGTCGAACACGGCGCGCGGCACCACCTCCCACCCGGCCGACGGCACGAGCAGGACCGGCGCGACGCGAGGGTTGTCGAACAGGTGCAGGTGTTCCGGCCTCTCGCCGCGCCGGTAGACCGCAAGCTCCGGGTGCGCGCCGTCGAGCGCGTCGACGATCTCGTCCTCCCGGCCCGGACGAGGGAAGATCTGGCCCACGGCGCCGAACTCGAAAAGCTCGTCCGGCAGAAGCGTCACGAAGTCGTCGAGCACGATCAGGCGCGACACGTCGTTTGCCGCCATGCCGTGATCGGAGACCACGATCACGTTGGCGTCCACGCCGCGCGCCACGAGACCATCGAGGAGCCGTCCGAGGATGGCGTCGGCGCGTCGCACGGCCTCGACCGTTTCGGGTGCATCCGGGCCGTGGGCATGGCCGGCATCGTTCGGTTCCTCGAAGTAGAGCGCGGCGAACGACGCGCGCTCGGCCGGCGGCCGTGTCAGCCATTCGAGCGCCGCCTCGACGCGCGCGTCCCACGGCACGTCCGCGTCGTAGCGCAAACCACCAGTCCGGACGCACGCCGCGCACGGGCGCTTCCGAACCCGGCCAGAAGTAGACGCCCGTCTTCAAGCCGGCCCGTGCGGCGGTCACCCAGACGGGCTCCCCTCCCCACCATCTGCCGTTCTGCACTTCCTCGCGCGCCGCCAGCCGGAAGGCCTCCGGCCACCCGGGGTCGCGCATGTTGTTCGAGATGATGCCGTGGTGGCCCGGATAGAGACCCGTGGCCACCGAGTAGTGACCAGGAAAGGTCTTGCTCGGGAAGACCGGAATCAGTCGTTCCGCGCTGACGCCGGTCCGGGCCAGCCGATCGAAGTTCGGCGTCTCGGTCCTGGCGGCGTAGTCCCACCGGAAACCGTCGAAGGAGACGAGCACGAGCGGCGCCTCCGGACGGGCTGCACACGCGGCGCCTGCGGCGAGCACGAAGAGGCCCAGTGCCGCGGCACGCAGCAAACCCGGTTTCAACGCTCTGGTGTCCGAAGACATGCAGGCCCACTCTACCCGCAGCCGGCTCCAGTTCGGGAACGGAACCCGTCGCGCGCGCCAACCCTTCGCGACAGGCATCTGGAACGGGACTTGCGGTACATTCATGGGACTCATCCAGGAAACGAGGTCACGCCATGTGCCGGTTCCCAGCAACAGCCACCCTCGCACTCGTCGTGCTGGGCCTCTCCACCGCACCGGCGCTCGTCGCGCCGGCACGGGCAGCAGGCCTGCCTGCGCGCACGTTCCACGTGGAGTTCATCACCTCAGATGAGGCCTCCAGGCCCGCGTCGCTCACGGTCGGAAACCTGAGCATCGATCTCACCCCGTCAGTCTCGCTGGAGCCCATTGACCTGCCACCAGCCGACCAGCAACCGCGCGTCCTGCCGTTCGAATACAGCGACGGCTACCGCACGCGTGCCAGGATTCACCGCATCGCGAGCTTTGCCACGTTGCCACTCTTTGCGACCCAGGCCATCATCGGCCAGTCGCTCTACTCCGATGCGACGTCTGGCAAGCGTGATGCGCACCTGGTTGTGGCGGGAACCATCGCGGGACTCTTCGCCGTGAACACGGTCACGGGCGTCTGGAACCTGATCGAAGCACGCAAGGATCCCCACAAGCGCGGACTGCGGCTCGCCCACGGCCTGTTGATGCTCGCCTCCGACGCCGGCTTCCTCGCGACCGCCGCGCTCGGGCCCGACGATGACGGCGGGGGATCGCGGAGCGCGCATCGGGCCATGGCCTTCACCGCGATCAGCCTCGCGACGACCGGCTACCTGCTGATGCTCTTCGGCTGGTGACGCGCATGGATGGTCTGCTGGCACAGCTCACGGCGCCATGGGCGTCGCTCTTCGCCAACTCGGCCGCCATCCGCACGGCCGTCGGTTTTGCTCACGTGGGAGGCCTCGTCGTCGGCGCCGGCCGGGCGATCGTCACCGACCGGGCGGTGCTGGGAGCGGCAGGCGCCGAAGAGACGCGCGCGGCGGCGCTCGCCGGCCTCGTCGCCAGCCACCGAACCGTCATGGCGAGTCTCGCCGTCGTGATCGCGAGCGGCCTGATGCTCTGGGCGGCCGACGTGGAAACCTACTTGGTGTCATGGGCGTTCTACACGAAGATGACGGGCCTCGCGCTGCTGCTCGTCAACGGCCGGGTGATGCTGCAGGCCACGCGGGCTGCCTCCCGCGGCGCTGCCGGCGCCTGGTCCACGCTCCGGGTCACCGCCATCCTGAGCCTCCTGCTCTGGACGTTCACGACGCTCATGGGGGCTGCGCTGCCCAATGTCTGACCAATTCGTCACGCGGCGTCGTTTCTTCGGGCACGCCGGAGCAGGCTGCCTTGCGGCCGCCCTCGCCGCTTCCGGCCTCGACCCGTCGCTCGCCGGCCTGCCGGTAACCGTCGTCGAAGGGCGCGGCACGTCGCGCGAGAAGAGCTATCCCATTCCCGCGAGCGACGGCGTGTCGATCGACCGGTCGGTCGCCGTCATCCTCGTGCGCGCAGCGGGCCAGGTCTTCGCGCTCGACCAGACTTGCCCGCACCAGAACGCCGCCGTCAAGTGGCTCGCGCGCGACGGCCGCTTCCAGTGCTCCAAACACGATTCACAGTACCGGCCCGACGGAACCTACATCACCGGACGATCGACACGGAACATGGATCGGCTGGCCATCCGGAGAGCGGCCGACACGGTCGTGGTCGATCTCGAGCGCGTGTTCCGCGCCGATGCCGACCCGGCGGGATGGGCCGCCGCGGTCGTCGTGCTGTAGCCGGTCGCCTCTTCCCCGACTGCACCCAGAGCGTGCACGCGCCGCCGCACGATAGAATCCGGGCTGGTGGGGTGCCGCATGACGAAGAAACCGCTCATCTGGTCGTCAGTTCTGCTGTCCGCGTTGTCGCTCGTGGCCGGCGCGCGCGATCAGGCCGCCACGCCCCTCACCGGTTATTCGCCCGCCCGGTCGGCCGTCGAGCGGGACGTCGAATCGCGATTCGCAGCCATTCCGTCGGCCGAGGAGGCCCGCGCGCACCATCGGATGCTCACCTCCGAGCCGCATCCGGCCGGATCGAGACGTAACAACGAGCTTGCCGAGCATCTGGCGGACCTCTGGAAAGCGCAGGGCTGGGAAGACGTCACGATCCGGCGGTACGACGTGCTGCAGTCGGCACCGCGCACGGTCGCGCTCGAGATGGTGGCGCCCGTCCCGTACCGCGCCAGCCTGCGTGAGGACGCCTACGCCGTCGATCCCGATACCGCCAACCCGGACGTCGCGGGGGGTTGGCTCGCCTTCTCCGCGTCGGGCGAGGTCACGGCGCCGCTCGTCTACGCCAACAGCGGCAACCCGGCCGACTACGACCTCCTCCGCGAGCACGGGATCGACGTCCGGGGCAAGATCGTCATCGTCCGGTATTCGAACCCGTACAGCTACCGCGGGTTCAAGGCGCTCACGGCCGAGCGCGAGGGCGCCGCCGCGATTCTCATCTACTCGGATCCGGCCGAAGACGGCTTCGCGAAAGGCCCGGTGTATCCCGACGGCCCGTGGGGCCCCGAGAGCCACATCCAGCGCGGGTCGATCACCTACGACTTCATCGTGCCGGGTGATCCGCTCACGCCGGGCTGGGCCTCGCTCCCGGGAACGCGCCGCATCCGGCGCGAAGACGCGCAGTCGCTGCCGAACATCATCGCGGTGCCGCTCTCGTGGCGCGACGCGAAGCCGCTGCTCGAGCAGATGGACGGTCCCGAGGCGCCCGAGGCGTGGCGCGGCGCGCTGCCGTTGACCTACCGGCTGGGCGGCGAGCGCGTCCGGGTGCACGTCAACGTCGATCTCGATACGTCGATCGTCCCCAACTACGTCGTCGAAGCGCGCATTCGCGGCACGGAGTTCCCCGACGAGTGGGTCGTGCTCGGCAACCACCGCGACGCGTGGGTGTACGGCGGCGTGGACCCGTCGAGCGGAACGGCCTCACAGATGGAGCTCACGCGCGCGCTCGGCGCGCTCAAGCAGGCCGGCATCCGACCGCGCCGCACGATCGTCGTCTGCAACTGGGACGGCGAGGAGCATGCGCTCACCGGGTCGACCGAGTGGGGCGAGCACTTCGCGGACGAGCTCACCGAGAAGGCCGTGGCCTACCTCAATGTCGATTCGTCGACCTCGGGCCCGAACTTCCAGCCGAGCGCCGTCCCGTCACTCTCAGGCCTCATCGTGGACGTGAGCCGGACTCTGACGGATCCATCCGGCCGCTCGCTGTACGAGGCCTGGCGCGCCTCGGCGGCCGAGGACCGTTCCGAGCCGGTGACCGACAACGGCCTCGTGGACATCCGGATTGGCAGCGGCTCCGACCACACCGTGTTCCTCAACCGCATCGGGGTGCCAAGCGTGCTGCTCCAGTTCGACGGCCCGTACGGCGTGTACCACTCGGTCTACGACAGTCATGACTGGATGAACCGGTTCGGCGACCCCGGCTTTGGCTATCACCGGTTGATGTCGCAGCTCTGGGGCGTGCTGGCGCTGCGGCTGGCCAACGCGGACGTCGTGCCGTACGACTTCGCCGCCTACGCCTCAGGGGTCCGGACTTTCGTCGACGCGCTGGCCGAGGCGCAGCCGGCGCTCGGCGAACGCGTCCCGCTCGACGGGGTGCGCGCGCGCCTCGACGCGTTCGAGGCGGCCGGACGCGCGTTCAATGTCGCCAGGCGCCGCGCGCTCGATGCCGGCGCGGTTGACTCGGCTACGCTCGCGGCCGTCAATGAAAAGCTGCGGCGCGTCGAGCGCAACTGGCTGCACCCGGCCGGCATCCCCGGGCGGCCGTGGTTCAGACACCTGCTGTACGCGGCTCGGTACACCTACGCGCACCTGGAACTGCCCGGGCTGACCGAGGCCGCCGAAGCTGGCTCCTGGCAGCAGGCCCGCGACCAGCTCGCGCTCGTCGACGCGGCCATCCAATCGAACACGGCGCTCGTCGCCGAGGCCACCTCGGCGCTCGACCGGCTCCTGGCCCGCTAGCCCCGGTGGCCACGTGCGTCGACGTACGCACGGTATTCCCAGGGGCCGGCTTCAGCCGGCCCACCGCGGGGCGGGCTGAAGCCCGCCCCTCCAACACCTAGTGCCCAGCGCCACCTGGCGCGGCCGGCGCCGCGAAGTGCCGTTCGATCCAGTCGAGCCAACGCCGTTGAACGTCGCGCTGGTGCACCGGATCCTGCGCGTTGTGGCCGTAGAGCGGATAGGCGATGAACTCGGTCTCCACGCCGTTGTCGAGAAGCGCGTGATAGAGCTGATACGACTGCGTGATCGTCACGCGGTAGTCGCCGACGTTGTGCAGAATGAGCGTCGGCGCCTTGATGTTCTTCGCGTACGTGATCGGCGACTGCTCGAGCTCGCGCTGCATCGCCTCATCGCTCACCCAGGGCGAGCCGTTCCCCGGCCGGCTCCGGGCGCCGTCGCTCATCGTGGATTGATCGATCCGATTGGTGACCGACGCGCCGGTGACCGCCGCCCTCCAGATGTCGTAGTGGCCGAGCATCCAGGTGGTCATGTAGCCGCCGTAAGACCAACCCGAGACGGCCATCCGGGTCTCATCGACGATGCCCCTGGCCTTGAGCGCCTCGATGCCGGCCATCACGTCGCGTCCGGGCCCCTCGCCCGCGTCGTTACGAATCGCGCCCTGATAGGCGCTCCCGAGATTGTCGCTGCCCCGGTAGTTCGGCTGGAAGACGAGCCATCCCTTCGCCGCCATCAGTTGCGCGGCGCCGCTGAACGTGCGCAACGAAGCCGCGCGCGGGCCGCCGTGAATCAGCAGGACCAGCGGGTACTTGCGTGACGGATCGAAGTCGGGCGGCACCGTGAGGATGCCGTTCTCGTTGAAGTCATCGTTCGTCCACTCGACGACCTCGGCCCGGCCGAGCGGCAGCTCGGCGATCGAGGCGTTCACGTCGGTCAGCTTGCGTACCGGTCCGTCCACCGACGGCATGTAGTACAGCTCGGTCGGCGACGTCGGCGAGCTGGCCGTGAACGCGACAGCGCCATTCCGTCCCACCATCATGTCCACGTAGAACGACGACGTCGGGCTCAGATCGCCGATGTCGAGCTTCCGCGCGGGGCCGTCGACCGGCTGCACCCAGAGCGACACTCGCTCGTTGTCGTTGCCGCCGACAAGCAGCGCCCGCCCGTCGGGCAGCCACAACGCGCGCGCAAGGCTCCGGTCGATCGACTCGGTCAGATTGCGCACCTGCCCGTCGCTCGTGCTGACGATGGACACGTTGCCGCCGGTCATCGAGGCCACGGCATCTCCGGCGGGCGAGTACTGCGGGAACGAACCGCCGACACCGGCGAGTGGACCGATGGCAGCGTCGCGTACGCTCACCGTCTGGACGTTGCCGCCGCGACCGCCGCGGCCCTGCTCCGGCGTCTCGCCCACGCCACGCTCGCCCGGCGGGGTGCCCCGCGCACCGGAAGGCGTGCCGCGCCCGGGCCCGCCACGGCCACCGCCCGTGCGAGAGAACACGACCGAGGTGCCGTCAGGAGTCCATGCGAGCGCCGAGGCCGGCGGACCGGGAGGGCGGGCAACGGGCACGCTCCAGTCGCCGGACGTGAGACGTGTCGGCTCCCCGCCGGTCGCCGGCACAATCCACACGTGCGTCGGAGGCACGGCTTCGGTCATCGTGAGGTTGGTGTTCGGCAGCACCTCGAATGACCGGTTGTGCCGCTCGAACCCTGTCCTCTCGTCGGGTTCGTCCTGGGTCGCAAACGCCAGCACCCGCGAGTCCGGCGACCAGGTGAACTGCTGCACCCCGCGCGGCGCCGACGTCAGGCTGGCCGGATATCCGCCCCCGGCCGGCACGACGAAGATCTGCAGCGCGCCCGACGAGGTCGAGCCGGCTGCCAGGAACGCGAGCCACTGTCCATCCGGCGACCAGCGCGGACTCGACACGCTGGCCAGGTTCGTCACGACGGCCCGCCGCGCGCCGCTCGCCACGTCGACGAGCGAGAGCTCGGTGTCCCACCGGTTGAGGTCGAGGTCCGGCCGCGCGATCACGACGGCCACCTCGCGGCCGTCGGGCGCAATCTGCGGATCGCTGACCTTTGCCACGCGCGAGAAATCGTCGAGCCCGAAACGCCGCGCGGCCTGCTCGGCCGGCAGCACGACCACCACGAACAGCATCACGACAGCGGTTGCCAGAACTTTTCGCATAGCGCCCCTCACGAGGACGAATCCTACACCCGGGGCCGTCCGGCCATGGCGGGATTGTCGGCTGGATGTCATCGCCCGAACCGGTCAGCCCCGGCGTGGCAAAATGGCCTCGTCAGGGGATGACGCCATGGCACACCGAGCCCTCAGCTACGCCCTTTCAACAGTCATTGCGCTGGCCATCGCGGCCGGGCCGGTCGCGCAGGAGCGCCGGCTGCTCACCGTGGATGACATCTTCGCGGTGAAGTCCGTGGGCGACCCGCGCGTCAGTCCGGACGGCCAGTGGGTCGCTTACACCGTGTCGCAGATGGACGCCGAAAAGGACGCCGCCGACACGGACATCTGGATGACGCCGCTCGGCGGTGGCGACGCGCTCCGCCTCACGACGAGCGACAAGTCCGAGTCGCAGCCGCGATGGAGCCCTGACGGCAGGCACCTGGGCTTCGTGTCGAGCCGCGACGGCGACAAGAGCCAGGTGTGGCTGCTTCCGCGCGCCGGCGGCGAGGCCGTTCGCCTGACGGACTTTCCTGGCGGTGTGTCGTCGTTCGAATGGTCGCCCGACAGCACGCGGCTGGCCGTCGTCGCCACCGATCCCGATCCGGACGCAGAGACGAAGGCCGACGAGTCGAAGGCGCCGAAGCCCATCGTGGTCACGCGCCGCCAGTTCAAGCGCGACGGCAGGGGCTACCTGAACGACCTGCGCTCGCACGTGTACGTCTTTGACCTCGACACGAAGCAGGCCGAGCAACTTACAGACGGTCCCTACGACGACAGCGCGCCCGTCTGGTCGCCCGACGGGCGGTCGATCGCGTTCGTGAGCAACCGGACGGAAGATCCCGACGCCAACCAGAACAGCGACGTCTTCGTCGTGACGGCCACGCCCGGCGGCACGCCGCGCGCGCTGACCACGTCAGATGGCAGCGACTCGTCGCCGGCCTTCACGCCCGACGGACGGTTCGTCGTCTACTCGGCGGGCGGCGCGCCGGAAGACATCTGGTACGCGACCAACAACATCGCCGTCGTCCCCGTCGCCGGCGGGGCGCCGCGCGTGCTGACACCGGGCCTCGACCGGAACGTGTCGAGCCCGACACCGACGCCCGACGGCGAGGCCGTGATGTTCACCATCGAGGACGCCGGCAACACGCACCTCGCGCGCGTGCCGCTCGCGGGTGGCGCCATCGACCGGATCGTGGCCGGCGATCGCAACGTGGGCCGGTTCGACGTCGGGCGGACGGGCGCTATCGCGCTCCTCGAGAGCGGCGCCGCGTATCCGCCTGAGGTCTTCACGATCCGCGACGGACAGCTCGAGCGGGTCACGCACGTGAACGACGCGTTTCTTTCGGGCATCCGGCTCGGCACGGTCGAGCGGTTCCGCTCGACGAGCGCCGACGGCACCCCGATCGACGGATTCCTCACGCGGCCGCCCGGCGCGGAGACGGCCCGAAAGCTGCCGGCCATCCTCAGGATTCACGGCGGCCCCGTGTCGCAGTTCCAGACGTCGTTCAGCTTCGAGTGGCAGCTCCTGGCCGCAGAGGGTTACGCCGTGATCGCGGCCAACCCGCGCGGCTCGTCCGGACGAGGCCGCGACTTCAGCCGCGCCATCTGGGCCGACTGGGGCAACAAGGACTTCACCGACGTGATGGGCGCCGTCGACCACGTCGTGGCGATGGGCGTCGCCGACCCCGATCGGCTCGGCGTCGGCGGCTGGAGCTACGGCGGCATCCTCACCAACTACGTGATTACGAAGACGAACCGCTTCAAGGCGGCCATCTCCGGAGCGAGCGAAGTCAACTACACCGCCAACTACGGCCACGACCACTACCAGATTCAGTGGGAGAAGGAGCTCGGCCTGCCGTGGCGGAACACCGACCTCTGGCTGAGGCTCTCGCCTTTCTTCCAGGTGGACAACGTGACGACGCCAACGCTCGTCATGGGCGGAGCGAGCGACTGGAACGTGCCGATTCAGAACTCGGAGCAGCTGTACCAGGCGCTGCGGCGGCGCGGCATCGACACCCAGCTCATCGTCTATCCGGGCCAGGGACATGGCATCAGCCGGCCGAGCTACCAGAAGGACCGCTACGAGCGCTACATCGCCTGGTACGACACGTACCTGAAGCCGTCGCCGGCGCGCTGACCGCGCCGGCGCCAGCCTCCCGAGAGACGGGCCTGCGGTAGACTGCAATCGATGCCGCTCTTCGACTTTCACTGCCGGGCGTGCGGGCGACGATTCGAAGCGCTCGTGCGGCGCCAGGATCCGCATCCAGCCTGTCCATCCTGTGGTGGCGTCGACCTCGAGCGGCTGCTGTCGAGCTTTGCCGTGAGCTCCTCCGATATCCGGCAGGCGGCCGCGAAGAAAGCCACGACGACGGCGGCGACGAAGGCCCACCGCGACAACATCGCGCTCGAGCGTGAGGCCGAGGCGCACCGGCGGGAGGACCACTGATGCAGTGCCCTCGCTGCACCGCGCAAATGCAGGTCGAGTCGCTCGTGGGCCACCACGGGCAGCCCATCTCGATCGACATCTGCCTGCCCTGCCAGGCCATGTGGTTCGACGGCTTCGAGAGCCTGCGCCTCTCACCGGGATCCACGTTGCGGCTCTTCACGCTCATCGGCGAGCACACGGCGGCCCAGCCCACGCCGCACGCCGACCGGACGCCCTGCCCGCGGTGCGGGGCGGCCATGCACGTGGCGCACGACCTGCAGCGCAACATACGGTTCGAGTATTTCAAGTGCCCGGCCGGTCACGGCCGGCTCACCAACTTCTACAATTTTCTCCGCGAGAAGAACTTCATCCGGCCGATCACGCCTGAACAACTCAAGGCCCTGCGGACTCACGTCCAGATGGTGCACTGCTCGAACTGTGGCGGCCCGATCGACCTGGTGGCGCACTCGTCCTGCCCCCACTGCAGCTCGCCACTCACGCTGCTCGACATGCGGCAGGCGGGCGACCTCATCGCCGAGCTACAGGAGGTAGGGCCGGCCGGCGCGGCGGTCGACCCCGCCCTGCCCCTGAACCTCGCGCGCGCCAGGCGGGAGACCCATGCCGCCTTCGATGCCTTCGAAGCCGACGAGATCTGGTACCGCGACGCGTCGAGCGCCGGCCTCATCGGCGCCGGCGTGCACGCACTCGCCAGGTGGCTCAAGCAGCGACAGTGATCGCCCGGGCAGACACCATGGAGCCCACGTAGGCATGGAGGCGTCACCTGCGGCGATTGGCCACCCTGGCCGAGATGGCTGGCGATGTGGGCCGGCGAGAACGCAAGCCGAGGACACGAGCGCTCTCGCCGGCCCACATCGCCAGCCATCATCCGGCCTGCGGCCGGCGGGCTGTGAAGCCCGCGACCAGGGTGGCATCAGCGCAGAATCGGCGCGCGTTCTCCAGATCTCCATGTCTCCATGGTATGAATGACGGATTCGGCTCACGCGGGAGGAGACACACTCATGGGATTGATGGACTTCATCAAGGGCGAACTGCTCGAGATCATCGAATGGACCGATGACTCGCGCGACACGCTGTCGTACAGGTTTCCAGACGAAGACAAGGCCATCAAGAACGGGGCGCAGCTCATCGTGCGCGAGTCCCAGGCCGTGCAGTTCGTCTACCTGGGCGAGTTCGGCGACACGTTCGGCCCCGGCAAGCACCGGCTGACCACCGACAACATTCCGGTGCTGACGCGGCTGAAGTCGTGGCCGTACGGCTTCGAGTCGCCCTTCAAGGCGGACGTCTACTTCGTGACGACGCGCCTCTTCACGGGCAACAAGTGGGGCACCTCGAATCCGGTGATGCTGCGCGACGCCGACTTCGGCATCGTCCGCGCGCGGGCCTTCGGCACCTACGATTTCAAGGTCACCGACGTGAAGACCTTCCTGCGCGAGGTGGCCGGGTCGGACCACAATTTCCGGCTCGACGAGTTCGCCGACACGATGCGGTCGCGCATCGTCAGCATCTTCACCGACGCGCTGGCCACGGCAAAAGTCCCGGTGCTCGACGTCGCTGCGCGCTATTCCGAACTGGGTGAGGCGCTCCTGCCGCTCATCAACCCGGCGGTGTCGGCCAAGTACGGCCTGGAAATCACGAGCTTCATCGTCGAGAACGTCTCGGTGCCGCCGGAAGTCGAGGAGGCCATCGACAAGCGCTCGAGCATGGCGGCCATCGGCAACATGAACGAGTTCGTGAAGTACCAGATGGGCAAGGGCTTCGAAGCGGGCGGCGGCAGCGCGGGTGCGGCCGGCATGGGCGCCGAGCTGGCGGTCGGTTTCGGTATCGCTCAGCAGATGATGCAGCAGGGCTTCTCTGGCGGTCAGGCCACGCCAACCGTCGCGCCGGTGGGCGCGGCCGGGGGCGCGAGCCTGCCCGAGCTGCTGACGCCGGCCGATGCCGCACAGGCGCTGGGCGTCTCGGAAACCGACGTCGTGAGCGTGCTCGAATCGGGCGAGCTCAAGGGCAAGAAGATCGGCTCGGCCTGGCGGGTCACACGCGCCGCGCTCAACGAGTACCTGGCGCACTGAGCGGGCGGGCTGAGGCCCGCCCCTCCGTCGGTTTCGAAGCCGGTCATCACGCGTAGCGGCGCGGCAGGAGCGGCCGGCTTCAGCCGGCCATCAAACGAGCGGTCCCAATGTCCAGCGAGATCTCCGCCCTCGAGAAACACGAGTGCCCGGCCTGCGGCGCGCAGGCCGAGTGGAACCCCGCCAAGCAGGCCCTGGTCTGCCCGTTCTGCGGGACGGAATCTCCGTACGCGATCGACCGCGAGACCGGCAAGGCCCGCGAGCTCGACCTGGTGCAGGCGCTCCGCGACATGCCCGAGGACGAGCGGGGCTGGCTCACCGAGCGGCGGTCGGTGCAGTGCCAGAGCTGCCGCGCCGTCATGGTGTACGACCCGACGCGGGTCGGCCAGAACTGCGAGTTCTGCGGCTCGCCCGCACTCGTCGACTACAGCGAGATCAAGTCACCCATCCGGCCGCAGAGCGTGCTGCCCTTCCGGATCGACACGAGCCGCGTGCGCGACGACATCCGGCGCTGGTGGCGCAGCCGCTGGTTCGCGCCGGGCAAGCTCGCCGTCTCGTCGCTCGTCGACACCGTCAAGAGCCTGTACGTGCCCTACTGGACGTTCGACGCCAAGGTCCACTGCCCGTGGACGGCCGAAGCCGGGCACTACTACTACGTCAACGTCGAAGGCCGCGACTCGAAAGGACGGCGCGTCGTCCGCCAGGAGCGCCGCGTGCGCTGGGTGCCGGCGGCCGGCGCCATCGACCACGCGTTCGACGACGAGCTCGTCCCGGGCACGCATGGGGTCCGGCTCGACCTGCTTCGCCAGGTCGAGCCGTTTCCCACGACCGACCTGGTGCCCTACGACACGGCCTTTCTCTCGGGCCACGTCGTCGAGCACTACCAGGTTGTGCTCTTCGACGCGGCCAGGCGGTCCGAAGATCAGATGAACGACACGCTGAGAGGGCTATGCGCCGCCGCGGTTCCCGGCGACACGTACCGCAATCTGCAGATCGATCCCCGATATTCCGACCGCACCTTCAAGCACATTCTGGTGCCCGTGTGGCTGCTGAGCTACAACTACGGCGCCCGCGCGTTCCAGGTGGTGGTCAACGGATCCACCGGGCGCATCGCCGGCAAGTACCCGCTGAGCTGGCTGAAGATCACGCTTGCGGCGATCCTGGCGCTGGTCGTCATCGGCGCCATCATCATCGTCGCCAACCAGTAGCCGCCTTCGAATCAGCCTCCGGCTTTCATCACCGCGTCGTAGCGCATCCGCAGGGTCTTCACGGGATTGGCATCCTCGGCGGCCGTGATGTCCTGGTCGGTCACGCTCAGGAAGAACGCGTACTTGCCGTCGTTGTGTGACTCGCCCACCGGGTCGCTCTTTTCGGCGCGGAGGATGTAGGCCACGTGCGCCGTCTTGCTCGTACAGACCGTGGCGGCCACCGGCGGGTTGCGGGGGTTGTCGCACGAGCAGCGGGAGTCGCCGCCCTCTCTGTCGGCTGCCTCCATCGCGGCCATCACCCGGTCGGTGAGACTCCCGGAAGCGGCGGTGAGGGCCCTGACGGCTTCGTGAACGACCGCCTCGCTCCTGAGGATGTTGCCCTGAATCGAATAGAAGATGGGCTGGCCGTCCACCTGCCCGAACTGGTGGAGCGACACGGCGCCATTGCCGGAACCGGAAAACCCGGCCATGCGGCCCTCGACGTCGAGGATGCCGAACTGCCGGCTCTCGATGCGGGGGTCCGTCTTGAGCAACTCGATGATCGCCGAGGGCGGCGTGCCCTTCTGCAACTCCCGGTAGATCAGCATCTGATTCTGGCGGGTCTGGTCCACGCCGGCCTGCGCCGCCGCCACGCCAACGCCAGGGACGACGATGGCCTGGATGCCCATGAGTCCGTTGGGATTCGACCCGCCGAACCGTGTCAGAGCGCCACCGGCCACGCAGGTCGCCGACGCGATCACGACCGTTCCCGTCCGCTGATCGAGCGCGATCACCGACCAGGTCGCCCAGGCCGGTGTGGCCACGAGCGCGCACATCATCGAGAGCCAGACACGCTTCATTGCACGTTCCTCCTCTTTAGACTCGATGGACCGTGGAGACAGTGGAGACTATGGAGCAACTCATCGGGAAGACAAGGAGGCCAGTCCGGCGCATGACGAGGCCCTCGATTCGACGTGGAGGTCCTGGAGACCGTGGCGCCACCGAGTGAGGAGACACGGAGGTCGTCGCGCATTTGAGGAAGGTGCTGCGGTCACCGGGGTCTCGCCCGATGCGGTCGGGCATCGACGAACCGCCCGGAGGTCGGTCATCTTTCTTTCAGGCGGGCGGCTCGTCGATGCCCGGCCGCATCGGGCGAAGGCCGATGGCCCCGCGGGCTCCGCCCGCGGCCCCGGTGACCCATGAAGATCCTCCACGGTCTCCACGCCCTCCACGGTTGTCCCATGCAGATCCTCCACGCTCTCCACGATCTCCACGGTTGCCCCCTCCAGGCCCTCGACGTTCTCCACGGTGGCTCACGCGAGTCCCTGCCCGTCTCCAGGTGCCGCTTCGTGCTCGACGAGCAGGATGTCGTCGCGGAACTCGGTGACCGCCGGCGCGCCGCGCATGACGAAGGCCGGAATCACCGTATTGATGAACGTGTACACGATGAGGCCGCCGAAGATGGCCGGCGCGATCTCGAAGCGCTCGCGCAGGATCTCGGCCAGCACGAGCGTGAACACCGTCGTCGGCAGCATGGGGACGCCGACCCGGAGGCTTTCCTGCACGCTCTCCCGGAGCCGCCAGCGCCGGTGCAACACGGTCAGGCCCAGCCTGAATGGAATCGCCACGGCCGTGAAGGCCAGGCCGAGCCCGATAGCCGAGAGCGCGAGGTCCTCGCGTTCGAGGCCAAGTCCGGCGTGGAAGAAGTAGAACGGCACGAACAGGGCCGCGAACGCCTCGACCGCGCCGAACATCCGCTCCGACGCTGCAATCGAAAGCCTGCGGCGGAACTCCTGGGCCGCCATGCCGACGGCGAACGCCCCGACGAGGTAGTACACGCCGAGCTGGCGCGTGATGATGGCGCAGGCGGCTGCCACCATCAGCAGGAACCCGAACTCAGAGTTCGGTGCGTGTGGGATGACGGCCCTCGCCAGCCAGCGGAACACCAGCGGCAGCACCGCAATCATCGCGACAATCGCCAGCGCCGACAGGCTCAGGCGGGCCGAGCTCGTCGACTGGAGCACGACGAACAGGACCGCAAGGGCGACAAGCTCGGTGGCAATGGCCTTGGAGCGAATCCAGAACTGCTCAGCCGGCGTGAGACCCCAGCGGTTGAGCGAGTCGAGAATGAAGCCGGTCGAGGGCGTGAGCAGCGCCAGAGCCACGAGCGCGCTCGCCCGCGGCCCGAGGCCGAACACCCACGACAGGACAAGCATCGACAACCCGAGCGCCGCCAACCGCAGCACGACGTGCTCGATGAGGACGCGGCGCTCGCGCTGGAGCTCCTGGACGCGGACGTCGAGCCCGGCAAAGAGAAAGAGCGCCACGATGCCGAGCGTCGACACCACCGACACGGTGGGGTCGTCCTCGAGAAAGCCGAAACCGATGCCGGCCACGGCGCCGAACGTCAGGGCGGTGACGGCCGTGGGGATGCGGTACCGCTGCAGGAAACGCGGCACCACGAACAAGCCAAAAAGCAGGCCGAGGTAGGCCACGTCGCGGGGAATCTGCTCGAGCATGCAGCGTCAAAGTATCGCAGTTTCCGGCGGCGGCGCGACGGCGAGCTTCGCCTGACCTTCGCTACGCCAGCCGCCTCCGCCCGTGACCTGCCCTGTCAGACCCCGGTCCCACACTGGTGGCGTCGGCCGGGAACAGGGCCGGGCTGGAGGACGCCATGACACGCACACCATCCGAAGCCGGCGCTAGCGCCAATCCTGCGGCCAGGCTGGTGGACCTTGCCGCGTATCGGGAAGCCAGGCGCCGGGAAGCCGACTCCCTGCCACTCTTTGCCCGGGACCCCGCGCCGGCGTCAGGTGAGCGGCGCGTGCTCTCGGACCACCAAGTGGCGCATCGGATGGTGATGCTGCGGCATCTCGAGGCCGGACTCAAATAGGCGCTGAGACTACCTGCCCACAGCCGTCGCAGCCGCGTTGAGTTCCCCGAGCCCGTGGGTCTGGCCGCACCTCGCGCATGGCGTGGGCGGGTCGGTATTGCTCACGCGGTGCTGCACCGGGGTGAGCGTCTCGAGATACGCGAAGATGTCCCGAAGGTCGTCATCGGTCATGTTGCGGAAGAACTCGAACGGCATGATGTGATTCAGGGTCCTGCCCGGCAGCCGGCCCTCCCGGATGACCTGAAGGAAGAGGTCCGCGTCGTAATGCGGAATGCCCGACGCATCGGGCGTGATGTTCATGCTGACGAGCGCGCGCCCGCCCTGCCCCGGATCGTGGAAAACCGCCCCGCCACCGAAGTCCATGCCTGGAAGCGGGGTGCCCTGCTCGTCAATGGGTGTATGGCACCCGTGACAATCGGCAATGCCGGCGAGATAAGCGCCGCGCTCGGCCGGCGTGCTCGACGGGTGCGAGCGAACGGGCTCCTCGAGCGGCTCGGGAATCGTGTTGATGATGAAATTCAGGGGGAAGACGTACTCGCTCCGCGGCACGAGGTTCTTCACTGGTGGCAGGCTCCGTAGATAAACGACGATCGATGCCAGATCCTCCTCGTCGAGGCGGGCGAACACGGGGTACGGCATCACGGGAAAGAGCGCCGAGCCGTCGCGGCTCACGCCTTCGCGAATCGCGCGGGCAATCTCATCGTCGGTCCAGTTGCCGATGCCCGTCTCGGGATCGGACGTGATGTTGCGGCTGTAAACCCGCCCGAGCTCCGGAATCGGCAACTCCCAGCCGGCGCCCTTCTTCTCCTGCACGATGGGGTAGGTCGGGTCGCTGAAGTCGTGCTCGGTGTGGCAATGGAAGCAGTGGGCCGGCCCCTCGACGAGGTATTGGCCGCGAGCGAGCCTCGCCTGCGTCACTTCGAAGGTCCGGTCCGTCACAGGCCTGGCCTTCGGGCCGAGCACGACCTCCCAGCCGACCGACATCACGAACCCGATGAGAAGGGCCAGGCCGAGTCCCACCGCTGCGAGCACCACCGTCTTCGCACGCACCGCCATGTCCACCCTCCGCCGAATCCGCCCCCGGGGCCGCTCCGTTTCGCCCGTCGGCCCGGCGAACTCCAGGCGGCTTGCGGCCGTATGTATCCCACATGCAGACCTTCTGTAAATCCCCACGTTCCACGGTCCTCCTGGCCGCGTTCACGGCAGCCCTTCTGTCCTCGACGGCATGCGGCATCAACCTGATGGCCCAGGAAGAAGCCCGCAACCAGTGGACGAAGAGCTACGAGCTCGCGCCCGGAGCGACGGTGGAGATTCTCAACACGAATGGCACGATCACGGTCACCGCCGGTGAAGGCGACACCATGGACGTCGTGGCCGAACGCATCGTCAAGGCCTCCACCGAAGAGCGGGCCCGGGAGTTGCTCGAGGAGTTCGAGATCCGCGAGACCGCCTCGGAGAGTCGCGTCAGGCTCGACAGCAAGGCCACGGGCATGAGCCTGGGCGTCAATCGTCTCGTCAACTACACGGTCACGCTTCCGGCGTGGGCGAACGTGCGGCTCGAAACGACCAACGGCGACATCCGCGTCGAGAACATCGCCGGCGAGCTCCGCATTGACGCGACCAACGGCCGAATCGAGGGCACCGGCCTCGGCAACGGCGCGTCGGTGGCGGCCACAAACGGGGCCATCTCGCTGGAGTTTGCCGCGCTCGGCGATCAGGGCGTGAGCTGCGAAACGGTCAACGGGCAGATCACGGTGGCGCTGCCGCGCGATGCCGGTGCGGACATCTCGGCGCGCGTCACAAACGGGTCGATCTCGACCGGAGACCTGGGCCTCGACACGAGCGAGGAGTCGCGGCGACGGGTCGAGGGCCGGCTGGGACCTGGCGGCGCGCGCGTTCGGCTCGAGACGGTGAACGGCGCGATCCGCCTGCGGGCGCGCTGAGGGTTCGGAGATCCGACGGTCCGGGCGGGCCGCTCGTCAGCCCGCCCGCTTCTTCCTGATCTGCGCCACGAGCTTGCGCAGCACGCTGCCGGGTCCCACTTCCTGGAAGTCCTCCACGCCGGCATCCATGAGATACAGGATCGAGTCGAGCCAGCGGACCGAACGGCCTATCTGCCGCCCAAGCGTTTCCCGCACGCGGTCGGCCGCGTAGGGCCTGGCCTCCACGTTCGAGATCACCGGGATCTCGGGCGCAGCCAGCGTGACGGCGCCGAGCGTGGCGTCAAACTCGGACATCGCCGCCTGCATGTAGCGCGAATGGAACGGGGCGCTGACGTTGAGCATGATGTACGCGCGGACGCCGGCGGCTTCGAAGGCGGGCTTGACGGCCTCGAGGTCGTCTTTCGGCCCGGCGATCACGGTCTGGTCGAAGGAATTGAAGTTGGCCACGTCGAGCCGTCGGCCCTCGTCGCTCTCCTGAAGCATGCTCTCGATCCGCGACGGCTCCATGCCGACGACGGCAGCCATGCCGCCGCCGCGCACGCGGCCCATGAGCGCGCCTCGCTCGCGAACGAGTCTGAGACCCGTCGGAAAATCGAAGACCGACGCCGCCAGAAGCGCGTTGTATTCGCCCAGGCTGTGGCCGGCGAGAAAGTCGGGTAGCGGAGCCCCGTCCTCCTGCCGCGCCCGATACGTCAGCGCACTGACGACGAAGAGCGCCGGTTGCGTGAACTGGGTGAGCCCGAGCTCGCCTCGCGGGTCGTCGACGCACAGTTCGCGAATCGAATAGCCGAGTATCACGTCGGCCTCGGCCGTCCAGTCGGGGAATCGGTCGAACAACTCGGCGCCCATGCCTTTCGACTGGGAGCCCTGGCCGGGAAAGAGACACGCTGCAGGCATGAGATGTGATGCGGTCCGTCAGAAGCCGGGCCATACTATCGCAATGCCGACGCCTGCGTCACCGCTGCCCGCAGGAGAGGTGCGCGTGTACTACGCCGGTACGGACGTCTTGACTGAGCAGCCGGCGCTCGCGACGCACGCGCTGGCGCTGCTCGACCCCACCGAGCGCACGCGCCACGACCGCTTCAGGCACGACGTGGACCGACACATGTTCCTGCTGGGCCGGGCCATGGCCAGGCTCCTTGTCGGAGGTGCGCTCGGCTGCGCTCCCGGCGCGTGGACCTGGCAGGAAGGTCCGCACGGCAGACCGGAGATCTCCCATCCGGCAACCGCGCTCCGCTTCAATCTCGCGCACAGCGGCGGGCTCGTCGTGTGCGCGCTCGCGTTCGGCCGGGATGTCGGCGTGGACGTCGAGCACCTGGACCGGCGTGCCTCCGAGCCCGGCATCGTCTCTCGCTACTGCGCGCCAGCCGAAGTCGAGGACATTCGCGCGCAGGGCGCCCTCTGGCACGGCCGCTTCCTCGTGTACTGGACCCTCAAGGAGGCGTATCTCAAGGCGCGAGGGCTCGGCATTGCCGTGCCGCTCGCCGAGATCGCCTTCAGCCTCGACGGCAAGGCGGGCGCGCGCGTCGCGTTCCTCGGATCCCTTGCCGGCACGGACGAGCGGTGGTCGTTCGCGCTGGCACGTCCGACACCCGGCCACCTCGTGGCCGTCGCCACGGCCACCGCCGACGGCCGGGCGCCCCTGGTCACGTTCCATCCGTTCACCGCGAGCACCGGTGGATAGCAGCCGGCGCAACCCGCCAGGTACCGTGCCCGGTCCCCGCCTCTTCGCCATCAGCGACCTGCACCTGTCGCACCCGTCCAACCGTGAGGCCCTCGGCGACATCGGCCAATACCCGCAGGACTGGCTGATCGTGGCTGGCGATGTCGGCCACTCGCCCGATCACCTGCGCCTTGCGCTCGACACGCTGGTCCCCCGCTTCGCTCACGTCGTGTGGGCGCCGGGCAACCACGACCTCTGGGTCTCTTCGAACCATCAGGACGGTGGCCGCGGCCTCGACCGCTACGGCGAGCTCGTCGCGATCTGCCAGGCCCGTGGCGTGACGACGCCCGAAGACCCGTACCCGGAGTTTCCCGGCGAGCCTCGAACCGTGGTCGTGCCGATGTTTCTGCTGTACGACTACACGTTCCGGCCGCCCGACATCGCGGCCGCCGACGCGGTGCGGTGGGCGCGCGAGGCCGGCGTTCTCTGCAGCGACGAGCGGCTGCTCGACCCGCATCCGTACGCCAACCGTGCCGCCTGGTGCGCGGACCGCTGCGCCATCACCGAATCGCGGCTGACGGGACTGCCGGCCGGCACGCGCACGGTGCTCGTCAACCACTGGCCCCTCCGCTACGACCTCGCCCGACCGCCTCGCATCCCCCGCTTCTCGATCTGGTGCGGGACATCGCGCACCGAAGACTGGGCCACGCGCTTCGGCGCGCGCGCGGTGGTGTCCGGTCATCTGCATCTGCGCACGACGCTCGTGCGGTTCGGCGTGCGCTATGAAGAAGTGTCGCTCGGCTATCCCCGCGACTGGCGCCGCGAACGCGGCATCGACTGGTACCTGCGCCAGATCCTGCCGGACGGATCGCCCACGGCCGCGCGTTTCGTCCCGGCCCGAGATCCATTCCATCGATAGCAACACGCATCGCACCTGCCGCGCTCCCGCACCTCCGCACTCCCACACCGTCGCACCTGTCATAGAATGTCTCGAACCGATGCGTCGACTGCGTGTCCTGGTGCTGATGCACGACTATCAGGTTCCGCCGGCCAACGTGGCCGGCCACGACCTGCTCACCGTGCCCTGGCGCACCGAGTACGACGTCGTCAAGACGCTCAAGAGCAAGCCGCTGCGTCATGACGTGCACGTGCTCGGCGTCAAGGACGAGCTGGCGCACATCCGCCAGGCCAACGACGAGTTCAAGCCGCACATCGCGTTCAACATGCTCGAGGCGTTTCACGAGGTCGGCACCTTCGACCAGAACGTCGTGAGCTACCTCGAGCTGCTGAAGCTTCCCTACACCGGCTGCAATCCGCGGGGCATGCTGCTCTCGCGCGACAAGGCGCTCTCGAAGAAGCTGCTGCACTATCACCGGATTCCCGTGCCCGAGTTCACCGTGGTCCGGCGCGGCCGCCGGGCGCGCCTGCCCAAGCGGCTGGGGTTTCCGGTAATCGTGAAGTCGCTCACACAGGAAGCGTCCATCGGCATCTCGCAGGCGTCGGTCGTCGACGAGGAGAACAAGCTCGCCGAGCGCGTGCAGTTCATCCACGAGTCGATCGGCACCGACGCCATCGTCGAACAGTACATCGACGGGCGCGAGCTGTACTGTGGCGTGGTCGGCAACCACCGGCTCGAGACCTTTCCGGCCTTCGAGATGACCTTCGAGAGCATGGCTGAGGGCACCCACCGGATCGCCACCGAGCGCGCCAAGTGGAGCCCGAAGTACCAGGAGAAGGCCGGTATCTTCACCGGGCTGGCCGACCCCATGCCAGAGGGCACCGAGGAACGTATTCAGCACATCTCGCGGCGTGTCTATCGCGTGCTCGAGCTGAGCGGCTACGCGCGCATCGACCTACGCCTCGATACGGAAGGCCGCCTCTACGTCCTCGAGGCCAACCCCAACCCGCAGATCGCGCGGCACGAAGACTTCGCCCGTTCGGCCGACTGTGCCGGCTACAGCTATCCGGCCCTCATTCAGAAGATCCTCACGATCGGCCTCAGGTGGGAGCCGGCCCGGCACGGGTGAATTCTGAAAGCCTGATGCGAAACGCGTAGGCACGGGGCGGCCCGCTGCGCGCTGCCAGTTTTGTACGTGACGTGATCTGCTGGCTGGCCAATCGATTGCGGTTACGGCCGCCGGTCACGGCGTACGGAACGCGGTTTGCTCTTCCTCCGGGCGTACCCAGCCGCGCCTTTCGATGATCCGGAGGATATGTGCGTCGTCTACTGCTCTCTGTGCTGTCCATTGGGCTCCTGGCCTCGGCCTGCTCGCAGGCGAATCCGGCGGCGCCCTCGCCGGTTCCGGCGGGAAGCCTCAACGCGAAAGCTGACAAGCCGGCGAACGTCAACGGCGTCGTGAGCGATTTCGGGGGCACCGCCGCCGACTTCCACTTCATGGTCGGCGCCACGCCGGTCAAGGGTGACGCCGGCACGGAGTTCTTCGGCGAGAGCGCGTTCGGCCATCTCGCAAACGGCGTCCGGGTCGAAGTCAAGGGCGTTCTGCGTCCGGATCACGTATTTGCGAATCGCATTCACGTCAACAGCCGCGTCCTGAACGATCCGGCACCTCCGAGTGACTCGAGCGGCAGCGGCGACACGCCTCCCCCCCCGCCGCCTCCCCCACCGCCGCCTCCGCCGCCAGCGTGGTGCTCGTGGCCGGCGAGCGATGGGCCTTCAGGACCATTTCCGACCGCTGAGAAATTTGGCGAAATCTACCTGTCGTCAACGACCGGAATCGAACCGGATCTCGTGCTGAACACCATCAGCACGGGCCGCGTCGTGTCGACCACGGCGGCGACCATCGTCCGCCGGAATGCCGACCTGCTACCGCTCTCGATTCTCCGGCCGCGCCTCGTCATCGAGCTCTTTGGCGCGGTGACGGCCACGACGATCGATGTGGCCGAGATCAACCTCAGCCGGGCGGACCTCGACGTCGCGGCCGAGGGCCCGCTTTCGCTCCTGAGCGCCACTGACACGGAGGTCCGGTTCGTCGTGGGCGCCAACGCAATCCTGGTGAACGAGTGGACGAAGTTCTCCGGCTCGCTGTGCGACATCCTGGCCGAGGGTGCCACGGTGCGCCTCCGCGGCGTGCGGATGGCCGACGGCGTCACGGTGCTCGCGACGTTCGTCGAACGAATTACACAGTAGCGGAGGGGCGCGGACGTCTTTTTTACCCGGCGTCGATCGACGCCGGGCCGCCCGCACCCGGCAAAGACAGGCACGGGTCGGGGCACGATGTTTGCTGTGAATGTCATGGTCCCACATCGGGGCCGCTATCCACGTCGGAGGTACTTGTGCGTCGCATTCTCGCGTTGATCGTTCCCGTCGCTTTCCTCGTCGGCGCCTGTTCGGGTTCGAGCCCGTCGGGCCCCTCGCCGACGCCTGTTCCCTCGTTCCCGGCGGGCTCCACCGGCACGACGATCTCAGGCTCGATTGGCGGTGCAACGACGGGCGGAGGCACGGCCTCGACGTCGGGCCTGCGGCCCGACGCCGGCCCGGCCAGCATCGTCGTCACCATTGCCGGCACGACCATCTCGACCACGGTAGACGCCAGCGGCAAGTTCACGCTGACGAACGTCCCCGGCGGCACCCTCACGCTGGAGTTCAGCGGACCCGGCATCAGCGGCACGATCACCATTCCGAACGTCACGGCGGGCCAGACGATTGAGCTCACGCTGCAGCTCACAGGGTCATCGCTCTCACTCGAGGCCGAGAGGCGCAGCAGCGGCAACGAGGAACAGGTGGAGGGCCGGGTCGAATCCCTGCCACCAACGACGGCGCCGGGCTCGCTGGTCGTCGCCGGCCGCACGGTCATGACCGATATCAACACACGCGTGCTGATGGGCAGCCAGACCCTGGCGTTCGCCGACCTCGCCATCGGCCAGCGCGTGCACGTGAAAGGCCAGACGAGCGGCGGATCGCTCCTCGCGAGCCTCATCGACATCCAGAACACCAACACGAGCCTGCCGGTGAACGTCAATGGCGTGATCGGCTCGCTCGGCGCGACGTTCGGCCCGACGGCCTTCACCTTCTTCGTCGGCGGCCGGGAAGTTCGCGGGGACGGCGCCACCGAGTTCTTTGGCGGCAGCGCGTTCGCCGACCTGATCGTCGGTGCGCGAGTCGAAGTCAAGGGCCAGCAAGGTGACGGTTTCGTACAGGCCCTGCGCATTCACGTCAATGGCTCCGACGACGATGACGATGACGACGCGACCGAAGCGGAGTTCACGGGAACCCTCACGTCGATCGGCGGCACGGCACCTGCCCTGACGCTGGCGATCGGGGGCACGACGGTCACGACGACGGGCGCCACCGAAGTTCGACGCCGCGGTGACAACCTGGATTTCACCGTCCTCCAGATCGGCCAGACGATCGAGGTCTCCGGCACGGTTCAGGCGGGCGGCACCGTCCTCGCCAAGAAGCTCACGATCGAGAGCGAAGACGATGACGTCGACGTAGAGGGCGCGGTTGTCGGGCCGATCTCCGGGCCGTGTCCGGCGCTGACGTTCACGATCGGCAGCATCACCTTCTCGACGACGAGCTCCACGGAGTTCAAGAAGACCAGCTGCGCGGCAGTGCTGGCGCTCGGCGCGACGAGCCCGACGCTGAAGGTCCGCGGCGTGATGATCACGGCAGCGACGGCGCAGGCGACGCGCGTCGAGATCGCGAAGTAAGTCGCGCCGGCAACGAGGGCCGGACGACTTCGGTCCCTCAGTCCTGCCGGCAGATCCAGTCGCCGTAAAGCTCCGGCCGGCGGTCCTTCATGAGGGTCCGCCGGCCGTGGCTCTTTTCAGTCTCGGACAGATCGAGATCCGCCAGCAGCACGGCGTCCTCGCCCCGCGGTGCCCGGGCGCGCACCGACCCGTCCGGCCCGCACACGAACGACTCGCCCGCAAACGTGAGCGCCTCCTCGACGCCGACACGATTGCAGAGCGCCACGAAATAGCCGTTCTGGAAGGCCGGCACGGCAAGCTCGGCCTCGAAGAAGCCGGGCGCCCACTCGTCGGCGAGGCCCGCCTGCGGCACGACCACCAACTCGGCGCCCTTCAGGCCAAGGGCCCGCATGTACTCGGGGAAATGCCTGTCGTAGCAGATCGCAACCCCAACGCGGCCTGCCTTCGTCTCGAACACCGGCGCGCCGAGATCGCCCGGCGTGTAGTACTGCTGTTCGTGGAAGCACGGGTATTCGGGCACGTGGACCATGCGCGTGCGGCCCATGAGTGTCCCGTCGGCGTCGATGACCGGCGAGGTGTCGTAGGTGGCGTCACCCTCCCGCTCGAAGACGTTCGGGACGATCACAATGCCGAGCTCACGGGCGAGCGCCGTGAAGACGTCCGTCGTCGGTCCGGGCACAGGCTCGGCCAGCCGACCGACGTCGCCCGAGGCGGGGTGCTGCGGGTAGAAGGGCGTGAAGGCCAGCTCGGCGAACGCGACGAGACCGGCGCCGTCCCGCGCGGCCTGTCTCGTCGAGGCAACAGCTCTCGCCAGGTTCTCGTCGCGGTCGCGTGTGGCGTGCTGCTGAATCAGGGCGATGCGCATGACGTCAGGCCTCGAGCGGGATGGTCTTCCCCGGGTTCATCCGGTTGTCAGGATCGAGCGCGCGCTTGATCGCGCGCATGACGCCGAGTGCGGCGCCGTGTTCGGCCTCGAGGTACTTCTGCTTGCCCAGGCCCACGCCGTGCTCGCCCGTGCAGGTTCCGTCCATGGCCAGGGCGCGCGTCACCATCCGGTCCGCCAGGCGCCTGGCCTCGGCGAGCTCGGCCGGCTGCGACGGGTCCAGCACGTACACGACGTGGAAATTGCCGTCGCCGACATGCCCGATGAGCGGCGCCGGGAACGACGCCGTCTCGCTATCGGCCTGCGTTTGCAGGATGCAGTCAGCCAGCCTCGAGATGGGCACGCACACGTCGGTGATGAGGGCCTGCGAACCCGGCCGGAGCGCGAGCGCGGCATAGTAGGCGTCGTGACGCGCTTTCCAGAGCCTCGCGCGCTCCTCGGGACGGACGGCCCACTCGAAGCCACCGCCGCCGTGCTCGCGCGCGAGCTCCTGGACGAACGCCGCTTCTCCGGCCACCTGCGCCTCGGTCGAGCCGTGGAATTCGAAGAAGAGCGTCGGCGCCACCCGGTAGCTGGTCTTCGAATACCGGTTGATGGCATCCATCTGGACCGGATCGACGAGCTCGATGCGAGCCACGGCCACCGCGGCCTGCATCGTCTCGATGACCGTTTCGACGGCGCCTGCGAGCGTCTCGAACGAACAGACGGCGGCCGAAACGGCCTCCGGCAGCGGGTGCAGCCGGAGGGTGACCTCCGTCACGACGCCGAGCGTGCCCTCGGCGCCCACGAAGAGCCGCGTGAGGTCGTAGCCGGCCGCCGACTTGCGCGCCCGCGTGCCGGTGCGAATCACCGTGCCGTCGGCCAGCACCACGGTGAGTCCGAGCACGTTCTCGCGCATCGTGCCGTAGCGGACCGCCGTCGTGCCGGAGGCACGCGTCGACACCATGCCGCCGATGGTGCAGTCCGCGCCCGGATCGATGAAGAACGCGAGACCTGTATTTTCGAGCGCCTTGCCGAGCTGCGATCGCAGCACGCCGGCCTCGACCGTCGCGTCGAGATCCTCGGCGCTGACGCGGAGCACGCGGTTCATCCCGCGGAGATCGACGGAGATTCCACCGTGCGTCGCGTTGACATGGCCCTCGAGCGAGCTACCGGCGCCAAACGGCACCACCGGCAATCCGGTCTCCGCGCTCACCTGCAGAACGGCCTGCACTTCCTCCGTCGTCTCAGGGAAGCAGACGATGTCGGGGAGCGCGGCCGGGTGATAGGACTCGCCGCGGCTGTGGTGATCGCGCGCGGCGTGCCCGGCCGTTGCGCGCGAGCCGAGTTTCGATACGAGCGCGGCAAGCGCGCGATCGACTTGATCCGCGGCGGCCATGCGAGCGGCGTCGTTACCGCGGCCGCGACGAGGGCGGCACGAGGCCCTTGATGCGGAAGTAGGTCACGAGGTTGCCGTAGTGCTCGTTGAAGTGGCCGATGTTGCCGATGAGCACCGCGGCCCGCGGGCCGTCACCGCCCCCGAAGGGCTGGGCGACCGTCTCGGCGAGCGACGAATCGGTTGCCGCCTCGTAGGCCGCATCGCAGTAGGCGAGCGACTCGCCAAGCACGCGGATGATCTCGTCGCGGCTCGTCACCGTCTCTTCAAAAGCTTCCTCGGCGTGCGGCGGCTCCTCGCCCCTGGCCGCCGAGCAGAACACGTAGTTGGCGCCGGCCAGGTGCGTGAGGATCTGCCCGAACGTGCGGACCGTATCGACCGGGCGGAAGCCGTAATCCGCTTCGGCCATCACGTCGGCAGACTCGGCGATGTTCTGGCGCGCCGACTGCCAGGCCTGCCGGACGGCGGAACTGACGGCGTTCGAGGCTGCCGCCGCCATCTCGCTGCCCGGTTCGGGCGCCGGCGCCGCCGCCTGGCAGCCCCCAAGACCAATACCCGCGAGCACGACCACCCACACCGTGCCAATCAACCGCTTCGTCGTCATGCGTGCCCCCCTTCGATCCGAGAGTATACGCGGGGCGGCCGCGCCGGCGCCTGGCGCACGATCGGCCGCGGTGCGTGTACCATCTACGATCGAAGCTTCCATGAGCTGGTCGCCGAGGGAGAACCCGATGTTCGCACGCCGTGTCACGCTCGCCGTACTGCTCGCCGCCGCCGCGGCCTGCGCGCCTGCCCCTTCCCCGTCGGCCTCGCCCGGCCTCACGCACATCGACGGCCTCGGCAGCCTCAGCTTTCCGAATTCGGGCGGCGCGGCGGCCCAGGAGCCCTTCGCGCGCGGCGTCCTGCTCCTCCACAGCTTCGAATTCGACGCCGCTGCCGAGGCGTTCCGCGAAGCACAGACCGCCGACCCGGCCTTCGCGCTGGCCTACTGGGGCGAGGCGATGACCTACAACCACCCCTTGTGGCAGCAGCAGGACCGTGACGCCGCGCTCGCCGCCCTTGGGCGGCTGGCCGAGACGCCCGAGGCCCGAGCCGCCAAAGCTCCAACCGAGCGCGAGAAGATGTACCTCTCCGCCGTCGAGACGTTGTACGGCGAGGGCACCAAGCGCGCGCGCGACCAGGCCTACATGCGCGCGATGGCACAGCTGCAGGATCGGTTCCCCGACGACATGGAGGCCCGGGCGTTCCACGCCCTCGCCATCCTCGGCAGCCGTGACGGCGTGCGCGACTTCGGCACCTACATGCGCGCGGCGGCCGTTGCCCAGCCGGTCTTCGACGCAAACCAGGACCATCCCGGCGCCGCGCACTACCTGATTCACGCCTTCGACGATCCCATCCACGCCCCACTCGGCCTGCCGGCCGCGCGCAAGTACTCGGAAATCGCCCCGCGCGCCGCGCACGCACAGCACATGACCACGCACATCTTCGTGGCCACGGGCATGTGGGACGACGTCGTGGCGGCCAACATCCGGGCACGCGACACGCAGGACGCCGACTTCATCGCGCGAGGCCAGCGGGCAAACGTCTGCGGCCACTACTCGTCGTGGCTGCAGTACGGTTACCTGATGCTCGATCGGGTCCCTGAAGCGACGGCGCTCATGGAGCTCTGTCACGCGCGAATGACGGCCGAGCCCAACCCGAGCGAACAGGGCTACTTCGTATCGATGCGGGCGAGGCAGATTCTGGACACGGAGGACTGGGACCTGGCCACCCGATGGACCTGGAGCCCGGCGGCTGCCGGTGACGAGCGCGCCGCGCGGCTGAAGTTCGGCTACGACTGGGTCAATGCGTTCGCGGCGCTGAGGACCGGAGACCCGGCGCCGGCCCGCGCGCTCGTTTCCACGGCCGTCTCCGGCGACCAGGACCGCATCGCCGCCGACGAGTTGCGCGGCCTGCTGGCGATTGCCGACGGCCGGGCGGCCGAAGGCATCCGCATCCTGCAGGCGGCCGCCGCCGCCGAAGACGCGCTGCCGTTCGAGTTCGGGCCGCCGAGCATCCTCAAGCCCACCCATGAGCTGCTTGGCGAGGAACTCCTGAAGCTCGGCCGGAGGGACGAGGCGGCGCTCGCCTTCACGCGCGCGTCAGAACGAACGCCGGGCCGCTCGCTCGTGGACCGCGGCCTTCTGGCGGCCGGCGTAGAGTAGCGCCCGGAGGGCGGGCCGGGGCCCGCCTCACGTCGGCTCAGCCGGGCGTCTCGCCGCACGTCATCTCGTCCTGGTCCTCGAGCCACACCACTTTACGGGGCGCCGCGCGTCTCGGAGCCCCGACCCGCCGGGCCAGCACGCGCGCGGCACGAGCCAGGTACGGCTCGGCCACCTCTTCGAGCCGGTTGGCAATCGGCTCGGCCATGTCGCTCAAGTGATCGGCGATGAAGCCCGCGGCAGCCTCGGCCGCAATCGCCGCGCGCCCGGCGTCGTCCTCGGCGCGCGCGAAGGCCTCCTTGAGCTTCAGATACGCGACGAAGTCCACTTCCACCGACAAGTGGTCGATCGTGTCCTCAATCCTCGGGGAGAACCCGAAGGCGTCGTAGCGAGTCTGCAGATCGGCCAGCAACTGCCCGGGATCGCGCATGCCACCATGCGCCACCTCGCGCGGAGAAACGATGCCAGACGGACCGAACGTGGAGAGATAGACGCCCTCCGAAGCGCCCGCTGAGCGCCCGGCAAGCTCGGCGAGCTCCGGATCGTCAACCGACCGGGCCAGGCGGCCGACGTCGTCGCGCCATTCCGGCCGCGGGCGCTCGAACAGCCGCGCCAGCAGGTGCCACGCCTGCGCATCGGCCAGGAGCCGCGCCGTCGCCGGGTCGAGCGCGAGTTGTTCGGCTGACATCAGGAACCTCCTTCGACGACGAGCGGCACCCAACCGGTGCGCATCTTCCTCGCGCCGGCTTCGTCGTGTCCGCCTTCCCACACAGCAAAGGCCACCTGGCCTCGTCCACCCGGGCGCACGCCGTTTGGAAGGCGACGGGTGATGATCACGCTCCAGCCGCTCGGGGTCCGTGTGCCGCGGCCGCTCGAATCGGTGGACGGCCCGGGTTCGAGCGTTCCCGGACCGCTCGCCAGCAGGTCCTGCACCGGGCTTTCGCGAGGTCCCGCCATCATGTTGCCGAGCGCGCGCGCGGGCGCATAGCGGCTCGCCATCGCCTGCTGCTCTGGCGAACCCGGCTCGAGGGATGCCGCTTCGAACGGATAGTGATCGACAGTGGCACCCGGGAAGACGTCCTTGATGGTGTCGCCGCGGCCGTCGACGACCGCCTGCCACGAGGCGCGCCAGTAGGTGATTTCGACGGGACGTCCGGCCTCGCCCATCTGCGGCGCGGGCAGGTCGGCGCCGGGCGAAGACGGCAGTTGCACCGCACACGCGTCGGTGAATTCGCCGGCCTTCGGCAGGTCGTCGGTCGCCTCGTCGTCCCACTCGAGGCGGAAGGCGATCTTCGATCCGTCGGTCATGGCCTGCACCCGCACCTGAGCGGTGGAGGCTTCGAGCAATCGTGGCTCGACCAGGTCCTGCAGCAGCAACGCCGCCACATGCATGGGCACGCCGGCCCACGTCGCGTCGGATGGATCGGCCGGCAGCGCAGGCCGCATCACGGCCACGACGTCGGGTGAGCTCGGGGGCGCAGGGCGGCCGCACATGCCGCAGCCGCTGGCGACCAGAGCGAACGCGACGGCGAGGAGCAGTTTGCGGTTCATGGTTCCCTCTCCCCTGGTCATGGGCAGTTCGTCCTGACGACGCCCTGCGCTGCGTCGAGCGCGGCGCGGATGAAGATGGGTTCGCGCAGGGGCGTGCGCACCACTTCGCGCCCGCCATCGTCGTACCCAATCGAGACATCGCCCTGCCGGCGCCATCTGGCCACGATCTGTTCGGTGGAGCCGAACAGGCCGAGCAGCCCGGCCAGCTCGGGATCGTTCGGCGCGTTTCGATAGGCAGCGACGGCAGCCGCCGCGCCTGGCCCGAAGAGCTGGCGCAGGAACGGCTCGGGCACGTGAATGGGCGGGATGTAGTACACGTTGGGCTCGAGGCCGAGCTGCGGGAAGAGCGGCAGGGCGATCTTGCGGTCGTGCACGAGGTAGTCGATGGGATTGTCGGACCGCCTGCGATCGGGCGGATTGACGAAGCCGGCGAGCCGGATCTTGCCGATGCAGTTCACGAAGCACTGCGGCTGCAGGTTCTGTTCGATCTTGGGGAAGCAGGCGATGCACTTCTCCGACGTGCCAGTGAGCGCGTTGTAGTAGACCTTCTTGTACGGGCACGCCTTCACGCATTCCTGGTAGCCGCGGCACCGGCTCTGATCGAGGAGCACGATGCCGTCCTCGGGCCGCTTGTAGATCGAGCCGCGCGGGCACGAGGCCAGGCACGCCGGATACGTGCAGTGGTTGCAGATCCTGGCGAGGTAGAAGAACCAGGACATGTGCGGCAGGCTGAACGCCGCGCCGCCGTCGACGCTGCCGGTGCAGTCGTCCTCACCGAGATTGGGATTGGCGTAGTCGACGTCCTCCGGCCGCCAGCCGAGGACCCGCTCGCCAGGGCGCGCTGCTTCGAAGATCGTGCGGCCCGAGTAGGTCCCGTTCTCCCACGTCTGCGGCCCGAGCTCGCCAAGCAGCTTCACGTCCCAGCCAACCGGATAGAAGCCGTAGGGCTTCGTCTCGACGTTGTTCCAGAGCATGTACTCCTGTCCCTTGCCCGAGGTCCAGGTAGTCTTGCAGGCCAGCGTGCACGTCTGGCACGCGATGCACTTGTTCGTGTCGAACACGGCACCGAACTGCCGCGTCGGCCGCGACTCCGGATACCAGTAGGACATCTCGCGGCCGATCTGCCAGTTGTACACGCGTGCCATCGTTTCGCTCCTTCCGACTACCTACACAACCGTGGAGACACATGGAGGAATGGAGGACCCGCCCGCCTTGGCCGGGGGCTTCGCCCCGCGCGGCTGGAAGCCGCGCGCGGAGGGATCGGGACGTGCGCGGCAAAGAGAGCCGTATGGGTCGAGAGCCTCTCTTTGCCGCGCACGTCCCGATCCCTCCGACGGCCACAGGCGGCCGGGAGAGCCCATATCACCGGCGTGTCGTGCCTCCATGCCTCCATGGTGCCTATCCGTCAATGAACTCGCCGGCCAGATACGCCGTCATGGCCGCGTTCTCGTACCGCGGCCGGACGCCGAGGGCGGCCGGACGCCAGAGGCCCTTCGCGTCGAGGCCGCCGGGCTCGGCGCGGGTGATCTTCACGATCGACTCGCGCGGCGCGCCGGTCGGACAGTGCACGTCGGGCAGGAACCCCTTCCCGATCTGCTGACCGAACAGCTCCTTCCGAACGAGCGAGTCGGTCATCCAGGTGGGCTTGAGCCAGCCGCGGGTGGCCGACTGGTGGGAGCCCGACCGGAACATGGCCTGGTAGTTGGTACGGGGGTTCTTGGCGAGCCGGTCGGGCCGCGTCTTGCTGCCTTCGACCGATCCGGGCGTGGCGCCGTACATGTTGAACCACATGCGCGTGACGCCGCGCGGCGTGCCGGGGTAGTACCGGGCCCGGCAGATCAGGCGGCTGAACTCGTAGTCGCGCTTGTTCTGCTGCCAGCCCCTGAACGGCCGATCGGCCGGGTCCGAGTCGATCCACACGTAGTCGCCGTCCTCGACGTTGAGCGCCTTCGCGTCCGAGGGATTGATGTCTACGTAGCCCTCGGCGACGAACGGCGCCCGCAGGTCATGCCTGTACACGTCGCCGAAGGGGCCGAAGAGCATGGCGATCATGTCGGTGTCGATGGGCATCGTGTGCGCGCCGTGGCGGTATTTGGGCGTGTGGAAGACGAACTTGTACCCATCCTTGGCCAGCGGGTGCGCCGAGGCCACGGTTTCAGCCGCGGTCTTGATCACGTTGCGGCCCTGACGCACTTCGTTCGACAGGTCGGTGACCGCCACGCCGTACGCTTCGGGCCCCGCCGGCCTGAGCGCCTCGTGCGCTGGCGCCACGATGACGTTCGGCTCGTGGAAGGTCGAGTCGATGGGCTCGCGGTGCACCGGCAGGTTCTCGCCGGCCTCGATGAACTCGTCCTCCTCCCGGTAGAACTCGAGCCGGCCGGTCTTCGTGTACCAGGGCCGCGAGTCGACGACCTGCTCGAACCCCACCGTCTTCGGCGACGTCCGGCTCATCAGGAGCGCGGGCACGCCGGCCACGGCTTTGGCTTCGAGGTCCTCGATGCGGTACCCCTTGGCGTTCGACGAGAAGTCGAGGATCCGCTGGATGTACGCGTCGGTGCGCCCCTCGCGCACGAACTTCCAGCAGTCGGCGAACCGCTGGTCGCCCGTCTGGCGCGCCAGCGCCTCGCCGACCTCGGCAAACACCTCGATGTCGCCGATGGTCTCGAAGATGCGCTTGAGCGGCGTCCGTGGGAAGACGTTGAGGAATGGGTTGGTCACCGACGCGGTCAGGTCCGGGTGCTTGAGCTCCGCCCAGGAATCGACCGCGAAGACGACGTCGGCCCACTCGCACGACGTGGACCACCACCATTCGTTGACGGCAATCATCTCGATGCGCGGCAGCACGTTGACCACGGTGTTGTAGTGCCACTTGACGTTGCCGAGGATCGAGTTGGCGTTGGCGAACCACATCGACTTGGTCGGCGCCGGCATGTGCGTGGCGCCGGTCAGGAGCTTGTTGCCGACCCGCAGCGGATGGTCCTCGTGGTTGTAGTAGTGCGCCGATTCCGGCCGCCAGTACTGCCTCGGCCGCGCCGGCTTCGACGGATCCAGTTCCAGATCGAACGGGTTCTCGTTGATCCACTGCGGACACCCGTTGAGCAGCGACACCCGGTAGTTGCCGGCGTACGAGCCCACGTTGCCGGTGATCCGGCCGATGTTGCCGGTGAGCGACGCGAGCAGGAGTGTCGCCCGGTCCTTGTTGTCGTTGTTGAAGAACTGGTTCGGCCCCATGCCGATGCCGAAGAGCGTCGTGCCGGGCACCTCGGCGATCTCACGGGCCAGCGACTCGACGGCGGCCGCCGGCGCCCACGTGAGCGATTCGGTCGTCTGCGGATCGAAGTGCGCGAGGTACTCGCGCGTCAGGTCGAAGGCCGTCCGGCACCGCACGCGGCTGCCGTCGGCGAGCGTGACCTCGACTTCGCCCTCGAGCCGCGGCGACTCGACGTTCGAGCGCGACCCGACCTGGTCGCGCGTGACGGGCCGCGGCTCGCTGGTCCGCTCGTCCCAGTACACGTAGTCGCCCCACTCGGCGCGGAGCGCGCCGGGCACGACCATGTCGCGCTGGACGCCCGGCGCCGGCGCGCGCTCGCCCTCGGCGAGCACGTGCGTTTCATTCGAAAGCGCCGCGAGCTCCCCGCCGAAGACTTCGGCCGCCCGCAGCATCTTCAGCGTGTCCATGCGGACGAGCAGCGGAAGATCGGTGAACCGCCGCACGTAGTCGGCGTCGTACAGCTTGTCGCGCAGGATGACGTTCGACAGCCCGAGAGCCAGCGCCGGCGTCGTGCCAGGCCTGACCACGATGGCCTGGTCGGCCTTGGATGCGGTCGCCGAGTACTCGCACGCGATGACCACGACCTTCGTGCCCTTGAGCCTGGCCTCGGTCAGCCAGTGCGCGTCGGGCATCTTCGTCGTGATCCAGTTCATGCCCCAGACGATGACGATGCGGGCATGTTCGACCGACGAGAGGTCCCATTCGACCGTCTGCTGGCCGGTCACCATCGGGTGGCCCGGCGGCAGGTCGGTGTGCCACGAATAGTTGTCGAAGCCGCGCCCGCCAAGCGCCTCGTCGGGTCCCACGCCGCGCTGCTGGGCGTCAAGGAGCGCGATCGAGTTGGCGAGCCGGTACATCCCGAACACGCGCGTCAATCCGAGCAGCGGCATGCCGCCGCGGAACTTCATCGCCTGCGTGCCGGCGCCCCGCATCGCCGCGATCATCTCCTCGTCGTAGTGTTGTGCGCGGAGCCGCTCGGCGCCCGCCTCGCCCTTGTAGGTGTCCGAGATGTTCCGCAGCGCCGAGGCGACAATCTCGGCCGCCTCCCGATGCGTCACCCGCACCCACTGGTCGCGCGCCCGGTTGAAGTACTCCGCCGACGGACGGCCGTCGTCGCCGCGCGGAAACCCGTCGTCGACCCAGCGCTTGAAGCCCTCGCGCACCCGGCAGTGCGCCACCCGGCGATCGCCGTAGAAGCGGCGCGTGAGCGCCAGGCCCTTCTGGCAGACGCGCGGATCCCAGCGGTGGGTTGGCCGGTTGCCGTAGAGATCGGTCGCCTGGCCGTAGCCCATCGTCGGGCCGAGCCTCGTCACGACGCCCTGGCGCACGTAGGCGTTGAGCAGGCAGTTGTGCGTGTCGTTCGGCGCGCAGACGAACGTGAACGTCGAGTCGTAGTGCCAGAGGTCGCGGTACGCCTGTTCCCACCCGCGGTTTGGATAGACCGCGAGCGGATTGGTGACGGGATCCTGGAGCGCCCATGCGGTGGTAGCAGAGGCGACAAACGTTCCGAAGCCGGCCTGGGCGGCCGCCGCCAGGAACTGCCGCCGATTCACTTCATGCTTGCTCATGATCCCCCCTGCCTCGTGCGCAGATACGTGACGATGGACTCGATCTCCGAATCCGACAGTGCGGGCCGGGCGGGCGACGGGGCGGCGAAGCCCTCCATTGACGTGCCGGACCGGCCGCGCCGGATGGTCTCGAAGAGATAGGTATCGGTGGCCGTGGCGAGGAGCACGGGATTGGCGAGCATCGGCCCCTCGCCACCGAGGCCGTCGGGCCCGTGGCAGCTTGCGCACGCGCGAATGAACAACTGCTCGCCTTGAACCGCGTCGCCGGCAGCCCACCGTGGCGGACGCGTGTCGGCCACAGCCGCGACGCCGCCGAGCGTGCGGACGTACGCGACGACCGCATCGATCTCATCCGGCCGCAGGCCGGACGCTGCACTTCCCCACGCCGGCATGCGTCGCCCGGGCCGGCCGCCCCGGACGGTCTCGCGAACGAAGTCGTCGGAGGCGAGCCTGAGGAAGTCCGGATGGCCGATGGCCGGAAACGCCGGCATGCCCGCGTAGCGCATGCCCTGACCGCGCGGCCCGTGGCAGGCGGCGCAGAAGCTGCCGTAGAGCGACTCACCATCGGTGCGAAACTCACGCGCGTCGAACCGCAGCGCGCGGATGCGGTCGGCCGGCCAGAACGCCTCCGGCACGTCGCCGGGCCGAAGCGAGAGCATGTAGAACGTGAGCAGCTCGATCTCGGGCTCGGCGAGGCCCAGCACGGGCATGAGCGAGCCGGGCACGACGCGTGACGGCTCGCGAAAGTGTTCCCTCAGCCACGACGGCAGCGTGCGCGGCCCCGGCACGTGCGTGTAGTCGAGGCGGCCCGGATCCTTCAGCCCCTCGAGCGACAGATCCGGTCCGTCGTCGCCGCCG
Source organism: uncultured Acidobacteriota bacterium (assembly GCA_963752045.1). Taxonomy (GTDB): domain Bacteria; phylum Acidobacteriota; class Vicinamibacteria; order Vicinamibacterales; family SCN-69-37; genus DATKDF01. The sequence goes on along the minus strand of CAVVWN010000010.1, from coordinate 5,431 downwards.
ACGCCGTTGACCGTGTGGCAGCCGCGGCACCCGAGCGACTGAAAAAGCGCCTTGCTCTCGACGAGCCGCGAGGCGCCCACGCGGGAGCGCAGCAGGACGTCGAGCGCCTCCCGGTCGGCAGGTTCCACGGGTTTGAAGCTCGAACGCCACGGGCCGGCGGTGGCCGCCGCCCTGCGCACGAGGTGGTCGTCGTACCAGTCGGCGCGGAACCCGGTAATGCCGACGGTGGACAGGTCCGATCCCTCCATGCCGCCGCCATCGGGGCGCAGCGTGCCTCCCCGCCCGTCGAGCTTGTGGCAGGCGAGGCAGTCGGCCTGCTCGAAGGCCGAGAGGCCGGCACGCAGGTGCGACACGTCGGGCACGGCAATATGGGTGTGGCAACTGCCGCACCCGGCGTACGAGAGCTCGCCCCGAAGCATCGGCTCCGGCCAGAACGGCACGTCGCCGTGGGCATCGGCCCGCTCGGTGGCGCGCCCCTGGCCGCCATGGCACGTCGTGCAGCCGAACTCGGCCGGATCGTGCGGCACGGGCGGGTGCGGCTTGAGGACCGGGTCGTTCGGCGCCGACGCCTCGCCGGGCGCCATGCCGATGTGGCACGTGACACACCGGTCGATCACGGCGAGTTGCGGCACGACCACCTGTCGCAGGCGGACGTCGATCGCGCCGTCGGGCCCGCTCGTGCGCTGCTGCAGCTCCCGCCAGTCCTTGAAGACGTTCTCCTGCGCTGCCGCCACGATGAGCAGCGCCAGCGTCAGGACGCTCGACCACAGGAGGAGATGTTTGTTGCGTCTCACGGCTCCCTCAATGCCCCGGCCACTGGGACGGCGACCAGTAGAAGTCCCAGTTCGGACCGCGGAAGTACGTGCCGACGACCGTCAGAATCACGAACCCGCACAGGAAGCACGTGAAGAGCCCCAGCGCGCCGGCCCGGGTCGAGTTGAATCGCCTGACGAGCCACATCGAGTACGCGGCGTACACGGCGGTGATGATCGTTCCGGGATTGACGGCGGTCACGACCAGTTGCGGCACGGTCGGGAACCACTCACGCAGCCATCCCATGTTGATGACGAACGCCTCGACGCCAATCGCCGTCACCGAGCCCACGACGAACGCCTGCATCACGAGCGCGCGGCCGCCAGGCCCGGCAAACCAGTCGCCCGTTCCGGCTGTCTCCCGATCCAGGAACGGAATCAGTGCGAGACCAAGGACGACGATGCCTGGAATGCCGATGCCGCCCATGAACGCCGAGAACGCGACGAGCTCCTGCAGGCCGAGGAAGTACCAGGGCGCCTTCGCGGGGTTTTCGGGCACGAGCGGGTTGGCGAGTTCCTTGAGCGGCGCGTCGATGAGGAGCGCCAGGCCGACGCAGATGGCGGTCGTGAGCATGAACACGCCAAGCTCGGCGTAGAACAGGTGCGGCATCGACGGCACGGTCGTCTCCGGGCCATGGCCAACCGACGGCGACGTGCCCTTGACGATGGCGGCGATCTGATAGGTCTTCTGCGGCTCCTCGGTGAAGACCGGGTACTCGCGGATGTCGGGGGGCGGCAGCCGGCGATCGGCGTCGGCCGGCTTGGCGAGCCCGCCGTCCTTGCGGACGCGCCAGAAATGCACTGCGAGGAGCGCGAGCAACACGATCGGCAGGAGCATCACGTGCAGCAAGTAGAAGCGGATGAGCGCCTCCTCGCCGACTTCACTCGATCCGAGCAGCAGCAGTTTCTGCAGACCGCCCGGGTCGAAGTACGGGGTGATGCTGAGCGCGTCGGTCACCTCTCGCGGCGACTGCGCGATGTTCGCGCCAATCGTGATCGCCCAGTAGGCGAGCTGATCCCAGGGCAGCAGGTAGCCCGTGAACGCCAGGCCGAGCGTGACCACGAGCAGCAGCAGGCCGATGACCCAGTTGAACTCACGCGGCGCGCGATAGGCCGCCGTGAAGAAGACGCGCGCCATGTGGAGAATGACGGTCACCACCATCAGGTTGCCGGCCCACCGGTGGATGTTGCGGATGAACCGCCCGGTGGGCACGACGAAGTGGATGTCCTTCATCGAGTCGTAGGCCACCGCGGGATACGGCTTGTAATAGAACATCAGCAGCACGCCGGTGATGACGGTCAGGAGGAAGCCGGCGAGCGCGGCGATGCCGAGGCCCCAGGTGGCGGCCCAGCGCAGGCTCCAGCGATGCGTGCGGACGGAGTGCAGGTGCAGGAAGACGTTGCCGAAGACGAACGACGACCGCGTGCGATCGCTTCTTGGCGCGCCGCCGCGGAACATCGCGTCGCGGAGCCGCCGGGGCGCGTGGCGCAGGTTGTCCCAGAAGATCCGCAACCCCTGCGGCGAGGTGGTCGTCCCGGCGTTCATGCGTTCAACCTCGTGCCCTGCGGAACCACTACAGACTCGTCCACCACGTACTGGCCGTCCGCGCCGGTGACCTCCACCCATTGGAGGGCCGTTGGCGCGGGACCGTGGGTCACAGACCCGTCGGGGGCGAACCGGGACCCGTGACAGGGACAGTCGAAACCGGTTCCGCTCGGCTTGACGATGCAGCCAAGATGCGTGCAGACGAGCGACACGGCGAACACGCCGTCGCCGTCACGCACGACGGCGACGTTGCGCCCGGGCGGCTGGAACGCCGCCCCGGGCGCGAGTGTTTCGGGCAACGTGACCTTGAACTTGCGGGCCGGCACGGGGAGCACGGCCGCCTTGGGCAGCCTGAGCATGCCGACGGTGGCGAAGAGCAGGGCCGCGCCTGCGGTGAAGAGTGACGACAAACCCAGAAAGTCCCGGCGCGGCATGGGTTCCGGCTCGAGGCGGGAACGCGGGGGCGTGGGCGTGCTGGTCACGAAGTCCTCCAGGCGGTGACGCAGGTGACGCGCTCCATCGTGATGGCGTCGGTCGGACAGCGCATCGCGCAGAGCGCACAGCGGATACAGCGGTCCTCGTCCTTGAGGATCGCGGAGTGACTGGCCAGGTCGGCGCCCGCGCCGAGCGCACGCGAGGTCAGATCGACGAGCTCGGGCGTGCCGTCGAGCGTGTCGAGCCGGACGAGCTTCAGACACTGCGTCGGACACACGTCCGCGCAGCCGCCGCAGAGCACGCAGCGTGTGCCGTCGAAGACCGGTGTGACGCCGCAGTCGAGGCAGCGCGACGCCTCCCGCATGGCCTCTTCCCGCGTGTAGCCCAGCTCGACCGGCACTTCGGGATGCAGCAGACGCGCGGCCGGGTCGGCCGCGGGCACCGGCACGCGTGCATTGCTAGCTTTACTATCCGGTGACTCGTCTGCCACGGACGTGAGCTTGGCGAAATATCTGACGGCCTCCGCGTCCAACGACCCCGATGACCATTGCCGAAAAATCGCAAGAGAGATTTACGGTGCGGTCGCAAACAGCGTGAGGACGATTGAAATGGGATGATGTCCATGATTGAAGTTGATGATCTGAGTTCTACTATAATAGATAAATCTAATACCACGGAAATTCGGTATTCGGAAAACACGTAAATTTAAATGGAGCCCTATTAGCGTGCCAGCGTTATAAATTCTATTAGTATCAAACAAAATATAAGCAATACCAAAACCATATTGAATCCCTTTACGCTACTATGCATGCGTCGAGGACCGCTGATGTGCAAACGAGGCTTGAGGGGAACAGGTGGACGGGACTGGACTGAATACATTGCGTGGAGAACACATAAAGTAAGGGGGAGCGTCAAAATTTTCTACCATGCGCCACCTCCCCAATTGCCACCGTCGTTGGTGTATCCACCTCCGCCGCCGTATCCACCGCCGCCACCGTACCCTCCTCCTCCATATCCACCACCACCTCCATATCCACCGCCGCCGTAGCCTCCTCCACCACCTCCCCAACCGCCACCACCACCACGGTTTCCTCCTCCGCCGCCTTGGTTGGAATAACGGACATCGCGACTTCCAAAGTTGGTTCCGCCGCGACGTCCACCTCCACGTCCGCCGCCGCCGCGACCGCCCCCACCTCTTCCGCTGTACGAGCACATCTGGTTGATCCAGGATGGCACCTCCTGATGATTCTCCTCCAATAAGTCGCGCAGTTCGCGGATGATGCCCCCGTTCTTCTCGTTGACGAACGACAGCGCTGCGCCGACGTTTCCGGCACGTCCAGTACGGCCGATACTGGATGATGAGCAAAATGAGAAAACAGTGGACATCGCGTGAGATCATGGCAATAACAAACTCAAATACGTAATATCGTTCGGTTCATGTTACGTACCGGTGAACGTAGTCATCAATATTGGTCGGTAGGTCGTCGTCGATGACCTGCGTAACATTCGGGATATCCAAGCCACGACTGGCGACGTCGGTCGCTACCATGACAGGCGTATGCGCGCGCTTGAAGGACCGTAAAGCTTCCTCGCGCTCGCGCTGGGACTTGTCGTCGATCGGACGGGCCAAGTACCTGTACCGGCACAGAAGTTTCCTGGACGACGATGCATCGCACGCACGCTTCGTCTCGACGAAGAAGTGGGATCAAAGCCTCCTCCACCGTGAGAAGGAGACCGACCGATCGTGGTCTTCTTGTCCTGCTCTTCCACGTACTCGATACTCTGGGTGACGTCCTTCGAGGCGGACCCGACACGTCCGACCGTCAAGAAGACGTAGTCGCGCATGAAGTCGCTGGCCAAGCGCTGGGAATCTGGCCGGGAAAGTCGCACTGAACATCATCGTCTGGCGATCGTCGCCCTGGGGCATGTCCGACTCCTCAACGATGCGCCGAATTTGGGGCTGTAAAATGATAAGAGCGGTGGATTGAGCTTCATGGCGAACTCGCTAAACACAGAATAAAGGCTTGAGCTACCATCAAGAAGGAATACATACCTCGAAACCCACATCCAACGTGCCTGTCAGCCTCGTCAAGGACGAGGAAGCGGACGTTCTCCATTCCGAGCCTCCCGCGTTCGATGAGGGGTCAACGAGCCGCCCGGGCGTGGCAACTAACAAGTCGCACCCGCGCTCGATCTGGCGCAACTGTTCACGCACGTCTGCGCCACCGTAGATGACGATCGGAGCGATACCCGTGCAGTACGTGAACCTCTTGGCCTCCTCGTGAATTTGCTGTGTTCATTAGAAGGAGAAAAAATTGTAAGGTACGCTTTGAAAAAGAATTGTCTACGGGCACAAAATGGCGAAACTGTGCATTGATTTGTATACTCACGCAGAGCGTACCTCAACAAGTTCTATCATTCGGCGAGGACAAGAGCCTATCGGGTAAACACGCCTCCTGCCACCGCCGTGGCCCTCAGGGGGCTCCTTACCGCCGTGCTTGATCATGCTCATGATGATGGGAACAGAAATCCGGCTGCCTGCGATACGAAGAGCGAACGAACGTCTTAGAAAGCGAGTTCAGGACAGTAATTTGTCTAGAAACAACCATCATACTTACTTTCCGCTCCCTGTCTGGGC
>CAVVWN010000009.1:0-136394 GCA_963752045.1 uncultured Acidobacteriota bacterium | reverse complement strand
TGTTAGCCGGCCTGCGAACGGCGTCAGGCGGCGGACGACGCTGCGCCGCGATGCGCGTGGCTCACTTGCCCACCGGCACACGCGCCTTCAGCGTCCCGGCCCAGCCGAGGACGACGTTGAGCCTCGTGACGGGCTGGTCGGGAGGATTGTCCCGCCGGCTCATGATGAACTGGCCATCCGGCGTCACGTCGTAACTGCGGAGCGGCGTGGTGCTCCAGTACGGCCCTTCGAACAGCAGGCGCGGTGCGCTCGCCTGGAAGTCGCCAGCCGTCGAGATGTCGACGGCGAACATCGAGTACACGTCCCCATTCCCTTTCTGGAAGAACAGCTCCCGGCCGTTGCGGGACCACGCCGGGTTGGTCCCGCCGCTGGGCGAGACGCGGTGCTTCTCACCGGGACCCGGGAACGGCTGCACGTAGACGTCGTTGACCCCCGTTTCGTTCGACACGTAGGCAATCCAGCGGCCGTCGGGCGAAAACGCCGCGTGGCTCTGCGTGAACGCCGATGGTGACCATTGTCTGGGCTCGCCGTCCAACCTGCCATCCTCAGCGGCACGGACAAAGATCTGTCGACCGGCGCCTGTGACGAATTGGAGGTAGGCCAGCCACCTGCCGTCCGCTGACCACGCCGCGGGCGTCAGGAGGCGGCCATCGATCAGGAGTTGCGGCGCGTCGCTGCTGCCGAGGGACACGGAATGGATCCCGGTCTCGGAGTTCGCGAACGTGATGCTTCTGCCGTCAGGCGAGAACAACGGCCACGAGGCCTCGCCGGTGGCCGTGAGCCGCGTCGGCGTGCCCGAGGGAACCTCGTACATCCAGAGGTCGGTGGTGCGGCTGCCGTCCCCAGTTCGATAGGCCGCCACGCGTGAGCCTGATGCCGAGAGCCGGAGGCCGCCCAGGCCGCCCCTGGCCTCCGCCAGCGTGGTTTCGGTCCCCTGGCGATCGACCCGCACCAACGTCGAGTTTCCGGTCGGATTGATGTCACCCGCCGCGTAGACCAGCCCGCCGGAGTTGGACAGCGCGAACTGCCCCATGCCGGTTTCCTCGTTACTGTTGGTCGCGTTCATGGACTGCATGACGCCTGCGAGCAGCGGTACCGCGGCGCCGGTGACTTCCACACGGGTCGCGTCAAACGGCGCGGCCAGCAGCGTGGCGTTGCGCATGAAGACGAGATGCCCCGTCGGAGAGTACCGCGCATCAGCCGCGTTGGTGAGCAGGGTCTTGCGCTCCTTGGACTTCAGGTTCAGGGCGTCGACATGGGAGCTTTCCCATGCCCCGGAAACATGCACATCCATGTCCGTGAACAGCACGGTCTGGCCATCCGGCAGCATCGTCGGCGCCAGACCACGGATGTCGAGCACAGGCTCCGGCGTACCGCCAGAATCAGGCACGGTCTTCAGCCGAAAGTCTGAGAACGCGATGACCCCGGCAGTCCCCCAACTGGCGCCGCCGAACAGATTGCCGACGTCGCACAATTCGATGGGCGGCCCGCCTCCGAGGGCGACTTTCTTCAACTTTCCTCCGGCGGCGAACCCGACCCACTGGCCATCGGGTGAGAAGAAGGGGTACTCGGCGCCCTCGGTTCCCGGAATGACGACGGCCATCGGCTCGGCGAGCGGCCGTCGATACAGCAGCGTGGATGACGCAGCGCCGGCCGCGGTGCTCTCGCCAGCAAAGACGATGGTCGCGCCATCGGGCGCGATCGCCAACGCGGTGCGGCTGGGCCGGGCGTAGGATCCCGTCGGCCCAAGCCTCTCGGCAGGCGCAATGTCCATGCTGAGACTGGCGACGCTCGACGCCGCCGGCGCCTCGCGCAGATGGCGCAGCGCGGGAAAGGCGAGCGTGCCGGCGAGGATCGCGACCGCGGCGGCAAGGGCCCAAGGCAGCATGCCCGACGAAGATGGGGCGCTGGTGGCGGTTGCCGCGGTCGCGGCCGCCGCATCGTCCGGCGCGCCGGCGATGACCGCGTCGAGCACCCGGCGGGCCTCGCCGATGTCGCGCAGCCGCTGTTTCGGATCGCGGAGGAGGCAGTCGCGAAGCAGCGCGCGGAGACGCGGCGGGAGGCCCGTGGGCATCGCGGTCAGCGTCGTGTCGCGCGTAAGGACCGCGGCCAGCGTCTCGGAGACATCTTCGGCGTCGAAGAGACGCCGCCCGGTCAGCATCTCATGGAGCACGACGCCAAACGCCCAGATGTCCGCGCGCTTGTCGACCGCTCGCCCCTTCGCCTGCTCCGGTGACATGTACGCGGCCGTGCCCAGGATCATCCCCATCTGGGTCATCGCCGGCGATGTCATCGTCGGCGACTGCGAGGCGTCGGCCATCGTGCCGGTGCCATCGGGGCCGAGCGCCTTGGCCAGCCCGAAGTCGAGCACTTTCACGGTGCCATCGGCGCGGACCTTGATGTTCGCGGGCTTGAGGTCGCGGTGGATGATGCCCTGCTCGTGCGCGGCTTCCAGGGCCTCGGCGATTTGCCTGGCGATGGGCAGTGCGTCGGCAAGGGCGATCGGGCCGCGGGAGATATGCGCGGAGAGATCCTCGCCCTCGACCAATTCCATCACCAGCGCGGTGAGATCGGGCGTCTTCTCGAGCCCGTACACCGCGGCGATGTTCGGATGGTTGAGCGCGGCCAGGACTTCCGCTTCGCGCTGAAAACGCGCCAGGCGATCCGCGTCGCCCGCCACCGCGGCGGACAGCACCTTGATGGCCACCGGGCGTTTCAGCTGGTTGTCTGTCGCCCGATAGACCTCACCCATCCCGCCGGCGCCGAGGAGCGATGTGATTTCAAAGGAGCCGAGGCGTGTACCAGGCGAGATGGGCATGTGGGCGAATGTTGATTCTATTCCGGAATCTCAGGTCGCGGGCACAGCCAACCGTTGCCCCCCACTGGACCCGGTGTCAGCCGGATTGTATGCCGTAACCCGTTACACGTGGATTCGTGGCGACCCAGAGTTTCCCGCATGAGAGCTTGGAGCGCCACGTCCCGGCGACATTCTTCGGGAGCTCTGCCTCGCCCCCTTGGAGTTGACGGTGAGGAGGCCGCGCGTGCGCTTGGGGTCAGTCGGAAGACGTTGTCCGGAATCATCAATGGCCGGGCAGGGATTAGTCCCGAGATGGCGGTGCGCCTCTCCCTCGCATTCGGCACGTCCGCCGAAAGCTGGATGAACCAGCAGATGCAGCACGATCTCTGGCACGCTGAACGGAACCGAACAAAGCTGCGCGTCACGCGCCTCTAGGCTGCGTGGATCTGCTCTTGATTTCGTGACATTCCGGCTAACGCTCCGGTTCAGCGGCGGGCCGCGCAGCGGACCATCCGCTGCAACCGGTTGTTAGCCGCGCGCCCGCCGGTAGTGCATGGCGATCGCACCCCCGCGGAGCGGCTTCGCTGAGACCAGTTCGAGCCGTCGCGCGCTGGGCAATCCGCTCTGGTACAGGATCGGGCCGTGGCCGGCAATCCTGGGGTGGACCAGAAACTTGTACTCGTCGATCAGCTCCAGCCTGTCGAGCTCGGTCGCGAGCTTGCCGCTACCGAGGAGCACGCCGGCCGGGGTCGCGTCCTTCAGCTTCTGTACGCCCGCGCGCAGGTCGCCAGCGATGTGGTGGCTGTTGGTCCACGGGAAGTTCTTTCGCGTCGACGACACGACGTACTTCGGCTTGGCCTCCAGTTTGACGGCCCACTCGCGCATCGCCGGCGGCGCCTCCTCGTCGCCGCGGGCGACCGCCGGCCAGTAGCTCTCCATCATCTCGTAGGTGACGCGGCCCCACAGTATCGCCCCTCCCTCGTCCATGAGGCGGGTGAAGAAAGCGTGGGTCTCGTCGTCGGCGATGGCCTCCCGGTGGTCGACGCAACCATCGAGGGTGACGTTGATGCTGAAGGTCAAGAATCCCATGGCGGCGAGTCTACTCCGAGTCGGGCGGACCGTCGGACTGTCACTTGTCGATGAGCGGCTCGCCGCGCTAACGCCTTGCCGCTCAGCCGCGAGCGGCGCACGCGATGCTCACTCGATGCCCACCTGCCCGCCGCCCGTCATCTGCAGCGGCCTGTTAGACCGCTCCTGTGGGCTGGCGGGTGAGTCGCACCCGATGTCCTTCGATTGACCGCTGGTACTCTGGCCCGGTGAACTGAGGCGCCAGTCTATGAGCCGCCACGCCAACGATAGCCTCGTTCTGATTGATCAGCCTGAACTCTGTCACGAACGGACCATCCGCCACCTGGAAGAGCAGGAGATCATCCTCTAACCAGGCGTTCTCCACCCGCATGTCGAGCCGCATCGGGGTGTGCGCGGCGACAACCACCGGCGCAGTGGCCGAACTGGCGGCCTCGATGATCCAGCGGCCCCGCAGCTCGTGGTCTGCGAGTTCCCAGGTAAACGTATGCGAAGAGTACGGCGCTCCCCGACTGGCCCGCCACGTGCCCACGTACTGATTGAACTCGACCATGACGACTCCTGACGCGGGTTGGTCTGACGACAGGCATCAGCTGCCGCGGCGCCCATGATGACACGCGCCGCGGTCAACTGCATGCCAAGTTAGGCAGCGCCATCGGGCTTTTCTGGCGGCGGCGGGGGTTCGGTTGGAGCGGACTGTTGTTGTTGGGCTTTCGCCATGTCCGCGTACTGCTGTGCAAGCTCGACGAACTGGCGCACATCGCGTACAACACACAGACCAGGCAGCGCTTCACCTGTCGCGCGATTGGGTATGTAGGCCGACACGACACCGGTAACCAACACGCCGGTTCCGCCTTTCAGAAAGAACGCTGGGCCCCCGCTGACACCATTGATGGCAACGCCATCGACGAGGTAACTGTTTGGATTCTCCACCCATGAGCTAATTCGACCAGTAAAGAAGCACAACTGGTTCGGCGCGACGGCAGGAAAACCCAGCCACCCCACCTCGAACCCAACCTTGAGGTGCTTGTCCGGCGGTGGAAGTTCGAGCATCGACTCTGGAAGAGGAAGAGCGCCATTGGGAATCAGAACTGCAGCCGTGTCCAATTCCTCCTTCAAGAAGATCGCGCGCTCATTTGCGCGGAGCAACACGCTCTTACCGGAGTGCGGGTGAAGCACTCGAATAGGCTCCTCCCAATAGTGCGCGTTATCAACGACGTGCGCTGCCGTTGCGATGACCACCAGGCCGGGCGACATCGACAACGCGAAACCGGTGCCTGTGCCCCGTGGGGTAGCAAGCTTCACGACGTATGGATCAAGGGCTACAACGGCTTGGGGCCAGTCGATGGCCGCATTGTTTGTTCGTGTTGTCATATTCGTCTGCCTAACGTTAGCGTTCACCAGCGGCGGCCCCTCATGGCACCGGCCGGCGTCTGGTGCAACGCAAGTTAGACCTCAACGCCTGGATTTCCACACGGCGGGATCGCGATGGCCGTGCACCACCCCGGCGACGACGATGTGGTCGTCGATGAGCGTGAAGTACAGGGCGTAAGGGAAGTGCGCGATCATTGCGCGCCGCTTGTCGCCGTGAACCTTCGGAGAAGCCAACGGAAACTGACGAATCCGTTCAATCGTCGCGTCAACAGAATCTCGAAACCGCCGGCCGAGATCAGGGCGGCGTTCTTCGAACCAGCGCTCAGCCTCAAGCATCTCGCGCTCGGCAGCCGGCCGGAAGATGACCTGACGGTTCATTGACCGCCGACGAACTTCTTCCGTACCTCTTCCCAGGGGATCCCAGTTGATGGATCCGCGATATGTTCTGCCAAGCGTCGGTCGAGTTCGGCGGCCAGCTCGGGCGTCAGGTCAACGGATGCCTCGCGGTCGGCCTCGTCAAGGCTCTCCCACAGGGCCATCGCCAAATCCGCCCGCTCGTTTGACGGCAGCTTCAGCAGCGCTTGCATTACCTCTGGGGCCATGCCCTCATCCTCCCATGAGTTCACCGAGCGGGCAACCGTTCGCCGTGAGGTCAACTAGTATTGGACCTGCGAGCGCCGGACTGGGCTTCTGACGGACCTCGTCAGCCTAACCCCAAAACTCCTCAACCAGACCCACCCTGGCAAGTCCCTGGCTTTGCGTATCGTACGCCCGAGCCGAGGCCATTGGTAGCTCTGGCGATCCCTGCAGGCGCCGTCAGGCTAAGACCGGCGCAGGCTCGTCAGCCTAATCCGGCCGCTGGCGGCTGCTACAAGCGATCGGCCGGACTCCGGACGCCAAGCGCTCCCCGCTCGAGCACATGCGTGTAGATCATCGTCGTGCTGACGTCACGGTGACCAAGGAGCTCCTGAACCGTGCGGATGTCGTACCCGTCCTCCAGCAGGTGCGTCGCAAACGAGTGCCGGAATGTGTGGCAGCTCACCCGCTTCCCAGACCGACGCGCCGGACAGCCGCCGTGACCTCGCGCTGAACGGCCGTCTCATGCAGGTGGAACCGCGAAGCCGCTCCACCACGAGCCCCGGCAGAGGCACGACTCGATCTTTGGCGCCCTTCCCTCTCCGCACGAAGATCTGCCGACGGTCGAAGTCCAGGTCCTTGACGCGAAGCTCCAGGCACTCACCAAGCCGCAGACCTACTCCGTAGAGCAGCCCGACGACAATCTAGGTGGAGCCATGGAGCTGACCGAGGATCGCCGCACCTCCGCGCGGCTGAGTACAGGCCGGAAGCCGCTCTGGAGCCCGCGCGCGGACGATGCCCACGAGGTCGGGCAGCTCCTCCGGCTCGGCCATGTCGGCGGGATGCCGCTTGTCATGAAACAGAATGAATCGCCGGATCCAGTGGACGTAGGCTTCCTCGGTCCGCCGGCTGTAATGGCCCAGCCGAAGCGTCTACCGGACCTGTTCCAGCAGCCGTGGCTTCGAAGTTTCGGTCATCAGTCACCCAACGTGCAGGACGCGCCGCCGCCCTCTGACAACGCAAGGAGCATGCCGTCCGGCTCTGGAATCCGCACGGGCGGAAGCTGAACTGGCGGCATGTGGCCGACTGGGAGGGACGCGAGGGCGCCAGTTCGAAACCGCGCCGGCGGGTGCGCGAGATTGCGCGGGCCATTGCAGAATCTGCGAGGCGAAGCCGCCGGATCGGGCAGCTCACGTGCGCCCGGGTGTCAGGGTCGTGGCGGGCCGACTGGGAGTGACGCGACCCGCGCCAGCGCGCAGCCCGAACGGTAGGCGGGCGACCGAGCACAGGTCGCGGACCTGTGCGAGCGCACAGGACGCGTCGCCGGGAGTGAGGGATGCGAGCGTCAGCTCCCCGGAGGCCCGCCGCGATCCTGACACCCGGGCGTGACACCGGCATGCCCGCATCGGAGGCGTGGAATAATCGCAACCACCGGAGACTTCAATGACCAAACCGGATATCCGGCCGTGGCGACCGCGGGCACGCCAGCTCCTTCTGGCTGGAGCGGCATTGGCGCTGCTACTTCCGCTGCAGACGGCATCGTCAGCGAGCCAGGCCCGCGGCAACCAGGACCCGCCTCCCCCGCCCACGCTCGGCCTCGACCAGGGGACGGTCGAGTTCGACACGCCGGACTTCACGCTGCGCCTCGTCTCCACCTCGCAGACGATCGCCGCACTCGAGCCAAAGGGCGTGCTGACCTACACGCCAACGCCTCGACAGGCTCGGGGCCGGCGTGGCGGTGGCGAAGGACAACGCGTAAATGAACCGCCACAGCCAACCGGGCCCCTGCACTTCGACTTCACGCCGGCCGACCGGCTGGCGCAGCGCGCCGCCGACGGCTTCCATCACCTCGGCGACCTGACCCTGCGCCTGCGCACGAGCCCCACGGGCGAGTGGCAGAGCTATGACACCGCAGCAGCACGCGAGCCCATTACCGCCCTGCCCGCTTCCGGCGACGCGCTCGCCGCCGCCGACCTCGCGCCGACGCTCCCCGCCGACATCCCGGTCCGCATCATCCGCCGCTGGCAGCTGATCGACGGTCGCGTCGTCCTCAGCTTCGATCTGACCAACCGCACGAACGCACCCGTCGAGATTGGCGCGCTCGGCATTCCGGTCGTGTTCAACAACATCATCACCGGCCGCAATCTCGAACAGGCGCACGAGATCTGCTCGTTCTTCGACCCCTACATCGGCCTGGACGCCGGTTACGTGCAGGTGACGCGCCTGTCAGGACGAGGCCCCGCGCTCGTCGTCGTCCCGCACGGCCGGACGCCGCTCGAAGGCTGGCGTCCGGTCGACGACCGCACGAGGCGCACCCAGACCTCCGAAGGCATCTTCGAGTGGATGGCGCACACGCGCGCGTACGCGGAGAACGAATGGCGCGGCGTCGAGCCCTGGAACGCGCCGACGTCGACGACGCTGGCGCCGGGCGAGACGCGCACGTACGGCTTGGAGTTGCTACTGTCGACCGAGATCCGATCCATCGATGACACGCTCGCGACGGCCGGCCGCCCCGTGGCCGTCGGCATCCCGGGCTATGTGGCGCCGATGGATGAGCAGATGAAGCTTTTCCTCGATTACGACAGCCGCGTGTCGTCGATCGACGTCGCGCCGGCCGGCGCGATGGAGGTCACCGCCGGGCCGCAGACGCCAGGCGGGTGGCAGCAGTACACTCTGCAGGGCCGCCAGTGGGGCCGCGCGCGCGTGACGTTCACGTACGACGACGGCGCGCGGCAGGCGGTAAGTTACTACGTGACGAAGCCGGCCGCTGAGGTCGTCCGCGACCTGGGCAACTTCCTGTTCACGCGCCAGTGGTACGAGAATCCAGACGATCCGTTCAGGCGCAGTCCGTCCGTGATGAGCTACGACCGCTCGAAGGACGCCATCGTCGAGCAGGATCATCGCGTATGGATCGCCGGGCTCTCCGACGAGGGCGGCGCCGGCTCGTGGCTCGCGGCCGCGATGAAGCTCTTCGGCCGGCCGGATCGGGCGGAGCTCGAGAAATACCAGCGCTTCGTCGACGGCGTGCTCTGGGGCGGCATCCAGTACTCGGAGGGCGAGCGGAAGTACGGAGTCCGCAAGAGCCTCTTCTATTACGCGCCAGACGAGTTCCCGGATTTCCCGTACGACACCTCGAAGAACTGGACCACCTGGGCGAGCTGGAACAAGGAAGGCGCCGAGGTCGTCAACCGCGCTTACAACTACGCGCACGTCGTCGCAGCGTACTGGTCGATGTACCGACTCGCGCGCAACTACGATGGCCTCGTCACGAACCACGCGTGGGACTGGTACCTGAACCAGGCCTACGAAACGATGATGTTCCTGACGGGACCGGACTCGCGCGTCGGCTACGTGAACGTCGGTCTCATGGGCGCCGACACGTTCCTGCTCGTGCTCGAGGACATGAAGCGCGAGGGCTGGACCGAACGCGCGGCGAACCTCGAAGCGCGGATGAAAGCGCGCGCCGAGCGCTGGGCCGGTCAGGCCTACCCCTACGGCAGCGAGATGGCGTGGGACTCGACGGGCCAGGAAGAGGTGTTCGCCTGGATGCGCTACTTCGGCTACGACCGGCAGGCGACGACCGCTCTCAACTCGGTCGTCGGGTACATGCCGGCCGTGCCGCACTGGGGCTACAACGGCGCGGCCCGCCGTTACTGGGACTTCATCTACGCCGGCGCGCCCGGCGCCAGCTACGAGCGCCAGCTCCACCACTACGGCTCCGGCCTGAATGCAATTCCCGCGCTCACCCGCTATCGTGACGACCCGTCCGACTTTCACCTGCTCCGCATCGGCTACGCGGGGACGATGGGGGCCCTTACTAATATTGATAGGGACGGGTTCGGCTCGGTCGCCTTCCACGCGTTCCCGGACCAGCTCAGGTGGGACGCGTACTCCGGCGACTACGGCCCGAACTTCCTGGGCCACGCGCTCAACACCGGCACCTACGTCGTCAATCACCAGGAGTTCGGCTGGCAGGCGTTTGGCGGGAACGTGCGCGGCGTCCTGCGCAGTGCCGTCGGGCAAGGCGGGTTGGACGGCACGCGGGTCATCGTGGAGCCGACAGACTCGTTCAGGCAGCGTGTCTACATCGCGCCGTACGGGCTGTTCCTGACACTGGAATCCGGGCGCTTCGAGCGGGTGGAGATCGACCCATCGACCCGCTCGGTCAGCGTGACGCTTGCCCCGGCGACGACGCACGAACCACGTGCGCGCCTGCGCGTCGAGCAGCCGGCGCGTCTCGCGGGTGTCGGTACCTACACGCCGACCGCGACGTTTTCGACCGAACGGGGCGCGTTCGTCGTGCCGCTCGGGCCATCGGCGACGACGGTCGAACTGGGAAGGACGCAACTGCGGTAAGCTTCTGCGTCAATCAGCACTTCAGGCAGGAGAGATGTCGGGCACCGGTAACAGCATCGCGCACTACCTCCTCGGAGCGAAGCTCGGCGAGGGCGGCATGGGACAGGTGTACCGGGCGACGGACACCAAGCTGCACCGCGAGGTGGCCCTGAAGCTCCTGCCGGACGGGTTCTCCGAAGATCCAGATCGACTCGAGCGTTTCCGTCGCGAGGCGCGCGCCCTTGCGGCCCTGAGCCATCCGAACATCGGCGGCATCCACGGCATCGAAGAGTCCGGCGGGGTGGTGGCGCTGGTGCTCGAGCTCATCGAGGGACCGACGCTCGCCGATCGCATCGCAGCCGGACCGCTGCCTCTCGCAGAAGCGCTGCCGATCGCGCGACAGGTCGCCGAGGCCCTCGAGGCCGCCCACGAGCGCGGCATCGTCCATCGCGACCTGAAGCCGGCGAACATCAAGGTCCGCGAAGACGGCGTGGTGAAGGTGCTGGATTTCGGGCTCGCCAAGGCCCTCGACACCGGACCTTCGGCCCCCGGGACCCTCGAACCGTCGGACCTCCGGACCTCCGGACCGTCGGACCTCCGAACCTCCGGACCAACCGTGACCTCGCCCGCGCTCACGCGGATGGGCATGATCCTGGGCACTGGCGCCTACATGTCGCCGGAGCAGGCCAAGGGCCGGCCGGTGGATCGCCGCGCCGACATCTGGGCCTACGGTGCCGTGCTCTTCGAGATGCTCACCGCACGCCGCCTGTTCGAGGGCAACGACCTCACCGAGGTGCTGGCGGCCGTGATCAGCACCGAGCCCGACCTGTCGCGCCTGCCGCCAGACACACCGGCCTGGCTGCGCGACCTGATCGCGCGCTGCCTGCGTCGCGACGTGTCGATGCGCCTGCCCGACATCGCCGTGGCGCGCATCGCCATCGCCGAGGGAGCGTCACAGCTCGGCGCAGAGCCCGACGAGGCCGGGGCTGCTCGTTTCAACTGGTCCGTTGCGGCGCTCACGCTCGCTGGCGGTCTGACGCTCGGTGCAGCGGCGATGTGGTGGCTCGGGCCCGCATCACCGGGCCCACCGCCGACCACCTACAGCGAAATCGTCTTCGATCCGCCGCCGGTGCCCGACGCGACACCGGTGATTTCGCCGGACGGCCGTCGCATCGTCTACACCGGTGGTGACGATGCGCAGCCGGTCATGCTTTACCTTCGCGAGCTCGACACCGGGCAGACCATTCCGATCCCGGGAAGCGAAGCGGGCTACGGTCCGGCCTTCTCACCCGACAGCGGGTCGGTCGCCTTCTTCTCGGGGGGCAGGCTGTGGGCTGGAGTCATCCGTGGCGCCCTGCCGAAGTCGGTGACGCCTGCGTCCGGGGCTCCGGAAGGCCTGGTCTGGATGCGCGACGACTCGCTGATCTACGGCACCGGTGGCTACGTCGCACTTCAGCGTGTGCCGGCATCCGGCGGCACGCCGACGCCGGTGCAGGCGAAGCTGGCGGGCGTCGAGAACCTGCGCGTGTCGTCTCCCGCGGCGCTGCCCGATCCCGATCACCTGCTGGTGACCTTCATCCACTCCGGCCTCACCGGACCGCGCATCGGCGCGCTCTCACTGGCGGACGGCACGCTCGTCGAGATCGCCCAGGGCAGCAATGCGCGCTTCGTGGCGCCGTCGACATTGGTGTTCACGCATCGGGGAGAGCTGCTGGCTGCGCCGTTCGACCCGTCGGCACTCGCCGTGCGCGGTGAGGCTCGCTCCCTCGAGCTGCCGGGGGTGACGGCGCTCACGGTGATCCGCTCCACCGGCGACCAGCTCCTCGCGGCCACGCCTGCAGAGGGACTGGGTCTGTTCCCCTCGGGCATGCCAGACCCGCGTGCCCTCGTGTGGGTGGACCGCGCCGGCGTCGAGACAGCCACCGGCTTCGTGTTCGACGAAGGCAGACAGCTGGCGATCGGCGCCAACGGCGCGCTTGGCGCCGCGCTCAGTCCGGACGGCCGCCGTGTGGTGCTCGTGGCGTACGGCGGGCCGATGGTGGTCGAGCTCGACGACGTGAGCAGCCGCCGCATCCTGCCCCGCCCGGGAACGTCCATCGCCTACGCCAACTGGGATACGTCGGGTGAGAACGTCTCCGTACTCGGCAACCAGGCCGGGGCCTTCCACGGCTACCTGATCCCGGCGTCCGGCACCGGCCAGCCGAGGCAGATCTCGGCGATCCCGCAGTCCATTCCGTTGTCCTTCTTCCCCGACGGCAAATCCATTCTCGGCTACGTCGTCACGCCAGATGCCGGCCGCGACCTGTGGGTGTTCGGCCTCGATGGCAACGACACGCCGTTCCTGCAGACGCCAGCCAACGAGCGCGCGCCGTCGGCGGCGCCCGACGGCCGCGCCATCGTCTACGTGTCGGACGAATCGGGTGAGGATCGGGTCTACCTCCGCCTGTACCCGGACGTCGGTCAGGCGTGGACGATCTCCGGCAACGGCGCCACCTCACCGCGGTGGAGCCGGGATGGGCGCGAGATCTTCTTCATCCAGCACTCGCAGATCATGGGGGCGAGCATCGACTTGTCGGACGGCGTGCGTGTCGGAGCGCCGCAGCCGCTCTTCAGCGCCACGGCCTACGAGCAGGACCCGTTCGCCATCCCGATGTACGACGTGGCCGCCGACGGCCGCTTTCTCATGGTGCGGCGCGGTCTCGGGGTGCGCACGTGGCGGTTCATCCAGAACTGGGGCGCGGCGCTCTCCGCCGTCGCGCGCTGATCTCACCCCTGCGAGGGCCGACTGTCCTCGTGTCGAGGCGCTGTGGCGCCCAGGAGGTTCAGGCCTCCCTGCTGGGTCGCCGGACGACGCCGGCTACTTCTGGAGCGCCGCATTGGCGTGGTCGATGAAGCGGGAATCGACGAGCTCCTGGCCTGCCAGCACGCGTTCCAGCAGGCCGCGGCGGACCGACCATTCCTGATAGCTCCTGAACGCCTCCGGATTCACTCGCGCGTCCTCGGTGGGCGTCGGCCAGCAGGCGGCCGCCACCTGCTCAGCCGTCAGCCCTGTCGCCTCCTCGACGATGGCCACATTCCGCCGGGTTTTTCCGAACCGGAATTGCCGGATGGCCTTCAGGATTGCGGTCATGACACGCTCGCCGACCTCCGGCCGTTCGTCGAGGAGGGTGGGCCCGAACATCACTACCGAGTGGAGGTAGCCCGGTATCAGGTCGTACACGGACTTCCAGACCACCGCACCATTCTCGGCGTGCATGGTGAGATACGGTTCAGAGTCGGCCGTCACGTCGATCTGCCCCGTTCGCATGGCCTCGAGCGCAACGACCGGCGCCAGGTCCACAGTGTTGACATCGTCAATCGAGAGTCCGATCGACCTGAGGAGCTCGTCGGTTGCGTAGCCGAGCGGAATGAACGGATTGACATCGAATCGCATCCTCCGAACCCGTTCCGGATCGTTGGCAGCGCCGGACGTGATGTGCTTGCCGCGGATCATGACGGCCACCTGGGTGCACGCGCTCGTGGAGGGCGGCGCACCCGTGAGCGCCGCGACGACGCGAACCCGCGCGCCCGACGCGGCCAGGCTCAGCTCGTTGAGCGTCAGCAGGCCGGCCATGACGTCGACGTCGCCGTGCGCGAGCGTCGCCATCACATCCTGGTTCCGGCCGAGCATCATGAACTCGACATCGATGCCCTGTTCGTCGAAGTAGCCTTCGGCGTCCGCGATATGAAACGGCATCAGCGACAGGAACGGCAGGGCAACCACCCTGACATGGTCGTGTTCGACATCGCGCGCTGGTGACGACGGCGAGCAGGAGGAGATGTAGCCCGTCAGGACCAGAACGACCGGTACCGATCTCAGGGTTCTGTGCATGCCACCCCTGATCTGGCCACGTGGCAATCACACCAGGCGTGGCCGACCTCGAGCATCAGAGCGAACCAGCGAGACGCCCGTGTACCGCGGCTTGTATCACGTTGGGCGCACTCCTGCCAATGACCATCGCACGCTCCTTGTTCGCGCTGCGGGCGAGCAGCGGCACGACCGCGTGGGGGCCGGCACTGCAGCAGAAACGCCAGGCCGGAACAGCGCGTGGGTCGTCGCGGCGAGCGGAGGGTGCAGGACCTTCGTATTGGCGGATAATGGCTGCCACTCCAGGGAGCCAGAAACATGATGCGTCGCCTGTCGGGCCTGTCGTTCTCGGTCATCATCGCTGCGGTCGGCCTCGTCGTCGGCCCCATTCACGCGCAGACACAGGGGCCCGCCCTCGAAAAGGGCCGCGAGGTCGCCGGCACGTTCGCCGAGGGCGCCGCGCCCGTGCGCTACACGATCGCCGTCACCGACGACACCTTTCTCCTCGGCGAGGTGAACCAGCTCACCGTCGACGTCATCGTCCGGATTCTCGACCCGAAGGGCGCGCCGCTCGCGCGCTTCGACGGGCCGTCGCGCGGTCCCGAACGCTTCAGCCGCCGCCTGCGGCAGGCAGGCACGTACCAGATCGAGGTCGCGCCGTTCGAAGGAACGACCGGCGACTACACCGTCAATCTGCTTCGCCTCGAGCCGCTCGAAAAAGATCCGCGGAAGCTGACCGACCAGTTGATGTCGCCCTGGGCCGGCAACGACCGGCCCGGTGCCGCGGTGCAGGTGTGGCGCGACGGCCGCACGCTGTATTCGGCCGCGTACGGCATGGCGAACCTCGCCCACGGGATCGCGTTCACCACCGCCACGCGCACGAACATCGGCTCGACGTCCAAGCAGTTCACCGCCACGGCCATCATGCTCCAGGCCAAGCGCGGCGCGCTGTCGCTCGACGATGACATCCGGAAGCACATCCCGGAGCTGCCGACGTTCGACCAGACGATTACGGTCCGCCACCTCTTGACGCACACGTCTGGCCTGCGTGAGTTCCTGAACCTGCTCCGCATGTCGGGCCGTCGCCTCGACCACGGCGACTGGATCGATCGCCAGGAGATCATCGACATCGTCAAGCGCCAGCCGGCGCTGCAGAACGCGCCCGGTGCCGAGTTCAACTACAACAACACGGCGTTCGCCCTGGCCGCCGTCATCGTCGAGCGGACGTCGGGCCAGCCGTTTCACGAGTTCCTGCGCACGAACGTCTTCGAGCCGCTGGACATGACGCGCACGATGGTCCGGCCGAGTCCGGAGGCGATCGTCCCCGAGAGCTCAGAGGGCTACACGCCGGGCCCGGATGGCTACCGGCAGATCGGCGACCTCGGCGGCGCCATCGGCGCCGGCGGCATCTACTCATCGGTGGAAGACCTGCAGCGGTGGGTCCAGAACTACGCCAATCCGCGCGTGGGCACGGCCGAGCTGTTCACGGAGATGATGACGCCGTTCACGCTGACGGACGGCAAGTCGACAGGCTATGGTTTCGGGCTCTTCATCGACGAACATCGCGGCCTGAAGCGCGTGCACCACGGCGGCGCCGACGTCGCCCACCGGTCGATGGTCGTCTACTACCCCGAGATCAACGCGGGGCTGACCGTCCAGAGCAACGACGCCACGTTCTCGTCGAACGTGGCGTTCGACCTGGCCGAAGCGTTTTTCGGCGACGAGATGAAGCCAGCCGAAGACGAAGGCGCCGGCGGCACGTTCGATCCGGCCCGCTTCGACCGGGAGGCGTTCGATGCGTTCGCCGGCCGGTACGCGCTCGACGAGGCGCCGACGTTCATCCTCACGTTCCTGCGCGAGGGCAACACGTTCTACACGCAGGCGACCGGTCAGCCTCGTATCGAGATCGTGCCGACGTCACCAACCGCGTTCCGGCTGATGCAGGTGGAAGCCTCGGTCGAATTCGAACGGGATGCGGACGACAAGGTGACCGGGCTGACGCTCGTGCAGAACGGCCGGCGGCACGCCACCCGGCTCGAAGACGCAGCTCCGGAGCCGTGGAAGCCGACGCCGGAAGAGCTCGAGGCCTTCGCCGGCCGCTACTTCAGCGAGGAGGTCGAGACGTTCTTCACGCTGGCGGTCGAGGACGACGCGCTGGTCGTCCGGCAGCGCCGGCTCGACGAGTTCCGCCTGCGGCCGGGCGAGGCGGACCGATTCACCGGCGGCGGGTTCACGTTCGCGTTCGAGCGCGACCGCAACCGCCGGGTCATCGGGTTCTACGTGGCCAATGGCCGGACGCGCAACGTGCGGTTCGAGCGCGTGCGCTGAGGCGGCTTCAGCCCGGGTTCAGTGCAGCCGGAACTCGAGCACTAGCACGGTGGTCACGCGGACTGCGGTACCGTCGAGCACGCCGGGCTCGAACCGCCATTGTTCCGCCGCGACCAGCGCCTGCTCATCGAGCCCCGGGTCGAGCCCGCGAATCACACGCGCCTTCTCCACATCACCGTTAGTATCCACGACAATCTGCACGAACACGGTGCCCTGAATCTTCGCGCGCATGGCCTCCGACGTGTACTTCGGATGAACCAGACTCACGAGCACGGGCGGCGTGAGTCCCTTTGTTCCCGGAACGATGTACGCGCCTCTCGCGAAGTCGTCGCCCGTCACCTCCTGCAGGAGATCCGATAACGGCGGTGCCGGGGGCAGCGGCGGCAGTGGTGGCGGCTCCGTCGGGGACGGCAGCGAAGGCAGCTCCGTCGGAGGCGCCGGTGGTGGCGGTGGCGGTTCCGTCGGCGGTGGCGGCGACGGCGGCAATTCCGATGGAGGCGGCGGTGGCGGTGGTGGCGGCAGTTCCGTCGGAGGAGGTGGTGGCGGTGGCGGCGGAAGCTGACGCAACGCCGCCGGCGGATCCGGCGCCGCGGCGGGCTCGGCCGAGACGACGACCGGACGAGCCGTCGAGACGATCGCGACGAGGGCCAGAGCGGCCAAGGCGAACAACGCAGACGAACGGGCTGAATGCGACATGAGCGGACTCCCTTGCCAACGAAGCACGTGTTCGACACGGCGTTCGGCGCCACTGGCGCGCGCCATCGCCAAGTGCGTCCCGGCGGGGCGCTGCCGGGCATGGATGACCTTCACGAATCCGAGCAGGATGCCGGCGTAGCGCGCTGGATCGACGCCGCTCTCGAGCGCGGCTTCGTCGCTCGCCTGCTCGGCCAGACGCGACACCTCGCGACAGAGCCACCAGCCGAGCGGGCTCGGCCAGAAGATCGTGCGCGTGGCCATGGCGAGTTGCTGCGTGAGCGTGTCGCGCCGGCGAACGTGCGAGAGCTCGTGGATGAGGACGGCATCGAGCTTCGCTTCTGACCAGCGCCGCCAGGATGCCGGCAGGAACACGGCGGGCCGGCGGACGCCGGACGTGACCGGCACATCGAGGATCTTGTCGTCGACCTCGGCGAGGCGCGGCGCGGCCGCGAGGCTCATCCGCCGGCACAACTGGATGAGGCGGTCGCGCACGGCATCATCATCAACAGGGCGAGAGGCTCTGTCGACCCGCCGCACGGCGCGCCAGCCGCGCACCATGCGAAGGCCGAGGATGACGACACCCAGCGCGTAGATCGCCAGCGCGGCGACGGCAATCGATGGCCCTGTCGCGCCCGCGTCCGCGAGCACGACAACGGAAACAGCCGGCCCCAGCACGCTCGGGCCGGCGCCCGTTACGCCTGCGGACGCCTGGTCCGGGAACGCCGGCACCGGCAGCGGCAACTCGGGGACCACCATCCCGATGAGCGGCATGACGAGCGCGGCGAGGAGTACGAACCGCCACGCCGCCAGGCGAGCGACGGCGCCGCGAACGCCGAATACGGCGAGAGCACCGCCGACCAGTGCCGCGAGCACGAGGCTGCGGACCGCCGATTCGGCCAGTACCGCGAGTGTCGTTCGCGCGAGCACGTCGAGGTCGGCGGCCGTCATCGCCTGGCCTTTCTCGCCTGCGCGATGCGGCGTTGAATGCGCTTCAGCTCCTCCGGCCCGAGCACCTCGTCGTCGACCATGCCCATAACCAGGGCCTCGGCAGAGCCGCCGCAGAACCAATCGATGAGCGAACGCACGGCCCGCGTGGCCACGGCAACCGGGGCATGCACCGCGTGGTACACGTACGTCCGGCCCTCGACGGTGTGGCGGACGTAGCCTTTGGCCTCGAGACGACGGAGCACCGTGCGAACCGTGGACTCCTTCATGGGCCAGGACGCCTCGAGCGCCTCACGGCACGACTCGGCGGTGACGGGCCCGCGGGCCCAGACGTGGTTCATGACGGCCTGTTCGGCCTGGCCGAGCGAACGGTGCCGACCGTGAGGTCTGCGACTCATTGTAATGTTACAATATGTAGCACTACAGATCGGCCGGTGTCAAACCGGCCAGGCGCGCCCGCGCGAGGGACACCTCTCTCATCGGATCGAAGCGCTCATCGGAGTGCGTACACGGAAGCTCCAGCGAATCGCAGAATCTGCGCACCGTGCCTGCTGCCGGCCTGGACTCAGCCACAAACGCGCTGATCGGCTCCGGCACCGTCCTTGCTCATGACATCAGCAGGCCGACGATGCTATTGTCGTCGTCCCATCGCGATCCTGGGGGTTGGAGTGTCCGAAGAGAGGTTCGATCGAATCGAAGAGCGCCTGGGCGAAGTCGCGGCCGACGTGGCCGGGCTCAAGACCGACGTGGCCGGGCTTCTCAGACGGCCGTGGCCGGGAACACAGGCGAGATTGGTGGGCTGAAAGCCGACGTGGCAGATCTCCGGCGGCACATGGGCGTGCTGCACGAAGACATCCTCGACCGGTTCCGCACGCTCGGCGAAGACGACAGCCTCCGACGTGAGATGCGAGCCGGCTTCGCCGAGCTCCGCCAGATCCTCAAGGACCACATCGTGGTCGGCGACGCAGCCGACCGACGATTCGCGGCCACGCTCATGGACCATGAGCGGCGCATCACGAACCTGGAGCAGCAGTAGGCAACCGACCGCACCAGCGCGTAGCCTCCCACTTGCTTTGAAACCCCCACGCGTGCGTCTTACCGGGTCAGCGCGGCCAGTGCTTCGAGCACCTCGTCGATGTCAGCCTCGGAATGGGCCGCGTTGATCTGGAAGCGGATGGTCTCGTCGCCCTTGGGGACCACCGGGAACGTGAGCCCCACAGCGAGGATCCGGCGCTCGAACAAGCCTTGCACCATCGCGCGCACTTTTTCGGTGCTGCGGACGAGCAGCGGCACGACCGGATGCGGGCCGGGGATGGACTCAAGACCGAGCGCCCCGAGCCCGGCGCGGAACTGCGCCGTCCGCGCGCCCAGGTTGGCCAGCCGCTCGCGGCCTTCGGGTCCGTCGGCGATGTCCACCGCTGTAACGGCCGCGGCGCAGTCGGCCGCGCCAAGCGGGTTCGTGTAGATGTAGGTGTCCGACTTCTGCCGTACGGCCTCGATGAGCTCGGGGCTGGCGGCCACGAACCCGCCGTTCACGCCGAACGCCTTGCCGAACGTGCCGACCAGCACGTCCACGCGCGCCCCGGCGTGCTCCTCGGTGCCGCGGCCGGTCGCGCCGTACGCGCCAATCCCGTGCGAGTCGTCCATCATCGTGATCACGCCGTCACGGAAGCGGTCCTCGTGCGCCGCGGTCGCCTGCAGGATCTCGCGCACCGGCGCGGCATCGCCGCGCATGCTGAAGATGCCGTCGAAGATGACGACCACGCGGCCGATGCCGTCGGGCACGGCCTCGAGCTTGTGCGCCAGGTCCTCGGCGTCGTTGTGCGCGAAGATGGCGCGCCGATCAGACGGCACGTTCGCGATCCGCATCGCCCGGATGATGCAGTTGTGGTTCAGCGCGTCGCCGATCCAGTAGGTGTCGGCGCTCGAGAGCGTGATGGCCGTTCCGAGCACGGTCGTATAGGCCGAATTGAAGGCCTTGGCCGCCGGCCGGCCCGTGAACGCCGCGATCCGCCGTTCGAGCGCCACATGATGGATCGACGTCCCGTCGATGAACCGGACCGCGCCCGGCCCCGTGCCGAACACCTGCGCCGCCTCGTCAGCCGCGTGCAGCATCTTCGGATGATGCGACAGCGACAGATAGCTGTTCGCATTCATCCGCAGAAACTCGCCATCGCTCCCCTGCAGCGTGTAACGCGGGCCGCGCGCGCCGAAAGCGGGCACGTAGCCCGTGATCACGCGCTCGGGCGACTTGGCTCGCCCCTCGCGCTCGAGGGCGGCGACGTCGCTTATCAGACTGGAACTGAGCTTCTCGAGTGACATGGCGGCCCTAGCGTACTACCAGGGCCGCCGAAAGTGGATGGCGGCCGGGCTTCCGCTTGCCGGCACCAGGGTACCGGCTCCGTCGGGCTATCATGTGGCCTGCCCGATGACGTTGGATCCCGGTACCCGGCTCGGCCCGTATGAAGTCCTCGGCGCCCTCGGCGCGGGCGGGATGGGCGAGGTCTATCGCGCACGCGACACCCAGCTCGATCGAGAGGTCGCGCTGAAGATCCTCCCCGAGTCGTTTGCCGACGACCCGGACCGCCTGATGCGCTTCGAGCGCGAAGCCAGGACGCTCGCGTCGCTCAACCATCCGAACATTGCCGCGATCTACGGCATCGAAGCTGCGGCAGGCCGGCGCGCGCTCGTGATGGAGCTCGTCGAAGGCGACGACCTGTCGGACATCATCGCGCACGGACCGCCCGAAGCCGAGAGCGTCGGCTCGAGGCTGAGGAGCGGCGTCAGTGCGGCGGGGCGTGGGGGTGGGGCCCCACGCGGCTTGAAGATTGATGAGGCGCTGCCGATCGCACGACAGATTGCCGAGGCGCTCGAAGCGGCGCACGACGCAGGCATCATTCATCGCGATCTCAAACCCGCCAACATCAAGATTCGCGCCGACGGTACGGTGAAAGTGCTGGACTTCGGCCTCGCCAAGGCGGCCGACGTCGGCCCCTCGGACCGTCGGACCTCCGGACCGTCGGACGCCGAACGGACCATGACCTCACCCGCCCTGACGGCCATGGGCGTGATTCTCGGCACGGCCGCCTACATGGCGCCCGAGCAGGCCAAGGGCCGGATCGTCGATCGGCGGGCCGACATCTGGGCCTTCGGCGTCGTGCTCTACGAGATGCTCACGGGACGCCGTGCCTTCGAAGGCGAGGACATGAGCGACCTGCTCGTGGCCGTGCTGACCAAGGACGTGGACCTGTCGGCCCTGCCGGCTGGAACGCCGGCGCGCATTCGCACGCTCATCGCGCGGTGTCTCGATCGCAATCCGAAGACGCGCCTGCAGCACATCGGCGAAGCCCGCATCACGCTGTCGGAGGCGAGCGGCGACGATGACGGCGCCTCGAGAGCGGCGCAACCGCCGGCACGTCCGCTCTGGCGATCGCCGTCGACCTGGATACTGGTCGCAGCGGTCGCTCTCGTGACGGCAGGCGTGACCTGGTGGGTGGCGCGGCCCGTGTTGTCGATCTCGTCAGCCCCCGTCACGCGTTTTTCCGTCGCGCTCCCGCCAGGTCCCGATTTCATCAACCCCACGAGCCGAGAAATCGCGCTCTCCCCGGCGGGATCGGCCGTCGCGTTCGAATGGAACCAGCAACTGTGGATCCGGCGCTTCGAGGAACGCGAGCCCGCCCTGCTCGTGCCCGGCGTGGTCGATGTGCGCGAACCGTTCTTCTCGCCCGATGGCCGGTATGTCGGCTTCTTTTCAAACGAACAGATGATGCGGGTAGCCTCATCGGGCGGACCACCGGAAGTCGTCGGCGGACCGATTCCCGAGCGCCCCCTCGGCGTGAACTGGGCCGACGATGGTTACATCTACGTCGGCCTCAGCGGCGACATCGCCAGAGTGCCTGAAACGGGCGGCGTCCCGGAGGTCGTCATCGATCTGCCTGACGGTCAGTTCGCCTCGGGCCCCCAGTTGATTGCCGGCGGGCGATGGATGCTGTTCTCGCTCCTCGACGGGTTGCGCGACTGGGACGAAGCGCAAATCGTCGCCGAGTCGCTCGAAAGCGGCGAGCGCCGCGTGCTCGT
The DNA here is from genome assembly GCA_963752045.1 of uncultured Acidobacteriota bacterium. GTDB lineage: Bacteria > Acidobacteriota > Vicinamibacteria > Vicinamibacterales > SCN-69-37 > DATKDF01. Next base: position 114,333 of record CAVVWN010000009.1, on the reverse strand, counting down.
CTCGTCCGGCCGCGCCGGCCGCGTGACGCCGACCGGCCACCTGCTCTACGTCTTCGGCGGCGTGCTCTACGCCCGCGCGTTCGACCCGGCAGCGATGGCGGTCACCGGAGGTGCGGTGCCCATCGTCAGCGACGTGCGTACGGGCGCGGCGAACTACACCGGGGCGGCGTACTTCGACGTGTCTCCGCGCGGCGACCTCGTCTACATCGAAGGCGCAACCGGCCTGTTCTCGCCGACACGGCTGGCCTGGCTCGATCGCTCTGGTCGCGAGACGCCGCTGCCCATCGAGGCCCAGCCCTTCTATCAGTTGAGCCTCTCGCCAGACGGCCGGAGAATTGCCGCCTCCGTGCGGCCGTCCGCGCAGCAGTCGGACGTCTGGCTCTACGCCGTCGACCGGCCCGGAGCGCAGCGACTGACATCAACCGGCCAGGCCGACGCCCCCGTGTGGTCGCCGGACGGCCAGTGGGTCTACTACTCGTGCTTTGACGTGAGCCGGCCCGACTCGAGCGGCATCTGCCGTCGCCGGGCTGACCTCAGCGGCGAGGCGGAGCTCGTGCTCGCGACGACCGAGGCCCAGCCATGGTCGATGTCCGCCGACGGGCGAACGCTGGCCGTCTTCCTCCTCAAGCCGCAGACCGTCGAGCTCGCCCTGATCTCGCTCGGCGACAGCCCCCGGATCGACGTGCTGCAGACACCAAGTCTCGCTCGCAACCCGTCGCTCTCGCCCGACGGCCGGTTCGTGGCCTTCGAGACCGAAGACGGAAGCGGTGATTTCTCGGTCTACGTGATGGAAGTCGCCACGAGACGGTCACAGATGATCTCGGCCGGCGTCGGCCTGAACCCGGCGTGGGCGGGGGCCGGGGACGAGATCTTCTTCTGGTCGGATGCCGACATGCGCTCGGTCAGGGTCATCTCGGCCGACCGGCTCGAGTTCACGACGCCCGTCACGCTCTTCACGCGTCCCGCTCACCGCAACGAGTACGACGTCACCGGTGACGGCCTGCAGTTCCTGCACGTCGTGCCGGATCGGGAAGCCGGCGCGCCGGCCCGGCTCGAAATCCAGGTAGTGCTGAACTGGTTCGAAGAGCTCAGGTCGAAAGTGCCGGTGCAATAGCGCGACGCTCCAGCAACCGGACAATCCGGGTCCGGGTGCGCCGGTGATGCAACATCGGATACACGTTCACCGCAACATTAATCACCGTGTTCTCGAGCGCGAGGTCGGGCCGGCCATTCATCGCCCGGTCGATCGCCAGCCATCCGAGCGTCAGCGCGAACGGCATGTGCAGCGCTTCGAACACGCAGGCCCGGTAGTAGAAGGCCCTCGCCGCCCGAAGCGAGTGAGCGGCAAGGGTGTATGGAGCCATCCGGGCCTTCGTGACACGGCGGATGGCGATGCCGCCCGTCGGGATCACGGCCCCGAACAGATGCACGCCGAGCATCCGATACCCGAGGCCTCGCCGCCAACGCTCCAACCTGCTCGGACGGAAGTACCGGCAGATGGCCCGACGTCGCCGGCTCGGCGCCGGTGCCAGCCGTTCGAACGCCCGATACAGCCATCCCCACCCGTCCTCATACGGGAAGGGACCGTCCGCGAGCGCCGTGCGGATCGATGTCATTTGCCCCGGCCCCGTCAACGGGTCAGGCAGTCGGCTCCCACGCCGGCGCGGGCCGCCCCATCCAGATCCACGCGACGAAGTCCACGAGCGGCGGGTCCGTGCCGAGTTCGCGGATCTTCGTCGCCAGTTGTCCCCGGTGGTGTGTCGTGTGCAGCGCCACCTGCAGCATCGTCTCGCCCATCGTCGCGGGGTTGGCCGATCCGAAGCGCTCGGCAATCTCCCCGGCCCACGGCAGCGTGATGATGCGCTCGAGCGCCGACTCATCGAGCGTGTCCAGAAACCTCGGAAGCTCTGCGTAGTACGCACGGGCCCACGCCTGGAGCGACGGACGGTCGGCAAACGTCGCACGCTCGGGTATGTTCACCGTCTCGCCCCGCCAGATCTGCAGGTAGGCCCATTGCACGGCGTGGACGTGATAGACCCGCTCCATGAGTGCCGCGGCGTCGGCGCCGGAGGCAGCGCTCGTCACCGAGCTCCAGGTGAGCGCATCGGCCCACTCCATGTGCCGGAAGAGACTGCGAATCTGCGTCAGCATGAGCGGACCCCCGGTCGGTATTGAATCAGGCACATTCTAGTCAGCACTATGCATTTTATGATTATCATAAAATAATTGTTGACTATCATAAACACACTGTGTACCAATGGGACTGTGGCGATTGAAGTCCGGCTCGACCTGATGCTCGCCAGCCGCAAGATGCGGCTCACCGACCTCTCGGAGCGCGTGGGCATCTCGATGACGAACCTCTCGCTGCTCAAGACCGGCAAGGTGAAGGCCATTCGATTCTCGACGCTCGAGGCGCTCTGCCGCGAGCTCGACTGCCAACCGGGCGATCTGCTGGCCTACGTCCCGGATTCGCCCGGGCGGGGCAAAGGGAGGGTGACATGACGACCGCCAACCGCTACGCACTTGCAGGCTGGGCCTCCATCCTGAGTGCCGCGTTCACGCTGGCCATGCTTGGCCTGTCGCTCGCCTTCGACCTGTCGAAGATCGTCGAGACCAGGGGCGAATTCAGCCCGTCGATGTGGACCGTGCAGCAGGCGACGCTCGTCGTCTCGCTTGACGCGTTCGCGTGGGTGCTCGGCGTCTATGCGTTCATCAGGTTTCGCGACCTGTTGCACGAGCGCTACGACTTCCATGCGATCGACCAGCTGATCTGGATCGTCATCGCGGCCGGGCTTCTGGTGGCCGTCGTCTCGCACGCGCAGCGGATCTTCTTCGACCCGACGATCAGCAGCGCCGTCGTGGGCATGGCGTCGATGGTGGTGCTCGGGATTCTGAACGGCGTCATCGGCATCGTCTTCGCCACCCGGCTGCTGCGCATCAACGGCAACCTGAATGGGTACAAGAAGCCGCTCGCCTACGTGTACCTGATTGGCTCCATCTGCTTCCTGCTCGTCGTGCCGGCGCTCGTCGGCATCGTGCTGCTGTGCGCCTGGAACATCATCCTGGGCCTGGTCTTCTTCCAGGGCGACGACCTCGAGGAACTGGAGGTCGTCTGACGCAGATCGGGCCCCCACGGCTGGCAGTACGTGTCGCGGCCTGCCGCATCTCCGGGCGTGTGCGCGCCCTTTCACTCCTGATAGCGCCCGGGGGCGTAGCGCGCGGCCAGGAGTCCCGTGGCCTTGTCGACGTCGATGGCCTGCACAAGCACGCCTTCTTCCCCATAGGGCAGGTACGCCTGGCACTCGCCCCCCGGGGTGATGAGGCTCGTCGCTGACTCCTGATACCGGAACGCGTAGTTGACGCTGGCGAAGTAGATCGTGTTCTCCACGCTTCGCATCAGCATCGCCTTCTCGTAGTACGGCGCGGCCGGATCGCCCCACTCGGTCAGACGAACGCCTGTTCGATCGCTCCCGGTGCAGTGCGGATGAAACACGATCGAGGCGCCGCGCGCGGCCGCCCATCTGACCGTCTCCGGATATCGAAATCCTTCGTGGCAGATCGCCACACCGAACTTCGTTCCGTTGACCTCGAACAGCCGCCGCGCACGCCCGGGCACGTACAGCCGATCTTCGGTCGGGTCCAGCTGGTTCTTGGTCTGACAGCCCTGGATGCGGCCGTCGGCGTCGACGACCACCGCCGCAATCTGAGGGCCCTCGGCCGTGGGCCTTTCTATCCCGAGGATCACGGCAATCGCATGCGCTCGCGCCCACTCGGCGACCAGGCCAAGCACGCGATCGTACTCGGCCCGCGTGAACGGCGGCACGTCGAAGTCGAGCCCCCGCAACCCCGGCAGGTACGCTTCGGGAAAGCACACGATCCCGGCGCCCTGGCCGGACGCATCGGCAAGTGACTGCCGCACCTTCTCGAGCCCTTCGTCAAGCGATGCGGCGACGCGCGGCGAAGCCAGGGCGATGACCATGAGCGGATTCCGATGACTATACGCGAACGGCGTTGCCGAGCTAGGGGCCGAGCACCTCTGCGGCAACCGCCGCTGCCGTGAGCGGTGCGAGGAGAATGCCATTCCGGTAGTGCCCCGTAGCGAGCGTGACGCGGGTGACGCCGGCTACAGGCCCGACGATCGGCACACCCTGGTCGGCGGCTGGCCTGAGGCCGACGCGGACGGATGCAACCGCGGCGTCACGCGACGCCGGCAGCAACCTCGCGACCGCCTGCATGAGCGACGCCACACCGGCCACGGTCGACCGTTCGTCGAATCCCACGTCCTCGACCGTGGCGCCGACGAGCAGCGTGCCATCCCGCCAGGGCACCGTGTAACAGCCGGTTCCCCAGACGATGCGCGAGGGCATCGACCCGGCGGGCGGGCGAAGGTACAGCAACTGGCCGCGGATGGGTTTCACGGGGATTGGCGCCGCGCCGGTGATGCGCACGCGCGGGCTCCAACTGCCCGTGGCGACCACGACGTGGTCGGCGACGTACGTGCGTCCGTCGCTCGTCCGCACCGAGACGGCGTCCGGGGCCGGATCGACCGACCGCACCTCGACGTCGTCTTCAAAGACCGCACCGGATACTCGCGCCGCCTGCACGAGCGCGGCGACGAGCGCCGGCACGTTCACGAAACCGTGCCGGTGAATGTGCAGGGCGCCGGTGGCCTGATCTGTGACTGCCGTCTCGAACGCCGACAGATCGGCCGGTTCGAACCAGGTCGACGGCTGGCCTTCCGCCTCGAGCCAGGCCTTCGACCTGAGCAGGTGGTCGCGCTCGGCTTCGTCGAGCGAGACCTCGAGCGTCCCGCTGCGGACGTATTCCACCTCGCGGCCGCTCGCCTGGCGCGAGCGGGCGACGAAGTCGTCCCAGAGATCGAGACTCCGTCGCCCAAGGTCGAGCAGCGGACTGTCGGGATTCGCCTCAGTGAACGGCGCGAGAATGCCGGCCGAGGCCTGCGAAGCACCGCGGCCGGCCGAGCGCATGTCGAGCACGGTCACCCTGGCCCCGCGGGCCGCCAGCTCGAACGCCACCGAGGCGCCGATGACGCCGCTGCCGATGACGAGAACGTCCATGAAACGCTCGATCCGTGAATCTGGGAATCATCGGAGATATCTGGAAATCTGGGAATCTACGAATCTGCGGGTCGCTCCAACGACATCGTGTCGAGACTCAGCGAGATTCCCCGATTACCAGATTGCCCGATTACCAGATTCCCCGATTCCAGATCCCAGATTCCAGATTCCAGATCCCAGATTCCAGGTGTCTTCACCTTCCCTTGCCGAGGTCGTTCCAGTTGAGCAGCGCGTTGAACACCATGAAGTAGTTGCCGTGCGTCTGCCAGCGCCAGAACGGACGGTTGGCGAAGAGCAGCACGTGCCCGTCACCCACCGGTGCGTCGACGGCTACTGGTCGGCCGGCCATCTGTTCCCCGCCGACGAGGCCGCCCGAAAGCAGCATGTCGGCCGGGTCGGCCGGGAACGAGAGCAGCACGCGCGGCGACGAGGCCGACACTGCCGCTCCACCGCGGCCGCCGCCGCGTCCGCCGCCACCACGACCGCCGCCGAAGCCTGCGCCGCCGCCAAAGCCGGCACCGCGTCCGCCGCCGCGGCCGGCGCCTGCTCCGGCCGCCGCCGGCGTGCCCCAGAGCGTGGTGAGCTGCGGCGGCGCCGCGTTCGGATTGGCGTTCCCGCCGCCCACGCCCGGAATCGCCCCGCCGCGCCCGCGCCCGAAGCCCGCGCCGCCCCGGCCGCCGCCGAAGCCGGCCACCTGGAACAAGTGCGAGTTGCGGTAGTACACCGCCAGATGATCCTGGTCGTAACCGTAGAGCACCGGGCTCGACTTGTCGCCGATGACCGCTTTGAACACCGCCCCGGGCGCCCAGAGACCCTCAGGCCGTTCGAGCTCCACGCCCCACGTCAGTCTGTACTCGGGGAAGAGCGTGGAGCGTGTCACCTTCGGTGATGAGCACGCCGCCCTCTTCCACGAACTTCTGCAATTCGCGCAGCCCGTCACGCCCGAGGCCGCCGCGCATGTCCGGCGTCGAATCCGGATACCCGAGGTTCGGCGTGATCTCCGACTTCACGTAGGCCACCGGCGGCCCGTCAGGCATGCCCATGCCAGAAACATCAGGGCTCGCGTGCGGGTAGATGAGCACGTCGTACTTCTCACGCAGGCCGCCCTGGCGCACGAGGTTGTCGCCGAAGTAGTCGTACGGGATCTTGTAGTGGTCGAGCGCGAGTCGCACCCATCCCTCGTCCTGCGTCCGCGTCCAGGTGTGCAGATAGCCGATCCGCGGCACGTCCAGCTCGTGCGAGGCGACGGCCGGCATCTCGGCCACGGCCACCGCCGACAGGCCGCGTCGCGAATCGCCGGCTCGAGCGCCGCCCGGTTCGCGTTCGGAATGATGATCGCCCCAGGCCCGAACTGCCGGCCGCCGGCGCTGAAGGCCGCCTCGGCCGCGAGCATCCGCGTCGACGCGTTGGCGAACCTGAACGTCACCAGCGAGTTGTCCGTCGTCTGCTCGATGACGAGGTTCGGTCCGGTGCCCGAGATGGCGCCGGCGACCTTCACGTCGGCTGCGAGCAGCGTCATCGGCTGGGTCAGCACGGACGGATCGTCAACCGGGAACGTCTTCACGTTCTTCAGCCCGGGCAGGTACCAGCCCGTGTCGTCGTACGGGCGCGGGTTGTCGGCCGGGTACCACTGCGTGCCGAGCAGCGTCTGGGCCACCGGCTCGTACGGCTGGTCGAGCCGCACGACGTAGTCGCCCGCGGCCACCGACACCCCGCCGGCCGTGAACGCCGCGTTGGCGGTGTGCACCTCCACCCCCTGCAGCCGGAGCAGGTTCACCAGATCGGCCGCCTGCACCTTCGGCTTCTCGTTCTTCAGCACGAACGCATGAGGCGCCTCGCTCCTGCCGCGCTCGATCGCGCGCTTGTTCTTCACGTAGTAGTTCTCGAGGAACAGCTCCTTGTTCTTCGCCACGTGGTTCATCGCGAAGAGCAGCGCGCTCTGCTGCATGTTGACGTTGCTGCGCGGGCCCCACGGCACGTTCGAGGGCGTCGGGTTCGGACGGTACCATTCCCGGCTCTGGCCGCCGCCCATCGTGTAGTTCTGGCCGCGGAAGCTCTGCGTCTCGTAGAAGCGGCCGATCGAGTTGTGCGTGACGCCCAGCCAGAACAGGTAGTTGGAATTCCAGCCGTCGTAGAAATTGAACGTCCAGATGCCCGGCACGCCGCGCTTGGTCATCTCCATGATCTCGGTCTTGGCGAGCAGCCACCACTCGTCCACCTGCACGGCATCGACGATGGGGTTGTAGGGACCGGATCCGGTCGAGGTGTAGAGCAGCGTCTGCGACTCGTGCAGGTCGTGCCACACGGTCGGATGCCAGTCGAGGAACGTCTTCAGCATGACCCTGGTGAGCTGGAGGCCGACCGCCATCGCGTCGCGGTTGTTGTCGTGCTGGACGTACTTGCCCCAGTAGACCATGCCGGGCGCCTGGCCCTGGCCGCCGCGCGCGTTGAAGTGGAAGTTGTCGACCTGTTTCTCGCGGCCGTCCACCTCGGTGGAGGGCGTGAGCACGACGATGGCGTTGTTGCGAATCTGCTGGATGAACGGCGTCTCTTCGACGGCCAGCCGGTAGGCCAGCTCCATCAGCATCTCGGGACTGCCCGTCTCGGTGGAGTGAATCGCGCCGAGCGCGTAGTAGATGGGCTTGCCTGTCTGGATGAGCTGCCGCGCCTGGGCCTCGGTGATGTTGCGCGGATCGGTCAGTTGCGCCGTGATCTGCTTGTACTTGTCGAGCTGGCGAATCGTGGCCTCGTCGGCGATCGCCACCGCCACCATGTCCCGGCCTTCGTCGCTCTGCCCGATCGTCCACATCGCGACCCGATCGGACACCTGGTCGATCGCCTGCATGTAGCGCACGATGTCCTTGTGGTACGTGAGCTGGCCCGGCTCGCCCGGGACGTACCCGAGGAACTTCAGTGGGGTCGGCACCGTGTCGGATGCCGGCAGGTGATCGACGAGCTCGGTCATCACGCGCTTCTCGGTGGACGCTTCGCGGATGCGACGCGTGTATTCCTCGTCCTGACGCTGGCCGGACGCCGCCTGGGCGGCCGTCGTCGTGGCGGCACGAGACGCCGGCGCGGTGACTGGCCCGACAACCGGTTCGGCGGTCCCGCTCTGCGCGATCGGCCGGCCGACGGCCAGCGTCGCCAGCAGAACCAGACCGATGGCAGGCCCCCAGAACCAGGTGGCTGCTCGAAGTTGTGCCTTCATTGGTGCCCCCTCTGCGCGGCGATCGGCCGCGGTGACGAAGGCGTTATAGCACGCCATCGGCACGGCTGTACGGCGGGACCGCGCCGCCGGCGTCGGGCGTGTGGCCACCCGGTGACGCGCGCTGTCCTCTGCAGCGACGCTCCGCGCCGGAAACGGCCCCGAAACGGGCCCAGCCTGTACGGTTACGGCCCTTGCTCCGTAGAGCGGTGTCATGTTCACCACGAAGACTTCGACCATCGCGATTGCCGGAGCGGCCCTCATCACCGCCGGCCTCACCGGCTACCTCTTCTCCGAGATCCGTCACGGCGATGTGAACCCGCCGGTTGTCGAGGCAGTCGCAGAGGCCAGTGCTGCCGCTGCACCGGCCGCCGCACCGGAATCCGGGCTCGAAGAGGCGCCGGCGCAAGGAGCGGTGGCTGTGCCGTCCGCATCGGTGGCGGCGCGACCGCAAAGTGTGCCGGCACGCCGGACCGAGCCCGCCTCGCCGCCGGAGCCGCCTGCCGCCGGAACGAACCCGGCCGAGGCGCAGGCTCCGCCCCGGGCCGAGCCAGCTCCGTCGATGACCTCAGCGGCCCCGATGGTCCTGGACCCGACGCCGGTTGCCGTCCTCGGGGCGACGCCCATCCCCGGGCTCGAGCCGCCCGTCGATCGGATCGAGCTCGTCGTCGAGCGAGATGCAGTCATCGGAGTTCGACTCGACGAAGCGGTCTCGTCGGAGACCGCCAAGGTCGAAGACCGCGTTTCGGCCGTTGTGACACGGGACGTCATCGTCGAGGGGCTTACGGCGATTCCGGCCGGCAGCCGGGCGGAGGGCTACGTCACGTTCGTCGAGCGCGGCGGGAAGTTCCGAGAGAAGGCGCGTATCGGCGTCGAGTTCTCGTCGCTGGTGCTGCCTGGCGGCGAGGTCGTGCCCATCGCCACGGAGGCGATTTACCGCGACGGCGAATCGCCGGTCGGGGAAGCCACGTCGAAGATCGGCGCCAGTGCGGTGGTCGGCACCGTGCTCGGCGCGATCATCGGCGGCAAGAAGGGCGCGGCGATTGGCGGAGCGGCCGGGGCCGCGGGCGGAACTGCAGTCGTCGCCAAGGGTGGCGTGAACGACGCGGTACTCGCCGCCGGCACGTCGCTCACGTTGCGGCTCACCGCTCCCGTCGTCAGGATTGTCGAGCGGCGGTAGACCACGATCCGTCTTCGGTCCGCGTGAGCAGCAGGCACCCGTGGAGCGGCACGCCGCCGCTCGACGGCAGCAGCGCCAGGGCGATGCCCGAGATGTTCGGCAGGTGCCCCACCACGGCCACGTCGCGCGTTTCGGCCTGTAGTTGCTGAGCTACCCAGTCTGGCGGGTCGCCCGGACGCAGGCCGCGCACCATCTGGAACGACGCAAACGGGCTGCTCCGGAGGACGGCCTCGGCCGTCTGCCGGGCGCGGAGCTTGCCACTGTGCCAGATGGCGGCGGGCGCGAAGCCGGCCTGGCTGAGACGCGCGGCCACCTCGTCGGCCTGCACGCACCCTCGCGCGGTCAACGGCCGCGTCGAGTCGACGATCGGGCTCTCGGCCTCGGCATGGTGAATCAGGGCGACCCTCACCTGTGTCCTCCGCTCTCGGCGCTCTGATAGTGTATGCGCCTCATGTCCGACCAGCTCTGGCCGCGCCATTCCCAGGCGCGCGGTCGTGTCGTGGGTGCTCTACGACCTGGCGAACACGATCTTCTCGATGGGCGTGGTGTCGATCTACTTCTCGCTCTACGTCAGGGACGCGGTCGGGCGCGATCGGGCCGACACGGTGTACGCGGTCATCACGGCCGTTTCGATGGGCCTCATTTTCGTGATCTCGCCGCTTCTCGGCTCGATGACCGACCGCGCCCGGCGTCGGATGCCGTTTCTCGTCTGGAGCACGCTCGTCTGCTGCGGCGCGACGGCGCTGTTTGCGCGAGGGCCGTTCGCGCTTTCGGTGTTCCTTTTCGTTCTCGCCAACGCCGCCTATCAGGCCGGCCTGCAGTTCTACGACGCGCTGCTCCCGGAAGTCAGCACCGAGGAAAACCGCGGGCGCGTGAGCGGTATCGGCGTCGGCATCGGCTACCTCGGGTCGTACCTTGCGGTGCTCGTCGGCATGTCCGTGCCGGCAGGCAACCGGCCGCTGCTCTTCACGCTCATCGCGGCCGCATTCCTCGCCTTTGCCGTTCCGTGCTTCCTTTTCGTCCGTGAACGAGGCAATCCGACGCCGCGGCAAGTCTTCGGGTGGGCCGTCATCAGACAATCCACGCGCGAAACGGTGGACGCGTTGCGCTCGGGCTCGCGGTATCCCGGGCTGCTTCGGTTCCTCGTCGGACGCGTGTTCTACACCGACGCCATCAACACCGTCATCACATACATGACCCTCTTCACGGTGAACGTGGCGATGGCCGGTGGGCTCGACGAAGCTGACGGACAGGCCCAGGCCGAGCGGGTGATGCTCTCGGCCATCACGTTTGCCGTCGTCGGCGGTCTCCTATGGGGACGCCTGGTGGATCGCATCGGGCCCCGCCGCACGCTGAACATCGTGCTCACGCTGTGGGTGGCCACGTTCCTGCTCGCGGCGAGCATCGGATTATTCCGGCTGCCGGTGCTCGCGCTCTTCGCGGTCGGCGCCATGGCCGGCATCGCGCTCGGCGGCGTGTGGTCGGCAGACCGGCCCTACATGCTGCGCCTGACGCCGCCGGACCGCATCGGCGAGTTCTACGGCTTGTACGGCATGGTCGGCCGCTTCTCGGCCGTGTCGGGGCCAATCCTGTGGGGCCTCGTCATGCACGTCTCGCTGCAATGGTTCGGGTTGCCGGCGCTCACCGGACAGTCACTCGCCATTCTGACGCTCCTCGCCATGATCCTCGTGAGCATGACGATTCTGCGGAGCGTCACGGACGAGCGGCGGGATTGGACGGCTCTCGAGCATCGGGAGCGCGCCTGACCCCGGTGGGTGTCGGCGGGGCCCCGAGCGCTCGTCAGGAAACGCCCGGCGGCGCCAGTGCGCGTGCGATGTCGGCTTCGATGGCTTCGGGTGTGTCGCGTGAACCGTACCGGCCAATCACCTCGCCGGAGCGGCTCACGAGGAACTTGGTGAAGTTCCACTTGATGGCCTCGGATCCGAAAAGCCCTGGTTTTTGCGACTTCAGCCACCGGAAGAGCGGATGGGCGTCTGCCCCATTGACATCGACGCGCGCGAAGAGCGGAAACGTGACGTCGTAGGTGAGCGCGCAGAACTGCCGGATGTCTTCGTTCGAGCCTGGCTCCTGCCCGCCGAACTGGTTGCACGGAAACCCGAGCACGGCGAAGCCCTGATCGCGGTGCTTGCGGTACAGCGCCTCGAGACCCGCGTACTGCGGCGTATAGCCGCATCGGCTGGCCACGTTGACAATGAGCAGTAGTTGACCACGCCAGGCGTCCATCGATCGAACCGTGCCGTCGATGGCCTCGACGTCGAAGGTGTACGGCTCGCCGCTCATGGCTTGCGGGCCGTTTCCCTGCTCAGCCGCGAGAGCGTGACCGCCGCGCGCTTGGCCTGCACGGCCAGGATGTCGAGGTCAGCGGTTTCGTTCACCGTGTGCCCGTCACGGCCCTTGAGACCGGCGGCGTCGAGGATCATCGGGACGACGCCCGCCACGAACGAGACGTCGGCGGCGCCGGCCTTGTCCGGACTGACGGCCTCTACCGGGCCGAGTCCCAGATCCCGGGACGCGCGGTCGAACACGCCGAGCAGGCGCTCGTTGCCGTCGGTCGGCGCGAGCGGCGGATAGCCCTCGTCGAACACCAGCTCGGCCGACGTGTGCGGCAGTGACGCGCCGGCGATCTCCAGCATGACGGCTCTGGCCCGCTCGAACTGCGCGGGCGTGAGCGCGCGCAGGTCGCCGGCAACGACCGCCCGCTCGGCGACGACGTTCGTCTTGCCGAACGCCGTGCCGCGGGCCTCTCCGGCATTGAACTCGACCGCCGTGCCGCCAAGGGCGACGCCGGGATTGAATGTGAGGAACGGTTCGCCGGCCAGGCGTTCGCGGAATCCATCGAGAATGCGCGCGGCCTCGTAGATGGCGCCGTATCCGACCTCCTCGCTGAACACCTGCGAGGAGTGAGCCGGACGGCCCGTGACGGTGAGCCGCCACGACGTCGTGCCACGTCTGGCCACCACGGCACGCTCCGGCGTGCCGTCGCCGTCCTCGAAACCGATGGCGGCCGCGGCTCCGCGTGCCGCCTCGACGAGCGCGGCCCGCGCGCGGCTGAGCGGCCGCCCGGGTTCTTCTTCGTCCCCTGTCATGACGACGACGACGTGCATCGACCGCAACAGGCCGGCGGCCTCGAGCGCCTTCAGCGCCTGGACGATGATGACGTCGCCGCCCTTCATGTCGATGATGCCCGGCCCGCGGGCGGTTCGGGCATCGAGCCGCTCGAATCGCTGAAAGGGACTGTCGGGTTCGAAGACGGTGTCGAGGTGGCCGATGAGAAGCACCGCTGGTCCGGGGCCCGGATGACGCGCGACAAGATGGCCGGCGCGCTGCCACGACGCCCCATCGACCCATTCAGTCGAAAAGCCGAGCGCGTCGAGCTCCGCACGGAACACCGCGCCCACCTCGCGCACGCCGGCCAGATTCAGCGTGCCCGAGTTGATGTTGACGACGCGTTCGAGAAGCGCAATCGCCTCCTCCTGGTGGGCATCCACGTATCTGACGATGGCCTCCTCGGCAGCCGAGAGCGCCGCCTGCGAGCCCGACCCGGCCGAACCTGCCCCTGCCGACGACACGACCATGATCACTCCCAGAACAACTGCCGGAATCCTCATGAAGAGCCCCTTGGTCCCAGCCCGTCCTACGCGCCCACCATGTTCGGGTTGGCCGTGTTGACGTTCCGCTTGAGCACGACGCGGCCGCCCTGCCTCCAGCAGAACGTGGTGGTGCCGTCCTGCGAGACGACGAAGGCGGCGGTGTGCTCCGCCATGGCGACGCAGCGCAGCGCCGACCGGTGCCGCATGCCGAAGCTCTCACTGTCGACCTTCGGCCACTCGGTCGATCGCCGGATCCCGCCGCTCGCCTCGTAGGCCGTGACCGGGAGCGCCGCGTCGAGCACGATCTCGGCGCCGAACGACAACACATGGAGATCCGAACGCAGGATGACGGCGCCGTCGACGGCGCTCAGAGCCGCCACCAGATCGGCCGCGTCGGCCAGGTCGTCCTCGGCCGCAAACGCCGCCGTTTCCCAGGGCACGACCGGCAGGTCGACGTGCGCCGCCGCGTCGTGTTCGCGCCGCCATCGCTCGCTCACGAGCGCGTGCCGGGTGTTGAGGAAGTCCACGAACCGGCCGCTCAGGAGCCCGGCATGGTCGTCCAGCGTGAACTTCGGTTTGACCGGCATCGACGCTTCGGCACCCGGCGAAACGAGCAGCACCGTGCCCCCATGCCCCAGCTCGCGCACGCCGTTGACGATGCACAGAATCGTATTGAGCAGGGCCGTCCACTCGAAGTCCGACGTGTCACGCGACAACTCGCTCGTCGGCGGCACGATGCGCGGCCGCAGGGCCTGCTCGCCGCGGGCCAGGATGTCGCTGATCGGCATCAGCTCGAGCGACGAGAACGCGATCTGGTCGTGCAGCCGGCCGGCCCGCATCGAGGCCAGCTTGATGCCGCCCCTGTAGATGTGCAGCTCGCCCGCGTCGCGCACGTCGATCACGAGCGCGTAGGGCGCGGGCCGATGATAGAACGACCGTCCGCGCCGCGCCCGGGCGAGGTCCGCGCCCACGTGCAGAATGCCGGCAATCTCCGGCGGCGCCCCAGTCGCCTCATCCGAGAAACGGACGAGCATGGCGGCGTTGTCGGGGCTCACGGCCGGCGCGAGCGCGCGAATCGACTCGATGCTGAGAGGCCGGGCCGACGCCAGCGGCATCACCGGCACGTGCTCGACCAGGCCGTCGCGCCTGACCTCGAACCCGGTCGAACAACAGAGCACGAACCGGAGGTCGCGTCCCTCCTCCCGGAGGAAGCTGGCGAAGAACGCCGTCTCGAGCACGTGCTGCAGTGCCGGCGCCGGCGGCAGCGGCGGCGCCGGGCTGTCGTGCCGCGAGACGAATGTATGCCAGCGTTCGATGACCTGCTCGGCCAGATCGGCCGGGAACGCGTAGTCCGTCATCGCGACCACCTGAACGATGAGCGCGGCACCCGATGCCGCTCGATCCAGTAACCCCATGCCACGAGCAGCCACATCGCCTGCGCCGACCAGGCCACTGCGGACACGCTCGGCGGTGGAGGTCCCAGAACATTGGCCACCATCACCAGCAGAAGGAACGCGACCAGCCCGTAGAGCGCCCACGACCCGACGCGGTCGCGCGGATCGGTCTGCTGCTGGTAGAGCGTGACGCCGATTCCGAGCAGCAGGGTCTCGACCACGAGTGAGGCGGGCACCGAGTTCCAGAGACCCAGGCCGACCTCGAGCGCGCCGCCAATCGTGACCGGCACGTCGGGACGATGGCTGACGACGTCGAGCACCCAATGGCTGAGCACCAGCATCGCGACGGCCATCATCGCGCCCGGGCGAAGTCCGCGCGCGAGGCGGTACACGACGGCGGCGAGCGCGGCCCACGCCGACAGCGCGACCAGGCTGTGCGAATACGGATAGGAGACGAAGTTGAGCGGCGTCACCGCGGTGTTGCCCGGGTCGATCTCGACGATCTCAATCCCGAGGAGGACGAGGTTCGGCCAGATGAGATCCGCCAGTTGCGCCGCGAGGAACAGCGTGCCCAGCGACACGGCGGGCGCGGCCCGCTTCGAGGCCATCGCGACGGCGTAATGGCCCACGAACATGGGCTAGCCGTTCCTCACGGACAGATCCAACTCGGCCTTCTCGTCGATGTCGCTCATGCCGGCCTCCTCAACGGGGTAATCCGGCGATTATAGTCGCCCGCCGTGAGGACCCGGCCGGCCGCTAGCGACGCTGGGTTGCGGCCCACTCCGCCAGAGTCATCGGAGCGAAGCCGAACTCTTTGGTCCGGGCCGCGATGTCGGCATCGTAGCCGACGCGATCGAACCACTCGAGCATGAGCGCGAAGTCCTCACTGTTCTTGCGGACCTCCTCGATCGGGACCTGCATGAACTCGATGGCCCGACCGAGTGCGCTGCCGATGATCTTCGCGGCCGCGGGAATCGTCGCCGCATCGCCGGCCAGGTCGATTTCCCGGCGGTTGAGGCGCGCGGCATCGATGAAGGCGGCGGCACCGTAACGGCCGACGTCTGACACGGCGATCATCTGCAGCACGGTCTCGGGCTTCATCGCCGCGACGAGCGTGTCGCCGTTCAGAAACCAGGGCGACAGCAGGTTCTCCATGAAGAACACCGGCCTCAGGATCACGTGGGACGGGAAGTCCAGACTGCGCACGGTCTCTTCGACACGGAACTTGTTGTCGAAGTGCGGAACGCCGGTCTTGCGGTGCGCCGACCCGACCGAGCTGTACACGAAGTGCTCCACACCCGCTTCGCGGGCGACGGTCGCGAAGCGCTTGCCCTGTTCCTCTTCCTTCTCGACGCCCGCTTCCCAGGTGTTCTGCACGGCGAACGTGCCCCAGGCGCCGGCCAGCGCGGCCCTGAGCGACGCCGCGTCATCCAGGTCACCTGTCACGACGTCCACGCCAAGCTGGGCCAGCGCCGTTGCGGCTTCGCTCCGGGGCTTGCGGGTCATGCCGCGGAGCGTGAAGCCCTTGCCCACCAGGGCGCGGGCCACCGCACCCCCCTGCTGCCCGGTCACGCCAGTAATGAGAATCGTCCGTTCTGCCATCGCGCTGCTCCTGTGTCACATACCGACTGATTGATGAGGTCGTCGGCCGGCGTCAGAATCGCCAGTCGAGACCGAGAATCGGGAAGATCCCGATCTGTGTCTGAGTTGAGATCTCGTTCCGGCGCCGGTTCCACGTGTACTGCGCGACGTTCTCGCGGCCGGTGACGTTCTGGATCCCGCCGAAGATGACGAGCGGCTGCCCGCCGACCAGGAACCGGCGCTCCACCCGCAGGTCGAGCCGCGCGTAGTCCGGGGCGCGCCGGCCGTTGACGAGGCTGATGTCGTAGATGCCCCGCCGCTGCGCGGCAGAGAGCGCCTCGTCGAAGGGCGTGTAGGGCCGGCCGGCAAGATACGAGAACCGGGCCGAAAGCTGCCAGCGCGAATTGAGCGCCACGCCGCCGTCGGCATTGGCCACGACCGGTGAGTCGAACGATCCGGGCCGGAGCACGCCGTCGAGGCCGGCGTGCCTCGCGCGGGACCAGGCGATGTTCGCCTGCCCGTACCAGCGCCCACCAGGCTTCCGCTCGATGCTCACTTCGATGCCTTCGGCCCGCCCGAAGCCGTCACTCGACATCGGGAACAGGACGTCGCGCACGTTGAACGTGTCGCCGACGTTCGCGAGCGAGAGCTCCGGCAGGGTCGTCGACACCGGATAATCCCCGTAGTTCTTGCGGTACGCCTCGACGAGCAGGCGGCTGAGCGGGTCGATCTGCCAGCTGACCCCGGCCACGAAGTGGTCGGCCTTGATGGGCCTGAGCGTGCGGTTCTCGGGAAACACCGCAAGGAACGGAAAGAACGGCTGCTGATAGTAGCGGCCGTAACTCGCGCGGAGTGACACGACGTCGGAGAGGGCGAAGCTCGCACCGGCGCGCGGACTGAATCGTGCCGCATCGATGTACTGATAGTGGTCGAAACGGCCTCCCACCGTGAGGTTGAGGCGCGGCAGGAGCGACCCGGTGGCCTGCGCGTAGGCACCCGTCTGATAGGCGTTGAACTGGCTCCTCACCTCGAACGGGTCGATGTTCGGCTCGGGAGAGTAGGGACTGTCGTTGCCGAGCGGTGATGCCGTGTCGTAATCGAGCTGGAAGATCTTGAAACTGCCGCCGGCCTGCAGCTTGCCGAACATGGGCATGTACGTCGTCAGGTCGTACTTGATCGTCGTCTCGCGCTCGGACGAACGGTCGCGAAAGACGACCGGGCCGTTGGCAATGGTCTCGTCGACGGGCTGGTCGGGCGGCGGAATGCCGTTCTTCACGAGGTCCTTGACCGTCGAGTCGAGCGAGGCCACCGAATGCGACACCCCCAGCAGGCCCACACCGCGATCGCCGAATATGCGCTGCCAGTTGAACCCGGTCGCGCTCCGCCAACCTTCGTACCGGATGTCGAAGTCGCTGATCTCCTCGTCGAGATCGCTGTCTTCGGTGAGACCGAGGCGGATGCGATCGACGCCCGTGATGTTGGCCACCCAGACGCGATCGAGCGGCGAGGCGTCGACGACCGCCTTGGCATTGAGCGTGTAGAGCACGGGCACCCCGCCGGCGCCGCCAATGTCGTCGGTGACCAGATCCAGGAAACTCCTCCTGGCCGACACCACCCAGGACCCGCGGCCGCCCGCGATCGGCCCTTCGACGATGCCCCCGGCGCCGGCAAACCCGAACGTGGCCTGGCCGGCAAGCCGCTCGCGATTGCCCTCACGCTGCGCAACCTGCAGCACGCTCGACACGCGGTTGATGTAAGGCGATGGATATCCGCCCGTGAGAAACGTGACGTCGTCGATGAGGTAAGTGTCGAGCACGCTCACCGTCCCACCGGCCGACGTGAAGTTCGCGAACGCATTGATGTTCGGGATCTCGATGTTGTCGACGATGAAGAGGTTCTCGAGCGGGCTGCCGCCGCGGACGATGAGGTCGTTGCGGAAGTCGTTCGTGCCCAGCACGACACCCGGCAGCGTCTGCAGGTAGCGCGAGACATCCTGCAGCGATCCGGCGCCCGACGCAATCTCCGCGGGATCGATGACGAAAGCCGAGTTCTTCACTTCCTCGGGCGCTACGAACGACGAGGCGCGCACCGTCACGACTTCGTCGACGGCCGCGAGCCGGGGCAGCACCATCTCGATCACCGCCTCGAGCCCGGCGCGCACATCCACGGTGGCACCCTCGAACCGCGGAAGGCCCGGCGGCGTGAGCTCGAGGGTCTGCTGGCCGGGGCGGATCTCACCCAGCCGAAACCGGCCGTCGGCATCGGTGATGGTGCACCGTGTCGTCCCCACGACGCACACGGTGACGGCGATCGCCGGCTGTCCGTCGGCGTCCACAATGAGGCCGGTCACGGTACCCAGCCCGGCCGTGTCCTGCGCCCAAATGTGAGCAGGAGTCAAAAAGACCAGCGCAGAAATGAATAAGGCGAAAAATCTGTAACTCACAGTCACAGAATACTTCATACGAGGTCCGGCGCCCGGTGTTCCCGGCCCGGAGAAGCCGCGACCGAGTGCGGGCTAGCGTCTGGCCGGCGCCGCCACCGCTGGATTCCGAAGCGTGCCTACGCCCTCGATGCGGACCTCGACGACGTCGCCGGCCTTGAAGGCCCGGGTGGTGCCGGGCGTGCCCGTGAAGATCAGGTCGCCGGGCTCGAGCGTGACGTACCGGCTGACGTAGCTCACGATCGCCGACACGTTGAACAACAGATCGCTCGTCCGCTGCGATTGCACCACCTCGCCGTTGAGCAATGTCTCGAGCAGCACGTCGTCGTAGTTCAGGCCCGTGACGATTGCGGGACCTATCGGGCCGAACGTGTCGCTCGCCTTCGCGCGGAACCACTGGAGATCCGCGCTCTGCCAGTCGCGTTCGCTGACGTCGTTACCAGCCGTCACGCCGAAGACATGGCGCGGCGCGTCGGCTTCGCTCACATGACTGGCCTGGCGGCCGATGACGACCACCAGCTCGCCTTCGTAGTGCACGTTCTTCGCGTCGGACGGAATGACGATGCTCGCGCCGGGGCCGACGATGGAGGTCGGGTACTTCGCGAAGAGCCCGGGATACGGCGCGGGTTCGCGATCGCCCAGGTGGCTCTTGTAGTTGAGACCCACGGCGATGACCTTCCGCGGTTCGACGGGCGCGAGGAGCTCGACGTCAGCAACGCGCCGGTCCCGCCCGGTTCGCGATGGGCTGGAGAACAGATCGCCGGAAAGCTCATGAACAGTCTCGCCGTCCAGGATGCCGAATGCCACCCGGCCATCGGCGCGGTAGCGAACGTACTTCGTGACACCCGGCTGCGCGAAGAGGGTCACGGACAAGACGGCCGCCGCCAGGCACGCGGCAAGGGCAGCACGGATCATGGGGCACCTCCGGTCATCACGGTAGTCCTGCAGTTCATGGGAAGGGCGCTGCGCGGTGGAAACCGCGGCGCCGTCCGTTCGACGAGCTCGTCCGGATCGATGAGACCGCCTCGCCGGCGCAGCCATTCGGCCACCGCATCGCGGACCACGGGACCGGCCATGACGTCGCCATCGGCAGGCCTCACGGACTCGAACATCTCGGTCGTCGCCAGGTAGTCGGTGGTTGCCACCAGAATCACCTCGTCGTCGGCGATCTCGCCTCCGTCCGGCCGCACGAGTCGCACCGACACGCCGCCGGCCGCGCAGGCCGCCTCCACGCGCGCGCCGGCCAGCCCCAGCAGGCTTCGGCTGCGGGCGATGTGCGCGGCGAGAATGCGTTCGAGGTCGCGCCCGGTCATCGAGAGCTCGACGAGCTGATTGTCGAACGGGAACACTTCGAAGAGCCGGCCGTAGGTGAGCGGACCGGCGGGGAGATCGGCGCGGAGCCCACCGTCGGTGTTGTTCACGACCAGGTCGGCGCCACCCGAGACGGCGAGCATCGCGTCGGCGAACAGATTGCCGAGCGCCGACTCGACCTCGCCACGCACGGTGAGCGGCGCGACAATCGTCACGCCGAGCGGCTCCGCCTTGACGGCTGCGACGCGGGCGACGACGGGAGAGAGCAGAGCGTCGATGGCTGGATCGGGCTCGACGGGTGCGCCCTCGTAGACCGCCCGCGGCGGCATCGGTCCGGTTCCGGGCTCGGCGCACCGCGTCGCGCCGGGCTCGACATACTCGCAGATGTCCTGCGGCCGGTGAATCGCGCGCCGCTCGACGCGCCCGCTTGCGGGATCGACCATGAGATCGACGCGGCCGAACGCCCGACCGCGCGAGAACGACTCGATGATGGCGATGCCATTGATCTGGTGTGCCATCGCGCCATGGGTGTGCCCGGCAACGATGACGTCGACGAGGCCGGGCTCGAGCGCGCGAGCCAGCCGGACGATTTCAGCCGATTCGTCGCACGACTCGACGTCCTCCGGATCGCCGAACTCCCGACAGGAGCCGCCGGCATGGGCCGCCACGACAACCACATCCGCACCGGCGGCCCGCAGCCCGCCGGCTTGCTGGGCGACCGCCTCGGCTGGCGACCCGAGCGCCAATCCGGCCGTGTTTGCACGGATCGTCTCGCGGAACGCCGTGGTCGTCGCGACACCGATGAGGCCCACCGTGACACCAGCGACATCAACCGTGACCGACGGCGAGACGTTCGGCCAGCTCACGGGCCGGCCGGTCGAGTTGTCGAGGATGTTTGCCGTGACGACAGGAAACCGGGCCTCTGCCAGCCGCGCCTTCAGGTTTCCCTGCGGGTCGTCGCCGGCCGCGCGCGGTGTGGTGAGCTGACCTTCCGGGCCGAAGTCGAACTCGTGGTTGCCGATGGTCGTGGCCGTGTACTGCAGGTAGTTGTACGCCTCGACGACGATTGCGCCCTCGACGAGGTTCGATTCCATCGTGCCCTGCCACATGTCACCGGCATCGACGAGCACGACGCCACCGTCGGCGGCCCGCACGTTGCGCAGGTTCTTCAGGTACCCGCTGAAGAGCGCAAGCCCCCCGCGGTGATTGGCCGGCAGCACGGCGCCGTGAAAGTCGTTCGTGCCCACGATCGAGAGCGTCACCGGCCCGGAGGGCCCGGGTGGCGACGAAGCGACCTGGCAGGCGGTGATCGCCACGCAGGCGGCCACGAGGGTCAGCGGTCTCAGGATCATCGGCGGTTCTCGGGTCGCGGAATGCGCACGAGCATTGTAGTCGCCCGCGACGGCCGGGCGGTGCCATCCGGTGAACCGCCCGTATACTACGGCACTGTGTGCAGTGAATTCAGACGCCTCCTCATCGCCCCGCTCGCAGGTTCGGTGGCCCTGCTCACTGCCGCGTGCGGGCCCGGCAACATCACCCCGGAACCGGCCGAGCCTGACACGCCTCCGGCCGTCGTGCTCTGGAACGACGTCACGGCCGAGACGATTGGCGACACCAGGGGGTGGACGAACAAGGTCGAGATTGCGGACCTCGACGGCGACGGCCGCCCCGATCTGCTGTTTGCCAACGGCGGCGACTATTCCACGCCCGGCACGCCGGAGGCGAACCTGGTCTTCTTCAATACCGAATCGGGAGCGTTCGAGAATCGCTCGGTCGATGTCTTCGGCCCCGACGCTGACCTCGCGCGCGTGATCAAGGCTCGCGATTTCGACGGCGACGGCTTCGTCGACATCGTCGTCGGCACGACGTTCCAGACGCAGAGCCGGCTGTTTCTCGGGTCTGGCGGAGGCGCGTTCCGCGAGGTGACGGCGACGCACCTGCCACAGGGGCCGCTGAGCGTCGGCGACATCGAACCGGCCGATGTCGACGGCGACGGCGATCTCGACCTCGTCGTCGCCGACTGGGGCCCGGGCAACAACATGACCAACAGCGGAGGCCTCACGCGCCTCTGGCAGAACGACGGCTCGGGCCGGTTCACCGACGTCACCGCCGCGCGGATGCCCGACGTGCTCGTCGGATTCTCCTGGGATCTGGAAGCGGTCGACGTCGACAACGACTACGACCTTGACCTGGCCGTGTCGTGCAAGCGCTGCCCGGGCAGCTACCTGTTCAACAATGACGGGACGGGCCACTTCACGAACGACGGCCGGGCGCTGCCCCAGTACACGAACAACTACGAGTTCGAGCCGATGGACCTCGATGGCGACGGGTTTCTCGACCTGGTCACCATCAACGACGGCGACATTCTGGGCGAACGCTGGTACAACCGGCGCGAGCACGTGTTTCGCAACGACGGCCGTGGCCGGTTCCGCGACGTCACGTCGCTCTGGTGGACGTCCGAGGCGAACATCGGCGAAGACGACAACATGGTGGCGTTTCTCGACTACGACTCGGACGGCGATGCCGACTTCGTGGTGGGCTCGCTCACCGGGCCCGACCGCCTGCTGCAGAATGACGGCACCGGCAAGCTCAGCCTGGCGATCGGTGTCTTCGACGGACCCGAGACGCCGGGCACGCTCGGCCTGGCCCTGGCCGATCTGGACGGCGACCACAGGATCGACGTCGTGCAGGCGCAGGGCGAGCACGAGACCGCCGTCAGCGAGCGTGTCTACTTCGGCCGTGGCCTGAGCCCCGATACCGCCCCGCCGTCGGTAACCCTCGTGGCGGTCGTCGCCGACCCGGCAACCGGCGCACGGACGGTGCGCGCCCGCGTGCACGACCGCAAGAGCCCCACGCTGCCGTTCGAGTGGCGGCGAGTCGAGGTCGAGTGGACGACGCCGAACGGTCCGGTGACCGCGCCGATGCGCTGGTACGGCGAGTACCTCTGGCGAGCCGACGTGCCCGCCGGCGTCGAGGCCGACGCGCCCTATCGCGTGTGCGCAGAAGACGCGGCAGGCAATGAAGCGTGTGTCTCAGGTGCGACGACAGGTACGACAGGTACGACAGGTACGACGGGTACGACAGGTACCTGGTAGTTGAAGGCCCGTCAGCTTCTCTTCAAATGCTGGCCAGCGTCAGTTCCCACCAAGTACCTGTCGTACCCGTCGTACCCGTCGTACCTGTCGTACCCGTCGTAACCTGTCGTAACCCCGCCGCACCTGTCGTTACTTGATGATCTCGCCGATCACCGTGCCTGCCACGTCGGTGAGGCGGAAATCGCGGCCGCTGTAGTTGTAGGTCAGGCGGGTGTGGTCGATCCCGAGCAGATGGAGGATCGTCGCGTGCAGGTCGTGCACGTGGACGGGCTTGTCGATCGCCTTGAAGCCGAAGTCGTCGGTGGCGCCGTAGGTCATGCCGCCCTTGACGCCGCCGCCAGCCAGCCACATGGTGAAACCGAACGGATTGTGGTCGCGACCGTTCTGCACGGTGCCCGCGCCGCCGCCGACTTCGACGACGGGCGTGCGACCGAACTCGGAGCCGCACACGACCAGCGTGTCGTCGAAGAGGCCGCGTGACTTGAGGTCCTTGATCACGGCCGCGAACGGCTGATCCGAGTCCCTGGCGTTCTTGCGGTGCATCTGGATGTCGGCGTGGTGGTCCCACGGGTCGCCGGCTGCGTAGTAGACCTGGATCATCCGCACGCCGCGTTCGGCCAGCCGCACCGCCATGAGGCACCCACGCGCGGTGCTGCCGGGCCCGTAGAGCTCGAGCGTCGCCGTGCTCTCCTTCCGGATGTCGAACACGTCGGGCGCCTCGGTCTGCATCCGATACGCGATCTCCATGGCGCTGATGGCCGCTTCGAGCTGCGGGTCGGCCGGCGCGCCGGTCCGCCGCATCGCATCGAGCGATTCGAGCAGGTCGAGCTCGCGCCGCTGCTCGGCCAGCGTGAAGTCGTCACTGTTGATGAACGACACGAGCTTCTTCGGGTCGAAGTCCTTGCCGATGATCTGATCCGGACGCTCGACCTTGCTCGGGATGAAGGTGCCCTGATGCACGGCCGGCAGGAACGCGTTGTTCCAGAGTGGCGGGCCCACCGTGGTGGGCACCTGCGGGCAGAGCACCACGAAGCCCGGCAGGTTCCGGTTGTCGCTGCCCAGCCCGTAGGTCAGCCAGGACCCGAGCGACGGCCGCCCCACCTGGCTGTGCCCGGTGTTCATCATGAGCATCGACGGCTCGTGGTTCGGAATGTCCGTGTGCATCGACCGGATGAAGCAGATGTCGTCGACGCATTCGCCCACGTGCGGCCAGATCTCGCTCACCTCGATCCCGCTCTGGCCGTACTTCTTGAAAGAGAACGGCGAGCGCAGGAGCGTGCCGGTCTTTCGTTCGGTGGCCACGAAGCCGCCGGGCAGCGGCTGGCCGTGGTACTTGTCGAGCATCGGCTTGGGGTCAAACGTGTCGACCTGCGACGCGCCGCCGTTCATGAACAGGAAGATGACGCGTTTGGCGCGGGCCCGGTGGTGCAGCCCGCCATTGAGATCGCCCTGCGTGGCGCCGAGCGCGTCGGCCGCGGCGAGCGAGTCGCCGAGCAGGCTGGCGAACGCCAGCATGCCGAAGCCGTTGCCCATCGTGCAGAGCGCATCGCGGCGGGTGACAGGCTGGGCGCCGCGATGCGACGTTCGACTACCGGGCGGTCGATTCATGCGTCCTCTGCATTCTGTCTCCGGGCCGTACGGCCCTTCAGTCGATGAACAGGAACTCGTTCGAGCTCAGGAGCACCTTGACGTAGCGGCCAAACGCCGTCACCGGCAGGTAGTCCTTTCGGCTCGCGGCCTCGCCTCCGGTCGCCACGCCGGCCATCATCCCGTCGGCGCCCGGCCCGGGCGGCGGGCCCTCCGGCTTTCGAGTGCCGGACTGGGAGGCCATGCCGGCCGGCGGCCGCTCGCCGGCCGCCGCCTCGGCCGCCTTCTGCTCCTCGTACTGCCGCATCGGTTCGGCCAGAAGGTAGGCCCGGCCCGCCTCCACTTCCGCTGCGGTCGGCGCCCGGCCAAAGAGCGTGCGATACGTCTTCTCGATGCGCAACTCGACCGTCGGCTCGGCCGAAACGCGCGCCGCCAGCCGTTCGGCATGCTGCTGCATGAAGTCGCTGTTCATGAAGAACAGCCGCTGGAGCGGCACGTTGGTGACGAAGCGCTTCTCGGCCGTCTGGCTCGCGCTCGGAAAATCGAACAACTGCAGGAACTCGTCGAGTCGGTAGCGGCTGACGCGGCCGTACACCGTACGGCGGTCGTAGAGCGGTGTGAGCGCCTGGGAGGGCCCGCCAAGCCGCCCGTCGAGCGCCCCGGACACGAAGAGCACCGAGTCGCGTATCTGCTCGGCTGTCATCCGGCGCCGGTTCGCGCGCCAGTACAACCGGTTGCCCGCGTCGACGGCGAAGGCCTTGTCGTCGCCGGCGGTGCTCAGCCGATAGGTGGCACTCGACATGATCGCGCGGTGCAGCGCCTTGAGCGACATGCCGCTCTCGACGAACGTCCGCGCGAGGTAGTCGACGAGCTCGGGGTGGCTCGGCGTGTCGCCGGTGACGCCGAAGTTGCTCGGCGTGTCGACCAGGCCCGTGCCGAAGTGCCACTTCCAGACGCGGTTCACGATGACGCGGATGGCGACCGGCTCGGCCACGAGCTTCTCCGAGAGCTCGAGCCGTCCGCTGCCGGAGGTGAACGTGGTCCGGCCGGTGCTTTCCGGGCTCAGCACCGTGAGATACCCGCGCGGCACCTCGTCGCCGAGGTTGAACGGGTTTCCGCGCAGGTGCACCTTCAGATTGGCCGGCTCGGCCCCCTCGGTCTCGCGCACGCCATGCACGTAGGCGAACGTCGGCGGCAGGTCGTCCTTCATCTTCTTGATGTCGGCGCGCAGGGCGTTGACGAGCGCCAGCCGATCGGGCCCGAGCTGGCGGTCGAGGCCCCAGCCCCGGAAGGCCAGCAGGCCCGGCCGGCCCGGCTGTCCGGGCCCGGCTTCACTCGCCAGGTCTCGCTGGAAGACGTCGGTCCAGAGACTCATCCGATCGGCCGCCATGCTCTTCAGCTCGAGGGCGCACCCCGGGCAGAAGTCGTCGTTCGTCTTGAACTCGTTCGGCAGGTTGGCGCGTTCCTTCTTCGTCGTGCCAGGAAGCGCCTTGGCGCGGATGATGTCGTTCTCCTCGTCGATGGCGTGCTTCTCGATGACGAGATCCACGAGCAGAGCCTGGAACTCGCCGGCCAGCCGCTCGGCCTCCTGCGCCGTGCCGCCGGCGGCGATCATGGTCTGCCAGGGTTCGAGAAACGGATAGAACGTCGAGGGCTTCCCGAGGAAGTACAGCCACCGGTCGAACAACTCGTAGTCGAGCTTCTCGGAGTCGATGACCCGCGCCTTGTCGGTCTTGGGCTCGCCGGTCACCCGCCAGGCGGCCTGCATGTACTTCGACGCCTGGAAGACGAGCGTTTCGGCCAGCTGCTCCGATTCCTTCGAGATGAAGCTCCCGAGCAGCTCTTCCTTCTTCTCGATGAGCTTCTCGGCGGCCTTGTGCTCGGCGACCACCGCGGCAGGCGCCCGCGGATACTCGTGGTATTCGGTGTTGAGGAACACGCCCGCGATCGCGTAGTAGTCCTTGGTGAGAATCGGATCGTACTTGTGATCGTGGCAGCGCGCGCATCCCACGGTCAGGCCGAGCAGGCCCCGGCCGATCACGTCCACGCGATCGTGCCGCGCGTCGGCATGGGTGATCTCCACCGCGCCGTTGTCGTAGTACCACGGGCCGAGCCCGAGAAACCCGAGGGCCGGCAGATCCCGCACCCGTTCGGCGGGCGTGCCAACCAGGTCGGCCGCAAGCTGCGCCCTGACGAACTGGTCGTATGGCATGTCGTCGTTGACGGCCTTGATCACCCAGTCGCGGTAGAGATACGCGTTCGGATACGGGTTGTAGCCTCGTCCCATCGGATCGAGGCTGCGATAGTCGTCCTCGCCGTAACGCGCGACGTCGAGCCAGTGCCGGCCCCATGTCTCGCCGTAGTGCGGCGAAGCGAGCAGCCGGTCGATGACGGTGGTCCATGCCTCTGGAGACTGGTCGGCCAGGAACGCGTCGACTTCCTCCGGTGTGGGTGGAAGCCCGGTGAGATCGAGCGTGGCCCGCCGGATGAGCGTGAGCTTGTCGGCTTCGGCAACCGGCGCGAGGCCCTCGGCTTCGAGCCGCGCGAGCACGAATCGATCGATGTCCGAGCGCGGCCACGCGGCGTTCCGCACCTCGGGCGCTCGAGGCTTCCCAATCGGCTGAAAGGCCCAGTACGCCCGCTGCTCGGCCGTGATTCGCTTCTCGTGCGACGGCAACGGCGCCGGAGCCTCCGCCTCGCTCTCCGGCCACGCCGCGCCGGCCGCAATCCACGCTCCCAGGACGGCGATGTGCTCGTCGCTGAGCTTCGGCCCGACGCGCGGCATCTTCGGGAAACCTGGTGTGTGCCGGACGACCTTCATGAGCAGGCTCTCGTCCGGCTTGCCGGGAACGATGGCCGGCCCCGACGTGCCGCCACGAAGGAGCGCCGCGAGGGAATCTACCCGGAGGCCGCCGCTCTCGTCATCGGAATGGCAGTCTTCGCAGTAGGTCACGAGCAGGGGGCGGACGCGCTCCTCGAAGAAAGCCAGGTTCTGCGCCGGCGGATCCTGAAGAACCGCCGCGGCGTTTTCACTTTCGCGCGCGGCCAGCGCCGTGGCCAGTGCACCGAGATAACAAACAGCCAGCACCACGGCGGCGCGCCGTCTCAGGACGACATGCATCGCGACCTCGTCGATTCACCGGTATTATTAGCGACCATGCCCACAGCCGGCAAACTCCTTGTCCTATTTGCTTTAGCGGCCTCGCCAGGCGCCGGACAGCAGGCACCGGCCGCAAGAACCGCCCCGCCGCCAGTCGAACTGCCCGTCGACCGTGTCAAGCCGGACGCCACCTTCGACATCGCGTCGGTCACGAGTATCGGCTCGACGGCCGACGCCGTGTGGATCGTGAGCACGGCGGCGGCCTCGGTCGTGAAGGTCGATCCGAAGACCGGCACGGTGGGCGACCCGATCCCGGTTGGCGGGACTCCCTGCGGCTCGATCGCCACAGCGTTCTCCGCGCTGTGGGTGCCCCTCTGCGGCAGCGCCGAGCTCGCCCGTGTCGACCCGGCGACGGCTGCCGTGATCCGGATGGCCGTTCCCGGCCTGGCCTCTCCGGCCGGTGAGGTGACCACGGGCATCGGCAGCGTGTGGATCCTTCCGGACGAGGCCGGCACGCTGCTGCGAATCGACCCCGACACCGGTCTCCCCGTCGCCGACGTCTACGTGCCTCGCGGCACCGTGTCGGTCGTCTTCGGCCTGAAGGCCCTCTGGGCCGCAGCGAGCACGAACAACCAGGTCCTCCGAATCAACCCCCACACCAACGTCGTCGAGGAGACGATCACGACTGGCAAGGCCCCATCCGCCGTCGCCGTTGGAGAAGGGGCCGTGTGGGTGTTGTGCGAAGGCGACGGAACGGTGGCTCGCATCGACCCGGACAGCAACCGGGTGACGGCCACGATCGAGGTGGGTCCGGTGCGCGCGGGCGGGAGCATTGCGGCCGGAGAAGGCTCGGTCTGGGTGAGCGCCCCCGGCACGCCGCTGCTGCGCATCGACCCGCGAACGAACCAGATCGCTCACCGGATCACCGGAGAGGGCGGCGGTCCGATCGCTCTTGCACATCGATCGCTCTGGATCGCGGTGTCCGCCTCGACCGTCTGGCGAGTCGACCCGAGATTCGTTGCGGCGCTGAGATGACGTCCTACGGCCTTCGGCGGTTGAAATAGACGACGTTCGGCGCGTCGCTTCTGCCGGCGGCGATGTCCGTGCGCCCGTCACCATCGAGATCGCCGAGCGCCAGGCCGTATACCGCTCCCTCACCATCACCGAACGCAACAGCTTCAAACGCGAGCCCGGTGCCGTCCCCGAGAAACACCATGCCTGCTTCCCTGACGTGGCCTACGACGACGTCGGCGTGGCCGTCGCCGTTCACGTCGCCGATGACGATCGCATACGGCCGGAGCGATGACGCGCCGAGGGGGCGGCCCGCGTCGAGCTGCCCTCCGCCCGTGTTGAGATACACGCGGCTCCCCTGCGCTTCGTCCCCCACCACGAGGTCGATGTGCCCATCACCGTTGAGGTCGCCTGCCGCGGCCGTGCGCGCCGACGAGTCGGGTGGCCCGAACGGCTGAGCCCGGGCGAACCCGGCGTGCCCGTCGTTCATCAGAATGACGCTTTGCCCGCCGTCCCGGTGCGGAATGGCGAGGTCAACCGAGCCGTCGCCGTCGAAGTCGGCCGGCACGATGCTCGTGGCCGACTCGCTCGGAATCTCCGCGCAGCGATCCCTGGCAAATCCGCCCCGCCCGTCGTTCAGGCAGATCGCGCTCGGCGACTGTCGGTTGGCCGCGATGAGATCGGGCCGGCCGTCGGCGTCGAGGTCGGCGGCCGCCGCGTTCCGGGTGGGCCAGGCCGCATCGCCCCACGTGCCGGCGCGCGCAAAGACGCCGCGACCATCGTTCAGATACACGAGCTTCTCGTCAGGCCGGTCGTTGCTCACGGCAACGTCGAGATCGCCGTCGCCGTCGAGGTCGGCGAGCACGCCCGAGTAGGTCCGGTCCGCGGACGCGTCGAGGTCGCGGGCGGCAAACACGCCGTGCCCGTCATTGAGGAGGACGCGGTTCGCGAGCGGCCAGTGGCGCCCTTTGGCCAGGAGCACGTCGAGGTCCCCGTCGCCGTCGAGATCCCCGATGGAGGCGTTGGCAGACGTCTCGGCCGTCTCCTCGAGGAGCACGGCCTCGAATGTCGAGGCGTCTGGCGGCAGGTGGCCGCCACAGGCAAATCCAGCCAATGCGATGAGAACGGGGCCGACGGGCGATCTGAGGTGCATGGTGGCTCCTGGCAAGGGCGGCCGCTGCCGCGCGTGGCTCGGCAGCACCCTCATCATGCCCGATGCCGGCCGGCACCGTATAATTCCGTCGCCGGACGCCTCCATGCGCATCACTGCCATCAAGGTCTACAAGGCCGACTTGCCGCTCGTCGAAGGCGCCTATGCGTGGTCGGAGGGCAAGCGCGTCGACGTGTTCGACACGACCGTCGTGCGTGTCGAAACGGACGCCGGTCTGGCCGGGCACGGCGAATGCTGCCCGCTTGGACCCGTGTACCTGCCGGCCTACGCCGCGGGCGTTCGGGCCGGCCTGCAGGAGATCTGCCCGCAGCTCGTCGGCGCCGACCCGACGCAGCTGGGCGTGCTCAACCGGCGCATGGACTACCTGCTGAAGGGCCACCCGTATGTGAAGTCCGCGGTGGATGTGGCCTGCTGGGACATCACCGGCCAGGCGGCCGGCCTGCCGGTCGCTCACCTGCTCGGCGGGCGGTATGGCGACGACGTCGTCCTGTACCGTGCGATTTCACAGCGCCCTCCGGCTGAGATGGCCGCGAACGTCGCCGGGTACAAGCGCGATGGCTACACGCGGTTCCAGTTGAAGGTGGGCGGCAACCCCGATGAGGACATCGAGCGAATCCGCGCCGTCAGGGCGATCCTCGACCCGTCCGACAAGCTCGTCGCGGATGCCAACACGGGCTGGCTCATGCACGAGGCGGCGCGCGTGGTGCACGCCGTCCGCGACGTCGACGTCTACATCGAACAGCCGTGTGCGAGCTACGAGCAGTGCCTGGCGATTCGGCGGCGGACGCCCCTGCCCTTCGTGCTCGACGAGGTGGTCGACTCGGTGGACATGATCGTGCGCGCCACGTCCGACGGCGCGTGCGACGTCGTGAATCTGAAGATCAGCAAGCTCGGCGGCCTCACCAGAGCCCGAGAGGTCCGGGATCTCTGCGTCTCGCTCGGACTGGCGATGACGATCGAGGACACATGGGGCGGCGACATCGTCACGGCCGCAATCGCCCATCTGGCGCACAGCACACCGCCCGAGTTCCGGTTCACGGCCACCGATTTCAACAGCTACGTCACGACGAGCATCGCCGATGGCGCCCCTTCGCGCGTTGGCGGCCGCATGTCCGCCTCGACGGCGCCGGGGCTGGGCATCACGCCCCGGTTCGACGTGCTCGGCGATCCGGTCATGACGTTCCAGGGGACGGAGTCCCCCGGTGAGTGAATCCAGCCTGAACCTGCCCGCGCCCGAGGCCCCGCCACCCGTGGCCGACGGCATCCGGCGGCCGCTCGACCCGCGCGTCGTCTCGGCGCAGCGCGTCGCCCGGGGCATCTTCGCCGGCGTCGCGGTCTTTGGCTCGCTTCCGCCCGTGGCAGTCGGCGTGCTCGTCGGCGCGCCATCAGGCCTCGCGGCGCTCGTGCCGCTTGCCGTGTGGGCGGTCGCCGCCGCCCTCTTCGCCTGGTGGGCGTGGGGCTGGCCGGCGCTCGCCTACCGCCACGCGTCGTACATGGTCGACCTGACGGGCATCGAGATCCGCCGGGGCGTCGTCTGGCGCCGCGTGATCCACGTGCCAAGGTCGCGCGTCCAGCACACCGACGTCTCGCAGGGCCCCATCGAGCGAAGCCACGGGATCGGCACACTCTCGATCTACACCGCCGGCACGGACTTCGCCCGCGTGCGGCTCTCGGGGCTCGAACACGCGACGGCGCTGCGTATTCGCGATCACCTGCTTCCCGACGCCGGCCCCGATGCCGTCTGAACAGCGCCTGCACCCGGCGTCGATTCTCTTCGGCCTCATCGGCCAGATCCGCGAGTTCGCGGTGCCGCTCCTGCTGGCCCTCGTGGCCGGGTCTCGGCGCGGCGACTTCGACACCATTGCCTGGATCGTGCTGATTCCCTACACGCTGGTCGCGCTCGGGCGGTACTTCTGGTTCAGCTATCGCCTCGATCCGCACGAGCTCGTCGTGCGCTCCGGTCTGGTGTTCCGGAACGAGCGGCACATCCCCTACGCGCGCATCCAGAACCTCGATGCCGTCGAGAACGTGCTGCACCGCGCGCTCGGCGTCGTCGATGTCAGGGTGGATACGGGCAGCGGCGCCGAAACCGATGCGCGTTTGAGCGTGGTGACATGGCAGGCCTACGCGGCCATGCGCGAGCACGTCTTCGCGGGACGGGAGGCCGCAGCCGGTTCGTCGGCCGATGCTCAAGCCGCACCTCGGCCGCACGTGCTGCTCGATCTGCCGGCGCGCGAGCTGGCCATCTACGGTCTCATCGAGAACCGCGGCAGCATCGTGATTGCCGGAATCATGGGGCTTCTCTGGGAGACGGGCCTGGCCGAGCAGTACCTCGAACGGTACGTCGGCGATGCCGCGGCAGAAGGCGGCGCCCTCCGCGACGTGATGGCCGGCGCCACGAGCGGAGGCGGCCTCCTCTGGCAGCGTGTCGCCTTGGCGGCGGCGCTGATTGCGGGCGCCGTCGTGGTCATTCGACTGCTGTCGGTCGCCCTCGCCTTCATCCGCCTCCACGGCTTCCGCGTGGCCCGCATCGGGGAGGACCTTCGGGCGGAGTACGGCTTGTTCACGCGCGTCTCGGCCACCATCCCGCTTCGGCGCATTCAGACGCTGACGGTCTCGGACGGCGTGCTGCACCGCCTGTTCGGTCGCACGTCGGTGCGCGTCGACACCGCCGGCGGCGAGGCGGCCGGACAGGGCGGCGGGCGGCGGCGCGAGTCGCTCGCGCCGGTGATCGGGCGCGACGCGTGGCCGGCCTTCGTCCGCCAGATTCTGCCGGAGCTCGACCTCGATGAGGTTTCCTGGCACGGCCCGGCGCCGGGCGCGTTTGCGCGCGAACTGCGACGGCGCCTGGTGTTTGCCGCCGTCGTGGCCCTCGTCACCGCGTACTTCTGGCAGTGGCAGGCCCTCGTGGTTTTCGCCGCCCTCGCCGCATGGGCCGCGCTTGCGGCCTCGCGCACGATCGCTCATCTCGGATGGGCCGTCGCCGGCGACGCCGTGCTCTTCAGGAGCGGGTGGCTGACCCGGCAACTGACGATCGCGAGGTTCACCCGAATCCAGAGCGTCGAGATGTGGCAATCGCCATTCGACCGCCGGTGGTCGATGGCGCGGGTCGGCGTGGACACGGCCGGCGCGAGACCCGGGTCGCATCGCGTGCGGATTCCGTACCTCGCGCCGGAGACGGCACGCGCGATCTACACCGATTTATCCGCGGCCGCGGCGAAGACCGCGTTCCACTGGTGAGCCTGCCGCACCGGCCCTCCGGAGCTCTCCGGCGAGCCGTGATGCTAGAATCCGGTCACATCAGCACAGCATCATGATTGGACGCAAGCTCTCTCACTACGAGATCGTCGACGAGATCAGCCGGGGCGGCATGGGCGTGGTCTATCGCGCCATGGACGTGAGCCTGGGACGCGAAGTGGCGCTGAAGGTATTGCCCGAGGATCTCGTGCACGATCCGGTACGGCGCGAGCGTCTGCTCCAGGAGGCCAGGGTGGCCTCGACGCTCGAACATCCGAACATCGCCGTCATCCATGCAGTGGGCGAAGCCGACGGCGTCACGTTCATCGCCATGGAGCTCATCCGGGGCGAGAAGCTCTCGGACACGATCGCCAGGGGCGCGCTGCCGCAGAAGCGCGCGCTCGACCTGGCGGCCGAGGTTGCCGAAGGCCTGGCGCGCGCGCACGACAAGGGCCTCGTCCATCGCGACCTGAAGCCGGCCAACGTCATGGTCACCGACGACGGCCACGCGAAGATCATCGACTTCGGCCTGGCCAAGCTCGTCGGCCCCCTCTCAGGCGATGGCGTGACCGCCACGATCCAGCTGCCGCAGACCGAGCCAGGCATGATCGTGGGCACGGTCACCTACATGTCGCCCGAGCAGGCGAGAAGTGGAAGCGTCGATCACCGCTCGGACGTGTTCTCGTTCGGCGTGATGCTCTACGAGATGCTCGCCGGCCGCGTGCCGTTTCAGGGCCAGAGCCAGCTCGACACGTTGCACGCGATCCTCAATCAACCGATCCCGCACCTGCCTGCGCTGTCCGGCCTGCCGGCCGAGACTGCGTCCGACGTGCAACGCATCATCGCCAAGTGCACAGCGAAGGATCCGGACGACCGCTATCAGGGCATGAAGGACGTCGTCGTCGATCTCCGGGCCGCACGTCGTCGTCTCGAGTCGTCGTCGGGCACGACGACGACCATGCCGGCCGCCGCCGGGTTGCCGCCGGCAGCGCCCGTCTCGAAGCGGGCCACGCGGTCGATGGGCGTCGTGGCCATCGTCGGCGTCGCCGCTGCGGTGGCGCTCGTCGCCGCCATCTGGGTCTCGCGGCCGTGGGAACGGGCCGACCCGACCGCGGGTGGCGCCAGCGAGAAGCCGGCCGTAGCCGTGCTGTATTTCGAGAACCAGACGGGCGACCCCGCCCTCGACTGGATGCGGACCGGGCTCACCGACATGATGGTGACCGACCTGTCGCAGTCGCCGGACTACGAAGTGCTGGGCACCGATCGGGTGCTCCAGATTCTCCAGGACCTCAACCGCGCCGACGACAAGGTGATCTCCGCTGACGTGATCCAACAGGTGGCCGAGCGAGCGGGAGTGGACCGGGTGCTCGTCGGGAGCTTCGTCAAGTCCGGCGACACGATCCGGATCAACGCGCGGCTGCAGGAAGCCGATTCGGGCCGGATCGTCACGGCCGAACGCGTGGAAGGCTTCGGCGAGTCGAGCCTTTTCTCGCTCGTCGACGAGCTCACGCGCCGGATCAAGTCGCAGATGGCGATGCTCGCGCGGACCGGCCAGCCCGCCGGCCTGCTCGAACGCCCCGGCGAAGCGACCGAGGTGGGCCTCGATCGCGGCGTCACCGAGATCACCACCTCGTCGATCGAGGCGTACCGGTACTACGCCGAAGGCGTGAACCTGCACGATCGGTATCTCGAAGCGCAGGCAGTGCCGCTCTTCGAAAAGGCCATCGAGATCGACCCGAACTTCGCCATGGCGCTCGCCAAGCTTGCCGTCGCCACGGGCAACCTCGGTCTCAACGACGAAAGCGAGGCGTACGCCCAGCGCGCGCTCGACAACAGCGAGCGTCTGTCGCCGCGCGAACGCTACTACATCGAGGGGTACTACTACTCGAATCGCCCCGCGACGTTCGCACGCGCCATCGAGGCGTATCGGCAGGGCCTGGCGCTCCATCCCGAGCAGCAGTCGTCGCGCCACAACCTGGGCTTGCTCTACAGCCTGGTCGGCCGGCACGCGGATGCCGTGGCCGAGTACGAAGAACTGCGGCGGCGAGGAACGTCCGGCGCGGTCACCTACTCCAACCTGGCACTCGAATACGCGGCGCTCGGCGATTCTGGCACGTGCCCGGAGCGTCGCCGAGGAGTTCTCGAACCGGTACCCGGACAATGCGTCCGGACACGAGGTGATGGGCGAGGTATTTGTGGCCGAGGGTCGGCTGTCCGAAGCCCGGGCCGCCTTCGAGCGGGCCATGGCACTCGACCCGCGTGACTTCGCGGCGCCACTCGGCATGGTCGTCGTCGCCATGATGGACGAAGAGTGGGCCGGCACGGACCCGCCCTTGCGGCGGCTCGGCGGATTGGCCAGCCCCTTCGACCGCTGGCTGAGCCTGCGCGCGACCAGCCTGGTCAGGGCTGGCCAAGGCCGGTCGGACGATTGGCTCCGACTGCTCGACGAGGCCGGGCGGATGGGCGGGGCTTCGACGCGCAATCGCGTACAGGCGAAGCTGGCCGAAGCCCAGGCCCTGCTCCAGCTCGGCAAGCCCGACGCGGCCCTGAGCGTGGCGACTGGCGTCCGGGCGGATGCCGAGTCCCAGGGTCTCGAGGTCGACGCCCTGTACGCGCTGACCGTGGCACAAGCCGAGTCGGGGCGGCTCGCCGAAGCCCGTGCCTCGCTCGCGAGCCTCGAGGCGCTGGCCGAGAAGATCCCGGGCGACGATCCGAGGCGCGCGGCCGACCGGGCCCGCGGACACATCGCGCTCGCCCAGGGAGATGCGGCGCTCGCCATCGACGCCTTCGCGCGCGCGGAGAGCACGATGACCCCACGAGGTTACGTGACGGCGCCAAACCTGCACGTCACCGTCTGGTTCGAGCTCGCGACAGCGCACCTCTCCGCCAAACGTGAGACCGAAGCGGCCCAGTGGCTGGCACGCATCACGAGCGCCGGATTCGAGCGCGTGGCCGACATGACCAGCTACGTGCGCGCCCACTTTCTCGCCGCGGAGCTCCTGAGCGCGCGCGGCGACACGACCCGCGCCCGCGAGCTCTACGGCCGTTTCCTGGATCACTGGCGCGACGGCGACACCGATTGCGACAACGTGGCGGTAGCCGAGCGCGCGGTCGGACGGTAATTCAGGTTCGGTGGAGTCGATCCTCAGAGCCGGGCTCAGACGCGTGGCCGCCTTCGGGTGGGACCGACCGATTGCCGCCGCCGGCCTGCTGGTCGGGCTCGTCGTGCTCGCCGCCTGGGGCGTCGCTTTCCTGCGAATCGACTTCTCCTCGACCGGCTTCTACGGTGGCGACGACGCGCAAACGGCCGAGCTCGTCGACTTCCAGGACCGCTGGGGTCCCGACGACGACATGCTCGTAGTCGTCGTCACGGCCACGTCCGGCGACCTGCTGACGCGCGCGCGCATCGAGACCATCGGAAGACTGGCCGACGAGCTGGCCGCGCTGCCCGACGTGCGGCGGGTGACGTCGGTGGCCACCCAGGAGATCGTACGCCCGGGCGACACGCCGGACGACGCGCTGCCCGTCTGGGAGCTGGCGGCGCTCGACATCCCGGCGAACATGACGCGGGAAGATCTGCTCGAAGAAATGCCGTTCGTGCCGCTGCTGCTGTCGACCGACGCGAAATACGCCGCCATCGTCGTCACACTTGCCTTCTCTTCAGACGACGTCGCGGCCAACGTCCCGGCCCTCCGGAGAATCGCGGACGTCGTCGACGCGTTCAGCGGGCGGGACGGACTGCGCTTCTCGGTCGCCGGCCTCCCCGCCATCCGCGCCACCTTCGTCAGCCTGACCGTGCACGACCAGCGCCGGCTGCTGCCGATCGCGCTGGCGCTGATGGGCGCGGCCCTCCTCTGGATCTTCCGGAGCGTGCACGGCGTGACCGTGCCGGCTGCCGCGGCCGTGGTGCCGCTGGTGCTCGTGCTCGGCCTGATGGGATGGATGGGCGAACCCATCGGCCTGCTCAACCAGGCTTACTTCACGCTGATTCCTGTGCTGGCCGTGGCCAACGCCGTGCACCTGCTGGCGAGGTATCAGGAGGAACTGACGCGCCACCCACGGCGCGAGGCGCTGATGCAGGCCGTCGAGCACACGGGGTTTGCCTGCACGCTCACGACGGCGACGACCGTGCTGGCCTTTGCCTCACTCGGCATCGGGGGCATGCCGACGCTCAGGAGCTTTGGCGCCTACGCGGCAGCGGGGCTTGCGCTCGCCTACGCGACGGCGTTCCTGGTGCTGCCGCTGCTGCTGCGGTTTTCGGCGGGCGGGCGCCCGCGCCCGACGCTGTCGGGACCCGTCATCGCGAAAATGGGCGCCGTCGCAACCAGGCGGCCGGTCGCAACGGTCGCGGCCTTCCTGCTCCTCGCCGCGCTGGCCTCCGTCGCGGCCTCGCGCGTGGGCGTCGATACCAGGCTCTCCACCCTGCTCGAGCCAGGCCATCCGGTGCGGGAAGCGAGTGCCCGCGTGGACGGGTCACTTGGCGGCGCGTTCTCGCTCGAGGTTGAGCTTTCCGGCACACCCGGATCCTTCCTGGACCCGCAGGTCGTCAGCGCGACGGCGGCTTTCGAAGACTGGGCCCGGGGACAAGATGGCGTCCGCGCCGTCGTGGGACCGGGGCGCAGCCTCGAGGCCATGGCCGTCGCAACCGGGTGGATTCTGTCGACGCCGGAAGCCATCCGGAGCGTGTACGACGAGCTCTCGAGTGTCATGGACACGAGTGATGTCGTCGACGACAGGTTCGCAAGCGCCCGAATCAGCGTCCGCGTAAGCGAGCCGGTCGGCGCCGAGTTCGAACGGTTCGCTGAGGAGGTTCGAGCGGAGGCCGCAGCCACATTCGAACCGTTCGGCGTGGCCGCCTCGGCCACCGGCACGACGCTCGTCGCCGCATCCGGAGTCATCAGGCTGACCGAGGACCTCCTCTACAGCCTGCTCTTCGTCTTCGTCGTCATCTCCCTGACGTTCCTTGTGCTCTTTGCCAGCCCTCGCATCATGACCGTGGCGGTCCTGCCGAACGCGCTCCCGCTCCTCACCGGGTACGGCGCGCTCGCCGTGCTGGGACGCGCAATGGACCCGGCATCGGGCGTGATTCTCGCGCTCGGGCTTGGCGTGGCCGTCGACGACACCATCCACCTGCTCGTGCGCACGCGTGAAGGCGTGCGGTCGGGCAGCCCGCTCAAGGCCGCCGTTGACGAAGCCCTGGCGCACAGCGGGCGGGCCGTGGCGATCACGTCGGTCGTCATCAGCGGAGGCCTCGCCATCAACGTCTTCTCGTCGTTCCCCCCACTCGAGCTGCTGGGCATCCTTGGAGCCATCATCATGATGTCGGCCCTGGCCTGCGACCTGCTGTTGCTACCGGCGTTGCTGGTGCTGTTCCGGAGCGAGTCGGCCATGCGGGGCCGCGAGCGGGCCGCCTGACGGTCAGCGCCGATCCCGAAGCGCGCGGTCCTCGGCCGGTATGCGAACGCCGAGCAGGAGCGCGGCGTTCGCCGCCGTCGCGACGAGAGCGGTCCCCCAGGCACCGAAGATCAGGGGCACTGACGCGAGCTCGACCGCGACGGCGATGTAGTTCGGATGCCGAAGGTACCGGTACGGCCCGCGCCCGACGAGCGGCCGGCCCGGCAGAACGAGGATGCGCGTGTTCCACCGCGTGCCCAGGCTCCCGATCGCCCAGTACCGAAGCGCCTCGGCAAGAGCGAAGGCCACGAGCCAGACGGGCCACAAGGGATCGAACGCCGGACCACGAGACCAGGCTTCGACGATCCAGCCCAGGAGCCATCCGGCGTGCAGCACGAAGAATGCCGGATAGTGCCCGGCGCCGTGTTCGACGGCGCCGTGCGCTCGAGCCCACCGCTCGTTCGCGCGCGCCAGACGAAGCTCCGCGATCCGCTGCACTACGACCAGGGCTGCGACTGTCGCAAGAGCAAAGGCAGGGGACATCCGTCGCGTACCGCTACCAGCGCAGGACCACCGACTCGGCCGAGAAACCGGGGCCGAGCGCCATCAGGAGTGTGGGGCTTCCCGACGGCCGCTCGGCCGCGAGGAATCGCTCCAGCACGAACAGCACGCTCGGGCTCGACATGTTGCCGAAATCGCGCAGCACGCTCGCTGCGTGCCGGAGTCGGTCCGGCCCGAGGCCGAATGTCTCCGCGTATGCAGAGAGGACCTTTGCGCCCCCCGGATGAAAGACGAAGTGCGCGAGATCGGCCGCCGACAGACCGGCGCGAACGGCCGCAGCCTCGGCTACACGTCCGGCCAGCCCGCGGACGATGCTCGGGATGCTGCGCGAGAAGACGACCTGCAGGCCCTCGGCCGCCAGGGTCCAACCCATGACGTCCTCGCTGTCCTCGATGAGCTGGCTGTGCAATCCGACGATCTCGGCGCCGGCTCCGCCGGGTGTCACGACGACGGCTGCGGCGCCATCGCCGAAGAGCGCCGTGGCGATGAGGTTCGACTTGCTCCGGTCGCCGTGCACGAACGTCGCGCTGCAGATCTCCACGGCCACGAGCAGCACCGGCCTGGCAAGACCGATGGCAAGATCGGCGGCCCGTGCCAGGCCGGCCGCGCCCCCAGCACACCCCAGTCCCCAAATCGGAAGGCGGGCGGTGGTGAGCGGCAGGCCCAGCCGCTGGATCAGATGGCTGTCGAG
Source organism: uncultured Acidobacteriota bacterium (assembly GCA_963752045.1). Taxonomy (GTDB): domain Bacteria; phylum Acidobacteriota; class Vicinamibacteria; order Vicinamibacterales; family SCN-69-37; genus DATKDF01. Next base: position 74,686 of record CAVVWN010000009.1, on the reverse strand, counting down.
ACTGGGCGTCGCCACGCCGGTCGTCGACACGAAGAGAATCGCCCCGATCTCGTCGCGCGCGATGCCGGCCGCTTCGATGGCGCGGCCGGCGGCTTCGGCACTCAACTCGAGGGCCGTGTCCCTGTAGACGGCGTTCTTCTCGGGGAAGTCGTGAGGCTCGCCGTACCACTCGACGGGCCTCGCCAGGTGACGCTCGGCGATGCCGGTGTTGTCGAAGGCCTCGAGCAGGCGACCGAGCTCGGCAAAGTCCTTCGAGAAGAATCCACGCGCAAAGTCGCGGGCATCGGCCTGCGTGACGACATGCGGCGGCACCGCGGTCGCGACGCCGCCAATCTTCGCGACCAACCCGGTCACCATCGTCCGTACGCCGGATTCCGCTCGACCGGCAGAGGAGCATTCACGGACGCGAACCATCGCAGCAGGTCGTCGACGAGCTCGTCGCGCTTCGCCGTGTTCTCGTTGGCCACGTTCCTCCACTCGCCGATGTCATTTCCGAGGTCATAGAGCTCGACGGCCCTGTTCGTACTCATCCGGGCTCGTCCGCCATCGAGCTGCCACTCCTCATGGTACAGGTGCAGCTTCCAGTCCCCCTTGCGAATCACGCTCACCGGTCGCGTTCGGAACACGGGATCGCGACCGCGGGTCACCGGCTGGTTGAGGTACCCGGGAAAATGCCAGAAGATCGACTCGCGCTCCAGCCCGGCCTCGCCTTTGAACACCGGTAACAGGCTCTCGCCGTCGAGCACCTGTCCACCGGACCGCCCGCGAGCGCCGGCGACGTCGAGAAAGGTCGGGATACATGTCGACGCTGTGCACGGGCACGTCGGACCGGCTGCCGGCCGCGATGACACCCGGCCAGTACGCGACGAACGGCTCCCGGATGCCTCCCTCGTAGTACGAGCCCTTGTTGCCGCGCAGGGGCTCCTGCGAAGACTGCCCTGTGCCGCCATTGTCGGACGTGAAGATGACGAGCGTATTCTCCTCGAGCCCGAGCGCGCGCAGCCCCTCAGAGCATGATCCGGACCCCGTCGTCGAGGTCGTACAGGCACGCGGCGTACAAGGCCTGGTCGTGCAGGGCTCCCTTCGCCTTCGTTCGGAAGCGTTCGATGGACGACGGACGGGCTTCGAGGCTCGTGTGAATGGCGTGGTGCGACACGTACGCGAAGAACGGCCGGTCCCGGTTCGATTCGATGAACGACAACGCCGCACGCGTAATGGAGTAGATGCCCTTGGGATCGTCCGGCTCATCCCGGCGAATGTTCGGATTGGGCGCACGCGGGTCGTAGGCCACGTCGAAACCCTGCGTCTCGGGTGACGCGCCATCCGGACCTGCCAGGTGCCACTTGCCGAAAATGCCGGTGGCGTACCCGGCGGCTCTGAGTGACTCGGCCATCGTCACGGTCGACGGCGCCAGGCCGCTCCTGTTCGGGACGGGAATCAGCCGCATGAGGTCTTGCGGCCCGCGGTTCGTGTCGCCGACGGCATAGACACCATGCCGCGGGGTGTACTGCCCCGAGAGGAGCACGGCCCGGCTCGGCGCGCAGTTGGCGGCTCCCGCGTACGCCTGCGTGAACACCATGCCGGCTCTGGCCAGCCGGTCGATATTGGGAGTCTCGTAGAAGTCGGTGCCCTGATAGCCGACGTCCTTCCAGCCGAGGTCGTCGGCGAAGATGAACACGATGTTCGGCGGGCGGGGTGCCGGCTGCTGCCAGGCCTCGTGCACGGAAGCAAGCGCCGCCACGCACGCGACGAGCGCGAACACGTACTGCCGGGTGAACGGACGACGCCGGACCGACACGGCCACAACTACCCTCCTCGTGGAAATCGGGATCGCAGAGGAAGGCACCAGCCTACATCGTGGCCTTGACGATCTCCATGTAGTTTCGTTTCCGCCGGATGAACTCCCGCTCGTTGTAGAGCTCGGCGAACAGCCACCGCAGGCCGGATTCGAGCTCATCGACCGTCATGTGCCGGGGAAGGTAGTTCACGTCGAAGAGCGTGCATCGGTCCCAGAAGCGCCTCGTGAGCAGGCGGCCCTCCCGTTCGAGCCGCCGGTAGAGCGGCGTGCCCGGAAACGGGGTCTGGACGGTGACCTGCACCTCCAGCAGTCCGGACTGCCGGACGAAATCGGCAACCGTCTCGAAGATATCGGGCGTGTGGTTGTCGAGGCCGACGATGAAGCAGCCGTTGACGGTGATGCCGCGGGACTGGATGCGGTCGATCGCCTCGAGGTAGCGACCCGCCCGCTTCCGCTTCCAATTGTGCGGGTCGAGGCCCTCGAGTCCCTCCGCCTCCGGGCTCTCGAGGCCGATGAGCACCTGGCGGCATCCGCTCGCGGCCAGCATGTCGAGCAGCTCCTCGTCGTCGGCCACCGAGATGTCGGTTTCGGTGAACCACCGGATCCCCAGTGGCTCGATGGCACGCAGGAACGCCCTGCCCCATGTCTTGTTGACGAAGGTGTTGTCGTCGGCCAGCTCGAAGAACGGCTGGCTTTTTGCGGCAAGCGCGGCGCGGACTTCGGCCACGACTCGCTCGACCGGCTTCTGCTGGTAGCTCGACGTGATGCGGATGCTGGCCGCGCAGAACTCGCAGTCGAGCGGGCAACCGCGCGAGGTCTGGACCGTCATCCGATTGTAGGGCCGGTCGGCCAGCAGGTCGAAGCGCGGCATCGCGTAGTGGGGCTCCTCGAACACGCGACGGCGCAGGCCTTCGTAGCGTGCCTCGAGCCGGCCGGCGCGCGCGTCCTCGACGAGTCGCGGCCAGGCGCCCTCGGCGCCGTAGAGCACGAGGCTGTCGGCGTGCTCGGCGGCCTCATCCGGCACGAGCGAGACATGCAGGCCCCCAAGCACGACCGGTACGCCGGCCGCACGATACCGATCGGCCAGCGCGTAGGCCTCGTCGATCTGGGCGGTGAACGACGAGATACCGACGAGATCGAACGGCTCGAGCTCGGTCTCGGCATTGACCTCGGCGACTTCACGATAGGCCACCTCGCAGTCGGCCGGCGTCAGGCCGGCCACCGTCAGAAGCCCGAGGCTCGGGAGCGACGCCACCACTTTGCCCCGGCTCACAAACTGCGGCAGAGTCACGCCCAGTTCGGCCAGCTCGGCCGTGCGTACGCGGACACCGCTCATCGCGATGAGTCCGATTCTCATGATTGACCTCTCCGCAGCCGCTCGACGGCATCGGTGATGCGGCCGATCGTCCGCATGTGGATGAGCTCCTCGTCGGGCAGCCGGACGCCAAACCGCTTCTCGACGCCGGCCAGGATCTGCAGCCCCTGGAGGCTGTCGATGCCCAGCACTTCGACCAGATCGTCGTCGCGACCGATTCTCGGATCGTCTCGACGGAGCACGCGGACCAGGATCTCGCGCACGACAGACTCGACGTCTTGATGGGTCGTCACGACAGCACCTCGTGAGCTGCACACTCGGCGGCGAGCACGCAGCGCCGGATCTTGCCGACCGCCGTGCGCGGCAAGGGCTCGGCACGCCGGATCACGCCGGCGACGCGGAGGCGGGCGGGCGCCGCCGCCCGAAGCGCCGCGGCCGCCCGCTCGACGGCGGCCGCCTCGCCTGCCGCCGCGGCCGGCACGACTACGAGCAGAAGACTGTCATTGCCGTCGGGCGTCGGTCTCGGCACGACGGCATGCTCGGCAAAGAGCGGGGATGCGTACCACGGCTCGATCTCGTCGGGATAGATCGTCTCGCCCGCCGACGTCACCATCGCGTCCTTGATGCGACCCGTGATGAAGAGGTGCCCCGCTTCGTCGACCCACCCGCGATCCCCGGTGCGAAGCCACGAACCGTCGAATGCCTCGGCAGTGGCGGCTTCGTCACCGAAATACCCCTGCATGACCGCCTGACTCCTGACGAGCACTTCTCCTCCGGGTCCAATGCGCACCGCAACGCCCGGCAGCGGTCGGCCGGCAGATCCGGGTGGACACTCGGCCGCGCGACCGAGAGTCACGACCGGGCCGGCTTCGGTGAGGCCGTATCCAAGGTCGAGCTCGAGCCCGAGCAGAGTGAGCACGTCGCTCCACGACGGGCTCGTGGCGGCGCCGCCGATCGTCACCGTGCGGAACGGCTCACCGAGTCGCGTGCGAACGGCCGCCCGAACGCGCGCCAGCTCCTCGGCGTTCAGGCGACGGAGCGCGGCAGCGAGCTCGGCGGGTTCGCCGGCGCGGCAGTCACCTCTGATCAGGCCGTCGTCCCGGAGGCCGTCGAGTACGTCATCGGCGAGCGCCTCGAAGAGCGCCGGCACGAGCACGGCGCGCGTGACGGCAGCTCGCCGGATCCCGTCGACGAGTCTCGTCGGCAACGGCGGCCCGCCGTACACGACACGCGCGCCGGCCGCGAGCGGCGCCAGCTGGCCCGCCACGAGCTCGTACGCGTGCGACGGCGGCAGCGTCGACAGCACTGTTTCCCCCGGACCTGCGTGCCGCACGGCCATGAGCGAACGGAGATTCGCGCGAAGGCCTTCGTGGCCGAGCGCGACCGCACGCGGCCGTGCCGTGCTGCCAGACGTGAAAACGACCACGGCCGTCGCGCCCGGTCGAACCGGCCGCGGCGCGAAGGGCCGCGCCGGCCGATCGAACAGCTCCGACGTCGTCACACACGGCAGGTCCGAGATGAGAGGGGCCGCTTGCCCGCCGCGGCCGTCGCCGATCCACGCGCTGGCGGAAACGAACGACGCGGCAAGCCTGGCGAGCGGGGCCGGTGTCGTAGCCGGAATCGGCACGGCGACGAGGTCGGCGTGCGCAATCGCCAGGAATGCGGCGACCCAGCGTGGTTCCGGCGCGAGCGGAAGCAGCACGCGCTCGCCCGGGCCCAATCCGAGGTCGCCGAGAACCGATGCGCCTCGCTCGACCGCGTACCAGAGGGTGCGATACGTCATCGGCTGCGAGCCTTCCAGGTCCTCTACGGCGATGCGATCGGGATGCCGGTCGGCGCTTCGGCGAATCAACTCGGACACGCGAATGATGTCGGTCGTCATGATGGTCCCCGGAGCGATTGGGCATCACGCGCGCCCCAGGCCGCCAGGCACAGGGCGAGGAACACCGCGGACGCTGGAATGGCCAGGGCGTACTTGGCCGGCGGCCATGCGGCGGCCGCAAACAGGAGGACGGGGAGCAGCAGGTTGCCGACGTTCATGGCGCGAGCTGCCACGCGTCGTCGCTCTTCGGTGAGCGCCGAGTCGGGCAGTTCCCGATCGAGCAGGATGTTGAGCATGCCGAGGCCGATGAAGGCGATGTGCCCAAGGCGCGCCAGCCGGCGCGCCGTGTCACCGTACTCGCCGAGCCAGCCGGGAACGGGAAGCGGCCCGTCGAACGACCAGAGCCCCATCACGAGGCCTGTCGCGACGCCGGCGGCGATGCTCCACCATCCAATCGTGCGGTTCATACCCACACACTACGGGCGGGCCGCGATGAAAGTCCTGAGCGCTTCCTGAAAAACCCTGACGGGAACTAGTTGAGGGGGTTCGTGCGCGAGTTGGCCTGGAACGTGAAGCTGATGCGCCGTTCGATGCCGTTGTAGAACGAGCCGAAGGCTGGCGAGGCGACGTTGCCCTGCACGTCACGGGGCGTGAAGCGGTTGAACAGGTTGAACGCGCGAATGCCGAGGTAGAACTCGCGTCCCCGGAAGCGGAACAGGCGACTCAACGCGAAGTCCAGCGTCGCCACCGTGGGAAACCGGCCGGCGCTGTTCGGCTCTCCGACGAAGCGCTGCGTCTCGCTGAGGGCCGAGTACCGGAAAACCGCTTCTCACTTCGAGCAGCGCCGCGACGACCCACCGGTTGTCGCGAAACGGCATGAGGCCGCGGAACACGAACCGGCGCGGCACGTCCACGTCGAGCGGACCGCGCGCGTTCGGCTCGATGATGGGTGCGGGAATGTCGCCGAAGTACCGGTCGAAGCTGTTGAAGTCCCCGTCTGCCCTCGCCACCACATAGCTCGCGACCGCTTCGACGCCATCGTCCGGGTTGGTGTACGCGAGCGTGAACTCAGCCTCCTTGTAGTCGGACTGGCCCGCCGAATCGAGGACGAGTCTCGACTCGCCCAGCGAGAACACTGGCGTGATGATGAACTCCTTGCGGCTGGCGCGTCGCAGGTAGTTGAATCTGGCCGCCAGCCGGTCGGTCACCTTGTGGTCGTACCCAACCGACCACACGAAGGCCTTGGGCGTGTCGGCCGATCGGTTCTCATGGACGAACGTGTCCGACTCGGCCGGGAGCCTGGCGCCGTCGGCCCCATAACGGGTGACCGTGCGCGACTCCAGCGCCTCGAACGTGGCGACATTCAGCGGTGTCCGTGACACGAACGTCCCGAGACCGCCTCGGACGATGCCACGCCCGTCGGCGAAGACGCCGACGGCGGCGCCGACCCTGGGTGATGCGACCGCCCGCTGGAGCACCGCGTCCCGGTCGAGCCGCACGCCGAAGTCCACGAGCGCGCGGCCGCTCGCCCGCCAGCGATCCTGGACGAACAGCGCCAGGTCCGTGCCGCTGGTGCCAATCTCCGCCCTGCCGGCAAAATCGGTCCGCTCGGCCAGCGTGCCGTCGGCGCGGATCACTTCGACCGGCCCGTTGTCGACGGTGCCGTCGTAGCTCGAGTGCAACATGTCGAAGCCGGCCTTGACGAGGTGCGTGCCAAAACGACCCTCGAACGAGCGGGTGAACGTCTCGATCCACTGGTAGCTTCGACTCTCCCGCTCCTCGCGATGGAAGAAGCTGCCGCTCCGGCCCTCGGGCGTGAACCGCATCACGCCCTCCTGCTGCGGGAGCACGTCGACGTCGTACTGCCTGACGATGAACGCCGAGTTGACGAAGACGTCGCTGCCGATGACCGAGCGCTCGGTGACATCGATCTGGAAGCCGCCCTCGCGCACGTTGGGCGTGACCGCCTCCGGATTGAACGTATCGAGCGTGACGTTCTCGCGGAACCGGGGAAAGATGGCGACCGTGGCCACCAGGTCGTGGCCCTCGGCGAGCGCCAGATCGACCCGGCTGAAGGAACTGAATCGTTCGAACTCGGTCAGGTCGTTTCCCGGCGGCAGCGACTTCACCTGGTAGGTGCGCTTCTCGTACTGCAGGCTCTGCGTGAGAAACAGCCGGTCTCTCACGATCGGACCGCCCACGATCAGGCGCGGGCTGAAGTTCGACACGCCGCGGATCTTGCCGTCCTGGAAGCGCGGCGTGGGAAACAACGCCCTGGCCGACGCACGCCAGGTGTTGTCGGACCGGCGGGTCTCGACACGGACGAGGCCGGATGCGAAACGGCCGTACTCGGCCGCAAACGGGCTGTTGAACCGCGTGACCGACTCGACCGCATCGAGCGGCAGCTCGATGCCGAAGTCTCCGGTCACCGGGTCGGTCACGTTGGCTTCGCTCACCTGGAGGCCGCTCTGCTCCGGCCGCCCTCCCGCCAGGCTGAGCCGGCCGTCCGGCCGCCGGATGACGCCCGGCAGTGTGGGAATCAGCGAGACGAAGTCGTCGCCCTGGAGCGGCGCCACGTCGGCCAGGTTTGCGGGAACCGTCATGAGCTCCGGAATGGGATCGAGGGGATCGACCGTGGCCGGCTGCACGTTCACTTCCTGACGGACGGCCGTGATCCGGAGGGCCAGGCGAACGTCAGCCCGGCCGCCGGAACTCAGGTCGACCCGTTCGACGGCCGGATCGAAGCCCGGATGGGCCGCGCCGACGTCGTACCGGCCTGGCGGCAGGTCGACGACGAGGAACCTGCCCTCCGCATCGGCGACGGCACGCCGCTCCTGCCCGCCGGCCCCGAGCGGCGTCACCTGGATGTTCGCGCCAGAGAGGGGCGCCCCGTCGCTCGCCGAGACGACCACGCCGGCGACGGCGCCCGTCTGCGCGCGAGCGTCGAGCGGCACGACACCCGCCACGACCGCCATCATCGCCATGACGAGCGCGGTGGCGTGACCGAAGGTCGCGACCACCGGGGACTGTGCCTGCACCGGCTTACAGCTGGCTCGCCGAGGCCATCGCGACGACGACCGCCGATGCGAGGATGGCCGTGAGCACCGTGCCCGTCTGCAGGCGCTTGTGCAGCCGGGCCACGTCGTCGAGCTCAGCCGCAGAAGGCGGTCTGCCCGCGGCCTGCATCGCGGCTCCGATCGCCGCGAGCTTCTTTGCCGTCGGCGCGTTCACGGCGTGACCGATGCCGAGCGCTACGACACCGATGGCGCTGCCGGCCATCATCACCTGACCGTACGCCGAGGCCCGCCACACCTCGCTCGACATCCCATGTCCGAGAAACGCCAGACCCGAGAGCACGGTCAGATCGCCGGCGAGCGTCATGTACAGCCCGAACTTGCGCCGGTGCACGAGCTGCTGCATCACCTTGCCGCCGTCCGGACCCAGATTCCGGACGGCCGGGCCGAGAAAGCCGGCCACGACGAGGGCACCGCCGGCCCAGAACACGCCACAGAAGATATGCAGAACACGCAGCACGAGCATGATCACGTCAGCCATTCGCCCTCCCGGCCATCGACTCCCGATCCTAACGCCGAAACCGCTTGAGCAGGCGACTGACGAGCCTGTCCGACAGGCCGAAACGCTCCTTGGCCACGGTATAGGCCCGCAGCAGGTTCCGGTCTGCCGCCACGAGCGCCCGGCGCGCCATCGACTCACCCGGCCGGGCCCGGTAGTTGGTCGACCTGGCGACGACCTTCGCCTCGGCCGTGTAGTAGTAGAGCGCGAGGCTCTTGCGCGCGGTGCCGGCCGGGCAGGTCAACTTGTCGGGATACCCGTGGAAGGTGTCACGCGCGGTCTCGAACAGCACGGCAGTGTTGTTCCGGACCGGCACGCGCACGCGGCAGGCCGACAAGTCGCGTTCCCAGAGCTCGAGCGCGCCGCCCCACGCCTCCTGCCAGTCGGAGTTGAGGAAGAGAATCAGATTGCAGCGGCGCTGCCACGTCCGATGGTAGTGGTGATTGGTGAAGTCCGCGTGGAGGTTGAGAAAGCCGCCCGCCTCGGTCATGTGCAGCCCGCCGCCTTCGAGCATGTCGTCGGCAAGCATGTTCGAGTAGCCGGTGATGTGCGAGAGCAGGCACGTGAACCGCGGGGAGTTCAGTTCCTCGACGACGCGCCGGAGGAGTGGCGGAAACGCCGCGACGTCGGTCAGGCCGAGCGTGTCGTTGTTGTAATGCCGGTAGTGCGTCCAGTTGTCGCCGGCCCCTGTCGGAAACTCCGCTTCCAGCTCACGGGCGACAGCCGGTCGCAGCAGCGCGTCGAAGATCAGATGCGGGTACGGCGCGGCGTCGCGGAACGTGGCCGCGAGCGTGTCGGCGCGGGGCTCCAGAGACCCGTACTCGACGACCGGCGACGCCAGCAGCTCCGGGCTCGTCACCTGCACACTCAGGGGGGGCACCTTATCACACGCACGTTCTCCGGCCCGGCCGGCCGATCGCCGCCGGTCGCCCTCCCGCGGCGCGGCATGGCCGCTTCGAAACCGCTCTACCGGAACCGCATGAGGAACAGCGTGACGTCGTCGTGCGCCTTGGCGCGGCCGCTCCAAGACGAGGCGGCCGCCAGAATCCCGGCCGCGAGCTCCGGCAGCGGCAGGTCGCGTCCGGCAAGGGCTGCGCGGCACGCGCCCTCGACGCCGAAGCACTCGTCGGCGTCGTTGGCCAGCTCGACGAGCCCGTCGGTGAAGAGCACGAGCAGGTCGCCGGGCGAGACGGGGGCAAACCGCGAGTCGTACGAGGAATCCGGGAACATGCCGAGCGGCGGCCCCCCGCCGCGCAGGAGCGAGACGTCGCCCGACGCGCGGAGCACGACCGGATCGAAATGCCCGGCGTTGAGGTAGTGGAGCCGCCGCTCGTCAGGCCTGTAGTCGAGAAACACGCTCGTCAGGTAACTGAGCGACCCGCCGCCGCCGTAGAGCAGCTGGTTGAGGCGCGTGAAGAGCGTGGCCGGGTCGTCGGACCGGCGGACTTCGGCCTGCAGCAGGCCGCGGAAGTTCGACATCACGAGCGCGGCGGCCAGGCCGTGGCCGCAGGCGTCGGCGAGCACGCCCTGCACGGTGTCGCCCGTCTCGAAGAAATCGAAGTAGTCACCGCCCACCAGCGCCGACGACTCGTTGTAGCCGAACATCTCGTAGCGATCGGTGACCGGATGCTGCGACGGCAGGTAGGCCATCTGGACCTCGCGGGCCCGTTCCAGGTCTCGTGCCGCGAGCGATCCCCTCTGCTGGTTGACGGTCAGCCTGTTGGACGACATGAACAGGCCGACGAACCTCGACACGACGTGGCAGGCCCGAAGCGTCGCGGCATCCATCACGAACGGTGACGCGCGGTGCTCGACGAGCAGCACGGCCTCGAGCGTGTCTCGGAAGTAGAGCGGCACGAGCAGCTCGCGGTGCGTGTCGTCGACAGGGTACGGCTCGCGCTGCGTGAGCGCGCGCCCGAGATGCAGCTGGTCCATCCGCCTGTGCAACAGCGACCGCGCGTCGGCCGGATATCCGGAGAAGAACAGCAGGTCGAAGGTGTCGGCGGTTTCGTCGTAGTCGTAGAGTACGGACGCCGCGACGTCGAGCGTGGCCGCTATGGCGGCCATGAACCGGCCCAGGAAGTCGTTGACGCTCTCGCCGTCGGCGAGGGCCCGGGCGAAGAGTTGTCCGATCTTCTCGGCCGGGCTGTCGTCCGTGCGGTCAGGCATCAGTCGTCGGCAGGCTCACGACGATGATCACGGCTTGGCCGGCTTGGCTGGCTTCTCCTCGGCGGCCGGCGCGGAGGCCTCGCTCGTGGCGACCTTGCCGAGCACGGACGGCAGGTCGATCCCGGCCTGTTCGGCGAGCTCGTGAATCGGCGGCAAGGCGCTGATGAGGCCGCGCAGGAAGTTCGCCGTGGAGCCCGTGCCTGCGCCCGTGCCGTTCGCGCCAGAATCCCAGACGGTGACCTTGTCGATCTTCAGGTTCTGGATGGCCTTGACCTGCTCGGCCACGAGTTCGGGCAGCTTCTCGATGATGAGCAGCGCCGGCGCGAGGTCCTTGCGATCGCCGCAGACGCGCAGCAGGTTCTCGTAGCCGAGCGCCTTGGCATCGAGCACCTTGCGCAGGCCTTCGGCCTCGGCGAGGTACGCGGCCAGCACGCCGTCGGCGTTGCCCCTGGCGATGCGACGGATGCGTTCGGCCTCGGCCTCGGCATCGATCTCGACCTTCTTGCGCTCGATCATCTGCTGGGCGATCTGCGTCTTCTCGAGCAGCGCGAGTTCCTGCTCCTTCTCGGCCTGCAGGACGTCGCGTGCCGCGAGCGCCAGGGCCACTTCACCGCGGCGCCTGGCGTCGGCGCGCCGCTCGGCAAGGCTGGCCTCGTAGTCGGCGATGTTGGCCTTCGACTCGTTCTCGCCCTTGACAGCTTCGGCCTCGAGCGTCGCGACCCGCACGCGCTGGTCCATCTCGGCCTGCTTCTTGCCCTGCACGGCCAGCGCGCCCTGCGCGGCCACGGCGATGTCCTGCTCGCGACGCGAGTCGGCTTCGCCGGCGAGGCCTTCGGCCTCGAACTTCGCGACCTTCACGCGCTGGTCGCGCTCGGCCTGCTTCTGGCCGGCGGCCGATTCGGACTTCTGGCGGGCCACCTCGACCTGCATCTCGCGATCGGCGCTCGGCGTGCCCGATGGCGCCGGACCGATCCGCTTCGGCCACTTCGACCTTGGCCTGGTTGATGGCTTCCGACGCCGCCTTGCGACCGAGGGCCTCGATGTAGCCTGACTCGTCGGTGATGTCGCGGACGTTCACGTTGATCAGCTCGAGGCCGATCTTGTTGACCTCGGTACTGACGTTCTTGTTGACGAGATCGAGGAACTTTTCTCGATCCTGGTTGATCTCTTCGATCGAGAGCGTCGCGATGACCAGACGCATCTGGCCCAGAATGATGTCGCGCGCCTGGGCCGCCACTTCCTGCTCGTTCAGGCCGAGCAGGCGCTCGGCCGCGTTGTTCATGATGTCGGGCTCGGTGGAGATCCCGATCGTGAACGTGGACGGCACGTTGACCCGGATGTTCTTCTTCGACAGGGCCGCGGCCAGGTCGATCTCGACCGCCATCGGCTCGAGGTTCAGATACGCATAGCTTTGGAGCAGCGGCACGATGAAGGTGCCGCCGCCGTGCATGCAGCGCGCGGCCCGCTGGCCCGACACCTTGCCGTAGACCACCAGGATGCGGTTCGACGGACACCGCCGGTACTGCCGCACCAGCATGGTGAGGACAAACAAGATGAGCAGGACGATCGTGGCGACGACGCCCAGCGTTCCGAAACTGAAGATCTCGGCCATGTGATGTCCCTCTTCCTCCGACTACCCCAGAAGTTCGACGACGAGCGTGCCGTCGTCTCGGGTCTCGACGACCTTCACGTCCGCAAACTCTTTGAGTGCCGGACCGTTACTCACGGCCGGCATCGTCATGAGCCGGCCGGACACGCTGACCTGCACCTTGCCCTGCCCCTCGCCCCGGGCGGGAATGGTCATGTACACGCGAGCGGTGCGGCCGATGGCGGTCCGGACGTCGTAGGTGATGTCGCGGTTGAGCCGGCGGGTCATGTACATGAGCCCGGCAGCAAAGAACATCATCAGCACGCCGAAACCAACAGACACGAGAACCGAGACCGGCCGGTTCAGCCCCCAGTCGATGCGGCAGGCCAGCCCCATCCAGCCGGTGCCCATGATGAAGGCCATTACCGACAGCAGCGAGAAGAGCGTGAACGAGGCGTCGCTGCCCACGTCGTGGGCGCCCGGATCCACGTCGGCGTCGAAGTCGCCACCGTCGCCGCCGAAGAGCGCGAAGGCCAGACGGATGAGGAACAGCGTGGTGCCGACGGCGGCCATCATGAAGTACGTGACGGCGTCGCCACCGAGCTTGACGAGTTCAGACCAGTCCCAGAGGACGTCCCACATGAACGACGCTCCTGTCGACTCGACCGGGAAGTTGCCGGCAGGCGGCCGTTCCGCAGTGCCGGGCAGTACCGAATAACCGCCCCATGTTACACGCTCACCGCGGGTTGACGTCGTTTAACTAACGTATCCGCCACCCGTTCACGGGTCCGGCGTGCAAGAACGCCTCCGGCGTCATGACACCGTCCCGCTTGAACACGAGCCCGTCCTTCATCACGAACGACACGGTCCGCAGGGCGTCGATGTCGTCGAGGGGGTTGCCCGGCACACCGATGAAGTCGGCCGGGAACCCCGGCCTGATAGGTCCTCGGCGACCGTAGAGGTCGCTCACCAGATACCCGTTCACGGTCATGATCTTGAGGATTTCCGGCGCCGGAATGCCGGCGGCTTTCCAGCTGAGCAGGAAATTGATGACGACTTCGCCACGCGACATGCCCGGGATGTAGTAGTCCGCGTCGGTCGAGAACGCCATCTTCACACCGCGCGCGTAGGCGCTCTTGAGCCCCTCGACCGTGCGGGCAAAGGCGCGCTCGGATCCCCGGTACGGCGTAAACGGGGTCTCGGTGCCGACGCGCCAGATCCCGCCTGCCGCCATCAACTGGTGAATCTCGTCGGTGAGCGCGCCCGAATGCTCGATGGACCAGATGCCGGCCTCGATCGCCCGGCGCGCGCCGGCTTCGGTCTGCACGTGGCCGGCCACCTTGAGGCCGGCCCTGCCGGCCTCACTGACGAAGAGCTTCATGTCGTCGACCGAGTAACCCCAGGGCTTGCAGTCGACGCAGATCTTGATCACCTTCGCGCCAAACAGCATGTTCTGACGAACGGCCTTGACGATCTCGTCCGGCGTATCGGCGTCGAGGTACTCGGGATAGACGATGTCGTGGTTTCTGGCCATTTCGGGCGTGGGATAGAACTGCCCGCCCATGCCGCCGATGATGATGCCGGAGTTGACGATCGTCGGGCCGGCGATCCATCCCTGCTCGATCGCCACGCGCAGCGCCGTGTCGGCATAGTCGCCGTTGTTGCCGAGGTCCCGCACGAGCGTGAAGCCGGCCGAGAGCATCTGCATGCCGTTCGAGGCCGCCTGAATGGCGCGGAGCGCCGTCGAATCGAGCACGTACGTCAGGTAGTAGACGTTGTTCTCCGGCTCCATCTTGTAGGTCAGCGCCAGATGGTTGTGCGCGTCGACCAGGCCGGGCAGCACGCTGAGGTCCGAAAGGTCGATCTCGGCAGTTCCAGCCGGCACCGGCACATCCTGCCCCACCGCGCGGATATACCCGTCCTCGACGAGGATGGTCTGCTTCTCGGCCACACGGCCGGTCTCCGGATCGACGAGCCGGCCTGCGCGAACCGCGAAGCGCGCGCCGGCCGACGATGGCAGCGATTGATTCTGTGCGGGGAGACTCGCTGCGCACAGAGTCGCCAGCACGAACGTCAGAACGAGCCGATGGGGTTGAGTCATCAGAAACCTCCGCTGGCCGGATCCGAGCGCCGCAGCGCGACGTGCGGCCATGACCGCGTCTTCCTGTTGGAGGTCAGCAAGTATAGCGCGCGAGTGTCGTCACCAGGTCGAGGCCCGGTTCGTATACGACGCCGTGCATCGACACGGCGCGCGCCGCGTCGACGAACTGAGGCTTGTCGTCGACGAACACGCAGGCGGACGCCGGCACGCCGGCCGCTTCGGCCGCGCGGAGGAAGAAGGCCGGCTCCGGCTTGCGCAGGCCCACCTGGTACGAGAGCACGAGCGCATCGAACTGGGCGAGCGGCGCGGCAAACTGCCTGGCGATCCATTGGAAGTGCAGGTCGTTCGTGTTGCTCGCGAGCACGAGCCGCCCGGCCATCTGCCGCAGGCGCGGCAGTTGCGCGATCAGGTGCTCGTTCGGCTCGAACATGTCGCACCAGGCCGTCACGACCTCGTCATCGGTCCCCTGGAGCGCAAGCTGGGCTCGAAGCTTCTCCAGGAACTCCGGGGTGCCAATCCGCCCCCGGTCGACCTCGGGCTCGAGCGGGCTCATGAACACTTCCGCGAAGACGTCGTCCTCGGTCATCGCGCGCGACGACAGCGCGGCCAGTTGCCGGCACGCCCGGCGATGGTCGAAGAACCCGATCACGTTGCCGAAGTCGAGGAGCAGTGCCTTCAGGACCGGCTCCCGGCGCGCGCGGCAATCCAGGCGCGCGTGTCGGCGAGCGCGGCGGCCACGGCCGCCGGGTTGGTCGACTGCGGCGTCAGCCGCGCGCGGACCGCCGACTCCGGCGTGATGGCGGCGAAGATGCCCTCGTCGAACCGCGGGTCGTAGGCGCGCCAGTCGGCGAGTGTGAGCGCGCCGAAATCGCGGCCCGCGGCCACGAGTTCGCGAACGATGCGCCCGGTGAGCTCGTGCGCCGACCGGAACGGCATGCCGCGCGCCACCAGGTAGTCGGCCACTTCGGTCGCAAGGAGCAGACCGGAGGCGGCCTCACGCATGCGCTCCGGTTTCGGGCGCATCGCGCGCACGATGGCGGCCGAGGCCATCGCGCAGCCGGCAAGCGTGTCTTCGGCCGAAAAGAGCGTCGCTTTGTCTTCTTGATAGTCCTTGTTGTAGCCGAGCGGCGTGCCCTTCATCGCCGCCAGCCACCCGGTGAGCAGCCCGAGGACGGTGCCCGCCTTGCCGCGAACGAGCTCCATCGGATCGGGGTTCTTCTTCTGGGGCATCAGGCTCGACCCGGTGGCCACCTCGTCGGCCAGGTCGAAGAAGCCGAATTCTTCCGACGTGAACAGAATCACGTCTTCGGCGAGGCGCGAGAGGTGCGTCATCGCCATCGTGCACGCGAACAGGAACGAGGCGACGAAATCGCGATCGCCGGACGTATCCATGCTGTTCGAAACGACGCGGCTGAACCCGAGACGTGCGGCCAGCCAGGCCGTATCGATATGGTAGGCCGTCCCGGCGATCGCCCCCGACCCGAGCGGCATCCAGTCAGCATCGGCGGCAACGGTTTCCAGTCGAGCCACGTCCCTGCGAATGGCGGCCGCATGCGCGAGCCACATGTGCGCCACGAGCACCGGCTGCGCGCGTCGCATGTGCGTGTACGAGGGCATCACGGCCGCGCCGGCCTCGTCGGCCTGTTCGGCGAAGGCAGCCACGAGGTCGGTCAGGCCGTGCTGCAGCTCGGGAATGCGGCGCCGCAGATAGAGACGCGTGTCGAGCGACACCTGCTCGTTTCTCGACCGCCCGGTGTGCAACCGGCGGCCGGCATCACCGATGGACTCGATGAGCAGGCGCTCGACGAGCGAGTGCACGTCCTCGTCCGGCGCCGCGTCGACGATCGACGGATCGGCCTCGACCGCGGCCCGGATCGACTCGAGCCCTCTGACGATGGCCCCAACGTCGCCAGCCTCGAGCACGCCGGCGCGCCCGAGCGCCTCGGCCCATGCTTGACTGCCGCGAATGTCATCGGCCAGAAGGCGCCGGTCGACGCCGAGCGACTTGCCGAAATCGAAGAGCTGCGCGTTCGGAGGACCCGAGAAGCGGCCGGACCACATATTTTTATGCCTATCCTTTCGCGCCGGCCGATTCGGGCTCGGCGGCCGCCTCGGCGGCCCGGCCTCGATCGTACAGCGCGAACGGCGACTTCCGTCCGACCACCTGGCAGGCGCCCTTGAACAACCTGAGGCGAATCGTGCCCGTCACCTGCTGCTGGATCCTGGCGACGCAGGCGTCGATCGCCTCACGCGTCGGCGTGAACCACAGACCGCCGTAGACCAGATCGGCGTAGGCAACAGAGAGATGCGAGCCGATGCGGTCGAGCTCGCGCGGGACGACGAATCGCTGGAGATCGGCGTGCGCGACATGCAGGGCGACGGCAGCCGGCGCCTCGTACACTTCCCGCGACTTCAGCCCCACCAGCTGGTTCTCCACCATGTCGATGCGGCCGACACCATGCCCGCCGGCAATGGTCTCGAGACTCTGGATGAGCTCGACGAGCGGCATGGTCACGCCGTTGATGCTCACGGGCACGCCCTGCCGGAAATCAATCTCGACGTATGCCGGCCGATCCGGCGCGCCATCGGGCGACCGGGTCAGGACGAAGATATCTTCGGGCGGCTCCTGCCAGGGATCGTCGAGCACGCCACACTCAATCGACCGACCCCAGAGATTGGTGTCTATGCGGTACGGACTCGACGCGGTCGCCGGCACGGGAATCCCCCGGTCGCGCGCGTACGCGATCGCCTCGGCCCGCGAGGGCCCCCACACCCGGGCGGTGGCAATGACCGCCAGGCCGGGGTCGAGCGCGCGCACCGGGATGTCGGTCCGCGCCGGGTCGTTGGCGTCGACGGTGCAGCCGTGCGCGATGGCGTCGGCCCCCTCGAGCCGCGCAATCTCCACGAGGTGCCGGGCCATCAGCGGGCGGCCGAGCGCCGTGGCAAGCGGGTAGCGTCCCTCGTAGATGGCGCCGGCCTGGAGTGCGGGAAGCACGTAGTCGCGTGCAAACTCCTCGCGCAAATCGAGCACGTGGGCGCGGACCGCGCCAATCGAAAGCGCCCGCTCGCGCACGTCGTCGAGCTGCCTGCCCTGGCCGAGGTCCATCGTGACCGCGACAATCTCCGCGCCGTACTTCTCGGCCAGCCAGGCAATGGCCACCGACGTGCCAAGCCCACCCGAATAGGCAAGAACGATCCGCTTCATCATGCGCTCCATCCGACCGGAGTCCCCCGCTCCAGGGGTCAGGCCGTCACCATCTCCCTCAGACGACGTTCCAGCCCCTCGGCGGCGGTGCCGCCTCGGCACACGAGCAGGATCGTGTCGTCACCCGCAATCGTGCCGGCCACCTCGCTCAGTTGGGCCCGGTCGATCCACTCGGCCAGCCCCTGGGCCTGCCCCCGGTCGGTCCGGACCACCAGCAGCGAATCGACCCTCTCGAATCCGCGGACGAGCGTTGCCACCGCGCGACGAAGGTGCTCCCCGTTGGCCGGCCCGGGGGCCTCGGCTCCCGGACGAACGTAGGCGCCGTCCCCGGCGCGCTTGACGAGACCTAAGTCCTTTAGATCTCTAGAGATAGTCGCTTGAGTGGCGGAGATGCCCCTGGTGGAGAGCCGCTGGCGAAGCTCCTCCTGCGAGGTGACGGCCTCGCGATCGATGACTTCGAGGATCTGTGCCTGCCTCCAGGATTTCATATTTATTCAGAACGACAGAAGATTATACAGAGGTTGCATATCGAAAAATCAAGTAATTTCGGTACTGGAACTTGACTCGGCGGAATCCAGACGTGTATATCTAACGTTTCTGATGAATATGTATTCGTCGCCAGTGAGGGTTGCGGTCGTCGGCGCAACGGGGTACGCGGGCCAGGAGCTCGTGGCTCTGCTCGCTCGTCATCCCCACGCCCGGCTCGACCTGGCGATGTCCTCGAGCGCGAGCTCGGCGGCACGGCCCCTGCCCAGGCTGAACCGAATCTGGGACGGCCAGCTGGAACCGCTCGACACGGACCGGCTGCGGCGCGACCTCGACGTGGCATTCCTGGCCGTGCCCGAACAGGCCGCAGCCGACCTGGCGCCGCCCCTCATTGATCATGGTGTGCGCGTCATCGATCTGTCCGGCGCATTCCGCATCCGCGACGCCGGCGCGCGGGCACGCTGGTACCCGGACACGAAGGCCCTGCCGGCCGGCGCCGCCTACGGCCTGACCGAGCACTACAAGCACGAGCTCGGCGAGGCTGCGCTCATCGCCAACCCGGGCTGCTATCCGACGGCGGCTCTGCTCTCGCTGCTGCCGCTCGTGAAGGCCGGCCTGATCGATACGGCCGCCGGCGTCGTGGTCGACGCCAAGTCCGGCATTTCGGGCGCGGGCCGGGCCGCGACCGATCGCACGCATTTCTCCGAGAATCACGGTTCGGTTGCCGCCTACGGCGTGCTCGGACATCGTCACGTGGCCGAGATGGAGCAGGAGCTCGGGGCCGAGGTGACGTTCGTCCCGCACCTCGTGCCGCTCGACCGCGGCATCCTCGAGACGATCTACCTCAAGGCCGTGCCCGGCACCACCGATGAGGCAATCGCCGATGCGTTCACGTCCGCCTATGGCCACGAGCCGTTCGTCCGGCTCACCGGCGAGGCCCTGCCCGAGATCAAGCACGTGGCCTGGACGAACTTCTGCGACATCGGCTGGCGATTCGAGGCCTCGACCCGCCGGCTCGTCGTCGTCTCGTGTCTCGACAACCTGGTGAAGGGCGCGGCCGGCCAGGCCGTGCAGAACTTCAATGTGGCCTGCGGCCTCGACGAGAAGGCGGGCCTGCTGTGACCGGGCCGCTCGTGCTCAAGCTCGGCGGCGAGCTGGTGGAAACGGCCGCCGACCGCATGCGCATGGCGTCTGCCGCCGCGGCGTTTGCGGCGGTCAGGCCGCTCGTCATCGTGCACGGCGGCGGACGTGCCGTCGATGCGGCCATGGCCCGCCAGGGTCTCGCACCTGAGAAGATCGATGGGTTGCGGGTGACCGACCGGAACACGCTCGACGTCGTCGTCTCGGTGCTTGGAGGCCTTGCCAACACCGAGCTCGTCGCGGCGCTCGTTGGCGCCGGTGTGCCGGCGGTCGGCCTGTCGGGCGTCGATGCCGGCCTGGGCCGGGCCCTGCGAGCTTCAGCTCACCGCACGGCGTCTGGCGAGGTGGTCGACCTGGGACTGGTGGGAGATCCGGAGGAACCGGACACCGCCCTCGTCGAACTGCTTCTCGTGAACGGGTACGTGCCCGTCATCGCCAGCCTCGGCCTCGAGAAGTCTCCGGCAGGGGCCGACGGTCCGGCGATTCTCAACGTCAACGCCGACGTGATGGCCTGCCGGCTCGCGGCCATGCTCGGCGCCGGCGAGCTCGTGATCGCCGGCACGACGGCCGGCGTTCTCGACGTCGACGGGCGCACGATCGATACGCTCGATCCGGCCGGCATCGACGCCGTGATTGCCAACGGCACGGCGGCGGCCGGCATGGTTGCCAAGCTTCTGTCGAGTCGCGAGGCTCTCGCCGACGGGGTGTCTCGCGTGCGCATCATCGACGGCCGCGCGCTCGGTTCAACAGGCGACCTCGACGCCGCGCCCGGCACGGTGCTCGTTCAGGCGCCGGTTCTGGCGTCGGCCGGGACGCGGACGTAGCAGGACGCGAAGACGGACACAGGGAACAGGATCCGGAATGGCGACAGACACGACGCACGACATCAAGGCCCTCGACGCGCAGTACGTGCTGCAGATCTACAAGCGGCTTCCGGTGGTCTTCGTCCGGGGCGACGGCATGCGCCTCATCGACGACGGCGGACGGGCGTACCTCGACTTCCTGTCGGGTATCGGCGTCGCGTCGCTCGGCCACGCGCATCCGGGCCTCGCGCAGGCAGTCGCCGATCAGGCGGCCACGCTCATCCACACGTCGAACCTGTACCACCACCCGTTGCAGGGAACGCTCGCCGCGCGTCTCGTCCAGCACACCGGACTCGACCGCGTGTTCTTCTGCAACAGCGGCACCGAGGCCAACGAGGCCTGCCTGAAATTTGCGCGCCGCTACTGGCACGCCAAGCGAGAGACGCGGCGCACGAAGATCGTCGCGTTCACCAACGCCTTCCACGGCCGAACGATGGGCTCGCTTTCGGTGACCTGGGATCCGCATTACCGCGAGCCGTTCTCGCCGCTCATTCCGGACGTGAAGTTCGCGAGCCCGGCCGAGCCGTGGCTGCTCGATGCCATCGTGGACGAGGACACGGCCGCCATCATCATCGAGCCCATTCAGGGCGAGGGCGGCGTGCGGCCGATCTCACGCGATCTGGTCGCGGCGCTGCACGCCGCGCGCGAGCGCACCGGCGCGCTCATCATCGCCGACGAAGTGCAGTCGGGCAGCGGGCGCACGGGCGCGTTTCTCGCCAGCCATCTGGTGGGCCTCTCGCCGGATCTGGTCGCGCTCGGCAAGGCGCTCGGCGCCGGTGTTCCCGTCGGCGCGGCGGTGATGCGGCAGGCGGTCGCCGACACGCTCTCGCCGGGCGACCATGGCACCACGTACGGCGGCAACCTGCTCGCGTGCCGCGCGGCCCTCGTCTTCCTCGATGAGCTCGACGGCGGCCTGTTGCAGTCGATCCGGCGGGTGTCGGCTCACCTCGCCTCGCGGTTGCGCGAGCTCGGGCTCAGGCACTCGGCGTCGGTCAAGGAAGTCCGCGGTGCGGGCCTCATCGCCGCACTCGACCTCGCCTTCGACGCCGCGCCGGTCGTCACCGCCGCCTTCGAGCGCGGACTGCTCGTCAACCGCACGTCCACCACCGTCGTCCGCATGCTGCCGCCGTTCATCGTGAGCGAATCGGACGTCGACGAGGCCGTGGGCATTCTCGATGCGTCTCTCGACGCCGTCACCCGGCAAGGAGCCACAAGTTGACCGACCTCATCCTGCGAACGGCCACGGCCGCCGATGCCGATGCGCTCTACGCGCTCATCAGCTCGAACCTCGACGAGGGACACCTGCTGCCGCGGGACCTCGACGACCTCAGGCGTCATGCCGGCCGCTTCGTGGTCTGCGACGTGGCCGGCAGCATCAAGGCGTGCGCGGAGCTCGCGCCGCTGTCGACGTCGGTCGCCGAGGTTCGCTCGCTCGTGGTGGCCCGTGATTTCCGGCGCGTGGGCCTCGCCGCACGCCTGGTGGGCGAGATGCGCACCCGCGCGCACGCCGCGGGCTTCCGGACGCTCACGGCGTTCACGCACGACCCGCGCTTCTTCATCCGCCAGAACTTCTCGATCGTGCCGCACGTGTGGGTGCCCGAGAAAATCGCGGGCACCTGTCTCGGGTGCCCCCTGTTCCGCAATTGCTCGCAGTACGCGATGCTCCTGCCGCTCGACGCGGTTCGGCGGTACAGCGCGCCGGCCGCGGCGAAGGTCGCCTGAGGCCGGCCGCGCCATGATCCGTCCCATCCCAGGCGGCGTGACGGCCCCGGCCGGTTTCCGGGCGGCCGGCGTGTCGTGCGGCATCAAACGGCGCACGGCCGATGCGGTGGCGCCGCTCGACCTGGCGCTCGTGGCCGCCGACGGCCCGGTGCCCGCCGCCGCGGTCTTCACGACCAACAAGGCCGTCGCCGCCCCCGTGGTCGTGTCCCGCGAGCACCTGGCCGCTTCCAACGGTCTCGCAGCAGTCATCGTCACCAACAGCGGGTGCGCCAACGCCTGCACCGGACGAGCCGGCTTCGAGGTGGCGCGGGCCATGGCCGGCGCCGCCGCCGAGGCCGTCGGCTGCGCGGCGCACCACGCGCTCGTCGCCTCCACCGGCGTGATCGGCGTGCCGCTCGACATCGAGAAGGTCCGGCGCGGCGTCACCGCGGCACGCCACGCCCTGCGTGCCGACGCCCACGACGATGCGGCCGCCGCGATCATGACGACCGACCCGTTCCCCAAGTCGTACGCGGTTGTCGTCGACAGCCCGTCGGGCACCTACACGGTGGGTGGCATGGCCAAGGGCTCCGGGATGATCGAACCGCGGATGGCCACCATGCTCGGCTTCCTCACGACCGATGCAGTCATTGAGCCTGCCGTGCTGCAGGCCGTGCTCCGGCAGGTGGTGGATCGGACCTTCAATGCCATCTCGGTCGACGGCGAGCCCTCCACCAATGACGCCGTCTTCGCCCTCGCATCGGGCGCCTCGGGCGTGGTCGTCGCCGAGGCCGGAGACCCGGTTTTCGTGGAAGCGCTCACGGCGGTTGCCGGGCACCTCGCGCGCGAGATCGTGCGCGGGGGAGAAGGCGCGACCAAGCTCGTGACGGTGCACGTGACCGGCGCGGCCTCAGAGTCCGACGCCAGGCTTGCGGCGCGCGCCATCGCGAATTCGCCGCTCGTCAAGACCGCCATTCATGGCGGCGACCCGAACTGGGGCCGGCTCGTCTCGGCCGTCGGGCGATCTGGCGCCGACTTCGTGCTCGACGCGGCATCGGTGTCGATCGGGCCGGTCGACCTGTTCGTGGCCGGCGTACCGCATGACGACCGGGCCGCCGAGGCGGCACGCGTGCTGGCCGCACAGGAAGTCACCGTCAGCGTCGACCTCGGTACCGGTGGTCCGCACGCGGCCACCATGTGGACCTGCGACTTCAGCGCGGAATACGTGCGCATCAACGCCGAGTACCGCACCTAGACAGAGGACACACGAAGATGAAACCTGCCAAGGCTGTCGCCACCGCCGTTCGGCCGAATCTCGTCAGCGAGTACGAGAGCGGGCTCGTCGACTATCCGAAGTCGTTCCTGTCGGTGCTCGACCTCAGCCCGGACGGCCTCGAGCACCTGCTCGACGTGGCCGCCCGGATGAAGCGCGACCGGCACGTCGGCCGCATCGGCAGTCAGCCGCTGGCGGGCCGGCACGTCGCGCTGCTCTTCGAGAAGCCGTCGCTGCGCACGAGAACGACGTTTGTCATCGCCGTGCGCGAGCTGGGCGGTGAGGTCATCGAACCGCTTCCCGACGTGATTTTCGGCGGCCGTGAGACCGTCGAAGACGTGGCGCGCAACCTCGAGCGGTGGGTGGCGGGCGTCATCGTGCGTACGTTCGAGCAGGCCAAGGTGCTGCGGCTCGATCGCGCCGCGCCGAACCTGCACGTGGTCAATGCGCTGACCGACGAGGAGCACCCGTGCCAGGCGCTGGCCGACATGATGACCCTGCGAGAGTCGCTCGGCAATCTCGAAGGCCGCGTGCTGACGTTTGTCGGCGACGGCAACAACGTGGCCGCCTCGCTCGCCCATGCCGGCGCGATGCTCGGCATGCACGTGCGCGTGGCGTCGCCCTCGGGCTACGAACTGCCGGCGGACGTCGTGCGCGCCGCGCAGGACGTCGCGCGGTTCGGCGCCACGGTCTCCGTCACGAACGACCCTCTCGAGGCCGTCGAAGGAGCCGACGCGGTGTACACCGACGTCTGGGCCTCGATGGGACAGGAAGACGAGAGCGACGCGCGGGCCCGCATCTTCGCGCCCTACCAGGTGAACGACGCGCTCATGGCCGCCTCGGGCCGCGAGACGCTCTTCATGCACTGCCTGCCGGCCCATCGCGGCGTGGAAGTGACCGACAGCGTGATGGACTCACCCGAGTCAGTGGTCTTCCAGCAGGCAGAGAACCGCCTGCACACGCAGAAGGCGCTCCTCGCCCTGTTGATGGCGTAGGCGCCGCGCCCGGGTCCGCGGGGGTCGGTGATTACTAGTTTAGTCAGTTGCCGCCGCCCGGCATCATCGGCGCAGTCGGCGAGTTCCCCATCTCGCGGACGATCTTCCAGGACCCGTCGGCCTGCTTCCGCAGCACGACAAGATAGCGGCCACTCTCGGTCATCGCCTCGCCACCCGCCTTGGGCGTCACCGTCGAGGTGTACGTCCCGCTGTCGAAGCCCCAGTCGCCTGAGACGTCGGTCATCTCCGGTCGGATGTCGTTGCTGGCGGTCGCCTCGGAGAACATCTGCTCGAAGCCAGCCTGGATGGCGGCCGGACCCGAAACGGTGGGCTCTCCCGGATTCATCCGCGCCGCGTCGTTGGTGTAGAGAGCAGCCAGTGCGGCCGCATCACCGGCAGCAAACGCGGCGGCCCAGGCGTCCCGGACGGCGTTGATGGCGGCAAGATCTTCGGCCGACGTGTCCGGGGCCGGCGCCGGTGCCGGCGGAGTGCAGGCAGACAGGCCGACGGCCACCGCGATGGCAAGGACCGCTCGCATGGTACGGGTGTTCATGGTGCCTCCTTTGCTAGCGTCTCCCCGAACCATAGCGCAGGCGCCTGTTCGTACGCTACAGTTCGTCACTCTTGCTGATTTCTACCCGGAGGCCCCAGTGATTCGCAGATCTCTACGTCCCGTGTGGCTTGTGGCCGTTCTGCTTGCCGTCACCTTCGTGCCCGTCGCGGTCGTCAAGGTGAGCGGCCAGGCCGGCCAGGCCGGCGCCGCCGGAGTCGTCGCGATTCGAAACGCCACGATCGTCACGGCGACCCGCGGCACCATCAACAACGGCACGCTCGTCATGCGCGACGGCAAGATCGCCGCTGTCGGCGCCAACGTGCAGGTGCCGGCCGGTGCCACCGTCATCGACGCCTCAGGCAAGTTCGTCTCACCCGGCATCATCGACGCGCACTCGCACATCGCCAACGACGCGATCAACGAGGGCCAGACGGCCGTGAGCTCGATGACGGGCATGGGCGACGTGCTGGACCCGACCGATCTCTCGATCCAGCGCGACCTGGCCGGCGGTCTCACGGTGGCCAACATCCTGCACGGCAGCGCCAATCCGATCGGCGGCAAGACGGTCGTGATCAAGCTGCGGTGGGGTGTCGACAAGGGTGAAGACCTGCTCTTCGAGGGCGCGCTGCCCGGCATCAAGTTCGCGCTTGGCGAGAACCCCAAACG
Organism: uncultured Acidobacteriota bacterium; assembly: GCA_963752045.1. Lineage (GTDB taxonomy): Bacteria > Acidobacteriota > Vicinamibacteria > Vicinamibacterales > SCN-69-37 > DATKDF01. The sequence continues at coordinate 49,438 of CAVVWN010000009.1, read as the reverse complement.
CCAGGGCCTCGCGTCGAATACGGGGCTTCGCCGGTACCCGGGCACGCGCCAGGGAGTGGAGTTCGTGATCCGCGATGCCTTCACCCGCGCCAAGGCCTACCAGAAAGCCTGGCAGGAGTACGAGAAGGCCAACGCCGCCGGCGGACGGGCGCTCGTGCCGAAGCGCGACCTGCAGCTCGACGCGCTCGTCGAGATTCTGGAAGGCAAGCGCCTCGTGCACGTGCACTGCTACCGGGCGGACGAGATCCTGATGATGATCCGCCTCGCCGAGGAGATGGGCTTCAAGGTCGCCACGTTCCAGCACGTGCTCGAAGGCTACAAGGTGGCCAAGGAAATCGCCGCGCACGGCGCCGGCGCGTCCACGTTCTCGGACTGGTGGGGCTACAAGATCGAGGCTGAAGACGCCATCCCCGGCAACGCCGCGCTCATGACCCACAAGGGCGTCACCGCGTCGATCAACTCCGACAGCGCCGAGCACGCTCGCCGGCTCAACACCGAAGCGGCCAAGTCGGTGCGCTGGGGCGACCTCAACGACGAACAGGCGCTCGCGCTCGTGACGATCAACGCGGCGCGCCAGCTCGGCATCGCCGACCGCGTGGGCTCGATCGAGGTCGGCAAGGACGCCGACGTGGTGATCTGGACGCACCACCCGCTCAGCACCTACGCGATCGTCGAGAAGACCTATATCGACGGCAAGCTGTACTACGATCGCGAGACCGATCTGGCGCGCGTGGCGGCGGTCGAAAAGGAGAAAGCGGACCTGCTGGCGACGCTCGGCACCGGTCGCGGGCAGGGCGGCCGCGGCGGTCGCGGTGCCGCCCCGGCGGCCACGCCGGCACCGTCGGAAGGCCCGGGCAACCTCTTCGGCATCGAGAGCCAGCCGGTCACCGTCCAGTACAACGCGGATGGGCCGGCCTGGGCGATCACCAACGCCCGGATCGTCACGGTGTCCGGCGCGGTCATCGAACGCGGCACGGTCGTCATTCGCGGCAATCGCATCCAGGCGGTCGGCGCCAATGTCTCGGTGCCATCCGGCGCGCGCACGGTCGACGCGCGCGGCGCGAGCGTGCTCCCCGGATTCATCGACGCCGGCACCACGCTCGGCATCCGCGAGCCCGGCGTGGCCGGCATGGACGACGTCAGCGAGATGCTCGACTTCAACCAGATGCTGCGCACGCGCGTGGCGTACCAGTCGGACAGCGACGCGATTCCCATCGCGCGCGTCGAAGGCATCACGAGCGCGGCCATCTTCATGGGCGGCGGCGTGATCACGGGCGAGGTGCCGCTCATGAACCTCGACGGCTGGACGTGGGAAGAGAACGCGGTCCGGCCGAGCGCCGGGCTGGGCATGTCGTTCCCGGGCGGCGGCGGAGGCGGGCGTGGCGGCCGCGGCGGCGGAGGCGGTGGCGGCGCGAACGCCCAGAACCAGATCAAGGCGCTCAACGACCTGCTGGCCCGGACGAAGGCCTACATGGCGAATCCGAACCGGCAGATGAACTGGGAGCTCGAGCCGCTGATTCCCGTGGTCAACGGGACCCTGCCGCTGTACGTGCAGGCGGGCAGCGCCGATGCGATTCGTGACGCCATCGGCTGGGCCGAATCTCAGAGCGTGAACATCGTGATTCGGGCGAGCGGCCAGAACGCCGTCGAACAGGCGGACCTGCTGGCCCGAAAGAGCGTGCCCGTGATTCTCAGCGAGATCCTGACGCTGCCGCAGGGCGAGGATGCCTTTCACGCGGCCAGCTACCAGGCGCCCGGCAAGCTGGCTGCAGCCGGCGTGACGTTTGCCTTCTCGAGCGGCAACTACGACGGTGCCCGGCTGATTCCCTTCCAGGCCGCGATGGCCGTGGCCTGGGGACTCGACCGCGACCGCGCCATCCGCGCGCTCACGATCGACGCGGCGAAGATCTTCGGTGCCGACCGCGCGCTGGGCACGATCGAAGCCGGCAAGATCGCCAACCTCATCGTGGTCGGCGGCGACCCGCTCGAAATCCGGTCCCGCATCCAGCACGTCGTGATCGCTGGACGCGATGTCCCGCTCGAGAGCAAGCACACCGAGCTCTTTCAGCGGTACATGGGACGGCAGTAGGCGCTGACGCTGGACAACCTGGGAGATCGACATGCAGATGCGCAGATTACGTGTTCTGGTACTTCAGGCTGGCGCAGTGCTTGCCGCAACGCTCGCGCTCGGACCACTCGATGCGGCCGAGCCCCAGAGCGTGGCCTACGCGGTGCGCGGCGCCACGGTGCACTCGGCAGGGGCCTCCGTCGCGAACGCCACCGTGGTGATACGCGATGGCCTGATTGCGGCCGTCGGCCCGAACGCCGCCGCGCCTGCCGACGCCGTCGTGATCGACGGCACGGGCATGCACGTCTATCCGGGCCTGATTGACATGGGCAACAGCGCGCCGCTCGGTGGCGGGACCGTGGCGGCTGGCGCGACCGCCGGCCGCGGCGGCGGGGGCGGCCGTGGAGGCGGCGGCGCACAGGAGTTCGAGAACCGCGAAGAAGCGGAACGCGCCAAGCGCGCCGAGCTGCTGAAGCCCGACTTCCTCGCAGCCGACAACCTCGCGCCCGGCAACGACGCCCTGATGGCGCTGGCCAATGCGGGCGTGACCACGGTGCTGGCGGTTCCCTCCGCCGGGATCTTCAAGGGCCAGAGCGCGCTCGTCAACGTGATGCTGCCGCCCGAAGACCCGCAGTTCAGTAACGTGGGTGAGTACCGCAAGGGCCTCGCGGTCATCGCGTCGCCGGTCGCGATGCACGTGGACATGGCCGGACGCGGGGGCGGTCCGGGTTATCCGCAGGCGTTGCTCGGGACGATCGCGTTCACCAAGCAGGGCTTCCTCGACGCAGAGTGGCAGCGGCAGGCCCGGGCCTATTACGACGCCGGCGGCACCGGCCCGCGTCCGGTCTTCGAGCCGGCGCTCGATGCCCTGCTGCCGGCGCTCGAACGGCGGCTGCCGGTGGCGTTCGACGCGTCGGAAGCGCGCGAGATCGACCGGGCCCTGGCCATGGCGAAGGAGTTCAACCTCGATCCGATCATCGTGGGCGCCTCCGGCGCCGCCAGTCGCACGGCCGAGCTCGCGGCCGCGAAAGCCCGCGTGATTCTCAGCTTGAACTTCCCCGGCGGTGGCGGTCAGGCGGCCGGCGGCCGCGGTGGGCGCGGCGGCGGCGCGGCGCCTTCGCTGCGACAGCTTCAGGCACAGGTCGATGCGCCGAAGATTCCCGCGGCGCTTGCAGCCGCGGGCGTGCCGTTCGCCTTCACATCGGGCGGGGCCACACCGGCCGATTTCGTGCGCAATGCCGTTCGTACGGTCCGTGACGGCGGCCTCGCGGCCGAAGCCGCGCTTGCCGCGCTCACAATCGACGCCGCGCGGCTCGCCGGCGTGGAAAGCCGTACGGGGTCGATCGAAGCCGGTAAAGCCGCGAACATCATCGTCACGAGCGGCAGCCTGTTTGACGGCGGCGAAATCCGCCACGTCTTCATCGACGGATATCCCGTGGAGATCACGCCGCCCACGCCGGCGCCCGGCGGCGGCCGACGCGGCGGTGGAGCCGCCCTGCGGGGTTATCGCAGATAGTAGTGAAACGCCAGCACGACGTTGAAGCCGTCCATCGTGTTGGCGTAGTAGAGCCCGGCCGGCAGGCTCGTGTACACCGCTTGGGCGCTGATGGCCAGCGACGGCGCGTCGGCGAAGATCATCTCGGCGCCCCCGTACACCTCGCCTCCGGTTCCGCTCGTACTGCCGCCGGGGACGCGCCCCGACGACGGATACGAGCCATAGGCCCACAGCAGCCCGCCGCCAACGAACGGCCGGATATCGAAGTCCGCGCCAGGACTGACGGGTCTCAACATGACGACGACCGACGGGGTTACCTGAGCCATCGTGCCGCGGGCCGACCCGCCGACGTAGGGCCGTGACCACGTCGCGTTGAGGTCGAATCCGACGTAGTCGCCAAACCAGTACCGAAACGCCCCGCCGACGCCGCCGGTTCCGCCCGAGAATGATCCGCCGAGACCGAATCTGTGGGGACGTTCGCGCGTTCGCGGTACCGCCCGATCGGGCTGATCGGCTGGCGCGGGTACAGCATCGAAGCTGACGGTGAAGGGCTGCGCGCCGGCAATCGGACGCGACTCAGCGGACGGCATGGCAAGCGCTGCCGTCACGAGCAACAGAGAGCCAAGAGACATACAGCCTCCTCGGGATCAGGCCTCCTCACGATAGAGGGAAGCGCCGGCGAGCGAGGCGGCGATGCTCGTGATCAGGAAGAACACCGTGCCTTTCACGAACGCGTTCATCGCGAAGATGCCCATCGCCGCGTATCCGTACATGAACAACGTCACGGCGGCAAAGGGCACGAGCGCCGCGTACACCGCCGTCGACGGCCCCGGGCCGCACCGGGGCCTGAAGGCGGCATACGTCCAGACGAGCAGGATCCCGTACAGAAAGTCCACGACCGTCCAGGTGACCACCATGGAGTTGCTCTCGACGACGGCGCGGTTCAGGCCCAGCCGCTGAATCATGACCTCCATGTCGGGGGCCATCAGGTATTGGTACCAGACAAAGTCGAGCAGGTTGGCCACGACGCCGGCCACAAGACCGCCGGCGATCACGCGACCGGTGTTGATCCTCGTCATGGGCACCTCCTGGGCGCTGGGCGCTGGGCGCTGGGCCTAGGCTCTCGCCCCCCTACTGGCCTCGGCCTCCGCCTGGCGGTGGCGTGGCGTTCTTCTCCCGACGTTCTTCCAGGCGCTTGTCGATGTGCTCCTGCATCTTGAGGCGCGGCACGCCGTACTCGAGCCAGTCCGGTGCGTCGGCCCCCGTCAGGTAGTGGTCGAAGAACTCCTTCATGCGTTCGGTGTAGTCCTGCTGATTGGCCGGCCGCGCCAGGCCGTGGTTCTCGCCCGGGTACTCGAGGAGCACCACCGGCTTCTGCAGGCGACGCAGCGTGTTGAAGTACTCGATGCCCTGCGTGAAGTCGACGGCGCCGTCCTGATCGTTGTGCAGGATGATGAGCGGCGTCTTCACGTTCTTCGCGTGCGCCACGGGCGAGTTGCGCGTGTACGCCTCCCAGTTGTCCCAGGGGCCGCTCGTGAACCGGCCCTGGCTGGCCTCGAAGATCGCGCCGTTCGTGCCGCCGGTGTTCTTGTAGATGATCGAGTACATGCTGATCATGTTCGTGAGCGGCGCGCCGGCAATCGCCGCGGCGAACGTGTCGGTCTGCGTGATGGTGAACGCCGTCTGGTACCCGCCCCACGAGTGGCCGTGCAGGCCCACGCGCGTCGGGTCGACGACGCCGGTCGCCACGGCGGCCTTGACGGCCGGCACGAGCGCCCACACCGCAGACATGCCCGGGTCGTTCACGTAGTACTTGATGTCGGGCATCAGCACCGCGTAGCCGTTGCTCGTGTACGACTGCCGGCTGAAACCGTTCGCCGTCGGGCGGCCGTACTGGTAGTGGCTCTGCGTCAACCGCTCGTAGATGTAGACGATGGTCGGGTACTTCTTGCCCGGCTCGTAGTTGGCCGGCAGGTACAACGACGCCTGCAGGCGCTCGCCCTTGGCGTTCTTGAAGTCGATGAGCTGGGCCCCGGATGTCCAGAGGAGCGACTCGGCTTCCTTCGAGGTATCCACGATCTTCCGGCCGGTCGCAAGCGACGCATCGGTCACGTAAAACGACGTCGCCTCCGTCGGCGTCTCACGGCTGTAGATCCAGACGTTGCTCTTCTCCGCCTTCTGCAGGCGGCTGATGGCGGCGTCCTCCCAGAGCAGCATCCGGAGCCCCGTCGTGCCCGGCTCGAGCACGCCGTACCCCTGACGCTTGGTCCACTCCGACATGGCCGAGAAGTACTGCGGCTTCGTCAGGTCGATGCCCTCCTCGTCCTGATCGATCCGAACCCGGTTCGTGTAGCGGATCGCCTCCTTCTTGCCGTTCACCGTCAGGTTGACGGCTTTCCCGCCGGCCGCAACCGGCACCTGCCAGATGTCCCAGTCGTCTGAGAGCAGCACGGACTGGCTGTCGGCAGACCAGCCGATGAGCCGCGTGGGAGGATCCACCACGTTGTGGTCGTCTTCGACGTCGACGAACGTCGTGGGCACACCGGCCGTGATGTTGCGCTCAGCGCCCGTCTCGTTGTCGAAGACGTGGAAGTGCTTGTTGTCGTAGAAGACGTATTTCGTGCTGTCGGGCGATGCGGTGTAGGCCCACCGAAGTTGCTTGCGGATCGTCGTTCGCTTCCCCGTCTGGGTGTCGATCGCGTAGATGTCGCGGAACCGCTGGCCATTGAGGTTCCCCATCAGCTCGTACGCGTCGTCGCTCGAGCCGATCGCCCAGCGGCCGGTGCCGGAGATCGCGATGTCGGACACCTCGTCGTCTGCCAGCCGGATGAAGCGGCCGCCGTCGATTCGGTAGATCGACGCGTAGTTGAACCGTCGGTCGGCCGCCTCCTGCACTTCCTGCTGGGACTGAAGGCGCGGATCCTTGTAGTGCCAGATCACGAGGTTCGGACGCTCGTCGGCGTTGCCCCGGCCGCCACGGCCGTTGCCTGCCGCCGGCGCCGCGCCCTCGCCGCCTTCACCGGCGGCGGCCGCGCCGCGGCCGCCCGCCGGCCGTTCGGCCTTGGTGAGCTCGGCGATGCCGAACGTGAGCGCATCGCGTGCGTCGGTCCACTGCGGGGCGCGATTGCCGCTCACGGAAAAGCCCTCAGGGAACGACGTGTCCTTCGTCGGATCGAACACCACCTTCTTCGGCGTGCCGGCATCGAACCCCGTGAAACCGACCACGGCGTACTGCCGCTCGCGGTAGTCCGGGTTGTTCGTGCCCTTGAGCAGCGAAAGCGCGTCGCCTTCTTCGGTCCAGGCCAGCCGTTCGTAGAAAGCCTTGTCGGTTTCGAGCGACGTCACGGCGCCGCTCGACATGTCACGAATCTGGATGCCGTTGCCGGCCTGGTCTGCCGCGTCGATGACGAGGGCCAGGAGCCTGCCGCTCTTGTTGAAGGCGAACTCGGACACGTTGCCGATGTTGATCTCGGTGCCGTCCGCCAGGCTGTGCAGGATGAGATCGCTGCCGCGCGGGCGCGTGTCGGTCGACGAGGGCGCCGCCGGGCCGCCGCCTCGCCCGCCGCGTCCCCCGCCGCGTCCTCCCGCATCGGCGGTGGCATCTCCGCCGGCGGCCGTGGCCGGGTACCGGTCGAGCGCGATCCATCCGCCCATCTCGCCGTTGAACGCGTACCGGCGGACTTTGTCGACAACCGTCTTCTCGCCGTTCGCCAGGTTCACGATGGTCACACTGTTCTGAACCGGCCGCGACGCGCGCCTCGCTCGCCTGCGCCTCGCGACGCGTCAGCGACGTCGTGATGGCCAGCCACTTCGAGTCGTCTGAAAACGACATCGCGCCGCCGCCGTCACCGACCGGGAACGTCCACTCCGTATCGCCGGTCGTGCTGCGGACGGTCACTTCGCTGTCGCCCTGGAGGGGCGCCATCCGATAGGCGAGCCATGCCCCGTCCGGCGAAAGCGACGAGGTGGAGAGCGCGCGGAACGAGAGAATGTCCTCGAGATCGATCGCCCGCTTGGCGTCCTGGGCCCCGAGCGGAACCAGAACCACCACAGCCAACAGCGCGGCGAGCACCATGACGAGACGCTGGCGCTTCATACTGAGACCCTCCTCATGGATGGCGCGGAAAAACCCGGCCAGTACTGAACCCTGAACCTCCGAATACTAGCACCGGCGAGCCCGGTATATGCTTCCGCTGGGAAAGGACCTGTCATGCCCAGACGCCTGGCCGCCGCAGCCGCGCTCCTCCTTGTTTCTCCCGGATTACTCGCCCGGCAGGCCGCGCCGGACCTTGGCGTGGTGTCCACATCCGGGCTCGTGGTGTCCGCCTCGGACATCGCCGCGGACATCGGCGCCGGCATCCTGGCGAGGGGCGGCAATGCCGTCGATGCCGCCGTGGCCACGGCCTTTGCGATGGCCGTCACCCACCCGACGGCCGGCAACCTCGGCGGCGGCGGCTTCATGATTGTCCGCGCCCCGGACGGCGCCGCCACGACGTTCGACTACCGCGAGAAGGCGCCTGGCAGGGCCACGCCGACGATGTACCTCGGCCCTGACGGAAACATCGACCGCAGCCTGACGGCCGCCGGCTATCTGGCGCCGGGCGTACCGGGCACGGTCCGCGGCATGGCGCTCGCCCACGGCCGTTTCGGCAAACTGCCCTGGCGTGACGTCGTCATGCCTGCCGCCGACCTGGCCCGCTCGGGATTCAAGATGTCGGCCACGCTTGCGCGAAGCCTCAATGGCGAACTGCGCCGCATGCAGCCATTCCCCGCATCAGTGGCGGCGTACGGCAAGGCTGGAGGCGGCGAGTGGGCCGCCGGAGACACGATCGTGCTCGGCGACCTCGGCCGGAGCCTGGCGGCCATCGCGAGCGACGGCCCGGACGCCTTCTACACCGGCTGGATTGCTGACCGCATCGCGGCCGACATGGCCGAGCACGGCGGCCTGATCACCAAGGCGGATCTGTCCGCCTATGAGGCCCGCGAACGCGCGCCGGTCACTGGGACCTTCCTCGGCTACGACATCATCTCGATGCCGCCTCCAAGCTCGGGCGGCACGGCGCTCATCGAGATGCTCAACATGCTCGAGGCGCTCGAGATTCAGAAAGTGCCGCGCGGATCGGCGCGCGCGTTCCATCTGACGACCGAAGCGATGCGACGCGCCTACCTCGACCGCGCGCGGCACCTGGGCGACGCGGACTTCGTCGACGTCCCGGTCGCGCGGCTCACCTCGAAGGCGCACGCGCGCGAGCTCATCAGGACGATCGACGCGGCGCGCGCCTCTTCGAGCGTGGAGCTCGGCCGGGACATCATCACCGACGGTCCGCCCGAGCCCGATGAGACCACGCACTTCTCGGTCCTCGACCGCGACGGCATGGCCGTGTCGAACACGTACACGCTCGAAGGCGGGTACGGCTCGCACGTCGTCATCGCCGGCACCGGCATCCTGCTCAACAACGAGATGGGCGACTTCAACAAGAAGCCCGGCACGACCAACCTCACCGGCGACATCGGCACGCCGGCCAACCTGATTGCGCCGGGCAAGCGCATGCTGAGCTCGATGACGCCGGCCATCGTGGCAAAGGACGGCCGGCTCGTGCTCGTCACCGGGTCGCCAGGCGGCAGGACGATCATCAACACCGTCCTCAACGTCGTGTTGAACGTCACGGCCTGGAACATGACGGGCCGCGAGGCGGTCGACGCCGCCCGATCTCACCACCAGTGGCTGCCAGACCGGCTGTCGATCGAGGCCGAGGGCATCTCGGAGGCGGAGCTTTCAGCCCTCTCCGCCCTCGGCCATGACGTCCGCGTGCAGGGGCGCCAGGGCTCGGCGCAGAGCATCTGGGTTCATCCGACCACGGGACAGGCCTACGGCGTGGCCGACTCCCGGGACCCTACGGCCAAGGCCGCGAGTGCCACAGTTTTGGCCAACCGCGGCCGATAACGTATGAGGATGCTGAAGGGTCTGATTTCAATTTTGACGACGGCCGGGCTGATTGTCGGCTCGGTGGTGGCGGTCGGGGCCGTGGTTGGCCTGACCCTCCCGGAGTCCCATCAGGCGGCCCGGTCCGCCAGGTTCGGCGCCCCGCCGGACCGGGTCTTCTCGGTCATCACCCAGGTGGACCGCTATCCGCAGTGGCGCAGCAACGTGGCCAAGGTCGACATCCTGTCGGAGAGCGACGAGGACCTTCGCTTCGCCGAACACAGCAGCGAGTCGGGCGACGTCGTCACCTACCGGGTCGAGGAGTGTGAGCCACCGGGGCTGTTCAGGATTCGCGTCGACGACGAGAAACTGCCGTTTGGCGGCACGTGGACCTACACGGTCCAGCCGTTCGAGGGCGGGACCTCGCTCACCATCACCGAAGACGGCTACATCAGCAATCCCCTCTTCCGCGTGGTTGCAAAAGTGCTCTTCTCGCCCACGGACTCGATGGACCGGTACCTGCACGACCTCGCCTCGGTCGACGGGCTCGGCGGCCGGCATTGACCTGTCGCCGGCCGGTTGACTACCCTTATACGGTCATGTTCGGTCGCGCGGCGCACCACCCTCATCATCATCACGGTCATCCGACCGGCCGGTGGTGCTGCGCCTGACCTGAACGCCTGTCAAGCAGATCTCAGCAGCCCTGCCGGACCTGGCGGGGCTTTTCTGTCTCCAGCTCCTGCCTGATCCGGCCTGGCTCGGTGAGCAACCGAGGAAGGAACCATGGACTTTTCGAAGCTGCAAGGCCTGATACCGGCCGTCATCCAGGATGACGACACCCTGGAGGTGTTGATGGTCGGCTTCATGAACGAAGAGGCGCTCGATCTTACCCGGACGAGCGGGTACGCGACGTTCTTCTCGCGAACGCGGAACAGGCTCTGGATGAAGGGAGAGACGTCCGGCAACCGGCTGGCCGTCGTTTCCATGCAGACCGACTGCGACAAGGATACGGTGCTGGTCCGTGTACGCCGGGAGGGCGACGGCCGTGTCTGTCACCTTGGAACCGTCAGTTGTTTCACGGCCACCCTGAAGAGTGGCCCGCAAACCGATGGAGCGGCGTCAGCCGGCCGGCCATGAAGCTGAAACTCGGAATCCCCAAGGGATCGCTTCAGGAAGCCACCGTGCGGCTCTTCGCGCGCGCCGGCTTCGACATCTACGTGAGCTCGCGCTCCTACTATCCGGCCATTGACGATCCCGAGATCGAGTGCATGCTCATCCGCGCGCAGGAAATGGCCCGGTACGTGGCAGATGGCGTGCTCGATGCGGGCCTGACCGGACAGGACTGGATCGCCGAGTACGCCTCGGCGCACGACGGATCGAAGGTGCGGCCCATCGCGGACCTCGTCTACGCGAAACAGAGCTTCGGGCGCGTGAAGTGGGTGCTGGCGGTGCCGGACGACTCGCCATTTCGCACGCCCGCCGACCTCGAAGGCCGCACGGTGGCCACCGAACTGGTCGGCGCGACCGCGGCGTACTTCGGACGTCTGGGCGTCAACGTGCAGGTGGAGTTCTCGTGGGGCGCCACCGAGGTGAAGCCGCCCGTTCTGGCCGATGCCATCGTCGAGGTCACCGAGACCGGGTCTTCACTCCGGGCGAACCGGCTCCGCGTGATCGACACGATCATGGAGTCGAACACGCAGCTCATCGCCAACGCCGCCTCGCTCGACGACGCGTGGAAGCGGACGAAGCTCGACAACCTGTCGCTGCTGCTGCGCGCGGCGATCGAGGCGCAGGGCCGGGTGGGCCTCATGCTCAACGTCATGCGTGCCGACCTCGATGCCGTGCTGGGCCTGCTGCCGGCGCTCCAGCGCCCCACGGTGTCGGCGCTCAGCGACGAGAACTGGGCGGCGGTCAACACCATCATCGACGAGCGAACCGTGCGCGAGCTGATCCCGCGGCTCAAGGCCGCCGGCGCTCAGGGCATCGTCGAATTCCCGCTGAACAAGGTCGTCCTGTGATGCGCATCATCGACATCGGCAACGAGCGCGCGATCGACCGGCTGGCCGCGCGCGACGTCGCGCGTGACCCCGCCATCCTGCGACAGGCCGCACGCATCGTGCGCGACGTCCGGCGTCGCGGCGACAAGGCCGTGATCGCCTGGACGCGCACGCTGGACGGAGCGTCCCTGACCTCGCGCCGCGGCGGGGCAGCCCCGGAGCCCAGGCTCGCGCCACTCTCCCCGGCCGAGCTTCAGGCTGGATGGGACGAGACACCCGAAGACGTTCGCCGCGCCATCCGCGTCGCAATTGCGAACGTCGAACAGGTCGCACGGCGGCAGGTCCCCAGGCCGTTCCGTCTGAACGTCCGCCCCGGCGTGCGCATCGAGCAGCGCGTGGCTCCGCTTGGCCGGGTCGGATGCTACGTGCCGGGCGGACGGCACCCTCTGCCATCGACACTCGTCATGACGGCCGTTCCGGCCCTCGTCGCCGGCGTCCGCGACGTCGTCGTGGTCTGTCCGCGGCCCGCTCCGGCGGTGCTCGCCGCCGCCGTCGAGGCCGGCGTGACCGAGGTCTGGCCGATCGGCGGCGCGCAGGCCATTGGCGCGCTCGCCTACGGGACGGCGCGCATCAAGCGCGTGGACAAGATCGTGGGCCCGGGAAACGCATGGGTGGCCGCCGCAAAAGCTCTGGTGTCGGCCGACTGCGCGATCGACTTCCATGCCGGACCAAGCGAGATCGTCGTGTGTGCCGAGAGCGGCTCGGCCGAGTGGATCGCGGCTGATCTTCTTGCGCAGGCCGAGCACGACCCGGCGGCCCGCGCGATCCTGGTGACGACGCGCCGGCCGCTCGCCCGTGCCGTGGCCGATGCCGTCCGCCGGCAGATGCCGGTCACCGGCCCGGCCAGGGAGGCCCTCCGCCGGAATGGCGCCATCGTCGTGGCACGCACACGGCACGAGGCGATCGCCCTCGTCAATCGCCTCGCGCCCGAGCATCTCGTGTGCGAGCGCGCGACCGACGTCGACCAGTTCACGACCGCCGGAACCATCTTCGTCGGAAGCTGGAGCGTGCAGGCCTCGGGCGATTACTGCACGGGCTCGAATCACGTCCTGCCCACCGGCGGCGCCGCGCGTTTCAGGGGCGGCCTCTCGGCGGCTGACTTCGTGCGGGTATTCTCGGTGCAGACGCTGACGCGCCGCGGCGTCGGCGAGATCGGCCCGCCGGCGATTGCGCTCGCCGAGGCCGAAGGCCTCACGGCTCACGCCGATTCGATCCGCCGGCGCCTGGCGACGGGAGCCGGGAAGGGACGTCATGTATCAGCGCCCTGACGAAGCGCCGAATGCTCTGCGGCTGCACCTGAACGAGAACACCGCCGGGTGCTCGCCCGCGGTGCTTGCGGCCGTCCGATCGATCGCACGCGAGGATGCGGCCTTCTACCCGGACTACGGGCCGGTGACCGAGGCCGCGTCTCGCTCGTTCTCCGTCCCGGCCGAATGGGTGCAGCTCACCAACGGCCTCGACGAAGGCCTGCACCTGGTGGCACAGGCTGCCGCGTTGCAGTCGCGAGCCACACGCGACGTCTCCGGGCACGTGCTCTTCCCGGAGCCCGCCTTCGAGATGTATGCCGCATGCGCCGAGGCCAGCGGGCTGGACATCGTCCGCGTTCCGCCAGAGCCGGGGTTTGGATTCCCGCTCGGCGCCATCCTGGGCTCGATCGACGCCGGCACCCGCCTCATCTATCTGACCGACCCGAACAACCCGACCGGCCTGGGCATTCCGGCGGGCGCCATCGCCGAGATCGCCGTGTCCGCTCCCGACGCGATCGTCCTGGTTGACGAGGCCTATGCGGAGTTCTCGGGCCGGACGTCGATTGGCCCGCTGCTCGAGACGCACCGCAACCTCGTGGTCGGCCGCACGTTCGCCAAGGCGCACGGCCTCGCGGCCCTGAGGGCCGGCGCGCTCGTGGCCCACCCCGACACGCTCGGCCCGCTCCGGCGGATCCAGCCGCCATTCAGCCTCAACATCTGCGCGGTACGCGCGCTCGAGGCCGCGCTCGGCGACCGGCCGTATCTGGACTGGTACGTGGCCGAGTCGGTGAAATCCCGCCGGATGGTCTACGATCTCTGCGATCGGTTCGGCCTGACCTGCTGGCCGAGCGAAGCGAACTTCGTGCTCGTTCGCATCGGCGACGACGCCCCGGCGATCGTCGGCGCCCTGGCCGATCGGGGCATTCTCATTCGCGATCGCACGCGCGCGCCCGGCTGCGCCGGCTGCGTGCGGATCACGGCCGGCGTCACCGACGATACGCGACGCTGCATTGCCGCACTGGAGGACGTGCTTGCGACGCGCGCTCATTGACCGCCGGACGACCGAAACGCACGTTCGCGTGCGCCTCGTCCTCGAGGGGAAAGGCCGGTACCGCGTGCGGACCGGCGTCCGCTTCCTCGACCACATGCTCGAGCTCACGGCAAAGCATGGCGGGTTCGATCTCGATCTCGAGGCCACCGGCGACCTCGACGTGGACGCACATCACACGGTCGAGGACGTCGGCATTGGGCTTGGCCAGGCCGTGGCGGCCGCGGTCGGGTCCAAACGCGGCATCAACCGCGCCGGCTACTTCGTGATGCCGATGGACGAGACGCTGGCCGTCGCCGCGGTCGATCTGTCGGGGCGACCCTTTGCCGTGGTCGACCTCAAGGTGCGAGCCAGGCGCGTTGGCGACCTGCCGACCGAGCTCGTAGAGGACTTCTTCGAAGGATTTGCTTCGGCGGCCCGAGCCAACGTACACGTGAAGGTCATGTACGGCCGGTCGAGCCACCACCAGATTGAAGCCGTGTTCAAGGCATTTGCCAGGGCGCTTCGGGTCGCGTGCGCAAAAGATCGGCGCCTCGCGCGGATGCTGCCGTCGACGAAAGGACTGCTGTGACGCCGTTCACTGTGACGATGATCGACTACGGGGCCGGGAACCTGTCGTCGGTCGTCAAGGGCTTCGAGGCCGCCGGCGCGGCGGTCCGTGCCGCCACCCGGCCGGAAGATCTCTCCGGCGCCACGGCGATCGTCATCCCTGGCGTCGGCCACTTCGACGCGACGCGGTCCCTCGACGACGCGTGGCGCGCCGCCGTCGTCGACGCCACCCGGCACGGCACGCCGCTTCTCGGCATCTGCCTCGGCATGCAGTGGCTCTTCGAGGGCAGCGACGAGGCGACGGACCTTGCCGGCCTCGGCCTGTTCGAGGGGCGATGCACGCGTATTCCTGACGCCGTGAAAGTGCCGCACGTGGGCTGGAACCGGCTCGAGTTCGTCGGCAGGCACGCCTCGCTCCTCGAGGGCATCGAGCCGGAAAGCTACGCCTATTTCACGCATTCCTACGCCGCGCCGGTCGTCGAGGGCGTCGTCGCCGTCACGTTGCATGGCGAGCGGTTTGCCGCGGTGGTCGAAAAGCGTCGCGTGTACGGCGTGCAGTTCCATCCCGAGAAGTCCGGGCGGACGGGGCTCGCCGTACTGCGCAATTTCGTACGACTGTCCGGCGGTGCCTGATGCTCGCGCGCCGGATCATCGCGTGCCTTGACGTCCGCGACGGACAGGTCGTCAAGGGCGTGAACTTCGCGGGACTGCGCGGTGCCGGCGACCCGGCCCAATTGGCGGCACGCTACGACGAGGAAGGCATCGACGAACTCGTGATCCTCGACGTCACGGCCACCCTCGAGGCTCGGCGGGCGCTCGTTGACACCGTGCGCGCCGCCGCGCGCCGATTGTTCATCCCGCTCACGGTTGGCGGCGGCATCCGATCGGTGGAAGACGCCCGGGCGGTCGTCGACGCGGGAGCTGACAAAGTCAGCATCAACACCGCCGCACTGCGGGAGCCGGCCCTCATCGGAGAGCTCGCACGGATCTACGGCAGTCAGGCCGTCATCGTCGCCATCGACGCGCGCCGCCTGAACGGCCGGTACGAAGTGCATAGCCGCGGCGGGACGATGCCTGAGGGGATCGATGCCGTGATCTGGGCGCGCGAAGCCTGCGACCGCGGCGCCGGCGAGATCCTGTTGACCTCCATGGACCGCGACGGCACCAAGAGCGGTTTCGACTGCGAGATGACGGCTGCCGTGAGCCGCGCCGTGTCGATTCCCGTCATCGCCTCGGGCGGCGCCGGCGCGCCCGAGCACTTCGAAGAGGTCTTCTCGGCCGGCCAGGCCGACGCGGCGCTGGCGGCCTCGATCTTCCACTTCTCCGAACATGCCGTCGCCGACCTCAAAGTCTTCCTCGCCTCGCGTGGCGTGCCGATGCGGCTGACCTGGTAGCGACGCATGCTGGTTCCTTCCATCGACCTGCAGGACGGCCGGGTGGTGCAGCTCGTGCAAGGCGATCGACTTGCCCTCGCGAGCGACGACCTCGACGGGTGGATCGACCGGTTCCGCCCGTTCCCGCTGGTACAGGTCATCGATCTCGACGCGGCGATGGGCCGCGGCGGCAACGACGCCCTCGTGCGCCGCATCACGGCTGAACTGCCCTGCCAGGTTGGCGGCGGGGTGCGCACGATCGATCGAGCGCAGTCGGTCCTCGCCGCCGGCGCCCGCCGCGTCATCGTGGGCTCGGCGCTCTTCTCCGATCGCGGCGTCGACCTCGACGCGGCGGCGAGGTTCGCCGGCGCGATTGGGCGCGACGAGCTCGTCGGCGCCGTCGATGCACGCGGCGGACAGGTCGTCATCCACGGCTGGAAGACGACGCTGGCGGTCACCGCTGTTGAGGCCGTCACCCGTCTCTCGCCTTTCGTCGGCGGGTTTCTCTACACGAACGTCGACCGGGAAGGCACGATGTCCGGCCTCGACCTCGACGCCGTCGTCGCCGTTCGCGGCGCGGCCGCCGGCCGGTTCATCGCCGCCGGCGGCATCCACTCGCTGGCCGAAATCGAACAGCTCGACGCCCTGGGCATCGACGCCGTCGTCGGCATGGCGGTCTACACAGGTCGGATCGATTTGGCCGCGGCGGCGCGCGGGGTATCCTTCTGATCGCATGCGCACCCTGCTGATGACCCTGGCCGCGGTTGCCGCCGGCGCGGTGACCGCCGCGCAGCAGCAGACGTGGCTTGCGCGTGAGGTATCGGCCGTCCTCGACTCACAGCCGCCTTCGGCGCGCGTATCGGGAGAGCCCGGCCACATGACGTTCGTCCAGCGCGATTGCCGGGCGTTTCCGGCCGACCAGGTCCGCCGGCGCATCGTGAGCCTGGCCGTGCAGGAATGGGCGTACTTCGGGTTTGCCGTCGTCGATCGAACGGACGACGGCGCCGAGCCCGACGGACCCGGCTGGCGGAGCGGATGGGGCCGCAGCGCGGCCGAGTCGGCCCGCGTGGCGGCCTCGATCGCCGGCTACTGGTCGGTGACGCCGGATGGCCCGTGGATTCTCGACAGCCAGAACGCGATGTGGAGCCGACAGGAGAACCCGTCGATGCGGTGGCGCTACGCGTGGTCGGCGGCGTTCGTCTCGTGGGTGATGTGCGAGAGCGGTCTTGCCACCCGTGACGAGTTTCAGCGCGATGTGGCGCACCACCGGTACATCGACCAGGCGATCCGCGCGCGTGATGCCGGCGGGAGCCGCGCGGCGTTTGCCGCCTACCAGCCGGGTGAGACCGACATCGCGCCGGGCGACCTGCTGTGCACGGCGCGCCGGCCGGCGTACCGCACGCTGGCCGACCGGCGCCGGCAGATGGGTGCGGGCGCGCGCACCCACTGCGACATCGTCGTCAAGGTGGACGAGCCGGCCGGCCGCGTGCTGGCCATCGGCGGGAACGTGCGTGGCACTGTGGGCCTCAAGGCGTTCCCGGCCGCGCGCGCGGGAGGCGCCCTCCGTGTCATCGACCCGCCGTCCGGCCGGGGAGGCCGTCCGATCTTCGCGCATCTGAAGCTCGGCGCGGCCTATGCGGCCGCGGACCTTTTCGATCGGAGTCCGGCCGTGCGGGCGCTCGCGTGCGGCAACCCCGGCGCTCCTCCGGCCTGGCGAACCGCCTCGGCTCTGATCGCCCCGACCTGCTCCGGGTGAGCGTTCGAGTTACCTCCGGCAACACCTGGCTGGAACCCTCCGTCTAAGCCTCTATCTGACTCACGAGGGCGGGGCCAGGCCCGCCCGAGCCTGTGGAGGGACTCACACATGCGATCGCCCCGATTGATTACGGCCCTTGTGGCGCTCTCGCTCGCGGCCGCGCCGGCCCTTTCGTTCGCCCAGACCGAGACGGAGACCGTGGAGCGCACGCTGCGGCTGCCGGCAAACGGCACCGTCCAGCTGAAGAACTTCTCCGGTGACATCCGGATCACGGCCACCGGAGGCAACGACGTGGTCATCCGGGCGGTGCGACGCGCCACGCGGGACCGCCTCGACCACATCAAGCTCGAGATCACCGAATCGGGATCCGGCATCGCGATCGAGGCGAACAAACGCGACGAGGGCTGGAAGGATCGGGAGAACAACGTGGTGGAGACCACGTTCGACATCGAAGTGCCGCCCTCGGCCCGTCTGGACGTGCACGCATTCTCGAGCGACGTCACGGTGACCGACGTCACCGGCCCGCAGAAGCTCGAGACCTTCTCGGGTGACATCACGGTGAACGGCGCGCGCGGTGCGCTCGAAATGAAGTCGTTCAACGGCGGCATCGAAGCCGACGTGCGCGCGGCCGGCGCCAACCCCGACATCGAAGCGGAGACCTTCAGCGGCACGATCGAGGCGCGGATGGCTGAGAATGCCAGGGGCCGAATCGAGTTCAACAGCTTCAGTGGATCGTTCGAGTCGGAACTGGCGCTCGCCAACCAGACGTCGACGAAGCGCAACATCCGCGCCGACCTGCCGGGAGGCTCCGGCGACACGCTGAGATTCAAGACGTTCAGCGGAGCCCTCATCATCGGCAAGTAGCCGCGCACCGGAGGAACCCGAAGTCGTATTACAGTACCCGGCGATGCGCGTGGTCATCGCCGGCGGGTCCGGCTTCCTCGGCAGGCGCCTGACCGACGCCCTCGTCGGGAGAGGCGATGCGGTCACCATTCTCACGCGCAGTCCCCGCGAGCCCGGGCCCGCTGACAGGGTGCGCGAGGCCGGATGGCGCGCCGACGGGACGGCTGATGCCTCGCTCGTGGCAACCATCGGCAGTGCCGACGTCATCGTCAACCTGGCCGGCGCAGGTATCGCCGACAAGCGCTGGACGGCCGCCCGCAAGCGGCTTCTCAGGGAGAGCCGGATTCGTTCCACCGAGAGCCTCGTGAAGGCCGTGGAGACGGCCCAGGCCCGGCCGCGCATCTTCATTCAAGGATCGGCCGTCGGCTACTACGGGGCCACGACGAGCGACCGGATGCTCGACGAGAGCGCGCCGGCCGGTGACGACTTCCTCGGTCGTCTCTGCGTGGAGTGGGAAACGGCGGCACGGGACGTCGCCGCGGCGGGCTGCCGGCTGGTGTATCTGCGAACGGGCATCGCGCTTGCCACCGAGGCGGGTGCGCTGCCGCTCATGAGGCTGCCGTTTCTCTTCTTCGTCGGCGGCCCGGTGGCGTCAGGCCGTCAGTATTTTCCGTGGATCCATGTCGACGACTGGACGGCGATGGTGCTCTGGACCATCGATACCGGGGCGGTGTCAGGTCCCATCAACGCGACGGCGCCCCGGCCGCTGACCAACGCCGAGTTCTCGCGCGCGCTCGGCCGCGCGCTCGGCCGGCCGAGCTGGCTGCCGGTTCCCGCCTTCGCGCTGCGGATTCTCGTGGGTGAGTTTGCAGACGAGGGACTCGTCAAGGGACAGCGCGTCGTTCCGGCACGCGCCCGGCAGCTCGGGTTTCGATTCGAGTACGAGGATGCCGGCGCGGCGCTGTCGTCGATCTACGCGCGCCGCTCCGGCGTATGACCTGAATTACGGCGGCCTGCGAACGGCGCCAGATCAGGA
This sequence comes from uncultured Acidobacteriota bacterium, assembly GCA_963752045.1. Classification (GTDB taxonomy): domain Bacteria; phylum Acidobacteriota; class Vicinamibacteria; order Vicinamibacterales; family SCN-69-37; genus DATKDF01. The sequence continues at coordinate 30,043 of CAVVWN010000009.1, read as the reverse complement.
CGTGCGCTGGGCCGGCACGGCGGCCACGGCCGTCGGTTCGGGGCTGGCCGCGCCGGCCGACCCGTTCCGCTTGTCAGCGCCCTTGCGGTCGATGGACTCGAGCGCCTTCCGGATGTAGTCGAGCCGCTCGTTGCGCTCGGGCCCGAGCACGTAGATTTCGTAGAGGACCGCCTTCAGGGTCACAATCAGCAGGTTCAGGCCGCTGGCCGAGAGCTTCGCGCCGTCGCGCGACGTGGCGTCGCCGAACTGCTGAATGATGTTCGTGAGGATCGGCGGCACCGACGGGTGTTTCTCGCCGAGCGCGCGAATCCGGGCCTGCATGTCGGGCCCGTCTTTTTCGGCCGGCAGCAGCATCTGGATCACCCGCTGCGCGCAGGCCGTGCCGCCGGTGAGGAAGTTGCCGGTCAGGCATCCGTCGGCCTCGCTCATGAGGTCCCGCAGGGCGGCGGGCACGCGGGGACTCAGCGTGAGGAACTCGGGTGCGTCCTTGGTGACGTTCTCGTCTGTGTTGGTCATGTGCATATCTGTTCCCGGGTCCACTGCCACGGGACCCTGCCGTTGACCGTGGGGAATTGCAAGCCATGTACCGGACAGGCCCGGCGTCGACATACGGTGGGGCCGTGACAAATCCAGATATCCGGCCAGGCAGGCGGTCGGCCCACCGACACCCGGGCGCGTCGACTCTGAAACGAAATACCAGAATCGTAATCAGCTTTCGCGATTAGACTGGCGCCCGTGCGCGTGTACCTGGCCTGCACCATCCGCGGCGACCGGAGCCGGCTCGCCGTCGCCCGCGCGCTCGGCGCCACCATTGAAGCGGCCGGGCACGAGCTGCTGACCGGCCGGTTCCTCGACGACCGCGCCGAGGACGAGGACGGCCAGCTCACGCCGGCCCAGGTCTTCGAGCGCGACATCGACTGGCTCGACACGTGCGATCTGCTGGTGGCGGAGGCGTCCGGGTCGTCGTACGGTGTGGGCTTCGAAGTCGGCTACGTCCTGGCCCGGGCGGACCGGACCGGCAGGCGCGCCATCGTGCTGTTCGACGACCGGGCACGCGACCGTGTCTCGCGGCTCGTGAGCGGGAACACGCATCCCGCGTGTGTGACGATCTGTTATCGAGACGCCGGCGATGCGTGCGCGCGCCTGAGAGACGCCCTCGGCGGGATCGTGCCGCCGCGGTGACCCAGCAGCTATACTTCGCCGCATGCCGGAAGATCGCGATCTCGGGCTCGACACGAAGATCACGCGCAAGGACTTTCTGAACGCGACGCTCGTCGGACTGGGCGGCGCCCTGCTCACGGCGCCCGCGCCGTCTGCGTGGCTTCGCGGCGCGCTCGCCGTGCCGGCCCACGCCGCAGACGCGCTGCAGCCGGACGCCTGGACCGGCTACGGCGGCATTGGCGACTACGCGGGCGCGAACGGCAACACGAAAAGCGTCATGAACGCCGCGCACAGGCTGCGCGACGGCGCCTACGCGGTGCTGCCGGACACGGCGACGGATACGGGAGAGGTCTACGACGTGATCGTCGTCGGCGGCGGGATCGCGGGATTGACGGCTGCTTATTCGGTGGCCAAGCTCTCCGGCCGTACGAAGACGTGCCTCGTCCTCGACAACCACGCCATCTTCGGCGGCGGCGCGAAGCGCAACGAGTTCGAGGTCAACGGCGTCCGGCTCGTCGGACCGCAGGCTTCCAACCAGTTCGGTGTCCCGCGCGAGGGCTCGGCGTCGCTGACGAACGAGATCTGGACGGATTTCGGGCTGCCGCGATCGTTCGAGTACCAGCCGCTTCACCCGTCGCTCGGCGACCTCAGCGTCCCGCTGGACAACTACGCCCACATGGACGGCGTCAACGAAACACAGGTTGACGTCGGGTATTTCTTCGACGAGCGAAGCGGGGCCTCGGCGCCGACGTGGGAGCGGAACATCTGGAGGCGTGACCTGGCCGACACGCCGTTCCCGGACGAGGTGCGCGCGGATCTGCTGCGGTGGCGCAGCACCGGCGGCGAGACGGGGGAACCGTTCCGCCGGCGGCTCGACACGATGACCTACGCCCAGTACCTCGAGCGCGAGCTGGGGTTACGGCCGGAGGTCACGCGGTACATTGCTCCAGTCGTCGGCCTGATCAATGGTGCCGCGCCCGATGCCGTCTCCGCGTTCGCCTCGGCGCAGATCGGCATGCCCGGCGTGGCCCGCATCCGATCGCGCACGGGTCCCCTGCCCCAGTCGTTCCCCGGCGGCAACACCGCCTATGCCCGGCACTTCGTGAAGTACCCTGGTACCGGACGGGATCACGGGTCCCGCTGGCTTCGATGGCGTGAACGCCGGCGCGGTGGACGCGAGCGCGCTCGACCGCGCCGAACAGGCCACGCGCATTCGCCTGGACGCCACCGTCATCCGGGTCGAGCACGCACAGTCGGCTGCAGACGGCGAGCACGTGGCCGTCGCGTACGAGAAGGCTGGGCGCGTGTACAGGACGAGGGCGCGCGCCGTCGTCATGGCCTCGGGCGGCATGATGACGCGCCACGTGCTTGCCGATCTGCCGGCAGACATTCGAGCCGCCTATGCCGAGACCCTGCACGCGCCTGCGCTCGTCGTGAACGTGGCGCTCACCAACTGGCGTTTCCTTCGCGAGCTCGCGGTCGCGTGCTGCCGCTGGTTCGATGACGACTTCGGGTTCTCGTGTAACATCCGCCGCGCCATGGTCGCGGGCACGCCACTGCCGGCCATGCATCCGGACCAGCCGGTGGTGCTCACCTTTTATATGGGGCTCTACGCTCCGGGCCTGCCGCTCTCCGAGCAGGTGTCGCGGGGACGGCAGCGGCTCATGGAGACGAGTTACGCCGACTACGAGCGGTTGATCCGGCGGCATATGACGCGCCTCTTCGGAAGCCTCGGATTTGACGCCAGCCGCGACATTGCCGGCATCATCCTCAACCGATGGGGCCACGCGCGGCTCGTGCAGCCGCCCGGCTTCTACTACGGGCACGACGGCCGGCCGCCCGTGCGGGACGTCATCGCGAAAGGATACGGCCGCATCATCATCGGCCATTCGGAGCTCAACGGCCACCAGAGCGCCACCGGCGCCATGGCACAGGGACGCCGCGCCGCCGAAGAGGCCCTGGCGCTCGTGTGACCACGGCGCCCGGGCTCCGGCCGGCCTCCGACGGGAAGCGCCTGACGTCGGTGGACGTGTTTCGGGGCGCCACGATGGCCGCCATGGTCATCGTCAACACGCCGGGAGACTGGGGCGCCGTCTACTGGCCGCTGCTGCACGCCGAGTGGCACGGCTGGACGCCAACGGATCTCGTCTTTCCCTTCTTCGTGTTCGCGCTTGGTGTCTCGATCACGCTGTCGCGCCGCCGAACGGCCGGCGCCGGCGTCATCGTGCGGCGGGCGGCCATCATCTACGGCCTGGGCCTGCTGCTTGCGCTCTTCCCGAGATTCGACTTCGCGACGGTGCGCCTCGTGGGCGTGCTGGCCAGGCTGGCGTTCTGCTACCTCATCGTGGCGCTCTACTATCGGACGATCGCCGCTCTCCCCGCCTGGCAGCGACGTCACAAGGCGCTCGTCGCGGCCGGCGGGCTGCTCGTCGGCTACTGGGTTCTGCTGCGGTTCGTTCCGGCGCCGGGGGGCGTGGCCGGGGATCTCTCGCCGTCGGGCAACCTGGGCGCGTGGATCGACCGGACCGTGCTTGGTGAGGCGCACCTCTGGAGCCAGTCGAGAACGTGGGACCCCGAGGGGCTGCTCAGCACGCTGCCGGCCGTCGCGACCGCGCTCACGGGTGTCGCGGCCGGCGCCATCCTCACCGGCCCGCAGACGGCGGCCACTCGCGTACGGCTGCTGTTCATCGGCGGCCTCGTCTCGACCTGCCTCGGCCTGCTCTGGGATCTCGACTTCCCCATCAACAAGAACCTGTGGACGAGCTCCTACGTGCTGTTCACGAGCGGCCTTGCGGCGATGGCGCTGGCCGCGCTCCATCAGATCATCGACCTCTCCGCCCGGCCTCCCCGATGGACCTACCCGTTCGTCGTCATGGGCACCAATGCGCTCTCGCTGTTTGTCGTCTCGGGCGGGCTCGTCAAGGCGCTCGGCTTGATTCGCGTTCCGGGTCCGGACGGTACCGGGACGACGCTCTACCGGGCGATCTACGAGGCGGTGTTCGCGCCGCTTGCGCCACCGAAGCTGGCCTCACTGCTCTTCGCGGCGGCCGCCCTGCTCGTCCTCTACTCGCTACTGGAGATCATGTATCGCCGCAAGTGGTTCCTGCGGGCATGACGGCGGCGCGGCGTCACTCACGCCCGGCGCCGAGCATCTCGCCGGCCTTCCGGGCCATCGCGGCGTAGTCATCGGCGCCCGGGGCGAGCAGCCGGAACAACGAGACGATGCCGACAGCGCGACCTGACAAGTGCGTGAGGTCGAGCGGTTCCATCGGATCGACGTCGGCGACACCGTGCATCGTTCGCCCGTCGTAGACGACGACGTCGCCGGATTGGCAGGCGTCCTCGTAGAACAATCGCTGCTCACCAACCTCCACGTACGCGCCGCCCTCGTGAAAGTCCACACCCTTCTCTGTGAGCAGAAGGAGCAACTGGAAGTAGCCGAGCCCAGCCTCCGTGGTGGCCACCTGTGAGTACATGTCGCGATGCGGCACCATGAACCCGCCCCCTCGCGGGTACTGCTGCACCCGCGCGCACGTCCAGTAGCCGTCATCCGTTCCGTGCACGGCGAAGTCGACCGGCAGCTTGTAGAGCAGGTTCCGCAGACGCGCGAGCGTGACGAAGCTCGCGCGCATCCCGTGAATGTCTTCGGCGAAGATCGGGTTGTAGAACACGCGCATGAACCGGCCGAGCGTCCGTTTGGAGTCCACACCCGAGTTGGCGCCGACCTGGAGCTTCTGGAAGTTCCGGCGCACGGCGTCCGTGTCGCGCGGATCGTGCTTCCGGTCGGCCGCGGCGTCGAAACGCGCCGCCATCCCCGCCAGCGTCGCGCGCGTCGCGCGTCGCTCACAGAGCCCTCGGATTCGCACGATGGTGTTTGCCGCGAGCGCGGCGCGGATGTCGTCGTACGGCAGTGATTCGACATCGACGCCCTCGAACGATACCCGATCGAGACGTTCAGCCAGTGTGGTCACGGCTGCCGCACCTCAGCCGGCGGCCTCGGCCGAGAACACGCGATACGCGCTGAACGGACGAAGCGGCGCCACCCACTCAATCGCCCGCTCGGCCATCCGGCCCACGCCGGTGTTCGCGACGACCGGAGGCAGCGCGCCGTAGAGATCCGTCCGCATGTTACGGAAGCCCTGGCGCTCGAGCGCCGGGAAGACCACCGACGGCCTCATCTTCGGGATCGACGGCTCGCCCTTCCACGACATGCTCGGCGTGAACGTCACCTGCAGATAGACCAGCGGGTTGAAGGCGTTCGGCTCGCAGAATGCCGCCCGTCCGCCCGGCGCGAGCACCGCCCGGGCGGCGGCGAACGTATCGTCGAGCGCGCTGAGGTGATGCAGAAAGAAGAAGCCGACGACGGCGTCGAACTTCGTCGAGACCGCACGCGCGACATCCTCGGACCGGCCGGCAATCGCGGTGAGCCGGTCCGTGCCGGCAAACTCGGATCGGAGCCGGTCCACCAGATACTCGGACAGGTCGAGCGCCGTCACCTCGAATCCCCGGTCGAGAAGAAGCGCCGTGAACCGGCCCATGCCGCAGCCGAGCTCGAGCACGCGTGCGCCGGGTGCGAGACCGAGCGGATCGATCGTGCGGGAGAAGTGCCTGCCGACGCACGGCGTCTCGCCAAGCGAAATGCGGCGCGTGCGGCCGCCGTGGGCGAAGTACCCACGCTGGTACTCGAGCTTCTCTGACGTGGCTTTCATGATGACCTCTTGCTGGCGACGCCGGCTGCCGGCGCCGCATACATGGTACATGGCCCGACATCGGGACCGCCGTCGAAGTGATGCCTCACGAACGTCTCGACCTCGACGAGCGACTGCCGGCCTGGCGGTCCGTCGTCGAGGCACACGCGCGTGATCTCACCGGCTTCGAGCCGGGCCAGAAGCCGGTCGATGCCGTGCGCGCCGGTCGCGGTCCGAGCCGGGATGTCGAACGGCGTCGGGTTCCGCGCGCCGCTTGCCAGATACCAGAATCCGGCCGTGGGAATCACGATGAACACCGGTCCGGCGCCTGTCGCATCGCGAAGCGCGGCCGCCTGCGCCCGGATCTCCGCGGCCTGCTCTGGCGCCACGAGCCCACCCCGAAAATGCGTCATCGCCAGCGGCTGACGATCTTCTCGCGCGAGCGTCACGACCGGGCGCAGCGCGACGGCCAGCGCGAGCGCGGCGACGCCCCACCCGGCGACGCGACCCAAGGCCGGATGCGGCCGTCCCACGGTCAGACGCGGTAGCAACCGGCCGAGCGCGACCAGATGCACCGGCACGGCGTACGCCATGTGGAAACGGTCCAGCCTGGGATACGCGACGAGCGCCGTCGTCACGGCAAAGAGCACCATCGTCCAATCCAGCCGATTGAGGTGGCCCGCGGCCGCGGCGGCCGCGATCAGCACGGCGAGCGGCAGCAGCAGCACCAGTCCATGCATCGCCGCCTGCAGATCGCCAGCGGTCGGCCCGGCGGCGAGCGGCGCGAACAGCGCACGCAGGCTGCTCGCGTACGACACCGAGCCGATGTCGAGATAGGCACCTTTTCCGGCGAAGCCATAGTCCCAGAGGGCCGGCAGACCGCCGGAGCCCGCGACGGGCGCGAGCACGAGCAGCGACGCGGCCGAAAAGCCCGCGACGACCCACATAGCGTGACGCCCCGGGCGGCCAGGACCGGTTCCGGCGGCCACAGCGAGCGCTCCGCACACCGACGCCAGCGCGAGGACGCCGACGTTCTGCTTCGACGCAAACGCGAGACCCGCGAGCACGCCCGCGCCCAGCCACGCGCGCGACGCGAAGTCCCGGCCGCGTTCCGCTCTGGCAGCCACGAGACTCGCGACGAGTGCCGCCACGAGGAACGCCATCGCCATCGGCGTGTAGGGTGGATTGTTGTAGGGCCTGGCCCAGACGAACATCGCCGCCATCACGACCCATGACGCTCCCGCCGAGAGGCCGGCCTCCCTGGCCAGCCGTCCGGCCAGCACGGTCGTGACCGCGAAGCACGCGTTGGTCACGACCTTCACGGTCAGAATCTCAATCCCGATCGCCAGGCTCACGCCGGAGGTCACCCAGGCCGAAAGCGGCGTGACACCGAGAAACACGTCGCGGTAGAGCGTGTCCCCGGCGCGAAGCCTGGCCACGACCTGCAGAAACCAGCTCTCGTCGGCGAAGCCAATGCCGTCGGCGAGGCTCCGCATCAGGGCCAGGGCGAAGACGACGAGCCCGAGAGCCAGGATGCGGATCATGCGGACCGGTCGCAGTAGGCGGATGGACGGCGCCGAAGCCACTCGATCGTGCGGGCGAGCCCGGTCTCGAGATCGGTCGTCGCCTGCCAGCCGAGCCGGTCGCGCGCCCGGGTGACATCGGCGACCCAATGCCCGGTGTCCCATGGGCGCGCGGGAAACGGCTCATCCGCCCGGAGAATCGTCCGCCCCACGAGGCGTTCGACCACCTCAATCAGCTGTCCGTTCGTGCTCTCCCGTCCTGTGGCGATGTTGATGATCTCGCCAACCACCCCGTCGGCCGTCGCACCCCGCAGACAGGCCTCGACGACGTCGTCCACGTAGATCCAGTCGTGGGCGAGCGCCGCGTCACTCGTCACCCTGAGCGGCCGGCCCTCGAGCGCCGCAAGGATCAGCTGCGGCACGAATCGCGTCGGCGCTTCCCACGGCCCGTACACCGTGAACAGGCGCAGCACCACGGTGGGGACGCCGCGAGTGCGGGCAAAGTGCTGGGCGAGGAGCGAGGCGGCAGCCTTGGTGACGCCATGGACGGTGCGCGGACGGGGCGCGTCGGCCTCGTCGAGCGGCGATCGGTCGAGGTCGTACTCGAGGGACGACCCGGCGTGCACGAACCGGGCGAGCCGCATGCCGTCGAGCGCCTCGAGCAGGTTCAGCGTGGCGTCCACGTTGTGCGCGTAGGCCGCCCGGTAGTCGAGCGCGGCCGGATTGCCACGGTGCCTGGCCAGATGGAACACGACGTCGGGCTTCACATCGCCCACGACGCGCCGCACGGCTGCGGCGTCAGTGAGGTCGGCATCGTGCAGGACGACCTGGCCCGGAAGGTCCGTGAGTCGCCACCGGTTGGTCTCGGGCCTGACGATTGCGTGGACTTCCGATCTGGCGGCGATCAACCGGCGCAGCAGATTCGCGCCGACGGCGCCCGCGCCGCCCGTGACGAGGGCGACGCTATCCCGCAACGGCACGGGCCAGATCCCACCCGGCGATGGCGCGCTCGAGCGCGAGGCGATCGCAGACGACACCTGCGTCAGAACGGGCGCGGCTGCGCGCGAGGCCCGCGCGAATCCGGCTGACGACGTCGGCAACCGACCGGCCGCGACAGTCGCGACGAAACGACCGCCGCAGGAACGAGAACCGGCACTCGAGCCGGATCATCTCGGCCATCAGAAGGTGGCAGGGTATCGGGTGTCCGCGTTCAGGCAGGGTCAGCCCGCCGAAGCCGAACGGCGCCGTCACCGCATCGCGCACGCTCGCAACGGTGCCGTCGGCAACGGCCTTGAAGAGATTCTCGGTGCGCCGCTCGATGGCGAGGTCGTTCAGGCCGACGTACACGCGCGACAGCGGAAGTCCTGCAAACGACTCGGCGCGTGCGACCGCCGTCTCCGTTTCGATCAGCATGCCGACACCGCAGCGGCCGTCGACCAGCTCGAGCACGGCCTCCACCTCGCGAGCCGCCCTGACCATGGGCAGCAGAATCTCATCGGCGCCCTCGCCAATGGCGGTCTCGACTTCATTCTCGGTCGTCTCACACACGCCGTTGATTCGGCAGAGGACGCGCGCCGTCGTGGCCTCGCGGACCCGACGGAGGTCCTCGGGCGTATCGTGATTGATTTCGGTATCGGCCAGCAGCTGCCGCTCCGGCTTTCCGCGGTCTTCCCAGTCAACGATGAAGCCGTCGACGCCAGCGGCGACGGCTTCCTGGATGAACGGGACGTCCGTCGAAAAGAGGATGAGCTCGAACGGGTCGGGTTTCATGACAGCACCGGCTTTCTGGCGACCGCGGCCAGCGAAGACCCCACGGGCCACGCGATCACGTCGCTTACGGCAACTTCGAAGCGGCTGACGGAGAGGCACAGGCGATTGACGAACCCGCCGGGTCGTTCCTCGGCACGCTGCGTCGAGGCCCAGCGCTTGCCGAGCACGCGTGTGACCGCGACCAGCGGCAGCAACAGGCACTGGTAGAAGCGGAGGTCGACCAGTTCGAGGCCGGCCCGGCCGACCAGTTCGCGGAGCGTGCGACGCGTGTATCGCCGCAGATGACCGGCCTCCTCATCGCGCGCGCTCCAGAGCGAAGGCATCGCGGGGACCGTCATGACGAACGTGCCGCCAGGCTTGAGAACTCGTGCCACCTCGGCAATGGCTTCGAGGTCGTCGACGTGCTCGAGGACGTCGAGCGAAATCACCACGTCGGCCGTATCGCTCGAGACCGGCAGCGCGGTCGCCAGCGACTGCACGGGCCACACCGGGGCGCCGGACGCGTGAAGTCTGCGAAGCCCCTCCGGCCGAAGGTCGAGCGCAACAACCCGGACGCCACGCTCTGCCAGGTGCTCGGCGAGCAGACCCGTACCGCAGCCGACGTCCATGACGACTGACGACGCAGGCCGACCGTAGCGCTCGAGAAGGTGCAGGACGAGCGCCCGGCGGGCCACGAACCAGAAATGGGTCCGTTCGAGTGAGCGAATGATCTCGAGTCGTTCGGCCTCGAACGTCCGCTTGGCTGGGGTCAAGCAGGGGTGTACTTACCACCGGCGGCCCGGCAAGGCAAATGCGGGCAGGCGGCCCGGAACCACGCAACGGCTCGTCGGGGGGCCGGTTTGTCCGCCGAAGCTCGCGGAACCACGTCGGGTGTACGGACGTCCTGCCCGCTGAGTGATGCCAGCAGATCGCAGATTCTGCAATGGTCGCTCCTGAATCCGCCCGTTTGCGCTCGGCCTTGATGGCATAGTTCGTGCGGCTGTCACGATCGCGATTGCCCATGGGGGGCAGACGACGGTATGGTTGAGGAGTCGGACGTGGCAGCAGAAGCAGAGCGGTTGGCATTTCTCGAGGGCAGAATCGTGGAGCACTCCAGGCAGATCGACGGCATACGCGAGGCCATCGACAGCCTCGACGGCAAGGTCTCCCGTCAGTTCACGTGGCTGGTGGGAATCCAGGTGACGACGCTCGTGGCCATCGTCGCCGCGCTCGTCACGCGCTAGGCCGGACGGCTTGTCGCGTCACGGTGCCGTGCCGCCGAGCGCGCGCAGGAAGGCCACGAGCGCGCGCTTTTCCCCGACTGTCAGGCCAATGGGCTTGATGTCCGCATCCAGGTTCGGGTTGGGCTTGCCACCGCCGTCATAAAAATCGACAACGGCTTCCAGCGTGGCGAGGCTGCCGTCGTGCATGTACGGCGCGGTGCGGGCAACCTCGCGAAGCGTGGGTGTCTTGAAGGCGCCGCGATCGGCCTCGCGGCTGGTCACGAGCCAGCGCCCCTCGTCGAGCAACCGGCCAGCCGGCGTGAGCCCGGCGGCCGGGGCCTCCCGCACTACTTCCGGACCCGCAGTCTCGGGATCGTGGGGCGACCACGCCACGCCCGTGTTGTGGAACTCCTCGTCGGTGAAGGTCGGCCCCGAGTGGCAGAAGGCGCATCGGCCCTTCGTGCGGAACACGCGGAGGCCCGCTTGTTCCTCTGCAGTCAGTGCGTCTCGATCGCCGTCGATGAACCGGTCGAACCGCGAGTCGCCGATCAGAATCGACCGCACGAAGCTGGCGAGCGCGTGCGAGAGTTCCTCGCGCGAGATACCGACGCGGGCGGCCGCCTCGTCTGCGTCGAACCCCATCTCCAGCGGATCCTCGATCGGCCGCAGCACCTGCTCCTCGAGCGTCGCCACTCGCCCGTCCCAGAAGAACGACCGGCCGTAACCGCGGTTGATGATGGCCGGCGCGTTTCGCCGGCCGACGCGTCCGAAGATGCCGACGGCGAGCGGCTCTTCACTCGAGAAGGCGCGGTTCGGGTCGTGGCAGGTCGCGCACGAGATCGACCCATCTACCGAGAGGCGCGTGTCGGAGAACAACTGCCGGCCCAGCTCGATCTTCTCAGCCGTCAGTGGATTCTCGTCCGGGGCCGGGAGGTACAGGTCAAGGCCCAGCGGAATTACGACGACGAGGAGAAGCTCGAGGAGCCGCATGTATGATCCTGCCAGCTACCGTTGGATCAGTGACGTCAGGTTCTCGAGCACCCAGACTTCCGCCCGGCCCCAGCCCGTGACGTACGCCAGCCGTCGCCCGTCCGGATGAAGTCGCATCTTGCCCCAGGCGGCCTCGGCGATGCGGCCGGCGTCGAACTCCAGCTTGCGCGGACGTGCGCCGTCGGTCGGTACCATCCACAGCTCGCTTCCGCCGCCGGCCAGCATCTTCCTCATCAGGACCGCCCGACCGTCAGGTGTCCACGGCATCGCAACGTTGTTGATGCCTTCGCCTACCTCGAGACGTAGCAGCTCACGAACCTGTCCCGTGGCCGCTGACACAAGGACCAGAGCCACCGGCGTCGCCGCATCGCCGGCGCGGCTCGTGGCAATCCACTCTCCGTCGGGCGATACCGAGATCGGTCCGAACGGTCCCCTGACCACTTCGCGCGTCGCGCCGGAGATCTCGTCGCGCGCGTGAATCGTGCCGTTCTGGCTGTGGTAGTAGAGCCGGCCTCCATCCGGCGACCAGAAGAAGCCTTCGTAGCTCAACTGATCGCTGCTTTCGATGGGCACGAGGAATTCGATCGATCCGTCGTGCGCATCAAGCCGGTAGATGCCGTAGTGATTGTCGCGGGCCGCGCTGACCAGCAGCGACCTGCCGTCTGGAGACCAGGTGAGCCCCTGCATCCCGGCGAGCGCCTCAGCGTCCAGCTCCCGCGTTTCTCCGGTGTCGAGATCACGAATCCCCACGAGACGAACGCCGTCTCGTGAGGTGGCATAGGCCAGTGCCGACCCGTCCGGCGACCAGGCTGGGCTCGTGTAGTTCCCGATGGACATGAGCCTCGCCGGAGGCTCAGCCCGGCGGCCCGAGGCGAGATCCAGCGCGACCATCTCTATCGTCCGGCTGGCCACGAACTCCTGTGTGAACAGCGTGCCGCTGGCCGACAGGCCCAGCAGCCTGCCCGGCGGCACTGGAGCGAGCGGCCGGGGTTCACCCTGCGGGCGACGATTCACCCACGGCTGAGCCCAGAGCTCCATCTGGCCTCGGCGGTCGCTCGCGAAGAGCAGGTGTCCGCCGCCGGGTGCCCAGCCGACGAAGAGGTCTCTGGCAGGATGACGCACCACGGCGGTTTCCCGACTGCCATCGGCGGCGAGGACGAATACGTCGCGGTCATTCTCCGCGTCGCCGATCTGGCCGTCGAGCCCGATGTCCTGACCATCGGGCGAGGCCACCGCGCGCGCCGTACCGCGCCAACCCAGGGACTTCAATGGACTGAGAGCGCCGGTGGTTGCATCGGCCAGGCCTATGCGTTCCGTATGCGCCTGACCGATCGTGACGACGATCGACGAGCCATCGGGAGTCCAGTCGAGCGGTGTGAGGAACGTCTCGGTGTTGCCCGCGAGCTTGCGGCGCGAGCCCTGAGGGTCGTGCAACCCGAGCGCCCAGAGCTCACACACGCGCGTCATCTCCGAGCCAGCCGCATAGCACCAGCTGTACGCCAGTTGGCGGCCGTCTCTCGACACGACGGCGAGCGCCGGGAATCCCGTGCCCGCCTCGGCGGCCCTGACCAGGACCCGATCGGTGCCGTCCACGAGATCCTGGAGGGCGAGGCTGTACTCCTTGTCGATGTAGGGAAGGTAGCGTCCATCGGCTGATACCGGACCAGCCGAGTAATTCCATTGCTCGGATGTCACGACCTTCCGAACGGGCTCGGACGAAATGGCGGCCGCCGTCACGTCGGCCGGGCCAACGAACCTCCCTCCCCCTGCCGAGAGCACCGTCATCATTCCCACGGCGGCCGCGGCGACGAGACGTGTGGCAAAGCTGCGTGGCGCCGCCTGATCGGCGGACTTCCCCTCCGGCTTCCGTCCGGCTTGCCATGCGTCGAGCTCGTGCGTGTACGCATAGACCGTGCTGCGGGCGAGGTGGCGATGACGGTGGATGGGCAGGTTCTCACTCTGCTCCCATCGCATCACGGTCCGCGCATCACGGTTGAGATAGGCCGCGATGGCCTTCCAGGATTCCAGCTTGGCTTCAGGCGGTGTCGTCTGGTCGGTCATGGCTTCTTTCAAACCCGGTGCCTCCGGGTCCCTCCTTCGGCGCGGGAAAATGCGCTTCGGAGGCCACGGTAGGCGCAGGCCGGACCAGCCGCAACTGACATCAGCCGACATCCGGCCGAAACAACGCCGCTGGCGCCTCGTGTCGGCCTTTTCACCGTCACCGGCCGTCTGGCGCCGGCAGGATCCCGTCGAGCTTCCACACTTCGTACCGATCCCGCCCCCGCATGAACGCTATCCGCCGGCCGTCGGGATGAACCTGGTTCTCGCCACCAATGATCGGGAAACCGATGTCGATTCTGGTACGGGCGCCGTCGAGCGCGATCGACCACAAGTTCCACGGCCGTCCCTCCTGCCCGTTGGCGCGTTCGACGGCCTCAGCGCTGCGCTGCGTCACGAGCAGGCGCTGTCCGTCGGCCGTCCAGGCCAGGAACGTGCTGAGCGGCTCGTTCCCCGACGTGCGGTAGATCAAACGTGGCTCGCCGCCGTCGAGCGGGACGAGCATGAGTCGCTGATGGGCGTCCGGTCCATCAGTGACGCCGCCCTCCCATTCGATGGCCGCCAGGTACCGTTCGTCCGGCGAGACCTGCTGGGCTACGAGCTGCGGACTTTCCAGGAGCACGCGCTCCTCGCCCGTCCGCAGCGTGCGCGCGATGAACCGGAAGCCGTCATCCTCCAGGCGGCGCCTGCAGAACAGCGTCGTCCCATCTTTCGAGATTCGTGGGCCGGAGCAGCCGTCGTCGAGAATGCGGGCAATGTCCCCGGAATCGACGTCGACCCGGAACACACCCGGGCGGCCCTTGTCGTCTGCCCCCTGGGCGACGACTGCGCGGCCATCGGCTGTCCAGCTCGCCTGTCGGAAGTTCTTGAGCGGAACCGGCAACTCACGCGTCGAGCCGTTCACGAGTGACTGGACGACGAACGTCGGAATCCCGACTGAGCCGGAGGACGCGATGAAGGACAGGCTCTCACCGTCCGGCGTGAAGTCAGGAGGACCAGCCACGCCGGCGTACCTCGGCGCAACCGGTGTCGGTGCCTCGAGCAGCCGGCCCGTCGACAAATCCACCGTCGACATGAGAATCTGGCGCTGCCCGACGCGCGCCACGAACACGAGCGCCCCGGTCGACGTCACCCCCACGATGTTGCCGTCGAAATCCGGGCGGACCATCACGGGGGCACCCGCAGCCCTTCCCTGCTCGATCGGCACCCGGCCGAGGCCCATTGGCCCGCTGCGGTCGCTCTGGAACACAAGGGAGCGGCCGTCGGGCGCCCAGCCGCCGACGATGTCGTGACTCGGTCCGCCGACAACGAGTGCGCGACCGCTGCCGTCGGCAGCCATGATGAAGACGTCGCGTGTGCCGTCGTCGGACGTGACAGCGTCGTATGCAAGCCAGCGCCCATCCGGTGAAAACAGGATCCGCGACGTGCCCTTCCAGTCGAGCGTCGTCAAGCGGTCGAGGCGGCGACTCGCGATGTCGAGCAACGCGATTTCGTTCGTGCGGTCAGGTACGAGTGATGCCCACTGCGACACGGGTGCCGTCAGGTGACCAGTCGAATGGCAGCAGATACGCGACCTCGGGGCCATCGACAACAACCTGTGGATCGCCGGCACCCTCTTCCGTGATCGACGCCAGCCGAAGCTGATAGCGCTCGCCGTTGAACCAGCTGAACACGATCTGGCTGCCGTCACGGGAGATGGCCGAGAGCTCCGGCCACTCCGTGCCGTTGCCGCGTGGAGACACGGCTCTCACGGTTCCTGTGATCACGTCGCGCACGGAGACGACCAGGCCGTCGAGGAAGGCGAGGTAGCGCCCGTCGGCAGACATGGTTGCGGCTCGGATGCTCTCGGCCGGGCGCGGCGGAGACCACACGACGGTCTGCACGACACTTTGTGCGGAGATCGGCGCCACTCCAACGAACCTCCCGCCCCCTGCCGAGAGCACCGTCATCATTCCCACGGCGGCCGCGGCGACGAGACGTGTGGCAAAGCTGCGCGGCGCCGCCTGATCGGCGGACTTCCCCTCCGGCTTCCGTCCGGCCCGCCAGGCGTCCAGCTCGCTCGGGTACGCATAAACGCTGCTCCTCGCCCGGTGCTGGTGCCGGTGGACAGGCAGGCCCTCGGCCTGCTCCCAGCGCCGCACGGTCCGGGCGTCGCGCTGGAGGTAGGCGGCAATCTCCTTCCAGGATTCAAGCGGGGTCTCGGGCTTCGGCGTGTCGTGCTCGATCATGATTCACTCCGTTCCGGACGTCCGACTCGAGACGACGTCCGCCGAAGCCACCCTAGCGACCCGGCCACGGCACCGGCAACGGACATCAGCGGACACGGGGCCGGATTCCGCATGTGTCAGGGCCGAACGGGCGGACACCCGAGGCCCGCCCCTTCGGCTGCAAGGCGCATTCGCCCTCAGCGCGTCCCCCCCATGAGGCCTGTGAGCACCCAGACCTCGGGTGCGTCGTCGCCGTCCACAGCACTGATTGCCACGCGCGTGCCGTCCGGATGGACGCTGACGCCGTTGATGGAGGCGAACCGGGCACCGGCCTCTCCGACCGCGCCGTCGTCGACTCCGACAGAGAGGAGCTGCATGCCTCCCTCTCCTGGGCCGACGACCAGCAGCCGGCGTCCGTCCGGTGTCCAGTCCCCGCGCAGCAGAACCCTGTTCACGGGCAGTTCCACGTTCTGCTCCGCACCGCCTGTCCGACGCTTGAGTCGCGCGCCTCGCGTCGCCGGCACCACGAACCAGGTCGAGTTATCAGGAGAGAGTTGGAACTCAGACGTGCTCTCGGCCAGCGCGACGTGCTCGCTCCCTGTGGTGAGATTCACCGCCACGATCGTCGATGCCGTCTCCGAAGTTTCCCGCCTGATGTACACCGTCGATCCGTCCTTCGACACCACCGGGGCGTTGCTGGCTGCGTCACACAATCGCGTGACCGTGGCGGTGGCCAGATCCACCCGGAACAACGACTCGCGTCCCTTGTCGTCCCGGCCCTGCACGAGCATGTTCCTGCCGTCGGGCAGCCACGTCGGGTACCGCGGGTAGGTCATCCGAAGCGGAATCTGGCGAACCTGTCCGCTGGCTGGCGCCTGGATGGCCAATGACCCGACCGACGGCCCCCGCTGCATCGACGCCTGGATGAACGCAAGCTCCGTCCCGTCGGGCGACCAGGCCGGATCGCGACCGCCCGTCGCGGCGGCGCCCATAGCAACCGGGGTTCCCACGACGGCCCCGGCGCGCGAATCGAAGTCGGCCAGATAGATGGTGCGCCCACCGGTGGACTGCATGTAATGGACGTTGCCGTTCGATTCGATGCCGAGGCCCAGAATCCTGCCCGCCATCGGGCGGACGAGCGACGGCTCGCCGGCGACGCGGCCGTCTCGAAGCGGCACCTTCCAGATCCCAGGCGTGCCCTTGAGATCGGCGGTGAAAAGCAGGCTCACCCCATCGGGAAGCCAGCCGAGAAGGCCTGACACCGACGGTCCACCGACTACCTCCTCATCGCGACTGCCGTCGGCCGCGATCACGCGGATGCTCCCGCCATCGGCGTAGGCGACGGACCGCCCGTCTGCAGAAAAGGCCGCTGCCGACGGCGGGAACCAGCCCCCGCTCTTGAGGACCGTCACCCGTCCGTCGGGCACGCTCACGAGCGCGAGCTGGGAGATGTTGCCGCGCTGAACCGCGGCCGCGATGCGCGTGCCGTCGGGTGACCAGTCGAAGGGCTGTAGATACTCGATCCCTGGATTGCGCACGAGCGCGCTTGGCTCGCCGCCATCGAGTCCCACGATCCGGAGCTCATACGCCTTGCTCTTCGGGTCGTACCAGGAGTACGCGAAGCGCTTCCCGTCCGGGCTCGGCACGGAGAACTCCACCAGCCCGTGCTCGAACCCGCCGCCGTTCGTGATGTTTCGCGTCTCTCCGGTGGAAAGCTCCACGACGGCGAGGTCGCCGGTATCTCCGCTGGTGACCGAGAGGTACCTGCCGTCGCGGGTGACTTGCCCGTAGTTGTAGACGCTGCCCGACCACTCGAGCCGCGCGGTGACGCCATCCTGCGGCCCCGCGGTGGCCGACTCGACGAACCGCCCACCGCCGGCGAGCACGATGACCGCCAGGGCGGCCGCGATGGTCCCGGCCATCGATGGCCGCTCGTTCCGGTTGGCGGCCCCGGGCACCCGCCGCGCTTCCCGCCACGCGTCGAGCTCGGCGGGAAAGGCATACACGCTGCTCCGCGCCTGGTGCTGGTGCCGGTGGACCGGCAGGCCTTCCGACTGCTCCCAGCGCCGGACGGTGCTGAGATCACGTTTGAGGTAAGCCGCAATTTCCTTCCAGGACTCCAGGCGTTCGTTCGACATCTCGTCAGTCCTCCGCGGAGCGTTGCGCGGCCAGGAGCGGCCGCGCCTCGGTCACGACGGTAGGGCCGCCAGCCGGCCCGGACAACCGGCAAGAGAACGGATCGGGCCGAAAAGCGCTAATGCGCAGCAGTATAGGGGGTCGCGCCGCTGAGCGACCGGAGAAACGCGACGAGCGCGGCCTGTTCGTCGTCTGACAACCGGAGCGGGCGGATCCGGTCGTCGAGGTGAAGATTCGGCCGGCCGCCGCCGGAGTAGAACGCCACAACGGCCTCGAGCGTCGGCAGGCTGCCGTCGTGCATGTAGGGCGCGGTGCGCGCGACGTCGCGCAGGGTCGGCGTCCTGAACGCGCCGCGATCCGGTTCTCTGCCGGTCACGCCGAAACGGCCGTCGTCAAGGAACCGGCCGTCCGCGAACGCCACACCGGTGTTGTGAAACCGCTCGTCGGAGAGCGTGGAACCGATGTGGCAGGTCGAGCAGCGCCCCTTGCCGCCGAAGATCTCCAGTCCGCGCCGTTCCTCTTCCGTGAGAGCCGTGCGGTCGCCATAGACGAACCGATCGAAGCGCGAGTTGCCGGAGAGGATCGACCGGACGAAACTGGCCAGCGCGTGCGACACCTCGTCGCGCGAGAGTCCGATTCGCGCGGCCGCATCATCGACGGCCGAGCCCATTTCGAACGGGTCCTCGATCGGCCGAAGCACCTGCTCCTCGAGCGTAGTCACTCGCCCGTCCCAGAAGAACGACCGGCCGTAACCTCGGTTGATGATGGCCGGCGCGTTGCGACGGCCGATGCGGCCGAATACGCCGACGGCTACGGGCTCCTCGCTCGAGAACGCCCGGTTTGGGTCGTGGCAGGTCGCGCACGAGATCGAGCCGTCGGCTGACAGCCGCGTGTCGGAGAAGAGCTGACGGCCGAGCTCGATCTTCTCGGCCGTCAGCGGGTTCGACTCGGGTGCGGGCAGGTACAGGTCGAGGCCCAGCGGAATGATGACCGTCAGAAGCAACTCGAGGAACATGCGCCCCCGGCGACGCTAGCGGTCCGCGCCGAGAATGGCGCCGACGTCGAGCTTCCAGAGCATCATGCCCCACCCTTCGGGACGGAGGGAGCCGTAGACGAGCCGTTGTCCATCCCCCGTCACATCGAGCTTCTCGAGCGCCTCGAGCTCGATGCCTGTGTCCTCGGGGACGCCGCCGGCAGGGGAAATCCGCATGATCCGGTGCTTCTCGTAGTTAG
Source organism: uncultured Acidobacteriota bacterium (assembly GCA_963752045.1). Classification (GTDB taxonomy): domain Bacteria; phylum Acidobacteriota; class Vicinamibacteria; order Vicinamibacterales; family SCN-69-37; genus DATKDF01. Next base: position 11,075 of record CAVVWN010000009.1, on the reverse strand, counting down.
ACTCGGCCAGCCCCATAGCCACGGTGAAGTAGATCGGTCCGTCCTGCGACCACGTCAGCTTGTTGTCGATCAGCCGGGCGGGCAGATCGGCAGCCAGCTCGTGATAATTGCTGCCATCGGTGTGGATGACGGCCAGCCGTGCGGTCTTCGTCGTCGGGTCGATCATCTGCACGGCCAGCCGACCGCCATCCGGGCTCGTCGCGATCTGCATTTCGCCCACGGCGGTTGGCAGATGCGCCTTGTCGAACGGCAGCCGGAAGACGTCACGATAGCGACCGGTGGTCAGATCGAGCGCGACGATGCGATCGAACTGCGAGTATCGCTCGGCGTCAGCCCACGCGCCGAGGTAGAGTGTCCGGCCGTCCGGGGATAGCGCCCGGACGCCGGCATGGGGAAGGATGCCGGGATCGCCCTGGAACGGGACGAGCTTCGTGAAGCTCCCCGTCTCGACGTCTAGGCGCGTCCAGTAGTCGACGGGCGAGCCGCCGCTCGAATCGCTGGCCCGCACGAGCAACGCCTTGCCATCCGGGAACCAGAGGTGCGCCAGCGGCCGCATGAGGGCGTTCCGGTAGGCCCGCTCCTCTCCCGACGCCAGTGTTCGAACGACAATCGCGCCGTCACGCCTCACCGCGACGGATCGGCCATCCGGCGACCACGCCGGTTTGCCGCCGATCACGCTTTCGGAAGGCGCGAGCTGCCCGTTCCGCAGATCCATGGGCGCCAGCACCGATCGCACGACTCCGTTGCGGCCTTCGAAGTAGTGGTAGTGCCCGTCCGCCGTCATGCCGATCGACAGGACGTCGCCGACGCTCTTGCGGACGAGCCTGGCGGGGCCCGCTGCCCTGCCCTGGCTCACCGGTACGGCCCACAAATCGACCGTTCCCGAGACGTTGCTGAGGTACACAACGAACCGACCGTCGGGTGTCCACACCGGGCCGTGGTTCGAAGCCGCGCCCTCTGCGACCACGGTCTCGGTGCCGCTCCCGTCGGCAGCCATGACATAGATGTGCCGGTCGACTGCCGGTGAGCGGGCCGACACAGGCTGCGGCGGGTTGGTCGGGAGCGCCTCATAGGCGATGTATCGGCCATCGGGAGACACGCTCACCGGGTGACCGATCGGCGACGGCACGCGCCACCCAAGAGACCGAAGCTGCTCTGTTCGTCCATCCGCTACGGCGACTCTCGACAGCTGCCAGGTTTGATTGACCTTCCGTGCCATCAGAGCGAGCAGGGCCTGGCCGTCCTGGAGCCAAGCGACTGGAATCACGTACCCGAACTCCTGGTTCCTGACCAGGACGGCTGGCGGCGTTGTCTGGTCGATGGACACAACGCGCAGTTCGGTCGTGTCGGTGTCCTGAACGTGCCACGCATACGCGATCCGCTGCCCGTCAGGTGAAATGACAGGAAACGCGGCACCGCCTTTGCCGGATCCATCTCCGACGTCGAGCCGCGTGACCGTGCCGTCGGCCAGGGAACGCAGGGTCAGATGGTCGCCGAGGTCGCTGGAGACAAAGAGGCGACCGTCGGCGGAAAGCGAGCCGAGCGGTTCGCCGCACGTTTCGCACACGGCTGTCGGTGTCTGCCCGGCCGCGACGGCTTGTTGCTCCCCAGCCGTCGCCGACCCGACGAACCGCCCACCGCCGGCGAGCACGACGACCGCCAGGGCGGCCGCGATGGTCCCGGCCATCGATGGCCGCTCGTTCCGGTTGGCGGCCCCGGGCACCCGCCGCGCTTCCCGCCACGCGTCGAGCTCGGCGGAAAAGGCATAAACGCTGCTCCGCGCCTGGTGCTGGTGCCGGTGGACCGGCAGGCCCTCGGCCCGCTCCCACCGACGAACCGTGCTTTCGTCACGCTTCAGATAGGCCGCGATTTCCTTCCACGACTCGAGTCGCTCGTCCGCCATCGCCTGTTCCTTTCCGCAGAGCTTCGCACGACCGGGATGGCCGCGCCACGGCGAAAAACTACGGGCTGGCTCGAACGACCTCAACCGGTAAGAGCGGGAAAGGGCCCCATACCCGCTGATGCGCGGCCGGGATCGCACCTTCGACAACCCGAGCCGCTCTCAAAGGCGGCAAGTTCTGCAATCCCGAGCGCGAAGCCTGCGCTTTTTCGGCCAGCCGGATCCGGCACGGTCCTCGCAACGATCCTGGCCATGGATACGACCCTGACACCCGCCAATCGGCACCCCGGACTTCGAGGTTGCATTGGTAATACGTTACGTAATACACTGCGGCATATGGCCACTCGCACCGTACGTCTCGATCCGGAAGCCGAAAGCGTCCTGCAGGAGGTGCGGCGCACGACCGGCCTCCCCATCTCCGAGGTCCTCAAACAGGGGTTGCGTGCCCTGCAGGAGAAGCTGAGCCTCGAAGCCGGCGGCGCGCCGTTCGCCATCTTCTCCGAGCTCGACCTTGGGCCCGGCGGCTACGCGATCGCGCCGTCCACCGACACCCGGGCCGGCGTTCGTGCCGTGCTCGACCGCAAGCACCGGCGCGGATGACGACGCTCGTCGACACGGGGCCGCTCGTCGCGCTCTTCGACCCCAGGGACGGCGAGCACGAGCGTTGCGTCCAGGCACTCAAGGCGATTCGCGGACGTCTGCAGACGACGGTCCCGGTTCTGACCGAGGCGTTTCACATCCTCGACCCCGGCAGCCAGGGATCGGCAGCGCTCCGGACGTTCATCAGCAAGGGCGGGCTCTCGATATGGTGGCTCGACGCGTCGCTCCTCGCTCGTGCCTTCGAGCTGATGGACCGCTACGCCGACCATCCCATGGATCTTGCCGACGCATCGCTCATCGTCGCCGCCGAGTCGCTGAGGACGCAGCGGGTCTTCACGCTCGACCGGCGCGACTTCCGGGCCTATCGCGTGCGGCGCGGGCACCGGGAACATGCGGTGGAGGTGGTGCCGGGTTGATCTCGGCAGCTGCTCGAAGCTGCGCCTTGCGCCTATCTGAACAGGCGCGGCGCGAACTCGATCAGGTAGTCGCGCCAGTTGAGCCACGTGTGCCCGCCGGCGGTCTCTTTGAGCTCCGGCGTGAAGCCGTGCTTCTGCAGGATCTCGACCGTGGCGCGCGTGTTCGCGATCAGCCGATCGTCGACGCCCGTTGCCAGCCACACGAGCCGCGTGCCCTTCTTGAGCCTTGGGTTGTCGAGATCGACCACATGAGCGGCCTCCCAGTCGAGGATCGGTGACGCCGGTGCGTCTCCAGCGGCGCCGCGTCTGCCGCCGCCGAGCACGGCTCCGGAGCTGAACACACCGATGTACGCAAACCGACCTAGATGCCGGAACGCGATGTCGAGCGTCTGGCTTCCACCCATCGACAGGCCCGCGATGGCCCGCTCGTCGCGGCCGTCCGCGATCCGATAGTGGCTCTCGACGTACGGCACGATGTCGTCGACGAACTCCCGCGTGAACGGGTTGACCGCGGGCGCCGCCTGAGCGGCCGCCGCCCCGCGTGCCGACGAAGCCGCGGCCGGCTGGTGCCCGGCCGGCATCACGACGATCATCGGCATGGCCTTCCGGCTGGCGATCAGGTTGTCGAGAATCACGCCCGCCCGTCCCACGCTCGTCCAGGCATCGTCGGAGTCGCCGGCACCGTGGAGGAGATAGAAGACGGGGTACTTCCGGGAATCCCGTTCGTAGCCGGGCGGCGTGTAGACGTGCATCCGTCGGGTCAGGCCCAGGACGGACGACGAGTAGAAGACCTCGGCCACCGCGCCGTGCGGCACGTCGGCCAGATCGGCCTCCGCGAGACCCGGCACGTCGAACCAGCTCCACGTCGCCGTGTTCGATTCGCTCAGGCGCGTGTTGACTGGGTCAATCGTCCGCACGCCGTCCACGACGAACACGTAGCGGTACGCGCCAGGCGGAACCGGATTCGTCGTGGCCTCCCACACGCCGTTGTCGCGCTTCGCGAACACGAGCCGGCCCCGGCCCGCCTGAGCCGGCGCGGTTGCCGGCGCGCCAAGGCTCTCGGCTGGAATGTCACTCGCGTTGATGACGACGGTCTCGGCATTCGGCGCGTAGATGCGGAAGACGACCCGCAGGTCGGCGCCGACTTCCGGCGACACGACTGCCGGAGGACGACTTGCCTGCTGCGCCTGGGCGGCACCCAGGCCCGCGGACAGAACGAATGCGGCTGCGGCGACCAGCATGTGTCTCACGGCGGTCCTCCTCATCGAGTCCGAGCCGTCATGATGCCTGCGCCGGGATCGCCGCGCAAGGGCCTGGTTCACCGCTGTCGATAGTGATCCTGCAGTTGCTCTTTGATCGCGGCTGATGCGTCCGCCGTCAGGTGCCCCATCCCGTCCGCAAACCACGAGCAGTCGGTCACGACTGGCGCCACACCGGCCCGCACGATGCCCGTCCCAGCCACCTGCCTGATGGCTGCGACGATGGCCGGGTAGTTGGCTGCGGCACGGATGTTCTGACATTGACCCTCGGGTGCGCCGACGACGGGCATCAGGAGGATCTCGCGGACCTTCGGGTACTTCTGCCGAATCAGCGCGACGACCTTTCGGACGTCCGACGCCCACTCGTCGACGTCTCGCGCCGCGCCTGACACCTGGAAGAGGACGCGGTCGACGGCGGCCTGTTCGCAACGGGATGGGCTCACCGCCACGCCCGTCCAGCCTGTGTAGTCAGGATCGACCCAGCGTTCGACCGAGGCCCCGCCCGTGAATCGCGCCTGCCAGCCCGGCAGGAAATCGCCGACCGGCCGGTTCATTCGGCCTCCGGCCCGTCCTCGCCCGCTGTCGACGGCGCCCGGACCGGCGGCGCTCGCGCCGCTGTACCACTGCATCGACTGCGAGAAACCCAGCACCTCGGTGCAGGCAAAACGCTCCTGCGCGAGAGCCGAACCCGGCCAGGCAAGCGACCAGGCCAGCAGCAGACCGAAATGCGCACATCCAACTCGCGTCATCGCGCGGGACCCTCCTGTATGGTTCCAGACAGACTCTCGAGAAACGCGACGAGCGCGCGCTTCTCTTCCGGCGTCAGGCCGAGCGGCCGCACGCCGGCGTCGAGGTTCGGGTTCGGCCGGCCTCCGGCGTCGTAGAAGTCCACGACAGCTTCGAGCGTCGCGAGGCTGCCGTCGTGCATGTAGGGCGCCGTGCGAGCGACCTCGCGGAGCGTGGGCGTCTTGAACGCGCCACGATCCTTCTCTCGGCCGGTAACCATGAATCGCCCGTCGTCCCGGAACCGCTTGGCGTCCGAGAACCACGCCACGCCGGTATTGTGGAACAGCTCGTCAGTGAAGAGCGGTCCAACGTGACACTGCGTGCAGCGGGCCCGATTGCGAAAGAGCCGGAGCCCGGCTCTGGCCTCGGCCGACAGCGCCGACTCGTCGCCGTGGGCGAAGCGATCGAATGCGGAATCACCGGAGCGGATCGTGCGCACGTAGCTCGCCAGTGCCGCAGACAGCTCCTCCGGCGACAGTCCCACGCGCCGAGCCGCATCCTCCGCGGATGACCCCAGCTCGTTCGGATCTTCGATCGGCCGAAGCACCTGATCTTCCAGTGACGCCGTGCGGCCGTCCCAGAAGAAGCTGTGGCCCCAGGCTCGGTTGATGAGGGCAGGAGCGTTTCGCGTGCCCTCGCGACCATGAACGCCAACGGCAACCGGCCTCGCCTGCGAGAACGCGCGCTCCGGGTCGTGGCAGCTCGCACAGGAAAGCGACCCGTCGTCAGACAGACGCGTGTCGTGAAACAACCTGCGGCCGAGACGGACCTTGTCGGCGGTCAGCGCGTTGCCTGAAGGCACGGGCGTGTACAGGTCGAGGCCGAGCGGGACCGGTCCGAGGACCGGTCCCGATGCACAGGCACTGATGAGCATGGCGGCCGAAAGAAACAGGGCGCGCTTTGTCATGGCCCACTCGTTATCTAGCGACGCGAGCCGGGAACGAGGCGCTCGTACACCTGCACCTCATCATCACGTGGGTCCCCCGCGAGGATGGCCAGGCTTCTGCCGTCCGGGCTGACCCTGACGCCAGGCGACAGCAGGTTCTGAATACCGAGGTCGAGCTTGCGCGGTTCGCTGCCGTCGACAGGCACGACCCATGCCTCGCGACGCCCGGCCCCCTGCTCCAGCAGCTTCACGACGATGAAGCCGCTGCTGTCGGGCAGCCACTCGATCGATCCGCTGAAGGCCTGGCCGAACGGCGCGGTCCAGATCCGGCGCGACTCGCCGGTTGCCAGCGTGTGGAGGACGACGAAGGAGGTCGGATCCCGGCGATACAAGCCGGGAGCGAATTCGCCCTGGCCGGGACTGCGCGCGGCCAGAAACCGGCGATCCGGTGAAGCGCTCAGGCCAAACGTGGCCCACGGCTCGTTCGAGAAGTCGAATAGCCGGCGCTCCTCACCGCTTGTGAGATCTCGCTCCACCAACTTGGGTGCGTCCGGGCCAGCCTCGCGGATGCCGGGCGCGCGGCCGGGTTGGTTGGTTCGGATTCGGAGGTACGCAAACGAGTTGCCACCCCACGCCATCGCCTGCCCGAACGTCTCCGCCCGAGGCTGCCCCGGCTGCAGAATGATGGTGGCCACTTCACCAGTCCGCGCGTCGATTCGGAAGAGCCCGGGACGACCCTGTCGATCCTGTCCCTTGGCAATGATCGCCCGGCCGTCGGCCGTCCACTCGAACCCCTGCACGTAGGTCAGGTCCTTCAGCGCGAACTCGCGCGTCTTTCCGTCCCGCAGCGTTCGAATCGCGATCACGTTGCGTCGTCTCGTCGTGCCCATGTTGGCGTAGGCGAGCGCGGTACCGTCAGGCGACCAGGCTGGCCGCTCGCCATTGATCGGTTTCGACAGCGGTCCTGCCAGTTTGCCGACCGTCAGATCGGCTGGCGCCAGGTAGATCCCGGAAGTGCTCGGGTCGACCTCGAAGAAGACGTCGCCCGACGTGGTGATGCCCACGGGCTGCAGCGCGACGTCCTTGCGAAGCAGCGTCGCGCGGCCGTTCGGCCGGCCGGCCCGCATGGGCTGAGCAAACAGGCTGTTGTTGCCGTCGCGATCGCTCGTGAACACGAGGCTACGGCCGTCTGCCGACCAGCCGACGACGGCGTCCCTGCCGTCCGTGCGCGCAACCGGCACCTCTGCTGTGCCGTCGGACGAGACGACGTACACGTCCGGCTCGCTGTTGTCGTCGGGCCGCCGGTCGTAGGCCAGATAAGCGCCGTCGGGGGAGATCGAGACCCTGCTGCTGCCCCGCCAGTCGAGCGTTCGGACGGCATGGAACTGGCCGTCGTCCACTGAGACGTAGCCGATGGCGTCGGCATTCTGCCGCGTCGAGGCCTGGACTGCGATTCGCTTGCCGTCAGCTGACCAGTCGTAGGGTCTGATGTACCCGATAGCCTCGTCCTTCAGCAGTACCCGGGGTTCGGCACGGTTGCCGGCGGCCAGATCGACCAGACGCAGCTCCGAATAATTGAACAAGTAGGCGACATGTCGACCATCACGTGAGAATGCCTTCTCCGTGACTTCCTTCCCCGGCGCTTCGGCGTCGGTTGTCACCTGCCGGTCGATCCCAGTCGCGAGATCGCGAACCATCAGGTTGCTGTTCGCGTTCACATAGTCGGTGAACGCCAGATAGCGTCCGTCGGCCGACACCGCCGGGTACTCGACGTTCAGCGTGCGACTGTTGACGATGACGGTCCGGCCAGGTCGGTCAGCCTGTGGCTGCCCGGCACCGAGCCGTTCCCTCGCCACGGCCACGGCCTCTGGCTGGTCGCCCAGCGCGAGCACGCGCTCGAGCGCTTTCGTCGTCTCGGCCGTGTTACCGAGCGTTTCGTACAGATCGGCCATGCGCAGCCAGGCCGTAGCCACCGCCGTATGGTCGGCGCCGTACCGTTCGATCACCTGGCGGTACCCGTCGATGGCGCCGCGAAGGTCTCCGTCGATGGCAGCCTTCTGCCGCGCGGCTTCGAGGAGCACGGCGGCATCGGATCGTCTTTGGGCGCCGGTCGGCACGGTGATGACGGCCGCAATCAGCACGACGAGCGCGACTCGGAATCTGGTCATGTGAGCCTCCGAGGGCAGCGTAGCGTCGCTGGTTTCAGGCTCGTTGGCGCGAGCGTCAAGAGTCGGCAAAGGAAGCGTGCGATGTCAGCCATCGAAGCGGTACCCCAGACCGCGAACGCTGACGAGATACCGGGGCTCGGCCGGGTCTGGCTCGATTTTCTTGCGCAGGTTCGACACGTGCGTGTCCACGACGCGGTCGCCCGTGTGCGCGTCGGCCCACACGTCGTCGAGGAGCTGGCGCCGGCTGAGCACGCGGCCCCGGGCGGCGACGAACGCCGAAAGCAGCTTGAACTCGACGGCCGTGAGGTCGACGCGATCCTCACCTCGACGAAGCTCGCATCGCGCGAAGTCGACAGTCGCATCGCCGAACGTGTAGACGTCCGGGCTCGACCGCGCGCCCGCCCGCCGCAGCACCGCCTCGATGCGCGCGCGCAGCTCGAGCGGACTGAACGGCTTCGTCACGTAGTCGTCGGCACCGAGCTGGAGGCCGAGCACCTTCTCGGCCTCCTGAGCGCGCGCCGTCAGCAGGATGATCGGCGTGGTGACACCGCTCTTGCGCAACTCGCGGCACACCTGGAAGCCGTCCTTCCCGGGCAGCATCACGTCGAGCAGGATGAGATCGAACGACTCGCGACGGCCGCGGTCCACGGCGGTCTGGCCGTCGGCGACGGTCTCGACGTCGTAGCCCTCGATCGTCAGATCTTCCTCGAGGCCGAGGGCGATACCGGGCTCGTCTTCGACGATGAGAATGCGTGGCATCTTCTTCATTCGGGGGGCTTCGCCCCGCCGCTCCCCCCGACACACTCACTCGCGGGGGCCCGCCGCCCCGCTCCGTTCGTGTGGCTCACTCGCCCCTGCTCGCTCGCACACCCAGGTTCAGCCGGCAGCACGACCGTGAACACGCTCCCCTTCCCCGGCGCGCTTTCCACCTGAAGCTCGCCCCCGTGCGCCTCGACGATCTGCGCCGCCATCGCCAAGCCGATGCCGGTGCCCTTGATGCCGGCCGACAGGGCCGCCGATCCTCGGACGAAGGTATCGAAGATCCGTCGCTGCTCGCCGAGCGGGATGCCCAGGCCGCGGTCGCGGACGCTGACGCGCACCCGGCCGTCGCCGTTCGACACCTCCACCCAGACAGCCGGCTCGCCGGGCGAGTACTTCACGGCGTTTTCGATGAGGTTCCTGAACACACGCGACAGGGCCTCGCGGTCCCCGCGTGCAGGTGTGACGACGCCGGCAGCCTCGAACTCCACGCGGCGGCCCGGTGACTCGGCTTCGACCGACGCGGCGACTTCACTGACGAGTGCCGGCACGTCCACCGGGGTGAACTCGTAACGCAGACGGCCCGACTGCATCTTGCCGAAGTCGAGGAGCGCCTCGACCATGCGCCGCAGGCGCTCGCTCTCGGCCACGAGCGTGTCGTAGAACTGGCGTCGCCGCTCGTCGCTCGACACGCGGGCGCCCGCCAGCATCTCCGACAACTGCCGGATCGTCGTGAGCGGCGTGCGGAACTCGTGTGACACGGCGGCGACGAAGTCCGACTGCAGCCGCGCCACTTGAATCTCGCGAGAGATGGACCGGTTGAGGACGTAGCCGCTCACGAGCACCACGACGATCATGATGCCGACGCCGACCAGCATGAGACGCGAGCGCCCTGAGAGCGAGGCGAGGCCGCTGCCCGACCGGTCCATCGCGTGCACGACCCACGGCAGATCGGTGAACCTTGGTGCCAGCGTCGTCTCGGCGGCCGCTGACCCGTCCACGCGCCCAAGCACCGGGCGGCCGCTCACATCGCTCAGCGCGAAGTCGAACGCGGCTGCACCGCCGTCTTGCCGCGCGGCCTGCCACAGCCGCTCCAGCGACTGCGGCCCGACGACGATCAGGGCGTGCCGCTCGGACGCCTGATCATCGAGCACCAGCACTGACATCTCGCCGACGCGCACGACCTCCGTCGTCTTCTCGCCCGGCCGGGTCGACGCGCCTGTCTGAGACAGCTGCCCCAATCGGCCTGCCGCCTCGGCGAGAGCCGAGGTCTCGGCGTCGGGCTCGGAAAGCTCGCCGCCCTTCACCTCGGCGACGAACTGTCGTGTCGCTTCGTACTGCGGATAGGTCACGACCCAGCGTCCGGATGCCAGATCCACTGCGAGGCCGGCAGCCTCGCGACCAGCCTCGTCGGTCCGGCCGAGATCTTGCAGCAGGACGACACGTCGGCGCCTCGCTGCCAGTCCAGCCGGCACGCCGCCCGCCACGGCGGCGTCGAGCTTCTCCAGTTCCTCGAGTGTCGCCAGCGCGCGCTCGGGCTCGCCGCGCCTGGCAACCACGCGCGCCAACCGCAGCAGGGCCTCGGCTCGAACATGAACTGATGGAGATGCGGCAAGCGCGGTCAACTCGACCGTCGCGGCCGGAAGATTGCCGTCGCGAAGCTCGAGCCTGGAGGCCTCGACGAATTCGGCGTCGACGTCGGGTGTCGGCGGAGCTGCCGGATAGAACGGAAGCCGAATGCCCGACCGCGCGACGAGGCCGGACCCGTTCATCACGATGATGGCGGCGTCGGTAACCGCTTCCGGCGGTCCTGAGCCGGATGTGGCCGCGCGACCGAGCGTGTCACCGAGCTCGACGAGGACGCGCTCGAGCGCCGCGGCGGCCCGCTCGGCCGCCCGCGTCCGCTCTTCCCCGCGCCCCTGCTGGACGAGGGTCCAGCCCAGCCACACGAGCGCGAGCGTCGGCAGAACCGTGGCGACGGCAAACCACAGGAGCAGACGACGAGCGGCGGACCGGTCGCGCGGCGCGGGCATGCGGTGAGATCCGGCCACATATTCTCACGCACGGGCGTCCAGCGTTGGTGGCGCAAGTGTCAGGATTCGGCAAAGACATCACCTGGACGACGCGACCGCCGTCGCGCTCGATGCACCTGGCTTCGACCTGGAACGCGCGCCAGACCCGGGCGTCGTGTCGCAAGGGCCGGCGCGGGTCACCGACCGGATCGTGCTGGCGCGGCGCTAGGCCGTCCGATCGGGATCAAGTCGATTGCTCTTGCGTCCAGCGGCTTCACCTCGCCGCGCC
>CAVVWN010000008.1:0-1574232 GCA_963752045.1 uncultured Acidobacteriota bacterium | reverse complement strand
ACATGCTTCGTTACGCGGCGAGACGGCTGCAACGCCGGTGGGGCGTTTCGACAGGCGTGGCGGTGACCGTCGGTCTTGCGATGGGAGCGGCCATAGCGCTGTTCTCCTTGTACGACGGTCTGTTGTTCCGGCCACTGCCCTATCCGAACAGCGACCGCATCGTTCACCTCGAGATGAACCTGGCCGCGATACCACCGAATCGGAGCGTCCCTGAGGCGCTGGTTGAGACCCAGCGATCCCTGGCGGCGACGACCTCTCTCGAGGCCATCACGCATGTGACGCTCGGCAACCTGTTCGACGAGGCAAGTGACACGGTCGTCAGCCGGGGAGTTCGCGCAGCGGCTGTGACTCCCGTCTTGTTCGACCTGTTGAACGTGAGGCCCATCTTGGGCCGACCGCTCAGCGCCCTGGATACGAACCAGCGGCCACGCGCCGTACTGCTGAGCTACTCGCTCTGGCGGAATCAGTTCGGGGCCGATCCCGCAATCACTGAACAAACGCTCGAGCTACCTGGCAGCCGACGGGGCGAGCGCTGGCGGGTGATAGGTGTCATGCCGGACGGCTTCGACTTCCCCGGTGGATCCAACTTCTGGACCTGGCGGGCGATCCGTCGGTCGTTCGACGTTCCCAGCTATGCGAGGCTTTCCGCCGGCTCTTCGATTGAGACGCTTCGCGCCGAGCTTCCGTACCTGCGGGTCACATCGCTGCGAGCTCACATGCGTCCGACCGAAGCCTGGGCCTTCGGCATCCTCCTGGCAGCCACGCTGCTGTTGATGGTGGTCGCCACTGTCCAGGTCGCACGCTTTGTCTACACCGATACGGCGAACCGCGCCGACGAGGCGTGGATACGCCAGGCCTTGGGGGCAACTGCTGGCCGTCTGGTGCAAGAACGAGCGGCTGAGGCGGGCATTCTCGCCGCCGCAGTGCTCCTCGTGGGGTGGTCGATAGCACCGGCTCTGGTCTCGCTGGTCGTCTGGCTGCTGCCGCCGGAAATGATGGCAGGCCAGCATGTCGAGCCGGACTTTCGTGCCTTTGGCTTTGGCCTCGCACTTGCCCTGTCCTGCGCGACTGTCTGGACGCTCATTCCGGTCCTGATGTGGCGGTGGCAATGGACCGTCGCGCCGGCCGCCGTCGACCGATTCGGTACGCGCGTGACCCCAACCCGCCGCCTGCGCGACGTCCTTTCACTTTCACACGTGGCCCTGACAACCGCTCTGGTCTACGTCGCGCTCTTGACGCTCGCCAGCTTCATGAGCGTGCGACGCGTGGATCTCGGGTTCGAGCCACAGGGTCTCCTGGCAATCCGCTTGCCCTATGACGATCCTCTTGTCGGTATCGCACCCGACGAAGAGGCCGATGCTCGCGCGCTGCGAAGGCAGCGTGTGCTGGAGTCCGTCCGACTTCTCGAGAGCCTCGCAGGCGTCGCGGGTGTCTCGGGTTCGAATGCCGTGCCAGTCGCGCCCGCGTACGACGGCGCTCCTAGTGATCTCATTGCTCTTGCTGACGACAGTCGCCGACCGATCGCGGCGAGGTTGATCGACCGAGTGCGTTCTGACTACTTCAAGGTCATGGGAATCCCGATTGTGGAGGGCTATCAGCCCACTGAGTCGATCGTTACCTCGCGTGCCGGAGTGGACGGCATTGGGCTGGTGATGGTCAACGATCGCCTCGGTGCCCGTCTCCGACGTTTCGGACCAGTCGTTGGCCAGGTGCTGCAAGACTCCCCGACTCGACAGTATCGCGTGGTCGGCATTGTCCAAAGCGTGAGAACCGTCCCGGATGAGGTTCCAGACGCCGGGTACTACGTCCTCGCCTCAGCCGAGAGCGCCTCTTACCTTACCCTTGTGCGTGTGAGCGACAGGGTGTTGGCCGAGCACCGAATTCGCACCGGACTTCACGACATCTGGGGGGCGCAGGCGACGTTTCACGTCATCGATGTCGAGGACGCGGCGCGCCGGGCTCGGATGCCGTATCGCGCGCGCTCACTGGTCTTGGGCGTTATTGTCATTCTGACGTTGCCGATTGTCGCACTTGGCATCGCTGGAGCGACGAATGAGGATATCCGGCTGAGAATGAGTGAGATCGCGGTTCGGGCAGCGCTTGGAGCCGGTCCTTCTGCGCTGACGTGGTGGCTGCTTGCGCGAGTGGTGGCACTGAGTGCGGCCGCCGCCGTGCTGGGCTGTTTTCTCGGCGCTGCCGTCGGACAGCGCTACAGCGAGCATCTGTTCGGTGTGCCAGCTCTCAGCGGAACGGCCGCTCTCCTGGCGACGTCAGTCGTGCTGGTCACGGGGCTGCTCGCTGCGGCCGGACCCGCCAGGGTCGTTCGCCGAGGCGACGTGCTCCGTTGGCTTCGGCTGTAGCGGCGATCGGCGCCGTGCCACCCCGAGGCGGTCATGGCGTTCCCTCGTCGCGCCTGCTATTGAACGGAACCCGATCCGCTGAAGAGCAGCGTCGTGGCCTGATCTGGGAACGAAGGCTCTCGGTTGACGTGTGGCATGCCGTTGAGTCCAGCCTGGACGCGCCTGAGCGCGTCGAGCGTGAGGCGGCGCGACCCCTCGAGCCTGACCAAGGCGTGGAACGCGACGTCATTCACCGAGCCGAGCAGGCTGCGATTGTCGTTCTTGGCAAACCGTGGCCGGTGCAGAAGCGCGGCTGTCTCGTTGGCGATCGCCTCATGCGGCACGCCGAGAGCCGTGAGCTGGGCATCGAGTGACTCTGCGAATGCTTCCTTAAAGTCGGGCAGGGTCAGAAGCGGAAAAACCAACGTGAGATAGGTCGCTTCCTCCAACGCGACGACGACGGGTCCGATCGGCGTGAATAGCTCGCGCGCCGACCAGGCCTGGAGCCTGCAGGCGCGCTCCAGGACCCCGTCGCGCTTTGGCAGAGGGCCGCGGCCGCCGATGGCCGACCAGAGCGCCTTGGTGCACATGACCGCTGGCACAGGCGCAGTCTACCCCCGGGGCATCAGAGCCCCGATGTAACCATTGCAACGAAATCGGTCTGATCCCAATAGGACTGGACGTCCGGCTTGCGGCATGCCGAGCACGCGGGACGTGACGCCTGTCCAGGGAGGGACAGATGGCTAGCGAACCGACCGACGACAACCGGCCGCCGACGACCTTCACCGAGCGGCCAGCCGATGGGGTGGGGCAGCCGCCGAGGCTCCTCAGGTTTCCGGCGGTGCGCAACCGCACGGGCCTGTCGCGCTCGACGATCTGGCGACTCGAGCGGCAGGGCAACTTCCCGCGCCACCGCCGAATCTCACGGAACGCCGTGGCCTGGCTCGAGGGCGAGGTGACCGCGTGGATTCGCTCGAAGGCCGGGCAGGACCATCGCGGGCAAGCCGTGCCCGCCGGCGTGAGCCGACCAGTCGCGCGCCGCGGGAGGCAGCGGCCATGACGGTGGCCTCCTCCGAGAAGGTCCACGCTCGGCTTCAGCTCCTCGACGAGCGCCTGGCGCGGCTGAGGGCCGAGCGGGACCGGCTGGTGGCCCGAGCGAGCCGGGCCGAACGGAAGCGAGACACGCGCCGGAAGATCGTCATCGGCGGGACCGTGCTGGCCGCGTTGGACCACGAGGGCGTGCCGGCTCTCCGCACCCGTGCTGACCTGTCCCGGTGGCTCGACAGTCGTCTCGAGCGCCCGGCAGACCGAACCGCATTCGACCTGGCGCCGAAGCGCCGGCAGTAACACCGCCCGCCGATCAGTGTCGTGCCTGTGGCCGCAACCACTGACGACGACCGTCGAAACGCGGGCGCGGTGGCGGCGGGCGGCGTCCTGCGCCGTGTGGTTTTCGGCCACAGGCGCACTTTGGCGTTTCTGCGAAACGCCCGCGGTGCGCCTGTGGCCGCGTGAGCGTGACGAGATGAGCGTGGACGATCTAAGACTCGGTGGCGCCGGCGGAGGCCGTGCCGGGAGTGGCGGCAGCTTCTATCACGTCTCGTTCCGATCGGGCTCGCGCGCGGGCGGCGCGTGCGCGAAGTCAGCGCACGACTACGTGACCCGCGAGAACGAGTACGGCGGAGAGGAGCTCGATGCTGCCGTCTACACGGAGTCGGGTCATATCCCGTCCTGGGCGGAGGGCGATGCGGCCGCGTTCTGGGACGCGGCGGACACGTACGAGCGTGCCAACGGCCGCCTCTACGTCAGCGGAGACTTTGCCTTGCCGCGCGATCTTCCGCTGGAAGACCAGATCGAACTGGCGCGTGCCTTCGCGCACGAGCTCACCGACGACGAGCGTCTGCCCTATACGCTCGCGATCCATGAGGGCCGCGACGAGGAAGGCAACGAGCACAATCCACATGCGCACATCATGTTCTCGGAGCGGCAGAACGACGGCATCGACCGGTCGCCCGACCAGTGGTTCCGCCGGGCCAATCCCGATGACCCGGCCGGGGGCGGGGCGGCGAAGAGCCGGACGTTTCACGGGCCTGCGTGGGTCGAGAACGCCCGAGAGCGATGGGCGCAGCTCACGAACGAAGCCCTCGAACGCGCGGGACGGTCCGAGCGCGTGGACCACCGAAGCTACGAACGGCAGGGACTTGATCGTGAGCCGGGGGAGCACTTCGGTCCGGCTGCCGCGCATATCGTCGGCCGGGGGCAGGACCACGAGCGCCTTGGCGACGCGGCCACTCGAGCGGACGAGGCAATGGCCGTCGAGGAACTGGACGGCCAGATCGCAGCCCTCGAGGCCGCGAGGGCCGCGCTCTTGCGGGACGGATTCACGGACGAGGAGCGCGAACCCGAGGCGAGGGACTATTCGCACTCCTCGTTCGAGGGTCGCTCCGATGATCGGTCCTGGGGGAGATAGACATGGCGAATGCCCTGGATGCGTTTCGGGCGCAACGGAAAGCTGCGGATCGCGTCCACGCTCGGCTCGTCGAGATCACCGGTCTGGTGCTTTCCCTCGAAACCCGGGTTCAGCGCCTTGTCCAGAACGATGCCCTGCGCGAGCTGCTGCGCGATGAGGAGCGGTGGCTGACGAAGGCGGAGCAGACACTTGCGGAGCTCCGGCGCCTCCGCGAGGCGGAGCTCGCCAGGTTCTGGCCCGGAGTCTGGCGTCGATGGTTCGTGGCGGTCGCGTTCGCGCTCGCGTCGGCCATGGCCTTCGGCGCGGGCTGGGTGTGGGCCAAGCGGCCCTATGACGCCGAGCTCGCCGCCTTGCGCGCCCGTGTGGAGCTCTTGGACTTTGTCGCCCAGCGCGTCATCACGATGACCCCGGCCGAGCGGCGGCAGTTCGACGTCCTGATGAAGTTCAACGCACCGAAAGAGTGACCCTCCGGCCATCGACGTTCGATTGAAGCACGGTGCTCGGCCGCGTCCAGGGTTCCCTCGCTCCGCTCGGCGGCTTCGCCGCCCTGGACGTGGCCTGCGCGCCGTGCGGGGCCAGCCACTAGCGATGGCCGGGGAGCTTGTGATCTAAACGTCGGAACTTGGGCCTAACTGCCGACGTTTGCTAACGACGGAGTATTACGAAATGTCGGGGGTTGCACGCATTACCCGACATTGCATCTCGGCCCTTAGGGCCGCCGTCCCCAAGGCAGGATGGTTTACCGCCTTCATTCCCATCGTCAGGCAGCGAGCATGGGGGCGAGATCAGCCTCGCTGGCCGGCGCATGCCCTAGTTCCGTGAGCACGGCATTCAGCGCGGCCAAGGACACCTTGGCGGGCGCCGTAATCTCGATCCCGATCGCCTGTCCGTCGGCGGTGAAGTCGATGACAAGACCAGGTTCGACCCGACGAGTCCTCGCACTTCTCTGACTCGCTTCCCGCGGCAGATAGTAGTACGCGGCCATTGGTCGGCCATGCCGAAACGTTACTTCCAGATAGGGCTCCTTCATGGTCCTCCCTAGTCCACAGGATACGCCGTAATCACGACGAGAAGCTGCCGGAGTTCATCTGGCTCGACGATTACCTCCCAGCCCCGGTCGCCATGTCGAGCCTGGATGGCAAACCGGCCCTCGAGAACATCGGCTCGGTGACCGCTGGCGTGTCCAAGCATGCGACGGAGGTCGAGCTCATCGAACTGGCGGTCTTCCATTCGTTTGAGCAGATGGGCGCTCAACTCGAGCTCCCACCTCCACCACGGCGGCCATTGGCGTGTCGTCAGGATCCCTCCTGTTCGTCATATTGCTGATCCAGGCCACGGAACGTCCAGCGCCTCACCCGCAACGGCGTCGTCAACGAGTACCTGATCCGTGTCCCTGCTGAATTGAAGCGATGTGATCGGCTACCGCCCGAAAACAATCCCCACCTCTCCCCGGCAGCACGACCACCGCTGTGGCCCCAAACACGATGATCCGACCGGGCCGATTGCCGAGGCGACTTAAGGCAGCCGAAGACGTCAACGTGGGGTCGTCGAAGAGCACGGCGAACACGTCGATCTCGGCACCAGCCGCGTCGATGTAGACCGCCCGATAGGCGCCGATGACGCCAACTGCGAGTTGTTCAAGCCGATCCCGTCCAGACGTGTCGTCGGACTTCAGCGGTGGGCCGTCCACGTACTCCCGAATTATGGCTGCAGTAGATCCCGCACCAATCCAGGGGTTCTCTCGCACCCCGGGAGATGCGACGAATGGCCTCTCGCCCGGTGCTCGAAGGACGGGGGCAAGCCGGCACCCGACGGGTAGCAGCCGCGGCGGCACCGTCAGTAACTCGAGCTGCACGGGCGCCTGGCCGGAGACAACCGAACTGACGGCCAGTAGTGAGCAACCGAGTGCGGCCATGACGTATCGGACCAAGCCCACCACCAGCTCCCGCCCTGTCGGGCTAACGATCAGCGCTTCAGCCGTAACGCCGCGGGTCACCGCTCCCGCTAATCAACCGAATGGTCAGCGCGAGCGGAGGCTGGCGCTCATCGGGGAGAACCAGCCCTCGGCTGTCGCCGGGCCGAGTTCATCCGCCGGCCGCTTCGCCACACAAGAACCCCTCCTGCCACGAAACAGCTGACGCCCAACCACGACAACCAACCCTGGGCAGGACCGCTGCCAATTCTGGCGAGAGCCGCCAGGATAGACCCCAAGCCGAAGAGGAGGGGCCCCTGTCCCTCGTGCCGGGACAGACCGCTGACCAAGCCGAGCAACGCGATGAGCCCAAGCGCGGCGAACATTGCGCCAACCGCGGTCATCAGCCAGCCCAATTCGTCCATGCCGATTCTCCGTCAAGCAGCCTGACGTGAGCGCTCACCAGCGGCCGCTCACCGTTCCAAGCACCGCGGCCGTCTGGTGCAGTGCGTTGTTGGGCCGCCTGGTTATGAACGACCAACCCAGTACGTGGGATGGCGGCGCAGATTCATGACGGCTAGAACTCGAACCGTTCGTGGCCGGATCGTGTAGAGCACTCCGTAGCGAAACTTCCGACACAGGCGACGTCGCACGCCGCCACGAATGACTGGTCCGGCCTCTGGGTGTTCGAGGATCGCGTCCGTGCAACGCCGTACGTCGGCGATGAACGCCCCGCCCAACCCCGGCTGCTCCCGGTCGTAGTACTGCGCCGCATCGTTGAGCTCGCGCTCGGCCAGCTCATGAAACGAAACGACCATTCACGAAAGCCGCGCGCTCGCGTCCCGGAACACGTCCGCCGCTGGCCGCCCGGTTCCGCCACTCTCATCCCATGCCGCGTCCCGGCGTTCGGCCTCCTCGAGCCAGAGTTGCTCGTTCTCTTCAACTGAGAGGCTCTCGAGACTGTCCAGCAGCCGCGCGGCCAAACGCGCTCGGGCTTTCGGCCCGAGCTTCAGGACTTCAGCTTCCAATTCGTCGATACTCATGGCCGGATTCTACGCCTCTCCAGATCGTTTCGTTTGTCGGCCCAACGCGCCAAATGAGCCGCGCGCCGTGCCGATATGATGACACGCAATGCAGTCGGCGAGGACGTCAATGACGAGCCCAGGCTCGACCCGACGAGCCTTGGTGCTCTTCTGGCTTGGTTACCGCGGCTGCCGCCATGTTGGGCCTCTGCGCCTCGACCTCCGCTCGACCATTCGTCGCGGCCTTGGCAAACGCCAGCACCTTGCCTGTCCTCCTGCGCCGGCGCAGAATCCGCTGAAGCTGTTTCGCCCAGGCGTCCAGCGCTTCGCGCTTTTCCTTGTCGTAGGAATGCCGGTCGTAGACGGCCGTGACGCCGGTCTCGACATGGTTGAGGATCTTGCCGACGACGAGCCGTGGCGTGCCGGAGGACGTCATGAGGCTGGCCGCGGTGCGCCGGAGGTCGTGCCCACGGAAGTCGAAGCCCAGCCGGCGACGCATCCGCGCCACGGCTTTCTTGGCGTTGTGAATGGCGGGAGTGTCCAGCCCTGATGGACTGCACACCCAGACATGGTTCGGCCCGGCCTTGGATCTGAGCTCTCGCAGGATCGCCAGGGCCGGCGGGCTGATGGGCACACGGTGCGCGAGCTTGTTCTTCGCCAGCCCGGCCGGAATGGTCCACCACTTGTCCTCGAGATCTACATCCGACCAGCGCATCTGGATGACCTCGCCGCCTCGCTGGGCCGTCAGAAGCCGAAGGCGGAGCCACGCGCGGATGACTGTCGATTCCTGCTCGGTTGCCGCCCAGAACGCGCGCAGCTCGTCGCTCGTGAGCACTCGATCGCGGGCTCGCTCGACCCCTGGCTTCGGGATCAGCGCCGCGGGGTTGGCTTCGAGCCAGTCCGACTCGATCGCGAAGTTCAGCATCTTGCGAATGATGGCGAGCGTCCTGTTCGCCATGATCGGCGCCGGCCGTTCGGCGATGCGCTGGATGAGCTCCCGGATGTCACGGCGTTTCAGCTCTTTCAACGGCGTGTGCTTCCACGAAGGCAGGAGCTCCACCTTGAGCGTGCGCTCGTCCTCACGCCAGGTGCGCTTCTTCACCTTCGCATGTCTGGCGAGGTACTCGACGGCGAGGTCTCCGAAGGTCTCAGCGTTTCTCGCGGCCCGCTTGACCGCGGCCGGATCCTGGCCGGACGCGGCCTGCAGCAGAGCAGTCCTTGCACGGTCCCTGGCGTCCGCCAGGCCGATCGTCGGGAACGGGCCGAGGGTGAGCCGCCGGAGTCTCGAGTTCGTGCGGTAACGAACCACCCACGCTTTCCGGCCGCCGAAGGACAAGCGCAGTCCGAAGCCGGGCAGCGCGCGGTCCCAGTAGTCGCACTGACCCGAGCTCGGCGGTGCGAGCGATTCAACGAAGCGCGCGGTGAAGGTGACGACGGGCATGGCCGTGCACGACCCCTTGACTCGGTTTCCTAGGTCACCTATAGGTCACTTGGCGACGACACTCGGCGACCTCGGACGACGACGAGTGAATCACGCGACGTCGAAATCGGCAAGTAGAATCGGGTGTTTTCGCGCTCGGAGTCGTTCAGCGCCGGTCAGCGATTTGCAGAACACTTTCGCTGGGGGTCAAGGGGTCGCTGGTTCGAATCCAGTCATCCCGACCAACTTCCCTCCATAGGTCACCTGTAGGTCATACGACTGTCCGGCGTCCGCCGGGTCCGGGCGTGGCGTCGATCGCCGCCCTCCAGCTCGCACGCTTGCCTCGGGCCGCATGCCTGACGCTCGGCGGACCTCGGCGCTCGCAACGTCGGGCGGCGATCGACGCCACGCCCGGACCCGAGCAGGCCAGGCGTTCGGCGTCGTGGTCGCTACTGAATGGAATCCGACTGCCTAAAGAGCAGTGTCGTGGCCTGGTCTGGAAACGACGGTTCACGGTGGACGTGCGGCATGCCGTTCAGGCGAGTCTGAGCGCGCTCGATGACGTCGGGCGACAGCCGGCGGGAGCCGCCCAATTCAGCTATGACGTGGAAGGCGACGTCGTTCACCGACCCGAGGAGACTCCGGTTGTCGTTCTTGGCGAAACGAGCGCGGTGGACTATCGCTTCGACCTCCGCCTCGACTGCGGCCTCGGGCACGTCGAGGACCGAAAGCTGGCTCGCGAGCGCTGCGGCGAACGCGGCGTTGAAGTCCGGTAACGGGAACAGCGGGAACACGAGCGTCAGGTAGGTCGTTTCTTCCAGCGCCACGACGACCGGCCCAACGGGCGTGAACAGCTCGCGCGCGCACCAAGCCTGAAGCCGGCACCGCCGATCCACGGCAGTCTCACGCTGCGGGAGAGGACCGCGGCCGCCAATGGCGGACCACAAGGCGCGCGTGCACATGATGGCCGGCATGGGCTTGGCCGCCAGTCTATCTCGGCGCGCCTCGCTTCCCTGTGGCGCGTTTCCTCGCGAGATTGACGTGCGTCTTTACTAAAGTGAACATGGCTCTGCTTTATTTACTGCGACCGGAGCTAAAGTCGATTTACCCAAGGTGTCGCGCTGGTGAAACGGACCGGGTGTACCGCTACGACCAGTATCTCGGCATCCTCAATGAAGGTACGGAGCCTCTGTGAGTCCCGAGCTCGGTCGCGGTCCAGTGGTACACTGAGCGATGCCGGCCTGCAGGAGATTTCGCGTGATGAATCGTTCGCCGCTACGCGTCGGTGCCGCGGTGGCCGTCTGCCTTGCTGCCGTCCTGTCCCTGCCGCTGGGAGCGTCGCAGGGACGTCAGGGGCAGCCCCCCCAGACGCCGCCCCAGCAGCAGCCCGTCTTCCGGGGAGGCACGAACCTCGTCGAGGTGGATCTCTATCCGACCAAGGACGGCCGCATCCTCGAGGGCCTCACGCCAGCCGACCTCGAGGTCCGCGAAAACGGCGCGCTCCAGACGATTCAGAACATGGAGTTCATCCGGATCGAGCCCACGCCGGCCACGGCGGTCTCCGATCCGACGAGCACGCGCGAGATGTTCCAGAAGGTCGCCGACTCGCGAAATCGGGTGTTCCTGCTCTACATCGATCGCTACCACCTCCATCTCGGCGGATCGTTCAACGCGCGACGGGCCATCGTCGACTTGCTGAACCGGGTGCTGGCGCCGAACGATCTGTTCGCCGTCCTCACGACCGGCGTACCCGCCAACATCCTGGCGTTCGGCCGTCGGACGGATACGATCGAAGATCAGCTCAATCAGTACTGGTGGGAGCTTGCCGAGCGAGGCTCGAACCGGCGCGATCCGGAAGAGGACGCGCTGGCGGCCTGCTACGAGACGACCGACACCGGTAAGGAAGTCTGGGGACGTGACGGCGCCGTGGCCAGACCCATCGTCGACTTGATGAAGATGCGGCGGCGCGAGGACCTCGTGCTGACGCATCTCGAGGATCTCATCCGGTATCTCGGCGGTATCCGCGAGTCGCGCAAGTCCGTCATCGTGCTGACGGAAGGGTGGGTGCTGTTCGAGCAGGACCGCGCCACGATCGAGCAGGTGCTGGGCGCCACGGGTGGGGGAGGCGTGCCGCCCGTCGGCGCCGTTGGCGGGAGAATGACGACGGCGGCGCCTCCCGGCTACGTCAATTCGAACGACTGTTCCACCGAGTTCATCCGGCTCTTCTCCCTCGACGATCAGCAGCGATTCCGGGATCTGCTGCGAGAAGCCAACCAGATGAACGTCACGTTCTATCCGGTCAATCCGAGCGGGCTCCAGGTCTTCGACAGCGACCTGAACGAGCGCGTGGCCGTGCTCGACAGCCAGCGGGCGCTCATGCAGGACATGGGGCGAGTGCGCGAGCGCGCCGACTCCCTGCTGACGCTCGCGGAAAACACGGATGGCCTCGCCGTCATTTCGAACGACCTCAATGCCGGGCTCCGGCAGATTGTCGATGACGTCTCGGCGTACTACGTCCTGACGTATGCGTCGACGAACCCGAAGAACGACGGCAGCTACCGGCGCATCGAGGTGAATGTGAAGCAGCCCGACGTGCGCGTGCGCGCGCGTCGCGGGTACTTCGCGCCCACGGAAGCCGAGATGGCGTCGGCGCGCGTCGTTGGCGCCGCGCCCGAGCCGGGGGCCGCCGCTGTCGAGGAGGCCTTCGGAGTGCTGTCGCGCCTCCGCCTCGATGCACCGCTCTTCACCTACGCCGTCGTCGCGCATCAGCAGGCCGCCATCGTCGTGGAGCTGACGCCGACTCAGGCCCTCAGGAGCTCGTCGGCGACGCCGGTTCAGGTGGAGCTGACCAAGGCGGACGGCACGGCCGTCGGGAGCGCTTCGGGCGAGATTGCGCAGGCGACGCGAGGGACGGTCGTGAAGGTGCCGCTCGGGTTCGACCTCGACGGTCCGTGGCGGGCGAGGGTGACGGTAGGCGCCGGGCGCGACCGTCTCCAGGACAGCATCGAGCTGGGGGAAGGCGACGCCGTGCTCGTGGGGGCTCCGCTCGTGTTCCGCGCCACGCCCTCACCGAGGTCGCCGCTCATTCCGGCGGCAGACTTCCAGTTCCGCCGCACCGAGCGCGTCCACATCGAATGGGCGCGCCTCGCCGAGCTCGACCGGCGAGAGGCGCGGCTCCTCGGCCGGGACGGCAAGCCGCTGGCCGTGCCGGTGAACGTCACCGAACGTGAAGTCGATGGGCGAGGTCTCGGTGGCCGCCGACCTGAACCTCGCGCCGCTCGCCGACGGTGAATACGCCATCGAGCTGGTCGTGGGCAGTGGCGGCGAGACCGAGCGGAGGGTCGATCGCGATTCGGGTGACGCGGTAAAGGTCTGACGGTCCGAAGGTCCGACGGTCCGAAGGTCCGAGGGTTCGCGGGCGGTGCTGGACTGCGGCTGCCAGCGCCGACAGGGGGACTTGTGAGTCTGATCAGGCTCAGAACCGGACTTCTGGCGGTGGCGGTGTGCGTCGGGTGGGCCATCCCGCCGCTTGCTTTTCAGTCCACTCCCCAACAGCCGCAGCGCCCGACGTTCCGCGAAGCCGTGAACCTCGTGCTCGTGGACGTCTATCCGCGCCGCGACGGCCGGATTCTCGAAGGCCTCACGCAAGCTGACTTCGAGGTCTTCGAGAATGGCGCGCCTCAGGTGATCGAATCGGTCGAGTTCATCCGCGTGGAACCGGCGCCGGTGGACGTCGTGCGTCGCGATCCAGTGAGCCAGCGCGAGATGCTCGAGGCAGCGGCCGACCCGCGCAACCGCGTGTTCGTGGCGTTCCTCGACACGCTGCACACGACGTCGTTCGGGTCGGGCGCGATTCGCCGGCCGCTCATGGACACGGTCAATCGCCTGATCCGGCCGAACGACCTGTTCGGCCTGATCACGCAGCACGAGCGCGCGTCGGAGCTGGTGCTCGGCCGCGTGCTCGACTCGATCGAAAACCAGCTCCGCGACTACTGGGCCTGGGGCGATCGGCACCGGCTGGTCGACATGAGCGGCGGCGTGCTGGCGGGACTCGACGAGTACGACCCGATGGAATCACGCCTCGACGCGTGCTTCAGCAACAAGATCACGGCCGCAGGAATCTTCCCGTGGTACATCGACGATGGTCCGACCGAGCGGCTCTACAGCGAGGTGCTGATCGAGCGGCGGCGAGAGGATCGCGTCATCTCGGCGCTCGAGGACCTGGTGGACTACCTCGGTGAGATCAGGAATGCGCGAACGGTCCTGATGGTCGTGACCGACGGCTGGATCTGGTTTCCGGTGGACCGGGCTCTGCCAGAGCACCTGACGGAGACGATGGTGAGCGCGCCGGCCCAGCCGAACCTCTACGTGCGCCCGGGCAGCCGGCTCTCGACGCTGCCGCCCGACTGGGTCAATGATCGCAAGGACTGCCAGCAGGAACTGCTGCGGCTGGCCAATCTCGACAACCCGCGCCGGCTCCGCGATCTCGTCGTCGACGCGCTTCGTCGCAGCGTCAGCATCTACCCGATCAATCCGGAAGGCCTGGCGACGGACAACCTGCCCCCCTCTGACCGGACGATGACGAGCGCAGGGGCCGGGCCGGGTGCGCTGGCGGAGCGTCATCGCGTCAGGATGCGCCAGCGTGTCGAGGGTCTGCAGGAACTCGGGGCTGGCACGGACGCGTTTGCGGTCGTGAACACGAACGACATCACGACCGGCCTCGAGCGCATTGCCGAGGACCTGTCGGCGTACTACCTGATCGGGTACGTCTCGACCAATCCCGAGCCGGACGGGCAGTATCGGACCATTCGCGTCAACGTCAAGCAGCCGGGTCTCGAGGTGCGGGCGCGGCGCGGCTACCGGGCGGCGACGGCCGACGCGGCGCCCGTCGCCACGCCCGTCTCGGTTGATGAGACCGCCGAAGCCCTCGAGGCGGCCTTCGGGGTGCTGGCCCGCATCCGGACGGAGGCCCCCATGCACACCTACGGCGTGGCTACGGCCGGCGAGGCGTCGGTCGTGGTGGAGCTGACGGCGGCCCAGGCGCTCGCGGCGCGTGCCGAGACGCCCGTGCGCGTGGAGATTGTCGGGGCCGAGGGCACCGTCCTGGGCCGTGGCGAGGGCGCCGTCCCGCCCGGGACCCGAGGAACCATCGTGCGCGTGCTGGTGCCGAGCGACTCGGCCGGACCGTGGCGCGCGAACATCACCGCCGGTGCGGGCCGCGAGCGCCGGCAGGACAGTGTCGCGATCGGGACGTCGCCGAATACGCTGGCCGGGCCGCCAGTGGTCTATCGCGCCACGCCGTCGCCGCGGTCGCCGCTCATGCCCGTGGCCGACTTTCTGTTCCGGCGGACCGAGCGCGTCCACATCGAGTGGGCGCGCCTGGCGGAGCCGGACCGGCGGGAGGCGCGGTTGCTCGGCCGGGACGGCAAGCCGCTCGCGGTGCCCGTGAACCTCACCGAGCGCGAAGCCGACGGCCGAACCTCCATCGCCGCCGATCTGAACCTCGCACCGCTCACCGACGGAGAGTACGCGGTCGAACTGGTCGTCGGACGCGGTGACCGGGCAGAACGGCAGGTTGTCGCGATTCGGGTCGTGCGGTGAGACGACGACGTGGAGTAGAGCGGACTGAACTTCAGTCCGCCCTCCGGCTCCTGCTTGTGGCCGTCGGGGCCGCGCTTGCTCTTGCGGGCACCGCCGCGCCGGAGAGGCTCGCCGGCGCAGGAGCGGCCGGCCAGGCCGACACGTTTGCCGCGCGCATCGCGGCGCTCTCCGAGCCTGCCGGGTACTTCGACACCGACAATCTCATTTCCAACGAGCGGTCGTATCTTCACGTGGCCGACGCGCTGGAGGCGGCCGCTGCGCCCGGCGGCGCCTACATCGGCGTCGGGCCGGATCAGAATTTCTCGTACATCGCGCTGTGCCGTCCGGAAGTGGCGGTCATCGTCGACATCAGGCGTGACAACCTGCTGCTGCATCTGCTGTTCAAGGCGCTCTTCGAGATGTCGAGGACGCGCGTCGAGTACCTCACCTGGCTCACGGGTCGTGCTGCCCCCCGGCCCCTCGATGGCTGGGCGGATCGACCCGTTCAATCGCTCGTCGACTACGTGGACCGCGCACCCCGCCTCACGCCCGAGGCGAGATCCGCCCTCGACGCGCGCGTGGCGGCGATCATCGAGCGATACGGCGTGCCCCTCGGCGAGGCCGACGTCGCCACAATCCGGCGGTTCCACGGCCGGTTCATGGCCGACGGCCTGTCGCTGCAGTTCAACAGCGCAGGCCGTCCACCGCAGTGGGACTACCCGACGTATCGGGACCTGCTGCTCGAGCGGGACCGGCGCGGGCGCGAACGGAGCTTCATGGCCTCCGAGCCGGCTTTCGCGTTCGTCAAGTCGCTTCAGGCCCGGGATCTCGTGATTCCGATCGTCGGTGACCTCGCGGGCCGGAAGGCGGTCGCGGCGACCGGGGCGTTCCTGTCGCGACGCGGCCTGCGGCTGACGGCGCTCTACGCGTCGAATGTCGAGTTCTACCTGTTCGGCGACGGCCGCTTCGGTGGCTTTGTCGCGAACCTCGGCCGCGTGCCGACGGCGGACTCCGCCGTCATCGTCCGGAGCGCGTTCCGCGGCGGTACGAGAATCGAGCCCGGCTACAACAGTGCTTCGCTCACGCAGTCGATTCGCGAGCTCGCGGCCGGGTACGAACAGGGAAGGTTCCGCTGGTACGGAGAGCTGCTGGCCTCGTCGAAGTAGCCCGGGCTGGCGGACGAATCGGCCGACGAACACTGGAGCGGGCTACGGGAATCGAACCCGTCTAGCTGGCTTGGGAAGCCAGAGCATTACCACTATGCTAAGCCCGCTCGGCGCGGCGAAATCATATCAAGGTCCGATGGTCCGACCGGGTCCGAAGGTCCGGCGATCCGCAAGGTGCGAGCCGGGCCCGAGGTGCGATCAGGCCCGGATGAGCGTCGAGGACTTCGTCGCGCTTCTGCTCCATGAGATCGGCGTGTCAGCGCCTCGAGGTTCAGGCGCAGCATCGGCTCGGTGTTGGAGGCGCGGACGTTGAAGTGCCAGTCCGGGAACTCGACCGAGAAGCCGTCGAGCGTGTAGGTGTGGCCGTCGCGCGTAGCGGGCGGCCAGCTCGCTCGAGGCGCGGCGGCCACGAGCGACATGTCGGCCATCCGCGTGTTGATCTCGCCGGAGATGAAGTACTTCGCGCGGAGCGGCGCCAGCAGTTCGCGACAGCGTCTGGCCCTTCTGCGACATCAGCTCGAGGATCAGCAGCGCGGGGATGAAGCCGTTGTCCGCGTAGTAGAAGTCGCGGAAGTAGTAGTGCCCGGTGACTTCGCCGCCGAAGATGGCGTTCTCCTCGCGCATGCGGCGCTTGATGAAGGCGTGGCCGACGCGGTTCATGAGCGCCGTGCCGCCGTGCGCGCCACGGTGTCCTTGACCGCGTAGCTGGCCCGCACGTCGTAGATGACCTTCTCCCCCGGCTGCTTGAGGAGGGCCGCTTCGGCCAGGAGCGCCGTGATGAAGTCGCCGGCGATGAACTCGCCGCCGCCGTCGATGAAGAAACACCGGTCGGCGTCGCCGTCCCAGGCGATGCCGATGTCGGCGCCTTCGGCGACGACGCGCTCGACGATGTCGCGCCGGTTCTCCTCGATGAGCGGATTGGCCTCGTGGTTCGGGAACGTGCCGTCGATCTCGAAGCAGAGCCGCGTCGTCCGGCAGGGGAGTCGGTCGAAGAGCCTGCGGCGCGACCAGGCCGGCCATGCCGCTGCCGGCGTCGAGCACGACGTTGAACGGCTTGATGACCGACGGATCGATGAACGACATCACCTTCTCGACGTAGTCGTCGAGGAGCGGTGCGCGTCTCGACCCGGCCGCGGCGGCCCGGGCGGGGCCGGAATGGAGCCGCCGACGACCATGTCGCGAATCTCGCCGATGCCGGCGTCGCCCGAGAGCGGGAACGCCTCGCGCCGGACCATCTTCATGCCGTTGTATTCCTTCGGGATTGTGCGACGCGGTGACCTGGGCGCCGCCATCGAGGCCGTCGCGGACGACGGCGAAGTACAGCATGTCGGTGCCGGCCATGCCGTAGTCGACGACGTCGGCGCCCTGCTCGGTCGCGCCCGTCGATGAACGCGGCGGCAAGACCCGGCGACGACACGCGCATGTCGCGCGAGACGGCGATCCGCGTCGCCCCAGATAGGCGACGAACGCGCGGCCGATGAGCCGCGCGGCGGCCTCGTCCAGCTCGCTCGGATAGATGCCTCGGACGTCGTAGGCCTTGAAGATTGCTGGATTCATGCGTGCAGATCCCAGATCCCAGATTCCAGATTACCGGATTCACATTCTCGAGTAGTCGGTCACGACCGACTTGTCGCCGAGAAGGGCGGCCGTCGCCCACGTCGACGTTGCGGCCGAAGTGGCAGTGCCGCCCGGCGATCGTGGCGCCGAGCCTGCGCGCCGCTGTCGACCCAGCAGTTCGGCCAGAGGATCGCGCCCTCGATCGACGGCGTCCTCGCCGACGTGGCAGTTGCGGCCGATGACGCTGTGCCGGCCGATCCGCGCGCCGGCCTTGACGACGCGTTTCGGGTCCGATGAAGCACGGTCCCTCGATGATGGCGCCGTCCTCGACACGCGCATCCGGCGCAACGACCGGCTCGCCGGCCCGTCCAGCGAACGGGTGCGCGGCAAAGCGGCCGTCCATGATGTCGCGGTGGGCCTGCCGGTACTTCGCGGGCGTGCCGATGTCGATCCAGTAGCCCCGGGAGACGTGGGCGACGAATGTCTCGCCGTCTTCGACGAGCGACGGGAAATACCCGCGCTCGATCGAGAAGACGGTGTCGACCGGAATGCGGTCGAAGCGTGTCGGGCTCGAGCACGTAGATGCCGGCGTTGATCGTGTCGCAGACGATCTGGTCGGGCGACGGCTTCTCGAGGAAGCGCAGCACGTTGCCGTTCGCGTCGGTCTCGACGAGGCCGTAGGCCGACGGGTTTTCGACCGGCGTGAGCACGATCGTGGCTTTGGCGCGGCGGGCTCGGTGGAGCGCGAGCACGGCCGTCAGATCCACGTCCGTGAAGACGTCGCCGTTGAACACCACGATGGGCTCGGGGCCGGGGTTCGCCGGCCGCGAACTTGATGGCGCCCCCGGTGCCGAGCGGCGTGGGCTCGACCACGTACCGGAGCTGAATGCCCAGATCCGATCCGTCGCCGAAGACCTCCTCGATTCGCCGAGGCTGGTAGTTCAGGCTGAGCACGACCTCGTCGATTTCCGGCACCTGTCGCAGCAGGTCGATCTGGTACTGCAGGAACGGCCGATCGAAGATGGGGACGATCGGTTTCGGCGTGTGGAGCGTAAGTGGCCGAAGGCGCGTGCCTTTGCCACCGGCGAGGAGGATGGCCTTCATGTCAACAGGGCATCTTAGCAAGCCGGGAGGCCAAAGGCACGGCCGGGTGGCCTTTGGAGGGGGACTTCCGTAGAATCTCGGTGGGGCAAAGGGTGAACCTCCCGAACGCGCTGACGCTTGGGCGGATCTTCCTGGTGCCGCTGCTCGTGGTCGTGCTGCTGACGCAGCCCGACGGCCGGCAGCTGTTCGGCGTGAGCTGGCAGCTTCTGGGCGCGGCCATTTTCGGCATCGCCTCGTTCACCGACTGGCTCGACGGGTTCCTGGCCCGCCGGCGGCACCAGGTCACGGGTCTCGGCCAGTGGATGGACCCGCTGGCCGACAAGCTGCTCGTCACCGCCGCGCTCATTTCGCTCGTGCAGCTCGACCTGGCGCCGGCGTGGATGGTGGCGGTCATTCTCGGTCGTGAATTCGCCGTGACCGTCCTGCGCAGCATCGCCCACGGCCGGGGCCACTCGATGCCGGCCTCGCCGATGGGCAAGATCAAGCTCGTGGCCCAGGTCACGGCCATCCTGGTGCTCATCCTCGGCCGGTATCACCTGCAGGACTTCGTCGTGATCGGTCACTACGCGCTCTGGGTGGCGACGATCGCGGCGCTCGTCTCGGCGATAGACTACTCACGCCGCTTCAACGACATCCTCGCCGGGCGCGTGCCGCCCGAGCCGGATCCGGCCTCGCCCGAGCCGGCCCGCAAGCGCGTCAGCGCGTGACCTGTTTGCCGATTTCCTCGATGCGCTTCCTGGCGTCATCGAGGTGGCGGCTCTCGGTGAACTCCGCGACGATCCGCTGGTACCACGTCAGCGCGTCGTCTTTCTGGTTGGCCCGCATCAGCATTTCGCCGATGAGGAAGTAGACCTGGTCCCGGCGCGTGTAGCCGGGGTAGTTCTCGAGGATGTACTGGAGCCGCAGCATCGCGCCGGTGTACCAGCGCTGGCGGTAGTACTGCTGACCGATCGCAAACTCGTAGTCGCCGAGCCTGTCGCGCAGGTCCCGGTTGAGCGCCTCGACTTCGGCCAGGTACCCGCTCGTGGGGTAGTTCTCGAGGAACCGATCCACTTCGCGCAACGCCTCGCGCGTCGAGGACTGGTCGCGCCGCGGCGCCAGGACCTGCCGCGCGTAGCACATGGCCAGCCGGAACTGGGCGTAGTCGGCGCGCGGGTGGGCCGGGAAGAAGGTGAGGAACTCCCGGTACTCGTTGGCGGCCAGGATGTTCGATTCGACCCGATCCTCGCCGAAGAAGGCGTCGCCGATCCCGAGTTTCGCATCGGGCCGAAACTGGCTCTGCGGGTAGGTGTCGACCAGCCGCCGGAAGTACTCCCGCGCTTCGAGCCAGTGACGTTCCTCGAGCGCGGCGGTGCCGCGCTCGTAGAGGAAACGGTCCGCATCGACGGCGCCCGGCGGCGGCAGCGGCATGCGGGTCGTGCAGGCGCCGGCCGCCGCAAGCAGGACGACCGCCGCCGCAATGGCGAGCGCTCGACGGGAAGAGATACGCAAATCGTCGTTCATAAACCTCAGCGGGATGGTGCCGACAAGTGCCGGGCCATCCACTCGCACTCAGCCGCCAGTCCCTCTTCGAGGGAGTGGCGCGGATCGAAGCCCAGCTCGGCGCGGGCCCGGGACGTGTCGGCGAAGGTGTCCCGCATGTCGCCCTTCTGCGCCGGTTCCCGGCGGACGTCGAGGACGCGCCCCGTCAGCCGCTCGATCAGGCCCACGACCGCGTTCATCGACACCCGGCTGCCGCCGCCAATGTTATAGACGGCACCGGGCCGGCCGCGGTCGCCGGCAGCCACGGTGGCTCGGACCGCATCGCCCACGAACGTGAAGTCCCGCGTCTGCTCGCCGTCGCCGTAGAGCGCAATCGGGCGCCCCTCGAACGCCGCCCGAATGAACCGGTTGAAGGCCATGTCGGGCCGCTGCCGGGGCCCGTAGACCGTGAAGTACCGGAGCGACACCGACGGAACACCGTAGTTTACGTGATAAAGGTGGCAGAGGTGCTCGGCAGCGAGCTTGGTCACGCCATAGGGCGAGAGCGGCCTGAGCACGGCGTCCTCGCGCATCGGCATGGGCACCTCGTCGC
Organism: uncultured Acidobacteriota bacterium; assembly: GCA_963752045.1. Lineage (GTDB taxonomy): Bacteria > Acidobacteriota > Vicinamibacteria > Vicinamibacterales > SCN-69-37 > DATKDF01. Next base: position 1,553,591 of record CAVVWN010000008.1, on the reverse strand, counting down.
CGTAGACCGAAGAACTCGAGGCGTACACCAGCCGCTCGATCGGGCGTTTCCGGATGGCCTCCAGAAGCCGCTGCGTCGCGTCGACGTTGAGTGCCGTGTAGACCCGGAACTCGTCTCCCCAGCTCCGCCGGACGCCTGCCTGCGCGGCGAGATGGAAGACGTGCGTGACGCCCAGGAGCAGGTCATCGAGGTTGGCCGTCCCGAGCGCGTCCTCGACGAATGTGAAGGCCGGGTGCGACCGGTTCGCGGAGAGGTTCTGTTCCTTGATCTCGCGCGCGTAGTAGTCGGTGAAGCAGTCCAGGCCGACGACGGTCGCACCCGCCTCGAGCAGCGAGGCCGTCAGGTGCGAACCGATGAACCCGGCGGCGCCGGTTACCAGAGCTTTCACGTCATCACCGTCCTGATCCGATCGGGCAGCCGGCACAGCCGGCCCTCCGGGCTCATGGCCGCGTGCACCGTGCGCCCGGTCGCGAGCAGTTCGCCGCTGTTCCTGAGCACGGCCTCGTACTCGAATTCCATGCGCACCGGAGAGCTCACGCGGCCCTCCGTCCGAATATCGATCTCGTCATCGTAGCGCGCCGGGCGCCGATACTGACAATGGGCCTCGATGACCGGCAGCAGGACCCCCGCGTCTTCCATCTCGCGATAGGTCCAGCCGAGCGACCGCAGCAGGTCGGCGCGCGCCACCTCGAACCACACGAGATAGTTCGCGTAATAGACGACGCCCATCCGGTCGGTTTCGGCATAGCGCACGCGGACGGTCGTGACCGATGAGGCCATCGAGGCGGCTACGCGATCCCGCCGGCCGAGCGGCGCAAGCGGCCGAGGGCCTCGGCCGGGTCAGGGGCGCCGAAGATGAAGGCGCCGGCCACGAGGATGGTGGTGCCGGCGTCGACCAGTTCTCCGGCGTTCGTCTCGTCCACGCCGCCATCCACTTCGATCGCCGCCCGTACTGCCGGCCGAGTCGAGCAGCGCGCGGGTCTCGGCGACCTTCGTGATGCTGCGCCGGATGAAGGACTGTCCCCCGAACCCCGGGTTGACGGACATGACGAGCACGTGGTCGAGCAGGTCCGCCACGTCGCGGATCGAGGCCACGGGCGTCGAGGGATTGAGGGCGACGCCCGCCTGCGCCCCGAGCTCGCGGATGCGACTCAGGGTGCGGTGCAGGTGCGGCAGCACCTCGACGTGGACCGTCACCATCGACGCCCCGGCCGACACGAACGCCTCGAGGTACCGGTCCGGCTCGGTGATCATCAGGTGGACGTCGAGGGGCAAGCGCGTCACTTTGCGCAGGGCGGCCACGACCGGCGGGCCGATCGTGATGTTCGGCACGAAGTGCCCGTCCATGACGTCGACGTGCAGCAGGTCGGCGCCGGCCGACTCGACGAGGGCAGCCGCATCGGCCAGGCGAGCGAAATCTGCCGCGAGAATGGACGGGGCGATGCGCGTCGTCACCGGCTGACCTCGAGGGAAATCGTCTCGCCGAACGTGAACCGGAATCCGGGCTGCGGAGTCTGCCGGATGACGATGCCGGACGGCAAGCCGGGGTAGATGAGCTCGGCCACAATCGTCGCACGGAACCCGCGCGCGCGGAGCACCTCGATGGCCTGGCGTCCGGACGTGCCGATCAGGTCGGGCATGACGTAGCTCGAGCTCTGTTCCCCGCGGTTGACGAGCAGATTGACCGCCGATGCCCGCTCGCCGGTCGGCGGGTCGATCGCGACGACGCTGCCCGCCGGATAGTCCTGGGTCCTGATCTCAGCCCGGGCCAGGACGTCGATGGCGGCCTCGGCGAGGTTGGCATCCACGGCCCGTTCGGGACGTCCGGCGACATCCGGGATCTCCGGGGCCTGCAGTCCGTCGCTGACGCGCACGCGCACCGACCGCTGCTGACGGGTGACGGCGCCCGGCTCGGGTTCCTGCCAGGCCACGTGCTCGGCCGGGACGTCCGGGTCCGACCGTCGCAGCGGGTCGACACGGATGCTGAGGCCGAGGTCGCCGAGCGCGGCGGCCGCCTCGGCGAGCGACTGGCCCCGCAAGTCGGGCACGGCCACCTCACGGGCACGCGAAGCGACTCGGAAGGCGCCAAGAAAGAAGAGGCCAAATGTCGCGCCGAGGGCCACCGCCAGGACCAACAGGCGGCCGAGCGTCCACACGCGCGCGCGGATCGGGCTCCCGCCGGACCTGCCGCCTGGGCCGAGTGAAAGGACGCGGGAGAGGCTGGCCCTGAATCTATCGGAAGGCATTGAGGCGAAAAAAGTGTACTACGCGGCTCGGCGCCGCACCAAAACGGCGGCGAAGTACGCATCGAGGCGGTGCCGGTACGGCAGGAGCCTCAGGAAACCCCTCTCGTCGACGAGCTCGCCCGGTTCGAGTACCCGGACATCCGGTGACAGGGGGCCCAGATCGAAGCCGGGGTGGCTGGCGAGGAAGCGCTCGATGACCTCGTCGTTCTCTTCTGGCTCGCTCGAGCATGTCGCGTAGCCGATGCGGCCGCCGGGTTTCACCACCGAGGCCGCCTCGTGGAGCATGCGGAGCTGGCGCTCGGCGAGCCCCGGCAGGTCGGCGGCGGTCCGCGTCCACTTCAGGTCCGGGTCTCGCCTGAGCGTTCCCAGGCCGGAGCAAGGGGCGTCGAGGAGGACAGCGTCGTAGACGGCGCCGAACGGCAGAGGCCGTGTTCGCGTCTAGGCGCACGACGAGACCAGGCACGCCTGACGCGGCGAGCGTTCGCCTGAGGACGGCAATTCGCGCGGGGCGCAAGTCGCACGCCACGACCGAGCCGCCGGAGCCGGTTCGGGCTGCGAGCAGCGTCGTCTTGTTGCCCGGCGCCGCGCACAGGTCGAGCACACGGCTGCCGCGGTCGACCGGTGCCGTCAGAGCGACCAGCTGCGAGCCTTCGTCCTGCACGACGGTCCGTCTCCGAACTTCCTCCGGCAGGTGGCCGAGCGCGCCGGCTTCGGCGACCCACGCGCCGGCCACGTGGCGCGCCGGCCTCAGGCCGACGCCGGCGCGTTCCGCTTCGGCCGGCAGGTCGAGCTCGTGAGGAGCCAGGGCTCTCATCGAGATCTCGGGTGGGTCGTTGTTGAAGCGGCACCATGCCTCGGTGTTCTCGAATCCGAACCGGTCGAGCCAGCGAGCGGCGAGCCAGGCCGGGTGTGAGAGCGTGATGGAGAGGTACGTCAGCTGCGCGTCGCGCGCGCCATCGGGTCCGGGCCGCGGCGGCAGGCGGAGCGACCCGGCGCGCCGCACCATCGTTCGCAGAACGGCGTTGACGAAGCCCGCCGCGTTCCTGTGACCCGTCCGGCGCGTGAGCTCGACCGCTTCGTTCACGACTGCGTGGTCGGGCACGCGGTCGAGGTGCCGAAGCTGGAACGCGCCAAGCCGGAGGGTGGCCCTGACAGGCGCGGCCAGCTCGGCGAGCGGACGGCGGCTGGCATCGGCGAGCGCGAAGTCCAGCGCGTTCCGCCAGCGCATCGTGCCGGAGACCATCTCGAGGAGCAGCGCCCGGTCCCTGGGGTCGGCGAGCGTGCGCCGCTCGCGGTCCACCGCGGCGGAGAGCGTGGTGTGGCCGCGCTCGAGCGCGGTGAGCACGCGGACGGCGGCCTCGCGAGCCGTGGTCATTTCGCGTCGGCTGGTAGGGGAAGGAAGACGTCGCCCACCTGGGCCGGGTGACCACGCAGGAACTGCGACACAGGCATTGCCGCCTTCCCGGCTACCTGGATCTCGGTGATGCGGACGGCTCCGGGGCGTGTGGCGACGTCGATGCCGTCGGGACCGACGGCTGAGATCGTGCCGGGTTCGACCCCCATCGGCACCTCTGTCGCAACCACGGATCTGAGTAGACGCGTCCGGTGACCTCGAAACAGAGCAGAGGCGAGCGGCCAGGGATGCAGGCCGCGTATCTGGTTGTGCACCACGCGCGCGGGCCGCGCCCAGTCGACCTGGCTCTCGTGTCTCTCGAGCCGGCGGGCGTACGTCACGGCCGCCTCGTCCTGCGCCGTTTCGGTTGCCGTGCCGGCCTCGACGTGGTCGACCGCGGCCACGAGCAACTCCGCCCCGAGCACGGCGAGCCGCCGTTCGAGTTCCGCGCTGGTCTCGTTCGGGTCAATCGGCGTTGGCCCTGCTGAGAGCATCGGGCCCGCATCGAGTGCCTTGACGACACGCATGATCGTGACGCCCGTGACCGTGTCGCCCGCGAGGATCGCGCGATGGATCGGCGCGGCGCCCCTCCAGCGCGGCAGCAACGACGCGTGCACGTTGATCATCCCCAGCTTCGGCAGGGACAGCAGGTCTTCGGGGAGCAGTTTGCCGTAGGCGGCGACCACGCCGAGATCCGGAGCCGCCGCGGCCAGCGCCTCTCGAAACGCCGGTTCATTCAGGCGATGCGGCTGCAGGACCGGCACGCCGGCGGCGACGGCTGCCTGCTTGACCTCCCCCGGCCGGACCTTCTGTCCGCGGCCCCGCGGCCGGTCCGGCTGCGTGACGACGGCCACGACCTGATGACCCGAGCCGAGGAGGGCACCGAGCGACGGCACGGCGAACGCCGGCGTGCCGAAGAACACGAGGCGCAGCCCGGCTACCATTTGCCCTGTCGTTGCAGCTTCCGCACCTTTCGGACGATGACGTCGCGCTGGATCCCGCGCAGGCGGTCGAGAAACAGCTTGCCGTCCAGGTGGTCGAGCTCGTGCTGAAGGGCGCGCGCAAGCAGGCCGGTCCCCTCAATCACGCGTTCGGCGCCCGACCGGTCGAGGGCGCGGACGACGGCCCTCTCCGGACGGGCGACGGTTGCCGTGAAGCCGGGCACGCTCAGGCAGCCTTCTTCCTCGAGCTGCATGCCGGAGCGCTCGACGAATTCGGGGTTGACCAGGGTGAAGAGCTCGCCGCCGCGCCGGCCCACGCTCAGGTCGATGACGCAGACGCGCAGCGGGACGCCCACCTGTGGAGCGGCCAGGCCGATGCCGGGAGCGGCATACATCGTGTCGACCATGTCGTCGATGAGGGCGCGGATGTCGTCGGTGACTTCAGCCACGGGTCTGGCCGGCTCGGAGAGGCCGGCCGTGCCCAGGCGCACGATCGGGCGCAGCATCAGGACGGCCCTTTCGGCGTGAGCCGGGAGGCGATCCGCGCCGCTGCGTGTCGTACCGCATCGTCGATCTCGGCGATGTTGTCGCCCCCGAATCGCTCGAGCCAGGCATCGGCCAGCACGAGGCACGTCATCGCCTCGCCTACGACGGCTGCCGCCGGCACCGCACAGACGTCACTGCGCTCGATGCCCGCATCGGAAGCCTCGAGCGTCTCGAGATCGACCGATCGCAGGGGCCGCATGAGCGTCGAGATCGGCTTCATCCAGGCGGTCAGGCGGACGTCTTCGCCGTTCGTCACGCCACCTTCGAGGCCGCCCGCCCGATTGGTCGGCCTCGAGAGGCCGGGCAGCGTCCCGGTGGGCGCGCCCTCGGCTCGGACGATCTCATCATGGACGCGCGAGCCTGGCAGCTGCCCGACCTCGGCAGCGCAACCGAAGCCAACGGCCTTGATCGCCGGAATGGACATGACGGCCTGCGCCAGCCGGCCGTCGAGCTTCCGATCCCAGTGAACGTGGCTCCCGAGACCGGGAGGAACGGCGTGCGCGATGACTTCGAACGTCCCGCCGACGGTATCGCCGGCCGTCCTGGCGTGGTCGATCGCCGCGCGCATGGCCGTGGCCTTGCCCGGATCCACGCATCGCAGGTCGTCGTCCGGAGGAATCGACCGGACGTGTGAGAACGGGATGTCGAGCGGCGAGGCGACCTCGACGCCGCCGATGCCCGTGACATGGCTGGCCACCTCGACGCCGTAACGGCCGATCAGCGCGCGTGCCACGGCGCCGGCGGCCACGCGCGCAGCCGTTTCGCGCGCGCTCGCGCGTTCCAGCACGTCGCGCAGATCGCGGCGGCCGTATTTCAGACCGGCCGACAGATCCGCGTGGCCCGGTCTGTGGCCGGGTCACCGGGGGCCGGCGCGCACCGCCGAGCGCGTCGTCCGACTCGCGCTCGACGCGCATGGTGTGTTCCCAGCTCGGCCAGTCGCGGTTGGCGATGAGCATCGCGATCGGGCTGCCGATGGATCTCGCCGTGGCGCACGCCGGACACGAGCGTGGCCTCGTCCCGCTCGATGGCCATCCGGCGGCCACGACCGTAGCCCAGTTGCCTGCGTGCGAGATCCGCACCGATGGTCTGTGCGTCGATCGGGAGGCCGGCCGGGACGCCTTCGACAATGACAACGAGTGCCTGTCCGTGCGACTCGCCGGCCGTAAGAAATCGGAGCATCGGGGCGCCATTCTATCGAACTTTCTGCAACCACTTCGGCGTGCGGGCGTCGAACGCGAGCCGATCTTCGCGGCGTCGATCTTGCACGGAAGAGCCGCGTGTCGAGCCGCATCATCGGCGACCGGTTCGTGCCGATGGCCTCCGGGGCCTGGTTCGATCTGGCTGGCCGCTGGCCGGCGCGTCTGGTCGTGCATGAGGGCGTCGCAGACTGGACCGACCGGGCCAAGCGGCTCGAATCCGCGCTGATGGCGCCGCGGCCACACGCCGGCACGCTCGTCGACTTCGAGCGGCTTGGCGCGACGTGTTGGTTCGAAGCGACCGCCGACCTGCCGTGGCTCGAGCCGCCGGACGGCGCGGCAATCCAGGCGCTGAGGGCCGCGCTCGAAGTCATCGATGGTGTGGCCACGGCCTGGCCCTCGGTCCGTCTTCAGGTGTCGTCGCAAAGTGAGCGCGACCACCTCGTCGTGGGGCTGGCGCGTGCCCTGCGCGCGCGTGGGTTCGTCGCGATCCGCACGGGAGTCCCCGCCGGTGCGGACCTTGCGGGCGCGGTCCGGGGGCGACACGTCGCGCTGCTCTCGTGCAACGACGACTCCCCAGAATGCGGCAGGTTGTGGGTCAGGAGGCTCTCGGGCTCGAGCCGGCGCCGGCACGCGCTGTGTCTGATTGAGGTGCACGCGTCCGTCGGGAGCTCCCTCGCTCGCGAGCGGCCCCCGCCGTACGCCCGTGGTCCCGGCGAGAAGACGTTCTGCTCGATCGTGGCGGCGCGTGCGCGCGATTTCATCGCTCGCGCCGACCTCGACGCGGCTGACGACGTGATTGGGGCCGCCAGGGCAGAAGCCGCCCTCGAGGGATCGGCGATGCCGGCCGAGCTTTCCGCGCTCGAGGCGCAAGTGGCCTTCTGGCGCGGGCGGTTCGAGGCGGCGCGGACCACGCTCGAGCAGTTGCCAGATTCTGTTGATCGCACCGGCTGGCTGGGCCTGCTCGACTGGGCGAGCCATGACGTGGAGACCTGCCAGGCTCGGCAGGAAGCTTCCGCCCGAGCGGGTCGTCGTGGCGATCGGCGCGGCCTGACGTGGGCTCACCTGCTGAGGCTCCTCTTGTCCGGCCGTGGCGCGCGGCAATCGGCGTCCGGGGACAGTGGGGAGTCGGTCGCGGAGCTCGGTCCAGCCCCGGCGGACCTTCAGATCCTCACGGACCTGGCGGCGGGTGAGAGCGCCTACGGCCGCGGCGACATGGCCGAGGTTCGCAGGATCTGTGCGCGACGAGCTCGGCAACATGGGCGTCGTAGCCTTGGGACCCTCGCGGCACGGTGGATCCACGCGCAGGCTGGGAGACCGGCGGGGGTGGAGGACATTCGACGCGATTCTGATCGAGCGCGGCGCGCTTGGAGTCATGCGATGGGGGCAGAGGAGGGAGCGCATGCGGGTCCTGCATTTCGTACCGGGTCTTCTACAGGTGGTGCACGAGGCCGAGGATGACGGTGCCGCGCTCTCCCTGGCGTGCTCGTGGGTTCGAACGCACGCGGGCGCCCGGGCCGTGGCCGTCGTGTCGGTGTGCGATGGCCGGGTAGTCGCGCAGGATGGCTGGCCGCACCGGCAGCTTGCTCCGGGCGAGATGGCCGACCTGTGCCGGGAAGTGCCGCACGTTGACCGGGAGCCCGGCGAGGGGGCCGGCATGGTCCAGGTCGCCGCTCCCGTGCGTTACGGAGGCGCGATCATCGGACACGTCGTTGGCCGCGGTGGTGGTGGCGACACGGCTGCCGTCGAAGATGCGGTGCAGGCGTTTGCCGCGTTATGCGGGCCGGCTCTTCGGGCCCGGCTCGACCTGCGCGATCCGCCCGACGATCCGTCGGCGCTCATGCCCGAGCTCATGGGGCGGAGCCCATCGATGATGGCCGTGCGCGAGTCCATCCGCCAGGCTGCCCGCACCGGCTTCTCGGTGCTCATCGAAGGGGAGAGTGGAACCGGCAAGGAGCTTGTCGCGCGCGCCTTGCACCGGCTGAGCGACCGGCGCGCGCGGCGCTTCATGGCGGTCAACTGCGCGGCGCTCACCGACGATCTCGTCGAGGCGGAGCTGTTCGGGTTTGCACGTGGCGCGTTCACCGGGGCGGTCACCGCGAGGGCCGGCCTCTTCGAAGACGCCAGCGGTGGCTCCCTGTTCCTCGACGAGGTGAGCGAGCTGTCGGTCCGTGCCCAGGCCAAGCTGTTGCGAGCCCTGCAGGAGCGGGAAGTGCGGCGCGTCGGGGAGAACGCCGCGCGAACGATCGACGTGCGGGTCATCGCGGCCACGAATCAGCCACTCGCCGAGGCTGCGCACGTCGGGCGATTCCGGGAGGATCTTCTGTTCCGGCTTGCGGTCGTGCGCATCGTGCTGCCTCCGCTGCGCGAGCGGCCGGAGGATCTGCCGTCGCTCGCGGCCGCCTTCTGGCGGCGGGCGCTTGTGGACGTGGGCAAGCAGGTGCGGCTGACACGCGACGCGATGGCTGCGCTCTGCGGACACGGCTGGCCTGGCAATGTCAGGGAACTGCAGAACGTCATGGCTGGCCTGGCCGTGAGAGCCCCTGTGCGCGGGCGGCTGGGCGCGAGAGAGGTCCGCCTGCACTTGTCGGGCGGACCGCCGGCCGAGGCAGGCGGGCGCTCGCTCGACGACCTGCGGCGGCAGTGCGAGCGCCGAGCGGTGGCCGGCGCGCTCGCCCGACACGGCGGACGACGGTCGGCGGCGGCTCGCGAGCTCGGATTGTCGCGCCAGGGCCTCTCGAAGGCGATCCGCCGGCTCGGGCTCGACACGACCGGCGAGGTGAGTGGAGTGGCCTGAGGATTCCGGGGCTACCTGATCGTCCGGGCGAGGAGGCGGAGGTCACCGTCGTCGGGGCTCAGGGCGAGGCCTCTGGCCACCGTGTCGCGCGCGGCCTCGGCGGCGCCGGTGAGCCATTGTGCCCGGGCGAGCAGGGCGAGCACCTGAACATCGTCAGGCCGAAGGTCGGCGGCCTGGGCGAGGTATCGCGCGGCGGTGCGGGCATCGTCGCCCCGGAGCGAGAGCAATCCGATCCGGCGGAGGCGCAGAACCCGTACCTCGGCCTGCGCCGTGCTGCCCTCGAGCACGTCGAGATTGATGAGCGCGTCGCGGGCCTCCTGAAAGTGCGACAGCTGCTCGGCCGCGTCGGCAAGAAAAGCGTACGCCTCGGTGTCGACCGGCGTTGTCGCGACGGCCTCGCGGAGAATGCGCTCGGCCTCGTCGAGCCGGCCCGACACGTAGAGCGCGCGGCCGTAGAGCGCGAGGCCTTCGCTTCGGCGGGCGGTTCCCCCGAGGGCCGACTCGAGTACGTCGAGCGCGCGTGCGACGAGCTGCGGGTCGCCGGCGCGCTCGGCTCGGGCCAGATAGACGCGGCCCAGGGCCAGTTGCACGCGCGGGTCATTCGGCGCCCGGGCGGCAGCGCCGTTGAGGGTGCCGAGCGCGCTGCCGGCTTGTCCCCCTCGCGCTTCGGCCATGGCGATGGCCACGACACGGCCCACCTGTTGCTGGTCGAGCGCGGCGAGTGCCTGGAGCTCGCGCATCTCGTCGACCGGACGTCCCATGACCCTGTAGAGATCGGCGAGCTCTTCGCGGGCCGGGATGAGCGAGGGCTGACGCTCGAGCGCCTGTTCGAGCGAGTCGACGGCCGCGCCGAGATTCTGCGTGTCCCGGTAGACCAGGCCGAGCAGGTAATGCGCCTCGGCGAGAGAGTCATTGCGAGCGACGGCGCGCTCCAGCGGCCCAATCGCCTCGGCCGGGGATCCCGAGCGATAGTGCGCCATCGCCAGCGCGTAAAGGACCCCCGGGTCTTCGTCCTTGAGCCGGTCGGCTGCTTGTCCGTACCAGGCGGCTGCCTGTGCCGGGTTTCCGCGCTGGTCGAACAGATCGCCCAGGGCGACGAGCGGTTGCGGCGCGTTGGGGGCAAGCCGCGCGGCTTCCTTGAGGTCACGGACCGCCTCGTCGTCGCGGCGCAGGGCGCCGTACGCGGCGCCGCGGCGCAGGAAGGCCACCATCGAGTCGGGCCGCCACGCCAGGGCGGCTGTGAGGGCCTCGATGGCCGCGTAGTGATTGCCCGACCTGAAGGCGTCCTCACCGCGTGACAGCAGCGTGCGGTACTGCCGTTCCCGGTCGAGTCGCTGTATCGTCCAGATTCCTGCCGCCACGAGGCCAATCAGGCCCAGCACGGCAATAAGCCGCCTCATCGGCTGATCTTACGCCGAGGGAACCGTTCTCGCGCCTCGGAGTCTAAGTTGTTGCGGGCCAACGGTCACCGGGAGTGCTACGATGCGTTCAGGGGTTTCGGTGAAACCGATTCGCGCTCTGTCGTGGCCGGACGCTGCCAGTGCCGACTGGGTATTGGTGCAGCAGTGCGCTACCGGCAGTGAAGATGCCTGCACCCGCCTCGTCTCGGACCATCAACGCATGGTGTACCAGTTGGCCGTGCACCTGCTCGGCGATCAACAGGAGGCGTTGGACCTGTCGCAGGAGGTCTTCCTGCGCGTGTTCCGCACGCTCGGGCAGTTTCGCGGACAGTCCACTCTGAAGACCTGGATCTACCGCATCGTGATCAACCAGGCCGCCAACCGGCGTCGGTGGTGGCGCAGACGGCACCGGTCGCAACAGGTCGCGCTCGAAGAGCACACCGCGGCACACGGCGAGATTGCCGAGACGCGGCGGTCCGGCGACCCGGACCAGGTTCTGCGCGAGCGGGAGGTAGCCCGCAGAGTCTGGTCTGCGCTCGACCAACTGCCGTTCGATCAGCGAGCGGTCATTGTCCTGAGGGAAATCGACGGACTCAGCTACGACGAGATTGCCGATTCCCTCGGCGTTGCTGTCGGCACGGTCAAGTCGCGCCTTGCAAGGGCGCGGCGGGGCCTGCGTGCCGCGCTAGAGGTATTACCGTGAAGCCGTCACCCTGTCGATTCGTGAGGCCGCTACTCGGTCTCTACGTGGATGGAGAACTGTCGGGCGCCGATCGCCTCCGCGTGTCGCGTCATCTGGACAAGTGCGGCGACTGCGCAGTCGAAGTCGAGGCCGCCGTGGGTGTTGGAGACCTGCTGAGAAGTGCTGCGCAGGCCGATCCCGTCGCCGTGCCCGTCGAGGGGCTCGCCTCGAGTGTCGTCGCGCGGGTGCGAGCCGAGTCGGCGGTGTCCTGGGGAGCGAAGATCGAGCGCGCCGTCGGGGACAGTCGCCTGCTGTGGGTCGGCACGGGGTCCGTGCTCGGTGCGATGGCGACGATGCTGCTCGTGGCCTTTGCCTTGTTCTTCGGCCAGTCGCGCGCGATGGCGGGCGGGTTTGAGTCCGCTCCTGCCGGAACCCTGCTGGCCGTCGCCGAGCAGGAGGGCGGACGCGGCGGCGGTATCGTGTTGCAGTTCAGTTCGGTCAACGGCACGCGCGTGATCACCGAGGCCATGCTCACCGGCCCGTCAGAGCGGCAGCTCATTGCGTCGCTCGCCGAGCTGATGACGCGGAAAGGGCGCGTGGTCGAGCTCTCCGAGATGGGACCCGAGCACCGCGCCGAGACCGAGGCGCTGCTCGACGAGTTTCTGCGGCGGCAGAGCAAGGAGCTCGTGCGCGTCGAGGTTCAGCAGGTCCGCCTGCTCGCCACGACGGACGTGACCGCCAAGGGGCTCTGACAGTCACCCCTCGCCCTCACGGGCGTCCGCAAGCTCACCGTACGGCAGGAACCGACGTGACGTTCTGCCACCGATCGGTGGCGCGAACCATGACCAGGCGCGGGTCCTGGCCGGCCGCGAGGTCGACAGAGTAACGTTCCACCGGCGAATCTGCCAGACCGTCCGTCGGGTGGACAACCTGCCAGGGCGCGCCCCCAACCGAGTACTCGAGTTTCAGTAACGGGCTTTGCGCATCGCGCGCCTCGATCTGCAACCGCACCGCTTCGCCCGTCCGGGTCGTCGTGACCGTCACAGCCGGCGGCGTGTTGTCGACGGTGAGGGCGTCGCTCTCGAGCCGGCCGATGAGCGCCTGGTCGGCGGCGTTCGAGAGTTCGTCCGATGCGTTCAGCCTGACCACGTACCGACCATCTGCGACCGTCGTGGTGTCCCAGACGAAGATCGTGTCGAGCAGTCCGCTGCGCAGCTCGCGCCACGTCTGTTCTCCGTCGCGACGGTAGCTCAGCGTGTAGGTCAGGCGGTCGCCGTCGGAATCCTGCGCTCTCCAGGCCAGGGTCTGCAAACCGCGCTGGAACATCCGCCGGCCGGGCGGAGGGGCAGTCGGGCCGGTTTCACCCGGTGGCCGCCGCGAAATGGCCGACAGTTCGTCGAGTCCCGCGATGGCGCCGTCCTCGTTGGAGAACGGGCGCTGGAAGACGACGCCTGGTGGATGGACCGTGAGCTCGCTGATCTGCGGCCTCGCGTTGCGCGGGAGGTAAGCGAGCGTGACAGCCGACAGGCTCGGAGCCCGGCCGGTGGCGGATTGGAGCACGGCCCTCCACTGCACGAAGCGGGCCGGCGGGCTGCCGACGGCCGCGCCGTCGGAGTCGGTGGACGGGGCGCTCCAGTCGCTCCACGAATCATCCGGCTTCGCCGTGTTGCCGGAGCGCGTGGACAGCGCGACGGCACCGTCGGATTCCCACCGAATCACACCCCAGGTGGCCACCGTCCTGGTGTCGTGGACCGGGGAGTAGTAGGTCGCCGGAGACTGCGCTTCGGCACCGAGTGTGATTACTCGTCCCGGGTTGGCGGTCGCAAAGGCCTCGACTTCTCCCGTTCCTGAACGCCGCGAGAAGCGCGTGATCTGTCCGGCGTCCACACCGGTCAGAAGTGATACGGCCCGATCCGGGCCGAGGCGGTAGAGGCGGCCCTCGGGGCCGGTGGCGACGAGCACCTGACCGTCGTCGGCCGCGGCCACGTCATAAATGAGGTCGGAGGTTTCCCAGATCGCTTCCCACGTGCCGTCGGGCGCGATCCGGAAGACCCGCGACTGGACGGCCGTCGACGTCTCTTCAGACGGCGTCGGCGAGGGCGAAGCGCCCGAGGCGACGGTCACGGCAACCGACGTCGTTTCGCCGGGCGACGTTGACTGTCCATCTCGCCCGACAGCGGCGGCGACGAGCAATCCGTCGGCAAGCGCCGTCACGGCTCGAAGTTCCGAAAGGCCCGCGTCGAGCAGGACGAACGGGCGAAGTGTGTCGTCGAGGCGATAGAGCCGTCCCGGTGAATCCGTGCCTGCGAGCACGCGTCCATCCAGGTCGAAGGCCAGGGCGACGACGTGTGCCGCTGGCGGCCGGTAGACGGCCTCGGACGATCCGTCGGCGGCAACACGATAGATCACGGCGGGACTGCCCGCGCCGACCCAGAGCCGCCCGTCGCGGTCCACGGCGAGGGCCCAGATGTACTTCTCGGCCGGGTCGAAGAAGACACGCGAGCTGCCGTCGGCGTCGATGACGTGCACCCTCCCGTCGGGACCCGTTGCCGCAAACGTCCGCGTGCCGGAAACGGCAAGGGCGAACACGTTGGGTTCCTGGGCATCGAACACGGTCTCTTCGGTCTGGCCGGCGCGCAGGCGCAAGACATGGCCATCACCGCCGGTTCCTGCCCAGAGCGTCCCATCAGGGCCGCCGGCAAGCGCCCACACCTGGGGAGGCGCCGACTGCAGCCTGTTCGTGAGGCGTGGCCCTGGCGTGACGACACCCTCACGGCTGATGAAGACGCCATCCGAGCGGCCGGCCACGAAATCGCCAGACGTTGCCATGGTCCAGAATGCCGGACCGGCGGCGATGGCACCGGCCGCAAGTATCACGGTGAGCGAGGTCACGAGGAGAGTGTGCGATCGGGCGGCCATGGTCCTGTGTCTGCGTAACGCCCGCCGTCAGCGAACGGGCGTGAGGGTAATCGTCAGTTCGTGGGAACCCGAGACGGCGGCGTCGAATCGACGTTCCCAGGCGCCGACGAGTGCCTTGGACACCGCTGTCGACTTCACCGTCGGGTCGGACTCGAGCACCGACCGCACCGAGGCCGGCAGCGCCGGGAGCGTGCTGCCGGCTACGGCGGTGCCGGCGCTCGCGTCGATCAGGCGGACGTAGAGCCGGTTGTTCTCCCGCTGTTCGGAAAGCCGCCGGAAGAGCTCGGCGAACGATGCGGGCCTGTCAGGCCGCAGGTCCCGTTGTTCGAGCGATGTCAGCGTGGCGGCGTCGGCCACGAGGAGTGTCAGCGGTCCGGCGGTGTAGGCCGGCATGCTGACGGGCACCGTAACCGTTCGCGTGGCGCCCCGATGCTCGCGCAGCAGGACGTGCAGGTTGTGGGTGCCTCCAAACTGCGGTTTCGTCGTGTCGAGCCACGCGCGCTCGATCGTGAGTTGTTCGGTCTCTTCAGTGACCTCGAGCGTCAGATCGAGCGATGCCGGCATGACCGACTCGAAGGCGTTCGTGACCGCGGGGCCAATCGATGCGGTCGTCATCGCGGCGGCCTGGGCAATCGCACTCGGGCCCGAAAACACGTCGTCGATCTCGATGCGACCGTGGCGACCGTAGTCGACCGTTCCGCGCGCGGCGATCGAGAGCGCGCCGCTCGTGCGCTCGTAACCCAGCAGCGTGTTGTAGACGGCGACATAAGCGAAGAGCGGGGTGAGGCCCTCGTCGTGCAGCACGGCAATCGAGAAGCGTCGTGCCGGCTCGCGACCAGAGGCCAGCGTGATGTTCACGACGAGCTCGGACGGACCCGGGCCAAGCGTGCCACCCACGCCGGTGGCCCGGTCCTGTCCCATCGTGCCAATCACCGGGCCAAGCCCCGCGATCTTCATCGACGAGTCGAGACTCGGCAGCACCGCGTACACCCGGGCACGGGTCATGGCCATCGACGTCGGACCAAGGTTGAGGAAGGGGTGGCCAAACGCGTAGACGCGGTTGCCGTCCACGTGGGTAACGGTGCCGGTGGCGCCAAGTTCGAGGTCGCCCCGCATGAGACTCATGCCCACCGGATCGCCGGGGCGAAGAGCCGGAGTGGTGGGCCCGTTCGACGAGCCAGTCGACTGGCCGGGCCGCACCGCGTCCGGGAAGGCGCGGTCGAGCTCCGCGCGGATTGACGGATCGAGTCCGCTCACGACCATGGCTGCGCCAATCGGGCGGAGGGCGGGCGCGAGGCTTTCGAGCGACGCTGGACCGACAACAGAGAGGTTCGGCAGGCGGACGCCGATGGGGGCGGCCGCGCGGGTTGCTACCTCGTGCAGGCGCGCGAAGACGGCGTCGGCGGTCATCGACGGCCAGCCGTCGAAGTCCGGCGCCGGTCGTCCGGCGCGGTCGGGGCTCGCGTCGACCGCGTCGGTCATCTCCTGAATTGGCGTGATTCCGGCAAAGGGCTCCTTGGGAAACGACCCGAGCGCATAGGACACGGCCCCGAGCAGACGCCCGTCGATGTACACCGGACTGCCGCTCATGCCCTGCATCACACCGGTTGCCGCAAGCGGCCCACCTTCGAGCTTGGCCAGAATCAGGTTCCGATTGGGGCCGAGCACGTTACGAAGGACGCCGACGATGTTCGCCCGAAACTCTTCGAGCGCGTCGCCGGCGTAGACCGTGCGGCCCACGCCAACCATGCCCGGCCGCACCTCGTCGACCGGAAAGAAGTCGGCGGCCCGGGGGGCGGCCGAGACGACAACGCCGGCGGCAACTGCGCCGACGAGAAGGCCGGTCAGGGGGCGCATCATCAGGCTGTCATTGTCTCCGATATCTCCGTTTATAGCATGCCGGGCGGGTCGCCGTATTTGACGCTCATCAGGGCCTTTTGCTACGCTCGACGCGGTTTGACCGTGCTTTCCCAGCCTGCTCTGCGCCAGACCGCCCCGACGACCTCCTGGTCGTATTGGTGGTGGTATGCCCGCATTGCAGGAGGGGCCCACGCGCTGTAGCAGCCAAGACACGGCATCGCGGACGAACGGCCTCTTCAGCCCGAGCGCTGACGAGGCCTTTTTTGTGTTGTGGAGCAGGACTGGATGACCGGCGTTCGCATCTGCGAGACCGTGACCGCGGCAACGCTGGCGGAGTTGCGCGCGCGCCGCGACGCCGCGGTGCGCGCGGAATCTGGTGGAGCTCAGGCTGGACGGCGTCGGTGACGTCGACGTGGCCGGCGCGCTCGAAGGCCGCCAGAAGCCCGTCATCGTGACGTGCAGACCCGCCTGGGCCGGCGGCCGTTTCGAGGGCGCGGAGGAGACGAGGCTGGCCTGGCTGTCGCAGGCGGCGAAACTGGGCGCTGAGTATGTCGATGTGGAACATGACGCGAGCTGGCAGAGTCTCTCGCGCGGGGAGCGCACCGAGGTCATTCTCTCCCTCCACGACTGGGAAGGCGTGCCGCGGGACCTCGGCGAGCGGGTCCGGTCGATGCGCCGCGCCGGCGCCTCGGTGATCAAGGTGGCGGTGACCGCCCGGCGCCTGGAGGACTGCCTGACCCTTCGCGCAGCGTGCACGGCAGGCGACCCGCTCGTGGCGATTGCGATGGGGCGCCGAGGCCGGATCACGCGGACGTGCCCGTGGCTCTTCAACTCGTGCTGGACCTACGCGGGTGCTGCCGCGCCCGGCCAGCTCACAATCGATGAGCTGCTCGATCAATATCGCGTGCGGCAGGGGAGCGCGGCCACGGTCCTCTATGGCGTTGCCGGGAGGCCGCTCGGGCACTCGGCCTCGCCCGCCATGCACAACGCGGCCCTCGCCGCGGCCGGACTCGACGCCGTGTACGTCGCGCTCGAAGGCGAGTCAGCCGATGACGTCGAGTCAGCAGCACAGGCGCTTGGCGTGAGCGGGCTCAGCGTCACCGCGCCGTTCAAGCAGGACTTCTTCTCTCGAGCCGTCGCTCGCGACGAGCGCACGCAGATGCTCGGCGCGGCGAATACGCTGCGACGGACGGCGGCGGGTTGGGAGGCGCGCAACTTCGACGTGGACGCGTTCCTCGAGCCAATCGACCAGGCCGGTCATCAGCTGGCGGGCGAGCCGGTCGTGGTGCTCGGGGCCGGTGGCGCGGCTCGGGCAGCGGTGGCGGCGCTCGTCGAACGGCGAGCCCGTGTGTCCGTCGCTGCGCGCCGGCCGGAGCAGGCCGAGCGGTTGGCCGAACACCTTGGTGTCGACGTCGATACGTGGCCCCCGAAGCCTGGCTGGACGATGCTCGTGAACGCGACGTCGGCCGGCACGTGGCCGGACGAGTCGTACTCACCGCTTCCGGCCGAAGCCCTCACGGGACGCGTGGTGTACGACCTCGTCTACAACCCGCCGGAAACGGCGCTGATGCGCGCGGCGCGCGCACGAGGTGCCGAGGCGATCGGCGGGCTGGACATGCTGGTCGGGCAGGCCTGCCTTCAGTTCGAGTGGTGGACCGGGCGACCGGCGCCGCGAGAGATCATGCGGCGCGCGGCGCAACGGTTCGTGACCGAGGAGAATCATGAAGCAGACGACGTTTGACGAGTTCGTGGAGCTGTCGAGGCGGGGCACGTTCGTGCCGGTCCATCGCGAGATCATGGCGGACCTGCTCACGCCGGTGTCGGCGTTTCTGAAGATCGCCGAGCACTCCGACTACGCGTTCCTGCTCGAATCGGTCGAGGGCGGCGAGCACGTCGGGCGGTACTCGTTTCTCGGCAAGGACCCTTTTCTCGTGGTCCGCGGCCGGACGGGCACCGTCACGATCGAGCAGGCCGGGAGCGAAAGCGCGCGAACCGAGCCCTTCATCGACGTGCTGCGAGGGCTGATGGCGGAATTCCAGTCGCCGTTCGTGCCCGGACCTGCCGAGGTTCACGGGCGGGGCTGTCGGCTACCTCGACTACGACGCTGCCGAGTGGTTCGAGCCGGCCGTGGCGCTCGCGAGGCCCGCGCTCGATCGGGATCAGGCGGGCTTCATGATCTTCGACACGATCCTGGCGTTCGACCACGTCAAGCACCGGATTCTGGCCATCGCGAACGCGCGGCTGCGCCCCGGCGAGGATCTGCGGGCGCTCTACGACTTCGCGTGCGCGAAGATCGACTTCCTCGAGCGCGAGCTGGAACGCAATCTGTCGAAGCCGGAACGGCCGGCGGCCCAGCCGCTCGAGGTCACGGCTAACCTGAGCCGCGAGGCGTTCGAGAGCGCGGTCCGGACCATCCAGGACGAGATTGGCGCCGGCGAGATCTACCAGGCCGTGTTCTCGCAGCGCTTTCAGGCGTCGACCAACGCGTCGCCGTTCGACGTCTACCGTGCGCTCCGCCACATCAATCCCTCCCCGTACATGTTCTTCATCCGGATGGGACCGGAGGCCATCGTGGGGGCCTCGCCGGAGATGCTCGTGCGCGTCGAGGGGCAGCATGTCGAGACCCATCCGATCGCCGGCACGCGCCGGCGAGGAGGCACGCCGGAAGAGGACCAGCGGCTGGCCGACGAGCTTCGGCGGAACGAGAAGGAGCGCGCCGAGCACGTGATGCTCGTCGACCTCGGCCGCAACGACATCGGGCGGGTGTCGGCCGTCGGGAGCGTGCGGGTGCCGCAGTTCATGGCCCTCGAGCGGTACTCGCACGTCATGCACCTCGTGTCGCGGGTCGAGGGCCGGCTGGCCGACGGCTGCGACCGCCTCGACGCGCTCGTCGCGACGTTCCCAGCCGGGACACTGACCGGCGCACCGAAGATCCGGGCCATGCAGGTCATCGGTGCGCTCGAGCCGACGCGCCGGGGCCTCTACGGTGGAGCGGTCGGCTATCTCGACTTCGCCGGGAACCTCGACTTCTGCATCGCCATCAGGACGATCACGATGCGGGACGGGCGCGCCGACGTGCAGGCTGGCGCCGGCATCGTTGCCGACTCGCATCCGGCGGCCGAGTACGAGGAGACACGCGACAAGGCTCGTGCGCTGCTGCAGGCGCTCGAGATGGCGGAGCGGGGGCTCTGAGCGTGGTTCTGCTCATCGACAATTACGATTCGTTCACCTGGAACCTCGCGCATCGGCTTGGCGAGATCGGAGCGGACGTCCGCGTCAGGCGCAACGACGCGATCACGGTGGACGACATTGCCGACGCCTCGCCCACGCACCTGGTGATTTCGCCGGGCCCGGGACGACCCGAGCAAGCCGGGATTTCCGTGAGCGCACTCCGGCGCTTTGCCGGGTCGCTGCCGGTGCTGGGCGTCTGCCTCGGCCACCAGGCACTTGCCGTCGCGTTCGGCGGTCGCGTCGAACGGGCGCCGACGCTCATGCACGGCAAGATGTCCAAGGTCGAGGCACGACGGGTGCGGCGTCTTCGCTGGCCTCGCCGGCAGCCTCGAGGCAGGGCGCTATCACTCGCTGATGATTCCGGACGATGGCCTTCCGGAGGGGTTCAGCGCGACCGCCTGGGCTGAGGAGGACGGCGTGATCATGGGGATCAGGCATGTGTCGTGGCCGGTGTTCGGCGTGCAGTTTCACCCTGAGTCGGTGCTGACGCCGGCCGGGCATCGCCTCTTGCGGAACTTCCTGGAGAGCGCACGCTGATGTTTGCCGAGCTTCTGGAGAAACTCCGCCTGCATCACGACCTCTCGACGGGCGAGGCGCAGGCCGCGATGGGCGCGATCATGGATGGCACGGCCGAGCCGGCGCACGTGGCCGGCCTGCTGATGGCTCTTGCGCTCAAGGGCGAACGGCCCGGAGAGATGGTCGGTTTTGCCACGGCCATGCGCGAGCGGGCGGTGCGGCTGCCGACACCGGTCGCCGACGCATTCGATGTCTGCGGGACCGGTGGCGACGGCGCGCACACGTTCAACGTCTCGACCGCCGCGGCGATCGTGCTCGCAGGCGCCGGGATTCCCGTTGCCAAGCACGGCAACCGCGCCGTGTCGAGCCGCTGCGGAAGCGCCGACGTCTTCGAAGCGCTCGGCCTCGATCTCGAGGCGGCACCCGATCGCGTGCTGCAGGCCCTCGAGGAGACGAACCTGGCGTTCTTCTACGCGCCGGCCTGGCATCCCTCGATGCGCCACGCGGCGCCCACGCGGCGGCAGCTCGGCGTGCGCACCGCGTTCAACCTCCTCGGGCCGCTGACCAATCCGGCCGGCGCGCGGCGGCAGGTGGTTGGCGTGTCGCGGCCGGAACACACCGAGCTCGTGGCGCGAACGCTGGGCCTGCTCGATGCCGAACGCGCCTGGGTCGTGCACGGTGCCGGTCGCCTGGACGAGCTCTCGACGATCGGTCACACGAAGGTGTCCGAGCTGAGGCGAGGTGCCGTTCACACCTTCTACGTGCACCCGTCCGACGTCGGCATTCGGATCGCCAGGCGTGACGCGCTGGCGGGCGGCACCGCGGAGGAGAACGCCGACATGATCCGCCAGCTTCTGGCCGGTGAGAAAGGGCCCCGGCGGGATATCGTCGTGCTGAACGCCGCCGCGGGCCTGCTCGTGGCCGGCCGGGTCGCATCACTCGCCGAAGGCGTCGTGCGTGCGGCCCAGAGCATCGATTCGGGAGCGGGTCGGGAGACCCTGGAGCGTCTCCTGGTTGTGTGTGGGCGATGAGGCCGGACCTGCTCGGAACGGTCGTGTCGGCCGCGCGTCGCTCGGCGCTCGAGCGAGAACGGCGGAATGCGGTGCCGGATGGCGCGCCCGGCCGCAGGCCGTCCGACGGAGGACGGTTTGTCGCCGCTCTTTCCGAACCAGGCATCCGCATCATCGCGGAGTGCAAGCGCCGCTCGCCGTCCAAGGGCGTGCTGCGAAGAGACTACGACCCGGCGGCGATCGCCGTGGACTACGAACGTCATGGCGCGGCGGCCGTTTCGGTCCTCACCGAACCCACCTTCTTCGATGGATCGCTTGGTCACCTCGCGGCAGTCCGGCGGGCGGTCGACGCGCCGGTCCTTCGGAAGGACTTCATCGTGACCGAGTATCAGGTGGCCGAGGCGAAGGCCGCCGGAGCCGACGCCGTGCTGCTGATCGTCGCGGCGCTCTCGGCCGCCGAGCTCGCGGGCCTTCTTGCGTGCGCCTCGGCGCACGGCCTGGCCTCGCTCGTCGAGGTGCACGAGCGCGGCGAGCTCGAACGCGCGCTCGAGGCTGGAGCGAGTCTCGTGGGCATCAACAGCCGGAACCTGCGCACGCTCGAGGTGCGTCCGTCGGTGTTCGACGAGCTCGTGCCACAAATCCCGGACGACGTCGTCGCGGTCGCCGAGAGTGGTTTGCGAACGGCTGCCGACCTCCGGCGCCTGTCAGCCGCCGGGTATGACGCGTTCCTGATTGGTGAACGTTTCGTCACGGAGCCGAGTCCCGGCGAAGCGCTTGCCCGCCTGCTGCAGCCTGCGGGAACCGGTGGTGCCTCGTGACGAGGGTATCCGTGAAGATCTGCGGGCTCACGAGGGCCGACGATGCGCTGTGCGCGGTGGAGGCCGGCGCTGACGCGATCGGATTCGTGTTCTGGCCAGGCAGCCCCCGGGCCGTGTCAGCCGATGCGGCCGGACGCATTGCCAGGAGCCTCCACGGCGTGATGAAAGTGGGCGTCTTCGTCGATGCCGAGCCGTCGACCGTTGCCCGTGTGGCCGGCGAGGTTGGACTCGACGCGGTCCAGTTGCATGGGCAGGAGCCCATAGGGCTGTTTGCCGGCCTCGGCATTCCCCTGCTCAAGGCGGTGTCTGTCACGAGCGCCGAGGACGTGGAGCGAGCCTGTGCGTTGCCCGAGGATGTGATCCTGCTCGTAGACGCGGACGATCGGGTCAGACGGGGCGGCACCGGGCAGAAGGCGGATTGGGGATTGGCAGCCGTGCTTGCGCGGAGACGAACTGTCTGGCTGGCCGGCGGATTGAGTCCGGCCAACGTTGCCGAGGCGATCCGGATCGTGCGGCCGGCTGCAGTGGATGTGTCATCCGGCGTCGAGGCCAGGCCGGGCGTGAAGGACCACGCCCGGATTGCGGCCTTTCTGGCGGCGGTGCGGGCGGGACAGATGGAGGCGTTGTGAGCGTGAAGCGGACAAGCCCGGGACCGTCGTTCGGAAAGCGAGATCCGGACGTGCGGGGCTACTTCGGATCGTTCGGCGGGCGGTTCGTTCCCGAGACGTTGATGGCGCCCATCGAGGCCCTGACGCAGGCGTACTTCTCGGCGCGACGCGACCAGACGTTCGTCGGCGAGCTGGCGGCGCTCTTCACTGATTACGTCGGCCGGCCAACCCCGCTCTGGGAGGCACGCCGGCTGAGCGAGGGCCACCAGGTGCGCGTGTGGCTCAAGCGCGAGGACCTCGCGCACACGGGTGCGCACAAGATCAACAACGCGATAGGGCAGGCGCTGCTGGCCATGCGCATGGGGAAGCGGCGGATCGTGGCCGAGACCGGGGCCGGCCAGCACGGTGTGGCAACGGCAACGGCCTGCGCGCTGCTTGGCCTCGAGTGCGTGGTGTACATGGGTGCCGAAGACATGGCGCGGCAGGCCCTGAACGTCTTCCGCATGCGTGTGCTTGGCTCGCGAGTCGAGTCGGTGAGTGCCGGAAGCCGCACGCTGAAGGACGCGATCAACGAGGCGATGCGCGACTGGGTCGAGAACGCCGACTCCACACATTACCTGCTCGGCTCGGTGCTCGGACCGCATCCGTATCCGCTCATGGTCAGGGAGTTTCAGTCGGTCATCGGCAATGAGACTCGCAGCCAGATTCTGGCGGCTACCGGCCGTCTCCCCGATCTGGTCGTCGCCTCTGTCGGCGGGGGCAGCAACTCGCTCGGCATCTTCGACGCGTTCGTATCGGACGCCGGCGTGAGGCTCGTGGGAGTCGAAGCCGGCGGTCGAGGGATCAGCCCCGGCCAGCATGCCGCGCGCTTCGCGGGGGGCATTCCCGGCGTGCTGCACGGCACGAGGAGCTACCTGCTGCAGGACGACGACGGGAACATCCTGCCGACGCACTCGGTGTCGGCCGGCCTCGACTACCCGTCGATCGGCCCTGAGCACGCGTGGCTCCAGTCGACTGGCCGGGCTGAGTACGCCTGGGTTGACGACGCCGAGGCGCTGGAGGGATTCTCGTGGCTGGCGAGCCGCGAGGGCATTCTCCCGGCGCTCGAATCAGCGCACGCCGTTGCCTGGTTGAGGAGGACGCTTCCTGACCTGGCTGCGGGCACCGCGGTCGTCGTGAACGTCTCGGGTCGCGGCGACAAGGACGTCGAGACCGTGAGGCGGCTGCTCGGTTCGCCGGACGCGCCGGGCGGGACGAGCGAGGTGGCTTCGTGAGCCGGCTCGCTGGGACCTTCGAGCGACTCAAGGCGGAGGGGCGGGGCGGCCTCGTCGCCTATGTCACAGCCGGCGACCCTGACCTGGCGCAGTCGCGTGACGTGCTCGTCGCGCTGGGCCACGGCGGCGCGGACATCATCGAGGTTGGCGTGCCCTTCTCAGACCCGATTGCCGACGGGCCGGTCATCCAGCGGGCTTCGGAACGCGCGCTCGGCGCCGGAGGCGGCTTGCGCGCGACGCTCGCGCTGCTTGCCGAGACGGCCGCGCCGGATCGTCCGCCCGTGGTCCTCTTCACCTACGTGAATCCCGTGCTTCGAATGGGCCTCGAGGAGTTTGCCGGGCGCGCCTCACGCGTCGGTGTCGATGGCGTGCTGCTCCTGGACCTGCCGATCGAAGAGGCGGATGACGCGCGGGAGGTGCTCGACCGGCACGGTCTGGACCTCATCTTTCTCGTGAGCCCGACGACGACCGACGCTCGGCTGGCCGAGGCCGCCAGGCTCGGGCGAGGGTTCCTCTATGCGATCTCCCGGCTCGGCGTCACCGGGATGCGGGCGCACGTGCCAGAGTCGGCAGCGCCGCTCGTGGCGAGACTTCGTCGATCGACGACGCTGCCAATTGCGCTGGGTTTCGGTCTCTCCACCGCTGCCCAGGTGGCCAATGTCCTGCAGTTTGCGGATGCCGCGGTGGTGGGCAGCGCGCTCGTCCAGGTGATCGCCGACGCAGCCGCCGCCGGCGAGCCGGTGGGGCCTCGTGTGGAGGCGTTCGTCGGGGCGCTGCGGGAGGGCGTCGGATGAGCAAGGACATCGAGGCGCTTCGCGCCGAGATCGACGCCATCGACGCTGCGCTCGTCGAGTTGCTCAATCGTCGCGCCGGTTGCGCGCTTTCGATCGGGCGGTTGAAGGACACGGCTGGTGAGGCCGTCTATCAGCCCGGACGCGAAGCCCAGGTGCTGGCCCACGTCGCGGCATGCAACGAGGGGCCGCTCGACGAGGCCGCCATCCGGCGGCTGTTCGAGCGCATTATCGACGAAGCCCGCCGGTTGGAGCGGCTGGGCGGGCGACCCGGCGCCGGCGGGCGACCGGGCCGCGGGGAACGGTAGAATCGGTATGGACACCACGATGGAAAGCGTGTCTGCGAAAGTGCAGGTAGGGGACATGGTTGTCGTCATGCGGGAACGTGCGACCGAGGATCAGATTCAGGCTGTCGTCGCGCAACTCGTCGAAATGGGCTTCGATGTGCACCGGTCGACCGGCGCATCCCGGACGGTCATCGGCGCGGTGGGCAACGGCAACGGAGACCCGCAGCTCGTCGAGGTTCGCGAGGGCGTGCAGGAAGTGCTGCGCATCACGGAGCCGTACAAACTCGCCAGCCGGACCTTCCGACCGGACAACACCGTCATCTCGATCGGTGATGCCAAGGTGGGCGCCGAAGAGGTCATCGTGATGGCAGGGCCGTGCTCGGCCGAGTCCGAGGAACAGGTGGAGGCGAGCGCCGCCGCGGTGCGGCGGGCCGGCGCCAAGGTCCTGCGCGGCGGCGCGTTCAAGCCGCGCAGCTCGCCGTACAGCTTCCAGGGACTGGGTGAGGCTGGACTCCGGATGCTGCGGTCGGCCGCCGACCGGCACGATTTGCGGCTCATCACGGAGGTGATGGAGATCAACCAGATCGATGTGGTGGACCGGTATGCCGACATCTTCCAGGTGGGCGCGCGCAACATGCAGAACTACCCGCTCTTGCGCGAGCTCGGCAAGACGCGCAAGCCCGTGCTCGTCAAGCGCGGCATCTCGGCCACGATCGAGGAGTGGCTGCTGTCGGCCGAGTACGTGCTGGCCGGCGGCAACCTGGACGTGATGCTCTGCGAGCGCGGGATCCGGACGTTCGAGAGCTACACGCGCAACACGCTCGATATCTCGGCCATTCCGGTCGTGCAGAAGCTCAGCCATCTGCCGATCATCGTCGACCCGAGCCACGGAACCGGGCGCCGCGACAAGGTGGCGCCAATGGCACGGGCGGCCGTGGCTGCTGGCGCCGACGGCCTGCTGATCGAGGTGCACTGCGATCCCGACCACGCCCGATCCGACGGCGCGCAGTCCATGTTTCCATCGCAGTTCGAACGCCTGATGGCGGAGCTGCGCATCATCGCGCCGGCGATCGGCCGGAGCATCTGTGTCGAGCCGGTCACCCGGCGGGGCTGGGCGCGCTAGGCCCGTGCGCGAGGCTCGAGCCGACGAGCGTTGCCCGGTGCGTCGCCTGGCGATTGCAGGTCTTGGGCTCGTGGGCGGCTCGATTGCCGCAGCGGCCTCCCGGGCCTGGCCGGAAGTCCGGATCATCGGGCTCGATCGCGCGGAGGTGCTCTCGGATGCCCGACGCCGTGGCTGGGTCCATGAGGGGCGCGCGTCGGTGGGGGAACTGGCTGATGCCGATCTGGTCGTGCTCGCCACTCCGATACCCCACATCGTGTCGGCGATCGAAGAGCTTGGGCGCGTGGCTCCGGACGTGCCGGTCACCGACGTCGGGTCCACCAAGCGTGCCATCATGCGCGCCGCCAGGCAGGCGGGACTCGTGAAGTTCGTCGGCGGGCATCCGATGGCCGGCGGGGAACGAGGCGGTCTCGAGCACGCGACGCCGGACCTGTTCTCCGGCCGCCGGTGGCTGGTGGTGCCTGCATCGGAAGGCGCGGGTGAAACCGCGCGGCTGGTCGAGGCGCTGGCCCGTGGCGTGGGCGCGGAGCCTCTGAGGGTCGATGCCGAGGCGCACGACCACGTCATGGCGTACGTCAGTCATCTGCCACAACTCCTCGCGGTGGCCCTCGCGAATGCCGCGAGCGTGACGACCGGCCAGGGCGGCTTGGCGATGTCCGGAAGGGCGCTGGCGGAGATGACCAGGCTGGCGGCCAGCCCGCCGGATCTCTGGCAGGGGATTGTCGAATCGAACGCGGACCTTGTGGCCGAAGCGCTCGACGGGCTCCGGGCGGAGCTCGACGCTCTCGATCCTCGGAACGGCGCACGCGATAGGCTGCGTGAATCGTTCGTGCGGTCGGCCGCATTCAGAGAGGCACTCGAGAAGGTGATGTCGTGATCGAATCCGGCAACCCGCTCTGGACGCCGTCCGGAGAGCGCGTATCGGCCTCGCGCCTCACGGCATTTCGGCGCGCGTTCGAAGCCGTCACTGGCGAGACGTACCCGGACTACGAGACGCTTCACCGGGCGTCGGTCGTCGACCCGGGTCGCTTCTGGTCCGCCATCTGGGACTTCTGTGGCGTCATCGGCGATCGCGGGCCGGCGACTGTGCGAGACATCGATCGAATGCCGGGCGCCGAGTTCTTTCCGGAGGGCCGGCTGAACTTCACGGAGAACGTGCTTCGCGGGACCGACGGCACGCCGGCGATTGTCTCGGTCACCGAGAGCGGACGTCGGAGGGACCTGACGTTCGGGGAGCTCGCCGACGAGGTCGGCCGTGTAGCGCGCCGGCTCAAGGCCGCCGGCGTGAAGCCTGGAGACCGGGTGTGCGGTGTCGTGGCCAACACGCCGGAATCGATCTCACTCGCGCTCGGTGCGGCGGCGATCGGCGCCACGTGGTCATCCTGCTCGCCCGATTTCGGCGTGCAGGGCATCGTCGATCGCTTCGGACAGATCGACCCGGCGGTTCTCTGCGCGGTTGACGGATACGACTACGGCGGGAAGCGCTTCGACGTCATGGAGAAGCTGGCTGAAGTCGTGCCGCGGCTGCCGACACTGAAGGAAGTCGTCGTGATCCCGCTCGTGGCCGAGCGTCCCGACGTCAGCCGCGTTCCCGGGGCGCAGCTCTGGTTCGACTGGCTTGCCGAGGCGCCCGACGGAGCGTTGCCCGCGGAGCGGTTCCCGTTCAATCAGCCCCTGTACGTCCTGTATTCGTCGGGGACGACAGGTGTGCCGAAGTGCATCGTGCACGGCGCTGGTGGCACCCTGGTCCAGCACCTGAAAGAGCACCAGCTGCACTGCGACATCAAGCCGGGTGACCGTGTCTTCTACTTCACGACCTGCGGGTGGATGATGTGGAACTGGCTCGTGACGGCGCTGGCCTCGGGCGCGACGCTCGTGCTGTACGATGGCGCGCCGTTTCACCCCGACGGGCATCGACTGTTCGAGCTTGCCGATCGCGCAGGCATCACGTTGTTCGGCACGTCGGCCAAGTTCATAGACGCGGTCGCCAAGGCGGGAATTGAGCCGGCCTCGTCGCACGACCTCGGGACGATACGGACGATCACGTCGACGGGGTCTCCGCTCGCGCCCGAGAGCTTTGACTTCGTGTACAGGGCCATCAAGGCCGACGTGCACCTGGCCTCAATCTCGGGCGGGACGGACATCGTCAGCTGCTTCGTTGGCGGGAATCCCAATGCGCCGGTCTGGCGCGGCGAGATTCAGGCGGCCGCGCTCGGCATGGACGTCCACGTGTTCGACGGCGCGGGCCGCGCGCTTGACGACGAGGCGGGGGAGCTCGTCTGCTCCACCCCGTTTCCGTCGATGCCAGTGGGCTTCTGGAACGACCCCGACGGTTCGCGGTACCGCGCGGCCTATTTCGATCGGTTTCCCGGCGTGTGGTGCCACGGCGACTGGATTCAGCAGACGGGGCATGGCGGCTACATCATCTATGGCCGGTCCGATGCCACGCTCAATCCGGGTGGTGTGCGCATCGGAACGGCCGAGATCTACCGGCAGGTGGAACAACTTCCCGAGGTCGTCGAGAGCCTGGCGGTTGGCCAGCAGTGGCAGGGAGACGAACGCATCGTGCTGTTTGTCCGGCTGGCGCCGGGCCGCCAGCTCGACGAGTCCCTGAAGGCGAGAATCGCCAGGCAGATCCGAGCGAACACGACGCCGAGACACGTCCCGGCGCGCATCATCCAGGTGGCCGACATTCCCAGGACGAAGAGCGGCAAGATCGTCGAACTAGCGGTGCGGGACGTCATTCACGGGCGAGCCGTCAAGCAGCGAGAGGCGCTGGCAAACCCCGACGCCCTGGACCTCTACCGCGAGCTGCCGGATCTCCAGTCGTGAAACACGGGCCCGACGTCGTGATGCCGCGCGCGATTCGCACGGCCATGGTTGCACACGCGCGGCAGGCGGCGCCGCGAGAGTGCTGTGGGCTGCTGCTCGGGGAGGGGCTGCGCATCCGGTATGCGGTGGCGGCCCGAAATGCCGCGACCGGGTCAGGGCGGTATCGTGTGGATCCCCAGGTGCACCTCTTCCTGCAGCGGATGTTGCGGCAAATCGCACCGCCACTCGAGGTCATCGGTGCCTACCACTCCCATCCTTCAGGGCCCGCGAGACCCTCTCCGCGTGACGTCGCCGAGGCGCACGATCCCGGCTGGATTCATGTCATTGTCGGCCGGCTGACGACACGGCCTGCGATTGGGGCATTCCGCATTGCCGGAGGCCGCATCGAGCCTCTTGGGATTCGGTTGGAGTATTCTAGGCAGTCCTGATCGGTCAGGTACGGAGAGGAGCGCAGTCGGTTGACTTGGGAGCCTATCGGGTCCGGAAGTGCGTTTGTCGGGTCGGTCTCGCCACCAGCAAGCGTCGAGGCTGACGTGACCTATGTGCCGGTGTTCCAGGGCGACGATGGCCTGGAAGACGTGGCCGACCTGGACCGCGCGACGAATGGTGAAGTGGCGCGCGCGCGCGCGAGCGGCGAGTTCAACGGCAAGTACGGGACGACGTTCATGGCCCAGGCCACACCCGGTGTGTGGCGCACCCGGCGTGTCGCCCTCGTCGGCGCGGGTCGTCGCGAGCAGTACGATGCCGAGCGCCAGCGGCACGTGGCCGCTGTCTGCGGCCATCACGCGCGGTCGGTTCGGGCACGCAGCCTGGTCTTTGTCATCCGGGCAGGTGCCAGTCTGGTTCGCGACGCGCAGATGGCGGCCGACGGTGTTTCCGCGGCTGAGTTCCTCACGTCCGCCTACAAGAAGAACGATGACCCGCCCGGCCCGTTTCCAGCCGAGGTGACATTCGTGGCCGCGGCGGGTGACGCCGGTGAGCTATCGCAGGCTGTCGCGCGCGGGCGCGTGATCGGTCAGTCCGCCAATGTGGTCCGCGCTTTGGCCAACGAGCCGCCGAACGTGCTGACGCCACGCGAGTTTGCGGCCCGCGCCTCGAACGAAGGCGGCCGATCGGGACTCACCGTCGAGGTGCTCGACGAGTATCGAATCAAGGAGCTTGGCATGCGGCTGCTCCTGGCCGTCTCGCAGGGCAGTGCCGAACCGCCGCGGGTGCTGGTGCTCCGGTACGATCCACCACAACCTGCCGACGGTTCCGTTCTGGGACTCGTGGGCAAGGGGGTGACGTTCGACACTGGCGGCATCTCGATCAAACCGGCTGACGGCATGGACCGCATGAAGTACGACATGGCGGGCGGTGCCGCGGTCGTGGGTGCCCTCCGGGCGATCGCGCGGCTGGGAGCGCCCCGGCGCGTGATCGGCATCGTGCCCATGACGGAGAACATGCCGGGTTCGAAAGCGACGCGGCCGAGTGACGTGATCACCGGGGCGAACGGCAAGACGGTCGAGGTGACCAACACGGACGCCGAAGGACGCCTGATTCTCGGCGATGCGCTGTGGCACGCGACTCGTCTGGGTGCGACACACCTGGTGGACGTGGCAACGCTCACCGGCGCCTGCATGGTGGCCCTCGGTCACCACGTGTCCGGACTGATGGGGACTCCGCCCGACTGGACCGCGCGCGTCGGTCGCGCGGCGGCCGCTGCGGGGGACCGGGTCTGGGAACTGCCGATCTACCGGGAGGCGCGTGAGCAGATGCGCAGCGAGATCGCCGACATGGTCAACTCGGCCGGACGGGCGGGCGGCGCCATCACGGCGGCGGCGTTCCTGCGGGAGTTCACGGCCGACGTTCCGTGGGCACATCTCGACATTGCCGGCACGGCGTGGGCGGACAAGGCCGAACCCCACCAGCCGAAGGGGCCGACCGGCGTCGCCATGCGCACGCTCATCGAGCTTGCGACGAGTCCCGCTGCGCCGGACCCGGCACAAAAGGACTGACGGACGGCGGGTGGTTCCTTTCGGGCGGGTGCAGCTTGTGCCAGCGCACGAGCAGCAGGGCAGTCAGGCCGCCGAGCACAAGGGAGACGACCAGCAGGACGCCTGCGATGCCGAGCGACCCGAAGACCACGTCGCCAACGGTCGTGCCGGGTGTCTCGGCCGGCGGCCCGTCGGGGGCTACGGTGACGTAGATGGGGTCGGTGGTCTGCGCCGGCACGGGATCGGTCCTGTCTGGAGTCTATCGCCCCCGACCGGCCTGTGCGAGGCCCCCTCCGCTAACGGACGCCGTCGCGCTCCGCGACCGTCGTCACCTTCTTGAGGGACGCCTGGTACTTGATGACCGCGTCGGCGATGGCCTGCGCGATGTGGTCGCGATAGGTGTCCTTCTTCAGCAGCGCCGCCTCGGCCTTGTTGGTGATGAAGGAAATCTCCGCGAGGATGCTCGGCATCTGTGCGCCGATGAGCACGACGAAGGGCGCCTGCTTGACGCCGAGGTCCTTGACGTTGGCGTCCTCGCTCCGCAGGCGCCTGACGAGGTTCGTTTGCAGGATGGTGGCCAGCTCCCGCGATTCATCGAGCTTGTTGTTGAGCGCGATGGCGTTGAGGATGGCCGGAAGCGTGCCCATGGTCTGTGAGCTCGAGGCATTCTCGCGGGCAGCCACGGCTTCGGCCTCCGGGTTGGTCGCGAAGTTGAGGACGTAGGTCTCGACGCCGCGGGTGGCGACGCGGCGGCTGGCGTTGGCGTGAATCGAGAGAAAGAGGTCCGCGTTCTCGCGGTTGGCGATGGCCGTTCGCTCCTCGAGAGGAATGAACTCGTTGGTCGACCGGGTGAGGACGACCTGGAAGCCCGGCCGGCTCGTGAGGAGTCTCTCTACGCGACGCGCGATGTCGAGCACGAGGTCGGCCTCGACGAGGCCGTTGGCCCTGGCGCCGGGATCGTGACCGCCATGCCCGGCGTCGATGACGATGCGCGAGACGCCCAGTCCCAGCTGGCGCGCGAGCGAGTATTCCCCGCTGCTCGTGGCGGATGGGGCCACCGGCGTCGGAGGCGGCGGCACGACGACCGGCGTCAGCGGGACGTCTTCGACCGGAAGGGCATCGGATTCGACGTCGATCACGAGCCGGAACGGGTCGTACAGCGGAAAGGCGCTGTAACGCGGCTGGCCCTCGAGCTCGAGCACGATCCGCGTGACGTCGTTCTCGTGACGGCCCAGCCGGACGGTCTGGACGAGGCGTCCGCGAATTCCCTCGGTTTCGGCCATCAGGCTGGTGTCGAGGTGTGAGCCGGAGAGGTCGAAGAAGACGCGGTCGGGATCGGGGACGCGATCTCCCGTGTACGCCACTTCCTTGCTGAGCTCGATCGTGATGCGGTCGCCCTTGGGCAGGGGGCTATGGGTCACGCGGCGCACCGCGGCCACACCGGCCGGAGCCGGAGACGCAGTGGCGGGCCGGGCCACGGCAGGCGGCGGGGCCGGGCTGGCCGCAACGAGCGCCCGGCGGCGCCCTGCGACCTGCTTGACGAGAGAGCTGTGCGGATACTCGTTGGCAAGCCAGTCCAGGTAGCGTTCGGCGCCGGCGCGATCGGCGGCCGCGCCGGACTGCTCGTACGCGGTCGCCATCAGGCCGGCGGCCTGCCACAGCGCGTTGTCGCAGTACCCGCTCGTCGGATACCGCCTGACGACATTCTCGTAGGCCCGGGCGACCGTCCGAAGCGTCGTGGCGCTCGGCGTGCGTGCGGCGCGGGCGCTTTGCTCCTGCCCCTGGGCTCGCTCGTACAGCGTGCGGGCGGTCTGGGCCTCGGAGAGTCCCGGTGAGGCGAAGAGCACCGTGAAGACCAGGGCGGCAGCCGAGATGGCGGCGCCGGGTACGAATCGGGATCGCTGGGTGGTGTGCATGGCTATCTCAGCTGGGCGTCGACTTCTTCGAAGTAGTTCTGGTCGACGAGGACCTCGCGCTTGGCGCCGTTGGCCGGCGAGACGACGCCGTCCATTTCCATCATGTCGATGAGCCGCGCGGCGCGGCTGAATCCGACCCGCAGGCGGCGCTGCAGATAGGAAATCGAGGCCTGACCGGTCGACACGACGATGCGCGCAGCCTCGTCGTAGAGGTCGTCCTTCTCGAATTCGAGCTTGTTCGTCGGCGTGTCCTCGGCCGTGATGGTCGTGTCGTACGTCGGTTTGCCCTGCTTCTTCAGGAAACTGCAGATGCGCGCGGTCTCC
Source organism: uncultured Acidobacteriota bacterium (assembly GCA_963752045.1). Taxonomy (GTDB): domain Bacteria; phylum Acidobacteriota; class Vicinamibacteria; order Vicinamibacterales; family SCN-69-37; genus DATKDF01. The sequence goes on along the minus strand of CAVVWN010000008.1, from coordinate 1,520,908 downwards.
TGTTCCGAAATGTACGGGCCGTGAATGCGGATGAACCGGGACGAGGCCGGCGGGAGGTAGAGCATGTCGCCCTTGCCGAGCAGCTGCTCGGCGCCGTTGCCGTCGAGAATCGTCCGGGAGTCGATCTTCGAAGCGACCCGGAACGCGATCCGGGCGGGGAAGTTGGCCTTGATGAGGCCGGTGATGACGTCGACCGATGGGCGCTGGGTCGCGAGCACGAGGTGGATGCCGACCGCGCGCGCCATCTGCGCGAGCCGCGTGATCGACTCTTCGACCTCCTTGCTCGCCACCATCATGAGGTCTGCCAGCTCGTCGATGATGACCACGATGAAGGGCAGCGTCTTGAGGGGTGATCCGTCGGGCGCCGTCGCGTCGGCCTGCTCGGCAAGGGCCGCGCGCACGTTGCGGTTGAACTGATCGATGTTCCTGACTCCGGTGGCCGCGAGCGACTTGTAGCGCTCCTCCATCTCGCGAACGGCCCAGCGCAGGGCGTTGGCGGCCTGCTTCGGGTCCACGACCACCGGGGTGAGCAGGTGAGGGATGTGCTCGTACATGCCCAGCTCGAGTCGCTTGGGATCGATCATGATGAAGCGCACGTCCTCCGGTGTGGCGCGGAAGAGGATGCTGGTGATCATGGCGTTGACGCTCACCGACTTGCCGGCGCCGGTCGACCCGGCGATGAGCAGGTGCGGCATGGTGGCCAGATCGCTCACGAACGGCTCGCCGTGAATCGTGCGCCCGAGAGCGAGCGTGAGTTTGGAGGCCGAGCGGGTGTAGGCGTCAGAGTCGAGCAGCTCGCGGAGCGAAATGGACTCGCGATGGGGATTCGGAATCTGGATGCCGACCGTCGACTTGCCGGGAATCCGGTCGATGAGGACCGATTCGGCGCGCATGGCGAGCCAGAGGTCGTCGGCAAGTCCCGTGATGCGGTTGTATTTGACGCCCGCGTCAGGCTTGAACTCGTAGGTGGTCACGACCGGGCCGGGGTGAATCTGGACCACGGAGCCCTCGACGGCGAACTCGCGGCACTTCTCCTCGAGCAACCGGGCTCCCTCCATCAGCTCCCGCTCGTCGATCTTGCGCTGGTCCTTGGGCGCGTCGAGCAGCGAGGCCGGGGGCGGCACGTAACCGCCCTTCCGCCGCTCGACCGGCGCCTTGAGCGTGTCGGGCTCGTCGAGCGGCAGGCGGGGCGGCGCCGGGGCCGCTTCGGCCCGCCGGATGGCGACCGGGCGGGCCGTCCGCTCCGGGGCCTGGCGGTCGGAGGCTTCGTCCTCGTCGGCCACCGCGCGGGAGCGCGCGGCTTTGAGCTTCTCGGCGGCGGATGCGACCTTGGTCGCTATCTCCGGGGCCTTGTCCTTGCCGGCCCGCTTCACGTGCTTGTCGATGATCTGCCGGCGTTCGCGTGCGCGGCGGCGCTCGTCCGTCCAGGCGCCGAGCCGGTCGACGAGCGTGCGCTGCCTGGCAAACGCCGCGGCGATCGCCGTGAAGCCCCGGCTGAAGGAGAACTGCGTGGCGAGCACGACCGAAAGCGCCAGCACGGTGAGCAACAGGATGGCCGCCCCGGTGCGGTTCAGGTACGCGGCAAGGCCGTTCGAAACCAGGTGGCCGAGCACGCCGCCGGCCCGGAACGGCCGGGCGCTCGTTTCGAGCGGCGAGAAGGAGAGGGCGAGAAGCGCCGCGCCCGATGCGAGCATCAGGCCGGCGCCGACGAGCTTCGTGTATCCGGCTTCGATCTGCTCGCACCAGAAGTAGTGCCACCCGACGTAGGCGACGAGCGCAGGCCCGAGATACGCCGCGTAGCCGACCAGTTGCAGCGAAGCAACCGCGAGGAACGCACCGACCCGGCCGGCGAAGTTCGACGTCTCGGCGTCGGACACGTTGTTGAAGAACCACACCGGATCGGCCGGCGAGTAGCTGAGGAGCGAGATGAACCACAGCAGGGCCGCCGCGAACAAGGCGACGCCGGTGAACTCTCGCAGGCGGCGGGACAACGCAGACTCGGCCACAGGCCTCAGACCTCCATCACCACAGGCAGGACCAGCGGGCGGCGTTCGGCACGCTTGCGGAACATCCGCTGCAGGTCCATGCGAATGCGCTCCTGGAGCAGGCCGGGATCGGTCCGTTCCTCCAGGGAGGCAGCTTCAATCGCGCGCGCGAGCAGGGCCGGCGCGTCGCGCAACAGTTCGTCGTGCCGGGCATCGAGCGCCAGGCCTCGGGCGATGACCTCGGGGGGCTGCTCGAGCGCGCCCGTCTGGCCGTTGATGGCGACGACGGCCACCACCACGCCGTCGCCTGCCAGATGCCGGCGGTCGCGCAGCACTTCATCGGCCACCTCCCCCGAACGCGTGCCGTCGATGAGCATGCGCCCCGCCGGCTTCCGGCCCACGATCCGGCCGCCTTCGGCATCGAACCGCAGCACGTCGCCGTCCTGCGCGATGATCACCTTCGTCTCGGGATGAACGAGTGCGGCCATTCTGGCGTGCCTCGACAACTGCCGGTATTCCCCATGTATCGGCACGAAGTGTCTGGGCTTGATGAGCGAGATGAGCAGTTTCAGCTCCTCTTCGCTTCCGTGGCCTGATACGTGGACGTGTTTGTCGTGTTCGCCGATGACGTCGGCGCCCCGGCGTGCCGTGTGGTTCATGACCCGAGCCACGGCCTTCTCGTTGCCCGGGATGATGCGGGCTGAAAAGACGACTGTGTCGCCTTCCTCGAGCCGGACGTGCCGGTGGTCGTCGATGGCAATCCGCGGCAGCGCGGCCAGCGGCTCCCCCTGCGATCCGGTACACAGACACAGCACCTGCCGGGCCGGGAGGTCCTTGACGTCGGCTTCGCGCACCTGCACGCCTGGTGGGACCGCCAGGTGCCCGAGCCGCGCGGCGATCTGCGATACGTGCTGCATCCCCCGGCCCACGAACGCGACCCGCCGCCCGAACTGCTTCGCCAGATCCACGAGCAGCTGCATCCGGTAGACGCTCGTCGAGAAGGCGGCCACGACGATGCGCCCATCGGCGCTGCTGAAAATCTCCTCGAAGGCGTCACGCACGCTGCGCTCCGAGCCGGTGAAGCCCCTCCGATCGGCGTTCGTGCTGTCCGAGAGCAGCGCCAGCACGCCCTGGGCGCCGAGCTCGGCGAACCGATGGAGGTCGCACGGCTCGCCGTCGATTGGAGTCTGGTCGATCTTGAAGTCGCCGGTATGAACGATGGTGCCTGCCGGCGAGTGAATGGCGACGGCCAGGCAGTCCGGCATGCTGTGGGTGACCCGGATGAACTCGAGGCGGAACGGCCCGGCCGTCACAGACTCCCGCGGCGCCACGGCGACCAGCTTGTCGCGCGCGTCGATGCCATGGGCCTCGAGCTTGGCCGACGCAAGGGCGAGCGTGAACGGCGTGCCGTACACCGGCCCGTCGACGAGGCCGATCACGTGGGCCACCGCGCCCAGGTGGTCCTCGTGGCCGTGCGTCAGCACGAGCGCGACGATACGTCCCCGGTACTCTTCGAGCAGCGCCAGATCCGGTATGACCAGATCGACGCCCAACAGTTCCGGTTCCGGGAACATGACGCCGGCGTCGACGAGGATCGCAGCTTCGCCACACGAGACGAGCAGCATGTTCATGCCGAACTCGCCAAGTCCGCCGAGCGGGATGATGTCGACAGCCGCGCCTGCGGCTGCATCCAATGTCTGCAACTCCGGAATCCTGCTCATCCGGACACGTGCCCGCCGCGCGACGGGTCGTCGCGCGATCAAGACACAGGCTCGGCGCGGGCGCGCCGACCAACTGCCCCGTGGTGCCCGGCCTGTGGGCCGCTGGGACGGACCCGAAAACAGGCTGGAAAACTGGCGAAACTATAGCACGGCGGGCCGTCTGGCCGAAGCGAAAAGCTCGACAAGCCTCGCGATCTCTGTGACTTGCAGCGTCTCGGGACGGCGGCGTCCGTCAAGGCCCGAGAGCGCGAGGATGGCCGGGGCAAGCGGGTCGAACCGCTTCAGGGCATTCGAGAGCGTCTTCCGCCGCGCTGAAAACAGCGCGCGCACCAGACGATGGAAGAGGGCTTCATCTGCGATTCGGACCGCCGGGGGGCCGAAGGTGAGCCGGATCACCGAAGACCGCACCTTCGGGGGTGGGGAGAACGCGCCCGGCGGAAGGTCGAGCAGCTTGGTGATGCGGGTATGCACGGCCGCGAGGATCGTGAGCGCGCCGTAGGCCTTGGTGCCGGGCCGGGCCACGAGCCGGTCGGCCACCTCGCGCTGGACCATCAGGGTGGCGTCGGCGAAGAAGCGCTGCTCGCGGCTGATGTCGATGAGCCGCAACATGATCGGTGTGGCGACGTTGTACGGCAGATTGCCGACCACCCGGTACCGCAGCGTGCCTGGCGCGCCGGAGGCCGGCGGGCGCTGGGGCGCCATGCCGCTCAGGTAGGCCACGACATCCACCTGCAGAACGTCGGCGGCGAGCAGGGTCACGTGCGGAGGGACCGCCTCGGACAGCGCGCCGACCAGGTCGCGATCGATATCCACGGCGAGGATCGGGACCCCGGTTGCCGCAAGCGGAAGGGTGAGGGCTCCGGTTCCCGGACCGATCTCGAGGAAGACGTCGCCGGGTTCGGGGCCGATGGCATCGACCACCTTCCGGGCCCACCCGGCCGACAGGAAGTGCTGGCCGAAGCGTTTGCGGGGACGGCGGCGCGCCTGGCCCGGTCTGGGCCGAATAGCGCGGGAGGGACGAGGACGACGCGTCGGCATGATCAGGTGGCCGGATCGTCAGTCTCGTACCCGGCATCGCGCCAGTAGCGCTCCTCAATCTCCTCGATTTCGTCTTCGGAAAGTCCGAAGTAGTGACCAATCTCATGGATGAGCGTCTCGCCGATGGCCACCACCAGGTCGTCCTCGTCTTCGCTCGCCTGTTCGATCGGACCCTGAAATAACGTGATCTTGTCCGGCAGCAGGCCCGACTCGGACCAGCCCCGTTCGGTCAGGGGGACGCCCTCGTAAAGCCCGAGGAGCGTGTCGGGCGGCTCGATGCCCACGTCGGCCAGTTGCTCGGGCGTCGGCGCGTGCTCGACCACGATGGCGATGTTCCGCATCGCGTCGCGGAACTCGGCCGGGATAGTGGCGAGGGCTTCGTCCACGAGCGTTCGAAAGCGATCTCGACTCATCGCCTGGCAGACCTCGCCCTTCGCCGTTGGGGACGCGGCGCGCGCGGGGCAGTCTTGGCGCCGAGCGCCCGGAAGTACGCACAGTCCTTGTGCGCGCGGCAGCGGTCGCAAAGCGGCCTCGGCTTGCAGACACGCCGGCCGTGCAGGATGAGCGTGTCAGAAATCCGGGTCCACCGCTCGGGAGGTATCGCCAACCCCAGGGCGGCTTCGACGACCTCCGGGTCGTTCGAGCGGACCAGGCCCAGCCGGTTCGCCACGCGAAGGACATGGCGATCGACCGGCAGCCCGGGGACGCCGAGCGCGTGGCCAAGCACCACGTTGGCGGTCTTCCGTCCCACGCCGGGCAGTGCCACGAGAGCCTCCATGGAGGCCGGCACGTCGCCACCGTGGCGTTCGACGAGCGCCTGGGCCATGCGGACGAGATTACGGCTCTTCATGCGGAAGAAGCCCGTCGATTGGATGAGCGGCTCGAGTTGCTCCGGCTCAGCCGAGGCGAGGCTCGGTGCGTCCGGATAGCGCGCAAAAAGGCTGGGTGTGACGGCGTTCACCCGGGCATCGGTGCACTGCGCGGACAGAATCGTGGCGACGAGCAATTCGAACGCCGTGGAGAAGTGCAGTTCGGTGTCGGCGTCCGGATGTTGCGAGGCCAGGAGGCCGAGCATCCGGGCCGCGACCGCCTTCGACACGAGCAGGCGGCGTGGCACGGGTTAGTGGAGCGGGCCCTTGGGCCACGGCTGTTGAGGCGCCGCCTGGGACTGCGCCTCCTGGATGGCGCGCATTTGCTCCTGCAGCGCCGCGATGAGCCCGGGCACGATCGCAGAACGGGACGGCAACCCGGGCGACGACGGGCGCCTTGACCGTTTGCGTCACTTCCGCGCTCTTGATGTCCCGCTCCGAGAGCGGGCGCACGTCGCAGAACGTCAGCGTGAGGTCGAACGGTGTGTGGGCCACGGCGCAGAAGTTCGCGTACTCGCGGCGCGTCTGTCCGCCCTCGGGCTCGTCGGGCACGATCGTGAAGTTGATCTGCTTGGACATATCGGCGTCAGTATTTTCGCATGACGCCGACGACGACGCCCTGGACCTGGACCAGGCTCGCGTCGAGCACGATCGGCTGCATGGCCGGATTCGCCGGCTGAAGGCGCACCCGCCCATTGTCACGGTAGAACGTCTTGAGCGTCACATCGGTCCCGCCGACGAGGGCGATGACCATCTCGCCGTTCTCGGCCGTCTTGCGGTCTTCGACGATCACGAAGTCGCCGTCACGAATCTGCTCGTCGATCATCGAGTCGCCGCGAACACGAAGCACGTAGGTCTCGCGCTTGCCGACCAGGTCTTCGGGCACGGCGATCGTCTCGTTCGACGCCACGGCCTCGATGGGGGAGCCGGCCGCCACGTACCCGAGCAGCGGCAGGTCCACCGCGCGCTGGCCGGTTCGCGCCGAGAGCAGCTCGACCGAGCGGCTCCGGTTCCAGGATCGGCGGATGAATCCCTTTTCCTGCAGATTACTGAGATGCTTGTGGACGGTGGCGAGTGACGACAGGCCGAAACGCCGACCGATCTCCTCGAGGCTCGGAGCGTAGCCATGTTGCTGGATGAATTCCTGGAGATAGTCGAGAATCTCGCGCTGCCTTCTGGTGAGTGGTTGCACGGGCCGTCTCCCTGGGCTGAGGCGAAGCTGCCGTGAAAGTATATGCAAAGAAAAGGCGAAGGGCAATCAGGTTCCAGCCGTGAGACTTCCCATACCCCTTCCCGGTCCGGATTCGGCTGACGTCGACTTCGTCGCCGTCGGCGAGAGCAGCCTCGACTACGTCGGAGTCGTTCGGGAGTGGCCGCGTCCCGACGAAAAGCAGGCCCTCGAGGCTCTGGCAGTCTGTCCGGGCGGCCAGGCGGCAACGGCCGCGGTCGGGGTCCAGCGGCTCGGCTGGCGGGCACGCCTCTTCGCGTGCGTGGGTGACGACGAGGCCGCCCAAGTGGCGCTCGCGCTGGCGCGGGCGGCGGGCGTGGATGTGCGGGCGATCGTCAGGCGCGGGACGGAAACCCGTCGGGCTCTGGTGCTGGTGGATCGCCGCCAGGCGACCAGAACCGTCCTGGAGCATCGGCCGGCTGGCCTCGAGATTCGCGCCGAGGAACTCGATGAGGAACTGGTGTCGTCTGGCCGGGTGCTGCTCGTTGACGCGAGTTCCGTCGCCGCGTCGGTCGGCGCGGCCCGGGCGGCGCGCGATCGGAAAGTCCCTGTCCTCGTGGACATCGACGAAGCGGGCAGTCGCACAGATGAACTGCTCTCTCTGGTCGACATCATCATTGTTGGTGCAGCGGCCATGGGCGCCTTGACCGGTACAGCTCAGGTCGGACTCGGCCTGCGCCGTCTCGCCACCGGCTACCCGGCGTCGGTGGCCATCGTCACGCTCGGCGCCGAGGGGGCGGTGGCTCTCTGCGGCGGGCGGGAAGTGAGGGCGACTCCTCCGGTCGTCGATGTGGTCGACTCGACGGGTGCCGGGGACGCGTTCAGGGCCGGGTTCGCAGCCGGGTGGCTTCGGCAGGGCGCGGACGCAGAGCTCGAAGAGGTGCTGGCCTGCGCGAATGCGGTCGCGGCCCTGAATTGCCGCGCAGTTGGCGCCCAGAACGGCTTGCCAGCCTGGTCTGACGTCGAGCGGTACTTGTAACAAAACGCGTTCATGACGGGTCTAATCAGACAGGATTCGAACCTCTGGAAGTGCCCGAGTACGGGGGGCGGGAGGTCACGGGAATACCCGGGATGCGTATGGGCGCGGATGCGGCTGCGGTCGTCGGCTGGAAGCCGGTGGTGGGCACACACGTGAAGAGACAGAAGGCCCCCGCAGCGGCTCGAGTCCTCGACGGCGATCTGAAGGATGCCGACGACCGGACGCTTGTCGAGGCTTTCATCGGCGGGCGCAGGGACGCCTTTGATGTCATCGTCACGCGCCACGAGCGGCAGGTGTATCAGCTCTGTTACCGCTTTGTAGGTAACCACGAGGATGCGGCCGACCTCGCCCAGGATGTGTTCGTTCGGGCCTTCAAAGGGCTTGGCAAGTTCAAGGGCGATGCCGCGCTGAGTACGTGGCTCTACCGCGTAGGCGTGAACGTCTGTCTGAATCGGGTGACGTCGAAGCGCCCTGTCGCCGACCGACTCGAGGGGATGGAGCTTGCCGACGAACGGACCGAGGACTCGTTCGCTCACGTCGCGCGCGGCGAGCAGTCTGTCGCCTTGAAGCGCGCGATCCGGCAACTGCCGCCGAAGCAGCGGGCGGCCGTGATCCTGCGCGTGTACCAGGAGTTGTCGCATGAGCAGATCGCCGGCATCCTCGGCAGTTCCGTTGGAGCGGTGAAGGCCAACTTCTTCCATGCGCTGGGCAATCTCCGCCGCATTCTGGGGCCATCATGAGCAGGCACCTGTCTCCTCGCGAAGTAGTCGACGCCCTCGATGGCGCCTTGGCCGCGGCACGCGCCCGGCACCTGGAGACGTGCGAGGGTTGCCGCGGCACGTTGAGGACGGCCCGCGAGACGCTCCGCGAGCTGAACCAGTCGGGGGCCGCCGACGTGCCGGAGCCGTCGCCGCTCTTCTGGGAGCACTTTCAGGCACGGGTGCGTGAGCGTACCGAAGCCGTGCCGCTGCCGGGCTCGAGTTGGTGGGCGTGGAGTTGGAGGGCCCTGGCGGTGACGGCGCCGGCTCTGCTCGCGGTCATGGTCGTGGTCACGCTCGGCCGAGAGGACGGGCGGCCTGTCGCCAGCGTGGGGGCGCCCTCGCTCTCGCGAGGCGGGGTGCCGGAGGTGGCGGCCGTGGTACCGGCGGCTGAACCCTCGGTCGCTGCAGCCACTGTTGATGTGCCTGCCAGCCTGCCGGTCGAGGACCTGGAACTCGTCGCACCAGTGAGGGCCGGCACGGCTGAAACGTGGCTCGAGGACTTCAGCGTGGACGAACGGGCTGAGCTCTTCCGGCTTCTGACAGAGGCGATGGGAGGCGGACGGTAATGGCAGCCATCTCGGGACGCGTGCGCCTGCTTGTCGGGACGGCGCTTGCCGCTCTCGCCGTGTCAGCCGGACCCGTTTCCGCGCAGCCAGGTCAGGGCGGGTCGCCATGGGACGGCGGGCAGCGGCAGGGCCGTGGGCCCGCGGGGGAAGGGCCGAGTCTGCAGGAGATCGAGCGGCAGTTCGATCGCTTCGAGATGCTGGAAGCCCAGAAGGCGCTCGGCCTCGACGAGGAGGCGTTTCGCGGTGTCGGTGAACGGCTCGCGAGGATTCAGATGCTGCGCCGGCGGCACCAGAGCCAACGCCGGGCGATCCTGCGTGACCTGCGCACCGCGCTCGACTCGGGCGCTGTTGAAACCAACGAGGCGGGCATCACGACGATGCTCGCCGAGCTCGGCGGTCTTGGCGTGCGGCAGGCTCAGGAGATGAGGCGCGCGCAGCAGGCTCTCGACGCCGTGCTGACGCTTCGGCAACGAGCCGAGTTCCGGTTGTTCCAGGAGCGGTTCGAACGCATGAAGCTCGACCTGGTCGCCCGCGCGCGGCAAGGCCGGGGTCGCTGACCTGCGGGCTGCCGCGAGCAGGCCGCCTCGCGTTACTATTTGCTAATGCACCGTGCAACGTCGGCCTGGATCCTGGCGGCCGCAGCCGCCGTGACCAGCCTGGCCGGCAGCCAGGCGCTCGGCGAGCAGGAGGCCGAGAGCCTGCGCCTGAAGCTCGACGCCATTCTCGTGCGGGCGGCGGCTGAGCCGATTCCGAAATCCGCGCCTCTCGTGACGGATGTGTCCGAGCGAGAGGTCAACGCCTACCTGCGGTTCGTGGCTGGCCCGGATCTGCCTGCCGGCGTCGTCGATCCGACGCTGGCGATTGCCGATCGTGGGCGCGTGACCATAAGCGCTTCGATCGACCTGGATGCGGTCCGCAAGTCCAAGGTGCGCGGCTCGCTCGATCCGCTGAGCTACGTTTCTGGCATCGTCGACGTCGTGCTCGCCGGCACGCTGGAGGCCTCGCGCGGCAAGGGCAAGTTCTCGCTCGAATCTGCGACGCTCGCGGGCGTCTCGGTACCCGAGAGCCTCGTTCAGGAGCTGGTGACGTATCTGACGAAGACCGCCGAGAATCCCGGGGGGATCAGCCTGGGTCAGGCGTTCGACCTGCCTGCGCGCATCCAGCAAATCCGCACGCGGCCCGGGCAGGCCACGATCGTGCAGTGACCTCCACCGAGCTTCTCGCAACACCGCTCCAGTTCGTCAAGGGCGTCGGCCCGCGGCGTGCGGCAGATCTCGAGCGCGCGGGCATGCTGACGGTGGAGGACTTCCTCCTGCGCTTTCCCGTCCGTTACGAGGATCGGGCTCGCACGATGCCGATCGCCGCCCTGAGGCCGGGACAGGTGGCCACCGTCAGCGGGCAGGTCCTGTCGACCGGGCTGCGTTCGACTCGCCGGCCGGGCTTCCGCCTCTTCGAGCTCATCGTGCGGGACACGTCCGGTCCGGTGCGCGCCGTCTTTCCGAACCAGGCCTTCCTGAAAGACGTGTTCCACGCCGGCGAGCAGGTGGTCCTCTACGGCGCCGTCGAGTTTCGAGGCAGCGGCGGGCTGCAGTTCACCAACCCCGAATACGAGATCGTGCGGGGCGAGGGCGACGACGAAGACGGGACGATCCACACGGGTCGTATCGTGCCGATCTACGAGAAGGTGGGCTCGATGACGCCCCGGCTGCAGCGGAGCCTCATGCACAGGCTTCTTGCGACCGTGCCCGAAGGCGTGCTCGATCCGCTCCCCGAAGCCGTCCGCCTGTCGCGGCAGCTGCCCGGACGGCGCCAGGCGATGACCGAGTCGCACTTTCCGCCGGCTGGCGTCGACCTCGAAGCCGTGAATGCCTTTCGGACACCGGCGCAGCAGCGGCTCATCTTCGAGGAGTTCTTCCTCTTTCAGGCGGGACTCGTGCTTCGCAAGCGACGCTCGGCCGGAGAGCGCAAGCTGCGTGCGGTCGTGGTCGACGACCGCATTCGCGAGTCGGCTCGCCGGGTGCTGCCGTTCAAGCTCACGGATGGCCAGAAGTCGGCGCTTCGGGAGATCGTGACGGACATGCAGCGACCGGAGCCGATGAACCGGCTGCTGCAGGGCGACGTCGGAGCGGGAAAGACGATCGTGGCACTCCTTGCGGCCGTTGTCGCCATGGAGAACCGCCTGCAGGTCGCCTTCATGGCGCCCACCGAGATACTCGCTGACCAGCACTATCTGACCATTCGCCGGCTTCTCGATGCGTCGCGCTTTCGGGTGGCGTCGCTCACCGGGAGCCTGTCGCCCGCCCGGAGGCGTGAGGTGCTGGCGGAGCTTGCGAGCGGCGCCGTCAACCTGGTGGTCGGCACGCACGCGCTCGCCGAGGAGGCGGTGGCGTTCGGCGACCTGGGGCTTGTGATCATCGACGAGCAGCACCGGTTCGGCGTCCTGCAGCGCGCCACGCTGCGGGCCAAGGGGGTCAATCCGGATGTCCTGGTGATGACGGCCACGCCGATTCCGCGAACGCTGGCGCTCACCGCGTACGGCGATCTGGACGTCTCGGTGATTCGGGAGCTGCCGCCGGGCCGCCAGGCGATTCGCACGAAGGCGCGTCCTGAATCCCGGCGCGACGAGGTCTACGCCGCCGTGCGCCGGGAGCTCGAAGCCGGGCGGCAGGCCTACGTGATCTATCCGCTCGTCGAGGATTCGGAGAAGATCGATCTACGGGCGGCCACTGCGATGGCCGATCACCTGCAGGCAGAAGTGTTTCCCGACTACGTCGTCGGCCTCCTGCACGGGCGACTCAAACAGGACGAGAAGGAACGTGTCATGGCCGCATTCGCGCGAGGCGACGTGCACGTGCTCGTGGCCACGACGGTCGTCGAGGTCGGCGTGGACGTCGCGAATGCCACGGTCATGGTCGTCGAGCACGCGGAACGGTTCGGGCTCTCGCAGTTGCACCAGCTTCGCGGCCGGGTCGGGCGGGGCGAGCATCGGTCGACGTGCGCGCTCCTGTACCAGGCTCCCCTCAGTGAGGCAGGCCGGGCGCGGCTCGACGCGCTCGAGGAGACCACCGACGGCTTCGTCATCGCCGAGCGCGACCTGGCCTTGCGCGGGCCCGGCGACTTCTTCGGCACCAGGCAGTCGGGTGTGCCAACCCTCCGCGTGGGTGACCTTCTGCGGGATCACGAACTGATGGAGGAAGCCCGGCGGGCGGCGGTGGCGTGGCTCGATACCGGCGGCGCGTCGGGCGCACTGGTCGACTATCTCGGGGCCAACTGGGCTTCACGTTTCGGTCTGGTCGGCGTGGGCTGAGCGGCATGCGGATCATCGGCGGGCGCTATCGCCGGAGGCAGCTCTCGGCCCCGCGCGGGCGGGCGGTTCGGCCAACGTCGGACCGGCTGCGCGAGACGCTGTTCAACGTGCTCGGTCCGGGCATCGAGGGTTCGCGCGTGCTCGACGGGTTCTCGGGCACGGGAGCCCTCGGGCTGGAGGCCCTCAGCCGCGGGGCCGTGGCCGCCGTGCTCGTCGAGTCGGACCAGCACGCGCTGGCGTGCATCGCCGAGAACGTCGCGCGGTGCGGGTCTCCGGCCGGCTGCCGGGTTGTGCGTGGCCGGTTTCCGGCCGCCGTGAGCCCGTCGGACCGGTTCGACGTGATCCTGCTCGACCCGCCGTACGACGTGGCTTCGCTGGACGAAGTGGTGGCTGCAGCCGAAACCATGCTCGTGCCATCCGGCCTGGTCGTTCTCGAGCACAGCCGCCGCCGCGCTTCGCCGGACGCCGCCGGGAGCCTGAGGCGCGTGCGCCTGCTCACGGCGGGCGATAGCGCGCTATCCTTCTATAGACCCGCGGCGTCCGAGCCGCCTCCTGCCCATGACTGAGCTGCCGACACTGGCCGTCTTCCCGGGGAGCTTCGATCCGCTGACCAACGGACACGTCGATGTGATCGACCGGGCCAGCCGGTTGTTTGATCGCGTCGTGGTTGCCGTGCTCGTCAATTCCGGCAAGACGCCGCTCTTCAGCGTCGATGAGCGACTGGCGATCATCCGGGAGGTCTTTGCGGACCGGCCGGCGATCGACGTGGACGCGTTCGACGGACTTCTCGTCGAGTACGTGCGCAAGCGGCGCGGCTCAGCAGTCGTGCGCGGCCTGCGCCGGGCCAGTGACTTCGACTACGAGGTGCAGATGACCGACATGAACCGGCACCTGGACCCCGGCGTGGAGACGGTGTTTCTCGTGCCCTCGCCGCACGTGGCCTTCATCAGCTCGACTCTCGTCAGGGAAATCGCAGCCCTCGGCGGCCCGGTCGAGGGCCTTGTGCCGGGCCAGGTGCGAGCGCGTCTCATCCGCCGACGTGAAGCCGCGACGAGCGTGAACGTATGACGGCCTCCCGGATACCGCTCGCGGAGCGGATGCAGCGCATCGCCCTCTCGCCGACCATCAAGGGAACGATGGAAGCCGAGCGGCTGCGGAGGGCCGGCATCGAGGTGATCGACCTGGGGGCCGGAGAGCCCGACTTTCCGACGCCGGCGCACATCGTGGCGGCCGGCCACGCGGCGCTCGACGCGAACTTCACGAAGTACACGGCCAATCCTGGCGTGATGGAGCTCCGCCAGGCGGTTGCCGACCGGTATCGTGCCGACTACGGGCTCGACGTCGGGCCGGATCAGGTGATCGCGACGGCCGGGGGCAAGCAGGCGCTGCATCACGCGGCCGAAGCGCTCTACGGACCCGGCGACGAGGTGATTACTCACACCCCCGGGTGGCCGACGATTGTGGAGCAAGTCAAGATCGCCGGCGCGACACCGGTGATTGTCAGGACGCGACCCGACGACGGGTTTGCGGTCAGGGCCGACGCGCTCCTCGCGGCGGTGACGCCACGCACGAAGGCCATTGTCATCAACTCACCGGGCAATCCGACCGGAGCCCTGCTGAGCGAGGCGGAAGCGAGGGTGCTCGCGCGCGAAGCGGCACGTCACGATTTGTGGATCGTGCTCGACCTCTGTTACGAGCGCCTGATCTACGACGGGGTTCCGCACCGGCTGCCGGCGATCTTCGCCGAGACGATGGCCGACCGGCTGGTGATTGCCGGGTCGGCGTCGAAGGCCTGGGCGATGACCGGCTGGCGATGCGGGTGGCTGGTGGCGCCGGTGGCGGTCGTCAGGGCAGCCGGCGCGCTGCAGAGCCACACGACGTCGAACGTCAATTCCATTGCGCAGAAGGCCGCGATCGCGGCGCTCACCGGCTCCCAGACGTGTGTGGCCGACATGCTGGCCGAATACAAGCGGCGGCGCGATCAGGTCCTGGCGTGGCTGGCCGAGGAGCCGCGATTCACCTGCGCGGTGCCCCAGGGCGCGTTTTACGTCTTTCCTTCCATCCTCGACGTCCTGTCGGCGGACGGCATTCGCACGTCGCTCGAGTTCAGCGAGCGTCTGCTCTCCGACGAGCACGTGGTCACCACCCCCGGCGAAGCGTTCGACGCGCCGGGCTTCCTCCGATTGTCGTATGCGACGTCGATCGATCAACTGCGCGAGGGGATTCGGCGGCTGATCCGGTTCGCCCGCGCCCACGCCGCCTAGGAGCCGTCGTGCTCGAGAGAGAAGTCCTGGCCGGGCTTTGCGCCATCGTCGGTGCCGAGCACGTGCGCACCGACGAGTCCACGCTTCGGGCCTATGGTGTCGACGCGCTGGGTCGCCCGGGTCGGCTTGACGTGGTCGTGTGGCCTCGCGATACCGCTGAGGTGGCGGCCGTCGCGCGCCTGTGCGACCAGTCGCGGACGCCGCTCGTGCCGCGTGGTGCCGGCACGGGCTATTCGGGCGGCGCCGTACCGGTTGACGGTGGCGTCGTCGTCAGCCTGGAACGGCTCAATCGTATCCTCGAGATCGACGCCGACAATCTGCTGGCGGTCGTCGAACCGCATGTGGTCACCGGCGAGTTGCAGGCGGCCGTCGAGCGCATCGGGCTGTTCTATCCGCCTGACCCAGCGAGCCTCGACCGGTCGGTGATTGGCGGGAACGTGGCCGAATGTGCCGGCGGCCCGCGCGCGTTCAAGTACGGCGTCACGCGCCACTACGTGCTCGGTCTCGAGGCCGTGCTGCCGACTGGAGAGGTGATTCGGACGGGCGGGAAGGTGGTCAAGAACGTCGTTGGCTACGACATCACCCAGTTGCTCGTCGGGTCGGAGGGCACGCTGGCCATCCTCACGAAGATCATCTTGCGCCTGGTGCCCAAACCGACGGCGCGGGCCACGGCGCGGGTCACGTTCGCCAGCGTGCGCGAGGCCGTTGGGGCGGTGTCGGGGCTGCTCCGCGCCGGCGTCGTGCCGGCCACCGTGGAATTTGTCGATGCCCCCTCGCTCGAGGCGGTCACGAGGCACCTCGGCGGGACGAGGCTGGCGCCGTCAGGCACCGCGGCCGTGCTCCTCATCGAGGTCGACGGCCAGCCGGAGCAGGTGAGCAGCGACGAGCGCAGGGTGGCTGAGGTGTGCCGCCGGGCGAACGCCACGGATTTCCGGATTGCGGCAGACGAGACCGAGCGGGCTGAGCTCTGGCGGATCAGGCGCGAGCTGTCGCCGGCCCTGCGCGTCATCGCGCCGCTCAAGTTCAATCATGACGTCGTCGTGCCCCGCGCGCGAGTGCCGGAGCTCATGGCGCTCGTCGACCAAATCGCCCGGCAGCACGACCTCGACATTCCGTGCTTCGGGCACGTCGGTGATGGCAACATCCACGTGAACATCATGGCGCCCGACGATCCAGCTGCGCTCGAACGCGTTGCCCTCGCCGAGAGCCAACTGTTCGAGGGGGTCGTGGCGCTCGAAGGCTCGATTAGCGGCGAGCACGGCATCGGCCTGGCCAAGTCGAGGTTTCTCGGTCTCGAACTGACACCGGAGACCATTGCGCTCATGAGGCGCGTGAAGCGGGCCTTCGATCCGCGGGGCGTCCTCAATCCCGGGAAGATCTTCCCGGCTGAGCCGGCCGAATGACGCGCCACCCCCGCTCGGGAGCACTGGAGGAAGTCATGAGACAGACGGTCGTCCTGGGAGTCCTCGCCTTTGCCGGCGTGGCCACCTCTGCCGGCGCGGCATTCGCGCAGGCGCCGGTCCGAGTGCTGCTCGAGACGGAGAAGGGGGTCATCGAACTGGAGGTTGACGCTGCCCGGGCTCCGGTGACGGCGGCGAACTTCCTGCGATACGTCGATGGCGGCCTCTACGACGGCGGCGCGTTCTATCGGACGGTCCGGCCGGACACCGAGCAGCGAACCGACGTGCGGATTCAGGTGATCCAGGGAGGCTTGCCGCGCGGTCGCGGCCGCGGCGCGGGGCCGCGGGGCTTCGACCCCATTCCGCTCGAGCGGACCAGCGTCACCGGGCTCCGGCACCTCGACGGCACCATCTCGATGGCGCGTTCGGCGGATCCGGATTCGGCGACGAGCGAGTTCTTCATCTGCATCGGCGACCAGCCCGAGCTCGATGCCGGCGGCAAACGCAATCCTGACGGACAGGGCTTCGCGGCCTTCGGGCGAGTCGTGTCCGGCATGGACGTCGTCAGGGCCATCCAGGCCTCCGCCGTTCGTGAGGGGACCGAGACGCTGGATCCGGCCATCGGCGTCAGGCGGGTGTCCCGGAAGTGACGCGGCCGGGTCGTCATTGAGTCAGACCAGCCATGGTGCTATACTCTGCACGTCTGTCCACAAACGCGGCCATGTGCAGGCGCCGCGCCAATCGTAACAACCCCATCACCAACTTGCTCAGTTCGAACGACTATGGCTCACCAATCCAAACGCTCATCCGGCCGGCAGTCTGCCGACCCGGCCGCCGCTGACCAGACACCGGAAACCGCCGTCGCCGACAACGGCCAGGACGCCTCACAGACGGCTCAGAACGGCGCCGAGGCCCCCGCATCCAAGAGCAAGGCCCCGACGCTCAACATCAACGACCTGAAGGACATGAGCATCCAGAAGCTCACCCAGGTCGCCAAGGACCTCAACGTGGCCGGCGCGACGGGCATGCGCAAGCAGGATCTGATCTTCCAGATCCTGAAGGCCCAGACCGAACAAAGCGGTTTCATGTTCTCGGAAGGCGTGCTCGAGGTGCTGCCCGACGGATTCGGGTTCCTGCGAGCGCCCGACTACAACTACCTGCCGGGACCCGACGACATCTACGTGTCGCCGTCGCAGATTCGCAAGTTCGACCTGCAGACCGGCGACACGGTCTCCGGGCAGGTGCGGCCCCCGAAGGACGGCGAGCGCTACTTCGCGCTCATCAAGGTCGAGGCCGTCAACTTCGAGTCGCCGGATCAGGCTCGCAACAAACTCTTCTTCGAGAACCTGACGCCTCTCTATCCGCAGGAACGCCTCAAGCTGGAAACGAGCGCCGAGAATCTCTCGGGCCGGGTGATGGACCTGATGACGCCGATCGGCAAGGGGCAGCGCGGGCTGATTGTCGCGCCGCCACGGACCGGCAAGACGATGCTGCTGCAGGCGATCGCGCAGTCGATCACGACCAATCACCCGGAGGTCTACCTCATCGTGCTGCTCATCGACGAGCGGCCCGAGGAGGTCACCGACATGCAGCGCTCGGTGCGCGGCGAGGTCATTTCGTCGACGTTCGACGAGCCGGCCCAGCGTCACGTGCAGGTGGCCGAAATGGTCATCGAGAAGGCCAAGCGACTCGTCGAACACAAGAAGGACGTCGTCATTCTGCTCGACTCGATCACGCGTCTGGCCCGCGCCTACAACACCGTGGCGCCGCCGTCGGGGAAAGTGCTCTCGGGCGGTCTCGACTCCAATGCGCTCCAGAAGCCCAAGCGGTTCTTCGGCGCCGCGCGGAACATCGAAGAGGGCGGCTCGATCACGATCATGTCCACGGCACTCATCGACACCGGCTCCCGCATGGACGACGTGATCTTCGAGGAGTTCAAGGGGACGGGCAACATGGAGATCCACCTGGATCGGAAGCTCGTCGACAAGCGCGTCTTCCCGGCCATCGACATCATCAAGTCCGGCACCCGCAAGGAAGAGCTGCTGATTCCGAAAGAGGATCTCACCCGGATCTGGGTCCTCCGAAAGGTGCTCACGCCGTTGTCGCCGGTCGAGGCGATGGAGTTGCTGCTCGACAAGATGAGCAAGACCAAGAGCAACGCCGAGTTCCTTTCCGCCATGCAGAAGATGGGGTAGGCGGGTCGGTGTGGACGCCCGACGAGTGGGGCGCTCGTCTGCTGGTCCGCTACATTCGCGCGTCTGGCCATCCGGGCAAGCTGCGCCTGATCGGCTGGCTCTGCCGGCTGTTCCGGCCCCGGGGGTTGCGGTTCCGGTCCGACACCGGGGCGTCGCTCTCGGTCGACCCCGCCGATTTCATCGGTTGGGCCATCTGCGTCCACGGCGCGTACGAGCCCCGGACGCTCGCCAGAGCCAGGGCCCTCATGGCTGACGGCGGCACGTTCGTCGACGTGGGCGCCAACATCGGGCTCTTCACCGCCTATCTGTCCGTGCTTCCAACGGTGACTGTCGTGAGCATCGAGCCGAATCCAGATGTTCGCGCACGGCTCGAGGCGAACGTGGCTGAGAACGGAGGCACCCGCGTCACCGTCGTCGACGTGGCGGTGGCCGACCGCGACGGGGCGGTGACGTTCGACCTCATGAACGGCGGGAACTCCGGGAGGGCACGCGTGCACTCGGCGGATGCGCTCGCGACCGGCCGAACCATCACGGTGCCGGCCAGGAGGCTCGACCGCGTCCTGACGGAGGCCGGCGCGCGCGGCGTGACGCTGCTCAAGATGGACGTCGAGGGGTTCGAGCTGCCCGCTCTCCGCGGGCTCGACTGGACGGGGCGCTTCCGGCCACGCGACGTGATCATCGAGGTACAGCGACTACAGCTCACGCATCGAGGGGGACGGGCGCACCACGTTGCGAGCGTTCTTCGAAGAGCGGGGGTACCGCGCGCTGACGATCGACGGGGATCCACTTCCCGTCGATCATCCTCCGGCTGAAGACAACGCCTGGTTCGCGTCGGAGTCGGCCTGAGTCACGCCGAGCCCGACCTCGGCCATCATCGATCGCAACTCGTCGCCCTCGAGCACTTCCTTTTCGAGCAGGCGGTCAGCGACCGAATCGAGCAGGGCCCGATGTGTCTCCAGCAGGCGCTGTGCTTCGGACTCGGCGCCCACGATGAGCGTCTTCACCTCATGGTCGATGATGCGCGCCGTTTCCTCGGCGTAGGCCCCTCGCTCGGCTCCGAGGTTCAGGTCCAGAAACGTCGCGCGTCGTCGGTTTTCGTGGTTCACCGGGCCGATGGCGTCGCTCATGCCGAACTCGGTGACCATCGATCGCGCCAGGTCGGTGGCTCGTTGCAGATCGTTCTGCGCGCCGGTCGACACTTCACCGAAGACGAGCGCTTCGGCCGCCCGTCCGCCCAGCAACACGGCAAGCTGTCGCTCGAGGTCGCTCTTGGCGAGGAGATATCGTTCCTCGGTCGGCAACTGCATCGTGTAGCCGAGGGCGCCGAAGCCCCGTGCCACGATTGAAATCTTGTGCACGGGATCGAGGTTCGGCAGCAGGCTCGCGACGAGCGCGTGGCCCGATTCGTGGAAGGCCACGCGACGGCGCTCGGCCGGCTTCATGACCCGTTTCTTCTCGAGCCCGGCGACGATCCGGTCGACGGCCTCTTCGAAATCACTCGCTTCGACCGCCACCTTGTCGCGACGGGCGGCCAGGAGTGCCGCTTCGTTGACGAGATTGGCCAGGTCCGCCCCGGCAAAGCCGGCCGTTCGGCTGGCAATGACGCCGAGGTCGACGTCTTGGGCGAGCTTCACCGACTTGGCGTGAATCTTGAGGATCGCCTCCCGCCCGCGCACGTCCGGTTTGTCGACCAGTACCTGCCGATCGAAGCGGCCGGGCCGCAGCAGGGCCGGGTCGAGCACTTCCGGCCGGTTGGTGGCGGCCATGATGATGACGCCCTTCTTGGAGTCGAAGCCGTCCATCTCCGCGAGAAGCTGATTGAGGGTCTGCTCGCGTTCTTCGTGGCCGCCCATCGGGGACTGCATGCGCACCTTGCCCAGCGCGTCGAGCTCGTCGATGAACACGATGCACGGCGCTTTCGTGTCGGCCTGCCGGAACAGGTCGCGGACGCGCGCGGCCCCGACGCCCACGAACATCTCGACGAACTCGGAGCCGCTCAGGCTGAAGAAGGGCACTTTGGCCTCGCCGGCGACAGCGCGTGCAAGCAGCGTCTTGCCGGTACCCGGCGGGCCGACGAGCAGGACACCCTTCGGAATCCGGCCCCCGAGTGTCGTGTACTTCTTCGGGGTCTTGAGGAACTCGACGATCTCCCGCAGCTCCTCGGCCGCCTCGTCCACGCCGGCGACGTCGGCGAAGCTCACCTTGACGTCATCGTCCGAAAAAATCTTCGCCCGGCTGCGCCCGAATGACATGAAGCCGCCTTCGGCGCCGCCCATGCGGCGGAGCACGAACATCCAGAGGCCGACGATGAGGAGAATCGGCAACACCCAGCCGACGATCTCGGTCAACATTCGGTTCTGTGGCTCGCCGTCGTAGACGACGTTGCCGGCCGCGAGCTGCTCGACGAGGTCCGGGTCCTCGATGCGTGTCGTGCGGAACACGACGTCGTTACCGGCTCCGTCCTGGTACGTCCCGCGGATGCTGTCGACACCCACGACGACCTCGGTCACCTGTCCCTGCGCAAGGAGCGACTTGAATTCGGAGTAGGGAATGGCCGGTCCGGCCTGGAGCGACGAGGCCAGAAGATTGACGACGAGGAACAGGCCGATCAGGCTGACGCCAATCCAGAGCGGCGAGATCGGGGGCTTCGGCGGTGTTCGCGGCCGGTTGGGCTGCCGCGGGGATGGCGGCGTCTCAGGCATGGCACCTCGGGGCGACGGGCCGGGGCCCGTCAGCCCCTGACCTCCGCGCCGACAGGCCGGCTTCGCAGCACCAGCTGGTTGTGTTCCACATCGACGTCACGACATCATTCTCCTTGAAGTCACCCTGCAGGACCCCCATCGCCAGCGGGTCGAGCACGCGCCGCTGCAGGACCCGCTTGAGCGGGCGGGCGCCGTATACCGGGTCGTAGCCCTCAGCGATGAGCATATCGCGGGCGCCATCGCTCAGCCTCAGGCCGATCTTGCGTTCCTCCAGGCGGCGCACGAGGCCGGCGAGCTGGATGTCGATGATCTGGCGGATGTCCTCCCGGCTGAGTGCGTGGAAGAAGATCGTGTCGTCAATGCGGTTGAGGAACTCCGGCCTGAAGTGGGCCTGCAGCGCCTCGGTCAGTTGACGCCGCACCCGCTCGTCGAGCGTCGAGTGGCCGGCAAGAGCCTGCTCGGCGATGAGGTGGCTGCCGACGTTGGACGTCATGATGACGACGGTGTTGCGGAAGTCCACGGTCCGGCCTTTGCCGTCCGTCAGCCGGCCGTCGTCGAGCAACTGGAGCAGCACGTTGAGCACTTCCGGGTGCGCCTTCTCGATCTCGTCGAAGAGGACCACCGCGTAGGGCCGGCGCCGGACGGCTTCGGTCAACTGGCCGGCCTCTTCGTAGCCCACGTACCCCGGAGGCGCGCCGATCAGACGCGAGACGGTGTGCTTCTCCTGGTATTCCGACATGTCGATGCGCACGATCGCCTGCTCGTCGTCGAACAGGAACTCGGCGAGCGCGCGCGCGAGTTCGGTCTTGCCCACACCGGTCGGGCCGAGAAACACGAAGCTGCCGAGCGGCCGGTTGGGATCCTGCAGCCCCGCGCGGGCGCGACGAATCGCGTTGGCCACCGCCGTGACGGCCTCGTCCTGGCCGACCACGCGCTGGTGGAGCCGCGCTTCCATCTGCACGAGTTTCTCGATCTCGCCCTCCATGAGCCGGCTGACCGGAATGTGCGTCCATCGCGCGACGATTTCGGCGATGTCCTCTTCGTCGACCTGTTCCTTGAGCATCCGCGGCTGTGTACCGTGGCCGCCGGTCGCCTCGTGCTCGCCGATCGCCTGCTCGAGCGCGGGAATCCGTCCGTACTGGAGCTCCGAGGCCCGCGCGAAATCGCCTGAGCGCTGCGCCTGCTCGACCTCGAGACGCAGTTGCTCGAGCTCTTCCTTCCGTGCCCTGACGCTCTGAATTGCCGCCTTCTCCTGCTGCCACTGGGCCGCGAGGCCGGTCCGCGCCTCCTTCAGCTCGGCCAGTTCCCGCTCGAGCCTGGCCAGACGCTCGCGTGACGCGGCGTCGGTCTCCTTGCGCAGCGCCTCGCGCTCGATCTCGAGCTGCATGATGCGGCGCTCGACCTCGTCGAGCTCCGCCGGCATCGAGTCGATCTCCATCCGCAGCCTCGACGCGGCCTCGTCGATGAGGTCGATCGCCTTGTCGGGAAGGAAGCGGTCTGCGATGTACCGGTGCGACAGCACCGCCGCGGCCACGAGCGCCGCGTCCTTGAACTCCACGCCATGGTGGATCTCGTAGCGCTCGCGGAGGCCGCGCAGGATGCTGATCGTGTCCTCGACGGTCGGCTCGCTCACGAGCACGGGCTGGAAGCGGCGCTCGAGCGCCGCGTCCTTCTCGATGTGCTTGCGGTACTCGTCGAGCGTCGTCGCGCCAATCGTGTGGAGCTCGCCGCGCGCCAGCATCGGCTTGAGCAGGTTGGAGGCGTCGAGGGACCCCTCGGCCGCCCCGGCGCCCACCACGGTGTGCAGCTCGTCGATGAACAGGACGATTTGACCCTCTGACGCGGCAATCTCCTTGAGCACCGCCTTGAGCCGCTCTTCGAACTCGCCGCGGTACTTGGCGCCCGCCACGAGCGCGCCCATGTCGAGCGCCACGATGCGCTTCTCACGCAGCCCCTCAGGCACGTCGCCGCGCACGATCCGCTGGGCGAGCCCCTCGACGATGGCCGTCTTGCCAACGCCGGGCTCGCCGATGAGTACCGGGTTGTTCTTCGTGCGACGCGACAGCACCTGGATCACCCGGCGAATCTCGTCGTCCCGGCCAATCACCGGGTCGAGCTTCCCGGCGCGGGCCACGGCCGTCAGGTCGCGACCGTAGCGCTCGAGCGCTTGATACTTACCCTCGGGATTCTGATCGGTGACCCGCTGCGAACCGCGCACCGACGTCAGCGCGCGCAGGATGGCGTCCCGCGTGACGCCGTGCTGTGCGAGCAGGTCCACGCTCGGGTGGCGGCCCGTTTCGGATGCGAGCGCCAGAAAGAGATGCTCGGTGCTCGTGAACTCGTCCTTCAGCTGGGACGCGTCCTGTTCGGCCGCGGCAAGAACCTTCCGCAGCCGCGCCGAGAGCGACGGCTGCGCGCCGCCCGTGACGCGCGGCAGGGCGTCGACCAGTCCCTGCACCTTCGGACCCAGGCCGGTCGGATCGATTCCCATCTTCCCGAGGAGCGCCGGCACGATGCCGTCGTGCTGGGCGACCAGCGCCAGCAGCAGGTGTTCGGGCGCGACCTCGGGCTGTCCGCCGTGTTCGGCGAGTTGCTGCGCGCCAAGTACCGCTTCCTGGGCCTTCTCCGTGTACCGATTGAGATTCATGACGACCGTCCTTCCAGTGCCTGCAGGGCTTCGTAGTGCGCCCGCGCTTCATCCGACAACGGGTCGGGAATCCTGACTTCCAGCGTGGCGTAAAGATCGCCACGATCGTCCGGCTTACCTGGCGACGGCATGCCGTGTCCCTTGAGCCGGAAGACGCGTCCGGTCTGGCTGAGCGCCGGGATCTTGAGCCGCAACGTGCCGCCCGAAAGCGTCGTCACCGACGCCTCGCCGCCGAGAACCGCCGTCGTGACCGGAACCGTCACACGCGTATACAGATCCTGCCCTCTTCGCTCGAAGCTCCGGTGCGGCAGAAGGCGGACCGTGAGGAACAGGTCCCCCGGTGCGGCGCCCGAACGTCCCGCGCCGCCTTCGCCGGCCACGCGGACCTTGCTGCCGTCCCGCACGCCGGCGGGTATCCGGACATCCACGGTTCGATCGCGCCCGTCGAGCGTGAAATGCAGCCGCCTCGACGTGCCCGAGAACGCCTCGGCGAGCGTCAGGTCGACCGGATGCTCGACATCCTGACCACGCCTGGCGCGATTCGCCTTCGGCCGAGCCTGCTGGCCGGGTACGGCCTGGCCCGAGAAGAACGTGTGGAAGAAGTCCGAGAAGGGATCGTCCGTCCCGAAAATGTCCCGGAGCTCATCGGGGTTGACGACGCGATACCCGGCGCGGCCCTGGCGACCGCCAGCAGGGGACGACCACTCCTGCCCGAACGGGCTACCGCCGTTCTGGGCCGCCTGTTCGTACATCCGCCAGTTGGCGCCGAGCTCGTCGTACTTGCGCCGCTTCTCGGGGTCGCCCAGCACTTCGTAGGCTTCGTTGACGTCCTTGAAGCGGGCTTCGGCGGACTGATCGCCGGCGTGCAGATCGGGGTGCGACTGCCGCGCGAGCTTTCGATAGGCCTTCTTGATGTCGGCCGCCGAGGCCGACTTCTCAACGCCCAGCGTCTGGTAGTAGTCCTTGAACTGCATCGCACCGCTCCGTCCTATCGCTCACTGTCGAGCCCCAGGATGCGTACCAGCTCGTCCATTTCCGCCGACAGCCGTTCGTGCAGGTGCCGTCGGCTCGTGCGCGCGCCCTGAGCCAGGAGTGGTCTCACGCGCTCGACCACCTCGGCGATCGAAAGCAAGCGCTCGACGCCGGCGAGGTTGATGCCCGATTCGTCCACGAACGCCTTGATCAGCCGGAGCCTGTCGAGCTCGTGATCCGTGTACACGCGCATGCTGCCGACCGTGCGCGGCGGACGCACCAGACCAAGCCGCTCGTACTTCCGCAGGGTCTGCGGGTGCATGTCCAGGAGGTTGGCGGCCGTGCTGATCAGGTAGTACCGGTGCTTCTGACTCATGCCACGATCCGAGTATATAGTCTGATACGTATCGTGTAAAGGTTCGCAGTTCGGAATGACTGGCGCTCCGGCCCGCGAGGGAGCAGGCGGAACCGGATCTTGACGCATACTGTGACGTCGTCCCCGTGCCCGTCGACGTTCAGGCTGCCGACTTCGTCACGATTGCGCTCCTCGTGGTTCTCGAGGGGCTGCTGAGCGCCGACAACGCGCTCGTGCTGGCCATTCTCGTGCTGGGGCTGCCGCGGGCCGAGCAGACCCGCGCGCTGCGCTACGGGATCGCGGGCGCCTTCTTCTTCCGGTCGGTGGCCGTCCTGCTCGCTGCCTACCTCATCCGGGTGCCATGGGTCGCGCTCGGCGGAGGGCTCTACCTGTGCT
This sequence comes from uncultured Acidobacteriota bacterium, assembly GCA_963752045.1. Classification (GTDB taxonomy): domain Bacteria; phylum Acidobacteriota; class Vicinamibacteria; order Vicinamibacterales; family SCN-69-37; genus DATKDF01. The sequence continues at coordinate 1,495,523 of CAVVWN010000008.1, read as the reverse complement.
ACCTGGCGGTCGCCCACTTTGCTCAGCCACGGCTCGAGGGCGGCCATCGGCCGCAGGCGCAGGCCAAGCCGGCCTTCGGTCTCTCGGCCTTCTGGGCGACGGTCGTTCGCGTGGAACTGGTGGACGTCGTGTTTTCCGTCGATTCCATACTCGTCGCGGTGGCCCTCTCGCCAAAGACCTGGGTGATCATCACTGGCGGGCTGCTCGGCATCGTCGCCATGCGCTTCGTGGCGGGGCGGTTCATCGTCCTCGTTCGCCGATATCCGACCATCGTGGACGGCGCGTTTATCGTGATCGGCTGGATTGGCCTGAAACTGCTCCTCGACTTCGGTCACCAGATAGGCTGGCTCGGATGGTCTGTCCCCAAGGCGGCCTCGCTTGGCGTCGTGGCGGCCATCTTCGCGGGGGCGCTTGTCTTGGCGAGGCGCCGGGGACCCGTCGCCGAATCGGACGCGGCAGGCGCCGAGTGACAGAAACGTAAGCGACCGGGCAGTCTGGAAATTCGGGGCCGTCTCTCAGAGCGCCGGCTCGCGCCTGGGCCGACCCGGCCGTGTATCGAAATAACTACAGGAGAGGCACTTAGGAGACGGGTAGCCGAACGTGGCTTCCTGGCACTGCTGTTGCGCCTTCAGGTGGCGAAGGCGGGTCATCGGCGCCCGGGCCAGCGCGTCCTCTGGGCGAGTTTGGCTCAACCGGCGCTTGATTGCCTCGCCGTATCGGAACTGATACAAGTTGTGGCTTCACTGATGCAGATCGTGCCGTCCTACCCAGTCCGGAGCTCCTCGCTCGACGGGGCTGCTCCGCCGTGCTCGGGCCCGGTGGAGCCGGTCGAGGTCGGCCGAACGGGGTGGTTTGCGGTGTGGACGCGGTCGCGCCACGAGGCGGCTGTGGCGAGTCAGTTGGCCGAGAAGGGGATAGAGGCGTTCCTGCCGACACTCCCGCGCTGGAGCCGCTGGAAGGACCGCCGAAAGCGCGTCCACTGGCCACTGTTTCCCGGGTACTGCTTTGTCCAGTTCGATCCGGCCAACTCGCTGGCGGTTCGCAGTTGCGCCGGCGTCGTGACGCTGGTCGCGACCGGCGGGAAACCGGCGGAGATTCCAGCGGCGGAGATCGAGAGTATCAGGACGCTCGTCATGAGCGACCTTCAGTTCGACCCGTGTCCCCTGATTCACGAGGGAGACACGGTCAAGGTGGTTTCGGGCCCTCTCCGCGGAGTGGTCGGCCGACTGGTTCGCAAGGGGACTCACGCACGGTTGATGCTGGCGGTTGACCTGATCGGTCAGGGCGTCAGTGTCGAAGTTGACGCGGCCGACGTTCGGCCGTACTAGCCGCGGCGGCTCGAATGAAGCGGTCCTGTGACTGAGAGGGCGAAGCTGTATCTGCAGCCCGTCGCCCGCCTCTCCCGATATTTCCCCAGCGCCGGTATTGCCTATGTCCACGACGATGATCCGGAGGTCCGTGGCGGTCGCCTTGGCGGTGGCCGTTGGTTTGCTGGTTGGGGCGTGCCGTGGTGGGGCGCCCCCGGCTGGCGTCGCCGGCGCGGCCACGCCCGTCTACAACGAGCGCACCGGCCGGCTCGAGGCGCTGCAGTCGGATACCAATGACGACGGCAAGGTCGACACGCTTGCGCACATGGACGGCGTGGAGCTCAAGTACATCGAGATCGATCGGGATTTCGATGGCCGCTTCGACCGGTGGGAGTACTACGTTTCGGCACCTGGGACGCCCGGTGCGGCCCGCTCGCCGGATGGGCGCAGCGTGATCGATCACGCGGAAGAAGCTGCCGAAAGTGACGACCGCATCGTGAGACGTGAGTTCTACGTCGACGGCGTGATTGCGCGTGTGGAAGAGGACACGACACTCGACGGACGCGTCGACAAATGGGAGACGTTCGAGCTCGGCATCTTGCGCCGGATGGACCTCGACCTCGAGGGCAGGGGCCGGCCAACCCGCCGCCTCGTCTACGGTCCGAACGGCGACGTGGAGCGGATCGAAGCGGACCCGGATGGCGATGGCAGGTTCGAGGTGGTCTCCCCGGCCGAGAAGGGCGGGAGCGAATAGTCATGGCGGCAAGCATCACCGAAGACCGGGTTGCTGGACCGACGCGTCGGGTTCCCCGACCGGTCGGCAGCAGTCCGGTGCGGTCGAGTACGGTGCTCTGCACGTCGGGCAATGGGCGGCTCAGGACTGGCGTGCCCGACCGGTTGCGTCAACTTGGCGCCGATGTGACCGTTGTGCCGACGGTCGCCGAGGCGATCAAGGCGCTCGAGAGTCGGGCGACCGACCTCTGCGTCGTCGACTTGACAACCAGTGATGGTCTTCCGCCATCGATCAGGCTCCTGAGGACGCGCCATCCAGGCGTCCCCGTCGTGGGTCTTGTCGACCTGGTCGACTCGCTGATGGCTGGTGATGCCATGCAGGCCGGAATGTCTGACGTGCTCCCCTGGCCGTGCGAGGACCGCGACCTTGCGTTGGCCCTGGCCAACGTCGCCGATCGGAGGCCGTTGGTCCCGGGTGGGGCCGTTGCCGACGAGAGCCGGCTGGACCCGCTGTTTGCCCAGTCAGCGGCGATGCGGGAGGTCTTGGACCGGGCCGAGGCGGTCGCCAGTAGCCGTGGAGGACTCATCGTGTGCGGTGAGCCTGGGACGGGCAGGAGCCTGATTGCGCGAACCGTCCATCGGTGTTCTCCGGAAGGCGTGGCCGGGCGGTTTGTGGAGTTCGACTGTGGCGGCGATGACCCTCAACGGATCGAGCATCGGTTGTTCGGCACCGTGCTGGACAGGACAGCTGGCGGAACCGTGGGAATCCCAATTGTCCGTGTCGGCGAATCCGGTGCGGTCATGGCGGCTCGTGGAGGCACGCTGTTTCTGACACGCGTGGTCGAGCTCCCGGCGCGCGTGCAGTCAGGCCTCGCTCGGTTGATTCGGGACCGCGAGGCGTGTGCCGAGAAGGGCCGTGCCCTCATCGACGTGGATTTCCGCCCGATCGCGGCGGTCGAGCCGGACGTCGACGCGGCCGTCTTGGACGGTCGGCTGCAAGCTGATCTCTTCGAGCGGCTATCTCAGGCGAGGATTGACCTGGCGCCGCTTCGACGTCGTCGTGAGGACGTCCCGGCCCTGGCAGCCTGGCTGCTGGGCAGAGCATGCCAGTCGGCGGGCACCGCGCCGAAAGCGTTCAGCCGGTCGGCGCTGGCCTTACTCTCCGCGCTGCCCTGGAACGGAAACGTGGCTGAATTGAAGGATCTCGTCGACAAGCTGGTCCGAGCCGTCGGCCGGCCCGTGGTCCAGATCGATGACCTGCTCGAGCATGCGCTCCTCGACGGCATGTCGGCTCGGATTGACTCGGGCGTGACGCTGAAGGACGCCAAGGCCCGGTTTGAGCGCGACTGCATCGCCGCGGTGCTCCGCCGCCACCATGGGCGGGTGGGGGAGGCGGCCAAGGCTCTGGGCATCCAACGCACGAATCTGTATCGGAAGGTGCGGCAGTTGAAGGTGCCGCGTTCGTTATTGTCAGCGCGGCGGTAGTCGGACGCCCGTGCGTATCAAACGGGGCACATACCCCGGAAAGTTCCGATACATAACCCACACTTGTGGGGTTGACAGAGCGGGGACCCGGGCGGAAGATGAAAGTCTGCCAGGGGACACTCTTTCGATAGCCGGGGGATGTCCGAGGGCGGAGGGTAGAGGTAACGTGATGCGAGCCATTTTTGCCGGGGTGATGTCTGTGGCGCTGGTCCTGTCGGTTTCGACGTTCGCGCAGCAGCCTGGCGCGTCTGGCGTGATCAGCGGGACGGCCTCTGGGGAAGCCAAGCCGCCCTACGAGCAGTTCCGGGTGCAGTTGCGGTCGGTGGCAACCGGCGCGGTTGTCAGCACGCAGCCGCTCAGTCCTACCGCGACGTTCTCGATCCCGAGCGTGCCGCTGGGCACTCCTCACGTTGTCGAGTTGGTCAACATCGCGAGCAACTCGATTGTCTGCACGGAGGGGCCCTTCACGCTCAGCACGACTCAAACCAGCAGGTTGGGTGTGCGCATTTCCTGCAACTCGCGGTCGACGTGGCTGCTTCTGGCGGCTGCAGGGCTGCCGGCCATCATCGGCGACCCGCGGAGCTCGGATCGGTAGTCTTGGAAGTTTCGATCGGCGGGTGGCGTTCGTGTCGCCCGCCGCGCATTCAGATCTGGGGACTGGCCGCAGGGCCCCAGTCGACGCGCGTCGGTGACCGCCGGCGCCCGGCAGTTTCATAAACAACTCTCATGCACTCCCGTCGCCACGCGCCGCTTGCGGCGCTTTTTCTGCTGGTGTCGCTCTGCCCGTCTCTCGCTGCCGCGCAGGGGCAGCGCGAGGACCCGGCGGCGCTCGCCGCGTACCGAATCGGGCCGCTCGCGTTCACGCCGACGTTCGCCTTACGTGACGTGGGGGTCGACACGAACGTCCTGGGCCTTCCCGAGGGGGAAACCGACTTCACCATGACGTTCGTTCCGGGCGTGGACGCGTGGCTGCGCATCGGCCGCGTCAGATTGAGCTCGGAAACCGATCTCGAGTGGTTGTCCTACCAGGACGCCGTGAGCCAGCGCGGCTTCAGCGTGGCCGAAACGGCCAAGGTCGAACTCCTGCTGGCGTACTTCACTCCGTACGCGACCGGAAAATACGACAACCTGAAGCGACGTCCGAATGCCGAGACTGATATTCGTGTGCGGCAGAAGACGACCGGGTGGGCCGGCGGTGTCGCGGTGTATCCCGGCGCGCGGACCGATATCGACCTGCAATACCGGAGCGAGCGCCTGCGCTTCGACGAAGAGTTGCTGCCGGAGGCCGGACTCGGGACGGCGCTTGACCGGGACACCGAGACGGTTCGGGTCGAGGTGCGCTACGCGGTGACCGCGCTGACGAGTCTCGTGACTCGCGTCGACCTCGAGAAGGACCGGTTCGTGCAGTCGGTCTTCCGCGACGCCGACAGTTGGAGCGTGCTGCCGGGCCTGGAGTTCAAGCGGTCGGCGTTCATCAGAGGCACGGCGTTCGTGGGTTATCGCCGGTTCGAGATGCGCGACGAGAGTCTGAAGGGCTTCGAGGGGCTGGTGGCGTCCTTGAACCTGCAGTACGTCGCGCGGGAGATGACGAAGATCGAGGGCGTTGTGTCGCGGAACGTCGAATACTCGTTCGAGCCCTCGCAGCCTTTCTACGTTCAGTCCGACTGGCGCCTGACGCTCACCCAGGCCGTCAGCTACGACTGGGATGTGCGGGCGGTGGCCGGCCGGATCACGCTCGACTACGCGCAGGTCGACGAGGCGCCGCTCTCGGGACGGGTCGACCGGGTGTGGGTGTATGGTGTGGGAGTGGGCCGCAGAATCGGCGTGGAACTGAGAATCGGCGCGGACGTGACCTACACGCGCCGCGAGTCCGAACTGCCCGGCCGGAACTACGCGGGCTGGAAAATTGGGGGATCGGTGACCTATGGCTACTAGGGTGATACGTCGAATGGCGGCAACGGCCGCCGTGCTGGGCGCCCTCGTGGCGGTCGGAGCGGCCGCACAGGATGGGCCGACGGTGGCGCCTCGGGACGTGCTCGATGTCACGGTCTGGGGGGTGGAACACTACTCCCGGAAGTACCCGGTGGCCCCGGATGGCACGCTGGACTTCCCGGATCTCGGGAAGGTCAAGGTGGCCGGGCTCACGCCGCGAGCGATCGAAGTCGAGCTGTCGAAGCGGCTGCGGGACGGCGGGTTTCTGCTGAGCCCGCAGGTCACGGTCACGCTCGAGCAGGCGCAGAACCAGCGCGTCACCGTGTCGGGAGCCGTCACGTCGCCGGGCGTCATTCAGTACGCGGGTGAGATGACCGTGTTCGAGGCCATCGTCAGGGCAGGCCAGGCGACGCCGGCGGCGAGCGACGAAATTCTGGTCATCCGAGCCGCTTCGGCCGGAACCGGCGGTGGCGGGGCCGGTACGGCGGGCCAGCCGGGGGTCCTGACCGTCAATCTGAAGGAGCTGCGCAACGGCGATCTGACCAACAACCCGACGCTTGCCGACGGGGACATGATCATCGTGCGCGAGGCTCAGGACTTCTTCATCAGCGGCGAAGTCCGCGCGCCGGGCGCCTATCCGGCGCGGGCGGGGCTGACGGTCGAACAGGCCCTGGCGCTTGCCGGTGGTCTCACCGAGCGGGGATCGACCAAGCGGATCGAGATCAAGCGGGTTGGCGAGGACGAGATCCTCAAAGGTGTCCAGCTCGACGACTTGATCAAGCCTGGCGATACGATAAAGGTCAATCGCGCCATCATGTAGGTTCGGCAGCCGAGAGCGGCTGTGGACCAATGTCGGACGTTAACTCGAGCAGGTGTCATGAGTCATCAGTCTCACGTTTCAGATTACCTTCGCGTGCTGTACAAGCGTCGGTGGGTCGCCGCGCTGATGTTCCTCGCGGTCTTCGTCTACGGCTCGGTGAACAGCCTGAAGAAGACACCCATCTACGAGGCCGGCACGCAGCTGCTCATCGACGTCGAGATGCGGAGGGCGACCTCCCTGAACGCCGTCCTGCAGGACAGCGGCAGCTGGTATGACGACGACTTCTATCAGACGCAGTACCGGATCCTGCAGAGCCGGGCGCTCGCGTGGGCGACCCTGCAGTCGCTCGGCCTGGCGACGGCCCCGGCCGAGTCACAGCGGGCGGGCGCCGGTCCCGCGCGCGGTGTCATCGAGTGGCTGGCGGAGGCGCTCGGCGCCCCGCGGCGGATTGACCCCCCGGCCGGTGATGAGACCACCTGGCAATCGCAGCAGGTCGACGCGTTTCTGGGCGGGCTCGTCGTGGAACCCGTGCGGAACAGCCGCCTCGTGAACATCCGGTATCGATCTCCGGACCCATTGTTTGCCACCCGGGCGGCCAACGCCGTCGCCGAGCAGTACAAGCAGCAGGGACTCAACCTGCGGCTCCTGGCGTCGAAGGAAGCCAACCAGTTCCTGAGCGAGCAACTGAACGACCAGCGATTGAAGGTGCAGGAGGCCGAAGAGAAGCTGCAGGCCTTCAAGGAGCGCTACGGCGCCGTGGCCGTGTCGGATGGTCAGAGCAGCATTCTCGTCCAGAAGCTCACGGACCTGAGCGGCGAGCTCACGCAGGCGAGGATGGCCCGGATCGAGAAAGAGGCTCTCTATCAGCAACTGGCCAAGGTGCAGGGCGATTCGGCCGCGCTCGAGTCCTTTCCGGCGGTGGCCGGAAGTCAGACCATCCAGAAAATCAGGTCGGAGATCGCCGACCTGGAGAGTCAGGACGCTCAGCTCGTCGCGCGTGGTCTTGGACCGAACTTCGGCGAGCGGGTCGCCATCGCGACCCAGCTCGAGGCGAAGGAGCGTGAGCTCGACACACAGGTGGCGCAGGTCGTCCAGACGGTCCGGAACGAGTTCGAGGTGGCCAAGGCGCAGGAGGAATCGCTCGCAAGCCAGCTCGAGGAGCAGAAGGGCGAGTCGCTGTCGTTCGATCGACAGGGGATCGAATACCTGGCGCTCGAACGCGAAGCTACGAGCGCGCGCCAATTGTTCGACAACCTGATGATGCGGGCCCAGGAGACGGGCGTCACCGGCGAATACCGCGGCAGCAACGTCCAGGTCGTCGACCTCGCCGAAGTACCGCGCTACCCGATACTGCCGAACACGCGACGGGACTTGTCGTTCGCCCTGATGGCCGGCCTCGTGCTCGCCATTGGCCTGGCCTTCGGGCTCGAGTACCTCGACAACCGCATCAAGACGCCCGACGAGATCAAGGCGCACCTGAACCTGCCGTTCCTGGGCCTCGTTCCAGCTGTCCCGATCAAGGAGACAGGCGGCAAGTCGCCGCTGCTCGACAACGGAGCGCCGCCGGCGTTCGCCGAAGCGATGCGGGCAATTCGGACGGCCGTGGTGTTTTCGTCGGCCGCCGACGGGTCACGGACCGTGGTCGTGACGAGTACGGCTCCGAGCGAAGGCAAGACGCTCGTGTCCACCAACCTCGCGAGCGCGCTCGGGCAGGCCGAGCAGCGGACGCTCGTGATCGACGGCGACATGCGCCGGCCCCGGGTGCACGACGTGTTCGGCTGCGCGCAGGAGCCGGGCCTCTCGAACGTGCTCGTGGGGACGGCGCAGCTGCGCACGGCCATCCGGCAAACAAGCAATCCTCACCTTTCGGTGATGCCGGCCGGGCACATTCCGCCCAATCCGGCCGAGTTGCTCGGATCGGCGAAATACCGCCGGCTGCTCGAGGAGCTCGGGCAGGACTACGACTGGATTGTGATCGACGCGCCGCCCGTGATGGCGGTGACCGACGCCGCCGTCGTGTCCAATGGCGCGAGTGGAGTGGTCTTCGTCATCGGCGCGGAGATGACGCCTCGTCGAACCGCCCAGACGGCCATTGAGCAGCTCACGTCGGCGCGGGCGAAGATCATCGGCGCGGTGCTCAACCGCGCGAACGTGCGGCGCCACTCGTATTACTACGCGCCGTACCATCGCAAGGACTACACCCAGGCGTACGTCCGCACGCAGTAGGGCCAGTCGGGACCGTGGGCGCCATGCCCGGCACGAGCGCCTGTCGGCGGGCATTCTGAGGTAGCGAACTGGCAACTGAACTGCCGCGCGAGTCCGACCACGGCTTCGGTGGCCGGGCGCGCCAAGCCATCAGATGGACGGCCGGGTTCCAGATCTTCCGGGACACCCTGCAGTTCGGGCTGATGCTCGTCCTCGTCCGGATGCTGCCCCCGGAGGTGTACGGGCAGTTCGGCTTCGTCACCGCGCTTGTCGGCTTCCTCACCCTCTATTCCTTCCGCGAGTTGCTCGGCCACACGCTCGTCGTCCGCGAGGCGGACGAGATCCACTATCAGGATCACTTCACCGCAGGCGCCGTCATCCAGATCGGCGTGTTCGCCCTGGCGAATGTCGTCGCCCTGATTCTCCGGTCGTTCCCGGCGTACGCCGACGTCGCGCCGGTCCTGCACGTGATGTCGGTGCTCTTCCTGCTGGACCTGCCGTCGGAGCTGCGCGTCAAGATGCTCGAACGGCTGCTGGACTGGCGGCGGCTGCGACTGCTTCATGCCGTCGGGTTGGTCGTCAGCGGCGTGCTGTCGATCGTCCTGGCCGTTCGCGGCTGGGGCGTCTACGCGTTACTCCTGCCGACGCTCTGCGTACCCGTCATCTTTGCCGGAGACCTGTGGTTCGGCGCGAGGTGGCGCCCGACCTGGCAGTTCAGTTGGGCGCGATTCGCGCCCGCGTGGCGGTTCGGTGTGTCTCGGATCTCGTCGGTGAGTTTCGTGAGCGGCGCCGGCCTGCTCGAGGCGTCGTGGTTGAGCGCGCTGAGCTTTGCGACTTTCGGCGTGTTCGGCCGGGCCACCGGGCTGAGCCAGCTGCTGTGCGGACGGATCGCAGGCCTGCTCTCCCAGTCGGTCTTCCCGGTTCTCGCGAGGATTCCACCCAGAAGCGACAGCTATCGCCGGGCGGGTGCCTTGTATCTGCGCAGCGTCGCCTGGTTCGTGGTACCGCTTGGCGTGACGGCGGCATTGCTGGCCGATCCGATCGTCAGGGTGCTCTACGGGCACCAGTGGCTCGCCGTGATTCCGCTGTTGCCGTGGGCCGTGGCCGGTGTCGGCCTGGCCGCGATCGTGCAGACCGGCTACGTGCTGCTCCTGGCCCATCAGCAGCAGAACCGGTGCCTCATCGCCGACATCTGGCGGCTTGCCGGAACCGCCGCGGCCCTCTCGGCGCTGGCTGGCATCGGCATGGAAGCCTACCTGGCCGGCATGGCCCTCGTGCATGCGGTCTCTCTCGCGATGGTCTGCTACTGGCTGTACGACGGACAGGCCGTCAGCCGGCGCGGTCTCGTCGAGGCCGTTGCGCCCCCTGTTGTCAGCGCGCTCCTGGCAGGGGGCGTCGCCGAAGCCGTCCGCCGCGTGGCGCTGCCAGGTGACCTGACATTTGCGGCCGCCGCGATCGAGGCGACCGTGCTCGGCGTGACCTACGTGACGGTGCTGCGACTGGTCTTCAAGCAGGCGCTTGGGGAGTTGATTGAGCAGCTCCCGGAACAGCGCCGTCTCTCGAGACTGCTCTGGCTCCAACGGGCCCACTGAACCATGCGCCTGCTCATCGTGACACCGGAGTACGAGCCGCAGAGCGGCGGGGGCATTCTCCGCTACTACGGCAATCTGATTCCGGCGCTGGCTCGGGCCGGCACCCACGTCACCGTCCTCGTGGCTGCGCCCTTTGGAGACGACTTCCCCGACTACGACGCCACGCCCGCGGTGCGGGTGGCATGTGTCCGCCAGGCGGCGATCTCGGAAGCCGAAGCCGCCCTGTCCCAGTTTTCGGCGACGCCGGAATTCCGGCGCTGGCTGGCAGCCGGGTGGGCCGCGCGGCGCGCAGCGACGCCGCTGGGTTCCTTCGATGCCGTCGAGGCGACGGACTTTGGCCTCGGATTTGTCCCGTTCGTGGTCGACCCTATCGGCGCTCCGCTGGTCGTTCGGTGCCACGGCAGCATCGGTCAGATTTCCGGTCATGAGCCCCCGCAGCCGGCCCTGGAACTGGATCACGGCCTGTCGCGCATGGCCGAGTCGGGCCTGCTGCCGTGTGCCGGCGATCTGCAGACGTACGCCGTGTCCAACGCGCGGGAGTGGTCCGGCCGCCTCGGCCGCGAGGTCACGACGGTCCGGCCGGCCATGGAGCTGTCAGAACCCCAGGGATCGGCCGGCGACTACGCCATCGTCGTCGGGCGGGTCCAGGCCTGGAAGGGGCCGGAGATCCTGTGCGAAGCGCTGCGGCGGCTGCCCGTCGAGGGCTGCCCGAAGTTCCTCTGGGTCGGCCGTGACATGCGTTCGGCGGAGAACGGCGGGTCGCTCGACTTGGACCTGGGTCGCCGGTTTCCGGACGTGTGGGGCACGCGCGTCCGCCGACAAGGGGCGTGCGAGCCAGCCGCCGCGCAGGCGCTCATCTCACGAGCACGGTTCGTTGTCGTGCCATCGCTCTGGGACGTATTCAACTTCACGACGATCGAGGCGATGGCGTGTGGCAAGCCCGTGGTCTGCTCGACCGGAGCTGGGGCTCACGAGCTCATCGAGTCCGGCACGAACGGTGTGCTCGCCGAGGCCGGCAGCGCTACGTCGCTTGCCGAGGCCATCGACCGGGTCGCTTCGCTGTCGGGCGCCGAGGCGGGAAGGATGGGCGAGGCGGCGAGGGAGACGGTTCGGATTGAACTCGATCCGGATGCCATCGCGACCGAGCATCTCGATCGGTATGGCCGCCTCGAGCCCACCGAGATCGAGTGTGACGACTGGACGAGGGCCTTCTATTCGCCCACATCGGGCCAGGTGTCACTCGACTATCTCGAGCAGGTGGGCATTCGGCGCATCGCGGCCTACCTGTCGGAGAGGCTGCGCCGCCGGGTGGGTGGCCAGGGCCGGGCGGAGTCGGCGTCATGAGCCGGCTGGCCCTGCTCATTCCCGCGCGAAACGCGCGAGCGCACCTCGGACGCCTTCTGGATTCGGTCTCCAGCCAGTCTTCGGCATTCGACGAAGTCTGGTTGTTCGACGATGCCAGCGACGACGGCACCGCAGACGTGGCGCGCGCATGGGGCGCCCACGTGATTGGCAGCCAGGACTGCCTCGGCCCCTCCGCCGGCAAGAACGCGCTGGCTCGAGCGACGTCCTGCGAATGGGTTCACTTTCACGACGCCGACGAGGCCCTGGCACCGAAGTTCGTGGAGAGAGCCAGGAACTGGATGGCCCAGCCGGATGTCGATGCAATCCTGTTTGCCACGGTCGACCGCGACGATGCCAGCGGTCGCCATGTTGGCGGATCGACGTGGGACGACGCGGCTCTTCGCCGGGATCCCGTCGCGTACGCCGTCAGACACACCATCACGAACTGCGGCGTGTATCGACGTGAGAGGTTTCTCGAGGCGGGCGGCTTCTCCGTTGACGAGGCCGTCAAGTACAACGAAGACCAGGCGATGCACGTCCGGATGGCGCTCGGAGGGCTGCGCTTTCGGGCCGACGACTACGTGGGCGTGATCGTCTACCGCCGGGACGGCTCGATGTCGTCCGGGCACCCGGTCGAGTGTGCTCGGTCTCAGGTCGAGGTGCTCAAGCGCGTAGTCGACGAGACAGGAACACGGTATCGGACGGAAGTCGGGGCCCGGGCGTGGCGCCTCGCCGGTGTGTGCGCAGGATATTCGGACTGGCCGTACGTTCGGGAAAGCCTCGACGTCGCGCGGCGCGTCGGGTACCGCATCCCGTCTGAGGAGCACTGGCTGGTTCAATGGATCGGCGCGGTAGCGCCCCGAACCGCCGTATACGGCCGCGAGTGGTTCATCCGCACGTTCAAGTCGCAACTGCGTAAAGGGCTTCCCGTGGCCACCGCGATGTCGGGGGTCGGCCCGGCTGCCCAGGTGCCGAGGCAATAGTGGCGCAGCCTCTGGTGTCGGTGCTCATTCCGGCGCACAACGCATCGCGCTGGATCGGCGCGACACTCGAGTCCGTCCAGGCCCAAACCTGGCCGGCCGTCGAGGTGATTGTCGCGGAGGCAGGATCCACGGACGGAACGCGCGACGTGGTCCGCGGGTACGAGTCGAGTCGGGTCCGACTCCTGCCGTCTGCCGGGCGCGCCTCGGCCGCGAGCAACCGCAATCGCGCGGCCAATGCCGCCCAGGGCGAGTTCCTCCAGTTCCTGGATGCCGACGACCTGCTCGGTCCCGACAAGATTCGGTTGCAGATGGAGCGGCTGGCTGGTGACGTGGAATCGGTAGCGTCCTGTGAATGGGCCCGGTTCCATCGAGACCCCTCCGACGCCCAGTTCGTGCCCGAGCCGGTCTGGGCCGACCTCGATTCGACGCGCTGGCTCATCCGGGCCTGGCGCGGTGGCCATCCGATGATGCAACCGGGGCTGTGGCTGATTCCCAGGGCAGTCGCCGAACGGACGGGGCCGTGGAACGAGGAGCTCACCCTCATCGACGACTTCGAGTACGGCACGCGTCTGCTGCTCGCGGGCACCCGCGTGCGCTTCTGCGCCGGCGCGCGGCTGTACCTACCGGTCAGGAAACACGTCGAGCCTCGCGAGCCAGCGCTCCAGTCAAGCCTGGCGGTCGGCCTGGCAATCGCTCGATCTCGGCACGAGAGCCCTGCTGGCCGTCGAGGAATCGGCAGAAGCCCGCGCGGCATGCGCGGACCTGTTTCAGTGCCTTGCCTTCGATGCGTACCCGGACGACGGGGAGACGGTTGCTTGTGCGGAAAGCCGCGTGCGCGAGTTGGGCGGATCGAACGTGAGCATGTCCGGAGGTGTCTTGTTCCGGCTCGTACGGGATGCTGTCGGCTGGAAGGCGGCCAAGCGGGTCAAGCGCGCGTGTTACCGAGCGGGCTACGGCCGCGTCGCGCAGGCGAAGGAAGCGGCGTGGGCGTCGGTCGGGCAATGAGGCCATGAAGATCTTCCTGACCGCCGATCCGGAGTTGCCGGTCCCGCCGCGATTCTACGGCGGCATCGAGCGCGTGATTGCGGAACTCGCTGACGGCCTCGTCGAGCGGGGTCACGACGTGACGCTCTTCGCGCAGGCCGAGTCGACCACCCGCGCCGCCCTGATTCCGTACCCCGCATCGCGGAGCACGGCGGCGACCGATACAGCGAAGAACCTGGCGGCGATCGCCGCGGCCTATCGATCGTGCCGGCCCGACGTCGTGCACAGCTTCAGCCGCCTCGCTTATCTCACGCCTCTGCTTCCGCTCCAGGTGCCGAAGCTCATGTCGTACCAGCGTCCGGTCACACGCAGCCGAGTGCGCTGGGCCTACGCGGTCTCGCGGGGGTCGCTGGCGTTCACCGGTTGCAGTCACGGTCTCATCCGGCCGGTCCAGGACATCGGCTCATGGCACGTGATCTACAACGCCGTGCCGGTGGACCGGTTCCCGTTTGGGCCCGAGGTGCCCGCAGAAGCGCCGCTCGTGTTCCTTGGGCGTATCGAACACATCAAGGGGACGCACGTGGCGATCGCCGCCGCGCGCGTGGCTGGCCGCCGGCTGGTCGTGGCGGGCCCGGTCGCCGCCGAGCACCAGCGCTATTTCGATGCGGAGATTGCGCCCCATGTGGATGGGCAGTCGGTGGTCTATGTCGGCCCCGTCGACGATCGTGCGAAAGGGGAACTTCTTGCGGGCGCGGCCGCGCTGTTGATGCCGGTGCTCTGGGAGGAGCCGTTCGGCATCGTGATGGCCGAGGCGCTCTCCTGCGGCACGCCCGTCATCGGCTTCGGCCGGGGGGCGGTCCCCGAGGTCGTCGACGAGGGGCGGACGGGCTTTGTCTGCGCGACGCTCGACGACATGGCGGACAGGATCGGACGGATCGGTGAACTGGACCGCACCGCGTGCAGGCGGGCGGCGGAGAGTCGATTCAGCACGCGCGCCATGGTGACGGCCTATGAGGGGTTGTACGCGGATCTTGTGCGCGGCAGCAGTCAGCCTGCGAGCCTTGCAGGTCGATCCACGCCCGTCTCTAGCTGACGATGCCCCGCCTGATGTCGCTCGCGCGCAGCGTTCGCCGCAACGTCGGCAGCGAGCGGCTTCTGGGCTCGCGTGAGGCCGGCGTACTGGACGCTCGTTTCGAGGTTGACACGTGGCACGGGTGTTCGCATGGCGCTCAGCGATGGCCATAGCTACCGCCTCGATGCCGCGCTGTTTGCCTGGCAGCCACAGGGGTACGAAACGGCGGTCGTTCGGAGACTGCTGGACGCGTTGCGGTCCGACAGTGTGTTCTGGGACGTCGGCGCCCACGTGGGGCTGATGACGCTCATGGCAAGCCGCAAGCTCGCGGGCGGCAGCGGGCGCGTGTATGCGATCGAACCGTCGCCAACCAACGCCGGCCGACTGCGCTGGCACGTCGAGGCCAACGGAGTCGCGGATCGGGTGACCATCATCGAGGCGCTCGTCGGGGACAGCGGAGCCGAGTCGGTGCCCTTCGTGTACAGGCCTGGCGAGTGCACCGCCAATTCTCTGGCCTACCAGATCGAGGGCGGACGATCGGTGGACGTGCCGATGGTTACCGTGGATTCGCTCGTGACCGAGCGAGGTCTTCTGGTGCCGGACGTCATCAAGATCGACGTCGAGGGCTACGAGCACCACGTGCTGCGAGGGGCTCGTCACGTGCTCGCCCAGGGGAGTCCGCTCGTCATCTGTGCGATGCATCCGGAACCGCTGGCGCAGCTGGGTGGCAGCGTCGATGCGGTGCTTCGTGAAATGCACGACCTGGGGTTCGAGGCGTTCGACCTGGACGGTCGTCCCCTCCGTGCTGCCGGATTCGAGGAAGTCGTCTTCGCGAAATCCCCGTGAGAGCCTCCATCTGCATCGTGACGACCGGACAGCCATCCACCAATCCTCGCGCCGTCAAGGAGGCCGACGCGCTCACGGCCGCCGGATACGACGTGCGGATGGTCGGCGCGCACTGGGCCGACTGGGCTGACCTGACGGACGCTGCCGTGATGGCGAGCCGGCCCTGGACATGCGAGCTAGTGGAGTGGAGGCGGGCACAGGCCCCAATCCGGTTCTGGCACACGCGACTTCGCCATCACGGCGCCAGGGCCGTACTGGGATGGCCCGGCCTGGGTCAGTGGGCGCTCTCGGCGGCGGTGAGCCGTCTGACGCCGGAACTTGCGGCGCGGGCCAGACGCGAACGGGCTGACCTGTACATCGCGCACAATCTCGGCGCGCTGCCGCCGGCGGCCGCGGCCGCACGCCGGTGGGGAGCGAAAGTCGCCTTCGATGCCGAGGACTTTCACAGCGGCCAGTTCTCCGAATTCGACAGATCCCGGGCCTGGCGGGCGACCGTCGAGGCCGAGCGAGCGTGGATTCCTTCGTGCGACTACGTCACGGCGGCTTCGCCGGGCATCGCCGAGGCGTACGCGCCACTCTGCGACCGCCGGCCTGTGCTCGTGCGTAACGTCTTCCCGCTCGCTGACCGGCCGCCCCGTGCGCCGGCCGGATCGTCGGACTCTGTGCTGCGCCTCTATTGGTTCTCGCAGACGATCGGTCCGGGCAGGGGACTGGAGGACGTCATCCGGGCGATGGGCCAGTTGCCTCGCGGCTCGGTGGAGCTCCACCTCCGCGGCACCTGGTTCAGCTCCTACGAAGGAGAGCTGAGGGCGGTCGCCGAGGAAGCAGGCGTTGACCAGAGCTGCGTCCAGACACACCCGCCGGCCGAACCAGACGAGCTCGTGAGGCTTGCCAGCCGGTGGGACATCGGGCTCGTGCTGGAAACCGGCGAAACGCCGAACAGCGAGGTCCTGCAGTCGAACAAGATCCTGACCTACCTGCTCGCCGGGGTGCCCTTCCTCTCGAGTGACACGATGGGGCATCAGGAACTGGCGGAGCGGGCGCCCGGTGCCGGCTGGCTGTTTCGCCGAGGCGACGTAGGCGCGCTCGCCGGTATCCTCGCGCGACTGCTGGGCCACCGTGCGGAGGTTCGGGAGGCGGCGGCACGGGCGTGGGAATTGGGAGAGGCCCAGTTCAATTGGGACCGGGAGCAACACGTGTTCCTCGGAGAAGTCGAACGGGTCCTGGGCTCGGTGAGCGGGAGTCGGGCCTGACATGCCCCAGTTGCTCATCGTGTCGCCTAACTTCCCGCCGGTCAGTGCCGCCGACATGCACCGCGTCCGCATGAGCCTGCCGCACTTCTCGCGATTCGGGTGGACACCGAGCGTGCTCGCCGTCGGAGGGACCGAGGAGCGCGTGCTCGAGCCGGACCTGCTTGCATCGGTGCCGGCCGACGTTCCGGTCGTCTATGCGGGTGCTGTGCCCGCGGGAATGACGAGGATTGTCGGCGTTGGCAACCTCGCGTTGCGGGCCTTCGGCCACCTGTATCGTGCCGGACTTCGCCTGATCCGATCGCGCCGCGTGGACCTGGTCTACTTTTCGACCACCATGTTTCCCGCGATGGCGCTCGGCCGGCTCTGGAAGGCGAGGACTGGCGTGCCCTTCGTGCTGGACATGCAGGACCCGTGGGTCAGCGACTACCTCGAGGCGCACTCGGAAGCCAGGCCACCGAAGTACGCGCTTGCTCGACGCCTGCACCGCGTGCTCGAGCCGTTCACGATGCACGCGGTCGACGGTGTCATCGCGGTGTCGCCCGGCTACTGCTCGACGCTTCGTCAACGCTATCCGCGAATCGGCGAGGCGATGTGCACCACGATTCCCTTTGGTGCCGCCGAGGAGGACATGCGCCTCGCAAGCCGCCTGGACTGGCGGAATCCGTGGTTTGCCGCGAGGACGGGAGGGCCGCTGAACGTCGTTTCCGTGGGACGAGGCGGCCGCGACATGGAACCGGCCGCCCGGATCCTGTTCCGCGCGATGCGTCTCCTGGAGCAGGCTGGTGACGTCGCACCGACGGCCATGTGGTTCATCGGCACCGACTATGCCCCTGGTGAGGCCGGGCGGCAGACGCTCGCGCCGCTGGCTGCGCTCGAGGGACTCACGTCGAGCGCGGTCGAGTCGCCCGCGCGCCTTCCTTACCTCCAGGCCCTTCGCGTGCTCCAGGAAGCCGACCTGCTGGTCGTTCTTGGTTCCGAAGACGCGCAGTACGCGCCGTCGAAGGTCTACCCGTATCTACTGGCCGGACGGCCCGTCGTTGCCGTCATGCACGAGGACAGCCCGGTCGTTGGGCTCTTGCGCCGGGCGGGCGCCGGCCCGGTGGTCACTTTCCGCGATGCCGAAGATGTGGACCGGGCGGCACAGGCACTGGCGCCATCGCTCGTTGGCCTGCTCGGCGCGCGCCCGGCACAAGTGGACATCGACGCCGACATCACCGGGCCCTGGCTGGCTCCGGAGCTGACTCGACAGCAGTGCGAGTTCTTCGACCGCGTCGTCGCTGGCGACAGGGCGGGACACTAGACAAACCCATGCTGCGCATCGCGGTCGTCACCAGTCACCCGATTCAGTACCAGGCTCCCTGGTTCAGGGCACTCTCTCGCGCGGCCGACCTCGAAGTGCTGTTCTGCCACCGGCAGGACGATGCGGGGCAGGGGGCGGCTGGTTTCGGCGAACCGTTCGAGTGGGACGTGCCGCTCACTGACGGGTACCAGTCGCGGTGGCTCCGCAATGTGGCGGCGGCGCCGTCGGTGGATTGCTTCAGCGGATGCGACACGCCGGAGGTCAGTGAGGTGCTCGCGGGTGGCGCCTTCGACGCGTGCGTCGTGAGCGGTTGGTACCTCAAGAGCTACCAGCAGTCCATTCGGGCCTGTCGCCGACACGGCATACCAGTACTGCTCAGGGGCGATTCACAACTCGTCGGACCGAGAGGCCGCGCGGTTCGCGCGGCCAAGTATCTGCCCTACCGGTGGATGCTCCGCCGTGCCGATGCGCACCTGTACGTGGGGTCGCGCAACCGCGCCTACCTCGAGCACTACGGCGTGCCTGCCGAGCGTCTGTTCTTTGCTCCCCACTTTGTGGACCGGCAGTGGTTTGGCGGTGAGTCGCGACGGGCTGCGGTGGACGGGCGGATGCAGGCACTGCGCGCGCAACTCGGCCTCCGAGCGGAAGTGCCGGTGGCGATGTTCGCCGGCAAGCTGATTGACAAGAAGCGTCCCGCGGACTTCGTGCTGGCCGTTTCCCGGCTGGCAGCCGAGGGCTGTCGAATCGCGGGCGTCGTCGTGGGATCCGGGCCGCTCGAATCCGAGCTGCGCGCGCTGGCGGCCTCCGAGGAAGCGCCGGTGAGTTTCGCCGGCTTCAGAAACCAGTCGGAAATGCCGGCCTGCTACGCCATGGCTGACGTGCTTGTGCTGCCCTCGGACGGTCGCGAGACCTGGGGGCTTGTCGTCAACGAGGCCATGTCGTGCGGCGTGCAGGCCGTCCTGAGCGATGAGACAGGCTCGGCTCCAGACCTCAGTGACGATGATCTCACTGGCTGCATATTTCCGTGCGGGAACGTGCGCGCCCTGGGCGAGGCCGTCGCGCGGACGCTCCAGACACGCCGGACGCGTCCGGCTGACGTTCGCGAGGCCCTTGACGCCATGATGCGCCGCTTCAGCGAGGAGCAGGCCGTCGCCGGCACAATCGATGCCGCCCGCTGGGCCCTTGCCGAGCGGCGAGCGCGGTCGGGCGCTGCTCTTGCGGGCCAGGGACGACCATGATGAGAGCTGCCGAGACGACGACAGCAGAGCACGCGACTCCGGGGCACCTGGTCGAACGCGGCTACCCGCTGACCGTGTCCTGGAGCCTGGTTGGCGTGCTCGTCGGGATGGCCGTGGCCGTGACGACGGACAACCTGCTGCCCGGCTATGCGATTGCCGTGCTCATCCTCACGGTCGGGCTCACGTGGCGCGTCGGCGATCCCCCGATCTTCCCGTTCCTGCTCGCGTATCAGTGGCTATCGGTGACCTCCGGATACTGGTTCCAGTGGATCACTGGAGATTTCCCCGGGCTCTACCGGCCTGGCGACATCGAACGCACGATGGCGATCGCCCTGACGGGCCTCGTGGTCCTGGCCTCGGGCATCCGTCTGGTGGACCAGGGCCTCACAGCCTGGTTCAGGCGCCGGTACGGTCCGGCCGCGAGCGAACGTCCATGGGTGCTCGGCAACCTGCAAGCGCTCTTCGTGATGGTGCTCGCCGGCTACGCCATCGACTACGGGTGGGTGGTCAATACGAAGGCCATTCCGGGCCTGGATGTAGCGCTCCAGCGCGTGCTCGACCTCCGGCAGGTCTTGCTCGTGACGCTGTTCTGGGAGGTCCTGCGCACGCGTCGCGGCTACACGTACCTCTGGATCTCGCTGGCCTGGGCGTTCGTGCCGAAGCTCGGTGGCTATTTCTCGGAGTTCAAGAGCCCGCTGCTGCTGCTCCTCATTGCCTACGCGGCGACATTCCGGCCATGGGACCGCGCGTGGTGGCCAAAGAGCCTGACGGCGCTCCTGAAGATGAGCCCGGTTCTCGTCGTGCTGCTCGTCCTCCTGCTGATCTGGCAAGGAGGTCTCAAGCGCGATACGCGCGAAGCCTACGAGTCGGGGTACTTGAGTGCGAGTCCCGTCGACCGCGTGACGAACTTCGTCGAGGGGATTCATCGAGGCGTGCCCGACTTGTTGGCAGATCCGTCGCCGTACGTGCAGAGCCTGGTGGAACGCGTGTCCTACATCACGTTCTTCTCGCTCGTGCTCGACCATGTTCCGGACAGGGAGCCGTATGCGGGCGGCGAGCTCCTCAACCTGGCTGTTTCCAACTCCGTCATGCCCCGGTATTTCTTCCCCGACAAGCCGGTGCTGCTGTCGGATTCGGCCTACACGAGGCGCTTCGCCGGCGTCCTCGTGGCCGAAGAAGGCACGTCGATCAGCATCGGCTATATGGCCGAGTTCTATGCCGACTGGGGACTTCGGGGCATGTGGCTGTCGATTCTGGGGTACGGCTGCTGGATGGGCCTGATGGCGGCCCTGCTTCGCCGGCTGAATCCGATGCCGCTACTGCATCTCGGCGTCATGGTCGTCGTGTTCCTCACCGTGGTCGACTTCGAACACCAGTTCATCAAGGGGTTTGCTGCGCTCAACGCGAGCGTGCTGTTCACTTTGCTGATGCTGGCCGTCCTCAAGCCGTGGCTGACGCGGCTGCTCGACGTCGCAGAGGCCGGGCGCCCCGCGCCGAGGGCCGCGCGTGCGACGCCTCACGCAGAGGAGCCGAACCCATCATCGATTTGAAGCGTCGTGCCCGTGCCGACCGCGTGCTGGCCGTGCCCCATCTGGGAGAACGCAGTGGCGGGGTCGGACAGGTGTCGAGCTTGCTCTGGCGCGCCGTGTCTGAGACCTGGCCGGGCGAGAGCGCGGTCGTGGCCCTGCTGCGCGACGGCCGGGACTTGCCAACGATCTCCGACAAGGTGGGGTTCGGGTGGGCGATGGGGCGGCGACAGCTGACGCAGCCGCCCCGCTGGATCGTGTTCGCGCATCTGGGCCTTGCGCGGGTCGAACGGTTCATCCCGGTCCGCGCGCGCGCACCTTACGCGGTGTTTCTGCACGGCGTGGAGGCCTGGTGCCGATTGCCGCCCTCGGACGTGGATCTGCTGAACGGCGCGCGACTGCGCCTCGTGAACTCCGCCTTCACGGCCCGTCGCGTTCGAGAGGTCAACCCGGAAGTCGAATCGCTGGATGTCTGCCCGCTGGCGTTGCCGGAGGAACCTGCCGGCGACCCGTCTGGCCGGGAGAGCCGGCACGACGGCCAGACGGTGCTCGTCGTGGGCAGGATGGCGGCGGGCGAGCGGTACAAAGGACATGAGCAGCTCATCGACGTCTGGCCGGACGTGGTGAAGCTGGAACCCGAGGCCCGCCTCGTCATCGTCGGAGACGGTGACGACCGGCCGCGCCTTGAAGCGAAAGCGCGGGCAAGCGTGGCCGCAGGTCGAATCCGGTTTGCGGGATTTCTTCCGCGCAGAGAGCTCGACGCGCTTTACGAGATGGCCGCGGTCTTCGCCATGCCCAGCCGCAGTGAGGGCTTCGGTCTGGTCTATCTGGAGGCGATGGCGCATCAGTTGCCGTGCATCGGGTCCATTCATGACGCAGCTGGCGAGATCGTCAGCGACGGCGAGTCGGGACGGCTGGTCGACACCGATCGCCCGGACGAGCTCGTTGGGGCACTCGTCGACTTGCTCGGGGATCGCGATCTTCGGACACGCATGGGGCGGGCGGGTTACGAACGCTGGAAGACACAATTTTCGTACGCGCGTTTCAAGGAGCGCGCCGTGACACTGCTCGAGCGGTCGCTCGAGCAGCCGTCGCCGGAGCGACTCGACGCGTGAACACCCCACTGCGCGTGCTGCACGTGATTCCCGCCGTCGCGCCCCGGTATGGGGGGCCCAGCGGCGCGGTAGTCGATCTGTGCCGGGCGCTGGCCGGCCGTGGCCTCGAGGTCACGCTCGCGGCCACCGATGCCGACGGACCGGCGAGGCTCCCGGTCCTGCTGGGACAGCCCACGGACTACCTGGGCGTGCCGACAGTGTTCTTCGCGCGGCGCCGGTCGGAGAGCTACAAGGTACTCGCCGGACCTCGCGCGCTGGCTCAGTGGGTCGGTTGGACGCTACGACGTGGTCCACATTCATGCCGTGTTCTCGCACGTCTCGATCGCCGCTGCGCGCTCGTGCTGGGCGGCCGGCGTGCCCTATGTCCTTCGGCCTCTCGGCACCCTGACCCCCTGGGCCCTTGCGCAGAAGCGGTGGCGCAAGGCCGCCATGAAGCAGCTCGTGGGGAAGCGGATGCTGAGCCGGGCCGCCGCGGTGCACTACACGACGCGGGCCGAAGAGCGTCAGACCGAGTCGGTCGCAGGCCGGACGGCCGGCGTGGTCGTTCCGCTCGGCATCGATGCGGAGTGGCTCGCCGGGGACGTGCCGACGGCAGCGCAGCGGGACGCGCTCGTCATCGCAATCGGCCGGCTGCATCCGGTCAAGAACCTCGAGAGTGCGATCGCCGCGTTCCATCAACTGGCGGCCAGGGGCGAGCTATCCGAGTGGAGGTTGGTGATTGCCGGCGACGGGGAGCGGGAGTACCGCGGCACGCTCGAGCGCGCCGCCGAAGTCGGTCCGGCGCGAGATCGCATTGACTTTGTCGGATGGGTTGATGAGGCCGCCAAGCGGCAGTGGCTCCGGAGGGCGGCCGTGCTGGTTCAGCCGTCGTACCAGGAGAGCTTCGGCGTCGCGGTGCTGGAAGGGCTGGCGAGCGGTGTGCCCGTCGTGGCCTCGAACGGCGTCTGTCTGGCTCCGGAAATAGCCGAGCATGGGGCCGGCTGGGTGTACGAGGACGGCCCGGACGAGTTGGCGTCCGCGCTTCGATCGGCGATGACTGATGTCGTCTCCCGGACGGATCGCGCACAGGCGGCTCGCCGGCTGGCGCTGCGCTTTACATGGGCGTCTGCCGCCGAGGCACTCGAGACGGTTTACGAGCGGCTGCGGGCGGGTGGCCGCACGGACCTGGCAGGTCCGGCAGACCGCTCGGTGGCCGCGCAGTCGCCGGGTGTGGGCTGAGACGACCATGTGTGGCATCGCGGGCGTCATGTGGTTCGACTCGGAGCATTCCGGCAGGGCGGTCGCCGCGGCTCGGGATATGCAGCGTGCGCTGCGGCACCGCGGGCCTGATGGCGAGGGGCTCTGGGCGTCGCCTCTCGAAGCGCCGACCGGGCTGGCGCTGATCCACACCCGGCTGGCCGTCATCGACCTCAGTGAGGCGGCCGGTCAACCAATGCGTCGCGGTCACGAGGTCGTGACCTACAACGGCGAAATCTACAACTACCGGGCGTTGCGAGATGAGCTGGCCGGCGGTGGCAGCACGTTCTCCACACAATCGGATACGGAAGTGCTTCTCCGGGCCTGGCACGCGTGGGGCGAGGGCTGCCTCGAGAGGCTGACCGGCATGTTCGCGTTCGGGCTCTGGGACGAGCGTCAGGCGCGCCTCGTGCTGGCGCGCGATCGCTTCGGGATCAAGCCGCTCTATGTGGCCCGCACCGACGGCTTCTTCGCATTCGCCTCCGAGATCCGTGCTCTGCTGGCGTCGGGGCTCGTGAGACCTCGCCTGAACGCGGCTGCGCTTCCGGACTATCTCGGTTTTCAAACCGCTCCAACCCCGGAGACTCTCGTGGCCGGCGTGCAGTTGCTCGAACCTGGCACGGTGACGACAGTCGGCGCGAACGGCGAGGCGCGGTCCCGCAGCTACTGGGAGCTGCTGCGCGCAGCACCCGCCGGTGGGGAGGTGCCCCGCAACGGGCACGCGGTGCGCGCCCGGACGAGGGAACTGCTCGAGGAGTCGGTGCGGGCGCATCTGGTGAGCGACGTGCCGGTCGGTGTGTTCCTGTCGGGCGGAATCGACTCGTCGGCTCTGCTGTCGGTGCTCCGCACGGTTGGTACGCTGCCGCAGACATTCTCGGTGACGTTTGATAATCCGGCGTACGACGAGTCGGTCTTTTCGCGAGAAGCCGCGCACACCTTTGGAAGCGACCACACTGAATTCACGGTGTCGGAGGGCGAGCTGCTCGACAGCCTGCCCGACTTCCTGGCGTCCGTTGATCATCCGAGCGGTGACGGCGTCAACACCTTCGTGCTCTCGCGGTTGGTGCGTGAGCGTGGCGTGAAGGTTGCCTGGTCCGGCCTCGGCGGCGACGAGTTGTTCTGCGGCTATCCGTCCTTCGCACGTCTGGCCCGGTCCCTGCCGATGTTCCGGCAGTGGTCCCGGTTGCCGGCGTCGGTACGGCGGGTAACGGCCGAATCGGTCAGGCGGGGGGCACCGGGGTCGGTGGCCACCGGGAAGATCGCCGACGCAATGGAGAGCGCGGGCACGTTCGCGAGCTTGTGGCCGTTGACGCGGCAGCTGTTCGGCCCGGATGAGCGCAGGCGGTTGCTTGGCGCCGCAGGTGGTTCCGCCGACTCGGCTCCTGCATACGCGGCCCTTCTCGAGGAGGCAGCTGAGCGATTCCCGGCCGCGTCGCTCGGAGCGCTGGTGTCACACGCCGAGACCCGCGCGTACATGCACGACGTCCTGCTCCGCGACACCGACCAGATGAGCATGGCTCACGGCCTCGAGGTTCGCGTGCCGTTGCTCGACCATCGGCTCGCCGAGTGGCTCGTCAGCCTTCCCGATGAGCTCCGGATGGCGGCCTCTTCGCCCAAGGCCCTGCTCGTCGAGAGCCTCGAGACACCGCTGCCGGAGAACATCGTGCGACGTCCGAAGCGGGGATTCACGTTTCCGTTCGACCTCTGGATGCGGCAGAGTCTGCGAGCCGTCGTGGCACGGCACCTGGGGCAGGACGGCCTGGAGGGCCGGGGCGTGTTCCAGTCCGGTGAGGTGACCCGGCTCTGGACCGAGTTCCTCGAAGGCAGCCGAAGGGTGACCTGGTCGCGCATCTGGATCCTGGTCGCACTGAACGCGTGGATGGACCGGCTCGGGCTGGAGGCCCCCCGCTGATGGCGGAACGCTCGGCGGACCTGGCGGTCGTGGTGCTGACGAGGGACGAGGAAGCCAACCTGCGCCCGTGTCTCGAGGCGGTTGCCGGGTGGGTGCGCGAGATCTTCGTCGTCGACTCGGGCAGCCAGGATGCGACCGTGTCCATTGCCGAGGCGGCTGGCGCCGTCGTGTACACACACCCGTTCGAGACGCATACGAAGCAATGGGCGTGGGCGCTCGAAACGTTGCCGATTCGCGCGACGTGGGTGCTCGCCCTCGACGCCGACCAGCGCGTGTCGGAGTCGCTGCGCGAGAGCATCTTGGCGGCGACCGGTGCCGAGGCGTCGCCTCGACTGGACGGGTACTATCTCAACCGGCGCCAGATCTTCCGCGGGCGGTGGATTCGCCACGGGGGCTACTACCCGAAGTACCTGCTGAAGCTGTTCCGACGCGGGGCGGCAACGCTGGATCCGCTGGACCTGGTCGACCACCACTTCCAGGTGAAAGGACCCGTGGGGACGCTCGCCGGCGACCTCATCGAGGACAACGCCAACGAACAGCGGATCGCAGACTGGATTGCGAAGCACAATCGATACGCCAGGCTGCAAGCCGAGGAGGAACTGTCGCGGCTGGAGTCCGGGGCACGCGAGGGCCGTGCGTTCGGCCATCGGGACGAGCGGACACGGCTTGCCAAGCGGCTCTGGATGCGACTGCCACTCTACGGCCGTCCCTTCCTGTATTTTGGATATCGCTACGTCCTGCGATTGGGATTCCTCGACGGGAAAGAGGGTCTGATCTTCCACTTCATGCAGGGCCTGTGGTACCGCCTGCTCGTCGACGTGAACCGAGACGAGCTCAGGCGCGAGGCGGGGCGCCGGTGATGCTGGACCTGGCGCGGCTCGGCCGTGAGACGCCGCTCGGTCGCGCGGCGAGATGGCCCCTGCGACTCGTGCCGCACGGGCTCGTCGTGCCCGTGTTGCAGGGGCCGCTTCGTGGTGCGAAGTGGGTGGTGGGTGCCTCCACTCACGGCTGCTGGCTCGGCACCTATGAGTCTGAGTTGCAGGCCGTCTTCGCCCGGGAAGCGCGCCGCGCGCGAGTCGTCTACGACGCCGGAGCCAACGTGGGGTTCTACACGCTTCTCGCGGCGCGGTCCGTGCCGGTCGGAGGCCATGTCTGCGCGTTCGAGCCGGTGCCGCGAAACGTGCGATACCTCGAGCGGCACGTTCAACTGAATGCGCTGCGGAACGTGGTGGTGTGGCCGGTGGCGCTCGCGGACATCGGCGGAGAAGAGCGCTTTGCGAGCGAGGGAAGCGCGCACGAAGGCCGGCTGGATTCGGGCGGGCCGGAAACCGTTCGGGTGGCCGTGATTGACGAGATCACGGCAGCCGGGCGCGCGCCAGATCCAGACCTGATCAAGATCGACGTCGAGGGCGCGGAGCTGCGGCTGCTGTCGGGCAGCCGGCACACGATTGAGCGCGCCCGACCGACCATACTGCTTTCGACACACGGCGAACGACTCCACGGCGAATGCAGCCGGTTGCTCGTCGGGCTCGGCTACCGCATCGCGGCTCTGAGCCCCGCGGACTTTCTGGCTACCGGTTCCTGAGGCCGGCGGCACCGTTCACGCATATGTATATTCTGGGCATCAACGCGTATCACGCCGACGTGTCGGCCGTGCTCCTGCGAGACGGCGAGCTCGTGACGGCAGTCGAGGAAGAGCGGTTCCGCCGGATCAAGCACGTCGCGGGATTTCCCACTCAGGCCATCCGGACCTGCCTCGAGACGGCGGGCATCTCCGGCGATGAAATCGACCACGTCGGCGTCTCCCGAAATCCCCGCGCGCATCTCTGGCGCAAGGCGGCGTTCGCCTTGCGTCATCGACCGGGCGGCGGCCTGCTGAAGGACCGGGCGGCGAACTACAGGCAGGTCGATTCGATTCCCGACACGCTCCGCGACGTCCTGGGACTCGACGCGGGCAGTCGGGCACCAGCCGTGCACTGGGTCGAGCACCATCCGGCGCACCTGGCGAGCACGTTCTTCGTCTCGCCGTTCGACGAGGCGGCCGTCTGCGCGATCGACGGATTTGGCGACTTCGTCAGCACGTCGTGGGGCGTCGGGCGGGGCCCCTCCCTCGAGATCAGGCACCGCACGTTCTTTCCGCACTCGCTCGGAGTGCTGTATCTGGCGCTCACGCAGTACCTGGGTTTCGGGAAGTTCGGGGACGAGTTCAAGGTGATGGGACTCGCCCCATACGGCTCGCCTGATTTCACGAAGGAGATCGGTCAGCTCGTGCACCTCGAACCCGGCGGCAAGTTCGCGCTCGATCTGTCCTTCTTCCGTCACTGGTCGGGTGGAGCCGGCATGACCTGGGACGACGGCGAACCCGTGCTCGGCCGGGTGTTCTCGGAGAAGCTCGAGGCCCTGCTGGGCCCGGCCAGGCAGCCCGATGAGCCCGTGACTGCCCGGCACGAGGCCATTGCCGCCTCGCTGCAGGCCGTCTTCGAGCAGGCCGCGTTCCACGTCCTCAACGGCGTCCACGCCGCGACGGGCCTCCCACGTCTGTGTCTCGCAGGCGGGTGCGCCATGAACAGCGTCGCCAACGGCAAGATCCGCGCGCACACGCCGTTCGAGGATCTCTACATCCAGCCGGCCTCCGGCGACAACGGTACCGCCCTCGGCGCGGCCTACTGGGTCTGGAATCAGGTGCTCGGGGGGACGCGTGCCTTCACGATGACGCACGGCTACTGGGGGCCGCAGGTCGCCGACGCCGATGTCGACACGGCCCTGGCCGCGCGCTCGGCCGATATCGAGACTCAGGCATGCCGTGTGTGCGAGATGGCCTCGTTCGATGACCTCGCGGACTGGACGGCCGCGCGGATTGCCGAGGGCCTCGTCGTGGGTTGGTTTCAAGGAAGGATGGAATGGGGCGCCCGTGCGCTGGGCAATCGGAGCATCCTGGCCGATCCCCGCCGCCCGGACATGCGCGAGATCATCAACACGAAGATCAAGTTCCGGGAGAAGTTCAGGCCGTTTGCCCCGTCGGTGCTCGAGGAGGCCCACGGCGAGTACTTCGTCGGCTCGGTGGCCGATCCCTTCATGATTCAAGTCTTCCCGGTGCGTGAGGAGAAGCGCGAGGTCATCCCTGCCGTCACGCACGTCGACGGGTCCGGCAGGCTCCAGACGGTGAGTCGCACGAGCAACCTGCCGTACTGGACGCTCATTCGCGCCTTCGAACGCCTCACAGGCGTGCCGATCCTCCTGAACACGTCGTTCAACGAGAACGAGCCGATCGTCAATCGGCCGGACGAAGCGCTCGACTGCTTCCTGCGCACCCGGATGGACGTCGTCGTACTCGGCACGCGAGTCGTGACGAAGCCGGAGGTCGACGTGGCCCTCCCTGGCCGGCCTCGGGCGCGACTGTTGGAGGCCTGAAGTCGACCCGCACCGCCCCGGGCCGGGACGACACGAGACGCCCGGCGGAGCAGGGGCGGACTTCGGGAACACGGCCGACTGGACGCTGGATGGAGGCGCGAGCGCATCGCGCCGATAGGACTGATGGCAGGCCCGTGTTGCGCGGGGCCTCAAAGTGACTGGGCGGGAGCACATGGGATTGAACTGGCAACAGACACGGGTTCTGGTAACGGGTGGCGCCTCGTTCATCGGGTCGCATCTCGTCGATGCGCTGATTGAACGAGGGGCGCGCGTGCGCGTCGTCGACAACCTGAGCAGCGGGCGGCTCGACAACATCCGGGCCCATATCGATGCCGGTGCCGTGCAGTTTCAGGAGGGCGACCTGCTGGATCAGTCGGTTGCCCGGTCGTCGGTGGAGGGCATGGATCTCGTGTTCCATCTCGCCGCCGATCACGGGGGCAGGGGCTACGTGGACCTGCACCAGGTGGCGTGTGCCACGAATCTTCTGCTCGACGGCCTCGTCTTCAAGGCGTGCCGGGACGCGGGCGTGCAGAAGGTCGTGTATGCGTCCTCCGGCTGCGTATACCCGAATCACCTGCAGACCGACCCCGGCCAGATCCTGTATCTCACCGAGGACATGGTCGGCCCCCCGTACGATGCGGACAACATGTACGGCTGGGCGAAGCTCATGGCTGAAATGACGCTTCGCGCCTACACGGAGGAAACCGGCATCAAGACCGCTAACTGCCGTTACTTCACGGTGTACGGGGAGCGCGGCCACGAGAATCACGCCGTCATCGCGATGATCGCCCGGGCCTTCGTCGGACAGGACCCCTATGTGGTCTGGGGCACCGGCGAGCAGATTCGGAACTGGACGCACGTGAGCGACATCGTGAGCGGGACGATTCTCGCCGCCGAGAAGATCGACGACGGCTCGGCCGTCAACCTGGGCACGATGGAGCGGACGCGCGTCATCGATGCGGCGCACGAAGTGCTCCGGTACACGGGCCACAAGGCCGAGATCGAACTGCACCCCGAGATGCCGACCGGCCCCCTCAATCGAGTCGCCGACAACGCGCTGGCCAGAATGCTGCTCGGCTGGGAGCCGCAGGTGAAGTTCATGGACGGGCTGCATCGCACCATCGACTGGTACTTCCGTGAGAAGGACCGCGAAGCGATCGCCACGGATTTGGCAACGCGCCTGACGGAACGTTGATACCCGCGGCACCTTGTGGCCGCCACCATCGTGCACATCGCCTTCTTCAACCGGTCGTACTACCCGGATACCAGCGCAACCGGTCAGTTGCTGACCGACCTCTGCGAGGATCTGGTCGAGTTGCACGGGTGCCGCGTGTCGGTCGTGGCCGGCGTACCTCTGCTGCCGTCGGGTGGCGGCGTAGTCGGACGAGCGCTCATCAGCCGGGAGCAGCACAACGGCGTGGAGATTCACCGCGCACGCGGCACGCGCTTGTCCAAGCGACGCTTCATCGGGCGTGCGTGCAACTACGTGACCTACTTCGCGTCAGCGAGCATCGCGGGGCTCCGGCTCGACCGGCCGGACGTGGTCGTGGCGCTCACAGACCCTCCGATCATCGGCCTTGCGGCCTGGCTCTCCGGGAGGCGCTTTGGAGCACCGCTGGTCATGGCGTTCAAGGACCTCTTTCCGGAAGTCACGGTGCTCCTGAAGGACTTCCAGAGTGATGCCGTCAACAGCATGCTTCAGCGCGTGAACGAGTTCCTCGTGAGGCGCGCGGCCCGGAACGTGGCCCTCGGCGAGACCATGCGCCGCCGCCTGATCGAGAACAAGGGTGCGCCGGCCGACCGTACGGTGATCATCGCCGACTGGGCCGACACGTCGGCCATCACGCCGGCGCCGAAGCGCAACGCCTTTTCGGAGGCGCACGGACTCCAGGACAAGTTCGTCGTGATGCACTCGGGGAACCTTGGCCTCTCCCAGAGTCTGGAAACGATGGTCGAGGCGGCCGCGAAGCTCAGGGACGTGCCCGGGATTCAGTTCGTCTTCGTCGGCGAGGGGGTCAAGAAGGCGGATCTGCAGGCACAGACCCAGGCGCTGGGGCTCACCAACGTCCTGTTCCTGCCGTTCACGCCGCGCGAGCGGCTGCGCGAGTCGTTCGCCTCGGCCGACCTCTTCATCGTCTCCCTGCAGCGCGGGCTTGCCGGCTACATCGTGCCCAGCAAGCTCTACGGCATCCTCGCGGCGGGCCGCCCGTACGTGGCCGCCGTCGAGGCCGACTGCGAGGTAGCCTCGCTCACCCGCCGTCTCGAGTGCGGGCGGCTGGCCGAGCCCGGCGACGCCGCATCGATGGCCGAGGCGATTCTTTCGATGTACCGCGACCCGGACGGCACGCGGCGGGCTGGCGAGCGGGCGCGGGCGGCAAGCCTGGCGTTCGACCGGCGAGGTCAAGTGGCCAAGTACCTGGAACTGTTTCACTCGGTGCTGCCGCCCGCGCGAGGCGCCGAGGCGCCCGCGATCGAGCACCGAGCCTGACCGTCTCGTGGCCAAACGCGCTCTGGATGTGGTTCTCGCCGGCTTCGGCCTGCTGGTCTCGCTGCCCGTCTGGCTGGTCGCGGCGGCCGCAATCACGCTCGAGGATGGTGGTCCGGTCTTCTACGCCCAGGAACGCGTGGGGATCGACGGGCGCGTGTTCCGCGTGCTCAAGTTCCGATCGATGATTCCGGACGCCGAAGCGCGCGTGGGCGCGCGGCAGGCCGCGCACAACGACCCCCGGGTCACCCGGGTGGGTCGTTGGCTTCGTGCCACGGCGATGGACGAGTTGCCTCAGCTTTGGAGTATCTTTCGGGGGGACATGAGCTTTGTCGGGCCGCGGGCGCTCCGGCCGGGGGAAATCGAAGTGGCGGGCGACGGCCGGCTCGAGGCGCTCGAGGATGTGCCCGGGTTCGAGGAGCGGTGCCAGGTGCGGCCCGGCCTCACGGGCATCGCCCAGATCTTCGCGCCGCGCGACATTCCGCGACGGCACAAGTTCCGGTACGATCGGCTCTACATCCGCCGCCGGTCGTTCTGGCTCGACGTGCAGCTGATTCTGCTCTCGTTCTGGATTACCTTCCGTGGCAGTTGGGAGGCCCGTGGCGACAAGTTCTGAGGTGCTGGCGTGTTCGATGTAGTCGTCGTGGGCTCGGGACCGGCCGGTGCTGTCGTGGCCGAGCGGCTGGCTGCGGCCGGCCACTCCGTCGTGGTCCTCGAGGAGCACGACCGCGTGGGAGACCCCGTTCACTGCACGGGCCTCCTGGGACTCGAAGCGTTCGACGAGTTCAACCTGCCGCGAGACCTCGTGCTTGGGGTGTCGGGTGCGGCGCGTTTCTGGGGGGTCACCGGCGAGTCGGTGCTCGTCGAGAGCCAGCGC
This sequence comes from uncultured Acidobacteriota bacterium, assembly GCA_963752045.1. GTDB lineage: Bacteria > Acidobacteriota > Vicinamibacteria > Vicinamibacterales > SCN-69-37 > DATKDF01. Next base: position 1,463,868 of record CAVVWN010000008.1, on the reverse strand, counting down.
GTGCATGCGGCGGTCATCGACCGCGGCGCGCTCGACCGGGTGCTGGCCGATCGTGCGGTCGGCGCCGGGGCCACGCTGCTCAGGGGGCACCGCGCCGAACAGGTGGAGGTTGGCGACGATGCCGTCACCGTGCGAGGTCGAGCCGACGTCCCTCCGATTCGGGCTCGCGCGTGCGTGCTGGCCTGCGGCGCGAACTACAGGTTCCACCGGACGCTGGGGTTGGGCCAGCCGGGGTTGTTCCTGCAAAGCGCCCAGCTCGAAACCGCGTTCCCGGAAGTGCCGCAGATCGAGGTGCGGTTTGGCCGGGACCTGGCGCCAGGCGGATTCGCCTGGCTCGTGCCGTTTCGCCGGGAGGACGTCTCGTGCGCGCGGATCGGGTTGATGAGCGAGACGCGGGCAGGGGAGCGATTCGACGCGTTCATACGCGCCCTCTCTCAGCGCGCCGGCGTCGAAATGTCATCTCTGCCGCCCCCGAGACTGAAGGTGCTGCCGCTCGGGCCGGTGCAGAAGACCTACGCGAGCCGGGTCCTGGCGGTCGGTGACGCGGCTGGCCTGGTCAAGCCTACGACCGGGGGCGGCATCTATTACGGGATGCTGAGCGGCGTCTTCGCCGCAGAGACGCTCGACCATGCGCTCAGGTACGACCGGCTGAGCGGGAGAGGTCTGCGGGCGTACCGAGTCGCGGTGGCGCGGAGCGCTTGGAGCCGAGATTCGCTCGGGACTGCGCTTCCGGAAGATCGCCGCGCGGCTGAGCGACGAGTCCATCGACGCGTTGATCGACCTGGCGCGCGTCAATGGCATCGTGCCGCTGCTCGAGCGGAGCGCCTCCTTCAACTGGCACCGGAAGGCCGCAATGGCCCTCCTGGCGCACCCGGCGTTCCGCCGGATTGCGGTTCGGTCATGGGGCCGCGAGCGAGGCCTCGAATCCTGACGAGCGAGCTCGTGACGGGTGTGGGCGTCGACGTCAGCTCGGTGCTGCGCGGCGAGCCTATCGGTTCGAGCGCGGACGCTCACCGCTGGCCGCAATTGCGTGGCGCGGCGGAACATCATCGCGTCTTGCCGCTCGTGGCCCGCCAACTGCTCGAGCGGGCGGACGTGCCGCGCGCGGTTGCGGCCGAGCTGAAGGCCGAAGCGCGGCGGGCGGTCATCGCCGAGGCTGTGCGAGAGGGGGAGCTCAGGCTCCTGCTCGACGCCCTCGAAGCGGCCTCGGTCGGAGCGCTGCTCTTCAAGGGGGCGGCTCTGGCTTATACCTGCTACGAACGTCCCGAGCTGCGGCCGCGAACCGACACCGACCTCCTGGTCGACGAGGCTGGGCGAGCTCGGGCCGACGCCGTCCTGAGGGCCCTGGGATACACCACGGCGGGCCAGTTCTCCGGTGACCTCGTGGCCTACCAGGAGGCTTACGTCAGACGCCGCCACGACGTCGCCGTGCACGTCGTGGACCTCCATTGGCGCATCGCCAACCCTCAGCCGTTCGGCGAGATCCTGACGTACGAGGAGGCTGCCAAAGAGGCCGTCGCCATTCCGGCACTCGGTGCGGGCGCTCGTGCGCTCTCGCCGGTGCACGCGCTCATCGTGGCCTGCGCGCATCGAGTCGCGCACCATGGGCCCGATAGCCGACTGATCTGGTTCGTCGACATTGCCCGCCTTGCCGGCGGGCTGCCTCAGAGCGATTGGATCCGCTTCGTCGACCTGGCGGTGTCTCGACGCATCGCTGCGGTGTGCCGGGACGGCTTGGGCCAGGCGGTCGCGCTGTGCGGGGCGCGAGTGCCCGGCTGGGTCGAGCCGGCGCTCACCGCCCGGGCAGACGAGCACGAGCCGACTGCGGGCTTCCTGAAGGCACGTCCGCACGTGGCCGTCGTGGCGCAGGATCTTGCGGCGCTGCCGACGTGGACGAGCCGCGCACGCCTCGTGCGGCAGCACGCGTTTCCGCCGGCCGCCTACATGCGGGACACCTACGCGCCCGAGAGCCATTTGCCGCTTGCGCTGCTCTATCTGACGCGGGCCTGGAAGGGGGCCCGGAAGTGGTTTGCTCGAACGTGACGTGATGCCCGGCTTCTCGGTTGTCCTCTTCGCGACATTGGCGTTTGGCGTGCTCGCCTTCGGCGGCGTGTATCCATGGGCCTATTGGCTCATCGCCGTCGCCAGCGCGGAACTGGGGCTCTGGGCGATCGTGTTGGGGCGTGCCTGGAACGACTGGAGAGTCTGGCGGTTGGCGATCGCGCTTGGCTTGGTCGGCGTGGCCATTGCCGTCCAGATCGTTCCCCTCCCGGAGGGACTGTTCTCGCTTGCCACACCGAATGCCGATGCGGTCCTCGGGCAGTATGAGGTCGCCTTCGCTTCCCGGGCGCCTGGCTGGCGCCCGCTCTCGCTCTCACCCTGGGATACGCTGCTCGCGCTGACGCTCTTCCTGGCATTCGCGTTGCTGCTCGTGGGCACAACACGTGCGCTGCGATACATGAACCTGCTGGGGTTCGTGAGCCAGTTGACGCTCCTGGCGCTCGTCGTCGGACTCGTCGGCATCGTCCAGAAGGCATTGCTGCCGGCCGAAGATCCGCTCATCTACGGATTCTGGCGACCACAGTTTCAGGGAGACGGATTCGGGCCGTTCGTGAATCGCAATCACTACGCCGGGTGGGCGGTCATGGTGCTTCCACTCATCGCGGCCCGCGTGATTGCCGTTGCGGAGTCGATGACCGGCCGCGGCGCCGAGGAGCCGAGAACCTGGCGGCAGTGGCTGGCGGCTCCCGACGCCGGGCAGGCCGCGTTCGGCCTGTCTGTCGTCGTCATCCTCGGAGTTGCCGTCGTGCTCAGCGGGTCGCGGTCCGGGCTTGGCGCCCTGTTCGTCGCACTGGCCGTCCTCGGCGGCGTCGTGGCGGCGCGTGCCGGCCGGTCGCGCCGCCGCCTGGCGCTCGCGCTCGGCCTGCCCGTCGTGATGGCGGCCGTGATGGCCTGGGCCGGCTATGACATCGCGATGCGACGCTTCGAGCGGGTTCCGACGGAGATTCTCGACCGTATGTCCGTCTGGAGCGACACGGTGCGCCTCATCGGCGATTTCCCGGTAGCGGGCGTCGGCATGGGCGCGTTCTCGAAGGCGATGGCGGTCTATCAGACGGCGCCTACGCATACGCTCTTCGTTCAGGCCCACAACGACTACCTTCAATTGGTGGCCGAGGGGGGATTGCTCGTCACGCTTCCGGCCCTGGCTATCGTCCTGCTGGTTGTTCAGGGGATCTGGCGGCGGTTTTCCGTCGGCGGTGATGAACCAGCGCGGTTCTGGCTGCGCGTGGGCGCCGTCGCGGGGCTCTCGGGCATCGCGGCACAGTCGCTCGTCGAGTTCAGCCTGCAGAAACCTGGCAACACCGTTCTCTTTGTCGTGCTCGTGGCGCTTGCCCTGCACCGCCCGAGCCGTGGCATACCCAACGATGCGCATCGGCTTTGATCTCGACGGCGTCCTCGCCGACCTTCACGAGCCCTTCACGCGGCTCGCCATCGAGCTGTTTCCGGAGCTGGATCGGCAACGCGTCGTCCAGGAAATGAAGGTGCCGCCGCCGCCCGGCACGCCTGATGCCGACAGCGCTGAAGACCTCGAGGACCCTCCGCCTCCAGGCCTGGCGCTTTCGCGCAGGCAGGCCGAGGCCGTGTGGGACGCTGTCGGTGGCATCGAGGATTTCTGGGAGACGCTCGAGGAGCACGAACCCGGAGCCATTGCCAGGCTGGCCAGCCTCTCCGACGCACGGCGATGGGAAGTCATATTCCTGACGAGCCGGCCGCGCTCCGGCGGGCGCACCGTTCAACGACAGAGTCAGCGCTGGCTCGAGCGGCACGGCTTCGCGCACCCGAGCGCGTTTGTGGTCCACGGGTCGCGCGGCAAGATCGCCGAAGCGCTCCGGCTCGACGCGGTCGTCGACGACCGGCCCGACAACTGTCTGGATGTCGCCCTTGAATCGAAGGCCGGAGCCATCCTCGTGTGGCGGGGCACCCAGCAAGCGGTGCCGGCCTCCGCTCGCCGCCTCGGCATAGCCGTCGTCTCGTCGGTGGCCGAGTGCCTCGATGCACTCGTCACGGCTGACGAGGCCCAGGGCCCGGATCGCATTCTCGACCGGCTCCGTCGAGCATTCGGACTGCGCACGAAGCCCGCCTCGCCCTTCGGCCGGTAACGGCCGGATCCTCCCTTCAGTCAATCCAAATCCTGTTACCGCAGGCACACTTCTGTTCGTTCGAAGCCCGTACGCAGGCGCAGTCGTGCTCACGAAATCGTGTGCCTGAATCAAGGATCGTCGGTGGCCGCGCGCGCGCCTCAGCGGACGCTTGCAGTCGTGCGCGGATTTGCACGGAAATCGGCGGCCTTTTATCGATGACGAAGCTGGCACATCGCTTGCCCTTTGGACTGCCGGTTGGTTTGACACAAACCGGAAAGAGGGCTGTCCATGTCAGGTCGAGTTGCCGCCGCCGTCGCCGTCGCCGCCATCACGCTGGCACCAGGACTGGTTGCCGCTGCCTCCGGGCAGGAAAGCGCCAGCGAGCCGCGTCTCACGTTCGTGGCTCCGTCGGCGCTGCCGTCGTGGCAGCCCGCCCAGCTCGCCGCCGAGAGCAGCACGCTTCCGGCCGAGGTCGAACAGATGCAGGCGCCGGCGTTGCCGCCGAATGTGCCGATCGTGCAGCCCTATCGGCGTATCGAGACCGGGACCTCGCCCCTGCTGATGTCGTTGTATGTGTCGACGGCATTCACGCAGGCCCTGGACATTCACTCGACGATCAAGGCGCTCGATCGCGGCGGCGTCGAAACCAATCCAATGCTGTCGGGCCTCACGGGGAACAAGGCCGCGTTCATCGCAGTCAAGGGCGCCGTGGCGGCCGGATCCATCTATGCCGCGAGCAGGCTGGCCAAGCGCAACAAGGTCGCCGCCATCGTCACGATGGTCGCCATCAACACGGCCTACGGCTTCGTGGCGTACCACAACTACAAGGTCGCGGGCCGGCTGCAGTAGCCGCAGGGTGTGACATGACACAAGACCGTCGCCGTGCGCCGCGCGTAGACGCCGTCGGGCGGGTCCAGGGTCGGATCGTGAGCCTGGATGCCGAGGTCCGGATTCGGGAAATCAGCCTGGGCGGGCTGTCGATCGAATCCAGCATGGAATTTCCTGTCGGCGCCGTTCACAGGTTTGAGCTGTGTCTCGGCGACGGTGCCCTCGTGGCCGTCTCGGCCGCGGCACGCTACTCGCGCCAGACGGGCATCGGCGGGGCCGGCAATTACATCACCGGTTTTCAGTTCGTCGAGGACGAGTCAGACCAGGACGTTGCCGTGACACAGTTCGTCGAGGGCCTCGCCTAGCCTTCGCCGCTCCTCGCTATTTCCTGTCCTTCCCCCTCCCCGGTTCGCTCATGGCCGCCGCGCCGGCGCAGAACGGCGCGTGGCCAGTTCTCATCCACAGTCATCCTGACGACCTCGAGGTCGGCCCGCTCGGCGAGCGTACGGACGTGCGCCTTCGAAAGTTGCCTGAAGAACCCGATTGCCACCGAGAAGCCTGCCTGGGCCGCAACCGAGTCCGGTCCAGGCAGGTAGGAAAGGAGAATCGGCCCATCGGTGAGCGATGCCAGATGTCGAAGAGCCGTGACGCACTCGTCGTCGGAGCGAAGGTGGGAGAAGCTCGCCCAGCCGGCATACACGGCGTCGAAACGGGGACGGCGACGGAGGTCGACGTGCGAACCGTCGAGCTCGCGGAGGACCGGGAGATCCCGGTAGCCGCCCACGAGCGGTTCGACGGCGCGTCCGGCTGGCGCTCGTGGTCTGCATCGCCTCGACGAGGCGCTTGGCCGGATCGAACGCCACCACCGTGTAGCCGAGAGCTTCGAGGGCGTAAGCCTCACGACCGGCGCCCGCGCCGCCGAGCAGCACGCGTGCCGGTGGGGCAGGCAGGTTCGCCACGAGGTCCTGCTCCCAGGGGCGGAGGTCGCGGGCGTCCGGACCCTCTCGATGGGCCGGCTCCTCCATGTAGGCGACGGCATTGTACGCATCGAAGAACCGGTTACCGGCGAGCGAGAGCACCACGCGCGACCGCAGCCTGTTGAAGCTGAGGTACGCACGGTCGGCCAGGCGGCTGACCCGAACGAGGCGCACGAAGAGCGACGTGAACATCCAGACCTCAGGGCGTGACGGAACTCGCGCGCGCTCCATCTTCCCGCGGTGACTCCGGCTTCCGGCGACTCGCGGTCCGCTCCAGCACGGCTGTGAGCAGGTCCGGCAGAAGAGAGAAGTCGGGCCGGTAGGCCGCGTCGAATACCGGGATTCGATCGACGATGTCGAGATACTCGCACGACAGCCGTTCGACCTCCCCGGGATTCTCAGGATCGAACGAGTGCGCGTGCGTCAGCACGCGGGCGAACGCGAGGTGCGGGGCGACAGGGTCAACGCGCACCGACACTTCGAGGTCCGGAGCCTGCGTCAAGATGAGGATGGCTGCAAGCGGCAACGGGCGTGAGAGATCGTCCGCGCGCGGGGTGGCCGCCGCGGCCGGGCCCAGCGCGGCGAACGCAGACTTCCTGAGCCTCGGGAGAAAGGGCGACCGGTGCACCACAACTCCGCCAGGAGACAGGCCGAGCACGAGGGCGTCATCGGCGACTTGTTCGAGCCCGAGTTTCGAGAAGCCATACGCGAGCGTTGACTTGCCGGAGCCAGAGACGCCACAGAAGGCGATTACGCCACGTGGGCCGAGGATTCCGCTCGCGTGAAGGACCGGGTGGCCCACGGCCTGGAGGACGATGGGTTGGAGGAAACGCTCGAAGGTACGCAGCAACCGATCGGGTGCTGCGCCATCAGCAGGCCATGCCTGCACGTCACGTGAAGGCGGCCGGAACCGGAAGGCTCCAAGCCCGTCCCACTGGAGCCAGCAGCCGTCCGGGCCGATCCTCGCCGTGGCGTACTGCCGCCCGGCGTCGTCCTCCCAGGCACTCGTGACCCGGGCCTCGCCGAGGGTTCTCGGAGGCTGACCGGGAAGGACGCGGACGGTCAGCATCGTGGCCGAGGGTTAGAGGCCCTCCTGGCCCTTCGGCTTGTTCACGTCGCCGATGTCGTTGGCGACGATGGTGAGCTTACCCCCGCCACCCTGAATCACCGTGGCGACGCTGCCCACCGGCGTCAGTGCTGGCGGCGTCCACGGCCGCTTCTTGTCGCTCGTTCGCTGCATTGTTCCTCCGCTCTTCGGGTGTTCAGTGTACCCGCGATCTGACCCAGGACTCCAGATTAAGCAAATCCCAGACCCGGTAGAGATCCTGCCCCTGCCGGGCCAGCGCGTCGCGGACAAACGCCGCGGCCGCCCCGGCATCGACGATTCCGAGATCGGCGAGCGCCCGTGGTTCCCCGAGCCGGCGGGCCAGGGCTGGGCCCTCCCGGGCGATCAGGGTTCGCGAAAAGCCCGTGCCCGTCCGCTTGACCTGGCGGTCCAGGCGAAGACCCGGCACCCGGCCTGCCACGGTCTCGCGGACAAGGCCCTTGGACCGTCCGGCGCGATTCAGGCAGGCCGGTGGTGTCCGCATGAGCATGTCCACAAGGTCGGGGTCCCAGAACGGGTGGGCGTAGCGGACGCCGTTCAGGCGCCCGAACTCGAAGCGCTCTTCGCGCTCGAGCGACACGAGTGGGTGCTGAAGACTCTCGCGGATCTCCTGGACGTAGAACCCATCCTGCGGCGGTGGGGCGGTGACCTGTGCTTCGAGACGCTCGCGCTGGGTCCGCCGAAGGTTGGGACTCGGCGCGACCCAGGCCGGGGCGGCCGCCTCGTACTTCCGGAGGCGTCGCCGCGTCCAACCCGCCGGCCACGTTGCCCGCAGTTTCTCGCTCGCGAGCGGCCGCGCGCCGAAGCGCCACAGCGCATTCCGATACAGCCGCCACGCTGGGTAGTGGTAGGACCGCCGCCAGGCCCGGACGAAGCTGATCATCTGGCGGACGTCGCCACGCCGGACGAGATCGGCGGCGAGCATCGGCGTGACGGTCAGCCACTCGTCGCCTCCCGAGCCGGAGAACACGACTTCCGTGCCAAGCTCGCGGCCGCGGCGGGCAAGCGTCGCATAGGCGGGCTCCCAGCGATTCAGCAGGGGCGACGAGAGATGTCGGTTCAGGTCGAGCGCCGGGCCGAGAAGGCCGGCCTGACCGACGGCCTCCTCAAACGGCATCAGACACTGCGGCATTCCCAGAGACGCCGCGACTTCGGTCTGCTCATGTCGTTCGTCCGTCTCGGGCGTGGCAAACCCCAGCGAGAGCGCAAGCGGAGCCGGGCGGCCTGCGGCGCGGCACCGATCCGCCGCAAGGGCCGCGATGCTGATCGAGTCGAGCCCGCCGCTCAGGAAGACGCCGGGGGTGCCAACCGACAGGCAGCGGTCTACGGCTTGTTCGAAGAGCGCCGGGAAGCTGGCCGTTTCCTCCTCCGTGAGCCATCGAATCGGCTGGCCGTCGGGCATCGGGTTCCAGGTTCGCTCGGTGTGGGTGCGCCCGGCCTCGAAGACGATCTGGCTACCTGGCGGTACACGGCGCACGGCCTCGAGGTAGGTTTCCGAGGGCGATTGGCTCCAGCGATGGCAGAGATGGTCGGCGAGCACCGCGGCGTTGACGTTACTCGACACGCCGGGTTGGCGGGTGAGCGTCAACGCTGAGGCGGCGAAGAGAAGGGCGCCGTTGACCTCCGCGTAGTACAGCGGGTGAAAGCCAATGGGATCACGCACGACCACGGTTCGCCCACGGCGCCGGTCCGCGAGCGCGACAACGAACGATCCGCGCAGCTCCCGAAGCGCCGCCTCGCCGCCACGAACCGCGGCCTCCATGACGATCGCGGCATCCGAGCGTTGGGGCGAGGAGTCAGAGGGTGGGCCGGCATGCACGAGGTAGCCGGCAAAGAAGACATCCAGCGGTCCCTGCTGAAGCAGCGGCACGCCCTCGATGTGTCCACTGTCGAGGCGAACGGTCAAGACCCAGCCATCGCGGAGCTGGCCCGCTTGCAGCTCCGGTGCCGGGCTCGTCGCTTCGGCTGTCATCGCTCGAGAAGACCCTCGCTCTCGAGATCGTGGAGCAGCGCCTCGACCTGGCTGGCGGCAGCATCGGGATCCACGTCGAATTCATCCGTCAAGCGTTCGGCGACCGTCCGCGAGGGTTCCGGTTCGTTCAACATCTCCCAGACGCGTGTTGCCGTGTTGTTGAGCTCGAAGATCTGGTTGGTCGCAAGATCCACCAGCACTCCGCCCTCATCGAGGCGTCGGAACACGACGTCGGGCTTGAGCCTCGGCTGGGCGTCTGGCGATGGGCGTGCGTGCATGCGCATTGGTCTCCCGCCGGAAAGCTGTGTCCCTCGTCGAGCTTACGGACGCCGCCGAGGCGCTGTCAACGCGCGTGTGTCATTCGTGCGCGGGCCCGTGTCAGAACTGATACGGGGACTATCGGCGGATCAGAACACAGCCAGCACCACATACGTGACGGCGCTCGCCATCAGGCCCAGGAAGTAGGGGGCCGCCCAGCCATATCCGGCGCCGCCGGTGGCAAGGTGCGTCACGAGTAACGTCGCCACACCCACCAGCATCGCCGCGACCGCCCCCCAGCGGCCGGCCCGCGGCAGGAACAAACCGCCCAGGATCGGCGCAAAGAGCGTGACGATCATGACGGAATAGAACATGGTGAGCGCGCTGACGACGCTGTCGAACACGAAGGTCAGCAGGTACCCGATGGCGCCGGCGCAAAGCGCAAGCAGCCGGGCCATTCGAAGGACCTCGCGGTCGGTGGCTGCCGGCCGGATCAGTCCCTGGTAGAAATCCCGGGCGCCCGAGGTGGACAGCATGAACAACACGGCGTCGGCTGAACTGAGCTCGGCGGAGAAGATCGCGGCGAGCGCGAGCGCCCCCACAAAGGGTGGGACGTTCTGGGAGAGCACCGTCGGCAGCGCCATGTCGGGCCGCTCGAGGCCCGGATGGAGCGTTCGCGCGACGATCCCAATCAGCATGGGCAGACAGGCGAACACCATGAGCGCCAGCCCGTTGAGCGCCACGCCACGCCGTAGCGTCCCCGCGTCCTTCGCCCCGAATGCCTTCTGAATGAGTCCAGGCGAGAGGAAGAACGCCGGGCCGAGCAGGAACAGCGTCGGCCATCCCACGTTCGGACCTCGCCAGAAGCTCGAGTCGTCGGCCAGGACCGCCCCGAATCCTCCCACCGCATCGGCCGCAAACGGCGCCGCGGCGAGAAAACCACCCATGACGACCACGAGCTGAACCCGGTTGACCCATGCGGCACTGAGCAGGCCGCCGACCGAGAAGTAGGCCGTGGCCGCGACCGACGCGACGAGGGCTCCGGCAGCCACCGGCAGGCCGGACGCCACGTACAACACTTCGGCGGCGCCCTTTATCTGCGCGCCGAGAATCGCGAGGCTACCGAGCCAGATGAGAGCAGCCGCGAGCCCCCGGACCGTGCGCCCGAAATGCGCTTCGAGGAAGTCACCCACGGTGAAGAGGCCTCGGCGCTTGGCCTCGGCCCAGATGCGCGGGCCGACCCAGAATGCGAGGACGAGCGATCCCAGACCCGCGCTTCCGTTCCACCACCACGCGGCGAACCCGTCCGTATAGGCGTGACCGGTCGCGCCGACGGTTGACCCGGCACCAATGTTGGCCGCGAGAAACGTCGAGAACAGGAGGCCGGTGGAGAGCGCGCGGCCGCCGACGAAGAAGTCGCTCGATTCCCGGACGCGCCGGCTGATCCAGAAACCGAGTCCGATGAGCGCGACCGAGTAGCCGACGATGACGAAGAGGATCGGGGACACGGCGGGGGCCGCTTCAGCGGACCTCGCCGGCGGCCGGGTAGCCCGGCACGCTCCGCGCCAGACGCACGGCGCGCAGGATGGCGTCGGAGACGGCTTCTGCGGCGAGCGCTCCTATGGCGCCGAGGTTTTCGTCGATCCCGTGCGTGCCGGTCGCGAGCGCGAAGAGTGCATCGCCGTCTGACGGCGTGTGGGCGGGCACGATGGCTCTGGCGAGTCCATCCTGAGCCATCTGCGCCACTTTGAGTGCCTGCGCCTTGGTGAGGCGCGCATTGGTCGCCACGACGCCGATCGTCGTGTTCTCCCGCCACGGCTCGGTTCCCGAAGCGGCACGGCGGATGAGGAGGAACGGATCTTCGAGGGCCGAGCCGTCCTCGGTCCGAACGCCCGCCACGGCGCGTCCCGTGCGGGGATCGATGACCGATCCGACGGCGTTGACCGCCACGACGGCTCCGACGACGAGTCCGCTCTCGGTGCGAAAGGCGGCGCTGCCGAGGCCGCCTTTCATGGCGCGGCCGCGTCCCAGTAGCTTCCCGATGGTGGCTCCGGCACCCGCTCCGACTGAACCTTCGGCAATCTCGCCGCTCCGTGCGGAGCGAGCCGCTGCGTACCCGCAGGACGCGTCAGGGCGGATGGTTGGATCCGCGCCGACGTTCAAATCGTAGAGGATGGCGGCTGGCACGATGGGCACCGGTCCAGCCGACGTGGAAAAGCCGACGCCCTTTTCTGACAGGTACCGCATCACACCGGTGGCCGCGTCGAGGCCGAACGCGCTCCCTCCGGCGAGCACCACCGCGTGGACCGTGCTGACGAGATTCTCGGGAGCGAGCAGGTCCGTCTCGCGCGTGCCTGGCGCACCGCCCCGGATGTCTGCCGCGCCAACGGCGCCGGCCTCGGCGAGGACGACCGTGCAGCCCGTCGGGCGCCCATCGAGCGTGTGGTGGCCGACGGTGATGCCGTCGACGGCAGTGATGTTCATGCGGCCCTCCTGTGCGCGGATGCCGTCGAGGTGGAGCAGGCCGCCCACCGCCAGAGCCGCCGACAGTCCCAGCGCGAGCGGCCGAATGGGGCAGGAGAAGGTGGCCACGTTGGCTGCAGATTATACCGGTGCTCTGGTGAGGGCCCGTCCCGACCCGGCTGGCGTTGCTTCCCCTGCTGTTGATGGACGAAGCCGGGTACAATCATCGATTACATGCGTCGAATCCTGGTCACCAATGACGACGGGTACTTCTCGCCCGGCATCGTCGCGCTCGCCCGGGCGCTCGAGCCGCTGGGCGAAGTGACGATTGTCGCGCCCCAGACGGAGGCCAGCGCAGTCGGGCATGCGCTGACCTTGCGGCGACCCTTGCGGCTCGAACAAATCGCCCCGCGGACCTTTTCCGTCGATGGGACTCCCACCGACTGCGTCAACATCGCCATCGACGAGGTGCTCGGCGGCCATCCGGACCTCGTCGTCTCGGGCATCAACAAGGGACTCAATATCGGCGACGACGTGACGTATTCGGGTACGGTTGCCGGCGCGCTCGAAGGCGCGCTGCTCGGCTATCCGGCCATCGCCGTCTCGCTCAAGTACGCGGCCACCGGCATGGACTTCGAGCCGGCCGCGGCGCTCTCGCGGGTGCTGGCAGCAGCGCTTCTCGACACGCCACTTCCGAACCGCACGTTTCTCAACGTCAACGTGCCGCCGGGTCCGGTCAAGGGCGTGCGCGTGACGGTACAGGCCAGGCGGAATCACATCACGCAGGTGGACAAGCGGCTCGATCCTCGCAAGCGCCCCTACTTCTGGATTGAAGAGGCGATGGACGAGTGGGAGCCTCACGACCGGTCGGATCGGCAGGCCATCGCAGACGGGTTCGTGTCAGTGACGCCGCTCCAACCCGACCTGACCGATCACCGGGCTCTGGGTCTGGTCGAGGCGCTGGCTGGAGCGATCGGAACGGGGGAGCCGGCTTGAAGCGGCCTGTTTGCGAAACGAGAGCCAACCCCGTAGACTAGGTCGGTTGTCGGGGCGTGGCTCAGCCTGGTAGAGCACTCGGTTCGGGACCGAGGGGTCGGTGGTTCGAATCCACTCGCCCCGACCACTTTTGACCCTCCTCCTCCATTTCCGCATCTCCAAACTGCTGGACGTGAGTATCGCGCCTGCTCGTGCCCGCCGCGTGGTGCAACAGTTCGATCCGCCAAGCGTATCCCGTCTAGTGGGTAGTAGCCCGGCCTGAGCCGGGTACGGCAGGCAATGACACAGAAGAAGTCGGAAGACAGACGACTCGGCCCCGGCCCAAGCGTGTCCGTTCCTCGGTGGTGGTTCGGCGCCCTCGCCGTGCTGGTCGTCGCGCCCTGGCTGGTTGCCGGCGCGATTTACATGTCGCCATCCGGGAAGAGCGGCGCGCTCGAGCACGCTGCCGTTGCCGAGGGGCCCGGCCGTTCGGCTGCGGCCGGACCTTGGGGTGAGTTGACGACTTTCCCGATCGTCATTTCGCCTCCCCTCGAGTTGGTGACGGTCGACTGGGGGCCCGTGAGGCCGCCGACGTGGTTCCTGCCAGGCGTCCCGCCGGAAGGGACTCGCGGGCTGCTCACCTCCAGTGGCATCTCAGACGACGCCGCCGCGGGCCTCTCGGCGAGCGCCAGGCCCGATCCCCGAATCGGCGGCTCCGTGCTCACACCGGACCCGGCATGGCTCCGGCAACTCGACTCGACCGCACGGGCACGCCTGTACATGTTGCTCAGCAAGACCAGCCTGAACCGGGAACAGGCTGAGTCCTTCCGCTATCGCGGGCAGTCGGTCGACGCATGGCTGGGCGCGAGCTTGATCTCACCCGAGACGCGGCGGCTCGTCGAGCCGCTGGTCTACCGCGACGGCGACTACCTGCACTTTGCCGACGTGGAGCTCATCCGGTCCGAAATTGGCGATGCCGAGGAACTGCGCCGCCTCGCCAAGGGGCTGCTGAGGCAACCCACCGTTGTCGTGAAGCTGGCGGTCCGCGACGATGCCGAGATCAACGGGCTGGCGGAGTATTGGGGACGAGGCGGCCGGCGGACGGACGTACGGCCACTGCTCGAGTCTGTCGCCGGCGGCGGACCGGACCGATCGATCGACATCGTCCACTTGCTGCCGGCCTTCGCGCGCAACTACCTCTATCGATACCCGCGGCTCTCGGCGGCCGACTTCGACCGGCCGGTGCTGGCAAATTGCCTCTGGACTGCGCTGAATTTCTTCGAGCCACACCCCGACGATCGGTTTCTCGATGTGAACACCGCGCTTGCGACCCTCAAGGCGGACTACTACGTCGTCGAGAGCGGGTTCGAACTGGGCGATGTCATCGCTTTCCTCGACGCCAGTGGCAACATCTTCCATGCCGCCGTGTACCTGGCCGATGACCTCGTCTTCAGCAAGAACGGGACGTCGCCGATGGCGCCGTGGTCGATCATGTCGATCGCGGAGCTCACCGGCTACTATCGGACGCGATCCGAGGCCCCCCGCCTCATCTTGCACAGGCGAAACGACTACTGACACCGGCCGCGGCTGTCGCGGTTGCTCCGATGCCGTGTGCGAGAGAGAGCGACGGGGCGAGGGGCGACTGGCCACCCGGCCACCCTTCCCGAGAGTTGAACGGTGGTGCAAGCGTCGGGTACGCTCGTGCCGTCAGGACCGGCGCGCGCGGGCGTCAGGTGGAAGGTGGAGGACGGATATGAGGAAAGCATGGACATCACGACTGGGCTGGCTCGCGATGGGGTGCGGCTTGCTGGCGTTCGTCGCCACGCCGAATCTCGGCGCGGAACGGGCGTGGCTTCTTGATGCCGGCGCCCAGTCGCTCGACCCGGTGCTTGGCAGCCTCGAGTTCCGGTCGCTCGAGGACGTATTCAGCCGGGGCGGGCGATCGACGGCGGTCGCCGGCGTGGCGTCGGACCCGCAGCGCTACTACATGGGGTCGACCGGCGGGGGCGTCTGGACCACCGCCGATGCCGGCGGCACCTGGACGAACATCTCCGACGGCTACTTCGAAGCCGGTTCGGTCGGCGCGATCTGCGTCGCCCCATCCAATGCCTCGGTGATTTACGTCGGCACCGGTTCGGCCTGCCCCAGAGGCAACGTCTCACCTGGAATCGGGATGTACAAGACGACCGACGCGGGCAAGACCTGGCAGCACGTCGGCCTTCGCAGTGCCGGCCAGATCGGGCGCGTGCAGGTGCACCCGTCCAACCCGAACATCGTGTATGTCGCCGCGGTGGGCAACATGTTCGGCGCGAACCCCGAGCGGGGGGTGTTCCGTTCGCGCGACGGCGGGGCAACCTGGGAGCACGTGCTGGCGATCAGCGATCGGACCGGGGCCGTCGACCTGACGATGGATCCGAAGAACCCGAGCGTGCTGATTGCCGCGATGTGGACGGTTGAGCGCAAGCCCTGGAGCATCGACTCGGGCAGCACAGAGGGCGGCCTGTTCAAGACGACCGACGGGGGCACCACGTGGCGCAAGCTCACGCGGGGGCTGCCGACGAACGTGATGGTGGGGAAGGCCGGCGTCTCGATATCCGGGGCGGATTCGAATCGTGTCTACGCGCAGATAGAGGCCGGCGGCGATCAAGGTGGCACGTTCCGCTCCGACGACGGCGGCGAGAGCTGGACCCGCACCTTCACCGGCCGGAATCTCCAGCAGCGCGCGTTCTACTACACGCACATCTATGCCGACCCACAGGACGCCGACACGGTCTACGGCCTGAATGTCGGGGCGTTCAAATCCACCGACGGCGGCAAGACGTTCCAGTCGGCCGGTATCCAGTCCCACAGCGACTATCACGACATCTGGATCAACCCCACGGACAACACGAAAATCATCGTCGGCAACGACGGCGGCGGGGCGGTGTCGCTTGGGCAGGGCTGGTCAGCCCAGAACAACCAGCCGACGGCCGAGATCTACCGGCTGACGGTTGACAATAGATGGCCATACTGGGTGTACGGCGCGCAGCAGGACAACAGCACGGTCGCGGTGCCCAGCCAGGGGC
Organism: uncultured Acidobacteriota bacterium; assembly: GCA_963752045.1. GTDB lineage: Bacteria > Acidobacteriota > Vicinamibacteria > Vicinamibacterales > SCN-69-37 > DATKDF01. The sequence goes on along the minus strand of CAVVWN010000008.1, from coordinate 1,448,083 downwards.
CGGGCGAGACCTACGGCGTCGGCGGCGGAGAGAGCGGCCACATCGCCGTCGACCCGCGGGATCCCAATGTGACGTATGCCGGCAACTACGGCGGGACCATCTCCCGCCAGGACCGCGGCCGTGGGCTCAATGAGAACGTCCGGGTCTACGCCGACATGCAGACCGGGCAGCGCGCGGCGGACATGAAATACCGCTTCCAGTGGAACGCGCCGATTCGGATCTCTCCGCACAATCCCGATGTGGTCTATACGGCCTCGCAGCACGTCCACCGCACGACCAATGGAGGCGTCGACTGGGAGGTGATCAGCCCGGATCTCACCCGCAACGACAAGCGGCGGCAGAACTACTCCGGCGGCGAGGGGATCACGCGCGACAGTACCGGCGTCGAGGTGTACAGCACGATTTTCGCGTTCGAAGAGTCGCCCCATCAGGCCGGACTCCTCTGGGCCGGAAGCGACGATGGGCTCGTCCACATCTCGCGCGACAATGGGCGGTCCTGGACGAACGTCACGCCACCAGGCGCGCCCGAAGGCGTCGTCAACGTGATCGACCTGTCGGCCCACAATCCCGGCCGGGCGCACATCGCGATGTATCGCTACCGCCAGGCGGACTTCACCCCCTACATTTATCAGACTAGCGACTACGGACAGACCTGGCGCCGGATCGCCGACGGACGCAACGGCATTCCCGACTGGCACTTCGTGCGCGCCGTTCGCGAGGATCCGGTCCGCCGGGGCCTGCTGTTCGCCGGTACCGAGTTCGGCCTGTACGCGTCGTTCGACGACGGCGGCACGTGGCAGCGCTTCCAGATGAACCTGCCCATCACGCCTGTGACCGACCTGCTCGTCTATCGCGACGATCTGATCGTGACTACGCAGGGCCGGTCGTTCTGGATTCTCGACAACATGTCGGTCGTGCGCGGCGCGCAGCCTGGGGCCGAGCCGGCCGCGAGGCTCTTCCCGCCTGAGACCGCATACCGAAGCGGTGCGCAGCCGCCGACCTTCCACTACTGGTTCCGCGAGCAGCCCTCCGCGCCAGTCACGATCGAGGTGCGGGACCCGGGGAACGAGGTGCGGTGGACGTTCTCGTCCGAGCCGGGAACGGCATCGCCGGCCGAGACCATCACGTCCGGCGCGGGTCGTGGCGGGCGGGGTGCGAGAGGCGGGCGGGGGCGGCGGCCGAGGGGGCAGAGGCGGGCGTGGCGGAGGCCTGGGGGCAGGTCCCCAGGGTGGAGCCGCAGGCGCGCAGCAGGGCCTCAATAGGGCCGTCTGGACCAGCCTGAGTCTTCCTGCCCCCTACGAGGTGCCGAGCGGCATCGTCATGTGGGGCGGCGGCCGGGGCAGCGGGCCCAGCCTGCCGCCTGGCAGCTACAGAGTGACCGTGTCTTCGGGAAACTGGTCCGAGTCCCAACAGTTCCGGCTGAACGCCGACCCACGCTACCAGCCACCCATGACCGACGAGGAGGGCGCCGAGCAGTTGCGCCTGGCCCTTGAGGTGGGGGGCATGGTCAAGGACCTCTACGACAACCTCGCCCGGATTCGTCAGGTCAAGACGGAAGCGAACGCGCACGCGGAGAAGGCGGGCGCCGGGTCGCCGGTTGCGGCCGCGGCGCGGACGCTTGTCGAGCGACTGGAGGCCGTCGAGGGTGACATGACCCAGATGCAGGGCGAGGGCGGACAGGATGCCCTCAATTTTCCGGGCCGGATGGACAACCAGTTGATTGCGCTCTACCAGAACATCGCAGGCCGGGAGCGTCGGATTGGCAGCCCGGTGCGGGAGCGTTACGCCGATCTCAAGCCGGAGGCCGACCAGTTGATGCAGCGGGCCAGGCAGGCGCTCGACCGCGACGTGGCCGCGTTCAATCAGGTGGCCACCGCGGCGGGGCTTCCGGCGATAGTCGTGAAGTAGGGGAGAGGCCTTCGTCGGTCGGCCGGGAGCCGTAAGCCGGTATACTGCCGTGATGCTCGTGGCTCGCCGGCTCCGTGTGAGGGGCAGGGTACAGGGCGTTGGCTTCCGGTACTTCGTTGCGGAAGCGGCAAGGGCCGAGGGCGTCCATGGCTGGGTTCGGAACTGGCCGGACGGCTCGGTTGAGGCGCTCGTCGAGGGCGACCGCGACTCAGTCGACCGCGTCGAGCGGTCGATTCGACGGGGTCCGCCGCTCGCGCGCGTCGATGACGTGACCGCAGGTGAGGAACAGGCGACCGGACGCCCCACGGGGTTCCGCATCGAGACGTGAGGCTCGTGAGGCATTGATGGAATCGCTCAAACGACTGATTCGGCACGTACCGGATTTTCCGAAGCCGGGCATCCTGTTTTATGACGTGACGACCCTGCTGAAGGATCCGAATGGCTTCCAGCAGGCGATCGACGCCATGGCCGCCGCGCACCACGCATCGCGGATCGACACCGTGGTCGGGATCGAGAGCCGGGGGTTCATCTTCGGCGCCGCGGTGGCGGATCGGCTGCGCACCGGTTTCGCGCCGGTTCGGAAACCTGGAAAGCTGCCATCGAAGACGAGGCAGGAATCCTACGCGCTCGAGTACGGCAATGACGCCCTCGAGTTGCACGAGGACGCGGCCGAACACGGGCATCGGGTGCTCATCGTCGACGACTTGCTCGCGACCGGCGGGACGGCAGCGGCCACCGTGCGGCTCGTGCAGGCGACGGGCGCGGAGGTGGTGGGCCTGCAGTTTCTCATCGAGCTCGTCGACCTCGGCGGCCGCGAGAAGCTCCCGGGCATGGCGGTCGAGGCCGTCCTGCAGTACTGACGTATCCGGGCCGGCGGAGTGCCGACGGCCGCGGTGGGCAACCCGAGAGGGGATCGCGCCCGTAGCTCAGATGGATAGAGCACCGCCCTCCTAAGGCGGGGGCCGCAGGTTCGAATCCTGCCGGGCGCACCAGTTGAGAGAGCTGAGAAGGACGAGCATATGAAGGCGAAAGAACGCCACGAGCTGAAGCAGAACGAATTCGCGGAACGCGCCACGCGGGTCATCGCCTGGGCTTCTGCCAACCGCGAACGCGCGATGGGGATCGCCGTGGCGGTCGTGGCCGTTGTCGCGATAGCCGGCGGCTATGCCTGGTGGCGGCAGAGCGTGAACAACGAGGCCGGCGCGCTCCTCGGTGCGGCGGCGGCCGTGGCGCAGTCGCCGGTCGTTCCGGCCCCTACCGTGCCGGGCGCGACGCAGCAGGCCGGGACATTCCCCACCGAAGAGGCCAGGGCCGACGCGGCGCTTGCGGCTTACCGCCAGGTGATCGCGGAGTACCCGGGCAGCCCGGCGGCGCTTTCGGCGCGATATGCCGTGGCGACGACGCTGCTCGAGCGAGGCCGCGCGGCGGAGGCCGAAGCCTCGTTCGACGAAGTCGTCGAGGCCGCGGGCAGTTCCCTCTACGGTCCGCTCGCCAGACTGGGGCGTGGCCAGGCACTTGTCGCCCAGGGCCGGCACGATGAGGCCATTGCCCTGCTCACGGAGCTCTCGGCCGACCGCTCGAGCCGGCTGCCCATCGACGGGGTTCTGATTCAGCTGGCGAGGGCGTCGGCGAAGGCCGGGCGGACCGATGACGCGCGCGCAGCCTTCCAGCGCATCGTCGACGAGTTCCCCGCATCGGGCTATGTGGCCGAGGCCAGACAGGAACTCGCCCGGCTGGGCTAGAGGCTAGCGCGTCAGCCCGAACTGGTAGGTCAGAAGCTTATAGACGAGCTTGGCCGCCAGAAAATTGGGGGACGCGAGCCCCGGAACCGGGCAGAGCTCGACCACGTCGCAGCCGACGACCGAGCGGCGCTCGAAGGTCCGCCGCAGAAGCGCCGTCAGCTCCCTCCAGGAAAGGCCCCCGGGTTCGGGCGTGCCCACGGCAGGCATCGTGCCGGGATCGAGACCGTCGAGATCGATTGTGATGTAGACGCGGTCCGAGAGCGCGTCGACCGCGCGGTCGATCCACGCTGGGTCGTCGCGCATGTTCCAATCATAGAAGACCGTGGTCTCGAGACCGGGGAGGGCCCTGGCCTCTTCGCCCGAGAGGTTCCGGATGGCCACCTGCACGACGGGCGCGTGTTCGAGCGTGCGACGCATGGCGCACGCGTGGCTGTGTGCCTCACCCAGGTAGCTGTCGCGCAGGTCGGCGTGCGCGTCGATTTGCAGCACCGTCAGCCTGCCGTGCCGCTTGACGGCGGCAGCGACGATGGGCGCCGTGATGGAGTGCTCACCGCCCAGCGCGACGAGGAACTTGTCCAGGTCGAAGACCGACGCGCACGCGCGTTCGATCGCGGCCATCGCCGCATCGACCCCGAGCGACGTCAGGTCCATCTCCGGGAGCGTGAAGAGGCCACGGCCATGGACGTCGATGCCGACCTCCTCGTCCCAGAGCTCGACCTGCGACGACGCCGCCAGCAGTTCCCGCGGGCCGTGTCGCGTGCCGTGCACGTACGACGTCGTCCGTTCGAAGGGTATAGGCAGGATGACGGCGGCCGAATCCTCGTAGCTTCGGGATTCCGGCAACGCGCCGCCAAACTGGTGCAGCTGCGTGCGGTCGTACTGTGGAGGCTTCATGCGGGCTCCTGGAAGCGGTTATCGGGCAATTCGCGTCCGTTGACCGCCATGCGTGGGCCGGCGACGTCGAAGGTCGGGCGTTTTCGCTTCGAGAGCACCTTGCGCGATGTCGTCTCGAGCGCGGAGACGAGCAGCGGCAGCGCCACGGTCACGTCACACTGAACGCTCACGCGCTCCGACTCGAGCGAGAGTTTGCCCCAGCTCTGGGCCTCTTCGAGACTCGATCCGCTGGCCCCGCCGAAATGCGGAACGTCAGTAGACACCTGAATGGCGAATTTGTGGCCCGACACGCGCTCGTCGTAGAACTCGGCCTGCACGCTCGCCTGGTTGATGAAATTCTTGGGCGTGCCTCCGCCGAGGACGATTGAAGCCGTGCCGGCGGCGTTGATCACCACGTTGGCCGACTCGACGATGTCGCCGATGACGTCGATCTGGCCGGCAGTCTGGTCGCAGTGCCGGGCCTGCGAAATGCCGATACCGATCGATGAATCCGCGATCGCCGGGCAGAAGATCGGCACATTCGCGCGATACGCGGCTGTGAGGATTCCGGCAGCGCTCGTTTCCGTCCAGAGGCGCTCGCCCAGCCTGTACAGGTACTCGCGCGTGGTGTAGGGCCGACGGTCGAGCGTCAGCGTGAAATCGCCAATCCAGTCGTCGTTCTTGCAGAACTCATCCTCGCTCGCGAGCGTGTCGTAGACGCGGTCGATGCGCTCCGAGGCGAGCGTCGCGTCGTCGAGGAGCGGTGAGCCGAGGAAGTGCCGGCGGCCGCGAGTCTCGTGGAGGTCGTGATAGAGGTTGGCGCCGGTCGAGACGAGGCAGTCGACGTATCGGTGCTCGATGAGGTGCGCGATGACGAGCCGCATGCCGCCGGCCGAGAGCGCGCCGGCCGTGCCCAGGAAGATCGTGACGTCGGCGCCCAGCATCTTCTGCCACACGCGGCCCGCCGCCGCCAGATTCCGGCCCTGGAAGGAGATGCGTTCCATCCGGGCGAGAACGTCGTCGGCGCCGAGACCCCGCTCGACCTTGTAGGGCTCGACCGGCACGCGCAGGAATCGTGATCGGCGTCGGCTCATCGGACGGACATTCTATGCAATCGCTCTGGTGGCTTCTACCGTCAGGACGCGGATCACGAATCGACCTCGCGCCGGAGATCCGCCAGGAGATTCAGGGCCTCGAGTGGCGAGATCTCGTTCACATCAATCCCGCGGAGGCGCTCCACGACCGGATGCGGCTCGGTCACGGGATGCTGGAACAAGCCGAGCTGGCCCTGGTCGACCGCGGCGGTGCCGCTCAGGCTTGGTCGGCCGCCGCGCTGCAGTTCGTCCTGCTCGAGCGATCGGAGGATCTCAGTAGCCCGCTTGACGACGGCCGACGGCAGGCCGGCCAGCCTGGCGACCTGGATGCCATAGCTCCGGTCGGACCGTCCGTCCACGATCTTGTGCAGGAAGACGATGTCGTCCTTGAACTCGCGTGCGGCGACATGACAGTTGACGACGCCGGCCAGCCCGTCGGCCAGATCGGTCAGTTCGTGGTAGTGCGTCGCGAAGATCGTCTTTGGCCGCCGGTGCGGATCGGACGCGAGGTGCTCGGCAACGGCCCACGCCAGACTCAGGCCGTCGAACGTCGACGTCCCGCGGCCGATTTCATCCAGGATGATCAGGCTTCGTCCGCTCGCCGCATGGAGAATCGTGGCCGTTTCCTGCATCTCCACCATGAAGGTCGACTGGCCGCGCACGATGTTGTCCGAGGCCCCGACGCGCGCGAAGATGCGGTCGACGATCGCGAGTTTCGCACTCCTCGCCGGCACGAAAGAGCCCGCCTGGGCGAGCAGCGCGAGCAGCGCGACCTGCCGGAGATAGGTGGACTTGCCCCCCATGTTCGGGCCGGTGAGCACCACGAGTTGTCGCGAGGTGCTGTCGAGGGCCACGTCGTTGGGCACGAACGCATCGGTGACGAACCGTTCGACGATCGGATGGCGCGCGTCGACGGCCACGAACTCGTCGCCGTCGTGGACCTGCGGCTTGGTGTAGTTGGCGAGGGCCGCGGTTTCGGCGAAGGCGGCCAGCACGTCGAGCGCGGCCACGGCCCGCGCCGTATCGAGCACGCGTGGCGCCTCGGCCGCGACGCGGCCGCGGAGCGCCTCGAAGAGCTCCAGTTCCCGTGCGGCGATGCGCTCGTCGGCGCCGAGCACCTTGTCTTCGAATTCCTTGAGCGCCGGCGTGATGAACCGCTCGCCTCCGGCGATGGTCTGCTTGCGGATGTAGTCGCCGGGGACCGCCCCGAGGTTCGACTTGGACACTTCGATGAAGTAGCCGAAGACCCGGTTGTAGCGAATCTTGAGCGACGACACGCCCGTACGGCTCCGCTCGGCCTCTTCCATCGCCGCAATCGCGGCCTTGCCGCCCCGGCTCACGTGGCGCAGGTCGTCGAGCTCGGCGTCCACCGCGTCGCGGATGACGCCGCCGTCGCGGGCCACGGCCGGCGGCTCGTCCACCAGGCTGGTGAGGATGGCGTCCCGCACGTCGGAGAGGTCATCGATCTCTCCCGCCAGGCTGCCGACGAGCGGCGCCTGCAGGGCGTTCGCCTGGGCCTGCAGGCGGGGCAGCAGCGCCAGCGACTGGCCGAGGGCCACAAGGTCGCGCGGGCCGGCCGTCCCGAGCGACACCCGCGAGATGAGGCGCTCGATGTCGTGAATCGACTTGAGCACGTCACGGAGCTTGGAGCGCTCGGTGGCGCGAAACGCGAAGTCCTCGACCGCGTCGAGCCGATCCTGGATGCGTGCCACGGTCACGAGTGGACGCATCAGCCACTGTCGCAGGAGCCGTCCTCCCATCGCGGTAACGGTCCGGTCCAGCGCCTCAACGAGGGAACCGGCTCGTCCGCCTTCCGCACCCTCGACGACGTTGAGATGGCGCAGCGTCACCGGATCGATGAGCAGCGCGTCGTTGGCCACGCGGAAGGTGATGTCCTTCACGTGGCTCACGTCCGAGTGCTGGGTCTCGCGCAGGTAGGTGACGATGGCGCCAGCCGCCGCGATGGCCGCTGGCGCGTCCTCGAGCCCGTGCCCCACGAGCGAAGCCGTGCGGAATTGCTCGCAGAGCGCTTCGCGCGCGCGCGCCGGATCCAGGACCCACGGCTCCACCCGAGTGACCCGGGGGCCACCCGACGGCGGGAGGAAGCCGGCCGGGTCGGCACCCTCGGCGAGCAGGAGTTCGCGCGGCCGCAGCACCGCCAGTTCGGCAGCGGCCGCCGTCCGGGCCTCGGCGCCGGCGAACTCCGACGCGGCGAAGCGTCCGGTCGAGACGTCGATGAAGGCGACGCCAATCCTGCCGTCGGCGGCACCGCATGCGACCGCCGCCAGAAACGCCGGCTCTCGTGCCTCGAGGTACGAGGCGTCAATCAGGGTGCCGGGCGAGACGATGCGGGTCACCTCGCGCTTGACGATGCCTTTGGCCTGCCGCGGATCCTCAACCTGGTCGCAGATGGCCACGCGGTAGCCCTGCCGGACGAGGCGGCCGAGATAGGTGTCGGCCGCGTGAAACGGCACGCCGCACATCGGAATGGCGCCGCCAGTCGAGTCCTTGGCTCTCGAGGTGAGCGTGAGGTCGAGCGCGCGGGCGGCCGTGAGGGCGTCCTCGTAGAACATCTCGTAGAAGTCGCCCATGCGGAAGAACACGATGGCATCCCGATGCCGGCGTTTGACATCGAGAAACTGGCGCATGGCCGGAGTGGCCGAGGCGCGCGACGTTGTCGACGAGGAGGTCGTCACGGACAGCAGCGGTGCCAGGAGGCCTTCGGGCGCGGTCGAAGGGTGGACAACGTCGGAGTATAACATTCGACCATGGTGGTGCTCGCGCTCGAAACGGTCACCCGGGCCGGCAGTCTGGCCCTCCTGCGCGATGGCACCGCACGCGTGCGTGTGGGGGACCCACAGCGCACGCATGGCGAGCGGCTGCCCGGCGAGGTAGTGGACCTGCTGGCCTCCGACGCCATGCAGGTGAAAGACGTGGATCTGTTCGCCGTCGTGTCCGGCCCCGGCTCGTTCACCGGGCTCCGGGTTGGAATGGCCACGGTTCAGGGACTCGCGCTGGCTGCCGGGCGCCAGGTCGTTGGCGTGCCCACGCTCGAGGCTCTCGTCTGCGCGTGGCGGGACGGTGGAGAACCCCAGGCGCCCATCGTCGTCGCGTGCCTCGATGGGCAGCGCGGCGACGTGTTCTACGCGGCCTATCGACAACCGGGCACTGCCGCTGCTCCCCGGGAACCGTGGCCGATCCTGGTCAGCCCGGCGGTGGGACGCCCGGCGGATGCCGCCGCGGCGATTGCACGGGCACTGTCAGGTGAATCGGTGGCGCTCATCGGGTCCGGAGCCGAGCGGTACGCGGGCGCCCTGCTCACGATTTCCGGTTCGCGCATCGACCGCACGGTCATGCCCCTTGCGCTCGCGGCGGCACATCTTGCCGCGGCTCGAGCCGATGCGGCCGTGCCACCTCACGGCGTCCAGCCCATCTACATTCGCCGTCCGGACGCGGTCATCGCGCGCGAGCGGCACGTGCAGGCCGGCGATCCACAGAAGGCGGACCCGCCAGCCCTCACCGTCGGGTTGGCTCGAGGGCCGGAAGATCTTGCCGCGGTCGAGGCGCTGCAGCGGAGCGCGTTCGCGCACGCGTGGGGGGCTGAGGCCTTTGGCGCCGAACTGGCCGAGCGTGGCATGGCGCGTGTCTACGTCGCGCGCGCGGCCTCGGGCGACGTCGTGGCGTACTGTGCGTGCTGGCTGGTCGTCGACGAACTGCACATCAACAGTCTCGCGGTGGCCGAGCCATGGCGACGACGGGGCGTCGCTACGCGGCTGCTCGATGCCGTCAGCCGGGAGGCCCGCGAGCAGGGCGCCACAAGCGCTACACTCGAAGTGCGCGAGTCGAATCGGGCCGCCCGGGCGCTCTACGAGCGGCTCGGATTCCGCGTCGAGGGCGTGCGGCGCGACTATTACCAGGCACCTCGGGAGGACGCGATCATCCTCTGGAACCGCAAACTCGGAAGCGTGGGCTGACTTGCTTGCCGCTCTGGGGCCCTTGTGGTAGCGTGCGCTTCACGGGTGCTTCTGCAGCCGCTGACGGGCCGACCGGCCCGTCGCTTTCGACAAGGAGGGGGAGCATGGGTGAATTCCAGCTCTCGAAGAACGACGTCGTGAAGGAGGCGCTGCTCCAGTCCAGCGAAGACTTCAGACAGCTGGTCTCGGAGCATCAAGCGCTCGATCAACAGATACATCACCTGTCCACGCTTTCCTTCCTGACCGACGAACAGCAATACAAAGAAGCCTCCCTGAAGAAACGCAAGCTCGCTTTGAAGGATCAGATCGAGGCCATCCTGCGCGAACAGCGTGGCGCCTCGGCCAGTCAGCCCGGCGGCTAGCCCTCCGGCCGCTGACACTTCCTTCGTGCGCATCGATCCGGCAGCATGGCCGTTTGCGGGCGTGGCAGCCTTGCCAGCTCTCATCGCCTCCTTCTGGCTGCCGGCCGGTGCGGCGTTGGCGCTCCTCGCGTTGCCGGTGGCGATCGCCCTGTTCTTCCGTGATCCGGATCGTGCCGTGCCTGCCGGTGCCGGGCTCGTCGTGGCGCCGGCCGACGGGCGGGTGATGCACGCCGGACAGGCGCGGAGAGAGGAAGCGCCTCCCGGCGAGTGGCAGCAGGTCACGATCTTCCTCTCCGTACTCGACGTGCATATCAACCGGGCGCCAGTCGGCGGCACCGTGACCGGCGTCACCTACGTGCCCGGGTCCTTCGTGCCCGCCTACCGCCACGACGCTCATCGGAACGAGCACACGGAGATCTGGTTCGATTCGGCCGGGGTGGCGGTCGTGGCGCGCCAGGTTGTGGGCCTGCTGGCGCGCCGCGTGGTGTGCCGGCTCCAGCCCGGGCAGCACGTGGACCGCGGCGCCCGCATCGGGCTGATGAAGTTCGGCTCACGCATGGACGTCTTCGTGCCCATGCATGCCACACTGGAGGTGTCGGCCGGAGCCCGCACCCGCGCCGGGGAAACCGTGATCGCGCGGCTCGGGGAAGGTCACTCATGAGCGATTCGCAACGACCGGGGCAGTTCAGTCCTGAGGAGCCGCGACGGCGCCGACGGGGTGTGTTCCTGCTGCCGAGCATCGTGACCGTTGGCAACCTGTTTTGCGGCTGGGCCTGTATCGTCTTCGCCATGCGAGGGGACCTCGCGACGGCAGCCCCATTTGTCGGGATCGCGGTCGTGCTCGACATGCTCGACGGGCGAATCGCCAGGTTGACCAACACGACGAGCAGCTTCGGGGTGGAATTCGACTCGCTGGCCGACGTCATCTCCTTTGGACTGGCCCCTGCGGTCCTCGCCTTCGCATGGGGCCTCGAGGATCTCGGGCGCGTCGGCTGGGCCGCTGGTTTCGTCTACGTCACGGCCGCGGCGATGCGGCTGGCCCGCTTCAACATCCAGTCGGCACTCGTCGACAAGCGGTACTTCATTGGCATGCCCACGCCGGCGGCCGCCGGTGTGGCGGCGTCAACCATCTTCGCCTATCCCGTACCGCTCGAGGGCTACCCGCAGGCGGCCGCGGCCCTGGCCGTGGTGCTCGTACCGGCCGCGCTCATGGTGAGTACCATCCGCTTCCGGAGCTTCAAGACAATCAACTTCGGCTGGGGCCCCTCGTACATGCCGCTCTTTGTCTTTGCCGTGCTCATCGCGCTCATCGCGACCGAGCCGCGAGTCACGCTCGTCGTGCTGGCCTACGGTTATCTCTTCTCGGCGCTCATCGAGTGGGCGCTTGGCCGGATGCGTGCTCTTCGGGATGGTCCGCCGGCAGGTTCAGCGTAATCGTGGTGCCCCGGCCCGGAGCGCTCGCCAGCGTCACGGTGCCTCCTGAGAGTTCCACGTAGCGCTTCGCGTTGGGGAGGCCAAGGCCGGACCCGCCAGTCTTGGTGGAGAAGTACGGCTCGAAGGCCCGGCCCGCAGCCTCCAGGTCCATCCCGACTCCCGTATCGGTGACGCCCACGGTGACGGCGCTGGCCGCGGCCCGTGCGACCAGCGTGATCCGGCCTCCTTCAGGCATCGCCTGAATTGCGTTCTCGATGAGGTTCGTGAGCGCCCGAGCGACGAGCGTACGGTCGATGCGCACGGCGGGCAGGTCTGGCGCGACGTCACGAACGATCTCGACACGTCCTGCAGTGCCCGGCTCGTACGGTCCCACGACCTCGTCGATGAGGTCCGCGACGTCGACGACCTCGAACCGCGGCGTGGGCTCGGCAGCGAAGTTCGAAAAATCCGATGCGATCTGCCTGAGCAGTCGGACCTGCCGGAGGATCGTGCCAACGCACTGCTCGACGACGGCGCCCATGGGCCTTCCGTGGTCTTCGTGCACCCGCTGGAGGTGCTCGGCAGCCAGGTGAATCGGCGTCAATGGGTTCTTGATCTCGTGGGCGACCTGCCGGGACATCTGCGCCCACGCCTTGAGCTGGTTCGTTCGCGCGAGCTCGGCGCGCTGGGTCACGAGCGTCTCGGCCATGGTGTTGAAATCATCGACGAGCCGGCGCAGTTCGTCGGCCGTGTCGGCGACGATGCGCACGTTCAGGCGGCCGGCGGCAATCTGGCGGGCCGCGCGGGTCAGCCGTGCCACCGGATCAGAGACGCGCCCGGCGACCGACGCCCCGAGCCCGGCGGCAAAGAGCACGACGACGACCGCTCCGACGAGCATGCGGCGATTGAGTTCGTCGATCTCATGTTCGATTTCCCGCTGGCGGGTGCCGAGCGGCACGCTGATGACCGCATGCCGCCCGCGGGCCGGAACGGGCGCGGCCGCCACGAGGTACGTGAATGCCCCGATCTGATCCTCACCGACGTACGCCGGGAGCCGGTTGAGGGCGATTTCCCGATACACGCCGGCCGGCGTCCGCGTCGAGAGCAACCCGGAGTCGAACAGATCGCGCTGGCTCGAGGCCACCAGCCGAGCGCCCTCGTACAGGTTCGCGTCCTGCTCGGTCATCTGGCTGATGAGCACCATGAGCTCGTCGCTCACCGGCGCCTGCGCCTGGTCGGGATGCTGTTCGAACGCCGTGAACTCCTCGAAGAGCCGCCGCGTGATCGTGGCGGCGCTGGCGGCTTCGGACTCGACATCGGCCCGGATCCTGGCCGACGTATACGCGCCGAATGCGAGCGTGAGCAGGATCACGGGGCCGACCGCCGACAGGACGAAGAACAGAAAGAGCTTCCGGTAAAAACTCGTCCGAATCTCGTCGAAGAGCGCCGCGAGTGGCGTGGCACGCTGCCGGACGAGCGGCCCGTACACGGCCGCGCCGGTGAGCAGCACTACGAGCAGCACCGCGACAACCGACGTGATCTCGGCCAGGCGCGTGGCGTGCTCCATGAAATCGGGGACGGGGTAGCCGATGGCGTAGAAACCACGGCGGTCGTTGACGAAGTACACCGCATACCGGCCTGGGCCGGCATCACGCGTCGTCCAGAACGGCTCGCGCGACCGATACAGGCGCAGGGAGAGATCCGTCGTCACGGGCCAGGCCACTTCGCCGGACGTGAAGAGCGGAGCGTCGTTCCACCCGTAGACGGCCACCTCGAGCCCGGCCAGCCGGACGCCGTTGGCCGGCCGGTCCGCCGAGCGAAGCGCATCGGCGTACGGGCTGCCCGAGGCGACAAAGGACAGCGACCGGTAGTCCGAAACGGCATGGACCACCACGGCGCCCCGGACTGTCCCGGTCTGGTCGCAGACCGCTCGCTCAGCGTGCAGCATGACGCGCTCCTGCGCGCCCGTACGGGCGACCTCGCCGAACACTTCCCAGGAGCAGCTCGACCCGCCCCACGAGGGCACTTCCTCATAGGGATACTCGGGAATGTTCAGCGCGAAGCGGCTCACGAGGCGCAGGTCCGCTCCGAACAGCTCCACCTCGGACGTCAGCCGGGCGGTTGCGAGACTCGTCCCGCTCCACACCGCATACGCGCTCCGGCCGTCGCCCTGCGGAGCGGTGGCGATGATGAGATCGAGCTGCGGGAGCGCATCGATCTCCCGCTGTGCCCGGGTCAGCGTGTCGAGCACCACCTGGGGTTGCTCCAGGATGGCCGGCGCGAAGTCGGTCTCGATGAGCGTCCGGGCCGCCTCGTCGGCCGCTGCCGCCGTCAGTGGATACGTGACGAGCGGCGGAGCGGCCAGGGCGGCAAAGAGCAGGACCAATCGCAGGGCCTGCGTCGTATGGCGATAGACATGCCGGAGCCAGCGCGAGAGCAAGCCGAAGGCCGAGAGGGCAACCGCCACACCCAGCCACGGGCCGGCCGGTCCGAAACCGTCGGACAGAAGCGCGACAAGCACGACCGTCGGCAGAATCCACAACAGCGCGGCGAAGAGCACCGGCCCCATCCGAGCCGGCCCGAGGCGCCACCGGTCGGCCATGACGCCGAGAGTGCAGGCGCTCGTCCAGCACAACGCAATCTGGGTGAGCAGCACACCCACGAGGTAGAAGAACGCGCCCGCATGGAACGGAAACAGCGGAAATTGCCAGACCTCGATGGACGCGCCGGTGATGCGGCCTCGCAGGACACCTGACAGGAGCCATGGCGTGCTGGCCACGAGCAGCCCGGCGGCGACGTGTTCGAGGACGAACCAGACTGGCGCCGATCCGAGTGGGTGCCGCCGCAGTGGCCGCCACCACCAGCCGCCAGCGGTCAGGCCGGCCAGCGCAAGGCCGGTCAGACCCGCGAGGACCGGAGTGGCTGCCGTGATCCCAAGTAGAGCACTCAGCCCGGTGAGCGCGAGTCCGCCGAGAAGGAGCGCACCTGCAACCAGGCCCGTCCACCCAATCCAGGCAGACGTGGCGCCGCCTGGCACCCTGCGTGCGAGCGCCGGACCCGTCAGCAGCAGGAGGAGCGCCACGAGCGGCACGCCGGTTGCGGCCATCAGGCGTCTGCGGTGGGTGGCCCGTCGGTCGAGAAGTTGTTCGGGGTTGTACTGGACCTCGAGAAGGACCTGGCCGGTGGCGTCTCGCAGGAGAAAGCTGTTGGTGGACTCAGGACCCACACCCGCGCCGCCGCAGGGCGCGGTGGCAACGACGGGCCCGTAGGCCGTGGTCAACTCTCCCGAGCAGGCTCCGAAATCGACCGTCGCCTGTGACAGTCGCTCGGAAAGCACGAGTTCCGCCGCGGCGACGCCGAGGCGCTGTCCGTCTGACACGATCGGTTGGACGGCGACGAGGCGCAGCCCGGAGGCGCCAGGCGTCACAAAGACACTGGGTGGACCGCTGAGCCGATCGGCCGAGAGGTCTTCGGCGGGGCCATCACTCCACGCGAGGACGCGGAATGCGCTGGCCGTGTCTGGCACGTACACAGTGGCCGAGGTGCCGGCAAGGCCAACGGGCCTTCTGAGGTCAGCCAGACGGGCGAAGAGCGCCGGCAAGCCGTCAGCCGCTGACGTGGCCGACCGGACGAGGTTGGTCTCGACGGCGACGCTTCGCGCGAGCGATTCCACACGGTTGGTCTGGTAGGCAAGCCGGCTTCGTACCGACCGTTCGAGTCGGTCCGCTGTCGCCTCGAGCGATGTGCCGAAGCGAATCAATTCCCACCCGAAACCCGAGACTGCGATGGCGAACGCGGCACCGGCCGCAAGGAGCACGACCCGTCGGAAGAAGGGTGTCACGACTGCGGCCGCCAGAGGCTGAGCCGACGCACGCTGCTGATGCCCGTCGTCACCGTGAAGGCGCCGGCAGATGGTCCCGGAACGAGTCCGCTGGCCTCGAGGCGCCGGGCTTCATCGTCGGCCGACAGCTGCGCGACGCGCGCACCGGACGCGGCGGCGAGCACGGTGACGATCCCGTCAGCCTGCGCCACGAACAGGCGGTCGCCAACCGGCCACACCGGTGTGACCGGACGACCCGAGATCGTCTGGTACCACTTCCGGGTTCCGGAGATGCGGTCGATTGCCTGCACGGTGTTGTCGAAGAGCGCCACGTACACGAGTCGATCGTCGATCGACGCTGGCCCGCTCCCGCGCGAGTAGAGGCTGAAGCGCCACTCGAACTGTCCGTTGCGCGCGAGAAAACAGTACAAGCCGCCGTCGCTGCCGGACAGGTAGAGCCGGCCCAACCGAACGGACATCGCATCGACGCGGGTAGCGAGCGGCAGCGCCCATAGACGGCGGCCTGTTGTTCGGTCGAGTCCGGTCAGCTGCCCGTCGGTCGTGGCGACGATCACGAGTGAGTCCGCGATGAGCGGCCGGACCTGCAGCGGTGCGTCCAGCGTCGCGGCGGTCAACCCGCTGCCGTCGTCCCCGTTGAAGATGAAGAGGCTCGGGCCCACGGCAATCGCGAGGACGCCATCGGAGGCCGCGGCGACGGCATCGCCCGCCGGCAATTGTGACGTCCACCGAACCGTGCCGGTGTCGGCATCGAGCGCCGTGACCGCGCCGGCGGCGACGAGAAAGAGACGCGCGTCGTTGGAGAGCAGCGCCGCCTCCGCCCCGGTATCGGCAGTCCAGAGCAGGCGGCCGTCGTCGGTGGCGAAGGCCTGGAGCGCGGGCGTGCCACCGGAGACGAATATCGCCGACTGGCCGGCGACGGCCTGCAGCCGGCCCGTCGGTTCGAGCTGGACCTGCCAGACCGGCGTCGGGGCCTCGGACTGCGGCGGTTCCTGAGGTGTCTGCTCGGCGCGGGCGTGCAACACCGGCAGCCCGATGGCGAGAGCGAGAACCCAACGTGTCGTGGCTGTCGCACGCACCACCCGCTTATAATAGCGACATTCTCGAGAGGCCACGGCTCTCGCCAGCGCTTCCAGCATCGCCCTATCGTGACGCATCAAACGATCGTCGTCGTTGACTTCGGGTCGCAGTACACGCAACTCATCGCGAGGCGCCTGCGCGAGCTCTCCGTCTTCTCGGAGATCGTGTCTCCAACAGTGACGGCCAGCGAGATTCGGAGCCGCGAGCCGGTGGGCGTGATCCTGTCCGGCGGGCCGCGAAGCGTGTCCGATCCGGGGGCTCCGGCCATCGATCCGGCGGTGTTCGATCTGGGCATCCCCACGCTCGGCATCTGCTATGGCATGCAGCTGCTGGCGACCTCGCTCGGCGGCCGGGTTGGCAGCGCGCCGCACCGGGAGTTCGGCCACGCGGTCGTGGCGCTCCGACCGGAGGGGCGGCTCTTCGAGGGGCTCCCGCCCGAAGTGCGCGTGTGGGCGAGCCACGGCGACTTCGTGGCTGAGGTGCCTCCGGGGTTCGCTGTCGTGGCCACGTCGGCCAACGCGCCGGTGGCGGCGATGCAGGACGTCGCCCGGGGATTCTACGGCCTGCTGTTTCATCCCGAAGTGGTGCACACCGAGCGCGGCGACGAGATGATCCGGCACTTCGCGTTCGATGTCTGCGGCTGCCGCGGCGACTGGACGATGGCGTCCTTCGTCGACGAGAGCATCGCCGAGATTCGCCGGACGGTGGGCGAGGGGCGCGTCGTGTGTGGGCTGTCGGGCGGGGTGGACTCCACCGTGGCCGCCGTCCTGCTGCACCGGGCGCTCGGCGAACGGCTGACCTGCATCTTCGTCGACAACGGCTTGCTCCGGCAGGACGAGGCGGCCCAGGTGCGCGCGCGATTCGAACGGCTCGAGCTGCCGCTCGTCTTCGTCGACGCGTCGGACCTGTTTCTCGACCGGCTGGCTGGTGTCTTCGATCCGGAGGAGAAGCGGAAAGTGATTGGCGCGGCCTTCATCGACGTGTTCGAGGAGCGCGCGAAGAGCCTGGGCTCGTTCGATTTTCTCGCGCAGGGCACGCTCTATCCGGACGTCATCGAGAGCATCTCGGTCGTTGGTCCGTCGGCGGCCATCAAGAGCCATCACAACGTCGGCGGGCTGCCAGAGCGGATGCGCTTCACGCTGGTCGAACCGCTGCGGGCCCTGTTCAAGGACGAGGTTCGCGTGCTCGGAACCACGCTGGGGCTCGAAGACGAATTCGTGTGGCGCCAGCCGTTCCCGGGCCCCGGGCTCGCGGTGCGGCTGCTGGGGCCGGTGACGCGCGAGCGGCTGGACCTGTTGAGGAAAGCCGACGCGATCGTGGCCGACGAGATCCGGCGCGCCGGGTGGTACCGGCGCGTCTGGCAGTCCTTTGCGGTGCTGCTGCCCGTCCAGAGCGTGGGCGTGATGGGCGACGGCCGGACCTACGAATACACGGTGGTCGTCCGCGCCGTCGAGAGCCGCGACGGGATGACGGCCGATTGGGCCCGGCTGCCGCACGAGCTGCTCGGCGCGATGTCGTCACGCATCGTCAACGAAGTGCGGGGGATCAACCGCGTGGTGTATGACATCAGCTCCAAGCCGCCCGCGACGATCGAGTGGGAATAGCACTTGCGCCAGACGGCGTGAAGGGTGACGCTTAGAAGTGCCCGAGTTCGTTCATCTGCACCTGCATACCGAGTTTTCGCTGCTCGATGGCGCCTGCCGCATCGGTGAGCTCCTCGACCGTGTGGCCGAGCTCGAGATGCCGGCCGTGGCCGTCACCGAACACGGCAACCTGTTCTCGGCCGTGACGTTTCACGACGAGGCGCGCAAGCGCGGCGTCAAGCCGATTCTGGGATGTGAGGTGTACGTCGCGCCGGGCGACCGGACGGACCGATCCGGGCAGCCGGGCGAGACGGCCAACCATCTCGTCCTGCTCGCTGAGACGGCCGAGGGGTTTCACAACCTGGTCCGGCTCGTGTCGGCCGGGTACACGGACGGCTTCTACTACAAGCCGCGGATCGACAAGGCGCTGCTCTCGACGTACGCGAAAGGCCTCATCGGCCTCAGCAGCTGCCTCAAGGGCGAAGTGGCCACCGGAATCCGGACCGATCAGGTGCCGCGCGCGATCGCGGCCGCGTCGACCTACCGCGACATCCTCGGGGACGGGAACTTCTTCCTCGAGATGCAGTATCAGGGCATTCCCGAGCAGCGGACGGTCAACGCCGGCCTCGTGCCGATCGCCAGGGACCTCGGCCTGCCGCTCGTATGCACGAACGACGTGCACTATCTGCGCGACTCCGACCAGCATCCGCACGACATTCTGCTCTGCATCGGGACCGGGAAGAACATCAGTGACGACAAGCGGCTCCGGTATCACGGCGACCAGTTCTTCCTGAAGACTGCCGCCGAGATGGCGCTGGTGTTTGGCGACTATCCAGAGGCCATGGCCAACACGATGCGCATCGCCGAGCGATGTGACGTCACGCTGCCCAAAGGCGAGGCGCATCTGCCCGATTTTCAGGTGCCGGCCGGTCACACCGTCGATTCGTATTTCGAGCGCGTGGTGCGCGAGGGCTTCAACGACCGGCTGGCCCGGCTGAAGGCGCTCGAAGCGCGCGGCGAGCTCCGCCGGTCGCTCGCCGACTACGAGGAACGGCTCGCCTACGAGATCGCGATGATCCGGCAGATGAACTACTCCGGATACTTCCTGATCGTGTGGGACTTCATCCGGTACGCGCGCGAGCGCGGCATTCCGGTGGGGCCCGGGAGGGGATCGGCGGCCGGCAGCCTGGTGGCCTACTGCCTCGGGATCACCGACGTCGACCCGCTCCATTTCGATCTGTACTTCGAGCGCTTCCTGAATCCCGAACGCGTCACGCTCCCGGACATCGACATCGATTTCTGCGAGCGCCGGCGCGGCGAGGTGATCACCTACGTCACCGAGAAGTACGGCCGGGAGAACGTGGCGCAGATCATCACCTTCGGCACGATGAAGGCCCGCGCCGTGGTCCGGGACGTGGGACGCGTGCTGGAGATGCCCATCTCCGAAGTGGACCGGGTTGCCAAGCTGATTCCCAACCAGCTCGAGATGACGCTCGAGCGCGCGCTCGAGGATTCACCCCCGCTCGCAGACCTCGAGCGCGCCGACCCGCGCGTGGCCGAACTGCTGAAGGCGGCCAGGCGGCTCGAGGGCATGACGAGGCACGCCTCGGTGCACGCGGCCGGCGTGGTCATCGCGCCCAGGCCCCTGACCGAGTTCGTCCCGCTTTATCGCAGCCAGAAAGACCAGGGCGAAATCACCACGCAGTGGGCCATGAAGGAGATCGAGCGGGTCGGCCTCCTCAAGATGGACTTCCTGGGGCTCAGCACGCTCACGCTGCTCGACGATGCGGTCAAGCACATCGCGGAGACCACGGGCGACAGGATCGAGCTCGACAAGCTGCCGATGGACGATGAGAAGACCTTTCAGGTCTTCCAGAACGGCCAGACGCACGGCGTGTTCCAGTTCGAGAGCTCGGGCATGCGCGAAGTCCTGCGGAAGGCCAAGCCGCAGTGTCTCGAGGACCTGATTGCGCTCAACGCGCTGTATCGGCCGGGCCCGCTCCGCGGCGGCGTCGTCGACGACTACATCTCGCGCAAGCACGGGCGCGTGGACATCCGGTACGAGCTTCCGCAGATGGAGCCCGTGCTGAAGGAGACGTACGGCGTCATTGCCTACCAGGAGCAGGTGATGCGGCTGGCGAGCGAGCTGGCCGGCTTCACGCTGGGACAGGCGGACGAACTGCGCCGCGCGATGGGCAAGAAGGACGCGGCCAAGATGCAGGCCCAGCGCGATCGCTTCCTCGACGGCTGCAAGGCGCGCGGGATTCCGCTCAAGAAGGCCACGAAGATTTTCGAATTCATGGAGTTCTTCGCCGGGTACGGCTTCAACAAGTCGCATTCGACGACCTACGCGCTGCTCGCGTACCAGACCGGATACCTCAAGGCGAACTACCCCCGCCACTTCATGGCGGCACTGCTCACGATCGAGTCGCAGAACTCCGACAAGATCGCGCTGTACCTGTCGGAATGCCGCGAGCTCGGGGTGCCGGTGCTGCCGCCGGACATCAACGCCAGCTCGCTGCAGTTCATCGTCGAGCCGGACGGCGTGCGCTTCGGGCTCGGAGCTGTCAAGGGGGCCGGCGCCTCGGCCATCCAGTCGATCGTCGACGCCCGCCAGGTGCTCGGCGGCGTGAGCTCGCTCTTCAAACTCACCGAACACGTCGACCTGCGGCTCGTCAACAAGAAGGTGCTGGAGTGCCTGGTCAAGGCCGGCGCCTTCGACGCGCTCGGCCCGGATGGCCGCGACGGGTATCTGGCCTGGCGGCCCCGCCTGCTCGCCGGACTCGATCGGATCCTCGACCACGGAAGCCGCCATCAACGGGATCGCGACCAGGGCCAGACGCAGCTCTTCGGCGCGGACGCCGCGAGCGGGGATGCCCTCACAGACGTGGAGGCGCTGCCGGCGGTGACGCCATGGACGGAGACCGAAGCGCTCGCCGCGGAGAAGGAGGCCTTGGGGCTCTACATGAGCGGGCACCCGCTCTCCCGGTATGCAGACGTGCTGCGAGCAGTCGGCGCCCGGCGCCTGGACGAGCTCACCGAGTCGGTGTCCGGCTGCGCCATCGGTGGCGTGGCAACCGGCATCCGGCAGCTCAGGACAAGGCGCGGAGACCGCATGGCTGTGTTTTCGCTCGAGGACGAGGGTGCCAAGGTCGAGGCGGTCGTCTTTCCGGATCCGTTCGGGAAGTTCGGACAGCACATCGTCAACGACGCGATGCTGCTCGTGCGCGGTGACTACGAGCGGGACGAGGAGTCGAGCCGATTGAAGGTGACCGAGATCACACCGCTTGACGTCGTCCGGGATCGGGCCGTGCGTGAGGTGGAGATTCGCCTGACCGGTCCGGAGGTGGCCAGAGACGTGATGCATCGGCTGGCCAGCGTGCTCGAGCGGCATGCCGGCGACCGCCGGGTGTCGTTCGTCGTGGAGGTGGCCGGAGGCCGGCCGATGCGTGTCCGGGCGGCCACCGCCCGGCGAATTCGCCCGAGCGAGCTCTTCGTCAAAGACGTCGAGTCGGTGTGCGGCCCCGGATCGGTGAGGCTCCGCCAGTAGGCGCCCCGACAGGACACGAGGACAACCATGGCAGCGGACACGATGGAATTCGAAGAACCGGTCGCCGTTCTCCTCAAGGAGATCGAGGCCCTGCGCCTGATGCCACAGACGACCGAGCGCCAGGCGTCGATCGCGAGGCTCGAGGCCCGCGCCGAGGAGCTCCGAGCCGAGATCTTCTCCACGCTCGACGCGTGGCAGCGGGTGCAGGTCGCCAGGCATCCGAACCGGCCGTGCACGCTCGACTACGTCGAGCGCCTGGTGTCCCGGTTCACCGAGTGGCACGGAGACCGGCGGTTTGCCGACGACAACGCGATCATCGCGGGCATGGGCTACTTCAGGGGCGAACCGGTCGTCGTCGTGGGCCACCAGAAGGGTCGCGGCGACACGAAGCAGAAGATCTTCCGCAACTTCGGGTACGCGCGCCCGGAGGGCTATCGGAAAGCGCTCAGAATCATGCAGCTCGCCGAGAAGTTCGGCCGGCCCGTCATCGTCTTCGTCGACACCCCGGCGGCGTACCCGGGTGTGGAGTCCGAGGAGCGTGGCGTGGCCGAGGCGATTGCCTTGAACCTGCGCGAAATGGCGATGCTCGAAGTGCCGATTGTGGTCACCGTGTGCGGTGAGGGTGGCAGCGGCGGGGCGCTCGGGATCGCCGTGGGCGATCGCATCCTCATGCAGGAGTTCGCCATCTACAGTGTCATCCCACCTGAAGGATGCGCGGCCATTCTCTGGCGGGACGCGGCGCGCAAGGTCGAGGCAGCAAAAGCGTTGAAGATCACCGCCCCCGACCTGCTGGAGCTCGGGCTGATCGACGAGATCGTCAAGGAGCCCGTTGGCGGCGCCCACCTGAACTACGATCAGGCCGCCGCTTTGGTCGGCGACGCGATCGCCCGCCATCTCCAGGAACTGCGGGGCGTGACGGTCGTCGACCGGCTCGAGGCCCGCTATCAGAAGTTCCGGAGCATGGGCCGCCTGGGCATCGAGCCGGCAGGCCAGGCCGACGCCGGCCCGGATGGCGCGACCGGCTGATGCGCACCCGCGTGTGGGAAGACGTCCCGGCCGACGACACCCTGGTCGATGAGACTGCGGCCGCGTTGGCCGTTCCGCGCGTGATCGCCCGGCTGCTTTGTCAGCGAGGACTTGACGACCCGGAGACGGCCGCCCGGTTTCTCTCACCGTCACTCGGACAGCTGCACGATCCGTTTCTCCTGACCGACATGCGTGTGGCCGTCGCGCGCCTGCTGGGGGCCGTCGCGCGGCGGGAGCGCATCGTCATCCACGGCGATTACGATGCCGACGGTGTCACCTCCACCGTCATTCTCAGGCGCGCGCTCGAGATGCTCGGTGCCGATGTGGGCCACTTCGTGCCCGACCGGTTTGCCGACGGGTACGGACTTCAGGCGCCCACGATCGAGCGGCTCCACGCGGAAGGTGCGCGGGTCGTCGTTTCGGTAGATTGCGGGATTCGGGCCGCCGAGGCGGCCAGCCGGGCGCGCGAGCTGGGGCTGGACCTCATCATCACCGACCACCACGAGCCCGACTCGACGCTTCCGGCGGCACTTGCCGTCGTCAACCCGAAGCGGTCCGACTGCGCGTATCCGGACAAGTCACTCGCCGGCGTGGGCGTCGCGCTCAAGCTCGTGCAGGGCCTCTTCGCCGAGGCAGGGCGGGGAAGTGAGTGGCTCCCGCAGTTCGTCAAGGTGGCGGCCATCGGAACGCTCGCCGACGTGGTGCCCCTGGTCGGCGAGAACCGCGTGATTGCCAGTTGCGGGCTCGCGATGCTGGGCGCGGGCGGACATACAGCCGGCCTCGACGCCCTGCTCGGCGAGACGGGTCTCTCGGGCAAGACGATCGACAGCTTCCACGTCGGCTTCATGCTGGCACCGAGGCTCAACGCGGCCGGACGAATGGGCTCGGCAGACCTGGCCGTCGAGCTGCTCCTGTTGCGCGGGCGAGACGAGCGGGTGCGCGCGCGGGCTGTCGACCTCGCCCGGCAGCTCGAGGCCCAGAACGCCAGGCGCCAGGAGGAAGAAGCGGCGATCCTCGCCGAAGCTCGACGCACCATCGAGCGCGACCCGGACATCGGCGCGCAGAACCTGCTGGTGGTGGCCGGCGAGCGCTGGCACCGGGGCGTCATCGGCATCGTCGCGTCGAAGCTCGTGGACCTCTATGGGAAGCCGACCATCGTGCTCTCGGTGGAAGACGGCCTCGGCCACGGTTCGGCCCGGAGCGTGCCGAAATTCGACCTGCTCGAGGCGCTCGACGCCCACAGCGGGCTGTTCGTCCGTTTCGGAGGCCACAAGCAGGCGGCTGGGCTCACGATCGAGGCCGCGCGCATCGGCGAGCTTCGGCGGAGGCTGGCGGCCTGGGCAAACGAGCGGCTGAGCCCGGAAGACCTCATGCCGCGCCTTCGCATCGACGCGCCGCTCGGGCTCCGGGAGATCTCCGGCGCAGTCGTCGAGGGTTTGAGCCGGCTCGGCCCGTTTGGAATGGCGAATCCGAAGCCGGTGTTTCGGGCTGCGCCGGTGAGTCTGGCCGAAGCCCCGAGAGTGCTGAAGGAGCGCCATCTGGCGCTCCGGTTCACCCAGGAGGGGCGGGCGTTTCGCGCCATCGCCTGGCGGGCCGCCGAGCGCGAAGAGTACCTGGCCACGAACCGGCATGGCCTCGAAGTGGCGTACTCGCTCGAACAGAGTGAGTACCGGGGTGAGAAGATCACGGAGATGACCGTGGCAGACGTCCGGATCGCCGGCGGGGGACCCCAGTGAAGTGGCGCCGGCCGCTCCGGGTGGCGCTTGCCGCAACCGGTATCGCGTTCGCCATCGCGCTCTTCGCCATGCGTCGCGATCGGGAGGCGCCTCGCGAGTCGCCGCCGTCGGCCATGTCCACCGATCCGGCGGCTGTCAGCGAGAGCGCCGGTGGCCGCGTCGAACACTTCCACGGCGGCCGCCTCGAGTTCACGATCGACCACGCCGGTCAGCGCGCGTATCCGGATGGGCGGACGCAGTTCCTCTCGGCACACGTGCGGTTCGAGGAAACCGGACGTGAGATCTGGGCTGATCGGCTGGAGACGAGGGGGCAGTTCGTCAATACGTCGCAGCCGGGCGCGCTCCAGTTGAGCGGCAACGTGCGGCTCGTAGAGGGCGAGGCGCTGTCAGTCGAGACCGACGAGGCCACCTACGACGACACCACCGGCGCGCTCGACATCCCGGGACACGTTCGCTTCTCCAGGAACCAGCTTTCGGGCAGCGGCCTCGGCGCGACCTATGACCGGGAGGCGGACCTGTTCCGCATCCTCGCGGAGGCCCAGGCGACCGTCGCAGCCTCCGAAGACGGCGCTGAGCCCCTCTCGCTCTCCTCCAGCCGGATGAGTCTCGCCAGCGCGCAGAACTACCTGCAAATGGACGAGGCAGCCCGCATCGTGCGCGAAACGGAGACCCTGGCAGGCGACAGCGCGACGATGACCTTCGTGGGGGAGGGCAGCCAGGTCCGATTCCTCGAGTTGCGGGGACATGCCTCCGTCACGCCCCACACCGGGACGGCGAACGTTCCGGCGATGAAGGCCGATGACATCACGCTGTCGTTCAGGACCGAGGAACGGACGCTCGAGCACGCGACGCTCACCGGCGGAGCGTCCATACGTTTCCAGGAGAAGGCCGGCACGCGGGCCATCGAGGCCTCGTGGCTCGACCTGTTTCTGGCGCCGGACGGCCAGACGGTGACCAGGCTGGACGGTCGCGACCGGGTCGTCGTGACGCTGCCAGCAGGCCCGGAGACACCGGCGCGCGAGATTCGCGCGGCGACGCTCACGGCCGCCGGGACGCCTGCGACCGGCCTCCAGTCAGCGCGGTTCTCGGAGAACGTCTCCTTCACCGAAGACAGGCCCGCGCGCCGGGGTGTGCCGGCCGAGCGGCGGACGGCGCGCTCGCAGGCGCTCACGCTGCTGCTCGATGGCGGCTTTGAAGCCATCAGCAGCGCCGTGTTTCGGGGCAGCGTCACGTTCGAGACCACAGACACCCGGGGCGAGGCCGACCGCGCGCGGTACCATGCGACGGAAGGGCGGCTCGTGCTCGAGCGGGGCGACAGCGGACCCACCCGCCAGGCCCGCGTTCGGCGCGTAGACGGTTCGCTCACCGTCGATGCCGAGAACATCGACCTGTCCGTCGACACGCAGGACCTCGTCGCCACCGGTAATGTGACCAGTGTGTCGCGTCCGGAGACTGGCCGGGAGGGGACGGCAACGGGCCTCTTCGAGGCCGGCAAGCCCGTGTACGGTTCGGCCGCCGAACTGCGCTACGAGGCCCAACGCGGGACCGCCACCTATCGTGGGGAGCCGGAACGGCCGGCGCGTCTCGTGCAGGGTGAGAACCGCGTGGTCGCAGCCGAGGTGAAGATCGAGCGCGAGACGAACAACCTCACGGCGTCCGGCTCGGTCGAATCGCTGTTCATCGAGACCCCTGAGGACCCGGCGGCCGAGCCGAGGTCCTCGGAGGTGACGGCCGACGCTCTGGTGTACGAGGACGCATCTCGCACGGCGACCTACACGGGTACCGTGCGATTCGGAAACCAGGATGGCCGGACCGAAGCAGACCGCCTGGTGCTGCAGTTGTCGGCGTCGCGAACGGTGGCGGCCTTTGACGCGACCGGCGAAACCGTGTTCGCAGAACTGACTGGCGGTCATGAGGCAAAGGGGCAACGCTTGACCTACACCGGAGAGACGAGAGCGTACACGTTGATCGGAAGGCCGGCCCAGGCCAAGTCGCCGGATGAATCGGGTGGCGGGTGCGTGCTGACGATCGGCGCCCAGGCCACGCTGACGCCTGGACGGGGCGCGTCCTGGCAGTCGACGGCGCCCGGGCCCGTCCAGACCCGCAAGGTCAAGTGTGAGGTCTCGATTCGCTGATGGCCACCCTGCGAGCGGAAGGGCTCACCAAGGCGTACGGAGGCCGGACGGTGGTCAAAGCGATTGACCTCGACGTGTCGGCCGGAGAGATTGTCGGCCTGCTCGGGCCGAACGGGGCGGGCAAGACCACGACGTTCAGCATGGTCGTCGGGCTGGTCGGCCCGGACGGCGGCCGTGTGCTGCTGGACGACGAGGATCTGACCGATGATCCGATGTACGTCAGGGCTCGCAAGGGGATCGGGTATCTGCCCCAGGAGCCTTCGGTGTTCCGCGGCCTGACGGTGGAGCAGAATGTACTGGCGATCCTCGAGACGCTGCCCATCAGTGCGGCAGAGCGGCGTACGCGGCTGCTCCGAGCTGCTCTCCGAGCTCGGGCTGACGCGGCTGGCCAGGTCGAAGGCCTACGCGCTGTCGGGCGGCGAGCGGCGGCGGGTGGAGATCACACGGGCGCTCGTCAATCGGCCCAAGTTCATGCTGCTCGACGAGCCCTTCGCCGGGATCGACCCGATAGCCGTTGCCGACATTCAGAAGATTGTCGTACACCTGAAGGAGCGCGGCATCGGCGTGCTGGTCACCGACCACAATGTGCGTGAGACGCTCCGAATTACGGATCGTGCGTACATCGTGCACGATGGCGTCGTCTTCAGGAGCGGCACGCCGGACGGCCTGGCAGCCGACGAGGACGTCAAACGGATTTACCTCGGAGCCGAGTTCCGGCTGGACTAGAATCTGAAGGACTGAGTCTGATTGAAGGATGGCGATTCACCAGAAACTTCACGCGCGTCTCGTCCAGAAGCTCATACTGACGCCGTCGTTGCAGCAGGCCATCAAGCTGCTGCCGATGTCGACGCTCGAGCTGGCCGAGCTGCTCAACCAGGAGATGGTGGAGAACCCGATGCTGGAGGAGACTCCGACGGAGGATCCCCCGGCATCCGAAGTCGCGCCGTCCACTGAAACGGCCCCGAGCCCGACAAGCCGGCTGAGGAGCGGGGCGAGACGTGGGACGACGCCGACTACGAGTATTTCTTCGGCGAGTACCTCGACGAGGGGTATCGGCCCAGGCAGCCGCATGGAAGTCAAAGAACTGCCGCCGATCGAGAACACGCTCTCGACACGGAGCTCGCTCGCCGATCACCTGGCCTGGCAGCTCAACCTGCAGACGAGCGATCCCGACGTACAGGAAGTGGGCGCAGCCATCATCGGGAACATCGACGAGGACGGGTACCTCGTGGCCTCGGTCAACGAGATCGCGGCGCTCGGCGACTGGGACCTGGGTCTGGTGGAGCGGGCGCTCCAGCACGTGCAGTCGTTCGATCCGATTGGCGTCGGCGCGCGCGACCTGCAGGAGTGTCTGCTGCTGCAGGTCAAGCACCTGGGCCTTGACGGAACACCCGTGGAAGTCCTGGTGCGCGACCACCTCCGGCTGCTGCAGAATCACCGCATTCCAGACCTTGCGCGGCTCATGGGGCTGGAGCCGGAAGAGATCAAGACACACATCGAGCTGATTCGGCACCTCGACCCGAAACCGGGCGCGCGCTACAGTCCGAGCGAGTCGCAATACGTCATCCCCGACGTCTACGTCGTGAAGACGGAAGACGGCTATCGCGCCATGCTCAACGAGGACGGCCTCCCGCAGTTGCGCATCAGCCCGGTCTATCGGCGCCTGCTCGACAAGAGCGGCGAGGCGTCAGCCGAAACGCGCGCCTACGTCAAAGACAAGTTCCGCTCGGCCTTGTGGCTCCTGAAGTCGGTCGACCAGCGGCAGAAGACGATCCTCAAGGTGGCGACGAGCATCATCACCTTCCAGAAGGCGTTCCTCGACAGCGGTGTCGAGCACCTGCGGCCGCTCGTGCTCCGCGACGTCGCCACCGACATCGGCATGCACGAATCGACGGTCTCTCGAGTCGTGAACAACAAGTACATGCACACACCGCAGGGCGTGTACGAGATGAAGTTCTTCTTTCACAGCGGGATCAGCAGCGCCTACGGCGAGAACGTGTCGTCGGTGACGATCAAGCAGCGGATCCGGAAGATCATCGAGGCGGAGGATCAGCGGCGTCCCCTCAGCGACTCGAAGATCATGAACATCCTGCAGAAGGACGGTCTGGCGCTGGCACGCCGGACGATCGCGAAGTACCGGGAGGAGCTGAAGATCCCGACGTCGAACCAGCGAAAGGTCCTCTTCTGAGGCCGCTGCCCGGAGTGCCATGAAGCTCACCGTGACCGGCCGTCACATGTCCGTTTCCCCCGCGACCCGGGATCAGGTTCAGCGGCAGATGCGCAAGCTCGATCGCCTGCTCGGTGAGGCCGCGCTGAGCGCGCAGTGCGTCCTCGGCCGTGAGGGCAACGAATACACGTGCGAACTCACGGTGCACGCACGCGGAGACCACCGGTTGCACGCCCGCGCGCGGCACGCGAGGCTCCAGACGGCGGTGTCTGGCGCGGCTCAGAAGGCCGGCCAGCAGGCCCAGAAGCTGAAGGAGCGCTGGAAGAGTCGTCGGAAGGGGGGCAGCCCGAGCCCGCGCACGTCGCCAGTGGCTCGTGAGGCGCCGGCGGTCCCGTCGAGGTCCAGTGTCGTCAGATCGAGGGCGAGCGCAGTCAAGCCGCTGGCCCTCGAAGACGCCGTACTCGCGCTCGAGGCCAGCCGCGATGGCCTCGTGGTGTTCCGGCAGGCCGAGACCGGCGCAGTGGCCATCGTCTACCGGCGTCCCGACGGCCGGGTCGGGCTCATCGAGCCAGAGGCGTGAGATGTCCGGCGGCGTGACCGTCGGCGCGCTACTCGGCACGCGGGGAGCGGCCGCCGGGCTGGAACTCGACCTGCTCGCCGGGGCCGCCGGGCTCGACCGCGAGATCACCCTGCCGTACATACAGAAGACCGGCCTGGCGCTTGCCGGATTCGACGAATATCTCCGGACTGGCCGCGTGCTCATTCTCGGCGAGAGCGAGATTCGCTTCCTCGAGCGAATGGAGCCGTCAGGCCGGGCGCACAACCTCCGCAGTCTGTTCGCTCGCGACTTCCCGTGCGTGATGATCACGATGGGCCTCGATGGGCCGGCCGAGCTCGGCGACGAGGCCGAGCGCGCGAGTGTGCCGCTGCTGCGCACGGCGCTGCCCACGCCGGTGGCCATCGCCCGCCTGACGAACTTCCTGGAGGATCGGCTGGCGCCACGCGAGACCCGTCACGGCGTGCTGCTCGACATCCTCGGTCTCGGCGTCCTGCTCTCCGGCGAGAGCGGCATCGGCAAGAGCGAGTGTGCGCTCGACCTCGTTGGCCGGGGGCACCGGCTCGTGGCCGACGATACCGTCGAGATCCGGTGCCGCGGGCAGTCCATTCTCATCGGTACCTGTCCGGAGCTCACCCGGCACCACGTCGAGATTCGCGGGCTCGGGCTCGTCAACGTCACGGATCTCTTCGGCGTCTCCGCCACGCGCTCGTCGAAACGAGTCGAGCTCGTCGTGCACTTCGAACGGTGGGAGCGAGGCCGGGAGTACGACCGCCTCGGGCTCGACACGGCCACCGTCGAGATGCTCGGCGTCCAGGTGCCGCTCGTGACGATGCCCGTTGCGCCTGGCCGCAACCTTGCGATGCTCGTCGAAGTCGCCGCGCGCAACCAGTTGCTGCGTTCTCGGGGCCGCCACGCGGCG
Organism: uncultured Acidobacteriota bacterium; assembly: GCA_963752045.1. Taxonomy (GTDB): domain Bacteria; phylum Acidobacteriota; class Vicinamibacteria; order Vicinamibacterales; family SCN-69-37; genus DATKDF01. The sequence goes on along the minus strand of CAVVWN010000008.1, from coordinate 1,418,124 downwards.
CGCCTGCTCGCCGAACGCCTCGAGCGGCGCCTCGAGAGGATGGCTGATCGGCCGGGTGAGGACGGCGACGTGGAGGACCTGTGAGCCCGCGAGGTCGCCGGAAGGCCGAGCCGGCCCCACCGGCCGCCGGAGCTCCGTTCGTCGTCGTGACGGGGCTGTCGGGAGCCGGCAAGTCGCACGCCGTCCGGGCCCTCGAAGATCTCGGCTACTTCTGCGTCGACAACCTGCCGGTAGCGCTCATTCCGCCGTTTGCCGATCTCATGCTCGGCGGCCAGGTCGAGGCGCGTCGGGCCGCCGTTGTCGTCGACGTGCGGGAAGGCAGCGGGCTCACGAGGTTCCCGTCGATCTACCGGCGGCTCAAACGCCGGTTCGAGGGGCGCATCCGGCTGGTGTTTCTCGAGGCGTCCGATGCGGCAATTCAGCGCCGGTTCAGCGAAACGCGAAGGCCCCATCCGCTCGCCGCTGGCCGGTCGGTGGCCGAAGGCGTCCGCGAGGAGCGTCGGCTGCTCGAGCCCATGCGGCGACTGGCAGACCAGGTCATCGACACGAGCGCGCTCAACGTCCACGAATTGCGGCGAAAGATGCTCGAGACGACGGCCGGAAAAGGACAGCCGTCACCGCTGGCGGTGTCGTTCGTGAGCTTCGGCTTCCGCGGCGGAATCCCTCTCGAGGCGGACCTGCTGTTCGACGTGCGGTTCCTGCCGAACCCGCACTTCGTGACCGCATTGCGGCCGAAGACCGGCCGGCACAAGGGGGTGGCCGCCTACGTCCTCGAATCGCCGGAGGCGGCTCGATTCCTGACGCTCACGACCAGCCTGCTGAGGTTCCTCCTGCCGCAGTACGTGGCGGAAGGCAAAGCGTACCTGACCATCGGCATCGGGTGTACCGGCGGACGGCATCGGTCCGTCGCGATCGCCGAGGAGCTGGCGCGACGGCTTCGAGACGTGGATGGCGTCGAGATACAGACACGGCACCGCGATGTGGGGGCCGTCTGAAGGGGGAAGTGATGGCCAACGGATCGGTCGGTGTCGTCGTCGTGACGCACGGTCAGCTCGCGACCGAGCTGCTCAATGCCGCCGAGATGATCGTCGGTGACCTTCCGCGGTTTTCGGCGGTGTCGATTGGCTGGCACGACGACGTGGACATGGCGCGCGCCGCCATCGAACAGGCCATGGACAAAGTGGGTCGTGACGACGGCGTCCTGCTGCTCACGGACATGTTCGGCGGCACACCATCGAATCTGGCCATGGCCTTTCTCGAGCCGGATCGGGTCGAGGTACTGACGGGCGTCAATCTGCCCATGCTCATCAAGCTGGCCAAGGTGAACGTGCCGGAGGCCGGCGGCCTGCTCTCGCTTGCGCACAGTCTCTGCGACCACGGGCGCGCCGCGATTCGCGTGGCGTCCGACCTGCTGCGTGCCGACGCCGCCCCTCATGACTCGTGAGACCGACGTGTTCGCCCGAGACGTCACCGTGGTCAACTCCCTCGGCCTCCACGCGCGGGCAGCCGCGAGGTTCGTGCATCTGGCCAGCCAGTTCACGAGCCAGGTCCGCGTGACCAGGGGGGCGCGCACCATGGACGGCAAGAGCATCCTCGGGTTACTGCTCCTCGCGGCCGCGCGTGGGAGCGTGCTGACCATTGCCGCCGAGGGAGCGGACCAGGCCGACGCCGTCGCGGCCCTCGTGGCGCTCGTCGAGCGAGGGTTCGAAGAGCCGTGACGCGACTACGAGGGCGAGGCGCGGCACCGGGCATCGCCGTTGGGCGGGCCGTGGTCCTCGTGCGCGAGGCGCAGCACGTCCGCTACCGGCTGGCCACGAGCGGCGTGGACCGCGAGCGGCACCGGCTGCGAGCCGCCCGGGAGCGCACACGGCTGCAGCTCGAGGAGATTTCCTCGCGGATGGCGAGGACGCTCGGACCGGCGCAGGCGGCGATCTTCGCGGCACAGATGCTGATGCTCGACGATCCGCTGCTCACGGGCCGCGCCGATGAGCTCGTCCGCAGCGAACGCATCAACGCCGACTGGGCGCTCGAGCGGGCCGTTGAAGAAGTGCAGACGGTGCTGGCTCGGGAAGGCGACGCGTGGCTCCGCGAGCGGGCCGGCGATCTGGCCGATGTCGCCGGCCGGCTCCAGCGGAACCTGCGTCAGGGCGCTGACGTCCTCGCCGGCCCCGTACACGACCTGGAACCGCCGCTCATTCTCGTCGCCGACGACCTGCCGCCATCGGTCGCGGCGCAAATCGACTGGACCCGCGTCCGTGGTCTGGCATCCGACCTGGGCAGTCCAACGCAGCACAGCGTCATCCTCGTGCGATCGCACGGCGTGCCGGCCGTCGTCGGTCTGGGCGCAGGCACCCAGATGATCAGCCCAGGCCAGACCGTCGCGATCGACGGGACCACCGGCGAGGTGGCCGTCGACCCCACCGAAGAGGCGCTGGAGCGCTGGCGCCAGCGGGCGGCGATTGCCGCCGCCGGTCTACGGGCGTTGGAGCAGCTGCGGGACAAGCCCGCGATGACCGCCGACGGTGTGCGCATCCGGCTCGAGGCCAACCTCGAGATCGCCGAAGAGGTCGGGCGCGTCCGGGACGCCGGTGCGGAGGGCATCGGGCTGTACCGGTCCGAGTTTCTACTCGACACCGCCCAACCGGACTCGCGGGGTGAGGACGCGCAGTGCGCCACCTACCGATCGCTGCTCCGGGCGATGGCCCCCCTGCCGGTCACCATCCGGACGTTCGACGCAGGCGAAGAGCGCCACGCCGGCCAGCCGAGGCGGGAACGGTTCGGGCTGCGTGGCATCAGGGGCGCCCTGCACGCCGACGAGCGCTTCCGAACGCAGATTCGGGCGCTCGTGCGAGCGGCCGATGCGGGCTCGCTGCGCATCCTCCTCCCGTTTGTCACGACGGTCGAGGAACTCCGGCAGGCACGGGCCATCATGGCCGAGACGGCTCGCTCGCTCGGCGTGTCGTCGGCCATCCCGGTTGGGGCCATGATCGAAGTCCCGGCTGCCGCGCTCACCGTGGACCAGTTGGCTGAGCACGCCGACTTTCTGAGCGTCGGCACGAACGACCTCATCCAGTACACCCTCGCCGTAGACCGGACCGACGAGCGGCTCTCCGGTCACTACCAGCCGGCGTCGGCGGCCGTGCTGCGGTTGCTCCGCACTATCGCCGCGGCGGGCCGGCGGGCCAGGTGTGAGCTGGCCGTGTGCGGGGAGATGGCGGCAGACCCGCTGCTCGTGGCGATTCTCGTCGGGCTGGGATTTCGCACGTTCAGCGTGACACCTTCGGCCATTCCCGTGCTCAAACAGAGCCTGGCGACGCTCACGCTGTCTGTGGCGAGGGACGTCGCGCGGCGAGCCTTGCGCGCGCGCTCGGCCGACGAGGTGCAGGCCATTCTGACGCCTGTCGCCGACGCCATGCACCGGGCCGCCGTCGGCGCCGATGCTCCAACCGGAATCGGTGAGGAGTAGCGGCGGCCGAGGTGACGGGTCGCGCTATGGCGGTTTGCAGTTCTCTGTGGCGGTCCGGGTGGGGGAGATTTGCACAGGAGGGGGACGGGTCTCGCTTGCGCGAGCAAGACCCGTCCCCCCTCCTGTGCAAATCTCCCCCACCTTCTCGGTAGGCGCTTCCGGCAAACCGCTTGAGCCGTTGCCGGCAGGCTACACTGAAACGGAAACGGCTCTAGAAGGGAATATCGTCGTCGTTGGGCGCGTCGATCGGATTCTGGTCCACCGGGCTGCCCGCGTCCGCATCGCTGTAGCGCTCTCGCGATGGCCGGCTCGTGCGTTCGCCGCCACCACCGCCCAGGAGCACGATTCGGTCGGCCCGGATCTCAGTGGTCTTCTGGGACTTGCCTTCCTTGTCGGTCCACTCGCGCGTCTGGATCCGGCCCTCGACGTAGATCTGCTTGCCCTTCGTCAGATACTCGTGCAGCGACTCGGCCGTCTTGCCCCAGATGACGATGCGGTGCCACTGCGTGTCTTCGCGCTTCTGTCCCTCGCGATCGGTGAAGCGCTCCGTCGTCGCCAGGCTCACCGTGGCGACCGGCGTGCCACCGGACGTAAACCGCATCTCCGCGTCCCGTCCGAGGTTGCCTACGAGAATGGCCTTGTTCACGCTGCCCATGGTGTTCCGGCTCCGTTGTCAGTCGTTCTTGATGATGCCCAGGCGGATGAGTGCCTGGGTGGCGTGTCCGCCGGCGGTGCTGTCCGGATACTCGCGGCGCAGCAGTTCATAGTTCTTGATCGCTTCGGCCTTCTGTCCGAGTTGCTCGTACGACAATCCCTGCTTGTAATACGCGTCGGGCACCCGCGGCGATGCCGGGTACTTGCTGATCACGGCCGCGTAGGCCGAGAGGGCTTCCTTGTGCCGCTGGCTCGAGTAGTGCGACTCGCCGATGTAGAACTGGGCTTCGGCCGCATCCGGCGAGTCGGGGAAGCGGTCGATGAAGTCGGCGAAGGCCTCGATGGCCATGTCGAACTGGCCGGCGTAATAGAACCCTGAGGCCGAGGTCATGTAGCTCGTCGGCGAGGCCAGCCCGGCCGGCGGCTGAAGCGGCGGTGGCTGTGGTTGCGCCGGAGCACCGGCCGTCTGGGGCGCCGTCTGCGCTGGCGGAGTCGTGACGGGCGGCGTTTCTGGAAGCGTCTGCGGCTGGGCGCCCGCGGCGCCGCCTTCGGCCGGCGGCGTGGTCAGCAAGGCCACGATCTGCGTCAGCAGCGCGTTGACCGACCCGATGCCCGAGCGAATGGCGTCAAGCTCCTGTGTCAGCTTCGAGATCCTGGTCGTGCCGTCATACAGGTTCTCGCGCACGGTTGACATCTCGCTCGTGAGCGCGTCCACGCGCGTGAGCAGGTCCGCAAAGCCCTTCCGGGCGGCTTCCGCCTGCAGATCGAGCCGGCTGTCGGTGGCCCCGAGCTGCTCCATGAGCGTATTGACGGTCAACTGGAGACGCTGCACCTGCTCGTACAGCATGCGGATGTCGGCCACCATCTGCTGGTGCTCGCGGTTCTGGCCCAGGGCGGGCACAGGCGCGGCCGCGAACGTCATCGCCAGAAGGAAGGGGAGCGCGCGTCTCATCGATGACTACCTGAACGACCCGGCCTGCCGCCGCACCAGCGCACCGGTCACTTCGCCACCACCATGAAGTGGGCCCGCCGATTGCGCGCCCACGCCGTCTCGTCATGGCCCGGGTCGAAGGGGAACTCCTTGCCGTAGCTCACGGTTCGGATCCGGTCGGCCGACACGCCGAGCGACAGCAGGAAGTTCTTGGCTGCAAGCGCCCGCCGATCACCCAGTGCCAGATTGTATTCCGGGGTGCCACGTTCGTCACAGTGCCCTTCGATGGTGATCACCCAGCTCGAATAGGAGCCGAGCACCTTGGCGTTCGTCGCGAGTGCCTCACGGGCGGGCTCGTCGAGCTCGTCGCTGTCGTATCGGAAGAACACGGGTTCCAGCGGAGAATTCGCGTTGATTTCCTCCGGCGACATGCTGGCCAGCGGATCGGACGTGATCACCGGCTCTCGCGGGACGGACGGGGGAGTCGACGGGCGGGCTGGCGGCGGTGGCGGCGTGCCCCCGGGATTCGGAGCGGCGCCTGGAAAGGCCGGCGGCGGCGGCACCGATTCGGGCGGCGGGTTGCTGGCACACGCGCCAGCGAGCGTAAGTCCGGCCAACGTCAGCGCGAGCAGTGACTGTCGGGTCATGGCACCTGTCCTCACAGTAGTCTCAACGATTGGGCATGGGCGACCAACTCGGATACGTGTTGGTGCCGGTGTCGGTGATCCGCCTGATGTTCCGGCCGGTCGGATAGTCGATGATGGCCACCTGTTCCCGCCCCCACCGCGTCGTCGTGAACGCGATGTGGCGGCCGTTCGGAGCCACGCTGGCGCTGCCGTTCGACCCGAGCCCGTCGGTCAGCACGCGCACCTCGTTCTTCAGGAAATCGTACACCGCGATGTCGTGGCCCGGACCGCTCCCGAGAGTAAACGCGATGTAGTTGAGCGGAGACCATGTCGGCCGGTCGCTGTGTTGCTGCGAGATGATCCGGCGCACGCCCGTGCCATCGGCGGCCATCGTGTAGATCTGGTTGGTACCCGATCGGTCGGACGTAAAGGCGATTTGTGTGCCGTCGGGAGACCAGGTGGGCGCGCTGTCATCCCAGTTCGGCGTGTTGGGCGTCAGGTTGCGGGCGCCGGAACCGTCACGATTGACGACCCAGACGTCCGTGCGTCCGCCATTGCGCGCCGACGCGTACGCGAGGCGCTGCCCGTCCGGCGACCAGGCCGAGAGCATGTTGTGTATCTGCTCGGTTCCGAGGGCGGGTCGAGACCTGGGGCCGCCGCCGAAGGGGTGAATCACGTACACGTCCTGGAAGCCCGTCTCCCACGACGTGTAGGCCAGCGATCGCGCGTCCGGCGACCAGGACGGCGCGATGTTCAGCTTCTGGTTGGCCGTGACGCGCCTGGCGTTGGCGCCGTCGTAGTCGGAAACGTAAATCTCCTTGCTGCTGCCGGGATTCGGCATCGGACGGCCCGTCACGGGCGTCCCGTCGCGGTTCGAGACGAAGGCCAGGCGGGTCTGGGCCACACCGTCGAGGCCGCGGGTCTCCTTGTGAAAGTCGTCGGCAATGTAGTGCGCGCACGCGCGCGGGTTCTGGATGGTGCAGCCCTGGTACTGTCGGCCGAAGTGCTGGCTGCCAGGGTCGCGGCCGCGCACGGCTATGGAGCGGAGATCGACTTCGAACGTCTCGCCTGTCACGCGCACGCTGCCAAGCAGCACGAAGTCGGCGCCGAGTTGCGCCCAGCGCTGCGCCGGCAGGGCCTGCGGCGAGGCGGCCGTCGGAATCCGCGCCGACTCCTCGCGCGGGATCATGTAGAACTCCTTCTCGAAATCGAGATCGGCCCAGAGCACGTCGGCCAGCGTCCGCGCAGCCTGCGAGAGCTCCGCATTCCCGCCGGGAACCACGAAATCGGGAAGGCCCAGCCGCGGCTGATACCCGCGTCCGCTCATCGACAGATCCAGCTGCGTCTGACGCTGGGGCGGCGGATCCTGCAGGTCGACCGCGGACAGGCCGGCCGGCCCGGGGGCGGCCATGGCCACCAGTGTGCTAATGGCCGCCGCCGACACCACCGCGGCAAGTCTGAATCTCACTGTCATTCTCCTGGCCACCTCTACTGGACTCCGTACGGGAATCTGAGCCGCACCCGGAGGGTGGGCTCGGTGAACGCCCGCGGCAGCGGCGGAATCCTGGCCTGCCGGACGGCGAACATCGCCAGCCGATCCAGATTGCTGCTGCCGCTCGACTGATCGACCGCGAGATCGCTAATGGTACCATTCTGGTTCACGACGAAGCTCAGGATGGTGAGCCCGCGCTCGGGCTGCGTGCTCGCCCAGTGCTGGTCGATCGCCTCCACCATGATGCGGCCCCACTCCGGGCAGCAGAAATTCGCATCGAACTCGGTCCGTTGTCCGCCGCGCTCGCCGCCGCTCGCCAGGCCTGCCGATTCGCCGACGTTGCCGGTCTCGGTCACGGCCGTGCCGCGAGAGACCTCACGACCGGGAGCGGGCGGGCGGGGGAGCGTCGTCGCCGGCGCCTTTGTCTCGACGGGCTTGGGCGGCGGGCGATCGACGGCAGTATCCGGAATCGTCATCCTGTCGTCGCGAGCCCCGGCCGGGCGTACGGGCTCGGGCCTGGCGTCCGGCGGCCTGACCGCTTCGACCGTCCGGCCGCCGGCAGGCGTCCGGCCGCTCGTTCGCGCCCCCGAGCCGTCTCCGAGGCTGATCGTCATTCTCACCGGCTCGACCTGTTTCCCGGCGATCCACGACTGAGGCAGGAGCAGGAGGATGAGGATGGCGCCGACGTGCACGCCAAACGACAGCCGCAGCGCCTTCTGCAGGCCCGGCGGGTCGGCCGCGCGAAGCGACAGGACGTCGTCGGCTTCTATCCTCATGGCGCGCGTCTCGAGCGCGAAGGCTGCGTCTGGATTCCGACATTGACCACGCCGCCGGCGCGCAACTGATCGAAGACCGACATCATCTGCTGCATCGTGATGAGGCCATCACTCGCGAGCACCACGTTCTTTTCGGCGCGGCTCGACAGCTCTTGCCGGATCCGCTCGGGCAGCAACGCGAGCGGCACGGCCTCGTCTCCGATGCGCACCTCTCCGTCGCCCGGAAACGAGGCAGGCACCGACACCGTCACCGGTGTCTGGTCGATCGGCTGCGACCGGCGCGACTCGGGCAGCTGGACCGGGAACCCCTGCGTCATGATCGGCGCGGTCACCATGAAGATGACGAGCAGCACGAGCATCACATCGATGAGCGGCACCACGTTGATTTCGGCGAGCGAGGTCGACACGCGGCCCCCGCGGCCTCGACGCCCACGGTGTCGCGGGCCGTTCCCGATTGCGTCGACTCTGGCCATCTGCGCCTCAGGTGAAGTTCCGCTCGGCGATCGTCAGGAACTCCATCGAGAAGTCCTCCATCTGATTCGCGAACGCTTTCACGCGGTTCGTGATGTCGTTGTAGAAGTAGACGGCTGGAATCGCCGCGAAGAGCCCGAGGGCCGTGGCCACGAGCGCCTCGGCGATCCCGGGCGCCACCGTGCCGAGACTGGTGGACCCTGAAGCGCCGATGTCCTGGAAGGAGTTCAGGATGCCCCACACGGTGCCGAACAGACCGATGTACGGCGTGAGTGACGCCGTAGTGGCGAGAAACGTCACGCGATGTTCCAGCTTCGCGAGCTCCGTCGTCGTTGCGCGCAGCAGGGCCCGATCCACGGCATCAAGACTCCTCAGGGTTGGACGTCCCGACGGCGCAGCCGGCCGGTTCTCGCCTGGACCACGCAGTTGCGCGTTCAACTCCGCGTAGCCCGACTGGAACAGCCCGACGAGCGGACTCGACGTCAGGCCGCCGCAGGCCGCCTGCACCTCGGAGAACCGGCTGCTCTTGCGAAACACCTCGAGGAACTGCAGCGTCTGCTGCGCCGCCGTGCTGAGCTGCCGCTGCTTGTAGAGGATGATCCCCCACGAGACGGCCGAGAAGAACAACAGGATCGCCAGCACGGCCCAGACCATCGGGCTGGCATTGAGGATGAGCGAAATGACGTCTGTGTCGGTGGCCGCGCCAGACTCAGGCAGGCCGGCAGCCGTACTCTGGTCCTGGAGCGCCAGGATCAGAAATCCAAGCGTGCGCAATCAGTCCTCCACCTACTCTTGTGCTGATGCGCCGCTGGGAAACAGCGCGAATCACGCAAGCCTAGCATGCGCCGCGATCGCTGTCAAAGTTCTGATAGCATGAGAGTTCCGGGTCGCGATGCTTCGTTTCCTCAGCGTGCGTCACCTCGCCGTCATCGACAGCCTCGATGTGGAGTTCGAGCCTGGGCTCACCGCCCTCACCGGCGAAACCGGGGCCGGCAAGTCCGTCATCGTCGAGGCCATCGACCTGTTGCTCGGCGGGCGGGCGAGCGTTGACCTCGTCCGGACGGGCGAGACCCACGCCACCGTGCAGGCGATCTTCGAACGGACGGCAGGCCACGAAGTCATCGTGCGCCGCGAGGTCTCCGCGCACGGGCGCAGCCGGGCGTTCATCGACGACGCCCTCGCCACGACGGGCGCGCTCCGCGAGCTCGGCTCGTCGCTCATCGACCTGCACGGTCAGCACGAACATCAGCAACTGCTCGACCCGGCCGAACATGCGGGCCTGCTCGACACGTTCGCCGGCCTCGACACCGAGGCCGCGGCGGTGGCCGGGCGCTTCGACGACTGGCGCTCGGCGGCAACGGCGCTCGAGCGAACCAGGCTCGACGACCGGGAGAAGAACGCCCGCCTGGACATGGCGCGGTTTCAGCTGCAGGAGATCGAGAAGGTCGGGCCCGAAGCCGGCGAGGATGACCGTCTCGACGCCGAGCGCCGCGTGCTCGCCAACGCCGATCGCCTCAGCCGCCTTTCGGCCGAGGCCTTCGAGACGCTCTACGAGGGCGATGCGTCGGTGACGGCATTGCTCGGCGGCGTCTGGCGGAAGCTCGAGGAACTCAGCCAGCTCGACCCGCGCTTCACGCCCTACCTCGACGAACGCGATGAGGTGAAGTCGCGCCTGGAAGACCTTGCCCTCTTCGTACGCGACTACCAGGCCGGCCTCGACGCCTCGCCCGAGAGGCTGCAGGCCGTCGAAGACAGGCTCGCGGCGATCGAACGCCTGAAGCGGCGATACGGTCCGGGCCTCGACGCCGTGCTCGCAACCTCCAGCCGGCTGAAACAGGAGATTGAGGAGCTCGACGCGGGCGAGGAGCGGGCCGCCCGCCTGGAAGCCGATGAACGGGCCGCGCGCGATCAGTTCCTCTCGGCGGCCACCCAGCTGTCGACGAAGAGGCGGCAGGCTGCCGCGAAGCTGGCGACGGCGCTCGCAAGCGACCTTGCCGACCTGGCGATGCCCCGGTCACAAGTGGACGTGCGCGTGGAGAGCCTCTCCATGGACGACTGGCATCGGCAGGGCATAGACCGGGTGGAGTTCTACATCTCGCCAAACCCAGGCGAAGACCTCCGGCCGCTCGCACGGATCGCCTCGGGCGGAGAGTTGTCGCGCGTGATGCTGGCCCTGCGGTCGCTTGCGCGGCCCGAGGAGCTCGGCAGAACGCTCGTCTTCGATGAGGTGGACGCGGGCATCGGCGGGGAAGCCGCTGACGCCGTCGGGGCGAGGCTCCAGGCCCTGGCCAGAAGCTTCCAGGTCGTGTGCGTCACACACCTTCCGCAGATCGCGGCGCGGGCCTCGACCCACGTGATGGTGTCGAAGCAGATCCGCGGATCGAGGACCGTGGCCTCCGCGGCCCGGCTCGAGGGCGAGGGCCGCGAACGGGAGATCGCGCGGATGATCGCCGGCGCCGAAATCACCCAGACAGTGCTAGCCTCTGCGAGGGAGATGCTCAAGCTGAGAATAGACGAAACAAAAACGAAAGGCGAAGGTCGAGCCGGGCGAAAGGCGAAAGCGAAAGGTCGCGCCGGTGCCTAAGGTCTTCATCGAGACGTTCGGCTGCCAGATGAACTTCCACGACTCGGAGCGTCTGGCCGGCCTCCTGCGCTCTGAGGGCTATGAGCCGGCGGCCGACGAGCGTGATGCCGACGTGGTCGTGGTCAATACGTGCAGCGTCCGAGAGCGCGCGGTAGACAAGCTCTTCTCCCGGCTCGGCGAGGTGAGACAGGCCGTGGCTGCGCGAGATCGGAAGCCCGTGATAGCCGTGGCCGGCTGCGTGGCACAGCAGGAAGGCGACCGCCTCTTTGCCCGGGATGCCTCGGTCGACGTCGTCGTCGGCACGCAGCGGCTCAAGGAGCTACCAGCCCTGGTCGGGGCCGCCCTCGAGACCAGGAAGCCCGTCATCGACGTCAGCCCTCACGACGACGTCAGCTTCCCGCTGGGGCTCGTGGAGCACTCGGACCCGGTCCGAGCCTGGGTCACGATCATCGAAGGCTGCAACGAGTTCTGCGCCTTCTGCGTCGTGCCCCAGACCCGCGGTCACGAGCGCATGCGCCCGGCGCGGGACATCCTCGCGGAAGTCCGCTCTGCCGTCAGTCGCGGCAGACGCGAGATTCAGCTGCTCGGCCAGATCGTCAACCACTACCAGGCGCCAGACGATGAGCACTGCGACTTCGCAGAGCTCCTGAGGCGGGTGAGTGCGGTGCCCGGGGTCCTGAGAGTGCGATTCGCGAGTCCGCACCCGAGGCACGTGACCGAGCGGCTCATCGCGGCAATTCGATCGACACCAGAAGTCTGCAAGCACCTCCACCTCCCGGTGCAGTCAGGCTCGGATGCCATTCTGAGGGCCATGCGGAGGCGGCATACGCGCAGTGACTATCTCGCCCTTGTCGAGCGGCTCCGACGGGACATCCCGGGCATCGCCTTGTCTACGGACCTCATCGTCGGGTTTCCCGGTGAATCCGGCGCGGACTTCGAGCTCACGCTCGATCTGCTTCGCGCGGTCCGGTTCCACTCGATCTTCTCCTTCAAATACTCCCCGCGGCCCGGCACCCTGGCCATCAAGCGCATGCCCGACGACGTGTCTGAGGCCGAAAAGACGAGGCGCATCCTCGAAGTCCAGGGCCTCCAGCGCGAGATCCAAATGGCCTGGCACGAAGAGATGGTGGGGAGCGAGGTCGACGTCCTCGTCGACGGCCGATCCAGGCGCCGGCCCGGCGAGGTAGCCGGCCGCACGACCGGCAATACCATCGTCAACTTCCCCGGGGGTGAGGACCTCATCGGGTCGCTCGTCCGGGTGCGGGTGACCCGAGCTGGTCCCAACAGCCTCAAGGGGGAGCTTCTCGACGCCGGTCGGGAGGCCCTGACGGGAGCCGCTGCCCATGCTGATTGAGATGTCGATCAAGGGCCTCATGGTGGACCCGGTCACGAACATGCCGATCGTCCTCCTGCGCGACGAGGGCAACCAGCGCGTGCTCCCGATCTGGGTCGGCCCGGTTGAAGCCAACGCGATTGCGCTGCAGATGGAGAACGTCTCGCCCCCGCGGCCGATGACCCACGACCTTGTCAGGAGTCTCCTCGAGGAGCTGGGCGCGACGCTTCGTCGGGTCGTGATTTCCGACCTTCGTGAGAGCACCTTCTTCGCGTACCTCGAGCTCGACCGCGCCGGCGAGACCCTGCTCGTCGATGCCAGGCCGAGTGATGCGCTGGCCCTTTCTCTGCGGCTCAAGGCGCCCGTCTTTGTGAACCCGAAAGTGCTCGACCAGGCCAGGTCCGTGGACACGAACACCGAGCAGGCCGACCAGGAACGGCTCCAGCGCTGGCTCGAGAGCCTCGATCCTGACGACCTGGGATACAAGATGTAGCGGTCTTTCTTGACAGGCCACTAGGGGCCTCCTACAATGGCCGGAGCCGCCGCTGGAGCGGAACGACCCCCAAAATGATCATCGCGATCGCCAACCAGAAGGGCGGGGTTGGCAAGACAACCACTGCCATCAACCTCGCCGCTGCGTTGGCGCTCCGCCGCAAACGCACCCTGCTCATGGACCTCGACCCGCAGTCGAACAGCTCGATGTCGTACCTCGAGCTGGGCACCATCGCGAAGTCGATGTACGACGTGTTCGTGAACGCGGAGGTCGGCCTGCCGGATGTCATTCAGGCCACCCCCGTGCCCAACCTGTGGATCGCGCCCTCGAGAATCGCGCTGGCGAAGCTCGAGAGCCAGCTGGTGGGGGAACTCGACGCGCACTTCAAGCTCAAGGACAAGCTTGCCGCGGTTGCCGCGGACTTCGACGCCGTCGTGATCGACTGTCCGCCGGCCCTTGGCTTGCTGACGGTGAACGCCCTCGTGGCCTCGACCCATCTCTTGATTCCGATCCAGTCGTCGTACTTCGCCCTCGAGGGCACCGACGACCTTCTCGAGACCATCGAAAAGGTCAGGGCCAGGGCGAATCCGCTCCTGCGGATCCTCGGCGTGGTCATCACGATGCACGACAGAAGGACGGCGCTCGCCAGGGACATTCGCGAACAGATCGACAAGGTCTTTGGCCAGAAGGTCTTCCGAACCGTCATTTCCAAGAGCGTGCGGCTCGAAGAGAGCCCGGCCTACAAGGAGTCCATCTTCCAGTTCGCGCCCGAGTCTTCCGGCGCCAGCGAGTACTACCGGCTCTGCGAGGAGGTAATCGAACGTGTCTAAACGAGGTCTTCCGGGAACCCTCCGGATGCGGCACGACTCCCACTACGTGGAGGCGCTCACGGCTTCTGCCGGAGCCCCAATTGGCAGGCTGGTCAGGATCGACCTCGTCGACCCGAATCCGGACCAGCCGCGGCAGGTGATGGGAGACCTTTCTGAGCTGGTCGCGTCGATCTCCGAGAAGGGCATTATCGAGCCCCTCATCGTCCGGCAGCGCGGAGAGCGTTACCAGATCATCGCTGGCGAGCGCCGCTACCAGGCTGCCGTGCGCGCCGGTCTGCGTGAGCTGCCCGTGGTCATCCGGGAGGTCGACGACACCGAGATCATCGAGGTCGCGCTCGTCGAGAACATCCAGCGCAAGGACCTCGGTCCATTTGAGGAGGCGGAAGCTCTTCAGAGCCTCGCTGACCGCTGTGGCTACACCCACGAGGACCTCGCCAAACGACTGGGGAAGTCCAGGACGTCGATTACCGAGTCGCTGACACTGTCGGGGATGCCTGAGGAAATTCGCAATCTCTGTCGGCTGGCCGACATTTCCTCTAAGTCATTGCTTTTGCAGGTTGTTAGACAGGGCAACCCCGAGAAAATGGTCCAGCTGATCGAGAAGCTGACCAGGGACGGCTCCGGGAACGTCACGCGGGAGCAGGCACGGAAGGCCACGGCCCCAAAGCCCAAGCCTGGTCGCCCGAAGGCATTCGTCTTCCAGTATCGGCCTCCGACAAAAGCGTTCAATCTCCGGCTTCAGTTCCGCAAGGGTGACGTCGACCGCACCGAGGTCATTGCGGCGCTCGAGGCCATCATCGCCGACCTTCGGAAGTCCCGCTGAGCGACTCGTCGGCGAGCGAACCGCGGTCGTATGTGGCAGGGCGAGCGTGAGCAACTCCGGGGGCGTGAGCGCGCCGGCAGACGACGCGGACCTTCGCGACAGGCATTACCGATTCGCAACTAGTGCATCCATATTCAGACGTCTGAATAGCCGAGTAAGCGCTCGGTTGATACAGGAGCCGCAGCTGCCGCCCCTTGGGACGCCGTCTGGGGGGCGGACTGCGACCCTGGATCGAGAGAACCGAGCGGCCGAGGCTCCAGCACGGCCGAGGCGAGGTTCCGACCTCATGGCAGGCATCCATGCGGCCTGAACTCAACATAACAACTATTATTAGACGTTGACGAAATAACCAATGAACCAGGCCTGTGGACGAAATGTGGGCCTCCAACTCGGCTCCCGCCCACCGGTCCACGCGGCGCGTGCTATCGTCCAGACTTGGGCCGGACGTGCACACGATTGACCGCTATCTGATCCGCCAGATTCTGCCCGCCTTCGCGCTGGCGCTGGCCGTGCTGACGTTCGTCCTGGCGGTCCAGCCGGCCCTCGATCGGGCCGAAGAGCTCCTCGCGAAGAACGTGCCGATCGGCACCGTCGGCTTCCTCCTTCTGACGCTCCTGCCACAGGCGCTGGGGCTCACGATCCCCATGGCCTTTCTCATCGGCACGCTGATGGCCCTCGGGCGGCTGTCAGGAGACCGGGAAGGCGTCGCGTTCCTCGCCTGTGGCGTGAGTCCCCTGCGCCTCCTCCGCCCGGTGCTCCTGCTTGCGGTCGTCCTGGGCGCGGCGGACCTGTACGTGCTCACGCGCCTCATTCCGGACGCCAACCAGACGTTCCGCGAGACGACCTTCCGGCTCGTGTATCAGCAAGGCGAGGCGGACATCAAAGCGGGCGTCTTCTACGAGGGGTTCCCGGGCAAGGTGATCTTCGTCCGGGAGACGGCGGCGGAGGGCAACTGGACCGGCGTCATGGTCGCCGACACCACCACGCCGGACCGGCCGGCCGTGACGCTCGCCGAGCGCGGTCGCCTCGAGCTGCTCCCGGACCAGCGGGTGGTCAACCTGTGGCTCGAGAATGCCTCGCGGTACCTGCCCGGAGCCGATCAACTTGGCTACGACCGGGCCATGGACGATCAGCTGCGGCTGCCGATCGATCCCACCGCCGTCTTCGGCGACGGGACTTTCGCCCTGACACGGGACTTGGCCGAGCTCGACATTGCCGGCCTCGAGGCTCGCGCGGCCGAGCGCGTCGAGCAGGGGCTCTCGCCCCATAACGAGATCATCCGGATCCAGCAGATGTTCTCGTTTCCGGTGGCCTGCCTGGTGTTTGCCGTGCTGGCCCTTCCACTGGGGTTGCACACCCGCAAGGAGGGCAAGCTCGCCGGCTTCACGCTCGGCCTGGCGACCATCTTCGCGTATTACGCCCTGCTCGCCCAGGCCGAGGCGCTCACTAAGGGCGGCAGCTTCCCCGCCGTCTGGGCGCGGTGGGTTCCGAACATCGCCCTCGGAGTGGCCGGCCTCGTCGCGATGTGGTGGCGGGCGGGATCCCAGGGGCACCGGCTGCCCATCCGCCTGCCGGCCTGGCTGGCCGGCCTCGGTCGCTCCCGCCAGGCCAGGAAACAGGCCGCTGCCGCGTCGGCCAGTGGCCCTCGACGCCGGCCGGCCGTCGTGATCCGGATCCCGGCTTTCGACCTGCCGCGTCCGCGGTTGCTCGATATCTACGTCACGCGGCGCTATCTGCGGATTCTGATCCTCTCGTTCGTCGGCCTGCTCGGCCTGTACTACATCGGTCAGTTCATCGAGCTGGCTGAGAAGCTGTTCAAGGGAAACGCCACCGGCGGGATGCTGTTGAGCTTCCTTGCCTACTCCACGCCGCAGTTTGTGGCCTACCTCCTCCCGGTCGCGACCCTCGTGGCCGTGCTCAGCACGATCGGCGCACTGACCCGGACGAGCGAGCTCACCGTGATGCGGGCCTGCGGCGTGAGCCTGTACAGGGTGGCGCTGCCGCTCGTGCTCTTCTCCCTGCTCCTCAGCGGACTGCTGTTCGTCCTCGAGGAGCGTGTGCTCGCGCGCGCGAACCGCCGGGCCGACGAGTTGAACGACCAGATACGCGACCGCCAGTCCCGCACGCTCAACGTGGCCAACCGGAACTGGTTGTCCGGCGCCGACGGCCGCATCTACTACTTCGCCTTCTTCGACCGGACCGCCCGCAGCCTCTTCGCACTGTCGGTGTACGACACGGTGCGCAACCCGTACAGGCTGGATGCACACACCTTCGTGCGCGATGCCGTGTATCGCGACGGTGCCTGGTCGGCGGGCGACGCGTGGGTGCAGCGCTTCACCGGCACTGACCCGGTCAGGCGCGAGACGCTGAGCAACCGGCAGATCGACCTCGCGCCGATCGAGGACTTCGAGCGGGCGCAGATCGACGCCTCACTGATGACGTTCGGCGAGCAGCGCGAGCATGTGGCCGAATTGCGAGCGAGCGGCTACAGCACCTCGCGCCTCGACGTCGAGCTTCACCAGAAGGTGGCCTTCCCGCTCGTCACGCTCGTCATGACGCTCCTGGCCATTCCCTTCGGCGTCACGACCGGACGCCACGGCGCCCTCTACGGCATCGGCCTCGTCATCGGTCTCGCGTTTGGTTATCACTTCCTGACCACGCTCTTCACGGCAGCGGGTGCGGCCGGACTGCTGCCGCCCGTCATGGCGGCCTGGGCCTCGAACGTCCTGTTTCTCGCGGCGGCTGGATACCTGATACTCCGCGTGCGGACCTGACGACGCGCGTGGCCCCCGCGGCCGCCTAGCGGCCGCCGCCGGTATCGCCGAGACCCAGCGCGACGTTCGACAAGACAATCTCCCCCGCCGAGCCCGGCGCGGTGTTCACGGTATCAATCACGAACAATAGCGACCGGATTCGCGCCACGACCGGCCGCAGCGTGCTCGTCCGACCGATTGGGTCGAGGTCCTCGAGCCGCACCACGACGTGCCGCGGAAGCTCGTCGACGTAGATGGACCGGCCCCACCGCTGGGCATCGGAGGCGCCAGGCAGTCGAACCTGAAACCACATCCTGAGCGGCCGGCTGGCGCGCGCCTCGAACTCGATGCTCTCGTATCCGTGTTCGCTCGCGATCGGCACCGACAGCGCGGCGAACTGGCCTGCCGGCCGGCCTGGCCCCAGCCGAAACTGCCACCGCAGGCTCATCGCCGATTCATCGACGGACATACTCGCCGAAGACGAGGGCTCTCGCTCGATGCGCCAGTCGGCGAACGACGCGAACGGCTCGAGCCTCTCCGGTGGGACGCCAGACTGTTCAGGCCGGTCGCGGGGTCCGGGTCCGGCGTCCGGGCTGCCGACGAAGATCGGATTGGAAACCAACCAGGGGAAACTGCGCTCTCCGATGGTGGCCTCGACACGGAAGACCTGGCCAGGCTCGGCGCTGAGGTCCGCGGCGAGCGTGCCGTGACCTTCGGCTATCATCCGGCCGTTCCGCAGGAGCCTGAGGGATGCGTCGGGCGCCTCCGTGACGGCCACGTCGAACCGAGCCGGTCCAGGCGGGAGCGTGCCGCCCATGGGTACCGTGGTGCCGGCGGCGTGCGCGACGAAGCCGAGGGTGGCCGGCTCGGCGATCGCCCGGACGATTGAGTAGCTGCGCCCGCCGGTAATCGCGGCGAGTACGAGCCGCGCGTCCTCCTCGGCGCGGCCGCCGGGCGGTGCGGCAAGCTCGACGGCCTGCGCAATCGTGCGGAACATCTGTTCGTAGCTGGGCTTTGCCAGGAAGGTCCACTGCCGGGGTTCCTCCCGCTCGTCGTCCCAGCCAATGCGTGCGTGTGCATCGAGCGCGGCTACCCCGAAGGGCCGGAGCGAGCGCCCACCTTCGGGGCGGGCGTCCCACCACGAAAAGGCCCTCTCCGACCGCGAGAACAAGTCGGCGACAGCCTCCGGCCCCCGCACGAGCCCGCGTAGCGCCGCGCCCAGCAGCCGGCCTGGCGCGTCGTCGCGCCACTCCGAATCGGCGTTCATCCACTCGAAGCCGTCGTACGGCGCGTTGCCGGTCCGCCAGGCAAGCTCGTCACGCGGCGAGTCGGGGTGCGCGAGGACGGCACGGCCACCGAGCCGGTGGATGTCCTCGATCACGTCCTGTGGCTTCCCGGCCAGCGGATACGGTGCAGGGCTCTCGAGGCCGAGCACGACCAGATGGCCGCCCGTGGTCGAGATTTCGACCGCATCGATGACGAGCACGCCGCTCCGGGTACCTCGGGCGGGAGAGGCGCGCGTGTACCGTCACCGTGGTCGGTGAGGATGACGAACTGGAGTCCGGCGCGAGCGGCCGCGGCGGCGACCTCGTCGACCGAGCCGGTACCATCCGACCGGGACGTGTGCACGTGGATGCCACCGTACAGCACATGCAAGGGGCGTGAGGCCGGAAGCGCTCTGGCCGCCGGGGGCAGCGTGAAGGCGACGAAGAGGGCGGCGGCGGCCGAGAAGGCCGCCGCCGTGATGACAACCGTGCGAAGGACGCCTCGCACCGGATTCGCGCGACCGAACTAGAGGCCGGCGTCTGCCCGGAGGACGTTGGCCTTGTCGGTCTTCTCCCAGGTGAACTCGGGCTCCGTGCGCCCGAAGTGGCCGAACGCGGCGGTCTTCCGGAAGATGGGCCGGCGCAGATCGAGCGTCTCGATGATGCCGCGCGGCGTGAGCTTGAAATGCGCGCGGACGAGCTCGACCATCTTGTCGTCGCCAATGCGTCCCGTCCCCGAGGTGTCGAGGTAGATCGAGACGGGTTCGGCAACGCCGATCGCGTAGGCGAGCTGAACCAGCACCCGGTCGGCAAGGCCCGCGGCCACGAGGTTCTTGGCGATGTAGCGCGCCATGTAGCACGCCGAACGGTCCACCTTCGTGGGATCCTTGCCCGAGAACGCTCCCCCACCGTGCGGCGCGGCACCGCCATAGGTGTCGACGATGATCTTGCGGCCGGTGACGCCGGCGTCGCCGTGCGGCCCCCCGACCACGAATCGGCCGGTCGGGTTCACGTAGATCTTCGTCTTCTTGTCGAGCAGTTCGGCCGGCACGAGCGGGTTGATGACCTTCTCGATGAGGTCCTCACGGATCGTGTCCTGGCTGACGCTCGGGCCGTGCTGGGTCGAGAGCACGACCGTGTCGACGCGAATCGGGCGGGAGCCCTCGTATTCGATGGTGACCTGCGACTTGCCGTCCGGTCGCAGGTAATCGACGAGGCCGGCGCGCCGAGTCTCGGACATGCCGCGCACCAGTTTGTGCGCGAGCATGATCGGCAACGGCATCAGCTCCGGCGTCTCCGTGCAGGCGAATCCGAACATGAGGCCCTGGTCGCCCGCGCCACCCGTGTCGACGCCCTGGCCGATGTCCCGCGACTGCTCGTGAATGGACGACAGCACCGAACAGGTCTCGTAGTCGAACCCGTACTTCGCGCGCGTGTAGCCGACGTCCCGGATGACCTCGCGCACGACGCGCTGGAAGTCGACGTAACAACTCGTCGTGATCTCTCCGGCGACGATGGCGAGGCCGGTCGTGACGAGCGTCTCGCACGCGACACGCGCGACCGGATCCTGCGTGAGGATCGAATCCAGAATGCCGTCGGAAATCTGATCGGCGATCTTGTCGGGATGACCTTCCGTGACGGACTCAGACGTGAACAGATGGCGGCTGATGCGCCCCATGAAACGACTCCTCACCGGCAGCTGATTTGAGGATCTGCCAAACAGCTAACGGTACCAGACGGCCGCCGAGCCGGTCAATCCGCCGGGGAACCGCGGTCTACGCACGCGGGTGGAACCGGTCGTAGGCTTGCCGCAGCCTTGCTTCGAGCACGTGCGTGTAGATCTGGGTGGTCGACAGACTCGCGTGGCCGAGCATGGCCTGGATCGCGCGCAGGTCCGCGCCCCGCTCGAGCAGATGCGTGGCGAAGGAGTGCCGGAGGACGTGCGGGCTGAGGGGCGCCCGGATGCCGGCCGCCAGGCCGTGGGCCTTGAGGATCTGCCAGAATCCGCTGCGCGAGAGCCGCGTGCCGCCTCGCGCGTTCGGGAAGAGCCACGGACTCTCACGTCGTCCGAGGAGCGCGCCGCGCCCCTCGGCCACATACCGGCGCACCCAGCCTGCCGCGGTGTCGCCGAGCGGGACGATCCGCTGCTTGCTGCCCTTGCCCATGCACTGCAGGTAGCCCTTGTCCATGTGGAGATCGGTCACGCGGAGGCTCACCAGTTCGGAGACCCGGAGGCCGGTGGCATACAGGACTTCGATCAGGGCGCGGTCCCGCAGTCCCTTCGGCGTAGCCACATCCGGTGCGTCCAGAAGCGCCTCGACGTCGTCGAGCGACAGGAACTTCGGAAGCGCGCTCACCTGTCTGGGCGCCGGCAGGTCGTCGGTGGGATTCTCGGCCACCCGTCCCGTTAGCCGCAGGAACCGGTAGAAGCCGCGCACGGCCGCGACGAGGCGCGCCGTCGACGTCGGCGACAGGCCGCTCGCCATCGCATCGCGCACGAACGCCTCGAGGTCGGTCCTGTCGAGCCCCTCGAGTGTCCGCGCGCCGGCCCAGTCGCCGAGACGCCTGAGATCGCGGGAGTAGGCCTCGAGCGTGTTCTCCGACACGCGCCGCTCGACTTCGAGGTGCCGCAGATAGCCGTCGACCGCCGTCATGCGTCTCCATCAGACCACCGCTGGGCTGCCGGGCGCCAGTCCGAAGCGTGCGCATTGCGACGCGCGCCTCGACCGAGTACGCTTGGACGTTCAGACGCGAGATCGCGGCCATGCCGTACCAGTCCAAGTGGCAGGACCTGCCGACCGAGGCCATCAACCCCGACACGCTCGGGATCGACCGGATGCCCGTGCCGGACATCATCGACCTGATGGTTGCCGAGGACCGCGCCGTGCTGGCGGCTGTGCAGAAAGAGCGTGGCCGGATCGCCGTCGGCGTCGAGATCCTGGTCGATACGATCAAGAAGGGCGGGCGGATCCTTCTCGTGGGCGCCGGCACGAGCGGCCGGCTCGGCGTCCTCGAGGCGGCGGAAATCCCCGTGACGTTCGGCACGAAGCCCGGGCTCGTGAAGGCCATCATGGCCGGGGGCCGCGATGCGGTGTTCCGCAGCCGTGAGGGCGTCGAAGACAACTTCGAGGAGGGCGCGCGCAGCGTCGGGCGCCTCCGTGTCAGCAAGCGCGACGTCGTGGTCGGCGTGTCGGCGAGCGGCATCACACAGTTTGTCCGAGGCGCCCTCACCAATGCCCGCAACAAGGGGGCTCGCATCATCTTCGTCACCTGCTGGCCCGGCACCGAGCTGCAGACGTTCGTGGACTTGATCATCGCGCCGGCCGTCGGCCCGGAAGTCATCGCCGGTTCTACGCGGCTCAAGGCCGGCACGGCCACCAAGATGGTCCTCAACATGCTCACCACGATTTCGATGGTACGGATGGGCAAGACCTACGGGAACCTGATGGTCGACGTCCAGACCGGCTCCGACAAGCTCCGGGACCGGGCGCGGCGCATCGTCGCCATGGTCTCCGGCATCGACCTCGACGAAGCGGATCGCCTGCTGCATCAGGCAAAATGGAACGTCAAGGCTGCCATCGTCATGCAGAAAGCCGGGCTGAGCCATGCCGCCGCGCTCCGGCGGCTGCGTGAGGCCGACGGGTTCGTCAGAGAAGCCATCGGTGAGGAGCTCGAGCCCACGCTCCGAGCGCTGATCGATGCCGAGGCACCACGGGGCGACGAGTGAGCTCAAGACATTCGCACCTCCGGTCGATAGAGTGTTGAAGGCCTGCCGGGAGGCTTCTTTTCCAATGAGATCGAAACCGTGGCTCATCGCATGCGCCGTCCTGGTGATGGCGCTCACCGGGCTGGCACGGTCAGCCGACCCGCCGCAGGTGGCCACGACCAACCAGAGCATCCGGGCGGTCTGGGTGCTGCGGTCGACGCTCACCTCCCCGGAGTCGGTTCGCTCGATGGTCAAGATGGTGTCGTCCGCCGGGTTCAACACCGTACTCCTGCAGGTCCGCGGCCGGGGTGAGGCTTTCTACACGAGCGCCGTCGACCCACGAGCCTCGGGTCTCCCTGACGACTTCGACCCGCTCGCCCTGGCGATCGGACTTGGCCACGAAGCCGGCCTCGCCGTCCACGCCTGGGTGAACGTCAATCTCGTGGCCAGCGCGGCTGCGCTGCCGCGATCGAGCCAACACGTCGTGCGCAGGCATCCGGAATGGTTGATGGTGCCGCGCGAGCTCGCCGATGCCCTGTCGAAGATCGCGCCGAGACTCCCCCGCCTACCTCGCGGAACTTGCCCGGTGGACCCGGCGCGAAGCAGACGCGGTCGAGGGCCTGTACGTGTCGCCTGTATCGACTGATGCCCAAGCCTACTCGGTCGGTGTCATTCGGGAGCTCGTCGAGTCGTACCCGCTCGACGGCATCCATCTCGACTACATTCGCTACCCCGACGAGACGTTCGATTTCAGCGCCGCGGCGCTCGCCGAGTTTCGCGCCAGCCGACTGCCCTTCTCGTCGGCCGAGGAACGAACCCGCCTCGACGCCGCCGCCAGACGCGATCCGACGGCCTGGACCACGTACCTGCCGGAGACGTGGGCGACGTTCCGGCGTGACCGGCTGACCGAACTCGTGGAACGCATCGTCGCGACCGTCGACCAGGTTCGCCCGGGCACACCGGTATCGGTGGCCGTCGTGCCCGACGCCGCCGAAGCCCGCAGTCGGAAGGGACAGGATTGGGCGGCCTGGGCACGCGACGGGCTCGTCGACGCGATCTGCCCCATGGCCTACACGACCGATGCCGGCACGTTCGCCCGGCAGGTGGCGTCGGTGCGGGCGTCGGCCGGCGACCGCCCGGTCTGGGTTGGCATCGGCGCGTATCGTCTGACCGCCGCCGAGACATCGGCCCACGTGCGGCTCGCCCGCGACGGAGGGGCGGCCGGCGTGGCGGTGTTCTCCTATGACAGCCTGGCGAGCCAACGCGACGGTGGCGCCCGGTACCTCAGCCTGCTGCGCCCCGCCCTTCTCGACGACGCCGTCTCCCTTCCAGCCCGCTGAGCATGCACCCGGCCGATGCGATTGTCCTCGTCACCTACCTGGCGGGGGTCGTCACCTTTGGCTTCCTTGTGGGCCGCTCGCAGCGTACCGTTCAGGACTACTTCATCAGCGGGCACCGGCTGCCGGCGTGGGCCATCCTCGGCTCGATCGTCGCCACCGAGACGAGCACGGTGACCTTCATCAGCGTCCCCGGCGTCGCCTTCGCCGGCAACTACACCTTTCTCCAACTCGTCTTCGGCTACCTGCTCGGACGGATCGTCGTCTCTGTGGTTCTGATGCCCGGGCTCTTCCGGGGCGACGTGCTCACTGTGTACGCGCTCCTCGGCGAACGCTTCGGAGGACCGACGCGCCGCCTTGCCTCCGGCGTGTTCCTCGTGACGCGGACGCTCGCCGACGGCTTCCGACTGTTTGCGACCGCGCTCGTACTGGCGGCCCTGCTCGAGTCGACTGGTACGCTCGGGGGGCGGCAGACCGACCTCCTCGTGGCCTCGATTCTGGCCATCAGTGCGCTGACCGTGCTCTACACGTACGCCGGGGGCATGACGGCCGTCGTCTGGACCGACGTGGTTCAGCTGGGCGTCTATCTGGTCGGTGCCGTCAGCGCCGCGGCGATTCTGCTCGGGGACATCCCGGGCGGCTGGAGCGGAGTCGTGGCAGCGGCCGAACCGCTCGACAAGTTCCGGGTGACGAACTTCAGCTGGGATCTCACCGAGAGCTACACCTTCTGGTCAGGCGTCATCGGTGGCATGTTCCTGACCACGGCCACCCATGGCACCGATCAGATGATGGTGCAACGCTACCTGTCGGCACGGTCGATCCGTGATGCCCGCATCGCCCTGCTTGCGAGCGGCGTCGTCGTCCTCGTCCAGTTTGCGCTCTTCCTTGCCATCGGCACGATGCTGTTCGCTTTCTACACGCAGGTGGCGCCGGACGAAATGACCGCCTTCACCGTCGCGGGCCAGGTCGCGACAGACCGGGTCTTCCCCCACTTCATCGTCAATCACCTGCCGGTCGGCCTGGTGGGCCTCGTCCTGGCGGCCATTCTGGCGGCGGCGATGTCGACGCTATCCTCGTCGCTCAACTCGTCATCAGCGGCCGCGATGGGCGACTTCTGGCTGCCGCTCGCTGGCGAACGACTGTCGAGTCGGCAGCAACTCACGCGCTCGCGCGCGCTCACCGTGGTGTTCGCCGCCCTGCAGGCTGCGGCGGCGCTTGCGGCCATCGAACTCTCGCGGCGAGTCGTCGACGAAGTTCTTGGATTGGCCGCGTTCACGAGCGGCCTGATTCTCGGCCTGTTCCTCCTCGGCACGCTCACCCGTCGCGTCGGCCAGCGTGGGGCGCTCCTGGGCGTGACGGCCGGCACGATCGTAATGCTCGCCGTCAAGACCGGGACCGCCGTCTCGTGGCAGTGGTACGTGCTCGTGGGGTCGGCTGTCACGTTCGGTGCCGGGTGGGTCGCGTCTTTCTGGCTGGATCATGACCACCGCAGCCGGTAACCCTGTCGCTGATGGCCGGCCCGCCGGCGCTCGGGCACTGCTCCGACTGGCCGTGACAGAGCGGGCGACGCCTGCCGTGGCGGTCGAAGTCGGCCGGCGCGCCGGCGTGCTCTGGCGTGAGGCGTTCGGACAACTCCGCTATGACCCAAGTGCCGCGCAGACCACGCAGGACACAATCTTCGACCTCGCCTCGCTCACCAAGGTCATTGCCACCTCATCGATCGCCATGCGCGCCGTGGCCGCCGGCCTCCTGGACCTCGAGCAGCCCGTAGCTGATCTGGCACCCGCATGGCGCGGGCCGGAACGCGCCCGCGTGACCGTCCGACACCTTCTGGATCACTCGTCCGGCCTGCCAGCGCACCATCCGTTCTGGCGTGAAGTCTCGGCCTCGGGCGAGGTCGAAGCGGCGATTTGCGTCCTACCGCTCGACCAGCCTCCCGGTCGTGCAGCGGTGTACTCCGATGTGGGCTTCATCCTGCTCGGCCTTCTCATGGCGAGGGCGCTCGGGCAATCGCTTGACGCGCTCTTCGATCCGATTCGCGCGTCGCTCGGCCCAACACTGGGCTTCAATCCCGGCCCCGTGCTCAGGGAGGGCATCGCGCCAACGGAATTCGACCCCTGGCGGGGGCGGATGCTGCAGGGCGAAGTGCACGACGAGAACGCGGCGCTCCTCGGAGGCATCGCCGCGCACGCCGGCCTGTTCGGCACCGTGCAGGACGTCGGCGCGTTCGCTCGCCTCGTGCTCGCGACGTTCGAGGAGCCGACCGTTCTCGGGACTCCCGACGTCATTGTGGAGTTCACGCGGCGGTCGTCGGTGCCCGGAAGCTCTCGCGCGCTCGGGTGGGACACCATGCTGCCGACGTCCTCCTGCGGAACGAAGCTCACCACGCGCGCGATTGGACACACGGGTTTCACCGGCACATCCCTCTGGATAGACCCTGCGCTCGACCTCTACATCGCCTTGCTGGCCAATCGCGTCCATCCGACGCGCGCCAACGACAAGTGGCCGGCGATGCGGCCCGGGATTCACGACGCAGTCGTTGCCGGGTTCGCCGGCGAGCCCGGCGACGGCTGATTGCAGACCTAGGAGCCTGCGCCGCGACCGGAGAGACCGCCGCGTCCGGTGCCGCCAGGGGGTGGCGTCCCGCGTCTCGCGCCCGGCGGAGCCCCATCGCCACCGCGGCCGCCGGGGCGCACGTCCGTGCCGCCCCTCGCTCCGCCGCGCCCCGCGCCCGGCCCTCCCCGGCCGCCCGGCCCGGCCGCTCCTGGCCCGCCAATACGGCCCATGCGCAGGAGAGCCGCCTGGTAGTCGAAGATCCACTGGTTGTACTGCTGGGCGTTGTTGTAGATGCGGATCGACGTGTCTGTGCTCTCGCTGTAGACGCCTCGGATGCCGGCCGCGGCCAGTCCGCTCGTCTGCGGCGGCGACGGCGTCCCACCGGCCCTGCCGGGTCCTGGCGTCGTGACGGCGCCGCTCCCGAGCAGCATGAAGTCCTTGCCCGTCATCGGGTCTTTCCACTTCCGCCGGAGGTAGCGCTGCTGAACGAGGTCATCGATGCTGGTGGGAAGCGCGCCGTTGTTCTTCGTCGCAAACAACGCGATGGCCCGCGCGTACTGTTCGCCCCGGAAGATGAGGTCGTCTTCGCGCTGGCGCTGGGCCTGCTGCCGCCATGTCGGCAGCAGGGCGCTCATCCACACGGCGGTTACCGCCATGCCAATGAGGAGCGCCACCATCAGGAACCCCTCGTCGCCGACCGTTCGCGACAGCCGCGGTCGGCTCTCGCCGAGGTGCGGTCCCTCGCTCATGGGCGCCAGTCCCCGTAACGGCTCCCGTCCATGGCCACGTCGGGCGAGCCGCTCTTCACGTCGTAGATGCCCGGGCTCGTCGAGCCGGTCCCAGGCTCCGGATCGGCCGGCACGGTGATCCACGTGTCGCTCGAGTTCGTGAAGGGGTCGCGCGGCACGGCCCGAATGTAGCTCTCCGACACCAGCGTCTGCAGCGAGTCAGGATAGCGACCCTTGTCGGCGTAGTACTGGTCGATGGCGTCGCGCATCAGGAAGAGATCGGAACGAAGGGCGGCTTCCTTCGCGTAGTGGATGGTATTGCGATACTGGTTCATGGCCAGTGTCGCGAGGATGACGATGATCGACAGCACGACGAACAGCTCGATGAGCGTGAACCCGTCCTCGCGCCGCCGGAGTCGGTGCAGCATGGCGGTCACCAGTCCCTGTACTTCGTCCCGTCGAGCGCCGTGCCCTCGTGTTTCGTGCGGACGTCGAAGACATTCTGGCCGCCCCAGGCGCGCGAATCCGGGCTGTCGTTATAGGACCGCAAGGCCCAATCGGTCGTGCCGGTCATCGGGTCGATGGGTATCCGTCGCAGGAACTTCTTCCGCATGCCGCTGGCGTCGTTTGCGAGCGTGACCCCGTCGACGAGCACCTGGAGATTCGGCGGGTAGTTCTCGCTCCCGAATTGGAGCTCCGTATTCGAAATGCGCCCGGCGTCGGCCCAGTCCTTGAACTGGTCGATGGCGGTCCGCATCTCCCGCAGCGAGCGCTTGAGCTCGAGCTCGCGCTGGCGCTGGATCGACACGCGTGCCAGCGGCAACGCGGCTGACGCGAGCACCGCGATCACGGCCGTGGCCACGAGCAACTCGATGAACGTGAACCCGGATGACGACCGCGATAACAGGCGCCGCACAGGGCCCATCGGCCCGATCGATTCGCAGCTGGACACGCGTCTGGTCATCGGCTCATTCACTCATTCTTCCATTCATTCACTAATTCACTCATTCACTAACTCGCTCATCGGATCGTGACCGACGCCGGCACGAACCGCGCGGCGAGCGGCCGACCGGCGGGATCACTTGCCACACCCGTGAGCGTGATCTGCGTTGAACCAGCCGCAACCGCTTCGAAGACCAGGCCGGCGAGCAGGCCGTCGCCGGAGGCGCCAGCCTCGTCGCCCGGCCGGGTCACCACGAGGTCGATGCGTCCACCGGCCTCGTCGACCTTCGGGGTGAACGCGGCGTTGGCGCCGCCCTGAGCCATGAAGCTTCCCTGCGTGATGCTCACGACCCGCAGGAGCTTCGGGTCGAAGGTGACGGTCACGGCCACGGTCCCCAGTCTTGAGACGCCGGCGACGGCGATTGGGACGGTGTAGGGCGGTCCGCCAGCCTGCAGTTCTCCCGGGGGCACGGCCAGCGAGAATTGCGCGATCCCTGCCGCCGCTGGCTGGACGCCAACCGGTTCGATCGCCACGACGCCCGGGGCCCTGGCGCCAACCGGCGGCACCTCGCCGGCCGGGGGCGTCGCCACCTGAGATGGCGGCGTCACTCCGCCCGTCGTGGAACTCGGCGGCGCCTCCCCAGGCGGTGGCGGAGCGCCGGGCGAAATCAGCTGCGGCTGCTGTGAGGCGCCGAGGTTGGTGCCCGTGCCGACGAACAGCGGCCGGAGGTCGTCGATGTTCAGCTCCCGGGTGCGCACGATATGCGGTGTGACGATCATGACGATGTCACTCTGCTGAAACTGAGAGTCTTCGGAACCGAAGAGCCGCCGGATGCCGGGGATGCTCATGAGGCCCGGGATGCCTTTGAGCAACTCGCGGTCTTCCTCCCGAATCAGGCCGGCCAGCAGGTTCGATTCCCCGTCTCGGAGTCGCATGGCCGTCGTGGCCTGGCGCGAAATGAAGCTCGGCAGGGACACGCCGGCCACGTCGACGTTGGCGCCGAGGCCGCTCTTTTCCACCGTCAGCGGATCCAGGATGATCTCGTCGTTGTAGGTCACGCGCGGCGTCATCGTGACGTTCACGCCGACGCGCCGATAGGTGTACGACGTCTGCGGTACCGTCTGGACGCCGCCCGCCGCCACTGCGCCGAACGTCGTCTGGGCCACCGGGATGTCGTCCCCCAGGTTGAGCGAGAGCGTCGCGCCTTCCGTTCCGCGCAGCTGTGGCTTGGCGAGCACTCTCGTTTTGGTGTCGGACTCCAGGAGCTTGATTTGCGCCGACGGGACGCTCATGAACACGTCCTGACTGGTGGCGTTGCGGGCCTGGTCCAGGGTGTACGGTGGGATGCCCACGCCGCCTTCGCCGGGCACACCGCCTGGCGAGAGGGCGAACCCGAGCGCGTAGCTGCCGAGATCGAGCCCGAGCTGTCGGGCGCGCTGCCGGTCCACTTCCAGAATCTGAATGTCGATGACCACCTCGGCCTTGGGCTTGTCGATGGTGCGGATGATGTCGGCGATGACCTCGAGGACCGGCTGCGTCGCTTTCACGACGAGGGCGTTGGCCGCCTTCTGCGGCTGAATGACGGGTCGGGTCGCGGCTCCCGTCTGGGTGATCTGCGTGATGAGCTGCTGGACCTCCGTGGCATCGGCGTGACTCAGGTAGAACGACTGTACGTACACTTCCTCGAAGGTCGCGCGTTTCTGCGGCGTGTCCGGGTACACGAAGATCGTCTTCTGGTTGACGACCTTGAAGGTCATCTGATTCGCCGTGAGCACCTGGTTGAGCACCTCGACGAGCGGCACGTCCTGCACGTCGATCGAGTACGGCCTCGTCAGGTAGCTGTCCATGCCCTGATCGTACGTGACGTTGATCCCGGTGAAATCCGAGATGGTGCGCAGGATGTCGCGCACCGCGGCATTCGGGAAGCGAATTGCCGGCACCCGCGTTCGCGGGTCGAGTGTCGGAAAGGGCGAGGTCTGGGCCGCCTCCGCACGTAGTTCCTCCATTCGCGATCGCGGCCGCGT
Source organism: uncultured Acidobacteriota bacterium (assembly GCA_963752045.1). Classification (GTDB taxonomy): domain Bacteria; phylum Acidobacteriota; class Vicinamibacteria; order Vicinamibacterales; family SCN-69-37; genus DATKDF01. Next base: position 1,388,333 of record CAVVWN010000008.1, on the reverse strand, counting down.
CGCCTCCATCTCGTCGCGAATCCGCCGCTCGAGGGCGATGGCCTTCGTGAGGGCCAGCGTATTGGACGGATCGATGTCGGCGGCCAGGCGGTATTCAGCGGCGGCCCCCGGCAGATAGTCCTGCGCTTCGAGGTCGCGGGCGCGGGCGATGTGGGCGGCGGCAGCCTGGAACGTGGCCTGCTCGAGCTTGATCCGGGCCTCGAGCCGCTTGGGATCCTTCAAGAGCGCTTCGCGGTAGTAGGCGACCGCCGTGTCCCAGTCGCCGACCCTCGCGGCCTGGTCCGCCTGGCTGATGGCGTTACCGGCCGCGCATCCGATCAGGGCCATCGTCGCGAGCGTCGCGGCTATCGTTCGTATGCGTTGCACCAGATGCTCCTTACTGAGGCGTCCTTCACCTGCCGTCATCCGCCAAGGGCGATCGTCCGCTGGCCGCTGCCGTCGAGATACGACACGACTACCGACTGCGCCCCCACTTTGATGACCCGGTATCGCCCGTCCACAATTTCCCCTTCGGTCGCGTGAAACAGCGCGCCCGTTCCGGGGTCTTTCAGCGTAATGACCACGCGGCCGTCCGGCGCTTCGACACGACCCGAAAGTCGCAGCGGAATCGGCGGCGGTCCGGTCGGCTGCGGTGGCGCCGGCGGAGCCGCCACGACCGGTGTCTCGGTCGGCGGCGGGGGCGGCGGCAGTGGCCGCGCGCCGAACCGGAACGGATTGCGGTCCACCTGCAGGGGACCGGGTGCCCGCTCGAGCGCCTCCAGTTGCACCCGCTCCGGAAGCGTCAGCGAGCCGAGCTCGCCGCCGACGGACGAGGCGACCACCGCCGGACCGGGCCCGGACTCCGCCGCCCCTCCCATGCCGGGCGCGGCCGGCCACCAGACCCACGCTGCCAGCGCGACGAGCACACAGAGCAAAAGGACGGCTCGCCGGCGCTCCGGGCCCGAATCGGGCAGCCATCTCATCGGCCCGCCCTCCTGCCTGAGCCGTCCGACCGGCCGCGATAGTAGGTGGACACGTCGAGCAGAAGCTCGAGCCGCGTATCGCCCACTTCGTTGGGCTGGGCCAACTCGACCCGGTCGATGATGACGAATTGCGGCGATGTTTCCACGGCATGCAGGAAGCGTCGTACGCCTTCGTACTCGCCGGTGAGCGTGGCCTGGGCCGTCATGCGCTCGAGCCGGCTGTCTTCGATGACTTCCGGGTCGTATTTCCCCCGCTCGAACTGCACACCGGACTGCTCGGCCACCTGGTTGAGCCAGAACCCGGTCACCTGGACGGCCGCATCGAAGTCTCGCGGGAGCACGGTTTCCTGGAAGCGGCGCACGTCCTCGACGGCGCCAAGCGCGCCCTCGCGGGCAAGCCGAGCCTGGGTCTCCTCGCGCCGGGCCGACGCTACGTCGGCCATGGCTTCGAGAGCCTGGCTCCGACGGGACGCCACGCTCTGCCGCAACGGCAGCACGAGAAAGGCGATGACTCCCACGTTGGCGGCGAAGAGCACCGTCAGGGGCACGACGATCTTGCGGCGTTCGACGAGGACGCGACGGACGAGGCTCATCAGCGGCCTCCCCTGCCGTCGCCGGCCACGCTCGGGGGCTGCGATCCGCCGGACGAAGCCGCCGAAAGATAGTACGTCTGCACAATCGCGCTCACGGTGCCGTCGTCGTTGCGTGCCTTTTCGACCGGGAGCACGTCGAAGAACACGCCGGTTTCGAGCATGGCCTGAACGAACTCGTTCAACTGTTCGTCCGCTTGCGCGACGAGGTTCATGACGAGGAGCCGCTCGCCCTCCTCGGCCCGGTGCGTCACGCCCACCAGCCGCACCTCGTACGGCAGGGCGCCTTCGACCGTCCGAAGGAACTCCGTCCACGAGAACGTGCGGTGGGCGATGAGCCCGTTGGCTTCCGACGCGTCGGCCACGAGGGCCTCGAGGCTCCCCATGTCCACACCGGCGACGGCCGCCCGGATGTCGGCCCGGATCCGGAGTGCTTCACCCTGGTCACGGGCGATGGCCCTATCGAGCTCTGCGCGCTCGGCCGAGAGCGCCGTCAATCGGGCCACGTTGTACGCCGTGAGGGCGGCCACCGCGACCGCCACCAGCAGGAGCGCGGTGGTCACGAGGCCCTCGCTGTAGAACGGCCGGCTGGAGAGATTCCCGCGCAGCATGGTTCAGGCCACCCTCATCTCGCGGAGAATCACGCCAACCGATGCGGCGAGCGGGTCGACATCGCTCAACGCCGACCCTCCGGTCCTCACCGTGGCCAGGTCGCGCACGTTCACGGGATCGACCGGCACGCCAAGCCGCGCCTCCACCTCGGCCTTGAACACACCCGCTCCGCCGGGGTGCGCCGAGCTGCCTGCAATCCAGACCCGATCGAACGTCGAGCCTCCCAGCCTGTCGACGTGGAACATCGCCGTCTGGTGGACGAGGGTGCCGATCGGCTCGTCACCGGCGCTCGCACGGTGGCGGTAGAACATGAGATCCGTCTTCCGCAGAATCAGGAGCGTGGTGGCTTCCGGAGCCAGACACACCAGCAGGGAGTCACCGGTGGCCAGGCCCGTGGCCATCACGGCGTTGGCGACGTTGAAGCTGGCGAGGTCCACGATTCCGGCCTGAATGCCGAGGGCGGTACAGAGCGACTCGTACTCGGCGAGCACATCGAACTTGGCGAGCGTCGCGGCAAGCGTCGTGCGTCCGGCCTCGGCGTGCGCCACCATGTGGCTCATGCGCGCCTGATCGACCGGGAATGGAAGCGCTTTACGCAGCTGCCACCGCAGCACGCGGTCGAGGTCGGCCGCTCGCGCCGGAACCGCCTCGAGGTCCACGAACGACACATGCGCCGCCGAATCGGGGATCACCAGGGCGGCACGGCGGACCGATCGCAGGCCGGCCTTCTCGAGCGCGCGGCGCATGGCGGCGATGACCTCGTCGCGCGCCTGGACGTTCTGACCCGCGAGCGACGGAACGACGGCGCCCGAGGGAAGCGGCTCGGACGCCCACGCGCTGACCGTGGCGCGGCCCTTCGAGCCCGCGCCGGAGATCGAGGCGACGGTGACCCGTCCACTGCCAACTTCGATGGCCACGTTCGGCCGTGTCGGCCTGAACCAGCCCTGTGATGCGGTATGGGTGGTCATTCGACGAATGTCACCTTGTTGATCTCGCGCAGCGTCGTCGTGCCATCGAGCACGCGGTCCACGGCGCACTGTCTGAGGAAGGTCATGCCCTCCTCACGGGCGGCCCGCTTGATTTCCGACGTCGGCCGCCGCTCCAGGATCATGTCCCTGATGCGATCGGTCAGGTCCATCAACTCGCAGATGGCCGTCCGGCCCTTGAACCCGGTGCCGTTGCACTCGATGCAGCCCTCGCCTTCGTAGAACGTGTGGGCCGTGAGGAGCAAAGGGTCCATGGCCGACTCGACCAGTTGCTCGGGCGTCACCACGGCCGGACGCTTGCAGTGCTCGCAGATGCGGCGAACCAGACGCTGGGCCAGCACGCAGTTGAGCGCCGACACGAACTGGTAGGCTTCCACGCCCATGTTCAGGAAGCGGCCGAGCACGTCGATGACGTTGTTGGCGTGGACGGTCGTGAACACGAGGTGTCCGGTGAGCGCCGACTGAATGGCAATCTGCGCGGTTTCCGGATCGCGGATCTCCCCCACCATGATCTTGTCGGGATCGTGCCGCAGGATGGACCGCAGACCCCGCGCGAACGTGAGGCCCTTCTTCTCGTTGATGGGAATCTGCGTGACACCCCGCAGCTGATACTCGACCGGATCCTCGATCGTGATGATCTTGTCCTCGAGCGACTTGATCTCCGAGAGCGCCGCGTAGAGCGTGGTGGTCTTGCCGCTGCCCGTGGGCCCAGTGACGAGCACCATGCCGTACGGTTCCCGGATGTACTTCCGGAACCGGCGCATCTCCTCGGCCGGCCAGCCGAGGATGTCGAGCTTCAACTCCGTGAACTGCTCGCTGATCGACTCCTTGTCGAGAATGCGGATGACCGCGTCCTCGCCGTGGACGCTCGGCATGATCGACACGCGGAAGTCGATGGTCTTGCCGCGCACCCGCACCTTGAACCGCCCGTCCTGGGGCACGCGCTTCTCGGCGATGTCGAGCTCGGCCATCACCTTGATGCGCGAGATGATCGTGCTGTGAAACCGCTTGTCGATCGGCTTCATCGCCTGCTGCAGCACGCCGTCGATGCGATACTTGACGTGCACGGCCTCGGCCTGCGTCTCGATGTGAATGTCCGACGCACGGCGCTGCAGGGCCGTGAACACCATCGAATCCACCAGACGTATGACGGGGCTGGCGTCCGACGTGAGCTTCTCGACCGTCAGGTTGTCGTCGCCGCCCGGCTCCTCGCGCAGAACCTGGATCTGGAAGCCCTCGGTGGCCTCCTCCAGCACGCGCTGCGAGCTCTCGCTCTTCTTCAGGATGCCCTGGATGGCGAACGACGAACCCACGCACACGCGCACGGGCCGGTTGAGCTGAACGCTGACCTCGTCGATCGTCTGAAGGTCGCTCGGGTCCGACACGACGATCAGCAGCGTGCGACCATCCTGCCGGTACGGCACGAACCCGTAGCGCAACATCAGGTCGGCGGGAATCGAGCGGAACAGCTCGTGGTCGATGTGGAACTGCTCCAGGTCGACGAACTCGAGCTCGTAGCGGGACGCCAGGTGACGGGCGGCCGCCACTTCCGCTACGCGATCGACCGGCGCGTCGTCGGGTTCAACGTAAAGCGTGGAGGTCTGGGGAGTCTCGTCAGCCACAACATCACCCCGTCGTCAGCGACGACAGTTGGAACAACGGCATGTACAACGACAGGAGCAGGCCGGCGATGACAATGCCCATGAGAATCAGCAGGAGCGGCTGAATCAGGTTCGAAAAACGTGTGAGGCTCGTCTCGTTCTCCTCATCGTAGAAGTCGGCGACGCTCGTGAGCATCTCGGCGAGGGCGCCGGTGGACTCGCCGACCTCGACCATCTCGACGGCCACGTGAGGAAACATCTGCCCGCGCCCGAGCGCGTCGGCAAGACTCCCGCCCTGCCGGACGTCGGTGGCCGCGGCGAGCAGGCTCTCGCCAACCGCAAGGTTGCCGGTCGATCGCGCGGCGATCTCGATGGCGTTGACGAGCGGAATGCCGCCGGCGAGCAGCGTGGCAAGTGTCCGTGAGACCTGAGCGGTCGCGAACTTGCGCGCGAGCGGCCCGAAGTACGGCAGCCGCAGGATCATGGCGTGCAGCCGTCGCCGCTCCCCCGGCCGACGGAGCGTGATGACGATGGCGGCGAAGGCCGCCCCGCCGACGAGCGCGAGAAGCCAGGCGCCGCTCACCAGGTTCGTCGAGAGCGCAACGACAATCCGCGTCGAGAGCGGCAGAGCCGCACCCGGGCCGTACTGCCCGTAGAACTGCGCAAATTCCGGCACCAGCCGGAACACCACCAGCCCGACGACGACCGCTGCGAGGGCGACGAGCACGGCCGGGTAAATCAGGGCCGACACGACCTGCGACCGCACGCGCGCGAGCACCTTCACGTGCTGCACGTAGCGCCGGACCACCTGCTCGAGGCTGCCGCTCTTCTCGCCGGCCATGAGCGACGCGGTGTAGACGCCCGGGAACATGCCCTGGGCCTCGAACGCGTCCGAGAGCGCGCTGCCGGCCCTCACGCGATCGTGAATGTCGTCGAGTGCCGCTCGGAAGGCCGGGTTCGGCACCCGCTTTCGCAGAATGTCGAGAGACTGCACGAGCGGCAGGCCCGCGCGCAGCAGCGTTGCCAGTTCCTGGTTGAAGATCAGAAAATCCGTGGTTCGCACGCGCCTGCGGTGCGGCAGGCCGATGTGCAGCCCGCCCACGCGCACGCCGTCGCCACCCCGCACCGACAGCAGGTGGAGGCCCTTTTCTTCAAGCTCGAGGCGGAGGCTGGCCTCGTTCTCGGCGACGAAGGTGCCTTCTGTGATCTGGCCACCGGGCGTCGCTACCCTGCACCGAAATTCCACGCTTGATGATCTCCCTAAGCGTCGTTGCCCCGATGTCGTCCGGCCCGTGCCAGCGTCCCTGGCGCCACGGTTCTCCGGCGACGTGTCTGACCTTTAGACGTTGCCCTGCGTGCACGGCTCCTATCGGAATGTGAAACTTTCGTTAACGGTTCACCTCTGCCAGGATGCGCCGCACGTACGACTGCGTCTCCCGGTACGGCGGCACGCCCCCATAGCGATCCACCGCTCCCTCCCCGGCGTTATACGCGGCCAGCGCCCGGCTGCGGTCGTACCGACTGAGCAGACCCCGCAGGTGTCGCAACCCGGCATCCAGGTTCTGCACCGGGTCGAACGGATCGTCCACGCCGTAGCGGGCGGCCGTCGCCGGCATCAACTGCATGAGCCCCATCGCTCCCTTCGGAGAGACGGCCAGGGGGTCGTAGTTCGATTCGGCTCGCACGACCGCGTGGGCAAGGCCGACCTCCACCCCATGCCGCCGGGCAAGATCGTCGATGAGGCTCCGGATGGCGCTTCTCTCCATTCGAGGCCTCGCCCCCCAGGCCGAGCGCTCGAGGGCTTCCGCCGCCATCCCGCCTGCCCCGGGAACCTCGTCGGGCAGCAGCTCGGCGACGAGCGATCGTGGCGTGCGCACTTCCCCGCCGCCGGGGAACACGAAGATCGCCGTGTCCCCCTCGAACAGGCAGACGTCCACCCGGATCGTCCGGCCGTTGGTCAGTCGTACGAGATCTGCTTCGGCAGCCGACGGCATCAGGACGGACAACGCCATGAACAGACCGCCGACCACCGCCGGGGTCGGTGTCGCTCGCATGAGCCTCTCTGGAGGGTTTATCGGGGTTCTACGTAAACGTGATAGACCCTGATGCCCAGCTGTCGGGTGTCGGTCGACCCGGCCTGGACGTTGGCGGGTGAAAACGTGCGGTCCACGCCGATGCGAATCTCGGACATCTCATCAACGCCCAAGTCGTTTGCATTCAACGAAATGCGACGAAGAATAGGTTCCTTGTTGTCGGCCATGAAGCTGTCGATCGCCTGGGAGCCTGCCGAAATGGTGACCCGTTGGGGCGTATCCCCAAATACGTCAGATCGGGTGTCGTACTCGAGAAACAGGGTCACGTCGCGCCGAGGATTCCGGAACGTCAAGCCAGCGCTCTGCTCTGTCCACTGCCAGCTCATCGACGGGTCGATGCTCGAGTACTCCGCCGGATGCCAGCCGTTGCCATAAATAAGGAAGACGCTCTCCGACTGCGGCAGCAGCTGCAGCGTGGCGACCGTGTAGGCGCGGTCCTCGCGGTCCGCGTCGGTGGCCTGCGCGCTTTCGAGCCCGAGCCGGTTCTCCCCCTGGTGGAGCCCGACTCTGACACTCGCCTCGCCCAGGTAAGGGAAGAGGGGCACGAACACCGTCCGCGTGTATTCAACCGCTTCGCCAGTCTTCCAGGCCGAAGTCGCCGGTTGGGGGTCGTGATCGTCGGTCCACATGAGCGTGCCGTCCGGCGATTCGACGTGGACGAACACGCGGTAGTCGCCGTCGATGACGGCGAGCGGTTCGAACCGGTACGTGAGGTCGAGTGGCCCGCCGAGCGGCACGCGTTCCTTGTCGAGCACGAGGGTCACGCGGGCCGATGGCTCGACATCCTGCGGCCCGGCGCAGCCCCAGCCGAGCCCTGCGACCGCCAGGAGACCGAACGACGTCACGAAGCGCACTGGTGTCACCATCACAAGCGAGCCATCCTAGCGTATTGCCGCATCGTGTTCAATATGTTAGCCTTGCGGCGATTTCGGACCTTCCTGCTCTCATGACAACAGATGCTCTCGGCATGATTGAAACTCGCGGTCTCATCGGCGCGATTGAGGCCGCTGACGCGATGGTCAAGGCGGCCAACGTCGTGCTCATCGGTAAAGAGTACATCGGCGCTGGCTACGTCACGGTCCTCGCGCGCGGCGATGTCGGCGCCGTCAAGGCGGCCACCGATGCGGGTGCCGCTGCGGCCCGGCGGGTCGGCGAGCTCGTGTCGGTTCACGTGATACCTCGCCCGCACAGTGAAGTCGAGCGGATCCTGCCTAAACCGGCACCAGGGGGCGCGCGCGCCTAGGCGCCCGAACCGAATTCGATGGCACAGGCGGCTGGACCGACCGACCGCGATCTGGCTTCCATCCAGGAAGCCAGACGCCTCGCGCAGCGGGCCAAGCGGGCTGCTCCACTGCTCGCCGAGCTGACGCAGGAACAGATCGACCGCGCCATCGACGCGATGGCCGCGGCCACCAGGACCCGGGCCGAAGAGTTCGCGCGGCTGGCGGTCGAGGAAACCGGCTTCGGCGTCGTGGCCGACAAGATCCAGAAGAATCTCTTCGCTTCGGAGCGGGTCTACGAGTTCATCCGCCCGATGAAGACCGTGGGTGTCGTTGCGCGCCACGACGACCGCAAGGTCGTCGAGATTGCCGAACCCTTCGGCGTGGTCGCCGCGGTCGTGCCGTCCACCAACCCGACGTCGACGGCCATCTACAAGATCCTCATCTCGATCAAGGCGCGATGCCCGATCGTCATCAGCCCGCACCCGTCAGCCGCGCGGTCGCATCACGCTCGTGGCCGAGGTCATGGCGCGGGCGGCCACTGACGCCGGCATCCCGGACGGCGCCGTGTCGTGGATGTCGCTCGTGACGCTCGAAGGCACGCAGGAACTGATGCGACATCGCGACGTCGCCGTGATCCTCGCCACCGGCGGCATGGGCCTCGTGCGCGCAGCCTACAGCGCCGGCAAGCCGGCCTACGGCGTCGGTCCCGGCAACGCGCCCTGCTTCATCGAGCGTACGGCCGACCTCGCCAAGGCCGCCTCCGACATCATCGCGGGCAAGACGTTCGACAACGGCGTGCTCTGCTCGTCGCCGAATTCGGTGGTCGTCGATGCGGCCGTCGCCGACGAGGTCAGGCGCGAATTCTCACGTCAGGGGGGGCACTTCCTCACGCCCGACGAAACGGCCCGGCTGACGGCGGCACTCGTCACGCCACAGCGACTGCCCAATCCGGCATTCGTCGGCAAGTCGGCGGCGTCGATTGCCGCCGCGGTGGGTCTCACCGTGCCTGACGGCACGCGCGTGCTCCTTGCCGAGCTGGCTGGCGTCGGCCGCGACTACCCGCTGTCGATCGAGAAGCTCTGTCCGGTGCTCTCCTATTACGTGGTCAATGACTGGCGGGATGGCTGTGAACGCTGCATCCAGATCCTCCGATACGGGGGAATGGGCCACAGCATGTCGATCCACTCCAGGAACGAACAGGTCATCCTCGAATTCGGCCTGAAGAAGCCCGCGTTCCGGATCATGGTCAACACCCCCACCACCCACGGATCGATTGGCCTGTCGACGGGACTCGACCCCTCGATGACACTCGGGTGCGGGGGGTATGGTGGCAACATCACCTCGGACAACATCACGCCGCGGCACCTGCTGAACATCAAGCGCCTCGCCTACGAGACCCGGCCCGTCGCACGGACCGCAGGCTCGCCGGCCGCCGGCAAGCCCCCGTTGCCCAAGGCGCCCGCCGTGCCGCCTCCGGCCGGCGTCGATGCGGCCGCCGTCCGGCGGCAGGTGGAGACGCTCGTCGCCGCTCGCGGTGGCGCCAGCCCCGGCCCGGCCACGGCCCCTCCAGACCAATCGGAGCCGGCCGTCGTCGATTTCGTGTGTGAGGAAGACGTGCGGCAGGCGATCAAGGCGAAGCGGACCATTCTCATCGGCGAAAAGACCATCGTGACGCCCGCCGCGCGTGACATGGCCGATGCGCACCGCGTATTCGTGAGGCGCGAGTGGCCCCGTTAGGGCGCCCGGGCGTCGCGCTCGGCCTGGTCGTCCTGCTCGGGGGGTGCGCGGCGCGCGCGCCCCAGGTGACCGCGCCGGTCGCTGCCCCGGAGCTGCCGGTGCCCGCGCCGGCGGCCGCCCCGGTCGGCACGCCCGTCCCGCTCGTGCCCGAATCGGTGGCCAGCCGGCTTGCGCAGGCCGAAGACGAATTCCTCGCCGGCGAAGTGGCCCTCGAGGAGGCACGTCTGGTGGCGGCACGCACGCACTTCGATGCGGCAGTCGACCTGCTGCTCGGGCTGCCAGGCGGCGCCCGGATGGACTTCCGAGTGGCTGGCGCCTACGACGCCCTGCTCGATCGCATCAGCGCTCTCGACCTGATGATGCTGCGCGAGGGTGACGGGTCCACCGAGTCACCGTCGGAGCCGGCCGCCATCGACGCGCTGCTCGGCGCCGCAACCTTCGAGCGTCCGCAGCCCCTCGAGACGACCGAGGAGACGGTCGCTCTCCGACCTCGGCCGCTCCCAGACCGAGTTGCCGATTGACGTCAACGCCAAGGTGCTCTCGTATGTCGAAGCGTTTCAGGGCAACCTCAGGGAGTTCATGCAGGGAGGCCTCGACCGAGGCCAGCGCTACCTGCCGATGATCCGGAGCGCGCTCGCCGATGCCGGCGTACCGGCCGAGCTCGCCTTTCTGCCAATCGTCGAGAGCGCCTTCAAGCCGAACGCCCTGTCGCGGGCCCGCGCGCGCGGCATGTGGCAGTTCATGCTGGGCACGGCGCAGGAACACGGCCTGGAACAGACGTGGTTCGTCGACGAACGGGCCGATCCCGAGAAAGCGACGCGCGCGGCGGCCAGGTATCTTCGGTCGCTCTATGACGTCTTCGGAGACTGGAATCTGGCGCTCGCAAGCTACAACGCCGGGCCGGGTCGCGTGCAGCGGGCCATGACCCGCGCGAAGAAGACCGACTACTGGGATCTCACCGAGTCGACCCGATATCTTCCGCGCGAAACCCGCGAGTACGTCCCCATGGTGCTCGCGGCCATCATCGTCGCGCGCAATCCCCAGCTCTACGGCTTCGACGTTGGGCCGTCGGCTCCCCTGACCTGGGAAACCGTGAACGTGCCGAACGCGCTCGACCTGCGCATCATCGCGGAGTGGGCGGGCGTGTCGGTCGAGCTGCTGCGCGAGCTCAACCCGGAACTGAGACGCAACACGACGCCGGTAGGCGATCACCCGCTGAAGGTTCCGGTCGGCACCGCCGTGGCCGTCGAGACGCAGTTGGCGTCGGCCGATCCGTCGCTTTTCGTGACGCTCGACGTCTATACGGTCAGGCGGGGCGACACCCTGTCGGGGATCGCGCGCAAGTACCGTGTCTCGGTCTCCGACATCCAGTCGGTGAACGAGATGCGAGGCACCCGCATCTTCCCCAACCAGAACCTCATGATTCCTGGCCGGACGGCCGCGGCCCTGCCTCGCCCGCCCGCCGCTCAGGCCGCCCAGGCGTCCGGGCCGGTCGTCTACCGCGTTCGGCGCGGCGACACGCTGTCGCGCATCGCCCGGATGTTCGGCACGAGCGTCTCGTCCATCAAGTCCCTCAATCAACTCTCCACCGACCGCATCAACATCGGGGATGAGTTGACCGTCCGGCGATAGCCATCTCGGGTTGAAGTTTTCGCCGCGGCGGCCGTCCGCGTACGTCCCAGTTTCTGCGTACGCGAATGCCGTCCAGGCCGACGACCGGGCTGTGAGACATGGCGCCGACTTTGCGTCATGGCCAGCATGCTTGCGCAGCTGACGGCGGCAGCCGTCGTGGGGATCGAGGCCATTCCCGTATTGGTCGAGGTGGACGTCTCTCCCGGCCTGCCAGGCGTGATCATGGTCGGGCTGCCCGACACGATCGTTCGCGAAAGTCGCGACCGTGTCCGAACCGCCATCCGCAATTCGGGCTTTCCGTTTCCCGCCGAGCGCGTGACCGTGAGCCTGGCTCCTGCCGACGTCCGGAAAGTGGGAGCCGCCTTTGACCTGCCCATCGCCTTGGGCATTCTCGCCGCATCCGGCTGCCTCCCGCACCGCTCCCCAACCGCCTACCCCGTTGTGGGGGGGCTTTCGCTCGACGGGTCGGTCCCCGCCATGCGCGGCCTGTTGCCAATTGCTGCGGCGGCACGGCGCGCCGCGAACCGATCCCTGATGTGTCCTCTGGAAAACCTGAACGAAGCTGGCATCATCGAGGGCCTCGCGGTGCATGCCGTCCGGTCGCTCGCGGAAGCGGCCAGAGTGCTCTGCGACCCGTCGCCCCGGCCATCCCGGCCGGCGGGTTGTCCTCCGCAGGCCCTTTCGGCTGTCGCCGAGGACCTGGCCGACGTCCGCGGTCAATTGGCCGCTCGCCGAGCCCTGGAGATCGCGGCGGCCGGGGCGCATCACCTCCTCCTGTCGGGGCCGCCCGGCTCGGGCAAGACCATGTTGGCGCGCCGGTTGCCGGGGCTGCTTCCGCCGCTCACATTCGACGAGGCCCTGACGGTCACTACGATCCACTCGGTGGCCGGCCTGCTGCAGCCCGGGCGCGGGCTCGTCAGGGAGAGACCCTTCCGGGCACCCCATCACACCTGCTCGACCGTTGCGCTCGTTGGGGGCGGGAGCCTGCCGCGGCCCGGCGAACTGAGCCTGGCCCACCATGGCGTGCTCTTTCTGGACGAACTGCCGGAATTCGGGAGGCATGTGCTCGAGACCCTCCGCCAGCCACTTGAAGAGGGTCTCGTGCGGATTGCCAGGGCCAGCCGGTCGGCGACCTTTCCAGCCAACATCATGCTCGTCGGGGCCATGAACCCGTGCCCGTGCGGCTATGCGGGGAGCGAGTTGCGCGCGTGCCGCTGCACGCCCGGCGCCGCGATTCGCTACGAGCAGCGCCTGTCGGGCCCGCTTCGGGACCGGTTCGACCTGACCGTCGAGGTCCCGCCCGTCCCATGGCGGGACCTTCGCGCTGCCCGCCCTGCAGAGCCCTCGGCCGCCGTCAGGGACCGAGTGGCCGCTGCCAGGGCCCGCCAGGCCGATCGCCAGGGGTGTCCGAACGGTCGGCTCGTGGGCCGCGCGCTGGAGGCCGCCTGCAGGACGACCGATAGCCGCGTTGACGACCTGCTGCGGAAGGGGGTTGGCCGGCTGGGTCTGAGTGCCCGAGCGGTCACCCGGCTGAGGCGGGTGGCCCGGACCATCGCGGACCTGGCCGGGGCCGAGACCATCGAACCGGCTCACGTGGCCGAGGCCATGCAGTTCAGGGGCCCGGGCGAGGTCCTCGGGCCCAGCATGTTGGCAGAAGGCCGCCGTTCGTGCTAAATTCTTTCAGTTTTGACAGTTGTAACTCGCCCCGTCGTGGACACCGCATAAAGGACACCGATGCCGTCGCCGCGCTACACGGTCACCATCGCGAACCAGAAAGCCGGCACGACCCGCAGGCTCACGCTGTCGCGGCGCGGTCTGGCGGGCATGGTCGTCGGGACGTTTGGGGCGTTCGCGCTGGCCGGCCTGCTCGTGGGCGGCGCCAGTCAACTGCAGTTGGCGACCCTCGAAGCCGAAAACGAAGCCCTCCGTGTTCAGAACGAGAGCTACCTCGTCGCGACTGGTGAGTTCGCCAATCAGATTGCGGAGCTGCAGACGGCCCTGGCCGAGCTGGGGTCCCTCGCCGAGCTCGATCCGGCTACGAAGCGCGCCATAGACCGGCTGCCGGCCATCGTGCGCGCGCGTGCCATGGGCGGCGATGTGGCAGTTCCTGCCGCACGAGTCACCGCGCCGGCGCCGTCTCCGGAAGGGACCTTCTCGCAGCTGCAGTCGGTGCTCACGGCCCTCGAGGCGGGACTGACCTCCGTGCGAACCCACTTCGAGAACCAGCACGCCCTTGCGAGGGCCACACCGACAATCTGGCCGGCTGCCGGCTGGCTTTCGTCGGCTTACGGTAATCGGAAAGACCCGTTCACGGGCGCGCCGGATTTCCACCCAGGCCTGGATATTTCGGCCAACCGCGGCACGCCGGTCCGAGCGCCGGCCGATGGCAAAGTCGAACTGGCCGGCGTCAACGGCAACTACGGCAAGTCGGTGCTGCTCGAGCACGGATACGGCCTCTCGACCAGGTTCGGACACCTCTCGTCGTACGTGGTCCGGACCGGCCAGGCGGTCAAGCGCGGAGACCTGCTGGGGTATGTCGGATCCACGGGACGAGCCACCAGCGCGCATCTGCACTACGAAGTGCTGCTCAACGGCTCGCCCATCAACCCGCTGCGCCTGCTGACTCGCCCCTGACTGGCGCGCCCGGCCGAAGGGACCGGCCGGCCCATGCCGGCACGGGCACGCCTGGCAAGTTGACCGGCCTTCGCGCCTTCCCTAGAATCGTTGGATGCCCATGTCCCGCAGGACGCGGCCAGAGCGTCGCCAGTCGCGGCCGAGACGGGCGCTCGCGGAATGATTAATACCCTCCTCGCCAAGGTCATCGGCACTCAGAACGAGCGCGAGCTCAAGCGGCTGCGTCCGGCCGTTGCCCGGATCAACGAGCTCGAGCCGTCCGTTGCGCCGCTCTCGGATGCAGAGCTCCGCGCCCGAACCGCGGCGTTGCGCGAACGGGCGGGCCGGGGCGAAGCGCTCGACGACTTGCTCCCCGAAGCCTTTGCCGTCTGTCGGGAAGCGGGTCGCCGCATCCTGAACATGCGGCACTTCGACGTCCAGCTCATCGGCGGCATGGTGCTCCACTCCGGACGCATCGCGGAGATGAAGACCGGCGAAGGCAAGACGCTCGTGGCCACGCTTCCTGCGTACCTGAACGCGCTCGCCGGCAAGGGCGTCCATGTCGTGACCGTCAACGACTACCTGGCACGCCGCGACTCTGAGTGGATGGGCCGCCTCTACCGGTTCCTCGGTCTCGACGTCGGCGTCATCCAGCACGAGCTGACCGACGCCGAACGCAAGGTGGCCTACGGGTGCGACATCACCTACGGCACCAACAACGAGTTCGGGTTCGACTACCTCCGCGACAACATGAAGTTCGATCTGTCGCAGTTCGTCCAGCGCGGGCACCAGTATGCCGTCGTGGACGAAGTGGACAGCATCCTGATCGACGAGGCGCGGACGCCGCTCATCATCTCGGGCCCCGCCGAGGAATCCACCGACCTGTACTACGAGGTGGACCGCATCATTCCGAAGCTCTCGGCAGGCGCGGTGACCCAGGGGAACGTGAAGGCCGAGGATCGCGAGCGCCTCGAGGCCTCCGGCGACTTCCTGGTCGACGAAAAGCACAAGGCGGCGCAGCTCACCGAGAGCGGCATGGCCAAGGCGGAGAAGATGCTGGCGCACCGGCTTGCGGCCGGCTCGTCCGGGATGTACGACCCGGCGAACATGCCCCTGCTGCACCACATCCACCAGGCGCTCCGCGCCCACACGCTGTTCAAGCGCGACGTGGACTACATGATCAAGGACGGCCAGGTAGTCATCGTCGACGAGTTCACCGGTCGCCTGATGCCCGGGCGCCGGTGGTCGGACGGCCTGCACCAGGCCGTCGAGGCCAAGGAGAAGGTGAAGATCGAGCGCGAGAACCAGACGCTCGCGACCATCACGTTCCAGAACTACTTCCGCAAGTACAACAAGCTCTCCGGCATGACCGGCACGGCGGAGACCGAGGCCGAGGAATTCAACAAGATCTACAAGCTCGACGTCGTCGTGATCCCGACGAACCGGCCCCTCCAGCGCAAGGAGGAGCCCGACACGGTCTACAAGACGGCCCGGGAGAAGTACGACGCGATCATCGAGGACATCATCGACAAGCAGGGAGCCGGCCGGCCGACGCTCGTCGGCACGGTGTCCATCGAGAAGTCGGAGCGGCTCTCGGGCCTGCTCAAGCGCCGCGGCGTCAAACATGTCGTGCTCAACGCGAAGTACCACGCGCAGGAGGCGGAGATCGTCGCCCAGGCCGGCCGGCTCGGCACCGTCACGATCGCCACCAACATGGCCGGCCGCGGCACCGACATCCTGCTTGGCGGCAACCCGGAGTTCATGGCCCGCCAGCGATGTCTCGGCGAACAGATCGCCGAGCGCCTGCCCAAGGGCGAGGAGAAGTTCGTCGACGACGAAGAGTTCGTCTACTTCTTCCACCTCGACGCGTTCTACCGCGCGCCTCGGCCGACCTACGAGCAGATCTTCGCGGAGCTCAAGCGCGAGACCGACGCCGAGCACGAGCAGGTGGTCGCAAACGGCGGGCTGCACATCATCGGCACGGAGCGGCACGAGGCGCGGCGCATCGACAACCAGCTGCGCGGCCGCGCGGGCCGCCAGGGCGACCCGGGATCGTCGCGCTTCTACCTCTCCCTCGAAGACGACCTGATGCGGATCTTCGGTTCCGACCGCGTCGCCGGGCTGATGCAGCGGCTCGGCATGGAAGAGGGCGTTCCGATCGAGCACCGGATGGTGACCCGGGCCATCGAGCGCGCCCAGCGCCAGGTCGAGGCGCAGAACTTCGCCACCCGCAAGCACCTGCTCGAGTACGACGACGTCATGAACAAGCAGCGCGAGAACGTGTACGCGCTGCGCCGGCAGCTGCTCGAGGGCCGAATCACCATCGACGAGGACGAGACGCTCGATACCCGCGCCTACGTCCTGACGCTCGCCGACGAGCTCGTGGCAGCACTCGTCGAGACGCACGCCAATCGCGAGCAGGACCCGGAAGAATGGGACCTCGGCGGCCTCAGCCGTGCGGCGAGCGAACTGTTCGGCATCGAGGTGGAAGCGTTCGAAGCGCTGAAGCTCGACGACCGGACGCCAGACGACATGGCCGTCGGCATCTACGACCTGGCCGCCGAACGGTACGACGAGAAGGAGAAGACGAGCGGCGTCGCGCCGGAGATTCTCCGGCGCATCGAGCGCGACGTCATGCTGCAGATCGTCGACGCCCAGTGGAAAGACCACCTCTACGGCCTCGACCACCTGAAGGAAGGCATCGGGCTCCGGGGCTACGGCCAGCGCGACCCGCTCGTCGAGTACAAGAAAGAGAGCTTCGCCCTCTTCCAGGCCATGAAGGGTCGGATCGACGAAGAGATGGTCCGCTACCTGTGGCGGGTGCGTCCGATCGTGAGCGAGGGGCCCGGCCCGGCGCAGCGCCCCCCGGCCCGTCGCCCCCCGACGATGACGCTCGGCACCGGCCCGGCGCCCGCGCCGGCCGGTCAGGGCCCGGCGCCCGGGCAGCCTCGACCGGCCCGCATCGGCGGCGACGACGCGAAAGTGAAGACGGTCCGACGGGACGAACCCAAGCTGGGCCGGAACGATCCCTGCTGGTGCGGCAGCGGCAAGAAATTCAAGAAGTGTCATGGGGCCTGACGACGATGACGAGTGACCGCCTGGGAGCCGCAGCGCAGGTTGCGGCGGGTTTGACCGAAGCTCTGACGTTCGACGACATCCTCCTCGTGCCGCGCCAGTCGGACGTGCTGCCGAGCAGGGTCGACGTCCGGTCCCGGCTGAGCCGGCGCATCCATCTGAACGTGCCGATCCTCAGCTCGGCCATGGACACGGTGACCGAAAGCCGGCTGGCCATCGCGATGGCCCAGCAGGGTGGCCTCGGGATCGTGCACAAGAACCTGAGTGTCGAAGAGCAGGCCCAGGAGATCGACCGGGTGAAGCGGTCGGAGAGCGGCATGATCGTCAATCCGATCACGCTGTCGCCCAATCACCGCATCTATGAGGCGCTGGACCTGATGAAGCGCTTCCGCATCAGCGGCGTGCCGATCACCGCCGATGGCAGCAAGGAGGGCCGGCTCGTCGGCATCCTGACGAACCGCGACCTCCGCTTCGAGACAAGCACCGACCGGCCGATTGCCGAGGTGATGACCAAAGACGATCTGGTCACCGTTCCCGTCGGCACCACCCTCGACCAGGCCCGGGAGATGTTCCACCAGCACAAGGTCGAGAAGCTGCTGGTCGTCGACGCGGACTTCCGCCTCAAAGGGCTCATCACCGTCAAGGACATCCAGAAGCTGATCAAATACCCCAATGCCTGCAAGGACGCCCTCGGCCGGCTGCGCGTCGGCGCCGCGGTCGGCGTCAGCCGCGACACGCTCGAGCGCGCACAGGCCCTGGTCGACGCGCACGTCGACGTCCTCGTGGTCGATACCGCCCACGGACATTCCAAGGGCGTCCTCGACATGGTGGCCACCTTGCGGGAGCGGCATCCGGACGTCGATCTCATTGCGGGAAACGTCGCGACCGCCGGTGCCACGCGATCACTCATCGAGAGGGGCGTCGACGCGGTCAAGGTCGGCATCGGCGCGGGCTCCATCTGCACCACCCGGGTCGTCGCCGGCATCGGCGTGCCCATGATCACGGCCGTGTCGGCCTGCGCCCGCGAGGCCCTCCAGCACGACGTGCCCGTCATCGCCGACGGCGGCATCCGCTATTCCGGCGACATCACGAAAGCCATCGCCGTCGGCGCGAGCGCGACGATGATCGGCAGCCTCTTTGCCGGCACCGACGAGAGCCCGGGCGAGCTGATCCTCTATCAGGGGCGCAGCTTCAAGGAATACCGGGGCATGGGTTCGCTCGGCGCCATGCGGCGCGGCAGCCGCGATCGGTATTTTCAAGACGAGTTCGATCTCGAGAGCGGGGACGGCTCGGAGAAGCTGGTACCGGAGGGCATCGAGGGCCGGGTCGCCCACAAGGGCTCGGTCGCCGCGATGATTCACCAGTTGGTGGGCGGCCTGCGCGCCGGAATGGGGTATTGCGGCTGCGCCGACATCCAGGCACTCCAGCAGCACGCCGAACTGCTCCGCGTCACGTCTGCCGGTGTGCGTGAGGGTCACGTGCACGACGTGATCATCACGAAGGAAGCGCCGAACTACCGCGTGGAGTAGCGCCAACTTCAGCCGTCGAGCCCCGACACGGCGATCCGGCGCGCGTCCCCCTCGAGCGGCTCAATGACCACACGGACGGCGTCGGCAGGCTGATCCTGCCAGCGGTCCGGCCATTCGACGGCGACGACGCCCTCGCCGAGGAGCTCGTCGAGCGCCAGATCCTCCACCTCGCGCGGCGCCAGCCGATACAAGTCGACGTGCTGCAGGACCACACGCCCCGGGTACTCCTGCACGAGCGTGAACGTCGGACTCGTGACGTCCGCCTCGTTGCAGCCCAACCCGCCGGCGAGCCCCCGCACGAAAGCCGTCTTCCCCGCTCCAAGCGGCCCCTCGATGAGAACGAGCGAGCCGGGCCCGAGTCGCGCCGCCAGCGCACGCGCCACGGCTGCCGTCTCGGGTTCCGAAGATGTCAGCGTGACGGTCATGGAGCGGTTGGCCGGGGCTTGCGGCCCGTCAGATCCGCCACCGCATCGCCCAGCCTGTCGAGGACGTCGCCGGCGATCATCGCCACTTCTCCCTCGTCTGCGTCGGCCAGGTCCCCCGCCAGGCCGTGCAGGAACACCGCCAGCCTGGCGGCGCCGTCGGCATCGAGCAACTGCCCGAACCACCCGGCGATCATGCCCGTGAGCACGTCGCCACAGCCGGCCGTGGCCATTCCCGGATTGCCGGTCAGATTGATCGCGGCCCGTCCGTCAGGCGCCGCCACGATGGTGCGATACCCCTTCAGGACGACATGGACGTGGTGGTCGGCCGCAAACGACCGTGCGACATCGAGGCGATTCTCCTGCACGGTGTCGACGGTCACGCCTACGAGCCTGGCCATCTCGCCCGGATGCGGCGTGAGAATGAGGTCGACGCCGTCGCGGCCGGTGAGCCGACCGGCCTGCCCCTCGAACGCCGTGATGGCGTCGGCGTCGACGACGACGGGGATGCCGGCGCGCTCGACGATCGCATGCACAAAGGCGCGGGTGTCCCGTCCAAGCCCGAGGCCAGGCCCGATCGCGATGATGTCCGCTCCGAAGTTCAGCACCTGGTCGGCAGCGCTCGCTGTGACGGCCCCGTCGGCACCTTCGGCGAGGGCCAGCGTCATCAGCTCCATGCGGCCAGCCGCCACCTGCGGCACGCAGGACGCGGGTGTGGCCACCGTCACGAGGCCGGCACCCGACCGCAGCGCCGCGACGCCTGCCAGCACGGCGGCGCCGGTCTTGCCCGGTGAGCCGGCCACGACCAGGACGCGGCCGTAGTCACCCTTGTGCGAATCGGGCGCCCGGGGAGAGACAAGCCCGGCCATGGACTCTTTCGTGAGCAACTCGACACGCGGTCCGCTGACGTTCTCCAGCACCGATGCCGGAATGCCGATCTCGGCGATGACGAGGTTGCCGACGAGCGCTTCGGCTGGAGGCAGGACGAGCGGCAACTTCGGCGCGCCGAGCGTCACCGTGAGCGTCGCATCGATGGCCGGACCAGGCACGTCCGTCCGGTCCGCGAGCAGCCCGCTCGGCAGGTCGATCGCGACCACGGGACACGTCGACGCGTTGATGTCCTCCACGATGGTCTCGACCAGGCCGGAGAGGGGCCCCTGGAGGCCCGTGCCGAAGAGCGCGTCGACAATGACGTCGGCGGCGAGCACGTCCGCGCCGTGCAGTTCCCACGCCGTGGCGTCTCCAGCTTCGACGACGTCGATACCGAGCGCCTGCAGCGCCTCGAGATTGCGCCGGGCATCGCCTCTGACCTCATCGGCGCGCCCGATGAGGTAGACGCCGATGCTGACGCCCCGCTCGAACAGCGTCCGCGCGACCACGAACCCGTCGCCGCCGTTGTTGCCTCTGCCGCAGACGACGGCCACGCGAATCGCATCGAGCGACATCGAAGCTCGCTTCCATGGCCGACACCACTTGCCGGCCGGCGTTCTCCATGAGGACAGCGGCCGGGATGCCGACGTCTTCGACCGTTCGCCGGTCGGCTTCCTGCATCTGCTGGCTGGTGAACACGCGCATGAGGACGAGCCGCGAGGCTCCAGGCCCGAGCGTACCTCTTGTGCTAGACTCGCGCAACCTCCGAGCAGGCGGAGCTCAATGCGCGCAACGGTCTCGGTCAACGGCACGATTACAGACGCGGCACGAGCGGTCATTCCGGTCTTCGATCACGGTTTCCTCTACGGCGAGGGCGTGTACGAAACGCTCCGGACCTACGGCCGTCGGCCCGGCCTCTTCGAGCGTCACATGGCCCGGCTGCGGCGTTCGGCCGCGCTGATGGCCTTGCCCGTTCCGCTCGACGACGCCGGCTTGCACGCCGAGGTCGCGGCCACGATGGCGGCGCACGATGAGCCGGACGAGCTCTACATCCGCATGCTGCTCACGCGCGGCGTCGGCGAGTTGACGTACGACCCGGCTGCGTGCCCGACGCCGTCTCTCGTGATCATCGTCAAGGGGTTTCCGGAACCAGCCGATGTGCTCTTCGACCGGGGCGTCGACGTCGCGCTCGTCAGCGTGCGCCGGAACCACCCCGATGCGCTCAATCCGCGCATCAAGTCCAACAACCTGCTCAACAACGCGCTCGCCATGCAGGAGGCGATCCGGCGCGGCGCCGACGAGGCCCTCATGCTCAACCACGACGGGGCCGTGACGGAGTGCTCGCAGTCGAACTTCTTCCTGGTTCGCCCGGATGGCACGCTCGTCACGCCGCCGCTCGACGCCGGGCTGCTGCCCGGCATCACCCGTGCGTTCGTGCTGGAGCTGGCCGAGGGCCTCGGTCTGGCCGCGGCGGAGACGTCGTTCGGCCCTGCTGAGATCGCCGTGGCGCAGGAAGCCTTCATCACCAGCACCACGCGCGAGATCATGCCTGTGAGGCAGGTCGACGGCCGGCCGATTGCGAGCGGCATCCCTGGACCGGTGACACGCCGGCTGCTTGCGGCTTACCGGGCCGCCATGCGCCCGTCCCCCTGAAGACGTTCCCAGCCGGCGCCGTTTTCGTTTGAGTGTCGAGCGCTCAGTCGCCGACAGCGGTCGGCTCGGCGTACGCCTCGATGGGCGGGCAGGCACACACGAGGTTCCGGTCCCCGTACGGATTGTCGATGCGGGAGACGGCCGGCCAGAACTTGCGGTGCCGAAGGTGCGGCAAGGGATACGCGGCCTGCGATCTCGGGTACGGGTGGGCCCACGTGTCGGCGCTCACGTCTTCCGCGGTGTGTGGCGCCTGCTTCAGGACGTTGTCGCGCGGGTCCGCCGTCCCATCGGCCACGGCATCGATTTCCGCGCGAATCGCGATCATCGCCTCACAGAACCGATCGAGCTCTTCGAGCGGCTCGCTCTCGGTGGGTTCCACCATGAGGGTACCGGGCACGGGAAACGAGACCGTCGGCGCGTGAAACCCGTAGTCCATGAGCCGCTTGGCGACGTCCTGCTCGTCGATGCCGGCACTGGCCTTGAAGGGGCGCAGGTCGAAGATGAGCTCGTGCGCCACGCGACCATGGCTGCCGACGTAGAGCGTCGAATAGTAGCCATCGAGCCTGGCCTTGATGTAGTTGGCGTTCAGCATCGCGAACCGTGTGGCCTCGGTGACGCCGACGCCGCCGAGCATGCGGAGGTACCCGTACGAGATCAGCAGGATGCTCGCGCTTCCCCACGGCGCCGCCGACACCGCGGGAATGGCGGACTCCCCCCCAACCTTCACGAGCGGATGGCCCGGCAGGAACGGCGCAAGGTGCCCCGCCACGGCGATCGGCCCCATCCCTGGCCCTCCGCCGCCATGTGGAATGGCGAACGTCTTGTGCAGGTTGAGGTGACACACGTCGGCGCCGATGGCCGCCGGGCTCGTCAGCCCGACCTGGGCGTTCATGTTGGCGCCGTCCATGTACACCTGCCCCCCGAACTCATGGACGATCGCGCAAATCTCACGGATCCGGTGCTCGAAGACCCCGTGCGTGCTGGGGTAGGTCACCATGAGGCACGAGAGCCGGTCCCTGTTTGCCTCGGCTTTGGCCCGCAAATCCTCGACGTTGATGTTGCCCGCCTCGTCGCAGGCCACGATGACCACGCTCATGCCGGCCATCGATGCACTGGCGGGGTTGGTGCCGTGCGCCGACTGCGGGATGAGGGCCACGGTCCGGTGTCCCTCACCTCTCGAACGGTGGTACGCCTGAACGACGAGGAGGCCGGCAAACTCGCCCTGCGCACCGGAGTTGGGCTGCAGGGAAACCGCCTCGAGGCCGGTGACGGTCGCAAGCGCGCGCTCGAGCTCGTCGAAAATCCGCCGATAGCCAGCCGTTTGCTCGACAGGGGCGAACGGGTGGATGCGCGAGAACTCGGGCCAGCTGACCGGAGCCATCTCGGCGGCGGCGTTGAGCTTCATCGTGCAGGATCCGAGCGGGATCATGGCCGTGTCGAGCCCGAGGTCCTTGCGCTCGAGCGCGCGAATGTACCGCATCATCTCCGTCTCCGAGTGATGCGAGTTGAACACGGCATGCGTCATGAAGGACGACTGCCGGCGGAGACCCGCCGGAATGCCCGCCTCGTCGGCGGCGGCAGCCGGACCGGCTGCACGGCGCCCGTCGGCGCAGATGTCGAGGATGGCCTCGAGATCCTCGTCGGTGACCGTCTCGTCGAGTGAGATCTGCAGGACGCCCGGTTCCGGGTAGCGGAAGTTGACGAGCCGTGCTTCAGCCGAAACGCGAACGCGCTCGACGCGGGCTGGGTCCCCGGACAGCCGCAGCGTGTCGAAGAACGCCGAGTTGGTCTGCGTCCATCCCAGCGCCGACAGCCCGGCGGCGAGCCGGGCGGCCTGTTCACTCACGCGCCTGGCGATGCCCGTGAGGCCGGCCGGACCGTGGTAGACGCCGTAGAAGGCGGCGATGTTCGCCAGAAGGGCCTGCGCGGTGCAGATGTTCGACGTCGCCTTTTCGCGCCGAATGTGCTGCTCCCGCGTCTGCAGCGCCATGCGATACGCACGGCGCCCCCGGCTGTCGACCGACACGCCGATGATGCGCCCGGGAGCCTGCCTGACGAACGCCTCACGCGTGGCGAGAAAGGCGGCATGCGGCCCCCCGTATCCCAGGGGCACGCCGAACCGCTGCGCGTTGCCGACGACGACATCGGCGCCGTGTTCGCCGGGCGGTGTCACGAGGGTCGATGCCAGCAGGTCGCTGCCGACCGCCACGAGGAGCCCGGCGGCATGCGCGCGGGCAATCACCGCCGACAGATCGTGCAGCTGTCCATGGTCGTCAGGCGACTGCAGGTAGAGGCCGAACGCCTCACCCCCGAAAGAGGTTGCCTCGGCGTCGACGTCACGAATCGCGATCCCGAGCGGCGTCGCACGTGCGGCGAGCACCTCCCGGACATGAGGGAACACCCGGTCCGAGACGAGAAACGTGGACCCGTCCTTCACCGTTCGAACCCGGAACAGCAGCGCCATCGCCTCGGCCGCCGCCGTCGCTTCGTCGAGCAGCGAGGCATTGGCCACCGGCATGCCGGAGAGTTCGGACACCATGGTCTGGAAGTTCAGGAGCGACTCGAGCCGGCCCTGCGCGATCTCTGCCTGATACGGCGTGTAGGGCGTGTACCAGCCTGGATTCTCGAAGACGTTACGCTGGATGACGGCGGGCAGGATCGTATCGTAGTAGCCGAGCCCGATGTAGCTTCGGGCCACGCGGTTCTCCGCCGCGACCGCTCGCAGGTGCCGAAGGTAGGCGTATTCGGTCAGTCCCGCCGGGAGACTCAGCGGAGACTGGAGCCGGATGTCGGCCGGCACGATCTCGTCCATCAGGGCGTCGATCGAGGTGGCGCCGACCGCGTCGAGCATGCGCTCGATCTGGCCCGCACGGGGTCCGATATGTCTTGCCTGAAAGGTGTCTGACACGGGTGCCGGTCCTTCGCTGGCGGTCTGATCCTATTTGACGAGCTCCGCATACCGGGCCGCGTCGAGCAGCGCTCCCGCCTCGGCCTCGGCCGACGGCCGCAGCCGGATCATCCAGGCCTCGTGCGGTGTCTGGTTGACTGCCTCGGGGTGGGTCGACAGATCCGCGTTGACGGCGACGACCTCGCCCGACATCGGCGCAAACAGCTCCGAGACCGCCTTGACCGATTCGATCGTCCCGAACACGTCCCCCTGCCTGACCGAACGGCCGACGTCGGGAAGCTCCACGAACACGACGTCGCCGAGCTGCCGTTGCGCAAAATCGGTGATGCCGACGAGCGCCTCACCGTCGGCGAACCGCACCCATTCGTGGTCTTTGGTGTACTTCAGATCATCCGGATACATGCCTGCTCCACACGTCAGCTGGTTTTCGGGCGCTTGTAGAACGGTTCTGCGACGACCGTCGCCGGGGCGCGCCGTCCCCGAATCTCCACGTCGAAGGTGGTCCCGATGCCGCTGAGATCGACCGGAACGCGCGCAAACCCGATCGCCTTCTTCAGGAAGGGCGTGAAGGTCCCACTGGTCACGACTCCGACGCGGTCATCGCCGCGGAGCACCGGGTAGCCGTGCCTCGCAATCGATCGGGGCTCGCCCATCTCGAAGGCCACGAGCGTCTCGCGCAGTCCCTCGGCCTTCTGCCTGCGGAGCACGTCGGCACCGATGAAATCAGCCTTCTTCCACCCGACGATCCAGCCGAGGCCGGCCTCGAGCACCGTCGTGTGCTCGTCCATGTCACTGCCGCAGAGGCGCATCCCGGCCTCGAGACGGAGGGTATCGCGCGCGCCGAGACCACAGGGCACCACACCAGCGTCGCGGCCTGCCTCGATGACGGCCACCCACGCACGCTCGGCGGCCGCGGGCTGCAGGTAGATCTCGAACCCGTCCTCGCCGGTGTACCCGGTCCGCGAGATCGTGGCCCGGATGCCGGCAACCTCGCCAGCCTCGAATCGGTAGTACTTGATCTCGGAGAGGTTCACATCCGTGAGCGACTGCAACACGTCGAGGGCGACGGGCCCCTGCAGGGCGAGCAACGCGTACCGAGAGCTGGCATTGACAATGTCCGCGTCGCCACCGCGAGCGGCCGCCTGCCCGGAGATCCACTCGAAGTCCTTCATGATGTTCGCCCCGTTGACGACCAGCATGTAGTGGTCGAGGGCGAGCCGGTACACCAGGATGTCGTCGACGAAGGTGCCGGCAGGCGTGGTGAGTGCGGAATACTGCGCCTGGCCGACCGCCAATCGCGAGGCGTCGTTGCTCGTGATCCACTGAATCGTCGCGAGCGCATCGGGGCCGGCGATCTCGAGCTGCCCCATGTGGCTCACGTCGAAGAGGCCCCCGCGCGTCCGCACGGCCAGGTGCTCCTCGGTGATGCTCGTGTACTCGACAGGCATCTCCCAGCCGGCAAACCCGACCATTCTCGCACCAGACGCCAGATGCCTCGCGTGAAGCGGAGTCTTCTTCAGGGGCGTGTGCGCGCTGTTCGACGACATGGGAGGGGTGGAAGGCCACCCGGCGGGACACGGTCTGCCGGCTGGCCATAACAACGTACTATCGCCCTCGGCGGCCGGTCAAGGCGCGGCGGGCGAGCCGGTCGTCACCGGCCCGCCCGCCCGCCGCGCGTCATCGGCGTTTTCGGGGCCAGACAAGCCAGATGATCGCGAAGAGCACGACCAGCATGCCGCCGCCGAGCACCGGCCCGGCGGTCGGGTTCCGCGCGGCCGGAACCGTCACGAGCACAATCGGCATGAAACTCGCCGTCAGCACGAACGCCACGAGCGCCTGCAGCAGCAGCGTTGCGATACGCATACTTCCCTACCCCTTTCTGTGGTCACTCTAGCCGCGGAAGCCGACGCAGCTCACCCACCACGAGAACGCTCCAATGGCACGCATGTCGTAGATCAGCAGGCAGGCCAGCAGACCGGGAGCGTCCCACCACTCCTCGGCGTCGACGCACTGCTCGTACTCAATCCAGGCGGCAATCGCTTCGGCCGCGTATTCGTTCCAGCAGTCGGTGGGGCCCTCCTGCATCTGCTGGCCGTCCTGCCAGGCAATGGTCCTCACGCGCGCCGCTCGCGTCGGCCGGCGAGCCCAGGCCTCGAGCTCGGCGCCCGGGCGTGGCACGCCGAGCGCCGACCCGAGCAGGGCCTGTGTGACGAGCAGCGTGTGGGTGATCGGCGAGCCAGACACCGGTTCAAGCCTCGTGAGGAGCAGGAGCGCCCCGCTCGCAGCCGCCGACGTCGCGAGGCGCTCCCGCGCCTGACGCAGCCCGACCGGGTCTGACCCGCCGGCGCTCAGGCGCAGCCGGGCGTCGTGCACCACGACACCAGATTCTGTCGAGCACGATCGACAGGTCCTCGTCCGCGCTCACGATCCGGGTCTCCGCGCGTCCGGGCGCGAGACTCTTGAGGATGCGCAGCCGCTCTGTCGCCACTTGGACCACGGCCCGGTCCGGTGCGGGCCTGAACAGGGTGACGCTCGCGCCTGTCGCCCGATCGACCCGATGATAGACGGGCGCCGTGAGACGCTCGTCGGCCATCGACGGACGCGCCACACCCGCAAGCATGCACGCGACTCCCAGCACGGTAATCGACCACTTCATGATTCACACTCCTCCCAGACTTCGTCCCGACACATCGGGTGGCCCGGTGCCCGGGCTCCGGTCCGACACCTGACTCCGGCTTTCCGGCCGTCGGCGACCTCGTTCCGCGTCAGTGATGTCCTGCCTGGGCAGAACCTGCTGGTTGGCGGCCCGGAAGCCGCCGGTGTCCAAGATGTGACTGCAGCGTGTGATAGCTGATCTCGAGCACATCGCACGCACGTCGCTTGTTCCCGTTGCAACGCTCGAGGACGAGCCGGACGTAACGGCCGCTCCACGCCCGGAGAGAGTCATCGCGATCGCCGCCGGCCTCCACGAGCGTTCGATAGTCTCGAACCACCGGTGGCGGAAGATCCCTCACGGCAATCGACGGGCCGGCTGTGAGCGCCACGGCGCGCTCGATTACACGTGAGAGCTGCCTCACGTTCCCCGGCCAGTCGTACGTCATGAGGGCTTCCACCGCGGACGCTTCGACGCCAAGGGACAGGCCGTTTGCGTGCTGTCCCAGGAAGTACTCGACAAGCAACGGAACGTCGTCACGGCGAACGCGAAGGGGCGGCACGTGCAGCTCGACGCCGGAGAGGCGGTAGTACAGGTCCGATCGGAACCGCCCGTCTTCGACCAGGCCCTGAAGCCCGCGGTTGGTTGCGGCAATGACCCGCGTGTCCACCTGGTACGACCCTGACCCGCCCACGCGCTCGATCGACAGGTCCTGCAGAACGCGGAGCAGCTTGGCCTGAGCCGCCGGCGACAGATCGGCGACCTCATCAAGAAACAGGGTGCCGTGATGCGCCTGCTCGAACTTGCCTCGCCGGCCTCGTACGCCAGTCGCCGTCCGCTCCTCGATACCGAAGAGTTCGGCCTCGACCAGCGTCTCGACCAGGGCCGCGCAATTGACCGCCACGAACGGTCCCTGACAACGCCTGCTCTGGTCGTGAATCTCGCGTGCGACCAGCTCCTTGCCGACCCCGCTCTCGCCCTCCACGAGAACCGTGAAGGGTGTTCGCGCAATGCGGGTAATCCGAGACCTGAGCTCGTTGATGACAGGGCTTTCTCCCACCAGCATTCGCACGACTTGTCCCCTATCAACAGCGGTGCCAATCGATCCGGCCCGGCAAATGGCTGGCCCTCCCAACTGGACCAGTCGAGCGCGGGTAGCGGACTGCCCGTGAGGCGCCCGCCGAAGCCCGGCTGGGTAACGGTTACCCGCGTCACATTTCCCGCCAGGCGGCCGCGGTCCGGTCGTATCGGAGAATCCGCGTCCGACCACTCAGTCCAGCCACACGCACGGCGTACTGGGTGTTGTCTGGAGCCATCAGGTACAGCGTCCCGGATGTTCCGTTGCCCAGCGGCGAGAAGCTCGCGATATCGGCTGATCCGAACCGGACGGGGTCGGTCGAACCGGCTCCCCCGCCGGGGTCCGGCACGCTCGGGTCCCGCTCGATCCGCACTTCAGGGAACAGCACCGAGAGGTCGTGACGGGCTTGCCCGCACGCATCCACGCCATCGAGCTCGGCGCGACGAACTCCGTTGCCGTTCCCGTCGGCACAGACCCGAAACTGCCACCTGCCACCCGCGAAGTCGAACACGATGCCCTCGGATGCGCCCCTCAAGGCCGCGTTCTGCCGTGCCAGACGAAACGTGGATGCCACGTAGCCTGCGGCCTGCCGGGCGCGTGTCGAATGGATGACCGCCGCGGTCATCGGGGACCCGACCGCCAGAACTGAGGCAAGCACCGCCACAACCACCACGCACTCGACGAGCGAGTAGCCGGCCGCCCGTCGAGTGTCGGTGCGGGCTTCAGCCCCTGTCATCGCGCGCCGAGCTTCGGCGGCGTGACCGTGACGAGTGACTTCAGCCGCAGAAACGTCTTCTCGCCGATTCCCCGCACGTTCATCAGGTCCTCGACCTTCTTGAAGCCGCCGTTCTTCTCCCGATACTCGATGATCCGCGCCGCCACTGCGGGACCGACGCCGGGCAGCGTGGTGAGTTCCGCAGCTGTGGCCGTGTTCAGGTTCACAGCTTTCGCCGCCGATTCAGCCTGAGCCTGCCCGGCGGCCTGCGCCGCCGTCGTGACCGGTGACGAGATCAACCCCAGCCCAAGCGCCGTCGCGCACATGAGAACGAAGATACGGTTCATGTCTGCCTCCATTCACGTGCCCGGCCTCGCAGGACGGAACCCGCCAGCCAACGGCCAGCGCGAGGTCGGGCACCGGTAAGTCATCGAGCCAGCGGGTCCCGCTCATTCTCTTGAGCAAGGTGCCGGCCAGAATGAGCCGGCGCCGACGGCCGACCGCTAGTTGTTGTTCGGGACGGAGTTATCGCTCAGAGCAGGCCGATGTTCTCTTGCGGGCAACTTGGGAGATGGGCCGAGAGACTACCGTGGTTTCCTGAACGACTGGCAAGCCGGGCTGAGGGGCAACGGCCGTTACCGACGCGAGCGATACCAGGCAAGTGTGCTCTGGAGTCCGTCGCGCAGGGGCGTCTTCGGGTCGAAGCCGATGAGCCGAATGGCCTTGGACGGGTCGGCTTGTGAGTCGCGCACGTCGCCGGCCCGCGCGGGAGCAAACTCCGGCACGATGACCCTGCCCACGATGGTCCCCAGGGCGTCAAGCAGGTCGAGCAGCGAGATCCGGCCTCCCGGCGCGAGGTTGATCACCTCGCCAGACACACCCGAAGCCGTGCAGCAGGCCAGCACGCCCTCGGCGACGTCCTCGACGAACGTGAAGTCGCGCGTCTGCCTGCCGTCGCCGTGCACCGTGGGCTTCTTGCCCTCGACGGCCGCTTCGATGAAGAGCGAGATCACGCCCGAGTACGGCGACCCGGGCTGCTGCCTGGGCCCGTAGACGTTGAAGTACCTGGTGGTCACCGTCTCGAGCCCGTAGAGCGAGGTGAAGAGCTGGCAGTACTGCTCGCCGACGAGCTTCTGCAGCGCGTACGGTGACTTCGGCGCCGGAGGCATGTCCTCGCGCTTGGGAAGCACCTCGGTGTCGCCGTAGGCGGACGAGGAGCCCGCGTACACCACCCGGCGCACCCCCGCGTCGCGCGCAGCCACGAGCACCTGGAGCGTGGCGTCGATGTTGGCCCTGTTGGACGCAACCGGATCGGCGACCGACCGCGGCACCGAGGGGATGGCGGCCTGGTGCAGCACGAACTCGCAGCCCGCCACGGCCCGGACCGCCACCGCCGGATCGGCCAGGTCTCCCTCGACGACGTCCACGCCTTCCGGCACGTTCTCGCGCCGGCCGGTTGAGAAGTTGTCGGCAATCCGGACTGCCTCGCCGCGGCTGCGAAGGGCCGCCACAAGGTGCGACCCGATGAACCCCGCACCGCCCGTCACCACGTATCGCGCGCTCACCACGTCACCGCCACCTCAGCGAGGCCATCCGTCCTGCGGCAGACCGGGCACGACACGCAGGGCGTTCCTGAAGTAGAGCTTCTCGAGAACCTCGTCGGACAACCCCATGCCGTAGAGCTTCCAGAACGCGTGGTAGTGCCGGTAGTAGTCGAAGTACTCGTCGTTCGTCTCGAAGACGCGAAAGTAGTACGGAAACTCCGTCGGCTGGTACGAGTCCTTTCCCATCAGGACACGATCCTGGTACTTCGTGAAGAACTCGCGCGCCGCGCGCGGCTGGCGGCCCAGGTCGTAGAGCACGGCGGCCACCTCCATCACGACGTTCGGCAGCCGGTCGAGCAGCCGGGCCGCCCGGCCCAGGTCGTTCGCATACCACCCAAAATGGGCGTTGATGAACCGGGTTCCAGGATGCGCGGCGAACATGCGGTCGCGTTCGTCGACGAGCTCGTCGAAGGTGGGCTGGCCGGGCATGAAGTTGCGCCGGCTCTCGAAGAGGGCCAGCTCGAGCCAGCGCTCGTTCTCATAGTCGAGCGGCGAGAAGAACTCCTGCGGCTCGGCCGTGTGAATGATGACCGGAATGTCGAGCCGTCCGGCCGCGTCCCACACCGGACCCAGCACCGGGTCATCCACGCGCAACCGGGTGCCATCCACTCTTCTTGCCGAGAGACCCAGGTCCTTGAACACCTTGAGTCCGACCGCGCCATTGGCCACGGCCTGTTCGAGATCCGCGACGGCCGCCTCAACCCAGCCAGGACCGCCCGCGCCCCGCCAGTTGACATTCGCAAACATGCGGAAGCGGTCGGCATGGGCGGTGCCCCGAATGTAGTCCATGCCCTCCTTGACGGCCGCCGCGTTGCCCCCGCTCAGGTTGACGAGAACCCTGAGGTTCATGGCGTCCATCTCCGCAATCAACTGGTCGATGGTCGCAGGCGACGGTCCGGTGTGGCTGTGCACGTCCACGAAGGGATACCGGGCCCGTGGCACCGGGTGCTCCGCGGTGACGAGCGTCGAGCGCGGCCGGTAGTCGAGGATGCTCGGGGGCGGCAGCTCCGGTGCCTGGCAACGTCCAGGCCGAACTTCGGTGGTTCCGGGCGGGCACTGACCGGGCGGCGCCGCCTGGCCCCGCGTCCCTCTCTGGGCCGACACGGTGCCATGCGAGAGCCCGACGAGTACTACTCCCAGGCCAAGCAGGCAGGCTGCCACGCCGCCGACACGCATCCTGTCCACCAAATCCTTCCCGGCCTGCGCCAACTGAGAGATTCCGTGCAGCGGATCGTAAGCCGAATTTTGTTCCCCGCCTCGGCCACCTCCCCCGCTTCCGCGTATCCGGAGACACGCAAAGGGCTTCGGCCGGCTCCAGCGGGGCGACGACCATTCCTCTAGGCCCGGCATTGCTGGCGGGCTCGAGCGGCCTACCCGGAGGCTTCGGACGGGCCGTCCTCAGGCGCCTCCCTATTTGGCCTTGCTCCGTGCGGGGTTTTGCCTGCCACCGACCTTACAGCCGGCGCGGTGCGCTCTTACCGCACCATTTCACCCTTACCCTTCGACTCGCCCCGAAAAGAGCAAGCCGAGAGGCGGTATATTTTCTGTGCCACTGTCCTTCGGGTTGCCCCGACCGGGAATTACCCGGCGCACTGCCCTGTGGAGTTCGGACTTTCCTCCCCCTCACCCTTGCGGCCCCGCGGGCCGCTCCGGCAAGGCGACGGTCGCCTGATCCGCTGCGACGGAATCATCCGATCGTGACACGGGACCAGGAGCCTGTCCAGTCACTCACCCGTCGGCCTCCTGGCTGATCCGGTACTGTTCGAGCTTCTTGTAGAGGTTGCTCCTGGGCGTGTCGATGACCTCGGCAGTCTTCGAGATGTTCCAGCCGAACTCCCTGAGGCGCTCGACGAGGAAGGCCCGCTCCGACCACTCCTTGAACTCCCGAAGCGTCGTCGGCCGGCCACCGGCCGGCACGGCCCCGGCCGCGGGCCCGTGGCCGTCGTGCCGCACGACCGCGCGGACGTCAGGGGCGTCGATCGCCTCGCCCGGACACATGATGAGCAGCCGCTCGACGACGTTCTTCAACTCGCGGATGTTGCCACGCCAGCGCGCCCCGGCGAGCGCCTCGATCGCGGCCGGCGTGAACCTGGCCGGCCGGCGGTTGTTTTCACGGCTGAAGACGCCCACGAAGTGTTCCACGAGCACCGGGATGTCCGCGACGCGCTCCCGCAGCGGCGGCACGTGAATGGGAATCACGCTGAGCCGGTAGAACAGATCCTCGCGGAACCGCCCCTCGGAAATCTCGTGCTCGAGATCCTTGTTCGTCGCGGCGATGACGCGCACGTCCACCTTGGCGGTCTTCGACGAACCAAGCCGCTCCACCTCTCCCTCCTGCAGCACGCGCAGCACTTTGGCCTGCGTCTTGGCGCTCATGTCGGCCACTTCATCCAGGAAGATGGTGCCTCTGTCGGCCATCTCGAACTTGCCGACCTGCTTCTCGGTCGCACCGGTGAACGCCCCGCGCTCGTGACCAAAGAGCTCCGATTCGATCAGCTCCTCGGGAATCGCCGCGCAGTTGACCTGCACGAAACGCTCGCGGGCGCGCAGGCTGTCGCGGTGAATCGCCCGCGCGACGAGTTCCTTGCCCACGCCGCTCTCGCCGAGAATCAGGACCGTGGCCGCTGTCGGCGCCGCCCGGCGCACCTGCTCCATGACCTGCCGCAGGGCGGCGCTCTCCCCGACGATCTGGTGGCGCGTCTCCAGCGCGGAGCGCAGGCTTCGATTCTCGCGCCGCAAGTTCGCCAGCTCGAGGCCCTCGCGGACCGCGTCGAGCACGTAGTCCTTCGACGGCGGCTTCTCCAGAAAGCGGAAGGCGCCCAGCCGGCCGGCCTCGAGTGCCGTCGTCGCCGAGCCGTGGGCCGAGACGATGACGACGGGCAGCGTGTCGTTGATGGCTCGCAGCCGGCCGAGCACCTCGAGACCGTCGAGGCCCGGCATCTTGATGTCCAGAAACACGAGATCCGGAGCTTCGCGCCCGGCCACAGCCAGCCCTTCCTGGCCCGAACCGGCCGTGAACACCTCGTGTCCGTCGTATTCGAGGATCATCCGCATGGTGTCGCGGATGGCCGCCTCGTCGTCGATGACGAGGATCCGCCCCTTCATCGGATCACGTCCGGGACGACGGCCGTGATCACGTGCCCATCCACCAGGGGGTCGTAGAGCAGCAGCGCGGCCGCGTCGCCCGGCGCAAGGCCGGCCGTGAGGATGCGAAACGCCGCGGCCGTGGCCACCGGCCGCCGGTTCACCTCGAGAATCACCTGCCCGCTGCGAAGGCTGGCGAGCCGGCCGGGACCGGCCGGATCGACGAAGGTGACCATGACTCCGCGCACGTCCTCTGGAATGCGATTCCGCGCCGCCAGGCCCGCGTCGAGGTCGCGCACGGCGATACCGAGCGGGCCGTACTCACTCGCCAGGACCGGCCGCAGTCCGGCAGGCGTCGAGGTCCCGCGCGAAGTTTCGGGCAACGGCCGCTCGGCCAGCTTGATCGGCACTTTCCGCACCGACCCGTCGCGCCACAGTTCGAGCTCGGCGAGGCTTCCCGGCAGCCGGCTGGAGATGTAGCGAATCAAGTCTTCGTCCGAGCGAATGGGCTCGCCGTCAACGGCCGCAATTACGTCGTAGGCCCGGAGCCCGGCTCGCTCGCCGGGCCGGCCCGGGGCGACGTCCTGCACGAGCGCACCCGCGTCGCGGCCAAGCCCGAGGGCGCTTCGAAGCGCCGGTGTGACGCTCGTGAGTGTCACACCGATGTAGCCGCGCGACACCCGGCCGTGCTCGCGCAGTTGGGGCAGGACGGCCACGACCTGGCTGATGGGGATGGCAAAACCGATGTTCGACGACTGCGAGCTGATCGCCGTCGTCATGCCGACGACTTCCCCGCGGGCGTTGATGAGCGGCCCACCGCTGTTGCCGAAACTGATGGCGGCGTCTGTCTGAATGAAGGCGTCCAGGCTCTGATCGAACAGTTTCCGGCCGAGGAAGCTCACGACTCCCACCGTCACCGAATGCACGTAGCCCAGCGGATTGCCAATCGCGCACACCCACTCGCCAACCCTGAGCGTTCCGGAATCGCCGAGCGTCGCGACCGGCAGCGACGCGGCCTCCGGAATCCTGAGGAGCGCCACGTCGATGGCCGGATCGGCACCCACGACTTCGGCACGGAAGACGCGCTTGTCGCTCAGCGTCAGCGTTATCCGGTCGGCGTTTTCGATGACGTGGTAGTTGGTGAGGACGTAGCCGGCCTCATCGATGATGAAGCCGCTGCCCGAGCCTTCGCGGGGCGCGCCGGCATCATCGCCGAATTCCCGCGACCACCGCTGCGGGGCCGACCGTCCCCGGTCGCCGCTCCCGCGAGAGGCCGCGTCCACATTGACGACGGCGGCGTTGAGGCGCGCGGCGACAGCCGCAAAGTCCACTCCCGACCCGCCGGCCTCGACCGGTGCAGGCGCCAGACGACGCGCCGGAGCCGCCTCGGCCACCACCGCGCCGCCAGGTCGCAGCGGCATCACCGACGTCGGCTCGGCCGGCCAGCTGCCGGCGGCCACCAGGCCCATCAGGAACCCGACCGCGGCCGTCAAGGCCACGAGCGGCCCCGTGAAACGCATCATTCGGCTGCCTCACCCTGCATTATAAGAGCCCGGAATGCGGCCTCGTCGAGCTCGGGAATGCCGAGATCGCGCGCCTTGGCCAGCTTGCTGCCGGCCTCGCGCCCCACCAGCAGTCTGGAGGTTTTTCGGCTGATCGACGAGGTCACTTTGCCCCCAAGCCGCTCGATGGCCTCGGCTGCGTCCTCCCGCGTCATGGTGTCGAGCGTGCCGGTAATCACGAACGTGAGGCCCGAGAACGGCCGCGCCGCCTCCGCCGGCGCGCCTCCGTCTCCGCGCGGGTTCACGCCCGACTCGATGAGCCGGTCCACGAGTGCCGAGTTGCTCGCCTCGTCGAAGAAGCTGCGTACGGACCGGGCCACGACGGGACCGACGTCCTCCACCGATTCGAGGGCCTCGACCGGTGCCTGCCGTACCGCCTCGAGCGACCCGAAGGCGCGGGCCAGCGCCTTGGCGCCACCCTCCCCCACGTGCCGGATTCCCAGCGCATGGAGCAGCCGCCAGAGCTCGGCCCGGCGACTCTTGTCGAGTTCGGCAACCAGATTCTCCGCGCTCTTCTGCCCCATTCGTTCGAGCGCGGCCAACTGGTCGACCTTGAGCTCGTAAAGGTCCGCATAGTCCCGAACGAGGCCGGTCGTGACGAGCTGGTCCACGAGCGACTCGCCAAGTCCCTCGATGTTCATGGCACGGCGCGACCCGAAATGCTCGAGCCCCCGCCTGAGCCGTGCCGGGCACGAGGCGTTCTGGCACCGCCACACCACCTCCTCGTCCGGCTTGACGAGCCTGCTCGCGCAGGACGGGCACGCCGCCGGCATGCTCCACGCCGGCAGGCCCGCGGGGCGCTCTTCCAGAATGGGCTTGACGACCTTCGGGATGATGTCACCGCCCTTTTCGACGAGGACTCGATCGCCCGGCCTGATGTCGCGGCGCGCGATCTCCTGCTCGTTGTGCAGCGTGGCCATCTGCACCGTCGTGCCCCCCAGGCGAACCGGTTCCAGGACCGCATACGGGGTGACTGCTCCGGTGCGGCCGACGTTCACCTCGATCCTGAGGAGCCGCGTCGTAGCCTGCTCGGCCGGGAACTTGAATGCCGTGGCCCATCGCGGGAACTTCGACGTCGAGCCGAGCTCCGCGCGAAGATCGAGGTCGTCGACCTTGACGACCACGCCGTCGGTCTCGAAGTCGAGGCGATGACGAGCGTCGGCCCATTCCTGACAAAACGCAATGACCTCGTCGATGCCACGGCAGTGGCGCCAGTGCCGCTCGACCGGGAACCCCCACGCCTGCAGGCGCTCGAGAATCGACGCGTGGCGTCCGGCAACTGGCGGTGCGCCCGCTGGCAGGACGGCCTGGTACGCGAAGGCGCGAAGCCCTCTTTCGGCCACGGTTGCGGGATCGAGCATGCGGATCGTGCCCGCCGCAGCGTTTCTGGGATTGGCAAAGAGCGCTTCGCCGTTCTCGGCGCGCGCTTCGTTGAGACGCGCAAAGGCCGCCTTCGGGAGGTAGACTTCACCGCGGATCTCGACCACACTCGGAAACGGTTCCCGGAGTTTCAGCGGAATGGCGCGGATGACGCGCACGTTGCCCGTCACGTCCTCGCCGGTCGTGCCGTCGCCGCGCGTCACGCCCTTCGCGAGCCGGCCCTGTTCGTATGTCAGCGCGATACTCAACCCGTCGATCTTGAGCTCGGTCACGTAGTCGACTCGAGTCCCCTCGTCTCTCCCGATCCCGCGTCGCACGCGCTCGTCGAACTCGCGGAGTGACGCCTCGTCGTAGGCGTTGTCGAGGCTCAGCATCGGCTCGAGATGCGTGGCCGTCTCGAACCCCTCGGCCGGCTCTCCTCCGACGCGCTGCGTCGGCGAATCGGCGACGACGAGTTCCGGGTGCGCCCGCTCGATCTCGACGAGCTCACGGAGCAGCGCGTCGAACTCCGCGTCGGAAATCGTCGGGTCGTCGAGGACGTAGTACCGGTAGTTGTGCTGGGTGATGAGGTCGCGGAGCCTGGCGGCGCGCTCGGCTGGCTTCATGCGCGTGCGGGTACGACCCTCGTGACGCTCAGCGATCCCGGCTGAGCACGTAGTCGGCCAGGGCGATGAGCCCGTCGCGTTCGCTCGACGGCTCGAAGGCCCCCAGCAGCTCCGCCTTGGCGCGCTCGCCGTGCGCCACGGCACGTTCGAAGGCGCTCTCGACGGCGCCATGGACCACGAGCAGATCCCGGATTCGAGCCCAGGCCTCCGCGCTCACCGCGCCGTCGGTCACCACCTGCTGGACGAGCGCCGCCACCTCCGGCCCGCCGCGCTCGAGCAGCAGAATGACGGGCAGCGTGATCTTGCCTTCCCGCAGGTCGCCGCCGAGGGGCTTGCCGAGGGCCGACGCGTCGGCCGTGTAGTCGAGCACGTCGTCGACGATCTGGAACGCCAGCCCGAGGTTGAACCCGTACTCGCGGAGGGCGTCGCGCTGCGCTTCCGTACTTCGCCCCAGCAGCCCGCCGATCTCGGCGCAGCCGGCAAAGAGGAATGCCGTCTTTCGCCGGATGATCTCGAGGTGCTCCGCTTCGGTAATCGACAGGTCGCCGGTCTTGGTGAGCTGGTAAAGCTCGCCCTCGATCATCCGCAACGTGACGTCACAGAGCAGGCGCACCACCTCGAGGGTGTCCTGAGTGAGCGCCATGGCCATCGAGCGAATGTAAAGGTAGTCGCCGAGGAGGACGGTGATGTCGCTGCCCCACCGGGAATGCGCCGTCAGGCGGCCCCGGCGCGTTTCGGCGCCGTCGATGATGTCGTCATGGACGAGCGTCGCCGTGTGGATGAACTCGACGACGGCGGCGTTGAGTACCGCACGGTCGCCGGTGTAGCCGCAGAGTTTCGCCGAGAGCAGCAGGACTGCCGGCCGCACGCGCTTGCCGCCGCTCATCTGCACGTACCGCCCCATCTCCGGAATCAGATCGACGCGAGATTCGAGATGACGGGTGAACTCCCGTTCGACCCGTGAGAGCTCGTCCCGGATCGGATCGAGAATCTGGGCCAGGCCCGGAACAGACGTTGCAGAAGGCTGCACAGGAAGCGGTCTCGCTTGAGGATTCAACGCGAAAAACCTGCGGAAATCAGAACACAGGTATCGATCATGTGTCAACGCGACCTCTGAGCGCGTCAGCGCCCTGCCGACCGTCCTGGCCGCCAAGCAATGCTTCGAAATTCGCCGCCACGGTCGCTGCCATCTCGTCGACAGCCTTGCCGTGAAGGCCGGCCAGGCACGAAAGCGTCTCGGCGACCCACGCCGGCTCGTTCCGGGCTCCGCGATGCGGCACCGGCGCCAGGTACGGCGCGTCCGTTTCCACGAGCAACCGGTCGGCAGGCACGAACGCCGCCACGTCGCGGAGCTCGGTGGCTCGCGGAAAGGTCAGGATGCCGGAAAACGAGATCCAGAACCCCAGGTCGAGCGCCTGGCGGGCCTCGTCGCGCGTGCCCGTGAAGCAGTGCATGACTCCCCGGACGCGGCCTCCGCCGGCGTCCCGAAGAATCGCGATGGTGTCATCGGCGGCCTCGCGCGTGTGGATCACCACGGGCCTACCAAGCTCGACGGCGAGCGATACCTGGCACGCAAAGACCGCCTGCTGCGTCACGCGCGGCGACAGGTCGTAGTGATAGTCGAGCCCCATCTCGCCGAGCGCCACCGCGTCGACCTCGAGCGCCGCTCTCCGCGACACGGTCGCCGCCTCTTCGGGCTGGCTGGCGTACGCCCCGGCGCGATGCGGATGCACCGCCGTGGCATACAGAACCCCCGGCCAGCATGGCGTGACTTCCTCCCTGGCTCGCGCCAGCTCGGCCGGGTCGTCGGCGGCCAGGATGCACAGGACCCGCCCGACGCCGGCGGCCCGGGCACGGGCCACGACAGCCTCGCGGTCGCCGGCGAAGGCTTCGTCGGCAAGATGGCAGTGTGAATCGACGATCACCGGACCCGCGTGCCTGGCGCTGGCGCCTCATCGAACGCGACCAGGATCGGCTTGCCGCCGTCGGGGCTTGCCGCGAGCACCATCCCGTTCGACTCGATGCCCATCAGCTTCGCCGGCTTCAGGTTGGCGACGATCGCGACGTGGCGACCGACGAGCGTCTCAGCCTCGTAGGCTTCGGCAATGCCGGCCACGATCGTGCGCTGTTCGGTGCCGAGGTCAATCGCGAGCTTCATCAGCTTGCGCGAGTTCGGCACGCGCTCGGCGCTCACGATGCGCGCGACGCGCAGGTCGATCTTCATGAACTCGTCGATGGAAATCCGTTCGTCTCGAGGCGTCGACGGCTCGACAGCTGCCGGCACGGGCGCCGGGGCGACGGACGACGGGTCTGGCTTGGGCTGATCGGTCACGACAGTCTCCTTCGGATGAATGGTGGCCGGGGCAGACGCCTCCTCGAGCCGCGGCCAGAGCGCGTCGGCGCGTGTCAGCGTCCGCTCGCCTGAGGCGACGAGCGTCAGGTCGCGGTCGAATCGCGGCGCTCGCGCGAACGCCTCGGTCACGCCCAGGCGGCGCAGGATTTCGGCGGCCGAGCCCGGTATGACCGGCGCCAGCATCACGGCTGCCATGCGAAGCCCCTCGGCGGCTGACCAGAGCACCTGGTCGAGCTCGGCCTGGGTCTCGTCCGCCCGGGCGAGCGTCCAGGGTTCACTCGCCGCGATGTATTCGTTCGTCCCGTCCACGATCGCAAACGCCGCGCCCACACCGGCATCGAGCGCGAGGCCGTTCATCGCCTCCAGGTAGTCACGCACCCGTGCGTCGACGAGTGCCGCCACTCTGTCGGCCGGCGCGACCGCCCGGAGCCGT
The DNA here is from genome assembly GCA_963752045.1 of uncultured Acidobacteriota bacterium. Classification (GTDB taxonomy): domain Bacteria; phylum Acidobacteriota; class Vicinamibacteria; order Vicinamibacterales; family SCN-69-37; genus DATKDF01. Next base: position 1,348,360 of record CAVVWN010000008.1, on the reverse strand, counting down.
CCCCGGCGGTACCGCTCGGCCATCGCCGTAATCCGGCTCACCAGATTCCCGAGGTTGTTCGCCAGGTCGACGTTGTACTTCTCCTCGAACCGATCCCACGTGAAGTCACCGTCCGAGCCGAAGACGATCTCCTTCATGAGGTAGAGGCGCAGCGGGTCGGGTCCGAATCGGCTCGCCGCCTCGAGCGGATCGAGCACGGTGCCGAGCGACTTGCTCATCTTCTGGCCCCTGGTCAGCACGAATCCATGACCGTAGACCTGTCGCGGCAGCTCGAGCCCGGCGCTCATGAGCATGGCCGGCCACACGACGCAGTGGAACCGGGTGATGTCCTTGCCCACCAGGTGGAGGTCGGCCGGCCACCACTCCCGGAACATGTCGTCGTCGGTGCCGTACCCCACGGCGGCCGCGTAGTTGATGAGCGCGTCGTACCACACGTACACCACGCTCGTGGGATCGAACGGCAGCGGAATGCCCCAGGCCTGTCCGGCCCGGCTGACCGAGATGTCCTCGAGTCCGGACTCGAGCAGGCGCAGCATCTCGTTCCGTCGCGTATCGGGCGCCACGAACTCGGGGTGGGCCTCGTAGTGCGCGAGCAGCCGATCCCGGTACGCCGACAGGCGGAAGAAGTAGTTCCGTTCCCGAATCCACTCGGGCACGGTCATGTGGACCGGACACTTCCCGTCTACGAGGTCTTTTTCCTGTTTGAAGGCCTCGCACGACACGCAGAACCAGCCTTCGTACACACCGTCATAAATGTCGCCCGACGCGCGTGAGGCCGCCACCAGCCGCTCGACCGCCTGCCGATGGCGGGGCTCGGTCGTGCGGATGAAGTCGTCGAACGAGATGTCGAGGCCGGCCCACACCGCGCGGAACTCGGCTTCCATCCGGTCGCAGTAGGCGACCGGCTCCAGACCGAGCTCGCGGGCCTTGCGAAACACGTTCTGCGAGTGCTCGTCGTTCCCCATGACGAACCGGACGTCGAATCCCGCCGCGCGGCGGTACCGGGCGATGACGTCGGCCGCGATCTTCTCGTAGGCCGTGCCCACGTGCGGGCGGCTGTTCACGTAGTCGATGGCCGTCGTCAGGTAGAACCGGGACATGGGTGCTTGTGGCCTCAGGCGCGCAAACCTACATCTTACTCTGCCCGGTTCCCGAGGGCCCACGCGCGGAGTGCTTCCGAGAGCACGGCGTTCACCGGCCGGCCGGTGGCGTGCGCGATGCGCAGGCAGTCGTCGAACTCCGGTGCCGCGTGGAGGAGCCTCCCTCCCCGCTCGGCGAGCTTCATGCGGACGAGGCCGCCCTCGACCTGGACCGACTCGTGGCGCCGATCGAGCACCTCGCGATCGGCCACGTGCCACCGCACACCGAGGGTCGTCGTTTCCTCGAGCAGCCTCGCCGACAGTTCCGCCCGCAGGTGGAGAGGCCCCAGCACGGTCACGAGCGTGCCGGGCCGGCCCTTCTTCATCTGCACGGGCGTGAGAAAGACGTCGAGGGCCCCGGCGCCGAAGAGGCTGTCGGACAACGGTCCGAACAGTTGCGGGTTCATGTCGTCGATCTCGCAGCGAATCTCCACGACGCGGTCCGATTCGGGTCCCTCCGCGTTGGCCTCTGCCCGTTCTCCCAGGACCGCGCGAAGCACGTTCGGCACCGGGTCGAGCTCCCGCGTGCCCGCCCCGTAGCCGACCCGCGTCACGCGCATGCCTGGCAACGGGCCGTAGGCCCGCGCGTAGTCGCTGATGATGAGGGCTCCCGTCGGCGTCACGAGCTCTGCCTGAACGCCACTGCTGTAGATGGGCACGCCCGTGAGCAGCGCAAGCGTCGCCGGCGCAGGCACGGGGAACGTCCCGTGTGCCATCTTCACGGTGCCGGATCCGACGTTGAGCGGCGACGCCAGAATCTCGTCCACGCCCAGCCACTCGAGCGCGTGCACGGCGCCGACGATATCGATGATCGAGTCGAGGGCTCCAACCTCGTGGAGGTGAATCCGGTCGACGGGCACGCCGTGAATGGCCGCCTCCGCCTCGCCAATGCGCTGAAACAACGAAATCGCCCGCTCCTGGCCGGCCAGAGACAATGCCGACTGCCGTATCAGCCCGGCGATCGCGTCGAGGGACCGGTGCCCGTGGTCGTGACTCGTGTCGCCGGTGTCGCCGGTGTCGCCGTGGCTGTGACCGTGCCCGGCATCCCCGTGATGGTCATGGTGATGGTGATGGTGGCCGTGGTCGTGATGGTGATGACCGCCGTGGTCGTGACGTCCGCGATCGACGACCTCGACGTGATTTGCGGTAATGCCAGCCCGAACGACGCGCGTGACGCGCAACTCGTGGTCCACGCCCAGACTGCCGAGGGCCTGCTGCAGTTTCTCGAGCGGCACCCCCAGGTCGAGGAGCGCGGCCAGGATCATGTCGCCCGCCGCCCCGGCAAAACAGTCGAAGTACAGCACCCTCGCCATCAGGTCTTCTCCGCCTCCCGTAGCGAGTAGTATCGCGTATCCGCCAGGATGAGGTGGTCCACGAGCGGGATGCCCAGAATGGTTCCGGCCTGCCGGAGCCGCGCCGTCAGCCTGATGTCGTCGGGACTGGGTGTCGGGTCGCCGGACGGATGGTTGTGGAACACGGCGACCGCCGCGGCGCCGACGGCAATGGCTTCCTGGAACACCTCGCGCGGATGCACGATGCTCGTGTCGAGGGACCCCACCGACAGGATGGACGCGCCAAGCAGCCGGTGCTTCGTGTCGAGAAGCACGACACCGAAGCGCTCGCGGGGATAGGCGCCAAACTGCGGCAGGAGATAGCGGGCCAGGTCGCCCGCAGACCGAAACTGCGGACGGCCGGGCGCCTCGGTAAGCAGCGTACGACGGCCAAGCTCGATCGCGGCCTGCACGCGGCTCGCAACCGCCGCGCCCACGCCGGGATGCCGCGTGAGCTGCGCCGAGCTCATCCGCATCAGGCCGTGGACGCCGCCGGCCACCGAGAGCAGACGGTCGGCAAGCGCGAGCGCGGTCTGTCCGGCCGTCCCATGGCTGATGACGAGGGCCAGGAGCTCGTTGTCGCCGAGGGCACGAGCGCCGGCGCGGCCGAGCTTCTCTCGCGGGCGGTCGGCTGGCGCCGGTCGTATGGTGGTCACGGCTGCATCCGGGAGATGCAAGAACCGCGCACACTCCGGGAGGCTTCGGGGAGCGGCCGACGCGCTTCCGTCAGATCGGCGCTGGACTTTTCTGCGACATCAGAAGGCCGGCGGCCCGGCTAATTCCGCCGTCAGCCAGTCGACGCGCGCGGTCAGCTCCGCCCACCCCGTCAGCCAGATGCCGTCGTCGGTCCACTCGACGCGCTGCGTGCCGCCAGGCGCCACCACATCGACCGCGCGCAACGCGCCGCCGAACGCACCGGCCGCGACAGCTGCCGCGCATGCCCCCGTACCCGACGCCTCGGTTGGCCCCACGCCCCGCTCCCAGATGAGAATGCGGACGCGATCGGGCGCCTCGACCGAGGCCAGTTCCACGTTGGTGCCTTCCGGGAAGAACGGATGTACCGCAAGGGCCGATGCGAGCGACCGCAGCCGTGGCTCCGTCACCGGCCCGAGCACGACGCATTGCGGATTGCCGACCCGCATGACGACCGCCGTGACACGAGCCCCGTCGACATCGATCTGCACCTCCCGGACGCCTTCGGGCCGCCCCATGGCCGCGCGGAAGAGCCACCGGGGACCGGCATGCTCGAGCACCTGCAATCGCTTCAGGCCGGCCTCGGTACCGACGACGAGTTCGGCACCTGGCTGGAGACGCCGGGTCTCGGCCAGCCACGCGGCCACGCACCTGACGCCGTTGCCCGAGAGCTCCGACCGGCTGCCGTCGGCGTTCCAGAGTCGCATCTCGGCCCGGTCGGCGCCGGCGCGGACCACCATCAGCCCGTCGGCGCCGATGCCCCGGTGGCGACCACACGCCCGACGGGCCAGATCGGCCAGATCGGCTTCCCGAAGAACCGCGGGTTCTTCCACGATGAGAAAGTCGTTGCCGTACGCGTGGGCTTTGACGAGAGGCAGTGGCGTGCCGGGCATCGGTCGAGCCCTCTACTTTCTGCAGAAAGCCAGGAGGTGCCAGCCGAAACGGCGCACCCAGGCTCGTGGCAGCGCGTTGAACGTCCCGACGAAGAACGTGTTGAACGCGAACCCCTTCCATCCACGGTGCAGCCGGCTCTTGACCGGAAACCGCTCGGGCACGATCTCGACCGACGAGAACATGCCCAGACGCTCCCGCAACTCGCGTATCGAGTATCGCTTCAGGACCGGGGCGTCTTCGTGCTCGAGGGGCACTTTCATGACCTTGGACAGCAACTGCAGCCAGGACACCCGGTTGTACGCCTGAAACATGACGAGCCCGCCTGTCCGGGTCACCCGGTGGCACTCGGCAACCAGCCGCCGGTCGTCGGCCGTGTACTGCATCACGCCGTGCGCGTAGACGAAGTCGAAGGTCTCGTCGGGAAACGGCAGCGCCTCTCCGTCGGCCACGGCGACCGAGGCCGCGAGCCCCTGCTGCCGCAGGTACTCCCGCGCGAGGCCGGCCGTCCGTGGAGACAGCTCGACGCCGGAGGCAACCGCGCCCCCGCGAGCGAAACGGACGACCTCGAGACCGGCCCCGCAGCCGACGTCGAGAACCCGGCGCCCCCGCCACGCGTCAAAGTCGACGAGCCGCAACAGGTGGTGGAGTTTCTCGAAATGGTAATGGTCGAGGTCGGCGAAGAACGCCGGCGAGCCCACCGGCTGGCTGGTAATCGCGAGGTCGTGAATGTGCGCGTCCCAATACTCACGAATGGGCGCCGTCGAAGTGGCCATCCGGCGAATACTATAGGGAACTTGGACGGGCGATGGTGAGAGACTTCGATCGACTGTCGGGCCGGCGCTTCGATCTTCTGGTCGTCGGCGGCGGCATTCACGGTCTCTTCGCGGCCTACGACGCGGCCCTCCGGGGCCTGTCGGTCGCGCTTGTCGAGTCGGCGGATTTTGGCAGCGGCGTGACCTTCAACCACCAGCGCACGCTGCACGGCGGCCTGCGGGCGCTGCAGAGCGGGAACCTGCTGAAAGCCAGGCGCCAGATCGCCGAGCGCCGGACGTGGGCGGTCGTCGCGCCCCACCTCGTCCGCCCCCTCCCCTTTCTCGTCGGCACGTACCGCTTCTCCAGGCGCTCGCGAACGGCCCTGCGTGCCGGCTTTGCCATCTACGACGTCCTCGGGCGCAGCCGCAACGCGGGCGTCCCTCCGGAGCTTCACCTTCCGAGGGCGAAGCTCGAATCGAAGGCCGCGACGCGCGCGCTCTTTCCCGGCATCGACACGGCCAGCCTCAGCGGCGGGGCGGTGTGGTACGACTATCAGACACGGCATCCCGAACGGCTGACGTGGTGCGTGGCGCTCGCGGCAGCCGAGCGCGGTGCGGTGCTCGTCAACTACGCGAAGGCGCTGGCCCCCCTGCGATCGGACGGGCGCATCGGCGGCTGCACGGTGCGCGACGAGGTTGGCGGCCGCGACCACGACATCGAGGCCTCAGTCACAATCCTCGCGGTCGGCAGCCGGCTCGGACCGGTCCACGAGGCGTGGGGCCTCGGCGGCGCCCCACCGGTCCTCCGGGCGGTCAACGTGCTCGTCGACCGCCCGGCGAGGGACATCGCACTCGCCGCCACCGCGGGCTCTGGTCGCATGCTGACGGCCGTACCCTGGGCCGGTCATGTCCTCGTCGGCACCCATCAGTCCTCAGGCCCTGTCGATCCCCTCCGAATCCGGCCCGCCGGCCGAGGCCGTTCGGGAGCTTCTCGACGATGCCAACTCGGCGTTCCCCGCGCTCGGCGTGAGCCCGGCTGATGTGCGACTCGTCCACTATGGCCTCACGCCAGCCGTCGTGCGAGGCACGAAGGCCGACCTCATGCCGGAGCACCAGGTGCTGCGACATCAACGGAGGGGCGCGCCAGGCGTCATCTCGCTCGTGGGCGTGAAGTACACGACGGCGCGCCTCGCTGCCGCCGCCGCCGTCGACGCGGCCATCCACGAACTGCAGCAGCGTGCCGGGCCCAGTCGGTCGGGGACCACGCTGCTTCCCCACGCGGGAATCAGTGATGCCGAGGGCCGCCTGATCGAGCAGGCGCGGGAGCTCGGCCTGTCGTTTGAGCCGGACGTCGCCGGTCACCTCACCAGCTGGTACGGCGCGGAGGCCGCAGATGTCGTCCGGCACGCGGCGGCGGCTGGCGGCCTTGGCCGCCTGACGCCGAGCTCACCCGTGCTCGAGGGCGAGATCGGATATGCCGCCGATCACTCCGGCGTCGAGCGGCTGTCCGATGTGGTGCTGCGGCGAACGGCTCTCTCGGCAGCCGGTCATCCCGGTACCGCGGCCGTCGAGCGGGCGGCGGCCATCCTCTCGGCCCGGGCAGGCTGGACGCCCGAACGGACGCGCGAGGAGATCGAATCGGTCGACCGGGCGTTCGCGCTTGCCGGGCGCCCGGCTGCCGCTACTGAAGCGTGAACGCCTTGAAGACCCAGGTAAGACCGGCCGTAAATCCCCAGGTTGGATCCTTGTCGGTGATGCCGAGGAGCAGCGCGCCGTCCAGGCGAACCGGGCCTCTGGTGAAACGGGAGCCGACCCGAACGATGGACCGTGTTTCCGCTCCGATGGGGTCGTCTTCCTCGCTCAGATTGAACCGGCCATTGACCTCGCCGACGATCTCGATACCCTGCGCGACGGCACGGGCCACCGAGAAGCCGTAGGTGAACAGGTGGTTGGATTCGGCGGCCATCGCCGGATCGCTGAACACCCCGAATCCGGCATTGGCCGCAATGCGGACTGACTGCACGGTCTTGGCGACGCCGAGCCCATAGAGAAAGTCCATCGTGCCGGGCCCGAGGCCCGACTCGGCGCTCGCGGTCGGCAGCCGCGTCGCGAACCGCACGGCCATGGCCGGCCGCGAGGGCGTCTCGGACAGGAACCGCACTTTGGTGCCAATCATCAGGTCGCCGAACGTCGTCGTCGAATCACCGACCTCGAACGCGCTGGCAAAGGGCGTGGCGACCGGCACCGACGTCAGCGTGAGGCCGTCGCGCACGGAACCGTCGAGCTGAATTTCCGCGATGGAGCCCACGCCGATGCTCAATCCGAACGTGCCGATGCGCCAGAGTGTCCCCTCGAGCCCGGAAGCGGGAAACTTGACGTCCCGGCCGTAATCGAGGCCGGCTTCGAAGAGCATGAAGCCGGCCGGGACGGTCTCCGGATCTTCGGTCACGAGCGGCCTGGACTGCGCAGCGGCCGGCGCCGCCGAGAGGGCCAGCACCGCGCCGAGCATTCCCATGAGTACCTTCTTCACCCTGACCTCCTCTGACCGCGACCCGCCTAGAACACCTTCCGGCTGTCGACGAGAATCGTGACTGGCCCGTCGTTGACGAGCGACACCTGCATGTCGGCCTGAAACACGCCAACGGCGACCGGCGTCCCCATCGCCTCGAGCTCAGCTGCAAAGCGCTCGTAGAGCGCACGCGCTGCCACGGGTTCCGCCGCCCCAATGAACGACGGGCGGCGCCCGCGTCGCACATCTCCGTACAGCGTGAACTGTGAGACGACGAGCACCGAACCACCCATTTCACCGACCGAGCGGTTCATCCGGCCCTGGTCGTCCGGGAAGATCCGCAGGCCGTGCACCTTTGACGCCACGTAGCTCACGTCGGCCGGCGTATCGTCGTCGGCCACACCAAGGAGTACCACAAGACCGGCGTCGATGCTCGACACAAGTTGGCCGGATACGGTCACAGCGGCGCAGCTGACGCGCTGAACGACTGCCCGCATGGACTACCGGTCGACCGCCGGCGCCGACGCGGCCATCTCGGCGACGGGCTGCAGCCGCGTATCGAGCAGATGGCTCGGCACGACTCGGCCGAGCGCGGTGATCATCGAGTTCTTGATGTCCGGGTGTTCGAGCTCGAGCTCCGTGATGAGCCGCTTGAGCCGCTGGCGCTTCAGGCTCAGGTCCCCGCAGGCGCTGCAGCAGCACCCGATCACGGGAAGTCCGACCTCCTGCGTGTACCCGCGCGCTTCGGCCTCGGTCACGTACACCAGCGGCCGGATGACGATGTGCTGCCGGTTGTCGGACACGAGCCGCGCCGGCATGGCCTTGATCGAGCCCTGAAAGAACAGGTTCAGAAGCAGCGTCTCGACGAAGTCGTCCAGGTGGTGACCGAGCGCGATCTTCGTCGCGCCGACCGTCTTCGCCAGGCGATACAGCACGCCTCGCCTGAGCCGCGCGCAGAGCGAGCACGGCGTGTCGCCATCATCCAGGATGTCGTCCATCACGGCGCCGATCGTCGTGTGCTCGACGTGACACTCCCAGCCACGCGCCTCGCAGGCCCCCGTGACCAGGTCGTGGCGGAAGTTCTCGTACCCGGAGTTGACGTTGACCGCCACGAGCGAGAACCGAATCGGCGCGCGCCGCCGCAGCTCGTCGAGGACCTGCATGAGCGCCCAGCTGTCCTTCCCGCCGGAAAGCCCCACCATGACGCGGTCGCCATCCTCGATCAGGTTGAACTCGGTAATGGCCTGCGTGACCCGCTTGGCGATCCTCGCTTCGAGTGGCGATCGATAGCTCACAGCACCTCCGCCTTTGAGAACATCCTCACTTCCACGCTGCCCTCAGACGATCACGAGCTTCTCGACCGTCCGTGCCCAGCTGAGCCGGTCGGCCGATTGCCGCGCTTCCTGACCGAGCCGCTCGGCCAGTCCCGCCCTGGTCATCACCGCACCCAGGCCCCCGGCCAACGCGGCTGGATCAGGCGCCGTCACCAGGCCATTCGCGCCGTCGACGACGAGCTCCGCCGGGCCGCCGCTGTCTCTGCAGGTTACGACAGGCTTGGACGACGCGAAGGCCTCGACGGTCACAAAGCCATAGTCCTCCGCGTACGGAGGGAACACGACGGCCCGGCACCGGGCGAGCAGGTCCACGAGGCGCGTGTCCGACACGTGACCCGCAAACTCGACTCGCCCGCCGATCCCGAGCGAACGCGCCAACGTCTCGAGCTTCGCCCGCTCCTCGCCGTCGCCGGCGAGGACACACCGAACGCCAGAGGCCGCCGGCTCGGCGAGCGCCCGCAACACCAGGTCGGCGCGCTTGAGCGGCGCGAGCCTGGAGGTGAACAGCACGAAGTCGCCGTAGCCATCACAGCGGTACGGCCGCGGCGGCGCCGGCGGATACAGCACCTCCGCCTGCACTCGATTCCACTTCGCCAGGCGCTCCTTGACGGTGTTCGACTGGGCGAACACCGTCCCGACACGCCGTCGCAGCAGGTAGCTGTCCGCGCCGTGAATCAGCCGGCGCCGCACGGCCTCCTTCAGCCTGCCACGGGTCGAGAGCCCGGCGTGGAACGTGTCCCACAAATCGTAGTACTCACGCATCGTGTGGTTGAGCCAGCACACGTGCCGTGGGTGCCGGACCGCGTAGCTCGGAAAGCGCAGGCTGATGACCTGGTCAACCGGTTCGCCGTTGCCGGTCATGCCGACGTCGGTGAGCCAGGTCGCCAGATACGCGCTCGCCTGCCGGCCAAACCGATTCGAGGGCGTCGTCACGATGCCCGCGCGGTGGCCGGCATCGATGAGCGCGCGCTCGAGCGCGCGCGCCACCACGAGATGGCCGCCCTCGGTGAGCGGCGGCGCCGATGTCACGATGGCAATCGTCGCCATCTCGTCAGGACTGCTGCCCGCCGCCAATCAGGCGCGCCGGCACGCCGGCGGCCGTCGCGCCGGCCGGCACGGCCTCCCGCACGACCGCACCCGCGCCAACGACCGCACGGTCCCCAATCGTCACGCCGTCGAGGACGGTCACCCCCGATCCGATCCAGGCGCCCTCGCCGACGTCGATGCCCGCCGAGCGACGCGACTGCTCGATCACGGGCCGATCGCGGTCGGCCCACTCGTGGTCGCCGCCCACGAAGTAGGTGTAGGCCGCCACGAGCGTGCGCGCGCCGATCCGCACGCGACTCGCCGAAAACACTTCGCAGTTGAACCCGATGTTCGCGCCATCTCCGATCTCGACATCGCCGTTCTTGCACGAGACGATCGTGTTGCGCCCGATGAACACGCCGCTGCCGATCGTGATGCCGGCATTGGTCGTGCCCTTGGCATCGAGGAGGCAGTGATCGTCGATCGCGACGTTGTCGCCAATCCGGATCTTGTGCGGGTGCCTCAGCACGACATTCTGACCAAAGACCACATTTCGGCCGCACGCGCCGAGCAGCCACGGGTACGCAACCTTGCGGAGCGCCAGGCCCAGGGCGCCCGGCACCGCCTGGGTCAGTAGCACCACCAGCTCATAGCCGACGAGCGCGCCCAGCCCCGGGCGTCCCACCACCAGGGCCGAGTACTTGGCGCGCGCCCCGCCGGTCGCGAAGAGCTGCTCCTGAGCCCTGGGGATTTCCCGGGCGGGCGGTGCCTCAGATCCATCCGTGCTCACGGTACCACTCCAGTGTGCGGCCGATGCCGTCGCGAAGGCTCACGCTCGGACGAAAGCCCAGCTCCACCTTCGCTCGACTGATGTCGAACGCCCGGCTCTTCCGGAAGAAGTCTACACGCCGGCGGTAGATCGGCGGCGAGATCCCAAACGGCCGACACACGCCCTCGCACACCGCACCGGCGAGCCACACAGGCCACACCGGCAGCCGGATGCCCGGCGGACGAACGCCGGCCACGTCGGCCGTAATCGCGATCAGTTCCGCCAGCGTCGTCACCTCGGCCCCGGCGAGGATGTAGATGCGTCCGGCCGCCTCCGGCACCGTCCCGCACAGCCGAAAGCCTTCACAGAGATCGTCGATGTAGGTGATGTGGTAGAAGTTGCGCCCTGGCCCCAGCATCACGAAGCGGCGCGTGGCGACCTTGCCGAAGACCTTGAACAGGCGCCGGTCTCCAGGACCATAGATACCGCTCGGCCGGGCGATCACGAGGTCCATTCCCGTACGGGCGGCGGCCTCGCGGCCCAGCCGCTCGCCTTCCACCTTCGTCTCCTGGTAGACGTCGCCCGGATTGAGCGGCGCGTCTTCATTGGCGGGTGGATGCTCGATGTCGCCGTGCACGCCCACGGTGCTGCAGTGCACGACGCGGCGCACACCAGCCTCGGCCGCAAGCGCCACGATCGTGGCAACCGCCTCGGCATTGACGGCACGGTAGGTCGATGCCGGTAACCCTGCTTCGCGGTAGAGCGCCGCGATGTTGTAGACGACGTCGACTCCCTCGATCGCCTGCCGCAGGCTGGACGAGTCCGTCAGGTCACCGGCGACGACATCAACGCCGGGAACCCGCAGATCATCGGCCCGGCCCAGGTCCCGGACGAGCGCCCGCACGCGGGCACCGCGCGCGGCGAGATAGCGGGCGAGATGCCCTCCGGTGAAGCCCGTCGCTCCGGTCACGAGAACGGTCATCGCTCGGCCACCATCGTCACCGGCGAACCGAGTGCCCGAAGCAGTCCTGCGGCGGCAAGCGCTCCCTCAACCGCTCGGGTCACGGACAGGCTGCCCACCGCCTTGTGCGCGGCGATCGGCAGCACGAACTGCCGACGGACATCAACGACACGAAAGCCCGCCGCGGCGAAGGCACGCGCGACGTCCGATTCGCGCATGACCCGATAGGCCTCGACTGGCCTGCCGATGCCCTTCGCCAGGTGTCGCGCGCCGCTCTCGAGCGCAGCAAAACTCAGGGCGGCGGGAAAGTCGACGACCACCCGCCAGCGAGACACCCGGCAGAGTTCCGCCACGCACCGGCGCCAGTCGATGGCGTGCATCAGCACGCGCAGGCTCACGGCGCCGTCCACGCTCCGGTCCCTGAACGGCAGGTCGTGCGCGTCGGACTGCCCCAACCGGATCGCCACACCGGCGTCCTGCGCCCGCACGCGGGCCACCTCGAGCATCTCCATCGACGCGTCCACGCCGATGACGCGCGCGCCGCCAAGCGCGAGCTCGACGGCAGCCCTGCCGGTACCAGTTCCGACGTCGAGAACCGACCGCTCATCGAGCGGCGCCAGCGCGTCGCGCAGGATCGCGGCCTGGGTGTCGGCCAGATGGCGGCCAATCGGGCCACCGAAACGCAGGGCGTCGAACCCTTCGGCCACCTGGCGGTTCGCGTAGTGGCGGTAGCTGTAGTGACCGCGCGGGTCCTCCGGACGCTCGGTGTCCGGCGTCATGACGCGCCCTCGTGAGACACGCCTCGGCGCGCCGACGCGAGCACGCCCACGACGCGCGCCGTCTTGGACATGAACGCTTCGTCGGTGTACTTCTCGTTGGCCAGCCTCCGCGCCTCGGCGCCGATACGCGCAGCCCGCCCGGGGTCGTCGAGCGCCCGCAGCACCGCTTCGGCGAAGGCCTGCGGCGTCGGCTCCGCAAGAAACGCCGTTTCATCCGAGAGCACCTGGGTGTGCGTCCGCAGCCGCGTCGCGACAATCGGGCGGCCCGAGCGCAGATACTGGTAGATCTTCAGTGGCGTATTCGTGCCGGTCGAGCGCGGAGACACGAGCAGCGTGGCCGCATCGAGGTACGCCGGGACCTCCTCGGCTGGCCGCTGCCCGGTGAAGAGCACGCGGTCGCTCCAGCCGGCCGCCACGCGCTCTCGGGCGGCGTCCACCTGTGCCGGCTCGCCGCCCACGAGCACGAGCCTCGCGTCCGGCCGCCGCTCGGCGACGATCGCAAACGCGTCGAACAGCAGGCCGAGCCCCTGATAGGCCTCGAACGTCCCCGTGTAGAGAATCACGGGCACATCGTCGTCAAGTCCCAGCGATCCCCGGACCGCCCGGCCGGTGCCCTCCTCGGGCGCGCTGCCCGAGCCCGGGGCGTTCTCGATGAGCACCACGGGCACCGCCGCGTCGATCTCCCGGACGGTGAGCTCGAGGTCCGGACAGATGACGATCACGGCTGCGGATCGCCTGATCATGAGCCGCTCGAACCAGCCGAGCACGCGGGCGAGCCAGCCGCCGCTCGAATAGTCGAAGTTGGCGACCTGCTGCGGCAGGCTCGAGTGCATGTCGTACAGGTGCGGCACGCCGAGCCACCTTGCCAGGACCACGCCGATGACGCCCCCTTCTTCGTGCGAGTGCACCGCGTCGTACGTCGTGGCGAGCGCGCGCCGGAGCGCCGTCCAGGCGAGCGCCGCGTCGAGTGGCACCTTCGCCCACGACGGGCCGATGCCAATCCTGCGCATGAAGGGAGGACGCGCACATCTGAAGATTCGCAGGCCCGGCAGGTCCACGTCCCGCCCGAAAGGATAGGTGACGAGATCAACCGTGTGACCCAGAGTGGTCAGCGCGCGGATGCGATGGAACTCCGAAAACGGTGTGCCCCGTGGCTCGAAGAACGGCTCGGGCGCGATCATCAGGATGTGCATGCAGGAGGCCCGATCGCGCGGGCAGTGTCACGAAGGCTACATGCTACACTACGCCGCCCGGGGCCGACCGCTGTCTCCCGTGCAGACACCATGGCGGACACTCCGGCTGCGCCACGACACCGGACAGGGCGAACCATCCTCGTCTGGGCTGTAAAGATTCTCACGAGCGGGGGCCTGCTCTACCTCCTGCTCAGCCGTGTCGACCTCGCCCTGCTCTGGCAGACGGCGCGCGAAGCCTCAGCGGCGTGGCTGGCCGCCGCCCTCGGCAGTTACCTCGTCATGATCCTGCTGAGTGCATGGCGGTGGGACCTGCTGCTCCGGGCCCAGCACGTCGACATGCGCCTCGGCGCGCTCACCAACTCCTTCCTCGTCGCCACGTTCTTCAACAACTTTCTGCCGTCGAACATCGGCGGCGACGTGATCCGGGTGACCGACACCGCCCGAGCGGCCGGCTCGAAGACCATCGCCACCACGATCGTGCTGCTCGACCGGGGTCTCGGCCTGCTCGGCCTGCTCTTCGTGGCGGCGCTCGGGGCCACCGGCGCGGCCACGGCCAGCCAGGTCGTCGGCCCGCTCGGCCCGAGCGTCCTGTGGGCCATGCTCTTCGCCGGCGCCGTCGCCACCGGCGTCGCCATCATGCGCGCCGACCTGGTTGGCCGCCTGCTCGGCCCCCTCCGCGTCATCCATCAGGAGTGGGTGTCCGAGCGCATCGGCCGGCTGGTCGGCGGCCTCGCGAAGTTCCGGGAGTCGCCCGGCAAGCTGATCGGTTGTTTTGCCGGCGCGATCCTCGTGCAAGGCATCCTCGTGCTCTTCTACGCCCTCATCGCGCGCGGGCTCCACATCGATGTCGCCCTTTCCCATCTTGGCCTCGTCGTGCCGCTGTCGTTCGTGATGCAGATGCTGCCCATCTCGGTCAACGGCTTCGGCGTCCGCGAAGCCACGTTCGGCTTCTACTTCACCCGGCTCGGCCTCAGCCTCGAATCGGCCCTCGCCCTGTCCTTTCTCGGCGCAGTCCTGATCATGCTGTTCTCGACGAGCGGCGCCGTCGTGTACCTCGCGAGGGGATCGCGGCGCGCCGACGGGTGAGGCACCGGCCGTGAACGCGGCGCTCATCGCAGTCACGTCCGTTGCCTGGCTTGGCGCACTGACGGTGGCGGCGGGCCGGCTCCTCAGGTTGGCCGTCGGAGCGGGGACGCTCGCGGGAGATTGGTCGACCCGGCTCGTGCTCCTCGCGGCCCTTGTCGTCTTCGGCCTCGGCCTCACCTGGGGTCTCCCCGGACCGAGTTGGGCTCCGGACGAAATCGACCCTCCGGCCGTGCGACAGGCCGTGAGCCAGCGGTTCGCCGGCGGCTGGCACGACAAGTACCCGCCGTTCCACTTTGCGGTGCTCGCCCTCGCGGCCGCCCCAGCCCTTGTGGCCGAGCGCCTGGACCTCGTCGCCGCCGGCGTAAAGACCGATGACATCCTGATGGTCCAGTTCAGGCTCGTGAGCCTCGTCATGGCGATGGGCTGCCTCACGCTTGCCGGCCTGCTCGCTCGCCTGCTCCGGCCTGCCACGCCCCAGTGGCTGGCCGTGCTCGTGACGGCAACCTCCCTGCCCCTGGCCTACTACGCGAAGACGTCCAACCTCGACGTGCCGTACACGTTCTGGGTGATGCTCTCCTTCGTGCTGCTCGTTCGAGCGCACGGGGAGGGTCGACTCCGTGACTTCGTCGGTTTCGGCGTGGCCGCCGCCCTGGCGATCGCGACCAAGGACCAGGCGTATGGCTTCTACCTTCTGCCGGCCGCGCACCTCGCCTGGCGCACCAGGCGGTTTGGCTACGGAGCGCTCTCGGCCGGCGCGGCGGCTGCGACGTTTCTCGTCGCTCACAACGCATTTCTCAACCCCTCCGGCCTCATCGCACACGTGCAGGCCGTCATTGGCCCTGCCAGCGCCAACTACCGCATGTACGCGATGACGCCGGCCGGAGTCGCCGACCTCGCCGCGGCCACGTGGCGGTGCGTGGCATTCAGCGCCGGATGGGGTGGCGGCCTGATGCTCGTCGCGGCGCTCACGAACCGGCAGACCAGACCGCCGGCTTGGCTCGGTCTCGCCGTGCTGTCCTACTTCGCCACATTCATCGTTCCTGCCGGCTACGTGTACGACCGTTTCGTGATGCCGGCCGTCCTGCTCCTCGCACCGGTTGCGGCTGCGGGCGCGCACCGGTTGTTCACGGCGCAGCACGCGCGCGTCTTCGCGCGCGCGCTCATCACGCTCGCGCTGGTCCTTCTGATCTGGCGAACGGTCTCGGTCGACGCCCTGCTCGTCGGCGACTCCCGCTATGCGGCTGAGGCGTGGCTCGCCGAACACGTCGACGACGGCGCCGTCGTCGGCTACGCGGGCCTCACCCTGTACCTGCCGCGCCTCGACGCGCACGACACGGTCCTGCTCACGCCGACCATCGAGGCCACCGCCCTCGCCCGACCCGACTTCATCGTCGTCAACACCGAGTGGGTGGCGCGATTCGAGACCGGCACGCCCCGCCGGCTCTGGCTCGAATGGCTCGAGCGCGGCACGGGCGCGTATCGTGAGGTCTTCCGATACAAGAATCCACTGAGAGGCACGGCGTTCGCCTGGACCGGGCGTTTCACCGATCGCGTCGAAGACCCGTTCACGAACCTCGACAAGGCCAACCCGGAAATCGCGATCTTCCAGGCGACGTCACGGGTAATCGACAATCTCGTAGAGCCAGATATCGCCGGTCTCGACGAGCGGGCGCAGATAGGCACGATAGGCCGGAAAGCGCGACATGAGCACGGCTCGCGCTTCCGGCCCGTACGTCTCCATGTCGAACGTCACGTAGCGGACGTTCCGCTCCTCCAGGATCCGGAACGACGCCGCATCCGGAAATCCGTTGATGGGTACCATGATCTCCCGGAAGTCGGGCGGGATGTAGTCGCTGTAGCCGTTGACGAGCGGCTGCCAATGCCACATGGACCGGAACATGTACCGCGCGTGCTGGTGCAGGTCGGCTGGCTGGTACGGGAAGTGAAACTCGACGACGGGTCCCGGAGGCAGTTCCGCCAGCATGCGATGCGCGGCTGACACTGGTGGAACCGGCCGCAGCGGCCACGGGGCGGCCGACACCTCGAGGGCCGTCGCGAGCGTCAGCACGGCCACCACCAGTCCCCTCCGCCGCATGGGCAGCAGGGCGCTCACGCCGTAGCCGGCGAGCACGGCCAGCGCGAACACCACGACGATGCCGAAGCGCGCCGGCGCGCGCAGGAACGACATGACAGGCAGCAGGTCCGACAGCCACATGTACAGCCCGCCATCCGGCCCGAACGACGCCCAGACCGCCAGAAAAGCGAGGGCCACGTAGAATCCGATCGTGGCACCAGGCGGACTCGGTGCGCTCACGTCTCGAGTGCCGAACCAACTGCTCTCGGCCAGTTCCTCCGGCCCGACGGCCCCGGGCAGCACGGACGTGGATGAGCGGCCCCCGGCCGGCGCAGTCGCTGCCGTGACTGCCTCACCGTCCTCCCGGCGACGGTACGTCGCCGCCGCAAGTGCCGCCAGCGTGACGACGAAGCCGGGAAACAGGACCTCACGCCCCTGTCCAAAGAGCGTGAGCAACCACTGATGCGCGCCGGCCGGCGAGGTGATGTACGCGCGGGCGTCGGCCGAGTAGGACCGGAGTTCCTCGACGTCGAGCTGCGTACGGGTTCCGGTGGCCGATCGCAACTCCATGTACGGCACGAACACCGGAAAGACGATGACGGCAGCCACGACGAGCGCCACGAAGAGGCCTGCGCCGTAGCGAATCACCGCCAGCCGGCCAAAGGCGAACCAGACGCCGGCCAGGCCCACGGCAAGTCCCGCGAAGATGCCGTAGTAGCCGCACGCGAGGGCCGCAAGCGCCAGGGCCGCCCCGAGCGCGGCGCCGCGCCGCGTGCCTGGCTCATCGGCAAACCGATGAAACGCCAGCATGACGACCGGAAACACGAAGACCATGAGCAGCTGGATGTGCGCCGTCCTCGCCGACACGAACGGTGCGAACGCGTAGGCCGTGGCCGAGACGAACCCCGCCAGGCCGTCGCCCGTCAGGCGGCGCACGAGCGCCCACATCGCGACAAACGAGAAGACGAAGGCCGCGTAGACCACGACGTTGTGCGCGGCCACCGGGTTTCTGCCGAGTGCGTAGACCGGAGTGGCCAGCAGTCCTGCCACGAGGTTTGCTTCCGAATAGGCCAGCGTTCCGGTATGCGGGTAGAAGATGTTCGCGTCGAACAGGCGCCCCGGATCCGTGGTGAGGGCGTGCGCGACCCACGCGACGTTCCACACGCTGAAGCGCCCGTCGTTGGTATCGACCCTCGCCATCGACCCCGGGTGCACGATCGTCGGGTACGTGAGCCAGGCGGCCAGCACGCAACCCACGACCACGGCCGCGAGGGTCTGCCGCTTCATGGGACGACGTACGGCGTCACCAGGACGCCGAGAAACCGCACGTCGGGCGAGCCGGGCTCGAAGAGGGCGGGCGTGAAGCCGCCCGTGCTCGACACGGAGACCACCCAGGCGTAGGTCGGGCCCGGGCTCTCGACCGGCCGTTCGTGCTTGTAGGGAAACCCCGGAGGAAGGTCGAAGAGCAGCACCGCGTCGGCTCCGGCGTCGAGGTCGACGCTCTGCGTCTTTCCGCCCGCGCGCACGGTCACCGACGTCGGCACCGGCCCGGCCCGCAGGTGCAGGCGCAACCGGCTGACCGCGTCGACGGTTCTCACGATCCACTCCGCCCGGCTGCCGCCGCGAATCCAGAGGCTCAGCCTGTCGGCTTCCTGCAGGTACGAATTGTCGTCAAGGTAGAAGATCTGAAAGCCGGGGTAACCGAGCTCCGCGTTGTCGCCCCACCAGAAGTTCCGCTCCCGCTGGTTCATGAGCGGCAGATCGTTGATGTTCGTGAGCTCGACGGGCAACAGGCGGAACAGCCCGGCCTTCTGGTGCTCGAAGGGGCGCAGCGACGTGCGGAACGGCATCAACACGAGGCCCGCCATGAAAGCCGCGCCGACGAGCCAGGGCACGAGCGCCGCGACTCGCGACCGCACGGGTGGCAGCAGAAACAGGCACACACCGTACACGCCCATGAAGTACCGATTCCCGACCGATCCGCCGCCGCCGAAGTAGGTGTTGGGCAGCGAGATCACGAACAGCAGGATCTGCAGCAGGACGCCGCCGAGGACGAACCACTGCCAGACCTGGCGCCGCCGCCCTGCGAACGCGAGCGCCACCATGCCGAACACGGCCGGGAAGAAGTACGCGACGAGTCCCGAGTTACGGCCGACGAAGAAGTACCCCAGATTGGCTCGGAGGTTCGACCAGAACACGTCCTCGTCGAAGATCACGTTTCCGAGCGCCTCGTTACGCGCGCGCTCGTCGCACACTTCGAGGCCGGCCTCGCCCTGCTGGAATGGAAACGTGCCGTAGCAGGTGCGGCGCTCCCCGCCCTGGTAGTTCCATTCGCCGCTCACCACGACATTGGCGCCAAAGAGCGCCGCGGCGACCAGGCCACAAGCCACACCCGACAGCAGGGCCCGCCGCCACTCACGGCGATACAGGTGCCAGGCCACCATCGGCACCACCAGGAGCACGCTTGTGACCTTCGAAAAGGTCGCCACGCCGATGATCGCCGCGGCGAACAGGTCGCTGGCCGCCCCGCGTGGGTCGTCGGCAGGGCGGGCTGAAGCCCGGCCGTCCTGCTGTTCGGCTGGGCGCGCTGAAGCCCGCCCCTCCTGCATCCCGGTGCTGGAGGGGCCGGCTTCAGCCGGCCCGGACACGTATTTCCCCAGCCACAGGGAATACGCCCACAACCCGAGCACGAAGTTGAACAGCTCCGGCGTGATCCACACGGCGTACACGGGCACGACCGTCGCAAAGACGAAAGCCGATGCGAGCAGGAAGCCGTTTGTGGCGCCTGACATCCGACTCGACACGCTGTACGCGATGAGGAAGGCCGCCGCGAGCAGCAGCGCGTTCAGCAGGAGGAAGCCACTCGTCCCGAACAGCCACACGAGCGGCGCGGCCACGAGCGGGTAGATGAACGACTTGCCGTAGTAGAGCCGCGTGCGATCCGGGTCCGGCACGCCGGGGAACGTGACAAACGGCGGCGTCGCCGTGACGGCGACGCCCGTGACGTCCGTGCCCCGCTTGAGGAACACGCCAGCCGGACCGCTCGGGAACTCGCTCCAGACGCGTTCGAGGTCCTCGCGCCGGTACTCGAGGTCGCCATCGGCCGCAAGGCTGTGGCCCATGAGGTAGTAGGTGGCCTCGTCGCTGAAGATGCCGCCGGCGGCCGCCGGCACGTCGACATTCAGAGCCAGCCCGCCGTAGACCAGCGCCACGAGGAACGCACCGAGCCAGCCGGCCCGGCGGCGGGCGGCCTCCCCGGAGGTCGTCATGCCGGGACCCTTCGGGCGAGGAAGGACAGGTCCACCGTC
This sequence comes from uncultured Acidobacteriota bacterium, assembly GCA_963752045.1. Lineage (GTDB taxonomy): Bacteria > Acidobacteriota > Vicinamibacteria > Vicinamibacterales > SCN-69-37 > DATKDF01. Next base: position 1,328,512 of record CAVVWN010000008.1, on the reverse strand, counting down.
TCGGCTATCCGGCGTTTCCGCGCGCGCGACTCGCGGTGCAGGATGACGTACAGCTGTTCCATCTTGCGCACGAAGGCGGTGATGTCGTATTCGGCCGACGTCCGCGCCGCCTCGGAGGCGAGCCGCGCCCGTTCACCCGGGTCGTCGATGAGGGTGACGATCGCCCGGGCGAGGGCATCCGCGTCCCGTTTCGGCACGATGCGCGCGTCCCGTCCGTCGCTAAGCACGTCGAGGAGCCCGTCGGCATCGGTGGCCACGATTGGGCGTCGCGCGGCCATTGCCTCGAAGACCGTGAGCGGCGTCCCTTCCCAGAGCGACGGAAACACCGACAGGTCGAACGCCCAGAGCACGGCGGCCACGTCCTTGACGAACCCACCGAAGACGAAGCGGTCGCCCAGACCGAGCGCCGCGGCCCGCGCTTCGAGCGTCGAACGCAACGGTCCCTCGCCGAACAGAAAGAACTTCGCCTGAGGGCGCTCGCGCACCACTGTCGCGGCCGCATCGACCAGGTACTCATTCCCCTTCGAATCGTGCAGGCGCGTGACGGTCCCGACCACGAAGTCGTCCGGGCGCGCTCCGATCTCGGCCCGCGTGGCGGCAACATCGCCGGCCGTCCGCGGTGCGCTGAACTCGTCGAGCGGCGCGCCGAGATAAACCACCTTCACGCGCTCGGGCCGAACCAGCCGGGCGCGCCGGACGAACTCCGCCGTGCTCTCCGAGACCGCGATGGCGATGTCCGTGTAGGGCTCGAGCAGCCGATCGGCGACCTTCTGGAACCAGGGCGTGTCGGTGAGGTTGGCGTGCTCGTGCACCACGACCGGCAGCCGTTTCCACGCCCCGACCAGACGCCCGAAGGTCGTGGCGCCGTAGCCGTGCAGGTGCAGGACGTCGATCTCTTTTTCGTCCACGATGCGCTGCAGGGCGGGCCACGTGCGGGGATCGAACTTCGACTTCTCGAGGTACGTGATGTCGATGCCCAGTGCGTCGAGCGTTTCCTCCGACAGGTCCCGCTTCCGGAGGCTCACGAGCGACACCTTGAACCGCGCGGGGTCGAAGCGCGGAATCATCCACCCAAAGAGGCGCTTGACGCCGTGCATGCGCGACCCCTCCCAACCCAGGTGATCGCAGACGTGGAGAATGTGCAACGGGCGATCGGCGACGCGATCAACAGGCATGTCGAGGATCTGAGGGGCCGAGCAACCGCGGCTATTCTACCGGCCGGTCCGGAGCGAAGCCAAGCCGCTTGCGCGTCCAGACCGCATTCCGGCAAACTGTGAGGTCGTGTTTCGCCTTCGGAGTCCCTCATTCGCATGGCTGGCCGTGGTGATGGCCCTCGCCGCCCTCGCGGCCTGCGGCAGCAACCCCACGGCACCCTCGCCGGCGCCACAACCCCCAGTCACGCCGGTGCCCACGCCGCAGCCGCCACCACCGCCGCCACCCCCGCCGCCGGGCCTCTCGATCGGCCGCATCCTGGCCTTCGGCGACAGCCTCACCGAGGGCGAGTCGACCGGCATCTTCGAACCGGTCCTTCTGCCGGGCTTCCACGACCCGTCCACGCCCGGCGTGGCCACGTCGTATCCGGCCAAGTTGCAGGCGCTCGTCACCGCCCGCTACACGGCGCAGGAGGTCAAGGTCTTCAACGGGGGCAAGGGCGGCGAGCGAGCTTCGGAGGGCCTGTCGCGGATGCTGGACCTCATCGAGCAACTCACGCCGCAGGCCATCATCATCATGACGGGCGTGAACGATCTGAACGGCGGCGCCTCGATCAGCTCGACGGCCGACGCGCTCGAGGAGCTCGTCAAGGCGGCGCGCGCCCGGGGCCTCACGGTGTTCCTCTCGACGCTTCCTCGCCAGGTGGAGGACGGCCGCCGCGCCTCGTCGGTCGACGAAGTCGTGCCCTACAACGAGACCGTGGCACGGATAGCCGGCAAGGAAGGCGCAACGCTCGTCGACATCTACCCGCAGCTCACCGAGCAGTACATCACGCCCGACGGCCTGCACATCAGCGAAGCTGGCAACGAGCTGCTCGCGATGCTGTACCTCGAGGCGATCAAGGCGAAGTTCGAAGTGGAAGCGGCGCCGGCGTCCGCCGCGCGCTACCGACCGTAGCCGAAGAGCGCGCGTGCGATGCCGCGCCGGGGCCGCTCGGCGGCCAGCGACGGCAGCTTCACCTCGTCGCCATCGAAACTGCTCGTGCAGAGCTTCCACAGGCCCGCTTCGTAGATCACGCCAAGCTCGCACTCCCCGTCCGCCGTGACTCGGTCGCCGGGCCCGTACGGATCATTGGCATCGATCTTCTGGATGACGGTTGAGTCGAACCGGCAGTCCACCGACGCGTCCGCCTGTGTCCTCGCCGCGTTGAACGCCACGGACTGGAAGGCGAGAGACGAGCTCGTGACAAACCGGGCGCGCCTGACTCCCTCGATGTCTGCCTGCTCGGCCTCCTTGCCCGGACAACTATCCGAAAAGTCCTTCACGCACGTCGCCGGCGAGACGGTGTTGTCGGCGAAGTTGCGCAGGAACGTCATCGCCAGGCTCTCGACCTCCGCGGCGGAATCATGAACCCGGAAGGGCGCAGCGGCGCTCTCCACGCGGTGCTGCCGGTTGACGATGACGCCGTTCTCGAGTGTCTGATAGGGCTCGGTCACGGCCACCGACAACGTGATGTTCTGAGGCGTCGTCGCCGCGCCCCTGGGCAGCCGCCATGTGACGGAGCGACCGGTTCCGGCGAACGTCCCCGCCGTTGCGGTCCAGACGTATCCCAGCGCATCGACGTTCGTCTCGGCATCCGTCACGGTCACGGTCACCGTCACGTCCGTGTCCACCTCCGTGCGCGTCGTCACCGACGCCACGACCGACTGAACGACAGGAGCGTTGTTGGCCGGCGGAGGTGTTGGCGGTTGCGTCGGGGGCGGCGTCGGCGTGGTCGGCGAACCGCACGCGGAGAGGACCACCGCACCGAAGAGCACCGCGCGCACGCCGGGACGGGGGCCATGCCGACGCGTCATGTGCCCGGGGCCTCCGAACCTCCGAGCACGCGGCGTATCGCGTACACGGGCTTGTTCTGCGACTCGTGGTAGGTGCGCGCCTGCAGCTCGGCGATGAGGCCGAGCGTGATGAACTGCAGGCCGATGAAGACGAGCAGCATTCCCAGCGTCACGAGCGGCATTCGCTCGTTGAGCGAGGTCAGGCCCAGGATGCGCATCACGCCGAGGTAGCCGAGGATCGAGCCGCCCACGATGCCCATCGGAATACCGACGAGCCCGAAGATCTGCAGCGGGCGCGTCGAGTAACTCAGCAGGAATTTCACCGTCATCAGGTCGAGAATCACCCGCATCGTCCGGCCGATGCCGTACTTGGATCGGCCGTGCCTTCGGGCGCGGTGATTGACTGGCTCTTCGGCAATCCGCACACCCTGCTCGCTCGCGAGCGCCGGCAGGAACCGGTGCAGCTCGCCGTAGAGCCGCAGCGGCTTGACGACCTCGGACCGGAACACCTTCAGCGAACACCCGTAGTCGTTCAGATAGACACCGGTCGACCACGAGATCAGGCGGTTGGCCAGCATCGACGGCAGACGCCGGCTGATGAACGGGTCCTTCCGTTCCTTTCGCCAGCCGCACACCACGTCGTAGCCCTCGTCGATTCGCGCGGCCAGGCGGGGAATGTCCCTGGGGTCGTTCTGCAGGTCGCCGTCCGACGTGGCGATGAGCCGCCCGTGCGCGGCCGCAAACCCGGCCGCAAAGGCCGCCGTCTGGCCGAAGTTGCGGCGGAACTGGATCACGCGCAACCGGCCGTCGCCCTCGTGGAGCCTCTCGAGCACGCCAAACGTGCCGTCGGTGCTGCCGTCGTCGACGAAGATGAGCTCGTAGGGTTTCCCGAGGGTCTCGAGCGTCGACGTCAGCTCGCGATAAAGCGGCTCGACGTTCGCCTCTTCATTGAACACGGGGATGACGACGGAAAGGTCAGGCGTCACGGGTATCGAGGCCACATTCTACGCCGTGGCGCGACCGCTGCCACAACACCGCCGCCAGGCCGGCAACCGCCACGGCCAGTACCAGGCCGGCCACGACGCCGGGCAGGTGGGCGGCAACCATGTCGCGCGCCTGGGGCCCGTAGCGCTGGGCGAGGAAGGCCTGCCCGAGGTAGCGGGTCCCACGGCCCACGACCACAGACAGGAGGAACGTCCGGGTGCGCACGCCCGACGCGCCCGCGAGGAGCACGAAGACCTTGAACGGTACCGGCGGCGGCAGCATCGACGGCACGATGAGCGCCAGAGGGCCGAATCGCCGAAAAGCCGAGAGACCACGCTCGATCTCCGCGCGCCTGAAGCGGCGCGCGAGCAAGGCTTCACCGCCGGACCGGCCGATGCGGTAGAGCAGATAGCAGCCGCCGACCGATCCGGCCGTGGTGAACCCGGCGTAGTACCACCAGGAGGCCGGCTGCTGGAGCGCCAGCATCACGACCAGCGCGTCATTGACCTCGGGGAGCGACAGTAGCGACGAATCGAGCAGCGCCACCACGGCGAGGCCGGGCCCGCCGAACTGGTCGGCAAAGACCCGGACGCCCGCATACAGGTTTCGGAAGATGTCGGTCAGCAGTTGCATTCGAAAGGCGCGCCCATGTCGCGCCTTTCCGGCCGACGGCTCGTCGATTATACATCTCGGGCCTGGCGCCCGTTCGCCGCGCTCAGAAGCGGATCAGGAAGCCGATGTTGAAGCTGCCGACGTTGAGATCGATCTTGTCGCCCAGGAACCCGTTCTCGATCCCGCCGGTATCGCCCTGTGCCCACTGGTAGCGGTATTCGAGCGTCAACCCGTAGATGTCACCATCGATGGGAATCCGCGCACCAAGGGCGAAGACCGCCCCGAGGTCGGTGGACGACTCGACATACCGCGCCGCAAAGACGCTGTAGTCGAAGGTATCGACAAACTCGCCGGCCTCGCTGTAGCGCCAGTTGACGATCGCAAGCCCCGCGCCCACGTACGGCTGGAAACTGCTCGCGTCGCCCACCGGCAGGAACCGGACCATGGCGGTGATGGGCATCATGCGCAGCTTGAGCTCCTGGGCGATTTCGAAGCCGTTCTCGTTCACCAAGTCCCGGTACACGCTGGGCACCGTCTGCTGGTAGTAGCTGAAGCCGCCGGACACCTCCACGTATGGGCTGAACGCGACGTTCCACTCACCGAACACCTGGCCGCCGTGGAACTCGTCGAGATCGAAGAGCAAGGGTTCGAAGTCGCTCAGGTTCGCGATGAGCACGTCGCCATCGACCCGGGAGTCGAATCCGCGCGGCCATACCCACCCTCCGCCTACGTTGAGCGACTGGACCACCTGCGCCGAGGCCGGAGCGGCCGCCGCCAGCACGAGTAGAAGCCCGCCGCCTGCCTGAATCAGTCTCCGCATCATGTTCCCTCTCCTCGCCGATGGCCGTCTATCAGGCCCGACAACCAAGGGAGCAGGATTGATGCCAAGCGGGAATCCGCGCGAACGCGCAGCCCGCCCGTCCGGCTGCGGAGAAGCTGTCACCTGCAGAGTTCACTGCCCTCTTTCCGTCGACTGCCGTGCCTCGACAATCACGGCGCGCATGGTCTCGTGCAGGCGTCCGTTCGTGGCGAGCACCTGCCCGCGATCCAGGTCGAGCGGGCCGTCGCCGAAGTCCGTGACTCGCCCGCCGGCTTCCTGGACAACGAGCGCCCCTGCGGCCACGTCCCAAGCGTGCAGGCCGTCCTCCCAGAACCCGTCGAACCGTCCGGCCGCCACGTAGCAGAGGTCGAGCGCGGCCGAGCCAAGCCGGCGAACGGCGCGCGAGCGGCCGAGGAAGGCGGCAAACACACCGACGTGGGCGGAGAGGTCCTCCCGGACCGAATAGGGGAACCCGGTGCACAGGAGTCCGTCGATGAGCGCCGTCGTCGGCGACACGTGAATCGGCTGGCCGTTGAGCCGCGCCCCGCCGTCTCGCTCGGCCGCATAGAGCTCTTCCGCGACGGGATCGAAGACGACGGCCGTCTCGACGCGGCCGGCAATCTCCAGGGCAATCGACACGCAGAAGAGCGCCACGCCGTGCGCGAAATTGGTCGTGCCGTCGAGCGGATCGACGATCCAGCGGCACTCGGCCGACCGGCCCGGATCGGCGCCCTCTTCGCCGAGCACGACGTGCCCGGGAAAGCGGCCGGCCACGATCCTCCTGATCTCGCGCTCGGCGGCCAGGTCCGCCGCCGTCACGAGGTCAATCGGTCCCTTCTTCTCGATCTCGACGTTCTGCCTGAAGTGGGCGCGATGGATGCGGCCGGCGGCAAGCGCGCACTCGATGGCCGTCGAGAGGAAGCGGGGGTCGCGCGACAATCAGGCTATCTTCTTGCTCATCCGCACGCGCATCCCGCCTTCGGGCCGACGCGAGAGCGAGACGTCGTCCATGAAGCTGCGCATGAAGAAGATGCCGCGCCCGCTCGACTTGAGGACGTTGGCGGGGTCGAGCGGGTCGGCCACCGCGTCCGGGTCGAATCCATCGCCCTCGTCGAGCACTTCGACCACGAACTCCGATGGCGACTCGCGTGGCGTCAGTTCGAATGCCACGGTCACCAGCTTGTCGGCCGCTTCCTTGTTCCCGTGCTTGATGGCATTGATGACCGATTCGCGAACGGACACGCTGACCCAGTGGGAGGTGTCCTCGTCGAGCCCGGCAAGCGTCGAGCACCGGTCGCTCAGGAGCTGGACGAGGTCGAGCAACTCGAACGAGCTCGGCAGTTGAAGGCGGATGAGGTGGCTGTCGGGAGCCATCGGCTGGGAGTAAGTAACATATATGCGTCATGCGCTTCAACAACGCCGCGGGGTTGACGTCGTGGTCCAAACCGTGAATGGCCGTTCGATTACGGTCACGCCGGCCCGATTCGTGCGGGGCCGGCTGCGCGTGCCGGGCGACAAGTCCATCTCGCACCGCTACGCGATGCTCGCCGCCCTCGCCGGGGGCGACACCACGATTACCGGGCTCTCGCCCGGCGCCGACGTCGCGGCCACCCTCGCCTGCCTCGACTCGCTCGGCGTCGGAATCGACCGCCGCGATCACAGTTCTGTGCGAATAGGGGGACGCGGCCGAGCCGGCCTCGAGCCGCCGCCGCACCCTCTCGACGCCGCCAATTCCGGCACCACGATGCGCCTTCTCGCCGGCATTCTCGCCGGGTGTTCGGGAACGTTCACCCTCACCGGTGACGCGTCCCTGCGGCGCCGGCCGATGCGCCGGGTGATCGATCCGCTCACGGCCATGGGCGCTCGCATCACGTCGGACGATGGTCGCCCGCCGCTCGTCGTCGGCGGCGGTTCTCTGCACCCGATCGACTGGCGGCCGCCCGTCGCGAGCGCTCAGGTCAAGAGCGCGATTCTCCTGGCGGGCCTGGCCGCGGAGGGCGTCACGAGGGTCGAAGAACCCGCGCCGACGCGCGACCACACCGAGCGCGCGTTCGCCCTCTTCGGCGTCCGATGCGAAACGGACGGCCGGGTCGTGAGCATTACGGGCGGCCAGGCGCTCCGGGCGCCGAACTCGCCGCTCGACGTGCCCGGCGACCCGTCCTCGGCGGCCGTGTGGGCGGCAGCGGCGGCCGCGCTACCGGGGTCGTCGGTCACGATAGAGGACATCTGCCTCAACCCGCGCCGGCTCGGCTTCCTCGGGGCGCTCGCTCGCCTCGGCACTCGCTGCACCATCGAGCCGGGGCCGGACGTGTGCGGCGAGCCGCGCGGGTCGATCCGTGTGGAGCACGAAACGCCCAGGCCTCTGGTGATCGCGCCCGAGGAGGTCCCGGACCTCATCGACGAGCTGCCGGTTCTCGCCGCCGCCGCGGCCCTTGGGCAGGGGCTGGAGGTCTCCGGGGCGGCCGAGCTCCGGGTGAAGGAGAGCGACCGCATCACGGCGCTCGTGGCGGGCCTCCGCGCCCTCGGAGTCGAGGCCGAGGAGCGGCCTGACGGCTTTACCGTCTCCGGCGGCCGGCGGCCGGCAGGCGGCGTAGCGGACGCGGCCGGAGACCATCGCCTCGTGATGGCCTTCGCGCTCGTGGGACTTGGAGCCTCCGGACCGACTACCATTACGGGCGCAGACGTGGTGGCCGTGTCGTACCCATCCTTCCAGCGCCAGCTCGAGGCCCTCCGGCCGTGACTGTGGACAAGATCTACCTCGTGGGCTTCATGGCATGCGGCAAGAGCACGCTCGCGCGCGCGCTTGGCGCCAGGCTCGGCTGGCCCGTCGAGGACATCGACGACCTCATCGAAGCACGCGAACGGCGGACGATCGCCGACATCTTCGCGCAGCAGGGCGAGCCCTACTTCCGATCGGTCGAGCGGGAAGTACTGCGAATCGTGCGGCCGCTCCGCCACGTCGTCGTCGCAACCGGCGGCGGCACGTTCGCCGACCCGGCCAACCGGGAGGCGATCAATGTCGATGGCACCTCGGTGTGGCTCGACGTGCCGCTCGACGACCTCGTCGCGCGCATCCCGCTCGACGGCCGGCGCCCGCTTGCCACGACCCGCGAGCAACTCGAGCGGCTGTACGCGGCCCGGACCGAGTCCTACCGGCACGCGCACGTCCGAATTGCCGCGGCCCATCGCCCTGTCGAGGCGCTCGTCGATGAGGTGCTCGACGCCATTCGGCGCCTGCCCCCGGTCGTGGCGCCCCCGTCGTTTGCCTAGGCCAGGCCGCCGTGCGCTACCTCATCATCAGCGACATTCATGCGAATGCCCACGCGCTCGACGCCGTGCTCGGCGACGCGCTCGCGCTCGGGTACGACGACGTGCTCGTGCTTGGCGACCTTGTTGGGTACGGCGGCGATCCCGACCTCGTCATCGACGCCACGCTCGGACTCACGCCGGGCGGCCTGATTCGCGGCAATCACGACAAGGTGGCCGCCGGCCTCGAATCAGCCGAGCTCTTCAACGACGTGGCGCGCGTTTCAATCGAGTGGACGCGCACGGTTCTCTCGCCCGCCCAGCTTGCCACGCTCGAAGGCCTGGCAACGGGCCCGATGTCGGTCACGGGCGATGTCGAAATCTGTCACGGCGCCCCCTTCGACGAGGACCACTACATCTTCGACGAGGCCGACGCGGCGCGCGCGATCAACGCCGCGAGCGGCCGGATTTGCCTTTTCGGCCACACCCACGTACCCGCGGTGTTCTCGCACACGAGCGATCCCCTGCAGCACGAGCCTGGCCTCGAAGACGACGAGCTCCGCCTGCCGACCGAAGGGCCGGCGCTCATCAACGTGGGGTCGGTCGGCCAGCCCCGCGACGGCGACCCGCGCGCCGCCTACGGCCTGCTGGACACGGACCGCAGGACGGTGCGCCTGCGTCGCGTCGCGTACGACGTCGCCGGCGCGCAGTCGCGCATTCTGGACCAGGGGCTGCCGGCCTGGCTCGCCTACCGGCTCGCGCGGGGACAATGACCGCGCCGGGGTCGCGCCTGTGGTTCAGGCCCGTCGATCAGGGCTGGGACTTTCTGGCGGCCTTGGCTTCCCGCTTCCTCAGCTCCGCCGCGTACGCGTCGCGCGCCACGCGCGATCCCAGGACCCACCCGATAATCACGCCGACCACGAGCACGGCTGGAATGAAGATGAAATGACTGGCCGACATCTCGCTCATGGCTTGCGCTTGGCCAACTTGGCGTTCACGTCGGCCAACTCCCGTTCCACGCGGCCCAGCCGCCGCCAGATCGCAAACACGTAGACGAACAGCGCGAGCCACACGAACGCGTACGCCGCGAAGACGAACGGCGTCGCCGGCAGCACCTCCTGCGGCAACGTGTCGGCCGGCACGAATTGCGACTGCGGCTGCTGTGCCCAGGCGAGCGCCGGCAGCGCGGTCAGGATGCCGCCGGCGATCATCGCCCGCACGCGGGTTGTCAGTCTCTCTATGCGCACGTCAATCCTCCAACGCCACAAAGGCTTCGTCGAGCGCCGCCCGGCTGCGCTCGAGGCGCACGCGCACGAGGAGCAACGCGGTGTAGAAGACCAGGAACGCGAAGATGCCCAGCCGGAAGGGCGCCGCCATCTCCGGCGGCAGGCTACGCGCCACCTCGGTCGTCGGGTGCAGCGTGCGCCAGACGTTCACCGACCAGTAGATGAACGGCACGAGCACCATGCCGAAGAGCCCGACTGCGGCGGCCATGATCTCCGAACCAGGCCCGCCGAATCGCCGGAGCAGCAGGTAGGCCACGAAGATCATCCACATGACGAGCGTGATCGTGAGCCTCGCCTCCCACTGCCACCACACGCCCCAGGCCTTGCGCGCCCACAGGGGTCCTGTGACCAGCACGATCAGGCCGAAGACGACGACCAGTTCAGCCGCCGCCAGTGCCACCCGATCCGCGCCGGGCCGCCGCCCCCAGAGATAGAACGCACTGGCGATGCCGCAGACGAACGCAGAGAGCATCGCGGTCATGGCTGACGGCACGTGGAAGTAGAAGATCTTCTGCACGAGCCCCATCGTCGACTCGTACGGCGCGGCGTCGATGGCGTACGGCGCCCACGCAAAGAGCACTGCTGCCACCATCAGAAGCCCCGGAACCAGCATCCGTTGCATCGTGCTTCCCTGCCCCCTTCCCTGCTCGCTCATTCGCCCATCACGGGGCCGAACGTCCAGAGTGCGAGCGTGACGAAAACCGCGTCAAAGAATACCAGCATCGAGAGCCAGGTTTCGGCCATGGCAAAGCTCGGCTCGGGCGCGAAGAGCGCAGCCGTGCCCTCGACACCTGCGATGACGACGGGCACGGTAATGGGATAGAGCAGAACCGGCAGCAGGATGTCCCGGGAGTGAACCCGCGAGAGCATCGCCGAGAACAGGGTGCCGACGGCGGCAAACCCGAGCGTGCCCATGACGAGCAGCGCCGCGAGCAGCAGCGGCGCCCGCCCGATCGGGGCGCTGAAGAAGAGCGCCACTACCGGTACGAGCACGATCTGGATGCCCGTCATCAGCACCATCAGGCCCAGAAGCTTGCCGAGGTAGATTGCCCCGCGCTCAGACGGAGACAGAAGCAGCGCGCGCAGCGTCTCGCCCTGCCGTTCCCGCTCGAAGGTGCGGCCGAGTGCCACCGTGCCGGAGAACGTGACGGTGACCCAGAGCACGCCGGCGGCCGTCTCCTCGGTCGGCGTTCCGAAGGCGAACGCAAACACGAGCACGCAGGCGACGGCGAAGAACAGGGTCGTGTAGATGAGCTCGCGGCTGCGCAGCTCGACGCGCAAGTCCTTGGCAGCCACGAGCCAGGCTGACCGCAGGGCGTCGGTCACGACCAGTCCTCGGCGAGCGCCGCGCGATAGCGGTCCCGAATGCGGCCGCTGCCGGGACCGAGCAGACGGGCCCGGCCGTCGCGCAGGCACACGGGCCTGTCGACCAGGCCGTCGGCCGACTCGAAATCGTGGGTGGCCATCACCACGATCGTCCCGGCCGCCTGAAGTGTCCGCAGGCGCCCTACCAGCCATCTCACCGAGTCATCGTCGAGGCCGGTGAATGGCTCATCGAGCAGCACGAGGCAGGGGTCGTGCAGGAGCGCACGGGCGAGCGCGAGCCGCTGCCGCAGGCCCCGCGAAAAGGACGCGGCGCGGTCGTCGGCGCGGTCCGTCAGCCGAGCGTCGGCCAACCCACGCTCGACGCGAGCCTCGAGATCCGGCAGCCGGTACAGGCGCCCGAAGAACGCCAGGTTCTCGCGCGCCGTGAGATCACCGTAGAGATACAGGTCGTGGCCCAGCACGCCGATGCGCGCCCGCAACCGGTCGCCAAGTTCAGAGGCGGTGCGGCCGCCGTAGCGCACCTCACCTTCCGAGGGTGCCGTGAGCGTGGACAGGATGCCGAGCAGTGTGGACTTGCCGGCACCATTCGGCCCGAAAAGACCGGCGATCTCTCCGGCCGTGAACGTGAGGTTCGCGCGAACCAGAGCCCGGCGGCGCCCGTACCGCCGTGAGACGCTGGCCACGTCGACGCGATCGAAGTCGAGCGGCACCCGCTCAGGCACGGCGCTGGCGCCGTTCGGGCCGGCCCCCCGGGACGAACGCAGCCCAGAGGCCCGCAGCCGTAATCGCCACCGCAAGCGCGAGCGCCGTGTTCCGAGGCCACACGGGGTGGTACGGAAGGCCGTCGATCTCGAGCACGAGCGCCGCTCCGGCGGCAATCGCCGGCCCATTCCCGACGATGAGCGGCTGCCCCTGGTCGAGGACATCGCGCATCGACGCGAGCTGCGGCGAACGCACCGTCAGCCCTCCGATCTGGACAACGAGCAGATTCAACTGCTCGAGGGCCGCCGGCCACACCTGCTCGATCCGCGCGGTCGGGCCGCTGTACGGCAGTTCGTACGCCACCTGGAAGGACGTCGTACCGGGTGCGAACGGCCCGGTTACGGTGACGCGCGGCCCGTTGGCCAGCGCCTGCGGCGTGGAGCCCTCGAGCACCGTCGTGCCCCTCGCCTCGGCCGGAAGTTCGAAGATTAACGGCCCGCCCGTGTCGACCGGTGTCGACGCCGGATTGACGAGGTCGAGAATGTAGAAGAACGTGAGCCGATCCTCCTGCATTTCCGCGACGACGCGCGATGCCCGTCCGAGCGTGACGATTCCAGGCTCAGCCGGCGCGCCGGCCGCGGCCGCCGCGCCGGCGTCCGCCTCGGCATCGGTCGCGACCAGCATCACGCGGACGCCCGATGAAGCCATGGTGATGCGCTGTGTCTCGAGCCGCTCACCGTCGACCACGGCGACAGCCTGCACGACGGCGCCTGGTCGCAGGCCGCTCACTTCGGCTCGCCCCTCGGCATCAGTCACCACCGTCTTCGGCTCGCCGTCGATCATGAACTCGACAGATACGCCCTGGAGGTTCGTGTCGAAGCTGCCGCGGATGACGCGCACCGACACGGTTCCCGCCGGCGCGTCGGGCATCGGCAGCGGCACGCCGGACATTTCTTTCGGGCTCGGCATGCCCGTCTGCGCAAGGGCGCCGGCCGCGGCGGCCACGAGCGCGACGAGCGCGAGAACGCTCACGCGGGCCAGGCGGCTCATGCGCGTCCCTCCCGGCCGAGCGCCGTGCCGCAGTTCTTGCAGAACCGCGCGTCGCCGTCGTTTGCCGTGCCGCACTGGCGGCACGTGCCCGGCTCGACTTCAGGCGCCTTCTGCCGCTTCGGGCCTGGCGCTGGCTGCCGCTCGAGTTCTTCGATGAGGGCCATCGCCCGCGCCCGGAGACGCCCGGCCATGTCCTCGTAGTCCGCCTCGCTGACTTTGCCCATCTCGCGGTCGAACTCGAGCTCCTTGATCGAGCGAAGCGTCAGCAGTTTTTCGCGCGCGAGCGCCTCACGGTCGCTCTCGGCAAGGGGTTCGCGGTCGCGCACCGCCAACCCGAAGAACCCGCCGAGCGCGTAGTGCAGGGCGAGGCCCACGAGGCCGGCTGACACCACCGCGCTGCTCAGCAGCAGGAGCGCCGCCGGATGGGTGTCACGGGCCAGCATCACGGCGCCCGTCGCGCCGGCCATCGACAGCAGGATGTAGAAATGCCAGGGCCGGAAACCTGAATCGGGGCGGCCAACCGGCCGGTCAGTCGAGGTCGCGGAGCGCGTCATCCAGTTTGCTCTCGAGTTCGGCGTCCCGGGGCGACTGCGGCGTCTCAGCGTCGATCCGGGCTGGAGACCGGCGGGACCACCGGACGGCCACACCGCCGACGAGCACGATGCCGGCCAGCCCCGTCAGGTACGGGAACGCCCAGGCCAGCCGGTTGAAGCCCTCGTCTATCGGCGCCGCCAGGACTTCCTGGCTGCCGTACTTCGCCACGAAGTAGTCGACGACTTCGTCGAAGGTCTTCCCCTCCGCCACGAGGCTTGCGATCTCGTCACGCTGCCCGGCCGCCACGCCGCACGTACACTCGCCCACGCGCTTGCGCCCGCACGTGCCGCACATGCACACGATGTGGGTCTGCAGGTCGCGTTCGAGCTGGCTCGTGGGCACGGGCGACGCTGCCTGCGGCTGTTCGACATGCTGCGCGCGGGCCTGGCTCACGCCGGCGCCGAGGAGCATCAACAGCACGAGCGAGGCCGTGACCGCGCCTTCCGGCACGCGACCGGCCGCAAACGCAAACGCCCGCTCGGGCAGAAGCGCGATGCCCGTGCCGAGCACCAAGATGCCCACGCCCATCCAGATCCAGTTGATGAGCGGGTTGACCTTCACGAGGAGCGTCGCCGTCTGCGCCTGGACGTCGTAGGCCGCAAGCACGATGTACAGGTCGCCCCGGGCGCCGCGCCGAAGAGCCACTTCCGTCGTGGGCTCCTCTTCCCGGCCGGCGTAGAACCAGCGCGCCGGATACAGCCGCCCGAGCGCGTTGCCGTCGCGCTCGACGCTGACTTCGGCCGTCACCATCTGCTTCTGGGCGTCCTGCGTGACGTGAAGGGCGTGGAACGTCACCGTGTAGTCGTCGACGGTGATGTTCTGCCGCTGCGCGAGCAGCACCTGCTCCTCGCGCTCGAATTCGCCGCCGGCAAAACCCAGGAAGATGAGCACGATGCCCAGGTGGACGACATAGCCGCCATACCGCCGTTTCGACCGGGCGAATAGGCCGATGAGCGCCGTGAACAGATCCGTCTCGGTGGCCTTCTGCCGCACGCGCGCCCCGCGGACGAACTCCTGCAGAATCGTCACCCCGACGAAGGTGCACAGCCCGAAGCACAGCCCCGCCGCCCAGATCTCCACGCCGAGCGCGCGAAGCCCCAGCACGACGGCCAGGGCCGAGCCGAGCGGCCACAGAAACTGCTGCCGCATGTTGCCGAGCGTCGACTTGCGCCACGCGAGCAGCGGCCCGACGCCCGTGAGAAACAGCAGCGCGAGCCCGACCGGCGTCATCCACTGGTTGAAGAACGGCGGCCCCATCGTCAGCCGCTCGCCCGTGACGGCCTCACTCAGCGTCGGGAACATCGTGGCGAACAGCACGAAGAAGGCCGAGAAGAGCAGGATCCAGTTATTGGCCAGGAACGCCGCTTCCTTCGAGGCCCACGAGTCGAGCTCGTTGCGCGCCCGCAGGAGCGGCATCCGGTAGACGACCAGGCCGAAGCTCACCGTGAGGAAGAGCACCATGAATCCGGTGAACATGAGCGCGAGCTCGCGGTCCTCGCCGAAGGCATGCACCGACTGCACGATGCCGGAGCGCGTCATGAACGTCCCGAAAATCGTCAGGAAGAAGGTGACGATGACGAGCGATACGTTCCAGACCTTCAGCATGCCCCGTCGTTCCTGCACCATCACCGAGTGCAGCAGCGCGGTGGCCGTGAACCACGGCAGCAGCCCCGCGTTCTCGACAGGGTCCCAGCCCCAGTAGCCGCCCCAGCCGAGCTCCTCGTAGGCCCAGAGCGCGCCGAGCGCGAGGCCCACCGTGAGGAAGAGCCACGCCGTCATCGTCCAGCGGCGGATGGCGCGAAGCCACGAGTCGTCGAGCTGTCCGGTGGCGAGTGCGGCGATCCCGAAGGCGAACGGGATGGTCATGCCGACGAAGCCCAGGTAGAGCAACGGCGGGTGAATCGCCATGTAGAAGTTCTGAAGGAGCGGGTTGAGCCCGGCGCCGGTTGCGGGTGCCTGCGTGAGGTACGTCTCGAACGGGTTGTTGTGGATCGAGAGCAGGAAGAGAAAGAACATCTCGACCGCGGCAATCGTCGCCACCACCCAGGGAATCAACAGGCGCTGCCGCTCGCGGTTGACGTGCACGGCCAGGCTGCCGAAGATGCCGAGCAAGGCGACCCAGAACAGGAGCGACCCGTCGAGCCCACCCCAGTACGACGCGAGCTTGTAGAACAGCGGCTGCGCGCTGTCCGAGTACCGCTGAACGTAGCGGATCGAATAGTCGTTCACCACGAACGCGTGAACGATGATGGCCGAGGCCACCAGCATGAGCGCCGTGACCGCGTGGAACAGACCGATGCCGCCTTCGACAAGCGTCGACCGCCCGCGCCGCGCGCCAACCACCGAGGCGGCAAACGCCCCGCTGGCGATGACGAACGCCGCCAGGATGATGAACGTTCCCAGGGCTGACATGCGGTTAGCGACCGGGTCCGGTTGGCGATGCCTCGGCGGCCTCGTACTTGGAAGGACACTTGGCCATGATGTTGCTCGCGTGGAAGCCGTCAGGCCCCAGCTGGCCGTCGAGCACGACTTCGGAACCGTCCTTGAAGGTGTCGGGCACGATGCCGGTGTAGCTGGCGGTCACGGTGTGGTCGCCGG
Organism: uncultured Acidobacteriota bacterium; assembly: GCA_963752045.1. GTDB lineage: Bacteria > Acidobacteriota > Vicinamibacteria > Vicinamibacterales > SCN-69-37 > DATKDF01. The sequence continues at coordinate 1,312,307 of CAVVWN010000008.1, read as the reverse complement.
ACGTTACCTGGAACCGGTACTCGAGCGAGTCGGTCCTGCGCATCACGCCCTCGGCAAATCCGTGGAGCTTCAGCTTCTTGCCGTACCACTGCTCGGGACTGGTCATCACTTCGTCCACGTGCTTGTAGTAGGCCGCGCTCTCACGAACCGTCATGGCGAGCAGCAACGTGAGCGCGCCTCCGATTACAACCGCGGAAAAAACCGCACGGGCGGTGGTTTTTGACATGGGACAGCTCCGTAACCCTCTCAGAATACGGCGGTATTCCGCCGCGAATCAACCGCCATCGCCGACCTCACCGAGGATTTGCAAGACCGTTGCCACCGGAAGGCCGACCACGTTCGACCACGACCCCTCGATTCTGGGAATGAACCGCGAGGCCAGCCCCTGAATCGCGTAGCCGCCCGCCTTGTCGAACGGCTCACCACTCTCAACATACCAGTTCACGTCGGCTTCCGAGAGCTGGTTCATCCAGACCGTCGTCCGCTCGAGCGCGTACCGGACGCGGTCGCCTCGGGCCACGGCCACACCGGTCCAGACCTCATGGGCGCGCCCGGAGAGCAGCCGCAGCATCCGGCGGGCGTCGGTCGCGTCGGAGGGCTTGCCGAGCATCACTCCGTCGACAAGCACGCCCGTGTCGGCGGCGATGACCGTCGACTCCGGGCGCCGCGAGGCCACCGAGGCCGCCTTGGCACGCGTGACGCGTTCGATGCAGGCGGCCGGCTCCTCGCCCTCGAGTGGCGATTCGTCCACATCGGCAGGATGCACCTCGAACGCGAGGCCGGCCGAGGCGAGCAGTTCGCGGCGCCGCGGAGAGGCGGAAGCCAGGACGAGTGGCATCGATCGGATGATACACTCGCGGGGATCGACGGTCTCGCGCTGCGCCAACCGCTGATCCGTCCGACCAGGTGACATCCGTCATGCAGGCCCTCCGATCGACGGCGACGACCGTGATGCGGGATCTCCTCGCCACCCAGCCCAACACGCCGGAGAAGATCGCGTGCGCGTGGCGGATCGCGGCTGGACCGGGCCTGGACCGGGCCGCGGCCGTCGCGTGGACCGGCGACGGCGTCCTGCGCGTGCAGGCCCGATCCGAGACGTGGCGGCGGGAGATCGCGCGCAGCAAGTCCGTCATCGTCGACCGGATGCGGCAGTTGCTCGGACCGGGGGTCGTGCGAGCGCTCGTCGTCGAGTCAAAGGAAAAGTCTTAGGCCGGGCGCCGCCCGGCTCGTCAGGACAGGAGCCATTCATGCGTGAAAGCGTCATCGTCAGCGCCGTGAGAACGCCGACGGGCAAGTTCCTCGGCGGCCTCAAGAATCTGTCGGCCACCGATCTGGGCGCGCTAGTCGTGAGAGAAACCGTCCGGCGTGCCGGCATCGACCCGGCCACCGTCAACGAGTGCCTCATGGGCAACGTCGTCTCGGCCGGGCTCGGCCAGGCCCCGGCCAGGCAGGCGGCGCTCAGAGGCGGCCTCGACAACGGCGTGGGCGCCCTCACCATCAACAAGGTCTGCGGGTCCGGCCTCAAAGCCGTGATGCTGGCGGCGCAGGGCATCGCCACGGGCGACATCGACATCGCGGTGGCCGGCGGCATGGAGTCGATGAGCAACTGCCCTTACCTGCTCAAGGGGGTCCGCGAGGGCCTGCGCATGGGTGACGGCAAGGCCATCGACTCGATGATCCTCGACGGGCTCTGGGATTCCTTCCATGACGTCCACATGGGCCTGACCGGCGAGCACGTCTCAGAGACCTACAAGGTGACCCGTGAGGAGCAGGACGCGTACGCGGTCGAGAGCCACCGGCGCGCCGCGCACGCCACGCGCGAGGGCTGGTTCAAGGACGAAATCCTGCCCGTGTCGATCCCGCAGCGCAAGGGCGACCCGGTCGTCATCGACAAGGACGAGCCGATTCGCGAGGACACGTCGGCCGAATCGCTCGGGCGCCTCAAGCCGGCGTTCAAGAAGGACGGCACGGTCACGGCCGGCAACGCGCCCGGCGTGAACGACGGCGCGGCGGCCCTCGTCGTGATGGCTGCCGAGGTTGCGGCCAGGCTCGACCTCAAGCCGATCGCCCGCGTCGTGGGCCAGGCCACCTCGGGCCTCGAGCCGAAGCTCGTGATGATGACCCCGGTTGAGGCGGTCCGGAAACTCCTGCCCAAGGTTGGATGGAAGACACAGGACCTGGATCTCGTCGAGCTCAACGAGGCCTTCGCCGTCCAGGGCGTCGCCGTGACGCGCGAGCTCGGCCTCGACCCGGCGAAGGTGAACGTGCAGGGCGGCGCGGTCGCGCTCGGCCATCCGATCGGTGCCAGCGGCGCCCGCGTCCTGACGACGCTGCTCTACGCCCTGCGGCGCACTGGAGGCAAGCGCGGTATCGCCACGCTGTGCCTCGGCGGCGGCAATGGCGTGGCGCTAGCCGTCGAGATGCTCTGAACACTCCGGGTGTTTGATGAACGCCCCCGTAACGAGGAGCCTATGATCAAGACAGTTGGCGTCATTGGTGCGGGCACCATGGGCAACGGCATTGCCCAGGTCTTCGCGCAATCGGGCTACACGGTCAAGCTTCACGACGCGGCGCCAGCCGCGCTCGACCGTGCGCGCAAGACCATCGAAAAGAGCACGGCGAGGTTCGTCGAGAAGGGCAAGCTCTCGGCCGAGGATCGGGACGCGGCGCTCGGCCGCCTGATCACCGTACCGGCACTCGACGAGCTCGGCGACACCGACTACGTCGTCGAGGCCGTCATCGAAGATCTCGACGTCAAGCGCCAGATCCTCGGCACCCTCGACGGCCTGCTCCGGCCCGAGGTGATCATCACGAGCAACACGTCGTCCATCTCGATCACCGCGCTTGGGGCCGCGACGAAGCGACCGGGCCAGGTGCTCGGCATGCACTTCATGAACCCGGTGCCGCTCATGACGCTCGTCGAGGTCATCCGCGGCCAGGCGACGACGGACGGGTCGATGGCGACCGCCGTCGACCTGTGCAAGGCGCTCGGCAAGACGCCGGTCGAAGCCGCCGACTATCCCGGTTTCATCGCCAACCGCATCCTGATGCCGATGATCAACGAAGCGATCTACGCGCTCATGGAAGGCGTGGGCACGGCCGAAGCGATCGACCAGGTCATGAAGCTCGGCATGAACCACCCGATGGGGCCGCTGACGCTCGCTGATTTCATCGGCCTCGACGTGTGCCTGGCCATCATGAACGTGCTCCACGACGGGCTGGGCGACCCGAAGTACCGGCCTTGCCCGCTGCTCAAACGGATGGTGGCGGCCGGCGAGCTCGGCCGGAAGACGGGACACGGCTTCTACAAGTACGAGAAGTGATTTCGCTCCTGCGGTGTCTCAATCCAGCGCAGCGGCGCGTGTGAGCGGCCTCGAGCCGCGCGAGAACCACGCCACGGCCAGGATCGGCGCCAGGATCGCCAGTTCCCTGAGCACCGCCAGCACCGTGTAGGCCACGAAGCCCTCGACCCAGTAGCGCCGCGAAATCGCCGCGAAGACCGACCAGCCCGTTTGCACGTGCTCGGACGTGAACGGCCACAGGAACATGACGCCGAGCGGCGCGGTCGTGTCGAGCGCCAGCATGTCGAGAATCGGGTGCGAGAGCCACGCCAGGCTGGCCGAGAGGAAGATTCCACGCCGGCTCGTCGCGATCGGCAACCGGAGCCACGCGGCAAGCGCGCCGGCCAGCACCGCAGCGCCTATGCTGTGGGTTTCCATGCTGTGCCGCCCGATGAGAAGATCAAGGTCTGGTGCGAGTCCGATGAGCGTCAGCAGTGCAGCCTGCGTCACGAGTGCCCGGCGGGGCCTGGCAGGGCCGGCGGCCAGCCACCCGGTCGCCAGCGCGCCAAGGCTGTGCCCTATCGGACTCGGCATTCAGTCATCCTACCGTGGAGCAGAATCAGGGAACCACCATGGAGAACACGAAGAGAATGGAGTCTGTTGGTTGGAATCTCCCTCGGTGGGCCCGGTGAACAGTCCAGTCTCTCCACGCTCTCCTACCGTGGAGCTGGAGCAGGGAACCACCATGGAGAACACGAAGTGAATGGAGTCTCTTGGTTGGAATCTCCGTCGGGTGGGCCCGGTGAACACTCCAGTCTCTCCACGCTCTCCTACCGTGGAGCTGGAGCAGGGAACCACCATGGAGAACACGAAGTGAATGGAGTCTCTTGGTTGGAATCTCCGTCGGGTGGGCCCGGTGAACACTCCAGTCTCTCCACGCTCTCCTACCGTGGAGCTGGAGCAGGGAACCACCATGGAGAACACGAAGTGAATGGAGTCTCTTGGTTGGAATCTCCATCGGGTGGGCCCGGTGAACACTCCAGTCTCTCCACGCTCTCCTACCGTGGAGCTGGAGCAGGGAACCACCATGGAGAACACGAAGTGAATGGAGTCTCTTGGTTGGAATCTCCATCGTTGGGTCCGGTGAACACTCCAGTATCTCCACGCTCTCCACGGTTAGCCCAGGACCGAACTCCATTCCCTCCAAGTCCTCCATGGTGCCTCGGGCCCGGGTCTTCACGCCCTCAACGGTCGGCGCCTCCAGGTGCCCGACGGTGAACGTTCACCTGATTGACGGCACGTACGAGCTCTTCCGCCATTACTACGGCGCTCCGGCCGCCAAGGCTGCCGACGGCGCCGAGGTCGGCGCCGTGCGCGGCGTGCTGAGCTCGATCCTGTCGCTTCTCGGCGACGGCGCTACCCATGTGGCCGTCGCCACCGACCATGTGATCGAGTCGTTCCGGAACGAGCTGTGGCGAAGCTACAAGACCGGCGACGGCATCGAGCCCGACCTCGTCGCGCAGTTCCACCCGCTCGAGGCGGCGCTCTCGGAGATGGGCGTCTCCGTCCTCCCCATGGTCGAGTTCGAGGCCGACGACGGGCTGGCGGCGGCCGTGGCGAAGGCCGCGGCGGACACACGCGTGGAGCGCGTCCTCGTCTGCTCCCCCGACAAGGACCTGGCGCAAACGGTCGTCGGGCGTCGCATCGTCCAATTCGACCGGCGGGCCGGCGTGGTCCGCGACGAGCAGGGCGTCAGGGAGAAATTCGGCGTGCCGCCCGCCTCGATCCCGGACTACCTGGCGCTCAGCGGGGACAGCGCAGACGGGTACCCGGGCCTGCCTGGTTGGGGCGCCAAGTCAGCCTCCACGGTGCTCGCCCGATACGAACACCTCGAACAGATTCCTCCGGCTGCGTCCGACTGGGACGTGACGGTCCGCGGCGCGGCCAGGCTGGCGGCCGGTACTGAACGAGTATCGTCCCCAGGCGTTTCTCTTTCGGGAGCTTGCCACGCTGCGGACCGATGCGCCCGTATTCGCGTCGGTCGACGAGATCCGCTGGACTGGTCCGCGACCGGGATTCGCGGCTCTCTGCGATCGGCTGGGTTCACCGGCCCTGGCTCGTCGGGCCGGAGCGCTCGCCGAGAAGCGCCTACCCGCGCGCTGAGGCTTGTCCTCACCTGTCACACCCATCTTCCAGAATCTGCACATGGCTGGCTGTGGTTCGGTTGCAGAATCTGCTGCATGCCGGGATGAGGCGAAAGTCGCATGCACACTTAACTGATTGATTTTAAGTAGGATATACGACTATGATGAGTTGTTTTCGCTTGACAGGGCGCTGGCACGAACCTAGAATCTCGTTCGGTCCGGCACGCGTAACCCCTTTCTCAGGCGCGTCGCCGAGGAGTCCCATGGCATCAGCATCCGAACGTACAGAAAAGACAACCGACAAAGACGATCGCGTGGACAAGGAACGGGCCAAGGCCGTCGAGATGGCCGTGGGCCAGATCGAAAAGCAGTTCGGCAAAGGGTCGATCATGCGCCTGGGCGGCAAGGACGCCATCGCGCGCATTCCGTCCATCTCAACCGGGTCGATCAGCCTCGACTGGGCCCTTGGCGTGGGCGGCATTCCCCGCGGCCGCGTCATCGAGATCTTCGGGCCGGAATCGTCGGGCAAGACGACGCTTGCGCTCCAGACGATTGCGCAGGCGCAGAAGCTCGGCGGCGTGGCGGCGTTCGTCGACGCCGAGCACGCGCTCGACGCGGCCTACTCGAAGAAGCTCGGCGTCGATCTCGACAACCTTCTGGTGTCGCAGCCCGACAACGGCGAGCAGGCGCTCGAGATTACCGAGATGCTCATTCGCTCGGGCGGCGTCGACGTCGTGGTCGTCGACTCGGTCGCGGCGCTCGTGCCACGGGCCGAGATCGAAGGGGAAATGGGCGAAGCCCAGATGGGTCTGCAGGCGCGGCTGATGTCGCAGGCGCTTCGCAAGCTCACCGGTGTCGTCTCGAAGTCGAACACGAGCCTCATCTTCATCAACCAGCTCCGCGAGAAGATTGGCGTGATGTTCGGAAATCCCGAAACCACGACGGGCGGCCGGGCGCTGAAGTTCTATTCATCGGTCCGTGTCGACATTCGCCGGATCGGCGCCATAAAGGACGGCGACAACGTCGTGGGCGGACGCACGCGCGTGAAGATCGTCAAGAACAAGGTGGCGCCACCCTTCCGGCAGGCCGAGTTCGACGTGATGTACGGCGAGGGTATTTCGCGGGAGGGCGACCTCATCGACCAGGGCGTCGAGCACAAGATCGTCGAGAAGAGCGGCACGTGGTTCTCGTACGGCAGCGAGCGCCTGGGTCAGGGACGCGAAAACGCCAAGACGTTCCTCAAGCAGAACCCCGAGATCGCGGCCCAGATCGAGACGAAACTCCGCCAGGCCATGGGCCTGGCCGACGCCCCGCCGGCCGAGTAACGCCAGGTCACACGCCAGAGGGGGACGGGTCTTGCTCGCGCAAGCGAGACCCGTCCCCCTTCGGCGATCGCCGGGCCTCTCAATACGTCGGGTCGTACATCAGCCCGCGCAGATGATCCTCGAGTGAGGCCGGCCTCGGCAGTTGGGCCACGCCTTCGGCGTAGGCCGCCTCGGCGACCGCGGTGGCAATCGCAAGCGACACCGCCCGGATTCGTTCCAGCGGCGGATAAACCGCGCCCTGGTCGAGGTCCTCGTCGTCCACCTGCCGGGCCAGGGCATCGGCGGCGGCGAGGAACATGCCGTCCGTGACGCTGCGGCACCGGCAGCCGACGGCGCCGAGCCCGAGCCCCGGGAAGATGTAGGCGTTGTTGGCTTGCCCGACGCGACGGGTGCGGCCGCCGCCAAGGTCGACGGGCGGGAACGGGCTCCCGCCTGCGAATACCGCGCGCCCGTCCGTCCAGTTGTGAGCCTCGAGGGCCGTGCACTCGCTTCGCGACGTGGGATTGGACAGCGCGAAGATCACCGGACGGTCGTTGAACGACGCCATCGCCCGCACGGCCGCCTCGGTGAACGTGCCGGGCTGGCCTGTGGCGCCAATCAGCACGGACGGCCTTATGGCCTCGAGCGCGCCCATGAAGTCGAGCGGCGCGTGATCGTGCGCGTAGGGCCGCTTGTGTTCGGCCAGACCGGTGCGGCTCCTGACGACGAGGCCCGTGCCGTCGACGAACCAGACGCGCGCGCGCGCCTCGGTGGCCGGGAGCCCCTCGCGCATGAATGCCTGCACCATCAAGTCGCCGATGCCCGTTGCCGCAGAACCTGCTCCCAGGAACAGGACGCGGAGATTGCCGAACGGCCTGCCGATGACGCGGGCCGCCGCCTGCACGCCCGAGAGCGCGACCGCCGCGGTGCCCTGGATGTCGTCGTTGAAGCAGAACACGCGCTCGCGATAGCGGTTGAGGAGCCGGTAGGCGTTCGGCGTCTGGAAGTCCTCGAACTGGATGAGTGCCTTCGGATACGCGTCGCCGATGGCTTCGATGAACTCGTCCATCAACGCGTCGTAGGCCTCGCCTCGAAGCCGGGCTGACGGCACGCCCAGGTAGAGCGGGTCGTTCCTGAGGGGCTCGTTCTCGGTTCCGACGTCGAACATCACGGGCAGGCAGTGCTTGGGATCGATGCCGCCGAGCCCCGTGTAGAGCGCGAGCTTGCCGATCGGGATGCCCATCCCGTTGGCGCCGAGGTCGCCCAGTCCCAGGATGCGCTCGCCGTCGGTCACGACCACCACGCGGACGTCGCGCTCGGGCCAGTTGCGGAGGTTCTCGCGGATGTGCCCGCGGTCTTCGGGCGTCACGTAGAACCCGCGCGTGTGACGGAAGATGTGCGCGAACTCCCGGCACGCCTGTCCCACGGTGGGGGTGTAGACGAGCGGCATCAGCTCACTGATGTGCTCGAGGAGTGTCCGGAAGAACAGCCGCTCGTTGCGTTCCTGAAGGGCGGTCAGGAAGATGTAGCGCTCGATGTCGCTTTCCTTGCGGCGCATGTTGGCGAGCACGCGCCGCATCTGGCCCTCCTGCGTGCTCACCGCCGCCGGGAGCAGGCCGCGCAGGCCGAAGCGCCGGCGTTCGTCCTTCGTGAAGGCCGTCGACTTGTTCAGGGCAGGGTCGTTCAGGCGCTCGTGACCAGTGGGATGCTCGCTCATGGACTTCGGACGTAGATTGTATCCGCCGGGCCCCGGCGACCCGGATTCGGCGCGCCGGCCCCCCCCCCGGTGTACCGGCGCCGCCGGTGCTTGGCGCGCCCGGATCGCCTGCGTTATGATGGGCGTTCGTTTTGGCTCTGCCCGCGCCCGCCGTGCCGAGGTAGCTCAGTTGGTAGAGCACGTGACTGAAAATCACGGTGTCGGCAGTTCGATTCTGCCCCTCGGCACCAATAGAATCAACCAGTTACAGACTTCAATCGATCGACGATAACTCGCCAGGGTCACACTGGGGTCACAGGAGATATAAGCGCTTGCCAGCGTGAGTATTTCTTAGAGGCGTGGGCGAGCGAGCGCAGATCGCTCCGGCGGGTGCTATCGCTGTGCGAGCTTCAGTTCCATTGCGTTCTGACCTTCGATGTCGATCTACAGGGGGAGCTTACGCTCGCCCGTAGGGGAAGACTGCGTCCATGACGATTCGGAACCCGATGCACTGCCCACGTTGCGACACGCCGACCGAGTACGTCGGTACGAAGCGGTTTCACGAAGGCAAACGTTGGGCCGCGCTCGGGGAGATCGGGGAACTGTTCACGAACCGGGACTCGTTCGACGTGTACGTCTGCCCGCGCTGTGGCAGAGTCGAGCGGGCCTTTCGTTCGCTCAGACAGCGGCAAATACGGCGCGACGGAGAGACTGCGGCAGGTCGATGACCGCGAAGTATTCGGCAGGATAGAGGTAGGCCTCGCCGGATTCGTCAACGACTCGCAGCTGCCCGTGCTTCTCGGCCTGAGCGTCGCTGACAGTGGTATAGACTTTCCGCCGCTCGAGCGAGACCTCGTAGCCGTCGTTGCGAAGGCAGAGCACCAGTTGCCGCTTCGATGTTGCCATTGGCTTCAACCAGAGAATCGAGGGCTGGTCGCCGCCGATCGGCGGCGTGCGAGCCGGTGGCGCGCGTACTCCCGCCAAGTGCCCACAAGACCCAGGAAGAACCAGGCAGCTGAGAATGTTCGATGGTCGTCGCTGGCAGTGACGGCAATGACGACCGTCGCAAGACCGAAAAGGAGCACCATTGCCATCGCGGAGGTTTTCTACGCGGCGTGATCGCTTCCGCCCATCCCAGGACGACTAACGGCGTTCGTCACGGTCCATCGTCGTGGGCGCGGCATCGCCATGGCCGCGGCGTAGGGCGGGCCGGTCCAACCACCCCGCTCGGCGTGCTCATCCGCTCTCGCGTGCAGCTCACGAGCCCTGACATCGTTGCCCCGCCTGCGATGGCACTCGGCCAGCCGGTGGTACCTGTCGGCGAAGTACGCGTGCGCTTCGGGAGCAAGCTCGGCGTCTCGACCAGCAGTGCTAATCCAGACCAATACCCGGGCGGTGGCCAGATCCATCCAGAGGCTGGTAGCTGAATCTCCGTCGACTCCCGTCATCATCGCTTCACTGCTCATCATCCGGCGAGGACCGGCCCGATTCAAGCTCCATCGGAAGGGCCCGCCACTCGCCCAAGGCCGCCAAGATCGCGCACTGCCCCCCGCGTAGTGCCGAGCCTGGCGCCGGGCCGTTGGCGATCGACTGCTGTGAGCACGCACGCGAACAGCGGCTGGCCCCGCCAATAGCTTCGCCCAGGGCGCGCGCAGACCGGGTCAAGGTCGCGTCAGCGGCGAGCGGAGCGAGCGAAACCTTGACGCGGTCGAGCACGCCCGGAGAATCGAGCCGAGGAGCCAGCCGATTGCAACGGCGACCAATCCAGCAGATCACGATAAGGCTAGGGCCGTGCACGAGCACTGCTCGTACTCGTGCACGCTGGTGGCCCACGCCGTGATCTGCATCGTCCTCAATCCCTGACGCGACCCGCGCACGACTCTGGACACGCGAGGGGGGAGCGACCCCGCCGGCCGAGGGGGGTCGCTCCCCCTCGCATGGGACCGTTCCCGGGACCGTGCCCACGACCAGGCGCGCTGCACACGGGCCCATGAAATCGATCCCAACCCGACGTTCGCGGGGCCGACGACTGGGCCAAGCCATGGGCCGAGGATGGGGCCGGCAGTCCCCAAGCCGCGGTTCCCCGAGAAACGACCTCATGTGCCCTGCTCCTGCGAGCATTCCTACTCCGAGCGCAGAACGGTGACGGGGTCCACACGGCTGGCACGCCACGGCGGAACGGCCGCCGCGGCGCCGGCCGCGAGAATGATGGCGACCGCAGCCGCCAGCCAGAGACGAGCGTCGTACACCGAAACCTCATAGACGTAGGCTCGCACGAGACCGACCATCCAGAACGCCGCCAACGACCCTGCAGCGAGGCCCACCAGAGCGGCGGACACTTGCTCCCGCACGAGCAACATGATGACGCCGCGCCCCGTCGCACCGAGCGCAACGCGAATGCCCATCTCCCGGCTGCGCCTGGCCGTCGCCATGGCTACCTGACCGAAGACACCAGCGCACACGATCGCAAGAGACGCAACCGCCAACAGGCCGTACATCCAGGCCACGAACCGGCGCGGGCGAACGGTCTCGCCCAGCAGGGCGTCGGCCTCGGCCGCGCGCAGCACGCGAACTGGTGAAAGGTCCTCGGCGGCAAGCCTGAGCACCGCCGCCAAGTCCCAACCGCTGAAACGTGTCTCACCTACGACGGCGATGACTGTCAGCGCCGGCGTCCCGTCGGTAGGAACAATGGCTCGGCCGAGCGCCATCTCGTCGGCCCCGAATCGCTCGCGGGCCACCTCTTCGCTGATGACTGCGACCGACTCACGGCGGTCCAGTTGCGCGTCACTCGGCAATCGCCCCGCCACCAACTCCGGACGAATTGCTTCAAAGAACCCAGCGGACACCGGATAGGTGTCGGCATTCTCGAACGGACCGGACGACACCCCTCGCCTGAGGATGGACGGCGAGCGAGTCACGCCCGCCGCCGTGACTCCGGGGAGGCGTCGCACCGCCCGCAGGAACTGGGCGATAACCGCTTCGACCGAGGCCGGCTCGGGCGCGCCGGTCGTCTCCGCCGTCACCACCAGAAGCGAGTCGGAATCGAAACCGACGTTGGTTCCCCACAGTCGCACCATGCCGGCAACGACAAGCACGCCCGTCAGCGTCAGCGAAAGGCCGATCGCCACTTGCAGGCTTATCACGGCCCGCGCTCCAACGCCCGGCATCGTGCCGGCTGCGGCCCAGGAGGTCAGGTCTCCGATCGTGTGTTTGAGCGCGGCGCGAGTTGGGCCCATGGCCACGAGCATCGTTGCCGCCAGACAGCAGATGACCGTGAAGCCTATTGCGCGTCCGTCCAGTCCGAGATCGACCTGGCCCATTGATGCTGGCAGGAGTGGCACGATGATGGCCAAGACCCACTGACTAAAAAGCAAGCCCAGGAGCCACCCGGCGCCAATAAGGAGAGCACATTCACGGCACACCTGCCAGAACAACCGGGTGGGTCCCGCACCTAGCGCGCGCCGCACCGCCAAGTCTCGGCGCCGGTCGAGGACGCGAAGGGTCGTCAGGCCGGTTAGATTCACGCACGTCAACAGGAACAGCCCGAGGACGGCCAACGAGGCCCGGCGGAACCCATGTTGATCAGCACCGTTGACGAAGTCTACGAGTGGCCGAGCGAGGAGAGTGCGGTGCCGGCCCGCTTGCTCGTCCGCTACAAGCCGTGCGGCAGAAGCCAGTCGGCCATTGACCTCCGCCCCCGACAGCGTTGATGGCAGACGAACGATGACGTCAAACGAGCGGGTGCCTGGGTCAACAGATCGGGCAACGAGTGGCACGAGGAGGTTCTGGCCGGTGTGCCAGCCCGGGAACACAAACTCCGGGGGCAGAACACCGGCGACTCGCCACCGGCCGGTTGCACCGAAGTCACCCATTCGTTGATCGAAAGCCTGACCGATCACATCGCGTCTTCCGCCAAAATTCGACTGCCACAAGCTATGGCTGATCAACGCTGGCGTTGGTGAGCCAGGTCGCACATCGAAGTCATCCGGCGCGAAGCTGCCCATGAGCGTTCCGGTGCCCAGCACAGCGAAGAACCGCGCATCGACTTCCGCTGGAGACGGCAACCATGACCGCAGGTCGCCCAGCGTTCTCGAAGCCGAGCTCACGGGCGCGCTCCGCACAACGGTCAAGTCAACCTCGGGAAGAGTGGACTGGATCGCGGCGATCTCGCGAAGTGAAAGCCGCCCGCCGCGCGCGTCCGCGACCTCAGCCTCCGCGGCGTGTGAACTGACGGCGTACAACTCGGCAGGCCGAGCGAATGGCAGCGCCGTGAACAGAACACCGTCAACCACCGCGAAGACGGCGATCGCCAAGCCGGAGCTGAGCCCTACGACCCCGACTACCGCCCCGCTGTACCAAGGCGAGTGGAGTAGCCCGCGCACAGCCCGCAGCACCTCTCGCACTTCGACATGCTACGAAGTCCGTCTTCAGACTGCAAGGCGCGTGGTTTCAAGGCTTTGCACGGCGTATCAGCGTGTTCGCCTGGAATCAATCCTCGTTCGAGCCGGACAAACGACTCGAGGGACAGTCGCAACCTGAAGCACAGCTCGAATCCGTCCTGGGTGTGTAGAAAACGAGAATGGCGTGACCTCCTGCTGACGCGAACGGCAGGTCGCCGCTGGTAACCGATGGGGGGATACGCCATGCAGGACGGTACACAACCCCAATTCGGTTCTCCCGTTCCGGCAAGACGTTCAGGCGAGGCTGCGCGCCGGGGTGCTTCACACGATTGAGACGGCGCTCGAGGAGGAGCTGCTCGGAGCCGAGGACCATGAGCGCACGACGCGCCGCCAGAGCTATCGGCACGGCACGGTGTCGCGCACGTCACGGCCCCGGACGGGGTCGGACGTCGACGGTGCCCCGCGGTCGGCTGCGGAGACCGGGGGGCCCGTCCCCCGCGTTCCACACTACGGTGTTGCCGCGGTACGCGCGCCGGACGCGGGACGTGGACGAGGCCCGGCTCGGTTCTGGTATTCTGGGAAACGGGAGGACTGACCATGCACCTTCGCACCGTTGCACTCGTTGGCACCATCTGGCTCGTGTCCATGGCGGCAGCCGTGACGTGGGCCCAGAGTTCTGGCAACACTCAGAGGCTTCCTGTCGTCATCGAAGGCCAGGCAGACGGCGACGTCATCTCGGGAGAGAACATCGGCTTCCAGCCTGTCTTTGACCCGTCGGCTCCGCTGGGGAAGGTGACTGGCAAGCTCGTTGTCAAGGTTGACGGCGAGTGGCGTGACGCGAACTTCGTCGTCACCACCGTCAGGACCGTCAAGTAAGCTGCATACACTCCTGTGTGTTCAGGCCCGACGCCTCGAGGCGCTCGACCGAATCGCGCAGGTGGCCCTCGAGCTCATCCAGCGCCTGGCCGCCGAGCGCAGGCTGCTGCGCAGCATCAGCTCTCCACGCGGAAAGCGCCTCATTCAGGTCGAACGTTCCGGTCGGCCCCAGAGCTGGTTCAGCGTCTCGTGGACGATCAGCCACTGTCGTTTCTCCTCTCGAAGCGCGGCGCGGCCCTCTCGGTGCAGCCGATAGTACCCGTCGGCGTCGACCGGTATCCCCTCGCCGCCACTCGGATTCGATCAGGCCTTCTGCTTCCATCCAATGCAGGACGGGATAGAGCATGCCCTCTGTCCACTCGATCCGTCCGCCGGACAGCTCGCGCACACGCTGGATCAGCGCGTACCCGTACGCCTCGCCTTCCGTGAGCGCCGACAGGACGAGGGGTACGGTCGAGGCCGCGGTGAGCTCTCTTGAGAGCATGGGCAGCTTATACCTTGCGTTGCTATGCTTGTCAACCGAACAGGCAACCGGGCAGGCACAGCCAGGCGCTCCTAGTAGAGTGGCTTGAAGATCGTCTGTGGGTTTTCCGATCGGATCCCTTCGGCCCCGAGGACCATCTTCGCGGCCCGCCGGCCATCGTCCGTGCTGATGGCTGACCGATTGTTGTAGCGGAACCCGAACTCCGAGCAATAGCGGTGGCCGCGGCGCCAATGGTCCTTGGAATCGGCATCTTGGCGACTGGAGCCACTGCCACGTCTAAGACCCACCCCAGGGCGGTTGACACCCACAGGCGCTGTGGCGATACTTGTCAGTAACTGACAGGAGTGTTGGATCATGGTCGGCTCCGGGACCCGTTCGGCTTCGGCTGGGAGGTCCTGCGTGACCATCCATGGAGGCCCGAGCCCGACCTACGGGAATGCCGATGCAAATGAACCAGGATGAGTAAGCCGACCGATCTCGTCCAAGGCACCCTCGACCTCCTGATTCTCAAGGTCATCGCGCTCGAGCCCATGCACGGCTGGGCCATCGCGCAGCGCATCAGGCAGATGTCTGGTGACGTGCTGCAAGTGGGCCAGAGCGCGCTCTATCCCGCCTTGCACAAACTCGAGCGGTACGGCTGGATCACATCGGAGTGGAAGGCGTCCGACACGAATCGCCGCGCCAAGTACTACATGCTCACGCAGGCCGGCAAGAAGGCGGTCGCCGACGAAGCCGTGAACTGGGAGCGCCTGTCGGCCGCGATCTCCCAAATCGTCCGAGGGAGCTGATTGAGGCCGCATGTCTCGCTGGTTCAGTCGGATCATCGCCGCGCTGCGTTCCCTGATCCAGCGCCACCGCGCGGAACTCGAGCTCCGCGAGGAACTGCAGTACCACCTCGACCGCGAGATCGAAGAGCGCGTGAAGACCGGCCTTACGCCGCGACAGGCGCGCTATGACGCACTCCGCGCGTTGGGCGCGTTTGAGTTGAGCAAGGAAGAATGCCGCGATCAGCGGACCGGACAACGTATGGGCCGGTTCGTCGATGGCCTCCGTCAGGACGTCCGGTTCGGCCTGCGACTCATCCGCCGCAATCCAGGACCGGTAGGCATCGCGATCGGCGGTCTCGCGATGGCGATTGGCGTCGTTACGGGCGTCTTCAGCATTGTCAACGCGACGCTGCTGCGCCCTTACGGCATGGAAGATCCGGCGTCCGTTGTGATGATCGTGCCGCCCCAAGAGATCTTCATGGGTGGATGGCGCTATCCGACATACCTGCGCATGAAGGAAACCACAACCGACGCCGTTGTCGAAGCGCAGCTTGAACGCCGGGTACGATTCAGTGCGACGCCGGCGATCGAGGACGTGCCTGAGCGCCCGATCGCATTCGTCAGCGGTGGCTATCTGCAGACACTCGGCGGACGCCCCTCGCTCGGTCGCACACTGGGGCCCGGCGATGATGCACCCGGAGCACCGCCCGTCATGGTCGTGAGCCAGCACGTGTTCGACACGGAGTTGAAAGGCGACCTGTCTGCGGTCGGCAGCACTCTGTGGCTCAATGGCATCCCCGTCACGCTCGTCGGCGTCCTCCGCGCGGGCTTCACAGGCCCGACGAGGGAACGGCCCTCCGCCTGGGCGCCGCTGTCCGTCGTCGACGACGTGCACATGGGCTTGCCCTTCGGCCCGACTACGTCGAGCGGCGTGCCGGTGCGCGTTATCGCGCGGCTCAACCCATCGACCTCGATGCTCGCAGTGCAGGAACGTCTCTCCAGCCTCGTTGAGCGACTGAGGCCGCCGTCCGAGGACGACACAAGAGACCCGACGATGCGGGGCGTACGAGTGTTCAGTATCGCGTCACCGGCCGCTGGCCCTGGCGAGGCTGAAGTCTTCTTCAGCCTCGTCACAGTTTTCGCGATCGCGGGCCTCGTGCTGGCGCTCGCGTGTGCCAATACGGCGAACCTCTTGATGGCATCGGCCATGACGCGCGTGCGAGAAGTCGGCGTGCGTCTCGCCATGGGGGCGACCAGGCGGCGACTGATCCGGCAGATGGTGAGCGAGAGCGTCGTCCTGGCGGTCATCGCGGGGGGACTGGGATTCACGATCGCGTTTGCGCTCGCGCCGATCTTCGGATCGATTGTCGAGGCGTCGCCGGAGATCAGCGTGGCACCGGATGGTCGCGTCCTGTTGTTTACGCTGGGTGTTGCGCTGGTCTGCGGGCTCGGCGCCGGCCTGTCAGCCGCGCGTCATGGCACGCGAGGCCGTGTGCTCGCCGCGCTGCAATCTGGGACCGGCGGGCGCGGCAGCACGAGCGCACCGTCACGGCTCCGGACGACGTTCGTCGGCTTTCAGGCGGCCGTGTCGATGCTGCTGCTCGTCGCCGCTGCGTTACTCGCGCGTGCCGCGATCCATCTCGACTACACTCGCGTCGGCTTCGACGCCGACCATGTGATCGGCGTCCAGCTCCGGCCCCTGGCTGCCGATGTCGATCAGGGCGGGTACGTCCGGTCGGCCCTCGACGCGCTGCGCGACGTGCCGTCGATCTCCTCCGTGTCGGTGACGCGGGATGTGCCGTTTGTGTCGATCTCCTCTGGCCATAGGTATGTGCACGATGGGGCTCCGATTCGGATGATGACCGTCCGCGCGGACGGCGCCTACTTTCAGACCGCCGGCTTGGCGATTCTCCACGGCCGCACGTTCACCGACGACGAGGTAGCACACGATGCGCCGGTCGCTCTGATCAACGATTCGGCCGCACGGACGTTGTTCGGCGGGTCCGATCCGGTTGGTCGCCTTCTGTCCCCGGAGCCTCGTGCAGACGATCCGCCGGCGGCGGCCTTGCGCATCATCGGCGTCGTCGCCGATGCCCTGCTGAAGGTCTATCAGCAGAGCGACAGCGCGGTGTTCAGGCCGATGAGTCCAGATACGAATCCGATGGACTTCTATACCGATGCCGGTATCCCGGGGTTTCCTCATCTGATGATCAGGACGGCAACACCTGGCGTCGCGCTACACGAAGTCGAGCAGCGACTACGGCACGTTGACGCGCGCGTGCAGCCCACCGGCACGATCGTCCGTTCGGAAATCGACGACCACCGGCGGGCACGCAGGGCGCTGGCCTGGCTCATGGGATCGCCGGCGCTTCTCGCGTTGCTGCTGTCCGCGCTCGGCATCTACGGCATCACGGCATTTGTGCTAAGCCAGCGAACGGAGGAAATCAGCGTACGGATGGCGATGGGTGCGACGCTGGGCGACATCCTGCGCCTCCTTATGGCAGACAGCCTGCGGCCGGTGGCGATCGGAGTCGTGGCGGGTCTCGGCGCTGGTGTATTGCTCGCGCGCCTGATGGCGAGCGAACTTGAGGGCGTCAGCCCGTACGATCCTGCCGCCATCAGCATCGCGGTCGTCACGCTGCTGGCCTGTGCAGCGGCGGCGGTCATTGTGCCGGCGCGGCGTGCAGCAACCCTCGAGCCGGCGCGCCTGTTGCGGCAAGGCTGACCGGGCACCGCACTTTCTAGCGCGCTTCGATCGGGGCCGCTCATACTGGAGGCCTGATCACCCGCAAGTGATCGCGGCACCTTACGAGGTCTTACACAATTTCGTTGTCGGCGATCTTTGCGAGCGCTGCAAACCGTTGAAGTCAAAGAAGATCGCGCAACGCGTCGAATCGAGCCGAAGGCGTGTGCCATAATGACAGGCCGACCGCTCGTAAGTCATTGATTCTAAATGCGGAGAGATGTCCGAGTGGTTGAAGGAGCACGCTTGGAAATTGCTCTGGCGGTCTGCGACGGTGTGCTGCAGATTTCGATTACTGTTGCGAAGCCAACCACTTAACGGTGATCGCGTCTACTCGGTCGATCGCCGTAAACCTCAGTAGATCTCGCGGAACCGAGCGGGTCACGTCACAGTTGCGTCACAGTCGCCCGCGGGTTGAAGGAGCACGCCTTCAGGCGTCCCAAAGAGACAGAGACCATGCAGCTACTCCTTCTTCTCGAGGGGCCGCCTCGTCTGGGCGGGTACGGGCGAGGCCTGGACCATCCGCGACATGGACATGATGGGTGACGGCATCTCCAAGTCCACCGACGCGGGCGAGACGTGGACCAACATGGGACTCGTCGAGACCGGCCGCATCGGTACGATCGTCGTGCATCCCACCAACGAGAACATCGTGCTCGTCTGCGCGCTCGGGCGCCCCCAGAAGGAGCGCGGTGTCTATCGCACCGAGGACGGCGGCCGCACGTGGCAGCAGACGCTCTTCGTGAACCCCGACACGGAGGATAAGAAGTATTAGCGCTGTCCGAAGGCAACATAAGGCCTGTTCTCAGACCCTCGGCGACCCCACCCCCCCATGATCTCCCCTGACACGGAATGTAGGTGTTGTAGTCATCGCCATTGGCCTCGAGCGCCTGTTCGACGATGAGCGCGGCTTCCTCGAAGCGGTCGGAAGCGAAGTAGGCGCGGCCGAGGACGATGCCTGGCCAGCGTTAACTTGAAGACCGCACACACCGCGAGCGGGGTGCGCGCTCGGCGCCAACCGGACCCGCCGTAACACCACACACCACAGGTGTCCTACGATCCGACGGCTCGACGACGGCGGAGCGTCCCGCCTATCCGCCATGTCACATAAGACAACGGACCGACGACCGGCAATGCAACAAACAGGGCAATCCACGCGAGTGACTTCCGATCATTCACCGGGAGCCGCAGAATGCCGATGATGATGGGCACTGCATAGCAGGCGACCAGAGCGGTCACCATGATGCTTGTCAACAGCCAGTTCAGATGCAACTCCCGTCAGTTGTCAATCGTAGGGCTTGCTTCATTCGAGAAGGAAGTCGCAAGCGTACCCGCATGCAAGGCACTCGCAGATAAAATCGCCCCACACGCAGCCGCAGTCACAATCTTCATCATCCCACGCACAGCAGCCAATGCAAGCCGAGTTCCAACAATCCAGGTTCGACTCTTGCTTTGCGTCGAAGCACGCTACGCTGCGCTGCTCGTCGAAATTGAATTCGCAATAGCGACGTTCTGAATCGGGAAAGGTGCAGTAGATCTCTTCTTCATCGGAGGCAGCATGAAGGGCCTGCGATCCGAGCAACTTGATCGCGAAGCTCGCAATGGGCCGGAACACGGCCGGCACCTCCGCGACACGGTCGCTCCTCTCAGCGATCTCCTCCAGTGTCTTGACCACAGATCTGATGTCGTCCGTCACCGCAGCCAGAGTCGCCATGAGGTCGCCATACATAGCCATGACCGACGCCGTAGATGCATCAGACTGCTTTTGGAACGGTCCCTCGTACAGGACGACACCATCGCCTTCGATCTTGACGTCTCCAGGAGCATAGGAAACGGCCAATGAACGGCCCTTCAGGGTGATCGAACTGAATAGAAGGCGTCCAGTTTGGTCACGGCGCTCTACGACGTTTCCGAGAACCGTGTGCCCCTCATCCAGGAGTTCTGCGGTTACGCTGCCCGTGCCGACTGCCGCGCGCACTTTATATGTCTTGATACCGGCGTCGCGCGCTGATGAACTGGCGGCAACCAGCGTCTGCTGTTCTCCCCTGGCGAATCTGGCGTCAGACCAAGACGACGTTCCGGCGGCGAAGACGATGCCGATTATCAGCACCAGCTTCACGAATAGGAGTCGGGACATGTTCCTACCTCCTTCAGCCCGGCGGCTTGCCCGGCACGGCGGCACCGTCGGAGCGAGTTCTGTGATTACTCAGAGCCGTCAGAACTTCGGATTCGCGTTCTGATGACAACCGTCCCGTCCACACCCTCTCGACGACACCGCCTGGCTGGACCAGAATGAGTGTTGGCGTGACGCGGACTTTCGGGATCCTCTGGACGCTGAGCACGAGATCTGCCTGGAATCCGTTAGCCAACAGGTGCCCTTCGGCGATCTCACGTGGTTCAGGCATCACGGCTATGAGGGACAATCCTCGTCCGGCTACGGCCCGGACCCTTCTGTAGAAGGGCATGCTCTCTGTGCAGGACCGGCATCTCTTCTGCAGCACCAGGATCAGGAACTGATCATGTGTGGTCAAGTCAAGTCCTGTGATGCCATCGAAACGATCACCAGGTTGGTATGAAGGCACCTGCCACCGACCTTCGGCAGGTTTGTTCCTGACGTAAAGGCCCGCGACGATCCCAATCAGCGTGAACGCGAGCAGCAGGTTGGTTCCTGCCTCAAGTGCTCGGATGAGGGAAGCGCGGTTGCGTTCCGTCATTGCTGCGACCCGTCAGGTGAAACTCGGTTGGGCCAGGCCAGAAGTGATCTCAAACGATTAGTGTCACGTTCGTAGCCGGTTCCCCCTGATTTGGCAAGTCGGCCCCCACGTTGTGTATCCCATGGGGCTCGGCAACTGGTGCGGGCCGTGCCAAGGCCGCACGGAGATGGATCACTGTCCGGGACAAGCGGTGTTCCGCGGCCTTGACGGAACATCCCAGCGTCTCGGCGATTTGACGGACAGTCATTCCTCGGGCGCGACATTTGAGCATGAACCGCTCATTGTCCGGCAGGCTCGACAGCGCCTCGCGAAGTTCTTGCTGTGAGTCGGAGGAACGGGTCTCGGTCTCAACTTCGCCGAGGTCGCGATCACAAGCATACGTGTCGCCGGCCAGCACTTCGAAGTGCCGGCGCCTGGCTCGCTGTCGGATCCACCGATAGGCAACGCGGTTGGCAACTTGGAACAGATAGGTTCCGAGAGCACTGCGACCCTCGAAGCGGCGGAGAACCCGGCCGTGGTTCTGGAGAAGGCAAAGCAGGATCTCGGAGCGCAAGTCGTCTGCGTCCGCTCCGTGGACGTGCCAGCGCGCGCACGTCCGTCTGGCGGCCAGCTGGATTGCGGCTTCCTGACGCCCAACGAGGTCATCAATGGCCACGGCGAGAGCAGCGGTTGACCGGAGCCCGGTGGTCTCGCGCGATGCCCGGGCGGTTCGCGAGCTTCCTCGTTCGTTCGTTCGGGCCATCTGGAGCCCCGAGGACGCCAACCGCCGAGTGCAAGCGCCATTCCCGCTCCCAACCGCACAGCGAGGCTCTTCCATTGCGCTCCGAGCAAGTGCTCCGTCACCGTCGCGGCGAGGGTATAAGCGCTTTGATCAAAAAGCGTTACGAGGGAACAGCCGTAGGGCCCAAGGTTAGTGAACGGGGCGAGCGAGCCACTGACCAAGGCGCAGCCCCCGTCGTCTTGCCGCGGCGGATTCCCCAGCCTGCGCGAAAAATTCACCGTTGGACAGGCGTTCGCAGGCGTCGCCACGCGCCAGCCTTGCCCACGAGCGCCACGAACCTCGGGTTGTCGCGTGGCGGCGTCAGGTCCGGATCGCGGCGCACCCAGTCGTAATTGGCGTACCACGTCCTCGTACCGCTGTTGCGCGTAGCACATGCGGGCGCGCGCGGCGAGCCCGCGATCGATCCACCGCTGGTGCTTCTCGCGCAGCTCGTAGATGAGCCCGCAGACGTTGGCGATGCCGGCGTGCGCGAGCGCGAACTTCGGGTCGCGCTCGATGGCCTGCTCGAACATCTGCAGCGCGAAGTCGAAGTTCTCGAGCCGCAGGTAGTTGCGCCCGCGCAGGAAGTAGTCGTACGCCTGGAGATCCTCGGTCGGCTTCGTCGACAACAGTCCGGTGGATCGTGCAGGCGCTGGCCCGAACGGTGAGATTCCCGCACCGAACGCGGAATTCCACTCACCTGTGCCGAAAGGGAGAAACGCCAGGCCGGCCTGGCTTTGCCGGCACGGATCATGCACCTCGCCGGCTTAAGCCAAGCAGCATTCACTTGGCTCGGGCGGACGCGCATGCGAGTTTTCGAACCCTTTCCTCCGAACGGCCAAGCCGAGGCCTCCAGCCAAGTTCCGAATCTGAACAAAGGATCACAGGAAGGCAGCGACCTAATCTCGAGTGGATGCCAACGTGCCTGTTGCGCTTGACTCGAGCGAGCATTCAAGTTCGGGGAGGGAGAGCGGCGTTGGTAGGTAGACGGTAGAGAGATCTGACTGTGGTGGTGGGACGGCGGTACTTCGAGGAAGCACGGCCATGACTGTGTCGGTGATTTTCACGGCGCTTGTCGTTCTTCTGCTGGCTGTCGGTGGGCCAGTAAGCGAGTTGGCACAAGCGAAGCTGGGGTCCCGCCTTCAGATCGCGGCGGTTGTGCGATTTCCGGATGGTCACGAGGTTTGGACCGCTCGAGACTGGCCGCAGGACGGCCTAACAGCCTTTTCAGGTGAACTCTACACAGCCGAAACACTCTGTACATTTCAATCCAACCTCTCTGATCCGACCCGTCCCAGAAGCTACGGCTGGGCGTTCAAGACAACAGCATGGATGACGGAGGTTGGTTCGAATCAACTCACGGTCCGGCTCGATTGGCGTCAATCGGCTCCGGTGCCATCAGGTGACGCATGGAAGAGTCGTACCCTGAACGTCGATGTTGGGCAGACAGTTACTGTGGATAGGTTGGTTCCAGGACCTGTGCCAGAAGGTCAGGTACTGCGATGCCATAAGCATGGAGCTTCAGGTGCGCATATGTGGAGGTCCGAACGATCCCTGCGCCTCATTCCCGTAGCCGATGTAGTGTCCCCGGGTACTCCACTTGGGCTGGACGGAATCGACGGTTCCTCAAGCGTCCCAGCTCGTCGAGTTCTGAACCCGATCTGCCAGTGGTAGTGTCTTGAGTCTGGTCGAAGAGTAAAGCACGCGTCATCATGCGGCGACTTTGAAGCACCAATCGCATTCGCTTGGCGGCTGGTACCCAAGATGACGCGATGATGCAGGATAGCAGCGAGGCGTACGGACGGAAAGCTGAAGATCCCGGCTTGGTCACGAGCCTGACCTGACCTGCTGGCTTTCTTCGGACCAATCATGCTTGGAGAACAGCGCACTTTGAGAGGGTCGGCTTTTTCGGACCACAGCTAGAGTGAGTCCGCGGCCTCTGTGAGCGCTCGCCGAGCGTATTCGTCGGGGTTCAGCCCCTTGAGAGCTCGGTGAGGGTGGTTCTCATTGTAGTCTTGTCGCCAGTCCTCGATCTTCGTCGTCGCGTCCTCCATCGACTGAAACCAGTGCACGTTCAAGCACTCTTCCCGAAAGCGGCCGTTGAAGGATTCAATGGCCGCGTTGTCCGTCGGCTTGCCCCGCCGGCTGAAGTCCAGAATCACGCCGTTGGTATAGGCCCACAGATCCATCGCGGCACTCACGAACTCGGTGCCGTAGTACCTTCACCTCACGAGGCCAAGGCCAGCCAAGTGCTTCTCTAGAATGGGTTTGCCACAACTCAGACCAGAGGAGCTGACCAGCCATGGCCCGAAGTGTTTCTACCACGTCCGCCACCATCTGGGTGGCCATCGATATTGCGAAAGTGACGCACCAGGTGTTGATCGAGAGCGATGCGGGGCAGCGCACGGTGCTGCGGGTGCCCAACACCCGGCCCGACATCGATCAATTCATTCAACGACTGCGCGCGTTCAAACGGCCCTGTACGATCGCGTTCGAGCCCACCGGTGACTATCATCGACCGATCGCCTATTGGTTGGGCCAGGCCGGCTTCCGTGTGCATCAAGTGTCCTCGCTCGCGGTGGCGCGGACGCGCGAGGCCCTGTACAACTCGTGGGACAAGAACGATCCCAAAGATGCCCAGGTGATTCTGCACCTGCTGAAGACCGGCGCCACGCAGGCTTTCGTCGATCCGCTCCCGAGCGGGTATCTCGATCTCCAGGAGATGGCGAACACCTGCCAGCAGGTGTCGCTCCGCAAGGTCCGCGTGTACCACAGCATCGTGACGCATCACTTACCGCTCTTCTTTCCCGAGGCCGAGCGATATCTCCACGCCTCGCGCGCCGCCTGGTTTCCTGAAGTGCTGCGGTTGACGCCGTGCCCGGCGGCGGTGCGCCGTTACAGCAAGGCGGCCTTCATCGCGGCCGCGCTGGCGGCCGTCGGCGGCCACAAGGCCGACAAGCGGCGCTGGCTCGCCGATTTCTACGAGACCGCGCAGGTGAGTGCCGGCCTGCCCGTCGCCGAAGACTCGGAGGCCATGCGACTGTTTCGGATCGTCCTTGAGGAATATCAGCAGCTCTGTCGGCTGCGGAAGCGGCCTCGAAGCCGACGCCGTTGAGCGGCTGAGCACGCATCCGGACTTCGTGCGCCTGCAGACCTTGCCAGGCGTCGGGCCGATCCTGGCCATGCTGATCCTGGCCGAAGCCCGTGACTTGCGCCGGTTCGGCCACGTGCGGCAGTTTCTCAAGTACTGCGGGTTCGATCTCTGCACCGAGCAGTCAGGACAATTTCGTGGAAAGACGCACTTCTCAAAGCGAGGCAACGCGCGCCTGCGGTATGCCTTCTGGTTGGCCGGCACCGTGGCCATTCGGATGCAGCAGAACAGCTTTCGCCGGAAGTGTGACGATCTACATTCGACCCGATCCGAAGAACGCGGATCGCCGTCGAAACGCGTACAGCGCCGTCGCGGCCAAAGTGGCGCGCGTCGCGTACGCCATGATCACGACCGGCACTGACTATCGCCGCTTCCCGGAAGCGACGAGACCAAGCGGACGGATCCCTTCGCCAGGAGCCGTGGAGGCCTCGACCTCGTAGATAATGCTCGGACCTTCCGCCTGGACCCCAACGTTGTGTGAAGCTCAGTCGCAGCCCGCGCACGGGACTGCGTGTGACTATGGTGAACGTGACGTCCGACGCCGGCGGAATCCGCTTGACGGGCACGACGCGCGCAAAACGCAGGTACATCCTGATCAGAGAAGATCTGTACGCTTGACTCCCGAGGTAGCTCGTTGTCGGACCGGAGGTACCGCGGCGCCCCGTGGACACTGACCAACCGGGCGAGCACCTCGATCGCGCGCGTCGATCGGATGCCGCCCGCGACGTCGATCGCCAGGCACTCGCGGGTGAACTCGTCGGAGGATAAGAAGTATTAGCGCTGTCCGAAGGCAACATAAGGCCTGTTCTCAGACCCTCGGCGACCCCACCCCCCCATGATCTCCCTGACACGGATTGCGCTCATCGCTGATCAGCGTAAACCCAATACGCTGCCACTCCAAGCCGCGATCCTGGTCCGAAGTCTCCTCGAAGCGCTCGGGAACATCATGGCCCTGCTGGCTCGGCCAAAGTCGCTCCGATGGTTCCTAGCGGACGGCTATCGACGAGCTTTCGAACTACAAGAACAGATGAAGAGTCATGGGGCTCAGATCCGAACTGGACGGAGTGGTTCGCGCAAATGGACGATCTGAACCTCAAGCTGGCGAAGGACGCGAGGCTGGGCAAACAGCGGACACGCCGTCCGTCAGGCAACAACATCCCGGACTGGCCTACACCGTGGAACCTAACGCACCCAAGGAAGGTGCGTGGTCGCGCTCGCCCATTGCCGGTTCTCCTAAGAGGCAATCGAGCACGCCTCTTCGATGAGATCTACAGCTTCTGGTATTCATCACTGTCCGCGGTCAGCCATCAGCGGTGGGCTGCCGTCCAACAGGCCGTGTTCGCCGCGGATCCGGACGCGCACTGGAACCCAGGCGCATTCGAGAGCATGGTTGCTGTGGAGGCGCTGCTCTTCTATGCATGCGCGATGTCGGAGTTGGAAGTCGGGTTACGGATGCCAATTTCGGTCGATCTGCGCGCGCTGTGGCTCGACCTGTGGAACCTCGACGAAGAAGCACAGCGCGTTGTCCAAGTCCGGTACCGGCGCCTCCTGGTTCTTCAAACATGGTAGCTGAGCTACTAGCAGAAAGGGCTGAGCCAATCATGTCTGAGTCTGAACGCTGGAGCGTCGATCCAGTCGTGCGCGTCAATCGCGTGCACGTAATCGAATCCCTCCCGCCTGATCAGCAGACTTGGTACTACCGCACTGGCGCGAGACTGTTCGACGAACTTCGGGACGCCTCCGCCGGCACGCCGATCGATCCAAGACTTCACGTCGTAGGAACGCGCGAAGAACTTTCTCGTCTCTTGGGTGATCTCGTCGCTGAGGCCAAAGCGGGCCACTTCCCTCTCCTGCACTTTGAATCGCACGGCGTCGCTCGGTTGCCCGGAGACACAACGACGAGCATCGGACTGTCGTTGGCCTCGGGCGAAGTCATGTCGTGGAAGGATTTAGCGCCGTTTCTTGTCGCAATCAACGAAGCAACGCGCTTGAACTTGATCGTATTTGTCTCTGCTTGCTACGGATTGGACATTGCCACTCTCTTTCAGCCCTTGGAACCAGCGCCAGCGCGAGTGGTTATCGGACCGATGCGCCCGACCGACGTGCCAGAGATCGACCGACTCACCCGAGTCTTCTATCAGGTGCTATTTCGCGACCGGAACGGCGTCGCGGCAGCCACGGCGATGAACTCGCATGTGAAGCCGGGCCAAACGCCGTTCCTTGTCCTGACGGCCGAGTGGATGTTCCTACAGATTCTCTTGGGCTATTTCAACGAGTCGACCACCGAACCACAGATCGCAGCTCGGGCTGCGCGTGTCGTTGCAGCGCTGGTTGATGGCGGTGTCCCGTCCGCCGTCGCCGCAGGCCAAAGAGAATCCTTCGAAGCATTCATTCGCGACCGCAAGCACGTATTCGACACGACGTATCGGCGATATTTCTTCGTGGACAAGTTCCCTGAGAACGCGGACAGGTTCCGAATGACGTACGAAGGATGCTTTCAGGAGGCACCGACGGACTGACCCACGCAACAACCTTGCCGTCACGACTCCGTCCCGTACTTGCGCTGGCGGGCACTCAAGGCTGCATCGCCACCGTCCAGAACGTTCAGGACGGCGTCACGGACCGCGCTCTTGGAACACGACAGGAAGCCCACGGCCGGAAAGGACGCGCGCGTTCCATCAGCGTCGACATGAGCGATCAGATCCGCGTCTGTGAGCACTACCAGATTGGCATTGTGTGATGTCACCAAATACTGCTGGCCTCGTTTCCTTTGCAGCAGATCTGGCGCGATGATGTCGGCGATGTACCGATTGTCCAGATTGTCCTCTGGCTGGTCGATGACCAACGGTCCTTTAGAGTTCCGCAGCAGCAACGGAAAGACCG
Source organism: uncultured Acidobacteriota bacterium (assembly GCA_963752045.1). Classification (GTDB taxonomy): domain Bacteria; phylum Acidobacteriota; class Vicinamibacteria; order Vicinamibacterales; family SCN-69-37; genus DATKDF01. The sequence goes on along the minus strand of CAVVWN010000008.1, from coordinate 1,285,104 downwards.
CTACCGATCGCTGGCCGGCCGAGAGGTTTTAGATCGGCACATAACCCGCCTTGCCCACCGCCAAGGCAATCTCCACGTCGTCGTCATCCAGGACATCAAGCAATTCGACGAACCGCGCATCCCACAACGCCTTGTCGACGTCCCACTTATCCTGAGCGCGATCAAGCGACGCTAGCTTGTCAAACAGGATGCGCAGGTTCTGGTACGCCTCCGGCCGTCCCAACCCCTGTAGGTACCCAATCAATTGAGCGCCCTCTGCCCCGTGGCGGTCTTGAAAGCGGGTCCGAGCATCCCGATTGGCAGATCGCAGTACCTTCAACTGAACACCGTTGAGTTCGGCGTTCAGCTCGGTTGCAAGCGCTTCGCGTAGGCCGACCACGCGACCTCGAAGCGCCTCAATTGTGTCGCACGCATCTCGTAGAGCGGCAGCCGTGGCCCTTACCTTGCCGAGGAGTTCCTCACACTGGCGCTCCACTACCGGCAGCTGCTTAGTCTCCTCGAGGACTTGAATTTGCCTACTGAGGATCTCGCGGTCGCTTGGCTCAAGCGCGTTCACGCGGGGCGTGTAGACGGCGTCCCGAAACTGCGTAAATGAGGCCGTCACCTCGGCCACCGAAGCAGCGGCGACCCGCCTCAGGCTTCCAGGTGGATCACTTTCCGAGTGGCGAATGGATCACTTTCCGAGCGGCGCGCCCACCAGGTCACGTCACAGTTTGCGTCACAGTCGAGCGATCGACCGGAACATCGTCGGCAACACTTCTCGACGTGTCCTTGAGACAGCTCGTCCTCACCTCTCTAGCTACTTTCCGGTGAAGAAATGACGTCTGGCGACCTGCATCGGCGGGCCTCAATGAGCCAGGGACGTGGCGGGTCGTGCCATGTCGGTCCGTTCACTGGTACCGACTACGCGGCGACTCGCCGGTCCAAGTACCTCGCCACATTGATCAGGTTGTCGGCAATCACGCCGAATCCGACCCAGCGGTGCATACCGTGAGGCCCGTGATAACGACATCGCCGGAGGCCATGGCGACGTTTGAGCACACTGATTCGCCCTTCGGAGCCGGTGCGCCATCGCTGACCGCGGCGGAACCAGCGTTGCCGTTCGTGCGCGCGCCGCGCGGCCGATTTTGGGCCGCGAGCCGGCAAGACGACCCGGCGCACGCCGCGGTCTTCGGCGGCGCGTTCGTTGGCGGCCGACGAAAACCCCTTATCTCCGGTGGCGAGCGCAGGCGGGCGCCCAAAGATCTGTCGGTGCCGATCGAGCGCCGGCGTCCAGAGGTGGGCATCCGCGGGGCGATCGGCGTGGACCTCAAAGGCCGTGACGATCTGATGCTCCGATTCCTGAATCGTGACCAGCTTCCCGAATTCGGTCGGCTTCGCGAGCTTGCCCTTGCGAATCGCTTCCGTGTGGCGCTCGAAGACGCTGAGCACTTTGTCAGGCACGTGGGTGTCGCCGCCGACCAGCCGGGCGCGTGTTTGCGCGAGGACGCGGTGGACCACCGGCCGCATCTGCTGCACGTCGTGCTGCGCGCGCCGCAGGATGTTTGCCGTCCGGCCGGTCGCCGTCCGCAGGTGCTGGGCGGTCCGACGAACCATCCGATTGGCGTCCCGCAAGACGGCGCGCGTCGTCGCCATCAGCCGTCGATAGCTCTGAATCATGGCGGCGCGAGTCTTCAGCGTCCGCGCCTGGAAACTAATCGCCAAGCCCAATCGTGCGACGCGTCGCAGACGATTCCGACTGGGCCTGGCGCCGACGGCGGCCGCGGCACGCTCCATGGCCCGCGTCAGCACCCGCACCCCGTCCTGCAACAACGTGCTGTCGGTGGGGTGATGGACATTCGTTTCTACGACCGTCGTGTCGATGCGAAAGCGACGGCCGTGCGTCACCCCCGCCCGCTTGGCGACGTCGACCACGCGCTGATGCAAGTCCGTGATGACCTCGGGCCCCAGCGCTTTGGCGATCTTCAGGATCGTCTTCGCATCCGGCACCGCGTCCACGCCGATCCGCGTGAAGGCGCGGTAGACCAGATTGGCGCGCACTTCCTGCTCGAGCTCATCGAAGCTCCAATCGTGCAGGTGCTTCAAGATCAACATGCGCAAGACGACCTCGGCCGGGGTCCCGTCGCGCCCGCGCGTACGGCTCTGCGGCCACCGCTGCTCGAGCGCCGACGCGATGGTGTCAATCACGGCCTCGTCCTCCAGCAACGTGTCGATCCGTTTCAACCAGGCGGGCCAGAGTTTGTCGCTGTCGGGCAGCAACACCTCGAACAGACTGCGGTCGTGCTTGCGGCGAATGACCATGCGCGCTCCTTTCCAGGGCGATCATGGCCGCGCAGTGTAGTACGAATGATCCGATCGCGCCAGCTTGAAACGCGTCGTTCAGTCACGTCGCCGCAGGTGAGATCGTGCAGAATCAACCGTTTGGGTAGTCATTTCTTCACCGGAAAGTAGCTAACCGCGGCCCCTAGGCAAGGAGGGACAGATGGGCAACGAACCGACCGGTGGCAGCCGGCCGCCCGGGGATTCCCTTGGGCGGTTTCCTGCAGGGCCCGAGAGGCCGTTGAGATTCTTGCGGTTTCCGGCCGTCCGGACGCGGACGGGTCTCTCGCGGTCTACGATCTGGCGCCTCGAGCGACAGGGCCACTTCCCACGCCATCGCCGAATCTCGACGAACGCCGTCGCCTGGCTCGAGGACGAGGTCGTCGCTTGGATTCGCTCCAAGCTTGGCCAGTCGTCCATCGATCCGGCTGCGCCGGCCGACGTGTCCCGTCCGGCCAGGCGGCGCGGAGCGCGCCGAGGAGAATGACCGTGCGCGGCGGCGCCGGGGCATGAAGAGGGTTAGTCCGCACTCGGAGCCTCAGCCGGTGAACCCGAAGGCGAGCAGGACTAGGAACCCGATGATCCCGATAGCCATGTAGATCGTTGCGAACGATTCCGAGAACGGGCGCTCCCATTTCATGGCCGTTGTGCTCCCTTTTAGCTACGCAGCTCTTGGACCCACTACCTGGCTTCCTTAGTCCTTGCGAGGAATGTAGGTCGCGTGAATCGTCATGGCCTGCGCCATGTCCTCGCGCGAGAACAAGGCCGCGGTGCGTGCCTCCATCGCCCTTACTTTCTCCATCTTCTCTTCCGTTCTGGGCAGACTATAGAGATCGGCGGCGATGAGCTTCAGGTTGTCTTCCATCACGGCCACTTGTTCGGACGTCAGCCGCTCTCGATTCTGATCAACCCAGCGCCTGACCTGCGTCCGGACGAGTTCCGCTCGGTTCTCCGGCGTGACCTGGTTGAAGAGTCGCAGGCGTGCCTGCACATCGAGTTGCATGAAGGTGTCGTAGTCCACAATCGCGGGCTGAGCGACGTCCTGGGCCCTGACCCCGACCGCGGTGGCGAGTACGGCGACAGTGAGGGCGAGAAGTGTGGCCTTGACCACGTCTGATTGTGCTACCTGTCCTGGTTTACGCGTGCGGTCGATGCCTCATCGCCCAGCCCGCGCAAAAGGCAGGAGGGCTCCACTCCCTTCTTCATTGAGGATCGCCGCCAGCCGCCGGTCCCACACCTCAAGCGCCTCTCGCTTCTCGGCGTCGTAGCCGTGGCGGTCGTAGATGGCGGTGACCCCGCGGTCGACGTGGTTCAGCACCTTGCCGATGACGAGCCGTGAGACCCCGGCGCTGGCCATGTGCGACGCCGCGGTGCGTCGCAGGTCGTGTCCCCTGAAGTCCGGCAGACCGAGGCGTCCGGCTACATGCGACTGCTGCCGTTTGCCCCGGGCGCCCTCGAGCACGAAGACCGCATCCTTTCGAGCCGTCATCAGCAGACCGGCAAGCAGTTCCATCGCTCGAGGACCGAGGGGGACGCGATGCGGCAGCTTGTTCTTGCTATCGGCGGCCGGAATCACCCACCACCCATCTGCCAAGTCAACATCCGACCAGCGCATGTTGAGCACTTCCCCGCCACGCTGTGCGGTCACGAGTCGTAGCCGGTAAAAAGCCGCCATCGCGGGCGGCTCGCCGTCGAGAGCGGTCCAGAACTGCCGGAATCTCGTCCGTCGTCAGGACACGGTCCCGCTGGCGCTCCACGCTCGGCATCGGGACGCCCGCGACGGGATTCAACTCGACGATCTCAACGGACAGCGCGAAGTTGAAGAGCTTGTGGAGAACCGCCCGGACGCGATTCGCGCCGATTGGCGCGCCGCGTCGCGCAACAGCGTCCACGAGGTCACGGACATCCCGGCGGCGAATGTCGACCGCCAGATGGTGACGCCACAGCGGCAGCACTTCACGACGAAGGATCCGGCGGTCGTCCTTCCACGACCGCTTGCGGGGTTCCGCGTACTCTTCGACGTAGCGGCGAACGAGCTCCGCCATGGTGTCGGCCTCGCGCCGCTCGACTTTGGCAATCGCCGGGTCTTCACCGCTCTCGACTCGTCGCATCGCCGCCATCGCCCGTGAGCGGGCATCGGCCAGCGTCAGAGCCGGATACGTGCCGAGCGTCATCCGACGAAGCACCCATTCCTTCGTTCCGTCGGCAAGCGTTCGCTTGTGCACTCGATAGCGCAACGCCCAGGCCTTCACGCCACTGGGTGCTACGCGCAGTTCGAGGCCGGACACGAGGCCGTCGGCGTAGGCCCGACGGACCTGGGCGGGCTTCACGCTCTCGACGAATCGAGCGGTCATCGCGTCACTCATACCGGCCTCCATCACCCGCGGAGCAGACACCGTGACTTTCAATCACGGTGTCGCGACGAGTCGGCTGGGGTCACACTGGGGTCACACGAGTACGGCTGCTCGCTGAAAACTCGTGCTCTCGATTGAAGCGAAACGTGCCCGGATTTACAAGAGCAATTCGATGTGGGGATTTTTCAGCGGACGTCAGGAAGTGCCATGGGACGTGACTGAAAATCACGGTGTCGGCAGTTCGATTCTGCCCCTCGGCACCAACATTGATCCGAGGGGCTTCGCCCCTGCGGACTCCCCTACGGCGTCGCTTGCGGGGACCCCACCGCCCCGCGCCGCTCCGCCGGCTCGCGCACCGCAGTTCGCTCGCGCCCGGTCTTGACCGAGGGGCTTCGCCCCTGCGGACTCCCCTACGGCGTCGCTTGCGGGGACCCCACCGCCCCGCGCCGCTCCGCCGACCTCCGGTCAGGGGTGTAGGATGTGGCTCACTTCCACGTCACCTCCATGCCAAAGAAGTGGGTGAAGACCTCGCGGTTGGGCCGGTTGGCCGGATTCTGCTGCGGGCTCCTGATGTAGAAATCGACCTGCTGCGTGGCGGGGTTGACCTCGCCGGCCGGCAGTCGCTTCCCTTCCATCGGATAGTCCACGCTGAGCGTCTGGCGGTCGCGCATGCCCTGCGTGACCATGAAGTGCACTTCGTAGTCGTCGTAGAGCGGCCGGCCGTCGAGCGTGGCGTGGCCGTATCCCCAGCCGGCCAGAAAGACGAACGCCTTCGGCCAGTTCGCGTCGCCGCAGCCCGAGTCGGTGCCGTGCTCGTGCAGGTACGCTACGAGCCCCCCATCCTGGCACGGGCTGAACTCGTGAAACCGATCCATCACGAGCACGAAGTCGCCTTCCGGGATCTTCAGCCTGGCCTCGAACGTCCCCGTGTTCGCGATCTCGTCGACGTCGATCTCGGCCGTGCCGGACACGGGCTTCACGGTCCGACCGGCGTTGTCCATGTGGTCCCAGCCGGGCGCATCGCGGAGGCCGCCAACCATGTGGATCCGGCCGGCCGAGATGCGGAACCGCCCGTCATAGAGGTCGTGCTGTTCGGGCGCGAAGATGCTGACGCTCGCACCGGGCTGCCGACGCGGGTCGAGTTGCTGCGCCATCGCGGCAACACCGAGCGCGAGCACCAGCGTCGTGATCACCTTCTTCATCACCGACCTCTCCTTCTGCCGTTCTATTCGGCCGCCACGGGCCGCCCGAACCGCTCGTAGAGCACGGGCACGACCACCATGTTGAGCGCCGTCGAGCTGAGCAGCCCGCACAGAATGACCACCGCCATCGGGGCCTGAATCTCGCTGCCGGGCTCCCCGGCCGAAAGCGCAATCGGCACGAGCGCCAGCCCGGCGGCGAGCGCCGTCATGAGAATCGGCACCAGCCGCTCGGTCGCGCCCCGCACCACGGCCGAGCGGAAGTCGCTCACGCCCTCATGTTCCTGGAGGTGCCGGATGTGCGACACCATCATGATGCCGTTTCGCGTCGCGATGCCGAAGAGCGTGATGAACCCGACGATCGACGCGACGGAGAGCACGCCGTCGGCCAGGTAGACGCCCGCCACGCCGCCGATGAGCGCAAGCGGGAGGTTGACCATGATGAGCCACGCGTCCCGGGACGATCCGAACGCCGACGACAGGACGAAGAAGATCGCGACGATGACGCCCGCCGACAGCCAGACGAGCTGCTGCGAGGCCTGTGCCTCGCTTTCGAACTGCCCGCCGTACTCCACTCGATACCCCTGCGGCAGCGCCACGTTCTCGGCCACGCGCGCCTGAATCTCGCTCACCACACTTCGCAGGTCGCGGCCGCTGACGTTGCTCTGGACGACGATGCGCCGCTGCACGTTCTCACGCATCACGAAGTTCGGGCCCCGGTCCTGCTGGATCGTCGCGACGGCGCGACAGCGGCACTTGGCGCCGCGCAGGTGTCTGAATCAAGGTCCCGCCAACCGATCCGAGCGTCGCGTCCCGTGGCACGTCGTAGCGAACCACCAGCGGAAATGCCACCTGCCCCTCGAGCACCTGGCTGACCTCACGGCCGACGCGGGCGGTCTGCAGCATCTCGGCCACCGTGCCCGCCGGCAGTCCGTACCGGGCGGCCGCTGCCGCATCCACGCGAACGCGCAGCATCGGGATGTCGGTCTGCGCCTCGGTCGACAGATCGACCACGCCAGGCACCTGCGCCATCTCGGCCTGGACCTGGGCCGCCAGTTGCCGCAGCATCTGCAACTCGTCGCCGAAGACCTTCACCGCGATGTTCGCGCGCGTGCCCGAGAGCATGTGATCGATGCGATGCGAGATGGGCTGCCCGATCGTGACGTTCGTGCCCGGCAGCAGCGACGCCTTCTCGCGCAGCTCTTCGAGCACCGCCTCCCGCGGCCGATCGGCCAGGGCCAGGTGGACGTCGATCTCGGCCGACTCGACCCCCTGCACGTGCTCGTCGAGCTCGGCCCGGCCGGTCCTGCGGGCCGTCGAGGTCACCTCGGGCACGGTGAGCATGAGCCGCTCGAGCGCGCTGCCGAGCGCGTTCGAGTCCTCGAGGCTCGTGCCAGGAATCGTGACGGCACTGACCGTCAGGGCGCCTTCGTTGAACTCCGGCAGGAACGACCGGCCGGCCGCCATGACGCCCACGACCGCGACGGCAAGCGCGGCGACCGAACCAGCAATGATCGCCGGGCGCCAGCCGAACGCCCGGCGAAGCCGTGCCTCGTAGTCGCGCTTGAGCCAGCGCGTCCATCGCGGCTCATGGCCCGCCGCGACGATCTTCGCTCCGGGCAGCAGCCACGAACAGAGCACGGGCGTGACGGTGAGCGCCACGACCAGCGACGCCCCAAGCGCCACCACATAGGCGAATCCGAGCGGCCGAAGCAGCCGCCCCTCGACGCTCCCGAGCATGAAGAGCGGCACGAACACCACGCCGATGATCATCGTGGCGAACACGATCGACCCGCGAATCTCCGAGCTGGCGCGGTACACCACGGTCAGCATCGGCACGCGTTCACCGGCCGGCTTGCCCGCATCTTCCCTGAGGCGCCGGACGACGTTCTCGACGTCGATGATGGCATCGTCGACCAGGGCGCCGATCGCGATCGCGAGCCCGCCGAGGCTCATCGTGTTCAGCGTCATCCCGAACTGGTTCATGGCGACGACCGCCGCGACGAGCGAGATCGGCAGGGCCATCAGCGTGATGAACGCGGCGCGCCCGTTGAGCAGGAAGAGGACCACCACCAGGACGACGAGTCCGGCGCCCTCGAGGAGGCGAGCCGAGAGGTTCCCGAGCGAGGTCTCGATGAAGTCGGCCTGCCGGAACAGGTCACGGTGAATCACCATGCCGTCGGGCAGCGACTGCTGGATGTCGTCGAGGGTCGAGTCGAGCGCCGCGGTGAGGTCGAGCGTGTTGATGCCCGGCTGCTTCTGAATGCCGATGATCACCGCTGGCCTCGCATTGTGCGAGCCGTCGCCGCGCTTGATCGCGGCGCCCTCGCGGACGGTGCCGACGTCGCGCACGAGGACCGGCGTCGAGTCGTCCGTCCTGACCGGCACGGCCGCGATGTCGCCGAGGCTGCCGAAGCGGCCCACGCCGCGCACGAGGAATTCCTGGCCTTCGGTCACCTGAAACCCGGCCGTCGCGTTACGGTTGGCCGCCTGGAGCGCGGCCTCGATCTCGGCGACCGAGACTCCGTGGAACGAGAGCCGCGCCGGGTCCAGCACCACCTCGTACTGCTTCTCGTCGCCGCCGGTCGCGATCACCTGCGACACGCCCGGCACCGCCAGCAGCCGGCGCCGGACGACCGTGTCGACCATCGTCCGCAGCTCCATCGCAGAGTGGCGGTCGGATTCGAGATCCACGAAGAGGACCTCGCCCATAATCGACGACACGGGCGCGAGAAACGGCGGCTCGACGGTCGGCGGCAGGGTTCCGGACACGAGGCTCAGCTTCTCGGTCACGGTTTGCCGCGCCCGCGTGATGTCCTGACCCCAGTCGAATTCCACCCAGACGACCGCGACACCCACCGCCGTGGCCGACCGCACCCGGCGGACTCCGGCGGCGCCGTTGAGCGCCGATTCGATGGGAAAGGTGACGAGCGCTTCGATCTCGAGCGGGTCCATGCCCGGCGCTTCGGAGAGGATCGTGACGGTTGGCGCGGTCAGATCCGGCAGCACGTCGAGCGGCACGCGCGCGGCAGACCAGCCGCCCCAGACGAGAAACGCGACCGACAGCGCGACGACGATCGCGCGGTGATCGAGAGACCAGCGTATGAGCTTGTCAATCATCGGAGACCCCGCTTAGTGAACGTGCCCATGGGCGGGAACCGAGGTAGACAGCGAGGCGAGGCGCACGAGATACGCGCCCCGGGTCACGACCCGCTCGCCTGGCCGGACGCCGGCCGTGATCTGCACGAGACCGCCGGCGCGGGCTCCCACCGTCACCGGCCGCCGCTCGAAGGTCTCGCCTTCCAGTTGCACGAACACGATCGGCCTCCCCGCATCGTCGACGAGCGCCCCGGCCGGCACGACCGGCCCGGACACCGTCGTCTCGAAGAGCAGATGCAGGAACACAGGCTGCCCCACCGGAAGGCCGTGCTGACGATTGTCGAGCGTGAATGTGATGGGGAGCGTCCGCGTGACCGGATCGAGCACGCGGCCGACGCTCGCGCGCCGTCCGACGGTCAGGCGCTCGCCCGTCGGAGGTACTTCCATTTCAGCCATCGTCGAGCGCGCGGCCCGGGTGGCATCCGATTCCGGAATCTGGCCAACCACTTGAACATTGGCGGCGTCGACGATGTGGAAGAGGACGGTTCCAGCGGTGACGGTCGTGCCGGAACTGACTTCACGTCGCGCCATCACACCGCTGATGGGGGCGCGCACGACGAAACGGCCTTCGGCCTCGGCGCCGCCGCCCTGCGCAGCTTCGTAGAGCGACACGCTGGCCTCGGCCGCGGTAAGTCTGGCGCGCGCCTGTTCTTCGGCCGTGCGCGCCTCCTCCAGGCGCCGAGCCGGCGCGGCGCCGGCGGCCACGAGACGTTCAGCACGCTCGCGATCCAGCGTAGCGAGCGTCAGGCTCGACTGCGCTTCGACAAGCGCGCGATCGAGCTCGGGCCGTGCGGCCGGCGCGGCCGGCGGCGGCAGCAGGCGTGCCAGCTCCTGGCCACGCGACACGGGTGACCCGACGGGCGTATCGACAACGCTCGTCAGCCGGCCGTCGACGGGAGCCGCGACCTCAGCCCAACCGCCCGGCCGTGCCTCGATGCGCGCCGGTACGCGCAACGACTCGCCGAGCGCTCGCTCTTCGACGAGCGCCGTCCCGAATTCCAGGTTCCACTGCTGTTCCTTGAGAAAGCTGATGCCCTCGACGGCTTCGCCCGCCGCCGCAGCCGCGGCCGAGCGCGCGTCCTCCGCCGTGGCGTGCACGTCGACGAGGCCGACGCGATGCTCGTCCTCGAGACCCTGCGCGCGTACGACAATCACCATCTCGCGCGTGCCCGCAGACGACGGCGTCACGTCGACGCCGAAGATGCCGGGCCGGCTGGGCGCGTCGGTCGCGAAGACCTCGGCGGCGCCGGCGGCCGGTCGCAGGTGCACCTCGACGTGACCGTCGGTGAGCGCCGCGAAGGATTCGAGGCGGGTCAGGTGAATCGCGAACCTCGACGTCTCGCCGGCCACGAGCGCCGGGTACTCGGCGAAGAGCTCGGTCTTGTCGGTCCACCGCGTGACGCTCAGCGCCTCGGGCTCGTCGGGTTCAGCCGCGGGAGGCTCGGGGCCGGCGCAGGCCGAGCCGAGCGCGACACAGACGGACAGCGTGATGAGATGCTTCAGGGCCACAGGATGTCTCCCACGGCGCGCTCCAGCGCAATCTGCGCCAGGCGGGCCTCGAACTGGATGTCAATGCTGCGAAGGCGGGCTCGAGAGGCCGTACGGAAGGCGTCGAGCAGCTCGAGGATGCCGATGGCCCCTTCGCGATAGGCCACCGCGGCGATCTGGGTGAGGTCGGCAGCCGAGCCTTGCGGATCGTCTCTGACGGCGGCCTGTCTCAAGGCCAGGGTGTCGACGGCGCGTGCGATCTCCGTGTGAATCTCGTGCTCGAGCGCCGTGCGTTCCGCATCGATGCGAAGACGCTCGGCCGACCAGCGCGCGGCCTCGCGCGCGCCCGTGTCGAAGAGGGGGACCGACAGGCTCACGCCGAAGATCCCTCCGGTTGCGCGCTCCGATCCGGTGTCTGCACGCTTCATGCCGCCGAAGATCGTCGGCGCCGGAAGCCGGGCTTTCTTTGCGGCGTCCGATTCGTGCTCGGTGCGCTCGCGCGACGCCTCGAGCGCGCGAAGCTCCGGCCGGCGCCCGCGGGCTCGCGCCTGGAGTGAGGCGAGCGGGTCGACGCTCCTGGGCGCGAAGATCGGGTCGATGACACGGCCAACGGGCACATCCGGTGGCAGCAGGGCCGCCAAGGCTCCCCGCGCCTCGGTCATGGCCACGGCCGCCTCGGTCACGAGCCGCGCGGCCTCGTAGCGCTCCTGCTCGGCGCGCAGGCGATCGAACCGGGAACCTTCGCCTTCCCGCTCCCGCACCTGCAGCACCTCGATGACGCGCTCGATCTCGGCGACGTAGGACTCGGCCGTCTCGAGCCGGGCCTGCTCCGCTCCGAGCCGTGCGACGGCGCCGGCCGCGATCGCCTGCAAGGCCCAGAGCCGGGCATCCCGTTCGGCCTCGGCGGCCGAGGTGGCCGCCACGCCCGCGCGGGAGAGCGCCGCCTGCGTGCCGAAGATCAGCAGGGTCTGCTCGGCCTGCAGGAACTCGGTGAACCCGGCGCCTTCCCGGCTGTAGATCACGCCCGGGTTGGGATAGGCGAGCCGTGCGGCCTGCTCGCTCCGCGTCACGTCGACACCGGCGCGTATTGCCGCCGCCTGCGGGCCTTCACGCACGACGACGTCAATGAGCTCGCGCGCCGTGCGATCCTGCGCGGCAGCAGTCGACGTCACGAGCATGGAAAGCGCAGCCATGCCTGCGCGTACCTTGGCGTCCATAGCCATTCCTGCGGTCCTCGGAACAAGAGCCTTGCGAACAGGGGACGACCGGCGTGCGCCGGTCAGAAGTACTCAGGCGTGCGACGTGCGGGGCGGGGCGCGGAGCGAGGCGGATGAGCCGACGGGCGGACCGTGCGCCCGGCCGTCGATCGTCTCGACGATCCGTCGAGAGGTGAACGCCGGCAGCACCACAGCCCCGACTTCTCGATCCCGGTCTGCGTCGAGCTCCACGAGCGGCGCGACACACACCACAGACACCGCCAGAAGGTGCTGCCCGGGCTCACACGCGTGAAACACAGGGCCACCAGACCTCTCAGAGACGGGCTGGTCGTGCTCGTGGGCCGCAGGGCCGTGAACGTGCTCCGGGTGCTCGTGATCCGGATAGACGTGCAGGTGCCGCGCGGACACGCTTCCCGCGGCTGCCATGAAAGCCAGCGTGACGAACCAGGCTGTCAGTCGGTGCACTGGCAAGCAGTGTAGGGAAAGGCATCGAGGTACGTCAAACACGCGCGCCACGGATCCGGGCCCATCGGTCTGCTGTGGCTCTGGAACGGCCTCGTCTACCACGCGCTGCTCTTCACGTCGATCAATCCGGCCGCCTGGCTGTTTGCGGCCTTGTTCGTGGCAGAAGGCATCCTTCTCCTGTCGGCGGGCCACCGGCAGTCGATTGCCGTTGCCGCCACCAACCGGTGGCGGTCCCTGGCCGGATGGAGCCTCGTGACATACGCGCTTGCCTATCCGGTGCTCAATCTCACGTTGGGGCATCCGTACCCGGGAACGCCGACGTTCGGAGTCCCCTGCCCGACCGCGATTCTCACCATCGGCGTCCTCGTCGTGGCGCGCGGCGCGTCGGTGATTCGGCTGGCGATCGTGCCGTGCCTCTGGGGCCTCGTCGGCGGGTCGGCGGCCCTGCTGCTGGGCGTGTGGACGGACTATGTGCTCCTGGCGGCCGGGGTCGTGCTGGTGGCGACCCTCGTCGGGCACGCCGCTCGTCGGCCGCCTAGCCGGGGCCTCTCTCCGTGAAAACCGGCGCGGAAGCCCCCTCCTCGTCCAGGCCGTACAGAGCGCGGACCGCATCGCGGTGAACGTAGGCCAGGGGCAGCAACATGTCGACCTCGGACGCCACCGGCCGGACCGCGCGAATCCGGACGTTGGTCGCCGGGAAGAACGGTCCGCCCACAAAGTAGAAGACATCGGCAGGCCTGGTCTCCGCCCCGGTATGAAACTCACCCTCGACGACGTAGCTCTCCGTGAAGCAGACCAGCCGGCAAATCGCTGCCATCAGTTGCACGTCCTTCGGCTCCGCCCCCGGTAACCCGAGGATCTCAATCGACGCCTTCGCGGCGTGGACCGTCCGAACGTCGACCGGCATGACCGCGGTCTCTCGAGCCAGAGGACGGATGATCCCGCCAACGAGGGTGAAGACCTTGTTCACGTGGTCATTCAGGAAGGGGCCTGGCGCGCCTCGCATGTGCAGCTCGCCACTCAGGTGATAGGCCGCCGTGAAGAGTTCCGCACGATAGGGAGTGAGGACGACCTCCATGAAGCACCTCCTTGGAGGCGATCTTACCGCCTGCCGTCCGCGACGGAATCACGCCTCGACACGAGGAGGAGCGCGGCCGCGGCGCTGAGCGCAAGGGCCCACAGCGCCACAGGCGACCAGTAATACAGCGGATAGGGGTACGCCTCGCTCGTGAACGGCTCCTCCGGCGCGGCGCCGGCGCGCACCTCGGCGTCTGCCCTCTGGTCGGGATGCCATCGATGGCCCGTCGCCGACACGTAGGACGGCGTGTCGAGCACCGGCGCGAAGTACCGCTCCAGGATCAGGTTCTCGCGAAACGCCTCGGTCACGTCTCCCCGGTCCCAGGCCTCATTGCGTGCCTGCACGTGCTGGAGGCCTTCGGTCATGTACTGGTCCTCGCGCGACATCCGGGGCGGTCTTTCGAGCGGCGGGGCGGTCAACCAGCGGCTGGCCCGGTCTGCGCTCATCGCCTGCAACTGCTCGACGGAGAAGCGAGACCCGAACGCGCCGATGTCGGGGTCGTCGATCTCTCGACCAAGGTGGACGATGTGCACGAAGGCCGCGAGCACGATGATCGCCGCGGCGATCGCGCGCGATACCCGGCGCGTCGAACCGTTTCGCCACCCGAACGTGAATGGCGCCGGTGGCTCGACGCCCAGGGCAAACAGCAACCCGCAACCCACGGCGACGAAGTTGAGCCAGACGTCACGCAGTTCCCCGACGCGTGCGGGCAGAAACCACTGGAACCACTCTTCGGCGACGCCCACGATGAAGGCCGCAAGGACCGGCAGCGCCAACGCCGACCAGTCGAGGCGGTCTCGCCAGACGCGATAGAAGAGGAACGTGATGAGCCCGAATTCCACGAAGTGAAAGTGCTCGACGGCGCGCACGCCCGGGTCGGCGCTCCCGGTCGCAGCCGCGTATGCCACACCTGCCCCGAACGCCGCGCACAGGGCGGCGTATCGGAAGAGACGCCGATCGCGAATGCGCCCGAGGACGGCAAGGACCGCGGCCGCGAGGGCGGCTGCGACGAGAACATTGATGACGGTGCTGAACTGGTCCGGGAACGCGCTCCGGATCGCACTCCGAATCAGGCCGACGTACGGGGCCGACAGGACGAGCGCCACCGACGTACCGACCGCGACGATCAGCCGACGGCGGGGACTCGACGCGAATGTGCGAGCGGGCATGTCCGAGGACAGCCCGGCGCTCACTGGCCGACGTGCGGCCAGTGGCGTCCGGTGCTGTCACCAGACATCACAACACACTTGCGCCGCTGGACCTATCTGAAGATGCCGCCGTCCTGCGAGTGCAGGCGCGCAACGCTCTTGCGCGCGCCGGGCAGGTCCTGCAGCGAATAGCGCCAGATCCCGAAGAGCGTCGGCGTCGCGATGAAGTTTGCGCCGAGGCCCTGGATCAGCCGGAGCGCGTCGGGCGCCACGGCCTCCTGCCGCCGGTCGGCGAGCGGCGTCTCGCAGTGGGCGTTGGCCACCACGACCACGCGGTCCTGGTCCCTCGCGTCGTCCTGGAGTGCGCGGAGCACCTGGCCAATGTGCGGTGACTTGCGGTCCACGGCCCCGGTCCCGCCAACGACCTCGACGAGCAGGCGGCGCCCGTTCTCGAGCTCGACGGAGAGGTCATAGCTGGCCGCCCCGCTCTCGGACTCCTGCACTTTGAACTGCAGCGCCGCGAACAGATCGCGTACGGCCACGACGAGCGGAGTGCCCGTCTGCCAGAGAACGGCCGCGATTTTCTCGTACTTGTGAGCTTCCTCGTGCAGGGCCTTGATCTTGGCCGCGAGCTCGCCGTACTGCGCCGGCAGCTCGCCTGTCACCCACCCGGGTTGCCCGTCACTGCTCGTGATTGCCTGTTCCGGCACCTCGGCCAGAGCCTGCGCCTCGTCGGACTTCATCACTGGACCTCCGTCGTTCCAGGTGAGCCATGCGCGGGGAGCGACGCGGCATCTCCGACACGTATATCGGCCGAGAACCTGGCCGGCTTGATTTCAAGTTTGTCGGGGCCAAACGGCCGATTGGAGCGGCCACTGGCCCGCCAGCCAGCCGACGAAGGACGTGGGCCTATTCGCGCGCGTGCACGCGCTTGGTCATCCGGATCTCCCGGCCGCCGTCGTCGAATTTGACCTCGTCCATGAGCTGGTTGATGAGAAACACCCCTCGCCCGCTCGGCTTGAACAGATTGGCTTTCTCGGTGGGATTGGGGACGGCGCCCACGTCGAACCCCGGACCCGGATCGCGGACGACGATCACCACGTCACCCGACGCGTCGCACGTCACTACGCACTGGATCTTCTGTGTCGGGTCGTTCTTGCAGCCGTGGCGCACGGCGTTCGCCAGGGCCTCCTGCAGCGCGAGCTCCACGTGGTGGTCGTCGCTGTCGGCCATGCCTTTGTCGCGCAGCACTCGCATCACGCCCTCGGTCACCGCATCGACCGCCGACGGGTCGGCCGGAATCACCAGATTCAGCTCGCAGGCCGAGCAGTACGGCAACAGGCCCGAGAGTTTCTGCACGTTCTCGAGCGAGTGGCGCAACTCGTCAACGAGCTGCTGTTGCTCGCGCTCGACCACCTCGCGTTCGTCGAGCACCCGGGACAAGTCGATGACGGCTCGTCTCAGCTCGAGCTGCGCCATCGCCTGGCGCCGCAGCGCCTGCAGCGCCTCCACCTGCCGCGGGGTCAGGGAACGCGGGACCCGGTCGATGACGCAGAGGGTGCCGAGCGCGTGACCGTCAGCCGTGACGAGCGGCGCGCCGGCGTAGAACCGGATACCGGGGTCGGACGTCACGAGCGGGTTGTCGGCAAACCGTTCGTCGGCCTGGGCATCCGAGACGACAAACAGGCCGCGCTGCCGAATCGCGTGGTCGCAGAAGGCCACGTTCCTCGAGGTCTCCGACACGCTCATGCCGACATTCGACTTGAACCACTGCCGGTTGGCGTCGACCAGTGAAATCAGAGCAATCGGCGTGCCGCAGATCTCGGAGGCCAGCTTCGTGAGGTCGTCAAACGCCTCCTCGGGCGCCGTGTCGAGGACACGGTACCGCCTCAGGGCCTCGAGCCTCGAGGTCTCCTCAGCGTCCGGCTTCGGGTCTTCCATCACTGCTCACTCCTCGGCACCCGCCAAACCTCGAGCCCGGCCCACGACCGGGGCCGATCGCAAATCGCCGGCACGGAGCCAGCCCCGGACAGATTATCCTCTAGCCGATGAAAACCACCGTCATCATTCCGGCCCGCAACGAGGGGTCGGTCGTCATGGACGTGGCCCTGGGTGCTCGCACCGTCGGCGGCGACGTCATCGTTGTCGACGGCCACAGCACCGATGGCTCGCCCGAGCGGCTTCGAGAGGCGGGCTTCACCGTCATCGATGACCGCGGCCGCGGGAAGGGCGACGCCCTGCGCCGCGGTTTCGAAGCGGCCACCGGCGACATCCTCGTGGCGATGGACGCCGACGGGTCGCACGATCCCGCCGATATCCCGGCGCTCATCGCGCCGATCGTGGCCGACCAGGCCGACATGGTGATTGGCTGCCGCATGCGAGGCGGCAGTGACGAATTCTCTGGCAGTTGGACGATGTTCGTCCGGCTCTGGGGCAACAACTTCCTGACGCAGGTCATCAACACGCGCCACGGTGTCAGCCTCACCGACACCCAGAACGGATTTCGCGCGATCCGGGCGAGCAGCGTCGCCCGGCTTTCGCTCCGCGAAGACCTCCACACGATCGAGCTCGAGATGGTCCTGAAGGCCCTCAAGAGCGGCCTCCGCGTCGTGCAGGTTCCGGCCCACGAATCGGCACGGCGCGCCGGGGAGTCGAGCCTGTCGGTCACCAGGCAGACGCCCGCATTCGCCTGGTGCCTCTTGCGGCACATCTGGTAGGGCGCCGGTCATCTGTCGCGACGCCGGTAGACGACCATCTCTGGGTTCACCTTGTCGAGGTTGGTCAACACGGACTCTTCACGCCGCTGGAACTCCGCACTGGCGGCGAGGACCGCCCATCGCGGCAGGCGACTTCTGTGGCGGAAGACCTCGTCGTAGCCGAGGGAACCGTCGGCGAGCCCGGCCAGGAGCTCACGCCCGTCGGCCGACCGCTCGGCCTGGTACCGCTGCGCAAAGCGATCGTTCACCACGACGAAATCCGGCTGGCTGCTCTCGACGGCGGCCGGAGCGGGCCGGAGGTCGACCGTCTCGACGCCAGGTCCCAAGTGCGGCAGATAGCTGCCGACCATGCCTACCCTGGCCCCGTCAGGCGCGTGCGTGCGCACCCATTCCCGGGTCGCATTTCGGGAGTCGAGCGCCATCATCATGTCGATCGAGGCGGCATTGAGCGCCGAGTAGACGAAGACGGCGGCCACGGCCGCCATGGCCGCCCGCGGCCGGCGCGACCCGGCCAGCAGGTCTCCCGCGGCCGAGCCGGCAAAGAGCGCCAGCACGAACATGCCCCCCATCAGGTAGCGATCGTTCACGTACAGCGTCACCCATGTGAAGGTGAGGTGAAACGACAGCGGCACGAGAAGCAGCACGAACCACCAGCGCCGCTCGGGACGCCGCGCCGCCCGCACGAGGCCAATCACGACCAGGGCGAAGATCGGCCACCCGAAGGCGAAGGGAAACAGGCGCAGCGTGAGCACCGTAAGGTCCGCATATCCGCCGACCGTGCGCGGCACCACGCCGATGTCGCCGAGCGTCGAGAGCAGGCGCATGTGCGACACGAATCCGTCGAGATTGAAGACGAGGTTATGAAAGACGACTGATGCGGCGACCGCGGACGCCCCGCCCAGGACGACCCGCCGATCCACCACGGCGCGGCCGAGGCGATGCCACCATGGCCCCTCCCCGAAGGCACGCGCGGTCGCCCACACCACGGCCGGTATCAGAAGCGCGATGTTGGCGTAGGCCTGATCTTTGGTCGCGACAGCCGCGGCCGCCATCACGCCAAACAGCAGGTAGTCGCGCAATCGCTGACGGTGAAGGATGCGGACGAATCCGACGATGGCCCACCCGAACCAGCAGAGGGCAGGGATGTCGAGGTTGGCGACCTTGCCGTAGTAGGCAAAGAGCGGCGTCAGCATGAGGGCGAGCATGGCCAGAGCCCCCTGCCGGGGGCCGCCAAGCTCGGCGCCGCACACGTACACCGCGCCGAGCACGCCGAGCCCCATGACGACGGACACGACGCGCATCATGGCAAGTTGCGCGGCCGCGGACGTGAGGCTCTCGGCCGCAAGTATCCCGATCTCGCCGGCCGTGGTGAACGCCGAGACCGGGAGCGCGAGCACGGCGTAGTGCATCAGGGGGTACTCTGTCGTACCACCCCCCGGCGAGCCGGCTGGCGATGAGGTCGCGCACGAACACTGGTGGCAGTTCGTCGGCGGCCCACTGGTCCCCCACCAGACCCCAGTCGAGGCCCCACGCCATCAGGCCCACGCCAGCCGCCATGACCAACCCGACCGCCTTCCGGTCCCGGGCGGACGGCGTCAGGGCCGCAACCTCCCGCCACATCACGCGCAGGCCCAGCCGCACGGGCACATACAGCAGGAGAGCGGCCCAGATCGTCGGGAGGAGAACCGATGTCGCACGCCAGAACGGCAGCCAATCGCCGGCCTCGACGGCCGATGCGGACGCGACGAGCACGTCGGCAGTCAGCCGGCGCCGATCGCCATTCGGCGCCCGAGCGTAGACCTGCAACGCGAGGTCGCCCCCAGCCTGAAAGTAGCGGACCCGGAACGGGTGGTACCCCTCGGTCAGGTCAATCCGGCCGAGCACCGTCCTTGCCGGGTGCGTGCCGCCGTTATCGGCCACGAGGCGCTCCGCCACGAACAGCCAGCCACCGTCATCAGATTCGATCTCGAACTCGTGAACGCCCGGCGAATCGATGCGGATGTAGCCCGTCCACTCGGCGCTGCCGCCCCGATGCGCGGCCGGCAGGTGCCCCAGAAAGTCGGCAGCGGTGGGAAGCGCGCCGAATGCCTCGAGAGACGGCTCGCCCGTCCAGTCCAGACCGCTCCAATACCGGCCGTGAAGCCCACTTGCAGCGGGCCTTGGCGCCACGGCGGCCACCGCCAGGCTGGCGGCGGCCACGACCGCCAGGGCGATGATCTCGGTTCGACGAAAGACCGGCATGAGTTGGCTGCCCTTGCGGCGGAAATCGCGAAAGGTCTTTTGACTGGGCCGTGATTCTGACATATTTCCAGGCGAGCCAATCGCGCACAGCTCGATCCTGATGATCCTCATACGCCTTGTCGTCGTGTCGCTGGCCCTCGTGGCACAGCAGCTTCCGCCGCCCTTCCACACGTCGTGGTTCCGGAGGCCCACAACCGTCGTGGAGGCTCCCGAGGGACGGCGCCCGACGGTGCCCTCCGGATTCGCCGTCGATGTGTTTGCCGACGACCTCGAGCACGCGCGCGTCATGGCGCTCGCGCCCAACGGCGACGTCTTCCTTGCCGAAAGCCGACGCGGCCTTGTCACGGTGCTCCGCGACCAGGACGGCGACGGGCGAGCCGAAACCCGTTCCACGTTTCTCAAAGACCTCAACCGGCCCTTCGGCCTCGCGTTTCTTGCCGGTCACCTCTACGTCGGCATGAACGATGCACTGGTGCGGGTGCCGTACGAACCCGGCCAGTTGACGGCGTCCGCCCAGCCCGAGCGACTGGCCGCGCTCCCCCCAAGTGACCGCGCGATCGACCGAGCCACCGCCGAACGCCTGAACATCCCCCTCAACCAGACGCGCGGCTACAACCACTGGACGCGGAACGTCATCGCTCATCCCGACGGCCAGAGACTGTATGTGACGGTTGGCTCGGCAACGAATGCCACGCCGGATGAGGATCCGGAACGAGCGGCCATTCTCGAGTTCAATCCGGACGGTACCGGACGCCGCGTGTTCGCCTCCGGGCTGCGCAACCCCGTTGGGCTTGCGTTTCATCCCGAGACGGGCGCCCTGTGGACGGCGGTCAACGAACGTGACCAGCTTGGCGACGACGTCCCGCCGGACTTCCTGACCTCGGTCAAGCCGGGCGGCTTCTACGGATGGCCCTACTCGTACATCGGCGCGAACCTCGATCCAACGGTCACGCCCCAGCGGCCCGACCTCGTCGCGGCGGCCATCGCGCCAGAGGTGCTGCTGCCGGCGCACTCGGCCGCGCTCGGCGTCCTCTTCTACACGGGCACGCAGTTCCCGTCCGAGTATCGGCGTGATGCCTTCGTCGCCCTGCACGGGTCGATCAACCGCTCGCGCCTCTCGGGCTACGAGGTCGTGCGAGTGCCGTTCGCCGCCGGGCAGCCTGCCGGACCGTCCGAGCCCTTCCTCTCCGGCTTCGTGGTGCGCGACGACGACGAGAAGGAAGTGTGGGGGCGGCCCGTCGGCCTGCTCGAGCTTCCGGACGGTTCGCTCCTCGTCTCCGACGACGGCGGCAACGTCATCTGGCGCATCCGGCACACACGCTGACTCTGCCTGCCGCCATGTCCACACGAACACTCGTCATCGCCAGCCTGGTCATGATCCTCGGCCTCGTGGCGGCTGAGCTCTGGATGGGCCGTCTCGTGCTCGGGCCGGACGGCCAGTTCGCGCTCTGGGAATCCGACATCTGGAGCGCCGAGATGTCGCAGCGCTTCGCCGATCCGTACTCCTTCTCGCACGTGCTGCACGGAGTGGCCTTCTACGCGATTCTCTGGCTCGTGGCGCGGTCCCTGCCGGTCCCGACGCGCGCCCTCTGGGCCGTGCTGCTCGAAGTCGGCTGGGAAGTGCTCGAGAATTCACCCATCATCATTAACCGCTACCGCGCGGTGACGATGGCGCTCGGCTACGAAGGCGACAGCATCGTCAACTCGATCGGGGACGTCGTAATGATGGCAATCGGCTTCCTCCTGGCTGCACGGCTGCGCGTGTGGCAGAGCGTCCTGTTCGTCGTGCTGGTTGAGCTCGCGATGCTTGCCATGCTCCGTGACAACCTCACGCTGAACATCGTGATGCTGCTCTACCCGATCGACGCGATTCGCGACTGGCAGATGGCCGCTGCCCCAATCAGTATCCCCCGCTGACCGATACGCATTGACACCCACAGGCCGCGGGCGGAGAATCCTTGTAGTACGTCCGCGGAAGGAGGCCTCCATGATCCGCGCGTTCATCCTGGTCATGCTCACGAGCGTCAGTGTGGCGGTTGTCTCTGCCACCCCCGCATCTGCCCCCCAGCAGCCCGACGCCTTCGTCGGAGCCGACGCGTGCCGGGAGTGCCACCTCAACTACTACCAGGCCTGGTCGACCACCAAACATGCCCGCGCGCTCGACAAGCTCTCGGGGTCCGACCGCTCGAGCGGCAAGTGCGTCCGCTGCCACGTGACGGACACTGCGGCCATGCTGACTGCGTCGAACGACAACCCCAAGTTCCCGAACGTGCAGTGCGAGGCGTGTCACGGCGCGGGTCGCGCACATGTCGAGGCGGCCAAGGCCGGCAGTCCCGCGACCGCTCGGACCGACACCCTTACCGAGAAGTCCTGTACGAGGTGCCACAACGAAGAGAGCCCGAACTACAAGACCTTCATCTACGCGGCCCTCGTCTCCCTCGTCCACCGCGTGCAGTAGGGCTTCGTTCGAGGGCGCCCTGCAGGAGGTGGCCTCTCCGGCCGAGACTCAGGCGGAGAGGCAGTGATGCACGGCATTCCAGACGCCCCCAGCCAGGCCCCGTTTGACGGAGACCGCCGCCGTTTTCCGAGGATCTCCATCCTGGAGGAGCTCCACAGCCAGTTCGTCTCGCTCAACGTGCCGGTGCTCACGTGCGACGTCAGCACGGGCGGTTTCGCCATCAAGGCGCCAATCGCGTTTCCCGACGGCGACATCCATGAGTTCCTGTTCACGCGGGACGACGGCGTCTCCCTGCTTGTCACGGGCCGTGCGACACATTCCCGTCCTGTGGTCAGTCCCAGTGGCACGCCGGCGCACCTGACCGGCTTCGAGTTCGTCCTGGAAGACGCCCGGACCCGCCGGGCGGTCGAGAACCTGATCGCGCACCTCCGTTCCGTTCCAGACGTCGTCTGACGAGGACCCGGGCAGCGGTCGTGGTACACTCCGCCGCGCTGCCTGTTCCTGGAACTTCCTGTGGTACCACTGTCGTGGCCCGTCCGGATCATCTTCGTTCTTTCGCTTGCGATGTGCGCCGGCCCTCTCTTCATCGGCCTGGGCAGAACCGACATGCGCAACGACGAGGCGATCTACTCGTACGCCGTGGAGCGAATGCTCGACGGCGGCGACTGGACCACGCCTCGCTACATCCCGACTGACCTCGAGTTTCTCGAGAAGCCCCCGCTCAAGATCTGGCTCGTCGCCGGGCTGATGAAAGCCGGGGCCCTTCCGAGAAACGAGCTCGGCATGCGGTTCCTCGACGCCGTCTTCGGCACGGCGGCGCTCGCCTACGTCTTCCTCTTTGGTTTCCGCCTTGCCGGCCCGGCCTGCGCCGCGACGTCTCTCCTGCTGCTCGTGGTGTACGCCCCGCTCGTTTTCGATCACGGCTTTCGCAGCAACAACATGGAGGCCGCCCTCGTGCTGGCGTACGCCGGTGGACTCTGGCACGCCCTGCGATGGGCCGATGGCGACTCAGCGAGCGGCCGCCATGCCTGGGCCTTCTCGCTGTACTTCGTGCTCGGCTTCATGACCAAATACGTCGCGGTCCTCCCGCTGCCCGCGATCGCTCTCGCCGCATGGCTGTGGCGGCCGGGCGGCGCAACGGCACTCTGGCGCCGCTCGTCAGAGTGGGTCCGGCCTGTGACCGCCGCGTGCCTGCTCATCGTGCCCTGGTTCGTCTACGAGACCGTCGTCTACGGGCGCGTGTTCTGGCAGGAACTGCTGGGTCAGCAGGTCCTGAGGCGCATGACGACCGGTGTGGACCCGACTCACCTGCAACCGTGGCACTACTACGTGAGCCACACCTGGTCTGAGCTGCAGGCCTCGGGAAGCGCCTGGTTCGTCGCCGCAGGCGCCCCGGTGCTCCTGTGGAAGGCCCTGCGCGGAGATTTGACCGCGCGCCTGGTCACGCTCTGGTGGGTCATCCCGGTGCCCCTGCTCTCTCTGAGCCACTCGAAGCTCCAGCACTATCTCTTCCCGTTTCTGCCGCCGCTCTCGCTCTCGGGCGGCCTCGCGGTTGCCGCCTGCGTGTGGCTTGCGACGTCGGCCGGCAAAGGCCTCGCCGCACGCGAGCTCGTCACTCGAGTGGCAGGTCGCACGCGCAGGTACCAGTCGCTGCTCCTCGGCCTTTCCCTCCTCCTGCTGCTCCTCTCGGCCTGGACGCTGTGGATCGGGCCGGTCCACGTCGAGCCGTTCGGCGTCCGGCTGTTCCGGAACTCGTCGGCCGTTCGCCCGGCTGTCGTGGCGCTGCTGCTGCTGGTCGCCACGGCCCAGATTCGCGTTGCCGTCGCGGTCGCCACGGCGGCCGCCCTGCTCCTGGCCCTCCCGCTCCCGGCCTACGCACGGCACCTCGAACAGGCACGCTCGACTGACCGCCCCCTTGCCGCGTTCACCGAATGCGCGACGGCCCTTGCTGCCTCGAGCGATGGGCGGCGGACCGGCGCCTACACCCCGGCCCCGGATCCGATGTCGCACAGTTATGCGTACTACCTGTTGCGCCTCGGGCCCTTGGACACGACTGGCGACGTGCTCGAGCGCGTTCGTGGGCAGCTCTTTTCGGACGACCCGGCCGCCCAGGGACCGACCGTGATGACTCGCGCACGATGGCTCTCCGTTCGACAGCAGTTGGGCCTGCCGGCGCTCGACGCCGGCCGCGCCTTGACGGACTCCCCTCTCGATATGGGTTTGGCCTTTGAGAACGGCGACATCCTGAGCGTGCCGCCGCGGTACGTGCGCTGCCTCGAGCCGGCCGCAGCTGCCGGCGGCAAGCTCATCTCGACCGACACGATTCGGTGATGGCGCCGCCCGTTCTGCTTTCGGTCGTGGTTCCAGCGTTCAACGAGCACGCACGGATTGTGCGCGCCATCGATGCACTGTCCCAGTGCCTTCCGGAACTCACTCCGTCCTGGGAGATCCGCATCGTCGATGACGGGTCGGCCGACGACACGGCTCGTCTCGCCGAGACTGCTGCTTCGAACGACCCGCGCATCGTCGTGCAGCGGGAGCCGCACAGGGGCAAGGGCGGCGCGGTGGCGGCCGGCATGGCGGCGGCACGGGGCGATCTGCGCTTCATGTGCGACGCCGACCTGTCCACGCCACCGGCACAGATCAGCAGGTTTCTCGCCGTAGTACCGGCCACGTGCGACATCGCGATTGGCAGCCGGGAGGTGCCTGGCGCCCGCCGCATCGGGGAGCCGGCGTACCGGCATCTGATGGGCCGCGCGTTCAACTGGCTGGTACGGGCGACGACGCTCGCCGGCATCGCGGACACGCAGTGCGGCTTCAAGATGTTCTCGGCCCGCGCCGCCCGGCTGGTGTTTCCGCTGGTGCAGACCTCCGGGTGGGCCTTCGACGTCGAGGTGCTCGCGGTTGCGCGCGCCCTCGGGCTGCGGATTCGCGAAGTCCCGGTGGACTGGCGCTACGAAGCCGTCTCGAGGATTTCCCCCCTCAAGGACACGGTGGGTATGACGCGGGAACTTCTGGCCATCCGCCGGAGGGTGCGGTCAGGCGCAGTAGCCGCCAGCCTGTCTGACGACGCGTTCTCAGAAAAAGGACCGCGCGATGCGCAGCATCGCATCGACCCACGGGCCGGGATAGACGCCCATGATCACGACGCCGGCCGCACAGATGCCGATGGCAGCCGAGAGCGGTGAGGGAATCGGCACGGCCCCCAGGCGCACGGGCGGCTCGATGTACATGTACCGCGCGACGACCAGGTAGTAGTACAGCGCCACTACCGTGAGCACGGCACCAAGAAACGCCAGGCCGTACATGCCCTGCTCGACGATCGCCCAGAAGATATAGAGCTTCGCCCAGAAGCCCGCCACGAACGGAATGCCGCCGAGCGACAGCAGAAAGACCAGCAGGCTCAGCGCAAGCATCGGCGACCGCTGCGCGAGCCCGCGGTAGGCGTCGAAATCGTCGGACCCCTCCGACCGGGCCACGGCATGAACGACAAGGAACGCGCCCATGTTCCCGAAGAGGTAGGCGACCAGATAGAACAGCACCATGCCGGCGCCCTCGGCCGATGCCGCCGCGAAACCGAGGAGCAAATAGCCGATGTGCGCAATTCCCGAATACGCAAGCATCCGCTTGATGTTGTGCTGAGGAATCGCCATCAGATTTCCGGCGACGATGCTCACCGCGGCAAGCGTCGAGGCCACCGGAACCCACGCCAGGGCGGCCGTCCCGGCGCCCTCCAGATACAGCCTGAAGATCGCGATGAAGCCGGCAGCCTTTGGCGCAACCGACAGCCAGGCCACAAACGGCGCCCCGGCCGCTTCGTACGTGTCCGGCACCCACATGTGGAACGGGATGGCGGCGATCTTGAAACCCAGTCCGGCGAGCACCAGACCCATCCCCAGCATGATGAGCGGATCGCCCGTGGCGAGCGCACCCGGCAGCGCCGACATCTCGGTGGTGCCAGCCACGCCGTAGACGAACGACAGCCCGTAGAGCAGGACCGCCGACGACACCGTGCCCACGAGGAAGAACTTCAGCGCGGCCTCGGGCCCCAGGCCGTCGCCTTTGCGGAAACCCGTGAGCACGTACAACGGGATCGACATCAGCTCGAATGCCACAAAGAGCAGTATCAGCTCGCGTGCCGACGCCAGCACGAGCATGCCGAGAAGCGACGCCAGGAGCATCACGTGATACTCGGCCGTCCGCCTTCCCGCAGCTCCCGCCCCGCCGAGCGTCGCGAGCACGCTGATAGCGGCCGATCCCAGGAACAGCCGCTTGCCGAAGAGCGCAAGCTCGTCGACGACGAAGCTGCCTCCGAATGCCGAGCCGCCCGGCTCGGCCGCAAGCGACGCGACGAGGAGCGCCAGCAGGCCGGTGAAGGCCAGCCACCCTGCCGACCCGCCGTCGCGCCTGCCGAAGAGCCCGGCCAGCAGCGTAAGAACAACCAGCGCGAACAGGCCAGCCTCGAGGACGAGCGGTGAACCCGGTGCCCACGTGAAGCCCGTCACGGCGTCACTCCGAGCCGGAGGAGCAGCGGAACCGTGGCCGTATCCACCGGTCCAATTGCGATGCCGGGCACGACGCCAAACAGCACGATGACGAACACCAGGATGCCGATCGCGACCCACTCGGTCCCGACCGCGTCAGGGAGGTTCTGGAAGCGCGGATCCGGACTCGGCGGCCCCCAGAAGATGTGCCTGACCACGCGCAGCACGTAGACCGACGTCAGGAACGCGCCGATGACGGCCGGGAAGAGCCACCATGAGTGGTTCGAGGCCCACGCCCCGAGAAAGGTCAGGAACTCCGCGACGAAGCCCGCCGTGGCCGGCAGCCCCAGCGACGACAGTCCGCCGATGGTGAATGCCGTCGCAATGCCGGGCATCATGGTGCCGAACCCGCCCATCTTGAAGATCTCGCGGGAGTGCGCCTTCTCGTACACCAGGCCCACGAGCGCGAAGAAGAGTCCCGTCATCACGCCATGGGCGAACATCTGGAAGACCGACCCGTTCAGGCCCGACTCGGTGAGCGTGGCCGCGCCGAGCATCACGACGCCCATGTGCGACACCGACGAGTAGGCCACGACGTACTTCAGGTCCTTCTGCGCCATCGCGCTGAGCGCGCCGTAAACGATGTTGATGCAGGCGATCGTGCCGACGAGCCACGCCCAGTCGACGGTGGCGTCGGGCAGCAGCCCCATCCCCAGGCGCACCACCCCGTAGGCGCCGAGCTTCATGAGCACGCCGGCGTGCAGCATCGAGACGGCCGTCGGCGCCGACGCATGCCCGTCAGGTGACCACGTGTGCAGCGGCCAGATGCCCGCCAGGATGCCGAACCCGATGTAGAAGGCCAGGAAGACCCAGGTCTGCAGCCCGGGGCCGAACGACACCTGCTCGAAGGCCAGGAACGAGAAGCTCTGGGATCCGCCTGCGACGTAGAGCGCGAGGATCCCGACCAGAATGAACGCCGACCCGAACAGCAGGTACAGCGTCAGTTTCATCGCCGCGTATTCCTTCGTGCCCACGCCCGTGCGCCCGAACGCCCAGCCGAAGATCCCCTGCGGGCGGACCTCCCCCGACGATCCCCAGATGCCGATGAGCAGGTACATCGGCAGCACGGCGATCTCGTAGAACAGGAAGAAGATGAAGAGGTCGAGCGAGACGAAGACGCCGAAGACGCCGGTGACGAGCAGCAGCAGGAGCGCGTAGAACTCCTGGCTGCGCTCCTTCACGGTCCAGGACGCGAAGACGCCGGCAAAGATGATGATCGCCGTGAGCAGCACCATCAGCAGGCTCATGCCGTCGACGGCAAGCTCGTAGGAGATTCCGAGAGCGGGCACGAGCGAGACGCGCTCGACGAACTGGAAGCCCGCGGCCGCGCGATCGTACGACCAGTAGAGCCAGAGCGACAGCACGAGCGACAGCCCACTGCCCGCCACGGCTGTCAGCCGTACGAGGAGGGGTCGGTGGCGCGCGGCGAACATGATGACGATCGCGCTCGCAAACGGCGCCCAGGTGATCACCGAGAGGATCGGGAAGCCGTTCACAACACCCACCTGAACCAGAACACCAGAGCCAGCACGCCGACGGCGACGCCGTAGACGTAGTCCTGCACCCGCCCCGTCTGGATGTGGCGCAGCCGGTCGCCCGCCGTCACCGTCCCGGCGCTCATCACGTTGAGCACGCCATCGACCAGGTACCGGTCAATCCAGCCGACGGCCGCGGACAACCCGAGCAGCAGGGCCCTGTAAGCAAAGAGGAACGCGTCATCGAGCCAGAACTTCGCGAGCGCGGCGCGACGAATCGGCCCGAAGGCGCTCGCGAGCGCGCTCGCGCTCACCACGCCCCGCTGGTAGGTGAGCCATGCGAGCAGAATGCCTGCGGCCGACGTCGTCACGGCGAGCGGCGTGAGCCACCCGGGCATCGCAAAGGCCGGCTCCGGATGCCGAAACGCGAACATGAGACCGAGGCCGAGCGAGAGGAGCGCCAGCACCCAGAGAGGCAGCGACATGATCGCGGGCGCGTCGTGGGCCGCCGCTGCCGAGCCCGAGCCATGCGCTGCTCGGGCTGCCGGCGCGCCCGCCGCTCCGGCCTGCGGGCCGAAGAACGTGAGGAACACGACCCGGAACATGTAGAAGGCGGTCAGGAACGCGCCGAGGAGCAGCATCGCGAACGGCACCCGCAGCCCGCCGGTCCACACCGCGCCCAGGATCTCTTCCTTCGACAGAAAACCGGCGAACAGTGGCACGCCGGCAAGCGAGAGCGTCCCGACGACGAACACGACAGTGGTCTGCGGCATCTTCCGGGCAAGTCCGCCCATCTTCGTGATGTCGTTCGTGCCCACGGCGTGAATCACCGCGCCGGCGCCGAGAAAGAGCAGCGCCTTGAACACGCCGTGCGTCAGCAGGTGCAGGAACCCCGCCGACGCGAACCCGGCGCCAATTGCCGTCATCATGTAGCCGAGCTGCGACACCGTCGAATAGGCGAGCACCCGCTTGATGTCCGTCTGCACGCACGCCAGGACGGCCGCCATGAGCGCGGTGATGGCGCCAATCCAGCCGACCAGTTGCAGCACGTCGGGGGTGAGTCCGAACAGCCAGTCGGTCCGCACGAGCAGGTACACGCCCGCCGTCACCATCGTCGCGGCGTGTATGAGAGCCGAGACGGGCGTTGGCCCCTCCATCGCGTCGGGCAACCAGACGTGCAGGGGAAACTGCGCCGACTTGCCCGCCGCGCCGAGGTACAGGCAGAACGTGATGATCGACAGGCCCGCCACCGGCACGAGGCCCGCCCGGGCCATGCTCTCCATCTCGGCGAAGTCGAACGTGCCGGTCTGGCGCCACAGCAGGACGATGCCGATGAGCAGACCCACGTCGCCCGCCTTGGTCGTCCAGAACGCCTTGACCGCCGCTCGGGCGGCCTCCGGCTTTCTGTACCAGAACCCGATCAGGAGATACGAGCAGAGGCCCACGAGCTCCCAGCAGATGAAGAGCTGTACGAAGTTCGGCGCGAGAACAAGCCCCATCATCGAGAACGCGAAGAGCGACTGATACGTGTAGTACCGGCCCAGCGCGGCAGGCTCTTCGTGGTCGAGATACCCGAGCGAATAGACCTGCACCAGGCAGGCAACCAGCGCGACGAGGACGAGCATGACGAGCGACTGCTCGTCGGCGAGCACGCCCACCGAGGCGAGCACGCCATCGCGTTCGGGCAGCCACGCCCAGAGCGCCGTCTGCGGTTCGAGCAGCGTCCCACCGGCGCGCCAGGCCAGCAGCGCGGCTCCAAGCGACGCCGTCGCCGAAAGCACGGAGAACCAGGCGGCCACCGCCCCGCTCCGTCGCAGCGGGTATAGCAGTCCCAGCACGAGGAACGCGCCTGCCGGCAGGAGCCAGGCGACGAGCGCGAGCGTGACAGGAGTCGCGGTCATCCCTTGAGCAGGTCCAGGTGATCGGCCATCGCCGTCCGTCGCGTCCGGAACAGCAGGATGACCAGGGCCAGTCCAACGGCGACTTCCGCCACCGTGATGCAGATCGCGAACAGCGTGAAGATCATGCCCAGCGTCTCGCCCTGGAAGCGGCTGAAGGCCACCAGGTTGATGTTGACCGCGTTGAGCATCAGCTCGATCCCGAGCAGGATGCCAACTGTGTTCCGGCGCGTCATGACGCCGAAGAGGCCAATCGTGAAGACGACGGCGGCAAGCAGCAGGTAGGCCTGGAGTCCCATCGTCAGTCCTCCGGCCTCGCGAAGTAAGTGGCGCCGATGAGTGAGACGAGGAGCAGGACGGCCAGCAGCTCGAACGGCAGCACGTACCGCGTGAGCACGGACAGCCCGAGCTCCTGCGTCAGGTCACCAGGCATGGCCGGCCGCGATGCCGGCAGAGCGGCGCGGCCAATGGTGCCGACGAGCCCGATGAGGAGCGCCGCCGCCGTCACGGCGCCAAGCGCAAGCCTCCGGCTGGTGTGCGAGAGCCGCTCGCCGACCAGCCGCTCGGTCACCACGATCGCGAAGACGACCACCGTGACCACGCCGCCGGCATAGAGCAGGACCTGCACGGCCGCCAGGAACTCGGCCTCGAGCGCGAGAAAGATGCCCGCGGTGCCGACGAGCGCCAGCGCCAGCCACAGCACCGAGTGGAAGAGGTTCTTCGTGAGCACGACCGCAAGTGCGGACCCGACGAGCATCACGGCGAGCGACCAGAAGGCCGCGATCTCGAGGTTCATGCGGCCCCTCCGGACGGCTTCGCGGCCTGCCCCTCGCCTGCCGCCTTCTTCGGCGGGGCCTGCATGTCGCGCAGCAGATTTCCAGTCGCCCAGGACGGCTCGTGCGCGAGCCCCAGCGTGTGCAACCGGTCCTTGTCGAGCAGCATCTCCCGCCGGTCGGCCGTCGCCATGTCGAATGACTTCATCATGATGATGGCGTCGGTCGGACATACCTGCACGCAGAGCTCGCAGAACTCACACGCATAGAGCTCGAGCGTGAAGGTCTTGGCGTAGTTGCGCTTTTCGCCCTTCTCCATCTCGACCTTGATGACGGCGGGCGGACACACGAACTCGCACAGACGGCAGCCGATGCAGTTCTCCTCGCCCGTGGTCGTGTCGTAGGTGAGGGCCAGCAACCCCCGGTAGCGGTGCGGATAGGCGCGTTCCACATCCGGGTAGTGCACCGTCACCGGCTTCCGGAACAGGTTCACGAACGTGACGCGCATCGCGCGCGCGACCGCCATCGCGAGGGCGACCGCCTCGCCAAGAAAACCCTGCCGCCGCGCCTCAGATACCGCCACCGGACCTCCAGACGACGACGGCGCCCGTCAGCAGCACGAGCAGCAGCGTCGCCGGCAGCAGCAGCTTCCAGGAAATCGCCAGAATCTGGTCCACGCGGATGCGCACGAAACTCCACCGCACCCACGTGAGCAGCAGGAACACCAGGAGCGCTTTGCCGAGGAACCACACCGGCCCGAGCCAGGCCGGACCGGGCCCCGCCCACGCCCCGAGAAACAGCAGCGCTCCGAGAAACGACGTCCCAAGCACGTGCGCGTACTCGCCCAGCTGGATGAGCGCGAACTTCATGCCCGAGTACTCGACGCGGAAGCCGGCCACGAGCTCCGACTCGGCCTCGAGAATGTCGAACGGCACGCGGTTCTCGGCCGCCACGCTCGCGATGATGAACGCGAGGAACGCGAGTTGGCCGATGACGGGCACGAACACGAACCAGAGCCCGGCCTGCGCCTCGGCAATCGACGACAGCTTGAGCGAGCCGGCCAGCATCACGGGCACGAGGGCCGCCAGGATGAACGGGAGGTCGTAGGAGATGATCTGATTGACCGCCCGCATCGCCGACAACAACGCGTACTTGTTGTTCGAGCCCCAGCCCGCCATGAACAACCCGACGATCTCCATCGACGAGACCGCCAGAAAGAACAGGATGCCGATGTTGAGGTCCGCCACGCCCAGGCCGGGCGCGAACGGGATGGTGGCGAAGATGAGCAGGCACGGCACGAGAAAGACGACCGGCGCGAGATTGAACACCCGGCGGTCGGCCGCAGCCGGCACGATGTCTTCCTTGAGAAAGAGC
Source organism: uncultured Acidobacteriota bacterium (assembly GCA_963752045.1). Classification (GTDB taxonomy): domain Bacteria; phylum Acidobacteriota; class Vicinamibacteria; order Vicinamibacterales; family SCN-69-37; genus DATKDF01. The sequence goes on along the minus strand of CAVVWN010000008.1, from coordinate 1,253,197 downwards.
TTCAGGCCGTCGGCGATCGGCTGCAGGAGGCCGTGCGGCCCGACCCGATACGGTCCCACGCGCGACTGCATGCGGGCCGCGAACTTCCGCTCGAGCAGTGTCACATAGGCGACGATGCCGGCGAGCGCGCCGACCACCACCGCTCCGGTCACTACCGCCGTGAGGGTCTCGGACATGATCACCGGTCCACCTCGCCGAACACGGGATCGACCGATCCCATGATGGCCACGACGTCGGCGACCTTGTGCCCCGGAATGATGTAGGGCAGCACCGCGAGGTTCGAGAACGACGCGCCGCGCCACTTCATGCGATAGGGCTTGGCGCTCCCGTCGGCCACGAGGTAGCACCCCACCTCCCCGCGGGCGCCTTCGACCCGCGCGTAGGTCTCGCCCTTGGGCACGCGCACCTGCGCCACCGACTTGAGGCCGGGCTTCGACGAGATCGGCCCCTCGGGAAGGCCGTCGAGAATCTGCCGGACGATGCGGATCGACTGCCGGAACTCGACCATCCGCACGCGGTACCGCGCGAAACAGTCGCCCGCCGTCTCGACCGGCACGTCGAACGCGAAGTCCTCGTAGGACGAATAGGGCTCGGCGCGCCTGATGTCGTACGCCGCGCCCGAGCCCCGCAGGAGCGGGCCGCCGATCCCCACCTCTTCGGCAAGCGCCCGGGAAATCACGCCCACGCCCTTCGTTCGCATCGTGAAGAACGCGTTGCCCTCGAGCATCTCCTCGGTACTCGCCGAGGCGCTGCTCGATCACGTCCATCGTCCGTCGGCACTCGTCCGTCCAGCCCGCCGGCAGGTCGTACCGCGTGCCGCCCACCTGATGGAATCCGTACAACAGGCGGGCGCCCACGAGCGACTCGAAGAGGTCGAGGACCAGCTCGCGCTCGCGGATGCAGTACAGGAAGATCGTCGCGCCCCCGCCGAGCGCTCCGCCCATGTCCATGCACCAGGTGCCAAGCCAGAGACAGTGCGACGCCACGCGCTGCAGCTCTCCGACGAGCACCCGCAGGTACTGGGCGCGCTTGGGCACCTCCACCTGGGCCAGTCGTTCGGCGGCCATCACGTAGGCCAGCTCGCTCGTCATGGCCGCCACGTAATCCGTCTTGGAGGCAATCGAGGGGTACTGCGCGTAGGTCAGCGTCTCGGCGAGCTTCTCGTGGCAGCGATGCAGGTAGCCGATGACGGCGTCGACCGCGACCACGGTCTCGCCCTCGAGCGTGAGGATGGCACGGAACACCCCGTGGGCCGACGGATGCTGCGGCCCCATGTTCATGGTCAGCCGCTCGCTGCCCGTGTAGTCGAGCTCCGCGGTCACACGCGCGGACGGCTCGGCGCCGGCCGAGGAGGCCGGAGCGCGCGGGTCGGGTGTGGGGGCGGTTGGCGGCATGTGGGCGTGGCGGCTCGAAATCAGCGGTACGGCGGATGCGGCGTGTCGACGGCGTACGACTTCAACAGTGGGTGGCCCTCCCAGTCGTCGGGCAGCAACATGCGGCGCAGGTCAGGGTGCCCCTCGAACCGGATGCCGAACATGTCAAAACACTCCCGCTCCATCCAGTTCGCGCCGCGATACACGGCGGTGAGGGAGGGACACGCCTCGGCGCCGTCGAGCCTCGCCTTCACCAGAATGGCGACGTTCGCGTCCAGGTTCTTGACCCAGGCCACGACCTCCAGTCCCTGGTCTTTCCAGTCGACCGCGGACAGAAAAGAGAAGAACCCGCACCCGAGCGTCTCTTTCGCGAATCGCGCGAACTCGGCCCAGGAGGCGACCGGCACGACGACGGTGAGCGGGGGCCCGTCGGCCGCAATCTCGGCTCCCGAAAACCCGTCAATCCGACTTCGCGCCTCGGCGTACGTCACGTCAATCCACCTTCGGCGTGGGTTCGGCCCGCGTCCCCGTGCGCCGGAAGTGCGAGACCTGTTCCTGGAGCAGGAGCAGCCCGTTCAGGAGCGACTCGGGCGGCGGCGGACATCCCGGGACGTACACGTCGACGGGGATGACGCGATCGACCCCCTTCACCACGTGATACCCGTGACGGAACGGTCCGCCCGAATTCGAGCAGGAGCCCATCGAGACCGCCCACTTGGGATCAGGCATCTGGTCGTAGATGCGCTTGAGCATCGGCGCCATCTTGATCGTGACGGTGCCCGAGACGATCATCAGGTCCGAGTGCCTCGGCGAGGCCCAGGGCACCATGCCCAGCCGCTCCACGTCGAACCGTGACGCAAACGTCGCCATCATCTCGATGGCGCAGCAGGCGAGACCGAACGTCACCGGCCAGATCGACGACTTGCGGGCCCAGTTCATGAACGCGTCGGCCGTCGTGGTCACGAGAAAGCCGCCAGGAAAGCTGTGGATGCCCTCGGTAATCGACTCGAAGACCGCCGAGTGCTTGTCACCAACCTGCCGGGTCTGGTGCAGCGCCTGCCATTCCTGCAGGTCCTTGAAGTTCTTCCAGACGGGCGCGGGGATCTGGGGAACGGGTGCCTTTATTTCCACTCCAGAATCCCCTCGCGATACGCGTACAACCACCCGAGCGACAGCACGCCCAGAAATCCCACCATCGCGCCGTACCCCCAGAGACCTAGCCGCGTGAGGGTGAGCGCCCACGGAAACAGGAACACGGCGAGCGCGTCAAAGACGATGAAGAGCAGCGCCACCAGGTAGAACCCGACCGGAAACTGGACCCATGCGGTTCCGATGGGCACGGCGCCGCATTCGTAGTTGGCCACTTTCTCGTCGTAGATGCGCGTCGGCCTGACAAGGCGCGCCGCGGCCAGCGAACCCACGCCAAACAACACAATGATGACCAGAAAAATGAATACGGGCCAGTACGCGGACACTCAGGGCTCCCGGCTCGGTCGCAACCGCCGTGAGTGTAGCATGGCGACCTCCGCTCCCGCTTCGGTGAGCGCGGGAAACGTGGCACCCCGGATGAAGAGGATCACGGCCGAGATGGCCAGGCCGCCGGGCACCGCAAACGGCGCCGGACCGAGGTTCCCGGCCACGAAGGGAATCGCCGCCGCCAGACCCGCCGCGGCGACGCCAACCGCAACACCCGACAAGCGGAGCCCGTGCCCGACGGCGAACCGGCCCTGGTCGGCGAGTCCCTCGCCGACCAGGGCCTCACGCGTCGCGCGCGACGCGCGCCAGAGCGACGGGCTCGCGAGCACGCGAGCGGTCTCGTCGGACACGACGGGCGCAGTGCCCGATTCAGCGCCGGGAAGGACCGGATACTGGACGCGTATCATCAGCAATATCCCGGCGGCGACGACGATCATGAAGAGGCCGGCTGCGACGAACGCAGGCGTCAAACTCCTCGCGCGGCCTTCCCACACCTGCCATCCGGGCTCACCCACCGTTGGGTCTGCCACGACGACATCCACGTAGACCAGAGGCGCCACCGCCCGGTCGACCTCGCGTGCGGTCATGACCGCACTCCTCCCGCTCATCCGCACGTCCCACCCATCGACCGACACGGCCGGCCCCTGCATCGGCACGCTGCCTTCCGGCCAGGTGAGGCGCACCGTGGACTCGGCCACTCGCCCAACTCCCGGCGGGACGGCGGGCCAGATGAAGACGCCCCGGGCCCCGCTTACAGCCATCACGCCGGCGGCGTCATACCCGAGCGTGAACTCGCGCACCGCGCCGCCCCCCGCACCGCCACTCCAGGACAACCCGCCGCCTGGCTCCGGTTCGAGCCCGACCTCAGGCTCCCCGACCGGTCGGCCGTCCAGGCTGGCCTCCAGCCGATCCACGGCGTCGATGCGATTCGGCGGAATCGGCAACGCGAACCGTGCGCCGGCCGAATCCTGGAACACGACCCGGGCCCGCTCCTCTACACGGACGGACCCGTCGGCGCCGAGCGTCAGGTCGAGTTCGTAGGCGAGGATCTCGCCGCCGCCAGCTGCCCGACCTCCGCATCCGGCCATGACGGCCAGCGCGGCAAGGACCACGCCGAACCGCGAGAGGCGCCTGCCGCCGCATGATTCCCGTGGTGCTGCCAACTCACCGTCCCCGCTGTTTCTGCATGGCCTTGAGCGCCTTGCCCAGGACTCGTCCCTCTTTGCGCGAGTCGATGAGACCACGTTCGTCGCGACGCTCGACGAGCGACTCGTGTTCGAGTTGGAGCTTCAAGTACCCCTCGTACCGGTCCGCCGGAATCCGGCCCTCGGCGACGGCAGCCTTCACCGCGCATCCCGGCTCGCGGTCGTGGCGGCAGTCGCGGAACCGGCACTCGCCTGCCGCCTCGGCGATATCCGCGAACGAGTCGGCCACCGGACCGCTCGTGTCCCAGAGCTGGAGCTCACGCATGCCCGGCGTGTCGATGATGAGCCCGCCCGCTTCGCGCAGCACGAGCTGCCTGTGGACGCTCGTGTGCCGGCCCCGGGCGTCCCACGAGCGGACCTCGCCGGTCGGCAGCAGTTCCCGGCCGACGAGACGATTCACGAGCGACGACTTGCCCGCGCCTGACGGCCCCATGAGCGCCATCGTCCGGCCAGGCGCGAGCAGGGCTTCAATCGACGGAAGACCCGTCCCGTCCCGTGCGCTCGCCGCGAGAACCGTCGTGCCGCCCGAGACGGCTCGAGCCGTTTCGAGCGCCCCTGACAGGTCATCAACGAGGTCCACCTTGGTCAGCACGACGACCGGGACGGCACCGCCGCGCTCGGCCACCGTGAGATACCGTTCGATGGCCCGGGCGTTGACGGGCTTGTCGAGGCCGAAGACGACGAGCACGGTGTCGATGTTGGCGGCGACCACCTGCTCCTCGGTGCCACGGCCCGCTGCCTTGCGTGAGAACGAGCTTCGACGAGGCAGTACGGCGCGGATCAGCGCCCGGCCGCCTCCCGGGTCCGGCCTTGCGGCGACCCAGTCGCCAACGGCCGGCAGGGCATGGCGCCCGGCAGCCCGGTGCTTGAGCCGGCCGGAGGTTTCGGCGAGCCACTCCCCCTCAGCCGTGAACACTCGAAACACGTGGTTGTGCTCGAGTGATACCCGCCCTGGCAGGCAGCCAGGGATGTCGAGCGCGTGCCACGCGCGCGCCCACGCCTCGTCCCAGCCCAGACGCTCGAGCGGCCCGGCGCTAAACCCCTGGGCGTTCATTTCCGTCCAATCCGACGTGCCGAACGACAGAACGTGCTCCACCGGCCAGAGACCGAGGCGTCGCCTGAGCGGGACTGGGCCGTCCCGAATCCGGACCCGGCCGACACCGGTCTCGAGTGGCCTCTACTGGCAAGTACTTCATAACAGGTGGCTTTCGGCTCAACACCGACTCTGGCACCAATTCTTGCATTAGTGATCGTTCGAGCTATGGACATCAAGCGCGATCCCGCCATCCTCCGGAAGAAGAAGATCAGACAGGGCATCCTGCTCGCCTTCGTCGGTCTTGCCGTCGTGGCCGTCACGGTCGTCGTGATGAGGCTCGAGCCGGCCGCGCCTTCGGTGCCCGAGGCCACGATCTGGAAGAACACGGTCAAGCGGGGCCCGATGGTGCGGTCTGTGAATGGCGCCGGAACGCTCGTGCCCGAAGACGTGCGGCAGGTTCCGGCCCTTGCTCCCGGCCGCGTGGAGCGTATCGTGCTGCTCGCCGGCGCCATCGTCGAGCCGGGCACCGTGATTCTCGAGCTCAGCAACCCCGACCTGCAGCAGACGGTGCAGACGGTTGAGCTCAACTGGAAGAGCGCCGAAGCGCAGCTCGAGAACCAGCGTGCGACGTTCCAGACCCAGAGGCTCACCTACGAGATCGCCGTCGAAGATGCGCTGTCGGCCCACAACTACGCGATCAAGGACCTCGAGGCCTACAAGCAGCTGGCCTCCCAGGGTCTCATCGCCGAATTGACGATCCAGCAGAAACAATCGCAGGCCGATCAGGCGAAGAACCAGCTCGAGCTGGCCAGGCGCCGGCTGGCGGCACACACCGAGAACGAAAAGGCTCAACTCGCGCCGCAGGAGGCCATCGTCAACCAGCAGCGCGCCGCCTACGAGCAGGCGCTTCGCCAGTTCACCGACCTGCACGTGCGGTCGACGATGTCGGGCGTGCTGCAGGCGGTCAACGTCGAAATCGGCCAGAGCGTGTCGATCGGCACGCCGCTCGCCCGGGTCACCGACCCGCGCGACCTGAAGGCCGTCATTCGCATTTCCGAGACCCAGACCCGCGACCTGCGCATCGGTTTACCGGCGGTGGTCGACACGCGTAATGGGAAGGTACGCGGGCACGTGACGCGAATCGACCCGGCGTCGACGGGCGGCACCGTGGGCGTGGATGTGGTGCTCGACGAGGAGCTTCCGGCCGGTGCCCGCCCGGACCTCAGTGTGGACGGCACGATTGAACTCGAGCGGCTGGAAGACGTCTTGTATGTCGAGAGCCCGGCGTTCGGCCAGGAAAACAGCGTCATCCAGCTCTACAAGGTCCTGGCCAGCGGCGACGCCATCCGCGTCCCCGTCAAGCTGGGCCGCCGGTCGGTGCAGTTCGTGGAAGTGGTCGAGGGCCTCGAACAGGGCGACGTGGTCATCCTGTCGGACATGTCGCAATACGACGCCTTCGACCGGGTGCGGATCAACTAGTTGAACCTGCAGCACAAGGAGAGCACATGGAGAGTCCGGCACAGCCGCTCATTCACCTCGATGGCGTGACGAAGGTCTTCTACACGGACGAGGTCGAGACGCACGCCCTCGCCGGCATTCACCTCGAGATTCAGCGGGGCGAGTACATTTCCATCGCCGGCCCGTCCGGGTGCGGGAAGTCCACGTTGCTCTCGATCCTCGGCCTGCTCGACACCCCGACGGAAGGCACCTACGTGCTCAACGGCCGGTCGGTTGCCGACCTGCCGCTCTCCGAGCGGGCGCGCGTGCGCAACCGGGAGATCGGCTTCGTCTTCCAGAGCTTCAACCTCATCGGCGACCTCACCGTCTACGAGAACGTCGAGCTGCCGCTCACCTACCGCGGCATGAAGTCCGCCGAGCGCAAGGAGCGGGTCATGGCGGCGCTCGAGAAGGTCGGCATGTCGCACCGGGCGAAGCACCTTCCCAGCCAGCTCTCCGGAGGCCAGCAGCAGCGCGTCGCGGTTGCCCGCGCCGTCTGCGGATCGCCATCCATCCTGCTTGCCGACGAGCCGACCGGAAACCTCGACTCGAAGAACGGCGAAGCCGTGATGGAGCTTCTGCGCGAGCTGCACAAGGAAGGTGCGACCATCTGCATGGTGACGCACGACCCGCGCTACGCGCGGTCGGCCGAACGCTCCATTCATCTCTTCGACGGCCGCGTCGTCGAGGAAGATGCCGCCCGGAGCGGCCAGAAGGACCTCGAAGAAAGTGGTTTCCATCTGAGCAACTAGCCCGTAGGGCCGGCGGGGCCGCCACTTCGGCTGGTCCCGCCGCACGACCGGGAACCCGTTGATGTCAGGGCTCATCAAGGACCTCACGTACGCGGTGCGGCTGCTCTGGCGCAGTCCGGGCTTCACGCTTGTCGCGCTCGGGTCGCTCGCGCTCGGCATCGGCGCGAACACGGCCATCTTCAGCCTCGTCAACGCCGTGCTCCTGCGGCCCATGCCGGTGGCAGACCCCGAAGCGCTCGTCGCCATCTACCAGACCGACGAGCGGAATCCGGGCAACATCCCGGTTTCCCACCTGAACTTCGAAGACCTTCGCACAGCCAACACGACCCTTGCGGGCATGACGGCCGTGTCGTTCGGCCAGGTCAACCTGCGCACCGGCGCTGGTGAAGCTACCCAGGCGCCCATCCAGACCGTCTCGGGCAACTACTTCGACGTGATGGGTGTTTCGCTCGAACTGGGGCGTGGATTCCGCGCCGACGAAGACGAGGCCGACGGCGCGCGGCCCGTTGCCGTCGTCTCCTGGCCCTTCTGGCAGCGGCAACTCGGTGGAGACCCCGGCGTCGTGGGCACGACGATCACGCTCAACCGCGTGCCGTTCACGATTGTCGGTGTCACGCCGCGCACGTTCACCGGCACGTTCCCTGTGGGCGCGCCAAGCGCCTGGGTCCCGACGGCCATGCACGCTGCCGTGCAGCCCGAAATGGTGTGGTACGGGCAGCGCCGCGGGCTGTTCCTGTTCCCGGTCGGCCGCCTGAAGGCCGGCGTGACGGTCGAACAGGCGCAGCAGAACCTCGCGGCCATCATGGGACGGCTCGCCGAGGAATTTCCGGTCGACAATCAGGGCCGATCGGCGGCTGTGCTGCCGCTGCTCGAAGCGCGCGTGAACCCGAACGGACAGGGCGTCATTCAGGCCACGTCCCGGCTCATGATGGGCGTCGTCGGCGTGGTGCTGCTCATTGCCTGCGCCAACCTGGCGAACCTGCTGCTCGCCCGCGGATCGCGGCGGCGGCGCGAACTCGCCGTCCGCCTCGCCATTGGCGCGGACCGGCGCCGCATCATCCGCCAGTTGCTCACCGAGAGTGTCCTGCTCTCGGTCGCCGGCGGCATGCTCGGGTTGCTGCTTGCGACCTGGGCGCTTCGGCTGCTCGCCTCGTCGGCCAACGTGCTGCCCTTCCCCATCGATGAATCCGTCGTCGGGCTCGACGGGCGCGTCCTGGTCTTCACGATGGTCATAGCCGGAGTGACGGGTCTGCTGTTCGGGCTGTTCCCCGCGCTCGAGGCCTCCCGGACGGACGTCGTTGGCGCGATCAAGCAGGAGTCGTTGCCCGGCGACAGCCGCGGCTGGCTCCGCAAGGGTCTCGTCGCGTCTCAGGTGGCGCTGAGCGTTCTCTCGCTCGTCGCCGCCGGCCTCTTTCTGCGCAGCATGGCGCAGACCATGCGCATCGACCCGGGCTTCGACCCGGAGAACGTCACGACGCTCGCCCTGAACCTTGGCCGCGAGGGGTACGACGACACCCGCGGCACGCTCTTCTACCGGCAATTGGTGGAGCGCGCCCGGAGTCTCCCCGGTGTGGCCGACGCCGCACTCGCCGAGAACATCCCGCTCGGGGGCGTGCAGATCCAGCGCAGCGTCTACCTCAATGGCACGGGCGCGGCCGACCAGGACCGCCGGCTGGCCGCGGTCAACTACGTGAGCCCCGACTACTTCGCCACGACACGCATCCCTCTGCTGCGGGGACGTGAATTCACCGAACACGACCAGGCGACCGGCCCGTCTGTGGCCGTCGTCAACGAGACGATGGCCGGCCAGTTCTGGCCCGGCGAAGACGCGCTCGGCAAGCGTTTCTGGTTCTTCGGGGACGACGAGGCGACCGAGGTCGTCGGCATCGCGCGAGACAGCAAGGTCGGGTTTCTTGGGGAGGACCCGGCCCCGATGGCTTACGAGCCCATCTACCAGGACTACCGCACGGCCGCCTCGCTCATCGTGCGAACCGCGGGGCCGACGACCGGTATCGGCACGGGGCTGCGCGACGTCGTCGCCGACCTCGATCCAGGTCTCACGATCCTGAACGTCCGTACGCTCACCGAGCAGATCAATGCCTCGATGACCGGCCAGCAGACGCTGACGACGCTCGTCGGCGTGTTCGGGGCCGTCGCGCTGCTCCTGGCGTCGATGGGCCTCTACGGCGTCGCCAGTTACTGGGTTTCACACCGCACGCGCGAGATTGGCGTGCGGATGGCCCTCGGCGCGCAGCCCGGCGGCATGGTGCTGCTCGTCGTCCGCCAATCACTGACGGTTGTCGCCGTCGGCCTCGGCATCGGATTGCTCGTGGCCGGCCTCGCGGCCGCCGTGCTCGGCCCCCAGATCTCGGCGCTGCTCGTCGAGGTCAGCCCCACCGACCCCCGCACGTTCGGGGGCACGGTGGCGATCCTGCTCCTCGTCGGCGTGCTGGCCTGTCTCATTCCAGCTCGCCGTGCCTCCCGCATCGACCCGTTGCTCGCTCTCAGACAGGACTGATCCATGCCCATGACGCAGGCTGTCACCAACCGTCCCAGCCCCTTCACCGGACCTGCGGCTCGTCCCGTGGCTCCGCGCTATCGCGTGCTCGTCGCCGACGACGAACGCGACGTCATTCATGCGCTCCGGCTCTTGCTCGGCGCTGAAGAGATCGCCACGCTCGGTGCGGTCACGCCCGCCGACGCCCTGTCGATATCGCGCGCGCATCCGATCGATGCCGCGCTCGTCGATCTGAACTACGGGCCCGGACGCACCAACGGCGAGCAGGGGCTCCAGCTCGTCACGTCCCTGCGCGCCGAATCTCCGCGCCTGCCGATCGTGGCCATGACGGCCTGGAACACCGGGGACCTGGCCCGGGAAGCCTCGCGGCGCGGGGCCAGCGAGATCGTCGAGAAGCCGTGGGACGAGCATCGCTTGTTGTCGCTGATGCGCGCGCAGGCCGAGCTCGGCCAGGCCCGCCGCCGCATCACCGACCTCGAAACGGAACTGGATCGGCTGCGGGGCCGAGACCTGGCCCCCGTCGAAGGGCCGCTCCCGACCATGCGGCTGCGTGAGATCGAGGGGCTGCTCGTGCGCCGGGCGCTCGACGAGCACCGGGGCAACATCAGCCGCGCGGCCCGGGCACTCGGCCTCAGCCGTGCGGCGCTCTACCGCCGCCTCGAGCGCCACGGGATCGAGTAGCCAGGCGCCGTCAGTATCCCTGAGCCGGCACCGCCTTGGCCGATGCCGGCGGCGGCGCGTCGTGCGCCGCATCGGACCGCACAATCGCCACGCCGGCGCTCGCCCCGACCCGGGTGGCGCCGGCGTCAATCATTGCCTTTGCCACCGTCACGTCCCGAACGCCGCCGGCGGCCTTGACGCCCATCTCCGGCCCCACCACGCGCCGCATCAACTGCACGTCCGCTACCGTGGCGCCGCCCGGCCCGAAGCCCGTCGATGTCTTCACGAACCCGGCGCCGGCCGCCTTCGCGAGAATGCAGCCCGTGACCTTCTCGCTTTCGTCGAGATAGGCCATCTCCAGGATCACCTTGCTCACGGCGCCCGCCGTCCGGCAAGCCGCCACCACTCCGGCGATGTCGCGCTCGACCCACTCGACATCACCGGACTTGAGCGCGCCGACGTTGATGACCATGTCGATCTCGGTCGCGCCGTCGGCAAGGGCCTGTCGGGTCTCGGCCGCCTTGATGGACGGCGTGTTCGCGCCGAGCGGAAAGCCCACGACCGAGCAGACGCCAACGGCGCTACCCCGGAGCGCGTCGGCGCAGCGCGCCACCCAGCATGGATTCACGCACACGGTCGCAAAGCCGTGCTCGGCCGCCTCGGCGCACAGCCGGTCGATGTCGGCGCGTGCGGCGTCCGGCTTGAGCAGCGTGTGGTCGATGAAGCCGGCGAGCCCGGCCTGCGCCCGGCCCCGCGCGTGCAGGCCGAGGCGCGCGGCGCCAGCGTCGACGACCGTCCGCAGCCGATCGGGACAGCAGTCGGCCGCCGTGGCGTGACAACTGCACTCGACCGACCGCCGCTCGGCACGCCGGACCTCGTCGACCACGAGGGCCATCAGCCTCGCGAAGTCGATGTTGAGCGTCGTCATGCGTCCGGCTCCAGGATGCCGATGTACGGCAGATTCCGGTAGCGCTCCTCGACGTCGAGTCCGTAGCCAACGACGAAGTGGTCCTCGATGGTGAAGCCGATGTAGTCGACCGTGACCGGGACCCTCCGCCGCGACGGCTTGTTCAGCAGGCACACCGTGCGCAGCGACCTGGGCCGGCGGCTGCCCAGCAGTTCCTGGACCGCGGCAAGCGTCAGGCCGGTATCGAGGATGTCCTCGACGAGAACGACGTCACGCCCGTCAATCGACTGTTCGATGTCCTTGGTGATGCGAATCTGTCCGCTCGTCTCGCGGCGACCATCGTAGCTGCCGACCGACAGGAAGTCGCACGTCACCGGCCCGGGCAGCGCGCGCGCGAAGTCGGCCATGAAGACAAAGGCGCCCTTGAGCGCCGCCACCAGGTGCAGGGCAACATCGGGGGCGCTGTCCCGCCGGACTTCATCGGCCAGTTCGCGGACACGCACCCGGATACGGTCCTCGTCGATCAGGATGCGGGGCAGCGCGTCGCCGGCCATCGAGCAGGATTCTATCGCGGCCGCGATGCTCGGGAAGCCCCGAGTCTACTCGCTCCTGAGGGCGCTCAGGGGATTGACGCGCGTCGCCCGCCGCGCGGGCAGCCAGGCGGCCACGAGCGCCGCGGCGACGAAGGCGACCGGCAGGATGGTGAACGTCGCCGCGTCGAACGCCGCCAGGTCGACGAACAGGCTGCCGAGCACGCGTCCGATGCCCATGCCGAGCACCCAGCCGACCGCGACACCCAGGAGCGTGAGCGCCAGGCCTTCGCCCACGATCAGGCGCACGACGCGACCGGCACTGGCGCCGACGGCCATCCGGATTCCGATCTCGCGCGTACGCCGGACCACGGCGTAGCTCAGGACGCCGTAGATGCCGACGAGCGCGACGATCATCGCCAGTCCGCCGAATGAGGCGAAGAGCGCCGCGGTGAACTGGAGCGCCCAGTACTCGATCGAGCCGCCGACGTGGGCGCTGTACGTGCGGGAGCTGAAGAGCGGCAGGTTCGGCACGGCCGTCCGGATTTCGTTGCGAACCTCGTCGTCGAGGTCCGGCCGCGCAGCCGTCGGGCGGACGTGGAAGTGGACGTTGCCCATCGCGCCCTGCGCGAACGGGACGTAGACGGCGCCGGGTAGCTCGTTCTCGAACAACTGGCGCCTGGTGGAGGCGACGATGCCGACGACCTCCATGCTCGCGGGCGGACCGGCGCCGTCTCTGGACCGGACGAATTCCACGCGCTGCCCGATCGCGCCGCCCTCCGGCCACAGCTTTCGAGCCAGCGCCTCGTCGAGAATGGCGACGCGCGGTGCGCCCTCGCCGTACGACTCGATCTCGGAGAACGTCCGCCCGGTGATGAGCGGCACTCCCATGGCGGCGAAATAGCCACCGCTCACGGCGTTCCACGGCGCGCCGAAGGCGCGCCCCTCCTCGGGCGTTTCCGGTCGCTCGCCTTCCGGCACATTCAGGCCGGCCCGCCGCACCGACTCGCCGATGTTGACCAGGCCGAGCGGCACGAGCGCGCCGACGGCGGCCGAGTCGACGCCGGGGAGCGCCTCCAGACGCCGCTCGAGGTCCTCGAAGATGCGGAGGCTCTCTGCCGTCGTGTAGCCACCAAGGCGGGAATCCACCTCCGCCAGCACCGTGTCGTCGGCGCGGAAGCCGAAGTCGACCGACAAGGCAGTCTGGGCCATGCGAACGAACAGCCCGGCGGCGATCAACAGCGCAATCGAAAGCGAGACCTGGGCGACGAGCAGCGGGTGCCGCGGCATGAAGCGGCGGCGGCGATCCGGCAGGTCCTCTCCGGCCTGCGGCTTCAAGTCCGAAAGCAGGTCGGCGCGCGAGTGCCTGAGCGCCGGACCGAGCGCGAACCACGTCGTGGCCAGCACGGCGAAGCCCAGCGTGGCGAGGACGAGCGCGGGCGAGAGCGCGCCCTCCAGCACGATCGAGACGGGCAGCGCGGCAGCGAAGGCGCCGACGAGCGCGTCGATGGCCGACACGGCGAGCAGGGCGCCGACCGCGCCGCCGGCCAGCGCCAGGACCAGGCCTTCGGTGAGGAGCTGCCGGACGATTTGCGCCCGGCTTCCGCCCAGGGCCCTCCGGATCGCGAACTCCTTTCGCCGCGCCCTCCCGCGCGCCATCAGCATCGAGGCGAGGTTGAGACACACCGTCAGCAGCACGGCGCCCGTGAGGCCGAGCATCACCGCGCCGACGACCGCGAGCACGCCTTCGTCACTCGGTGACGTGCTCGTGCCGAGCCTGGGCAGCGCGGCCATCGTCACGCGAGCATCTTCGTACGCCGACGGATAGGCGCGCGCGAGCTCGGGCCCCATGAGCGCAAGCCGCTCCGACGCGGCCTCGGGCGTGACGCCCTCGGCCAGGCGGGCGACCAGGAACAGGCCGTACGCGTCCGGGCGTTCGAGCGTGCGCGGAATCTCGCCCTGGAAGTCGTTCGAGATCGAGTCGAACACGCCCATCGGGAAGAACAGCTCCGGGCCGAAGACCATCATCGTGCCGGTGAATCCCCGCGGCGCGATGCCGACGATCGTGTACGGGCGTTCGTTGACGCGGACCGTCGACCCGACGAGATCAGGCCGCGCGCCGGCGCGTTGCCAGTATTCGTAGCTGACCACGGCCACCGGAATGTCCTGGCCGGGCCGGTCTTCGTCGGCCGTGAAGCTGCGGCCCTCGACCAGGGGCACGCCGAGGACGTCGAAGTAGTTGCGCGTGACGACCGCGGCGAACGTCCGCCGCGAGTCGCCGCCGTCGCTGACGCCGACGAGCGTCGGATTATGCGCCAGCACGCCGGCGAACGCGTCACGGTCTGAAGCGATCTGTTCATACGCCGCGTACGAGAACCCGCGGTAGGAGTCGGGCTGCGTGCTCCGGCTCGAGTAGAGCTGCACGACGCGATCGGGCTCCGCGAACGGCCGTCCCATGAATCCGAGGGCGTAGACCAGGCCGAACATGGCCGCGTTGAGGCCAATCCCGAGCGACAGCACGAGCACGGCTGCCGCCGTGAATCCCGGCGACTTGACGAGCTGGCGAAGCGAGAGCCTGACGTCTGCGAGCCACGATTCCACGGAAACCTCCCACGAAGGCACTACGCGTACGCTGTCGGTCAGGTAAACAGACGAGTGGCGGGCAGCCGATGGTTCCCGCAGAACGCCTGTCCGAGGCGCAAGGACGGCGCGACGGACGAGTCGGCTGACAGCAGCCCGGGAGGTGGAGTTTCCCCGTTCCCGGGGGCCATTTTTGGAAGGACTCGCGCCGTCACGCTGCACGTTTACGGACAGTTGCGGACCTACGTCAGCGGCGCGGCGGAGCTGTCGCTTGCGGCGCCGTCGGTCGGCGCAGCGCTCTCCGAACTCGAGACCGGCCCGGCCCCGGCCGACTTGCAGCCGGGACGCCGAGATGGCAGGCTTTGTGGTCATGAGCATACGTCCTATCGCTGCGTTGGTCGGATTCGGCTTGCTTGCGGCGCCGCTCGCTGCGCTCGAACCGGTCGGTCCCGGAGTCGTCTTCGAGAGCGAGATCAAGGATGTGCGCCGCAACACCACGCAGGCCATGACCGCGTCGATCGAGGGCAACCTGATCAAAGTGGACGTCCCCGGTGACGCCGGACAAGCCAAGAACGCCATGGTCTTCCGCGGAGATCGGCAGGAACTGGTGGCCATCGACCACGGCCGTCGCACCTACATGGTGATCGACCAGGCGACGGTCAAGCAGCTGGCGTCGCAGGTGGGCGCGGCCATGAGTCAGATGCAGGCGATGATGCAGAACCTCCCGCCCGAGCAGCGCGCGGCCATGGAACAGGCCATGCGCGGCCGCGGGATGGGCGCAGCCATGGGACCGCCGCCGGCGCCCGCCGAGCTCAAGCGGACGACCGAGCGCGCCGAGCACGCCGGCTACGACACGGTGAAGTACGAAGTGCTGCGCGGGGACCGGAAGGTCCGCGAGATGTGGGTGACCGATTGGGCCAATCTGCCAGGCGCGAACGAGGTGCGCGGAGCCTTCGAGAGCATGGGGACCTTCGCCAAGGAGCTCTTCTCGAACCTGGCACAGGTTGCCGGGCAGATGGACCTCGACATCTACGAGCAGATGCAGCAAGCCAACGGCTACCCGGTGCTGACGATCGAGTTCAACGAAGCCGGGGAGCCCACGACCGAGACACGCCTGGTCTCCGCCGCCGAACGGACCGTCGACCCGTCCACGTTCGAGCCGCCCGCGGACTACCGCCGCGAGACGATGGGCGGCATGCGCGGCGGCCGGTAGCGTTCAGGCCAGGCCTCATTCATCACCGAAGTTGTCGTGGTGGCGGCCACCACCGACGGCATCGATGGCCGCCGCGCTCCTCCCGCTCGGAGGCCGCCGACTCACCATCTCATACCGACCTCTAGTAATAGCCATACTCGGATACAGATATGCCTATACCCAGGTGCAGTATCTATAGCACGCCATAGATCCTGCTTTCATAGCGCCTTTACAGCGCCCGTTTCACGCCTCTCGCATCCACGTCACATACCCATCTCTCAGTATTGTCGCGAACGTTCTGCGGGCGTATCTTGCCGACACCCAAAACAGCGGGTTCGTTGGACGTCTTCGGCACGTTTCCGACATTTGGAGGGTGGAGCAATGCTGAAGTCCTGGCTCGTCAGTCTGGCCCTGGTCACCGGGCTGGTCTTCCCGGGCGCGGCCCCTGCCTACGGGCAGGGCGGCGGCGCCCTGTCGTCGCTCACGGGCACCGTCGTCGACACGACCGGCGGCGCCATTCCCGGCGCCACCGTCGTCGTCACAGACGCGGCCGGCGGCTCGTTCACCGCGGTCACCAACGCGCAGGGCGTCTTCTCCCTGCCGTCCATGAATCCCGGCACGTATGCGGTCACGGTCACGCTCTCCGGCTTCAAGACCGCCGTTGTCTCGGACGTGCGCCTGCAGCCCGGCCAGCCATTCAACGTCAAGGTCCAACTCGAGCTCGGCCAACTCCAAGAGACGGTCAACGTGGCGAGTGCGCCGAGCTGCATCAATACGCAGACGGCGACGGTCTCGTCGACCCTCAACGCCAATCAGCTCAACCGCATGCCGTCGGTCACCCGCAACGCACTCAACGCCATCATCTTCCTGCCGGGCGTGAACACTCCGACGACGAATCGCAACTCGACAGTCAATGGCCTGCCGGAGTCGTTCCTCTACATCACGCTCGACGGTGTGACCAATCAGGACAACTTCAACAAGACGACGGATGGTTTCTTCGCCTCGGTGTACCCGCGGCAGGACGCCGTCGAGGCCGTCACCGTCACGACGGCCGCCTCGGGCGCCAACCAGGGCGGCAGCGGCGCCGTCTCGATCAACTTCGTCACCCGCTCGGGCACCAATCAATACACTGGGAGCGCGTACCAGTCCTACCGCAACCCGGCGATGAACACGAACTACTGGTTCAACGAGAACGCCGGGCTGCCCAACGAGATCCGCCTGCACCAGTTCGGCGCCCGGTTCGGCGGTCCCATCGTCGCCAACAAGGCCTTCTTCTTCGTGCACTACGAGCACCTGCGCTTCCCGAACAGCTTTACGCGCACGCGCACGACGTTTGCCGACGAGGTCCTCGACGGCTGGTTCCCGTACTGCCGTCAGCGGTGACACCCGCCGCGTGAACGTCCTCCAGTTGGCCGCCGCCAACGGCCAGATCACCGCGATCGATCCGGTGGCGCTGCGCACGCTCAACAGCATCAGGAACTCGCTCACCACCACCGGTGCCGTGAGGTGCCACGACGGACCCGCTCCGCAACAGCTATGAGTGGCAGAGCCCGGGCGTCTTGACCGAACATCAGCCGACGGTCCGGATCGACCTCAACATCACCGAGAATCACCGGCTCAGCGGGTCGGGCCAGGCCATCTGGGCCATGCGCGACCCGGACTACCTCAACGGCGCCGATGCCCGCTTCCCGGGCGCGCCCAACTACCGCGTCTTCCGGTCAACGCGACCGCTCTATTCGGCCACCCTCCGCTCGACGCTGGGGTCCAACATGGTCAACGAGTTGCGGCTCGGCTTGACAGCCCGCTGGACCGGCGGCTCCCGGTTCGGCCAGCCGGACGATCCGAGTATCGGCGACGCATTCGGGGACATGGACGGCTACGCGCTGGACCTCTCCGGCCTCGCAACGGAGTGGTATACGACGACGAGCCCGAGCTGGCGCGCGGCCCCGGCGACGAGCATCGACGAGACTGTGACCTGGCAGAAGGGCACGCACAGCCTGAGCTTCGGCGGCAGCTACATCAAATCGAGCGCGTGGGAGAACGCCCAGCAGGTCGTCCCGACCGTCGCGCTGGGGTTCAACTCGAATGAGGACCCCGCTGACTTCATGTTCACGCCGGCCAACTTCCCGGGTGCGTCGACGACCCAGCTCAACAACGCCCGCGCGGTCTACGCGATGCTGACCGGCCGCGTGAGCTCAATTGGCGGCCAGGCCGCGCTCGACCCCGCGTCCAATCAGTACGTCGCGCAGGGGCCCCGGCGGCGTGAAGGCTACCTGCAGGTCTTCTCCGCCTTCTTCCAGGACTCCTGGCGCGCGACGCCGACGCTCACGATCAACTACGGCGTACAGCTGGGACCTGCAGACCCCCTTCGTCACCGTCAACGACACGATGAGCACCGTGACGATGGAATCGGTCTGCGGCATGTCCGGGCTGGGAGACGGCGGGCTGTACAGCAAGTGCAACTTCTACAGCCCCGGCACCGATTCGGGCAATGTCCCGGAATTCATCCAGTATTCGAGTGGCGTGAAGGGCTACAACACCGACTGGGACAACTTCGCGCCGTCGATCGGCGTCGCCTGGCGGCCGAACGTCGAACAGGGCTGGCTCCGCACGCTGCTCGGCGACCCCGAGCAGGCCACACTCCGTGCCGGCTACTCGGAGTCGTTCGA
The DNA here is from genome assembly GCA_963752045.1 of uncultured Acidobacteriota bacterium. Taxonomy (GTDB): domain Bacteria; phylum Acidobacteriota; class Vicinamibacteria; order Vicinamibacterales; family SCN-69-37; genus DATKDF01. The sequence continues at coordinate 1,234,802 of CAVVWN010000008.1, read as the reverse complement.
GCGGCAGGGGCTGGGGTCGATCACCGGCGTCTACGGCACCAACCCCGGCAGCACCATCTCGCTGTCGCGGACCGCGTCGATCGGCAACCTGGTCCTGCCCGGCGAGGAGTGGCCGATTCTCTTCAGCCAGCGGGACCGCATCTACGGCGAGCCGTTCGACCCGACCCCGTCCTACCCGATTGGCGTGCGGGCCGGCCGGGCCGACGACCTGTCACGCTTCGCACCCGACATCGAGATTGGCTCGGCGCGCACATGGACGCTCGGGTTCCAGCGGTCGATCACGCGCAACACCGCGATGGAGATCCGTTACGTCGGCACCCGTGGCGTCAACCAGTGGTCGACGCTCAATTACAACGAGATCGACATCCTGGGCAACGGGTTCTACGACGAGTTCCTCCTCGCCGTCCAGAACCTCCAGGCGAACAACGCCGCCGGCGGCAGCCGGGCCGGCAGCTTCGCCTACTTCGGCCCGGGCACGGCACCAACCCCCTGCCGATCTACCTCGCCTACATCAACGGACGGACCACTGCGACCAACCCGGCGTCGTATAGCGGCTCGAACTGGCGCAGCACCAGTCTGACGCAGGACATGGTGTTCGTACAGGCCCGAGCCGTTCAATTCGGCGAGCGACCTCGACAACAACTCGACCAGGCGCAACAACGCGCTGGCGGCCGGCCTGCCGGCCAACTTCTTCGTGGTCAATCCGGACATCGACGACGTCAACGTGCGCGACAGCGGCGCGTTCAGCGACTACCACGCCCTGCAGATCGAGCTGCGACGGCGCATGTCACGCGGGCTTCAGGTGAGCGGCAGCTACCAGTACGCCCGGGAAGGCGGCTCGGCCTTCCTCGGCTTCCGATACGGCCGGGAGATGTATCCGACGGCCAACGTGCGTCACGCGTTCAAGGGCCAGTGGGACTCGATCATTCCGGTGGGCCACGGCGAGCGCTTCGGCTCCGGCATGGCGCCCTGGCTCAACGCGATCATCGGCGGCTGGTCCTTCATGGGCACGGGCCGTGTCCAGGCCCGAACGCTGAGCTGACGGCCGAGGACCTGCAGGCGGAGTATTTCTACCGCATCACGGATGCACCCGCTCAATCCGGGCCGCCGATCGTCAAGATGCTCCCGGACGACATCATCCTGAACACGCGGCGGGCCTACAACCTCAGTCCGTCGGACCCCTCAGGCTACGGCGCCCTCGGTGTTCCAGAGGGCCGCTACATCGCGCCGTCGAACAGCGCCACCTGCATCGAGCTCCGTGACGGCGATTGTGCGCCGCCAACCCTGCTCCTCCGGGCGCCGTACTTCGTACGGTTCGACGTCGGCTGGACAAAGCGCATCCCGCTCAGGGGCCGGACGAACGTCGAGGTTCGGTTCGACCTGCTGAATCTGTTCAACAACATCAACTTCAACCCGGTGGCCAACCCAGGCTCGGGTGAGACCATCTTCCAGGTCACGAGCGCCTACACCGACGCCAGCAACACCTACGACCCGGGTGGCCGGCTCGGCCAAATCATGATCCGGTTCAACTGGTGAGCTGACCGCAACAGCAACCGCCTCGAAGGGCCGCGCGACCTCGGTCGTGCGGCCCTTCGTGTCTGCGGCGAGCACAGACGTCGGCGCGCCCTCGAAATTACCCTGTCATAAATGCATTGCCTTTCTACGCATTTATGATCACATATGGACGGAGATTCCGTTGAGCCACTCGCCCCCCATTCACGCGCTCTCCTGCCCCTCACGCCGCTGGCCTTTCACGTCCTGCTGGCGGCCAAGAGGACCGACATGGCTACGGCATCATCCGGGAGGTCGATGCCCGAACTGACGGGCTGATCGTCCTGAGGACCGGCACGCTCTACACCCTGCTCCAGCGGCTGATGGACGAGGCGCTCATCGAGCCGTCATCGCCGCCCGAGCGGCGAGCCCAGGAGCGGCCAGCCCGACACGACGAGCGGCGGCGCTACTACCGGCTGACCGAGTTCGGGCGCGAGGTGCTGGAGGCAGAGGCACGGCGGCTCGAAGCACTGGTCTTCGAGGCCAGGCAGAGACACGTCCTGGGTCGAACCTCGCGAGCCTGAGCCATGTCGCGCTCGCATCCGCTCACGGTCTTCGAGTTCGGCGGCCGCGCGATGCTGCGGCTGGCCCCAGAGCCATTCCGCAGGCAGTTCGGTGAGGAACTCCAGATCACCTACCGCGAGGTCTGCCAGAACGCCTACCGGCGTCACGGGCTTCGGGGTCTTCTCGGACAGGGACTGGTCGAACTGATCGACCTCGCTCGGACGGCGCTGCGGGCACGACTCGGGAGCCGTGCGCCGATGAGCCTGCCGCCACGCCACGCACACTCATCAGGGAGGTTGTCGACCATGTTTCGCACGCTGGCACAGGATGTTCGATTGGGTGTCCGAGGTCTGCTGGCCAGCCGGATGCAGGCCGGCATTGCCATCCTGACGCTGGCGCTCGGCATCGGCCTGACGACCGCCGCGTTCACGGTGCTCGACTCGCTAATCTTCCGGCCGCTGCCGTTCGTCCAAGCCGACCGCTTCGTCGGGATCTGGAACAAGGCCGAGGCGGTGCTGTTCTCCACACACCCACGCGAACGGGTTCTGCAGTGGCAGCAGCAGAGCGATCTGTTCGATCGCCTGGAAGCGCACATGACCGAGTCGGTGATCTGGCAAGGGCCACGAGGTGCGGAGATGATCTCTGGCGCCTTCGTGACCCCCGGCCTGTTGAGCCTGCTCGGCGTCGCACCGAGTGCCGGCCGCCTGTTCGTGGAGGGTGACGGGCGCGACGGATCCGATGCGCTCGTGGTGATCAGCGAGCGGTTCTGGCGCGGCGAGCTGGCGTCCGCGCCGGACCCGGTCGGCAGGACGCTGACGATCAACGACCGCCCGCACACGGTGGTCGGCATGATGCCCGCGTCGTTCCGGTTTCCCAACAGCGGTCAGGATTTTTGGCTGCCGCTCGACCTCGAACAGCCGCCGGCCACGCGGATGACCGGTCGGCTCCAGATGGTGCCGTTTGCGCGGGTCGCACCCGGCGTCACGCGGGCGCAACTGGACGAACAGGTCGAGATTCGCGGCGGGAGGATTCTCGAGGCCACCGGCGGTCGCGAAGGCATGACGGCGAGCGTGCACTACATGAGCGAAGCCGGCAATCAGTCGCTCGTCGACTCGATGCTCGTGCTCGGTGGCGCGGCGCTGTTTCTGCTGCTGATTGTCTGTGCCAACGTGGCGAACCTCGCGCTCTCACGGGCCCTGGTCCGCGCTCGCGACCTCGCGGTACGGACGGCGCTCGGCGCCTCTCGCCGGGATCTGATTCGCGAGACGCTCGTGGAGAACGCCGTGCTGGGCCTGATCGGTGTCGGACTTGGTCTGCTCGCCGCTCATCTGCTGCTGGGCGCGGCCACGGGCCTGCTGCCGGCGTCGATGTTCATGGAGAGCCTGAACGAGGTGAACCTCGACACCCGGGCGCTGCTGTTCACCGCCGTCACGGGTCTGGCGACCGTATTCATGTTCGGGCTGCCTCCCGCGCTCATTGCGTCGCGGGCGACGGTCGCCGACCTCCTGCGCACGGATTCGCGTTCGACGGTCGGATCGCGCGCATCGCGACGGCTCCGGTCGGTGCTCGTCGTCGCCGAAGTGACCATCTCCATTGTCCTGCTCGTCGGGGCGGCACTCATGGCTCGGAGCTTCGTCAAACTGCAGGGCGTGGACCGCGGCTTCGACTCCAGCCAACTGGTCGCCCTGCGCGTCGGCCTCCCGACGAACGCCTACGGCGATCCCAGGCTGCAGGACCGTTTCTCGGAGGATCTGATCGCGGCTCTGGATCGAGTGCCCGGTGTCGAACGGACAACGGCCGGCGGCATTCCCCCCGATTCATCCATGATTACGTTCGGCACGATCGAGTTCGAGCACGCGCCGGACGAGCAGGCCAGGGACCAGATCTTCCCCATCTACCGCGTGTGGCCCGACTACTTCCAGACGACCGGAATCCCGTTGCGAACCGGGCGGACCTTTTCGGCAGCCGAATCACGCGACTCGGTGATCATCAGTGAGAGCATGGCGGCGAAGTTCTGGCCGTCCGCGTCCCCGGTCGGAGGCGGTTTCGATTCACCGGCAGCAGCCGCTGGCGAACCGTGATTGGCGTGGCGGGCGAAGTCAGGCAACTCGGCATGGACGACGCCGGCGGATCCTTCGAGTGGTACCAGCCGCTGCGGACGGCGCCCGACGATTCGCCGTACGATCCGTCCGGGGTCGACGCCACGCAGGCGATCGGCGCGTATCGCACGTTCGTCATCCGGGCGGCCGACCCCGAGGCGGTCGTCGATCGGGCACGTCAGACCGTGCACGAGGTGGACCCGCGCGTGGTCATCTGGGAAATCAAGACCGTGGACGCGAACTTCATCGACGCCGTCGCACGGCCGCGGGTCGTGATGTTCCTGATGAGCGTGTTCGCGAGCCTGGCGCTCGTGCTGGCCGCCGCCGGCATCTATGGCGTGCTGTCGTTTCTGGTCTCGCAGCGCCTCCGGGAAATCGGAATCCGGATGGCGATCGGCGCCAGACCCGAGGAGATCTTCCGCCTGGTGCTCAGAAGCGGCCTCATCCTGACTGGTGCCGGGCTCATCTCGGTACCGGCCTGGCTCTGGCCCTGGTGCGCGTCATGCGGACGCTGCTGTACGAGGTCGATCCCGCCGACCCGATCTCGATCGGAATGGTCCTCCTGTTGCTGGTCGGCACGGCCGTCCTCTCATCGTGGCTGCCGGCCACCCGGGCGATGCGCGTCAATCCGGTCACGCTGCTCCGGGAGCAGTAGCCCCCAAATCCGCGCGTTGTCGGGAGACGGCGACCGCAGATCGGGCGCGGCCGCCTCTGCGGCCTCGGTCACCTGGACCCGGTGGCTCCGGTCGCGGCTGGCACCGACGCCGTCACGAAGCTCCACGTGACGGCGGTCGACGGTCGTCCGCTCCACGTGTCCTCCAGACCCGGCGCAAGGGTGACGGTGTAGCGAGTGCCTGGCCGCAGCGGCTGTATGGGTGTGAGGAGGAGACGTCCATTCCGGTATTGCAGATCCGCAAAGACCACGTGACCATCCGGACCGGCCATACGCAGTTGCTCCGGGTCGAGTTGGCCGGCGCCCGCATTCCCCTCCAGGCGGAGCGGTGCCGATAGCACGACCAGGATGTCGGTCGAAATCGGGACGTCCTCGGCGCCGTCCGCAGGAAGGGTCGCGAGAACGGTCAACGGGGCGCCCGCCCCCAGTTCGACTTCAGTCGACGCCGTGTTGAAGCCATCTGAGGCAACCAGGCGTGCCGTCACGCGACCGCCGGTCGGCAGCGTGAAGTCATCGAGGAGGAGGTCTGTCCGGGTAGTGTCAATCGCGACGCCACGCCAGGGACCCTCCCCGTCCGCCCGGAGGTAGACGTCGACGCGGACATCATCTCCATCCGGATCATCAGTCAACCAGTGCAGCGTTCGGACCGGCGGCTGCCCAAACGAACGCACCTCCGCACGAATTGTCGGCGGACGGGCGCTCCGGCTGCGCTGATCGGTCTCGCCGTTCGGCCCTGTCACACGGACGGTGTGGAGTCCGATCGGAGCGGCGGTCTCGAGCGAGAAGGCCGCCGATCCCGCCGGCCCTCCGTGCCACCGATCTGCGGCGACCGGATCGAATGATGCCGTGCTCAGTATCCGACCGGCCGCGTCGACAAGCTCGAGCGACATGCGGCCCGACGTGGCCGGCGCGGGATCGACATCGGGTTGATGCTGAACGCGAATGCAGCACCGCGCGGCCGTCCTGCACCGAACCGCGCACGATGACGCGGCCTGCAGCGGCAGCAGCCGACTGTGCGAGGACCGGCTTCGGGAAGAACAAGCCGGCGAGTGCGGGCCAGAGCCTCTGCCGGCCGACGGGCAGCGCGGCCGTGCCCTGCCGTCGCCTGACGGTGGAGATGCGATCGAACAGCTCGCCAAAGGTCGTCACGCTGATGAAGGTGCGTGGCACCGCGTGCTGGGCGTAGTGCATCAGGGGCAGGAGGTCATCTGCCTCCTGGTTGCCCTCCGCGTCGTGCTTGTTGAATCCTCGCGCACCGGAAGGGCTCAGCCTGAATCCGACGATTCGTGGCGGGCGGCAATCCTCGCCGTCGGGACCCAGCACGCGTGGATTGTCCGGGCAGTGGGAGAACTCGAAGAAGTGGCCGAACTCGTGCGCGAGGCCGGCGGAGTTGAGCGAGGTGAGCTCCGCCAGGATAAAGCGCTTCGGCCTGTCAGTGCCGTCCCCAAGGCCCAGCGCCTGCGCGATGCGTTTCAGGTCGTCCTCGGGCACCGTCGTCGCGAGCCCGAGCCAATGGGTCGCAAAGCCCGGCGGAACGATGCCGAGGATGACGTCTGCCGACGAGTTGCCGGCAGCCTCATAGAACTGCCGGCCGACATGCTGGTGGACGGACTCCTGGCGGGGCATTCCGGGGTTGTAGCAGTAGAAGCCGTCCCAAGCAGGTTCGCCCTTGCACAGCCCCATGTCCACGATCTGCACGGGCTCAGAGACGCGCAGGTCCTCCATCGCGCGCCCCCTTGTCTCGACCACGGGGAAGTTCTGGGTGATGAAGACGGCGCCGTCGGCGGCCAGCGCATGACCGACCCCACGCGCTGAGGGCGGGATGCCCTCGCGCCAGTCCTCGCAGGTACCTCGAGCAACGGACCTGCGCAACCATTCACCCTGAGAAAGTGATAATCGAATGAAAGCACCGGAGAATCGTGCCAGTAGGGCAGGCGCTGCACGGCGCTCTTGAACGTCTGCACGGTCTCACCGGTCTCGTCGATTGCCTCAATGACCGCATGCAGGTCCGCGCGTCCGCGTTGGGAAGCCGGGCGCCAGCCGAACAGGTTGACCGAGTTTCGCGCGTGCTTCCGGTCGTCGCCGTCGAACTGGTCCGGTCGTCGGATGTCGGTTCGTCGCGGCGCCGTGATCGCGCGCTCGCCAATCCGGACCGAGACCCGTGCCGGGAACGACGTGACCTGGCTGAACGGATGGACGCCATTCGCGCCCTGGTCCCCCTTTGCCGTCCAGTGCGGGTACACCCGGGCGACACTGGGCTTGCCTGCGACGAGCCAGGAGCTGGGAGCCGCGTTCGGATCCAGCGGAAGCACCAGGGATGACTGGTAGACGTGCAGGTTGGCGCTCTCGAGCTCGACCAGCGTCGAGAACGCCCATTCGCGGGAAGCCTCCCAGGGTCGGCTGGCATCGCACGCCGGACGATTCCGATCGGCCCAATCCGCCACGGCGGCGACGAGCACCTCCCCACGCCTTCCCCGGAGGCCATCTCGACCTGTGCGGACCCTCAGACAGTGAATGACCCCGTCGAGGAGGCGAGCCTGGGGCACGAATCGGATCGAATGGTCGTCACCCGGAACCAGCTCCCACGTTCCCGGAACAGCCTGGTAGTCCAGGGGCGACAGGGAGGATCCGCCGTTCGGTCGGCCGTACTCCAGGCGGACGTTACCGGCGATCGTGGACGAGCTCACCGGATGCGTGAAGGTGACCTCGATGCCCGGATCCAGGAGCCTGACGTTCTGCGCGTCGGCGGCCGGCCTGCGAGCGGCGATGTCGAAGGTCTCGACGTCGGTGTCGATCGCGCAGCGACCGTCCTCCTGGAACACGGGGCCGGTCGCGAAGGTCGCGGTCATCCTCGTCTGGGCGCCGGGGCTGAACTCAGTGCTCAGGTCGGCGTGCCCCTCCACGCCATCAGGGCCAACGCGCGTGATAGTGGCGGAACCGTTCACGAAACCATGTCGCACCGGACAGCGCATGCCCGGTGTGTCGCACGCGGGCCAGATGTTGGAAGTCGGAACGACCGGGTACCCGCCGGGAAGGAGGTCGCCGTCGCGCACCTCGACACCGATGGCAAACACATGCCTCCGATCGGACTCTCCCGTTGCCATCTGGATGGTCAGGAAGCATCCATCCCGATTCGCGACCGCTCCTGTCGTCGTCGTGGCATCGGAGAACAGGCTGACGTCGGGCGTTCTCAACGGCTGTTGATACTGCAGCATCGCGCGCGGGCGGTCGTTGCCACCACCCACGATGGTGGCATTCACCTCGCCAGAGAGGCTCGCGCCGAAGGGTGCATGTGCGAGCACCTGAATCGAGGCCCGGTCCACGCCACCGTCGCCGTCGTCTACCACGACCTCTGCCGTGTAGAAGCCGGCCGTGTCGTACCGATGGCTGACGCTCGATGACGTCCCCTGTTGCTCGGTTCCATCGCCGAAGCTCCAGTGGTAGGACAGTTCGTCGCGCAAGCCAGGATCGGTCGCCGTGACGTCGAAGGCAATGGGATCGCCCGGACGAGGTGACACGAGCGTCTCCAGGCGCCGGATGGTGGGCGCCACGTTGCGCACGCGCACCGAAACGCTGGCCTCGTCATTGCCGACCCGCACGGCGACACGGTACGATCCGTCGTCGGCGAACCGGTGACGGACGTCGGACAGCTCGGTGCCCTGGCTGCCCGGCGATCCGTCTCCAAAGTCCCACCGATATTCGTGAAAGGCGAAGCCGTCCTCCCCGGCTTCGGTGACCCTGGCCGCGAGCTCGACGAGCTCGCCCTCGTCGAGCTCGCGAGGTGCGGCTTCCACCGTGACCGAAGCCGGTGCGCTCGGGGCCGGCCCGGGCGCCGTGGATTCACCGTCGTACAAGGCGGCTGCGCCGACGAGCGCGCCGCCGGCCAGCACAAGTCCGACCTTGGCCGCCGGTGTCATGTCCTATCTACCGGCTCGCGTCAGCTTCCCTGCCGCACCAGTTCGACGCGCCGGTTCTGCTGCTTGCCCTCGGGCGTCGCGTTGTCGGCGACAGGCCGCGACTCGCCGAAGCCTTCGGTCGCGAGCCGATTGGCGCTCACGCCGTGGGTCTCGACGAGATACGCCTTGACGGCGGCGGCGCGACGACGGGAAAGATCGAGGTTGTATGCGTCGTCGCCATCGGCGTCGGTATGCCCCTCGATGAGCAGCCGCAGGTCGCCGTGGGTGGCCATCATCTCGCCGATGGCCTTCAGCGTCGGCGTCGATTCGGGCCGAAGGAGGTCGCTGTCGACACCGAAGAAGATGCCCTGCGTCGCCACACGGCCCTCGCGGGCCAGCCGGTCGTAGAGATCGAGCCCGCCACCGGCTATCCGCACGGGACCGATGAGAATCGGATTCGCCTCGTTGGCCGAGCTGACGCTGAGGAACAGCCGAGTCGTGCGTGGAAACACCGCGTTCGGCACGTTCGCGACGCGATGGTCGTCCATGTACACCTTCATGTGATCGCCATCGGCCATGATGCGGAAGGTCACCATGGTGTCTCTGCGCGCGTTCTCTCGCCGGGGGGTTACGGCCATCGGGCCCTGATTGCCAAGCGCCCGGACACCCGCCTGCGTGTACTCGAGTGACGGGAGAGTTCCCTTGAACCGCTGCCCGCCGGGACCGTGATAGGCGGGGCCGGTGCTCACACGCACGTAGGCGTTGCCGTGCTGAATGCTCGCGGCGAACTCCACGGTGAAGCGCTCAGGCAACGTCTCGGGCAGCTCGATGCTCACCGCTCCGTTGGCGGTAGCCCGCAGGTAGCGGCCGTTCTGCCACTCCACCACTTCCCAGTTGCCAGCCGTCAGCTCCCATCGACGCGGAAAGTCGCCGACGTTCTCGCCGCTGAAGTCGTCGTAGAACAGCACCCGATCGCCGGGCACGAAGTCGTAGTTGGCCCAGGCGCCTGTGCCTGGGCGCTCGCTCGACGTCTGCGTCCCCTGTGCGCCGACCAACGCGGGAACGAACCCGACGGCCATCGAAAGAAACGAGACGAACACCAAGACACCGACTCTCATCACTCACGCTCCTCGGTAAAGAACTGCTGCCACGGCGCGCTGATCCGGACGCGGAAGGTCCCGTCGGTCAGCATGACGTCGGGAAGCGACTTGTCCGTGTGGGGCAGCCTCACGTCAGTAAACGCGCCAACGATGATGCCGTCCGAGCCGAACTGATCGACACGAACCCGGCCGGGACCCGCCCACTCGCGGCCGCTGGCGTCGATGTAGCTGAGCCCGACGTTGGCCATCGCCGCAAGCGGGTTGAGGCCGGGCCCACTGCCCCTCGCCGGCGGGAGCTGGGTCGGATACTGCTGCTTCTTCAAGTCGATCGACAGGACAGTGATTGACAGTTGCTCGCGCGCGCCATCCGACGGGCGTGCCGTGATCGTGCTGGCGAGTGGCGTGTACTTGTTGTCGCCTTCAGGGAGGTGGTCGAATGACCTCGACTCGCCGTTGACGGCAAAGCCCACGCGGCCGGCTGATTGCGTCACGGGTGTTGACGATTGCGCGAAGGTCGAGGCCGGCCCCACCTCACGGCCAGCGGCCCACACGGCCAGAGGGCCACCGCCACAGATCACGCCCAGCATTGCAGCCCCCAGGGCCGCGTAACACCCGCGACTCATCGTCATCCTCCTCGTCAGCCCTACCGCACCTCGGGCGCCTTGATCGTCGGCTTGCCCAATGCGTCGGCGAGAATGGCGGCCAACTCGGCCTGCGTCGGCGGCCCTTCGTTGACGCTGATCTTCTGGATGGTCTTGACGATCTCGGGAAGCGGGTTGTCGTCCGTCCCGACGCGCTGGCGGGTGCGATGGGGCATGAGAGCCGGACCCGCCTGGCGAAACTGATCGGTTTCGTGTTCGATGACGAATCGCCGGAAGCCCCCGAGGGCCGTCTGATAACCCTCGATTCGGCTCAGCAGACGCACCTTCTGACTGGCATCGGCACCGTCGCAGACGTGCTGTTTTCCCTCAGGCGCACCGTCGCAGTAGCGAGCGGACCAGAACTCTGCGCGCTCGACCGTGTACGTCGTGGTCTCCCATTCCAGATCGAAGGGCACCGCAAGGACGATAACCTCGGCAAGGACAGCGCCGGGTGGAACCGTTCTGCATGTATCGGTAAACAACCAACTCCATTTGGTGAGCTGTGTTGTGTCCGCGGGCGCGAAGTCCTCCCCGCAGACCACAATGTCCTTGGAGTCCCAAGGGGGAACCCATTGGACGTTACGGTTAACGTTGACAAAGGCTCGTCCGGATGCAACTACTCGATTTCGCTGTACGAGACGCACGAACCGTTCTGACGGCGTGGCACGGTCCGGGAAGTACAGCCCAAGACCAAGCTGGCGGCTCGCCGAGCGGTCTGCTTTGATCCTGTCGGGAATCTTCAGCTCGGGGATCTTCGCCAACGCCATGTCCAGCAGGGGATGCGGCCCGTCCTTCTGCAGGTCCTGCCGGTCCTGTGCATCCTGCGCCTTCACGTCGGCGCCGACCTGGCTCAGCGCGCCGGCGAGTTGGCCGAGCAGGCCGCCGGCCGACCCGGCACCACTGCCGGTGCCGCCAGCCGCCTTCAGACCCTGGGCGAGCACGTCGAGAAACGCCGTCGGGTCTCCCATTAGCTCGGCGGCGGCCTTGCCGTCGGCCGTGCCCGCCTTCTCGGCCTGGGCCTTCGCGTCCAGCTGCGCGAGCTCGTGCGGCGGCACGAGCCGGTAGACGGGACCGTCTGGCGTGGACTCCCGCTGCCAGTACTGGACCGACGGCATGGGCGCGATGTTCAGTGTTTCGACGACGAGGTAGTTCTCGACGGCCGCCATCCGCTGGGCTTCGGCGTCGAAGAGTTTTCTCAGTTCCTCCACCGGGTCCAGATCGTCCAGCGAGATGACGCGCTCCGCCGTCCGGTCACCGGCCGTGAGCGCCGCACAGTCGCATGTTGGGGGCGCGGTCGCCCGATTCACGCGACAGGCCGTGGCGCAGTCGACGGGCGGCGATTGACCCGTTTGTGCCACGACGGCTGGCACGCCGACGAGCGCGGCCGCACAGACGATCGTCATGGGAAACGCACGTATCACCACGTCCCGTCCTGGTCGCACACCTCTCCTGGGCATCTTTAAGGTCCTTTCCCGGTTTAAGGATCAAGCGCAGTCCGGGCCCCAAACCCGACATCGGGCTGCCTGCCGGTCGAGTTGTCGGGCGGTCGCCCTACCGGATAGCCTTTGGTCGTGCCGACCGAGGACACCCTTCCCGCACTCGTCCAGCGCTGGACCGACGGCGACCGTGACGCTCTCGACCAGATCACCGAGCTGCTCTACGACGAATTGCGCACGATGGCACGCCGGCATCTCCAGTCGGAACGCTCGGACCACACGCTGACGACGACCGCGCTCGTCCATGAGGCCTACGTGGAGCTCTCGGGCCGCACGGGGCCGGCATGGCGGGGCCGGGCCCAGTTTTTCGCTCTCCTGTCCAGAGTGATGCGGCACGTGCTCATCGACTACGCGCGGCGGCGAAACGCCGCGAAGCGGGGCGGCGGCGAGGTCCACCTTCCGCTCGAGGAAAGCACGGCCGGTGCCGACGCGGAGGTCTTCGAGCTGCTGTCGGTCAACCGCGCCCTCGAGCAACTGGAAGCGCGCGACGAACGGCTGGCCCGCCTGGTGGAGTGTCGGTTTTTCGGCGGCATGCCTGACGCCGAAATCGCCGAAGCGCTGGGCGTGTCGACGCGCACCGTCGAACGCGACTGGCGCCGGGCGCGCGCGCACCTGTACTCCCTGCTTTCGCCCGAAACGCAGGCCGGGAGCGACACGGCGTGAAGCCGGACCCGGAGGGCGCCAGGGACCGCTGGCGGGAGGCCGACCGCCTGTTCGACGCCGCGCTCGACCGCCCGCCGGCCGACCAGCGCGCCTTCGTGCTCGCTGAGGCCGGCGCCGATCGCACGCTGGCCGACGCGGTGCTCCGCCTCCTCAAGGCCGATCGCGAATCGGCCGGCCTGTTCGAGGCGCCTGGGCCGACCGCCTCCCACGACTTCCTGCTCGATCTGGCCGGCCGGCAGAACGCGCCCAGCCGCATCGGCGCGTTCACGATCGTCCGCGAACTCGGACGCGGCGGCATGGGCACGGTGTACCTGGCCACCCGCCAAGGCGACGGTTTCGAACAGCAGGTCGCCGTCAAGGTTCTGCGCCGGGGCGTGGATACCGACGACGTCCTGCGACGGTTCGTGACGGAGCGCCGAATTCTGGCGGCGCTCACCCATCCCAACATCGCGAGGCTCTTCGACGGGGGCGCCACCGATGATGGACGCCCGTACTTCGCGATGGAGTACGTCGAGGGCGAGCCCATCACACAGTGCTGCCGGCGGCTCTCGCTCGGTCTGCGGGATCGGCTGCAGCTGATGCTCGAGGTCGCCGACGCCGTGAGCGCCGCGCACGCCGCGCTCATCGTCCATCGAGACCTGAAGCCGTCGAACATCCTCGTGACGGCCGACCGACACGTGAAGCTGCTGGACTTCGGCATCGCCAAGCTGCTCGATCCCGGGACCGACGACCCGTCCACGCGGACCGGTGCGCTGCTGCTCACGCCCGACCACGCCAGCCCCGAGCAGCTGCGCGGCGAGCAGGTCACGACGGCCACCGACGTGTACCAGCTCGGCGTCCTGCTGTTCGAGCTTCTGACGGATCGGTCGCCCTTCAGCGCGGTACGCGGGTCGGCAGAGACCCTCAGATCCATCGCCGACGACTTGCGGGCACCACGGCCAAGCAGTGTCGTCGAGGGTCCGCGGCGGCGCGAGATCGCGGGCGACCTCGACACCATCGTCGGCAAGGCGCTGCAGGCGAATCCGAGCCGGCGGTATCACTCGGTGGAGGCGCTCGGGGCCGACCTTCGGCAGTTCCTCGACGGGCGACCCATTGCGGCGCGCCCGGACACGCTCGGCTACCGCACGCGGCTCTTCCTTCGGCGTCAGCCCTGGGTCGCGCCCGCGACGGCTGTGGCCGCGCTCGTGGCCGCCGCGTATGTCGTCACCGTGACGCGCTACACGGCGGCGCTCGAGGACGAGCGCACGACCGCGACGCTTCAGGCAGAACGCGCGCAGGAAGTGCAGGGGTTCATGACGGAGCTCTTCGGCAGCGCGGACCCGTACGCCCCGGCCGACCCGGCGACTGGCCGAAACATCACGGTCGTGCAGGCGCTCGATGTCGGCGTGGAGCGACTACAGACCTCCCTCACGAATCGGCCGGCTGTGCGGGCGTCAATCCTCGCGGCAATTTCCGAGGTGTACCAGGACCTGGGCGTGCTGGACCGGGCGCTGCCGCTCCGTGAGGAGGCACTCGCGCTCGAAGAGGCGACGTTCGGGCCCGCATCGCGCGAGGTCCGCGACAGCCTGGGGCGGCTGGCGCTCCTTCGCGCTGAGCTCGGCGAGGCCGATGCGGCGGGCGAGCTGTACGAGCGTCGGCTCAGTCTCGCGCTCGACGCCACGCCGCCAGATGCCGCCGAGGTGGCCGACGCGCGGATCCGGCTGGCCCGTTTCTTCATCGGACAGAATCGGGCTGCCGACGCCGAGCGCGAACTGCAGGACGTACTCGCGAAGGCTGCCTCCGGAGGTGTACCAGCGCGCGAGGTCGCGGAAGCCACGCGCTCGCTGGCCGACGCCGAGCGCGTCCTTGGCCGTTTGGACGAGTCGGAGGCCACCGCGCGACGCGCCGTAGCGCTCGTCGACGAAACGCTCGGCGCGGATTCGGTGGCCGGCGCGATGGCTCGAGGCACCCTGGCGCAGACACTCGGCCTGCTCGGCGGTGTCGATGAGGCTGACGCGTTGTTTCAGACCGCCATCGACACGCTCGAACGCACGCTTGGCCCGGACCACGGGCATCGACTGGCCACGATCAGCAACTGGAGCGTGCTTCGTCTGAACGCCGGCAACCTCAGCGGCGCCGAATCGCTGCTGCGCGAGATCGTCGCCATCGGCGAACGCGTGCACGGCCCGCGCCATCCGGCGGTCGCGGGATATCTGCAGAATCATGCGACGGTGCTCGTGCGTCTCGGCAGGCGCGCGGAAGCCCGCGCGATCTACGAGCGCGTCGCCGCGCTCTATCGTGAGACGCTCGCCGACGACAATTACACACGGGCGCTGCCGCTCGTCTCGTTGTCCGGCCTGCACCTGACGGACAACCGGCCTCGGGAGGCTGAAACGGCCGCGCGCGAAGCTCTCGATGTGCTCGGCCGCGCGTTACCGGCCGGCCACTTCATCACGGCTGTTGCCGAATGCCGCGTCGCGCGTTCCCTGGTCGCACGTGGCCAAGGCGCCAGCGCCCGCGAGTTCTTCAGCCGATCGGCAGACGCGCTGGTCGGAGCCACGAACGTCCCGGAGTACCGGCGCGAGTGCCTGACCGCCGCCGCCGACTTTCACGCCGCAGCGGGCGACACGACCGAGGCCGCCCGCCTGCGCGCGGCGCTCGAGCCTGCAGGCTGACTTCAGGCGCATGCGGCCCTTACCGGCGGATCTCGGAGGGCAAGAAAAGGTTGGTGGGCGCTGGTGGACTCGAACCACCGACCCCCGCCGTGTGAAGGCGGTGCTCTAACCAACTGAGCCAAGCGCCCAACCGAAGGCGTTCGAGTGAAGCAGCTTATCGCAAGGCTGCGTCCCGGACCAAGGGGTCCTCACCCGACGAAGAGGGCTTCCTCCTCGTCCCGGCTCGTCCGATGACGGTCGCCGACACTGCGAAACACGGCCAGCGCCGCCCGGAACGCCGCGACGACGGCCGCCCCCTGACGCACCGGCTCCACCACGGCCCCCTGCACGAGGCCCAGCGTCTGGTCCAGCCGGGCCGCCGTGGAAGCCAGCATCAAGTCAATGCGCTCCATCTGTGAGCTGGCGAACTCGGCCGCTCGCGCGGCCTCAATCGAGACCTGATTCGCCCGCTCGATGACCGGCTGCACGTCCGCGCGAAGGGCCGCGAGCGTGCTCGTGGCCCTCGCGAGCGCCCTGGCGGCCACGATGAGCACGGCCACCTGCACGACGGCCATCACGGCCACCGACACCGCGATGGTGGCCAGCCAGCCGTCGGAGGCGTTCACAGGGTCTCCTTCCGCGCCTGCTGAAATGCCTCACGACCCTTCTCGACCGCCGTAGCCAGCGTTTCCCGCTGACGGCTGATGAACTCCCGCGAATCGCGGGCGATGGCCTCGGCCTTCTCACGACTGTCGCGCGCCTTCTGGGCCAGCTTGCGGCGCGTCTCTTCCCCCGACGCCGGCGCGTACAGCAGCGCCACGGCTGCTCCCGCAATGGCCCCGATGGCGAACGCCATCAGGACGTTGCCTGCCGAATTGTTCTGCGACATGATTCTCCTCGCTTCTCCCTAGAAAATGCTGACGCTCACACGGAGGAACTTCTTCGGGTCCTTGCGGATCTCAGCGAGAAGCTCCCCAAGCTGGGTGACCGCTGTATTCATGTTCTCATAAAGCTCCTGATCCCGCAGCAGCCGTCCCGCCGTGCCGTCGCCGTTTTCGAGCGAGGCGAGCATCGTCTCGGCCCGGTCCGCCACACGGTTCAGCCGATCGTAGAGCTCCGGATCGGTCATGAGCTTCCCCACCGTCCCGTCGCCGCGGTTGAGCCGCGCGGTGGCCGACTCCAGATTCGACGTCGTCGCGGCAATCGAGTTGCCGACGGACGAATCGGTCAGCAGGCGCCCGAGCGCGCCTTCACCCCGGTCGATGCGGGCGGTGATCGAGTCGAGCCGCTGCATCGACTGTTTCAGCGACTCGTGCACGGCCGGGTCCTGCAGCAACCGCCCCAGCGTGCCTTCGCCCTGGCTGAGCACGCGGGTGATGGTGGCCGCCGACTCGGTAAACGCCGTGAGTTCCTCGTACAGCCGGTCGTCGGTCATCAGCCGCCCCATCGTGCCGCGGCCGGCCCGGAGGTCCGTGAGCAGCTGGCCAATCTGCTCGAGGCTGTCGCTCGCGGCGGTACTCAGGGCACCGAAGGTCGGGGCGACGGCGGAGGTCGGTACCGTCTCGCCATCTTCCAGGACCCGTCCCGTCGAGGCTGCGCGCAGGTCAACGCTCGGCTCTCCCAGCAGACTGAGCGACCCGATGGTGGCTTCCGAGTCCGTCGTGATGAGCGACCGGACTTCCCGGCGCACCTCGAAGCCCACTTCCACTTCGGCTCCCACGAACTCGACCGCCGTCACCGTGCCGACGTCCTTGCCGTTCAGCCGGACGACGGCGCCCGGCTTGAGGCCCAGGGCGTCGACGAAGCGCGTCTTGAGCGGGTATCGCTGCCAGGAGAATCCGCCCTGACCGCCCACGGCGACGACCATCGTGGCGACGATAGCGAGCGCCGTGATGCCGATGACGCCGAGCTTGAGCTCGGACCAGGTGACCGATCGTGTGCGTGGCATGCCTCGTCTCCTTCGTTCCCCGCAATCCGGAATCCGTCGCCGCTACGACAGAAAGGCCTTCAGGTACGGATCGTCCGACTGGCGAAGATCGGCGGCCGTCCCCGCGAACGCCACCCGCCCCTGCTTCAGCATCAGGAATGTCGTCCGATCCGCCCTCGAGCCCTCGGCCGGTTCGAATCGAATCTCACCGTCGCGTCTGACCGCCTCGTGCGTGGCGATGTAGAACGCATCGCGCAACTGGTGCGTGACCACGATCGAGCTGACCCCGTCCAGGTCGCGTAACTTGATGATCTGCTCGTCCATGGTCAGCGCCGTAATGGGATCCAGCCCGGTCGTCGGCTCGTCGTACAGCAGGATGCTCGGCCTCGACACGAGCGCGCGCGCAATCGCCACGCGGCGCCTCTGGCCGCCCGACAGCTCCGACGGCCGCCGGCTCCAGTAGTCCTCCAGACCAACATAACCCAGCACTTCCCGCACCCGGGCATCGACCTCGGGCATCGGCATCCGGGTCTCCTCGTACAGCCGGTACCCCACGTTTTCGCGAACGGTGAACGAATCGAACAGCCCACCCTCCTGAAACACCATCCCGAGGTCGGCGCGCACCTTCATCAGGTCCGCTTCGGAGAGCTGGTCCACGCGGCGGCCCTTGATGAAGACCTTGCCGGCATCCGGCCTGAGCAAGCCGAGGATGATGCGCAGAATGGTCGACTTGCCCGCGCCGCTCGCGCCGAGGAAGATCTGCATCCCGCCGGGCATGAGCTCGAAGCTGATCCGGTCGAGAATGAGCTTGTCGTCGAAGGCCAGCGAGACGTCCTCGAACGCGACCTCCGGCGTGACGGCCCCCTCGGCGGGGCCTTGCTCGTCGGCGCGCTCGCGGAACACAGTGCTCGCCACGTCTCCTCAGTAGAACAGCGTGATCATCAGCTTGGTGATGAGAAAGTCGGCCACCAGCACGGCGACCGACGCGCTGACGACGGCCGTCGTGGCCGCGCGCCCGACGCCCTGCGTGCCGCCCGTGGTCCGAAGGCCAACGAAACAGCCGATGGACATCACCGCGAACCCGAGCACGACGGGCTTCGCCAGGCCCATCCAGAGATCCTGAATCTCGAGCCCCAGCACGACGTTGTTCCAGTAGACGCTCGAGGCCACCTTCAGCTGGTAGCTGGAGATGATCGCGCCGCCCGCCACACCGACCGCGTCGGCGATGACGGTGAGCACCGGCATCATGACGGTGCCCGCGATGACCCTGGGCACGACGAGCTTGCGCACCGGGTCGGTGCCGAGCGAACGCAGGGCGGCAATCTGCTCGGTCACGACCATCGAGCCGAGCTCGGCGGCAATGCCGGATCCCACGCGGCCCGCGACCATCAGCGCCGTGAGCACCGGTCCCAGCTCGCGCACCATCGACGCGCTGACGAGCCGGCCCACGACCGGCCTGGCTCCGAACTGATCGAGCGTCGTGCCGGTCTGGAGCGCCAGCACCATGCCCGTGAACGTGCCGGTGAGCAGCACGACGGTGAGCGAGCCCAGGCCCAGGTCGTCGAGCTGCTCGATGACGTCCCGGGCATAGAAGGGGCGGCTCACGAGCCCCCTGCCGACCTTGCCCATGAGCAGCATGTACTCCTGCACCTCGTGAACGGCGTCGCGGAGCCATTGCATGCGGCTACTCCTCCCCTGGCTCCGGCGTGGCGAGCTCCGGACTGCGCAGCCGCCGGATCCGGTCGCGGATTCGGGCGGCGCGTTCGAACTCGAGGTTCGCGGCCGCCTCGCGCATCTCCCGGTCGAGCCCGGCGATGAAGGCCTCGAGCTCCGCACGCGTGCGGAAGCGGTCCCGCTCGTCGGGCTCGCGCGCCACGGTCACGTAGTCCCGCTCGTACACGCTCGACAGCACGTCGTCGATGTTCTTGATGATCGACGCCGGCGTGATCCCGTGCGCGGTGTTATAGGCCTCCTGCAGCTCACGGCGCCGGCCAGTCTCGTCGATCGCCTGCCGCATCGAGTCGGTCACGCTGTCAGCATAGAGGATGGCGCGCCCGCGGACGTTGCGCGCGGCGCGGCCGATGGTCTGGATCAGCGCGCCGGCCGACCGCAGGAAGCCCTCCTTGTCCGCGTCGAGAATCGCCACGAGCGAGACCTCGGGCAGGTCGAGCCCCTCGCGCAGGAGGTTGATGCCGACGAGCACGTCGAACGTGCCGAGCCTGAGATCGCGCAGAATCTGCACCCGTTCGAGCGTGTCGATATCGGAGTGGAGGTACCGCACGCGCACGCCCAGCTCCTGATAGTACTGCGTCAGGTCTTCAGCCATCCGTTTGGTCAACGTGGTCACGAGCACCCGTTCGCCCCGGGCAGCCACGGCCCGGATCTCGCCGAGCAGGTCGTCGATCTGGCCGGTAACCGGTCGGATGTCGATCTCCGGATCCACCAGACCGGTCGGCCGGATGATCTGCTCGACAATGGCGCCGCCGGTCCGACGGAGCTCGTAGGGCCCGGGTGTCGCGCTGACGAAGATCACCTGGCCGACGCGCGTTTCCCACTCCTCGAAGTTCAGCGGCCGGTTGTCGAGGGCCGACGGCAGCCGGAAACCGTGCTCGACGAGCACTTCCTTCCGGGACCGGTCGCCGTGGTACATCCCTCTGATCTGGGGCACCGTCTGGTGGCTCTCATCGACGATGATCACGGCATCCTCGGGGAGGTAATCGAGCAGCGTCGGCGGCGGTTCGCCGGCGGCCCGGCCCGACAGATGGCGGGAGTAGTTCTCGATCCCGTGGCAGTACCCGATCTCCTTGATCATCTCGAGATCGAACATCGTGCGCTGATGCAGGCGGCTCGCTTCGAGCACGCGGCCCGCGCCTTCGAGCTCGGCCAGCCGGCCGGCCAGCTCCAGCTTGATCGACTCGATCGCCTCGAGCGTCCGCGCGCGCGGCGTCACGAAGTGCGACTTCGGAAACACCGTGATCCGCTCGAACGCCCTGACCTGCCTCCCCGTCAGCGGATCGAACGCGACGATCTCGTCGATCTCGTCGCCGAAGAGGCCGATGCGAATGCCCACGTCCTCGTATGACGGGTAGACCTCCACGATGTCGCCCCGAACCCGGAACGTGCCTCGCGTGAAGTCCACGTCATTGCGCTCGTACTGGATCTCCACGAGCTTCCGTAGAATGTGTTCGCGCGCGATCTGCTCTCCCCGCTCGAACGCGACCTGCAGGCCGTAATACGACTCGGGCGAGCCCAGGCCATAGATGCACGACACGCTCGCGACGATGATCACGTCCCGCCGCTCGAAGAGCGACCGGGTCGCCGACAGGCGCAGGCGATCGATCTCGTCGTTGATGATGGCCTCTTTCTCGATGTACGAATCCGAGGCCGGCATGTACGCTTCGGGCTGGTAGTAGTCGTAGTAGCTCACGAAGAACTCGACGGCGTTCCCGGGGAAAAACCGGCGGAACTCCTGGTAGAGCTGGGCGGCGAGCGTCTTGTTGTGCGCCATGACGAGCGCCGGGCGGTTGACGCCCGCGACGACGCGCGCCACGGTGAACGTCTTGCCTGAACCGGTGACGCCAAGCAGGACCTGCGCCCGGTCGCCCCGCGCAAGCCCCTCGGTGAGCTGCGCGATCGCGCCTGGCTGATCGCCTCGGAGCTCGAAGTCGGTTTCGAGATGGAACCTATCGCTCACGGCTGGCATGGGCGGCACACTCGGAACCACCCATGGTACTACGCGCCGGTGCTATCGGGCGGGCGCCTTCGGATACACGTAGTATCCCGGCCGGCTGCGGATCTTCACGCCTGGTGGAACGCCGTCCTCGGCGAGCTTGACTTCGACCCGCCGGAACCCCTCTTCAGGCGGCACGGCCGGCACGTAACCGAGCGTGTAGCGTGAGCTGATCTCCTCGAGGATCCGGCCGTAGGCTTCCTCGAGCGACTCGGCCGACGACGGGAAGAAGGCCTGGCCGCCAGTTTCCCTGACGAGCTGCGTCAACTGCATCTGCTGCTGAACGCGCGCGCTGCCAGGCTGGTTGTCGAGGTAGCCCACGGCGTACACCAGGACGTCGGACGCGCGCAGCATCTGCTGCACGCGTGAAAGCGTGATCGAGCTGGCCGTGTCCCCGCCGTCGGTGTACAGGATGAGCACGTGCTGGCCCCGGCGTCCATCCGCCGCCTGCAGGTACACCGCAATCGCGTCATAGAGGGCCGTCATGTCGCCCGGCTTGCGCGACCGGATGCGGCCGAAGAGCATCGGATAGCTGGGCGGCGCGAACCGGCCGAGCTGGACGGTGCGGTCGAAATCGACGAAGGTCACATCCGTCGCTTCCTCGCAGGCGTCGATGAACCTGATGACGGCGGTGGCCGCGTCCCGCAGGTCGAGCTCCATGCTGCCGCTCGTGTCGAGCAGCAGGCCGAGGCGGAGCGGCAGAATCTCGCCCGGGTCCCCTTCGGCGAAGAACTGCAGCTCCTGCCGCTCGCCATTCTCGAAGACCTCGAAACTCTCCCGGCCGAGGCCGCGCACGACCGACCCGTCCCTGTCGGTCACGATGACCGGCAGCCGAACGACGCCGGTCGAGGCTCGGAACTGCTGGCCCGCCAGGAGGCCGGGCGCGCCTCCGGCCAGCAGCACGGCCGCCGCAAGCGCCACCGCCGGTTGACGGGACATGACGCCGGTATCTTAGCGTGAACGCTGCACCGGGGCCGACCCACTCACCGGGCAAGTATCCAGCGACCGATTTTCCATATAATGGGAGGTTGTGCGTGCTCTGGCTGTCTGCCAGGACGAGCTGGTCATCCGAACGCTCCACCGCGTCCTGACAGGCACGTTCGACGTCGAATTCCTGGTCGAAAGCCGGCCCCTCGCCCGCCGCCTGGTGGAGAGCGGCGTGCCGGCCACGGTGGGCGACCCCAAGCGTGTCGATTCCTATCTGCGCGCCGACGTCTCTCCCAACACCTGCGTCATCGTCGAGGACAACGGCCGCCGCAGCCTGAAACGGGTGGTCACGGCCATCCGCGACGCCGGCGGATGCCTGCTGTACATCCTGCACGTCGACAGCGGGGTGTCGCGCCGCCGGACCGACGACCTTCGCTCGGTCGTCCCGGAGGTGAACCACCTCGAACTGGCCGACCTGCTGGCGGCGCCGCTCGCCACCGAGCTCGGCCGGTCGCTCACCCGGGCGCGTGTCCAGCAGTACCAGCGGTACTTCTCCGATGCCGACCGCGTGCTCATCCTGCTCCACAACGAACCGGATCCCGACGCGCTCGCGGCAGGCCTGGCGCTGCGCACGGTCCTGCGCCGCACGCGCACCACCGCCATCATCGGCGCGCTCCACGGCATCACCCGCCCGGAGAACCTCCGCATGGCGGACCTGCTCGACATCCACGTGGAACCGGTCACGCCGGAGGAATTCGGCTCCTACGATCGCATCGCCACGGTCGACGTGCAGCCGCACTACTTCGCGGGCCTGCTGCCCAAAGTGGACCTCGTCGTGGACCACCACCCGGAGCAGCCGGGCTACACGACGGTCTTCAAGGACATCCGCGCCGACTACGGGTCCACGTGCACGATCCTGACCGAGCACCTGCGGGCCGTCGACGTCAACATCTCGGAACGGACGGCGACGGCCATGCTGTATGCCATCAAGTCCGACACACTGTTCTTCGCCCGGCAGACGAACCGGTCCGATCTCGAGGCGTTCACGTTCCTCTATCCGCTCGCCGATCCCACGCTGATTCGCAAGATGGAGGGCGCCGAAATCACGCTCGAGCGGCTCGAGCACGTGACGCGGGCGCTGCAGACGAGCCGGCTTCGATCCAGGTGCTGTCGGCGTTCGTGGGCGAGACCACGCGCGAGGACTTCATCCCCTACACCGCGGACTTCCTGCTGCAGGTCGAGGACGTGCGCTGGACAATCGTCTCAGGCATCGTGGCGGGCCAGCTCATCGTGAGCGTCCGAAATCTCGGCTACTCCCGCAACGCCGGCGAGTTCGTGAAGGCGACGTTCGGCGACATCGGCAACGCCGGCGGCCATCGCGCCATGGCGAAGGCCGTCGTGCCCATCGAGCGGTTCCGCGGCAAGTTCGGCGACCTCTCGGGCGTTGGCATCGCCGGCCGCATCGGCGAGCTGGCCGAGGACTTCCTGAAGGACCCGCACGCCGAGAAGCGCGTGTCGGCCAAGGCGACCGACGCCTGAACCGGCCGACCTCCAGCCGGCGCCCTCAGGCGAGCGCCTGGTCGAGGTCTGCGATCAGGTCGTCGACGTTCTCGATCCCCACCGACAGCCGCACCATCCCCTTCGTCACGCCGGCCACCGCCAGTTGCTCGTCGGTGAGCCCACGCTGCGACGTCAGCACCGGGAGGCTGCAGAGACTCTCGACACCGCCGAGGCTCGCCGCGCGCTCGATGAGGCCCAGTCGATCGTAGAACCGGCACGCGCCGGCGAATCCGCCGAGGGCCTCGAAGCACACCATGCCGCCGAAGCCGGTCATCTGGCTGCTGGCGACGGCATGATCGGGGTGCGACGGCAGTCCCGGATAGAACACGCGGCTGACCTTGCCCGAGCGCTCGAGCCAGCCGGCCACGGCGAGCGCGTTCTCGTTGTGTCGCGCCATCCGCACCGCAAGCGTCTTCATCCCGCGCGAGAGCGCGTAGGCGGCGGCCGGGTCGAGCACGCCCCCGAGCAGCTTCCGGGCCGCGTCCAGTTTCTCGATGAGCGACCGGCCACCGGCGAGCGCGCCGGCCGTCACGTCGCTGTGGCCGTTGAGGTACTTCGTGGCGGAGTGCATCACGAGGTCCACACCCAGGGCCAGCGGACGCTGGTTGACCGGGCTCGCAAACGTGTTGTCTACGATCGACACGACGCCCGCCGCGCGGCACGCCCGCGCGATCCGCGCAAGGTCCACGCACCGGAGCGTCGGGTTGCTCGGCGACTCGCACCAGAGCACTCTCGTCGCGGGTCCCAGAAGCGACTCCGGCCGACCGAGCTCGTCGAGCGACGCGTGCCGCGTCCGGACACCGAACCGGCGGAGGTGCTCCGCGATGAGGTGCAGCGTGCCGCCGTAGCTCGCCGCACCGACCACGAGCTCGTCGTCCCGGCCGAGCAGCCCGAAAAGCGCGGTGCTCGTCGCCGCCTGGCCCGACGACGTGACCAGAGCCGCGTCGGCGCCTTCGATGGCGGCGAGTTTCGCTTCGGCCGCCTCGACCGTCGGATTGGCATAGCGCGAGTAGATGTACTTGCCCGTCTCGCCGTCGAGATACCCTTCGAAATCCCGCGTATCTTCGAACACGAAGGTCGTCGACGCATAGATGGGCGTCGTGACGGGGACGGCCTCTCGGACGAGCCCTTCCCCGCGGTGGATGACTTCGGTCTCGAGCCGGCGCGCCGGCTGGTCGTCCTTCATCTTCTTCTTCATGGCTCGCTCGCTTCCTCGTCGAGCGCGGCGGCGATCGGCTCGACGAGCTGCCGGTACGCGTCTTCGTATCCCTGCTTGACGAGCTCGGAGCTCGAGCGCTCCCGATCGGACGCTTCGTCGTAGACGACGCCGAAGTCGAACGGGCCCACGGGATTGTGGTCCGGCCGGATGACGAAGACGCCGGACATCGTCGACCGGGCGACCCGGACGGCGTCCTCCAGGGCGGCCGTCTCGATGGACCGGACCATGTTCCCCATGCGGCCTCGCAGGCCCGCCGGCTGGCGCCGCAGGCCGTGCGGCAAGGCCGGCGCGGGCGCCGGACTGATGAGAATCAACTGCTCCACGCCGATAGCCGCAAGCTCGTCAACGAGCCGGACCAGCAACTCTGGCCGGTCGCAGACGACGTGACGATCGCCACGCCAGTAGCTGTCGGCCGGAAAGCGCACCGGGTGCGGCGCGGTGGCCACGGGAAGGCGCTGGGCCCCGATGAGGAAGTCTGCCAGCAGGACGCGCAGCGGCCCGGTGAGATCGACCGCCTCCGACTCTCGCGAGACGTCGGGCGTCTCCCGCCCCGAGAAGGCCTCACGGGCCGCCGGCGGCAGGATGGCCCCGACCAGGTCGCGCCGGGCGTCGAGGTCATGCACGGCGACGAGTACCTCGTGGAACCCCGGCTGGCCGAAATTGTCAGCCAGCAGCTCCACATACCGGCGGCCAACCTCGTCCCGAGCCGGCCGAAGCTCGCTCGACGCCCCGCGGACGTGCTGCCAGAGTGCCTCCACGAGGAGTGCCGCCGGCTGCGTCGGCTCGAGCGGAGCCCCGAACAGCCGCCACCAGAACGCTCCGCGCATGCGGCGCCTCGACCGCTCGGCCTGCACCGCCCTGGCGGCCGCAACGCCCACGACCGCCGCCACGACCAGCAGGGCGAGCACGACCGCGCGGGGCACAATGGTCGGCAGGATGGGCGGGTCGAACAGCAGCTCGATCGACGCGGCGTAGACCCCAACCAGACGCGCAGCCGTCGTCGGCAGGTTCGCAAGCGCCGCGAGCGAGCTCATTGCGTAGACGCCCGCGGCAAACACGAGAACGAGCAGCGGAGACAACAGGAGGCCCAGAGCCGCGAGCAGGCCGTAGCCGGCCACGCGAAGGGCCGGACGCCAGCGGAACGAGAGGCGCAGGCGCGGATCGAGCCAGGGCCCGGCGTCGGCCCGGAGGCGCGCACCGCCGTCGACGGCCGCAAAGAGCGCGGTCGCCACGCCCGCGCCATGCGCGGCGACGACATCGATCTTGATGCCGGCCTCGGTGAGCGCGCCGATCGCACCGGCCTGATACGCGCCGGCGGTGCCGGTTCCGCCGAAGACGACGCCGGTTCGGAGCCGGGGCGAGTAGCGGCTCTCGCTCACGTCACTCTTCGTCGTGAACCGTCACGAGCGCGATGAGCTCGAACGTCCGCACGCCGGCCGGTGTCGGCACCGACACCTCGTCGCCTTCCTCTTTGCCGACAAGCGCGCGTCCAATGGGCGAAGCGACGGAAATCATGCCACGGTCGGGATCGGCATCTTCCGGCATGACGAGCTCGTAGACCAGTTCACGATCGTTCTCGCGGAGCGTGAGCTTCGACCCGAATCCGGCACGGTCAGACGGAATCCGGTCGAGGTTCATCAACTGAATCTCCGAGACCCGCTTCCGGAGCATCGACACGCGCGCCTGCACGAAACGCTGCCGCTCCTTGGCAGCCTGGTACTCGGCATTCTCCCGGAGATCCCCCAGCTCGCGGGCGCGCTGGATTTCCTTCGGCAACTCCTGCGTCAGCTCGCGCTCGAGGCGCACGATCTCGACTTCGAATCTCTTGATGAGCCTGGCCTTCATGTGTCGAATGTGAGGCTAGCACAAAGAGCCATGGCGTTAGAATGACCGTCCGGTGCCTCACCTGTTCCACATCACCAGCCGTCAGCACGCGGTCGTGCGCCAGTTCCGGCACGCAGGGACGCGGTCCGGGGCCGAAGACGTGGTCCTCCTCGACGGCGAGCACCTGCTGCGCGAGGCCCTCGCGGCCGGACTGACCGTTCGAACCGTGCTCACCGATGGCCGGCACGGCGCTCTCACCGGCGAGGCGGAGAGAGCAGGTGCGGCCGTCTACACGTGCACCGGAAACGTGCTCGATGCGGCCAGTCCCGTCCGAACGCCTTCGGGCGTCGTCGCCATTGTCGAATGGGCGTTCTCGCCGCTTTCCACGGTTCTTGCCGCCCAACCCGCTCTCGTCGTGGCGCTCGTCGACGTGCAGGACCCGGGCAACGTGGGTTCGGCCATCCGGAGCGCCGATGCACTCGGCGCAACGGGGTTCGTTGCCGTCGGGGCCACGGCCGACCCCGGAGGCTGGAAGGTGCTGCGTGGCTCGATGGGCAGCGCGTTTCGACTTCCCATCGCGAAGAGCGACCTGTCCGAGACGATCGCCGCCGCGCACGCTTCGGGCGCGCGGGTCCTCGCGACGACGAACGCCAATGGCACCGCGCTCTCCGGCGCCGACCTCACCTCACCGGTTCTCCTGCTCTTCGGTCACGAGGGCCTCGGCCTCCCGCCCGACGCGCTCGCTCGGGCCGACGCCTCGGTGTCGATCCCGATGCGAGCCGGCGTCGATTCGCTCAACGTCGCCGTCGCGTCCGCCCTCGTCCTTGCCGAGGCGCGGCGGCAGCGTGAGAGACGCCAGGAGCCGGCGCAGTGACGACGCCGCTCTTCCCGCAGGCCGATCGGCCGGTTGCCGGCACGCCGCTCGCGGAGCGGCTTCGGCCAGCGACGCTCGACGAGGTGGTCGGGCAGGACCATCTGCTCGCGCCTGGGCGTCCGTTGCGCGAGGCGCTCGACCGGGGCGCGCTGCACTCGATGATCTTCTGGGGCCCTCCGGGTACGGGCAAGACCACGTTGGCCCGCCTGCTCTCGCGCGTCTCTCAGGCCGAATTCGTGGCCTTCAGCGCTGTGACCTCCGGCATCAAGGAAATCCGCGACGTGATTGCCGCCGCCGAGCACCGGCGCCAGACGTCGGGCCGCCGGACGGTGCTCTTCATTGACGAGATCCACCGGTTCAACAAGGCCCAGCAGGATGCGTTCCTCCCGCACGTCGAAGCGGGCACCGTGGCGCTCGTCGGCGCCACGACGGAGAACCCGTCTTTCGAGGTCAACTCTGCCCTGCTCTCGCGGTCGCGGGTCTACGTGCTCCGGCCCCTCGGCGTCGACGACGTCGTGGCCATCCTCGGCCGCGCGCTCGCCGACACGCCGCGCGGGCTGGGCGCGCTCGGCCTCGGCGCCGATGCGGACGCGCTGCGGGCCATCGCGGTGCACGCGAACGGCGACGCCCGCGTGGCCCTGAACACGCTCGAACAAGCCGTCGCCTCGCTTGCGCTGGCGCCGGGCGATCGACTCACGGCCGAAGCGCTCTCCGGCCTCGTCGACCGGCGCGCGCTGCTCTACGACAAACAGGGCGATGAGCACTTCAACACCATCTCCGCCCTGCACAAGTCGATGCGCAACAGCGACGCGGACGCCGCCGTGTACTGGCTTGCACGCATGCTCGAAGCCGGCGAAGACCCGCTTTACGTCGCCAGGCGCCTCGTCCGGTTCGCGTCGGAAGACGTCGGGAACGCCGACCCGCGCGCGCTCGAGGTGACGCTTGCCGCCCGGGACGCCGCGCACTTCCTGGGCATGCCGGAAGCCAACACGGCCCTGGCTCAGGCGGTCATCTACCTCTCGGCGGCTCCGAAGAGCAATGCCGTGTACCGGGCGTACCAGGCAGCCGCCCGAGACGCGACGACCGACCTCTCCGAGCCCGTCCCCCTGCACCTGCGCAACGCCCCCACGCGCCTGATGAAGGACCTGGGATATGGCGAGGGATACGCCTATGCCCACGACGAACCGGAGGGAGTGGCCGAGATGTCCTGCCTGCCGGAACGTCTCGAGGGTCGGCGCTATTACCAGCCGACAGACCGCGGCATCGAAACCAGAATCCGCGAGGCACTGGAGCGGGCTCGCCGCCTGCGCCGCGGCGGGGTCTGACTGACGCCCGCGCCGCCGCGGCCTTGAGACCCAGGCCGCGCGGCGTTTCCACCGCACGCAATCGGAGAACGCTTCAGATGCGCTCGAAGTTGCGTTCGATCTCGCGGCGCGTCAGCCGGAGCACGACCGGGCGGCCGTGCGGGCACACCGACGAATGGGCCGTGCGGCGGAGCTCGTCGAGCAGGAACTGCATTTTCTCGCGCGTGAGCGGGTCGTTCGCCTTGACCGCCGCATGGCAGGCCATCGTGGCCGAGAGGCGGCGCAGGGCTTCGTCGACGCCCGCGCCAGGCGCCAACCCGTCGAGGTCGGCGGCCACCGCGCGGAGCGCCGCCTCCGACCGGCCCCAGTCGAGCACGGCCGGCACGGCAAGCACGCGGAGGCTGTTGCCGCCGAACTCCTCGAGCTCGAAACCGACGCGCCCGAGCACGTCGGCGTGCGCGAGCAGCACCTGCCGCTCGGCACTGCCGAGCTCGAGCACCACCGGAGTCAGCAGCCGCTGTGACTCGAGCGTCCGCCCGGTCAGTCGTTCGGAAATCTGCTCGAAGAGGATCCGCTCGTGCGCGACATGCTGATCGACGATGGCGATGCCATCGTCATCGACGGCAATGATGAACGTGTTGCGAAACTGACCGAGCGGCGTCATGGGCCGAATGAGCGCCCCGACGCCCTCGCGCCCGGCGGTCGTGGCCACGCGTGGGTCGGTCCAGGCCGCCGGTGTGGCCTGCTCGATTGCCCGGGCAAGCGCCGCATCAGGCGAGTCCAGACGCGACACGTCGCCCGTGCCCGTCGCCCCGCCCGGACCGAATGACAGCGGCAGTGACGCCGAGGCCGCCGGCGCGACGCCGGGCTGCGGCGCGTGCAGCACGAGCTCCGGCGCGCCGGTTCGGCCGAGCGCATCGATGATGGCGCGCCTCAGGATCTCGTGCACCAGTCCCTGGTCGAGAAAGCGCACCTCCGCCTTCGACGGGTGAACGTTCACGTCGACCCGATCGGGCGGAAGATCGAGGAAAAGATGGACCTCCGGACTTCGCTCCTTGATGGTGGCGACGCTGTAGGCCTGCTGGATGGCGTGCGTGATGGTGCGGTCCCGCACCATGCGCCGGTTGACGAAGACGTGCTGCGGTCCGCGAACCGGGCCCTGCTCGCCGAGCGCCGCAACCAGGCCTCGCACCGAGATCCCCGCTGCGTCCTTGACGACAGGGACGAGATCCGGACGGTCGCCGTAGATCTGATAGAAGCGCTCCTCGAAGGAGCCGGCCGGCGGCGCTTCGATCACGCGGCGCGCGCCGTTGCGGAGCAGAAACCCCACATCCCAGTAGCCCAACGCCATCTGGGTCACCAGCCTCGAGACCTGGCCCGACTCGGCCGTATCGGCCTTCAGGAACTTCCGTCTGGCCGGGAGATTGAAGAAGAGGTCCTCGACTTCGACGAGCGTGCCCTCGGGCGCGCCGGTCTCGCGCACGGCGCGAGCGCGGCCGGCGTCAATCAGGACTTCGGTTCCGGCCAGCTCGCCGCGGGCGCGCGTACGCAGCCGGAAGCGTGATACCGATGCGATCGACGGGAGCGCCTCCCCGCGGAATCCGAGCGTGCGAATGGCCGCGAGGTCCACGGCGGTCCGGATCTTCGACGTGGCATGCCGCTCGACCGCCAGTTCGGCGTCCTCACGCGTCATGCCATCACCGTCGTCTTCGACGGCGATCAGTTTCTTGCCGCCGAACTCGACGGTGATGGCCACGCGTGACGCCCCGGCGTCGACCGCGTTCTCGACCAGTTCCTTGACGACTGAGGCCGGCCGCTCGACGACCTCGCCGGCGGCGATCTGATTCGCCAGGTCCGGCGGAAGCCGATGGATGCGCGGCACGGCCATCTCGGGTCGCTAGTCGAGCGCGCGCTCGCGCATGGCCGCCTGCGCGGCGGCGAGCCTCGCTACCGGCACGCGGTAAGGCGAACAGCTCACGTAGTCGACGCCGGCGCCCACGAAGAACGCAATCGACGACGGGTCGCCGCCGTGCTCGCCGCAGACACCAACTTTCAGCCCGGGCTTGGCACCCCGCCCCTTACGCGTCCCCATCTCGACGAGCTGCCCGACGCCCACCGTGTCGAGCGAGGCAAACGGATCGCGCTCGAGAATGCGCCGGTCCTGGTAGGCGCCGAGGAACTTGCCGATGTCGTCCCTCGAAAACCCGTAGGTGAGCTGCGTCAGGTCGTTGGTGCCGAACGAGAAGAAATCGGCCTCTTTGGCGATCTCGTCCGCCGTCAGCGCGCCACGTGGCACTTCGATCATCGTGCCCACGAGATAGCGAACCTTGACGCCCCGCTCCTTCATCACCTCTTCGGCGACCCGCACGACCACCGCCTTCTGATCCCGGAGCTCCCGAACCTCGCCGACGAGCGGGATCATGATCTCGGGGACCGCCTTGATCCCCTCCTTGGCGAGCTGACAGGCCGCCTCCATGATGGCGCGCGCCTGCATCTCGGTGATCTCCGGGTAGGTGATGCCCAGCCGCACGCCGCGATGCCCGAGCATCGGGTTGAACTCGTGCAGCTGCTCGACCCTTGCCAGCAGACGCTTCTTCTCGTCGAGCCCGGGTCCCGACTTGCCGGTGGCCTCCATCGTCGCGATGTCCACCATCAGGTCCTCGCGCTTCGGCAGAAATTCGTGCAGCGGCGGGTCGATGGTGCGAATCGTCACCGGCGTCCCGTGCATCTCCTTGAACACGCCGTAGAAGTCCGCGCGCTGCATCGGCAGCAGCTCGGCCAGGGCCGCGCGGCGGTCGGCCTCGTTCTCGGCGAGGATCATCCGCTGGACGATGGGAATCCGGCCCTCGCCGAAGAACATGTGCTCGGTGCGGCAGAGGCCGATTCCACGGGCGCCGAAGCGGTACGCCACCTCGGCCTGGTCCGGCTGGTCGGCGTTGGCTCGCACGCCGATCTTCCGCACCTTATCGGCCCAGCCGAGCAGCCGCTCGAACCGCTGATAGATGTCGGACTTCTCGGGTTTCATCTCGCCATTGACGACCTGCAGGATCTCGCTCGGCTTGGTCGCGACCTTGCCGACCTTGACCTCGCCGGTCAGGCCGTCGAACGACAACCAGTCCCCTTCTTTCAGCGTGGCGCCGCCAACGTTCAGCGTCCGGGCGTGCTCGTCGATTCTCAAGGCCGACGCGCCGACGACCGATGGCTTGCCCATCTGCCGTCCGACGACCGCCGCGTGCGACGTCATTCCTCCTGTCGCCGTGAGAATCCCCTGCGCCACGAACATGCCATGGATGTCGTCGGGCACGGTCTCCTTCCGGACGAGCATCACGTCCTTACCCTGGCGCGACCACTCCACGGCATGGTCGGCGGTGAACACGACCTGGCCCGACGCGGCGCCCGGCGACGCGGGGAGCCCCTTCGTCACCGCAGCCAGCGTCTTCCACTCCTTCGGATCGAACACGGGCGCCAGCAGCTGCGAGAGCGACTCCGGCTCCACCATGAGCAGGGCCTCTTCGGGTTTCACGAGACGCTCGCGCACCATGTCGGTGGCGATGACCACGGCCGCATACCCGGTCCGCTTGCCGTTCCGGGTCTGGAGCATGTAGAGCTCCTCGTCCTGGATCGTGAATTCGAAGTCCTGCACGTCCCGGTAGTGCCGTTCGAGACGGCTGGTGATCGTCCGAAGCTGCCGATAGGCCTTCGGCATGATGGTCTCGAGCTCGGCGATCTGCTTCGGCGTGCGGATCCCGGCCACCACGTCCTCACCCTGGGCGTTGATCAGGAACTCGCCGAAGAAGTTGTCGTCGCCTGTCGCGGGATTCCGCGTGAAGCCGACGCCCGTACCCGACCGGTCCCCGGTATTGCCGAACACCATCAGCTGGACGTTGACCGCCGTGCCGATGTCGTCAGGGATCTCGTAGATCCGGCGGTACTCCCGGGCTCTCGGGTTCTGCCACGACCGGAAGACGGCATCTCGCGAGAGTCGCAACTGTTCGAGCGGATCCTGAGGAAAGCTCCGATGCGCCTTCTCCTTGACGACGCGCTTGTACCGGGCGATCACCTCGCGCAGGGCGTCCTCGTCGAGGTCCGGATCCTGCGCGATACGCCGCTCGGCCTTGACCGCGGCGAGCTCGTGCTCGAAGGCCTCCTTCGAGATCTCCAGCACGACGTTGCCGAACATCTGAATGAACCGGCGATAGCTGTCGCACGCAAAGCGGCCGTTGGCCGTGCGCGCCTTCAGCGTCTCGACGGTCACGTCGTTCAGTCCCAGGTTGAGGATCGTGTCCATCATGCCCGGCATCGAGAACTTCGCGCCGGAGCGCACCGACACGAGCAGCGGGTTGTCGGCCGATCCGAAGCTCGCGCCGGTGAGCCGCTCGAGCTTCCTGAGCGCGTCGACCATCTGCGCGTCCACGGCCGGCGCCACCTTGCGGTGATTCGCGTAGTACAGCCGGCACGCGTCGGTCGAGATGGTGAATCCGGGTGGCACGGGCAGCGCCGCGTTCGTCATCTCCGCGAGATTCGCGCCTTTGCCGCCGAGCAGGTCCTTCATGCCGCGGTGGCCGTCAGCCTTGCCCTTGCCGAAGAAATAGACGTACTTCCTGGCGGCCGCCTTCTTCCCGGTCGCGCGCCCGACCCTCCGGCCGGCTGCCGGTGCCGCCGGACGCCGGCGGGCACGAGTGGATGTCGATCGCGTGGACGTCTGTGATTGCATTCGCTTCTTGGCCATGAACGTTATGACTCCGATCCGACGATTTCAGAAATATCACTCAGCTGTAAAATCACGTGCTCCAGTTGCTTCATCAATCCCAGGCGGGCTTCGCGCACCGCCAGGTCTTCCGCCATGACGAACACGTCGTTGAAGAACCGGGCGACGACCGGCTCGAAGCCTGCGGCCGCCGCGTAGGCCGCCTTGAAGTCTCCGGCTCCGCCAGCGACGGCGTCGATTGCCGCCCGGCGCGTGTCGACCTCATCAAGGAGAGCTACCTCCGCCGGTTCCTTGAGCACCCGGCGGAGGTCGCCGAGCGAGGCCGCCGGCGTACCGAGCTCACGCGCGATGTTACGGACGCGTTTGAAGGCCTCGGCCAGCTTCCGGAACGACTCGGTCTCGGAGAAATCGACAAGCGCGGAGAGATTGCGCTCGAGCTCGGCTGGCCGCAGCTCGTCGAATGGGCGATGGCGGCTGACGGCGCGGACGTTGCCGGAAGGCGCCCCGCGCTCTTCGAGCGCGTGCTCCAGCCGCTCCCGCATGAACGCCTCCAGGGCGGACCAGGCCCCGTCGGACACCTCGAGGCCGGCGAACCTTTCGGCGGCCCCACGGCACAGTCCGCCGAGCGACAGCCGGCATTCCACGCCGGCGAGCGCCTTCCCGTCGACGAGGATACGAATGAGCCCGTGCGCCTGCCGACGCAGTCCAAAGGGATCCCGCGACCCAGTCGGCCGCTCACCTGCCAGAAACAGCCCGACGATCGTGTCGAGCTTGTCGGCGGCCGCAAGCGCCGCCCACGGGACGCGCGCCTCGCCCAGCGACTCGGCCGACGGCGCCGCCTGTGCCTCGACCGCGATCGGCAGGTAGTGGTGGTACACGGCCTTCCAGACCGACTCGGGCTCACCGGCCTCGCGGGCGTAGATGCCCCCCATCACGCCCTGGAGCTCGGTGAACTCACGGACCATCTCGGTGGCCAGGTCGGCCTTCGAGAGTCTCGCCGCCCGCATCGCGGCCTCCGCCGCCCCCGGCGTGCCGAATGCCTCGGAAGCG
Organism: uncultured Acidobacteriota bacterium; assembly: GCA_963752045.1. Taxonomy (GTDB): domain Bacteria; phylum Acidobacteriota; class Vicinamibacteria; order Vicinamibacterales; family SCN-69-37; genus DATKDF01. The sequence continues at coordinate 1,200,423 of CAVVWN010000008.1, read as the reverse complement.
AGCCACGCCGCGAGTGCTTCCAACCGCTCGGCCTTCTGACGGTACGACCCGAGTTTCTTGTGAAAGAGGAGCGTCTCGAGGCGCGGCAGCCGGGCCTCGAGGCCCACCTTTCGGTCTGCGTCCCAGAAAAACCGGGCATCGCGCAGCCGGGCCGTCACGACGCGCTCGGCGTTGACCGCGATGGTGCGTTCGCCCGTGACCTCGGTGTTGGTCACGGCCAGAAAGCCCGGCATCAACGCCCCATTCAGATCGGCGACCGGGAAGAAATGCTGATGGTGAATGAGCGTGGTCGTCAGCACTTCAGGCGGAAGCGAGAGGAAGGCCGAGTCGAAGGCCCCCGCCACGACGCCGGGGAACTCGACAAGATCGGGCACTTCGGCCACGAGGGCCTCGGCCTGCGGATGGTGCTGCAGCACGGCCCGCCCGCCGATTCGCCGCGCCTGTGCCTCGAGCTCCCGCAGGATTCGGTCGTGGCGTTCGATGCGCGACAGCACGACGAAGTTCTCGGCGAGCTTGCGCTGGTACTCGTCGAACGACCGCACCTTGATCGCGCGTCCCGCGCGTCCGCTCGTCGCAAGGAACCGGTGGCCGTAGGTCACCGCGCCTGACGTCACGTCCTGCACGCGCGGGCTCGATGCGTTCGCCTTGCGCGCGATCGTAAAGGGCACGACGCGTCCCCCGTACAGGAAGAGCAACCACCGGATCGGCCGACCGAAGGTGAAATCGCCGGCATCACCTTCGAGCTGGGCGTCCCACCGCATCGACTTCGGAAACGACAGATCGCGCAGCACCCGGCCGAGAATCTCCGGAAGCACATCCACCGTTGCGCGTCCTCGCACGTGCCGCGTGTACGACAGGTACTTGCCCCGGGGCGTGTCGACCTGCTGGAGGGCGTCAAAATCCGCCCCGAGCTTCCGCGCGAACCCGAGCGCGGCGTTGGTCGGATGCCCCTCGGCGTCGAAGGCGGCGCTTACGGCCGGCCCCATCACGGTATCCTCGCGATCCTCCTGCCGATCCACGAGCGCGGGCACCGTCGCCGCCAGCCGCCGGGGCGTCGCATGGGCCTCGACCGGACCTTTCGGGGGCAGCCCGGCTTCGGTGAGCCGCTCGGCAAGCCGCGCGCCCAGCTGTGCGGCGAGCGGCGACAGCCAGGACGCCGGCATCTCTTCCACACCGATTTCGAGGAGCAGCTCACGATCCATGGGTCGCCGCCTCCCCGTCCGGCTGGCCGACCCAGACCCTGGCGATCGCGACGGCCAGCTGCCGCACGCGGAGAATGTACGAAGTCCGTTCCGTCACGCCGATACTCCCGCTCGCGTCGAGCACGTTGAAGAGGTGTGAGCACTTCAGACAGTAGTCGAGCGCCGGCAGCGCGAGTCCGGCCTTGATGAGCGTCTGCGTGAAGTCGTAGCACTTGTTGAACAGGTCCCGATGAAACTCGGCGAACGCCTGCTCGGCCAGCTCCACCTGCCCGAAGGCGTACTTCGATTGCTCGATCTCGTCACGCAGCCGCACATCTCGATAGCGAACGCCAGGCGCCCAGAGCAGGTCGTAGACGTTGTCGACGCCCTGGAGCGCCATCGCAAAGCGTTCGAGCCCGTAGGTGAGCTCGACGGAGACGGGCGACAGGTCGAGGCCGCCGGCCTGCTGAAAGTAGGTGAACTGGGTAATCTCGAGGCCGTCGTAGAGCACCTGCCACCCGATGCCCCAGGCGCCCAGCGTCGGCGACTCCCAGTTGTCTTCCTCGAACCGCACGTCGTGCGAGCGCAGGTCGATCCCGCACGCCTCGAGGCTCTGCAGGTAGAGATCCTGGATGTCGTCCGGCGCCGGCTTGAGAATGACCTGGAACTGGTGATGCTTGAACAGCCGGTTCGGGTTCTCGCCGAAGCGCCCGTCGGCCGGCCGCCGCGACGGCTGCACGTACGCGACGTTCCACGGCTGCGGCCCGAGCACCCGCAGGAACGTTTCCGGGTGCATCGTGCCGGCTCCCATCTCGATGTCGAGCGGCTGCTGAATCAGGCAGCCCTGCGCCGCCCAGAAGTCGGACAACTTCAAAATCAAATCCTGCAGGGTCACGATGTCGACCTCATCTCCCTGACGATGCGCGCCGAGCGGACCTCCCGCTCGAGGTGCAGCGTCATCAGCATGTGGTGCGCCCGCTCGAGCTCGCCGAGCGCCTCGATGGGCGCCGGACCGGCCGCAACGGCCGACGGCGCCAGCGTGCGCGCGGCACGCAGGAACGCAAACGCGTCAGCCGACACGCGAATCGGTCCCTGCCCGCACCCGTCACACACGTATCCGCGCTCGGACACCCCGAGCGAACCACCCTCGGCGAGCACCGCCCGGTGGCACCGCGCGCACACCTCCAGGTTCGGATAGACCCCCTCGAGCCGCAGCAGCCAGTATTCGAAGTACCGCGACAACGCGTCCACAGATCCACCCTCTCCAAGCGCGGCAGCCACCGACGTGCCGAGCCGGAACAGTCGCTCGTTTGGCGCCCCATCCGGGGCCCACTCGTCGATCAGTTCGGCGAAGTAGGACGCCGTGGCAAGCACGTGCGCCGGATCGGCCGCTCCCGGCAGGGTTCCCTGGCTGGTGTCGAGCGGCGAACCGGACGGCTCGATGCGGTCAACACGCACCAGCTCGCGCCCCTCCTTCTCGACGTAGGCGACCCGCCCGCGCGTGAGGGGCTCGAGCCCGGCCCCGAAACGCCGCCGGGACTTGCTGGCGTTCTTGGCGACGCCCCGCCGTTTCCCGCGGTCCTCCGTGAGGAAAACGACAATTCTGTCGGCCTCCCCGAATCGGTAGGTCCGAAGCACGAGCGCGGGAACGGTGTACGCCCTCATCAACGAGCGTTCGGAACGGCCGGCCCTTCCGGCCGGACCACATCCGCCCGATCATACCGGAGATCAGGCTTGGTACAAGAATCGCAGAAAGATCGTGCCGAGGCCGAGAAACGAAAAGAAACCGAAGACGTCGGTGAACGTCGTGATGAACACAGACGAGGCCAGCGCCGGGTCGACCTTCGCCGCCCGGAGGCCGAGCGGGATCAGGGTGCCTGCCGTCGCGGCGACGAACATGTTGAGCACCATCGCCGCCATCAGAATCAGCCCCAGCACCCAGTTGTGGTCCGGCGTGAAAATGACGACGCCGAGCGCGCCGACGAGCCCCGCGCCAAGGCCGTTCCCGAGCCCCACCAGTCCTTCCTTGAACACGGCCTGTCGGGCGTTCGCCCAGGTGAGCTCGCCGAGCGCGATACCGCGCACGACGACGGCGAGTGTCTGCGTCGCCGCATTCCCACCCATGCCGGCCACGATCGGCATGAAGATGGCGAGCGCCACGACCTGCTGGATCGTGTCCTGGAACAGGCCGACGACCAGCGCCGCGGCAAACGCGGTGACGAGGTTCACGAGGAGCCACGGCAGCCGCCGCCGCAGCGACTCACCCGGCGGCGTGAGCACGCCGTCGTCTTTCGACACGCCGGCCAGGCGGTAGACGTCCTCGGTGGCCTCGTCCTTGATGACGTCGATGACGTCGTCGACCGTCACGACACCGGTGAGCTTGTTCTCTTCGTCCACCACGGGAATCGCCAGCAGGTTGTAGGAGGCGACCTGGCGCGCCACCTCTTCCTGGTCGGTGTCGACGCGGGCGCTGTAGACGTCGGTCGTCATGATGTGCTTGAGCGGCGTCTCCGGCGGCACGAGCAGCAGCCGCCGAAGCGAGACGACGCCTACCAGGTGGCGGCGCTCGTCGACGACGTAGAGGTAGAAGACCATCTCGACGTCGCGCGCGGCCTGGAGAGCCGTGATCGCCTCGCCGGCCGTCAGATCCTCGGCCAGGGCGAAGACGTTCGGATTCATGAGCCGGCCGGCCGTCTGCTCTTCGTACTCGAGCAGCTCGCTCACGCCACCACCGGCCTTCGGACGAATGAGGTCCAGCACGGCCAGCCGCAACTCGTCGTTCAGGTGATCGATGAGCGGCGCGGCGTCATCAGAGGGAATCTCCTGGGCGAAGCGGGCGATTTCTTCCGCCGAGCGCAGGGCCAGCAGCGGTGACCCGGCCTCGGGTCCCATCTCGCTCAGCGCCTCCATCGCCAGGCGGCCGTTCTTCTCGGCGAGAAGGTTGAAGGCGGCCGACCGTTCGCGCTCGTGCAACTCCGCGAAGATCTGCGCCAGGTCCGCGGGGTGCTGTTTCTGAAGGAGGTTCAGGAGATTGGGCGTGGCGCCCATCCGCAACAGGCGGCGGACCGACTCGAGGATGAGATCGATTCTGCGCTGTGCCGGCATGGGGCGCACCTCCCGAGTCAGGAATCAGTCCATGGAGACCTGCGCGCGCCTTCGACACGCGCGCAAACGCTACATATTAACAGGTGCGACGGTGAGCGTCGAGCGAAGCCGCAAGCCGCGGGGCGGGCTGAAGCCCGCCCCTCCGACACTAGGTGGCCTTTCTGCCTCGTCCCAGTCCCATCTGGTCGAGCAGGCGTTCGTTGTCGCGCCAGTCCTCTCGCACCTTGACGTGGAGGTCGAGGTGGACGCGGCCGGCGAGCATCTCCTCGAGATCGCGCCGGGCCTCGGTGCCGATGCGCTTGATCATCGCGCCGCCCTTCCCCACCACGATGGGCTTCTGCGAGTCGTGATCCACGAGGATCGACGCGAAGATCCTGGTGAGCCCGCCCGGCGCCTCGGGCTCCTCGAAGGCGTCGATGACGACCGCGGTCGTGTAGGGCAGCTCGTCGCGCGTGTGGTGCAGCACCTTCTCGCGAATCAGCTCGGCCGCAAGCACGCGCTCGGTCTGGTCGGTCAGGTAGTCTTCCGGGAAGAGCGGCTCGCCCTCGGGCAGCCCGGCGAGGATCTCGGCCTCGAGCGCCGGCAGCCCTTCACCGGATACGGCCGAGATGGGCACGATCGCCCGAAAGGGGAACGCGCCTGCGTAGTACTGGATGAGCGGCAGCAGGCGGGCCTTGGGCTCGACGAGGTCGACCTTGTTGAGCGCCAGCACCGCGGTGGCGCCGGCATTCTTCAACAAGTTCAGCACGAACCGATCGCCGGTCCCCGTCGCGAGCGTGGCGTCCACCACCAGAACGACAACGTCCACGCCGCCGAGGGCGTCGAGGGCGGCGTCGACCATCCGCCGGTTCATCCGGTGCTCGGGCTTGTGGATGCCCGGCGTGTCGATGAAGACCACCTGCCCGGCCGGGGTATTGCGCACGCCTTGAATCCGGTGACGGGTCGTCTGCGGCTTGTCAGAGACGATCGCCACCTTCTGACCGACGTAGGCGTTGACGAGCGTGGACTTGCCGGCGTTCGGCCGGCCGATGAGCGAGACGAAGCCCGACTTCACGCGTCGACGCCCGCCTCGTCGGCAGGCGCCCGGCGGATGCGCACCTTGTGGATGCGCCGTCGCTCCGCCTCGAGCACTTCGACCTCGAGCCCGTCGAACGCGAAGCGCTCGCCGGCTGCCGGTACGCGCCCCACACGGGCCAGGACGTATCCACCGACCGTCTCAAAACCGTCCTCGTCGACGCTGATGCCCAGTCGCTCGACCAGGTCTCCTGTGTCGACCTTGGCGCTGAAGACGTAGGTGTCCTCGTCTTCCTTGACAATGGGCTCGGCCTCGCTGTCGTACTCGTCGCGGATCTCACCCACCAGTTCTTCGACCACGTCTTCGATCGTGACGAGCCCGGCCGTGCCTCCGTACTCGTCGACGACGATCGCCAGCTGGAAGCGCCCCTGCTGGAACTCCCTGAGCAGGTCGGCCACCCGCTTCGTCTCGGGCACGAACGCCGCCGGCCGCATGATGTCTCTCGCCGGCCGCGACCCGTCGGGCGCCTGATCCATCTGGATCAGGTCCTTTACGACGATCAGCCCCACGATGTTGTCGAGACTGTCCGTGTAGACGGGAAGCCGGGAGTACTCCTGCTCCCGAACCAGCCGACGAAGATCGTCGATCGTGGCGGTGGCTCGAATCGCCACGATATCGGGGCGCGGTGTCATCACTTCCCGCACCAGCGTGTCCCCGAAGTCCACGACCGATCGCAGCAGCTCACTCTCGTCGGCCGCCGCGCCTTCCTCCGCCGACAGCGCCGGTGACTCCTCGGTCAGGCCGGCGCCACCTTCTTCTCGACGCGGGCGCTCCGACGGCCCGAGCCAACCGATGACCCGAGCCGTGAGCGGCGCCAGCAGGTTGGCCACGACCGTGAATGACGGCAGGAGCAGCTCGAGGTACCGCTCCGGGCTCCTGCGGACGATGAGCGCGGGCAGGACCTGCCCCACACCCACGGCCAGCGCCAGGCCCGTGCCGAAGAGCAGCAGGCGCGCCGTGGGGCCGCCGCCGTAGAGCTCCGCCAGCAGCACGACCGCCAGCACGAGCAGGACGCCGCGGAGCATGCGCACCGGAACGAAGAACTTGAGCGGGTCCTCGAGGTAGGTCAAAAGCGCGCCGCTTTCGTTTTCGCGTTCGGCCTCGAGCCGCTCGGGGAGCCGCATCAGCAGGCCGAAGGCGGTTTCCACCAGGGCGAGAAACAACAGCCCGGTCGCGATCACGAGCACGAGAAAGAGAATCATTGACGTGGCGCGGTCCGGAAGCCGCGGGCGGTCAGTCCCACGGGCAGCTTCGCCCGGCGCCGCAAGCGGTCCTCCACGCGTCGCATCTCCCCGTCGTCCGCCTCGTGATCGTAGCCCAAAAGATGCAACAGGCCATGGAGGGCCAGGATTCGCAACTCGACGGCCCGCGGGTGGCCGAATTCGCGGGCCTGCCGCGCGGCAACACCGGTCGCGATCACGATGTCGCCGAGCCATTCGTCGGGCGTCGTTGGACTGACACGCCCGGCCCGGCCGCCCCTGTTCGGGGTCGATCCGGCAGGAAAAGAGAGCACGTCGGTCGCGTAATCGGCGGCGCGGTACCGGCGGTTGAGCTCGCGCATGGTTCTGTCGGACACAAGCGCGATGGACAGATGGCCGGCCGCGGCCCGCGGCGCGGCCGAGGTCAGCCACCGGTCGAGACCGGTCCCACGGAGCTGGCGGCCTCGGGCGTCCGTGACGGTCACCTGCAGCGACCTCCTCGGTGGGCGGATGTTCCTTGCAGGTCCCATCAACGATCAGGAAGGCGAGCCGCCGGCGTAGGCCTCATAGGCCCTCACGATCTGCTGCACGAGCGAGTGCCTCACGACGTCGCGCTCGTCGAAGTAGATCGTGGCCACGCCGTCGATGTCCCGAACGACTTTGAGGGCTTCGACCAGCCCGGACATCCGGCCCGACGGCAGGTCGATCTGCGTCACGTCGCCGGTGACGACCGCCTTCGACCCGAAACCGAGCCGCGTGAGGAACATCTTCATCTGCTCGGACGTGGTGTTCTGCGCCTCGTCGAGGATCACGAACGCGTCGTTGAGCGTACGCCCGCGCATGAAGGCGATGGGCGCGACCTCGATCACGCCGCGCTCGAGCAGCCGGTCGACGCGGTCCACGTCGAGCATGTCGTACAGGGCGTCGTAGAGCGGCCGCAGGTACGGATTCACCTTCTCCTGCAAGTCGCCGGGCAGGAAGCCGAGCTTCTCGCCGGCCTCCACGGCCGGCCGCGCGAGGATGATACGCGTGACTTTCTTGGCCAGCAGATAGGACACGGCCTGGGCCATGGCCAGGTACGTCTTGCCCGTGCCGGCCGGTCCCACGCCGAACACGATGTCGAACCGCTCGATCACCTCGAGATACCGTCGCTGGTTGATGCTCTTCGCAGCCACCTGGCGCCGGCCGGCGGCGAGCGAGCCGCCCTTGCGGAAGTACTCGCGCAACTCGACCTGAGGCTCTGCCGCGAGCAACTGGGCCGCCGCCTGCACGTCTCCCCGCGCGAAACGGTAGCCATCACGAAGCAGGCTGCCGAGCTGCGCGAATGCGGCTTCGGCGCGGCCGACCTGATCCGGCTCGCCCTCGATGACGACATCGTGGCCCTGCGTCTTGAGCGAGACTGCGAGCGCCGATTCGAGGTGCCGGAGGTTTTCGTCGAACGGACCGAACAGGGTCTCGATGCCCTCGTCGGGCATCGGTATCCGGCGGATCGCTGAGGCGGGCATTTCGCAAGTTGAGCCTAGCACGAATCGGCGGCACGACCGCCGGAACGCCCTACCAGAGCGCGGCCGCGCCGCGAACGCCGCTGGCATCGCCAAAGGCGGCCGGCACGAGCCGGGTCACGACCGTATCGGCGAAGACCCACCGCCCCCAGAGCTCCGGCACGGAGACGTACACCCGATCGATTCGAGAGAGCCCTCCGCCGACGACAATCACATCGGGATCGACGATGTTGATGACCGAGGCAAGCGCCCGCGCCAGCCGGTCGCACCAGGCATCGAGTGTTGCGATGGCGAGCGGCTCGCCCGCCGACGCGCGAGCGACCACGGTCTCGCCCGGGAGGTCCGGCCCGCCGCGGCGCGCGTGGTCGCCGGAGAGGCCCGGACCTGAGAGGAACGTCTCGATGCACCCGGCTCGCCCGCAGTAACAGTCCGGTCCGGGCCGCTCGTCATCGCGCGGCCAGGGCAGCGGATTGTGCCCCCACTCACCCGCGATCCCGTTTGCGCCCTCGACGGGACGCCCGTCGACTACGAGCCCGCCGCCAACACCGGTGCCGAGGATCACGCCGAAGACCACGCCCCCTCCTGCGCCGGCACCGTCGGACGACTCGGACACCGCCAGGCAGTTTGCGTCATTCGACAACCGCACCGGACGCGCGAGCTCACGCGCGAGATCCTCGCCGAGCCGGCGTCCGTTGAGCCAGGTCGAATTGGCGTTCCTGAGAACCCCTCGACCGGGCGCGATCGCGCCGGGCGTGCCCACGCCAACCGTGCAGTGCTCGCCGACTTCCCGCTCCCCGGCCACCACCAGCCCGGCGATCGCCTCAACGGTGGCCTTGTAATCGCCACGAGGCGTGGGCCGCCGCGCCTCCCACACCGCCCGCCCATCGTCGTCGAGCACGACGGCCGCGATCTTGGTTCCGCCGAGATCGATCCCGAGGCGCATCAGTCTTGAACGCGGATCTTCAGCTCACGCAGTTGCCGATCGTCGACCGGCGACGGAGCCCCGGCCATCAGGTCCGTTGCCTGCGCGGTCTTGGGAAACGCAATGACCTCCCTGATCGACGTCTCCTTGCAGAGAATCGCCACGATCCGGTCCAGTCCGAACGCGATGCCGCCGTGCGGCGGCGTGCCGTACTCGAGCGCGTCGAGGAAGAACCCGAATCGGGCTTTCGCCTGCTCGTCCGAGATGCCGAGCAGCCCGAACACCCGGCGCTGCACGTCGGCCTGGTGGATACGAATGCTGCCACCGGCGATCTCGGACCCGTTGAGCGCCAGGTCGTATGCGCGCGCGCGCACGCGCCCCGGATCCGACTCGAGCAGGTGAACATCCTCCGGTCTTGGCGAAGTGAACGGGTGGTGCATCGAGTCCCAGCGGTCTTCGTCGGGGTTCCAGGCAAATAGCGGAAAGTCCGTGACCCAGACGAAACGGAAATCATCCGGGTCGAGCCGTCCCTCCCGTCTCGCGATCGACAGGCGCAAGTGCCCCAGCACGCGCGAGACGAGCTCGGCCTCGCCCACCGCCACGAGCAGGAGGCCCTGGTCCTCCCCGCCGGCTGCCTCGAGCATGGCGCGAAGCGGCGCCTCACCGGCCGCCTTGAGCGCGGAGCTCTGTAGGGCGCCGCCCGTCAGTCGGGCCCAGATGAGTCCGCTCGCGCCCAGTTGCCGGGCCTCGTCGGCCAACTCGTCGAGCCTCTTGCGCGAGTACGACGCGCCGCCAGGCACCACGAAGCCGCGTACCGCGCCCCCCTGTGCGACTGCCTCGCGAAAGACCGCGAACGGCGAGTCGGAGACATACGATCCGAGGTCGGCAATCTCCATTCCCGGGCGCAGGTCCGGCTTGTCCGATCCGAACCTGAGCATGGCGTCGGCGTAGCTCAGCCGCGCGAACGGCGCTGTCACGGAATGTCCCGCTTCGGCGAACATCGCCTGAATCGCGCCCTCGACGACCGCGAAGACGATGTCCTCGGTGGCAAACGACATCTCGACGTCGATCTGCGTGAACTCCGGCTGTCGATCGGCGCGGAGATCCTCGTCTCGAAAGCACCGGACGATCTGCACGTACCGGTCGAACCCGGCAATCATCAGGATCTGCTTGAAGATCTGCGGCGACTGCGGCAACGCGAAGAACTCCCCTGGGTGCACCCGGCTCGGCACGAGGTAGTCGCGCGCGCCTTCCGGCGTCGACCGCGTCAGGATCGGTGTCTCGATCTCGAGGAACCCCTGGCTGTCGAAATACCGTCTGACGGCAAGCGCCACGCGGTGGCGCAGGACGAGGTTTCCAAGCAGCGCCGGCCGGCGCAGGTCGAGGTACCGGTAGCGCAGGCGCGTCTCATCGCTGACCGGCGCATCCTCGTTGATGGCAAACGGTGGGGTTCGCGCCTCGTTGAGCACGTCGATCCGCCCGGCGACCACCTCGATCTGCCCGGTCGGCAGCCGGTCATTGCGCGAGACCGACTCCCGCAACGTCACGCGACCCGTCACGGCCACGACGAACTCCGGCCGCAGCGTCGTGCCGACCGCTTCGACATCCGAGCCGGCCTGGACGACGACCTGCGTCAGCCCGTAGCGGTCCCGAAGGTCGAAAAACAGAAGGCCGCCGAGGTTCCGTACGCGATGGACCCAGCCGGTGAGTACGACTTCCTGACCGGCATCGGCGGCTCGCAGTTGACCGCACGTATGCGTGCGATAGCGGAATGCAGTGTCTGTCACGGTGTTCCCCGCCGCGGCCCGAAGCCCGGCCTAGTCGTTCGCGTGTGTTGCCGACATGAGCGCGCGCACCGCGGCGACAATCCCGGCGCGCGGCACCGACTGCTGGTCACCTGTCGCCATGTCCCGAAGCGTGACCTCGCCCCGGGCCAGCTCGTCGCCGCCGACGATGAGTGTTGCGCGCGCCGCGAGCCGGTCGGCCCGCTTCATCTGGGCGCGCACCCCGCGCGCCTCGAATTCCATCTGCGCCGCAAGGCCGGCCCGCCGCAACTCCAGAAGCAGGCGCAGGGCCTCGCCGCGCCCGTCGTCACCAATCGCGACGATGAAAGCCCGGTCCGTTCCCCTCTCTGAGCGCTCCTCCGGCAGGGCCAGCACCAGACGTTCGAGGCCCGCCGCAAAGCCGATGCCCGTACGGTCGGGGCCGCCGAGCGTCTTCACGAGGCCGTCGTAACGGCCGCCGCCGAGGAGCGCGTTCTGTGCGCCGAGCGCGAGGCCAAGCACCTCGAACGTGGTGCGCGTGTAGTAATCCAGGCCGCGCACGAGCCGATGCGAGAGCCGCCACGGGATGGACCACTCGTCGAGCTGGGCCCGTACGAGGGCGAAATGCGTCGCGCACGGCTCGCACAGAAAGTCCACCGACCGCGGGAGCGCGTCGATGATCGCCTGGTCGGCCTCCACCTTGCAGTCGTAGATGCGCAGCGGATTCGTCGCGGCCCGCCGCTGGCAATCCTGGCAGAGGCGCGGCAGATCCTGGCCGAGCGCGGCGAGCAGCGCCTCCTGAAACCGCGGGCGGCAGGCCGAACACCCCACGGAGTTGACGACAAGCTCGGCACCCTCGATGCCAAGCGCACCGATCAGGCTCCACGCCAGGTCGATGACCTCCGCGTCGACCGCCGGATCCTCCATCCCGAAGGCCTCGACGTCGAGTTGATGAAACTGCCGGTAGCGCCCTTTCTGCGGCCGCTCGTACCGGAACATCGGCCCCATCGAGTACAGCTTCGCGGCCGGCAGCACCTGCTCGAGGTTGTGCTCCACGTAGGCTCGCACCATGCTCGGCGTGGCCTCTGGCCTCAGCGTGACCCGCTCGCCTCCCTTGTCGGTGAAGGCGTACATCTCCTTCTGGACGATGTCCGTGGTTTCGCCGGTCCCTTTGGCGAAGAGCTCCTCACGCTCGATGATCGGCGTCCGCACCTCCACATACCCGTACTGCGCAGAGAGCCGTCGGGCCGTGTCCTCGACGCGGCGCCACTTGTCGACCTCGCCAGGCAGAATGTCGTGAGTTCCCCGAATGGCTGGAATCATTTCTTGATCGTCGGGTACTGAATCCCGAGCTGCTCCAGGTAGGTCTTGTACCGGGTCGGGTCGAAGTACAGCGGCCGCATGTCGTCGCGGAACTGGCCCATGATCTCGCGATTGAGCCAGATGGCCGGCTGGTCTTCCGGCCGGATGAACGGCTCGTACTTCTGGTCGAGCGTCTGCACGTCATTGAAATACGCCCAGGCCATCTTGACGAGCTCGGGCTTGAGCAGCAGATCGATCATCGTGAGCGCCTGCACCTTGGCCCCGGCCGTGGCCCCCTTGTGCGCCACCGGCGTGGCCATGGCGATGCCGTTGGCCCAGTTGTGCCCCGGCAGCCCCGGGATGTTCGACGGATATCGCAACGTGATCGTCGGCACGTTCCACGAGATGTCGCCGATGTCGTCCGAACCGCCTCCGGTGTTCTGGGCCGGGTTGACGGGCCGCCCGAGGCCGCCAAGCTCCGTCTCCAGCCCCTGCTCGCGCGACCCGATTTCCTTCTGCAGCGCTCTGGCAAACGTCTGGTCGGCCTCGCTCCACTCGGGCAGCCCCACCATCTCGATGTTCGCGTGCGCCGCTTCGGCCACCGGACGGCTGAAGTGACGCGGCCAGGCCGAGCCCAGCACGCGCCGCGGCTCGAGCGTCGTCCCCGTCATCATCGCCGCGCCCTGGGCGATGCGGTCGCCGATCGTCCAGAGCTCCTTGGTGCCTTCGTAGGTGGTCTGTCTGAAGTAGTACCAGACCGAGGCCTTCTGCGGGACGACGTTGGGCTGGTCACCGCCCCCGGTGATGACGTAATGCGACCGCTGCGAGATCGGCAGGTGCTCGCGCTGGAAGTTCCAGCCGATGTTCATGAGCTCCACCGCGTCGAGCGCGCTTCGCCCCCGCCACGGCGCACCGGCCGAGTGCGCCGATTCACCCGTGAACGTGTACTCGACCGACACCAGGGCGTTGCCACTCTGGTCGCCCCAGGAGACGCCCAGGTTCGTACCGACGTGCGAGAAGAGCGCGACGTCCACGCCTTTGAACAGACCGTCGCGCACGAAGTAGGCCTTGGTGCCGACCAGTTCCTCCGCCGTGCCCGGCCAGATGTGAATGGTGCCGGCAATGCCTTCACGCGCCATCATGTCCTTGATGACGAGCGCCGCCGTGATGTTCACGGCCTGACCCGAGTTGTGGCCCTCGCCGTGGCCCGGCGCGCCCGCGACGAGCTCGTCGTGGTAGGCCACGCCCGGCTTCTGCGACGACTTCGGAATGCCGTCGATGTCCGACCCCAGCGAAATGGTCGGGCCTCCGGAGCCCTGCGTCCACGTCGCGACAAACGCGGTCGGGATTCCCGCCACGCCTTCCTCCACGTTGAAGCCATTCTCCCGGAGCACGCGCACCAGGTACTTGTGTGTTTCGAACTCCTGGAATCCCAGCTCGCCGTAGCTGAAGATCTGGTCGACCATCTGCTGGGTGAACTCGCGTCGCCGGTCGATCTCGGCAATGGCCGCCTGTTTGAGCGCCGTAATCTGCGGGGTGTCTGGTGGGAGGTCGAGCGGCGGCGCCTGCTGCCCGCCACGCCCGCCCCGGCCCTGCGCCGCAAGACCCGCGCCCGCAACCAATGCCAGCAGCATCGCCCATCGAATAGTCTTCATCACCTGTACCTCCCGGCCCTCTCCCAAGACAGCGGTCGCCTAGCGCCTAGCGCCTAGCGCCTAGCGCCTAGCGCCTAGCGCCTAGCGCCTAGCCGCTGATTATAAGTGCCATAATCCCGTGGAATGTCCGTACTCGACGCTCTTGGACGTCCGCTGCAGAGCCTGCGCCTCTCGGTGACCGACCGATGCAACCTCCGGTGCCACTACTGCATGCCGGAGGATGAGTACCTGTGGCTGCCTCGCGAGGACGTCCTGGACTTCGAGGAAATTTCGCGTCTGACCGACCTGTTCGCCGACATCGGCGTCGACCGCATCCGCATCACCGGCGGCGAGCCGCTCGTCCGGCGCGAACTGCCGACGCTCGTCGGTCTTCTCGCCGCAAAACCCTGGGTGCGCGACCTGTCGCTCACGACCAACGGCGTGCTGCTCGCCGACGCGGCTGGGGACCTCAGGCGTGCCGGCCTGCATCGGATTACCGTCAGCATCGACACGCTCCGCCGAGACCGCTTCGAACGACTCACGCGACGTGACGCCCTCCCCGCCGTGCTCTCGGGGATCGACGCCGTCCGACGCGAAGGCCTTGGCGGACTCAAGCTCGACGTCGTGGTCACCCGCGGCGACAATGACGACGAGCTCGTAGACCTCATCGAATTCGGGAAAGAAGTTGGCGCCGAGGTGCGGTTCATCGAATACATGGACGTCGGCGGCGCAACCCGCTGGCGGCCCGAGGCGGTCGTCGGACGCCACGAGATGCTCGAACGGCTCGGCCACCACTACGGACCGGTCGTGCCGGTCAGCGAGCGCTCGAACGCGCCGGCCGAGCGCTTCTCGATACCGGACGGGACGACGTTCGGGATCATCGCCTCGACGACCCAGCCGTTCTGCCGCACGTGTGACCGGGCGAGGCTCACCGCCGACGGCGTCCTCCTGCTCTGTCTGTACGCGCAGCACGGAACCGACCTGCGCCGGCCGTTGAGAGCCGGTGCTCCGCGACAGACGCTGCTCAACCTGATCCACGCCGTGTGGCGCGGCCGGGCCGACCGGGGCGCCGAAGAACGCCTGAGGACCGACGAGCGCGGCGCCTACATACCGCTGCGCATCCTGAGGAAGGACGCCCACCTCGAAATGCACACCCGGGGAGGCTGACGCGGCGCGGCATGCAGGCTCCCCCGGACCAGGACTACGACCTCATCGTCGTCGGTAGCGGATTCGGCGGCGCGATGGCCGCCCATGCGGCCGTCATTGCAGGCCGTCGCGTGCTCATGCTCGAGCGTGGCGACTGGGTACCGCGTACCCCGTCCAACTGGGGACCGGACGGTTTCTTCGAGCTGACGACCGCCTACTCGCGCGACACGCCCTTCGACGTACGGGCCGGCGAAGCGCCGCCGTCGCTTGGACTGCTCACGTCGGTCGGGGGCGCGTCGGTGTACTACGGGACCGTCTCGCTTCGTCTCCGGGAACAGGACTTCCACAGTTCGCCGGAGATCGACCCTGACGGCACCGCCCTCTGGCCCTTCACCTATGACGACCTCGAGCCGTACTACGCCCGGGCCGAAGCACTCATCGGCGTCGCCGGCAGCGCCGGCGAAGACCCCACGGAACCGCCGAGGTCCACGCCCTTTTCGGCGGCGCCGGGCGCGATGGCACCGGTCTCGGCCCGGGTAACAGAGGCGGCGCGGTCGCTCGGCCTTCGCCCGTTCCGGCTGCCGCTCGCCATCAACTACCAGCCGGCCCCCGACCGGCAGGCCTGCCTCACCTGCAACACGTGCGATGGGTTCGCCTGCGCGGTGGCGGCAAAGAACGACCTCGCGACGACGGTGCTGACCGACCTGGTTCGGCAGGGACTGGAGATTCGCCCGGCCACGGTCGTGACCCGTTTCTCGATTGACGGTCGCCGCGTGAACCGCGTCGAGGCAGCCGATCGACGCACCGGCGAGCGGCTGTCGTTTCGGTGCCGGACGCTGGCCGTCGCGGCCGGAGCGCTCGTGACGCCGCAGCTCCTGCTCGCGTCCGGCCTCGATCGGTTGAACCCGGCTGGCGACGCTCTGGGTCGCTACCTCATGCGCCACTCGAACGCCGTCGTCATGGGGGCCTTTGCCAGACGACCGGCGCCAGACCGCGAGTTTCACAAACAGGTTGGCATTCACGACTATTACTTCGGCCACCCGTCCGTTGACGCGCCAGCCGGCAAGCTCGGCTCCATCCAGCAGTGGGGCACGCCGCAAACCGACTACATCCTGCGCTACATCCCGCGCTGGCAACACGTCATTGCCCGGGTGGGCATGCCGCACACGACGGGCCTCATCGTCATTGCCGAGGACCAGCCGAGCAGGGATAATCGCGTCGCCTTGACCGGAAAGACGATTCGATACGGCCTCGCCGAGGCGTCCATCACGCACGAGTACAGCCGGCGTGACGACGCCGCGCGCGCAGCCCTCGTCGGAGCGGCCGTCCGCGTCCTCAAACGCGCTGGCGCGCTTGCGACGTTCGTGCGCAGGATTCCGACGTTCTCGCACGTTCTGGGCACCGTTCGAATGGGGCCAGACCCGGCGACGGCCCCGCTCGACGAGTCCGGCGCCCTTCGAGGTCTCGACAACGTGTACGTCACCGACGGCAGCGCGCTCCCCCGTTCGGGCGGCGTCAACCCGTCGCTCACGATCGCCGCCAACGCGTTGCGAACGGGCGACATCATCCTCTCGCGGCTCTGACGTGCACATCGCCTTTCTCGGAACCGGACAAGCGGCGGCCATTCACACGAAGGCTCTTCGCAGTGTGGCCCCGACCGTGACGCGCTCGTACGCGAGCCGCGATGGGGCGCGCGCGGCCGACGCCGCCCGGCGCTTCGGCGGTCAAAGACCATTTCGCGTCCTACGAAGACGCGCTGGCGGCTCGCGACGTCGACGCCATTCTCGTCGGTCTCCCACCCTCGCTCCACCTCGAATGGACGCTCAAGGCCCTCGACGCCGGCAAGCACGTCATCGTGGAGAAACCGCCCTTCCTGCGATCGGAGGACGTGACTCGCGTCGAAACCGCCGCCGCGCGCGCCGGCCGGCAGGTGCTCGTGGCCGAGAACTACTTCTACAAGCCACTCGCCAGCCTGCTGCGGCGCGTGCTGGCATCGGGCGACCTCGGCGACGTCCGCTTCATCCAGCTCACGGCCCTCAAGCGCCAGACGACCGGAGACTGGCGGGACGATCCCCGGCTTTCCGGCGGCGGCGCGCTCTTCGAAGGCGGCATCCACTGGATCAGCCTGCTGGCCAGTATCGGACTCACGCCAAGGCGAATCCGCGCGGCGCGGCCCGGACCACCGGACGGCCCGGAGCGGAACATCCTCGTCACGATCGAGTACGAAGAGGGCGCCGTCGCCACGCTTGCGTATTCCTGGGACCTCCCGAGCGTGGTCAACGGCGTGCGATTCTCACGTGTCTACGGGACAGCCGGCACGCTGCGTTTCGAGACCAACGGCGTGCTGGCGCTGCAGACGGGCCGGCGCACGCGCCTCCACCTGCCTGGCCTCGCCGACCTGGCCGGGTACGGCGCCATGCACCGCGATTTCGCCGACGCGATTGCAAAGAACCGCCCTGCGGCTTACGATTTACGGTTGGCTTTTCGCGATTTGCAGCTCATCGAAGACGCGTACAGGAGCGCCACCCTCTGAGATGAACGTCATCCACCTTCTCACGGCCGTCGCCATCGGCTTTGTCGCCGGCCTGCACACGTCGACCTGGGGCATGTTCAAGGACTCGCCGCATGAGGGCTTCAGCTGGCCCCGGTACTTCCGGAGCCCCATCGTCGGCGCGATCATGGGCGCCATCGCCTACGCGATCGCGCGGCCGGACCTCGGTGACGTACCAACGATGGTCGTGTTCTTCGGCTCGACGTACGTCCTCGAACGAGGCGCCATCGAATTCTGGAAGACGTTCCTCCGCACTGAGGACCAGAGCAAGTACTTCATCCCGATGCAATTTGCGGTGTTCGGGAACGTCGTCCACAGCAAGAGCCGCAGGCTCCTGGTGGGAGCGATCATCTCGTCGGCCGTGATCTTCACGTTTCTGGGCATCCACTGGGCCTTGCGTGGGTCGACGGCGCTCACGATTCCTGTCGTGCTCGCCGTCGGGAGCATTTCCGGATGGATCTCGGCGTTTCTCGGGGCATGGAAGGACGCGCCGGTCGAGGGCTTCCAGCCGCTCAAGTTCGTGCGCAGCCCGCTCTGGGCGGCCTTCTACGGGCTGCTCCTCGCCTCGTTCACCACGAGCATGCTGGCCGTTGTCATGGCGGGCCTCGGTTACACGATCGCGACGCTCGAAACCTACAAGACGTTCTTCTTCCCGTCGAAGCCCAGGGGCAAGTTCGCCGGCAAGCCCATCCTCTATCCCGAGATGCTCCAGCGCCGGAAGGCCTTCGCGCTCGTGTACGCCGGCATCTGGATACTCATGATCGCGGGGTTCTCTCTGGCGCTCAGGAGCGGTCACCCGGGCCTCGTCGAGCTCTTCTGACGTGGATCTCGAGACGGTTGCGGTCCGCTCACAGGCTCCCCAGTACCGAACGGTCGCCCTCGTTGCCTTGGCCGTGGCCGGCCTCTCGGCCGGCGTCGCCGCGGTCGCCGCACCCGGCTCGGGCGCGCTCATCGGCTACGGACTCTACGCGATTCCGGCGCACCTGCTGATCTCGTTCCTGCCGCACGAGCCGTACATCCTGTATGCCGCCAAGCTCTACCCGCCGCCGCTCGTGGCGGCCGTTGGCACGTACGCCTGTCTCATCGCGATCGCCATTGACTACTGGTTGATCGGATGGGTGGTGCGCCACCACCTCGTCGCGCCCAGGCTCGAGCAGTCGAAGGCCTTCAGGACCGCCGAGCGCTGGTTCGGCAAGGCCCCGTTCCTGCTGATCGTCGCCACGGCGCTCTTGCCCGTGCCCTTCTACCCGACGAAGATCCTGGCCATTGCCGCCCGATACCCCATCGGGCGGTTCATGGTGGCCCTGGTGCTCGGCCGCTTCCCCCGATTCTGGCTGCTGGCGCTCGGCGGACAGAAAGTGCAGGCGCCCAACCGCGGCCTGCTCTGGGTCGCCATTGGCCTCGCCGCCTTCGCCGCCTGGCGGCTGTGGGTGCGTTGGCGAGCGTCCGGCCCGCGCGGGTAGCGCTGGGGGGAGCGTTCGAGCAGGGCGGGCCGCGCCGCTCCCGGGACCGGCAAGCCCCTCTCGCGCGCCGACGCCGTGCAGGCCTGGCATACGGCGATGGCCACAGGCGCCCGTGGTAGCATCGCGCCCGGCCGTCACGATGGATCTCGAAGTCCGACTCAGTCGGGAAATGCGGCTCGTCGACGTCACGATGATCGGCGTCGGCGCCATGATCGGCGCGGGCATCTTCGTGCTGACCGGCATCGCCGCTGGCGTGGCCGGCCCGGCGCTCCTGCTGGTGTTTTTCCTCAACGGCCTGGTCGCCCTGCTCACTGCCGCCGCCTACGCCGAACTGGGCGGCGCGATTCACGGCGCCGGCGGCGGCTACCTCTGGATCAAGCGCGCCCTGCCAGACCCCAGCGGATTTCTGTCCGGCTGGATGGACTGGTTCGCGCACGCGGTCGCGTGCTCACTCTATGCCCTCGGATTCGGCGCGTACTTCAAGGAGGTCCTGGCGGTCGTCGGCGCGCCCGCCATGGAGACCCCGATCCTGCCACTCGAGATCTGGATCGCGGTGGCCGCCTGCGCGCTCTTCGCCTACATCAACTACCGCGGCGCCGCGGAGACGGGCAAGGCCGGAAGCGTGGTGACGATCGGCAAGGTGGTCATCATCGGCGCCTTCATCGTCGCCGGGCTCTGGGCGATGGCCACTCGCACGGGCTGGGAGGGCGCGTTCACGCCGTTCTTCAGCGAGGGCCTTGGAGGCGTGTTTGCCGCGATGGGCCTGACGTTCATCGCGTTCGAGGGCTACGAGATCATCGCGCAGACGAGCGAAGAGGTCGAAGACCCCAAGCGCAACGTGCCGCGGGCCGTCTTCATCTCGCTGCTCATCGTCGTGCCAATCTACCTGCTGGTGGCATTCGTCGCGGTGGGTGCAGTGATTCCGCCTGCCGGGATGGCGGTCACCGAGTATCTGGCGGCCGAGAAGGAAGTGGCGCTGGTCAAGGCGGCCGACCAGTTCGTCGTCGGCGGCGGCATCGTCATCCTCGTGGGCGGCCTGCTGTCGACGCTGTCTGCGCTCAATGCCACCATCTACTCGTCGTCACGCGTGGCGTTCGCGATGGCGCGCGATGCCAGCCTGCCGAAGGCCATGGCTCGCGTGCATGCTGCCCGGTCCACGCCGCACGTCGCGATTGGCGTGTCGGCACTGCTCATCATCGGCATGGCCGTGGCGCTGCCGATCGAGGAAGTGGCGGCCGCGGCCAGCGTGATGTTCCTGCTGCTCTTCGGCGGCGTGAATCTGGCCGTCATCAGACTCCGCACACTCCACCCCGAGCTCGACCGCGGGTTCAAGGTGCCGTTCATGCCCGTGACGCCCATCCTCGCGATCGTCGCCATGCTCGGCATCGCCGGCGTGATGTTCATCGACTATCCGTTGGCGTGGGCGGCCGCGGGCGGATGGATCGTCACGGGCCTGGTCTTCTACCGCGTCTACAGCCGGCGTCGTGAAACCGCTTTCGGGGAGCGCACGGCCTGGATGGAACGGATCCAGCGGAAGGAGTACCACCTGCTCGTCGCGCTCGCGAGGCCGGAAACCGTCAGTTCGCTGATGGCGGCGGCGACGGCGATCGCCGAGCGCCACCACGGTGACCTGGTGGCCGTGTCAGTCGTCGAGGTGCCCGAGGGCGAAAGCCTGCTCACGGGTCGCCAGGCCGCCCGCGCCTATCGACCGGCGCTCGAAGCGGCGGCTGCCCTGGCCGCCGAGAGGGGACTCGGCGTTCGCCCCATCGTGAAGATCGGCCGGCGAATCAGCCACGCGCTCGTGCAGACGGCCCGCGAGGAACAGTGCAACTTCCTCGTGCTGGGCGAGCCCCACCAGCAGTCATTTCTGGAACGGCTCGTCTCGTCCATCGTCGAACGTGTGTTCCAGGACGCGCCGTGCCAGGTGGGAGTGCTGTACGGGACGATTGACCCCGCCGCTGTGCGGGAGATTCTCGTGCCGGTCACGCGCGGCGCCAACTCCTCGCTCGCCGTGCAGCTCGCCCCGGCATTCGCGAAACGTTTCAGTGCGACCGTCCGGGCCGTGACGGTGGTCGACGAAGCTCTCGGCGCCGCCGACACCGAGCGCCACGTCGCCGCGGCGCGCGCCACGCTTGCGGCAGCCGGATACGATGGCCCGCTGGACGTGCTGCGGCATCGCGATCCGGGTCTGGCTCTGCTCGAGGGGATGTCACCGGGAACGCTGGCCCTGATGGGTGCGCCTTCCGAGGGTGCGGTGATTCCGCTCGTGGGCGAAACCGTGCCCGCGATGCTGGCCCGGCGGGGAGGCAACCCCGTCATCGTCGTCAGAGATGTCGAAGCGAGACGGGCGCATCGGTTCGAGCGCCTGTTCTTCGCAAGGAGCAAGTCATGACGCAGGATTTTTCGGGACCCCTGGCCCGATTCGTACAGCAGTTCTCCGACTATCTCCCGACACTGGCGGCTGGTCTGTTTCTGGTCGGCGTCGGGTTCGTGGCCGGCTGGCTGGCCAAGCGCGGCATGGTGCGAATCCTGGTCTGGCTGAGACTCGACCGGCTGGGGCAGCGCTCGGGATGGCCCGGAGCCTTTGCCAAGGGCGACGTTCGGGCGCCGCTCTACGCCTTGCTCGGCAACGGTGCGTGGCTGCTCGTCACGCTCGTCTTCCTCGACAACGCGCTGCGGATCTGGGGCCTGGAAGTGCTCGCCGACATGGTCGAGCGGGTGTTGTTCTTCGTACCCAACATTCTGGTGGCACTGTTCGTCGTCGGCGTTGGGGTGCTGGTGGCCGGTTCGGTGGCCACGCGTGTCGAGCAGGCGCTCGATGACGAGGGCTTCTCGAGAGCGCGACTGGTTGCCGGCGTGCTGCAAGGCACGCTCGTCACCGTGGTGGGGGCGCTCGCGTTATGGCAGCTCAACTTCGCACGCGAGATCGTCTACGCGGCATTCATCATCGGCTTCGGCGCCGTCGGCATCGCGTTCGCCGTGGCGGTGGGCCTGGGCACCGCACGCGCGGTGCAGACCGGGTGGGAGACCCTCTTCCGGAAGACACGCGACAATAACTCGCCGCGCGAGTGATCGTCTTCGTCCGCGTCCAACACGCGTCGGAGAGGTCACGCCGGGGCGCAGAACCCCTGAGTGGACGCGAGCCGCTGACCTCAGCTATCGCGCGCCCGCGAGCCGCGCGTCGAGGGTCTGCCACCAGTCGAGCAGCACGCGCATGCTGCCCGTCGTCCGCGGCTCGTTGGCCAGCATCATGACGAAGCGCGTGCCATCGGGCGAGACGGCATAGTCACGGCCGGTGAGACGGTAGCGGCCCGAGAAGAGCACGGTGGGCTTGCCCACCGAGAAACCGTTGCTCGTGTCGACGTTGACGACGAGGAGTTCGTCGCCGCGCCGGTAGAAGAGCTCGCGCCCGTCGCTGGACCAGATCGGGTTGATGCCGCCGTTCTCCGACACGAGCCGTTTCACCCCGGGTCCCGGGTACGGCTGGACGTAGACCTCCTCGCGACCGCCTTCGAGGGCGTTGTAGGCCACCCACCTGCCGTCGGGCGACAACCGCCCGCCCCATTCGACGGCCGGCGTCGCGAGCCACGGGCGCGCCGTGCCATCGTCGAGCGAGAGCGTCCAGATGTCGTCGCGCGTGTCGGCGCCCTTAGTCGTGAAGACGACGGTACGGCCATCCGGCGTCCACGACTGCGGATCGGGCCAGATCGGGACCGGACTCGCCCAGGCAAGCTCGGCTGACGCGCTGCCGTCGGCGGGCTGCACGTACAACCCGAAGACGCCGTCCCCTCGCTTCGAGCCGAACACGACGGACTGGCTATCGGGAGACCACACCGGGTCACGGCTGAAGCCCTCGAACGTGAGGCGGGAGAGCGTACCCTGATCGGTGTCGGCCAGCCAGACGTGCGCCGGCGAATCCGGCCCGGACTCCTCGATTGTCAAGGCCACGCGACGACCGTCAGGCGAAAGATGCAGGTCTTCGTAGCCTCGCGGCAAATCCGTGATCGGCGTGACCGTCCCCTTCCGGTCGACCCAGACCAGCGAGTAGTCCGGCGCCGCGCCCGTGCTTGGCGCGTAGACGAGTACGCCGCTTTCCGACACGGCGAATTGCGCGGCCCGCACGCCGCCGGTCACGGCGATGGGCGTGCCCGCATGCTCGGCCCGATCGGGATCGAACGGGGCCGCCATGAGCGCCTCGTCGCGGACGAACACGAGGTGCCCGGCCACGCCGTCAGGACCGGGAATGTACCTGGCAAACGCGGCATCTTCCTGCACGAGCGAGCGCTCATTGGTGTCGAGATTCACCAGAGCGATTTCGGTCGTCTCCCGGCTCCAGGCGATGACGGTGAAGAGCACAAGGCGGCCGTCGCCGATGACCTGCGGCCAGTAGTGATTGTCGTCGCCAGCCGCCGCGTCGAGCGTCGTCAGCCGACGAGGCGTGCCGCCCGCATCGGGTACGGCAAAGAGGCCGTCGTTGGCGGGAGCGAAGACGATCTCACCGCCCGCGCCCCACGAGGCGCCTCCCGGACCGGGCGTGTCAGCCAGCGTGACCGGGGTGCCGCCCGAGAGCTGCGTCTTCTTGAGCTTGCCGTCTGCAAAGAACCCGACTGACGCACCGTCGGGAGAGAAGAACGGCATTCGTGCACCGTCGGTGCCGGGAAGGGCGCGGGGCGTCAGGTCGTTCAACGCCCGCACGACGAGACGCGTGCCGCGCCCGTTGGGCGCCACGTAGACGACCTGCCGCCCGTCCGGTGACACCGCGATCGGGCCGGCGCTCGTCGCCGGCACGTCACTTGTCACGAGCGCCGCGTCTGCCGGCAGCTCAATCGTGAAGTGCCCGTCGATGCCGCTCGCCGGTTCTGAAGGGACGCGCGCCGACAGGGCCCACACCGCGAACGCAAGCGCCGACGCCGTCGCAGCCCACGACAGCCATGTGAGCCCGGACGACCCGGGCTGTGCGGCAGAGGCCGGCGACACCTCCCGGGCCTCGAGCTCCCACCGCGCGTCGCCGATGTCACGTAGCCGCCGTTTCGGGTCTTTCTCCAGGCAACGGCCGACCAGCGTCCGCATGCCGGACGGCACGTCAGCAGGCAGGGCGCCAAGGTCGGGTTCCCGACTGAAGATGAGGCCAAGCGTTTCAGCCACGGTCTCGGCGCCGAAGAGCTGCTCTCCCGTGAGCATCTCGTGCAGCACGACACCGAACGCCCAGATGTCGGCGCGCTTGTCGACTGGCCGCCCCTTGGCCTGCTCCGGGCTCATGTAGGCGGCCGTGCCGAGGACCATCCCCATCGCCGTCATCGCCGGCGAGGTGCGGGTCGGTCCGACGGTCCGAGGGTCCGAGGGTCCGAGGGTCCGAAGGTCCGGGGGGCCGAGGGTCCGAAGGTCCGGGGGTCCGAGGGTCCGAAGGTCCGGGGGTCCGAGGGTCCGAAGGTCCGAGGGTCCGGCGTCAAGGGCCTTGGCGAGCCCGAAGTCCAGCACTTTCACGACGCCATCGGGCGTTACCTTGATGTTCGCCGGCTTCAGATCGCGGTGGACGATGCCCTTCTCGTGCGCCGCCTCGAGCGCGGCGGCCAACTGCTTTGCGATGGCCAACGTCTCACGAACCGCGATCGGGCCACGCGCGATGCGCTCGGCAAGGTCCTCGCCCTCGACGAGCTCCATGACGATGGCAAAGACGCCTGGCGTCGCTGGCCCGTCGGCGCCGTGATCGAGACGCCCGGCGTCGTACACCTGCGCGATGTTCGGGTGGTTGAGCGCGGCAAGCGCCTGCGCTTCCCGTTCGAACCGCATGCGCCGATCAGGGTCCTCGGCAAGCGCAGGCGGCAGGATCTTCAACGCCACGTCGCGATTGAGCTTCGTGTCGCGCGCGCGGAACACCTGTCCCATGCCGCCTTCGCCCAGCTTGTCCAGGACGCGATACGGACCCAGGGTCGTTCCAATCATCGCGTTCTCCCGGCTGAGACTCGTCGAGCCGTCGCCGCCAGCCTCGGCCGAGGCGGGCCACCTGCACTTCATGGCCGCCGTGACTTCGTACGGAGGGACTCTTCGACCGTTCTCAAGGCCGCCCTGAGCTTGTCGACGGGCGAGGCGGGCGCCGGGTTGGAGTGACATCGGATCGGCAGCAGGTTCTTGTGCCGTGAATTATATCTGTGCGATCGACGATCGCGCGCACGACCGAGGGGGTGGCAGAAAGACAACGGGCCGGGCAGCTGAACGCTGCCCGGCCCGTCTCGTGTTCGCTCGGCCTCGCTGACGCCAGAGGTCGTCGGCGAGCGTGCTACTGGACGACCGTTTCCTTCTTCTCGTCCTTCTTCTTGCCGAGGCCCTGGATCTGCAGGCCCGCTGCCAGCTCCGGCTTCGGTTCCTTCAGCACGACCTGGCGGTAGAGCTCGGCCATGCGCTTGTTCTCGGACTCCACCTTGCGCGCGCGCAGCTTCTCTTCGCGCGCCGTCTTGGCGATGCCCAGCTCGTCGAGGTCGGTCTGCTTGCCCTTGTGCACGTCCTCGTCGACGAGCTGGAGGCTGTGCTTGGTCGTGTCGAGCGCGACCGACTTGTTGCCGGCGATGATCTCGTGACGGCCGTGCTCCTCGTACCACTTGGTGAGCGTGGCCGTCATGTGCATCTTCTCGATGATGTTCCGCCAGCCGATGCCCGTGTTGTAGGCGCAGAAGCTGATCTCGCCCTCCTGCGTCGCGTACGGGATGATGCAGCGCTCGGTGCGCCGGAAGTCGTAGTTGAACAGGTCCTGGAACCACATGCCCGCGATGAACATGTAGTTGAACCGGTCCGACCGGCGGAACTCGACGTCCTCGAGCGTCCGGTCCGCGCTGACCTTGCCGTAGTTGCGCCCGGTGGCCCCGAAGGCCTTGTCGAACCGCCGCATCAGGTCGTACAGGCTGAAGTGCGTCGGCGTCTTGAACGAGTCGTAGTTCTTCATCAGCGCCAGGGCCATGCCGAGCACCGACAGGAACTTGCCCCGCGCCGCGTCGTTGATCTTCGCGATGTCCTTGGCGAGCTGCGGGCCGTTCAGGAACGCCGTGATCGGCACCGACTCCGACGTTTCCTTGTCGATGACGACGGCCATGCCGACGCCGCAGTTGGGGTGGCAGCCGCACGAGAGGTGTCCCCAATCGGCGGCCGGGCCGTGCACCAGGTCCGCCCAGTCGCCGAACGTGCCCATGAACGAGATCGGGAACCAGTCGCGCGACGGCTCGCCGATGCCCGTCTGGTTCTTCACGTCGTGGGCCAGGTGCGACAGCGTGTACCGCTGCGCGTGGCGCCGCTCGTCGGTGATCTCCTCGTCACGGCCGGTGAACGACACCGGCTGGAACGAGAGGAAGCTGATCTTCTTCGGGTTGTCGATCGCGAACTTGATGATGCGACCCACCTGCTCGTTGTTCACGCCGTTGACGATGGTCGTCACCGGCACGATGTCGACGCCGTTGCGCCACAGGTTCTCGATCGCGCGCAGCTTCACGTCGAACAGGTTCCCGACGAGGCGATGCGAATTGGCGGCGTTCCCGATGCCGTCGAACTGCAGGTACGCGTAGCGCAGGCCGGCCTCGGCCGCCGCGCGCGCGAACTCCGGGCTCTTGGCGAACTCGATGCCGTTGGTCGCCGCCTGCACGCTGTTGTAGCCCACCTTCTTCGCGTAGCGCACCGCGTCGAGGAAATACGGCGAAAGCGTCGGCTCGCCGCCCGAGAACTGCACCGACATCTGCCGCCTCGGCTTGAGCGAAATGGCGTTGTCGAGCAGCGTCTTGATTTCCTCCCACGACAGCTCGTGGACGAACCCGACCTGATTGGCGTCCATGAAGCACGGGTCGCACATCATGTTGCAGCGGTTGGTCAGGTCAATCGTGAGCACCGCGCCGCGGCCGTACTTGATGGTCGATGACCCGTGGTTGTGGAGCTTCTCGTCGGCGTGCGACCGGATGTCCGACCCAGGGAACGTCTCCTCGAGGTGCTTGAAGAAGTCCGTGTCGATGGCCATGACGTCCTCGAAGTGCCCGTGCACCGGGCAGTCCTTGACCATCAGGATTTTGCCCTCGCGCTCGACGATCGTTGCCTTGATCTCGCCGACCTTCTCGGTGAGCAGATCCTTGTAGTCCTTCTTGCCGTCGAGGATGGCCTGGCGCGCCTCACGCACGCAGGTCGGGCACAACGAGTCGGTCTCGCGCGGCCAGCCGAGCGGCGGCTTCACCTTCTGCCACGACTTCAGCAGCGGCTTTTCCGACCACTTGGGGACGAACGACTCGTTCGGCTTGATGCTGTTGAGCGCGTCGTAGACGACCCAGGCGCCCTTGGCGACGTAGCTCATCCCCTTTTCGACGTACTTGACCGGCTTGTGCATATCCCTCCAGCGCCCGGTGGCAACGCAGCCACACCTCGGCGTCCGATACGAATGAATCCAGAGAAATGGTAGCCCCGCCCCCCCTGGCCGAATACAGAATTGTCGTGAGCGGTCCGAATTGGCTGGTGAACGGGCAGAATCAGCCGTTCAACTGGCAGGCGAGTTCAAGACATAAATCCAGATTGTACAGATAGTTGCAGACCTCTCTGGGCCGCCGACCCGTGTCAGCGGGGCGCCGCCTGGACGGGCTGGCGGCCTGTCAGGCGCTTCCGAATGGCGAAGTAGAGGCGGATCCCGAGCAGCAGGACGAGCACCGCTCCCCACCTGAGCGGCTCGCTGTAGTCTGACTTCTCCTTCCAGATGAAGTGCACGATCGCCGACCCACCCGCCAGATACACGAGCCGATGCAGCCGAACCCAGTTGCGGCCCAACCGGCGCACCCAGCCTGTGGTGGAGGTCAGCGCCAGCGCAAGCAGGGCCGCAAAGGCCAGCATCCCCGCGAAGATGAACTTCCGCTTGACGACGTCGTCCCAGATCGCCCGGAACTCGCAGGTCTCGAAGGAATAGCAGAGCTGGTTGAACACGAGGTACATCGACAGGTGCGCCAGCGCGTAGGCGAACGTCCAGAGGCCCAGCAGGCGCCGAACGCTCTGCACGCGATTCCATCCCGTCAACCGGCGGATGGGCGTCACCGACAGCGTGGCCAGCAGCAGCAGCAACGCGTCGCGCCCCGAGGTATGGAGCAGCGTCGTGACCGGGTCGACGCCCAGGTCTCCGGTCCAGGCTCGCCGGGCGAGCAGCACACCCGGAACGGCCGCCGCCACGAAGACGGCGGGCTTGAAGAGCCGAACGAGCGGCAGCATCAGTAGTACTTGATCAGGTCCATCCCGGCGTAGAGGCTCGCCACCTCGTCCCCGTAGCCATTGAACTTGGCCGTCGGGATGTTGGCGAAGAACCCGCCCAGCCGGCGCTCGCGCTTCTGGCTCCAGCGCGGATGGTCACGATCGGGATTGACGTTCGAGTAGAAGCCGTACTCCCGCGCGTTGGCGATGTTCCAGGACGTGGGCGGTTCCTTGTCCACGAATCGGATGCGGACCACCGACTTGATGCTCTTGAAGCCGTACTTCCACGGCACCACCAGCCTGATCGGCGCGCCATTCTGGTTCGGCAGTTCGCTTTCCGTAGAGGCCGACGGTCAGAAGCGTCAGCGGGTGCAACGCCTCATCCATGCCGCAGCCCCTCGACGTAGGGCCACTCGAGCACGGCCGTGCGCTGGCCGGGCATCTCCGACGGCCGGAGGAGGGTCTCGAAGGCGACGTACTTCGCCGCCGAGGTCGGTTCCACACGCTTGATGAGGTCTGGCCAGCGGAAACCCGATCCACGGGATCACGGCCGACCAGGCTTCGACGCAGCGAAACCGGTAGATGCGCTCTTCGAGCTGCTCGGGCTTGATGAGGTCGTCGTACCGAGTAGTCGCCGGGCTTGCCGACCAGGCCGTCGACCTTCACCGTCCACGGCTTCGATCCTGAGCGTGTGGGCGTTGCGGGCCGGGTCGTCCTTGCTCGTGCCGAACTCGTAGAAGTTGTTGTAGTTTGTCAACTCCTCGAAGGTATTCGGTGCGCCTTCAGCGACGTACTTCGGATTTCGCCTGGAGGCCAGGGCCGCCTGCTCAGGTGCGAGCCCGATCTCGCGCCCGGCAAGGATGCCGCCCCCGACGGCGATGCCTGCCGCGCCGACGGCCGCTGTCTGCAGGAACTCGCGACGGGAGCGATACACGCCCTCCGGCGTTACCTCCGACCAGCGCCGCTCCCATGGCTTCTTCGACTTCGTCAGCATGCCTGCTCCTTCGAATGCGGGGAATGAGCCTATTACAGCACACGCGCCAGCGTCCGGTCGGGCGCCAGCCGCCCGGATGGCATAATGTGTGAACTCGGACAGTCAGTAGTTACGACGTCCGGAGGACCCAATCGGTTACGTTCATGCCACAGACCACCCTCTCGCAAGCCGCCGTCGGCCTCCGTGACAAGCTCGCATCGCGCACCGCCCGCACCGGCGTCGTCGGGCTGGGATACGTGGGGCTCCCGCTCGCCGTCGAGTTCGCACGAGCAGGCTTTGCGACCGTCGGCATCGAGCTGGACGCCAGGAAAGTGACCGCCATCAACGGCGGCTCGTCCTACATTCCAGACGTCCCCTCGGCCGACGTGGCGCGGTTTCAGCAAACGGGCGCGCTCACCGCCACGACCGATCCGGCGGCCGTGGCGACGCTCGACACGATCAACATCTGCGTGCCGACGCCTCTGCGCAAGACGAAGGACCCGGATCTGTCGTATGTCGTGTCGGCGGTCGAAATGATCGCGGACCACCTGCGTCCAGGCCAGCTCGTGATCCTCGAATCGACGACGTATCCCGGCACGACCGATGAGGTGGTCAAACCGATTCTCGAGCGGGGCGGCCTCGTGGCGGGCCGCGATTTCTTCCTCGCCTTCTCTCCGGAGCGGGTCGATCCCGGGAACCCCACGTGGAACACCCGCAACGTGCCCAAGGTCGTGGGCGGTGTGGGCGCCGAGAGCACCGCGCTCGCGCGCGCGCTTTACGAGGCATCGATCGACACGGTCGTCGAGGTCAGCTCGCCGCGCGTGGCCGAGATGGTCAAGCTCCTCGAGAACACGTTCCGCGCCGTCAACATCGGGCTCGTCAACGAACTGGCCCTGATGTGCGACCGGCTCGGCATCAGCGTGTGGGAAGTCGTCGAGGCGGCCGCCACGAAACCCTTCGGGTTCATGCCTTTCTATCCGGGGCCCGGGCTCGGCGGCCACTGCATTCCGGTCGATCCCTTCTACCTGTCGTGGAAGGTGAAGGAAGTCGGGTTCGAGGCACGGTTCATCGAGCTTGCCGGCCACGTCAACGGCGCCATGCCGCATCACGTCGTCGAGAAGATCACCGACGCGCTCAACAGTCAGTCCAAGGCGGTGCGCGGCTCCAGGGTGCTCGTGGCGGGCGTGGCCTACAAGCGTGACATCGACGACATGCGCGAGTCGCCGGCGCTCGACGTGATGGCCGTGCTCGAACAGAAGGGCGCCATCGTCGGCTACGCAGACCCGTACGTTCGGTCCATTCCGGCGCACGGCTGGCCAGGCAATCGCGACCTGACGGCGGTCGAGTTGACGCCGGACAGCGCGCGAGAGGCCGACTGCGTGGTCATCCTCACCGACCATCGCGTGTTCGACTACACGGCGCTCGTCGCCGACGCGCGCCTGATCGTGGACGCCCGCAACGCGATCCGAACGCCGCACCCGCACGTCTTCAAGCTCGGGGCGCCGGTCACGACCGCCGCCAGCTGAGGCGCGGCCGGATTGTCAGGGCCCTCCGGAACAGGGCCCGGGCGCAAGTCCAATGAAGATGCCGTGCCCTCCCCTGAACCGCCGGCGCCCTTCGAACACGATCTCGAGCACTCCGCCACAGTGTCCCGGACTGTCCGCCGTCACGAGGACCGAATCGACTACGGCCGGAAAGCTGATCCGAACCCGGCCGTGCGGGTGCCAATCGTACTCACCGGCCGTGTCGCACCCTCACGCCGCGCGCGTCCGCCTCATCGCGTCGTCGGCCGTTCGGCCTGACTGAGCCCGAGAAAACGCTCGCTCTCGGCCCAGATCTCCGCCATCGAGGCCGACAACTGATGATCGTCGTCGACCAGCCGGAGATCGACGGTCGGCCGGGTCGAGGCCCAGTCGACGACCATCGCGGGGTCCACCACCGCGTCGCGGCGGCCCTGGAAAGCCAGCACCGGCAGGCCCATCTCCAGCGCGAACGCGTCGAAGCGCGCGGCGTCCTCGTACAGCGCGAATCCAATTTCGCGCTCCTCGCCGAGTGCGTAGTGCATCACGCGGAGGCTGCCCCGGCGCCGCCACTCGTCGATGCCGTGCGCACCCAACTGACGGAGCCGGTTGCCGCCGAAGTCGAGCGCGGGCGCGAGAAGGATCAGCCGATCGACGCGGCCGGCTCGGTCGGCGGCTGCGGCGTGCAGGGCGAGGAACGCGCCGAGACTCGATCCGACGAGGGCGACCGGGCCTTCTCGAGCCTCGTCAGCCGCAGCCTTCGTCTGCGCGAGCATGCGCGTGACCGTGAGGGTCTCGAACGCGGGTTCATTGAGATCGGGGCAGACGAAGCTCACGCCGCGGGCTTCGAGCGCAGCCTTGAAGCGTCCGGCCTTCGACGATTCCGGCGACGAGGCGAAACCGTGCAGGTAGACGACGTGCCCGACCCTCGTCACAGGACCGTCCGGCACGCGGGTCGGCATCGGCAGCCAATGCCGGCTTCGCCGCCCGTGTTGTAGTCGTAGGACAACTCTTCGCCCGATCGGATGTTCCGCGCGGCGCGAATCCAGATCGTTTCGCCGGCGATCTCGACGTAACAGTTCGGGCGGCATGAGTGATTGATGAACCGGGCCTCGTTGCCGCCGACGGCTGCGTCGCGGACCCAACGCCGGTTGAGCGTGAAACACCAGATGCGCCCCTTGGCCTGGTACCGGTGCTCTCGCCTGTCCGCCTCCCGGACGGAGATCTTCTCGCCGGCGTAGAAGATGATGCGGGAGTTCTTGGTAATCGGTTCGGCGGCATACACGCCACGGCCGGCAATCTTCGAGCTTCGAAGTGACAGACGCTTTCCCGTTGGCGAAACGAATCGACGAAGGACGCTCATGGCACTGCATTCTACCCGCCGGTCCGCTTGGAGCCGATTTGACTCCCCCTTGCGTTTCAATCACTAATCCGCTGAGCTCACCAACCGCCGCCCCAGACTCGGAGGCCCCATGCCAGCGCGCCCGTTGCTCCTGTTCGCCGCCCTGCTCCTCTCGGGCATGCCCTTCGGTCCGGCAGCACCGGCCCCCGCCCAGGAGAACAGCGTCACCATCCGCGCGGCCCGGCTCTTCGACGGCCGAGGCACGCTCCTCACCAACCAGGTCATTGAAGTGCGAGCCTCGGTCGAGCAGGTGCGCGGCGGCATCGTGGTGACGCCCGCGCGGATCGTGGCCATCGATGCCCGCACGGGCCCCGTGACGTACGACCTGGGAGATGTCACGCTTCTGCCCGGCTTCATCGACGTGCACACGCACATCGACTGGCACTTCCAGCCGAACGGCAAGTACGGCCGGCGCGAGGGCGAGCCGGCCGAGACGCCCGAGCAGGCTCGAGCCGCGATCGCGAAGAACCTCGAAGCCACGCTTCTCTCCGGCTTCACCACGGTGCAGAACGTCGGGAGCCGCGGAGACGCCGAGTTGCGCGCGGCGGTGAAGAGCGGCGCCCTCGTGGGCCCGCGCATCCTCTCGTCGCTCGGCCAGGTACAGGGCAGCCGTCGCGGGGAACCGCTCTCGCCATCCATGCTCCGCGAGCAGGTCCGCGCGCTCAAGAACTCGGGCGCCGACGTCATCAAGCTCTTCGCATCCGACAGCATCCGGAACGGCGGCGCGCCCACGATGACGCAGGAACAGCTCGATGCCGCCTGCGGGGAGGCCAGCGCGCAGGGCTTGCGCACGCTCGTGCACGCCCACGCCTCGGAGGCCATCATCAGGGCCGTGAACGCCGGCTGCACGCAGGTCGAGCATGGCGCGTTCGCCTCGAACGAGGCCCTGGCGCTGATGCGGGACAAGGGCGTGTACTTCGACCCGAACATCGGGCTCGTGCTGCAGAACTACATCGAGAACAAGGATCGTTTCATGGGGTTCGGCAACTACAACGAGGAAGGATTCGCCTTCATGGAGAAGGCCGTCGCCGACAAGAGCGAGATGTTCGTGCGCGCCGTGGCCTCGGGAGTAAAGATGCCCCTCGGCACCGACGCGGTCGCCGGGGCCCACGGCCAGAACGCGCGCGAGATCATCACCCGCGTGCTCGACGGCGGCCAGCCTGCCCGTGAGGCGCTCATCGGGGCCACCTCGCTCGCGGCCGAGTCAATCCGGCTCGGCGAGGCCATCGGCACGCTCGCACCCGGATTCGAGGCCGACATCATCGCCGTTCGCGGCAATCCGCTCGACGACATCACGAGCACTCGCGATGTCGTCTTCGTGATGAAGGGCGGGCGGGTCTACAAGGCGGGTACGACGGGTACGACGGGTACGACAGGTACGACAGGTACGACAGGTACGACAGGTACGACAGGTACGAGGAGCGTGCTGCCGCGGGTCCGCATTTTTCAGTAGGGGCTTGACACGGTCAGACGACGTGCATTTCTCGGCCGGAGCACGCCCATCAGCCACCGGGCCGGAGCCTGGCCGGCCGCCGGCCGTGTATACTCCCAGAACCAGCCCTGCCGGGGAGTTCAGGAGTTTCTCGACATGATCATCTCCACCGCCTCCAGGGGAGTGGGGCGATGACGCGCCTTCGCGCCGTCCTCGGCCCTGCCCTCGCCGCGCTGCTCCTCTTCTCGACGTCTGCCCCTGTCGCAACCGGGCAGGCGCCGCCGCAGCAGCCCGTCTTCCGGGCCGGAATCGACGTCGTCCAGGTGGACGTGTCGGTACTCGACAAGAACCGGCGGCCGATCCGTGGGCTGGCCGCCGGGGACTTCACGGTCCTCGAGAACGGTGTCGCTCAGTCGATTGTGGCCTTCGTGCCCATCGACGTTCCGGAGCCCGATCCCGTCGAGACCGCATGGATGCGCGAGGTCCAGGCCGACGTCCGAACGAACAGCCTCGGTGACGGCCGGCTGTTTGCCATCGTGATGGACGATGCGACGATCCCGAACGACCCGCAGCTCGTCAACCGCGCCCGCGCCATCGGGCGGGATGTCATCGCGCGGCTGGGCCCGTCGGACCTGGCCGCGGTCATCTTCACGCGTGACAACCGCCACGCCGTGGATTTCACGAACGACCGCGCCCGGCTCACCGCCGCGGTCAACAGGATGTCGGCAGGGTTCGCCTACGCCGGCCTGTCGATGAACGACGAGAACTACTGGTTCTTCTCGACCATCCGGACGCTCGGACAGGTGTCGGCCTACCTGCGCACCGTCCCCCAGCGTCGCAAGGCCATCGTCTACGTCAGCACCGGCGTGCCGGTCGACACTGAAGCGGCCTCGCAGCCCGAAGCCATCGGTCCGCGGGCCGGCACGACGCTCGAGCGCGACCTGGCAACCGCGCTCGTCCAGAACACGCAGGAGACCTTCACGGCGGCCATCCAGGAGACCTTTCTGCGCGCGCAGCACGGAAACGTCAACATCTACGCGCTCGATCCGTCGGGCGTCGGCGGCCTGAACTTCTTCTTCCAGAGTCAGACCGTCATGCCGGCGGACCCGCTTGCCCAGTCGATCCGCCAGCGCGGACTGCTCGGCGGTCTGCAACTCTCGCGATTGAACCAGGAGTTCCTGCAGACGGTTTCGGAGAACAGCGGCGGCCGGGCCTTCATCAATACGAACACGTTCGACGAGGGCATCGCGCAGATCTTCCGCGAGAACAGCTCGTACTACCTGCTCGGGTATCAGTCCACCCGCCCGCGCGACGACCGGTCGATCCGGCGGGTGGAGGTGAAGGTGAACCGGCGCGACGTCGACGTCCGGACGCGCAGTGCCTACTTCGACGAACGCGACCCGCCACTTCCTCCCGACACGGCGCCAGCCATACGACTCAACAACGCGCTCGCGGGCATCCTGCCGAACCCGGACATCGGCATGCAGGCGTCGGTCGCCCCGTTTGCGATTCCCGGCCGGCCCGAGGCCGCCCTGGCCGTCGTACTGGGCATCCGCCAGCCGCCGCCCGTGGCGGCCGAGGCGGAAGTCAGCGAGACGCTCGAGGTCCTGCTGAGCGCGTTCACCGCCGCTGGCGACCCCCGCGGATCGCAACGCAAGACGGTCCGCCTCACGGCGCGGACTGGCGAGCCGCTGACCTACGACGTGCTCACCCGGTTCGACCTGCCTGCTGGCCGGTATCAGATTCGGCTCGCGGCCGAAAGCTCGCTCTTCAGCAAGAGCGGCAGCGTCTACTACGAACTCGAGGTGCCCGACTTCTCGAAAGAACCGCTCACACTGTCCGGCGTCGTGCTGGCCGCTCGAGGCGCGGCGCCGTCGCTTCCGGCCGGCGCGTTCTACCCGCTGGTCCCCCTGGACCCGACGAGCCAGCGGACCTTCAATCGTTCGGACCAGGTGCGGGCGTTCTTCCAGGTGTACCAGGGCGGCTCCGGCCGTCTGCAGCCCATCGAGCTCTCGATTCGCGTCACCGACGCCCGCGACACGGTCGTCACACGCACGACCGAATCGCTGGCACCGGATCGGTTCGCGAACGACCGGAGCGCCGACTATGGCTTCGAGCTCCCGCTCGCCCGCCTGCAGCCAGGCCGGTACCTGCTCACGGTGGACGTCTCTCGCGGCGGCCGATCGGCCAGGCGGGATGTGCAGTTTGTTGTCAATTCAGCGAATTAGCGAATTCAGCGAATTCAGTGAACGACATGAGTGAGTGAGTGAGTGAGTGAGCGAGTGAGTGACCGGATCAAGTGCATGAGTGAATCGATCGCGCACTCATTCACCGATCCCATTCGCTCGATTCGCTCGATTCGCTCACTTCGCTATTCGCCAATTCGCCAATTCACTAATTCACTAATTCACTAATTCACTAATTCGCTAATTCGCGAATGAGCGCGTGTCAGTGAAAATCATGCGACTCGAGCGTGGGTCCCTGGTGGCCGAGCGCCTCGATGCGATCGGCCTTCACGGACACTGACCCCTGCTGATTCTGCAGGATGCCCTCCACCAGCAGATACGGCTCGTCGACGACCGTGCGTTTGTGCGCGGCAAAGACATCGGGATTGATGATGATGTTGGCGATCCCGGTTTCGTCTTCGATCGAGAGAAACACGAACCCCTTGGCGGTGCCCGGACGCTGACGCGTGATGACCGCGCCGGCCACGCGGACGCGCCGACCGGCGCGTCCGCGTGGCAGATCCGCGGCGCGCTGCACGCCGCGCGTCGACAGCGACGCGCGGGCGAGCGCCATCGGGTGCGGGCCGATCGTCAGCCCCGTGCCGTCGTAGTCGGCCCGCACCCGATCGAGCAGCGACATGGCAGGTAAAGGGGACGGGTCTCGATCTGTGGAAAACTCCGGTGACATCGCCGTCTGGAGCACATCCACACGGTCACCGGAGTTTTCCACAGATCGAGACCCGTCCCCCTGAAAGAGCGGCCCCGCTGGCCTCGCGGCCCGCTCGGCCTGCCAGAGCGCCGTCCGGCGGTCACCGCCGAACGGCGCAAGCGCGCCGATGTCGGCGAGCGTCCGCAACTCGTCCTGCCGCAGCTTCACGCGCGCGACCAGATCGTCGATGGACGAGAACCTGGCACTGGGCGCTGGGCGCTCGGCACTCGGCGCTTGGTGCCAGGTGCCCGGTGCCCGGTATTCGGCACTCGGCGCTCGGTGCCCGGCACTCGGCATTCGGCCCTCGGCGCTCGGCGCTCGGCCGATCCCGCCTCCGGCGATCCGCCGGCCAGACTCCTCCCGCAAGCCGCGCACCATGCGAAACCCGAGCCGCACCGCCCCATCCAGCTCCACCCGGCAGTCCCAGTCGGACACCTGCACGTCCACCGGCGCAAACCGCACGCCGTGGCGCTGCGCGTCCTTGACGAGCGTGGCCGGGTGGTAGAAGCCCATCGGCTGGTTATTGAGCAGCGCCGTGTAGAAGGCCGCCGGATAGTGCGCCTTGAGATACGCACTGGCATACACGATCAGTGCGAAGCTGGCCGCATGTGATTCAGGGAATCCGTAGAGCGCAAACGACGTGATCGACTGCACGATCTGCGTCGGCGGCCTCCTGGCCGATGCCGTTACGCGCCATGCCGGCGCGCAGCTTCGTCTCGATCTGCTGCATGCGCTTGACCGACCGCTTGAAGCCCATGGCCCGGCGGAGCTCCTCGGCCTCCCCGCCGCTGAACCCGGCCACGACCATCGCCATCCGCAGCAGCTGTTCCTGAAAGAGCGGCACGCCCAGCGTGCGCGCGAGCACCGGCTCGAGCAGCGGATGGGCATAGGTGACGGGCTCGTCGCCGCGCCGCCGCCGCAGATACGGGTGCACCATGTTGCCCACGATGGGGCCCGGACGGATGAGGGCCACCTCCACCACCAGATCGTAGAAATGCTCGGGCCGCATCCGCGGCAGCGTCGCCATCTGCGCCCGCGATTCCACCTGAAACACCCCGACGGTATCGGCCTGCTGCAGCATCCGGTAGACCACCGGGTCGTCGGGCGGCAGATGCGCCAGATCGAGGCGCTCGACCCTGGGCGCTGGGCGCTCACCCTCGTCAGCGTCCCCAGCGCCCAGCGCCGAGCGCCCAGTCCCGATATTGATGATCGCCAGCGCCTCTTCGAGCACCGCCATCATGCCGAGCCCGAGCAGGTCGACCTTGATGATGCCGAGGTCCGCACAGTCGTCCTTGTCCCACTGGACGACCACCCGCCCGGGCATGCTGGCGTTCTCGAGCGGCACGACCTCGTCGAGCCGGCCCTGACAGATCACCATGCCGCCCGAATGCTGGCCGAGGTGCCTCGGCAGGTCCTGCATCTCACGCCACAGCCGCGCGAACAGCCGGTAGCGCGGGTCGTCGGGATCCATGCCGGACTCCCGGAGGTTGCGCGCGATCGTCTCCTCCGGATCAACGAACTCGAACTGGCTCATCGTCCGCGAGAGCCGCCCGATCTCGTCGTCGTCCAGCTCGAGCACCTTGCCCACTTCCCGCGCGGCGCTCCGCCCCCGATAGGTGATCACGTTGGCCGTCATCGCCGCGCCGAGCCTGCCGTACCGCTCGTAGACGTACTGGATGACGCGCTCGCGCCGGTCGCCACTCGGCAGATCGAGGTCGATGTCCGGCCACTCGCCCCGCTCCTCGGACAGGAACCGCTCGAACAGCAGGTCCATGCCCACCGGATCGACGGCCGTGATGCCGAGGGCATAACAGACGGCGCTGTTGGCCGCCGACCCTCGTCCCTGCACCAGGATGCCCTGCTGCCGGCAGAAATTGACCAGATCCCAGACGATGAGGAAATACCCGGCCAGCTCGAGTTTCTCGACAAGGTCCAGCTCGCGCGCGATCTGCGCCCGGGCGCGATCGTGATAGGGCCGATAGCGATCGCGCGCACCCACCTGCGCGAGCCGCCGCAGAAACGACGCCTGGGTCTCGCCGGCGGGCACCGGATAGTCCGGAAACCGGTACCCCAGATGGTCGAGCGTGAACTCCAGCCGCTCGGCGAGCGCCTCGGTGCCGGCCAGCGCCTGCGGCACATCCGAGAACAGCCGCGTCATCTGCTCCGGCGGTTTCAGGTACCGCTCGGCATTGACCGTCAACCGTCGGCCTGCCCGAGCGAGCGTGGTCTTGTGGCGCAGGCACGTCAAGACGTCGTAGAGCGGACGGGCGTCAGGTGTCGCAAACCGCACGCCGTTTGAGGCCATCACCGGAACGCGAAACGCCGCCCCGAGGTCGAGAAGCGAGTGCGATCGCGGCCTGTTCGTCGCGGCGGTAGTGCCGCTGCACCTCCATCCAGACCTGGCGGCGCCCGAACACGCCCACGAGCCGGTCGACCAGCCCTCCAACCCCATGCCGGTCGGCCCCGAGCGCCTGCCGGCCGACGAGCGCCACGAGCCCGGCCATCTGTCCATCGAGATCGTCGATCGTCAGCCGCGACTCGCCCTTGGGCGCCCGGAGCTTCGCCCGCGTGATCAGACGGCAGAGATTGCGATAGCCCTCGGCGCTCGCGACGAGCACGGGCAGCGACCAGACGGGCTGCAGGGAGGACACCCGCATGGCCGAGCCCTGCGCCTCCGGCCAGCCCATCGTCAGCTCGGCGCCGACGATGGCCTTGAGGCCGGCCGCTTTGGCGGCTCGATAGAACTGCGGCGCGCCGTAGACCCCGTCGCGGTCGAGCAAGCGCGACCGCCGGATAGCCCAGATCGGCAGCCCGTTCGATGAGCGCCGCCGGCTGCGACGCGCCGTCGAGGAAAGAAAACGCCGAAGACGTGTGGAGTTCGATATACGCGCTCAATCGATCGTGCCCTCGACCTCCCATCGGCCCGATGTCCGATGCCGGGCCAGCCGGTAACAGATGCCGGCATCGATTTCGACATCCCACTCATCCCGATCCCAGCCGGCCCCCTCGAGCGACCACCAGTACCCCGACGAGCGCCACGGGCCGGCCGATGACACCACGCGACCGCCAGCCATCCCGCGCGCCGCCGGTTCGATCCGAACCGGCATGCCTCGCTCCACCACGACACGCGCCACGACGGGCAGCCGGAAACGCCTGACGACCGGACAGCCGGTCTGTGCATCCCCGACGTTCCCCTGATCGGACGTCACGCCATGACGCTGCCGGCTGCGGGCGCCGTCAGGCACCCGGAACGGCCTCACCGCAACAGCCCGCTCGTCATGGGCATCGACGAGCGCCGGCGAGCCGACACGCGATTCGCCGGCAAGCGCCGTCAGGCGCGCGACGAGCGTCGAGATGTCTTCAGGAGACGGCAGTGTCCGGTCGAGCAGCGAGCCCTGCTCGATGCGGCCAGCCGTGACACCGAGCTCGATCTCAAGGGCGTCGATGGCCGCTTCTGGCGGATGCGATTCCAGGTCGAGCAGGATGAGCGTGCGCAGCACCCGCGCATCGCGCATCGGCGCCGGCAGACCGAGCGTGCGTTCGTGCGTTTCCCGCGTGACCAGCCGCAGTCGAGTCGCGATCGACACCGCACCGCGATCGGCCTGCTCGAGGCGATCCGACAACGATTCACACGCGCGTGCCAGCACGAACGATAACGGCTCGAGTCCGTCAATCGGCCAGTCGAGCTCCAGACGCGCCACAAATGCCGGCGCGTCGCCGGCCGGCACGAGCGGCGCATCGTCTTCGCCACAGGCGGCCTGATGGAGCCGAACGCCCGGCAGGCCCAGACGGGTCCTCACGTCGGCCCGCGGCAGCCTGGCGAAGTCGCCAAGCGTCGACAACCCCCATCGCCCGAGGATCGCCAGCGTATCGTCCGAGACGCGCGCGGCCTCGGTCCCCGGCCGTGACGAACCGACGGAGGCCGCGAGGGTCTTGAGCAGGCCGAGCGGCAGCGGCGCGAGCGCCGCCGCTTCGGCGCCCGGCTCGATCACGACCACTGGCGTTGACGCATGGGCCAGCAACCAGGCCGCCGACATCGTGCCGGCCATCGCCGCGCGAACGATGAGGCCGTCTGCCGCGGCCAGCCTCCTGACTTCCTCGACAATCTTCGGCGGCGGGCCGAGGACGCGCGCAAGCCCGCTCGCGTCGAACATCGCCGCGGTGCGACCGCACGCCATGACCCTCGGCGAGCAGAGCCGTGCGAGCGATTCAAGCGCACCGGCCGGTGGCAGCGACGACTTACTGACCAGACAACACATCATGGCGTGCTCCGGGCTTCGTACTCCCTGCGTGGCGCGGCGGGTAGCTCGACGGCGAGCCGAGCACGAGTGCCGTGGCGCCGAAGAGCGCATGCGAGGCGCGG
Organism: uncultured Acidobacteriota bacterium; assembly: GCA_963752045.1. Classification (GTDB taxonomy): domain Bacteria; phylum Acidobacteriota; class Vicinamibacteria; order Vicinamibacterales; family SCN-69-37; genus DATKDF01. The sequence goes on along the minus strand of CAVVWN010000008.1, from coordinate 1,159,761 downwards.
AGCGTGGCATCGGCAGTCAGACCCGCGAACCGGCGGCTCTGCGGGCTCGTGCCGATCCAGCGGCTCACCGCCGAGAGGTGCACCGTGACGCCACGGGCGCTGCGGCCGAGCGGCATCGGACCGATCAGCAGGCATACACACTTCTGCCCCTCGTTCACCCGGGCCAGCCGCATCCACGTGGCCGTCGGCAACGACCGAAGCGTGCGAGCCGGCACGTCAGCCACGTCGAGCACGACGAGCGAAAATCCACCGGCACGCACGATCAGATCGCAGGCGCGTACGGCCTGCCGCAGCAGGCGATCGAGGACGCGCGCGTCCGGCACGGTCACGCTCGGTCCACGCACCCAGAGCACCCGGTCGAGATCGCAGCCGAATGCAGACGCCACCGCCGGATCGAACCGGTCCATGGCATCGACGACTGCAGCCAGCCCACCCGCGGCGGTCACCGCCGCCAGTGCCGACATCCCGATACTCGTGCGCCCCGACGACGCCGGCCCGACAACCTCCGATACCTCCCCCTGCCGCCAGCCTCCCGAGAGCGCCTGGTCGAGCGCCGGCAGTCCTGTTGGGAGCATCCGAACCGGGGCATCAGCGCTCCAGGGCCTGATGAGCGTGTGGTCGTACCGCCTGGTTTCGAGCAGGGACTCGAGTGCCGCGACTGCCTGGGATTTCATGTTTCGCTTTTTATTCGCCTACAGCGCTGAAGTATAAGCCAGCGGCACAAAGCGATCAAGAAGCGAAGGTCTGCGGATGTTCAAGAGAATGAATCGGACTAAGATCGCGTGTCCGTGTCGACGTCACCCGATTCGCCGGTTCCCGCTGAGTCCTCACGCACCTGGCTCCAGCGGGTTGGCGGCGCGCTCACCCACCACGATTTCCGTCTCGTCTGGTTCGCAGCCCTCGGCTCGACGATCGGCACGTGGATGCAGAAGTTCGCGCAGAGCCTGCTCGTCTATCAGTTGACGGCTTCGACTTTTTACCTCGGACTCGACGAGTTCCTCAGCCAGTTGCCGATCCTGCTCCTGATGCTCATCGGCGGCGTCATCGCCGATCGCTACGATCGCCGGCGGCTGCTCACCTGGTCGCAGTATGCGCAGGCGTTCTCGGCATTCGCCCTGGCGGCCCTCGTCTTCTGGGGCCAGATCACCATCTGGCACGTGTTCGCGCTGTCGTTCATTTCGGGCTGCGCGCAGGCATTTGGCGGCCCGGCTTATCAATCGCTCCTGCCGTCGCTCGTCCCACGCCGCGACCTGCCCAATGCGATCGCGCTCAACTCGACGCAGTTCAACCTCTCGCGGGTGCTCGGCCCGATGGGCGGCACGGCCGTGCTTCTGTGGGTGGGCATGGCCGCCTGCTTCTTCATCAACGGCCTGTCATTTTTCTTTGTCGTCATCGCCCTGATGCTGATCCGGACGAAGCCGCCGGTGCCGAGCGGAGAACGCCGCGCCATCATGGAGGACCTGCGCGGCGGGCTGAGCTACGTGCGGCACGAGCGCCTGTTGCTCACGCTCACCGTCCTCGTCACGATCAGCACGTTTCTCGCCATGCCGGTCATCACGATGCTGCCGGCATTTGCGCACACGGTGCTCGCCGACGCCGGCGGCACACCGGAAACCAGGCTGTCGTTCCTCATGGCCTGCCAGGGCCTCGGCGCCATTACGGGCGCGCTGCTCATCGGCACGCTGGGACGTTTTCGCCACATTGGCCGCGCCGTGCTGGTCATGCAGGCGCTGCTGGGCCTGCTCATTGCGCTCTTCGCGATCTCGCGCACGCCGTTTGTCAGCTACTCGCTCATCTTCCTCTGCGGCATCGTCTTCATGGCCCTGTTCTCAATGAGCTTTTCGATCGTGCAGTTGTCGGTGCCGGAGCACCTGCGGGGGCGGGTCGTCAGCATCTACATGGTGGCGCTGCGCGGAAGCGGCCCGCTCGGCGCGCTCGCGGCCGGCTACTTCGCCGATCTCTACTCGCTACCGGCCGTCATCGTGACCAACGGCATCCTGCTCGCGCTCATTACCGGCGGCGTGGCCCTGGCGGACAAGGCGAAGAGTCTCAGGGAACTGTAGGCCCCGGCGATGCGAGGGGCCGCGGGACCTACGCGATCATCCAGTAGACGCCGAGCAGAACCGAGGCAACGGCCACCACGAAACCGGCCGCCCGGCCCAGCCGCTCGACCACCGCGAGCGAGAGCAGGCGCGCCAGCACGACGCCGAAGAGCGACATCGACAGCAGGATGCCGATGCCGAACAGCCCGATGAGCGCGAGCAGGGCCGGCAGGGCGAGTGCCCCGGCCTCGCCGCCGAACGGCGTCAGGAGCATCAGCATCCGAAGGCTGCTCACGGCAAAGACGGCGCCCATGAGCGTCGGCAGCGCGGCGGCATCGTGCCGCGCGGCGCCATGCGCGCCTGGACCGCCGAAATGGACGTGCCAGCGACGCCCGGCTTTGGCGATATCGTGCACGTGCCCATAGGCCCGGCCCGACCAGACGCTCCAGAGACCGGCCGCTCCCAGGGCGACAAGTAACGCGCCGCCCATCCGCTCGGCGCTCGACTCGACCGCGGCCGGCAGGACCCATCCGAAGGTGACGGCGAGCGTGGCGCCGATGCCCAGGAGGACCGCGTGACCGGCCGCGAACTGCACGGCCGCGGTCATGACCCGCCGGCGACCCGCTCTTGCGCGCCCGTCAACGGTGAGCGCCGCGATGGCCATCAGGTGATCGGCGCCCAGGCCGTGAAGAAAACCCAGAGACAGCGCCGACCCGGCGAGCACGAGAAACGACATGATGGGTGATTGTACGCGCGACTACTGCTGGAACGGCACGAGCTTCACCGTCCAGGCCAGCGGAATCGTGTCGGGCCGGTAGCAGACGGCATCGTCGCAGGCCTGATAGGCCAGGTCGCCCCTGATGGTCAGCGTCTCGCGAGCCGTCGCGCGGGCGCGCAGCTCGCGCGAGAGCCCAAGCGTGATTTCCTGTGTAAACCGGAAGGGACGGTCGTAGACCTTCACCGTCTCCTTGAGCGGCTCGAAGAAGTAGGTGCCGGGCGGCGGAAACCGCGGCTCGGCGGACCGGTAGTCGGCCGACGCGGCGAGCGCCAGCGAGATCGGGATGTAGCCCTGCTGTTCGGGCGCGTAGACATGCATCTTCGGTCCCGGCGTGACGTCGACGATGAGCGTGAGGCGCTTGCCGGGCGCAACCTCGGCGTCGCTCGTGCCCACGCGCACGGAAATCTGTTTGCCCGCTACGCGGGATGCCCCGGCCGGCTCGACCTTCGCACCCAGCCGCTCGAGAATGCTGGCGCCGGTGATCCGCTCGCGATAGTTGGCCTCGAAGGCGCGTTCGACGACCCGCCCGTCGCGGTCGATGAGGAACGTGCCCGGATACGGGATGCCGGCCTCGCGCCCACTGACCTCACGGTTGAGCAGTCCCCATGCCTCGATGGTCTTCGACCCCGGGTCGGACATCAGCGGAAACGCGATGGCGTGTCGATCGGCGAAGGCCCGAAGCACCTCGGGGCTGTCGTAGCTCAGCGCAGCCACGCCGTACCCCTCGGCGCGTATCTTCTCGAGATTACCTTGCAGCTCGACCAGCTGCGTGCGGCAGTACGGTCACCAGTCGGCCGACCGGAAGAACACCAGCATGGTGCCTTTCGGTCCGGCAATCGAGGTGAGGGTCTGGCTGCGGCCCAGGTGATTGGTGAGGCCGAGGCTCGGTACCCGCTCGCCGACCTGCGGTCCGAGCCGGCTGATGTCCACCTGGCCGGCAATGCCGACGGAGGCGACCACGGCGGCTGCGCCGACCGCGAGCGTCAGATGTCGCATGCGCCAAGAGTATCAGACCCCGCCCAGTCGGCGGCTCCGGAACTCAGAAGTTGATGAGCCCGTGCACGGCCAGCCGCTGCTGCTTCCGTTCACTGGCGAAGTAGCTGCCGTCGAGCGTGACCTGCTCCCAGTCGACGAGGAGGGCGGCCTGGGCCGAGCCCGTATTGGGGAACCAGTACGCCCCGCCGATGATGAACCGGCGGCGCGTGCCGTCGACGTCATTGGCCTCCGACGTCCAGTAGTCGTACCGGAGCAGGCCCTCGAGCCCCTTGCCCTTCTCGTTGAAGAACGGGGTCACGAAGACCGACAGGCCCGTCGAGTCGACGTCGGGCGAGATGATCCTGAGCTGATCGCGGCCCACGACCCAGTCGAAGCCGGCATTGAGCCGCCGGTGCTCGAACGTCGCGTTCGCGATGAACCGCCGCCGCTCGGCGTCCCGCACGTAGTAGCCATGGTCGTAGAAGACCGTCGTCCGAAGGCCGTTCGAGATGCCCTCTGACTTGGCAAACGGCCGGAACTGCCCGATGAGCTGCACCGAGACCTTTCCGTTGTTGTCGGGTCTCGAGTAGCCCTCGCCGTTGTAGATACCAGCCTGCACGAAACCGTAGCCGCCTTTGAGACCCGACCGGAAGCTCACGCCCGCGTCCGACGAGCTCAGCCCGCCGTCCCGCTCGGCGAAGATCGTGCCCTGAAATCGATAGCGGTACACGCCTTCCTGGCTTTCGATGTACGGCGTCTGGTGAATCCCCAGGCGCACGCGCGAGCCGGCCGGCAGCCACTCATCGAGGTTGAACTGCGCGTAGGCGTACTTGATTCGGAAATTCAGACTGCCGCTGAGCGAGCTCGTCGCGCTGGTTTCCCGGCGGATGTCCGGCGTGATGCGGAACGAGATGAGCGGCGACATCGACCCGGTGATGTTGATGTACGCCCGCTTGACGTCAAAGGCGCTGGACTTGTACTCGTTCCCGTCCGCATCGGTCGACTTGGGCGCGTTGGTGAACGTGTAGTCATAGAAGATCGTGCCGCCCACTCGCACGCTCGGTCCGGCCGGGGCCTGAGCGGCCTGGGCTTCGGCCAGTCCCGGCAGCGCGCCTGCAAGCAGCCCGACCAGAAGAAATGTCACCTCACGTCTCACGAGCACCTCCCGACGACCAGCACACACTGCCGGCCTCGAGTGAGGCTAGTGGGTCCTCGTTACACGCATGCATCACCGACGTTACACCGGCGTTAATTTGTGGATACACGGTCGGTCCACGTCGGTGCGCCCTGCTAGAATCGGCCAGTGGCGCAGGTCCTCGTCATCGAAGACAGCCCGGATATCGCGGACTTGATCCGGCTGTTCCTCGAGAAGGCCGGCCACACGGTCGTCTCGCTCGCCTCAGGCAGTCAGGGCCTGCGCGACGCACGGGCCCGACGGCCCGATCTCATCATCCTCGACCTCATGCTGCCTGGGCTCGACGGCCTGCACGTGTGCCAGGCCCTCAGAGCCGACCGGGCCACCTCTTCAGTGCCCATCATCATGCTCACCGCACGAAGTGAGGAAGCCGACCGCATCCGCGGCCTGGAGTTTGGCGCCGACGACTACGTGACCAAGCCGTTCAGCCCGAAGGAGCTCGTGGCTCGCGTGGCCGCCCTGCTTCGCCGCGTCGAGCGCCCCACCGTTCCGGCCGAGACGACGCTCCACTACGGTCCGGTCACGATCGACATCGACCGCCACCGCGTCATGACGGGCACGACGGAAGTCCGGCTGACGGCCAAGGAGTTCCTGTTGCTGAAGTACCTGGTCGAACACCGGGGCCGGGTGCTTTCGCGCGACCTGCTGCTCACCGATGTCTGGGGCTACCAGTACACCGGGGGCACGCGCACCGTCGACGTGCATGTTCGACGCCTCCGCGAGAAACTGCCCGACGTCGGCGCCGCCATCACGACCGTCAAGCAGTTCGGCTACCGGCTCGAGGACGCTCCCGCCCACCCGTGACTTTTCGCACGCGCGTCTTCATCGGCGTCTTCTCGGCGAGCGCCGTTGCGGTGGGTGTCACGGTCCTTCTCTACGCGTTCTGGATGCGCGCGGCGCTCAGGGCCGACGTGCAGGCGGATCTCGTTCAGCGGGCCGGCGTGGCCAACGAGCTCCTCGGCACGCAGGGCGCGGCCTCCCTCCAGGACGAAGCCCTGGCGCTCGCTGACCTTCTTCAGGTGCGGGTGACGCTCATCGCGGCCGACGGGACCGTGATCGCCGATTCGTCGGTCGAGGCGAGTCTGCTTCCGACGATCGAGAACCACGGACAGCGTCCGGAGGTGCTCGCGGCCCGGCTCACCGGCAGGGGTGTCGACGTGCGCCGCAGCCGCACGACGGGCACCGAGACGATCTACGCCGCGGTGTCCACGGACCGCGTGCCGATCGCCGTGGTACGCGCCGCACTCCCGTTCACGGCGGCCGAAGCCAGGCTGGCCATCGTCTGGCCGGTTGCCGCGATCGGACTTGGTACGGGTCTTTTCTCGGCGCTCGTCCTCACGTGGATGGCGTCGTCCATCCTGAGCCGGCGCGTCCGCGCCGTGGCCGACGCCGCCCGCCGCTACGAGTCGGACGACTTCTCGAGCCCCGCCGCCGATTACGGCACCGACGAGCTCGGCCAGGTGGCGGCCACGCTCGACCGGACCGCCCGCGACCTGGGCCGGCGGCTCGGAGACATGGCCCGCGAGCGCGCCCACATGGAGGCGATCCTCACGGGCATGGCCGAGGGCATCGTGCTCGTCGACGCGAGCGGCAGACTCGTCCTGACCAACCCGGCCTGTACGAACCATGCTCCAGTTGCCCGACCCGGCTTCGGGCCGGCACTACACCGAAGTCGTGCGTCAGCCCGACATCACCGCTCAGCTCGCCACGGCCCTCAGCGGTGGGGTGCCGTCCGTTGTCGAGGTCCAGCTGCACCCGGAGACCCGCCGCACCTACACGGCCAGCGTCGTGCCCGTGCCCGCCGCCAGGGGCGGCGGCGCCGTGCTCGTCCTGCATGACGTCAGCGACGTCCGCCGGGCGCACGAGGTCCGGCGCGACTTCGTCGCCAACGTCTCACACGAGCTGCGCACCCCGCTCACGGCCATCCGGGGCTACGTGGAAGCTCTGCACGAGGTCACGACCCCAGAGGACGCCACGCGCTTCCTGAACGTGATCGAACGGCAGGCGTTGCGTATGGAGCGGCTCGTCCAGGATTTGCTGCACCTCGCGCGGCTCGACGCCGGCCAGGAAGCGATCGAACGGGTTGAGTGTTCACTCGCCGGGGTCGTCCAGGCGATCGAACGCGACATGCAGGCGCGACTCGGATCCCGACGCCAGCGCATTCACCTCGACCTCGCCGCCGACGCGCAGACCGTCTACGCGGACCCCTCCAAACTGCACGACGTGCTGGGCAACCTGATTGGCAACGCCGGCAACTACGCGCCTCCCGATACGAGCATCGACGTGTCGACCCGCCGAGCCTCGGGCGGCGTGGCCATCGTCGTCGCCGACCGGGGTCCCGGGATTCCGGAAGCGGATCTGGAGCGGGTCTTCGAGCGGTTCTACCGGGTCGAGCGATCGCGCAGCCGGGATCCCGGCGGCACGGGCCTCGGACTGTCGATTGTCCGGCATCTCGTGGAGCTTCACGGCGGCCGGGTCAAGGCCAGCCGGCGCGAGGGCGGCGGCACCGAGATCAGCGTCTTTCTGCCCGATCCGGCCGCATAGGCTGATTAACGTCGATTTTACGGGTGCGTGACCGCGCGGAAACGGCCACTGTCTAGATTCGAACCCGTGACCACAGCAACGGCGACACGCATCCTCGTGGTGGAAGACGAGTCGGACATCGCGAGTTTGATCAAGCACGCGCTCGAACGCGACCGCGACACCGAGGTCGAAGTGGTCTCCGCCGGCGACGCGGCGCTGGATGTCGTCCGCACCCGCCCCCCGGACCTGATGATCCTCGACCTCAATCTGCCGGTGCTGAGCGGGACCGAGGTCTGCCGCCTGGTGCGTGCCCGCCCGTCCACCTCGGACCTGCCCATCATCATGCTCACGGCCCGCATCAGCGAGGCCGACCGGGTCAACGGCCTCGACCTTGGCGCCGATGACTACATCACGAAGCCGTTCAGCCTCCGGGAGCTCACTGCGCGTGTCCGGGCCGTGCTCAGACGTCGGAACCGCGCGGAACCTCGTCCGGCGAGCGGCTACCGGTCCGAGCACCTCGTGGCGGACTTCGATGCCGTCGCCGTCGCTGTCGACGGCTCACCCGTTCGCCTGACCCGCCGCGAGTTCGAGCTGCTGAAGTGCCTCGTCGAGAATCGGAATCGGGTGCTGTCGCGCGACCGCCTCCTCGAACGTGTGTGGGGGTACGAGCACTTCGTGGAGACCCGTTCGGTTGACGTGCACGTCGGACGCCTCCGGTCGAAGCTGGGTTCGGCGGGATTGCAGATCGAAACTGTGGTGGGCCTGGGCTATCGGTTCGTGGACCAGCCGGCCGGCTGAAGCCGCCGCGCGGCCGGGGCCTTCAGCGCCTGGACAGTTCGAGTTGATCGCGCAGCTCGAACACCTGCACGGCGCGCTCCACCCGATGCCAGTCGTCGTAAAAGGCCGTTCGAATCACGCGCTCGTCGTGCTCCTCGCGCACCTGCCATCCGCTCGAGACTCTCGAAACGGTGAAACGCTCGAGATGTCCATCTGCTGTCCGTTCGCGCGTGACCATTGCTGACTCCTCAATCGACTGCCTGCCTGGTACATACACCCGTACCGGGCCTCTCTTCCTGTAAATTCTCTGTAACATCGCCCTGGAGCCGGGGAGGCCGGCCACCCCTGGGCGTCGCCGGGCCGGCGCCGAGGCCACTCGCATACAATGGCCCCCGATGTACGACGTCCTGACGATCGTGCTCGGCGGCGGCCGCGGCACCCGGTTGTTTCCCCTCACCCACCACCGCTCGAAGCCAGCCGTGCCCATTGGCGGCAAGTACAGGCTGATCGACATCGCGCTCTCGAACTGCCTGCACGCCGGCCTGCGGCGCATCTACGTGCTCACGCAGTTCAACTCCGCCTCGCTCAACCGGCACATCGCCCAGACCTACCGGATGGACAATTTCTCCAACGGGTTCGTCGAGGTGCTGGCCGCCGAGCAGACGCCTGAGGGCGAACAGTGGTTCCAGGGGACGGCCGATGCCGTGCGGCGCGCGGCCCGGCACTTCCGGGACGTCGAGGCCGACTACTACCTCATTCTCGCCGGCGACCACGTCTACCGGATGGACTTCGCCGAACTGATCGAGTCGCACATCGACCGGCGGGCCGACATCACGATTGCCGCCCAACCGGTCACGCCCGCCGACGCGACACAGATGGGCATCTTCCGCTTCGATGCCGAGGGCCGCGTCGTGGGATTCGAGGAAAAGCCCGACGAGGCACGGCTCACCGAGATGGGCTCGAGCGCCCCGACACAGTCTCCGGCAGCCTCGCTCGATGCCGAGCGGCCGTTTGTCGCCTCGATGGGGATCTACGTGTTCTCTCGCGACGTGCTGTACGAAGTCCTCGCCCGCGACAAGGCCGTGGACTTCGGGCGCGAGATCATCCCGCATGCGCTCACGACGCACGCCGTTCATCCGTACCTCTACCGCGGGTTCTGGGCCGACGTCGGCACCGTGCGGTCGTTCTACGACGTGAACCTCATGCTCACCAAGCGCGGGGCGCCCTTCGGGTTCTTCCACCCGACGCGGCCCATCTACACGCGGCCGCGCTTCCTGCCGGCCGCGCGCATCCAGGCCTGCACCATCGACGAGGCGCTCGTCGCCGAAGGCGCATACCTCGACAGCTGCGAGGTGCGCTCGAGCGTCGTGGGTATCCGGGCGACGATCAACCGCGGTGCGCAGATCACGCGTTCCATCATCCTGGGCGCCGATTTCTACGAGGAGGCGCAGGGTGAGCTGCCGCTCGGCATCGGCCGTGACGCCGTGCTCGACGGCGTGATCGTCGACAAGAACGCGCGCATTGGCGAGGGCGCCCGGTTGCTGAACGAGCGACGAATCCAGGACGCCGACGGGGACGGCTACTACATCCGCGGCGGCATCGTCATCGTGCCCAAGGGCGGCGTGGTCAAGCCCGGCACGGTCGTCTGAGTCAGCGCCCGATCGCCCGCAACATCCTCGGTGTCGCCATCCAGGCGAGCGCGGCCCGGCCCGCGCCGAGCGGGCCGGCCACGGCGAGGCAACAGACTCCGCCCTTCCGGAACGCCGGCGGCCGACTCGAGCCGAGCAGCCACCCGGCGAGCGCGCCCATATCCGGCTCGTGCCCGACGAGGGCGGCGTCGGACCCACTTCCCGGCAGCGCCGACAGGGCGTCGACGATCGTGGCAGGCGAATGACCTGGCGCGAGCGCGGGAACCACCACGAGCTCAGCCACCCCGCCGAGGCCCTCCACGAGCAGGCGCGCGGTGCGTTCGGCCCTCACGAGCGGGCTCGTGACGACAAGCGTCGGGCTGACGTCGAGCGCCCGCAGCCCGCGTACGGCCCGCCGCATGCGCGCGATTCCACGACGTGTCAGCGGCCGCTCCGCGTCGTCGGGCCAGGCCGCACCGCGTTCGGCGGCAATCGCGTGCCGGACGAGATACAGCCGTCTCACCGCGGGAGCATCACTGGCCATCAGCGTGTGTTCGATCCGCTGCGGCCGGACGCGCGGCCGCTCCGGCCGGCTCGGTCCGGCAGGCCGACATGCGGCGCGGCCGTGGTTGCACGTGCTCCAGTTCGACGGCCGCGCGTGCCGCGGCTGCGAGCTCCCTGAGCGCCGAGGCACCGGCGACGAAACGGGCATGCAGGACGCGACATTCATTCTCGAGATCGGTCACCGCCCTCCTGATGGCGCCCAGTGAGGAGCGCGAGACGCCTCGTTCAGTCGCCAGACTCTGCAGGCGGTCCTGCACGACCTGCAGGTCGTGCAGGCGTCCAAGCAGGTCCTGCTGTCCCTTGAGCCGCCGCAGCGGCCCTGAGAGCGGCACGTCGGAGACGTCGCGAACCAGCTCGATCGCGTAGCGGAACTTCTTGGCCGCGATCCGAACCTCGTGGAGCGGCTCGGGCGCATAGACCGTGCCGGCGGCGTCGAGGGCACGCGCGAGCGCGCGACCACGGGCGCGCACGCTGCGCACGAGGGCCGTACGCAGCACGGCATCCGGGGCGGTCGCCGTGAGCGCCGCGGCCAGCCGATCGGCGCGATGCCGCACGCTCGTTCCGACGAGCCGGTCCAGGGTCGTACGCATCGGCGGGACGAGCCGCCCGCGCTCCGCCTCGGCAGCTCGATCGAGTCGGGTGAGCAACGCCGGCGCCCAGGGTCGCTCGAATCGCGGTTCGCGCCAGACGGCGAGCGACACGTCGATCTCGCGCAGCGGACCGAGCACACGGCCCACGCGCTTCGCGTCGCGCGCCAGACTGCGCGCGTCGCCGTCGGCGGCGACCGCGGCAATCGCCAGCATCTCGCGCAGGCGACGCGAAGCCACCCGAGCCTGGTGAATCCCCTGGACGTCGCACGCACGCGCGCGACGTAGATGGCGCAGCATCACGCCGGCCTGAACGCGCAATCGCTCGGCCAATCTGCTGGAAATCACCGTGGTAGGATCACTCACGGGTTCCGCTTCCCGCCTGTAACAAACATGTAACGCATGCGCATCGCGGCCATCGACGTCGGCTCCAACTCAGTCCACATGATCGTGTGCCGGATCGGGCCCGACCTGTCCTTCGAGGTCATCGACCGGGAAAAGGACATGATACGCCTTGGGGCCAGCGGTTTTGAAGGCCGCAGCCTGCCCGAGACGAACATCCAGACGGCGCTGCAGACGCTCTCGAAGTTCAAACGCCTGGCCGAATCGCACGGCGTCGAGGAAATCATGGCCGCCGCCACGAGCGCCGTCCGCGAGGCCGAGAACGGCGGCGACCTCATCCGGGCGGCGCAGCGTGAACTCGGCCTGCGGGTGCGGGTCATCTCGGGCACCGAGGAGGCGCGCCTCATCCATGTCGCCGCCGCCTACGCCGCCGGTCTCGGCAGGCACCCGGCCGTCGTCATCGACATCGGGGGCGGCAGCACCGAGATCACACTGGGCACGGCCGCACGGGCCGAATTCGGGCGGAGCTTCAAGCTGGGCGTGCTGCGGCTCGCCGAACGGTACGGCCGCACCGACCCGCTCTCCGGCGACGAGGAGGCCAGGCTGGTGCGCCACATCCGCCGTCAGGTTGGCGGGTTCGCGCGTCAACTCCGCCAGCGCGGCTTCGAACGGGTCATCGGGACGTCGGGCACCATTCTCTCGCTTGGCACCATAGCCCCCGAACCCCGACCCATCGCCGAGGTGCGTAACGCGCGCGTGGCGACAAAGGCCATCCACCGGCTGCGCAAGCGGCTCGTGCCCATGTCTCTCGACGAACGCATGGGCGTCCCGGGACTCGACCCCCGCCGCGCGGACGTGGCGGCCGTCGGCGCCATCCTGCTCGACACGCTGCTCGCGACGCTCAAGGCACACGAGCTCACGCTCTGCGACTTCGCGCTGCGCGAAGGCTTGATCATCGACTACATCAAGCGCAACGCCGCCCACATCCGCACGGCCGAACGGTACCCCGACGTGCGCCGGCGCAGCGTCATCGAGCTCGCCGAACGGTGCCGCTACGCTCCGGAGCACGCCCGCCAGGTCGCGCGGCTCGCGCTCGCGCTCTTCGACGCGACGCAGACGCGCCACGAGCTGGGCGCTCGCGAGCGTGAATGGCTGGAGTATGCCGCGCTCCTGCACGACATCGGCACCCATATCGGCTACGAGGACCACCACAAGCACTCCTACTACCTCATCCGGCACGGCGGGCTCCGCGGATTCGAGCCCGAGGAGGTCGTCATCATCGGACTGGTGGCGAAGTATCACCGCAAGACCACGCCGAAGAAGAGCCACGAGGGCTACGCCGACCTGTCGCGGACCCAGCGGGATGTCGTGCGGCTGCTGTCAGCGTTCGTACGGCTGGCCGAGGGGTTCGACCGGAGCCACACCCAGACCGTCTCGGGCCTGTCGGTTGACGACGAGGGCGAGACGATTCGGGTGCACCTCGAGGCCGGCGACGATCCCGAACTCGAGCTCTGGGCGGCCGCACGCCGGTCGGAGCCGCTCGCGGCACTCCTCGGCGCCGACCTGTCGTTCGACCGTGGCTCTCCGAAGCGCGGCCGACGCCAGCGGCCAGGGCCCGGAAAAGAGCGGCGGCGGAGAGCCTCGTAACACGGAATTTACGTCGCCGAAACTGGTGCGAAACTGGCCACCTATAGAGTGGCACCATGACACGACCGACCGCCGCCCCTCACCTCCTGGCTCTCCTGACCGCTGGCGCGCTCACCGCCGGCGCCTGTGGAGGCGCCGCCCCGGAAGGCGGAGCCGTCATCGACATCGACGGCTCGAGCACCGTCTTTCCGATCACCGAAGCGGTCGCCGAGGACTTCATGGCCGCCAACCCGGGTGCGCGGGTGACCGTCGGCGAGTCGGGCACCGGCGGCGGGTTTCAGAAGTTCTGCCGGGGCGAGACGGCAGTCTCCGACGCGTCGCGGCCGGTCAAGCAGACCGAGATTGACGCCTGCGCCGCGGCCGGCATCACCTTCATCGAGCTCCCGGTGGCCTACGACGGCCTCACCGTCGTGGTCAATGCGGCCAATGACTGGGCGCCGTCCATGACGGTCGCGGAACTCAAGACGCTGTGGGAACCGGCGGCACAGGGCCAGGTCCTCCGCTGGAATCAGGTCAGGCCCGGCTGGCCCGATGAGGAGATTCACCTCTTCGGCCCCGGCGTCGCCTCGGGCACGTTCGATTACTTCACCGAGGCCGTCAACGGTGAGGCCAAGGCCAGCCGCGGCGACTATACGTCGAGCGAAGACGACAACGTGCTCGTCCAGGGCGTCGCCGGCGACCGGCTCGCCCTCGGATACTTCGGCCTGGCATACTTCGAACAGAATCAGGGCAAGCTGAAGGCGGTGGCGATCGATGACGGCGACGCCGACAACGGCGACGGCCCGATTCTCCCGTCCATCGCCACCGTCAAGGGCGGCACCTACCGCCCGCTCTCACGCCCGCTCTTCATCTATGTCTCGACGGCCGCGCTCGACCGGCCCGAAGTCGAGAGCTTCGTGAACTTCTACCTCACGGAGGGTCCGGCGCTCGGAGCCGAAGTCGGCTACGTGCCCCTCTCGGACGCCGAGCAGGCCCTGGTGCGCGAGCGGCTGGCGGCGCGAACGACAGGCACGATGTACGTCGACTCGGCGACGCAGATGATGTCGCTCGAAGACCTGCTGCGCGGAACTCGCTGACAGGCCACAGCGACGGACCGGTCGCCGCACGAGCGGCCTTCGACGCCGACACTCATGACGCGCGCGACCCGCACACTGATCGAAACTGGCATCGAGCGGCTCCTGTTCGCCTCGGCCGCGGCCTCGGTGCTCGTCACACTGGGCATCATCGGCGTGCTCCTCGTCGAGACCATCGGCTTCTTCAGCGAGGTGTCGATCGCGGACTTCCTGACCGACACACAGTGGACGCCGCTCTTCTCCGAGAAGCACTTCGGCATCATGCCCCTCGTGGCCGGCACGGTGCTCGTGTCGGCGATCGCGATGGCCGTGGCGCTGCCAGCCGGTCTGCTCTCGGCGATCTACCTGAGCGAGTATGCCCGGCCTACCGTTCGACGCGCGGTCAAGCCGGTGCTCGAAATCCTCGCCGGCGTGCCCACGGTCGTGTACGGCTACTTCGCGCTGCTCTTCGTCACGCCGCTCCTGCAGACAATCATCCCGGATCTGTCCGGCTTCAACGCGCTCGGGCCGGGGATCGTGATGGGCATCATGATCCTGCCTCTCGTCTCGTCACTTTCCGAGGACGCGCTACACGCGGTGCCCAACGGTCTGCGTGAAGGCGCCTACGCGCTCGGGGCCACGCGCATGCAGACGGCCCTGCGCGTGATCGTGCCCGCCGCCTTCTCGGGCATCTCGGCATCGTTCATCCTCGCGATCTCCCGCGCCATCGGCGAAACCATGATTGTGGCGATCGCCGCCGGCCAGATGCCCGTCCTCACGCTCGACCCCACCGTGCCGGTCATGACCATGACCGCGTACATCGTGCAGGTCAGCCTCGGCGATACCCCCGCCGGCACGCTCGAGTATCGGACGATCTTCGCCGTTGGCATGACCCTCTTCGTGATGACGTTCGTGCTCAATCTCGCGAGTGACTGGCTGCGCCGACGCTTCCGGGAGGAATACGCATGACGCCCGGCCGCTCTGCGACGACGTCGGCGGCCACCCGTCTGCTGGGCGATCGCCTGCTGCAGTCGATGGGCGTGCTCGTGCTGGCGCTCGCGCTCCTCGCACTCGGCGCGCTCCTGTGGGACGTCTTCACGGACGGCTGGGGACGGCTCAACTGGCAGTTTCTCACGAGCATCGCCTCACGCCGGCCGCAACAGGCCGGCATCTACGCCGCGCTCGTCGGCACGCTCTACGTCATGCTGACGACGGCGGCGCTTGCCGTGCCGCTCGGCATCGCCGCGGCGATCTACCTCGAGGAATACGGCACGCGGGGGCGGCTCTCCCGGTTGATCGAGATCAACATCACCAACCTCGCCGGCGTGCCGTCGATCATCTACGGCCTGCTGGGTCTCGGCCTGTTCGTCCGGGCCATGGGTCTCGGCAAGAGCGTGCTCGCCGGCTCGGCCACGCTCGCCCTGCTCGTGCTTCCGGTGGTCATCCTGTCGACGCGGGAAGCGCTCCGTACGGTGCCGAAGTCGCTCCGCGAGGGTTCGTACGCCCTCGGCGCGACACAGTGGCAGACGATCTGGAACCAGGTCCTCCCGAGCGCGCTGCCGGGCATCCTGACGGGGCTGATTCTCGCGCTCTCGCGGGCCATCGGCGAGACCGCGCCGCTCATCACCATCGGCGCCCTGACGTTCGTCCCCTTCGCCCCGGACGGCCTCTCCTCCCCGTTCACCGTGCTGCCGATTCAGATCTTCAACTGGGTTTCGCGCCCGCAGGCGGCGTTCGCCGAGAACGCCGCCGCCGGTATCATCGTGCTGCTGATGCTGTTGCTGACCATGAACGCCGTTGCCATCGTCCTGCGTGACCGCTTCCAGAAGAGGCACGGATGACGTCGCCTCCCCGTCCCAGCGTGCAGCCGACGCCGAGCGGGCCCGTCACGGCCCCGGGCGGCCCGGCCAAGGTCGAGGTGTCGGGCCTGAACTTCTACTACGGCCATGCCCGGGCGCTCTCGGATATCAACATCGCGATGGCCGCCAACGTCGTCACGGCCTTCATCGGACCGTCCGGGTGCGGCAAGAGCACGTTCCTCAGAACGCTCAACCGGATGAACGACATCATCGGCGGCACGCGCGTGGAAGGCCGCGTGCTCATCGACGGCCAGAACATCTACGCCCCGTCGACCGACGTCGTGCTCCTGCGGCGACGAGTCGGCATGGTCTTTCAGAAATCGAACCCCTTCCCCAAGTCGATCTTCGAGAACGTCGCCTACGGCCTCCGCATCAACAGCCTGACGACGAGCCGGAGCGAGCTCGAAGGCCGCGTGGAAGCGAGCCTGAGAGCCGCGGCCATCTGGGACGAGGTCAAGGACCGGCTGCACGAGTCGGCCCTGGCCCTGTCGGGCGGTCAGCAGCAGCGGCTGTGCATTGCCCGCGCGCTCGCCATACAGCCGGAGATCCTGCTGATGGACGAACCAGCCTCGGCGCTCGACCCGATTGCAACCCAGCGGATTGAAGAGCTCATCTACGAGCTCAAGAAGAACTACACTATCGTCATCGTCACGCACAACATGCAGCAGGCCGCACGCGTGTCGGATGCGACAGCTTTTTTCTGGCTGGGGAGGCTGGTGGAGTTCGGCCCGACCGAGAAGATCTTCACCAATCCAACCGAGAAACTGACGGAGGACTACGTCACCGGCCGGTTCGGCTAGGCGACTGACCACCATGACCACCGAACGGCACGTGCGGCACTTCCAGGACGAGCTCGAAACGCTCAAGGCCCGGCTGCTCGAGATGGGCGGCTACGCCGAAGATCGCCTTCAGGCCGCCGTCAAGGGTCTCGTCGACCGCGACATCGCCGTCGTCGAGCGCGTGCTCGGCGGCGATGCGGCGATCAACCAGCTGCACGTCGACATCGACGACCGCGCCTTCAAGCTGCTCGCGCTGCATCAACCGATGGCGAGCGACCTCCGCACGATCGTCGCGGCCGTGAAGATCAACACCGACCTCGAGCGGGTGGGCGATCTGGCGGTCAACATCGCCGAGGCGGCGCGGCGATACATGGAACATCCGCCTGTCAAGGAGCTCATCGACCTCCCCCGCATGGCCGTGATCGCCCAGAGCATGCTCCGGGACGCGCTCGACGCCTACGTCCGGCAGGACACGGCCCTCGCCCGCCAGGTGCTCGACCAGGACGACGAGCTCGACGCGCTCAAGACACGCGTGTTCCGTGACCTGCTCACGTTCATGCTGCAGAACCAGGGCACGATCGAGCCCTCGCTCGACCTGATCCTCGTCTCGCGTCACCTCGAGCGGGTCGGAGACCATGCCACCAACATCGCCGAGGACGTCATCTTCATGGTGTCGGCCCTGGACGTACGGCACCACCTGAACGAGTAGACTAAAATAACTGGATGGCCGAGGCTGCCGTGTGCGTGTATTGCCGGCAGCGCCGCGTCGAGGCCCGGTACCGTCCGTTCTGCAGCGAACGCTGCCGGATGGCCGACCTGGGCCGGTGGCTCGGCGGGGGCTACCGGGTTGCCGCCGGACCGGCGTTCGACGCGTCCGGAACCAGCGAGCCATCCGAGGATTCGGACGTCCCCGAGGGGCCTGAGACCTGAAAGCGCACCGACGAGACCCATGACAGAGACACTCACCATCACCGACAACCGCACAGGCAAGCAGTACGAAGTCCCCATCACGGACGGGGCCATCAAGGCGATGGACCTCCGCCAGATCAAGGCCGGCTCTGACGACTTCGGCCTGATGACCTACGACCCGGCGTTTCAGAACACCGCATCCTGCCGCAGCCGCATTACCTTCATCGACGGCGACAAGGGCGTCCTGCTCTACCGCGGATACCCGATCGAACAGCTGGCCGAGCGCAGCACCTTTCTCGAAACCGCGTACCTCATCCTCTTCGGCGAGCTTCCGTCACGCGCCGAGCTCGAAAAGTGGACGCACGACATCACGCTTCACACGATGCTGCACGAGAACATCAAGAAGCTGATGGACGGCTTCCAGTACGACGCCCACCCGATGGGTATCTTCCTGTCTACGGTCGGCGCGCTGTCGACGATCTATCCGGACGCCAAGCAGGTGCACGACGAGGAGATTCGCCGGCTGCAGATCCTCCGGCTCATCGCCAAGGTCCCGAGCATCGCGGCCTACGCCTACCGCCACAGCATCGGCCGGCCGTACATCTACCCGGACAACGACCTGAGCTTCACCGGCAACTTCCTGAACATGCTGTTCAAGATGACGGAGCTCAAGTACGAGGCCAACCCGGTGCTGCAACGGGCGCTCGACGTGCTCTTCATCCTGCACGCCGACCACGAGCAGAACTGCAGCACGAGCGCCATGCGCGGCATCGGCAGCTCCAACGCCGATCCGTACTCGGCCCTGGCCGGCGCGGCCGCCGCGCTCTACGGACCGCTCCACGGCGGAGCCAACGAAGCGGTGCTTCGCATGCTCAACGCGATCGGGTCGGTCAAGCAGGTGCCCGCCTTCATCGACAGGGTCAAGAAGGGCGAGGGACGGCTCATGGGATTCGGCCATCGGGTCTACAAGTCGTACGACCCGCGGGCCCGCATCATCAAGGAAACGGCCGATCAGGTCTTCGAGGTCACCGGCCAGAATCCGCTGCTCGAGATCGCGCTCGAGCTCGAGCGCATCGCGCTCGAAGACGAGTATTTCGTCAGCCGCAAGCTGTATCCCAACGTCGACTTCTATTCCGGCCTGATTTATCAGGCGATGGGCTTCCCGGTCGACATGTTCCCCGTGCTCTTCGCGATCCCGCGAACGGCGGGCTGGCTGGCCCAGTGGGACGAGATGCTCCGCGATGCCGACCAGAAGATCGCGAGACCTCGTCAGATCTACACGGGCCCCGACACCCGCGACTACGTGACGCTCAGCAAGCGCTCGTAGGCGCCAGCCGAGAGGAGCACCCGCATGGCGAGACGGACCATCACACAGGGGCTGGGCGCAGCAGGAGCGCTGGCCCTGGCCCTGGGCGTCACAGTCCTCGCGATGCGCGCCGGGTCGGTACGTCAGGCGCCGGAACCGGCTGCCGCTCGGCCTGCGCCGGCTCCCGCTCCCGGACCAGCCGCTGACCACCAGGCCGGCCCGTCCGGGCAGGCGCCCGGGTTCGACAGCAGCCGGGCGTGGGACCACCTGGGCAAGATCGTGTCGATCGGCCCGCGACCGGCCGGCTCGCCTGGCATCCGGCAGCTCCGGGCCTACATCACCCGGCAGATGTCGGCCATCGGGCTCACCGTGCAGGAGCAGACCTTCACGGCCGAGACCCCCCAGGGCCCGGTCGAGATGGCGAATCTCGTCGTGCGGCTGCCGGGCCGGCGACCCGAGAAGATCCTGCTTACCGGCCATTACGACACGAAGCCGTTCCGGGCCTTCCCGTTCGTCGGCGCCAACGACGGCGGCTCGAGCGCGGCGTTTCTCGTCGAGCTCGCGCGCGTGCTCAAGGACAGGCCGCGCGAGTTCACCTGGGAGCTCGTCTGGTTCGACGGTGAAGAGGCGTTCTGCGCCAACTGGACCGACTGCGGCAGGCCCGGGGCGCCCGACAATACCTACGGCAGCCGGCACTACGTCAAGGCGGCCCAGGATGCGGGCAGCATCGCCTCGATTCGCGCGATGATCCTCGTCGACATGATCGCCGAGCGCGACGCCAGGTTCTTTCGCGAATCACGCTCCACCGCCTGGCTGAAGGACATCATCTGGGCCACGGCCGGCGAGCTCGGCCACCGGGCCATGTTCCCGGAGCTCGAGACGCTCATCGAGGACGACCACTGGCCGTTTCTCGAGGCAGGCGTGGATGCGGTCGACATCATCGACCTCGACTACGCCCCCTGGCACACGGCGGCCGATACGATCGACAAGCTCTCGGCCCGCAGCCTCCAGGCCGTCGGAGACGTCCTCGTCGCGAGCCTGCCGAAGATCGAAGCCCATCTGCTTCGCTGAATCTGGGATCTGGGATCTGGGATCGAAGGGCATCTGGTGATCTGGTGATCTGGTAATCGGAGGCGCCGAATCGCGCCGGCGCGGCACGGCTCAGCTCAGTGTGGATCCCCAGATCGCCAGATCAGTAGATGCCCTTCGATCCCAGATCCCAGATCCCAGATCCCAGATTCAGTGTCGCACGCTGTCTGTGAGGAGACTGCGAATCTCGCTTTCGGTGAGGGTACCGCTCGCGGCCTTGGCGGCAGCGAACACGCGATCGACCCGCTCGTCGGTGGCCTCGATGCCGCGCCGTTCCAGCCAGTAGACGACGTTCGACTTGCCCGACATCGGCCCCACCTCGATCCGCTGCTCGCGGCTGACGAGGCTCGCGGGCACGCCCGAGTAGACGGCATCGACCAGCTCGGGCTCGCCCTTCCGATACGCCTTGATGACTGCCGCTGCATGGACGCCGGTGGCCGTACGGAAGGCGTCCTCGCCGACGACCGGGTAGTTGTGGGGGATAGGCACGCCTGTCGCCTCCGACACGAGCTCGCAGTACTCAGGAAGCTTCGTGAGGTCGGCGATCCGCTGGCCCATCAGCACGAAATTGATGAGCAGCATGTCCATCGGCGTATTGCCGACTCGCTCGCCGATGCCGATGGCGGCGCCGTGGATCCGCGTGGCACCGGCGCTCCAGGCCGCGAGCGCGTTGCCCACCGCGAGGTCGCGGTCGCGATGGCCGTGCCAGTCGATGCCGACGCCGCCGCCGCATTCATCGACGACCGACTGAACGAACCGCACCACGGCGCCCGCGCCGGCCGGGGTCGCGTGGCCCACCGTGTCGGCGATGCAGAGGCGCGAGGCGCCGGCACGGATGGCCGTCGAGTACAGGGCGCGCAGCGAGTCGGGGTCCGCGCGCGTCGTGTCCTCGGTGACGTACATCACCGGAAGGCCCTGCGCCACGGCGAATCGTACGGCCTCCTCCGTCAACCGCTGCAGGCGATCGAGTGTCCAGTCCTCGGCGTACTGGCGGATCGGGCTCGAGCCGATGAACGTGCAGCACTCGATCGGCATGCCGACACGCTCTGAGATATCGACGACCGGCGTGATGTCGGCAATGACCGTGCGCGCGGCGCAGTTGGCGCGCACGCCGAGCTTCTGGTCCACGATCTCGCGCGCCAGCCGTTCGACGTCGGCGGCCACGTGCGGGCCCGCGCCGGGCAGGCCGATATCGGCCGTCTCGATGCCGAGCGCGTCGATGAGGTGCAGGATACGGACCTTCTGCTCGATGCTCGGCGTCCGCACCGACGGCGACTGCAGGCCGTCGCGCAGCGTCTCGTCGTCGAGCATGACCGGCGGCCCGGCGCCGGCGCCGCCCACGGTATTCCAGTCGTAGATGAGCGGGTGCATCTACTGCCCTGTTCCCCGATAACGGATCACCATCACGGTGATGTCGTCGCTCTGCGGCGCCCCCTTCGTGAACGTCCTGACCTCGGCCACGACGCGGTCGACGATTTCGGAGGCGGGCACTGGCCCGGCACTCTCGACGACCGCCTGCAGCCGATCGTCGCCGTACTCCTCACCGGCGGCGTTGAGCGCCTCGGACACGCCGTCGCTGAAGATGACCACCGTGTCGCCAGGCGCGAGCGTCACCGTCTCCTGATCGTAGGGCGCAAACTCCAGCAGGCCCACGACCGGACCGCCCACTTCGAGCCGGCGCACGCCCCCGGCCCCCACGATGAAGGGCGGGTTGTGTCCGGCGTTCGTATACGTCATCTGCCCGTCGGCCCTGATGGCCCCGAACATCAGCGTCACGAAGCGCGACTCGAGCCCCCGGCGGCACAGCGCCTTGTTCATCGTCGTCACGGCCGATGCCGGTCCGTCGGCGAATTTCACGTGGGCCGAGAACATGCCCTGCATGAGCGCGCTCATCAGCGCGGCCGGCGGCCCCTTGCCCGACACGTCACCGAGCGTGAAACCGAAGCGCTCGCCGCCCTCGTCCAGGTAGTCGAAGAAGTCCCCCCCGATCGAGCGACACGGGATGCTCGACGCGGCGGCTTCGACGAAGCCGGCCGTGACGAGCGGATTGGGCAGCAGCGCCTGCTGGATCTCGGCCGCGATGCGCATCTCGCTGTTCCATCTTGGCCTTCTCGAGCTTCTCGCGGTAGAGCCGCGCGTTCTCGATCGCCACCGAGGCCTCGGCCGCGAGCGTCTCGAGCGCCACGCGCGTCGCGTCGGTCAGGAACGTGCCCCGCTCGCGGCTGTCGAGGTACAGCACGCCAATGCGCCGGTCCTCCGGTTTGCGACTCGGCCGACTCGAAGTACTGCACGAGATTGAGCGGCACGCACACGACGTGCCGGATGCCGAGCGCCACGGTCCCCATGTGCACGTCGGCGTGTCCGCCGTCGAGCAGGTCGGCGACCACCCGCGTCTTGCCCGTCGTGAACACTTCCTCGGGGATCTTCTGGCTGGTCGCGAAGGTGCGGCCGGTCAGGGGCTTCTTCCCCCGGCTGCGCGCGAGCTTGAACTCGAGCTTGCCGCCGGTCTCGGCGAGCATGATGAAGGCGCGCTCGGCGCCCGACACTTCCAGCGCGGCATCGAGCACGAGCTCGAGCACGTCCTGCAGCACGCGTCCGGCGCCGAGCGCCCGGAACCCTTCGAGCAGCGCCGTCATCTGACGCAGGTCGTCGCGCGCGCCCGTCGTCGATCGCCCCGAGAAGCTCTGCGACGTGTCATCGGCGCGCATCAGGACCAGATCGGCCCCGCCACCACGGCCCAGGCGTATCTGGTCGCCGGCCTTGAGCGCGCAGTCGGTCACCGGCTCGCCATTGACGAACGTGCCGTAGCGTGACTGCAGATCTCGCAACCGGAACTGGCCGCCATCGGAGAGGATCTCGGCGTGCTCCCGCGAGACTTCGCTTCCGCCCAGGCGCAGGACGTTCGTCTCGCGCCGCCCGATCGAGAACGGGAACTGGTCGAGCGGTACGACGCGTTCCCCCAGTAGGTCCCTCACTTGCAGCCGGAAATCTGCCATCGTTCAGCCTGTCAGTCTACCCTACTCGCCGCCTGCGCCCCACCCCCCGCAGGAACCACCACAGGAGGCCACCAGCCAGTCCTCCGAGGCCGAGTGCCACCGCCCGCGGCCACGTCCCGTCGAAGGTGACGACCGCGGCCGAAACCCCGACGAGGAGGCCAAAGAAAGCCGCGACGACCCACCCGACCGGCGGGCCGGGGGACCGGCGCGCGGTCGGGGCCGGCGGCCGCCCCACGTCGAGCGTCGCGGCCCCGCAACGGAAGCACACGATGGCCTTCTCGGCGATCTCGGTTCCACACGCTCTGCACTGCATCCGATCGCGCTCCAGCTGGCTCTATACTGCCCCAGCCCTCGATGATCCCGCTCCGCGACGTCGTCCCGTCACGCACCGTCCCGTACGTCACGGCGGCGCTCGTCGGCCTGAGCTGGCTCGTGTTCCTCGCGCAGCTGGCGCTGGCGCGTGACGAGCCGGCGGCTGCCCGCTTCTACCACACGTGGGGCATCGTGCCGGCCGCTTTCTCCTGGACGTCGGCTTTCACGTCACTCTTCGTCCATTCCGGCGCCGTTCACGCCGGCAGTAACGCCCTCGCGCTCTGGATCCTGGGCCGGAGCGTCGAGGACCGCCTGGGCCATGCCAGGTTCCTCCTGCTTTACGTCGCCGGTGGCCTCGTCGCCGCCCTCGCTGAAACCTGGGCGCACCCGGCCTCGCTCACGCCGGTCGTCGGCGACGGTGGGGCCGTCGCGGCCGTCATGGCCGCATACCTTGCCTTGTTCCGGCGATCGCGCATTCTGGTGCTCGTCCCCATCTTCGTCGTCGCTCGGGATGTCGTGGAGCTGCCGGCGCTCTTCTTCCTTGGAGTGTGGCTCGCGCTTCAACTCCTCGGAGGACTGGCCCGGCCGCTTGGAGCAGCAGGCGACGCGGCGTTCTGGACGTACGCGGGCGGGGCCCTCGCAGGCCTGACGCTCGTCTGGGTTCTCCGCCGCCCGGAGCGCCTCCGGGTGGAGTGGTGGAACGTCTGACCAGAACGGGCTACCCGCCGCCGCGTTGTCGAATCTCGCGCGACACGACGGCGAGCTCCGTCGCCAGCCGCTCGAATTCCCGCTCGTACTCCTCGGACGTCATCGTGGGACGCCGGCGCTTGAGGGCATCGAGCTCGCCTGTGAGCGCCTGCTGGCGAAGGAGCAGTTTCTGGACTTCGGGATCGGCCGACGTCGGGGCGGCCACGGTATCGAGATACGTGGCCTCGGCCACCGCGCCGTCTTCCCCCTCCTCGCCTGCCTTCCGGCCTGCGCCCCCACCGGTGTCGTCGAGCGCCGCATGTTCGGTCGCGAGCGTTCCCGCCTGCTCGTAGTGCTGGGCAACCAGCCGCGACGCAAACGTGAACGCCTCGAGCATCGAAATGCGGTCGTTCTGATCCTGGTCGGCCGCCTTGGCCGTCAGCGCGTCGATGAACGCGTCGGGAAACACCGTGTGATAGCGCTGCGCCGGACTGTTGGTCGCCGTGATGACCACTCGTCCGGGTGCGGCGAGGGTCTCGAGAAAACCAAAACTCGCGCTCGTCGCATCGACGACGACGAGGCGCGCCTGAATCGGATCGAGCAGCGCCTTCCACTCGGCCGCGGTGAGGTCCGGCCCGACCAGGTTGAACTTGGCGTCCGCCCCCACACCGCTTCCGTGGCCGATCATCATGACGAACACGAGGTCGTCTGGCCCGGCCGCGCCCGCGAGCCGGCCCAGCACGGCCCTGACCGCGTCGGCCGTCGCGCGCTCCTCGCCTTCGGCGGCGCGCTCGGCCAGCACGGTGAGCGACGACTCGTCGAACCGAAGCTCGTCACGCAGCACGCCGGCGAGCCGATCGAGCCACCCCCGATGGAGTGTGGCGTACTGCGGCTCGCCCGATGCCCCCTGCACGAGCACGGCGTGCCGCGTGCCCTGGGCGAGGGCGGGTCGCGGCACGAGGAACAGCACCGCTGCACCGGCCGCGACGAGTGCGACGCACCGGGACCGTCCGATCGATGGCGTGAACGTGCGCATCACTCCTGCTTTCCGATGGCGAGCAGCAGCAAGTCCTGCGCGCGCGCGTAGGTGGGCGCCACCCTGAGCGCGGCCAGCGCTTCGCGCCGGGCCTCCTCGCGGCGACCCAGTTTCAGCAACGCTTCGCCGGCGTCGGCGTGCGCCTCGGCCAGGTTGGCCGGACCGAGGGCCAGGGCCACCTCGAACTCGACGAGGGCCTCGGCGTGACGCCCTCGGTCGAACAGCAGTCGGCCCAGGCGCGCGTGAGAATCGGCGTCGAAGGGGTCGAGGTCAGCGGTCAGCCTCAGGCCGTACTCGAGGTCCTCTTCGCTGCCGGGCTCCTCGGAGAGCGCCGCCAGCCGCCGGGCGGCCGCCACGTTCGTGTGGTCGTGCTCGAGCAACAGGCGCCACTCGCGTCGCGCCCGGGACAAGTCTCCGCGCTTCTCGAAGATCTGCGCAAGAAGTGCCCGCGGGCTGCCGTCGCCCGACGCCTGGGGCGCGAGCCGGGCCGCCAGTTCGAGAGGCTCGATGGCACGGTCGAAGTCGCCCATCCTGAAGAGGGCCTGCCCGTAGGCGACCTGGCTGCTGAAGTTCTCACGTGCGGCTTCGGCGCGGGCACGCAGTGCCGGCAGGTCGTCGGGCGCGATCCGCGACGCAGGCTCAGCCATGGCCCTCGCGAGCGGGCCGTAACGGGCGTCGACGAACGTCTTGAAGGACGCGTCGGCCGCGTCGATCGTCGTGCCAAAGGCCTTGCCGAACGCGTCCTCGTCGGTCGCACCGTCGGCATAGGCACCAAGCAGGCGCCGCAGGCCCTCGTCGCCGTGCTGGTCCACGAGGTGTTCGACGACGAGCGACGCCTCGAAGTAGCCGAGCGACAAGGTCTCCGGTCGCTTGAACGCCTCGGGCAGACGCTTCACGCCGAACGTCTTGCCTTGCGCGAGCACGTGCGCGAACTCGAGGTTGAGTTCCCGGCCCCAGGCGGGTTGCCGCCGATGCTCCTCGTACCCCGAGATCCCCTCGGTGAGCCAGCGTGGAACGCGGTAGTCGGAGAGCTGGAGCGTGAAGACGTGCGCCATCTCGTGCCAGAGCGTGGCGTGCCAGCTGAACGTGCCTGGCGGCCGCGCCTGCGGCGAGTCCATCGCGATCACGCGACCGAAACACGCACCCAGCGCCCCGACCAGGCCCGGCAGTCCCAGCGTGCGGACCGCGAAGTCGTCGTGAACCGGGAACACCTCGATGAGGATGGGGCCCTTCGGCGTGAATCCGTAGCGGCGCACGAACGTCTCATACGCCTCCTGGCCAAGCGGAAGGGCGTACGGGCCGAGCACCGCTGCCTCCTTCGGATCGAACCTGAACACCAGGTCGCCCTGCTCCACCCGGGTGAAGCCGTCGAGCGAGTCGAGCATCCGCAGGAGGTTCACGGTGAGCGGGTCGCTCTTGTCGAGGCTGTAGGACCATTCGAGGGCGACGCGCGCGTCGGACTCCTCGCCGCTCCGCAGCAGGTACAACCCCAGCTCGGCCTGCGCATCGGCATCGTCGGGATCCCGTTCCACGCCGCGCCGGGCATACCCGGCCGCGTCGTCGAACCGATAGTCGCGGGCGGCTTCCTGGCCAACGAGGCGGAACGCGAGGGCCGAAGCCGGATAGATGGCGGTCGCGCGCGCGATGAGCGGCTCGACCTCGTCGAGGCGCCGATCGGCGTAGGCGACCGCGGCCCGGAGCGAGGCCTCTTCGATCGAACCGGCGCGGACGGCCGCCACGCGATCGAGTGCCTCGAGCGCGCCCTCGAAGTCTTCGTCGGCCAGCCGCCGCTCCGCGGTCATCAGCCACACGTCCGGGTGGTCGGGCGCGATCTTCCGGGCGGCCTCGAGTGCCTCGGCAGCGGCTCCCGGATCGTCATTGGCAAGCGCCCGGGCCATCCCGAGATGGGCCGGCACCCACCGCGCATCCGCCTCGAGTGCTGACCGGTAGCTCGTCGCGGCGTCACCCACCTGATGCCGGACGAGGAACAAATCCGCCCACGCGGTCTGGATGTCCGCACGCGGCACCTCGGCTACGCGCTGGAACGCATCGTTCGCGAGGAAGAACTCGCGGATGCCGCGAGCCGCACGCGCCAGGCGCAGGTAGTCGTCGGGTGTCGAGAACTGGCGGACGGCGGCCAGAGGATTGAGCCAACGGGCGGACTCGGCGCGGTTGCCCTGCCGCAGTTCCAGAAGCCCCAGTTCGAGCGCTGCCTCGCCGAGAGGGTTCGCACGAGCCAGCGGCATGAGGCGCTCGCGAGCCTGGCTCTCGCGACCGACGAACAGATCGACGAGCGCCGATCCCAGCTCGGCCTCGGCGCCGGTCGCCGCGGCGGCGGCACTGCGCGCGGCGGGCAGATCGCCCTGCGCAAGCGCGGCGCGCACGGCGGCGACCGGACCGGCGGCGCGGCCGCTCTGCAGACCCGTCGACATCGGAGCCGCAGCCAGGCACATCGCCAGGACGGCCGCGAACGCCGCAATCCTCGCGGCAGACGACATATGCTTCATATGATAGGACAGCGCGTCGGGCGTCACGGCCTCGCGCACCTCAGGCCATCCTAACAGGTCGAGCGCGGTGACGATCGTCTTCTACGTTTCCGGCCACGGATTCGGTCATGCCTCCCGACAAGTCGAGGTCATCAACGCCATCGGAGCGGCAGCTCCAGACGCCCGGATCATCCTCCGGACCGCCGTGAGTCCGGACCTGCTGCGACGCAGCCTCACGGTCGCGACCGAGCTCAGACCCGGCGCCTGCGACTCAGGCATCGCCCAGATCACCAGTCTCGACCATGACGATGCGCGAACCGTCGAGGACGCTCGGGCGTTCCACCGCGACTGGGAGGCCGTGGTCAGCGCCGAGGCCGCCGCCCTTTCAGGCACGCGCCCGCAGGTGGTCGTCGGCGACATCCCGCCACTCGCGTTCGACGTGGCCCGCGCGCTCGGCGCGCCATCGGTCGCCATCGCCAACTTCACGTGGGACTGGATCTACGAAGCGCATCCGGGCTTCGACGACGCACCGGATGTCCTCACCCTCATCCGCACGGCATACCGACACGCGACGCTGGCACTGCGCCTGCCTCTCTCGGGCGGGTTCGCGCATATGGCGGACGTGAGGCCCATCCCCTTCATCGCGCGTCGGCCCACACGCGACCGCGCCGACACGCGCCGGTACTTCGGGCTCGATCCCGCCAGACCCGTCGCGTTGCTGTCGTTCGGCGGCTACGGCCTGCCGAACCTCAGCTTCGCGGACATCGACTGCCTCGACGACTGGACAATTGTCACGACCGATCACGTGCCCGACGCGGTTCTCCAGACCGATCGCCGCCGGATCGTGCGTGTCGACGAGCGTGCCTTCGAGGAGGGGTACTGCCGGTACATAGACCTCGTGGCGGCGTCGGATGTGGTGGTGACAAAACCGGGCTACGGCATCATCGCAGACGCCATTGCCGCCGGCACGGCCATGCTGTACACGTCGCGCGGCGCCTTTCGGGAATACGACGTGCTCGTGGCGGCCCTTCCCCGCTACCTGCGGTCTGGGTTCATCAGTCGAGAGGACCTGCGCTCCGGCCGCTGGCGTTCTGCGCTCGAGACCGTCGTCGGACTTCCGGCCCCGCCGGAACGTCCGCCGACCGATGGCGCCGCACGGGCGTCGGCTGCTGTGCTGGATCTGGCGCGAGGCTCGACCGGCTAGGCGCGCGGTCCTGACGTTCCGCTCGCCCGCCGCCACGTCAGCACGAAGCACGGCGGCACGTTACGGACCACGAGGCGGCGCTCGGGCTCGGCGCCCATCAGTGCGGTCATCTGCCGGCGAAACGCGACGCTCGTCGAGAGCGGGAACGCGTGGGTGTACTGGAAGGTCGTAAACATCCCGCCGGGACGCAGCGTGCGCTCGACGGCCTTGAGGATCTGGTTGGTCACCACCACCGGCAGGGTCGCAAATGGCAGGCCGGAGATGATGTGGTCGGCCGACTCCATCCCATGTTCGACGGCGATTTCATGGAGCCGCGCGGCCGATCCGCACACGGTTTCGAGCGTCGGCCAACGCCCCTGAAGCTGCCTCACGAACTCCGGATCGATGTCGACGGCCAGCAGCCGGTCGTCGGCACCGAGCTTCCCGATGATCTCGCACGTCAACGCCCCGGTTCCCGGCCCGAGCTCCACAATCCTGCGGTTGTGCCCTGGCCGAATCTGGCCGGCGATGGCGCGGGCGACGGCACGGGAACTCGGCGAGAGCGCGCCGACCGTCCGCGGGCTGCGCAGAAACCGGCTGAAGAGCAGCACATGTTCCCGAAGGCTGGAGCCGTTACTGGCGTCAGGCATGTGCCTCCTTGGCGGCGTCACGGGGCATCTTGTCTCCAAACAGCCGGCCAAGCAACCGTTCGGCCGTGGCGGCCGACCCGTGGAAGCTCGTCACCTGGATGCCGGCCACCCGATCGCGCAGCCGCGCGATGATGTCGAGCGTGGCCGCCAGCGCCTCCTCGGCCTCATCGTCGGCCGCCTTCAGGCGATCGAGCAACGCGTCCGACAGCTTGACGCCGGGAATCTCGCTCGCAAGGAACTCCGCGTGCCGGACGCCCTCGAGTGCGGCCACGCCCGCGAGCACGGGCAGGCCAGTCTGGCGCAGCCGATCGAGCAACGGCCCGAACGCGTCCACGTCGAGTACGGGGGGCGTCACCAGAAATTCCGCGCCCGATTCGACCTTGTGTGTGAGGCGCCGCCATTCGGCTTCCGGCACCGGGCTGAAAGGACTGGTTGCAGCGCCCACGTGAAAGCGGGTCGGCTCGCCGATCGGCTGGCCGCTCACGTCCTGCCCGTGGTTGAGTCGGACGACCATGTTGATGAGGCCGATCGCGTCGACGTCGAACACGGATGTGGCGTCCGCGTACGTCGTTCTCGGCGCGGGGCTGCCCGTCGTCAGCAGGACGTTGCGCAGGCCGAGCGCGTGGGCGCCGACCAGGTCCGACTGCATGCCCATGAGGTTCCGATCACGGCACGAGTAGTGAAGAAGCGCCTCAATGCCCGCCTGCCGCTCGATGAGCACGGCCAGTGCGAGCGCGCTCGCCCGGGCCCCGGACTTCGGATAGTCGGGAACGTTCACGGCCGTCGCTCCGAGCTCCCGGAAGCGACGGGCCTGGTCGAGGGGACCCGAGAGGTCGAGACCGCGCGGGGCGGCGATCTCGGGCACGACCACGAACGTCCCGTCCGAGAGAGCCTTCGCCAGTGCCGACTTCTCGGCCAGCGGCACGGCCGAGGCGCCCGCCCCGGTCGGTCCGGCCTCACCCTCGGCCGACCCGGTGAGGCGCGACCGGCCCGGTTCGATGGTTCGCACCGCCACCGCGATCTGCCGGATGTGGTCGGGCGTCGTGCCGCAGCACCCGCCGACCAGGCGCACGCCGGCGCCGATGAACCGGCGGGCGTAGCTGGCCATGTAGTCCGGCGAGCAGAGGTACAGGTTCCGGCCTTCCACGTCTCGGGGCCGGCCGGCGTTCGGTTGGGCCGACAGCCGCATCCGGCTGAGCCGGGCCATCGTCTCGACAGTCTCGAGCATCGCGGCAGGCCCGACCGCGCAATTGACGCCAATCACGTCGGCGCCGGCACGCTCCAGCTCCCTGGCGAACCGCTCGGGCGGAACGCCGTCGAGCGTGTTGCCGTCCTCCTCGGTCGACATCTGCGCGACGATGGGCAGCGCCGAGACGCTACGGACCGCGCCGATCGCTGCCACGAGCTCGTTCAGGTCGCGAAAGGTCTCGAGCATGAAGAGGTCCACGCCGCCCTCGGCGAGCGCGGCGGCCTGCTCGCGGAACGCCACGGCTGCCTCGTCCACTCCGGTGCGCCCCCACGGCTCGATCCGCACGCCGAGCGGCCCGATCGAACCGGCCACGAACGCCCGGTCGCGTGCCGCATGCCGGGCGATCCGGGCTCCCTGCCGGTTGATGCTCGCCACCTTGTCGGCCAGTCCGAAGTGCAGCAGCTTGAACCGGTTCGCACCGAAGGTGTTCGTCTCGATGACGTCGGCGCCGGCCCGCACGTAGGCCTCGTGCACCTCCGCCACCAGGTCAGGCTCGGTGAGGTTCAGCTCGTCGAAGCAGCGGTTCAGGAAGATGCCGCGCGCATAGAGCATGGTCCCCATCGCGCCGTCGGCGACGAGCACGCGGGAATCGAGGGTCTCGAGAAACCCCGGCATCGTGGGGCGTCCCGTCCCCTACCGGGCGGCCGGAACCGCCTCGGCGGCCGGGACGAGCAGGTCCTGCTTGTCCCAGATGAAGTCGTCCTTGCTGTAGACGGCCAGCTCGTAGTCCTTCCCCATGAAGATGGCCGAGACCGGGCAGGCTTCCTCGCAGTAGCCGCAGAAGATGCAGCGGGTCTTGTGAATCTGGTAGATGCTGGCGTACCGCGGACCGGCGGCAGCGGTGCCGTCGTTTTCGGCCGCCTCGAGATAGATGGCGTCGGCCGGGCACGCCACCGCGCACAGGCCGCAGGCAACGCACTTCTCGAGGCCGTTCTCGTCGCGCATCAACACCTGCTTGCCCCGGTACTTCGGGAACACCGGCAACTTCTCGTCCGGATAGTTGACGGTCACCGGCTTGCGGAACATGTGCTTCAGGGTGGTGGCAAAGCCAACGAAGAGCGGACGAATCATCCCGACATCATACCAAAAGGCCCCGGAGCCCGCGGCCGACCGTCAGGGCATCTCCAACTCGGTGCTATAGTTAGCGGCTGGGCTGAATGGAGACCGGAGCCCGATCACTTTCTGCCGAGCACTATCTGCTCGTCACGCTCATCGTCAAGCTGGCCGTCGCCGCCACGCTTGCCACGATGCTCGTGCGCTTCGGCTGGTTTCGCCGCATTCTCCTCACCGAAAAACGGGACTGGCCTGAGCGGCTCATCTTCGCCGCCGGGTTCGGGGTGCCGCTCACGGCCGGCGTGGCGGCCCGGTTGTTGCTCAGCTACGACGCCACCGACCTGACACTCTCAGGCTCGTACCTGGCCGGTCTCATCGCGGGCCCCTATGCCGGCGCGATCGTCGGCGCGGCCGTCGGGCTTCCACCCATGTTCGCCGGCGAGTACGGGGCGCTCCCGTTCGCCGTCGGTTGCGGCTTTGCCGGTGGCGGCCTGCGGGAAATCTGTCCGAAGGACCAGATCTGGCGCTTCTCGCCGTTCTTCGTCACCAAGCTCCACCTGTCGGTGTGGCGCCTCGTGCGCCGGCTGTCGCTCGACTGGCAGATGATCCTCGTGACGGCGCCAGTGCTGCTCGAGCTGATTCGCCAGGCGGTCGGGGCCAGATGGGGAGCCGACCGGCTCTTCTACCTCAGTCCCGGCGCCGGGTCGGGCCTCTCGTGGATGACGCTCCTTGTGCTGCTCACGACCGTGCTCGGCGTCGCCATCCCCATCAAGATCTGGAACAGCGCGCGGATCGAGCACCGGCTGTCGGAACAGGAGAAGCTCCTGATGACGGCGCGCGTGCAGGCGCTCGCGAATCAGATCAATCCGCACTTCCTGTTCAACACGCTCACCTCCATCTCGTCGTTGATCCGGTCGCAGCCCGAAACCGCCCGCGTGCTCATCGTCAGGCTCTCGGGCCTGCTGCGGCGGCTGCTGCGCAGCCAGGAGCACTTCGTGTCCCTCCGCGAGGAACTCGAGGCGGTCGACGAGTACCTCGACATCGAGCGCGTGAGATTCGGGCCGTCGCTCGTCGTCGAGAAGGCCGTCGACGCGTCGAGCCTCGACCTCATCGTGCCGAGCATGATCCTGCAGCCGCTCGTCGAAAACTCCATCAAGCACGGCCTGAGCCGGAAGCTCGGCGAGGGCCGCATTCTCATCCGCGCGTCTCACCGCGCCGGCCACACGGTGATCGAAGTCATCGACAACGGCGTCGGCATGCCGGCCGAGCGGCTCGCCTCGCCGGCCGACCACGGCATCGGCCTCAGAAACGTCAACGAACGGCTGAGCGTGATCTACGGCGCCAACTACCAGCTGAAGGTCGAAAGCGAAGTGGGCCACGGCACGTCGATCCGCATCGAGATTCCGGAACTGCTCGTCTCCGAGCCGGCGAGCGCCTGACCATGACCGCCATCAGGACGCTCGTCGTCGATGACGAACAGCTGGCGCGGGAGGAACTCTGCTTCCTGCTCGACCGGACCGACGACGTGACGGTCGTCGGCCAGGCCGCCAACGGCGTCGAGGCCCTGCGGATGGCAGGGGAACTGCGCCCCGACGTGGTCTTTCTTGACGTGCAGATGCCCGGTCTCACCGGGTTCGAGGTGGCCCGCCGCCTCATCGCAGCCGACATGGTCACGCAGGTCGTGTTCGTGACGGCCTTCGACCACTACGCCGTCGAGGCGTTTTCGGTCAACGCCGTCGACTACGTCCTCAAGCCGATCGATGCCGCCCGGCTCGAACAGACGCTCGACCGCGTTCGGCGGCGCCGAACCTCCGAACAGGTCTCGAAGATGCCGCTCTCGGCCGAAGATCTCGAACGAGTGATCGAGGCCGTCCAGGCCAGGCAGGGCCGGCGCGACCAGCTCGCCATCCGCACCGGGGAGCGGTTCGTGCTCGTCCAGGCCGACGAGGTGATTCACGCCTCGCTGGTCGAGGAGGCCATTCTCGTGGTAACTAACACGGTGACGGGAACGTCCAACTATAGGACACTGGACGAGTTGCAGACCCGGCTCGACCCGGCGGTGTTCTGGCGGGTCCACCGGTCGCATCTCGTGAACATCACGAAGATCAAGGAGATTGTCCCCTGGTTCAGCAGGAATTACCTCCTCAAGATGAAAGACCCGAAGGGCACGGAGATACCGGTCAGCCGGGCCCAGACCCGGCGGCTCCGGGAGTATCTGCAGCTCTAGGCGGACCGGGGATCGAGGCCTCCGGACCGGCAACGACCGATGCCGGCGCCCGGCCGGCGGATCTGCCCGTGCCGGAACCGTACGCGTTCCGGCCGGCTGAGCATCGCGCGGCCCCGCCGGCACCGGCAGGCTCGGCCGACACCGGGAACGAGCCTGAGGCGTGGCGTCGGCGGCTGGCGCAGGACGGGGGGGCCGTCCCGGCCCGCAAGGCCGTGAACCCCGAGGCCGCCCTGTCGCGCATCGGTGAGGAACTGGTGGCCTGGTTCAAGACCCTGCTCTCGGCAGCCGTCTACGCGACACTCATCGTCACGTTCGGGTTCCAGGTGGCCCGCGTCGAAGGCCAGAGCATGGCGCCGACGCTCGAAGACCAGGACCGTCTCATCGTCAACAAGCTCGCCTACCGCATGCACGCTCCGCAGGTGGGCGACATCGTCATGCTCTACTACCCGCTCGATCCCGAGAAGTCGTTCGTCAAGCGCGTCGTCGGCGAGCCGAACGACACGCTCAAGAGCATGGACGGCATCGTGTACCGCAACGGCGTCCCGCTCGACGACGACTTCATTCCCGGAGAGTACCGCTCGAGCGACACGTGGGGCCCCCTCCAGGTGCCGGAGGGCTACTACTTCGTCATGGGCGACCATCGCAACAACAGCTCCGACAGCCGTATCTGGCAGTACGTGCCGAAAAAGTACATCATCGGCAAGGTGCAGTTGCGATGGTGGCCGGTGAGCGAAGCGCGGATCTTCTGAGGCCGCCGTCCGGCGACGGCGCACGCGCGCGGCGTCAGGCCCGCGTGCTGGTGAACGTCCTTCTGCTGAACGTCGGCGTCGCCGTCGCCAAGATAGGCTTCGGGGCCTGGTCGGGCGCCGTCAGCATCCTGTCCGACGGCGTGCATTCGCTGACCGACTCGGTGTCGAATGTGGTGGGACTCGTCGGCGTGCGGGCGGCCCGCCAGCCGGCAGACTCGTCGCATCCGTACGGCCACCGCAAGTTCGAAACGCTCGCGGCGGTCGCCATCCTCGTGTTCCTGCTCGTCGCGCTCGTGCAGATCGTCGAGGCCGCCGTCTTTCGGCTCGGCACGCCGCGCCCCATCACCGTCAATGCGCTGAGCTTCGTCGTGATGGTGGGCACGCTCGTCGTCAATCTCTTCGTGGTCCGTTACGAATCGAACGCGGCGCGGGCGCTGAAGAGCGAGGTGCTGGCCGCCGATGCGCACCACACGAGGAGCGACGTCTTCACGTCGCTCGCGGTCATCGCCGCGCTCGTCGGCGTGAAGCTGGGCTGGCCCATTCTCGATCCGCTCGTGGCGCTGGCGGTGGCGGTGTTCATCGGGCGTGCCGTCTACGAGATCGCCCGCCAGGCCTCGGACGTCCTCGCCGACCGGGCTGTGCTCGACCCGGCCGACATCCGGCGCGTGGTGGCGACCGTCCCGGAGGCCGTGGGCTGCCACCAGATTCGCACGCGCGGGTCGGAAGACCACGCCTTCCTCGACCTGCACGTCTGGTTTCCGCCGGACATGCGCCTCGACGAGGCGCACGCGCTGTCTCACCTGGTCAAGGACCGCCTGATGCAGGCGTTTCCCAGCCTGAGCGACGTCGTGATCCACCTCGAGCCTCCACCGGCGTCCGACCCGCGGTGAGCGTGACGGCACAGGGCGTGCCTACTGCGCGTACAAGGCGTCGATGACCGCGCGGTAGCGCTCCTCGATCACGCGCCGCTTGACCTTCAGCGTCGGCGTGAGCTCGCCGCCCTCGATCGAAAACGCCGTGGGCAGCAGCGAGAAGCGCTTGATGCGCTCGAACTGGGCCAGCCTCGTGTTGAGCTCGTCGATGGCCGCCTGGACCAGTTCCCGTACATCGGTGCGCGTGACGAGCGATTCGGCGGCGGCCAGGTCGGCCGGCGCCGGCTGGCCGAATCGGCGGGACAGCACGGCCAGATCCGGCACGACGAGCGCCGACGGGAAATGCCGCTGCTCGCCGATGACCACGACCTCGGCCACGAAGTCATGAGACCGAAGCGCTTCTTCGATCGGCTGGGGCGCGATCTTCTTGCCGCCGGACGTGACGATGATCTCCTTCTTGCGATCGGTGATCGCCAGGTAGCCGTCCGTGTCGATCGCGCCGATGTCGCCCGTGTGGAACCATCCGCCGGCAAGCACCGCCTCGGTCTCGCCGGGGCGGTTGTAGTAGCCGGCCATCACGTTCGGGCCCCGCGCCAGCACTTCCCCGTCGTTGGCAATGCGAAGCTCGACGTTCGAGAGCGGACGCCCGACGGTCCCGTAGCGGATGTCATCGAGCGGCATCACGGTGAGCACCGGCGCCGTCTCGGTCAGACCGTACCCTTCGATGATCGGCAGCCCCATGCCAAGGAAGAACTCCCCGATGTCCGGGCGCAGCGGCGCGCTGCCCGAGACGGCCAGCCGAAGCCGGCCCCCGAGCCCTGCTCGCACTTTCCGGAACACGAGCCGGTCCGCGAGCGCGTGCTCGATCGCCAGCAGGCCCGACGGTCGCCCGCCGTGAGAGCGCGCCCGCCCGGCTCGCCGAGCCACACCAGCTGCCCACGCGAAGACGCGGGCCTTCACGCCGCCGGCGTCCTGTCCTTTGGCGAGAATGCGCGCGTGCAGCTTCTCGAACACGCGCGGCACGCCGGTCATCACCGTGGGACGCACCATCTGCAGATCGCGCGCGAGCATGTCGATCGACTCGGCGAAGACCATCGAGACGCCGTTGGCCAGATAGACGTAGGACACCGTCCGCTCGAACGCGTGGCAGAGCGGCAGGTACGAGAGGGCCGTGTCTTCGGGACTGAGCGGAATGACCGCCCGCACGCCCTCGAGGTTCGCCAGGATGTTGCCGTGCGTGAGCATCACGCCCTTCGGTTCGGCCGTCGTTCCGGAGGTGTAGATGATGGTCGCCAGGTCGTTGGGCTCGACGGCCGTGGCCGCGTCCTGATATTCGCGCGCGACGCCCCATCCGCCCGTGATCTGCCGGTGGCCGGCCGCGACCACGTCCCCGAATGCGAAGAGCGGCACGGCCGCGCCGGCCGCGTTGGCACCGACAGGGTCCAGCATCACGACCGCGCGGAGCGACGGCACGCCCGGTGCGGCGTCCAGGATCTTCCGGCATTGGGCCTCGGTGGAGGCGATGGCCAGCGTCACGGCCGCGTCCTTGAGAATGAACCCGACCTGGTCTGCGGAAAGCGTCGGATAGATCGGAACCGTGACCGCGCCGGCCGTGAGAATCGCCAGGTCGGAGACCAGCCAGTCGGGCCGGCTCTCGGCCAGAATCGCGACGCGCGAGCCGCGCGTCATCCCCAGGCCGGTCAGGCCGAGGCTCAGGTCCCGGACCTGCTCGACCAGCTCGGCGGCGCTCGTCGTGAGGACCCGGTCGCCCTGGCAGCGTCCGACCAGATCGGCGCGCGGGAACCGTCCGCGCACGAAGAACGGCAGCGCCGCGATCGTGCGCGGCAGCTCCGGAATGTCGGAATCCGTTTCTCTGGTCACGTTGATCTCAGTACCCGAGCACCGGGTCCACCACGTTCACGAGCGGCTCGCCCCGGCGGAACCGGCCCATATTATCCAGAAACAGCCGGACCGCAGGTTCCCAGTAGTCGCGCTGGAACGACGCGCTGTGTGGCGTGACCAGCACGTTCGGCAGTCGCCAGAGCGGGCTGTCGGCCGGAAGTCGGCTCGGAGGCGAACGCGTCGAGCCCGGCGCCCCGCAGGCGCCCGGCTGCAAGTGCCTCGACGAGAGCCCGCTCGTCGATGAGCGCTCCGCGCGCGACGTTGACGAGGATGGCCGAGGGCCGCATCGCGCGAAGCTCCGCGTCCCCGATGAGCGCCCGGGTGCCAGCCGTATGCGGCGCGGCGAGGACGACGACGTCGGCCTCGGCGAGCGCGTCGTGGAGGCGGTCGCGGAGCACCACCGTGCCGACCCCGGCAGGCACTGGAAGATGCTCGCGCGCCCGCACGCCAGTCACGCGCATCCCGAGCGCGCTCGCGAGCGCCGCCACGCGCGAGCCTATCGCGCCAAGGCCGATGATGAGCACGGACGTCGAAGAGAGCGGCTGGACCGCGTGCGCGTAAAGCTCCTCCTGGGCCCAGGTGCGCTCGCCTTGACGGTCGCGAGCGATGTGCAGCCCACGTCTGAGTGCCAGCGCGAGGGCCAGTGCGTGCTCGGCGATCGACTCGGATTGCACGCCGCGCGAGTTCGTCACGGTGATGCCGCGCGAGACCACGCCGTCGCGCAACAGACCGCCGACGCCAACCGCCGTCGAGTGAATCCAGCGCGCCCGGCGGAGGCAGGCCGCCTCATCTTCCGAGAGCCACGTCGTCAGCACCACGTCGGCCGACGAGAACGCGGTCCGCCGGTCTGGTTCGGCCCCGACGTCGATGACCTCGTCGTTCGAGAGCGTCGCGCGGATGCGCGCGACCTCATCAGCAGGCAGCGTCCAGATGGGGGGGTCATGGACCGCGAGGACGATGCGCATTTGTGTGAGCGGACCGGCTACGGGCGCCGGTAGGTCCCGCTTCGCCCGCCTCGCTTCTCGCGGAGCCGTACGGGCCCGATCGTCATGGCACGATCAACGGCCTTGAGCATGTCGTAGAGCGTGAGGGCGGCGACCGAGACGGCGACGAGCGCCTCCATTTCCACGCCGGTGCGGCCCACGGTTCGGGCGCGACCGACAATCTCGTAGCCGCGCGCGCGCGGCACGAGCTCGACGTCGACATGCGAGAGCGGCACCTGGTGGCAGAGCGGAATCAACTCGGCCGTCCGTTTGGCGGCCATGATGCCCGAAAGACGCGCCGTCTGGAGCGGGTCGCCCTTGGCCACCGCCCGGGACCGGATGGCCCGTCTCGCCGCACCGTTCATCGACACGAAACCGTCCGCGACCGCTTCCCGGGCCGTCTCGGCCTTGTCCCCGACGTCCACCATGCGCACCCGACCGCGCCGGTCGACGTGCGAGAGCGACGGTGCCCGGCGCGCCTCATTCTTC
Organism: uncultured Acidobacteriota bacterium; assembly: GCA_963752045.1. Taxonomy (GTDB): domain Bacteria; phylum Acidobacteriota; class Vicinamibacteria; order Vicinamibacterales; family SCN-69-37; genus DATKDF01. The sequence continues at coordinate 1,120,835 of CAVVWN010000008.1, read as the reverse complement.
TTGGGCATGCTCTCTCGCAAGGAAAAAGGACAGGCTCTCGAGAGACACCGTCAGGTCCACGTGCTTGAGCTTGACGCCCGGCGGCACTTTCAGCGTGCCCGGCGAGAAGTTGAGGATCGCGCGAATGCCCGCCTGCACGGCGACGTTGACGACCGACTGAGCCGACTCGGCCGGCACGGCCACGACGGCGATGTCGATGCGGTCGCGGGTCACGGCTTTCCTGAACTCGGACACGGAGAAGATGCGGACGCCGGCCTTCGATCGCCGGCCGATCTTGTGGCGCTCGGCATCGAAAAGGGCCACGATCGCAAAGCCCTCCTGGCGAAATCCTGGATAGTCAGCAAGGGCCAGGCCGAGGTTGCCGGCGCCGAGAATCGCAACACGCACCGTGCGGTCGAGGCCGAGAATCGCGCGCAGGTGCCGCTTGAGCTCCTTCACGTAGTAGCCGACGCCGCGAACGCCGAACTCGCCGAAGTAGGCCAGGTCCTTCCGGATCTGCGCAGCGTTCAACTGGAACTGCTCGGCCAGCGCTTTCGACGAAATCGTCTTCACGCCGGCCTGATCGAGCGCGTTGAGGCATCGCAAGTAGACGGAGAGCCGACCAGCGGTGAGCTCGGAGACCTGATCTCCGGCCGGACGCGGCTTGTTCTTCCCGCTCACAAGCGCTCGATTCTACAGCGGTTCGCGCTCCACACCGAACCGATGAGGGTTCCAGCAGGCCGTCACTCGGCCTGCCCGGAACCGGACACTGCTACCGGAGGCAGTCCGCCCTGGATGGCAGCGCGGACACGACCGACGAGCCCGTCGCGATCCTCGAAGGCCAGCCCGCTCGTCGCGACGGGCGGCAGGAGCCGCACCGTCACGGTGGCTGGCCAGATGAGCGGGCTGCCCTTGCGCATCGCGGCACGCCCGCCCGAGACGGCCACGGGCACGACCGGCGCCTGTGCCGTGATGGCCATGACGAAGCCGCCCTTCTTGAAGGGCAGCAACTCGCCCGTCCGGCTTCTCGTGCCCTCAGGGAAGATTACGAACGAATCCCCGCGCGCGAGCCCGGCGGCGGCCCGGTCGACGGCGCCGAAACTCTGCTCCCGATTACCGCGCTCGACGGGCACGAACCCGGCCACGTCGAAGACCCAGACGAGCACCGGCAACCGCCGCATCTCGGCCTTGTAGAGGACCTTCAGCCGGGGGTGGAGCGCCCGAAGGGCGAGGAACACGGCAGGCGGCTCGATATTGCTGCTGTGATTACAGGCGTAGACGGCCGCGCCCTTCTGCAGGTGCTCGCGTCCTTCGAGACGAATGCGTATGCCGGAGAGCGCGGCACCGGCCCGGACGCCAAGCGACCCGGCAGCGTAAATCAGGCGTGCGTCGCCAGACGCCATCGTCCACAGGAGGACGGGCGGCCCGGCGAGCAGCACCCAGAGAGCAACGACGAAAACCGCGGAGAACGTGCGAAAAGCAGCGAGGATCACGTGGGAGGGTGAGAGGCCCGACGCCCGAGGGGCGCCGGGCCTGCCCAAATCAGGAGGCTCGGGCGGCCCGCCGGCCCGGCGCCCGGGCGGGCGCCTTGGCGCGGGCAGCGCTGGCGGCCTTGGCTCGCGCGGCGTTGCGCGCCTTGACGGCAAAGCAGCGCTCGAGCGCCTCGTCGACCTTGACCTCGACCGTCTCGGACTTCTCGTCGAGCACCTCGGAGATCTCCGAAACCACGAGGAACTTCGCGCGGTCGAGCATGCGCTTCTCGCGGAACGACAGACTCTTCGACTTGCTCAGGAACGTCAGGCTCTTGAGGACTTCCACTACGTCGTAGACCGAGCCGGTCCGCATGCGGTCGGAATTGTCCTTGAAGCGCCCCTTCCAGTTCTGATGGCTCTCGATCTTCCCGTCGCCGAGCAGGCTGAACAGCCGCTCCACTTCGTCGTCGGTGATGGCCCGGCGAAGTCCGACGCCGTCGACGTTGTCCACAGGCACGAACACGGTCGTCTCGTTCGCCATCTTCAGCTGGTAGAAGCCGCAGGTGGTGCCCATGATGGTCTTCGTCTCGAGGCGCTCGATGATGCCGAGCCCGTGATTCGGGTAGATGACCTTGTCTCCGATCTCAAATGCCACGTGTCGTGTCCCCCGACTGCCCAAAAAAGGTGAAAGGTAGGTTGGCTTTTCCCGTGCAGGTACGTCTGGGAATTATATCCGAATCGACCCCTTCGATCAACTGGAAATAACTCTAAATCAAGGGTTTCTGGATATTTTCGCCTTGACTTTCGCCCTGCGCGGAGGTGCCCTAACTCGTAGCAACTGCTCCGGTTCTCGCCCCTCGCACCCGCCGGTGGCCCTCGCCGCCCGCAGGACCGACACGCAAACGGCTACTTCGCGATCTTGCCCGTGAACCCGACCCCAGCCCTCGGCCCGAGGTTGTCGCGCTCGAGCGTGGCCTCGCTGTTGGCCACGTGGAAACCGGCCTGATAGACGAGCTGGGCGATCCGGGTCAGCTTCGGAAACAGGATCTTGTCGACCTCGTCGGATGCCCGGTGGTAGTCGGGATGGGTGCCGGTGAAAAAGAAGGCGATCGGAATCCCCCTGGCCGCGTAGCTGTAGTGGTCGCTGCGGGTGTAGAAGCTGTTGCTGTCGCTCGGGTCGTTGTACTCGATAGTCCAGCGCGAGGGGCTGCGGCAGCGTTTCGTTCGTCTCGACGAGCAGATTGTGCAGATCCGTGCTGATCCGATCGGCGCCGATGACGAAAACCGTGTTGGCCTGGGCCGGGTCGTCGTCGCGGTTGCGGCCAATCATGTCGGCATTGAACTGGGCCTGTATCTTCTCGAGCGGTACGACCGGGTGATCTGCCATGTAGCGCGAGCCCAGCAGGCCCGATTCCTCCGCCGTGTGCCAGACGAACACGACGGACCGTTTCGGCTTCGGCCCGGTCGCAAACGCCTTGGCGATGCCCAGCAGGCCCGTCGATCCCGACCCGTCATCGTCGGCGCCGTTGAAGATCAGATCCGGGGGCTCGTTCGAGTCGGGTTGGGCTCCCCCGCCTCCGCCACGGCCGCCGCCGGCCGCCGTCCGGTAGCCTGTGTGGTCGAGGTGCGCGCCGAAGAACACGTACGTGTCCTTGAGCACCGGATCGGTTCCCTCGACCATGCCGACGACGTTCTTGGCGAGCTCGGTGGAGACGACCTCGTAGGTGTTGTCAACGTCGATGCGCACGGTCACGTTCGGAAGCGACAACGCGGCGAGCGGCTCGCCGGCTTCCGCTCGCTTCCTGTACTCGTCGAAACCGACGGGCGCGGCGCTGAACAGGAAGGCAAAGAACTCCTCGTCACCGCTGATCTGCGGCGCCACGGGCAGATCGACCCGCTGGACGGTGGTCAAGTCGGGCGGCGTCGCGGCCGCTCCTCCGCGGCCCCGTCCTCCCCCACGACCGAACCCGCCACGCCCGCCTCGGCCGGCCGACGCGGCGCGCGCCTCTTGCAGGCGAGTCTGGGCCTCGGTGAGGGCGCGGTTCGCCTCCTCGACCGCGGCCTCGGCGGCCAGGACTTCCGGCGACGGCGGTGCCGGCGCTGGCGCGAAGGTCATCACAGCGCCGGCGCCGTAGGTCTCGACGATGAACGGGGAGCGGCTGCGACCCCGTCCGCCACCCTGCCCCAGTGCGGCCGGCGTGCCGGGCATCCATATCGCCAGCTTGCCCCGGACGTCGCGGTCCTGAAAGTCGTTGTGGTTGTCCGAGAGCGCCACCATGCCGTAGCCGACGACCTCGACTCCGTTGTAGGTCAGCGTCTGACGGCCCCCGCCGTTGACCGGGAAGCTGACATGGTCGCCGTGTTTGAACGTCCGGGTCTGGCCGTTGGCCGTGACCGTCACGGTGGAGTTCTGTGTCACGCGGTAACCCACCCGCTTCACGGTCTGGAAGAACCCGGCGTCACCCATCGGTCTCACGCCCATCTTGCTGAGCTCGTTCGCCACGTAGGCGGCGGCGAGACCATAGCCCTCCGTGAAGACTTGTCGCCCCTGAAGCGCGTCCGACGACAGGTAGGTGAGCCACTCGCGCATGTCGGATTCGGCAATGGTGGCCGGACTGACGCCCGAGGCGGCGCGCGGAGCCTGGGCCAGGATGGTCCATGGCTGACTGATACCGACGCTGAGGCACGCGACTGCGAGCCAGAAGAGGATCTGGTGGCGGTAGGAGACACGAGCGTTCATTGGGAGCCCTCCGGGACCGGCCACAGACAGTGGCCAGCGAGGCAAGGATAGCACTCGAGGGTCCGAGGGTCCGGAGGTCCGGAGGTCCGGAGGTCCGGAGGTCCGGGGTCCGAGGGTCCGAGGGTCCGAGGGTCCGAGGGTCCGAGGGTCAGACGGTCCTGGGGGCCGACGGTTCGAGGAAGGCACTGGCGCTGGCCAGGGTCCCTGCCACAGGAATGCGGATGAGCGTCAGCGCGTTCCACGAACCCTCGGACCTCCGGACCTTCGGACCTTCGGACCGTCGGACCGTCGGACCGTCGGACCGTCGGACCGTCGGACCTTAGGACCGTCCAGACCCCATGTCGTACAATTCCCCAACCCTCCTGGCCGGAGTGGCGAAACTGGCAGACGCGCGAGACTCAAAATCTTGTGGGCTTTACCGCCCGTGTGGGTTCGATTCCCTCCTCCGGCACCAGCCTTCGCCGCCCATCGGTCGGCTTCGGCAGGCCCCGGAGGCGAACTCAGGCACTCGGGCACGATTCCCTCCTCCGACACGAGGTAGCTCATTACCATCCGTGCCGTCAGCGATTCGCGTCTCGATGGCGTGCTAATCGTCGTTTTCGGCGACTGTCCCCGCGATTGTCGCTGTCAGCGCGTCGAGCTTTCGCGCCGCGCCCCCGAGATCGGTTTCGCGCACCGCGTGATCTGCAGAAGATGCTGAGCGTTCTGCGCGGCCGAGCCTGTCGCGGTGGAGTCTCAGACGCGCCTTCTGGGCGCGAAGCACCCGTCGCTCCCCGCGACGACCGGAGCGGGACGGCGACGTCTTCACGGATTTCGGTCGGAAGCTCAGTTTTTCAAGACACTTCAGAACCTCCGAAGACTCTTCAAGGCCGGCCCCCCTACGCTCGGCCCATGCCTGCCAAAGCTGACAGGCCGGCGGTCGCGGCGCGGCGACGGCTGAAGAACCGGACGTAGCCACTTCTTGCGGTAATGCGGATGGCGGTCAGCGATGGGCGCCGTTCGTGTGTAAGGCGGCCGCAAACACGTCGTCAGCGAGAATCGCTCGATACGCCCTCCTGCAGGGCGAACAGATGCCGACTCGTACGGATGAACATCTGCCCTTCGGAGATGGCCGGAGTGGTCAGAGAGACCTCGCCCATGCTGTTCGTCGCCAGCAACTCGTACTCGGGCGCAGCCTGGATGACGAAGACGTCGCCGTCTTCATTGGTGATGTAGAGCCGACCGTCGGCGGCCACCGGTGAGGCGCTGAAGGTGCCGGCCACGCCGCCGACGCGCATCTGGTGCACCCTCTCCCCGGTACGTGTCTCGAAGACGTTCAACACGCCGCCGCCCGAAATGACGTAGAGGAAGCCGCGGTACGCGAGCGGTGTCGTCAAGTACGGTCCATCGCGCGGAGCCCGCCACGCAACAGACCAGCTCGCGCTCTCTTCCGAAGCCAGCGAGATGTCGCCCACCGCGCCTTCCCGGACGGCGAAGATGACCTGGGCATGAAGGAAGACGGAGGAGACGAACAGCAGCCCCTCGGCGCCCACCGGCGTCGCGACAGTGGCCCAGGTAAACGGATCTGACGGCCTCGCCGGTACGTCCACCGGACGACTCGAAAGCCTCCACAGTTCCTGGCCGGTCCTCGGGTCGTAGCCGCGGAAGGTCTCCGCCCCGTTCGTGACCAGCTCGACCCGTTTGGCGCCGTCGTGAATCGTCGGCGTGGAGTACGAAGAGATGACGTCGCGCGGCGTGCGCCAGACCTCCTCACCGGTCTCGACATCGAACGCCGCGATGAACGACCCTTCCTGCTGATCCGCCTGCACGATCACCAGGTCTTCCCATATGATGGGCGAGCTCCCGGCAGCCCATTGATAAGTGGAGTCGTAGCTCGCGCCCGCGTTCAACGGCCCCAGATCGACCTCCCACAGCGGCTCGCCGTCGAAGTCGTAGCAGTAGAGACCGCCGGTGGACAGCAGGACGACGACGTGCTCGCCGTCGGTTGCCGGTGTCGCCGATGCATAGCTGTTCTTCGGGTGGCGCTGGATGCTCGGCAGGCCGCTGATCGGTTGGCGCATCCAGGCCACCTGGCCGCTGTCTCGGTCGATTCCGTAGACACGCCAGTCGTGACGGGATCGATCCGTCCTGCGGTCTATCATCCCGTCCAGGCCGGGGACAAAGACCGAGTCGGGATTGTCACTGATCGCCGTCGTCAGGAAGACGCGGTCGTCCCAGACGACGGGGCTCGAGTGGCCCAGCCCCGGGATGGGCACCTTCCACAGCACGTTGTGGCCAGTTTCCAGATCCCACTGGATCGGTGGATTCTGTCCGTCGGCGATTCCCGACGCCTGCGGGCCGCGGAACGACGGCCACTGGAAGCGTTGCGGCGTCTCCCGGCAGGCCTCGGAAGCCGAGGCGACCAGCAGCAGGAGGAGGCAACACGAGACGAAGAACCACGCACGACGCATGGCAGAAGTCTACCCCTCGTTTGCTGCCTCGATGCCAGCGTAGGAGAGCGCCTGATCAGGCCCGATTCCGACGCAAGAACTTGTGGGCTTTCCCGCCCTGGTGCGCACGATTCCCTCCTCCGGCATCAGCTAGCTCATTGCCATCCGTGCCGTAAGCGATTCGCGTCTCGATGGCGTCCTGGATCGTCGCTTTCGCCGACTGTCCCCGCGATGGTCCTTGTCAGCGCGTCGGACTTTTGGGCCGCGTCCCCGAGATCGGGTTCGTTCACCGCGTGATTTGCAGAAGATGCTGAGCGTTCTGCGCACGCCAGCCTGCCGCGGTGGACTTTCAGACGCGCCTTCTGCGCGCGAAGCATTCCCAGTCGCTCCCCGCGACGACCGGAGCGGGACGGCGACGTCTTCACGGATTTCGGTCGGAAGCTCAGTTTTTCAAGACACTTCAGAACCTCCAAAGACTTTTCAAGGCCGGCCCCCCTACGCTCGGCCCATGCATGCCAAACACGAATGGCCCGTGGCGGCCGTGATCGCCCTTTCGCTGACCTGCCTCGTCACCACGGCCTGCGAGCAGCCGCTCACTGGGCCGGCTCTGCCAGCGACGACTGTACCTCGCCCAACCGCGACCAGCGGCTTGTATTGGCCAATCACCTGGTCCTGGGTGGGGGCTGGCCCAGCCGGCAACTGCATGGCGGACCGGTTGAACGAAGACATGGCCCGCATCACGTTCTGGCCTCCGTTCACCGTCCGGGTCCAGCACGAGGGCTCAGCGATCAGCTTTCACTTCAATCCACATCTCGAGGACGATGTCGGCTATCTGCCGGGCTTCTACTCGGGACAGGTCAGCGATGATGGGCAGGTCGAGGCAAGAGCTGTCAGCCTCGGAGACGCTCCGTTCGTGGACCCCTACTACCCAGGTGCCAATCCGCGCTGCTACCACTCGTGGGAGTGGCCCGAGGGACGATTGACGGCCACGATTTCCGCGGACGGCTCGATAACGGGCACGGTTGAGGACACGTTTAGAGCGGTGCCCAGTGGTGGAGTCTTCACCGTGAAGACCACGTTCGCGACCCGACCTCCAGGCTGACGGGGCTGCGGTCGCGGCGCGGCGACGACTGAAGAACCGGACGTAGCCACTTCTTTGCGGAAATGCGAATGGCGGTCAGCGATGGCCGCCATTCGTGTTTGTGGCGCCCGCAGAGCGCCCCGCGCCTATAATTGCCCCCGGCTTCCGCCGAGTGCTCCATGCCAATCCCGACAGGAACCCGAGTCGGCCCCTACGAGGTGACAGCCGCCATCGGCGCCGGCGCGATGGGCGAGGTGTATCGCGCGCGCGACACCGCGCTCAACCGCGACGTCGCCATCAAGGTCCTCCTCGAACATCTCGCGGACGACGCGGATGGGCTGATGCGGTTCGATCGGGAGGCGCAGGCGCTGGCCGCGCTCAACCACCGGAACATCGCCCAGATCTACGGACTCGAACGGTTCGACGACGGGACGGGGCCAGCCCGGCGCGCGATCGTCATGGAATTGGTTCAGGGCCCGACGCTTGCCGACCGGATCGCGGCCGGCCCGATCCCGCGCGGCGACGTCTTCGCGATCGCCACGCAGATCGCGCAGGCGCTCGAGGCCGCGCACGATCGCGGCATCGTCCATCGCGACCTGAAGCCGGGCAACGTGAAGGTGACCGACGACGGCACGGTCAAGGTGCTCGACTTCGGGCTGGCGAAGGCGTTGGAGTGGCCCTTGCCGGGCGCCACCGATCCGGCGAACTCCGCGACGGTCACCTCGGAGGACACGAGGCCGGGCGTCATCCTCGGAACGCCGGCGTACATGTCCCCGGAGCAGGCGCGCGGCAGACCGGCCGACGCCCGCGCCGACGTGTGGGCGTTCGGTGTGGTGGTCTGGGAGATGCTGGCGGGTCGCCGCCCGTTCACCGGCGACACCTCGGGCGACGTGCTCGCCGCCGTGCTGCGCGACGACCCCGACTATGCCAGCCTGCCGCGCGACGTGCCGCCGGCGATCCTGCGGCTGCTGCGGCGTTGCCTTCGCCGTGACGCCGCGCGCCGCCTGCGCCACCTGGGCGATGCCCGCCTCGAACTCGAGGAGGCCGTCGACGCGCCGGCGGTCGCAGAGGGGCGCCCGGGGAGCGACCGCGGGCGTGGGGGGCTGGTCGAACAATCCTGGATCCTGACGACCGACGTCTGCCGGGACCTCGACCCCGCGACGCTGGACCCGGCCGTCATCGGCGACCACGTCCGCTATGCGGACAACGAACGTCCGTCGGACGTCCTCGTGGTCTTCGTACCGGGATTCGGCTTCGACCATGGCGTCTTCCGCGAGGTGCTCGAACGGTCGCCCCATCGGGCCATCGCGGTATCGCTCTACGGCTTCGAGGACACCCGCCGCCGCCGGATGCCGCTCCCCATCGTGAGCCACCTGACGATCCTGCGGCGCTTCCTCGAGTCGGTCGTGGGCGAGACGCAGCCCGGCACGACCCTCCTGTGCGGATTCTCCTCGGGCGCCGACGTGGTGATGCGAGTGGTGGCCGAGGCGGGGCTGACGCGGGACACCGTCGACGGCATCCTGGTCCTCAGTCCCAACCTCAGCCTCGACACCTGCTGGTTCTCCCGGAGGGTCGCGGCCATCCCCCCGCATCGCGACGGGGAGATTCTCGACCTGGCCCGCGAGGTGGCGGGTGCGATGGAGACGCCGCAGGCCTGGCTCCACGTCACGCCCTACCTGATGGAACTGGTGCGCAAGTACCACGCGGACATCGACGCGCTGCGCCAGCACGGCCACGACATCATCGCACCCTTCGTCGGCGCAGGCGACTCACCCTTCGCCGGCTGGTACCGCGCCGTGAAACACGCCGGCATCCGGGCCCGCATCGTGTTCGCTGGTGGCGAGGACGATGAGCAGCGGGGGTTGGGGACGCTGCGGCTCGCGCACGTCACCGGCGCCGTCCTGGGTCCCGACTTCGCCGACGCCGACCTCGTCAACGAACCCGACGCCTCGCACATGGATCTCATGAAGACGGAGGTCATCGAGAGGCAGATCCAGGCGATGGCGGCGCAGAGGGCAGAGGGCAGAAGGGAGTGACGCGGCCACGCACCACCCGGCCACGTTCGGCGGGCATTCCAGATCTCGCGGCCGAAGTAGAATCTCCCCGAACGGTCAGCCTGTGACGCTCGTACCCGGTACGCGCCTCGGTCCGTACGAAATCTCCGCCCAGGTCGGCAAGGGCGGTATGGGAGAGGTCTATCAGGCGACCGACACGAACCTCAGGCGGTCGGTTGCGATCAAGGTCCTCCCGGCCGCGGTGTCCGCGGACCCGGAACGGCTGGCGCGTTTTCGGCGCGAGGCCGAGCTGCTCGCATCGCTCAACCACCCCAACATCGCCGCGATCTACGGGCTCGAACGCGCCGACGGTCACACGGCCCTCGTGATGGAACTCGTCGAGGGACCGACGCTCGCCGATCGGATTGCTGCCTCGTCGCGTGGTCTGCCGATCGAAGACGCGCTCCCAATCGCGCAACAGATCGCGCTCGCCCTCGAAACCGCGCACGCCCGCGGCATCGTGCATCGCGACCTCAAGCCGGCCAACGTCAAGGTCCGACGGCAAGGGGAAGGTGCTCGATTCGGCCTAGCCAAGGCCATGGACACCTCGGGCGGCAGCAACACGAAACACGGCGCACCGGGCACGAGCACCGACCACCGAGCACGGAGCGCGAACCAGGTGTCGGAAATCCCGACCATGACCTCGCCTGCCGTGACCGAACTGGGCGTCATCCTCGGCACGGCCGCCTACATGAGTCCCGAGCAGGCCAAGGGGCGCGTGGCGGACACACGGTCGGACATCTGGTCGTTCGGGGTCGTGCTTTTCGAGATGCTCACGGGCCGCGTGCTTTTCACGGGCGAGAGCACGACGGACGTGCTCGGCGCGGTGCTCCGCCAGCCCATCGATCTCGCCGCGCTTCCCGCCGCGACACCCGAACCGATCCGACGCCTGCTCAGGCGATGTCTCGAGCGGGATCCGAGCCGCCGCCTGCGGGACGTCGGCGACGCGCAACTCGACCTCGCCGATGCCGTCGATTCGCCGGCCGACGCCGCGGCCGGCATGCCTCGGCCGTCGCGTGCCTCGCGATCGGCCATGCTCGCCGGATGGGCCGCCGCGGGTGTCACGATCGTGCGAACCCGTTTCCTGCCCGACGGCAGCGGTCTCGTCTTCCGATTGCGCACGTCGACAACTCGAGCGTCGTGCTCATCGACGTGGCCGACTCGCGGCGCACTTCGTCCCGCCCGGTTTCGTGCTCTACGTGCGGGCCGGCACGCTCTTCGCGCAGCCCTTCGATCCTGACGCGCTGGCCATGACGGCGAGCCGTCGCTACCGTCCAGACGATAGCCGCCCCGTCTCGACGGCGCGGCGACCGCAACCCTGCTCAGAAAATCCTGGGGGCTTCGCCCCCGACTTCACCGTAGCGTGATCTCGGCCGCAGCGATGCCCTGCTCGCCGCAAATTGAGGAACTGCAGCGCCTCGTGCCGGTGCGGCTGTGGCATCATCTGGCCGAGCAGGGCGGATTCGTGCTGCCGGGCAGCGTGATGAACACACGGCGTTGGTTTCGCATCAGCCTGACCGCCTCGGACGACTTGGTCCATCGTGGGCCGCCGAGGTTATCGACGACGGCCCGGACGTGGCCGGGTGCATCGAGCGCACCCGACCTGCGGGACACGGGCGCCTTGGTCGCGGTCGTCGGGCTGATGGGCTGCCTCGAGAAGTGGCACGCATCCGCATGCAATGCAGCCGACGCGCGACTCGAACTGCTGGAGGCCGGGGAGCCCGCCGCCGGAGTGACGACTCCGGGTGAACCGGCGGCGCCCTCTCAGCGGAGCCGCCCGCTCGCGCTGCTGGCGGCCGGGATCGTCGGCGCCGCGGCGGTGGAGCGGCGTGGCTCGTCAGCACGCCGCCCGCGACCGTCGCACTCGACGCGTTGCCGCCGATGCACCAGGTCACGTTCACCGGCGACGTCGCCGACCCGGGCCGCCGCGGAGGCAGCGAGGACGCGCGGCATCCCGTGGGCATGGATCTCGCAGCGGACGGCCGCACGGCGGTGTATCTGACGCGGGATCGAACCCGGGTCATGCTGATCGACCTCGACGGCGGCGGCAGCCAGACCCTGTTCACGGCCGAGCCCGGCACCCAGTTGACCGACGTCGCCTGGTCTCCGGACGGCGGACGCGTCTACCTGATGACGTGGCCGTACGCCGAGCGCGTGTTGAGCGTTCCCCGCCTCGGCGGCGAGCCTCCTCGACCTACACGGCGCACCTTGTCCGCTCGACGGGCCTGACGGGCGACCTCCTGCGGGCTGCCATCCTTCGACCGGACGGCCGACCCGCGCCGCCATCGTCCCGTCGTCTGGCTGATGGGCGACCACGAGCAGTGGATGCTCCGCATGCAACGCGCGCGATTCAGTCGCACTCCGGTGTGACTCGCCGCTCGACGAGGTTATCGACGACGGCCCGGACGTGGCCGGGTGCTCGAGCGCATCCTCGACCTGCGGGAACGGGCGCCTTGTCCGGTCGTCGGGCTGATGGGCAACCACGAGCAGTGGATGCTCCGCATGCAAAGCGGGCGATTCGATCCGGGTGACTCGCCGCACGACCGGTGGTCGCCTTCATTCCGCGACGGCGCACCCGCAGGAAGACGGCGTGCGCGAGAGCGACCCTACTGGCTGACGAGCTCCTCCATGGCACCGGCGAATGCGTCCACCTCGTCGATGGACGTGTAGATGTTCGGCGTGACGCGAACGCCCTCGTAGTCGAACTGCGGGCCAGGCAGCGTCCCGGACGCGATGCCCGCGACGATGATCCGGTGGCTGCCCCAGAGATATTCGGCAATCTTCGACGCCGCCATGCCCCGGATGCCGACGGTCGCCAGGCCCCAGGTTTCGCCGGGCTTGAGGCTCGAGAACATCTGGATGCGCTCATGCGGCCTGAGGCGGTTCGCCCAGCGCATGGTCAGGTAGTAGAGCCGCGCGGCCTTGTTCTCCGCGCCAATGGCACGGTGAAACGCCAGCGCATCGGCGATGGCTGCCTTCAGCGCCGCCGGCTGGGTCCCGATCTCCTCGAACTTCCGGATGTCGCTGTCGCTCCGCGCGGGGGCGGCCTGCAGCGGCCAGAACGTCGGAATCTGATCGCGCCGGACGAAGAGGATGCCGGTGCCGAATGGCGCGAGCAGCCACTTGTGGAGGCTGACGCCGTAGCTGTCGCACTCGAGCTCGTGCAGCTTGAACGGAAACTGCGCGCCGGCGTGCGCGCCGTCCACAATCGTCGTGATGCCACGGGCGCGAGCCGCCCGGCAGATCCGCTGCACCGGAAAGAGCTGTCCCGTGAGGTTCGTGATGTGACAGAAGTGCAGCACCTTCGTGCGCGGCGTGATCGCGCTGGTGATGCGCTCGTACAGATCGTCGGCCGTTGTCGGCACCGGGAACTGCACGCGCTTGAGCACGATGCCGTCCCGACGGACACGCTGATCCCACGTCGTCAGCATCCGCGGATAGTCCTGCTCGGTCGTGATGACCTCGTCGCCCGCTTCGAGATCGATGCCATTCTGCAGGATCTGAAGCGACTCGCTGGCATTGCGCGTGACCGCCAGCTCCTCGGTGTCGCAGCCGAACTCAGCGGCGAGGCCCCTGCGGACCGTCTCCCGGTTGGAGAGCAGCTGCGCCTGGTACCGGCCAGGCGCCTCGTTCTGAAACGCCATATAGCGCGTGACCGCCTCGGCCACGACTCGCGGGTGCGAGCAGTGGTTGCCGGTGTTGAGGTTGACGATGGAGCGGTCGATGGCGAACTGCTGCTGGATGAGCCCCCAGTAGGCCTCGTCCTGAGCCATCTGGGCCGGGGTCCGATTGGCCGCTGCGGCCGACGCCTGCCGGACCGCTTCGAGCCCTTCGGGCCCTGCTGCGAACGCCACCGCCCCGGCCGCCCCCGTCCGCTTCAGAAACGCTCGCCTGCTGAGCATGGACACCCCCCTCGGTAGGCGAAAGCCTACACCCGACCGGTCTGGCTGCTCCACCCCCCGGCCGGCCCGCGCGGCCGCCGTGACCACCGCCGGCGGCCGATTGCCGCTATGATCGGGCCATGGCGATGGACGAACGGAACCTCTTCACGGCGAAGCCGGAAACCCGACCGGGACGTTATCAGTGCCCCAAGTGCAAGCGGACCAACGAATACAGCATTCGCTGGATGCGGCACGCGAAGAAGAACCAGCTGCCGCCCGGCGCCGACGCGGCCGACCGGGCCAAGTTCGCCAAACTGCGCGACTACCTGCTCCGTCTCGACGAAGATGTAACCTGCAAGGCGTGCGGGAGGAAGTTCGAGATCCCGTCGCAGCACTCCCTGGTCTTCCTGGACCAGCTCGCCGGATTGCCCAACGACGAAGAGCTCGAGCGTGAAATCGCGGCAGCCGCCGGAGACACGCCTCCCGCGCCCGACACCCCGCCGGCTTCCTCCAACCAGGCCCCGCGCAAGCCAAGCGGCTGGAAGTAGCAGCGCGCCGACGCGCCGCACGTCATCGCCCGGCAGCCGCCCCGCCGCCCGCGCGGGCTTGTCAACCACCGCAAAGGTCGCGTTGTATACCGGTACGACGAAGCGCGGCCCTTCTACCCCTGGCTGTCGACGATTGCCGTGCGACTGGGCCAGAACTGGCTGCGAAGTCGCCGGCGTGACCTCTCGCGAGAGACCGGACCGGTCGACGACGACCGACAACCTGCCGCCGAGGACGACCCGCTCGGTCACCTGATTTCCGACGAGGACGACCGGCGTCTGTGGCGGGCCGTGCAGGCATTGCCCTCTGGCGAGCGCACCGCCGTCATCCTGTATTACCGCCAGGATCTGTCGGTCGCCGAAATCGCCGGCGCGGTCGGCGTGACGAGCGGCACGATCAAGACGTTCCGTCTTCCGCGCACGGCGCCGTCTTCGCAGCGTCCTTGGCGAGCCCCAGGCCGCGATGGACCGAAAGGAATCGAGATGACCTCGAGACTGGAATCGAGACTGAGCCGCTTGCCAGACCCGGCGCCTCCCGCCTCGCTCTCGGCCGGCGTGATGGCGCGCGTCGCTCGGGCGGCCGACAGCCCGGACGTCACGTCATCGCGTATCGGGGGATTGGGGCAGGTCCTGCCGGCCGTTCCGCTCGAAGCACCGGTCCTGCTGCTGCTCACGGCCGGCCTGCTGCTCTACTTCACGGGACTCTTCGCGCCGCTCCGCGGGCGATAGCGGCTCGACGCGATCACGGGCGCCGTGGCGCCCGCGGGGTCGGGCAAGGCGACGGCTCGCGATCGGCCCGGCCGACATCGTCACGCGAACCGCACCACGAGTACGACTGGACGACCTCGGCAGCCGTCGGCCGATTCCAGGACGACGCTTTCTCCTCGGTGTCGAGCACATCGTAGAAGTCCATCCTGATGCTCGACTGGTCGAGCTCGACGACGCCGAAACCGAAGGTGCGCGAGAAGAACCGCTGCCGCAGGCCAGGACCAGTGAGGGGGTCGCTCGAGCCCTTGCTCTTGCCGGCCGCGCCCTGAATCACCTGTTCGAATCCAGGCGCCGTGAAGTGCTCCTGGTGGTGCGCGTGGCCGGCAAAGTAGACATGGACGCCGCAATCGCGAAACACGGGCTCGACGAGCGCGCGCACGCGGCGCTCGTTCGCGTCGCCGCCGTGATGGCCCGAGTTGTAGACCGGATAGTGGCCAAACGCGAGCTTCCACCGCTCGGGGCCCTCGGCGCACAGGCTCCGCCGGATCGAGGCGACCTGCAGGCCGTTCAGGTCGCGGCGGATGTTGGTGTCGGTGTGGATGCCCTGAATCTGCACCCACGCCGGCAGGCGCGGAATCGCGTAGTGCTGCGCCGGCATGCGCCACAGCCGGCTGAACTCCGAATACGTGATCTCGGCGCCGGCCGCGTGCCGTTCGTAGTCGTGGTTGCCGGCCACCACCCAGACGTGGAAGCCTGGCATCTCGGCAAGCGCGGCATACGGCCGCTCGAACTTGGCGGCGAACTGCTCGATGATCTCCGCGTAGCTCGCGTCGGCGTCGTCGCGGATCCGCACCTCGACCCCGTCCTCGTACAGGTTGTCGCCGAGCATCAGGGCGAGGTCGCAGCGTCTCTCGCGGCACACGTCGGCCATGGCCGCGCCGACGCGGTACTGGCCGGCGCCACCCGTACCGGCATCCCCGAAGACGAGGATCACCAGCCGGTCGCGCCCAGAGAGGTCGGTGATCTCGAAAGGCCAGCCCTGGCCGCGGACGGTCGCGGGAACGCCCAGCCAGAGTCCGAGGACAAAAACGACGGCGAGAGTGGCGGTCCGAAGCATCGCCTGCCGTTAATATAGCTGAACGTAAGAGATCACCCGCGCCGCCCATGATCGGACTGCTGTCGAGCCTTGCCTACGTCCTGACCCTTGCCGCACCGCCAGCCCAGGCGATGACGCGCGCGGCCCTCGCCGAAGAGGCGCGCGCGGCGAAGGCCGCCCAGCTCACGCCGCTCGCGTCCAGCACCGTCGCACGTGTCGTGTTCGCCATTGAGGACGACTACCTGATCGAGCGGTGGTTCAACGCGCCGCGCGGCCCCTTCATTCGATTCGGCAGCTTCCCGACCGGCGCCGGCCTCTCGGTCGGGCCCGCCTACCGGTACTTCGACCAGCGGGCGGCGGCCACCGTGTGGGGTGCGGTGTCGCAGAAGCTCTACTGGGAGGTCGGGGGCAGTCTCTCGTTTCCGGACCTCCTCTTCGGCAACGCGTTTGCCGACGTCACGCTGCTCCGACACGAATTCCCCGAGGAGGACTTCTACGGCCTCGGGCCCGACTCGCAGCCGTCGGACGAGACGAGCTTCGAACTGCGCGAGACCTCGGTCTCGATCACCGCCGGCGTCAAGCCCGTTTGGTGGCTGCGCGCAGCCGGAACGGTCGAGCATCTGCAGCCACGGGTCGGCCCCGGCGCCGACTCCGAGAACCCATCGGCAGACGTGCGGTCCGCGCAGGTCTTCGAGACCTCCGGCTCGCGTCAGCCCGACTACCTGCGCCTCGGCGGCTATCTCAGCCTCGATTCGACGGGCCGGCCCTTCGGGTCGCCTTTCGGAGGGCGCTACAGGGTTGGCTACGATCGCTACTCGGACTTCGGTGTCGGGCTGTCGTCGTTCGACCGGTGGGACGTCGACCTGCGCCAGTACCTCTCCATCCGCGGCAGCACGCGGATGCTGGCGCTCCGCGCACAGGTCATCGGCCTGACGGCGCGCCCAGGCGAGACGGTCCCCTTCTACCTGCAGCCCACGCTCGGCGGGCCCGACTCGCTGCGCGGCCTGGAGCCGTACCGGCTGCGCGACACGAGCGTGCTCCTCGTGCAGTCCGAGTACCGGTGGGACGTGAACGCGTTCGTCAGTGGCGTCCTCTTCTACGACGCCGGCACGGTCGCGCCCCGCATCGGGGACGTGCGCATGGACCGGATGGTCCAGGACTTCGGCATCGGCGTCCGCTTCGGCTTCCTCTCCACCGTTTCGCTCCGCATCGAAGCGGCGTTCGGCAGCGGCGAAGGCACCGTCTTCCTGTTCCGGTTTGGCGATGTCTTCTGAGCGCGCACACACGGCGAGGCGGCTTGCGCCACTCGTCATCGCAGCAACGCTGATGACGGCGGCCGGCCGCGGGGCCGGGCCGCGGTTCTATCCGGACGACCCGCTCTGGGTGGATCGCGACACGCTATTCGACGCAAGCGGCGCCGTCGAACGCGAGCTCAGCGAGACGCTCGACTTTCTCGAGCGTACTTTCGTGCCCGGCCAGCCGGACGATCCGGGCCGGGCCGCCAACGTGAACACCGCCGACGAGGTGCCGGACTCGAGCTGGTTCACCAACAGGATTGGACGCCGGCCGATGTCCGTCGAAGAGATCGCACGTGGCCCCGACACGCTCGACCGGCTCGACGTGCCCGAGTGGGTGGTCGTCGACGGCAAGGGCGACCCCGGCTTCCAGCCGGGCTTCCGGGCCATCGATCCGCGGACGAACCAGCTCTACCAGCTCGAAGTCGATCTCGAACGTCACGGCGAGCTGGCCTCCAGTGCGGAGATCATCGGCACGGCGATCTACCACGCCATCGGCTACAACGTCGTGGACGTCTATCTCGTGAACGTCGATCCCCGAACTCTGCGCATCGGCGAGACTGCCACGATCAAGGACGCGAGCGGCCGCCGCCGCTACGTCAAGGGCGATCTCGACGCCGTGTTCCGGCAGGCGGCGCGGAATCCTGACGGGACGTACCGGATGACGGCCGGCCGCTTCGTCGAAGGCGAACCCATGGGCCCGTTCCTCCACCACGGCACGCGGCCCGACGACCCGAACGACATCCACCCGCACGAGCATCGCAGAGAGCTGCGGGCCAACCGGGTGTTCGCCGCCTGGCTCAACCACGACGACTCGCGCGCGCCCAACACGCTCGACATGAAGGTGGGCTCCGAAGGCGCCCGATGGCTCAGACACTACATGTTCGACTTCGGCTCAACGCTCGGCAGCACGCCAGACCGGTGGTGGTCGGGCCAGGCCCACATGCTCCAGCAGAAAGGGATCCTGCGCGGCCTGCTGGGCTTCGGACTCCCGGTGGAACCCTGGCAACTGGCCAACGACCCGAGAGGCCTGCCCGCTGCCGTCGGCCGTTTCGGCAGCGACGCTTTCGCCCCCGACGCCTGGAAGCCCGAGTATCCGAACCCGGCTTTCGACAACATGCAGCCCGACGACGCGTTCTGGGCGGCGCGCATCGTCAGCCGGTTCAGCGACGAGGCCATCCGGGCCGTCGTGGCCAAGGCGCGGTACGCCGACCCGGCGGTCACCGAGTACATCGCCTCGGCGCTCATCGAGAGGCGCAACCGGATCCTCAGGACCTGGCTGACGGGCGTGAACCCGATCGTCGACCCGATGCTGTCCCGGGATGGCACGCTGACATTCGAGAACGCCGCCGTCGCCTCGGGAGTCGCGTCGCCGCCCGAGCGGTACCGCTTCACCTGGTCACGCTTCGACAACACCACCGACAGCCGCATCGGGAGTCCGATCGAGACGCAGTCGGAGGCGACACGCGGGATGGTACCGGCGCCGGTCATCGAGGCCGGCGACTTCGTCACCGTAGCCATCGAGACCATTCACGCCGACCACCCTCACTGGTCACGGCCGGTGCAGGTGTACTTCCGGCGGACGGCCGCCGGCTGGGACACCGTGGGCATCGAACGCGTGGCCCGCTGAGTTCACCTGAAGAAAGGTGACGCGCGCAGCACGTCCTTGTCGGCCTCGCGCAGGTAGGTGTCGGGATAGACGACGTAGCCAAGCCACATGAGACAGGCTTCTTCGCAGGACGCCAGTCCGTCGTTGCAGCCGGGCGGGTGGGTGAGGCCGAACGTGTGACCGAGCTCATGACCGGCGCCACCTACGTAGCGCCCCACCGGCAGGTTGAAGACCCTGCCGCAATCGCTCACGACCGTGTTGCCGATCAGCCCCTCGAGGTCGCCGCTCCCCAGAATCGTCACGCCCCTTGACGCCGCGCCGATTCGCCCAGGAGCGTCACACTCGTGTTCCACGTCCGCGTAGATGACCCAGCGGAAGTCCGGCGAGTTGTAGGCGACCGGCAGGCATGCCTGTACGCCATTGAAGACCCTCGTCCACGTGTCAAGCCGGTAGTAGTCAGCCGATTCGGGTAGCCGGCAGTATTCGGGCGCAGGACGGAAGAGCGTGAAGGTACGGCCACCGATCTCGGCGCCGTACCACGCCCGCAGATCGGCAAACGCCATGGCGACCGATGCCGGGTAGTCGGCCCGGAACGCCCGATCCTGCGGTTCCGCGTACACCAGGCGCACGGTGGGCCCGAGTGGGCCGGCGCCGGGATCGCTTGGGCCGGTCGGCGGTTGGCCGCACCCGGCCGACAGTGATGACACTGCGCAGGCAGCCACAATCACGCGCATGGAGCGCATCGCGCACGCCACTCCAATCCGGGCGACGATCCGTCTCTGATTGTACTCCGGGCGACTGTGTCCCCGGACCAATCAGCTCCGCCCGGCAGGTCCGCGATAGGCGAGCGCCAGGAGCGTCACGTCGTCTTCCGGAGGACCGGCCGCCGCGAATTCGTCGATGGCCCCGATCACGCCGGCGACCAGCGCGTCCGGACCTGCGCCGGCGTGCGCGGCGACCGCGTGGCGCAGCCGCTCGTCGCCGTAGAGCGCGCCCGTGGAGTCACGGGCGTCGGTGGCCCCATCCGTGTACAGGAGCAGCGTGTCTCCCGGCTCGAGCACGAGGCGGCCCTCGCGGTAAGTGGCCTCCTCGACCACGCCGAGGGCCACGCCCTTCGGTACGTCCGGCGATGACACTCGTCCTGTTCCGTCGATGAGGAATGCCGGGTTGTGGCCGGCATCTGTGAGCGCGACTTCACCGGTCGACAGCGAGAGGTGGCCGACCATCGCGGTGACGAAGATCATCTGGTCGTTCTCGTCGCACAGGTGCCGGTTCAGGCTCCCGACGACGTCGGTCAGGCGCCCGGTGCCCCGAACGGTCGCTCTGAACAGCGTCTTGGCCACCGCCATGTAGAGCGCCGCGCCGACGCCCTTGCCAGCCACGTCACCCACGATGAACCACAGCCGGTCGTCGTCCAGCACGAAGTCGTAGAGATCCCCGCCAACCGAGCGCGCGGGCTTGAGCGTGGCGGCCAGGTCCACTTCCGGACGGTCCGGCATGCGACGCGGCAGCATGGACATCTGCATGTCGTGGGCGAGCGCCAGTTCCCGTTCGAGCACCTGCCGGGCGGCGGCCTGTTCGGCAAGCGCCACATTGCGGACGCGCAGCGCAGCCGCCGCCGCGAGCGACTCGAGCATGTCGAGATCCTGCTGTGAGAACGGCCTGACCGACACCCGCGAGACGAGCGCGATCATGCCCATGGTCCCCTCGGCGTCCGAAAGCGGCGCGGCGAGCACGCCTGTACGCCCGACATCATGAGCGACTCCGACCCGGAGAATCTCTCGTCGACGGCCGCGTCGAGCACGAGCGCGCTCTTCCCCTTGGCCGCGACCTCCTCGACGATGCGACGGGAAACGAACACCTTGTCATCCCCCCTCCCATCCCGCTTGCGGCTGGCCGCCGGAAGAAACTCCCCGTCCGGCGAGCTCAACATGACGACGCCCTCCTCGGGATTGAGGACGTCGAAGCAGCGTTCCAGGATCAGGTGAAGGAGTTCCGCGAGGGAAATAGGCGCGGCGAGAGCGCGATGGATGTCATTGAGGGTCTTGAGGCGCGCCGCCTGTCGGTCGTCGGATGGTCCCGCGGCCGGGGCCGCCAGCGGTGCGGCCGGGGCCTTGTCCAGCACGCGAACGACCGTCTGTCCGAAGCGCAGCACGTCACCCGGGCGCACCGGTGTCTTCGCCCCGACGGGCTGATCGTTGAGAAGCGTGGGATTGGTCGGCGACAGCGCTTCGATGCACCAGCCGCCGGCCGTCGCGACGAGTCGCGCATGCTGCCGTGACACGCTGAGATCGGCAAGCACGACACCGGCGGCGGCCGACCGGCCGATGACCACCTCACCGTCGGTGAGCTCGGTGTCGACCGGCGGTCCGTCCGGCCGCTCCACGCGCAGCCGCATCATCAGGCCGCCGCATGCGCCACGGCGAGCTCACGTGTGGCTTCGATGGCAAACAGGGGAAGGAACCCGGCAAGAGCGAACACCTGCCGCACGCCATCGCCCAGCCCGCACAACGCCAGGGCGCCCTGGTGCTGCCTGGTGCGCTTGGCGAGGGTCAGCATCACGCGGAGGCCGGCGCTGCTGATGTAGTCGACACCGGTCATATCCACGACCACCCGCCCGTCCCCGCGCGCGGCTACACCGGTCAGGTGTTCGTCGAGCGCCGCCGACGTCGTGCTGTCGATCCGTCCGGTGACCGCCACGACCACCACTCCACCCGCTCGCTCTTCACCGATCTGCATCGCCGTAACCGTCTCCTCCCCATGCCAGGCGCCACGTCATCGTGACGCGATTCCTCTCGCCCAGCCGCTCGTATCGCACGCCGTCCGAGAGCGCCCGCACGAGCAGGATGCCAAGCCCACCAGGACTGCGCTCGTCGAGCGGCGCGCTCGTGTCCGGCTCCGGCAGCAGCAGCGGGTTGAACGGCGGATTGCCGTCATCCACCGCAATCTCGGCGACATCAGCGGCCGAGCGGGCCGTGACAACGACCGGCCCGGAGAGCCCTCCGGCCCCGTGCCGGACCACGTTCGACAGGACCTCATCGAGGGACGTCAACATCCGCTTCCGCACGGCGTCTGACACCCTTCGACGCGTGGCCCATCCCTCGATGGCATCGAGCGCATGTCGCACGCCCGCGGACGTGCCCGGAATCGTCACCGTTTCGGCCACAGCCATGGCGCAGGACGCGCATCATACACCGCGCCGCCTGTGCTATAAGTCCTGCCTCGCCAACTTTCGGGTGGCGCGGGTGTAATTGAATGTCGGAGCCGGATGACGACATCGATTGGGTCGCCAGCTGCCTGAGGGGAGATCCCGAAGCCTTCGAACCTCTGGTTCGAAAGTACGAGCGTCAGCTCTTCAGGGTGGCCTACAGGCTGGTTGGCAACTACGACGACGCCCTCGACGTCACGCAGAACACGTTCATCAAGGCGTACGAGAAGCTCGACACGTTCGACCGGGACCGCCGGTTCTTCAGCTGGGTCTATCGGATCGCGGTCAACGAGGGCTTGAACCTGCGCCGGGGCCGTCGCCCGGAGGAGCCGCTTGGGGAGCGCGTAGAGACGTCCGACGGCCCGCTTCGCGGGCTCGAGGCGCGCGAGGCGCGCGATCGGGTGCAGGCGGCAATCGAACGGCTCACCGAGGACCATCGGCATGTCGTCGTCCTCAGGCACTTCGCCGAGCTCTCCTACGAGGAGATCGCCGAGGCCTTGGACCTGCCGGAAAAGACCGTGAAGTCGAGGCTGTTTTCGGCCAGACAACGGCTGGCCGCACTGCTTGTGGAAGGCTGACGAACAATGACGGCACCGAACGACCAAGACGAGTCGGGCAGGCTCGACGGCATCCTGGAGGACGCTCGAAACCACGAGCCCTCGCCGCCGGCCGATCTGGCAGGTTCGATCATGAGGGCGGTTCGGTCCGTCGACGTGGGGTTCCCCCCCGGGCTGCGTACCCGACGGCTGGAGATTTCTGACCGACTGACCAACTTTCCGGACGAATCTCGTGTAGATTCCAACGAACACCAACATGGGCGGCTCTGGGCTGCCCGGAGAGGAACCCTCGTGGCCAAGAAGATCCTGTGGAGCGTCACCGGCATTGCCGCTGTCGCGCTCGTCTCGTTTGCCATCCTCGGCTATCCGCCCGTCATGCCCGGTACGGAGGGTTACGGTTGGGGCCGCCAAGCGGTATCAAGGTTCGCAAATGACGTCGGCCGACGTGGCGGTCGAGAGCGACGTGGTGCAGGACTTCATGCAGTCGGAGACGTTCGACTACCTGGTGAAGAATCCGGACACCCGGCAGGCGCTCCACGCCGCCGTGACGCATCAGGCGCTCGCCCAGGTCCTCGCTGACGCGAGCCTCGCAGCGGCTCTTGCCAGCCCGGAGGCCGTCCGCCTCTTCTCGCAGGCCGAGGTAGCCGACGCGCTGGCAGACCCCGAGCTGCGTCTGATGCTGGCCCGGGCCGACGTGCAGGCGGCGCTCGCCAGCCCTGAGCTCGTTGCGATGTTCGCAAGGGCAGACGTCCGTGCGGCACTGGCCTCGCCAGAGGCGCGGGTGCTGGCCCAGCCTGAGGCCCTCGAGGCCCTCGCCCATCCGAAGGCCATGGCCATGATGGCCAGCCCCCAGGTGGCGCAGGCACTGGCCTCTCCAAGCCTGCGCTTGATGTTCGCGCAGGACGTGATGGTGCGGGCGCTGGCCGACCCGGAGCTCGTCAAGCTCTTCGCCCGGCCCAATTTCGCTGCCGCGCTGGCCGACGCCAATTTCAGCGCCGTGTTTGCCCGGCCCCAGCTCGCGCAGGCCCTGGCTACGCCGGCGCTGGCGCAGGCGGTTGCCGCGCGGATTCAGTAACCGGCATCGGCAGGTTGTCGCAAGGGCCCGGTGCTCCGGCAGGAGCCCGGGCCCTTGGTTCTTTTCCGTCCGATGGCACCCGGCGGCCGGACGGCGTGAGATAGAATCCCCCGGCTGATGACCCGTTGCGACGCCGCCCGCCGCTCGGCCGGCCGGGCGTTCCGCCACTCTGGGCCGGCCGTCCCGCTCGCCGCTGCCGTCCTGCTCCTCCTGCTCGTCTGGCCAGGCTCGGCGCTCGCCCAGCTGGCGAAGGTCGAAACGCACGACATGCGCCTCGTCTACATCGACCCGAGCGAGACCTATCTCGTTCCCTACGCAGCGCGGGCGTTCTTGAACGCCATGCGCTTCCATCGCACGCTCTTCGACTACGAGCCCAGGGAGAAGGTGACGGTCCTGCTCACGGATTTCTCGGATTACGGCAACGCCTCGGCAACGTCAGTGCCCCGTAACTCCGTGCAGATCCAGATTGCTCCCATGAGCTACGTGTTCGAGACCGTGCCCCCAAGCGAGCGTCTCGCAATGGTGATGAGCCACGAGCTCGTCCATGTGGTGACCATGGACCAGGCCACCGGCCGCGACCTGACGTTTCGGCGGCTGTTCTCCGGCAAGGTGAATCCCACCTCCGACCAGCCTGAGTCGGTCCTCTACTTCTACCTGACCACGCCGCGGGTTGCCTCGCCGCGCTGGTATCTCGAAGGCACGGCGGTCTTTGCCGACACGTGGATGATGGGAGGCATCGGCCGGGCCCAGGGCGGCTACGACGAGATGGTCTTCCGGGCCATGGTTCGCGACCAGGCACGTTTCTACGACCCGCTGGGGCTCGTGTCCGAGGGCACGAAGATCGACTTCCAGGTAGAGGCCAACTCCTACCTCTACGGCACCCGATTCATGGCGTGGCTGGCGTACCAATACTCACCGGACCACCTTGTCCGGTGGGTCGCCCGCGCGCCCGGCAGCCGCGCGTATTACTCGTCCCAGTTTCGAGAGGTCTTCGAGACGTCCATCGAAGACGCCTGGCAGCAGTGGATCGACTGGGAACGCGCCTTCCAAACCGAGAACCTCGCGGCCATTCGCCGGCACCCGGTGACCGAAGCGACCGACCTCTCACCCCGCGCGCTCGGCTCAGTTTCGCGCGCCTACTACGATGGCGCCTCGCAGTCGATCTTCGCCGGACTGAATTACCCGGGCGTGGTGGCTCACATCGGCGCCATCTCCACTCGGGATCGATCAGTGGACCACATCGTCGACATCAAGGGGCCCAAGCTGTACCAGGTCACCTCGCTCGCCTGGGACCCTGTCGGCCGGCAGCTTTTCTACACCACCGACAACGGCGACTTCAGGAACCTCGTGCGGCTCGATCCGGCGACTGGACAGACGAGGGAACTCCAAAAGGACCTCCGTGTGGGCGACCTGGCGTTCAACGCCGCCGACCGATCGCTCTGGGGCATCCGGCACCTCCGTCGACAAGCACCCAGTGCTCAAGACCTGGCAGTTGCCCTCGCCTGCCGCGATCGACTGGGAGGCCGAACCGAAGACGACCGGCACTTATGGCCTCTCGGGAGGCCTGCGGCTCGAGTCGCTGTACCCGATCGTGCAGGGCTACAAGGACACGGCGGCCGTCGGGTTTCGCGCCGACTTCTCGGACCCCGTGCGCATCAACCGTGCGGCCGTCACGGCATCCTACTCCCCGGCTGGAGACCTGCCAACCTCCGAGCGCCTGCACGTGGCGGCCGACTACCAACGCTACGACTGGACGGCCACGGCGTCGTGGAACGAATCCGACTTCTATGACCTCTTCGGCCCGACGAAGACCAGCCGCAAGGGCTACAGCGCGGGCCTCGCGCATCGGTCGCTCATCATCAATGACCTGCCGCGACGCATGGATCTCGAGGTGCGCGGGAGGTTCGCGGGCAACCTCGATCAGCTGCCGGAATACCAGAACGTTCCCGTAGTCAGAGAAGAGGGACTCGACATTCCAATCGATGATGCCGTCCGGGCACAACTGGCCGAGCGCGAGTACCTCAAACGGTCGATTGGCCACACGGGCCTCGTGGCGCTACGTCCCGTGCAGCCGACCAACGACCGGGACGAATGGCTCCAGTACCTGCTGCGCGAAGCCGGACGCCCTCGTCGCTGGTGGCGCCGCTAGCCCAGCCCCACACTGAACAAAGGCACCCCGCAGGCAGACTCGCACGACCGGAAGCCACGGATTCGGCCCGTTCGGGCGGGCAGCGTCCTTGCAGCTGTCCGGCGCGGCCATGCGTCTCCCCAGGCTCGTGCTGCTGCTCTTTCTGGTCTCCCAGGCCTGCGACGGCCTGTTCACCTACGTGGCCGTGCGCGCGCACGGCGTCGAGGCAGAGGGCAACCTGATCCTCGGTGCGTGGATGATGCTCGCTGGCCCCGCGCCGACGCTCGTCGTGTCCAAGTTGATCGCCGCGGCCGGCGGTATCCTGGTCTACGCCCGTGGACTTGACGGCATCCTGGCCGCGCTCACTGCGCTCTACCTCGTCGCGGCCATCGGCCCCTGGCTCTACGTGTACGCCACCTGGCCCTGAGCGGGTCCCGCCGCGAGCCGCCGGGCGTTCCGAAGGACGAGTGGCGCGGCCGCCCAGTAACAACCCGTCATCCAGACGAGCACGAGGGCAAAGGCGGCGCCGCCAAACACCATCTGCATCACGAGCGCGCCAGCCGACACGGCGACCGCGAGCACGGCGTACACGTTCGTGCGCTGGAGCCACGCGTACGGCAGGAAGTGCCCGCCTGCGATCGCAGCCATGGCCAGCGGCACGGCGCCTGGGTTGAGGCTGTAGGCGAGGATCACGACGGGCAGGGCCACCACCTGGGACATCGCCAGTTGAATCGACAGCGGTCTCAGCGGGTTGTCGGCCGCCATCGGCGCCTGTCCCATGCGCCGCTCGAGCAGAAAGGCCGCCGGGAGCGCCAGACCGCCCTGGAACATCACGACCAGGGCTGCCGTCGGCGTGGTCACGTACAGAGAGAGCACGGCGCACGCGAGGAGCGTCGCGCCGAAGCAGAGCAGGAACGGCGCGCCTCCGGCCGAGGCCGCACTCACGTCACGGCGCGCGTCGTCGAGTTTCGTCATCATCGGTCGGCCCTCCATCCCGGCATGTCCACTGCGGGGGAGAGACGATGCAGGCCGGCACGGTGTTGCGACGGCGGACGCCGAAATCGGTGGATAGCGCCCCAGGCACGGTCGCTGGCTCTCGGGCCGCGCCCGAGCTCCGCGCCAGGCCCTGCGGCGGCAGGCTATTCGTGCCGGAGGGCGTCGACCGGGTCGAGGCCGGCGGCACGCAGGGCTGGCCAATACCCGGCCGCGATCCCGACACCGACCGACGCCGCGATGCCCGCGACGATGGCCCAGAGCGGGGCGACCGCCGAGAAGCCGGTCACGACAAACGTGAGCGCGAACCCGATGCCGAGCGCCGCCGCCACGCCCGCCACGCCCCCGATGCCGGAGAGGATGACGGCCTCGAGCAGAAACTGCAGCAGGACTTCACGCCGCCTCGCGCCGACGGCAATCCGCAGCCCAATCTCGCGAGTCCGTTCGGTGACACCGATGAACATGACGTTGGCCACGCCGATGGCGCCGATGACCAGGCTGACGGCGGCCAGCCCGACGCTCGCCAGCCCGATGCGCGCACTGAGCCCGTCGAACGTGGAGATGATCTGCTCGGCCGTCGACAGCGTGAAGTCGTTGTCAGCCTCGGGAGGCAATCTGCGCAGCAGCCTCAGGATGGCCTCGGTCTCTCGATAGCAGGCATCGAGCTCTCCGGGCCTCGCGCGGGTATACAACACGACCCGATCGGGCTCGCCGAACCGAACCCGCACGGTGCCGGCTGGCAGGCTGAGCACGTTGTCCTGCCGGTTCTCGCCGAGGAACCCGCCGCGGCGCTTGGCCAGTTCTCCTACGACGGTGTAGCTCTCGCCGGCGAGCGTGAGCGTCCGCCCGATCGACGACGCGCTCCCGAAGAGGGCCTGCGAGAGATTGGCGCCGATGACGGCCACGCGCGCGGCCTGGCGGTTCTCGACGTCGGTGAATGGGCGTCCGCGGGAGAACTCGGCGCCGACGATGCCGAAGAACGTCGGCGTCACGCCTTCCACCAGCACGGTGTCTGATTCGTTGAGGCCGGCGCGCGCCACGAGCACCTGGCCGTCAGCCGCCGCCGGCACGATCACCTGCGCCGCCACGTCGACGGCCGACCTGCTGAGGCGTCGAATCTCGTCGACGAACTCGAGCCTGAGCGGGCGCCGGCGAACCTCCTGCTCGTTGGGCGTCACGTAGGGATCGCCGGTCAGGTGAAACGCGAAGACGTTCTCCGTGCCAAGGTCCCGAAAGAGCAGCGCCACCTGGTTGCGCACGTTGGCCAGCACCGAGGCCACGAGCACCACCGTGACGATGCCGATGACGATCCCGGCGACGGCGAGCAGAGACCGCATGCGCTCGGTTCGCAGCGAATCGGCGGCGAGCGATGCTGCCTCGGCGATCGAGTCCTGCCAATTGCCGCCCCGCACTACTCGAGCCTCAGGGCGGTGACGACGTCGACCGATGCCGCACGGCTCGCGGGATACCAGCCCGCCACGAGGCCACTCAGCCCGGCCGCCGCCAGGCTGGCCAGCATGACGGACGCTTCGAGCTCGAACGCGACTTCGAGCGCGGCCTGGGCCGCTCCGAGCACCGCGACGGCCGCGAGTAATCCGACGCCGCCGCCGATCATCGCCAGCATCGTCGACTCGGCCAGCGTTTCCACAATCACGTTGCGCCGCGACGCCCCGACCGCCCGGCGCACGCCAATCTCGCGCATCCGCTGGGTGACCGACACCAGCGTCGTGTTGGCCACGACCACGACCGCGGCCAGAAGCGCCATCAGGGAAATCGGCGGCCCCGCGGCACTGACCTGCTGCGTGACGCGCTCGACGAAGCTGCGCGCGGCTTCCGGTGTGATGATGTCGAAGGTGTCGGCGGCCCCCGGACCGAGATGCCGGCGCGCCCGCATCGAGATGCGCGCACGGTCCTCGGCCGATTGGACCGACCGCCCGCCCTGGCTCGTCGCAAACACCTGCAGGCTGGCCGGCGCGCCGAACGTGCGCTCGAACGCCACGAGCGGCATGTAGACGAACCGGTCGAGCGACTGCCCCCCGGCGGTGCCTTGCGGCGTCTGAATGCCGATGATGCGAAAGGCCCGGCGGCCGATTCGCACCGACGCGCCCAGGGCGTCGGCGGCCGGGAAGAGCGTGGTCGCGATGTCCCGGCCGACGACAACGACCTGCGCGCCGCTGATCTCTTCGTCCCGCGTGAGGAATCGGCCACGCGCAAGACTGATGTCGCGGATGTCCGGCAGCGCCGCCTGGGTGCCGCTCACCGAGGCATTCTCGAAGGTACGTCCGCCGGCGCTGACGTCGGCCTGCCGCTGCGCGACCGCGGCGTAGATCGCCACTCCTCCCGCCACGCCCTCGAGGAACCGCACATCCTGGCGGGTGATGTTGGGATTGCGCTCGAGCCGTTCAGCCAGCTCGCGGCGGCTGAGCGTGCCGGACGCGACGCGGGCCAGCACGAACGAGTCGCTGCCGAAGGCGCGCTCGCTCGTCTGGCGCGCCGTCTCGGCGAGCCCGTCGAGCCCGGTCTGCACGATCGCCGTCGTCGCCACGGCAACGGCCATCGCGAGCGCCGCAAGCGTCGCCCGCAGCGGGTTTCTGCGAAGCGTCGACGCCGCCTCGCTCACGCCCTCCACGTAGAGGGCCGGTGTGAAGAGCTTCATCCTCAGCGCCCGGATGTGATCGCCGAAACCAGCGCGCCGTCCTGAAGCTCACGCAGGACCTGGTACGGACCCACCACGATCGATTCCCCCTCCGGAACACCAGACACCTCGATGTCGAGGCCGCCGATGATCCCCGACGTCACCGGCGTGAAGACGGCCGCGCCGTTCCGCACGACGAACACACCGGTCTCTTCGCGCCCCTGGGGCCCCTGACGGAGCACCACGCTCTGAAGCGGCACGGTCAGCACATCGACCTTCTCGCTCGTCGTGATCACGGCATCGCAAGTCAGCCCCGGTCGCAGCCCCGCGTCAGGACTGTCGAGGCGGACGACCACCTTGAATTCCCGAGCCGCCGCGCCCGTGCCCGTCACCGGAAGGGCGCTGGCGCCGATCTCGACCACGCGGCCGGTAAACGCGCGGCCCGGCAGCGCTTCGAGTGTCACCGTCGCCCGCTGCCCGATCCCGAGGCGCAGCACGTCGGCCTCGGCCGCCTTCACCTCGGCGTCGATCTCGTTGAGGTCCGAGATCGTCATCAGCGTGGTGCCCGGCTGATTCTGGATGCCGATCACCACCATCTCCCCCTCACGAACCTGCAGGCGGGTGACGATGCCGTCCATCGGGGACACGACGGAGGTTTTCGAAAGGACGTCCTCCGCTCGGCGCAGCTGCGCCTCGGCCTGCGCAATCCTCCGCGCGGCCGCATTCTCCGCTGCCCCGAACCGCTCGATCGCGACCCTGGCCGACACGACCTGAGCGTCGGCGGCATCGGCAGCCGCACGGGCAGTCTCGTAGTCCGAAGCGGGAATCAGTCCCTGTTCGAACAGGCTCTGCTTCCGGGTGGCCAGCTGGCTCGCGTCACGGGCCCGCGCTTCGGCCGCCGTGAGCTCAGACCTCGCGGACCGGACGAGCTCGGCCGCGACCCGCGCGTCCGCCTGGAGCGCGCTCACCTGAGATCGCGCGCCCGCCGCCTCGCTCTCCGCCTGGACCGCGTCAATCCGCGCCAGCACCTGGCCTGCCCGCACCCGGTCGCCTTCGCGAACGGGCAGGCTGATGATCTTGCCCATGACGCTCGAGCCGATGTCGGCGTACCGCGTGGCCACGATCTCACCCGAGGCGGTCACGGTCGACGCGAAAGACGCCCGCCGATCGACCGTCCCGACATCGACGTCGGTGCGGGCCGGTCCGCGACCCATGGCGAACACAAGCGCGATGGCGGCGATGAGAGCGAGAACGGCGAGGAGAACCCAGCGGCTACGGCGCATAGACACAACTTGGGCCGCAGTAGCGGCCGCGATGTCTAGACTCTATCCCGAAACGCGGCGACAGACATTGCCAGCAGACGCGCCAATGGTCCAGGATCAGCAGCGGTGGCCGTCGACCTCCCGCCGGATCTGGTGCGCAGCCTCCACGCCCGTTCCGGCGCGGACCGCTGGGGACTTGGGCCGGACCAGTTCGCGATCGCGCTCTCGGCCGGCGCCGACCGCCTCTTCGCCGGCCGGCAGCCGAGCCGGCTCGAGCTCGAACGCGGCCTCCTCGCACTGCACCTGGACGATCTCGCGCTCGCCGGCGCCTGCGCCGAAGGCAGCCCGGCTGCCTGGGAGCACGTGATGGTCACCCACCGACCGGCCCTCTACAGAATGGCCGATGCCCTCGACCCGGCGGGTGGCGCGCGCGAGCTTGCGGATGGGATTTGGGCAGACCTCTACGGAATCAGGTCGGCCGGCGCCGAACGTCGGTCGCTGTTCCGGCACTTCCACGGGCGCAGCTCGCTCTCCACCTGGCTCCGGTCGGTGCTCGCACAGCGGCACATCGACCGGTTCCGGGCCCGGCGCCGGGAACGTGCCCTGCCGGACGATGACTCCCCGGCTGCCATCCCGGCGCCGTCCGGCCCGCCCGATCCCGAACGAGCCCGGCACGTGGCGCGGCTGCACAAGGCGCTGACCGACGCGCTGGCCGAGCTGTCGCCGCGAGAGCGGCTGCGGCTCCGCTGCTACTATGCGGAAGACCTCACGCTCGCCCAGACCGGCCGCGTCACGGGCGAGCACGAGGCCACGGTGTCACGCCAGCTGGCTCGCACGCGAAGAGCGTTGCGCGTGAATGTCCAAGAACGCCTCAGGCGATACGACCGGCTCGACGAGCGACAGATCGGCGAGTGCTTCGCCGCCGTCACGGCCGACGCCGGCCCGCTCGACCTGCTCGAATTGCTCGGAGAACGGGACCCGCGCAAGAAACCGGCGGACGATCGTTCAGAAGAGGGGCCATCCGGTGAGTGACACACCTGACCGCGAAGAAGCACTCGAGCCGCTACTGCGCGAGACGCTCCGTCCGACCGACCTCTCGGGCCCGGGCGAAGCTTGCCTCGACGCGGAGACCGCGGCCGCGTGGTTTGACGCCGGCCTCAGCGGCGACGAACGAACCCGCCTCGAGACCCACGTGGCCGACTGCGCCCGATGCCAGGCGCTCGTCGCGGCCATGGCGCGGGCGGAGCCCGAATCGCATCCGTCGACCGTGCGCGCCCCGAGGCTCTCTCTCGGCTGGATCCTGCCCATCGCCGCGGCGGCGGCAATCGTCCTGGCCGTGCTCGTGCGACCCGGACCTGACGTGCGAGAGGCATCGGCACCGCAGACGGCGGAGAACGAACTGGCCAAGGCTGATGCGGTCAGGCGGGAACAGGCGGCTGACGCCGCGGCTGCGCCGGCCGAGCCCGGACGAGTGGATGTCGCGCGGGCTGCCGAGCCGCCCGCTGCCTCGCAACTGGCTCAGGCGCCCCCTCCGGCACCCGGAGCTCCGCCGCCGGCTGCCGAAACCGTCCGACAGCCTTCGGCGCGCACTCTACAGGCCCAGGAGGGAGGGCGCCTCGATGAAGCAGCCCTCGCTGCCATGCCCGGATTCGAAGTGACCTCTCCCCAACCCGGCGTCCGGTGGCGCGTCAGGGGGTCCCAGGTCGAGCGCACGGGTGACGACGGCGCAACATGGCTCGCGGCCACCGGTGTGCCGGCCGGCCTTTCGATCGTCGCCGGCTCGGCGCCATCCGCGACGGTCTGCTGGCTGGTCGGCCGGAGCGGTCTCGTTCTCGTCACGACCGACGGCACGACCTGGCGGCGTCTGCCCTTCACCGAACCGACCGTCGACCTCTCGGCGGTCGAGGCCGTCGACGCCCGCACGGCCACGGTCTCGGCCGCCGACGGGCGCCGTTTCCTCACGATCGACGGCGGTGCAACCTGGACCGTCCGCCTGCTGCAAGGAATCCTCGCGGCTCCGTTCTAAGAGCGGGCGGCCTCACGACCCGGTCACAAGGGCCGGGCACGCCGCTCCTGGAAGGAGCCCGTCATGTCCGCACGCTATCCACTCGCCGCGCTCGCGCTGGTCCTGTTCACGGCGTCCCCGGGACCGCTGCCCCACCTCGAACCAGAGCAATCGCCACCGGTCGGCGCGGTCAACCAGACAACGCTCGACGACCAGACGGAGCTTTCAGTCACCGTCTACAACTCGAACATCGCGCTCGTCCGCGACGTCCGGCGCCTGCGGCTGGCCCGGGGCACATCGGACCTGCAGTTCATGGACATCGCCGCCACCGTGAACCCGGCGACCGTCCACTTTCGCTCCCTGACGGACCCTGGAGGCGTGAGCGTCCTGGAACAGAACTACGAGTACGACCTGCTCGAACCCGACAAGCTGCTGCGCAAGTACGTCGGGCGCGACGTCACGCTCGTTCGCACGCGACAGGAACAGAACTCGACGGTGGAGGAAACCGTGACCGCCAGGCTGCTGAGCTACAACACCGCGCCCGTCTGGCAGGTTGGCGGCGAGATCATCACCGGCCTCCGCGCCGACCACATCATCTTCCCGGAACTGCCGGGCAACCTGTACCTCGCGCCCGACACTCATCTGGACGCTCGACAACACGGGCGGCGCCGAGCACAGCGTGGAGGCGTCGTACCTGGCAGGCGACCTGAGCTGGAACGCCGACTACGTGCTGACCGTGGCGCGCGACGATCGCCAGGCCGACATCGACGGCTGGGTCACCATCCGCAACGGAAGCGGCACGTCCTTCCCGAACGCGCGGCTGCAGCTCGTCGCCGGTGACTTGAACCGCGTGCGGCAGGAACTGGGACGCCTCCAGCTGGCCAGACGTGACGCAGTCCAGGAGGCCGCAGCGGCTCCACCCATGACCGAGGAGGCCTTTTCGGACTATCACCTCTACACGCTGGGCCGGACGACGACCATCAACAACGCGCAGACCAAACAGGTCAGCCTGCTCGGCGCCTCGCGGTTCCCGGTCGCGAAGCGCTATGTAGTCGAAGGCCAGGCCTTCTACTACCGTAACGCGCAGCATCCCGGCTCGCCGATCAAGGACCTGGTGCAGGTGTACTACCAGTTCAGAAACGACCAGCCGGCCGGTCTGGGCATGCCCATGCCGGCCGGCATCGTGCGTGTGTACCAGTCGGACTCGTCAGGCGGCGTGCAGTTCGTCGGCGAGGATCGGATCAACCATACGCCGAAGGACGAGACGCTCAACCTGAAGATCGGCAACGCCTTCGACGTCATCTGCGAGCGCAAGCAGATCGACTTCGAGAAGATCGCCGCGGGCGTCTACGAGGTGGAGTACGAGATCACGCTCCGCAACCACAAGTCCGTTCCGGTCTCGGTCGAAGTCAACGAACCGGTCGGAGGCACCTGGCGCATGATGCGTTCGTCGCACCGCTGGACGAAGACAGCCGCCTGGGCCGCCCAGTTCGCCGTCGACGTGCCCGCCGACGGCGAGACGGTGCTGAACTACCGTGTCCGGGTGACGTACTGAGGTGCGGGTGGGGCAGGAGGGGCCGGCTTCAGCCGGCCCACCTCCAGCCGTTCAGCGAATGACGATCGAGGCTCCGACCGACCAGAAATTGCCAACGACGTTCTCGACCGTGCCCTCGTTGAAGGTGAGGTCACCGAGAGCAGCAATGTGGTGGGTCCCGTAGGCCTGAAAGCCCACGCGACTCTCTGTGCGGAACTCCCACCCCGCCCCGTAGGTGAGCGCCAGGGCATTGGTCGTGTACGGCGGGAAGACGTCGTTGGTGGCGTCGTAGACGAAGTTTCTCACGAAGGCGATGCCCATGCCGGCCTTCAGGAAGAAACCCCGCTGCGCCCACGGCCTGAACTGCGCGACGCCGAGCACCATGGTCGTGCGAACGGACTCTCCGGCGATGGTCTTGGCCGGCACCCAGAAGAGCTCGACGCCGCCGTCCATCCTGCTGTTGCCGCGGAACCCGATGTTCGCAAGCAGGCTGCCGGCCTGGTTGTAGTTCGGGTCCCCCGTGCACGAGGAACAGTCGCCCTTGAGCGTCGTCGATCCACCGCCCACGGTGACCCACAGCCGCGACGACTCAGCAGCGGCCTGCCCCGCCGGTTGCGGTTGGGCCTGGGCCTGCGCGCTCGCAGGGACTGAGACCAGCAGCGCCACACCGGCAACGACCGTCGAAAGCACCGAGCGCATCTGCCGACTCATGAACGCCGCCATGCCAGGAAGAAGCGAACCTGCGGGTACTTGGTGCTCTCTTCACCGCCAGCCTGGAAATAGGTCTTGCGATAGAAGACCTCGCCCGATACGCCGGCGGCCAGCCGCCCGCGAATGGGAATCATCAGGTCGACGCGAACACGCTGCAGCACGTGGTTCGAGCGCAGGCCGTCGACGACGTAGAGTTGATAGCCCTGATACGAGACGTTGGCGAACCCATAGCCGTCGAGCAGGAACTGCGTGCCGGCGCCGAACGTCGTGCCGGGCCCGTAATCGTAGTCGCGTGGTGCCGACTCCCCGTCGCCTTCCTCGCCGCTCAGGAGCATTGGCGCCGGCAGTTGGTTGATCGCGCCGAGCACGGTGACGCCGACGCCCCCGATGAAGGCAGCCGACAGCCGAGACGACATCTGCTTGCGCCCCGCCAGCGTGAAGTCGAAGCCCTGACGGCCGAAATCGTAGGCCTGGTTCTTGATGTAGTCGTACGACTGCACCAGGTTCATCTGGACGTGGCCGGCTTCACCAAGCGGCTGGCCGACGAGCCTGCCACGCACCCGGGCGTCGGAAATGAAACTTCCGCCGCCCAGGCGCAGGTTCACGGAAAAGGCTTCGAACGGGTCGCGACTGCGGCCGGCCTGGAGGTTCCCGTACCAGAGGTCGGCTTCGAGAAACACCTTCGGGTCCGACGTGAATGCTCCGGCACCATCGCCCTGCCAGAGTGCTCCGAACTGCCAGGAGCCGTCGACAGCCGACGGCACGTACTGCTCGGGCTTCTCTGAAATACGCGACGCGTCGCCCGAGATGAACCGGTTGGCGCCGCCCACCGGGTCGAGGACCGTTGCGCCAATCTCCTGCCACAGCCGGCCGCGGTCGTTCTTGCTCGTGTCCCTGATGAGCCAGGCCGTCTTGTGAAACACCTCGCCGAGCGCGATGCCGCCGAGCGTGGTGTTGATGAGGTCGTTGAACGAGGCGTAGTTGTTCTCGCCGAAGTACTCCCACTGGGCGCTGCCGAACGCCGTCAGGGCCGCCGACTCCCAGTAGCTCAGGCCGTTCTCACGACCGGCGGTGTAGTAGTTGTTGCCTTGGTACGGATGGCCGAACTGGTTCGTCGTGAACGGGTTGTCGTCCCACTCGAAACCGTACGCGAGGTTGTCCCACCAGGTCTTCGGCGTGACCTTGGCCGTCTCCTCGCCTCGTGCCAGGTTCCCGAGGTTGTAGAAGACGTTGATGATGGTCGTCTGGAGAAACGCTGCCGCGATTCGGCGCCGGGGGCAGCCCTCGCAGGCACGTCCTTCGGTAACCCACGCCGGCTCCTGAGGCGCGCGATCCGCGCGGCCGACGTCCGTCGCTTCGAGCGCGCGGCTGAGTGACTCCGGCCGGAACGTCAAGTTCACAGCCGACGAACCCGCAGTGGCTGCCTGCCCGGCGTGAACGGGCGCCGCCGCGATCAAACTGACGGCCATCAACGAACTGCAGACACTGAAACGCGCAGTCAAAACCCTCGCAGTATATGTCAGTGGCAGTCGCCTCTCAAGCGCGCTCTGAGGTCCTGACGGCGGGCGGCTCGGCTGCCTCCGGCGCGGCGGCAAAGAACTCGGCGGAGCGGAAGCCGAAGAGGCGTGCGGCCACGAGCCCGGGAAAACTCTGTGCCTTGATGTTGTACGCCTCGACGGCGCCGTTGTAGTAGTTGCGGGCGAACGCCACCTGGTTTTCGGTGTCGGTCAGTTGAGCCTGAAGGTCAGCGAAACGGTCGTTGGCCTTGAGGTCCGGATAGGCCTCAGCCAGCGCGAACAACGCCTCGAGCGCGCGGGTCAGCTCGCCGTTGGCTCGGGCCGCCGCCCCGGGCCCTGACGCCACGCTGAGCGTGCGCCGGGCTTCCACGATGCGCTCCATGGTGCCGCGCTCGTACGCGGCGTAGCCGCGCACGACCTCCACCAGATTCGGAATGAGCGACGCGCGGCGCTGCAGCTGCACGTCGACCGCACTCCACCCTTCCCGCACGCGCTGGCGCGCGCGCACGAGGCCGTTGTAGAGCGCGGCGAGCGCAAGGACGAGCGCGCCCCAGAAGAGAATCCATCCGATACCCATCTGTCAGTCCACCACTGCCGTCACCAACTGCCTCCGCCGCCACCCCCGCCGCCGCCACCCGAGGACCCGCCGCTGAAACCGCTGCCACCCGACCCGCCGGGCGTCGAGGCGAGCGTGCTCGACATCGTGCTCGAGAAACTGCCGAGGCTCGATTCAAAGCTCCCGGTGTCGAATGGTCGGGTCCCCGCGTACCAGCCGGCCGTGGCCGCCTGCAGATCGATGTCCTCGAACGCCCGCGCCCACTTCCTCACCGCCTTGAACGCCACCGCGTAGGGCAGGTACGCCGTGAAGATGTTCGCCCGCTCGGCGTAGGCCAGCTGACGAGTCTCGGCGGTCCGGATGTACTTCTCGAATCCGAGGGCGCGATGAAGCAGGGCGCGCCCCCGTGCGGTCCGGCGCGGCATGGCACCCGACACGAGCACGAGCAACACGCCCCCGGCGACGACCGGCAGCCCGGCGACACCGGTGCCCCACCGGGAGCCCAGGGCGATGACCAGAAACACGCCGGCGCCCGCGGCAATGAGTCCCAGCACCCGAGTCACCGTCCGTACGGTGCCGGGTCTTCGCGGAAACCACCCCCGCTCGACGCCGTCACGGTCGAGCGCGGACTTGGCTTTCGCCAGGTCGACGTGGAACTTGTTCTTCAGGTCGGACACCATCCGCGAGCTCGCGCCCTTGAAGAGGCCGTCGAGCACGATGCGTTCGTAGGCGAGCAAGTCCGCGTCGGCGTCCTTCAGCCGGTCCACCTGCCAGTCCGTGCGCCCGAACCAGCCGCTCGGCGGCACTTCCGTGATCTTCAGATAGCCGCGAACCGCCAGGTCGACGATCGTCGCCGTCACGTCGAGCGTGTCGGCTCGTTCGTCGATGATGAAGCCGAGCTGGCCCGGGCGGATGCCGTCGGGAGGCTCGAACTGCACCGCGATCGGCCGCGCGCCGAAGAGCGGCACGCGTTCCTCGGCCGTGTCACCCGACAAGTGATGGAGCGACACGAATCGCCGGTCGCGCCCCACACGCCACCACAACCCGGCGATGCCGCCCACCACCGCGGCGAAGCCAGCGAGCGTTGGGACGAGCACCGCCCTCGTCGAGCCGAAGAGGAGCGCGAACGGTGAATCGGGGGCCACGGGTCTCGCGACAAGGAGCGCCACGGGCTCCGGAAATACTCCCTTTCGAAACCCCGTCACGATGGTCATCTGATCCCCGGGAGCGAGGGCACGCGTCGAGGTGAACACCGCCCGGTCTTCGGCGACCGTGACCTCGCATCGCTCGGTCGATCCGCTGGGCCCCTGAAAACAGTCCGCGCGTTGGATGGCACCGGCCGGCGCTACGACCACCACCGATGCGCGAGCCAGCGGCACCGGCCACACGCCGGTCGCGTTCCAGTAAAGCTCGTCGTGGTCGGCGAACCCGTTGAGCGCACCGGCCACCGAGTAGGCGACTCGATACGTCTGTTTGCCGGTCACCGTGCGGTCCGGGTCGCCGATCCGGAATCGTGTCGCCGGACCGGCGCGTTCGACGCGCACCGGATGACGGCGACCGTCCGCCGCGGTGACCCCGGAGAGCGCGATCGCATACTGGCGGATGCGGTCGCCGTCGTAGCCGAACCGGTCGTCGATGTCCCGGAATATGCCGTGGCGTGAGAGTCCACGAAAGTCGACGTCGAGCACCTCGGCGACGTCGAGGCCGCCATCTGGCCGGAAGACATAGCGGGCGTCCAGCCGCTCGATCACCCAGCCGGCATCCTGCCCACTCACCGGCCGCGCGATTAAGAGAACGGAGACGAACGTGGAGAGTAGTACGACAAGCGGCGGAACCGTTCTCACGCCGCCCCGCCCCCTCACCTGAACACCCGTCCGATACCGACGTAGGTGCGGAAGTTGCCCGACCCGGTGCTGAAGGAGAGAAAGAGCGGGCCGACGAGCGTCTCGGCGATGATCCCGCCGCTGCCGTGCACGACGTAGCCGACGTCGTCCCAGCGGTTGAAGGCCTTGCCCGTCTCGAGCCACCCGCCCACGAAGACCGGACCGCCCAGAAAATCCGGCATCCTGAAGATCTCGTGCAGATATCCGCCGCTCGCCAGCACGAAATGGTCGCCGCGCTGGTCGCCCTGGTTGAACGCGCCGAGCGCGAACGGCCCGCCAAGCGCGAACTGATCGGTCGGCAGCGGCGCTCCGTCGAACGAGGTTCCGAGTCCCCCGAGCGTGAACAGACGCCCCCGCTCGGCTGCACCCATCGAGCGCACCCAGAAGAGACGGATCTCGGCCTGCGTGACGTCCTCGCTTCGACGCGTCGTCGTCGCATTGAGCGGGTCGGGCGCGTCGAGGAAGTAGCGGACCGACCCGCGCGCGAGCAGGCCCTCGGAGGGCACGACCGCACTGTCCTGCCCGTCATGCGTCCAGCGAAGATCGGCGACCGTCTCGGCGCCCTCCACTTCCGGCAGGTCGGGGTTGCCGACGCGGACCTTCGCGTCGAGCCGGCCGGGGCGCAGGCCGAGGCGGAGGTCGTCGAGGCGGCCGAGGTTCACGCCGACATCGGCGCCAACCCACGACCGTACCTGCCGGTACGTCGCGACGACCAGATCGCCGTCGACCTGAGCCAACGTCCTCGAGTTCACGCCGGCCAGCGGCTCGACGAAGAAGGCCGAGCTGCCGAGGGGCCGATACCAGCTCGCGTAGAACGACGGCTCGGAGCCCACCGACCCGTCGAGCCGCAGCTCGGCGCCGGATCCCAGGACGTCAAAGGCCAGATATCGCCCCGACAGGCTGAAGCGGAATTCGCGGGCAGTCGTGTTCTCGAGGCTCAGGCCGAGGAACAGGAAGGGCGGCCCGTATTTCTTTGGCACGGCGTCGAGCCTGAGCTCGGCCCCCTGGGCGGCCGGCACGAGACTCCATGTCAGCGTCTGGTACCGGTCGAGCCCGCCAAGCTCCACCAGGTCACGCTCGAGCCCGCCGACGTCGAACGGCTGGCCGATTTCCGGTTCGATCGCCCGGCGCATGAGTCGTTCGTCGGAGCGGCCGGCGCCGCTCACGCTGAGCGACGTCGGTACCGGAAGTGCGGTACGCCTGGCGGCGGCGCGGGCGGCCAGCCATCGCTGCCACGCCGCCTCGTCGACCGCAAGCGGCAGTAGTT
This sequence comes from uncultured Acidobacteriota bacterium, assembly GCA_963752045.1. Taxonomy (GTDB): domain Bacteria; phylum Acidobacteriota; class Vicinamibacteria; order Vicinamibacterales; family SCN-69-37; genus DATKDF01. The sequence continues at coordinate 1,080,615 of CAVVWN010000008.1, read as the reverse complement.
CGTCCCGCATGGCCTCGGCCGCCTGGTAGCCTTCGCGAATCAAGTCGGTGTAGCGGCGCCAATCGAGCGAGCCGTACGCCTTGAGCGGCACGTTGATCACGACGTCGGCGGCGGCCACCGACTTCAGCGAGTTGGACCGCATCATGGCGTCGAGCGTCTCGCCGAGCAGGCCGAAGATCGAGTAGTCGATCTCGTTGCGATCGGCCAGGTCGCCGACGTTGACGGCAACGACACGCGCCGCGCCCATCGCGCGAACGACCTCGGTCGGAATGTTGTTGAGCACACCGCCGTCGACGAGCACCTGGCCGTCGAGTTCGACCGGAGGAAAGACCGCCGGCAGCGACATGGTCGCGCGCATCGCGCGCGCGAGCGACCCGCCGCCGAGCACGACCGGCTGGGCCGTCACGAGATCGGTGGCCACGACGCGGAACGGCGTCGGCAGCTCGTCGAAACTACGGATGGCGTAGTACGGTGCGGTGACACGCGCGAGGAGCAGGTCGACCTGCTGCCCGTTGTTGAGCGACGGAGGCGACGAGAATCCGCCCTTGACCCCGAATTCAAGGCCGGACGGGTAGGCACGTTGATCGCGCTTGCGCCGCACGTTCTGATACGCGAAGGTCGACGCCCCGAACATCGTGTCCCAGTCGATCCCCGCCAGCATCGCCTCGATTTCGATGGAATCCATTCCGACGGCAAACGATCCGCCGATGAGCCCCCCCATGCTCGTACCGGCCAGTACATCGATGGGAATGCGGTGCTCCTCGAACCAGCGCAGCACACCGACGTGCGCGATGCCACGCGCGCTCCCGCCGCCAAGCGCCACGCCGACCCGCGGCGGCGCCTGTGCCGGCGCGCCCGCCTCGGCCACCGGCGATGCCCACGGGCCGGCCGGCGGCGTCGGGCGGGTCTGTGCTCCTGCGTTCAACGGAGCCACACCGGCGATGCCGGCGGAGAGAACGGTAACCAGAAGCTTCGATGCTGTCGGCACAGGGATCTCGGATGGGACCGGCGAGCGCGACGCCAATCGCCGGACTCGACCGCGGCCATTATAGCGATGTGGAGGTGATGACTAAGGGTGGGTGGCGTCAGCCTTGCGTGGCCGATGCGCGTATCGGGCGGACCGGCGGAGGCTGCCGGTCTACCCACAGGTGGCGAAGCGCGAGCCACGGGTGTTGGACGAACATCCTCGGCCCGGCCTCGCGCATCACCACCTTGATGGCAGCTCGTTCGTCAGGACGGTAGCAGTGAATGGGGCAATTGCGGCAGGTCGTCTTTCGTGGACCGAATGGACAGGTGGAGACTCGATTACTGGCGTAACGTGCGAGGGCTGCACAATCCTGACAGAGACTTCCGCGCGAACGGCCATGCGTGCGTCGGCAGTAGATCGAAATCATGGCGACGACGGTCTTGCGGTCGCGCCGGAGATTGCCCGGCAGACCTCTGGCATCCGCTGTCGCACGCATGACCGTCCGCATGGCTGGCTTGACTGCAAGACGGCTGCCACCGCTCGGTTGCGCCTGGCCTCAGCATCGCGCCCGCGGCAAGACGGAACCACGCGCCTTCCCCCGCGCGGCTTCCTCGACCTGCGAAATAATCCGCGGTGTGGCCCGTGCTCACGTGCTCACCGTCCATGCCGCCTACGCCTGTCGCCAGCGCGGCGTGTGTTGCCGGGCCGGGTGGCCGATTCCCGTCGAGGCCGGACGGGTCGACGCTCTGGCCGAGGCCGTCGAGACCGGGCGGCTCACGCCGCGCGCCCCGTCAGCGCCGTTCGACGCGCCGCCCGACGCGCCACAGGAGACGCCGGTCCTTCTCGCGCGACCGGACGGCCGCTGCACGTTCTTCGACGACGACCCGGCGCGATGCCGGATACACGCCTCACTCGGCGCCGGGGCCCTGCCAATCGCCTGCCACCAGTTTCCGAGGATCACGATCCAGGACCCGCGCGGCGCGTCCGTCACCCTCTCGCACTACTGCCCCACGGCTGCCGCCCTTCTCGACACTCAGCAGCCTGTCGCGATCGTCAGTGACGCGGCCGCGTTTCCGTCGAGCCGCGAGTACGTCGGGCTGGATGCGCGCGCGGGCCTGCCCCCGTTGCTGAGACCCGACATGGCCATGGACTGGGAGGCATGGTGGGAGTTCGAGCGACTGGCCGTCGATCTCGTCGGCAATGGGACGACGGGTTTCGATCGCGACCTCGCCCGGCTGCGGGGAACGGTCGCACTCGCACGGAACTGGTCTCGTGACGCCGGCCCGCTGACCTCCCACGTGCGCCACGCGTTTCGAACCTCCGCCGCCCTCGAGCGGCCAGTCGACACCCACGCCGCCCTGCGGACAATCACGGGCGCGATTCCCGAGCAGTTGCGCCGGCAGATCCCTCGTGTTCCTGCCCGGACCGCGGATTGGCCGGCCGGCCGGCAGGTTCGGAATTTCCTGGCCGCTCACGCTTTCGCAAACTGGACGGCGTACCTCGGGCTCGACCTCGAGGCCTGGATGGCATCACTCGAGGCCGCTCACGCCCTCGTGACCGGCGGCTGGTCGTTCGGTGAGGTCGATCTGATCGTCCGGCACCTTGCCGACCCGTGGGCCCTCGCACGGATCTGGAGCGGCGCCGGCCGATCGTGAAGCCGGCGCCTGGCCAAGGGCTACTTCGCGCCCATGAACGGGTAGGTGTACCGGTCGGCGGCACGAACGTCTCTTTGATCGTCCGCGTGTTCACCCATCGCAGCAGGTTGAGCTTCGAACCAGCCTTGTCGTTGGTTCCTGACGCCCTCGCGCCGCCGAACGGCTGCTGCCCCACCACGGCACCGGTCGGCTTGTCGTTGATGTAGAAGTTCCCGGCCGCGTTGCGCAGCGCCGTCGTCGCCTCACGAACAGCTTGTCGGTCGTTCGCGAAGATGGCGCCGGTGAGCGCGTAGGGCGACGTCCGGTCCAGGATCTTCATCGTGTCCCTGAACTTGTCGTCCGGATAGACGTAGGCCGTGACGACCGGCCCGAAGATCTCTTCGCAGAGGAGCAGGTGGTCCGGCCGGGCGGCCTCGACGAGCGTTGGCTCGATGAAATACCCGGTGCGGTCATCGGCTCCGCCGCCCTGAATGATCTTCGCGCCCTTCTTCGCCTGCGCGAGATATCCAGTGATCTTGTCGAAGGCATTCCTGTCGATGACGGCGCTCATGAAATTGCGGAAGTCGCGGGGGTCGCCCATCTTGATGTCTTTCATCATGGCCACGACGCGATCGCGCACTTCCGTCCAGAGTGATTTCGGTATGTACACGCGGCTCGCCGCCGAGCACTTCTGCCCCTGGTATTCGAACCCGCCACGGACGATCGCCACGGCGACCGCCTGCGGATCGGCCGACGGGTGCACCATGATGAAGTCCTTGCCGCCAGTCTCGCCGACGAGGCGCGGATACGAGCGATAGAGACCGATGTTGGCGCCGACGGTCTTCCACATGCCCTGAAAGACGTCCGTGCTGCCCGTGAAGTGGATACCAGCCAGATCCGGCGAGGCCAGCAGGCGATCGGTGATGGCGCCGGCAGGCCCGGGCAGGAAGTTGATCACGCCAGGCGGCAGGCCCGCCGCTTCCATGAGCTTCATCAGGTAGTACGCGCTCAGCATGGCGCTCGACGCGGGCTTCCAGATGGCCACGCCGCCCATGAGGACGGGCGCCGTCGACAGGTTTCCGCCAATCGACGTGAAGTTGAACGGGGAAACGGCATAGACGAACCCCTCGAGGCCCCGGTACTCGAGTTGATTCCAGACCCCGGGACTGTTGATGGGCTGCTCGCCGTAGATCTCGTGGGCGTAGCTGACGTTGAAGCGCCAGAAATCGATGAGCTCGCACACCGCATCGATCTCCGACTGGTGGACCGTCTTCGCCTGGTTGAGCATCGTGGAGGCATTGACGGTGTCGCGCCAGGTGGTGGCGAGCAGCTCCGACGCGCGCAGCAGGATGGCCGCGCGGTCCTCGAGCGGCCAGTTGGCCCATTCGCGCCGCGCCTTGAGCGCAGCCGCGATCGCCTGCTGCACGTGCTTCGGCTCGGCCGTGTGGTATTCGGCGAGGACGTGGCCGTGCTTGAACGGCATCACCGACTGCCGCGTCTTGCCGGACCGGACCTCGGCCCCTCCGATGATGAGCGGAATGTCGACGCGCTCTTTCGACATCGAATCGAGTCGAGCCTTGAGCGAAGCCCGCTCGGTGGTGCCGGGCGCGTACGAACGGACCGGCTCGTTCATCGGGGTGGGCATGCGGCGATAGGCGTTGAGGGCGGCAATGTCAGCCATGGCAAACTCCTCGAATCTGGAATCTGGAATCTGGGATCTGGGATTCTGATATCTGCGACTAAGAACCTGACCGTTTACAATCCGCGCGCTTGCATTCCTGGCTCACCCGCCGGCACGACGCTCCGCGAAGGTGATGACGTAGCCATCCGGATCCGCAATCGCAAACTCGGTCATCCCGTACCACTGATCCTTGAGCGGCATGACCACCGTGGCCCGGTCGCGGATACTGGCCCAGAACCCGGCAATGTCTTCCACGATGACGAACATCGCGACACCGGATGTGCCAGCGACGAGCGACGTGGCCTCGGGCAGCTCATTATTCACGGTTTGCGCGTCATTGAGAAATACGGTGATGCCGTCGCGCTCGAGCCACACGAAGACGTGCGGCGGATCGTCGGGCACCGTGCGCGACACGGAGAACCCCAGCACATCCCGATAGAAAGCTGTCGAGCGCGCCACATCGGTGGACATGAGATTGGGCGTGAGCCCGGTGAGCTTCATCCTGACCTCCTTCGGTTCATCGTCATCGCGCGGCCAGCGCCGGATCCGGTCGCACCACGAGGCGGCCCGTTGCGGTCTCGGCGCCCAGCGTGAGCCGCAGCAGGTAGGTCCCCGGCTCTGCCGCGGCTCCGCCGCCCCCGCGGCCGCCAGCCCGGCCGCCTCGCCCCCCGGCACCTGCGCCGCCGACGCGCGCCGCCGCAGGCCCTCCTGGTGGATCCAGGCGGCCATCCCAACGATAGCGGACGATTCCTGGCCGGGCATCGAGCGTGATGGTCCGCGATCCGCCGGCGGCGCCCTGGATCTCGAGCGTGGCCTGGCCGGTTGCGCCCTCGCCGAACCAGAGCGTGAGGAGCGGCGTATTCGACAGCCGTGCCCGATCGCGCTGAGCGAATGCCACCGGCGCGACAAACGGCGGGTTGTCGCCCGCGTAGGTGCTCTCCCCCATCTGACCGCTGCGGCTCTGGTCCGCCCACATGGTGGCAGGGCGCTGTTCGAAGACGTGCACCGCTCGCGCGGACAGCTCCGGCCTCCAGTCCTCGAGGGCACTGATGTCATCCAGGATGAAGAGGCCCCGGCCGTGCGTGCCCGCCACGAGGTCACGGTCGCGCGGGTGAATCAGGAGGTCGTGAACCGCGACGGTCGGCATGTTGTTCGTCATCGCTCCGCCGAAACGCCGCCAGCTCCGACCGCCGTCGATCGACATCTGCACACCGAACTCCGTGCCGACGAACACCAGATCGGGATTCCGGTCGGACTCGACGAGCACGTAGATCGGATGGCCCGAGGTGAGTCCTCCCGACAGATTCACCCAGGTCTTCCCGCCATCGGTCGTCTTGAACAGCCACGGCTGCCGGTCGTCGCTCCGGTGCCCGTCGAAGGCGACATAGGCCGTACCCGCATCGGCCGCCGAGGCCTCGACGTCGCTCACCCACAACTGGGGCGGCACGCCGGCAATGGCCTCGTCGACGCGTGTCCACGACCGCCCGCCATCGCGCGTGACGTGGACGTTGCCGTCGTCGGTACCCGCCCAGATGAGACCGCGCACGAGTGGTGATTCGGACAGCGACACGACCGTTGCGTAGGCCTCGGCCCCGGACCCGTCGGGAGTCAGACCGCCCGAATCGGTCACGAGGGTCTCCGGAATGGCGCGCGACAGGTCCGGACTCACGATCTGCCAGCTCAGCCCCCTGTCCGACGATCGAAGCACGTAGTTGCCTGCGAGATAGATCGTGGTCGGATCGTGCGGCGAGAGGATGAACGGGCTCTGCCAGTTGAAGCGCAGCACGTCACCAGCGGCCGCACCGTTCGGATCGGTTCCGGTCGCCTCGAGGAAGTTGGTGATGTTCCCCGGCCGGGGTCGCCGGCTCGTATCGGTCCGCGTCACCGGGTCGAACACCCGGAAACTCGCGTTCTCCGACGAGGAGTAGACCGTACGCCAGTCGTGCGGGTCCACGGCGGCGTGCATCCCGTCACCCCAATGCATCTTGTAGGCGGCGTCATTACGGATCCCGAGCACGTCGCGAGTGAAGCTCATCGTCGCGAACGAGCCGTTGTCCTGCAGGCCGCCGTAGATCGCGTACGGGTCGCGCATGTCGACGCCGATGGCGTAGTACTGCGCGATCGGCAGGTTGTCGTAGAAGACGAACGTCGCGCCGTGGTCGTGCGTGAGCGTGAGGCCCTTGTCCTTGCCCAGATAGAACCGGGACTTGTTGCCCGGGTCGATCCACATCGCGTGATGGTCGTAGTTCGATCCGAACGGCGGCGGCGCCGGCGTGATCGTGCGCCCGCCATCGGTCGACCACCGGAAGCTCGTGGTGAGGACGTAGACAAGCTGGTCGTCCGACGGGTTGATCCGAATCTGACTGTAGTAGAAGGGCCGGTTGTTGTAGCGGTTGACGAACTGCCAGCTGGCCCCGCCGTCCTCGGACCGGTAGACGCCGGTGCCGAGCCTGGTCATGTCGGCATAGTCGGGATTCGGGGCGCCACCCCGGCCTCCGCGTCCGCCGGAAGGTCCGGCAACGGTCTCGGCAGGCTGAAAGCCGTGCTCGACGATGGCCATGAGGACCCTGGGGTTCTTGCGGTAGATGTCGAGGCCGATCCGGCCCGTGGGCCCCTCGGGCAGGCCGTTGGTCAGCTTGCGCCAGCTCCGCCCGCCATCGGTGGACTTGAAGATGCCGCCGTTCGGGCCGCCGCTGTCGAAGCGCCACGGCCGGCGAAGCCGCTCGTACATCGCCACGTACAGCGTGTCTGGCGCATTGCGGTCGATCACAAGGTCGGTCGCGCCGGTCCGCCCGTCGTCGGGCAGGCCGCCGGCCAGCTTCTGCCACGAGCGGCCACCGTCGCTCGTCTTGAACACGCCCCGGCTGCCGGTGTGGCCCCAGAGGTTCCCCACCGCCGCCACATACGCGACGTCGGCGTTGGTCGGGTGCGTGACGACCCTGGCGATCTGATGGGTATCGGCGAGGCCGACGTTGGTGAAGCTCCGGCCGCCATCTTCGGACTTGTAGATCCCGTCGCCCCAGGCCACGCTGTTGCGGTTGTTGGCCTCGCCCGTGCCGACCCAGATGATGTCCGGGTTCGGCTGGAAGACGGCCACATCACCGATCGACGCCGAGCCGTACCGGTCGAAGATCGGCGTCCAGGTCGTTCCTGCGTTCTCGGTCTTCCAGACGCCGCCGGATGCGGCCGCGACAATCGCGTGGGTGAAATCGGCGTCGAGCGCTTCGACATCCGAGATCCGGCCGCCGACCGAGCCGGGACCGATGGACCGCCAGTGGTAGTCGGCCGTCAGCCCGGCCAGGTTGCCCGGCTGTGCGCCAGGCTGGGCGTCAGCCAGGATCCCGACGATGAGCGTCAGCACGCCGGCGGTCGCCAGTGCGGGTCTTCGGATGTCCATCGCGCGTCCTCCCGGGGCCCGATTCTACCCAAAAGGGCCCGGAGCCCTTTCTGCTTGCCGTCGAGTCTCTTATAATTCGCGCGGCATGCAGATTCGGGAATTGCAGCACGGTCCGGTGGCGGTCATCGCCCTCTCCGGGCGGGTGACCATCAACGACCAGCCGGGCCTGCTCAAGGAGGCCGTCGCGGCGACGCTGCAGCGTGGCGCGAAGCACGTGCTGCTCGACCTGTCTGGCGTGGGCTACATCGACAGCACGCGCCTCGGCGAGCTCATTGCCGCGCATGTCACGGTGACCCGCGAGGGCGGCCACTTGCGCCTCGTCGCCACGCCTGACCGGGTCGCGGAACTGCTCCACCTGGCCGGTCTCGATGGCGTCTTCGAGCGATTCGCGACCGCCGACGAGGCCTCTCGCGGCCTCAACTGATCGCGGCCGCAATCACGCCCGGGGCTCCGCCCCCGTCGCGGCTTCCGGCCCTCGTGCCCCGAGCTCCCGGTCGAGGTCCAACAAGGAAGAGGGATCGTCCTTGACCATGTGGAACTTCGCGACGATCTCGCGAATCGTCTTCTCTTCCTCGACCTGCTCGGTAATGAACCACTGCAGCTCGGCCATCGCGGCGAACACTTTCTCGTGAAAGGCGAGCTCGTACAGCGCGTCGATGTTCCGGCTCACCTGCTGTTCCTGCTCGAGCGCGCGCTCGAACACCTCCGCGATCGACGCGAACTCCCCCACCGGCTCGGGGATGCCCCCGAGGTGGGCCGGGTGATTGCGCGCCAGCACGAAGTCGAACAGCCGCATGCCGTGCGCGTGTTCTTCGGCGCTCTGCAGCCGGAGCCACCGTCCGGCCCCCATGAACTTGTGATGCTCGCACCAGGCGGCCATCGACAGGTAGGCAAACGACGCGGAAAATTCCGCCGCGATCTGACGGTTGATTGCTTCAAGCACTTTGGGTGTCATCGGGTCCTCACACGCTCGGCCTAGTATGACCGACGAGCAGCTGGACGCGCGAGTTGCCGTATCATGTCGCCATGTCAACCCGAGGCTCGGCATGGATCGTCACCCTCACCCTCATGCTCGGGGTTGCCTACTGGCAGTCGGCGCCGGCCGGACAATCCGGCGCCCAACCCCGGACGCCGGTGTCTCAGTGGCTTCTGGCTGTCGACGCGTGGGAGGCCGGTGACTATCCGGTCGCGCTCCGCGCGCTGCAGCAGTTGATGCGGTCCCCGGCGGCGGGCGAGTACCTCCAGCGGGTCGCGCTCCTCACGGGGGAGCTCTTCGTCACGACCGACCTCACCACCGACGGCCGGAACCCGGGCATCTCTGCCGACGGGCAATATGCGAGCTACGAAACCGGCCCTGCCGACGCCACCGTGACCCGCGTCGTCCAGCTCACGACCGATGGCGCACGACCGGTTGCGGAGCTCCCCGGTGGCGGGATCACCTTTGCCCCGGACGGCCCGCGCGTGGCATGGATCAGGCCGGCGGCCACGCCCGGAGGCGGAGATCTGGTCATCCGCGATCTCGCGCTGGGCACCGAGGAGATCATTCCGACTGGCAGCCTCCTCAAGACCGATCCCGTCTGGGTCGGCGACGGCTCTTCGCTGGCATTCCTCGGCGCCGACCCGGCCGACCTGACCCGTTCGGACGTGTACGTCGTGACACCCCCGGCGGCACCCCGGCGCGTGAGCCAGGAGCCGGGCTTCAAGGCCGGACTCACCGTTGCCTCGAACGGCTCCACTGTCCTCTATGCCCTGTCCAGCGCGCCGACCTTCCGCGGGCCGGCTGCTGGCGGCGCGCGTGGACGCGGCGGCGCAGGTGGGCGAGGCGGACGGGGCGGCCCGCCGCCGAGCTACACGATCGTGGACCTCAGAAGCGGCGCCTCGCGCTCGCTCTCCGGCACGGCGCTCACGATGTCCGACGACGGCAGCACGCTCGCCTGGCTCGTGCGCGACGGTGCGACGACGGCGCTCTACCGATCGCCCGCGCTCGCCGACGCCCCAGTGGAAGTCCGCCGAGGCCCCGAGCGGATGGAGGCCCCGGCGCTGTCACCCGACGGACGACACCTCGCATTCCAGATGATGCCGTCGGTCGACTGGGAGATCTATCTGGCCGGTCCGGAGGGAGACGTCCGGCGGGTCACCCGCGAGATCCAGCACGACCTGGCTCCCCGGTTCCTGACGAACACGGCGCTCCTTGGACTGATGGGCGAGGCGCGTCATCGGCGTTCGCATCTCTACGACCTCGAATCGGGAACGCGCACGAAGCTGTTCGACAACAACATCGTCCGCACCATCAGTCCCGAGTACGCCTGGGTTCCGAGCCGCGACGGCCGCCACCTGGCAGTACAGGCGGACCGTGATGGCGACACCGTCTCGACGTCACGAGCCATTTCGGTCGTCGACATGAACCGTCGTGTGTCGGTCGCCGACGTTCAGGGACGCATCGACCGGCAACTGGCCGTCGAGACCGACTTGCGGGAGCGCATGACGGCCGCATTCCAGCCGGTCGCCGACCTGGCGCGGCGCGTCGTCGCCAAGGCCGCGCTCAACCGCGTCTACGACTACGAGAAGGCGCTCTTCGACTTCGACTCCAAGCACGTCACCCAGCCGGGCAATCTGAAAGCCATCGAGTACCTCGAAGCGACCTACCGTTCGTTCGGCTACACGCCCGAAGTTCAGTGGTTCGACGCCCGCGGCAATCGATCGGCCAACGTACTGGCCACCTTGCGAGGCACGGTTGACCCGGGCTTGATCTACGTCGTCAGCAGCCACTTCGACTCGACGGCCGTAGGCCCCGGAGCCGACGACGACACGTCGGGCACGGCGGCGCTCCTCGAAGCCGCGAGGATGCTGTCGGACACGCCGCTCCCGGCCACCATCGTGTTCGCCTCGTTCACCGGGGAAGAAGCGGGGCTTCTCGGCAGCCGGGAGTTCGTCCGGCAGGCCGAGGCCGCCAACTGGCGTGTCGTCGGCGCGCTCAACAACGACATGATCGGGTGGGGAGCCGAATCGGCACGGATGGACAACACCATTCGCTACTCGAACCCGGGCATCAAGGACCTGCAGCACGGCGCGGCGTTCCTGTTCACGAATCTGATCACTTACGACGCGAAGTACTACCGCAGCACCGATGCCGCCGCGTTCTACGAGGCCTGGGGCGACATCGTCGGTGGCATCGGCTCGTACCCGGTGCTGGCCAATCCCAACTATCACCAGCCAACCGACTGGCTCGAGACGATCAATCACCGGCAGGTGATGGAGACGGCCAAGGTCACGGCGGCCACGCTCGTCTACCTGGCCTCGAGCCCGTCACGCGTCAACGGCCTCGAGGCCTCGGCCAGCGATGTCGGCGTCGACGTGCGCTGGAGCCCGAGCCCCGAATCGAACATCCGCGAGTACGTCGTCGCCTACGGCCCCGAGACCGAGCCCAGGCGCACCCGGATGACCGCCGCAGACCCGGCCGTCAGGCTCCCGATCCTGCCGGCCGGCACGCACATCTCGGTCAAGGCAATCAACCAGAACGGGCTCGAAGGCTGGGACTGGGCCGCTATCGTCTTACGTTAGAGCCATGACCTACGACGACCTGCCACTGTCGACGTCGCGACCCGGCGAGGAGGAACCTCCGGGTTCGCGCCGACCCGAGCGTTCGTCCGTACTGCGCTGGGTGGTCGTCATCACTGCCGCCATGGCGGCCGGCGGGCTGCTGACCTTCTGGTGGATGAGCCGTACGCAGCCGGAACCGGCCAGCCCGGCGCCCACGATGGCCACCGATGTGCCGATTGGCACCAACCGGCCGGCCGCCGAGGACCTGACGCTGCCGGAGCTGGCCGAGTCCGATGGCTTTCTGCGGGAGCTCGTCGCCGTGCTCTCGCAGCACCCGTTGCTCGCGCGCGTCATGGCCGGTCAACAGATCGTCCGCTCGGCGACGCTGGCGATCGTGCAGATCGGCGACGGCAAGACGCCCGCGACGCCACTCAGCATGCTGCGCCCATCGACCCGGCTCCGCCTGCTCGGCCCGGCCTCGGCCGACGCCCCCGCGAGCCGAATCGATCCGGCGACATACGAACGGTGGAACGCTGCGGTGGCCGCCCTCACGTCGATCGAACCAGCCGACGCGGCGCAGCTCTACGTCAACGTGAAGCCGCTCTTCGACGAGGCCTATGAGGAGCTCGGCCAGGGTGCTGACTTCGATCGGGCGATCGTTGCCGCAGTGGGGATGCTCGCGGGCACTCCCGAACCGGCGAGCGACCCTCTCCTCCTCCGGCGCCCGGGCTATTTCGAACATGATGACGCCACGCTCAGATCGCTCAGGCCCGTCCAGAAGCAGTTCCTGCTGATCGGCCCCGAAAACAGGCGCCGCGTCCTGAACTGGCTCCGACAGGTCACGACGCAACTGGACCTGACCGTGCGCTGACGACCGCCCGCGCTTCTCCAGAGGCCGGCAAAGTGGTAGAATTGCCACGCGCTAGACAGGCAGGCACGCTTCCCCACCGCTGATTCCCGCTGACAAGAGGACGCGAAGGCATATGGCCGAGCTGGTACCTGAAACGGAAACACTACGACCTTGCGACGATGCTGCCCTTCCTGTTGCTGCATGCATCGGTCCTGCTCGTCTTCGTCGTGCCGTTTGAGCCCAGCCTGATCCTCTGGCTCGTCGGGTCCTACTACCTGCGCATGTTCGGCGTCACGGCCGGCTATCATCGGTATTTCAGCCACCGCGCGTTCAAGACGAACCGCTTCTGGCAGTTCTGCCTGGCGTTCCTCGCACAGAGCTCAGGCCAGAAGGGCGCGCTCTGGTGGGCGGCCCACCATCGCGACCACCACCTGAACTCCGACCGCAAGGAAGACCTGCACTCACCGGTGCACGAAGGCTTCTGGTGGTCGCACCTCGGCTGGATTCTCTCCGACGAGTACGAGTCGTACGACCCGGCCCGCATTGCGGACTTTCGGAAGTACTGGGAACTGCGCCTGCTCGAACGGTTCCACCTGCTGCCGCCCGCCATCTACGGGGCCGCCATCTACTTCATCGGGGGATGGCCCGCGTTCGTCTGGGGATTCCTCGTCGCCACCGTGGCTCTGTACCACGGGACCTTCCTCATCAACTCGCTCGCCCACATCTGGGGTTCGCGGCGGTACGCCACGCCGGACGAAAGCCGGAACAACTTCGTTCTGGCGATCGTGACGCTTGGCGAGGGCTGGCACAACAACCACCACCACTACATGTCGAGCGTCCGTCAGGGCGTCCGCTGGTGGGAGGTCGACATCACCTACTACGTGCTCGTGCTGCTGTCGTGGGTGGGCATCACCCGGGATCTGCGGCCATTCAGGCCGGCGGCTTCCGGCGATTCGCTCTGAAATTCCCGAGCGCGTCGTAGATGGGTGACGCCAGGATCAATGTGAGCGCCCGGCCGTAGCTGGCCGTCCCGTCTTCGACCCGATTCGCCTTGAGAAACCCGTCGTAGGCACGATGTGCCGCCTGCCGCACGGCCGGCCGCTGCCGCTGCATCCGTTCGGCAATCCTCGAGAGGTCCGACCGCACCTCCGGATCGAGGCGCGAGGTGGCCGGCCGACGTTCGTCGGGCGGCAGCGCGGCGATCCCTTCCATGATCAGGTACAAGCTGGCGCTGTAGGCCGTGTCGGCCGTGCCGTTCATGCACGCGAGCCAGCCGACGGCGCTGGCCTCGGCTTCGTCGGCCTGCCCGGCGAGATGGCCCCACTCATGGGCCAGCACGAACGCGCGTTCAAACGGCAGCAGGTCCGGATGGACGATGGCCTCGAGGGCCAGCGGGTTGATCATCCCGTTGATGCCGGCTGCGGTGAAGTAGGGCGTGAGGATCAGCGAGAACTTGGGGCGGCCCGGAGCGCCGAGCGCCGGGCGATTGAGCGCATCGAGGGCCCGGTCCATCGGCTCCCGCAGGACGTCGGCGAGTGCCTCGTACGAGGGACTCTCACTCACGATGGACGGCCGGAGCCTGGCGGCGAGGCCATTGGCATCAGCCACGGCATTCCGCAGGCTCTCCACGGTTGGCACGACCGCCTGGTTGCCCGCGAGCGCGGTCTCGAGCGGCAGCCGACGGTAGTTGCAGCCCCAGGTCCACAGGAACATCAAGGCCACGACCGCCGTGAACCGGATGACGCGGCGGACGAGGTCCCAGAGCGCGTCTACCACGCTCCGGTATCGCGCAAGGAGCCAGATCCGGCGCGCGCGAATGACCGCCAGCGCCACGACGCCGATGATCAGCACGTCGAGCACCGCAATGGGCAGCAGGTTCGTGGCCGTCGTCAACCAGGTCTGAAGCCACGGGTACATGTCGCGGGCGTAGAACTGATCCACGACCCATGGCGGAACCGGCGAGAACGCCACGAGCAGGGCGAGGACCGGAAGCACGAGCCACCAGGTCACGGGCTCGACCGCAACCGGCGGCCGGGAGACGATCAACGGCCTTCGGTCCATGCCGAGTCCCCCGTAATCAATCGCACCGACCGTTGATGGGTCAGGTAGGCAAACGCCCACTGGGTCATGACCGTCAGACGGTTCCTGAAGCCAATCAGCTTGTACACGTGCAGGAACAGCCAGAACCACCAGGCCAGCCGGCCCCGCAGCCGCAACCAGCCGAGGTCGCAGACGGCGAAGTTCCGTCCGATCGTGGCCATGTTGCCAAGGTCGCGGTACTCGAAGCTCCTCCGAGGCTGCCCCTTCATCGTCCGCTCGATGTTCTCAGCCGCCAGTCTGGCCTGTTGCAGCGCCACCTGAATCACGCCCGGAAGCGGCTGCCCTTCGTGGTCCGGCAGGGTGGCCAGGTCGCCCACAACGTAAACGTGCTCGTATCCCGGGATGGTCAGGTCGGGGTTCACGCGAACCCGGCCCTGTCCGTCGAGGGGGACGCCGAGCGTGCGACCGAGGGGTGACGCCGCGATGCCGGCCGCCCAGATGACGGTGTCGGTCTCGATCGTCTCGCCTCCGTTTCCGCCCACGCGCACCCGGCCAGCGCCGATGTCGCTCACCTGCGCACCCGTCCAGACCGACACGCCCAGTTGCTCGAGCGCCCGACGGGCGAACGTCGAGAGTCGTTGCGGATAGGTCGAGAGGACGTCCGACCCGGCCTCGACCAGGATGATCCTGGCCCGGTCCGGGTGAATGGTCCGGAAGTCGTGCGCCAGCGCATGCCGAGAGAGCTCGGCCAGGGCTCCTGCAAGCTCCACGCCAGTGGCGCCCCCGCCAATGACGACAAACGTCAGCAGGCGGCGTTGCACGTCGGGATCACGTTCTCGTTCGGCGCGCTCAAACGCGAGCAGAATCTGCCGCCGGATGGCAAGCGCGTCTTCCATCGTCTTGAGCCCCGGCGCGTGGGGCCGCCACTCGTCGTGGCCGAAATAGGACGGTCGCGAACCGGCCGCCACGACCAGGTAGTCGTATTCCAGGATCCCGTCGGCGAGCGTGATGGCCCGAGCCGCCAGATCGATGGCCTTCGCTTCTGCGAGCCACACGCGGACGTTGCGCTGGCGCCGGAGAATCCAGCGGATCGGCGACGCGATGTCCCCGGGAGAGAGACCGGCGGTGGCCACCTGATACAGCAGCGGCGAGAACACGTGATGATTGCGCTTATCGACGAGCGTGATGTCGACCGCCGCCCGCTCGAGGCCGGCAGCGGCGGCCAGCCCGCCGAAGCCTCCGCCGACGATGACTACGCGCGGGCGCGCCATCAGGCCCGGTTACGACACCACGACGCCGCGGAGGCCCGTGGCGAGCGCAAAGATGGAGGTGACGACGAGCGCCAGCACGAATGCGAGAACCACGGCGATGACGGCGCGCGTCGTATTCTCGTAGTCGAGCGCCTGACGGACGCCGACCACGGTGGCGGCAATCACCCAGAGCACCACTGCCGCCCATACCAACCAGCCGAGCAGAGGGATGATGCCGATGAACGCGAGCAGGCCCGGAGACTGCGCGAAGCCCATCGTGCGAAGCAGTTGGCCGAGGTCGGCCTCCGTGTTCCGGCCGGGAATGACCTTGGTGCCGATGATCCACACGAGCCCGGCAAACAGCACCCACGAACTGAGTGCCCAGACGGTGTTCGACACGACACCCGTGAGCCCACCGTACCAGATGAAGGCGATGCCACTCGACAGGCTGGCCAGGGCGACGACCGCGGCCGCCTGCCCCGTCGCCGTCGTGTCGTGCTCGACCTCCTCGAAAGTCGTCGATTGCAGACGCAACGCTCCGACGACCCGGTCCTGAAAGCTCGCCATCACCCCTCCGATCCGACACCGTTCGGCAGCGGGCTCCACGATAACAGAGTCCCCAGGCCGACGCTGCTACACTGGCGCAATGTCCGATCTGCCCATCGCACCTCCCCGCTCGGGGGGCCACGCGACGGTTGCGACCGCGTGCCCGCTCGATTGCCCCGACTGCTGTTCGCTCGACGTGACGGTCTCACGCGGCCGGCTGGTGAAGATCGACGGCAGCCGGCGCGCCTCGTCGACCGACGGCTACATCTGCGGCAAGGTCCGCCGGTTCGATCGCCACGTGTATCACGAGAGCCGGCTGCAGCATCCCGCCGTGCGGAGCGGCCCGAAGGGGTCCGGCCTGTTCGAGCGCGTGCCATGGGATGAGGCGCTCGATCTGGTGGCCACGCGGATGCGCGAGGCCCGAGACGCGCATGGCGCCGAGTCCGTGCTGCCCTACCACTACGGAGGCTCGAACGGCCTGCTCACCAACGACTTCGAGGACGCGCGGTTCTTTCGGCGGTTCGGCGCGTCGCGGCTGGCGCGCACGCTCTGCGCGGCCCCGACCGGCGCGGCGGCCACGGCGATGTACGGCAAGATGGCGGGCGTCAGCTACGAGGATTACGAACACGCCCGGCTCATCGTCGTGTGGGGATGCAATCCCTCGGCAACCGGCATCCACATCGTCTCCCACATCAACAAGGCCCGGAAGGCCGGCGCGCGCCTGGTCGTCGTCGATCCGCGCAGAACGCCGCTCGCGCGTCAGGCCGACCTGCACCTGCCCGTGCGTCCCGGAACGGACGTCGCGGTCGCACTCGCGATCATCGGCGAGCTTTTCGCGAAGGGCTGGGCCGACAGAGCGTTTCTTGCCGCCCACACGACGGGGGCCGCCGATCTCGAACAGGCGGCCGCCGCATGGCCCGTCGACCGGGCCGCCAGCGAGGCCGACGTGCCCCCGGACGCCATCACGCAACTGGCCGAGTGGTACGGCACGACCTCGCCCGCCGTGATTCGCTGCGGATGGGGCCAGGAACGGAATCGCAACGGCGGCGCCGCCACGATGGCCATCCTCGCCCTGCCGGCCGTCGGCGGGAAGTTCGGCGTGCGGGGCGGCGGATACACGATGAGCAACTCGGCAGCGTGGGGCATTGGCGCCGAGCAGCTCATCGGCGTCCCGCCGGCAGCCACGCGGCTCGTCAACATGAATCACCTCGGGCGCGCGCTCACCGAGTTCAGCGACCCGCCTGTCTCGGTGCTCTTCGTCTACAACTGCAACCCGCTCGCCACGGCACCCGACCAGAACCGCGTGCGCCGTGGCCTTGAACGCGAGGATCTCTTCACAGTGGTCCACGAGCAGGTCATGACCGACACCGCCCGGTACGCCGACCTGGTGCTGCCGGCGACGACGTTCCTCGAGCACTATGACGTCGCTCGCGGCTACGGCGCCTACCACCTGCAGGTCGTGCAGCCGGTCATCGACGCCGTCGGCGAGTCGCGGCCGAACCAGGAGGTCTTTCGCGCGTTGAGCTTGCGGCTGGGCTTGACGGCCGGCCGCGAGGACGATGAGCTGGGCTCGGCCGGATCCCTGCTGGACGGGGCGGCGAGACTGCCCGACGGCCTCGGGCCCGCGCTCGCCGCGGGCGAGCCTGTCGCCCCGCCGGGGAGCGCGCGGCCCGTCCAGTTCGTCGATGTCCGGCCAGCCACCGCTGACGGCCTGGTGCACCTGTTTCCCGCCGACCTCCCTGCGCCGGCCGGCCTCTACAGCTATGCCCCCGACCCGGGCACCGGCGCGCACCCGCTCAGCCTCATCTCACCGGCGAGCGAGCACACCATTTCCTCCACGCTGGGGCAGCTGCGCCCGAGCGTCGCACGCCTGAAGATTCACCCGAGCGACGCCCAGGCGCGCGCAATCGGTGAAGGTGACACGGTTCGTGTCTTCAACGACCTGGGCGAAGTTCAGTGCGAGGCGAATGTGACGCCGGAAATGCGCCCGGGCACCGTCTCGTTGCCCAAGGGGCTCTGGGCGACGAGCACGTTCAACGGGTCGACGGCCAACGCGCTCGTGCCCGACTCGCTCACCGACATCGCCGGCGGTGCCTGTTTCAACGACGCGCGTGTCGAGGTTCAACTGCTGGGCCGGCACTGACGCGGGCGATCAGAATCCCTGGCGGATCCCCAGCTGCCACCGCCACGAGCTGTCCAGTCGGTCGAACGGCTTCGAGCCGGCGACTTCGAGGATGAGCAGACCGAACGCGTTGAACCGCACGGCGACGCCCGCGCTGCGCACCCAGTCGCGGGTGCCCCCGGCAAAGCTGGGCCTGGTCGCCCTCGTCCACGCCACGCCCGCGTCGAAGAACCCCGCCACTTCAATCGGCACCGGGCCATAGGTGAGATCACCCCTGAGCAGGCCGAAGAGCGGGGCGCGCGCTTCCACGTTCGCCACGAGCATCCGGCTGCCGACCAGACTGTCCACGCCCAGGCATTCGCCTTGCGTGCGCCCGAGGCACTCGTTGGTCGCGATCGAGCCGATGCTGTAGCCGTGCACGAGCTCGGGATAGCCCAGGTCGAATCCGAGCAGGCGTTCGTGTTCGGCATCGCGCCCGTAGCGGCCGATGTGCAGGCCGCGCACGGCAATCGTCACCGGACGCACCGGCATCACGTATTTCCGATAGTCGACGAGCGCGGTGTTGTAGGTCAGCGTCCCCAGGCTCTGCAGAAGCTCCAGCCGGTAGCGTTCGCCGTAGATGGGGCCGGTGGCCCCGTAGAACGACGTGTCGCCGACGAGCGCGACGCCGGCGTCCGCCAGATACAGCGGATCGTACAGATCCTCGCGCGTGTCGACCCGCTCGAGGAACTCGCCCGTGTCGGCCGAGAAGATCCGCGTGCGGTTCTCGCGCGTGAACGACAGCGCATGGGCGCCACCCGACAGTTCGAGGCGGGTGGACTGGCTGAAGGGGTACGCCGTCACGATCGAGCCCCCCCGACTCGTCTGCCGGACAATGACCTCCGTCACGGTCGGATTGCCGGATTCGGGCAGTTCGCCGTACTCGAGGTAGCCCACCCGATACGGCATCTGCTCGACGACCGCGCCCCAGTTCCAGCGATGCGTCCGGTTCAGGTAGGACACCTGCCCGCCGATGTCGGCAAACGTCCCGGCCGCCTGCACCGAAAGGGCGAGCATCCGGTCGCCCAGCATGTCGCTGAAATAGGCCGACACGCCGCCGCCGATGAACGGACCGAATTCGCTCACGCCGGCCGACACGGTGGGCTGAGAGAAGAAATCCAGGCTGAGCTTCCCGCTGTACGGCTCGGCGGGAAGGGTGCCTGCCGCGGCAACCTCGGGCAGACCGCGCTCGGCGTTCCTGAGCAGCCGCAGCACGTCCCCCTCGGCAACCACGCGACCAGGAAGCAGGGCCGCCTCGGAGGCGGCCCCGGGAGCCACGTACGCGACGACGTCGGCTTCGTCGAGCACGTACACCGAATGGCCGTCTCCTTCGAAGACGGAGAAGGCCAGCCGACCCGTCGTCGTCGAGAGATCGAGCGCCGGGCTCGTCGCCGTAATGCCGGCCACGCCGGTCGGAAACCACGAAATCTGCTCGATGGGTCCGCCCTCGATGGGCATCCTGAACAGATTGCTGATGCCGTCCGGTGCCGCGATGAACGAGATCATCCGGCCGTCGTCTGACACCTGCGGGCTGAGGTGCTTGCCCTCGAGGAACCCCGCGATTGGCGTGACCTCCCCGCTCGCCAGGTCGAGACGGGCGAGCCTCAGCGGGCCGGGCTCGAGCGCCTCGAGGCTCGTGCTGAACCGCTCGGTCACGAATACGACCGCGCGACCGTCTGGCGTCACGACAGGCTCGAGGTCGGCAAACGGGTCCGACGTGAGCTGCACGAGGTCGCCCGTGTCGAGGTCGACCCGATAGAGGTCGATGAGACCGCCCCTGTTGCCGCTGAAGACCACGACTTTCTGGCCGGGAGCGTAGGCGGGATTGAGGGCATCGTCGAGACCATCGAGATCGATCTCGCGCCTGATGTCTCCGGAAAACGGGTCGAGGAACGCCAGCACCGGGCCGCCGCCGCGGTCGGCGGCCACGACGAACGTCCGGCCGTCAGGGCTCCATCCGCCGGACGAATTCAGAAACTCGAGGCTGTCGAAGTGCGGGTCGGACGCGGACCGCGAAAGCCGCTGCACGACTCGGCCTGTGCTCACTTCGGCCACGTACATGTCGATCGAGAACCGGTCGCGCTCCGAGAAGAACACGACGTGCTGCCCGTCCGGGCTGATGCTCGGCCCGACGTTGAAGCGTCCGCCTGCCGATTCCCGGTCGAGCAGGCGCCTGGCGGCGCTCACAAGCGACGGCCGCTCGCCGAGCGCGGCGCCCGTCGAGGCGACGATGGCCGCATGCCACTCCTCGGTAAACGTGTCAGGGTCTGTGCCGAGCTGGCGCGTGAGTCCCGGCAGGTCGTAGCTCGGGTTGGCCGCCGATCGAATGAGCGACGCGACCGCCCGATCGCCGTACTTGGCCCCGACGTAGGCCCAGAAGGCGTGGCCCCAGCGATAGGGAAAGTATTCCTGACGCCCGAGGTCGCGAAGGTGCGGCAGCCGCTCGCCGAGCGCCGCGTCGCGCAACCACATCGCCGTCTGGCCGTCGACCGGACCGAGCGACAGATACTCAGCCATCCCTTCGACGAACCAGAGCGGGAAGCTCAGGATCTCAGGCGCGAGCCGAGCGGCGTCACGCGAGTCGTCACCGGTGATGTCGAACTGGAACGCGTGCACCAGCTCGTGCCCGAGCACATGGTCCGTGTCGGCGAGCGATCCAGACACGGGTAGCACGACACGCCGTTTGATGGCTTCGGTGACGCCGCCGGTGCCCTCGCCGATCAGGCCCTCGATCGCGTTGGTCTGGCGGAAGTGCGACGGCGAGGCGTAGAGGATGAGCACCTGGCGCCCGCGCAGCTCGTGCAGGAAGAACCGCGACAGCCGATCGTGCCACCGTTCGGCCATCCTGGCGACGATGGCGGCCGCCTCGGCTTCTTCCTGGTAGTAGTAGAGGTCGAAGTGCTCGGTCCGGAGAATCTCGAAATCGAACGATCGGTACTGGACCTTGTTCCGTCCGAAGTACTGGGCTTCGGCAAGCGGCGGCATGGCCAGCAGGAGCATCCACAGCCCCGCGACTGGCCGCCACCACGCCCGTCGTCTCATCGCCCGCATCGCATGGTTCGCCGTCCCTCGGGCCGGCCGGACGCCGGTTTCGGTTAAGATGCACAGCATTCGCCCGCCCGCCGCGGAGGGAGTCTCTCGATTATGGCATTGCCCGGACCGTCTGCGCCCCGAATGGTCAAGTGCGTCAAGCTCGGCCGTGATCTGCCCGGGCTCGATGCCCCACCCTGGCCGGGCCCGCTCGGTCAGCGCATCTACGATCAGGTCTCGGCTGAGGCGTGGGAGCTGTGGGAAGAACGGATGAAGATGATCCTCAACGAGTACCGCCTGCTGCCATTCCAGAAGGAAGCGCAGGAGCTCGTCGCCCGGCACATGGAAGAGTTCTTCTTCGGCGAGGGATCGGCCCCGCCGGAGGGATTTACCCCGCAGACGCACTGAACCTGATACTGCCCGTCATCTCTGGAGAAACCGCATGAGCCGTGCTGCCACGCCCCGAGCAGAAGCCGCGATTCCGGAATTCACGCAGGTCCTCGGGCATCCCGCACCGCTGTGGATGCTGTTCATGTCCGAGTTCTGGGAGCGTTTCGCCTTCTACGGCATCCGCTGGGCGCTCGTGCTCTACATCGTCGCCGAGTTTCACGGGGGCTCGGCCGCCGGTCAGGCCGACGCCAACCTGACCTACGGGTCCTACCTCGCCCTCGTGTATGCCGGCGCGATCTTCGGCGGGTACGTCGCCGACAAGATCCTCGGCTACCAACGCTCGATCCTCACCGGCGCGGTCTTCATGGCGGCCGGGCTCTTCATGATCGCCTGGCCCGATCCGAACGTGTTCAAGCTCGGTCTGGCCACGATCGTTGTCGGCAACGGCCTGTTCAAGCCGATCATCTCGACCATCGTCGGCAAGTTGTACTCGGTGGGCGACGAGCGGCGCGACAGCGGCTTCACCATCTTCTACATGGGCATCAACGCCGGCGCGTTCGCGGCGCCAATTCTGACCGGCTGGCTGGCCGAGGCGGTGTTCGGCACCGATGCGGCGCCGGCCTATCAGTACGTCTTCATTGCGTCAGGCATCGGCATGCTCATCAGCCTCGTCTGGTTCTACGTCGGCCGTGCCCAGCTCAAGGGCATCGGCGCGCCCGAACCGGGCATGGACGGCCTGGGGCGCATTCTCTATGTCGCGCTCGGGGCGGTGGTCATGATCCCGGTGGTCTATTTCCTGCTCGCCGTCGGGGCCGAAGTGCTGCAGTACGTGTTGACCATTCTCTTCATCGGCCTGGCGGTGATGCTGATGATCGAGGGGATCCGCGAAGGCAAGGTCGCGCGTGACAAGGTGATCGCGATGATGATCATCTTCACGTTCAACATCATGTTCTGGATGTTCTTCGAACAGGCCGGGAGCTCGTTCACCTTCCTGGCCGATCAGATCGTCAATCGCGATCTCGGGGGTTTCATCTTCCCGGTCGCCTGGTTCCAGAGCGTCAACTCGGTGGCCATCATCGCGCTCGCGCCGGTCGCGGCGTGGATCTGGGTCTGGATGGCACGCCGCAACGCCAACCCCTCGATTCCGCGCAAGTTCGGCCTGGGGCTGCTCTTCAACAGCCTGGCCTTCCTCCTGCTGATGTACGCGCTGTCGAGCCTCGTTGGCGCCGACAACAAGATTCCGTTCTGGACGCTCGTCTCGGTCTACGTGATCCAGTCGGTCGGCGAACTGTGCCTGTCGCCGATTGGCCTGTCGATGGTGACCAAGCTCGCCCCGGTGCGGCTCGTGGGCCTCGGCATGGGCGGCTGGTTCCTGTCGACCGGAATCGGCAACAACCTGTCCGGGATCTTCGCCAGCGTCGTCAGCGGCGAGGGCGGCATGACGACCACCTCGGCCCTGAGCGGCTACACGTTCGGGTTCTGGGCGCTGCTCGCCTCGGGCCTGGTGCTGTTCCTCGCCGCGACGCAGGTGAACAAGCTGATGCACGGCGTCAAGTAGGCGTCCGGCGAATGCTCCCACGGCTGGAGGCGCGTGGCTCTCGACGAATATCGCCGCAAGCGTGATTTCACCAGATCGCCGGAGCCCAGGGGCGACGACGCCAGGACGCGGTCGAGGAAGGCGGCGAAGGCCAGGTACTTCTGCGTCCACAAGCACCTCTCGAGCCACCTGCACTACGACCTTCGCCTCGAACATCACGGCGTGCTGCTCTCGTGGGCGGTCCCGAAGGGCCCCTCGCTCGACCCCTCAATCAAACGCCTCGCGATGTTCGTCGAGGACCATCCCATCGAGTACGGCCGCTTCGAAGGCGTCATCCCCGAGGGCTACGGCGCCGGAATCGTGATGCTGTGGGACTACGGTACCTGGTACCCGGAAAGCGACGACGTCGACGCGGCGCTCGCCAAGGGTGATCTCGAAGTTCTCGCTCGACGGCTTCAAGCTCAAAGGGTCGTGGGTGCTCGTCCGCACGCGCGGCTACGGCGCCGGCCGTCAGGATGGCCGAAGCTGGCTGCTCATCAAGCACCGCGACGACTGGTCGGGTGACCTCGACATCACCGAGTTCGCGCCGCTCAGTGTCAAGACCGGCGATGACTTCGCAGCCATTCTCGCAGCGGAGCGGCCGGACGTGTGGCGCTCGGGCCGGCCCGCTCTGAGCGGCGAAACCGGTGCCATGCTCCGCCAGGTCATCGACGAAGCCGCCACCCTCAGGCTGGAGCGCGCGCCCCGCGCAGCCGGACCGCGCGCGGGTCGAAAGCCGCGGGCCGATTCGAAAGCCGCCACCGGGCGGAAGTTGGGCGAGAATGGAACGAGCAGTCGAAAGCCCGCCCGCGCGCGCCGCACCGGCGCGGCCAGGGCGGGATCGAAGAAGCGCTGACCGTCGCGCCCGTCACCGACCGAGGAGATCATCGATGAGTATCGTCACCACACGAGGCATGGCACGCCTCGTCGTCACCGCCCTCGCCACTGTCGTCGTTGGATTCGCCGCCGCCTCCATGGCCGCACAGGAACCACAGAAGCCTTCCCCGGCGTCGGTGGCGGGCCGTTGGGCGGCCGCTCTCGACATCGAGGCCATGGGCATCGCCAACGTGACCCTGTCGTTCGTGCAGGAGGGCGCCAAGCTGACCGGCACCTACACCGGGCGGTACGGGGAGTTCCCGCTCGAGGGCTCGGTCGACGGCCGCAAGCTGGCGTTCACGGTGTACCTCAAGACCGAAGCGGGCGACTCGACCATGTCGTTCATGGGCGAAGTGGCCGAAGACGGCCGCACGATGAAGGGCGGCCTGTCGATTGAAGGCATGGGCGACGCGACCTGGTCTGCCAGACGTCAGCCGCAGCCGCCGGGCCTCTGACGACGTCGGAGTCCGGGCTTCCGGGTCAGTCCCCGCCCGGCGCGCCCTTCATGAGCAGCCGATCGGCAAGGACCGCCCAGACCGCGCTCCGCAGCCGCCGGCGGTCGTGCCGGGCGATCGGGCGGCGCCAGAACTCGCCTTCGACGACCTCGCAGCCGGCTGGCATGTCGCCGAGCGGCAGCGGATGCTTGTGCTCGGCGGCGTAGCGACCGAGCGCCGCCGCGCTCGGGGCCTGAATGTTCGCGATGACCACGTCCACGGGCCTGGCAATCGCCTCTTCCAGCCGCCGGACCGCGTCGGCCGCCGTGAAGCCGTCCATGCCACGGCCTTCCGTCAGGAGGTTCGCCACGTAGATCACGGGACCTTTGACGGACGCGAGCGCCTCGCGCACCCCACCGACCAGGAAGATAGGCAGCAGGCTCGTGTAGAAGCTGCCGGGCCCGATGACGGCCGCGTCGAGTGAGCCGATCGCGCCGGCCACGGCCGGATGAACGGACACGTCCGGGTCGAGCCACAGCCGCTCGACGGCCCGCCCGCTGACCTGCCCGGCGTCGATCTCGACCTCGCCGCGCGTCGAGGTGCCGTCGGCGTACTCGGCGCAGAGCGTCGCCCGTTCCACCGTAATGGGCCACACCTTCCCCTCACACCCGAGCAGCGCCCGAAGGCCGTCGACCGCCGTGATGAAGTCCCCCGTGTACTGCTCCATCATCGAGAGCAGGAGGTTGCCGCCAGTGTGTCCGGCAAGCCGCCCGTGCTCGAGCATCGGCAGCCGCGCGAGCAGGATCTCCCGGGCCTCGCGTTCGTTGCGTGCGAGCGTGAGCGCGCACTTGAGCACGTCGCCAGGCGGCAGGACGCCCAGCTCATCCCGCAACTGCCCGGACGACCCACCGCTGTCGAACATGGTGACGATGGCGTGCAGATCCACCCAGGGGTTGTTCTTGAGACCGCCGAGCAAACTGGGCAACCCGGTACCGCCGCCGAAACACCCCACCTTGAGGACTCGTAGTCGCACGCCCTGTATTCTATGCATGACCGTGCACGAGAGCTTCCTTCCGGACTTCGACCACGAGATCGCGTCAACGCACCGGCTGCTCGAACGCGTCCCGGCGTCAGACCTCGCCTGGGCCCCCCACGAGCGGTCCTTTTCGCTCGGCGATCTCGCCATGCACCTGGCCCGCCTCGTCGGCTGGGCGCGCACCATCCTCGACCAGGACTTCTACGACCTGAAGAGCGCTTCGGCCGACCAACCGCCCGCCGGGTTCAGCCTGACCGACGTGCTCTCGACCTTCGACCGTCACGCCGCCGCCGTGCGGGAGCGGCTCCTGACCATGGCCGACGCCGAATTGGTCGCCCCCTGGGAGCTTCGCAATGGAGCTGAGGTGCTGATGTCGATGCCGCGCATCACCGCGCTGCGCCGCTTCGTTCTGCATCACCTGGTCCACCACCGCGGCCAGTTGTCCGTGTACCTTCGCCTGAGAAACGTGCCGCTGCCGCCGCTCTACGGGCCCACGGCCGACGAGCGCATGTGAGAATCGCCGGCCTCATCGGAGGAGCCGCCGTGTTCGTGGTGTTGGCGACGGCCAACTCGGGTGGGTATCGCTTTGGCGTGTCCGACCAGGCGTATTACCTGCCGGCCGTGGCGATGGCGGCCGACCCCGGGTTGTTTCCGCGCGATCGGGTCCTGCTCGAGACACAGACCGGCCTGATGGCCTCGGACGACGCGCTGGCCCTGGGTTCCACACTCACTGGCCTGGGCCTGCCAACGGTCTTCCTCGCGGCCTATCTCCTGACGCTCGTCGTCTTCTTCGCGGTGTCGGTCGCCTTCGCGAGGACAATCGGCCTGTCGTGGTGGGCCACGAGCGGCGCCCTGCTCCTGCTGACGCTGCGGCATCGCATCGCGAAGACCGGGGCGAATTCGCTCGAGGGCTACATGCATCCCCGGCAACTGGCGTTTGCCCTTGGTGTGGGCGCCTGGGTCCTGCTGCTCAACGGGCGGCCCGGCTGGGCGGTTGCCGTCACGCTCGTTGCCGGACTCGCGCACCCGACGACCGCGCTCTGGTTTGCGGCCACGATCGTCGTGGCCGCCGTCGTGACGAACAGGCCGCGAGGCAGGCACGTCGCGGCCGCGGCGGCCGCCGCCGCACTACTCTGCCTCTGGGCCTTGACGGCAGGACCTCTCGCCGGACGGCTCATGCTCGATGGACGACGCCTGGCTCGCTGTCCTCGCGGACAAGGACTATCTGTTCGCGGCCGACTGGCCTCTCTATGCGTGGCTGACCAATCTGGGCTATGCCGCCCTGCTTGCCGTCGTCTACACGGCGCGGCGGCGCGCGGGCGTGACCACCGAAGCCGAGCGCGCGCTCGTCATCGGGCTCTGGTGTCTCGTGGCCGCGTTTCTCGTCTCGGTTCCACTCACCGAGGTCCGCGTGGCGCTTGCCGTGCAACTGCAGGTCAACCGCATCTTCTGGCTCCTCGACTTCGTGGCGGCCGTCTATCTGGCGTGGTGGATCGCCGGCCGGGCGCCGAGCAGCCGGTATGCGACCCGAGTGGCCGTCCTGCTCCTTGCGCTCGCCGCAGGAGGGCGCGGTGCGTTCCTGTTGACCGTGACGCACGCCGACCGTGTCCTGATCGAGCGCGACTTCCCCGACACCGCCTGGAGCGACGCACTGGGCTGGGTTGGCCGTCAGGGTGAACGATGGCATGTGCTCGCCGATCCGGGACACGCCTGGAAGTACGGCCCGAGCGTACGTGCCGTGGCACTCATGGACACCGTGCTCGAAACCGGAAAGGACTCCGCCATGGCGATGTACGATCGGGACATCGCGATGCGCGTCGCGGATCGCATGTCGGCCCTCGGCGGCTTCGAGCACTTCACGACCGATGACATCCGGGCGCTGGATGTCCGGTATGCGATCGACCTCGCCGTGGTGGACGTCGCGCAGCCGCTCGACCTTCCTGTCCTCTACCGCAATAGCGGGTTCGTGGTGTACGACCTCCGATGACGGCAACGACGCGCCCGCCGGACGCCGCGGCCCCGTTCGTGCCCGGACGCTGGCTTGCCAACGGCCATGCGATGACCCTGTTCACCTGGGCCCGTGCCCGGACGTATCCTGCGCTGCCGTCGCCCGTCGATCGCTTGTTCCGCGTGGACGCCGAGAGCCAGGTGCTCGCCAGATGCTACTGGCAGGCCGAACCGGCGGCCTGTGCGACGCTTGTGGCGCTGCACGGGCTCGAGGGCTCCCACGAGGGGCACTACATGGCGGGCCTCGCCGAGAAGGCCTGGCGGCGCGGCTGGAATGCGGTGCTGCTCAACCAGCGCAACTGCGCCAGGACCGAACGGCTCAGCCCGCGCCTGTACCACTCCGGGCTCACCGCGGACCCCCGCGCGGTCATCACGGAGCTGGCTCGAGAGGACGGCCTCTCGAGTATCGGCATCGTTGGTTACTCGCTTGGCGGCAACCTGACCTTGAAGCTCGCCGGCGAGCTGGCCGCGGCCGGCGAACTGCCCGTTCGCGCCATCGCCGCCGTCAGTCCCACGATCGATCTCGAGCGCTGCGTCGGCGCCATCGAGCGCACGGTGAACCTGCCGTACCAGTTCAACTTCATGCGGCAGCTGCGCGCGCGCCTTCGGCGGATGGCCGAGGCATGGCCCGGCCACTTCGACCTCGGGCCGCTCGATCGCATCTGGACCATCCGACGATTCGACGACGTCTACACCGCACCACACCATGGATTCGGGAATGCCGCAAACTACTACTACCAGGCGAGCGCGATGCGGGTCGTCGACCGGGTGCGGATTCCGGCGCTCATCATCGCGGCCGAGGATGACCCGATGGTCCCGGGCTCCGTGTTCCGGGACCCGGCCGTGACCGACAATCCCGCCATCACGATCCGTCTCGAGCGTCACGGCGGGCACTGCGGGTTCTTCGCGGCCGTCCAGGACGGCGAGGATCCCTATTGGGCCGAGGCAGCGGCCGTCGCCTTCCTTGCGCGCCACCTATGAAGTCGGCAGGCCGGCGCGCTCGAGCTCGGTCACGAACGCAGCGGCGAAGTCTGGCCCCTTGCCTTCGTCCTCGTGCTTGAAGAAGACGAACACGTCTTCCCAGGCCTCGCCGATGCTGGCAATCTCGCCAACCCACCGCCGCAGGTCAGCTGGTGTGTATCCCTGATCGCGAAGCCTGAAGTAGCCGTGGGCCGCCGTTCGTATGACGGGCGTCGTCTTGTCACCGAAGTCGGCGATGCAGAGCGCGGCGTGCCGGCGCGTGAGCGCGGCGTAGACGTCGTCGGTCAGCCAGGAGTCATGCCGGAACTCGAACACGGGCTTGACGTCAGCGGGAAGGACGGCCAGAAAGGCCTCGAGTCGTGGCAGATCGCAGCGGGCCGAAGGCGGTAACTGAAAGAGAAGCGGCCCGAGGCGGGGCCCGAGCTTTCGCGCTGCGTCGCAGAACATGCGAACGGGATCCTCGCAGTCCCTGAGTCTCTTGTCGTGCGTGATCCGCCTGGGCGCCTTGAGGACGTAGGTGAAGCCTTCGGGCGCCTTGTCGCGCCAGGCTGTCGTCGTCGCCTCGGTGGGCATCCGGTAGAAGGTGTAATTGATCTCGACGGCCCGAAACCGGCTGGCATAGTAGCCGAACATGTCCTTCGTCTTCAGGTCGGCCGGATAGAACGTGCCCTTCCATTCCGGATAGTTGTAGCCAGACGTTCCGACGTGTACTCGCATAGGGGGACGGGTCTGTTTTCCACCGAATTCTACCTTCCGGTGCCAGGTCTCGCGGGGGCATTCGCCCTAGCGAGACCTGGCACCGAAAGGCGGGGTTCGGTGGAAAACAGACCCGTCCCCCTAGACGCGCTTGTGGGAGCGGGCGGCGGCCAGGGCGACGATGCCGATGCCCCAGGCGGCCAGGGCGGCCACCTGGGGCCAGAGCACCGCCAGTCCCACGCCCTTCAGGAACACGCCGCGCACGATGACGAGGAAATAGCGGAGGGGAATCGCGAACGTCAGCACCTGAATGGGCTTCGGCATGTTCTCGATCGGGAAGACGAAACCCGAGAGGTAGACCATGGGCACGAGGAAGAAGAAGGTCGACGTCATCATCGCCTGGTGTTGAGTGGACGAGATTGTCGACACGAACAGGCCGAGTCCGAGCGTGCACAGCAGGTAGATCAGGCTCGATCCAATGAGCAGCGGCACGCTGCCCCTCAAAGGCACTTCGAACCAGAAGATCGCGACCACGAGCACCAGGATGACGTCGATGAAGCCAACCAGCCCGTACGGCAGCAGCTTGCCGAGAATGAGCTCCCAGCGCCCGAGCGGCGTCACATTCAGCTGCTCGAGCGTCCCGAGCTCGCGCTCCCGAACGATCGCCATCGACGACAGGTTCGCGGTGATGACGAGCAGGAGCAGCGCGATGACGCCGGGCACCATGAAATCCCGGCTCTCGAGTTCCGGATTGAACCAGACCCGAACCCGGCCGTCGATGCCGGTGCTGTCGCCCGCCTGCCGGGCGATCTCCGCGTTGAACTCACCAACCACCCTGGACACGTACGACAGGGCCACGCCGGACGAGTTGGAATCCGTCCCGTCAGCGAGCACCTGCACGACTCGCTCGGCGGGATCTCCGGCACCCTCGAGCGCGGTACCGAATCCGGCCGGCACGACGATGGCGAGCCACGCCCGGCCGCTCGAAAGCCACGGCTCGACATCGCGATACCGATCCTCGGAACCCACGAACGCGAAGTGTCCTGACGCACTGAAACGCTCGAGGAAGCGTCGGCTCGCGGGCGACTTGTCGCCGTCGACCACCACGACGGGCACGTCCTTGACATCGGTCGTGGCCGCATACCCGAGCATCGTCAGCTGGATGATGGGCGCCACGAGCACGAGGCCGAAGAGGCGCGGCGTGCGCCGAAGCTCGAGGAACTCCTTCCACATCAGGCTGCGGACGCGCCGAATCATCGCCGTCCAAGCCTCGCTGAGGACAGGCCGAGCACGAGCAGCGCGTAGACCGACAACGCCAGCAAGGACGGCCACAGGGCCGACAGCTCGAGGCCTTTCAGCACGACGCCGCGCAGGGCCACGAGAAAGTACCGAGCCGGCACCACGAGCGTGATGTACTGCAGCACCACCGGCATGCTCGCGATCGGGAAGATGAACCCCGACAGCAGGAACGTCGGCAGGAACGCCACGAGCATCGCGGCCTGGAACGCCACCTGCTGGCTGTCGGCCATGGTCGACACGAGCAGCCCGGTGCCGAGAGCCCCGATGAGAAAGACGGCAAGCACGACATTCAGGGCCAGCCAGTTGCCGCGCATGGGCAAGTCGAAGAGCGCCATGGCGGCGAGGATCACGAGCAGCGCCGCCGCCTGCGAGAGCACCAGATACGGCAGGGTCTTGCCAATCACGAACACCGAGGTGCTGACTGGCGCCATCCTCACCTGCTCGATGGTCCCCGTTTCCTTCTCGCGGACGATCGACAGCGCGGTCGAGACCACGGCCGTGATCATCGAGATGTAGGCGATCAAACCCGGAATCAGGAAGAGGGAGCTGCGGAGCTCGGGGTTGTACCAGACGCGCGGCTCCATCGTGACGAGCCTGGCCGAGGGTCGCGCTCCGAGCACCGCCGATGCCTCGCCGAGGACGGCGTTTGTGTAGCCGAGAATCGTCGTGGCCGTGTTCGCGTTGTCGCCGTCGAGGATGACCTGCACGACCGGACTTCGACCCTGCCGGAGGTCGCGCGCAAAGTCGGCCGGGACCACGAGGTGGGCTCGGACCTGCCCGCGGTCAATCAGGGCGCTCACGGCCGACCCGTCGTACACGAGGGCCTCCACATCAAAGTACGCCGAGTGCGAGAACCGGCCGATGAGCTCGCGGCTCTCCGGCGTCTGGTCGCGATCCTCCACCGCAAGCGACACGTGCCGGATATCGAAATTGAGGGCGTACCCGTAGAGGAACAGGAAGAACGCCGGCAGGAACACGAGGATGAGCAGGGACCGGCGATCCCGGCTGATCTGCCGCAGTTCCTTCTTGCTGACCGCCAGGAGCTTCCTCACGCCGCGCTCTCCTCGCCGACCCGGCTCACCACGTCGAGAAAGACGTCCTCGAGAGACGGGATGACGGTCGTCACGGCCGAGACGGGCAGCCCGGCCGCCTCGATCGCCGCCCGGATCTCCGATGCCGGCGTCGCACGGTCCCGAAGTACGGCATGTACCGCCGTGCCGAACAGACTCGTCTTCTCGACGACTGGCAGCGCGTCGAGACGGCTCATGACACCCACCGGGTCGGATGAGCGCACCTCGAGAATCGGCCGCTCGGCGAAGATCCGCTTGAGCTCGGCAATCGTGCCGATTGATGCGAGTCGGCCGGCGTGCATGATCGCGACGCGGTCGCACCGCTCCGCCTCATCGAGGTAGTGTGTCGTGACGAGCACGGTCGTGCCGCCCTGCGACAGCGCGTCGATGAGCTGCCAGAACTCGCGGCGCGACAACGGATCGACGCCGCCCGTGGGCTCGTCGAGGAACACGATTGGCGGCTCGTGCAGCAGCGCGCATCCAAGCGCGAGGCGCTGGCGCCAGCCGCCGGACAGGTTGCCCGTGAGCTCGTCCTCCCGGCCGGCGAGCCCCCCGATGTCGAGCGCGAACCGGCGCCGCCGCTCGAGCCGATCCCCCTCGAGGCCGTACAGCCCGGCATAGAAGCGGATGTTCTCGTCGACCGTCAGCAGCTCGTACAGCGAGAACTTCTGCGACATGTAGCCGATTCGCCGGCGCACGAGCTCCGGCTGGGTGCCGACGTCGGCGCCCCCCACCGTCGCCGCACCCGACGTGGGCGTGAGAAGGCCGCACAGCATCCGAATCGTCGTGGACTTGCCGGCGCCGTTGCTGCCGAGAAACCCGAACACTTCTCCCCGGCCGACGTCGAACGTGACCGCGTCGACCGCGACGAAACGCCCGAAGCGCCGGCTCAGGGCGCGGACATCGATGACCGGCGGACCAGCAGCCATCAGACGCCTCCAACCGTGCGAACGAGACGGGCCTCGGCGAGCCTCAGCGACGCCTGCAGGTTCGTCTGCTGCAGTTCCGCGTCGAGCAGCGCGACCTCGGCGTCCTGCACTTCCGTGCTCGTGGCAACGCCGGCGGCGAATCGCTCCGCAAGGACCCGGCGGGCTTCGGCCGCAGCGGCCACACCCTCGGCCACGGCCTCGAGTGCGGCACGCGCCGTCTCGAGGTCGAGCTGCCGGCGCCGCACCTCGACCGCCAGACGGTCGTCGAACTCCCGGACGCGCTCCCCCACGGCTGCCGCCTGCGCGTTGGCGGCCGCCTCTTCGGCCCGGGCCCGGCCGCCGTCGAAGAACGTCCAGCTGACGTTCACGCCCAGGTCCCATCCGGTGTCCCACGTGTCGGTGGGGGGAACGAAGCGCCGGTTGGGCCGCGACGGCTCGACGGCGGCAACGGCGGCCACCTGCGGCCGGATCGCGGCCGACGCGCCGCGCGCCGTCGCGCGCAGCGCGTCGGCCCGAGCCTCGAGGCCCACGCGCTCGCCGCGCCGCTCCCGCGACGCGGCGAGCAACCGATCGGGCGG
The DNA here is from genome assembly GCA_963752045.1 of uncultured Acidobacteriota bacterium. GTDB lineage: Bacteria > Acidobacteriota > Vicinamibacteria > Vicinamibacterales > SCN-69-37 > DATKDF01. Next base: position 1,047,647 of record CAVVWN010000008.1, on the reverse strand, counting down.
CAGGGCTGCCAGCGCTTGAGCTTCCTCATCGGCATCGCCCACCGCCGACCGCAGATCGAACGCCGTCCCGACATCCGCGCCGACGAGCTGGGCCAGGTCGACGGCGGCAATGGCCGCCGCCGACCTGGCCTCGATGAGTTGCACCACCTGCCTGGCCCGTTCGGCGCGCGCCGACAGCACGTCGTTCGGGGGCAGGAGCCCCACTTCAACGCGGACGCCCACATCGGACAGCCACGCCTCGGTTCGCGCAAGCGCACGCTCCCGCACGCGCACGGCCTCACCGGCCGTCACCGCGCGCCAGTACGCGGTCGTGACGGACAGGCGCACGTCCGCCTCCGCCGCACGCCGGTCGGCCTCCGCCGCGCGGGCTTCCGACTCGGCCGCAGCCACGGCGGCGTCAGGGCGTCCGCCCAGGTAGAGCGGGATGGCGGCCTCGAGCCTGACGCGGTAGTTCGACGGGATGTCGGGGAAGATCACGTTGAACGTCCCGCCCGGCTGGGTGAACCCGAACGGAGTGACGTGGTTCGTCCTGAGGTAGCCGGCGCTCGCCGTCAGACTCGGGAACTTCAGCGCGGTGCCGGCATCCATCTGGGACCGCGCCGCCTGCTCTCGCGCCCGCGCTTCGGCAACGACCGGGGCCCGGGAGAGACCACGTTCGATCGCCTCCTCGAGCGTCAATGGCAACGGCGCGCCAGGCTGGCCCCATGCCGGCGCCGGAAGAACCGTCACAGCAGCCAACGAGCACGCAAGCGTCAAGAGCTTCATCGTCGATGCCTCATCGAGCGGCAGAGGCCTCGTCGGCCGACACCGCCATCAGTCGTTCTATGAACACGTCTTCGAGCGTGGGCACGATGCGCCGCACCGACGTCGCAGCGACTCCGGCGGCCGCAAGCTCAGCCTCGAGCGCCCCAGGCGCCGGCTCCCGATCGACGCGCAGGTGCACGCGATCACCGAAGAGCTGCACGCGGTCCGTGCCGGCGCGCGCGCCAAGCGCCTGCAGCGCACGCCGGGGCTCATCGGCGACGATCTCCAGCACGAGCCCTGGCGAGCTCGTCTGGAGCGCCATCGGCTCGTCGGTCGCGAGGATGCGCCCGGACGCGAAGAGGGACACGCGGCTGCAACGCTCCGCTTCGTCGAGATACGGGGTGGCCATGACAATCGTCAGGCCGGCCGCCCTGAACTCGGCGAGCAGTTTCCAGAATTCGCGTCGCGCCACCGGGTCGACGCCCGTGGTCGGCTCGTCGAGCACGAGCAGCCTGGGCTCGTGGACGAGGGTGCACGCGAGCGCGAGCTTCTGCTTCATGCCGCCGGACAGCCGGTCCGCCAGACGCGCGCGGAAGGGCCGCAGCCCCGTGAGATCGAGCAGTCGATCGCGCCGGGCGGCGAAATCGCCGACCCCGTGCAGCCTGGCGAAGAACTCGACGTTTTCGTCGATGGACAGGTCGCCGTACAGACTGAAGCGCTGCGACAGGTAGCCGATCGACTCGGTAGCCACGTGCCGCTCGCGCAGGGGGTCCGCGCCAAACACGCGCACCTCTCCGGCATCCGGCCGGACCAGGCCGCAGATGACGCGAATGGCGGTCGTCTTGCCGGCCCCGTCGGGACCGATGAGGCCGAACATCTCTCCGGCGTTGACACCCAGAGACACGCCGTCGAGCGCCGCCACCGCGCCAAATCGCTTCCGGATGCCCGCGAGACGCACGACCTCGGCAGGGCCGGTCGGCACCGGGTGACTCATCGGACCTGGAACTCCGCTTCGACCGGCATGCCCGGCTTGAGCACGCCCTCCCGGTTGTCCACGATGACCTTGACGCGATAGACGAGCCGCGCACGTTCGTCGGCGGTCTGGACATTCCGCGGCGTGAACTCCGCTCGCGGCGAGATGAACGCCACGCGGCCCTCGATCCTGTCGCCGGCATCGGTCAGCACCGTTGCCGGCTGGTCGATTCGCAGCGTGGGCACGACGGGCTCCTCGACGTAGACGTTCGCCCAGGCGTGGTCGAGATCGATGATGACGACGAGCGGGGCGCCCGGCGCCACGAGTTCGCCCGGCTCAACCAGCCGAGACGTGACGATGCCGTCGGAGGCGGCCGTCACGACCGCGTCGAGTCGGTTCTGGTCGAGACGCGCCCGCTCCGCATCGATGGCCGCGATCCGGGCGCGGGCCGCCGCGATCTCCTCGGGTCGTGCTCCGGCCCGCAGGTTGGCGAGCGTCGCCTCGGCCGCGGCCACCCGTGCGTCTGTCGCCCTGAGCCGAGCCGCCGCCAGATCCCGGCGCGCCACGGCGTCGTCGCGCGGCTTCTCTGCGCCCGCCCGGTTCGCCACGAGCCGTTCGAACCGGACGGCATCGGCGGCCGCCGCCGCGAGATCGGCCCGGGCGGCTTCGCGGTCGGCGGCGGCCGCCGCCGCCTGGGCTTCGGCCTGCCTGACCTCCTCGACGCGCGCGCCGGCTTCGAGCAGGCGCAAGGCCGCGACGGCCTGGTCGCGCTCGGCCGCCACACGCCGGGCGGCGAGATCGACGTCCGTGGTCTCGAGCACCACGAGTGGCTCCCCCGCCGACACGCGCGCGCCTTCGACGGCCGAGACCGTCAGCACGCGCCCGCCGACCTTCGCGGCCAGCCTGACGTCGGTCGCCTCGACGAAGCCGCTCGCGCGCGACTGGGCGTCGGCCGCGTCACGAGTACACGCGGCCACCGCCGACAGTCCGAAGAGCCCGGCAAGCAGGAGTAGGCGTCTCATCTGGGTGTCCTTCGCGATCTGGCCCGGGGTCTGCCGCCGTGGGGAGCAGCAAGGGCCGCGAGTGTGGTCTGTTGCACGTGCTCGATGAGCAGTTCCGGGTCGGGATCCACGCTGGTCAGGCCGACCGCGGAAAAGCGGCTGCGAAGCGGCGCCGAGGCGGTGAATATCAGGAGCGGAGCCACGATGCCCATGTGCGCGATGAACGGGTTGACGTTCCCGAACGTGCCCGCCCGGCGGCCGTCAGCCAGGATCGCCGCGAGGACGGCCAGGACCCGCTGGAACTCCGCGACGATGGACGCATCGAGGCGTCGGCCGCCGTCGGCAATCTCCCGGAGCCAGATCGCCGGAAAGTCGGGCCGGTCGATACCGTCGTGGGCGACGGCGGCCACGAAGCCGTGCAACTGGTCCTCCGGCGAGCCGCCCCGCTCGCGGACGGCGGTCACCGACGCGGCCACGCCGTGGAACAAGTCGCGGAGGATCTCACGATAGAGGGCGGCCTTGTTCCGGAAGTGGTAGTAGAGCATCGCCTTGTTGACGCGCGCCCGGGCGGCGATGCGGTCCACTTTTGCGCCGTCGAAGCCGCGGAGGGCGAACTCCTGCCTGGCGGCGGCAAGCAACCGCTCACGGGACGTCGGAGAATCGGCAGGGGGTCTGGACATTTTGTTAACTAACCAGATAGTTAACACAGGTGCCGCACGCCAGTCCACTCCGTTCCCGCCGTGCGCGGCCGTCGCCCGACCGGCTCCGTTTGCGGCCGGCCGCTCCGCTGCCAATAATGTCTGGGCATGCAGTCCCCTTCCCGCCGCGTACTGCGGCTGCTCATCGAGCCGTTCGACCTGTTTTTCAGGACGGAAGCCATCGGCGGCACCCTCCTCATCCTGGCCACGGCGACGGCGCTCGTCGCCGCCAACTCGCCGTTCGCCGACGGCTACCGATCGTTCTGGAACGCCGAGGTCACCGTGGGCGGCGCGGCGTTCGGCCTGTCGAAGCCGCTCGTGATCTGGGTGAACGACCTGTTGATGGCCGTCTTCTTTCTCGTCGTCGGTCTCGAGATCAAGCGCGAGCTCCTGATTGGCGAGCTCAATACGATGCGTAAGGCCCTGCTCCCGACGGCGGCCGCACTCGGCGGCATGGTCGTGCCGGCGCTCGTGTTTCTCGCGGTGGCGCACGAGTCACCGGCCTCCCGTGGCTGGGGCGTACCCATGGCCACCGACATCGCCTTCGCGCTCGGCTGCCTTCGCCTGCTCGGCGCCAGGATTCCGGCCGCGCTCATCGTGTTCCTCACCGCGCTCGCCATCATCGACGACCTCGGGGCCATTCTGGTCATCGCAATCTTCTACTCCGGCGGCCTGTCGGCGCCCGCCCTCGCGGTCGCCGCCGCGTGCACGCTCGGGCTCGTGGCGATGAACCGGGCGGGCGTGCGGGTGCCGGCGCTCTACCTCGTGGCCGGCATTCCACTCTGGATCGCCATCCTCAAGAGCGGCATCCACGCCACGATCGCCGGCGTGATTGTCGGCATGTGCGTCCCGGCCCGGGCGGCGTTCTCGAGGGAACAGGTCATCGAGCAGGCACGGGTGCTGCTGGGCTCCGCCGCGAAGGAAGAACCGAGCGCCACCGAAACGGCCTTGCGGTCCCTCGAATACCGTCTCGAACAGAGCGAATCGCCACTCTCCAAGCTCGAAAGGGCGCTCCACCCGTGGGTGGCCTACTGGATCATCCCGGTGTTCGCGCTCGCCAACGCCGGGGTCTCGTTTGCCGACGTCGGTCTGTCCACCTTGACTGCTCCGGTGTCGCTCGGCGTCATGCTCGGCCTGATCGTCGGAAAACAGGTGGGTGTGTTCGGCGCGACGTACGCCGCCGTCCGCCTGGAGCTCTCGACGCTGCCGAACGGGGTGACCTGGCGCGATCTCTACGGCGTGAGCCTGCTCGCCGGCATCGGCTTCACGATGTCGCTTTTCGTGGCCGGGCTCGCCTACGGGGAAGGCACGGCGCTGCACGTCGAAGCCAAGCTCGGCATTCTCGTCGCGTCTCTCGTGGCGGCGATCGGCGGCCTTGTGGTCCTCGCCCGGCGCCCGCAGCCGCCTGCGCCGTCCGCCGAACAGCCCGGCGACTGACCGCAGCCGCGGACCGCGCCCGCGCTCCGCCCCAGCCGCCGCCCCTGGCTCAGAGCAGCGCCTGCAGGCGCTGGTATCCGGAGCGGCTGACAGGCAACTTGGTCCCGTCGCTGAGAATCGCGATGCGGCTGTCCTTCGCGTAGAGCTCCACGCGCGCCAGCCGCTCGATGTTCAGCAGATAGGATCGGTGAATGCGCACGAACTGGCGCTCGTCGAGCTGGCTCTCGAGGTCGGTGAGGGTCTGCTCCTTCAGCAGCGTCCGTCCGCCGGTCTTGAGTGCCACGTAGTCGTCCTGGGCCTCCACGTAGTCGATATGGTCGACGCCTACCACGTGGACGTGGGGGCCGTCGCGGACCACGACGCGTTCGAGGCTCGTCCCCGGCGCGCGGGCGGCCGTCCGAAGCGCGAGAACACCACTCGAAGCCGGCTGCCCGGCACGCGCCGCCGTTCGGTCGAGGGCCTCGATCAGCCGATCGCGAGACACCGGCTTCAGCAGGTAGTCCACCGCGTGGACCTCGAAGGCACGCAGCGCGTACTCGTCGTAGGCCGTGACGAAGATGACCGGCACGTCCGACCCGATGAGCTCGAGCACCTCGAACCCGTCGAGCTTCGGCATCTGGACATCCAGCAACAGCACGTCGGGAGCCGTCTCGGCCACGGCCTTGACGGCCTCGAATCCGTTGCCGCATTCGGCCAGGATCTCGACCCGGCCGACGGCCTCGAGTTCCTGGCGCAACGCCAGCCGGGCCGGCTCCTCGTCATCGACGATTACGACCCGCAGCACCGGCCGCTCGTCGCTCATGTTCTCGCCTCCTCGAGGGGCATCGTGAGGGTCACCACGTAGGAATCGGGGGCCGCCTCCACTGAGAGCGCGGCCTGCCGACCGGCGGCCGTCACGAGCCGACGCCGAACGATATCAAGTCCGAAGCCCGTGCCGCGGCGCCCGCCGTCCTCGTCGCGCGGATTCCGCACGCGCACGACCAGTTGACCGCCCACGAGGCTCGCGCGGATCTCGACGCATCCGCCTTCGACCAGCGTGGAGATTCCGTGTCCGACGGCATTCTCGACGAGCGGCTGCAACAGGAGCGGCGGCACCGGCACGTGCGCCACCTCCGGGGCGATGTCCACACTCGCCGTCAGTCGAGCCCCGAAGCGCACCTGCTCGATGCGGAGGTACTGCTCGGCGAGCGCCACCTCGCGGCCGAGCGCGATCCGCTCGGAGCGTCCCAGTACGAGGCTGTCGCGCAGGAAGTCGGCGAGCATCTGGCACATCTGGCGCGCTCTCCCCGGGTCGGCCGCGATCAGGCCGGCCACTGAATTGAGCGAGTTGAACAGAAAATGCGGATCGACCTGGGCACGCAGGGCCCGCAACTCGGCCTCGCGCGCGGCCACCTGCGACTCGAGCAGCTGCCGCGACGCTTCCGCCGACTCCTCGACACCCTGCAGCAGGTAGTGCACCGTCAGCGACAGCAGGTACCCGAGCGCGCCGAGACCGACCAGCATCGAGACCAGGGCCGCCGTTGGTGTCTCGCCCAGCGAGAATCCCCGTGGCTCGAGCACCCTCCCCCAGACGTGGCCTGCCGCGGCCCAGACCGAGGCGGTCGCCACGGCCGCCAGACCAGAGGTCGCGATGATGCGGACCGGGGGCGTGCGCGCGAGCGGCATGGCCCGGCACAGATACCAGGCCGAGAGCGACATCGGTGCTGCCGCAAGCGCGAGCGGCAAGCCGAAAATGAGCGCCGCCTGCCACGGGATCGCCAGCCAGATGCGGAGCAGCAGCGCCAGCCCCAGACCGACCAGCAGCCACGCCAGCAGGTAGAGCAGGAGGCGGCGCCGCTCGTCGAGGATCGGATGCATGGACGGCTAGGTCTTCGATCCGATCTCGATGCCGCCCATGATGCAGAAGCCGCGGACGGTCAACCGGTTGCGCGCGTCCTGCACGCCCGTGCTCCGGTCTTCGGCGCCGCCCATGAGCACGACGACCTCGTTGGCGACCGCCCAGTCGGGCGGCACCCAAATCTCGACGCCGCCCCACATCACGAACACGTCAATCACGGCGCCGCCCGGGGCCGCGGTTGCCCCACGCAGGTCAAGCTCCACGCCGCCCATCACGGCCGTCAAATCCGCGCGCCGAAACGCTGACGACGCCGTCCGCCGGACCTTGCCGGACCAGAAGGCGAACTCCGACAGCTCGGCGTCGGCTGCCGGAGCAGCCGGCTCCCGTGACGTACGGCCGGCCGACCTCGTGATGATCAGCACCCCGAGGGCGATGAGCGCGAGCGGCCACCAGTCCTCCACGCTCACGTTCCAGCCAAGTGTCTCCTGCGCCGTCAGAATCAGGCCGAACACGACGAGCAGACCACCTCCCACCCGTCCCGACGTGCCGTTGGCCTGGACGAGCTTCAGCAGGCCCACCGCGACCAGGCCGAGCGGCCAGTAGATCAGCACGCGCCAGGCTTCGAGCCAGCCCAGGTTGTCGGCGGTGAGCAGCAGCCCGAAAGCGACCACGAGCAGGCCGAAGAGAGCCTGGGCTGTCAGCCGAAAGCCGCGTCGGACGTCCTCTTCGGGCCGCCGGCGGATTTCATGCTCTCTCATGACGGGCTCCCTTGCGACGGCCGACCGCCGCCACCCCAGCCGCTCACCAGGATTGTCACGCCGGCACCGACGATGAAGAGCGGCCAGGAATCGCGGAGGTGCAGGACGTGTTGAGTATGCAGCAGAAGGATGCCACCCGCGAAGATGAGTCCGAGGCCGGCGCCGCGACGCTCGCGCCGGGCGCCCCAGAACCGCGCAAGCCCAAGGACAATCAGCACGAGCGGCCAGAGCCCCTGAATGTGCCAGGGCTCGGGCAAGTCCAGTTCGCCGGCAAGCATCACGACACCCACCACGATTAGGAGCGCGCCAAACACCCAGCGGCCGGAGCCGTCATCTCGTCGCATCACGCCCTCCACCGAACCCACGGTCAGAACCCAGCCCCGACGAGCGCCGCGGCCGCCACCGGCCGCGTCAGCACGAGCCAGAAGAGCGCCGCTGCGGCTCCGGTCGCGAGCACGCCAGCCGCCACCACCACCGCCACCACGCCTCTGTAGATCCTCATGGGCCGTCCGTCCTTTCATGAGGAGAATACGGGCCGGGAGACGCGCTGTCCTGTCACTTCCGGCCGATTGCGGCCACCGGTCGGTGAACGACGCCGCCTGCCGGGTGGTGCCCGGCTGACCGTCCCGGGACCCCGGTGAACGCCGGGACTGCCATCAACGTCCACCGTGTAGATACAATCAGCAGAAGCGAGGCCCCCTGAATGGCATTCTTTTCGCGCACTCCGCAACCCGAATCCCTCGACTACGAGGGCGGCCCGTCGAACGGGCTCATCACCCTCCGCAATCTCGAGAAGTCCTACGCGCATGGCACCAGCCGCACCTGGGTACTGCGCCGAATTGCGGCCGACATCGCGCTGGGCGAGTTCGTGTCGATCATGGGACCGTCGGGCGCCGGCAAGTCCACGCTGCTGCACATCCTCGGGATGCACGACAGCGCCTGGACAGGCGAGTACTACTTCGCCGGGCACCCCGTGCATCGCCTCAGCCCGAAGGACCGCGCCCGGCTCCACAAGCAGCACATCGGCTTCGTGTTCCAGAGTTATCACCTGCTGGACCACCTGACGGTCTACGAGAACCTCGACGTCCCGCTGTCGTACCGCGACGTGCGCAAGGCCGAGCGTGACAGCATGGTGTGCGACATCCTCGACCGGTTCAACATCGTCGGCAAGAAGGACCTCTACCCGAACCAGCTCTCGGGCGGACAGCAGCAGCTTGTCGCCGTGGCGCGGGCCGTGATCGCCAACCCCAAGGTCATCCTGGCCGACGAGCCGACCGGCAACCTGCACTCGAGCCAGGGGCGCGAGATCATGGAGCTGTTCAAGAAGCTGAATGACGCCGGAACCACCATCGTGCAGGTGACGCATTCGGAGGCGAACGCCGAGTACGGCTCCCGCGTGATCCAGCTCAAGGACGGTTGGGTCGTCGAATAACGGTCACGATCATGCGCCACGTGTGGATTCTCGCCGTGCTCGCGATGGCCTCGGCGGCCTGCCAGCAGGCTGAACCCGCCCGGCAGTACCCCATCTCCGGACAGGTCCTGGGGGTCGATGGCGACCGCGGCGAAATCACGCTGCGTCACGAGGACATCGACGGCCTGATGCCCGCGATGACGATGAGCTTCCCCGTCGCGGATCGGGCCCTGCTGGCCGACCGGGAGCCTGGAGACCTCGTGACCGGAACCCTCGAAGTCTCCGATTCACTCGGCCGGCTCGTGGCGCTCTCGAAGACCGGCAGCGGGCCGCTGCCGGAATCGTCGAACGCCGCCACGATGGCGGCCGAGTTGCTGGCGACGGGCGATCTGGTGCCCGACGCCGCGCTCATCGACCACCACGACGCGCGACGGTCCCTTTCCGAGTGGTTTGGCACCCCGACGCTCGTGACGTTCATCTACACGAGGTGTCCGCTGCCCAATTTCTGCCCGTTGATGGACAGAAACTTCGCAGCCATTCAGCGGGACATCGCAGCGGACCCCGCCCTGGCAGGGCGAGTCAAGCTGTTGTCGATCACTCTGGATCCGGACTACGACACGCCGGCCGTGCTGGCCGAGCACGCGGCGGGCCTCGGAGCCGACCCCGCGATCTGGACCTTTCTCACCGGAGATCGTGTGACCATCGATCGGGTCGCCGCCCGGTTCGGTGTGGGCGTCATGCGCGAGGGCGATGCGGCCGCCACGATTACACACAACCTGCGCACGGTCCTCATCGGCGCGGACGGCAGAATCGCCGCGATCTACTCCGGAAGCGACTGGACGCCCAGTCGGGCCTTCTCGGACCTCTCTCGAGCCGTCAGGCAACCGTGACGGCTGCGCAGAACCTGCCGAGTTTCTCGGCCGCCGAGCGGAACCTGATTCGACGCCTGCCCACGCCGGCCGCCGTCCAGGACTACCTGAACCGCCTGCCGTACAACACGGAACCGCCGCCGCACCGGGCCATGCTGCGGACGTTCCGAGGCGTCGTTCGACACCGGACCGCGCACTGTCTCGAAGCGGCGCTCACGGCGGCCGTCGTGCTCGAGCAGCACGGCCTTCCACCTCTCGTCATGAGCCTCGAGTCGATTGACGGACTCGACCACGTGGTCTTCGTGTACCGGCACCGGGGCCGATGGGGCTCGGTCGCCCGCTCGCGAGATCCTGGCCTGCACGGAAGAAGGCCCGTCTTCCGGACGCTCCGCAACCTCGCCCAGAGCTACTTCGACCCGTTTGTCGACCTCACGGGCTGTCTCAAGGCGTACGGCGTCGTCGACTTGCGGCAGCTGGGCACGTACGACTGGCGGCTTGCGACGGGCAACGTCTGGAAGGTCGAGCGCCTGCTGTTCGAGATCCCTCACCGGCCGATTCGATCGTCGCCGCGCCGGGTGGCGCGCCTGCGCGCCCGGTATCGCCGGTTTCTCGCGGACCACCCCGGCCGAAAGCCGGTGTTCTACGACCGGTCGGCGTGGACGTCACTGGAGGGGACGGGCCTCGGATTGAGGAAAACTCCCGGGACTCTGTCGAAGTAATGTCCCGGGAGTCCTCCACAATCCGAGACCCGTCCCCCTCGCCCCCCCTCAGTCCAGGTCGAATCCCCTTGTCGGCTTGACGATAGGCTCTTCCTTGGCCTGCTTGAGGGCCTCTTCGAAGCGCTTGGAGAGCGCGTCGCCCCGCGTCTTCTCGGACTCGACGGCCTGCTCGAAAAGAGCGTCGCGGCGGGCCTTCTGCTCGGCGATGATGCGCTGCGCTTCGTCCAGCTTCGGTTTGTCGGGCCGTTCCACTTCCTCGTGGCGAACCACCCGCCGAAGCCCCTCGTCGATGACGAGCGTCGCATGGCAGCAGGGGCAGGTCACCTCGTATTCCGTGCGCAGGCGTCCCATCTGACACTCTCCAGGCACTATCATATGCACATGCACGCCCCGCGCGGGTCGATCGACCTACGCGTCGTCACCTACAACGTCCACCGCGCCATCGGCATGGACCGGCGCAAGCGTCCGGAGCGGATCGCCAAGGTGCTCGCGGCCATCAACCCGGACGTCATCGCCCTGCAGGAGGTCATCGGGCCCGGCCGTAGCGGCGCTGGACACGCCCAGCAGCTCGGGGCCGAGCTCGGAATGGGCTGGGTAATGGCTCCCACGCGCGAGCTGCGCGGCCACCAGTTCGGCAACGTCGTGCTCAGCCGCTACCCCATTCACGACCACGCCCACGTGGACCTCTCGTGGAAGACGTGCGAGCCGCGCAATGCTCATCGCGTGTCAGTGGACGTCGGCCTTGGCACCCTGCAGTTCTACAACGTGCACCTCGGCACGGCTCTGCTCGAGCGGCGCTACCAGGCCCCTCGCCTGGCCGACTGGGTGCACGACCGGCGCGTGCTGGGCCCCAAGCTCGTCATGGGAGATTTCAACGAGTGGGGCCGCGGTCTGGTGGCCGACGTGCTGGCCGAACGCCTGCAGAGCCTGGACCTTTACCCCTACCTGAAGCGCCGCCGAACCTACCCGGGCCTCTTTCCAGTCCTGCACCTCGACCACTTGTACTTTGAGGGCCACATCGAGGTGCGTCGCATCGAGCTTCCGAGAAACCGGCTGGCACTGCTCGCCTCCGACCACCTGCCGCTCGTCGTCGACATCCGCGTTGCGTTCTGAGAAGCGGCCGGCCGGGGAACCCGGCACGGCCGGCTTGCGTATTGGCTTTCAGAATGATATCACTATGACATCTCCATTCCGTGCCCAGAGGAGGGCGACATGACCACTCACGAAACGACCAAGACGACTTTGTCCGGCTGGCTGATGCTCCCGCTGCTCATCGGCGCGGTGGCCTTGACGGTCTGGCGCTTCGTCCTGACCGTCGACGGGAACGGCCCGGCGATCATGGTCGTCGGCCTCGTCGCCCTCTTTGCCATCGAGGTGGTGTGCCTGGCCGGCTTCTTCATCGTCAATCCGAACGAGGCCAAGGTGCTGCAGCTCTTCGGCAAGTACGCCGGCACGGTGCGGAAGGACGGGTTTCACTGGGCCAATCCGCTCCTTCACAAGCGACGCCTCTCGCTGCGGATCCGCAACTTCGAAAGCGCGACGACCAAGGTGAACGACCTCGAAGGCAACCCGATTGAAATCGCGTCGGTGGTCGTCTGGCGGGTGGTGGACACGTTCGAGGCGTCGTTCGAGGTGGACGACTACGAGCACTACGTGAAGGTTCAGGCGGAGGGCGCCATCCGCAACCTCGCGACACAGTACCCGTACGACTCACACGAGGACGACCGGAAGTCGCTGCGCGGCAACACGCTCGAGATCGCCGAGCAGCTCAAGTCCGAGATCCAGGAACGGCTCGCCAAGGCCGGGGTAGAGGTGCTCGAATCCCGCATCAACAACCTGGCCTACGCGCCGGAGATTGCCGCAGCCATGCTCCAGCGCCAGCAGGCGGGCGCCATCATCGCCGCCCGGTCTCGGATCGTCGAGGGCGCCGTTGGCATGGTGGAGCATGCGCTCGAGATGCTCTCGACGCGCGGCGTCATCGACCTCGACAACGAGCGCAAGGCGGCGATGGTGAGCAACCTGCTCGTGGTGCTCTGCAGCGACCGGCACACGCAGCCGGTCGTCAACACGGGAACGATCTATCAATAGGTAGGCCGGCCTGCCGGCGCGCCCGCCGGCAGGCCGCGTGAATCATGGCCGAACGCAAGCCTTTCCTGCTCCGGATCGACCGCGACGTCCTCGACGCGCTGCAGCGCTGGGCGAACGACGACCTGCGCAGCGTCAACGGTCAGGTGGAGTTCCTGCTGCGGCGGGCGCTCGAGCAGGCCGGCCGCGCGCCCTCCAGGCGGCATGGAAAAGCGGACACGTGAGGCTGGCTCAGCCCTCTTCGAAGTCGGGCTGGATCTGCGGAAGCGGCCTGGTGGCCGGTCGAAGCGCCTCACGGTGATCGTAGAGCGGCAGGCCCGCGACGTGGATCGACATGGTGCACGCTGGTGACTTCCGGCGCACGACCACGGTCACCGGGCTCCCCTCGACACCGGGCTCGAAGCCCACTGCACATCCGCAGGAAAGCCGCGCGCCCTGACCGCTCTCATCCATATCGCGTCTCAATGATCGCTCGTTCCCGGCCGGTCAGTCCTCGAGCAGGGCCATCACCTGCTTCTCGAACCATTCGGTCGTGTTGGTACCCATCGCCTTCAAGTACACGGTGCCGTCGCGTCGCACGAACCAGGACACCGGCACGACGAAGTGGGCGCCGTAGGCTTCCTGCAAGTCGTCGTGTCCCAGGCCGACGAGCACCGGGTAGTTCATCCGGTACTCGGCCGCAAACGCCTGGAGGTCCTCCGGCGCGTCATCGACCGAAATACCGAGTACGGTGAACCCCTCGTCCCGGTACTTGTCCACCAGCTCGACGAACGCCGGAATCTCGTGCTTACAGGGGCCGCACCACGTCGCCCAGAAGTTGATGATGAGGGGACGGCCCTTGAAGTCGGCCAGATTGACGTCGTTGCCGTCCATGTCCTTGAGGAGATAGTCCAGCGGCGCATACTCGCGCTCGTCAGGCGCCGCACCGGTCATGGCCAGGTAGGCCGGCACCATCGCGATGACCACCGCCACGGCGCCCGCTCGCGCCCACCGATTTGCCCAGAGCCGTCCCAACATCTCCACCCCGCTCACCAACATTACTACATCAGCGCCGTCGGCCCACCCGACCGACCCCGAAACAGGGCGGCGGTGTCCTCTCTCGACCACTCCAGGCCGGGCCGGTGGGCCATGTTGACGCCCACGCACGTCGGTACGCGGTTTGCTCGCTCGGACACCGGGGGCTCCACCGCGCCTTGGCCGCGCTCGCCGATGGGGTTGACGGCGGCCCCGGTGTAAGATCGGGCAGGAGCCTTCTCAAGCGTTCCGAACAGCCACGTCGAGGTGTAGCTATGCGACCGTCGCGTTTCCGACCGTTGACCATTCTCGTGAGCGCCCTTGCGCTCGCGGTCCTGTGCCCGGCCCCGGTCGATGCCCAGACGTCATTCGTGCCGTACTTCGGGAAGAACCGAGTGCGCTACGACACGTTCAACTGGTACATCTACAAGACCGACCACTTCGACATCTTCTACTACCCCGACCTCGAACCGCATCTGGAACGCATCGCCGCCTACGCCGAGAGCGCCTACCAGCAGATCAGTGCCGACCTCAAGCACGACCTGGCGGGCCGCGTGCCCATGATCCTGTTCGCCACCCAGAGTGAATTCCAGCTGCAGAACATCTCCGGCGGCGAGTTGCCCGAGGGCGTTCTGGCGTTCGCCGAGCCCGAACGCAACCGGATGGTACTGCCGATTGACGAGCCGCCGGACCAGCTCTACCGCCTGATCACACACGAGCTGACGCACGTGTTCGAATTCGACATCATCCCCCGGGGCCTGCTCGGCACGAACCTCCCGCTCTGGATGGATGAAGGCCTCGCGAATTTCATGGCGGGCTACTGGAACACGCTCGACCTGATGCAGGTGCGCGATGCCGCCATCAGCGACAGCATTCCGCGCATGAGCCAGTTCGAGACCGCCCCGCTCTCGGGCCGGCTGACCTATTCGCTCGGCCACGCGACCTTCGAGTTCATCAGGGATCGATGGGGCATGGAAGGCCTGCGCCAGTTTCTCTTCTCCCTGCGCAAGAGCGTGGTCGGCGGAAGCCAGAACGCCTACGAAGAGGCGCTGAAGGTGTCGCCGGAGGAGTTCGACGACCAGTTCGACCGCTACCTCAAGGAACGCTTCCACCCGTTCCGCGACAAGGAGCGGCCCGCCGACTACGGACGCAACCTCGCGCCGAATCCCGAGCGCACGCCCTACGTCTCGGTCGTGTCGATCGAGCCGTCGCCCATCGGCGACTTGATCGCCGCCATGGTGGGCAACCGCAAGGACTACGAGCTCGACATCCTGCTGATTTCGGCGCGTGACGGGCAGGTCATCAGCAATCTGACCAAGGGCTTCGACATGAACCGCGGCTTCGAGTACATCTCGACGGCCGGCGGCCTGCGCGGCAACCTCGTGCCGTGGTTCGCCTGGGGCCCGGTCGGCGATCGGCTCGCGTATTTCGCGCGGACCGAGAAGTCGAAGACGCTGGTCGTCCAGAACGTCGTCACCGGCCGCATCGAGGATCGCGTCGACCTCGCTTCTGTGGATGCGCCGGAGTCACCGGCATTCACGCCTGACGGACGCGCCGTCGTCTTCTCGGCCATCCAGGACGGCGTGACGGACCTCTTCAGCGTCGAGATCGGCACCGGCCAGATCACCAACCTCACGAACGACGCCGTCGCCGACTACGCGCCGGCCGTCTCGCCAGACGGACGGAGCGTGGTGTACGCCGCCCGGGTGGGCGGCAACGACAAGTTGTTCAGGCTCGACCTGGCTTCCGGCCAGAAGACGCAGCTGACCTTCGGGACGCATGACGATACGAGCCCGCGCTTTCTCGACGACCACACGCTGATCTTCACGTCGACGGCGCTCGACCCGGCCGTGCCCGTCTTGCCCGAGGTGGCGCGCAATGCCAGCATCCCGAACGTCTGGTCGCTCGATCTCGCCACGAGCGAGCTCCGCCAGTGGACCGACTCGGCCACCGGCGTCGTGTCGCCCATCGTGCTGAAAGCCGAGGACGCCACGCGCGTCGGTTTCCTCACCTACTACAAGGGCGAGAACGGCGTGCACGTGACCACGCTCGAGGAGCCGGTCACCGTCGTGGCGTCCGAGGACTTCGGCGCACCTGGTCCCGTCATTCCGTTCCAGCCTCCGCTGACCCACACGCTCCTGCCCGACAACATCCACAAGAAGGGGGCGTTCGAGCGCATGAGCCTGGCCGGCCGGCCGCCGGTGAGCCTCGGTATCACGAGCGGCGGCGACATCTACGGCAACACGGCCATCACGTTCACCGACCTGCTGGGCGACAAGGAAGTCACCTTCTACGCCCAGTCGATCGCGCAGTACCGGACGACCGCGTTCACATACCTCAATCGCGGCAAGCGGCTCCAGTACGCGCTGCAGGGGTTCTTCCAGGACCAGTTTTTCTACGGCAACGTGGCTGACGTGCTGTACGACCCCGCGCTCTCGCCGTACATCGATCGCGACACGGCACAGGCCGTCCAGTCGCTGCGCGGCGGCACGGCGTTCGGCATCTATCCGCTCAATCGGTACCAGCGGCTCGAGGGCACCGTCGGCTACCTCTATCTCAGAGAGGAATTCGAGAACGCCGGCCTGCAGCTCATCTCGGACGAGTTCCAGCAGGCCTCGGGCAACAACCCGCTGTTCCGCAACGGTCACATGCTGCCCCTGGGGATCGCGTTCGTTCAGGAAACCACGGTGTTCCGCGACTACGGGCCGGTGGCCGGGAACACCTTGCGCGTGGGCTATGAGGCCTCGCCGCCCATCGGCAACAGCTGGATCTCCAGGCAGGCGGTCGACATCGATGCCCGGAACTACACCCGCATCGGCACCAATGGCGTCTTCGCCGTCCGGTTCCGGGGATTCAACAGCTGGGGCCAGTCGCCCGATTTCCTCTATTTCGGCGGCAACTCCGAAATGCGCGGGTACGATTACCTGCAGTTCATCGGCCACAAGGCCTTCTTCGTCAACGCCGAGCTCCGGTTCCCGCTCATCGAGGCCATGCTGACGCCGGTAGGCGTGCTCGGGGGCCTGCGAGGCACCTTCTTCTTCAACGTCAGTGGCGCCGGCTATCAGGGATACCCGTTTACGTTCTCCCGGAGCGACACCGAGATCATCACGCCGACGGTCGGCTTCGAGTTCGATGACCTCGGCAATCTCATCCCGATTCAGGGCACACCGGTCGTGGTCGATGGATTCCGGCTCGTGGACGGCCGGGCCTCGTACGGCATCGGACTGCAGAGCTTCCTGATGGGCTTCCCGATGCACTTCGACTGGTCGTGGCGCACGCTGTTCAACAAAGACTACGAGGACACGGTCTTCTTCGGCGGCAGCCAGGCATTCCGCGAGCCCAGGTTCACCTTCTGGATCGGCTACGACTTCTAGGCCGTCGTGACCCCGAAACGGCCTGCTGACTCGTACACGGAAATGGTGCAGGTCGTCCTGCCGAACGATGCCAACCCCCTCGGGTTCATCCTCGGCGGCACGGTCATGCACCTCATCGACATCGCTGGCGCAATCGCCTGCCACCGGCACACCCGGAGCCTGCTGGTCACGGCTGCGGTAGACGGCCTCCAGTTCCTCAACCCGATCAAAGTCGGTGACATGATCATCCTGCAGGCACGCGTGACGGCTGCCTTCCGGACGTCACTCGAGGTCGAGGTCGAGGTCTTCTCGGAGGGGACGCTCTCCGGCGAGCGCAAGCTGACGAGCCGGGCCTATCTCACGTTCGTGGCCATCGACCGCGAAGGGGGCCGGGTCCGGGTGCCGCCGCTGCTCGTCCAGACCGAAGAAGACCAGGCGCGCGCGCGCGCCGCCGCCACCAGGCGTCTTGCCCGCCTGGAGGCCAAACGCGAGTTCGAGGCTCGGCCGCAGCTCTGACCCTTACACGGACCGCAGGCGAACCCGCCGAACGGCGTGATCTGCGCCCTTCTCGAGGATCAGGCGCGCCCGCGCCCGCGTTGGCGAGATGTTCTCGCGCAGATTCACGCCGTTGATGTCCGTCCAGATCCGATGCGCCGTCTCGCGCGCGGCCTCGTCAGAGAGGCCGGAATAGCGATGAAAGTACGCGCGCGGGTCCCGGAAGACGGTTTCACGAAGCGTCAGGAAACGCTCGATGTACCACCGCTCGATGTCGCCTTCCTCCGCATCGATGTAGATGGAGAAATCGAAGAAGTCCGAGACGAATACGCGCGGCCGCTGGCTGCCCTGCCCGTCTCCCGTCTGCAGCACGTTCAGACCCTCGACGATGACGATGTGCGGGCGGTCGACGACCTGGAACTCGCCGGGCACGATGTCGTACGCCTGATGTCGAGTACACCGGCGCGTGGACGGCCCCCTGCCCCGCCTTGACGGCCGCCATGAACTCCACCAGATCGCGAACCCGGTAACTCTCCGGAAACCCCTTCCGGTCGAGGAGGCCCCGGCGCTCCAGTTCCTGGTTCGGCCACAGGAAGCCGTCGGTCGTCACCAGATCCACGCGCGGGTGATCCGGCCAGCGGGAGAGCAACGCGCGCAGGATGCGCGCAAACGTGCTCTTCCCCACCGCCACGCTGCCGGCCACGCCGATGACGTACGGCCGGACGCCCGGCAACTGGCCCAGGAAGAGCTCGGTTGCCTTGTTCAGCGTCTGCGTGGCGGAGACCTGCAGGTTCAGCAGGCGCGACACCGGCAGGTAGATGACCTCGACCTCGGCCATCGACACCTGTTCGTTGATGCCCTGCAGTTCCGCGAGGTCCGCTTCGGTCAGCGACAGCGGCGTCGCGGCCCGCAGCCGGGCCCAGGCGTCGCGGTCGAAGTCGTGGTACGGGGCAGCCAGGGTTATCCCTGCTTGTAGTACTCGGTGTTCTTCTCGATGAAGTCCTTCCACTTCTCGGGAACTTCATCCAGAACGAAGATGGCCTCAACCGGGCACGCTGGCACGCAGGCGCCGCAGTCTATGCACTCATCGGGATGGATGTACAGCATCGTCGCCGACTCGAACTCCGGCTCGTCCTTGCGCGGATGGATGCAGTCGACAGGACAGACGTCGACGCAGGCAGTGTCTTTGGTACCAATGCAGGGCTCGGTGATGACGTAGGCCATTCTCTCCCTCCGAACTCGGTCGCCGGCGCCGCACGGGCCCGCCCAGGAATCGTAGGACCCGGGAACACCCGCCTGGCGCACCGCAGGCGCCGATCGGTTCGACGCATTCTACATTACCAACAATTGGGCCGGGCGACGTCACGATCGCACCAGCCGGATTTGCTGACCAGGTGTTCCTGCCGGGACTCAGCCGCGAGCGGCAGGCTCTCGACGGCTGGTGAGCGCCCGGTGCACGGCCACCGCCCCGGCCGCGGCGACGAGCAGGCTCGCGGCTGCGGCGGCCGTGTGCCCCATCAGGACGTGCCCGGTGCCAAAGAGGACACCGTAGACGCAGGCACAGCCGCCGACCGAACCGAGCGTGGCCCGGCCGAGGTCGTCCACTGGCGCCAGCTCAGGGCCCCCTGACCTGCGCACGACGGACCAACCGGGTCCGGCCGGCCTGACGCGCGCGCAGAAGCTCCGCAACACGGCAAGGTCTGTGGGCTTGGTCACCCAGGCCACGGTCATCCAGACCGCGGTCGTGATGGCCACCGTGGCGACGAGCGTGACTGAGACCGGCCACTCGACGCCATTTCGTCCGGCAAAGAACAGCCCGAGCGCCAGCAGAAACGAGCTGGCCATGGCGGCAATCTCCGACCAGGCGTTGATGCGCCACCAGTACCACCGCAGCAGATAGAGCAGGCCCGTGCCGGCGCCAATGGACAGCAACAGGTTGAACGCTGCGCGCGCCGAATCGAGGACGCTCGTGAAGGCCACCGACGCCACCATGAGCGCTGCCGTCACGAGACGGCCGGCGAGCACGTAGTGGCGCTCCGGCGCGTCGGGCCTCAGGAAACGCCTGTAGAGGTCGTGCACGAGGTAGGAGGTGCCCCAGTTGAGGTGCGTCGAAATCGTCGAGATGTACGCCGCCAGCAGGCCGGCCACCATCAGGCCGAGCAGGCCGGCTGGCAGGAACGTCAGCATCGCCGGGTACGCCATGTCGTTGCCGACGAGCGCGGGATCGACGTGCGGCAGCGCCTGCCGGACTGCGTCGAGGTTCGGGAACACCAGCAGCGAGGCCAGGGCGACGAGCATCCACGGCCACGGCCGAAGCGCGTAGTGGGCGACATTGAAGAAGAGCGTGCCGGCCAGCGCATCGCGTTCGCTCCGGGCGGCCAGCATGCGTTGAGCGACGTAGCTTCCGCCGCCGGGCTCCGAGCCCGGATACCAGGTAGCCCACCACTGCACGGTCAAAGGCACGATGAAGATCGTCACGACGCTTGCGCCGTCGCTCCAGTCGGGCACCATGCCGAGGGTCCGCGGATCGGTCTGCCGGATGAGACCGTCGAGCCCCCCGACCGCCGGATGCCGCAGGGCGTACACGGCCGCTGCGACGGCGCCGGTCATGGCGATTCCGAACTGAATGAGGTCCGTCACGAGCACGCCCCAGAGCCCCGAGACGGCCGCAAAGAGGACGTTGAGGATGGCGCAGACGATGAGCGTCTGCATCATCGGCCATCCAAGCAGCACGTTCGCGATCTTCGCCGCGGCGAGGTTGACCGTCGCCATGATCGACGACGTTGAACACGACTCCCAGGTAGACGGCCCGAAAGCCTCGCACCCACGCCGCCGGCCGGCCCGAGTAGCGCAGCTCGTAGAACTCGAGATCGGTCAGCACGCCGAGCCGTCGCCACAGCCGGGCGTAGAAGAAGACCGTGGACATGCCGGTCAGCAGGAAGGCCCACCAGACCCAGTTGGCCGACACGCCGCCTTCCCGCACGAGCTGAGTGACCAGATTCGGCGTGTCCGTGCTGAACGTGGTGGCCACCATGGAGACGCCGACGAGCCACCACGGGGCGGCGCGGCCTGACGCGAAGAACTCCGCTGTGTTGGCGCCTGCGCGACGCGCCATCAGCGCCGCCGGCACGAACGTGATGACGAGCGTGCCCAGGACGATGCCCCAATCGAGCGTCGTCAGCATCGGCGCCTACCTCCCGGTGAACTTCGGCCTGCGCTTGTCGAGAAACGCCGAGGCGCCCTCGCGCTTGTCGTCGGACTCGAAGCAGATCGCCTGGGCCAGCGTCTCGATGAGGAGGCCGGAATCGAGGTCCACCCGGGCGGACGCACCCAGTGCCAGCTTCGCCAGACGCACGGCGAGCGGTCCCCTGGTCAGGATCCGTCCCGCAAGCGCCCTCGCGGCCTCGGCCAGCTCGCGGCCGGGCACGACGGCGTTCACGAGCCCCCACTCGAGTGCGGTCGCCGCGTCGATTGGATCGCCGGTGAGGACGAGTTGGGCCGCGCGGCCGAGGCCGATGATGCGCGGCAGCCGCTGGGTGGCGCCGGCGCCGGGAATGATGCCGAGCCCAACCTCCGGCTGCCCGAACCGCGCGTGGTCGGCGGCAATCCGCAGGTCGCACGCGAGGGCCAGCTCACAGCCGCCGCCGAACGCATGCCCATTGATGGCGGCGATGGTCGGCTTCGAACACCGTTCGAGGGCGCTGAAGGCCGACGAATTAATCGCAGCCAGTCCATCGTCTCGACGGCGCTCGCCGATCTGGCGGATGTCCGCACCCGAGACGAACACTTTGTCGCCCCCACCGGTCACGATGACGGCCCCGACGTCCGGCGAGGCGCACAGATCGGCGAGACGTGAGGTGAGCTCCGCAACGGTCGCCTTGTCGAGGGCGTTCCGCACTTCGGGCCGGTGGATGGTCAGGGTGGCGATGCCGCCGGCAATTTCAACCAGCACGTTCGACATGTTGTTCTCAGGTCCAGATCCCAGACTGCCAGCTTCAACCCTCGGACACGATTCAGTTCAGTACTGGTACACGCCCTTGCCAACCTTGCGGCCGAGCCGCCCCGCGCGCACGTACTGGACGAGCAGTGGGCATGGCCGGTACTTCTCGCCCAGGCTCCGATGCAGATACTCCAGGATGCTCAGCCGGGTGTCGAGGCCGACGAGGTCGACCAGCTCGAACGGCCCCATCGGGTGATTCAAGCCGAGCTTGAGCGCCTTGTCGATGTCTCGGGCGGATGCGACGCCTTCCATCAGCATGCAGAACGCCTCGTTGCCGATCGACGCATTCACGCGAGTGGTGATGAACCCCGGCGACTCGCGGACGAGCACGGTTTCCTTGCCCATCCGCCTGGCCACGCCCTCAATCGTCGAAAGCGTGGCGTCGCTCGATTCCAGTGCCCGTACGATCTCGACGAGCTTCATCTTCTGCACCGGATTGAAGAAGTGCATGCCCGCCACGCGCGCGGGACTGGCCGTGGCTCCGGCCAGTTCCGTGATGCTGAGCGCCGACGTATTGGTGGCGATGACGGCCGCTGGCGGCGCATGCCGCTCGACCTCGGCCATCAGCTGCAGCTTCAGATCGATCCGTTCCGGCGCGGCCTCGATCACGACGTCCGCGCCAGAGACCGCCTGGAAGACCTCGGTCGTGGTCGACAGTCTCGCGAGCGACGCGTCCGCATCGGCCGGAGAGGCCTTTCCAATCTCCACCGCCTTTCGCAGGATCGCCTCGACCTGCCCGCGGGCTTTGGCCAGCGCCGCGTCAGACGGGTCGAACAGCCGCGTCTCGTACCCAGCGGAGGCCGCCGCATGGGCAATGCCATGCCCCATGGTCCCAGCGCCCAGCACCGCGATCACCCTGGTCTCACCCACGACGCCTCCCGCATTCCAATTAGTGAATTAGGGAATTAGTGAATTAGGGAATGAAATCAGCGAATGAGCGAATGAGCGAATGAGCGCATTACTCTTTCACTCATTTCATTCGCTAATTCACTAATTCGCTAATTCGCTAATTCGCAAGTATGTCCTCAATAGCGTGAATCGCCAGATCGATCTCGTCCTCGGTATTGTAGAAGTGGGGAGCGACTCTGATGCCGGCGTTGGGTCGGTGGTCCACGATCACCTGACGTTCAAGGAGCGCGTGCGTCACCCGCTCGCCATCGGGCACGTCGATGACGACCGAGCCGCCGCGCTCGCCGTCGGCCTCGGGCGTGTTCACGCGCCAGCCGTTGGCCCGTGCCGAGTCCATGAGCCGGCGCGTCAACGCGAGCGATCGAGCCCGGATGGCCGGCACACCGATCTCGGCGACGATCTCGTAGCCGGCCCGGGCTGAATAGAGCGCCGGCACGTTGGGCGTGCCGGTCTGGAACCGTTCGATGCCCTCGGCGTACTCGACCGCGCCGGTCGCGAACGTGAACGGGTGCGCATGCCCGGCCCAGCCGACGATGGACGGCCGAAGTGAGGGGACAGATCCGGCCGTACGTACAGGTAGCCCGCGCCGGGGCCGCCGCACAGCCACTTGACCGAACCGCCCACGGCGAAATCCACGCCGAGGGTCTCGAGACTCATGGGCACGGTCCCGGCGGCCTGGTAGACGTCGAGCACGACGCGCGCGCCCACGCGATGCGCCTTCTCGACGACCGGGCGCACGTCCTGGAGCGCGCCGCTTCGGAACAGCACGAGTGACAACGGCACGAGCGCGGTCCGCTCGTCGATGGCCTCGACGAGCCGCCCGATCGGCGCCCGGGTCATGTCATCCGACGCGACGTAGACCGGCTCGGCGCCATACCGGCGAAGCCCCTCGTAGAGGTAGTGGTTGGTCGGAAAGTCCAGGTCCTGAAGGAGGACCTTCCGGCGCTGGCCGTCGAACGACACGCACGAGGCGGCGACGGCCTGGGCGACCGTGGCGTTCTGGTGCATCGTGATCGACCCGGCCGGCGCCCCGAGTGTCGGCGCGAGCAGGTCGCCGGTCGCGCGGCCGATCTCCCACCAGCCCTCATGCCACGCGCGGACGCCGCGGTGGTCCCACTCGTCGGCAAACCTGCCCAGAAGCGCGCGTGCCCGTCGCGGCATCGCGCCGAGCGAATGGCTGACGAGGTACGTGCAGGTGTCGAGAATCGGAAACTCGTCGCGCCAGGCGAGCAGCGGATCGGTCATGACAAGTCGACCCACACGGTCTTGAGCTGCGTGTAGTAGTCGAGCGCGTGCTGGCCCAGCTCGCGACCGAACCCGCTCTGCTTGTAACCGCCGAACGACGCGCCCACATCGTAGACGTTGTACGTATTGACCCAGACGAGGCCGGCCTGGAGCTTCGAGGCCACGTAGTGCGCCTTCCGCAGATCACGGGTCCAGATGCCGGCGGCCAGCCCGTACACGGAGTCGTTGGCCCGGGCGATCGCTTCGTCCACGTCGCCGAACTCGATGGCGGCCAGCACAGGACCGAAGATCTCCTCGCGGGCGATCGTCTGGCTGGGCTGTACGTCGGCGAACACGGTCGGCTGCATGAAGTACCCCTTGCCTGTTCCGATGTCCGTCCGGCTTCCACCAGCCACGAGCGTCGCGCCTTCCGCCTTCGCGATGTCGACGTACCGCAGGACGCGTTCGAGCTGGGCCTTCGACGCGATCGCGCCGAGCCGCGTGTTCGGATCCAACGGGTCGCCGGCCACCATCTTCTTCGCCCGGGCCGCCAGCTTGTCGACGAACTGGTCCTTGATCGACCGATCCACCAGCAGGCGGGAACCGGCAGCGCACACTTCGCCCTTGCCGTAGAAGATCCCGACGGTGGCCCCGCGGACCGCGGCGTCGAGATCGGCATCCGGAAAGACGATGTTCGGAGACTTGCCGCCCAGCTCGAGTGTGACGTGCTTGAGCGTCTCGGCCGCGCTCCGCATGATGCCCTTCCCGGTCGACGTGTCGCCGGTGAACGCGACCTTGGCGATGCCGGGATGCTCGACGAGGGCCTGCCCGACGGTCCCGC
This sequence comes from uncultured Acidobacteriota bacterium, assembly GCA_963752045.1. Classification (GTDB taxonomy): domain Bacteria; phylum Acidobacteriota; class Vicinamibacteria; order Vicinamibacterales; family SCN-69-37; genus DATKDF01. Next base: position 1,023,279 of record CAVVWN010000008.1, on the reverse strand, counting down.
CGCTGCCGGTGACGACGTTCAGCACGCCGGCCGGCAAGCCGACCTCGGCGGCGATCTCGCCGAGCGCGATCGCGGTGAGCGGCGTCTGACTCGCCGGCTTCAGAATGACCGTGTTACCGGTGGCGAGCGCGGGTGCCACCTTCCACATCGCCAGCAGGAGCGGGAAGTTCCACGGCACGATCGCCGCGACCACACCAAGGGGTTCCCGCCGTGTGTACACCAGGGCCTCGCCGCTGACCGGCACGGTCTCGCCGTGGATCTTGTCGGCCCAGCCGGCGTAGTACCGGAGCACCTCCGCCGAAAGCGGAACCTCGACGTGCCGCGACTCGCGGATCGGCTTCCCGTTATGGAGCGTCTCGAGCCTCGCGATCTCGTCGATGCGTTCCGTCAGCCGCTCGGCCATTCGCCAGAGCAGCCGCCCGCGGTCGCGGGCCGCCATCCGTCCCCACGGCCCATCGAGCGCCACCTGCGCAGCCTCAACTGCCGCGTCAACGTCGGCCGTCGACGCGGCGGCGACCTCGGCGATCACCTCTTCGGTCGCCGGGTTGACGACGGGCATCGTCCGCCCGTCCGATGCGTCGCGCCACTCGCCGCCAATGAACAACTGCTTTCTGCCCAGTTCCGTCACGCGCTCACCACCCTCACGACCGAACCCGCGCCCACGTCAAATCTCCGTGCGGACGTACTCGAAATCTATCGGCTGTCCCTTCACGCCGCGCGTGGGGGGTGCGATGTAATTGGCAAACCGGCCGGGCTCATAGATCGGGCTGTCCATAATGCTGAGCAGGTACTGCTTGTCGGCCGGGCTCGGCAACCATTCGTGCCGGCGCCGCGTCCATTCGTCGTCGGTGAGCATCCGCCCGTCCGGGTCGAAGTGAACCCCCGCGAACTGCCCGATATTCCGGTTGAACTTCCGGTCGGGCAGTTTCAGCCGATCCGACATGCCGAAACGCTCGAAGATCTTGTTCCAGCGATCCACCCCGGCCTGACAGTCGCCGACGTACCAGTCGCGCAGCACCTCGTTCATCGCATTACGCATCGGCACTTCCAGCTTCGTGAGCCGGCCGTTCTCGACGACATCCAGCGTATAGCTGGCCTCGGACACCTTGTGCTCCGTCCACTTGGCCTCTTCGGCACGGCCCTTCAGGCCGTTGGAGAAGTAGGCGGCCGCATTGGTCGAGATCTCGTTGCCGTGCAGGTCGAGGCTCAGCGAGAACCAGAGGTTGATGTACTTCTGAATCGTCGGCAGGTCGATTCCACCGAGCTTCCGGACATCCTCTGCCAGGCCGGTCTCCTTCATCAGTTCGCACGTGCGCTTGACGATGCGCGCCACGCCGGTTTCGCCGACGAACATGTGGTGCGCTTCCTCGGTGAGCATGAAGCGGGTCGTCCGGGAGAGCGGATCGAGCGAGCTCTCCGAGAGCGACAGCAGCTGCGACTTCCCGTCCCGATCGGTGAACATCGTGAACATGAAGAAGTCGACCCAGGTGTCGATCGGCTCGTTGAACGCCTCGAGAATGCGCGGCTTGTCGCGATTCCCGCTCTGGCGCGCCAGCAGGTCCTCCGCCTCGTCCCGGCCGTCCCGGCCGAAGTAGGAATGCAGCAGGTAGACCATCGCCCAGAGGTGCCGGCCCTCTTCGACGTTGACCTGGAAGAGGTTGCGCAGGTCGTACAGGCTCGGACAGCGGTGGCCCAGCCATCGCTGCTGCTCGACGCTCGCCGGTTCGGTGTCACCCTGCGTGACGATGAGCCGGCGCAGCTGGTTCCGGAACTCGCCGGGCACTTCCTGCCACACGGGCTTTCCGAAGAAGTCACCGAAGCCGATGGTCCGGTTCACGACCGGATCGGCGAGGAAGATGCCCCATCGGTACTCGGGCAGCTTCACGTATTCGAAGTGCGCCCATCCGGCCGAGTCCACGCTGATGGCCGTGCGCACGTACACCTGGTGGTAGTGCTGGAACCCCTGCGGCCCCATGTCGCGCCACCACTGGATGTAGGCCGGCTGCCAGTGTTCGAGCGCCCGCTGCAGGCGCTTGTTCAGGTGCAGATCGACGTTGTTCGGGATCTTCTCGGCGGAGATCATCGTGTCAAGCCTCTCCTGAAACTGTCACTGCCAGTCGGACCCTCGGCCCGTCGGACCGTCGGACCCTCGGACCCTCGGACCGTCGGACCCTCGGACCGTCGGACCCTCGGACCGTCACGTTCTGCCGAAATCGAATTCGGCGCGCTCGGACGAGCCGTACGACGTCAACGCGCCCTTGGGCCCGACGGCATTCGGACGCTGGAAGATCCAGTTCTGCCAGGCCGTCAGCCGTCCGAAGATCTTCGTTTCCATCGTTTCAGGACCGGCGAAACGCAGGTTGGCCTCCATGCCGGTCAGGGCGTCGGGTGAGAGCGCCGCCCGCCCCTCGACCGCCAGGCGAATCTCGTCGTCCCAGTCGATGACGTCAGGCGCAAACGTCACGAGGCCGGCTTCGAGCGCCTCGGCGGGATCGAACGGCCCATCGTGCGCGATGGCCGCCGCCACTCGCTCTGGCTCGCCATAGAAACGCGTCCCGAGCCTCGTGAGGCCATTGCTCATCGGCAGCGGTCCCGCATTCATGCCCGACAGGGCGACACGGTTTGCCTGTTCGTCGTCGTCGAACATGTACGATCGGTCAGCGGCCAGCGCCAGTTCGAAGAGCGTTCCGGCAAATGCATTGCCCACTTCGATGAGCGCGAAGAAACTCCGCGCCGTCAGATCCACACGCTTGAGCGTCCGCTTGATGAAATGCACGACCTCGCGGACGAACCAGTGGTCGCCGTTGGCGAGCAGGACGGCGTCGGCCTCGAGCACTCGCGCCGGATCGCCCGTCGCTTTGATGACCACCGTGCCGATCTCCGGCTCGTTCACGCGGAGCCGGAGGATGGCGTCGTCCAGCTCGCGGAACACGCGGAGGGGCCAGAACCGATCTCCGGCGGCGAGAATCGCCTCTGGCGTCGCCTCGACTGGATGTTCGGGAGCGCGGACGGTCAAGGTGGCGACCCGTTTCGCCCGGTCGAACTCGACGCTGACCGAGGAGTACTCCAGCCCGTCCGACGTTGAGGTCACGCCGAGGGGCCCAAGGACGACTCCGGGCCCGTGAGACGGGCGGTCCGACAGCGCAGCCAGCTCGCGGGCCCGATCGCTCACCGCCGCCTTGAACTTGCTCGCCGGATGCACGGCGTCCACCAGGCGCCACTCGACCGCGCGCCTGCCCTTGACGCCCTCGGCAATGGTCCCGAAGACGTCGGCGAGATCGCGGCGGACCTTCCGCTTGTCGACGACTCGGGTCAGGCCGCCCGTGCCTGGCAACACGCCGAGCAGCGGCGTCTCCGGCAGGCTCACGGCCGAGTTCGAATCGTCAACGAGGTGGATCTCGTCACACGCGAGCGCCAGTTCGTAACCGCCACCGGCGCAAATCCCATTGAGCGCAGCCAGGAACTTCAGTCCGCTGTGCTCGCTCGCGTCCTCCATCGCCAGCCGTGTCTCGTTCGTGAACTTGCAGAAGTTCACCTTCCAGGCGTGACTGGAGCCGCGAAGCATGAAGATGTTGGCTCCGGCGCAAAAGATTCGCTCCTTGAGGCTCGTGACGATGACGGCGTGCACTTCGGGGTGCTCGAAACGGATGCGCTGGATGGCGTCGGCGAGCTCGATGTCGACGCCGAGGTCGTAGGAGTTCAGCTTCAGTCGGTAGTCGGGAAACAGGCCGCCGTCTTCCTGGACGTCCATCGACAGGGTCGCGACGGGCCCCTCGAACTGCAACGTCCAGTGTTTGTACTGATCGGGCCTGGTCTCGAACGAAATGGGAGCCGGTTTGGTGGGCGTCTCAGTCGTGGCCATATGTGTCCCAAGAGCGTATCGGTGGCCGCGCTGGACTGTCAAGGCAGTATAGTGCGTTGACTTGGCAGATGCATGCTTTATACTGCGTCACATGAGAGCCTCGTCGCCTCAGCGACCCGCGGCCCTCGAGGGCGCCACGGTCATCGACGCTCGCCGCCCCGCACCTGACGTGCTGTCCACCCTCAGCCGCCGCGCCCGGCGGCTCCGCCAGCAGCAAGGTCTGACCCTGCGGACGCTCGCGGGGCGCAGCGGACTCTCGCTGAGGTTTCTGATGGCTGTCGAAGCCGGTCAGGGCAACATCTCGGTGCGTCGTCTGGCAGAGCTGGCCGCGGCGCTCAACACGACGGCCGCCGACCTGCTCGCCGCAGAAGATGATGATGCACCGACCGTCATCGCGCTCCTGGGCCTGCGCGGTTCCGGGAAGACGACGATCGGCCGTCGCCTGGCCCGCAGGCTGCGGCTCAGATTCGTCGAGCTCGACCGGCAGGTCGAAGCCATGGCCGGCCTCGCGCTCGGGGAGATCTTCAGCCTCCACGGCGAGGAGTACTATCGCCGCCTGGAACGCGAGGCCCTGACGGCACTGCTCGATACGCGTCAGTCGATGGTACTGGCCGCCGGCGGCGGTCTGGTGGCCTCGGCCGAGACCTACGCGCTCCTCGAGCGACGTACGAGGACGGTGTGGCTGCGGGCCACGGCCGGCGATTGCTGGGACCGCGTCATCCGGCAGGGCGACCGGCGCCCGATGGACGATCACCCGCAGGCCCGCAAGGCCCTGGCCGACCTGGTGGCCCGGCGGAATCCCCTCTACGCCCAGGCCTCGCTGACGATCGACACGTCGGGCAGGTCCGTTGGCGATACCGTCGACGCAGTGGCCGCCAGCCTGGGGTTACGGTAAGATCCCGCGATCGTCGATGCTCCCGGGCAGTGACTGCCCGCGCTAACCCAGAGGAGAACCAGATTCATGACGACCCAGAAGAGACTCCGAACAGGGCTCCTGTGGCTCGCCGGCCTGGCACTTGTCGGCTACCCGTTCGTGACGGACGTCGTGGCCCAGGGTCAGGGCGGCGGCCAGGCGGCCGCGCGCATCATGAACCAGCCGGAACACCCGCTGCTGCAGGGCTTCCGTTTCCGGGCGATTGGCCCCGTCGCGCAGGGGGCCCGGATCGACGATCTGGCGGTGGACGAGAAGAACACGTCGACCTACTACATCGGCTACGCCGTGAGCGGCATCTGGAAGACGACGAACAACGGCACGACGTTCACGTCCATTTTCGACGAGTACGCGCACTCGATTGGCGACCTTGCGCTGGCGCCTTCCAACCCGAACATCCTCTATGTCGGAACCGGCGAGCCGAACAACCGCCAGAGCTCGTCGATCGGCGTCGGCATGTTCAAGTCGACCGACGGCGGCGCCACGTTCACGCACATCGGGCTGCGCGAGACCCAGTCGATCGGGCGCGTGATCGTTCATCCGACCGATCCGAACGTGGTCTGGGTGGCCGCCGTCGGACACCTGTTCGGTTCGAACGAAGATCGCGGTGTCTTCAAGACCACCGACGGCGGCGCGACGTGGAACAAGGTGCTCTACATCACGCAGGACACCGGTGCCATCGACCTCATCATCGACCCGTCGAATCCCAACACGCTGATGGCATCGACCTACGAACGGCGCCGGAGCGGGTGGGGGTTCGTGGGCGGCGGCCCGGGCAGTGGCATCCACAAGACGACTGACGGCGGACGCACGTGGACGAAGCTCTCCGGCAACGGTCTGCCGCGCGGCACGATGGGCCGCGTGGGTCTCGCGTGGTCGCGGTCGAACCCGAACGTGGTGTACGCGCAGATTGAAGTGGCTCAGGACAACGAGCCGCCGGTGGCGCAGGACGCCCCGCAGCCGCAGGCCGGCCGCGGTGGCGGCGGGCGTGGCGGCGGCCAGCCGCCGCCACCCGACCCGACGCGCAGCGGCATCTGGCGCTCGAACGACAAGGGCCGAACCTGGACCTTCATGAGCAATGAAAACCAGCGGCCGATGTACTACAGCCAGATCCGCGTCGACCCGAACAACGAGAACGTCGTGTACGTCGGCGGAACCAACGCGGCGAAGTCCACCGACGGTGGCAGGACGTTCGAGAGCATTCAGGGTGGCATGGGTCACGTGGACAATCACGCCATCTGGATCGATCCGAACGACAGCGACCACGTGATGTACGGCAACGACGGCGGCCTCGACATCAGCTACGACGGCGGCGAGACCTGGGAGGCCGTTCGCAACATGGCGGTGGCCCTGCCCTATCACGTGTCGGTCGGCATGGATCGCCCGTACACGGTGTGCACGGGGCTCCAGGACAACGGCTCATGGTGCGGCCCCAGCCACGTGCGGACCAACGCCATTCGAACCTGGCACTGGATCAGCGTCGGCGGCGGTGACGGTTTCCAGACGCAGATCGATCCGACCAACCCGAATGTCTTCTACACCGAGTCGCAGAACGGCAACCTGAACCGGTACGACGCCTCGACCGGCGAGCGAGGCGGCATCCGGCCGCGCGCCGGCACCGGCGGCGCCGGCCGTGGCGGGGGCGGTGGCGGCGGGGGACGCGGCGGCGGCCAGGCGACCAACGTCGTGCCGCCTCCCGCACAGGACACTGACGAGTTCAATTACAACTGGAACTCACCGATCCGCATCTCTCCGCACAATCCGAAGACGCTGCTCTATGGCGGCAACCGCCTGTTCATTTCGTCGGACGGCGGCACCACCTGGCGCATGACGGCCGAGCTCGGCAAGGGCATCGACGTCTCCGAGCGCACCATGCTCGAGCAGCCCTACTCGCTGCCGAGCTGCGGCCGGGGAGCCGGGCCGGGCCAGGACTGCATCCTCTCGAAGGGTGATGGCGTGCAGACGAACGAATTCAAGACCATCATCGAGATTGCCGAATCAGCCGTGGTCCCCGGCATTCTCTGGGCCGGGACGGCCGATGGCAACATCCAGGTGAGCCGCGATGCCGGCTACAACTGGACCGAGGTGAGCCGGAACCTGCCGGGGGGATCGCGGGAGTACTGGGTGTCGGGCCTCGAGGCATCGCACTTCGACGCGGGAACGGCCTACGCGTCGCTCGACGGCCACCACTCGAACGACTTCCGGCCCTACCTGTTCAAGACGACCGACTACGGTCAGACGTGGAGCTCGGTCAGCGGCAACCTGCCGGCAGTCGGGAACGTGAACAGCGTCCGTCAGGACCCGGTGAATCCGAGGCTGCTCTACGCCGCGACCGAATTCGGGTTGTACATCACGCTCGACGACGGCGATTCGTGGCACCGGTTCATGCCCGGCCTGCCGATCACGCGCGTGGATGAAGTCGTCGTCCACCCGCGCGACCACGACCTCGTGCTCGCCTCACACGGGTACGGCATCTATGTCATGGACGACATCTCGGCGTTGCAGCAGATGACGTCGCTGCCGACCGAGCCGCGGCTCTTCACCCCGCGTGACGCCGTACAGTGGAAGACCGACTTCCGGTTGGCCGCTCGCCTGCCTGGCAACAAGACCTGGGCCGGCGAAACGGCCCCCGACGGCACGGCGCTCGCCTTCTACCTCCCGCAGGCTGGATCGGCGACGCTCACGATCACCAACACCGCGACGAACGAAGTCCTTCGCACGATCGACGTGGACGGCAAGCAGGGACTCAATCGGCTGCAGTGGGATCTGCGAGGCAATCCGCCGGCAGGCGCGGCAGGTCAGGGCGGCCGGGGCGGAGGCGGCGGGCGTGGGGGCTTCGGCGGCCCGACGGCCGAGCCCGGTGTCTATCGCGTCTCGCTCACGGTCGGCGGCCGGCAGGTGGGCTCCGAGACGTTCAGCGTGCTCGAGGATATCTGGATGAGATGAGCCGGTCCCAGGGTCCCAGGGTCTACCGGTCCCGACGTTCGGCGCAACGCGCCTGACGCTGGCCTGCATCACTCAAGGCGATGCAGGCCAGCGCCAGGGTCCTCCGCGAGCCGTCCCCGGCCCTCGGGACCGTCCGGACTAATTCGCGGTCTGTCCCGGCTTCAGCTCCAGCACTTCGATATCTGTCCCGGCCAGGTTCTTTTTCAGCTCCGCCGGGGTTCCGCGCAGCACCGGAAACGTGCCGTAGTGCATCGGCACGACCTGGCGAACGCCGAGCCAGCGGGCCGCCATCGCCGCCGTGTCGGGTCCCATCGTGTAGTGATCGCCGATCGGCAGGAACGCGATGTCGGGCGAGTACAAGTCCGCGATGAGCTTCATGTCGCCAAAGAGCGCCGTATCGCCGGCGATGTAGATCGTCGGCATCTCATGCTGGCGCAGGATGTAGCCGGCTGCGACGCCCAGGTACTGAACGTGGTCGTCCTCGATGATCCCGCTCGAGTGGATAGCCGGCACCATCGTCACCGTCACACCGGCGACCTCCTGGGTGCCTCCAACGCCCATGTCGTGAACCCCGGTCACGCCCTTCTGCTCGATGTACCGGCCGAGCTCGAAGGCGCACACGATCGGCGCCGACGAGGCCTTCGAGAGAGCAACAAGGTCACCGAGATGATCGAAATGGCCGTGCGTCACGAGAATCAGGTCGAGCGGCAGGACCGCCTCCGGCCTGGCAAACTGCTCCGGGCAAGTCGGATTGCCCAGCCACGGATCGACCATGACGCGCTGGCCGCCCGGAAGCCCAAGGAGGAATGTGGAATGACCTAGCCAGGTGATCGACAGGGACATGGAGACCTCGAATCTGGAATCTGGGATCTGGAATCTGGAATCTGGAATCTCAGGATATCTGGGAGTCTGGCCATCTGGCGATCTGCGCGTGCCGGTGTGCTCGAACGTCCGGGATGCCGGGCCCCAGCTCACCGGCTAATCGTAGGACAGCAGATTCCAGATATCCAGATTCCACCTGCTCTTGGATTCCAGTTGTCCACGTCGCGTGCCGCGACGCCCGCACACGACGAACACGCCTGTGGCGGCACCGGACGTCAGGGCCGCGGGACCGTGGAGACGTGGAGCCCGTGGAGGTGCGCCTCCGCCCCGTGTCTTCAACCGGTCGCCGTGGCCCCGTCGGGTCCGACCGAGCGCCGCTCGCGGCCACGGCGACCAGGCGCTGCCGCGGCCTGTATTCGCCGGAGGCCCTCCACGAACTCCACGTTCTCAACGGTGGCATCTTCGTAGCAGATCCCAGATCGCAGATTCACGGGCCGATATACTGAGGGACGATGACCGGGATCGCCCCACTGCAGTTCATCCGCGGCCGACGTGTCAAAGACGCGGCACTCGCGCGCGAGCCGAAGCCCGAATGGCTGAAGGTGCGGGCGCCAGGGTCGCCCAACTACCTCCGGCTTCGGGAGCTGATGCGCGACCTGAAGCTCAATACGGTCTGCCAGGAAGCGCACTGCCCGAACATCGGCGAATGCTGGCACCACGGCACGGCGACGTTCATGATCATGGGCGACGTCTGCACGCGAGCGTGCGGCTACTGCAACGTCACACACGGCGCGCCGCTGCCCCTCGACCTCGACGAGCCGGAGAACCTGGCCCGGGCGGTGGACCAGATGGCGCTCGCCTACGTGGTCGTCACGTCGGTGGATCGGGACGACCTGCCGGACTTCGGCGCCGGCGCGTTTGCGGCGACCATTCGCGCCATCAAGGCGCGCCGACCGGACTGTCGCGTCGAAGTGCTCATCCCGGACTTCCAGGGCCGGGAGGACGCGCTTCGCACCGTGCTCGAGGCAAGGCCCGACGTGCTCAACCACAATACGGAAACGGTGCCCCGCCTCTACCGGATGGCCCGGCCGGGCGGGAAGTACGCGCGGGCGCTGGAGCTGCTCGACCGGGCCCGCCGATGGGCGCCGGAGATTCCGACAAAGACCGGCATCATGGTCGGTCTTGGCGAGACGCACGACGAGATCGGCGAAGTGCTCCACGACCTCCGCCGCGTCGATTGCCAGATCCTCACGGTTGGCCAGTATCTTCGCCCCTCACCCGCCCATCTCCCGATGGAGCGTTACTACACGCCCGACGAGTTCCTCGAAATCAAGCGAATGGCACTCGACCTCGGATTCGGTCACGTCGAGTCGGGACCGCTCGTCCGCAGCTCGTATCACGCGCACGAGCAGGCGGAGGGGTACGACAGGGCTCGACAGTGAATCTGGCGATCTGGGATCTGGGATCTGGGATCTGGGCCCTGCAGGTGCTCGACTTCCACGGACACTGCTTGGTGTGCCGATGCGGGCCCTGACGTCTGTTCGGAAGGTCATCATCGAGTGCACGGCATGTCCACGCCTGCGCGAATACTGCGAGCGCATCGGCCGGGAGAAGCGAGCGGCCTTCCGGAACGAGACGTACTGGACCAGGCCCGTGCCGGGCTTCGGCGATCCGCAGGCCCGCATCGCGCTCGTCGGCCTGGCGCCGGCGGCCCACGGCGCCAATCGAACGGGGCGTAACTTCACCGGCGACGGCCGCGGCGGGTCCGGCGACTTCCTCATGGCCGCGCTTCACGCGAATGGTCTGGCCAATCAGCCGTTCTCACGGGGAATCGACGACGGCCTGCAACTGCACGACACCTGGATCATGGCTGCGGTCCGGTGCGCGCCGCCGCAGAACAAGCCGACACCCGCCGAGATCGCCCGGTGCCACACGCACCTCCGCGCCGAGTTGGACGCGTTGCCGGAATTGCGTGTCATCGTTGCCCTCGGCCGGATTGCCTTCGACGCCTGCTGGCGCCTGCTGGGCGAACGGCGAGCGCTCGTGGCGCCATCCGGGCCGGTTCCGCGTCGGCCGGCCTTTACCCACGGCGGACGCTACCGCGAGCCGGGGCTGCCCGTGCTCGTCAGCGCCTATCACCCGAGCAGGCAGAACACGCACACGGGCAGGCTGACGCCGGCCATGTTGCGTGCCGTGTTCAAGAAGGCCCGGCGACTGGCAGATTGAGCGGAGGACCCCGCGATGATCAAGATCTACACCGCGGCCGATCCGATGCAGGCCCACGTCCTGCGCGGAGCGCTCGAAGCGGTCGGCATCCAGGCCGAAGTCCGTCGAGACTCGCTCTTCAGCACTCGCGGCGAAACGCCCGTGACCTTCGACACACTGCCGGAAGTATGGATTCCGGCTGATGCTGACGCCGAACTGGCCCGCCGGGTGGTCCTGGAGCTCGAGAACCCGCCGGAATCCTCCTCCGGCCAGAGTTGGGCCTGCCCGAGGTGCTCCGAACGCGTGGAGCCCCAATTCGACCGCTGCTGGTCGTGCGGAACCGCGAGGGCGACCGACCCCCATTCCGCTGATTGAGGGGCCGCCGCGCGGGAACGGAATGGCCCTGTTGCCTCCTGGTGTCGGGCTTGTGGAAAAGGGCTCCTCCCCCTTGTATGATCGGCGGCAATCCCAGGAGGAACCCGTGCTCGTGACGCGCCTTGTCGTGACAGGGCTCGCGGCGCTGGCGCTCTCAGCCAGCCTGCCTGCCACAACTCAGAACCCACCGCAGACGCCGGCCGCGCCGGGCAGTGACCTCCGCGTCAAGGTGACACCCGCCACGCTGACGCTCAAGCTGGGCGAATCGGCCGCGCTCAAGGCCGTCGTCACGGACGCTGCCGGTAGGGACGTGCCCGATGCCCGCGTCGTCTTCGCGTCTCAGAGCCGGCGACAGCTGGCCGTGACGGCCGAGGGCGTGGTGACGGCAGCGGAACCCGGCACGTACCAGGTCTTCGTCACCGCGCTGCCGGCCGGAGCCGACGAACCCGGCGGCCGCGGCGGCCGTGGCGGCTTCACGGCGCTCAACCGCACCGAGGTCACCATCGTCGTCCCCGAGCCTCCTATCGCGACCGTGACGCTCACCGGCGTGCCCTCGCGGTTCTACGCCGGCACGCGCGTCAACCTCGCCGCCACCGTGATGGACGAGGCCGGTCGCGATCGCAATGAGGAGACGATCGCGTGGAACTCGATGAACGCCGCCGTCGCACGCGTCGACCGCTTCGGCCAGCTGCAGCTCTCCGCTCCCGGAACGACTCGCATCACGGCGAGCACCGGTGGCGTGACTGCCGCGCTCGACATCACGGTTGCGGCCAATCCCGTCACCGCCTTCGAGGTCTCTTCCTCGGTCACCGCGGCTCGCACGGGAGACGTCGTTCGTTTCACCGCCACCGCACGCGGCGCGAACGGTGAGCCCGTGGCCGACATCCCGGTCCACTATGCCGTGACCGGAGAGCCCGCGCACACCATCCTCGGCGCCGGGGCGACCGCGCAAGTCGAACCGGACGGCCGGTTCGTCGCCGAGCGCTCGGGCCGCTACACGGTGGTGGCGACAACTGGCTCGCACACGGCCCTGTCGACGATTGAGGTCACGCCGCGTGAGGTCAGCCGCCGCGTCGAGGTCGTCGGCCGCGGCAAGGTGCTCGACCGGCATACGTCCGACCTCTGGGTCTGGCAGGGACTCGACGGCCGCGACTACGCCGTTACCGGCACGTGGGGTGCCAGCGGGCACGCGTTCTTCTGGGACGTGACCGACCCGGCCGCCATCGAGAAGATCGGCGAGGTGCAGGTGGACGCCCGGACGGTCAATGACGTCAAGGTCTCGGCCGATGGACGGATTGCCGTCATCAGCCGGGAGGGCGCGTCCAACCGCCGCAACGGCATGGTGATCATCGACGTGTCGAACCCGCGCGCGGGCCTGCCGATTCTCGCGACGTTCGACGACGAACTGACCGGCGGCGTGCACAACGTCTTCATTCACGACAACCACGTCTACGCGCTCAGCGCCGGCCAGCGCTACGACATCATCAACGTCGAGGATCCAAAGAACCCGCGGCGTGTCGGCACGTACCAGCATCAGGGTACCGGCGGGCGATCGAGCATCCACGACGTGTGGGTCGTCGATGGCATCGCCTACTCGTCCAACTGGAACAACGGCGTCGTCGCGGTGGACGTCGGCGGCGGCAACAAAGGCGGGTCGCCCACCAGCCCGGTGAAGATCGGCTCCTACGCCTACCCGAGCGGCTGGAATCACGCGGCCTATCCGTACGTCAGCAGGTCCACGGGCAAGCGCTACATCTTCGCGGGCGACGAGAGTTTTCCCGAAGGCACGCCCACCAACCGCGCGGGCCGGGCCGACGGCTGGATTCACGTCATCGACTGGACCGACTGGGACAACCCGCGCGAGGTCGCCCGCTACGCCGTCGAGGACGCCGGCACCCACAATCTCTGGGTGGAAGACGACGTCATGTACGTGGCGTACTACAACGGCGGCCTGCGCGTCGTGGACGTGTCGGGCGAGCTGCTGGGCGACCTGGGTCGGCAGGGGCGCGAGATCGCCAAGTTCTACTCGTACGATCCCGACAGCTTCATCCCCAATGCCCCGTTCGTCTGGGGCCCGCAGCCGTACAAGGGCAACATCTTCTTCTCAGACTTCAACTCGGGCCTTTGGGCGGTCAAGCTCGGCGATCCGGTGCCGAGCCGGCGAGGTGAATCTCGGTGAGACGTGCATTCGGCTACTGGCACCAGTCGCTCACGCTGATTGCCGCTGGCCTGCTCTGGTCGGCCCTGCCTGGTTCACCGAGGGCCCAGGCCGCGCCGGCCTACTGGGCCTACGCGTGCGCCGAGTCGGATGACACGATCGCGCTGGTGCGCTTCCGGCCGTCCGGTCCCGGCACGGGCACGCTGGATGTCGTGAAGACGATCGAGGTGGGCATCTGGCCGACCGAGATCGAGGGGCCGCACGGCATCGCCGTGCACCCTGACGGAAAGTCCTGGTACGTGTCGCTCTCGCACGGCAATCCGTACGGGTCGATTCACAAGTTCGAGACGGGCTCCGACGCGTTCGTGGATTCCGTCGAAGTGGGGCTCTTCCCCGCCTCGATGGACATCTCACGCACGACCGGATTTCTGCACGTCGTCAACTTCAACCTGTACGGCCGCATGGAGCAGAGCTCCGTGTCGATCGTGGATACGCAGTCGATGACCGAGATCGCGCGCGTCCCCACGGGCGTGATGCCGCACGGCTCGCGGATGAACGCGGCCGGCACGAAGCAGTACTCCGTGTCGATGATGGACGACCACCTGTGGGAAGTGGATGGTCTGTCGTTCGAGGTGTCGCGCTCGCTGGCGCTCTCACCCCATGCCGAGCACATGGCGATGATGGACATGGCGTCGGACGAGGGCGCGGCCATGATGAAGTCCATGAAGGCCGAGCTCGTCCAGCCGACGTGGGCCTCGCAGCCCACACGCGCGGGCAAGGTCTACGTGGCCGGCAACAACAAGAACACGATCGTCGAGGTGGACGTCGAGCGGTGGACGGTCACGCGGACCTTCGAGAACACCACCGCCGGCCCGTACAACCTCGACGTCACCGCCGACGGCCGGCTGCTCGTCGTCACCTACAAGAAGTCCGCCGCGATCGGCATCTGGGATCTTCAGGCCGGGAAGGAAGTCGCCAAGCTCGAGACGACACGCCGGGTGCCCCACGGCGTCGTCATCACGCCCGACGGACGGTATGCGTTCGTCACGAACGAAGGGGTCGGCGGCGAGCCCGGGACCGTGGAGGTGTACGACCTCCAGTCCCGGACTCGCGCCGCAGCCGCTGACATCGGCAAGCAGGCCGGCGGCATCGCCTTCTGGAAGTAGCGGCTACTTCACCATCCAGACGTCCTCGAGCACGACGACCGAGGTCATGTGCGTCTCGCTGCCCATGGTGAAGCGCACCAGGTAGGTTCCCGGATCCACCGGGCCGCCAAATCCGCCAAACCCGCCGCGGCCGCCACCCGCGACGAACGGCACGCCGCGACCGCCGCCACCTCGCCCGCCACCGCCGCCGCCACCACCGCGGCCGCCCCGGCCCGCGGCGGCCTGCGCCCCCGGCGGGGGTGCGGGCGGATCGGGCTGCATGTTCCACTGCACGCGGTTCATGCCGGGCTCGGCCTGGACGTCAATCGTACGAATCACCTCACCCGACTGATTGAGGATCTCGAACCTGGCCGCGCCGGCCGTTTGGCTCCAGAAGCTGAGCGCCGTGCCGCCCTGCGGGTTGTCGCCCGCGAACATGCGCGCGGTCACGCGCCGCGTCGCCTCCCGGTCGTTCTTCCACTGGACCGCCGGACGGGGCGTGAACAGCCGGACGCTGCCGGACGGCTGCGCGCCAAGCTGCTCGAGCGGTGTGATGTCGTCGGCTATCCAGAAGCTCCGGCCGTGGGTGGCCACGATCAGGTCCCGGTCTCGCGGGTGAATCAGCAGGTCGTCGACGCGCACGCGCGGCAACCCGGCCATGAAGGGCTTCCAGCTCGTCCCGCCGTTGAGCGTGACGAACAGCCCGAATTCCGTGCCGACGAACAGCAGGTTCGGGTTGACGTAGTCCTCCTCGACGGCGTTGATGTGCCCCTTGGCTGGCAGGTCGCCCATCACCGGCGCCCAGGTCCGGCCGAAGTCCGTCGTTTTGAAGAGGTACGGCCTCCAGTCGTTGAACCGGTGGTTGTCGATGGCCACGTAGGCCGTGCCGGGCGCGAAGTTCGACGGCTCGATGCGCGCGATCTGCACCTCGGTCCGGGGCGCTCCGGCGATGTTCCCGTACACGTTCGAGAACGTCGCGCCGCCGTCCTGGCTCACGTGCAGATTCCCGTCGTCGGTGCCCACCCAGAGCACGCCCGGCTTCGACGGCGACTCGCGCACGATCGTGACGTTCGAGTTGTTCGCGTAGCCATCGTGCTTGGACGCCATCGGCGCGTTGCCGGCCACACCCATGATCGGCCCGGCAAAGCGGTCCACGTTCTTCGTGAGGTCCGTCGGGTTCATCCACCACGTGTCGCCACGGTCGTGCGACCGGAAGAAGAACTGCGCGGCGTAGTAGATCGTGTTGGTGTCGTGCGGCGACATCTCGATCGGCGCGTTCCAGTTGAACCGGAGCTCGGGCGGGTTGGCCGGGGCGTTGAGAATGTTGCCCGGGTTGGCGGGGCCGCCGCCTCGCCCGGCGCCGGCAAACCTCGGCCGGATGCTCGTCGTCGAGCCATCGCGCAGGCTCAGGCGGCTCACCGCACCGTTCTGCGATTCGGAGTAGATCGTGGTGTGGTCTGTCGGATCCTGGCGGGTATAGAAGCCGTCGCCGCCACCGACGTTGTACCAGTCGGTGTTGACCGCGCCGCTGCCCGACCGCACCGCGCTCGGGCCGCACCAGCTCCCGTTGTCCTGCAGGCCGCCGCACACGTGGTACGGCCGGCGCATGTCGGCTGACACCTGATAGAACTGACCGAGCGGCATGTTGGCCAGGTAGTCCCACGTGAGCCCGCCGTCGTAGCTGACATCGATGCCGCCGTCGTGGCCGGTCCAGACGATGCGCGGATCCTTCGCGCTGATCCAGAAGGCGTGGTAATCGCCGTGGCCCGTGCCGCGCAGCGGCTGCCACGTGCGACCTCCCTCGAGGGACATCTGTGCGGAGGCCCCGCCGACGAACACCTTCTCCGGGTTGGCCGGGTCCACGCGCACCTGGCTGTAGTACATGGGCCGATTGTTCTCGTTGCTCATGAGCGACCAGGTCTTGCCGCCGTCATTCGACCGCCAGAGCCCGCTTCGCTGCGGATCGGGCGGCGCTGCCGGCTGACCACCGCGCCCCCCGCCACCTCCGCCACCCCCGCCGCGGCCGACGAGCGGGCCACCGTCGTCAGCCACGTTCGCGCCGGTGCCGCCGCTTGCCCCGACCTCGACGTGGGCGTACACGATCTGCGGGTTCGCGTGGTGCAGGTCGACGCCAATGCGCCCGATGATGCCGTCAGAGGGCGCCGGCCACCCGTTGCCCTGGATCTTCGTCCAGTTCGTGCCCCCGTCGGTGGACTTCCACAGGCCGCTTCCGGGCCCCCCGCCATTGAATCCCCACCACGTCCGCCGGCGCTGATACGAGGCGGCGAAGACGGTGTTCGGACTGGCCGGATCGATGACCACATCGGTGAACCCGGTGTCAGCGTCGATGTACTTGGCCTTCGTCCAGGTCGCCCCGCCGTCGGTCGTCTTGTAGAGGCCACGCTCTTCGTTCGGGCCGTAGAGGTGCCCGAGCGCCGCTACGAAGACGATGTTCGGATTGCGGGGATGGACCGCCACACGGCCAATCGACTGCGTCTCCTCGAGCCCGAGGTGCTGCCAGGTCGCGCCTCCATCGGTGGTCTTGTAGACGCCGTTCCCGATGGTCGAGCTCTGTCGGTTGTTCGGCTCGCCCATGCCGACGTAGACGATGTTCGGATTCGACGGAGCGATGCCGATATCTCCCACCGACGAGTTGGGCATCTCGTCGAACATGGAGGTCCAGCTTCGCCCTCCGTTCGTGGTCTTCCACAAACCACCGGTCGCAAGTCCCACCCAGACGGTCATCGGGTCGTCGATGACGCCCTGAATGTCGTCGACGCGCCCACCCATGACGGCTGGACCTATCGAACGAAAGACGAAGCCGCGCAGCATCGGGTCGTCCGACGCGTTCACGGGAGCCGGCGCCTGCGGCTGCACGCCAAACCCCTGCGCAAAGAGCACGGCGCCGGTGAGAAGACAGAGCGATGCCGTCACCAGGGTGCGGCTGGCTCGTGAGCTTGGTGCTCTCATCACGTGGTCCTTTCGATAGGAAGCTGAACGTATGCGGGAAGGACGGCATCCGGCCGTACCGGGTCGATCTGCGGAAGTTGCCCCAGAGCCAGACCTCCGAGGCTTGATACGCGCAATCGGCGAACGGCGCTTACGCCGGCCGCGACGAGGACGCTAGTGTCGTGCGCAGGACACTAGGCCGGCTCGAACACGCGGACGCGGCGCAGCAGGATGTCGCCGAGCCAGAGGAGAAGGGCCAGCGCGACCAGCAGCGGCCACAACGCGCGCCGCGCGACTCGTGAGGCGCCAGCCGTTCCCGCCAGGCTCTCGGCCGCAGGACGGAACACGCCGCCCGTCGTGCTGGCCACCAGGTCGAGCAACGGCTCGTCGGCCGCTCTCAGGCGGTACTCCGCAGCCGGGTCGGGGATGATCAATCGCTCGCGGATGCCGGGGTCGTCGGTCGCAGCCGACAGCGACAACACGTCGGCCGCACCAACGCTCACGCTGCCCTCGTACCGGCCAGGTCCGGTCTGCCGAAGCGACACGTCCGCCGAATCCCCCCCGGACGACCGGGCGCGCACCACCGGGCGAAGCAGGTCCCGGTAGTCGCCCTTCGGGTCGCGGGCCTCGAGTGTCATCGCGACGTGACGGACGCCGTCCGTGACCGGTCCCTCCACGACGTCGAGCACGACCTGCGGCGCCCGCTGCCGCTCGAGGGCCCGCACAACTGCCGTGAAGAACGGGCCGTAGCCGCGCCATCCGAGCCAGTCAGCGGCCCACCGGTTCTTGACATCCGAGGCGAACACGGCCGAGCGCCCGAGCCCGATGGGCCAGAACGCCAGCAGAGGGTCGCCCTCCTCGGTAGCCAGCATCTCGAGCGCCGTGTCCTTGAGGACCGTGGCGGTCCGGCCGCGCAGGCTCGGCACCCGCGACAGATCGACCCCTTCGAGGAAACCCCGAGCCTTGACGACGGGCTTGATGGTGCCCTCGTCGAAGGCCGGCGTGGTCGCATCCTGCGCTTCCTTGACGAAGATTCTGGGGGACCTCGCGGGCGTCCTCCACCATGTAACTCCGGCCGCGTCCCCACTTGGCGATGTTCGTCAGCAACTCACGGTCCGCTGCCGGGCCCACGGCGATCGACGACACGGTGATCTTGGCATCCACCATCTTCGCGAGCAGGCTCTCGTAGTCGTCGGGATAGGAACGCCCATCGGAGAGCAACACCACATGCTTGGCGCGCGCGCGGGCGTCCTTGAGAGCCAGGTAGGCCTGCTCGACGGCCGGGAAGATCAGGGTATGGCCGCTCGGCTCGATGGCCTTGATCGCATCGTTGATCTCCTGCCTGTGCAGGCCGACGTTGCGTAACGTGACGTCCCAGTTGAGGCCGTCGTTGAACGTGACAATCCCCACCGACTGCTCGTCCGAAAGCACGTCGATGGCGGCCTGGGCAGCCGCCTTGCACAGCTCCATGACGACGCCGGCCATGCTCCACGACTTGTCCAGTACGATGATCAGCGCAACTTCCGGTTCGTCCTTTCGCTCGAAGGTCACGGGCGTGAGCCGTTCGAGCTCCGTCTCCCGGTAGCCGCCGTCGGCCCCATCCGGCCCCTCGCCGAAGACCGCCTCACCGCCGGCGACGAGCAGGCCGCCTCCCCGGTGCTCGACCCACTCACCAAGTGCGGTCATCTTCTCGTCGGACAGGTCCCTGCGGGCCACGTCACTGAGAATGACGACGTCATAGCGGTCGAGGGCGTCAGCGCTGTCTGGCAGGGCCGACGGGCCGGCCTCGTCGACGTCGAAGCCCGACCGCTCGAGGGCATCGGTCAGGTACCGGGCGCTGGCCTGAACACCCTCGATGTAGAGCACCGGCGTGCGCGGTCCGACGAGGACTTCACGGATGAGGCGGTCGTTGGCCGCGACAGGATCCGACACGACCGAGACCGCGGCTTCGAGCGGGTGTGCGCCGGCCTCGTCAAAAGCCGTGTCAAGCGTAATGGCGTTGGTGCCGACGTCGAGCCTCACGCGGCGGCTTGCGAGGACGCGCTGGCCCTCCCGAAGTTCGACCTGACCCTCGGCCGCCCGCTGGCTGCCGACGTCCACGGTCACCGTCACGAGCGACCCGGCCGCAATGCGCGCCGGGACGCCGACCGCATCGATCCACGTGTCGCCCAGATCTCTCGGCGCCATCGGCTCGACAAAGACGGGCACGGCCTCTGACGCAAGGCGAACCGCGGCGGTCCTCACCCGCCCCGCCGTCTCGCGTCCGTCGCTGAACAGGACGAGCCTCGGCAGATGGCCGGACGCCAGCTCGGCCCTCGCCTCGCGCAAGGCCCGGTCGAGGTCGCTGCCATCGCGACTGACGGGGCTCTCTCCCACAGCCTCGGGATCGTCCTCGCCGAGGCGACGCAGTGTGTCGGTCCCGTCGATTACCGCGGTATCGTCGCCGAACACGACAATCGCACTGTGTGCAGGGCGCACCTCGCGATTGAGCCCGTCGATGCGATCGGCCGCAGCCCGTATGGACTCTCCGCTCACGCTGTGCGAGACGTCGACGACATAGACCACCGACAATCGGGACGATCCCAGCGACACCACGGGCTGCGCAAGCGCCAGTGCCAGCAGGACGAGCACCGCCGAGCGCACGAGCGTCTGGATGGCCCGCTGCCGAGGGTTGAAGTTCGTCCGGGCGAACCGGCCCACCAGCCAGATGGCGGGCACGACGGCCAGCAGCCAGAGCCAACCCGGGAACGTCCAGCTCAGGCCCATGTCACACCGTGATCCGCCGCTGCCACGTCCACCACTCCACCGCCACCAGGAGGAATGCCGCCGACACCGCGTACATCCACCAGACGGTGCCTGCGCCGGTCGCCTCGGCACCAGCCGCCACGAGCGCATCGCTGAGCGAGGTGCGCGCCAGATTCGATACGTCCGGACTGCCCGCGTTCACGGCGATCACAGATCGGGCGCCGCCGATGTCGGCGAGGTACAAACCAGGCGCGGTCAGCCTGGCCACTTTTCGGTCGCCAGCCTCGATGAGCGGGACGACACCGCCGTCAGGCGCGGTGACCTGGTTCGTGCTGACGGGCAGTTCCACCACGCCCGGCCGGCCGGAAACGCCGAGCGCCGGCCGAGCCAGCCACTCGAGCGCGTCGCCGACGAGGACCGGGAACGCCGGAGAAAACGCAAGGTTCGAGTCGGCCAACGCGATATTGAGTACGACCACCCGGCGGTCCTGCCCGTCGCCCACGAGCACGAGAGGCGTGCCGGCGACCGAGCTGGCAACGGTCACGAGGCCGGGCCCCTCGAAGCCGAATGCCCGTTTAATCTCGAGCGTCTGCGGGTCGACGCCGGCGAGCACAGGATGCCGCCCCGGCTCGCTCCAGGTGACGCCCCGTTCTTCGGACGTCCGCTCACCGAGCCATGACCTGCCTTCCGGCGTGAGGACGAGTGCGGGCTTGCCGGGCGGGTCGGGCGGCAGCCAGCGGTCGAACACCAGAACATCAGCATCGTCAGTCGCGTACCTGCCGGGCGCGACATACCGCGCCTCGACGCCGGCGTGCCGTTCGAGTAACAGTCCAAGCGGCCCCGGTTCGGCGCTCACGACCGTCACGGCCGTCGGTTGCGCGCCGACAAACCAGGCCACCGCCTCGTCGTCAATCGTCAACTCGTTGTGCTCGGCCGTCACCCTGGCCCGAAGTCTCGGCTCGCCAGGGCCAAGCACGAGGGTTTGACGAACGGCTTCACCCGGCGTCATGTCGACCGTCGTGTCGGTCACCACCTCGGTACCGCGTGTCACGAGCAGACGCACGGGCTGGGCAACCTCGGCGTAGTTGTCGATTTCGAGATACGCCTCGTGCGCGCCGGTCGGCATGGCCGCCCGGCGGATGTCGAAGGCGGTGATGGCCACGTTGGGCGCCGGCGCGTAGACCGAGTGCACTTCGACGCCGGCATCGAGCGACCGGGCCACGGCCCCGTCAGTCAGAAAGTGGGTCACCGCCCCGCCGCCGAGCGTGGGCCAGCCGGCGTCATCCCCGCCGGTGGGCCCGATCGAGCCGAGCGCCGTTTCGATCAGCGCCAGGTCGGCCGTCGGCCCTTCGAGCAGGCCTTCCGCAGTCGTCGCCAGGGCCACGTCGTCGCCGCCGGCCGAGATCGCGAGCTGCCTGGCCACCTGCACCGCCCGGTCCCAGCGCGTCCCGCCGCCGGGCGTGTCAGCCAGCATCGACCAGGACGAATCGAGGACGATGAGCACGCGGCCCCTCGTCCCGGTGGCGCCGGCCGGCCCCGGCCTTGTGACCGCCAGCGCCAGCATCGTGGCGACGAGGATCGTGGCCGCGAGCGACACGGCCTTGCGGACGCGGTCCCACCAGGTCAGCTCCCGTTTCTCATCGAGCACGCGCCGCCAGAGCAGAAGCGACGGCACCGCCACGCGCGGCGGCCGGACCTTCAGATAGAAGAGCCACGCGGCCAGGCCTGCCACCCCCAGAATGAGGGCCCAAGCCTGCCAGGCGGCCATGGCACCGAAACTCATGCCAGGAACCGCCCTTTCCGGAAGGTCTTGAGGATCACGTCCTGGAACGGCTGAGCGGCATCGGCCCGGATGTACCCGAGGTCGTAGCGGCCGCAGAACCGCTCCACCTCGTCGGCGTGGGCATGCCAGGCGCGGTCGTACGCCTCGACCAGGGCCGGCGTGACTTCGACGTCACGCACCTCGCCGGTCTCTGCATCGACGAACCGCACTTCCCCGAGCGCACCGGGGTCCCGATCCGAGTTGGAGGTGACGTGAACGGCAAACACATCGTGGCCCATCGAGGCCAGCATCTTCAGGCCGGACTCGAATCCGGCCGGGTCGAGGAAATCGGAGATCACGACGGCGAGGCCCTGCTGCCGGGTGCGAGACGGCAAACTGCTTGAACGACTCGCGCAAGTCGGTCGGACCGCCGGCCTCCATCTTCTCGAGCAGATCGAAGACGCGGAAGATGCGGCCCTTGCCGCGGCCGGGCACGCGCTCGTCACCGAGCCCTGCGCCGAACGTGAGGATCGTCACGCGGTCGAGGTGGGCAAGGCCGATGTAGCAGAGCGCCGCCGCAATGCGGCGAGCCTGGTCGAACTTGCCGGGTTCGACCATGGACCGGCTGCTGTCTATGAAGAGGTAGATCGGCAGGTCCTGCTCCTCGTCGAACAGCCTGAGCAGCAACCGGTTCAGCCGCTGGTAGGCCTTCCAGTCGATGTGCCGGAAGTCGTCGCCTGGCGAGTACTGCCGGTGATCGGCGAACTCGAGGCCCCGGCCGCGCTTGCGGGCCAGCCTGTCAGCACGGTTCTGCCCGGCGAACGCCCGTTTCGAGACGACGTGGAGGTACTCCAGCTTCTTGAGGAAGTCGTCTTCGAATCTCAGGGCAGACACGCGAGACCTCTCGGAGGCGTCTGGTGCGACGGGGTTGGCCAGGTGCCCAACGCGCTATTCGGTGGCCACGCCGGCCAGGAGCTCGCTGACGATGGCGTCGGTGCTCACCTGTTCGGCCTCGCCCTCGAAGTTGAGGAGCACGCGGTGACGCAGCGCCGGCAGGGCCACGGCGCGCACGTCGTCGATCGACACGAACGCGTTGCCCCGGGTGAGCGCGTGGATCTTGCCGCCGAGCACGAGCGCCTGCGCGGCGCGCGGGCTGGCTCCGTACCGGACGTACCGCTTGACGAGCGGCGTCGCATACGGCGAATCCGGATGCGACCCGAGCGTCAGCCGCACGGCGTATGCCTGGACGGGCCTCGCGATCGGCACCGCGCGCGCCACGTGGCGCATCTCGAGGATCTCCGGGCCGTCGCACACGCGATCGACCGTCAGGTCGCTCAACTGCGTGGTGCGGTCCAGAATCTCGTGCATCGCGGCTTCGCTCGGGTACTGCACCTTCAGCTTGAAGAAGAAGCGATCGAGCTGGGCCTCGGGCAACGGGATATGTGCCCTCCATCTCGAGCGGATTCTGCGTCGCGAGGACCAGGAAGGGCTGGTCCAGCTTGTAGGTGGTCCGGCCGACCGAGACGCTCATGTCCTGCATCGCCTCGAGCAGCGCCGACTGCGTCTTGGGCGTGGCGCGGTTGATCTCGTCGGCCAGCACGACATTTGCGAACACCGGACCCTGCTGGAACTCGAAGAACGTGCCGCCGTGCGGGTTCTCCTGGACGATGTTGGTGCCGACGATATCGGCCGGCATGAGGTCCGGTGTGAACTGAATCCGCGAGAAGTTGAGATGCAGGACGTCGGCAAGGGTATGCACGAGGCTGGTCTTGCCCACGCCCGGAATGCCCTCGAGCAGCACGTGCCCGCCGGCCAGCAGGCTGGTCACGGTGGCCGCGACGATCTCCTCCTGTCCGACGATGCGCTTGCCGATTTCACGGTTGATGCGAACGAAGCGCTCGCGGAACAGATCGATGTGCTGGGCGACGGCGGTAGTCATTTTTGGCGGATGAAATAGTTGTAAAGCAGCGCTCGCCGCGCGTCCGGCACGATTGGCGGGGCCTGCGCCCGGCTGCGATCGACGGTTGAAGGCGGCGCCGCCCGGGTAAACCCCACGGTGGCATCACCCTGTTCGGTCTTGCGACGGATGTCTTCCTTCTCGACGTTCTTTCCCTGCGCGTCCGCACTGGCCTCGACGAGCTCCTGGCGGAGGGCCTGGGCGATCGACAGCGGATCGGGCGCGTTGCCGTCACGGCCGCCGTTGTTGCCGCCGGCGCCCGGTCTGGAGTCCCCGCCCATCGCTCCGGCGCCGCCCATCATCATCTTCGAGGCGCCCGGGTCGGACGCCGATTCGCGCGCCATCTTCATCTGCGCTTCGGCATTGTTGCCCTCGGCGGAGGCAGCCTGCTCGGACCCGGCCCCCATCTCCCCCGTCTCCTCGGACGCCGCCGGATTCTGCTCGTTCGTCTGACGGTCGCGGGAGGCATTGGCGAGCCGCTCGGCCAGATCGTCCACGGCCCACCGCACGTCCTCGGGCAGGCCGGCGCTCGTGTTCTTTGCCATGTCGGCATCAGCCTCCGGCGGCTTCTCGCCTCCCTGGCCAACCTCGCCCGCCTCCTGAGCCTTGTCGAGCATCTCGGCGAGCCTGGCACTCAGCTCCGGGTCGATGTCCTTCATGAGTGCCTGGAGCTCGGCCAGCGATGCTTCGGCGACCTCACCGGCATCGCCGCCCTCGGCCATCCGCTTCAGCAGCGCCTCGAGTTCGGCACGCAGTTCCGGCGGGAGCATGTCGAGCAACGCCTCATCGACAACGTCCGCCGACGCGAGCTCGGCCGCCCTGGCGGCAGGGTCCGGCAGCGGAGTGGTCACGGCGAGCGCGATGGCCGCGGCGACGCCAACGGCCGCGGCGACCCAGGCTCGTCCGGCCCGGACCGGCGGATACAGCGTCGCCCAGTCCACGGCTCGGGCATGCTCGGCCGCGCGCGCCACGTGGAACGTCGTCCAGTCTTCCTGATCGGGATGCAGCGAAAACCAGTGCGCGCTGCGCAGCTCGCCCGAAAGGCCCGCGTCGGCATCGACGCGCGCGGCGCTGCTGTCTGGCGGCGCTGTCGAGCCCCGCATGAGCACGAACCAGGCTGTCAGCCCCAGGGCGAGCGCGACGACGACAGCCAGACCCGCCGCGGGCGGACCACCGACCGCCCGGACGCCAATCGCCGCGAGAAGCGCGACGGCGCCCGCCCAGGGCACCAGGCGAACGACGCGCGCGAGCGCGGTCCGGTTGCGGCGGCGCCGGTCGGCCGCCGCCACGACATCCTTGACGAAGTCCCCGTGAGGAAGGTTGTCAGCCACGATGGTGTCAGTAAACGCCTACGTTATCCGATTCCGAGCGCGACCGCACGGCTGTGCCCGGCCACTGGCGGGCAGTCGAACCGGCGCCCTGTGTGCAGTTACGACCGGGTGGCCTCAGGCGTTGCGGCGCCCCCTACTTCCGCTTCGGACGATAGACGTGCGTGGAGTGCCCGAAGAAGACTTCGGCGGCCTCCATCATCGTCTCCGACAGGGTCGGATGCGGGTGGATGCTCAGCTTCAAGTCGGTCGCCAGCGCCGCCATCTCCACAGCGAGGACGCCTTCGGCGATGAGCTCACCCGCGCCGGATCCGACAATGCCAACCCCCAGGATCCGCTCCGTGTCCGGGTCGATGATGAGTTTCGTGACGCCGTCGGGGCGGTCGATCGCGATCGCGCGACCAAGCGCCGCCCAGGGGAACTTCACGACCTCCACCTTCCGGCCCTGCTGCTTCGCCTCCGTTTCGGTGAGGCCGCACCAGGCCACTTCCGGATCGGTGAACACCACGGCCGGAATGGCCTGGGGTTCGAAGGCGACCTTGTGCCCGGCAATCGCATCGACGGCCACGCGTGCTTCGTGCGACGCCTTGTGCGCGAGCATCGGTTCGCCGACCACGTCGCCGATCGCATAGATAGACGCCTCGGCGGTCCGCCGGGTCGGGTCCACTTCGATGAATCCGCGATCGCCCACCTTCACGCCGGTGTTCTCGAGCCCAGGCACGTCCGAATTCGGACGACGCCCGACCGACACGAGCACGCGCTCGAAGTGTTGCGTCGTGTCCTCCTCGGCAAGGTCCTTGCCCTCGATCGACACGCGGATGCCCTTCTTCTCCTCCGTCATCCCGGTGACCCGCGCGTTGAGCAGGATCCGGTGAAGGGTCTTTTCCATCCGCCGCGCGAGGAACGTCACGAGGTCCCTGTCCGCGCCGGGCAGCAGCCCGTCGGTCATCTCGACGACGGTGACCTTCGTGCCGAGCGCGGCGTACACCGACCCCAACTCGAGGCCGATGTAGCCGCCCCCGACGACGAGGAGCGTCTTCGGAATGTCGGGCAGGTCGAGCGCGCCGGTCGAGTCCATGACCCGCGGGCTGTCAATCGACAGTCCCGGCACTTTCGACGGATGCGACCCGGTCGCGATGATCGCGTTCTGAAAGGCAAGCGTCCGCTCCTTGCCACCCTCGACCGGCGTGATGCGAAGTGTCCTGGCATCGACGAACGCGGCGCGACCGCGCACGTAATCGATCTTTCGCATCTTCGAGACCTGGCCGAGCCCGCCGGTGAGCTTCTTGACGACGTCGTCCTTGTAGCCCCGCAGCTTGTCGAGGTCAATCGTCGGTTCGCCGAACGTGACGCCCCACGCCGGAGCATGCCGCGCTTCGCTGATCACCTTGGCCACGTGCAGCAGAGCCTTCGATGGTATGCATCCGCGGAACAGGCACACGCCGCCGGGATTGAGCTCCGGATCGACGAGCGTGACCTGCATGCCCAGGTCCGCGGCATAGAACGCGGCCGCGTACCCGCCCGGGCCCGCGCCGATGACGACGACATTCGT
The DNA here is from genome assembly GCA_963752045.1 of uncultured Acidobacteriota bacterium. Lineage (GTDB taxonomy): Bacteria > Acidobacteriota > Vicinamibacteria > Vicinamibacterales > SCN-69-37 > DATKDF01. The sequence goes on along the minus strand of CAVVWN010000008.1, from coordinate 996,542 downwards.
GGAATCTGACATATGAGAATGGTCGGACGGCGTGAGGCCCGCCCGCTCAGCGATCGAGGGTTCAGAGATACATGGTCATCGGGTGCTCGAGCGCCTCGGCCACGAAGCGCAGGAACCGGGCGGCATCGGCGCCGTCGATGACGCGGTGATCGTAGGACAGCGAGAGCGGGAGCATCTGGCGGGGCACGAACTGGCCGTCGCGCCACACCGGTTCGATCGCCCCGCGAGACACACCGAGGATCGCCACTTCAGGCTGGTTGACGACCGGCGTGAACGACGTGCCCCCGATGCCGCCGAGATTGGTGATGGTGAAGACGCCGCCGGCCATCTCGTCGAGTGTCAGCTTCTTCTCCCGCGCCTTCCGGGACAGTTCCCCCACCTCGACGGCAATCTCGGTGATCGTCTTCGCGTCGGCGTCACGAATCACGGGCACGAGCAGGCCATTCGGCGTGTCGACGGCCACGCCGATGTGGACGTACTGCTTGTAGATGATCGACTCGCTGGCCATGTCGACCGACGAGGCGAAGTTCGGAAAACGCCGGATGGCGGCCGCCGCGACCCGAATCAGAATCGCCGTCACCGTGAGCTTGCCTCCGGCAGCCTCGACGCGCTTGGCGTGAGCCGCGCGGAAGGCTTCGAGCTCGGTGATGTCGGCGCGGTCATGCTGCGTGACATGCGGAGCCTGCCAGGCCGCGCTCAGGTGCTCGGCCGTCTTCCGCCGGATGTTCGACATCGGCCGGGTTTCGACGGCGCCCCATCTCGAAAAGTCCGGCAGGGGCGTCGCGGCCACTCCGTGCGACGCTGGCACGCCGGCCCGCATGCGCGCGGTGACGAACTGCTTGACGTCCTCCTGTCCAATACGGCCGCCGGGACCCGTGCCGCTCACCGCCGCAATGTCCACGCCGAGCTCCCTGGCGAAACGCCGGACCGACGGAGCCGCCGGCACCGCGCCGCTCTCGGCCGGGGGCGCGGCCGTGGGCGCCGCCGGTGCAGCTGCTCGCGGCTCCTGACCGCCCTGTCCACCGCTCGCGCCCGATGGCTGAGCCTCCGCGTTCGCGGTCTTCGCGCGACCGGCCGGCTGGCGGGCCTTCGTGATGTCGACGACGTCGGCCGCCTTCGGGGCAGCCTCGGCGGACTCCGGTTGCGACCGATCGGCGCGCGTGGATACGCTCGCGGGCGCCGTGCCGTTCTCGATGAGCATCACGGCCTGCCCCACCTTGATCTGGTCGCCCGGCTTCACGCGAACCTCGGTGATGGTGCCGGCGGTCGGCGACGGCACCTCGATCGTCGCTTTGTCGGTCTCGAGCTCGAGGACAGGCTGGTCTTTCTCGACGATGTCGCCCGGCGAAACCAGCACCCGCACGACGTCGCCCTTCTCGACGTTCTCACCCAACTCCGGAAGCTTGAACTCCATGGCCATCTGCCCTTCCTACGCCGTCGCCGGATCAACTTTGTCCGGGTCGATTTCCAGATCGGCAAACGCCTGCTTGACCACCTTGGCTTCGATCTCCTTGTGACGCAGCAGCGTCGAGAGCGTGGCGGCCGCCACATGACGGGCGTCCACCTCGAAGAAGTCCCGCAGGGACTGCCGGTCCTCGCTCCGGCCGAAGCCGTCGGTACCGAGCGTCACCATGGGCCGTCCAATCCAGCGTCCGAGCACGTCGGCCTGGCCCTTGATGTAATCCGAGGCCGACACGACGACCCCTGCGGTTCCCGAGAGGCACTCGGCCACGTACGGCACGCGGGCCTTCTCGGTCGGATGGAGCAGGTTCCAGCGGTCGGCGCGGTGGCCGTCCCGATACAACTCGTTGTAGCTCGTCGCGCTCCACACGTCGGCCGACACGCCGTAGCCGGAGAGGATCTCCTGGGCCCGGACGACCTCGTTCAGAATGGCGCCGCTGCCGAGGAGCTGCGCGCGGGCCTTCGGCTTGGACATACCGGAATCGCGCAGCTTGTAGAGCCCCTTGAGAATGCCGTCGGTAGCGCCGGCGGGCATGGCCGGCATGTCGTATTGCTCGTTCATCACGGTGAGGTAGTAGAAGGCCGCGTCGCCTTCGCCGTACATGCGTCGGATGCCTTCCTGGATGATCGCCGCCAGCTCGTAGGCGTACGCAGGGTCGTAGGCGCGGCACGTCGGCACGGTCAGCGCGAGCGCGTGGCTGTGGCCGTCCTGGTGCTGGAGGCCTTCACCGGCGAGTGTGGTGCGGCCAGAAGTGCCGCCGAGCAGGAATCCCCGGCACCGTGCGTCCGCCGCCGCCCAGATGAAGTCGCCCACACGCTGGAAGCCGAACATCGAATAGAAGATGAAGAATGGAATCGTGTTGACGCCGTGGGTCGAATACGCCGTCCCGGCCGCGATCCATGACGAGATCGAACCCGCCTCGGTAATGCCCTCTTCCAGAATCTGCCCGTCCTTGGCTTCCTTGTAGTACAGGAGCGTGTCCATGTCGACCGGCTCATACAGCTGACCGATGCTCGAGTAGATGCCGACCGCCCGGAACAGGGATTCCATGCCGAAGGTGCGCGCCTCGTCGGGCACAATCGGGACGACCAGCTTGCCGATGTCCGGGTGGCGAAGCAGCTTGGCCAGCATCTTGACGAACACCATGGTGGTCGACGCCTTGCGGCCATCGGTGCCCTTCGCGAACTCCTCGAACACCTCGGTGAGATCCGGCGTAATCGACGACGCGAGCACCCGGCGCTGCGGCACGGGCCCGCCAAGGGCCTTTCGCCGCTCCTGCATGTAGCGCAGCTCGATACTGTCGTCGCCGGGCTTGTAGAAGGGCGCCTCGGCTATCTGGTGATCGGAAATCGGAATGCCGAACCGGTCGCGGAAGTGACGCAGGTCGGCCTCGTTCATCTTCTTCTGCTGGTGGGTGATGTTCTTGCCCTCTCCCGCCTCGCCAAGGCCGTATCCCTTGATCGTGCGGGCCAGAATCACGGTCGGCCCACCGCGATGGCGCACGGCGGCGTGATAGGCGTTGTACACCTTCACGGGATCGTGACCGCCAACCCTGAGTTTCTTGAGGTCGTCGTCCGAGAGATGACGCACCATCTCCAGCAATCGCGGATCGGTGCCCCAGAACTGCTTGCGCAGGTACGCGCCGCCTTCGACGACGTAACGCTGGTACTCGCCGTCGACGATTTCCCCCATTCGCTTGACGAGCAGCCCCTCCGTGTCGCGCGCAAGCAGCTCGTCCCACTCCGATCCCCAGAGCACCTTGATGACGTTCCAGCCCGCGCCCCGGAAGACGGCCTCGAGCTCCTGCACGATCTGGCCGTTACCCCGCACGGGACCGTCGAGCCGCTGCAGGTTGCAGTTGATGACGAACACGAGATTGTCGAGCTTCTCGCGAGCGGCGAGCGAGAGCGACCCGAGCGCTTCCGGCTCGTCCGTCTCGCCATCACCCAGAAACGCCCACACCTTCTGATCGGAGGGCTCCTTGAGCCCGCGATTCTCCAGATAGCGCACGAACCGCGCCTGGTAGATCGCCATGAGCGGGCCGAGGCCCATCGAGACCGTCGGGAACTCCCAGAAGTCGGGCATCAGCCACGGATGGGGGTACGACGACAGGCCGCCGCTTGCGCGCAGCTCGTGGCGGAAGTTCGGTCAGGTGGGCCTCGGTCAGCCGCCCTTCGAGGAACGCGCGCGCGTAGATGCCCGGCGAGGCGTGCCCCTGGAAGAAGATGATGTCGCCGTCGCCGCCGCCGTCGCGGCCCCGGAAGAAGTGGTTGAAGGCCACCTCATAGAGCGTGGCCGCCGACGCATAGGTCGAGATATGGCCGCCGATGCCCTCAGACTCGCGATTGGCGCGCACCACCATGGCCAGCGCGTTCCAACGGATGAGGCTCTTGATCCGCCGTTCGACGGCCCCGTCGCCCGGCATCGGCACCTGTTCGTTCTCGGCAATGGTGTTGATGTACGGCGTGGTCGGGGCAAAGGGCACCCGCACCCCGGCCACCCGGGCGCGGGCGCGCAGCGCCTCGAGCAGCCGGGTCACCCGGGCCTTGTCACCCTGCTGGATGACATAGTCGAGCGAGTCGAGCCACTCGCGGGTCTCGACGGCCTCGAGCGCAGCCTGATCGGTCGGAGAGAGGTTCTTCATGCGCCTGTCACGTCCTTCTTGAGCAGAACAATCCTGTCATTTTAGCCCCGAGGCCAGTCAGGACGTTACCGCCGGTGGTAAATCCGTGCAAAATAACGAATATGCATGCACCGGCCCACGCGTCCCGACTCGGTCGAATCACCCTCGGTATCGGTTTGACGGCTCTTGCCACCATGACGACATCCGCCTGTTCGCCGCAGAGTGACGGGCCTCCGGCAACGGGCCGGGTGGCCGAGCTCGAAGCCATGGCTGCCAGATTCGCGCCCGTCGACATGGTCGTGCCGGTCGACCTGCCCGGAAACGAGCCAGCCGCCCTTGGTCACCTCATCCAGGCGGCGCGCCTCATCGACGGCCTGTTTCTCGAACAGGTCTGGGCCGGCAACCCGAGTCTGCTCGCCGAACTCGCGGCGGACCGGACGCCGGAAGGCCGAGCCGAGCTGCACTATTTCCTCATCAACAAAGGACCCTGGTCGCGGATCGACGACCACGAGCCGTTCGTGCGGCCGGGCCGCGCCGTCCCGGCCAAGCCGCCACAGGCCAACTACTACCCGGCCGATGCGACGCGCGAGGAGGTGGCGTCATGGATCGCCTCGCTGGCGCCCGATGCCCGCGCCGAGGCCACCGGCTTCTTCACGGTGATCCGCCGTGACGCCAGGGGCCAGCTGACCTGGGTCCCCTACAGCGTGGCCTATCGCAACGTTCTCGTCGCCGCCGCCGGCCACCTGCGCGAGGCCGCCAGCCTGGTGACCGAACCCACACTCAAGCGGTACCTCGAGACGCGCGCCGATGCCTTCACGTCGAATGACTACTTCGAGAGCGACATGGCGTGGATGGAGCTCGATGCGGCCATCGAACCCACCATCGGTCCGTATGAGACCTACGAAGACGGCTGGTTCGGCTACAAGGCCGGCTTCGAGGCCTTCATCACGCTTCGCGACGAAGCCGAATCGAAGCGTCTCGGCATGTTCGGCTCGCAGCTCCAGGGGCTCGAGGACTCCCTGCCCATCGACGCGCGGTACCGCAATCCCCAACTCGGAGCGCTCGCGCCGATTCGCGTCGTCAACGTCGTGTTCACCGCCGGCGACGGCAATCGCGGCGTGCAGACGGCGGCCTTCAACCTTCCGAACGACGCTCGGGTCATCCGGGAAAAGGGCGCGAAGCGTGTGATGCTCAAGAACGTGCAGGAAGCGAAGTTCGAGCACGTGCTCCTGCCGATCGCCTCTGTCGCGCTGCCCGAGGCGGAACGAGGCCAGGTGTCCTTCGACGCCTTCTTCACGCACATCCTCATGCACGAGCTGATGCACGGCCTGGGGCCGCACCATGTGCATGGAACCGAACAAACGGTGAGGCAGGCCCTGACCGACACGTACTCGACGATCGAGGAGGCGAAAGCTGATGTGTCCGGTCTCTGGGCCCTTCAACAGCTCGCCGACAATGGCGTGATTTCGCCGCAGATCGCCGAGTCGATGTACACGACGTTCCTCGCGTCCGCGTTTCGGTCCATTCGATTCGGCGTCACCGAGGCCCACGGTCGCGGCATTGCGATTCAGCTCAATTCCCTGCTCGACCAGGGCGCCGTGGTCGTCAACGCCGACGGCACGTTCAGCATCGTCCCCGGCAGGATCCGCGAAGCCGTGACGGCGCTCACGACGGACCTCATGACACTCCAGGCCACAGGCGACTACGCGGCGGCACGCGAGCGCCTCGACACGATGGGCGTGATTCGTCCCGAGGTGCAGCGCGTGCTCGACCGGCTGGCTGGGGTACCGGTGGACATCGAACCGAACTTCGTCACGGCCAGGGCGCTCACCGAGCGCTGACGACTGGGCAGGTCCAGCGCTTTCTGCGAGCCGGTTGAGCCGTCCTCGGCCGTGTCCACCGAAACGGAAACGGCGCTAGTCGCGGCTGTCGAGCGCCGTGACGTCGGTCCTGTCGAGGAGCGCCCCGAGCGCTTCGGTCGCAACGACACCCTCGAGGACGAGCGCGGCCGCAGCCGCCGTTCCCGCGACCAGGACCGGCACCGTGCCTGTGACCGCGTAGGCTGCGGCGCCGGCTGCGGCGCCCACGAGCAAGGCGGGCAGCGCCGCCAGACTGACAACGGCGAGCATGCCGGCAAGGACGAGCATGCGCTGGCCCATGACGTCGATCCCCTGAGCCCGCGCGGCGCCGATGCGGGCCCAGGCCGGAAACGCCACGGCCAGCGCGTTGTGTGTGATGACTTGAACGAAGATCAGACTGGTGGCCAGGAACATCACGACGACCGCCCAGCTCCAGCCGGTCCCGACGAGCCACTCGAGGTCGTCCGCCCTCCAGTCGCGCCCGAGGGCCGTCGCAAGCGGCACCGCAACCCACACGATCCCCGACAGCAGCAGCGTGGGCGTCAACACTTCGCCTCTGACGATCTCTGCGCCACGCAACGGCCAGAGCTTGAGCGTTTCGAGATAGGCGAGATCCTGCCGCAGGTCGTTTCGCATCACTTGCGGTCCGAGGAATGTCGCGAAGATGGCGATGAGGAAAGCCACGGCGGCGACGGCCACCCCGGCTCCGCCGCCGCGCCCGCCCCTCGAGGCAACGACCCCCACGACGACGAGTACGGCGGCGATGCGCACGACCACCGCCACCGAGGCGTATCGACCGAGCATCAGCAGGTTCTTCCAGAGGACCGCGACTTCCGGGCGGCCGGCCGGCGCCAGCCGGAACGGCACCCGACCGCCGTCGCCCGACCGGCGTGCGGACGGTTCCGGCCCGCTGAGCGCGTTCGTCCGCGTGTCAGCTGCCTCGGCGGCAGCTTCCTCGAACGGCGTCCCGCTCCGCGTAACCCAGAGATAGTTGAGCGCGAGAATGCCGATCGCGACCGGCAGATGGAACGCAAACTCCCGCGCGCCCACTGCGAGCGGCAGTTCCACCAGCGCCTTCCAGGGCCAGAGCGCGGCACCCGCCGCACCGCTCGAGAGCCTGGCCGACAAGTGCTCGAACCAGGCCGTCGCCGCCCCCGCCGTGCTCATGCCGCCGGCCGGCAGGGCGCCAAGAACGGCCGCGAGAACGACGCCGCACGAGGCGACGAGCAGCAGGCGGCAACCTCGGCGCGACAGACGGGCGCGCGGGCTGTCTGCGCCCGGCTGAAGGACAAGTGACACGCCCATGCCATGCACGTTGATCGCGGCCATGAGCAGCGTCATCCCGAGCCAGAACGTCCAGCCGCTGCCGAAGCTGCCCGGCCTGAAGAACAGTGTCATCACGGCCGCACCGAACAGCACACCCATCTGCGATCGCAGCACCTTGTAGCGAATCAGAGCGGCACGCTCGAGCGGCGCGGTGAACAGGAACTGCACATCGGCTCGCGTGAATCCGAGGCGGAGCTTGCGACGTCCCGGCCACAACCAGACGAGCGTGATGATCACCAGGAGCGCCACCGCCCCCACCAGGACCAGCCCGTCGTGGTAGCGCCCCATGGCCTCGAGCACACTGCCGGCCTGGCGGCCCGACCGCGACCGCTGGCCGAACAGGAACCAGTAGAAGTACAGGCCTCCGACAACGAGTCCGGCCAGATAGCGAGGTTGACGCAGACGCTGGAGACGGACGCGCGCGCGGTTCCGGGCCGACCTCGCGGCGAGGTACCACAACGGCCCGGTCATGACGGGTCGGGCGCGTCGGGTCGGGTGATCCTGAGGAAGATCTGCTCGAGATTGGAGCCCGCCCGAGCCCGCTCGGCGCTGGCCGCGAGCTCCGCCACCGTGCCATCAGCCACCTTCCGGCCCTTGTCGATGATCACGATGCGCGTGCAGATCTCCTCCACGAGGTGCAGCAAGTGAGACGAGACGATCACGGCGGCACCGGCGGCGCCACGCGCGACGATCGTCTCCTTCATACGGCGGATGCCGAGCGGATCCAGACCAGTCAGAGGCTCATCGAACAGCAATGCCCTGGGATCGTGCAGCAGTCCGCAGGCGATGGCCACCTTCTGCTTCATGCCGCGCGACAGCTCGCGCGGCAGCGCATGCTCCTTGCCCCGAAGCTCGAGCTCGTCGAGGAGTCGATCCGCGCGGGCATCGACGTCGGCCACACCGTAAATCCGGCCGGTCAGCCGCAGGTGTTCCTGAACGGTGAGGTACTCGAAGAGCTGGGGCTCGTCGGCCATGAACGCGAGCTGCCGTTTCGCGTCGACCGGCGACGAGACGATGTCGTGGCCGGCGACGGTAATCCTGCCGGCGCTCGGCCGCTGAATCCCGACGATGCACCGGAGCGTGGACGTCTTCCCGGCGCCATTGGGCCCGATGAGCCCGACGATCTCGCCGCCGCCGACCCTGAAGGACAGGTCCGCGACGGCGGCGACATCCCCGTAGTGCTTCCGAAGCCCGGAGACCTCGATCACCGCTGTGTGAGCTTCGTGCCCGCCAGTTGCGCGATGGCGGCAAGCGTCGTCTGTCCGGCGTTGAGGCCGAGCCGGAAATCAGCGTCCGAGTACGTGCTGTAGACGTCGGTCACCTGGTGCCAGTTCGGATCCCACCCGTAGCCCACGTGATTGCGCCGCTCGTTCTCGCGCAGGCTGATCGACGGGATGATGTCCTGAAACGGCACCGAGTCGGTGCTCTGCATGAGATTGCCGACCATGGCCGGATAGTGCGTCGCGTACTGCATGTTGGCGTTCTTGAAGAACCAGGCGAGCTTCTGCGACTCGGCCGCCATCTGCGAGTTCTCCTGGAACTCGATGTTCACGTCGGCTTCGGGTCGCTGCCACGGGCTGACCCTGCCGTCGGGCTTCGGCGCTCCGTGATCCCACATCATCATGTCGTGCTGGACCATGCCGAGCCACTTCGGTTCCGGATAGCGTCCCGATCCCGGCGGGTCCTCCCTCCCCTGGAGCGCCTGCCGCTGCGCGACGTAGGCGTTCGCGCCTTTGAGGCCGCCCTCCTCGCCGTTCCACAACGCGAAGCGAATCGACGTCTCGGTCGTGACCTCTGGCGAGCTGAAGACTTTCGCGAGCAGCATCACGAGCGCCGTGCCCGACCCGTCATCGTTGGCGGCCTCACCGTAGCCGATGCCGTCCATGTGAGCGCCGACGATGTACATCTCGTTCGGCCGCGTCGAGCCGACCTTGGTGCAGTAGACCTGATCGACCGGCCCCGGGATCACCGGCTGCATGTTGAGCTCGCGCAGCTTGACGTCCGGCTGGCGCTGGGGATCGTTGTTCACGCCGGTCGGCCCGCCGAAGCCCTTGTCGCCTGCGCCCCGGCGCACCGGGTCATCGGGCGTCCCTGCTGGTACGCGGGGGGGCTCCCCGCCACGCCCCCGTCCGGCTCCGCGCGCCGCCCCCCTTCCGCCGCCGCCCCCGCCGCGCCGGCCAGCCAGCTCATCGGCCGACAGTCCGCGTGGATTCTGCGGATCGTAGGTCATGCGCTCCGGCGTGCAGCCGTAGCTCCGGAGCTCGGCCTCAATCCAGTCCACGGCCCTGCGGTTGCGGTCGGTGCCCTCACGCCGGTCCCCGAAGGCCGTGAGTCCCTTTATGGTGGCCTTGTACTCCTCGAGATCGAGCCGGCTCACGAGCGCCCGGACCATCTGTTCGGTCGGGTCTGGCGTCTGCCCGCCGCCGCGGCCCTGCCCGCTGCCCGCCACGGACGCACCCAACACCATGAGGCCGACGAACACGCTGGTCGATTTCGCGAACATCCGCATCCCTCCCTGTCGATCGGCGAAAGTATACAGGCCATACGACCACAAAGGCCGTCAGGCTTACGACGTGCGGGCCGGCGGCTGGCGAATGTCGCGCACGCGCACGGCGACGTCTGGCCTGTCGCTGATGAGTCCGGTGACCCCCCACTCGACGAGTCGCTGCATGTCGGCCTCCTCGTCGACGATCCACGCCTGGATGGGCAGGCCGGTGCGGCGCGCACCGGCGACGAAGCGGCGGCCGAAGACTCGCCGGCCGCGAAAGTAGTACGGAGCCTGAAACAGCCTGAACCCGTTGACACGCGGCGTCAGGAACATCCGGGTCCTCCGCAGGGCCGAACGCACCTCGGCGCGCGAGGCGCTCGTCGGCAGGTCCGGCGCCAGGCGCCGGACCTGGTCGAGCACGTCCTGGCTGAACCCGCCGATGATCGTGCGCTCGCGGGCACCCGCCCGGTCGATCACGTCGAGCACCGGCCGGACGGCTGACGGATCGTCACCCTTGATTTCCACCACGAACGGCACCGTCGGGTGGCGCGCGAGCACGTCGTCAAGCGCCGGGATGCCGAAGCCACGCTCTCTGAAGGGAAAGCCGGCCTCCGGGCCGAAGTGATGGCCAGCGTCAAGGCGTGCGAGCTCGGCGGCCGAGCGCGCGCTGACGGGCCCCCGGGCCTCGGTCGTCCGGTCGAGCGTGGCGTCGTGGATGACGACCGGGACACCATCGCGCGAGAGTTGGACGTCGCATTCCATCCCGTCGACGCCGAGGGCAGCCGCGTGATCGAACGCCGCCGTGGTGTTCTCAGGCCGCAGCTTCGAGCCGCCGCGGTGCGCGATGGCCGAGACGGCGGTGACCGACAGCAGGCGCGACAGCATGTTGCTAGTATGAAGCCTATGGTCCTTCCGTCATCCCTCGGTGCGCTACGCGACGCGATCGCCGCCGGCCGACTGCCCGATCGTCCCGTCAAGGACGAGATCCGTGACAACGTCATCCTGAAGCTCAGACGGCGAGAAGCGCTCTTTCCGGGCCTGGTGGGCTACGACGACACGGTGGTGCCGCAGGTGGCCAACGCCATTCTCTCGCGGCACAACTTCATCCTGCTCGGCCTGCGCGGCCAGGCGAAGACCCGACTGCTGCGGGCGCTCGCCGAGCTGCTCGACGAGGTCGTGCCCGTCATTCCGGGGTGCCAGATCCACGATCATCCGCTCCGGCCGATCTGCGCCGAGTGTCGCGGCCGCGTGGCCGCCGAGGGCAACGACCTGCCGGTGGGCTGGTTGCCGCGCGAACGCCGCTACGTCGAGAAGCTCGCGACCCCCGACGTGACCATCGCGGACCTCATCGGCGACGTCGACCCGATCAAGGCCGCGCGGAGCGGCCGCGAGCTGTCCGACGAGCTCACCATGCACTACGGCCTGCTGCCGCGTGCCAACCGGGGCGTCTTCGCCGTGAACGAACTGCCGGATCTGGCAAGCAAGGTCCAGGTGGGCCTGTTCAACATCCTCCAGGAAGGCGACGTGCAGATAAAGGGCTACCCGGTCCGCCTGCCACTCGACGTCCTGCTCGTCTTCAGCGCAAACCCCGAGGACTACACCGCGCGGGGCAAGATCATCACGCCGCTCAAAGACCGAATAGGGTCGGAAGTCCGAACCCACTATCCACGCTCGCGCCAGGAAGCCATGGCGATTACCGCGCAGGAAGCCTGGCTGCATCGGGCGGCCGGCCGAACCGATCCGGTGGAGGTGCCCCGCTTCATCAGCGAAATCGTCGAGGAGATCGCCTTCTGCGCGCGCGCGGACCAGAAGGTCGACCGCCGATCCGGAGTCAGTCAGCGACTGCCGATTACGGCGCTCGAGAACGTCGTCTCCAATGCCGAGCGGCGCGCCCTGCTTCACGCCGAGGGAACGGTCGTGCCGAGGGTGAGCGACATCTACGCGGCGCTGCCCTCCGTCACCGGCAAGATCGAGCTCGAATACGAGGGTGAGCTTCGGGGCGCGGAGGAAGTGGCCCGCGAGCTCATCCGCGGTGCCGTCGCCCGGGTGTTCGACGGGCACATGACGGGACACGAGGCTCGCGACGTCATCGACTGGTTCGAGCGAGGCGGAACCCTGGAGCTGTCCGACACCACCGCGGCCGAGACCCTGCTCGACGCCGCCGCCTCCGTCGGCGGCCTTGCGCAACTGACCGCTACGCTCGGCGCCCCGGAGGGAACTCCGGACCCGCTACGGGCCTCGGTCGTCGACTTCATCCTGGAGGGCTTGCACGCGCTCAAGAAGATCTCGAGGACCGACGCCGGCCGCCTGTATGCCGAGGCGCCCGCCCGGGCCGACGACCGGCGCACCATCGAGCGGCTCATGGACCTCGAGGACGAAGACGACGCCCCGGCCGGGGGCAAGAAGAAGAAGTACCTACAACTAGGCATGAAGTACCGATACTCGCGCTTCATCCCCGGCCTCATCGACGACCTCGACTTCGAGTCGCTCTTGTCGAAGCTCTCGGACCTGCTGCTCTCGAGCGGCTTCGACAACCCCTGGGATCCGCAAAGCGAGGACGACCGATCGATCGATGCCCTTCACGACGCCATCCTCGAGGCGCTCCTGAACGGTGGCGTCCTGCCGGACGACACGCTCGATCGGTTGCTCGACGGCGCAGAGGGCGACAGCCGCGAGCGGCTCGAAGAACTGATTCAGCAGATCATCAGCCGGATGACCGACCAGGGGCTGGTCTCAGTGACCGGTCAGCCGTCGCCGCAGCAGCCGGGCGGACCTGGCGCTGCCGACCACCAGGCGCGCTTCGAAGTCACCGACAAGGCGCTCGACTTCCTGGGCTACCGGGCGCTCCGCGACCTGCTGGGCTCGATCGGCCGCAGCAGCGCCGGGCGGCACGACACCCGCGAGCTCTCGACAGGCATCGAAGCCGGTGGCCCACCCCGGCCGTACGAGTTCGGAGACACCCTCAACCTCGACGCGGCCGCCACCCTCTTGAACGGCGTTCGGCGCGGCACCGCACGTGCGCACGGCACGGACGGGTGGACTCTGGATCTCGAACACGAAGACCTGATGGTGACCCAGGGGGACTATCAGAGTTCCTGCGCCACCGTGCTCCTGCTCGATTGCAGCCACAGCATGGTGCTCTATGGCGAGGACCGGTTCACGCCGGCCAAACGCGTGGCGATGGCGCTGGCCAATCTCATCCGGCACCAGTACCCCGGTGACGCGCTCGGCGCGGTGCTCTTCCACGACTCGGCCGAGGAGGTGCCCATCAAGGCCCTCGGCCGGGTGCGTGTCGGCCCGTACTACACCAACACGCGCGAAGGCCTGCGCCTGGCGCGCCGGATCCTCGAACGGCAGCGCAAGGACATGCGCCAGATCATCATGATCACCGACGGCAAGCCGTCGGCGGTCACGCGGCCCGACGGCCGTATCTACCGCAATGCGTTCGGCCTCGATCCGTTCGTGCTGCGCGAGACATTTGCGGAAGTCGCCGCGTGCCGCCGAGCCGGCATCATGATCAACACCTTCATGCTTGCGCGGGACCACGAACTGGTGGCGTTCGTCAGGCGCGTGGCCAGGATGTGCCGCGGCAAGGCCTACTTCACCACGCCCTACACGCTCGGCCAGTACGTGCTCCTCGACTACCTGGCCAACAAGAGCCGAACCGTTCACTGAACGGCGTGCGGCCCGGCACGCCACCGCTACGCGTACGGCCGAGTCACGGCGGAGGTCCGAACGCCCCATCCGGGCGGCGACGGTTCGGACCGCAACTTCGCCGTGGAAGCGGCCGTTCTCGATGAAGATGCGGCCGCTCTGCCGGCCGGCAACGCAGGCGCCAATGACGAACAGTCCAGGCACCGTGGTCTCGAACGTTTCTGGGTCGTGGATCGGAGCGCCCAGCGCATCGTCGATCCGGGCGCCGGCAGATCGCAGCACTGAGGTGTCGGAACGATACCCGGTCAGGAGCAGGACCGCGTCGGCCGATTCGCGCGCCGGCCCGTCCGGCCCGACGAGCGCTACGTCGGTCCGCGTGATCTCCGCGACGCGCGTCGAGAATCTCGCCTCGATGGCGCCCTCGGCGATGCGGTTCTCGATGTCGGGCTTCACCCAGTACTTGATCGACTCGGCGAGGCCCGCACCGCGATGGACCAACAGCACGCGGGCTCCGCTCCGGTACAGGTCGAGCGCCGCCTCGGCAGCCGAGTTCTTGCCGCCGACGATGACGACCCGCCGGCGGTAGTACGGGTGCGGCTCACGGTAATAGTGCGAGACGTGCGGCAGATCCTCGCCCGGAATGCCGACGAGATTCGGCACGTCGTACGCCCCGGTCGCCATGATGACGGCCGCGGCCTGGTGCAGGTGCTCGGCTCCGTCGTCGCGCCTGGACCGAACCGTGAACTGGCCTGACGGCTGCCGGCTCACACCCGTCACCGACTCGCCGAACGACAGGTTCAACGCGCACGTGTCCGCCACCCGGCGGTAGTAACGCAACGACTCCTGCCGCGTGGGCTTCTCGTGCGGGCTGACAAACGGATAGCCGCCGATTTCGAGCAGCTCCGGCGTCGTGAAGAAGACCATGTCGGTCGGGTAGTGCAACAGGGAGTTGACGAGGGCGCCCTTCTCGAGCACCAGATACGTCAGTCCGAGGCGCGAGGCCGCGATGGCGGCGGCCAGTCCGGCGGGCCCGGCACCGACAATCAGCACATCCAGGGGTGTAGTCATTGCGGTATGTACTCGATGCGGAAGTTGCTGGCGAGCGCGACCGGCCGGCCAGGACTGTCGAACACTTCGCGGCCCTTCGCCGACACGCGCTCGACGCTGACGCCGATGATGCCGAGCGAACTGACGCCGTCGGGAATGATGGCCACCACAGGTTCGGGGCCTCCCGGAGCCACGGCCTTCGGCGCCACGCCGCGCCCCCCGCCGGTGATCCGGTCGAACAGGTCTTCGATCGTGCGGTACTCGCGGGTCACGGCAGCGCGCACGATCTCGTCACCCGTGCCCGACACCACGGCCACGAGGGCCGCATGGCGCTCGAATGCTTCGGCCGGCGGGCGCGTCGCGTCGGCCACGACGAAGCGGTTGTGCAGATCGAACCGCAGCGTTGCAGGGCCCGTGTGCGGTGGAATCACGAGCGCAACGCTCTCGATGGGCGTGCGCGCCACGAAGACATCGCAGAATCGGCGCCCGCTCTTGTCTCCCATGCCGAGATCGGCGGCGCAGCGAACGTCGGTCGACACCAGGCCGCGGCCCACGCGGGCCGGTTGTGTCTGAGCAGCCGGGAGGGCTACGACCCCTGCGACAAGCGCGGCCGCACACGCAATGACTCGCTGGCTTGGCATGGTCTTCCGAGTATAAGACACTCGCCCTCATCTCCCGGGCGGGTGGCACTCAGCCGCCGCCACTTTCCGCCGCCGAGCCGCTCGGCGGCGACGTACCGGTCTGACCGCCCGGGCGGCGGATCAGCCCGAGGAACTCGGACCGTGTCCTGGCGTCATCCTGAAAGACCCCGAGCATGGCACTCGTCACGGTGACGGAGTTCTGCTTCTCGACACCGCGCATGGCCATGCAGAGGTGCGTGGCCTCAATGACCACGGCCACACCAAGGGGCCGAACCTTCTCATGGATCGTGCGCGCGACCTGCAGAGTGAGTCGTTCCTGCACCTGCAGACGCCTGGCGAAGGCGTCGACGATGCGCGGAATCTTGCTGAGCCCGATCACCCGGCCATCCGGCACGTAGGCCACGTGGCATTTGCCGAAGAACGGCAGTAGATGGTGCTCGCACAAGCTGTACAGATCGATGTCCCGGACGATCACCATCTCGTTGTAGTCAACGGCGAACAGGGCGTCGTTGACGAGCTCGTCGATGTCGGTGCGATACCCGCTCGTGAGAAACCGCAGGGACTTGTCGACCCGCCGGGGTGTCTCTCTGAGCCCTTCCCGATCCACGTCCTCACCGAGCTCTGCCAGCAGGCGCCGGATCATCTCCTGCATCGGTCGATACCTCTGCCCTTCTCCGTGTGCTGGTCGCCGGCGGCCGCCGACACCTGGGCGATTCCCGAGCCCATCAGCCCGCAGCCGAGCACGCCCACTGACTGGATTGCCATGTCATCTCTCCGCGCCGGCGCCTCGCGTCAGGCCGGTCCCCCTGCCTGCAGCCGCTCGACGACCGCCGCGATCCCCTGCCCGCCACCGATGCACGCCGCGGCCAGGCCATAGCGACCGCCGCGGCGGCCCAACTCGAGCGTGAGCGTCAGCAACAGCCGCGTGCCGGTCATCCCGAGGGGATGCCCGAGCGCGATCGCGCCCCCGTTGACGTTCGTCCGCTCGCGATCGAGCCCCAGTTCCCGCTCCACGGCGAGGTACTGGCCCGCGAACGCCTCGTTGACCTCGATGAGGTCGAGATCTCCGAGCGACAGTCCGCACCGGTCGAGCACCTGACGCGTCGCCGGCGCCGGCCCCATGCCCATGTAGGCCGGATCGACGCCGACGCAGGCCCACGCGACCAGCCGGGCAAGGGGCGTGAGTTTCCGCTCCTTCACGGCCCGTTCGGACGCCAGAATCAGCGCAGCGCCCCCGTCGACTATGCCACTGGCGTTACCGGCCGTGACCGTCCCGTCTGTCGAGAACGCCGCGGACAGCCGCGCAAGGTCGTCGAGCGTGGTATCCGGCCTGAGATGATCGTCGCGGTCGACGGTCGTCGTGCCGCGCCGGGTCCTGATCTCGACCGGGACGACCTCGTCGGCGAACCGGCCCGATGCCCAGGCCGCAGCGGCCGCCTGCTGGCTCCTGAGCGCGTACGCGTCCTGCTCGTCACGCGAGACCCCGTACCGGGCCGCGCACTTTTCGGCCGTCTCGGCCATCAGGAGCCCGCAGTACCGGGTCCAGCAGAGCCTCGTAGAGCGAGTCCTCGAGCCTGCCCTGGTTGAGCTTGAGGCCCGACCGCAGGCCCCGGATCACGTGCGGAGCCTGACTCATGCTCTCGATGCCGCCGGTGAGCACGACGTCGGCCTCGCCGAGCTGCAGCAACTGCGCACCGGAGATGGCCGCCTGAATGCCGGAGCCGCACAGCCGATTCACGGTGAGCGCCGGCACCTCAATCGGCACACCGGCCTTGAGGGCCACGTGCCGTGCGCCGTAGACTGCGTCGCGGCTCGTCTGCATGACGTTGCCGATCACGGCGTGATCGACCCACTCAGGGCTGACGCCGGCCTTCACGAAGGCCGCCTGAGCCGCCCGCGCGCCGAGGTCGATTGCGGAGACGTCCTTGAGCGCGCCGGCGTACTCGGCCATCGGCGTTCGCGCACCGCCAACGATGAACACGTCCGTCACCTGGCTGTTCTCCTCTGCGCCACCGGCCGGCCTACAGGGCCCATCGGGCGCGCTGTACCTTGTCGCCCGGTCCGCGACTCAATCGCGCTCAATGGCCATCGCCATGCCGAGGCCGCCGCTGACACAGAGCGTCGCAAGCCCCCGTCGGACGTTCCGGCGCACCATTTCGTACAGCAGCGTCACGAGTATCCGGGTGCCCGTACAGCCAATCGGATGACCCAGCGCGATCGCCCCGCCGTTCACGTTGAGACGCTCCGGATCGATCGGCAGGTCGCGCAGGACCGCAAGCACCTGCGGGGCAAACGCTTCGTTGAGCTCGACCAGGTCGAAGTCGCCGAGAGTCCGCCCGGTGCTCGCCAGTAGCTTCCGCACAGCAGGCACCGGGCCGATGCCCATCACCCGGGGATCGACTCCAGCAGTGGCCCAGCCGACGACCCGGGCAAGAGGCTCGAGACCGTGCCGCTTCACGGCCTCCCCGCTTGCCAGCACCACCGATGCCGCTCCGTCGGTGATTCCCGACGACGTGCCGGCGGTGATGATGCCGGCCTGCCCGTCGACCGGCTCGAAGACGAGGGGCAGTTTCCGGAGCTGCTCGATGGTCGTTGCCGGTCTCGGATGCTCGTCGGCGTCGAGCGTCACCGGACGGCCCCTGGCGTCGGCCCCCTCGGTCGCGACGATTTCCTCGTGGAACCGCCCGGCTTCGATGGCGGCACCGGCCCGGCGCTGGCTCTCCAGCGCGAACGCGTCTGACTCGTCGCGCGTGATTCCATACTGCCTTGCGAGGATCTCGGCCGTCTGGCCCATGATGAGACCGGAAAGCGGGCACAGGAACCCGTCGCGGTACATGGCGTCGACCAGCCGGAAGTCTCCCATCCGGTGTCCCCACCGCGCGTCGTCGCTCTCGAGAAAATGCGGCATGCGGCTCATCGACTCCATGCCGCCGGCGACGACCACGTTGGATTGGCCGAGCACGATGGCCTGCGCGCCGAGCGCCACCGCCTGCAGACCGGAGGCACAGGCCTGGTTGATGGTCTGCGCGGGCACCGTGTCAGGCAGGCCTGCCCGGCGCACGACCTGCCGCGCGGGGTTCGGCCCGGACCCGGCCTGCCGGGCGTGACCGAAGATCAGCTCGTCGACAGCCTCGAGCGGCAGCGTGGCGCGATCGAGGGCCGTGACGGCCGCCCGGGCGCCCAGCTCCGCCGGGTGGACTTTCGCGAGTGTGCCGCCGTAGCGGCCGATGGGCGTGCGGGCGGCGCCCACGAGGAACACATCAGGAAGCGACATCGACGAGCAGTCTAGCAAAGCGCGACGGGACCAAAGAAAAAAGGGCGAGCTGCCGTGCAGCTCGCCCTTCGGGTGTATGGACGATCGTTCTGGCCGGGTCTAACGGTCCGTCGCGAGCTTCTGCATCGCGGCGATGCCGTTGATCATGTCGAGCACCTCGACGGGCACGGTGAAGGTGATGGTGACGGCGTTTCCTGCACCGGCGACCTGAACGGTCTTGACCAGGGCATCGAGCCGCGCGTCCTGACCGACCATGAGCTGAGCGGCCGCCAGGGCGCCGCGAACGACATCGCGCAGCTGTTCGCCGGCCTGCTCGTCACGGGTCTCGGCGCTCAAGGTCGCCGCCAAACCACCGTTCATCCTCGCGCTCGCGGCAATCCACTGAACCGGAGGAATGCGGTCGCGCACCTCGGCCGGGAGGGAGGCGCTCTGGGACACGGCATCGAAGTGCCCGACGATCCATGCATTGCTCGTGGGATCGATCGTGTTGATGAAGCGCATCATGTCGGCGTTGCCCGTGACGTTCTCACGCGAGGCAGCCGCATCGATGGCCCGGTGCAGGGTGGCCTTGGGCCCCAGCGCCACCAGGTCGCCCTCGAGCAGCGCGAAACCCACCTGCTGTTCGGGATGGTCCCGATCCGGATTGAGCGGGCTCACATAAAGCCGCTTGCCGCGATACTCCTCGGCAACCGCTCCATGCTCGTTGGCGAGTCCTTCAATCCTGGTGTAGTCGAGGCGGCCCCGCACGAGCACGATGCCCTCTTTCTCGACCGTGTCGCCAAGCGACATGCCGACCACGAGCGAGTCGATGTCGCGCTCGAAGTCGAGGCCCAGCTCGGATTCAATCTTGTCGCGCTCCTCGCCAGTCGGCAGCACCTGCTGCAGCTTCTGGCGGAATTCCGAGCTCATGATGTCCCGCACGTTGGCGTAGGCGACCGCCGACGCGTCGGCCGGCACGTAGGAGAGCTCGACCGGTCCTGCCGTCGAGGCGCCAAGCGGAGCGCCCGCGTTGTAGTAGGCCAACAGGCCAACGCCCAGACCGACCATGATCACGACAGCGGAAACAGCGAAGAACCCCCGGGTGCGTGCATTCATAACGTGTGACCTCTCAGTCGATTATACGAATCTGGCCAAACCGGGTTCCCGCCGGGCTCACTCCCCGGCTCATTGCTCGAGCACATACTCCCGCCTGGCCACCGTCCGGGTCGCCAGCCAGAGACAGACCAGCTCGATCAGCCCCAGAAACACGAGGCTTTCGCCGAGCGTCGGGACGTCTCGCACGATGGACTGGATGAGGCTCACGGCCGAGGTGCCCGGCATCGTGTGCGGCACGAGGCCCTGCAGGTAGTACGCCACCGACACGTGCTTCAGGTAGCCGGGCAGCAGCAGGACGAACGTCTCCCAGCCGAACACGAAGACGAGGCCTGACAGGAGCGGCCGCTTGAGCGCGGCGCCAAACAGCGCAAACAGGGCGCCGTAGACCGTCAGCCCGAGGACGACCAAGCCAAGGTCGACGAGGAGGTTCGAGGAAACCGGCGCCCAGCGTGCCCTGGATGGGGACGATGAGCAGCCACACGAGCACGACGGCCGGCAGGACGACGAAGACCGTGCAGGCCAGGTACGCCAGGTACTTCCCGAGGAGCACCGCCCCCCGCGGAATCGGCCGGCTGAACAGGTAGGTGATGGTCTTGTCCTCGACCTCATCGGCGATGAGCGACGTGCCGTAGAACACGGCGAGCACCGGCACGGTGAACCGGACGAAGAACACCCACATCATCAGCCCGAAGATGACCGGCCCGGCCGCCGTGCCGCCGCCCACGTTGATCGGGGCGCCGAGCTCGAAGAGCACGCGCACGACGAGCGACAGCAACACGGGCAGCCCGACGACCAGGGCCATGAACACGGTTCGCCGCGACCACAGCATCTCGCCGAGCGACAGCTCGAAGATCCGAAGGGATGCGTACAGGATGCCAGGCGTCGTCGTGTCCATCAGTTCTTCACCAGGTACTTGAAGACGGCCTGCAGGTTGTCGTCCGGCGACGTGACCTCCTCGACCGTCCCGGCGGCACCGGCCGCCACCAGCTCGGTGAGGCTCGCATAGAACTCGTCCGGCTTGCCGGTCTCGACGACGACGGCGCCGGGCTCGAAGCGCAGGCTGATGACGTCGGCTCGCGCCAGGAATTCGCGCGCCAGCCCCCGCGGATCGTCGGCCCGGATGTAGACCGTGTGCGGATGCTCGTCGATGAGATCCCGAATCTGATGAACGTTGCCTTCGGCGAGGATCCGGCCGTTGTTGATGAGCAGGATGTTCGCCGTCATCGACTCGATCTCGTGCAGGATGTGGCTCGAGACGAGGATGCTCTTCCCCTGCCTCGCCCAGTCCCTGATCATGCGGATGGTCTTGCGGCGTCCGAGCGGGTCCATGCCCGAGAGCGGCTCGTCGAGAATGAGCAGCTCCGGATCGTGCACGAGGGCCTGCGCGAGCTTGACGCGCTGGCGCATGCCCTTGCTGTAGGCGCCGATCCGCTTGTTGGCCGCGTCCATCAGGTCGACGGTGGTGAGCGCCCGTTCGGCGGCGGTCCGCGCCTCGGCCTCGGTGTGCCCGTTGAGCCGCACGAGGGCCGTGACCCACTCGAGTCCCGTCATCCGGTCGTAGAACGCGTCCTGCTCCGGGCAGAAGCCGATGCGGAAGAACAGCTCCTGATTGCCCCAGATGGGCTCGCCGAGCACCGTCACCTCTCCCTTGCTGGGTTTGAGCTGGCCGGTAATGAGCTTCATGAACGTGCTCTTGCCCGCGCCATTCGGCCCGAGCAGGCCGGTGATGCCAGGCGGCACGCTGACGGTGACGTCGTTCAGGCCGATGACCTGGCCGTACCACTTCGACAGGTGCTCGGCCCGCAGGATGGGCTCGCTCACGACACGATCTCCACGCCGCGCACCCGCCGCTCGAGCACCGAGATCGACAGGACGACGACCCCGACGAGCGCCAGCGTAGCGACGACGAGCGGCGTGTCGTAGCTCGGGTCGAGCCGGAACAGGGCGTCCGAGAGCTGCTCGAGGTTGGCCGGGATGGACACCCATGCCACGGCCGTCGATCCGGTGATGAAGGTGAGCACGCCGTACATCGCCTCGGTGAAGAAGATCACGCCCGTATAGAGGATCGCCACGAACCGCGCGCTCTTCGAGAGCGACGACAACGCCAGCATCGTGACCGACGCCACGCCGATGCGGATGAGCGACGCGAGCAGAACAGCCGGCACGATCTGCGGACTCGACCGCATCAGGCCGAATCCCGCCAGCGAACGCGACCTGCACGATGACGAGCAGCAGCGCCGGCAGCAACGTGATCGTCGCCAGGAAGAACAGGAGCACGGCCAGCTTGCCGACGATGTACTCGACGCGCATGCAGCGGCTTCGACAGATAGATCTGCAGGGCGTTCGCCCGGCGGTCGTTCGCGATGAGGCCGGCCCCGACGTACACACTGACGAAGAACACGAAGACGCCCTGCTGCTCGATGAAATCCCGGAACAGGCTCGCGTCGATGGGCAGAATCTGCCCGGCCTGCGGGTACATCGTGACGGCGTAGATCTGGACCGCCCGGACGATGAACGGAATCCAGGCGAAGACCATGAGCGAGCAGAAACAGCTTCTTCGCGAACATGCCACGAATGCCGGCGCCGGCGATGACCGTCCAGGAGCGCCCAAGCGGCAGCCGGGTGCCCTGGTACCGCCGGTAACTCTGGTCGTGAATCGGGCTCATGACTCCCCTATCGCGCGCGCGAACACGTCTTCGAGCGTCGGCACGCTCGCGCGGAGGTGTCGGACCTGCACCTGGCTGGTGACGGCCATCTCGCAGATGCGCCGCTGGTCGTCGCCCGGCCTGCCGAGCTCGCCCGGCACGAACACGCGCATGACGTCCTCGTCGGTCTCGTGACTCTCCATCCCGGCGGCGTGCAGAGCGGCCAGAAACGGCGCCAGGCCCCCTTGACGCGCACTTCGTAGACCCGTCCGGCCGGTCCCTTCAGCTGCTCGATCGGACCGTGCGCCGCCACCGCGCCCTTGTCGAGCACGACCACGTGATCGCAGGTGTACTCCACGTCGGGCAGCAGGTGCGACGAGAGAATCAGATTCACGCCCTTGTTGTGCGCCAGGTCGCGGATGAGCTCCAGCATCTCGTCACGGCCCTTCGGGTCCATGCCGTTGGTGGGCTCGTCGAGGAAGAGCAGATCCGGATCGTGGACGAGCGCCTGCGCCAGCTTGATGCGCTGCTTCATGCCCGTCGAATACGTCTCCAGGTTCCGGTAGCGCGCCTCGCCGAGCCCCACGTAGTAGAGGACCTCGTGTGCCCGCTGCATGGCATCGGACCTCGGCAGCCCGGCGAGTTGTCCGCAATAGGCGACGAACGTCACGGCGTTCATGCCAGGGATGTGACCGTCGGTCTCGGGCATGTAGCCGAGGCGTCCGCGAATCTCGAGCGGCCGCTCCGCGACGTTGAGGCCCAGCACCTCGAGGCGTCCGGTCTCCGGGGGGATGAACCCCAGCAGCGACTTGAGCATGGTGCTCTTGCCGGCGCCGTTCGGGCCGAGCAGCCCCACGGCGCCTGACGGGAAGACGGCGCTGACGTCCCGCAGGGCCCGATTGGACCCGTAGGCGACGGTCACATGCTCAAGGGTTACGGCGTTTGACATGCGCGACCGAAGATCCCCGGGTCCGGACCGTCCTGTCCGGCTGGCGGGAAGGTTCCTGTCCATATACGAACGAGCACCGGGCGGCGGTTCCCCGCTCGTCGCTCACAGGCTCCCCCGCAGGCCGAGCTCGTCGGCCCTGGCTCCGAGGAACCGGATGACGTTCGCGATGTGCTCGTCGAGCGGAAGCCCCAGTTCCTCGGCTCCCTTCCGGAGGTCCTCACGCGGCACCGCCCGCGCAAACGCCTTGTCCTTCATCCGTTTCACGACCGATCGCGCCTCGAGGTCGAGGACGCTCTTCGAAGGCCGCACGAGCGCGGCCGCGGTGATGAACCCGGCCATCTCATCGCAGGCGAAAAGCGTCTTCTCCAGCCGCGACTCACGGCTGACGCCCGTGTAGTCGGCGTGCGACAGCACGGCCCGGGTGACCCAGTCGGGATACCCGCGAGCCCGGAGGATGTCGACGCCGCGATACGGATGGTTCTCGCGGTCCGGGTGCTTCTCGTAGTCGAAGTCGTGGATGAGAGCGACAAACCCCCACGCGTCCTCGTCTTCACCCCAGAGGCGCGCGTACCCGCGCACGGCCGCCTCGACCGCCAGCAGATGCTTGCGCAGACTCTCGCTCTGGACGTGCTCGGTGACGAGCTCCCAGGCGGCCTCTCGAGACAACTGCGGTTCGACCATATCGTCAGAGGATCGTGCCGCCGCGGATACCAGCGAACTTGTGGACGACCATCGACGTCACGAGATCGCCCGTGACGTTCACCGTCGTGCGGCACATGTCGAGAATGCGGTCGACGCCGAGCACGATGGCGATGCCTTCCATGGGCGCGCCGACCATGCCGAGCACCATCATCAGCAGCGGGATTGAGCCTCCCGGGACTCCTGCCGCGCCGACGGCCACCACGACCGACATCAGCACGACGACGATCTGCTGGTCGAGCGGAAGGCTGATCCCGAACACCTGCGCGACGAAGAGCACCGTGACGCCCTCGAAGAGCGCGGTGCCGTTCATGTTCATCGTGGCACCCAGTGGCACGACGAAGCCGGCAACTTCGTTCGGAACCCCGAGCTTCTCCTCGGCGGTGCGCAGCGTGGTCGGGAGCGTCGCGTTGCTCGACGATGTCGAGAACGCCGTGACGATGACGATCCAGGCCTTCTCGAAGAACTCACGCGGGCGGATCTTCACGACGAACTTCAGGATCAGCGGGTACACGACCGCCATGAAGATGAGGAGGCCGCTCACCACGGTGATGACGTAGTTGGCCAGGCTGAAGAGCAGGTCGAAGCCGAACCTGGCGATCACGCCGAAGATCAGACAGGCCACGGCGTACGGCGCCACGTGCATTACCATCTCGATGATGGCAATCGTGATCTGCGCGAGGCTCTCGAGAAACTCGAGCATGGGCCTGGCCTTGTCGGGCGCGAGCTTGGTGAGCGCCACGCCGACCATGAGCGCGAAGAAGATCACCGCGAGCATGTTGAAGTCGGCCGCGGCCTTCACCGGGTTCCGCGGAACGATGTTGATGAGCAGATCGATGCTGAGCCCGGTTTCGGCCAGCCCCATGGCCTGGCTCGACTCGCCCTTGTAAGTCTCCATGAGCCCCTGCTGGATGGCCGGATCCAGGCGGGTACCCGGACGGATGGTGTTCACCATCAGGAGGCCGAGCGTGGCGGCCATGGCCGTCAGCGAGAGGAACGTGAGCAGCGTGATCCCGCCAATTCGGCCGACCTTTGCGAGCGATCCCAACCCGGCGACACCAAGCGCCAGCGTCGACAGCACCAGCGGCAGCACCACCATGATCAGCGCATTCAGCCACAACCGCCCGATCGGATCGGTGACGAGGCTGATGAACCGCTCGAGGCCGGCCGACCCGCCGAGCGACAGGTTCGCGACGACACCCATCACGGCGCCAACCACGAGACCGAGCAGGATCTTGTTGTGGAGAGCCATATGGCGGGCCACGCTATCGGGCCGACGTCAGCTTGTCAATCACGGCCCGCCGAGGCCGGGCCCGAGCCGCGGCCGATCCCGGCCGGCGCGGCCACCTCACGGTAACCCTCGGGCACCTCGAAGAACCCGGAGGGCGGGGTGACCTCGCTCACGCTCGTGACCGTCGTCTCCATCTCGTAGCCGCCGAGCATCGGACTGCGGACGATCTGGCGCATCGCGAACCCGATGTCGGCGATCTCGGCCAGGCCGAGCGCCGCCATCGCCGGGTTCCCCCTGACCATCTGGGTGCCGTACGCCTTGAAGGCCTCGGCCGTCCAGTTCTCGATCTTCATGACCACTTCGGTCGGAAATCCAGGCGGAAGCTGTGACACCGCCTCGGGCGGAATCGGCAGCGGCATCTGGAGGTCCATCTCGACGCGCTCGACGCGCTCTCCGAGCAGGTTCGAGAACTCGCCGGTTCGCGTGACCGTGATGGTCGGCTTCAAGCCGGGTGCCAGCGAGGCGAGATCCGGCACCGACGCCCTGAAGAAGGTCCGTTCCGCCGGGTTGATCCCCACCATGCTGCCGTCGGCGCGCATGATCGTGATCATGCCCGCCGGAAGGCCCCCGATGGATCTGTTGGCCTCGGTGCGGATGACGCCGTCGCCGATGGTCGTGGTCGTCTCCGTGCCGTTCATCTGCTGCACCTGCTGCGCGAGGGCGCCCGCCATCATGGCGGAGAGCGGATCGGCCGGCGCGGTCGATTCGGCCTTGCGGATCTCCAGCTTCGAGACGACCCTGAGCTCCGCGCTGAGCGGCACGGCTGCACATGAGACGAGCGAGGCGAGCGCGATGAGTTTCTTCACCATGTGTATCCCCGATTGAGCGCCACGGCACGGGCCACCACGTCCCGCGCCTTCCCGGCCACGCCGTAAGCGGCGAGCCCCGCCGGATCGACCAGCATCACGTCCTCGACATCCGAACCGGCCGTGAGCACGCCGCTCCGCGGCCGGCACAGGTAGTCGACGAGCACGTAGTGATAGCGTACGCGCCCCTCATCATCCACCAGAATCCGATCGAACACGTCGACGGCAGGCCCGACGTTGACGACAAGCCCGGTCTCCTCCAGGACTTCTCGCGCGGCACCTGCCTCGAGCGTCTCGCCGAGCTCCAGCATGCCACCCGGCAGCGTCCACTGCCCGGCGAGCGGCTCATGACCCCGTCTGACGAGGACGACCTGCCCGGATTCGAGCAGGATGACGGCCCCGACACCCACGACGGGTCGTGTGGGATAGTGCCGTTCCGACGTCGGCGCGGACGCCACGGGCTCGGCCCCTGCGACCGGGCGTCCCACACTCCGATGCCTGACGATGAGCCCCTCTTCGATCCAGAAGTGGGAGTGGCCGGCCGAGAAACATGCGGACGGTCCGTCCGTCGGGGCAACCGCCGCCAGCCATTCGCTTCTGACCCAACCCCATCCGGTCTCGATGCCCGCGATGCGTCGGACATCCACCCGGTTTCCGCCCGGAAGGGCGCCCGCATACGTCTGAAGTTCAGAAAGCCAGCGGGCAGCGATGGCCGCCCGCCCGTGGTACGTCCCCGCATCACCCGTGAACACGTGCTCTGCGATGCAGGACGGATGGTAAAACGCGGCGACCGCGGCCGCATCACCGCGATTGACCGCGCGGTAGAAATCGCGCACGAGATCCATGGGGTCCATCACGCGATGGGGAGGGACGCCTGGGCGTTGAAGTCGAGCGGTGCCCGTTCACCCCGGGCAAGCCTGCGAAGCCCGGCCGCAGCGATCATCGCAGCGTTGTCGGTTGACAGCGCCAGCCTCGGGATGAGTACAGGAATGCCCTCGCGCTCGCCGCGCGCGAGGGCGTCGCTCCGGAGGCGGCTGTTGGCCGACACGCCGCCGGCGATACCGATGCTCCGGGCGCCGAGCCTCTGCGCCGCGTCAAACGTGCGCTCAACGAGCGACTCCACGACCACCCGCTGAAAGCTCGCGCAGAAGTCGGCAACCTCCTGCCGGGAGAGAGGGCCGGCATCGGTCGGCACCGTGAGGCCGGTCGCGACCTCCACCCCGCGCGACGCGAGATGGCGGACGACAGCCGTCTTGAGACCCGAAAACGAGAACTCCGCCGGCTTGTCGAGGCCCGGCGGCAATGCCCCGGAGGCCAGATCCGTTGGCGGCGGGTTCCGGTCCGCATGAGTGAAGCGCGGCCGCGGAAGCGCGACCGCCTGGTCATTGCCGTCGCGCGCCATCCGGTCGATCACCGGGCCACCCGGATACCCGAGGCCAAGGAGCTTCGCGACCTTGTCGTACGCCTCACCAGCCGCGTCGTCCCGGGTGCGCCCGACGAGCGTGTACCGGCCGGGCTCTGGAATCCAGTAGAGGCTGGTGTGGCCACCCGAGACGACGAGCACGATGGCCGGCATCGGCATCTCGCCATGCTCGAGCACGATCGACTCGATGTGTCCGGCCAGATGGTGCACGCCGACGACCGGCTTCGCGAGGGCAGCGGCGAGCGACTTTGTAAATGCCACGCCCACGAGAAGCGAGCCGACAAGGCCTGGCCCCTGGGTCACCGCGAGCGCGTCAATCCCGCGCCAGGTCGCGCCGGCCTCGTCGAGCGCACGTTCGACCACGCCGCAGATGTCGCGTACGTGCTGCCGCGAGGCGATCTCGGGCACGACGCCGCCCCACTCACGGTGAATCGCGGCCTGTGAGGCGATGACGTTCGACCGCATCCGCCACGGGCGCGCGGGGTCACCGGTCGTCTCGACCACGGCCGCCGCGGTCTCGTCACAGGAAGTCTCGATGCCTAGAACGATCATGGGGCTCTGGGCTCTGGGCTCTGGCCTGGCGCTCTGGGCGCTGGGCGCTAGTCCCCGAACAACGCCGCGAGACTCGTCTCGTACGGCGAGCTGGCGACACCCTTCTCGGTGATGATACCGGTCACCAGTTCCGCAGGGGTGACGTCGAAGGCCGGATTCCAGACGCTGGCGCCTTCGGGCGCGAGCTGCATCGCGCCGAGATGGGTGATCTCGCGGGCACTCCGCTGTTCGATTGGAATCGCGGCGCCGCTCTCGGTCGTGAGGTCAATCGTCGAGAGCGGCGCGGCCACGTAGAACGGGATCCGGTGGGCTCGAGCCATCATCGCAACCGTGTAGGTCCCGATCTTGTTGGCCACGTCGCCGTTGCGCGCTATCCGGTCCGCGCCAACGACGACCAGGTCGATGCCGCCCTGCCGCATCAGGGGCCCCGCCATGCTCTCGGTGATGACGGTCGTCGGAATGTGGTCGCGGACGAGCTCCCAGGCGGTCAGCCTGGCTCCCTGCAGGAACGGCCGCGTCTCGTCGGCAAAGACCTGCGCGACTTTGCCTTGTTCGGCCGCGGCACGAATCACGCCGAGCGCCGTGCCGTATCCGGCCGTGGCCAGTGCGCCCGCGTTGCAGTGCGTGAGGATACGCGCGGCATCGGGCACGACCTCGGCGCCGAAGCGGCCCATCGCGCGGCAGCTTGCGACGTCCTCATCATGGATGGCCTGCGCCTCGCGCTCGAGGTGATCCTGGAGCTCGGCGACCGACAGCCCGGCCTTGGCGGCCTCGCCAAACGCCCGCTTCATCCGGTCGATGGCCCAGAAGAGGTTGACGGCCGTGGGCCGCGTGCTGGCCATGAGCTCGCACAAACCGGTGAATTCGACCGCGAACTGCCTGGTGCCCGTCGCCTTGCTGCGCCGCATGCCCAGCGCAATCCCCATCGCCGCAGCCACGCCGATGGCCGGCGCCCCCCGAATCACCATCGTCTTGATGGCGCGGGCGACTTCAGCGGCCGTCTTGCAGCGAACGTAGAGCTCCTTGCCCGGCAGCTTGCGCTGGTCGACCATGACCACCGCGTCGGGCTGCCGTTCGATCGTCGGAAGCATCCGACAAGGATATGTCAATCAGCTATCATGCCGGCAATGAAGGCCCTTGTGATCGGCGGCACACAGTTCATGGGACGGGCCATCGTGGAACGTCTCGTCGACAGTGGCCATGACGTATGGATCCTTCACCGGCGCGACCACCACGATCTGGGTCCAGACGTCGGCAACCTCCAGGCGGACCGCCGGGACGTCACGGCCGTCGCAGCCCTGCTGCGACGCGAGCGCTTCGACGTCGTGTTCGATCTGGCCTACGACTGGCAGCACGGCACGACGGCCAGCGAGGTCGAGGCCGCGGCACGGGCCTGCGGCGACCGGCTGCATCGCTACGTGTTCATGTCGAGCATCGCCGCGTACGGGCCGGGACTCGATCACCGTGAGGACGAGCCGCTCGTCGGCGACGATGCGCCGGACCTGTACGCCGTTCACAAGGCCTCGGCCGAGCGCGCCCTGTTCCGGCTGCACGACCAGTCCGGTTTTCCGGTCGTGACCGTCCGCCCTCCCTTCGTCCACGGGCCGCGACAGCCCTTCTATCGCGAGCAGTTCTTCTGGGACCGCCTGGCCGACAACCGCCCGATCGTCCTCCCGGACGGCGGCGGGGCACCGATGCAGTGGGCCTACGTTCATGACGTGGCCGAGACGTGCATCCGCGCGACGACGGCGCCTGAAGCGGTTGGTGAGGCGTTCAACATCGCGCACACGGAGCGCTTGACGCAGCGCAGCTTCATCGAAGCGCTCTCCCGAGCGGCCGGCCTCGCACCCCGGCTGGTGTCGGTGCCCCGCGCGTCGATCGAGGCCGCCGGCGGCGCGCTCGTGGGCCCCAATCTGTACTTCGGTGAGTACCTGGACCTCCCCCCGTTCACCGAGTCGGGCGAAAAAGCGATGCGGGTCCTTGGCGTGACCCCGACACCGCTTGCGACGGCACTCGACGCCGGATTCCGCTGGTACGCAACCCAGCCTCGACGGTCGATCGATTACGCGTTTGAGGATCGCCTGCTCGCCGGCAGGTGACCGGTCAGGGGCGCCGCCGCGGCCGCCGAGCGCGCCCCTTGCGAAGGAAGCGCCGATCGAACGGCGCAGGCAACAGTTCCCCCAGCGTGTGGTGTGCCGTCAGGCGACGCAGGTTGGCCAGCACCACCGGAATGTCGCCGCAGTATTCCCAGAGCAGTTGCCGGCAGGCGCCGCAGGGCGGCGTGGGCTCGGCCGGCTGCGCGACGACCGCAAGCGCGGAGAACGAGCGGACTCCCTCCGAGAGCGCCTTCCATAACGCCACGCGCTCGGCGCACACCGTGAGCCCGAGTGTGGCGTTCTCGACATTGCAGCCCGTGAAGATCCGCCCATCGCCGGCGGCGAGCGCAGCGCCCACGCGGAACCCCGACTCGCGGGCCGCGGCGTGCTTCCTCGCGGCCCGCGCCGCCGCCACGAGGCGCCGCAGGTCAGAGTCTCGCAATCGTCTGCTCCAGGACGTCGCCGAACGCGCGTCCGACGCGCGCGGCCGCCAGAACGACCTCATCGGCCGCGAGCGGCTGCGGCAGAATGCCCGCGGCCATGTTCGAAATGCACGACATGCCGAGCACCTCGAGCCCCATGTGCCGGGCCACGATCGCCTCGGGAACGGTCGACATCCCCACCGCGTCGGCGCCAAGGCCACGGAACGCGCGAATTTCCGCCGGCGTCTCGTAGCTCGGTCCGGGCACCGCCAGGTAGACGCCGTGAGCGAGGTCGATCTGCGCGGCCCGCGCGGCCTCGTCGGCCAGCCGGCGCAGACGGGCGGAGTACACCTCACTCATGTCCGGAAAACGCGGTCCGAAGCGGATGTCGTTCGGGCCGGTCAGCGGGTTGATTCCCGTCAGATTGATGTGGTCGTCGATGACCATGAGCATGCCCGGAGCCAAGGCCAGATTGATCGCCCCGGCCGCATTGGTGAGCACGAGCGCGGGCACACCCAGCCTGCCGAGCACCCGCACGCCGAACGTCACGCGGTCCGGCTCGTGACCTTCGTAGAGATGCGCCCGCCCCGAGAGCGCCAGCACGCGTCGCCCGCCGAGCTCTCCGGCCACCAGCCGGCCCTCGTGGCCGATGACGCCAACCGGGGGCCAGTGCGGGATCTCGCCATACGCGACCTCGGTCTGGTCGCCCAGGCGTTCGGTAAATGCCCCGAGACCGGATCCGAGGATCACGGCCACATCGGCCCGCTCGCCAACACGGTCCCGCAGGAACCCGGCCGCCGATTCGACGCGTTCGTAGGTCGCCATCACCGCCCGCCACCCGTGATTCCCCGGCCGCCCAACCTCAGAGCAGCATCGCCGCGATTGCCGCGTTGATCATCGTCGCGACGAAACCGCCGAGGAGCGCCTTGCCTCCCAGCCTGGCGAGGTCGCCGCGCCGGGTGGGCGCCATGCCGCCGATGCCGCCAATCAGTATGCCGATCGACCCCACGTTGGCAAAGCCGGTGAGCGCATACGTCGAGAGCACGAGCGACTCACGGCTGATGTCCGCGTACTCGGTCGTGAGCTTGAGGTACGCCACGAACTCGTTGGCCACGAGCTTGGTGCCGAGCAGGTCGGCCACGACGGGCACTTCCGCCATGGGCACGCCCATCATCACCGCGGCCGGCGCGAAGATCACCGCAAAGATCTTCGCAAGCGACAGCCCCGGGTAGATGAGCCCGAGGCCATAGTCCGCCAGCGCGAGGAAGGCGAGGAAGGCAATGAGCATCGCGGCGACGTTGATGGCGAGCACGGTGCCGTCCGACGCGCCGGCCGCGAGCGCATCCACGGCGTTGGCGTGTGACCGCTCGGCCGTGGTCTCCGTGTGCCGGACGGTCTCGGGCTCTTCGGTCTCGGGCAGGAGAATCTTCGACAGGTAGAGCCCGCACGGCGCCGCCATCACGCTCGTCGTGAGAATCGCGACCGGATCGGCACCGAGCGCGATGTAGATCGCCATCACGCTGCCCGCGATCGTGGCCATCCCGCCCACCATCATCGCGAGCAGCTCCGACTGCGTCATCCGCACGACGTACGGCTTGACGATGAGCGGCGCTTCGGTCTGCCCCATGAATACGTTGGCGGCGGCCGAGAGCGTTTCGGCGCCGCTCGTGCGCATGAGCACCATCATCACGCGGGCCATCAGGCGGACGACGAACTGGAGAATGCCGAAGTAGTACAGCAGCGTGAAGAACGCGGAGACGAAGATGATGACCGGCAGGCCCTGAAACGCGAAGACGAACCCGTTGGCAAACCCGGCGCCTTCCATCGCCGCCGGGTTGGCCAGGTCCCCGAAGACCATTTGCGTCCCGGCGTTGGTCAGCGCAAGGAACTGGCGAACCCCTCCGGCGACGGTCTGAAAGAGCTCGTAGACCGGACGACGGCCACCGACTTCGAAACGCAGGATGAGCAGTGCGAGGCCGACCTGCAGGGCCAGGCCCCAACCAACCGTGCGCCAGTTGACCCTGCGCAAGTCCGACGAGAACGAGGCGACGAATGCGAGAAAGCCAACGACACCGACGCATCCGCGCACGGCCGGTGGCGCCACGTCGCCGAGCAGGAAGGCGCCCGCGGCGCAGAAAAGCGTGACGCCGACGGCCGCCAGACGGAGAGATTGAGAGGATGGGCCACTGCTCGTCATTGGACTCCCGGCGCGGGCAAGTATAGTGGGAAACGATGACCGACACGGCCCGTCTGTTGCTCTCGGCCGCCGTGCTGTCCGCCTCGGCGTTCGGCGCCTTCGCCTGGCGGGTCAGCCGCGCCGACCCGTCACAACCCGAACGCCTCATCGGCGAACTGCGGCTCGCCCAGTGGGCAGCCGTGCTCCTCGTTTTGGTGGGCGCGCCCGCCATCGGATTTGCGGCCGGCCGCGCCGCCGTGCCGCTCGGCACCCTCGATGTGACCATCGCTGTTCTCTACCTGCTCCTGGCTGGACTCGTCCTCCTGCGCGAACCGCGGACGGGCCTGCTCATCGCGGCCGTGGCCCTGCTCGCGCACGCGCTCGTCGATCTGGCTCACCGTCCGGGCGGGCTCTCCGACGAGCTGATGCCCCGCTGGTACCTCGCTGGCTGCGCGGCGTGGAACCTCACCCTGTCTGCCATCTGCTTCTGGGCCCGGCGCCGATGACGACTCGATTGCCGTAGACGCTCTCTCACCGGGGGAGTAGGATCGACACGCCCGCCTGCCAGGAGGACCCCCATGCCATCGCCCGGACGTGTCGTCGCGCTCATCAGCATCGGGCTGTTTGGAGCGTGGGGCCAAGCCGGCTCGCAGCCGGAGCGCGTGCTGGCAACGACGCCCTTGACGGGAACGTCAGCCATCGCCGATCGCCAGACGCTCGCCGCCTGGGACCGCACCGTCACCGACTGGGTCGGCTCCGGCAGGCTCATCACCGTGTCGCGCCAACCCGACAGGTTCGTACCCGGCCGGACGCTCGAGCGATTCGAAGAGTTCCACCGCGGCGTCCCGGTCTTCGGCGGAGGCCTGACCCGCCAGCTCGACGAAGCTGGTTCGGCCGTGTCAATCCTCGGCACCGTGCATGGGGATGTGAACCTCGATGTGGCGCCACGGCTCGGAAGCGAGTCAGCCGGTCAGGCTGCTCGCGACGGCCGGTAACGGCCCGCTCGTCGTCGACGACGGCGTGCGTTTGATGGTGCTGCCGACCGGCGCCGGCTACCGCCTGACCTGGACCGCGCGGGTCACGTCGCTCGCCGACGGACACGAGCGAAGACTCTTCATCGACGCCTCGACCGGCGCGCTCGTCCTCGAGTACGACGACACCTGGACCCAGGTGAGGACCGAGGGCGAAGTCGGCATCGGCACCGGCACCGTCGGCGAACGCCTGAAGCTCAGCGTCGAGAAGACCCCGAACGGATACCTCGCGATCGACCGGCTGCGCAGGACCAACACGACGACCTACGACATGCGCGGAGACCCGTACCGCACGCGCGACGTACAGATCGGCATTTCGCAGGCCGGCACGTCGGAGATCGCCCGTGATGCTGACAACACGTGGACCGACCGGGCGGTCAGCTCAGCGCATGCCTACGCCGGACTGAGCCTCGACTACCTGCGGCTGGTGCACGGTTCCCACCAGGACGGGACCAGCCCGCCGATCTCGCTGTTCGTCAACCTGGCCAACCCCGAAGACTATGCCGCGCTCAGCAGCCAGTTCCCGCTTTACTTCAACAATGCGTTCTACTCGAGCCGGAGGGTCTTCTTCGGTGTCGGCAACGGGTCGAGCAACCGCAACTACGCCGCACTCGACGTCGTGGCGCACGAACTGGCCCACGGCGTCACGTCCGCGACGTCGGGCCTGATCTACAGGAACGAGTCCGGGGCGCTCAACGAAGCGTTCTCCGACATCATCGGCACGGCAACCGAATTCGAATGGCAGCAGCCGGGCCCGAACCTCGGGCAGGCCGACTGGCTGCTCGGCGAGGACGTCCGGACCGGCGGCGGCGCCATCCGGTCGATGGCCGCCCCGCGCACCTTCGGCCATCCGGACCACTACGACCTCCGTTACACGGGCACGAGCGACAACGGCGGCGTTCACATCAATTCGGGCATCGCCAATCACGCGTTCTACCTGGCGGTCGTCGGCGGCACGCACCGCAATGGCAGTGTCGTCCAGGGCGTCGGACTCGACCTGCGCCACCAGATCGAACGCATCTTCTTCCGGGCGTTCACGGGGCTGCTGACACCGAGCGCCACGTTCGCCGAGGCCCGCGCGGCCACGATCCAGTCGGCCCGCGACTTGTTCGGAGCGGGCAGCGTTCAGGAATCCGCCATCATCCAGGCGTGGAACGCGGTGGGGGTGCAATGATGATGGCCCGCAGGCTCATCACCCCCGTCCTGCTGCTCGCTGTCTTCCCTTCATCGCCCGCCGCCCAGACGCGTCCGGCCGATCCGCCCCCAACGGCCCGACCGCTGCGCGCGTTTCTGACCGTCGGGGCCGGCGCGTTGCTCTCGAACGGCAGCTTCGACTACGGCATCACGTTCCCGCTCTTTGCGGAAACCGGCCGGATCGACACCCGCGTGGAGCTCAACCGCGCATTTGTCTTCGAAGCGGGCGGCGGCGTCTGGCTGTGGAAGCGCCTCGGCGCCGGAGGGTCCTTCGTGGTCTCCACGGCCGACGGCACGCTCGCATCTGAAATCACGCTGCCCAACCCTTTTCTTTTCGATCAACCTACGACCGCGCTCGCTCGAGCGCCGACCAGGCAGACGACGCGGGAGATCCTGATCGAAGGTCTTGTCGCCATCCATGAATCGTCGCGCTGGCTGGTGGTGCTCTCGGGCGGCCCTTCGAGTACCTCTCTCACACAGGCTCTGGCGAGCGACACGTTCCGAATCAGCTACACATTCCCGTTCGACACCATCGACGTGACCGAAGTGAGCGGCGATCAATCGACGGGCCGGGCCTGGGGTGGGCACGTCGGCATGTCAGTCACCTGGAAAGCGGGCGCGCGCGTCGGCTTCGACGGTCGCCTCCGCTGGTCGGGGGCCTCCGTGGACGTCGAGGACCTCGAGGGCAATCGCGTCACGATTGACACCGGCGGCCTGCGGGTCACCGGTGGCGTCCGCGTGGTCTTCTGACCATGGCCCCGCCGTCGGATCGGCGTTTCGTCACGCGCGTGCTGGGCGTGGTCCGCCGGATTCCGGCCGGCAAGGTCGTCACCTACGGCGACGTGGCCAGGTTGGCCGGCCGCCCCGGCGCGGCCCGGGCCGTCGGCGCCATCATGAGCCGCGCGACGATCCCTGGACTGCCCTACCACCGAGTGGTGGCGGCCGGCGGCAGTCTGGGCGGGTACGGCGGCGTGGAGTCGCTCAAGGCGGATCTGCTCCGAGCGGAAGGGCTGACGGTGCGCGGGCGGCGAATCCGGCGGTTCGACGAACACCGGTGGACCGGCCGTGCCCGGAGGGTCAATCGACCATGACGGACACGAGCCTCCAGGGCAAGGTCGTCGTCGTCACGGGCGCAGGCCGCGGCATCGGCTGCGCCACGGCGGCGCGCTTTGCTGACGAGGGCGCCCTCGTGGCGGCGTGGGACACCGTTCCGGGGCCTCCTCGGCCGCGCGCCGGGTCGGCCGGGGAGGTCGTCCCCGCGGAAGTTGACGTCACCTCGAGCCGTTCGGTCGCCGCGGCCGTCGACGACACGATGGCCCGCTGGGGCCGCATCGACGTGCTCGTCAACAACGCCGGCATCCTCCGCGACGCCCAGCTCGTCAAGTGGCGCGAGGGCGCGGTGGCCGGCGTGATGGGCGAGGACGACTTCGACGCCGTCCTCGACGTCAATCTGAAGGGCGTGTTTCTCGCGACCCGCGCGGTCGTGCCCCACATGATCCGGACGGGGTCTGGCGTCGTGCTCTCCGCCTCGTCGGTGGTCGCCTGGCACGGCAACTACGGCCAGACGAACTACGTGGCGTCAAAAGCGGGTGTGGTCGGGCTGACCCAGACATGGGCCAGGGAGCTCGGGCGGCACGGCATCCGGGTCAATGCCGTGGCGCCAGGGTTCATCGATACCGAGATGGCCCGCTCGGTTCCGGCCGAGGTTCTGGCTCGCGTCGTCCGGCAGACGCCTCTCGGGCGGCTGGGTACGGTCGACGAGGTTGCGGAGGTCTACGTCTGGCTTGCATCCGATCGGGCGCGGTTCGTGCACGGCGCAGTGATCGCCGTCGACGGGGGGCTCGTCGTCGGCACCTGAACTTTCCAGGCCGATGGGCTCGTCTCCTTTCCCTGTGGACACAGGGCAACCCGAGGTCGGGATGACCCCGTCTAAACCTTCGACAGGCATCGGAGGCTGGGAGCCAGACGTCGAGCTCGCCCGGCGCTGCCAGGCGCAGGTCCCGGGCGCATTCGAGGAGCTCTACCGCGCTCACGCTCCCCGCCTGTTCGGTCTGGCGTGTCGGATGGTCGGACGGCAGGAGGCGGAGGATCTGCTCCAGGAGATCTTCCTGACGGCCCATCGGAAGCTCGGCCTGTATCGTGGGCAGTCGTCGCTCGGCACCTGGCTGTTCAGACTGGCCACGAACCAGTGCCTCGATTACCTTCGAAGCCGCGGGGCGCGATGGGCGGCGATGACGGCCGAGCTCGTCCAGGAGCCGCAGACCGAAAGCCCGGGGGCTGGTGCGATTCTGGGAGTGATTGACCGGCTCGATCTCGAGAAGTCCCTCGCGATGCTGCCACCCGGATGCCGGGTGGTCTTCGTGCTGCACGACGTGGAGGGATGCGAGCATCGGGAGATTGCGAAGCTGCTCGGCATTTCGGACGGCACGTCGAAGTCGCAGTTGCACAAGGCCAGGATGCGCCTGCGAGCCCTCCTTGCCGGGCCGGCAGGCACCGGGGCGATGAGAGAGTCATGATGAACTGCCAGGACGTGCGGACCAGGCTCAGCGCCTGGATCGACGACGAGCTCGAGCCGGACGGGCGG
The DNA here is from genome assembly GCA_963752045.1 of uncultured Acidobacteriota bacterium. GTDB lineage: Bacteria > Acidobacteriota > Vicinamibacteria > Vicinamibacterales > SCN-69-37 > DATKDF01. Next base: position 959,205 of record CAVVWN010000008.1, on the reverse strand, counting down.
GAGGCGGTGCGGCAGCACGTCTCAACGTGCGCCCTCTGCCGCGGGCTTGCCGACGACCTCGCTGCAATCCGGACGGAGGCTCGCCGCCTTGGAGCGGTGGAGCCTCCCGCACATGTCTGGCTCGAAGTCGCAGGACAGGTCCGGCTCGACACAGGGCTGCCGGTGCCGCCGGCCGCCGCCGCATCAGGCCGGCGCGCGAGCGCGCAATGGCTGGGCCTGGCCGCGGCCCTGGTGATTGCGACGTTCGGGTTGTGGATGCTTGGCCGGCAACCGTCGCCGGCAAACGAGTCGGGCGCCCCGGCCGAGGCCGCATCGGCCGACGTCGTCACTGCCGAGCTCGATCTCGCCATGCAGCACTACGAGCGCGCGATCGCCACGCTCGAGTCGATGGCGGCCGCCGGCGACCTGCCGGTCGAGCCGGCCGTCACGGCCACGCTTCGCGAGAACCTGGGCGTGGTGGACCAGGCCATCGCCGAGAGCCGGGCGGCCCTCGCGGAGAACCCGAACAGCCAGCCGGCCCGCGACAGCCTGTTCGATGCGCTCCGACAGAAGGTCGGCCTGCTTCAGGCCACCGTCGTGCTGATGAATGAAATCCGGAAAGGCGACCCTGGCGCCGCCCTTTCCGCAACGGGTTCAGGTCGGAGCTCCTAGCCAGCCATGAGGTTACGCGTGATGAGAGTGCGAATACTGACGACCGCGGCGCTCGCGACGGCATGCCTTGTCGGAGCGGCCCCGCGCGCCGATGCCCAGGAGGTCCGCGCCGGGAGCGGCCGGCAGCGGCTTGGCGCCGAAGTCGTCGAGCGCGAGACGCGTGAGCTGGCCCTTGGCCCCAATGGCACGCTCGCGCTCAGCAACCTGACGGGCGACATCGTCGTTCGCGTAGGTGAAGGCCGGGACGTCAGACTGGAAATCGTTCGCAGGGCCCGCGGCCGAACCGAAGCCGATGCCCGCCGCGGCCTCGAACACGTCAGCGTTCAGGTCGACGAGGGCGCGAATCGAGCCACAGTGGAGAGCGCGCATCCGGTGGAACGCAACGCGCCGTACTCCGTCTCGGTGGCCTATGAAGTTCTGGCTCCGGCCGGAACGAGCATGACCATCCGCTCGCTTTCCGGGAACATCGAGGCAGTCGGGGTTGCCGGAGAGCTGAACGCCACGACGACCACTGGCAACATCGACATCAGGGATGCACGCCGCCTGAGCCGCGCCCGCTCGGCTACCGGCCGGGTCGACCTCGCCAACGTCGAGAGCGACGGCACCCTCGAAGCCGGGACGATTGCCGGCGAAGTGAGCCTGGAGGTGGTCAAGGCCCGCCGCCTCCTGGTGGGCACCGTCACCGGCAACGTCACGGCCCGAAACGCGTCGACGGGGCGCGCCGAGGTGACGAGCACCGCTGGTAACGTCGAGTACGCCGGACACATCGTGGCCGACGGACGCTACGAACTGCGCAGCCACACGGGCGAGGTCAAGCTCATTGTGCTCAGCGGGTCGGGCCTCGAACTGCGCGCGAGCACGTTCATCGGCCGTATCGTGCCGAGTGCCGGCCTGGGCCTCACCATCATCAGGGAAGAGCCCCGCGAACTGGTCGGCACGATCGGTGATGGCGGCGCGGTCGTCACGATGTCGAGCTTCTCCGGCCGGGTCGTCATCGAGCGGCGCTGATCGGGCCGGTGTAGGATGAGGCCGGCGTTCGGGCCTGCGTATCGCACGCGGGCGGCGCGCCCCTCATGCCGATCACCTCGCTCCCGCGCGAACTTCGCACGGCCGGACGATTCCTCGGCGGTCTGCATCAGTTTCTGGCGGCCCCGCCGCTCACCGGCGCCGACGACATCCTCCGGACCAGCCTGGCCGAGCGGTCTTCCGGGTGGGTCTCGCTCCTGGATCGATCGGTCTTCGCCAACCCCCGGAGTCCCTACCGCCAGCTGCTGCGACACGCCGGTGTCGAGCGCGGCGACCTCGTGCGCCTGATCGAGCGCGAGGGGGTGGAAGGCTCCCTCGGTGCGCTTCATGCCGCCGGAGTTCATCTGAGCCTCGATGAATTCAAGGGCCGACGGCCGATTCGACGCGGGTCGTTCAGCCTCGATGTGCAGCCCTCGTCGTTCGACAATCCCCTGCTCTCCCGGTATTTCGAGGCCACGACCGGAGGCTCCCGAAGTCCCGGTGCCCGGGTGATCAACGACCTGCGGCTGGTCGAACACGAAGCCGCCTACGACACGGTGGTGATGAGGAGCCTGCCGATCCAGGATCGGCCCCTGGCGATCTGGCGCCCCGTGCCGCCCGGGTCGGCCGGACTCAAGATCTGCCTGCGGTTTGCGCGCATCGGCCGTCCGGTGAGCCAGTGGTTCTCGCAGATCCCGCCCGTCCGTCTTTCCGACTGGCGCCATTCGGCGCTGCTTCAGGCGGTGCTTCTCGTCTCGCGACGGTCACCGGGCGCCCTTCCGGCGCCGGTGCACGTGCCGCCCCTCCAGGCCGAACGGGTCGCCCGCTGGCTGGCCGCGCGCGTTGCGGAGGGTCGCGCGGCCTTCTTCGATTCAAACGCCGCCTCCTCGGTGCGCGTCTGCCTCGCCGCCCGCGACGGTGGTCTCGACATCTCCGGCACCTTCTTCCGCACCGGCGGCGAACCGCTCTCACCCGGCAAGATCGCGGTTTTCTCCGCCGCCGGGTGCCAGGCTGCCTGCCACTACTCACTCGCCGAAGTTGGCCGGCTCGGACACGCCTGCGGAAACCCGGAGACGGCCGACGAGGTACATGTCGCCACCGACAAAGTGGCCCTGCTCGAACGCCCCGTCAGCCGCGGTCCGGGCGAGCCGCTGCCGGGGCTGTTCGTCACCAGCTTGTTGCCACACGCACCAAAGATCCTGCTCAACGTGGAACTGGGCGATTACGCGGTGCGATCGGCGCGGCCCTGCGGCTGCGCCTGGGAGGCGCTCGGATTCACCGATCACCTCCACACGATTCGCAGCTACGAGAAGCTCACGACCGACGGCATGCACTTCGTCGGCGCGGACCTGCTCGATCTGGTCGAGCGCGTGTTGCCGAGCCGTTTTGGCGGCGATGCCACCGACTACCAGTTCGTGGAGGAAGAGGAGGGCGGCCTGACTCGCGTGAGCCTCGTCGTGAGCCCGCGCGTGCCCCTTCGCGAGCCTGCCGAACTCGTACGGACCGTGCTCGATGAACTTGGCTCCCACGGCAGAGGCAACCGGATGATGGCCACCATCTGGCAGAACGGCGGCACGCTCCAGGTCGTGAGGCGCGACCCGCATGTCACGCGCGTAGGCAAGATACACGCGCTCCATGTCCCCCAACCGGGGAGGTCGGACCGGTGAGGCGTTGGGTTCGGTCGGTTGGCCTCACCGCAGCCGGGGCCTCGATGGCCGTGCTCGGAGTCGCCGGCTGTGGCGGGAGACCCGCCGAGCCGGGAGGCCTCATCCGGATCGCCAACACCGGTATCGCCGACTTCGATGACATCCCGGCCCTCGACGGGCACGCGATGCTGGAAGCGCAGGGCTATCGCATCGAGCGAAGCGAGTATCGACTCTCGGCGCTTGCGGCCGAGGCGCTGGCCCGGGGCGACGCCGACATCGGCATCGGTGCGGTTACGACGTACCTCGCTGCCGCGGCGAAGGGTGCCCCGATCCGGCTCGTCGGCGAACACGTCGCCAACCCGCACCGACTTGTCGGTCGGTCCGGGAGCTCCTGCAGAAGCCTCGACGGCGCGAGCCTTGCCGTTCAGAGCCCGGGGGCGGCTTCCGCTGTGTTTGCCGAGGCCTGGCTTGACGCCGAGTGTCCGGACAGCGAGGCCAGGCTTGCGTTCATCCAGCAGTCTGACAACCGGCTGGCGGCCCTCCTCTCGGGCCACGTCGCCGCGGCGGTGCTGAAGGTCGGCGAGATTGTCAGGCTCGAACGCCTCGCGCCCGGACGTTTCACCGTTCTGGCAGACTTCTCGATGTCGTGGCCGGACCTGGTCGTCGTTGGCGTCTTTGCGAACGAGCGCTGGGCGGCAACCCACCCTGGCGATCTGGCCGCTTACCTACAGGCTACCCGGGCGGCCGCGGACGGCGTTCGCCGTGTGGACGCCCTGGCGGCGCGCGCGCTGGCAATCCTCGGTCCGTCTGACGACTGGGAAGATGTCGCTCGGAAGTACATCGATGCCGAAGCCTGGTGGCGCGGCGGCGGTCTCTCGCGGACACGGGTCGAAGCCACGCTCGGCTTCTTCGGCACGCACGTCGATCTGACGGCGCTCAGCCCGGAAACGATCACGCACGGTCCCCTTCCCCCGCGGGACAGGTAGAATCAAGCACCGCGGCGACTCGAGTGTCGCGGTTACTCGCATATGCTCTCCTCCCTGCGCGCGGTGTCGGCGCTCACACTCGCACTGGGCGTCGCCGGCTGCGCGGCCGGGCCACGGACGACCGGTCCGGTCATCCGTGTCGCCTACGCGGGCGCGATGGACTTCGACGATGTCCCGTCGGTCATCGCGCACGAGCAACTGCGCGCCCGCGGCTACCGGATCGACGTGGTGGTCTTCTCGCAGACCGAGCAGGCGGCCGAAGCGCTGTCACGCGGCGACGTCGACGTGGCCCACGGGGCCCTGCGCACCTTCTGGGCTGCGCGCGCCAAGGGCGCCAACGTGGTGACCCTGATGGAGCACGTCGGTGACGTGCACACATTCGTCACGCGATCCGAGATCGCCGGATGCGAGAGCCTGCGCGGCCGGACCGTCGGCATTCAGGGCCCCGGCGCCGGCGGCACCGCGCTCCTCGACACGTTTCTCGCCGAGTCCTGTCCCGACGCGAGCGTCGGGAAGATCGCCATCGCGAGATCCAGCAACCGCGCCGCCGCGTTGCTCTCCGGCGGGCTCGACGCCGCGGTCCTCGAGCTGAACCAGTGGATCTGGCTCGACGCGCAGGCGCCGGGCCGATTCAGGCTCGCGCAGGAGTTCGGCCGGCGGTGGCCGAACGTCCGGACGTCCGGCGTGCACGCCAACCGGCGGTTCGTGGAGAGCTACCCGGTAATCGTGCAGGTGTATCTCGGCGCGAGAATCGAGGCGAATCGCCTGGCGCTCTCCGATTCGGCGGTGCTCGTCACCGAGGCGAATCGAACCGTGGGCGCCTCGTCAATCTGGCCCCGAAGTGCTGCGGCGTACGTGTCGTCGCAACTCTGGAGCCCCGACGGCGGACTCTCGACTGGGTCGGTGGCCGAGTCACTCCAGTTCCTTCAGCGTCACGGGCAGCTCGCACCGAACGTCGGCGCCGACGACCTGGTGGACCTGTCTCACCTGGAGCAGGCGCGAGAGAACCTGCGCGGCCCGGACGCCCGGCGGGTCAAGCGAATTCCGGGGGCCCCATGAGCGCCGGCCGTTCCCGACAGGTCGCCGTGTCACTCGCGCTCATCGCCACCGTCGGTGCCATCTGGGAGGTGGGTGCCCGGCTCTCGGATTCGTTCCTCCTCCCGACCGCCTCGGCCACGTTCCTGGCGCTCGGAAGGCTCCTCACGTCTGCCGAGCTCTGGCGCGCGGTCTGGATCAGCAACCAGTCGCTCATGGCAGGCCTGCCTTTGGCGGTCGCGGTGGGTGTTCCGCTCGGCCTGGCAACCGGTCGATTCACGACGCTCGATCGCTGGCTCGGCGTGCACCTGAACCTCATGCTCGTCACGCCAAAGTCCGCCGTGATGCCGCTCATCCTCATGGCGTTCGGTTTCGGTCTCCTCACCCGCGCCGTCATCGTGGCCGTCTTCGCCCTTCCGGTCATCGTGGTGACGGTCAGGGCCGGCGTCGCGCGCCTCGATCCCAGGCTCGTCGACATGGCGCGATCGTTTGGCGCGACCGAGCGGCAGATCTGGCGGCACGTTCTGCTCCCCGGCACCAGGCCGGCCCTCGCCACCGCCATGCGGCTCGGCCTCGCCAGGGCGGTCTCCGGCATGATCTCGGTCGAACTGCTGCTCGTCGCCGTTGGACTGGGCGAGCTGATTCTCGATTTCCAGGCCGACTTCGATGCGGCCGGCGTGTATGCGCTCGTGCTGGTCGTGATGTCGGAGGCGGTGTTGCTCATCGGTATCGCATCCCGATGGGAGCGGCGGTTCGGCCCGGTTCGCGCAGGAGCGATTGTCGAGTGATCGAATTCCGACGCTGCTCCAAGTCCTACCCGTCCGGCGGCGGCGCCGCGCCGATCCGTGTCCTGGACAACCTGACGTTGTCGGTGGCCGATCGTGAGTTCGTGTGCATCCTCGGCCCCAGCGGTTGCGGCAAGACGACCGCCATCAGGCTGCTGGCGGGACTGGTGCAGCCCGACTCGGGAGGGGTCTTCGTCGGCGGGCGTCCGGTGACCGGCCCCGGCCCGGATCGCGGCGTCGTGTTCCAGGACTTTGCGCTCCTGCCGTGGGCCGACGTCCTCACCAACATCGCCTTCGGTCTCGAGCTGCGGGGCACGCCGCTCGCGGCAAGGCTCGACCGCGCGCGGGAACTGAGTGACGCGATGGGCCTGACCGGCTTCGAGCACAGTCTGCCGGCCCAGCTCTCCGGCGGCATGCAGCAGCGGGTCGGACTCGCACGGGCGCTGGCGGTGGACCCGGCCATCCTGCTGATGGACGAGCCGTTCGGCGCGCTCGACGCCCAGGCTCGCCGGCTCCTGCAGGGTGACCTGCTCGCCCTCCACCATCGGCACCGCAAGACCGTGGTCTTCGTCACGCACAGCGTCGACGAAGCCGTCAGGCTGGCCGACCGCATCGTGCTGCTCTCACCGCGGCCCGCCACCGTCGAAGAAGTGATCGACGTCGGCCTGCCGAGACCCCGCCCGCCGAGACTCGGCGGCGTCCCGCGCTTCGTCGAGATCAAGGAGCACCTTTGGGCCCGGCTGCTGCCCCACCGGCAGGGGGACCAGTGAGCGGGTCTGCGAACACTCGAGCACCCTCCGCGATACCGGCGTGGTCGCTGGCCATGCTGATCGTCCTCTGGGAAGTCGTGTCGCGCATCACCACGCCCTTCTTCCTGCCGCCGTTCTCCGAGGTCGTCTCGGCTCTCGTCCGTTTGACGATGTCCGGAGCGATCCTGGCCAACCTCGCGGTCAGTCTGATGAGCCTGGTCCTCGGATTCACGCTCGCGATGGTCCTGGGCGTCGGGGCCGGAGCGCTCATGGGACGCTATGCTCGGCTCGGCCAGACGCTCGACCCCTGGCTCAATGCGTTGCTCGCCGCGCCCAGCCTCGTCTTCGTGCCGGTTCTCTTCACCGTGTTCGGCGCGAGCCGGCTGACGCAGGTCGGCGCGGTGTTTCTGGGCGCCGTGTTCGTCATCACGGCGACGACGCAAGCTGGCATTCGGGATGCCTCGCCGCAGTTGCTCGACATGGCGACGGCCTTCGGTGCGCGCGAGCGTGATCTGTTCTGGAAGATCAGATGGCCAGAGGCCCGGCCGGTCGTCGCCGGCGGCCTGAGGGTGGGCGTCCTCTACGCCGTCAAGGGCATGGTCAACGGGGAGATGTTCATCGCGCTCACGGGGCTTGGCGGGCTCCTGCGGACGTTCGGGGGCCGCTTTGAACCGGCCAATGCGCTGGCGATCCTGCTGGTCGTGATTCTCGTCGCGCTGGCCTGCGCGGCCGTTGTGTCACGGAGCCTGGCGCCGCTCGAGCGGGCACGATGAGCGGCACCGGCCCCGACGTCGCGGGCGCGCAGGGGCTGGCGCGCGGCACCATCAAGGTGCTGGCCGCCGAAGGGCTCCTCATCCCGGCGGGCGTCGTCACAGCCGCGTACCTCGGCCGGTCACTTGGACCGGCCGGCTACGGCCTCTACAGCGTCGCGGCGTCGCTCGTCGTCACGCTCGAGTGGGCCATTGCGGCGCTCTTCAACCGCACGATCGTCAAGCTCGTGAGCGAATCGGCGGACTGGAAACCGGTTGGGGCGTCGTTGGTCCGACTTCAAACGGGAGTCGGCGCGGCTCTGGGCCTTCTGTTGTGGCTTGGCGCCAGCCGGCTGGCCGCGCTCTTCAGCGAACCACAGCTCGCTCCGCTCCTGCAGTGGTTTGCCCTCGAGGTGCCGATCGCGGCGGCCTCGAATGCCAGCCGCAACGTGCTGACCGGGCGAGGCCGATACGGGGCCCGGGCGCTCGCCGGCGCCGCTCGATCGGTGTCGAGGCCGATCTTCGTGATTGCATTCGTCGCGGCCGGCTGGTCGATTGCCGGCGCTGTCGTCGGCAGTGTCGTCTCCACGCTCGCAGCCTACCTGGTGGTCCAGGCCCTGGCACGCGTGCCGTGGCGGGCGGGCGGCCGTCTCCCGCTCCGTCATGTGGGTCGCATCGCGCTCCCGATGTTCGTCGTGGCCCTCGGCGTGCGGTTCATCGACAAGCTCGGCCTCATCGCGACCAAGTTGCTGGGCGGCAGCGGGCAGGAGGCCGGGTTCTACGCCGCGGCGCAGAACTTCTCGTTGGCGCCGAGTCTTTTCGCGATGAGCCTCACGCCGCTGCTCCTGGCCTCGGTGGCCAGTGCCTACGCCCGCCGCGAGCCCGAGAGCGCCGAGCGCCTGGGACGCGAAGGATACCGGGCGACGATCCTCCTCATGCCCTGGGCGGGGCTGCTCGTGGGCGCGGCGCCGGAGATTCTGCGGTTCGTCTACGGGGCGGGCTTCGAACCGGCCGCCTCGCTCGCAGGCCCGCTCGTGATCGCCGGCCTCGCGTTCGCGCTCGTCTCGGTCTCGACCGCGCTCCTGCTCGCGGGCGACCGCGCCAGGCTGGCGAGCACGTGCCTGTGGCCCGTCCTGCCAGCCGCTGTGGTCGCGCACGCACTCGTGGTGCCGGCCTATGGCCCGTTCGGCGCGGCGCTTGTGACGGCCGTCTCGGCGTCAGTCAGCCTCGGCGCCTCGCTCGTGGTGGTCCGGGCGACCTTGGGAATCTCACCGCCGATGGGCTCCGCGCTCCGCAGTTCCGTCGTCACGGTCGTAACGGTCGCGCTTGCGGCCGGGTGGTCGACCCAGGGACCATGGTTACTCGTCAAGGCGATCGTCGGCAGCGCTGTCGCCATCGGCCTTCTGACGGTTGCCGGTGAACTCAGCCGTGGGGATTTCAACCGAGCCAGGACCGTCCTGGGATTTCGGGCGAGCAGCACGGCCAGGCCAGGGACAACAACATGACCCGGCCCCCACGACTCACCGGAGGCACGAGACCTGACGCCCGCTACTGGAACGAGGTGGCCAATCATTCCCCGGCCGGGGGGAAGCTCTGGCGGCGTCACGCGGATGCCATCAACGCCGGCCTCATCGCCCGATGGTGGCCTGACCGGCCGGTGCGCCGGGCACTCAAGACGGACGTGTTCGATGAAATCTGCGGCCAGGGCCTGCTCCCCGATCTTGCCAGCCGTTCCAGATGCGCCTTCGGCCTCGACGAGGCGATTGCGGCAGTGCGGCAGGCCCGTCACACCCAGCCGACATCTCCGCTCGTGGCTGCCGACGTGCGAGCGCTCCCATACGCATCGGCGTCCTTCGACGTCGTTGTCTCCAACTCGACGCTCGACCATTTCGAGAACCCCGACGACATCGCCGTGGCCCTCGCGGAGATCTACCGCGTGCTGGCGCCGGGGGGCCGCCTGATCCTGACGCTCGACAACCCGGTGAATCCACTGGTTGCGCTGCGGAACGCCCTGCCCTTCCGGCTGCTGCGCGGGACGGGACTCGTTCCGTATTTTGTGGGGGCGACGTACGGACCGCGCGCGGGGCGGAAGGCACTCTCCGTGGCGGGTTTCACCGTGCGGGACACCACGGCTGTCATGCACTGTCCACGTGTGTGGGCTGTCAGACGGGCCGCACGACTCGACCGCGCGCCCCTGCCGCACGCCGGCAGGAGCATGAAGTTTCTGGACCGACTCGAAGCCTGGGAAAGACTCGCGCGATGGCCCAGCCGCTATCTGACCGGCCACTTCATCGCCTGGATGGCCGACCGGCCCGACTAGCGCCCGGCAGCCACGTCAGAGGCCGGGCGCGACAGCCAGATGCACGAGGTAGTGCGTGCCGCGGCTGTTGATCCAGACGCGAATATATTCTTCGCCCCTGAGGAGCTCGACCTTGGCGCTGCCCGACGCCGGACCGCCGCCCCCGGCGACCGCCGCGACGGCATCACCGGTCAGGACCGTGGCCAGTTCCTTGCCCCGGACCTGGTCGCCCTGCAGGAACTCGACCCAGCGCGTACCTTCGGCGGCCTGGCCCACGACGGGAGTAACCGGGTCGGCCGAAACCCGCACGGCATAGGTGCCGGCGGCGAGTGCTTGTCCGTTCGCCATGACGGCCCGGGGTATGCGCACCGTTGCGAGGGATTGCGCCACGAGTCCGGCGCTCTGCACCACCAGCATCATCGCCGCTGCGGCGCCCAGAAGTGCTACCAGTCGTCCCTTTCCAGCCATGCAAACCCTCCGCCTACATCATAAGCTCTAGATCGCCATCACGTCGAACTGTTCGTGGTGCAGTTGCTCGTCGGGCCGAATGGTCACACTGCGACCGACCGTGGCCTCCATCTCGCGGAAGACCGATCGGCTCTCTTCCCTGAGAGCCCGGGCAATCTCCGGGTTCACCCGGAGCACCAGGCTGTAGCCATCGAGGTCGGCACTCACCTTCTTGACCTCGGTCAGGATGTCATAGCAGATCGTCGAGCTGGTCTTGATGGTGCCCGTTCCCGAGCAGTACGGGCACGGCTCGGTCAGTTGCCGTTCGAGGCTGCTCTTCACGCGCTTGCGCGTGATGATAATCAACCCGAAATCGGAGACCTGTACGGCCTTCGACGGCGCCCTGTCCTTGCGCAACTCCTGCTCGACCGCCTGGGCGACTTTCTGGCGGTTCTTCTTGTCCTCCATGTCGATGAAGTCGAGGACGATGATCCCGCCGAGGTCGCGCAGCCGGATCTGCCTGATGATCTCCTTGACCGCCTCGAGATTGGTCTTGACGATGGTGTCCTCGAGCCGGCCCGCGGTCTTCTTTCCGACGTATCGGCCCGTGTTGACGTCGATCGCCACGAGGGCTTCCGTCTGGTTGATCACGATGTACCCGCCGGACTTGAGCCAGACCTTGCTGCGCAGCGCCTTGTCGATCTCGGCCTGCACGCCGTACTCGTCGAAGATCGGATACTCCTTGCTGTATGGCTTCACGCGGCCGACCATGTTCGGCATGATCCGGCCCACGAATGCCGAGACGCGCCGGTATTCCGTCTCGTCGTCGATCCGGATTGAGGAGTACTGCTCGGTCAGCAGGTCGCGGAGGAGCTTCGTGACGAGGCTCTCCTCGCGAAAGAGCACGGCAGGCGTCCGCTCCGTTTCGCGCCGCCGCTGGACCTCGGTCCACACCTGCTCGAAGTACGTGAGGTCCGTGAGGATGTCTTCCTCGGACCGGTTCGCGGCCGCCGTGCGGATGATGACGCCGCCGGGGAGTCCGGTCTTCTCGCGAAAGCGCTGGACGATGCCCCGGAGCCGGCGGCGCTCGTCGCGCGACTCGATCTTGCGCGAGACGCCGATGTGCTCGACCGTGGGCATGTAGACCAGGAAGCGGCCCGGCAGGCTCAAGTGGGAGGTGATGCGCGCGCCCTTCGTGCCAAGTGGCTCCTTGACCACCTGCACGACGACTTCCTGCCCCTCCTTGAGAAGGTCCTCGATCTTGGCGGTCGACGCGGTTCGCTCCGGACGCTCCCGGCCGCGACGATCGCGTCCCGTCCGGTTCTGGCCCGGAGCGGCGGCCGTCTCGCCGCCTGGCTCGCCCTGGACAGGCTCGGCCTCGACAGCCGTGTCGACGGCAACAGCCTCGGCCCCGTTGGGCTCGACGACCGGCACCGGCGCGAGATCGTCTTCGTCCTCCAGGGCTTCCTCGGAGGGACTGATGACGTCGGTCACATACAGGAAGGCGTCGCGCTCGAGATCGAGGTCAACGAAGGCCGACTGCATCCCGGGCAGCACCTTGGAGACGCGGCCCTTGTAGATGTTTCCGACGACGCCCCGCGAATGCTCGCGCTCGATGAAGACTTCGACGACCTGATCGTCCTCGAGAATGGCCACGCGCGTCTCGTGCGGCGTGGCGGAGATCACCATCTCCTTGTTCATGCACGTAACTCCATGCGGGCTGGTGCGCGCGACGGCAGGATCCGGAGGCACACCTCGCGCGGTTCCGCGCGGCCTTCACCGCGCGGAGGCCGAGCCACTCGGCCGTGCTGTTCCCCTCACCCCTGCCGCCCGTCACGCAGTCCATCCCGACCGATACCCTCGTCCTTCAGTTGCTGAACCGTCTCATCCGGACGTTCAGGATGAGGCCGAACCCGGCAAGCGTCGAAACGAGCGACGACCCGCCATAACTCATCAGAGGCAGGGTCAACCCCTTGACTGGGGCGAACCCGGCCGACATCGCAATGTTGTACAACACCTGGAACGCGAAACCCGAGATGATTCCGACGACGAGGAACGCCCCGGCCCTGTCGCGCGCCAGCCGGGCCGCATCGACACTGCGCACGAGCACGAACAGGTAGAGGCCGAGCGCGACGAGCACGCCGACGAACCCGAACTCCTCGGCAAAAGACGAGAACACGAAGTCGTTGTGGGCCTCGGGCATGAAGCCGTAGCCGCTCTGCGTGCCCTCGCCGAATCCCTTGCCCAGCAGCCCGCCGGAACCGACGGTGACCTTCGCCTGAATCTGCTGGTACCCCGCGCCCCGAGGATCGTTTGCGGGATCGAGGAACGTCTCGATTCGGCCCCGCTGATAGTCCTCGAGGCCGTACATCCAGACGACCGGCGTCAGGAGCAGTCCGGCGACCGTCGCGATCGCGAGCCACCGCAAAGGCAGCCCTGCGACGAAGATGACGCCGAGGAGCACGGGCACCAGCGTGACGGCGGTTCCCAAGTCCGGCTGACGGTAGATGAGTAACGCCGGAATGGCCACGAGTACCCCGCCGATCAGCAGCTGCCCGGCCGTCTGCGCGCCGCGACGGCTTTCACCGTAGTAGGCGGCCAGCACGAGCGCCATCACCAGCCGGGCGAACTCCGACGGCTGAAGCGAGACGCCGGAAAAGGCGATCCAGCGGCGCGCCCCGCCGCGAACCACGCCGAACTGCCACACGGCAATCAACCCGACGATGAGCAGCACGTAAAAGACGAGCGAACGGTCGGTGAGCGTCCGGTAGTCGACGAGCAGGCAGACGGCGAGCGCCGCCAGCCCGACCGGCAGCGCGTAGACCTGCGTCCAGAATTCGCGGCCCGGCTGGTTTGCGGCCGCGTCCCAGGTGACCGAGTACACGGTGAGGACACCGACAACGCAGAGTGCGACGACAGCGCCCAGGAGCGGCCAGTCCACGTACGGCAGCAGGCGCCGGTCGACGATCACTGCCCCCCCTGTCCCGCACCGGGTGCGGGGCCGGCGGCGACCACCGTCGCCCGCGTGTTGCGGATGATCGTGTTTGGATTGAGCGCTGGCAGCGGCCGTCCCTCGCGCTTCGCGAAGAATGTCTCGAGAGCGTGCCGGGCGATCGGCGCTGCCGTGGAACCGTGCTCGCCGTTCTCGGCGAACACCACGCCGGCGATCTGCGGGTTCTCCCGCGGCGCAAAAAACACGAACCACCCGTGGTCCCGCAGGTCGCGATCGGTCCGGCCGGCGGCCGCGCGGCCGGCATTGGAGATGTTCTGCGCCGTGCCCGTCTTCCCGGCGACGTCGTACCCGGCGATGCGAGCCCGGCCGGCCGTGCCCTGCCCGTTGACCGCGAGCCAGAGCCCGTCGCGAACGGCCTCGAGAATCGCGGGGGCAATCGCGGTGCGGGACCGCGGTTCGGGGGCCTGGATGGGCATCCAGGCGCCACCGGCGTTTCTCGCGCGGACCAGATGCGGCGTGACGAGGGTGCCGCCGTTGGCCACCGTCGCCATCATGGTGGCGAGCGCCAGCGGCGTGACGTCGACGGCGCCTTGCCCGATCGACACGGATATCGTCTCGCTCGGATACCAGCGGTCGTTGTAGACCTGGCGCTTCCACGCTTCGGTCGGCACCCGGCTTTCCACCTCGTTCGGCAGATCGATGCCGGTCCGGCCGACCAGGCCGAGCTTCTCGGCATACGCGTGAATCGTGTCCACCTTCAGCCGATCGCCGATCGTATAGAAGAACACGTTGCACGACTGCTCGATCGCGTGCCGGATGTCCATCCAGCCGTGCCCGCCGGCCCGGTTGCAGGCAAAACTCCGGCCGTAGAACGTCGCGGCGCCCGGGCAGAACACGCGCTCCTCCGTCGTCGTCACGCCCTCGCTCAACGCGGCGATCGCCATCGCGATCTTGAAGGTCGATCCGGGCGGAAACCGGCCCTGAATCAACCGGTTCTGAAACGGCTTGAGCGGATCGGTGTTGAGCGCGGCCAGCTCGGCCCGGTCAATTCCCAGCGCAAACGAATTGGGGTCGTAGGTGGGCAGGCTCGTGAGCGCCAGAACCTCGCCAGTCGTGGGCTCGAGCATGACGGCCGCGCCGGCAAACCCGGACTCACGAAACGCGTCCTCGAGCGCGCGCTGCACGTCATAGTCGATCGTCAGCTGAAGCCGCTGCCCGTCGGACGGATCCAACTGGTCGAGCGTCTGGATTTCGCGGCCGACACTGTCCACCACGACGAACCGGCTGCCATCCTGCCCCATCAGTTGCGCGTTGTACGTGCGCTCCAGTCCGGTCTGGCCGACCATGTCGCCCGCCTGGAGCCCGGCAAACTCGTCGCGCTCGAGCTGCGCCGCCCGGATCTCGCTGACGTATCCGAACAGGTGGGCGGCAAGGGCATTCGACGGATAGCTGCGCGTCGGGACGTTCTGGATGACGACTTCGGGCAACTCGGCCTTCCGGGCCGACACGGCCGCCACCTGAGCGAAGCTCGCGTGCTCGACGATGGCTATCGGACGAAAGACGGCGTCGCGCCGATGCCGGTCCACCGCCGCCCGGACCTCGGCTTCGTCGAGATGGAGCACCTTGGACAGACGGGTGATCGCCGCGTCGAGATCCTCGCTCCGATCCCGGACAATGGCGATCGTGAACGAGTTGCGGTTCTGAACCAGCACCTCGCCATTCCGGTCGTACAGCACGCCCCGCGGCGCGCGCAGCGGGATTGTGCGCAGGTGGTTGTTGGCAGCCATCTGGGCGAAGCGCGTGTGCTGAACGACCTGGACGAACCAGAACCCGACGGCCAGCAGGACGAAGCAGACAACCAGCGCGACCCGCACAACGATCAGGCGAGTCTGGAGGCTCTGGCGGGCTTCGTAGGTTCCCCGTGTCAGCATCGGCAGTCGATCACCAGCTCCGTCGGCGGCCCCAGCGCGCCTGCCGATGGAGCCGACGCCGTTCGGCGGCCGCCGGCAGTGCGTCGGTCGCCTGAAAGAGGACCCAGGCGCAGATGGTGTTCACCGCGGTCTCTTCCAGCATATCGGTCAATGCGAGCGCGGGCCACTGTTCCGTGATGAGGCCATTCAGCAGGGCCATGAGCAGGCGGTGGACCACCGAGGCCCCGGCGACGATGAGCGCCCGCGCGTGCGGACGCGTCACGACGAACTGCGACCCGATGCCCCCGGCTGCACCGCCCACCAGTGTCTTGGCGAGGCCGCCCACGCCGGCGACGCCGCCCGACAGGACGTCCTGGAGCAGGCCCCCAACCGTCCCGCCGACGAGACCGGCCCTCGCGTCCCAGCGCAGAGCTGCGTAGACGACGGCCACGAGCACGAGATCGAAGGCAAACCGGTCGCCGACCGCATAGCGGACGAGGAAGGCCTGCGCGAGGACACCGGCCGTGACCGTCCCGAGAACTGCCGGGAGCCTCACGGCGTCCTGCCTTCGTCATCGGGAGGTGCGAGCACGACCAGCACGACGTCGAGCCTCGATACGTCGACGGCCGGCCGGACGGCGATGTCCTGAAACAGGGCCCCGGGTCGGGAGCTGAGGACCGCCCCGATCAGGAAACCCGGCGGGTAGATGCCGTCCTGCCCGGATGTGAAGACGCGCTCACCGGGCTGCACATCGACGATGTTCGACACGTAGTCGAGCCGCAGCCTCGGGTCACCGCCCCCGGAGCCTCCGGCCACCAGGCCACCGGCGCCACTTCGCTCGAGCATGGCCGCCGCGGCGGCGTTCGGCCCAACGAGCAGCTGCACGCGCGCGGCCCGCGGCGTCGGCTCGCCGATCACGCGGCCGACGACGCCGTCTGAAGATATCACCGCCATGTCCGGCCCCACGCCGTCGGCGCTGCCCCGATCGATGAGGACCGTCAGCATGCCGGGTGTCGGGTTGCCCGCAATCACACGGGCCGCGAGCGTGGGCGGCGACACGCGAGCCCGGAGCGTCAGCGCCTCTTCGAGACCCCGAGCCGCGCGCGCCACCGACTCGAGGCCCATGACGCGCGCTTCGAGCTCGGCCACGCGGGTTCTGAGCGCCTCGTTCTCCCGCTCGACGCCGTGCAGCGCGATCCATCCCGCCCAGACCGACCCGACGCCTCCGGCCAGGGCACCGGCGGTTCGATGAATTCCGGCGAAGGCGCTGAAGGCAATCGACTCGATGAGCGGCAGACCGCTGCGGGTCTGCACCTGCGCCGAAATGAGCAGCACGTGGCCGAGCGAGAGCACGACCAGCAGCGTAACTGTCCGGCGGCGCGTCGAGATGAAGGACGACATCACGCAAGATTCGGCAGGCCGGCGGCCGCGCGCCGCCTCAGTCCAGCGATATCTTCCGGAGCAGTTCGAAGTTGCCGAGCATCTTGCCCGCTCCGAGGACGACCGTCGACAGCGGGTCCTCGGCCATCGACACGGGCAGCCCCGTCTCCTCCCGCAGCCGGCGATCGAGGTTCTTGAGCAGCGCGCCGCCGCCAGTCAGCACGATGCCCCGGTCCACGATGTCGGCCGAGAGCTCAGGCGGCGTGCGCTCGAGCGCGACCCGGACGGCATCGACAATCACGTTGACGGTCTCGGCCAGCGCGTCCCGGATCTCCTCGTCGGAAATCGTGATGGTCTTCGGCACGCCTTCGATGAGGTGTCGCCCCTTGATCTCCATCGTGATGCGCTCGTCGAGCGGGAACGCGGACCCGAGACCCATCTTGATTTGCTCGGCGGTGCGCTCGCCGATGAGCAGGTTGTACATCTTCTTGATGTACTGGATGATCGCCTCGTCCATCTCGTTGCCGGCCACGCGGATGGCCTTGCTGTAGACGATGCCGGCGAGCGAAATGACGGCGATGTCGGTCGTGCCGCCACCGATGTCGACGACCATGTTGCCCTGGGCTTCTTCGATGGGCATGCCGGCGCCGATCGCCGCGGCCATGGCCTCCTCGATGAGATGAACCTCACTCGCCTTGGCCCGGTAGGCGCTGTCCTTGACCGCCCGCTTCTCCACCTGCGTAATCTCGGACGGCACGCCGATGACGATGCGGGGCCTGACCCACATGGTGCGGTTGTGCGCCTTCTTGATGAAGTGCGCCAGCATCTTCTCGGTGACCTCGAAGTCGGCGATGACGCCGTCCTTCATCGGCTTGATGGCCACGATGTTGCCGGGCGTCCGCCCCAGCATCTCCTTGGCCTCCTTGCCGACCGCCTCGATGCGGCCGGTGAGCTTGTTGATGGCCACGATCGACGGCTCGTTGACGACAATGCCCTTGCCGCGCGCGTACACGCAGGTATTGGCGGTGCCCAGATCGATGGCGAGGTCGCTCGAGAAGAGGGAGAACAGCGACGGCAGTGTCAACGAAACTCCTGTTTGCCCTTGGGCACACTGGTCATCTGCGGCCGCTCTGGGGTAGCGACGTGAATCCCGTTCTTGCCTGAGGCTTTCACATGGTACATCGCCGCGTCGGCCGCCTGCAGCAGCCCTTCCACCGTATCGGCCACCGTGGGCAACGTCGCCAGACCGATCGAGGCGCTCAGGCGGCTGCCGGGCCCCTCGGCGGCGAGGAACACGAACCGGTCGAGCCGGTCGAGCACGCGCCGGGCCACCGACAGCGCGCCTGGTCCGTCGGTCTCCGGCAGGAGCATGGCGAACTCGTCGCCGCCAAACCGGGCGACGATGTCCGTTTCGCGGGCGCAGGAGCGGACGATGTCGGCGGCCTCGATGAGGGCCCGGCTGCCCAGCAGATGCCCGAACTGGTCGTTGATCGCCTTGAATCCGTCGAGATCGATGAAGAGCAGCGAGAGCGGCCAGCCTGCGCGCGTCGCCCGCTTGGCTTCCTTCCGAAGCGCCTCGTGCAGGTAGCGCGAGTTGTAGAGGTGCGTCAGGTCGTCGGTGACCGAGAGCGCTTCGGCCCGGGCCAGTCGCTGGGCGTTGGCCAGGGCAAAGGCCGCCGGCTCGATGACCCGGGCCAGCGCGTCGGCCACGGCCGGCTGCACGGCCGGCAACCGATAGGCCCGGCCGGGATCGAGCCCGAGAAGCACCCCCACCACCTTGCCCGCAGCCACCAGGGGCCAGCCGAGAGCCGACGCCTCGACGGGCTGGCCGCCCCCTCGCCCGCTCAGGCGCTCGTCGAGGAAGTTGGTGATCCGAATCGCCGGCTGGCCCGTTCGCGCGATCACGGCCGCAATGGACTCGACATTCGCGCGGACGGCCGCGTCGGCGTCAGGATCCCCGATCCATGTCACCTCGCCGTCGGACTCGACCAGGAGAACGCGCCAGAGCGGAAGAGGCAGCAGGTCACCGACCTGCCGGATGATCGCGGCGGCGACGTCACCCGGCTCGGTCGAGGTGTTGACCGCGCGCACGAGCCCAGCCATGACGTCGGGGCTGGCCGCCGACTGGAGCAGCCGCGGGGCCGCCGCGTCGAGCCGATCGGCCAGGTCCACCGACTCGCGGAGGCCCAGGGCCCGCTCGACGTCCTCGAGGACCAGCGGAGGCGTGAGGTGCTCACGAAAACCGAGGTTGCGGGACAGATCGGCCAGCCCGGGCTGCTCCACGGCGCTGTAGGAGGCCGCCGGCACGCCGCCAATCAGGCCCGGAGCCAGCCGCTGGGCGCCGTCCTCGAGCGACAGCTCCCAGAGAACGCCGGCAACGTCGTTCGGGATCGTGAAGAGGGTCCCTTTGCGGACGAGCTCGAGGTGAATGCCGCTCGCTGGCCGCAGCGCGGCGACATGCTGCTCGACGTCGGGACTGCGGTGGAAAACGACGACTGTCAGCGCGTCACTCGACGCAGCCGTTTCGGGAGCGGAGTCCTTCCGCGTACGTCGTCCCTGCATGATGTCGCCGTCAAAAGCGCGTGGGCCCGGGGTCCCTCGATCCGCCAAACTATAGCACGGGAAAAATGGGGCATAATGGGCGTTTCGAAGGAGATCACTGCCCCATGACCATGCTCGACCGGATGCGCCGACACAAGGCCTGGCTCAAGTGGAGCCTCGGCATCGTCGTGGCCGCGTTCATCCTCCTGTACATCCCGAGTTTCCTGAGCCCGACGGCGGTCGGCGCGGCGCCGGGCGACATGCTGGCGACCGTCGAGGGGCGCATCATCACGGTCGGCACCTGGCAGCGCTCGTATCAGCAGCAGGTGTCGGCGCTGCAGTCGCAGTACGGATCGGCCATCAACGATCAGATGCTGCGCCAGCTCGGCATCGCTCAGCAGGTGCTGCAGCAGCTGATCGACGAAGAGGCCATGTCAGCCGAGGCGAGGCGGATCGGCCTGTCGGTCAGCGACGGCGAGCTGCGTGAGCGCATTCTCCGGCTGCCGATGCTGCAGCTCAACGGCGAATTCGTGGGCGACGCCCGGTACCGCCAGTTCCTGGCCTCCCAGCGGCCGCCGATGACGGCTGCCGAGTTCGAGAACCTCCTGCGGCAGTCGCTCGAGGCTGAGAAACTGCAGGAGGCCGTGAGCGGCTGGATCACGGTGAACGATGCGGAGGTGGACACCGAGTTCCGCCGCCGCAACGAGAAGGTGAAGCTCGAACTGGCCGTCTTCACGGCCGACCGGTTCCGCGAGGGCCTCGAGCCGTCCGACGCGGATGTTCAGCAGTACTTCAGCGACCATCGCGAGAGCTACCGCGTGCCCGACAAGCGCCGCGTGCGCTACCTGGCCGTCGACCCGGAATCGCTGCGCGCGACGGTGACGGTGACGCCGCAGGAAATCGAAGCGCGCTACCGCGAGAACCTTTCGATCTACTCCACCCCGGAACAGGTGCGGGCAAGCCACATCCTCTTCAAGACCGAGGGCGCCGACGAGGCAGCGGTCAGGGCGAAGGCCGAGGCCGTGCTGGCACGCGTGAAGGCCGGCGAGGATTTCGCGACGCTCGCCCGGGAATACTCCGAAGACGAGGGCAGCAAGGTCAACGACGGCGATCTCGACTACTTCGGCCGGGGTGCGATGGTGCCGGCCTTCGAGAACGCGGCGTGGGGCCTGGAGGTCGGCGGCACGAGCGAGCTCGTCCAGTCGGAATTCGGCTTTCACATCATTCGCCTGACCGACAAGCGGGCGGCAGCGACGCGCACGCTCGACGAGGTCAGGCTGCAGATCGAGGATCAGCTCAAGTGGGAGAAGGCACAGGAAGAGGCCGCCAAGCTCGCGTCCGAGCTCGAAGGCGAGATCGATGACCCGTCGGATCTCGACCGGGTGTCGGTGGCCCGGGGACTGCAGGTGTCCGATTCCGGCCTGTTCTCGCGCGAGGAGCCGCTTGCCGGCCTGGGCTTCGCGCCGGCCGTCGCCGCCGAGGCCTTCACGCTCGAGCCGGGCGCGGTGAGCGGACTGCTGCGCACGTCGGCCGGGTTTGCCTTCATCACGGTCGAGGAGATCAAGCCGTCCTACCTGCCCGAGCTCGGCGAGGTCACCGACCGGGTGCGGCAGGACGTGATTCGGACGCAGGCCGTGGCGCTCGCGCGCACGCGCGCCGAGTCGCTCGCGCGGGCGGCCGGCCGATTTGAAGCCGCGGCCAGCAGCCTGGGGGTCACGGTCAAGACGACCGAGCTCATCACGCGCGACACGCCGCTGCCCGATGTCGGCGTCTCAAAGGCCGTCGACGACGCCGTTTTCGCGCTGAAGGCCGGCGAGAAGACGGGGCCCATCGTCACCGAAAACGCCGTAGTGGTGGCCCGGGTGGCCGAACGTGAGGACGTGACCGACGAGGCCATCGCCACCGGGCGGCCGGCGCTCAAGGCAGAGATGCTGCAACAGCAGCGAAATACGTTCTTCTCGGCCTACATGACGAAGGCGAAGCAGAACATGGAGATCGCCTTCAACGAGACGGCGCTCGGCGTCGTGCTCGGACGATGAGCCTCATCTCCAGAAGACGTTCGGCATGATGGCGAGCGGCTCGCCGTTCCGGAACCGGCCGATGACCGACTGGAAGGCCCGGACCGCCTGAAGCTCCGGTCGGGTCGCGACGCTGCCAAGGCGCGCTGACGCTGCCACCTCCAGCGGATTGGCCACGATGTCGTAGAGCGTCCGCTTCGCCGGATAGACGATGAGCGAGACGTCGTCGTCGGCGTCGATACGGGCACGCTCCTTCGCGATGGCGAGGGCGCGGTCGAGCCCCCCGAGCTCATCGACCAATCCGAGCTCGTGGGCCTGGCGCCCGGTCCAGACGCGCCCCTGGGCCACGGCGTCGATCTTGTCGCGCGTGGACTGACGGCCTTCGGCCACGCGCGTCAGGAACAGTTCATAGGTCGCCTGCATCTGCTCTTCGACCCGCGTCCGTTCTGCAGGTGTAAACGGCCTGAACGGCGAATAGATCTGGGCGAACTCGCCGTCGCTTTCCGCGCCGGTGCCGATGCCGAGCTTGGCCATCGTTTCCTGCAGCACGTACTTGCCGGTGACGACGCCAATCGAGCCGGTGATCGTGCCCGGCTGGGCCACGATCGCGTGCGCGGGCGCGGCGATGTAATAGCCGCCCGATGCCGCCACGTCCCCCATCGACACGATGACGGGCTTGACCTCGCGCGCGAGCATCAGCTCCCGCCAGATGACCTCACTCGCGATGGCCGATCCCCCCGGGCTGTCGACGCGGACGACGATGGCCCGGACGGCGGAGTCGACGCGCGCGCGCCGCACCCAGCCCGCAAACGTTTCCGAGCCGACAACCTGGCCTCCTGGCATGTCGAACGCGCTCTTGCCGCTCGCAATCGTGCCGACCGCGTAGAGCAGGGCGATTCGGGGCCCGGTGGCGGTGGCGTGGCGACTGCGTTCGTACGAGTCGGCCTCGACGCGCCGGCGGCCAGGCACGGGCGAGTCATCCGGAATCTGATCCTCGTAGGCCAGATCATCGACCAGACCGGCTTCCTTGGCGCCGGCAGCCAGGTAGGGACCGCCGTCGATGAGGGCCCGCACCTCGTCCTCCGGGCGGCCGCGGCCCTCCGCAATGGTGCGTACGAGCTCCTCGTACCAGCTGCGGTTGAGCGCACGGGTCACCTCACGGTGCGCAGGCGTGAACGTGCGTTCCGTGAAAGTGTTCGATGCCGTCTTGTAGTCGCCGATGTGCAGAAGGTCCGGGTAAATCCCGAGCTTGTCGAGGGCGCCGCGGAAGAAAAGCTCGTAGGTGGCGACGCCCGAGAGGTCGAGCTGCCCGGCCGGCATCATCAGAATCCGGTCGGCCGCCGAAGCCAGGTAGTACTCGCCGGCGCCGCCGTACTCGAGATAGGCCGTCACGGGCTTGCCCGACGACTTGAAGTCCACGATGGCCTGCCGCACCTCCTGCAACTGGCCCCAGAGCGCGCCGGACGTCTGCGGCAGGATGACGAGCGATGTGATCCGGTCGTCGCGCCTGGCCCGTTCGATGAGGGCGACCGTCGCGCGGAGCGCCGGCGCACGGTCGAACAGCTGGAGAACGTCGACGCGCTCGATTTCCTCGAAGGGCGCCCGCACCGGCAGATACAGCGCGGAATTCGCCTGCACGGACGGCGCCGTTCCGGAGACGAGCGTGAGGACCAGGAGCCCCGCCACCGAGAACATGACGGCGAACCCAATCAGCACGAACACCAGCAGCACGCCACGGCGTGACGACACGACTTACTCCTCCCCCTTCGACGGGACAACGGACACGGGAATGGGCTCCCGGGACGCCAGCGTGCGGATCGGGAACGGGATGTTGATGCCCTCCCGGTCGTAACGCGCATGCAACCGCTTGACGAATTCGTGTTTCAGCAGGAACTGGTCCGTGAACTGGTGCCCGCGCAGAATCACCGCAAAGTTGATGCTCGAATCGGCGAACGTATGGAAGCGAATCAGGGGCTCGAACGCCGCGACGCCGCCCTCCACTTCGCGCAGCACCGACGCCGCTACCTCCTTGGTCACGCGCTCGACGTGCTCGAGGTCGCTGGCGTAGTCGACGCCCACCTGCATGACGATGCTCATCTCCTGCTGCGGCTGATTGTAGTTGGTGACGATGGCCTGGGCGAGCCGGTTGTTCGGCACGATGACGACGTTGTTCTGCAGCAGCTGCAGCCGCGTGGACCGCCAGTCGAAGTCCACGACCTGGCCGCTCCGGCCGTCTTCGAGCTCCACGAAATCGCCGACGCGGATCTGGCCGGAAAGTGAAATGAACAATCCCGAGAAGAGGTTCGACAACGGATCCTGCAGCGCCAGGCCGACGGCCAGGCCGCCCACGCCGAGCACGGTGAGCAGCGGCGTCACTTCGATGCCCACTTCGTTGAGGATGATCAAGCTGCCGATCACCATCACGAGGATCCGCGCCACGTTCTGCGTCAGACCTGTGACGGGAACCGCTGATGAGCTGTCGGAACTGAACGCGCGGATCAGCCGGCTGACAATCGTCGCCGAGGTCCAGCTGGCCGAGAGACCGGCGACAACGACCAGGCCCTGCAGAATCAGCGTATGGGTCTCGTCGACCAGGTCCCAGAACCGGAGCGCGTACCAGACGCCGACGAGCAGCGCCCAGAACGGCACGCGGCGCTTGATCTCGGTGACGATGATGTCGTCCCACTCGCCCTCGGTCTTGGCCGCCACGTGCATCAGGCGGACGACAAAGAGATTGAGCACGTGCCCGACGGCATACGCCACGGCGAGCGTCACGCCGGTGTACACCAGACGACTGCCCCACACTTCCCAATCGACCACGAATTGCATCACTCGCCCTTGCCCTCCTGTCCTCTCTTCGCCGGCTGGCTGCGCCGATCCTTAGTCTTTCACACCCACGACGCCCATCACGGGCGGCGCGAAGAACACCGCGTCCGGATTCCGGGTGAGCGACGTCCACCAGGCCTGATACGCGGCAAGGTCCTCGCGGGTGAGGTATCCCGTGTCGACGAGCGCAGGCAGGTGCAGCGACTGAAACGTCGATACCCACTCCCACACCGGTTCGCCGGGCCTGGCGACCCGATTGAGCGCCACCAGATCGGTGACACGCAAGCCGCACGTCCGGAAGATCGCCGGCAGACGACCGGCGAT
Organism: uncultured Acidobacteriota bacterium; assembly: GCA_963752045.1. Classification (GTDB taxonomy): domain Bacteria; phylum Acidobacteriota; class Vicinamibacteria; order Vicinamibacterales; family SCN-69-37; genus DATKDF01. The sequence goes on along the minus strand of CAVVWN010000008.1, from coordinate 934,901 downwards.
GTCGAGCGAACCGCCGCCCGCGCGCACGCTGTCGTACACGGCGCGAAACACCCTGCCAAACACGTCCGATGCAGGCTCGGTGCCGATGCCGTGGTAGTTGCAGTAGTCCATGACGACCAGGCGCGCGCCGGGCGGCAACGCGTCCGCCACGCGGCGCACGCTCGCCTCGACGTCGGGCAGGAACCAGTACACCCAGCGGGCAAACACGAGGTCCGGGCGGTACGACGCCAGATCCACGTCGGCCTCGAACGCCTCGACGACCTCGACGTGCGCAACTCCCTCACGCGCCGCCGCCGAGCGCAACTCGTGCGCGGCGGCCGTCGAGGCGTCGATACCGACGACCCGACCCGACGGCCCGACCCGGCGGGCCAGATCGAGCGTCGTGAATCCCGGTCCGCACCCCAGGTCGACCACGGTCTGCCCCGGACGCACGCCGGCCAGGTCCCAGAGCCGCTCCGTCTCGGCACGCCAGGCCTCGTGCTGATGAGCCAGCCGCCGGATCTCTTCGGGTGCCATGCCGAGCAGATACTGGGGCTCTCCGGACATTGTCGAACGCAAGTCGAGATCGTACCATGCCCGCCACCGACTGGAGGTCCCCCTGAACCTGTTGCTCGTCGGGCTGGCCGTGTACGTGCTCGCAATGCTGGGCATCGGCGCCTGGGTCTCACGGAGGATCCACGGCGAGAGCGACTATCTCGTCGCCGGACGCGGTCTCGGACCGGTGCTCGTCGCGTTCTCGGTCTTCGCCACGTGGTTTGGCGCCGAGACCATCATCGGCGCGTCCGGGTCCATCTATACGGACGGCCTTGCGGGCGGCAACGCCGACCCGTTTGGCTACGGCCTCTGCCTCATCGGCGCGGGACTGGTGTTCGCGGTGCCGCTCTGGAACCGGGGCTTGACCACCTACGCAGACCTCTTCCGCGAGCGGTACTCTCCCGGCGTCGAACGCACGATGGTGCTGCTCTACGTGCCCGGCTCGGTGATCTGGGGCGCGGCGCAGATTCGGGCCTTCGGGCAGGTGCTCGGCGTGGCGAGCGGCCTCGATCTGGACCTGGCGATTCTCGCCGGCGCGCTCGTCGTCATGGTCTACACCCTGCTGGGAGGCCTGATGGCCGACGCCATCACGGACGTCGTCCAGGGGCTCGCACTCGTCATCGGGCTTGTGGTGATCCTCGTCTCGGTCATGGCCGAGGCCGGCGGCATGAGCGCCAGTCTCGCGATGGTCGAACCAGAACGGTTTCAACCCTTCGGTTCCGGGGGACGTTCGCCGCTTGCGGTGATGGAGGAATGGGCCGTCCCGGTTTTCGGCAGCCTCCTCGCGGCCGAGATCCTGCAGCGGATCATCGGCGCCCGCTCGGCGCGGGTCGCCAAGTGGGGCACGCTCGGCGGCGCAGGCCTCTACATCGGGTTCGGACTCATCCCGGTCTTTCTCGGCCTCGTTGGCCCGACGCTCGTTCCCGAACTTGCCGCTCCCGAAGAGCTGGTGCCGACGCTCGCGGCACGGTACCTCGGCACGATTCCCCACATCCTCTTCAGCGGGGCACTCGTCTCGATCATCCTGTCGACCGTCGACTCGACGCTGCTCGCCGCGGGCGGCCTGCTCTCACACAACGGGATTCTCCCGTTTCTGCCGGGCCTCTCCGAGAAGCAACGACTGCGCTGGACGCGCGGATCGGTGCTCGCGCTCGGCATCGTCGCCACCTGGCTCGCGCTCGGGGCGAACACGATGTACGACCTGGTGCTCACCGCGTCGGCCTTCGGCAGCGCCGGGGTCGTGGTCGTCTCCTGTTTCGCGTTGTTCACGCGCGTGGGTGGTCCGGCAAGCGCGTACGCGTCGCTCGCCGTCGGCATGGGCGTCTGGGCCTACGGTGACTTCATCGCTGACTGGACCGCGCCGTTTCTCGCCGCGATCGGCTTCGCGCTCGTCGCCTATCTCGTCCCGGCGGGAATCGAGCGGTGGCTAGCCGAGAGGCAGGCGGGCTGACTGACGTCAGCGGCTCGCGCCCAGATACTGGTCGAACCAGGCCACCACGTCCCTCATGAAGACGCCACGCTGCGCGTTGATGACTTCTCCCCCGTGACCACCACCCGGGACGACGATGAGCCGACTGGCCACGCCCGCCTTCACGAGCGCCTGTTCCATCGCCTGCGACTGTTCGATCGGGACGAGGTCGTCGGCGTCACCATGGATCAGGAGCGTCGGCGCATCGCCTGCCGAGACGTAGGTCACTGGCGACGCCTCGCGCCGGCGTTCGGCGGCCGTCGCGCCGTCGAGCGGCATCCCGATGAAGGCGCTGAGAATGTCGGTGGCCCGAGCGGTTGGGACGCGAGTGAGGTCGAACGGGCCCATCAACGTGGCGACGGCCTGCACGCGGGCGCTCTGCCTCTCGACCGCGTCCTCGCTCGACGCCGATCCGGCACCGTCGAGCACGCCGAGCAACGAGGCCAGATGCCCCCCGGATGACACGCCGTAGGCGCCCAGCTGATTCGGGTCGATGCCCCACTGAGTTGCGGAATTGCGGATGAACCTCACGGCCCGCTGCACGTCGAGCACCGGGTCCGGGTAGACGAACCGCGGCGTCATGCGCACGTTCGGGACGAAGACCGTGTAGCCTCCAGCCAGGAAATAGTCGACGTAGGTGGGCGTGGCGCGGGCAGCCATTTCCGTGTTGGGCGGCGCGTCGTACGTCGTCGCCGTCCCCCACCCGTTGCCGGGCACGACCACGATGCCCCGGCCGTTTCCGGGCGTGGGCCGATAGACGTCCATGAGGAGCGCCAGACCCGACACCCAGCCAAACCGGACGTCGCGCTCGACCGACGCACTGATCTGCACCGCCTGCGGCGCTGGCGGCGCCGGCGGCGCCTGCTGACCGGCACCGGCTGGCACCGCCGTCAACAGGCAGGTCACGACGACCCACGCGCCTCTGAGCTTCATCCGTCGTCCTCCTCGCACCTGCTTCTGAGCGCGTAGCATATTCCAAAGGCGCCAGGAAACCGACGGTTTGGTGCTCCGAGCGCCTCCGGTGCTAGTGTTGGTAGGTTCCAGATTGCCAGGTACCAGAGGACTGAACATGCACCCATTCACAGCCGCACTTGCGGCCGCGCTACTGGCCGCGCTCCCCGTGTTCGCCCAGCATCCGGATCCGGCGACCCGCCAGCATCAGGGCATGGTGATGGGTTTCGACCAGGAGGCCACGGCCCACCACTTCCACCTGTATGACGATGGCGGCGCCATCGACGTCTCGGTGAAAGACCCTGGCGACGCCACGAACCTCGCGGCCATTCGACGGCACCTGCAGATGCTGCCCGCGCACTTCAAAGCCGGCGACTTCTCGACCCCACAGGCCGTCCACGCGGGCACGGCCGTGACCGGCGCTGACGACCTCGCGCGCCTGAAGGATCGGATTGAGTACCGCTACCGGGAAACCGAGCGCGGCGGACGCGTGGACATCGTCTCGTCGGACGCCGAGGCGCTTGCGGCCGTGCATGCGTTCCTGCGTTTCCAGATCTCCGACCACCGGACCGGCGACTCCACGGCCGTGACGAAGCGCAAGTGATCGGCCGTTTCGCTCCGTGCCCGTCATCACGCTCGACCGCGTCTCGATAGCGTTCGGCCACCTGCCGCTCGTCGACGAGGCCAGCCTCCAGATCGACGACGGCGAGCGCATCGCCATCATCGGCCGCAACGGGGCCGGCAAGTCCACGCTGCTGCAGATGCTCTCGGGCGAACGGCCTCCCGATGCAGGCTCGGTCTGGCGCGCGCCTGGGCTGCGGATCGCGCGACTCGCCCAGGACGTGCCGCCTGGCGTCGCCGATACCGTGTTCGACCTGGTGGCAGAGGGGCTCGACGACCTCCGCGATCTCGTTCGCGAGTACCACCATGCGGCGGTCGACGTCGCCGCCGATCCGACGCCGGCCCGTCTGGCCGCGCTCGGCCGTCTGCAGCACACGCTCGACGAGCGAGACGGCTGGCGCGTCGAACAGCGCGTCGAGAACGTGATTGCCCGCCTGGGCCTCGACCCGGACGTCCGGGTGGATGCGTTGTCTGGCGGATGGCGGCGCCGGGCGCTCCTCGCGCGAGCGCTCGTCGCCGAACCCACGCTCCTGCTCCTCGACGAGCCGACCAATCACCTGGACATCGATGCCATCGAGTGGCTCGAGACGCTGCTCGCCGACTACCGGGGCGCGGTCGTCTTCGTGACGCACGATCGCGCGTTTCTCGAGAGGCTCGCCACGCGCATCGTCGAGCTCGATCGCGGGCAGTTGCGCTCGTGGCCGGGTGGCTACCGGTCCTTCCTCGAGAAGAAGGAGGCCTGGCTCGAGAACGAAACGCTGGCGCAGCAGAAGTTCGACACGCTGCTCTCACGCGAGGAAGCGTGGCTCCGGCGTGGCATCAAGGCCCGGCGCACGCGCGACGAAGGCCGGGTCCGGGCGCTCATGAAGATGCGCGAGGAGCGGGCCGCCCGTCGGACTCAGACCGGCAGCGTCCGCGCGGAGATAGACGCGTCGAGCCGCTCGGGCCGCCTGGTCTTCGAGGTCGATCGCGTGACGAAATCCTACGACCACCGCACGGTCGTCCGCGACTTCTCGACGCGCATCATGCGCGGAGACCGAATCGGGCTCATCGGTCCGAACGGCACCGGAAAGACGACGCTGCTGCGGCTGCTCGCCGGTGAGCTCGTGCCCGACACCGGGGAGGTTCGCCGCGGCGCCAACGTTCAAATCGCCTACTTCGACCAGCAGCGGGAGCAGCTCGATCCCGAGCGCACGGTGGCCGACACCGTCGCCGACGGCAACGATACCGTCACCATCGGCGGCACGAGCCGCCACGTCCACGGCTATCTGGAGGACTTCCTGTTTGCCCCGGAGCGGGCCCGTTCCCTCGTCAAGTCGCTCTCGGGCGGCGAGCGCAACCGCCTGCTGCTCGCGAGGCTCCTCGCCAGACCGGCCAACGTCCTGATGCTCGACGAGCCCACGAACGATCTCGACATCGAGACGCTCGAGGTCCTCGAGGCGACGCTCGTCGATTTTCCCGGCACCATCCTGGTCGTCAGCCACGACCGCCGCTTCCTCGACAACCTCGTGACGAGCACGCTCGCCTTCGACGGCAGCGGGCACATCGACGAGAACGTGGGCGGATACGCGGACTGGCAGCGGCGGCATCTGGCCCGCGCCGTACTCGAAGGTCCGGCGCCGCCCGGGAGTGCCGAACACCCCTCGCCGCCCGCCGCGGCCGTCGCCGTCCCGAAGAAACTCTCGTACAAGGAGCGTCTCGAGTTCGATGCCCTTCCGGGCAAGATCGACGGACTCGAAACCGAAATCGCACGCCTCGAAGCGGCTGTGGCCGGCCCCGAGTTCTACAAGGAACCGGCGGACCAGATCCGAGCGACGCTCGCCACGCTCGAGACCGCGCGCGCCGATCTCGAAACCGCCTACGCGCGGTGGGACGAGCTGGACTCACGAAGCAGCCGGCCGTAGCCGTGCGCCTGCGCTGAGGCCATCACCGCCCAGCCAGCCTGCGATAGACCGCCCGCGCCTCGTCGAGCTCCTGCATGAAGGCTGCCCGTGCGGCGTCACTTCGCCACGCGCCGCGGCCGGCACGGTCGCGAATGGCCTCGACGACCTCACCGAGGTACTGCGCGTCGGCCGCCGACACGAAGCCCGGACGCCCCTCGCGCACAACATAGACCGGGCTGGTGTGGGAGAAGCCGTAGCTGTCGGCGACATAGCGGTGCGCCGGGCCAACCGCCCGCACGGCCACCCATCCGCCATCGGGCGCCGCAACCGATCCGCGATACGCAAGCTCGTGTGAGCCGGCGGCGCCGGGCACCGTCGTGCCACCTGGCGGTGCCACCGCCGCGACCACCTCGCCGTTGACGACCACCTCGAGACGGTCGACGGGTGCGATCGACACCACGCGCGCGTCCACGATCACGTCGCCTCGCCCGCCCGACGGCAACCGCACCTCGCCTCCCGCGTCCACGGCATCGACGGTGAAGTGCGTGATGAGCGGGCCATTTGTCGCGAAGGTCCGGCCCGCCTTGACCGCGGCCAGCCAGGAAGCCACCGAGAGCGGCCCGTCAACGCGCGCGTACGTGCGATCGGTCCCCGGCGGGGGATCGCGCCAGACATCCGGAAAGTTGTCCGTTCCGCCGGTCGCCGGCAGGCGGAACCCGCAGTTGAGGAGCTTGTAGTACATCTCCGCCGAGCCAAGCTCGTCCGAGTACAGACTGGCGACGTCGTAGAAGTCGCCGCGCCCGAGCGCCACGTCCACCGGAATGAGCGAACCTGACCATCCGGCCGGATTCCTCCCGGCGTTCAGGTAGGGATGCATGAAGCCGGCAATGCCCCCCTGCGCCCGGGCACCGTCGAGATAGGGCAGATCGCTCGCGGTCTCACCGAACGCCGTGCCCGGCGTGCCGCCAATGAGCGGCAGCACGAACCTGTTGATCCCGAGCAATCCGACGTGACCGAGCGATCCGCGGAACTCCTGGGCAAACTGCATGATGTGCGTTCCGGTCGAGAGCGGATGTGGCTCGCCCGACAGGTCCTCCCACCGGCCCATCAGGCGCGTCCCGTCCATGTGGATGAGCACATTCGACACGTTGAGATCTTCGGCAACCGACTGCAGAAAGAGCGTCCGATGCGTCAGACCGAATCGGCCTTGATGGAGGTCGTGGGCGTGGGTGTCTCCCGAGTACCACGCCCGGAAGGCCTCGCCCCCGAGGCGACGGCCCAGTTGCACGCTGAGCGTTCCCGTTTCCCCGGCAACGACGACGGCCTCGGCCGAGACCGGCAGGTACGCGAACCCCCGAAGCACTTCCAGCCGTAAAGGCCCGGCGGGAACAGTGACCTCGAACTCACCGTCCGCGTGGAAGTAGTGTGTCTCGCTCACCGCGATCACCCTGGCAAACCCATCGTCAGGGGCGTAAGCCCGGCCGTCGCTGGCCACAAGCTGCACGCGCGCAGCCACAGGCCGGCCGGTCGCGTCGAGCAGCCGGACTCGCAGGCGCCCGGTCGCGGATCGCGCCTGTCTCGACCGCACGACGACCGGGCGCCATGACGAGGACGGACCGCCGCCAATGGCCGCGGTGTAGAGCGCCATCGGCCCGCCGCGGTTCGACGATGAACGCGAACGAGCGTCCGTCGGGCGCAACAGCCGGAGAAAACTCACCCATCGAATCGTTGGTGATGATCACCGGGTTTCCGCCTGACGCCGGGACGACCGCGATGTCGTTCGATCCCGCTTCGTCGGTCCCATAGAGGAACGCCTGGCCGTCGGCGGTCCACTGCGGGCGCATCCGGTATTCCGACTCCTCGTACCGCACGAGTGTGGGCTCGGCCGTGAGATCGTCGAGAGGGCGTGTCCAGATGCCGCCGGTCCCCAACCGGCCACGGACCGGGCTCACCCAGGCCAGCGTGCGGCCGTCGGGCGACACGGCCGGCTGAATCTGGTCGCCGGTGCCGGTGACCACGGGCGTCACGGTTCGATCCGCGACGTGCAGCCGGAAGATGTCGAACCCGCGCGCGCGCGAGCTCACGAAGAAGAGATCTGCCCCGTCGTGGCTCCATACCGGCTCGATGTCCACGGCATCGTGCTCGGTCAGCCGCTCGAGGTCGCTGCCGTCGGCGCGCACCATGCCGATGTCGAGGTTGCCTCCGGTGTCCACCGTGAACGCAATCCACTGCCCGTCCGGGCTCCACGACGGCTCGAAGTAGTACCAGGGGCCTTCGGTGATCGCCACGGCCCGGCCCGCCTCCGCCCCGGCCGATTCGCCGGCCACGGCCATCGTCCAGATGTCGCCCTGCATCGAGAAGGCGATCCGGCTGCCGTCGGGGCTCCACGTCGGCTCGGCCGGCCCGGTCGTGACCTCCGGAAACAGATGACGCTCGACGCGGTCCGAAAAGCCGAAACGGGACGGGCCGGAAAAGAGCGTCACGCCGGCCATCAGGCCGCCGAGCAGGGAGAGAAGCACCGCCCTTTGAACTTTCGCGCGGGTGGGAACATCATGAGTGCTCATGCGAATCTCGATTCTCTCCGCGTTCTTCGGCCTTGCAGTCGCCGCCCACGCGGGATCGTCCTATCCCGACCAACCGAACCGGGCGCTGCTCGTCAACCCGGCCGCGCCGGAATTCGCCCAGCCGGCGCCGGCGCGCGCCGTCGTCCGGCTCGACACCACGCGGGGCGAAGTGCTGATCGAGGTCATTCGCGAGTGGGCGCCGCTTGGCGCCGACCGGTTCGTCAACCTCGTGCGCTACGGATACTACGACGAGGCGCGGTTCTTCCGCGTCACGGCAGGCCGGTGGGTGCAGTTCGGCGTCAATGGCGACCCGGCGATCGCACAGGCATGGCGGACGGCCACGATACCGGACGAACCGTTCCGGGAGTCGAACGTCCGCGGGACGGTGGCCTTTGCGTTCGCCGTCCCCAACGGCCGGACGACGCAGGTCTTCGTCAACCTCCGGGACAACTCGGCCACCCACGACCGCGAGCCGTTCACGCCGTTCGGTCGCGTCATCCAGGGCATGGATGTCTTCGACGCGCTCAACGCCGAGCACGGCGAAGGCCCGGGTGGCATTCGGGCCGGGGGCCAGGACCCGTTCTTTCGAGGGCGGCAACGCCTGGCTCGACGCCCGGTTCCCGAGGCTCGATTTCATCCGAAAGGCCACCGTCGGCCCGTAGGTCCTTTGTCGTTTGCCCTCCCGACCCGGTCTAAACTGACAGGTGCCAGCCGTTCAGCCGATCGGAGGTTTCATGTCCGGACGAGTTCGTGGGCGCCGCCCGGTGACCGTGGCGGTGTTCTCGGTCACCATCCTGCTTGCATCGACGGCCGTGTCGACCGTCGGCGCGCAGGACCCGCCGCCGCGTCCGCAGTTTCGGACGTCGACCACGCTCGTGCCCGTCGACGTGCGGGTACTCGACCGGCAGGGACGGCCGGTGACGGATCTCTCGCAGGCCGACTTCATCGTCGAGGAAGATCGCCGGCCGCAAGCCATCAGCTTCTTTTCGGCGCACTCGCTCGTGGCGGCCGAGCCGTCGCCCAACGCCCTGCCGCTCCTGCGCGACCCTCGCAACGCCGAAGTCGCCGCGCAGAACCACCGCGTGTTCCTGCTCGTGCTCGGCAGGGGTCGCCTGCAGCCGCCGGCCAAGGGCGTGGATGCGATGCTCGAGTTCGTCAAGGACCGCCTGTTGCCGCAGGACCACGTTGGCATCCTCGCGTGGAACCGGGCGACGGATCTGACGACCGACCACGCGAAGATCGTCGAGGTTCTGGAGCGCTTCAAGAAGGACCACGAACGCGTCGAGGCGCTGATGAAGCAGCGCTTCGGCGGCCTGACGGCCGTCTACGGTGGATCCCGAATCCCCGACTCGATCCAGGTGCGGATCGACACGATCTTCAAGGGACCCGGCGCGGCCGAAATGCGCGAGCTGCCCGCCGCGGTAGTGGCCGACGCCGACCGGCTCGCGGGCGACGAGCGGCGCGCCGCGAACCTGCTCATGGGCACCTCGACGCTCGACGTCATCGGCGCTGACCAGGCCGCGTCGATCGATCTCTCGTTCGAGGAATACGTCGAGGCGGCCGCCCAGACGAACCAGGACATCGCGAACCTCTACACGGGAATCGAGTACCTGCGGCATCTGGCCGGCGAGAAGCACCTCGTGCTCGTGACCGAGAACGGCCTGCAGCTGCCGCGGCTCGAGAACTCCACCAGCCTGGCCTCGGTCGCCAACGACGCGCGCGTGGTCATCGACACGATCCACACCGGCGGCCTGCCCGGTAACGTCGCGCCTCCGAACGCGAGCCTGCAGACGTCGGCCGGTGGACGGGCCTTCGCCCCGAGGCTGCCCGGCCCCACCCTTGCCACGCGCCAGCGCGTTGCCGACCTTCGCACCCTCTCGACCATGACGGGCGGCATCGCCTCGCTGTACCGCTACGCGTCCGAGGGCGTGCGGCGCATCGACACCGCGACGAGCTTCCAGTACCTCATCGGCTACTACCCGACGAACACCGATTGGAGCGGCCGCTATCGCAACATTCGCGTGCGCGTGAACCGGCCCGACGTCACCGTCCTGTACCGACGCGGGTACTACGGCAGCCAGGAACTGCCGCCGCTCAACCGCATCGAAATGCTGACGTTCAGCCGCATCGCCGGCGCGGCCAACTACGACCGCGACGTCCCGGACATCGGCCTCACGCTCGACGTCGCGCGTGAGGGCAATCCGCCGACCGCCGTCCTGGCGACGTTACGAATCGCGGCCGACCGGCTCATGCTGACCGACGAAGGCGGGGTGCGTCAGGGGCAGTTGAAGATCGCCATCTTCGTCGGCGACAAGGACGAACGGGTCGTCGGCGAGAGCTGGCAGGACATGAACCTCAACCTCCGGAGCGACACCTTCGCGCGGCTGATGGCTCAGGGGATCTCCCACGAGGTCAGGATCCCGGTCACGGGCGTGCCGGCCTACGTCAAGGCCATCGTGTACGACTTCAATTCGGATCTGGTCGGATCCCGGATCGTGAAGATCAAGTAGCGGATGCCCGGCCGCGCCGGGCTTCAGCGCTTCAGGAACAGGTGCTCGTCGAACCAGTCGAGGTTGTGCTGCATCAGCGCCCGACTGGAGCGCGGCCGCGTCGGGCCGTGGCCGGTGCCGCCGAATCCGCCGTAGATGACGAGCTTCGTCGCGACGCCCATGTCCTGGAGACCCTGATAGAGCTCGAAGGCATTCGGTGGCGGCACGCGCTCGTCGGCCTCGCCGTGCTGGATGAGCGTTGGCGCGCGGGCGCCCTTGATGTAGGTCATGGGCGACGTCTTCGCATAGATCTCCGGATCCTCCCAGGGCGTGGCCTTCAAATACTGCCTCGTGAAGGGATGGATGTCCGTGTTGACGTAGTAGGTCGTCCAGTTCGAGATGCCCGCCCCAACCGACACGGCCTTGAAGCGAGCGCTGTCATGCGTCGTCAGGAACGCGGAGATGTACCCGCCCTGGCTCCACCCCATCACGCCGACGCGATCGCCGTCGGCGATGCCCTGCGCGATGAGCGCGTCGATCCCCGACAGCACGTCCCAGGCGTCGCCCACCCCGAGGTTGCGGACGTTGAGCGACCGGAACCTCTCGCCGTAGCCGGCGCTGCCCCGGTAGTTGGGCTCGAGAACGACCGCGCCTCGGCCGAGCCAGATGTCGATCGGGTAGATGCGCGTGCTGCTGTACGGAATCGGTCGCGAGACGCCGGTTGGCCCCCCGTGAATGACGACGAGCAGCGGGTACCGTCGCCCGGCCTCGAAACTCGCCGGCTTGTGCAGGACGCCTTCGATCTCGGTACCGTCCTGGCTCTTCCACCTGATGAGCTCGCGCGACGAGCCCACCCAGGCCGCCGTCTGGTCGCCCGTTCGGGTCAAACGCCTGACCGACGTCCCGCCGAGCGCGCCCGCGTAGATCTCCGGAAACGTGCTGGCATCAGCCCCGACGAACGCCACCGCGTCGCCGGCGGCGTCCAGGCTGAACTCCGATCCGGTCCGCCCCGCGTCCGGTGCCATGCGCGCCACGTCGCCGGTTCCAGGCTGCAGGCGGAAGAGATACGTAGACGTCCGCTGAGTGGCCGAAAAGTAGAGGCCCGTCGGCCGCCAGGCCACGAGCGACGGGTCCTCGTCGAAGGCCGGCGTGAGATTCCGGATTTGCCCGCCCCCGGCCGGCACGACGGCAATCCGCCCGTTGGCGTAGAAGTAGTCCGGATTGGCCATGGCCGTTTCGAACGCCACGCGCGTGCCGTCAGGCGACCACACGGGATTGCCGTCCGGCCCGGCCTGCGTCACGAGTGGACGGATGGCGCCGTCTCGAAGCGTCACGACCGAGATGTCCGCGGTGCCGCCGTTTGCCGGATCCGTGTTGACGCGATGTTCGAAGGCGATTCGAGTGCTGTCTGGCGACCAGTCGAATGCCCCGACCGTGAATGCGCCCTCGGTCAGCCGGCGCGTGGCCCCGGTCTCGAGGTCCACGATCCGCAGGTGCGCCATGCGGTGTTCGGCGTCGATGACGCGGTACTCTCCCCAGGTGCGCTCGCGGGTGCGACGCGTGGCCTCATCGGACTCGGTGGCCGTGAACGCAATGGCAGCCCCGTCTGGCGACCAGGCGAACCGGCCGATGCTGTCGGTCGTGCTCGTGAGCGCCTGAGCCTCGCCACCATCACGATTGATCACGTAGATCTGCCGCCGGTCCTGCCGGTCCGAGAGAAACGCAATCCGGCGGCCGTCGGGCGCCCACGCCGGTGCCGAGCTCGACTTCGGACCGCTCGTGAGCTGCCGAACCGTCCCTTCCTCGAGATCGCCAAGCCAGATCTCGGTCTCGTACTCGTTGTCGTCCCAGTTGGTGCGACGCATGGTGTACGCGATGTGGCGCCCGTCGGGCGACAGCACAGGTGACGCCGCTCGTTCCAGCGAGATCAACGCGTCGATGCTCGGGATGGTGGCCGTTTGCGCGGGCGCCGCCTGCGGCGCCTCCCGCGCGAGCACCGAGACCGAGGCCGCGACCGCAACGCCGATGAGGATTCGCTGCATGCCGGCACCCATTACGGCACGATCGCAATCGCCCGGAGCGGTGCCCCGCTCCCGCCCGCGATCTTCATCGGCAGGGCGACGATGAAGGCTCCAGTGGGCGGCAGCCGGTCGAGCGCAGTCAGGTTCTCGAGCCCGGGAACGTTCGCGTCGTACAGGATCCGGTGGGTCTCGAACGTGGTCGACTGACCGTAGTCGATGCTTGCCGTGTCGATCCCCAGGGCGTGGATCGCGCGCTCGGCGAGCAGCCACCGGGCGGCCTCTGGCGCCACTCCAGGGAAGTGCAGCTTCGGGACGGCCGCTGCGCCCCGTTCGGCCGTGCCGAGGTACCGAGCCGCATCGGGCCAGCGCGACGAGAACCCGGTCCGGATGAGGAGGATCGCCCCGTCCGGGATCCGGCCGTGCGCCGCTTCGAACGCCTCGAGGTCGGCGACGCCCACCAGATAGTCCGCGTCCTCTTCGGCCGCCACATTCACGTCGATGACGACGGCTGGGCCAATCAGGCGGTCGAGCGGAATCTCGTCGACCGCCTGGCGCCCCTCGGCGAAGTGCACGGGCGCGTCGAGGTGCGTGCCACCGTGTTCGGCCGTCGCGAAATTGTTGGCGGCGTAGTAGTAGCCCGCGTCGGTCATGCCGGCGTTGACCACCTCGAGCTCGAAGGGCTCGGCCGTCGGCCAGAACACGGTGTCTGTGCCATAGCTGTGCGAGAGGTCCACGATGGTTCCGCGCGGAAACACGGGCTGTTCCGCCGCGGTCGGGCGCCGGCGGCGGGGAGGTGCATCCGGTGAGCAGGCAGCGCGGAGAGAACGGCAATCGGAATTCGAGTCGTCATGAGTCGAGGCCCCCGAGGCTCATTCTACGCTGGCCGTCCTGTTGCCAATACCGAGGTCGACGGACCATGCTGTCCGGCAGCCGGTTCAGTCGCATACTGCCGCCATGAGCCGAAGCCTGCGCCCAATGCTCCCGACTCTCACCGCCATCATCGTCCTCGTGGGTGTCATCTGGCTCGCGCAGCGCAGCTTCATCTACTTTCCGGACGGCGCCGTGCCGCCTCCGGCGTCGTTCGGCCTGCCGGAAGCCGAAGAGGTGGCCTTCGACACCGAGGACGGCCTGCACCTGGCGGCCTGGTTCGTGCCGGCGCGCGAACCCTCCGCCAACCGCACCGTGCTTGTCTTCAACGGCAACGCCGGCCATCGCGGGCATCGGGCTCGGCTCGCCGCCTTGTTTCGAGAGCACGGCCTGTCGACGCTGCTCGTCGACTACCGGGGATACGGTGGCAACCCGGGCCTGCCGTCCGAGCGCGGTCTCGAGCGAGATGCGCGCGCGGCGCTCGGGTACGTCGCCTCGCGGCCCGACGTCGACGCCACGCGCGTGGTCTACTTCGGCGAGTCGCTGGGCGCGGCTGTGGCTGTCCGGCTCGCCCTCGACTATCCGCCGGCGGCCCTCGTGCTTCGGTCGCCGTTCTCGTCGATGGCGGCCATCGGCCAGCTTCACTACCCGTTCGTCCCGATTCGCTGGATCCTGCGCGACCGATATCCGTCGATCGACCGGATTGACGAGGTCAGCAGCCCCCTGCTCGTGATTGCCGGGGACGCCGACCGTATCGTTCCGCTCGACGACAGCCTGCTGCTCTTCGAGGCCGCGCGCGAGCCAAAGCGCCTGGTCGTGGTCGAGGGCGCGGACCACAACGACGAGGCCCTCACCTCGGGCCCTCGGGTCATCCGGGCCGTCGTCGACTTCCTTGCCCCCTCCTCGTGAAGGGCAGAGCGGAGCGTCCTCATCCGCTACGCCGATCTCCTCCCCACAGCGGCGACGGATAGACGCCCTGCTCGGTCAGCGTGCGCAAGGCGTCGATCACGACTTCACGGTCGGCTGCATGCGTGAGGCCGAACCAGGGACCTGGCGCCTCGGCCACTTCGACCGACAACCGGCCGGTGGCGATCAAATCGGATACGGCAGCAGGCAGCAGGAACTCGCGCGCGCCCGCGTCCGGCCGCCTGAGAAACTCCCTGAACCCATCCGAAAGATGTGGGAGTACCGCGGTTGGAAGGACCCAGCAGTTCATCGACACCAGCGTGTCGGGGTCGACTTCCGTCCCCGCCGCCGACACGACGACTCCGCGACGACGCTCGAGACCGCGGGTTTCTTCGAGCCCGATCAACAAGGAGCCGGCCACGCGGCACAAGGCCCGCGTCACGGCGCCGTGAGCCGAGAGCGTCACGCTGAGGCGCATGGCCACCAGCGTGGCCGCCCCAGTCGTCCGGGCGCGTTCGAGGGCCGCGGACGCCAGCACATAGGCCTCTCGCCCGTAGAAATCGTCGGCATTGACGACGGCGAAGGGTTCGTCGTGGAGGCCGTGCCGGGCGGAGAGGACGGCGTGCGCCGTCCCCCAGGGAACCTCTCGCGGTCCGCTTTCGAGGTCGGGCGGCATCAGCCCGGTCACCTGGGGAACCACGGTGACGTCGATGTGAGGTCCCGCCCGCGATCGCAGAGCGTCGAACGTGGACTCGGTGCCGGGCCTGACGACGAGGACGGCCCTGGAGAAGCCCGCCCGACGCGCATCGAAGAGCGCGTAGTCGAGCAGCCACTCCCCTGCAGGCCCGACGGCAGACACTTGTTTGGGGCCGCCGAAGCGGGTTCCACGGCCGGCGGCGAGGACAACGAGGGCTGGCACGGCGCAGCCGGAATTCTACGGTGGAAACGGCGTCAGCTCACCGCAGCGCGCCTGGAGGCCAGGTCGCGCTCCCGGCTGGTCTTGTGCTCCAGCCAGAGCATCGCCTCGTGCCGGTCGGTGAACACGCCGACGGTCATCCAGCCGGCAACGAGCGAGCCGAAGATGCGCGCCCACTCGAAGTGGCGTTTCGACCGGACGAGGACCGCCCGGGGCGCCATGAAGCTGCTGCCGAACAGTTCACGGGCCAGCATGGCCAACGTGAGCATCTCTCGGAGTGAGAAACCGGCTGACTCAGCACGGGTGACGTCGATGAGCTCCGGAAACCTGCTGGCACCGGCCTGCCTGACGCTGGCCATGTGCTGACGAATGTCTTCCAGTTCGATGTGACCCGTGGCAGTCGCGCGGACGATACCTTCGGTTGCCAGCACTTCCAGGGTAAACGGCACTAGGGGGAGCCTCCTGCCGCGGGGAAGTGTAAACGATCTGTTACACCAGTCAAGTACCGTTTCACGCCATTTTGCCGATCGGCCCTGGAGCCGTTTCCGTTTCGGTGTAGACGGCCGGAAACGGCTCAAGCGGTTTGCCGGAAGCGCCAACCGAGACGGTGGGGGAGATTTGCACAGGAGGGGGACGGGTCTTGCTCGCGCAAGCGAGACCCGTCCCCCTCCTGTGCAAATCTCCCCCACCCGTGCCGCTGCAGAGAACGGCAAACCGCTATAAAGTCCCGGCCCCTCTCTGCCGAGGGCCTTCTCCCGGCCGAACGAAATCCGGCGATCGACCGATATAGGACGTGAGGAGCAAGCGCCCATTCGGGGTGTGCCCGGGCGGCGCGACCGTACGAAGTTGGCAGAAACCGTCCTGAAACCCATGCCGAGCGCCCTCCCGGTTTCCCAGCCGGATGTCGAAGTGGCGCCTGAAGCCCAATCGGCGCCATCCATCAAGGACCAGTTCCACGTGGCCGCCGGTACGATTGCCGCCATCGTGGCCCTGGCCGGGCTGACGGTCCTGCTCGGATGGACGTTCGACATCCCGTCGCTCAAGAGCCCATTCCCCAACTCGAGCACGATGAAGCCCAACACCGCGCTGGGCCTCATCTTCTCGGGCCTCGCCCTCGCGCTCTACCAGTTGCCCGTCCGGTCCTTCAACGCCGACCGGGCCATGCGAATCCTCGCCAGCGTGGCGATTGTCATCGGTGCCATCACGTTGCTGGAGTACGTGACGGGCTACGGACTCGGGATCGACCAGCTGGTGTTCGCCGACGACCCGAACCCGGTCGCCACCGAGTTCCCGGGCCGGATGGCGCGTTCGACCGCGGCCTGCTTCATCCTGTTCAACGTGGCGCTTCTGCTCGGCGCGACGATGGACCGCTATCTCTCGCCGCAGGTGGCGGGAATGAGCGTGCTCGCCATCGCGATTGTCTCGGCCACGAGCTTCTTCATCGGCAAGGGCAGCTATGCCGGCCTGGCCCAGTACACGGCCATGGCGGCACACGAGTCGTGGTGTTTCGTGCTGCTGGCGCTCGGGTTCTTCTTCGCGAGGCCCAGCGAAGGCCTGATGGAAGTCGTCACCGACGACGGCCCCGGCGGTTACGTGGTGCGGCGGCTCCTTCCCGCGGTGTTCCTGCTGCCGATTCTGCTGGCGATCGCCACCAGTCGCGGCGAGCTGTACGGATGGTACGACGGCGCCTACGGCACGACGCTCTTCGTCTCGACCGCCGTCGGCGCGCTCGGCGCCGTGGTCTGGGCAGCCGGCCAACTGCTCCGCCGGCTCGAGGATCGCCGGCAGGCCGCCGAGCGCGACTGGCGGCTGAGCGAGGAGCGGCTGAGCCGCGCGGTCACCGGGGCGCCGGTGCCCATGATGATCTACGACGACGCCGACCAGGTCCTGGACATGAGCCAGGGCTGGACGACGTATTCCGGCTACACGGTCGACGACGTTCCGACGGTGTCGGCCTGGATCGATGTCGCGCAGCGCGCGGCCCGTGCCGACGTCGAGGCCCACATCCGGAAGATGTACCAGGCCTCCGGACCGGTGTACGGCCGCGAGGCGTCGATCAGGACCAAGAAGGGCGAAGAACGGATCTGGGAGTTCTCGACGACGCCGCTCGGCCGGATGAGCTCGGGCCGGCTCACGTTTCTGGCGGTGGCGGTTGACATTACGAAGCGGCGCCAGGCCGAATCGGAGTTGCGCGCGCTCAACGAGAGCCTCGAGGAGCGCATCAGCGCGCGGACCCAGGAGCTCACCGAAGCGAACGACGCGCTGCGCCGCCAGTCGTCGCAGCTCAAGGAACAGGCGGCTCTGCTCGACATCGCGACCGACGCCATCCTCGTGCGCGACCTGCGCGGCACGATCGTCTACTGGAGCGCGGGCGCGGCGAAGATGTTCGGCTGGTCCCGCGAAGTGGCGCTTGGCGGGCACACGCACCGGCTGCTCAAGACCGAGTTTCCGCACGACGTCAACGACATCGAGCAGATTGCCCTCGCCGCCGGCCACTGGGAGGGTGAGGTCGTCCAGACCCGCCAGGACGGAACGAAGATCGCGGTCGAAAGCCGGTGGAGCGTCACGCGAAACGAGCGGGGCACGGCCCAGGGCTTCCTCGAAGTGCATCGCGACATCACCGAGCGGCGCCGGGCCGAGCGGCAGGTGCGCGAGAGCGAGCTGCGCTTCCGGGCGGTGGCCGAAACGGCAAACGAGGGCATCGCGACGGCCGACCGCCTGGGCGTGGTTCGCTACTGGAACCCGGGCGCGATGCGCATGTTCGGCCTGTCGGAATCGGAAGCCGTCGGCAAGCCGCTCGCGTCGTTCATTCCGGATCCCTTCCGCCAGACGCTGGCCTCCGCCCTCACAGAGTTCATCGACACGGGCACGTCCGCTCTGATGGGCCAGACGGTGGAGGCCGCCGGTCTGCGCGCAGACGGGTCGAGCTTCCCGCTCGAGGTCTCGCTCTCCGGCTGGGAGACGTCTGAAGGCCGCTTCGTGAGCTGCATCCTGCGCGACATCACCGACCGCAAGCAGGCCGAGGCCGCCATCCAGGCCAAGAACGAGGAGCTCGGCCGTTCGAACCAGGAGCTCGAGCAGTTCGCCTACGTCGCCTCGCACGACCTGCAGGAGCCGCTGCGGATGGTGTCCAACTACACGCAGATGCTCTCCAACCGCTACGGAGAACAGCTCGACGCGGACGCCAAGGAGTTCATCGGCTTTGCCGTCGACGGCGCCAAGCGCATGCAGGCGCTCATCCACGACCTTCTGCAGTTTGCGCGCGTCGGCAGCCGCGGCAAGGAGTTCAAGCCCACGTCGCTCAACAAGGTGGTCGACGGCGCGAAGGCGAACCTCACCGGCGCCATCGAGGAATCGGGCGCCCAGGTGGTCGTCGACCAGTTGCCGAGCCTGCCCTGCGATGCCGGCCAGATGACGCAGGTGTTCCAGAACCTGATCGGCAACGCGTTGAAGTTCCGCCAGCCCGGCCGCACGCCCATTGTCAGCGTGTCGGCAATGCCCGTCGACGGCGGCTGGACCATCACCGTGGCCGACAACGGCATCGGTATCGAGGCGAAGTACTTCGAGCGCATCTTCCAGATGTTCCAGCGGCTGCACGGCCGGGGCGAGTACGAGGGCACGGGGATCGGGCTGGCTCTCTGCAAGAAGATCGTCGAGCGGCACGGCGGCCGCATCAGCATCGAGTCGACCCCCGGCGAAGGAACCCGGTTCACGCTGCACATGCCCGACAAGCCGGTAGGCGCGAAGTGAGGCGCGCTGCACCATGAAGCCGATCGAGATCCTGCTGGTCGAAGACAATCCGGGCGACGCGCGGCTCACGCGCGAGGCGCTCGCCACGAGCAAGGTGCGCAACAACCTGCACCATGCCCGCGACGGCGAGGAAGCCGTGGCATTTCTGCGCCACGAGAGCCCGTTCGAGGACGCGCCCGAGCCCGACCTCATCCTGCTCGACCTGAACCTGCCCCGCCGCTCGGGCCGGGAAGTGCTCGAGGACGTGAAGATGGACGATCGGCTCAAGCACATTCCCGTTGTCGTGCTCACCTCCTCGCAGGCCGAGGAGGACATCATGCGCAGCTACCAGTTGCATGCCAATTGCTTCATCACCAAGCCCGTCGACTTCGAGCAGTTGAACCGCGTCGTGCAGGGCATCGAGCAATTCTGGTTCACGCTGGTGACCCTGCCGCCGGAGGCCTGACCCATGTCCGCCGATTCCATCGACGTTCTCCTCGTGGAAGACAACCCCGGTGACGCGCGCCTCGTCGTCGAGATGCTCCGGGATTCCGGGCCGGACGACTTCCGGCTCTCTCGTGTGGACACGCTCGGCGCCGGCATCGAGCACCTGACGAGCGGCGCCCGCATCGACGCCGTGCTGCTCGACCTGAGCCTGCCCGACGAATCGGGCCTCGAAACGGTCCGGCGCGTCGTCGCGACAGCCGGCAACGCCAGCGTGGTCGTAATGACCGGAGCCGACGACGAAGAGCTCGGGGTCTCCGCCATGCAGGAAGGCGCGCAGGACTACCTCGTCAAGGGCAAGGTGGACGGCCCGCGGCTCCGTCGCGTGCTGCGATTCGCCATCGAGCGCCAGGGCAAGCTCAGAAACGAGTCGCAAACCGACGACCTCACCGGCCTGCACAACCGCCGGGGCTTCATGACGCTCGCCGAGAAACAGGTCGCGATCGCCCGGCGCAACGGGAATGGATTCCTGCTGCTCTTCCTCGATCTCGACGGCCTCAAGTACGTCAACGACACGTTCGGCCACGCCGAGGGCAATCGGGCGATCGTCGAAGCGGCCGATGTGCTGCGGCACGCGTTCCGCCAGAGCGACATCCTCGGCCGGCTCGGCGGGGACGAGTTCGCCGCGCTCGCGATGGGCTCGAGCGACACGAGCGAACTCGTCGTGCGCGATCGGCTGAACCGCGCCCTCGCGGCGGTCAATGCCAAGCCCGACCGTGCCTACCCCCTCGGGTTCAGCGTGGGGGTGCTGCAGTGCGATCCGGGCGACGCGCGTGGGCTCGACGACCTGCTCGGCGAAGCCGACACGCTGATGTACGAGGAAAAACGGCGCCGGCGGGCGGGACGGACAGCGATCGTTGGGTGAATCTGGGATCTGGGATCTGGAATCTGGGATCTGCTACGAAAAGGCCACCGTTGAGAACGTGGAGTGCATGGAGGGCCTCCGGCGACCACAGGCCTCGGCAGCGCCTGGGCGCCGATGAGCCGCCGAGCGGGGTGGTCCGGCGCCGTACGGGGCGGCTCGTCGGCGCCCGGTCGGCCCCGACGGGGCCACGGCGACCGGTGGACGACACGGGGCGGAGGCGCACCTCCACGGACTCCACGTCTCCACGATCCCCCGGCCCGGGCATATAATCGAAGATATGCGTCGGATCTCAATCGTGTTGATCGCTGTGGTGTTTCCCGTCGTCGTGCTCGCGTCGCAGGCGCGCAAGGAAGACGTCGAGGGCATCCGGAACTTCACGCGCGTCGACGCCACCGTGGCCTGCGCCGGGTCGACAGCGCCGGAAGCCATTGCCGGCCTGGCCGCGCAGGGCTTCAAGTCCATCATCAACCTGCGGCTGGCATCAGAGCCGGGCGCGGCCATCGACGAATCCAAGGCCGCGGCCGAGGCGGCCCATATCAAGTACATCCACCTGCCGTTCAACTCCGCGGAAGCCGACGTCAAGGTGGTCGACCAGTTCATCATGGCCGTGGCCGACCCGACCAACCAGCCGGCCTTCATTCACTGCGGCAGCGCCAACCGGGTCGGGGCCCTGTGGCTGGCCAAGCGGATGCTGGTGGACCGGTGGGAGCAGGCGAAGGCCCTGGACGAAGCCAGGATGATCGGCCTTTCGAGCGAGACCCTCGAGGCATTCGCCCTGGACTACGTGGCCAAGCGCAGGGGCGGTCGCTGATATACTTCTTCGGCCACGAGCGAGCGAAGGCAGAAGGGGCATCCGTCCCCGCGGCCGGCGCGAGCGAGGCGGGGCGTCAGGCTCCCCGCCGAACATCATGTGCGGAAGTGGCGGAACTGGCAGACGCGCAAGCCTCAGGAGCTTGTGGCCGCAAGGTCGTGGAGGTTCGAGTCCTCTCTTCCGCACCAGCCTCTGAAACCGTCGGTCCGCCAGACTCCTTCCCATCGGACTGGAAGGCCGCCATCGCACCCTTTCGAGGCCCTCCCTCATCCGAAGCGCCTGGCAGCTCTACAGCACCGTTGCCGTCACGCTGGCTCTGGCCACGCTGGCCGGCCTTCTCCTGAAGGCGCATTGGATCTACACGGTTCCCGTGACCGTGGCGCTCTCGGGCTGCCTCGTCCGCCTGTTCATCCTCCATCACGACTGCGGCCACGGTAGCTTCTTCCGGACGCAGCGCGCCAACGACATCGCCGGCACGATCATCGGGTGGTTCGTGCTCACGCCGTATCACGCCTGGCGCCGGCAGCACGCCATTCACCACGCGACGGCCGGCAACCTCGCGCGCCGGGGAACCGGCGACATCTGGACGATGACGACCAGGGAATACGAGGAGGCCGGCCGCTGGACACGCCTCGGGTATCGCCTGACGCGCAACCCGCTCGTCATGTGCGTCGGCGGCGCGATTCTCGTCTTCGTCGTCATGCACCGCATCCCGTCGTCCAGGGTCTGGGGCTACCGGCTCGGTAAGGTGGAACGGCGAGACATCGTCGTCACCGGCATCATGGGCGCGCTCGTCTGGCTCGGGCTGTTCCTGATCAGCCCGATGCTGCTGTTCGCCGTGTACCTGCCGGCGGCCATGCTGGCGGCAGCGGTTGGCGTGGGCCTCTTCTACGTGCAGCACCAGTTCGAAGACGTCTACTGGCGGGAGGCTGACGCGTGGGCGTTCGAGCGGGGCGCCGTCGACGGTTCCTCCTATCTGGACGTGGGCGGCGTCCTGCGGTGGGTCACGGCATCGATCGGCGTGCACCACATTCATCACCTGGCGCCGAACGTCCCCAACTACAGACTCGCCGACTGCGCCGAGGCCGTCCCTGACCTGTCCGCCCGGGTGACCCGGCTGACCTTGTGGAGCGCGCTCAAGACGTTCGGCCTCAAGCTCTACGATCCGGACGCTAAGCAACTGATCACGATGGCCGAGTACCGGAAGCGCAACGCCGGCCGGTAGGTCAGCTTTCGTCTGCTATGCTTCCCGGTACATGACATTCCGGGATCTCGCCGCGGCCACGCGCTTCTGGTGGTCATGCTCCCTGCCACCTCGTGCGGGCCGACCGAACAGCCGGTCCGGCGGCCCAACATGATCGTCGTGCTCGTCGACGACATGCGCTGGGACGAGCTTCGGGCCGCCGGACACCCGTTCGCGGACACGCCGAACATGGACCGACTGGCGCGCGAAGGTGTCCGCTTCCTGAACGCGTTCGCCACGACCCCGCTCTGCTCGCCGAGCCGTGCCACGTTTCTCACGGGCCAGTACGCCCACACCAACGGCATCGTCGACAACACGGCCCGGCCGAGCCACAACCTGCCGACGTTCCCGGTTGAACTGGAACGGGCCGGCTATGAGACCGCCTTCATCGGCAAGTGGCACATGGGCAACGACGACAGTCCGCGCCCCGGCTTCACGCGGTGGGTGGCCATGCGCGGCCAGGGCGAAGCCGTCGACCCGGTGCTCAACGTCGACGGCGAGCGCCAGCAGACAACCGGCTACGTGACCGACGTGCTCACCGACTACGCCGTGGACTTCATCGAGGGCGCCCGTGCGGCGCCTTTCCTCGTCTACCTGTCGCACAAGGCCGTCCACCCCAACATCACCCAGCGCGACGACGGGAGTACGGTGGCGCTGGGAGATCAGCCGGGCGGCTTCGTGGCGGCCGAACGTCACCGCGGCCGCTACGTCGGCCAAGCCATGCCGCGGCGGCCGAGCGCCTTCAAGCCGCCGGCTGGCAAGCCCGCGCTGGAGCGGCAGATCGACGACCTGCCGCCGCTCGGTCCCGAGACGGCTACGACCGACGAGGAAATGCGCGGACGGCTCGAGATGCTGCTGGCCGTTGACGAGAGCCTCGGCCGGATGATTGGCGCGCTCGACCGCACGGGCGCGCTCGACGACACGGTCATCGTCTTCACGAGCGACCACGGGTATTTCTACGGAGAGCACGGCCTCAACGAAGAGCGCCGGCTCGCGTACGAAGAGACGCTTCGGATCCCATTGCTCGTGCGATACCCGCCGCTCGCTGCCGCCGGCGTCACTCCTGCCCAGATGGCGCTCTCGATCGACCTTGCGCCCACGCTCCTTGAACTTGCCGGGCTCGAACCAGGTCCCGCGATCCAGGGCCGGTCGCTCGTGCCGATCCTCCGGGGTGACTCCCCTGCCGGCTGGCGCACGTCATTCCTCGCCGAGTACTACAGCGACACCGTGTTTCCCCGCATCCGCAACATGGGCTACGTGGCCGTGCGAACCGAACGCCACAAGCTCATCCACTACCTCGAGCTCGACGGCATGGACGAACTCTACGACCTCGAGGCAGACCCGTACGAGGAGCGAAACCTGATCGCGGACCCGGCGGCCGCGCCGGCCCTCGAGGCTATGCGCGCGGAGCTGGCGCGCCTGCTCGCCGAAACCGGGCACGGGAACCTGAAATAGCCGGTCGGCGGTTCAGCCAGGGCCATGGGGCCAGGAATGATTACAATCCTGTCTCTTGGATGCTCAATCTGACAGTATTGTCAGATTGTCGTGCTTCCCCTCATGGAACGGGACTGCTACGATCAGGAACGCGCCGAACCGATAAGTAGTGACACCAGCGGCAATCTCGCCCTGTCGTGGAGGTTCCAGATGTTCCGTCAGCGAAACACGTCCGAAGCGTCTGAACGCGGCGCCGTTCTGGTCCATGTCGCGTTTGCCTTCATCGCGCTCCTGGCGTTCTCCACGTTCGTCGTCGACTACGGCGTGTTCTGGCTGGCCCGCCGTCAGGCGCAGAATGCCGCCGATGCAGGCGCCCTCTCGGCGGCCATGTACATGGCCTGGGACGGCGACCAGGCGGGGGCTCAAACGCAGGCCGTCGAGGTTGCTCAGCTTAACCTCGTGTACGGCCAGGTGCCCGATATCACGACGGCCGACGTCACCTTCCCCACCTGTCCTGCCTGGGCACCCGGCCCCGTGGACACCTGCGTCCGCGTGGACGCCTTCCGCAACCAGCGCCCGAACGGCAGTCCGCTGCCCATCTTCTTCGGGAGCCTTCTCGGCCTCACGGCCCAGGGGATTCAGGCCACGGCAACGGCCCAGATTCTGTTTCCAGCCTCGTCGGACTGTGTGAAGCCGTTTGCGATTCCGGACAAGTGGAACGAGACGGACGGGGTCGATTCGGACGGCGACGGAGACAACTGGGACCCCACCGACCGGTTCGAGCGTTACGACAAGTCGGGCAACCTCCTGCCCAACCCGGACTCGTACCTCCGGCCGACCTACGACGCGAATGGGAACATGACGGACGCGGGCTCGGGTTATACGCTGGAAGATGACTACGGCCTCGAGCTGACGCTCAAGAGCGAGAATCAGCAGAACATCGCGCCGGGCTGGTCACTATCCCGTAGTCATCGACCCTGGCTGCAAGGGCGGCAACTGCTATCGAGACGCCATTGCGACCTGCAACGTGACCCCCATCAACCCGCCTCAGCTCCTGCAGAATGAGCCGGGCAACATGGTGGGTCCGACCCGTCAAGGCGTTGACGATCTGATCGCTCTGGACCCCAACGCCTACTGGGATCCCACAATCGGCCCAGACGTCGATGGCGACGGTAGCCCAGACGGGGCGGTGGCCGGAGGCTGCATGGCGGCGGGCACGTGCACCGTGAGCCCGCGGATCGCCGCGGTTCCGGTATTCAATATCGACGACTACTATCAGGGCCAGCTGAGCGGCAGACAGGACGTCGAGATCGTGCGGATCCTCGGGTTCTTCTTCGAGGAGATGGGCGCCAAAGCCGGCGAAGTGACCGGGCATTTCGTCACATACCCGGCCAAGCCGTCCGGGGGCTCGTCGTTCAACAACACCGGCTCGTTCCTGCGGTCGATAGTCCTCGTGCGATAGCGCTGACTCCGCTACTCCCCGTCATCCTCGACGAGTCCGGTCCGCAGTCCTGCGCCGACGAGCAGTTCGCGACAGGCTGCGGCCTGCTCCACCGCCACATAGAACGCCACGCCGTCGTATTCCCTCGGAATGACACCCAGCAGGTTCTTCCGGAACTTCTCGATTGCGACGAAGTAATCGACGCCGCCGCCCGTGAGCACGTGCTCGACGCTCCTGGCTTCACGCAGGCGGCCGGCGATGTAGATGCGGGCGCACTCGGAGTCGCTGAATTCGTCAGGATCAACCAGAGCCATGTCAGACGACCTCAGCTTATCGCGGACCTCGCGGACCACACGACCGCGAAAGTTTGGCGGCACGGCCCCGGTCGGGGTAGTCTTCAGCCGCGCCCTGTTCGATCAGAAAGGACACGGATGTCAGAGACGATTGCCGACGCCCAGGAATCACTCGAGGCTGCGCTGAAGGGCGAGATCCTGCGGATGTATCAGGAGGTGGCCGACCACCCTGAAGCCGAGTTTCATTTCTTCCACGGCCGATTGGCCGCGGAAATGTTCGGCTATCCCGCCGAATGGCTCGACCTGGCGCCCGAAGGCGCGGTCAAGTCGTTTGCCGGTGTCGGCAACCCGCTCGAGCGCGCGGCGTTGCAGCCCGGAGAGACCGTGCTGGATCTGGGCAGTGGCGCGGGGCTCGACGCCATCCTGGCGGCCCGGCTGGTCGGCCCCGGCGGCAACGTCATCGGCGTCGACCTCAATCCGGCGATGTGCATCAAGGCGCAGGCCCACGCTGCCGAAACGGGCCGGACGTTGGAGTGCCGGCAGGGCCGGATGGAGGACGTGCCGCTCGACGACAGCTCCGTGGACGTGGTCATTTCGAACGGCGTCATCAACCTGTCGTTCCGCAAACGCCAGGTCATCAGGGAACTGTTCCGCGTGCTCAAGCCCGGCGGCCGTCTGTCGATCACCGACATCGTGAGCGCCAAGCAGCTGTCGCAGTCGATCGTGAACGACCCGAAGCTCTGGGCGAGTTGAATCGGCGGCGCTCTCCCGGAGGGAGAGATGTTCGCGCTCGTCGAGCAGGCGGGCTTCACGCGGGTTCGGTCGGCCGTGGTTCCGGGCTTCCGTTTCCGCAAGCAGGCCACACAGAACTCGGCCGAGGCCTACGGCGTCAAGGCGGTCATGATGACGGCCGTCAAGCCCCGACCGGAGTCAGGCTGATTCAGCGCGCCCGGGACCGGCGCGCATGCACGTACTTCTGAATGGCCTCGAACTGCCCGCGGCCGTCGAGTCCAGCTTCGCGCAAGCACCGCGGCTGCCTGTCCGCTGCCGAGGTAATGCCCCTTGGCGAACGGATGCATCGAGGCGTCGCGCCCGGCCTCCGACGTCACCCACCGATAGAGCGTGGGCTTCGTGAAGCCGGTGATGCCCATCGCCTCGTCGGCCAGTTCGCGCGGGAAGATCCGCGCGCGCTCCTCGGCCGAGAGCATGTCGAAAAGCTCCGCAGATGCGACGTACATGACGTGCAGGTTGAAGCCCTCTCGTTCGATGACGGGCAGCGCGTCCTCCACGAAGGCATACGCCACACCGCTCTCCTGCAACACGATCGTGCCGTCGCGGGGCCGTTTCGGATCCGCGGGCTTGAGCGCGTAAACGCCGCTCACGGCTGCCGATGCCGGCGCCAGTCCCCTGGCCTTGCGATCGATCACGACCTCGTTGGGCCTCGTGACGAACGGGGCGACAACGGCCGGCCGTTTCGCGAGCGCGGCGGCCATGAGCGGCCACATCTCCTGCGGGTCCCATGGCGTGAGCGTGATGAACGTGCCCGTCGGGAAGTTCTCGGAGAGCAGCTGGTAGGCCTGCGGGTCGGCATGCGTGGGGCCGTCCTCGCCCGTCTTGAGCCCGGCGTGCGCGCAGACGAGGATGAACGGCTTGTACGGCTCGCCGGGCACGAGCGACCGGCGGGCCTGCCCGCCAATGGCGTGCAGGCGCGCCGCGATGTGGCCGAGCGGCGCCAGAAAAGCGGCGTACGACGACACCACACCGATGTGATGGCCGTAGGCCGAAAGACCCGACATCAGGCCGGCCGCACCGTCCTCACAGATGCCGCCCACGGCCAGCAGCCGGGAATCGGGATTCTCCAGCGCGTGGAAGTAACCCTCCGGAAACCCGCGCACGGCATTGTTCACCGAGGTCGAGCCCACCAGGTCGGCCGCGCCGACGAACAGCCCGCCTCCGGATGCGCGATTGAGGTAGCCGAGCACGTCACCAAGCGCACCCCGGAGCGTGGTCGCCGTGCCTGGCTTGAGCGCCAGAGCCTCGGGAACGAGCGGAACGCCCCCCGGAGCGCCAAACGCGTCCTCGAGCCGCGGCGCGCTCCGGTGAGGGCGGCGCGCGCGGTCGGCCAGCCGCGCCTTCGACGAGGCCAGCCGTGAGGCCAGCCGGTCCACGAGCGGCCGGTTCTCGGCAAGGCCGCTGCGAATTACCTGCAGCGCCTCCCAGTAGCACCCTTCGATCACGTCGGGATCGCACCCGCGGCACCGCTTCTCGTCGCCCTCGCACGTTGGAACCGCCGTCAGCCGGTCGCCAAGAAGCGGCGTGAGCGCCTCGTAAAACCCGGATGCGCAGAGTTTGTGCCCCGCACCGTGCGAGGCACGGCCTTCGATGCCGTACTGCCATCCCTTGGTCGTGCGGTACACGATGGCCGTTGGCTGGTGATTGACCATGGCCGCCGCGCGTCGCTGCGCGGCCACGATCTGCCTGAAGTCCGTGCCATCGGGCACGAAGATCGCATTCCAGTCGTGCAGGTAGGCGAACTCCAGCGGGTTCCACTGCACGTAGTCACCGGGGTCCAGACCGTCGCGGCATACGCGATTGGAGTCGATTGACGCCTGATTCCAGTCCACGTGGACGACGAGGTTGCGGAGGCCCATCGTGCCGGCAGCGGCAAACGCCTCCGCCACACGGCCCGGCGTCATGCCGCCCTCCCCTTCCACGACGTGGACGCGCGGCGGATCGCGGCGGTAGAGGTCCATGACGGCCAGCGCCAGACCGAACGACGAGGCCACGCCGACGCCGGAGGCGCCCGTGGCGAGCTTCAGGAACGGCGTGGCAGGCGTCGGGTGTCCGTCGAGCGCGCGGGCCCTGAACTTCCGGAAGAGCGCCGTGTCGTTGACGGGATTGCGGCGGAATCCCAGCAGGTCCTCCAGGCGCAGCTGGAAGCGGTCGTCGGCGGGCAGCAGGTCGGGCCGGGCGATTCTGACGACCTCATTGCGCAAGGCCCACATCGCGTAGAGACCGAGCGCCTTGTGGCCGGCGGCATAGGACACGAGGTCCGCGTCGGGCGCGTCGGGATTGCTCATGTCGTAGTCCATCGCGTCGAACAGGATGGCCTCGACGAACCGCCCCGACGAGATGGACCCGCCCGGGTGCCCCGACCCGGGCACGTAGTTGTACAGGATCGCGCAGAGCGCCCGGTACTGCGCGTCGAGGAACTCGAGAGCGGCAAGCTCGTCGTCATTCACATGGCTCGCGCGCCCGTTGAGCTCGTCGGCGACATTGACGTAGATGCCCCGTCGAGGCCCGAGCTTCAGGACCGACTCTTCCTTGACGGCTGTAGTGCGTGCTGACGTCATTCCATCCTCCCGCCGCAGTTCGTCCACCGGCCCCGTCAGGACTCCCAGTGGGCCTTGAGCCGCGCCAGCCCTTCCCTGATGCGGCCTTCGTCGATTCCGGAGTACGCCATCCGGATGTAGACGCGATCTTCATCGGGCAGCTTCCGGCCGAAGTGATCGCGCGAGCAGAACGACACCCCGGTTTCCCGGAGCGCATCGAGCCGGAAGGCCTGCGAGTCGGCGAACCCTTTTCGTTTGAACACTTCGGTGACGTCGGGGAACAGGTAGAACGTCACCTCCGGCACCGCGACGGTCACACCACGAATCCCGCGGACCGCATCGGCAAGAACCGTGCGCCTGGCCTTGAGCGTGCTGACGATCGCCTGAGCGCCGGACTGATCCCCCCGAAGCGCCTCGAGGCCCGCGTACTGCACGAAGTGGTTCGTGCACGATTCGTGATTCACGTTCAGGCGGTTGATGACGTCAATCACCTTTGCCGGCCCGACGGCGGCCCCGAGCCGCCAGCCGGTCATGGCATAGCGCTTGGAGTGGCCCACAAGGAGCACCGTGCGCTCGGCCATGCCCGGAAGGCTCACGATGCTCCGGCTCACGCCGGAGTACCGAATGTGAAAGTAGGCCTCGTCGGAGAGCACCCACAGGTTGTGACGCTGGGCGAGTTCCGCGACCCACTCCATCTCGGAGGAATCGGACTCGGCCCCGAGCGGGTTCTGCCCGTTGTTGTAGATGAAGAAGCGCGTGCGTGGCGTGATGGACCTGACGATGCGTTCCCGCCGCAGCGAGAAGCCGCGGTCGGTGGGGTCGTACCCGTACGGCACCGCGACGCCGCCGAGAAACTGAATCTGCGACTCGTAGATGGGATAGCCCGGGTTCGGGTACAGCACTTCGTCCCCCGGGTTCATCAGGGCCATCAGGAACTTCCCGATGACGGGCTTGCCACCCGGCTGAACCGAGACCTGTTCGGCAGAGAAGGCGACGCCACGGTCCCGGGACACGTCGTCGGCGAAGGCCGCCCGGAGCTCCGGGATCCCAGACGCCGGGGCATACCCGGTCTTGCCGTCCCGGATGGCTTTCGCGGCGGCATCCACGATGTTCTGGGGCGTCGGCATGTTCATGTCGCCCAGGTGGAAGGGGAACACGGGCTTGCCGGTGGCAGCGAGCGCCCGGGCGTCGTCGGCCACGGCAAATGCGGTTTCGGTCCCGAGGTTGGCGATGCGGTCGGCAAAGGCCATCAGCACGTCCTCCGGGGCAATCGGAGGCCCCGATGGCCCGTTCTCTATGCAAGTTCGGAACCCGGCCCGAGGGCCCGCGAGAAAGGCCCTGACGCCCGCCAGAGCACGAGAGGCCGTGCCCGCAGACTCTCGCGCGGTGAAAAGTCCGAGCGCGCCGTGGGATTCTCAGCGCCGCAGGGGCTGCTCAGAGGGCCTTCGCGAGCGCCAGACCGGCCCAGACAGCCACGAGACCTGCCAGGACCTGGCCTGCGACGTTGAAGCCGGCCCACGAGACCTGGCCGGCCCTGAGCAGAGCGTACGTCTCCTGGCTGAAGGCCGAAAAGGTGGTGAAGCCGCCGCAGAACCCCACGATGAGGAACAGACGAACGCCCTCGCTCGGACCCGGTTCCCGGGCCAGCAGAATCCCGGTGAGCAGCCCGACAATCAGTGACCCCACCACGTTGACGACGAACGTGCCGGCCGGGAGGTAGAGCGTCGTCGCACGCTGCACGGTGTCGGAGAGCAGGTACCTCGCCGCAGACCCGAGCGCTCCGCCGGCCGCGACCCAGAGCACGTTGCCCACGTCAGAACACGCTCTTGATGAGCCCGCCGTCTACCTGGAGTGACGCGCCGGTGATGTAGCGCGCCGCGTCGGAGAAGAGGAATGCGGCGGCCTGCCCGTACTCGAGAGGCTCGCCGTACCGGCCAAGGGGCACGGATTTCTCGAAAGCTGCGCGGACCTCTTCGACGGACTGCCCTGTGTTCTTGCTTTTGATGGCATCGAGATGCCGCACCCGATTGGTGTTGATGCGGCCCGGCATCAGATGATTCACGCGGATGTGGTCGGCAGCCAGTTCGTTCGCGAGAGTCTTCGACATCGCCGCCACCGAAGCGCGAATCACATTGGACAGGGCGAGGTTCGGGATGGGCTCCTTCACGGCGGACGAGGTGGACATCACGATGGCGCCGCCACCACGAGCCCTCATC
The DNA here is from genome assembly GCA_963752045.1 of uncultured Acidobacteriota bacterium. GTDB lineage: Bacteria > Acidobacteriota > Vicinamibacteria > Vicinamibacterales > SCN-69-37 > DATKDF01. The sequence continues at coordinate 903,813 of CAVVWN010000008.1, read as the reverse complement.
GACGGCACGGCGAGACGAACCATGCGCACGGCGCTCAGCACGAGCAGGTCGAATGCCGAGGTCCACGCCGCGTCGTCGAACGAGAGTGCCGAGCCGGCCGGGGGCCCGCCCGTGTTGACGAAGAGCAGGTCGACGCCGCCGAACTTCTGGATCGTCCGGTCGCACCAGGCCGCCAGGTGGTCGCCGTTCTGGACGTCGACGGGCGTCGCGAGCACCTCGGCGCCGGTCTCGCGGGTGATCCGCTCGGCCGCGTCGGCCACCGCATCGGGGCTGCGTGAGCCAATCGACACGAGCGCGCCTTCCGCCGGAGAGGGCGCGCGCCACGCCAAACCCGAGCCCCTTGCTCGCGCTCGCCACCATGGCGACCTTGCCGGTCAATCCAAGATCCATGACGCTCCTTCCTGCTTCGCCGTCCAGGCGAGCACGCGGTCGAGTGCCGCACGGGTGCGGTCGTCGAGCACCGGGCCCGGCGACCGCGTAGACGCGTCGGCCAGGGCCCCGCGCCGCTTGAGGACTTCCTTCCTGATGGCCTGGCCGATGCCCTCCTGAAACTCGAATCGCATCAGTGGCACGAATCGGTAGAACACCTCGGCCGCCTCATCGACCTTGCCCGCCTTGAACAAGGAGACGACGCGGACGAGCACCTCGGGATAGGCAAAGCCGGTCATGGCGCCGGCGGCGCCCGCGAGTAGCTCCTCGAGCAGGAACACGCCGCCCAGGCCTCCGAGAATGTCGACGCGCAGGTCGCCGGCAGCCGCCAGAATGCGAGCGGCCTTGAACGGCGTTGGCGGCTCCTCGAGCTTGATCGTACGGGCCGCCGGCACTTCGCGGGCGATTCGCACGAGCAGCGCCGGCTCCATGGCGAATCCCGAGACAGGCGGGTAATCCTGCACGACGATCGGAATGTCGACGGCGTCGGCCAGTGCCTTGTACTGGCTCACCACCGACTCCGAGTTCAGTTTCAGCGCCCGCACGGGACTCACCATCACGGCCGCGGCACCGAGCGCGTGGGCTTCTCGCGAATACTCGATGCACGTGCGCACGCCGTCAGCCGACGTTCCCACAATGACCTTGCCGCGCCCGTCGATCTGGCGAACCACCGTCTCGGTCACAAGCGCGCGCTCCCGCTCGGTGAGCCGCGCGACTTCCCCGGTCACGCCGAGTGCCGTGACGCCGTCGACACCGGCTGCCGCAAACAGATCCACGACCTTGCGCAGGCTCTCGACATCAACGTCGCCACCGGTTCGAAACGGTGTGGGAAGAACGGAATAGACTCCCTCGAACGCCACGGCACCTCCAGAGCGACCAAAGAGTATCAGGTCGACGTCGTTGACGTCATGGGCGCAACGGTGAGATCGTCCTCATGCCCACGCGCCGACCGAACAGGCCCACCGACGCAGGCAGATGCCACGGACGAACCGATGGACAGACACGACACACAGCAAGCCGGGGTCCTCGTCATCGGCGTCGCCGGCGGCACGGGTTCCGGGAAGACGACCATCGTCCGGCGCCTTGTGGAAGCCCTCGGCCCGGAACATGTCACGCGGGTCGAGCAGGACCGCTACTACCGCGACCTCTCGGCCATGCCGCTCGACGCGCGAGGGGCCCGCAATTTCGACCACCCGGATTCGTTCGACTTCGACCTCTTGCTCGGCCACATCACCGAGCTCTCGGCAGGTCGGCCCGTCGACGCCCCTCGCTACGACTTCCGGAACCACACGCGCGAGCAGGCCACCGACCATCTTCCCGCACGGTCCGCGATCATCGTCGAGGGCATTCTCGTCCTGGCGGACCCGCGCCTGCGGGCACTCATGAACGTCCGGGTGTACGTCGACACGGATGACGACATTAGGTTCATCCGCCGCCTCAAACGCGACATCGTCGAACGCGGCCGCACCGTGGAGTCGGTCATCGGCCAGTACGAGACGACGGTCAAGCCGATGCACCTCGAGTTCGTGGAGCCGAGCAAGCGCTACGCTCACGTCATCGTGCCCGAGGGCGGGTACAACGACGTGGCGGTGGAAATGCTCCTGAAACTCGTCAGGCACCGTGGAGGACACCTCGACGCGGGAAAGTGACGCTCGCGAGGACCTGAAGGGTTCTGCGCCTGCCGTGAAATTACCGTGGAGGACGTGGAGACCGTCGAGACCCTCGCACGCCCAGGGGACTCACCGTGGAGGACATGGAGGGCGTGGAGCGCTCAAGGGCATCACCGTGGATGACGTCGAGACCGTGGAGACCCTCGCGCGCCCAAAGGGACTCACCGTGGAGGACATGGAGGGCGTGGAGCGCTCAAGGGCATTACCGTGGAGGACGTGGAGACCGTCGAGACCCTCGCACGCCCAGGGGACTCACCGTGGAGGACATGGAGGGCGTGGAGCGCTCAAGGGCATTACCGTGGATGACGTCGAGACCGTGGAGACCCTCGCGCGCCCAAAGGGACTCACCGTGGAGGACATGGAGGGCGTGGAGCGCTCAAGGGTATTACCGTGGAGGACGTGGAGGACGTGGAGGCCCTCGCGCGGCCAGGGAACTATCCGAAGAGGGGCTCGGCCCTCGGCGAGCGAGTACGCCTCATCTGCCAGCCCCTCACCCACGTGGTGTTGAAGAAAGTCCACTCACGCGGACTCAACTCCTGTCAGTTCGACCGCGGCGACCGGATCGGAGTTTGCACCCTGTTGCAGAATGACGGTTGTTCAGCGAAACGCGGTCGTGGACCGTATTCTCGGCTGCGCGATCGCCGTTCATCGGGCGCTCGGACCAGGCCTCCTGGAATCGACGTATCAACAGTGCCTGTCGTTCGAATTTGCCCAGAACCGCGTCGCCTTCCGAAGCCAAGTCGCCGTGCCGGTCAATTATCGCGGGACGGAAATCCGCTGCGGCTATCGTGCCGACTTCATCGTCGAGGACAGCGTGTTGCTTGAAATCAAGAGCGTCGACCACCTTGGCCCGTTGCATGACGCGCAGATCCTGACGTACCTCAAACTCACAGGCCTTCCCCGCGGCCTCCTGATGAACTTCAACGTCCCGATGCTCAAGAACGGTGTCAGGAGCTTCCTGAATACCCGGACGGACGACAAGTCACTGTCGGTTGTCGACGACGCCAAGCCGACCCGATTGGATCTCAAGGATGATGACGTCAGTCGCGGTACTCCACGCCCACTACGGTGAGCCCCTCGAACGTCTCCACTGCCTCCACGCCCACCATGGTGAACCCAAGAAGCCTCCAGTGTCTCCACGCCCACCATGGTCGGCCCGGTCGCGTCCTCCACGCCCACCACGGTGACCCGAACGTCTCCACTACCTCCACGCCCACCACGGTGAACCCCTCGAACGTCTCCACTGCCTCCACGCCCACCATGGTGAACCCAAGAAGCCTCCAATGTCTCCACGCCCACCATGATCGGCCCGGTCGCGTCCTCCACGCCCGCCATGGTGAGCCCCGGGCGTCTCCACTACCTCCACGCCCACCACGGTGAACCCCTCGAACGTCTCCACTGCCTCCACGCCCACCATGGTGAACCCAAGAAGCCTCCAATGTCTCCACGCCCACCATGGTCGGCCCGGTCGCGTCCTCCACGCCCGCCATGGTGAGCCCCGGGCGTCTCCACTACCTCTACGCCCACCATGGTGAACCCCAAGAAGTCTCCACTGCCTCCACGCCCACCATAGTGAACCCCAAGAAGTCTCCAATGCCTCCACGCCCACCACGGTGAACCCCAAGAAGTCTCCAAAGCCTCCACGCCCACCATGGTGAACGCCAGAAGTCTCCAAGGCCTCCACATCCACCACGGTTCGCCAGACCATGGTGGGTGTGCCATGTCTGCGAAGAACCAAGAGCCTCGATGGTCGGCGTGCCTAGTCGATGCGAACGGCGCCCGGCCCGGACGCTGGAAACCGAACGAACACGGCGGGGTCGTGGCCAGGCACAACCAGGGCCGGCCTGGCGGCCAGTCTGAGCATGCGCGCCTGTGCCTCCAGGTTGGAGGGAGCGTCGAGCGTCTGCGCGATGGCGAGCTTCCCTTCGAGGTTCTCGAAGAGATAGGCGTTGTCGGAGGCCAGCACGACGATACCGGCTCGCGTCGCCACGGTCACATACTGCGACGCGAATGTGTGCTTGCCGCCCGTGTACACCCGCACGCCCGGCAAGATCTCCTGGTCGTCTCCGTCGACGAGCTCGATGCGTCCAGCCGCCCGAATCGCCGACAGCATCGCGGCATCGGCCGGGTCGATGGCCCGGGCCAGCACCGACCCGTCAGCACCGATGTGATGGTCGTACTCGTCCCGCTGGATCCAGATGCGGGCCGCCGGGAACAGGTCCGCGCCGTCGGCGTGGTCCCAGTGGACGTGAGTCACGATGACGTCGCTCACCTGCTCCGGCTTGATGCCGAGCGCCTGTTCGAGTGCGACGTCCGGCCGGACGTAGCCGACCGGCTTCCACTGATCGATGAACTTCTGGCGGTAGAAGCCTGCATCCACGAGAACCACGCCGCCACCGGGCTTTGCGATGGCCCAGACCATCATGGCGATGTCCATGGTGCGGCTGCGGTCGGCGCCAGCCACGAGCGACCGGACGGCGAAGTCCCCGATCGTGCCGTACCGGATCGCGTAGACGGCCGGAAGCGCCGGGGACTGGCTCGAAGTCAGCCGATGCCAAAAGGCGGAAGGCCGGGCAAGGCCAAGCAGGCAGCAGGCGATGACGAGCGCCAAGGGTAATGACCTCGGCCGCGCACTCGTTCGCTGCTCCCTGCCGGTCCTCGTACCGGCCTTCCGCTCGTTGTCGGTCGGCTGCCCTCGCACCTACCTGTACAGGATGTAGTTCTGCGCCGGCAGCGGCTTCACCTGGAACGTCTGCACAGGGCCGATGGCCGTCACCGTGTCGCCGACCTTCATCCCGAGCTGGGCCGAGAAGCGGCCTGCGTCGACGGGCGGTCCGCCTCGTCCGCCACGGCCGCGGCCGAACACGGGCGTGGGCGGCCCGCCACGGCCGCGTCCCGGCTGGCCTTCAGCCTGGGCCGGGGCAGCCGGTGGATCGCCACGGAGATCCCACTCCACGCGTCTGAGGCCGGCCGTCTTGTCGAGCGTCATCTCGCGCACCTGGTTCCCCTGCGTGTCGCGAATCGTGAGCACCAGGTCGGTGTTCTCGGCGAGCGTCTCGCGCACGTGGTAGGTGAAGACCGCGCCATTCGGAGGATTCGGCGTCGTGAAGTTGCCGCCAAGGCCCGCGAGGCCTGCCGACCCGGCCTGGGCCAGGCCCCAGGGCGTGAACTGGTAGGCGTGGCGCAGCGGAAACAGGCGTGCCTCGTCGGCCATCGCCTGCGCGCTCACTTCGCGCAGCGGGCTGTAGTCGTCGAGAATCCAGAAGCCGTTGCCGAACGTGGCCATGACCACGTCGTTCTCGCGGCGCTGGATGTCGATGTCGCGCACCTGCGTCGGCGGCATGTTGCCCCTGAGCTGAACCCAGTGCTGACCGGCATCCACCGAGAAGAACAGGCCGAACTCCGTGCCGGCAAAGAGCAGGTCGCCGTTGACGTGATCCTGCGCGATGGCCCAGACGTCGTGGAGGGCCGGCAGGTCGCCGGAGATGTTCGTCCACGTGCGGCCGCGATCGCTGCTCCGCACGATATACGGCTTGTAGTCGCCGACCTGCCAGTTGTTGAGCGCGGCGAAGATCACGTCCGCATCCCGCGGCGACGCCATGACGTCGGCCACGTACGTCCACTTCGGCACGCCCGGGAAGTCCTCGACGCGCCGCCAGGTCCGGCCGCCGTCCTCGGTGATCTGGATCAGGCCGTCATCGGTGCCGGCCACGATGAGCGTTTCGAGCAGGGGCGATTCGTCGATCGACACGACGTTGCTCAAGTCGCCGTCGTGGACTCGTGCAGCGCGATCGATCCTTCCGGCCACACCTTGCCCATGATGGGCAGGGTCTGCCAGTCGAGATCGCGTGACAGATCCGGGCTGATGCGCTCCCAGGAATCGCCGCGGTCGTCGGAGCGATAGACGAAATTGCTGGCCCAGTAAAGCCTGGTCGGCGAATGTGCGCTCGTGATGTAGGGCGCATCCCAGTTGACGCGGTCGCCACCGCCGCCGCCCCGGCCGCCACCGCCGCCGGCTCCGCGACCCCCGGCGCCACCCTCACGCCCGGCCTCGGCTTCCTGGCGCGGCCAGTTGATGGTGTTGTTCGCGTTCGGACGGATGCCTGGTCGTGCGGCCCGTCCGCCGATCGAATCGCACCACTCCGCCGGTCTGAGACGTGGAGTAGACGATGTTCGGGTCACCCCGGTCGTGGCGGGCCTGGAACCCGTCACCGCCGTTGGTGATGTACCAGTCGCTCGTGCGAATGCCGAGCACGTGCGACGTGCGCGACGGGCCGCACATCGAGAAGTTGTCCTGCGTGCCGCCGCACACCGTGTAGAAAGGCTCTTCGTTGCCGGCCGACACACGGTAGTACTGCGTGATGGGCAGGTTCGCGAAAAACCGCCAGGTGTCGCCGTCGTCGTACGTCTCGTAGACGCCGCCGTCGTTGCCGATCAGGATGTGGTCGGGGTCCTTCGGGTCGAAGACCACCTCGTGATGATCGACGTGCACGTTGAACGCGCCCGTCGGCCCGAGGTCCGACGTGCTGTTCTCGATGCCGATCTGCTCCCACGTACGTCCCCCGTCACGGCTCCACTCGAAGTTGGTGTTCACCGACCAGATCGTGTCTTCGTGCCGCGGGTCCACGAAGATCTCGCTGTAGTAGGCCGGGCCGCCTCCCCGATAGGTCGACATGCGCGTCCACGTGTTGCCGTTGTCGTCCGAGCGGTAGAACCCGCGGGCGTTGTCTTCGGTTGGCGCGGGTGGCATCTCCGGCGGACCGGCCTCTTCCGCACCGCGACCGCCGCCCGACCGCCGCCGGCCCGGCGCCCCGGCCCGCCGCCGGGGAACTTGGCGTCGATGAGCGCGTACACGCGGCCGGGCTTCTTCGGATCGGCCGCGAGCGCGATGCGGCCGACCTCGCCTGGCGGCAGCCCGTTTGTGAGCTTCGCCCACGTGCGACCGCCGTTGGTGGTCTTCCAGATGCCGCCGTCCGGACCGCCGCCGATCATCTGGCCGACGTGCCGCCTGCGCTGGTACGACCCGGCAAAGAGCGTGTCCGGGTTGCGCGGATCGAAGGCGATGTCGCTGATACCCGTGTCGTCATTGACGAAGAGCGAGCGCGTCCACGTCTTGCCGCCGTCGGTCGTCTTGTAGAGTCCGCGGTCGCCACCGGCCGAAAAGAGCGGGCCCTGCGAGGCCACCCACACGGTGTTCGAGTTCCGCGGGTCGATCAGGATCTTGCCGATGTGCTCCGAGTTCTCGAGGCCCACGCGCGCCCAGGTCTTCCCGGCGTCGGTGGACTTGTAGAGCCCGGTCCCGAAATGGGCGCTGCGCTGGCTGGCGTTCTCACCCGTGCCGAGCCAGACTACGTTGGAGTCTTTGGGATCGACCACCACGCAGCAGAGCGAAAAGGCTTCCACCTCGCCCGAGCGCGGGAAAATCTGCGTGAAGGTAATGCCGCGATTCACGCTCTTCCACAGGCCGCCAAACGCCGAGGCCACGTAGTAGGTGTTCGAGTCGTTCGGGTCGATCTCGATGTCCACGACACGGCCGGTCACAAGCGCCGGTCCGATGCTCCGGACCTCCATGCCCGCGAACACGTCGGCCGTCAGCCGACCGGCCCCGGTGCCCTGACCCGCACCAATACCCGCAGCCGCAACCAGCATCGCGGCCGCTACCAGAAACAGCGCTCTTTTCATTGATCCATCTCCAGGAAAGGCCTCTTGCGGGGGCGATTCTGGCAGACAGAGCCCCCGGTGGCAATACGGCGCGGGCCGGGGGGGCGTTTCGGACGCCGCTCAAGGGGCCCGCCGAACCGTCCGATAACAAGGCAGATGTCTGGTCGAAGGTCCGGCGGCTTCGGTCCGGTTGAGGTTGGGCTCATCGGCCTGCTCGGTGCCGCGCTCGGCGTCGTCGGGGCGGCCCTGGCTGTCCCACGCCTCCTCGACGAGCGCCACCTGATTCCGGAGGCCGAAGCGTTGAGGGACGCGTACGGCCCGGACAGGAACTCCCATCACACCGAGGAGTGGATCATCCGGGACTTCTTCCGGGACCGGCGGGGCGGGTTCTTCGTGGATGTCGGCGCCAACCACTACAGGACACACAGCAACACCTACTATCTCGAAGTCGAGCTTGGCTGGGAGGGCATCGCGGTCGAGCCCATGGAGGAGTTCGGACCCGACTACGCCCGCTTCCGGCCACGCACGCGATTTCGACCGTTCTTTGTGTCGGACGTCTCCGACCAGCAGGCGCGGCTGTACAGCCTCAAGAACGCGCCACTCGTCTCTTCCGGTGTTGAGGAGTTCACCGCCAAGGCCGGCGAAGAGCTCGCGCCCGACGACGCTCTGGAAAGCCGCGACGTCTCGACGATCACGTTGAACGACCTGCTGGCTGCCGAGGGCGTCGAGCGCATCGACTTCCTGTCGATGGACATCGAGCTGTGGGAGCCGAAGGCCCTGGCCGGATTCGACATCGAGCGATTTCGCCCGGCTCTCGTCTGTATTGAGGCAACCTGGCAGGTCCGACAGGCGATTCTCGACTACTTCAACCGGCACAACTACGTTGTCGTCGGGAAGTACCTCCGCGCCGACATCTGGAACCTTTACTTCGCGCCGCCGGACAGCCTCTGAGCACGTCGGCCAACCGGCTCAAGGAGGAGCCCCAGTGCCCACGAAACGCACGCCCCGCTTCGACGTGACCGAGGTAGTGCTGATCGCTCTCCTCGCAGCCATGGTTGGTCTGGTCGCTCAGGGCGTGGCGCAGCCGACGTCCTGGGAGCGCCAACTGCCGGAGTTGACTCCGTTCCGGGACGCCTACGGCCCGGCACGCAACTCGCAGTGGCCGGAAGAATGGCTGATTCGTGACTTCTTCGACGACCGTCAGGGCGGTTTCTTCCTGGACGTCGGTGCGAACCACTACAGGACCTTCAGCAACACCTATTACCTTGAAGTCGAGCTCGGCTGGGAAGGCATCGCCGTCGAACCGCTGGTGGAGTTTGCAGCTGACTACGAACGCCATCGGCCTCGAACGCGTTTTCGGCCGTTCTTCGTGTCGGACGTCTCGGACGAGCGCGCCCGGCTCTACAGCGTGGAAAGCGACCACCGAGTCTCGTCAGGAGTCGCCGAGTTCACCGAGCGGACTGGTGAGGCACTTCAGAGCCGCGAGGTCCCCACGATCACCCTCAATGACCTGCTCGCGGCCGAGGGCGTTGATCGCATCGACTTCCTCAACATGGACATCGAACTCTGGGAGCCAAAGGCGCTGGCCGGATTCGACATCGAGCGATTTCGCCCCGAACTTGTCTGCATCGAGGCCCATCAAGAAGTCAGGCAGGACCTGCTCGACTACTTCGCCAGGCATGGCTACATCGTGGTCGGCCGGTACCTGCGAGCCGACGTCTGGAACCTGTACTTCACTCCCTTGAAATCGGCGGGCGACCGAAATGCGACATCGCCCGCCTATCGCTGATCTCGCACCTGCTTGCTCCGCCGGTAGACGCGCCAGGGCGTGCCGGAGAGTGGGACCGACTGATAGTCGCCGAGCAGCGCACAATCGGCGCAGGAGTCAGGCGCACCGGCACCTCGCTCGCTGACGATGAAGAACTGGCCCCCGGACTCGACGTGGGAGAAGTCGGCGGCCGATAGCCCTGCGCGGTCGCGATAGAAGTCCAGAATGGTCGAATTCCTGAAGTCGTGGTCGCTCGAGACCGTAACCGCGCCGGTCTCGGCAGCCACCATATCAGCCACGGCCTCCGCATAGTGACCCCGGCCGGCCTGTGCGAAGCCCACCCAGGACCAGCCGTTCAGCGCGAGCCAGACCGCCACGAGCGCGGGCCGATACAGACCTGGCAGCCGCTTCAAGCCGAGGACCAGCACGACGGGAACGAATGCCAGGCTCACGAGGAAATACCGTGGGAACAAGAACGGCGGTCTGAGCACCAGGGCGCCGACGGCGGGCACGACGAAGATCGCGGCGTAGAACACCCATGTGAGACGAGCGAAGCCGGGCGCTGCCGGGGTTCCCCGAGCAGGCCGCGCCAGGCTGCCAATCGCCAGAAGCACACCGGCCGACGCGCCAACCGCCACCACGGGCGCCGCAGGCGAGTCCACCGGACCGCCCAGAGCGAGCGAGCCCACGTCAGCGAGCAGGCGCAACGCGTCGAGCGGCGGGCCGCCCCCGAGTTGCAGGTGCCGCAGGTCGAACGCGAAGAGGAGCACGAACACAACGACCGGACCCACAAGCGGCTGCAGCAGGGACCACACGACTCGGCGGTCGCCTGATGCGACGACGACCAGGAATACTGTTTCGGCGCCGAGAACAGCCACGAAACTGAGATGCGCCAGCAGACCCGCGCTGGCCGCGCACCAGTGCGCCACGAGCCAACGCCGCTCGCGCGTCTCGAGCCACCGTAGGAGACACAGGAAAGCCGCAAGGCCAGCCGAGGCGGCCACCGCGTATCCTCGGGCCTCGGTCGCATAGAAACCAAGCGGAAAACTGACAGCGACGAGCAGCATCACAAGAGAGCTGCCTGCACGTTCCGCATCCGCGAGCCGGCCCGCCACGATGACCGTTGCAAGCCCGGCGAGCAGGGACGGTAGTCGGTACAACCAAAACGCGGCGTCCTGGCCGACGACGTACATCCAGAGGCTGACGAGCCAGTGGTTGCTGTCGTGATGGATGCTCGTGAAGACGCCGAGGGCCGAGTTCAGGGTGCCGACGTTCCGGAGCGCCCATATCTCGTCGAGCCAGAAGTCGGTCCAGAGTCCGGGGAGCCGCAGCGCGAGCGCGAGCAGCAGGACCCAGGGTGCTGCCCGTCGGAGCACACGCCCTACTTGTCGTCAGCCGGCGCGAAGTACCCGCCGCGGCTCTCGACCACCAGGCCGGGGCGCGTCGACCGGATCTCGACCGTACGCCAGGCCCCGTCGTGCTTGGAGTTGGTGGAGGTATACGTAAGCACGAACCTGCGGCGCAGGTTCTCGAGAATACGGCGATACTCGCCCGCCAGCGACTCCACGGATTCGGGGAAGTAGGCTTCCCCGCCGGACTTGTCGGCCAGTTCCTGGAGCTTCTCGCGATCGACGTTCGGCCCCATCCCGATGGCGAACACGAGGGCCTCCGACCCGGTGAGCGACGCCAGGACGTCGTCGTACGAGTGGGTGCTGCCCGGCCCGGTGCCCGGATTGTCTTCGTCACGGCCGTCGCTCAGGAGCACGACCGCGCGGCGGCCCTCCTCGCGTCGCAGCCGCTCGAGGCCACCAAACAGCGCGTCGTACAGCGCCGTTCCGCCATTGGCCTGATACTGATCGATCGCTTCGTACGTCCACTCCCGGATGCCGGTGATGTCGTGTTCGAACTCGGCCTTGTCCGCAAAGAGCATCACCGCCAGCCGATCCTGCTTCGGCAGCGACGACACGAACATGCGCGCCGCTTCACGCACACCTTCCACGGCTCGCCTCATGCTGCCGCTCGCATCGAGCAGGAGCGCGATGCGCACCGGGGCGAGGGCCTCCTGAAAGGCCTCGATCTTCTGCTCGACGCCGTCCTCGACCACGACGAGGTCATCGGCGCTCACGTCCACGAACTGTCTGTTCATGTCCCGGATCGTGAGCTCGATCTGCGGCACGATCGGCGGAGGTGCCGGCGCGAAGTACCCGGGACGGAACCTGACGGTCTGCGTCGGATCGGCTGTCGTGACCTCAATCGACCGCCACGTGCCGTCGAGCCGCTGATTGGAGGGCGTGTAGCTCAGGAGATACCGGTACTGCACGTCCGCCGTGATGAGCGCGTGCACGTCCGCAAGCTGAGTCTCCCGCGCCGGGAAGAACGCGCGGCCACCCGTCTCCTTCGCGAGCTGGCGGAGCAATCGCTCGCCGTCCAGGGAAATGCCGGCAACGCCGCCAACGCCAATGACGTAGACGGTCGCCTTGGTGGCCTTGAGGGCCTCCACCGTCCGAGCGAACTCGGACTCGCTGTGCTCGTCGTACCCGTCGGTAATCAGCACGATCGCCTGACGGCCCTGCAGGGGACTGAGCTGGGTGGCGATTTCCTCCAGGCTGTCGAGGATGGCGGTCCCGCCCGACGATCGGATTTCGGCAATGGCATCGGAGATCGTGCCGTGGTCCTTCGTGGGCCCGGTGACGACGCCCACGGACCGCGAGAACGGTGCGACGAGCACGGCGTCGTCCGGCCGGATGAGGTCGGGCAGTTTGCTGGCCGCCTGTCGCACGAAGTCCATCCGGCGCGCCATGCTCTGGCTGCTGTCGATGAGCAGCGTGAACGTGGCCGGCACGATCTCCGGCCCGGCCGAGTCGATCGCCTGGGGGACGCCGTCTTCGTAGACCTGGAAATCGGATAGCTGCAGCCCGTTGACCGGATGCCCTTCCTTGTCGAGCACCGCCGGCTCCAGGAGCACGCTCGAGACGTGCGCTTCGTCGATCACTTCGAGGGGCCGGAGATTGACCGAGTCCCGCGCAGAGTTGCCGGACATGTCCTGCACGTCCACGACGATCTCGCGAGGCACGAACGGATTGTCGTCGGTCCATTCGACGGCATACGGCGGACCGTCGCTGTCGTCGCCCACGGGCTGCCCGTCCACATAGAACCGCACCAGACTGAGCTCGGCGCCTGGCTTCGCCGTCACGCGCGCGACGATTCGAATGGGTCCCGCGAGGCCGGTGCGGCCGAGCGGCGAGGTGATCGCCACCGACAGGGGCGGCTCACCGCCCCGCTGCGCGTCAGCGAGGACGAGCGAGCCGGCCGCTATCGCCGCGGCCACGACGGCCGCGGCTAAGCCACGGTGCTGACGCCCTGCGTCTCGTCGACGAAGTACGTGTCGCACGCAGCCTCCAGCAGATGGGTGGTCAGACGTCGTGGCTGCTCGAGGTACCGGGCCAGCGAGAGCGCCTGATCGATCAGGTCGCGGGGATGGCAGCCGCGCAGCGGGATATTGCGCGCCGGGTACACGTTCGTCAGCAGGTAGTCGACGATGGACGAGTCGTACGGGATCTCCTTGGCGCGGCAGTAGTTCTCGAAGATCTGCCGGTAGTCGTCGGTCGTCGGGCTCTCGGCAAGGACCTTGTAGTGAATCCGGCGCAGGAAGGCCTCGTCGACCAGCTCGGCCGGCTTGAGGTTCGTGGCGAACACGACGAGCACGTTGAACGGGAGGTCCACCTTCTGGCCCGACTGCAGCAGCAGGTAATCCACGCGGCTTTCGAGTGGCGCAATCCACCGGTTCAGCAGCGCGTGCGGCGATTCACGCTGACGCCCGAAGTCGTCGATGACGAGCACGCCACCGTTGGCCAGAAGCTGCACGGGCGCCCGGTAATAGCCTGAGACCGGATTGAACGACAGCTCGAGCGCGTCGAGCGTCAGCTCGCCACCCACGGTGACGAGCGGCCGGCGACACCGAATCCAGCGGCGATCCTGCCGCGGGGGCGCCTCGAGCATGAGCGAGACGTCCGGCTCGGTCAGCGGATCGTGATTGACCGGGTCGAAGACCTGGATGATGGCCCCGTCGACCTCGAGCGCGTACGGCACCCAGAAGTCATCCGTCATCAGGTTGCGGATGGCCTGCGAGATCACGGTCTTGCCGTTGCCGGGAGGACCGTAGACGAACAGGGAGTGTTCGCCGTTGACGGCCGGGCCCACCTGGTCGAGCACGCGGTCGCTCAGCACGAGATGCTTGAACGCCTCACGCACTTCCTTGCGCGTCACCCGAACGGGGTGGGAGGCCTTGTAGGCATCCATGAAGCGCTTGTACTGGTCGACCGGCACGGGCGCCACGCCTGCGTACTTGTTGGATTCGAGCAGCAGCGCGGCACGCTCCCGCCCGAGGTGCGTGATGCGGTACTTGTAGGACGGCGGGCCGAGGTTCGTCCCGCCGACGATCTCGCAAAGGGCCTGCGCTTTCAGTTGGTCGAGCGCGGGCTCGATGATCGGGAAGGCGAGCCCCAGCCGATCGGACAGCGCGATGCCGGTCAACTCGCCGGCAAAATGCAGGTGCTTGAGCACGAGCTGGACGACAATGTCCAGCCGAAGCCCCGACTCGGCGAGCGTCCCGGGCGACGGGAGCAGGCCCTCCTGGGGCGTTGGCGCGGCATCGGGCTCCGCTCGCTTGAAGAACTCTATTTCGACCATGTCATCGCTTCCTGTCTGGGGGCCCCTGGCCCTCGGCCATCCGGCGCGCCTCACGCGCGCGCTGCCTCGCCTGGTCGAACGCCGGCCGCAACGTCGCTGCGGCCTCGAACGCATCGGCCGCCAATCCGTACTCGCCGCGTGACGCGTAGGCCACGCCCAGGTTGTACTGCCCGACCGCCTCGTCGCCCGCCGCCGCGCGGAACGCGTCGGCGGCTTCGGTCCACCGGCCCGCCGCCGCGTGGATCAGCCCAAGATTGTTGCGGGCCGCGGCAAATGACGGATCGATCACGAGCGCCATGCCGCATTCGGCCATTGCGCGAGGCTCGTCCCCACGCATCAACGCCGCGTGGCACAGGTTGTTGCGCGCGTATGCCGTTTCCCCGCCCAGCGTGATCGCCTGCTCGAATCGTTCGCTCGCAGCCTCGGGGTACCCCAGCATGAACAGCAAGCGTCCCCAGCGTATTCTGGGCCTCCGGCGAGCCGGGGTCGGCGGCCACGGCGCGATACGCCTCGGGCAGGCCCACGGTTGGCAGGCCCCAGTCGCGCCACAGCCTGGCCATCGCGTCGCGAGCGCCGGCATTGCCCGGCTCGAGCAGGATGGCCTGTGCCAGGTAGCTGTGCGCCCGGTCGAACACGCGCAGCCGGCGATATTCCTCGGCAACCGCGAGCAGCAACGACGCGTCCGGCCGGGCGTCGGCCGCAGCCAGAGCGGCCTTGAGCCCGGGATCGAACGCCTCAACCACGTCAACGTCGCGGGCCTCGTGCTTGGGTCGCGGCCCGGCCGCAAGGTCCCGAGCAACCTCGTCAGACACGACGGGTGCCGCCGCCGTGGTTTCGGCCCCCTCGGCCATCGGCCACTCGACGCCCCCGGGCCCGTCGACTCCCCGCACGAGGCTGCCCATCACGGCTGAGTTCGACGGCTGATGGGCGGCGCACCCGTACGCCGCCCCGGCCGTCACGACAACGGCCACCCACCCGACTGGCGGTTGTGGCCAACGCATGCGACTAGTCTTCCTTGTTCATCCGGTGCCGGCGTCTCATCATGTACAGAATCAGGAACACGCCCGCCACCACGGCCAGAATCATCGTCGTCGAGTCCATCTCTTCACTCTCCTCCAGGCTGGGTTCGTCTTGCTCGTCCCCGTGCGCAAACCGCGCACCGGGGTACTACTGGTTGAGCTGCTGGCCAAACGCGATGAACTTCACCACGGCCGGTCCGAGCAACACGACAAACAGCGCCGGAAACAGCAGAAAGACGAGCGGGAAGACCAGCTTCACGCCGATCTTGGCGGCCCGCTCCTCGGCCCGCTGTCGCCGCTTGGTACGGGATACCTCGGCGTGGGTGCGCAGCGCCTGCGAAACGCTCGTGCCGAACCGGTCCGTCTGGATGAGCATGGCCACGAGCGCGCGGACATCATCCACGCCGGTGCGCGTCGCGAAGTTCTTGAAGGCCTCGAGGCGCGGCTTGCCGGCCCGGGTCTCGGTGATGATCATCTGCAGCTCTTCGGCGAGCGCCGGGTACGCCAGCGAGAGTTCGTCGGCGACCTTCGAGATTCCCTGATCGATGCTCGAGCCGGCTTCGAGACAGACGATGAGCAGGTCGAGCGCGTCGGGAAGCCCGTTCTGGATCACCTTCTGGCGCGCCCGTGTCTTACGCGACACCCAGAAACCCGGCAGCATGAAGCCCAGTGCCGCCAGCGCGGCCATGAGCATCCAGGCCTGGCCGAAGGGCTGGAATACCAGCGGCAGCACCCCCAGCAGGACCGGCAGCACGAGGCGGGCGACCGAGAACACGACCATCGGCGTCACGCCCTGATACCCGGCCCGGGTCATCCGCCGGCGAAGCTGCGTCATCTCCTTTGGAGACTTCGGCAGGAAGGTCTGCAGCTTCTTGATCGCCGCGGTGTCGTCGGCCGTGAGCGAGGCGCTCGCCGACAGCACGCTCGCCGTCACCTTGGCCTGCTCGAGCCTGCGACGGCCCGGAGCCCGGCGGCTCAGAGCGAACTGAGCCGCCACGCCGGTGATGAAGGCGACCGACGCGAAGACGGCGACGACCGCGAGGAGGATGTCCGAACCCATCGTTTCAGTACTCGATGTCCACGATCTTGCGAATGATAAACGCGCCGATGACCTGCATGACGGCGGCCACGATGATCAGCCGGATTCCCAGTGGGTCGCCGAGGAGGGTCTCGATGTGCAGCGGGCTCAGCATGAGCGTGGCCACCGCCACGCAGGGCGGGAGGCCCACGAGCACAAATCCCGTGATGCGACCGTGCGCGGAGATGACGCGAATCTGGCGCTTCACCTTGAACCGGTCGCGGATCACCTGCGCCAGGTTGTCGAGCACCTCGGCCAGGTTGCCACCAGCTTCGCGCTGCGTGAGCACAGCGGTGACGAAGAACCGGGCATCGAGCACGGGCACGCGGCCGGCGAAGTTGCGAAGGGCGTCCGCCATCGTGAGACCGAAGTTCTGCTCGTCGTAGAGCTTTCTGAACTCGACGCCGACCGGCGCCGGCATCTCGTCGGCCACCATGCCGAGGCCGGTCGGCAGCGCGTGTCCCGCGCGCAGCGCCCGCGCCACCAGATCGACGGCCTCGGGAAACTGCTCTTCGAACTGCTGGGTCCGCCTCGCGCTCGCGAAGCGGAGATAGAGGTACGGCAGCGGGGCCGTGACGGCGGCGGCGAGCACGCCTGACGATGGTGGTTCTCGTCAGAAGCGTGCCCGCGACGAATGCGGCCAGCGGCACCGTGAGGCACAGCAGCACGAACATGCCGAGGCTCATGCGGACGCCGGCCTGGTCGAGCTTGCGCTGGATCGGCCCGCTCACGCGGGCGGCCCGGCGCAGGGCCGCGTCGAACGTCTGGACCGAACTGAGCTTCTCCTCCTGTTTCAGGACGCCCTTGAGGACGCGTGAGGCCGCGGTGCGCGGCTTCAGACGGTCCATCACCTTCTGCTCGTCCTTCAGGACGAACAGGTAGTACGGGCCGACGATCAGCCCAGTGACCAGTGCGAACACGCCAATGACGATGAGCAGGTCCATGGGTACAGGCGGCCTCAGTGAATCGCGTGCACGTGCTCGAACAGGTGCATCGGCAGCTCGATGCCCGAAGCCGCGAGCCGCTCGCTGGCCTTCGGCCGAATGCCCGTGGCGCGGAAACGGCCGGTGACCTTGCCGGCGGCGTTCAGGCCCGTCCGCTCGAAGACGAAGATGTCCTGCATGGTGATCACGTCACCCTCCATGCCGGTGATCTCCGAGATCTGCGTGACCCGACGGCCGCCGTCCGACATGCGGCTCACCTGCACGATGAGATTGACGGCCGAGGCGATCTGGTGGCGAATGGCCCGCTCGGGCAGGTTGAGGTTGGCCATCGCCACCATCGTGTCGAGCCGGTACAGCGCGTCACGGGGCGTGTTCGCGTGCACCGTCGTCAAGCTGCCGTCGTGGCCCGTGTTCATGGCCTGGAGCATGTCAACCGCCTCATCGCCACGGACCTCGCCGACCACGATGCGGTCGGGGCGCATGCGCAGGGCGTTGATGACGAGCTGCCGCTGGCGGATCGCGCCCTTGCCCTCGATGTTGGCCGGCCGGGTCTCGAGCCGCACCACGTGGCGCTGCTTGAGCGTCAGCTCGGCCGCGTCCTCGATCGTCACGACGCGTTCCTTGTCCGAGATGAAGCTCGACAGCACGTTGAGGAGCGTCGTCTTGCCGGCGCCCGTGCCGCCCGAGATGATGATGTTCAAGCGGCAGCCGACGCTGGCCTCGAGGAACGCGAGCATCGGCTCGGTGAGCGCCAGGTTGTTGACGAGGTCCGCCGCGCCAAGCCGGTCGGTCCGGAATCGCCGAATCGACAGCACGGGACCGTCAAGCGCCAGCGGCGGAATGATGGCATTGACACGCGACCCGTCCTGCAGTCGCGCATCGACCATCGGGCTCGACTCGTCGATGCGGCGCCCCACCGAGCTCACGATGCGCTCGATGATGCGCATCAGGTGCCGGTCGTCCTTGAAGACGGCGTCCACCGGTTCCAGCAGGCCGTTCTTCTCGATGTAGATCTGGTCGTGACGATTGACCAGGATGTCCGAGATGTCCGGATCGACGAGCAGCTCCTCGAGCGGCCCCAGGCCGAACAGTTCGCTGAGGACGTCGCCGACGAGGCTCTCGCGCTCGTAGAGCGAGAGCGGGGTCTTCTCGGCTTCCTTCTCGAGCAGCGCGCCGATGACCGAGCGGAGCTCCGGCTCGGCCTCGTCGCGACGCACCTCGGCCAGCCGCTCCAGGTTCAAGCGGTTGAGCAGCTGCTCGTGCAGACGGCTCTTGACCTCCTGGTATTGCCTGGTCTTCAGGTCCCGGTTGAGCCCCGGGACGCTTCCACTGTCGAGGATCTGCTCCACGTCGCCTGTACCTCCCTCTGGTTGTCGACTCCTGAGGGGCGGAGCATTAGTCCGAGTCAGCGCCCCCGACCTGCCGGCCGGGTCTTAGAACAGCCCCGCCAGCCGACCGACCTTGCGGGGAACCGCCGTCGGGGCGGCGCCCTGGGAACGCGACATCTTCAGCGCCAGTTGCCGGACGGCGTTGGCCAGCCGGCTGTGGTTGTCGACCACGAGCGGAGAGCCCTGATTGGCCGCCTGCAGGGCCAGACGGTAGTCGCTCGGCAGCACTCCCCAGACGGGAAGGCCGACCACGCGCTCGATGTCGTCCTGACCGATCTCGGCGCGAGCGTCGTACCGGCTCACGACCGAGCCGAGCCGTTCTTTGCCGTGGCGCTGGCGGAGCAAGGCCGCAATCTGCGCCGCGCGCCGGACCGTCGGCAGTTCCTGGTTGACCACGACGACGATCGCCGTTGCCGGCTCGAGGGCCTCGATCATCCCCATGTCCGAACGTGGCACGTCGAGCACCACGGTCCGGTAGAGCGCCGCGAGCCGATCGATGAGCGCCCGGACTTGCCGGCCTTCCGGCGGCCGGACCGACGGCGTCTCGGGCGACGTCAGGACGTCGAGGCCCGGCTTGGCGCGCACGACGAGTCCTTTGAGGAACGCGGCATCGAGGCGCCGCACGTTCTCGAGCGCGTCGACCACCGAAAACCGCGGTTCGACGCCAAAAAGGAGCCCCACGTCGCCGTGCGCGGCAGCGTGCAGGTCCGCGATGATCACGTTCGAGTCCTTCTCGGCGGCGAGCGCGGCCGCGACGTTCACGGCGATGGTCGTCGTTCCGACGCCGCCCTTCGCCCCGAGCACGGCAATGATGTCACCGCCGCTCACCTCCTCGGCCAGACCACCAGTCACCCGATCGACCGCGGCCTTGAGGTCCTCGGCCGTGAACGGCTCGCTCACAAGCTCGGTGACGCCGGCCCGCATGGCCTCGAGCATCAGGGCCGGATCGAGCTTGGCGACGACGAGCACCACGTTGACCTTCGGGAACTTGCGCTTGGCGGCCGGCAGCTCGGGCGGGAGGCCCGACTCACCCCGCACGTCGAGAATCAGCACGTCGGGAACCTGGCTCACGTGACGATCCAGCATCGACAACGCGTCGGCACGGATCGTCGCCACCACCGTCAGCCCGGCGCTCCGCACGAGCGTCGCCAACTGGCGATCGGCACCCTCGACTATCATCAACGTCGGAACCAACACTCACCTCTCACGTCGGAGACCGACCGGGAACCGGCCAGTCGGGACTGGCGGATCAGTCCCGCCCCTTCACGGCGCCAGGAACCTCGGATCGTTTAGTTTGTCCCGAACTCTGCGCTGCGTCAACCAGGCCAGCCGGTCCGAGGAGGAAGGCTCCGGGGCCGCCCCCGAGGTTGGCATCCGCGCCTACCCCACCGCCAGAGCCGCCGGATCGGCCCGTGCCCGTCCCCTGGCTGCCAGAGCCCTGACCGCCCGATCCCTGCGCGCCTCCCCTGTCGATCACCGGCAGCGGGGGCACCTCGTCCGGATTGAGCGGACGCACGAGACGCGGAGTGATGAGGACCATCAGCTCGGTCTGTTCTTCGCGTTCGGCTCTGCTCTTGAAGAGGTACCCGATGAGCGGGATCTGGCTGAGGATCGGGATCGCGGCCGAATCGTTCTGCGCGGTCGTGTCGAGCAGGCCCGCGATGGCAAACGACTGGCCGTCGCGCAGTTCGACTTCCGTCTCGGCGTATCTCGTCGTCAATGCCGGAATCCGGAATCCCGACAGCGTCACGCCGTTGTTGAAGTCCAGAGCGCTGACTTCCGGACGCACGTGGAGCCGGATCACGTCGCCGGCAATCGTCGGCGTGAACGTCAGGCGGACGCCGAACTCCTTGTATTCGATATTGACGTTGCCGGTGCTGCCGGAGACCGTCGGCACAGGGAATCTCACCACCGGCGAGGAAGCTGGCCTCCTGCCCGTTATAGGCAATCAGGTTCGGCTCCGCGAGACTGTGGAACCAGCCCTTCTGCTCCAGAGCCTTGAGCACCGCGCCGACACCCAGGTCCCGCTGGAAGAAGAAGATATTGAGGAAGTCCGCGAAGACCAGGTCGTCTCCGTCGAAGGCCGGCGCCCCGAACTGCTGTGTGGTGCTTCGCCCGGCCCAACTGTCGCGATTCACGAACAGGTTGATGCCGGCCTCCTTCACCGCGCGCCGATTGACTTCCGCGAAGCGCACCTGCAGCATCACCTGCTGGCTCCCCGATCCGCCGGGAAGCTGCAGCAGATTGATGACCTGGAGGTCCGGCAGCGCGGCCGCGGCGATCTCACCGACTCGGAGCATCACGTCGTTGCTCGAAACCCGGCCCGACAGGATCACGGCGCCTTCGGTGACGCCGACGACGATGTCCTCGCCCGGGAACAGGGCGTCGATGCGCTGCTCGAGCGTCGTCACCGCCGGCTCGACGACCAGTTCGTGGTGCACGCGCCGGCCACCGCCCCAGAGGATCAGACTGATGGTCCCGGGCTGCTTGCCGTTGATGAGCACTTCGCGCGGCTGGACGACGATCGCGTCGGCCACGGTATCGTCCGTGATCGCAACCCGTTCGATGTCGAAGTCCGTCGTCATCACCATCGAGCGACCGGCCAGCAGCAGGATTCGATCGGCCTGCGGGGCCTCGGCCGACTGAGTCGGCGGAACCTGCTGGCCGACGACGCCCTGCGAGGTCACGCCGAGGACGAGGGCAGCCGACACGACCAACCGCCGGAGTGGGTTTCGAAACACGTCACGAGCCGTCATTTGATGATCACCTTTTCACGTGTCGCGCCCTTGATCGTCTCGACCTCGTAGTCCGGCGGCGGCGGCGGAGGCGGCGGCGTGGCGACACGGCGCACGCCGCCCGTCCGCACGGGCACCGGCGGCGGGTCCGGCTCGCCGGTGAGCGACGACATCCGGACGCCCTTGGTCTCCACCATCTCCACATCGAGGGGGTTGCGCAGCGCCAGGGCGATCTGTCCCTGGCTTTGCGCGAGCGAGAGACGCTCGGCATCCTGCGGCGTGACGAGCAGCGTCACGACGCTCGCCGGGGCCGTTTGTCCTTCACGGGCGACGTTGCGATCGGTGTTGGCACCGGCCGAGAGCACTTCGACGTTGCTCACGACGACGCGCGACATGTACTCCGAACGAATGTTGGCGGTGACGACCACATCGACATGCGTCCCAGGTCCCGCAAATCCGGCAACGCCAATGACATCGTTGACGCGGACGGCCACGGCTCTCATGCCGGGCGGGATGATGGTCTGGAGCCCGGCGCCGGTGCCGACGGCCGCCAGCTTGGCCTCTGTGATGGGCTCGTTGGCCAGGACGTCGTCGATGACGCCCCGATTGACGACCTCCTCGGGCGTGGCGAACGATCCGGGCACCAGCGACTCGGCCGGCCAGGCCTGCAGCCGCACCATGTCCGGCGTCAGCATGGTGCCGCTCGGGATCTCCAGGGCCGCCACCACGATGTGGCGCTCGGCCACCTCGACCTGGACCACAGGGCGGTTCTGCAAGACATTCAAAACGCCGAACGCTGCGACAGCAGCCAGGGCGACCGCGACGCCGACAACGATCAGGGTGCGAGTTCTTCGATTCATCGTCTGTCCCTCAGAGGCTATCGGCCGATCGGCGCCGGAGCTTTGCAGCCCCGGCCGACCGTCTACGAACCGGCGCCGGGAATTTCGACCCGCATCGTGGAGCTGGCCGTCAGGTTGATGCTGGAGTAGGCGCTTCCGCCGATGAGGCCAAGAACCGAGCCCAGGAAGGTGAACTCGCTCGGGTAGGCGACCGTCACCGAGACCATGCTGACGGTCGGCCCGGTGCCGCCAACCGCCACGCTGCTCCGGACCACCGATGCGGGGGTCGGAGCGGCCGTCAGGCCGCTCGACGTGAGGTAATCGTCCACCCGGTTCTGAATGTCCGCGTCGGTGTAGCCACCCGGCAGCGACGCCAGCCGCGCGCCTTCACGAGCGGCGTTGGTCACAACCTCATAGCGCTGGAAAAGAAACCCGAAGTCCATGATGCCCGCGCACACGACGATGAGGAGAGGAAGGACGATCGCCAGCTCGATCAACTCCGAGCCCCGGTCGCTGCCTGCGCGGTTCCGCTGCCGTCCGATCATTGAAGCCATATCGTCACCACCAGGCCGGCCGCGATCGGCACCGCATAGGGCAACCGAGGGGCACCGGCCGATTCGAGAGTCAGGCCCGGGTGCGGTTGAAATCCGACCACGCGCCAGAACGTCAGAAGCCCCCACACATTGCGGAAGGCCTCGCGCAGATAACCTGTCGCCAGAGACACCAGTATAGCGAGTATTCCGCCGGCCACGGCCGCGTAAAGGGCCAGCCATATCGTGGCGCCCGGGCCGAGCCACGCGCCCAGACCGGCAAGGAGCTTGACGTCGCCGCCGCCAATGCCACCGAGCGCAAAGAACGGCAGGAACAGCACGAGCCCCGTGAGCCAGCCCGCCGCAGCCCACCCGAAGGCCGGCCAGCCGCCATCGATTGCATGAAAGGCCAGCGCCGCAGCGGCGGTTCCGAATGTGAGCACGTTCGGAACACGCCGGGCCCAGAGGTCCGTGGCACATCCACCCAGTGCAGTAACGAGCGCCAAAGCCTGAGGAACCGTCGGCATGGCCATCCGCTCAGGATCCGCCTGACGGAGCCGGCGATTCCCAGATGGTGTTCACCGGCCCGGCGTCGCCAGTGTAGGTGCCGTAGGCCGTGCCCAAGGCGCTCTGAAGCAAACTGAGGCCGAGTGCAGCGCCCAACGCCACCGCCGTCGTCAGCAGGGCGTACTCGACCAGGTCCTGGCCGCCGTCGTCATCGAGGAGTCGGAGCAGCAGCGATCGCATTCGCTCACCTGGTTTCCAGAATAGAACAAGTCGGGCGGGTCCTTCCAGGACCCGCCCGCCTGCCGTCGCGACGTTAGAGTCTAGCTGGCCTTCGCCGCCGCGGTCGCCACGTTCGCGCCGACGTTCGTGTACCAGACGTTCAGCTGGGTCCCGAGATAGGTGGCACCGACAATAGCCACCAGCGCGACGAACGTAGCCAGCAGCGCGTACTCGATCAGGTCCTGCCCCTGTTCGTCACGAACGAGACGAGCAATCAGGTTCTTCAGACGTTCCATGTCATCCTCTCCATTCTGTCCTGAGCCGATCGACCCTTCGGTCGATGCCGGCTCTCCCGCAGTTGATCCGACGGTCGGTCGCGACGCGCCTGTTCCGCCGGGGGAAGCCTCCATCGACGTTAGCACTTCCCTCGCGACGAAGCAAGGCGGCGGCGATGACATTTGTGTGTCGGGGCTGACGGACTTGAAACCCGCAAGTCCCAATCGCACAAACACATCCGCAATTGAGTCTTATCGGCCTCCGGCCAGAATACCTGTTGCACAGTTTTGCACCCCGGCTACAGCGCTCGAGCCCGCCAGGCTGCTCACCTCCATTTGATGACCGGCAGCAGCGCACTGGAATCGTCGGTCCAGACGATGCGGCGGGCACGGGCGGGCTCCGGCGTGGCGCGACTCTCGAGCTCCGCCAGCAGGCCGGCGTTGCCACCGGTGACCATCCAGCGATTTTCCCGGATGGCGTCGGCCGGACGCGCGGACTGCCTGATGTCTGCCACGCCCCACCCCATGTCGGCAGCCAGCGCACGAACCACCGGCCCGACATCCAGATGCTGATTGGTGATGTGAATCGCGAGAACGCCACCCGGCGCAAGGGCTGCGGCGTAGCAGCTGCGAAGCACTCGCGCGTCAGCAGGTGGATGGGAATCGAATCGCTGGAAAACGCGTCGACGACAAGGACGTCGAAGCCCGCCCGCCGCTCGGGGTCGCGGACTTCCCGCTCGAGGGAAATACGGGCGTCACCCACCTCGATCTCAACCGTGGCGCGACTGTCCTGGATGTACGTGAAATACCGCCTGGCCAGTTCGGTCACCGTCGGGCTGAGCTCGTAGAACCGGACCAGGTCTCCGGCTTCGGCCCGCCCGGCGAGCGTTCCAACTCCAAGTCCGATGACGCCCATGCGAATCGGACTGCCCGGCCTGGCGACGAGGATGCCAGCCGGATGGCCAGCTCCACTCCGCTGTCCGTTCCGTAGTAGTTGTCCACCCGCCCGCGAAGCTCCGGGGAGACGAACTGGGCTCCGTGGAGGATCCGGCCGTGCAGCATGGCGCGCTGTGGCCGGGTCGTGCCAGGGGCATCCTCGATGACGCGAACCACGCCGTAGAAGTCACGTGCGCCGGCGAGGGTCTGGGGTCCCTGCCCGGCCGTTCGAAGCGTGCCGCCAAGCACCACGACAAACGCCATCACGGGCACGCCGATGAGGGCCGCCGGTACCGGCCTGCCGGAGCGGTGCGAGCGGTCTCGGACGACGCACGCCGCCAGCAGCACCGGAACCAACACCGAAACGAGCGGCAGCTCGGCGTACGAGGCGAAGACGCGCGGGGCGACGAGTGCGACGGCCGCGCCGCCGAGGGCCCCGCCGATCGCCAGAGCGAGGTAGAACACGGTCAAGCGGTCCGGGTGCGGTCGAAGCCGGACGAGTTCGCCGTGGCACACCATGCAGCCGGCCATCAACAACCCGAGCCCTGCGGTCAGCTGTACGCCCCAGGCCCGGCGACGCGCCCGGGGCCAGCGCCCACGCCGCAAGCGCAAGCGTCACCAGAAGCAGTGCGCTCCAGAGGGAACGCCTGTAGCGATCCGCGAAACACAGGATGAAGGTCAGCAGGTACAGGGAGAGGGGCAGCACCCACAGCAGGGGAACGGCGGCCACTTCCTGGCTGAGCTGGTTGGTCATCGCCATCAGCAGCGCGGACCCGGCGCCGGCAAGGAGAACCCACAGGAGCACATCGGTGGCATCCCCCGAGGCCAGCTCCCCGCCGCGCCGGGCTGCGGCTCGCCTCCACCCGCTTCATCCGCAGCGGCGGACGATCGGAGGACCAGCCAGCCACACACGGCGCAGAGCGCGGCACACACACCGAGACCCGCGCGCCAGCCCCACGCCTGCACGCCCACCGACATCAGAGGCTCGACGACAATCGGGTAAGAGATCAGCGCCCCAAGCGAACCGATGTTCGAGGGCACGTACAGCCGGTACGTCGCGTTTCCGGCACCCGATCGCGCGTACCAGTCCTGCAGCAAGGGCGCCGTCGCGGCGAGCAACACATATGGCACGCCCACACCCGCCGCAAGCGTCGCGAGGACTGACCAGCTCGGGATTCGCCGGTGCGTCTGGCTTCAGCGTGGCCGGAAGTAGAACAGGCGCAAAGAGCAACGACAGCAGGAGGAGGGCGAGGTGGAATGCGACCTGTCGGCGCAGGTGAAGACGTCGGGTCAGGTGCGCATACGCGTAGCCGCCAACAAGGCCGGCCTGAAAGAACAGGAGGCATGCCGACCAGATTGCCGGAGCGCCGCCGTACCAGGGCAGAACCTGCTTGCCCATCAGCGGCTGCACGAGGAAGAGCAGGTAGCGCGCCAAGGAAGCTGGTCGCGGCAAACGTGGCGGCCGTCAGGCGCGTCATCACACCTAATGTCGTCTCCTTGGCCTTCCGGCTTCAGCGAACCGCGTGCCCGAGGCGCCCGGGTGTCACCCTCGGCGTCGAGCGGCGCACCGACGACGCCGGCGCCATGATGGTGACGCGCACGGGAAATGGACGGTGCGAGCGAGCGCCACACGAGGCAGAGGCCAAGTGCAACCAGACTTCCCTCAGGAGGGAGAGTCTCTCCGCAAGCGCTGCCCATGCCGCCTGACGGCACTGCTAGCGCGGAAAGCACCGGGCCAGGTCCGGGTCCACCGACGTCGACGGCAGCCGTGGAAGGTCGGGCCGGACGGCCACAAAGGACGAGGCCGCCTCGAGATCAATGCGATAACCCCGGGCCACGAGCCACTCGCGCGTCGATAGGCTCGACGTGGGCAACCAGACGTACTCGGCGTTCCATGATGCCAGCGTGGCCAGACCCTCGGTCGTGCCCATCACGATCGCGTCGTGCTCGTCGATGCGAGCATCCGAGTAGATGGTCTCTCGCCTTCCGTCCATCGAGACCCGGATCCTGGGTCCGAGATGCCAGATGGCGTACTCGCCCCAGTCGAAGAACGTCACCAGGCGTGCCGGTCCGGTCGTCCGGGACAGGGCCTCGACGGCGTGAACGTCATGGGCCGTTCGCGGCAGCGGTGGCACGCAGCTCGTGGCGAACTGCGCGAGCCATGCTGCCAGAAGCCCGGGCGCGCCAACGATCAGGATCCCCGCCGCTGTTTCGCCTGCCGATCGGGAGGACCCAACCGGCGCCTGTCGGCGCGGCCAACGGCGCACCGCGAGCGGGGCGCTCAGGACGAGCGCCACCTCGAGGTAGAGCGGGCCGATGCGGAGAACGGTGAGCCCCCCGTAGGCCAGCATCGCCAGCACCAGAGCTCGAGACAGGCGTGAACGGTCTGGCTGCACGAGCGCCCACGCGCGCCACGAGCGTCGCCAGGCTCCAGCCAAGCCAGTTCCACGGATTCGACGCCCAGAGAGGCATCCACTCCTCGATCTGGCGGCCTGGCCGCACCGTAGACGCCAGGAACGTCCACAACGTCGTGCCGTAGGGCGTCACGAGGGTGGCCAGAAGACAGGCCGGCAGGAGCCAGAGCCAGCGGCGTCGCTCCCCCTTCTCGGTCCACGACTCCCCCACCGCCCACGCGCCGAGCAGGCCGAACCCGACCACCCATCCACCGTGCGCGTTCGCCCAGACGACGAAGAGCAAGGGCAACCAGGATTGAACGCGCCGGTCCGGGGCAACGAGCGCTCGCGTGAGAATCGCGAGACACAGGAACGTCCAGAGCTGCGGCCGGAGCGGGCTCGTCATCTGGAGCGACCCGACGGCCAGCATCACGAGCGCGGCAACCTGACACCTCGATCCGAACGCGCCGCCAGGCGGTCCACATCACGAAGACAGTGGCCGATACCAGAGCGCCCTTGAGCAGCACCAAGCCCACTGTGCCGCCGGCCGCATAGGCCCCACCCATGACGAGCTCCGACAACCACTCGTGGTTGACCCACGGCTTGTCCTGCGTGAACGAATAGGGATCCTCAACCGGCAGCCGCCAGGTCTCGAGGATGTCGAGCCCGAATCGAACGTGGCCCCAGAGGTCGGCATCCGCACGCGTGACGAGCGACGCGGCGACGATGAGGGCAACAAGCCCGGAGGCCGGCCACCAGGAGAATCTTGCACTCGGGGATGTGGGCGCAGCCGCGCTCATCGATAAGATGGTATCGGTCCGACGAGGCGGCTCCGCCAGATGGCGGGCACTTCTCGCCGAGAGACGCGGAGGCGGCAGGATTGTCCGAGACGGAGAAACGCAGGCGACATTACCTCTCGCCGCTGGTTGGCGCAGACACTCCGGGCGTCACGCTGACCGTCGAGCGCACGGGCCGGGTGCTCGCGGAGGGTGTCGAACCGGCGTTCACGTCGAAAGCCCGCAACCGCGGCCTGCTTGGACGGGATGGGCTGGACGCCGGCACTGGCGCTCGTCATCGCTCCCTCCAACAGCATCCACACGTTCTTCATGCGCTTCGCCATCGACGTGATCTACACCGACCGCGAAGGACGAGTGCTCAAGGTCCGCGAGGCGCTGAGGCCATGGCGTCTGAGCGGGTGCCTGCGGGGATTTGCGGTCGTCGAGATGGCCGCCGGGTCGGCGGCGCGCGTCGGCCTCGTCGTCGGAGACCGGATTGTGTGCGCGAAGCAACCGCAGGAGGGGCGGGCTTCAGCCCGCCCGTAACCAGGGCGGGCTGAAGCCCGCCCCTCCTGCGGTCCCCTGCTGTCACCTCAGCCGAGGCGGATGTGCTGCATGCGTGGGATGAGGTTGAAGTCGGACCGAAAGCGATCCACGGCTTCCCCCACCTGCTGAATGCGGCGAGCGTCGATGTTGCCGAGGTAGTTTCCGGCAGCCTCGAGGTAGGCCAGCTTCGCCGGGTCGATCCCTACGACGCGCGCGCAGGTCGCATCGACCGCTGCAACGTCCGTCCCCATGGCGATGAACCCGAGCGGATGAGGCTCCCCCATGATCGGGCCGTCCCCATCCATGCCAACCACCGCGTCGACGATGGTCAGACCGGGCCGAATCGTCGATGCCAGATCCAGAATCGACGAATCGATCCCGTGGACGTGCAGGATGTTCTTCGGCCATCCGTACACCGCGCCAGGTACCGTGCCGAACAAGTTCTTCATCCCGCAGGTCATCCCGGCCCAGTGATGCGCCTTGAGCTTCGGCATCGACACGACCAGATCCGCCGCGAGCACGCTCACCGGCAGCGCAAGCGTGCGCATGCCCGTGAACCAGCTCCTGAGCGGCACCTCGCGGACGTCGTCATGATTGAGGTCGATGAAGGCGATGCCCTCATCCTCCAGGTAGTCGTAGAGCCCCGTGGCCGTCAGCAGGTACTCGACGTCGCGCCGGTGTCCGGGGCCCTCGCCCACCACGACGCGGCTGGCACCGGCTCGCCGCAGTGCGACGGCCGCGCCGGCGACGACCGCCGGATTCGTGTTGATCGACTCGCCCGGCTCGTACTCGACCATGTTGGGCTTGAGCAGGACGGACTTCCCACGAACGTCGACCGCGAGCTCGCCGAGGCCCCGGCCGATTACCTCAGCAAAGTCGGTATCGTAGCCGGATGAGGCGAACAGGCCGACGGCCGAGCGCCGCGGAATCGAAAAGTCGCCAGGGTTCAAGGGCGGCGCGGGGCGTTTGCATGAAGCAAGAGCGGCTGCCGCCGGCAGGGCCGCGAGAAACGTCCGGCGAGAAAGAACCGGCATGGCGGTCAGACCCGGAACGCCCGGCCTCCGTGCTTCTCCAGCGTGAGCGCAAAGAGCGCCATGGCGACGAGGTGCGCGTTCTCCAGAAACCCCGTTCGACGCTCGGCGCGGTTGATCTCCACAAGCGCCTTGTCGGCCGGTCGGCCCAGAACCGTGAGGCAGATGGCTGAGAGACTCAAGGCCATGGCAGACGGCTCCGATACCGCATGCGCGTCGAGCCACTCGAGACTCCGCCCGAAGATGGGCTCTTCGGTCCGATCCTGCAGGGCGAGGAGCGCCAGAGCCGTGGTCGGCACGTACGGCCGCAAATCCTGATCGAGCACGGCGCTGTTCCCGTAGTTCCACCCGGCGGGGTTGCAGGCGCGGTCGAGCAGCAGCCGGTCTGCCTCGCCGACGCGAGACGCCACCGCCTCGCTGCCATCAGCCCGCGCCTGCTTGAGGGCCAGGGTGCAGTAGGCGGTGGGCTCCACCCAGCTGAAAGTACCGTCCACCCAGGGCCAGGCACGGAGAGCGTTGTCCTGCCGGACGCTCGGGTCCTCGCGGAGGGCGATGCCCTTGAGCGCGGTGAGGGCTTCACGGAGGTCGACGGCGAGCGCGGCCGCGCGAGGATCGTCGACGCCGCGTAAGGCGATGGCAAGCAGCCCGTTCCAGGCGGCGTTGGCGGCAGGGGCACCCGGGTCGACCAGCAGACCGGCCTGTCGCCCCAGGCCCCCGAGAAACCCCAGGGCGGAGTCGGTGAGCGTGCCGTCGTGTCCTGCTGCCCCAAGCGCCAGCAAGGCCCATGCGGTCGGCTCGATGCGACTCGCGCGGCCGGGGTAGTACGGCCATCCCCCACCGGACCTGGCAGCCGCCCTGAGCGACTGCCGGAGCGCGTCGATGTCCTGCACCGGGACAGTGTACCAAGGCTATGGGCTCTGGGCGCTGGGCGCCAGGCGCCAGGCGCCAGGTGCAGGGCGCGAGAGCCCAGGCCCTAGTCCCTGGAGCCCTGGATATGCCAGAATCTCCGGTAAATGACCGCACGGCTCATGAAGATCCTGCTCGTCGTGGCCGGCACGTTGTGCGTCGGCCTGGGCGTGCTGGGCATCTTCCTGCCGCTGCTGCCGACGACGGTCTTCCTGCTGCTGGCTGCCGGGTGTTACGCGCGCAGTTCCGACCGCTTCTACCAGCGATTGATCAACAGCCCCTGGCTCGGCGCCTACATCCGGAATCATCGCGAAGGCCGGGGCATGTCGCGGCGCCAGAAGGCTTTCACGCTAGCTCTCCTGTGGCTCGGCATTGGCGCCACCGTGATCTGGAGCGTCAGCGCGCTCTGGCTGCGCGCGCTCCTCCTTCTCATTGCCGTCGGCGTCACCGTGCACGTGGCGAAGCTGCCGGCCTTCTCGCTGTCGACCGAGCCCGAGTCGGCGCGCTGAGGCCCACGCGCCGCATGCGACGCCTGGTGCTCTTCGGGATCGTCGCGATTGGCGCCATCCTCCCGCTCCGACCGGCGGTACCGGCCGCGGCGCAGACGGCGACGTTCGATTCCCAGCTCTTCTCCGAGTTTCGCTGGCGCAACATCGGGCCGTTCCGCGGCGGCCGCACCAAGGCCGCGGCAGGCATCGCGAGCCAGCCCAACGTCTTCTACATCGGCGTCGTCAACGGCGGCGTGTGGAAGACCGACGACTACGGGCGCACGTGGCATCCCATCTTCGACGACCAGCCCACGGGGTCGATTGGCGCCATCGCCATAGCCCCGTCCGACCCTCGCGTCATCTACGTCGGCAGCGGCGAGGGACTTCAGCGCCCCGACCTGTCGACGGGCGACGGCATCTACAAGTCGCTCGATGGCGGAAGCACCTGGACGCACCTGGGCCTTCGTGACGGGCAGCAGATTCCGCAGATCGCCGTCGACCCCCGCGATCCCAATCGCGTGTTCGTCGCCGTGCTGGGCCATCCGTATGGCGCGAACGTGGAACGCGGCATCTTCCGGTCCACCGACGGCGGCGCGACGTTCGAGAAGGTCCTCTACCGCGACGAAAACACCGGCGGCGTGGACGTGGCCCTTGACCCGGCCGATCCACAGACCGTGTACGCCGTGCTCTGGGAAGCCCGTCAGGCGCCATGGGAGAACGGCGTCTTCACCGGCGCAGGCAGCGGTGTCTACAAGTCAATTGACGGCGGCACGACCTGGCGCCCCATCGTCGCCGGCCTGCCCACGTTCGAGGGCGACGGGCTCGGCCGAATCGGTATCGCGGTGGCGCCATCATTGCCGACGCGGCTCTTCGCAACGGTCGAAGCCCGGAGCCGAGGCGGATTGTATCGTTCGGACGATGCGGGCGAGACGTGGCGGCTCGTGAACGACGACCCGCGGGTGACGAGCCGTGGCTCCGACTTTGCCGAAGTCAAGGTGGACCCGACCAATCCGGAGGTCGTGTACACCGGCAGCATCGTCGCGTGGAAGTCCACCGATGGCGGCCGGACGTTCGCCGCCTGGCGCGGCGCTCCCGGCGGCGACGATTATCACCGGCTGTGGATCAACCCGGCGAACCCGGACATCATCCTGCTTGCCGGCGACCAGGGCGCGGTGGTCACGGTCAACGGCGGCCGCACGTGGAGCTCCTGGTACAACCAGCCGACGGCGCAGTTCTACCACGTCATTGCCGACGATGCCTTCCCGTATCGGGTGTGCGGCGGCCAGCAGGAAAGCGGATCGGCCTGCGTGGCGAGCCGCGGCGACCGCGGCCGGATCACGATTCGCGACTGGACCCCGGTCGGCGTGGACGAGTACGGCTACGTCGCGCCCGATCCGAACGACCCCGACATCGTGTACGGCGGCCGCGCCGTCACGCGGTTCGACCGGCGGACCGGCCAGACGCAGGAAGTCGGGCCGCCGCGGGGGCCGGGGTTCCGCGTCCTGCGCACGGCTCCGGTCCTCTTCTCTCCGATCGACCGAGGCACGCTCTTCTTCGCAGCCAACACGCTGTGGAAGACGACGAACGGCGGCGAGACCTGGTCCGAGATCAGCCCCGACCTTGCGCGGGAGAGCTGGACGATTCCCGCGAACGTCGGGATCTACAGCACGACCGACGCCGCGCGGCCCACTCGGCGCGGCGTGATCTATACGGTGGCGCCCTCCCACGTCGATCGGAATCTCATCTGGGCCGGCACCGACGATGGACTAATCCATGTCACGCAGGACGGAGGCCGCACCTGGCGTGACGTGACGCCGTCGCAGCTCGTGCCCTGGGCCAAGGTCTCGCTGATGGAGTCGTCCCATTTCGACCGCAACACGGCCTACGCGGCCGTCAACACGCTGAGGCTCGACGACCTGACGCCGCACATCTATCGCACGCGCGACGGCGGAGAGAGCTGGGCGCGTATCACGAACGGCATCCCCGACGGCGACGTCATCAACGTGGTCCGTGAGGATCCGTTCCGGCGAGGCCTGCTGTTCGCCGGCAGCGAGCTGGGCGTGTACGTCTCGTTCGATGACGGCGACTCGTGGCAATCGCTCCGGCTCAACATGCCCGCCACATCCATCCGCGATCTCGTCATCAAGGACGGCGACCTGGTGGTGGGTACCCACGGCCGCGGGTTCTGGATTCTGGACGACATGACGCCCCTGCGGCAGATCACGGCCGACATCGCGCGAGCGCCGGCGTTCCTCTTCCGGCCAGGGACCGCATGGCGCTTCCGCTCCAACAAGGACACGGACACGCCGTGGCCGCCCGACGAGCCGACCGCGCCGAACCCGCCGGATGGCGTGGTCATCAGCTATCTCGTCGGCCGCGACACGACGGGGCCGGTCACGCTCGAGATCGTCGAACCGGTCACCGGGGAGCTCGTGCGACGGTATTCGTCCGACGACCCGGAGCCACCCGCGCTCACCGGCCTGAACGTCCCCGACTACTGGCCGCGCCCGCATGCGCGCCTGGCGCGCCGAGCCCGGGTTGCACCGGTTCGTGTGGGACGTGCGCCACCCGCCGCCGGCGGTCGACACGTTCAGCTATCCCATCGCGGCGGTTCCGTTCGACACGCCGCGCGTGCCGCAAGGCATGTTCGTCACGCCCGGCACGTATCAGGTACGGCTCACGGCAGGGGACCGGACGTACCGCCAGGCCGTCACGGTCCGGATGGACCCGCGCGTCACGGCGTCGGCGGCTGACATCGACGTGCAGTATCGACTGTCGAAACTGCTCTACGACGCCATCAACCAGCTTGCGGAGGCACGGCAAGAAGTGGCCGCGAGGCTGTCTGCCACCGAGCCGACGGCGACGCCCGCAGACAGCTCGAGGCACGACGCGATGCGCTCGCGGCGGCGTACGCGCCGCTGCCGCGGCTCTTCACGACCGTCCAGGCCGCCGACGCCCGACCGACGTCGGCGGTCGAACAAGCGGTCAGCGCGGCCCTCGACCGCGTGCGCGAGGCCCTGCTGCGGTAGGTGGCCACGACCCCAGGAGCCGCCGCCTCCCCACGTTCTACTCCCCGAACTTGATCCCCTGCGCGAGCGGCAGGGACTCCGACCAGTTGACGGTGTTCGTCTGCCGCCGCATGTAGGCCTTCCAGGCGTCCGAACCCGACTCGCGGCCGCCGCCCGTTTCCTTCTCGCCGCCGAACGCACCGCCGATTTCGGCGCCCGACGTGCCGATGTTGACGTTGGCGATGCCGCAATCTGAACCGCGGGCCGACAGAAATTCCTCGGCGCACCGGCCACTCTCCGTGAAGATCGCACTCGACAACCCCTGTGGCACGTCGTTGTGGAGTCGTAATGCCTCCGAGAAGTCGTCGTAGGCGAGCACGTACAGGATGGGCGCGAATGTCTCCTTGCGGACGACGTCGGTTTGCGCCGGCATCCGGACGATCGTCGGCTCGACGAAGAAAGGGCCGACGTCCGGGCGCCGGGCCGCGCCACAGAGAACCTGGCCGCCCTGGGCCCGCGCTTCGTCGAGCGCGACGAACATGTCGTCGACCGCTCCCATCGTCACGAGCGGGCCCATGATCGTCTCGGGAGCGAGCGGGTCGCCGATCCGCACCTGACCGTAGGCGGAAACCAGCCGGTCGCACAGTTCATCGACGAGCGAGCGATGTACGATCAACCGACGCGTCGAGGTACAGCGCTGGCCGGCCGTCCCGACGGCGCCAAAGAGGATCGCGCGCACGGCGAGATCCAACCTCGCCCCCTCGGTGACGACGATGGCGTTGTTGCCACCGAGCTCCAGAATCGTGCGACCGAATCGTGACGCGACGGTACCGGCCACGCGCCGGCCGACCGCCGTCGACCCGGTGAACGAGATGAGCGGCAGCCGACCGTCGCCGAGCATGCGCTCGCCAATCACCGAACCGGGGCCGACGAGCAGGTTGAAGACGCCGGCCGCGTCGTGGTCGGCGGCCACGCGGGCCGCAAGGCGTTGGACGGCAATCGCGCAGAGCGGCACGGGCTCGGCCGGCTTCCACACGACCGGATCGCCGCACACGGCGGCGATCGCCGCGTTCCACGACCAGACCGCCACTGGAAAATTGAACGCCGTAATCACGCCGACCGGACCGAGCGGGTGCCACTGCTCCATCATCCGGTGTCCCGGTCGTTCAGACGGCATCGTCAGGCCGTAGAGCTGTCGCGAGAGGCCGACCGCGAAATCGCAGATGTCGATCATCTCCTGCACTTCGCCGTGCCCCTCGGCGCGGATCTTGCCCATCTCGAGGGAGACGAGGTCGCCCAGGGGCTCTTTGTGGTCGCGCAGGATGGCCGCGAGGTCGCGCACGAGATCGCCGCGCTTCGGGGCGGGGCGCTCGCGCCACGAGACGAACGCCTCGGAGGCTCCCCGCGCGACTCGCTCGTAGTCCGCCTCGGTCGCGAGCTCAACCGAAGCCAGCGGCTCGCCCGTTGCCGGATTGATCGACACCGTACGGCGGCCTTCCGTCAGGCGAGACCACCCGCCTGCGCCGAACGCGCCCGGATTGACACTCTCGATACTCAGCCTGCTCAGGACCGCACGTGTGGACGCCACGTCACAACCTCCAATCCGCCACCATAGCATGGCTCAGCAGGAACCGGTCCGGACGGCATGTATGATCCCGATGCCCATGAGCGGCCGACCCTCCCGCGAGATCACCGTCGTACTCGCGACGACCGTGGTGGTCGTCTGGTCCGTGATCTTCATGGTCGTATTCCAGCGCCAGCCTGTGCTCGGCGGCGACTTCATGCAGTTCTACGCACTAGGAACCCTGGCGTGGACCGGCCAATGGGCCGCACTGTATGACTGGACGGCGTTGCACGACCTGCAGGTCGCCCTGGTGCCGAATTCAGAAGCGTACTTCTACGCGCCGGCTTATCCCCCGCTGACCGCGGCCCTCTACGCGCCCTTCGCCGCGCTGCCGTTCACGGCGGCGTTCACGTCGTGGGCCGCGATCTCCTTCGCGCTCTATGCCTGGTTGATGCGGGTCGTGGCCACGGGCTGCGGGGCGATCGAACGCCACCACGTGGTGATCGGCGCCCTGATCTTCCCACCCTTCGTCGCCCTCCTCGTCACCGGGCAGAGCACGCTGTGGCCCCTGCTGGGGTTTGTCGGGGCCTGGTGGGCGCTCGAGAGGGACAAGCCGGTCCTGGCTGGAGTGTCTTTCGCCGTCGTGGCCTTCAAGCCGCACTTCGGCCTCGCGCTGGCCCTGGTGCTCCTGTTCGGCCGGTCGTGGCGCATCGTGTCCGGTGTCGTCGCGGGACTTGTCGTCCTGGCGGGAACCACGTTCGCGGTCAGCGGGCCTGACGCCGTCTCCGGCTACTTGTCAGTGACCAGCACGGCCCTTACCAACCCGGGCGCGTTCGACCCAATCGATGCCAGGCACACACATGCCTTTCGCGCGGCGCTCGCCGAAATCGCGTCTCCTGGCGTCGTGGTCGCGGGGTGGGCTGTCAGTGTGGCCCTCGTGACGTGGCTCGCCACCGCGGCGTGGAGGAGCCGCGAGCCACTGACTGTTCGCATGGCGGCCCTCCTCATCGCGACGCTGCTCGTCAGCCCTCACGTGCTCCTGTACGACGGCGTCCTCCTGGCGCCCGCCGTCGCGTGGCTGCTGGACCGAGCCATCCGCCTGAAACAGACCGACGTCCTCGTGGCGGCATTGCTGCTGTCGGCCTTGTTCGCCGTTCCGGCCGCCAGGGTTGGCGTGGTTCCCCTTTCGCTGCCTCTGATGATGTGGCTGCTGTGGCGTTGCCGACCTCAGGTGGCACGTCCCGCCTGAGGATCGCGCATCCGCTACCGGTGGGGGTCAGGCCTGCCCGGTCGAACCGAAGCCGCCGCGGGTGGGACGGTCGGGCGCGTCCCGTTCATCCCAGTCGGCCCGCGCGAAGGGCAGGATGATGCCCTGCGCGAGCCGGTCGCCGCGCCGGATCTCGACTGGAGCGCGCGTGACGTTGAGGACCTGAATCTTGATTTCGTCGGCCGGGCCGCAGTAATCCGAATCGACGACGCCGACGCCGTTGGCGACGACGAGGCCGCGCTTGAGCGGCGTGCTGCTGCGCGCGAATATCCCGAGACAGTGCCCTGGAGGAACCTCGATGACGAGGCCGGTGGGCACGAGCACGATCTGGCCTGGCTCGACGGTGAGATCTGCGGCTGACGCCAGGTCGAACCCCGCCGCGCCGGCCGTCTGATAAGACGGCAGCGGCACGGCGGGGTCGAGCCGGTGAATCCTGACCGGTACGCTCAGCGCCCGCCCCCGCCCGGTGCGGGATCCACGGGTCGCTTGAACATCGGCAGCACGTCGCGGGTGCCGCGCTCGAGGTACGGCACGCCGTTCTTCATCCAGTCCGGCATGGGCTTACCGAGCAGGTAGTGGTCGAAGAACTCGTCCATGTGCACGGTCCAGTGCTTCTGGTTGTTGCGCTGGCGCAGTCCGTGCGGCTCGCCGTTGTAGTTGAACATCCACGCGGGCTTGCCGAGCCGGCGCATCGCGCTGATGAACTCGATCCCCTGATACCACGGCACCGCGTCGTCCTGGTCGTTGTGAATCGTCAGGTACGGCGTGTTGATCTTCTCCACCCAGAAGAGCGGCGAGTTCTCGATGAACTCGAGGGGCGCATCCCACGGCGGCGCCCCGATGCGGCTCTGCGTCCGCTCGTACTGGAACGCGCGCGACATGCCGGTGCCCCAGCGGATGCCGCCGTAGGCGCTCGTCATGTTGACGACCGATGCGCCGGCTTCGACCGCGGCAAACAGGTCCGTCCGCGTGATCAGGTGCGTGATCTGGTAGCCGCCCCAGGAGTGCCCCTGAATGCCGATTCGGGCCGGATCGACGAAGCCCATCGACACGACGGTGTTCACAGCCGGAATCACGCACTTCTCGGCGCTCTCGCCCGGATAGCCCGTGTCGTACACGATGTCGGGCTGCAGCACGACGTAGCCGTGGCTCACGTAGCGGGTGACGTTGACGCTCGTGCCGACGTTGGGCGCGCGGTAGCTGTGCAGCCCCTGCGTCAGTCCTTCGTAGATGTAGACCATCATCGGGTACTGCTTCGTCGGATCGAAGTCCTCCGGCTTGTGGAGGATGCGCCTGCAATTTCTTGCCGTCGGCGTTGATGTAGTCGATGAGCTCGGCGGTGCCCCAGACGTACTCGGTCTGCTGCGGGTTGGCGTTGGTCACCTTCGTCGGGCTGGCGAAATCCGTGTTGCTCACCCAGAGGTCCGGGAACTCGTCGAATCGGGACATCGTGAACACGACGCGATCCGCGTTCTTCGCCTTGGTCGGGTTCCCGACGGACTTGTCGACCATCAGCACCTTCTCTGGCGCGCTGCCGGCGGCCCATGCCACCCGGTAGAAGCCGTCGGCCTTCGTCCGGTCGTCGGTCGTCGAGAGCAGGACGGGCTTGTCGGTCGGAATCACATCCTGGTCGCGCTCGAGCGTCGTGTACCTGAAGACGAGGCCGTTCTCGCGCCCCTGGCCCTCCGGTCAGCATGCGCGGGTTCCGCCCGTCCGGCCGGATCTCCCAGATGTCGTACTTGTCGTAGACGAGGAGCGAGCGGTCGTCGGCCGTCCAGCCCCCCGTGCCGTACGGCCCGGGCAGGTCCGGCGTGTCGTGATCCTCGCGCCACACGTTCACGCCCAGGCGCTCGGTCAGGTTGACGCGCTGGCCGTCACTGATGCGATAGGAGAACCAGTCGGCCTCCGCCTCGTCGAAGTAGACGAGATACCTGCCGCCCGGCGACATGCTCGCATTGCCCGGAAAGTGCTCGAGGATCTTCGTGCGCTGCCCGGACTTGAGGTCCACGAGATACACGTCGTTGTAGGTCTGATCCCACGACACCTCCTGGCGGTACGGGACGTCGGACGTGCCCGTGGCCCGGTTCGCGTCGTCACCGACGTTGACGGACGGCAGCTCGGATGTCGCAAGCTGCACGAAGCGCTTGTCAGCGAGGTGCACCACGGCGGCATAGCTCCGGTTGCGTTCCTGCTCGGCGCGAACCCGCTGCATCGGCTGGAGCCAGGGGTCGTTGTAGCTCCACACATCCACGTTCACCGGTCGCGGCGCGTCAGGGGTGGCCGGCTTCGGCGCAGGCGCCGTGTTCACGAGCAGCCGCGCGCCGTCCTCGGAAAACCGCGGGCCGACGCCGTCGGCCACGACCATGCCCTCGGGCACGCCGCGCGTGGAGGCCGACACGAGCTCAACGGCGGCCTCGTCGCTCGTCCGCCAGTAGTAGAGGCGGTAGGGCGCGATCTCTTTCTCGTACTCGGCCTGGTCGCTGAGGAACGCCAGCTGACGCCCGTCCTCGTCGAACGCGAGGCTCTTGTAGTGCCCGCGGCCGCTCGCGAGCGTGCGCACGACGCCGTCGCTCATGCGTCGCGCGAACGCGCCGTCCTTGGCTGCGTCGGTCGAGGACGTGGCGTAGGCCAGCCAGGTGCCCGGCTTGTCCCAGATGTACTCGGTGACCTCGGGAATGGTGACCTCTTCCCCGCTCGTGAGGTTGCGCACGACGAGATCGCTGCCTGGGTCCTTCCGCTTCTCGGCCGGGCCTTCCTGGCCCTGGCCGGCCTGCGGCGCACCGGCCTGGCGTCCGCGCGCCGCCGGCGGCGGTGTCGCGCCGCGCCCGCCGCGGCCGCCGCGGCCACCGCGGCCGCCGCCCCCGCCCGTGCCGCGGTAGTAGGCCAGCCACGTCGAGGACTCTTCGGGAATTCGATAACTGCCTACGCGCTCGATCGTCTCGACCTCGCCGGTGGCGAGCGTCATAATCCCGAGTGAGTTGCGGGGCTGGTTATTGCC
Organism: uncultured Acidobacteriota bacterium; assembly: GCA_963752045.1. GTDB lineage: Bacteria > Acidobacteriota > Vicinamibacteria > Vicinamibacterales > SCN-69-37 > DATKDF01. The sequence continues at coordinate 864,149 of CAVVWN010000008.1, read as the reverse complement.
ATTCTGGCCGCCGCGGCCGCCGCGGCCCTGCCCGGCCGCGGGAGCCTCTCCGCCTTCACCTTCCTCGTCCTCACCATCGGTCCGCGGCGGCACGATGGTGAACATGAGCAACCGGCCGTCGGGCGTGAACGCCGGACTCGTTCCGCGCTCGTGCCGTCGCTCCTGGCCCGTCTGGAGATTGCGCACCACGAGCTCACCGTCGGCCCCCTGCGACGTCAACGCGTAGGCGAGCCACACCCCGTCGGCCGAGAGCTGGGTGCCGGCGATTGACCGCCAGTAGTCGTAGGCGTCATAGGGCAGGGGCCGCTTGGCCGGGGTCTGCGCCTCGATCGACCAGCTGGTAGCCGACAGGGCGAAAACCGCGCCACAGGCCAGAGCGAGGAGCCGCCGCTGGTGCCGCTGAGTCATGCTGAACTCCTTGGACATGGGGGGACGAAAATCGGCCTATTATTGGCCCCAACGGAGGGCTCGTGCAAGGAGGCCCGCAGATGAAGCGACTTGGTCTGCCAGTGGTGATTGCGACGCTGACGATGTGCACGGTGGCGGTCGGACAGAACCGGCCTCGCGCACGGGACCTCGGCATCACGCCGGGTGCGGGCACGCCCGGCCCGCTCAACGCCCTCACCGACGTAGCCGGCGTACGCGTCGGCCACACGACGATCGTCGCCGGTGACACGGTCCGCACCGGCGTCACGGCCATCGTCCCGCACGGCGACAACGTGTACGAGGAGAAGGTGCCCGGCGCTGTCTTCGTCGGCAACGCGTTCGGCAAGCTCGCCGGCTCGACGCAGATCGAAGAGCTCGGCACGATCGAGACGCCGATCGTGCTGACCAACACGCTGTCGGTCGGCACGGCGATCGAGGCGGTTGTCGACTGGACGCTTCGCCAGCGCGGGAACGAGGACGTGCGGTCGGTCAACGCGGTCGTCGGCGAGACGAATGACGGCGGCTTGAACGACATCCGCGGCTTCCACGTCACGCGGGAGCACGTGCTCGCCGCCATCGACGGCGCGGCCGGCGGTCCGGTGGCCGAGGGTGCGGTCGGGGCCGGAACCGGCACGGTGGCCTTCGGATGGAAGGGTGGCATCGGCACCGCATCGCGCGTGGTGCCTCAGGCAAACGACACCTGGACGGTAGGCGTACTGGTGCAATCGAACTACGGCGGGCGTCTGACGATGGACGGTGTGCCGGTGTGGAAGGAACTGACACCGCGAGGCCGGGAGAACGCCTCCGCCGACGGCTCCTGCATGATCGTCGTCGCCACCGACGCGCCGGTCGACGCACGGAACCTGCGCCGGCTGGCCGCGCGCGCGATCTACGCGCTGGCGCGAACAGGATCGAGCTACTCGAACGGCAGCGGCGACTTCGCGATCGCGTTCTCGACGCACCCGGCGCTCAGGCGCCGAGGACTCGCGGCGCCGCAGTTGCGGACGACGCTGCCGAACAACGCGATGAGCGGGCTTTTCGAAGCCGTGCTCGAGGCCACCGAGGAAGCCGTCTACAACTCCCTGCTCAAGGCGGCCGACACGACCGGCAACGGCAGGACGGTGCGCGCCATCCCGATCGACGAACTGAGGACGGTGCTGAAGAAGTACGGACGATGAAATCCTGGGCCGGTGACCAGGTGAGAAACCCCAGGCTCACATCGGACCAGCTTGCCGGCGGCATGGTGCTTGTGGCCATCGCTGTGCTTGCCTGTCTGGCGCCCGCCCAAGGCGACACGTGGTGGCTGCTGCGCGCTGGCCGGGATCTGTTCTCCACAGGTCAGATCCCGATGGTCGAGAGCTACTCACACACGGCCGCGGGGCGCCACTGGGCCAACCATGAATGGCTGACGGAGGCGGTCTTCTACGCGCTGTACCGCCTTGGTGGCATGCCCCTGCTTGCAGGCGCGTGCGCGGCGGCGGCAACCGCCGCCTGGGCGCTCTCCTACTCACTCACTCGGGGGGCCTTCGAAGTCCGGTTCATCGCACTGCTCGGTGCGGTGATCCCGGCCGCGATGTCGTTTGCCCTCAGACCGCAGATGCTGTCGATGTTCTGCTTCGCCGCCACGTCCGCGCTTCTCGTTCGAAACCGTCTGCGCTGGATTCCCGCCATCGTAATCGTCTGGGCCAACCTTCACGGCGCGGTCGCGCTCGGCCTCGTCTCGGTGGGCGGCGCGTGGGCTGCTGCGGCCATCGTCGGGCGCCGCCTGCCGGCCGCCCTGACGTGGACGCTCCTGGCCACGGCCGTCGCAACGCTGGTGACCCCGCTCGGCCTGGAGCTCTGGACGTTTTGGGTGGACTCGGCCTTGCACTCCGAGCTTCACGCCCTGGTGGAATGGCGGCCTCCAGACTTCCGGCCAGAACTGTGGCCGTTCTGGGCGGTGGCGGCCACGTTCATCGTCGCCACGCTCCGTAACTGGAAGAAACTGGACGCGCCGACATGGACAGCCGTTGGAATCGCGCTGGCCGTTCTGCCACTGGCGTTGCAGGCGACTCGAAACGTCCCCTTCTTCCTGCTGGCAGCGCTACCCGCACTCACGCGGGTGATGGCGACACAGGCGCCAGCCGTGAGGCCGCGGCGCGAGGTTCCTCGCGCCGCCAACACGTGGGTCCTCGGTACGACAGTTGTCGGCGCCGCGCTCCTCGTCGCGGCTCTCTGGGCGCAGCCAGCCGCGCTGCTCGGCTGGCGGCCCTTCTCCGACGACGTCATCGCGGCGATCTCACGCTGCAGGGGGCCGCTGTTCAATACCTATGGCGACGGTGGTGCGCTCATGTGGTTCGTGCCGTCGGCGCCCGTCTTCATCGATAGCCGGCAGGTGCTCGAGCCGTATCCGATGGACCTTGTCACCGCCAGTCGCCAAGCCGAATCTGACGGTCAATTCGAGCCCCTGTTCGAGAAGTACGGCATCCGGTGCGCGTGCCTTCCAGCCGAATCACCCATCGCGGACGGGCTGCGACGGGATGCTGACTGGACGGTCCGGCACGCCGACTCCCGATGGGCCGTCTTCGAAAAAACACGCGCTGAGGTATTAACGCCTCGTGCGGCCGTAGAAGAAGCGCGCGGCCGCTGACGTCGCTCGCTCGGGCTGGGCTACCGCACCTGCAGCGTCCGGCGGTCGACGCCGCCGCGCGTCGACTCGACCGCCAGCGTCACCGGACCGTTCCCGCTGACGGTCCAGGACACGGTGCGCGTCTCGCCCGGCTTGAGCCAGCCGATCTGCTCGGACGCGCGCGGGCCTCCGGCCGGCGCCTCGTCGGCGCCTCCGCGCCCGCCGCGCCCGGCGCCGCGCCCCCCGCCACGCCCGCCGCCCTGCCCGCGGCCGCTCGCGCCAACGAACGTCTGCCCCGGGGAAAGCTGAATCGACACCGCATCCTCGCGCACGATCTTGACGCGCTTGGCCATCTCGAGCGCGGTCGGGATACCGCCCTCGTTCGTGACGGTCATCGTCACCTCGAACTGGCCGTCACCCGTCCGCTTCGCCGCCGCCTCGGTGATGCGCACCTGCGCGAGGTTCTGCGCGAGGTAGAGGTTGAACATCGCCTCGTTCCCCGCCCAGGTCTCGATGAGATCGGGCGGCGGGTTCTGCGACCAGAACTTCGGGTTCCATCCGCCCACTTCCACCTCGCCGAGCGTGGGATGGGTCGTCTTCGTCCACATCTGGAAGTCGTCGTTCTTTCCGGGGTGGTTCTCGTCAATCCACCGCAGCCGCTCGAGGTCGTCCACTTCGCCGTCGCCGTCGTAGTCGTGCACGCGGCCGCCGTTCCAGATCTCGTTCCCGTACCAGACGGCGCCGTAGTAGAGATAGCCGAAGTCCGGGCCGTGACCGAAGAGCGGGCTGCCCTGGAGCTCCTCACCGGGCGCCGGCGTGCGGTTCCGGGTGGCGTAGACGAAGTACGTGTCGCCGGCCCAGGGATACCCCGTGATCTCGAGGCCCTTCTGATCGAACTTGCGCAGGATCTCGAGGTCCTCCGGAAACACGGACTCCTCGGACTTGCTCGTCGACGGGCCGCGCAGAATCATCGGCACCGACGTGTCGAGCGATTGCACGATCCCGACGTTCGGGTGCCGGATGAGGAAGTCGAACACGGCTCGCGTCTCGGGCTCCGAGAGCGGGTACTCGCCCGCGCCGCCCTGCGTGTAGCCCCGGTTCGTGGCTTCGGTCATCGGCCGCCAGTTCTCCGGATAGTTGCGGTGAAGATCGAGGCCGCCGATGCCGTCCTCGTTCACGCGCCCGTCGCCGTCGTTGTCGTAGCCCTCGCTGTACAGGTCGTAGTCGCCCTGCCCGGCACCCACGTTCCGCATGAGCCGGCCTTTGGGATCGCGGTCGTCGACGACGGCGCTGCCCTTCCCTGCTCCGACGAACTTCCGCATCTGCCGGACGAAGCCATCGCCGTCGAGATCTTCGCCGGCGTCCTCGTCGAGGAGTCCGTCGCCATCGTTGTCGGTCGGGCCGGACGCTCGACCTGAGCGTCTGGGCGGTCAGGTGGTAGAGCGAGTTGCCGTCCGGGTTGTTACTGGGCTTGGCGTACAGCGCCTTGGTATCGACCAGCTTCGTGATCGCCGGGTCCTTGCCGTAGTTCGACAGGACGTGGTTGATGAAGTACAGCGTGGCCTCGATGCCGGAGATCTCGCCGGCGTGCCGGCCGCCCTCGATGAAGAAGGCCGCCTTGTCCGTATCCGGGCCGGTCCGCTGATTGGTGATCGTGATCTGCCAGATCTCGCGCCCTTCGAGCGACTGGCCGACCGAATACAGCCGAACGAGATTCGGGTAGCGAGCGGCCCACATCTGCAGGAGCGCCGTGGCTTCCTCATACGTGTGGTAGTGCTTCGCGTCGTACTCGCCGGCCTTGAGCGGCCGGAGCTGCCAGTAGTCCGTTCGCGGAAAGGCGGACACGCCGTCGCGAACGCCACCACCCACCCGGTACAAGCCCGGCCCGGCCTGCTGCCCCGCCATCTCGGCCCCGCCCGACGCCAGCCACGCCGCCACCGTAAGCCCGCACACAATCGACGCCCTGCGCATCACGTACTCCTCTTGGCTGACTCACTCACGCGCCAATTCGCTCACTCGCTCATTCGCTCATTCACTCATTCATTCACTAATTCACTAATTCACTAATTCGCTCATTCAATCATTCGGTCCCCCCTCGAGCAGCGGCACGATGGCCTCGAGCCGCCCGCCCTTGTCGTCGCACACGGCGAACTGGCTGCGGCCGCCCGGCGTGTACATCGCCACGCCCGCGTACTCGCCGCGCTTGTTGAGCGCGTAGAAGTTCAGGTTGAAGTTCGGCAGCCCGCGGCTGTTGAGCAGCCGGGGCGCGACCGTATTGGCCTGGACCCGCTTGAGCGCCTCGAGGGCGGCGTCCTTCGGATGCCGTCCGCGGCGCATCTCCTCCACGATGTGGAACGAGCAGAGGTTGTAGAGATTGGCCTCGCCGCGTCCGGTCGATCCGGCCGCGCCGATCTCCCCGTCCACGTACAGGCCCGCGCCCAGGATGGGTGAATCGCCGACCCGGCCCGGGATCTTCCACGCCAGGCCGCTCGTGGTCGTCACCCCGCAGATCTCGCCGCGCGCGTTGACGCCATCGCAGTTGATCGTCCCGTAGACGTGGTTCTCGTCCACCAGGCCGTCGGCAATCATGCCGAGGATCACCTGCCGCTCCGCCGCCGCCCGCGCTTCCGGGTCCTTGATGAAGTGCGCCGGGTCGACGCGCTTCTTCCATTCCAGCCAGGCGGCCCGCGAGCGCGGCGTGTTCAGGTCGTCGTGCACCTCGAACCCCATCTGCCGCGCGAAGGTCTGCGCGTCTTTCCCGACGAGCAGGTGGTGGTCGGTGTGCTCGAGCACGGCCTTGGCCACGAGCGACGGGGTCTTGACCCCCTCGATGCACGCGACAGCGCCGGCCCGCTTGGTCGGCCCGTGCATGGCGGATGAGTCGAGCTGGACGATGCCGTCGGCGTTGGGCAGGCCGCCGAAGCCCACGCTCGTGTCTTCGGGATCGAGCTCGACGATGTTGACGCCGGCGATGAGCGCGTCGAGGACGTCGGTGCCGGCCATCATCTGCTCGAAGGCGGTCTCGACGCAGGTCTTCGTTCCGCCGTTGCGGAACCGGTGCCCGTTGGCCGACGAGATGACCACGGGCCGCGTGCTGCCCTGCACGATGACCGACGGACCACCCGACGCCGAGAGCGGTGCGGCAGCCGCCATCAGCCCCGCCGCCGCCGTGCTTGCCATGAAGTCACGTCGATTGATCTTCTCCGCCATGATGAGACCACCTCCTGCACGCCGATAGTCTACGGGCCCGTCCGGCAATAGTGAAGCATTCGGGCTGCGTGCAGAAATCACCAGCCTGGCCCGTCCGGGCCGTTCCGCGCGCCGGCCCGAGCACGCGTCTGATAGGATCTCGGGTCGCCCCATGTCCCGAGCGGTCTCGATCGACACCATCCGCGACGCTGCGACCCGCATCTACGCCGTCGCGGCGCGCACGCCGCTCGTGCGGCTCGATCCGGTCGGACGGAGCGGCCCGGAGATCTTCCTGAAGCTCGAGCTGTTTCAACCCATCGGATCCTTCAAGATCCGCGGCGCGATGAATGCCATCGCCAAGCTGCCCCCGAAGGCGCTCGCCGACGGCGTCTGGACGGTGAGCGCCGGCAATGCGGCGCAGGGCGTGGCTCTCGCGGCCCGTGAAGCCGGCGCGCGCGCCTCAGTGCTGGTCATGGACACGGCCCCGGCCACCAAGCTTGCGGCCATCGAGCGACTCGGCGCGACCATCGTCAAGGCCAGCTACGACGAATGCTGGCGCGCCGTCGAAGATCACGGCTCGGACCGGATGAGCGGCCGTCTCGTGCATCCGTTCGACGACGACGACTTCATCAGCGGGAACGGGACGGTGGCGCTCGAGATTCTCGAAGACGTGCCGGACGTCGACGCGGTGATCGCGCCGATTGGCGGCGGCGGGCTGCTCGCCGGCGTCGGCTGCGCGCTCCGGGCGCTGTCGCCGGACACGGCCGTCTACGCCGCCGAGCCCGAAACGGCAGCGCCGCTGGCCGCCTCATTCGAGGCGGGACACGCCGCCAGGTTCGAAGGCTGGACGGCGTCTTTTGTCGACGGCGCGGGCGGCCGGTCCGTCCTGCCGTCGATGTGGCCGCTGCTCGAGCGCCATGTCAACGCCTCGATCGTGGTGAGCCTGGAGGAAGCAGCCCAGGCGATGCAGCTCGCCGCGAACCGCTGCCACATCATCGCCGAAGGGGCGGCGGCCTGTGCCATTGCCGCGGCTCGCTCGCCCCGCATCGCCGAAGCCGGGCACCAGCGGATCGTCGCGGTCGTCTCGGGCGGCAACATCGACCTCTCACGCTTTGCGACGCTCGTCGGCGCCTGCGTGTGATATCAGCATCCCAGAACACGAGAACCCACGTGCACTCAGCAGACGCACCCACGCTTCCCGAACGCCTCGCGAGACTCCCGGAGCTCGCCTACGACCTGTCCTGGACCTGGAGCGGCGCGCGCGCCGTGTTCCGCCGGCTCGACTATCACCTCTGGAGGCGCACGGCCCACAACCCCGTGCGGATGCTCCGCATCATCGCGCCCGAGACGCTCGCGCGCGCCGCGAAGGACCCCGGCTTCCTGGCCACCTACGACGCGGCCCTCGCGTCCGTCGACGCGATGCGCGCCGCGCCGGCGGCCGGCCGGACCTGGTGGCAGACGACGGTCGGCACCCCGGGCCTTGTTGCGTATTTCAGCGCCGAGTTCGCCATTCACCAGTCCCTGCCGATCTATGCCGGTGGCCTGGGGGTGCTCGCGGGTGACCACTGCAAGGAGGCGAGCGACCTGGGCATTCCGCTCGTCGGCGTGGGCTTCATGTATCCCCAGGGCTACTTCCACCAGCACGTCTCGCCGGAGGGCTGGCAGCAGGAGGCGTACGAACAGATCAACTGGGCGGAAGCTCCGGTCGCGCACGCGCGCACGCTCGACGACCGTCCCTGCGTCGTCATGGTGCCGCTCGGCACGCGTTCGGTGCTGGTCCAGGTCTGGCAGGTCCGCCTCGGCCGCGTCAGGCTGCTGCTGCTCGACACGGACCTCGAGCAGAACGAACCGTGGGACCGCGAACTGTCGGCGCGCCTGTACGGTGGCGGGCAGGACACGCGACTGCAGCAGGAAGTCGTGCTCGGGCTCGGCGGGGTGCTCGCGCTTCGCGCCCTGGGCCTGACGCCTTCGGTGTGGCACCTCAACGAAGGCCACGCGGCCTTCGTGATCCTGCAGCGACTGCGGGATTTCCTCGCCGAAGGCAAGACCTGGGAAGACGCGCTCGTCGAGGTCCGGCGAACCACGGTCTTCACGACGCACACGCCGGTGCCGGCCGGTCACGATGCCTTTCCGTTCCATCTGGTCGAACAGCAACTCGCAAGCTGCTGGGGCTCGATGAACGGACACGCGGAGCTCTTCCGCGCGCTGGGGCAGTACGACAACGGCCAGGGCCCCCAATTCAACATGACGGCCCTCGCCATGCGCTCGTCCGGCGCCATCAACGGCGTGAGCGAGCTCCACGGCCGGGTCACGCGCGAGATGTTCGCACCTCTCTGGCCGGAGCAGGCCGAAGACGACCGCCCCGTGGGCACGGTCACCAACGGCGTGCACGTGCCGACGTGGGTCTCGGCGCAGATGGGTGCGCTCTTCGAGCGGCACCTGAGCCCGGCCTGGCAGGACCAGTACGAGGATCCCGACTTCTGGGCCCGCATCCTCGACATTCCCGACGACGAGCTCTGGGCGGCCCGGCAGTCGCTCCGCGCGTACCTCTTTCAGTTCATGCGGGAGCGGGCGCGCACGCGCTGGACCGAGGACCGGAGCGGCGCGGCGCGCGTCGTGGCCGGCGGCGCCATGCTCGACCCGGACGCCCTGACGATTGGCTTCGCGCGCCGGTTCACGGGCTACAAGCGGCCGACTCTGCTCTTTCAGGATCTCGACCGGCTCGCCGACATCATCAACCGGGCCGATCGACCCGTGCAGCTCGTGTTCGCGGGCAAGGCGCATCCGGCCGACGAGGCCGGCAAGCATCACCTGCAGACCGTGTTCCGGCACGCGCTCGATCCCAGGTTCGGCGGACGAATCGCGTTCGTGGACGACTACGACCTGCACGTGGCGCACATCCTCGTGCAGGGGTGCGACGTCTGGCTGAACACGCCCCGCAAGCCGCTCGAAGCGAGCGGCACGAGCGGCATGAAGGCCTCGATGAACGGCACGCTGCACATGAGCATCGCCGACGGCTGGTGGGCCGAGGGCTACACGGGCACGAACGGGTGGGTCATTCAGGGCACGCCCGCCGGCGAGGATCTCGCCGCCGTGGACGAGGCCGACGCCGATGCGATCTACGCGCTCCTCGAGCAGTCGGTCGTGCCGACCTTCTACGCGCGCGACTCGAAGGGCGTGCCGCGCGAGTGGATCGCCATGGTCAAGCAGGCCATCGTCACGATCACGCCGAGGTTCTCGACGCGCCGCATGCTCAAGGACTACGTGGCGAACGCCTACGCTCCTGCCATGCGGACGAGCGCCCGGCCGGTATAATCACGGCTGCGATGGCTCGAAAGTCCGCCGAATCGGTCCGGTGCGCCCTCTGCGGCGCCAAGGACGTCACCGACCCCCGCGGTGACGAACGGTACTGCCGCGCCTGCTGGGACAAGAAGATCGCCATCGAGGACGTCGTCGCGCGCGAGTTCACGCTCAAGCGCTACCTGCGCGCGCACAGCGCCGAGAAGTACCTCGTGTACCACTCCACGCAGAAGCGCCCGGTCGGCCAGCTCCTGGTGCTCGACGACAACTACGACCTCTTCCTGACGCTGCTGCTCTACCCCACCTTCGTCTGGGACGACGCGGCGTATCACCTGGAGCACGATCCGGAACACCGGACGTACGGCGAGATCCTGGTGGATGTGGTGGCCGCCGACGTCATCGAACCCTGGGGCGGCGGCAAGTGGCACCTCGAGGTGTTCCGGGCGATGTCGGCTGAGCCGGACGACTGGAACGGAGAAATGTAGGCCGGCCCTACCTCACGGTGATCACGGTTTCCCGCTTCACCTCGGTTCCGAGGCGCGAGCGTGCCTCGACGGACAGCACGTAGCGGCCGGGCCTGAACTGGTCGAGCGGCAGCGGCACGAGAAAGCCGGACGAGCGTCCGGAGAGCTCGCGCTGATCCCGCTGGTCCTCGGTGACGAAGACCTGCCGGCCGTCTTCGGCCGTCACGCGCAGCGCGAGGTCCACGGTGTGCGGACGCGTGTCGTTGTCGTAGATCTCGGTGTATACGGCGAGCCGTTCGTCGCTGTCGAATTCCCGGCGCGACGTGGGCGGGGCCGGCAGCAGGCGAGCGAGCGCGCCGGCGCCGTCCGTCATTTCGAGATCGTAGGCGGTCGCCTGAGCCCCGATGACGAGGCTGCTCAACTCGAGCGCGCTCGAGCGGAATCGGGGGACCTCGAGATCGCCAACGACCGATCCCGACCGGCCGCTCAGCTCCTCAAAGGTCGCCACTCGGAGCTGGTACCGCCCCGCCGGCAGGTCGAACTCCGCAATCATGTTGATGCCGAACTCGGTCGCCCGGGCGTGCGCGGTCGGTGGCAGGGCGAACACGGCTTCACGGGTCATCGCGGAGCGGACGTTGCCGTCGGCATCCATCGCCTCCCAGAGCAACATCAACGTGTTGGAGAAGCGCCCGCCCTGCTCGACGAACGGCAGGTCGCTCGGCGCGAGTTCCACCGTCAGGTGCACCCGTGCCATCCCCGACGGGGCCCGCAGGAGCTGCGGCACGACGCGCAGCGACAAGCCCGATGACGCCACCGGCGAGGCAGCCACCTGCCGCACGGCCTCGGCTGCCGATTCCGGCGCGGCCGCCTCGCGCTCGCGTGGGCGCGGCGCGAAGTACCCGCGCCGGTTGACGACCTCGAGCCCGGGCTGGCGCACCCGAACGCTCACATTGCGGAACGACCCGTCGCTCGCGTCGTTCGTCGGGTAGTACCCGAGCAGGTAGTAGGAGCTGTTGTCCTCGACGATGCGCCGGAACGGACGCTCGAAGTCGTTCGAATTGACCGCCGCGAAGCCGCCCGTTTCGTTCGCGAGCGTCCGGAGCGCGTCGAGCGAGCCGTCGAGCTCGTCGCGCAGCCCGCGCTCGACGTCGCGAATGCCGTAGCTCGGCAGCGGATCGACGCCATCCGGAAAGCTGTACTCGCTCGGTATCGGCCCGAGCCCGGCAATCCCTTCGAGCTCGTGGCCGAGTCCGCGCGGATCGACCGGGTAGATGCTCACGTTGGCGCGCATCGCCGTCGCGAGCATGGCCCGCATGGCGCCGTGAATCGTCGAGATCTCGGTTCCCACGGCCAGACCCGAGAAGGAGTCGGTGAGCGGGCTCTCGAGGTCGTAGTCGATGCCCTCGCTGAACAGGACGAACGCCTTGCGGCGGCCCTGCAGGCGCGACACGTAGCGCGAGAGATCCTCGAGCGTGCCGAGCATCATGTTGGCGAACTCGATGCGCACCGGTGAATCGACGTCGACGAGCGGCCCCATGAAGTTGCCGGGCAGATCGGCCAGTTCCTGCTGCTGGGTCGCATCGGCGAGCTTGTTGATCGTCCGGGACGGGAGCTTCCGCCCGGTGAAGCGATTGATGGACCGCCGCAGCAGCGGCTTGCTGAAGGTGAACGGCTGGTTGACGTTCGCCTGACCCACATGAATCACGGCAGCGATGTCGTTGGCGCCGAGGTACCGGTCCACGAACCGATTGGCCATCTCCCGAACCTGCTGGGTGCGGAAGGGCGCCACGTGCAGGTCGTCGAGGATGAGGAAATACACCCGGCCCGCGCTGCCCGGGTCGTTCGTCAGCACGTCGGACGCCACGGCCGTCGGGCGATAGAGCGGCCGGTCGTCGGGTTCCACCGGAATGTCCACAAGGGAGAAGACCGAGACCGGCTGGGGCACGCCGTTCTCGTAGACCTCGAAATCCTCGGCCGTCAGATCGCGGACGAACCGCCCGGAAGCATCCGTGACGACCGTGTCCACTTCGACGAAGTTGACGCCCAGCCGGAAGGTGGGTTGAGCCGGCGGGCGCTCCTGGCCGGACTGCTGGGCCGGCACATGCGCCACCAGCCCCACGAGCACGGCACCTGTAGCAAGAGCGATCTTCTGCATGGACATTCGCCGCGGATTCGCGTCCGCCTTCGTGCGGCGATTGGCCGCCGCCTGCCTGTCTTCGGAACCTTGATTATGGAAGAAGCGCCACCAAAGGTCCAGCCGGGGTGCGGCGGGGGGCACGAGCCCGGCCCCGTCCAAAACTTTCGGAGACGATGGCGCGTCCAACCGATTGAGACCGATATACTCACAAGGATGTAGTCCGATATTCCCGTCGGGCCGACCAACTATCGATAGGCGGAGCAGGAGACATGTCGACCAAGAGATCACCCATCTTCTACGGAGTCCTGATCGGGCTGACGTGCGCGGTCGCGGGCATGGTCATCGCCTCGCGACTCGACATCACCCCGATGTCGTTTGCCGGCTCGATGACCGTGCCCGAGATGAACAGCGAGGCGCTCGATGGCCCGCTGGACGCCGGGACGTTCCGGCGCATCGCGCAGGCGTCCGGTCCGGCCGTCGTGAGCATCCGCACCGAGGGCACGCGGGAGCGTCGCAGCGGGTTGCGTGAGCTCTTCCCCGGCCTGCCCGAGGGATTCGGCGTCGACCCCGAACAGCCCCAGTTCGTTCAGGGCGCCGGCAGCGGGTTCATCGTCGACAAGACGGGTTACATCCTGACGAACCGGCACGTGATCGACGGCGCCGACAAGGTCGAGGTCTACCTCTACGACATGGACATGTCGCTCGGCCTGCCCGGCCTCGCGGCTGAGGTCATCGGCCAGGACGAGCTGACCGACTCGGCGCTGCTCAAGGTGGCCATTCCGCCCGACGCGTCGCTCGCGGAAGTCACGTTCGGAGACTCCTCTCAACTCGCGCCCGGCGACTGGGTGATGGCGATCGGCAACCCATTCGGCTTGTCGAACACGGTGACGGTCGGTGTCGTCAGCGCCTCCGGCCGCGAGCAGGCCCTGGCGGCGCCGGGCCGGTACGAGGCGCTCATCCAGACTGACGCGGCCATCAACAGCGGCAACTCCGGAGGCCCGCTCCTCAACATCCGGGGCGAGGTCGTCGGCATCAATACCATGATCGTGAGCAACCAGAACGGCGGCGGGAACATCGGCATCGGATTCGCGGTCCCCATCAACACCGTCCGCGACCTGTTGCCGTCGCTTCGCGAGGGCAAGGTCGTGCGTGGGCGGATCGCGGTGCAGGTGTCTCGGCTGCCCATGACGCCCGAACTTGCCGAGGACCTCGGTCTGCCCGGCGTGAGCGGAGTTCTCGTGAGTACGGTCGACGACGGGCCGGCCAAGGACGCGGGAATCAAGCCCGGCGACGTCATCACCGAGTTCAACGGCGTGCAGGTCGGCACTAGCGGCGAACTCGTCGAGCGCGTGATGCGCACCCGGCCGGGCACGACGGTACCGGTCGAGATTTACCGTGACAAGAAGGCCATGACGCTCTCGGTGACCGTTGCCGAGCTCGATCTCGAGGCCGAGCAGGCCGCCGTCGCCGGCGACACGCCTTCGGCCCGCCCGGACCGGCGCGAGCCGATCGAGACGGGCTTCGGGATGGAGATCGAGGACCTCACGCCGGGCATCGCCCGGCAGCTGGGCGTGCCCACGGGCCGCGGTGGTGCGGTGATTTCCCGCGTCGATCCGCGCGGCGCGGCCGGCCAGCAGGGCCTCATCCGCGGCGACGTGATTCTCTCGGTCAACGGACAGGCGACGGGCACGCTCGACGAGGTGGCCGACGCACTCGACGCGGTGCCCACGGGTCGCACGGCACGCGTCATCGTCTGGCGACAGGGCCGCGAAGTGCTGGTTCTCGTCGGCAAGCGCTGAGCCGTCTTCGTTTCGGTGTAGACGGCCGAAAACGGCTTGGGGACGGGTCTCGCTTGCGCGAGCAAGACCCGTCCCCCTCCAGTGCAAATCCCCTCCTCACTGCCCGCCCGTTCCTCCCGAGTAAGATGTCCCGGTGATCCCGACGCTCGTCCTTGCGGCCGGACTGGGCACCCGGCTCGATCCCCTCACGCGCGCGGTGGCGAAGGCCGCGCTGCCACTGGCCGGCCGCACCGTGATCGAGCGCGTCCTCGACTGGCTGGCCCGGGAGCACGTTCGGGACGTCGTGATCAACCTGCACCACCGCCCCGAGAGCATCACCGGTCTGGTGGGTGACGGCGCCCATCTGGGCCTTTCCGTTCGCTATTCCTGGGAGCCCGTCCTGCTGGGATCGGCCGGCGGCCCACGTCACGCGCTCCCGCTCTTCGACGCCGAGACACTCCTCATCGCCAACGCCGAGCCGATCTGCGACTTCCCGATTTCCCAGCTCCTGTCGGCCCACGCCGATCACGGCGCCGACATCACGCTGGCCGTCGTCCCGAACACGGCGCCCGACGCGTTCAACGGCCTTCGCGTGGACGCCGACGGCGTCGTGCGGGAAATCGTCCCGAAGGGCCGTTCGGCGGGCACGTGGCATTTCATCGGTGTTCAGGTCGCGCGGTCCGAGGTGTTTTCGGAGCTCCCCGACAACGAGCGCGCCGAGACGATCGCCGGAATCTACCGCGACTTCATTGCCAGCGGGCGCCGCCGCATCCGGGTACATCCGGTCGATGCGACGCCTCTCCACATCGGCACACCGCGCGAGTACCTGCATGCGGCGATCGCGGCCGGGCACAGCTGTTGCTGCTCGAGTGCCGTGATCGAGCCGGATGTCAGCGAAGTTGCCGCCTCGGCCCGCATCCGTCGTTCGGTGGTCTGGGCTGAGAGCCGCATCGGACCGGATGTCGATCTGGTCGACTGCATCGTGATGGGCGCGCAGGTGCCGCGGGGGTTTTCGGCCCGAGACGCCGTCATTGCTCCTGCGGGTCTCGCCGGGCCGGCCGACCGAGTGGAGCGACGGGACCACCTGGCGCTCTTTCCGCTGGATCCGCCAGCCGCGAGAATCCCGGGGCCATGACGCCGAGCCCGACTGGAACCCCAGTCGCCGTCCACGAGTATCTCGAGCGGACGGGCCAGGCCGGAACGCGCGTCGTCCCCCTCACTGGAGACGCGTCGGACCGTCGCTATTTCAGAGTCATTCCAGCGGACCGGCCCTCGTACGTGCTGGCCGTCCATGCCTCGCCATTCGCAGCAGACGCCCTGCCCTTCGTCAACGTGGCCGAGCTCTTCACGCGGATGTCGGCACCGGTGCCACGCGTGCTCGGCTCGGCCGGCGATCTCGGCGTGCTTGCGCTCGAGGACCTCGGCGACGTCACGCTGCAGGCGCATCTCGGCGTGGCAACTCCTCAGGAACACACCGCGCTTTACTACGAGGCGATTGCGCTCGTCGAGCTCTTCCAACGTCGGGGCCGGGAGTTTGCCGGACCCGACTTTCTGCCGTACGGCGTCTCGTTCGACGTGCCGAAGCTCACGTGGGAACTCGACTTCTTCATGAAGCACTTCCTCGAGGCCTATCGCGGCGTCGGCTGGGGACCGGGTGAGCGCGATGCGCTTCGGGCCGAGCTCGTGGCGATCGCCGAAGAGCTTTCGGCCGAGCCGCCCGTCCTCTGCCATCGCGACTTCCACAGCCGCAATCTGATGCTCCACGGCGGCCGGCTGGCCGTCATCGACTTCCAGGATGCGCGGATGGGGCCCGACACCTACGACCTGGCCTCGCTCCTGCGCGATTCCTACGTGGACATCGCCGACGAGATGATCGACACGCTCCTCGATCGCTTCCTGATGCTCGCCAACCGGCTCGACGAGCGCGACCAGTTCAGGACCCGATTCGACCTGATGTCGCTCCAGCGCAACATGAAGGCGCTCGGCACGTTCGGCTTTCAAACCACGGCCCGCGGCAATCCCGTGTACATCCAGTACATCCCCCGCACGCTCAGTCACGTGCGCGAGAACCTGCACAAGTACTCGCGCTTCGGCCGGATGGCCGAGCTGCTCGCGGGGCACCTGCCGGAACTCGCGTGATGCGCTTCGGTCTGTCGACACACCTGTTCCACGGCGAGCGGCTCGACCGGCGCCATCTCGAGGCGGTGGCCGACGCGGGCTTCTCGAACGTCGAGATCTTCGCCACGCGCACGCACCTCGACTATCACGACCGCGGCCGCGTTCACGAAGTGCGGGACTGGCTGGAGGCGCTCGGACTCGCGGCCGGCTCGATGCACGGGCCCATCTGCGAGAGCTTCGCCGACGGCGTCTGGGGACGCGCCTATTCGCTCGCCTCGGCCGACGCGGCGCGCCGGCAGGAGGCGCTCGACCAGATGCGGGCGGCGCTCGACGCGGCCCGGATCCTCGGCTGCGCGTCGATGGTGGTGCATCTCGGCCTGCCGGAGGGGCAGCCGCTGTCGCCCGGGGACAACGACCCCCGAGCGCTCGGACGAAGCCTGCCGACGCTCGTCGGTATGGCCGACGAGGCGGGCGTCCGACTGGCGCTCGAGCTCATCCCCAACCCGCTCTCGACCCCGGACGCCCTGGTCGATCTGCTCGACGCGGACACGGATCTGGGTGCCACCGGGCTCTGCCTCGACTTTGGGCACGCCCACATGCTCGGCGACGTCGGCGACGCCGTCGAGCGGCTCGGTGGCGCAATCCTCACGACGCACGTGCACGACAACAACGGGCGCGACGACAGTCACCTGGTGCCCTTCCAGGGCACCATCCGGTGGCCGGAAGCGCTCGCGTCCCTCTGGAAGGTCGGCTACACCGGCTCGCTCGTCTTCGAAGTGGCGGAGCGCGGCGACCCACGGGCGGTGCTCGCGAGGACGGTTGGCGCGCGGGACCGTCTTCAGGCGATACTGGATGATCTCGCGGCACCACTGACGTTCCAAGAAGGATGAGCCAGCACCGCCCATGAACATCTACATCGAGGACATCGCCAGGCACGAGGGCCAGACCGTCACGCTCCACGGCTGGCTGGTCAACCGCCGATCGAGCGGGAAGATTCACTTCCTGCAGGTCCGCGACGGTTCGGGATTCGTCCAGGCCGTGATGTCCAAGGCGGCCGTCGGCGACGAGACGTTCACGAAGGCCGACCACCTGTCACAGGAAAGCTCGATCATCGTGCACGGCGCCGTCCGCGCCGACGCGCGGGCGCCGGGCGGGTTCGAGATCGACGTAACCGGCCTCGAGGTCGTCAGCGCGGCCCACGACTACCCCATCACGCCCAAGGAGCATGGCGTCGACTTCCTGATGGACCGGCGGCATCTGTGGATCCGGACGGCACGTCAGCAGGCCGTGCTGCGCGTGCGGCACGAGGTCATCGACGCCGTGCGCGACTATTTCAACAGCCGCGGCTTCATCCTGGCCGACACGCCGATCTTCACGCCGTCGGCCTGCGAAGGTACGACCACGCTCTTTCCGGTGCAGTACTTCGACGACGGCACGGCCTACCTGACGCAGAGCGGTCAGCTCTACAACGAAGCCAACGCGATGGCGCTCGGCCGCGTCTACTGCTTCGGGCCCACGTTCCGAGCCGAGAAGTCGAAGACGCGGCGCCACCTGACGGAATTCTGGATGGTGGAGCCCGAGGTGGCCTACGCCACGCTCGACGACACGATTGTGCTCGCCGAAGGGCTGGTGGCCGAGGTGGTCGCGCGCGTCCTCGACCGGCGTCGGCGCGAGCTCGAGACGCTCGAGCGCGACACGTCGGGTCTCGAACGCGTGAAGACGCCGTTCCCGCGCATCTCGTACGACGACGCGGCCGCGAAACTCAAGGAGAAGGGCCTGCCGTTCGAGTGGGGCGGCGACTTCGGCAGTCCGGACGAAACGGCCATTTCCGAGATGTTCGACAGGCCCGTGGCCGTCACGGGGTACCCGAGCGCCATCAAGGCGTTCTACATGAAACCGCACCCCGAACGTCCCGAGGTCTCCCTCTCGGTCGACGTGCTGGCACCGGAAGGCTACGGCGAGATCATCGGCGGCGGCGAACGGCTCGACGACTACGACCTGCTGCTCAAGCGCATCGAGGAACACCAGTTGCCTCGCGAAGCGTTCGAGTGGTACCTGGACCTGCGCCGTTACGGCAGCGTGCCGCACTCGGGATTCGGCATGGGGATCGAACGGGTCGTCTCGTGGATCTGCGGTCTGGAACACCTGCGCGAGGCCATTCCCTACCCGCGCATGCTGTACCGGCTCTACCCCTGAACCGGCGATCATGAATCTGGGATCTGGGAATCTGGGATCTGGAATCTGAGGACATCTGGGGATCCGGGAATCTGGGAATCTCGGAATCTGGCGACCCGAGCGTCACGCCGCAGGCGGCTGTGTCCCGGCGCAGGCAGGCAGATCCCAGATCCCAGATCCCAGATTCCAGATCCCAGATTCTCGATTCGAGACTTCCCTTGTCCCCAGATGCCCTGAGATCCCAGATTCCAGATTGCGAGATTCAGTGAAGGTAGGGTTCCTGTCGCTCGGTTGTCCCAAGAACCTCGTCGATGGCGAGGTGATGCTGGGGTACACCCGCCAGGCGGGTCACGAGATCACGGCAGACGCACGCGACGCCGACGTCATCGTCGTCAACACGTGTGCGTTCATCGACGCCGCCAAAGAGGAATCGGTAGACGCCATCCTGGAGATGGCCGAGCTCAAGCGGAACGGCCGGTGCCAGCGGCTGGTGGTCACCGGCTGCCTGGGCGAGCGCTACCGGGAGCGGCTGCAGGCTGAGATTCCGGAGATTGACGCCGTGCTCGGCACGGGTGACGTGCCCGAGATCGTCGCCGCCCTTTCCGCCACGCCGCCGGAAACCCGGGCGCCCGGCACGTCACCGGTCACGCTGTTCCGCAGCCGGAACCGGGCGACGGCCACCGCACCCGGCACGGCCCCTCGTGAACGTCCGACGTACCTGTATGGCGCCGAGACTCCCCGCGTCCTGACGACGCCCGGCCACTACGCGTACGTGAAGATCGCGGAGGGCTGCGACTACACGTGCGCGTTCTGCATCATTCCGACGCTCCGCGGCGCGTACCGGAGCCGCAATGAGGACTCGATCGTCCAGGAAGCCGAGCAGCTCGCCGGTGGTGGCGTGCGCGAGTTGCTCCTGATTTCTCAGGACACGACGTTCTTCGGTGTCGACCGCGGCGAGCGTGGCGCCCTGGCGAGGCTGCTCCGCCGGCTGAACGGCATCGAGGGCCTCACCTGGATCCGGCTGCTCTATCTCTATCCGACGACCGTGACCGACGATGTGCTCGACGCGATCGCCGACTGCGAGAAGGTCTGCCGGTACATCGACCTGCCGCTGCAACACGCCTCCGCGGACGTCCTGCGCCGCATGCGCCGGCCCGGCAACCGCCAGGCCTACGACCGGCTGCTCGCCCGCATTCGGTCGCGCCTGCCAGACGTAACGCTCAGGACCACCTTCATCGTCGGCTTCCCGGGGGAAACCGAGCAGGACTTCGCCGAGCTCGAGGCGTTCGTGAGGGACACGGGCTTCGACCACGTGGGCGTCTTCACCTACTCGCACGAGGAAGACACGCGCGCCTTCGCGCTTCCGGACGACGTCCCAGCCGAGACCAAACAGGCGCGGCGCGATGCTCTGATGAGCCTGCAGCAGCGTCTGGTGGAGGCGCGCCACGGGAATCTGGTCGGGCGGACGGCCGACGTCATGATCGACGGCCCGTCGGCCGAGTCCGACCTCATCCTGGCCGGCCGGCTGGCCGGCCAGGCGCCCGACATCGACTCGGTCGTGTATCTCTCGGATTGCGACCCGTCCGCCTTCGCGCGCGGCCAGCTCGTGCGGGTCGAAGTCATCGACTCGCGAGGCTATGATCTGGTGGCCCGGCCACTCGCCTGACGGCTTCCCGAGGGGTCGGCGGCTGGGTGCCGCCATCGCTGGTCCGAGGTGAGCGGCCTCTGCTATACTTTCGGGTGGTCTTGACGGGAAAGACTTCGGTAGTGGGCCCGTGCCCACTATTTGTTTTTTTGGGCCTTCCCGGGGCGTAAACACGGACTCGTTGACATCGATGCGGGACGACGAGCTCGGACGGTTGCGAGCCATGGCGGCCCGAGTTGCCACCGGGCATGGCTTGGAGCTCTTCGACGTGCAGTTCCGTCGCGAGTCGATCGGGTGGGTGCTTCGGGTGGTCATCGATCGGCCCGACGATCCGGGTCGGTCGCCCGGCGCCACCGAAGAGCCCGTGGGAATCGACGACTGCCGCCGGGTCAGCGAAGACCTGAGCGCACTGCTCGATGTCGAAGACGAAGCCGTCGGCGCCGACCGGGCGTACACCCTGGAGGTGTCCTCGCCCGGACTGGATCGGCCGCTCCGGGGTGAGGCGGACTATCGGCGGTTTGCGGGCCGGCTCGCCAAGATCGTGACGACCGAGCCGGTCGACGGCCAGTCGCACTTCGAAGGCCGGCTGGCGGGCGTCGAGGACGGACACGTGCTGATTGCCGAAGGCCGGCGCGTGCATCGGGTGCCGATCGAGCACGTTCGACGCGCCCGTCTCGAGGTGGAGTTCTAGCGAGGGAAGCACCGAACATGGTCACCGAACTGCAGCAGATGATTGACGTGGTCGCGAAGGACAAAGGCATCGATCCGTCGATTGTCATCAGCGCGATCGAAGATGCCTACGTGGCGGCCTCGCGCAAGGTCTTCAAGGGCGACGAGGATCTGCACTCCCGATTCAACATGGACACGGGGCAGGTGGAGCTCTACGCCGTCCGGTCGATCGTCGAAACGGTCGAGAATCCGGCGCGTGAAATCTCGCTCGTCGAGGCCCAGGAGCTGTACGGCGACGAAGCCGAAGTCGGCATGCAGATCGAGTTTCCCAAGGAGACGGACAAGCTCGGCCGCATCGCGGCGCAGACGGCCAAGCAGGTCATCGCCCAGCGCGTGCGGGAAGCCGAGCGCGAGAAGGTGTACGCCGAATTCAGCGAACGCGTCGGCGAAGTCGTCAACGCCACGGTGAAGCGGTTCGAGAGCGGCGACATCATCGCCGAAATCGGCCGCGTCGAAGCGCAGCTGCCGCGCAAGGAACAGTCGCGAGCGGAAAACTACGCCATCGGCGACCGCGTGCGGGCCGTGATCAAGGCCGTGACGAAGAACGCCAAGGGACCGCAGGTCATCCTGTCCCGCACCGACCCGGCGCTGCTCATCAAGCTCTTCGAACAGGAAGTGCCGGAGATTTACGACGGCACGGTCATCATTCGCGGGGCGGTACGCGAAGCGGGCGATCGGGCCAAGGTGGCCGTCGACTCGCGCGAGCGTGACGTCGACCCGGTGGGCGCGTGCGTCGGCATGCGCGGCACGCGCGTGCAGGCCATCATCCGCGAGCTGCGCGGCGAGAAGATCGACATCGTCGAGTGGTCGGACGATCCGGTGCAGTTTGTGACCAAGGCGCTCAGCCCGGCTCGCGTCCAGCGCGTCAGCATCGTCGACGACGAGCAGCGCGTGATGGAGGTGGTCGTCGAAGACCGGCAGTTGTCGCTCGCCATCGGCAAGAAGGGCCAGAACGTCAGGCTCGCCGCCAAGCTGAGCGGATGGAAGATCGACATCAAGAGCGACGAGGAGAAGCGCCAGGAGGTCGAGGCGCAGCTGGCCGGCATCGACTTCGGCTCGGTCGGCGAGACGGCGCCACCCCTCGAACTGCCGGAAATCCACGACGAAGTCGTGGCCGCCCTGCGCAACGCCGGGTACGACACGGTCGAGAAGGTCATCGAGGCCGGTGCCGACGCGCTTGCCGGGCTGCCGGGTTTCGACGCTGAGACCGTCGAGGCGGTGCTGGCCTCGGCCGCGACGGAAAAGACGCGACTCGACCTGCTGGCGGCCGAGCGGGCCGAAGCGGAAGCAGCCGCGGCCGCCGAAGCAGCCGCGGCCGCCGAGGCGGCGGCCGTCGAAACGCCCGCCGAAGACGCGGCTGCCGCCGAACCAGGCGCCGAGACGGGTGCCGAGACCGTGCCCGACGCCGACGGGAAACCGTAGAAACACGAGCACGAGCGCGCTCGGCGCCGTCGGCGAGCGCACGATTGAGACGTTGAGGTAAGGGAGCCGCATTGGCCACTGTCCGGATCTACAAAATCGCCGAACTGCTGGGGTTGTCGAGCCAGGAAGCCATCGATCTGCTCCGGGACGACACGGGCATCGACGTCAAGAGCGCGTCGAGTTCGGTGGAGGAAATCGTGGCCCGCCAGTTCGTCGAGCGGCATGCCAAGAAGCGGCGCATTGCGCTGCCGTCGGGACCGCTCTTCGACGGCGCGCCGGCCAAGCGCGCTCGCGGCAAGGCCGCCAAGCCAGCGCCTCCGCCCAAGGCAGAGCCGAAGCTCCGTCCCCGCCTCATCAAGCACCCCAAGATCGAGCCGACCGAGGTAGACGAAGAGACTCCTGCCGAAGAAACGCCAGAGGCGGCTCACGCGCCCGAAGCGGCCGAGGTCGCCTCCACCCCGGGCGTGGCCGACGACCAGGTCGTGGAAGCCGCTGCCGAGGCTGCCGAAGCGCAGCCAGCGCCGGAAGCACCTGCAGCCGAGGAAGTGCCGGCAGAGCAAGCTGCCGACGAGGGTCAACCAACCGAGACGGCCGAGCCGGAATCGCCGGCACAGGCGGCCGCCCCGCAGGCGCCGGTACCACCGACACCCCGGCGACCGGCGCGAGTCGTACCGCCCACGCGACGGCTGCGAATCGAAGACCCCGTCACCGGAGAGGCGCCAGCCGCCCGGCCGATGCCGACGCGTCCGGCAATCCGGCCACAGCCCTCGCCGCCGGCGCCAACGCGACCGGCCCCTCCGGGAGTCGCTGCGCGGCCCGGCACTGCGCCTCGGCAACCGTCCGTTCGACCGCCGCTCGGCGGCCCGCGACCGCTGCCCACCCAGCCGGTACGGCCGGGCGGGTATCTGCCGCCGCGTCCAGGCGGCCCGAGGCCGCCGTTCCGTCCGGCCGGTCCCAGACCGAAGACGCGGCGGGAGCCCCGGCCGTCGATGCCGGTCATGCCGGCCGCGCCCCCGCCCATCACGCGCATGATCACGCTCGCCGAAGGCATGACGGTCAAGGAGCTGGCCGACAAGCTCGAGGTCAAGGCCAAGGACGTCCTCAAGAAGCTGATGGAACGCCGCATGATGTTCACGATCAACTCGACGCTCGATGCCGAAACGGCCGAGTTGATCTCCCGCGACTTCGGCGCCGAGGTCTTGATCAGGAGCTTCGAAGAAGAGCTGACCGAAGTGGAGGTCGAGGCGTCGAAACCCGAGGACCTGACGCTTCGGGCCCCGGTGGTCACGGTCATGGGCCACGTCGACCACGGCAAGACGACGCTCCTCGACGCGATTCGCGAGGCGAAGGTGGCCGAAGGCGAGGCGGGCGGGATCACGCAGCACATCGGCGCCTACTCGGTCGAGATCAACGGCCGCCGCGTCGTGTTCCTCGATACGCCGGGTCACGAAGCATTCACGATGATGCGGGCGCGCGGCGCGCGGGTGACCGACATCGTCGTCCTGGTCGTGGCGGCCGACGACGGCGTCATGCCGCAGACGAAGGAGGCGATCGACCACGCGCGTGCCGCCAACGTGCCGATTGTCGTGGCCGTCAACAAGATCGACAAGCCGGATGCCAACCCCGAGCGCGTCAAGCGCGAGCTGACCGAGCTTGGGCTGATGCCTGAGGACTGGGGCGGCACGACCGTCACCGTGGAAGTGTCCGCCCGGCAGCGCAAGAACCTTGACCAGTTGCTCGAGATGCTGCTGCTCGTCGCCGACATGGCGGACCTCAAGGCCAATCCGGAACGCATGGCCCAGGGCACGGTGCTCGAGGCGAAGCTCGACCGCGGTCGCGGCCCGGTGGCCTCCGTGCTCGTGCAGGACGGCACGCTGCGCGAAGGCGACCTGTTCATCGCCGGCACCGTCGACGGCAAGGTCCGCGCGCTCTTCGACCACCGCGGGCAGAAGGTGAAGGAGGCGCCGCCGGCGACGCCCGTCGAGGTGCTTGGCCTGTCGGCCCTGCCCCAGCCCGGCGACACCTTCCAGGTCGTCGACGATCCGATGCGGATCCGCCAGATCGTGACCTACCGCCAGGCCCAGGCGAAGGAGAAGTCCCTCGTCTCCAAGGGCGGCCGCATGACGCTCGAGTCGCTGCAGCAGCAGATGTCCGAGAGCGGCCTCAAGGAGCTGTCGCTCATCATCAAGGCCGACGTGCAGGGCTCGGCGGAAGTGCTCGCCGACACGTTGTCGAAGCTCGGCGACGAGCGGGTGAAGATCCGCATCATCCACACCGGCGTGGGTGCGGTCAATGAATCGGACGTGCTGCTGGCCACGGCGTCGACGGCCATCATCATCGCCTTCAACGTGCGGCCCGATCGCAATGCGGCCGAAGTGGCCGAACGCGAGGAGGTCGACATCCGGCAGCACTCGGTCATCTACAACGTGACCGACGAGATCAAGAAGGCGATGGCCGGGCTGCTCGAGCCGACGGTCAAGGAAACCCGGCTCGGCAGCGCGGAAGTCCGACAGACCTTCAAGACCCCGAAGGTGGGCACGGTCGCCGGGTGCATCGTGCTCGACGGACGGATCGCGCGTTCCGGCGAAGCGAAGGCGCGGCTGCTGCGCGACAACGTCGTGGTCTGGGAGGGTCGGCTGGCGTCGCTCCGGCGGTTCAAAGACGACGTGAGCGAAGTCAAGTCGGGTACCGAATGCGGCATCGCCCTGGAACGCTTCAACGACGTCAAGGTCGGCGACGTGATCGAGGCCTTCACCGTCGAGCGGGTGGCCCAGACGGTCTGAGCCGGTCCGGCCAGTGCGGCCGGAGCGGGCAGGCATGTCGAACGGCCCCGATCTCGCGATGACGGTGGCGGTCCTGAGCGTCGAGTTGCACATGCCCCTGTGCCGGTCCCTCAAGGACAAGCGCATGGTGCTGCGGCGGCTGAAGGACCGGCTTGGCGCGCAGAACGTGGCGGTGGCCGAAGTCGAACACCTGGACCTGTGGCAACGGGCCGGCCTGGGCATCGTGACGGTGGCCTCATCGGACCAGATGGCGGAACGGACGCTTCAGGCTGCCCTCGAGACCATCGAACGTCTGGAGCCCGACGCCGTGACGAGCAGCCACATGGAGTTCATTCGCTGACATGGGACAGGGAGCGCGGCCGGATCGGGTCGGCGAAGAGATCAGGCAGGAGCTCAGCCAGATGCTCCAGCGCGACGTGCACGATCCGGGCATCGGATTCGTGACCCTCACGCGGGTGAAGGTGTCTCCGGACCTGCAGCTGGCGCGCGTCTACTACACACAGATCGGCGACGACCGGCAGCGGCGCGACACGGCGCGCGCGCTCGAGCGCGCGCGGCCGTTCCTGCGCCGCCAGCTCAGCCAGCGCATCCGCCTGAGGCGCGTGCCCGACCTGCAGTTTCAGTTCGACGAGAGCATCGAGAACCAGGAGCGGATCGAGAAGATCCTGCTCGACCTCGAGGCTGAGCGGCGCAGCCGGGAACCCATCGCCGACGAGGCCGCCACAGACGCGGACGACACCAAGGAGACCGACCCCACATGAGCTCGGCTGCCATCGTCGCCCGCGCGCTCCGGTCGCACGACACCTTTCTCCTGACCTCTCACGCGCGGCCGGACGGTGATGCGATCGGATCCCAGATTGCGCTGGGGCTCGCGCTCGAAGCGCTCGGCAAGCGAGTGCGCTTCGTCGACCGGGATCCGGTGCCCGGGCCGTATCTCGGCTTTCCCGCGGTCGACCGGGTCGAAGTCACGCCGCACACCGACGCGCCGGCCGACGCGGTCGTGGTGCTCGAATGCGGCGACCTCGGTCGGCCGGGCGTCACCGGCCTCGAACGCGCCGCCATCATCAACATCGACCATCACCTGGGCAACACCGACTACGGCACGGTCAACTGGTTCGACGCCACGGCGGCGGCCTGCGGCGAGATGGTGGCCGACATCATCGACGAACTGGGCGTGCGCTGGACGCCCGACATCGCCGCGCACCTCTACCTGGCCATCGCGACCGACACCGGCGGCTTCCGCTACGGCCCGATGAGCGCGAGGACGTTCGACATCTGCCGGCGGATCGTGCTCACCGGCGTGTCACCGGCCGATCTGTCGCGCCAGATTTTCGACAACTTCGGTGTCGGCCGGGTCAAGCTCACTGGCGCCATGCTCAGTGGCATGGAACTGCACCACGACGAGCGCATCGCGTTCCTCTATGTGGACGAGACCATGCTCGACGCGAGTGGCGCGACGACCGACGACATCGAGGGCCTGGTCAACCTGCCACTGGCCGCCCGCGATGTCGTGGCGGTCGCGCTCTGCAAGCGCCAGCCGGACGGCTCGCATCGGGTGAGCCTGCGATCGAAAGGGCCGATCGACGTTCGCGGGGTTGCGATGCTCTGGGATGGTGGCGGGCACCGCAATGCCGCCGGCTGCACGATCACCGGCGACTGCGCCGCCGAGAAGCCCCGCCTGATCGCGGCCATGGCGGCCGCCGTCGATGCGGCGGCCGGCCAGACGAGCGCGTCCTGAATGGTTGCGGGCGGGAGCGGGCGACGCGCCATGGACGGCGTTCTCCTCATCGACAAGCCGGCCGGCCCGACCTCGCACGACGTGGTGGCGAGGCTCCGCCGATCGACCGGCGAGCGGAGCATCGGCCACACCGGCACCCTCGACCCTCGCGCGACCGGTCTGCTGCCGCTGGTGCTCGGCCGGGCGACCAGAATCGCCTCGCTGCTCTCGGGTCGTGACAAGACCTACGAGGCGACGATTCGCTTCGGGTGGTACACGGAGACCGACGATGCCGAAGGCCAGCCACTGGGCGAGCCGTCGGTGCGTCGTCCGGATGACGCGGCGCTTGCCGCCGCCCTCGAGAGCTTCGTCGGCACCTTCCCTCAAGTCCCGCCGCGTCATTCAGCCAAGAAGCTCCAGGGCCGCCGCGCCTATGAGCTGGCGCGACGTCAGGCAGACTTCGAACTCCGGCCGGTGGAGGTCACCGTCAGGCGGCTGGAGCTCACCAGACGCACCGACGACTCGGCCACGATTCGCCTGACGGTATCGACCGGGTTCTACGTCAGGGCGCTTGCCCGAGACCTCGGGGAGCGGCTCGGGTGCGGAGGCCATCTCGAGAGCCTGCGGCGGACCGGCAGCGGGCCGTTCGACGTGTCGGACGCGATCGGACTGGACGAGGCCGAACGGCTCGGTCCGGACGTGGCCTCGCACCTCATGACGCCTGCCGCGGCCCTGGCGGATTTGCCGGCCGTGGAACTGACCGAGGCAGGCCTCAAGCGGGCCGCTCACGGCAATCCGGTCGGACCCGAACATCTGGCCGGTCGCGCCGTACCGCCCTCCGGTTTGGGTGGCCCCGTCCGCCTGCTCGGACCCGACGGGCGGCTCGTGGCGCTGGCCGGATCCCGGGGCGGCGCTTTGCATCCGGCGGTGGTACTCGGCTACGATTAACTCTTTGTCACGGCCAGCAATGGCGGAAACCTTGAAAACGGCGGTTTGGTTGCGCTCGACGCGCGTTCTGGGCCGTCCGTGGAGGGCACTCAGTGCTGACGAACGACCGTAAGACCGAAGTCATCGGAGCCTACCGCACCCACGAGTCCGACACCGGCTCTCCGGAGGTGCAGGTGGCGATTCTGAGCGAGCGCATCAATTACCTGACCGAGCACTTCAAGACACACGTCAAGGACCACCACTCCCGGCGCGGGCTCCTGAAGCTCGTCGGCCAGCGGCGGAGGCTGCTCGACTACCTGAAGCGGAAGGACGCCGACCGCTACGCCGAGCTGATTCGACGGCTTGGTATCCGCAAGTAGGACGGCCGGCCATGTCCGGTTGCACATCCGCCGAGGCCACGGACCGCGGTGGATGGCCGGCTGGCGGTGCGTGCGGCCACGACGCGTGTAGACCCCATGTTCCCGTGTTCCCCTGAGACGACTGACCACCCATGACTGCTACCCATCGACGTGAACTCACCCTCGGATCGCGAACCCTCTCGATCGAAACCGGCAAGCTGGCCAAACAGGCCGACGGCGCTGTCGTCGTGCGCTCGGGCGACACCATGGTGCTCGTCACCGCCTGCCACGCGGCCAACCCGCGTGAAGGGATCGATTTTCTCCCGCTGACGGTGGACTACCGCGAGTACACCTACGCGTCAGGCCGCATTCCCGGCGGATTCTTCAAGCGCGAAGGCAAGCCGGCCGAGAAGGAAGTGCTGACGAGCCGGTTGATCGACCGGCCGATCCGGCCGCTCTTCCCGCAGGGCTGGAAGTACGAAACGCAGATCGTGAGTCTGCTCGTCTCGGCGGACACGGAAAACGACTCTGACGTGCTCGCCATCACCGGCGCCTCGGCGGCGCTCGCCCTCTCCTCCATTCCTTTCACCAAGACGCTTGGCGGCGTGCGCGTCGGCCTCATCGACGGCGCGTACGTGATCAACCCGACGTACCCGGAGCGCCAGAAGAGCACGATCGACCTGATCGTGGCCGGCACCCAGGATGCCATCGTGATGGTGGAGGCCGGCGCCACCGAGGCCACCGAAGAGCAGATGGTCGGGGCGCTCGAGGCCGCCCACGCAGCCATCCGTCAGATCGTGGCCGTCATCGACGACCTCAAGGCCGCGTGCGGCAAGCCCAAGAAGACCGTCACCCGCCGCGAGATCGGCCACGAGTTCTATCGCGAGGTCGAAGAGAAGGTGTACGTGCCGCTCGCCGAGGCCATGCGGCTCCCCGACAAGCTCGCCAACTACGCGAGCGTTGACAAAGTGCTCGAGGAGCTCGTGGCGAGCATCCCGGAAGGTGAAGTGGAACGCCGGGTCGAAGCCAAGCAGATCTTCAAGGGCCTCAAGGAAAAGGTCATGCGCGACGAGATTCTCGAGCGCGGACGCCGGCTCGACGGCCGGCGCTTCGACGAGATCCGTCCGATCTGGATCGAGGTGGGCCTGCTCCCGCGCGTGCACGGCTCGGCTGTGTTCACGCGCGGCGAGACCCAGGCGCTCGTCAGCGCGACGCTCGGCACCGAAGACGACGCCCAGAAGATCGAGCGCGTCGAGGGCGAGACCTACAAGCGGTTCATGCTGCACTACAACTTCCCGCCCTTCTCGGTCGGCGAGGTCCAGTTTCTGAGGGGACCGGGCCGCCGCGAAGTGGGTCACGGCGCCCTGGCCGAGCGTTCGCTCACGCCGCTCCTGCCGTCGGACGAGACCTTCCCGTACACGATTCGCATCGTGTCGGACATTCTCGAGTCGAACGGATCCTCGTCGATGGCCTCGGTGTGCGGCGGCGCGCTCGCCATGATGGACGCCGGCGTCCCGCTCCGGGCGCCGGTGGCCGGCGTGGCCATGGGCCTCGTGATGGACGAGAAGACCGGCAAGTGGGCCGTCCTCAGTGACATCGCCGGCGCCGAGGACCACTACGGCGACATGGACTTCAAGGTGGCCGGCACCCGCACGGGCATCACGGCCCTGCAGATGGACATCAAGGTCGGCGGCATCACGATGGACATCATGCGAAAGGCGCTCGAGCAGGCCCGGATCGGCCGCCTGCACATTCTGGACAAGATGGCCGAGGCGCTCGGCGAGCCGCGCGAGCAGATCTCCGCCTACGCGCCCCGCATCGTGACGATTCGCATTCCGACCGAGAAGATCCGCGACGTGATCGGCCCGGGCGGCAAGACCATCCGGATGATCATCGAGAAGACGGGCGTCAAGATCGACGTCGAGGACGACGGGCGCGTCAACGTCGCCTCGGCCGACGAAACGGCGGCCGCCAAGGCGATCGCGATGATTCAGGAACTGACGGCCACGCCCGAGCTCGACAAGTCGTACCTCGGCCGCGTCGAACGCATCACGGACTTCGGCGCGTTCATCGAGATCATGCCCGGCGTCGACGGCCTCCTGCACGTGTCGGAAATCGCCAACTACCGGGTGAAGGACGTGCGCGACGAGCTCGCCGAGGGCGAGCAGATCATGGTGAAGGTGATCAACGTCGACCCGTCCGGCAAGGTTCGGCTGAGCCGGAAGGCGCTCCTCGGGCCCGGTGAGGGCACCGAGCCTCGCAACCCGCGGCCGCAGGCGCCCGAAGGCGCGGACACCGGGCGGGACCGTCCATCGCGAGACCGCGGCGGCCCGCGCGAGCGCCGGCCGCCACGGCGGCACTGACCCGGCTGGCTCCCGGCCGGTTGGACACGTTCGGCGTCTGACTCCAGGGAGGGTCTATGAGTACCGCCCGGTCCCGTGTGATGCCAGGTTGGGCAACCTGCCTGGTCGCCGGCACCCTGCTCGTGCTGGCGGGGTCGATCCTGCTCGCCCAGAGCAAGCGCGAGTTCTCCGTCTCGGCCCGCCGTTACGCGTACACCGTGGACGGCCGCGACGAGGCCCAGATCCGGGTCGCGCTCGACGACATCGTTCGCGTCACGTTCTCGGCCGAGGACATTCCGCACAGCTTCACGATCGACGAGTACCGCATCAGCCGGCGTGCAGAGCCCGGCAAGCCGGTCACGTTCGAGTTCCACGCAAACCAGGTCGGCGAGTTCACGAATCTACTGCAATCTGGCCATCGACGAGCGATGCCGTCGCGAGCTCCACGGCACGCTGGTGGTCACCGCACGCTAGTCACTCGTCGGCCGGTCCGCTGACGGTCCCCTCGGTCGACCGACTTCCCCAGGCGCCGCCGGATCTGCCCTACGGGCCGCTGCGAGCCGTTCCGGCACCGACGGGTGCCGGTAGGCGAACCAGCGGGCCAGACGCGACGGCCGGTCTTCGGCAAGGTGTCGGGCTCCCAGACGGCGCACGACGGTCGACAAGGCGTCGGCGCGGCCCGTCAGTCGAATGGCGAAGGCGTCGGCCTGACGCTCGTGGTGACGCGACTGGGCGTTCCTGAGGGGCGTCGATGCGACCCAGACCATGCCGGCAACCCACGCGACGGCCGGGAGTGCGGTCAGGCCGCGCTCGAGGTCCTGCGCGCTCACGACGCGGCTCGCCAGCCAGAGGCCAGCCACGACGACGGCTGCATCGACGGCCAGGGTCCGCCAGAGATCACCCCGACGGTGATGGCCGAGCTCGTGGGCCACGACGACGGCGATCTCGTCCTCCTGCCAGTCCTGAATCAGCGTCGACGCGAGAAACACGCGAGGGTGCCGTCCGAGGCCCGCCACGAACGCCGTCGCATCGTCCGTCTCGTCGGTGGAAAACTCCTCCACGCTTCGAAGCGGAACCCCTGCCTGCTCGGACAGGGCTCGCAGCCGTGCTGCGAGCGAGGGCGAGCTCAGCGGCCGCGCGCGCGCGAGTGCGGCGATGAGGACCGGCGCGGCGTGGAGGGCGAGCAGGAGACCGGCCGCGATACCCAGACCGGCCGCGAGCCACCACCATCGCCCCGCGCTGCCGATGGACACCTGAACCACGATGGCCGAGTACACGAACGCGGCCACGCCGCCCGCCAGGGTCTGAGCGTCCGTCAGGAGGGTCGAACGCGGCCGACCGCCTGGAGCACGGGCGGCGTCGCGGAGACTTCGGCCGCCAGCGAGCCGCCCCAGGAACGCCGCCGCGGCGAGGAGTGTCGCCACCGACACGGCGAAGAGCACGAGGGAGACCGCGGCCCCGGCCCACACGGGCGCCGCCCCTCCGGCGGCTTCGGCAGCCGCCGCCATCGAGGCGCCGAAGGGCGTGAAGGCGACCAGCGCGAGCGCGGCCGCGACGGCGGCCACCCCTGCCGCACGGCCGCGGCGCCGCCGCCGCTGATATCGACTGGCCCTCGATTCGTTCATGCCGATCCGGCTGCCGGCCGACGCCGGCGGGCGCGCTCTCAGTTCAACTGCAGGGAGATCAGTTTCGACACGCCTGGCTCTTCCATCGTCACGCCGTAGAGACGGTCGGCGATCTCCATGGTCTTCCGGTTGTGCGTGATGAGGATGAACTGGGTGTGCGACTGCATCCCCTGGAGCATCTCGACGAAGCGGCCGATGTTGGCGTCGTCGAGCGGGGCGTCGATCTCGTCGAGCAGGCAGAACGGGCTCGGACGGTGCTTGAAGATCGCGAACATCAGCGCCATCGCCGTCAGTGCCTTCTCTCCGCCCGAGAGGAGCTGCACGTTCTGGAGCCGCTTCCCGGGAGGCTGCGCGATGATGTCGATGCCGCTCTCGGGGTCGTTCTCCTGGTCGATCAGCACGAGACCGGCGCGGCCGCCCGCGAACAGCGTCGTGAATGTGGTCTGGAAATGCGTATTGATCGAGGCGAACGCTTCCTCGAACCTCTCGCGGGTCGTCTTGTCGATCTTGCGAATCGCCTCTCCGGTCTGCGCGATCGAGTCGAGCAGATCCTTCCGCTGCGTGGTCAGGAACTGGTGCCTGGTCTCGAGTTCGTCGAACTGCTCGATGGCCATCATGTTCACCGGCCCGAGCCGATCGATCCTGCCCTTGAGGTCCGCCATCACCTCGTCGGGGGTCATCGGCTCGTCGCCCGCAGGCACGGCAGCCTCGGGCTGGTCGGCCACAGACGCCTCCGCCTCTTCATCATCGTCGGGCGTCGAGACGGCCGCGAGGCGCCTCTCCGGCGCCTGCAGCTCGCCGGCATCCTCCATCCGCGCGACCAGAACGACGACGTCCTCGATCGGCGCGCCCACCGTCTCGAGGCAGGTCGACGCGAGGTGGGCGAGGTCTGAAGCGGCCGTCGCGTTGGCCACCTGCAAGTGCGCCACCTCCGACCTGATCGACTCGAGACCGTGCCTGGCTTCCTTGATGCCGTGCTCGCGGCCGGCGAACTGCCCGCGAACGGCCGCCACGCGCTCGTCGGCGGCACGAAGCTGAACCGTGAGGTCCTCGAGCGTGACGACACCCTCATCGAGCCGGCGCTCGGTTTCCGCGATGGCGGCGCGCAACTCGACCCGCCGGGTTTCCGTTCGTTCGATGTCCGCCTGGCGTCCGCGCACGCGGACCTCGAGATCGCGAGCGCTCTCCTCGAGTCGCGCGAGGTCGTTGTCGAGGCCCGTCACGCGCTCGCCGAGGGCCGCCTGCTCCGCCCGGGCCTCGGTCACGCGCCGCATGACGGCCTCGGCCGCGTCTCGCGCCGACTGCAGCCGCGCGAGAACCCCCGACAACTCTCCCTGCGCCTCGGCCTGGCGCGTCTCGTGGGCCGCAATGACGGCTGCCGCCTCGGCCCGGCGGGACTCAGCCGCACTCTCCTCCCCCTCGGCACGCTGCTGCTCGGTGCCGATGACGGCAAGCCGCCGCTCGACGCGCGAACGCTCCTCGGCCAGCCGTGAGCCTCTCGCCTCGAGGCCGACGATGGCTTTCTCGTGCTCGTGGAGCGAGACGACGAGAGCCGACAACGCGGACTCTCGCAGCGGGAGATTCCCTTCGCACGCGCCGAGCCGATCGGCCGAAGCGCCGATGGCGGCCTCGAGCGCAGCCACCTCCTCACGGAGGGACGCGGCCTCGGCCCGGCTTTCGAGAATGCCGCGGACGTCCTGCCTGGAACCACCCTCGACGTGCCAGTTCCCCCGGAACACCTCGCCGGCGAGCGTGGCCACCGGCACAGCCACCGTCGGCGCCAGCCGGCGCGCCTCCTCGAACGACGTCACGATGAGGGCCGATGGAATCAGACCCGCGACCGCGCGCGAATGCGGCCCGATCGGGCGGACCACGTCGCTGAGCGAGCGGGCGCCAGGCGGCACGACGAGCGGCGGCGTGGCCTCGCCCGCCGGGGCTTCGCCGAGGACCAGGAACCCGCAACGGCCGGCGTTCGCCTCGGACAGCAATGTCAGGGCACGTGGCACGTCCGCCAGATCGTGGACCAGCACGTGCTGGAGTGCGTCGCCAAGCAGCGCATCGACCGCGCGTTCGAAGGACCGATCTACCTGAAGGTGATCGGCCACTGCGCCGGCACAGTCCAGCGGGCCTCCGGACTCTCCGAGGAGAAACCTGGCCGCGTCCCCGAAGGTGGCGCGACTGGCTTCGATTTCCTCGAGCGATCGCAGTCGGGCTTCCCGCGCGGCGAGCCGCCGCTTCTCTTCAGCCAGGACCCTGACCAACTCGTCACGCTCGGCACGCGAACGGGCCACAGCCTCCTGGCCCGCCGCTCGCTCGGCTCGTAGTCGCTCGAGCTCGGCCCGCGCGTCCTCCAGTTGGATCACCGAGGCACGCTCGTCGCTCGCCGTGCGCTCGAGCTCGGCCGAGAGCTCGCGAGCTTCCAGGTCGAGCCGCTCGCGTTCGACGGCCACGCGCTCCCGGATCGCGGCCGC
Source organism: uncultured Acidobacteriota bacterium (assembly GCA_963752045.1). Taxonomy (GTDB): domain Bacteria; phylum Acidobacteriota; class Vicinamibacteria; order Vicinamibacterales; family SCN-69-37; genus DATKDF01. The sequence goes on along the minus strand of CAVVWN010000008.1, from coordinate 829,934 downwards.
ATTGTCGCGCGCCTGGGCGAGGGCCGAGAGCGTCGCATTCGATGCCAGCACCGCGGCGCGCGTGGAGTCCGATTCCTGTTCCACCGACTGAACGGCGGTGAGCGCCTCGCGATATTCAGCCGTGCACGCATCGACCGCCGCCCTGGCCTGCTCGAGCGCGGTGCGGGCCGCGGCGGCTGCACGGCGCTGGGCGTCGATGGCCTCGGCGGCGGGCCCGCGGCGAGCCTCGAGCTCCCGCCGTTCCGCGTCGAACGCCTCTGCCTGGCGCGCCAGATCCTCGATTTGCAGCCTGTCGAACTGCACCTGCTGCTGGGCCCGGCCCATGTCGAGCTCGTGGGCATGCACGCGTTCGCGAAGCCCTGTCAGTCCCGACTCGGCTTCGGATAGATCGAGGCGCAACGCTTCGAGTGCCGTCTCGAGACCGGACAACTGGGCGGCTGCAGCGGCTTCGCGTGCCCGCGCGTCTTCGAGCCTGGCCTCGGCGGCCTCGATCTCGCGGGTCAGCGACTCGTGGCGGTGCGCAAACTGCACCTGTTCCCACCGACGCAACTCCTCGCGCAGTCGCCGGTATCTCCGGGCGCGCGCCGCCTGCCGCTTCAGCGCCCCGCGCTGCTTCTCCACCTCGAAGATGATGTCGTCGATCCGCGTCAGGTTCTGGCGTGCCGCTTCGAGCTTGAGCTCGGCAGACCGTCGGCGGGCCTTGTACTTCGTGACGCCGGCCGCTTCCTCGATGAGGGCTCGCCGTTCGGCCGGTCGTGACGACAGAATCTGCCCGATCTTGCCCTGCTCGATCACCGCGTAGGCCTTGACGCCGAGCCCCGAGTCCATCAGCAGGTCGTGCACGTCGCGAAGCCGGCACACTTCCCCGTCGATGAGGTACTCGCTTTCGCCGGACCGATAGAGCCTCCTGCCGATCTCGACGTCGCGCGTCACGATCGGCTGCTCGTCGAGGAGCGCGTCGACGTCGAGGGCCACGGCCGGCATCGCCGCCTGCGCCACGTTGGTGAGCTTCAGGCGGACCTCTGCCGCCGCGGTGGGCTTGCGAGCGTCACTTCCGGAAAAGATGATGTCTTCCATCCGCTCGCCGCGGAGGCTCTTGGCGCTCTGCTCGCCGAGGACCCACGTGATGGCGTCGACGACGTTGCTCTTGCCGCAGCCATTCGGCCCGACAATGGCGGTGACGCCGCTTTCAAAACCCAGCTCCGCGCGGTCCGGAAAGCTTTTGAAGCCCGCGATGTGCAGTTTGGACAGTCGCATGCAGTCTCAATCACCTCTGGGCGTCGCGCCGACACGCCGCGCGTACAGCACGGCAGCCGCTCCGGTCGAAACCCCTGCTGTCGTCGACCGGCAAGCGGCTGGGATGCGCATGCCTGGAAGCCGGAAAACGCCCGAATCTAGAGGGCCAGTCTAGCAAGCACTACCTGAAGCGGCAAGCGAATTTACCCCCGCAAGATGTGGGGGCCCCACGCAGGTTTCGGGCTTATCGGCCGGCCTCGAGGAGCCGGCGCGCCTCGTCGAGGTATCCGAGCGCGGTCTGGACCTGGGGATCGACCTGCGAGAGGTTTCTCCGGGCCTCTTCGACCCCGAAGAGGTCGTTGTCCACCTCGAACCGGATCATCGCCCGGACGAAGGACCGATCGGCTTCAAAGGCAGCGTCGTCGACCCGGATGCCCTGCTCGGTGATGAACGTCTTGAACTCGTCGACGATGGCGTCGGTGACGGGCCAGCCGGGCGCCACCGTGTGAACGGCCGCCGACGCCGCGCCCGGGCGGGTGTCGCCCAGCTTGGTGAACCGCTCGGCAAAGCTGATGAACGCGCCGCGCGCGTAGAGCAGCCGGGTGAACCGCTGCGGGTCGAAGCCCTCGACCGGCCCCACCACGAAGTGATCGGGCTCGATGCCTCCACCGCCGTACACCTTTCTGCCGCCATCGGTGTACTTGAGCTCCTCCGGATCGTGCGGGCGAGACTCGGCCTGGTCCTGGAGTGAGTAGGTCAGATACTCGTCGAAGCTCCCATCCCAGGGACGCTGGATCATGCGGCCGGACGGCGTGTAGTACCGCCCGGTCGTGAGCGCGACGGCGGCCTTCTCGCTCAAGCGATAGACGGACTGGACGAGCGCCTTGCCGAAGGTCGTTTCCCCGACGACGAGCGCGCGATCGTGGTCCTGCATGGCGCCGGAGACGATCTCGGAGGCGCTCGCGCTGTTGCGGTTGACCATGACGATCATGGGCACCTCGGTGTACTCGCCGGCCATCGGCGCCCTGAAGTCGTCGTCCATGTTGTTGACCCGGCCGCGGGTGTACACAATGAGCTGGCCCCGCTTGAGGAAGCGGTTCGAGACGGCAATGGCCTGGTCGAGCGGCCCGCCCGGGTTGTCACGGAGATCGAGAATCAGCCGTTCCATGCCTTCACCGGTAAGCCGGGTGAGGGCCTGCCCCAATTCGCGATCCGTCGTCTCGGAGAAATCCTGCAGGCGCACGTAGCCGGTGCCAGGCGCCACCATGAACGCCGTCCGCACCGTCACGATCGCGATGGCCGCGCGCTCAACGGTCAACTTGATCAGATCGGCGACGCCGGGCCGGCGAATCGAGATGTCCACCGTCGTTCCGCGCGGTCCCCTGACGCGATCCACCACGTCCTGGGTGGTCCAGCCCTTGGCGTTTTCCTCGCGAACGGCGGCGATGACGTCGCCTCGTCGAATACCGGCCCGGTAGGCCGGAGAGCCTTCGAAGAGCGAGGTGACCGTGATGTCGCCGTTGGTGGAGACGATGGAGATGCCGATGCCTTCGGTACTGCCCTTCCTGCCGCTCGCTCATGCGCCGAAATTCTTCGGGGTCGAGAAAGCTCGAGTGCGGGTCGAGCGTGCGCAACATGCCGTCGATCGACCCGTAGACGAGCGGCGCCATCTCGCGCGGTTCGACGTACTCCTGCTCGATGGCCGCGAGCGCCGCCGTGTAGACGCGGTCGCGCTCGGCGCGCCGGTCCGCGGTCGACACCGCCTGGGACCCGATGAAGCCGCCGGCCAGCGCGGACACCGCCACGAAAGCCGCGCCGAACGACATGCCTGTCTGCTGCATAAAGCTCATCCTAGCAAGGACATACGCAAAGGGCAAAAGCCCGGCCTGACCCGGGCCACGTCAGGCGTCCCGGACTATCCAGCGGCTTCGCCGCCCTTCGGGCGGCGCTTGCCGAAGATCCAGGCGACGCCGATGCTCACGCCGTACAGGACCAGCATCGGCGCGGCAAACACCGTCAGGCTGACCGCATCGCCACTGGGCGTAATCACGGCCGCCAGCACGAAGATGAGCAGGACGGCGTACTTGAACTTGGCCACCATGAAGCGCGCCGTCACGATGCCGAATCTGGCCAGGAAGAAGACCAGGACGGGCATCTGGAAGACGAGCCCCATGCCGATGACGATCTTGAAATAGAAACTGAACGTGCTGGCGATGTCCGGGAGGAACTTGATCGCTTCCCCCTGATAGCTGGCGAAGAACTGCCACATCGTCGGGTAGCCGATCGCGTGGGCGAACCACGCGCCGCCAAAAAAGAGGAGGCTCGAGCAGAGAACGAACGGCACCACCACACGGCGCTCTTTCGCGTAGAGCCCGGGAGCCACGAAGAGCCACACCTGGGAAAAGACGAACGGCGCCGCCAGCACCAGCCCGGCCAGCACGGCGATCTTCAGGCTGAACATGAAGCCGCCCGTCGGCTGCGTGTAGACGAGCTCGCCGCCGTAGCGCTGGAAGTAGGCGGTGAGGTAATCGTACATCTCGCCGTTGAACCAGAACGTCAGCACGCAGGCTGCCGCCACGGCGTAGAGGGCATAGATGATGCGTTTCCGCAGTTCGTCGAGGTGCTCGAGGAAGGTCATCCGCGAGCTGTCGTCGCGGGTGTCCTCGGAGGCGTCGTCGTAGTCGCGGTCGAGCGCGTCGGTCTGCGAATCAGGCGCCATGTGAGCTATCGCCGGAACGGCGTCCGGACGTCAGGAACCCTGCTGACCGCGGGCAACCGTGTGTGGCTCTGGTGCGGCCGGCTCGGGCCTCTCGGCGGCAGGCGGAGCGATGGACTCCTGCTTGGCCGCGCCCGACGGCGGCTTGGCCTTCTGCTCGTCGATGCGAATCTCGTCCTCGAGCGTGGACCGGAGCTCGTTCGAGGCCCGCTTGAACTCGGACAGGCTCTTCCCCAGGGAACGCCCGAGCTCGGGGAGCTTCCGAGGACCAAATACGATGAGCGCGACGACGAGAATGATGAGTAGTTCGGGAAAGCCTATCGGACCCATGGCGCGCTCCAGTTGGTAACGTCCAAGTATAGCCCCTTCGGCAAGGAGGACCCCTCCGGGGAACCGCCTGCTGCCCCCGAAAACACCTGAGAATCATTGACTTGTCCGCAATGGCGGACCTACGATAGGAGGGTCGGCAAGGCAGGAAATCTGCTGCCTGTCACGCCAGCTTCGGAGACGGTCAGTTGCCACGAGACGCCAACCGGACACCAATCATGAGCACATTCACCAAGTTATTCGCGGTTCTCACGGCCCTCGCAGTTGCGGTCCCGGCCCACGCACAGAGCGGCCAGGGCGGCACGCCGGCCCAGGATCCTCCGCCCGTTCTGACCACCGCCTCGGGCACGAGCGGGATCTGGTTCGTGCCATCCGCTGAAGTGCTGGCACACAAGAAGTGGTCAGTCAGCCTGTACCGGACGGACTTCGATTACGACCAGGGCTTCTCGAACGTCGCCGCCTTCCCGGTCACGTTCGCCGTCGGTCTGGGCGGGCGCGCGGAGTTGTTCGGGAACCTGCGCCTCGTCACGCGCATCGACCGCGACGCACGGCCCCTCTTCTTCGAGGATGACGCTGGCGGCGGCGGAATCCTCGTCGACCACCCGAAAGTGACCGAGGGCTGGATTGGCAACAAGCTCGGCGACTTCTGGGTTGGCGGCAAGATCAACTTGCTGGCAGACATGGAAGGACCGGCGGCGTTCGCCGTGGCCGCCAAAGTGAAACTGCCCCTCGGCGACGAGGACTCCGGCGCCTCGAGCGGCGCCACGGACTTTGCGGTCGACGGCATCTTCTCGAGTTACGGCGAGCGGGCGGAAATGTCGGCCTACGGCGGGATGATGTTCCGGGGCGACCCGGACGGCTATCAGCTCACCAATGGCTTCCGCTGGGGCGTTGGCGCGGGCTACTACCTGCTGCCAGACGCCAAGCTTCGACTGCACGGGGAGCTCTTCGGTGAGAGCTACTTCGACGACACGATCACCGCGCCGGCGGACTTGTTCGGCGAGGACGGCTCACTCGTCCCGGAGAGCACACGGCTCAAGAGCCCGGTATTCCTGGGCGTCGGACTGACCTGGCACGGCATGAACGGGTTCTTCGCCGGAGCGGCGGCAACCGTCAACCTGGCCATGGACGGACGGAGCGCGTCGGGCTATCCAACGAACACGCTCGACCAGTCGTCCATTCAGCTGCGGATTGGCTACGCGCCGCGGGTGCAGCCGCCGCCGCCCCCGCCCCCGCCGCCACCGCCCCCGCCGCCACCGCCGCCGCCGCCACAGAACCGGCCGCCGACGGTGCGCGCTAGCTGCAACCCCTGCACGGTCGAGGTGGGGCGCACGGCGACGGTTGCCGCCGAGGCACAGGACCCCGATGGCGATGCCCTGACGTATCAGTGGACGACGGCCGCCGGAACGCTGACGAGCCCGACCAACCGGCAGTCGCCGTGGACGGCGCCGCAGCAGCCGGGCCCCGTGCAAATCACGGTGGCCGTGAGCGACGGCCGCGGCGGCCAGGCGCGTGACACGGTCACCATCCAGGTGACGGCTCCCGTTCAGCGCGAGTTCACCTTCGAGGACGTGCACTTCGACTTCGACCGCTACAACCTGCGGCCGGACGCCCTGCGCGTGCTCGACGAGGCCATTGCCGCAATGCAGGCGAATGCGACGCTCAGGCTGCAGGTCGAAGGCCACACCTGCAACATCGGCACGGCCGAGTACAACCTGGCGCTTGGCGAGCGCCGCGCCCAGGCCGTCCGCGACTACCTGGTGAGCCGCGGCATCGGCGCGGACCGGCTGACGACCGTGAGCTACGGCGAGGAACGCCCGCGGCACGACAACACGCGGGAAGAAACCCGGCGGCTCAATCGCCGGGCCGCCATGGTGGTGCGCCTGCAGTAGCGGCAGCAGCAACCCGCCGTCGGAAGGCACGACAAAAGGGGACGGGCTTCACAGCCCGTCCCCTTTTCTTCTTCTTGTTGTGCTTGTTGGTACGCCGAGGGAAAGCGAAGCGCGCCTAGTACGCCTTTGCGAACCACGCCCTGTGGCTGGCCGGTTCGCCGCACTTGACGCAGCGCCCGTCGATCGCCGGTGAGCCAAGCGGGATGTTCCGCAGCGTGGCCTGCGTCTCGGCTTTGATCGACGCCTCGCACTCGGCACGACCGCACCAGGGGGCGGCCACGAAGCCCGGACGGCCGTCCATGGCCGTGCTGAACGCCTCCCACGAATCGGCCTCCTGAGTCCTCGAATCCCGAAAGGCCCGCGCGCGTTCGAGCAGCCCGCTCTGGATCTCCTCGAGAAGCGCCGGAACCCGGTCGGCCAGGTCTCCGAAGGCGATGGGGGCCTTCTCGCGTGTATCACGGCGAGCCGAGAACACCTGCCCCTTCTCGATGTCCTTGGGGCCAATCTCGAGGCGCAGCGGCACGCCGCGGAGCTCCCACTCGGAGAACTTCCAGCCCGGCGAGTTCTCTTCGCTCGCGTCGAGTATCACCCGGACGCCCCGGGCGGTGAGCTCGTCGCGAATGGCCTCGGCCTTGGGCAGCACGGTCTCCTTCCAGTTCCCCCTGGGAATCGGGACGATCACGACCTGATGAGGCGCCACGTGGGGCGGCAGCACGAGCCCGCTGTCGTCGCCGTGGGTCATGATGACCCCGCCCACGAGCCGCGTCGATACGCCCCAGGACGTCGTCCAGGCGTGCTGCAGCGTCTTGTCACGCCCCTGGAACTGGATTTCGAATGCTTTGGCGAAGTTCTGACCCAGGTTGTGGGACGTGCCGGCTTGAAGGGCGCGGCCGTCTCCCATGAGGGCTTCGATGGAATACGTCCGCGCGGCACCGGCGAACTTCTCGCTCTCGCTCTTGACGCCGTCGATGACCGGCATCGCGAGCTCGCGCTCGGCGAAGTCCTTGTAGAGCCCGAGAATCTTCAGCGTCTCTTCCTCGGCCTCCTCCGCCGTCTCGTGCGCCGTGTGCCCCTCCTGCCACAGGAACTCGGTCGTCCTCAGAAACGGGCGGGTGACCTTCTCCCAGCGCACGACGTTGGCCCACTGGTTGATGAGCACGGGTAGATCCCGCCACGACTGGATCCATTTGGCATACATCGTCCCGATGATGACCTCGGATGTCGGCCGGATGACCAGACGCTCTTCGAGTTCCTCGTCGCCACCACGAGTCACCCAGGCGACCTGAGGCGCGAACCCTTCGACATGTTCCTTTTCGCGGAGCAGCAGGCTCTCCGGAATGAGTAGCGGAAAGTAGGCGTTCACGTGGCCGGTGGCCTTGAACCGGGCATCGAGCAGCCTCTGCATGTGCTCCCAGATGGCGTAGCCATAGGGGCGGATCACCATGAAGCCCTTCACGGGCGAGTAATCGGCCAGCTCGGCCCGCCTGACCACGTCCAGATACCAGCGGGAGAAATCCTCCGAGCGGGGGGTGATTTCCGTTACGAACTGGTCTTTCCTGTCCTTCTTCACATCAGTCACGGAAGCCTCGAATCTCGCCTGCTATCCTACACGCACCGGGTGGGATCGGACCGCCCGCCGAAGGCTGATGGCATCCACCCGCATAGACGTCACGAGCGAACGGGGCCCGTACGGCGTCCTCATCGGACCCGGCCTCTCCGGCCAGGTCGAGGACCTCACGCGTCCGCTCGGCGAGAGCCGCCTGGTCGTCAGTTCAACACCGATCTGGCGCTTGCACGGGGCGCGGCTTCGGGCGCTGACGAGCCGGCACCCCCCCGTGCTCGTCGCCGACGGCGAGCGGGCCAAGTCGCTCGGCACCGTGGCGAGGTTGTACGAGGCGTTCCTCCAGCGCTCGCTCGACCGCTCGGCCGTCATCATCGGCTTCGGCGGAGGCGTGGTCGGCGACACGGCCGGTTACGGGGCGGCGACCTTCCTGCGCGGCATTTCGTTCGTGCAGGTTCCGACGACGCTGGTGGCCCAGGTCGACAGTGCCATCGGTGGGAAGGTGGGCGTGAACCTCCCGGCAGGCAAGAACCTGGTCGGCGCCTTCCACCCGCCCAGAATGGTCATCTGCGATCCCGACCTGCTGTCGACGCTGCCGCGGCGCGAGTTTCGGGCCGGACTGTATGAAGTGATCAAGTACGGCGTCATCGCCTCGCGTCCCCTCTTCGAGCGCGTCTCGGCGGGCCTCGATGCCCTCTTCCGGCAGGACCCGCAGTTGCTCACGAGCGTCATCGCCGAGTGCTGCGCAATCAAGGCGGCCGTCGTCATGGCCGATGAGCGCGAGTCGGGGCCACGCCGCGCGCTCAACTTCGGCCACACGATTGGTCACGCGCTCGAAGCGGTCACCGAGTACCGGCGTTTCCGCCACGGTGAAGCCGTTGGGTACGGAATGCTCGCAGCTGCTGACGTCTCTCGTCGCCGGGGCCTCGTCGCCCGTGCGGATCAGGAGCACCTGGCGGACCTCATCCGCCGGATGGGTCCCTTGCCGCCCGTTGCGGACCTGCGCGTGGACGATGTCCTCGACGCGACCGGACGCGACAAGAAGGTGCTGAACGGACGATTGCATTTCGTGCTTGCGTCGGGCATCGGCGACACCTCGATAGTGGGCGATGTCAGCTCGAAAGAGCTGCGCGCGTCCCTGCAGCGCCTTGGACTGAAGAAGTAGCCGCCCGAGGCGGTCTCACCAGTTCGCTTCCTTCCAGGACAAAACCCGCACCCCCTCTTCGACCATCACCGCTGCGCGAACCGAGACGGAGAGCCCCGCCGGCCCGAGGGCCCTCGCGAGGACGACGAGGGTGTCGTTCTCGTCGGTGAGCGGAGAACCGTCCGTCTCTCCCAGGTCGTCGCCCAGCCAGACGACGACGTAGAGCCGGCTATTGCCAGCGGGCACGAGGCGTTCGAATGGTCCGTAAATCCACAGGCGCCAGTGGGGGTTGTTGGCCGACCAGCCAAACGAAGCGTCAGTCCGCGCCTGGAGGGCCGCCGTAAGCGCTGGCAGGTCCAGTGTGCTCCCCCAGGGCGTCACGGGGTTGAGGGTGGAATCCCTGAACGCCGACGTCGCGGCGCCAGAGAGAAGGTCGCTCGGATCGTGACGCCGCACGTCGGCCAACGCCCGCTCGAGCGCCGCCTCGGCGGCCAGTCGGCCCCCATGAGCGGCGAGGAAGTTCCCCGCGATGGCCCGCTCGGTGCTGCTCATGGTGATGAGGCCAAGGCCGACGGCACTCATCAACAGGGCGGCAACGAGGGCGACGACAATGGCGCCGCCACCGTCCTGCGCGCCCGTCGCCTCACCGTCTGAGAATGGCCACGTCGACATCCTCATCGCGAGCCCCCGAGATGCCGCGGCGCCACGGCAATCGACACCGCATAGTCTGGTAGACGCCGGCGCGCGGAGTAGCTCGTGCCTGCGTGTACGAAGTCAGCCCCGGAACCACGCAGAGCTTCGGGTGCTGCCTGCACGCGAATCCTGACACGCACTTGCCGAATCCGCAGCAGGTCGGCGTCATAGCGATTGTCGCCGCTGCCGCACCAGGGGCCGTCACTGAACAAGCCAATCGGCAAGTCGACCAACGTGTCGGCACCAGACGCCAGAAGAGCCGTGGCTCCTATCGCGGACCCGGTCGCATCGTACAAGCAGTTGGCGGTCCCGAGAGGCGGCTTGGGGCGAGCCGGCGGGACCGGATCGCCGCGATACTCGAACGTCAGCCCGACGACGGCATCGACCACGGGGGCGTCCGTTGACCGTCCGTCGTAGTGCCGCAACTGGCGCGCCTGTTGATCGAAATAGTAGGTGTGGGCCACAACCTCGGCGACCGGCGATCCTTCGGGATACGGATCGACCTGGCCGCGCTGGAGAGGCTCGACCGAGCCAGCCGACGCCCCCACACTGGTGACGTCGAAGAGGTCGAAGCGTCCGGCCTCGTCGAACACCAGAACGGAGGTACCCGGACGAAACCCGCAGAGCGGCTCGCCTGGCGGGCACGCCGGTGCCGGCGCGGTGACGAGCGACCCCGCCACCCCCAGCGGCATCGCAAGCGACGTCTGTCGGCGCTCGTCTGCCAGGCTGTAGATGGTCACGGCGTCCGGTCGGACGACGGTGTAGGCGTCTGCCCTGACGGGCCCGAGGCGACGCGGAATCACCGGCGGGAAGAACTGCGACAAGCTGCCAGCCTGCCCGCCGGCTTCCATGCCGGCGCCCGCTTCACGGAGGTGGACGAGAAGGCTGTCGGCAACGACGCGCGCGCGCTGCTGGGCGTCGGCCATCGCAGGTTGTGCGCTTGCGATCTCCGTATGGGGCAAGGCCATGGTCAGCACCGCGATCGCAACGACCGTCACCAGCACTGCCGCCACCATCGCCTCGACAAGAGAGAAACCTCTGTCGGAGAGAGGCATGGTTCCAGGAGCACGCATGTCGATTACCTCGCTTTCCGGGTGAGCAGGGTCGCGACGAGCGCCTCACCTGGAACCCCGGCTCGGGGTTCATCCCCGGAGGTGGCCCGGGCTCGCGCGACAGGCGCCACGAACACGCGCAACACCAGCGTGTCCAACGGGTCTTCGGCCAGCGACTCGATGCTCCAGCGTCTGACGAAGGCGGCGTCGGGTGGAGGGGTGCTTCCGCCGGCCACCCAGACGCCCGACGGGGCCAGATAGTCGACATACCCGGCGGTATCACGCGTCAGGGTCCCCGGCGGCGACGGGCTCAGGCCCGTCCCGCCAGACACAGGAGGATCCACCGACAAGGCCGTTGTCGTGTCGCTCATCGGGACACCCTCGACAACCATCCAGGTGAGCGATCGGAGTTGCTCTACCTTCTCGACAGCGAGCGTCGTCACCGAGGTTTGAAGCTGAGCCGCGCGAGTCGTCTCGAGCGACACGATGACCAGGCTGGCCGCAGCCGTGGCGGCCGTCGTCAGCACGAGCAGGGCCACGACCACTTCGACGAGTGTGAAGCCCTCGCTGCGCCCGGAGCGTTCGGCACGAGTCACACGTCATGCTCGTGCAACCAGCGGGCCAAGTTGATCTGCGCGGATTATGCGAAGGACACGATTGGAGGTTGGAGAATCTGCCTGGGTGGGGACGAGCGGCGATGGCGGTTTGTGCGATCGAGCCGGAAAGCCGTTGCCCGCTAGAGCGCGGCTCTAGCGGATCCAGCCGGGCGGCACGCGCTGGCGCCGCGCGTCTTCCTGGATCTGCGCGATCTCTTTCTGGGCCTCTTCAATTTCACCCTGCAGACGCTCGAGCTCGCCGAGGGCGCGTCCCAGGTTCTGCCGCGCGAGCGCCTGCTGCGCCGGGTCGTCGATATTGACGACATCGGTCTGCAGCGCGTTGATGCGCGACTGGACGGCATCGGCCAGTACTCGGTTGCGCTCGAGCGAAGTCCTGGCTGCGGCAATGCGATTTCGCCACCAGGCCTCGTCCCTGGCCGGTTCGCCTGGCGCCGCCGGCGGAGCCACGGTGGCCGCCTCCGGCGGTTTCGGGAGTGGGATGCCGGAGACGACCGGCGGGGGCGGCGTCGGCGGCAGTTGGGCATCAGAATAGCTGCCCACAGCCGGCCCGACCAGGGCACGACGCATTGCCTCACGCCGTGCAGCCTCGGCCAGACTCGCCGGAGGCGACGTCAGCCAGACCACCACGACGAGGAGCACGAGTGGAGCGTGCCAGATGGGACTCACCGGATTTCTCTCCACGAGAGTATACGAACTCCGACTTGTCCAACACCGTTGTTGAAGTCTTCCGGGTCGCCGAGCATCGTCACTCCCGCTCCCGGAATGGCCGTCGTCGACAGGAACAGATGCTGATCCACGATAAAGGGTGCCGTAGCCCTCCCGGCGCTCGTGGCCACGACCTTGGACTCGTTGTTGTCCAGCTTTCCGTTGCCGTTGGCGTCGTAGGCGGCGGTTCCGAGATAGGTAAAGGCGTACACGCGCGTTGTCGCCTCCCCGCACGGCGTGGCTGCCGTCTCGCTCGTTGTAGTGAAGAAGACGATGTCACCCGCCACGGTTGGCGCGTTCGTCGGACGCTCGCCGTTGGTGATGAGACCGCTCGACGACACGCTGGCGAGGCTGTACGACAGCGTCACGGTGCCTGGCGTGCCGGCGCTGGCGCTGTCGCGAACACCGTAGAGCTTGAACGTCCCCGCACCTCCCGGCGTCGTGTTGGGCAGGAGATCACTACCAGTCGAGAAGAAAAGATAGCGTTGGCTCGACCCCACGAACAGCAGCGCCGATGAGGAATAGATCGGCTGCCCGGTGGACGTCAGAATGGTGCTCGCCATGGTGCCGTCGGCCGACAGGTCGAAGCGAAAGTAGCGTCCGTCGAGGTCCCCCACGTAGGCCTTCGTCACGACCGGAGATCCATAATCTCCTGAGGCAGTAACGTCAGCTTGAATCGCGTTCTTGATGTTGTTGCTGATCACGCCAACGTCGTAGCAGCCCTGGCCGCTGCAGCTCGAGCTGCCGCCGATCGGGAGCCCGGTGGCCGCATGGAGCATGAAGAGATAGCGACCGGCTGCCGGGGCCGACCCGCCCCGCGAGAGCTGCGCGCTGTTTTCGACGCCTGGGAAATACCCCGATCCAGTGATGACGGCCGTCACCGACCGGTCGAGCGTCATGGGGCCGACGGCCGGATCGGAGAAGGTGAACCCGACTCGCTTCTCGACACCAGTGGCTGTGGCCTTGAGGTCGCCAAACACCCTGAGCACGCCACCAGGGAACCCGTCGCTCAGCGGAATCAGGGCCGTGATATTGGGATCGAAGGACGAGTAGTCCGGAAAGGACCAGAGGTACTCGATGGACTCGTTCGGTGCGTCGAACATGCCGAGCATGGCCGATACAGCCGCCAGGCCGTCGACTGCCGGCCCGACACCCATTCCGGCCTCGGTCACGTCGAAGGCCTGGTAGAAGGTCCCGCCGTAGCCCTGTCCGATGATGAGCAGGGTCTTCCACACGCCGCCCAGCTTGACCTCGGCGATCTTGGGTGAGCTGTCGACGAAATAGTCGAACTGCTCGACGGCCTGTCCGTCCGCGAGCGTCCGGAGCTTCGGCAGGAGGTTGTAGGGGATGAACGCCCACACCTCATAGCCGGTCCGCGCGTCGATCGCGTGAATCATGCCGTCGTTGGTGCCGACGAAGATCATCGACCGCCTATCGCGGTGCGCGTGGGCATAGCTTCCAGCCGTGTCGGCGTAGCCGTAGTCCGCGTCGGGCGGCGGATCGAGCGAGGGGGGGTCCATCACCGCCGGCGTCGAGTTGATGACGGCGCCGAGCGGCATGGACCGGACGAACGGAATCAGAGCCGCTGGGTCGGCGCCGCCCAGGTGTGGGGCCAGCGTCGCGCCCTCGGCCAACGTGAACGGCACCACCGTGCCGTTCCCCACCCCGTTCGGAATGAACGTGAAGATGTTCCGCGCCCCCGGGGTTCCCGGTGTCCGGGCCTGGCCGGCCAGGTCCGGTCGGCCATCGAGGTCTGGCCAGAGCCGGGTGCCGTCCTGCACGAACCGCCAGCCGGTGGGTTTGGTGGCGTCAGTCTCGGGCTTGAACGACCGGAAGGCGCGAAGCCGTCCATCGAATCCTGGAAGGGCGAATCCGCCGGTCACGAGCATGTTGCTGCGCTGCGGCACGATCTGCCCGCTCGTGGCGCCAGTTGTCGACAGCACCTCGGTGTTGGTGAGGGCGTTACCGTCGGCATCCAACGCGCCAACCAGGTTCACGCTGCCGACAACCGGGCTGACGAACGTGTACTCGCTCTCCCGTCCGGCCGCGAGGTCGTCGGCCTGCTGGAAACCCAGTTGCACGGCGAATTGCAGGGCAGCGGTGACGTCGTCCACCGAATCGGCGGCGAAATAGCGTCCCCCACTCGCGGCCGCGATGGCCATCAACTCGGACTCGTCTGCAGGATCGGGCCGCAGGCCGATGACGACGATGGGAACCCGCAACGTGACCTTGCCGGACCCGCTCCCGGCCTGGACTGCGGCAAAGGTGGACGCGACGCTCACCGCATCGTGGCTGCTGCCGTAGGCCGAGTCGCCATCATCGGCACCACCGGCCAGCAGAACGACCACGGTGTTGCGGCAGGCGCGAGTGGCGGTCGGATCGGCCGCGATGGCGGCCACCGCGTGCGCGCGGGCGTCGTCGAGCGCGTGACTGAGCGGCCGGTCCTGGTAGAGCTTCGTGTCGCGGCCGGCCGGAATCAGCTTCTGGTTGGCTCCCGGACCCGACGTTGCCGGCGGCCCCGCCGTAGGGCTGAACGGCTGGACATCAGCGATGACGGCGGTCGACTTTGCGAGCACCTGTGCGGCGGTTGGCGTGCCGGTTGGGAGGGCCTGCACCACGGCATCGCCGGGCGGGGACTCGAGCGAGTAGCTGGCGCCGCCCGTGTCGGGCGCGCCGATGCCGAAGCGGCCCGAGGCACCGCCGGCGTTACACGGGCTCGAGTCGGACACGCCCGAAAGCAGAGCGTTGCCCGTGACGCGAACCGGCTTGTCACAGTTCGATGCGGCTCGCCATGCCTCACTGTTCTGCCTCAGCTTGAGGAGGCCCCAACGAACCAGTTGCGCGTTCTCCTGTACCACTCGTGCGACGCCGGCCTTGGCCAGCTCGATCCGGGTCGCCGACCAGAACGAACCGTATCCGGAATCGGTATCGGGGACGGCGACGATATCAGTCGTCGTGTACTTGGTCGCGCTGTCCTGGACGTTTTCGAAGTCCAGGCCAACGTACTTGCGACGGTAGGTACGTCGCCCCTGATGGCACGCCCATGGCCGCGGCCACGGTGGGGTCGTACGACCTCGTGTAGGTCGTCGGATCGTAGTAGGTACCGGACCCGTCATCGAGCATGCGGAACGACGTGTCGACGACAACGATGACGTTGGGCGGAACCCGCTTGACGGCAATCAGCGGGTCGAGCTGTGCCGAGGCCGGCGAGGCGTGACCAAGCCCGAGCAGACCGGCCGCAAAGAGTACGCGTCCCGCGAGCAGTCTTCCATGCGTTGTCATCGGATCACCATGCCGCCCTGCGTCAGGCTCATGTCGCTGGCCGTGAGCGTCTTGCCCGGCAGTTCGACGGCGGCCTTCCGCGCTCGCTGATTGAGTTCTTCCTGACCTCGCTGGGCGATCAACCCGCGTTCGATTTCGGTCGTGTCGGTCTTGGCCACGGTCACCTCGACATTGCGCATGCTGCCGGTTCGGCCGATGGCCTGGGCGAGCAGCGTGACGACGCCATTCGCGTCAGCCGACGGGTCGTTGTCGGTCTCGGACGGGTCGTCTGACACCCACACGACCACGTACGTCGAACTGCGAATCGTTCCGGTTCCCGAAAGGTCGGAGAGCGGCCCATAAGCGTAGAGGCGCCACTGCGGATTGTTCAGGCCCCACGGCGACGTGGCGTCCGACTGCGCCTGCACCTCGGCCGTCATGGCGGTCAGATCGAGCGGTTCGCCGCCTGGCGTCGTCGGTGTCAGCGTGGTGTCCACGAACGCCGACGTCGCCGCACCCGACAGGATGTCGTTCCATCGCGGCACGAGCAGAATGTCCTGCACGACGCGTTCGACGGCCGCATCAGCCGCGTACAGCGTCTCGCTGCCATCCCGGAAGTTCGTGGCGATCGCGCCCTCGGTGTTGCTCATGAAGACCAGCCCGAGGCCAAGGGCGCTCAGGAGAACCGTCGCGACCAGAGCGATGACAATCGCCGTTCCGGTGTCGTCTCCGGCTGCCCGCGACACATGTCCCTTCGTCAGCATCGGCTACCGCCCCAGATTCATGTTTCGCGGCGTCACTTCGAACCGCACCGCAAAGTCCGGCAGCGTCCGCAGCGCGCTCCGGCTGAACCCACTGTTGGCGAAGTCAGCGCCGGAGGCGCGCAGAGCATCCAATCCGGCCTCGACACGAACGGTGATCCGGACCTTCCTCACGCGCATGAGGTCGACATCGAAGCGATTGTTCCCGTTGCCGCACCAGGGACCGTCCCGGAACATGGGAAGGGGCAATTCGGCCAGCGACCCACCCTGGGCCGTCAGGGTCTGCAGCCCCCCCACGGGATTGCCCGCCGCGTCGTACAGGCAGTTCGACTTGCCCATCGGCGGCTTCGGGTTGAGGGGCGGGTTGGGATCGCCGAAGTACTCGAAGGTGACGCCGACGACGTTGTCGACGACCGGTACGTCTGTCATGTAGCCGTCGTAATGCCGCAGTTGGCGATTGATGGCGTCGAAGTAGTAGGTGTGGGTCTCGGCCTGCGTCACTTTCGCGCCTGCGTCGTAGGCGTAGCTCAGGTCCTGCTGACGGTGCTGCAGGTGCCCGGCTGCATTCTGGACGTTCGTCACCGTGAAGAAGTCGAAGTGGCTCTCGTCGTCGAAGATGAGCAGCGTCATGCCCTCCTTGAAGCCGCAGAGTTCCTCGCCTGCCGGGCAATTGGGCATGTCTTCGACCTTGAGCTCCGCGGATGGCTGCGGCATCGGGTCGCGGATCGTCGTCTGCGAGTACGTGTTCGGCACGTATTGAATCGTCACGGCATCCGGCCGGGCGATCGTGTACGCGTCGGCGTTCTGAAGGCCCATCCTGCGAGGGATGATCGGCGCGAAGAAGTTCGTCAGGGCTCCCGTTGCCGGCCCCGTGTAGATGCCGGCGCCGGCCATGAAGAGGTCTCGCGACAGAATGTCGGCGGCCACGCGCGCGCGCTGCTGCATGTCCATGGCCTCGGGCTGCGTCTGCGAAATCTGCGTGTTGGGGTTCACGAGGCCAAACACCGCCCCCGTGATGACCAGCATGAGTACGAGCGCGATGAGCGACTCCACGAGGGAGAAGCCGGCGTCACTGGCGGCGGTTCGATCCGACATCGCGCCCACCTACCTGGCCTTCCGCGTCTTGACGGACACGACCAGGGCATCGTCGGCCATGCGCCGGCGTGGCCCGGGCGACCCGGCCATCTCGGCCTCGCGCATGACCGACGTCACGAGGACCTGCAGAACCAGGGTGTTGTTGGGATTGGTCGGCAATGGCTCGATGCTCCACCGACGAACGAAGACAGCGTTGCCGGGCGGGTTGACCCCGGTGCCCACCCACTGGCCGCGCGCGTCGAGGTAGTCCACATACCCCGCCACGTTCTGGTTGAGCGTGCCGGGAGGCGACGGATTCAGGCCGGACCCGTTGTTGGTGGGCGGCTCCTGGCTCAGGTTGGTCGTCAGGTCGCTCACCGGCAGTCCGGTCCCCAACTCGTCAAACCCCCACGTCAGCGAACGGATCTGCTCCAGTTTCTGGGAGGCCAGCACCGTGGTCGTCGTCTGGTTCCGCGCCGCCTTGGTGGCTCGAATCGACACGGCGAAAAGCTGAGCGGTGCCGAGCGCCATGACTGTGATGACCAGGAGCGCCACCAGCACTTCGACGATGGTGAACCCGTCCTCTCGGCTAGTCGACATTGATGCGCCCAACCGGGTTGATCCTGATGGTGTGGCTCCAGGTCTTGTGTGTCACCGTCAGCACGACGTCCCCCGCGAGCAGCGTGGCGGCTCCGAGGGCATCAACCGAGTAGGCGCTGCCCCTCGGGTCGAACTCGAACTGCTGCACCGTACCGGTCACCGTCACGCCGTCCGGAAGGTGAATCACCGGCGAGTCGAGCGATGGCGTCACCCGGAGCGAGTCCCGCGGCCCGGGGAACGGATAGGCAACCGGATCGCATCGATTGGCCGCGTTGTCGGTGGCGGCAACGCCAGTGACCTCGAGAATGCGCAACTGCCCTGCCACCGGGCAGTTCAGGCGAACCCGGAGAGACCGAGCGGCGCTCACCGCTTTGAGACGCGCCGTCTGCAGCTCACGCTCCACCTGGCGGGTGGCCACATTCGCACGGTTGGCGTCCCTGAGGTTGGAGAAGCTGGGCCCGACGATGGCTGCGAGCGTGAGCGCGCCGGCCATCACGAGGACGAGCTCGAAGATCGTGAACCCGTCTTGTCGGTAAGTCAGGTTTCGTACGTGTCGGGACCTCTGGCGCACGCCTCTCTAAGGGCAAGGGCCGTTCCAGCCGGCTGGGCTGGGCTGTCGGAGGATTTCGGCCGGATTCCCGCGGAAATGGCGCGGGTTCCGTCACCGGCCTTACGGTTGTGTAAGCGCGCCAGCCGTAGTCGACTAGAGCCAACCGCTATGGCGGGCCGTCAGGGATACAGCGCGAGGTACCAGCGCACGAGGGACTCCCCGGCGAGCGACGCGACGAGCGCTGCCAGGGCGAGGAACGTTCCGAAGGGCAACCGGCTCTGCAGCGACCGGCGCCCGGTGACCGTGAGCACGATGCCGACGAGGGCGCCGGCCAGGCTCGAGAACACCAATACGAGCCACACCTGCTGCCAGCCGAGGAACGCACCGATCATCGCGAGCATCTTCACGTCGCCAAGGCCCATCGCCTCGACGCCCTTGGCCTTGAACCACGCCCACCGGATGCTCCAGGGAATCGCCGCGCCAAGAGCAGCCCCCGCCAGACTGGACTGCAGGCCGGGCGGCAGGAAGCTGCTGAACACGAATCCGACGACCAGTCCGGGCAGCGTGAGCGCGTTCGGCAGGCGTTGGGTCTCGAGGTCGGTTCCGAAGAGGGCGACAAGGAGCGCGCTGAAGACCAACCGCTGTGAGAGCAGCCAGGGATCGGTAAAGGTCACCCCCTGCGCGACGAAGATGACGGCCGTGGCAATCTCGACGAGCGGATAGCGAAGCGGGATTGGCGCCCGGCACGACCGGCAACGTCCGGCGAGAACGAGGTAGCTCACAACCGGGATGTTGTCGTGCCAGCGAATCGCCGTACGGCACTTCGGGCACCGCGAGCCCGGAAACGCAACCGACTCGTAGGCCGGCAGCCGCGAGATGCAGACGTTGAGGAAGCTCCCGACAACCAGGCCAAAGGCACCCAACCAGGCGAGCACGAACGGCGTCATCGCGATTTCGGCACCGAGGGCAGAGGATTCAGTGAGGACTCTGGTGACAACACCACGGCATGGGTCCCCGGGTCGTATGCGAACGGAACACCCGTCGGGTCAAGGGGAACCGGCTGGCGTTGACCCGGCCCAGCCGGGAACACTTCCGCCCACGACACCGGATAGCGACCGGCGCTCGAGTGGAACGTCGCCACGAGCGCGTCGAGCTCGTCGATCATGTCGAGAGCCTGCAACTGCAGCAGCCCGCGCTCGGCCGCTCCCTTGACGTAGGTGTCGGCCGAATCGGCGAGATTTCGGAGCATCAGCCGGGCACCCTGCCGGTCACCGCCCTGCAGCCTGGTCACGGCCGCGAGCGGCAGCACCCACTCCGGCGCGCCGGGCATGGCGGCCGTCCGCTCGAACCAGCGAGCGGCCTCGAGGTAATCGCCCGAGAACCAGTAGTGCACGAACGCGATGTCGTGCGCGTACTGCCACCGGTCCGGATTGCGCTCGAGGCCCTTCTCGAGCAGTGCGACGGCCTGATCGGTCCGCCCGGCGCCATACGGCGGCGTGTAGGCCAGGAAGATGGCGCCGAATCGATACGCGATGTTGAAGTGCGGGTCGAGCGTCGTCGTCAGGTCGAGCAGAGGCTCGAGCAGGCCGAACCGATCGGGACGGCTCGACCGCAGGTCTCGCCCGTAGTGCTGAATCGTGCGAATCCAGTACACGTCAGCCGCAACCGCATCGAACTGCAGCATCAGCCGGTCGGCCGCCTGGCCGGACCGGAGGTACAGCAGGCGATCGGTCAGCGGCGGCTCCGCGAATCGCCTGTCACGGGCCGAGAGCACCGCGGCCGACGTGGCCAGGCCAACGGCCGCACCGGCCAGGCCGAACCAGAAGCTTCGCCCTGCCCTCACGTGAACTCCCGGCGGCTGAAGATCGCAACGGCTGCGGCGACCGCTCCGAACGAGTACAGCATCGCGTAGACGAGATCGAACAGGACGCGGCCCGGCATCACCGGCAGACCGCTCACGATGGCGTTCTTGTGATCGAAAGCAGAGAATGCCGGCACGACCCAGCCGACGGCGGACACAACCGCGGCCACTGCCGGCGGGGCGTCCACGATATCGCCGAAGTTCCGGAGATCGTCGCTCAGTTGGCCGGCGACCAGCACGCCGACGGTCAACGCCACCGAGAGCAGGGTGCTGGAGGAGAACGTGGAGAACAGGAGCGCGACGGCCGTCAGAAGCGCCAGTTCCGCGACGATCTCGACAATCGCGACCAGGAGCATGGGATCGACCGGCGGCGCCGTCCAGGCCAGTCGCACGTTCTCGGGCGAGGTCCAGCCGAGCCAGGCGAGCACCACGAAGAAGACGGCCGTCATGGCCGCGACGTTCACGACAACGGTCATGACCAGGCCGATGTACTTGCCTGCGATGAACTCCCAGCGCGGCAGCGGCTTGGCCAGCAGGGCGTAAACGCTTCGGCGCTCGATCTCCCGGGCCACCAGACCCACGCCGATGAAGATCGTCATCAGGATTCCGGCCGCCTCGATAGTGGCCAGCCCGAGGTCCTTGATGATCTTCACGTCCTGTCCTGCGGTGATCTGGCCGATCAGGAGCGACGCACCAACGAGCACGACCGCAAAACCGCCGATGCCGTAGAGCACGCGGTCGCGAACGCTCTCCTTGAAGACATGCCAGGCGACGATGCCGATCCGCCGGGCCGTCACTCGGTGCCTCCGCGGACCGACTGCACGAAGACGTCCTCGAGCGTGGTGCCAAGCGGCGCCAGAGACACGAGCGACGCGCCAGCAGCCGCAAGCTCGGCGATGAACGCCTCGGGGCGCTCGCTCGCGGGAAGTTCGATGGCGTAGCGCCCGGCACTGATGGACCGCACCCGGCCCCGCGGGCCCAGCGCGTCGGCCAGATCCGCGCGCAATCCGCTCACGACGACTTCCCAGCCTCGCGTGGCCGCGCCGGTAAGCTCGCCGAGCGTGCCCGCCTTGACGAGCCGCCCCTGGACAAGAATGCCGACGCGGCTGCACAGCACTTCGGCATCAGACAGGATATGGGAGCTGAAGAGCACCGTCCGTCCCTCGTCGCGCAGCTCGAGAATGAGCTCGCGCACGTCGCGCCGACCCATCGGATCGAGGCCGGACATGGGTTCGTCGAGAATCACGAGCTCCGGGTCGTTGACGATTGCCTGGGCCAGTCCAACGCGCTGAACCATCCCCTTCGAGTACTGACGAATCGGGCGGCGACGATCGGCGGCAAGGCCCACACGGTCGAGCACGGCAGCCACGCGGGCCGTGCGGTCGGCGCCTCGATAGCCGAACAGGCCGGCGAAGTACGTGACGAGCTCCTCCGCCGTGAGGTGGTCGTAGAACGTCGGGTGCTCCGGCAGGAATCCCATCCTGGCGTGGGCGTCGATGCTCCCCGGGCTCCGGCCGAGCACCTCGGCCCTGCCGGATGTTGGTGTCAGCAGATGGCAGAGGATCTTCAGCGTGGTGGTCTTGCCCGCGCCGTTCGGCCCGAGGAGACCGAAGACCCCTCCTGCCGGCACCTCGAGCGACAGGCCGTCGAGCGCGCGGTGCGGGCGGGGACGCCAGAATCCGACCGGAAAGTCCTTGGTGAGCTGCTCGGTGTGTACGACGGTGTCCATGAGCCCTGGGCCGTCGCCGCGGCGCTACTGCTTGCCTGCGCGCTCGAGCTCCAGCTTGATCGCCAGTTCGAAGTACTCGGCCGGCAGCCAGCCCTGGGCGGTCTGGGCGCGAACGCCGTTGACGAAGTAGGTCGGCGTCGAGCTGATCTGCAGGGCCTGCCCGTCTGCGATGTCGCGCTGAATGTCGGGCAGGTAGGTCTGATACTCGCGGTCGAAATCCGCGACGCCAAAACGCTGGCCGGCTTCGGCCTTGACGGCTTCCGGAGTCAGGCCCACCTGATCGGGCACGCTGAAGAGCCAGTCGATGGCTTCCTGCGCCCGGCCGCGCGCACCGGCCATTCGCACGAACGCCGCTTCTTCGCACGCGGCCTGGTGCAGGGCTCCACTCATCGTGAAGTTGCACTTGTTGCTGAGCGGAAAGTCCTTGATGACCTGTCGGACCGCGCCGGGGTTCGACTCGGCAAAGCGATCGAGCACGGGCTTGTAGGCGAAGTGCGCCGCCTTGCACGACGGACACTGGTAATCAAGGAACTTCACCACGAGCACCGCGGCACCCTCGGGGTCGATACCGAGATCGAGCCGCGGCTGCTGGGCCCATGCGTCGGCAAACGCCTTGACGGCGTCCTGCGCTGGCGCCGCGGCAGGTGCGGCCGCCTGACCGGGCGCCGCCTCGCGGGGGAAGAACGCCACGGCCGAGCCGGTGGTCACCAGATACAGAATGGCCACGAGGAAAGTCGTCGGCGCGGAGAAGAGCGCGTTGAGATCCGCAGGAAGACGCTTGAGCAGTTGTGCCATGCCAACCGATGCCGAGGAACTGGAGAGGATGAAGATGCCGACGACCGACACGTACGTGCCGATGCACAGCAGGCAGCCCGTCTTGAGGACGAAGAACGACGCGTAGCCGAGATACAGAACCGCCGCGAGGCCCACGACCGAGAGCGCAAACACGTAGGTGCCTGCCGCGCTGCGCTCGCCTCCCCCTCCCGATGGCCGAGCGAAGGCGGCGATGAGCGCGACCAGCCCGAACCAGGCCAACCCGCCGAGCGCGACCGGCACCCCCCACAGGGACCCGTACCGGCTGACGTAGGCCTGCGTGCAGCTGAAAGTGGCGTTGATGTCGCACGGGCTCGTGTAGGTGGGGTCGGTGAGCAGCCGGTAGTGCACCCAGGTCGAGGCCCCTGAAAAGACGAGGCCGGCCACGGCAAGAATCAGGATCCAGAGTCGGGTCTTGGGGTTCATAGGCCAGGAAGTCTCCGGCATTTGTACCACATCAAACGCCGTTTGGCGTCCCCTGGCGACCGCAACCCGCCCCAGCTCTCCCGGTCGCCAAAGCCCTGCGCCTGTACAAGAAAAATCCGGGATCCCGTCGCCGGAATCCCGGATGTGTTTCGGACGTTCGCGCCTACTGAATCGGCACGGCCGGGGCCGCAAACGGCTCTGCCGGCGCGGCGGCGGCGTTCACCTGCCAAATCGTGTTGCCGGCATTGACGGCAAACGAGCGGGTGCCCGTGGACCCGAAGGTCTGCGGAATCGCGGTCGCGTAGTAGGTCGAGTTGGTCGGGTTGGCGCCCGCCAGGCAATCGACCGGGCCGACGGCATTACCGGCGCCGGCGCCCAGTGTGAAGTTGTAGCCGGCCTTCTGGGGGGCCACCACGCTGCCGAGGTCGGCAGAAATGAAGGCCTCGCTGCCGGCGACGACCGGCGTGCCGAGAATGACGTAGGTTGCCGCATAGCCGCCGTTGCCGCAGGAAGCCGAATAGGCCACCTGGGCCGACGTCGTCACCTTCAGTGACGCAATCGCCGACGTCTCGTTGCCAGTCATCCGCGCGCGCAAGAGACCGGGCACTGCGATCGCCGCGATGATGCTGATGATCGCGACGACGATCAGCAGCTCGATGAGGGTGAATCCCTGTTCGTTCTTGCCACTCATGATGTTTTCCTCTCCTTTGAACTCGTAAGTTCCCTGAACCTCAATCAACTGCTGTCTCTCGCTATCTTCGTGGCGCGTCAGCGGCAACCGCCATTTTCAGAACCCGCCACGGCTCCTTGACACGCAACCTCGGTGCCATCCGGCCATCGGCCGCCGGCGCCACCCCACATCCTTTGTTCACAGGCACTTGCGAACCACCCACGCCATGTGCCTCAGCCCCGTTGTCGGCGTCCCCTGCCAAGACTGTAGGGCTGCCTTACGATTTTGACGCTCGCTCAGGCCATCTGGTTGATCAGCTCGAAGAGTGGCAGATACATCGAGATCACGATGCCGCCCACGATGACACCGAGCACGCAGATGAGCGCCGGCTCGAGCACGGTGAGCAGACCGGCCACGGCGACATCCACTTCTTCCTCGTAAAAATCGGCGATCTTGGCCAGCATCGTATCGAGGGCGCCCGTGCTCTCACCCGCGCCGATCATCTGCACGACCATCGGCGGGAAGACGCCCGTGGCCCGCAACGGCTGCGCGACGCTCTCGCCGCGTTCGATGTGCAGGCGCACGTCTGTAATCGCACTCTCAATGACGGCGTTACCGGCCGTCTTGGCCGTGATGTCGAGCCCGTCGAGAATGGGGACGCCCGAAGTGAGCAGCGTCGCCAACGTGCGACAGAACCGCGCCACGGCGACCTTGCGGAAGATCTTGCCAATCAACGGCATGCCGAGCAGCGCGCGATCCACCCGCATGCGCCCCTGCGGCGTCTGATAGTAGCGCCTGAACAGGTAGCCGACGGCAAACGCGCCACCGATCATGAATGGCATCCCGATCACGACTTTCTGGCTCAGCCAGATGACCACGCGTGTCGCAAGCGGCAGCGTCGCGCCCAGGCCCTCGAAAAGCGACGTGAACGTCGGGATCACCTTCCAGAGGATGATCATGACGACAATGACCGCGATGCTCAGGACCGAAATCGGGTAGATCATCGCCGACCGGACCTGGGACTGGAGCTTCGCCTGCTTCTCGATGAAGGTGGCCAGCCGCTGCAGGATGACGTCGAGGATGCCCCCGGCCTCCCCGGCGGCCACCATGTTCGTGAAGAGCGGGTCGAAGGCGTACGGGCGCTTGGCCATCGCCTCGTTGAGCGAGGTGCCGGCCTCGACGTCGAGGCGCGTCTGTTCGACAGCCTCGGCCAGACGCTTGTCCGGTTCTTCCTTGCCGAGCAGTTCCAGACACTGAACGAGCGGCAGGCCCGCGTCGATCATGACCGAGAACTGCCGGGTGAAGATCGCGAGGCTGCGGCTGTTGACCCGCTTGTACCGCTGCTGTTTGCGGGCGGCGGCCTGCACCTGCGTCACCATGATCTGCTCGCGGCGCAGGGCCTCGCCGAGCGCCTCGCGCGACTCGGCGGCCCGTTCCCCCTTGACGATCTGGCCGGTCCGGGTCCGGCCCACCCAGGCGTAAGTCGTCATCGCGCCTCCTGCCGGTAGGGCGGCCGCTGAGCAGCCAGCATCGGCGGTCGGGCGGCCGCGCCTCGCTCGAGCATGGTGATGAGCTCGTCCCGATTCGAGGACGTGTTGAGCGCCACGTCACGCGAGACGAGCTTCTTCTCCACCAGCTTCTGCAGCGACTGGTTCATCGTCTGCATGCCGAACTTCTCCTGGCCGGCCTGCATCGTGCCGTAGATCTGGTGGATCTTGTCGTCGCGGATCAGGTTGCGAATCGCGGGGTTGGCCACGAGGATCTCGAGGGCGGCCACCCGTCCCTCGCCGCTCGCCTTCGGCAACAGGGCCTGGCAGACGATGCCCTCGAGCACGAGCGAGAGCTGCGTGCGGATCTGGGCCTGCTGGTGCGACGGAAATGCGTCGATGATTCGGGTCACCGTCTGGGCTGCCGAGTTCGTGTGGAGCGTGGCCAGCGTGAGATGGCCCGTCTCGGCCAGTTTCATCGCGGCTTCCATGGTCTCGAGGTCGCGCATTTCGCCGACCAGCACCACGTCCGGGTCTTCTCGGAGGGCGGCCTTGAGCGCGAGCGAGAAGCTCTTCGTGTCCGCGAACAACTCGCGCTGATTCACGAGGCTCATCTTGTGCGGGTGCAGGTACTCGATCGGGTCCTCGATGGTGAGGATGTGTGCCGGCTTCTGCTGGTTGATGCGGTCGATCATGGCGGCGAGCGTGGTGGACTTGCCGCTGCCGGTCGGCCCGGTGACGAGCACGAGCCCGCGGGGCCGGTCGGCAAGCGTCGAGAGCACCGGGGGCAGGCCCAGTTCTTCGAGCGACTTGATGCGTTCCGATATCAGCCGGAAGACGGCGCCCACCGACCCGCGCTGATTGAAGATGTTGGCGCGGAAGCGGCCCACGTCCCGCAACCCGAACGCGAGATCGAGCTCCCAGGTTTCCTCGAACTTCTTCTTCTGCGCGTCGGTCAGCACGCTGTAGGCCAGGGCCTTGAGGACGTCGGGCGTGAGCGGCGCGTGGTCGAGCCGCTGCAGGTGGCCGTTCACGCGGACCTGCGGCGGCGAGCCAGCGGCCAGGTGCAGGTCCGAGCCGCCAAGCTCGAACGTGGTCTTCAGCAGATCGGGCAGACTCATCGACATGTCAGATCACACCTACATGGTTTCGCGCACGACTTCTTCCAGACTGGTGACCCCTTCGGCCACCTTCTTCAGCCCGGCCTGCCGCAGAGACACCATGCCCTCCGCCTCGGCTGCCTTGCGCAGCTCGATGGAATTGGCGCCGGCGACGATGGTCTCCCGGAGCCGCTCGGTGATCTCCATCACCTCGAACAGGCCGACGCGGCCCTTGTAGCCCGTTCGCCCGCACCGGTCGCATCCCTTGCCCCGGAACGACCGAACCGAGGCCGCCTGCTCCGGAGAGAAGCCGGCGTCGATGAGCGCCGACTCCAATAGCTCAACCGGCTCCTTGCACTGCTCGCACACCCGGCGCACCAGGCGCTGCGCGCACAGCAGGTTGAGGGAGTTCGCCACGAGGAACGGCTCGACGCCCATGTTGACCAGCCGGTTGATCGAGCTCGGCGCGTCGTTGGTGTGGAGCGTCGACAGCACCAGGTGGCCGGTGAGCGCGGCCTTGACCGCGATGGACGCGGTCTCGCTGTCGCGGATCTCGCCGACCAGAATGATGTTCGGGTCCTGCCGCAGGAACGACCGTAGCGTCGCGGCAAACGACAGGCCGATACCCTCGCGAACCTGAACCTGGTTGATGCCCGACAGGTTGAACTCGACCGGATCCTCGGCCGTCATCACGTTCACGCCCGGCTGGTTGAGCTGCGAAAGCGCCGAGTAGAGCGTGTTGGTCTTGCCGCTGCCGGTCGGCCCCGTCACGAGGACCATGCCCCACGGCCTCCGAACCGCCGCTTCGAACTTGGCCAGCGCAGCAGGCTCGAAGCCCAGGCGACCCATGTCGAGCCGCAACTGCCCCGGATCGAGCAGCCGGAGAACGACCTTCTCGCCAAAGAGGGTCGGCAGACAGGACACGCGGAAGTCGATCTCCCGGTTCTCGCCGTGGTCGGCAAACCGCGCCTTGACGCGACCGTCCTGCGGCAGTCGTTTCTCGGCGATGTCGAGACGCGCCATGATCTTCACGCGCGAGACGATCGCGTCCCGGAACTTGAGCGGCGGCGACATGACCGGCTGGAGCACGCCGTCAATCCGGAACCGGATGCGCATCTCCTTCTCGAAGGGCTCGATGTGGATGTCGCTCGCGCCACGCTGGATGGCCGAGAGCAGGAGCGCGTTCACGAGACGGATGACCGGCGCCTCGCCGCCCTGCCGTTCGAGAGAGGAGGCGTCGATTTCCTCCGCGTCCGGCACGACCTCGAGCCCGTCGGAGTCGGCTCCGAGATCTTCGAGGGCACGGCTCACCAGGTCGGCCGTTCGGGCGCCGTTCAGCGCCGACCCGTTCTTGGAGAAGCACCGCCCAATCAGCTCGCGGATGGCCGAGTCGGACGCCACGACCGGGTCGACATGCAGCCCGGTCATGAACTTCACGTCGTCCATCGCGAAGACGTTCGTGGGATCGGTCATCGCCAGCGTCAGCGATGTGCCGTTTCGGGCGATCGGAATCGCGTTGTACTTGGCGGCCGTTTCGAGGGGAATGAGCCGCGCGACGGCCGGGTCGACCTCGATCTCCGAGAGATTGACGGCCGGCACGCCGTATTGCCGGCTCAGGACGGAGGTGATTTCCTCGTCGGTCAGGAACCCGAGCTTGACGAGCGCAGTCCCCAGCCGTCCCCCGTTGGCCCGCTGGAAGCCGACCGCTTCCTGCAGTTGGGCGGGAGAGACGCGCTTTTCGCGCAGGAGCAATTCACCAAGTCGCACGGCCATGGGCATTCGCTGGCACACGGCCGCCCGTTGCTGGGGGCTTTCCGGGGTCTAGTAGGCGGCGCGAAGCGCGAAGCCGAACCCCTGGTCGCGATCGGCATGACCGTACGAGTAGTGGCCGTCAAACCACAGGCGCCTCGTGAGCGCCACGCTCGCACCCGCGGCCGTCACCGGCTCGCGGTCGCCCTCCAGGTCCCACCGGACGCCTCCTCGAAGCGTGAACCGGGACCCGGCGGGGCTTTCTGCCCCAAGAGCGATCATCCGACGAAGGCCGTCCCGAAGGTCGACCGTGTCCAGGTCCAGATCCATAGCAAGGGTCACGCCAGCGCCAGGCCGCACGGCCAGGCCCAGCCTCAGCAGTCTCGGAAGCGTGATGGTATTTCCTTCAATCCCCTCGAAGTCCGGGGTCAGCACGTTCTTCCACGTCAGCCCGACTCGGACCTGGTCGAGGTCTGCCAGCACCCCGATATCAAAGTCGAAAGCGCCCGTAGTACGCCCTTCGAAGTCGCCGGCGGCGTCAAGGGCATCTCCCGCGGTTTCCCCTACCACCGGCCCCGCAGAAACCGTTCCCCGCAGGTACTTCACCGTCGTGCCTACGATGAGGCCTGGTACCAGCGTTTGCAGGACCGTGCCGCCCAGCTGGGTCGTGGAGAGACGCTCCACCGTCGCCTCCCCGACCGGATTCTCGACCACCACTGCCGAGGTCAAACGACCAAAAGTAACTGCCAGGGGCAGGCTCCCGGCTCCGGTGAAGTAGCTGCGGTTCTGGCCAGCACCGGGTATGGGTGGGCCACTCGGATCACGTTTTTGAAACTGAGACCACTCAAATGTCCCCCCGACCGCCGGGCCCGTGGCCAGAGCGGCCGGATTCCAGTAGGCGGCGGTCACATCGTCGGCGACCGCCACGAAAGCCCCGGCCATGCCGAGTGCGCGCGAACCGACGGCCTCGAACGAGACCTGCGCGAGGGCCGGGGAGACTGGCCACAAGGACACAGTAAGGAGCGTCAGCCCGATCCGCAGCATGGCGGGAGCCTATCAGGGAACACGTGGTCACCGGGATCGTAATTGTCCGTGGGCGGTACAATCAGGGTGTTTTTCGCCTGCTGCCCCCCGGGCCCTGAGGAGTCCACGACCATGTCAGAAACCGCCCCATCCCAGCCCCAGACCCTTGGTCTGTTCGCGCGTGCCATCGGCGTGATCACCTCGCCTGCGGCCACCTTCGCCGACGTCGTCCGCGAGCCCAGGCCGGCGGCGATCCTGCTCATTGTCGCCCTGGTCATCGCGGTGGCGGCCACGGTGCCGCAGATGACCGAGAAGGGGCGCCAGGCCGTGCTCGACACGCAGGTGCAGACCATGGAGCGGCTGATGGGCCCGCTCGACGACGAGGTCTACGCCCAGCTCGAAGCCCAGTCGCACAGCAACACGCGGCACATCTACTCGGTTGTCGGCACACTCATCTGGCTGCCGCTCATGGCGACGTTCTTCACGGCCCTGCTCTGGGGCCTGTTCAACGTGCTGATGGGTGGCGGTGCGACCTTCAAGCAGGTGCTTGGGGTTGTGACCCATTCGATGGTCATCATGGCCGTGGGCGCGCTGGTGGCGGCACCCATCCAGATGATGCAGACGACGTTCAGCCTGACGGGCCCGTTCAACCTGGGCGCGCTCGTCCCGATGCTCGATCCCGAGAGCTTCATCTCGCGCTTCCTCCGCTTCACGAGCGCGATCACGATCTGGCAGATGATCGTGCTCGCGATCGGCCTCGGCGTGCTCTACAAGCGCAAGAGCACCGGCATCGCCATCGGCCTGCTCGCGGCCTACGGCCTGCTGGTGGCCCTGGGCGTGGCGGTCTTCTCGGCCTTCATGGGTAGGATGAGTTCATGACACGCAAGAAGTTGCTTATCGGCCTGCTCGTGGTGGCCGGCCTGGCGGCCATCGTCGTCGCCAACCTGAGCTTCGAGCAGTCGACCGGCCTCGAGGTCACGACCGAGCAGGTGCAGGCTCGCGATCTCGAGGCCATCGTCACCGCCAGCGGCACGATTCAGCCGAAGCGATCGGTCGAGGTTGGCGCCGAAGCCGCGGGCAAGATCGTGGAGATCGCCGTGTCGGAAGGCCAGGTGGTGACAGCCGGCCAGTTCCTGCTGCAAATCGAGCCACGCACGCTCGAGACGCTGGTGCAGAACCGCGAGGCCAGCCTGGCGTCTGCCCGCTCGCAGCTCGAGCAGACCCGCGCGCAGATCGACAACTCGAAAGTCGCCCTCCGGCAATCACGGGACACGCTCAAGCGGCAGGAGGAGTTGTGGAAGGCCGGTCTGATCCCGCGGGATACCTACGAACGGGCGGTCAATGACGTGGCGATGCGCGAGACCGACCTCCGCGTGATGGAGCAATCGCTCCTGACACAGGAGCAACGCATCAAGCAGGAAGAAGCCAACCTCGCCAGCGCGAGCTTCGACTTGTCGAAGGGCCGGGTCGTCGCCCCGATCACCGGTGTCGTCACGAAACTCGACGTCGAGGAGGGAGAGACGGCTGTGGACGTGACCCGGGGCCTCGGGGGGACGCCGCTCCTGACGATTGCGGACCTCTCGCTCATCGAGACGGAAATCGAGGTAGACGAAACGGACATCCCGTACATCACCATCGGGCAGCCCGCCACAGTGACGATCGACGCGCTCCCCAACCAGGAGTTTCAGGGACACGTCACCGAAGTCGGCAACAGTCCGATCCAGGCCGCCGGCGCAGCGCAGCAGCGGGCCACGAACTTCAAGGTGGTCGTAACGATCGACAGCGAAGTTCCCGGCGTGCGTCCAGGCTTCACCTGCACGGCAACGATCACGACGGCGACGCGCGATGACGTGCTCGCCGTGCCGATCCAGGCGATGACGGCCCGTGAGTTTGCGGTCGATCCCGAAGGGAACATCGTGCGGGAGCGCCGGGCATCGGCGGGCCGCGGCGCCGGTCGGCCGGTGACCGAGCCGGCCGAGGGCCAGGTCCTGAAAGAGATCGAAGGCGCGTTCGTCGTGACCGACGGCCGGGCCGTGTTCACGCCGGTCAAGATCGGCATCGCCGGCGAGCGGTACTTCGAGGTCCTCGACGGCCTGAACGCCGGCGACTCGGTCATCACCGGACCGTACACGTCCGTGCGCAACCTGCGTGACGGCGACGAGGTACGCATCACCGAGCCCCCAACGACGAGGGACCGCAACTAGTGCAGCGCTTCCTGGAGGCCGTGTCGCTCGCGCTGCAGGCCATCTGGGCGAACAAGCTCCGCGCGTTGCTGACGGTGCTCGGCAACGTCGTTGCGGTGACGTCGATCATCGCCGTCGTGTCGCTCGTCCGAGGCCTCGACGTCACAGTGAGCGAGACGCTGACGTCGGGGGTCGGCGCCGACACGTTCACGATCAACCAGAGGAACCGGCTGATCTTCAATGTCGAACAGGCCCGTCAGGCCGAACGGAACCCGGCGGTGACGATGGACGACGTCGAAGCGGTCCGCGCGGGCGGCCCCAGTATCGACCTCGTCATGGCGGAAGCGACGGCCGGTGCGCGGGTCACCTATCGGGGTCGGACGGCCGAGAGCATCCAGATCCGCGGCGTGACCCGCGAATACGGCCAGCTGTCCACGACGGAAGTCGAGCGGGGCCGGCTGATGACGGCGCAGGAGTTCGAACGCGGCCGCAACGTCGCCTTCCTCGGGTGGGACGCAGCGGACCGCCTGTTCGAAACCATCGACCCCCTGGAAAAGACGATCGTCATCCGCGGCGTGCACTTCCGCGTGATCGGCGTGGCGGCGCAACGGGGCTCGCTGATGGGCCAGTCGCAGGACGCGTACATCGTCGTGCCATTCCGGGCCTTCCAGCGGATGTTCGGCTCCCGCATGTCGCTCACGATGACGGTGCGGCCCATCGATCCGGAGCATCTCGAGCAGGCCATGGGCGAGGCCACTCAGGCGTTGAGAGTGAAACGGCGACTGCGGCCCCAGGAGCCGGACAACTTCGGCATCTACTCGGCCGACACGTTCATCGAGATCTACGAGATCGCGACGGCGGGCCTGTTTACGATCCTGATAGGCGTCGTCAGCCTGTCGCTCGTCGTCGGCGGCATCGTCATCATGAACATCATGTTGATGGTGGTCACCGAGCGCACGCGCGAGATCGGGCTGCGCAAGTCACTCGGCGCCAGACGTCGTGACATCGTGTGGCAGATCCTGACCGAGTCGATTGCCCTGTCCACGTTCGGCGGCATCCTCGGCACGGCACTCGGGTTCTTCATCGCGTACGTGATCAGCCTGGTCAGCCCGCTTCCGGCCACGGTCGAGACCTGGTCGGTCGCGCTCGGCATCTCGATGACGGCCGCCGTCGGCCTTTTCTTCGGACTCTACCCGGCCACGCGGGCCGCGGCGCTCGATCCCATCGAAGCGCTCCGACGGGAGTAGACGATGCGATGGACGCTCTTCGACGAAATCTTCCAGATGTCGTGGGAGACCGTGCGTACGAACAGGCTGCGATCGGGCCTGACCATTCTCGGCATCGTCATCGGCATCACGTCGATCGTCGGCATGACGTCGCTCGTCACCGGGTTCGACCGGTCGATCCGCGGCCAGATCGAGCAGCTCGGCCCGGACACGCTGATCGTGTCGCAACTGTCTGGCATCAGCATGCTGGGTGGGAATTTTCGCGAGTTGTTGATGAGACCCTCGCTCACCGTGCACGATGCCGAGGCTATCGAGCGCAATGCGCCGTCAATCGCCACGGTGGACATCCTGCTGGGCCAGGGTGACCCGTCGAGCAGCCTGCCAGTCCGATACCGGAACGAGAGCAGCAAGACCATCTCGATCATCGGCGCCACGGAGCACTTCGCCACGGTCAACAAGATCGAGCTCTCGCACGGCCGGTTCATCACGGCGTCGGAGGTCCAGCGGCGCCAGCGGGTCGTCGTCCTCGGGCAGACGCCGTATCAGGCGCTGTTCCCGGTGCAGGACCCTATCGGGCGGCGGGTCCGGATCGGGCTCGACGAATACGAGGTCATCGGTGTCGCCGCCAAACGTCCCAGCCCGGGCGGCATGAGCGCGAGCGTCGACGACTTCGCCGTGGTCCCGTACACGACGTATCAGAAGCAGTTTGGCAACCGCGTCATGCGGATGGGTCGGGGCCAGTTGAGCATGGTCGTCATCGTCGCCGTTCCGCACGAAGGCGCCCCCCGCGATCAGGCCCGGGACGAGGTCGAGAGCATCATGCGCATCCGCCACGGGTTGCGCCTCGACGACGCGAACGACTTCGATCTCTTGACCCAGGATTCCATTCTCGAGACCTGGGACCAAATCACCCAGGCGACCTTTCTCGCCCTGATTGTGCTGTCGTCCATCGCGCTGATGGTGGGCGGCATCGGGGTCATGAGCATCATGACGATCAGCGTGACCGAGCGCACACGCGAAATCGGCGTGCGCAAGGCGCTCGGGGCCCGCCGGCTCGAGGTGCTCTGGCAGTTTCTGCTCGAGGCGGTGTTCCTGACGTCGCTCGGCGGAGTCCTCGGGATCCTCTGCGGCAGTGCGATCGGACTCGGCGTCCATTACGTCACGGGATTCCCCGTGGCGCTCCCCTGGTGGTCGTTCCTGCTCGGTTTTGCGTTTTCGGCCGGGGTCGGGATCTTCTTCGGCATGGTCCCCGCCGTTCGGGCCTCTCGCCTCGATCCCATCGAAGCCCTCAGGCACGAGTGACAGCGACAGGGAATCTGGGATCTGGGATCTGGGATCTGGAATCTGGGAACAGCGGTCGGCGCCGGGGTTCGCGCCAGGCAGGATTTCAGATTTCAGATTCCAGGTTCTCAGATCCCAGATCCCAAATCCCAGATTCCAGATTCCCGTCTTCGAGACGATATGATTCGCCTGACGACGACTTCCAGGGAGGACCCCCCATATGAAGGTCTTCGACGCGGCAGGCATCCGGAACGTGGCGCTCGTGGGCCACAGCGGCTCGGGCAAGACGCAGCTGGCCTCGGCGCTCCTGTTCGATGCCGGCGCCGTCAATCGACTGGGCAAGGTCGACGACGGCACGACGGTCACCGATTACGACGACGAAGCCATCGCCCGCAAGCACACGCTCTCCGCCTCGCTCGCCTACCTCGAGTGGAACAAGGCCAAGATCAACCTGATCGACTCGCCCGGCATGGGCAACTTCCTCAGTGAGGCGCGCGCCGCGCTGCGAGTGGTTGACGCCGCCGTCGTGGTCGTCGATGCCGTCTCGGGCGTCGAGGTCTCGACCGAGAAGGTCTGGGCGATTGCCGAGGAGTTCCGGCTGCCCCGGCTCATCGCCCTCAACCGGCTCGACCGCGAGCGGTCCAGCCTCGACCGCGCGCTCGAATCGATGCGCGAGCGCCTCGGGCGCAACTGCGTCCCGGTGCAATTGCCCATCGGCGAGGAGCGCGACTTCACGGGGGTCGTCGATCTGGTCGCCATGAAGGCCATCACCTTCCCCGCCGACGAGTCTGGCACGCCGACCGTCGGGGACGTACCCGACGCACTCGTCGCCGCCGCGCAGAACGCGCGCGACGGGCTCATCGAGATGGTCGCCGAAGCCGACGACGCCCTGATGGAGAAGTTCTTCGAGGCGGGCACGCTCACGCAGGAGGAGCTTGCCGAAGGGCTGAGCCGCGCAGTCCAGAGCGGTCGCCTGTTTCCGGTCTATTGCACGTCGGGGCTGCGCAACATCGGCGTCCAGCCGCTGGCCGACGCCGTCGTCGCCCACGTGCCGCCGCCCTCGACGCGCGAGTTCCCGGGCCGGACGCCGGCCGGCGAACCGGCGACCCGGGCCGCCGACGACGCCCAGCCTCTCGTGCTGTGGGTGTGGAAGACCGTCGCGGATCCGTTCGCGGGACGCATCACGCTGTTCCGCGTCGTCTCCGGCGTGCTCACGGCGGACGCGACCGTGCCCAACGTCACCCGCGACGGCAGCGAACGGTTCGGGCACCTGCTGGCGCTCCAGGGGAAGACCCAGACCCACGTGCCGGAGCTGCATGCGGGCGACCTTGGGGCCGTGGCCAAGCTCAAGGACACGCACACGAGCGACACGCTGGGAGACAAGGCTGCCGGTTTCGTCGTGCCGCCCATCACCTTCCCCGAGCCGGTGCTGGCCTACGCGATCGAGCCGAAGACACGTGGCGACGAGGACAAGATCGGCACGGCCATGCAGCGGCTTCGCGAGGAAGATCCGTCGATCGGCTACGGGCGCGACGAGCAGACGCACGAGCTGCTGCTCTCGGGCCAGGGGCAGCTGCACATCGAGGTCACCGTGGCGAAGCTGCGCCGGCGGTTCGGCGTCGAGGTCAACCTCAAGCCGCCGCGCATCGCCTACCGCGAGACCATCACGGCGAAGGTCGAGGCTCACGGCCGTCACAAGAAGCAGACGGGCGGACATGGCCAGTTCGGCGACTGCAGGATCCGGATGGAGCCGCTTCCGCGCGGCGGCGACTTCGAATTCGCGAACGAGATCTTCGGCGGGGCCATTCCCCGGCAGTTCGTCCCGGCCGTCGAAAAGGGCATCCAGGAGGCCCGGATGCGCGGCTATCTGGCCGGGTACCCGGTGGTCGACTTCAAAGCGACGGTGTACGACGGGTCGTACCACGACGTGGACTCCAACGAGATGTCGTTCAAGATGGCCGGCCGGCTCGCCTTCAAGGACGCGATGTCGCGAGCCAGGCCCACGCTCCTCGAACCGATCATGAACGTCGAGGTCTACGCGCCGTCGGACTTCGCGGGCGACCTGATGGGCGACCTCAACAGCCGGCGAGGGCGCATCTCAGGCATGGACACGCGCGGCGCCGCCACCGTCATCAAGGCCACGGTGCCGATGGCCGAAATGCTGACCTACGAACAGACGATCACGTCCACGACCGGAGGCCGAGGGTCGTACCACATGGAGTTCTCGCACTACGACGAAGTGCCGGGACACCTGCACGACAAGATCATCTCGACCGCGAAGGCCGAGCGCGGCCAGGCGGAGGAAGAGGAGGCGTGATCGTCCGCGGCGGTCGCCGACAGAACAACGGGACGGACTGACGTTAGTCCGTCCAGGAAGGAAAACTCGTCGATGTCCAGGCGCCGCCGCTTCCTGCGGACGCGCTACCTGTTGCCGTTGGCGGTCCTGCTGGTGGCGGCCGTGGGCACTGCGGTCTGGCTCGCACCCCCACGACCACCGGGCCCGCCAGACACCGTTCCCCACGCGGTGGATCGCGGCAGAATCGAAGACATCCTGCTCGTCTCGGGGCTGGTCAACCCCTCGGTGACGGTCGAGGTGCGCGCGGAGGCGTCCGGCCTCGTCGAGTCGGTCCTTGTCGAGGACGGCGATCGTGTCAGCGCCGGCCAGGTGCTCGTGACGCTGGACTCGCGCATCGCCCAGACGGCCGTCGAAGAGGCCGAGGCCCAGCTGAAGCAGGCCGAGTTGCAGCTCGAAGCCTCGCGTCTCGACCTCGACGAAGACACCCTCGCGCTCCGGCGCGTCACCCACGAGCGCAACGTCGAACTCTACGCCCGGGGTCTGGTGGCCCAATCCGAGGTCGACGCCTCGCAATTGCAGGTCCGCACGGCCGAACGCGCGCTCGAGCGCGCGCGCCGCAATCTCGCCTCGAGCGAAGCCCGCATCGAGCAACTGCGCGCGCAACTGGCTCAGCGCCAGGCGCAGCTGCAGCACACGATCGTGCGCGCCCCGATCGACGCGTGGATCATCCGCCGCCACGTCGAGGTCGGGTCAGGCGTGGCCGGCGTCTCGCAATCCACCTCGGGAGGCACGGTTGTGGCAACGCTCGGCGACGCGAGTCGCGCCTCGCTCAATGCCAAGGTCACCGCCGGCGACGCTCGGCGCCTGCGCCCGGGGATGACCGTGCGGATCCGGCTCGATTCCGACCCCGACCGTGTGGTTGAGGCCGAGCTCGTCAGTGTGTCGAGCGCCGGAGAAGTGGACTCGCAGACCCGCTTGACGACGTTCCCAATCATCATCGACGTGGCCACCGACAGAAACACGGCGTGGATCAACGTCCCGGCGCGCGCCGAAATCGTCGTGGGCGTCAAGGAAGGCGTGGTCATCATCCCGGATCGGTGCCTCACCACCCAGGCTGGCGGCCGGTCCCGGGTTCACCTGCAGGGCGGCGAATCGGCAGGTCGTCCCGTCGAACTGGGCGTGGTATCCGAGGACCGGGTGGAGATCACTTCTGGCCTCGACGTCGGCGACACGATTCTGTGTCGTGAGGAGGGACAGTGACTACCCGCAGCCGGGGGCGGCGCTGGATCGTCATCGGTTCGCTGCTCGTCGAGGCCGGTGCGAGTCTGAAAGGCCGCCGCCTGCAGGCGGCCCTGTCCGCCTTCGGCATCGCCACGGGCATCACGGCGGTCGTCCTGCTCGTGGCCGTCGTCTCCGGCCTGCACCGCATGGCGCTCAGCACGTTCAACTCCGCCGGTGGCAACATCGTCCAGGTGCGGGTGGATCCCGATCCGTCGACAGGCGATCCGATCGGCTTCCCCCTGACGCTCCGGCCCGACGACGCGGACGCCGTGCTGCGGACGAGCGGCTATTTCGACCTGGTGGCCGCAGAGAACTCGGCGAGTGCGGTCGTCCGAGGCGTGGTCGTCCAGGGGATGTCGGTCGCCCGGACGAGCGACGGCGGACTGGTCGTGCGCAACGTCTCGCGCGGCCTCTCCGTCCAGGTCCGCGGCGTCACCTCTTCGGCGTTCGACATGCAGGGCCTCACCATCGCGCGGGGGCGGCTGCCCCTGGTCGAGGAGCATCTCGAGAGCGCGCGGGTCGCGGTGCTCGGCGGCCGCGTCGCCCGGCAGATCTTCGGTGGAGAGGATCCCGTCGGCGAGATCGTGGTGCTGGGCAACTGGCCCTTCCAGGTGGTCGGGTTGCTGGAGTTTGTCGGCGAACCGGAGGGTGAATTCCGATCGTCTCAGGACCAGTTGATCTACGTGCCCTTCGAGACTGTGGCAGCGGTCTTCCGCGGCAATGAGACAGCGAGCAGCCTGGCGTTGCGCCTGCGGGAACCGGACGATGCCGCGGCGGCCGTGGCCGACGCGCGCGGGATTCTCGAACGCCGCCAGCAGCGGTTGGGCCGGACGTCAGGGCAGCTGACGTTCACCACGACGTTCGACCGGCTTCGGGAGATGAACCTCATCATCAACGGGCTGAAGCTGCTCGTCGGGCTGGTCGGCGGCATCGGGTTATTCGTGGGCGCGGTTGGCGTGGCCAACGTCCTGCTCGTGTCAGTTCGCGAGCGGACCCAGGAAATCGGCGTCCGGCGGGCCGTGGGCGCCACGCGCGGAGACATCTTCGTCGGCTTCCTCATCGAGGCGCTGGCCATCACGCTCATTGGCGGCCTCTCCGGCATCGCGGGGGCCTGGGTGCTCACGCAGGTCGTGTCGTGGATTCCGGCGATTCCCGACGGCGCCGAACCCCACATTTCTCTCGTCACTGCGGCTGCCGCCGTCACGATCCTCGTGCTGGTCGGCATTGCGGCCGGCGTCGGTCCCGCGCGGCGAGCGGCGGCGGTCTTCCCGGCCGAAGCGCTCCGCGCCGAATAGCGGCCGTCGACCACCTCGCCGGCCTGGCTTGCACGCGGCGCGGACGTCCCGTACTCTGAAGGCGCAGTGATGATCCCGGCTTCCTTCGGTCTCCGGCTCGTGGCTGGTGTCCTGGCGATTGCCACACTCGCCGCTCAGCAGACGCCGGCGCCCGAGTCCGTGCCCTTCGCCGACTGGCTGGCCGAGCTGCGCGCCGAGGCCCTGACACGCGGCGTCAGCGTCGCCGTCGTCGACGCGGCCCTGTCGGGCATCGAGGCGCCAGAGACCGTCGTCGTCGCCCGCGACCGCGCGCAGCCCGAACAGACGCGAAGCCTCGACGACTACGTGGCCGGCTGGGTGACCCCGAGGTCGGTGCGCACGGCGCGCGACATGCAGGCGCGCCATCGCCAGACGCTCGAGCGCGTCGCGACCCGGTACGGCGTGCCGGTGCCGATGCTGGTGTCGGTCTGGGGGCTGGAGTCGAGCTTCGGCCGGTTCACGGGCACCTATCCCACGGTGACGGCGCTCGTGACACTCGCCTACGACGGACGCCGGCGGCTCTTCCGCGAGGAGATCTTCCACGCCCTCGCGATTCTCGACCAGGGCCACATCGGCCTCGATGACATGAAGGGGTCCTGGGCCGGCGCCATGGGCCAGCCGCAGTTCATGCCGTCGAGCTACCTCAAGCACGCCGTGGACTTCGACGGCGACGGCCGGGCGGACATCTGGACGAGCCAGGCGGACGTCTTCGCGTCGATCGCCAACTACCTGGTCAACGCCGGCTGGACGACCGGAGAGCGCTGGGGCCGGGAGGTCCGTGTCACCCGTGACGTGCTCGATCGGATCGGCCGCGAGGTGCCGATGCGACAGCGCGGGTGCCAGGCGATTCAGCAGATGACGGTGGCGCGCCCGCTCGACGAGTGGCGACGTCTGGGCGTGACGCTGGCCGGCGGGGCGGACCTCCCGAGCGCCGACATGAGTGCGTCGCTCGTCCGCGGCACACGACGGCACTTCCTCGTGTATCGCAACTACGAGTCGATCCTCGACTACAACTGCTCCAACTCGTACGCCGTGAGCGTCGGCCTGCTCGCGGACCGGATTCTGGTAAGCGCGGCGAGGCGCCGTCTCGGCCGCCGCGCCCCTACGAAGGGGCTCCTCCGGTCCTTCTATCCTCTCTGCGCGAATCTCAATTCCACTCCAGCCCGCGGAGTCGGTCCAGATTGAGGTTGCCGCCGCTCAGGACGCAGACGACCTTCGAGCCGGCCGGCAGGTCGACGAGGCTGTGCAGCAGCGCGCCCACCGTGGACGCCGCGGCGCCCTCCGGCACGAGCTTCGCGTAGTGCATCACCCAGACGACGGCACCGAAGATGTCGCGATCGGGCAGGGTGACGATCTCGTCCACGAACCGTCGAACGACCTCGAACGTCTTCTCGCCGACGCGTTTGACCCGGAGGCCGTCGATCACCGTATCGACCCTGTCGAGCGTCACGAGCCGGCCAGCCTCGACGCTCCGCTTCATGGCCGGGCCGTCCGACGACTCCACGCCGACGACGCGCGCCGCGGGGTTGGCGGCCTTGACCGCCATCGAAACGCCGGAGATGAGCCCGCCGCCCCCGATCGGCACAACGACGGCATCCACTTCCGGCCAGTCCTCGACGATCTCCAGGCCAACGGTGCCCTGCCCGGTGATGAGCTGCAGGTCGTCGAACGGATGAATGTAGGTGTAGCCGCGCTCGGCAACGAGCTCTTTCGCCTTCTCGTTGGCTTCGTCCCAGATGCGGCCGTGGAGCACCACTTCGGCGCCGTACGCCCGCGTCGCCTCTATCTTCGAGGGCGTAGCGTTCTCGGCCATGCAGACTACCGCCCGGATGCCGTGGATGCGCGCGGCCAGCGCCACACCCTGTGCGTGATTGCCGGCCGACGAACAGATGACGCCGCGTCGCCTCTCCTCCTCGGTCAGAAAACTGAACTTGTTGAGCGGGCCCCGGATCTTGTACGACCCGGTGCGCTGGAACAGTTCGGCCTTGAGGCGCACGTCGAACCCGGTCATCTCGCTGAGTGTCCGGGACGGCAGCAGCGGCGTGTGATGGACGTGCGGCGTCATCCGTGCCCGGGCGGCCCGGAAGTCGTCGAGCGTCGGCGGATCGAATGTCGAGTCGGTCATCGCTCCGGCATTCTATCGCCCGACCCGGAGGCGCCCGCGACCCCGCCGACGACCGCGACCAGTGCCCGGCCCCGGTAGTCGCCGGGATCGACACCCACCGCACGCCAGCCGGCTCCGCGCGGGGCCGACGAACAGGTGACCTCGATGTCCACGCGGCCGGAGGAGGACAGGCCGAAATGCACGGGGAGGTCGTTCTGCGCGTCGTAGCCGGAGCCGGCATCCACGTGGCGCGTCTGCATCCGGCGCGGCGGCAGACCGGGTTCAGTGAGCCGGACCTCCGCACCCGGGCAGGACCCGCCGCGAGCGAGCGTGACCCGCACAAACAGCGACCTGGCCGCCGCCTCGGCCGGTAGCTCGTTCTGCATCACCAGATGCATGCCGTCGGGCCTCGCACCGGTGAGCGCGAGGTCCAGGTCGCCGTCGCCATCGAGATCGGCCCAGGCCGCCCCGTGGTCGGCCTGGAGCCGCCTCACCGACTCGGGCGTCACGTCGTCGAAGCGGTCGCCCCGGCCACGAAAGAGGTAGTCCGGATACTGCGTGCCGCCGGTGAACGTGCCGTTCACGTACAGGTCGAGCCATCCGTCGTGATCGACGTCGGCAAAAGCGCAGGTGTCGTAGCGGCCATCGATGGCGATGCCCCACGACTTCGACACGTCCTCCCAGCGGCCACCTCCGCGGTTGAGGAAGAGCCCATTCGGGCCATAGTTCGCCAGGAAGAGGTCGAG
Source organism: uncultured Acidobacteriota bacterium (assembly GCA_963752045.1). Taxonomy (GTDB): domain Bacteria; phylum Acidobacteriota; class Vicinamibacteria; order Vicinamibacterales; family SCN-69-37; genus DATKDF01. Next base: position 788,457 of record CAVVWN010000008.1, on the reverse strand, counting down.
CCGGCCGTCGCCATTGACGTCGGCCGCGCACGGGCGGACCGTGCCGTTCTGCGGGTCTCGCGGAGCACGGCCACCCCAGGCAAGGCCGGCCTCCGCCGCCACGTCAGCGAACCGGGCCGACAGGGCAACCGAAGCCCCGGACTCCCCGGGCCGGCGCAGCGGATTGATGAAGAGACCGTTCGGGTCGCCGTCCATGTTCGCGACGTACAGATCGAGATCGCCGTCGGCGTCCGCATCGAACCAGACGGCGCCCACGCTCCTCCTGGCGTCATCGAGCCCGAGGGCGGGCGCGACGTCCTCAAAGCGCCCGTCGGTGTTCCGGAACATCGCGTTCGGACCGTCGCGAAAGGCCACGAAGAGGTCGAGGTCCCCGTCGCCGTCGATGTCCACCCACACCGGCTGCCTGACGGCTCCGCCATCCCTGGCGAGGCCCGACGGGCCGGTCACGTCAGTAAACGTCGTGCGGTCGTTGCGATAGAGCTTCAGGACGGAGTTGTCGCCGGGTGCGAAACCGATGAGAAGATCGGGGTCTCCGTCACCATCGAAATCGCCCCACGCGCCCGCGCGTGTCGCGCGAGGTTCGGCCAGCCCCTGCGCCGCGGCGACATCCACGAGGGTGCCGCGGTCGTTGCGGTACAGCCGATTGGGCTCACCGGCAAAACCGACGAAGAGGTCGGGGTCGCCGTCGAGATCGATGTCTGCCCACGCGTTGACGAGCGTGCCGCCACGGCCCAGGAGGTCCGCCTGGATGGGCTCGAACGCCGGCCACGCCACCTGAAGCCAGGCGGCAAGACCAGCGACGGCCAGGACTGCGGCCGCTGAACCTGGATTCTGAAATCCGGAATCTGGAGGCATCTGGATATCTGGATTCTAGACGCTCCTATGGCGGTTTGCAGTTCTCTGTAGCGGCACGGGTGGGGGAGATTTGCACAGGAGGGGGACGGGTCTCGCTTGCGCGAGCAAGACCCGTCCCCCTCCTGTGCAAATCTCCCCCACCGTCTCGGTAGGCGCTTCCTGCAAACCGCTTGAGCCGTTTCCGGCCGGCTACACCGAAACGGCTCCAGATCCCAGATCCCAGATCCCAGATTCCAGATGCTAGCTGCCTCCGGCCTTGCGCGGTGTGGTGACCTTCTTGCCCGCGCCCTTGGCTTGCTTGTCGGCTTTCGCCTTGGCGCCGTCGCCGTCATCCTTCTTCCGGCGGCCGCCGAGGGCCTCACGGAGCCGCCCACCGACGGTCTTCTTCTTCGGCGCGTCAGACGCGGCCTCGGCGCCTTTGTCGGCCCCTCTGGCGAGGTTCGGGTCGTACTCGCTGCCGATGAGCTCGACGAGGGCCATCTCGGCGCTGTCACCCCGCCGATAACCCAACCGGAGCAGGCGGGTATACCCGCCCGGGCGTTCGACGTAGCGCGGTGCGATCGTGTCGAACAGCTTCCGCACCACCGTCCGGTCGGCGATGTCGCGCGCCACGGTCCGACGAGCCGTCACGCCCCTGGCGCTGCCCTCCGGCGCATCCAGGCTCCGCTTGGCCACGCTGATGAGCCGCTCGACGAACGGGCGGAGCTCCTTGGCCTTGGGGACGGTGGTCTCCACGTGCTCGTGCCGGATGAGTGCGGTCGCCTGATTGCGCAGCATCGAGATTCGATGCTCGGTGACGCGGCCCAGCTTACGGTGTGCAACTCTGTGACGCATTGTTCATTCCTGTGTTGGCTCTCGGCCCCGTATTCAGGCGAAGCCGTTCAGTCCTGCCCGGCCGCCTGGTCGATCCGCATGCCAAGACCCAGACCCATCTCGTTCAGGATCTCCTTGATCTCATTGAGGGACTTGCGGCCGAAGTTCTTCGTCTTCAGCATCTCGCCCTCCGTCTTCTGCACGAGCTCGCGCAGCGTCCGGATGTTGGCGTTCTTGAGGCAGTTGTACGACCGCACCGACAGCTCGAGCTCCTCGACGCTCTTATCGAGGTGCTCGTTGACGGCCGAGGCCGGCTGGTCGGCCGACCGCTCGAGCGGCGAGTCGCCGGCGTCGTCGACTCCCACGAAGATCGTGAAGTGATCGCGGATGAGCTTCGCCGCGAGCGACACGGCATCACGCGGCGTCACGGCGCCGTTGGTCCACACCTCGACGGTCAACTTGTCGTAGTCGGTCGTCTGGCCGATTCGCGCGGCCTCCACGATGTAGTTGACCTTCTTGACCGGCGAGTGGACGGAGTCGACCGGAATCCACCCGATGCCCAGATCCTCGTCGAAGTTCTTGTCGGCGGCGACGTAGCCGCGGCCCCGCTTGAGGCGCAGCTCCATCTCGAGCTTGCCGCCCTCGCTCACCGTGGCGATGTGCGCATCCGGTTCGAGGATCTCGACGTCCGCATCGACCTCGATGTCGCGCGCCCGCACCTCGCCCGGCTTGGTCGCCCTGAGCGCCAGCGTCTTGGCATGCTCCGAATGCACCTTGATCGGAATCTGCTTGAGATTGAGGATGATGTCGGTCGCGTCCTCAACCACGCCCTGAATGGGCGAGAACTCGTGCAGCACGCCCTCGATCTTGACGGCCGTCACGGCCGCGCCTTCGATCGACGAGAGCAGCACGCGCCGCATGGCGTTGCCGACGGTCGTGCCGAACCCGCGCTCGAACGGCTGGGCATAGAAACGCCCGAACCGGTCCGTCAATGTCTCGCGCTCGAACTCGAGCCGCTTCGGTCTTTGAAATCCCTTCCAGAGCATCGTCACTGTCCTTTCGCCTGCGAGCCGGGTTCCCGGCCGCCAGACCTGCATCATCGGGGCACCGGCCTCCCGCCGCAGGTCTGAAAGCTGCGGGCCGGCACCTGGCATCCCAGGCCTGAAAAGGGCCCTGGGCTCTTGACACTTGGCGCTGTGCGCCCAGTCTTACTTCGAATACAACTCGACGATCAGCTGCTCCTGCACGGGCAGGTTGATCTGCTCGCGCGTCGGCAGCGACGAGATCGTGCCCGCCTTCTTGTCCGCATCGAGCAGCAGCCACTCGGGAATCCCACGTCCCTTCACTTCCTCCATCGCATGCACGATGGTGGGATTCTCGCCGCTCGACGACCGCACGGTCACGGTATCTCCGGCCCGCACCGGGTACGACGGAATGTCCACCTTGCGACCGTTGACGGTGAAATGACCGTGGCGCACCAGTTGCCGCGCCTGCGCCCGCGAGGTGGCGAAGCCCAGCCGGTAGATGACGTTGTCGAGCCGGCGTTCGAGGGCCTGCAGGAGCAGTTCGCCCGTGATGCCCTTCTGCCGGTCGGCGGCCTCGAAATAACGCCGGAACTGGTTCTCGAGCACGCCGTAGGTGCGCTTGACCTTCTGCTTCTCGCGCAACTGCACGCCGTAGCCCACGACCTTCTGGCGCCGCGACCGGCCGTGCTGCCCAGGCGGCACGTTGCGCTTCTCGATCGCGCACTTGTCCGTGTAGCAGCGTTCGCCCTTGAGGAACAACTTCATGCCCTCGCGCCGGCACAGCCGGCACACCGGGCCGATGTATCTCGCCATCTAGACTCTCCTCCGCTTCGGAGGCCGGCAGCCGTTGTGGGGAATCGGCGTCACGTCCCGAATCGACTTCACCTCGAGCCCCACCGTCTGCAGCGCGCGCACGGCGGACTCACGTCCGGCGCCCGGCCCCTTGACCCGCACCTCGAGCGACCGCATGCCGTACGCCTTGGCGGCGTTGCCGGCGTTCATCGCGGCCTGCGTGGCGGCAAACGGCGTGCCCTTGCGGGACCCTTTGAACCCGATCCCACCCGCGCTCGACCAGGCCACGACGTTGCCCTCGGCGTCGGCAATGGTGATGACCGTGTTGTTGAAGGACGCCTGAATGTGCGCCACCCCATGGTGGACGATGCGCTTCTCGCCCTTCTTCTTGAACGCCTTCTTGCGGCGCGCCGGCTTGCCCGATTCGGGGGTTGCCGAGTCTTGCGGTGTCTTGGCCATGCGTTGCTACTCCGTCTTCTTTCGGGCAATCGCGCCCCGGCGCGGCCCCTTGCGCGTCCGAGCGTTCGTGCGGGTACGCTGGCCGTGAGCCGGCAGATTCCGCCGGTGGCGCGACCCGCGATAGCTGCCAATCTCGACCAGGCGCTTGATGTTGAGCGAAATCTCCTTGCGCAGGTCGCCCTCGACCCGCCCCTGCTCTTCGATCACGCGGCTGATCTTCCGGACGTCGTCCTCCGACAGGTCCTTGACGCGGATGGCCGGCGAGACGCCAGCCTCGGTCAGGATGTCCGACGACCGTTTCCGGCCGATGCCGTAGATGTACGTAAGGCCCACTTCGACGCGCTTCGTGCGCGGAAGATCAACGCCTGCAATTCGAGCCATGGTTCTCGCTACCTCATCCCTGCCGCTGCTTGTGTTTCTGATTCGTGCAGATCACGCGCACGACGCCCCGTCGACGCACGATCTTGCACTTCACGCAGATTCGCTTCACCGAAGCTCTGACTTTCATCGCCGCCCTTCTTTCCCTGTCCTCATCGTGCCGGCCGCCGTCTGACGATCCGGCCGCGCCCGACGTCCCGCGCGCTGAGCGCCACCACCACGCGGTCACCCACGACGAGCCGCACGAAATTGCGGCCCGTGCCGCCGGCCGCGTGCGCCGTCACTTCGCGCCCGCCGTCGATCCCGACGCGATAGAGCGCCCTTGGCAGCACCGCCAGCACAGTCCCTTCGACGGTCGCCGGCACACCCGTCTCACTTCTGCACGGCCGCCCCCACCGTGCTTCCGCTCGGCGAGGTCAGCACCACCGGCCCGGCAGCCGTCACGGCCACGGTGTGCTCGAAGTGGGCCGCCAGACTGCCGTCACGCGTGACCGCCGTCCAGCCGTCGGCAAGGACCCGCGTCTGCGGCTTCCCCATCGCCACCATCGGCTCGATGGCGAGAACCATGCCTTCGGCAAGCCTGGGCCCTCGGCCCGGCTGGCCGTAGTTGGGGATCTGCGGCTCCTCGTGCAGTTGTTCCCCGATGCCGTGCCCGACGAATTCCCGGACGATCGAAAACCCGTGTCCTTCCACCCACGCCTGGATGGCATGACTGATGTCCGACAGCCTGCCGCCAGCGGTCGCCTGCGCGATGCCGCGCTCGAGCGCTTCCCGGGTCACCGCGAGCAGCGACTGCGTCGCGGCCGGCACGTCGCCGACGGCGACCGTCACGGCACTGTCGCCGTAGTACCCGTCGAGGCGGGCGCCGACGTCGAGCGAGACGATGTCGCCGGCCTTCAGCACCCGCGACCTCGACGGAATGCCGTGCACGACCTCGTCATTGATCGAGACGCACAGGGTTCCTGGAAACCCCCGATACCCCTTGAACGCCGGTTCGGCCCCAGCGCTCCGGATCTGCTCCTCGGCGAGCGCGTCCAGTTCGGCCGTCGACACGCCCGGCTCGGCGGCCGCCGCGAGCGACTCCAGCACGCGTGTCACCAGCTGGTTCGCCTGCCGCATGCGCTCGATTTCACGCGCCGAGCGGTACGCGATCACTCGTGCCCCCTTACCGCCGCCGCCACGGCCGCCGCGATGTCGGCAGCCACGGCGTCGGGCGACTGGTCGCCGTCGACCGACCTGAACGTGGGACGGTCGCGGTAGAAGTCGACGAGCTGCTGCGTGTCCCGCTCGTACACGCCCAACCGCTCACGCACCACATCCTCCACGTCGTCGCGCCGCTGCACGAGCGCGCCCCCGCACCGGCTGCACGAGGCCGCGCCCGGAACCGCCGTCCACCCGCACGACGCACAAATCCGGCGGGCGCTCAACCGCCTGACAATGGCCTCTTCGGGCACCTCGATGTCGATGACGGCCAGTGGCGCGTCTTCGTCGAGCATCCGATCCAGCGCCTTGGCCTGCGCCACCGTGCGTGGAAACCCGTCGAGCACGAATCCCCGACGGGCGTCCGTCCGTTCCAGCCGCTCACCCACGATGCCGATCATCAGCTCGTCGCTGACGAGCCGGCCGGTCTCCATGATGGCCCGCGCGGCGCGTCCGAGCTCGGACCCGCTCTGCACGGCCTCCCGGAGGATGTCTCCGGTCGAGATCTTCGGCACGCCCCGCTCGCGCGCAAACCGCTCCGCCTGCGTTCCTTTGCCGGCCCCCGGGGGCCCCAGCACGACGAGTCTCACAGCCATCGCCCGCCCGTACACCTCAACTGCGGCGGCCGCGGATGCGGGTCTTCTTCATGAACCCGTCGTAGTGCCGCATGATCAACTGCGACTCCACCTGCTGCACCGTGTCCATCGCCACCCCGACGATGATGAGCAGCGACGTGCCGCCGAAGTAGAACTGGACGTTCAACCCCTCCGTGATGAACGACGGGAGCGCCGCATCCAGCTGATCGCCGATGAACGGAATGGGCTGCACCTTGAATCCGGTGAGCAGGAACTCCGGAATGAGCGCGATGATCGCCAGGTACACCGCCCCGGCCGCCGTGACCCTGGCCAGGATGCCGTCGATGTGCTCGGCTGTCCGCTTGCCCGGCCGGATACCCGGCACGAACCCGCCGTACTTGCGCATGTTCTCGGCCACGTCATCCGGGTTGAAGATGATCGCCGTGTAGAAATACGCGAAAAAGATGATGAGCCCGACGTAGAAGAGGTTGTAGAGCGGATAGCCCATCGAGAACTGGGCAATCACGCGCGCGACCATCCCGTCTGCCGGGAACATGGGCGCCAGGGTCTGCGGAAACGCCAGAATCGACGACGCGAAGATGACTGGCATGACGCCGCCCGTGTTCACCTTCAGCGGAATGTGCGTGCTCGCGCCGCCGTACATGCGCCGGCCCACCATGCGCCGCGCGTACTGGACGGGCACCCGACGGTGGCCCCGTTCGACGAACACGACGGCCGCCACGACGGCGACCATGAGCGCCAGGAGGATGGCCAGGCCGAGCAGCCCGATCTGGTTGGTCTGCAACTGGCCGACCGTGGCCAGGGCCGCCCTCGGCAGGCCGACGACGATGCCCGCGTAGATGAGCAGCGACATGCCGTTGCCGATGCCGCGTTCGGTGATCTGCTCGCCGAGCCACATGACCAGGACCGACCCGGTCGTGAGCGTCAGCACCGTCATCAGCTTGAAGCCCAACCCGGGAGCGTACACGATCGGCAGCCCGCCGGTCGTCTGCGTCAGGTTCTCGAGGAAGACGGCAATGCCGAGCGACTGCACGACGCTGATGAGAATCGTGCCGTACCGCGTGTACTGCGTGATCTTGCGACGGCCGAGCTCGCCTTCCTTCGACAGGCGCTCGAGATAGGGCCAGACCACCGTGAGCAGCTGCAGGATGATGGACGCGCTGATGTACGGCATGACCCCAAGGGCAAACACGGTCATCTGACTCAGGTTGTAGCCTGAGAACATGTCGTACAGACCGAACAGGTTGCTTGCCTGCTGTTCGGTGAGCTGTGTCAACGCGGTGGCATTGATGCCCGGCGTCGGCACGTGCCCGCCCACCCGGTAGATCGCGAGGATGCCGAACGTGTACAGCACCCGCTTCCGCAGCTCCGGGATGGCAAAGATGTTCTTGAGACTCTCCATGATGCACTCGCCGAGCCGCTAACTGGCCGGGGCGTCCGAGTGTCCTCCTATGGTTTCGGCCGCACCGCCGGCCTCGGTGATCTTCTTCACGGCGGACCCGCTGAACTTGTGGGCCTTGACCGTGAGCTTCTTCGAGACGTCGCCGCGTCCCAGCACCTTCACCGGCTTCCGGGCGTCACGCACGAGCCCGCGCTCGTGGAGCAGCTCGGGCGTCACCGACGAACCGTCCTCGAACACCTCGACCAGCGTGTCGAGGTTGACGACCGCGTATTCCACGCGGAACGGGTTCGTGAAGCCCCGCTTCGGCACGCGGCGATGCAGCGGCATCTGGCCGCCCTCGAACCCGCGCTTCCGGCGGAAGCCCGAACGCGACTGGGCCCCCTTGTGCCCGCGGCTGGCCGTCTTGCCGTGCCCCGACCCGGGGCCCCGGCCCACGCGCTTCTTGGCGTGCTTGGCGCCCTTGGGCGGCTTCAGCTTGTTGAGCGACATCGACCTACTCCCCTTCGACCTTCACCAGGTGGCGCACACGGAGAATCAGCCCGCGCGCCGACGGCGTGTCGGCCACCTCGACCGAGTGCCGGATACGGCGGAGCCCGAGACCGCGGAGCGCCAACTCCTGCTTCTTATCGAAGCCAATCGTGCTTCGAATCTGTGTGACCTTCAGCGTCTTCATGACATCCGTTCCCACGGCTAGGAGTTCGTGCCCACGAGCGTCTCGACATCCTTGCCACGCAGCCGCGCCACCTTGGCCGGGTCGCGCAGTTCAGTCAGTGCCGCGAAGGTCGCGCGCACGACGTTGTGCGCATTGGCCGACCCGAGCGACTTGGTGAGCACGTTGCTGATGCCCGCCGACTCGACGACCGCGCGCACGGCGCCCCCGGCGATGATGCCGGTGCCGTCTGGCGCCGGCTTGAGCAGCACCGAACCGGCCCCGAACCGCCCCACGATCGGATGCGGAATGGTCGTCCCGGTCATCGGCACGCGCACGAGCGCCTTCTTGGCCGCCTCGATCGCCTTCCGGATGGCCGACGGGACTTCCTTGGCCTTCCCGGTGCCGAAACCCACGACGCCGTGCCCGTCACCCACGACGACGAGCGCGCTGAAGCTCAGGTTCTTGCCGCCTTTGACGACCTTCGTCACGCGGCTGATCGACACCACCTGGTCCTTCAGCTCGAGCTCAGACGGGTCAATCTTCTCGCGACCGTACAGCATATCGATTCCTCAGTTCTCCCAATCCACCTAGAACTCGAGACCGGCCTTTCGGGCGGCGTCTGCGACGGCCTTGATCCGGCCGTGGTACAGGTTGCCGCCCCGGTCGAAGACGACGCGCGTGATGCCCTTGGCCTTGAGCCGCTCGGCCAGCACCTGCCCGAGCGCCTCGGCGCCGGCGAGATTGCCGCCTCGGGTCGTGCCCGTGAACGTCGCCTTGAGCGCCGGCTCCGTGCTGGCCGCCGACAAGAGCGTCCGCCCTGCCATGTCGTCGATCGCCTGCACGTAGATGTGCGCAACCGACCGGAACACCGACACACGCGGCCGTTCGGCCGTTCCGGTAATCCGCTTCCGCTGCCGCAGGCGAATCCGTTCCCGACGGTCCTTCTTGGTTCGCACCTTCATACTTCAGGCTCCCGTCTTCCCGACCTTCTTCTTGAGCACTTCACCGGTGTACCGAACGCCCTTCTGCTTGTAGGGGTCTGGCCGGCGCATCTGGCGGATGTTGGCCGCCACCTGGCCCACCAGCTGCCGGTCGATACCCGTCACGGTGATGTGCGTCTGCTTGTCGATGGCGATATCGATTCCCGCCGGAATGTCGAACACGATCGGGTGCGAGTACCCGAGCGCGAAGGTCACCTGCTTGCCCTTGAGCTCGGCACGGTAGCCGACGCCGACGATGTCGAGCTCCTTCTTGAAGCCGGTCGTCACGCCGGCAACGGCATTGGCCATCAGGCTTCGCGCGAGCCCATGGAACTTCCCGAGCGCCGGATCCTCGCGTTCGAGACGGGCCTCGAGATCCGTGCCGTTGAGCTCGAAGCGCACGCCGGGCGGCACGAGCTGCTTGAGGGTGCCCTTCGGCCCCTTGACCTCGACCACACCGGGCTCCACCTTGACGGTGACGCCCTTGGGGAGGGGAATGGGTTTCTTGCCAATTCGTGACATAACGATTTCTCCGACCACCTACGGTGCCGATCCAGCGCCCTGCGGCGCCAGGGCTACCACACGTTGCAGAGGACCTCTCCACCAACCCCGGCCCGCATGGCGTCCTCGCCGGTCATCACCCCGCGGGAGGTCGTCAGAATGCTCGTGCCGAGCCCGCCCATGACGCGCGGAACCTCGTCACGTCCGAAGTACACGCGGCGGCCGGGGCGGCTCACGCGCTCGAGGCCGGAAATCACCTTCTCGCCGCGGGGGCCGTACTTGAGCACGATGCGGATGACCGCGGGGCCGCTGTCGGCGCTGTCCACGAGCTTGAACCCGTGGATGTAGCCTTCCTTCTCGAGGATGCGGGCAATCTCGGTCTTGAATCGCGAGGCCGGAATGTCCACCCTCTGATGCCGCGCGGTGACCGCGTTGCGAATCCGGGTGAGCATATCTGCGATCGGGTCGGTCATACTCTTTCTGCCTCTCAGCGCACTGCGAAAACTGTCCACGGCGGACCGGGGCGTCGCGTCAACGCCCGGCGCGGTCCGTCTACCAACTGCTCTTGATGACGCCGGCGACCTCGCCGCGCAGCGCCAGCTCACGGAAACACAGCCTGCAGAGCCCGAACTTCCGCAGGTAGGCCCGCGGGCGGCCGCAGCGGCCGCACCGGTTTCGCTTGCGGATGCCGTACTTCGGCGTCCGGCTCGTGTCTTTCACGCTCTTTGCTGTCGTCGCCATCGATGTCCTCTTCGCCGCCCTGGCGCCTAGTTCTGCCGGAACGGCATGCCCATCAGCTGCAGCAGCCGCCGCGCTTCCTCGTCCGTCCTGGCCGTCGTCACGACGGAGATGTTCATGCCGCGCGAGGTGTCCACCTTGAGGTAGTCGATCTCGGCGAACATGAGCTGGTCGCGCAGCCCCATCGTGAAGTTGCCGCGCCCGTCGAACCCGCGCGCCGACACGCCGCGGAAGTCCCGCACGCGCGGCAGCGCCACGGCCACCAGCCGGTCGAGGAACTCGAACATCCGATCGCCGCGCAAGGTGACCATCGCGCCGACGGGCATGCCCTGGCGCAGCTTGAACTGCGCGATCGACTTCTTCGCCCGGGTGATCACGGCCTTCTGGCCGGTGATCTTGCCGAGCTCGTCGGCCCCGGTGTCGACGACCTTGGCGTTCTGGGTCCCCTCACCCAGGCCCATGTTGACGACGATCTTGGTGATGCGTGGAACCGCCATGACGTTGGTGTAGCCGAACTCCTTGCGGAGCGCGGGCACGACGTCGGTGAGGTACCGCTCCTTCAGCCGGTTCATTTGTCGACCACTCCATTGCACTTGCGGCAGAACCGCACGCGACGCCCGTCGTCGAGCAGCCGGCGGCCGATGCGCGTCGGCTCCGAGCACTCCGGGCACACGAGCTGCACGTTGGACACGTGGAGGCTGGCCTCCCGCTCCACGATGCCGCCTTTGATGTTCCGCTGCGGGTTGGGCCGCGTGTGGCGTTTGACGAAGTTGACGCCCTCGATCACCACGCGCGTCTTCTCCGGGATGACGCGCAGGACGCGGCCGCGCTTGCCGCGATCGCGCCCGGCGATCACCACGACGTTGTCGTTGCGCCGAATCGGCAGTGCGACAGCCATGACCTAGAGCACCTCCGGCGCGAGCGAGATGATCTTCATGAAGCGGCGCTCGCGCAGCTCGCGCGCCACCGGCCCGAAGACGCGCGTGCCGATCGGCTCCCCTTCCGGGCTGATGAGCACGGCGGCGTTGCGGTCGAACCGGATGTAGCTGCCGTCCTTCCGGCGCAGCTCCTTGCGCGTCCTGACGATGACCGCCTTGACGACCTGGCCCTTCTTGACCGTCGCGTCCGGCGTCGCTTCCTTGACCGACGCCGTCACGATGTCCCCGATGCGCGCGTAGCGCCCGGTCGACCCGCCGATCGGGTTGATCACCGAGATCTTGCGCGCGCCGGAATTGTCGGCGACGTCGAGAATCGATCGCATCTGAATCATGGTCGGCCTCTCTCCCTAGACCCCACGCGCCCGTTCGACGACACGCGTCACGACCCACCGCTTGCGGCGGCTGAGCGGACGCGACAGCGCGATGGCCACCGTGTCGCCCACCTTGGCCTCGTTCTTCTCGTCATGGGCCATGAAGCGGGACGTCAGCCGCTGCTGCTTGCCGTACACCTCATGGCGCACCGGCCGCTCCACGGTCACCACCACGCTCTTGTCCATCTTGTTGCTGACGACCTTGCCGACGAATCTCAACTTTCGCCATCGCTCAGTCCCTGACGCCCTTCTCGCGCAGCACGGTCTTGACGCGAGCCAGCTCGCGGCGCAACGGGCGCATCTTGTTGCCCCGACTCTTCCTGCCCCATCGACTGCTGCATGCGCAGCCGGAACACCTGGTCGTCGAGATCCCGCGCCCGCTGCCCGCAGGTCCTCGGCCGGCAGGCCGCGAAGCTCCGCCAACTGCTCGGTCACCTTCATGACGCTTGCTCCTCGGCAAACCGCGTCGCAAACCGCGTCTTCATCGGCAGCTTCGCGGCCGCCAGACGCATGGCATGCTTGGCGTCGGCCAGACCGATGCCCTCCATCTCGAACAGGATCCGGCCCGGCTTGACGACCGCCACCCAGCTCTCGGGCGCGCCCTTGCCCTTGCCCATCCGGGTTTCCTGCGGCTTCTTGGTGATGGGCTTGTCCGGGAAGACGCGAATCCAGACCTTGCCGCCCCGCTTGATGCCACGGGTGAGCGCGACACGAGCGGCCTCGATCTGTCGATCGGTCAGCCAGCACCGCTCGAGCGACATCAACCCGTAGTCGCCAAACGCCACGGTCGAGCCGCGCCACGCCAGGCCGCGGCGGCGGCCGCGCTGCTGCTTCCTGTACTTGACCTTCTTCGGCATCAACATGGTGCGTGTCTCTCTCTCACAACATCCGCCTTCGAACCTGCCAGGGGTTCAGCCCCTGATGAGCGGGGACAGTCCCCGGCTCACGCCGGCAGCGATCATGCGCGGGCGGCTCTCCTCGGCTGCCGGTACTCCTCTTCGCGGCCGACGCGCGGCGACAGCCGCTCGCCCTTGTACAGCCACACCTTCACGCCGATGGCGCCGTACGTCGTAAACGCCTCGCTGAACCCGTAGTCGATGTCCGCGCGCAGCGTCTGCAGCGGCAGCTGGCCGTGCAGGTACCACTCGGACCGCGCGATCTCGGCCCCGTTGAGCCGCCCGGACACACGGACCTTGATGCCGCGGGCACCGAAGCGCAGAGCCGACTCGACGGCCTTCCGCATGGCGCGACGGAACGCCACGCGCTTCTCGAGCTGCATGGCCACCGATTCGCCGATGAGCTGGGCGTCGAGCTCGGGCTTCTGGATCTCGAGGATGTTGATGAACACCTCGCGACTCGTCGACTTGTGCAGCTCCTGACGCAGCCGATCGACTTCGGTCCCCTTGCGGCCGATGATGATGCCCGGCCGCGAGGTGTGGATGTCGATCTTCAGCTTGTTCGCGGCCCGCTCGATGTCGATGCGCGACACGCCGGCGTGCGCGAAGCGCTTCTTCAGGTCGGCGCGCAGCGTCAGATCCTCGTGCAGCAGCTTCGCGTAGTCGCTTGATCGGCGAACCACCGCGAGCGCCAGGTCTTGTTGAACCCGAGCCGGAATCCGTACGGATGTACTTTCTGACCCATGCTGTTCCTCGTCGCCGGTCTCGACCGGCGTGACTACTCGGCCTCTGCCCCGGGCGCGCGACCCGTGCGCCGTCCCGCCGTGCCCTTCGACGGGCCGGCCGCTCGGCCACCTCCACCGTCAGGTGCGCCATCCGCTTGACCACCCGGAAGGCCCGGCCCATCGGAGCCGGACGGATGCGCTTCATGCTCGGCCCCTGGTTCGCGTAGCAGCCGGCCACGTAGAGCCGCTCGACGTCGCCGCCGAAGCCCTCGACCTGCTGCGCATTGGCCACGGCCGACTGCAGCAGCTTCTCGATGTCGCGCGCGATGCCCTTGCGCGAGAACCGGAGCGTCGCCAGCGCCCGCGTCACGTCACAGCCGCGGATGAGGTCCAGCACGAGTCCGGCCTTCTGGGCCGACGTCCGCACGTACCGCTTGGTCGCCTGGCCGCCGGCCATCACGCACCTCCCTTGGGCCCGCCAGCCGCCGCAACCTGGGCGGCCTTCTCGGCCTTCGTGGTGTGTCCCCTGAACATCCGCGTCGGCGCAAACTCACCGAGCTTGTGCCCGACCATGTTCTCGGTGATGTACACCGGGATGAACTTCTTCCCGTTGTGCACCGCGATCGTGTGCCCCACCATCTCGGGGACGACGGTGGACCGGCGCGACCACGTCTTGATGACCTGCCGGTCGCTCTCGCGGTTCATAGCCTCGACCTTCTCGAGCAGGTGCAGGTCGATGAACGGCCCCTTCTTCAATGATCGACCCATGGTCTACTTCTTTCTCCGCTGCACGATGAAGCGGTCCGTCGACTTCCGTTGCGGCGCGTCTTGTATCCCTTGGTCGGCTGGCCCCATGGCGTCACCGGATGCCGGCCGCCGGAGGTCTTGCCCTCGCCGCCGCCGAGCGGGTGATCGACCGGGTTCATCGCCACGCCGCGCACGTGCGGGCGCTTGCCCAGCCAGCGGCTGCGTCCGGCCTTGCCGATCGACACGTTCTCGTGATCGATGTTGCCGACCTGGCCGATCGTGGCCAGACACTCGACGTTGATGAGCCGGATCTCGCCCGACGGCATCTTCACCGAGGCGTAGTCGCCCTCGCGGGCGACCAACTGCACCGACGACCCGGCCGACCGCGCGATCTGGCCGCCCTTGCCCGGCTTGAGCTCCACGTTGTGCAGCATCGTGCCGAGCGGAATGTTCTTGAGCGGCAGGCAGTTGCCCGGCAGGATGTCGGCGCTCTCGCCGGACAGCACCGGGTCGCCCACCTTGAGGCCGAGCGGGTGCAGGATGTACCGCTTCTCCCCGTCGGCGTAGGTCACCAGCGCGATTCGCGCCGACCGGTTCGGGTCGTACTCGACCGTCGAGACCTTGCCGGGAATGTCGAACTTGTCCCGCTTGAAGTCGATGACACGGTAGTTGCGCTTGTGACCGCCGCCGCGCCACCACGACGTCAGCTCGCCACGGTTGTTCCGGCCACCGGACCGTCCCAGCGGCTCGACGAGCGGCTTGTACGGCCTCGTCGGTCGTGATCTCGTCGAACGTCTGGACGCTCTGGAACCGCCGGCCGGCCGACGTCGGCTTGTACTTGCGAATGGGCATGACTTAGGTCCCCTCCATGAACTCGGGCACCTTCTCACCCTCTTTGAGCCGGACCCAGGCCTTCTTCCAGTCGGACCGCTGGCCGATGAAGCGGCCCTGCCGCTTGAACTTCCCGTGTGCGATCGAGGTGCGCACCGACGGCCACCTTCGACCCGAACAGCTTCTCGACCGCGCGCTTGATGTCGACCTTGGTGGCCCCGAGCGCGACCTCGAACACGATCACCTCGCCCGACTCGCGGGCGACGGTGGTCTTTTCGGTGACGAGGGGCCGGCGGATGACTGTCGGTCGGGTTCATCCCAGCACCTCCTGCAGGCGTTCGACGGCGGCGCGTGTCGCGATGATCCGCTGAGGTGTTCATCACGTCGCGAGCCGTCAGCCGGCCGCTCGGCACGAGCGTGACCCCGGCGATGTTGCGCGCCGACAGGCGGAACTTCTCGTCGGGCGCCACGTCGACGACGAGCGTCCGGCCCGTCGCGCCCAGGCGCGCGAGCAGTTCGGCCGCCGCCTTCGTCTTCCGCTCGGCGACGTGCAACTGCGTCGACGACGGTGACCTCGCCGCTCTGCAGCTTGACCTGCAGCGCCGCCCGGAGCGCGCCTCGCTCCACTTTCTTCGGCAGCGCGTAGTCGTAGCTGCGCGGCTGGGGGCCGAACACGGTGCCGCCCTTGCGCCAGAGCGGGTTGCGGATTTCGCCCACGCGGGCGCGGCCGGTTCCCTTCTGCCGCCAGGGCTTCTTGCCGCTGCCCGCTGACGAGCGCGCGATTCTTGGTCATGTGGGTGCCACGCCGCTCCGAGGCGTTCTGCGCGCACGACCGACTCCCACACCAGGTCGGTCTTCGACCCGCCCGCCAAACACGGCATCGCTCAGATCGACCGAGCCGACCTTTTCGTTCTCGCGCGTTGACGACGTCAAGCGTCATGACTACCTCTTGCCCTTCTTCGCTTCTCGGCCTGCGGCTGCGGCTCTGGTTTGGCGCGCCACCGCCCTCCGCACCAGCACGACTCCGCCCGGCGCGCCGGGGACGGCGCCGCGCAACGACGAGCAGGTGGTTCTCGGCATCGATTCGCACGACCTTCAGGTTCCGCGTCGTCACCCGATCGCTGCCCATGCGCCCGGCGGCCCGCATGCCCTTGACGACGCGTGACGGGATAGGACGAGGCGCCAATCGACCCGGGCGCGCGGTGGAACATCGAGCCGTGCGTCGCCGCGCCGCCGCGGAAGTTGTGGCGCCGCATGACGCCCTGAAACCCGCGTGCCCCGGCTCGTGCCGATGACGTCGACCCGCTCGCCGGCGGTGAAGATGCCGACGAGCACCTGGTCGCCGGGCTTGACCGGATCGCCGCCCGGCGCCACCTGCATCTCCCGGCGCACTCGCGTCGGCGGCACGCCGGCCTTCTTGAAGTGCCCTGCCGTCGGCTTGTTGGCCTTGGCGGGCGTCGGTCGACCAGGCCGAGTTGCACGCGCCTCGTAGCCGTCCGACTCGCACGTTCTTCGCCTGGACGACGACGCAGGGGCCGGCCTTGATGACCGTCGCCGGGCACGACCGTGCCGTCGCTCGAAGAACAGCTGCGTCATCCCGACCTTGCGTCCGATGATTCCTGTGACCATTGCAACCTCGGCTCTGGGCTCTGGGCTCTGGGCTCGGCGCCCTAGCGCCCAGAGCCTAGCGCCCAGCGCCCCCTACTTGTGTTCCTTGCCGAACGCCTTGATCTCGACGTCGACACCCGCCGGCAGGTCGAGTTTCATGAGCGCGTCGACCGTCTGCGGCGTCGGCTCGAAGATGTCGATCAGCCGCTTGTGCGTCCGGATCTCGAACTGCTCGCGCGACTTCTTGTCGACGTGCGGCGACCGGAGCACCGTCCACTTGTTCTTCTCGGTCGGCAGCGGCACGGGACCGGCCAGCCGGGCACCGGTGCGCTTGGCCGTGTCGACGATCTCGGTCGTCGACTGATCGAGCACGCGGTAGTCGTAGGCCTTCAATCGAATTCGAATCTTCTCGCTGAATGGTGTCGCCATAATTCGCTCTCTATCTGCCCTGCACCTTCGCCACGACCTCCTCGCTCACCGACGCGGGCGCCTGTTCGTACCGATCGAAGTGCATCGAGTACGAACCCCGGCCCTGCGTCCGCGACCGAGGTCGGTCGCGTATCCGAACATCTCCGACAGCGGCACGCGGGAGTTGATCACCTGCGAGCCACCGCGGGCCTCCATCGACTGGATGTGCCCGCGCCGGCTGGTGATGTCGCCGATGACATCGCCCATGTACTCCTCCGGCACGACGACTTCGACCCGCATCACCGGCTCGAGCAGCACCGGATGCGCCCGCCCGGCGGCATCCTTGAACGCCATCGAGCCGGCAATCTTGAAGGCCATCTCGTTCGAGTCCACGTCGTGGTACGAGCCGTCGTACAGCTCGATCTTGACGTCGTCCATCGGGTAGCCGGCCAGGACACCGGTCGTCATGGCCTCGCGGATGCCCTGGTCGATGGGCTTGATGAACTCGCGCGGAATCGAGCCGCCGACGATCTGGTTGTCGAACTCGTAGCCCTCGCCGGGCTTGCGTGGAATCAGTCGGATCTTCGCGTGGCCGTACTGGCCGCGGCCGCCCGTCTGCTTGATGTAGCGGCCCTCGCCCTCGGCTCCGCGCGTGATCGTCTCCTTGTAGGCGACCTGCGGCTTGCCGACCGATGCCTCGACGCTGAACTCGCGCTTCAGCCGGTCGACGATGATCTCGAGGTGCAGCTCGCCCATGCCGGCGATGACGATCTGGCCGGTCTCAGGGTCGGTCTGGACGCGGAAGGTCGGGTCCTCGGCCATGAGCTTGGCGAGCCCCATGCCGAGCTTCTCCTGGTCGGCCTTCGTCTTCGGCTCGATCGCGAGCGAGATGACCGGCTCGGGAAAGTCCATCGCCTCGAGGATGACCGGGGCCTTCTCGTCGCAGATCGTGTCGCCGGTCGACACCGTCTTCAGCCCGACGGCGGCGGCGATGTCGCCGGCGTACAGCTTCCTTGATCTCCTCACGCTTGTTGGCGTGCATCTTCAGGAGCCGGCCGATGCGCTCGGTCTTCTGCTTCGTCGCGTTGTAGACCGACATGCCGGACGTCATGAAGCCCGAGTAGACGCGGATGAACGTGAGCTGACCGACGAACGGGTCGGTCATGATCTTGAACGCCAGCGCGGAGAACGGCGCCTCGTCAGCCGCCGGCCGCTCGATCGTGCGCCCCCTCGTCGCCGTTCGGATCGAGGCCGACCATCGGCGGAACTTCGAGCGGCGACGGCAGGTAGTCGACGACGGCGTCGAGCAGCGGCTGCACGCCCTTGTTCTTGAACGCCGAGCCGCAGAGCACCGGCACGAAGGGCGCGTCCTCCTTGCGGACCGACTCGATGACCCGCTTGCGCAGGGCCGCCTTGATCCGGTCCTCCGGAATCTCCTCGCCGTGGAGGTACTTCTCGAGAATCTGGTCGTCGACCTCGCTCACCTTCTCGATGAGGTGCTCCCGGTGCGCCTGGGCCATCGGCCTGGAGCTCGGCGGGAATGTCCTCGACGATGTAATCGGCCCCGAGCGTCTCGTCCTTCCAGCGAATCGCCTTCATCTTGACGATGTCGACGACGCCGACGAACTTGTCCTCGCTGCCGATCGGCAGCTGGATGGCGACGGGATTGCCCTGGAGCTTCGTGCGAATCTGCTCGTAGGTCCGGTCGAAGTCCGCGCCGATCCGGTCCATCTTGTTGACGAAGCAGATGCGCGGCACGCGGTACTTGTCGGCCTGCCGCCAGACCGTCTCGGACTGCGGCTCGACGCCGGCCACCGAGTCGAACACCGCCACGGCGCCGTCGAGCACGCGCAGCGAGCGCTCGACCTCGGCCGTGAAGTCCACGTGGCCCGGGCGTGTCGATGATGTTGATCCGGTGGTCGCGCCAGAAGCAGGTGGTCGCGGCCGACGTGATCGTGATCCCGCGCTCCTGCTCCTGCTCCATCCAGTCCATGACGGCCGTGCCTTCATGAACCTCACCGATCTTGTAGGTGATGCCGGTGTAGAACAGGATGCGCTCGGTGGTCGTCGTCTTGCCGGCATCGATGTGGGCCATGATGCCGATGTTGCGACAACGATTCAGGGCTACTTTGCGGGCCATCGTCGTTACCAGCGATAGTGCGCGAACGCCTTGTTGGCTTCCGCCATCCGGTGCGTGTCTTCGCGCTTCTTGACGGCGCCGCCGCGCAGGTTGGCCGCGTCGATGAACTCGTTGGCCAGCTTTTCCTGCATCGTCTTCCCGTCGCCGCGCGACCGCGCGTAGCTCGACAGCCAGCGAATCGAGAGCGACAGACGACGGTTCGGGTTCACCTCGACCGGCACCTGATAGTTCGACCCGCCGACGCGGCGCGACTTGACCTCGAGCGCTGGGCTTCACGTTGTCGATCGCCTTCTTGAACACCTTCAGGGGGTCGTCGGAGGTCTTCTCCTTCACGATGTCGAGCGCCTTGTACATGATGCGCTCGGCCGTCGACCGCTTGCCGCCCCGCATGATCGTGCTGATGAACTTCGTCACGAGCGGGCTGCCGTAGATCGGGTCCGCCGGCACTTCACGCTTCGGAATCTCTCGTCGACGTGGCATGACCTATGCCTTCTTGGGCCGCTTGGCCCCGTACTTCGAACGCCCCTGCATGCGGCCCGCCACGCCAACCGTGTCGAGCGTGCCGCGAACGACGTGATACCGCACACCAGGCAGGTCCTTCACTCGGCCGCCGCGGATGAGCACGAGCGAGTGCTCCTGCAGGTTGTGGCCGACGCCCGGAATGTAGGTCGTCACCTCGATGCCGTTGGTCAGCCGCACGCGAGCCACCTTCCGGAGCGCCGAGTTCGGCTTCTTCGGCGTCTGGGTGAAGACACGCACGCAGACGCCGCGCTTCTGCGGGCTGCTCTGCAGCGCCGGGCTCTTCGTCTTGGTCAGCACCTTGTCGCGGCCCTTGCGGACCAACTGGCTAATCGTCGGCATCGGTCACCACTGCACGGAAAAAAGACAACCGCACCGCCCACCTGGCGGTGCAACCGGCGTTTCGGGCCTCAGAGCACTGTGCTCGGCACCCGGAACTCATCCCCTATTGCTGTTCACTCAGCACGGCGACCGGGGGGCAACGCCAGAGATGGCGCAGCGCCAGTCGCTCAGAACCAGCCAGGAAGCGGGAGCTTCAACTGGTCGCGGGCCTAGATAGGGTGTCCTAGACCCGTAAAGAACCTTGCGAGAGTAACACGTCCGCGAAATCGCGGTCAAGGCGCGTCAGCGGTTCCGCCTGCCGCCTGCGAGGGCCTCACCGCGACCGGACGTTCAGGTCGAAGTAGCTCTGGAGCCGGCCCTCCTCGAAATCGCGGTTGAACATCCGGATCGGATATAGCGCACTCGCCCGGCCGTCGCGCCACTGGAAGGGACCCTGATAGCCATAGCGGCTGGACACCGATCGGATGAACGTGCTCGCGTCGGTAATCGGCAGAGAGGACACGTTTCGGGCAAACGCCTGAAACAGCCCATCCTGGAAGAGATACTGCTCCACATTCGATACGTAGAAGACGCCGATCGGCGCACCCTGCCCACGCACCCACTCGCCAATCGCCCGTAACGCCTTTGGCCCGGCGAAGTTACCGACGACGGGCACGACCAGATTGCGCTGCTCCAGCCGCCGGACGTAGAGGTAGTTGTCCTCGGAAGCCAGGTAACCCCGCTGCTCGCCGGTCCAGTCGGTCTGGACGGCCAGCTCCGCGAAACTCGGAAACCGCCCGAACGCCCCACCGCGACGGCCGAACTGCCCCATCGAATATCGAATCCAGGGCCCTTCGCGAAAGAAAACCGAATAAATGGACTCGATCTGCCGCAGGTCCGACTCGGACAAGGGCAAGCGGTGGTGGTCGATGAGGCGCGCCAGGATATCGGAGAGGTTGGCCTGATAGAGCCTTTCGGTCGGCTCAGCCTCCGCGAACGCGTCGAAGATCTCGCTCACCCCCGATGCGGGGCCGAGCTCGTCCGGCCGGGGCCTCGAGAACAGCCGGGAGACGAAATCAGCCCGGTCGGCCGACAGCTCGAAGATCGCCTTGTACAACAGATGCTGGAGGAGGTTGCCGCGGCGGATGTCCAGGATGAAGGCCAGCTTCGGCCGGACCGCCGCGATGTAGGTGAAGTTCTGGTCAGGGGCCACGCCCAGATACACACCGCCGGGCGCCACGGTCTGCTGCAGATCCGGAATCACGTACTGCAGGGTGTGCTCGTTCGAGACGAGGTTGTCTGACCGGAAGTACCCGCCGGGCTCCGAAAGGGCGTCACTGAGCGACCAGAACTCCTCGCTCGTCAGACTCTCGGGCAACCCCGCCCCGTCGGGCGGAGCCGATGCGCACGAGAACGCGCCGCCGACGAGCAGGGCGGCGACGAGCGCGGCGCCCTCGAGGCGTGAAGCCGCCACCCTACCGGGAGCGGGCCAGGACATCCCAGTACATCTGGATGCGGCCCGCGCGCGCATCCTCCACGAGCGAGGGAATCGAGTCGAGCAGGGACCAGGAGCGAAACCCGCCGTTCGAGCAACTGTTGAAGCACGACCGGATGAGCGTGCTGGACTCGTCGACGGGCAGCGCGGCCAGGTTCTCGGCAAACGCAGTCCACAGGCCGTCCTGGAAGAAGTACTGTTCGACGTTCGACGTGTAATAGGTCGTGACACGTCCGCCGCGGGCCTGGAGGAAGGCGCCAACCGACCGCAGGGCCTTCGGCCCCGCGAAGTTGCCGACGAGCGGCACGAGCAGATTCCGCTCCTGAAACCGCTTGATGAATCCGAAGGCCTCCTCGGTCGCGAGGTACCCGCGATTGGTACCTCGGCCATCGTCGGCGAGTTGGAGGTCCTGATAGCTCGGGTAACGCGAGCGCCAGCGCGACTGGGTATTCGCGTACCGCAGATAGGGCCCGGCTGCGTAGAAGCTCTCGTAGACGCTGGCGATGCCGCCAAGGTCGGCATCACCGAGCGAGAACCCATGCCGTTCGGTCAACGAGGCAACGATGGCGCGGAGGTTGCGGTCGAAGTGCTCCCGGCTCGGTGGCACGCCTACGAAGGCCCCAAACAGGTCCTCCGGCGTCGACGCGGTGCCCACGCCGTCGGGCCGTGGCCGCGAGAACAGGAGCGAGAGAAACTCGGCCCGGTCGGCGGACAGCTCGAAGAGGGCCTTGTACATGAGGTGCAGGTGGAGATTTCCGCGGCGGATGTCGGGAATGAACGCGAGCCGTGGCCGCACCGCCGCGATGTAGGTGAAGTTCTGGTCGGGCCCGACACCCACGTAGACGCCCCCCGGCTTGACGGTCGCGACAAGCGTGGGAATCACAAACTGGAAGGTGTCCTCGTTCGACACGAGGTTGTCGGAACGGAAGAACCCGCTCGGCTCCGAGAATTCGACGACGAGGCGCCAGAATTCCTGGTCGTCGAGCCTGGGCGGCAGCCCTGAAACGGAGGCCTGACCGGCCTGGCCAGACGCTCCGGCCCCCGTGAGGAGCGCGAGGAGCAACCCGACCAGGAGAATCCGCCTTGGCGTCATCGTCTTGTTGGGACGTCGGCGACCGGACCCTGGCCGCCGCATCCGCGCGTCTCTGCCTTGATGTTCCCCAAAGAATTGACGAGCCCCCGGCCGCCGCCGCCACCTGACACGGAGCGGATGAAGCTGCTGCCGTCGTCGAGCGGGAGCGTTGCGACGTTGGCGCAGAAGCGCTGCCAGAGGCCATCCTGGTAGAGGTACTGCTCGACGTTCGACAGGTAGTAGGCCATGACGAACGAGCCGCGCTGGCGCACGTAGTCGCCGACGGCACGCAGGGTCGTGGGGCCGGCGAAGTTGCCGACGACCGGCACGACCAGGTTGCGCTCGTGGAGGTCCTTCAGGACGCGGAACGTCTCCTCCGACGAGAGGAACGACCGGGCGATGCCGGCGCCGTCAGTGGCCACCATCAGGTCGTAGTAGGTGGTCGAGAACCCGCGCCCGCCGCCACTCGACGAGTTGTACGTGATGCTGGGCCCGAACCAGTAGAAGCTGTGATAGACGTACTCGATGCCAGACAGGTCCTCGTCGGACAGCGGCAGGCCGTGGCGCTTCGTCAGGTGATCCTGGATCGCCTTGAGGTTGGCCTTGTAGACGGACTCCGCGCTGGTCTGCACGTCCCAGAAGGCGTTCATGATGTCGGTCGCCGACGAGGACGCCGACAATCCGTCCGGCCGCTTCTTGGTGAACAGGCGCGAGACAAAGTCCGACCGGTCGGCCGACAGCTCGAAGAGCGCCTTGTACATCAGGTGCGTGTGCAGGTTGCCGCGACGCACATCGGTGATGAAGACCATGCGCGGCTTGAGCGCCGCGATGTAGGTGAAGTTCTGCTCGGGCCCGACGCCCATGTACACGCCGCCGGGCCTGACCTTCGCGACGAGGTCCGGGATGACCCACTGCAGCCAGATCTCGTTCGAGACGAGGTTGTCGGATCGGAAGTAGCCGTTCGGCTCCGACAGATCGGTGATGAGCTGCCAGAGCTGCTCACCGGAGAGGCGTGAAGGCAGCGTGTCCTGGGGAGCGCGCTCCGCCCGCGCCCCGCCCACGAGCAGGGTGAGCAGCGCCACGCCCACCGACGCGGCAAGTCGGCATCGTGTCATACGCATGAGACCGTGGGCGGATGCTACCACGGTACCCGGCGGCCGGACCTACCGGCCCTGCATCCGAAGGATCGCTTCCCGGAGTTCGGCGAGTGTCTCGGGCGACCCTTCGAAGATGTTGTCGGGGTACTCGGGTTCCCGCAATCATGGCCGAGTAGATTGGCCCGCTCTCGTACAGGTTCAGGCCCATCCCGGCGAGGTACTGCAGCCGCAGGTTGCGGTCGCGTGTTGATCTCGACGCCGGCGAGCCATCCCGCCAGGTCCGAGGGCTGGCCCGCGTAGTTGGCGAACAGGTCGATGGCCGAGTAGATCCCGATTTCCCTGAAGCGACTGGACGACCTCGGCGTACGCCGGATCGTCGAACTTGGCCTGGATGGCGTCCACGTTGATCTTGACGGGTTCAAGCTGGCCCATCACGACGAGATCGTAGCCCTGGCCGTTGTTCGTGTTGCCCCAGACGACACCGTTCGGAAACGCTTCGAAGAACGTGCCGATCTCGCTCTTGACCGCCTCGGTATTGCTCTCGTACAGCTGCACGAAGAGGGTGACGACGCCGCCCGGATTGAGGTGCTCTTTGACCACCTCGAAAAACTCGCGCGTGTAGAGCGTGGCCGCGCCCTTCACCCAGGGGTCGAGCGGGTCCGACGTGATCGCGTCGAACTTCTTGTCGGTGGTGAGCAGGTAGTGCCGCGCGTCGTCGAGATGAATGGTGACCTTGGGATTGCGGGCCACGTCGTAGTTGTGCTCCGAGAAGTAGGTGGACACGACGCGGGGCACGAGCGGCTCGATCTCGGCGATGGTCACCCGCTCCACGTTGGGGCCGATGGCCACCGAGCCGGCGGTGACACCCGCGCCGCAGCCGATGACGAGGGCTTCGGTCGGCCGGTCGGGAATGAGGTGCGTCATGTGACCGAGCATCCGCTGCAGCCGCATGTCCTGCGGCTCGCTCGACGCCTGCACCTTCCCGGCGTTGTGGTAGTTGCGCACGCCGCTGCCGAGCTCGGTCACGGCGACGAAGGCGTTCAGGCCCTCACCGACATAGATGATGTTGCTCAAGCCGACCCAGGTGGCGGCGTACCGGCCGTAGGCGACGAGCAGCCCGGGAACCGGCGGCACGCCCCGTGCGAGCAGGCCTGCCGCGCCCGTGCAGACGAGCAACACGATCGTGCCGGCCCACTGCAGGCGCTTCTGCCTGGCGTCGCCTGCGACCACGGGCGCGAGCAGCATCAGGGCGGTCAGCGCGGAAATCACGATGAGCCAGGTCTGCGCGCTCTGGGTGCCGATCCAGGTGACGAGCGCGAGCCCGGTGCCGAGCGAGCCCACGATGGCCCCCACGGTGTTGGCCGCATAAACCCCGCCGACCAGCCTCCCGGGATCCTGGCCGGGCTCGGCCACCGCGGCGAGCGCGAGCGGGAAGCTGAGCCCCCACAGAATGGCGCCTGGCAACACGACCCACAACGCGCGCACCATGTCGAGCTGGAAATTGAACCACGGGTCGGACGAGATCGACGGGTTGATCGGCCAGAGCGGCAGCGACTCGGTCAGCATGTAGGCCGCCCAGGCGAGCGCGCCGCAGAGCGCCATCTGCACCCAGCCGAGCGCCACTCGGGGGTTGACGCTGCCGCGCGACAGGGCCGCGCCGAGCGTGCTGCCAATGCCGAGCCCGATCAGAAAGACACCGAGAATGAGCGAGAAGGTGTAGACCGTCGCGCCGAAGAGCAGCGAGAGCAGACGCGTCCAGAGCACCTGAGCGGAGAGCGCCGTCATGCCCGAGGCCGCAATAGCCAGGTAGATGACGCGCGAGCCGGCCGCCTTCCGAATCGGGCCGCCCTCGTCAGCCGACGGCACGTACGTCGTCTGGCCGGCAATCATGAGGCCGATCACCGCGACGGTCACGTTGAGGAACGCCGCCACGAACGTGGCGAACGCCATGTCGTAGACGCGCAGCAGGTAGAAACCGGCCAGGAGCGCACCCACGACCGCGCCGGCGATGTTCCCGCCGTAGAAGAACCCCATCCACGACACGCCCTCCGGTGTGGTCTTGACCCACCGGGCGACGGCCGGCAGCGTGGCGCCCATCATCATCGTCGGCGGGAGCAGGCACACACCCGCGACGATCGCGCGAATCGCGATCGACCCGCCGCTGATCGACGTGTAGACGGCCTCGATGACCGGCGTGCCGAAGAGCAGCAGCAGCCCCATCGCCCCGATGCCGAGCTCGAGGAAGGCGTACACGCGCATCGGGTGATAGCGCGTGTCGATGTACCGCGGCAGGAGGTAGCTGCCGAGGCACATGCCGCCCATGAACGTGCCGAGCAGGACGCCGAGCGAGATCGCCGAGGAACCGATGGTCAGCGAGAGCAGCTGCAGCCAGACCACTTCGTAGATCAGCGCCGCGCAGCCGCTGCCGACGAAAAGAAGCAGAAGAGCCGGCAGGTACTGCCGGGTCGAATCAGACGAGCCCAGTCGTTCGTTCATCGTGTCGTGAATCCTATACCAAGGCTGGCAGGCGCCAGCCGCCTGACGCGTGGGACACCCTTCTTACGACGCCCGCCCGGGAAGCGTTCAGCCGGAACCGGCTGGCCGGGACCCACCTCTCCGCCCCTTGACCGGCGATAGAATTGGCATTTCCCCGGAGGCCCCATGACGAGACGCCGGATGTCGTATCTGCCACCCCTGCTCCTGGCCCTCGTCGTCGGCTGGCCCGTCCGAGCCCAGGACCGAGCCCCAGCGATCGAGTCGATCCGCCAGGCTGACCTGCGCGCGGACCTCTACTTCCTGGGGTCGGACGCCATGCGCGGGCGGCTCACCGACACGCCTGAGAACCGCATAGCAGCGGAGTGGATCAAGTCCCGATTCGAACGGCTGGGCCTCGAGCCCGGCGTGCCGGGGTACATGCAGGAGTTCGAGCTGGCCACCGTCTCGCTCGGGCCGGCCAATTCGATGAGCGTGACCCGGCCGGGAGCGGCGCCCGCCGCCATCCCGCACGGCGACGGGTTCACGGCCCAGCGTTTCAGTCCGACCGCGGCCGGGCGGGGGCCCGTGGTCTTCGCCGGGTACGGCATCACGGCATCCGACCTTGGACACGACGACTATCGCAACCACGACCTCGTTCGCGGCGCCATCGTGCTCGTCCTCGACCACGAGCCCGGCGAGCGGGACCCGGCCAGCCGCTTCGACGGCGTCGTGACCTCGGACGCGGGCGGCGCGCTCCGAAAGGCCCAGGCCGCTCAGGCGGCCGGCGCCGCGGGCATCCTCTTCGTCTCGGACGTCCATAACCATGGGGGCGTGGCGGGAGGCCGTGGCCGGCGCGGTGGCGGCGGAGGCTGGGGCGGCCCGCCTTCACGCGTCGGACGCTACACCCTCTCGGACTGGATGCGGGACCTGCGCATTCCAGCCGCGCAGATCACGACGGAACTGGCTGCGGATCTGGTCTCGAGCGCGGGTCGTTCGCTCGACGAACTGGCGCGAACCGCCGATACGCCTGGCGGCGCGCCGGCGGCCGCCCTGCCAGGAGTGGAGGTCGACCTTTCGGTGTCGGTCGAGCGAAGCGACATCAGCGACCGCAACGTCCTCGCCGTAGTCCGCGGCTCGGACCCGGTGCTTCGTGACGAGTGGATCGTGCTGTCGGCCCACTACGACCACGACGGGGCCACCGACCAGATGATCTACAACGGGGCCGACGATGACGGGTCCGGCACGGTGGGAGTGCTCGAGCTGGCTGAAGCGTTCGCCGAGGCCGCCGCCGCAGGAGTCCGGCCGCGCCGGTCTGTGCTTTTCGCGCAGTTCAATTCCGAGGAACGCGGCCTGCTCGGGGCCTGGGCGTACACGCTGAACCCGATCGCCCCGCTCGAGCGCACGGTGGCTGTCCTCAACATGGACATGATCGGACGCAACGAAGAGGTGCCGCCCGAGGGCGGAAACCGCTTCAATGGCCTCGACCCTCAGACCGCCGAATCGAATCGGAACGCACTCAACAT
The DNA here is from genome assembly GCA_963752045.1 of uncultured Acidobacteriota bacterium. Classification (GTDB taxonomy): domain Bacteria; phylum Acidobacteriota; class Vicinamibacteria; order Vicinamibacterales; family SCN-69-37; genus DATKDF01. Next base: position 760,900 of record CAVVWN010000008.1, on the reverse strand, counting down.
CATCGGCTCGGTGCGGACACCGGACCTGCGGGCGGCAGTCGATCGAGCAAACGAGGCAATAGGCCTCGATATCCGCTACCGCTACGACAACAACGCCTCGCAGCTCATGCGCCGGAGCGACCACTGGCCGTTCATCCAGAACGGCGTGCCAGGCCTGTGGGTGTTTACCGGCCTCCATCCGGACTACCACACCGGCAACGACACACCCGACAGGATCAACTACGAGAAGATGGAGCGGATCCTCAAGCTGGTCTACCAGGTGACATGGGACCTGGCGAACGCCGACAGCCGGCCGGAACTGCGGGCACGGTGAGGGGGCCGCTTGCGACCTACCGGCCCAGGCGCTTGAGCAACTGAATCTGGCCCGCGTGGTAGAGGTCGTGGGCCGCGATTCCGGACACCAGGTCGTAGGGCGTCGTCTTGCGCCCGGGAGACCGACGATGGAGGGAGCCGGCCGGCACGCCGGCAACCGCCTTTCGCAGGTCTCGGTGGATGCGATCGAGCAGCCGCCGGTCCCCGTCCCAGGCCGCCCGCGTGCGTGCGGCCGGCCGCTCGAACCAGTTTGAACCCTCGATCGGGAATGAGCCGCGCCTGGCGCCGCTGAGGCGTCGCCACACCGCGTACCTCCAGTACGCACAGTGCACCACGATTTCCCAGATGTTGTGTCGGCCCGGGGCGGGCCGCCGTGCGGCAAGCTCGGGTGCAAGCCCGCGAATCGACCCCTTGAGATTCACGCCGTGCCACGACGGCGCATCGTAGGCCCTGTCGATCGCATCGAGCAGGAGCCGGAGTTCAGGTGACATGCTCACTCCCCGCTACCCGAAAAAGACGACGGGCGCCGACCGCCTGCGCGGCCGCGCCCGTTGTCCGTTGCGCCGGACGACCGCTCTGCGGCCGCCCGGAGAGGTTGCCGCGGGACGCGGCTACTCGCCCTCGTCGCGGAACAGATAGTCCGCGTCGGCGAGGTCGTCCATCTCCCGCTGGGCCTCGAGCTCCTCGGGTGAGGGCGGCGGCGGTGGCGGCGGCTCGTCGGGCGGAATGGTCACGTGCTTGTACCACTCGAAGCCCGTGCCGGCCGGGATGAGCCGGCCCATCGTCACGTTCTCCTTCAGTCCGCGCAGGTAATCCACCTTGCCGGAAATCGAGGCCTCGGTCAGCACGCGCGTGGTCTCCTGGAAGGAGGCGGCCGAGATGAACGACTCGGTGGAGAGCGACGCCTTCGTGATACCGAGGAGCAGCGGCCGGCCCTTTGCCGGCTGGCTGCCGTCCTGCAGCACGCGCTCGTTCTCTTCCTGGAAGCGGAACTTGTCGACCTGCTCCTCGATGAGGAATTCGGTGTCGCCCACTTCCTCGACTTTCACCCATCGCATCATCTGCCGGACGATGACCTCGATGTGCTTGTCGTTGATGCCGACGCCCTGCAGCCGGTAGACCTCCTGGATCTCGTTGACCAGGTACCCCTGCAGTTCCTTCTCGCCAAGGACCGCCAGGATGTCGTGCGGATTGCGCGGTCCATCCATCAGCGGCTCGCCCGCGCGCACGCGGTCGCCCTCCTGCACGTTCACGTGAACGCCGCGCGGCAGTGAGTACTCGCGCGCATCGGCCCCCTCGTCGGGAACGACCAGGATCTTGCGCAGGCCCTTGACGATGCCGCCATGCCGGACGACGCCGTCGATCTCGGAAATCACGGCAGTCTCGCGCGGCTTGCGCGCCTCGAACAGCTCCACGACGCGCGGCAGGCCGCCCGTGATGTCCTTCGTCTTCGTCGTCTCGCGCGGAATCTTCGCGAGCACGTCGCCGGACATGACGGCGTCGCCGTTGGCCACCATCAGGTGGGCGTTCGACGGCATGTGGTAGCGATGGACCACGTGGCCGCCGGCATCGACGATCTCGATGGCGGGCTGCTTCTTCTCGTCGGGCGAGTCGACGATGATGAGGCGCGACAGACCGGTCACCTCGTCGACGTCCTCGTGCACCGTCACCTTGTCGATGATGTCCTTGAAGCGGACGCTGCCGGGGCCCTCGGTCAGGATCGAGAACGTGTAGGGATCCCACTCGACGAGCGTCTGCCCCTTCTCGACCGCGTCGCCATCACGCACCTTCAGGCGGGCGCCGTAGACGACCGAGTAGCGCTCGCGTACCACGCCCTTGTCGTCGACGATGTTGATCGAGCCGCTCCGGTTCATGACGATGAGCGACTTCACGCCGGCTTCCCGGTCGCGGCCCTGGACGGCCGCAAGACCGTCGAACCGGACGATGCCCTTGTGGCGCGACTCCAACGTGGACTGTTCCGAGACGCGCGACGCCGTGCCGCCGATGTGGAAGGTCCGCATCGTCAGCTGCGTGCCGGGCTCGCCAATCGACTGCGCGGCGATGACGCCCACCGCCAGACCGAGCTCGACCAGCCGTCCGGTGGCCAGGTCACGACCGTAGCACTTCGCGCACACGCCCCGGCGCGAGGCGCAGGTCAGCACCGAGCGGATCTTGACGCGCTGCAGCCCGGCGTCCTCGACGCGGTCGGCCAGCGTCTCGTCCACTTCGCCGCCGGCCGGCACGATCGGCTCGTCGTTGGCCGGGTCGAGGATGTCTTCGAGCGCCACGCGGCCGATGATGCGGTCCGACAGCCGCTCGATGATCTCGCCACCCGAATCGACGATCGGGCGCGCTTCGATGCCGTCGAGCGTGCCGCAGTCGATTTCCGAGATGATCACGTCCTGCGCCACGTCGACGAGCCGGCGGGTCAGGTAGCCCGAGTCGGCCGTCTTGAGCGCCGTGTCGGCCAGGCCCTTGCGGGCGCCGTGCGTCGAGATGAAGTACTGCAGCACGGTCAGGCCTTCACGGAAGTTCGACGTGATGGGCGTCTCGATGATCTCGCCTGACGGCTTCGCCATCAGGCCGCGCATGCCGGCCAGCTGCCGGATCTGCTGCTTGCTGCCGCGGGCGCCCGAGTCGGCCATGATGTACACGGGGTTGAAGTTGCGGCCGGACCGGTCGAGGCCTTCCATCTCTCCGAACATCTCGTCGGCAATCTTCTCGGTGACCTCCGACCAGATCGCGATGACCTTGTTCTTGCGCTCGCCGTTGGTGATGGCGCCTTCCTGGTACTGGCCTTCCACCTTGATGACTTCATCACGCGCCTGCTGGACGAACTCCGCCTTCTTCTCAGGGATGATCAGGTCGTCGATGCCGATCGAGAGACCCGAGCGCGTCGCGTAGGTGAAGCCCAGGTTCTTCAGGCTGTCGAGCATCTCGACCGTCTTCTCGAGGCCGAAGCGCAGGTGGCAGTAGCGCACCGCCTGCTGGAGCCCCTTCTTCTTGAGCAGGCCGTTGATGAACGGCATCTCGGCCGGAAGGGCCGCGTTGAAGATGACGCGGCCGACGGTCGTGTTGATGATCTTCGCCGACACCACCTGCGGGACGGCTTCCATCACCTCCTGCGAGTCGCGCGACGCGGCCAGGTCGATGAGCTCGCCCGTGTGGCGCAGGCGAATCGCGGACAGCGTCTCGACCTCCTCGGCCTCGAGCGCGAGCAGCACGTCGTCGATTGACGAGAACGCGCGGCCCTCACCGCGGGCGCCCGGCCTCGACTTCGTCAGGTAGTAGCAGCCCAGCACGATGTCCTGCGACGGAATGGCAATGGGCTGACCGGACGCCGGCGAGAGGATGTTGTTCGACGCCATCATCAGCACCGACGCCTCGATCTGGGCCTCGGGTGACAACGGAATGTGCACCGCCATCTGATCGCCGTCGAAGTCCGCGTTGAAGGCCGTGCACACGAGCGGGTGAATCCGGATGGCCTTGCCCTCCACCAGCACGGGCTCGAAGGCCTGGATGCCCAGCCGGTGCAGCGTGGGCGCGCGGTTGAGCAGCACGGGGTGCTCGCGGATGACCTCCTCGAGAATGTCCCACACCTCGGAGCGCTGCTGCTCGACCATCTCCTTGGCCTGCTTGATCGTGCTGACCAGCCCGCGCTCTTCGAGCTTGTTGTAGATGAACGGCTTGAACAGCTCGAGCGCCATCTTCTTCGGCAGCCCGCACTGGTGCAGCTTCAGCTCCGGTCCGACGACGATGACCGAACGGCCGGAATAGTCGACGCGCTTGCCGAGCAGGTTCTGGCGGAATCGTCCCTGCTTGCCCTTGAGCGTGTCGGACAGCGACTTGAGCGGACGGTTGTTGGCCCCGCGCAGCACCCGGCCGCGACGACCGTTGTCGAAGAGCGCGTCGACCGCCTCCTGCAGCATCCGCTTTTCGTTGCGGATGATCACGTCGGGCGCCTTCAGCTCCATCAGCTTCTTCAGCCGGTTGTTCCGGTTGATCACGCGCCGGTAGAGGTCGTTGAGATCCGACGTCGCAAACCGGCCGCCGTCGAGCGGCACGAGCGGCCGCAGCTCGGGCGGAATCACCGGAATGACGTCCAGGATCATCCACTCGGGCTTGTTGTTCGACCGGCGGAACGCGTCGACGACCTTCAGCCGCTTGGCGAACTTGAGCTTCTTCTGGACCGAGGTCTCGTTGCGCATCTTCTCGCGCATCTCCTCGGCCAGCCGTTCCACGTTCACGCGCCGCAGCAGTTCCTTGATGGCCTCGGCGCCCATCTGGGCCTTGAACTTGACGCCCCAGCGCTCGCGCTCCTGCCGGTACTGGTCCTCGGTCAGGAGCTGCTTCTCCTTGAGGTCCGATGTCTCCCGGGTCGATGACGACGTAGGCCTCGAAGTACAGGATGCGTTCGAGGTCGCGCAGCGACGATATCGAGCAGATGCCCGATCCGGCTCGGCAGCCCCTTGAAGAACCACACGTGGCTCACGGGCGTGGCCAGCTGGATGTGCCCCAGCCGCTCGCGCCGCACCTTGGCCTGCGTGACTTCGACGCCGCACTTGTCGCAGATCACGCCGCGGTGCTTCATGCGCTTGTACTTGCCGCAGAGGCACTCCCAGTCGGTGACGGGACCGAAGATCTTGGCGCAGAACAGGCCGTCGCGCTCCGGCTTGAAGGTGCGGTAGTTGATCGTCTCCGGCTTGGTGACCTCGCCGTGCGACCACTGCAGGATGCGCTCGGGCGACGCCAGGCTGATGCGAATCGCGTCGAAGTCGGCGGTCAACTGGCTCTTGTCGTTCAGGTTTGGTCTCATGATCCCTCTACGCCTCCACCGGCGCGTCTGGTGTCGGTTCGATTTCGCCGTCCGGCGCCGCCTCGAGCGCCGGGCGCGTCTTCGTCTTCAGCAGCTCCACGTCGAGGCAGAGCGCCTGCAGCTCGCGGATGAGCACGTTGAACGACTCGGGCAGGCCCGGCTGGAACGACGCGTCGCCCTTGACGATGGCCTCGTAGATCTTGGCACGGCCCGTGACGTCGTCGGACTTGGCGGTGAGCAGCTCCTGCAGGATGTGCGCGGCGCCGTAGGCCTCGAGCGCCCACACTTCCATTTCCCCGAAACGCTGTCCGCCGAACTGGGCCTTGCCGCCGAGCGGCTGCTGCGTGATGAGCGAGTACGGCCCGATCGATCGCGCGTGGATCTTGTCGTCGACCAGGTGCGACAGCTTGAGCATGTAGATGTAGCCGACGGTGACGTCCTGCTCGAACGCGTCGCCCGTCATGCCGTCGTGGAGCACGGCCTTGCCGCCCTTCGGCAGGCCGGCTTCCTCGAGCCACTTCTTGATCTCGGCCTCGGTCGCCCCGTCGAACACGGGCGTGGCGAAGTAGAGTCCCAGCGCGTGGGCAGCCCAGCCAAGATGCGTCTCGAGAATCTGTCCGACGTTCATACGCGACGGCACGCCGAGCGGATTGAGCACGATCTCGACCGGCGTGCCGTCGGGCAGGTACGGCATGTCCTCCTCGGGGAGGATGCGGGCGATGACGCCCTTGTTGCCGTGGCGGCCGGCCATCTTGTCGCCGACCGACAACTTGCGCTTCATCGCCACGTAGACCTTGACGAGCTTGATGACGCCTGGCGGCAGCTCGTCGCCGCGGCGGATCTTCTCCTTCTTGTCCTCGAACTCACGCTGGATGACGTCCACGCGCTGCGCCGTCCGATCCTCCATCTGGCGCAGTTCGTCCTCGAACCCGAGGTCGTCGGTTTCGATCCGCGCCCGCACGAGCGCTGTGAACGGCACGTCGGCCATCGCCTCGTCGGTGAGCACGGTGCCCTTCCGCATCAGGCGTTCCCGGCCGTCGCTGTCGAAGAGGTCGGTCCGCAACGTCCGCCCGTGGAGCAGCTGCACGAGGCGCTTCTTGGTCTCCTCGTGCAGGATGCGGATCTCGTCCTGGAGGTTCTTCTCCATCAGGTCGAGCTCGTCCTGCTCGATCTGCTTGGCGCGGTCGTCCTTCTCGATGCCCTTGCGCGAGAAGATCCGCACCCCCACGACGATGCCCTCGATGCCGGGCGGGCAGGTGAGCGACGCGTCCTTCACGTCGCCGGCCTTCTCGCCGAAGATCGCGCGCAGCAGCTTCTCTTCCGGCGTGAGCTGGGTCTCGCCCTTCGGCGTGACCTTGCCGACGAGGATGTCTCCGGGCTTCACATACGCGCCGATGCGGATGATGCCGCTCTCATCGAGGTCACGCAGGTAGGTTTCCGAGACGTTCGGAATGTCGCGCGTGATCTCCTCCGGGCCGAGCTTCGTGTCGCGCGCCTCGATCTCGAATTCCTCGATATGGATGGACGTGTAGTAGTCCTCCTTGACGAGCCGTTCGGAGACGAGGATGGCGTCCTCGAAGTTGTAGCCGCGCCACGGCATGAACGCCACGAGCACGTTGCGGCCGAGCGCGAGCTCGCCAAGCTCGGTGCACGGCCCGTCGGCCAGCACCTGACCGCGTGCCACGCGCTGCCCCACCCGGACGATCGGGCGCTGGTTGACGCAGGTGTTCTGGTTCGACCGCTTGAACTTCGTCAGGCTGTAGATGTCCGCGCCCATCTCGCGCGACAGGCCCTCCGCCTCGCTGCCCTCCACGCGGACCACGATGCGCTTGCTGTCGACGAAATCCACCGTCCCGGACCGGCGCGCCACGACGACCGCGCCCGAGTCGCGGGCGGTGATGTACTCCATGCCCGTGCCGACGAACGGGGCGCGCGCCTGGAGCAGGGGCACGGCCTGGCGCTGCATGTTCGATCCCATGAGCGCGCGGTTGGCGTCGTCGTTCTCGAGGAACGGGATGAGCGAGGCGGCCACCGACACGAGCTGCTTCGGCGACACGTCGATGTAGTCGACCTTCTCGCGCGGGGCCAGGATGAAGTCACCCGCTTCGCGCGCGTTCACGCGGTCGTTCCGCAACTTGAGGTCCTCGGTCAGCTCCACGTTGGCCTGCGCGATGACGTACTGGTCCTCCTCCCAGGCCGACAGGTAGAAGCAGTAGGGCTCGAACTCCACACCCTTCTTCTTCGACCGCCCGTCGACCCCCACGAGGTCGTCGGCCTCGACGACATCGCCCACGGTGTACTTCGGGTTGCCGCCGGCGTTGGTCACGATCACGTAGTCGACGATCTGCCCGTGCTTCACCTTGCGATACGGCGACTCGATGAAGCCGAAGTCGTTGATGCGGGCGTAGGACGACAGCGACGAGATCAGGCCGATGTTCGGGCCTTCCGGCGTCTCAATCGGACAGATCCGGCCGTAGTGCGTCGGGTGCACGTCGCGCACCTCGAACCCGGCCCGCTCGCGCGACAGGCCGCCGGGGCCGAGTGCCGACAGACGGCGCTTGTGCGTCACTTCCGACAACGGGTTCGTCTGGTCCATGAACTGCGACAGCTGCGACGACCCGAAGAACTCCCGGATGGCGGCCATCACGGGCTTCGCATTGATCAGGTCGTGCGGCATGGCGGTCGCCATTTCCTGGTAGACCGACATCTTCTCCTTGATGGCCCGCTCCATCCGCACCAGGCCGATGCGGAACTGGTTCTCGAGCAGCTCGCCCACCGACCGCACGCGGCGGTTGCCCAGGTGGTCGATGTCGTCGGCGAGCATCGGGTTCTTGCGGAGCTTCAGCAGATACCGGATGACCTGGTAGAAGTCCTGCGGATGCAGCACCTTCTCATCGAGCGGCGTCGTCAGCTTCAGCTTGGTGTTGAGCTTCAGGCGCCCGACCCGCGAGAAGTCGTACTTCTGCGGGTTGAAGAACATGTTCTCGAAGAGCGTCCGCGAGCTGTCGAGCGTCGGCGGGTCGCCGGGCCGCAGCCGACGGTAGATCTCGATGAGGGCTTCCTCGTGCTTCTGAATCGGGTCCTTCTTCAGGGTCGCCGAGAGCACCTGGCCGACTTCGTCGCGCTCCGGGAAGAAGATCTCGATACGCCCGACCTTCTTCTCCTGAGCCATGGCCAGCACGCGCTCGGAGAGCTCTTCGTTGGCCTCGAGAATGACCTCGCCGGTTTCAGGGTCGATCACGTCGCCTGCGGCAAACGCGCCCTCGCGCTCGGTGTCGGCCAACTCGATGGCCTCGACGCCGGCCTGCTTGAGCGCCTCGACCTGATCGCGCCGGATCTTCTTCCCGGTGTGCAGCGAGAGCGTCGATCCGGGAATCGGAAGCTCCTGCCCCGACCGCCGCCCGACGAGCGAGTCGGCCACCTTCCAGAGCATCCGCCCGTCGTCGCCGAGCGTCAGCTCGTCGACCGTGTAGAAGGTGCGCAGGATCTCGTTGGCGCCGCGCAGCCCGAGCGCCCTGAGGAACACCGTGGCCAGGAACTTGCGCTTGCGGTCGATCCGCACGTACAGCAGGTTCTTCGCGTCGTACTCGAACTCGACCCATGAGCCCCGATAGGGAATGATCTGGGCGATGTAGAGGTTCTTGTCCTCGGTGTGGAAGAACGCCCCTGGCGACCGGTGCAACTGCGACACGATGACGCGCTCGGTGCCGTTGATGATGAACGTGCCGTGGTCGCCCATGAGCGGGATGTCGCCGAAGTAGACCTCCTGCTCCTTGATGTCGCGGATGGTCTTCACGTTCGTCTCGGGGTCCTTGTTCCAGACCACGAGCCGGATGGTGACCTTGAGCGGGACGGCGAACGTCATGCCCCGCTCCTGGCATTCCTCGACGTCGTACTTGAGCTTCATCGACACGGTCGTGCCGCAGAGGTCGCAGACGTTGCCGCGCGCCTCGTTGGCCTCCCCGCACGAGGGACAAATCACCGCGCCCTCGCCGTAGGGATCGGCCACGAGCACGGTGCCGCACTTCGAGCACGGCTTCCGCAGGTGCTCGAGCCCGGCGAGCCGGCCGCACTTGCACTCCCAGTTCCCGATCGAATACTCGATGAACTCGAGCGACGAGTTCTCGCGGAAGTCGCTGATCGGAAACACCGACTTGAACACCGACTGCAGGCCGACGTCATCCCGCTCGGACGGCAGCCGGTTCATCTGCAGGAACCGCTCGTAGGACTTCTTCTGGATCTCGATCAGATTCGGAATCGGGACGGTGGTCCGGATCTTCGAAAAGTCGATGCGCTCGCGGTAGACGTTCTTGGGAAGGCTGTACATTCAGTGACCCTCGGGGTCGTGCCGATTGCTTCACATGGCGCGCTGGCGGACGCGCCACGCCCAGATACCTTCAGGGACGGCCGAACCGGCCGCCGCTGCACGATGACGGACGAGGGGGCAGACGCCTGCCCCCCGTCAGCGGTCTCACGCGGGCGCGCCGGGGCGCGCCCGCGTCTTACTTGATCTCGACCTTGGCTCCGGCCTCTTCGAACTTCTTCTTGATGGCCTCGGCCTCGTCCTTCGGAATGCCTTCCTTGATCGGCTTCGGCGCCGACTCCACCAGCTCCTTGGCCTCCTTGAGGCCGAGGCTGGTGACCTCGCGAACGGCCTTGATCACGTTGATCTTGTTGCCGCCGATGTCGGTCAGGGTCACGGTGAACTCGGTCTGCTCTTCGACCGCCGCGGCGCCGCCGCCGGCTCCACCGGCCATCATCGGCATCGCCATCGGCATCGCGGCCGCGGCTGACACGCCAAGCTCCTCTTCGAGCTTCTTGACGAGTTCGGCGCACTCCAGCACCGAAATGCCCTTGATGTAGTCAATCACCTGCTGCTGCGTTACGTCGGCCATTGTCGTCTCCCTTTTGTACTTACGCTCGTCTAGGGGGTCAGTCCCGGCTTTCGCCATCTGGGACAGACCCCGTGTCCTTACTGGGGTCAGTCCCGGCTCTCGCCATCAGGGACAGACCCCGTGTCCTCACTGGGGTCAGTCCCGGCTTTCGCCATCAGGGACAGACCCACCCGTTTCATCCCTCGGCCTTCTTCTGCTCGGCCTGCTTGAGCACCAGCACCAGGTCGCGCGGCACCGCCGAGAGGACGGTGACGAGCTGACGAGCCGGTCCCTGCAGGACGCTGAGCAACATCGCGTGGAGCTCGGCCTTGCCGGGCATGTTCGCGAGGCTGTCGACGGCGGCCGGCTCGACGCTCCGGCCCTGGACCACAGCGGCCTTGATGCTGATGGTTGGTATCGCCTTGACGAACGTCGTCAGGGCCTTGGCCATGAGCACCGGGTCGGTGTCCGTATAGACGACGGCCGTCGTGCCGCTGAAGTGCGCGGCAAAGGGCTCGAACGAGGTGCCGGCCGTGGCGCGCTTGGCCAGCGTGTTCTTGACCACGCGGTAGGTACCGCCGGCCGCCCGAATCTGACGCCGCAACTCGGTCACCTGGGGCACCGTGATGCCCTGGTAATCGACGAGCACAGCCGTATCGGCCTCGCGGAACGCCGCCGCAATCTCGTCGAGTTCCGCTTCTTTTTCCGCTCTGCTGACTGCCATATCTGAATCCTTCTAGGCGCTGGGCGCTAGGCGCTGGGCTCTGGGCGCCAGGCTCTGGGCGCCAGGCGCTCGGGCTGCGGTCCTTGGCCTCGGGCTCCAATCAATGCTTCACCAGCTCGTCGACCCGCGACGTGTCGATGTCCACACCCGGGCCCATCGTCGACGACATCGTGACGCTCTTCAGGTACTTGCCCTTGGCAGCCGACGGCTTCGCCTTGACGATGCTTTCCATGAGCGCATGGGCGTTGGCGACGAGGCGCTCGGCGTCGAACGAGAGCTTGCCTAGCGGTGCGTGGACGACGCCTGCCTTGTCGACCCGGAACTCCACCTTGCCGGCCTTGATTTCCTGCACGGCCCTGGCGATGTCGACCGTGACGGTTCCCGTCTTGGGGTTCGGCATGAGCCCTCGCGGGCCAAGGACCTTCCCCAGCCGGCCGACGGCCCGCATCATGTCGGGCGTGGCGACGACGGCGTCGAAGTCCATCCAGCCGCCGGTGATCCGCTCGACGATCTCCTCGCCGCCGATCTCGTCCGCGCCGGCCTCCTGGGCTTCACGCTGTTTCTCGGCGTTGGCGATGACGAGCACGCGCTTTGCTTTGCCGAGCCCGTGCGGCAGCACCACGGTGCCGCGCACCATCTGGTCCGAGTGCTTGGGGTCGACGCCGAGCCGCACGGCGATCTCGACCGTCTCGTCGAACTTTGTGAACTTGACCTTCTGAAGAAGCGGCACGGCCTCTTCGATCGTGTGAGGCCGGTTGGGCACCTGGTCCCGGGCCGCCTGGTATTTTCTGCCCCGCGCACGCATGTCTTACCTCCTGTGGTCCAATCGGCCCGGTCGGGGCCTCCCACATCGATCTCGGGTGTCGAAGAACACTGGAATCGGAATCAGCGATCTCCCGCTCAGTCGATGACGTCGAGCCCCATCGACCGGGCCGTCCCCTTGACGGTCAGGATGGCCGCGTCGATCGACTCGGTGTTGAGGTCGGGCATCTTGAGCCGGGCGATGTCCTCGACCTGTTTGACCGTGACCGTGCCCACCTTGGTCTTGTTGGGCACGCCCGATCCCTTGGCGATGTTCGCCGCGCGCTTGAGCAGCACGGCGGCCGGCGGCGTCTTCGTGATGAACGAGAACGTCCGGTCGGCGTAGATGGTCACGACGGCCGGGATGATGAGCCCTTCGTCCTTGGCCGTCTTGGCATTGAAAGCCTTGCAGAAGTCCATGATGTTCACGCCGTGGGGACCGAGTGCGGTCCCGACGGGCGGCGCCGGCGTGGCCTTGCCGGCGGCAATCTGGAGCTTCACCTGCGCCTGTACTTTTTTCGCCATGGCTTACAGCTTCTCTACCTGCAAAAAGTCGAGCTCGACCGGTGTTGCGCGACCGAAGATCGTCACCATGACCTTCAGCGTGTTCTTGTCGGTATTCACGTCATCGACCACGCCGTTGAAGCTGGCGAACGGTCCTTCGTTGATCCGTACCTGGTCGCCGCGTTCGAAGGTGTACTTCGGCTTCGGTTTCTCGGCGGCGACGGTGACCTGGTGCAGAATCTGGTCGACTTCCTCGCGCGAGAGCGGCGACGGCTTCGGACCGGCGCCGACGAACCCGGTCACCTTTGGCGTGTTCTTCACCACGTGCCAGGCGTTGTCGGACATGTGCATCTCGACCAGGATGTAGCCCGGGAAGAAACGGCGGGAGCTCTTGACCTCGCGGCCGCCGCGTTTCTCGATGATGTCCTCGGTCGGAATGAGGACCTCGCCGATTTCATCCTGCAGCCCGTACGCCTGCACGCGCTGTTCGAGCGCTTCCTTCACCTTGTTCTCGAAGCCCGAGTAGGTGTGGATGATGTACCAGTGCTTGGTCTTGTCGTCCGTCATCTTGACCGACCCGGCCGAGGCCGGCTGCACTTCATCACCCATTACGCTGCACCTGACAACAGGAACAGCTGCCGGACGATGGCCGACAGCAGGAGGTCAACACCCCAGAGGTAGAGGCCAAACATGATCGACACGAGAATCACGACGACCGTCGTCGCGTACACTTCCCGGCGCGTCGGCCAGGTGACCCGGCCGAGCTCGGCGCGCACCTCGGTCAGGAACCGGCGGGCGCGGCCGTACCAGCCGGCCGCATGGCCGGGCGTGTCTTTGAGGTTGTCCAACATCGCTGTCGTCTTCATCGTGATCGTGCGACTCTGGCAGGCCAGGAGGGACTCGAACCCCCAGCCCTCGGTTTTGGAGACCGATGCTCTACCAGTTGAGCTACTGGCCTACGCCTGCTTACTTGCTCTCCCGATGCGCCGTATGCTTACGGCAGAACCGGCAGAACTTGCTGAACTCCAGCCGGTCGGTCGTCTTCCGGCGATTCTTCGTCGTGCTGTAGTTGCGCCGCTTGCACTCGGTGCACGCCAGCGTCACGATGTCTCTCATATCTTGGCTCTCGGCTCTGGGCTCTCGGCTCTAGGCTCCAGGCGCTCGACGGCGGGCGCCCTGTCGAGCACCCGGCGCCGAGCGCCCAGCGCCTATTCCACGATCTCCGAGATCGTGCCCGCACCCACTGTACGGCCGCCTTCGCGGATGGCGAACCGGCTGCCCTTTTCGATGGCGACCGGCACCATCAACTCGGCCGAAATCGTGGTGTTGTCGCCGGGCATCACCATCTCGACACCCTCCGGCAGGTTGAGCGTGCCGGTGACGTCGGTCGTGCGGATGTAGAACTGCGGACGATAGCCGTTGAAGAACGGCGTGTGGCGGCCACCCTCTTCCTTCGACAGGATGTACACCTCGGCCTTGAACTTCGTGTGCGGCGTGATCGAACCGGGCTTGGCCAGCACCTGGCCGCGCTCGACGTCGTCTTTCTCGACGCCGCGGAGCAGCACGCCGATGTTGTCGCCGGCCACGCCCTCGTCGAGCAGCTTCCGGAACATCTCGACGCCCGTCACGACCTTCTTCTCGGTCGCGCGGAAGCCCACGATCTCCACTTCCTCGCCCACCTTCACCTTGCCGCGGTCCACGCGGCCGGTGACGACGGTGCCACGGCCGGAAATCGAGAACACGTCCTCGATCGGCATGAGGAACGGCTTGTCGACCTCACGCTCGGGCATCGGGATGTAGGTGTCGAGCGCGTCCATGAGCTTGGTCACCGACTCGACGCCTTCCGGATCGCCGTTGAGCGCCTTGAGCGCCGACACGCGCACCACGGGCAGATCGTCGCCGGGGAATCCGTAGCTCTTGAGCAGGTCGCGCACTTCGAGTTCGACCAGGTCGAGCAGTTCGGGGTCGTCGACCGCATCCACCTTGTTCAGGGCGACGACCATCCACGGCACGTTCACCTGCTTGGCGAGCAGCACGTGTTCGCGCGTCTGCGGCATCGGGCCGTCGACCGCGCTCACGACCAGGATGGCGCCGTCCATCTGCGCGGCGCCCGTGATCATGTTCTTGATGTAGTCGGCATGACCCGGACAGTCCACGTGGGCGTAATGGCGGTTCGGGGTGCTGTATTCGACATGGCTCGTCGCGATGGTCAGGATCTTCGTGTCATCGCGCCGGCCCTGCGACTCCGACGCCTTGGCCACTTCGTCATACGGAATGAACTTCGCCCATCCCTTGTCGGCGGCCACCTTGGTGAGCGCCGCGGTCAGCGTCGTCTTGCCGTGGTCGATGTGGCCGATGGTGCCCACATTGACGTGCGGCTTTGATCGGTCGAATTTCTCCTTCGCCATTGCTCTCCGTCCTCGCTTGAATGCCGGGGGCCCTGTGCCCCGGCTGAACCGTGCTTCCCGAACGTGATCCCGAACAGTCTGGAGCCGATGACCGGGATTGAACCGGTGACCTCGTCCTTACCAAGGACGCGCTCTGCCAACTGAGCTACATCGGCCCGCCTTCGCTAGTCGCTCGCCTCGCTCGCAGCTCCGGCGCGGCAGGCCTCCTGTCGCCCATCAACCTCAGACCCGACTCGCCCCTGCCCAGCCTTGCGTCGCGCCCGTCACCGCGGCCTCGGCCTGCCTGGGCGAAGCCGCGAGCGCTGCAAACGTGCGGCGGAGTCTGGAGCGGGAGACGGGGATCGAACCCGCGACCAACAGCTTGGAAGGCTGTGACTCTACCACTGAGTTACTCCCGCCTTCGTCAACCGCTCGCTCCGCTTCCAACTCCGGCGAGGCCAGCGGGGCCTTTCCCAACAACCGCCTGCCCGTCGACTCACATCGCTCGCTCAAGACGTTCGAATCGAGTGGTGGCGAGGGGAGGATTCGAACCTCCGAAGCCGCTGGGGCGACAGATTTACAGTCTGCTGCGTTTGACCGCTTCGCTACCTCGCCTCTGAAACCCTTCCGGCCGGCTCTCCTGCGCCGACGGCCCACCGGCGCGACCCGCCGCGTCGCCTCCCGCCATCCGCTTGGAACACTTGAAGTTCCTCGAGGCGCTGTCGTGTGGAACGAAGCTCAGAACTTGGAGCTGGCGAAGGGATTTGAACCCCCGACCCGCTGATTACAAATCAGCTGCTCTACCAGACTGAGCTACGCCAGCCGGACAAAACGGAGATGGTAGCACGGCCCATGCCAAGGGGGCAATACGCCCGACGGTGTCCTCAACCTGCCCGCCGCCGCTGCCTGGCGGCCTCGAACAGGGCCACCCCCACGGCCACCGAGGCATTGAGACTCGAGACGGCCCCGGCCATGGGTATCGACACCACCCGGTCGCACGTTTCGCGGACCAGCCGCCGGAGGCCGGTCCCCTCCGCGCCGACGATGAGGGCCGTGGGCTGCGTGTAATCCACGGCGTCGTACGGCTCCCCGCCGGCCGCGTCCAGCCCCACCGTCCAGACCCCCAGTTGCCGCAGGTCCTCGAGCGCCCGGGAAATATTGACGACCGTGGCAATGCGGACGTGGTTGACGGCGCCGGCAGACGCCCGCACGGCCGCCCCTTCCAGACGTGCGGCGTGACGTGCCTGCCGGACCACGCCGTGGGCGCCGGCCGCATCCGCCGACCGGATGATGGCGCCGACGTTCTGCGGATCCTCGACCGCATCGAGCACCACCAGCAGGGCGGGCCCTTCGCCCCCGGTCACAAGCTCCTCGAGTGTGAAGGCAGGCAGCGGCTGGAGCTCGGCGGCCACGCCCTGATGCACACCTCCCCGGGTCAGACGCTCGAGCGCCCGTTTGTCGTGCGTTTCGATGGGGATGCGCAGCTCGCGCGCGCGGGCGACCAGTTCGTCGACCCGCGGCCCGCCCCCCCGAACGTGGATGAGCTTCGAGACCCTTCGGGCGTTGAGGGCTTCGGAAACGGCATGGATGCTGTAGACAAGTGACATGGACGACTCGCTTCTCGCGGCCTACCAGTTTACGGTGCGAGCAGCCGGTCGGCGACCGCCTGCAGCCGATCGGCGCACGAGCGGACCGGCTTGAACCCGGTCTCAGGCGTGAGTCCGGCACCAAGATCAATCGCTGGCACGGCCAAATCGAGCTCTGGACCGGAGTCAGCAGCGGTGAGGGCCACGCGAAGCGGGTGAAACAGCGCGCGCCCCTTCACACCGAGCGCCGCGCGCACGCGTCCGGCCGCCGCACGAAACTCGGCGCGATCGAGCGCGCCGGCGCCAGCCACTTCACGCGCCATGAGCGCCACAACCGCACTCCCGCCTGGCTCGTCACCGGTCAGCCGCGCGGCCGCCTCCTCGTCCCAGTCGAACAGGAAGGCGACCCGCGCCGGCACGTCCGCCAGCCGGTCCACCGACCCGGCCGCCATCGGGAGCACGGCTTCGGCGAAGGCGAGGGCCGCGTCGGACTCGGCAGCAAGGTATCCCGCCCGCACGAAATACGGGAGCGCGGCGCGCGCCAGCTCGGCAGGCGGCATCGCGGCCATGTAGTGGCGGTTGACCCAGGCCAGCTTGTCCGGATCGAACACTGCCGCGCTATGGGCGACCTTCCCGACGTCGAAGCGGCGAGCCATTTCCCCAAGGGGCAATAACTCCTCGCCGTCACCCGGCGACCAGCCCAGCAGGGCGAGGTAGTTGGCGAGGGCTTCCGGCAGGTAGCCTCGATCCCGGAACTCGGCCACGCTCGTGGCTCCGTGACGCTTGGACAGCGGGGCGTGATCGGGCCCCATGACGAGTGACAGGTGTCCGAAGGCCGGCGGCCCGAGGTCGAGCGCCTCGTAGAGCAACAACTGGCGGGGTGTGTTCGAGATGTGATCCTCACCTCGAATCACCTGCGTGATCGCCATCGCGGCATCATCGAGGACGACCGCGAAGTTGTAGGCCGGGCGCCCTTCCGACCTGAGGATGACGGGATCGCCAATGACGTCGGTACTGAACGTCACGGCGCCGCGCACCAGGTCCCGGAACGTGACGTCGCGTGAGGACGGCACGGCAAACCGGACGGCAGCCGGCTCTCCCCCTGCCACGCGCCGCTCGGCTTCGGCCGGCTTCATCGCACGGCATCGTCCGCTGTACTTGGGCGGAAGACCGGCGCGAAGCGCCTCCTGACGTTCCAGTTCCAGTTGTTCGGGCGTGCAGAAACAGTAGTAGGCCCGGCCGCGCGCAATGAGGCCCAGGGCGGCCTGCCGGTAGGTGTCGAGCCGCTCCGACTGCCGGTACGGCCCGAAGGGCCCTCCGACGTCCGGCCCCTCGTCCCAGTCGAGGCCAAGCCACCGCAGATCCTCGAGAATCGCGCGCTCGGAAGCCGCCGTCGACCGCTCCGCATCAGTGTCCTCGATGCGCAGGACGAACGCGCCGCCGCTGCCACGCGCGATCAGCCAATTGAAGAGCGCCGTCCGTGCGTTGCCGACGTGCAGATGTCCGGTTGGACTCGGTGCGAACCTGACACGGTGCGGCGTCACCGCTCGCCCCGTACGGCTGCGAGCGCGGCAACGGCATGCGCGGCGATGGCCTCTCCGCGACCGACCGCATCGACGCCCTCGTTGGTCTTCCCCTTCACGCTCACGGCATCGGCCGACACGCCGAGGACACGAGCGAGTTCGGTGCGGATGGCCGGCACGTGCGGGGCAAGCTTGGGGCGCTCGAGCACGACCGTGACGTCCAGGTTGGACACGCGCCATCCGAGATTGGCCACGACGGCAACGGCCCTGGCGAGCAGGTCCAGTCCGGGCGCGTCCTTCCAGGCCGCGTCGGTGTTCGGGAAATGGGTCCCGATGTCGCCGGCCCCGGCGGCTCCAAACACCGCATCGACCGCCGCATGGCACACGACGTCGCCATCTGAATGGCCGAGTGGCCCGCGGTCGGCGTCTATCGTGATACCGGCGAGCACGAGGGGGCGGCCGGCCACGAGGCGGTGGAGGTCGTAGCCCGTGCCGACGCGGTCAGGCCGCGCGCCGTATCGTGCCCTGGCAGCCTCGAGATCCTCCGGTGTCGTGATCTTCACGTTCTCCACGCTCCCTTCGACGATGGCGACCCGATCGCCCGCCGCCTCGGCGAGCATCGCCTCGTCGGTGGCTTCGACGCCCTGCGCGCCTTGAGCGACGGCTCGCTCGAGCACGTCCCGACGGAACCCCTGCGGGGTTTGAGCCAGCCAGACGTCCTGTCGCGGAATCGTCTCGCGAACGAACCGATCGCCTCCCGCGCGCTTGACGGTATCGCGCGCGGCCACGGCGGCAATGGCCGCCCCGGTCCGTTCGGCCGCGTCGATGACGCGAGAAATGACCGCTTCATCGACGAACGGACGTGCCGCGTCGTGCACGAGCACGAGGGTGACGTCGGCCGGCATGGCCGAAAGCCCGTTTGCCACCGAGTCCTGGCGCCGGCCGCCACCAGCCACGAACCGGCACGGCCTCCGGGTCGCTCCCGCCAGCGCGGCCCCGGCCGGCAGGAGCGCCTCGGGCAGTACGACGACGAGTGTTGCCACCCGCGGATGCCGATCGAAGGCCGCCACGCTCCACTCGAGCAGCGTTCGACCGGCGACGTCGAGCAACTGCTTGGGCACCGGCATGCCCATTCGCTCGCCGTGTCCCCCGGCAACCACGATGACCCCTGTGGACATTCGCGGAATTGTATCCCTGACGGTCGCCGGGGCCGTCTCATGGCAAGACGCCTGACCCGCTAGCGAAGGCTGAACCGGCCGATGCGTTCCTCGGTCAGCGCAACGACGCGGGCCACCGCAGTTTCGGCCAGGGAGGCGGGCGCGAAGATCACGACCAGGGCGTGCGTCGTCGCAGGAGTGACCATGGTGCGTGCCGAGTCCGACGTCGGGTTGCCGAAGGGGCCCTGACCATCGGCCAGCGTGAGCCGCCCGCCAACATGGACGACTTCCTTCCGGATGCCTGCGTACTGCTCACCGGGAAGCCCGAGCCGCAGGGTCACAAGTCCATCGATGCGATCCGAATCGTACAGCCCGAACGGCAACTGCGACTCGAGTGAACACCAGTTGATGATGTCGACAAGGCTGTTGATTCGCGGCAACTCGTCGCCCCGCCGCACTCTTCGCAGCAGGGCTTCCGACGACGGCCGGACCTTGGTCGGGTCGAGCCCGACGCGCTTGTACATCTGTCGCACGGCGGCGGTCACGTCGGCTTCGTCGGCTTCGGCGCGCATCGCGGCTGCGGCGGACCGAAGCGGCGCGTCGAGCGCGGGCTCCCGAAGGACGACGCGAACGCCTGCAGCCAGAAACCAGCCCGGCCTGACAATCGGCTCGACGGCCCGATCCACCGTCAGCCAGGTCGCCCGGCTCACGACCGCACCCCTGAAGCGACGATGTCGCGGACGCGATCGGCCAGCTCACGGACGTGGTCGCGTGTGAGCCCGGCGGTCGGAATGATGTCGTGCACCGTCACCCTGACAGTTGCCGGACAGACCATCAGGCGGCCCTTCGGCATGACCACGCGGGATCCGGATACGCTGATCGGCACGATGGGCCATCCGTTCTCGACCGCGACGAGAAACGTGCCGCCCTTGAACCTCCGGACCTGGCCGTCGGGCGACCGAGACCCTTCGGGGAACAGAATGAGTGACGCCCCCTGCTGGGTCATCCGCTGCATCTTCTTGAAGATCCCCGCGCCCGGGTTCTGGCGGTCGACGAGGACGTGCCCGCTCCGGCTGAGATGCCAGCCGATGAACGGAAAGCGGCCAAGCGAGGCCTTGGCCATGATGCGCAACTGCCGCGGCACGGCCGTGAAGAGCACGGGAATGTCATAGATGCTGGCGTGATTGGCGACGAAGATGCAGCTCTGGTCCGGCGGGGGAAGAGCCACGCCGTCGCGCTCGACGCGGACACCGGTCGTCACCAGGATCAGGCGCGCCCACCACTGCGCGCACCGATGCGCAAACCGGCCCTGCCGGTCGACGAGGGTCGAGCCCAGCGACACGACTCCCAGCACGATCGTGTAGAGCCCGATGGCGGGAATCAGAAAGAAGACGGTCCGCCACCAGTGAAACGGTGGCACGACTACGCCTGTGCGGCAGGCCGCGGGCGCCGGCCGCTGTCTTCCCGGTCGGTCCGGGCGTCGGCGAGCGCCGGGTCGGCGTGTCGGCCGAAGATCATGCGGCCGGCCGTGGTCTGCAGCACGCTCGTCACGACGATGTCGAGGTTCTTGCCGATCCGGCTGCGCGCGTTGTCGACGACCACCATCGTGCCGTCGTCGAGGTAGGCCACGCCCTGGTTGTGCTCCTTGCCTTCCTTGATGACGAGCACCGTCATCAATTCGCCCGGCAGCACCACGGGCTTGAGCGCGTTGGCGAGCTCGTTGATGTTGAGCACGTCGATGCCGCGCAGCTGCGCCACCTTGTTGAGGTTGAAGTCGTTCGTCACGATCTGGCCAAGCAGCGACTGCGCAATCGCGATGAGCTTCATGTCGACTTCCCGGATGTCCGGAAAGTCGACGTCGGAAATCATGATGTCCACGCCGGCCATCTTCTGCATCCGATGCAGGACGTCGAGGCCGCGGCGGCCGCGGTTCCGGCGCAGCGCGTCGGACGAATCGGCCACGTGCTGCAGCTCCTGCAACACGAACTGAGGAACGACGAGCGTGCCGTCGAGAAACCCGGTCTCGACGATGTCGGCCACCCGGCCGTCGATGATGACGCTGGTATCGAGGATGCGATACCGCTTCTCGACCCGGACGTCCCGGAAGAGCGTGATGAACTTCGACGGCTCCAGCCACTCTCCCTTGCGCGCACCCAGCACGACACCGAGATACGGCAGCACGATGAGGATCAATCCGTGCAGGAAGCGGACGCCCGTGCTGTCGAGATCCGCCCAGAAGAGCGACCGTCCCACGGCGCCGGCAATCGCCAGCCCCACGCCAAGGCCGAGCAAGCCGCCGAGCAGGCTCGTCACGGCGGCATCCCGCAGGCGCGCTTCGGTGGCGACAATCGCGAACGCAATGACCGCGCCAAGCGCGCCGTTGACGACCGCATGTGCCTCGAGCGGACTCAGCACGATGGCGGTGTAGATTACGAGGCCGGCAAACACCGCCCGAACGATGAGGTAGCCGTTCATCCGATGGCTATTCTAGCTCGACACCTCACATCAGCGCGTCGAGGGCATCGCTCACGGTTTTCGCGCCGACGGCCTCAATCCCGCGCGGCACGTCGGCCGGCGCGACATTGCCTTCCGGCAGGATGCACCGGCCAAACCCGAGCTGGGCGGCCTCCCGCAGCCGCAGCGCCGCCTGGGTTGCGGCCCGCACCTCCCCGGCAAGAC
The DNA here is from genome assembly GCA_963752045.1 of uncultured Acidobacteriota bacterium. GTDB lineage: Bacteria > Acidobacteriota > Vicinamibacteria > Vicinamibacterales > SCN-69-37 > DATKDF01. The sequence continues at coordinate 739,537 of CAVVWN010000008.1, read as the reverse complement.
CCACCTCACCGAAGACGACCACGTCCGAGGGCAACGGTCGGTTCCGCAGGCTCGACGCCACCGCTGCCAGAATCGCCAGGTCCGCGGCCGGCTCGTCGACCTGCATGCCGCCGGCCACGTTGACGTACACGTCGTCTGTCGCGAGACTGAGGCCGACGCGCTTGTCGAGCACGGCCAACAGAAGCGCCAGGCGGTTCTGGTCGAGGCCGCTCGCGGTGCGACGGGGATTGCCGAACGTCGCGGTGCTGACAAGGGCCTGGATCTCGACGAGAATCGGCCGCGACCCTTCGATCGTGCAGAGCACGGCAGACCCGGGCGCATCGCCCGGGCGCTCGGCCAGAAACAGCTTCGAGGGGTTCGGCACCGGCCGCAGGCCGGTGCCGGTCATCTCGAACACGCCCAGCTCGTTGGCGGCTCCGAAGCGGTTCTTCACGGCGCGCACGATCCGGTGCGCGTGGTGCTGCTCGCCCTCGAAATACAGCACGGTGTCGACCACGTGCTCGAGCACCTTGGGGCCGGCAAGGCTGCCGTCCTTGGTAACGTGGCCCACGACGACGGTCGGCAGATTGCGGCCCTTGGCCAGAAACAACAAGTCGGTCGCCGCCTGCCGCACCTGGCTCACCGTGCCCGGCGCCGAGTTGAGCTTGAGGGAGAACACGGTCTGGATGGAGTCGACGACGAGCAGCGACGGCTTCAGGCGGTCCACCTCCGCGACGAGCCGCTCCACGCACGTCTCGGCCATCAGGAACAGCGGCGCGTCGGCCACGCCGAGCCGCTCGCCGCGCATCTTGACCTGATGCTCCGATTCCTCGGCTGAACAGTACAGCACCGGCCCGAACGCCGATGCGAAGTGCGCCGCCGCCTGCAGCAGGAGCGTCGACTTGCCGATGCCCGGCTCCCCGCCGAGCAGGACGAGCGAACCCGGGACGATGCCGCCCCCGAGCACGCGATCGAACTCACTGACTCCGGTCGACAGACGTTCGGCCACGACGCTTTCCACGTCGGCGTAGCGGATCGCCTGACGGCCGCCGAGCGCCTCCGGAACTGGCTGCACATGGGACGCACCGACCCGCTCCTCCTCGAACGAGTTCCACGCGCCGCAATCGGGACAGCGGCCCAGCCACTTCTGGGACTGCGAGCCGCACTGCTGACAGGTGAACACGGCTCTCGCCTTCATGCGTATGTCCTCTGAATCCGGCTGCCCAACCGGCACACGATCTCCCACGGGATGGTGCCGATCGCCGCCGCCATCTCCCGAGCGGTGATCTCCTCGTCACCCTGGCGGCCGATGATGACGACCTCGTCGCCGGGCGACACGTCGAGCCCCGTCACGTCGACGGTCAGCATGTCCATCGACACCGCGCCGACGATCGGCACGCGCCGGCCGCCGACGAGCACGACGCCCCGGCCACCCAGACGCGTGTCGAGCCCATCGGCATAGCCGGCCGGCACGATGGCGACCGACCGTGGGCCGTCGGCCGCCCAGCGCTGGCCGTAGCCGACCGATTCGCCCGCGCGGACGCCCTTGACCGCCACGATACGGCTCGAGAGTGACAGGGCAGGTCCGAGGTCGAGATCCGCCGCGGCGAGCGGCGGCGGCACGATGCCGTAGAGGAGCAGGCCCGGGCGGACCGCTTCGTACCAGGTTCGCGAGTCCCTGATGAGGGCTGCCGAGTTGGCCGCATGCCGCCGCACGTTGCGCAGCCCCATGGCACCGAGCGCGGCGACCGCTCTGTCGAACCGTCCGCGCTGCTCGTCGAGGAAGCCCGACTCGGGCAGGTCGGCCGATGCGAAATGCGTGTACACCGCCTCGATGGCCACATGCGGGCTGGCGATGACGGGCGGCAGCGTCCGGCGCAGGTTGTCGTGACGAAAGCCGAGCCGGTTCATGCCGGTGTCGATCTTGAGGTGGCAGCCGATGCGCACGCCGCGGCCGGCCGCGGCGCGCTCGAGCGCGCGGACCGCTCCGGGAGTCGATATCGTGGGCGTGAGCCCGTGGTCGAAGACGCCATCGAGGTCGCTGACGCTGAGCGCGCCAAAGACGAGGATGGGCGCCCGTATGCCGGCCTCGCGCAGGGCCACGCCCTCGGCGATATCGGCACAGGCCAGCATCGTGGCCCCGGCGCCTTCGAGCGCGCGCGCCACGTCGACGGCGCCGTGTCCGTACGCGTTGGCCTTGACGACGGCGATGAGGTCCGGGGCGCGACCGTGACGGCCGAGCATCCGCCGGATGGCGCCGAGGTTGGCCGCGACCGCTTCGAGCCTCACCGTGGCCACGGTGGGCCGGATCACGAGTCGGATGCCTCCGGCTCGTAGCCCCGGCCCTGGGCGAGGTTCTCGAATCGGGTGTACTGCTTGAGGAACGCGATCCGCACGACGCCGGTCGGGCCGTTCCGCTGCTTGCCGATGATGAGCTCGGCCGTGCCTTCCGTCCCGGGATTGCGCTCGCCGTCGGTCGCGTACATCTCTTCCCGGAAAATGAAGATGACGACGTCGGCATCCTGCTCGAGGGCGCCAGACTCGCGCAGGTCGGACAGCTGCGGACGATGATCGCCGCGGGCTTCGGGTGCCCGGCTCAGCTGGCTGAGCGCCAGGATGGGCACGTCGAGCTCCTTGGCCAGCACCTTCATCGCGCGCGAGATGGAGGCCAGCTCCTGCTGTCGGTTGTCGAAGCGCCCGCGCCCCTGCATGAGCTGGAGGTAGTCGACGACGAGCATGTCGAGGCCGTGCTCGAGCTTCAGGCGGCGCGCCTTGGCCCGCATTTCGAGAATGCCGATGCCGGGCGAATCGTCGATGAAGACCCTGGCCTCGTGCAGGCGGCCGAACGCAGGGACCAGCCGCGCGTAGTCCTGCTCGCCCAGAAACCCGCCGCGGAAACGGTGCGCGTCCACGCGGGCCTCCGACGTCAGCATGCGCATGAAGAGCTGCTCTTTCGACATCTCGAGGCTGAAGATGCCGACGGTCTTGCCGGCCTCGAGCCCGCAGTGCATCGCCATGTTGAGGACGAGGCTGGTCTTGCCCATCGACGGCCGGGCCGCCACGATGACGAGGTCCGACTTCTGGAAGCCGGAGGTCATCTCGTCGAGATCGACAAAGCCGCTTGGCACGCCGGTCACGAGCCCGCGGTGCTGCTGCAGCTTCTCGAGGGTCTCGTAGCCGTGTCCCACGAGCGCGCTGAGGGGCACGAATCCTTCGCGCTTGCTCTGGTCGGCGATCTCGAAAATGGACTTCTCGGCGTGATCGAGCAGGTCGTCGGCGCCCTCTTCGGCGTCGTAGGCCCTGGCCAGCACGTCGGTCGCCGACTGAATCAGCCGGCGGAGCGTGGACTTCTCCTTGACGATGCGCGCGTAGTACTCGACGTTGGCCGAGCGCGGGACGCCGTCGGTGAGGCCGGCGATGTAGGCGGGGCCGCCCACTTCGTCGAGCTCGCTCGATCGGGCCAGCTCGTCCTTGAGCGTGACCAGATCGACGGGCTCGTTCCGGTCGCTCAGCCCGACCATCTTCTCGAAGATGCGCCGGTGGGCGTCCCGGAAGAAGTCGTGCGAGTCGATGACCTCGGCCGCCTGGTTGAAGGCCTCGTTGTTGATGAGGATCGCGCCCAGCACGCACTTCTCGGCTTCGAGATTGTGCGGCAGGGCGCGGTCAGCCATGGAATCCCCCGGGGACGCTAGTCGGCGCTGGCGGCCTCTTCGGGGACCACCTTCACCTTGACGGTCGCCACCACGTCGCGATGCAGCTTCACGGGCACCGCGTGCTCGCCCAGCGTCTTGATGGGCTCGGACAGCTGCACCTTCCGCCGGTCGATGACGAGCTGCCGGGTGGCCAGCGCCTCGGCGACGTCCGACGAGGTCACCGAGCCGTAGAGGGTCTCGTTCTCGCCCACCCTCCGCGCGATGGCCAGCTCGACGGCCTCGAGCCGCGTCTGGAGCGCCTGGGCCTCCATGAGCTCCTCGGCCTCCCGGGCCTCGGCCTTCTCACGCTCGCGCTCGATCTGCCGGCGGTTCTCTTCGGTGACGAGCAGGGCCAGCTTGCGCGGCAGCAGGTAGTTGCGCGCGTACCCGCTCGCCACCTTCACGGTCTCGCCGCGCCGGCCGAGGTGCTCGACGTGCTCTCTCAGAATCACTTCCATGGACATCGGTTCGTCTCCAGGCGTCAGGTGACGCTAGTCGGTGACGTACGGCACGAGCGCGATCTGCCGCGCCCGCTTGATGGCGGTCTGCAGCGCGCGCTGGTGCTTGGCGCAGACGCCCGAGATGCGTCGCGGCTGGATCTTTCCGCGCTCCGGAATGAACGGCGCCAGCAGCTTCACGTCCTTGTAGCTGATGTAGTCGATCTTCTCGACGCAGAACTTGCAGACTCGGCGCCGCCGGAAGAACGTCCGCCGGCCGCCGCGCTCACTCTTGCCACCGGACTTGCCGCCTCTGCTGTCTCTCTCGTCGTTCATGTTCATTACCCCCGTGCGGACCGCCGGTCCGATCTGTCGTCCTGATCATCATCCCTGTCGTCGGCGCGATCGTCGGCGCGTCGGCGTTCTTCTTCGGACGGCTCGGGCGGCAGCCCCCGCCGCGTCCGACGCGCCGCGGTTGCCTGCTTGCGCCGCGTCTGGGCGCGCTCGGCCGACGCCAGTTCCTCGTCGACCCGGACGACCAGATGCCGGATGACATGCTCGTTCACGCGCAACCGGCGCTCGAGCTCGGCGATGAGCTCGGCCGGCCCGTTGATGACTTCGAGCACGTAGACGCCCTCGCGATGGCGATTGATGTCGTAGGCCAGCCGGCGCCGCCCCCAGTTCTCGGTGCGCTCGATCGCGCCCGCGAACCGCTCGACCGTCTCGGCAACGAGTTGGTGCACCTCGGCCAGCGTTTCCTCGGTCGATTCCGGAGGCGCGATGTAGATCAGTTCGTACTGTCGGACAGTGCTCATAGGTCTCCCTCTGGACGTCAGGCCATCGTCACACGGACGACAGCAAGGAGTCGGTCAGTCGCGATTGAACGCGTTCATCACGCGCTCCAGCCCGTCGTCGATCCACGTCTCGACGGCGTCGGCCGCCCGGGCAATCGCGGTTTCAATCCCGGGCCGTTCATCCGGCTCGAACCGGGCCAGCACGTGGTCGGCCAGGTCTCGCCGGTCGTCGCCGCGGCCCACGCCCACGCGCAGCCGCGGATACTCTGTCGTCCCGATGTGCATGGCCACGGACTTCAGCCCGTTGTGGCCGCCATCGGAACCGCTCGGCCTGGCGCGAAGCCGCCCGAGCGGAAGGTTCACGTCATCACACACGATCAACAGGTCGCTCACGCCGACCCGATAGTATCGCCCGAGCGAGGCCACCGCTTCGCCGCTCACATTCATGAACGTCAACGGCTTCACGACCCAGATCGCCTCGGCGCCCCTCCGCCACCTGGCCTGCAGCGCCACGGCCGGCCCGCTCTCGAAGGTCAGGCCGTGGCGACGGGCGAGGAGGTCGACCACTTCGAACCCGACGTTGTGCCGGGTCCCCCGATAGCGGTCGCCCGGATTGCCGAGGCCAGCGACGAGCTTCACGGCCCGGGCTACTCTTTGCCCTCTGCCTCGTCAGCCTTGCCCTTCTTGATGACCTCCGGTTCGGCCGGCGCAGCCGGCGCCGCCGCCGCGTCGGCGGCAGCCGGCTCGGCTTCGAGCCGCGGCGCGACGACGTGCACGATGAGCATCTCGGGCTCGCTCACGGCCTTCCACTTGCCGCCTGCGTCGAGATCGCGCACGCGCACGCCCTCGTTGATCATCAACTCGGTGACGTCCACCGTGATGTGCTCGGGAATCTCGCCCGGCAGGCACTCGATCACCAAGTCGCGGTGCACGAAGTCCACGTGGCCGCCCTGCACCTTGACGCCCTTGGCTTCCCCGGTGAGGTGCACCGGCACGGTCACGCGAAGGGCCCGGTCCATCGAGACCCGGTAGAAGTCGGCGTGGAGCAGCTTGTGGCTCACCGGATGGAGCTGGTACTCCTTGACGAGCACCTTCGCGTCATCGGCGCCCTCGAGCCTGAGAGAGATCAGCGTGTTGACGCCGGACTCCGAGTGCAGGAGCCGCGAGAGCTCCTTCGGGTCCACCGCAATCGACTGGGCCCCGCCGTCCGCACCGCCGTAGAGCACGGCCGGAATGCGTCCCTGGCGCCGCAGACGTCCGGACTCGTTCCGGCCAAACTCGTCACGACGTTCCGCTACCAACGTGGTATCCATCGTCCTTTGTCCTTCTCTACACGAACAGCTTCGAGACCGAGGTTTCTTCGTGGATGCTGCGGATGGCCTGCGCGAGCAGCCTCGCCACCGACAGGACCACGATCTTGTCCGACGCGACACGGTCGCCGTCGAGGGGGATCGTGTTCGTCACGATCAACTTGTCGATCGGCGCGCTCTCGATGCGCTGCATGGCCGGACCCGACAACACGCCGTGCACGGCGCTGGCCAGCACCCGGCTCGCGCCGTTGTCCTTGAGCGCCTGGGCGGCCTTCTGAATCGTGCCCGCCGTGTCGATGATGTCGTCGGCAATCACGCACACGCGCCCGTCGACGTCGCCGATCACGTTCATCACTTCGGCCGTCCCGTCCTCCGATCGCCGCTTGTCGATGATCGCCAGGTCCGCGTCGAGACGCTTCGCATACGCCCGCGCGCGTTCGGCGCCGCCGGCATCCGGCGAGACGATCGTCACCGGCCCGAAGTTCTGCCGGGCCAGATAGTCGATGATCACGGGCGCCGCAAACAGGTGGTCCACCGGGATGTCGAAGAACGCCTGGATCTGGGCCTTGTGCAGATCCATCGTGAGCACGCGGTTCGTGCCGGCCGCGCCGAGCAGGTTGGCCACGAGCTTCGCCGAAATCGGCACGCGCGGCTTGTCCTTCCGATCCTGCCTGGCGTAGCCGTAGTACGGAATGACGGCCGTGATGCGCGACGCCGACGACCGCCGAAAGGCGTCGATCATCACGCAGAGCTCCACCAGGTGCGCGTCGACCGGCGTCGACGTCGGCTGGATGATGAACACGTCCGTGCCCCGGATGTTCTCGTCGATCTGGAACGAGACCTCGCTATCCGGAAAACGGTGGAGCCGCGCCGCGCCGAGCGACAGGTTCAGGTGCTCGGCAATCTCGCGCGCGAGCGCCGGATGGGCGCTCCCCGTGAACAACTTCAGCTGGCCGTGCATGTCCTCAGTCTTCGCCGATGGCCGCCAGAGGCGGGCCCTCCACAAAATTGGTTGGGGCGGAAGGATTCGAACCTTCGAATACGGGATCCAAAGTCCCGCGCCTTACCGCTTGGCCACGCCCCATCGCGTCGTGAGACGCCTGCCTACTCTTTACCATCCGGGCGCGTCCGCAAACCCGGGAGTTTATCACAGCCCCATCCGGCGCGAGGCCTCGCGCCTCGAGAGCGTCCGGCCGGAGAGGACCAGCCAGTCGGGACGCCTCAAACGGCCGGCAGCCACGCGCAGGGTCGACTCCCGGAAGAGGCCGAATACCGCCGATCCGCTGCCGGTCATGCCCGCGACGAGGGCCCCCTCCCGCCGGCAGGCCGCCACAAGCTCGTCAACGACCGGGTGCCGGCGGGCCACGGGGGCCTCGAGGTCGTTCACCACTCGAATCGGGCCGGAGGCCCAGCCGACGTCCACCTCCCGGTCGGGCGACTCGATGGGCTCCGCCGCCCTCGCACGGTCCTCGTCGAGCCAGCGGTACGCGGCCGCCGTCGACACGCCGAACGACGGCTTGACGACGAGAACGCCGAACCGTGCGATGTCGTCGACCGGATAGATTTCATCGCCTCGCCCGACCCCGATGGCCGTGCCGCCCTGGAGGAAGAAGGGCACGTCGGCGCCAAGTCCGGCGGCCACGGTGCGCAGGTCGCGCAGGGTCCGGCGGAGATCCCAGACTATGTTGAGCGCGACGAGCGCGGCGGCCGCATCGGCACTGCCGCCACCAAGGCCCGCCTGGGTTGGGATGACTTTCTCCAATCCGACGTGAGCATCGCGGGGTTCGCCCGGCCGCCCCACGAGACGCCACAGGCCCTCGGCCGCCCGCCAGACCAGATTCGTGCGATCGGCGGGCACGCCTGGCGTCTTCACGGCAAGCACAAAAGGCCCCTTGCGCGGCGTCGCGGTCAGCGCATCACAGATCGAGATGGACTGCATGAGCGTATGGACCTCGTGCAGTCCGTCGCTCCCGACCGCTCCGACGCGAAGACTCAGATTGATCTTGGCCGGCGGACGAAGAATGACGCGGCGTGACATGTCAGTCGCTCGGCCCTTTCCGACTAACGGCCCGCCGGAGGGCCTCGAGATCGACGAGCGTGGCTTCCTCCGGCACTTCGACCGCGAAGGCTTCCTCGGGCAGCGTGAACGTGTTGACCTGCACGGTGTCGATCCGAAAACGCAGCGCCGCGGCCGGCTCGGAGCCGGGCTCGGTCCAGACGCGGATCTCGCTCGGCCAGAGACTGTCGAATGCCGTGAAATCTATCTGCACTCCGGCCCTGAACGCCAGCCGTGGCAGCCAGCGGGTCCCCGACGCTTCGAGGTAGAGCCGGGCTCCCGGCGTCACGATCTCCACGACGTCGCCGAGGCGTGACGCCGAGGCGTCCTCTTCGAGCGTGACGCACCCGGTGAGGATCGCGAGGAGCGTCTCCGGCTCCAGCCTGGTGCCAAGCAACGCTTCGAGGATTCGATCGGGCCTGTCGACGATGTACTCGCGCTCCCGGTGCAGCACGAGGACCGAGCGATCTCGGGTTCCAGCCAGGGTGAAGACCAGCCGCCCGACCATGCGCCCCTCGAGCCGAAGTCGGCCTCCGGCTTCGAGGCCGCTGAAGATGGAGAGGCCCGACGGGATTCGCTCACCGCTCACCCGGCCAGCCAGTCGGATCGTGGACGAATAGACCGTTACCGCGCGGCAGGCCTGGCGCGACTCTGCCCAGCGTGCAAGGCCATCCGGCGCCGGCGCCCGCGTACCCGACGGAACCGCCAGCCGGCGCGCGGCGCAGCCCCAGGCTCCGGGCAGCAAACCGACTGCGAGGACGGCCACCCAGGCCGCACGCCGAGCTGATGTCACCGGCCGCCAGCCAGTTCGCGGGCGCGGTCCCGTTTCTTCTGCACGGCGTCGCCGTCGATACCGACTCGATCTCCGGAGAGGGCCCGGTCGAACGCGTCAACGGCCTCGCGGTAGCGCTTCATCTGGAAATAGAGGTCGCCAAGGTGGTCCTGAATGACCGACGTCTTGGGCAGAGCCGCCGCGGCCCGCTCGAGCGGCGGCTTCGCCTGTTCGAAATCCCCGCGGCGGAAGTGCGCCCAGCCGAGACTGTCGAGATACGAGGGGTTGTCGCGCTCGACCTCGAGCGCCCGGGTGATCAGGCTCACGGCCTCGTCGAGCCGTTCGCCGCGGTCGGCCAGAAGGTATCCGAGATAGTTGAGCGCATCTGCCTGCCGAGGATCGGCCGCGATCAACTCGCGGAACACCCGCTCGGCCGCCTCGAAGCGGCGGTCGCGATCGTAGGCCGCGCCGAGCTCGAACCGCAGGCTGCCGTCGTCGGGCACGCGCGCGGTTGCGGCTTCGAGGACGTCGACGGCACGGGCCGTCCGGCCCGACTCCTGCAGCGCCGTCGCCAGCGCGCTGCTCAGGCGGGCGAACATGCCTGTCTCGATGTCGTCGGCACGGGCCGCGGCCACGCGCCCCTCGAGCGCTTCCACCGCGCCGGCCGCATCGCCGGCGGCCAGGCGGGCCTCGGCGAGCGCAAGCGGACCGAACGCGCTCTCGGGATCGAGCGCGCGGATGCGCTCGGCCGCCTCCCGCGCGCCTGCCGCGTTACCGGCACGCCGCTCCACCTGCGACAGCAGGTACCAGACCCGTACGCTCTCGGGCGCCTGCCCGGCCAGATCCAGCAAGGCCTGACGACCGCCGACAAGATCGCCGCCGTTGACGAGCGCCATCGCCCGCCGCATCGGGTAGATCGGCGTTCCCGGGCTCGTCGCGGCGAGCTCGGCCCACGCCGAGGCTGCCTCAGGCCAGGCGCCCGCCGATTCATGCAGCTCGGCAAGCCATGCGCGCAGGCGCGCCTGCTCGGACGCTTGTGGGAGAAGTTCGGTAACCACCTCGGCCGCCAGAGCCGGTTCGCCGTGGCCTTCGTAGGCCTCAGCGAGCAACTCCATCGCCTCCGGGTAACCGGCCTGGTCGAGGAGGAATGCGGTGAGCTGGCTGATCGCAAGGTCGTATCGCCCGCTGCGAACCGCCAGCCGTCCCATCGCGAGCTGGGCGGCCGGATCCCGCGCGCCGCCGGCGAGGGCCTTCTCGAAGTGCCCGAGCGCCTCGTCCCGCATGGCCGCGTCGGCGCGCTGCTCCCCGATGGTGGCGAGCACGAATCCGAGCATCCGATGTGCTTCGCGATTGTCAGGGTCGAGCGAGAGGGCGGTCCGTGCCGAACCGATCGATTCGCTGGCGCGTCCCTGCCGTGCGTAGAGCGCCGCGAGCTCGGCATGAATGTCGGCCGACGACGGTGCGAGCTCGATGGCGCGTCGATAGGCACGCACGGCGCCGTCGCTGTCTCCCTGTCCTTCGAGAACACGGCCCTCGAGAAACAGGAAGTAGGCGTCGGCGAGGGCGGCCGGGGTCGCAGGGGTCGCGGCCTGCACCAAGCCGCCGGTGGCAAGAAGCCAGGCAATGACAAGCATGGATGCTCAATTTTTGCACAGTCGCGCTCGGTGCCCCTAGCGGCCGGTCACTGGCGGGTGGCGCCGCCATCGGACTTGCCCCATAATCCCGGTATGGCCGTCGATCCTGCCCTGCTCGAGATTCTCGTGTGCCCCGACTGCAAGACGCCCGTGCGCCTCGTCAACAACGACACCGGTCTCCGGTGCGACACCTGCCGTCGGGTGTACCCCATCAAGGACGACATCCCGGTCATGCTCATCGACGAAGCGAAGCGGGACGACGCCTAGCCGACACCTTGAAGATCCTGCTCGTCCGCCTGCGCCTGATCGGCGACGTGGTGTTCACGACGCCGCTCGTCCGGGCCCTGCGCCGGCGGTTCCCGGACGCCAGCCTGACCTACCTCGTCGAGCCGGACGCAGCGCCGGTGGTTTCGGCCAATCCCCACCTCGACGCCGTCTGGGTCGTGCCTCGCCGACGCGGCTGGCGGCGCCCGCTTGACGACTTCAGTCTGGGCCTGCGGGTCAGGCGCGAGCGCTTCGACGTGGCGATCGACCTGCACGGCGGGCCAAGAAGCGCGTGGCTCACCTGGAGCACGCGCGCACCGGTGCGGGTGGGCTACGATGTTGCCGGACGAACCCGGATGTACACGCGTGTGGTGCCCAAACCGCCGGATCTGGCCCCCCGGCACTCGGTCCTGAACCAGTGGGACCTTCTCGGCGCGCTCGATGCGGAGTTTGCAGCGGCTGACGTCACGACCGACCGCGTGGAGATGCCAGTCGATGAGCCCGCCGCGCGTGCCGTGGCCGATCGACTGGCGGCGTTCGGCGTCGAGCCGGATGACGCGCTTGTGGTGGTGCATGCCAGCGCCGGGAATCCGTTCCGCCGCTGGCCGGAGGCCTCGTTTGCCGAGGTTGCCGCGCGGCTGGCCGAGCGCCAGCCCGATCGGCACGTCATCGTCACAAGCGGCCCCTCCGACCGCGACGCGGTCTCGCGGGTGCTCGCTGGAGCGCGCGGCCAGGCCGGGTCGGGGGCCGGCCGAATCCACGACGGCGAGGCGTTCTCGCTGGCCGAGTTGCGGGCGCTCGTCGAACGAGCGGCGCTCTTCATTGGCGGAGACTCTGGTCCGTTGCACATCGCCGCCACGTCGGACGTGCCCATCGTCGGGCTCTACGGCCCCACGCTTCCGGGGCGCTCGGCGCCGTGGCGGCCCCCCACGCTCGGCACGGCGTCGGTCGACGCCGGAGATCTCCCCTGCCGCCCGTGCGCCCAGCGAGTCTGTGAGCCGGGCGATTTCCGGTGTCTGACCGGCATCGGCGTCGCGGCCGTCCTCGATGCTGCCGAGCGCCTGCTGGAGGAAACACGATGAGCGGCCGAACGGCCGGTCTGGACCGGGCCGCCTACTACCTGGTTGCCGCCAGTCTGGGCATCGTGCAGTTCAACCTGCTCGTCGCGCAGGCACTCTTCGGCATCGCCGCGGTACTGTGGCTGACGCTCATGGCGCGCGGCGCTCCGCGCGCGGCGATGCCGGCGTTTCTGCTGCCGCTCGGCGTCTACGCCCTGCTGACGCTCTTGAGCGCCGCCTTCTCGATCGACCCGGCAGCCAGTTTCATCGACTCGCGCCAGCTGTTGCTGTTCCTGATGGTGCCGATCGTGGCACAGGTGGCGACGGGGTCTCGCGCGCCCCGCACGATCGACTTCATCATCGCGCTCGGGTCGGCCGGCGCGCTCGTCGGCATCGTGCAGTACGCTGTGTTCGGGTACGACGACCTCAGCAACCGCCCGGTCGGCGCGCTCTCCCATTACATGACGTATTCGGGCGTGCTGATGCTCGTCACATCGGCCGCGGTCGCCCGGCTGCTCTACCACCGGCGGGAGTGGATCTGGCCGGCGATTGCCGTACCGGCCCTCGTCGTCGCGCTTGGCGCGACGTTCGCGCGCAATGCGTGGATCGGCACGATGCTCGCCGCCAGCACGCTGATGGCGTTCCGCCGGCCGCGACTGCTGCTGCTCCTGCCGGTCCTCGTCGCCGTCGCGCTCGTGCTCGCGCCGGCAGGCATCCGCAACCGCGCCTTCTCGATGTTCGACCCGAACGACCCGACGTCCCGGGACCGCGTGGCAATGCTCGACATCGGCACACGGATGATCGCCGACAACCCGCTTTTCGGCGTGGGCCCGGAGATGGTCGAGCGTGTCTACGCCGACTACCGGCCGGACTACGCCGTCAACATCACCAACCCGCACCTGCACAACGTGCCGATGCAGATCGCCGCCGAGCGAGGGCTGCCGGCACTGCTCGCGTGGCTCTGGTTCGTCGTCGTCGCCGGACGGGAACTGGTGCGCCAGTTGCGGCTGGGCGAAGCCCCATCGGTCGCCGCCGCCGGCGTCGCAGCGCTCGTGGCGATGCTCTCGGCCGGGATGTTCGAGTACAACTTCGGCGATTCCGAGTTCCTCATGCTGTTTCTCGGGCTGCTGACGCTGCCGCACGCCGCGCGCGCCGGCGCATCTCGCGGCAACGGATCGGACGGCCCGGCGGCCTCGCAGGAGCCAGCCGGATCGGAGCGCGTGCGTGAGTGACGCGATCGTCAGGCTGGCCGGACGGCCCGTCGCTGTCATCGGCGACGTCATGCTCGACCATTTCCTCATCGGCCGTGTCGACCGCATCTCGCCGGAGGCCCCCGTCCCCGTCGTTCGCTTCGAGCGCGACGAGCATCGGCTGGGGGGCGCGGCCAACGTCGCGCACAACGTCGCCGCGCTCGGCGGCGTGCCGTCGCTCGTCGGCATCATTGGCGATGATGCGGCCGGCGCGCGCATGAGGCAGGAACTCGCCGCCCACGGCCTCGACACCGGCGGTCTCATCGAACTTCCCGGACGACCAACGACTCGCAAGGTTCGGGTGGTCACGTCGCGTAACCAGCAGGTCGCGCGGATCGACTACGAAGCCGACGGCGAGCTGCCGAGCGGTACGCTCTCCGCCCTCGGCGACGCGACCCGCCGCGCCGTGGCCGGGGCCCAAGCCGTCATCCTGTCCGACTATCGCAAGGGCGTTGTCGGCCCGGAGGTGATGAACGCGGCCATGGTCGCGGCTCGGGAACGCAACGTGCCCGTTCTGGTGGACCCGAAGATCCCGCAACCCGGCCGGTATCGGGGCGTGACGATCATCACGCCCAATCATCACGAAGCGGAGCTCATGGCACAGATGACGATCCGGACGCCGGACGACGTGCGGGCGGCCGCCCGCCTGCTGCACGAGCGGACGGGGGCCAGTGTCATCGTCACGTGGGGTGAGCACGGCATGTGGGTGCTCGACGCCGCCGGGCCGTCCCTGGAGGAAGAACACCTGCCGGCATCCGCGCGTGAAGTAGCCGACGTCACCGGCGCGGGCGACACCGTCATCGCCACGGTCGGACTCGGGCTGGCAGCCGGACTGCGCCTGATCGACGCCGCTCGGCTTGCCAACGTCGCGGCCGGGCTCGTCGTGGCGCGCTTCGGCCCGGCCGCCGTCACGGCCGAGGAACTGCGCGCGTCGGTCGGATCCTGATGGCAGGACTCGTTTCGAAACGCGAAGGCCTCATCTGGGCCGGCGGTTTCCTGCTCGTCGCCGCCATCATCATCGGAACGGACTTCTCGAGCGCGGACCCGGACTCGGCTCTGTATGCCGGCATTGCCGAACGACTGGCCGCCGAACCGGTGGCGAGGTGGGTGGCGCCGGAATGGTGGGGCCTCTGGCCGGAGGCGCGTATGAGCGGTCTCTTCCGGGAGCATCCGGCCGGCGTCTTCTGGATTCCTGCCGCGGTCTCACGCGTCACGAGCCTGCCGACGGTTCAGGTCGCCTACATCGTTGGCGCGCTCGCCGGCTTGCTGTCGCTCGTCCTCATGGGCTTGCTGGTCGAGCGGATCACCTCGCGCGGCGATGCCCGGACCGTTCTGGTGCTGCTGCAGCTGATGCCCGTGGCGTTCATCTTCCGGATACGGGCCAATCACGAATATCCGATGCTGCTCTGCCTGCTGCTCGTACTCGTCGGTCTCGACGGCGTGAAACGAACCGGCCGGGCGTGGTGGCTCCTCGCGGCCGGAATCACCGGGGGACTGCTCGTCAAGGGCGTCTTCGTGTCGCTCGTGCTTCTCGGCGCGGCGTTGTGGCTCGTGGCCGACCCGCTGCGGACGCCGAACGGCGCGACGCGGCAATGGGCGGGTCTTGCCGGGGCCATTGGCATTGCCGTGACCGCAGCCGCAGGCTACGACCTGCTATATGTCGCCGCCACCGGAGAGCCGTTCTGGTCGGCGTACTGGGCCCGGCAGATGGGCCCGATCACGATCATGTCACCATGGCAGGACGTCCTGGCGGTGACCTCGCGCCTGGGCTTCTACCTCTCACGCCTGCTGTGGCATCCCGCTCCGTGGAGTCTGGCCCTGGCCTGGCTCGCGGTCACGCGCTTCGGCGCCTGGCGCGATCTCCCCCTCCGCGAACGGCGAGGCCTGGCTGTGGCAGTGACGTTTGTCGTGCTCGCCGTGGCCGTGCTGCTCCTCCCCAGCCGCTACGCCGAACGGTATGCCTTCTCGGCGACGTTCGTCGTGGGTACGCTCGGCGCCATTGCGGCAAGCCGCGCCTGGCCGGTGCTGGGCGAGCGGCTCACGCAACTCGACCGGGCCGTGCCGGCCCTTCCTGCGCTCGTGTGGACTGCCCTCGCCGTCGGGAGGCTCGCGCTCGGCCCCTATCTGCCCCGCCTGTAGGTTGGGCGTCAGCGCCTGGACGCGCCGCAGCGATTGGCGATGAGCACGACGGCCGACGGCGGTCGTCCCTCGATGACCTGACGAGGCGTGAGGTCGAAGACCGAATGTCGCAGGGCGACGCAGCTCGAGGGCACGCGATCGAGCAGCGGCTGCGCGTGGCGTTCGGGCACGAGCAGCCAGGCTTCGCGGTCGCCCGCGAGCAGGTCGGCCGCTGCGTCGAGCGTGGGCAGGTCCTCCACCGGTCTCTTCGCATAGAAGACGAGGCTCGGCAGCGACTGTTCGAACTGCGCAAGCGTCGCCCCAGGCGCCGCCCGCTCCAGATACACGCGCGCCACTTCCGGCACCGGCTTGAAGCGTTCCACGTCGGGCACGACGACGCCGACGAGAACGTAGTTGAACAGCACGAACCCTGCGGCGAGCGCGCCGGTCGAGAGGGATCGGCGACCGGTCAGCTCGGCGAGGGCGACCATCACTCCCGTCGCCATCAGAATCGCCGCCGCCGTGCCGGCCCCGGCCAGCTGCCACGGGCCGCCGGCCGGTCCGAAGAAACGAAGGACCGCCAGCGCCAACAGAAACGTGACGATCGCCACGGCCACGAGCGTCCATCCGATCGCGCCTCGCCGGCCGGCCTGGCCGCCCGTGGCCAGCGCCTCTGCCACAAGCGCGGCAACCGCGGGCACGACAGGAAAGATATAGAGGTCCTGTTTGGTCTCCGACAACGAGAACGCACCGACGATGACGACGACCCACCACCACATGAGTCGGCGAATCGCGTCCGCCGAAGACGCTTCTGGAGTCGGGCGGCGCCACACCGTGGCCGCAACGCTCACGAGCGGCACGACCACAAGAGGGGCCCAGGGAAACAGGTCCGTCAAGAGGACCGGAACATAGAAGAGCGGTCCGCGCCCTTCCGGCACCATTGCTTCGGTGAACCGGCCGATGTTCTCGCCGACGAAGAACGACACGATGTGCTCCCAGCCATGCTGCTGGTAGAGCACGACGTACCACGGCGCGACGATCGCGATCACGATCAACGCACCCGGGCCGAGCATCAGCCCACGGAGGTCGCCGAGCCGACGCTCGGTGACGAGCCACATGACGAGCACGGCGCCGGGCAGCACGAGCGCGACGGGGCCCTTGGTGAGCACGCCGAGACCCATCGCGACGTAGGTCAGAACAAGAAACCGGCGCCGGTGCTGCGGATACCGCTCGGCCATGACGAAGAAGGCGAGCGTGAGCGCCATGAAGAGCGTGATGTAGATGTCGATGAAGATGCGGCGGGACCAGAAGACGAACCGCGGAGCCGTCAGGACCGCGAGGGCAGCGAGGATGCCGACGCTCGTCGACCTGAGCGCCCGGCCGACGAGGAATGCCGCGAGCACGATGCCAAGCGCCCCGAGTGCGATGCCGAGCCGCTCGACGGCAACGGAGACCCCGAACACCTGATACAGGGCGGCAACGACCCAGTAGCTCAGCACGGGCTTGTTGAACCGGCCGGCATCGTTGAAGGTCGGATTGACGTAATCGCCCGACAGCACCATCTGCCGCGGCGTCTCGACGTAGAAGGCCTCGTTGGCGTCCCAGATTGAGTTGGCGCCCAGAAAGAGGAACAGCACGGGCAGGGCCGCCACGAGCAGCAGGAGGGGGACGGGTCTGTTTTCCGCAGAATCGCGCATTCAGGTGCCAGGCCTCCGAAGGGCAAATGCCCGCAGGAGACCTGGCACCATTGTGCGCGATTCTGCGGAAAACAGACCCGTCCCCCTCAATGGCGGAAGTGCCGTCGACCGGTGAAGACCATCGCCAGGCCGTGTTCGTCGGCGGCGGCAATCACTTCGGCGTCGCGGACGGACCCGCCAGGCTGGACGACGGCCGTCGCGCCGGCGGCGGCAACCGCATCGAGCCCGTCGCGAAACGGAAAGAACGCATCTGAAGCCGCAACGGAACCCGCAAGGTGCCCCCCGGCTTTCATGACCGCGGTCTTGACGGCATCAACCCGGCTCATCTGGCCGGCCCCGACGGCGCGCGTCACGTCGCGACCTGTGAAGAGCACGGTGTTCGACTTGACGTGCGCGGCCACCCGCCAGGCGAATCGGAGCGCCTCCCACTCGACCTCGGTTGGCGCGCGTTTCGTGACGACGCGCGGGCCGTCCGAGTCCGGCCAGGGCCGGGCCGCCTCGGCCACGCGGTCCCGGCCCTGGACGAGCCACGCGCCCAGGATCGTCCTGGCCTCCCGCGCCCGTTCGAGACCAGTGAAATCAGCCGTCACCACGCGGAGGTTCGCCTTCTTCCGAAGCAGCGCCTTCACGGCCGCGTCGTCGCCGGCGAACCCGGGCGCAACGACGGCTTCGATGAAGGTCTCGGTGAGGGCCCGCGCCGTCTCGACGTCGATTGGCCGGTTGAGCCCGACGATGCCGCCGAATGCCGAGAGCGCGTCGGCCTCCCGCGCGCGCACGTACGCGGAGGCTGACGAGTCGGCCGTAGCGGCTCCGCACGGATTCGTGTGCTTGATCACGACAGCCGCCGGTTCGCTGAACTCCAGCACGATGCGCGCCGCGGCGTCCAGATCGAGAAGATTCGTGAACGAGAGCTCCTTGCCCTGGTGGACGGTGGCGTTGCCGAAACCGAGCCGGCGTCCCCCCGCTTCCGGCTCCTCTCCGTACCACGCCGCCGCCTGGTGGGGATTCTCGCCGTACCGCAGGTTGCGAACCTTGTCGAGGCGCGGCTGCCAGATCTCCGGCATGGCGTCGGCGGCAGCCTGCCGTTCCAGCACGCCTCGCTCGCTCAGTCGAACCGTGCCGAGCGTGGCGGCAATCATCCGGTCGTAGTCGGCCGTGTGGGCGAACGCCCGCTGCGCCAGCTCGAAACGCAGCGCGAGCGCCGGCCCATCCCGATCAGCCAATGAGGCGAGCACCCGCGGGTAGTCGCCCGGGTCGACGACAACCAGGACGTCGCGGAAGTTCTTCGCCGCCGCTCGCACGAGGCTCGGACCGCCGATGTCGATCTCCTCGACGAGGTCGTCAAACGGCAGGTCAGGTCGCGCCGCAGCCGCCGCAAAGGGATAGAGATTCACTACGACAAGGTCCACCGGCGTGATGTCGTGGGCGGCGAGCGCGTCGCGGTCCCCGACCAGGTGCCTCCGCGCCAGGATGCCCGCATGCACCCTCGGGTGCAGGGTCTTGACCCGGCCATCCAGCATCTCGGGAAACCCCGTCACTTCGGAAACACCGACGACCGGGAGGCCCTCTGCCGCGAGGCTCCTGGCCGTACCGCCCGTCGACACCAGCTCAAAACCCAGGTCGGCGAGCCCTTTCGCGAAGGGCACGAGGCCCGTCTTGTCCGAAACGCTCAGCAGGGCACGCATGGCAGACGGGCGGGAAGGGAGGCCGGAATCGGCGCCGGCAGGCCTTCAGATCCGAGATTGACTTTGACCATGGCCGTACATACAGTAAATGGTCGACGCCAAGCGGGTCTGCGTCGAAGTTGAGACCGCACGTTGCGGTCTTTTTTTGTACCCTGTCATCCCCGCAGTTTGCTCGACAGGGTTGGTGCGGCGGTTACCGTCGCGTTTTTGCAAGGCAGGCAAGGAATGCGTATCACCGGCAAGGTCAAGTGGTTTAACAACGCCAAGGGCTATGGTTTCATCGAGCGCGAGGGGGGCAACGACGTGTTCGTGCACTTCTCCGCTATTCAGGGCGCGGGGTTCCGTACGCTCGAAGAGGGCCAGCAGGTCGAGTTCGAAATCGTCGAGGGGCCGAAGGGGCCGCAGGCCGGAAACGTCACCAAGCCCAGCTAAGCCACACCTGGGGGACCGGAGCGCTCGTTCCGGTCCCTCACGTCGCACACCCGCGAACCACCGAACACTCCTCCCGCTCACCGAATCAGAAACCAGACAAGCGGCAGCCAGAGCTCGCGCGCGTAGGGCATCGGCTGGTCGTCGATGAGCACCTCGGTGCCCGGCACATGGCCCACGAGCTCGTAGAGCTCGCGAAGCTCGAGCGGTCGCTGCCCCGGGAAGAATCTGGCGCGGTGCCGCACCTGACCGTCGACCTCGAGCTCGACGTACTCGTCAGAGCCCCGGGCCATCTCGACGGCGCGGGCACAGGCGTCGCCCTCGAAGACCGGAAACTCGATCGACATGGAGAACGGCTGATCCGGCCCGCCGAAGAGCACGCGCTTCAACTCGGGATGGAGAGCCGCCAACTCCTCATCGGTCGGCTGCTCGGGCAGCTCCGCATACGGCCAGAAGCGCTCGAGCGGCCGGTGGTCCGGCTCGTCTGGCAGCACACGGTCGGGGAGTTTGGGCACGGCTGACTCGAATGTGAGGTCGGCTGACCGGCAGACCGCAACGTGCCGGTCGGACTCGGCGAATGGTATCCTGTCCCCCCTCACGCCGCAACCGGCCCATGCCTTCGTATCGCCTGATTCCATCGGTCGACGAGCTGCTGCAGCGGCCCCGCCTCGACGGCGCGGCCGCGACCCACGGCCGCGAGGTCGTCATCGGTGCCGTCCGACGCTCCGCCGACGACCTGCGGTCCCGGATGGGGCGAGCCGACGACGGACTGCCGGACACCGCCGAGGCGGCGGCCCGCTGGATCGAGGACCGGGCCCTCGAAGACGTCGCCTCCCGCCTCCGGTCGTCGCTCCGCCGCGTCGTCAATGCCACCGGCGTCGTCATCCACACGAATCTCGGCCGGGCGCCGCTTGCTGCCGAAGCGCTGGAGGAAGCCTCGCTCGTGGCCTCCGGCTATTCCAACCTCGAGTACGACCTTGGATCGGGCTCGCGCGGAGACCGGCACGTCCATGTCGAACGGCTGCTCTCGGATCTTACCGGCGCCGAGGCGGCCCTCGTCACCAACAACAACGCCGCGGCGGTGCTCCTCGTGCTGGCCGCGCTTGCGGCCGGTCGCGAGGTCATCGTGTCGCGCGGCGAGCTGGTGGAAATCGGGGGCGGCTTCCGAGTGCCCGACGTACTCGCCCAGTCCGGCGCGCGGCTTCGGGAAGTTGGCACGACGAACCGAACGCGCGTCAACGACTATGCCGCGGCCATCGGACCGCAGACGGCCGCCCTGCTGCGCGTGCATCCGTCGAACTTCACCATCGAAGGATTCGCCGAGCGACCGCCGCTCGACGACCTGGCGGCGCTCGCACGACGCTTCGAGCTGCCGCTTGTGGAAGATCTCGGCAGTGGATGGCTCGCACCAGACGCGGCGGATCCGACGGTGCTGGCGCGCGAGCCGTCCGTGGCTGATAGCGTCGACGTCGGCGTCGACCTCGTGGCGTTCTCGGGCGACAAGCTCGTCGGCGGCCCGCAGGCCGGGATTATCGTGGGCCGGCGCGCGCTCATCGAACGAGTCAGCGTGCATCCCCTGATGCGTGCGGTCAGGGCCGACAAGCTGACGTACGCGGCGCTCGAGCGGACGCTCGCGCTGTGGCGGACGCCGGCCGGCCGCTCGCGCCTGCCCGTCTACCGCATGATCACCCTGTCGGCCGAGACGGTCGCCCTGCGCGCCCGGTCGATGCTGGACCGGCTTGCCGGCACTCCGCGCCTCACGCTCACCATCATCGACGGGCTGTCGACGATCGGTGGAGGCAGTTCCCCAGGGTCGACCCTGCCGACGGCGCTCGTCGCGGCCGCGGTAGCCGGGCTCTCCGCCGCCGCCCTCGACGCCCGGCTCCGCGCGGGCGACCCGCCGGTCGTGGCGCGGATCGCGAACGAACGCGTGCTCATCGATCTCAGAACGGTGGCGGAGGAAGACGACCCGATTGTCGCCGCGGCGCTCGAGTCGGCCGCCTCGGGCCAATCGTCGTAGCCGGACCGGCGTTCAGCGGATGGAGCTGACCGAGTCGGCGGCCACGGCCAGCAACTCGCCGGGAAGGATCCCGAAGTAGAAGACGGCGACCATGGCCACGACGAGGCCGGCCGTGGCGAGCACCGGCAGGGCCGGGCGATGACCGGGCGCCTTCTCATCGGTCATGTACATCATGACGACGATCCGGAGGTAGAAGAACACGGCCACGACACTCGTCAGCACGCCGATGATGGCCAGCCAGAGCAGGTTCGACTGCTGCGACACCAGATGCTCCTGCAGGGCCGCGTTGAAGATGTACCACTTGCTGATGAACCCTACCGTGGGCGGAAATCCGCCGAGCGAGAGCAGGAAGACCGTCATGAGGGCGGCCAGGCCTGGCCGCTCGCGCCCCAATCCGGCAAAATCGCGCACCTCCTCGTGGGGCCGGTCGGGCGTGGCGAGCGCGGCCATCAGGCCGAACGCGCCGAGGTTCGTGACACCGTAGGCCACCAGATAGAACAGGATCGCAGCCTTGCCGGCGCTGCTCGCGGCAATCAGCCCGACCAGGAGGTAGCCGGCGTGGGCGATGCTCGAGTAGGCCAGCATGCGCTTGACGTTCGACTGCGCCACGCCGACGACGGTCCCGAGAATCATGGTGAGCGCGGCGATCGCCGAGAGCACCGGCATCCAGTCGATTCGGAGCGGCTCGAGGGCCGAGAGGAACACGCGCAGGAACGCGGCAAACGCCGCCGCCTTGACCGCCGTCGACATGAACCCGGTCACGAGCGTCGGGGCGCCTTGATACGCATCGGGCGCCCACATGTGGAACGGCACGGCCGACACCTTGAAGGCAAAGCCGACGAGGAGCAACAGCATGGCGAGGATCACGAGCAGGTCCGGTGCGTTGGCCATGCCCGCGATCCGCAGGCCGAGCTCGTCGAGTTTCGTGGTGCCCGAGACGGCGTAGGCGAACGCGATGCCGTAGAGGAAGAACGCGCTCGAGAAGGCGCCCAGCACGAAGTACTTGAACGCGGCTTCCGCGCCCTGCTCGCTCGACCGCTTGATGCCGGTGAGCACGTACACGCCGAGCGACATGACCTCGAGGCCGATGAAGATGATGAGCAGGTCGTTGGTCGACGCCATCATCATCATGCCGACGATCGAAAACAGCAGGAGCGCGTGGTACTCGCCAGAGGGCAGCCCGTCGCGCTCGGCCACGCCCGACGAGAGCAGGACGGTCAACAGGCCGATGCCGCAGAGCAGCACGTTGAAAAACAGCGAGTAGTGGTCCGAGACGATGACGCCGAAGCCGACGCGATAGAAGTCCCACTGCATCACCGAGGTCCAGATCCCGCCGACCAGACCGATGGCGGCGAGCAGGCCCATGGGCATCCGGTCGTCACGCCGACGAAACGCCTCGGCCAGCAGAATCGCGCAGGCCGCGAGCGAGACGATCAGGATCGGCGAGATCGCGGCGAAATCCGTTCGGGTCACCATGTCAGTTGAGCCTCACGCTCGGCGTCGGTTCGACCGCTTTCGGCCGGCGCAGGTCCGGCGTTGATCGGCGCGGCGCCGATCACGTGTTGAATCGTCCGCCGAACGGCGGGCTCCATCGGCTCGAGGAACAGGCCGGGCACGACGCCCATGCCGATCGCCATCGCGCAGATGGGACCGATGACCAGCCACTCCCGGAGGCTGAGGTCGCGCATGCCGCGGTTCTTCTCGTTGGTGAGCGGGCCGTAGTTGACCCGCTGGAACATCCAGAGCATGTAGACGGCCGACAGGATGACGCCGCTTGCGGCAATCACGGTGTAGAGCCGGGCCTGCTCGAAGAAGCCGTTGTACGAGCCGAGGAGAATCAGGAACTCGCCCACGAACCCGTTCATGCCGGGCAGGGCCACCGACGCCAGCGTGACGAGCAGGAAGGCCGCGACCAGGCGCGGGGCCACGCTCTTGATCCCGCCGTACTCGGCGATGAGCCTCGTGTGCCGCCGTTCGGACAGCATGCCGACGACGAGGAAGAGGCCGCCGGTCGAGATGCCGTGGGCCAGCATCTGATAGACGGCGCCCTGGACTCCGGCGACCGTGAGCGCGCACAGGCCGAGCACGACGAAACCCAGGTGGCTGACCGACGAGTAGGCCACGAGCTTCTTCATGTCGGGCTGCACCATCGCCACGAGCGCGCCGTAGACGATGCCGATGACCGCCAGCCCGGCCAGCCAGGGCGCGAAGTAGAGGGCCGCCTCCGGGAAGAGCGGGAACGCGAACCGCAGCAGGCCGTACGTGCCCATCTTGAGCAGCACGCCCGCCAGAATGACCGAGCCGGCCGTTGGGGCCTGCACGTGGGCGTCGGGCAGCCAGGTGTGGAACGGGAACAGGGGGACCTTGATCGCAAACGCGAGCGCAAACGCCAGAAAGAGCCAGGTCTGGACGCTGCCCGAGATGTCGAGCGCGAGCAGGTCGGCCAGGTCGAAGCTCGGCATGCCCGTCACGGCCTGGTGGTAGTAGGCGATCCAGATGATCGCGAGCAGCATCAGCACGCTGCCCGCCATCGTGTACAGGATGAACTTGATGGCCGCGTACACGCGCCGGTCGTAGCCCCAGATCCCGATGAGGAAGTACATCGGAATCAGCATCGCGTCCCAGAACACGTAGAACAGGAACAGGTCGAGCGAGATGAACACGCCGATCATGGCCGCTTCGAGCGCGAGCATGAAGAAGGCAAACTCGCGAACCTTCGACTCGATCGACTCCCAGGAGCACAGCAGCGCAATGGGCGTGAGGAACGTCGTGAGCACCACGAGCAGCAGGCTGATGCCGTCGATGCCGACGTGGTAGGAGATCCCGAAGTCGGGCAGCCACGCGTGCTGTTCCACGAACTGGTAGTCGGCCGAGGCGGCGTCGAACCCGTACCACACCATCAGGCTCATCACGAACGGCACGAGCGAGACGACAAACGCCGTCTGGTGCACCAGGCGGTCCCGTCCGCGCCCGGCGAAGAGCACGAGGACGCCGCCCACGAGCGGAACGACGACGAGCCACGTCAGCATGCCCATGTGCCCAGCCTTCCGCCCGATGCCCGCTCGACGCGTGCGGCGCTTCGCCCGCTGCCCGGATTGATCACGTCCACAGGTAATACCCCAGCATCACCACGACGCCCAGGAAGAGCGACATCGCGTACGCCCGAACCGAACCCGTCTGCAGGCGGCGCAGCACAGCGCTCCACCCGCGCACGACCAGACCGACGGCGTTGACCGTCCCGTCGATCAGCCCCGCGTCCATGCCCTTCCAGAGCGCGACGGTCGACGTGCGCTTGATGGGCTGGACGATGGCCGCGTCGTAGACCTCGTCGACGAAGTACTTGCCGAGAAGCAGCCGGTGCAGGCCGCTCCAGCGCTCGGCGATCCGATCGGCAGCCTCGGGCCGTCGCAGCCAGATCGCGGTGGCCAGGCCGATGCCGGCGAGGGCCACGAGCGTCGACAGGGCCATGAGCGCAAGCTCGGTGGCCGTGTCGTCATGCGCGGCGGCGGCCTCCCCGGCCGCCACGGCCGCTTCGCCTGCAACCGAACCCATCGCCTGAAAGCTCGGTTCGAGAAACGCGTCGATCCGGTTGTGGCCGCCCAGCGCGTGCGGCACGCCGACATAACCGGCCGCCACGGCCCCGATGGCCAGCACGATGAGCGCAATGGCCATCGCAGGCGGCGCGTCGTGCAGGTGCGGGCCGGTCCCGTGCCCGCCGTGGCCGTGTCCGTGCGCGTCACCCGCCGGAGCCGGCTCGTGGCGGCGTTCGCCGAAGAACGTCATGTAGAGCAGCCGGAACATGTAGGTGGCCGTGAGCAATGCGGTGAGCACGGCCAGCACCCACAGCACGGTGTGCCCTTCCGCGTAGGTCTTCCAGAGGATCTCGTCCTTCGAGAAGAACCCCGAGAGGAACGGGAACCCGGCGATGGCCAGCGTGCCGATGAGGAACGTCCAGTAGGTGATCGGCAGATCCTTCCTGAGGCCGCCCATGTACCGCATGTCCTGCTGGCCGTGCAGCGCGTGAATGACCGCGCCGGACCCGAGGAAGAGCAGCGCCTTGAAGAACGCGTGCGTGTAGAGATGGAAGATGCCGGCGGCAAACGCCCCGACGCCCATGGCCAGGAACATGTACCCGAGCTGCGACACGGTCGAGTAGGCGAGCACGCGCTTGATGTCGTTCTGCACGAGGCCGATCGTGCCGGCCATGAGCGCCGTCAGGCAGCCCACGACGGCGACGACCTGCATCGTGATCTCCGCATGCCCGAAGAGCACGGCGTTTCGGCCAATCATGTACACGCCGGCCGTCACCATCGTGGCGGCGTGAATGAGGGCCGACACGGGCGTCGGGCCCTCCATCGCGTCGGGCAGCCACACGTAGAGCGGAATCTGGGCCGACTTGCCCGTGGCCCCGAGAAACAGCAACAGCGTGATCCCCGTGAGCACGCCGAAGGTGACTTCCACCGGCATCCCCGCGACGGCGGCCGCAATCTCCTGGAAATCGAGCGTGCCGAACAGCCAGAAGAGGCCGAACATGCCGAGAATGAACCCGAAGTCGCCCACCCGGTTCACGATGAACGCCTTCTTGCCGGCATCGGCGGCCGAGGGCTTCGTGAACCAGAAACCGATGAGCAGGTACGAACAGAGCCCGACACCTTCCCAGCCGATGAACATCACCGGGAAGTTGGCGCCCAGCACGAGCACCAGCATGAACGAGGCGAACAGGTTGAGATACGAGAAGTACCGGGCGTACTCGCCGTCGGTCTCCTCGTGCATGTACGCGGTCGAGTACAGGTGAATCAGCGTGCCGATGCCCGTGACGACCAGGATCATCACGGCCGACAGCGGATCGAGCCTGAAGGCCAGCGGCACGTCGAGCGTTCCGGAGTGGATCCAGGTATAGAGCGTTTCCTCGATCGCGCGGACGCCGCCCACCGGCTCCGTCCCGAGCAGGCGCCAGACGGCGCCGAGCGCCCAGCCGAACGACGCCAGCATCGCCACGGTCGCGAGCGTCCCCGAGGCGGCCTTCGACAGCCGCCGGCCGAGGGCGGCGTTGATCAGGAAACCGACGAACGGGAACAGGGCAATGGGATACAGCACGCGGTCACCACTTGAGCGACGTGAACGCATCCGGACTCAAGGTTTCCTTGTGCCGGAAGAGCGCGATGATGATGGCCAGGCCCACGGCGGCCTCGGCCGCGGCCACGGTCATGACGAAGAACACGATGATCTGCCCGTCGGCCGTCCCGAGGTAGCGGTCCACCGCCACGAACGTCAGGTTCACGGCGTTGAGCATGATCTCGACCGACAGGAGAATCGTGATCAGGTTCCGGCGCAGGAACACGCCGGCCGTGCCGATGGAAAAGAGCACGGCCGAGAGCATCAGATAGGAATTGAGCGTGGGCTCCACGGTCACCGCTCCCTTCGCGCCAGGATGATGGCGCCGACCATGGCGACGAGAATGAGAATCGACGTGGCTTCGAACGCGAACCCGTAGTCCTGGAACAGGCGAACGCCGATCTCACGGACCGTCACCTCGCGGGCCGCCTCGCCCGACGGCAGCGGCGTGCCGGCCATCGACGAGAGCGCCCAGGCGAGCTCGACGACGAGCAGGGCCGAGAGGACCGCGCCGAACCGGCGCGGCCCGGCGCCGCCAAGGAGCCGCGCGTGATAGCCGGTCGGCGCCTCCTCGGTCGGCACGTTGAGCAGCATGACCACGAAGAGGAACAGCACCATGATCGCGCCGGCGTAGATGATGATCTGGATCGCCGCGACGAACGGCGCCCCGAGCAGCACGTACAGCCCCGAGAGCGCGCCGAACGACACGATGAGCAGCAGCACGCTGTACATCGGATTGCGCTGCCCGATCACGAGCAGTGAAGCGGCCACCGCCACGCCCGCGAACACCCAGAAGAAGAGGCTCTCCATACCCTGCCTTGCGCCCTACCAGCCGAACTGGAGGACCACGAACGCCGTCACCAGCAGATTGAGGACCGCCACCGGCAGCAGCCACTTCCAGCCGAACTCCATCAGCTGATCGTACCGATACCTGGGCAGCGTCCACCGCATCCAGATATAGAAGAACAGCAGCGCGAACACCTTCACGAGGAACCAGATCCACTCGAAACCGGCCGGCAGCGGAAACGGGCCGTGCCAGCCGCCGAGAAACAGGTCCGCGGCCACGGCCGAGACGGTGAACATGTTGATGTACTCGGCCAGGAAGAACATCGCGAAGCTCATCGAGCTGTATTCGGTGTGGTAGCCCGCCACCAGCTCCTGCTCGGCTTCCGGGAAGTCGAACGGCGCGCGGTTGGTCTCGGCCACGCCGGCGATGAGGAAGATGAGGAACCCGACCGGCTGCAGGAAGATGTACCACTGCGGCAGGAAGCCGAACCACGTGCCGGCCTGCTGATCGACGATCTCGCGGAGCGACAGCGACCCGGCCAGCATGATGACGGCCGCAAACGACAGGCCGTACGACAACTCGTAGCTGACCATCTGGGCCGACGACCGCAGCCCGCCGAGCAGCGCGTACTTGCTGTTCGAGCTCCACCCGGCCAGCACGATGCCGTAGACGCCCATCGACGTGATGGCGAAGATCACGAGCAGCCCGACGTTGACGTCGGCCACCGACAGGCGGATCGGCCGATCGAGCAGGCCGAAGAGCGTCGTCTCGGCGCCGAACGGCACGACGGCAAAGGCGGCGAAGGCCGCGGTCCCGGCCAGCACCGGCGCCGCGTAGAACAGCAGCGAGTCGGCCGCCTTCGGCCGCAGCTCTTCCTTGAAGACGAGCTTGACGATGTCGGCGAGCGGCTGAAGCATCCCGCTCGGCCCGACGAGGTACGGGCCGTACCGCTGCTGGATGAACGCCGCCACCTTGCGTTCCATGTAGACGAGCACCGCGGCCGAGATCTGCAGCAGGAAGAAGACGAAGACGATGAGGCCGAGGTGGGCGATGAGTTCCGGTGAAATCGTCATACGTCGCTCAGTGTGCCGCGGCGACCGGCCGGTCGGCGCGCCACGGCGCCGGCACGGTACACCGTCCCTCGCGAATGTGCGCCTCGTACTCGGCCCGGAACGTCTGCACGGTGGAGAGCACGGGTGTCGCCGCCGCGTCGCCGAAGGCGCACAGCGTCTTGCCGGCGATGTTGCCGCTGATCGAGAGCAGCAGATCCAGGTCACGCATCTGGCCTTCGCCGCGCTCGATCTTCTTGAGGATCTTGTGCAGCCAGGCGCCGCCCTCCCGGCAGGGCGTGCACTTGCCGCACGACTCGTGCTCGTAGAAGTGCAGCAGATTCTGGGCCGCCCACACCATGCACGTCGTCTCGTCCATCACGATGAGGCCGGCCGACCCGAGGAGCGACCCGGCCTTGGCAATGCCGTCGAAGCTGGCCGCCACGTCGATCTGGTCGGGCAGGAGCACGGGCACCGACGACCCGCCGGGAATCACGGCCTTCATCGCCAGGCCGTCCCGAATGCCGCCGCCGAACCGCTCGTCATAGATCAGCTCGCGCAGCGTGACGTGCATCGAGGCCTCGTACACGCCGGGCCGCCGGACGTGCCCGCTGATGCAGTAGAGCTTGGGCCCGCCGTTCTTCTCGGGGCCGAGCGACGCGAACCACTCGGGCCCCTTCTCGATGATGATCGGCACGTTCGCCAGCGTCTCGACGTTGTTGACGGCCGTCGGACAGCCCCACAGGCCCTCGACCGCCGGAAACGGCGGTTTGAGACGCGGCTGCGCGCGCTTGCCTTCGAGCGACTCGATGAGGGCCGTTTCTTCGCCGGCCTCGTACGCGCCCGCGCCGCGGTGCACGTGAATTTCGCAGTCGATCCCCGTGCCCTGGATGTTCCTGCCGATGTAGCCGGCCTTGCGGGCCTTCTCGAGCTCCGCTTCGAGCACCTGCTGCACGTGGTAGAACTCGCCGCGAATGTAGATGTAGGCCACCTTGGCGCCGATCGCGTGGCATCCGATGAGACAGCCCTCGAACAGCAGGTGGGGATTGCGCTCCATCAGCACGTGGTCCTTGAACGTGCCCGGCTCGCTCTCGTCCGCATTGCAGCAGATGTACTTGGGCTTCGGAGATTTCTTGTCGACGAACTGCCACTTGAGTCCGGTCGGAAAGCCCGCGCCGCCCCGCCCGCGAAGGCCCGATGCCTTGACGGCCTCGATCACCGCATCGGGCGCCATCGCCGCCGCCTTCTTGAAGGCCTGATACCCGCCGTGGGCGAGGTAGAAATCGAGCGTGTGGCTGTTGGGCTCGCCGACGTGGGTCGTCAGAATCGGATCCATGCGGCTCACTTCTCCACCTTCAGGTGACATCCGGTCAGGGCCGCGGCGCCCTGCGCGCGCAGGCCGTCGACCAGGGCCCTGACGTCGTCCGGGTTCTGACACTCGTGCCAGTGGTCGTTGACGCCGACGACGGGGGCGCGATCGCACGCGCCGAGACACTCGACCTCGAGCAGCGTGAACTCGCCGGCGGCATCGGTCTCGCCCGGCGCGATGCCGAGCGTCCGCGACAGCGCCTCGGTCACCCGCTCGGCACCGCGCAGCGCGCACGACAGCGTCCGGCACACCTGCAGCACGTGACGGCCCACCGGGCGCGTGTAGAACATGGTGTAGAAGGACACGACGTCTTCGACCTCGGCCGTCGTGCACCGGATGGCCTCGGCCACGTGCCGCATGGCGTTTCGCGTGAGGTACCCCTGCTGGTGCTGCGCGAGGTAGAGCGCCGCGAGGATCGCCGACTTGCGGTGCTCGGGCGGGTACCGGGCGCAGATCGCTTCGAGCGTCGCGGCGTTCTCGGCCGTGTAGACGAACGCCGGGCCTTCCTCCGGGAGCGCGCGCGCCGACTTGTGATGGCCGCGGCCGTAGTCCATCTGCGGGTGGAAGCTCATCGATCCACGTCTCCCATGACGACGTCGGTCGAGCCGATCACCGCGATCACGTCTGCGATGAGCCCGCCCACGATCATCTGCGACAGCGCCGAACAGGCGATGAACGACGGCGCCCGCGACTTGACGCGGACGGGCCGGTTCGCGCCGTCCGACACGATGTAGTACCCGTGCTCTCCGCGCGGCCCCTCCACCGGCACGTAGGCCTCGCCCTTGGGCACGTTGAAGCCCTGCGAGTAGATCAGGAAGTGCTGAATGAGCGCCTCCATCTCCGAGTAGACCCGGTCCTTGGGCGGAGGCACGTAGCGATAATCACCGCAGTCGTAGGGCCCCGTGGGCGTAATGCGCTCGAGCGCCTGGCGGCAGATGCCGACGCTCTGGCGCATCTCGGCCATCTTGACCTGGTACCGCGCGTACACGTCGCCGTCGGTCGCCGTGGGGACGTCGAACTGATACGTCTCGTAGTTGAGGTACGGGAAGACCTTGCGCACGTCGTACGGAATGCCCACCGCGCGCGCCATCGGCCCGACGAGCCCCATCGCCATCGTGTCCTCGCGCGACAGCCGGCCGACCCCTTTGGTCCGCTTCAGCCAAATTTGGTTCTTCGTCAGCAGCTTTTCGTAGTCGTCCAGCTTCTCCGGAAACGCGTCCAGGAAGGCCTTGACGGCATCGAGATAGCCACGCGGCAGATCCTCGCGCAGCCCGCCGACGCGGATGTAGCTCGGGAACATCCGGAACCCGGCCGTCATCTCGTTCAGGTTGAGCAACTGCTCCCGTTCGCGGAAGCAGTACAGCATCACCGAGACGGCGCCGATCTCCATGCCGTGCGTGCCCAGCCACACGAGATGGCTCGACAGCCGCTGGAGCTCGGCGATGAGCACGCGGATGTTCGTCACCCGCTCGGGCATCTCGAGGCCGATGAGCTTCTCGACCGACAGGCAGAAGGCGAGGCTGTTCGACTGCGGCCCCAGATAATCCATCCGCTCGACGAGGGGAATGATCTGCTGCCACTTCTTCTGCTCGGCCGTCTTCTCGATGCCCGTGTGCAGGAAGCCGACGGTCGGCTCGGCCGACCTGATCGTCTCGCCGTCGAGCTCGAGCACGAGACGCAGGACGCCGTGCGTGCTGGGGTGCTGCGGCCCCATGTTCACGGTCATCGTCTCGGTGCGGATCTCAGGCACGGTCTCTCTCCACGAGCTCACACATGACGTGCAGCACGGCGCGATGGGCTTCCTGCACGCGGGCGGTGTCGGCGCTCGGCACGTTCACGTGCACGTCGACGAGCCGGCCGGTCTCTCCGCCGTCCCGGCCGGTGAGGCCGACGGTCACAAGACCGCGCGCGCGCGCGGCCTCGATGGCCAGGTTCACGTTCCTCGACGCGCCGCTCGTCGTCACGGCCACGGCGACATCGCCGGGCTGGCCGAGCGCCTCGACCTGACGGCGGAACACCTCGTCGAAGCCGAAGTCGTTCGCCACGCTCGTCACGACCGCCGAATCGGCCGTGAGCGCGAGCGCGGCCAGCCCCGGCCGGTCGCGGCGAAACCGCCCGACGAGCTCGGCGGCCAGATGCTCGGCGTCGGTGGCGCTGCCTCCATTGCCGAATGCCAGCACTTTCCGGCCTCCCGCGAGGGCCTCGCGAATCAGTTCGGCCGCCTCGACCGTGACGCCGACCCGGTCGGCCGCCATGACCTCGAAGAGCGCCGCCGAGGCCGCGAACGCCGCGCGCGCGATCTCGGCGTCACGCATCGCCGGAGCGATCGCCACGCGCCTCGGCATCGGACACCTCACGGCGGCGCCGCATGGTCTCGGCAAACTCCTCCACCGACACCTGCAGCGGCGACCACGACGCCGTGTCCTTCCGAATCTGCACCGGGTAGTCCTTGCGCAGCGGATGCCCCTGCCAGTCTTCCGGCATCAACACGCGGCGAAGGTCGGGATGTCCGTCGAACGCCACCCCGAACAGATCGAAGACCTCGCGCTCGGGCCAGTTCGCGGTCGGCCAGATCGACACCACGCTCGGAATCCGCGCGTCATCGGCCGACAGACGGACCTTCATGCGCAGGCGCCGCGGCGGGGCCGGGCCCGCGGGCTGCGCGTACGCGCCGCCGAGGCACGCCAGGTGATAGACGACCTCGAACCGCGGTTCCTCGGGCATCCGGTCCACTGCGGTGACGTCGGCCAGCAGCGCGAACTGCAGCAACGGGTGGTCGCGAAGCGTCTGACACAGCGCCAGCAGGTGCGCCCGATCGACCACGATGGTCGGCATGTCGACCGACGGCACTACCTCGATGGCGGCGCCGGGCGCGCCTTGCCTGAGCGTGTCGATGACGGCCGACGGGTCCATGGATTCGGGCGTGGTCACTAGGCGCTCATCCGCTGCTGGTCGATCTTGCGCTGCAGCTGCACGATGCCGTAGATGAGCGATTCCGGCCTGGGCGGGCAGCCCGGCACGTACACGTCGATCGGCACGACCTGCTCGGAGCCCTGGACGATGGCGTAATTGTCGAACACGCCACCACAGCTCGCGCAGGCGCCCATCGAAATGACCCATTTGGGCTCGGGCATCTGGTCGTAGACCCGACGAAGGACCGGAGCCATCTTCCGCGACAGCCGGCCGGCGATGATCATCAGGTCCGACTGGCGCGGCGATCCGCGGAACACTTCGGCCCCGAACCGCGCGATGTCGTAGCGACTGCAGCTCATGGCCATCATCTCGATGGCGCAGCAGGCCAGCCCGAACGTCACCGGCCAGATCGCCGAACGCCGCGCCCACTGCACCATCTTCTCGACGGTGGTGGTCAGAACAGGAATCTCGAACTCAGCCATGCCTGTGCCCTTACCCCTACCTGCTTCTTTCCCGGCTCCAGTCGAACACGCCCTTCCGCCAGACGTAGATGTAGCCGGTCACGAGGAACGAGAAGAACGTCACGACCTGCAGGAACCCGACCACGCCCAGGTCGCGGAACGCCAGCGCCCACGGATACAGGAACGCGATTTCGATGTCGAAGAGCAGGAAGATCATCGCCACGAGGTAGAACTTGACCGACTGCCGCTCGCGGGCGTCGCCGACCGCCGGCATGCCGCACTCGTACGGGGCCGACTTCTCCGGCGACGGCTTCTTCGGGCCCAGAAACTGCGAGGCCAGCACGCCGCCGGCCGAAAAGGCAGCGCCGAGGCCGATCATGATGAGGATGGGCAGGAAGCCGTCCACAGTCTCGCGTTCTCCCGGACCATCACGCGCGGCCTGTCAGCCTGCCGCCGTGACACGAAAGGTGGCGCGCAGGCACGCTTGTACCTGACGCGATCAAGCTCAAATGCTAGTCAACCGCTGGGACGGAGTCAACGAGAGAACCTGCGCAAACACCTGCTCGAGGCGCAGGGCGCGCCGTTCCCAGCTGAAGCGAGCGACGTCCTCGCGCGCCCGTCCGGCCAGACTGGCCGCCATCCGTCGGTCGTCGAGCAGCTCCTGCGACGCGGCGGCCAGGGCCGCGGCATCTCCCGGAGGCACCAGACGGGCATTCTCGCCATCGGTCAGCACTTCGCGCACCGGAGGCAGGTCGGTTGCGACGATGGGCCGGCCAAGCGCCATGTACTCGAACATCTTGAGCGGCGACGTGTACCGGGCCGAGGGCGTGTCGAGTGTCGGCAGGACGAACAGATCCGCTTCGGCCAGTCTCGACGGCACGTCGGCCCGGGCGACGAAGCCCGTGAACGTGATCCGGGACCGCACGCCGCACTCGTCGGCCAACGCCACCACTCGACGCATGTCCGCATCGTTTCCGCCGCCCACGACGAGGCCGCGCACTCCGGGCAGACGGGCCAACGCCCGCACGAAGACGTCCACGCCCTTCCACGGATAAAGATGTCCGGCATAGGCCAGCACGGGCTCGTCGTGCGGCGGCGCCGAGATGGCGGCGGGGTCGGCCTCCAGGCGGACGCCATTGGGGATGACGGCCACGTTCGCACGCGGTCCGAAGCGACCCGCCATCTCGTCGGCGAGCACCTGTGTGGTCGAGACGTACGCGTCTGCCGAACGCCAGACGGCACGCTCCCGCGCCGTCAGCCGACGGACCTTCGCGGCCGATGCCCCTCTGGCTCCCGACACGAGCTCCGGAAGCGTCTCGGCGAAGACAGGCGCGAAGCCGTGCGACTCGTAGACGAGTGGCGGCCGAGACGGCAGGCGGCGGAGAACGTCGGCCACACCCAGGTCTCGCGTGAACAGCACGTCCGCGCCGCGCGCGACGGCCGCTCGCCACAGGGCCCAGGCCAGAAACTCGATGCGCCGAAGCCAGAACGGTCCCACGATGGGCGCGCGGTCGATGCGAAGGCGCGGCTCGGGTGGCAGGCCGTAGAACTCGAACGGGTCGCGCGCCGGCCGCAGGACGTCGGGCCGGACGCCCAGGCGCACCTCGTGTCCGCACCGGGCCAGCGCGTGCGCGGTCTCCATCGCCTGCATGCCATTGGCCCGTTCGATCGGGAAACGAATGTCGGTGAAGTAGAGGATCCGCACCGCCTAGCCGCCCGACGGCCCTCCCTCGCTCCGGTAGAACGACGAGCGATCGAACAGGTAGCGGTACGCAAGCCCCGGCAGCTGCCGGGGCACTTCGACGAACGTCACGTAGGCGTTCCGCCCGAGCTCCAGACGCTGCCTGTCCATCCAGCCCGCCCCGAACTGGAAGGCCAGTCCGAGGTTCCACCAGACGGCCACCGCCGTGAGCGCACCAACCGAGAAGCGCGGTCCGGGCGCGCGCACGCGCGCAAACAGCCAGCCGAGCCCCACCACGAGACACACGGTGAGTCCAATGAAGCGGCGCTGCCCGAACGCGCCGGCGAGCGTCCAGCTGGCCACCGACCCGGTCACGTAGACCTGGGTGGCCACGGCCACGAGCAGGAGGATGGCCACTCGGCGGAGATCGGCGTCGGCCGGCACGGGCCGAACCGCCATCGCGACGAGGCCGAGAATGGCCAGTGCGACCAGAGGCGTCCAGAACAGCCAGCCGTGCTCGGGAGACACGAGCACCGAGACGGCCCAGGGTGACGACCAGTGCATCTTGGCGCCAATGACCGGCGATGGGCCGATGCGACCGTTGAGCGCGAGGTACGCGAGCGCCTGCGGCAGATAGCAGATCGCGAACGTTGCCGCGGCCGCCGCGAGCCTCACGCCAGCCTCCCGGGCGCGCCGAGCCTTCTCGGCCCCGCGCGAACCGGCGAGCGACCACAGGTAGTCGAGCGCGGGCACGAGCACGAGGAAGGCCTCCTGCTCGCGGACCATGGCCACGAGCGCCGCGGCGGCCGAGAGCCCGATGGTGCCGCGAAGAGACCAGTCGCGCCGCACCCGAAGCCAGGTCCAGACGAAGAGCGCGACTGCAAAAGCCGATGTTGCGTGCGCCATGCCCGGTGACACGTACATGTAGAAGACGATTGGCGTGCCGAGTGCAACGGCGGCCGCCGAGAGGCCGCCACGGCCGCCCAGGTGCCTGGCGATGATGGCCGACAGCCAGAGGGCAAGGAAGCCGTAGAGGGCCGACGCCCAGGTGACCGCGGTGAGGTAGGGACGGGCAAAGCCGTCCCGTGGCGTGCCCGATCCGGCCCGTCGGCTGATCGCCACGCCGAGATCGGCCACGGCGTAGAACGGAGACCAGAGCAGGGCGCTGCCGATCGTTCCATAGTTCGGACGAAGCCCGGTCGTCGTCTCGGCTTCGAGAAACGTCTGGACGAAACCCGGATCGCGGGTCGCGCCGCTCTCGACGAAGTAGCGGTACTCGTTGTCGAAGGACAGGTCCTGATCGAACCAGATCGATCTGAGGAACGCGAAGTACTCGATCTCGTCGGCGGCGTAGAGGCGCGTCGTGACGGCCGGCAGGGTGACGAGAAACGCGAGGACCGCCACCAGGCCTGTATGCCGCGAGACCAGGCGGGCCATGAGCGGCGACTATACCATCGGTGCACGCGGCCCCTCGTATACTGGCTTGCCGGGTTTGCTCTCGTCCATGTCCACACCCTCGTCGCGCGCGCCGGACCGTTCCGTTCGTCGTCTCGCCCGCACCGCCGTACGGCTCGTCACCAGGACGCTCGGGCCGGTGCCCGGGCTTGGACGGCACCTGCGGCGGGTGTCGTTCGGCCCGTGGGCGCCGCGCTGGCTGGGCGGGCGGGCAGTGGTCTCGTGGCGCGGCGTCCGGGTGGAAGTCGATCCCGGCGAGGCGCACGGCTTCCATGTGTTCGTCCACGGCGACTATGGCGGAGCCGAGCTCGACGCCTGCATCGAGCTCGCCCGAGACGCGGGCGTCTTCGTCGACGTCGGCGCGCACATCGGGCTCATCTCCCTCGCCGTGGCGCGCGCCTGCCCGCACGTGCGCGTCATTGCCGTCGAAGCGGATCCGGTCGTGGCGACCTGGCTCCGGCGAAATCTCCTCCTCAATCCCGACCTGGCCGGGCGCGTCACCGTCGTCGAAGGCGCCGCCTCGGATAGCGACGGCTCGGTTGAATTCCTGCCGAGTGGATCGAGCGAGAACGTCGGCGTCGGACACGTCACGGGCGCCTCACCGACGGGCGCGGTCCGCGTGCCGTCGGTGGCCCTGGGCGGATGGCTGTCTGCACGCCAACTCCGGGCCGACGTCGTGAAGATGGACATCGAGGGTGGCGAGCTCCCGGCGCTCGCGGGGCTGTGGTCGTCCGGCCAACGTCCGTCCGCGATCCTGCTCGAAACGCACGGGCACATGTTCCCGTCGGCGAACGCCTTCAATGCCGACGTGCTCTCCGCCCTCACCCGTCGCGGCTACACGGTCGAGCGCCTGAACCGCGGCGTGTGGCATCCGGTCACCGACGCCTCGGAGCTCGGCGGCCGCTCACACCTTCGCGCCCGGCTGTCCGGTTCGCCGGCGGTTTGAACGACACGCGTCTTCCCAGCCCGAGCGGTGGAACGGCTAGCCCGGCAGGTCGCGCCATGCAGGCGGAAGCCGCTCGTGGATTTCCACCTGGGTGAACCGTCGCCCCTCGCGGCGCCCGTGCGCTCTGGCCCAGGCGGCCATGCGCGTCAGTCCGTCCTCGAGCGACACGGCCGGCCGGTCGCCAAACACCTGCCGCGCCCGCTCGTGGGCGGCGAAGGCATGCTCGACCTCCTGCCGTGCCGCCAGATGCCGGATTCGCGTCTCGCTGCCCATGGCTCGCGCCACGGCGGCGGCCAGATCGCCGACCGTGCACGGCTGGTCGGCGCCCACGTTGAAGACCTGACCGAACGCGGCCGGATACTCGACCGAACCGGCGATGATCGGCGCGACGTCGCCCACATACGAGAACGCCCGCGTCTGTGAACCGTCACCGAACACGGTCATCGGCTCGCCGCGCATGATCTGGTTCATGAAGATGCCGACCACGTTGCGATAAGGATCGCCGAGGTTCTGCCGCTCCCCGTACACGTTGTGCGGTCGGAAAATGATGTACGGGAGGCCGAACATCGCATGCGAAGCGGCAAGCTCCTGTTCGACCGCGTACTTGGCGATGCCGTAGGGATCCTCCGGCGCCGGCACGAGCTCTTCGGCCATCGGCACCTGGTTGCGGCCGTAGACGGCAATCGACGATGTGAACACGAATCCGCGGACGGTCCCGGTGTTGACCGACGCGTTGATCAGATTGACACTGCCGACGAGGTTGTTCTCGTAGTTGTACCGCTTGATGAAATGACTCAACCCTTCAGCCGCGTAGGCGGCCAGGTGGTACACGTACTCGAAACGTCGCGCGGCGAACAGCTCGTCAATCAGGGCGTGGTCGAGGATGCTCCCGCGGACGAACTCGGCGCCGGTGGGCACGTTCTCAACGAACCCGCCGCTCAGGTCGTCCATCACGACGACCGCATGCCCCGATCGCACGAGCGACTCGGCAACATGCGATCCGATGAACCCGGCGCCTCCGGTCACGAGTGAAACGGGCTTCTTCATGACACGCGTACCTCCGCCCGCGCGGCCCATCGATCAGGGCTCTCGCCGGCGAGACGAAACAGACCCACGACGAGCGCGGCCGCACACACGGCCATCGGCAGTCCGAGCACGGAGACCGCGTCCGGGCCAGGCAGGATCGCGAGGACGTCGTTCACCCACTGCTGGAATCGGAGCATCGCGTCGGGAGCGGTGAATGCGGGCAGGCTCCGGACGCCGTCGGCGATGGCTCCCGCGTGACCGTACCGTTCGATGACCGCTTCGGGCGGAAGAAGCGCGGCTGCCCCCATCCCGTACCGCGACAGGTGCGCGACAGCCTGAATGCCCACCGCACCCAGCCACCCGATCCGGAGCCAGCGGTTCTGCCCGATCAGCGGGACGAGCAGCACGAGGGCTCCGTACGTGTGGTTGATGTGCGCCCGCGGGCCGAACTGCGCGACGACCAGCGCACCGGCGGTCATCATGAGGTAGACGTCGGACCACGAAAACAGAGCCCGCCGGCCAAGGCGCACCGCCAGGGCCAGCAGGAGTCCCCCGCTCACCGCGGCCGTGACGGAAGCGCCCAGCGCGAGAAGCGGCAGCGGCATGCGCACCGTGTGCACTTCGCCCGCAAGACCGTTGGCCCGCATGTAGAGCAGCGACACGAACCGCCACAGGCCGACGCCGCCGTTCGAGAGCCGCATGTCGCCCGATGACGATCGGAAGTTGTCGAGGACGGCCCACGCACTGCCGCCGGCCGACAGGAACAGTAGCGACGTAACCGCGAAGAGCACGAGGAAACCCGCCGAGTACGTCAGTAGCGGGCGGCGGACGCCCCGTACGGCCCACAGGGCAAGCAGCAGGCCCACCGGCACCGCAAAGTGAACGAGGCCCTGGGGCTTGAACTGCCACGACAGGAACAACAAGGCCCCGGCCGCCGCCCAGCCGGCCCGGCCGAGCCGGGCATCCCGACACGCGAGGACCGCCAGCAGTCCCATCCAGAGATGGGCCGAGTCCCAGAACCCCTGGAAGGCGCCGTGCCAGATGAACCACGGGTTGAGCCAGTAGGCGAACAGAATCAGGCGTGCGGCCGACCGGCCGGCCACGCGGACGAGCGCGGCGAGCACCGCCGCATCGAGTGCGATGACGATGACCTTGTAAGGCGCCCACCAGAATCGGGGAACCTGCTCCCCGAGCCACGCGGCGACGCCGAAGGCTGCAAACGACAGCGCACCGTAGTTGATCGAGAACCCCTCGGCAAGCCCGAGAGACCGCACGTCGCCGCCCCAGTCCAGGATGAACTCGTACACGTCTGCCATGCCGCCGAAGAGCAAGCCGGGCAGACGCAGGACCAGACCGAGGGCGACGAGGCTCCACCAGGCCCGCCGTCCCATGTCGGTCATCGGGGGCGGAACCCGAAATGCTTGACGATGAGGCCGGCCATGCGCCAGGCCGTCGTCACGGTGCCCTTCCAGGTGCCCGTGATCTTCGACTGACCGTCGCGGCTCCGGTAGTTCACGGGAACCTCGATGATGCGCAGCCGGAGCCTCAGTCCCAGGATCACCATCTCGGGCAGGAAATGCGATCCGGTCACGGTGACGTGCGGGTCGAGCTGCTGCCATGCCGTGCGCCGCACCAGCCGGAGCGTGCAGCCGCAGTCGGACAGCGACGGCCCTCCGTAGACCAGCTCGATTACCTTCGCGAGCAGCGTGTTGCCCCATCGCAGCGCGAAGCCCATGTTGGCGCCGTCCCAGATGAGCTGTGGCGTGGTGCGGGTGCCGCACACCATGTCGAAGTCGTCGGCGTATGCCAGCAGCTTCAGCACGTCGCGCGCAATGAACGTGCCGTCGGGCTCCGCCAGGACGACGAAGTCCCCGCGTGCGCTTCGCAGTCCTCGTGTCAGCGCGGCGCCGTATCCCTGCCTGTCGTTCTCCGAGACAACCGTCGCCCCTGCCTCGCGCGCGAGAGCCTCGGTCCGGTCCGTCGACCTGTTGTCGACGACGATGACCTCGTCGATTTCGACAATGGAACGGAAGTCGGTGACGGCCGCCACGATGCCGGGTTCTTCGTTATAGGCCGGCAGGACCACCGACACCGTGCGACCGCCATACACGGTTGAGGAAGATAGCTGGCACGCTCGAAACCTGTCAAACCGTTGACCCGCTTCGGATCTCAGACAACGCCGCCCCAACGGACCCATATAATCGCGACACGCGATGCCTGCTCTCGGCCTTCGGGTCCACCTGGAGGCGCTTTCGAGCGCCGTCGAGCGACATCCCGGCCGAGCCATTGCCGTCGTCGGTTTCGTGCTGGCGTCGGCGTATGCCGGCGCGTTCCTCTCGGGCGCCTCCCGCGGCAACGTCATTCGGGGCGATGCGATCCAGTACTACGCCTACCTCCGCTCGGCCGTGTTTGACCGCGACTTCGACTTCCAGAACGAATACGAATTCTTCTACGATGCGCCCGCCAGTGGCGCCAGGCCGAACGTGTGGCTCACCGAGCGCACGCCTGCCGGGCGGCCGCCGAACATGATGTCAGTCGGCCCGGCCCTGCTCTGGTCGCCGATCTACATCGTCGCGGCTTCCCTGCTTTCTCTCGCATCCTCACTGGGACTGGGCCCTCCGCCGGACGGTTTTTCGACGGGTCTGCAGCTCACGGCCGGGCTCTCGGGCGTCTTCTACGCCACGGCAGGCGCGTGGCTGTCGTTTCTCACCGCGCAGCGGCTGTTCGGGCCGCCGGTCGCCTTGTGGGCCACACTGGTCGCCTGGCTGGCGGGACCGGCGGTCTACTACTCGGTGATCTCGCCGACCTATTCGCACGCCACGTCGCTCTTTGCGGTGGCCCTGTTCGTGTTCGTCTGGTTGCGCTCGGAAGGACGGTACGACAACCGCCGGGCGGCGCTCGTCGGACTCGTCGCGGGCCTGGCGATCCTGGTGCGCTGGCAGGACGCCATCGTACTGCTGTTACCGGCCTGGGAGCTTGCGTGGGCACGGGCGACGGGTCGTACGACGACGTCGAGAGTGGCGACGTTCGTCGGGTCGATGGCCGTCGGCGCGATCGTCGCGGTGACGCCCCAGCTCATCGCCTGGCACGCCGTCTACGGGACGGCGCTGCTCATGCCGCAGGGCGGGGGCTTCATGCGCTGGGGCGATCCGGCCATCCTCCAGGTGCTGTTCTCCACTCGTCACGGCCTCTTCTTGTGGACTCCGGCGATGCTCCTGGCCGTCATTGGGCTCTGGCGCCTTCGCCATCGCAACCGCATGGTCGCCGGCGGCGCGCTCCTCCTGCTCGTGGCGGCCGTGTACGTCAATGCCGCGGTCTCGGACTGGTGGGCGGGCGAGGCGTTTGGCGCGCGCCGGTTCATTTCCTACACACCGCTGTTCGCGCTTGGATTGGCGGCCCTGGCCCCGTCGGTCGAATCGGCCGCGTCTCGGGTAGCCGTCCGCGTGGCCGCCGTCGGCCTGGTCATCTACAACGTGCTGTTCCTGCTGCAGTACCAACTCTTCATGCGCGGACACACGGACCTCGTGCCGTATCCTGAGACCGTGAAAGAGATCCTCTTCGATCGTCTGCTGCTGCCGGGACGGCTCCTGGCTGCGTGGCTCCGTGGCTGACGCCGCGCCGAGGCCCCCGTACGGCACGGCGCTCCTCGTGGCGGCCGTCGCCTGGTGCGTGTACGCCGCGACGACCGGTGGGAGTTTCGCCACCGACCTGGCCAGCTACGAAGTGACGGCGAGCCTGGTCGAGCACGGCTCGGTGGCCATGCGCTACAACGTGCTCGACACCGAACACGAGCGGGGCCTGGACGGACGGTATTACGCGCCGGTTGGCATCGGGCATCCCGTCTTCGGCGTGCCGTTCTACGCGGCGGCCCGGCTCGCGATGGCGGCCGGCTTTCGCGCGGGCAAGCCCGAATCGCTCACCAAGGCCGCGGTCGTCTTCGGCAGCACGGTCGCCGCGGCCGGGTGCGTCTTCTTCGCCTGCCTGCTCGCATGGCGAATCTGGCGGGACCGCCGCGCGGCGATCGGCGCCAGTCTGCTCCTGGCGTTCGCAACGCCCCTCTGGGTCTACGCCAAGTTCGGCTTCAACGCGCCACTCGCGGCCTTGTGTCTGTCGGCCGCGGCCTACGGTCTCTGGACCGGCGCCCGCACCGGCTCGCCGGGATGGCTGATGGCCGGCGGGGTCGCCCTGGGCTACGGCGTGCTCACCCGGCACGAGATGCTCCTTGCCGCCGTGCCCGCGGCGGTATGGCTCTGGATGGAATCGAAAGACCGGACACAGGCGCGCGCGCGCTGGTTCGTCTCCGCCGGCGTGCCGGTCCTGCTCGCCGTGCTGACCTGGATGACGTACAACTACGTCCGGTTCGGTCACCCGTTCGACACCGGCCTTCTGCGCGATCCGAACGTGCGGCTCGACACACCCCTGCTCGTCGGCTTGCACGGCCTGCTCTTGAGCCCGGGCCGCTCGCTGCTGCTCTACGCGCCCCTGTCGATTGCCGGAGCGATTGCGCTCTGGCGTGGGCGACGCGAGGACCGGTCGACGGCCGTCTACTTCTCGCTGCACGTCCTCCTGTTCCTGCTGCTCATTGCCATGATGCACCAGTGGGACGGCGGCGAGAGCTACGGTCCGCGATACCTCGTGCCGATCCTGCCGTTCGTCACCCTGCCTGTCGCACGGTGGCTTCGCCCGGGGGCCGGTCGACGCGCGCGCGCGGCCGTCCTCGCGGTCGGCGTCGCCGGAATCGCGGTGCAGATCCCCGGCGTGCTCGTCGACTTCAACAAGGCGCAGCTCGCGTTTGCGAGATCCCGTCCCGACTACTCGATTGCGCTCACGCGGTACACGTGGGAAGGCGCTCCGCTCGTGCTCAATGCCAGGATGGCGGCCACGTCGGTTCCGGAGAATCTCCGTTACCTGACCGGACGCGCGACCCCGCCGTCGGCCGAGACGACCGGGGACGAATCGAACCGCGATTTCTCGCAGCAGTTCGCCTTCAGCCTGGATTTCTGGTGGCTGTACCTCTTCTACCTCGGCGCCCTGCCTCGCTGGGCGGCGCTCGCTGCGCCGGCGGCACTCTTCGCTGCAGCCTGGCTGCTGGGACGTCGCCTCCGGGCGGCCGCCCGCGAAGGACCGTCAGGAGAGGACTGACTGCTGCCGGCGACCCCCTGCGCCCAAGGCGGGCATTGGGGGAGCTTCACCCGAGCTGCGCATCGCCGTACGGCGCTCCTCGCTGAGAGCGACCTGGTCGACTATGCCGCCTCTCGCGGATGCACGTCTCGTTTGATCCGTGCGGCAGACGCGCGCGTGGCGACGTCGAGATCGTAGGCGCTCTGCAGATTGGCCCAGAACTCCGCCGTCGTCGAGAAATAGCGCGCGAGGCGTAGCGCCGTATCGGCGGTGATGCTGCGCCGACCGTTGACGATCTCGCTCATCCGCGTGACTGGCACCCGAAGGTCGCGGGCCAGTCCGTTGATGCTCAGTCCGAGCGGCACCATCAGGTCCTCACGGAGGATCTCTCCGGGGTGAACAGGCGGCAGTCGACGACTCTTCGCCATGGTCTCTCCTCACACGCTAGTGGTAGTCGACGATCTCGACGTTCTCCGCGTCGCCATCCTGCCAGACAAAGCAGATGCGGTACTGATCGTTGACCCGGATGCTGTTCTGGCCGCGCCGATCGCCCGCCAAGGTTTCCAGCCGATGGCCGGGAAACGCCGCCAAGTCTCGAAGTTCGCGAGCGGCATGGAGTTGTTGCAGCTTCCTCTGGGCCACGCGAGCCACCTGCTGCAGGCGTCGACTGA
Organism: uncultured Acidobacteriota bacterium; assembly: GCA_963752045.1. GTDB lineage: Bacteria > Acidobacteriota > Vicinamibacteria > Vicinamibacterales > SCN-69-37 > DATKDF01. The sequence continues at coordinate 695,748 of CAVVWN010000008.1, read as the reverse complement.
ACCGGCCGGCAAACAACGCCTCGGTCTCGGAGTCCTTGAACGACCGGATCACGTGACTTTCAGACTATAACGCCACACGTTACATGTCAACCAGGATGGCTCGGACCGGCCGGCTACGGGAGCGGTGAATGACCGTGACCGTTTCGAGGATGAGCCGCATACCTCAGCGGCCATCGAGGAAGGCGCCGCGCGCGACCTCACCCGCTCATCGTGCGGTGCCTGCGCCATCGGCCGCCCCGGGGCGTCGTTCGAAGACGGCGTACACGGCCCGCGTGGTCGACATCCGCTTTTCGACCTGGCGGTATCCCGCACGGGCGATCCGATCCTCGTACGCGGCCGTGTCGCGCCTGATCGAGAAGAAGAAGAGGCGCACTGGACGTTCGGCGAGCAGCGCATCGAGGTCGGCGAGATCAGCGGCGTCCGGCTGCCTCACGGCCGGGAGCGTCACCGTCAACGGCCGCGCGAATCGAATGTGGAATCCTTCGGACTGCCCGTTGGCAACGTTCGTCCGCGGCCAATCCGAATACACGGCGACCAGGTAGGACGCCCGGTGGTTGAGCACCACGGCGTCCGATGGCTCGGCCTTCGCGAGAATCTGGCTCACGACACGCGAATGGTCGTGATCGAAATAGGTCACAGGCACGGACCGGTTGATGAAGAACAGCAGCACGGCGATGGCCCCCGCGGCGTTGAGTACCCCTCGAAGCGGGGACCAGGACCAGAGTGCCTGCGCGCCGATGGCGACGAGGAACAGCACCAGCGGGTCGGAAAACAGGACGACGCGACCCTCATAGCCAAGGCCGATTGGATAGAAGCCGGCCGACGCGGCAACGAAAAGCGCCGCGTAGGTGCCGGCGAAGAACCAGGCGACAGCCCGCCACTCGCGCCTGACGAACAGCCACACCAGGCCCACCACCACGAGCGGCGCCAGCAGCGCGAGCGGCTCCGGAAGGGCCTGGTCCAGCAGGCCAGTCGCCCGCGTCTGCACGAAGTCAGCCGCCAGGTCGGCATCAGACACGGGCACGAACTGGCGGCGCCATCCCCGCTGAAGGCCGGGACTAGCCCGTGGGGACAGGACGAACCAGTAGATCGCCAGCGCGCCGGCATAGAAGCCGGAAAGGGGACGAACGACGCTCCGCCAACCATCGGCAGCCGACCGGCCCGCGGGCCGGATGCTGGCCAGCGCCTGGACGTGGACGAGCGCCGCGCTCATGAATATCGAGGGAAAGGAGAACAGCAGGCAGCCGAGAGCGATGAGGACGACCGACGTGAGTGACCGACCCCGGCCCCTGGCCGCGTCGACAGCCAGCAGGAGAAGCCACACCGCGATCAGGCCGTCCAGCGGGTACTGCTTCACGAACACCGACACCTGCGCCATGAAGGGATCGAGCAGGCCGAGCACGAGCGCCGCCACGCCCACCATGCGGCTCCCCGACACCCGGGCGGCAGCGACGCCGAGCGCCATCGCCATTCCCAATCCGCACGCAAGCGGGATCATCTGAAGGGGCGCCGCCGGCACGCTCGACACCCGACGTACCAGCCACTGCAGCACCACGAACCCTGGCGGCACGGGTGCGTGGACCGTGACGGCATCGACGAGCGACGGCAGCGATGCCAGGGCGGCGACCCAGACGTCGTCTGCCCAGAGCGTCACGGGATTGATGGCACCGGCACGAAGCCAGACGGCCCATCCGATGGCAGCAGCTGAGGTTGCGAGCGCCGCCGCGGGCCCCAGACGCCAGTCGACGGCAAGCGTACGCAGCGCATCGAGACTGCCGACGACCACCGGCCTGCTCGAGACCCAGGCACCGCCAGCCGCAAGGCCTGGAACGACGAAGCACGCAACGACGACGAGCGCGAGCGCGGCCCAGGCGATTGGCTCGAGGGCGCGCAGGGTCCGTGCTCGTGCCGCGGCCACGATGACATCGTCGTCCGGCCTCGCCGGGAAGAGGCGCGCGCGCGCAAACGGCTGGTAGTCGCCGCCGGGCGAAGCCCAGCCGACGTCGAGAGCCATGCCGCCGCCGTACTGCACGAACTCCACGCGGACATGGTGAATACCAGGCTCGAGGGTCACCGGATCGACGAGCGCGCGAAACCCGCCAGTCACGTGTCTGTGCGCCACGAGCTCGTCGTCGATCCACAGCCGCACCACATCGTCGGCGTTCACGAGGACGTGGACCGGCCCGCCATTCGGCACGAACCAGTAGCCGGTCCAGCGGACTGACATCTCCCGCTGGGGCAGCTCGGGGTCGGCCGCGATCGCGGCGACATCGATCCGCGTGGACCGCCGCTCGACGAGCGGCGGTCCGGCCAGCTCGGGGTTTCCGTACACGCGCTGGACCAGACCGGTCAGCGATTCGGTCCTTCGCGAAGCGACCTGCGCCCAAGTGGTGACGAGGAGGGCCGTCAGGAGGGCCGCGGCAGTCGCAGCCATCCGCCACCGTATTCCGGAACGCGTCATGAGTCGCGGGAAGTCGGGAAGAGAAACGCGAGCAACAGGCCTGACAAGCCGAGGAGCGCGGCGCCGGCCCCGAGAGCCGCGGCCGCGGGGACCGCACGCATGTAGTACAGGTACAACCACCAGACATCCAGGCTGTAGCCGAACTGCTCGGAGAATTCCGGCGCGCGTCCCTCTGGCAGGCGCACGGCGGGCGGCTCGGCCATTCCGGTCACGTACCGGATGTTGAGCGGCACGGCCCGGATCGACGCCCTGACGTTCATGGGCAGTCCCGCAAACTCCCAGCTCCAGCGCCGTTCCTCGACCTCGATGCGCCGCGACTGGAGGATGGTCCCCACCTTGGTGAAGTCCACGAGTACGCCGGGCACCTGTCCAAGGACACTCGCGACCACGACGGCGCCGAGCACCGTTCGATGCCAGCCGGTGGCCGTCGCGAACCAGTACACGAGCGGCAGGCACAGCAGGGGCAACATCGGCAGCAGGTACCTCGGCCCGTACGCAGCGATCGGCATCCCAGTAGGTCAATGACGCATAGAACAGGAACAACGCGCCACTCACGGCCGCGAAGAGCCACGCCGTGGACCGGTCTCGCCTGAACATCCCGAGGAGCGCGACGAGGGCCGGCGCTGCCACGATTGAATACAGGAACACCGAACGTCCGGGGCTGACGATCAGGCCGACGATGCCGTCAAGCGCCGAACCGAACGTGGCTGTCGAGTCGCGCAGGTATCCCGTATCCCACGGACTGCCGAACCGGACCTGGTTGTAGTAGAGCGTGAGCGCGACGGCGGCGCACATGGGGAGTCCGATGACAATCCAGGCTCTCACGGCGCGTGCGGTCCTGCGGTCGTACTCGAAGTACGCCCAGATCGCAGCCACGACGGCAACGAGCGCAAGCTCGTGGCGAACGAGCGGAGCAAACGCCAGAAGGAGCGAGCCCGTCCACAGGTTGGCCGGCCGCGCGAAGCGAATCCCGCTCCAGACACCGTACACACCGCCAACGACCGCGAGTGCGGCAAGGGGCGCATTGAACCCGAACTTCGCATAGGGCCAGAGCAACGTCCCGAAACCGACCGTGAGCGCGGTCAGCACGGCAGCCCGCGTGTGACCGGACAGCCTCCACCCGAACAGGAACACGATCCAGACGACAAGCGCGGCCGCCACGGCGCTGCCGCAGACGAACGCCGCCTTGGTGATCGCGTCGGGCCGCCCGATCGAAAGCCCCAGCGCCGACTCGGCCATCCGGCCCGCCACAAAGAAGGGCACGCCGTAGAGGGGGTGGCCGATTCCGTAGGGCGAGTAGTACTGCCCGTCGGCGCCCAGGTGGGCGTCCATGTCGTGCACGTTGTAGGACATCGCCACCGAGCCTCGCTCCACGATGGCCTTGGTGACCTCGTAGCTCATGACATCGGTGGCGAAGCTGCCGCCAGTCGTGGCGAGGTAGGCCGCAAGCGCGAAAGCCAGCACGAGCCGGCCGGTGCGTCGTGCCTCGGTTGACAGCGAATCGGGAACGGATACGGGCATGGACATCACTCAGTCGGCCTTCGATTCTAAAGCGAAGCGGCTTCTCACCCATGTGCGCAGGCTGGCGAGTTCCGTCGGCCGGAACACGCGCGCGGCCAGCAGGCCCGCCGGGAACAGGAGGAGCAGCACGACGCTCGCGACGTCGGCGGCCAGCTCCGGCGTGGTGGCGCGCACCGCCAGCCCGGCGAGGGTCACGATCGACGCGACGCCGGCAATCCGCGCAAGGCGTCCCCGCTCGTACGGAATTGGATAGGCCTGCTCGACGAACCACCACGTGGCGGCAAACAGGGCGACCTGGGCGATGGCCGAGGCCAGCGCGGCCCCCTGCGTCCCGAGCAACGGAATGAGCAGGAGGTTGGCGGCGACGCTCACGACGGCCGCGACGAGCGTGATGATCGGGAACGGCACGATGTGCTTGGCAATCTGCAAGGCCGTCGACGCGAAGTTGGCGCACGCCTGGATGGCGAACCCCAGGACGAGCAACGGGATGAGTGCCGCCGCCGGATGGTACGGGGCCGGGGTGAGCAGCCGTATCAGTGGATCGCCCAGCAGCACGACGGCGGTGGAAAGCCCGGCCAGGACGGCAAACGCGTAAGTGGCGGTTCGCGCATAGAAGACGGGCGCATCGGGCCGCCGCATGGCTTCGAAGGCGAGCGGCGTCCAGGCTGTGGCGAGCGCAACTGGATAGAGCTTCAGCGTTGACGCGACCGTGGCGCCAATGGAGTACAGACCCAGCTGGTCGAGCGAAAGATACATACCGAGCAGGAACCGGTCCGCCATCGCCGTGACCTGATGAAGCGCCCCGTGCGGCACCCGAGGCAGGCCGACGACCAGCAACTCCCGCGCCGCCTTCGCCGAGAAACGCCACACCGTCATCCGGGCCATCGTCGGCCACAGCCCGGCCATGAGCACGAGCGACACTACGAGGTCGGCCGCCATGAAGCCAAGCACGCTCCACCGCAGGCCGACGACAAAGACGAGCCGCGCGGCAATCGTGCCGAATGCACGAACCACCGACCAGCCAGCCACGGCGCGCGACCGCTCCTCGATGCGCATCTGCGTGAGCGGCAGGAAATGAAAGGTGGACACGAAGAGATTCACCGCGAGCAGCCGGATGACCCACGCCTCTGACGCCGTGCCGAACAGCTGCTCCGAGATCCAGGTGCTTGCGGCCCACAGCCACACGAGCAGCAGGCCGTCGACGGCGAAGAGCAGCATCGCGGCCGTGCCGGCGAGCTCACGCTGCCGCTCGGGATTGCTGCTGTCGTAGTGCAGCCGCAGGAAAGAGGTGTCGAGGCCCCACCGGAACAGCACTTTGAGAAACGCCTCGAGGACGAGCACGAGGGCAAGCACGCCGTACTCCTGAAGCGAGAGCACGCGCGTGAAGACCGGCAGCAGGACGGTGTTGATGACCAGCGCGGCGGCGTCGGCACTGCCGTACACCACGAGGTGCCGGAACAGCCGCTGCACGCTGGCGAACATCCGGCCGATTATAGCTGCGGCCCTTATAATGACGGCCGCATGCGCGGTCTGACCGAAGCGGAGCGCCGGGTGTGAGGCGCGTCGACGACGCGGCCATCCGGTCGACCGGCGACGTCCGTTTCACGTCCGAGTACCACTACGCGGTGTTCGAGTACTGGCGAAGCGCCAAGGTGCTGCGCTACCTCGAGCGCAACGGCGTGACCGAGCTCGGCCGGCTGCTCGACGCCGGCTGCGGGGGCGGCGGCATGTGCGTGTCGTTCGGGGAGGAAACATCGTCGGTCGTGGGCATCGACCTGAGCGATCGGTTCAGGGACGCCGGCACGCGCCTCGCGGCCGAGCGGGGCGTGACGAACGTCTCCTTTGCTCAGGCCGACGGCACGGCCCTCCCGTTCCCCGACGCCGCCTTCGACGTCGTGCTCTCACACGCGGTCATCGAGCACGTGCCCGACCCGCTCGGATACCTGCGCGAGGTGCGCCGCGTGACGCGGCCAGGCGGGCGCGTGTTCCTGCAGACCGCGCCCTACCTCTCGCCGCACGGGTCGCACCTGCCGCCGCTCAAGATCCCCATCCCGCTGCACCTCGTCACCGGGCGCTGGATCGCGTTTCGGACGATGGTCTGGCTCGCGCGCCATGCGCCATGGACGCTCGACGTGCCGCCGACCGGCGCATCGTTCCTCACCGACGCGCGCGCCGGCCGCACGAAGATCGACGACCTGTACTACAAGGTGACGGTCGCCAACCTGCGCCACAACATCGCGGAAGCCGGCCTCCGGGTCCTCCGCGAGGACCTGTACGTCAGCGGCACCGTGCGGCGCCTCTCGCCCGCGCTCGCCGAACGCGTTCGATCGGTGCCGTTCGCTCGCGACGTGCTGGTCGGTAACATGGAGTACGTTCTCGAACCCTGATATGCGCCTTGCCTGGTTCACCCCGTGGCCGCCCGAACGGAGCGGCATTGCCGGTCGATCGGCCGAGCTCGTGCCCAGGCTGACGGCGCTCGGCCACGGCATCGACGTGTACGTCAGCGAGGACCGGGTCGGCACGAACCGCAACGCACCGGCCGAGCCGGTGACGCCAGGAGACCTGCGGGTCCTCGCGGCCCACGACTTCGTGTGGCGTGAGGCCCGGCATCCCTACGACCTGACGGTGTACCAGGTTGGCAACTCGGCGCTGAACGACTTCATCTGGCCGTACTTGTTCCGCTGGCCCGGACTCGCCATCCTCCACGACGCCCGCCTCCATCATGCGCGCGGCCGGGCCCTGCTCGCGCGCGGACGGTTCGACGCGTACCGGGCCGAGTTCGCCTGGGCCCATCCGGACGTCTCGCCGGACGCGGCCGAGCTCGGCGTGCTCGGCTTGGGCGGACCGTACCTCTACGGGTGGCCCATGACGCGGCGCGTGCTCGCCACCTCCAGGATGGCCGTCGTGCACACGCGCGGCGCCATCGCTGAACTGGCCGCCGCGGAACCTTCGGCGGTGATCGAATACGCCACGCTCGGCGAGGGCCGAGAGGCGTCCTGGACCGGCGACGAGCGGCGAGCCGCACGAGCAGCGTGCGGCCTGCTCGACAGTCACGTCGTGTTCGGCGTGTTCGGCGGACTCAGCGAGGAAAAACGGGTGCCGGAGATCCTGCGGGCCTTCGCGGCCGTCCGTCACCGGATCGCGGACTCCACGCTGCTCCTGGCCGGTCCGTCCGATCCGGCCGTCGACGTCCCGGCGCTCGCCGCTCGCCTCGACATCACTGACCATGTCCGCGTGCTCGGCGCGGTCGACGACGAGCAATTCGACCGCGCGATCGCCGCCGTGGACGTCAGCCTCAACCTCCGGTGGCCATCGGCGCTCGAAACGTCAGGCCCCTGGCTGCGGGCGCTCGCAGCCGAGCGCCCGACGGTCATCGTCGACTTGCCGCACCTCAGTCATCTCCCCACGCTCGACCCGCGCACGTGGCGGCTGCACGCACCAGCGCCGCCGGCGCGCACCGACCAGGACGCCGTGGCCGTCGCCATCGATATCCTCGACGAAGAACACTCTCTGCGGCTGGCCATGCTTCGCCTCGCTTCGGACCCCGTCCTGCGGACGGCCATCGGACATGCCGGCCGGCAGTATTGGGAGCAGACGCACACCGTCGCCCGCATGGTGGAGGACATCGACCGGGCGCTCGCGCGGGCGGCTGCCCGGCCCGCGCCCGTGCCGGTCCTGCCTGACGCGCTTCGGCCCAATCCGTTCGCCTTGGCGCGCCGCCTGGCCCTCCCGTTCGGGGCCGAGGTCGTTCGACAACTGGATGACCTTCGGACGACGGCCCTCGCGCCCGGAAACCGGGAGACCGAATCGTGCTGATCCAGCTCAACGGCAAGCCGCACGAACTTCCGGGACCGGTGTCGGTGGCGCGACTGCTCGAATCGCTCGAGGTCGATCCGCGCATGGTGGCGGTCGAGCTCAACCGCACGGTCGTCCGCCGGGCGCGCTACGCCGAGACGGTGGTGGAGGCGGGTGCCGAAGTCGAAATCGTGGCGTTTGTCGGGGGCGGGTGATCCGGCCCGCCGCCAGTAAGTTAAGCTGAGTTCCAATGTCTGACGCCCTCGTCATTGCGGATCGTTCATTCACGTCCCGGCTCGTCGTCGGCACCGGGAAGTACTCCAGTTTCGAGGTCATGAAGGCCGCCCACGAGGCCTCGGGAACGGAAATGGTGACGGTCGCCGTCCGGCGCGTGGACCTGTCGGCCCGCGGCGCGTCGCTCCTTGCGTGGATTGACACGAGCCGGATCTTCCTTCTGCCCAACACCGCAGGCTGCTACACGGCCGACGATGCCATTCGCACGGCCCGGCTCGGCCGCGAGGCCGGGCTGTCACACTGGGTGAAGCTCGAAGTCATCGGCGACGAGCGAACCTTGTTTCCAGACAACGAGGCGCTCATCGAGGCCACGCGTGTGCTCGTCAAGGAGGGCTTCGTCGTGCTCCCGTACACGAGCGACGATCCGATTGCCTGCCGCAAGCTCGAAGAGGCCGGCGCGGCCGCCGTCATGCCGCTCGGCGCGCCGATCGGATCCGGACTGGGCATCCAGAACCCCAACAACCTGGCAATCATCAAGGAGCAGGCACGCGTACCCGTGATCGTCGACGCGGGTGTGGGCACGGCGTCGGATGCGGCCATCGCCATGGAGCTCGGCGCCGACGGCGTCCTGATGAATACGGCCATTGCCGGAGCGACCGACCCGGTGGCCATGGCCACCGCGATGCGCCACGCCGTCATCGCAGGACGGCTTGCCTGGCAGGCCGGGCGGATCCCGCGCAGGCGGTACGCCACGGCCAGCAGTCCCGCCGAAGGACTGGTGACTCCGAGCCCGGTCCGGAGCTGATGTGAGCGAGGAACGACTCGAGGCCGTCCTCGCCCGTCTGGAACGCGAGCGCGCCGACGCCGATCGCGCCTACAACGACGCCCTGACGGCGCTTGATCGGGCGCTCGCCACGCTGCCCGACCTGCCGGCCCCGCCGCCGGGCTTCGACGACGAGCGCCGAGCCGAGTTGAATGAGGCGTGGGACATCCTGCCGTCCGGTCCGCCGGCCGTCGACCGTTCGCTCAAGGGCCGGCTTCGGGGCCTGGTCTGGGGCCTGGTGGGACCCGCTCTCGAAGGACAGAAGCGCTTCAACTCCGCGCTTGTCGACCACGTCAACCGCAACGCCGCCGGTGAAGCCGCCACGCGGGCGGCGGCGGCCGGCCTGATCGCCGCGATGCGCCACCAGCTCGACGAGCAGCTGCAGTTCCAGTCGCGGCTGATTCAGCTCCTCCAGACCGTGACGCTCTATGTCGACACGAAGGACCGCGCGGTGGGCGGACAGGTGAAGGTCGTCAACGCCGGCCTCGGCGCGATGGCCGACGATTGGATGCGCCGGTCGGAGTCGCTCGCCGCGCGCGAAGCGCGCCTGGCGTCGCGGCTGGGCTCGCTCTCCGACGTGCAGGCCACCGCCTCGCTTGCCCAGCAGACCGCGCTCACCCTCAAGCGCGAAGTGGAACGACTGCTCGACGCGACGGCGCAGGGAGTACAGGGAGGGGCGGGCTTCAGCCCGCCCGTGACGGACCGCAGCGCCCCTCCGCCCGTGGCGCCCGATCTCGACGCGTTCAAGTACCTGGGCTTCGAAGACCAGTTTCGCGGCTCGCGTGAGAACATCCGTGCGAGGCTGGCCCACTACGTGCCGCTCTTCAACGGCGTGGGCGACGTCGTCGATCTGGGATGCGGGCGCGGAGAGTTCCTGGATCTGCTGCGTGACGGCGGTCTCACGGCCCGCGGCGTGGACCTGAACCACGAGATGGCTGAAACGTCGCGCGCGCGCGGCTTCGACGTGACCGAAACGGACGCGCTGAGCTTCCTCCGCGCGCAGCCCGACGCCTCGATCGGCGGCCTGTTTGCCGCGCAGGTCGTCGAGCACCTCGAGCCGGCCTACCTGATGGCGCTCATCGAAACCGCGTGCCACAAGCTGCGGCCGGGCGGGCTCATCGTGCTCGAGACCATCAACGTCGCCTGCTGGCTGGCATTCTTCGAGAGCTACATCCGCGACCTCACCCACGTGCGACCGATCCACCCGGAAACGCTCCAGTACCTGCTGCGCGCCAGCGGGTTCAAGGACGTCCGCATCGACTTCCGGGAGCCCGAAGCCGAGGCCGACCGGCTCGAGGCCGTGGCCCCGCTCCCGGCCGACGCGCCCGCCGGGCTTCCCCAGGTGGCTGATGTCGTCAACGCCAACGTGGCCAGGCTGAACGCGCGGCTGTTCACGCACCTCGACTACGCGGCGATCGGGCGAAAGTAGCCGCATGCAGATCCGCGAGACTCCCCTTCCCGGCGTGCGGTTGATCGATTCGGATGTGTTTCCGGACGAGCGGGGGCTGTTCGTCCGCGCGTGGGCGGCCTCGGAGTTCGAGGCGCTCGGCCTCGAGACCCGTATCGCGCAGGCGAGCCTCGCGACCAACGTCCGGCGCGGCACGATTCGCGGCCTGCACTATCAGGCGGCGCCGTTCGAGGAAGTCAAGGTGATTCGCGCCGTCCAGGGCATGGTGTGGGACGTCGCGCTCGACCTCAGACCCGACTCGCCCACCTTCCGCCAGTGGTTCGGCGTCGAGCTCGGGGCCGACAACCATCGGCTGCTCTACATCCCGCGCGGCGTGGCGCACGGGTACCAGACGCTCACCGACGACGCGGCGGTGTTCTACTTCGTGTCGGCGCCGTATTCGGCGCCCCACCAGCGCGGCGTCCGCTGGGACGACCCGGCCTTCGGCATCGCCTGGCCGCTCGGGGCGCCGACCGTGCTGAGCGAGCGCGACGCCGCCTTTGCGGACTTCGAACGAACCAGCCCCGGCGAAGGACGCGATGGCCAAAGCTGACGCCGCCGAACGACTCCTGGCGGACAATCGGAAGGCGCGGCACGACTACCACGTCCTCGAGACCTTCGAAGCCGGGCTCGCGCTCCTCGGGAGCGAGGTCAAAGCGATCCGCGAGGGCCGCATCAACCTGCGCGAGAGCTACTGCCGCCTCGAGGGCGGCGAAGCCTGGCTCGTCGGCGCCAACATTGGACAGTACAGCCACAGCGGCCAGATCGCGCACGACGCCGTGCGGCCGCGCAAGCTCCTGCTCAACCGCAGCGAACTGAACAAGCTGTTCGGCAAGATGACCGAGCGCGGACAGACGATCGTGCCCTTGCGCATGTATTTCAAAGGCCAGCGCGTGAAGGTGACGATCGCCCTCGCGAAAGGCAAGAAGCTCTACGACAAGCGCGAGACGATCCGCCGGCGCGAAACGGAGCGCGAGACGCGGGCGGCGGTCAAAAGCCGGCGGGTATAATTGCGCCCATGACTCGGCCTGCCGTGCTCGTCGGCGCCGGACTCGTCGGCGTGGCCCTGCTGACCGGCTGGCTGCTCATCGGCCCGCGCGACGAGCGGCTGGCCATCGACCTCATCGAGGCCGTCCCCGAGGCGCGTCAGGTGCCGGGCGCCTTCGAGATCCGCGACCTCGAGCTCGCCGGCGAAACCCGCCGCGCCCTGCTCGTCAACGACGTCGGCCGGTTCATCTTCCCGGTGACGGTTCCCAACCGGGCGTGGCTGCGCCTGAGTATCGGGCAGCAGCCGGGCGCCGCCGACACGGAAGGCGACGGCGTGCTGTTCATCGTCGGCGCCTGGGACGAGGTGGTGTTCGACGAACTCGTCAGCTTCGTGGTCAACCCGTTTCACACACCCGAAGACCGCGGCTGGCACGACATCGCGATCGATCTGTCCAGGTATGCCGGGCAGAGCATCGAGCTGAGGTTCATCCTCCGGAGCCGCGAGAGCGACGCAGGCGACATGCCGGCCTGGGGCGATCCCCGGATCGTGATTCGCTGATACCGAGCCCCGTCATGACACACGTCCCCGCGTCCGAACTGAGCGTGCCGCTGCTCGATCTCTCGCGGCAGTACCGGGGACTCCGCGATCCGCTGCTCGCGGCGATGACGCGCGTCGCCGACAGCCAGCAGTTCATCCTGGGCCCGGAAGTCGAGGCGCTCGAGCGCGAGCTCGCGGCCTTCCTCGAGGTGGAACACGCCGTGGGCGTTTCGTCCGGCACCGACGCCCTGCTCGTGGCGCTGATGGCGCTCGGCATCGGGCCTGGTGACGAGGTGATCACGCCGACGTATTCATTCTTCGCGACGGCCGGCTGCGTGAGCCGCCTCGGGGCAACGCCCGTATTCGTCGATATCGACCCGGTGACGTTCAACGTCTCGCCCGACGCGGTTGATCGCGCGCTGTCGCCTCGCACCCGCGCCATCATGCCCGTGCACCTGTACGGCCTGACCGCCGACGTGGACCGAATCATGAGCATCGCCGCCAGGGCCGGGGTACCGGTCATCGAGGATGCGGCGCAGGCCATCGGCGCCCGCCACCATGGGCGCTTCGCGGGGGGCTTCGGCACGGTGGGCTGCTTCTCGTTCTTCCCGACGAAGAACCTGGGCGGGTTCGGCGACGGAGGCCTGGTGACCACGTCGGACGCCTCGCTCGCTCGCGAGCTGCGCGAGCTCCGCAATCACGGCATGGAGCCGAAGTACTACCACGCCCGGATCGGCGGCAACTTCCGGCTCGACGCGCTGCAGGCCGCCGTGCTGCGCGTGAAGCTCCCGCATCTGGGCGCGTGGTCGGATGCACGGCGGCGGAACGCCGACCGGTACCGAACCCTGTTCTCGGCGCACGGCCTCGAGACGCTGGTCGAACTTCCGGTCGAACCGCCCGGCCTGACGCACGTCTACAACCAGTTCGTCGTCCGATTGCCGCGCCGCGACGACCTCCGTGCGTACCTCACAGCGCGCCGAATCGGCACCGAGATCTACTACCCGGTGCCGTTCCACCGGCAGGCGTGCTTCCGAACGCTCGGGCGCGCGTCGGACGAGTTCCCGGTGGCCGACCGCGCCGCCGAGACGTCACTGGCCCTGCCAATCTTCGGGGAGCTCACGGCAGACGAACAGCAACACGTCGTCCGGACGATCGCCGCCTTCTACGGCGTGGGGCGATGAAGCGCCTCACGCTCGTCGTCGGCGCCGGCGGGCAGCTCGGCGAAGCGATGTCCACCCTGCTCGGCCGGGATGACGAGGTGGTCACGCGGACCCGCGACGAGCTGGACATCACGGTGCCCGATGCCGTCCGCGCCACCGTCAGCTCGGTCTGTCCGGACGTCATCGTCAACTGCGCCGGATACACGAGCGTGGATGGCGCGCAGAGCGCGCCGGTCGAGGCGCTCGCGGCCAACGCGTGGGCGGTGCGCACGCTCGCGCGTGCCGCGGCCGACATCGACGCGGTGCTCGTGCACTTCAGCACGGACTTCGTGTTCGACGGCGAAACGGACCGGCCCTACGCCGAGGACGACCCGCCCAACCCGAGGGGCACCTACGCGGTGACCAAGCTGCTCGGCGAGTGGCTCGCGGCCGACGCCGGACGTCATTACGTCCTGCGCGTCGAGAGCCTCTTCGGCGGCCTGCGGGCGCGCAGCAGTGTGGACCGCATCTTCGACGGCATTCTGGCCGGCACCGAGGTGCGGACGTTCGTGGACCGTACCGTGTCGCCGAGCTATGTCACCGACGTCGTCTCGGCCACCGCGGGGTTGCTCGAACGTGAGGCGCCGTACGGGCTCTACCACTGCGTCAACAGCGGATGGACGACCTGGACCGGACTGGCGCAGGAACTGGCACGCCTCGCCGGCCGCCCCGACGCGCCGATCGCGGCCGTGTCGATGGCCACGGCCAACCTCCTCACGCCGCGGCCGACGTTTGCCGCGCTCGACAACACCAAACTCCGCAATCAGGACATCGCCATGCCCACCTGGCAGGACGCGCTCGCCCGGTACGTGGACGGGCGCCTGCACGCGAACGAGTAGAGCCGTTTCCGTTTCGGTGTAGACGGCCGGAAAAGGCTCAATCTCTGCGAAAAGGCCACCGTTGAGAACGTGGAGTGCATGGAGAGCCTCCGGCGACCACAAGCCGCGGCAGCGCTTGGTCGCCGTGGCCGCGAGCGGCGCTCGCGCGGCCTCCGGCCGCGGGCGTCGGGTCCGGCCGGGCGCCGATGAGCCGCCGAGGCCGGGGGGCCGGCGCAGGACGGGGCGGCTCGTCGGCGCCCGGTCGGACCCGACGGGGCCACGGCGACCGGTGGACGACACGCGGCGGAGGCGCACCTCCACGGGCTCCACGTCTCCACGGTCCCCTGGCCCTGGCGTCCGGTACCGCCACGGTCCTGTTCGTCGTGTGCGGGCGTCGCGCCACGCGACGTGCTCAATCTGGAATCTGCTACCAAAATGCCACCGTTGAGAACGTGGAGTTCGTGGAGGGCCTCCGGCGACCACCAGCCGCGGCAGCGCTTGGTCGCCGTGGCCGCGAGCGGCGCTCGCGCGGCCTCCGGCCGCAGGCGTCGGGTCCGGCCGGGCGCCGATGAGCCGCCGAGTCCGGTGGTCCGGCCCCGTACAGGGTACGGGCGGCTCGTCGACGCCCGGTCGGACCCGACGGGGCCACGGCGACCGGTAGAAGACACGGGGCGGAGGCGCACCTCCACGGGCTCCACGTCTCCACGGTCCCCTGGCCCTGGCGTCCGGTACCGCCACAATCATGTTCGTGGTGTGCGGGCGTCGCGGCACGCAACGTGAACAACTGGGATCACACAAACGTCGAGACGCGCTCGCCGATCGCCAGGCACGCGGTGAGGCCCGGTGAGTCGATGCCGGCGACCTGGATCAGGCCGGGGCTGGCCGGGTCGGGGGCGATGAGGAAATCGGCGAAGCGCTCGGAGGGCGGGTGGAGCTTGGCGCGGATGCCGGTGCCGCCCGGGCGCAGGTCGTCCAGCGTCAGCTCGGGCAGCAGGGCGCGCGTGGGCTCGAGAAACGCCTCGACCGGCAGCCGGTCGCGCTCGTAGTCGGACTTGTCGTCCTGGTATCGAATGGTCGGTCCCACCCACACTTCGCCCCCGAGCGTGCGCGTCAGATGCACGCCGAGTCCGTGTCCGGAAGCGTCGGGCACGGGATAGACGAGGCCGTTGACGAGCGCTCGGGCACGCGGCGCCAGTTCCGCGTATTCCCCCCGGCAGGGGAAGATCCGGAACGCCGCGCCTCCGCACAGACGTGACACGTCGTCGGCGAAGAGGCCAGCGGCGTTGATCACCACGTCGGCGTCGATATACTCGCGCGGCGTCGCCACACGAAAGCCCCCGGAGCTGCGCGGCTCGGCGCCAACGAAGGGCGTGCCGGCAAGCACCACGCCGTCTTTGCGCGCCACGTCGGCCGCGAGCGCGCGAACGAGGGCGTGCGCGTCGACCCAGCCGGTGTCGGGAGACCAGAGCGCGGCGTCGGCCGCCACGTGGGGTTCGCGCCCGCGAATGAATGCGGCATCGACGCGCTCGACCCGCGCGCCATTCGCCACGGCCTGCCGGCCGACGGCGTCGAGCGCGTCGAGTTCAGCCGTGCGCGCCACAATCAACTTCCCGCAGCGGACGTGCGGCACGCCGGCCGTCGCGCAGTAGCCGTAGAGGCGTTCCCGGCCTTCCACGCAGAGGCGCGCCTTGAGCGACCCGGTCGGATAGTAGAGGCCGGCATGGATGACGCCGCTGTTGTGCGTCGAGCTGGCCATGCCGGGACGAGGAGTCGATTCGAGAACGCAGACCGCCTTTCCGCGTGCGGCAAGCGCCCGCGCCGTTGCCAGCCCCACGACCCCCGCTCCGACAATGACGATCACGCGCGCCTCGCGGCCGATTGTACTGCCGGCCGTGTGCTATCGTCTCCGGTCGATGAGTGCGCGACGGGCGTTGATTACGGGAATCACCGGGCAGGACGGCTCGTACCTGGCCGAACTGCTGCTCGACAAAGGCTACGAGGTCTACGGCCTCGTCCGACGGCTGTCGGCGCCGAACTACTGGCGCATCGAACACCTGCTCGACAGGTTGACGCTGATTCCCGGCGACCTGCTCGACCAGCTGTCGCTCATCCGCGTGCTCGAACGGGTGCGTCCGCACGAGCTCTACAACCTCGCCGCCATGTCGTTCGTCCCGGCCTCCTGGGAACAGCCGATGCTCACCGGCGAGTTCAACTCGCAGGGCGTGACGCGCGTGCTCGAGGCGGTGCGCGTGGTCGACCCGTCGGTCCGGATCTACCAGGCATCGTCGTCGGAGATGTTCGGCAAGGTGCGCGAGGTACCGCAGCGCGAATCGACGCCCTTCTATCCGAGAAGTCCCTACGGCGTCTCCAAGGTCTTCGCGCACTACATCACGGTCAACTACCGCGAGAGCTATTCCCTTTTCGCCGTGTCGGGCATTCTCTTCAACCACGAGTCACCCAGGCGCGGGCTGGAATTCGTGACGCGCAAGGTCACCGACGGCGTGGCGCGCATCAAGCTCGGCCTCGCGACCGAGCTCCGACTGGGCAACCTGGACGCGCACCGCGACTGGGGATTTGCCGGGGACTACGTCCGGGCCATGTGGCAGATGCTGCAACAGGACGAACCCGATGACTACGTGATCGCCACCGGCAAGAGCCACGCGGTTCGGGATCTGGTGGAGATTGCCTTCGGCCACGCCGGCCTCGAGTGGCAGAAGCACGTGAAGCTCGACCCGGACCTCGTCCGGCCTGCCGAGGTGGATCATCTGATTGGAGATGCGTCGAAGGCGCGCGAGCGATTCGGCTGGACGCCATCGCTGGACTTCCACGGCCTCGTCACGATGATGGTCGATGCCGACATCGAGCGGTTGTCGGCGAGTCGAGGCGGCGGCAGGGCGGGCTGAAGCCCGCCCCTCCAGAAGGTTGACGAGCGGAGGCGCGGGCTTCTTCAGCCCGCCCTCTGACCAGCTCCAATCCGGGCGCGTGCCAACCGCGCCGCGAGCAGAACCGCCTCAATCAGACTGCCGGGATCGGCCGCGCCCGTGCGCGCGATGTCGAACGCAGTGCCGTGATCGACCGACGTACGGATGATCGGCAGCCCGAGCGTGACGTTGACGGCCGTGCCAAACGCCGCAAGCTTGACGGGGATCAGGCCCTGATCGTGGTACATCGCAAGGACCACGTCGAACTCGCCGCGGGTCGCGCGGAGGAAGACGGTGTCGGCTGGATGCGGACCGCTGACCGCCACGCCGCCACGGCGAAGCTCGTCGACGACGGGCGCGATCACGTCGCGATCTTCACGGCCGATGAGGCCGCCTTCGCCGGCGTGCGGATTGAGTCCCGCCACGGCAATGCGCGGCCTGGGCAGACCGAAGCGCGGCAACTCTCGCACCAGGATCCCGAGCACGTAACGGAGGCGGTCTGGCGTAAGCGCCGCCGGGACGTCGGCGAGCGGAATGTGCACGGTGGCGAGCGCGACTCGCAAACGGTCGGACCAGAAGAACATCACGGCGTCCCGAGCGCCGCAAAGATGGGCCAGCAGATCGGTGTGGCCGCGCCATGGCAGCCCGGCGGCGGCAAAAGCAGCCTTGCTCACCGGCGCGGTCACCACGGCATCAGCTCGCCCCGCGAGCGTGTCGCCCACGGCCCGTCCGATGGACGCGAAGGCCGAGAGGCCAGCGGCGGCGTTCACCTGACCGGCGGGAAATGCGGCGAGCTCGGCGGTTGTGTGTGCCCCATAGATGACCGGCTCACACGCCGCCTGCACTCTCGGATCCGAGGCGGCCTTCACGCTGATCTCGGGACCGATGCCGGACGGGTCGCCAGCGGTAATGGCGATGACGGGCTTCTTCACGGCTCAGAGCCTCACCGCCAGCCAGTCAGCCACGATCTTGGGGCTGGCGTTCCGGTCGAGGGCCTGACGAGCCTGGACAATTGCGCCGTAGGCCGCATCGATCCGCTCGGCATCGAATCCCGAAACGAGATCGTGGAGCGGTCCTTCCAGATCGAGATTGGCGAGCGGCGTCGCCGCCTGGGCACGAATGACCGCGAGGTCGCGCGCAAGTGACGCCAGGGCCGAGAGGCGCGCGTCGAGCGCGGCACGGTCTCGCCGCTTCGAGCCGTGCTTGGCCAGGGCCGCTGCCGCGCGCAGGCGCGGCACCACGGCCCTCCCGCCGGCGGCGCGAAGCAGGCCGAGTGCCGCCTCCCGATCGTCGGCAAGCGTCCCCCCGTCGTCCGCAAGTGCGCGCGCGACACTGCCTCCCGAGGCGGCGGCGAGCGCACGGGCTCTCCCTGGCTCCACGCCTTCGTCCTTGGCCAGGATTGCAGCGACATCGGCCTCGGCGAGCGGCCCGAAGCGCAGGCGCCGGCACCGCGACTGAACGGTCGGCAGGAGCGTGTCGGGATAGGCCGTCACCAGCATGAGGAGCGCCGAAGGCGGCGGCTCCTCGAGCGTCTTGAGCAAGGCGTCCTGCGCCTCGACGGTCAGGTCGTCGGCCGGGTCGATGATGAACACGCGCCGCGCCCCTTCAAAAGGGCGATAGCCGACGACGTCGAGCACGCGCTCCCGCAACGGCTTGATCTTGATGGACGCCTCGTCTCCCTTGTCGAGCACGACGACGTCCGAGTGGGTGCCCGCGGCGATGCGCCGGCAGACCGGGCACGTGCCGCACGAGTCGCCGCCGGTCGCGCGCGGACAGTTGACCGCCTGAGCCACCGCGACGGCCACCCTTGCCTTGCCGACGCCTTCCGGACCGGCGAGGATCAGGCTCTGCGGCACGCGGCCGCGCGAGGCGGCCGCGCGCAGCAGGTCCACGATCTGGCGGTGGCCCACGATGTCGGAAAATGGCATGACGTCAGCCCCATGCTAGCAAAGAGGAAGCAGGCCGCCCCGGTCGGTTGCACGGGTACCGGCGGCGGTGCCATAATCGCGTGTTGCCGGTCGGGGCGGTTAGCTCAGTGGTAGAGCACCGGCCTTACACGCCGGCTGTCACAGGTTCGAATCCTGTACCGCCCACCACTTGGCGAGCGGTTTCGAATGAGTAAATGAGCGAATGAGCGAATGAGCGAATCTGGCGAATGAGCGAATGCCGACTGCGCATTCAACCCAGTTGTTCACCTGATTCACTCCATTCGCTAATTCGCTAATTCGCTGATTACTGCTTTGCGGGGTCGTAGTTCAGTTGGTTAGAACGCTGGCCTGTCACGCCAGAGGTCGCGAGTTCGAGTCTCGTCGGCCCCGCCATTTTCAACCGCTTGCCGCCGCCCACCCGTCTGGTCCAGACTGGGACGCATGGCCAGATTCCTGATCGAGGTTCCGCACGACGCCGACGTGGCCGGGTGCGCCCGCGTGGTCGACACCTTCCTCAAGACCGGCTCGCACTTTCTGTCGAATGCCGACTGGGGATGCCACGACGGCCAGCACAAGGCCTGGCTCGTGGTCGACGTGGCCGACAAGGACGAGGCGCGGCACATCCTGCCTCCGCAGTTTCGCGCGAGCGCCCGTATCGTGGCGCTCAACAAGTTCACACTCGACGAGATCGGCGCCATCTTCCGGAATCACGGACTCGAGTGAGCCCGGGCTCGCGAGCCGACCGCGGACCGGCAGCGCGGCGTGCTGCCACGAAACGAGACATCAGGTGACGCGGTCCAGCCTCGCGTCGACGATCGACGCGGACAGCGCGACGTCGAACCGGCTCATCACGACACCCATCTCGGCGCAGATGCTGCCAACGAGCGCCATCTGCTCGTCGGTGGCCGTGCCCATGGCGACGACCACCTCCTGCGCCGTCGTCTGGCTGATCGCGCGAGCGAGGTCATCGAGGCCGCCCAGCACCGGCAGTCCCTGAATGCGCGTGCGGGCTTTCAGCCGGTCGTCGTCGAGGAAGCCGACGACGGTGCGACCGTGCCGCGCGTTGCGCCGGATCTCCTGCAGAAGCGAGACACCCGCATCGCCCGCCCCATAGATGAGAACGCGGATGCCCCCGTGGGCAGCCGGTCTGAGCATCTCGGACAGGGCGCGCAGGGAGAGGCGTGAAGCCGCGATGAGGGCCGTGAACAGGATCCAGTCGAGCACGAACACCGATCGCGAGTAGCCCTCGAATCCGAATGCGAACAGCACGACGAGCACGGCGAGCGCCGAGCCGACCGTGCTGGCAAGCGCGAGGGCGAACAGATCGCGCGAATCGGTGTAGCGCCACACGCTGCGGTACGTGCCGAACATCCCCAAAGCCAGCATCTTCGCGCCGAAGACGATCGGCAGGGCCTGAATGAAGGCGACCGATCCCAGCGGCGCCTCGGCGCCATGCCTGAACGCCTGCGCGGCATAGTAGGCGACGAAGATGAGCGTGGCGTTGATACCGGCGTTTGCCGCGTGACGATAGTAGGCCGCCCCGGGCAGTTCCGGGATGCGCAGCCCGGCCCGTCCCGAATCGTCCTTCTTGTAGACCGCGATCCGCGCCAGACTGACGCCCAGAATCAACATCGCCAGGGCCAGCGCGAGCAGAAGGACCAGGCCTGCGTACAGGCCCAGACCACGAGTCGCGATGGCGGCCGCACCGGAGACGGCCGCGAGGGCGTAGAGCGTGAACACCGCACCGCGCTCGCTGAGGCCGGCCATGACCAGCCGGTGCGAGGCATGGTCGCGCCCGCCCTGCGACACGCGGCGGCCGGTCAGGAGCCGGGCAGCCGTCACGAGCACGGTGTCGAAGATCGGCACGAGCATCACCACGACGGGCACGATCAACACCGACACCGTCACACGTGAGCCTGGCACCGTGCCCACCGTGCTGAGGCCCGCGACGAAGAACCCGAGAAACAGACTGCCTGAGTCCCCCATGAAGATCCGCCTGGGAACCAGGTTGTGGACGAGGAATCCGAGGCACGCCGCCGAAAACACCGCGGCGGCGGCGGCACCAGCCGGGCTGCCGTCGAGCAGGAACAGCGCCGCTTTCACCGCGCCCGCAATGGCAGCCGTGCCGGCCGCCAGCCCGTCCATGTTGTCGAGCAGGTTGAAGGCATTGGTCAGCCCGACGATCCAGACCATCGTCACGAGCGTGTCCAGCAAGGCGATGCCGGTCAGGGGGAATCGCAGTCCGGCACCCGTCACGGCTGCGGCCGCCACGAGCTGCGCGGTGAGCTTGGCGGCCGGTCCGATGGGCCGGAGGTCGTCGATCAGGCCGACCGCAGACATGGTCGTGGCGCCCGCGAGCAGGATCCAGACCTGCAACGGCAGCGCGTCGACCATGCCGAGCGTCAGCGCCGTCGCGGCGACGATGGCCGGCCCACCAAGGAGCGCGGCCGGCGAGGTGCTCCAGCGATCTGCTGCAGGCAGCGCGACGATACCCGTGCGCAAAGCGATCTCGCGGCAGAAAAACGTGAAGAGGGCCGACAGGCTGAACGCCAGGACGGCCGGCAGGACGAGAACCGTGGTCACTCCACCTCCAGGCCAGCTTCTCGAATCAAGCGCTGGTAGAGAGCATCGATGTCGGAAACGAGCCGGGGGTGTCCATAGTGTGGCAGCACCCGGGCTCTTCCCGCCAGTCCCAACTGGCGTGCCCGGCCAGGATTCTCGAGGAGGCCGGCGACGCCGGCCGAAAGCCCCTCGGCGTCGCCCGCGTCGGCCAGCACCCCCGCGTCGCCCACGAGTTCGGCCACACCGCCCACCCGGGTGGCCACGACGGGCCGTCCGGCTGCCATGGCCTCGATCAAGGCGACGGGCGATCCCTCGTTGCGGGACGTGAGCGTCACGACGTCTGCGTCGGCGTAGATGCGGTCGAGATCCGCGCGCCACCCGAGGAAACGGACTCGACCGGAGAGGCCGCGTGCGCGGACGTCGGCCTCAAGGGCGGCTCTGCGCTCGCCGCCGCCGACAACGAGAAAGACGAGGTCCGGGAATCGCGCGGCCAGCCGCTCGGCCATGTCGAAGAAGACCTCGTGGGCTTTTATCGGCACGAGCCGCGCGACGATGGCGACGGTCTGGGTGCCCGGCGCAAGGCCCAGCTCTCCCTTGAGCTCTCCTGCGCGCCGCTCGCAGGTCGCAAACGGGTCCAGGTCGAGACCGAGCCGGACGATTTCGAACTGGTCGAGGCGCCCGATCCGGCGCGACAGGATCTCGTCACGCACTGAATCGCTCACCGTCACGAGCCTGGTCGTGTGTTTCGCGAGCCGGCGCTCGAGCCCCGCGAACAGCGCCGTCCTGGCTGGCGAGAAATACCCGTGAAAGACGTGGCCGTGAAACGTGTGCACGACAATCGGAACCCGGGCGCGCCGTGCGGCGAGCCGGCCGAGCAACCCCGCCTTGGCCGTGTGGGTGTGCACGATGTGGGGCCTGAACTCGCGCATCAGGCGCACGAGCTCGCCGAAGGCGCGCCAGTCGCGGATCGGGTCGATCTCGCGGCCGAGTGCCGGCACCTCCGAGATCCCGTCAATCGCACGGCCGTGGAGCGCGAGGTAGTTGCCTTCGGCCTCGTCTTCCGTGCCGGTGACGAGGCGGCTCTCGTAGCGACTGGGATCGAGCCCGTGCGTGAGCAGCGTGGCATGAATGGCCGGGCCGCCGATGTTCAGCCTGGCGATGATGCGCAGGACGCGGATCTTCATGCCGCTTCTTGGCCGCCTGCGCCCGAACTCAACCGCCACCCGATCGCGTGCGAGAACACCGGCCGTTCCCGGGAACCGATGTACTCGGGCTGCCGCATGCCTGCGATTATGGCAGCATGCGTGAGATCGTACCAGGGCCCTGCGTCATAATCGTTTGCGTGCAAGCCTGGTAGCCGACATGTGCGGCATCGCTGGTCGGTTCAACTTCCATTCGGGCGCGCCCGTCGACGCCGTAACGGTGGCATCGATGTGCGACCTGATCGCGCACCGGGGGCCGGACGGATCCGGCGTGTACACCGACGGGGCGATTGGCCTCGGGCATCGGCGGCTGGCGGTCATCGACACGTCCGACGCTGGCCGGCAGCCAATGACCGACGGCAACGGGCTGTGGATCTCGTTCAACGGAGAGATCTACAACTTCCTTACCCTGCGCGCCGAGCTTGAAGGGTACGGCTACCGGTTCCGGACAGCGACCGACACCGAAGTCATCCTGGCCGCCTATCGAAAGTGGCGAGGCGAATGCCTCCCGCGGCTGCGGGGCATGTTCGCCCTGGCGATTTGGGACGCGCGCGACCGGTCCCTGCTGCTGGCGCGCGACCGGCTTGGCAAGAAGCCGCTCTACTACCGGGTCGACCGCGATGGCTTGGTCTTCGCCTCGGAGCCCAAGTCCTTTCTGGCGGAGCGGAGCTTCGTCCCCGAACCGCACCGGCCGGCGCTGCTGCACTACCTCTCCTTCCAGTACGTACCCGCCCCCCTGTCGGCGTTCGCCGGTGTCCAGCGGCTCGAACCCGGGCACCATCTCGTCGTTCGGGACGGCAACCTGTCGACCGAACGCTACTGGCGCCTGAGGTACACGCCCAAACGCAGGATCGACGAACAGGAGGCGCTCGAAGAGCTGCGCAGCCGGTTGGCCGAGGCCGTGCGGTTGCGGTTGATTTCCGACGTGCCGCTGGGCGCGTTCCTCAGCGGCGGTATCGACTCGAGCGTCGTCGTCGCGCTCATGGCACAGGTGGCGGGCGCGCGGGTCAAGACCTTCTCGATCGGGTTCCGGGAGGCCCGTTACAACGAGCTGCCGTTTGCGCGCGCGGTCGCCGAGCGGTTCGAGACCGACCACGAGGAATTCGTCGTCACACCCGATGCGGTCGAACTGCTACCGAAGCTCGTCTGGCACTACAACGAGCCATATGCCGACTCGTCGGCCGTGCCGACCTACTACCTGGCCGAGCTGACGCGGCGATCGGTGACCGTCGCGCTGACGGGGGATGCGGGAGATGAGAACTTCGCCGGCTACGATCGCCATCGCGCGAACGTGATTGCCGCGCGGCTCGATCGGCTGCCCATGGCGGTGCGCGCGGCGGCCGGCGCCCTCGCGCGGCACTTGCCGGATCGATCCGAATGGCCGGCAGCAAGGCGCCTGCGACGGTTCCTCGAGGGCGTGCCACTCGCGCGCGAGCGGCGCTATGCAACGTGGATGCTGCACTTCGATGCCGGAATGAAACGTTCGCTCTGCACGCCGGACTTTCTGGCCGCGGCCGGAACCGACTCCGAGGCGTTGCTCGAAGGCTGGTTCCGGAGTTCGGACGCACCGGACTTCGTCGACGCCACACTCGATGTCGACGTACACACGTACCTTCCGGACGACCTGCTCGTGAAGGTGGACATCGCGACGATGGCGCACGGGCTCGAGGCACGATCGCCGTTCCTCGACCACGAGCTGATGGAGTTTGCCGCAACGCTGCCCGTCGACCTCAAACTGCGCGGCCGGACGCAGAAGTACCTGTTGCGCCAGCTGGCCCGCACGCTGCTGCCCGCGTCGGTGATCGACCGGCCCAAGCAGGGATTCGGCGTGCCTATCGACGTGTGGTTCCGGCACGAGCTCCGCGATCTCGCGCATGACGTGCTCCTCGGCCAGGCTTCGCGGCAGCGCGGCTACTTCCGCCATGAAGCAATCGCGCGCCTGCTCTCGGAGCACCTAGCGGGCACCCGCGCCTGGCACGCCCAGCTCTGGAACCTGCTCATGTTCGAGCTGTGGCATCAGACGTTCGTGGATCGGCGCCCCGGCCGTGCGCCCGTGGCGTCATGAAGGCCGGCTTATACTGACCACCGACTTCTCGATGCCCGTCCTCGCCCTATTCATGCAGATCGCCCTCGCTGGCGCGATTGCCGTCGCGATGGTCCTGATGCTGAGGAGTATCCGCCGGCGCTCGAGGCTCCTTGCCGGCCTCGTACTGGCAGGTGCCGTGCTGCACGCGCTTTCGGCCGGGCTCCTGTTCGCCGTTTCCTGGTTGGATGCTCCCGTACTGCGCGGGATGCACACGGGAGACGGGTTCTGGAATCTCGCGCCGGATGCCCGCATGTCCTACGACTTGGCCGCACAGGCCGCCGCCGACGGGCTGGACGTGATTCCCGCGGGAAGTCCGTCACCGACGTTCGTCATCGCCATCGCCGCCTTGATGGATGGCCTTGGCGTCCATCCGGCAACGCCGCTGCTCTTCAACTTCGTGTGCTACCTGGCGGCCTGCGCCTGGATATCGGCGGCCGCCGGACCTGACGGGGCGGTGCCCGACCGGGCCGCCGCCTGGCCCATCATCGGCCTGTCGTTCACGCCGATGCTCGTCTTCTGCGGAACGCAGGTATTGAAAGACACGTTCTTCGCGACGCTCATCGTCGCCGCCACGTGGGGTGTTCGTGAACTGCTGCGAAGAATGGAGCCTGGGCCGGCGCGTTCGTGGCCTGGCCTCGGTGCGAGCGCGGGACTCTTCATCCTCGCGATCGGATTGATCGGCGGCGTCCGCGCGTACCATGCGGCACTGGTGCTGGGAACGCTCGGCCTGGTGGCGCTCGTTGCCGCGGCGAAAGAGCCTCGCCGGCGCGGCTGGAGGTACGCTGCCATAGCAGGACTGGTCGTGCTTGGCGGATGGTGGGGATTCCAGACCGGCGCGGGAGTCTACTACGAGCCGTACGGACGTCTCGCGCGCAACACCGTCAACACCTTGACCGGCGGCCTGCTCGCGCCCGTCCTCGACCGCGTCCCGGCGTCGCCCAACTCTGTCCAACGCGCAAACCTGCCAGCGGCGGCCCTCGACGCCGCCCGCGAGGGGTTCATCCTGAGCGGTGGCGGCACGAACCTGGTCGCGCTGCCGTCCGGCGGTGCGGCTGCTGGTGACGTGGCGCTGACGCCTGATGAACGGACCTGGTCCCGCCTCGGCGCGACGGCCGTCGGGCTCGCGGCCATCTTCGTGCCGGTGACCACGCTCGAGGCCCTGTCGCTCGTGGACATTTCCGCCGGAGGCGGACTGCTCGTCTTCACCGATCTCGACACGATCGTGCTGGACGTGCTGGCACTCTGTGTGGCCTGGACGCTCTATCGCCATCGCCAGGCGCTCCGCGGCCGGGGCACCTACCTCGCGTTCTGCCTCGTACCTCTCGGCAATCACCGCCCTGTTATTGGCCTATGTCGTGACCAATCTGGGGACTCTCGTTCGGCTGCGTCTCCTTGCCCACGTGCCGCTGTGGATGGCGGTGCTCGCCGTGTCCGCCGCCCCCAGTCCTCCGCTACCTGCGCGGTCGCCTCAAACAACGGCATGACGTCGCGCCCCCGGCACGTCGCGTTCGTGACGACGACGCTCGACGTCTCGGGCGCCGAGCGCGTCATCGCCCACCTCGCGAGCGGCATGGCGCGGGCTGGCACGCGCGCGTCGGTCGTGGCCCTGCAGCGACGGTCCGGAGCCCTGCAGGGGCTGATCCGGGAGCCGTCGGTGACGGTGACCGACCTGAGAATGGCCGGACCGTGGGATCTCGCGGTCCTGCAGCGGCTCCGGCGCTGGCTTCAGCGCGAACGCGTCGACGTGCTGGTCACGTTCCTCTTTCATGGCCACCTGGTGGGCCGCCTGGCCGCGCGCACGACCGGAGTGCAGGTCCTGGTCTCCTCGCAGCAGGTGGCGCAATGGGGCGGTCCGATCCGGCGGGCGCTGGAGCGCTGGACCGGCCGCTGGTGCGACGCCACGATCGCTGTCTCCGAGAGCGTGCGAGACGATCTCGTCTCGAACTACGCCGTACCCGCCGACCGGATTCGCGTGATCTACAACGCGGTCGACCTGGAAGCGTTCCGTCCGTCCAGACTCCCGCTCGAGCATCGTGAAGCGCTCATCGTGTTTGGGTCCGCGTCACGACTCGCGCGGGAGAAGGACCACGATTCCCTGATTCGGGGCTTTGCCGCCGCCCGCGCCGCAAGGCCGGACCTGCCGCTGCAGCTTCGCCTGGCTGGCACCGGCTCGCTGGAAGGTCGCCTCAGAGCGCTCGCCGCTTCCTTCGGGCCCTCATCCGCGATCTCGTTTCTCGGCCAGGTGAACGATGTCCGCGGGTTTCACGATCAGCTCGACGTGTACGTGCAACCTTCGTGGACGGAGGGATTGCCGTGCGCCGTCGTCGAAGCGATGGCGATGGCCAGGCCAGTGATTGCGACAGACGTGCCCGGCAATCGCGACGCCATCGAACCGGGCGTGACAGGCCTGCTGATTCGGCCCGGATCGTCCGAGGCGTGGCGCGACGCCATCCTCGAACTGGCCGGCGACCCCGCCCGGGTGATGGCGTTCGGTCGCGCCGGGCAGGCCCGCGCGATGGAGCGATTCGACGTCACGCGGATGGTCGAGGAGACACAGCGCCTCATCGACGAACTGATGCACTGACGGGGACCTTCCGGGCTACGGCAACTCACCCACGACGTGCGCGTACGGCGCAAGGAGGCGCGTGGCGGGAAGCTCGACGCCCAGCGAGTCCTCGATCAGCCAGAGCGATCCCGAGAGGCCGACGCCCACGGCCCTGACGGCCGCGCGCAGCCGGGCGCCGACCGTTCCCGCCTCAATCGTGGAGTGATTCAGCACTCCGAGATTCGACGAGAGGAAGTAGGCGCTGTGAAGCACCTTGAAACCGGCTGCCTCATGCGCCGCCCGGAGCGCGGGCTCGTCGAGCAGAACGTGCATATCGAAGAACGCCCGATCCAGCCGGCGCTGCACCGCCCCCATGAACCCGGCGAAATTCGGAATCAGGGTGTAAATCCGGCCGCCCGGACGCAGGAATCTGCCGAGCGCGCGCAGACATCCGACGGTATCGTCGAAATGCTCGACCACACCGAACGACACGACGAAATCAAAGCGGCCAAGACAGCGGACGGGCGGGTCGAACAGGTCCCCGTGGATGATCTCACCGTCGACGCCATCCCGGTCGAGGAGCGCACGCGACTGCTCGCAGCCAAGGGGCGAGTAGTCGAGGCCGACAACATCGAGCCCGTGCTCGCGGGCGAAGTAGCCCAACCACGGCGAGCGTGCGCAGCCAATCTCGATGAGCGCCCCACCCTGATCGGACGCTCCGACCAGCGCCTCCCGAAAGAACCTGTCGAACTGGCGCCGCAGTCGATTGCGGACCCGTCGGTCCGATATGTCAATCGGGCGGGGAAGGCCCGACCTGGACCACAACCCGGACCAGTACCTGCTCTCCGGCGCGATCGTTCACTCGTGACACTGTGAGCCGGCCCCTTCCGTGGCCGATGATACCCTAGAGCCGTTTTCGCCGAACCCTCCGAGGAACCCCTGTGGCACTGCTTGGACACGACGCACGACGACTGGTCGCGGCGCGCGCGCGCGGAGTCTGCTTCGACGACACCCTGACCATCGGCAGGCTGAGCCTGTTCCTGCACGCCGGCGAGCTCGAGGACCTTCGACGCAACCTGCCGGTCGCTTCACCGGCGCTCGAACGGTATGCCTTTGGTGACTACGCCGATGACTTTCTTCGGGACTGCCTTGGCGTGCAATCACTGACCGTGCTCGATCGATCCGACTACGAAGGCGCTGGTCGTGTGCACGACCTCAACGATCCGCTCCAGGCCGATCTCGTCGGACGGTTCGACGCAGTGATCGAGGCAGGCTCGCTCGAACACGTCTTCAACTTCCCGGTCGCCGCGGCGAACCTGATGAACGCGCTCAAGGTCGGCGGCACGCTCTTCCTGACGGCGCCCGCCAACAACCTGTGCGGGCACGGGCTGTACCAATTCAGCCCGGAGCTCATGTACCGAACGTTCAGCCGCGAGAATGGCTTCGACATCCGGACGCTCGCCGTCCTCGAGGCTCGCTTCCCTGCCGTCGAGAGTACCCCGGTCCGACGTATCCGCTATGTGCCCGACCCGGCGACCGTGGGCCGACGGATCGGTTTGAGAACCCGGCGGCCCGTTCTGATGGCGCTCGAGGCCACGAAGGTCAGCAATGTCACGCCGTTCGCCGAGTGGCCCCAGCAGAGCGACTACGTGACCCGGTGGACGGGCCGACGCCCGTCGCGCTTCCGGTGGGCGCGCGCGGTGCTCGAGAGGCTGCCGCGGCCGCTGCGCACGCGCGTGGTGGCCGGCTTTCACCTGTGGGAGTACTCCTTCCACAATCAGAAGACATTCCGTCGAAGCCCGAACCACACCGACTGAACGCCCAGAACACCCGTCAAGCAAGGGGCGCGTTCAGCGTACGCCGTTGCGACCAGAAAGCCGTGAACATCACGATAGCCGCCGTGGCCTGGGCGACACTGCAGGCCAACGCCAAGCCGTGTATGCCCTCCTGGGCGTTGAGAACACCCGCCAGCACGAGCAGCACGACCGCGCCAGCCGATACGGCCGCAATGCCCGCGCGAATCCGGCCGGCGGCGACGAGCAGGCTGGCGATGACCTGCTCGCCTGCGAGCAGGACGACACCCGGTAACAGCAGACCGAAGAGCGGAACCGCCCCGGTAAACGCGGGTCCGTATAGGACCGGCACCAGCCAGGACGACACCAGAAAGAGTGCGGACCCAATGGCGGCGCAGAGCGCCATCACGCGCCACACCATGCGCAGCGTGTATGCCGCAGGCCGAGTCGATACGGCCACCGAAGGATAGAACGCCAGGTTCACCGAGCCGGCCACGAGTGTGACTGCCTCGGCAAGCCCCAGCGCGACGGAAAAGACGCCGGCCTCGGCAACGCCAAACCACTGGGCCGCGATCATCATTCCGCCATACGCGAGGCCGTAGCGAATGGTGTTGTAGACATAGACGCCACTCGCGTCGCCGATCATCGCTCTCGCCACAGTGCGCCGCCAGACGAGCCTCCCGCCGGCGGCGCGCCACAGCATCCACAGCGCTCCGACGGCGACGATCACGGCAACCGCCAGCTGGAGCAGTCCGACGATGACGATGTCGCGATGCGCCGCACGGGCGGCAGCTACCGTGACGATCAGAACGCCAACGCGCCATGCGATATCGATGCCCGTGTACGCGAGCTCGCGCCGCAGTCCGAACATGAGATAACTCAGGACGAAGAGCAGCAGCAGCGCCGGCATTCCCCAGGCGTAGGCACGCACAAGGACCGGCGGGATGCCGGCTGCCGCGCCCGGCATGAGGGTATAGCCGAGGTTCAGGAGAACTGCGCCAGCGGCGCCAAGCGCAAGCGTCGTCCAGACGACACATCCGGCGGCCACGTGGACCGGCAATTTTCGCACGTCGTGGAGGCGGGTGAAACTCGATTCGATGCCCAACGAAGAGGACCGTGCCGCCAGATTCGTGACGGTGACGAGGTACGCCAACGTGCCTTTGCCACCCGCCCCAAACGCGCGAGCCACGACGATTCCGGTAACGAGCGACAGCAGGACGCTGACCGCGCGCGCGGTCATGGCCAGAACGGCTGCCCGCGCGACGCGGTGGCGAGCCAGTTGACGAAGCACGCCTGCCAGACCGTCCACGATTGGCACCAAGGCCCTACCGGCCTCTCATTGGCGCGCCGTTCTGCGGCGCGCGGTCGGCTAAGGCCACAACAATCTGGCCCACAGGACTGCGGCAGCTGCCAGAAGCCCGACGACGGCGCGGTGCTCCCGGTTCGCGATCGCGCGCGACAGGCTGAACACGCGGCTGCCGCCCTCGAGACTCCCCTCGCGATACTTCGAATACGCGCCCGCGAATCGCTCGTCGAGCACGGCCTCCTCGGTGCGAATCGCGGCCACGAGCGTCAATCCGAGATAGCCGGCCACGATCGCCGCCACCGCCCAGCTCCCGGCGGCGACCGCGAACCCCGCACCGAGAATCGTGGATCCCAGGTACAGAGGATGGCGTGTGAAGCGGTACGGCCCGCTCATCGTGATCTCGCGCCCCTTGTCGATGTGCCCGGCGGCCCAGA
Source organism: uncultured Acidobacteriota bacterium (assembly GCA_963752045.1). Classification (GTDB taxonomy): domain Bacteria; phylum Acidobacteriota; class Vicinamibacteria; order Vicinamibacterales; family SCN-69-37; genus DATKDF01. The sequence continues at coordinate 665,148 of CAVVWN010000008.1, read as the reverse complement.
TGCGCAGCACCTCGCCCGGCAGCGCGATGAGGAGCCCCAGCAGTAACGACCGCGAGGTCGGCGTCGCCAGCGCGAAGGCCGCCGCAGCCGAGACGAACCCCAGGGGCACGCGCAGACGCGCCAGTCTCGTGCGCCACCCATTCACGCCGACCGGCCGGTTCATGGGCTGGCCTCGCCCACCGGCGCGCCGAGGCGCCGGTCAACCGCGTCACGGACCTCGTCGAACGTGATCGTCCCCAGGCACCAGTCGGTCTCGCCGCGCCGACATCGTCGTTCGTAGTGGCAGTCGCATCCGCCATACCGCGAGATCGCGAGGTCGGCCGCCACCCAGGGACCGTTGCGCAGCGGGTCGGTGGGTCCAAAGACCGACACGACCGGCACGCCCACGGCGGCGGCGATGTGCAGCGGGCCGGTATCACCCGAGACGATGAGGCGGGCCCCGCGCGCAATGGCGACCAGATCCCGAAGGCTGGTCTCGGGCGCGCGCACGGCGGCGCCCGACGACGCGCCGACGACGGCATCGGCCAGGTCAGCCTCGCCGGGCCCCCAGAGCACGACCGATCTCAGGCCGTGACGGTCGGCCAGGTGCGACGCCAGCTTGCCGAACCGGTCCGGCGGCCAGCGCTTGTTGGGCCACGCCGCGCCGGGATTGACGATCGCAAATGCCCCTCCTGCTCTCGCGCGCACCTCGTCGGCAGCCGGAGAGGCAACGTCGGCGAGTGGAAACTCGAGCGGGCCCTCGGCCGCGCCAAGCGCCGCCGCGAGCCGCAGGTTCTTGAAGACCACGTGGTCCGACCCGCCAACCGGAACGGTCCGCGTGTAGAAGAAGCGCGCGGCCGGCTCGCGCAGCGACGCGCGGGCGAACCCGACCGCCTCACGCGCTCCCGACAGGCGCGCGAGCGCGGCAGACTTCAGCAGGCCCTGAAAATCCGCGGCAACATCATAGGCTCGGGCACGGAGCGCACGACGAGCCTGCCACCAGGCTTGCGCGGTCCGATCGGCCAACGCGACCACCGACGTGACGACCGGCACGAGGGAGACGAACTCCTGATGGACCGCATCGACGAGCCAGTCGATCTCGAGCGAAGGCTGTGCCCGGCGGAGCGCGGCCACGGCCGGCAGCGTGTGCACGAGATCGCCAAGCGAGCCGAGCCGCACGACGAGCAGCCGCTTCACTCGGACGACTCCGGCGGCGCGTCGGCACCGGCAACCCGCGTGAGGAGCTCGCGCGTCGAATGGTCCTTGGGATCGCCGACGATGGCGATGCGGCCGCCGTAGCTGCGGACCACGTCGCGTTCGGGAACGCTGTCGACGGTGTAGTCGGTCCCTTTGCAATGAACGTCCGGCTTGACGAGTGTCAGCAGCCGCTCGACGGTGGACTCACCGAACAGCACCACGTAGTCCGTTGCGCGCAACGCCGCGACGAGTTCGGCCCGCGCCGCGGCCGGCAGAATCGGACGTCCGGGCCCCTTGAGGCCCCTGACAGACTCGTCGTCGTTGATGGCGACGATCAACCGGTCGGCCTCGCGCCTGGCGCCCTCGAGATAGCGGATGTGCCCCACGTGGAGGACGTCGAAACAGCCGTTGGCAAAAGCGAGACTCCGGCCTGCGCGCCGGTCGGCCTCGGTGAGTGCGAGGAGTTCGTTGACGTCGACTACCCTGCCCATCGATCGCTAGTCATCCTTCACTGCCGGAGGGGCGGGCTTCAGCCCGCCCGCACTCGGGCCGGCTGAAGCCGGCCCCTCCAGATTCGATGCCGGTCCGTCACGATTCAATGCCGTCCGTCACGCACCGACTGCCTCCATCAGCTCGTCGGCGCTGACCGTGGCGGTTCCCCGCTTCATGACCACGAGGCCACCGGCGTAGTTGGCCAGCCGGGCCGCCTCCGCCCACGTCGCGCCAGCCGCCATGGCGAGGCTGAAGGTCGCAATGACGGTGTCGCCTGCACCAGTGACGTCGGCCACCTCGTCGGATCCGACGATCGGAATGTGATCGGTGTCGCGGTCCGGCTCGAAGAGCGCCATGCCCCGGCTGCCCCGCGTGACCAGCACGGCGCGACATCCAAGGCGCTCGAGCAGGCTGCGGCCGGACCGTTCGAGCGCCTCACGCGAGTCGTCGATCTTCACGCCGAGGAGCGCTTCGACCTCCGCCTCGTTCGGCGTGCACGCCGTCATCCCGTCGAAGCCACCGAGTGCGTAACGAGAATCGACGAAGACGAGCGGCGGCACGCGGCGGGCCGCCGACCGCACGCGCCGCCACATCTCCGGCGTGACGAGGCCGCCACCGTAGTCGGACACAATCACCGCATCTGCCCTGCCGAGCGCCTTCGCCAGGACGTGCTCCACGCGACGAATCGTGGCCGGCTGGGGCGGTCGGCCGGCACGATCGATGCGCACGACTTGCTGCTTGGCCGAGTGCACGCCACCGGCGAGAATCCGCGTCTTGACCGGCGTCACGAATCTGGACGCCCTGACGATGCCGCCGGTCCGGGCCGATGCCGGCATCGCCTTCACCAGGCGGGCACCCGCATCGTCGCGCCCGACGACGCCCACGACGTCCACGCGCGCGCCGAGGACCGCGGCATTGCTGGCAGCGTTGCCCGCACCGCCGGGCACGACTTCGGTCGAGTCGTACTTGAGGATGAGCACCGGCGCTTCGCGCGACACGCGGTCGAGCCGTCCGTAGATGAACTCGTCGGCCACCAGATCGCCGACGACGACGAGCCTGACGCGTCTGAAACCTGTGATGATCTTCCGGAACCGCGCCGCGCGCGCCCGAGCGCTCATGTGCCGCCAGCCTTTCCGCCGGTCCGGTCGAGAATCCAGGACGTCGCCTCGATGAGCGTCGGTGCGACACACGCGGCTCCTGGCACCTGACCGTCGTGACGGGCAAGCTCGCGTTCGCCGTGACCGGTAAGGACCATCACGCTCGTGGCGCCGGCCTGCTCACCCAGCCCAACGTCGGCCATCTTGTCGCCGACGACGAACGATCGCGCGAGGTCGATCGAGAACTCGCCTGCCGCCCGGCTGACCATGCCTGGCTTCGGCTTCCGGCAGTCGCAGTCGACACGCAGCTTGTCGATGATGGCTCGCGGATGATGGGGACAGTAGTACCACGCGTCGATGCGGCCGCCCGACGCAGTGACCGTCTCATCCATCTCGCGGTGAATGGCCTGCACGAACGGTTCGGTGCAGAAGCCGAGACCGATGCCCCCCTGGTTCGACGTGACAAAGACCAGGAAGCCCGCACGGTTGAGCAACCGGATGGCGTCGAGGGTCCAGGGAAACCAGCGCAGATCCTCCCGCCGGCTGAGGTAGCCGACATCGTGCACCATCGTGCCGTCACGGTCGAGGAACACGGCAGGTGTCATGGCCGGGCGGACTCGAGACGGGCCCGGACGACCTCGGCCACGCGGTCGACAGTGAGGCGCTTCATGCAGCGGTGGTCAATGGGACAGTCTCTCAAGAGGCACGGCCGGCAAAACACCGGCTCGGTCAGTACGTCGTGCGGGCCAACCGGCCCGGTCGCCCGCTCGTCGGTCGGACCGAAGAGCGCCACGACCGGCCGCCCGAGCGCGGCGGCCACGTGCATCGCGCCGGAGTCGTTCGAGACGAACACGTCGGCGCGTGCCGCCACGCCGACGAGCGCCCCAAGACTCGTCCGCCCCACCAGATCGATCACGTGCACGAGCGAGGCCGGTGCCTGCGAGCGGAGCCACGATTCTACCGCACGCGCCGCAGGCCGGTCGTGAGCCGCGCCCACGATGGCGCACCGGACCTCGCCGCGCGCCACGAGCCGCGCCGCCAGTTCGGCCATCCGTTCGGGCGGCCACTGCTTGGCCTGGCCGTACGCCGCGCCCGGCGCGAGCACGACCAGTTGTCGATACGCCCTCGTCGGCGTTCGTGGCGAGCAGGCGATCGGCCGCCGCGGCACTTCCTGGCGATGGCCGCAGGCGTGGCGCGTCGTCACCAACTTCGACGCCCAGGCCGCCGACGAGCGCGCGATAGTAGTCGAGCATGTGCGGCGCGGTGCGGCGCGCCGGGCGTCGCGCGCGCCGGGTCAGCAGCAGGCTGCGCCCGCCGGCGGCGAAACCCCACCGCTCGGCAATGCCGGCACGCCGGTAGCGCCATGCCGATCCGAATGAATTCGGAAACAGCACCGCCAGATCGAAGCGGCCGGCCGAGAGCGCCGCCACGGCGGCCGACGTCCCCGACGGCAATTCCAGCACGGCGTCGGGCTCGACGTCGGTCACTTCCCGAAAGAGGGCCGCAACCGACGAGGGAGCGGCCACGGTGAGATCGGCCCCGGGGGCCGCGCGGCGGACGGCGGCCATGGCGGGAAGCGCCAGGACGGCATCACCGAGCCAGTTGGGCGGTGCGACCACCACCCGTCGAGCCGATCCGAGATCGATGCTCATCGGTCGGCGCCTTCCACCTCGCCGGCCGACGCGGCCGGGAACATGCCAGGCTCGCCGGACTCACTGCCGTCACGCCAGCGACGGTGCATCCACAACCACAGATCCGGGTGACGGCGCACGTACATCTCGAGCACATCGGTCAGGCGCTGGGTCAGCTCGCGAACCGGCTCGGCCGTGTCTGGCGGCGGCAGGGGCACCGGGTGCTCGTACACCAGGCGCACGCGCCCGCCTGGCAGCGGCAGCGCAAAGATGGGCACGAGCGGCGCCCCCGTGCGGATCGCCAGCGTCGCGGCCGCCGCAGTCGTGGCCGCCGGCCGATTGAAGAAATCCACCATCACCGCGTTGGCCGGCTGGATGTGCTGGTCGATCAGCATACCGACCGTCTCGTTCGACTGGAGCGAGCGGAGCACCCGGCGGAGGGCTCCCTGCCGATAAATGACGCGGTTGCCGGTCGACTGTCGGGTCGTTTCGAGGAACCGGTGCAGGTACGGATTGTCGAGCGGGCGCGCCAGCACGTTCATGGGCGGGAACGTGAGGGCATGGGCCACGCCCTGTACCTCCCAGAAGCCAAAGTGACCGGTGACGATGAGAACGCCCTTGCCATGACTGAGCGCGTTGCGGAAGTGGCCTTCGCCTTCGATCTCGATGCGCGCGCGAAGATCCTCCGGCCGCATGGCGCTCAGCTGCAGCACGGAAACGAGCAGGCGGCCGAAGTGCCCGAAGGCCCGACGTGCGATTCTCCGGCAGTCGCCGGCCGAGCGGGTGGGAAAGGCCGCGCGCAGCTGGTTGATGGCGATGCGGCGATGCCGGCCGTCGAGCGTGTAGAACGTGAAACCGATGAGCGTGCCGAGGCCACGCGCCATCGGCTCTGGAAGAACCGTGACGATCGCGCGCAATACGAGAACGATGGCGTACTCGGCGCGGTGTCGCAGGTTGGCGAGCGTCACGACCGCGCCTCATCGAGTCGTGCGAGCAGCCATGCGGCGAACTCGTCGACGGGCGCGACCACCGCTTCGAGGGCGGCGACGGCCAGCGGAACGGCCCACACGGCCCCGGCTGGCAGCCGGACCGAGTCTTTGGCGGTGGTCACGATGCCGACAGCGCCCGATCGCCGCACAGCGGCGTTGACACGCGACACGTCGCGCGCCGTGTACCGGTGGTGGTCGCCGAACTCGACCGATTCCGCAACGGACCAGCCCGCCGCCCCGAGCGCGTCGGCGAACCGGCCCGGCCGTGCGATGCCGGCCATGGCCACGACCGCGCCCCGCGCCGGCGCCCAGGCCTCGCCGTCGCCGACCGGTGGCACGGAGCGACCGCCTGACGGCAAACTTCCTGGCGCTCGTGGCCGGCCAGACTGCGCGTGTGGCGTCGCCGTCGACGAGCACCGCATCGGCGGCCGCGAGCGCGCCGGGAGACTCGCGGAGCGGCCCGAACGGGAACCCACGGGCGGCGAGGTCTGCCGGGGTCACGAGCACGAGGTCGACGTCGCGCGCAAGCCCGAGATGCTGAAAGCCGTCATCGAGCAGGTGCACGGTCGCGCCGAGATGGGCCTCGGCAAGGGCGCCGGCGATGCGCCGGTCCTCGCAGACGACGACGGCGGCGCCGGGCACGGCGCGCGCGAGCATCAGCGGCTCGTCGCCGGCATGGTCGACGTCGGCGAGCACGCTGGCGGCCGTCGCTCACGACGACGGCCCCGGCGTGGGGCCTCGCGCCGGCCGTAGCCGCGGCTGAGAATGGCCGGCCGCTCGCCGGCATCGAGCAGGAGCTGCGCGAGGTACTGCGACGACGGGCGTCTTGCCGCGACCGCCGGCGGCGAGATTGCCGACACTGATCACCGGCCGGCGCAGGCGCTGCCCGCGCCCGCGAGCGAGTTCCCGCCGCCAGAGGGACGGGTCTGTTTTCCACAGTTTCGTGCGCACAGGTGCCAGGTCTCCCGGCGGGAGACCTGGCCCCTGCGCCCGCGAAACTGTGGAAAACAGACCCGTCCCCCTCAGTTGATGCGCCGGAACGGGCGCACGATGCCGCGCGCCCCGGGCGGCGGCAGCAGGGCCGCAATCGCCTCGAGCGTCCGCGCCTTGGCGCCGCGATTGGCCTCGACGAGCGCGCGCGCCGCCGCGCCGAGTCGCGCCCGCTCCACCGGGTCACCGGCCAGCCGGACAACGGCGTCACGAGTTCGGCCGCGCCGCTCACCTGGACCGCCGCCTGATTCGCGAGGAACGCGCTCGGCGATCTCCGCGAAGTTCTGCATGTACGGACCGAACACAATCGGCTTGCCGTGCACGGCCGGCTCGAGAATGTTGTGGCCGCCGTGGTCCACGAGACTGCCGCCGACGAACACGACCGTCGCCACCTGGAAGAGCTGCGCCAGTTCGCCAATCGTGTCCAGCACGACGACGTCGGCCTTGGGTTCGGCATCGACGGCGAGGTTCGGTGCGACGGACGACGCGGTGTCCTTCGGCGCGCGCGAGCGCCTCGGCCTCGCCGAACCGCTCGGGTTTGCGCGGGGCGATGATGAGGAGCGCAGTGGGCTGGGCCCGTCGCACCGCGGCGAACGCGGCGAGCACGGCGGCCTCCTCGCCCTTGAGCGTGCTCGCCGCGAGAAACACCGGGCGCGCCTCGGGAATCCTGAAGAACCGCAGCACGCGTCCGGCGCCGCGCCCGAGCGCCGCGGCCGGGACTCTCGAGCGACTCGAACTTCAGGCTGCCGGTCACCGTCACCGCGTCCGGACTCGGCGCCGATCTCGATGATGCGGCGCGCTGACTCGTCGCTCTGCATGCAGAAGCGATCGACATCGGCCAGCACGCGCCGGAAGAACCCGCGCGCCAGCCGGTACCGCGGAAACGAGCGTTGCGAGATTCGCCCGTTGACGAGAATCGTCTTGACTCCGTCGCGGCGGCACGCCCGCAGCAGGTTCGGCCAGATCTCGGTCTCCATCATGATGAAGAGCCGCGGGCGCACGAGCCGCAGCGTCCGATTGACGAACAGCGGCAGGTCGAACGGGAAGAAGAAGACGGCGTCGACGTCCCTGAGACGCGGCCCGCGCCACCTGCTGACCGGTCAGGGTCGTCGTCGACAGGAAGATGCGCAGCCCGGGATACCGCTCCCGCAGGTCGCCGATGAGCGCCCGGGCGGTCAGCGCCTCGCCGACCGACACGGCGTGTATCCAGATGGACTCGTCGCCGTCGAGGTTGAAGCTGACCGGCAGGTAGCCCATCCGCTGGCGCAGACTGCCGATGTACTTGCGGTAGCGGACCGCCTGGTAGACGAACCAGGGCGACAGGAGCGCCGCCAGCGCGACGATGGCGAGCGTGTAGAGGGCGTGCACCGCCGAGAATAATACCGCGTCGGTTCCCCCAGCCCCCCGGAACTTGCTAACATGACGCGTTTGCTTCGGCCCATCGGCCCCATACGAGGAGCGTCTCCATGGCAATCAAGGTTGGCATCAACGGATTCGGCCGGATCGGCCGCAACATTCTGCGTGCGGCGATGGCCCACGACGACATCGACATCGTCGCCGTCAACGACCTGACCGACGCGAAGACCCTGGCGCACCTGCTGAAGTACGACTCGATTCTCGGCAACCTGGCGGCCGACATCGCGGCGACGGCCGACGGCATCACGGTCGACGGCGACGCCTTCAAGGTGCTCGCCGAGAAGGACCCGGCCGCGCTGCCGTGGAAGGACGCTCGGCGTGGACGTCGTGTTCGAAGCCACCGGCCGGTTCACCAAGCGCGACGACGCGGCCAAACACGTCGCCGGCGGCGCCAAGCGGGTGATCATCACGGCGCCGGCCAAAGGGCCCGACGTGACGGTGGTCATGGGCGTCAACCACGAGTCGTACGATCCGTCGAAGCACGAGATCATCTCGAACGCCTCCTGCACGACCAACTGCCTGGCGCCGGTGGCCAAGGTGCTGCACGACAGTTTCGGCATCAGGAAGGGCTGGATGACGACGATCCACGCCTACACGAACGATCAGAACCTGCTCGACCTGCCGCACAAGGACCTGCGCCGGGCGCGCGCGGCGGCGCTCTCGATGATCCCGACGACGACCGGCGCGGCGTCCGCCGTGGGCGAGGTGCTGCCCGCGCTCAAGGGACGGCTCGACGGCATGGCCGTTCGCGTGCCGACGCCGAACGTCTCGCTCGTCGATCTGGCCGCCGAGCTCGAGAAGACGACCTCGGGCGAGGCCGTCAACGCCGCGTTCGAGGCGGCTGCCAACGGCCCGCTCAAGGGCATCCTGCAGTATGTGACCGAACCGCTCGTGTCGATCGACTTCCGCGGCAACCCGCACTCGGCGATGGTCGACGCTCCGTACACGAAGGTGATGGACGGCAACTTCGTCAAGGTCTTCGCCTGGTACGACAACGAGTGGGGCTACTCGAGCCGCTGCATCGACCTCGTCCAGCTACATGGCCTCGAAAGGGCTGTAACCATGGCGATCCGGACCATCAAGGATCTGCCGCTCGACGGCAAGCGGGTGTTCATCCGCGTGGACTTCAACGTCCCGATTCGTGACGGGCGCATCACCGACGACACGCGCGTCCGCGCCGCGCTGCCGACCATTCACTACGCGCTCGAGCACGGCGCGACGGTCATCCTGGCCTCCCATCTGGGCCGGCCGAAGGGCAAGGTCAACCCGGAGTTCAGTCTGGAGCCGGTCGCCGCCCATCTCGGCACGCTGCTCGGCCGGACCGTGGCCTTCGCCGGCGACTGCGTGGGACCGCTCGCCGAAGACACCATCGCCGCGAACACGGGCGGCGTGATCCTGCTCGAGAACCTGCGCTTCCACGCCGAGGAGGAAAAGAACGACCCGGCCTTCGCGGCGTCGCTCGCCGCGCTCGCCGACGTGTACGTGAACGACGCCTTCGGCTCGGCGCATCGGGCCCACGCGTCGACCGAAGGCATCGTGCATCACGTCGAGGCCGCCGCGGCCGGGTTCCTGATGGCGGCCGAAGTCGAGTACCTCGGCCGGGCGCTCTCGAACCCCGAGCGCCCGTTCGTCGCGATCCTCGGCGGCGCCAAGGTCTCCGACAAGCTCGAGGTGATCGAGAACCTGCTGCCGCGCGTGGACGCGATCATCATCGGCGGCGCGATGGCCTACACCTTCCTCGAGGCGGCCGGCCTCCCGGTCGGACGGTCGCTCGTCGAGGACGATCTCGTCGAGACGGCCAGGGCCTTGCGGGCGCCGCGCCGAGGCGCGCGGCATCCCGTTCGGCCTGCCGGTCGATCACGTCGTGGCGCCGGCGCTCGAGGCCGGCGCGCCGGCCGAGACGCTCGCCGTCGACGATCCCGCGATTGGCGATCGGATGGGGCTCGACATCGGGCCGAAGACCGCCGAGCGGTACGCCGAGATCATCGGCACGGCAAGAACGGTCGTCTGGAACGGCCCGATGGGCGTGTTCGAAATCGATGCCTTCGCGCAGGCACGATGGCGGTTGCGCGCGCCGTGGCGGCTGTCGACGGCACGACGATCATCGGTGGAGGCGATTCGGTCTCGGCGGTGACCCGGGCCGGGGTGGCTGATAAACTGACCCACATCTCGACCGGCGGCGGCGCGTCACTGGAGTTTCTGGGAGGCCGCACGCTCCCGGGAGTGGCCGCCCTGCCCACAGCCTGAGGGCCACCATGCGGACTCCCCTCCTCGCCGCCAACTGGAAGATGCACAAGACCGTGCTCGACGCCGTGGGCTACGTGCGTGAGCTCGGCGTGCTGCTCAAGAACGTCGAGGGCGTCGAAGTCGTCGTCGCGCCGCCCTTCACGGCGCTCGCCGCGGCAGCCGAGGCGGCGCGCAACACCGATCTGGAGGTGGCCGCGCAGGACGTGTACTTCGAGGCGCAGGGCGCATTCACCGGCGAGGTGAGCGCCGTGATGATCAAGGATGCCGGGGCCGACTACTGCATCGTCGGCCACTCCGAGCGGCGGCGCCTGTTCGGCGACACGGATGAGTGGGTCAATCGGAAGATCAGGCCGCGCTCGGCGCCGGCCTCGGCGTCATTGCCTGCATCGGCGAGACGCTCGAGGAGCGTGAAGCCGGGCACACGCTGGCCGATCCTGGACCGGCAGCTTCGCGCCGGGCTCGCCGGACTCACCACGAGCGACGTCGCCTCGCTCGTCGTGGCCTACGAACCGGTCTGGGCGATCGGCACGGGCAGGAACGCGACGCCTGCCGAGGCCGACGAGGCCCATCGACACATCCGCGAGCGCCTCACGGAGATGTTCGGCGCCGAAGCCGCGCTCAAGTGCCGGCTGCTCTACGGCGGGTCGGTCAAGCCCGACAACATCGCCGAGCTCATCGCGCTCGCCGACGTCGATGGCGCGCTCGTCGGCGGCGCCAGCCTCGACGTCACCACCTTCTTCGACATCGTCAAGCACGCGATCTGAGGCGGGCACGACGGCTCGTGGTGCCCGGCTCAGGCGTACCGGCAACCGCAGCCACGGGACGTTTCCCTCACCGTTCCAGTCGCTCGACCACGCCGCGCAGGTACTCGAGTTGTGACACCTGGTCGGCGGTCGGAGGGCCGGTGTGGTCGCTCACCGCGCCGTACAGCCCGCTCAGGAACTCCTGGGCCGACGAGGCCAGCCGTCGATCCTCCGGGTTTCCGGACGCCTGAAGTCGTGCGACCACGGCGGCCGCGCGTCGCCACACGCCGGCAATCGCGTCGAGCGTGCGCACCCACTCGCGACGGTCGGCTGCCGAGACATCGATGCGCGGATCCTCCCGGACCTCGATCGGCTTCTCGATGGTCTGTCCGCCGGCGACGAGCCGGACCGTGTACGTGCCCGGCTCGACCAGCATCCCCTGGAGCCTCGCGCCGGCGCCACCGCGCCCACCCCGGCCGCGCCCGCCCCGGCCGGCCGTCGCGGGCGCGCCGCCACCGCTCCCGTCGGCCGTGATGTCGGCGTGGCGCAGGTTCCACGTGACGCGGTTCAGGCCGCGGCGCGTCGATGCCGCGACACGGTTCACGTCTCTCCCCTGCGCGTCGCGGACCGTCAGCGCGACGTCAGCACCGTCCCGCGCGAGCCAGTAATCGATGATCGCGCCGGCAGGCGGGTTCTCGCCGCGGAACACCATGTCGCCCATGTGCGCCTTGAGATTGGTCTGGCGAATCTGCACAGCCGGCTCGGGGGTGACAAGATGCGCGCCGGTCGTAGTTGCAGTCGTCAACTCCTGGAGCGCCGCCACGTTGTCCAGAACCCAGACGCCGCGGCCGTGCGTGCCGAGCACCAGATCGTTGTCTCGCGGGTGCAGGACGAGGTCGTTGATGGCGAGCGTCGGCATGTTGAGGCGGAGATCGACCCAGTGCCGTCCGCGGTCCATCGACACGAAGAGCCCGAACTCCGTCCCCAGGTACAGCACCTGCGGGTTTCTCGTGTCCTCGCGAATCGTCCGCGCGACGCGATCGGCGGAGCAGGTCGCCCGACGATCGACGTCCACGACTGCCCGTAGTCGGCCGACATGTACACGTAATTGCCGTTGTCGTCGCTCCGATGCTGGTCCACCGTCATGTAGACGACGCCGTCGGCGTGCCGCGAGGCTTCGAGCCCCGCAATCCACGACCGGTTCGGCAGCCCGGGAACCCGGTCTGCGACATCCGTCCACGTCCGGCCCGCGTCTCGCGAGACACGCACCTGCCCGTCGTCGGTGCCGACGTAGAGCACGCCCGCGACGCGCGGCGACTCGGCGAGCGCCGAAATCGTCGGCCAGTACGGCACGCCGTCGTCGAGCGAGGCGACGAAGTCGGCCACCTCCTGCCCCATGATCTGGAGCGTGCGCCGATCGGTGCCGGTGGTCTGATCGCCCAGGTCCTCCCAGGTACGTCCGCGATCGCGGCTCCGAAACAGGTGCTTCAAGCCGGCATAGACCGTGTTCGGGTCGTGCGGCGAAAGCAGAAACGGCGCGTCCCAGTTGGCCGGGTGCATGGCATTGCCGAGCTCGGGCTCGGGCAGGCCGCGACTCCAGACGTCGAAATTGCGCCGCCCGCTGATGTGCCCGCGCGGGTCGCCAGGCCTGATGTCCTGCGCCTCCCAGGTGCGGGTGTCGACGCGCTGCAGGCCCAGGTACTGCGAGGCCGCGTACACGATGCGGTTGTCGGTCGGGTCCGGAATCGTGAAGAACCCGTCGCCGCCGCAGAGCCGGCTCCAGTGCTCGTTCAGGATGCCGCTCGTGAAGTACGTCGCGCTCGGTCCCATCCAGCAGCCGTTGTCCTGCAGGCCGCCGTACACGTTGAACGGCGTCGCGTTGTCGACGGCCACTCGGTAGAACTGACTCACCGGCAACGACGACACGAAGAGCCACGTCAGGCCCCGATCGTACGAGATGCCGATGCTCCCGTCGTCGAGCTTGACGACGTGGCGCGAATCGCGCGGGTTCACCCACACGAGCCGATCGTCGCCGTGGAGCGACTGCCCCGGCTGCCGTGAACGTGCGTCCCGCCGTCGTCGGAGAAGCTGTAGCTGTTGACCATGTAGATGCGCTGGTCGTCGTTCGGATCGACGAGGATCTGGCTCGCGTACATCGGCCGCGGGTTCCAGTCGCTCATGAACGTCCAGGTCTCGCCCGCGGTCCTCCGATCGGTAGATGCCGGCGCGCCGCTCGATGTACGCGGTCGATGCGTTGTACTTGTTGCCCTGCTCGACGCTCACGTAGACGATGCGCGGGTCCTTCCGGTAGATCGAGATGCCGATGCGGCCGTACTCGCCGGCCGGCAAGCCCGCCGCCCGAGAGCCGCCGCCAGGTCGAGCCGCCATCGGCCGACTTGTAGAGGCCGCTGCCGGGACCGCCGCCGTGGAAGCCGTAGGCCGTGCGCCGGCGCTGGTAGGCGGCCGCGTACATCACGTTCGGGTCGGACGGGTCCATCGCGACGTCGACGACGCCGGTGTCCGCGTCGACCTGCAGAACGGCGGTCCACGTGCGGCCGCCGTCGGCGGTCCGGTACAGCCCGCGTTCGGCGTTCGCGCCCCAGAGGTGCCCCATCGCCGCGACGAACACGATGTCCGGGTTCGTCGGGTGCGTCACGATTCGGCCGATGTGGCGCGAGTCGCGAAGGCCGACGTTCGTCCACGTGCGTCCTGCGTCGGTCGACTTGTAGACGCCGTCGCCCCACGACGAGCTCTGCCGGTTGGCGCGCTCGCCCGTGCCAACCCAGATGATGTTCGGGTTCGGGCTGGAAGATCGCGATGTCGCCAATCGAGTGCACCGCTTCGCGCTCGAAGACCGGTGTCCATGTGATGCCGTTGTCGGTCGTCTTGAAGATCCCGCCGGTCGCGCTGGCCACGTACATGGTGTACGGATCGGACTCGACCACATCCATGTCGACGAAACGGCCGCTCATGTTGGCAGGGCCGATGTTGCGGAACGACAGGGCCGAGAGTTCCGCCGCCGTGACCGGTGGGGGCGCCTGCGCGCGGACGGACAGGTCCGGCCAGGCCGGAACGAGCACGGCCGCAAGCGCAAGGGCGGCGAAGACCGTCGCGCGCGCGGACGCTCCGTGAGCGGTGTAGTCGCGAATCTCGTGTGCCATGTTCACTCCCCGGGGCCGCCGGCTGCACGAACCAGACCTCGGGCACTGCCCCGGCCGCAGTCTACCGCACCGCTGCCACGCTCGATTTCGCGCGCTCGCCCGGCAGGGGCGGGCGCGAGCGCTCCGGCGCGCGGTGGAGCAATGGAGATGAGCGGCCTCCGGAGGGTAGACTGCCAGTATGCATGACGGGCTCGGGTCCGGCCGTCCTCTTCAACCTGGGAACGCGCGCTTCGGCGTCGTCCTGCTGCTCTTCGGGCTCGTCGCGCTGGCACCCGTGGTGCAGGGGCAGACCAGGCATCTGCATCTGGTCTCGACGAGGTGGGCGCCGTTCACCAATGCCCCGGGCCAGCCCAGCTTTGCCAGCGATCTGGTGGACGAGGCGCTCACCCGGATCGGCATCACGACCGACACGACCGTCGTCGCTCCGGGCGAGCTGACGCCATCGCTCCTCGCCAGCCGGTTCGACGGCAGCGCGGCGCTCTGGAAGGACGCCGAGCGGGAGCGCGTGCTGCTCTACTCGCAGCCGTACCTCGAAAACCGGCTCGTGCTGGTCGGCCGCAAGGACAGCGACGTGTCAGCTTCGACACTGGCGGACCTTGCGGGCCGCAAGGTCGCGATCATCGAGGGGTATTCCTACGGTGAGTCCGTGGAACGGACGGACGGTCCGGCGTTCGTCCGTTCGAAGGGCGAAGAAGAGAGCCTCGAGATGCTGCTCGGCGGGACGGTCGACTACATGCTGATGGACGAGCTCGTCGTGCAGTACATCCTCGACGACTTCCCGGCCGAGGCGGAGTCGCGCCTGCAGATCGGCCGGACGGCGCTCATCAGGCGAACGCTTCACTTCGCCGTGCGCCGGAGCCTGCCCGACGCGGCCGCCATCGTCAACGGCTTCAACGAGCAGCTCTCGGCCATGATCGCCGACCGCAGCTACCACCGGCTCCTGCACCTCGAGTGGATCACCGTGGACGTCGACGGCGACGGCATTCCGGAGCTCGTGCCCCAGTCCGACCAGGCGGGTGCAACACCGCCCGAGCGGAGCTACGACCTGTTCCAGATGCCGGGGGTTCCGGCGAACCAGCGCTTCTTCTTCGGCGGCAACGTCTACCTCGACTGGGCCTCCGTGCCCGACCACTACAAGCTCACGGGCGACAGCCGGCCCGACCCGCGCGCGTCGACCGTTCCCATCTTCACGTTCCGATGGGGCGGTTCGGTGCGCTGAAGAGCTCCTCAACCCCAGCAGGTGGTCGGACCCGAGCGTCACGGAGACGGCCTTTCTGCCGGAGGGTGGCCGGGATTGTCGCCCGAAGGGGGCCTTCGGTATACTTGGGTGCTTATGCTCTTCTACGTCGGCACCATAGTGTACGTTCTCATCTGCTTCCTGCTCCTGAGCGTGGTGCTCCTGCAGCAGGGCAAGGGCGGGGATATTGCGGCCGCCTTCGGCGGGTCGAGCAGCCAGACGGCGTTTGGCGCGCGCGCCGGGGCCACGGTACTGACGCGGGCCACGGCCATCCTGGGCACGCTGTTCATGGTGGGCGCGTTCCTCCTGACGGCCGCCGGCCGGTCGGCCCCTGGCGGGTCGGTCGTGAGCGGCGTCGAGGGCCCGGCCCAGGTCGCGCCGGAGCTTCCGACCGCCGCGCCGCTTCCGGCCACGGCTACGCCGACCACGTTGCCCCCGGCCGGAACGGGAACGGGTTCAGGATCCGAAACGCCGCCCCCTCAGGGCAGCGCGGGTTCTGGAAGCTAGCGCACGGGTAAGACCTCTGCCGTAATTGCGGAAGTGGCGGAATTGGCAGACGCACCAGCTTGAGGGGCTGGCGGTAGCAATACCGTGGGAGTTCGAGTCTCCCCTTCCGCACCACCTTTTTCCCTGTTCTTTCAACGACTTACGGCATTGGCTCGGCCCCTGGGCTACAGCCGATGGCGGCAGCCTGTGGGCGTCGTGTGTGAATCCGGTCGTCGTGTCCGCGTAGTTGTCATGTTTTTTTGATCTCAAAACTTGACATGTTGTCTCGCTCAGCCCACAGTCGAGTCATGGGCAGAGGTAAGACACCGCCGAGCGGCTCCCGGCGAGCCACCAGCCGGATTCGCCGCATGGTTGAGGCTGGCGGCGAGCGCCTCTGGCGCTTTCAGGACTTCCCCGGCCTTCCGGCCTCGGCTGTCGCGCAGGCGCTCTCTCGTCTGGCCCGGAAGGGCACGCTCCGGCGGCTGAGCAAGGGGGTCTACTACCGCTCTCGACAGACGGCCCTGGGCACGAGCCTGCCGAGCCCGGCGACGCTGCGTGAGCTGGCGGCCGGCACGAAGACGGTCTTCCCCGCGGGCATTGCCGCAGCGAACCTTCTCGGTTTCACCACTCAGACCGCGCGGCGGAGCGAAGTCGCCACGAGCGCGTCGAGCCTGCCGCGCAAGCTGGTCGGCCGCGACACGGTGATTCACACACGGCGGCCGGAAGCGTGGGCCAGGTTCTCGGACACGGAAGCCGCGCTCCTGGACTTTCTGCGGCGAGCCGGCAAGACGAGCGGACTGTCACCACAGGAGACCGTTCGGCGGACTCTGGATCTGTGCCGCGCGCCCGGCCGATTCGAGCGCCTGTTGAAGGTGGCGAAGTACGAGCCGCCACGGGTGCGCGCGCTGCTGGGCGCCATCGGCACGCAGATTGGCACGCATGCGTCGGTACTGGCGCGGCTGCGTTCGTCACTGAATCCGGTCTCTCGGTTCGACTTCGGGCTGCTCCAGGGCCTGGCCCACGCGCACGAGTGGCAGGCGAAGAAGGCGCACACCCGACGATGAGGCTGTTCGAGCATCCGGATTTCGCGCAGGCCATCCTGCGCGCGGCAGATCACTTCCGGACACGTGTTGGTACCAGACCACCATTCAGAAGGACACACGAACTCGTTCGCCTGCAGCGGGTCGCCGAGCGTATCGTGCTGCCTGATTATGTCGCTCCAGTCCTTGGCGAACATCAGACCATGGTCGCGGTACCGGTGGCGGTTGGCCATCTTCATCTTGGCTTGATGCTTGTGGCGACCCTCGAGCAGTTCGACCATGCCGGTTGACAGAATCCAGCACTCGGGGCACCTTGTTCTTGACGGCGCCGAACACCGGGTCAGAGCCTGGCTGGACGAGCTGACGCTGGACCGTCAGGCGGGCGCCCACGACATCGAGATCTGACCACCTCAGCCCGCACAGCTCTGACTTGCGCATGCCGGTCTCGAGCGCGAGCGTGTAGAAGGCTGCCGGCTGCGGTCCGGCGGCGCGCGCCGCCGCCAAGAAGGCCCGCGCTTCGTGTGCTTCCCAACAATGTCCGAGCACGTCCTCGTGGCCGTGCACAGCATGTGGCTTGGTGGCAACCAGCTCCGCGACGTTGCGATGGACGAGACCCGCGCGCGCAGCTGCCTAACGGCGTCCCACTAGCTGCCGCAGCTAAGGATCCGCAAGAGCTGACGTGAAGCCCGGTGGCTTTACGGCCAGCACCGAACCTCGAAGACGCTGCAGAACACGCTCAGCCGTGTTCCCCATCACAAGTCCCACAATGCCAGTCCTCGCGACAGTGCCCATAACGACCACGTCGACACCGTGCGACTCAGCGAACCCGGTAATTGCATCCTCCGGTTCGCCCTGCACCAGTTCCACGGCCACGTCAGTCAGGCGACTCTTGAATGGCTCTATGAAACTGGAGAGCGCCTCGTCCGCTGTCCGGCGCGCTGTCTCGATGAAGGCCGTGAATTCATCCGGAGACATTCGGGGCTTGAGAAGGCTGGCGCCGTAAGGCGCCCACGCCTGCAACAGCGTTAATTCCGCGTCGCCGAACGCCTTCAGCGTGAGCGCCCAGTCGAGGATCGTCGCGTTCAGTTCCTGTTCAGAGGCGTCACGGGGATTGGCGTGAATCGCGGCGAGGATCCGCCATCGCACAGATGGGGAACCACGCCGCCGTGCAATCAACCAGACCGGGCACGGGCACTGACGGAGGAGCTCCATATCGACGTCTCAGCTTGGGCACGCGACTCGGGTTAGACCTTGGGCGTGGCAGCGCCTTGAAGTTCCTGCTCCGCTTCCAACCAGTCCTCGACATCATGGCCAGGCTCGCAGCCGCGTGCCTGATACCGCTCGTATGCGCGACGGGCGACCTCGCCGACATCGACCGTCGGCAACATCGGTGGCGTGTTGGCCGAGGCGGCTGCCTCGGGTTGGGATTTTGCTCTTGTCATAGTCGCACCTCATTGAAGACGTCACCGACCACCCACGCGCCACAAGTCGGTCACCCCCCGGTTGACACGATCCAGGTGCTCGCGCTGGTGCGGCATTCGCGACGAACAGCTAGCGCTTCCCTCTGTGCAAGAAGACGCAATGGCGGTACCGTCGCGGCTCCACGGCCGTATCGCTTGGGCCGACCGGCAATGGCGGGATCTGGCCATCGCGCATCGACCTGTCCCTCAGGCACTGCTGAATACTCCGCAGCCGGTCGGCCGTCAACCATCGCCCGCTCTTCCTGGCCCTCCGCGTGGAAAGCGCTCCTCGGCTCTACTCCTTCACGCGGCTGTCGTAACGCGGTTCGCGCCGCCGCGAGCACTGGCCTGCATCTGCCAGTCGTGTAGGCGCTCCGGCGTCCCCAAGTCCGACCAGCCAAGCGACGCCGGCCAGACATACGTCAGGAGGTTGCGGGCTGGCGTGATCACGTCTCGCGAGAAGTCGGCCACGGGCAACGACGGATAGACAGCCGTCAGAAACGTATCGCGCTCGATTGCCGGCAGGCCTCTCGTGCGGTCCAAGACCGCTGTCAGCTCCGGAAGGTACTCGACGAACAGCGCGCGGACGGCAGGCGCTCGGCCGACCAGAACCATCGTGTTCCAGACTGAGCCTGCCGCCAAGAGCCGCGCCGCCTGGTCCGGGCTCGGCTTCTCCACGAACGAAACCACCGGCCGCAGGCCACTCGATACGCAGGACGGGCCGGGCGTAATCCAACCGTAGTCATGGTGCGGCGCATCCGGCTCAACGCCGAAGATGACGACCGCATCACGCGATCGGGCGCTGCTCGCCGCCTCGAGCACTCCACGTCTGAATCGGGCATCATCGACCACGCCGTGATCGGCTGGCGTGATCGCGACGATGGCGTCCATCGAAGATTCGAACACAGGCGTCAGCGCCAACAGCACGCCGACCGCCGTCCCGCGGTCATGTGGCTGGAACAGCGTCCGGCCAACGTGTCGGGACGCACCGGCGTCGAGCAGATGCTGCCGATGCGTCGCATCGACGACGATGACGGTTTGCGAGGGAGCTGCCAGAGGCGAGAATCGCTCCACCGTCTGATCGAGGAGCGATTTCGAAGACCCTCCCCGCCAGAACTGTTTGGGCACATCGCCAGTGACGCCGGACAGCCGCCGGCCGGCGCCTGCAGCGAGAATAACGGTCCAGAGGGGGCTGGCCATCACTCACCGCCTACGCGGCCTGAGCATCGACGCTCTCCGGCGAGGCCTTGACCACCGCAGCGGTCAGGCGCAGAAGCCCGTTGCGGCATTCCGCCTTCGCACTCCTGGGGTCGATACGGTCAGGCAGATGCACCAAGCGAACAAGCGTGCCTCGGTTGAACTCGGTCACGTGGACTGCGCCCTCCGTGGATTCGTGCCGACGTTCCGTGGCGCGAGTAATCAGGACGTCCTCAGGGGCGACTTCGACATTCAGGTCCTTCGGCTCCAGCCCTGGAACCGCCGCCAGGACCTCGATCTGCCCGTCGGCCTGCCGCACCTCGACGGCAGGACGCCAGACGAGCTCACGTTCGGCGCGCAGCCAGTCATCCAGCGGCCCGGCGACGTGGCCGCCGCCGTTTCGGAAATGCTCGTAGGCGCGCAGGCTGATCGCCTCATGCAACCGGTCCAGCTCGTCGAGAACGAAGCCCGCCGTTTTCAAGCCCACCTGGTTCTTTGCCATCGCTTTTCTCTCGTTTACACGTTCACGGCCTCAAGGCCCACGCAGTCGGTGCGGTCGACAGGCCCGTGTCTGTGCTTCCCTCCACCGACGCCGGATGACCACACAGTACGAGATGAGCGATTCATAGACAATTAGATAGTTATGAACTTTGTCCATTGTTTTTGCTATGGTCAACAGCCATGGAATGGTTGAACTATCACCACCTCCTGTACTTCTGGACCGTCGCGCGCGAGGGCGGCATCTCGAAGGCGGCCGCGAAGCTACGCTTGTCGCAGCCGACCATCAGCGCCCAGGTCCGGCTGCTGGAGGAGTCGCTCGGCCAGCGCCTGTTCCAGCGCCAAGGGCGGACGTTGGTGCTGACCGAAGTCGGGCAAGTCGTATTCCGCTACGCTGACGAGATCTTCGGCATCGGCCGCGAGCTGTTGGAAACGCTTCGCGGGCGACCCGCCGGACGGGCACTACAGCTGGCCGTTGGTGTCGCCAACGCCGTCCCCAAGCTCATCGCCTACCGACTGCTGCATCCCGCGATGGAGGGCGCCGACCCGGTCTACGTCGTGTGCCGAGAGGACAACGCGGAGCCGTTGACGACGCTGCTGGCGACGCACGCCCTCGATGTCGTCATCGCCGACACGCCAGCGCCGCCGCACCTGCGCGTCAAGGTGTTCAACCATTTGCTCGGCGAGTCGGACATCGCGTTCTTCGCATCTGCCGCCGTCGCCGCACGTCTGAGGCGCCGGTTTCCTGCGTCCCTGACCGACGCGCCGCTGCTGGTGCCGACGACCAATGCCGCGCTGCGGCGCGCGCTCGACGACTGGTTCGAGAAGGAGGATCTCCGCCCTCGGCTCGTGGCCGAGTTCGAGGATTCGGCGCTGATGAAGGCATTCGGTCAGGGGACGGGTGTGGTGTTTCCGGCGCCCGCGGCTATTGCCGCCGACGTCTGCCGTTTGTACGGCGTTCGCGAAATCGGGCGAACGTCAGCCGTCCGCGAGCGGTATTACGCGATTGCCGCGGAGCGACGCCTCAAACACCCGGGTGTGCTGGCGATCACGAGTGCGGCGCGCGATGAACTGTTCGTAACGCCAAGGTAGGGTCCGCCTGGAGCCGTTCGCGAGACGGCGTTCAGGCTGCGCTGGCCGCGGCAGACCGGTCGGTCCACGGATTCACACATAATAAAAACAACATATATCACTCCAAACTATCGCATTGTCTATACCTCACGAAGCCCGTACCGTGTGGTCAACCGCTCGGATCGGAATGGAGGAGAGCCGATGCGATTGTCGATGGGTGAACTGGTGACGGTCATCCTGCTGCTGGCGGCGCTGACATGGGCCGCGGTGCAGATCGGTCCGATCGCCCTCGAGCGCTGGTTCTGAGAAGGAGGCGACACATGCGGGGAAGGAACTGGGAATCGGGCGCCCATTACCGACGGCAGCAACCGCGGGGGAGGAGCCTGACCAGGCGTCTCGTCGTTCGCACGCGCGGTCTCGTTCCCGCACACGCCGTCGAAGTGGCGCGGCAGCGCCTCTGGTTTGCGCTCGACCGCTTCGCTGGCCGGGTGCGCTCCCTGACGGTCCGGCTTCGTGATGTGAATGGGCCACGGGGCGGGCGTGACAAACAGTGCGTGGTCGCCGTTCGCCTGACCGCCTCGAAGCGCCTGATTGTGATCGAGGAACTCGACACGGATGTCAACGTCGCGATCGCGCGCGCTGCCGACCGGGCGGCGCGTGCCGTGACCCGCGCCGTCCAGGTGTCACCACGTTGGCATTGAGCGCCTTGGCACGCAAGAAGACCCGCCGACACCGCTCGAACGGCGCATCACACAATTCGGGCATTACCTGATGTTTGCGGCCGCCGCACTCTTCGCCCTGATCGTCGGTATCGGCTCCGTGCAGGGTATCCCCTTATCCGAAATCGTCATGATCGGCATCAGTCAGGTCGTGTCGATGATTCCCGAGGGGCTGCCCGTGGCCGTCACTGTGGCGCTGGCGGTCGGCGTCCAACGAATGGCGTCGCAGCGCGCGATCATCCGGACACTCGCAGCGGTCGAGTCGCTCGGCTGCACGACCGTCATCTGTACGGACAAGACCGGCACGCTGACTCGGAACGAAATGACGGTCCGTGAAGTCTGGCTGCCGGGAGAAGAGCCGATCCACGTCACCGGCAGCGGCTACGCGCCCGAGGGCGCGCTGCAGACACCGACTGGCCCGACCGACGCCTCGCGGCACGAGGGGCTCGCCCGCCTGCTCACCGCAGCGGTGCTCTGCAACGACGCGCAGTTGGTGGCTCCCGCCGACCAGACGCGTGGCGACTGGAGGATCGTCGGCGATCCTACCGAGGGCGCGCTGCTGACGGCGGCGGCGAAAGCCGGACTGGCCATTCCAGCCATTCGCGCCGAGCGGCCGCGGGTCGCTGAGATTCCATTTGACGGCGGCGCGAAGATGATGGCGACGACGCACCGGACCACTGAGGGACTCGTGGTCTTCCTCAAGGGAGCTCCGGAATCCGTCGTCGCGCTGCTCCCAGCCGCCGACCGCACGCAGGCCGACATGCTGCATCGCGCGGCCGACGCCATGGCGGCACGGGCCCTCCGGGTACTGGCGTTCGCCGAAGTGCAGGATGCCGCCGGCGACCCTGCGCAGCGCTTCGACGCGTTCGCCGGCCAGGTTACCTTCCTCGGTCTCGTCGGCCAGCTCG
The DNA here is from genome assembly GCA_963752045.1 of uncultured Acidobacteriota bacterium. Lineage (GTDB taxonomy): Bacteria > Acidobacteriota > Vicinamibacteria > Vicinamibacterales > SCN-69-37 > DATKDF01. The sequence goes on along the minus strand of CAVVWN010000008.1, from coordinate 642,590 downwards.
ATCCGCCGCGCGACGAGGCCTATGAGGCCGTGGAGCAATGCCGGGCCGCGGGTATACGTCCGGTGATGGTAACGGGCGATCACAAAGCCACGGGGCAAGCGATAGGCGCGATGCTCGGCCTCGTCAGGCCCGGAGACGAGTCCGTGGACGGCCGCGAGCTCGACCAGTTGTCCGAGGCGGAGCTGCGCTCGCGGCTGCCGCGGATTTCCGTCTTCGCCCGCGTGCATCCGGCGCAGAAGCTGCGGATCGTCGAGGCATTCCAGGCCGAGGGCCACGTCGTCGCCATGACCGGCGACGGCGTCAACGACGCCCCAGCGCTCGCGCGCGCGGATGTCGGCGTCGCAATGGGGCTCACAGGGACGGACGTCGCCAAGGAGGCTGCGAAGATTGTCATCACCGACGACAACTTCGACACGATCGTCCGCGCGGTCGCCGAAGGGCGCCTCATCTACCGCAACATCAAGAAACTGATCCTCTACCTCTTCTCGACGGGCGCGTCAGAGATCATCATCCTGTTCACCGCCCTGCTGCTTGGCTACCCACCGCCGCTCGTCGCCGTGATGATCCTGTGGGTGAACCTGGTCACCGACGGTTCCCTGAGCATAACGCTCATCATGGAAGGCCCCGAAGGCGACGAGATGCGCCATCCGCCGACGCCAGCCTCCGAGCCGATCCTGACGGCGCCGATGCTGCGGCGGATGATCGTGATGGCGTCGGCGATCGCCGTGTCGACGCTCGGTTACTTCTTCATCCGTATCGATGGGGGGATGACGTTCGACGAAGTCCGCACCGGCACCTTCACCACGCTCGTCGTCTGCCAGTGGTTCAACGCCCTGAACTGCCGGTCGGCGACGCAATCGGTCTTTTCGATGAATGTGCTCCGTAACTACTGGTTCCTCGGCGGGCTGCTGCTGGCCAACCTCCTGCAGATTGCCGTCATCTTCGTCCCGATGATGAACGAGATCTTCCACACCACGCCGATTCCATGGACCGAGGCGATCCTCATCGGCGCGGCTGCGAGCTTCGTTCTGTGGGTCGAAGAGCTGCGGAAGTGGTCTGCGCGCCGGCGCCTCACGGCCGTGCACGAGCCGGACGTCGCATCGCCAGGTTCGTGATGCTCGCAAGGCCCCAATTGGACATAGTCCGCGCCGCCACGACGCGTGACGCTGGCGTCATCACTGCGTCTCGTGGCGACGGGCAGATGAAGAGACAGCAATGAAAGCCGGCGACCTTCCAATCCTGCCTCGGATGCCCCTGGTGCTCGGGCACGAGAATGCGGGTGTCGTCGCCTCCATCGGCGCTGGTGTACGCACCGCGTATCGGGCTATCAAGAAGGCACTTCCCTTCCTCGAGCCGGACCACCACGCGCTTCTGATTGGCCTGGGCGGACTCGGACAGTATGGACTCAAGCTCTTGAAGTTGCTGTCGGGCTGTCCTCTCATCATCGTGAACATCTCGGACCAGAAGCTCGAACTGGCAGTGATCCGTTTCGGTGGACGCTTCGGCTGAACTCGCTGAGGGGAGGTTCAAGCTGTGCGTGTGTGAATATGTGTGAAGAAAGTCGTTCCGTGCGCCTTCTTCTGATCCGGTCTGCGCCCAGCCTTCGCAAACCGCTCGCTTCGCTCGCAGCTTCGGCTGGCGAGCCCAGCGAGCAACCATGCGAAGGCTGTCCGACGTAGCCGCGCCGCCAGGCGCGTTTGGCGAAGTCGGACCAACATTGACCCGGGGACTTCGTCCACGGACCCCTTGCACGCTCTCTCGCTCAGCGTTTCTACGCTTCGATCCGGTCGCGTGGCTCGCTCGCAGTCGGGTTGCTCCCGTCCCTTAACGAAACGCTTGTACCGCGCCGCCGGTCGGCGTATGCTGCGCACATATCGGCCCCGGCGGCATTCGTGTCCCAGCGCGGACGTCTCCAGGCCCGGAACCGAGACCCGAGAAGCTGACGTGGCGTCTCTCCCCGGGGCGTCACGACCGGCACAGTATGGGTCTGGATTCAGGAGGCCCGGATGACAGGCTCGGACGCAGGCGCTCAGCGCAAGACCTACGTCGTCGACACCAGCATTCTCGTATCCGCTCCCGATGCCCTTCAGAACCTGACGACGAACAACACCGTCGTCATTCCGTTTCCGGTGTTACAGGAGCTCGACCGCCGCCGAACCGCTGCCAACGGCGTCGGATACACGGCTCGCAACACGGTCCGATTCCTGGATGAAACGCAGGGGCACGCCTCGGTCGATCAGCTCCGCACCGGGATTCCACTCAACGGCGGGCTGCTGAAGTTCCACAGCGGCACGCTCGACCTCGGCTGCGCCTGGCCAGGCTTCAACCCGACGTACGCCGACGACGCCATCATCCTGCTGGCAGGCGTGTACCAACGGGAGCACCCGGACGAGCCGGTCATCCTCGTCACGCGCGACGCCGCCATGCGCTGCAAGGCGCGCGCTCGCGGCGTCACCGCCGAGGACTACTACAGCGACCGGCCGGTTGCCTCGCTCGAGAAGTGCTATTCGGGCCGGCTTCGCATCGACGTGCCCGAGAGCTACTCGAGCCTGCTGTCGACCCTGCATCACGAGCATCGCTTGCCGGTCGAGGCGCTCCGAGACTTCACCGACGTGTCGCAGCTCCGCGCGAACCAGTGCTGCGAGCTGCACCTGCCGGGAACCGGCAAGAGCGCGTGGGGCATCTACAAGAACCACGACACACCCGGGCACCTGCGACGAGTCAACACCAAGACGGGCGACCGCTTCGGCCCCTGCAGCCCCGAACAGTTCTGCGCGCGCGAGATGATCCTCGACGACCAGACGCTCATCGTGAGCCTGGTCGGCATCGCCGGCACGGGCAAGACGCTCATCGCGCTGCTCTCGGCCTACGAGCTTCTGCGCAGCGGCCGCGTGTCGCGCATCGAGGTGTATCGCCTGAATGCCGAGGCCGGCCGCGAACTGGGCTTCCTGCCCGGCGCCGTCAACGAGAAGATGGCGCCATGGGCCAAGCCCATCCTCGACAACCTCGACTTCATCATGCGGCGCCTGCACGGCCCCACGCGATGGACGAACCAGCTGGCGGACCATCGTGCGGAGAAGAAGGACGCCGGCCACCCGACGGTCGAAAGCCTCCTGCAGTCGAACACGCTCGAGATCGCGCCGATCAACTACCTGCGCGGCCGCTCGATTCACGACACCGCCATCATCGTCGACGACGGCCAGAACCTGACGCAGGAAGACATGAAGCTGGTGCTGACGAGGGCCGGCGAAGGATCCCGCGTGATCCTCACCGGCGACCCCGATCAGATCGACCGCGAGGAGATCAACTCGCTCTCGAACGGCCTCGTACAGGTGGTCGAGCGCTTCAAGGGCGAGCCCTGCTTCGCGCACCTGACGATGCACGAGGTTCTGCGGTCGCGAATCGCGGAGATGGCGGCCAAGCTGCTGTAGGGCGCGATCGAGCCGACCTGGCTAGCCGACGCCGGCGACCGTGCCGGCCTGCGGCGCCAATCCCCCGAAGCGGCGCTCGCGCCGCGAGAAGGACGCGACGGCATCCTCGAGATGCGCCGCCGTGAAGTCCGGCCACGGCACGTCGGTGAACCACAGCTCGGCGTAGGCGCATTCCCAGAGCAGGAAGTCGCTCAGTCGCTGCTCGCCACCCGAACGAATCAGCAGATCGACGTCCGGAACCTCGACCGGCTCGCCCCAACCGCTGCCGACGCGCGCGGCCAGTTCGTCTCGCGACCCGCGACCCGCCAGGAGCATCTGCTCGACAGCCAGCCAGATGGCGTCGCGCGCCGAGTAGTCGATGGCGAGCCTCAGATGAAGCGCGCGGCCACGCGCTGTTGCCCGCTCGACCGCGTCGGCGCGCTCGTGAACCGCAGCCGGCAGCCGGTCGCGCCGACCGACGAGCGAGAGCCGGATACCCTGTCGGGCGCACGCCTCGGCCTGACTCCGCAGATACTCGTCGAACAGCGCGAACAACCCCTCGACCTCTCCCCGCGGTCGCCGCCAGTTGTCCGCCGAAAACGCGTAGAGCGAGAGTGTGCCGATGCCGAGCTTCGGCGCGGCTTCCACCACGCGGCGCACGGCCTCGACACCGCGGCGATGCCCGGCCACCCGCGGCCAGCCGCGCGAGGTGGCCCACCGGCCGTTGCCGTCCATGATGACGGCGACGTGGCGCGGGCCTTGAACGGCGGCAGGCGCGGCGGCCCTCATGACCGGACGGGTCCGCCCGCCCGCTCGCCGGCAAACACCTGGCTCCAGTCCACGCGTGCGGTCGCCTGCATGAGCACGAAGAGCGTCACGACCGCACCGATCGTGACGGTGAGGCCGGTGAAGCCTTCGAAGAAGAACGCATAACTGAAGAGCACGAGGAACACGAGTTGCGCCACGCCCGCCTGTGCCACCGCGAAGTGCGCCCCGGCCGCCACTCGCAGATAGCTGGCCACGAGCAGCACGCTCACGAGCGACGCCGTGACGAACGCCCAGTGAATCGACATGTGGTCGACCAGGTACGCCAGAAGCAGGTGAAACGCGAAGAAGGCAGCCGAAAGAAACGCGTAGTTCATCGGATGGAGGTTTCGCGAGTGCAGCACGCCGAGAATCACCATCACGGCAAGGAAGAAGAGCAACGAAACGGGCGCGAAGTAGGTGATGCGCGCGGCCAGCGGACCCGGATTCGTCCGGTTCGGCAGGTCCATGCCGATCTGGCGCCCGGTGAGCAGGTCGTCGAACCGCCAGCCAAGCTCCCAGCCGGCCTCGGTCCGCTGGCTCGTCGAGGGCGACATCGTCCCGGCCGGATAGTCGACCTCGTCGAAATCGGTCCTCATCGTCAGCGTGAAGTCGCGTATCTCGGCCACGCCGTCCTGGAAGAACGCGTAGGCCCAGGTGTCGAGGCCGCGCGACGCGTAGGCGACCTCGATGACGAGCTCCTCGCCGGGGGCCACCTCCGCGCGGGCCGTCGCGCCTTTCGACAGGTCATCGCCTCTCTCGGCGTCCCGCCCGTTGATGCGGAAGACGAAGTTGTCGAGTTGCACGTGGTCGGCCGGATACCCGAGCTCGGCGACGACCAGCCGCGCCACCGTGTCGGGATTGCGGGCCCGGTAGGTCGCCTGGAACTCGACGCCATACGTGTCGAACCAGAGCAGGCCCTTCTGGCGATGATCGAGCGCCAGCTCGACGTCGATCCGGCTGGATTCGAGCGCGAGCGGCACCCGCTCGGTGACGACTCGGGAGACAGTCTCCGACACGGTCCGGCCGGTCTCGTCCGTTCGCTCGACGGTGTCGGTGACCGTCGCCGGCCGTTCGAGCCACACAGCCGGAGCGGCCTGGCGGTGAGGTCCGCCCCAGAGCAGCGCCACCTCCTTCGAGAGCCGATCATCGAACTCGCCCGAGCGGGCGGCGACCGACGTGCCGAGCGTGAACCAGGCGATTGTGGCGACGACGTAGATGGCGGCGATGGCGACGAGGCGAAGTGGTGTCATCCCGACACAGTGCGCGATCGTCGGCCGGAAGACCTGAGCGAGTTGTGAGGCGGCGGTGAGGGGTGTGTCAGATCTGCGCCGGCCGACGCCGGACGCCCGGCCTACGGGGCCGGTTCTGAAGATCCGGCCCTGGAGCGTCGAGGCCGGTGCGTCAGGCCGAAGGCGAGGCCGGCACCAAAAAGCAGGCCCTCGAAGCTGCTCACGAGCGCGCGCGTGAACGGCCGCAGCGTGTCCTCGCCAAGCAGCCTGGCAAGCGGGGCAAGACCCACGTCGGACCCCTCGAAGGCACCCGCCATCACGTCCAGGCTCGACGCCACGAGGTGGCGACCGCCAAGGGTCAGGAGGAGGGCAGCGGCGGCACACGTGGCGCCGGTGACGAGCGACGTGCGGAGGCGGGCGCCGCCTGTGGGCGCCGCCAGCCCACCCCCGGGAAGCGGCAACGTGGAGAGGCCGTAGCCCACGCCGGCCGCCGCGCCCAGCACAAGCCCGTCGAACGAGCCGCCGATGTGGTCGATCTCACGGCCGAACATACCCGCAAGCACGGCCCGGGCCACGGCGTGCGCGAGGGCGCCGGCCACTGCCCCGCCGGTCGCACCGCAGACGACGAGGGCGAGCCTCCGTGCCGACCGCGCCACCGCCTCGGCGCCGGCAAGCCCGGCTCCGACACCGGCGGCGCCAATCGCGCCGGCCACGGCGCCCACGACGGCCAGCGAGATGACGACGTTCGCGCTGGCCTGTGACTCGGGCACGAGCAACAAGGCGATGCCGCCGACGATTCCGGCGGCCACTCCTGCCGCCGTCCCCCCGATGGCGGCAGCTCCCCAACGATTCGAGGCGTGGCGCGCGGCGCGCCTGAGGCGCAAGCGCACGACCGCGGCAACCGACGCCCAGGGCCCGGGCGACCGCAGCAGAGGCACACCGCCGGCGCCGGGCACGTCCCAACGGGCATCGCGCAGGATGGCCCGCGCCTCGGCGTGTCCGGGCTGCGCGTCGATGCGCCGCAACGCCTCGGCGGTGTCAATCTGATGGAGAAGCTCGGCTGCTTCGCGGCGCTCTTCGTCAGTGGCCGCTTCGAACGGGGGATGCCGCAGCAGACAGTCGATCGGCGCGCGCATGGGATCGACGGGTGAAGCCGGCTCGCTCGCACCGGCCACCCCCGCCTCGGGCAACGGCCCGTCGTCGGGTTCCTCGATGACGTCGGTACCCACGAACTGGTAGCCGTGGCGCGAGACAGTACGGATGAACCGCGGGGCGCGCGGGTCGTCGCCGAGGCTGCGGCGAATCGTGCGAACGGCCTGCGTCAGCGCGCCATCCGACACGACCACGTCGGCCCAGACGCGGTCGAAAATCTCCTGTCGCGTGACGACCCGGTGCCGGTTGACCAGGAGCAGAACGAGCAGGTCGAAGTACCGCGGAATGAGCAGCATCTCCGCGCCGTCCCGGCGCAGGCTGCGGTGTGCGGGTGAAACGAGATACGGGCCGACCCGGAAGCGCGGCGTGGACACAGGACTGGCATTCTATCGGTCAAACGCCTCGTCGATGCGTCCTTCCCGATCGTCGGCCGTCAGGCTGGCTATTCGGCGCGCAGTGCGATGATCGGATCGACGCGAGTCGCCCGCCGCGCCGGCGCGAACGTGGCGGCAAGCGCCACGACGGCGACGAGCAGGCCGACGGCGACGTAGATGAGCGGGTCCATCGGATCCACGCCGAACAGCACCCCCTGGATGCCGGCGCCGGCGAGCTTCACGATGCCGAGCGCAAGCCCGATGCCGAGGACGGTTCCAAGCCCGACCTGCATCGCGCTCTGTGCGACGACCATCCCGAGGATCCGGCCGCGGTTGGCGCCGAGCGCCATCCGGACGCCCAGCTCCGGCGTGCGCTGATTGACGGCAAACGACAGGACGCCGTAGATGCCGACGGCCGCAAGGAGCACGGCGATCACGCCGAAACTGGTGAACATGGTGGCGATGACGCGATTCTGGGCGACGAAGCTGTCGAGCTGCTTCTCGGCCGTGCCCACGTAGTAGAGCGGCAGGTTCGGATCGACCGCGGCCACCTCGTCGCGAAGCACGGGCGCGACGGCTTCGACCGTCCCGCCCCTCGAGGTGACCACCACGGTCGCAAACTGGGCGGCCACGGGCGCGCTCTGAAGCGGCCCGAACACCGAGGCATAGAACGGCACGTAGAAGCCGGTGTCTTCCACGCCCGGAGGATTGAATGGGCCGAGCATCCGAACCGACGAGACCACGCCAACGACCGTCCGCCAGGGCCCGGGTTCGTTCGTGCCGCCCGCGCCGCCGGCCACGCGCACACGACGTCCGACAGCGCTGCCCGGGCCGAAGTGCTTCCGCGCGAACGCCTCGTTGACGACGGCCACCGGCTGCCTCGTGTCCTGGTCCTGCCCGGTGAAGAGCCGTCCGTCGAGGAGCCGCTGCCCGGTCACCGCGAAGTACCCGGGTGTCACCTGATCGATGTTGGTGATCGGCCGAGGGGCATCGTCAACGTATTCCTGGCCGTCCACTTCGATTGGCGCCGTGGGCGAGAAGGCCATGCGGAAGCGATTGGTCAGCCCGACGGCCCCGAATGCCGGGTTGGCGTCCAGCCGTTCGACGAGCTGATCGTAGAAGACCTTTCGGGCGTCCGATGACGGATAGTCGCCGTCCATCAACCCCATCCGCGCCGTAAGCACCGCCGCGGTGTCGTAGCCGTTGTCGACCGTCTGCTGGGCGAGGATGGACCGCACCTGCAGCAGGGCGCCGATGAGCAGGACGCAGGTGACGACCACCTGAAACACCACCAGGCCGCGCGAGAGCAACCCCATGCGCCGGCTGGTGGTGCCACGTCCGCTGTCGCGAAGGGCCGCCACGGAGTTCATGCGTGACGAGGCGAGCGCCGGAAGCAGGCCGGACGCCACCGCCGAAAGGCCCGTGGCCGCCACGGTCACCACCAGGACCGAGAAGCTGATGTCGAACGTGATCCACGACGGCGGCGGCGTGTCGAGACCGCGGATGGTCGCGGTGAGCCAACTGGTCGCGCCATACGCGAGCGCGACCCCGACACCGGCGCCGATGCCCGACAGCAGCAGGCTCTCGGTGAGCATCTGGCGGACGAGGCGCAGGCGGCTGGCCCCGAGCGACGACCGGATGGCGAGCTCCCGCGCCCGGAGCGTCGCGCGCGCAAACTGCATGTTCATCACGTTGGCGCACGCGATGAGCAGCACGCCCACGCAGAAGGCCAGCATGGTCAACAGCGTGCCGCGCAGCGGCGGCGGAATGTACGTCTGGATGAGCGGCTCGACCCGGCCTGCATTGAATTGCTTGTTCGTATCCGGATACTCGGCTGCGAAACGTTGCGCGAGGCCTGTGAACTCGGCTTCGGCCTGATCGACGGACACGCCTGGCCGCAGGATCCCGATCACGGCGGCGGAGTTGGCCTGCGGATCGTTTCTGGGCCGCGGCGGGAACTCGCTGTAGAGCGGAATCCACAGGGCCTCGTTGGTTGGAAAGGCGAACCCCTGCTCCATGACGCCGATGATGGTGGCCGGGGCGCCGTTGATGCGGACGACCCGGCCGACGACATCCGGCGCGCCGCCGAACGCGTTCTGCCAGATGCCGTACCCGATGATGGCCACCTTCTCGGCGCCTGGCTGGTTGTCGGCGGCCGTGAAGTCCCGCCCCATCATCGGCGCGACGCCGAGCACCCGCAGGAAGTTCTCGGTCGTGTAGCTGCCCTGGTAACGCTGCGGCGTGCCGTCGATCGTGACGTTGACGGTCGAGCCGCTGAGAAACGCCGCCATGAGCTCGAGCGACTGCTGCATTGGCTGCAGCTCGTCGTAGTCCATCGCGCTGATGCGGCCGTTCACGCCGAAAAACGACACGGACGTCGGATCGATGAAGTTGGCACTGACCAGCCGATGGGCATTTGGAAACGAGAACCCGCGCAGCATCACGCCGTTGACGACGCTGAACATGGTCGTCACGCCCGCGATGCCGAGCGCGAGCACGGTGATCGCCAGGGCCGAGAACGACCGCTCCTTGACGAGCACGCGCGCCCCGATGCGAAGATCGCGAATGGCACCGTCTGACATGTCGTGTTTAGACGACCCGTGTTCCGGCGATGTTCTCGCGCGGACGACCGCACGCCGCCTGTCCGATGTCGGACGCGCGGCCACGGGCTGAACGCGGCGGCGCCGTGTGCTAACGTCCCTCACGCCATGGGCCGCACACGCTCACGCACGGGACCCGCTCGGGCGGGCGCGCCCCGGAAGAAGCCCCGCGCGGCCGACGTGGACGCCGGGAACCGGCCAGCCCAGGGCCCCGACGAGACCGGCGCCAGGCCACCGTCGCCCGGCTGGATCTTCGGGATGAGCATGGCGCTCGTCGCGCTCAGCCTGCTCATTTACTTCCCGGTCGCCAGGCATGGGTTCATCGGATTCGACGACCCGCAATACGTCGTCGAGAACCGGCACGTGAACACGGGCGTGACCGCCGAGAACATCGCGTGGGCCTTCCGGTCCGGTGAGGAGGGCAACTGGCACCCGCTCACCTGGGTGTCTCACATGATCGATGTCGAGCTCTTCGGGCTCGCGCCGGGCGCCCACCACCTGACGAACGTGGCGCTGCACATGCTGGCGAGCGTGTTGCTGTTCGTGCTGCTCGTCGGCCTGACGGGCGCCGGGTACCGAAGCGCCCTCGTCGCAGCGCTCTTTGCGGTGCATCCGATGCACGTCGAGTCGGTCGCCTGGATCGCCGAGCGCAAGGACGTGCTGAGCGCGTGCTTCTGGACGGCGACCCTCATCGCCTACACCGCCTACGCGCGCCGGCCCGGCCTCGGCCGTTACCTCGCCGTCGTCGGTCTCTTCGCCGCGGGACTGATGTCCAAGCCCATGGTGGTGACCCTGCCCTGTGTGCTGCTCCTCATCGACGTGTGGCCGCTCGGTCGCATCACGCCGACGTTCCGCCTGCAGGCCTGGTGGCCGCTCGTCCGCGAGAAGCTCCCGCTCTTCGCCATGACGGCGGCCGCCAGCGCGGTCACGTTCGTGGTTCAACAGCAGAGCGGCGCCGTCCGGTCGCTCGATGCCCTCTCAATCGGCGATCGCCTCAAGACGGCGGTCGTCGGGTACCAGACGTACGTGAGCCGGCTCGTCTGGCCCCATGACATGGCCGTCCTGTATCCGTTCCCGGAGGCCATTCCGCTCTGGCACGTGCTCACGGCCCTCGGCGGCCTCGCGCTCATCACCGCTCTGGCCATTCGCGCGGCCAGAACGCGCCCGTGGTTCCCAGTCGGGTGGTTCTGGTTCCTTGGCACGCTCGTGCCGGTGAGCGGCATCGTCCAGGTTGGCAGCCAGCCTGTGGCCGACCGGTTCACCTACATTCCGTATACGGGCCTCTTCATCGTCCTGGTCTGGTTTGCGGCCGAACGCATCGATGGGCGGCCTGCACTCTCCCGCCTGGCGTGGCCGGCCGCCTTCGCCGTGCTCCTCGCGTTTACGGTTTCGGCAAGCCGCCAGGTTGGGTACTGGCGGGACGGCATCACGCTCTGGACGCACACGCTTGCCGTCACCGAGCGCAACTACCGCGCCCACAGCGCGCTGGGCTTCGCCTACTCGGAAGCCGGTCTGAGCGAGGCGGCCGTCAAGGAGTACGAGGCGGCGCTCGCCATCAGGCCGAATTACGCTGAAGCCCTCACCAATCTCGGCGCGATTCGCCTCGAGCAGGGCGACCTCGCTGCGGCGGCCGCCCACCTATCGGCCGCGCTCGCCGTCTCGCCCGACTTCGTCGAGGCCATGGCAAATCTCGGGACCGTGCGCGCCCGGGAAGGACGGCTCGACGAGGCAATCCGCCTGTTCGAGCGCGCGCGCGATCTCGATCCCGAGTCGGCCCTGGTTCTCAACGGCGTCGGCTACGCCCTCGCGCTCGACGGCCGCCTCGACGAGGCCGCCGCCTCGATTCGCGAGGCGATCCGCCTCGCGCCGGGCATGGCGGACGCCTACGGCAACCTCGGTCTCGTGCTGGGCGACCAGGGACGAAGGGACGAGGCGATTGCCGCCTTCCGGCAGTCGATCGCGCTCGAGCCCGGCCATGCGCGGAGCCACTACGGGCTCGGATCGGTGCTCGACGACAGCGGTCGCCCTGACGAGGCGCTCGCCGAACTGCGCGTCGCGGTCGCCCAGGACCCGCAACTGGCCGAAGCCCACAACCGACTGGCCCGGGTTCTCACGAAGCTCGGCCGACTCGAGGAAGCCCTGCCCGCTTTCGAGGCGGCCGTCCGCGCCAGGCCGACCGAGCCCGACTTTCATTACGATCTCGGTGTGATGCTGCTCAAAGCCGATCGACCCCAGGAGGCCATGCCGCACTTCCAGGATGCGCTTCGCCTCGATCCGGCCCATGCGAGCACGATCGAGGTCCTGCGCGCGCTGGGACGCATCCGATGATCGCCGGACACAAACTCGTGGTCGTCATGCCGGCCTACAACGCGGCCCGGACGATCGAACAGACCTGGCGTGATGTGATCGATCAGGAAGCCGTCGACGAGGTCATCGTCGTGGACGACGCGAGCCAGGACGAGACGGTGGCGCTCGCCAGGGGACTGCCCAAGGTCCGGGTCCACGTGCATGCGAAGAACCGGGGATACGGCGCCAATCAGAAGACGTGCTACCGGCTCGCGCTCGAAGCGGGGGCGGACATCGTGATCATGGTCCACCCCGACTACCAGTACACGCCGAAGCTCATCCCTGCGATGGCCGGCATGGTATCGAGCGGCCTGTTCCACTGCGTGCTGGGGTCGCGGATCCTCGGCGGCCAGGCGCTCGCCGGCGGCATGCCGCTCTGGCGGTACATCCCGAACCGCGTACTGACGTTGATTGGCAACGTGCTCCTCGGCACGAAGGTCTCGGAGTTCCACACCGGATACCGCGCGTTCTCGCGCGAGATCCTCGAACGGCTGCCGCTCCACGAGAACTCCGACGACTTCGTCTTCGACAACCAGATGCTCGCCCAGGCCGTATGGTTCGGCTACCGCATCGGCGAAGTCTCCTGCCCGACGCGCTATGCCCCCGAATCCTCATCGGCCACGTTCGGGAGCAGCGTCCGGTACGGGCTGGGATGTCTGGCCACGGGAGCCGAGTTCCTCGCCTGTCGCCTGCGGCTGCGACGCTCGAAGCGGTTTCCGCCCGTCACGGGCTGACGACGGCCGGCCGGCCCGGCACCTCGGGATCAGGTGCCCTTCAACAGCGCCTCGAGCATGGCCGCGTATGCCGCGCCGGATCGCTCGGCCGTGAACTCCAGCGCGCGCGAGGGACCTGCATCGGAGAAAGTCCTCGCCCGCGACGTGTCGTCGAGCAACTGGTCGATCGCCTCGGCGAGTGCCAGAGGATCGCCCGGCGGGACGAGCACGCCGTAACGGCCACGCTCGAGGATTTCTCCCGGCCCGTACGGACAATCTGTCGACACGATCGGGACGCCGAGGGCAAGCGCCTCCGCGAGGACGTTCCCGAAGCCCTCCGACCGCGACGACAGCACGAAGACGTTCGCCCGGGCCATGCACGGATACGGATTCTCCGTGTAGCCTGCGAAGTCGACGATCGACGACACCCCGAGTTGCTCGGACAGACGCTCGAGGTTCGACCTGAGCGGACCGTCCCCGACAATCACGAGTCGCACGTCACGGCGCGCGGCGAGGCTGGCCACGGCGCCGAGCAGCGTCGGGTAGTCCTTCTGTTCGGTCAGCCTGCCGCACGCGACGAGCAGGGGCACGCCCGCCGACAGGAATGGGTGGCTCCACGGCTCGCTGGCGCGCACGGTGACGCCGGCATCGATACCGGCGTTGTAGATCCGCTGAACCCGGCCAGCCGCCGCCGGCGCGAGGTCCAGCAGATCGCGTGCGACACCGTCGGCGGCCACCACCAGGCGGTCTGCCGACGGGTACAGCAGTCGCATCGCCGTCCGGGTACGCAGGCGCGTCCGCGGCGTCGCATCAGCCAGCACGACTGATGGGGCGCTCTGCGTGGAGATGACAGCTTTCGGTCGCCGCGACCGCCGAATCGTGGCCCGCGCGAGCAGCATCGGAATGTTGCCCGCCTCCTGAAACCCGAGCAGGAGGTCCGGTCGCACCCGGGTGAGGATGCGCCGCAGCCGCCACGCCGCCGGAAGCCACGCCAGCGTGTCGACGCGGTGCACCTCGACGTCAGCCGGCACGTCGGCTTCGAGCTCGCCGCCCGATCGCAGCGTGGCCAGCTCGACGTCAAAACCGGCTCGAAGAAACGGAAGAATTCGCAGCATGTGCCGCTCGGCGCCGCCACCACCCAGGCTGGGGGTGACGATGAGAAGTCGCGGCCGCGGCATCGCGACAGTCTACGAGGGCCCGAGACGAAGGGCAAAGGGCGCGAGGGCAACGTGGGATACCGCGATTGGCCTCAACGTATAATCCCGATCGTGACGAAGCCCACGATTTGCGACACCATTCTCGACACTATCGGTGACACGCCGCTCGTCAGAGTCAACCGGCTGACGGCGGGCGTCATCGACGCCGACGTGCTCATCAAGCTCGAGACCTTCAATCCGGGCAACTCGATCAAGGACCGCATGGCCCTGAAGATGATCGAGGACGCCGAACGCACGGGCAAGCTGAAGCCGGGCGGCACCATCATCGAGGGCACGTCCGGCAACACGGGCATGGGCCTGGCGATTGCCGCCGTCGTGAAGGGCTACAAGTGCATATTCACGACCACCGACAAGCAGTCGAAGGAGAAAGTCGACGCGCTGAAGGCCTTCGGCGCGGACGTCATCGTCTGTCCGACTGACGTGGACCCCGAAGACCCGAGGTCCTACTACTCCGTGTCGTCACGCCTCGAGCGGGACACCCCGAACGCCTGGAAGGCCAACCAGTACGACAATCTCTCGAACGCGCAGGCTCATTACGAGCAGACGGGTCCCGAGATCTGGGACCAGACCGGTGGCCGCATCACTCACCTGGTCGTTGGCGTGGGCACCGGCGGGACCATTTGCGGCGCCGGGCGATTCCTCAAGGAGCGCAAGCCCTCGGTCGAGGTTCTGGGCATCGACACGTACGGCTCGGTCTTCAAGAAGTTCAAGGAAACCGGGGTGTTCGACAAGAACGAGATCTACCCGTACATCACGGAGGGCATCGGCGAGGACTTCCTGCCGAAGAACGTGGACTTCAGCCTGATCGACCACTTCGAGAAGGTCACCGACAAGGACGCCGCCGTGATGACCAGGCGCATCACGCGCGAAGAAGGCATCTTCGCGGGCAATTCGGCCGGCGCGGCCATGGCGGGCCTGCTGCAGATGAAGGACCGGTTCAGGGCTGGCGACATGGTCGTCGTCGTCTTCCACGACCACGGTTCGCGCTACATGGCCAAGATGTTCAACGACGACTGGATGCGCGAAAAGGGCTTCCTCGACAAGACCGGGCTCGTCGCCCGCGACCTGGTGGCCTCGCGCGACCGGGAGCCGATGGTCGCGCTCGACCAGCATGATCTGGTCACGCGCGCCATCCAGATCATGACCGAGAACGACTACTCACAGATTCCCGTGACCGCCGATGGCCGCATCGTCGGTTCGGTGAGCGAGGCCAGGCTGTTCGAAGCCATCGTGCGAGATCCGGACGTCAAGGGGCAGCCGATCGAGACGATCATGCAGCCGGCGTTTCCATTCGCGGACATCTCGACCGGCATCGACGCGCTGGCCGCCATGATCACGCCGGAAACGCCGGCCGTCCTCGTGCGCGATTTCAAGAGCCAGGACACGTTCATCATCACGCGATGGGACGTGATGCAGGCGCTCAGCTGATGCCCGCCGCTCACGCCTGCGGCCGGCGGGTGATGCGAAGGTCGCGGCGCACGTCGTGCGCGCGTCTGAAGACATCCAGGTATGCGCTGCACTTGTCTGCCGTGTCGATGAGCCGCTCGACGTCCGCTTCGGGCGCCGGGCTTTCGACCGTGACGATGTACCGCACCTGGAGGTAGCCGGGCGGCACGGTGTCATCCACGCCCAGCTCGCCACGGCTATCGTAGTCTGCCTCGACCTCCACCGTGAGCGAGCCGACTGGCACGTCGAGGCGGGCAGCCCACATGGCGTAGCCGAGCGCCAGGCACGAGCCCAACGCGCCCCGACCCAACACTCCCGGATTCGGACCAGCATTGGCCCCGCCAGACTTCTCACTCATCCCGACGGTGAGCGTCCACTGGCCCTCATCGACCGTACATGCCAGGTCCGGGCCAAGCGTGACGCGCGTGCGTGCCGTTCCCTGACCGACAGCGGGCCGGAGCGCCACGGCCTTCGCGTTACGCTCGAGCGCCTCTCGGATCGCTTCAGGGGAATGGAGGGGCATGACACCGGGCGCCGAGGCCCGGACTCAGAAGAACTTGAGCTTCTTGAACGCGCCCGACACGACGCGGAAGGCGCCGACGATCGAGGCGCCGGTGGCCGCTCCACCGCGCGCGATGGTCGACCCGGTCGTCTTCATCATGTCAACCGCGTCGGACAGGAGTCCGGAATCGTCCTCGCGCGTCCCGAGCTGGTAGACCAGGGCCGGGTCGAAGTCAGGGCCCGGAGACGGAACCGGCTCGGCGAGAGCCACCACGGGCACTGGATCTGCCACAGGCTCGACCGGCTCCGCAGATGCCGGCAGCACCTGCGATACGGCCGGCGCTTCGAGCTCGAGCCGGCGACCGAGCGTCGGGAAGCCCCCGCCGGCCACGGCAAGCAACGCCAGGTTCGGCGCGGCAACAGGGGCCGCCTCGGCAGGTTCAGAAATCCGTACCGCGACCGGCACGTCGGTTGCCGCCCGGGCGACAAGAGCCTCCGGAACGACCGGCTGGAGCGCTGCTACTTGAGGCGTGCTGCCGCCCACGGGCCAGTAGTCGACCAAGGCGCCGACGCCCGCAAGCAGGCCCAGGCCCACGAGGGCCAGGGTCTTCGCATACAGGTCTCTGAGGGAGTCACCCCGCACGGGGTCAGTTTACCAGAGGAGCGCAAGTCCGGGCTGAGAAATCAGCCCCAGAAAATGCCTGAGTGTCGATCCAACTGCATGTGTGCCTCTCGTGGACCGAGGCGGCAGCCTCACACCGCCGAACCCGAGCCGGGGAACCACGAACCCAACAGGGCCATTAGACCGAAGCGGCTCGGCCCGGAGCAAGCGTTTTCGCCGCTCAATTCTGTCCGTGAGTCGGCGGAGCCTGCCTGTCGGGCGACTATTGACCCTCAGGACGGAGAATCCCGACAGAAACGTCATCGGCTTCTCACGACGATCGGCCTCGCGAGCGCCATCAGGACCAGGACGCCCCCGAAGGTGCAGACGATCGTCGCGCCGGTCGGCAGGTCGAGCAGGACCGAAAAATACATGCCGAGCACGGACACCACGACGCCCATCACCCAGCCAATGGCCAGGCGGGGTCCGACACGTGACGAATAGAGCATCCCGCCGACCGAGGGCACGATGAGATAGCAGAAGACGAGCAGGACTCCGGCAATCGACACCGACCTGGTGACGACGAAGCCGAACGATCCGTAGAAGAGGAAGTCCCAGAATCTCACCGAGATGCCGCGGGCGGCCGCCTCGCGCGGGTTCGTGGAAATCAGGAGGAACCGATCCCGGAAGACGTAGTGAAAGACGCCGATGGCGAGGTAGAGCGCCCCCGTGCTCCAGACCTCGTGCCACTGCACCGCGAGGACGTTGCCGACGAGCATGTCGCGCAGGTGCTCGCTCTCACCCGCCGACTTGCTCATCGCGAGAATCACCGCAGCCGAGGCCACGGCATAGGTGATGCCGATGATGGCTTCCTGCGGGATATTGGCGCTCTGCCCCTTCACCATGGCGAAGATCAGCGCGCCGATGAGCGTGAACGCCAGGCTCATCCAGTACACCCCGACGCTGTGCGGGTCGCCGCCGAGCCACGGCACGACGGCGGCAATCGTCGCGCCGAGCGCGGCGATCTGGGCCAGCGACAGGTCCACGAAGATCACGCCGCGCTCCACCACGTGAAGACCGAGATAGGCATGGATGCCCGCCACGATGAGACTCGCCGCCATCGGCGCGGCGAGAAACTCCAGGATCAGGATCGGGTCCATGTCACGTCCTTCCGGCGGATACGACCCGCGGTCAGCGCTGTTTCAGGGCGGCCGCAAGCTGCGACAGGTTGTAATCGAAGAGAGCGATGTAGTCGGTGGCCGCCTCGACACCGCCAACCGACGGCGCAAGCTCGATCACCTGCCCGCCAACCTGGCTGGCGATCGACTCCGGCGTCCGCTTCTCGAAGTACGGCTCGACGACGATCACCCTGACGCCCTGGGCCTTCATTTCGCTCATGAGCGCCAGGGTGTGCGACGGCGAGGGCGGAATTCCGGGCTTCGGCTCGACGTACCCGATCACCTCCAGCCCGAACCGCTCCATCAGGTTCGGCCACGACCGATGGTAGGTCACGAGCTTCCGGCCCTTGAAAGGGGCCATCTGGGCCTCCCAGCGCCGCTCGGCCCCGGTGAGCCGCGCATCGAACGCCGCGTAGCGGGCGGCGAAGTAGTCGCGATCGGCCGGCGCGAGCTGGCTCAGTCGGTCGCGGATGCTCGCGGCGATGATCCGGCCGTTGGCCGGGTCGAGCCAGTAGTGGGGGTTGCCCTGCGAGTGCACGTCGCCCATGGCCCGCGTCACCTGGCCGGTCGGAATCTCGAGAATCTTCACCCCGACCGAGGCGTCGAGGTAGCCGGTCGCGCCCGGCTGCACTTTGGCGTTTCGCGCAGCGGTCGTGAGGGCGGGCAGCCAGGCCAGCTCGAGCTCGCGGCCCACCAGCACGAGCAGGTCGGCGCGGTTGAGCTCCAGGATGTAGCTCGGCTTCGCGTCCACGAAGTGAGGGTCCTGGTAGCCGCGCGCGATCGCCGTCACGCGCACGCGGTCTCCGCCCACCTCACGGGTGAGCGACGCCAGGTCTTCGGTGGTCGCCACGACTCGCAGCTGTGCCCACGCGGTGCGCGCCGTCACCCCGGTTGCGGCTGCGGCAAGCAGGACGATCCCCGCAACAGTACTCACGCGCCTCTTGCTGGTTGCTCTCATGACTCTGGCCTCTCACACCTCAGAAGACGTGCGCGCCGTGCGCGCCAATCGAGAAGTTGAACTGGAACAGGAACTCGTTGCCCGAGACACCCTCGGCGTAGCCCGTGTATCGGTACTGGCCGCGGATCTGGCTGAACTCGGTCGGCCAGAACGTGACGAACACGGACCCGCCGTCATCAATCGCATCGCCGTCGAGCACCCGCCCGGACCGATCCACCCGGCCGCCGACGTACCAGCGTCGCGCGAACTGGTACTCCGCCAACCCATAGAACCCGAAGGCCGTCGTCGACAGCCCGGGCGCGAGCTCCTGGCGGCTCCACACGAGCTCCGTGCGGAGGTTGAGCCGCCGGTAGATCGCCTGCCGCAGCGGCCGGTACCGCAGCGTGACGTCGATCCCGTAGAGTTGCTTGCTCAGCACCGGAAGCGGATCGTCGCCTGCGGCCTCGTCCTGCCCCACGCCGGTAGGACCGTACGCGTAGGAGAACCCGGCATCGAGATTGGTCGACTCGGTGAGGTCGCGATACGCCCGCGCGCGACCCACGTAGTTGAGCCGCGACTTCTCGGGACTCTCGAACACCTCCGAGTGCGCGGCAAAGATCTCACCGGTCAGCTCCACGAAGAGGGCCGCGTTCGGAAGCAGGTGCGACACCGACAGGCCGGCGTCCGACAGGCCTTCCTCGCCGCCGACGAGGTTCTCGGTGACGAGCGGGCGGTCCACCGACGGCAGTCGGTGCGTGTGGAGCGTGTTCATCTTGCCGAACTGCGCGCGCAACTTGCCGGCCTTGAGCAGGAGGTTGCCAGGCAAGGCCGTGAATGTGATGAACCCCTCTTCGACCTCCACGCCCTCTGGCCCCACGGCGACGTAGAAGTCCGCGCGTGAGTACGGGTCGACGACGGCCTGAAAGGCAAACTCCACTTCGGAGAGCTGCAACGGCGGCTCGTCGTTGAAGTCATTCTGGCCGACCGTGCCGACGAAGTTGCCGATGACCGAGATGTCGGGGTTGAACACCTTCGACGAGGCCGATCCGCCGGTCTGGGCTGCCGGCGACGCCGAGGTGTCGAAACTGACCCGCGGAAGGGCGAACGTCACCGGCGCGCTCTTCGGATCGACCGGAGCCTGTGCCGAAACCAGCGCCTGCGCCCAGGCGGCCGGTACTGCCAATGGGACCATCAGGCCGCCACCCAGCACCGCCACGAACAGAAGGACCCTTCTCAACGCCATCACTGTCTCCAATCATGAACCCACGACACGGGGGTGCCGCATGCGCGGAGCGGCCCGCCGCCAACCGGTTGGCTCGGAGCTAGCGAATGGGGAGCGGCGGCGCGCGGGATGGCTGACCGTCGGTCAGCAGGTGCCCTGGCAGGCTGAGATCGCGGTCGGGCCGGGCGGCCAGGGAACCGAGCACGACCGCCGGAGACACACCGGGTTGTGGGGCCGCGCGGCTCACATCGCGGAGCCAGTGGCACAGGGGGCAGTGATCGACCTCGACCGGCGGTCGGATGTCCTCGAAGTGCTCCACCGGATGCGCCGAGATGGGAGAGTCGTCCGGACACCCAGCCGGGCAGGCGCCCGCGGCGTGCCCCGAGGCGAGCGCCGGGGTGCCGAGCGAGAAGAGGAACGCACACACCAGCAGGCGGGCAACCCGACGAAGGCGCGTACCGGCTGAGTGCACGACCCAAATGTACTTGCCGCGTTCTGCCGGGTCAAACCCGCAGCCAGCCGGATGGCTCGATTGAGCCATCGGCAGGGAGATGTCAGAATCCGGGATCTGACGGCGCGACATCCACGACTGGCCGCGAAACCTCGAGCCCTGCCGGGTGACAGGATTGCTCTGCGCGCGCAGGCCGACCAGGCCCTGAACCGCGCGGCGGGCGCCCCGCTCATTGCCGGCAACGACGTGCGCATCCTGCGTGACGCCGCCGAGAACTACCCAGCCTGGAACGCGGCAATCGACCGGGCCACCAGGGCCATCCACGTGGAGATGTACATCATCCGGCGCGACGCCGTCGGTCGGGCGTTCGTCGACCGGCTCGCAGCCAAGGCGCGCGAGGGCGTCACCGTGCGCGTCCTCTACGACTGGTTCGGATCCGGCACCGGGCCGGCGCTCGGGCTGTACAGACCGCTCCTGCGCGCCGGAGGCGAAGTGCGGGTCTTCAACCCGCCGACATTCACGACCGCGCTTGGCTGGCTGCAGCGCAATCACCGCAAGCTCATCACGGTCGACAGCGAGATCGCGTTCGTGTCGGGCCTCTGCGTGAGCGAGAAGTGGCTCGCCGATCCGGCACACGGCCGCGGGCCCTGGCGCGATACTGGCGTGTCGATCACCGGCCCGGCCGTCGCCCATGCCGTCGCGGCGTTTGCCGACACCTGGCGCCTCGCCGGCGGCGTCATCAAGCGCTCGGCACTGCCCCATGAGCGTGACGTTGCGCCGACCGGCTCGGTCAGCCTGCGTCTCGTGCCAACCCAGCCATTTACCGCGAGCATGCTGCGGCTCGACCTCCTCGTGGCCGCGATGGCGCGCGAGACGCTCTGGATTACCGACGCCTACTTCCTCGATCACGGCCCCTATCTCGAGTCGCTCCGCCGCGCGGCGGCCGACGGCGTGGACGTTCGGCTCCTGCTGCCTCGCGACAGCGACGTAGGCTGGACCGTGCCGGCCGCCCGCACGCTCTACCGCACGCTGCTCGAGGCCGGCGTGCGCGTCTTCGAATGGAACGGCCCGATGGTTCACGCCAAGACGGCCGTGGTCGACGGGCGCTGGGGACGGGTGGGATCCACGAACCTGAACCTCAACAGCTGGATCGGCAACTGGGAGCTCGACGTAGCCTTCGACGACGCGCGTCTCGGTCAAGTCCTGGCCTCGCACTTCGAGGAGGACATCCTGCAGGCCACCGAAATCGTGCTGACCCGGGGCCGCCGCTCGAGAAACCGCGCCCCGGCAGGTCCGCGGACCCGGGCCCGTGGTTCCACGCGACGCGTGATGCGCACGATGTCGACCGTGGGCCGCAGCCTTGGCGCCGCAGTCACCGGAAGCCGCCCGCTCGGCGACTTCGAGTTCGTACCGCTCATCACGGGCGGCGCCCTGCTCGTCGCCGGATCGATCGTGGGCTACCTGTACCCGCGCGTGCTCATGTGGCCGTTGGTCGTGCTGGCCGCGTGGACCGGCCTCAGCCTGATCGGCGAAGCGATCCGGCTGCGGCACGAGCGAAAATCCCGATGACGCGGCGAGCGGTCGTGACCCCGGTCCGTCGCGGATCGACGTCTGGCCTCGACGGCAACCAGGACCTGGTTGCCGTCGAGGCGCCGCTCTCGGTCACGCTGCGACGCGACGGTGACGCCCAGGAACACGGCATCGGGGTCCTGCTGCGAACGCCCGGGAACGACGAGGAGCTCGTCGCCGGCTTCCTGTACGCCGAGGGTGTCGTCAGGGAGCCGGGCGATATCACCGGCTTCTCCTTCCGACGAGGAACCCGGCGCACCGAGGTCGACGCGGTGACGGTCACGGTGCGGCCGGAGCGCTCGTGGACAGCCGGGCAGTTCGACCGCGGCCACGCCGCGACGAGCGCCTGCGGACTCTGCGGCCGACTGCAGGCAATCGCCATCGAAGATGGCCGCGGCTGTCCGGCTGGCCGTCCTGCAATCACCCGCGCGTTCATCGGGTCGCTGGCCGATCGGCTGCGCGCGGGGCAGGCCGTCTACGCCGAGACGGGCGGCCTGCACGGCGCCGCCCTCTTCGAGGTGACGGGCCAGCGCGAGGTCATACGCGAGGACGTCGGGCGGCACAATGCCGTCGATAAGGCGATCGGTGCGGCACTCGAACTCGCGTGGCTGCCCGGCCACGACCTCGTCCTGACGGTGAGCGGGCGGATCGCCTACGAGATCGTCCAGAAAGCCGTCACGGCGGGGCTGCCGGCCATCGTCGCCATCGGCGCGCCGTCGAGTCTGGCCGTCGACGCGGCTCGGGCGACCGGGCTCACGCTCGTGGGCTTCGTGCGCGGCGCCTCCTTCACCGTGTACTCCGGATGGGACCGAATCACCGGCTGACGCTGGGGAATTCCTCCCACCTGCCAGGTGAAATAACAGCGAAGGGAGGCGAATTCCGGTCATCCTGAGGATGGGCGCAAGCGCGTTGGCCTGAGCCCGAAACGGCAGGAATCCTGCAATAGTCGTCGCCGGGGGGACCCACGGGAGGGCCCTCGTGGGAGGACAGCGTCAATGTATCGAGTCGTACTGGCACTCTTCATCGCCGCCGGGCTGACCGCCGTGGTCTCGGCGCAGGACAAGGCAACCATCGACAAGGGGATGAAGGTCTACGAAACGCAGAAGTGCAGCATGTGCCACTCCATCGCGGGCAAGGGTCAGGTCAAGGGCCCGCTCGACGGCGTGGGCAGCAAGCTCTCGGCCGACGACATTCGCGAGTGGATCGTCAATCCGAAGGCCATGACCGAGAAGACCAAGGCTGAGCGCAAGCCGCCGATGAGGGCCTACCCGAGTCTGGAGAAAGCTGACCTGGATGCGCTCGTCGCATACATGGTCAGCCTCAAGAAGTAACGTCCGGCATACGTCATGCCGGGGATTGAGTCTGAGCCGACCGTCCGACGCGCGGGTATTGTCCCGGTTGCCGTGTGTGTCGCCCTGCTGGGGCTGGCCATCACGGTAACCGCGGCGCAGTCACCCGTGCCCGACCCGCCGACCGACGACGTGTGCCTCACCTGCCACGGTGATCCGGGTGCCGTGGGGACGACCGGCCGTTCGGTGGCGGTCGACGAGGCGAAGTTCGCCGAATCGGTTCATGGCTTCCTCGGCATGGCGTGTGTCGACTGCCACACGGACCTTGCGGCGACAGAGGAGTTCCCGCACGCCGACCGGCTCGAGCCCGTCGGGTGCGTCATGTGCCACGACGGTCCGGTGGCCGCCTACGATCTCAGCATCCACGCCAAGGCCAAGCGGGAGAACGCGTCGAGCGTCGCCCCCGGGTGCGTCGACTGCCACACGGCGCACGAGATCCGGCCCGCCTCGGACCCGGACTCGCCGACCTATCCACTGAACATCCCGAAGACCTGCGCCCGGTGCCACGGCAGCGAGGAGATCATCGCGGCCGGCCAGATCAGCATCGGCAACGTCGCGGCCCTCTTCGAGGACAGCATTCACGGCCAGGCCCTCAGCCGCAGCGGGCTGCTCGTGGCGCCCAACTGCACGAACTGCCATGGCAGTCACGACGTCCGACAGAAGTCCGACAGCGACAGCCGCGTGAACCATGCCAACGTCCCGGCCACGTGCGGGTCCTGCCACGAAGGCATCCTCCGGGTGTACGGCACCGGGATCCACGGCAGCGGCCTGGCCTCGGGCAACGGAGGGGCGCCGGTATGCATCGACTGCCATTCGGCGCACGGCATCCAGCGCGCCGACGTCAGCAACTGGCAACTCGACGTCATCGGCGAGTGCGGCACCTGCCACACCGCCCAGATGCGGACCTACCGTGACACGTTCCACGGACAGGTGACGTCACTGGGTTTCACCAGAGTGGCAACGTGCGCCGCGTGCCACGGGTCGCACGCCATTTACCCGAAAGAAGACCCGCGGTCGGCGGTCTCGTCCGAACGACTGCTCGAGACCTGCCAGCAGTGCCACGCGACCGCCACGGCGGGCTTCACCCGATACGATCCGCACGCCGACAAATACGACGCCGAACGGAACCCCACGCTGTACTGGGCCAGGTTCGGAATGACGTGGCTGCTCATCGGCACGTTCGGCTTCTTCGGCCTCCACGCCTTGCTCTGGCTGCCCCGCGGCTTCATCGTGAAACGTCGGAAGATGCGCGACGAGTCCGGCGCGCCGGAAGACCCGGAGGCCTGAGCGCCGATGACCGACACGCCCCTCGACCAGATCTACATCCGCCGGTTCGACGCGTTCGACCGTGTGCTGCACGGGTTCCTGATGCTGAGCTTCCTCGGCCTGGCGGCCACCGGCTTGCCGCTGATCTTCAGCGACGAGACCTGGGCGCGCACGCTCGCACGCGTGTTGGGCGGATTCGTCGTCGCCGGATGGCTGCACCGGGTGTGCGCCACCATCCTCATCGTGGTCTTCCTGACCCACCTCACCCGGGTCGGCCGCCGCATCTTCGTGGGCAAGCAGTACGGACTGCTCTGGGGCCCGAACTCGATGGTGCCGCAGCCACGCGACGTGCGCGAGATGATCCAGCACATGCTCTGGTTCGTCGGGATCGCCGAACGGCCACGGTTCGAGCGCTTTACCTACTGGGAGAAGTTCGACTACTGGGCGGTCTTCTGGGGAATGGGCATCATCGGCGCGTCGGGCCTGCTCCTGTGGTTTCCCGAGCTTTTCGCGCGCATCGTGCCGGGCTGGCTCTTCAATGTCGCGCTGCTCATTCACGGAGAGGAAGCGCTGCTTGCGGTGGGCTTCATCTTCACGATGCACTTCTTCAATGGGCACCTGCGGCCCGAGAAGTTCCCGATGGATCCGGTCATCTTCACCGGGCGTGTGACGGCCGAAGAGATGAAGGAAGAGCGGCCCGACGAGTTCGCCCGCATGCAGGCCACCGGCCAACTGGAACGGCTGCGGGTGGGACCGCCGCGAGACTGGGTCCGCCGCCTGGGACGCGTCATCGGCACGACCGCCGTCACGGTCGGGCTGATTCTCGTGACCCTCATCCTGTATGCTCTACTGACGTAGCTGGCTGGTCCGCTTTCCCCTGATTACTTGTAACCATGTTCCGTCTACCTTTGCCTCGTAATCCGTTCTCGCTCGTGGGCGCCATTCTGGCCACCGTCGGCGGGGTCCTGTTCGTCATCGTTTTCGCCCTGGACTTGCTCGGCCTGCACACCAACCCCTACATGGGGATCCTGTTCTTCATGGTGTTCCCCGGCATCTTCCTCCTGGGCCTGATCCTCATGCCCATCGGCGTCTGGCGTGAGCGCGTTCGGCGCCGGGCCGGCAAGACGGAGGTCCATTGGCCGAAGATCGACCTGACGAAGCCGGAGCACCGGACGTGGACGGCCTTCGTACTGGCGGCAACACTCGTCAACATCGTCATCGTCTCGCTCGCGGCGTACTCCGGTGTGCACTACATGGACTCGGTGGAGTTCTGCGGGCAGGTGTGTCACGAGGTGATGCAGCCGGAGTTTGCAGCCTACCAGGACGGCCCGCACTCGCGCGTCACCTGTGTGGAGTGCCATATCGGCGAAGGGGCATCGTGGTTCGTGCGATCGAAGCTCTCGGGCGCGCGCCAGGTGTTTGCCGTCGCCCTCGGCACGTTCTCACGGCCGATCCCGTCGCCCGTCCACAACCTGCGCCCGGCCCGCGAGACCTGCGAGCAGTGCCACTGGCCGGCCAAGTTCCATGGCGACAAGGTGCGGATCATCCGGGAATACGCCACCGACGAAGCGAACACGCCGAGCGAGACGGTGCTGCAGGTTCACGTGGGCGGCGGCAACGAAGGTCTTGGCATAGGCCAGGGCATTCACTGGCACATGAACGTCGCCAACCGTGTGGAATACATCGCGACCGACGACAAGCGACAGGTCATTCCCTGGGTCCGCATCACCGACCGGGAAGGCAACGTCCGGGAGTACCAGGCCGAGGGCGTCACGCCCGAAGAGCTCGCGGCCGGCGAGATACGGGTGATGGATTGCGTCGACTGCCATAACCGCCCGAGCCATCCGTTCGACGCCTCGGCCAGCCGGGCCGTCGATCGCGCCCTCAGCCTCGGCGAGATTCCCATCGCGCTGCCCTACGTCAAGCGGGAAGCCGTCGCCGCGCTCGAAGAGACCTACCCATCGCAGGCGGCCGCCGTGGATGCCATCGCGGCCCGGCTGCGCCAGTTCTACCGCGAGCAGTACAACGCCGTGTACATGAGCCAGCGGCAGGAAGTCGAGCGCGCTGTGGCCGTGACACAGCGGCTCTACGAGCGCAATGTGTTTCCGTCGATGAACGTCACCTTCGGCAGCTATCCCAACAACATCGGCCACATGGACTTTCCGGGCTGTTTTCGTTGCCATGACGACAGCCATATGACCAAGGACGGTCAGACCATCGGGCAGGACTGCGAGACCTGCCACAAGTTCCAGTAGGCGCAGCTGCGATAGACTCTCCCGAGACCATGGATCGGGACCTCCGTCCGCTCGGCCACGAACCCGAAACGACCGGCGCCGACGCGCGTGGGCGGCTCGGTCCGCTCGAACGGCGGGTGCTCGAAACGCTGTGGGATCGGCCTGGTCGCGCGTCGGTCCGTGACCTCAGCCCGTCATTCGCCACCATCGCCTACACGACGATCATGACGACGCTCGACCGGCTGCACCGGAAGGGCCTGCTCGACCGCGCCAAGAAGGGCCGGGCGTTCGTCTACTGGCCGCGCCTGTCGCGCGCGGCCTTCCACTCCGAGCAGGCGACCAGGGCCGTGCGGACCGCGCTCGCCGGCGGCCGAGCCGAGCCCGAGCTCGTGCTGTCCTGTCTGGTGGACGCCGTGACCGAGGAGGACCGCGACCTGCTCGATGAGCTCGAGGCGCTCGTCCGCGCGCGGCGAGCGCAAACCAACGGGAGAGAACCGTGACATACGAGCTGCGCCTGCTGGTGGTCGCGCTCGCCGTGTTTGCGCTAGGGGTGAGCCTCGCCACGCTCCTCGTCCCGCTGGCGCTCGCACGGGCGGCGCGGGCCTCCGCGCCATTCCGTTCCGACGCGCTCCTCCGCGCGCGCATGCTGCCCTGTGCGGCCGGCCTTCTCGTGACGGCGCTCACGCTCTTCGCCTATGTCATGTTCGAGCGCCGCGGAACCGAAGCGGTCGGTCGGGTGCTCACGGGGCTGGCGGTCTTCGGTGTGGTCCTGTTCTCCGTGGCGGCGTTTCGACTCGTGCGAACGCTTCACGCCACGAGGCGGGCCTTCCGCGAGTGGATGCGCACGGCCGACCCCGTGATGCTGCCAGTCATGACGGTCCCGGCGTTCGCGGTCGATGCGTCGTTTCCGGTCGTCGCCGTCGTCGGCATCGCGCGCCCCCGACTCGTCATCGCCAGATCCGTGCTGGCCGCCTGCGCGCCCGATGAGCTCGAGGCCATTCTCGCGCACGAGCAGCACCACGTCGACCGCCACGACAACCTGAAACGCGCGGCCATGACGGCGCTGCCGGACCCGCTCTCGTGGTTCCCGGCGTCCCGACGGCTGCTCGCCGCCTGGGGTGACGCAGGCGAGGAAGCGGCCGACGAAGCCGCCAGTCGGCTGGGCGAGCGAGGGCGGACAGCCCTCGCCCAGGCGCTGATCCGGGTTGCGCGGCTCGCGGCTCCGGGCGCCACTCCCGGGCTGCTGCCGGCAAGCGCTCTCTACAGCGGCGGCAGCCTCGAACGCCGGGTCAAGCGGCTGCTGACCACCGAGACCCCTGCGCCGCGTCGTGCAAACCGATGGATACGGGCACTTGCGGCCTCCGGTACGGTTGCCGCGGTGGCTGCCCTCGACCTCTGGCATCACGTGATCGAGTTTGCGGTCACTGAGCTCCCCTGATCCACAAGGCTCGCTGGCAGTGATCTGGCGCCTGTTCCACCGAAAGGCCGAGCCCGACCGCTGGACGGCGTGGTGGCAGGAAGCGGATCGGGTAGCCCTTTCGGCATCGGAGGACGCGATCGCACGGCTGGCCGAGCCGCTCGGCGACCTGGCGCCGGAAGACGACGTGGAACCGCAGGAGGAGATGGTGGAAGGGCTCCGGGCGCTCGTCGCCCTGTCGGCCAGGACCGAGCTTCCCGTGGTTCCATCGCAGCATCGGGTGGTCGGATCGGATGCGTGTCACATCATCGCCCCCGTGACGCTCACGGACGGATCGCCGGCAAAGCTCTTCCTGACGTCGCGGCGACTCGTCCTGGTGTCGGGCGGCGTCACGACGCGCCACTGGCCGGCCGCCGGCCGCCCCTCGAGAGACGGCCGTCGTCTCACATTCGGGTCCGGCGAGGGCGCCCTCGTCGTTCAGTGCAACACATTCGGCGAGGCGCTCTCCGCCCAGCACGTCGCCTCGCGGCTGTCATCCGGAGGCCGTCGCCTGTGAACGCACCCGTCACGCTCGGCTCGGACGTCCTCTTCGACAAGGAGCTGCTCGCAGGCAGGACGATCGGGCTCGTCTCCAACCCGGCGTCGATCGACGCGACGTTTCGTCATGTGTCCGAGCGGGCCGAGCAGGCCGGCGTCCGGCTGGGTGCGCTCTTCGGACCGCAGCACGGCTTCCGGTCCGACCTCCAGGAGAACATGATCGAATCGCCGCACGGCATCGACGACCGGCGGCAGATACCTGTCTACTCCCTGTACAGCGAGACGCGGGAGCCAACCGCCGACATGCTGGCCGGGCTCGACGCCCTCGTCATCGATCTCCAGGACGTCGGCACGCGCATCTACACGTACATCTACACGATGGCCAACTGTCTCGTGGCGGCGCGCCGACATGACCTGCCCGTGGTGGTATGCGACCGCCCAAACCCGATCGGCGGCCACCTCGTCGAAGGCCCCATGCTCGAGCCCGGGTTCGAGTCGTTCGTCGGTCAGTACCCGATTCCGATGCGGCACGGCATGACCATCGGCGAGCTCGCGCGGCTCTTCAACGAACACTTCGGCATCGGCGCAAAACTCGAAGTCGTGGCCATGCAGGGCTGGCGGCGGCAGGACCTGTTCGACCGGACGGGACTGCCCTGGGTCATGCCCTCGCCGAATGTGCCGACCCTCGAAAGCGCCCTTGTCTATCCGGGCACGGTGCTTTTCGAGGGCACGAACGTCTCCGAAGGCCGCGGCACCACGCGACCGTTCGAGCTCATCGGCGCTCCCTGGGTGGACGCCGAGCCGTTCGCGGCCCGACTGAACGCCCGGGATCTGCCGGGCGTGCACTTCAGGCCCGTGACGTTCGAGCCGACGTTTCACAAGCATGCCGGCCGGGCCTGCGGAGGCTGCCAGATTCACGTCGTGGACCGTGAGGTGTTCCGTCCGGTGGCCACGGGCGTCGCGCTCGTGGAGGCGTGCCGGCAGGCGGGGCCCGGCCAGTTTGCCTGGCGCCAGCCGCCCTACGAATACGAGGCCGTCAGGCCGCCCATCGACATTCTCTGGGGATCGAGCCGGCTCCGGCAGGCGATCGACCGGGGCGATCGGGTCGCGGAGCTCGAAGCCGGCTGGGTGGCCGACGTCGAACGCTTCCTGCCGATTCGCGCGAAGTTCCTGATCTACTGAACGCCGCGTTCGGCCCGCCGCGTGGCGCGCGGCGCGTCGGCGTGGGGAATCTTCTGGAGCCGCATCAGGCGGCCGAGCAGGATCGCAATCGGCGCAGCGAAGAAGCTCAGGAGCGCTCCCATCTTGGCCTCGTCGAGCACGATGCCCGGGTTGAACGCCGCCGTGGCGAAGAAGAGTGCGACCGTGAACCCGATACCGGCCGCGACGCCGAGCACGACAAGCGCTGAATAGTCGAGATCGTCTGCCCGTTCGAAGCCCACACGTTCTGCCAGCCACGAGGTCAGCACGATGCCGACGGGTTTGCCGACCACGAGGCTGCCGAGCACGATCCACGTGACGAATCCGACACTCCCGACCGGCACACCGGCGTTGGCGAATCCGAAGAGCATGAGGATCACCTGCACGGGCAGCCGCCACCAGGCCTCGAACTCGTGCATCGTCTCGGCGGTGAACGGTTTACCCTTGCCGAACCGCGTGAGCACCGCCTGGCCGTGCGGCATGAACGGCACGATCGGCACGAGCGCGAGCGCCGGGTGAATCCCGCCCACGTACAGCGCGGCCCAGGAGATGGCACCTGGGCCGACGAGGTAGGCCCACATGCTGGTGACGCCGCCACGGCGGAGCGCCCACGCCAGCCCGACGGCCGGCACGAGCAGCACGAACAACCGGCCGAGCGCCAGGTCGCCGCTCGGATAGAAGAGGGCCAGCACGATGAGCCCCATCGCATCGTCGGCAATGGCCAGCATCAGGAGGAACGGAATGGCCGCGTGGCCGCGCGGGAAGACGATGCGGGCCACCAGGTACGAGAACGCGATGTCGGTGGCGGTGGGAATCGCCCATCCGCGCATCATCTCGGAATGGTCGAGCAAAACGGCCGACGTCATGTAGATGGCCGCCGGCACGACCATGCCGCCAACGGCGGCAAAGAGCGGCACCGCCGCCTGTCGCGGTGACGACAAGGGGCCGCCGGGGAGAGTTGCCTCGTAGACCTCCTTGGTGGCCAGCCCGAAGAAGAACACCATCCCGACGTCGTTGGCCACGAAGTGCAGCGCCTCGGCGTAGTGGTGGTACTGATCGAGGTTCACGTTGGCCCACACCAGGGCCGCGAGCGTCCCCAGTATCAGGAGCAACGAGTTATCCACGATGCGCTGGAGTGGTCGTGGAAGGTGCGACGTGTGGCTCATCGGTCGGATTGCGTGCCGATGAGCGTACAATCTCTCGACGCCTCCCGACAACTTGACCGGGGCGGCCGGGAGGACCAATGAGCGAACGCCTCGAGGAGTTCCGCCGCTTCCGCGAGCGAATGAACGACAGGATCCTGGAGTCCGGCAATCTGGAGATCAAGCGGTTCTTCGCGCTGGACTCCCGGGCGTACGAAGCCGGCGCGCTGCCCGTGAAGACCAAGGAACTGATGGGCCTCGTCGCTTCGCTCGTGCTGCGCTGCGACGACTGCGTGACTTATCACGTG
Organism: uncultured Acidobacteriota bacterium; assembly: GCA_963752045.1. GTDB lineage: Bacteria > Acidobacteriota > Vicinamibacteria > Vicinamibacterales > SCN-69-37 > DATKDF01. Next base: position 611,384 of record CAVVWN010000008.1, on the reverse strand, counting down.
GTACGCTGCCGTGAGGAAGGCGTGACCCGGCCCGAGTTCATGGAAGCATTCAACGTCGCGCTCGTCGTCGGCGGGTCCATCACGATTCCGCACCTGCGCCGCGCCGTGGCTGCCCTCGACGACCTGGAAGCCCCGTCATGAGCACACCTGACTCGTCGCCGCCGCCGGATCGGGGTGGCCAGCGGCTGCCGCTGGCTGTTGCCGCCGCGGCGGTCATCGGCGTGGCCTATGTGTGGTTCAGCCTGTCGAACGACATCACCGACCTGCGGGAACGCCAGCGCCTGTTGACCGAGGAGGTCCTCAGCCTGCGTGGCTCGGCCATGCTCGACGTCGCTGGGGCGCCGGCCCGCGGGTCGGAGACGGCCGTCCTCACCGTCGTCGAGTTCTCCGACTACGAGTGCCCCTTCTGCATCAAGTACGCGCGCGAAATTCTGCCTGAAGTGGACGCGGCGTACATCGCCACGGGCCGGGTGCGCTACGTGTTTCGCGACTTCCCCATCGACCAGTTGCATCCGGAAGCGATTCGCGCGCATGAAGCCGCCCGATGCGCCGGCGAGCAAGGGCGCTTCTGGGACCTGCACTACCGGCTCTTCAGCCCTCCGGGCAGCCACACCGACGCAGAACTCGAGGCTCGCGCCGGGGAAGCGGGCGTGAGCCTGCCCGACTGGCGGGCGTGTCTCGCGAGCGGCCGGACGAGACCGGCGATCGAAGCGTCGATTGCCGCCGCCGAACAGCTCGGCGCCACGGGCACGCCGACCTTCTTCATCGGTCTTCGAGACCCGGCCACCGACAGCGTGCGCGTAGTCCGAGGCATCACCGGCGCGCAGCCGTTTGAGGTCTTTCAGCAGACGCTCGACGCGATTCTCGCGCAGATTGAGTGACGGCCGTCAGGAACGTCTCGGATCGACGAGCGCCTTGGGCACGGAGTAGTCCTCAGCCACGCGCAGCGCCTCGTCGAGCTCGTCGAGGCCAAACGTGCGCGCGCCAATGTCCTGCCAGGGCACCTCGCTGCCGTAGCGCTCGAGCGCGCGCAGCGCGCGAAGAAAGTGGCCCACCTCGCTGCCCCAGCACCCGCGAATGTCGAGGTGCTTCCGGTTGATGTGATGGTGGGCATTGATGGTGCTGTCACCGGCGTCGGTATAGTGGCCGGCAATGACATACGCGCCCCCGTTGCGCGCGAGCCGCACCCCTTCCTCGAAGGCGCGGGCCAATCCGGCGGCCTCGATGACCACGTCGGCTCCGATCCCGCCGGTGAGCGCCAGCACCCGCTCGAACCGTTCGTCGGCCGATGTGTCGTCAAGCCCGATGACGTGGTCGGCCCCCATGCGACGCGCGAGCTCCAGGCGACTGGCTGGCCCGCCAATGACGATGACCTGACCGGCGCCTGAGCGACGTGAGAGCGCCGCCGCCGACAGGCCCACCGCCCCGGCTCCCTGCACGACCACGCTGTCGCCGAGCGAGAGTCGCGCCCGCTCGACGATGTGCACCGACGTCAGCAAGCCGCACCCGCCGCCGATGTACGCCTCGAACGGGACCTGGTCCGGCAACCGGGCCACGACAACGCCAGGCTCGAGGTACACCTTCTCTGACCATCCTCCAAACAGCCCCTCCGAGGCCGGATCGGTGATGCCGTAGACGCGCCTGGATGGACACCGCGTGGGTGTCCGATGGACGGTGCACGCGAGACAGCGGCCGCACGTGCGGTGCACGTCGAAGAACGCCACGCGGTCGCCTTCCCGGAGCGGCCGCCCCTCGATATCGGTGAGCCCGCCCCGGATCGCGTCGAGCGTGCCCGTCGTCACGTGACCCGGAATGATGGGATACGGCACGCCCGACAGGCGGCCATGCCACAGATGGACGTCGGTGCCGCACACTTCGGAGAACGCGGTGGCGAGCAGCGCGCCACCGGGCGGCAGGTCCGGCTCGGGGAACTCGCGGATTTCGACTGGCACGCGGGGCGCCGGCATCACGGCAGCACGAATCATGGCGACATAGTAAGGGGGACGGGTCTGTTTTCCACAGTTCCGGCCCTGGCGGTGCCAGGTCTCGGGCCCGAGACCTGGCACCGCGGAGGCCGGAACTGTGGAAAACAGACCCGTCCCCCTTATAGTCACGGCATGACGATCGTCGAAGCGGCGGCGGCGCTGCGCGGCGGGCGGTTGAGCGCAAGAGCGTTGGCCGAAGAGGCGCTCGCGGCCGTCAGCGCGCACAACGCCCGCACCAACGCGTTCATCTGGGTGGACGCCGAACGGGCCCGCGCAGCGGCCGACCGGGCCGACGAGGAGCGGACCGCCGGCTCGGACCGCGGCCCGCTGCATGGCGTGCCGATCTCCCTGAAGGACCTGATCGACGTGGCGGGCCAAGTGACCACCGCCGGCTCACGCGTGCTCGGCGACCACCTCGCAACGGCCGACGCCACGGTCGTGACGCGCCTCAGGAACGCGGGCGCCGTCATCATCGGCAAGACGAACCTCCACGAATTCGCGCTCGGCACGACCTCCGACGACTCGGCCTTCGGTCCGGTCAGGCATCCGGCCAATCAGGACCGGATGGCCGGCGGGTCGAGCGGCGGTTCGGCCGTAGCCGTCGCAACGGGGATGGGACTCGGCTCGGTCGGCACCGATACGGGAGGTTCGATCCGGATTCCCGCTGCGGCCTGCGGCGTGGTCGGCCTGAAACCGACCCGCGGGGAGATTCCGCTCACGGGCGTCATCCCGCTCAGCACGACGCTCGACCACGGCGGCCCGCTTGCCTCCTCGGTGCAGGACGCGGCGTGGCTCTGGGCCGTGATGGCCGACCTGCCCCCGGCAATCGTGACACCACAACCGCCCGCCACGCTTCGCCTGCGGCGACTGACGGCGTACTTCGACGCCATCGTCACGCCGCAGGTGCGAGAACCGTTCGAGGCAGCGCTCTCGGCCCTCGAAGCGGCCGGCGCCCGAATCGATCCGCTCGAACTCGAACGTACCGACGACATCGGCCGCGCCTATGTCGACCTCGTGCTGCCGGAGGCCGCACATTGGCATGCGCGCTTTCTCGACAGGCGCCGTGCCCTCTACTCACCGACCGTACACGCCCGGATCGCGAGTGGCCGCGACATCCCTGCGGTAGCCTACGTGGCCGCGCGCGACGTGCGTCGCGCGCTTCGCGACGTGGTGGATCGCGCGCTCGACGGCGTCGATGCGCTCGTCCTTCCCACGTTGCCCATCGTGGCCCCGCCCATCGGCGCGACCGACGTGACGATCAAGGGCACGACCGAGCCGATACCGATCCGGTCGGCGATGTTGCGCCACACGCAGCTCTTCAACATGACCGGACATCCCGCCATCTCGTTGCCCGTGGCCGTCGAAGGCCTCCCGGTCGGCCTTCAGCTCGTGGGGCACTGGCGTCAGACCAGCCGCCTCTTGGCGATTGCCGCCGGGTGCGAGAAGATCGTCGGGACGCGGCAGTAGTCCGGAGGGTCGATGGTGAAGCAGGTCTCGGTAGCTGAAGCGCACGCCCTTCTAGGCGACGGGCACGTCTACGTGGACGTCCGCTCGTCGGCGGAGTTTGCGGCCGGGCATCCAGCCGGCGCGTTCAACGTCCCGCTGCTCGAATCGGACCCGGCCACCGGCCGGATCGAGCCGAATCCCGACTTCGTGCGCGTCATGCAGGCCTCATTTGCGGCCGATACCAGACTGCTGCTCGGCTGCCAGGTCGGTGGGCGGTCGCAGCAGGCCGGGCAGGTGCTCGAAGCGTTCGGTTTCTCCGACGTCGCCAACGTGCGCGGCGGTTTCGCTGGCTCGCGCAATCCGATGAGTGGACGCGTGGACCCCGGCTGGGTCGAGAGCGGCCTGCCCGTCGAGGACGGCCAGCCGGCTGGGCGCGACTATGGGACCCTCCTCCGGAAGGCCGACGGCCCGGCGTGATCGCGCGCGGTTTTCACGCCTGGGAACGGCGGCTCGCCTCGGTCGATTCCAACCGGGTCGTGCGCCCGTTCGACTGGGGCCTCGACTGGCTTGACCTGCCGGCGAACGGCGCCGACCCGCTCCGCGACGTCGCCGACTGGGCGGCCCGAACCACCGGCTCAAGCGACCAGTTCTTCACGGCTCCGCCTTCGAGCGACGCCGAGCGGGACGGCGAGCACGTCCGGTTCCCGAGCGCGGTTCAAACGCCGTACGGTGAGAACAACACGGTTCACTTGCGCGTGATCGAGCCGGCCCGTCGTGATGCCGGCCGCTCCCGCCGGGCCGTGATCGTGCTGCCACAGTGGAACGCGGACCCCGAGGGGCACGTGGGACTCTGCCGGCTGTTCGCGCGGTTCGGCCTGACGGCGGCCCGACTGAGCCTGCCCTACCACGACGCGCGTCGCCCGAAGGACCTCGAGCGCGCCGAGTACATCGTCAGCTCGAACGTCGGCCGCACCTTGCAGGCCAATCGCCAGGCGGTGCTCGACGCGCGGCGCGCCGTCGACTGGCTCGAGCGAGAGGGCTACGAGCGGATCGGCATTGTGGGCACGAGTCTCGGCTCCTGCCTGGCAATGCTCACCATGGCGCACGACACGCGCATCCTCGCCGGCGCCTTCAATCACGTCTCGCCGTTCTTCGCCGACGTGGTCTGGCGGGGCCTGTCGACGGCGCACGTGCGCCAGGGCCTCGAGGGCCACGTCACGCTCGACGACCTGCGCGCCTGCTGGATGCCCATCAGCCCGTGGCCGTTCATCGAACGCGTCCGCTCGCGCCAGGTGCTGCTCGTGTATGCCATCCACGATCTCACCTTCCCCGTCGACCTGTCGAAGATGTTCCTCGGGGAGTTTGCGAGCCGCGGCGTGCCGCACGAAACCGCCGTGCTGCCGTGCGGTCACTACACGACAGGCAAGGCGCCGTTCAAGTTCCTCGACGGCTTCTATCTGACGCGGTTTCTGGTGAAGCGGCTCTGAGCGCGGCGCGCGCGCCGCCAGGGCTCACAGGTACTTGAAGAGTCCGCGGAGCGCGTCGAGAATGGCCGCGCCGAGCGCCTGCACGAGCGGCTCGGCATTGCCCGTCTTGAGATTCTCGGCGGCGTCGGCAAGCGTGATGGGATCGGTCAGGAGCAGCCAGATCGTGGCCCCCGCAACGGCCGCCGCAAGCAGGCCGCTGGCCGCCATCAAGCTCAGGCTCCATCTGGCCAGACCCATAGGCGTCAGTCTAGCACCGTCATCTTACGTCACCAGCACGACCTTGCCGAACGGCGCGCCCGACTCGAGATGGCGGTGCGCGTGTTCGGCTTCGGACAACGCGAACGTCCGGTCGACGACCGGCCGAAGCGCGCCGGAGAAGAACAGCGCCGAAGCCCGGAGGAGCTCGGCCTTCGTGCCCATGTAGGACCCGATCAGGGACAACTGCCGCGCGAACAGGTGCCTGAGATCGAGCGTGGCCTCGTGGCCGGTCGTCGCCCCGCACGTCACGACGCGACCGCCCCTCGCGAGGCACCGCACGCTGCGATCCCACGTTGCGGCTCCCACATGCTCGATGACAATGTCCACGCCTGCCCGGTCGGTCCAGCTCCGGACGCGCGCCACGACATCGTCCCGGTAGTGATCGACGACCTCATCGGCGCCGAGGGCTCGCGCACGCGCGAGCTTCTCGTCACCGCCGGCCGTGGCGAAGACTCGGGCGCCGAATGCCTTGGCGATCTGCACGGCGGCCTGACCGACGCCGCTGCCGGCGGCAAGGACGAGCACCGTGTCGCGCTCGGTCATGCCGGCACGGCTCATGAGCATGTGCCACGCGGTCATGAAGGCGAGCGGAAAGGCGGCCGCCGTGACGAAGTCGATGGTCTCGGGCACGCCGATGAGGTTGGCCGCCGGCACCGTCACGAGTTCGGCATAACCGCCGTCGGACTGATATCCGAGGACGTCGTACCTGGGGCACCGGTTGTCCTGCCCGGACAGGCACCACACGCACCGCCCGCAGCTCACGCCAGGCTGCACCATCACGCGAGCGCCGGGCCGCCAGTCGTCCACGCCGCTGCCGGCCTCCACCACCTCGCCTGCCACGTCGGCCCCCGAGATGTGCGGCAGCGGAATCGTGACCTTCTCGAGTCCGCGGCGCTGCCACAGGTCGAGGTGATTGAGGGCGCACGCGTTCACGCGCACGACGACGTGCCCGGGTTCGCACGCCGGGTCCGGTGCGTCCTCGTAGCGGAGCACTCCGGGATCACCGTGCTGATGGAATCGAACGGCCTTCATGACACCTTCTCTCAGGCGGGACGTCAGAACTCCGGCGTCACGACCGTGACCGGACGGCCAAGGGCCTCGAGCGACGGCAGACACTGGGCTCGGTCGCCCACGACGACGACGACCGCCTCGCGCGGCCGGATGTGCACACGAGCGAGATCGTACACCTGGTCGCTGTCAACCGCTTCGATCGCCGGCACGAACCGGTTGAACACGTCGTCGTCGAGCCGGTGGGTTACGAGCTGGATGGCCGCCCGGACGTACTGCGTGGCGGTCTCGAAGCTCCGCACGTACCCGCGCGACAGAGCGGCCTTGGCCCGTTCGAGCTCGTCGGCCGACACGGGGGCCTCTCGAATGGCCGAGAACTCGCGCAGCACTTCCGCCGCGGCCTCTGCCGTCCGGTCCGACTGGACGCTGGCGCCACAGCTGAATCCCCCGAGATGGCGCCGAAAACCGAACGACGTTCGCGCGCCGTACGTCAATCCCCGCTTCTCACGGAGGTTGCGGTTGATGCGGCTGGAGAACTGCCCGCCGAGGATCGCGTCGAGCACGAGCAGGCCGTGATACCCGGGCACCGACCTCGGCGGACCCAGGTGTCCCACCCGCAACTCCGACTGTGCGGCGCCCGGCCGGTCCACAAAGCACACCGCGCTCACCGGCTGCACGGCCTCGGGCAGCGGGTCTGCCGGCCGGTAGGTGGCGCTCGTCCAGTCTCCGAACGAGGCTCGCGCCGCCGCCATCACGGCCATCGGATCGACGTCGCCCGAGACGATGAGTGTCGCCGATTCCGGCGCACAGGACTCACGCCAGAACTGACGCGCCTCCTCGCGTTGCATCGCGTCGAGCGCCGCCCGGGTTCCGAGCGCGCCGTGCCCGTACGGGTGCGTTCCGAAGACCGCGTGTGCCAGCGCACGGTCCGCGACGGCAACGGCCGATCGGCTTCGCTGTTGCAGGCTGTGCTGGCGCAGTTCGACCACCCGCCGGAAGTCCGCGTCGTCGTGCGTCGGCCGGCGAACGACGTCGGCCATGAGCGCGAGCGCACCCGGCACGACGCGGGCAAGCGAGCTGAAGCTGAGCGTCGTCACGTCAGGCCCCACGTCGACGTTCAGCTCGCAGCCAAGAGCGCCGAAGGCGTCGGCAAGCTCGATCGCCGTTCGTCCGCCTGCCCCCTCGTCGAGCAGATCCGCGGCAACGCCGGCAAGCCCGGGACGGCCGGGCGGGTCCGACGCCGTCCCGCGATCCACGACGAACGCCACGGTGGCCGTCGGCACGGTCGTGTGCGCGATGGTCCACACACCCAGTCCGTTGGCGAGCGCGTCCCTGACGATGGGAGGAAACCGGACTGGCGTGGGCGCGCCGACAGGCGGCGGCGTGGGACGCATCAGCGCGCTCCCCGGACGGCGACGGTCGCCCCTGGTAAGCCGACGCCGGCCTGGCCAGCGGGCACGACACCGAGCGACACCCGCGGCGGCGACGCAACCCACCGGCGGCACGCCTCGGTCAGACCGTCGGCATCCGCCTCGAGATAGCGCCTGAGGTCCTCGTCGAACCCGTCGGGATGGCCGCGGTTGATGTTGTAGGCGTTCAACTGGTCGGCCCGCCCGCCGAATCCTCCCAGCGTCTCGAGGCGATGGACGAAGGCCGCCTCGGCCCGCACCCGCCCACGAGCCATCTCGTCGACGGTCGGCCCCTCGTCGGACAGCCTGCGAATCTCCTCGTCAATCGCGTCAGCGATTTCGACAAGCGAGTGCCCGGGCGCTGCGGTCGCCACGATCTGGAACATGCCGGTCAGCTCGCGCGATGCCTGGTGCGCGGCCAGCTCGGTCGCCACACGACGGTCGTGCACAAGCCGGCGGTAGAGCCGGGAGCTGCGGCCGTTGGCCAGGATGTCAGACAGGAGATCGAGCTCGGCGTCACCCGGCGCAAACAGCGGCGGCGACGGCCAGGCCAGATAGAGGCGGGCCAGCTCCACGCTGTCTTCGTGCACGAGCCGGCTCGGCTCGGCCACCGGCTCCGGCGCTCGAACCGGTCCCACCGCCGGGCCGGCTGGGATCATCCCGAACAGTTCACGAACCTCGTCGATCACCCTGTCCGTCTCGACATCGCCGGCCACGGCAAGCGACGCGTTGGCCGGGTGATAGTACGTGCGGAAGAACGCATGCACGTCGTCGAGCGTGGCCGCGCGGAGGTCGTCGGGGTCACCGATCGTCGGCCAGTGGTACGGGTGGTCCGGCGGGTAGAGCCCGGCCGACACGATGAACTGCGCGAGCCCGTACGGACGATTCTCGTAGTTCTGCCGCCGCTCGTTCAGCACGACGTCGCGCTGCACGCCGAGACGGGTCTCGGTCACAGCCGGCAGCAGCCAGCCCATGCGGTCGGCCTCCATCCACAGCGCCAGGCTCGCCGCGCTCGTCGGCACCACCTCCCAGTAGTTGGTGCGGTCGGCGCTCGTCGATCCGTTGAGCGACGCGCCAACTTCCTGCAGCGGCTCGAAGTAGCCGCGGGGCTGATGCGCCGACCCTTCGAACATCAGGTGTTCGAAGAGGTGGGCGAAGCCCGTGCTCCCCGGGCGCTCGTTCTTCGAGCCCACGTGATACCAGACGTTGACGGCCACGAGCGGCGCGTGATGGTCCTCGTGCACGATGACGTCGAGCCCGTTGTCGAGGGTGTGCTTGGTGATGGAGAGACGCATGGATCGCGGGACGGCGGGACGCGCCCGGCGTCGTCCTAGTTGATCGGCTGAAGCGGAATGGACCGCCTGGCGAATGAAGCGATCGACACCTGCTGGGCCACACGCTCGGCCGCGGCCACGAGCGCGACGGCCGGCGCCGACCCGGGATCGCCCAGCACGATTGGCACACCTGCGTCCCCGCCGCGCCGGACCGGCTCGTAGAGCGGGATCTGGCCAAGGCAGGGCACCGACAGCTCGTCGGCCAGTCGTTCCCCACCACCCTTGCCGAACAGGTCCGTTTCCCTGCCGCAACCCGGGCACACGAAATGGCTCATGTTCTCGATCAGCCCGATCGTGGGGATGTTGAGCTTGCGGTACATCTGGACGGCCCGACGGGTGTCGGCGAGCGCGACCGACTGCGGCGTGGTCACGAGCACGGCGCCGCTCACCGGTACGGTCTGGCTGAGACTGAGGGCCACGTCGCCGGTGCCGGGCGGCATGTCCACGAAGAGATAGTCGATGTCGGTCCATCGCACTTCGCGGAAGAACTGCTGAATGGCTCCGTGCAGCATCGGGCCGCGCCAGATGACCGGCGCGTCGTCCTGCGTGAGAAAGCCCATGGAGACGACCTGTATCCCGTAGCGCTCGGCCGGGACGATCTTCTGGCCGTCGGTTTCGAGCTGGGTCCGGAGCCCCAGCATGATGGGCACGTTCGGGCCGTACATGTCGCCGTCGAGCAAAGCCACGCGGCTGCCCCGAGCGGCAAGAGCGGCCGCCAGATTCACCGCCACGGTGGTCTTTCCCACACCGCCCTTCCCGGCGCCCACGGCGATGATGTTCTTCACGCCGTCGACCGGCGCGCGCCCGGTCTCGGGTCGCGACACGGCCCGAACGGACGCCGTCATCTCGATGCTGACGTCGGTGACACCCGGCACGGCCGACACGGCCGCCCGCGCCTGATCTCGCATCAGGTCCTTCACGGGGCAGGCCGGCGTCGTCAGCTCGATCGTGAAGGCCACGCGGCCGCCGTCGATCCGCAGGTTCTTGACGAACCCCAGCGCAACGATGTCCCTGTGCAGATCGGGATCCTGGACGGCGCGAAGGGCATCGAGTACGGCGGCGTCGCTGAGCACAGACATGAACCGCCTTAGCGCGGTGACCTGAAGAAGGCTGTTTGCATGCGATCGATGACCGCGGACAAGTCGGGGAGGTCGATGGCGACGTCCACGAGATCGCGCGGCATTCCGGTCATCGAGCCCGTGCCGGCCGGGGCCACATCCTGCCGATGCTCGGCCGCAAGCAGGTCCGCATGCGGCCTGGCGGCGTGCCGCGCGCAGGCCGCGCGAATGTCGCGGGCGCCGGCATCAGGAGCCACTCCGAGAATCTGGAAGTAGTCGTGCACGGCTCGTAGTGGCAAATACCGCTGCCTCAGCGAGCCCCCAGCGTGCCGAGCATCTCACGGCGCGACGCCGGGTCGAGCGCGTCGAGGTCCACTGTTGCGTCGCACTCGTCGCAGAGCACCTCCACCAGGGCCGGGCGCCCTTCCTCCTGCGGAGGCTGGAACTGCCCGTCCGAGATGCGCATGAGGTGCATCTGGAGGGTCTTGACTAGAAAATTCTCGGAATTCCCACAATTCGGACACGTCAAAGGCAATGCATCTACTCCGTTTGGGCCGCCCAAGACGACCCTGAGCGTGAGTGTATCGCACTCACCGATCTCAGGGGTACAGGATCTTCACGTCAACCCGGTCCGCGCCCAGCGCGGCCCGTACCGCCGCTGCGTACTGCCGGGCCTGCTGTTCATGCTCGACGCGCGGCTCGCCGGTCTTGAACTCCAGAATCGTCAGGCCTCCGTCTCGACGCCGGATGAGACAATCGACGACGCCCCGGACGAGCCGGTCTGGCTCGTCGGTCGGGGCCCACGAGAACGGCACTTCGTAGTGGGCGTCACCGCCCGCCAGTGCCGCCTCCAGCTCAGGCTTCTCGCGAAGCCGGATGAAGAGCGCGGCCGATTCTTCGGCCACGACGGCCGGGTCCGAGATGTCAATGACGTCGGCCTCGGCCAGCAGCCCGGCCGCGCGCCGAGCCACCGCGGGCTTGTCGAGCTCAGGGCTCAGCCGGAGTTGAAACAGCCGGTGGACGATGGTGCCGATGACCCGCTCGACCGCGGGGGCACGTCCCGGCCTCGCGGGCCGCCTCCGAGCCTGGCCTGTGGGCAGGCTGTCGGTGGCCGCGACGATCCGTCGGCCGGACTGCTCGAGGAGGCCGAGATCCACGGACACCGGCGCGACCTCCGCCGGCTCTTCGACCGTAACCGGGCGTCCGTCGCACTTGGCCACACGCAGATCGAACGCTCCGTCCATGGAACGCCACCGTACGACGTCTTCGTGCGGTGCGGCCGCGAAGGCATCGGCCAGGCTCGTGGGAAGCAGCGCCGCGAGGCTCCGACTTCCCTTCCGCAAGCGCCCCTTGGCATCGAGCTCGGCGGCGAGGTACAGCCGGTCGCGCGCGCGCGTCGCCGCGACGTACAACAAACGTCGGAGCTCCTCCTGCTCGCGCCGGTCCTCGAGCCTGGTGCCCTCGCTCGACTGAAACGCCACCTCGGGCTGCTCGTCCACGCTGCGCTCGATCACGGAGACGGCGCTTCGACCCCGGCCGGACACGTGGAGGTTCACGAGGAACACGATCGGGAACTCGAGCCCCTTGGCGGCATGAATCGTCATGAGATTGACGCATCCGGCCGCGCCGACAATCGCGTTCGACTCATCGCCGGCACGGAGCGTCTCGAAGTGCTCCGCAAGGCGACCGAGCGTGGCATACCCTCGGCTCTCGACGCGCCGCACGAGCAATCGCACCTTCTTGATGTTCTCGCGGGCCTGCTCCAGTCGCCGTCCCCGCATCTCGAACGCATACGCGGACTCGCTGAGGACAAGGTCGACGAGCTCGGAAGGCGGCAGGCGCGCCGCGAGCGAGCGCCACTTGGCCAGGCTCGCGCGGGCCTGCTCGAGTAGCGCCCGATCGAGGTCATCGAGGTCGGCCGCGCTCGGCTCGAAGTCCAGGCTGCCGAGTGCCTCGGCCAGGTTCGGCGAGAGCGCGGCCAGGCCGGTGTCCGAGATCCGAATCAGCCTCGAACGCATCAGCTCCGCCGCGCGGAGGTCCGAGTCGGGAACCGCCAGGTATCTGAGCAGCGCCTGCAGGTCCTGGACCTCCGGCGCGTCGAAGAAGCCCAACCCCTTGTAGACATACGTGCGAATGCCGCGCGATTCGAGCGCTTCTTCGAAGTACTGGTGGCCAGCGCGAGCTCGAAAGAGTATGGCGATGTCGTCGGGGCGCACAGGACGGGTTCCCGCGTCGCTGCGCACGTGTCCCGAGTCGAGCACCCGGCGCACTTCGCTTGCCACCGCAGCAGCCGATGCCTCCATGGACGCCTCGGCCACGATCCCGACCACCGGTTCGCCGTCACGCCTGGCGCCTTCGGCGATGGCGCCAACCGGAAACTGATCGGCGGCCTCGTACCGAAACCGCTCGTCGAGTTCCGCGTCGCCCACAATTTCCTGCGACAACGCGTTGATGAACGCCAGAAGCTCCGGGACGGCGCGAAAGCTGTGGGAGATGGCCCTGCGTGCGGGCCGGTCCGGCCGCAGCGCCCCGATCTTGCGGGCGGCCTCGTCGAGCAGCCTGACGTCGGCGTGCCGGAACCGGTAGATCGACTGCTTGCGATCGCCCACGATGAAGATCGACGTCGGGGCGTCGGCCGCCCCCTCGCCTTCCCCCCAGGCTTCGACGAGCAGCTCGACCAGGCGCCACTGCAAACGGCTCGTGTCCTGGAATTCGTCCACGAGCAGGTGGTGATATCGCGACTGCAGCTTGAGCCGGCTCCGGGCGAACTCCTCCTGGCGCTCGAGCAGGGCCACGGACTTGGCCAGCATGCCGGCAAAGTCCATGAGCGCGTGCTCGGAGAGCAGGCGCTCGTACAGCCGCACGGCGATTGTCAGCAGGCGGAGCAGGCCTCGCGAGAGCAGGCCGTTCACATCGGCGTCGAGCTCTCTGAGGTCGTCGAGGATTCCCGGCGCGAGATTGCGCACGGCAAGCTCGTGCCTGCGTTTCGCGTCGGCCGACGGGAACGTGCCGGCCTTGAAAGCCTGTCCGAGCCGCTGTCTCGGCGCGCCCGCCTTGGTCAGGAAGTACCGCTCGAGCCGCCAGCGCAGCTGCTGGACCCGCGCCGGCTCGGCCGTGAGGAAGGCCTCGAGGTTCTGGAGGTCGTGGTGCAGCCAGCGGAACTCCGGCGCGCCCAGGGGGCCGTCGTCGACGAGGCCGGCCCGGTCGGGTGACGCGGCCAGGCGCTGCCGCACTCGCTCGACAAAAGAGGCGGCCGCCTCGACAGCGGTCCCGGCGCCGGCCTGCCGCTTGACGAAGGCGGCCACGGCCGGAAGCGCGATGTGACGGCGGTCGATGAGCACCGCCAGCGCATCCCGGAGCACCGGCTGCTTCACCCGAGTCAGCAGCAGTCGGAGGCGCTCGTCGTCGACCATCACGCCACGGACGGATCTGAAGGCCAGATCGAGCGCTTCGTCGATGAACCGCGCCATCTCCGTTTCGTCGGCGATTTCGAACGCCGGGTCGACGTCGGCCTCGAGGGGAAACTCACGCAGCAGGCCGAAACAGAACGCGTCGATCGTGGCGATCTGGATGTCCGGGATGCGGCTTCGCAAGGCCGCCCATCGGCCCGCCGTGAGGGTCCGCGCCTCGGCCTGCCGCCGGAGCTCGGTCAGGACCCGCTCGCGCATTTCGGCGGCCGCCTTCCGGGTAAACGTCACGGCGAGGATGTGACGGGGATCGACGCCATCGGAGAGCAGGCGTACGTACCGGTCCACGAGCACGCGCGTCTTGCCGGTGCCAGCCGACGCCTCGAGCACGACGTGGTGCGCCGGGTCGACGGCAAACGTACGGGCAGCCTGGTCGGGCGGCTGCTCGTCGGGAGGCACGTCAAACAGACTCGGCTGGTTCATCACTCTCCACCCGGTATTCCTTGCGACACACGCCCGCGACGGCGCACCACTGGCAGTCGGACGGCCGCTTCGGCTGCGGCGGGAACTCGCCGGCTTCGATGCGCGCCACCGCGGAGGCGAAATCGGCGGCCCGGGCCTCGACAGCGAGCGAGGCCGGCTGATCCTTCCCGCCCAGCCGCCCTTCGAGATTGCGATCGTCGCCAAACGCCAGGTACATCGCCGCGCGCACCTCGTGGGGACGGCCGTCGCGCGCTTCGAGCGCCTGGCGCGCGGCGTGCGCGTAGACGCCGATCTGCACGGACGTGTCGGTGTCCGGCAGCCGCCCGAGCTTGTAGTCGATGACACGCAGCGACCCGTCCTCGAAGACGTCAATCCGGTCGGCCTTGCCACGAATCTCGATGGAGGCCTCGCGCAGACCGCCGAGCTCGGGGAACGAGAACGTGCCGGCCAGGGGGTACTCGAGCAGGCGCTCGCGGATCGTGCCGCCCGCATCGGCCTCGAGCTCGAAGACACGCTCGCCCAGTCCGCGGCCGACGATCGAGCCGAGCAGACGGGTCTCTTCGAGCGCACGGTCGGCCTCGGGGAGCTTCGACAGCGCGTCGAGGGTGAGCCGGCCGAAGCGGGCCACCGCCTCCGGGAGGGTGTCGGGCGTAATCGCGCCGAGGCCGTCGGCCTGCCAGGCGCGATAGAAGCGCTCGAACAGGTCGTGCACGAGCATGCCCCGCTCGATCGGCGTCAAGCCGGCCGCGTCCTCGCGTTCCTCGGGAAGGGCGAGCACGGTTTCGGCGAAGTACTTGAACGGACAATCGACGTAACGGTCCACCCGGCTCACGCGGTACACATCACGGGGCCTCGGTGGCAACGTGCCCGAGTACCGGGGATCACCAAGGGGTGGCCGCAGCCGGCGCAGGGCGAGCCAGGAGGCTGGCACCGGGTCGAGCGCAGCCGGGGCGGCGTCGGCGTGAGCAACGGCCAGCACTTCGTCCGGGAAGGTCAGCCGCCGGCCTGCGGGCGGCGTCACCGCGCCCGGAAGCCCGCGCGCCAGCTCGGCCATGGGCGAGGCCGCCACGAGCGTGTCGCCTTCGAGCTCGAAGCCGTGCAGCGTGGTCGTGCGCGAGGCCAGCCCGAGCAGGTCAGCGAAGGCGGCCTGCTGGTCCCGGCCGTGATCGACATCCTGCGGCCAGCCCATCGCGGAGAGCAGCCCGCTGCTGTAGAAGACGCTGCGGCGAGGCCGTTCGGGCCAGTCCGTCTCGACGAGGCCCACGAGATGAACGTGGGCGAACGCTCCGAACCGCGCGGCCACGGCATCGACCAGGTGAACGCCCTCATGACCGTGCCGCGGCGAGAATGTCTGCCGCTCGACACACTGGTGAATGGCCGCGGTCAGCGCGTCTTCGCTGCGGGGGACATCGTCATGGCGAGCCCAGGCGGCAGCGAGGCCGTCGAGCGCTCCGAGCACCGCCGCCCGCGCCCGCAGGTGGCGCTCGCCGAGCGGGTCGTCGGCCGGGACTGGCCGCTCGTGGTGCCGGAGAAACCTGGCGACGGTGGACACTTGCCTCGAGGCTTCCGTCGCGTCACGAAAGCCCTCGAGCGCACGCGCGATGGCGGCGGCAACGGCCGCAGCCCGCTCGGCGCCCGCACGCACGACCCGGCCGCGAGTATCGCGATCGCCGAAGAACCGCTGGACCTCCGCGCCATACGTGCGGGCGTCGCCGGTGGCCCGTCGCTCGGAGAGCACCACATCGAGCGCGGAGACGGCGGCCGGGTCGAGCGGCTCGCCGCCGGTGGCAAAGGCGACGAGCGGCGATCGCAGCAGCGAGACCGCCGCCTCCCGGGTGCCTCCCGTCCTCGCAAACGCGAGCACGAGATCGAGCAGCGCCGCATAAGGCTCGCTCGCGAGCGGCAACGCGTCGAACGCCTGGTAGGGAACGTGCGCGTCGGCGAACACCTGACGCGCCAGGTAGAGATACGGCAGCGGCCGCTGAAAGACCACCGCTGCGGCTTCGTCGAGCCGCCCGGTGGCCGTATCGGCCCTCGCCCGGATCGCCCGCGCCACGTCCCGCAGCTCCTCCTCACGATCGCGGCTGATGAACGTGAGCGCGCCGCGAGTTCCGTCGTCGGGCAGCACGAGCACGGGCGAGGCGGGCGAACCGGTCTGCCTCACCTCTTCTATGCCCGGAAGCTCGCGCTCGAGCCGCTCGCGGAATCCCGCGTCGTGTATTTCGTCGGTCACCACGACATCGAGGCGATCGATGCCCGGCAGCCGGCCGAGCAGGTCGAAGTCGGCCGGCCAGAGCCCGCGCGGGTCTGAGGGCCGATCGGCCACGGCCACGATGACATGGGAAAACGGCGTCGGGTCGCGGCGTGCGAGCAGCCGCTCGCGCAAGCCGTGTTCGTCGAGGGCTCCGCTTGCAGCCACCAGCCGTTGATAGGCGAGAAACGTGAACGCGAGGAAGGCCGTCTGGTGAATGAGCGACTCGGTTCCGCGGTCGGTGCCCCGTTCGACGCGCAGCTCCTCGAAGAGCGCCCGGACGAAGCGTCGCACCGTACGCTGGCGCCGCCGCAGCTCGTCGTAGAACTCGAGCATGGCGGCGATGAGGCCGGGCCGTATCTCGAAGGGCGCCCCGCCGAGCTTCGCCCGTCGACCGGTCTCGACGGCGGCCCGCTCGAACAGCACTTCGCGCTCGATGCGCGAGAGCCGGGGCGGCGCGTCGGGCAGCAGGTCGTGCAGGCGCGCCATCCAGTCGTCTCTCGTCAGGATGTCGGGCAGAATCAACGCCTCGCGCCCGATCGTCCCGGCGTACTGCTCGATCGTCTGCCTGAGCAGCTCCGCTGACGCGCGGGTCGGCACGAGCACGATCCGGCGACGCGCCTCGAGGGAATCGCCGGCAAGGGCCCGCTCGACGAGCGCCTCGCGGAACGTCGACAGCCCGCGAGCGCGCACGAGGAATCGGCCGGTGCGATCGTCCATCACGCGCTATTGCGGCTTTGGTGGAAAGAGCCTGGCCACCAGATCGCTCCGCGCCTGCTGAAAGAGGAGCAGCGCCCCGGCGGCCGCTGACGCAGCCTCCCGGCCGGAGGCGGACGTGGTCGTGGCGGCGGCAACGCGGCGCCTCGCGATGCCCTCACGCGCCAGGTGCACCGCGCTCGTGAGCGTCGCGTGCACATCAGACAGGTCTTCCGGCGGGGTGATGCTCTCGAGCAGCTCCTGTAGTCCCGCGATTCGGTTCGCGGCCGTCAACAGTCGATCGTAGGCGGTGAAGCGCATCTCGCGAACGGCCTCGATCACCGGTCGAAGGCCGTCGATGCCCGAGAGTACCGGGCGGACTCGACGCTCGTAGCCCAAGAGAGCCGGCCGCACCGCTTCGTAGTGGTCGAGCGCGGCACGATAGGCTCTCGTGGCAGCCAGTTTCAGCTCCAGCTGCCGCCCGAGGTCGCGAACCAGCCGCCGCCGCATCCGGCCCAGAGCCGCGTCTCGCGTCTCGAGCTCGACAATGAGTGAGGACACCGCGTCGGGGTCGCCGCGGCCGAGCGCCGTATCGGCCATGCCAACCAGGTCGTTCGCCAGAGCTTCGTACGCCTCCTCTGCCGCATGTTCCGCTGCCAGCCGGGTTCGGACCTCATCGACGAGGCCGCCCTCCACCCCCGCCTGCACGAGCACGGCCTCGGCCGCTTCCAGAATGGCCAGTCGGTCAGCGCCGGTATCGGCCGCCGAGGCAGCTGACAGCGCAAGTCGCACGCTCTCGGCGGTATCCGGTCCGGGTTTGAGCGGTTCGATCGCCCTCGGGAGAGACCGTGAAGACAACTCGACCGAAAGCTGTGTGATTCCGGCGTCGGCCCTGAGCTCAGCGAGCACGAGCGCGAACAACCCTTCGAACACGTCGACTTCGTCGGCCCGGTAGCCGTAGCTGCGACGCGACCAGTCTCTCACCCTGTCCTGCGCCCGCTCGGCGACTTCGAGCCTCGCGGCCGCATCAGTCAGGAGCGGCAGCTCGTCGAGGGCGCGGGACACTTCAGCGGCCATCTCGGCGTAGTCGGCCTCGCCCCGCGTTGCCGCGTAGTGCGCACCGCGCACCGAATTGGCATACGCCACGGTCCGGTCGAGATCGACCTCGTCTGTGGGCAGGTCCACGAGCTGGTACCGCCGCCCGAGGTCGGTCTCGCCGCCGACGAGCAGCGTGAAGACCACTCGATCACCCACGATCGCGGCTTCACCGTAGCTCGGCAGCGGCTCGCCGGTCTTGAGAAACACGCGGAAGTGCGACACCGGCTGAGCGGGCGAGGCCGTCTGCGCCTGTCCGGCCACGACGACTGCCGTACACGCGACGAGCGCTCCCGCCGCCAGGCATTTCGCGAACTTCATCCCGCTCCTATTGTCGCGGATTCGCGACCCGGACGGGTCACGAATCCGGCTGGCACCTCGGTAGTGTGGAAAACCTGTTGAAGAATCGTGGAAGCCCTGTGGACATCCTGTCGCGACGAAAGTTTTTTGACCCGACGTCGGCACAAAGGGAGCGCCGCGTACACGAGTGGTGCAGGTTCGCATGCAGCTTCGCTTGCATCGCGCGCTGTGCGGACTAGAATCAGTCGTCGCGCATCACGCCTCGAACCGGACCGCACACACAGTGAACATCGTCAGATTCGAAGAGACCATCAACGGTCGATCGTACGTCATCGAGGTGCTGCCGGTGGGCCGCAACCGGTGGCGGGCCCACATCGCGCGCCGGCCTGGCGCGACGACCGCCCTCATGCCCTTCTACGGTGAGACGCCCGACGCCGCCGCCAGGCAACTGGCCGTCTGGCTCGACCGCGCGGCGAAGACTCCGAACGGCGCCTGACCGTCGCGCCGGTTGTATAGTACGCGGACCATGCCGTCAGCCATCCGTCCGAGGCTCGGCTCCGCAGGCCTCCTCGTGGGTCTTGCCGTGCTGCTTGCCGGCTCGGCCACCCAGTCCTCTACCGGAGTCCCGAACCAGTCTGCGCCCGCGGCGGCCCCGACCCCGGCCGACTTGCCCCGCGTCCATCTCTATGCGACCGGCGGCACGATCTCGAACCGCCAGGGCGGCCGGCTGACCGTGGAGGAGCTCATGGCCTCCATTCCGGACCTGGGCCGCTACGTTCGTGCCGATGGCGAACAGTTTTCCAACACCTCGAGCAGCGCCCTGACGCTCGACCAGTGGCTGAGCCTCTCGAAGCAAATCAACCGCCGGCTCGCTGACGACCCCGGGCTCGCCGGCATCGTTGTCACGGTCGGGACGGACACGCTGGAAGAGCTCGCGTACTTCCTGCACCTGACCGTCCGCGATGAGCGTCCCGTCGCCGTGGTCGGGGCGATGCGTAATCCGAGCACGCTCGGCTACGAAGGGGCGGCCAATCTCGAAGACGCGTTTCGTGTCGCCGGCGACCCTGCCTCGCGCGGCATGGGTACGGTCGTCGTCCTGAACGACGAGATCAATTCGGCTCGCGAAGTGACCAAGACGGACGCGCTCCGGCTCGACACGTTCACGTCTCGCGCCTACGGCCTGCTTGGCGTGGCCGACCGCGACCGGGTGGTCTACTACCGGAGACCGGTCAAGCGACACTCGGCGGCGAGCGAATTCGACGTGTCTGCGCTCGAGTCGCTGCCGCGCGTCGACGTCCTCCTCACCTATCAGGAAGCCCCGGGCGACCTCATCAGGGCCGCCGTCGATGCCGGCGCCGAGGGCATCGTCGTCGCCGGCGCGGGCGCCGGCGCCACCAGCGGCACTCAGGGTGACGGCATTCGCTACGCCCTAGGGAAAGGCGTCTTCGTCGTCTCGACGACGCGCACGGGCAGCGGGCGGGTGGCCGGAGGCCGTGGCGGCCGCGACGGAGCAGACTCGTACCGGCTCGCTGGTGACGATCTCCAGCCCCTCAAGGCCAGAATCCTGCTCATGATGGCCCTCACCCTGACGACCGACCCGGCCGAAGTCAGACGAATCCTCGGCGAGTACTGATTCCCGGAGCTTCGGCCCTTCGGACCGTCAGGGCGCCACGCCAAACCGGAAGACCGTCCTCGAGCGATAGGTTTCGCCGGGGCGCAGCTCAGCGGACGGAAAGCCCATCTGATTTGGCGAATCTGGATAGTGCTGGGGTTCGAGGCAGAACCCAGAGCGATGGCCGTAGAGCCGGCCGCCCTTTCCGACGATCGTCCCGTCGAGGAAGTTGCCGGAATAGAACTGCAGGCCCGGCTCGGTGCTCTCGACTTCGAGGGTGCGCCCCGTCATGGGCTCGACGACCCTGGCGACGAGCGCGGGCTCCGGGCTGACGCGCCCGATCACCCAGTTGTGGTCGTAGCCCTTGCCATTGGCAAGCTGGGAATCGGCCGCGCCGATTCGTTCGCCAATCGTGTGCGGCGTCCGGAAGTCGAATGGCGTGCCCTCGACCGGCGCGATCTCTCCGGTCGGAATCAACGTGGCGTCAGCCGGCGTATAGCGATCCGCCGCGATCGTCAGCTCGTGACCCAGGATGTCTTCCGCGCGGCCGCCAGCCAGATTGAAGTAGCTGTGGTGCGTCATGTTGACCACTGTCGGCCTGTCGGTCGTCGCCTCATAGTCGATGACGAGCGAATCGTCGGTCCGCAACCAGTACGTCACCGTGGCGCTCACGGTGCCCGGATACCCCTGGTCGCCATCCGGGCTGGTGTGGCGCAGCACGAGACCGACGCCGTCGGCATTCTGGAACGGCTCACCCCGCCAGACGACCTTGTCCCAGCCCCTGGCGCCCCCGTGCAGATGGTTCAGGCCGTCGTTGGCCGACAGCTCGTACGTCTCGTCGCCCAGCGCAAAGCGGGCCCCGGCGATCCGGTTGCCATACCGGCCGATGATCGACCCGAAGTAGGGCGACTCGGTGAAATAGGGCTCCGCCGTCTCGAATCCCAGAACGATGTCGTCGAGGGCTCCGTCGCGGTCCGGCGTGCGGAGCGAGACCACGGTCCCGCCATAGGTCATGATCCGAACCTCGATCCCGTTCGAGTTGCGGAGCGTGACGAGGTCGATCGGTTCGCCTTCGGGCGAGGCGCCGAACGGCTCCTGTGTGAGAAACGGCCTGGTCATCGAACCCGTGCCTTCTTCAGAAGGGCCGCTGCACGCGGCCGCGGTCAGCATGCACACCGTCACGAGCGCCGTCCGTGTCACAGAAACCCCCTCGGCAGCGGCATCCGGCTGGCTGCACCGGTAATATCATAGGGCGGCCGCGCCGAGTCCGCATGGACACACTCCGATTCAACAGCATCTCGAAGCGCTTCGGCGCCGTGACGGCGCTTGCCGAGGTGAGCTTCGAGATCGTGAGCGGCGAAGTCCACGCCATCGTCGGGGAAAACGGCGCGGGCAAGTCGACCCTGCTGAAGATCCTCGCCGGCATCGTCGAGCCCGACGAGGGTGACATGACATGGAAGGGCGCGCACGCTCCGGCCGGCGACCCCACGCGAGGCGCTCGAGGCCGGCATCGGCATGGTCTACCAGGAGACACTCGCCTTCCCGAATCTGAGCGTGGCCGCCAACATCTTCGCTGGCCGCGAGCTCACGTTCCGTGGCGGCCGGCTCGACGAAGTCCGCATGCGCGCCCGGACGCGCGAGTTGCTCGGCCGGCTCGGCGTACCGGTCGACCCGGACACGTCCATGGAGCGGCTGCCGGCTGCCTACGCGGAGCTCGTGCAGGTCGCCCGCGCGCTGGCCTTCGACTGCCGCATCCTGGTTCTCGACGAACCGACCGCCGCACTCACCGACGCGGAAGTCGACCACCTGTTCGCCGTTCTCGACGATCTCCGGGCCAGGGGCGTGACGACGATCTTCGTGTCACATCGCATTCCGGAAGTTTTCCGGCTGTCGGACCGCATCACGGTCCTGCGCGACGGCCGCTACGTCGGCACGTTCGCGCGCTCCGCGACGACGCCCGACGATGTGGTGCGGGCAATGGTCGGCCGCGAGCCTCCGGCGCGCCTCGACCGGGGCGACGGCGCGGGCATGGGACCGACGGCGCTTTCCGTCCGTCACCTGTCGCGACGGCCGGCGTTCGAGGACGTGTCGTTCGACGTGTGCGAAGGCGAGGTCGTCGGGCTGTTCGGTCTGGTCGGGTCCGGTCGCTCGGAGCTCGTCCAGACGATCTTCGGTCTCACGCGAGCCGACGGCGGGACGATTGAGGTGGCCGGCCGCGCGGCGGCGCCGGCCTCGGCACGCGACGCGGCGAGGGCCGGCCTGGCGCTCGTGCCGGAGGAACGGCATCGGCAGGGCCTGTTCTTCAATCTCGACCTCCGCGACAACATCAATCTGCCGCGGACGGCCAAGGCCGGCGTCAGGCGCATCGACTCCGCCGACGAAACGCGGGTGGCTGAAGCACAGGTCGCCGCGCTCGGCATTCGGACGCCGGATACCCGGCGCACGCCCGATGCCCTGAGCGGCGGCAACCAGCAGAAGGTCGTCACGGCGAAGTGGCTGGCCACGTCGCCGAAGGTACTGCTGCTCGACGAACCCACCAAAGGCGTCGATGTCGGAGCCAAGTTCGAACTGCACCGGCTGATTCGCCAGCAGGCCAACGCCGGCATGGCGTGCCTCGTGGTGTCGAGCGAATTGCCCGAGGTGCTGGCGCTTGCCGATCGCGTGCTGGTGATGCGCCAGGGCCGCCTGCGGGGCGAGCTCGCAGGCACGGAGGCCACCGAGGAATCCGTGATGCAGCTGGCCGCGCACGACGCCGGGGAGACGACATGACCAGACTGTGGCGAGTGCGTGAGCTCAGCACTGTGGCCATCCTTCTGCTCGAAGTGCTCTTCTTCACCTGGTACCTCTGGCCGGAGTCGGACCGCACGCATCCGTTCTTCAACGCCGACAACTTTCTGCTGGTCTTCAAGTACTCGTCGATCTACGGCATCGCGGCCATTGGCGCCGCCATCGTCATCATCTCGGGCGGCATCGACCTCTCTCCAGGCGCCGTGATTGCGCTCACGAGCGTCGTCACGGGCTATTTCTTCGTCGAGGCCGGCTGGCCGCTCGGACCGAGCGCCGTCGCCGGCCTCCTGACGGGCGTTGCCGCCGGGTTGCTCTCCTCGTGGCTCATCGTCCGCATGCACCTGCCGCCGTTCATTGCGACGCTTGGCGTCATGGGCATCTGGCGCGGTGCCGGATTCATCATCACCGAGGCACGCTTCTACGACCTCTCGCGACGACTGCCTGCCGACGGCACGCTTGCCGGCGTGCCGGCCGACTGGCTGGCGCCGGCCATCATGATCGGGCTGGCCGTCGTCTTCCACGTGCTCATGCGGCGCTTCCAGTGGGGCCGCGCGGTCTTCGCCGTGGGCGGAAACGAAACGGCGGCGCTCTTCTCCGGTATTGCGGTGGGCTGGATCAAGACATCCGCCTACGTCATTGCAGGCCTGCTCGCCGGCGTCTCGGGTGTGGTGCTGGCCGTGGTGCAGGGTCAGGGCAAGGCCGACCTCGCGACCGGCTACGAGTTGGATATCATCGCGTCGGCGGTGGTGGGCGGCGCCAGCCTGGCCGGCGGCCGCGGTTCGGTGGCCGGCGCCGTGCTGGGCGCGCTGATCTTCGGCGTCCTGCGCAACGCGCTGCCGCAGATCCCGGGCGCCACGTTCTACGACCGGCTCATCGTCGGCGTCGTCGTCATCGTGATCGTCGTGATGGACCAGGTGCTGGTGCGGCGGCAGGGGTAATGAGGCCGATGCCCGGGGCTCGCGGGTGAGGAGACGAAGAATGCGAAGGACGATGATGGTTATCGCGCTGGCGGCTGCGGCCGTCTTCTCGGCCTGCTCTGGGCCAGCGTCCGACGAGCCTCGCAAGCTGCGGTTCGCGCTCATTCCGAAGTCGCTCGACATACCGGTGTTCGACTACGCCAACAAGGGCGCGCAGCGGTTCGCGGCCGAAGCCGGCAACATCGACGTGATCTACCGCGGCCCGGACCGGCCCGATGAGCTCAAGCAGAAGGAGATCCTCGAGTCCTTCATCTCGCAGCAGGTGGACGGCATCGCGATCTCCGTCCTGAACGCCGAGTTCCTGACGAGTACGATCAACCGGGCGGTCGAGGCAGGCATTCCCGTGGTCACGTGGGACTCGGACGCGCCCGAATCGAAGCGGCTCGCCTTCTACGGGGTCGACGATTACCAGTCGGGCCTCATCATGGGGCGCGAGGCGGCACGACTGCTCGACGGGAAGGGCACGGTCGCGTTTCTGACCAGTCTCGGCGCCAACAACCTGCAGCGCCGACTCGATGGCGCGCGGGATGCCCTGAAGGCGTTCCCCGACATCACCATCGTCGAGACGTACGACATCAAGGAAGACAGCGTCCGTTGCGCAGAGCTCATCGCGACGGGCACCAACCGCTACCCGGACCTTGGCGCCTGGATCTCGGTCGGCGGCTGGCCGGTATTCACCGCCAATGCGCTCGCGCCCGTGCCGGCGACGACGAAGTTCATTTCGTTCGACACGAACCCGCCGGCCCCGGACCTGCTGCGAGCCGGCAAAGTGCAAGTCCTGCTGGGGCAGAAGTACTTCGGCTGGGGCAGCGAGTCGATTCGACTCCTCAGCGAGATCGTGGCGGGCCGCCTGCCGCCTGACCCCATCATCGACTCCGGTGTCGATGTCGTGACGACGGAGAACCTCGCCGACTATCTCGAAGCATGGAAGCGGATGGAGAGCGGCGGGAGCTGAACGAAAACGGCTCCGGCCTCCGGTTCAATCACGCGAACAGCCGGTAGTCGGCGCCGAGGTCCGCCAGCTTCCGGACGGCCACCGGATCATCCCGAAGAAACCGGAAGTCCGCGTAGTCGAAGCCCGGCCCGACGGTACAACCGACCCGATGCCATCGGCTCACCTGGCCGGCCGCGAGCAGGTAGTAGATGGTCGTCAGTGCGGCCCGGACCCACCGCGTCCAGGGGGCGGTTCCCCACGGTCACCGAGCGCGCGGCGCTCGAACTCGGCATGTCGCGCGGAGAGTTCCTCATACACGCCGGCTCGCGCGGCCACCGGCGTCACCGACGACCCGGGCATCGGCTCGGCCAGTCCTCGAACCACCTCGCTCCACGCCATGGGCCGGCCATCGGCCAGAGCATTGGCATGCAGAGCGCGAAGGGCCGCACCAAGACACGCCGCGTTCTCGACGGCGAACCGATGCACCTCGGCACCGAACACATCGGCCATCACCTGGAGAATCTCGCGATTGACCGCGGCTCCGCCCGTCGCGTGAATCACCGACACGTCGCGGCCCATCCAGCGCGAGTGGTTGTGCATGGCCATCATCTGCGCTTCGACGACGGCGCGGACGTTGGCGGCCGCGTCGGCCGCCGGCAGACCGTCGCGGTGCACGCTGGGATACAGCACGTCGGGCGTGATCTCCGGCTCGAACCACGGCAGCATCAGCGCCCCGCCGTTGCCGGGTGGCGTCGCCCGGAGCGCGGCGGAGAAACCGTCCCAATCGAGCCCGTACATGTCACGGACGCGCTCGCGCGCGAGCGAGCCGTTCCGGAAGCAGACCAGGGCGAGAAACTCGCCCGTCGGCGCGCCGAACACATGGCCCTCCCCCGCCAGGTCTACCCGCGGCTCACGCATCAGCCCGCATACGGTGTCGCTCGTACCGAGCGACACCGTGAGCTGTCCGGGCCGCACGAGGCCCGTGCCCACCAGGCTGCACGAGTTGTCGCCCGACCACACGACCACGCGTGACGACGGAAAGCCGTAGCGCCGCTGCCAGTACGGAGCGAGCGTGCCGATGACGGTCCACGATGGCACGATCGACGGCAGGCGGCGCTCGAGTTCGGGCGCCGTGGCCGAGAGCGCGTCGGGCAGCCACCGGTTCGTCGCCAGGTTCATCAGGTTCATGCCCGAGGCGTCCCCGGGGTCGAGCGGCGCGTGCCCGCCCAGGAGGAGCGACGCCATGAACGAGCTGACCATGTGAATGCGATCGGTCGCTTGGTAGCCGGCCGGATCCTGCTTGAAGAACTTCCGAATCTGCGGCCCGGTGAAGCGTTCGAACGCCCGCGATCCGGTGAGCTCGGCCAGCCGCTTGGCGCCGCCCATGGCCGCCGTGATCTCGGCACACTCGTCGTCGGCGCTGACGTCCATCCAGATCGGCGCCACCGGCCGTGCGAACACGTCTGCGAGCTGGCTGGCCAGGGGTCGTCCGGCGTCGAGCGCTCCGAGCCGAGCCGCCGCTTCCGCACCGAGGTAGACGCTGCCGTGCTGCTGCGCCGAGCCCGCGATCGCCACAAGCTGCGACAGATCCAGCCCGGACCGGCCGATCTCGCCCATCATTCGGTCGAGCGCTTCGGCCCACATGAGCGGCGGCGAAACCGCCACCCGAGGGTCATTTGACGGGAGCACGCCATGGCGAGTGCCATGGGCCGGAAGGTCCGTGTCGAACTCGACCCCGAGTTCGAGCACAACCGACCGGTCATGCTCATCCACCTCGACGACGAGACCCGTCAGGCTTTGCGTGCTGCAGTCGAGACCAAGGTACAGTGGCATGGCCGGCCGTGATTCGCCGGCTATCATTGCACGGACCTCAAAAGGCGGGAGAGGGATGGAAACCGTCACGCTCTACACACGCGCCGGGTGCGGGCTCTGCGACCGGATGAAGACCGAGCTCGAGCGGCGGGGCTACCGAGTCCGCGAAGTGGACATCGACCAGGACGCTGAGCTCAGCCGCCGCTACGGCCAGGACATTCCGGTGGTGCTTCGGGAGGATGGGTCGCTTCTTGCCAGGCACCGGCTGGACCCGGAACCGTGACCGGGACGCCGAGACTGCCGTCGCTCAACGCGAGCAGGTGAGCCGGCTGATGTCAGGCGAAAGGGCGGGGGAAGTTGGTGGACCAGACCGGGATCGAACCGGTGACCTCATGAATGCCATTCATGCGCGCTCCCAACTGCGCTACTGGCCCAAGCCCCGAGGGAACACGAAACCAGGATTATAGCCTGCCTTCTTGACTTGGTGGAAGTGACGTGCCTAGACTGACCCTCGGTAATTTCACCCAGCGCTGAAACAGGGCTACGGCCCCATCGGAAAAGGAACAATCATGCCTAGTGGCACGATTGCACGACTGTTAATCGACAAGGGCTTCGGCTTCATTCGCGACGAGAGTGGCGTGGAGCACTTCTTCCATCGTTCGGCTGTCCGCGGCGCCGTGTTCGAGCTGCTACGGGAAGGCCAGCGGGTCGAGTTCGTCACCGAGGACTCCCCCAAGGGTCCGCGCGCGGCCGACGTCCGGTTGCTCGACAGCTAGCGAGACGCGTCCGCCCACGATCGTTCCGGCTTGGCTCCCCCGAGCCGGCCCAATCCCGTTACCCCGGCGGCGGCCACGGTGCTCCAAGGCAGTTCCCGTGTGTACGGAAGCCAATGGGGCCCGGTGGCCCTCCCGGTCTTCAAAACCGGTCGCCTCCCGCCTTCGGCGGGAGGGGTGGGTTCGACTCCCACAGGCTTCCGCCAGCCTCGGTCGACCGCACCTCCAGGCGCCACACCCGCACCCCAGGGCGATCGACCACGAGGTCCGCGACGACCTCGCTCCGCCAGGTCGGACTCGGATCCCCGGTGAGCCCGAACGCCACGGCCAGCCCGCCGGCCGGTGAGACGGCGGCAAACAGGCCGGCGACCCTGTCGAATCTGGCAGCCGTCACCGGGGAGTCCGGCTGACCGAAATCGCGAAGCTCGAGGACGGCGTCATCCGGCACGAGCTTCGTGGCCCGGATGAAGTCAGCGGCGCACCGACGTTGTGCTGGACCGGGCTCCGTATTCTGAAGACCGGCCTGCAGGTGAAACGTCGTGCCGACTTCGAGGACCCGACTGAGGGCCCCGAAAACCAGAGCGGCGTCGCAGTCCACAATGCGCTGGCGGCCGGTGACCGAGCCGTCGATCTCGTCGAATCCGATCGGCTCGTTGCTCACGACGGGCTTGCCGAGCTCGGCGGCGAGTGTCGCGAACCCTCGGAGCCGCCGGGCCATGTCCCAGGGCGTGCCGCCGCGATCGAGGTGCCTGACCACGTATCGGCCGGATGGCACCGGCGCGACGTCGCTGCCCCACGACGGTCCGGCCGTCCAGAGCAGGTCGAGCCCCGCGGTCGATTCACGCGCGAAACGATCGACAGCGGGCATCTCGTGCAGCCTGACATCCTGCACGCCGTGTCCAGGCTCGTTGGCAAACTCGAAGACGCAGTTCGGCGTGCCGGCGCAGGTCGTGGCGACGTCGCGCGCGTGCCGCTGCCAGTCGTAGTCGTGTTCGGCGGTGTCGACAACCGCGACCACTTCAACGTACAGGCCGTATTCGCGCGCGAGCGACGCCGCGCGCGGGAGGGCGGCCACGCCGTCTGAGGGCGACAGCCGGAACAGGATGTCGGCGGTCGAGAGCACGCGAACGATGTTGAAACCGGTGTCGCGCGCCCAGGCCAGATAGGCGCGGGCCGCGGCCTCCTCATCGCTGGCCACCTGATGGACCAGCCGGAAGCCGGTCACGCCCCGCCACCGGAACGGCCTGCCGTCCTCGCACCGGATCAGGCGGGCGTCGGCTCGAAGCCGGCCACAGTCGGCGGGGCTTTGAGGTCCCCCCGTCTCGACTCGGCCGCGCGCTCCCCGGTCGTCCGGGCCGACAATCGTGAGCACGAGCGTCGCAAGAGCGCCGGCAAACGCGGCCCCAGGCGGGAACGACCGTCGCATGTTGGCCTCACCCCACGGCCGACCGGACGGCCGAGGTCAGCCAGCGCACGAGGTTCCGGGTGTCGGCAAGCGTCGGCACGACATGATGTGCGCCCGCGGCCGCCAGATCCTCGCGGCCGAACGGTCCGGTGGCGACCGCAAGCGCCCGGGCTCCATAGGCGAGCGCGCAGTCGACGTCGAGCGGCGTGTCGCCGATGATGACCACGCGATCGGCTTGCTCTACGCGCCATCCGGCACGCGCCGCCTCGGCGACGGCCACGGGCACGAGCGCGCGGCGGTCTGGGTGGTCGTCGCCGAACGCGCCGAACCGAAACCGCTCCCAGAGTCCGAAATGCCCCAGCTTGATCGCTGCGCCACCGGCGAAATTTCCGGTCAGCAGGCCGACGCCGACGTGCGGCTCCTCGTCGAGCGCCGCGAGGAGTTCCCCGACGCCGGGCAGCACGCCGCTCGGAGCTTCCACCGGCCGGCCGATTTCCGTGCGGAGGTCTTCGAGATAGGCCTCCCGCAGCCGCTGCACCTGCTCCTCGTCGGGCGGCAGCCCGAGCAGGCGCAGGGCATCGGCCACGATGGCGCGGTCAGTACGGCCGGCAATCGGCACGTCGGCAAGCGCGTCGCCACGACCGTGGAGCCGGCCGAATGCGGCATTCATCCCGCGCAGCCCGGCCCGGCCGGACTGAATGAGCGTGCCGTCGATGTCGAAGAGCACGAGCGTAGGGCTACCGGATGGCACCATGACGTTCTACAATCCTTGATCGAAAGGGGTTCAACACAATGCAGGTCAGAGCGTATGCGGTCGTGGCCGCCCTGTCGCTGGCGTCGGCCAGCGGTCTGGGCGCACAAGACGTTCGTGCCGTGGCGACCATGACGGGCGCGGGCATCAGTGGCACGGTCGAGTTTCGCGAGATCGAAGTGCAGCAGGGCACACGCGATCCAAACCTCATGACGGGCACGAAGGGCGTGTCGATCTCGGTCGACGTCACCGGCCTCACGCCTGGCGCGCATGGGCTGCATCTGCACGCGGTCGGCAAGTGCGAACCGACCTTCGCGGCTGCCGGCGGCCACTTCGATCCCGGCCCCCACGGCATGACCGATCCGGACGCCAACCATCCGTTCCACATGGGAGACCTGCCCAATCTCGTGGCCGGGGCGAACGGTCGCGCGACACTCTCGGCGACGACGACCCGCGTGACGCTCTCTGCCGGACCGCTCTCCCTGTTCGACGAAGACGGCACGGCGGTGGTCATCCACGGCAATCCCGATCAGGGCACGACCGGTGCGTCCGGATCCGGTTTGAGCGGCGGCCCACGCGTGGCGTGCGGCGTGGTGACGCGTCGCTGAGATCCGAAACGGCTCTCTAGCGGTTCGCCCTCGGAAAGAACCGGCTGAGCCACGACGTCCGTTCCGCACGTACCGCGCCGCTCGATGCGTCGAGCCGCACCCGGCTGCCCCCCGAGGCGGTCGCGAAAGCCGTGTCGTTGGAAATCGCGATCCAGCCGACCTCGAGCACGTCGGCTGCACGGGCCAGGGTCTGGCCGAACGCGCGTGCCGCCGCTGCTTCGGAGAATCCTCTGGTGGGATGCTCGAGCAGGAGCATGCGCGGGCCGGGCGCGAGGGCACGGGCCAGGTGCACGCGCGCCCGCTCCTCGGCCGACAGGGTCGCGGCCCGATCCCCCAGCCGGTCCACGGCAAGGCCCACGGCCGCCGCAAGCTCGCGTATCCGCGCGCGCACCCCCTCGGCGACCGGGTCGATTGACAGCGTGAGCGGAAGCGCGAGGTTCGACTCGATCGTGAGACCGTCGAGCAGTACGGCCCGGTCGCTCACCAGTCCGAACTGATCGAGAGACGTGAGCCACTCGGCGTCGGTGGCAATCGCACGGGTGTCGCTGCCGTCGATGTGGACCGTGCCTTCGTCGGGCAGCGCCGCGCCGGTGATCAGATGGACGAACATCTCGGCTGCACCGGCGTCGAGGCCTGCCAGGACGAGGCGTTCGCCGGCGCTGACGGCCAGGCGATTCAGCCGAAGCGGCGGGTCCGCCGAGGCCTTCACGAGGCCGTCGATGGCGATGAGCGGAACCGGTGAGGGTGCGGCGGTCACGCCGGGGTCCGGCGACGCCGGGCCTGCGCGCGCCGCCGTGTCCGCGCGTCGAGCGAGCGGTACTCGCGGATCAGCAGATCGAGGTGCTCGCGCTCCTCGTCGGCGAACTCGAGAAAGATGCGCTTACCTTCGGACTCCTCGAAGCGCTCGCCGTATCGCTTGAAGAACTTGTGTGAGCCGCGCTCGCATCGGATGCCGATGAGCAGCGCCGCCCGGCCGTCGCCCTGGCGCAGTTCCTTGGAGCCAGCCGCAAACAACCCGTTGGCTGCGCCTTTGAAGAAGAGGAACGTCGGTTCGGCCTCGAGCCCGGGATGCTCGGACAGCAGTTGACCGTACCGGACCTCCAGCTTGGCCAGGTGCTCCTGCTCCTCGGCCGCCAGACGCTCGAAGACGCGTCGCCCGCGCGCGTCTCTCGTGAGGCGAGCCGCGCGCTCGTAGAACTCGAGGCCGCTCCTCTCGGTGGCGATGGCGATGCGGAGCGCGTCGCGCGCGAACACGGCCTCGGTGAGCGTGCCGTCGAGCGCATGCGACGGCCGGCCGGTACGGCACTCTTCGCACGTGCCGTAGATCTGCAGCACGCTCTGCCGCGGCACGAAGCTGCGGGCCGCCGCGATTTCCTCGAGCAGCCCCTCGATGTCCGAGCTCAGAAACTCGAACGAGTGATTGCAGCTCTTGCAGATGAGGTGGAAGTGGCGGGGATGCCGGTACGAGTGCTCGAAGCGGAAGCGGCCCTCGCCGAAGTCGACGCGCCGCGCGATACCGGCATCGACCATCCACTGCAGCGTCCGATAGACGGTGGCGCGGCTGATGCGCGCGTCCTCGGCGCGGATGAGGTCCACGAGGTCGTCTGCGCTGAGGTGGCCTTCCTGGCGCAGGAAGACGTCCACGATGAAGTCGCGCTTGCCGGAACGCCGGCCTCCGAGCGGGCGGCGCTGCTCGACGAATTCAGTGGCGGACTGCATGGATTGGCTCGCCGTTCCGTCTGCACGAGCTGGCCGGGTCATGCGGGTGTCCCCGTCCCGGTCCACGCAACGGGATCGGCGGACGGGCCGTCAGCTACGCGCTGAACGACGACCCGCACCCGCACGTCGACTTGGCGTTGGGGTTCTTGATGGTGAACCCGCCCCCCATGTTGTTGTCGACGAAGTCCACTTCGGCGCCTTTCAGATAGCGCAGGCTGATCGGATCGACCAGCAGGCGCACGCCGTTGACCTCGAACACCTGGTCGGCCGAACCGTCGCCCTCGCCCTCGTCGATCATCAGCCCGTACTGGAAGCCCGAACAACCTCCGCCCTGCACGAACACCCGGAGGCCGGCGCCGGTCTTGTTCTCCTCGGTCAGCAGTTCGGTGATCTTGCCTGCCGCCGTTTCGGTCACGTGAATCATGCTCCGATTATACGGTACGACCGCGTAAACTATGAGGCGTGACGCCGCCTGCCGACGAAGACGACCGCGAAAATCGGGCCGATTTCGACGGCTTGGTGGCTGACCGCCCGTCCCCGGGGGAACTGGCCGGCCGGCTCGCGGCCGCCCGGGTTGCCTCACGGATTTTCGAGTACGACCTGTCGGTCTTCGCACCGGCCGGGGATCCGGCCGTCGCCGCAGCCATCGAGGACCGCCTCGGCTGGTTGTCGGCGCCGGAAGCGTTCGGCAGTCAGGTCGGCGCGCTGTCGGCCTTTGCCGACGACGTCGCGCGCGACGGGCTCACGGACGTCTACCTGCTGGGCATGGGCGGCAGCAGCCTGTGCGCCGAGGTCCTGCGAGACGTGGCGGCGGAAGCTCCCCCGTGCCGCCTGGTCGTCCTCGACACGACCGACGAACGCACGGTGCGCCAGGCGATCGACGCGTTGAACCCGTCCTCGTCGCTCTTTCTCGTCGCCAGCAAGAGTGGCTCGACGATCGAAGTGAGCGCGCTCGAAAGTCACTTCTGGTCGACCATGGGTGAGGCGGTCGGCCCTGCCGCCGGCCGGCACTTCGTCGCCATCACCGATCCCGGCAGTCCGCTCGTCGCGCTCGCCGGCGAACGCGGCTATCGACGCACGTTCCAGAACCACGCCGACATCGGCGGACGCTACTCGGCGCTGTCGCTCTTCGGTCTTGTGCCGGCAGCCCTGCTCGGCATCGACCTCGGCAGGCTGCTCGACGGGGCGGCGGCCATGGCGGATTCGTGCCGCAGCGACGCGGCCGACAATCCCGGCGTGCTCCTCGGCGCGTTCATGGCGTCACAAGCCGCCGCCGGCCGCGACAAGATGACACTCCTGCTGCCTCCCGCGCTCGCCCCGTTTGGCGTGTGGGTCGAACAGCTCGTGGCCGAGAGCACGGGCAAGCAGGGTCGCGGTGTCCTGCCGATCGTCGGCGAGCCACTCGGCGAAGCGTCGGAATACGGCCCCGACAGGTCCTTCGTCGTCGTCCTCACGACCGACACGGGCGACCTCGACGCCTCGGCGCGAACGCTCGAGGCGGCCGGCCACCCGGTGTTCCGTATCGTGACGAGCCCCGCTTCGATCGGCCGCGAGTTCTTCCGGTGGGAATTCGCCACGGCAGTGGCCGGCGCGGCCCTCGACATCAACCCGTTCGACGAGCCGAACGTCAAGGCCGCCAAGGAGCGCACGGCGGCCCAGCTCGAAACGTGGCGCGCCACCGGCGCGTTCCGCCTCGACCCACCGTTCGTCAAACATCGGGGCTACGCGCGACGAGAGCATGGCGAGCCCGGACGGGGCGGGCCGGGCCGCTACCTCGCGCTGCTCGATTACCTTCCGGCCGACTGGCGACGGCCGACCGTGATCGAGCGGCTGCGCGGCGCGTTGCGCCGCCGTACCGGCCTCTCCACCACCCACGGCGTGGGACCTCGGTACCTGCACTCGACCGGCCAGTACCACAAGGGCGGCCCCAACACCGGTATCTTCGTCATGCTGACCTCCGCCGACGAGGGCGCCACGCCAGTGCCCGGAACGGACTACAGCTTCAGCACGCTCAAACACGCCCAGGCCCTCGGTGACTTCGACGCGCTCGTGGCGGCCGGTCGCGCCGTGATTCACTACCACATCGACGATCCGTCGGCCGATGTCTCCGAGACCCTCGAGCGCGTGCTGAGGGAACTGCGCAGTTGATCCTCCCGATGGTGCCCGTGCGGTCTCTCCTTGTCGTCCTCGCGATCGCCGCCGCGGCGGCCACGGTGACTGGTCGCGCTCAGGGCGGCCACGGCCGGCTGTTTCCGCCCGAGAACCTGGGCCTGCTCGAAGGACCGGACCGCGACGACTGGCAGCAGCCCGACCGGGTGATGGATGCGCTTGGGATTGCCGATGGGTCTCGCGTCGTCGACATAGGCGCCGGCGGCGGCTGGTTCACGGTCCGGTTGGCCCATCGGGTCGGCCCGAACGGCGTCGTCTACGCCCAGGACATCCAGCCGCAGATGCTCGAGTCGATCCGTCGGCGCGTCGTTCGCGAGGGTCTCGCAAACGTCGAGACCATCCTGGCGACGCCGGCCGATCCGCGCCTGCCTCCGAACCTCACTGCCGTCCTCATCGTGGACGTCTACCCGCAGATGGCCGAACCAGCCGGTACCCTGAGGCACATCCGTGAGGCACTCGCACCGGGTGGCCGCCTTGGCGTCATCGACTTCAGGACCGACGGCGCGGGTGGACCTGGCCCGCCGGTCGAGAACAGGCTCGATTCGGCCGTCATCATCAAGGACGCTGCCGAAGCCGGCCTGCGGTTGATCCGCGAGGAGACGTTCCTGCGCTATCAGTACTTGTTGGTGTTCGGCCGGGACGACCGCCCCGCCGACGCGAACGACTGAAACGGCGGCCGCTAGGCCCGACGGCCGATCAGGCGCCACACCGCCGGCAGGACCATTGCCGCCACACCGAGCTTGAAGAGGTCAGGCAGCAGGAAAGGCACCACGCTCGTCATCACGGCGAGGTCGAGCGAGCCAATGAGGAAGAGGCGCCACGACAGCCCGCCGGCGTAGATCACGGCCAGCCCGGCCACGAGGGCTGCAATCGAGGTCAGATAGCGCCGATCCCAGCCTCGTTCAGACAGCCATCCGGTGACGAACGCCGCAAGCGGGTACGACAGCAAGTAGCCGGCCGTCGGCCCAATCAGACGAAGCGCGCCAGCCGGCAGCCGCGGATCGGGCGCAAACACCTGAAGGCCCGCCGCACCGAGCAGCAGGTAGATCGCCTGCGTGGCTGCCCCGAGACGGGATCCCAGCGCCGCGCCGGTCATCAGCACGGCCATCGGCACGAGGCTGAAGGGCACATCCGTGAACGGGACGGGCAACGTAAACTGGGCCGAGAGGGCGGTGAAGACCACTCCGAGCGCCACGGCCGCTGCCCGAATGGGAATGCTGAACGAGCGGCCGGCGGTCGACGAAACCAGGATCGACTGAGTGGTCATCACCGGAGGATTCTAGCCAATGCGCACGGCACTGACAATCGCCGGGAGCGACTCTGGGGGCGGGGCCGGCATTCAGGCTGACCTCAAGACGTTTGCGGCGCACGGCATCTTCGGTATGTCGGCCATCACGGCGGTCACCGCCCAGAACACGGTAACGGTGACCGCAAGCCATGCGCTCGAGCCCGCGCTCGTGGCGGCCCAGATCGACGCCGTCGCCCTTGACCTGCCCATCGATGCCGTGAAGGTCGGCATGCTGGCAACGGCCGCCATCATCGAGACGGTTGCGGCCGCCATCGAACGACATGGGCTCGGGCCGGTGGTCCTCGATCCGGTCATGGTGGCCAAAGGAGGCGCCCGGCTGCTTGCCGACGATGCCGTCGACGCATTGCGGAGACGCCTGCTGCCCCTTGCGACGATCGTCACACCAAATGCCCCCGAAGCGGCCGTGCTGACCGGGCGCCCGGTCGCGACGCTGGCCGACCAGCGTGCGGCCGCCATCGAGCTCGTCCGGCTCGGCGCGGCGGCGGCGCTCGTCAAGGGCGGGCATCTCGACGGTGCGGCAATCGATGTCTTCGCCGACTCGGAGTCGATCATCGAACTGCGGAGCGAACGCATCGAAAGTCCGCACACGCATGGCACCGGGTGCACGCTGTCGGCCGCCATCGCCGCGCGCCTTGCGACGGGAGAGAGCCTCCACGACGCGGTCAGGGGCGCCAAGGCCTATGTCACGCGCGCCATCGAACAAGCACCGGGTCTCGGGCGTGGCCACGGCCCGCTCCAGCACTTTCCGTCCTGATCGGGCACAGGCTGGACACGCGCATCGGCGGCCCGGCCGAATCCCGCGGCTATACTGAAGCGATGTCGTCCTCGCGAGTCGCGCTCCTCGACGCTCCGCTGTCGGTCGAGTCGCTCGTCGCCGCGCTCGAAGCCGACGCGCGTCGAGTCGGCGAAGGTTGCGGCGCGGTGTGCTCGTTCGTCGGCGTCGTGCGCGCCACCCACCAGGGCCGGCGCGTCCGTCACCTCGACTACGAAGCGTACGCCCCCCTCGCCCGCCGTGCGATGGCGCTCATCGTCGCCGAGGCTGCCGAGTATTGGCCTGCCGGACTTCTGGCCATTCAGCACCGGGTTGGCCGCCTCGAGGTCGGCGAGGCGAGTGTCGTGGTCGCCGCCGCGGCCGCGCACCGGGCCGAGGCCTTTCAGATCTGCCGGTACGCCATCGAGCGTGTCAAGCAGATCGTGCCCATCTGGAAGCACGAGTTCTTCGAGGACGGCGAGGCCTGGGTCGAAGGGTCGGTTGCCGACCCGGACGACGTGGCTGCGCGTCAGCAGGCGCGGGATCTGGCGTGCGCGTGACCGTGCAGCTCTTCGCGCGCCTCCGGGACCTGGCCGGGCGGCAGGCCCTGACGTGTGACGTGCCATCTCCCGCGACGGTACGCGATGTGTGGCACGCCGTCGTCGCCGAGCATGCATCGCTCGGTCCCTTTGAGCGACTGGTCTCCTGCGCGCTGAACGAAGACTTCGCACGGATGACGACGACGGTGACAGAAGGAGACGAGGTGGCGTTTCTGCCTCCGGTCTCGGGAGGAGCGCATCCGTGCCGTTGACCCCGGCCATCATCCTGAAGCTGAAATCGGTCGTGTCTCGATACGAGGAGCTGACCGGTCTTGTGGCGGACCCGGCCGTGCAGGCCGACCCGGCAACCTACCGCACCCACTCGAAGGCCCTTGCCGAGCTGCAGGACCTCGTCGACGCCTATCGCACCTACGACGAGCTCGATCGGGAGCTCAGCGACGCCCGTGACCTCGCTGCCTCCGACGACCCCGAGCTCCAGGCCCTCGCCCGAGAAGAGCTCCCGAGCCTCGAAACGCGGCTGGCCTCCCTCTCGGACCACATCCGCGTTCTGCTCATCCCGAAGGACCCCAACGACGAACGCAACGTCGTCATGGAGATCCGGGCTGGAACCGGTGGCGACGAGGCGGCGCTCTTCGCCGCGGACCTGTTCAGGATGTACTCGCGCTACGCCGAACGCCAGAAGTGGAAGGTCGAGGTCCTGTCCTCGAGCGAGACCGGCGTCGGCGGCCTCAAGGAAGTGATCCTGACGATCGAGGGCCGGGGCGTGTACAGCCGCTTCAAGCATGAGAGCGGCGTGCACCGCGTGCAGCGGGTGCCGACGACCGAAGCGAGCGGACGGATACACACCTCCACCGCCACCGTCGTCGTGCTCCCTGAAGCGGAGGAAGTCGATGTCCAGATCGACGCGAAGGACCTTCGCGTCGACACCTTCTGCTCGAGCGGACCCGGGGGACAGAGCGTCAACACGACGTACTCCGCCGTACGGATCACGCACCTTCCGACGGGCCTCGTGGTCTCGCAGCAGGACGAGAAATCGCAGATCAAGAACCGCCAGAAGGCGATGAAAGTGCTGCGATCGCGCCTCTACGAGATGGAACTGCGCAAGCAGCAGGACGCCATCGCGAAGGAGCGGCGCGGGCAGGTCGGCACCGGAGACCGCTCGGAGAAGATCCGGACCTACAACTTCAAGGAGAACCGGATCACCGATCACCGCATCAACTTCACGATCCACCAGTTGCAGGCTGCGCTCGAAGGCGACCTCGATGCGCTCTTCGAAGAACTGCTGACGCACGAGCAGGCCGCCCAGCTCAAGGCGGTGACCGAGAACGCGCCGGTCGGCGGCTGAGCCGTCCCGGGAGACCGTGACCTATCAGGAGCACGCGCACGGCGCCCGGCGCCGGCTCGAACAGGCGGGCATCGCCCCGGAAGCCGCCGGTGTCGATGTGGCCGTGCTGGCCAGGGCCATTCTGGGCTGGGACGCCGCGCGGTGGCTCGTCGACGGGCAAGCCGAGGCCTCCGCTGACTTCGCCGCCCGCCTGCATGCCTGGATTGAGCGTCGCGCCCGGCGCGAACCGGTGGCCTACATTGTCGGGGAGCGCGAGTTCTATGGGCGGCCGTTTCTCGTCACGCCGGCCGTGCTCATTCCCCGGCCTGATACCGAAGCGGTGGCGACCGCCGCGCTCGGCTGCCTCGACGAGATGGCGCGTCGCGCCCCGCTCGTCGTCGACGTCGGCACGGGCAGCGGATGTCTGGCGATCACGGTCGCTGCCGAACGGCCCGACTCCCGTCTGGTCGCCACGGACGTCTCGCGAGCGGCGCTCGCGGTGGCCCGCGAGAACGCCCGGCGGCTCGGCGTGTCTTCCCGAGTCGGGTTCCGCGAAGGCTCGCTCCTTGCCGGCCTCGACGACAGGCCGGACGTCATCATCTCCAACCCGCCCTACGTGCGCCAGACGGACCGTGACACGCTTCCGGCCGACGTCGTGGAACACGAACCTCACCTCGCGCTCTTCGCCGGCCCTGACGGGCTTGCCGTCGTTGGCGGCCTCGTCGAGGCGGCAGCCCGACAACTCGTTCCGGGCGGTCGACTGGTCTTCGAGATTGGTTTCGATCAGGCCGAGTCCGCCTCCCGACTCGTCGCCGCCGCTGGCCTCACCGTGGTGGCCGTCGAGCGGGACCTCGGCTCGCGCCCCCGCGTCGTCGTTGCCGAACGCAGGTGACCTCCAGGGCGATTTTGCGGGGATAATCGGCCATGGCCACCTGCCTCTTCTGCCGGATTGTCAGCGGCGAGATTCCCGCGTCGAAAGTCTACGAAGACGAGCGGATCATCGCCTTCGAAGACATCAACCCTCAGGCCCCCATGCACGTGCTGGTCGTGCCCAAGACCCACGTGGCGACGCTCAACGACCTCGAAGCGGACCACGATGGACTTGTCGGCGCGCTCGTGCGGACGGGAGCGGCGATAGCCAGGACTCGCGGATACGCCGACTCGGGGTTCCGCACGGTGTTCAACACCAACGCCGGCGCCGGCCAGACCGTCTTTCACATCCACCTGCACGTCCTTGGCGGAAGACCGCTCACCTGGCCGCCAGGGTGAGGACGTACTCCCCTCCGCCAGACGCGCGGTCGAGAAGGAAGTCCACGGCCTGATACCCGCGGCTGAAGTACGCCTGGAACGCCTGGCGCGTCGCCAGGCGCCAGGCAACCGCGAGCTCGGTCGCCTGCTGCTGCATCTCGCCGAACCTGGGCGGCACCGGGATGCGCACGCCGCTGCCAACGACGTCCGTGTCGACATGGCCGGACGTCACCCATCCGCCAGACTCTGCCGTCTCGATGACGCGCGGCGCGCCGAGCAGCTCGGTGTTCGGCAGGGCGGCCGTCGCGGACCGCGCGGCGAGACGACTTTCGACGCGCGGGTGGCGAATCCACCATTCGGCAATCAGGCGGTCGGTCGGCGTGCCCCGATGGAGCGGACCGCTCAGCGAGCCGTATACGTTCACCAGGTACTCGCTCGCGGTTGTGCCGAGCCTCACGAAGTTGAGATGGGCGTTGGCCGCCTGCAGAGGATTGAACGTCCACTCGATGAGGTCGGTGCCCTGCGCGAGCGCTCGTAACCGTTGCTCGAGCTTGAGCGCCTCTCCCACACCGCGCCCGCGAAATTCCGGAAGCACGGCCAGCATGTGGGACCAGTGCGACCTGACCTCACCCCGCAAGCCTGGCATCGACCAGACGAATCCGGCCAGCCGGCCGTCTTCCTCCGCGCCGATGAGGATACCGCCGCGCTTGGCGGAGACAAGCAGGACCCCGGCTGGCACCGTTTCCATGTCGTGGCCCCACACCGTCACCTGGAGGTCCACGACGGCGCGGCAGTCCTCGAGCGTCTTCAGGTCTCGCAATACGGGCGGCATCAGTGATCCAGCAGCGCCGGGAGCTCGGTGAGCGTCCGGATGACGTCGATCCCGGACTCGACGGCCGGCGCATCACCGCCTCGCACGAGCAGGATGCCGCGCATGCCGACGCTCCGCGCGCCGTCAACGTCGTGCGCCAGGCTGTCGCCGACCATCGCGGCTTCGTCGGCGCGGACCCGGGCGCGTTCGAGGGCCGTCCGGAAGATGCTCGGATGCGGCTTCAGGAAGCCGTGCTCGAGCGACGAGACGGTCACCGAGATGAGGCCGTCGAGCTCGAAGTGGGACCGGAAGGAGTCCAGGCATCGGTGGGAATTGGAGATCAGGCCCAGCCGGACGCCCGACGTCGCAAGGACCCGGAGGCTTCCGGGGACGTCCTCGTAGAGGGCAAAGTGCTGGTGCTCGGCCCACTCTTCGTAGAGCCGCCTGGCCACAGTGAGTACGGCCGGGCCGGTCCCGCCCATCAGCTCGATGATGCGCCGGGTGTAGTTGATGAAGATGGCGTCGTCGTAGAGCTGGTCGGCCGAGTCGAGCGCCGAGGACGCCATCCGGACGGCCGACTCGAAGCGGGACGGATCGACCGTGATCCCCTCCTCGGCACAGCTCTGCCGGTACCCCTCGCCCTGGAACCTCGGGCCGGGGTGAATCAAGGTGAAATCGACGTCGAAGAAGACTGCGACCGTGCTGGCCAAGCGCTCCAATTATAGAATGATGGTTTCGGCCTGCTTATGCGCGACTGGAAAGACACCCTGAATCTGCCTCGGACGGACTTCCCGATGAAGGCCAACCTGCCCTCGACCGAGCCGGAGGCGCTGGCCCGCTGGGATGCCGCCGACCTGTACGGGGCGCTGCGCGAGAAACGCCGTGGCGCGCCGCGGTTCGTGCTGCACGACGGACCGCCGTACGCCAACGGCGAGATTCACCACGGGCACGCGCTCAACAAGATCCTCAAGGACTTCGTCGTCAAGTCGCGGAGCATGGCCGGATTCGACGCGCCGTACGTCCCGGGCTGGGACTGCCACGGCCTGCCCATCGAGCTCAACGTCGAGCGGGAGGGCGGCGCGGCCGGCAAGGACCGGTCGCCGGTCGACTTCCGGCGGGCCTGCCGAGCCTACGCCGAGCGGTTCGTCGCGTCGCAGCGCGAGGGCTTCAAGCGACTCGGCGTCTTCGGCGACTGGGCCCACCCGTACCTGACGATGACGCCCGACTACCAGGCCGCCATCGTCCGGGCCCTCGGCGCGTTCGTTTCGAAGGACCTCGTCTACAAAGGCAAGAAGCCCGTGCACTGGTGCCTCCGCTGCCGCACGGCGCTCGCCGAAGCCGAGGTCGAGTACGAGCCGCACACGTCGCCGTCGATCTACGTCGAGTTTCCACTGTCTGAGGCTGACGAGCCATCGCTCGCCGCGCGCGTGCCGGCGCTCGCCGGGCGGCCGGCCTCGATTCTCATCTGGACGACCACGCCCTGGACGATTCCGTCGAACCTGGCGGTCGCCTTTCATCCGGACTTCGAGTACGCCGCCTACGAGGTCGACGGCCGGGCGCTCATCGTGGCCGACGCGCTCGCCGCGCAGGTCTCACAGGCGGTGGACCGGGCCTTCCCGCGCAAGCTCGCCACGTTCAAGGGCCGCGCGATGGAGGGCCTGCGCTTCCGTCATCCGATCTACGACCGCGACTCACTCGCCGTGCTGGCCGACTACGTCACGCTGGACCAGGGCACCGGCGTGGTCCACACGGCACCGGGCCACGGCGCCGACGACTTCGCCACGGGCGTGAAGTACGGTCTCGACATCTACGCGCCGATCGGGCGTCACGGCAGATTCGACGAAGACCTGCCCGTCGTGGGCGGGCTCAAGGTCTTCGAGGCGAACCCCGCCGTCGAGGCGGCCCTCGCCGAAGCGGGCCGGCTGTGGGCCCGTTCGGACTTCGAGCATTCGTATCCCCACTGCTGGCGATGCCACCAGCCGGTCATCTTCCTCGCGACCTCGCAGTGGTTCATCCGGATGGACCCGCTCCGCAAGGCCGCCATCGCCGAGTGCGCCCGCACGACGTGGATCCCGGCCTGGGGCCGGGAACGAATGGCCGGCATGTTCGAGAGCCGGCCCGACTGGTGCATCTCGCGGCAACGGGCCTGGGGCGTGCCGATTCCCGCCGTGGCCTGCACGGCCTGCGGGCATTCGGTCATCACGACCGAGCTTGTCGGCCGCGCCGCCGACATCTTCGAGGCCGAAAGCGCCGACGCCTGGTACGAAAAGCCGGTCGACGCCTTCCTGCCCGACGGGCTGGCGTGTCCGTCCTGCGGGGGCGCCTCGTTCGAAGCCGAGCGGGACATCCTCGACGTCTGGTTCGACTCGGGATCGAGCCACGAAGCCGTGCTCGCGCGCCGGCCGGACCTGACCTGGCCCGCCGACCTCTACCTGGAGGGCAGCGATCAGTACCGCGGCTGGTTTCAGTCGTCGTTGCTCG
Source organism: uncultured Acidobacteriota bacterium (assembly GCA_963752045.1). Taxonomy (GTDB): domain Bacteria; phylum Acidobacteriota; class Vicinamibacteria; order Vicinamibacterales; family SCN-69-37; genus DATKDF01. The sequence continues at coordinate 569,136 of CAVVWN010000008.1, read as the reverse complement.
TCGGCGTCGGCACCCGGGGTCGGGCGCCCTATCGGGCGGTGCTCACCCACGGGTTCGTCGTCGACGAGCAGGGGCGCAAGATGTCGAAGTCGCTCGGCAACGTCGTCTCACCGCAGCAGGTTGTCAAGGACTCGGGCGCGGAAGTGCTCCGGCTCTGGGTGGCCATGGTCGACTATCGCGACGAAATCAGGCTCGGCCGGGAGGTCCTCGCGCGAACGGTCGAAGCCTACCGGAAGATCCGCAACACGTTCCGGTACCTCCTGGCGAACCTGTACGACTTCGATCCGGCCGTCGACCAGGTGCCGGTGGGCTCGATGCTCGAGGTGGACCGTCTGGCGCTCGCGCACTTCGAGCACCTCAAACGACGGGTGCTGGCGGCCTACGCTGCCTTCGAGTTCCAGGACATCTTCCAGGCGGTCAACGAGCTCGTCACCGTGGACCTCAGCGCCTTCTATCTCGACGTGTCGAAGGACCGGCTGTACACGTACCGGGCCGACTCGCGCGAGCGGCGCTCGGCACAGACGGTCCAGTTCGTGATCGCCGACGGGCTGGCGCGCCTGATGGCGCCCATCCTCCCGGTCACAGCGGACGAAGTCTGGCGTCGACTGCCAGGCCCCCGGGATTCGTCCGTGCACCTCGCCGAGTTCCCGGCCGCGGTCGACGCGCACGTCGATGACGATCTCGAGGAGCGGTGGGCGCGGCTCCTCGCGGTCCGGGGCCTCGTCAACGCGGCGCTCGAAACCGCCCGCCAGCGGAAGGACATCGGCAACGCGCTCTCGGCCCACGTCACCGTTGCGGCCTCGGGCGAGCTGGCCGGCCTGCTCGAGCACCACCGCGACGACCTGCCGCTCCTGTTCATCACGTCGGCCGTGACCGTCGAGCGGCTGGCCGAGGGGGAGCCGACGGTCACCGTCAGCCGGGCCCCTGGCGACAAGTGCCCACGCTGCTGGCGCTTCGTCACCGACCTGGTTCCCTCTGGAGAGCTCGCGGGAATATGCGGGCGTTGCGCCGACGCGCTCGGAGGCGTTCGTGCACCAGCCTGAAACCAGCGCCGGAAACGAGCCGGGCCTGACTGGCACGACCGAAGCGCCTTCCGCCGCGACCGGAGCACCGATCGAGACTGCCCCTGTCATCGCACCGACCGGGCTTGGCGTGCGCTGGTGGCTGGTCGGCGCCATCATCGCCGCCGACCAGGCCTCGAAACTGGCGATCATCGCGACGATTCCCCTCTTCGGCAGCGTCCGCGTCATCCCCGACTTTCTCGACCTGGTTCACGTCCACAACCCCGGGGTGGCATTCGGCTTTCTCAACAACCTGGACGGCTCCTACCAGAAGCTCGTGACGACGCTCCTGGCACTCGGCGCGCTCGTCGGCATCGCCTATTACGCCCGGCACATTCGACCCGAGGAGCGACTCGCCCGGCTGGGACTGTCAGTCATCCTCGGTGGCGCGCTCGGCAATCTGATCGACCGGCTCCGCCTGGGCTACGTCACCGACTTCGTCGACGTGTACTGGGGCTCGTGGCACTTCTGGGCCTTCAACGTCGCGGATGCCTCGATTACGATTGGAGCGATTCTCGTGTTCGTCGACCTGCTATTGGTGAGCCGACATGCATCCCATTCTGTTTGAGATCGGCGGGTGGCCCGTCTACTCGTACGGCGTACTCCTGGCCCTTGCCTATCTGGCGGGCCTCCAGCTGGCGGTTGTGCGGGCCCGCCGCGCCGGGCTGGACGGCACGAAGGTCATGGACCTGGGCATCTACCTCATCATCGCCGCGCTCGTCGGCGCGAAGCTGATGCTCGTCGTCGTCGACCTCGACTACTTCCTGTCCCAGCCTCGTGAGCTCTTCTCGCTCGTCCGGGCCGGCGGTGTCTTCTACGGCGGCCTGCTGGGCGCGCTCGCCGTCGCCATCGTGCTCGTCCGCCGGTACCGACTGCCGCTCTGGACCACGGCGGACCTCATCGCGCCGGGTATCGCCCTCGGACACATCGTCGGCCGGTTCGGCTGCCTGCTGGCCGGCTGCTGTTACGGCCGTCCCACCGATCTGCCCTGGGGCATCACGTTCACCGACCCGGCTGCGGCGGCAAACGTCGGCACTCCGCTCAACGAAGCGCTCCATCCGACACAGCTCTACGACGCCGGCGCCGAAACGCTGATCCTGATTCTGCTGCTCGTCACCGAGCGGCGCGGCCGGCCGTTCCCCGGACGGACGTTCTGGGGCTACATGTTGCTCTATGGAATCTCGCGATTCGTCGTCGAGATGTTCCGCGGCGATCCCCGAGGCGCGATGATGGGCCTGTCGACCTCGCAGTTCGTCTCGGTGGTGATCGTGCCGGTGAGCCTGTTCATGCTGTGGCGCCTGCGCGCGCGCGCGACGGCCTGAGATGGCGGCCGAGGCGGCCAGCGACCGCCGGCTGGTCGTAACCGCCGCGGACGAGGGACTGCGGCTCGATCAGTTCGTGGCCCGTCACCTGCCAGACCTCTCGCGGGCCCGCGTTCAGCAGCTGATTCGGGACGGACACGTCGCGGTGTCGACCGGCAGCGCCAAACCGGCGCGCCTGGTCGATGCCGGCCTTCGCGTGGACGTCCATGTCCCCCCACCTGCCGCCGCGCGCCCCCGCCCGGAGGACCTGCCCCTGACGGTCGTGTACGACGACGAGGACCTGGCCGTGATCGACAAGCCGGCCGGCATGGTGGTGCATCCGGGCGCCGGGCACGCCAGCGGCACCCTGGTCAACGCGCTGCTGCATCATGTTGGAGGCCTGAGCGGCATCGGCGGGACGGAGCGTCCCGGCATCGTGCACCGTCTCGATCGGGGCACCTCGGGACTGATGGTCATCGCCAAGCACGACGCCGCGCACCGCGACCTCGCGCGTCAGTTCCAGGAACGTGAAGTCGAGAAGGAGTACCTCGCCCTCGTCTGGGGAACCGGGTCGGCCGGCCAGGTCATCGATACGCCGGTTGGGCGTGATGCGCGGCACCGTCTCAAGATGTCGGGGCGTTCGGACCGTGGACGGACGGCCCTCTCCACCGTCGTCGATGCTGAGCCGCTCGGGGGCGTGACGCTGGTCCGCGTTCGTATCGCCACCGGACGCACGCATCAGATTCGCGTGCACCTGAGCGAAGCCGGGCATCCGGTCGTCGGCGACGCGCTCTACGGGGGCGGCCGCAAAGACGTCGCCGTCCGGCTGCGCCCGGCGTCGCGCGTGGGCCGGCCGTTCCTCCATGCCACGCGACTCGCGTTCCGGCATCCCCGCACGGGCGTCCGGATGGTGTTCGATGCGCCGCTCCCGGCGGACCTCGACGCGATCGTGAGCGACCTCCGGCTCACATCCAGGCATCCGGAGAGTTGAAAGGAACTGCACCGATGGACGAGCGCTCCATTCCGGTCCGACGTTCGCGGACGGTTCGTTTTCGAGGCCCGATCTTCGACGTGACGCGAGAGGCGGTCACGCTCTCGAGCGGCCACCGCGCCGTCTACGACGTCGTTCGGCATCGAGGCTCGGTGGTCCTCGTGCCGCAGCCGACACCCGGGTCGGTCATCCTGATTCGCCAGTTCAGGTGGGCCATCGGGCGATGGATCTGGGAGCTGCCGGCCGGCTCGCTCGAGCCGGGTGAACGACCGGACCGGGCGGCGCGCCGCGAATGCGCCGAGGAAATCGGCCTGCGCGCGGCCCATATCGAGCGCCTGGGCACGTTCTTCCCGACGCCGGGCTTCTGCGACGAGCGGATGATCTTCTACCGCTGCACGGGGCTCAGGCCGCCGGCCCGCCCGGTCGCCGGCGATGAGGACGAGCAGATCGAGCCGCGGGCGTTCAGCGTTGCCGACGTACGGCGGATGATCCGGGGTGGCGTCATCAGCGACATGAAGACCATCTGCGGCCTCCACCTGATCGGCTAGCGGCTATAGCGGTTTGCAGTTCTCTGTAGCCGCACGGGAAGGGGAGATTTGCACAGGAGGGGGACGGGTCTTGCTCGCGCAAGCGAGACCCGTCCCTCTCCTGTGCAAATCTCCCCCTCCTTTTCGGTGGGCGCTTCCTGCAAACCGCTATAGCGGCTAGTTGGGCACGTCGCTCATCCGGGCGACGCGCGTCGTCGCTCGGCCCTGCCCGGCCGGGGTCAGCGCCAGCGCGAGGACCTCGTCCATTTCGTCCACATAGTGGACCACGAGGCCCTTCCGCAGATCGTCGGTGAGATCTTCGCGGACGTTCTTCTCGTTCTGCCTGGGCAGAATCACGTCCCTGATGCCGGCTCGGCGCGCCGCCAGCACCTTCTCCTTGATGCCTCCGACCGGCAGGATGCGCCCCGAGAGGGTGATTTCGCCCGTCATGGCGAGGTCCGGCCGCACGGGCCGGCCCGAGAGCGCTGAAGCGAGCGCCGTCACGAGCGTGATGCCGGCCGACGGACCGTCCTTTGGAATAGCTCCTGAGGGGACGTGCAGGTGAATCTCCGCGTCCTTGTAGAAGTTGGGATCCACGCCGTACCGGGCGGCGTGGGCGCGGAACCACGACAGCGCGATCCGGGCCGACTCCTTCATCACGTCGCCGAGCTGACCGGTGAGCGTCAACTGGTTGCTGCCGGCCATGCGCGACGCTTCGATGAAGAGCACGTCGCCGCCGACGGCGGTCCAGGCGAGGCCGATTGCCACGCCCGGGTCGCGCGTGCGGTCGCGAAGCTCTTCTTCGATGTGCCGGGGCGCGCCGAGCATGTCCTCGATGACCACGGGAGTGACGACCACGGCACCCGTCTGTCCCTCGGCACGGCGTCTGGCGATCTTCCGGCAGATGGCGCCGATCTCGCGCTCGAGACTCCGCACGCCCGCCTCACGGGTGTAGCCCCGCACGATGTGACGGACGGCGTCGTCGGAAAAGCTGACCTCCTCGACCGCGAGGCCGTGGTTCACGACCTGCTTCGTGATGAGATGCTCGCGCGCGATCTGGACCTTTTCCTCTTCGGTGTACCCCGCGATCTCGAGTACCTCCATCCGATCGCGCAGGGGCGGAGGAATCGTATCGAGCACGTTGGCCGTCGTGATGAAGAGCACCTCCGACAGGTCGAACGGCACGTCGAGATAGTGGTCGCGGAAGGCATGGTTCTGCTCGGGATCGAGCACCTCGAGCAGCGCCGATGCCGGGTCGCCCCGAAAGTCGGCCCCGAGCTTGTCGATCTCGTCGAGGATGAACACCGGATTGCGCGCTCCGGCGCGCCGGAGCCCCTGAATGACCTGGCCCGGCAGCGCCCCGATATACGTGCGGCGATGCCCACGGATTTCCGCTTCGTCGCGCATGCCGCCCAGTGACACGCGCACGAACTTCCGTCCGATCGACGAGGCGATCGACCGGGCCAGAGACGTCTTGCCCACGCCCGGAGGCCCCACGAAGCAGAGAATCGGCCCTTTCACGTCGGGCTTGAGCTTGCGAACGGCCAGGTATTCCAGGATGCGGTCCTTGGCCCGGTGCAGACCGGAGTGCTCGGCGTCGAGCACCTGCTGTGCGTGCGCGAGGTCGATGGATTCGTCGCTGCGCACCGACCACGGCAGCGTGATCAGCCAGTCGATGTAGGTGCGCGCCACCGTGTATTCGGCCGCCGCAACCGGCATCTTCGACAGCCGATCCAGCTCGCGGACGGCTTCCTTCTTGACGTCGTCCGGCATGCCGGCTGCGTCGATGCGCTCCCGGAGCTCGTCGATCTCGCGCGCCTGGTCATCCCCTTCCCCGAGTTCCTTCTGGATGGCCTTCATCTGCTCGCGCAGCAGGTACTCGCGCTGGTTGCGGCCAACCTCGGACTGCACCTGGGACTGGATCTTCGAGCCCAGCTCGAGGACTTCGAGCTCCTTGGTCAGAATCCGATTGAGCTGGTTCAGGCGCGCGCGCACGTCGAGCGTGGCCAGCAGGTCCTGCCGGGCAGCCGTCGTGAGCGAGCTCAGGCTCGACGCCACGAAGTCGGAGAGCCGGCTCGGATCGACGATGTTGGCGGCGAGCGTCGTCAGGTCGTCCGACAGCACGGGCGAGAGCTGGACGACCTGGTGGAAGTTCGTCCGCACGTTACGCTGCAGGGCGTCGACCTCGAGCGCGTCCTCGCCGTGGACGATGTCCTCGGCTTCGGTGACGTCCGCTCGCAGGTACGGATCGCTCGACGTGATGGTGCCCAGCCGAAGCCGGGAGAGCCCCTGGACGATCAGCCTGAGGCTGCCGTCGGGCAGCTTGAACATCTTGTGGACGTGCGTCAGCGTGCCGATCGGATAGAGGTCCTCCTGGCCCGGATCGTCGTGCGACGGATCCCGCTGAGTGAAGACACCAATGAGCTTGCCGGCCGCGATCGCCTCGTCGACGAGACGCACCGAGCTCGGCCGTGCGACGGCCAGCGGCATGAAGGAGTTCGGAAACAGCACCGTATCGCGAAGTGGCAGCGCCGGCACGTTCGACGGCACGGCATGCCCCGGCTCTGTGCCTGGCGAAACCGGTCCAGCCTGGTCGGTCATCATGGCCTCCTCGCGCGGGGCGACCCGGCCGCCCCGCGGGGCGCGGACACTCCGCGCCCGGAATTCGTCGTCGAATTACCGATGCCGATGGTGGGTATCGCACGGTCCCGCCATCGGCGGGACCTTTACGATCGTCGGCGTAAAGGGTGCCGAATCAGGTCAGGTCTATCAGCGAACCTGCCGCGCGCCGCTGACTCACCATGCGCTCGCGCCGCTCGGCCACCTCGCGTTCTTCCTCGCACTCCCGGCATCGAACCGCGAAGGGCAGTGCCCGCAGCCGGCGCTCCGAGATTTCCTCGCCGCACTCGAAACAGTCGCCGTAGGTGCCCTCTGCATGGCGCGCAAGTGCCTCGTCGATTCGCTGGAGCGTCTCGGCCTTCAGCTGCAGCAGCGCGAACTCGATGTCGTCCTGAATGTCCGCCTCGGACGTTTCAGCGGCGTCGAGCACTCCCTGCCCTTCGCCTGAGGCGCCCTCGGTCCGCACGTCACGCATCTTCTCCTGCACTTCGCTGAGGATCTCGCGACGTCGCTCCTCAAGAATGCGCTTCAGCTCGACATGGCGGTCGGCAGCCACCTCGGCCTTCTTGATGCGTCGGCTCATGACCGTCTCCCTTCTCCCCCTCAAAAAACCCCGTCAAGTACCAGTTTGCCTAGCAATTGGGATGCCAAGGCGGCCCTCCCACTCGGGCTAGGAAATCTTCAATCAGCGTCCGCAAATTGCGTCGGCCGTGTCGTTTCTTCACCACGGAAGTGGCTCACTTCCGGGACCGGGAACCGAGGGCCCCCTGGTCACACCCCTTAGACGTTCAACGCGCCGGAATTGGTTCTATCCGCTCCCGCCGGCCCGGTCCCGGCCAACGGCGCGGCCGGTTTGCTATACTTGGACGTTTCGAGTGGCGGAAAAGAGTCGCCGCCGTGAGGCAAAGTGATGGCCAAAGAGTGTGAAATCTGTGGAAAGAAGCCGGTGTACGGCCGGACGATCAGTCACGCGCACAACGTCCGGTCGCGCCGCTTCGAGCCGAACCTCCAGCGGGTCCGGGCGGTCGTCAATGGCGGCATCCGGCGCATTCGGGTGTGCACCCGCTGCATCCGGTCCAACAAGGTCACCAAGGTCGCCTGAGCCCCATGCGAAAGGCTGTGGCCACCACCAACGCCCCGGCTGCCATTGGCCCGTACAGCCAGGCCATCGCCGCCGGGGGATTTCTCTTCGTTTCTGGACAAATTCCCCTCGACCCGGCGACGGGCACCCTCGTGTCGGGCACGATAGCCGAGGAAACCCGGCGGGTCTTCGATAACCTGGCTGCCATCCTGGCCGCCGCCGGGGCCGGGTTCGGGCACGTCGTGAAGACCACCGTCTATCTGGCGGACATGGCAGATTTTGCGGCCATGAACGAGGTCTACGCTGGCTATTTCTCACCGCCGGCGCCGGCCCGGGCCACCGTCCAGGCCGCGGCGCTCCCCAAGGGTGTGCGGGTCGAGATCGACCTGATCGCCAAGCTCGACTGACCGGCCCGGGCAGCCGACCCGGCCGGGGGCGCGCTACCGGCTGGCGCGTTCGACCGCCACGACACCGTCGACACCCCGAATCGCCTTCATCACCTTCTCGAGGTGCTTGAGGTCAGAGATCTCGACGGTCATCCGGATGGAACCCTGCTGGTCCGGGCCTACGGTGGCCTCGACATCCTTGATGTTCGTATTGATGCCGGCGATGCGGCTGCTGACCTCCGCGAGAATGCCGCGGCGATCCTCCACGGCGATCTTGAGGCGGACGGTGTAAGGCAGCGCGTCCTTGCCCTTGTCCCACTCGACCTCCATTCGGCGCTCGGGGTCGTACAACAGATTCAGCACGTTGGGGCAGGTAGCTGCGTGAACCGACACGCCCTTGCCCCTCGTCACGTAGCCGACGATCGCTTCCCCGCGAATCGGATTGCAGCATCGCGCCCGGAACACCATCAGATCGTCGACGCCGCGCACTTTGATCTTCTCGTCGGCTCCCGAGCCGAGCACGCGCTTGACGACGGTCGCGAGCGTACCGTCAGGCGGCCGCTCGCGGAGCGCGTCCGGGCCGACGAGCCTGGCGAGGACCGTCTTGGCCGTCACTTTCCCATAGCCAATCGCCGCGAGCAGGTCCTCCGCCTTCGGAGCGCCGAAGTCGGCACCCACCCTCGCCAGGGCCGCATCGTCGACGAGTCCCTTGTCGACGTTGAACCGGCGGATCTCCTTGTCGAACAGCCGTCGGCCGAGCTCGATGCTCCGAGCCTTTTCCTGAGCGTGGATGAACTGCCGGATCTTGGTCCGCGCCCGTGATGTCGCGACGAAGTTCAGCCAGTCGCGACTCGGTTTGTGTCCAGGCTGCGTGACGATCTCGACGATGTCCCCGTTCTCGAGGGCGGTCCTGAGCGGTACCATCCGGCCGTTCACGCGGGCACCCGCGCACTGATGACCGACGTCGGTGTGCACCGAGTAGGCGAAGTCGACCGGCGTCCCGCCGCGCGGTAGCGACTTGACCTCGCCCTTGGGCGTAAAGATGTACACCTCCTCCGGGTAGAGCTCGACCCTGAGGTTCTGCATGAACTCTCGCGGATCGCGCACTTCCTGCTGCCACTCGAGCAGTTGCCGGAGCCACTGGAAGTACTGCTCGTCGCGCTGCGACCCGACGCGGCCTTCCTTGTACTTCCAGTGGGCCGCGATGCCCTCTTCGGCGATCCGGTGCATTTCCTCGGCCCGGATCTGCACTTCGAACGGAATACCGCGCTCGCTCACGACGGAGGTGTGGAGTGACTGATAGCCGTTGGGGCGCGGCATCGCGATGAAGTCCTTGAAGCGACCAGGCACGGGCGACCACATCTGGTGGATGATGCCCAGCACGCCGTAACAGTCCTTGACGCTGCGCGTGATGATCCTCAGCGCGATGAAGTCGTACACCTGGTCGAGTGGAATCTTCTGGCGCTGCAGCTTCAGGTAGATGGACCACAGGCGCTTGAGCCGGCCCTCGATCGATACCACCGGCACCTGGGCCTCATCGAGCTTCTCACGCAACCGGCCGATCAGGTCGTCGATGAGGCCCTCGGCCTCCTTCCGCTTGGCCTCGACCTGCTCGTGGAGCATCTTGTAGGCGCGCGGGTCCAGGTGCCTGAAGGCCAGCTCCTCGAGCTCGTTCTTGAGCTTGCTCATGCCGAGGCGGTTGGCGATCGGAGCGTAGATGTCGCGGGTTTCCTGCGCAATCCGGATGCGCCGATCCTCGGGCAGGTGGTGCAGGGTCCGCATGTTGTGCAGCCGGTCGGCCAGCTTGACCATGATGACCCGGACGTCGGCCACCATGGCGAGGAGCATCTTGCGGAAGCTCTCCGCCTGCCGCTCCTCGCTCGACGCGAACTGGAGCGCGGAGAGCTTCGTCACGCCTTCGACCACATCGGCCACCTGCGCGCCGAACAGATCCCTGACCCGTTCGATGTTCGTCGGCGTGTCTTCGACGATGTCGTGGAGCAGGCCCGCCGCAATCGCCACCACGTCGAGGCGCATGTCGGCGAGGATGTCGGCGACCTCCAGCGGATGCACCAGGTAGGGCTCGCCGGACCGCCGGACCTGGCCTTTGTGCTCGTAGGCGGAGAACACGTAGGCACGGCGCAGCAGCTCCGTGTCGGCCCCGGGACTGGCGGCCCGTACCTTCTCGATGAGGTCCTCGAACCGGATCATGAACAGTGGTGTCTAAGGGAATAGCCTCGCCGGTCGACGGCCGGGCATCGCCCGTCCACGATGCATGATACCGGAAAGGGCCGGCAGAGCCCGAAAACACGGGGCAAACTGTGCCCGAGCGCGTGGCGGCGTCGCTTGACGGAGTTTTTTGACGTTCACTATACTGGCCGGACGTCTCGGACCAGATTTCTCCCGAAGTAGGTTCCCGGAGGCGAAAGGGGAAAAACATGCACTCTCGATTCACCAGGATGGCCGTGCTCGTCCTCGCGCTGGGTGTGGTGACGGCCGCCTGCGGCAGGTACTCGATCGCCAACATCCGCTCACTCAAGGCCTTTCAGGACGCCAACAACCTGTACAACAAGGCCGACTACCGAGCCGCGATCGGGCGCTACGAGGCTGCCATCGCGCACAACCCCGACGAGAGCAACGAAATCCTGGGGTTTGCCTACTTCTTCCTCGGGAACTCATACGACAACCTCTACAAGCCGGCCCGCAAGGGAGAGGTTGAAAACGACAGCTTCCTGCCCAAGGCCGTCGAATACTACGAGAAGGCCATCCAGCAGCTCGAGAGCGCCGAGGGCGAACAGCAGCAGTTCATCCGGCAGCGCGCCTATGAGTACCTGATTCAGGCCTACGGCCCGGACAAGCTGAACGACTTCGAGCGGGCGGTTCCGGTCGCCAAGCAGCTCATCGAGCTCCAGCCGGACGAGCCGGCCTTCTATCAGGCCCTGGCCAAGATGTACGAAGATCAGGGCGACTACGAACAGGCCGAGGCGCTCTTCCAGCAGGCCGTCGACGTTCGGCCGAGCGATCCGGTCGGATACCAGATCCAGGCCGGCTACTACAACCGGCAGGGTGACTTCGAGAAGACGATCGAGGCCTTCCAGAAGCGCGCCGACCTCGAGCCCAACAACCCGGAGGCCTGGCACGTCATCGGCAGCTACTACCAGGACAAGGCCTACCGGGACAAGACGCTGCCCCGCGCGACACACATCGACTACACGATGAAGGGCATCGAGTCGGAAACCAAGGCGCTGGCGATCAACGGCGAGTATGTCGACGCGCTCGTCATCAAGAACATCCTGCTCCGCATGCAGGCCAACTTCGAGCGCAGCCCGGCCCGCCAGAAGGAGCTCATCGCGGAAGCGGACAGGCTGCAGGCCAAGGCCATCGAGCTGCAGGCGAAGCAGAATGCGGCTGCGGCAGAGGGTGGCACGGGTACGGGCTCAGGATCGGGATCCGGGGGCGGCAACTGACCCCGGCGTGAGGCGCACGAGCCCGCTCCGACAAACGTAGAAGGGCACGGGCCCGGCGAGCGCGAGCGCTCGCCGGGCCCGTGCCCTTTCTGTCGGCAGACCGCCAGGCCTGGCGCCCCTCCCCGCCCTCGACCTGGCGCTGGAACCGTTTCCGTTTCGGTGTGAACGGCCGAAAACGGCTCACGCGATCTGCAGGAAGCGCCAGCCGAGGAGGTGGGGGCGATAGGGGGACGGGTCTTGCTCGCGCAAGCGAGACCCGTCCCCCCAGACCGCTATGGGGCTCAGGCCGGGCAGAAACACCACGGGCCCGGTGAGCGCCACCGCTCACCGGGCCCGTGGATGGCTATGGCTGGCCGCAGCGGCCGGCCGTGTGGGCTACTGGCCTCCGCCCTCGGCCCCGCCGCGAAGCGCTTCCTGGCGCATGCCCTCGGTGACGATGCCCACCTTCTCGGCGCCGCCGCCCACGGCCGCGTCGATGACGGCCATGATCTCGCCGTAGCGGACGTTGGGCGCGCCAATGATGAAGAGCGTCTTGTCACGCGTGCGGGCGGTGAACAGCTCCCGGAACTTGGCCGGTGCTTCGGCGATGGTCCATTCGGTCTTGTTGACCATCAGGCGGTGATCGGCGCCGTACTCCGCGACGATCTGGTTGATGATCTCCGTCTGCTGCGGCGCCGCGTTCGTCTCGAGCGGGAGGTTGATGTCGAGCCCCCGCTGGGTGAGCGGCAGAGCCGCCATGAAGATGATGAGCAGGACGAGCAGGACGTCGATGAGCGGCGTCACGTTCATGTCCGCCGAGGCTTCCGGCAGCTTGCCCTTGACGACCCTGTCCGCGCCATGGTGCATGTGAGGGTGAGCCATTACTGGGCACCCCCTTCTGCCGCGCTCGTGCTCGGGTTCTCGGTGATGAGCGCAACGGTCTCGATCCCGGCTTCACGAAGCACGTCCATCATTCGCATGATGGCCCCGTAGGGCGCCTCGCGGTCGCCCTTGAGATAGACCGTCCGGTCCGCCTGCTTCTCGAGCGACGCCTGCAACAGGTCGATCGCGCCTTCCGGCGTAACCTCGAGCGCATTGACATAGAGCTTGGCCTGCGCGTCGATGTACACCACCGTCTGGTCGGCCGTATCCGGCTTTTCGGCCGTATTGAAGGCCGTCGGTAACGTCAGCGTCACGCCTTGCTGCAGCATGGGCGCGACGATCATCATGATGATGAGCAGCACCAGCATGACGTCGACGAGCGGCGTGACGTTGATGTCGGATTTGACGCCGCCTTTGGCGCCGCCAACATCCATAGCCATGGTTCAGACTCCTTAGACCGACTTCTTGATGAAATAGTCCACGAGCTCCGACGACGAGTTGTCCATCTCGACGTTGAAGTACTCGAGGCGGCCCGTGAAGTAGTTGTACATCCACACGGCCGGAATGGCGACGACGAGGCCGAGCGCCGTCTCGACCAGCGCTTCCGAGATACCGGCGGACACGGCGCCGAGGCCGCCCGACCCGGTGGCCGCGATGCCCTGGAAGGCCGTGATGATGCCGACGACCGTGCCGAGCAGCCCGACGAACGGGGCCGTCGCGCCGATGGTCGCGAGCGACGGGATGCCCTTCTTGAGGTCGTTGGCGGTGAGGGCCGTGGCGCGCTGAATGGCGCGGCGGACGGTATCGACCATGTCGTCCTTCTCGAGCACGCCGCCCGTGTCATGCTGGAACTGGTACTCCTGCAGACCCGAGAGCACGACTTTGGCCAGGTGACTGTACTGATACGTCTTGCTCTGCGAGATCTGCAGCGCGTCCTTCAGCCGGCCGTCCTTGAGGTGCTTGGCCACCTGAGGGGCATACAGCTTCGACTGCTTCTGCGCCTGTGAAAACGTGTAGTACCGCTCGATTGCCACACCAAACGACCACATCGACATGATGACCAGAATGACGCCGATCGCCTTGGCGACGAGGCCCATCTGGTTCCACATGTCAATCAGACTCATTCCGCCTTCCATTCCGTCCTCCGAAACTCGCTACGTGATTGTCGCGCGCTTGTGACCATGCGCAGCAGTCCGGTCAATCGCCATCCGGGTCCGGTTCAGCCCCGCGTGGTCTGCCTGGTCAACTCGACGATGTTGCGGCCGCTCGGTCTGGCCTCTCAGTTCAGCGTGAAGTTCACAGTGACGGTCATGACGACTTCCACCGGAACATTGTTGAGGAGCGTCGGCGTGAACCGCCACTGCCGGACGGCCTCGAGTGCCGCCTGGTCGAGCAGCGGAACCGACCGAAGCACCTTGGCATCCCTGACGTTGCCATCCTTGCCGATGATGGCTTCGATGATGACGATGCCCTGTACCTTGGCCGTCTGGGCGATCTGCGGGTAGACCGGCCGAACGTCACGGACCTTCTTGGGTTCCTTGATGTCACCGCCGACCCGGACGGGCGCCTGCGGCGGCGGAGGCGGCGGGGGGGGACCGATACCGCCCACGATGCCGCCCGGCGTCCCTCCGGGGATGCCGCCCTGCACGCCGCCCACGGCGCCAGCCATGCTCAGGCTGGGCGGCGGCGGTGGCGGCGGCGGATCCATGATGATTTCCTTGGGAGCCTCAATCGGCGCCGCGTTGGGATTCACGTTCGTCACCTGCGGCTGCACCATCGGTGGAGCAGGCGGCGGTGGCGGCGGCGGGGGGGGCGGCGGGGGCGGCGGCATCGCCACGAACGCCATGACGGATTGCGGGGTCGGAATCATGTCCGTCGCAAGCAGCGGAATGATGATGAGCGCGGCCAGCACGATGGTGTGCGTGAGGATCGACAGCGGCACCGTGTACCACTTCTTGGTCCCCAGCTTGATCGTGGGATTCGCGATGTCGCCGAACATCTCGCGTGGCACCCTGAAACCTCCTTCGCGCCCGAATCGTCAAACCACGAAGGTCGCGATTATAGTCAGCCCCCAAAAGGGGTGTCAACGAAGCTCGTGTCAATCTTAGACACCGTCAGCCCGAAAACGGTCCACCGACGGCTGTCAGCCCCCTGCCACCCCCGCCCTAGAGCACACCGCTTCAGAGCATCCATCCCACGACCAGCGGGGCGAAAATGACCGCCACGATGGTCATGAGCTTGATCAGGATGTTCAGGCTCGGTCCGGCCGTGTCCTTGAACGGATCCCCCACCGTGTCGCCAATGACCGCGGCCTTGTGAGCGTCAGACCCCTTGCCGCCCAGATGGCCCTCCTCGATGTATTTCTTCGCGTTGTCCCAGGCGCCGCCGGCGTTGGCCATCATGAGGGCCATCAGCACGCCGGCCACGAGCGACCCGCCGAGCAGCCCCGCCAGTCCGGCCACACCCAACAGCCATCCGGTCAGGACGGGCGCCGAGACGGCCAGCAGACCCGGCGCAATCATTTCACGGATGGCGGCCTGCGTCGAAATGGCGACACACCGGGCCGAATCCGGCTCGGCCGTGCCCTCCATCAGGCCGGGAATCGTCTTGAACTGGCGCCGCACCTCCTCGATCATCTTGCCCGCCGACCGGCCGACCGCGTTCATGGTCAAGGCGGAGAAGATGAACGGCAGCATGCCGCCAATGAGCAACCCGAGCAGCACGTTGGGATTGTCGAGCTCGAATGACAGCCCGCGCGGGTCGAAGGCCGCGGGACCGCCGTTCTGCTGAACCGTCACGGCCACGGTCGCCCGGAACGTCGCGAAGAGGGCGAGCGCGGTCAGGGCGGCCGACCCGATGGCGAAGCCCTTGCCGATCGCGGCCGTCGTGTTGCCAACCGCATCGAGCGAGTCGGTGCGCTTGCGCACCTCGGGCGGGCAGTGGCTCATCTCGGCGATACCGCCGGCATTGTCGGCCACCGGCCCGTAGGCATCGACCCCGAGTGAGATGCCAAGCGTCGAGAGCATGCCGACGGCGCTGATCGCGATGCCGTACAGGCCGCCGAATTCGAAGCTCACGTAGATGGCCAGGGCGATGACGAGCACGGGCAGGCCGGTCGACATCATGCCCACGCCGAGACCCGCGATGATGTTGGTGGCCGGTCCCGTCTGCGACTGGCGTGCAATCTCCTGGGCCGGACCCAGGTCCTTGGCCGTGTAGTACTCGGTGAGTTTCCCGATGGCCACGCCGGCCCCCAGCCCGGCCAGCACGCAGTAGTACACCGACATCGGCACGGCCAGCACCGAGACCAGGACGTAGCCGGCGGCCAGGACAAGCACCGATGCGACAATCATCCCGCGGTTGAGCGCCGACTGCACCTTCCTCTCGTCATTCGTGCGGACCGCGAACGTGCCGAGCACCGACGACAGGATGCCCGCGCCAGACAGGATGATCGGAAAGAGCACGAGGGCACCCTGCACGACCGGAAAGTCGGCCTCCGAGGTCTGCCAGAGCTCGGCGGCCACGGCCGGCGTGAGCGCCCAGGCGAGCGCGATCGACGAGATGATGCTCCCCACGTACGACTCGAACAGATCGGCGCCCATCCCGGCGACGTCGCCCACGTTGTCGCCGACCGAGTCGGCAATGGTCGCCGGGTTGCGGGGGTCGTCCTCGGGAATGCCCGCTTCGACCTTGCCGGAGAGGTCCCCGGCCACGTCGGCCGCCTTGGTGAAGATCCCGCCGCCCACGCGCGCAAACAGCGCGATCGACGAGGCCCCGAGCGAGAAGCCGAAGAGCTGCGCAATGGCGAGTTCGCCGTTGCCCGAGAGCCCACCAAACGCCCAGTACATCGTCGTCAGACCGGCCGTGCCCAGAGCCACGACGGTCAGCCCCATCACCGCGCCGCTCGAGAAGGCCACCCGCAGCGCGCCGGCCAGTCCCGTCCTCGCGGCATTGGTGGTCCGCACGGCGGCGGTCGTCGCGGTGCGCATGCCGATCCAGCCGGCCAGGGCCGAGAGTGACGCGCCCACGACGAACGAAATCGCCGTGCCCATGCCGTGCTCGGGCAGGAAGCCGGCGAGCAGCCCCACCATGATCAGGACGAAGACGGCGAGCACCGAGTACTCGACCTTCAGGAAGGCCATGGCGCCGGCCCGAATCAATGCGGCGATCCGCTTCATCTGATCGGTGCCCGGATCCTGCGCGGTGATCCAGCGAATCAGGACGAACGCGAAAATGGCCGCCACGAGCGGCGCCCCCCAACCAAGTGCGTAAACCAGCTGCTGCTCCATGGCTCTCAACTACCCTCTGCTAATGGGCCGGCCTCATCGCTGGACCGACCCGCGTGCATGTGTGCCGGCAGGGCCATTCCCCCGGTCAGAAAGATCCGGACGCCCTGTTCGACCGTCAAGTCCGGGAACGCCGCCTTCTCGCGAGGACAAATCACGACGTCGCCCAGATACAAATGGTTCGTCGGTACGTACACGGCCAGGTGCGCCTCGGCCCCCCGCCCGCGGTCGACCACGAACTCCTTGGTGAGAAACCCCAGCACGAACCCGCGCACCGGGTCCTCAACCATCACCACCCGCTTGAACCCGAACTCGTTCTCCGGTGAGAACGCCTCGATCAACTGCTTGACTGGCGCGTAGATTGTGCGGAAAACGGGCACCTGGAGCAACAGGCGCTCGCCGCGTCGCACCATCCGCCGCCCGAACACGTTGGTTGCGAGCGTCCCGATCAGGAGGATCGTGCCGACCGTGACGGCAAGGCCCAGCCCGGGAATCGCGCGGTCGAAGAACCGCTCGTCGAGGCCGCTTGTCACGCCGTCGACCAGGCGAAACAGCCAGACGAGCGCGATCACGCTCACCGCGAGCGGCACGGTAACGACCAGACCGGCGACGAAACTGCGCCGCAACCACTGAAACATGGCACCTCACCGCAGAGCAAGCCAGGCGAACGTTACCGCCGCCAGCCCGACGCGGTACCAGGCGAAGACATCCAGCCGATGCGTCGCCAGAAAGCGGATGAAGTATTTCACGGTCACATAACCAACGACAGCCGATGTGACCATTCCCACGGCGAACACCGGCACGTCCACGCCGACCCACCCTGTCGACCAGAGATCCACCGTCGCCTTCCCGGCGGCGGCGAGAATGGCCGGCACGCTCAGGAGAAAGGCAAACCGTGCGGCCGCGTCGCGCCGCAGGCCGCAGAGCATCCCGGCGGCGATCGTCGCCCCCGACCGCGACACGCCCGGCACGAGCGCCAGGGCCTGCGCGGCGCCGATTCCGAACGCCCCCCGGGGCGTCAGGGCGTCCTCGCTGCCCAGATGGCCGCTCAGGCGTTCGATGAGCAACAGCAGACCGGCGCCGAGGAGCAGGGTCGTCGCGGCCACCGCGGGCGTCCTGGTGGCGGCCTCGGCCGCCTGATTCCACAGGCCTCCCACGAGGACGATGGGCACGGTGCCGACGGCAATCAGCCGGATACGGCGGCCGTCCGGCCCCGGCTGCGGCGCGAGGACCCTCGGCACCGCCCGCAGCATGGCGACGAGATCCGCCCGGAAGAAGACCAGCACGGCCACGAGCGTGCCTACATGGAGGGCGATGTCGAACGCCAGCCCGAACCGGTCGGGGTTCCAGCCCGTGAACGCCCGAGCGAGGATCAGATGCCCGGAGCTCGAAATCG
This sequence comes from uncultured Acidobacteriota bacterium, assembly GCA_963752045.1. Taxonomy (GTDB): domain Bacteria; phylum Acidobacteriota; class Vicinamibacteria; order Vicinamibacterales; family SCN-69-37; genus DATKDF01. The sequence goes on along the minus strand of CAVVWN010000008.1, from coordinate 551,160 downwards.
GCAGGAACTCGGTCAGGCCCTGCACGACGCCGAGAAGGGCCGCTTCGATGAGCTCCACGCGTCGTGATCGCCGGCGGGCGGCTAGGCCCGGGCCCGCCGGGCCTTGGCCTGGGCTTGCGTGGCCAGCTGCGACCGGTTCGGCCGGTTCAGCAGGATGGCAACCGCCGAGGCGATGAAGATGGTCGAGTACGTCCCCGTGAGCACGCCGACGATCATCGTGAACGCAAACCCGCGAAGTACTTCGCCGCCAAGCACGAAGAGCGACATGACGGCCAGCAGCGTCGTGCCCGACGTGATGATCGTGCGGCTGAGCGTCTGGTTCACGCTTCGGTTGACCACGTCGCGGAGCGGCTCGCGCCGCAGCAGCCGCTGGTTCTCACGCACGCGGTCGAAGACGACGATGGTGTCGTTGACCGAATAGCCGGTTATCGCGAGGATGGCGGCAATGATGTTGAGCGACAGCTCGTAGTTGAACCACGTCAGAAACGCCATCGTGATCAGGATGTCGTGGAACACCGCGGCGATGGCGCCCAGGGCGAACGTGAACCGGAACCGGAAGCCGACGTAGACGAGGATGCCGCCGAGCGCGAAGAGCGTGGCCCACAGCCCCTTTTCCTTCAGGTCCTCGCCGATGACCGGACCGACGATGTCATTGCTCATGACCTCGATCTCGCCGACGTTGGCGCGAAGGGCGGCCAGCACGAGCTCGGCTCCCTGGTCGATCGTGCCTTCCTCACCACCGCCGGTGAGCGGCAGGCGCACGAGCACCTCGTTGGCTTCGGGCGGGCCGTACTGCTGCACGATCTTGTCGCCCGGCACGGCGGCAATCGCCTGCCGGACCGTGTCCTCGCTCACCGACTGGGTGAACTTGACGACGATGGCGGTGCCGCCGGAAAAGTCGATGCCGAGCGGGATGCCGCGGGCCCACATCGTGGACACGCCGGCGGCCAGTACCAGGCCCGACAGCGCGAGCGCCTGCCAGCGCCACCTCAGGAAGTCGATGTTCGTGTTGGCAAGTATCTGCATGGCTGCAACCCCAGGCCCGTCAGATGCTCAGCCGGGTGGATCCGGCAGGCCGCCTCGACAGGATGAACTCGAAAATCGTCCGCGAGACGAACACGGCCGTGAAGACGTTCGAGACGAGACCGAAAAAGAGCGTCGTGGCGAACCCGCGGATCGGCCCGGTCCCGAACTGGAAGAGAAACGCCGCCGCGATGAGCGAGGCCACGTGGGTGTCGACAATCGTGATGAAGACCCGGTCGAATCCGGCCGCGATGGCCTGCCGGGCGCCCTTCTTGGTCGCCAACTCCTCGCGGATGCGCTCGAAGATGAGCACGTTCGAGTCGACGCCCATGCCGATGGTCAGAATGAAGCCCGCAATGCCCGGCAGGGTCATGACCGCCCCGAGGTACGACATGAACCCGAGCAGGATGACGAGGTTCAGCGCGATCGAGACGAAGGCGTTGATGCCCGCCAGCCGGTAGTACACGAGCATGAAGAGCGTGACGAGCGCCAGGCCGGTGAGCGAGGCGGTGACGCCGGCGCGAATCGAGTCGGCGCCGAGCGTGGGCCCGACCTGCCGCTGCTCGAGGTAAGAGAGCGACGCCGGCAGCGCGCCCGACCGCAGCACGAGGGCCAGGTCGCTCGCCTCCTGCTGGGTGAAACTGCCCGTGATCCGCGCGTCGGCCTGCGCAATCCGCTCGTCGATGCGCGGCGCCGACTGCACCCGGTTGTCGAGCACGATGGCGAGCTGCCGGCCCACGTTTTCGCCCGTGACCCGGCTGAACTTGGCGACGCCCTCGCTGTTGAGCGTGAACCCGACTGCGGCCTGGTTGAACTCGTCGAGCGTCGGGCGGGCGTTGCGCAGGTCGCTGCCGGTGATGGCGGCGCTCCGCCGCACCAGGTAGAAGCCGCTGACCGCCTCGGCACCCGAGCCGGACGCACCTGCGACTACTTCCATGCCCTCGGGGACCACGCCGCCGTAGGGCTGAAGCAGCGACGCCTCGTCGGGCGACCACCCGCCTTCGACGAGCTTGAGCTCGAGCATCGCGGTCGACCGGATGATCGACTTCGCGCGGTCGATGTCGCGCAGCCCCGGCAGCTGCACCACAATCTGATCGCCCGCCGTGCCGTACGGCGCGACGACCGGTTCGGAGACGCCGAGCTCGTTCACGCGGCGTTCGATGGTCTGAATCGCCTGCGTGACGGCCTCCTCGCGGCGCTGCACCGCCATGTTGGGCCGCATCTCGAACCGGTAGCCGCCGTCGCCGGCGCTCACACGGTCGAACATCGCCTCCACCTGCTGCTGGGCAATCTGCCGGAACTGCTGATCGTTCGCCGCCGGCACGCCCTCGACGACGAAGCGGGTCAAGCCATCGGGCGCGGCCCGGGTCGCCGAAAACCCGGCGTCGGCCATGGCCTGCTGCAGCTGCTCGACGGCCGTCTCGGTTTCGATGCGCAGCGCGTCATCGGTGTGGACCTGAAGCACGAGGTGCACGCCGCCCTGCAGGTCGAGGCCGAGACGCACCTTCTGCGCCGGCGGCATGAACGACCAGGTGGCGAGCGCGGCCACGCCGACAATGGTGAGTAGCTTCCAACGAAGGTTCTTGTACATGGTCTATAGACTGCCGGACGCCTGAACGACCGGCTCCTGTCCCTGATAGCCGCCGACGGCGGCGCGGGCCACTTCGATGCGCACCTTGTCGGCGATCTGCAGTTGAACCGAATTCTCGTTGACGCGCGTGATCTGTCCGTAAATGCCGCTCGTCGTCACTACTTTATCGCCGACCTTGAGCGCCGCCTGGAACTCCTGCACCTTGCGCTGCCGCCGCCGCATGGGCAGCAGCACCAGCACGTAGAACACGAGCAGCATCAGCGCGAACGGGAACAGCTGCACCCAGAGGTTCGGCTGCCCGGAACCGGGCTGCGCCATCGCCAGAAGGACGGGAGGAAGCGTGATGTCAGTCATCTATCTGAAGAAGTTGGCGGTGGGAATACGTCTCGAGGAACGTCCGTTTGAACTTGTCGAATATTCCGAACTCAATAGCCTTCCTAATCTCCCCCATGGTGTCAAGGTAAAAGTGCAGATTGTGCAGCGTGTTAAGGGTGCCGGCCGTCATCTCGCCGCTCACGAAGAGGTGCCTTAGGTATGCCCGGGTGTGACGTCGGCACGTCGGACAGCCGCAGGCCGGATCGGGCGGCGAAAAATCCTCGGCAAACCGCGCGTTCTTGATCGAGATCGGCCCGTTTCGCGTGAAGAGCTGGCCGTTGCGGGCGTTGCGCGTGGGCAGCACGCAGTCGAACAGATCGATGCCACGGCCGACGCTCTCGACGAGGTCCACCGGCGTCCCGGTCCCCATGAGGTAGCGCGGCCGGTCGGCCGGCAGCTGCCCGGCCGTATGGGCGACCACGTCGTACATCACGGCGGCCGGCTCCCCCACCGACAGCCCGCCGATGGCGTACGCCTCGAAGCCGAGCGCGACCGTGCCGGCGACGCTCCGGTCGCGCAGGTCCAGGAACGTCCCGCCCTGGACGATGCCGAACTGGGCCTGGCCCGGCGTCGGGCGCGGCACGTCGGCGCCACCGGCGCCGAGCGTCGTGAAGCGTTCGCGCGCGCGGGCGGCCCACCGCAGGGTGCGCTCCATGGAGGCGCGCGCAGAATCGTGGTCGATCGGCCAGCTTGGACACTCGTCGAACACCATCGCGACGTCCGAGCCGAGCCGGGCCTGAATGTCGGTTACCGACTCGGGCGTCAGCCGCAGGGACCGGCCGTCGAGATGCGACTGGAAGACGACGCCGTCCTCGGTCACCCGCCGGCGTGACGCCAGGCTGAACACCTGGTAGCCGCCCGAATCGGTCAGGATCGGCCGGTCCCAGCCCATGAAAGCATGCAGCCCTCCGGCGCGGGCCACAAGGTCGTCGCCGGGCCGCAGGTGCAGGTGATAGGCGTTCGCCAGCATGATTTCCGCGCCGAGCTCCCGGAGCGCGTCGAGCGTCACGCCCTTGATGGCGGCGCGCGTGCCGACCGGCATGAACGCCGGCGTCTCGACCACGCCGTGCGCGAGGCGCAGGCGGCCGCGTCGGGCGGCGCCGTCGCGCGCCGTCACCTCGAATCCGACCTCAGGCTGCACGGCGCTAGCCTATAATGAACGCCGGTTCACGCGCCGGACCTCCGGACGTTGACCGCTTCCACACTGTGAAACGACTACGCGTCGGCGTTCTCTACGGTGGCCGCTCCAGCGAGCACGAGATCTCGCTGGCCTCGGCGGCTTCGGTCCTCGGCAACCTCGATCGCAACCGCTACGAGCCCGTCCCCATCCGCATCGAGAAGGACGGCCGATGGGTGCTGGCCGACCGACCGCCATCGGCCACCTCGGCGGCCGACGTGATCGAGCAGATGCGCGGCGAGGCCTTCCGGTCCAGGCCGGGCCGCACCGTCTTCATGCCGCCACGCCCGGACGACGAAACGCTCGTCATCGTCGACCGGCGGTCGGCCGATCCGGACGCAGCCGAGGCGGCGGCCACGCTGACCGGACTCCACCTCGACGTGGTGTTTCCGGTTCTCCACGGTCCACTCGGCGAAGACGGCACGATTCAGGGCCTGCTCGAGCTGGCCAATGTCGCCTACGTCGGCTGCGGCGTGCTCGCGTCGGCCGTCGGCATGGACAAGGCCGTCATGAAGATCCTCTTCCGGGCACGCGGGCTCACCGTGCCCGACTGGGTCGTCGTGACGGCGCACGACTGGCAGGCCGATCCGGATGGTCAGGTGGCCGCCATCGGCCGCACGCTGCCCGAGGTGCTGTTCGTCAAGCCGGCCAATCTCGGATCGAGCGTGGGGATCTCGAAGGTCTCCCGACCCGACGAGCTCCGGACCGCCATCGAGTTCGCGCTGGGCTTCGATCGGAAGGTCGTCGTCGAAGCCGCCGTCGTCGAGGCCCGCGAAATCGAATGCGCGGTGCTCGGCAACGACGACGCCGAGGCGTCTGTGCCGGGCGAGATTCTGCCCTCACGCGAGTTCTACGACTACGAAGCCAAGTACCTCGACACGGGTTCGCGAACCGAGGTACCGGCCTCGCTCACCGACGATGAGGCCAGCATGATTCGTCGTCAGGCGGTCGAGGCCTTCCGCGCGATCGACGGCGCCGGACTCGCGCGCGTCGACTTCCTCCTGAGCCGCCGAACGGGCACGCTCTTCGTCAACGAGATCAACACCATGCCCGGCTTCACGACGATCAGCATGTTCGCGAAACTCTGGGCGGCGTCAGGTGTCGACTACGGAGCGCTGGTCGATCGACTCATCGCGCTCGCGCGCGAGCGTCATCGCGACAGGCAGCAGCTCCGCACGAGCATGATCTGATCGCGATCTTTTTTGACAAGCACGTGCAGTTTGTGCTTGACAGCGTTTCATTCTCATCCATAATCTACATCTTGCGTGCAGACGACAGGCTCAGCCTACCCGTTGGGTACCCGCAATGCGGGTCTGAGCGTCGTCTGTACGAACCGTGCGGCGTGCGACACCGGTCGTCGAGCCGACGGGCATCGGTCGCGGCAGGCGGTTGCCGCGATGCACGCCGGAGAGTGATCGCAGAAGGGGTGCGGCTCGAGAGCCGGCACCCCTTTTTTGTTGAGATGTCAGGCGTCGCCCGCGTGCGGGGCCTGCAACGGAGCGCGGGCACTGTGTGAATGGATCGGGTTGCCGGATGGCACTGATGCCGGGATGCAGGTGAGCTCACGCACATTCCACTGCGAAGGGGGGGACAAGCACAATGGCAAAGAAAGCAGCCAAGGGCGGGAAGAAAAAGGGCGGCAAGAAGCGGTAAGCCACCCGACCCGCAAGGGAAAGGGGGCGATCGTCGCCCCCTTTTTTTTGTACCGCGGTCTGATCTCCCCTACCGCAGCGTCACGCCGTCCCAGATGCGGACGCGTTCGATCACATCCCACAACTGCACCCGATCGAGCACATCCTCGCCGGCCACCACGTGTCCGAAGACCGTGTAGCGCCCGTCGAGGTGGGGCTGCGGTGAGAGCGCGATGAAGAACTGGCTGCCGCCGGTGTCAGGGCCCGAGAGCGCCATGCCGACCGTGCCCCGCAGGAACGGCAGCGGGCTCAGCTCGTCGCGCTGCGTGAAGCCCGGTCCGCCGCCGCCGTCTCCGCGCGGGTCCCCAGCCTGCAGCACGAAATGCGGGATCAGCCGGTGGACCTTCAGTCCGCTGTAGAAACCCGATCGGGCCAGCTCGATGAACGACTGCGTCGTCACGGCCGCCTCCACCACGTTCAGTTCGATCTCGATGGTGCCGTGGCGCGTTTCGAGGAACGCGTGCGGCGAGAACGCCGGATGCAGAAGCGCCGGCGAGCTGAAGAAGTCAGCCGGTTGCCGGACGGGCGCCGGCCGGACGGCCGCGTTCGCGTCACCCGGCTCACCGAGCAGCCGTGCCGCCTGCAGCCGCACGGGCCACTCCCGATCGTCGAGCGCGCGCCGAATCACGGTCCTGGCTTCCTCCGTGCCGTAGCGGGCGAGCGCCTCGAGCGCCGCGCTCCGCGCCTGCGGCGTCGCGTCGCTGTCACCCCGGTCGTAGGCGTCAGCGAGCCGTGCGACGCCGCCCTCCGGCATCCGCTGCCCCATCAGGCGGGCCGCCGTTGCACGGAGGCTGTAGTCGGAGGCTGAAAGCGCCGCGGACAGTCGCTCGTCGAGATCGGGGGCGTTCAGGCGCGCGAGGGCGCCGAGCGCGGCGACCCGCACGCGCACGTCCGGATCGTCGGCCGCGGCCGTCACCCAGCCCATCGTCCGATCTGCCTCTACCCCGAGGCCGGCGAGGATGTCTGGCAGCGCGGCCCGGACCGACCAGTCGGGGTCGGGCCCCATGCTGGACAGCACCACCAGGAATCCCTCCGCGTCGAGCGCCGCCGCCCGGCGCATCGCGGCCGTGCGCATGGCCGGCCATGCATGCGCGAACAGGTCCAGGAGGACGTCGAAGACGCCGTCGCCACCGAGGGCCGTCAGTGCCTCGAGCGCGAGGTTCGGCGGCGTGTCCGGGTTTGTGACGAGCCCGACGAGCGTCGGCCCGACCTCCGCCGCGTCGAACGGCGCGAGCGCCCGCACGGCGGCGATGCGAAGCTTGATGTCGACGTCGGCCGCGGCGATCGCCACGGCAAGCGGCACCACGCGCCGGTCCTCGAGTGCCGCGAGCGCACGGAGGGCAAAAGCCGGCGTGTAGACGCCGCTCGTCGACACCAGGCTCAAGAGAGCCTGCGCCTCCGGAGCGCCGCTCCGCTGCAGCGCGTAGGCCACCGGCCACCACCGCGACACCGGCTGACCGTCGGCATCGAGCGCGACCGTGCGAAGGGCGTCCCGGTCGCGCAACCTGACGAGTGCGAAGAGCGCGAGCCGGCAGGCCTCAATTTCCGCCGCCTTCGGCTCGACGTCGTCAGGCGCGACGGGCGCGAGCAGGACGCCGCAGCCTGACGAGCTCCCGGCGATGGCGCCGGCCGCCGACGGGTCGCCGATGAGGCCGAGCGCCTCGACAATCCGCCCGCGCGTCACGGCCGAGGGCTCCGACTGGAGCTGGTCGACGAGGGGCGGTACGGCCTCCGATCGGCCGAGCAGCCCGAGACCGAAGGCCGCCATGTCGCGCACGCCCTCGTCGGGATCCCGAAGTCGGTCGAGGAGCAGCGGCATGCCTTCCGGCAGGCCGACGCGGCCGACGGCTAGCGCGCTCCGCCGACGAATCGACGGGTCCGGGTCGAGAATCAGCTCGGCGAGGTCGGCGTGGGTGGCCGAAGCGAACAGCGGAATGCCGGGCGCCGGACTGGCAGAGGGCTCGGCGGCCGCCGGCACCGCGCCGGGGACCGGTACGCGGAGCACGCGCTCCTGTTCGAGTCGCAGCAGCCAGCTCACCTTGGTGTCGAGATCCACGGCCGCCGTCGGCCGTGCCCGTTCGCGGACCGGTGCGGTGGGCGCCGTGGCGCAGCCGGCAAGCAGGCCGACGAGCACGAGGGTCGCCGCGTGGGGGCGGATCCGGCGCGCGCAAGCGTTCAGAGGTGCAAAGGTCACAGGACGAACCTCTCGCTGTGCAGGGTCGCCGCTCGCAGCCTGGCCGGCTCGGGCGTCACGCCGATACCCGGACCGGCGGGTACGGCCACCGTGCCGTCGGACGCCACGTCGATGGGCGGCTCGATGAGGTCCGGCACGAAGTACCGCTTGCTCGCCGCCACGTCGCCTGGCAGGACGAATCCGGGCAGCGTCGACAGGTGCAGGTTGTGGGCGCGGCCGATGCCGCTCTCGAGCATGCCGCCGTGCCAGACCGGCACTCCCTGCGCCCGCGCCAGGTCGTGGATGGCCAACGAGGGCGTGAAGCCCCCGACGCGGCCCGGCTTGATGTTGATGACGCGGCAGGCGGCAAGCGCCAGCGCATCGGCGGCGGCTTTCGGCGACGAAATGGACTCGTCGAGGCAGATGGCCGTCGCGATCGAGGCCTGGAGCCGGGCGTGTTCGAGAAGGTCGTCGTAGTCGAGGGGCTGCTCGATCATCATGAGTTCGAACGCGTCGAGCTCGGCCAGGTGCCCCGCGTCGGTCGCGGTGTAGGCCGCGTTGGCATCGACCATGAGCGGGATGTCGCCGAGCCGTTCGCGAATCGCGCGCACCGGTTCGATGTCCCAGCCGGGTTTGATCTTGATCTTGATGCGCTGGTAGCCGTCGGCTCGCTCTCGCTCGACTCGCTCGACGAGCGCGTCCGTCGACGGCTGGATGCCGATGGACACGCCGGCGGGGATGGGCCGCGCGCGCGCGCCGAGCAGCTCGCAGAGCGGCTTGCCGGCGAGCCGCGCCTCGAGATCCCAAGCCGCCATTTCGAGGGCCGCCTTGGCCATGCGGTGGCCGCGGACGCGATGCCAGAGGGGATGCAGGTCCCGCGCCCGCTCGACCTCCCGGCCAAGCACGGCGGGAACGAGATAGCGGCTCAACACGTGCCAGGCCGTCGTGTTCGTCTCGGAGCTGTAGTACGGATCGACATCCGCCACGCATTCGCCCCATCCGACCGCATCCCCGTCCCGGACCGTGACCAGAATGAACTCCTGGGCATCGACCGCGCCGAAGCTGGTTTCGAACGGGCGGACGAGAGGGAGCCGAATGAGCGTGAGGTCGACCGCCGAGATGCGCATACGCTGACTGGTATACTTTCACGGCAGCTTGGAGTTTCGCTACCTGGCCATCGAGGGCCCGATCGGGCTCGGGAAAACGACGCTTGCCGAGCGTCTGGGCGCCCGCCTCGATGCCGGCGTCGTGCTCGACGAGACGGAGAACCCGTTCCTGCCCGACTTCTACGCCGGGCGGGCCGGCGCCGCGTTCCAGGCTCAACTGTTCTTCACGCTGGCGCGGCACCGGCAATTGCTCGCCCTGCGCCAGGGTGACCTGTTCAACCAGACCACGGTCTGTGACTACCTGTTCGAGCGGGACCGCATCTACGCTTTTCTCAACCTGGACGACAACGAGCTGTTCATCTACCAGCGGCTGTTCGAGCTCGTGGCGCGCGACCTGCCCGTGCCCGATCTGGTGATCTATCTGCAGGCCCCGACCGATCTGCTCACGCGCCGTTTCCGCCAGCAGGCCCACGGGGCCGACGGTGACGAACGCCCGGTGCCGACCGACGAGTACCTGGCCGAGCTCAACGAGGCCTACAACCACTTCTTCTTTCACTACACGGCCACGCCCCTGCTCGTCGTCGAGACCTCCGGGCTCGACCCGTCATGGGGCGACGAGGCGCTCGACGACCTCATCCGCCAGATCAGCACGCACAGCCGGGGCACGCGCTACTACGTGCCCCGAACCTGAGCGGTGCTAGAGTTCCAGACATGGCCTGGTTCAAGAAGGCTCGCAAGCCGATCGAGACGACCGAGAAGTCGAGCCGCGTCCCGGAGGGACTCTGGGTCAAGTGCCCGTCGTGCGGAAAGGCCATCTACAACAAGGACCTGGTCGCCAGCCTGAAGGTCTGCCCCAAGTGCGGGCATCACTTCCGGATGACGGCCGCCGAGCGCCTGCGGATGCTCTGCGACGGCGAGACGTGGACCGAGCATGATGCCGGGCTCCGCTCGAACGACCCGCTCGACTTCAAGGACACGAAGCCCTACCGTGGCCGGCTCGAAGCGAGTATCAAGGCCACCGGCCTCCAGGATGCGGTCATCGTCGCCACGGGCCAGATCGACGGCCTCGACACGGTCATGGCGTCGATGGAGTACGGCTTCATCGGCGGCAGCATGGGCGTCGTCGTGGGCGAGAAGATCACGCGGGCGGCGGAGATCGCGCTCGACTCGCCGCATCCCGCTGATCATCGTCTCCTGCTCGGGCGGCGCGCGGATGATGGAGGGCGCGCTGTCGCTCATGCAGATGGCCAAGATCAGCGCCGCGCTCGGCCGGCTCGATCGGGCCGGCGCTGCCGTACATCTCGCTGCTCACCGACCCGACGACCGGCGGCGTGACCGCCAGCTTCGCCATGCTGGGCGACCTGAACATCGCCGAGCCGAGGGCGCTCATCGGGTTTGCCGGACCGCGCGTCATCGAACAGACGATCCGTCAGAAGCTGCCCGACGGGTTCCAGCGCGCCGAGTTCCTGCTCGAGAAGGGGTTCATCGACGCCATCGTCGATCGGCGCGAGCTCAGGGCGTACCTGTCGCTCTCGCTCCGCCTGATGCTCGGCCTGCCGGAGCCCCCACCGGTCGCGGCGCCGGCCGAGACGGAACCCACCGACGAGGCACCCGCCGCTTCCCCGGAGTAACGCACCATCGTCCGCGACTACCTCGTCTCGCTCGAGCGATTCGGCATCAAACTCGGCCTCGAGAACATCGGCGCGCTCGTCGACCGGCTGGACCGGCCCGACGCCGCCTTCCTGTCCGTGCTGATTGGGGGCACGAACGGCAAGGGATCGGTGGCGGCCATGGTCGAGCGAGCGCTTCGCGCGGCAGGCGTGACGACCGGACGGTACACCTCTCCGCACCTGTCGGCGCTCGAGGAACGATTCGCCCTCGACGGCCGGTCGGTTGCCCCCCCTGTGCTCGACACGGCCCTCGAACGGGTGCGGCAGGCGGCCGCATCGCTCGCCTCGCCTCCGACGTTCTTCGAAGCCACGACGGCCGCGGCGCTCGAGATCTTCCGCGACGCCCGTGTTCAGGTCGCCGTCCTCGAGGTCGGACTCGGCGGCCGGCTCGACGCAACCAACGTCGTGGGGCCGGCTGCCGCCGCCATCACGTCGGTGGACTTCGATCACACGGCGCAGCTCGGCGCGCGCCTCGAGGACATCGCGCGCGAGAAGGCCGGCATCATGCGCGCGGACATCCCGGTGGTGCTGGCCGAGAATCCGCCCGAGGTCCGCGACGCCGTCCGGGCCGCGGCGACCGCGGCCGGCGCGCGGCTCTTCGACGTCTCGGAAGACAGCCGCGTCACCGGTGAGCTCGACCACGGACAGGCGGTCATCACGCTCGAGACCCCGCGCGGCTGCTACGACCGCGTCCGCCTGGGCCTTCGGGGACGTCACCAGATCGCGAACGCGCTCACCGCCGTCCGGCTGCTCGAGGAGTTCGGGGCGTCGGCCGCCGTCTCGATCCCCCCGGACGCGGTTCGGACCGGCCTCGAAGCGGCAGTCTGGCCCGCGCGGCTCGAGCTGCTCTCGTGGCGGGGACAGCCCGTCCTGCTCGATGGAGCCCACAACCCTGGCGGCGCACGGGCACTTGCCGCCTACGTTCAGGAGACGTACGGACGCCGCCTCCCGTTCGTGCTCGCGGTCATGCGCGACAAGGCCGTGGACGAGATGCTGGCGGCGCTCGGGCAGGTCGCCTCGCACATCGTGGCGACGGCCCCGGACTCGGACCGCGCGCTTCGGGCCGATGAGCTTGCCTCACGCGTGCGTGAGCGACTGCCCGCGATGCCCCTCGAGCGGGCCGACGATCCGGCCGACGCGCTGGCACGCGCCGCCTTGCGCGGCTCGCCCGTCGTCGTCGCAGGCTCGCTCTATCTGGCGGGCGAAATCCGGCCGTTGCTCTCGTGATAGTCTGCGGGCACGCGTGCACATTCGTGCATCCACATCGAACCTGATGCTCCGCGGCTGTTGTCTCTTCGCCTTCCTGCTGCTGGCTCTCGTGCCGCAACCGGCAGGCGCCCAGTCCATCCTGCAGGGGTGCGAACGGACCGTCCAGCTCGAGATCTTCACCGCCGAGGGCCGCACGATTCTCACCGGCGCCGAAGGGTTCCCGGTCGTGATCGAATGCGGCTCGACGACGCTCTCGGCGGAGAGGATCGAGCACGCGAACAACACGGTGACGGCCGTGGGCAACGTCCTCATCCAGCAGCCGGACCTGCGGATCACGGCCGAGCGGGCCGAGCTCAGCCTGATCACCCAGCTCGGCACGTTCTTCAACGCGCACGGGTTCCTGCGCGTCGGCGAGCAGTTGATGGCCGGCCAGCCGCTCGGCACCCAGAAGACCGACATGGAGTTCTACGCGGCGACGCTCGAGAAGACCGGCCCGCGCACCTACCGGCTGACCGACGGGCGCTTCACGGCCTGCGCCCAGGCCGCGCCCCGCTGGCAGTTCACGATGTCGGGCGGCACGATCGCCCTCGACCGCCACGCCGTCATGCGCAACGCGGTGCTCCTCGTCAAGAACGTGCCCGTCTTCTACGTCCCGCTCTTCTACTACCCCATCGACGACGACGACCGGTCCACGGGGTTCCTGATGCCGAGCTACGGCTCGTCGACGCTCCGGGGCGCCACGATCAGCAACGCCTTCTTCCTCGCGCTCGGCCGCAGCCACGACGCCACGTTCTTCCACGACTGGTTCACGCGGTCCGGCTACGGCGCGGGCGGCGAATACCGGTACATCTCCGCGCCCGGCTCGGAAGGAAATTCGCGGTTCTACATGATCGACGAGCGCGAGCAGGTGGCCGAGGACGGCACCATCCGCCCGGCGAGCCGTTCGTACGACATCCGCGGCGACGTCAACCAGGCGCTCCCGGGCCGGTTTCGGCTCATCGGCCGCGTCAACTACTTCTCCGACGTCACCACCCAGCAGCGGTACCAGCAGGACGTCTTCGACCTGTCGAGGCGGTCGCGCGCGTTCAACATGACGGTCGTGGGCAACATCGGCCGCGCGCGGCTCACGGCCTCGACCGAGCAGCGAGACGTGTTCTACGGCGCCGACCTGGCCCAACGGCAGGGCCGGCTCCCGCAGGTAAACGTCACCCTGCCCGACCGCACGATCGGCCGCTCGCTCGTCTACTTCGGGTTTGCCGGCGATGCCTCCTACCTCGTTCGGCAGGACGATCTCAACGACCCTTCGACCAACTTTTCCCTGTGGCGGTTCGACGCGACGCCGCGCGTGAGGGTCCCGGTGAGCAAGCTGTCCTTCCTCACGGCGACGACGTCCGCCTCATGGCGGATCACGCAGTGGCTCGAAAGCCTGGACCCGGTGACCGGCGGGCAGCAGGCGGTCCCGCTCACCCGCTCGCTGTTCGAGGTGCGCACCGACGTCGTCGGCCCCACCGTCGCCCGTGTGTTCCAGACGCCCGACAACGGGTACGCGGAACGCTTCAAGCACCTCATCGAGCCGTTCATGAGCTTCCAGTGGCTGTCGCCGTTCGACCGGCGGCGCGAGGTCGTCCAGATCGACGGCGTCGATACACTGGTTGGCGGAACCATACAAGTGACCTATGGGCTGACCAATCGGCTCCTGGCCAGGCGTCGGACGGGCGAGACGACCAGTGTCGTCCGTGACATCCTGTCGGTCGGGTTGCGGCAGACCTACTACACGGACCTGCTGGCGGCGGCCTTCGACTCGCAGTATCAGTCGGCGACGGTGAGCCCCAGCGCGTTCTCTCCGCTCAGGCTGAACGTCGAGGTGCGCCCGACCGACGGGCTCACCGGCCAGTTCGTGACGGACATCGACGCGAGGTTCCGCACGCCACGCACCTTCAGCGCCTCGGCCACGGTCAACCGCGATCGGCTGCAGGTGGTGGGAAGCTGGGCGAAACGGCGCCTGATTCCCGGCCTTCCCGGTTTCTCCAACCCGGCCGGCGCGACACACTACCTGAACGCGGGCGTCTCGATGAGGGCGCGTGACGACAGGACCGGTGGCGGGTACTACATCAACTACGACGTCCTGAACTCGCGCCTCACACAACAGCGGATCACGGGCTACTACAACGCCCAGTGCTGCGGGTTCACACTCGAGTACCAGTCGATTTCCGGGGCCGACTACGGCTCGTTCCAGGCGCCGGCCGACCGGCGCTTCGCCTTCTCCTTCTCGCTGGCCGGCCTGGCCTCGTTCGCCAACCCGCTCGGCTCACTTGGGCGATAATGCCCGACGTCATGACGCGCGTGCTCGTCACCGGGGGGGCCGGATTCATCGGCTCGAACTTCGTCCGCTGGGCGCACGAGGCGCACGCGGACTGGCAGATCACCACGCTCGACAAGCTGACCTACGCCGGACGGCTCGAGAACCTCGACGAGGTGAAGGACAGCCCTCGTCACCGGTTCGTCAGGGGTGACATCACGGATCCCAACGTGGCGGGTCCGCTCGTTCGCGAGGCGAACCTCGTCGTCCACTTTGCCGCCGAGACCCACGTCGACCGCTCGATTCTCGCGGCGGGAGAGTTCATCCACACCGACGTGTTCGGCACGTTCGTGCTCCTCGAGGCCGCGCGGCAGGCGCCCGACCTGCGGCGCTTCATCCAGATCTCCACCGACGAGGTCTACGGCAGCGTGCCGAGCGGCGCGAGTCGTGAGACCGACGAGCTCAGGCCCCGCAATCCCTACTCGGCCAGCAAGGCGGGAGCCGACCGGCTCGCCTACAGCTACTGGGCCACCTATCACGTGCCGGTCGTCGTCACGCGCGCCTCGAACAACTACGGCCCCAACCAGTTCCCCGAGAAGGTCATTCCGCTCTTCATCACCAACGCGATCGACGACCAGCCCGTCCCGCTCTACGGCGACGGGCTCAACGTCCGCGACTGGCTCCACGTGACCGACCATTGCCGGGCGATCGACCTGCTCATCGAGCACGGCGAGCCGGGCGAGGTGTACAACATCGGGGGCGGCAACGAGGTGCCCAACATCGAGCTCACCCGCCAGATCCTGAAGCTCGTCGGGCGGTCCGAATCGCTCATCCGCCCGGTCGCCGACCGGCCAGGCCACGACCGCCGCTACGCGCTCGACACGTCCAAACTCCGCGCCCTCGGATGGCAGCCGCTCGTCGCCTTCGACGAGGGCCTCGCGGCCACCGTCGAGTGGTACCGGAATCACCCGTCCTGGTGGCGGCCCATCAAGGAACAGGACCCCGCCTTCCGGGCCTACTACGCCGCCCAGTACGGCGAGCGCGCGCCCGGAACCTGATCGACGCATGAGCGCAGGCACGACAGTCGTCACTGGCGCCGCGGGTTTTGTCGGCCAGCACCTGCTGCATCGCCTGCGCGGTCGTTCGCTCGTCGGCTGGCACCACCCGCGGCACCCCGAACCGCCTTCGAGTCCGCCCATCACGTGGCGGGCCGTGGACGTGCTGGACCGGCAGGCCGTCGACTCGGCACTCCGCGACGACACCCCGGAGGAGATCTACCACCTGGCCGGCGCGCCCCAGATCGATACGTCCTGGCAGAACGTGGTGCCCCACCTGCGGACGAACGCCCTCGGCACTTATTACGTGCTCGACGCGGTCCGGCGAGCGCAGCTGGGCTGTCGGATCCTCGTCGTCACGTCGGCGCAGGTGTACCAATCGAGCGACGACCCGCTCGACGAGGAGGCGCCGATGGTGCCGCCCAACCCGTACGGGCTGTCCAAGCTGGCTCAGGATCAACTGGCGCTTTGCGCCGTTGCCGAAGACGACCTCGACGTCGTCGTCGCCCGGCCCTTCAACCACACCGGACCAGGGCAGAAGCCCGCGTTCGCGGTCCCGAGCTTCGCGCGGCAGGTCGCGCGGATTGAAGCCGGCCTCGAGGCACCCTCCATGACGGTTGGCAACCTCGACTCGCGTCGAGACATCACCGACGTGCGCGACGTGGTTGACGCCTACGCCCTGCTCATGAAATCGGCGCCCGCCGGCCGACCCTATAACATCTGCTCGGGACGAGCATGGAGAATCGGCGACCTCCTCGAGGAACTCCTGCATCTGTCCCGAGTGCCCATCGACGTTCGCGTGGACGTGGGACGTATGCGCCCGCAGGACGTGCCTGTCGTCCAGGGCGATGCCACGCGCATCCGCTCCGAGCTCGGGTGGGCGCCGCGAATCTCGGTCGAACAAACGCTGCGCGACACGCTCAACTGGTGGCGGCACCAGACCGGAGCGCCAGGCCCGGCCTGAGCGCGAGCCGGGTTGGCGGTTGACAGCAGCCGCCTGGATGACGAATATAAAGCGAAAGTCATCCAGAACCCATGCAACTCTCGCTCTTCCAGGATTCCCGGCCACCCGGCCTGAGGGATGTCGCCGAGGCGGTCCGGCTGGCCGGTCTCGAAGGTCTGCCCGATGCGAAGCGCCTCGCTGACGAGGCTCGATATCAGGAAGTGACGGTGCGCTCCGGGCTCACCCGGACGGTTGGCATGCCCTTTCGATGGGCCGTCAACCCGTATCGGGGCTGCACGCACGCCTGCCACTACTGCTATGCGCGCAAGTACCAGCGACACCTCGAGCTTGGAGCCGGCAACGACTTCTCAGGATTGATCCTGGTGAAGAGCAATCTGCCGGCCGTGCTCGCGCGGGAGCTCGGCCGCGCGGCCTGGGGGCATGAGACCGTTGCCGTCGGCACGGCGACCGATCCCTATCAGCCAATCGAAGGGCACTACCGGCTCACGCGCCGTTGCCTCGAGCTCCTCGTCGCCAGTCGCACGCCGTTCACGATTGTGACCAAGGGCCCGCTCGTCGTGCGCGACGCCGACGTCTTCGTCGAGGGCTCCCGCCACGCGGGTTGCCAGGTGGTGGTGAGCGTGGCCTCGGTTGACGACGAAGTGTGGCGGAGGCTCGAGCCTGGAACCGCTCCGCCCGCTCAACGCCTCAAGGCCATCGGCTCGCTGGCACGGGCAGGCATCGATGCCGGTGTCCTGATGATGCCGCTCCTGCCGGGTATTTCGACCTCACGCGAGTCGATGACGCGGACCCTCGCGGCCATTGCCGACTCAGGCGCCCGGTTCATCGGTGCGAACGTCGCCCGCCTCGACACAGGCGTGCGCGAGCACTTCTTCGAGGTGCTCGCACGCGAGTATCCGGATCTCGTGGATGGCTATGCCCGACTCTACCGGCGGAGCCAGGCGCCTGCCGGATACGTGTCGGCCGTGAAGCAACTGGTGCGCTCGGCCAGCGCCCGATCGGTCCCGGCTGCCGGCCAGCCCGAGACTCAATCCTGCGCGAAACCCGCGCCTTCGCTCAGACCCGTCCGCGAAGCGCCATGAGCGCGGCCACCCGCTCTTCGGTCGGCGGATGCGTCGAGAAGAGCGATGCGAGCCCACGACCCGAGAACGGCTTCATGATGAACATGTGCGCCGTGGCCGGGTTGGCGTCGAGCGGCACCTGTCGGGCGGCGGCCTCGATGTGCCGAAGCGCGCTCGCCAGCCCGGCCGGCGAGCCGGCAATCTCGGCGCCGCGCCGGTCGGCCGCGAACTCGCGCTGGCGCGAGATCGCGGCCTGAATCAGGCCGGCGGCAAGCGGCGCCAGAATCGCCATGCCCAGCAGAGCTATCGGATTGGCGCCCTCGCGGTCCCGCGAGCCGCCGCCGAAAATCGCCGCCCATTGGGCCATGTTCGCCAGCACCATGATCGCGGCCGCAATCGTTGCCGCCACGCTCGAAATCAGGATGTCGCGGTGCTTGACGTGCGCCAGCTCGTGCGCGATGACGCCCTCGAGCTCGGCTTCCGGCAACAGGCGCAGGATGCCTTCGGTCGCGGCGACGGCGGCGTGCTCGGGATTGCGCCCGGTGGCAAACGCGTTCGGCGACGGATTGGGAATCACGTAGACCTTCGGCATCGGCAGCCCGGCACGTCGGGCGAGCCGAGCCGTCATGGCATGAAGCGGGTGGTCGGGACCGACTTCCGACGCCCGGTACATGCGCAACACGATCCGGTCCGAGAACCAGTAGCTGCCCACGTTCATGACCAGCGCAAAGACAAACGCGATCACCAGTCCGCCCTGCCCGCCGATCGCCTGCCCGGCCAGGAGCAGAAGGGCACTGAGGAACCCGAGAAGGATGGCCGTCTTGAAAGCCGTCATATGTCTACTATCACCGATCCGCGCAAAGCCGCGCCAGCAGACCTGCCACGAGCGCGGCGCGTCGCGGCAGGAAATCAACTTCTATGTGTTCGTGGAGGGCGTGCGGGCCATCGCCGACGCCTCCGAGACCGTCAAGAGTTGGGACGCCGATGGCCGCCGTGAAGTTCCCGTCCGAGGCGCCGCCCGTGGCGCCCTCGTGAAGGTCCTCCCCCCAGGTTCCGGCCACGTCGCGCGCCAGTTCGAACAGGCGTGCGCCGCCCGCGGTCCGCTCCATCGGCGGACGATTCACGCCGCCCCGAACCTCCAGCCTGACCCCCGGGGTCACCGGGCGAAGGCCGGCAAACGCCTGTTCGATCCGCGACGCGTCGGCGGCACGACTGATGCGCACGTCGGCCACGGCCCTCGCCAGCTCCGCGACGACATTCGACCGCGTGCCGCCTTCGACGACACCGACGTTGACCGAGAGCCCCGTCGCCGGGTCGGCCAGGGCGGCCGCAGCCGCGATCTGATGCGCGATCTCGTGAACGGCGCTCGCGCCGGCACCCGGATCCACGCCGGCGTGCGCCGCCACGCCATGGGCGATGATCTCGAACTCGCCCACACCCTTGCGGGCGGTCTTGAGCGCGCCGCCCGGTATCGCAGGTTCGAGAACGAGGACGGCTGCGCTTCTCCTGGCCAGCGCCTCGATGAGCGCCCGCGACGTCGTGCTCCCCACTTCTTCATCCGACGTGGCCAGCAGCGTGACCGGAGGCCTGTCCGATCCGGGGGCCACCGCGTCGAGCACCCGCATGGCGGTCAGGGCCACGGCCAGACCCGCCTTCATGTCGAGCACGCCGGGACCGTAAAGCCGGCCGTCCGAGAGCCGGATCGGCATGCGGCCGAGCTGTCCCACCGGCCAGACGGTATCGAAGTGGCCGACGATGAGGACCGGCCGCCCGGTGCCGGGCCACTCGGCAACCACATGGTCCGCCGTCGGCGCCCCCGATTCCCGCCGAACGGTCGCCCCAGCCTCCCGGCACCGCTCCATCAGATGCACGGCACATCGGTCCAGGGCCGCCCGATCCGTGCTGGGCGACTCGATTTCCGCCAGACTCCGGACGACGGCCATCGTCCAGTCCCGTTCCCGCTCGGCAGCCGACAGCAGGTGTGTCACGGACCTATAATAACGAGGTGCAGTCGGTGGTCCGGATGACGTCTGGAGCGGCCATTGGCGCCGTGATGCTGGCGGCGGTCGCGTCCGGCCAGACGCCGCCCGTGCAGCAACCGCCGATTCCCAGGCCGTTCCCGGGCGCGTCGGCCCCCAAACCGGCCACCCCGCAGGACGACCTGCCTCCCGCGGAGGCCACGCTCGGCAACGCGCCGGTCTACCCGACGGCGGAGTTCCTCGAGTCGTTCGACGCGGGCCTCGGGCAGCGCTACTACCTCTACGGCAGCAACACGAGCTACGAGACCATCGTCACCTATTACCGGAGCGTGCTCCGGTCGGGCGGCCGCGAACTGTTCAAGTCGCCGGCGATGCAGCAGTTCGACCTCGGCCGGTTCGACGAAAACCGCATGGCGTTTCCGCCGAGCATCGTGGTGAAGGACTACAGTTGGAACAACTCCCCGGGATATCTCTTCGTCGACGGCACGACGGAGAAGCGCTTCCTCACGATCATCCAGATCGTCCCGGTCGCCGGCGACAAGCCGCCGGTCGTCAGCCGCTGACCTTCCCGGCTCCGGCCCGGAATTCACGGGCCTTTTCGGACAACCCGACTTCGACGGCCTGATCGACCGAGAGGCCCTGACCAGCGGCGAAGTCGCGAATCTGCTGCGTGATCTCCATGCTGCAGAACTTCGGGCCGCACATCGAGCAGAAGTGCGCGACCTTGGCGCCGTCAGCCGGCAGGGTCTGGTCGTGGAAGGCGCGGGCGGTCACCGGGTCGAGCGAGAGATTGAACTGATCGTCCCACCGGAACTCGAACCGGGCCTTCGAGAGGGCGTCGTCCCAGGCCTGCGCGCGCGGGTGGCCCTTGGCGAGGTCGGCCGCGTGGGCGGCGATCTTGTAGGCGATGACGCCGTGCTTCACGTCGTCGCGATTGGGCAGCCCGAGATGCTCCTTCGGCGTGACGTAGCACAGCATCGCGGTGCCGTACCAGCCGATCATGGCGGCGCCGATCGCCGACGTGATGTGGTCGTAGCCGGGCGCGATGTCGGTGGTGAGCGGGCCGAGCGTGTAGAACGGCGCCTCGTCGCACCAGGCCAGCTGCTTGTCCATGTTCTCGCGGATGAGGTGCATCGGCACGTGGCCGGGCCCCTCGTTCATCACCTGCACGTCGTGCGCCCAGGCGATCTTGGTGAGTTCCCCCTGGGTCTGGAGCTCGGCGAACTGCGCGTCGTCGTTGGCGTCGGCGATCGATCCCGGCCGCAGGCCGTCGCCGAGCGAGAAAGAGACGTCGTAGGCGCGCATGATCTCGCAGATCTCGGCGAAGTGCGTGTAGGTGAAGTTCTCCTGGTGATGCGCGAGGCACCACTTGGCGATGATCGACCCGCCGCGCGAGACGATGCCGGTCAGCCGTCGGGCGGTGAGCGGCACGTAGCGCAGGAGCACGCCGGCGTGCACCGTGAAGTAGTCCACGCCCTGTTCGGCCTGTTCGACGAGCGTGTCGCGGTAGACCTCCCAGGTCAGCTCCTCCGGCCGCCCGCCCACTTTCTCGAGCGCCTGGTAGATGGGAACGGTGCCGATCGGCACCGGTGCGTTGCGCAGAATCCACTCGCGGGTTTCATGAATGTTGCGACCGGTCGACAGGTCCATGACGGTGTCGGCGCCCCAGAGCGTCGCCCAGCGAAGCTTGTCGACTTCCTCGACGATCGACGAACCGACGGACGAGTTTCCGATGTTCGCGTTGATCTTCACCAGGAAGTTGCGGCCGATGATCATCGGCTCGAGCTCGGGATGGTTGATGTTGGCCGGGATGATCGCGCGGCCGCGGGCGACCTCCGAACGAATGAACTCAGCCGGAAGCCCTTCGCGAAGGGCGATGAACTCCATCTCGCGCGTGACCTCGCCCCGGCGCGCGTAGTGCATCTGCGTCACGGCTCGACCGTTGCGGGCGCGCCGCACCGGATGCCGGGCGCCGGCCCGAATCGAGTCGGTGTCCTCCCGGCCGGCGATCCAGGACGCGCGCACCGGCGGCAGGCCCACGTGCACGTCCACGCCTCGCGGACCGCTCGTGTCGTAGACGCGGAGCGGAGGCTCGCCGCCAGTGAGCTCGATCTCGCGCATCGGCACGGCAAGGCCGTTCGGGCCCGTTTCGTACACGCGCCGCGAGCCTGGGTACGCTCGATCGAAATCCGCTTCGGTCAACGGGTCATAGGACACTCGGGACATGCCCGCGAGAATACCAGAACCGGGCCGGCTCAGAAGACGTAGCCGACCGAGAACTTGATGTCCGGGCTGTCGAGGGCGCCCACCTTGAGCTCGGTAAAGAGGCCCCGCCCGTGCTGCACGCCGACGGCGAAGTTGAAGCCGCCCTCCACATGGGTCCCACCGTCACCATGATGCTCGTCGAACGAGATGATGTTCGCAGCCGGTCCCGCGGCGAAGTACACCTGCCATCGCGTGTCTGTGATCGGCACCCAGTACGCAAACTCGAAGTTGAGCGCGACGAGCGTCCGGTCGTCGCCGATGCCGGCCTCGATATTGGGCCGGAACGTCAGGTGTTCAACGAGCGGCGGCGTGTCGACATGTGCGCCAAATATGAACTGGGTCGGCCCTCCGCTCACCCCGGCCCGCAACCCGACGTGCGTCTGCGCCGCGGCGGGCGCGGCGGCCAGAAGCACCGTCGCCACAAACAAGGCCTTCAGGAACCGGCCAGTCGTTACGCACCTCTCCCTTCGCATCACACGCCCTCCCCGGATCCGCAGGGTGCAAGACCTGCGCCAGTTCCCCGTAACCGAGCGCGGCCGTTCGGCCGCTCCGTCGGGACCGGGCGCCACTCGAGTGCGTGTAGGAACGACCGGTTCTGGGGCCGCCGAACGGTCAGCTCACCCGACGCAGGACGAGGCACTTCAGGTAGAGCGTCTCGGGCACGCCGACGAGCACGGGATGATCGCGGCTCTGCATCCGTTTCTCGATCAGAGCGACCGTCGCCCCCGCGTCGTGTGAGGCGTCGGCGACGATGTCGAGGAGCAGGCCCTCGCTGACGTGATGCGAGCAGCTGCACGTGAGCAAAATGCCGCCGGGCTCGAGCAGCCGCAGCGCCCGAAGGTTGATCTCCTTGTAACCGGCAACGGCACGCTCGACCGAGGCCTTGTTCTTCGCGAATGCCGGCGGGTCGAGCACGACCGTCTGAAAGCGCTCGCGGGCAATCTCCAGCTCCCGCAGCTCGTCGAAGACGTTGACTTCGCGCACCTCGATGTTCGCCAGACCGTTCCTCTCGGCATTGGCGCGCGCGGCTTCCACGGCGGCGGCCGAGGAATCGAGCGCCAGCACCGACTCCGCCCGCGCGGCCAGCGCCATCGCGAAGCCCCCGTGATAGGCAAACGCGTCGAGCGCCCGGCCGCGCGCATACCGCCCTGCCGCCAGATGGTTCTCGCGCTGATCGAGGTACATTCCCGTCTTCTGGCCTGCACGAAGGTCGGTGCGGATGCTGAACGAGCCTTCCCGAACGTCGACGACGGCGGGGACCTCGCCGGCGAGCACGTCGACCCGCTGGTCGAGCCCTTCCAGGAGGCGGACCTTCGGGTCGTTTCGCGCGAGCACGCCGCGCGGCGCGAACCGCTCGAGGAGCGCCTCCACGATGATCGGCAGGCGCCTGTCCATGCCCTGGCACAGGGTCTGGACGACGAGCCAGGCGCCGGTCTCGTCGCCATACCGGTCCACGATCAGGCCGGGCAGCCTGTCGGCCTCGGCGTTGACGACGCGCCACGCCGACGCGTCGATGTCGAGAGTTTCCCGGTAGGCGGCCGCCGCCCCGATGCGCGCTCGGATCCAGCCGGCGTCATCGTCGGGATCGACGTCGGTGCCGAGCGCACGCAGGGCGATCTGCGAAGTACTGCTCCAGAGCGCCCAGGCGAGCGGTCTTCCCCGCTCGGTCACGACCGACACCAGGTCGCCCGGCGCGGCATCCGACGTCACGGACGTCGCTGCGGTAGATCCAGGGATGGCCCGAACGCAGTCGTTCGACGCCACGACGAGACACGACGGCGACTGGCGTGACCGGCACGGACCGATGATACGCTTTGGCCATGCGGATTGCCCTCGGCGCCGACCATGCAGGCGTCGCGCTCAAAGACGAGGTCAAGCGGTTGCTCGACCAGCGGAACGTGGCGTACACGGATTTCGGAACCACGTCGAGCGACTCGGTCGACTACCCGGACTTTGCGGCGCGGGTGGCCGCTGAGGTGGCCGCGGGCCGATTCGACCGCGGCATCCTCGTCTGCGGCTCGGGCATCGGCATGGCGATGGCCGCCAACCGGTTCCGGGGCATCCGGGCCGCGGCCGCCACCGACGTCACGCTGGCCAGACTCAGCCGCGAGCACAACAACGCGAACGTGCTCACGCTCGGCGAACGAACCACGCCGCCCGACGTCGCGCGGCGCATCGTCGACGTCTTTCTCGACACGCCGTTTGCCGGAGGCCGCCACGAGCGCCGGGTGTCGAAGATCGACGCGCTCGGCCGGTCGAATCCCGAGCCAGCCCCGTAGCCGTCCGCCGGCCCGGTCTTGTCACGTCGTCCCACGGACGCCCACTCATCGACGGAGCTCGTATGACGAATCTTGCCGATATCGACCCTGAGATCGCCGACGCCATACGCCACGAAGTGGCGCGACAGGAAGAAGGCCTCGAGCTCATCGCCTCGGAGAACTTCGTGAGTCCCGCGGTCCTCGAGGCTCAGGGATCGGTCCTCACGAACAAGTACGCGGAAGGCTATCCGGGCCGCCGGTACTACGGCGGCTGCCAGTTCGTCGACGTCGCCGAATCGCTCGCCATCGCGAGGGCCAAGGAACTGTTCGGCGCCGACCACGCCAACGTCCAGCCCCACTCGGGGGCGCAGGCCAACATGGCCGTCTACGTCGCGATGCTCACAGCCTGGCGACACGATTCTCGGCATGAACCTCGCCCACGGCGGGCACCTCACGCACGGCCATCCGCTCAACTTCTCGGGAAAGTACTTCACCATCGTGCCCTACGGCGTGACCAAACGCGAGGAGCGCATCGACTACGAAGAGCTCGAACGGCTGGCCCACGAGCACCGGCCGAAGATGATCGTCGTCGGGGCGAGCGCGTACCCGCGCGTGATTGACTTCCCGCGCATCCGCAAGGTGGCCGACGCGATCGGCGCGCTGATGATGACCGACATGGCGCACATCGCCGGCCTCGTCGCCGCCGGCGTGCACCCGTCGCCGGTTCCGCACTCGGATTTCGTCACGACGACGACCCACAAGACCCTGCGCGGCCCGCGCGGCGGGCTGATCCTCTGCCGCGAGGCCTACGCGAAGGACATCGACAGGGCCCTCTTCCCGGGCGTGCAGGGCGGGCCGCTCATGCACGTGATCGCCGCCAAGGCGGTGTGCCTCAAGGAGGCGCTGGCGCCCGGCTTCCGCGACTACCAGATGCAGATCGTCAAGAACGCGCGCCGGCTGGCCGACGGCCTGTCGAAGGCTGGCTTCCGGCTGGTGAGCGGCGGAACCGACAACCACCTCATGCTCGTGGACGTCTTCTCGAAAGGCATCACGGGCAAGGTCGCCGAAGCGGCGCTCGGCCGCGCTGCCATCACGGTGAACAAGAACGCGATCCCCTTCGACACGAACAAGCCGATGGTGGCGAGCGGCATCCGGGTGGGCACACCGGCCGTGACGACCCGCGGGATGAAGGAAGCCGAGATGGACCAGATCGCCGCATTGATGACGCGCGTGCTGTCCGCCCCGGACGATGAGGCCGTGGCGGCTGCCGTCAAGGCCGAGATCGAGGCCCTGTGCCGGACGTTCCCGCTGTACCCGCATCTGGCCAGCTAGGCTCGCGAGTCGCCGCCGTCTTCGCCGACGACGGCCCGCTCGCCGGGGCGTTCGGTGAGTACGAGCCCCGGCCAGGCCAGCGGCAGCTCGCCTCGGCCGTCGCCGAGGTCTTCACGTCGGGCGGCGTGCTCGTCGCCGAGGCCGGCACGGGCATCGGCAAGACACTCGCCTACCTCGTCCCGGCCGTCCTCGCCGGACGCCGCGTGCTCGTGTCGACCGGCACGCGCAACCTCCAGGACCAGGTCTACTACAAGGACCTGCCCGCGCTCGCCCGCGCGCTCGACACCGACATCAACGCCGCGTACATGAAGGGCCGCACCAACTACCTGTGCCTGCACCGGTTCGACCGGTTGCAGGAAGCCGAAGCCGGCCTGCCGGCCGACGAGCGCCGCTGGCTCGCCGAGATCACCGAGTGGGCCGCGGCCACCGACACCGGCGACCGGGCCGAAATAGAGGACATGCCGGACGACCTGCCGCTCTGGCGCGAGGTGAGCGCCACGAGCGAGCAGTGCCTGGGCCGCGAGTGCCCGCAGTTCACCGACTGCTTCGTGACGCGGATGCGGGAGCAGGCCGCCGCAGCTGACGTCGTCATCGTCAACCACCACCTGCTCTGCGCCGACGCCGCGGTCCGACAAGGCGCCTTTGGCGAGGTCATTCCCGAATGCGACCTGGCGGTGATTGACGAGGCCCATCAGCTCGAGGATGTGGTGACGCAGTACTTCGGCGTCACGCTCAGCACGCACCGGGTGGACGAGCTGGCTCACGACGTCGGACGTGCCGCGGGCGAGCTTGGAGCCGACGCCGGCCGCCACGCGGTGGCGCTTGCGCGCGCGGCGAGCGACGTCCAGCAATCGGCACGGCGCCTGTTCGACGCCGCGCGCCTCGAGCTCCGGCGGCCGGAGGGCTCCGACCGCGCGCGGCTCACGCCGGAGATTGCCGCGCGCCTCGAGGGTGTCGGGCTCACGTTTGTCGGCTCGCTCGAAGGCCTTCGCGCCCTGCTCGTGGCCACGAGCGAGCGGCCCGAAAGCTTCACGGCGCTCGCCGACAGGGTCGACGTCCTTCGGGATGCCGCGCGGCTCGTGCTCGCGGCCGACGACCCGCGTTTCGTCCACTTCGTCGAGGCACGGGGGCGTCAGGCGTCGCTGCGCGCCGCACCGATCGACGTCTCAGACATCATCCGCGACCACATCGTCGGCGGCCGGTTCGGCGCGGTGCTCACGTCGGCCACGCTCACCGTGGAGCAGTCGTTCGCCTACGTGCTCGGCCGGCTGGGTCTGCCCGACGCGACGACGGTCCGGCTGGCCTCCGAGTTCGACTATCGGACCCAGGCCGTACTCTACCTGCCGCCCGACATGCCCGATCCGCGGGCCGAGGAGTTCAACGCGGCCGCCGCGTTCGCCATCGGCGAGCTGCTCGAGCGCACCCGCGGCCGGGCCTTCGTGCTCTTCACGTCCTACGCCGCCATGCGTGACGTGCGCGCGCGCCTCGAGCCGCGCCTCTCGTGGCCGCTCCTCGTCCAGGGCACCGCCCCGCGCACGGCTCTTCTGCGCGACTTCCGGACGACGCCGAACGCCGTGCTGCTTGCGACCGCGAGTTTCTGGCAGGGCGTCGACGTGGCCGGCGATGCCCTGAGCTGCGTGATCATCGATCGCCTGCCGTTTCTCTCACCGGCCGACCCGCTCGTTGCCGCGCGCATGGCTGCCATCGAAGCGCGCGGCGGACACCCGTTTCAGGAATACCAGGTCCCCACCGCCATCCTCACACTCCTGCAGGGGCTCGGCCGCCTCATCCGCACCAGAACCGACCGGGGCGTGCTCGCCGTGCTCGATCCACGCCTCACGCGCATGGGCTACGGACGCCGGTTCATGGCGTCACTGCCCGACACGCGCATCACCGACGACCTCGCCGACGTCGAGCGCTTTCTCGGCTGAGGGGGACGGGTCTTGCTCGCGCAAGCGAGACCCGTCCCCCTCCTGTGCAACCGCTCAGACGTTTCTCGTGGCGACCACTTCCCGCGCGGGTCGCCGGTCGCCGGTGCAGCTGATGCGGCGCGGACCGTCTACCGCGGTCACCGCGTAGCCCAGGCTGCGGTAGAGGTCGACAATGCGCGGCGTCGCCTGATTGACCAGGACGACGGGACCCGGATGGCCAGCAAGCTGCTCGGCCGTCCGCACCTGATCGTCCCAGACGAACCCGCGCGGGCCGTACTGCCGGAACTCGACGTCGTACGGCGGATCGGCATAAACGAAGTCGTCGGGCTCGATCGGCACGTCCGCCACGTCCAGGCTCGTAAAGGACCAGGCGGCCAGGATCTCCCGGAACGCGCGGAAGTCGCGCTGGTATTTGATGCGCGCGTACTTGCCGAACGGAACGTTGAAGGCGCCCGACCGGTTGAACCGGCACAGGCCGTTGTAGCCGGTACGATTCAGATAGTAGAAGAGCGAGGCCGCCTCCCGCGTGCGCGTGCGCCCCTCGGACACGAGCGTGTTGAAGCGCCGGCGGTGGCGATCGTAGGCGGCCCGATCGTTCTCCATCGGAAGCTCGATGGAGAGGCCCCGCTTCAGCCAGCGGTAGAAGTTGATGAGGTGCGGATTCGCGTCGTTGAGCAGCGCCCGCTCCGGGCCGAGCCCGAGCGCAACAGCCAGCCCGCCGCAGAACGGCTCGACCAGGCGGCGGCCGGCATGAGATGCCCAGACGGGTGCGAGAATCGGCAACTGCCAGCGTTTGCCGCCCGCCCACTTGAGCGGCGGCGTGACCGGTCGACCATCGGTCCGGGGCATGGCGTCGTAAGTGTACCGCGGGCCCACGGTGTAAACTGTTGGGCAGCCTGATGGAGGACACGAAGATGGTTCGCACGAAGATCCGGATGGTCGTCGTCGGCTTGGCTGCGGTGGTGACGCTTGCGGCTGCCACGCCCGCGTTTGCGCAGAAGGGCACGCTCAAAGGCTACGTCCTTCAGGAAAACGGCGACCCTGCGCCGCAGGTTCGCGTCAATTTCGTGAGTGTCGACGACCCGAACAAGAAGACGTCGGCGCTGACCGACCGGTTCGGACAGTTCTTCAGGAACAACCTGGATCCGGGCCTCTGGAACCTCGAGGCCGAGCGATTCGGCCTGATCGCCAGATATCACCGTGTGACGGTCAAACCTGGCGAGACGCGGGAGATCGCCAACATGGTGCTGCGCGATCCGTCGGCGCCCCCGGCCGTCGAAGAAACCGCGATGGGCACCGACGAGGTCGCGGCCCGGAACGCCCGGCTGGCGGAGTTGAAGATCCTCTTCGCGCAGGCGGAAGCCTCGGTGACGAAGGGTGACTTCGCCGACGCGCTCGCCAAGCTGACCGAAGTGGCCGGCGAAGTCGAGAAGTGCGCCGCCTGCTACGCGCGCATGGGCGACGTCTACCGCCGTCAGGGCGACCTCGACGCCGCCGAGAAGGCCTTCAAACAGGCCATCGAGTTCGATCCCGCGCTGCCCGATCCGTACGCCGCGCTCGCCAGCCTGTACAACGAGCAGAAGCGGTACGACGAAGCCACGGCCATGGGCGCCAAGGCGACCGAGTTGACGGGCGCAAGCGGGAGCGGCGACGGCACGGCGGCCTACAACCAGGGCGTCATCCTCTGGAACCAGAACAAGTTCGCCGAGGCCGGCGCGGCGTTCGACCAGGCCCGCAAGGCAGACCCGAAACTCGCGGAGGCGCATTTCCGCTTTGCCATTGCCATGTTCAACCAGGGCAAGCTCGCCGACGCGAAAGAGCCGCTCGAGACGTACCTGAAGCTACAGCCGGAAGGGGAGCACGCCGCAGAAGCCAAGGCGCTGCTCGCGGCCATCAAGTAACGTGGCCGACGGCCAGGACGTCGCCGTGAGCCTCTCCGGCGTCCGACGCCAGATCGCGCTCGCCGCCGCCCGCACCGGGCGGGATCCCGAATCGGTGCGCCTCGTGGCCGTGTCGAAGACCTTTCCGGCGGCGCTCGTCCGCGAGGCCGCCGCGGCCGGCCAGCGGGACTTCGGCGAGAATCGCGTGCAGGAGGGCCTCGAGAAGATCGAGGCCCTGGCCGACCTGGGCCTCGAATGGCACCTCATCGGCCATCTCCAGACCAACAAGGCGAAGCGCGCCGTCGCCGCCTTCGCCTGGATCCACTCGGTCGATCGGCTCGATCTCCTGACGAAGCTCGACCGGGCAGCCACCGAATCGGGCACGACACCGAACATCCTCGTTCAGGTCGACCTGGCCGGCGAAGCCAGCAAGCACGGGGCTGACGTGGCGGCCGCCCGCGATCTCATAAAGGCCGCCTCCGACGCACGAGCCCTGCGCCTCTGCGGGCTCATGCTGCTACCCCCGTTCCCCGACGATCCGGAAGACTCGCGGCCGTGGTTCCGCCGATTGCGCGAGCTGCGTGACGAACTGGTGTCCTCGGGCATCCGGGCCGACGCGCTCTCGGAGCTCTCGATGGGCATGAGCCACGACTTCGAGGTTGCCATCGAGGAAGGCGCCACCATCGTGCGCGTCGGCACGGCGATCTTCGGCCGGCGCTCCGTCTCGTCCGAGGCGCCGTGACGGACGTGGTCGTGCGGCCGGGCAAGACTGGCGTGCGCGTGAACGTGCGCGTGGTGCCCCGCGGTTCAAAGACAGCCATCGAGGGCGTTCGCGACGGGAGCCTGCTCGTGCGCGTGACGGCGCCGCCAGTCGGCGGCGCCGCCAACGCGGCGGTCGTCGATGTCCTCGCCGGGGCCTTCGGCACGGCCAAGCGCGACATCCGTGTCGTCAGCGGTCAGGCGGCGCGGCGGAAGACGGTCGAGATCGGCGGGCTCGACGAGGCGGTCTGCCGTGCGAAGCTGTCCGCTATACTCCGGTGACCCCTCTCATGCGACCGGCCGAACCCGCGACGCTCCTCATCGAACATCTCGACGAGCTCATCACGGTGAGTGGCCCTGCGCCGCGGCGCGGAGAGGCCCAGCGCGAGGCCACGACCGTCGCGGACGGCGCGATCGCATGCGCCGGCGGCAAGGTGCTCACCGCCGGGCCCACGGTGGACGTCCGTCGCGAGGTCACGCTTGCGGAGGACGTGCAGGTTGTAGACGGCCGCGGCCGCGCGCTCGTGCCAGGATTCGTGGACCCGCACACTCACGTCGTGTTCGCCGGCGACCGGCGCGGTGAGCTCCGCAGGCGTCTCTCGGGCGAGAGCTACGCGGCGATTGCCGCCGAAGGCGGCGGCATCCTCGGAACGGTCCGTGCGACCCGCGCGGCCACCGAAGACGATCTCGTGGCGGCCACATCCGTTCGGCTCGCCGAGATGCTGGCCGGGGGCACGACGACCGCGGAAGCCAAGAGCGGCTACGGACTCGACACCGACTCCGAGCTTCGCATGCTTCGCGCCATCAGGCGCCTCGACCGCGAGCAGCCGATCGATCTGGTCGCCACGTTCATGGGGGCGCACGAAGTGCCGCCCGAATACCGCGGCCGCCAGCCCGAGTTCGTGCGCGTCGTCATCGACGAGATGACGCGTCCGGCGGCCGAGCTCGCGGACTGGTGCGACGTGTTCTGCGACCGCGGCTTCTTCACGGTCGACGAGTCGCGGTCCATCCTCGAAGCCGGCCGCGAGGCGGGCCTCAAGCTGCGCATCCACGCCGACGAGCTTGCCGCGAGCGGCGGCTCGGAACTGGCCGCCGAGCTGGGCGCCCGCTCGGCCGATCATCTCGTCGAGGTCACGCCGGCCGGCATCACGGCACTTGCGGCCGGCGGCGTCGTCGCCACGCTCCTGCCCTGCGCGGCCTTCTACCTGAAGCTCGGCCGCTTCGCGCCCGCGCGCGATCTCGTCGCCGCCGGCGTGCCGGTAGCCCTCGCGACGGACGTCAATCCCGGCGGCGGCTTCTCGCCGTCGATGGCCACGGCCATGTCACTCGCCTGCTTCGGCATGGGCCTCACCTTCGAGGAGGCCCTGGTGGGAGCCACGATCAACGCAGCCTTTGCGCTCGACCGCCACGACACGGTGGGCAGCCTCGAACCGGGCAAGCTCTTCGACGCGGTGCTCGTGGACGGGCCCGCCGTCAATCTCATCCGGCTCGGGGCGCCGGGCATTCGCGCGGTCTTCAAGAACGGACGGCAGGTGTCGGGTTCACCGCTCGTCTGACGTCCTCACAGGTTGAAGCCTGGGCATGCTCCGAGAAATCTCCACGCCCTCGACGTCCTCAACGGTTGGACCTCGGAGGTCTCCACGCCCTCCACGGTTTGTCTATAGCGGTTTGCAGTTCTCTGTAGCGGCACGGGTGGGGGAGATTTGCACAGGAGGGGGACGGGTCTTGCTCGCGCAAGCGAGACCCGTCCCCCTCCTGTGCAAATCTCCCCCACCTTCTCGGCAGGCGCTTCCTGCAAACCGCTTGAGCCGTTTCCGGCCGGCAACACCGAAACGGAAACGGCTCTATCGGACGCGATTCAGCAGGCGCGACCAGCGCGTGCCGCCGACCACGTTGACGGCCGACGCGTTCTCATCGAATGAGAAATAGATGAAGAGCGCCTGCCCCTTGATGTAACTCTCGGGCATGAATCCCCAGTAGCGGCTGTCCTCGGAGTTGTCGCGGTTGTCGCCCATCATGAAGTACTGGCCGGCCGGCACGGTCACCGGTCCGTACGATTCGCGCAGGTCCCTGGGTGGACGTCGCGCCGTCCGGCGTTGGCGGCTCGAGGTAGTGCGCGTACGGCTCGTCGATGGGCTCGCCGTTGACGTAGACCGTCTTGCGCCGCAGCTCGAGCCTGTCGCCGGGCAGGCCGATCACGCGCTTGATGAAGTCGCGCTCGGGCTCCTGCGGAAACTTGAACACGATGACGTCGCCGCCGCTCGACGGGCCGGCCCGGCAGCACGGCGCGTTCCAGACCGGTGGCGGTCGGCGCAAACACCATCTTGTTGACGATGAGGTGGTCGCCCACGAGCAGGTTGGGCTCCATCGACCCGGTGGGGATCTTGAACGCCTGGAAGACGAAGGTCCGCACGAACAGCGCGAGCACGACGGCGATGAGCAGCGACTCGAGGTACTCGCGCGCCACGGACTTCTTCATTCGTCCTGCCCCACCTTCAGCACGGCCAGGAACGCTTCCTGCGGAATCTCGACGCGGCCGACGCGCTTCATCCGCTTCTTGCCTTCCTTCTGCTTCTCGAGCAGCTTGCGCTTGCGCGAGATGTCGCCGCCGTAGCACTTGGCGAGCACGTTCTTGCGCAGCGCCTTGACCGATCTCGCGCGCGATGATGCGGCTGCCGATGGCGGCCTGGATGGCCACCTCGAACATCTGGCGCGGGATCAGCTCCCGCATCTTCGACGCCAGCGCCCGTCCGCGCGGGTAGGCCTTGTCCTGGTGGACGATGATCGACAGCGCGTCGACCGGCTCGCCGTTGACCAGAATGTCGAGCTTGACGAGCGGCGACTCCCAGTAGCCCGGTCACGTGGTAGTCGAGCGACGCGTAGCCGCGCGAGATCGTCTTCAGCCGGTCGTAGAAGTCGAGCACGACCTCGTTGAACGGCAGGTCGTAGGTGACGAGCACGCGGTCGCTTGGCCACGTACTCCAGCCCCTTCTGGACGCCCCGCTTCTCCTGGCACAGGTCGAGGATGCCGCCGACATACTCGGCCGGCGTGAGGATCGTCGCCGTGATGACCGGCTCCTCGATCGCGTCGATGCGGCCGGCCTCGGGCAGCTTGGCCGGGCTGTCGATCTCGGCCACCTCGCCGTCGGTCGTCGTGACGCGGTACAGCACGCCCGGCGCGGTGGTGACCAGGTCCAGGTTGAACTCGCGCTCGAGCCGCTCCTGCACGATCTCCATGTGCAGCAGGCCGAGGAAGCCGCAGCGGAACCCGAAGCCGAGCGCGGCCGACGTCTCGGGCTCGAAGAAGAACGACGCGTCGTTCAGCCGCAGCTTCTCGAGCGCGTCGCGCAGCTCCGGATACTGGGAGGCCTCCACCGGGTAGAGCCCGGCGAAGACCATCGGCTTGAGCTCCTTGAAGCCCGGGAACGGCGTCGCCGTCGGCCGGGCGACTTCGGTGATGGTGTCGCCGATCTTCGCGTCGGCCACGTTCTTGATGTTGGCGAACATGAAGCCGACCTCGCCGACGCCGAGCTCCTCGACCACGACCGGCTTGGGCGTGAACGCGCCGAGCTGCTCGATTTCGTAGCTCCTGGCCGGCCGCCATCAGCCGGATCTTCATGCCCGGCCGCATCACGCCGTCGATGACGCGCGCCAGGATGACCACGCCGCGGTACGAGTCGTACCAGGAGTCGAAGATCAGGGCCTTGAGCGGCGCCTCGGTAATCGCCCGATGGCGGCGGCAGCCGCGTGACGATGGCCTCGAGAATCTCGTGCACGCCTCGGCCTTCCTTGGCCGATCGCCAGGATGGCGCCCGACGCGTCGAGGCCGATGATCTCCTCGAATCTGCCGGCGCACCTCGTCGGGCTGGGCGCCGGGCAGGTCGATCTTGTTGATGACCGGGATGATCTCGAGGTTGTTCTCGACGGCCAGATAGGCGTTGGCGAGCGTCTGCGCCTCGACGCCCTGCGACGCGTCGACGAGCAGCAGCGCGCCCTCGCAGGCGGCGAGCGACCGGGTCACCTCGTACGAGAAGTCCACGTGGCCGGGCGTGTCGATCAGATTCAGCACGTACGTGCTGGCCGTCGTCAGCCGTGTAGTTCAGGCGCACGGCGTGCGCCTTGATGGTGATGCCGCGCTCGCGCTCGAGGTCCATGCTGTCGAGCACCTGCGCCTCCATCTCGCGTGCCTGGAGCGCGCCGGTCATCTCGAGCATCCGATCGGCCAGCGTCGACTTGCCGTGATCGATGTGCGCGATGATCGAGAAGTTCCTGATGAGACGAGGGTTCATCGCTCGCTACCTTGCATCGAGCGGCAACACCTGCTGCGGGTAGGACGGGCCGATGTAGTCGGTCCGCGGGCGGATGAGGCGGTTGTTCGCGTACTGCTCGAGCACGTGGGCCGTCCATCCCGACACGCGGCTCACGGCGAAGATCGGCGTGTAGAGGTCGATGGGAATGCCCATCGAGTAGAACATCGAGGCCGAGTAGAAGTCGACGTTGGCGTGGAGCTTCTTCTCGCTGAGAATCACCGACTCGATCCGCTGCGACAGCTCGAACCACTGCGGCTGACCCGCCTCGTCGCCGAGCCGCTTCGACAGCCGCCGCAGGTGCGTCGCCCGCGGATCTTCCGTGCGGTAGACACGATGGCCGAATCCCGAGATCTTCTCCTTGCGCGCGAGCTTCGCACGGACGAACGCCTCGGCCCGATCGGCGCCGCCGTCCTGGCCGATCTCGAGGAGCATCTTCATCACCTCGGCGTTGGCCCCGCCATGCAACGGCCCCTTCAGCGTGCCGATCGCGGCCACGATGGCCGAGTGGATGTCGGTGAGCGTCGCGGCCGCCACGCGGGCCGCGAACGTCGAGGCGTTCAGCTCGTGATCGGCGTGCAGGATGAGCGAGACGTCGAACGCCCGCGTCGCGAGCGCCGACGGACGCCGGCCGGTCAGCATGTAGAGGAAGTTGGCCGCGTGACCGAGGGCCGGGTCCGGCTCGATCGCCCCGCCACCGGCCGCCATCCGGCCCCACGTGGCGACAATCGAGCCAATCTGCCCGGTGAGCCGCACGGCCTTGCGGTAGCGCGCGGCCGGCGAACGATCGTCGGCGTCCGGATCGTAGTGCGCCGCGACCGACGTCAGCGTGCGCAGCGCGTCCATCCCGTCGACCGGGGGCATCGACCGCATCGCGCGCATCACGCCGTCGGGGAGCGCCCGTGCCGACACCAGCTGCGTGCGCAGGTCACCCAGTTCCGATCGCGTCGGCAGCCGGCCATACCAGAGCAGGTAGCAGACTTCCTCGAACGACACGCCCCGCTCGGCATCCGCCAGATCGTGGATGTCGTAGCCGTAGTAGGCCAGCACGCCAGCGGCGCCGTCGAGGTAGCAAATGGCCGATTCACCGGCGACGACGTCTTCGAGTCCGGCCTTGGACGTGGAGGTCATGGAGCTACCTGTAACCGTGGAGGGCGTGGAGCCGATGGTCGCGCATAATATGGATGCTGGCCCGCAGGCACAACCCCTAATTGTAGGAACCTGTTCTCGGCCGAGTCAAACGGAAAGCCGTGTCGGATCAACCAGATACCTCCTCGCCTCCGCTCGACGCCCTGCGGGCGCTCTTCGACGCCGTGCGCGACGGCCGGCTCGACCCGGCCGAAGCGGAACGGCGGGCCCGCGCCATGGCGGTCGCCGATCCGTTCGAGGACCTGGGCTTTGCGCGCGTCGACCACCAGCGCGCTGAAAGGCAGGGTTTCCCCGAAGTCGTCTTCGGCGAAGGCAAGACACCCGATCAGATCGCCCGAATCTCGCGGGCCATCGTCGAGCGCGGACACAGCCTGCTCGTCACGCGTACCGTGCCCGAGGCCTATGACGCCGTGGCGGCCGTCATTCCCGACGCCCGCTTCCACGGCGCGGCGCGGATCATCGAGCGACGCGTGGACGGCCCGCGCGGCCGGGGCGTCATCATGGTGGCGGCTGCTGGAACCTCGGACATGTCGGTGGCCGAAGAGGCAGCGGTGTCAGCCGAGGTCATGGGCAACGAGGTCGACCGCTTGTACGACGTCGGCGTGGCCGGCATCCACCGGCTGCTGTCCGAACGCGATCGGCTGGCCGCGGCCCGCGTCATCATCGCCGTGGCCGGCATGGAAGGCGCGCTCGCCAGCGTGATCGGCGGTCTGGTGCGTGTGCCGGTCGTAGCCGTGCCGACGAGCGTCGGCTACGGCTCCAGCTTCGGTGGGATGACGGCGCTCCTCGCGATGCTCAATTCGTGCGCCACGGGCGTCTCGGTGGTCAACATCGACAATGGATTCGGCGCCGCGTCGGTGGCGAGCGCCATCAATCATCTGGCCTGATTCGGACCGGGGCCAGCCCGGTCCGTGGGATAATCTGAGGCTGCCCGGCCCCCGCCGGGCTCACCCATGCAATCGTCGGCTCAGAACGTCCTCGAATTCGATCGGATCCGCGACGCGTTGGCCGCCGAGGCCATGACCGCGCTCGGCCGGGCCCGGGCGCTCGACCTCGAGCCGGCGACCGATCCCGGTGAGGTGCGCCGCAGGCTGGCGCTCACCGGAGAAGCCGTAGCCCTCGTCAAGAGCGGCAGTTCCCTGTCGATTGACGCGCCGGACGACCTCGACCGCGTCCTCGGCGCCCTCGACGTCAGCGACCAGCCCCTCGATCCGCTCCAGCTTCTGGGCCTCGGCCGGTTCGTCCGTTCGGTCGAGACCGTCACCGAGACCATCCGGCGTGCACCCTCCGCTCCCGGACTTGGCGCGCTCGTCGCCGGGGTCACGTCCTTCGCCGAGGAGGCGGCTGCCATCACACGCGCGATCGACGCCGGCGGCGACGTCCTGGACGATGCGAGTCCGGCGCTACGCGACATCCGCGAAAAGCTGCGGCAGAAGCGCAGCAAGCTCCGGTCGAGCCTCGAGGGCCTCACGCGCGGTCGCGACACCGCCAAGTACCTTCAGGACCAGATCATCACGGACCGCAACGGCCGCTACGTCGTCGTCGTCCGGGCCGAGCACCGCGACGCGATACCCGGCCTCGTGCATGGGTCGTCGGCGAGCGGCGCGAGCCTGTACCTCGAGCCGCTTTCGACGGTCACGCTCAACAACGACGTCGTGGCCCTCGCCGAGCGCGAGCGGCAGGAGGTCCACCGAATCCTGCTCGCGCTCTCGAACGCTTTCCGGCTGCGCGGCGAGGATCTCGACGCGCTCCTCGAGGCTGCCGCCGCCATTGACGCAGCGCAGGCGCGGGCGCGGCTCGCGCGCCGCATGGACGGCGTGGCGCCGGCCATCGTCGACGACGGCCGCCTGGTGTTCCGCGGCGCTCGCCACCCGCTGCTGATTCCCGCAGTGCGCGACCTGCTCGATCGGATTGACCGGTCCGAGCGAGCGGCAGGGGCGGCAGGCCCGGCGGTCGTGATTCCGTCGGACCTCATCATGGAACCGCCGACGCGGGCGCTTGTGATCTCGGGACCGAACACCGGCGGCAAAACGGTGGCGCTCAAGGCCTTCGGCCTGCTCGCCCTGATGGCCCAGGCCGGCCTCTTCATTCCGGTCGACGAAGACAGCGCGCTCTCGCCGTTTGCCACCGTGTTCGCCGACATCGGCGACGAACAGTCCATTTCGGCGAGCCTCAGTACTTTCTCCGCACGCATCGCCAACATCGTCGAAATGGAGCGGGCGCTCGTGGAGCCGGCGCTCGTGCTTCTCGACGAGGTGGGCAGCGGGACAGACCCCATTGAAGGCGGCGCGCTCGGCACCGCGGTGATCGACCACTTCAGGCGGCGCGGGGCCATGGTCATCGCCACGACGCACGACGATGCCCTGAAGTCCTACGCGGCCACGACAGAGGGTGTGGCTGCCGCGGCCTTCGGCTTCGAGCCCGAAACCTACGCACCGACGTACCGGCTGGTCTATGGCGCGCCCGGCCGAAGTCTGGCTTTCGAGGTGGCCGAGCGGCTCGGGATGCCCGAGGGCATCGTGGCCGACGCGCGCGGGCGGCGGTCGGGTCGCGAGTCGCAACTGGCGGCACACCTCGCGCGAGTGGACGCCGAGCTGGCCGCGCTCGAACGCGAGCGCCGCACGGTGGCCGCCGGCCGGGAGGAGCTCGAGCGGGAACGCGCGGCCCTGCGCGCGCGCGAGTCGCGGCTGGCCGAGCGCGAGTCGGTCCTCAAGAAGCGCTTCGACGACAAGCTCGCCGAGCGACTGCGCGAGGCGCGCGCAGAGGTCGACACGGTGGTCGCGAAGCTCAAGAACCAGGCTGACGCGCTCTCGCGACGAGCCGAGAAGCGAGCCCGTGTCGCCGGGCCGGTGCTCACGACCGGCGACGTGGGCAGCCTGCGGGTCGAGGCGCGCCAGGCCCTCGACGCGATTGGCGGCGAGACGGGCGAGTCCGCCTCGGCTGAGACGAGCGGCGAGCCGTTCGACACGGCGCCACCTCCCGGAACCGAGGTGTTCGTCACCACGTTCGCGACGCTCGGGATCGTCAAGTCCGCATCCGGAAGGCAGGTGGACATCGACGTGCGCGGCAAGCGCATGCGGGTGCCCCTGGATGCGCTTCGACAGCCCGTCCGGGAGGCGAGCCGGCCACGGGCAAAGGACTCGCCGGGTCGATCCAGGCCGGCTTCCGGCCTCGCCGATGCGGCGCGGCCCGCCGAGCTCATGGTGATTGGCGCCACCGTCGACGAGGCGATCGACCGAGCCGAGAAGTTCCTCGATGACGCATTACTGAGCGACACGAAGCGGCTGAGGGTCGTGCACGGCCACGGCACCGGACGACTGCGCGAGGCCCTGACGAAGTTCTTTCGGGAACATCCGCTCGTCGCCTCCGTCGAGCGAGCCCCGGACAACGAGGGCGGCGGCGGAGCCACGATTGTCGAGTTGAAAGACTGATGGCGCTCTTTCCCCAGGGGTTTCTCGACGACCTGAAGGCGCAGACCGACATCGTGTCGGTCATCGGAGAGGTGGTGTCGCTCAGGAAGACGGGGGCGACGTTCAAGGGCCTGTGCCCGTTCCACGAGGAGAAGACGCCGTCGTTCAACGTCAACGGGGAAAAGGGGTTCTTCAAGTGCTTCGGCTGCGGGGCCGGCGGCGACGTGTTCACGTTCGTGGAGCTGCACGAAAAGCTGGGGTTTCCCGAAGTGGTGCGACACCTGGCGGCAAGAGCCGGCATCCAAGTACCCGAGCCTGCCGACGGGCCAGACGACCGCGCGGCAGCCTCCGAGCGGGAGGCGCTTGTTGGCCTTCACGAGCAGGCTGCGGCCTTCTTCCGTGAACAGCTCGCCAGCCCGATGGGCGCCCGCGCCAGAAAAGAGCTCGAATCGCGAGGCCTGAAGGCGGAGACCATCGAGACGTTCGGGTACGGATTCGCGCCCGCCGGCGGCCGCGACAGCCTGCAGGCGCGGTTCGCCGAACAGAAGGTGCCGCTCGCCCTGCAGCTGCGCAGCGGGCTCGTCATGGAGCGGGAGGGGGGGCGGCTCGTCGACCGCTTTCGCAACCGCCTCACGATCCCGATCGCGCGCGATTCCGGGTCCATCGTGGCCTTCGGCGGCCGGGCGCTCGAGGCGGGGCAGGTGCCCAAGTACCTCAACTCGCCCGAAACGCCCGTGTACTCGAAGAGCCGGACGCTCTACGGCCTGAACGTCACCAAGGCCGCCATCCGGAAGCACAACTACTGCGTCCTGGTGGAGGGGTACTTCGACCTGGCCCAGGTCTGGCAGGCGGGTGTCCAGGCGGTGGCGGCGCTTTGTGGCACGGCTCTGACGCCGGCCCAATCGCGTATACTGAAACGTTTTTCTTCGAAGGTCGTGATCAGTTTTGATCCCGACGCGGCGGGCCGTGGCGCCGCGGCCAGATCTTCGGAACTGCTTGTGAGTGAAGGGTTTCAGGTGAATGTCGCGCTCCTGCCAGAGGGCTCGGACCCGGATGCGTTCATCCGCGTGAGCGGCGGCCAGGCCTATTCGGAGCTGCTGCGCACGTCGAGGCCGTACCTGGAGTTCCTGCTGGACCGGGCGGCCTCGGGCGTGGACCTGAACCGGCCGGACGGGAGGCGGCGATTTCTCGGCGAGATGCTGGGGGTGGCGGCGACGATTCCGGACGCGGCAACCCGGGATCAGTTCGCGGACCGGCTGGCGCACAAAGCGCGCGTCACCGAGGCGGTGATTCGCGACGAGATTCGAAAGGCCGCCTCCGAACGGCGCAAGGACGTGCCGGCCCTGGCGATGCAGGCCGGTGCGCGGCTGCGGCCGGCCGAGCAGGGGCTGCTGTGGGCGCTCGTGCACCATCCGGTCGAGGGGCTGGCGGCCGTGGCCAGGCTCGAGCCGGCCGACCTCGACGGCCTGTTTTCGGCGTCGATTCTGAGGCTCGGGGCCAGCCTCGTGGACGTGCCGCCCGACGTGCTGCCAAATCTGCTGCACGAGCGTCTAAGTGAAGGAGAGCGTGCCGTGCTCGATCGCGCCGCACACTCCGACCGGCCCGTGGCCGAACCGCCCGATTGCGTGCAGGCCCTGAAGCGCCTGCGCTGGGGACGGGAACTGGCGGCCGTGCAGGACGCAATCGAACGATTGCAGGAACGTGGCGACGCTTTCCAGGGCGGAGAGCTTACGGATTTGTGGTCGCAGAAGAAGGAGCTGCTCCGGCGGCTCGACGGGAACTGACTGAGGGGTCTGGCCCCGCTCGCGTAAGCGGGCCGGAGCCAGAGGGCCGAGGGGTCTGGCCCCGCTCGCGTAAGCGGGCCTGACCCCCTGGACAAGAGCTTTTAGTAGGAGACGACGTGTCCATCGAAGAAAAGTACGACGAGATTCGACAGCTCATCGCCATCGGCAAGGAGAAGGGCTATCTCCTGTACGACGAGGTGAACGAGCTCCTCCCGGCCGACATCACGTCGTCCGAGGAGCTCGATGACCTGTTCAGTACGTTCGGCAATGCCGGCATCGAAGTGGTCGACTCGGAGAAGGCCTACCGGGACGATCGCGGCCAGACGAGCGACACGAGCGAAGGCAGCGAGAGCAGCGACCTCGACCTGACGCCGGGCACGCTCGACAAGACGAACGACCCGGTGCGCATGTACCTGCGCGAGATGGGCACGGTTCCGCTGCTCACGCGCGAGGGCGAGGTTGCCATCGCGAAGCGCATCGAACAGGGCAAGCTGGCCGTCATCAAGTCGATTTCGCGCACGCCGAAGGTGACCCAGGAAGTGCTCGAGATGGGCGAGCAGCTGCGGCGCGGCGAACGGACGGTCCGCGAGCTGGTGGTCTTCAACGAAGAGGAAATCACCGACGAGAAGATCGCGGCGCGCCAGCGTGACTTCCTCAAGCAGGTCGACAAGGTCAAGGTCGCGCTCGACGCGATGGTGAAGCTCGAGAACCGCTACGGCTCGGTCCCCAAGAGCGAGAAGAAGAAGTACCGCCGCGCGCGGTGGAAGATCCTGCGCGCGCGCGTGGACGTCTCGCGCGCCATCCGGAAGATCGAGTTCACCGAGATGGTCAAGCGGCGCCTCATCGACGGCATGAAGACGGCCGTCGAGGAAGTGCAGTACAAGCAGCGCGAGGTGCGTCAGATCGAGGGGAAACTGCAGCCGAAGGGCCGCCGCAAGCTGCGCGAAGAAGAAAAGAAGATCCTGCTCAAGCACCGCGAGGAGCTCCGGCGCGAGATCCGCGGCATGGCCCAGCGGCTCGAGCAGCCGGCCGAGGAGCTGACGCGCACGCTCGTGACGATTCTCGAAGGCGAGGCCCAGGCCGAGCAGGCCAAGAAGGAGCTCGTCGAGGCCAACCTCCGCCTCGTCGTGTCGATTGCCAAGAAGTACACCAACCGCGGCCTGCAGTTCCTCGATCTCATTCAGGAGGGCAACATCGGCCTCATGAAGGCGGTCGACAAGTTCGAGTACCGGCGCGGCTACAAGTTCTCGACGTATGCCACGTGGTGGATCCGCCAGGCCATCACGCGCGCGATTGCCGACCAGGCGCGGACGATCCGCATCCCGGTGCACATGATCGAGACGATCAACAAGCTCATCCGCACGTCGCGCGCGCTCGTGCAGGAACTGGGCCGCGAGCCGACGTCGGAGGAAATCGCGCAGCGGATGGACATCCCGGTCTCGAAGGTCCGCAAGGTGCTGAAGATCGCGCAGGAGCCGATCTCGCTCGAGACGCCCATCGGCGAGGAGGAAGATTCGCACCTTGGCGACTTCATCCCGGACACCAACGTGGTGTCGCCGTCGGATGCGGTCATCAACATCAACCTCAAGGAGCAGACCGACAACGTGCTGAAGACGCTGACGCCGCGCGAGGAACGCGTCATCAAGATGCGCTTCGGCGTCGGCGAGGGCTCCGAACACACGCTCGAGGAAGTCGGCCAGAGCTTCGCGGTCACCCGCGAGCGCATCCGCCAGATCGAGGCGAAGGCGCTCCGGAAGCTTCGGCATCCGTCGCGCAGCCGGCGGCTCAAGCCGTTCCTGGAAGGAAGGTAGCGAGGCGTGAATCTGGGATCTGGGATCTGGGATCATGGGATCTCAGGGCATCTGGAATCTGGCGATCTGGAATCTGGGGATCACGGCTGGCCCGACATCGCAGGTTCCGGATGGAGACTCAGATTGAAGATCCCAGATGCCGCGAAATTCAGATCCCAGATCCCAGATTCCAGATCCCAGATTCCAATATCGGGGCCCCTAGCTCAGCGGTGAGAGCTGCCGGCTCATAACCGGTTGGTCCCAGGTTCGAATCCTGGGGGGCCCACCACTCGATCGTGAATCTGGAATCTGGAATCTGGAATCTGGGATCTGGGATCTGGGATCTGGAATCGCAGAGCTGCTGGAACCTCCAACTTCGCGGGTCGCGGGCACCCGATCCGAGATTTCAGGTCTTCAGATGCTCGGCGATTCCAGACTCCAGTTTCCAGATACTCCGGTTGTTCGAGTAGCGGGGCCGGCGACCTTGCTGCTGCTCAGAGGCCCGCGTGGTGATCGCCGGCCGCGCGCCGGACCCGGCTCACGACCCGCCCAGCCGCACGGCCAGGCGATAGCGGAATCTCACCGGCGCGCCATCCTTCGTGGCCGGCCGGAACTGCCATGACCTCGTGGCGCTCAGGAGCAGCGAATCGTACAGGGGGAAGATGCTCTCGCGCATCGAGGCCGACTCGGCCTTCCCGTCGCGACCGATGATGACCTCGACGACGCCCGAGAATTCCTGCCCCGACGCCCCGGCCGGAGGGACCCACGGCGGCAGCGGGCTCGAGATCGCGGCCGGCTTGGTGACGTCCGCGTCCTCGTCGGCGTAAATCCGATCGGGGTCCGGGGCCGACGGCGGTTCCGCAGCGCGTGCCTCTTCGGGCTTGACGGCCGGCCGCTCGGCCGCCGCCTTCGCGCGCTCCGCCTCAGCCTCCGTCTGCGCCCGCGCCTCCGCTTCCGCCCGCGCCTGTTCCCGCGCTTGCGCCTGAGCCTGCGCCTGCGCGACTCGATCGACGAACTCGCCGGCCAGCACTCCAAGGTCGACCAGCCGGGCATCCAGTGGCGTCGGGATCTGCTCGAGGAGCCTCACTACCTCGGTGAACTCACGAGCGGCCGACGGCAGGTCGTTCCGTTCGAATGCCGCGCGGGCCGAGGCGTACGCCCGCCACGCAAGGTCGCCGAGCATGGGACTTCGCACCTCGTCGAAGAACGCCCGCACGCGCGGCGATGCCTGGTCCTCGGCAGGCCTGAACTGCGGATCGATGAGCACCAGCGACTCGACCGATGCCC
Organism: uncultured Acidobacteriota bacterium; assembly: GCA_963752045.1. Taxonomy (GTDB): domain Bacteria; phylum Acidobacteriota; class Vicinamibacteria; order Vicinamibacterales; family SCN-69-37; genus DATKDF01. Next base: position 507,635 of record CAVVWN010000008.1, on the reverse strand, counting down.
GCGCTTCTTCCGTCCGCCCGAGGGCGAAGAGGCAGAAGGCCCGATACGCGGCGACCTCCACGGCGTCTCGCGACGACGGGGACGGCCGGGCGGAAGCCAGGGCCTCGAGGGCCTCTTCGTACGCGGCCGAGGCGTAGTGAGCCTTGGCGATGGCCAGGGGCTCCTGGCCGGCGAGCGTGAGGCCTCCGAGCGCGATGGCGACGAGCAACGTCGCCGCGTCCCGTCGGAAACTGGATTGAGGATTCGCCATCGTCAAACAGTGCCTGTCTGTGCTGATTGCAGGAACCGCTCCAGCGAGGACAGGCGGAAAATCACCCGGTTTCGGCGTCCTGACGCGGGCGGATCACGGATTGGTAACCAGGCTCTGGATTTCCAGCGCGGCTTGTCCCCTCCCGCGTTTTCCCCTAGACTGCCCGGAGTTTCGCCACGGGCGTCCTCGGCGCCTCCCGGAGGAGGATTGAGGCATGCAGCAACTCCCGCTCGACGATCGGCGTCGCCCCGACAGTCGTATCTGGAACGACCTGCTCGACTTTCACCCGACCGAGGCGGACGTGGATGCGCTGATCGCGCGCGCCTCGGCCGATTCGCTCGGCGTGGACTTTCTGGTCAACGGCGAGCTCGGCTGCGTGGCGGTCTCGTTCGGGACCCACGCGTTCACGGTCGTGGCCGCCCGCGAGCGCCTGCTCGGCGGGCACGACCGATCCTGAATAATGATGACCTCCACGATTCCCCAGCCCGTCATCGCCTGCGAGTGCTGGGCCCGCGACGGCCTGCAGTCGCTGCCCATGGTGATCTCGACCGACCACAAGGTCGAGATGATCAACCGCATCATCGCCGCCGGCTTCCCGAAACTGGAGGTGACCTCGTTTTCTCACCCGAAGCTCCTGCCGCAGTTTGCTGATGCGGCAGAGGTGATGAGGCGCATCGACCGGCGACCGGGTGTGTCGTACGTCGTGCTGATGCCGAACATGAAGGGCTTCGAGCGCCTCGAGGTGTGCCAGAACGAGGGCTACGGCGCCGACGAGATCATCCTGATGATCTCGTCGAGCGAGAAGCACAACCTGCTCAACTTCCGCATGGCGATCGACGACGCGATGCGCGAGCATGCGAAGATCATGGCGCGGGCGCATGCGCTCGGCATCCGCGTCATCGGATGCGCGGGCACCGTCTATGGCTGCCCGGTCGGCGGCGATCTGACGACCGACGAAGTGGCGCGCATCGTGCGGTTCTATCTCGACGAGGGCGCGCAGACGATCATGCTTGGCGACACGACCGGGGTGGCCAACCCCAGGCTCGTTCGCGAGCGGATTGGCGAATTGCGTGACGAGTTTCCCGACGCCGAGTTCATCGCGCACTTCCACGACACGCGGGGCTCGGGCATCGCCAACACGCTGGCGGCGCTCGAACTGGGCCTGCGCTACGTCGACTCGTCCATCGGCGCGATTGGCGGTCAGCCGGCCACAGGCGCCTCGAAGTACTCGGCCGGCAACACCGGGAACGCCTGCAGCGAAGACCTCATCGCGATGCTGCACGAGATGGGCATCGAGACCGGCATCGATCTCGATGCGCTCATCGCCGCGGGCCGGCGGGCCGAGGAGATCGTCGGCATGCGGCTCCGGTCGAACGTCGTCCTCGCCGGACCGGTGATTCACACCGAATCGTCACCCGACAAGGAAACCGGCCGCGCTCCCCGGCCGATGGAACAGCAGATGCCGGGCCGCTAGGCGACCCGACCGGGGCATCACCTAACGTGACGGCCCCTCCGGCACGGTTCCTGCCAAAGCGCTGAACCAGCCATCGATTCCATCTATGATGGTCCGGCTTTTCTACCATGCCCCTGGAACCCGGTACCCGCCTCGGCCCCTATGAGATCACCGCTGCCATTGGCGCAGGCGGGATGGGCCAGGTCTATCGGGCGCAGGACACGACGCTCGATCGCAATGTCGCGATCAAGGTGTTGCCGGAGGACGTGGCCGCCGATCCGGACCGCCTTGCCCGATTCGAGCGCGAGGCCAGATCGCTGGCCGCGCTCAACCATCCGAATATCGCGCAGGTCTTCGGCTTCGAGCGTCACGGCGACATGCGGGCCATCGCGATGGAGCTGGTCGATGGGGAAGACCTGTCGCGCCGTGTCGCCCGGGGCGCGATGCCGGTCGACGAGGCCATCGCGATTGCCCGGCAGGTTGCCGCCGCGCTCGAGGCCGCGCACGAGCGCGGCATCGTTCACCGCGATCTGAAACCCGCCAACATCATGGTCCGGGAGGACGGCACCGTGAAGGTGCTGGACTTCGGGTTGGCCAAGGCCATGGACGCCGGTCCCTCGGACGCCGGCACCGCCGGACCGTCGGACCGTCGGACCCTGGCACCGACCGTGACCTCTCCCGCCCTGACGGCGATGGGACTGATCCTCGGCACGGCCGCCTACATGGCGCCCGAGCAGGCGCGCGGGCGCGCGGTGGACAAACGCGCCGACATCTGGGCATTCGGCTGCGTGCTCTATGAAATGCTGACGGGCCAGCGCCTGTTCGCCGGCGAGGACATCACCGTGACGCTCGCGGCCGTTGTCCGGGACCAGCCGGACCTGAGCCGCGTGCCGGCCGGCCTGCGGCGCCTGCTGCGGAAGTGTCTCGAGAAGGACCCGGCGCGCCGGCTGCGCGACATCGGCGATGCGTGGGACCTGGTGGATGACGGCGCTCCGCTGCTCGACACGCCCGCCGACGCGCCGGCCTCTTCGCGCCTCGCGTGGATGCTCGCGGCCGTCGGCATCGTGGCGGCCGCAGGTCTCGCCATCATGCACTTCGGCGAAGCGCCGCCCGCCAGTGTGACCTCGCGATTCGAGGTCCCGTGGCCGGCTGTGGAATCCGGGGCCACGGGAAGCTCGGCATTCGTCGAGGTGTCACCCGACGGCCGCTTCCTGGCCATCGTCGCCGAGAACGCGATATGGGTGCGCGCCCTGGATGAACCGAACCCCGTGCGCCTGAACGGCACAGAGGGTGCCACCTATCCGTTCTGGTCTCCTGACAGCACGTCAGTCGCGTTCTTTGCCGGCGGCCAGCTCAGGGTGGTCCCGCGCGCGGGCGGAGTCGTGCGCGACATCTGTGAGGCCCCGCGCGCTCGAGGCGGTGCGTGGAGTCCGCGTGGAACGATTGTCTTCAGCGCCAATTCCGGAGAACAGGGGCTTTCGCAGGTAGCCGAAGGCGGGGGCGTTCCCACGGCCGCGACGACGCTGACCACGCAGAGTTCAAACGATGCGCACAGGTATCCGCAGTTCCTGCCCGACGGCCGGCGGTTTCTGTACCTGTTTCTGACGGGCCCGGCCGAGACAGCCGGCGTCTACGTGGGTTCTCTGGATGGAGCTCTGCCGGTCCGCCTCCTGGACGGCCTGGACCGTGCGCGGTTTGCGGCGTCGCCTGGCTCGGCCAGCGCCGGACATCTGCTCTTCCGCCGCAACGCCACATTGATGGCCCAGGCATTCGACAGCAGTTCCCTCACGCTGTCCGGCCCGGCGATCGCCGTGGCGTCGGATGTCGGGCAGGGCGAGAACACCGGCTACGGGGCATTCTCGGTTGAAGGCGGCTTACTCGTCCACAACGGAAGCGGCAACACGAACAAGGAAATCGTGTGGATTGACCGGTCCGGCGAGCGGCGTGAGGTCGTCACGAAGGCCCAGCAGATGGGTGACTTCTCGGCGGCTCCCGACGAACGCCGTATCGCCATCAGTGGGGGCCTTCAGGAAGCCTCCCGGGCGACCGACATCTGGCTGCAGGTCCTCGGCGCGGAAGCACCGTCCAGGTTCACGTTTGGCCCGCCCCCGGGCTGGCTGTTCCCAGTCTGGTCGCCGGCCGGAAACGAGATCGCCTACGCCACGATCGACCTGGCCGGGCTGGCGCACTACGAGATCCGCCGAAAACCGGCGAACATGGCTGGAGTCGACGAGCAGCTGCTCCAGTCGGACAGCACAGTCTGGCTGTGGGACTGGTCGCCGGATGGGAAGACCCTCGTCTACACCAGCCAGAAGGACTCGGACCTGTGGCTGCTGCCGGTTGAGGGCGACCGGACTCCGGTGCGCTTTGCCCAGACGCCCGGCGTCGATCACTACGCACAGTTTTCGCCCGACGGAAAGTGGATGGCCTACAGCTCGATCGCTCGCGGCCTGTCCGAGGTGTTCGTGCAACCCGTTCCTGGCACCGGAGCCCTGTGGCAGGTCTCGAGGGGCGGGGGGACGATGCCGCGATGGCGCCGCGACGGCAAGGAGCTGTATTACCGGTCGGGCGACGGACAGCTCATCGCCGTTTCCGTCAGCGTCCAGGCCGGCGCGTTTGAGTCCGGGGGCGCGCCGGAAGCGCTCTTCATGGTGCCGTCATCGGGCAACACCGAGCGCTACACGTATCAGCCGTCGGCAGACGGCCGGCGATTTCTCGTGAGCATTCCGCTGGCCAGCACCGCGCCGCCGATCAACGTCGTCCTGAACTGGCAGGCCGGAATCGCGAAATAACGAAGACAGCATGCGCACCACGAATTCTGGAACACGCCTCGCCTCCCCCATGAACCCCGGACCCAGACCGACAGGAGCACGGCCAATGTGGCAGAAGACAATCTCACTGGGATGCGGGCTCGTACTGCTGGTCGTGACCCCGAGCTTCCTTCGTATCTCACCACCCGCGCTTGTCCTGGCCCAGACGAATCGGATCGAGATCGACGACCTGCGGTTGGAGGTTGGTCTCTCGGAGCCCCAGTTGTCGCCGGACGGCCGCTGGGCCGTGTTGGTCGCGAGCCGGCCCAACTACGACGACAATCGCTTCGACGGTTCGTTGGTGCTGGTGGACGTCGGGGCTGGGGAGACAGTGGACCTCACCCCGCAACGAACCGGCGTGAGTCAGCCCCGATGGTCACCGTCCGGTAACCGAATCGCGTTCCTCGATCGGACAGAGGGTGGGGCATCCCAGGTATTCGTGCTCCCCATGCGAGGCGGTGAAGCCCGCCAGATCACGCGTGCGGAAAAGGGTGTCCGGCTCTTCCACTGGTCCACCGACGGTAAGCGGATCCTCTTCACGACCACGGAAGGGGTCCCCGACCTCGCGGGGGAAGAGCGTCACAACAAGTCGTTCAAGGTCGGCACCAACAGCTTCTTGACGCGCCAGGCTCCTACGTCAGTGCACCTGTGGAGCGTAGATTCCTCTGGAGGAGAGGCCGTGCGGATCACGGAAGGCGCGTGGAGCATCACGAGCTTCGCCCCATCCCCTGACGGGCGCACCGCCGCGCTGCAGGTCACGCCCACGCCCCACACCGGAGAGCTGATTCGAACCTCGATCCGCATCCTCGACCTCGGATCCGGCACTCTGCGTGATCTGGTCGACCAGGCACCGTCGTTCGTCGAGAGCTTCTCCCCAGATGGCCGCGCGCTCGCGTTCAGCAGGTCCAGGGGGGAAGAACCGTTCTTCAACCCTTCCGGCATCTTCCTCCAACCGCTTTCGGGAGGTGCCTGGCGCGACCTCACTGAGAGCATCGACCGGCAGCTCTCCGGGATGGCGTGGTTGCCGGACGGAGAGGCCATTCTGGTCGCCGGGACGAACCTGACCAGCGGTGCCATGTGGCTCCAGCCAACGTCCGGTTCGGCCACTCAGCTCGACTTGGGCGAGGTCCACCCGGCCTCGGCGCCCGCCATATCCGCCGACGGAACAGTTGTGTTCCTGGGGCGCGAGGCGGACCGCGCCACTGAGCTCTTCGCGATGCGCGTGGGCGACTGGTCACCCCGTCGCGTGACCGAGCTCAACAAGGCCCTGGCCGAGAAGTCGTACGGCCGGGTCGAGACCGTCGAATGGGACGGCCCCGACGGCTTTCGTCAAAACGGGGTGCTGCGGTACCCGCCGGCGTACGAGGAGGGACGCCGGTATCCGCTCGTGTTGAGCATTCACGGCGGGCCGATGGGGGCATCCACTGAGGCCTTCAGCACCTTCGATCACATCATGGCCGCTCGCGGGTGGCTCGTGTTCAGCCCCAACTATCGGGGTAGCAGCACCCAGGGCAAGGCTTTCCAGAGCGCCGTCGTGAACGACGCGGGAAACGGCCCCGGACGTGACGTCATGTCCGGTGTCGAGGCCGTGAAGGACCTGGGGATCGTCGATGACCGTCGGATCGCCGTATCCGGCTGGTCGTACGGCGGGTACATGACCGCATGGCTCACCGCCCACTACGACGGATGGGCCGTGGCCATGGCCGGCGCTGCGGTGACGGACTGGTTCGACTGGTACAGCATGGCCGACATGAACACGTGGGCCGGGTTCGGCCTGGCCGGGTCACCTTGGACCAACGACAACGCCATGAACTACTGGCGCCAGTCGCCAATGGCCTACGCTCACCAGATCCGCACACCCACGCTGATTTTGTCGACGACCGGAGACGAGAGGGTCACGGTCAGCCAGTCGTACAAGCTGTTTCACGCACTCAGGGACAATGGCGTCGAGGTCGAGTTCATCGCCTACCCGGTGCCAGGGCACTTCCCCCCTGACCCCGTGCATCAACGTGACGTCCGACGCCGGTGGGTCGAGTGGATCCAGACTCACTTCGACCGTGTCACCAGCGCGCGGCCATCTACGCCTTCAGCCGCAAGCGGAGCTGAGGTGGCTACCTCGCTGGACTCACCTCGAGGGTGATCTTCCGGATCGTGCCGGTGAACCGCGTGGCCACGCCGATGCCGATCCCCTCAGCGACCGGGGTCTGATTGTCGACACCCACATCAGCCGTCTCGTCCGCCGAGAAGATGTTAGGTTGCGTCTGCTCGATGCGCCCCTCGGCGACGGCCGTGCCGTTCACGTACAGTGTTGCCTGGCCGCCCTTGCCGACCCCGCCGTTGCCTGCGGGCCGGATCCCCTGCTAGATTAAAAGTCTGGTCACCATGACACGCCGAGTCTGTTCCGCGTTCGTGCTCGCGACCTTTGTCGTGACACTCGTGTTGCCGCGTCTCGTGGTGTCACACGCGTGGTTCGACCCGGACCTCTCGGGGGCCGACGCGGGGCTGTTTGCGGGCCATCCCGTCACACAGTTCGAGGGCGTGCACGCCCCGGTCGCGCCCGAGCACTGCGCCCTGTGCCACTGGCTCCGCAGCCTGAGCAGCTCCACCAACGTCCTTCCGGCGGTGCTCCCGGCCCTCGCTCGCCTGGCGGGCCCGCGTACTGCGGCGACAGACGCCGTCGCGGGCACGACGAGCACCCGCAGGCCGGCCCGGGCACCACCGACCTCCTTCACCGCCTGATTTCTCCGTCAGCGCGCAGCTCTGCTGCCGACAGTCCCTGCTTCGGGTCTGCCGGCCAGCTGCGTTCGTGCGAGGCGTGTTTCGAAGGAGTGTTCCCTGTGTTGATGCGAACGACAATTCCGGCTTTCCTCTGCGCCACGGCGCTCTTCGGCGCTACGGACGCTCGAGGCCAATCACCCGCCACCGGCGTCGTGACCGGTCGAATCACGATTGCGTCTCTCGACGGCGAACCGGCGCACGGGGCCACGGTGCTCGTGGTCGGCCTTCGCCAGTTCACCACGACGGACTCGGAAGGCCGGTTTGTCGTGGCCGGCATTCCGCCCGGTCAATGGGAAGTGCTGGCCGAGCGCCAGCACTTCTCCACGGCGCGGGCGAGCGTCACCGTGGCGGCCGGCCAGACGGTGACCGTGAACTTCGTGCTCGAGATCGCCGGGATCCACGAAGAACTGACCGTCACGGCGAGCGCCACCGGCGCGCGCACGACGTTCGAGGACTTCAATGCCGTGACGAGCCTCGACGCCGACGCGCTCGCCAGAGCGCGCGGGGCCACCATCGCAGACGCCCTGTCGGGCCAGCCAGGTATTGCACTGCGTTCGTTCGGCCCGGGCAGCGCGCGCCCGATCATCCGCGGATTCGATGGAGACCGGGTGCTCGTCATGCAGGACGGCATGCGGACGGGCGATCTATCCAGCCAGTCGGGCGACCACGGGATCACGCTCGACCCGGCGAGCCTCGAGCGGCTCGAAGTCGTCAAAGGGCCCGCCACCCTGCTCTACGGAAGCAACGCCATCGGCGGTGTCGTCAACGCCGTGACACCCGAAGAGACATTCCGATCCTCGCCGTTTGCGGGCCAGATCGGGAGCGTGACCCTGGATGCCGGAAGCGCGAACACGCAGGCCGGAGCCGGTGCGTTCTATCAATACGGCAACGGTCGGTGGACGATGTGGGCCGGGGGAGGCGGGAGGCGGACGGGTGACTACGAGACGCCGCTCGGACCGGTCGGGAATTCGGCCACGCAGATGTCGAACGGAAGATTCGGCGTCGGATGGGTCGGCGAGCGGCCGTTCTTCACCGTGGCCGGCCAGTTTGAGGACGGCCGCCACGGCATACCCTTCGCCGGAGAGTTCCATGCCCACGAAGAGGAGGATCCGGCAGATGAGGAGGCGGATGGCGAACAGGTGGACATCAGTTCGAGCCGGCTGGACATCCGGGCGGACACAGGCCTCCGCTTTGTCCGCAGCGCCTTTGTCGACACCTTCAAGGTGACGCTGGCCTACACCGACTACAGTCACGACGAAGTCGAGATTGCAGGCGCCGTCGAGACGCCGGGGACGCGCTTCGATAACGACACGGTGACCGTGCGCGCCGAGCTCGAGCAGAAACGCGTGGGGCGATGGGGAGGCCGGCTGGGCGCGGAGTGGTTCGGCCGCGATTTTCGAGCCACGGGCGAAGAGGCCCTGGCTCCTCCCACGACGCAGTCGTCACTGGCGGCCTTCGTGTATGAAGAAGTCGACTTCGGTCGCGTGCGCCTGCAGCTTGGCGCGCGGGTCGAGCGCAACGAGTACGACACGACTCCCCGCGAGCTGGCCGCGGGTGAGCCGCCCGACGAGCACGACGAACACGGTGACGAGCCCGAGCCCCCTGCCGTTCGCGACCGCGACTTCACGGGCGGGTCGGGATCGTTCGGCATGCATGCCGATCTCGGTTCGGGCGTCGCGCTTGTCGCCAACCTGAGCGCCGCCTCGCGCGCGCCGGCCCTCGAGGAGCTCTACAACTTCGGTCCTCACGTCGGCAATCTCGCCTTCGAGATCGGCAACCCCGATCTCGAGCTCGAGCGCACGCTCGGTGTTGACGTGAGTTTCCGGACGCGCTCGGATCGCGTGCGGAGCGAAGTCAACGTGTTCGTCTATGACATCGACAATTTCGTCTTCCTCGACCTGACCGGCGACGAGATCGATGGTCTGCGGGAGGCCCTGTTCCTCCAGGGGGACAGCCGGTTCACGGGCTTCGAGGCCTCGGCCAGCGTCGACATGAGCCGGGGCATGCATCTGCACGGGGGGCTCAGCTACGTGTCGGCCAGGTTGCGCACGACCGACGAGGCGCTGCCACGCATTCCGCCGCTTGCGGGCCACCTGGCGCTCGAGATTCCGTGGGGGGGCTGGTCAGTCAGGCCTGAGGTGATCTTTGCCGCGCGTCAGGACGACGTGTTCCGCGACGAGACGTCCACGGCAGGGTCTGTGCGGGTGGACCTGGGCGTCAGCTACCTCGTGCTCCACGGCCACACGACTCACGCGATCTCGGTGACTGCCTACAACCTGACGAACGAAACGTATCGGTCGCACACGTCGTTCATCAAGGACCTCGCGCCCGAAATGGGCCGCGGCATTCGGGCCGCATACACCCTGCGGTTCTTCTGACACCACGGAATGGCGCGGACACGGAACCGGCTCTACACCAGCCATCCCTGCACGAACTGCGTCGCCATCACGAGCCAGATGGCCACGGCCCACACGATGAGGGGGACGAGCACGTACCAGCGTGCCCGCCCGAGCATGGTCACCGCGGGCACGATCAATGACTCGGCCCGGTACGGGCTGATGCCCCCGCCCATGGCGAGCGGGATGAGCCAGTAGGCCAGCCCATGGATGGCCGGCGTCACATCGCCCGGTTCGTCGGTCCGCCGCCGAAGGGCCGCAACGGCGATGACCGCAGCCGTGAGGGCGAGTGCCGCCGCAAGCAGGCTCTGCAGGCCGATCTGCCAGCCCGGCTTCCAGACCCAGATGTACAGGCTGCGCTGCCACAGGATGGCGAACGGATTCGACAGCGCGTGCCCGTACTTCTCCTGCGTCAGCAGGAACGCGTTCCAGTGGCCGACGCTCACGTGATGCAGGAGCAGGACCAGCGCAAACCCGATCGCGGGTCCGGCGACGGCCAGCCAGTCGGCCCAACCCGTCTTCCGGCCGCGCCACCGGCTGAGGACAAGGGCGGCAGCCATCACGCCGGTCATCCAGATGCCCGATGGATACGTGAACCCGGCGATCGCACCCATGACGACCGCCGTGACGCGATGCCGCCGCTCGTGCGCCCAGAGCGTGAGCAGCATGAAGCAGACCGTCATCGACATCGGGAACCCCACCAGGAAGTAGTAGGTGCCGGGCGCAAAGCCCGCGAGCAGCAGCACCGCCAGATTCTTCCGGCCGAGGAAGAGATTCCACACGATCAGGAGATCGACGAGAGCGAACACCTGGCTCACGACAATGAGCAGCAGGATGTTCGGCTGGGCCGTGAGGCCATGGAGCATGCCGACGAGGTACGGATACCCCGGGAACCAGCCGGAGTTGCCGCACCAGTGCGCCGGGTTGTACCCGGGCAGCTCCGCGCAGCTCATGAACTCGTATCCGCGTTCGGAGATCGTGAGGTAGTGGCCGCTGTCCCACTTGATCCACGTGTCGTAGGCGAACAGGTCCCAATCCGAGTACCGCGCGGCCCAGGCGAACGCCGCCATCATCAGCGCGAAGACGATGACGGGCGGCAGGACGGCCCGGCCCGCACGCGTGACGGAACCGAGAAGCGTTCGCGCAAGCGGCGATGGCACGGCAGCGCATTGTAGTTCGAGACTCCCCGGGGCAGCTTCCGGGAGCCGCGCGCTGACTCAGGTCCGCACCGGCCGCCGCGCCTCGTCGAGCGTGAGCTCGAAGACGGCCGCCGGGTCCATCCAGGCCGGCGCGCCGCCGTAGATCCGGTACGCCGGCAGAAACCGGCGCACGTAGTCCTCGGCTGCTGCCGGGTCGAGTCCCGGACGCCCCTCGTGCCGCATCGCCTCCTCGGCCTGGACCCGCCACCTGAGGACGAATGCCGGATCGGCCGCGCGAAAGACGACCATCGCGTCGAGCAGGCGGTCCCAGCATTCGTAAGCCGCAAGCAGCCGGTTCGGCTCCACGAGCGCCGGGTCAGCGAGACGCGATTCGTCCACCGGCGTGAAACCCAGCATCCAGCCCTCGACAAACACGAGATCGAGCGGTCCGTCGACGCGGATCCACGCTGATTCGGGCAGCCGGTCGCCCCGCCCCTCGTGGGCCGACTTGTCGTACACGGGAACGCGCACGGACCGGCCGGCACTGGCCGGACCGAGACTGCGCAGCGCCGCGATGGTCCGCTCGCCGAGCGCGATGTCATGGGTTCCGGGATAGCCGCGATGCTCGAGGTACCGGTTGCCCGGATGTGCCGCCGCCAGGGCGAGCTGCTCGGCCCGCGTGAGGTAGAAGTCGTCGACCGAGACGTGGGCGCCCCGCAGACCGAAACGCGGCAGGCACGACAGCAGGCGCCGCGCGAGCGTGGTCTTGCCCGCCCCCTGCGGCGCCTGGATGCCGATGACGACTGGCCGCACGACCGCTACGCGCAGCCTGGCCAACGCGAAGAGGAGCACCGGCTCGAAGCCCGGGCCGGTTTCGGCACGCTCACCCTCCTTCATCGGACCTTGCCACCCGCACACTTCCCAACATGCTCCCGGACTCCGCTATCCTATTGGGCGCTGTGCCCGCGATTGTACCGCCTTCGTACCCCGTCAAATACGGACACGCCGAACGTGTCGAACGCGCGAGCGAGCGTCCGATCCGGACGCGGAACAAGCTCTACTATCGCCTGCTCCACTGGCCGATCTGGATCTGGGTGTTCTTCATCGCGCCGGGTCCGATCACGTTCGGCCTGTTTGCGGAAGGCCCCAGCTCCGCGACCCTCACCTGGCTCGCCATCGTCATCGCCGGCACGGGCGTGGCGGCGCTCTTCGGTCGCCTGCCGGGAGTCGAGCCCAGACCGCTGATTCTGCGTTTCACGGAAGACCGGCCCAATCCGCTCCATCGCCGAATCTGCTACACGCTCGCCTGGAGCGAGATCATCGCCTACGCCCTGCTCAACATCGCCGGCCTCGCCGACGCCATCATCAACGGCGAGTGGCGGATGCGGGCCATCTACGACGCCGGCTACCTGCCCATTGCCGCTACGGTCTGGGTCATGGGCTTCATCGGGTGGCTGCCGCGAGCGGGATGGTCGACGAAAGGCGAAGGCATCGAGCGCAGGTACTTCTACGGATCGGTGTGGGCTGTGGCGATCGCGCAGCCGCTCCTCTGGCTGCTCTGGAAGCAGCTGCCGCAGACGACCACGTTCGACGTGGTCAAGCTCGTGGCGTTCGTCGGCACGCTCGGCCTCCTCGGCGATCTGGCACGACGAGGCATCCTGCCGCGCACGCGGCCGATCCTGCCCGACGAGATGATCGTGTTCGACTGACGGACGCGAGCCCGCGCCGACGCGGGAGGCACCTGGACGCAGCACCGGCGCCGCCTGCGTGGATCCAGCAAACGGCGATAGCATGGCGTGCGGAGCCTGATGCTGAAGCGGATGACCCGGTTCTTCGATTTGCCGGCGCGAGAGCGGCGGCTGCTCGTGCGGGCGCGCGTGCAGTTATTGTGTGCCTCCTGGCTGCTGCCGATCGGCGGCCTCGCCCGCACGTCACGCTTCATCGAACGCCTGAATCCGCCGCGCTCCTCCGCGCCGTCCGGCGACATACCCGCACGGGTGCGGCGCACGGTCGAGCTTCTCGCCTCGGCCTCGCGCGTCGGCCCCGCAGGCACGTGCCTGACGAGATCGCTCGTCCTGCGAGGCCTGCTGCGCCGCCAGGGCATCGACGCGACGCTCCGAATGGGGGTTCGCAAGGACGACAGCGTGGAAGGACATGCCTGGGTTGAGGTCGACGGACAGCCGGTGAACGATTCGGCGGACGTCGGCGAGCGATACACGCCCTTCACGGCGGACCTGCGATAAACTTCCCCGGCTCCCATGCACACAGACACGCGTCCGTCGACGTTCTGGAACGCATTCGGCCCGGGCCTGCTCTGGGCGGCCGCCGCCATCGGTGTCTCTCATCTGGTGCAGTCGACGCGGGCAGGCGCCGACGCCGGCTTCGCGCTCGCGGGCGTGGTGCTGCTGGCGCTCATCCTCAAGTACCCGTTCTTCGAGTACGGGCCGCGCTATGCCGCCGCCACCGGCGAGAGCCTGGTCGAGGGGTACAACCGCATCGGCCGCTGGGCGCTCTGGCTGTACCTGGGCATCACGCTCTCGACCGCGCTCATCATCCAGGTGGCCATCGTCCTCTTCACGTCGTTTCTGCTGCAGGTCGCGTTCAGCATCCCGCTGCCCCTCCCGGCCGTGGCCGCCGGGCTCATTCTGGTGTGCGCGGGGCTGCTGCGCGTCGGCCGGTTCAAGGGCCTCGACGGCACGATCAAGGTCGTGCTCGTGCTGCTCGCCGTATCGACGCTGTTTGCGGCGGCCCTGACGCTTCCCCGGACGGATCTGTCGACACTGGCTTTCTGGCCGCCGGCCTCGGCTGCGGTTCCGCTGGCCTTCATCCTCGCGCTGGCGGGCTGGATGCCGTCAGCGATCGACATCTCGGTGTGGAGCTCGGTGTGGACGCTCGCCAAGAACCACGACAGCGGGAGCCGGGCAAGCGTTGCCCACGCGCTCCTCGACTTCCGGATCGGCTACGTGGCCACGGGCATCCTCGCCTTCGCGTTTCTTCTGCTCGGCGCCGGTGTGATGTACCAGAGCGGTGCGGCGTTCAGCAACGCCGGCACCCAGTTCTCCGTGCAGCTCGTGGACTTGTACAGCCAGACACTCGGCGCCTGGACGCGGCCGATCGTGCTCGTCGCCGTGATGACGACCATGTTCTCGACGGCCCTCACGGTCATCGACGGGTTCCCGCGAGCCATCGCGCGGTCGTTTGCGGTCATGCGCGACCGCGGAGAGCCGAACCAGGCGAGCGATACCGGTCCGGTGTACTGGGTGTCCGGCGCGATTCTGGGTGCGGCCACGATCGTGGTGATCATCTCGTTTGCCGGCAGCCTCACCACGATGGTGGACTTCGCCACGATCGTGTCGTTTCTGACCGCGCCGATCCTGGGCTACCTCAACCTGCGCGTGGTGACCGCGGCGAACGTTCCGCCGGAGCACCGGCCAGGCGTGGGGCTGGTCTGGCTTTCGTACGCCGGCCTCGTGCTGCTCGGCGGCACGGCGGCCGTGTACCTGGCGTCCTGGCTCACCTGAGGCCGGTCACGGTGGTGTGGCTCCACGTACGTCAAGTTGAATCTGCCACGAGCCCGTGGAACACTAGGCCCCGTGATTCCGGCGCTTCAGGCTCTCATCGCTCTGCAGAAGCTCGACAGCGCCGCCGATGCGGCACGCAAACGTCAGGGTGAGCTGCCCGCCGCCCTCGAGGCGATTGCGGCCAGGCTCGCCGATGCGCAGTCGGCGCTCGAGGTGGCGAAGGCAAACCTGGCCGAGAACCAGGTCAAGCGCCGGGCGCTCGAAAAGGACGTCGCTGTCGTCGACGCCCGCCTGTCGCGATTCAACGATCACAAGGCCGCGGTCAAGACCAACCAGGAATATACGGCGCTGCTCCACGAGATCGAGACGGCCAAAGCCGAGAAGGACGGCATCGAGGAGAAGATCCTCGTGCTGATGGAAGAAGCCGACGGCGTGTCGGCCAGGATCAAGGCGGCCGAAGCCGCGCTCGCCGGCGTCAAGCGCGAGGGCGACGAGGCGCGCACGGCCCTCGACCGGGAATCAGGGGCCCTCGACGAGGAACTGCTGCGGCTCTCGGCCGCGCGCAAGGGCGAAACGGCGGCCCTCGACGCGCCCCTCCTCGCCCGCTACGAACAACTGCTGAAGGGGCGCAAGGGCGTCGGAGTGGCGGCCATGACGGGCGAAACCTGCTCGGCGTGTTTCGTGCGCCTTCGCCCGCACATCGCCCAGCTCATCCGCCGCAACGACGAAATCCACCAGTGCGAGAGTTGTCAGCGGATTCTCTACTACGAGCCGCCCGTCGAGTGAGTCGGGAGGCCGGCGGGGCCGACGGGGCACGCGGCCATCAGGAACCGGAGGGCGCACATGACCCGTGACGAGATTGTCCAGCTCTTCGATGCGAGACAGGCCAAGTGGGACGCGCGGGACCCCATCGCGCTTGCGGCCGACTATACGGAGGACGCGGTCGTTCGAAGCCCGATGTTCGGGGAACTGCGCGGCCGCGAGAAGATTGGCGACACCTACCAGGTGCTGTTCCGGACATTCCCTGACTGGCAATTCACACCCGGGGAGCCGCTCATCGACGGCCATCGGGCGGCCCTCCCGTTCTCGGCGACGGCCACGCACGTCGGCGAGTTCATGGGCCTGCCGGGCACCGACCGGCACTTCCAGATCCAGGGCGTCCGGCTGTTCGAATTCTCCGACGGTCGAATTCATGTGGAGCGCCGGCTGTACGACTTCACCGGACTTCTCATCCAGGTGGGCGTCCTCAAGGGCAAGCTTTCCGTCTAGTACCGCTTGAGTCCGGGCGAGGTTCCTGTCATCCTGAGGCCGATGGGATCGCCGTCGAGAACCGATGTGCTGAAGTCCGGCCTGACCCGGGTCGAGGACTCGAGCGGCGTCTTCGCGCGGACGCTCACGAAGCTGGCGAACGCCGCCCACCGGCTGGACGGCGTGTGGAAACGTGATACCCGGCACGGCGACTGGATCGTGGCCAAGACCAAGAACTCGACCTACACGCTGGCCGTGCAGAACGACCTGAGCGTGGTCGTCACGGGCGGGTGGTTCGCCGGCGTGCCCTCGGACGAAAGCCGTGTGCAGGTGAGCGGCTGCACCTGGGGCGGCAGCGCCATCCTGACCGGCATGCTGGCGGCGCCGGGCATGTGCATCGAGTTCAGCAACGGGGTTCGCACGACCCGCGTGCGCGACGTCCAGGTGATTCGCGACGTCGTGGGTCGGCCGAACTAGGCGTGGCCAGGTTCACGGCCCACATCGACGGCGGCGCGCGCGGTAACCCGGGACCGGCCGGTTGGGGGGCCGTCATCCAGCCAACGGAAGGCGAGGCCGTCGAGCTCCGGGGCGCGTTGCCCTTCGCGACCAACAACGTCGCCGAGTACAACGGCCTCCTGGCTGCGCTCGAATGGTGCCGCGACCAGGGCGCCACCGAGGTGCACATCAAGTCCGATTCGCTCCTGCTCGTGCAGCAGATGCGGGGCGTCTACAAGGTCAAGAACGACGGGCTGAAGCCGCTCCACGGCCGGGCCCGGTTGCTCGCCCACCAGATCGGACGCGTGAGCTACGAGCACGTCAGGCGCGAGCACAACGCGGACGCCGACCGGCTGGCCAACCTGGCCATGGACGAGGCCGAACATGTCTGACCGCAAGTACCGCCAGCGGGGCTACCAGGACGACGACCGCGACCGGAAGCGGACGGGCGGCCCAGGCGCGCGCAAACCGGTCGAACCGCGCGACCCCCGCATTCCGCGCGACCCCCGCGTGCCCAACATGCCCGGGTTCGTCGAGGTCTTCCGCTGCGCGCGCTGCGGCCACCAGGAGTCGACCGAGATTGGCTCCCTGAGCCGATGCGGCAAGTGTGGCGCCGCGTTGCGCGCCTGCATCAACTGCGAGTCGTTCGATCCCGGCGCCCGATTCGAATGCCGCCAGGTCATTTCCAAGCGGGTCAGCCCGAAGGACGAACCGAACGACTGCCCACACTTCTCAGCGCGTCTCAAAGTGGAACGGGAGACGGGCTCTCAGCGGGCCGTCGACGCGCCCTCGTCGGCCAAGAAGGCGCTCGACGACCTGTTCAAGTTCTGACGGCCTGCCGCCTCGGCGTGCGGCTCACCGGGGGGCAAGACGGATCGCGGCGGCCAGGCGGCCTGTCGCGGGACCTTCCTTCCGGTAGGAGAAACAGTCCTCGAGGTTCTCCGCCGTGCAGATTCGCGAGACGTGGATCGAGTCGGCAGGGAGCCCGCTTGCCTGCAACTGGTCGGCGGCGGCGGCCCAGAGATCAAGCCTCCAGTGCCCGGGCCCGTCCTCGGTGAACCAGGATGCCGCATCCGGGGTCACGCCGAGGAAGGCGCCGCGCACTCTGTCGTCTACCTGATAGCAGCACGGCCCGATGCTCGGCCCGACGGCCGCCACAAGATCCTGCCGGTTCGCGCCGGCATCGGCCATCGCCGACACGGCGGCCTCGATGACGCCGGCACAGGTGCCTCGCCAGCCCGCATGAATGGCGGCCACCACCCGCCGGTGCCGGTCGGCCACGAGCACGGGCACGCAGTCGGCCACCCGCACGGCGATGACGCGCCCCGGGTCGGATGAGACGATCGCGTCGGCCTCGGGCCGGCCTTCCACGGCCGAGCCGGGCTCGACGGCCACGACGGCCCGACCGTGGACCTGCCTCACCCACACCACACTTCCTGTCTCGACATCGAATGCTGACGCCAGGCGTGCCGAGTCGCGCTCGAATGAGTCATCGTGAAACTCGAGTTGCCGCGTGGTGAAGACATGGTCGGAGATCGCGGCGAGCGCCAGATTCCGCAGGCATCTGCCGGCCCGGCTCTCCTGCCAGGCGAAATCCCCCGCAACCCCAGTGGTCATCCGCTGCGCCCTCCCTGCTCGACTGGAAACCCGGCGCGTCACGCGGGCGCCCATCGGTGGGCGCTGGCCGCTCGGAATCCGGACGAACACCTGATCCTACAGGGAGTTGCGCCGATCGATGCGGCTGCAGGGACTTCTGGCTCGCGCCTTGCTCAATCCACTGATGCAAGCGCCTGTCACGACTTTCGAAGGAGATGCGCACCATGACCGTGAAGTTCACGCCGAACGATCGAGGCAATCCTCCCGGCAAGCTCGCCGACGCCGAACTCCACTTCTCAGGCGGCCCGCTCGACGGGCTCAAGCTCGTCGGCTTCGCCATCTGGGAACGGAAGAACGGGGGACGCAACGTGACGTTCCCCGCCCGGCAGTACTCGGTCAACGGCGAACGCCGGAGCTTCTCGCTGCTTCGTCCGATCGTCGATGCGACCGGACAGGACCGGCTGCGAGACCTGATCCTCGACGCGTTCAAGGAGCACGAGGCCGAAATGGCCGAGGCCGTCTAGCCGGCCGTGCCGGCCTCAGGTCTCGATGACGGGAATCAGGCGCGCGTTCTCGGCGCGCCGCTTGGGAGGCAGCGTCCACTCGGCGCGGAGGCTCTTGTCGAGCTCGTCCCGGAAGAAGCTCGTCTTCATGCCGCCGTCGATGATCTGCCACGGCAGCCAGGCGTCCGCGCTTCGGTCCCGCAGCAGGTAGGCGTCGGCGTCGAGCCCGGCCTCGGCGACCGCCTGCGGCCAGTTCTGCCCGTTGGATTCGGCCCGCTCGATCGCGTCGGCGACCCGCCGGTCACCCAGTGACAGGAGGCCCTGGTAGAAGGAATGGCGCTCAGACTTGATGTTGAAGTACACGTTGTCGACGTCCGCGACGAGCCCGCGCAGCCTGGCAATCGTGCGATCGACCACGCCCGCGCCGGCCATCGGCATCCACTGGAACGCGGTGCCGGGCTTGGGAATGAGCGGGTTGACCGACGCCACGATTCGGCCAACCGCTCCTCGCTCCCGGGCATGGCCGAGCATGATGTCGCGAATCCGAAGCGTCAGGTCGCGGATGGCCACCAGGTCCTCGTCGGTCTCGGTGGGCAGGCCGACCATGTAGTAGAGCTTCAGGTTCTCGATGCCGGACCGGAAGATGAGGTCGGCGCGGTCGAGGATCTCGTCGTTCGTCACGGTCTTGTTGATCACGCGGCGCAGCCGGTCAGACCCTGTCTCGGGCGCAATCGTGATGGACCGCTCGCCGCTCGCGGCAAGCAGCGTCACGATCGATTCGGTGAGGTCATCGAGCCGCAGCGAGGCCGGACTGATCCCATAGCCCATATCGACGAGCCGGCCGAGGATGCGCTCGATTTCCGGATGGTCGCAGAGCGCAATCGAGACGAGGCCCACGCGGCTGGCGTGCGGCCGCGCGGCCTCGGCGATGTCGAGGATGCGCGAGGCCGGAAACGGGCGCACGGGCAGGTAGTTGTAGCCGGCCCAGCAGAACCGGCACAGGTTGGCGCAGCCGCGGACCACCTCCACGAGCAGGCGCGAGCCGAACTCCGTGTCGGGCGTGAAGATCGACGTGCTCGGCGGGTCGAGGTGGTCGGTCGTCTTGACGGCCGCCTTCCCGACGACTGGCGGCGCGCCGCTCCCGGGACGCGGGACGATGGCCGCCACCTTGCCGGGGCCATCGTAGGCGACGTCGTAGAGCGCCGGAACGTAGAAACCCCTGGTGGCCGAGAGCCGGGCGAGGAGCCCCTCCCTGTCGCGCCCATCATCGGCCGCAAAGCCGTCGACGAGGCCCGGCACGAGCCGCTCGGCCTCGCCGGCGGCGACGACGTCCGCAAACGGCGCAAGCGGCTCCGGGTTGACGAACGTCACCGCGCCGCCGATCACGACGAGCGGGTCGAAACGGGTCCGCCGCTCGGCGCGCGGCTCGAGCCCGGCCAGCTTCAGCATGGTGACCACGTTCGTGTAGTCCCACTCGAACGAGACCGAGAAGGCAAACACGTCGAACTCGCCGACGGGCGTCTGCGATTCCAGCGTGACGAGCGGCGCGCGGCTCGCACGCAGCCGGGCGAGCTCCTGCCTGGGCGGCAGGAAGACGCGCTCGCACACGACGCGATCGTCAGCGTTGAAGAGCGTGTACACGGTCTGCAGGCCCAGATTGGACATGCCGACGAAGTAGGTATTCGGAAACGCGAGCGCCACGCGCAGCCGTCCGCCGTGCGGCTTCCGGACGAAGCCGACCTCGCGCGAGAGCACGTCGAGCGCGGCCTCGCGGGGACCGAGCACACGAGACCGGTCACGCCGTTCGTGGCGGCGGGTGGTGGGTTTGGCAGACACAATGGCCAGCGGGTCGCGCGTTCGCCCCGGTTCGGGAGACGTCGGGCGGTCGGTAGCTGGTATTGGAGATTGTACGTGAAGCGGGGGGACCGGCGCCCGCCGGACTGACGGCCGTCGGCCCCGCAGGTACGCTACTTCTCCTGTCGGCGCAGGAATGCCGGCACGTCGAGCGGCGACGGCACGTCATCACCGGAATCGTCGTCAGCGTCACCGCCGCCAGCCGGCGCGTCGGGCGAGGCGAGCAGTCCGGCCGGAGCCGAGGCCCAGAGATCCACCATGGGCCTTCGGGTCACGACGACGTGGCCGCCGTTGGCGACGAGTCGCTCCTCGGTCTGCACCCTCGGCACCGCGTACGCGCTCAGGTCGACCGGCGTGGTCTTGTGCGCCTGGGCCGCAGGCGAGGCCTCCACACGCGCCCGATCGAACCCGGTTGCGATGACCGTGATCTTCACCTTGCCGGCCATCGCCGGATCGACGACGGCGCCGAAGATGATGTTGGCGTCCTCGTGAGCCGCACTGTAGACGATCTCGGAGGCCTCGCTGACCTCGGCCAGCGTCAGGTCCGGACCGCCGGTCACGTTGATGATCACGCCCCTGGCGCCCTGAACGGAGGCGTCCTCGAGCAGCGGGCTCGACACGGCTGACGTGGCAGCCACGCGCGCCCGGTCCTCGCCGGTTGCGATGCCCGTGCCCATGATGGCCATGCCCATCCGCGACATGATCGTCTTCACGTCGGCAAAGTCCAGGTTGATGAGACCCGGGACGAGGATGAGATCCGAGATCCCCTGAATGGCCTGACGCAGCACGTCGTCGGCGGTCGAGAACGCCTCGGACATGCTCGTGGCCCGATCGACCGTGCTCAGCAGGCGCTCGTTCGGGATGGTGATCATCGTGTCGACGCACTCGGCCAGTTCGGCAAGGCCCGCCTCGGCCTGAGCGGCGCGCTTTCGTCCCTCGAACTTGAAGGGCCTCGTGACGACGGCGACGGTGAGGGCGCCAATCTGGTTGGCGAGGCTCGCGATGACCGGCGCGGCGCCGGTGCCGGTGCCGCCGCCGAGGCCGGTCGTGACGAACACCATGTCGGCGCCCGAGAGCGCCTCCAGGATGCGATCGGTGTCTTCGAGGGCGGCCGAGCGCCCCACGTTCGGGTCGGCGCCGGCGCCGAGGCCCTTGGTCAGCTCGCGGCCGAGCTGGATCTTGACGGGCGCGGCGTTGTGGAGGATGGCCTGGTGATCGGTATTCGCGACAATGAACTCCACGTCGCCGAAGCCGGCCTGCACCATGCGATTGACGGCGTTGCCGCCGCCGCCGCCCACGCCCACCACCTTGATTCGCGCGCTGGGCCGATCCGCGTTCTCGTCGAGCAGGATCCGGAGTCTCTCGGTCTCACGTCCCACCAGGTGTGCCACGCTCATCGTCTGTTCTCCTTGTTCGGTACTCGGGTCTCGCCAGGGGCTCATCGGGCCCGCCATCAGAAGAATTCCTTGAACAACGTCCGCAGCCGGCCCGTGAGCCTGCCAATCGCGCCTGCGCCCACGCGGGCCGGTTCGGCCATCAGGTTGCGGTGGGTGTAGAGGGCCAGGCCGACCGACGTCGCGTAGGCCGGGCTGTTGACGTGGTCGGCCAGGCCGCCGACGCCCTCCGGCGCGGCGCGGCGAACCGGCAGATCGAAGATCTGCTCGGCGATCTCGGCCATGCCCTCGAGCGTGGCGCCGCCGCCGGTGAGCACGATCCCGGAGTTGAGCGACCGTTCGTACCCGGCGCGCCTGACCTCGTCCCACAGCAGATGGCAGATCTCCTCGGCGCGCGGCTGGAGGATCTCCGAGAGCACCCGGCGCGGCATCTGCCGCGCCTTCCGACCGGCGATGCTCGCCACTTCCATTTGTTCGTCCTCGGGCACGAGCGCCGAGAACGCGCTGCCCGACCGGCGCTTGAGCTTCTCGGCGTCCGGAATCGGCATGCGGAGCCCGACGGCGATGTCGTTGGTGAAGTGGTCACCGCCAACGGCCAGCACGCCCGTATGCCAGAGGCTGCCGCGCTCGAAGACGGCGAAGTCCGTGGTGCCGCCGCCGATGTCGACGAGCGCCACGCCGAGCTCCCGCTCGTCGGGCGTGAGCACCGACTCGGCCGCCGCGAGCTGCTCGAGCACGGTCTCGACCACCTCGACGCCCGCGCGGTTGACGCAGGCGATCATGTTCTGCATCGAGGACGAGCTGCCGGTGACGATGTGCACGTTGACCTCGAGCCGGCTTCCGGTCATGCCGACCGGCACGGCGATGCCGTCCTGGTCGTCGACGACGAAGTCCTGGGGCAGCACGTGCAGGATCTCGCGGCCGCCCGGCAGCGCCACGGCGCGCGCCGCGTCGATGGCTCGCTTGACGTCCTCGCGCGTGATCTCGCGGGTGCGCCCGGCCACGGCGACCACACCGCGGCTGTTGAAGGCCTTGACGTGCGCCCCTGACAAGGCCAGGTAGACGCTGTCGATCTCGACGCCGGCCGTCAGCTCCGCCTCGTCGAGGGCGCGCTTGATCGTCTCGGCCGCCGAATCGACGTTGTTGACGATCCCGCGACGAATGCCCTTCGATTCGGCCAGGCCGATGCCGATGATGTCCAGCGACCCGTCGTCCATGATCTCGCCCACGACGGCCGACACCTTGGATGTGCCCACGTCCAGCCCTACGAGATACCGTTCCTTGTTTCGCATCACGCCCTCAACTCATCCGTCGTCGATCTCGACCGGCTCGCTCGAGCCGGCTGTTGCCCGCTCACGGCTCTCGCCCAAATGCCTCGGCCTCAGTACGGCCTGCGGCCTTGACGTAGAGCCTTTCAAATCGCAGATCCACGTAGTCGAGGCCCGTGAAGGCCTCGCCCAGCGTCGGCGCGTACTCCAGGTAGCGCGCGAGACGTTCGGTGAACTCACGGTCGCCCAGATGGAGCAGCACCGGGTCGTCTTCGAGCAGCACCACCACGTCGTGCGCGTTTGTGACGTCGACCTGCGAGACCCGTCGGCCGATCGCCGGCTGTGCGTCGAGCGCGGCGAGGAACCGTGCGGTCACCTCGACACGTTCGGCATCGACGATTGAAGCGCCGTCGCCGGCAGGCCGGCGCATCAGGCCGTCGACAAACGGCAGGTCGAGGTCGTTGTAGGCCGGCCCGAAGTCATCGATGATGATGCCCGTGCGGTCGACGAGATACAGCTGGTCGCCAAGTCTGGCGATGGCCATCGGCACGCGCTCGACCACGCTCACTTCCACGGTCGACGGCAGCAGGCGCCAGATGGTGACGCTCGCCACCCACGGTGAGTCGAGCAGGCGCCGCTGGTACAGGCTGAAGTCGACGTCGAGGATGTGCTGGCCCTTGAGGTCGGCGAGCCGGGTCTCGACCTCTGCGGTCGACAGGCGTGCGTTACCGCGAACCACGATGCGGTCGACGCTGAGAAGCTCGGACCGCACGACCGCCTGGCCGCCCCAGAACGTTGCCGCCGCAACGACGATGGCGACGGCGAGCAGCCGTCCCACCTGCAGAAACCGCTGGCCGATGCGCCGACGACGGCCTGGACGCACGTCGGGCCGCCGGTAATGCCGGTCGGCCGGCGCCAGCACGCCGGAGGTCGACGGCAGGCCTCGCCGGGCGCTGCGCGAACTCATCGGGACACCTCGGCTTCCGCAAGCGCGTCGAGCACGCGCGGACCCGTCCGGCCGATCGACCCGGCGCCGAGCATCAGCACCACGTCGCCGGACTGCGCGATCGCCGCCACGGCTCCCGGCACGTCATCGACGTGGGGCACCACCACGCACTCCGGAACCGCCGACCCGACGGCCGCGGCCAGCGCCTCGAGCGTGACGCCGGGAATCGGCGCCTCTCCAGCCCCGTAGATGTCCGTCAGCACGACGACGTCGGCCGCCGAGAGCGCCGGGCCGAAAGCGCTCATCAGGTCGCGAGTGCGCGTGAACCGATGCGGCTGGAAGGCAGCGATGAGCCGGCGCGGGCGGCCATCCCGTGCGGCCGCAAGCGCCGCGGCAATCTCGGTAGGGTGATGGCCGTAGTCATCCACCACGGTGACGCCGTGGCGAGTGCCGAGCACCTGATAGCGTCGTTCGGCCCCGGAAAATCCTCCGAGCGCCGCGAGCACCTGATCGAGCGGCACGCCGAGCTCGAGCCCCAGCGCGACGGCCGCGAGCGCGTTCTGGAGGTTGTGCCGGCCGGGAACCTGGAGCCGCAGCGCGCCCGCGCTCGGTTGGCTCGCGCCCACCGCCAGGCAACGGACCACACAGCTCGACGACGCCCCGTCGAGCACAGCCTCGTCGCCGCGTACGTCGGCATCGGCCGAGAAGCCGTACGTCACCGTGCGGCGCGAGATTCGCGGCAACAGGGCCGCGACGGGCGGATCGTCGAGGCAGGCGATCACGGCGCCGTAGAACGGCACCCGATTGGCGAAGTCGACGAAGGCGTCCACGAGGTTGTCGAAGGTCCCGTAGGTTTCGAGGTGCTCGCGGTCGATGTTCGTGATGACGGCAATCGCGGGCGTGAGCGACAGGAACGAGCGGTCGCTCTCGTCAGCCTCGGCCACCATGTAGCGGCCGCGGCCGAGGCGGGCGTTGCTGCCAAACGCACTGAGCCGCCCGCCGATGACGGCGGTCGGGTCGAGGCCGACCCGCTCGAGCATCATCGCGATCATCGACGTGGTGGTCGTCTTGCCGTGGGCACCGGCAATCGCGATGCCGAAACGCAGCCGCATGAGCTCGGCCAGCATCTCCGCACGCCGGATCACGGGCACGTGCCGGCGCCCGGCCTCGACCACCTCGGCG
The DNA here is from genome assembly GCA_963752045.1 of uncultured Acidobacteriota bacterium. Taxonomy (GTDB): domain Bacteria; phylum Acidobacteriota; class Vicinamibacteria; order Vicinamibacterales; family SCN-69-37; genus DATKDF01. The sequence continues at coordinate 482,802 of CAVVWN010000008.1, read as the reverse complement.
TTGCCGGGCGCGACCGCCGATGAGACGACCACCACGTCGGCCTCGTCGACGTGGCGAGCATCGTGACCGACGAACACGCGTACGCCGAGCCCGGCCAGGCGGTCGGTCTGTTCGGACCGCGACACGTCGGACCCGCTCACCTCGTACCCCACGTTGGCGAGCACCTCCGCGATCCCGCTCATGCCGATGCCGCCGATCCCGACGAAGTGAATCCGTCGAGTCCGCCCGAGCCACACGTGCTCGCCGCCCCCCACCAGATGCGGCTCACCCACGCGCGCCCGCCAGTTCTTCCAGCCGGTCCAGAATCCGCGCCGCCGCATCGGGACGCGCGAATCGGCGCATCGAAAGGCCCATGCGCGCGAGGCGGGGCCGATCGGCCACCAGGTCGGCCACCGTCTTCGACAGTCGCTCGCCGTCGAGCTCGCGTTCGTCGACGACCACGGCCGCGCCGGCCTCCGAGAGCACGGCCGCGTTCCGTCGCTGGTGGTCGTCGGTCGCGGCCGGAAACGGGACGAGCACCGCCGGCTTCCCGATGGCGGCAAGCTCGGCAAGGGTGGTGGCCCCGGCGCGGCAAACCACCAGATCCGCGCGGACCATCTCCGGCGCCATCGGGTCGAGAAACGACTCGACGCGGGCATCCAGACCAGCGCGCGCGTAGGCGTCACGCACCATGGAGAGGTCGCTCTCCCCGGTCTGGTGGACCAGGCTCGGCACGGGCGCCATGCGCGTGAAGGCCGCGGCGGCCTCGGCCATGGCGCGGTTGATGGCGCGCGCCCCCTGGGATCCGCCGACGACGAGCACACGGGCGCGATCGGCGGACGTCCCGGTCGAGACGGCTCCGGCCTCGGTCACAAACTCCGCACGCACGGGGTTACCCGACACGAATCCCTTCCCGCCGAAGTACGACAGCGTCTCGTCGTATGCGACAGCCGCGGCGCGGACCCAGCGCGCGAGCAGCCGGTTGGTGAGCCCGGGCACGACGTTCTGTTCGAGCACGACCGTCGGAATGCCGCGAACCGAGGCCACGAGCACCACCGGGCCGGAGCTGTAGCCACCGACGCCGACGACCACCTGCGGCCGGCGGCGCGACACGGCCCGCCAGGCATCGACCAGACTCACCGGCACGAGCGCCGCGCCCCGCAGGCGCGTCCACACCGACTTGCCCTTGAGTCCCGAGCTCCGGATGACGTCGAGCTCGAAGCCCTCGCGCGGCAGGATTCTCGACTCGATGCCTCGGGCCGTCCCCACGAACGACACGCGGGCCGACGGTTGCCGTCGCAACGCCTCCCGCGCGACGGCGATGCCCGGATAGAGGTGGCCGCCCGTGCCGCCACCGGCTATCACGAGTCGCAGAATGCCGCGCGTCCGGTCCGGCCACGTCACCCCCGGGCCTCGAGCGATGCGGCCGCCGAAGGCGAGCCCTGTTGCGAGATGTTGAGCAGGATGCCCATCCCGACCAGGCTGATGAGCAGCGACGAGCCGCCGTTACTCACAAACGGCAGCGGGATACCCTTGGTAGGCGCCAGCCCGAGGACCACGCTCATGTTCACGAATGCCTGGAGCGAGACCATCAGCGTGAGGCCGATCGCGAGCAGGGCGCCGAACCGGTCGGGCGCAACGAGCGCCGTTCGGAGGCCGCGCCACGCGATGAGCATGAAGCACAGCAGGATCAGCGTCGTGCCGACGAGGCCGAGCTCTTCGCCGACGACGGCGTAGATGAAGTCGGTATGGGCCTCCGGGAGGTAATAGAGCTTCTGCACCCCGTCCATCAGGCCGCGGCCGACGCCACCGCCGGACCCCACGGCGATGAGCGACTGGTTGAGCTGGTAGGACGCGCCCGTCGGGTCTTGGTCCGGATTGAGAAAGGCGAGCAGGCGGCGCACCCGATAGGCCTCGAGGGTGATGAGTCCGACAGCCGCCGGCAGCAGGAGGAGTCCCATGCCGACCAGATAGCGGTAGCTCAGGCCGGCGCCGAACGTGATCGCCCCCACCACCGAGAGCAGCACGACCGAAGTCCCGAAGTCAGGCTCGCTCACGATGAGCCCGGCGAGCGCGAGTGCAACGACCGCGATCGGCCCGATCGAATATCGAACGTCGTTGATGCGTGACATCCGGCGCTCGAGCAGCGCCGCGGCAAAGACGATGGCGGTCAGCTTCGCGAGCTCCGACGGCTGAAGCGACACGGGGCCGAGCAGGATCCAGCGCGTCGTGCCGTTGCGCGGATCGAAGAAGAACACGCTCAGCAGGCCGGCGACCGTCACGCCGAGGAGCGTCCAGATGACGGCCGGTCGCCTCAGCACGTGATAGTCCACGCGCATCGCGACGAGCATGGCGCCCACGCCCAGGACCGCCCAGAGCAGCTGCTTGCCCATGAACCAGGCGGATGTGCCCTGCCGGCTCAGGGCCTGGGCGGCCGAGGCGCTGTAGACCATGACCACGCTCACGCAGACGAGGAACAGCGTGACCGTGAACAGCACCTTGTCGGATCTCAGTGTTCGCGCCATATGTACCCGCCGGCGAGCCGCCAGCAGTCACCAGTCGGGCTGGACGAGGACACCGGCCTCACGGGCCGGATCGACCCGTGTTCCCAGCGGCCGGCTCCTCGTCGCCGTACCCGAACTGATGACTGCTCGCGGCTCGCCATCTACGCGTCCGCTCCCTGTGCTCGCGCGCCGGCCGCCGCGCTCCCGCCGGCCGCCAGCCTGTCCACTTCCGCCTTGAATGCGCGGCCCCTTGCCGCGTAGTCCCTGAACTGATCGAAGCTCGCGCACGCAGGCGCCAGCAGCACGATCCCCTCCGGCCGTGCCAGCGCAAAGGCGCGGCCCACCGCCTCACCCATCGACCCGGCGGGTTCGACCGGCACGACGTCGGCGAGCGCCGCACGCACGAGCGGAGCCGATTCGCCGATGGCCACGACTGCCCGCACCCGCGCGGCGACCGCCTCGCGCAGGTCCTCGAATCGCCCGCCCTTGAACCGGCCGCCCATGATCGCGACCACGCCGCCCTCGAAACTCTCGATCGAGCGGCGGGCAGACTCGATATTCGTGGCCTTCGAGTCGTTGACGAACACGACGCCACCGATCTGGCCCACTCGCTCGAGGGCGTGCTCGAGCCCGGCAAACGTCTCGACGGCGCGCCGCATCGCGGCGGCCGGCACGCCGGCAATGCAGCCGACCGCTGCCGCCGCAAGCACGTCGCCCAGCTGGTGCCGGCCCGGCAGCCGGACCGACGACACGGGCACGAGCGGCACCGACCGCCCGCCGTCGCGCCGCACGATCTGGTCGCCTTCGACAGTCACGCCGGCGTCGAGCCGGGAATCGAGCGCGAAATCGAAGCGGCGGGCCAGGCCGCGCGCCGCAAGCGCACACGCGGCCGGGTCGTCCGCGTTGACCACGCTCCAGTCCTCGGGTGTCTGGTTGGCGAAGATCCGCGCCTTCGCCCGGCCGTACTCCTCGAACGACGCGTGCCGGTCGAGGTGATCGGGGGACAGGTTCAGCAGCACGGCGATCCACGGATGAAAGGTGTCGGTCGTCTCGAGCTGGAAGCTGCTCACTTCGACGACGTGGATCGTGTCGGCGGTGGCGGCCGCCACCTGCGCCGAGAGAGCCGTGCCGAGATTTCCGCCCGCCGTTGCCGGCAAGCCGGCCGCCTGGAGCATCTGTGCGGTGAGCGTCGTGGTCGTGGACTTGCCTTTCGTGCCGGTGATGGCCACGAGCCGCCCGGTGATCCAGCGCGATGCGAGCTCGATCTCGCCGATGACCGGAACGCCGGCCGCCTGGGCCGACCGGATGGCCGGCTGGTCGATCGGCACGCCCGGGCTCAGCACGACGAGGTCGGCGGCCGCAAACAGCGCGGGGTCGTGCGGTCCGAGCGCCAGCTGGACGCCCGTGACCTCGAGGGCGTCGGCGCCGTCGATGGACGGTGCGGCGTCGGCGATGGTGACGGCGGCTCCGCGCGACCGCAACAGGCCGGCCGCGGCGCGGCCGCTTCGGCCGGCTCCCACGACCACCACACGCGTGCCCTCGACGCTCCACGTCATCGTCGTCATCTCAGCTTCAGCGTGGTCAGGCTGAAGAGCGCGAAGAGAATCGCCGCGATCAGGAATCGCGTGATCACCTTTGGCTCCTGCCAGCCGAGCAGCTCGAAATGGTGATGGAGAGGCGCCATGCGGAAGACCCGGCGCCCGGTCAGCCTGAACGAGACGACCTGGATGATGACCGACAGGCCCTCGAGCACGAACACGCCGCCGACGATCGGCAGCAGGAGCTCCTGCTTGATGAGCACTGCCACGGTCCCGAGCGCGCCGCCGAGGGCGAGCGAGCCGACATCGCCCATGAACACGTCGGCCGGGTGCGCGTTCCACCAGAGGAACCCCAGGCTCGCGCCGACGAGCGAACCGCAGAAGATCGTCAGCTCGGCCGCCGACGGATCGAATCGAAGCAGCAGGTACTGCGCGAACACAGCATGGCCGATGACGTACGTCAGCGCCGTGAAGGTGGCGGCCGACACCGCAAACGTGCTGATCGCGAGGCCGTCGAGCCCGTCGGTGAGATTCACCGTGTTCGACGCGGCCACGAGCACGAGCCCGGCAAACGGCACGTAGAACCAGCCGATGTCGGGGCTGACGTTCTTGAAGAACGGCAGAATCAACTCGGTGCTGTATCGCGCCGGGGCCTCCTGGGCGAGCAGCACGACCGACACGCCGACCGCCGCGGCCACGAGGACCTGGCCGGCGAACTTGTAGCGCGCGAACAGGCCGTGGTGCGTCCGCCGTGTGATCTTCAGGTAGTCATCGAGGAACCCGATGCCGCCGAACGCCGCGGTCGCGAGCACGGCAATCCAGACGTAGGCGCTCGACAAGTCGGTCCAGAGCAAGGTCGGGACGAAGACCGAGGCCAGGATGAGCAGGCCGCCCATCGTCGGAGTGCCGGCCTTGGCCTTGTGCGACGTCGGACCGTCTTCGCGGACGACCTGGCCGATCTGAAAGCGGCGCAGCCGCGCGATGATCCACGGGCCGAGCAGCACGCTCAGGGCAAAGGCGCTGAGGCTCGCGGCGGCGGTGCGGAACGTGATGTACCGCACGACATTGAGCGCCCCGATCTCGTCGCTGAGCGGAAGCAGGATCTGGAGGAGCATCAGGCCGCCTCCACCAGCCGGTCGGCCACGATGTCGGTGCGCGTGCCGCGCGAGCCCTTCACGAGCACGAGATCCCCCGGACGAAGCAGACCGTGAATGGCATCAGCGGCTTCGGCCGCCGTGGCGAATCGATGAATGCAGTCGGCCGGGAGTCCCGCGGCCATCGCGCCCTCGACCAGTCCGTCGGCCGGCGAACCGCCCACGACGACGAGCGCATCGACTTCGCAGCGGGCGGCCACACGGCCGCACGAGACATGCCGTTCGTGCGCCCCGGCGCCAAGCTCGAGCATCTCGCCGAGGACGGCCACGCGGCGCCCCCTGACCGGCGTCCGCTGCAGGGCCTCGAGCATGGCCACGGTCGCTTCTGGGCTGGCGTTGTACGAGTCGTCGACGAGACGGATGCCGTTCGGCAGCGTGACCTGGCTGCCGCGTCGGCGAACCGGCCGGACGGACGCCAATCGCCCCGACATGCTCGAAATCGGCACCTCGAAGTGCGCCGCCACGGTGATGGCCGCGGCAGCGTTCAGAAGCTGGATCCGTCCGGGCAGCGAAAGGGCGAGGTCGACAACGCCTGCCGGTGTCTCGACCGCAGCGCCAACACCGTCGAGCCCGTGGTCAACCACCTGGGTTACGCGCACCGTAGCACCGGTGCCGAATCCGAAGGTCAGCACGCGGGCGCTCACCGCACCGACGCGCTGCATTACCAGGGGGTCGTCTGCGTTCGCGATGACAACCATGTCCGGCGTCGGCCATTCCAGAATCTCCGCCTTCGCGTCGGCGATGGCGTCTCGCGATCCGAAGTAGCCGATGTGGGCGTCGCCGACGTTGGTCCACACGCGCACGTCGGGCTCGGCAAGCTCGACGAGCCTGCGAATCTCGCCGGCGTGGTTCATGCCCAGTTCGACGACGGCGATCTCGGGAGCCGAACCGAGCTCGATGAGCGAGAGCGGCAGCCCGATGTGATTGTTGAGGTTGCCGTGGCTCCGGTAGACGCGATACCGCGCGTCCAGCAGATGCGCGGTCATCTCCTTTGTCGTCGTCTTGCCCGCACTACCGGTGATGGCGACGACCCGCGCGCCGGAGCGCCGCCTCACCTCATGCCCGAGCGCCTGAAGGGCGCCGAGCGTGTCGGGCACCACCACGACAGCGGCCTGGCCCGGCAGCTGTCCGGGATGCCGGGTGACGAGCAGACCAGCCGCGCCGCGGGCCACCGCTTCGCCGGCGAAGGCTTCACCGTCGCGAGCGCCACGCAGCGCCACGAACAGGGCGCCACGCTCGAGCGTGCGGCTGTCGATTGAGACCGACGCGAAAACCACGTCCGGAGAACCCGACGCGAGACGCCCGCCGGTGACCTGGGCCACCATACCTGCCGTCAGCACGACTGCGCCTGCGGTGCTCACGATTCCCGTCACACCCGTGAGGCCGCGCCCCGCTGGCCGAGGGCCGCGCGGGCAACTTCCACGTCATCGAACGGCAGCGTGCGGTCGCCGATGACCTGGTACTTCTCATGTCCTTTGCCGGCAATCACGACCAGGTCGCCGGCGCGGGCCTGGCGGATGGCCTGGTCGATCGCCCGGCGCCTGTCCGGCTGCGTGATGACCGCAGGCGCCGGCCGGGGCGGACCGCCCGGCTCTGGCGTCGGCTGCAGTCCGAGACGCACCTCCTCGATGATGCGGCCCGGGTCTTCGGACCTGGGATTGTCGGAGGTCAGCACGACGAGGTCGCCGAGCCGCGCGGCCACGGCGCCCATCAGCGGCCGTTTGGTCCTATCGCGGTCGCCGCCGCAGCCGAAAACCACGATGAGCCGGTTCTCGGCCAGCGGCCTGGCCGTTTCGAGCAGGTTCTTGAGCGCATCGTCGGTGTGCGCATAGTCGACGACGACGCGGACGTCGTCGTCGGGCCCGGAGACGACCTGAAAGCGTCCGGGAACGCTGTCGAGCGCAGCCACGCCGCGTTCGATGGCGTCGGCCGGCAGCCCGAGCGCCACACCCATCGCGACGGCGGCGAGGATGTTGTAGGCATTCGGTCGGCCGACGAGCGGCGACCGGATCGCCAACGTGCCGTTCGGCGTGTCGACCTCGAAGGCCAGCCCCTGGAGCGACGACTGGATGGCCCGGCCGCCGACGTCGGCCGGCCGGTCGAGCGCGTAGGTCAGCACCCGAGGCAGGCTTGCGGCCAGTTCCGCTCCCCGGGGATCGTCCACGTTGACGATGGCCGGCGCCCCGGCCGGGAGCATGTCGAACAGCCGCCGCTTGGCGGCAAAGTAGCTCGCCATGTCCTGGTGAAAATCAAGATGGTCGCGCGTCAGGTTGGTGAAGATCGCGGCCGCAAACCGCATGCCGGCAACCCGCTGCAGGGCGAGCGCATGCGACGACACCTCCATCACGCAGGCCGCGCACCCGTTGTCGACGAGCTCGCGCAAGAGCGCCTGCACTTCGGAGGCCTCGGGCGTCGTGTGCGAGGCGTCCCGTTCGAAGGCGTCCGACGGACCGACGCGGAACGTGACCGTGCCGAGCCGGCCGCAGGGCATGCCGGCCGCATCGAGGACGGAGGCAGCCAGGTAGGTCGTCGTCGTCTTGCCATTGGTGCCGGTGACACCGACAACGGTGAGCTGTTCGCTCGGCCGGCCGTGAAACACCGCCGCGAGCTCGGCGAGCGCCAGGCGGGCATCGGCCGTCACGATCCAGGGCACGGCGATGCCCGGCGGTGCTTCGGTTTCGGCGACGATGGCCGCTGCGCCGCGCGCGATGGCATCGGACGCGAAGCGCGCGCCATCCAGGCGCTCTCCGCGAATGGCGACGAACACGGCGCCTGGTGAGACGGCTCGCGAGTCGTGGGCGACGCCTGTCACGTTCGTCCCGGTCCGGGCAAGCGCCGCCACCCGTGCGCTGGCATCGGGTGCGAGCGTGTGCGCCACCGACACGAGCGCGCCGAGTGTCATCGTTCGCCCCCGGGATCGGTCGCTGAGACGGGCTGACGGCTGAGGCGGATGACGCCGAGATCGCCGCGCGTGATGCGCTCACCCGGCTGCGGATACTGCGCGTCGACCAGGCCAGACCCGACGAGTCTCGTCACGAGGCCGAGGTCCCCGAGCATGCGCACCGCTTCGCGCGCGCCCATCCCCCGCAGGTCCGGCATGACCGTCGGGCCTCCGGTCAGCGCCACCACCGGCACGACGGCCGGGGCGGGCGACTGCCGGACCGGCGCGGAGCGACGGTCCGTGGCCACGACCACGGCCCGATCCGGGTGGATGCTCGGCGTGGCGCCGGCCCGTTGCAGGGCGGCCTCGGCAATCCGCTTGAACACCGGCGCCGAGACCGATCCGCCGTAGTACGCCCCATTGCGGGGCGTGTCGATCACGACGACGATCGTGTAGAGCGGCTGCCGCGACGGCACGAAGCCGACAAACGAGGCGTTGTAATCCGACTTCGAGTACTGGCCCCCGACGATCTTGGCGGCCGTCCCGCTCTTGGCCGCCACCTGATACCGATCGAGCTTCGCCCGCGTGCCCGTGCCGCGTTCGACCACGCCTTCCATGAACGTCCGGACGATCGCGGCCGTCTCCGGCCTGACCACCCGCCGCAGTTCCTTGGGCGCAAGTTCTTCCCGCACGCCGTCGCGGATGATGGCGCGGACGACGTGCGGCTCCATGAGCACGCCGCCGTTGGCAATCACGCTCGCGACATTCGCCATCTGCAGGGCCGTGACGCTGATCTGGTAGCCCATCGACACCGACGCCAGGCCACTCGCGTCGAGGCGGTTGGCCGGATAGACGATGCCCGCCGACTGCCCGGGCAGCGAGGGCTCGAGCACCTGTCCGAGGCCGAAGCGCCTGATATACCGGCTCAGCCGTTCCGCCCCGACCTGCTGGCCCACCTTGATGGCGCCGACGTTGCTCGACTTGACGATGACGTCCTCGAAGGTCAGCTGGTCGTAGGCGTGCACGTCATAGATGGGCCGGGCGCGACCGGGAATGGTGATGTAGCCCGGACTCGTGTTGATGACGTCCGAGCCGCGCACCACACCTTCCTCGATGGCCGCCGCGGCCGTGATGATCTTGAAGGTGGATCCAGGTTCGTACACGTCCTGAACGGCCCGGTTCTTCCAGGTACTCCTGCGGAAACACGCCGAAGTCATTGGGGTTGAACGTGGGCTCGTTGGCCATGGCCAGCACTTCGCCGGTGACCGGATCCTGAATGATGACCGTGCCGCCGGCGGCGCGGTTCTCCCTGACCGCCACCGCAAGCTCGCGCTCGGCCAGGTGCTGCAGGTACCGGTCGACGGTCAGTTCGAGCGTCACGCCAGCCGTCGGCGCCTGCCCGACTCGCGCGGACATGAACTGCTGCCCGCCGTCTTTCTGCACGATCAGCTTGCCCTCGCGGCCGCGAATCTCGGTGTCGAACGCGGCTTCGACGCCGCCGAGCCCCGTGTCTTCGTTGCCGACGAAACCGAGCAGATGCGCCGCAACCTCCCTGTTCGGGTACCACCGGCGCGACTCGGTCTGGGCCCGAACCCCGGCGAACTCGAGAGCCTCGACTCGCGCCACCTGGTCGGGCATCACCGATCGCGGACGCCGGATCATCATGTACTGCTCGTCGGTCGCGAACTTCTGCAGAAACCGCTCCCGCTCGGCCTTCGTGCAGTCGCCGAGCGCGCCGCACAACTGCGAGACCGTCTCGGCCGCGTCGTCGATCAACACCGGGTAGGCCACGATCCCGGGCGTATCCACGGAGTAGGCGAGCAGGTGGCCGTTCCGGTCGACGATGTCGCCGCGCGTGCCGGGAAGCGTCACGACGCCCTGATGCTGACGCTCCGCCTTCGCCAGGTACCGCTCGTGCTCGAACACCTGCAGGTGCACGAGCCGTGCCTGGATGCCCGCCGACCACAGGGCGAGCATCGCCAGGACGACAATCACCCGGCGCCGCACGATGCCGCGCCAGGCCGAATCGGCGTCAGGATCGGGGCCTTCGCTGAGATCCAGGAGCGTGGGCAGTGCAGCAGGTCGGCTGGTGGCGCGATCGACGGCCCGCTCGGCGACCGGATCGGCGGGCATGCGGCGACGGGAACGGCGAGACGCGAGACGCGAGCGCAGGGAAGACAGCATGACGACTACCTCACTTCCGCGATGACCGAAGCCGATGGCGTCGCCGTTCGGTGCCGTTCGATGATCAGGACGTCATCGGCCGTCGGCGCCACGAAGCCCAGTTCGCGCCCGGCTCGACTCGCGACCTCCTGGGGACGCTTGAGCGTCTCGAGGTCGAGAATGAGCTGGCGCTGCGCGACTTCCTCGATGGCGATGAGCTCGCGCAGGTCCTCGACGTCGTAGCCGTGCCGCACGATCTTGAAGTGCTGCCACAACGAGAACAGGAGCATCACCACGACGACCGCCGCCAGGCCGAGGGCGCGGACGAACTCGCGCTTCTGCTCCAGGTCAATCTCGCGGATGACCGGGTTGTTCCGGATGTCCTTCTTGATCGCGTATTCGACGTCGATGCTCATGCCGCTCTCTCCAGCACGCGAAGGCGCGCGCTCCTCGCGCGCGGGTTCCCTGACACTTCGTCGGCCTCCGGCTGCACCGCGCGCTTCGTGACGAGCGCGTAGGGCGGGCCGCCGGCAGCGAGCCGCCGGAAGGTCTGTTTGACGATGCGGTCTTCGAGCGAGTGGAAGGCGATGACAGCCAGCCGGCCGGCAGGCGCGAGCAGCGTGGTGGCGACCGTCTCGAGGAAGGACTCGAGGCCGTCGAGCTCGTCGTTGACCCAGATCCGCAGGGCCTGAAACGTACGGGTGGCCGGATCGAGGCGCTCCCAGCGTCCGCTGCCGGCGCCGCGACGGGCGGCGCGTGCGAGGTCGCCGGTGTCGCCCAGTTCGCCGCGGTCGCGCGCGGCCAGAATCGCGCGCGCCACCCGGCGCGACCGCCGCTCCTCGCCGAACCGCCAGATCACGTCGGCGAGCGTCGCCTCGTCAACCGTCGCCAGCCGCTCGCCCAGCGTCGCGCCGCGCGATCGATCCATGCGCATGTCGAGCGGCCCGGCCTGCCGGAAGCTGAAGCCCCGCGAGGGATCGTCGAGCTGGAGCGATGACACGCCGAGATCGACGAGCACGCCGTCGGCGGCGGTGACGCCACGCGCGGCGAGCGCATCGCCCATCTCACGGTAGTCGGCATGCACCAGTGTCACGCGCTCACCTGCCCAGATCAGCCGCTCGCCCGCTACGGCAAGCGCCGCCTCGTCACGATCCAGCCCGATCACGCGTCCGGCCCCGGCTTCGAGGAGCGCCGCCGCATGACCTCCCAGACCCACGGTGCCGTCCACGTACACGCCGCCGGCATGCGGCCGCAACAGGGACACCACCTGGCGCACGAGCACCGGCTCGTGCGCCGCGTCAGATCCCGAACTCCGAAAGTGCTCGGGCGTCGTCATCGCTGAACGGCTCGCGCTGGAGCTTCGCCAGGAACCGTTCGTGATTCCACACTTCGAGGTAGTCCACCTGGCCGAGCACGTCGACGTCGCCCGACATCCCGGCCGCCTCGCGCAACCGCGGCGGCACCAGCACCCGCCCCTGTGAATCGAACTCGGACAGCTGTCCGAAGTAGTTCACGCGGTCGAGAAACTTGAGGCGGGCCGGATGCGTACTTGGCATGCGGGCCAGGCGCTCCTCCACGCCAAGCCAGATCGGCATGGGGTAGATCCGGACTGAATCGCCCGTCAGGCTGGTCACGTACAGACCAGACGCCGCGTGTCGCTCCTCGACGAGAGCGCGGAACGCGTTCGGGATTTTCAGCCGCCCCTTGTCATCGATCTTGGCGGGATAGCTTCCTCGAAGCACTTTTGCTCCACTTTGCTCCAATTAGTTCCACGCGATGGTAGAAGTACTATCGGCACCTGTCAACGGCAAAGTACACAAAAAAAAGCTACTTACGTTGTTTGTTCGCTAGAGAAAATAAAGCGAATACGCGTCTCGTGGTACCATGCTCGGTCCCAGATGCTTCGGGCCGGCCTCATCGGTCTTCCTCAGTCGGGCAAGACCACCCTGTTCCAATTGCTGACGAGCGCGCGCGAGGCGCCGCGCGCGCACGGCAAATCGGACGCCCATGTCGGCGTCTCGCGCGTACCGGACGACCGTCTCGATGAGCTCACCGCGCTCTTCAAGCCGGAACGCCGCGTGCCGGCAACCGTGGAGTTCGCCGACATGGCCGCGGGTCGGTCCGACGCCACGACGCTCGTCGACGTCGTCGCGTTCCGCAACGCCGACGCGCTGCTGCACGTGGTGCGTGCGTTCGACGATCCCGCTCTGCCCCACCCGAAAGGCTCGGTGAATCCGGCGCGAGACGCCCGTACGGTTGAGGACGAGCTCATCCTCGCGGACCTCGGTCTGGTCGAACGCCGGCTCGAACGGCTGGCCAAAGACCTCAGGAAGACGCCTTCGAGCGAGCTCCGGACCGAACAGGGAATTCTCGAACGGTGCCGGACCGCGCTCGAAGCGGGCTCGGCGCTGCGCACGCTGGGCCTCTCGGGGGACGAGGCGAAGCGGCTCCGTGGGTATCAGCTGCTCTCGGCCAAGCCGATGCTGCTCGTCGTGAACGTGGGCGAGGATGCGATCGGGACGGTCGGGCAGCTCGACGCCATTTCGGGTCTGGCCGAGTTCACCTCTGTCGCCGGCGCTGCGGCCGTGGGCGTGTGCGCGCGAATCGAGCTCGAGATCGCGGCGCTCGAACCGGAGGACGCGCGGGCGTTCATGGCCGACCTCGGTCTCAGGGAGTCAGGGCTCGACCGCATCATCCGGGCGGCCTACGACCTGCTCGGCTACATCTCGTTCTTCACGGTTGGCGAGGACGAGTGCCGGGCGTGGTCGATTCCCCGGGACACGCCGGCGCAGGAGGCGGCCGGGGCAATTCACTCGGACATCCAGCGCGGGTTCATCCGCGCTGAGGTCGTCGCCTGCGATCGGCTGCTCGCCCGCGGGTCGCTTGCCGCCTGCCGCGAGCACGGCGAGCTGCGGCTCGAAGGCAAGGAGTACCTGGTTGCTGACGGCGACGTGATCAACTTCCGCCACGCCACGTGATACGATCCGGCCCGATTTTCCGGGCCGATCCCAACGCCCATGCCGCCACGCACCGTCGTCGTCTGCGAGGCCCAGGTGCCGTTCGTCACCGGCGGCGCCGAGTACCACGTGCGCGAGCTGGTTCGCCAGCTACGACTTGCGGGATTCGATTGCGAGCTGGTGAGCGTGCCGTTCAAGTGGTATCCGAAGCCCGAGATTCCCGCCCATGCGGCGGCCTGGCGGCTGCTTGACCTCAGCGAGAGCAACGGCCGGACGATCGACCTCGTCGTCGCCACGAAGTTTCCGACGTACTTCGTCAGGCACCCGAACAAGGTGACGTGGCTCATCCATCAGTACCGCGCCGCGTACGAGCTGGCGGGCACGCCCTACAGCGATTTTGCGCACACCGAAGAGGATGTGGCGCTGCGCGCCGAGCTCATCGCGCTCGACACGTCGATGCTCCGCGAGTGTCGGCGCCTGTTCGCCAATTCCGCGAACACGGCCGGGCGGGTCGCGCGCTTCAACGGCCTCGACGCCTCACCGCTCTACCACCCGCCCCGCCTCGCCGGTCGCCTGAGGCCCGGAGACGCCGGGTCGTATGTGCTGTCGGTCGGGCGGCTGGAAACGGTCAAGCGCGTGGACCTCGCGATCCGGGCGCTCGCGTTCGTCCCGGCGGAGATCTCGCTCAAGGTCGCCGGCACCGGTACCCAGCGCCGGGCCCTCGAGGCGCTTGCCGGCCAGGTCGGGGTCGCCGACCGCGTGCAGTTCTTCGGCGACGTCACCGACGAGGATCTTGTCTCGCTGTATGCCGGCGCCCTCGGCGTCGTGTTTCCGCCGTACGATGAGGATTACGGCTACGTGACGCTCGAGGCATTTCTCTCGCGGAAGCCGGTCGTGACGACCACCGACGCCGGCGGCCCCCTCGAGTTCGTCAGGAACGGAGAGAATGGGCTGGTGGCCGAACCGGCCGCCGAGGCGCTCGGCGACGCCGTGGCGCACCTGGGCGCCGATCGCGCGCGGGCGGCGGCGATGGGCGAGGCCGGCTACGAACGGGCCCGAACGGTCACGTGGACCGGCGTGATCGAGCGGCTGACCGGGTCGATTTGAACGCACCGAACGCATGGCCAAGCTCATCATCCAGATCCCGTGCCTCAACGAAGCCGAGACCCTGCCGGCCACGCTCGCCGACCTGCCTCGCACGATTGCCGGCATCGACATCATCGAAACGCTCGTCATCGACGACGGGTCCACCGACGGCACGGCCGACGTGGCCCGGGCGCACGGCGTGCAGCACGTCATCCGATTCCGGCGCAGCAAGGGCCTCGCGGCGGCCTTCGCGGCCGGGATCGATGGCTGTCTTCGTCAGGGCGCCGATTTCATCGTCAACACCGACGCCGACAATCAGTACGCCGGCCGGGACATCGCCAAGCTCGTCGAGCCGTTGACGACGGGCCAGGCGGACATCGTGATCGGCGACCGGAACATCCGCGAGCTCGAGCACATGTCCTGGTACAAGAAGTTGCTGCAGCGGGTCGGCAGCTGGGCAGTACGGCAGGTCTCGGGCACCCAGATACCCGACACGACCAGTGGCTTCCGATCCTACACGCGCGAAGCCGCGCTCAGAATGACGGTCGTGTCCGAATTCTCCTACACGCTCGAATCGATCATCCAGGCCGGCAAGAACCGGATGGCGATCATGCACGTGCCGGTGGACACCAACGCGCGGACGCGACCGTCGCGGCTCTTCTACAGCATCCGGTCCTATATCCAGCGATCGGCCGCCACGATCGTGCGCATCTACACGATGTACGAGCCCTTGAAGGTCTTCACCTACATCGGCTCGACGGTCTTCCTCGCGGGTTTTGCGATCTCGATGCGGTTCCTCTACTACTATCTGTTCACGGCCGACGCGGCCGGCAAGATCCAGTCGCTCATCCTCTCGGCCGTGCTGATGATCGTGGGCTTCCAGATCATCATGATTGGTCTGGTGGCCGACGTCCTCTCGGGCACGCGGAAGATGCTGGAAGAGCTGCTCTACCGGGTCCGACGCATGGAGCTCGATGAGCCCGACGCGCGCGCGAACGGGAAGGACAGGAGCGACACCTGACCATGGCCGACCCGTCCGCCGTCACCGTCGTGATTCCGGCCTGCAACGAGGCCGGGGCCGTGGGCACGGTCATCCGCGAGCTGCAGTCGCTCGGAGCCTGGCACGAGATCATCGTCGTCGACGACGGATCGTCGGACGAGACGGGCGCGGAGGCGGAAGCCGCCGGCGCGCGGGTCATCCGGCACCCGTATAACAAAGGCAACGGCGCGGCCGTCAAGACAGGCATCCGCGCGGCCACTGGCGAGTACCTCCTGATCATGGATGGCGACGGCCAGCACCAGCCGCACGACGCGCTCCGCCTGGTCGGGCGCCTCGGAGAGTACGACCTGGTCGTCGGCTCCCGGTCCGGTGCCACGCAGGCCGGGTCGACGCGACGGGCGGGGAACGCGGCTCTGAACTGGCTGGCATCCTACCTGGCCGGACGCGACATCCCCGATCTCACGTCGGGCTTCCGGGCGGCGCGTACCGAGTACCTGCGCGAGTTCCTGCACCTGCTCCCGAACGGCTTCTCGACGCCCACGACGACGACGCTCGCGTTCCTGCGCGCCGGATACAACGTCGTGTTCGAATCGATCGACGCGCGGCCGCGCATCGGCACGTCCAAGATCCGGCTGGCCCACGACGGGCCGCGCTTCCTGCTCATCATCCTGCGGGTCATCACCATCTTCAGCCCGCTGCGCGTGTTCCTGCCGGTCTCGGCAGTCGCCTTCGCACTGGGTGCCGGATACGGCCTGTGGACGGTCGTCCGGTACACGCAGGTCACCGACTCGTCGGTGCTGCTCATCACCATCGCCGTGGTGATCTTCCTCGTGGGACTGGTGTCCGAGCAGATTGCGGCCCTTCGTTTCGATGGCCGGCGCTAGGACGGAGATCTGAGCCATGCGGCACGTCGTCGTCATGGTCACCTCGTCGTATCCGCGCTTTGCCGGTGATGGCGTCGGCAGCTTCATGGAACCGATTGCCAAGGGCGTGGCCGCACGGGGCCACGAGGTGCACGTCGTGGCGCCGTGGCACCCTGACATCCGCCGGGAGCGCATTGAGGACGGCGTCTCGTTCCATTTCTTCCGCTACGCCCCCGTAGCGTCGCTGTCCGTCTTTGGCTACGCGGCCGGCCTGCGGGAAGACACGCACCTGCGCGGAGCGGCCTGGGCCATCGCGCCGGTGGCGCTCGCGGCTGGCTGGTTCAAGGCGATGCGCGTCGCGTCGAAGAAGCGGGCCTCGGTCATGCACGGACACTGGGTGGTGCCCGGAGGGGTCATTGCCCAGGCGGCTGCGTTCCGGCGGCCGCTCGTCGTGAGCCTGCACGGGTCGGACGTGTTCGTCGCGGAACGATCGGCTCCGGCACGGCGCGCCGCCCGGCACGTCTTGCGCCGCGCGCGGTGGGTCACGGCGTGCAGTACCGACCTGGCTGAGAGAGCTGCGCGGCTGGGAGCCGACCCAGCGCGCACGGAAGTCGTGCCGTACGGCGTCGACACGGATCGGTTCGGCCCGAACCCGGCTGCGCGGGAGGCCGTGCGCCGGGAGCTCGGGCTCGGCCGCGCGCCACTCGTCTTCGCCGCCGGCCGCCTGGTTCGCAAGAAGGGATTCGAGCATCTCATCGACGCCGTGGCCCTGCTGGCCGCGCGCCTGCCCGACATCCGGCTCGTCATCGCCGGCGGCGGCGATCTCGCCGACGAGCTGGCCGCCCGCGCCGCCCGCCTCGGCGGCAACCGCGTCCTGCTCATCGGCGATCAGCCACAGGACGAGATTGCGCGCCTCTCGGCGGCCGCCGACGTCATCGCCGTGCCGTCGGTTCACGATGACGCCGGTAACGTCGACGGCCTGCCCAACTTCGCGCTCGAAGCGCTCGCCTCGAACACACCCGTCGTGGCCACTGACGTCGGCGGCCTGCCGCAGGCGGTCGTCGACGGCGTCACCGGCCGCCTCGTGCCGGAACGGGACGCGGACGCACTCGCCGCGGCCATCACCGGCCTCATCGAGCACCCGGCGGACGGCCGCGCGCTGGGCACCAGGGCCCGCGCTCGCGTGGTCGCCGACTTCGGGTGGAACCGGGTCGCGGAGCGCTTCGAGGCGGCCTACGACCGATCGGTCGGCTGACGGGCGGCGCTTGGTCGGCAGTGACCCCTGCGTGCTAACGTAGGCCGGTCACGATGGAGAGACTTGGCGACGCGCGCCCGGCCGGACTGAGCATCTTCTTCCCGGCCTACAACGACAGCGGCACGATCGCGAGCCTGGTCATCGAGGCGCGCAAGACGGCCGAGCGCCTGACGTCCGATTTCGAGATCATCGTCGTCAACGACGGCAGCGCGGACATGACCGCGGAGATTGCCGACGAGCTGGCGAACACCTATCCGGACGTTCGGGTCGTGCATCACCCGAAGAACCGGGGGTACGGCGGCGCCCTCCGCACCGGCTTCGCGTCGGCCGCGAAGGAGTTCGTCTTCTACACGGACGGCGACGCGCAGTACGATCCGACGGAACTGGCGGCCCTCTGGGCCGGGATGCGCGACGACGTGGATCTCGTCAATGGCTACAAGATCAGCCGATCCGATCCGGTGCATCGGATCGTGATCGGCCGCATCTACCATCACACGGTGAAGCTGCTGTTCGGCCTGAAGGTCCGCGACGTGGACTGCGACTTCCGCCTGATGCGCCGCGCCATCTTCGACCGGGTCACACTCGAGCACAACAGCGGCGTCATCTGCCTGGAGATGATGAAGAAGATCCAGGATGCCGGGTTCCGCATCGCGGAAGTGCCGGTGCATCACTACCATCGGGCGTTCGGCCGTTCGCAGTTCTTCAACGTGCGCCGGCTGGCGCGGACGGCCGTGGACGTGGCGGCGCTCTGGTGGCGGCTCGTCGTGCTCGGCCGGCACCGCCGGGCGGCCGCGACCGACGTGGCCGACTCCCTGGAACGCCGTCGCTCATGACCGACTATCTCGAGTTCTACCGCGGGCGTCGCGTCCTCGTCACCGGCGGCCTGGGCTTCATCGGCTCCAATCTCGCCCGGCGGCTCGTCGAGCTGGGCGCCGACATTCTCCTCATCGACTCGCTCCTGCCCGACTACGGGGGAAACCTGTTCAACGTCGCCGGTATCGACGACCGGGTGCGGGTGAACATCGCCGACATCCGCCAGGGCACGACGATGAACTACCTCGTGCGGGATCGCGACGTCATCTTCAACCTCGCGGGGCAGGTCAGTCACATCGACAGCATGCGGGACCCGCACACCGACCTCGAAATCAACTGCCGGAGCCAGTTGACGATCCTCGAGGCCTGCCGCCAGCACAATCCCGCGACCAAGGTCGTCTTCGCCGGCACGCGTCAGATCTACGGCCGGGCCGAGCGGCTGCCGGTCGACGAAACGCACCTCGTGCAGCCGACCGACATCAACGGCATCAACAAGGCAGCCGGCGAGTACTACCACATGGTCTACAACAACGTGTTCGGCGTGCGGACCTGCTCGCTGCGCCTCACGAACGTCTACGGACCGCGCCAGCTCATCCGGCACAATCGCCAGGGCTTCATCGGCTGGTTCATCCGGATCGCGCTCGAGGGCGGCGAGATCCAGGTGTACGGCGACGGCTCGCAGATCCGCGACTTCGTCTACGTCGACGACGTGGCCGATGCGTTCCTGCGGGCCGGCGCGAGCGACGCGACAAACGGCGACGTCTTCAATGTCGGCGGCCACGAGCCGCTCATGCACCGCGACCTGGTGGAACTGCTGTTGCGGACGGCCGGCCGTGGGTCCGTCCGGTTCGTCGAGTGGCCTGACGAGAAGAAGCGCATCGACATCGGCTCCTTCTATTCCGATTCCTCGAAGTTCGAGCGCGTGACCGGTTGGCGGCCGGCCGTTGGCCTCGCCGACGGGCTCGCCCGCACGCTCGCGTACTACCGCGAGCATTTCGACCGCTACGTCGACCCCGAGAGGGACCAGCCGGCCGTATGACCCAGACACTGCCCTTCATGTCGCTCGAACCGGGGCTTGACGCCGCCCTCGTGCGGGCGGCGGTCGAGCGCGTGATCGCGCGCGGCTGGTTCGTCCTCGGCCCCGAGGTCGAGGCCTTCGAGCGTGAGTTCGCCCAGGCGTCTGGCGCTCGCCACGCCGTCGGCGTGGGCACCGGCACCGACGCGCTGGCCCTGACGCTGCGGGCCCTCGACATCGGGCCGGGCGACGAAGTCATCACCTCGCCGCTCTCGGCCGCCTTCTCGGCCCTCGCCATCATGATGGCGGGCGCGACGCCGGTCTTCGCCGATATCGATCCGGACCGGCTGACGGTGGACCCGGCCGCCATCGACGCGGCGATTACCAGCCGGACGGCCGCCATCATGCCGGTGCATCTGTACGGCCAGCCGGCTGACATGACCGCCATTGACGCGATCGCGCGCCGCCACAACCTGGTCGTCGTCGAGGATGCCTGCCAGGCCCACCTGGCCACCTGTGCCGGTCGGCCGGTCGGCACCTGGGGCGCGGCCGGTGCGTTCAGTTTCTATCCGACGAAGAACCTCGGCGCGCTCGGTGACGGCGGCGCGGTCGTCACCGACGATTCGATGCTGGCCGATCGGCTGCTCCGACTGCGCAACGGCGGACAGACCGGGCGTTACCACCACCTGGAATTCGGCGTGAACAGCCGCCTCGACGAGATTCAGGCGGCCGTGCTTCGCGCGCGCCTGCCGCTTCTCACGCAGTGGACGGAAATCCGCCGCGCGCACGCGGCCCGGTACCGCGGCGCGCTTTCAGGAACGAGCGTCGCCGTGCCGCCCCGTTGCGATCGTGGTCATGTCTTCCACCTGTTCCCCGTCCTCACGTCCAACCGCGACGCCTTTCAATCGGCGCTTGCCGGGCAGGGCATCGGGACGCTCGTGCACTACCCGATCGCCCTTCCCCGCCAGGAAGCCTTTCTGCATCTCGGGTCGGCACCCTGCCCCGTCGCCGAACGGATAGCGGACGAAGTCTGCTCGCTGCCACTCCATCCGGGCCTCGCGCCGCAGGACGTCGACCGGGTGGCGGCCGCGGTTCTCGCGTGGAGCGCGTCGGTCGGCGGGAGCGCCTGACGTCGCAATGCTCCGACTGGCGGCTGCGGCCCTCCTCGTCGCCTATCTGCCGGGCGCGCTGATCTTCCGCCTCCCCTTCTGGAACCGTCGTCGACGATCGCAGCTCGCCGCCGAGGAGCGCGTCTACTGGGCCGTCCTGCTGAGCGTCGCCTGGTCGGTGATGCTGGTCCTCGCGCTCTCGGGCCTTGGCGCCTACAGCTTCGAGCGGCTGCTGTGGATCAACGGCGGGCTTGCCGTCGCGATCGTCGCGCTCGGCAACCGGCGGCTCGGCTACGAAGGCAACGCCACGCGGCCCGGATGGAGCGCGCTCGTTCCGATCGCGGTCGTGGTGGCCGGTGCCTGGCAACTGCTGCCCCCGGCCGAGTACGTGATGGGCGGCAAGGATCCCGGCGTGTACGTGAACGAGGGGATTCAGATCGCGCAGCGCGGAACGTTCATCTACCACGACCCCGTGGTGGCATCGGTCCCGGCACCCTTCCGAGACCTGTTCTTTCCAAAGGGCCCCTTCGAGGAGTACTACGCGCAGCGGTTCATGGGCTACTTCGTGCTGAGTCCGGACGAGGGGACGGTCGTCGGCCAGTTCCCGCACGGGTTTCCGGCATCAATCGCCATCGGCTACGGCTTGAACGGCCTGAGCGGCGCCCGGCAGACCGTGGTCTTCTGGTCGATTCTCGGTCTGGTGGGCGTGTACCTCATCGCGGTCCGTGTGTTCGGACGTCTCGCGGCTACGGTCGGGATCGCGCTGCTCGTGGTGAACGTCGTCGAAGTCTGGTGGGGGCGGTATCCGAACGTGGAGGTCGCTTCCCGAGCCCTGCTCTTCGGGTCGCTGCTCGCGTTCTGTCACGCAGCGGAGGGCGACCGACCGTTCTTCGGCGCGATAGCCGGCGCGCTTGCCGGCCTCCCGCTCTTCTTCCGGTACGATGCCATCCTGACCATCGGGGCGGCGATCGGGGCGGCCGTCCTCATTGTGGCGAACCGGCAGCGCATCGGATGGGCGTTCGGGTTCGCGCTGGTGTCGACGACGGCGGCTGGACTCTGGTATCTGCTCGTGCCGATGTGGTCCTACTCGGCAACCTACTTCGGGTTCACGCTGGTCGAAGGCGGCTGGCTGCTTGCCGCGGCCGCCGTCGCCGGCGTCATCGCGCGCGCGATGCTGGCCCGTGAGTCCTTCGCCCGCATCGTCAGGCGCCTCATGCCCGTCGGACTCGCGGTCGGCCTCTTCGTTATGGCCGTCTACGCGTACTACTTCCGGGAGCCGGGCGGCCGCCTGTCGGTGCACGATGCGATGGCCTTCCGCGTGTTTGCCTGGTATGTCACGCCGCTCGGCCTGGCGGCAGCGGTCGTCGGGCTCGTCATCGGACTGCGCCGGCTGTTCTGGCTGGCGCCAGTGGTCTTCATGACCATCGTCGTGCACGCGGGGTTCTTCTTCTACAAGACCAGAATCGTGCCCCAGCACTTCTGGGCGTCGCGCCGGTTCCTGATGGTGATCATGCCGGCAGCCGTGCTGGCCCTAGCCGCGCTGGCCACGTGGGCAGTCGACCCCGGGCTGTGGTCGCGGATGGTCGGTCGCCTCCGCGGCCGAACGCCGGCTGAAGCAGCGCCGGCGCTCCTGGGCCGCGCCATTCACGCAACCCTGGTTGTTCTGCTGGTGCTGCCGCTCGGCATCTCCTTCTGGCGCGCCGCCAGTCCGATTCGGCACCACGTCGAGTACGCGGGCCTGATTCCCGAGCTCGAGTCCATCGCCGCGCAGATTCGAGACGATGACCTGCTCGTAGTCGAATCGCGCGGCACCGGATCCGACCTGCACGTGCTCGCCCTGCCGCTCGCGTACATCTACGATCGGCACGTGCTGCTGCTCTACGCGACCCGCCCGAACAAGCAGGAGCTCGAGGACTTCATCAGGTGGGCGCCCAGCCGCTATGGGCGCGTGCTCTTCATGGGCGGCAGCGGCAGCGACATTCTCTCGCGTTCGATCGTGGCGCGTCCGCTTGGCGCCGACCGCTTCTGGGTGCCGGAATACGACTCGCCGGCCAACAGATACCCGACGGAGGTGCGACTCAAGGAATTCACCTACGGTCTCTACGAGCTCGGGATTGGCACGCCCGTCGCGAGCGGCCCAATCGACATCGGCATGGACGACGTCGACCCGCTGCACGTCAGAGGCTTTTACTCGTCGGAACGTCACGCGCCGACAGGCGCCATGTTCCGCTGGACCACGACGGCGGCCGACGTATTGCTGTTCCTTCCCGAGCCGGCACCGACCGAGGTCGTGATCTGGATGAGCCATGGCGGTCGTCCCGCCGGCGCGCCGTCACCCGACACCACCGTGTCTCTCGACGGCGTCGCCCTCGGAACGGCCGTGCCAGACGAAGAAGTGAGGCCGTATCGCTTCACACTGCCTGCGCCACTCGTTTCGGCCGCTTCGGCGAAGGACGGTCCGGCGGTCCTGCGGCTGACGACGAGCGCCTGGAACCCCCAGGAACAGCTGGGCGTCGACGACCCGCGTGACCTGGGCGTGATGGTGACGCGCATCCAGGTGCGCTGATGGCTGGATTCCTGCGCCCGCCCATATCGCCGAGGCGTTGCGCGCTGCTGATCGCGACGGGCGTGTGGCTCGTCTACCTCGCGACGGCCGGTGGAACGCTCGGCTCGGGTGACGCGGTGGCAATGTACGAGCAGACGAAGTCGCTCCTCGATCGCGGGGCGCTCGATGTGCCTCCGGAACATTCCCATCCGAACTGGCAGGGCCTGAACGGGAAGTACTACCTCGCCTTCGGCGTGGCGCAAGCTGGCTACAACGTGCCCTTCGTCGTCGCGGCACGGGTCGTCGCGCCGATTGTCGGGTGGCGGGAGGATCCCGAGACCCTGTCCAAGTCGTTCGTCGCACTGGGTGCCACGATGCCATATGCCGTGGCGGCGGCATTCACGTTCCTCATCGCGTTCAGGCTGTCCGGGCACCGGCGGTCGGCAGCGGTGGCGGCGCTCATGCTGGCCTTCGGCACCATGGTCTGGCCGTACTCGAAGTACGGCTTCAACGCCGCGCTCGCGACCGGCGCGATCGCGGCAGGAACCTACGCGCTCGCCGTGGGCTGGCTCGACCGACGCCGCGCGATGCTCATGATGGGTGGTCTCGCTTTTGGCGTCGCCCTGCTGACACGGCACGAAATGGGAATCGCGGCGGCGGCCGGTCTCGTCTGGCTCGTCCTCGAGAGTCGAGGCGTCGCACATCGCTGGCGCTGGATCGCGACGGCCGCTTTCGGCTCCGTCGCGGCCGCAAGCCTCTCGGCGTGGCTGAATTGGTCCCATTTCGGCGACCCGCTCGAGACCGGTCACCATCCGGGCTTCGGACTGGCGGGCTTCGTGGGACTGCTGTTCGCTCCGTCCGGCTCGCTGCTGCTGTACTCGCCGGTGGCCATCGCAGCGCTGGCCCTCGTACGATTCGCGCGCGAGAACGCGCTCGCGCGTCTGGTGGGCGGCATCATCGTGGCGATGATGCTCTTCTACATGTCGACCGAGGACTGGCTCGGCACGCGCTCGTACGGCCCACGCTATCTGGTGCCCCTGCTCCCGCTGATGACGGCCCCGCTCGCCATCTGGTGGTCCCGGCCGCTCACGCCGGTTCGGCGAACGGCCATCGCCACCCTCTGCGTCGTCAGTCTCGCCGTACAAGTGCCCGCCATTCCGGTGGACGCCGCGCGCGTCGCCATCGCGGCGGGCCAGCCCGCCGCGCCTGCGCGCCGAGCCGACTGGAGCTGGTGCCCCCTGGCGCTCAACGCGCGCGCCGCCGCCGCCGACGTCCCGGCCAACGTGCGCGCGCTCCTGTCCGGCACCCGGCCCGCGATTGAACCGGCCGGCAACGCCCCGCTCGGTCGGAGGCTCAGGGCCAGCCTGGACTTCTGGTGGCTGTATCTTTACTACCTGGGCGTCATCCCCGCCTGGATCGCGTTACTGGCCGGGGCGTTACTTGTTGTCAGTGGCTCGGCCATCCTGGGGATCGTCTGGCGCCGGACCCGCGTTGACGCGTGAGGCCTGCCGTCATCGGCTGAGTGCGTGATGTTCAACACCCTGCAGATACCTCGGCGTCGCGATCGACTGCTCGTCGGACTGGCCGATCTCGTGACGAGCCCACTGAGTTGGACAAGGCGGGCGACCGGCGCCTCGACCGCACCCGTGCCTCGAATCCTGCTGCTCCGCCTCGAGCGCATCGGGGACCTCCTGATGATCCTCGACGCCATCGGACTGCTCCGCAGGATCGCGCCGGACGCCAGGATCGATCTCGCGGTCGGCAGCTGGAACGCCGACCTTGCGGCGCTCGTTCCCGGCATCGACAGGATCGATGTCCTCGACGTGCCATGGCTCGCGCGAGAGGGCGGTGGCTGGTCGTGGCCGGCCCTTGTCGGCCACGCCCGACAGTGGCGGTCCCGCGACTACGACCTCGTCATCAACTTCGAGCCGGACATCCGAAGCAACTTCCTCTCGTGGCTGTCTGGCGCCGGCCGGCGTCTCGGGTACTTCACCGGAGGCGGCGGCGCGTTGCTCACCCGGGCCTTCGCCTACGACCCGTCCCGTCACGTCCGTGAGAATGCCGAACGGCTCGTCCGTCGCGCCTTCGATCTCGAGGACGACGGACCGGCAGCGCCGTCGGTACGGCTTCGCGTGCCCGATGCGGCGCGGGCCCTGGCCGCAGCGCTCTTACCGTCGGCGGACACTCCCCTCGTCGGCGTGCACGCAAGCGGGGGCCGACCATCGAAGCAGTGGCACCCGGAGCGCTTCGCAAGGGCGGCCGCCGAGGTGGCCAGGCGCCACGGTGCCACCGTCGTGCTGACCGGCGGCGCCGGCAATCGTGCGCTTGTGAGCGATGTCGCCTCTCGCCTGACCGGTGTGCCGCAGGTCGACCTCTGCGGACGCGCCAGCTTGCCGGAACTTGCGGCCGTGCTCGAACGCCTGAACATCCTGATCACGGGAGACACGGGTCCCATGCACCTGGCATCGGCCGTCGGAACGCCCGTCGTGGCGCTCTTCGGCCCGTCCGATCCAAGGCGGTACGGCCCGGCAGGAGGACCGCACGAAGTGGTGCGCATCGACCTCTGGTGCAGTCCGTGCGGGCTCGTGCGCCTGCCGCCAGTGCGCTGCCGGAACCGCGTGCCCGAGTGCCTCGACGGCATCGGCGCCGACACGGTCGTCGACGCCGCGGAACGTTTGTGGCCATCAAAGTCGCCGGCCGGCCTGTGAATCACTGTATGATCGCCCCTCACGCTCCCCAGCGTGGGACAAGATACGATGCGAGCACTACTAACGGGAGGCGCCGGCTTCGTCGGGTCTCACCTGGCAGACGCCCTGCTCGAACGCGGGCATACGGTCACGGTCGTCGATGACCTCTCGACTGGGTCGATCGCCAACATCGCCCACCTGAAGGGTCGGCCTGGGTTCTCCTACGTGATCGACACGATCATGAAGGAGCCGCTCACGGCCGAGCTCATCGACGGCGCCGACGTTGTCTTTCACCTGGCGGCGGCTGTCGGCGTCAAGCGCATCATCGAGTCGCCGGTCCAGACGATCGAGACGAACGTCAGGGGCACGGAAATCGTGCTTGCCGAGGCCCGCAAGAAATCCAGGCTCGTCATCGTCTTTTCGACGTCCGAGGTGTACGGCAAGAGCACCGACGTGCCGTTTCGCGAGGACGCGGACCTCGTCATGGGCTCGACGTTCAAACGGCGCTGGTCGTACACCTGCAGCAAGGCCATCGATGAGTTCCTGGCCCTTGCCTACTGGCGGGAGCACGGCCTTCCGGTCGTCATCGCGCGGCTGTTCAACACGGTTGGCCCGCGCCAGACCGGCCAGTACGGCATGGTGATCCCGAGCTTCGTGCAGGCGGCGCTCGCCGGACGTCCGATTCGCGTGTTCGGCGACGGCCAGCAGACGCGGTCTTTCACCTACGTGGGTGACGTCGTGCGCGCGCTCATCGGCCTGGCCGCCGAGCCCAGGGCGGTGGGTCAGGTGTTCAACATCGGCAACCCGGAAGAGATCTCCATCGTCGAGCTGGCCGAGCGCATCCGTAAGGTCACCGGAAGCACTTCGGCGATTGAGCTCGTGCCCTACGAGGACGCGTACGGACCTGGCTTCGAGGACATGCGCCGCCGCGTGCCCGACATCAGCAAGATCCGCGAGTTCATCGGCTACGAGCCGACCGTGGGCCTCGACGAGATCCTGGCGCGCGTCGTCGAGCACATGCGCGGCCAGCCCGAGGTCGTCAAGCTCTAGGATCGTGCGGGCCCTCGCCGGCGTCTCGCGCGTGGTACTTGCCGGCGCCACGCTCCTCGTGGCGCAGTCGGTGTGGTGGTCGCCAGGCGCCTCGCTTTCCTTCAGTCTCCTCGTCTGCAGTTTGTTCGCGTTGGCCTTGTGGCGCCCGGGCTGGGCCCTGCTCGCGCTGGCCTTTCTCGCGCCCTTCGGCCGCGTGATTGCCGTTGGCTGGTTCAGTGGATACCCGATTCGCGGGGCCGAGGCGATGGCACTCGGCGTGCTGGCGGGCGTGGCTGTCCGAGGAACCTGGCGTCCGCTCACGCCGGCGCCGCTGCCGGCGCGCGCCGCAGGGCCCTGGGTCCTCTTTGCCGTCGCCGTCCTGGCATCGGCGGCCGTCGTCTACCGCGTCTCTCAGTTCTACCTCGACTACGCGGGCGCGTTCTTCTGGCGCTTCGTGAACTCTCTGGTTTTCGACTACCACGGGCTTCCCGGAGATCCGCGCCCCTGGCTCGAACCGGTGGACTTCCGGTACGTGGCCACGGCCCTGCTCGTCGTTGAAGGGGTGGCGCTGCTGCTCGTCGCCGCCCGTCTCTCGGCCGCCACTCCAGGGTACGCGCGGCGTCTGCTCGCTCTCACAGTGGCCGCCGGGGCGGCTGCGTCCCTGTTGTCGATCAACGCGGTGGCAGAGGCGGCACTTGCGACAGCCACTCCGGTACAGTCGCTCGCCGCGATCGTCGCCAACCAGCGGTGGTCTGTCCACGTCAGCAAGGTCAACACGGCAGGCTCCTACTTCGTCATGGCAGGTGCGCTTGCCGTCGGCATGGGTCTCGTCGATCGCCGTCGCAGGTTCTGGTGGCTTGGCGCCGCGGCCGTGATCGTCGTGGGGCTCTGGCTCACGGCATCGCTCGCCGCCATCCTCTCAGGCGCCGCAGTTGCGGTTGCCGCGGCCATCTGGTGGCTGTCTCTGTCCGGAGCGCGGGGCCGTCGCCATGCCATCATCGCTTCGGTCCTGCTTGCGATGGTCGTGACGGCAGTCGTCGTCAGGATGTCCACGAGGACCGATGCGGCCGACTCGTTCGGCCGGC
Source organism: uncultured Acidobacteriota bacterium (assembly GCA_963752045.1). Classification (GTDB taxonomy): domain Bacteria; phylum Acidobacteriota; class Vicinamibacteria; order Vicinamibacterales; family SCN-69-37; genus DATKDF01. The sequence continues at coordinate 455,139 of CAVVWN010000008.1, read as the reverse complement.
GCTGGGCCATCGCACAGGTTTCGATCGCCACGGCGGCCGAGGCGCCTGTCTTCGGCGTCGGCATCGGCCGCTATGCTCTGCGCGCCCAGCCGCACGTCACCGACGCGGTCAGAGCGGGATTCGGCGAGGGCAGTCTCGAGCCGCACAACTACGCGCTCCAGATCGCCGCCGAACTGGGCCTCGTCGGCCTGGTTCTCTACCTCTGGGGCCTCGTGGTCTCGTTCCGGCAGATTGTCGTTGGCCGCACGGCGACCGGACACCGATGCGCAACGCCGGCCGCGGCAGCCGTTGCGGCGTTTCTGTTGAGCGCCCTCTCGGGTCAGCCGATGCTCGTCGACGCGGTGGCGATTCCCCTCTGGCTGACGCTCGGCGTGCTCGTTGGCCATTTCGAGACGTCACCGCGGTCCGGTCCGATGCCGGCCTGGCTCGTGGCCGGCGCGGTTGCCATCGTCGCGACGATCCCGTTCCGGATGGCGGGAGCCGTGCAGGAAGCCGACCCGCGGCTGGCGGCGCATGGCACGACACCGATTGAGTTCGTGGAGAACGGGCGAGGCCGGTTCGTGCATCGGATCGACGGCCCGGCGCGGCTCTTCATCCCGAAGTCGGCAGTAGCCGTGGCATTCGATACGCGTGCCGAATCGGACCAGGACGTCTTCCTGAGCGTGAGTGGCGACGGCCTCTCGGTCAGCCCAATCAGGCTCCCGCCCGGCGTGGTGCGAAACGTCTGCGTACCGGTCGCACCCGATGCGGTCCGCGCCCGTGGCCTCCGGGCTGTCGACGTCGAGGTCCGAACCTCGTCGGGCGCACCCGCCCCGCCGGGCACGGCCTGGGCCGTTGCCTTCGGGCTCGACGAGGGATGCGGCCGCTGACCAGGAAACCGGCCGGATTGGGCCGCCGGGCGTATACTGATGAGGTCCGCTTCCCGGGAGTCTGAACATGCGCGCCTCGGTCCTTTCAGCCGGTCTGGCGTCGGTCCTCCTTGCCCTTTCCGGGCCGGCCCTTGTGGCCCAGGAGGTCCAGACACCGGCACGCGTCCTCGATATCTCGTTCGATCTCGAGGGTCGGGTCACCCTCGTCGCCGAGAACGTGACGCTTCGTGAGGTCCTGGCCGAGTGGGGCCGGATTGGCGGCGCCTACATGATCAACGCCGACAGGCTCGCCAGTGCGCCGATTCGGATGATGCGCTTCGAGAACCGTCCCGAGAAGGAAGTGATCGACTCGCTCCTGCGCTCGGCCGCCGGCTACATCCTCGGCCCCCGGACGATCCGGACGTCGGGTCCCTCCAGGTTCGAGGCCGTGATGATCCTCCCGACGAGCTCGCCGGTGGCGTCGGGCAACTTCGCGAGCCCAGGTCCGATCGGCTCGCCGTTCCGGCCCGACGGCGCGACCAACGATGAGATCCCGCCGGTCGTGCCGGCCATCGGCGTTCCGACGCCGGAACAGCCGGTGGCCGCCCCGCCGCCTTCGCCTCCGGCGAACACCAATCCGGGCGTGTACGTCCCGATCGTACCGGTGACGCCGGTGACGGGCGGGCGCGGCCGGGGTGGCGGGGGCGGACTGTAGCGCTGCCCGCGCTACAATGCCGCGGTGCTCGGAGCCAGAACGCTCTTCGTGAATCCGCCGCTCGTCGGCGGCATCGCCTTCACCAGACAGGGCCGCTGCCAGGAGCGGGAGGAAGTGCTTGGCACGACCAAGCCGCCCTACTCGCTGGCTCTCGCGGCCGCCTTGTTCCGCCGGCGCGGCTGGGAGGTGCGTCTCTCGGATCTCACCGCCGATCGGCTGACGGTGGCTGATCTCAGTCGGACGCCTGGACCGCGAGGGCTTCACGCCGTCGCTCATCGTCTTTCCCAGCACCACCCCGACACTCGACGCCGACGTCGCCGCCATGGCCGAGCTCAAGGCCCGTTACGGCGCGCCGCTCGTCTGCTTTGGCCCGCACGCCTCGTGCACGCCGCACGAGTCGATGCGCCGCGCACCGGCCGTGGACGGCATGATCGTCGGCGAGCCGGAAGACGCGCTCGAGGCGATCGGGGCGGCCGAGTCGCCGGCGGCCTTCGACGGGATTCCGAGCCTCACCTTCCGTCGCGACGGCCAGATCGTGCCGCACCGGGGACACGGTACGTTCACAGGTTTTCTCGACGCGCCCGGCCCGGCCTGGGATCTGCTGGATCTGTCGACGGTACCGGCTGCCGCTCGTCAACGAGCGCTACGTGATTGTCGAAGCCTCACGTGGCTGCCCGTACACGTGCGACTTCTGCGTGGCGCCGATCCATCAGGGCCACAAGTTCCGCGAGAAGAGCGCGCGCATGCTCGTCGACGAGATGGAACGGGGCTACCGCGACCACGGCCTGCGGTTCTTCTATCTCTGGGGCGACACGGTCACCCTGAACGTGAAGACGTTTGCGGCCTTCTGCGACGAGCTCATTGCCCGGAAGCTGCCAGTCCAGTGGTTCGGCAACGCCCGTGCCGACAACCTCACCAACCCGGACTTCGTCAAGCGGCTGCGCAAGGCCGGCTGCTGGATGCTCGCGCTGGGCATCGAAACGGAATCCGAAGACACGCGCAAGGACATGATGAAACGGCTCGAGGGCCAGAAGATCCGGGCGGCGATCGTCAACATGCGCGAGGCGGGCATCCGGTCCTTCGGCTTCTTCATTCTGGGATACCCAGGCGACACGCCCGCATCACTCGAGCGGACGATCGACTACGCCATCGATCTGGAGCCGGACTTTGCCAACTTCTACCCGGCCGTCCCCTACCCGGGGACCGAGCTCTACGAGAAGGCGCGCGCGCAGGGCCTCCTCGCGAGCGACGACTGGACGCGCATGGAGTACTCGCACTACCTGCTCTCGGGCAACGGCCTCGACGAGCCGACGGTGATGGGCGCCATCAACCGCGCCCGGCGGCGCTTCTACCTCCGCCCGGCGTATCTCGCACGGCACGCGGGTGACATTCTGCGGCTGGCGACGTCGAAATGGAGCGTCATGTGGCACGTCGGCTCGCGTGTGATCTTCGGAGAGGGTGAGGTCGCGCCCGCGAGCCGGCTGCCAGCGGCTCAGGAGGCGGCGCGGCCAGCCGCTCGACGTCCTCGGGCGTCAGCCGCTCGTAGTGACGGGGCCGCCCGACCGCCCCCGACCACCGCAGCCGATAGAGGTCCTTTAACTGCACGAGGTACCCGGCCGCCTCTCGCGAGGACATCTTGCTCTCGCCGAGCTCCCGATCGTCGAATCGGAACGGCATCTCCGTCAGCCGTTCGGGCCCCCCGCGAACGAGCAGCTCCAGACAGATCTTGAAGCCGCCGGCCTGAATCGTCACGTGCTCGGCGATGGCGCGGCGGATGAGGAAGAAGCCGGACGTCGCATCGCGGATTGGCGACAGTCCGCGCGCGAGCAGACACGCCGCCTGCGACAAGAGCCTTCGTCGGAGGGGCCAGGTGGGCGTGCTGCCGCCGGGGATGTAGCGGCTGGCGACCAGCAGGTCGGCACGGGTCGCCTGGAACACCTTGAGCATGCGGGGCACGAGCGCCGGTGGATGGCTGAAATCGGCGTCCATGACCCCGACCACGTCGGCTGACGCGCGCGCGAAGCCTGCCACGACCGCCGTGCCGAGTCCCAGCTTGCCAGCACGGTGCACGACGGTCAGCCGATGTCGCATCGCCAGCTCGTCGGCGAGCCGGCCGGTGCCGTCCGGCGAGTTGTCGTCGACGATGACCATCTCGAGAACGACGCCCCGGTCGGCGGCGGCGGCGAAGACGGCCTCGACGAGCTCCGCCAGGCGGTCGCGCTCGTTGTACGTCGGAACGACCATGGTGAGTTCGGCCGCCGGCAGGTCCATCGTCCGAGCCACTATAATCGATGAGATACGGCCCGTTCACATGCGGATCGATCCGACGACATGACCAGAATCGAGCGTTTCCGGCCCGACGATCGCCGGCAGGTCGAAGCGTTGTATCGGCGGGTGTTCGGCGCGGATGCGGCCGACGCGAATCGCCTCCGCTGGCAATGGCAGTACGGGCAGAACCCGGGCGCGCCATCCGAGAGCCCGATGATCTGGCTGGCGCGCGAGGGGCACACGGTCATCGGCCAGTACGCCACGATGCCCGTGCGCCTGTCCGTGCTGGGAAACGAAATCGACGCCGCCTGGGGCACCGACGTGATGGTGGCGCCCGAACGGCAGCGGCAGGGCGTCGGTGACAAGCTCCTGCGCGCCTGGGATCGCCATGCCGGGGCGTCACTGGCCCTCGGCCTCTCCGATTCGTCGCGGCCGCTGCTCGAGAAACTGCACTGGCCGAACCTCGGGCCGCTCACGGCCCTCGTCAAGCCGCTCAGCCGTCGCGCGTTCCGCATGCCGACCTGGCCCGTGCCCGTCAACCGGTTCGTGTCCTACATTACGCTGCCCATCGTGCGCCTCGCGGCGCGGCCCCGGCCGCTCGAGGGGCAGGTGCGAATCATCCGCCACTTCGATCGGCGCTTCACCGAGCTCTGGACGCGGCTTTCTGACCGGTTCGCATTTGCCGTCCGCCGCGATGCGCCGTACCTGAACTGGAAGTTCATCCAGCCGCCTCACGTGCGCTACATCGTGGCCGCGCTCGAACGCGGCGGCGACGTGGCCGGCTACGCGGTCTACCGTCACATGGCGGAGCCACTCGGTCGCGTCACCCGGCTCGTCGACTTTCTGACCGATCCGGACGACACGAGTGGCTTCCTCACGCTCCTGCGCTGGATCGACCGCGAGGCCCGCGCCGCCGACTCCGACAAGATCCGCACGTGGGTCACGAGCGAGTCGTTCCGCCGACTGCTCCGCAAGTCTGGCTACTTCGCGCAGCGCTCGACGGTCGAGCTCGTTGCGAAAGTGAATGCCGTTCCGGTCCCGGCCGACTACTATCAGTCCACCGACCGATGGCACGTGACCCTGGGCGACGCTGACCAGGACCGATAGCGAGGCACACCGATATGCCGACTTTCGTCGACCGGATCACCAACGATATTGCCGACGCCATGCGACGCCGCGATCAGGCCGCGCTTGCTCCGCTGCGGATGCTCAAGGCGGCGCTCATGAACCGGGAAGTCGAGAAGGGCCGGCCGCTCGACGAGGGCGAGAGCCTGCAGGTCGTCGGCGCTCTCGTCAAGCAGCGTCGCGACTCGATCGAGCAGTTCCGGGCCGGCGGGCGCCCCGAGTTGGCCGATCGCGAACAGGCCGAGGTCGGCCTGCTCGAGGGCTACCTGCCGCCGGCCGCCGACGAACAGGCCATCGCGGCGGCCGTCGAAGCGGCCATCTCGGACACGGCCGCCGCCGGCCCGAAAGACATGGGAAAGGTCATGAAAGCGGCGATGGCGACGCTCGCCGGACTCACGGTGGACGGTCGGGCCCTCAGCGAGTTTGTAAAGAATCGGCTCGCGCGGTGACCCTGAAAACTTTTCGAGGAGGAGTGGCGTCTAAGATTTATGAAAGACACGCAAGGGTCTTTCATCCATCCTCCGGGCAGGGGCCTCAATCGCAGGGGTTGAGGCCCCTTCTTTTTGTACAGTACCCTCTCGCCACCGTTGCCGCCCCGGCCGGACGGCGGCGAGCAGCCGCCGATTCCATGTCCAAGTGTGACAATTCTGTGTCACGTGGTGCGCAGAGGTGAGCCTGGGCCTTGCCCGCTCGGCGGGCCTCATCGGGATCGCGACGATGGGCAGCCGGGTGCTGGGCCTGGCGCGTAACTTCTGTATTGCGTATTTCTTCGGAGCCGGCGATGCCGTCGACGCCTACAACGTCGCCGCGCGGCTGCCGGTGCTCCTGCGGGAGCTCTTCGCCGAAGGCTCGATGAGTGCGGCCTTCGTCCCGACGTTCACACGCACGCTCGCGCGGGGTGGACCGGCGGCCGCCTGGCGGCTGGCCTCGCAGGTCATCAACGCCCTGCTCCTTGTCACCGGCCTCATCGTCGTGGCCGGCGTGGTATTTGCCGAGCCGCTCGTGGGGCTGTACGCCGGGGACTACGGCGATACGCCAGGCAAGCTCGAGCTCACCATCCAACTCACGCGCATCACCATGCCGTTTCTCCTGCTCATCGCCCTGGCGGCGGTGTTCATGGGAATGCTCAATGCGATGCGCCGGTTCTTCCTGCCAGCGCTCTCGCCGGCCATGTTCAACGTCGGCCTGATTCTTGGCGCCGTCACGAGCAGCTGGGTCGGATCCACCTTCGGCGTGCACCCGGTCGTCGGGCTGGCCGTGGGCTTCGTGCTGGGCGGATTCGGACAGATGGCTGTGCAGTGGCCCGCGCTCCATCGCGCCGGATTCCGGCACCAATGGGTGCTCGATCTCCGCGACGCCGGCCTCCACGAGGTGCTGATCCTGATGGGCCCCGGCACGGTTGGCCAGGCCGCCGGACAGATCAACCTGCTCGTGAGCACCATTCTGGCCACCGGGCTGGGCGAAGGGGCCCTGTCGTGGCTGATGTACGCGTTCACGTTCATGTACCTGCCGATCGGCATCTTCGGCGTGTCGGTGAGCACGGCGTCGATTCCCGATCTGGCGCTTCACGCCGGCAGCCAGGCCTGGCAGCAGATGCGTCGGGTGCTCTCGGCGGCCCTGCGGCTCATGCTGATGCTGACCGTGCCGTCGAGCGTGGGCCTGATGGTGCTGGCCGCGCCCATCATCGAGCTCACGCTGCAGTACGGCGCGTTCACGGCCGGGGACACCCGGGCCGTGGCCGCGGCGCTGCTCGTCTACGCGCCAGGCCTGATGGGCTACAGCATCGTGAAGATCGCCACGCCAAGCTTCTACGCGATGCAGGATGCCCGCACGCCGGTGATGATCAGCGTCACGGCGGTTCTCACCAACGTGGTGCTGAGCCTGGCCTTCGTCGGCCCGTTCGGCTACCTCGGCCTGGCGCTCGCCACGACCATCGCATCCACGGTCAATGCGGGCCTGCTGCTCCTGCTGCTGTCGCGGCGCATCGACGGGCTCGACGGCGCCCGCGTTCTGACGTCGTTCGCGAAGATCGCACTCGCCTCGGCCGTGATGGGCGCGGCGGCCTGGTGGGTCGAGGCGGGGTTGCACGCCCTGCTGCCGGATCCGGACGTCGCGTCGCGGCTCGCTCGGGTCACCGGCGCCATCGCCGCGGCTGTCGCCACGCTGGGACTGATGGCCACGATGCTGCGAATCGAGGAATTCACGCTGGCGGTCGAGCGGGTCACGCGCCGTTTCCGCCGATGATCTGCTAGCATCCGGCTGTGGCTCGCTACGCGCCGTCCGGCGGGGCTGTCTCGTTCGGTCCAGGCCCGCTCACGCCGGCGATCAAGCTCATCATCTACACGAATGTCGCCGTCTTCGTCCTGACGCTGTTTTCGCCGACCTTCTTTCTGTCGTCGTTCGGCATGCTGCCCGAGGCGGTCGTCAGCCGCGGGCAGGTCTGGCGCCTCGCGACGTACATGTTCGTGCACGACCCGGGCGGCTTCGGTCACATCCTGTTCAACATGCTGGCGCTCTGGATGTTCGGCGTCGATCTCGAGCGGCGATGGGGCACGACGGCATTCGCGAAGTACTACGCGGTGACCGGCATCGGCGCGGGTCTGTCGCAACTGTTTGTGTCGCTGCTGCCGTTCGAAGGCACGGCCGGCCTTTACGTCGTCTCGGTCGTCGGGGCGTCCGGCGCCGTGTATGGCGTGGTCCTCGCCTGGGCGATGCTCTTCCCGCACCGGCAGGTGCTGTTCATGTTCATCTTCCCGCTGCCAGCGCGCGTCTTCGCCCTGCTCATGGGCGGCATGGCGTTCCTGTCGGCCGCGAGCGGCGGCGGCGGACCGGTGGCGCACATCGCGCACCTCGGTGGCATGCTGTTCGGCTGGATCTACCTGAAGGGACCGCGCAACTTCCGGCTCGAACTTCAGTATCGGCTCACCCGCTGGCGCATGGACCGGATGCGCCGCCGCTTCGATGTCCATCGGGGCGGACGCGACGACCACGACAAGCGCATCCACTGATGGCGGGGCCGACGTCCCGGCAGGTGCTCCTCGGGCTCGTGTGCGGCGCGCTCCTTCGCGCGGCGCTTCTCTCCGGACCGGGATCGCCAGACGTCGATTCGTGGAAGCTCTGGACCTTTGCCGGCGGCTGGGACGTCACCAGCATGTACGGCGTCGGCGGCGACCCGCCCGAACGCGGACTGATCGTCTGGCGAGAGATGCGAGGCACGACCGAGTACCCGCCGCTCGGGCTGTACCAAATGGCGGCCGTAGGCCGTGTGTACCGCGAGATCGACCCGGCGTTCGCCGACTCGACCCTGCTGACGGTGCTCGTCAAGACACCCGGCGTGCTCGCCGAGCTCGGGCTCGTGCTCCTGCTGCTCACGTGGGGCCGGCGGCTCATCGGTCCCGCGGCAGCCGCGTGGACGGCGCTTGCCATCTGGCTCAATCCCGCCGTCATCCTCAACGGCGCCGGCCTGGGATACCTGGATGCGGAAATGGCGATGCCGGCCGCGGCCGCCCTGCTTTCAGCCGGGACCGGCCACCCGGCCATCGCCGGCGCGCTCATCGCCGCGGCGGTGCTGACCAAAGCCCAGGCCGTCTTCGTCCTTCCGGTCGTCGCCCTTGCCGTGTTCTCTCAGCATCGCACGCGGGCCGTGGGCGCGCTTGCGGCCTTCGTCGCCGCAGGCCTGGCCGTCACGGCGATCGTCGTTCTGCCGTTCGCGCTCCGCGGCGCGCTGCCGAACATGATCCAGGCGCTCGGCCGGCTGGCGGCACACGACATGGTCTCGGGCAACGGATTGAATGTCTGGTGGATCGTCACGTGGGTCGTCAGGTCCGCGTACGCCGCGGCCGACATCGGCTGGGCCGAAGCGCTCACGACACCCGTTCGGATTCTGCAGATCAGCCGGCTCATGGAAGTCGGCTACCCTAATCCGAAGCTCCTTGGCACGTTGCTCGTCGTTGGCGCCATCCTCTGGCTGCTCTGGCGCGGACGTGGAGAGCAGAGGCTCGGCAGCCTCGCGTTTCTCGCCGGATGGTGCGTGTTCGCGTACTTCCTGCTCGGCGTGCAGGTGCACGAGAACCACCTTTATCTGGCCGTTCCCGTCCTCGCGCTCGCCGCCGGGCTCGATCCGCGCTATCGATGGGCCTTCTGGGCCGTCTCCATCTTCACGGCCTTCAATATGTACATCTTCTACGGCCTCGGTGACGGCTCACCGCCGCTCGTCGACCGCCGCCTGACGGGGATCGACCTCACCGTGCTCGCCTCGGCAGCGGGCATCGGGATCTTCGTCGGCGGGCTGAAGCACCTGAAGGCTCTGCCCCCTCACTCGTAGCCCATCGCGCGAAGCGCAGCTATACGGTGCGCCATGGGAGGATGGGTGGCCCAGAGGTTGGCCCAGAAGCCCTCGCGGTTGTCGATGCGGAACCCCATCGGGTCGGCGATGCACAGGTGAGCGGACCCGCGCTTGATGGCCGGTGTCGGAGCCACGGCCGCTTCGATCTTCTCGAGCGCGCTCGCGAGGGCCAGCGGATTCCTCGTGAGCTCGGCCCCGGTGGCATCAGCGAGGTACTCCCGCCGGCGCGAGACCGCCAGCGCGAGCAGGCGGCCGATGACCGGAGCCAGTACGACGGCCGCGATCCACACGATCATGACGATCACGACGATGGCGCCGCCGCCCTGGTCGCGCCCGCGCGAACGGCCGCGCCGTCCGCCGCCAAACCGCATCGTGCGCGTGGCCCAGTCGGAGAGCAGCAGAACGGCGCCGACGAGCGCGGCGACCACGGTCATCAGCCTGATGTCGTAGTTGCGGATGTGCGCCATCTCGTGCGCCACGACCCCCTGCAATTCTTCGCGAGTGAGCGTCGCGCACGAGCCCTTCGGTGACGGCAATCGACGCATGGTCCGGATCGCGGCCGGTGGCGAACGCATTCGGATCGCTGTCGGGAATCACCCAGACGGCAGGTTTCGGCAGGCCCGCGGCAATCGCCATTTCCTCGACGATGTTCTCGAACTGCCGGAACCCGTGACGGTCGTCGGCCGTCGCCGCCCGGCTGATTCGCTCGGCGACCGGCACCGCCTGCGCCGAACGCAGAACGGAACGGTCGCCGTGCCGCAGCCCCCACCAGGCGTGCGTACCCGAGACGCCGACGGCGAGCAGGCTGGCCACGGGCACGAACGTCTCGCCTCCGCCCACGATGAACAGATCGACGCCCGCGCCGACCAGGGCGACGACGGCGATGAACGCCGCCATCACGATCCACGTGCGCCGCCTGTTGGCTGCCTGCTGTTCGAGGAGATTCATCGCCGCGCCTCGACCGGTCCGGCCGCCGGACGAGCGGGGCCGGCCTGTCTCACTTCTTCATCGACAGGTCGACGGCCGGCACCTGGCGCTCGGCCGGCTCGGTCACTTCGAAGAGCTCGGCGGGGCCGAAGTGGAAGAATCCGGCCACCATGTTGGCCGGGAAGACCTCGCGCGCGATGTTGTACTTGGTGGCGATGTCGTTGTAGAACTGGCGCGCGAACCCGACCTTGTTCTCGGTCGAGGCGAGCTCCTCCTGGAGCATCCGCACGTTCTCGTTGGCGGTGAGCTGCGGGTAATTCTCGGCGAGGGCAAAGAGGCGCCCGAGGGCCTGCGTGAGCGCGCCTTCGGTCCGGCCTGCCTCCGCCGGCCCCGTTGCGGCCATCGCTCTGGCGCGGGCGTCCATCACGGCCGTGAGCGTGTCGCGCTCGAACTCCATGGCGCCGCGCACCGTGTTCACCAGGTTTGGAATGAGGTCGTGGCGCCGCTTGAGCTGCACGTCAATCTGCCGCCAGCCGTTCTCTTTCTGATTTCGAAGCCCGACCAACCGGTTGTAGACGCCGATGACCCACATGGCCAGGACGGCCAGCGCGCCGAGCAGAATGATGAAACCGGTCATGGGACCTCCTCGCCGGCGGCAGTGGAGCCGCCGGGCTCCGTCCTGACGTCGAGCACGAACGTATCATCGAGCGCTTCGGCCTGATGTGATGTCCCGGCCGGCACCTGGAGCAGCTCGCCTTCACGCACCATCACTTCCCGGCCGTCGAGCTCGGCGCAGAGGGCGCCCTGGAGCACGTAGATCATCTGCTCGCCCTCATGGGCGTGCCGCGCCACGAGCGCCCCCTTCTTGAGATAGGACTGCGTCAAGGTGATCCGATCGCCGCGCACGGTCTTGCGCGCCATCATCTCGGTGACCTTCTCGAGGGGAAGCGCTTCCCACCGCGCGAGCAACACGGGCCTGGTCATGGCCTGCGCCGCGCGGCGAGGGTCTCGCGTGGCATGGTAGGTCGCGATTATACCACCCGTACCGCTAGCTCTGCGGCGGCACGCGGAGGGTATAATTCGGCGTTCGGCCCGCGGCCGGGCAACATGAATACAGGTACGCGAACGAGGACCGTCACGGATGAAGAGCCCTGCCTTGTCGAACGATCGAGCTGCCGCCGCCGCTTCTGACGGTCCTGCCGGATCCGCCTCGGCCTACGAAGGCCTCTCGCGCGACCAGCTCGTCGACATCTACCGCACGATGCTGCTCTCACGGCGCATCGACGACAAGGAGATCCAGCTCAAGAACCAGAGCCTCATCTTCTTCCAGATCAGCGGTGCCGGCCATGAGGCCGTGCTCACGGCGGCCGGTCTCCACCTGCGGGCCGGATACGACTGGTTCTATCCGTACTACCGCGACCGCGCGCTCTGCCTGCAGCTCGGCATGACGCCGCTCGAGATGTTCCTGAGCGCCGTCGGCGCCAAGGACGACCCGAACAGCGGCGGGCGGCAGATGCCTTCCCACTGGGGGCACCGCCGGCTCAACATCGTCTCGCAGTCGAGCCCGACCGGCACGCAGTGCCTGCAGGCCATCGGGTGCGCCGAGGCCGGCCGGCTCTACGAGCGCCTCGAGGACATTCCCGACCGCGCGTCGAAGTTCGAGCGCGACGAAGTCGTCTACGTCTCCCTGGGCGACGGCACGACGAGCGAAGGCGAGTTCTGGGAGGCGCTGTCGACGGCGTGCGTGCGAAGCCTGCCGGTGATCTTCATGGTGGAAGACAACGGCTACGCCATCTCGGTGCCGGTTGACGTGCAGACGCCGGGCGGGAGCGTGTCGACGCTGGTGGAGTCGTTTCCGGGCCTGAAAGTGCTCAGGACGGACGGCACCGACCTCCTCGAGAGCTACCGCACCATGCGGGAAGCCGTCGGCTGGTGCCGCGAGCGCAAGGGGCCGGCACTCGTCCACGCCACCGTGGTTCGTCCGTACTCGCACTCGCTCTCCGACGACGAACGGCTGTACAAGACCAAGGCTGAGCGGGCCGACGAGGCCGAACGCGACCCGATCAGGAAGTTCGCGACGTTCCTTCAGGCCGAAGGCCTCGCCTCGGAGGCCGACCTCGCCGCGATCGCCAAAGAGGTGGACCGCGAGGTGAATGACGCGGCCGACGCGGCCGTGCGGGCGCCCAAACCGGACAAGGACTCGGCTGGGCTGTGGGTCTACTCGCCCGATGTCGATCCGGCCGGCGCCGCCTTCGAGACGGCCGCCTCACCGGAGGGCAAGCCCGACACGATGGTGGCCGCCATCAACCGGACATTGCACGACGAAATGGCGCTCAACCCGCGCATCGTGATGTTCGGTGAGGATGTAGCCGACGCCACCCACGAGGAGAAGCTCGAAGAGGTCAAGGGCAAGGGCGGTGTCTTCAAGGTCACCCACGGCCTGCAGCGTGCCTTTGGCGGCGAGCGGGTGTTCAACTCGCCGCTGGCGGAGGCCAACATCATCGGCCGCGCGGCAGGCATGGCCACGCGCGGCATCAAGCCCGTCGTCGAAATCCAGTTCTTCGACTACATCTGGCCCGCCATGATGCAGCTGCGCAACGAAGTGGCGATGATGCGATATCGATCGGGCAACAACTTCTCGTGCCCGCTCGTGGTTCGCACGGCCATCGGCGGCTACCTGCGCGGCGGCGCCCCGTACCACAGTCAGTCTGGCGAAAGCATCTTCGCGCACTGCCCCGGCCTGCGCATCGCCTTCCCGTCAAACGCCCAGGACGCCGCGGGCCTGCTGCGAACGGCGATTCGCTGCGACGACCCGGTGATGTTCCTCGAGCACAAGCACCTGTACCGCCAGACCTACAACAAGGGCGAGTACCCGGGCGCGGGCTACATGATCCCGTTCGGGAAGTCTGCCGTGAAGCGCGACGGCACGGACGTGGTGGTCGTCACCTGGGGCGCGCTCGTGCAGCGCTCATTGCTTGCCGCCCAGCAGGCCGAAAAGGACGGCGTGAGCGTGATGGTCATCGACCTGCGCACCATCATGCCATTCGACTGGGAGGGCATCGCCGAGGCCGTACGGAAGACCAGTCGCGTGGTGATCGCCCACGAAGACCAGCTGACGTGCGGGTTTGGCGCGGAGCTGGCCGCACGGGTGGCCAGCGACCTGTTCGAATACCTCGACGCCCCCGTGCGCCGGGTGGGTGCCCTGGACACGCCCGTGGCCTACTGCCCGGACCTCGAGGAAGTGATCCTGCCCGGCTCTGCAGATGTCCTGGCGGCGATTCTCGAAACCGCTCGGGTACTGACGCGGCAGCGCTTGCCGCCGTCGCCCTCGTCGGCCTGGGGTCGATCGGCCGGCCTCCGCCGATCGCGTCCGCGACGGCGGTCGAAACGCTCAAGGCCGTCGGCGGACTGCCGGCCCACATCGTCGGCCAGTTTCGCGAGCCGATCGGATTTGCCGTCACGGCGGCAGGCGAGTACATCATCCTCGACAGGCGCGCGCACACCGTGTACGCCGTCGACCGGGACAAACGCGAAGTCCGGCGCGTCATCCAGATAGGATTCGAAGAAGGCCGCCTGCTCGGCCCGGCCGTGCTGTCGCTGGCCGGCGAGGATGCCTTCGCCGTGGCTGACGGGCCGCCAGGTGCCGAGCGCATCCAGTACTTCTCGCTTGATGGCACGCTGCTCGGCGGCTTCTACCTCGACCGGCCGAACAGGACCGCCTCGGTGCGAGGCCCCTTCGCTGCGAGCGCGACGAACTCGATGCAGTTCACCGGCCGGTCCTTTCTCGTGGCGCGTCCGGAACTTGGCGCGCCCTTCTCCGAGTACGACCTGCGGGGCGGCGTGATCCGCCACATCGGCAACCTCAGACAGACGGGCCTCGAAGACGACCCGCAGGTCCACGACGCGCTCAACCGCGGCCTGCCGCTCGTCGATCCCACGGGCGGCTTCTACTTCGTGTTTCACTCGGGCCGGCCGCTCTTCCGCAAGTACGACCAGGAGGGCACGCTCCTCTTCGAACGCCACATCGAAGGCCCCGAGCTGGACCAGGCCATCGGGACGCTGCCGACGACCTGGCGGGCGCGCGAGACCGGGACCGGACGCCAGCCGCTCGTCGAGCCGCTCGTGCGGACGGCGGCGGTCGACGCGTCCGGCCGGTTGTGGGTCGCGCTTGTCGAGCCTGTCACGTACGTCTACGGTCGGGACGGCGAGAAGATCCGCACGGTCGAGTTCACCGCGGCCGGAGTGATTGCCCCGTCCAGTCTCTTCTTCACGCCGTCCGGCCGCCTGCTCGTCACGCCAGGCTGCTACGAGTTCGACGCGAACTGAATGTCGAGCGATCCTGATGTCTGAGACGGGTCTCCGGCAGTCGCTCGGTCTGACTCATGCGACGGCGATGGTGGTGGGCACCATCATCGGGGCCTCGATCTTCGTGCAGCCGTCGGAAATCACACGCCAGATGCCGTCGGTCACCGGGATCATCGGCGTGTGGCTGGCCGCCGGCGCGCTGACGCTCTTCGGCGCGCTCGTCTGCGCCGAGCTGGCGTCGGCGTTTCCGAAGACCGGCGGCGTGTATGTGTTCCTGACCGAGGCGTTCTCGCCGGCCGTGGGATTTCTGTGGGGCTGGGCGATGTTCTGGAGCATGCACTCCGGGATCATCGCCGCGATCGCCGTCGTGTTCGCCCGGTACGCCGCCCACTTCTATCCGATGGGCGATCTCGGCATGCGGCTCCTGGCCGTTGGCGTCATCGTGGTGCTCTCGGCTGTCAACTACATGGGCGTCCGGCGCGGCGGTCTGGTGCAGAACGCCTTCACGGCCGCCAAGCTCGTCGCGATTGCGGCACTCGTCGTGGCAGGGATCGTCTGGTCGGGCGCCGCCGCGCCCGCCGAGGGCCCGGTCGGCGAGATTTCGGCCAACGGCTTCGTGCTGGCCATCGCGGCGGGCCTCTTCGCCTACGGCGGCTGGCACATGGTCACCTACGCGGCGGGCGAAACCCGGGACCCGGCCCGCACGATTCCCCGGGCCCTCGTGATTGGCACGCTCGTCGTGACGGCCTGCTATGCGGGCCTGAACGCCATCTACCTGCGCGTGCTGCCGCTCGACGCCGTGCGGTCATCGGCCCGGGTGGCGGCCGATGCCGCCGACGTCCTGCTTGGCGGCGGCGGAGCGTCGCTCATGGCCGCCCTCGTCATGGTCTCGACCTTCGGCGCCGTCAACGGGATCATCCTGGCCGGCCCGCGCGTGTACTACTCGATGGCGCAGGATGGCACGCTCTTCAAGTGGGCCGGAGCGGTGCATCCCGTCTACGGCACGCCGCACCGGGCGATCGTGTTGCAGGGCCTCTGGGCTTCCGTGCTCGCGCTCACGAACACCTACGGCATGCTCTTTTCGCGCGTGATATACACGGAGTGGATTTTCTTCGCCGCGATGGCCATCGGGTTGATGCGGCTGCGGCGGCGCGCCGACTACCGGCCGGCCTACCGGGTCTGGGCCTATCCAGCGGTGCCCGTCATTTTCATCGCCGCCTCGGCCGTCATCGTCGTCATCCAGATCCTGGCCGTGCCGGGCGACAGCGTGCTCGGCCTGGGCATGGTGCTCGCCGGCCTGCCCGTCTACTGGATCTGGGCACGGCCGGCCCGGCAGCCGTAGGCTTTTGCGCCCGGATCGGAAGCCGGGCGTCTGCAGGAACAGGAGTGCGCGCACGCCATGCGAGTCATCGACGTCCACAACCACTACTACCCGCCGGAGTACGTCCGGGCCCTCGAGACAGCCGGCAGTGTGCTCGAGGTCACCGAGGACGAACAGGGCAACCCGGTCATTCACTATCCGGGCGACTACAACGTCCTCGTGCCCGGGCATCGAGACATCGCCTACCGGCAGACAGTGCTCGACGAACACGGCGTGGACATGCAGATGATCACGCTCACGACGCCGGGCACGCACATCGAGCCGCCGGATGTCGCCGTTCGTCTGGCCGAGGTCGTCAACGACGCCATGGGCCGGATCCGATCGGAGCGTCCCGCCCGATTCATTCCGCTGGCCACGCTCCCGCTCTGCGATCCAGAGGCCTCAGCAGTCGAGCTTGGCCGCGCCATGCGTGATCTCGGCCTGCCGGGCGCGATGCTCTTCGGCAACGTTAACGGCATCGGCCTCGACGACGAACGGTTTTATCCGTTGTACGAAGTGGCCAACGACCTCGACGCGGTGCTGATGATCCATCCAACCTACCCGCTGGGCGTGGAGGCCATGGAGAAGTACTGGCTGCTGCCGCTGAACGGGTTCCTCTTCGACACGACGCTCGCCGCGTCCAAGCTCGTGTTCAGCGGCACCGTCAAGCGGTATCCCCGGATCCGGTGGATTCTCGGCCATCTGGGCGGCACGATTCCTTATCTGGCCGAACGGCTCGACCGAGGCTGGCGCGCGTTCAGGGAGTGCCGCGAGCACATCGACGAGCCGCCGACGACGTATCTCAAGCGGCACTTCTGGTACGACACGGTGAATTTCTCGAAGGGCCCGCTGATGCTGGCCATCGACTTCGCCGGCGCCAACCGGATCCTGGCGGGCAGCGATTATCCGCACATGATCGGCAGCATCCCGCTGATGCTCGAGTCGATACGATCGCTGCCCATTTCTGACGCCGACAAGGCCGCCATTCTCGGAGGGAACGCCGCGAAGCTGCTCGGCGTCTCACCGGTGTGACCATGGAGTTGGCCACCAGTGGAGGATATCGAGAGCGAGAGGACTCACCGTGGAGGGCGTGGAGGAATTCGAGGTACTGAGGGCAGGAACCGTGGAGTTCGTGGAGGGCGTGGAGTCCCCACTGCAGCGTTTCATGCTGCAACCACACCGTTTGGTCGCCGTGGCCGCGGGCGCAGCCCGCGAGGCCCATGGCTTTGTCGGGGCCGACCGGATGCCGGCGAACCGCCCGGGCCTGGAGGAGATCGACGTTGCGGGCGGCTCGCCGGCAGCCCGCCGGACCCGACAAGCCACGGCGACCGCTCTCAGAAAGACCTCCAGATCTCCATGATCTCCACGGTTGGTCATCCAGGAGGCACTGGCTCACGGCGCAGCCGCTCCGGCTCCTGCCCAGCCGTCGATAGCGGCCTGGCGTCCTAAGGGAAGATTCCGTATCATCCGCCGACCGGAGGTCTGATGAGTCGCTCGTTCGTAGCCGGTTTCACCGCGTTGCTCCTGGCTGTCCCCGTGGCGGCCCAGACACCGCCCACGCAGTCGCCTGCCACTCAGACACCGGCAGCGCAGGTGCCTGCCGGCGGCGTGTTCCCGGCTGATGCGCGCGTCGGCTTCGTCAACCTGCAGGTGGTGCTGGCCAAGTCGAATCTGGGCCAGCGGCTGTCTGCCGAACTGAAGGCGGTGACAGACGAGCGCGACGCGGCGCTGGCCACCAGACAGAAGGAGATAGCCGACATCGAGGGGCAGCTCTCGGGGCCGGCACGTCAGACGATGAGCCAGGAGGCCGCTAACGCGCTGGTGTCGACGCTCAACCGGAAGCGGGCGGAGCTCAACTTCGAAGCGGAGAACTGGCAGATACGGGTCGAAGAGGCGAGCCAGACCATGCTCGGGAAGTTCCGCGAAGAGATGCTGCCGGCGATTGAGGCCGTCCGCGAGGAACGCGGATTGTCACTCGTGCTGTCGCTGCCCTTCCCAGGCGTCGTCGCCGTCGACGGCCGGCTCGACCTCTCGGCCGAGCTCATCAGGAAGCTGGACGAGCGGACGAAGTAGCGGGATCCATCGGCAAAGGCCGGTGTCTAACCGGTCCGGGACAGCCCATGAGGGGATGGACGCACGCGCTCGCAATCTGGGCCGGATCGGCCGTCGTACTCCTGGCGTCCGTGTCGAGCCGCGCCGTGACCGAGCCTGCCCGACAGGCGATGGTCGTCAATCAGGGCCCTCCTGTTACCTCCGGCCAGAACGACCCGGTGCTCGGCACGGGCATCGTCAGCGGCGTCGTCGTCGACGCCAGCACGGACCAGCCCGTCTCGGGCGCGGTCGTCTCGCTCGCGCTCGCCGGAACGCGCTTCATCGGGCAGCAGAGCCGGCAGGTCACCGACAGTCGAGGGCGCTTCGTCTTCATCCAGGTGCCTGCGGCCGATCGGCTGCGGCTCGCCGCCAGCCGGCCCGGCTACATGCCAGGTGGCTACGACTCGGACGAGGGCGTCGGCGCGCGCTTGGGTGAGACTGTGCTCGCCGAGGGCCAGTGGCTCAGTGACGTTCGGATCGAGCTGTCGAAGCTGGGGTCGATCAGTGGAACGGTGTTCGACGAGGCCGGTGAGCCGGTGGTTGGCGTGTACGTGCGCGCGCTCGCCGTCATTCGCCTGGCCGGCCGGGAGCGCCTCGCCGCCGGCCCGGTGGCGCGGACCGACGATCGCGGCGAGTACCGTCTGGCCGACATCATGCCGGGCCGCTATCGCGTGGTCGTGCCGTCGGTGCAGGCAACCGTCCCAGCCACGTCGACGTCGGCCGAGGTCACCGGGCGGCCGAGTACGCAGAACTCGCGGGGTCCCCTCAACCACATCCTGAATGCAGGCCAGGCGCGCGTCGTCGTCGGCCCATATCCGATTCCTCCGCCGCCGGTGGACGGTCGCGCGCGCGCGTACCCGATGACGTTCCATCCGGGCGTCGCGTCGCTCGGCGAAGCCACGACTCTCGAGCTCGCGCTCGGCGAGCGTCGCACGGGCGCAAACATCCGGCTCCTGCCGCTGCCGGTTGTCGAGCTCTCGGGCCGAGTGGAAGGCCCGCCCGAAGCCTGGTCGGGCCTGAATCTGCGGCTCCTCTCTGCCGGGCTCGAGGAGCTCGGCCTCGGCTCGGAGGCGGCGACGGCGCTCGTCGGGAGCGACGGCGCGTTCTGGTTCGCCAACGTCACGCCAGGCACCTACGTCATCGAGGCGCCGACGGCCGTGTTCGAGTACCGATACAGCCAGCTCACGCCGTTCGGGCCAATGATCGGCCGTCCGCCCGGCGTCAGCGGCACCGGGTCCTACTCGAACAACGCCACGTCGGGTACGCCCGGCACTTCCTACACGCGCACGACGCTGGGCGGTGAGCGCTCGATGTCCGGCAGGATGACGGTCACCGTTGGTGAGACCAACCTCACCGGACTCGTGCTCACCCTCCGCCCGACCGCACGGGTGACCGGCCGCGTCGAGTTCGAGCTGGATCCCAATCAGGAGAAGCCGGCGCAGTTGCCCGGTGTTCAGGTTCGCGCCGAGCCAGCCGACGGGAGTGCGTGGCTCGGCCTGCCTCGCGTCTCGGCCGATCGTAACGATCCCAACCGGTCCTTCGCGCTCGAGGGACTGCTTCCCGGCAGGTACCTGCTGCGCAGCGGCGTCGGGACGAGCTGGATTGTGAAGCGCATCGTGCACGACGGGCGCGACTACACCGACGCGCCCGTCGATGCGTCGGCGGCCAGCACCTTCGAGGGCGTCGTGATCACCGTGACCAACAGGGTGGCGCGCCTCGACGGATCCGTCCGGAACGGACAAGGCGGCCCGGCCACGGGTGCTCGCGTGGTGCTCTTTCCGACCGATCGCACCCTCTGGTCGCTCGCCGGAATGAGCCCTCCTCGCGTGCGTTCCGCCATCACGAACAACCTCGGAGGATTTCAGGTGCGTGGGCTTCCGGCCGGCGCGTACTACGTCGTCGCGCTCGCTGACGCCCGGCGGATGGACTGGCGGGATCCGGCGTTCTTCGAGCGGGCCGTCGCGTGGGCCGAGTCGATCGGCCTCGACTGGGGTGAGTCAGTGACACGCGATCTGGTGGCCGTGGAGGTGCCACGATGACGCGGTTCGACCATTGCCGAGCCGTTGCCGTCGCCATCGGTCTGACGCTAGCGCTGTCCGGCGCTCCGGGAATGGCGCGGCAATCGCGCGACCGTGGCATCGATCCCGTCGGCACAGCCGTCATCGCAGGCACCGTCGTCACCGACACTGATCCGGCTGCGCCCCTCCGGCGTGCGATCGTCACGGTCGAGGGCGGTGGTCTCTCGAGCGGCCGCAGCGTGGTCACCGATGACGACGGACGCTTCGCGATCGGCGCGCTGCCGGCAGGGCGATACAACATCGCCGCGATGAAACCTGCATATCTCGACTCGCACTACGGCGCGCGCAGGCCCGGGCGTCCGGGCACGCCGCTGATCCTCGCCGAGGGAGAGCAGGCCGACATCACGATCCGCATGCCGAGAGGCGCCGTCGTCGAGGGCACGATTCGAGGCGACGATGGAGCGCCGCTTGCTGGTGTCGACGTCTATGCGCTGAAGGCCGGCTCGAGGATGTCTGTGGGAGGGCCAGGGTTGACGCCGCGGTCCGACATGATCCGGACCGATGACCGCGGGATGTACAGGATCTACGGTCTCGCACCGGGCGAGTACGTGCTCGCGGCGACATTCGATGTCGTGGGCAGCGGCGACATCGGGCGGCGCCGCGACGCCGAGGTGGACGCCCTGCTCGACGCGGCGCGCCGGCGCACTGCGGCCGGTCCTGAGCCACCCCCGCCGCCGGCCGAAACGGTCGGGTATCCGCTCACCTACTACCCGGGCGTGCCGGTGTTCGCGAGCGCGGAGCGGCTGACGCTCGCCGCGGGCGACGAGCGCGCGGGGCTGGACTTTACCCTGGTTCCGGTGCGCGTCGCCACGGTCGAAGGTTCGGTCGTGCGCGCAGACGGCCAGCCGGCCACGACCGTGCAGCTCAGCCTCGACGTGGACGGGCCGCCCACCTTCTCGACGGGCACGCGCCCCGTCCTCGCGACGCCGCCGGGGCCGGATGGCCGGTTCAAGTACACCTCCATGGCGCCAGGCCACTACACCCTGTACGCGCGCGCCGGCAGCCCGGCGTCGCGTGGCCTGCCGGGCGGAGGCCGGGCCGGGCTGCCGCCGAACCAGCCCCCTCCGGGCGCACCGGCGGAGGTACCGCTCTTCGCCATCGCGGAGTTCGACGTGGCGGGAGGCGACGTGACCGGCCTCACACTCGTGCTCGAGCCCGGAGCAACGCTTTCGGGTCGCGTGCAGTTCGACGGCAGCTCCCCGGCGCCGGAGGACCTGTCGGCCCTGCGAGTGCGAGCTTCCGTGCCGGGCCGGGACAGCTACTCGTCGAGTTCCGGCGGGACGATGATGGGCACGGCGATCGTCTCGGCTCCTCCATCGGTCGTGAGCCCCGATGGCGCCTTCAGCATCCGGGGACTCGCGCCCGGCGGGTACGGGCTCACGGCGACCGTCCCGCCGGACATCGGCGAGCAATGGTGGCTCAGATCGGCCCTCCACGAAGGACGGGACCTGCTCGACGAGGCGGTCGAGGTCCGAAGCGAGGACCTGTCCGGCGTCGTGTTGCGCTTCACCGACCGGCATTCGGAGCTGACCGGCACGCTCCAGAGCGCTGCCGGGCTGCCGGCGCCGGAGTACTTCGTCGTCGCCTTTCCTGCTGGCCGCGAGCTCTGGCGTGCGGGCTCCCGGCGGATCGCTTCGACGCGTCCCGACACCGCCGGCGCGTTCAGCATTCGTGACCTGCCGGGCGGGTCGTACCTCCTCGCCGCACTGACCGACCTCGAGCCCGCCGACCTCGAAGACCTGGCCTTCCTCGGAGAGATGGCCGCCCAGGCCATACCGGTCACGATCATCGACGGCCAACGCACGGTGCAGGATCTTCGCATTGCACGCTGACCAGGCGGTGATTCGTCGAACGGGCAGGTGCGGGTAGCAGAGGTCAGCGCAGCAGGAGCCAGACGCCGAGCGCGCCGACCGTCGCGTGGATGACGTGGCGAAAGAGGGTCGGCGGGATGCGCCGCAGCACCAACTCGCCGAACAGCGTGCCGACGACGACACCGCCGGTCATGAGCAGGAGCACGGTTGATTCACCCGCCATGGCGTCTCCCCGGCTCCAGACGTAGAAGGGCATGCGCGCCGCGTCCACGAGCAGGCCGGTTGCGGTGCTCGTGGCGACAAACGCCGTCGGTGAGAGGTTGAACGCCGAGAGCGCGGCGGCGCGAAGGCCGCCCTGATTGCCGGCCAGGCCGCCGAAGAACCCGGAGAGGCCGCCGGCGAGCCACACCGTGGCGCCGCGCGGATGCCATCGGCGGGCCAGGCCCGTGAATCCGGCAATCGATGTCAGCACGAGCAGACCGCCGAGCGCCGAGGCAAGCGCCGGGCCGCCAAGTCGCGTGAAGAGCAACCCGCCCGAGAGGCCGCCAACTGCGCTCAGGAGACCGAACCGCAGCAGCACGGGCCAGCTGATGTCGCGGCGAAGCCGCCAGCATCGAAGCGCCGTGGCCACCGCATGGGGTACCGACACGAGCGCCACGGCAAGGGGCATGTCATAGCGCAGCGCCAGAAGCGGCGTGAGCAGGCTCCCGATGCCGAAGCCCACGACGGCGGCCGTTGCGGCCGACACGATCGAGATCAGAACGATGAGTGTCATCGTTGGGACCACACTCTACTCGACGGCCGCACTCACGGACGCACGCAAAGCTCGCCCCACTCGTGCGGACGATGAAAACGGGGCGCGGCGTGCGCCGATGACGACGAGATGATCGGGTCACGTCCGCGGCCGGCGTCGTAGCGGCCGAACGAGAAGCGCCAGTTCGATCCTGCAAGCGGGGCCGGCCCGCCCACCGAGGCTGACGGCACGGCTGCAAGCGCGTGCCACACCCGCGCCCCCTCGTCCACGAACGTCCACGAGCGAAAGACTTCGGACCCGAGTAGCGCGGCCTCGAACGGATCCGGGTCCGTCGCCGGCACGGGAGGCGCGTCGAAGCCCAGCTGCAGGCGGAGGTTGTTCGGCGTGACATGGAGCTCGACGTAGGAGTCTCCGGGGAGCGGCTGCAGGAAGATCTCGAACGTGTCACCGAGCTCCCAGAAGCGCTCGTTGTGGTCCCTGGCTCGGGTGACGATGTCCGTGTCGAACAGACGGGCCAGTACGTACAGCGTGTCTCCCCGCCAACCCGTACGGACGACGCCTGGCGCAAAGCCGGGCTCCGGCTCGGGAAGCCAGCTCTGGCCGAGGTGTATCGGCGCCGCATCGCGGAAGGCTCGTTGGGCGGCGGCCAGATCCGCTTCCTCGAAGAACGGCAGCGGCCGGCAGTCCACCGACGCAGGCCGGGGCCTGGCGGGCAACATGAGTCCATTCTGCCGTGGTTGCACCCCTTCCGGCAGCCGGGAGGCTTCAGGCGCGTAGGATAATCGGCCGTGAGGGAGGCGCCCCGTGGAGTCCCGATCCCCGCTCGAACCGGCACCCGCCAACTGGCCAGCCTGGCGCTCGACGCTCTATACGGTCATCTTCGGGCACGACACGCGGGCCGGCAAGGCCTTCGACGTCGCGCTCATCGTGACGATCACGGCGAGCGTGCTCGCCGTGATGGCCGACTCGATCGCGTCGGTTCACGAGGCCTACGGCGGCGGTCTGTACCTGCTTGAATGGGGGTTCACGCTCGTCTTCACCGCAGAGTACGCCCTGCGGCTCCTCTCGGCTCCGCGTCCGGTTCGCTACGCACGGAGTTTCTTCGGCCTCGTCGACTTTCTGTCGATTCTGCCGACGTACCTGAGCGTGCTCCTTCCCGGCAGTCAGTACCTGCTCGTCATCCGCGTCCTGCGCGTGCTCCGTGTGTTCCGTGTGTTGAAGCTGGCCGAGTACATCGGCGAGGCCGACATCCTGCTCGTCGCCATCCTCAACAGCCGCCGCAAACTCTTCGTGTTCATCGCGACGGTGCTCGTGCTGGCCGTCGTCCTGGGCACGGCGATGTATCTCGTCGAGGGCAGCACGCACGGTTTCACGAGCATTCCGCAGTCGATCTACTGGACAATCGTCACGATTACGACCGTCGGGTACGGCGACATCGCGCCCGAAACCCCGGCCGGCCAGGCGCTCGCGTCCGTCATCATGCTCCTCGGTTACGCCATCGTCGCCGTCCCGACCGGCATCGTCACGGTCGAGCTCGCGCGGGGCGGCCGGGGGAGACGCGTGGTCTGCCCCGGGTGCGGCGCTGGCGACCATGCCGGCGACGCGTCGTTCTGCCGGTTGTGCGGCACCCGCCTCTGAGTCGGCCACACCTCGACGCAGCGGACAGGCTCTCGGCACATGGCTGGCGCTGCGCGTGCCCGTTGTCGGGGCCGAGAACGGGCACCGGCCGGGCTCAGGTGCCCCGGAGCGTTGCCGCCGGTGACTGGCGCAGGATCGGCCGAGAGGCCACGTAGCTGGCGGCGAGGGTGACCGCGGTGACGACCAGCATGGCGACGCCGATCGTGGCAGGGTCGTCAGGGGCGATTCCGAAGACGAGGCTTGCGACGACGCCCGAGGCGATCTTCGCCAACGCGACTCCGGCGATGGCGCCGACGGCCGTGAGCAGGAGGCCTCGCCTGACAATCAGCCAGATCAGACTGCGGGGCTCGGCTCCGAGGGCGAGGCGGATGCCCATCTCGCGGCTCCGGCTCGACACCGCGTACGCGAAGAGCCCGTAGACACCCAGCATCGCGAGCACCAGAGCGATGAGACCGAACGCGGTGACAAGCCACAGCGTGAACCGTCGGCCGGCGAAGGCCCCGTCGAGCTCGGCCTCGAGCGTCGCAATCGTGGCCGGAACGTCCGGGTCGACATCGCGCACGATCCGGCGTGCGGTCTCGGCCAACTCGGGAGCTGCCGGCCCGTGCACGATGATCCAGACGCGTGAGGCCTGTCGCGGGCGCTGCCACGCCGACACATAAAGCAGCGGCTCGGGCCTGGACTCGGGTGACACCTCGCGGACGTCGCCAACGACGCCGACGACGCGTATCGCGGTGAGATCGCCGTCCATGTTGCCGAACTGGATCCATCGGCCGAGCGCCGAGCGTCCCGGCCACTGGGTCTCGGCCAGCGACCGGCTGACGACGGCGACGTGCGGCGCCTCGGGCCCATCGCGGTCGTCAATCAAGCGGCCCTCGAGAAGCGGGATGCCCATCGCCTGAAAGTAGTCGCTGGCGACGTGCCTGTATTCGGCGAATCCGGCCCTCGCCTTGAGCACCGGGTCGGTGGGATCGAACCCTTCGAAGCTCGTGATTTCGTCGGGCCTGGTCATTTCGAGGAACATCCCATTGCGGCGGTTGCCGATGCCGATCGGGAACGTGCTGACCAGGCCGACGCGATCGACGCCCGGTTGCTGTCGAAGACGCTCGACGACTTCATCCTGAAAGGCGACCTGTCGCGTGATCGCTTGCGGGCTCCCGTCGCCAGACGTCGTCACGCCCACAACGAGGCGGCTCTCGTGCTCGTAGCCCGGATCGACGGCCATCACCGCGACCAGGCTACGGGCGAGCAGCGCCGCGCCGGCGATCAGCACCAGCGTGACGGCAACCTCGGTGATCATCAGCGCCTCGCGGGCTCGAAGCTGCCGGCGTCCGCCCGTTCCGGACCTCGTCTGGTCGGCCAGTGCGTCCGTGATCCGCACCCTGCGAGCACCGGCAGCCGTGACCATGCTGAGCGCGAGCGCGGCGACGCACGAGACGGCCACCGCGAAGGCCACCGCCAGCCAGTTAACCGCCACCCCATCGAGCCGTGGCAGGTTGGCCGGAGCAAAGGCGACGAACAGCCGTACGCTGGCTGCCGCGATCCCCATCCCGACGAGGGCGCCCGCGAGGCAGATGACCAGGGTCTCGGCCAGCAGTTGGCGCCCGATGCGACCTGCCGTGGCGCCCATCGCGACCTGGAGCGCGAACTCCGACCGTCGCGCGGCGGCCCGTGCCACGAGCAGGTTCGACACGTTGGTGCACGAGACGACGAGCAGGAGGAGCGCGGCCGAGAGCATCAGGCCGAGCGTCGGCTTGGAGGCGCCGGTCACGACCTCGAGAATCGGGACGGCATCGGCGTCGAACATCCAGGTGTCGTCCCCGTGCTCCTCCTTCAGCCGGCGTGACAGCTGGCTGATCTCCGCCCGTGCGCGCTCGAGCGCGACGCCGTCTGCGAGCCGCGCCAGGGCCAGTGCGTTGTGTGACGTGCGGGACCGGTTCGGCGGAATGACCTCGCGCGGGCTCCAGATCGAGGTCTCGCCCGGGTAGTCGAATCCGTCCGGCATCACGCCGACCACGGTGTAGACGGCATTGCCCGTGCGAATCACGTCGCCGGCCGGCGCTGCCTCGCCGCGCCAGCGCCGCCAGAATGCCGCGCTGACGATCGCCACGCCTGGCGCGCCGGGCTGCTGCTCGTCCTCGCGGAACCCTCGGCCGAGAGCGGGACGAGTGCCCATCACATCGAAGAACTCACGCGAGACCAGCGTCACGCGTGCCAGTTGCGCCTCGCCGGCGCCAGCAATCGGCAGCGCGCCAAGCGCCGTGTACGTCGCCATGGCGGAGAAGCTCCCGGTCCCGGCCCGCCAGTCGTCGAAGTTCGGGTCGGAGACCCGGTTTCGCGCACCGGTCTCGCTGAGCTGGTAGAGGTGGACGATGCGATCCGGTGACGGATACGGGAGCGGACGCAGCAGGACGCCCTCGAAGACCGAGAACATCGCCGCGGCCGCGCCGATGCCGAGCGCCATGGTCAGAATCGTGGCTGCCGCGTGGCTGGGCGCGCGGCCAAGCGTGCGCAGGGCGATTCGCATGTCTCGTCCGAGGTCGCGGGCCCACGCACCTCGCACCTGGTCGAGCGTGCCCTGGAGGATTCCCGTCGGTTCGCGGCTGGTTCGTCCCGGCATCAGTTTCTTTGGACGGTCGCCAGAGGGCAGGTGTTGCTTGAGGTATTCTCTCCGCCGTGACATTCACGTCCGGCGGCCAGCTGCTGCACTATCGCCTTCTCGATCGAATCGGCGAGGGCGGCATGGGCGTCGTGTGGCGAGCGGTCGACACGACGCTCGACCGCGAAGTGGCCATCAAGATACTGCCGCCGGCGCTTTCGGTGGACGCCGATCGCATCGCACGATTCGAGCGCGAAGCGAAACTGCTCGCCTCGCTCAGCCATCCGAACATCGCCGCGCTCCACTCGGTGCACCGGCACGACGATGTGCGGTTCCTGGCCATGGAGCTCGTGGCCGGCGAGGACCTGCAGCAGGTGCTCCGTCGCGGGCCGCTTCCCGTCGACGAGGCCATCGACGTCGCGCGCCAGGTGGCGCTCGCGCTCGAGGCGGCGCACGGTCGAGGCGTCGTGCATCGCGACCTCAAGCCCGCCAACGTGAAGGTGACAGACGGCGGTGCCGTCAAAGTGCTGGACTTCGGCCTGGCGAAGGCGCTCGACCCGATCGACGCGCCGTCGGGACCGGGCGCGTCCGGCTCCGGACCGGCGAATGCCGACCCCACCGGTCTCTCGGACCGCCCCACGATGACGTCGCCAGCCATGACCGAGGCCGGCATGATCCTCGGAACGGCCGCCTACATGAGCCCGGAACAGGCGCGCGGCAAGCCGGTGGACGCGCGCACGGACATCTGGGCCTTCGGCTGCTTTCTGTTCGAGCTGCTCACGGGACGGCACGCGTTCGACGGCCCCACCGTCACGGACACGCTTGCCGCCATCGTCAGGAGCGAGCCGGATTGGACGCTGCTGCCGGAAGCAACGCCCCCGAACGTCCGGCGACTGCTGCGGCGCTGCCTCCAGAAGGACCCGCGCAAGCGCCTCCAGCACGCGGGCGACGCGCGCCTCGAGCTCGAAGAAGCTGCGGATGAGTCCGAGGCGACCGCGACGCCCTCCCCGGCGTCTGCCGGCGGTGCCAGACGGTCTTTGGTGCTTCCTGCCGTCATGCTCCTCGCGGGGCTCGTCGCCGGTGCGCTTGGTGCGCGGGCGTTTCTCGACCGCGGCGTTGCCACGGCCGGCCCGTCCCGGCAGCTCGACCTCGCCCTCGACTATCCGCTCGACACCTCGGGTGTGCCGCGGCGCAAGCTCGCGTTGTCGCCCGACGGTCACCTGCTCGCCTTCGTGGCGCGGACGATCGAAGGATCGGAGATCCGCCTGCGGGATCTGACCCGCGGCAGCCCTAGCGTGGCTGTCCCTGGATCGGTCGGCGGTCACAGCCCGTTCTTCTCACCCGACGGACGGTGGGTCGGCTTCTTCGCGCAGGGACAGCTCAGGAAGGCGCCCGTCGAGGGCAGCGGCGCCGTTGCGCTCGTTCCGACGCAGGGAGGTGGCTACGGAGGCACGTGGTCGGCTGACGGAACGATCGTGTTTGGTTCCGCCGGCGGCCTGATCCAGTGGGTATCGAGCGACGGGGGCATGGCGACGCCCCTCGACGTCGGGGGAACCGACACGACGGCCACGAGCTTCATCTGGCCGCACTTCATCCCCGGCACCCGCACGGTGCTCCTGACGACGCTGACCGATTTTGGCGGTGAGCGTGGACCGGTCATCGTCGCGGTGTCGCTCGACACCGGCGAGTACCGCATCGTCACGCGCGGGGTTGACGGCCAGGTGCTGCCCGGCGGCTACCTGCTCTACCAGTTGGACAACGCGGCACTCGTCGCGCCTTTCGACATGGACCGACTCGCGGTCTCCGGCCCGGCGATCCCGCTCTCGACGCCCATCGCCATCGACAACGTCGGCGCAGTCACGGCAGCCGTCTCGGACGACGGACTGCTCGTCTTCGAACCGCCCGGCACCCAGCGCGAGAACCGGCTGCTCTGGGTCGATCGCACGGGCAGCACGACGCCCATCACCGACGAGGTCCGGCCGTTCGCCCTGCCGCGACTCTCGCCGACCGGTGACCGGCTCGCGTGGGGCGGGCTCATCAGCGAGACATTCGGCGACATCTGGGTGCTCGACCTGGCGCGCGCCTCGACGTCCCGCGTGACGTTCGAGTCCTTGAATGCCTATCCGGCGTGGATGCCCGACGGGCGTCAGGTGGCGTTCTCATCGCTCCGGTCGGGAGCCGCATACATGATCTTCATCAAGGGCATCGACGACGACAGCGCCCCGAGACGCCTCGGCACGCGTGAGATCACGTCCGTGCCTTGCAGCTTTTCGCCGGACGGGTCGGTGCTCCTCTACTACGAGGTCAATCCCGCCACGCAGCGTGACATTTGGGCGCAGCCGATGGACGGCGCCGACGCCGTGCCCCTGGTCGTGACCGAGCACAACGAGCGAGCTCCCGAGTTCTCGCCCGACGGCCGCTGGTTCGCCTACGTCTCGGACGAGAGCGGCGTCGACGAGATCTACGTGCGCGCGTACCCGGTCACGGCCTCCCGCTGGAAGGTCTCGACCGACGGCGGGCGGGAGCCGGCCTGGAATCCGTCGGGTGGCGAGCTCTTCTACCGCAAGGCCGATGCGATGGTGGCCGTGCCCTTCACGGTTTCGGCCGACGGCGCGAGCTTCGAGGCGGGCCGGCCCGCCGTGCTCTTCCGGGGGTCGTACCTGTTCGACACGTTCAGCAATGCCAACTACGCCGTCGATCGCGACGGACGCCGGTTCGCCATGGTCCAGGGCCCCGATCCCGGGCCCGGGCGCCTGCGCGTCATCACGAACTGGTTCGACGAGCTTGGCCGGCTCGTCGCCGGCTCGGGCGCGCCGGAGCGCTGAGGTAGACCGGTGGCGCGGGTGGTTCAGTCCCTGCTCCGCCCGTCGGTCAGCCGGCGCACGGACTCGAACCAGTTGACGATGATGCGGAGCGACGTCGGGGCGGGCGGCGCGTCCCGTCGCAGGACCATCAACCGGCCGTCGGAGCCAACGTCCAGCAACTGGTCCTGCGCCTCGAGCGCGAAGAGCCTCGCTGGCTGACCAGCGACGAACGAGGGTTCCGTCGTGACCTGAACGGACATGACGTCGCGGTCTCGGACGTACACGATCTCTCGCCCGCCAGGCAGCCATTCGGGTCGCGTCCCGCCGCCAGCCGACACCTGCCACTGCCGATCGGACGATGGAAACGCGCGCACGTAGACCTCCCAGGCACCCGACTGGTTGGACTGGTAGGCGATCCAGCGCCCGTCAGGAGACAGCCGGGCCGAGGTTTCCTCGAAACGGGTGTTCAGAAACACGTGCGTTTGCCGGTTATCCAGAGACAGGATCCAGAGGTCCGACGCCGTCGCCTGGCTGTAGCTCTCGTACACGAGCGTGTTGCCCGAAATGTCGTTCGGTATCTGATCGTCGGCGCTCGTCGTCAAGCGTTCAGCCGCACCGCTTCCATCGGCGGCCTGCCAGTACAGGGTGCGTGCGCCGCCTCCCGTATTCGACCGGAAGACGAGATGGGCGCCGTCGGGCGTCCATACCGGCGCGGAGTTGTCCCATTCGTAGGTCAACTGCTGCGTGCTGCCTCGCGCCAGGTCGACGACCGCGATCTGCTGCGTGGCTCCGTCCGGATCGGTCGCCAGCCGGAGACCGTCGGGGGACAGGCGTGCCGTGGCGAGCACGTATGGGGCGTCGGCGATTCGGGTTGGACGGCCCTGCCGATCCATGGCGATGACTGCGGCCTGTCGAGGCTCAGTGGAGCGGGCCACCCAGACGAGGGTGCCGTTCCGGGAGATCGTGTACCGGCTCGTTCCTGTCAGGGGCTGGTCGGAGATCTCGGTCGAGAGAGTGACGGGCGGTCCGGTGAGCACGAGGCGATCCGGGTCGAACGGCACCGCTATCAACGCGCCGGCCCGGGCGTACACGAGCTGCCCAAGCGCCGGGATGTACCGGGGAGCCATCCCGCCGTCAACGAGCCGGTGCCGGGTGCGGTCGGCAAGCGAGAACGCCTCGATCGTGCCGTCGTCGAATGACGTGATGCGCGACGTGCCGGTCACGAACAGCACGGCCTTGCTCTCGGGGAGCACAAACGGCCGCCGGTGCGTCTTTTCGCCGTTTGAGGCATCGGGTTCGGTCAGCTGTTCGGGGGAGCCGCCGTCGGACCTAACGCGCCAGAGCCCGGCCGAAGGCGCAGGCGAGTAGTAGATCCAGTCGTCGTCGCCCCACCAGGCGCCCTTGGGGCTCGTGAGCCCGTCGATGACCGTGACGGGCGCCCCACCACCCACGGCGATCCGTTCGAGGGCGGCACCCCGCACGGCGAGGTTGTCGACCGTGACACGCCCGCTTGCGACTCCAACCTGAAGCCCGTCCGGCGAGAAGAACGGTTCTCCGTATTGGTTTCCCTCAACCAGCGTGCGGGTCTCGCCGGTGCGGAGATCGCGCAGCATCAGCGCAAGGCGGTCCGGAGTGACATAGGCGAGCAGCGTCCCGTCGGGCGAAATGGCGATCGGGGGATCGTCCACCAGAGCGGCGACCGCCACGGGGACCTCCGCCAGAATCGGCGGGCCCGGATTCGAGCTCGAGCCGCCCAGCCACCACACGACGAGACCCGTGGCCGCGGCAAACGCGACCATGGCGGCCAGCCAGACGAGCCGGGGTGTCGGCGCCGGTCGAGCGAGATCTCCGGCCGCTGCGGCTGCCGACGGTGCGTCGCGAATCCAGCCGAGCTCGCGCGCCAGATCGCCCGCCGACTGCCATCGGTCATCCGGGTCTTTCGCGAGGCACGTCGAGACAACGCGGTCGAGCGCCGGCGGCGCGATCGGCATGACGCTCGAGACCGCCGATGGCTGGTCCTTGAGAATCGCGCCGATGAGACTCGCCTGGCTCGCGCCCTCGAACGCGCGTCGGCCGGTGAGGCACTCGTAGAGCAGGCAGCCGAATGCCCAGATGTCCGACCGCGCGTCGGCCTCGCGCCCTTCGAGCTGTTCCGGCGCCATGTACTGGAACGTGCCGAGAATCGACCCCTGCATCGTGATCGGGGTCGTGCGCGTGGGCGCCGCCGTGAGAGGCGCCACGCCGGCGCCCGGCGTGGTCGGCTTGGCGAGGCCGAAGTCCAGGAGCTTCGCAATCGGCGGCGCCGACGTCGATCCGCCGCGGACCAGCATCACGTTGCCGGGCTTGAGGTCACGGTGCACGATGCCCGCGCGGTGTGCCGCGTCGAGCGCTCCGGCAACCTGGATGGCCAGCGTAAGCGCCGCGCCGGGATCGAGCGAGCCCCGCTCCAGGCGTGACGCCAGCGTCTCGCCCTCGAGGTACTCGAGCACGAGGTAGTCGGTGTCATCGTGCCGGCCGACGTCATGCAGAGTGCAGATGTTCGGATGCTGGAGCTGGGAGATCGCTCGCGCCTCGCGTTCGAAGCGCGCGCGGAATTCCGGGTCGGAACCCAGGGCCGGCGGCAGGACCTTGATGGCCACCGTGCGATCGAGACGCGTGTCGCGCGCGCGGTAGACCTCACCCATTCCGCCGGCGCCGATGGCGGAGGCGATCTCGTAGGGACCGAGCCGAGTGCCTGGGATCAGCGGCATCGTCTCACCCCGGCACGGACCTGGGCGTCAGCTTCCTGCACTGGGGTCCCCGACGAGAGTGTCATGCGGCAGATGGATTATACCGGCGGCGTGGAGGGCACAGGCGCGATAGCATGCAGATCCGTTCTGACAATCCAGGAAGGAAGGAGCGTACAGCGATGTCCATCACCACCAACCGGCGCGGGTTTCTCGGCCGCATGATCGCGGCTGCCGGCGTCGTCGGCCTGCCCGTCGGCGCCCGGAACGCGGTGGCCGCCCAGGCCCCGCGGCAGGATGCCGACGCCTGGCTGACCGAGGTGCGGGGCCGGCACCGGTGCCTCTTCGACTTCAACGCCCACAAGAAGGGCGCCGGCCTCGACCACATGAACGCCTTCATCAGTACGTACCAGACCGCCTACGGCACGGCGCCTGGCGCGGTCGGCGCCGTCGGCACGTTCTACGGGGTCGGCCCCAACTCCAGCATCATCATGGGCTTCGACGACGTCATCTGGGAGAAATACCAGCTTGGCGACTATGCGGGGCTTGCCGATGCAGCGGGGCGGCCGTACACGCGCAACGTCTTTCATTCGCCCCGGGAAGCGGACGGGCACCTTCTGGCCGAGGCCATGAGCATCCCGATGATCGAGGGGCTCGGTGCGGCGCTCGTCGAGTGCAGCATCACGAGCCTTCAGGCGCGCGGCGCCAAGTTCATCATGTGCGCAAACGCGCTCACAGCCTGGACCTACGAGCTGGCCGCCCGTGGCAAGGGCGCACAGCCGGCGATCGCCGACGAGCTCGGCGCGCACCTGCTGCCGGGCGTGACGGTCGTGCCGGCAATGGTCATCGCGATCGAGAAGGCGCAGGAAGCGGGCATCCGGTACAACAAGCAGTAGTGCCGTTCAGCGCCGCCCTGACCCGAACGTGCTGTTGACAATGGGCTCGGCGTCGCTCTGAACGACGTGGCAGCTCGTGCAGACCCACCTGGCCCCGGCAATCGAGTCGCGGACGACGCCGGGTGCGGCGCGCCAGTCGATGAGGTGGCTCTGGGGCACCTGCGGCGGGCCCTCGGGATCGGTGCCGCCCGTGGCGTGGCACACCGCGCAGAAGTTGTCCTCCCGCGTGATTGGCACGAAGCCGTCCACCGTGTGTGGAATGAGTGGTGGCGTGCCCTCGAAGGCGCGCTCCAGGCGCTGACCCTCGCCCGGCGCCTGCTCGGTGAAGACGAACACCGGAGGAACCCGGTCATCGGTCACCGTCGTCTTGCGGAGGCCAAGCTCCCGGTCAGGAATAGGCCGCTGCGCCGACGCCTGGTCGGCCGTCACGCCGCGGATGAACGCGCCGAGGCCGACCACGACCACCGCCGTCATCAGGATGGGTCGCATAATTACTGTTCCTCCGCCTTGTAGACCTTCACGGCGCACTTCTTGAAGTCGGTCTGCCTCGAAATCGGGCAGCCGGCATCGAGCGTCACCTTGTTGATGAAGACGTTCTCGTCGAACCAGGGCACGTAGACGAGCCCTCGAGGCGGCCCGTAGCGGCCCTCCGTTTCGACGCGGGTCCGGATGCGACCGCGCCGCGACTCGATCCAGACGGCGTCGTTTCGCGCAAGCCTCCGCGCCTCAGCGTCAGCCGGGTGCATGAAGGCCAGCGCGGCCGGCATGGCCTTGTGGAGTTCCGGCACACGGCGCGTCATCGTCCCGGAGTGCCAGTGCTCGAGCACGCGGCCTGTGCTGAGCCAGAGATCCCATTCCCCGCCTGGCACCTCGGGAGGCGCGGCGTACGGCCTGAAGAAGATCTTGGCCTTCCCTGCCACCGAGACCGGCGCGGCCTCGGTCACGCCGTCGAGGTTGCCGCGCGGGATCTGCTTCATCGCCGGCCCGTAGAAGTCGAAGCCCGAGCCCCGGGCGGCGTACGGGTCGTGCGCCTCGTTGAAGCGCCAGTTCGTTTCCCTGCCGTCGACGACCGGCCACTTGAGACCGCGCACGTCCGGATCGAGATACCGGTCGAACGGCGCCAGATCGTGGGCGTGATCGCGGCCGAAGGCCGCATACTCCTCGAAGAGCGCTTTCTCGGGGAACCAGGATTCGCCGAGATGACGAACCGTGTCGTTGGCATGACCATTGGCCACCGGGTCCGGCCATGCCACGCGGCGATTGTCCTCTGTCGCAAACAGCACGTCGTAGAGCGTGCTGTCGGGCCGGTACCCGAGCGCGCCCATCTTGTCGAGCACGCTCGGCAGTCGGCCCTCGGCTGCACCGTCGATCCTCACGCCCGGCACCGGCTGCTCGCCCCAGAGCTCGCCAACGGTAAAGCGCTTGGAGAACTCGAGCATCTGCCAAACGTCGGAGCGCGCATCGCCTGGCGCCGGCACCTGCTGGCGCCACATCTGCGTGCGGCGCTCGCTGTTGCCGTAGCCACCCCACTTCTCGAAAATCATCGCCGAGGGCAGGATGAGATCGGCGACCTTGCACGAAATACCGGGATAGGCATCCGACACGACGACAAACGCGTCGTTCCTTCTGGCGGCCTCGACCCAGTGGTTCGCATTGGCGGTCGCCTGGAACGGGTTGTTCACCTGCACCCACATCCACTTGACCCGTCCGTCCTCGAGATCACGCATCATCCGGGTGATGTCGCTGCCCGGCTGGGGATTGAGCGTGCCCGCCGGCAGCCGCCACACCTCTTCGGCCCGGGCGCGATGTGCCGGGTTGTCCACCACCATGTCGGCGGGAAGCCGATGCGAGAACGTGCCGACCTCGCGGGCCGTGCCGCACGCCGACGGCTGCCCGGTGAGTGAAAAGGCGCTGTTGCCCGGCGTGGCGAACTTGCCGGTGAGCAGATGCGTCATGTAGGCCTGCTCGTTCACCCACGTGCCCCGCGTGTGCTGGTTGAAGCCCATCGTCCAGAACGAGATGACTTTCCGGCTCCGGTCCGCATAGGCTTCGGCCAACTGGACGAGCTTCGCCTTGAACTCCTCGAGGGGCT
Source organism: uncultured Acidobacteriota bacterium (assembly GCA_963752045.1). Lineage (GTDB taxonomy): Bacteria > Acidobacteriota > Vicinamibacteria > Vicinamibacterales > SCN-69-37 > DATKDF01. The sequence goes on along the minus strand of CAVVWN010000008.1, from coordinate 419,757 downwards.
CGTCGGGGTTGCCGCGCGCCAGTTCGGCCACAACGTCGAGCGTGTAGGGCTCGACGGCATGCCGGAACTCGTCGAACGTGATGAGCCAGTGCTGGCCGGCCTGGCCCCGTCTCGCCTGCGGAACCGGATTGGCGGTCGCCGGGTCGCGCCGTTGCAGAATCGCCTCTTCGCGTGTCAGGCGCACGGTCCGTTGTTTGGCACGGGTGTCCGCCTCAGCCGGCCGCATTGCGGCCTCGTCGTCGCGCATCGCGAAACCGATGTCGGCCGGCCCGGTGGCAAACACGCAGTGCCGGTCGACGAAGGCCCGGTCGACCGCGTCGCGGGCGATGATCTCGCGCGCGATGTAGTTCCAGATGGCCAGGTCGGTCTGCGGCCGGATGACGAGTTCCACGTCGGCCATCGCCGAGGTCGGCGTCGTGAACGTCGTCAGATTGAAGAGCCGCATGGGCTCGTGGCTCATGCGCCGATCGACGACACGGGCCCACAGCATGGGGTGCATTTCGGCCATGTTGGCGCCCCAGGTGACGACGGTGTCGGTAAGCTCGATGTCGTCGTAGCAGCCGGCCGGCTCGTCGATGCCGAACGTCTGCATGAACCCGGCCACGGCCGAAGCCATGCAGTGGCGCGCATTCGGATCGATGTTGTTGCTGCGCCAGCCGGCCTTGACGAGCTTCACGGCGGCGTACCCTTCCTGGATCGTGTACTGGCCGGACCCGAGGATCCCGACACCGGTCGGGCCAAGCTCCCGATGCACCCGCTTGAACTGCGCGGCCATCTCGTCGAAGGCCTGCTGCCAGGAGACGGGCACGAAATCGGCGGTCTTGTCGAACCGGCCGTTCCGCATCCGCAGGAGCGGCTGGGTCAGCCGGTCGGCGCCGTAGAGGATCTGCGCATTGGCCGAGCCCTTCACGCAGAGCAGCCCCCGGTTGACCGGGCTGTCGGGGTCCCCCTTCACGGCGACGACGCGTCCCCCCTGGGTCGCAATCTGGATGCCGCACCCGACGCCGCAGAACCGGCAGACGCCCTTGTCCCAGGCCCAGCCGGCCTGGACGGCCTGTCCGAGCGCCGCCAGGCTCTCTGGCAACTGCATCCCCACGGCTACGCCCGTGGCGGCTGCAATGCTGGTCTTGAGAAAGTTCCTTCGGGTCGCATCCATCAGTAGGGATCTCCTGCGTCTGGTACTCCGCCAACAGCTCCGGCGGCATCTGACTCGACGTAGTGGTACACAAGCTCGGCGCTGACGACACCCGCTACGCGGCGGATGTCTTCCAACCGCTCGCGATCGAACGTTCCGCTGTGCTCGAAGGTGATGACGAGCCGGCTGGAGGCCGGCTCCTCGTGGTGCACGTCGACGCCTGGAAGTGCCGACAGGCGGGCCTTCACATCCGGCAGCGCGTCCGGCAGAGTGCGAACGACGAGGCTGGCAAGATTGTAGGTGGCCGGTCGCTCCGTCATTTCTCGCGCATTATACCCACCGGAAGCACAGCCGCGATGGGACCCCAGTTGGCTTCGAAGACCGAGGTGCGAGAGCCCCACTACCCGGTGTGGCGGATCCCCGCCGCAATGCCCTGCACGGTGACACGCGCCACCCGGCCCCAGGTTTCCGCGTCGGCTGCTGTGGCCGATTCGTGGCGAATCCGGCCAAGCGCTTCGATCTGGAGGTAGGAGAGCGGATCCACGTAGGGATTGCGGAGACGAATCGACCTCGCGAGCACCGCATCGTCGGCGAGCAGCTCGCGACGGCCGGTGATGCGCAGGATCGCGGACACCGTGCGCTCGTGCTCGGTCGCGATGACGCGGAACAGACCTCGCACGGCTTCGTCGTGGCAGAGGGCGGCATAGCGTGCCGCGATCGACAGCTCCGTCTTCGACAGCGCCATCTCGACGTTCTCGAGCACGTCCCGGAAGAAACGCGAGGACCGATAGAGCGCCGCCAGTCGCGCCTCGCCGTCGGCCTGATCGAGAGCGGTTTCGAGCGCGGAGCCGACGCCGTACCAACCGGTGAGCACGTGCCGGGACTGGCTCCAGGAGAACACCCAGGGAATCGCGCGGAGCCCGGTGATGCCCGTGACGGGCCCGGCGCGGCGCGCGGGCCGACTCGCGATGTTCAGCGCGGCGATTTGCTCGAACGGCGTCGCCGCCAGGAAGTACGGCACGAGCCGGGGATCGTCGACGAGCGCGCGATACGCCGCGCGGCTCCGTGCGGCCAGTGGCTCGAGTCTGGCTGCGTCGATCGAGTCGGTCGTCGGTGACGTGCGGATGCCCGCGTGCATTTCGAGGGCCGCCCCGACCGTCTGTTCAAGGTACCTGACGGCCAGGTCGGGATGCGCGAAGTTGTGCGCGCGCATCTCTCCCTGTTCGGTGATCCGCACCTGCCCGCTGAATGCTTCCGGCGGCAGGGCCAGGATCGCGCGATGCGTGGGCCCTCCGCCGCGACTGACCGACCCGCCGCGCCCGTGGAACACGCGCAGCCGCACGCCGTGGCTCCTGCAGACAGCCGCAGCGGCGCGCTGCGCATCGGCAACCGCGACACGGCTGGCGAGCATGCCACCCTGCTTCATCGAGTCGGAATAGCCGACGAGCAGTTCCTGGGTGCGCGAGCGCCGGCCCAGATGAGCCGCATAGCCGGGAGCCGCGAAGAGCGCCTCGAAAAGAGGCCCGGCGCGCGACAAGTCGTCGGGCGTCTCGAGCAGCGGCACGATGTCGAGACCTCCAGCCACGCCGTGAAGCTCGGCCAGTCGCAGGACCTCGAGCACGTCCGCGGCGTTCTCGGTCATCGAGATCACGTAGGTGCCGATGGCATCCGCCCCGAATCGCTGCTGAAGCCGCGCGATTGTCGAGAACAACTCGAGAAGGCGCCGGGTTGGGTCGCTCAGGCGCTCGCGATTCCCGGCCTCGGGCAGCCGGAGCCGTGCGAGCGCCGCGACGCGCGCGTCCGCGGGCCACTTGCCGTAACCCGATTCGCCGAGTAGTTCCCCGACGGCCTCGCGGTGCACGCGGCTGTCCTCGCGCACGTCGAGCGCCGCCAGGTGAAAGCCGAAGCAGCGGACGCGTTGAATCACGTCGAGCAGCGCATCGTCTGGCAACGCCCTGGCTCCGGAGCGCACGAGCACGGCTCGCATGACGAGCAGGTCATCCAGCAACTGTCGGGGATTGTCGTAGGCGCCGGCTTCGCCCGTCCGCGCGCGCCGGAGCCGCTCAGTCGCCAGTGCCAGCAGCCGGCGCAACGGCTCCTCAGGATTGCGCTGCCGGGCCTCCAGAGCAGCGTCCGGGACGGCAGCGGCCGCACGCGCGACCGCCGCATCGAGGTCGGGATGCGCCACAAGCCGCCGTTCGACGGCGGCCAGCGGATCGATGAGTGCCACGAGGTCCCGCTCGTACCGCCTCAGCACGAGGTCCCTGTGGAGCTCGAGCGTCTCGGCGGTCACCTCCGCGGTCACAAAGGGGTTGCCGTCACGATCGCCACCCATCCAAGACCCGAAGCGCAGCGGCACGGGCAGCTCGATCGGATCGATCGGACCAAAGCGCTCGTCGAAGGCATGTCGCACCCGGCGGAGGAAGCGAGGCACGGCATCAAGCAGGACGTGTTCGAAGTACCAGAGGCCCGCGCGCACTTCGTCGAGCACGTCGGGTCGGTCTGCACGCTCCGCAGCATGCTGAAACAGGGCTTCGATGGCCGACCGCAGGCGCCGATTCGCATCGGCCGCCTCCAACTCGGTCAAGGCCCGCCGGTCGAGCCGTCGCAGGATCCTGGCCACGTCGGCCAGCAGCCGCTCGGTCGTTTGCCGCCTCGCTTCGGTCGGATGCGCGGTGAACACGAACGTGAGCATCACGCCTTCCAGGGCCCGGTGCGCCGCCTCACGACTCAGGCCGGCGAGCGCGAGCGCGTGCATGACGCCGTGGATCGAGTCGGCAACCGAATCGGCTCCCCCGTCTGCCTCACGCCGCCGCAATTCGCGGGTGCGCTGGGCGTCCTCGGCGAGGTTGACGAGCTGGAAATACAGCGTGAAGGCGCGCGCCACTTCCAGCGCCGTCGCCGCATCGAGCGTGGCGACGATGCGAGCAAGGCGCGTGCGGGCGGCTTCGCGACGTTCGTCGGTGTCGGCTTCGCGCGCGCGCTTGGCTGCGAGGCGTATCGACTCCACGGCGGCGTACGCGTCTTCGCCGGCCTGGGCGCGGATCACGTGGCCGAGCGTGTCGATGACGAGGCGGAGGTCGTTCGAAAGTGTTCGTGGCATGCCGCCGGTACAGCATATGCCGCCCGGCCGTGCGCCAGCGGCGTCTCAGCGGTGACAACGCGGGCGTGTAGACGCCCAGGCGGCTCGTGTGGGAGCATCGAGGGGTGATTCCGACTCGGCCCACCGAAGGCGCGACAGGTTCCCGGACGTCCATTCTCGAACGGCTCGCGCCGCTTCGGGCGCATCGTGGCCGACGCCGCACAGACGGCCTGGACGATGCGACGGTCACCAGATTCGCGTCGACCCATCCCGAGCTTGGCGCCGCCGTCGACGCCGCGGTCGCCGAATACGAGCGCATCCGGGCCCCCTTCGCCGACCTGCTGAACCTCGACGAGGACGCGCAGGTGCAAGCCGTCCAGGCCGGCTTCGTCAACTTCTATCCGCAGGACGGCGTGAACCCCTACGTCGCGCTCGCCGCGCGCGGGCCCTGGATTGTCACACTCAACGGCGCGGTGCTCTACGACACGGGCGGCTACGGCATGCTCGGCTTCGGCCACACGCCGCAGCCGATCATCGACGCCATGGCGCGTCCCCAGGTCATGGCGAACATCATGACGCCCAACCTGTCGCAGCTCCGCTTCGATCGGGCGATTCGCCCCGAGATCGGCCACACCCGGCCCGGGGGCTGTCCGTACGCCAGGTTCATGTGCCTCAACTCCGGCTCCGAAGCGGTCACGCTTGCGGCGCGCATCGCCGACATCAACACCAAGGCAATGACCGACCCAGGCGGACGGCACGCGGGTCGCCTGGTCAAGCGGCTGGCCGTGGCCGGCGGCTTCCACGGACGCACCGACCGGCCGGCCCTCTATTCCGATTCGAGCCGGAAGGACTATCGGAAGTACCTGGCGAGCTACCGCGGCGAAGAGAGCGTCATCGCGATCGCGCCCTACGACATCGAGGCGCTCCAGCAGGCGTTCGACGACGCCGATGCGGAAGGCTGGTTCATCGAGGCCATGCTGCTCGAGCCGGTAATGGGAGAGGGCGATCCCGGCCGGCGTCTCCCCGTGGAGTTCTATGCGGCCGCGCGCGAGCTGACGGCCGGACACGGGTCGCTCCTGCTGATTGATTCAATTCAGGCCGGCCTGCGCGCCGAGGGCGTGCTCTCGGTCGTGGACTACCCGGCGTTTCGCGGCGCGGCGCCGCCCGATATGGAAAGTTTCTCGAAGGCGCTCAATGCCGGCCAGTATCCGCTCTCGGTCCTGGCACTCACCGACCATGCGGCCGGGATCTATCAGCGCGGCACGTACGGGAACACCATGACGGCCAATCCGCGCGCGCTCGACGTGGCGTGCGCCGTGATCGAGATGCTGACGCCGGAGCTGCGCGAGAACATCCGCGAGCGCGGGCGCGAGGCGGTCCGAAAGCTCGAGGCGCTCCGCACGGAGCTCGGGGGCCTCATCACCCGGGTGCAGGGCACGGGCCTGTTGTTTTCGTGCGAGCTCGATCCGCGCCTGAAAGGATACGGCGCTGGCTCCATCGAGGAGTGGCTGCGCGAACACGGCCTCGGCGTGATTCACGGCGGCGCCAATTCCCTGCGCTTCACGCCGCAGTTCGACCTCGACGGTGACGAGGTGGACCTGATTGTTGCGATGGTCGGACGCGCGCTGCGCGAAGCCGGAGCGGCGCTGTCCTGACGAGCCCTTAGGGCCTGTCAGACAATAAGTGAGGCATTCTGGGTGTCGAGGCGCCCGGCCGGCAAGGCGCGAGGAGCGCGCATACGCGGCGTATGTAAGCGACGAGCAACGCCGCCCGCCGGGCTGCATCGGCAGCCAGAATGCCTCACTTATTGTCTGACAGGCCCTTAGCGCAGGGTCTTCAGCTGTGCGGCGGCCACGGCGGGGTCCGACGCGTAGAAGTAGACCTTGTCCTCGAACGGAAACCGCGTCACGCCGTCAGCCGTGGTGACGGTGATCGGCTGGGGCACCATCCCGAGGAACGTGGCCGTCGCCTTGCCGTCGGCGAGCCAGGTGATCGTCACGGCGTTGTCCGGGAAGTGAAGGTCGGTCGTCCCCGACACTCCTGGCGCCGCGCCTTCCACGGTACACCGATAGCGGTACTCCTGCCCCTGCGCCGTCACGCCGCAGACCGTGGCAAAACCGGTCTCGCTCGGCGCCGGCGCGGCGGGTCCGCTGCCCGGCGCGGCCTCGTCGGCCGGCTCGAGGAGGGCCCCGATGTCCGACCCAAGGTCTCCCACGAGATACCGGGTGCCTTCGGGAACCTGGGCTGCGGGCATCCGCTCCCGCTCGACGTACCGTGTACCGTCGAAGGTGTGCCTGACGTAGCTCGGCGCCGCGCCTCCCCCGGACTCGAGCCGAACGAGGTCGCTCCAGCCGCTCGTGCTGGCAGGCGACACCGTCACGGGCGTTCTGCTGACCGGGAACGCGTCGACCAGCGTGTAGCCAGCCTCGGCCGGCGCGAAGACCAGGAGGGTGCAGCCACCCGTGCCGCAGAAGCTCGAGCCGAGCATGTACACCAGAACCTCGGCGCGACCGTCTCCATTGAGATCCGCGCGGTTGTAGATGTAGCGCGCCCAGCTGGCGCGATTGTCCGCGCTGACGACCGACTTCGTATATGACGGCGAAGCTTCCAGGATCGCAGCCTCGAGCGCCGTGTCGGCCTCGGCCTCGAACGGCACGTCCGCCGGCGCGTTGGCGCCGGCGCATCCGGCGAGGACCGACGCACAGAGCGCGACGGCCCACGCGTGTCTCGTCATACCTGGTCTCATGGCATTCATCATGGCATTCATCCCCATCGGCGTCGGGCCATCAGTCGTTCCTGAGCGCGGACGCCGGATCCACGCGGCTCGCCTTCCACGTCGGCCAGACCGACGCCACCAGGCCAACGATTCCGATGAGGAGGACGACCGCCGAGAGCGTAAGCGGGTCGCGCGGGTTCACGCCGTAGAGCTCGGCCTCGATGAAGCGTCCCGCGCCGAGCGCTGCGGCAACACCGGCCACCAGACCGATCTCGATGCGGACAGCAAAGTCGATGTCGTTGGTCGAGCGCGGCTCGCCGTGGAGCGAGCTCGCAAGACTGCCGCCGAGCGTGTACTCGATGCGGAGTTCGTCGAAGACGGAGGCGACGCGCAGGGCGACGCCATATTCGTCGAGGTCAGCCACGGCTCGCAGGCACGAACGACGCAAGCTGGCGCGCGACAGCCGGTCCGTACATGCGGGCGACCAGTTCGAGCTCGACCGCGGCCGGACTCGCCCCCGGTTGGCTCTGACGAATCCCGGCACGAGCAAACGCCCGGGCCGCGCGGCCGAGAGACACGACCTTCCGCGCCCGCTCGGCCGGCGTCAAGCGGGCGATCAAGTCGAAGTACCTCGCCCGCGCGTCGGGGGAGGTGTCGAGCATCTCGCCAAACCGGTCGTCCATGTGCCAATGCTACAACCACGGGCCGGGATCCGCTACGAACGGGCCGCCTCGACCATCGCCGGAGACGCGCGCCGGCCGTCCCGTCACTTCGCGACCTGCAGCGCCTTCAGCTCCTTCTGGCCACGCACGAGCAAAGTGCCGTCGACGAGCGCGAGCGGCGCCCAGTTGTCGCCGGACTCCTGAATCACCGCGCTCGCCAGCGGCTTGAATCCGGCCGGACTCGGCTCGACGAGATACAGCTTCGTGTCGCCGTCGGTCATGAGCAGCAGCCCCTCGGCGAGGATCGAGCCTCCGCGGACGAACGCCGGCTGCTGGCCGGTCTTCCATTTGACTTCTCCGTCCATCGTCATGGCGACCAGGCCATCGCTGCGTTCGTTGATGGTGTAGTGCGAGTAGAAGTGGCCCTCGAAGAGCACCGGGGGCTGGGTGTGGGCACCGAAGTCCGCGTTCTTGAACAGCTCGATGACGGCGTAGGCGCCGTCGGCCGCCCTCTCGACTCTCAACATGACCGTACCGGCGCCATACGCGCCGGCAACCAGGACGCGTCCATCGCCGGCATCCACCGCCTGTGAGACCGGGATGATGTTCTGCCAGTCCGTGTAGGTCCAGAGGACAGCCCCGGTGCGCGGGTCCAGCCCGTTGACGCTGCCGTCTCTCGCGTTGCGTCCGCGGCCCGCGGCGCCCGTGATCATCACGAGATGGTCTTCGCCGGCGACCTTCACGATCGAGGGCGTCACGTAGCCGGGGATACCGGAGAGCGCCGGAGACTGCCATCTGAGTGCTCCGGTCACCTTGTCGTACGCGACGACGCCTGTTGCCGTCGTCTGGGACGCCACGATCAGCAGGTCGCCCCAGATGAGCGGATTCTGCGCGATGCCCCACTGGGGAAGTTCGGCGCCTCCGCCGAAGTCTCTCCAGATGTTCTTGCGCCACGCAGGCTCTCGGGTTCTCGTGCTGATCGCGTGCAGGTCGCCCATGGGCCCGACGATGTACACGAGCTCACCATCGACACTCGGCGTCGTCCGGGAACCCGCGAACATGAACTGGCCGGGCGCGTCGTACGCGAATGTCCAGAGTTCCCTGCCGCTTGCCAGGTCGAGCACCCGAAGCGTATCCCCGACGCTCTCGTCACGGTCCAGCAGGTAGACGTTGCCGCCACTGACCGCGGGCCCGCCGAAGCCCGGGCCAACCGGTAGCGTCCACAGAACCCTCGGACCGTCCGCGGGCCACTCCCGAAGGAGACCCTGCTGGTCCGACGTGTGGTTCCGGCGCGGCCCGTACAACCACGGCCAGTCGGCCGCGTAGACCGAGGTGACCGATAGCACGATCGCGGTCGCGATGAGTCTCACGGTGGTCTTCGTCATCCGAATAGCCTACCGGACCGACCTCTGTGCCGCTTGCCTATTCCTCCAGGGACCGCGGGCCGATCGCACGTGCGCCTCGCAGGTTTGCAGACCTCGTGGGGCCTCTCGTGGTCGACGAAATCCTCATTCGCCTGCTGCGCACGCCGATTGGCGCACGAGTCGCACAAATCGGGTCACGCGAATCGAGCGTGCACCGCATCGCGCAGGCCGTGTCCTGGATCCGCGCCCACTTCGAGCACCCGCTTAGGGTCGAGGACATGGCGACGTCGGCTCGCATGAGTGCCTCGGCCTTTCACGAGCGGTTCAAACGCGTGACGTCGATGAGCCCGCTGCAGTATCAGAAGCACCTGAACGCGAGCGATGCGTGCCAGCGCGTGGGCTACCTCAGCGCGTCCCAGTTCAGCCGCGAGTACAGCCGTGTCTTTGGAAGTGCGCCGACACGGGACGTCGCGCGATTGCGCGCGGAGGGTGTGGCCGCGAAGCCCGCGTGATTCGACAGGCTGCGGGCCCGGCACGTCCGGCCGGCCCCGCCTGGGGGTGGGTCGCCCTGGCGGTCCCTGCGGGATCCTCGAAGCCATCGGCGCCGGCGGTATGGGCGAAGCGTCACCTGAGGGCGGATGGGAAGTAGCCCCGCGCCTTCGCGAGCACACACCATGCAGGCGATCGAGCAAGCCCACTGCCAGCCAGGGACCTGCGAATCCCAGGTGACGTCTTGCCTGCGCAGGGCCCTGGCCCCCCGTATACGACGCGGAAGGGCTTCGATCCTGGCCCCGGCGTTCGATAAGATTCGACTACGGGACGCCCATGGACATCAACGAATCGGTCCGGCCGCTCCGGACGCCCTCGTCGCTGATACGGGGCACTGCTCGATCACTTGCGGCACTCGCTGCCGGTCGCTCGGCCGGTGAGGCGCTGGCGGCGCGGGTGCGCTCGTTTCTCGTCGACACGCTGCAGACGTTTCCCTGGCGGGTGCGGTTCGAGGACTGGACCGGGGCCCGCTACGAGGCCGGTGGCAGCGCTCCCCACTGGAGCGGCCACACCGCGCTTACGATTCGCCTCGGTCCCGGGGCGGGCCGCGACCTCCTCGCGCTCGACGGCATGCGCTTCCTCGAACGGTTCGTCGACGGCGAAGTCGACATGACCGGCAACCAGTACCTGCTCGCCGAGCTTCGCAACTACGTCAAGCTGAGTCTCAAACCGTGGCAGGTCGTGCAGAACCGGCTCCGGAACTTCGTGCTCGAGCATCCCGCGCGGGCGCGGACCAGCGTCAAGAGTCACTACGACATCCCGGACGACGCGTTGTTCTACCTGGACCGCGCCTATCGGAGCTATTCGTGCGCGATGTTCGAGGAGCCGGAGGCCATCGGCCGGCGCGAGGACCTCGCCGTGGGCGTCGGGGAAGCCGACACGTTCGACTCGCTCGAGAAGGCCCAGTGGCGCAAGTTCGCGCATGCGGCCGACTATCTCGCGCCGGCGCCCGACGAGACCGTGCTGGACGTCGGGTGCGGGTATCCCGGATTCCTGAAGGTCCTGATGGATCGACACCCGTGCCGGCAGGTGGTCGGCTGGACGCACTCGGCCAACCAGGTCCGAGAAGGCGCCGGCATGCTCTCCGGCTACGAGCCCTCTCGGTACGAACTGAACGAGGGCGACTACCGGGAGGACCGTCGCGTGTACGACCACGTCCATTCGACCGGAATGATCTCGCACGTCGGCCCCCCGGGAAGAAACAGCGGCCTCGTCAACTACACGCGCGAGGTGCGCCGTCGGATCAGGACCGGCGGGCGCTACGTGCATCACGCGCTGATGATGGCCTGGACGGGTTCGAAGCTCTTCGACGCGATTGGCCCGGCCTTCAACCGGCGCTATGTCTGGCCCGGTTTCTACTGGTACACGCTCGGCCAGCACGTGACGGCGCTCGAGGAGAACGGCTTTCAGGTGATGCGAGTCATCGACATGACACCGCACTACGCCAAGACCACGTGGACCTGGTACGAACGGATGTGCGCCGACCCCGATCGCTTCATCCGCCACGCCGGCGAGTCCACGTACCGCGCCTGGCAGGTCTTCCTGGCCGGCATCACCAGCACGTTTCTCAACCGGCAGACGCACTGCTACCGGCTGCTGTGCCAGGCCATCGATACGGAACGCCCTACACCCGAGCGCTCCGATCCGCTGCGCGGGATCAGCGCGCGGATGCCGATCGCGATGCCGCCGTTCCGGGGCGGACTGAAGTCGTAGGGCGGACTGAAGTTCAGTCCGCCCTACAGCAGATCGCCAATCACCGTCGGTAACCTGCGCCCTTGCATCAACCGGGAATATCTGATTCCATTACCAGATACTCACTAGGAGTATCGAGCCGCCTTCGGCCCGTCTCTTCCGGACCCCTGCCTGTCGTCACACACCTCGGGAAGTTGGTCCGTTCAGGGACACCTCGAAGCATGGAGGAACATGCCAGAACGCCAGAGCACGCAGCAGCCCGACACGCGCTCCAGACCGGCACGTCCGACGCCGCACGATCCACGCCTGGACGCGATCTGGGCTCGCGCGTACAAAGCCAGGTCACGTGACGATCTGAGACGGCTCTACAAGGACTGGGCGGACACGTACGACCGGGATCACAGGCAGGTTGGCTTCTTCGGACACCGTCTGACGGCCGAGGTGCTCGCGCGCCACGTCACCAGGCACGATGCCGCACGGGTGCTCGACGCGGGCGCCGGGACCGGCGCGGCCGGCGAAGCGCTGGCCACGCTCGGCTTCACCGACCTGGTCGCCGTCGATCTCAGCGAGGACATGCTCGCGCGCGCCCGTCGGAAGGGCGTCTATTCGCAGACCATCGTCGCCGACCTGTCGCTGCCCGTCGACGCGTTCGGCGACGACAGCTTCGACGCGGCGACCCTGGTCGGCGTGTTCTCGTACGGCCAGGCGCCAGCCGAGACACTCGACGAGGTCGTCCGCCTGGTCCGGCCGGGCGGCGCCATCGCCTTCACCATGCGCACCGATTTCCATGCCGAGGACGCGATGGGCATCCGCAGCCGAATGCAGGCCCTCGAACGCCGCGGCGCCTGGCACCTGCTCGAGTGCACCGACCCGGCGGCCTACCTCCCCGGCAGGGATCCGTCGGCGCAGTTCCAGGTCTGGTGCTACCGCGTGACAGGCCGGAAGACGCCGGAGGTCGAGGACGGCTTCGAGGATGCCGTTCGCGAAGCGCTCGACGGCGACGACTGGGTCAAGAAGATCGACCACGCGTGGATCTGGGACTCCACCGCCTCACGGCTCTACAACCGCTACACCCAGACCAGGGGCTACTACCTGACCGACGCCGAAGAGGAGATCCTGCGTGAGAACGCCGCCGACATCCTGGGCCGGGAACGGCTCGTCGTCGAGCTCGGTTGCGGTTCCGCCAGGAAGATCAGCCACGTCCTGGACGCGGCGGTGGCCACCGGCGCGCCGGTCCGCTACCTGCCCATCGACGTGTCCAAGGGCGCGCTACGCGCGACCGAATCGGCCGTCCGCAGGCAATACGGAGACCGCGTCAGCATCGAGCCGAGGCAGGGCCTGTTCGACGACGTACTGCCCGAGTTGCCGGTCGGCGACCGAAAAATTGTCTTCTTCTTCGGCTCGTCAATTGGCAATATCGATACGATTGACGACACGGTGACGTTCCTCGAGCGGCTGCGTTCGCGCCTGAATGCCGGCGACCGCTTCGTGGTCGGCATCGACCTGCACAAGGACGAGCAGACGCTCAACGCCGCCTACAACACCGAGGACGCCTGCCGGTCGTTCTTCGTTCATATGATCAGGCGCATCAACGAGCACCTCGGCGCGGACTTCGACCCGCGAGTGTTCCGACTGTCATCCGTCTATCAGGAAGAGCAGACGTCGGCACCGTTCCGTTCGTGGCGCATGAGCCTCCGAATCGCGCCCACCGAGCCGCAGCACACGTGGATCCGCAAGCTCGGGCTCGAGGTGGATCTCGAGCCGGGACAGCCGGTGCAGGTCGGCATCTCCCGCAAGCTCGAACCAGACAGTATCGGGATGCTCGCCCGGATGGCCGGCCTGACGCTCACGCGTCAGTGGCTCGATCGGCAGCAGTGGTTCTCGCTGAACGAGCTCGTGCGCGCATGATCCGGCTCGAGGGCGTCTCGCGCACGTTCGCGCGCCAGGGCGCCGAGCCCGTTCACGCCCTCGACGACGCCTCGCTCGACATCCAGACGGGCCAGACGATGGCCCTGCTTGGACCCTCCGGTTGCGGCAAGACCACGTTGCTCCGGCTGATCAACCGACTGCTGGAACCAACGAGCGGCCGCATTCTCGTCGACGGACAGGACATCGCCACGCTCGACCCCATCCGGTTGCGCCGACGCATGGGCTACGTCGTCCAGAGCGGCGCGCTCTTCCCTCACCTCTCCGTCGGCCGCAACGTCGGACTCCTGTGCGAGCTGGAGGGCTGGTCGCGGTCGCGCGTCGACCGGCGGGTGGACGAGCTCCTTTCGCTCGTGAGCCTCCCGCCCGACGAGTTCCGCGAGCGGTACCCGGCCGAGCTCTCGGGTGGCCAGCGCCAGCGGGTCGGCGTGGCCCGGGCATTGGCCCTCGATCCGGAGATTCTGCTGATGGACGAGCCATTCGGCGCGCTCGATCCCATCACGCGCAGCGGCCTCCAGCAGGAGTTCAAGGTGCTCGAGCGGCTGGTCGCCAAGACCATCGTGCTCGTGAGCCATGACCTCGACGAGGCGTTCCTGCTGGGCGACGAGATCTGCCTGATGAACGAGGGCCGGCCCGTCCAGGTCGGCACGCCCGATGAGCTGCGGGCTCATCCGGCGACCGAGTGGGTGGAGACGTTTCTCGGCGGACACGTGGCCGGCGCGGCCTCCAACGGCGGAAGGCGATGAGACGCCTCGGGCTGGCGCTCGTCGTCCTGACCGCCGTCCTGTCGGCCTCGGTCGCCGGCCGGCAGGCCGATCCGGACGACCGGATCGTCATCGGCTCGAAGAACTTCACCGAGTCGAACATCCTCGGTGAAATGCTCACGCTGCTCGTCGAGTCGAGGACCGACCTGTCCGTCGAGCATCGAAGCGGCCTCGGAGGCACGCTCGTCTGCTTTGCGGCGCTCGAGAGCGGTGAGATCGATCTCTACCCCGAGTACACGGGCACCGCCTGGTCCATCGTGCTCAAGGAACCCGGCCGCATCAGCGATCGGCTGCAGGCGTACCTGCACGTGGCGAAAGCCTACCGCGAACGATACGGCCTCGAATGGCTCCAGCCGTTCGGACTCAACAACACCTACGCGCTCGCCATGCGCAGGGACCGCGCCGAAGCCCTTGGCGTGGAGTCGGTCTCCGATCTGGTGCCGCACGCCGGCAGCCTGCGAGCCGGATTCAGCATCGAGTTCATGAATCGCGAGGACGGCTGGCCGGGGCTCGGCCCGTTCTACGGTCTCGACTTCGGGGACGTCCGCGCCCTCGAGCACGGCCTGGCCTACGAGGCCATAGCCGAGGGCGCCATCGACGTCGTCGACGCGTACTCGACCGACGGCAAGCTGCTGCGCTATCCGCTTCGGGTTCTTGCTGACGACCGGGGCTTCTTTCCGCCCTACAACGCCGCCCCGATCGTCCGGGCCGACACGCTGGCCGCACATCCCGACCTTCGCGAAGTGCTCGACTCGCTCGCGTTCAGAATCCCGGACCGGAAGATGCTCGAGCTCAACTACGAAGTGGAGGAGGAGGGCCGAGGGTTTCGCGAAGTGGCGCGCGAGTTCCTCGTGACCGAGGGTCTTCTCGATGCTTCAGTGGACACGGGCAGGGACACGACGGCCGGTCGCTCGGGATTCGTCACATTCCTGGCCGGGCGATGGCTCGAAACGCTGCGCCTTGGATGGGAGCACATTCAACTGACACTCGCGGCCGTCGCGCTGGCCGTGCTGCTGGCCGTGCCACTCGGCATCGTCATCACCCGCAGCCAGGCCGGCGAGCGGCTGGCGCTCGGCGCGGCGGGCGTCATCCAGACCATCCCGAGCCTCGCGCTGCTGGCGTTCATGATCGCGATACCGGGACTCGGACTGTCGGTGCGGTCGGCCATCATGGCGCTCTTTCTCTATGCCGTGCTGCCGATCCTGCGCAACACGTACGCGGGCTTGAGGAACGTCGACCCGGAACTGGTCGACGTCGCTACGGGCCTGGGCCTGACCGAGCGGCAGATCCTCTTTCGCGTGAAGTTACCGCTCGCCACGCGCACGATCATGGCGGGCATCCGTACGGCCACGGTGATCAGCATCGGCGTCGCCACGCTCGCGGCCTTCATCGGCGCCGGAGGGCTCGGCGAGCCCATCGTGACCGGCCTCTACCTGAACGACACCTGGCTCATTCTCTCGGGCGCCATCCCGGCCGCCCTGCTGGCGCTCGTCGCCGACCACGGCCTCGGCCTCATCGAGCGTTGGCTGACGCCGAGAGGCGTGTAGGCCGTCGCCGGCCCGCAGGTGCGCCGAAGGTCCGAGACTCATCCGTCTCGGCCACGCTTAACCAGACATTGGTGAGCGCCGTATACTGGTCAGGAAGACCAGCGTCTTTTCGGCCTCAGGCCCGACCGTCGGGTGTCGTCACGACACTCGTCAGGTCTCCTTCAGGCGGCTGCCGGGCAGATGTCGGGCCCGGACCGCCGACTCACACGATGAACGAGAGGTCTCGACCAGTGCGACGGACGATTGCCATTCTTGCCTTACTTCTCTGGCTCGTGCCGGTTCCGCTCAGCGCCCAGACTGCCGCCGTGCTCATCGGCGTCGTCGAGGACGTGCAGGGTGGGGCGCTGCCCGGAGCGTCGGTGACGGTGCGGAACCTCGACACCGGCGTCACCCGCGAGCTGGTGACCGACGGCGAGGGCCGCTTTACGGCCAGCGGGCTGCCTGTTGGCGAGTACGAAATACGCGCCGCCCTCGATCAGTTCAGGCCGCTCGTCCGGACCGGAGTCCGGCTCACAGTCGGCGAGAACGCCACCGTGCGACTCACGCTGGAAGTGGGAGCCGCCGAACAGGTCACCGTGCGGGCCGAGGTCTCCCAGGTGAACACGCGCACCGGCGACCTGAGCTTCCTGCTCGACCAGCGCACGATCGACCAGATGCCGGTCAACGGCCGCAACTATACGGACTTGATGCAGCTGCAGCCGCAGGTCGTCATCTTCCCCAACCGCGACAACGGGTCGGTCGTCGCGCACGGCCTGGCGATGAGCGTCAACGGCCAGGACCCGCGCTCGAACGTGTATCTGCTCGACGGCACGCTGCTCAACGATTTCACGAACAGCCCGGCGGGGAGCGCGGCAGGCACCGCGCTCGGCATGGAGACCATCCGCGAGTTCCGGCTCGAGACCAACAGCTACAACGCGGAGTTCGGCCGGAGCACGGGCGGCCAGATCAACACCATCACCAAGTCGGGCACCAATCGCTTTGCCGGCAGCGTCTTCGAGTTCCACCGCAACGACGCACTCGACGCGCGCAACTACTTCGACGTCGGCGAGGAGCCGCCGTTCACACGCAATCAGTTCGGCGGCACCGTTGGCGGGCCGATCCAGCAGGACCGGTTCTTCTTCTTCGTCGGGTATGAAGGCCTCTACGAGAACCTCGGGCGCACGGTCGTCACCACGGTGCCCGACGACAACGCGCGAAACGGCGTGCTGCCGTCAGGTCCGGTCGCCATCAACCCGTCGGTGCTGCCGTACCTGCTCGAGTTTCCCACCGCCAACGGGCCGAACCTCGGCGGCGGCCTCGCACAGCACACGTTTCCCTTCGACCAGCGGCTCGAGCAGAACTTCTTTCAGGCGCGCGTCGACGGCGCCCCGCGCGCCGGCACGCAGTGGTTCGTGCGCTACACGATTGACGACGCCGACCAGACCCTGCCGACCGACTTCCCGCAGTTTCCGCGGGCCTTCGAGTCTACGAACCAGTTCCTGACCGCCGAGTACCGCCAGGTGCTCTCGCCGAGCACGCTCGGCACGGCGCGATTCGGCTTCAGCCGGACGAATATCGGCCAGTCGGTCGAATCGAATACGACCCAGCCGGTTTCGCCCTTCGTCCCGGGCCGGCCGACCATGGGCGCGATCGACATCGGCGGTATCCCGCGGTTCGGCCCGCAGATTTCGGCCGACGTTCAACTGGACCAGGACGTCTACAGCGGCCAGTACGACCTCGTGCACAGTCGCGGGCGGCATCTCATCAAGACGGGCGGGCTCCTCGAGTACTACCGCACGACGGAATTCAACCCGACCTTCAGCAGGGGCATCTACCGGTTCGGCTCCCTGAATTCGTTTCTGGCCGGCAGCGCGGCCGTGTTCATCGGCCTCACCCCTGAAGGCGACCTCAACCGTGCATGGGACTGGGCGCTCCTGGGCGCCTACGTGCAGGACGACTGGCAGGTTGCGTCGAACGTCACGATCAACGCCGGCCTGCGATTCGAGACGGCGACGATGCCGCAGGACCCGCGCGACGTGAACATGCCGGACCTGCTCGCCGATGCGCCGACGGTCGGGCCGCTCTACGACAATCCGGGCCCGACCTTCTCACCGCGGCTCGGCGCCGCCTGGGACGTGTTCGGCAACGGCCGCACGGCGCTTCGCGGCGGCTACGGCCTCTACTACAAGCTCAACAACCAGCAGGATCTCATCGTCACGATCACCAATCCGCCCTTCACGCCGCGCGTCGTGATCGGCGGGCCGTCGTTCCCGGTGCCGCCGTTCGAGCGGGCAGGTGGAATCTCGGTCCGGCCCATCCAGTACGACATCGACTACCCGCGCGTGCACATGTGGAACGTGAACCTGCAGCAGGAGTTCTGGACCGACTGGGTGGTGACCGTCGGCTATGCCGGGTCGCGCGGCCGGCATCTCTGGCGCAACTCCGACGTCAACGTGCCGACGCCGACGTTGCTGCCGGACGGCACGCCGTTCTATCCGGCAGGCCTCTCCCGTCCGAATGCCAACTACTCGGCGATCGAGCTCAAGTCGAGCGACGGCGATTCGTGGTACCGCGCGCTCGTGCTCGAAATCCGCAAGCGCTGGAGCAACGGATTCCAGCTGCAGTCGTCCTACACCTGGTCGAAGGCCGAGGACACCACGCAGAACGCGACCTTCTTCAGCGATTCGACGACGAGCACGGTGTCGGCGATGCCGGAGTTCATCGCGGACTACAACAAGGGCCTGTCCGACTACCACGCCAACCACAACTGGGTGCTGAACGCGATCTGGCAGGTGCCCAACGCGGTGTCGAGCGGAGGCCTGGCGGCCGCGCTCGTCAACGACTGGCAGGTGGCCACCATTATCCGCATGCGGAGCGGGAGCCCGCTCACCGTGTTCGTGCAGACCAACCGCTCGCGGTCGCTCTGGGCGCCGTCGCTCGGCCCCGGGACCGGACCCGACCGACCGAGCTACGCGCCGGGACGCGGCCCGGACGATGCGGTCACCGGCGATCCGAATCAGTGGTTCGATCCGGCGGCATTCGTGCTCCAGCCGGCCGGCACGTTCGGCGACGTCGGCAGAAACGAGCTCATCGGACCCGACCTGCGGACCGTGGATCTGGCATTCACGAAGTTCCTTCCCCTCGGCGGATCGGCCGCCTCGCGGCGTTTCGAGATCCGGTTCGAGATCTTCAACGTGTTCAACCGGACGAATTTCGGCCCGCCTTCGCTCGTGGCCTTCAGCGGCGCGGGCACCGAGACGGTGCCCCTCGCCTCGTTCGGCCAGATTCGCAGCACGGTCACGTCGGCGCGCCAGATGCAGATCGGCGCGCGCGTGGTGTTCTAGATTCGACCTGCGCGCGCGTCGTCATCATCGCGCGATCGACACGGCCGCCTCAGGACGGGTTGACGTGATAACCCTGCTCCTGCAACACGGCGAACGCCGTCATGGCCGAGAGCGCGATCTGGACAGGCTCGACGAACATGTCCTTCGTGAAGCCACTCGCCGCGGCGGTCTGGCCGCACACGATGATGCGGACGCCCGCCTTCCACAGCTCCTCGACCATCGCGATGTTGGGATTGTCCTCCCCCGTCCGCTCCTTGTACTCGGCGTTCCGCAGCAGGTCGCGGGCCGCGCCTCCGTGGACGACGACGGCGAGCTGCATCTGTGAGGCCGGCACGCCAGCCTGGGCGTGCATGTTGAGGAACCGCGCCAGGCTGTTGAGACCATCATTGACCGAGGTCGCCGATGTTCCCCGACGGCTTAGATCGAAGGCGACCTTGTACGTGATGTCGACCGGCGTCGCAAAGTCGATGTGCGGCGTGGCGTACACCTCGCCGCCCGACTGGATGAGCGGTCCCGACTTGCTCGCGGGCTGCTGCTGGGCCTGAGTCGTGGCGGTGGAGAGAACCAGGGCGACGAAAACGACGAGTGAACGGGCTGGTGTCATGGTGACACTCTAACCCGGCACAGCGGGGCACGTCGCGAGCGCTCAGCGAACCGCCAGCGCGGCGCGTCGACCGGCTTCGGGCCCGGCGGCGCTGGACCGAAGGTCGACGGCTACCGTCTAGTCGCCGGCGGCCACGGTGCCGAGCGGCAGTTTCAAATGATACGGGTACACACGCACCGCCCCTTGACGGCTCAACCGCGGAATATCCAGGCCGGCAGGCTGTAGTAGAAGAGCAGCGCAACGACAGGCACGAGCAGAAAGGCGACCACCTGCAGGCCGATTCGCGAAGGTCGATGGTCTTCACACCGGTGGTTCTCGTTTCCGAACCTGATGAACAGCCAGAGCCCGCCGAGGACGACCAGGACGGCCGCGGCGAGAAACAAGGTCTGGTGGGCGCTTGTGACGTCCACCGAGTAGGCACCGAATGCCCGGAGCACCTCGCGCGTTCGAAGCGACTCGCGCCTCTGCAAGAGTTCCTGCGCGACCCTGTTGTCGAACGGGTACATCAGCCGCGTGCCGTAAGCCAGGCCGCTCCACAGGACGACGCCTGCAGCAATCGAGGCGAGGACCGCATGGAGGCTGTTGCGCGTGAGCGACGACACGTACAGGCTGAGTGCGGCCAGCATCGCGTCGAGAGCGTCCCCATGCGACGCTCCTCGGCGCTCGCCAGGGCGCCCGCCAGCAATGGCACGAGACCACCGTGCAGCATCGTGATCACGATGGCCAGCGACTCGCGAGTGGCCGGACTCAGGAACCACCCTGCCACCCAGACCAGCACGTAGACGGCCGAGAGCGCGAACACGGGTATCTGCAGCCCCAGCTCCTTGCCAAGGAGCGCGACGAGCGGGTGGCGCCCTTGCCTCACGCGCCTGGAGCCATCCGAGGTCTATACTGCGGCCAAACAGGTTTGCGCGAAGGCCACCCGAACGATCTGGAGGAGCTTCGATGGCCGCCATCGTCGTCGTCCTGACTGCCCTGTTCGTCGGCACGTCGCCGGCAGCCGATGCCTGGTCGAGCCTCGCACAGCGGCGCGACGCCCCGGCAACCGTGACCGGCACCGCGACGATCTCCGGGCGCGCCTACCTGGTCGAGAACGGCGCCCCTGTTCCGGTCCGCCGCGCGCGCGTGCGCCTCGACGCCATCGACGGCGGCCTCACGGAAACGACAGACACCGACGTCAACGGCTCCTTCCGGTTCGAGCGCCTGCCGGCCGGCACCTTCCGCGTGACGGTCGACAAGCCCGGCTTCGTGCCTCGGCGTCCTCCTGGCCGAGCGTTTGCGCCGGCCGATCCCTTCGACCTCGCCGCCGGATTGACGGGCACCGTCAACGTGGAGATGACGAGAGGATCGGCGCTGGAAGGCCGCCTGCTTTCAACCAATGGTCAGCCGATGACCGATGTCGTCGTCACGGCGATGCGGACCGGGTATTCCCATCGGGGTGCCGGGCTCGTGCCCGTTCGCGAGACCTCTGCGGACGACCGGGGCCGTTTCCGGATCCACTCGCTCCCCGCGGGCGAGTATGTGATTCAGGTGACGCCAGACCAGCGGGCGCGGCTGAGCGCCCGTCCGGACGCGGACGGCCGAACGCGCGGATTCGCGCGCGTCTTCTATCCTGGGACTTCCAGACGAAGCGAGGCGCAGGTTGTGAGCGTAGCTGCTGGCCAGGACTTGCTGAATCTGGATTTCGTCGTGACCGAGGTTCTTGTCGCGGACGTGAACGGCACGGTCATGACCGCCAACGGCGCGGCGCCGGCCGGACTCGGCGTGCGCATGCGCAGCGTCGCGAATCCGTCGGAAGGCGTCACAGGATTCCTCGCGCCGTCGGGCAGCGGCTTCATGTTTCGGAACGTGCCTCCAGGCGAGTACTGGCTCGTCGCGGTCGCTGTCGAGCGCGCCGACTCCACGCCCGAGTACGCCGCCGTCCGCGTCCAGGTCGATGGGCGCGACATTCCCGACGTCCCGATCGCTACTGCGCCGGCCCCGGCTGTCCATGGCCGGCTCGTGGTCGACTCCGGTGAGCCCGTTCCCCCTGGCGTGACGATCGTCGCAGACGAGGCCCTTTTCGAGCTGCCTGCGATCGGATCGCTGCCGTCACCCACGGCGGACTCGTCGATGGCGCCCGTCGGAACGGACGGAACGTTTGCCTTTGCCGCACTGTTCGGCCCTCGGCGGTTGCGCGTTGAAGACCTGCCGGCAGGCTGGGCGCTGTCGGCGATTCGTTCCGGAGGACGCAACGTGACGGATGCTCCGTTCGATCCGGTCTCGTCGGCCTCGGCGGGACCGATCGAAGTCGTCGTGACTTCCCGCTCGGCGACGGTGAGCGGCCTCGTGCGTTCGGCAGCCGGCGATCCGGCGCCGAACGCGCGGGTCGTCGTCTTCGCCGAGGACCGTGAGCGCTGGGTTCCAGGCTCCCGCTTCGTACACAGCGCACTCGCCGATGCCGACGGGCGCTTCGCATTTTCCGGGATCCTGCCCGGAGCGTATCGCGTCGCGGCCGTGCCGTTCCTCGACGACGACGCGTGGTTCGATCAGGGCGTGCTGAGTCTCCTTTGGACGGGCGCCGAACTCCTGACGCTCGGCGGCGGCGAGGTTCGCGCCGTCGACGTCGTCATTCGGCAGAGGTGACCCATGAGAAGCATCCATCGAGCCGCGTTGCTGGTCGGCACGCTGGGCTTCGCGTCGGCCGTGTCGGCGCTGGGTCCTCAGGACCCTGCAGGACAGCCAACCGCGCGGCTTTCGGGCACGGTGACGGACGGGGCGACCGGCGCCCCGGTTGCCAATGTGTCGCTTCGCCTCGTCTCGTTCGAGGTGATGCGGGTCGCCAGAAGCGCCGTCACGGATGCGGAGGGACGGTTCACGTACGACAAGCTGGTGCCCGGCCGCTACCAGTTGACCGCATCGGCCATCGGCTACGTCCAGCAGCAGTACGGTCAGCGTGCCGACTCTGAGCCAGGACGCCCGATCGATCTCGGCGACGGTCAGCATTTCGAGCACGCCGATTTCAGCCTCGTCCCTCAGGGCGCGCTCGAGGGCGTGCTCTTCGATGAGTTCGGCGATCCGGCCCCTGGCATCACGGTTCGCGTTTCGCGACCGGCCTGGGCGGGCGGCATGCGTCGTCTCATGCCGCTCAGCGGCAGGTCCCCCATGTCCACGACGAACGACAAGGGTCAGTTCCGGATCCCGCACCTGGCGCCCGGGCGCTACTACGTGACCGCGCTCGCGGGCGTGTTCGCCGATCCTGGCGCAACCGGCGGCTTCGCCCCGACGTTCTACCCCGGGACGACACAGGTCGGCGCGGCGCAATCGGTCACCGTCGGGCCGGGCCAGCAGGTGACCGGGATCGACTTCACGCTCGAGCCGGTGCCGACCGTCTCCGTGTCGGGGAAGTTCATCGACGAGAACGGGGCGCCGGTCGCGCGAGCGGACTACTTCTTCATGGCACACGACAGCACGGGCGCATCGGCCCTGGCGCTGGTCCGCGGCGCGGCCGACGAGGCCGGCCTGTTCGAGTTGCGGAACGTGCCGGCAGGCCGCTTCACCATTCAGGCCTTCGGCCGGCCGGAGGGTGGAGGCAATCTCGGCCGGGCGCCGTTCGGCTGGGCGACGCTCACGGTAGACGATCGTTCCCTGACGAATCTGGAAGTACGAATCATGCCTGGCGCCAGGGCGCGTGGACGGTTCGTGCTCGAGGGCGACACGCGAGTCGCGCTGAGGCCCCAGCAGGTCCGTGTGTCGCCGCGGTCAATCGGATTCGAATCATCCCCGATCAGCGGCGGCCCTCCGAACATCGAGGTGCGCGAGGACTGGACGTTCGAGGTCTCGAACATGAGTGGCCTGCGCGTCGTGAGGGCCGACGTGGCCTCGCCTGCCTGGGGCATGAAGAGAGTGCTGTGGCGGGGCCGGGACGTCACCGACACGCCGCTCGACTTCACGGCCGGCGACATCGACGACCTCGAGGTCGTGCTGACCACCGAACTGTCGCTCCTGTCCGGCACGGTGACGGACGCCGCTGGCGCCGCTGTTGCCGAGTGCTCGATTGTCGTCTTCGCCGTCGATCCCGCGCGCTGGACGTTCCCGTCGCGCTACATCGCGCTGGCGCGGCCCAACCAGGCTGGACAGTTCCGTGTGTCGGGTCTGCCGCCCGCCAGTTACGTGGCCGTCGCGCTTCGGTCCGTCGAGGCCGGGCTCCACGAGGATCCCGAGTTCCTCGAGGGGATCCGGGCACTGGGATCGCTCGTCAACATGCTCGAAGGCCAGACTCAGGCGATCGACCTGAAATTGTCGTCGCGCTAGCCCCCTCGAACCCTCGGACCTTCGGACCTTCGGACCCTCGGACCGTCGGACCGTCGGACCGTCGGACCGTCGGACCCTCGGACCGTCGGACCGTCGGACCGTCGGACCCTCGGACCCCCTTCAACTCAGCCCGGCCGCCAGGAACCCCAGGAACGTCCCGACGCCCACACCGAGCGCGCCGAGCAGCACGCCCGGCACGAGCAGGTCCTCGCGTCCGAGGCTCTTGGCGAGCGCCAGCGCAGACGTGCTGCCGCCGACGTTGGCCTGGGACACGACCGAGGCCGCGGCCAGATCTATGCGGAAGATCCAGGCCGCGCCGAACGTGACGACGCCGTGGACGGTCACCACGATCAACGCGAAGATGAGCAGCGTGACCCCGAGCGAGCCCAGACCGGCAAGCGCGGCGAAGTCGCAGAAGGCGCCAATGACCGTCAGGAACATGTAGACCGCATACATCGCCAGCACCCGCGCGCCCGGCAGGCGGCTGATCGTCCGGTTCTGCGCGAGGACGAGCGCGATGGTCGTGATGATGAGGATCGACGGCACCGCAAAGCCCACCCCGGCCAGCAGCGCGGACAACTGCTGCGACACCCACATCGCCACGCCGCCGAGCGCAAGGATGAGCGCGAGTTTTCGCGGATCGATCGTCTCGGTCTCGGCGTCGAGATCGATGATCGGCGCGCCGGCTGTCTGCGCCTCAGCCACACCTTTCTTCTTCGGCCAGACCGCGTAGAGCAACCGCGGCATGACCAGCGTGAGCACGATCCAGATCGTGTTGACGATGTTGTCGACGACGATGGAGCCGGTGTAGAGGAGGCCTTCGCGCATGACGCCGTACTCGAGCGCGATGGCGTTGAAGTTCACGCTGCCACCCGTATACGTGCCCGTGAACATGCCCGCAATCGCATTCGACATCGGCCCTATCGTGGCCTCCCCACCCACGAGGCGCATGCCGATCACCGCGCCAGCCGTCGTACCCGCCGCACCGAGGAGAAAAAGCAGCACCAGGGGCAGGCCGGCCTTGAGCACGTCGCGCAGGTTGACCGGCAGGAGCAGCCAGAAGATCGAGACCGGCGCGACGTACCCGAAGATGGTGTCGTAAGTGCCCACCGGCGCCTCGGGAGTCGACCCTGCGGGAATGATCCCCAGGTTGGACGCCACCATGCCGAGCAGGATGACCATCAGCGCCGAACCGATGTGCCGGAACACGCCCCGCCGGCACAACCACTCGGACGTGACGATGATGATGGAGATGACGGTGAGGATGTAGATGGGGTCGGTCATGGAATCTGGGATCTGGAATCTGGGATCTGGGATCTGGAATCTGGAGTCTGTCAGGTGCCGGAGCACGTCGGGGCTCGGGTTGGGGCGCCGGGCTCGACTGGGCGCACCGACAGGTATTGCACCTTCGGCGGCATCGTCGGCGCGAGCGTGATCGAGACGAGCAGTTGGCCGCGGTCGCAGCTCATCGTCCACTGACCGCGCAGCGCGTTCTCGACGTCGAACGCGTCGTCGGGCCGGCAGGTGCCGTGCTGCTCGATGAGCCCTTCAATCGCGCGGCGGCGTCGGTCCATCGACTCGTCCAGAAAGAGGTTCTCGGCCGCGATCTCCCCGGCCAGCCCGTCGTCCCACCGCTCGAGTAGCCGGTTCACGTCGTTCCGGGCTTCCACGAGCGCCGCCGACGGCTCGGGATGGCGCGGTGCGAGCCCGCCGGACTTCACGAGCAGATTGAGCGCGTCGCCCGCGACCCCGCTCGCGCTCGTGTACGTGAGATTGACCATCGCGACGACGCCCAGGCCGTACTCGGGAAGCCACGTCATGACCGACCCGTAGCCGGGCAGCCCGCCGGTGTGCGCGACGACCTGGCCAAAGTCGCAGGTCTGGCGAATGCCCAGGCCATAGCCGTACCCTCCCGCGGACAACAGCAGGCCGCCGTCCCCTCCCCGACGCGCGGTCGCCGGCCGCATGCGCCACACCTGCTGCATCTCGCGCACCGAGGCCCGCCGGACCGGACCGGTCTCGGCGTCGTCGCGGGCCGGGAAAGCGTTCATCAGAAAGCCGACGTACTTCGCCAGGTCGCGCGTCGACGTCAGCATGCCGCCCATCGGACCGAAGGCCCCGTCGGGGAGCGGCGGCTCGTCGAGCCACGTGTCGTCCTGCCAGCGGTAGCCCTTCGCCAGCCGGTCGGGCACCACGTCTCCGGCTTCGAGCGTCGTCGACGTCAGGCCGAGCGGCGCCAGGATGTTCGTCGCGACGTATTGCGGGTACGGCTGCCCGGACACGTTGGCGACGATGCGACCGAGGATGGCGAATCCGAAGTTCGAATACTCGTAGGCGGTGCCCGGCGACGTGGAAAACGGGATGCCCTGCCGCAGCATCTCGCTCATCTCGGCGTCTGTCCGCGCCAGCTGACGGTCGCCCCAAGGGTTGTCTTCCGGAAAGCCCTCCGAGTGCGAAAGGAGGTGGCGGACGGTGATTCTGGGCGAGTCCGCTGTCGGGTACGAGAGCCCGCGGAGCTCGGGGACGTAGGTCTCGGCCGGGTCGTCGAGCGCGAGCCTGCCCTCGTCACGGAGCCTGAGAATCGACAGCGCCGTGAAGCTCTTCGTCATCGACGCGATACGAAAGACGGTGTCCACGTCGATCGGCGCCTTCGATTGGACGTCGCGAACGCCCCACGAACCGTGGTGAATGAGCTCCCCGTCGAGGATGACGCCCCAGGCAATGCCCGGCGCGTGCGAGCGTTCCGCGAAGGCCGCAAACATCCGATCGACTTCCGGCAGCACCGGCTGCAGCCGCCCGAGTCGAGATCCGCCGGCGCCCTGACCCGGAGCCGTCGGCGCGGCGACCGCCGGTTGAGGTGAAGGCGCCGGCTGCCGGGATTCCCCGCAGCCGGTGCCGGCGAGCAGCAGCGCGGCCACACAGGCAATCGGCAGTGGTCGCAGGTCGAACCGGGACATCGGCGCCTCCAGCGGTAGCTGAGTCCCGGAGATGATAGGCGATACTGCCCTCCTGTCCGAATCGACCGCGGAGACGATCAACCGTGGAGGTCGTGGAGGTCGTGAAGAGCCTGAGGACCTGTCCTCGCGCCATGGCCGACGGGCGAAGCCCGCCGGCCAGCCGGCCGGGTGGCCGTCGAGACAGGCAGGATGACGAGTCGCAGTCGATTCCGCAGCGGCGACTCGTCATCCTGCCTGTTTCGACGGCCCCGCGGCCATGGCGCGGCGTTCTGGCCCTCCAGTACCTCAACGCCCTCCATGGTTCATCCGGACGAGGCGCCGGCCGGACCAACCCTGTGTCTTCTGTCATACTGGTTGGATGTCCAGACCGCCTGCCGCCTCACAAGAGGTGGCCAACCCCACCCGGCGCAACGTCGCCATCATCGCGCACGTCGACCACGGCAAGACCACGCTCGTCGACGCGCTGCTCCACCAGAGCGGCATCTTCCGGGCCAACGAGCGCGTGGCCGAACGCGTGATGGACTCGAACGAGCTCGAGCGCGAGCGGGGCATCACGATTCTCGCCAAGAACACGGCCGTCCACTACGCCGATCACCTCATCAACATCGTCGACACGCCCGGCCACGCCGACTTCGGAGGCGAAGTGGAGCGCACGCTGTCGATGGTGGACGGCGTCATGCTGCTCGTCGATGCGTCGGAGGGCCCGCTGCCGCAGACGCGATTCGTGCTGCGCAAGGCCCTGGGCCGACGCCTCACGCCCATCGTCGTCATCAACAAGATCGATCGAACGGACGCCAGAACGCAGGCGGTGCTGAACGAGGTGTACGACCTCTTCATCGACCTCGACGCGACCGAAGATCAGCTGGACTTCCCCGTGCTGTACACGGACGCGCGCAAGGGCACGGCGACGACCGACCTCGCCACACCCGGCACGGATCTTCTGCCGCTCTTCGAGGCGGTCATCGACCGGATTCCCGCGCCGAGAGGGTCGGCCGACGCGCCGCTCCAGGTGCTCGTGGCCAACCTCGACTCGAGCGACTACCTCGGCCGGCTGGCCATCGGCCGGATCTTCAACGGCCACGTGAAGCTGGGCGACCCGATTGCCGTCTGCAAGCTCGACGGGTCGATTCAGCGGACGACCGTCACCAAGCTCTACACGTTCGACGGCCTGAAGCGGGTGGAGACGACCGAAGCGTCTGCCGGCGACATCATCTGCCTGGCCGGCATCGAGAACATCATGATCGGCGAGACGATCGCCGACGCAGAGGCGCCGGAGGTCATTCCGCCGATTTCGATCGACGAGCCCACCGTGTCGATGGTCTTCGGCGTCAACACGTCGCCGTTTGCCGGCCGCGACGGACGGTTCGTCACCTCGCGCCAGATCAGGGACCGGCTCGACCGCGAGCTGGTGGGCAACGTCTCCATTCGCGTCGAACCCACCGATTCCCCCGAGCAGATGAAGGTCATCGGCCGCGGCGAGCTGCAGCTCTCGATTCTCATCGAGATGATGCGCCGCGAGGGCTACGAGTTGCAGGTGTCTCGCCCGGAAATCGTCACGAAGGAAATCGGCGGCGTGCTCTCCGAGCCGGTCGAGGAGCTCGTCATCGACGTCGCCGAGGAGTTCCAGGGTACGGTCATCGCCGAGATCGGCACGCGCAGGGGCATGATGACGAAGATGGTCAACCACGGCAGCGGACGGGTGCGGCTCGAATTCCGCATTCCGGCCCGCGGACTCATCGGCTTCCGGTCACAATTTCTCACCGAGACGCGCGGTACCGGCATCATGCATCACCTGTTTGCCGGCTGGGAGCCGTGGCACGGCCCCATCCCCTCCCGGCCGACCGGTGCGCTCGTGTCCGACCGGCCGGGAGCCGTCACAGCCTACGCCATTGCGAACCTGCAGGAACGCGGCGAGATGTTCGTCGAGCCTGCCACGCAGGTCTACGAAGGCATGATCGTCGGCGAGAACTCGCGGACGAACGATCTCGACGTGAACATCACGCGCGAGAAGAAGCAGACCAACATGCGGGCGTCGACGGCCGATGAAGGCATCCGCCTGATTCCGCCCCGCCGGTTGAGCCTCGAACAGGCCATCGAGTTCATCAACGACGACGAGCTGGTGGAAGTGACCCCGCGGCACCTCCGGCTGCGCAAGAAGGTGCTCGCGGCCAATCAACGTCCGCGAAGGGCCTGACCCCGGCCCACGCGCGTATACTCGCGCGCGTGCCCGCGACTCTGAGGCCGCCCGTCTGGGCCGTCGTCATCGCGACGCTCGCAACGCTCCTCTGGTTCGGGCGCGTCTCGGGCGATCTGCCCGACTTCGAGGTCTACCGCACCTCCGCCACCCGCGCGCTTGCGGCCGAACCGCTCTACCGGCCCGACGACGGCCATTGGCAGTTCAAGTACCTGCCGGCCTTCTCGCTGGCGATGGCGCCCTTCGCCCTGCTGCCAGAGGCGGCCGCGCGCCCGCTCTGGTTCGCCATCTCGGTGGCGCTGCTCGTCCTGTTCGTTCGCGCATCGGTGGCGGCCTTGCCTGGCAAGTGCCTGAGCGACCGCGCGCTCACGTGGCTGGCCGTGCTGCTCGTCGGCCGCTTCTACGTGCACGAGCTCGATCTCGGCCAGACGAACATCCTGCTCGGCGTCCTCCTCGTCGCCGCCCTCGGCGCGGCCGATCGAGACCAGCCCCTGCGTGCGGGCGCGCTCGTCGGCGCGGCCGTCTTCGTGAAGCCGTACGCCCTGATCCTCATGCCCTGGCTGCCGCTCGCCGCGGGCTGGTCGGCCACAGGTGCCGCCATCGTCGTCCTCGCCGCGGGACTGATGGTACCGGCGGTCGTATACGGCTGGCAGGGAAACGTGATGCTTCTCGCCGAATGGATCCGGACGGTGACCGAAACCACCGCGCCCAATCTGATGTTCCCGGAGAACATCTCGCTGGCGGCGATGTGGACGAAGTGGCTGGGCCCGTCGGACGTTACGGGGATGCTGATCTGGGTTTCGACCGGCGCGCTCGTCGCGCTGGCTGCGGCGACGGTGCTTGCCAGACGGCGGGCGGTCTCGCCGGGCTTTCTCGAACTCGGACTGCTGATGATGATCGTGCCGCTCGTGTCGCCCCAGGGATGGGACTACGTCCTGCTCATCGCGACGCCGGGCTTCCTCTCGCTCGCGAACGCGATGCCCGTCCTCCCGCGAGCCGCCCGAGCTGTGCTCACGGCGGCGCTCGGCCTGATGGCATTCACCATCTTCGACCTGCTGGGCCGGGCGCTCTACATGCGCCTGATGGACCTGTCCGTGCTGAGTGTCGTCACGCTCGTGCTCGTCGGCGGGCTCGCGCTCGTGCGCCGGCGCGGACTGGCGTGACCGGTATACTCCTCGCGTGCTCGCGCGCCTGAAACCGATCGCCTGGCCCCTCTCCATCGCCCTCCTGGCGGCGGCGGTCTACACGGCTCGCATTTCGCGCGAGATGGTCGACTTCGGCGTGTACCGGACGGCTGCCGAACGGGCTCTCAGAGCCGAGCCGCTCTACCGGGCCGAAGACGGCCACTTCGAGTTCAAGTACCTGCCGGCATTTGCGGTGGCGATGGCCCCGTTTGCGCTCGTGCGCGAGGAAACCGCGAAGGTGGTCTGGTTTGCCGCCTCGGTCGGGCTGCTCATGGTCCTTGTCAGATGGTCCGTGTCGGGCCTGCCCAGCCGGCATCGGTCGCCGAAGACGCTCACGTGGCTCACGGTGCTCTTCATGGCGAAGTTCTACGCGCACGAGCTCACGCTCGGCCAGGCGAACATCCTGCTCGGAGCGCTGCTCGTCGCGGCACTCCTCGCCGCGCAGATCGACAGGCCGGTCGTCGCCGGCGTGTTCGTCGGGCTTGCGGCCTTCGTCAAGCCGTACGCGCTCATCATGGTGCCGTGGCTGGCCGTGGGGTACGGTGCGGCGCCGGTCCTCGCCACGGCCGGCGTGGTTGCCTTCGGCCTGGTGCTACCGGCCGCGTCCTATGGATGGACCGGCAACCTGCAGCTCGTCGCCGACTGGTGGCACACCGTCAGGGACTCGACCGCACCCAACCTCACGGGCAACGACAACATCTCGTTTGCGGCCATGTGGGCGAAGTGGCTTGGCCCCGGCGAGCTCGCCGCTGGCCTGGCGGCCACGACAGGCACGCTGGCGGTAGCACTTGCGATCCTCGTCTGGATCGGCCGGCGCCACGTCGCCGAACCCGAGTACCTCGAGTGGGCCATGCTCATGCTGCTCATTCCCCTGCTCTCACCCCAGGGCTGGGACTACGTTCTGCTGCTCGGCACGCCGGCGGCCGTGTGCATGCTCGATCGGTGGGGGGTCGTGTCTCTCGGATGGCGGATCTTCTTCGGCGCCACGCTGGCCGTGGTCGGGCTCACCATCTTCGACATCATGGGCCGCGCGCTCTATTCGCGGTTCATGGCACTGTCGGTCGTCACCGTTGGCGCGGTCGGGATGCTCGTGGCCCTGGCTCACCTGCGCGCGAGGCGGGTCGCGTGACGTCCTGCGATCCCACGCGCAGGTCCTGCACGGTGCGACCCCCGTCGCTGACGAGCACGCGAACCGCGGCGCCCGAAAGGGCGCCAAGCCACTGTGGGTCTGTCGGCTCGTCGGGCACGGGGCCGGCGACGGCCGCAAGCAGGTACTCGCCTTCGGGCAGCCCGCGCATCACGTAGGAGCCGGATGTGTCCGGACGTGCCAGACGGATTCGTCTGGTGCCGGTCCACCAGTACCGGCTGTCGGCCGGGAACGCCACGAGCGTGACGTCGTAGCGCGGCGCGCCCGTCGCGTCGCTGAGCGTGCCCAGAAGTTCGCTCTCGCGGTTCGACAGCACGACCTCGACGTCGGTGAACCGATCGCCCAGCCGCAGATCGATCGGCAGGTCTGCCAGGTCCTGTCCCGCGACCATGACGCGCCGGACCGACCAACCGGCGATCTGGGACGACCGGTCGCGGCCGAACTGCATGACGTAACGGCCCGGGGCGATTCCGGAAATCGTGAATTCCCCGGACGCCCCGGCGACGAGCGTCCCTCCGAACGGGAGGATGCCCGTGGGGTAATCGGCGCGGATCGGCCAGAGCCAGGTCTCCGGGAGGTCCGCCCCCGAGAGAGGCTTGTCGCCCGCCATGAGCCGGCCTTCGAGCCGCGCGCCCGGACCGAGTGCGAGGGGCATCTCGACCGGCGTGCTGCCATCGACGTCGACAATCGCCCTCGACCAGAGCCGCTCGAGCACACCGCTCGGAGAGGCCTCGAGGGCGCTCCCGATCACGGTGTACCGCCCAGCCGGAACGTGTGCGAACCTCAGCGGACGGGCCGAGGGGCTCGTGTCCACCTCCAGGCCAACCTCGCCGACGGCCTCGGGCACGAGAACCGCTGCCGGATACGCGAGCGGCCGGCCGTCGCTCACCGGATCCACTTCGACGGTCGTTACCGGTGCGCGACGGACGAGCACGTCGAGCCCCCGCGCGTCTTCGCCCGCGACCACGGTCACGGTTGCCGCATAGGCGGCGGCCGTCACACCCGGATAGAACGCCGCCTGATAGGCCAACCGAGGCTGCCCCTCCTCAGTCCGCACCGCGCCGTCAGGAACCGCTTCGGCAGGCGGAGTGGCCAGCAGCACGTAGGACCCGGGCGTCAGCCCTGAGATCGTGTAGCGGCCATCGGCACCGGTGCGCGCGGTTGCCATCCGCCGGAGCGACCGGTCCGTGCCAGTCCACGACGCGGCCATCGCATGCACGGCGCCTGGCACCGGCTCGCCTTCTTCGTTCGCGACGCGGCCGGCAATCGAGGCGGGACGCTCGAGCGTGATGCGCACGTCGCCGGCCCGCCCGCCGGCCGCGAGACGAATCGGCACGCCCGGCTGGCCGTGCGCCATGGCGCCATAGCTCGAGGGCAGGAAGCCGTCGGCGACGGCTGTGACGACGAAGCGCCCAGCCGGAAGACCGGTGGCACCGAAACGGCCATCCGCGTCGGTGCGGCGCACGAAGAACCCCGCCCCCGCGTCTTCGCTGATCCGCACCTCGACACCGGCCAGGCCGGTGCCGGCAGCATCGACGACGCTGCCGGCGAGCGACGCCGTGCCGGCCCCCTGCTGAACGGCGGCGACGACGGCGAGGACGACGGCAACACGGAGCTTCACCAGACTGGGATCTTACGTCGGAACGCGGGCCCCGCTATTCCTCGATCGGCACGCCCGACGGCCGACGTCCCAGGCGCGTAAGGAACACGCCGCCGACGATGGCCACCGCCCCAACCACCTTGGTGGCCGTGATGGGCTCGCCAAGCCACACGGCCGCGACGGCGATGGCCGCAATCGGCACCGCGTTCGAGAAGAGCGCCGTGTGCGACGGACCGATGCGCTGCACGGCCATGTACCAGATGAGGTAGGCCGCGTTCAGCGCGAAGAGTCCGGACCAGACGAGCGCGCCCCACGTCCACAGGCTGACCGCCCCCCAGTCGGTTTCGAGCATCTGCGGCAGCGCGATGAGCACGTACGGCAACCCGCCGATCGCCATCGTCAGGCCCGTGATGAAGAGCGGCGAGTGCCGCTCGATGAGGGGCATCGCGCCGAGGGTGTAAGTCGACCAGCAGACGACCGACCCCAGCACGAGCAGGTCGCCCTGAAGCGTCGGTCCGCCGAACGACGCGCTTCGCCCGACGACGACGTAGATGCCGAGAACCGACAGCGCGACGCCAGCCCAGTGCAGCGCCGTCAGCCGCTCGCGCCCGAGCGCCGACGAGAAGAGCGCCACCACCACGGGCGTCGCGCCCATGAGGAGGGCCGCATTGGCCGCGCTCGTGAGGTTGACGCCCCCGGCGAATCCGAGCTGGTAGACGCAGTGGCCCACGACGCCGAGCCAGGTCACGTGCCACCAGTCGCGGCGTGTCAACCGATCGGGCGTGTAGAGGACGGGCGATACGCGTCGCCCGCGCGCCGAGGCCCGCGCAGCCAGGCCGATGGCCGCGAGAAACACGGCAGAGGCCAGCAGGATGCGGAGCGAGTTGAACGACTGCGGGGGGATTTCGTCGAACGCGCGCTTGAGCACGCTGAAGTTCGCGCCCCAGATGAGGACCATCGCGACGAGCAGGGCGTCGATTCTGGTCATCGGACCGCCCTCCGGGGGCGCGGCCTCAGTGCTGGCTCTGGTCGAGCTGGCGGACGGTGTCCTGAATCAGCTGCTCGTTGTCGGACTTCGACAGATTGCGCTTGATGAGCTTCGACGCGATGGCGAGCGAGAGGTCCACGGCTTCCTGCCGGATCTGCTCGACGGCCTTGGCCGCCTCGCGCTGAATCTGCTGTTCGGCATTCCGCGTGATCGACGCCGCCTCGGAGGCCGCCTTCTCGCGCATGTCCTCCCGGAACCGGTCGGCGTCGGCGCGGGCCCGGGCGATGACGTCGGCGGCCTCGCGGCGGGCCTCGGCGAGCAGGTGCGCCGAATTGGCCTGCACCTTCTCGAGCTCGACCCTGGCCTTCTCGGCGTTCTCGACGGCCGACGCGATGGTCTTCTCGCGCGCCTCGAGCGCGTTCATGAGCGGCGTCCAGGCCCAGCGTCTGAGGGCCCAGAGCAGCACCAGGAACGTGGCGATCGTCCAGATGAAGAGCCCGGGATCGGGCTGTACGAGCGGGTTGTTCACGACACGTGTCCTTTCGACGTGCGCGGCGCGACCGCCGGCGGTCGCGCCCGGCCGCCTACTTCATCAGCACGATCAGCAGACAGAAGACCTCGGCGAGAATCGCAACGCCTTCGAGCAGGAAGAGCGGCAGGTTCGTGCCGCCCGAGATCGCCGACGCGGCGCTCGGCTGCCGCGCGATGCCCTCGGCGACGCCCGCGGCCAGACGGCCAATCCCCAACCCGGCACCGATGACGGCCAGTCCCAGCCCCAACCCGGCACCTGCATAAGCCAACGCGGCAGTTTCCATGTCTCTCTCCTCCTGAACGAACCCTTAGTGGTGAACGTGAATCGCCATGCCGATGAACACGGCCGACAACAGTGCAAAGACGTAGGCCTGGACCAGCACGACGATGATCTCGAGGCCGTAGATACCCGTCGAAAGCGGCACCGAGAACAGCAGGCCGACGCCGACGCCGCCGGCCGGTCCCATCATCTCGGCGAAGATGAACACGAACGACAGGATGGCGAGGATCGCGATGTGGCCGCCGGTCATGTTGGCGGCAAGACGCATCGTGAGCGCGAACGGCCGGACGAGCATGCTGATGAGCTCCATCGGGATCAGGAGCAGGTAGAGCAGCGCCGGCATGTGCGGCGGCACCAGGTTCTTCCAGTGCTGCACGAACCCGTGCGCGCGGCTGCCGGCGACGATGATCGCGAAGAAGGTGATGACCGCCAGCCCCGCCGTGACGTTGTAGTTGCCCGTCGCCGTCGAGCTGCCATGGAGCAGGTTCTTGACGAACGACCCGTCGGCCGAGTGCAGCACCAGGTGATCCACCAGGCCGAGCACCTCGAAGATCGGGACGAGGCCGATCATGTTCGCGGCCAGGATGAAGACGAACAGCGTGAGCACGAGCGGCGTCCAGGTGCGCACCCACTTGTCGCCCACGTTGGGACGCACGATGCCGTCGCGCACGAACTCCACGACCACCTCGAGCACGTTGGCCGCACCGGCCGGCACGAGGCTGCCCTTCCGGATCGACCGGCGGACGATCCAGGTCACGCCGACGAAGACGAGCACGGCGACGAGCCACAGCATGAACACGTGCTTGCTCACCGACATGTCGATGCCGAAGAGCGGCGGCAGGTGAATCAGCGGGTGATCGGGGGCGCTGTTCGAGACGTGTCCGATGATCGTCTCGCCGGCGTCGAATCCCTGCCCGGCCTCGGCGGGCGCATGTTCCTGTCCGAACATCAGTCCACTCACGCAGAAACGGTTACTTACGGTCGAGGTCCGGACCTGAACAGGCGATCGAGCAGAAACGCCTCGACTCCATACAGTGTCAGGAACGACCCCGTGAAGCTCGCGATGAACGGGATCGCCTCGGGCATGGCCAGTTTCCAGACCGCCACGACGTAGACCCCGAAAAAGATCATCTTCCCGGCGAACCCCGCCACCATCACGCGGGTCACGTCAGCCGGGCTCCGGCGATGCGCACCGACGACCAGCACCCACGTCACCGCCACGGCCACGAACGGCCCGGCGATTCCGAGCGCCACGTCACGGCCGACGGCCGGACCGAACAGCACCAGGGCTGCCGCCCAGACCACGACCGCGCCGGCCAGCATGCCGGCAACCGGGGCGATCACCGCCGCCACACGGTCATCGCCAGCTGGGCGAAGCCGTAGACGAGCGCCACGAGCAACCCTCCGAGCAGGAACCACGGAGACGTGCCCTGCCACTCGTCAATGGCATACCCGATTCCACCGAGGAGCACGATGGCGCCGATGAGCGAGTAACTCGCCACGGCCGCCGGCCCCGCACTCTCGACACTCGCCTGCCAGGCACGCATCGCCTCGGCCAGCGTCCGTTTGCCGTCGGGGCTCGTCATGGATTGCCTCGCGCCTCACCAGCAAAGCCCTTGAGATATACCACACTTGTGAACGAGTTCACTAGCGGCCGAAGGCCCTCCGAACCGGCCCCCGTGCGGGCACACCCTGCCGGTATACTGGCGTTGATGGGCCGCTTCCTGCCATTTTCCAGAGGTTCCCTCATGACCACACGGACGACCCGCTTCGTCACCTGCGCCGCCCTCTCGGCCGCCGCCCTCGTCGTCGTGCCGACCCACGCGCAGCGCTCCGCCCGGCAGCAGCAGGCCAACGTGATTGTCGTCGACCGCAGCGGCAACCCCGTCACGGACCTGACGTCCGACGACTTCGTCGTGCGCGAGGACGGCGTGGCCCGCGAAGTCATCTCGGTGAGTCCGGCAGGGCCGCCCTCGCCGGTCGTGCTCCTCGTCGACAACAGCCAGGCCATGGAGCCCACCGTCCTGGACCTCAGAAAGGGACTCTCGACTTTCGTCGACGCGATCGCCGCGTCGGACGCCTCGGTCCAGATCGGCCTGCGGACGTTCGGCGAACGCCCCACCAAGGTCTCCGATCCGACAAGCGCGGCCATCGTGCAACTCGGCATCGAGCGGATCTTCCATCGCACCGGCACGGGCGCCTACATGCTCGAGGCGATTGTGGAAACCTGTAACGATCTCGCCAAGGCCGGGGCGGTGAACCCGGCGCTGGTTGTTTTCGTCGCCGAGTCCGGCCCGGAATTCAGCGAGGACGACCGACCGCGAGTCGCCCAGGCGCTCGCGCGTGCGGGCGCCACGCTCTGGGTCGTTGCCCTCCAGGCGCGGGCCGGGGCTCTCGTGAGCTCGCCA
This sequence comes from uncultured Acidobacteriota bacterium, assembly GCA_963752045.1. Lineage (GTDB taxonomy): Bacteria > Acidobacteriota > Vicinamibacteria > Vicinamibacterales > SCN-69-37 > DATKDF01. The sequence continues at coordinate 382,811 of CAVVWN010000008.1, read as the reverse complement.
CAGGTCAGAGAACGCGCCGCCGTCATCGGCGACGGCACCATCGAGAGCGGCGGCATGAGTTTCCCGATTCTGAGCTCGCAGTCGATCCCGCAGGCTTTCGAGCGGGTTCACGCCCTCTTTGCGTCGCGGCAGCAGATCACCTACGGTCGTCCCGACACGCTGATCCCGCCCAAGACGCTCGAGATCACGGCCCGCCGCGAGGACCTTCGCGTGCTCGCGCCCCGTTCGGCAGGCGGCCAGTGACGCGCAGCCTCGGGGCTGCGGCGCTCTTCGTCAGCACGCTCGCTTTGCCATCTGCGGCCCAGATCTACCGGGGCGGCACGGACCTGGTGCTGCTCAACGTGACCGTTCAGGACACGCTCGGGCGGCTCGTGCCCGGCCTCGAGCGGGACGACTTCCGGGTCTTCGAGGACGGCATGCCGCAGACGCTCTCGAACTTCTCGCGCGAGCTCGAACCGATCGCGCTCTCGATCCTCATCGACACGAGCGCGAGCATGGACAAGAAGCTGGCCACCGCGCAGGAGGCGGCCGTCGGGTTCCTGCGCCGCCTGACGCCGCAGGACGTGGCGATGATCATCGACTTCGACGCCCAGGCCCGCATCAGACAACCGTTTACGAACGACCGGCTGGCGCTCGAAGGCGCGATCCGATCGACCGCGGCCGGCGGGCCGACGGCGCTCTACAATGCCATCTACACGGCGGTGAACGAGATGCGGGTGGCCCGTTCCGAGTTGACGCCCAACGAACCGATCCGCCGGCAGGCCATCGTGGTGCTCTCCGATGGGGAGGACACCAACAGCCTGGTTGACGACGTCGCCGTGCTCGACGCCCTTCAGCGGTCGGAGGTGGCGCTCTACGCGATTGGGCTGCGCGCCGAGAACCGGATCGACGACCGCGGCTTCGACCGGTCGGAGACGATCCTCCGCCGGATGTCGCAGCAGACCGGCGGCCGGGCGTACTTCATCACGCGGCTCGAGGAGCTGCGCAACGTGTACGGCCAGATTGCCGACGAGCTGGCCAGCCAGTACACCCTGGGATACGTCTCGACCAACGCCCTGCGCGACGGGTCCTGGCGAGCCGTCCAGGTCGTGATGAAGCCGGCCAACACCGTGGCCCGCACGCGGGCGGGCTACTTTGCCCCGAGAGCGAGACGATGACGAGTCCCGGACGCGTGTTCATCATTGGCGCCGGCCCGGGCAACCCCGGCCTCATCACGGTGCGAGGCGCGCGGCTGCTCGCCGAGGCCGACGTGGTCGTGTACGACCGCGACGCCGAGGCGGTGCTGCGCTGGGCGCGACCCGACGCGGAGCGAATCGCCGCCGGCGCGCCGGCCGAAACCTCCACCGCGCAGGACGCCATCTCGATGCTGCTCGCCGAAAAGGCGCGCGACGGCCACGTGGTGGCGCGCCTCAAGTGGGGTGATGCCTTCGTGTTCGACAGCGGCGGGAAGGAAGCGCTCTTCCTGCACGAGCAGGGCGTGGTGTTCGAGGTCGTGCCCGGCGTGCCGCTCGCGATGGGCGCGACGGCCTACGCCGGCGTGCCGCTCTCCTACCCCGGCGCCGGCGACGCCATCCTCATGGTCCGCGGCTACGAGGATGCCAACGACGCCATGCCGGAGATCGACTGGAGCGCCGTCGTCAGGATCGAGGGCACGCTCGTCTGCTACGCGGGGTCGCGTCAGGTGCCGAGCGTGCTGCAGCGCCTGCTCGAGCACGGGGCGAACCCCGACGCCTCGGCGTCGATCATCTACGACGGCACGCAGGCCCGCCAGCGAACGGTCACCGGATCGATTCAGGAACTGGCGGCGTCGAGCGACGCGGCGGCCTCGGGCAATCCGCCCGCCATTCTGGTCGTCGGCAAGGTCACGCGGCTGCGCGAGCACCTGCGCTGGTTCGACGAACGCCCGCTCTTCGGGCGGCGCATCGTCGTCACCCGATCGAAGGAACAGTCGAAGGCGCTCGTCGACGCGCTCGAGGCCCTTGGCGCGGAGACGATCGAGGCACCCACGTTCCGGATCGCTCCGCCGGAGGATCCGGAGGCGGTGGAGCGTGCGGCCGCGTCGGTCGATTCGTACACGTGGGTCATCTTCGAGTCGGCCAACGCCGTCACCCGGTTTCTCTCGGCCCAGAGCCACGGCCCGCGCGACGTGCGGGCGTTTGGCGGCGTGGGCCTCTGCGCGATGGGGCTCTCGTCGGCCGAGGAGCTTCTGAAGTACGGGCTCAAGGCAGACGTGGTGATGGCCGAAAGCGGCAACGAGAGTCTCGGCGACCGACTGGCCGAGCGCGGGCCGCTCGAAGGGCAACGCGTGCTGGTGGTACGCCCCGACCATGTCCGAGACGCTGTGGGCGAAGACCTGCGGCGGCGCGGCGCCACCGTCACCGACCTGGTGGCCTACCGCACGTCATCGGCGACGCCGGATTCACCGGAAGTACAGGCGCTCTACCGCCTGATGCTCGACGGCGGCATCGACGCGGTGACGTTCAGCAGCCCCACGGCGGTGAGGCGTCTCACGGACCTGCTCGGCACCGAACAGGCCGCCGACCTTCTCAATACGACCGTGGTGGCGGCCATCGGCCCGGTGACGGCGGCGGCCGCCCACGAAGTCGGCATCCACACGGCCATCGTCGCCGACACGTTCACGATCGACGGGCTCGTCGACGCGCTCGTGAAGCACTTCGCGTAGGAAGGGGACGGGTCTCGCTCTGTGGAAAACTCCCCGGGTCGTGCTGGGCGATCCCCGGGGAGTTTTCCACAGAGCGAGACCCGTCCCCCTGACTCCCCTGCCTACCCTCTGAAGAACGACGGCAGCTCCATGTCGCGCATCGTCCGCAGGCCGGGCTCGGCCTCGATGACTTTCGGGATGGAGTTGACGACCATCGACGCGGTGGCCACGTCGCCGTGCACGCCGCCGGCAATTTTCATATTGAGCGGCGGATTGCCCGTGATGCGGACGCCGTCGTAGGACTCGGGCGCGCCGAGGTATGCCTCCATGTGGAGCTTGATGACGGGCACGCCCTTGCGGTAGCCGACGCCGTCCTGGATGAGGCCCGCGACCTGGCCGGCGGCAACCGTCATGAACTGGCTCGTCACGGGCACGTCTGCCATCTTCGGTTTGATCTCGTCGGTCACCCGGTCGAGCTTCCAGCCGAGCGCGTCAGCGATCATCGTGATGGACTCGGCCAGCCCGACGTGCCGGACGGACCCGTTGCGCACGCGTTCCATGAACTGGGCGCGCGTGAGGCCCGCGCCGATCTTCTGCTGGAACGGAAGCCGGCGAATGCTCGCGTCCTGCACGCGGTCGACTTCGATGGCATCCACGCGTTCGCAGCACGCGGTGATGGCGATCGGCAGGGCGTCCATGACGAATCCGGGGTTGACGCCCGTGCCGAGCACGGCGACGCGCGCGCGCTTGGCGAGCCCGTCGATCTTCCGGGCGGCCGCGGCATTGCTCTTGACCGGGTAGGCCAGCTCTTCGGTCGTCGACACGATCGGCACCTTGAGCTTGAGCACCGCCTCGAACTCGGGCACCACTTTCCTCAGCGACGAACTCGTGCACAACACGGCCACGTCCGGCCGCGTCGCGCGAATCGTCTTCGCGATGTCGTCGGTGACCTTCACCCGCAAACGACGCCCGACACCACAGACGTCGCCGAGATCCCGCCCGACCTTTTCGGGATCGATGTCGACTGCCCCCACGATCTTCAGACCTTTCCGCCCGGTCGCCTGCCTGACCACTGCGGCCCCGATGGGCCCCAACCCGATGTGCAGCACTTTGATTGGCACGATGAACGCCCTCCGAAGAGCGCATGTTAGCATTGCGCCGGCACTACGCGATGAGCGGCTTCCGACCGATTCTCGTTTTCGCGCTCGTTGCCGCCCTGCAGCCGGCGGCGCTCTCGAGTCAGGCGCCGCCCAGATCCCCGCGAAATGCCAGCTACACCCTCGACGTGAGCCTCGACCCCGCCACGCGCACCCTGACCGGCAGCGGCACGCTCGTCTGGCAGAACGTGTCGCCCATCGAGGCGACCGAACTGCGGTTCCACCTCTACTGGAACGCGTGGCGCAACGCAGACTCGTCCTGGATGCGGGAGCAGCTGCTCGGCCGGGACCGGTCGCTTGCCCGCCGCCCGGCCGACGACTGGGGCTGGATCGACATGACGGCGCTCGCGCTCCGGACCGCCGGGGGCGTAGAGGACCTGCTCCCGAGGTCAAGGTTCATTTCGCCTGACGACGGCAATCCCGAAGATCGCACGCTGCTGGCCGTGCCGCTCGACCGCGCGGTGCAGCCGGGCGAAGTCGTGACCGTCGATCTCGCCTGGTCGGCCCGCGTCCCTCGCACCTTCGCACGGACCGGCACGCTCGGCAGCTACTTCTTCGTCGCCCAGTGGTTCCCGAAGATCGGCGTGCTCGAACCGACCGGCTGGAACGCGCATCAGTTCCACGCCCCTACGGAGTTCTTCGCAGATTTCGGGTCATACGACGTCCGCCTGACGGTACCTGCCGGATGGGTCGTGGGCGCCACGGGGCAGGAGGCCTCCGTGACCGACCGCGGCGACGGCACGACCACGCACCGCTATGTGCAAGACGACGTGCACGACTTCGCGTGGACGACGAGCCCGGACTTCATCGACGTGGTCGAGCCGTTCGCCGAGCCCGGCCTGCCGGAAGTCACCATGCGCCTGCTACTGCAGCCCGAGCATCGGGACCAGGCCGATCGGCACTTCCGCGCCACCCGCGCCGCCCTCAAGTACGACGGCGAGTGGTTCGGTCCGTACCCCTACGCGCAGATCACCATCGTGGATCCGGTGACGATCGTCAACGCCGGCGCGCAGGGCGGGAGCACCGGGGGCATGGAGTATCCGACGCTCTTCACCGCTGGCACACGCTGGCACGCACCGGCCGAGGGCACCCAGCCCACGAGCGTCACCATCCACGAGGCCGGCCATCAGTTCTGGTACGGCATCGTCGCCACGAACGAGTTCGAGCACGCATGGCTCGACGAAGGCTTCAACACGTTTTCGACCGCGCGCGTGATGGACGAGGCCTATCCGGAGGGGTTCGCCACGGTCGGGCGGTACTTCGGCGGTCTCGTCGGCTGGGCCTACGAGGATGTCCGCTGGTCGCGGGCGATTGACGGCAACCGACTCGATCCGTACCGGTCCGTGGCCCGCTCCGAGATCCAGGCCACGCCCACGTGGCAGTACTGGCCAGGCAGCGCCAGTGCCATCACGTACAACAAGACCTCGCTGTGGCTGGCCACGCTCGAGCGGCATCTGGGCTGGCCGACGGTCCGGGACATGCTCTCGACCTGGTTCGAGCGGGGGGCCTTCAGGCACCCGGCGCCCGAGGAGTTCTTTGCGATTGCCAACGAGGTGAGCGGAGAGGACCTGACGTGGTTTTTCGACGCGGTTCACCGCAGCGAAGCGGTGTTCGACTACGGCGTCGCCGACCTCACCACCGTGCCGGCGACGGGCGCGGGCTGGGTCGGTGAAGGACGCGACAAGACCTACTGGCCCGGTGGCAGCACCGAGCACGACTCGATCATCGTCGTCCGCCGGTACGGCGACGGGGTCTTCCCGGTTGACGTGCGCACGACGTTCGAGGACGGCTCGACGGATACGATTCAATGGACCGGACGCGAGTTGTGGCGCGCCTTCACGTATCGGCGCGAGGTCCGGGCCGTTGCGGTCGACGTGGATCCCGATCGGGTGCTCCTCTTCGACGTCAATTACACGAACAACAGCTGGACCGCGACGCCCGACGCGCCGCGGGCCGCACGCAAGTGGTCGCTCCGCTGGCTCACCTGGCTCGAGGAAGTGCTGCTGACGTATGCCTTCTTCGTCTGACCCTCGTCCGGCCGGCGTGCTCGCGTCGTGGATCGACGGCTGGCGCCGCGTCCTTCGGGCGCCGGCCATCACGCTGGGCGTGCTCGTGGCGACGCTGCTGACGGCCCTTCCCCTCGCCCTCATCGTCGGGGACCGCATCGAGTCCGACCTTGGCCCCAGCCGCGAAGCCGCGTCGGTCGCCGACGGCTGGAACGCCGGCTGGGCCGCGGAGTTCGGCGCGCGCGCCCAGGGCGTCGCGCGCACCTTCACGCACGAGATCGTCGGGTTCGGCGCGACGGTCGCCACCGCAAGCCGGTTTGCCGACGCCGAGTCGATCGAGCCGGCCATCGCCTCGGCGGTTGCCGTCTACCTTGCGCTGTGGATGTTCCTCTGGGGCGGCATCCTCGATCGGTTCGCCCGGCAGCGCCCGATTCGCGCGCCGGCTTTCTTTGCCGCCTGCGGCGTGTTCTTCTGGCGGTTCCTCCGCCTGGCCCTCCTCGTAGGTCCCGTCTACTGGGTGGTGCTGAGCGTGGTGCATCCGCTGCTGTTCGGCACGCTGTACGACTGGTGGACGCGCGACCTCACGGTCGAGCGGGACGCGGTGATGTTCCGCGCGGGTCTCTACGGCATCTTCTTCGGCATCCTCGCGCTCGTCGGGCTCGTCGCCGACCTGGCCAGGGTGCGGGCGGTGGTCGAAGACCGGCACAGCATGATTGGGGCGGCACTGGCCGCGCTGCGGTTCGTGCGGCGGCGTCTCGTTCGCCTGTCCGGCCTCTACCTCCTGCACGTGCTGGCGCTCGCGCTCGTCCTCCTGGCCTGGCTCGCCGCCGCGCCGGGTGCGACGGTTTCACCGGCCGTCGCCTTTCTCCTGACGCAGATGTACCTGCTGCTGCGCATCTGGACCAGGCTCGCACTCGCGGCTGCCGAAGTCTCGTTCTTTCAGGGCGAGCTCGCGCACGCGTCCTACGCCGCCGCCCCTCTGCCCATGTGGCCGGACTCGCCGACCGTCGAGGGCCTCCGGAACCTCCGGCAACCCTGACTCCCGGCGCGTGCGCCCGCGCACGCGTGCGCCCGCGGACGAGTGCGTTATAGTTCGGCCATGTCTTCCGATCGTGCCGACTCGATTGTGGCGTGGCTGCGCGAACGCCTGACGGTTTCGGCGACGCGCGGCTTCGTCGTGGGCCTCAGCGGAGGCATCGACTCAGCGGTCGTCGCACGGCTCTGCCAGATGGCGATGCCGATGCGCACGCTGGGCGTGATGCTGCCCTGCTACAGCCACCCGCAGGACGAACAGGACGCCCGGCTCGTCGCCTCTGCCTTTGACATCCCGACCGTGCTCGTGGACCTCAGCCCGGCGTTCGACGCCCTGAACGAGTCGCTGGGCGGCGCCCTTCGCGGCGTGCCCAGGCACGTCGACGTGGCCGACATCAAGCAGCAGCTGCCCGAATCGAACGTCAAGCCTCGCCTGCGGATGACGGCGCTCTATTTTTTCGCCAACTCGCTCAACTATCTCGTCGCCGGTACCGGCAACCGCAGCGAGATTACGCTCGGGTACTACACCAAGTACGGCGACGGCGGCGTGGACCTGCTGCCGATTGGCCACCTGCTCAAGAGCGAGGTGCGGTCGCTCGCCGCCGAGATCGGCGTGCCCAGGCCGATCATCGAGAAGCCCCCGACGGCCGGGCTCTGGATGGGACAGACCGACGAAGCGGAGATGGGCTTCTCGTATGCCGACCTGGAGCGCTACCTGGAGCAGGGCCCCTCGGCGGTGACGGACACCGTGGCGACGCGCATCGAGGCGCTGCGACGGACGTCGGAGCACAAAAGGGCGCTACCGCCGATGCCGACCTTGGAGACGGAATAACCGTGGAGGGCGTGGAGGGCGTGGAGGGACCAGGGGGCTGAGGGGATCAACCGTGGAGATCATGGAGGGCGTGGAGGTGCCAAGAAGGCTCGGATATGTGCCTGCGCGATGAACCTCACGTGCTCCGCTGGAGGCCAGTCCTGTCACACCGTGGAGGCACTCGAGGCTGACCGTCGCCCCAGATTCCTCAACGCCCTCCAATCCCTCCACGGTTGCACCAACTCCACCCCTCCCTGGACTCCATGGTCTCCACGGTGCCCTACTCCATGGTCAGCAGCGCAGCATAGAGGTCAATGGCGTACCACAGGTTCGCGATGCGGAGGTTCTCGTTGGCGCCGTGCTGGTTGTTGTCGTGATTGGCGACCGGCACGATGACGGCCGGTTTCCCCGCGATGTCGGTGAAGAGGTAGAGCGGCAGCGTGCCGCCCATGCCGGGGGCAATGAGCAGCGACTCGGCGCCGAACATGCGCTCTGCGGCCCGGCTGGCCGCGGCCACGATCTGACGCGCGAAGGGGTTGGCCATCGACGTGCGAGCCGCCGGCGACGCGCCAGTGCCGCCGGTCACCTTGGCGATCTTCGGGTACCGCAGCCGGGTCTCCATGTCGGGATCCTCGCTCACGACGTGGAAGCCCTGCCGTTCGATGTGACGGACAACGAGGTCGCGCATGTGGGCCGGATCGTTGCCCTTGACGAGCCGGATACCGAGCGCAGCGGTCGCCGTGTTCGGAATCACGTTGCTCGCAAGCGCCCCGGTGTTCCCGCCCGAGATGCCGCGCACGGTCAGGGCCGGCAGGAGCAGGCGCTCGGGTAGCGACGCCGGCTGCCCTTCGGTCCAGGCGAGCCCGAGCTCCTGTCGCAGCTCGGCATCATAGTCGGGCATGGCCGCGAGCGCGGCGCGCTCCTCGGGACCGATCGGGTCGGCCGAGTCGTACCAGCCCTCGACGAGCACGCGCCCCTCGTCGTCCTTCATCGACGCCAGGAGTCGCGCGAGGATCTGCGGCGTGTCCGGAGCCCAGTTGCCGTAGTGTCCCGAGTGCAGCTCGCGCGTCGCGCCGTACACGGTCACTTCGAGCCCCATCGATCCGCGCACGCCGAACGTGATCTGAGGCCGACCGCTCTGGTGCACCGGCCCGTCGAAGAAGAGCCAGATGTCGATCGGCGCGACGAGGTCGCGGTACCGGTCCATGTAGTCGCCAAGGTGCGGCGACCCGGCCTCCTCTTCCCCGTCGAGAAAGAAGATGAGGTTCGACGTCGGCTGGACACCACTGTCTCGAAACGCACGCAACACGGGCAGGAGCGCGCCAATCGGCGCCTTGTCGTCGCCGGCCGACCGCGCGTACAACCGCCACTCCGGATCGACCTTCTCACCGTCCCCGGGCATCGGCCGCGGCCTGCCCCCGGCCTCCATCGGCGCCGTGTACAGCGTCGGCTCGAAGGGCGGATGCGTCCACTGGGAGGCGTCGACCGGCTGTCCGTCGTAGTGCACGTAGATGCCCAGCGTGCGGGTCGCGCCGGGCACGGTGAGCGAGCCGTAGACGATGGGCGGCGCGCCGTCGAGCCTGAGAAGCTCCGACTGCACGCCGACACCGCGAAGTTGATCGCGGACGAACGTGGCGGCTCGCTCGATGTCCTCGGTATCGCGCGCCCGGTTCGGGTACGAGAGCAGTTCGGCGAAGTCGCGGAGGATGCGAGGGCCGTTGGCCTCCCGATAACGCTCGGCGACGTCAGCACCCGATTGAGCGATCGCCACGACGGAAGCGGCCGCGATGCCGGCCCCACACGCCATCCCGAATCGCCAGAGCCGCGCCACATTGCGCGACGTCATCGTCGTCGCCCTACCGTTCCCGGCTCGTTGCCACTCTCGCACGACTCACCTCTGTTCCTGCCGGCGCGGCCGTCCCGTGCGACCGCCGGGGTTCCGCACCGCCTTCCACCGTACCGCGGGCCGCGTTGACGACGGCCACCGCAGCGTATCCGTACTTGACCTCGCCCTTGCGGCCAACCGTCTCGAATACGTGGCCGCGCGCCTCGAGCGTCTCGCGCACCGTGCGCGCAATCCGGTCCTCGATCTGCACGCGCGAGGCCCCGCCGTTCCCGCTGCCGATCAGCATGCGCGGCGCCTCGATGGCCCGCTGCGCCCCCATGCCGCCGTCGACCACGTTGAGGATCACGTTGTAGACAGACGCCGGAATCCACGCGTTGCCGGCGGCGCCCACGGCCATGCGCGGCGTGTATCCCGCCATGCCGGCCGGCGCCGGGTCGACGCGCGACGGCGCAAACACCAGCGTCGGCACGCTCGTCGTCGACGAGCGCATCAGCGGCAGCATCGCCCCGAACCCCGTGCCGCCGCGGCCGCCGCGGAAGTGGTCGTTGTAGAGAAACCCGAGGCCCTTCGATACATAGAAGTTGCCGCCCCACGTCGAGAGCGTCTGGGTGAAGGCGATCATGTTGCCGGCTGAATCGGCCACGACGAACGCCGTCGTGCCCGTCTGGATCCGCCGCCCCTCGGCGTCGGCATCCGGCGACTCGACGAGCGGTGCCCCGCCACGGCCGCGGCCACCCCCCTGGGCGATGTACGCGCGATCGGGCGAGATCAGCCCGAAGCGATCGCCGGCGTGATCGCGGTCGAGGTGATTGCCGAGATCGACGCCCCAGCGTTCCGGGTCGGCGATACGCGCGCCGCCGTCGCGCACCCGCCACGCATCGATGGCGTAGTGCAGGTAATCGGGATCGCTCGCGTAGGTGGCGCCTGGCGCCGGCTGGTAGTGATCGAGAATCTGGAGCGTTTCGAGCAGTTGCAGGCCTGTCGAGACGGGCGGCCCCGGGGCGTAGACCCGATGGCCGCGAAATTCGCCCACGAGAGGCCGGCGCTCGATGGCTCGATACTGCGCCAGATCTTCAAGCGTGATGATGCCGCCGTTGGCCTCCATGTCGGCCGCGATCGCGCGCGCGATCGAGCCCCGATAGAACGACTCTCCGCCCTCGCGCGCAAGCGTCCGCAGCGTGTTCGCATAGTCGGGATTGACGAACCGATCGCCGGCACGCGGCACGCGTCCGCCAGGCAGGAAGATCTTCGCCGCCTCCGGATACTTCTCGAACGAGGACCGCCCCTCGGCAATCGTCGTCGGCAGCGCTTCGTCGAGTACGTAACCATTCTCCGCAAGGTCGACCGCCGGTGCCAGCAGGTCCGCCCAGCTGACAGCCTTGCTGCCGTACTTCTGATAGAGCAGATCGAGGCCGGCGACCACGCCGGGGATGTTGGCCACGGTCGGGCCATCCTGCGCCGTTCGACCTCCGTTCTCGTTGAAGATCTTCGGATTGTCGCGCGTGGCGTGACTCGGCGACATGTCCTTGTACTCGACGACGACCGGCTCGGCCATCCCGTTGAGATACAGAATCGCCTGACCGTCGCCGCCGAGTCCCGACGCATCGGGTTCGACGACGCCGAGCGCGAAGGCCGTGGCGATGGCCGCATCGACGACGTTGCCGCCCTGCTCGAAGACGCGCGCGCCGGCCGCCGAAGCCAGCGGATGTCCGGAGGACACCACGGCGCGCGAGGATTCGAGGGCCGGCTTGATCAGCGGCTGTTCGGCAACCATCCGATCGATGACCGCCTCGGCCTCGTGCGCCGTGGCCGCCGCACCCGCTGCCGGACGGTGCCGGGCGCCGAGCGCGTCCCAGGCGGCAGCAGACGCGCCGTCCTGGTAGTACAAGTCCTTGAGGGCCTGCCACACCTGATCGAAGACGCGTACCCAGACGGCATCGTCCGGATCGGAGAGCCGCACCGTCGCGGCGGCCGCGTCGACCGGACGCGGCGCCGCCACGCGCCAGAGGGCAAAGTCGTCGGCGTTGGCGAAGACCACTGGCGGATCGGCGTCGCTCCGAGCCGGATTTCCGTTGTAGCCGCCGGCCGGGGCCGGAAACGTGGCGATCGCCAGCCACTCGCCGTCGGGCGACCAGGCTGGCACCCCGCCGTGGCGTGAGGCCAGCACGGCTGTCTCGGCGACGACGCCCGTTGCGAACCCGCCGCCCCTGGCCCCTCGGCCGCCGCGGCCGCCGCCGGCCAATGCCGGCGCGTTGCGGTCCGGTACCGCTTCCACCCACACGGTGACGTTGCCGCCACGGGTGTTCGCATAGGCCAGGCGTGACCCGTCAGGCGCCCACGCGGGATGGCTCTCGAGACCGGCACCTCGCGTGATCCGGATGGCAGCCCCTCCCCCGAGCGGCCGGACGAACAAGTCCGACTCGTCGCCCGGCTCACGGTCGCGCGTCGAGACAAAGGCCAGCAGAACCCCGTCGGGCGAAACCCGGCCCTGCCATTCCTCGGCGTCATCGGGCGTGAGCTTGTCGGCGGACCCCGCTGCGGCCGAGTCGGACGCCACGGTGAAGAGGGCCCACGCCGAGCCGCGTGCGCGATGCGAGAAGACCAGGCGGCCGTCAGGCGTCCACGACGGCCAGCGTTCGTCGCCGGCCATCGACGTCACGCGCCTCGCTGCGCCGCCTCCGGCCGGCGCCACCCAGAGGTCGAACTCGCCGGAGGTAGAGGCCGCAAAGGCAATCGTCCGGCCGTCTGGTGACCAGGCCGGATCGCGCTCGCTCGTCCAGTCGCCCGGCCGGCTCACGAGCCGCTTCCGATCCCGGCCGTCTGGGCTGAGCGTCCAGATGGCATCGAACCAGCTGACGGCGAGGCGGCGGCCATCGGCCGACCAGGCGGCTTCGCGAACACCGGACGGGACGGCATCCTGCGCGACGAAGGACGCGCGGAGCGACGGGCCGAGCACGGCCATCGCGCCAACGAGCACAATGAGTTGTTTCGGCACAGGCACCGCCGGTTCTATCGCGCGCCGAGGGGTCTTTGCAAGTCGAGCCAGCCAGCCCGGCACGAACCGCCGGGCTGGCGGTCAGGCAGCCGGACCGAACGTGCGCACGGCCTCGGCGATCGCTCGGGCCGAGAGCCCGTACTTGTCGAGCAGCTCGTCGGGCGGGCCGCTCCGGGGAATCTCACGCACGGCCAGGCGCTGGAACTGGAAGCCGCGGTCGCCGAGCGCTTCGCTTACCGCGTCGCCGAGGCCGCCGGCCGCGTAGTGGTCCTCGACGGTGATCACCCTGCCGCCGGTGGCGCGCGCCGCGGCGAGCAGTCCCTGGCGGTCGATCGGCTGAATCGAATATGCGTCGATCACGCGGACGGCCACGCCATCGGAGGCGAGCGCGTCGTGCGCCTTGAGCGCTTCGAACACGGTCACGCCGGCAGCCACGATCGTGGCGACGTCGTGGTCGCTCGATCGGAGGACCTTCGACCCGCCCACCACGAACGTGTCGGACGCTTCATAAATCACGGGCGTCTTGGGCCGGCTGGCTCGCAGGTATACCGGCCCGGGCGTGGTTGCCGCGAGCGCCATCAGCCGCTCGGCACTCACCGCGTCGCACGGATAGAAGACCGTCGCGTTCGGCACCGCGCGCATCATCGCCAGGTCCTCGAGCGCCATCTGGGACGGGCCGTCCTCGCCAATCGACACACCCGCATGCGATCCGGCCAGCTTGACGTTCAGGTTCGAGATGCCCGCCATGCGGATGAAGTCGCTGGCGCGCTCGAGAAAGCAGGCGAAGCTCGACGGAAACGGCACGGCCCCGCGGCTGGCCATGCCCATCGCCGCGCCCACCATGGCCTGTTCGGCGATGAAGTTCTGATAGAAGCGATCCGGGTAGGCCTTCTCGAAGTGCTCGCTGAAGGTGGAGTTCTTCACGTCGGCGTCGAGCGCGACGACACGCCGGTCGAGCGCCCCGAGTGCCACGAGCGCGGCGCCGTAGGCCTCACGCGTGGCCACCGCGTCGCCCTTCCGGTAGGCGGGCGCCGGCATCGCCCTGACGAAGTCCGGCAGCGGACCCTCGTCGCGCCGCCGGGCCGGCTTCGGAATGACCGGCGCCGGATCGGTCGTGACGACGAACTGGGCCTCGAGCTCGGCGATCGCCTGGTCGAGGTCCGGGCCCTTCTTGACGGGCTTGCCGTGCCAGTTGTCCTTGCCTTCGAAGAGGCTCACGCCCTTGCCCTTGAGCGTGCGGGCCACGATCATCGTGGGCCGCCCCTTCGTGGCGCGGGCCTCGGCAAGCGCCGCGACGATGGCGGCCATGTCGTGCCCGTCGATGGCAATGGCATGCCAGCCGAACGCGCGCCACCGGCTCACGAAGGCCTCGACATCGTGACCGAAGAGCGTGCCGCGGCTCTGGCCGAGCGCGTTCACGTCGGTGATGGCGCAGAGGTTGTCGAGCGCCTGGAAGGCGGCAATCTGGGCGGCTTCCCACACGGCGCCTTCGGCCGCCTCGCCATCGCCGATCATCACGTAGGTGCGATAGTCCGACTCGATCCGCCGCGCGTTGAGCGCGATGCCCACGCCCGCAGCCAGACCCTGCCCGAGCGATCCGGTGGCCACGTCCACAAACGGGAGCCGTGGCGTGGGATGCCCCTCGAGGTCCGAGCTGATCTTGCGCAGGTCCATCACGGCCGAGCGGGGAAAGGCGCCGGCGGCGGCCCAGGCCGCGTAGAGCAGCGGCGCTGCATGCCCCTTCGACAGCACGAACCGGTCGGCTTCCGGGTGCTGCGGATCGGCCGGATCGAAGCGCATCTCGGCGAAGAAAAGCGCCGCAACGATGTCGGCCGCCGAGAGGCACGTGGTCGGGTGGCCCGAACCGGCTTCGGTGGTCGATCGCACCGAGTCGATGCGAAGGTCAGTGGCGATGTTGCGGAGGCGAGCGAGGGATGGCGCGGGCATGTTTCGGGGCGTCAGTCTACTGTACCGACACGTGCCGCGCCAGCGACGGCAACATATAATCACTCACGGCATGTCCCTGCTCCGGTTCGCGTCGCTCCTCACACTCGCCATCTGGGTCGGAGGACTCATCGTGCTCGGGAGCGTCGGCGCGCCCGTGCTCTTCACCGTACTGGAACTCAAGGATCCGGTCGGCGGGCGCGGGCTGGCCGCGGAGCTCTTCGGCGGGATGTTCATCCGCTTCCAGCAGATGGCCTGGATCCTCGGCGGAGCGCTCGTGCTGTTGCTGATTATCCGCCGCGTCCTCGGCCCGAGGCCCCGGCCGTTCGCGGTCCGCCTGTCGGCCGCCTCCGGCATGCTGGGACTGAGCCTCGTGGGCGGCCTGCTCCTCGCGCCGAGAATCGACGCGATCCGGCGTGACACCGGGGGAGCGATCGCGTCGCTCGATGAAGGCGACGCGAGGAAGATCGAATTCAACCGGCTGCACGGCCTGTCGAACGCGCTCATGGGCATCACGCTCGTCGTCGGAGTCGGCATGCTGTGGCTCGAGATGAAGGACCCGCATTGACCCGGGCACCGATGCGCAACGTACACGAAGGCCTTGCCCAGCAACTGACCGATGCCGTCGGGTCGGCGCCCGATGCGCGCTCGGCCATGGAACACGTCGTCGAGCGCCTGAAGACGCAGCTGCCGCTCTACACCTGGGTGGGCATCTACCTCGTCGAAGGCGACGAGCTCGTGCTGGGGCCGTTTCTCGGCAAGCCGTCGCCGCACACGCGGATCCCGTTCGGTCGCGGCATCTGCGGCGCGGCCGCCTCGGAGAAAGCCACCATCATCGTCGACGACGTCAACGCCGACCCGAGGTACCTCGCCTGCAGCCTGGAGACACGGTCCGAGATCGTCGTCCCGATCATGCAGGGCGACCGGGTTCTTGGCGAGATTGACATCGACAGCGACCGGCCGTCGGCGTTCGGCCCGGCCGACCGCCAGTTGCTCGAAACGGTCGCCGCCGCGCTCGCCGGCCGGCTGGCCGGCTAGGACGGGCTGATCACGAGCCGGCACGGCGCCCGCCAGGGCTGCCGCGCCGGCCTCGTGCAGCTCCGGGTCAGACGCCGAGTGCGATCATCGCGTCGGCGACCTTGACGAATCCCGCGCGGTTGGCGCCCACGACGTAGTTCACGTTGCCGTCGGCACGGCGTCCGTGCTCGATGCACTTGTCGTGGATGTCCTTCATGATGTGACGCAGGCGCTGGTCCACCTCGTCGCGCCCCCACGACAGGCGCAGGGCGTTCTGGCTCTGTTCGAGCCCCGAGACGGCGACGCCGCCGGCGTTGGCGGCCTTGGCCGGGCCGAACGCGACATTGGCCTTCATGAAGACCTCGGTCGCCTCGAGCGTACAGGGCATGTTGGCGCCCTCGCCAACGGCGACGCAGCCGTTGCGCACGAGCCGCTCGGCGTCCTCCCGATCGACTTCGTTCTGCGTGGCGCTCGGGAAGGCGGCCTGGCACGGCACGATCCACGGCCGCTCGCCCGGCCGGAACTCGCACTTGAACTGGTCGGCATACTCGCGGATCCGGCCGCGGCGCACTTCCTTCAGCCCCTTCACCCAGGCGAGCTTCTCGAGCGTGATGCCATCCGGGTCGTAGACGAACCCTTCCGAGTCGGACAGCGTCACGACCTTGGCGCCGAGCTGAATGGCCTTCTCGACGGTGTAGAGGGCCACGTTGCCCGAGCCGGACACGACGCAGGTCTTGCCTTGGAGCGTGTTGCCCCGGAAGTTGAGCATGTTCTCGACGAAGTACACGCAGCCGTAGCCGGTGGCCTCGGTGCGAATGAGGCTGCCGCCGTAGGCGATGCCCTTCCCGGTGATGACGCCGGCGACGCGGTTCGCGATGCGGCGGTAGTGGCCGAACAGGTAGCCGATCTCACGCCCGCCCACGCCGATGTCGCCGGCCGGGACGTCGACGTCCTCGCCGATGTGGCGGTAGAGCTCGGTCATCATGGTCTTGCAGAAACGCATGACCTCGGTGTCGCTCTTGCCCTTGGGATCGAAATCCGAGCCACCCTTGGCGCCCCCCATGGGCAGTCCGGTGAGGCTGTTCTTGAAGATCTGCTCGAAGCCGAGGAACTTCAGGACGGACAGGTTCACGGTGGGGTGGAAGCGGAGGCCACCCTTGTAGGGTCCGATGGAGTTGTTGAACTGCACGCGGTAGGCCCGGTTGACCTGCATCTCTCCCGCGTCGGTGAGCCACGCCACGCGGAACGCAATCACCCGGTCGGGCTCGGTGATTCGCTCGAGGATCTTCTCGCGCTGGTAGGACGGTCTGTCGAGCACCATCGGCATGACCGACTCGACGAACTCGCGGACGGCCTGCAGGAATTCCGGCTGCGCCGGATTCCGCTCCGCTGCCCCCGCCATGAACGCTTCGACTTCCTTGCTCGTTGTTTCTCCGTGCGCCGTTATCGTCACGAGTGCCTCCCGGATGATGGGACCGGCCCTGCCGACCGCGGTTTGCAGACCCGGACCCGCCGCGTATGCTAACGAAGATGCCTCATACCATTACGTTGGTTCCCGGAGATGGAATCGGCCCGGAAGTGACCGGAGCCGTCGTAGACGTGATCGCCGCGGCCGGCGTGCACGTCGACTGGGATCGGCAGGAGGCCGGCATCCACTCGTTCGAGCGGACGGGCCAGGCGCTGCCGGATGCGCTGCTCGACTCGATCGGCCGGACCGGAGTCGCGCTCAAGGGACCGGTGACGACGCCGGTCGGACGCGGATTCACGAGCGTCAACGTCGGCCTCCGCAAGGCGCTCGACCTCTACGCCAACGTACGCCCGGTCCGAAACCTGCCGGGCGTGGTGAGCCGGTACGAGAACGTCGACCTCGTCATCATCCGCGAGAACACGGAGGACCTCTACGCGGGCCTCGAACACGTCGTGGTGCCCGGCGTCGTCGAGAGCCTGAAGATCATCACCGAGAAAGCCTCCCGGAGAATCGCCCAGTTCGCGTTCGAGTACGCCCGGCGTCAGGGCCGCACGCGGGTGACGGCCATCCACAAGGCGAACATCATGAAGCTCGGCGACGGGCTCTTCCTCGATACGGTCCGCGACGTCGCCACCGCGTGGCCCGACATCACCTTCGACGAGCGCATCGTCGACGCGGCGTGCATGCAGCTCGTCATGCGTCCGGAGACGTTCGACATGCTGGTGATGCCCAACCTCTACGGCGACATCGTGTCTGATTTGTGCGCGGGACTTGTGGGAGGACTCGGGGTGGTGCCGGGGGCCAATCTGGGGGAAGGCGTCGCGGTCTTCGAGGCGGTGCATGGCACCGCCCCGGACATCGCCGGCAGGAACGTCGCCAATCCCACGGCGCTCCTGCTCTCGGCGGTGTTGATGCTCGATTATCTGCATGAGGAGGCCGCCGCCCAGCGCATTCGCCGCGCGCTCACCACGGTACTCTCAGAGGGATCGGTGCGGACACGGGACCTTGGGGGAACAGCCTCGACAACCGACTTCGCCGCTGCGCTCATCCGTGCGCTCTCATGACCGACGGGCTCCCGGCGCCTCCGGGACCCTGAACCTAGTACTATAGTGCCTCAAGACCGTGTCCGCCGACGACATCACACAGGCCGTTCTCGCACGCGATGACGTCGCCCGCTACGTCCGAGGGGCCGAAGGGGCCTCCGAAACCGATACCCGCCGGCAAATCGAAGCCTACCTCGACGAGCTGCAGACAACGCAGCGATACCACTTTTATCGGGCGCTCCAGCATCCCCTGTATCCGATCCTGCGAAAAGTCAGGCGAATCCCGGAGGGCCTGGAACACCCCGCCCGTGCGACGGCCGGAGGGGGGGTCGTTTACGTCTCCAACCACAAGAGCCACCTGGACTACCTGATCGAGCCGCTCGTGCTCGACGACAACGGCATCCGGCCGCCCCTGCTGGCGGCAGGCATCAACCTGTTCGTGGGCCCCCTCGGCATGCTCCATCGGCATGTCACCGGGGCAATCCCCATCCGGCGCAACAGCAAGGACCCCCTGTATCTGGCCACGCTCAAGGCCTATGTGGCCGAGACGCTCAAGCGCCGCGACCTGCTCTACTACGCCGAGGGCGGCCGGAGCTACACCGGGGAGCTGAAGTCGCCGAAGACCGGGCTGCTGCAGGCGGCGTTGCAGGCCGGACGCGCGGACCTGTCAATCGTGCCGCTCGCGATCGCCTACGACCTCGTGCTCGAAGACCGAATCATGACCCGGGAGGCCGCCCGGCACCGCGCGCGTCCGTTCGCCCAGGAGGTGGCCGAGATGGTGCGCTACGCCGTGGGCTACCGCAGCCGCGCCTTTGTGACGTTCGGGGCGCCGATTCCGGTCTCGGAGTTCGATCCGGACTCGCGCAAGGGGCTGGTCGCGCTCGCCCACCGCATCCAGTCCGCCGTAGGAGGCCTGCACAAGGTACTGCCGACCGCGCTTGTCGCCTCAGCCATGCGGCCGTCGATCGCGCGCACGGAGCTCGTCTCGCGGGTCGAGACGCTCGTGGGCCGGCTCGCCGAGGCGGGAGCCAACCTGGCCGTGACGTCGGGACGCGAGGCGGTCGAGGAGGGCGTGGCCATGCTCGCCGCGCGCGACATCCTCGTCGACGCCCCGCCGGTCGTTCGCGTGCGCGACCGACACGTCCTGCGGTACTACGCCCGCTCGATCCAGCACCTCGTCGACCCGCGTCGGAAGACCCGGCCCTGATGCTTGACGCGATCCCAAGGGCCATCTTCACGGCACTGGCCGGCAGTGCGCTCCTGAAGCGTCTGGCCTCGCGCTATGGCATGCGCCAGGCGGACTCGTTCGGGCGCCGGTTCATCGCGGGCGAATCGGTCTACGAGGCGATCGCCGCCGCGCGCGCGCTCGAGTCGGACGGCTTCGTCGTGACGCTCGATCTTCTCGGGGAGAGCGTGACGTCGACCGAGGCCGCCGCCGACGCCACCGAAACCTACATCGCGATCACCGAGGACATCGCCCGCGCGGGCATCACGCGCAACCTCTCCGTCAAACTCACGCAACTGGGCCTCGACGTGGACCCGGCGACGGCCATCGACAACCTGAGGCGCCTGCTCGAGGCGGCAGGCGCCCACGATTTCTTCGTGCGAATCGACATGGAAGGCTCCGCCTACACGGAGGCCACGCTCCGGACGTTCGACGCTGTCTGGAACATCGGGTACCGGAACGTGGGTGTCGTCATCCAGTCCTACCTGCGCCGCTCGCCCGACGACGTGGAGCGGCTCAATGGCATGGGCGCCACCGTCCGCCTCGTCAAGGGCGCCTATCGCGAGCCGCGCGACGTGGCCCTTCAACGGAAGGCCGAAGTCGACGCGGCCTTCGTCGCGCTCATGGAAACGCTCATCGCGGCCGGCGTGTCGCCAGCCATCGCCACGCACGATCCCGCGATGATCGAGGCCACCAAGTCCTTTGCCGGCAACCTGGGCGTGTCCCGCGACGCGTTCGAATTCCAGATGCTGTACGGCGTGCGCCGGGACCTCCAGGCGTCGCTCATCTCGGAAGGCTATCGCGTGCGCGTCTACGTGCCGTTCGGCACCGAGTGGTTCCCGTACTTCATGCGTCGGCTCGGCGAGCGCCCCGCCAATCTCAGCTTCGTGCTGAAGAGCGTGCTCCGCGAGAAGCGCTGACGCCGTCAGCCCGCCCGCACGAGCTGTCTCACCGCATCGACGAGGACGTCCCGGCACACGGTCAGGTCCGGGATGTTCACGTATTCGCTGATCGAGTGGAGGCCCGCTCCGCCCGGGCCGAAGAGCACCGCGGGAATGCCCGCGCCGGCGAGCACGGCCGCGTCGGTCCAGAACGACATGCCGGTCGGCTCGGCGTCGAGCCCCGCCTGCCTGAGCGACTGGCTGATGGCGCGCGGCAGCGGGTGGGCGGCATCCACCGTATAGGCGGGCCGGTAGGCCAGCGGCCGGAGCGTCGCCTCGAATTCCGGATCCTCGCGGCGCAGCCGGTCGAGGATGGTCTGCGCTTCGCGCGTGACAACGTCGGCGTCTTCGCCGCTGACGGTCCGCCGCTCGTACTGCAGCGTGCAGAGGTCGGGGTACACGCTGAGCTCGCGCCCGCCGGCAACCGAGGACGCGTGCAGCGAGGCCGTTCCCTGGAAGGGCACGGGGGGTCGAGCCTGCAGGTCGCGATCGAGCGTGTCGAGCGCCGACAGCATGCGTCCCATGCGCAGGATCGCGTCACGCCCCTCGAGCGGACGGCTCCCGTGCGCGGCGCGGCCGCGCACCGCGACCTCGAGCCAGGCAAAGCCCTTGTGCCCCACAGCCAGCCGCAGGTCGGTGGGCTCGGTGACCACGGCCATGTCGGCGCGCCACGTGCGAACGAGCGCCTCGGCACCCAGGCTCAGGTGCTCCTCGTCGGCGACGGCCGCCACAATCAGGCGGCCGCGGGTCCACGACTGCGCGAGAATGCTCGCGGCCGCAATCATGGCGGCAACCCCGCCCTTCATGTCCTGGGCCCCGCGTGCGTACAGCCGATCGCCTTCGACGCGCGGCCGGAACGGCTCGGTCATCCCGTCGACGCCAACCGTGTCGATGTGCCCGCAGAACATCACGGCCGGTCCGGGATCGCGCCCGTCCAGCACACCGATCACGTTGGGCCGACCCGGAGCGGCTTCCTCGATCGACACCTCGAGCCGGGCCTCGGTCATGCCGCGCCTGACGACCTCGGCGACGGCGCCCTCCCCCGGCGCGCCCGGCACGAGCGCGGGATTGACCGAGTTGACCGAAACGAGCGCTTCGAGGAGCGGCAGTGGATTCATGATGGGCAGTCTGCTGTGTGGGAGCCGGGCGTTGGCAGTATTCTACGCACGACAGCCTGAAAGCCGGCTTCCCGTTTTCGCCGTGTCCCCTATCCCCGCATGAGCCCCCTCGAGGATCGCGTCGTCGCCATCACGGGTGCCTCGTCGGGTATCGGCCGGGCCGCGGCCGTCCGGCTCGCCGGGGAGGGCGCTTCGGTGGCCCTCCTGGCCCGCCGGGCGGAGCGACTCGACGAGCTGGCCCGAACGATGGCGGCCTCGGGCGGCCGGGCGATCGCCGTGCCCGGCGACGTGACAAGTCCGGAAGACACGCGCCGGCTCGTCGCGCGAGCCGTCGACACGTGGGGTCGGCTCGACGTGATGATCGCCAACGCCGGGCTCGGGTATCACGGCTCGCTCGAACAGGCGACGCCGGCCGACATGGCCCGTGTCATCGACGTGAATCTGCTTGGCGTGATGCACACGGCCCGCGCGGCCCTCGAGGTCTTCCGCCAACAGGGCCACGGTCACCTCATCGCGATCTCGTCCTACGCGGGCAAGCGCGGGATCGGAGGCACGGGCGTCTACGGCGCGGCCAAGGCCGGCGTCATCAATCTGGTCGAATCGCTGCGCGCGGAGTTCGTGGGCACGAACCTTCAGGCATCGGTCATCCTCCCGGTCAGCGTCGACACGGAGTTCCGGGCGACCATCACGCGCGATTTCGGCTGGGTCACCGAGGGCGACGGACCGAAGCAGCCCGTCGACACCGTCGTCGACGACATCGTGGCCTGCATTCTGCGGCCGCAGGCCGAGATCTACACGCACCGCAAGTCCTGGTTTGTAGCCGTGATGAACGTGATTGCGCCGGCGCGGACGGACCGCTTCATCGCGAAGTTCACGCGGCGAGCGACGCGTGCCGCGGAGGCACATGCTGCCGGACGTTCCTGAACAGGCACTGGCGATTGCCCGTGCGGTCCGGTCGGCCGGCGGCCGCGCGATGGTGGTGGGCGGCTGGGTGCGCGACGCGTGGCTGGGCACGCTGTCGAAGGACCTGGATCTCGAAGTGTTCGGGATTCCGGCCGGCGAGCTGCGTCCGTTGCTCGGTGCGTTCGGACGCGTGGACGCGGTCGGCGAGGCGTTCACGGTCTACAAGGTTGGCGACATCGACGTCGCGCTCCCTCGCCGGGAGTCGAAGATCGGTCGCGGACACAAGGGCTTCGTCGTCGAAGGCGATCCCGCGCTGTCGTTCGAAGACGCCGCCCGGCGGCGCGACTTCACGATCAACGCGATCTCACTCGATCCACTCACCGGTGAAGT
Source organism: uncultured Acidobacteriota bacterium (assembly GCA_963752045.1). Lineage (GTDB taxonomy): Bacteria > Acidobacteriota > Vicinamibacteria > Vicinamibacterales > SCN-69-37 > DATKDF01. Next base: position 360,253 of record CAVVWN010000008.1, on the reverse strand, counting down.
GATCGATCCATTCGGCGGGCGCGACGACCTCGCCGCCAGGCGGTTGCGCGTCGTCGACCCGGTCACGTTCACCGACGACAGCCTGCGCGTGCTGCGCGCGCTGCAACTCGTGGCACGGTTCAGCCTCGAGGTGGACGAGCCGACGCGAGTCCTTTGCGCGTCGATTCCCCTCGACGACCTGCCTGCCGAGCGAATCTGGGGCGAGATGGAGAAGCTCCTGCTTCGCGCCGAACGACCGTCGACCGGGCTGGCCCTCGCACTCGACATCGGTGTCGTCGCCCGGCTCTGGCCGGAGCTTCATGCTCTCGTCGGCTGCGAGCAGGAGCCGGAATGGCATCCGGAAGGCGACGTGTGGGTCCACACGCTCATGGTGGTGGACGAGGCGCGCGGCCGCATCAGCGGCATGGCGCGCGGGCCGGCGCTCGCCATGATGCTCGGCGCGGTCTGTCACGACCTCGGCAAGCCGGCCACGACGGCCGTGATCGACGGCCGCATTCGCTCGCCCGGGCACGAGGAAGCCGGTGTGGGTCCAGCCACGTCGCTGCTCGACCGCCTCAATGTGCACTCGTTCGACGGCTTCGACGTCAGGCACGCCGTGCTCGGACTGGTGGCCCATCACCTCAAGCCCAGCGCGTTCAGGAAGTCGCCGACACCGGTCACCGACGGCGCGTTCCGGCGGCTCGCAGAAAAAGTCGACCTCGAGCTGCTTGCGCGATTCGCGAAGGCGGACTGCCATGGGCGGCGCGGGCACTTCGACTGCTCCGCCATGGACTGGTTCCTCGAGCGGGCGCGCGCGCTCGGCGTCGAACACCGGGCGCCGGCGCCGCTCCTCATGGGCCGGCACCTCATGGAGCTCGGCGTCGAACCCGGCCCGGGCATGGGTGCCATCCTGAAGGCCGTCTACGAACGTCAGCTCGACGGCGAGGTCACGACACTCGGCGAGGCGCTCGCGGCCGCGCGCGAACGGCTGGCCGACACGGGAGGTTCCGCATGTTGACCCGGCTCCGACACCTGCTGCTCTCCGTCGCCATCGCCGCCATCGGCTGCGCGGCGCCTCCTGCCTCCGACGAGACCGGCTACGCACGGCCGGAGCTGCTCGTCTCTGCCGAATGGGTGCTCGAGCACGGGGCCGATCCCGGCGTGCGCATCGTGGACCTCCGCCCGCGCGGCTACGAGACCGGGCACGTGCCCGGTGCCGTGCATCTCGCCAACGCCGAGATTCGCGATCCGACGGCGCCGCCGACATTCCTGCCGAGCGTGGAGGCGTTCGCGTCGCAGATGGCCCGACTCGGCATCACGAACGACACGCGCGTCATCGCCTACGACGAACGCGGCGGCATCTACGCCGCGCGCCTGTGGTGGATCCTCAACTACTTCGGCCATGCGAACGTGGCGCTCCTCGACGGCGGCTGGACGCACTGGACGGCCGCCGGCCACCCTGTTTCGACTGCCGTGCCGGAAGCGAGCCCCCAGGGTGGCGGCGCGGCTCCGGGAAGCGGATTCGTCGCTCGGCCCAATCCCGCATGGATTGCGACGGCAGACGACGTCGTGGCGGCGATCGACCGGCCCGGCATGAAGATCGTCGACGCCCGGACGACCGATGAAATCGAGGGCCGCGACCTCCGCAACATCCGGCGCGGGGGCGCGATTCCCTCGTCCATCCCGGTCTACTGGGAGGACGCGTTCGATCCGGAGACCCACCTCTTCAGGCCGGCCGCCGACCTTCGCCGGCTCTACGAGGACAAGGGCATCCTGCCAGGCGACGAAGTCATCGCCTATTGCCAGGTGGGCATGCGGGCGTCGCACGATCTGTTCGTGCTGCACCTCATCGGCCATGACCGGCTTCGGAACTACTACGGGGCGTGGGAGGAATGGGGCAACAGGGACGACCTGCCGCTCAAAGGGGACGGAGGTTATACTGAGGGAGCCACGCCGCCTCGATGAGGTGGAAATGACATCTCCAGCCCTCACCGCGTGCACACTACTGACTGCCGGGGCCCTGCTCGCGGCCGCCGAGCAGGGTCCGCAGTTCCGGGCCAATACCGATCTGGTTTCCGTCTACGCCACCGTCGTCGACGCCGACGGCCGGATCGTGACCGACCTCACGGCCGGTGATTTCGACGTGCTCGACAACGGCAAGCGGCAGCCAATATCGATCTTCGCCGACGACCTGCAGCCGATCACGATCGTCATCATGCTCGACCGGAGCGGCAGCGTGACGGCCAACTTCGATCTCGTGCGCGAGGCGGCCGAGGAGCTCGTCGGCAACCTCCTGCCCGACGATCGCGCGAGAATCGGCAGCTTCAGCCGCTACGTCCAGATCGATCCGATCACATTCACGAGCGATCGGCGCGAGCTCGTGCGCATCCTGCGCAACGAGCTTCAGTCGGGCGGCCCGACGCCCCTCTGGGAAGCCACGTCAGCCGCGATGCAGGCGCTCTCGCGCGAGGAGGGACGCCGCGTGCTGCTGCTCTTCAGCGACGGCAAGAACAGCCCGCAGTTCTCTCAGCTCGAAGTGGAGTTCGACGAGGTGCGCGAGCGGGCGCGGCGCGAGGACGTCATGGTGTACGCGATTGGCCTCGCGACGGCCTGTGACGCCGCGCCGGCGCCGGCCGGTCTCGATTCGCTGTTCTTCCAGCGCCGCGGTGGCACGCGCGGCCGCGGTGGACGCATCGGCGGCGGTCCCATCGGAGGCCGCCGGATTCCCGGCGTCCCCACGCTGCCGGGGGGGATCCGCATCCCGCCGCCGGGACGCACCCTGCCGCCAATTCCGCCGACCGGCGGCGTGATGACGATTCCCGCGTGCCGGCCCTCGGCCCCCGACCCGGACCTCCACAAGCTTGCGGCCGACGGGGGCGGCGGCTACTTCGTCCTCGAGCGGACCGATGACCTCGGAGCGACGTTCGCGCGCGTGGCCGACGAGCTCCACCACCAGTACCTGCTGGCCTTCCAGGCTCCGGCACGGGACGGCAAGGTGCATCGCCTGAAAGTCCAGGTGAGACGGCCCGGCCTGAGCGTGCGCGCCCGAACGAATTACCTGGCGCCCGCGCGTTGATGAGAGCCGTTTTCGCTTCGGTGCAACCGCTTCAGTCGCGCCGCAACGCCTTCAGCGGATCGATGCGCGCCGCAGTGAGCGCCGGGGCGATGTTGGCGAGCGCGGCCACGAACACGAGCAGCGCGGCCGCTGCCGCGTACGCCGCAGGATCCATCGGACTGACGCCGTAGAGAAGCGACGAGAGCACGCGCCCCACGGCGAGCGAGGCGAGCGTCCCGAGCGCGATGCCGACCAGGGCCAGCCGTCCGCCCTGCCTCAGCACGAGTCGCAGCACCTCCCCCGGCGCGGCGCCAAGGGCCATGCGGATCCCGACCTCGCGCGTCCGCAGGCTCACCGAGTAGGCGATCACCCCGTAGAGTCCGATGGCCGCAAGCCCGAGCGCGAGCGCGCCGAACGCGCCGATGACGCCCGCGCCGATGGTCGTCGGCGCCATCGTCGTCGCGGCGATTTCGGAGGCGGACACGTCCTCGGTGAAGACGATGTTGGGCTCGAGCCGCCACAGGGCCTGGCGCAGCATCGGCAGGGCCGCCGAGGCGGGCGTCGACGTGCGGACGATGAGCGAGATGCGCCGGGAGGCGCCGATCGGCATGTGGATGTAGGGCCGTGGATCCTCGCCGACCGACCGGACCTTGTGATCGCGCGCCACGCCGACAATCTCCAGCGGATCCTGATCGAAATCCCCCTGGTAGATCAGGCGCCCGACGGCCGACCCGTCGGGCCAATACTGCCGGGCGAGCGTCTCGTTGACGATGACGACGGGACGGGCCTGCGCGACATCATCCTCACTGAAAGCACGGCCCGACACGATCGGCACGCCCACGACCGTGAAGTAGTCAGCACCCACCGACACCTGATCCACGAGCGAGGCATCGTCGTCGGGCTGATGAAAGCCCATGACCTTGATCCCCGTCATGTTGATGTCAGGCGCCAGCGGCAACCGGGTCGAGGTCGACACCGCCTCGACCCCAGGCAGAGCACCGATCTCCTCGATCGCGCGCGTTCTGAAGGCCGCCGCCCGATCGGCGTCGTACCCGTTCATCTGCAGATTGAACCCCAGGGAGGCGACGGGCGATGGATCGAACCCGATATCGGTTCCGCGCGCGGTCAGAAGGCCCCTCGTCAGGAGCGCACCGGAGACCAGCAGCACGAGTGACAGCGCAAGCTGGCCGACGACGAGGGCGTCACGAAGCGAAATGCGACGCCGGCCGCCGGTCTGGTCGCCGGTCGGCTCCTTGAGCGCGGGCACGAGTTGCAGCCTCGACGCCGACCATGCCGGCGCCAGACCGAAGACGACGGCCGTCGCGAGAGAAATGGTGATGGCGAAGGCGAGGACGGTTGGGTCGAGCGAGACCTGGAAATCCACGGGGAACGGAAACACGTTCGTACCGAATCCCGAGATCACGCGGCCGGCCCACATTGCGATGAGGGTGCCCGCAAGCCCGCCGGCCGCGGCCAGGATCAGGCCCTCGCTGAGCAACTGGCGCACGATGCGCCCGCGACCGGCGCCGATGGCGGCTCGGATCGCCAACTCGCGACGACGAGACGTGGCGCGCGCGAGGAGCATGTTCGCCACGTTGGCGCACGCGATGAGCAGCACGAGCCCCACCGCGGCCAGGAGCCCCGCGCTCGCGGCTTTGACGTAGCCGTCCAGCATCGGATGAAAGCGAATGCTGGAGGCCGGCAGCACCGTGACCCCGACGTCTTCATTGAGATCCGGGTACTCGCGGGCGAGCCGCGCGAAGACCGCCTCGAGCTGGCTCCGTGCCTGCTCGGTCGTGCGTCCGTCGGCCAGCCGGCCCTTGACGAACAGCCAGCGGGTGCCGCGGCGGTCGAGCCGCGTCGTGCCCGGGTCGTTGTCGGAGGTCGCCTGCATGCCCGAGAACTCGAGCTGCTCGACCATCATCGCCGGCACCCAGAAGTCGGCCGGAATGCCCGGAATCGTCCCGTGAAACGCGGCCGGCGCCACGCCGATCACGGTGTAGTCGAGCCCGCTCAGGTTGACGCGGGTGCCGACGATGTCCGCCCGACCGCTGAAACTACGCTGCCACAGGCCGTGGCCGAGCACGACCACGGGCGCCGCGCCAGGAGCGCGGTTCTCATCGACACGAAACGGGCGGCCCATCGCGGGCGTGATGCCGAGCACCTCGAAGTAGCCGTCGGTCACCGCCTCGCCGGTCACGAGGAGCGGCCGATCGCCGGTGTCGAGGATGCCCCGCACGAACGAGTGTCCGGCGACGCCTTCGAACGCGTCGACGCTCTCTCTGATTGACAGAAAGTCCGGATACGAGGTGGTGAGCTCCGGGAATTCCTCGCTGAGCTTCGAATACACCTCGACGAGCTCCTCGGGGTGGGCAATCGGTGTGTCACGAAGCAGGACGGCATTGACCACGCTGAAGAGCGTCGTGGTCAGCCCGATGCCGAGCGCCAGCGAACCAACGGCGGCCAGCGTGAAGCCGGGCCGCCGGATGAGCTGACGAACGCCGTGCCGCAGGTCGCGAATGAATGTCCCCACGTTTCAACCCCGGGGGAATGGACGGACGGGCGCTGCGGCTGGTTCCATCGGCGCCCGTAGAAGGTAGACTGGTGCCGTGACCCACGCCCATTCGCACTCACCATCCGGATCGGACGGCGCCGAGCGCCGGCGTCATCCCCGCTTTCTTGCCTCAGGCCGGCTCGTGGCGACGCTCGTCGCTCAGGACCTGCCGGTGCGCATCCGCGACGTCAGCAGCGGCGGCTTCTCGGTGGAGACCATGGAACCGGTGCCTACGGGCGCGACCGAACCGGTGCGATTTACAGCTGCCGACGATTGGACGGCCATTCTCGAAGCGAAGAGCCTTCACTGCCGCCCGTCCGTCTCGCCGAACGGTCTGCCGCTCTTCGTCACCGGGTTCGTGTTCGCCGACCCCGACGCCACGGCCCCGTCGATCGTGACGCTGCTCGAGAAGGTGACGTCGGTGAGGATGTCCGACGAGAGCTGACGCCCTCGATCTCGTCCTCGTCGAATCTGGAGCCGAGCCCGATCAGGAGCCTCCTGCGCAGAGGAGCGCGATGTCGGTGATCCGCACGCCGATTGGCGGCGGCTGATCGGGCGGAAGGCTCACGGCCGGCGCGTCGGCGCGCCTGACGATCACGTCGAAGAAGTCCGCGGTCGCCAGCGCCGAAGCCAGCAGGAATCCGCGGCCGGTCGGCGTGAGGACATCCCCGTTCACGCGCAGCTCGACCGTGTCGACGGGCGGGCCGAGCACCCGGAGAAAACAGGGACCACCTCCACCGCCGGCCGGTCTGATGCGCACGCGGCCCGAGTCGGCCGTCCATCGCCATTCGCGTCCCGGATCTCCCTCCACGTCGGTGAACCCGTGGTAGCTGATGCGGTCGGAGTTCCGAATGCCGAGCCATCCGTCCGGAGTTTCGCGGACACGCCAGACCGTCGCCGTCGCCGATGCGTAGAGTGGCTCGAGTCCGACGGCTCCTTCGAGCATGGCGCCATGAAGCGGCAGGCGTCCTTCCGCTTCGAGAACCGGGTCGAGGTATGCAGCGTAGACGTACCGGATGCCCAGCCGATCGAGCTCACTTGCCGCCTGGGAGGCATGGGGCTCGCCCGCCCGCAGCATGCTCAGGAGCTGGTTCCAGTTGATCGACGGATCGATCGCGTAGCCGCCCGACCAGAACACGGTTCGTCGTCCCGTGAACGGCAGCGGCAGTCCCCAATCGGCCGGCGCATTGAACAGCACGGCATCAGCCGGCACGTGCTCGCGAATCCAGGCGAAGTCTGCGAGCACGCGGGCGTCGGCGAATGTGAGGTGCTCGTTCCGGTTCCCGTAGAGCCACAGCTGGCGCGACGCCGCTGCGGCGAAAGGCTGATAGACGGTGACGAAGAGAACTCCGACGGCCGCCGGCCACAGCACGGCGTTCCAGTCGAACGGGCGCCATCGTTCGAAGAGCCTCCCGAGAGCCGCGACGACGGCGGCGACGCCGAAGGCGGCAAGCGCCGGCAGGCTCGCGTACTGGAGGTACCAGATGCGCTCCGGCGCGTGGTACCAGAGACTCGTCCATGACGTCTGAAGCGGCGAGAGAAAGACGAGCGCGGCGCCGGCAAGGTGCAGTGCCAGGAAGGGCCAGAGCCGGCGGTGCCAGATGGCGAAGACGACCCCCGCGAGGTACAGGGCGGAGAGCGTCACCTGCACGCCGGGAGGAAGCAGCGGGTTCGGGTGGGTGTACACGCCGACGGGCCAGGCGTATCGAGGATCTCCCGCGAGGCTCGTGCCGACAGCGTCCGCCTTGCTCATGAAGGCGGCGATTGGCTCAGCGAGCGAGGCGCCGAAGGCGAGCCCGGCGCCGGCGATTACCAGACCGGCCACAAACGGAACCGCCGTCCGCCAGCCCGTCATGCGCGAGACTGCCCACGTCACGCTCACGGTGGTCGAGATGACGAGCGCGGCGAGTGCCTGCGACGGGTGAATCGTGAGCAGCCCAACGCCACAGGCGAGTGCTGCCGCCAGTGCTCCCGGGTCAGCGTTCCGCGCGGCGGCCAACGCGAGCCGGCTCACGGGGAGTGCCGCCACGGCACCCGCCAGCAGCGGGTAGCCGCCCCACCCCCAGACCTGGTACGGCAGCCACCAGAACATCAGGGACGCCGCCGCCGCGGTCATTGCCGGCCAGCCCCGGCCGGAGACGAGCGCCACGAGAGCGTAGACGGAGAGCGGAAGCACGGCACTGGTAAGCATCAGCCCGCGCATCAGGACGACCATCGGGTCGAGCGTGGTCGTCTGGGCCACCAGCGCCAGCACGGCATGCATGCCGTACGGGTAGTAGCCGGGGCTCCCGTCAGGTGCCAGTGGCGGCGCCAGCAGCACGTGCGGGTCGAGCGAGCCGGTCTCGACAATCAGCCGGAACCAGTTGGCGTGGTCGAGCCCGTCGTGCATGGTCGGCGGCACCAGCAGAAATGCGGTGACCGGCTCGAGCTGGGCGAACACGACGAACGGCAGGAGCAGGACCAGCCAGGGGGCAAGCGCGGGCCGCGGATCGGCAAACATGCCGCCAGCGGGCGGCGTGTCGGAACGCGCCTGGCGCCGGCGAGTCCCCAGCCGACGGCTCCCGAGCGCGAGCAGGCAGAGTCCCGCAACCACGCCGGCTACCGGAAGCGGCCGCACGGGCCATCCGATGAGCTCGGCAGCGTAGGCCGAAAACGCCACCAGAGCCAGCGATAATCCGGGCGCCGCGGCCAGATGCTCGACGAGCGATCCCTCGAGGCGCAGGGCGCGCACGAGCAGCAACCCCGGCAGCACGCCCCACAGGACGGCGGCCACGGCGAACGTGACGTCGGTCATGACTCGCGGGGCGGCCGGATCGCGCGTTCGGCGCCCTGCCGGCGCAGCAACTGCGGATAGACCGGGTTGCGGGGCACGCGCGAGACGTCGAAGCTGACAAACGCCAGCATCAGCTGCGTCCCGAGAATCACCGGGAGCGCGGCCAGCATGACCGTGCCGGCATAGGCGCCGACGCCGCGGGCGTTCCACTCCACCCACTGCGTGGCGCCGAAGACGACGCCGAATCCAACGAGCGCCACGCCGAGCGCGAGCTCCACCGAGGCCGCAGAAAAATCACGGAGAAAGTAGTTGTAGAAGAGCCGCCGCACGGTGTTGGCCGCGTGGTTCACGCTGAAGCGGACGACGGCGCCCGACAGCCGCAGGCCGCTTCGCTCGTTGCCGTACCGCGCGTCGATGGGCACGTCGCGCACGACCGCGCCGACAAGACCCAGTTGATACAACATGTCCGACTCGAAGAAGTACCGTGACGACAACCCGGACAGCGGCAGCAACCGGGCGACGGCCGTGTGAATCGCCGTGTAGCCGTTGGTCGGGTCGAAGATGTCCCAGTAACCGGACGAGAACTTCGTGATGAACGAAAGCGCCGCGTTGCCGATGATGCGCGCGACGGGCATCCGGCGGATGTGCGTGAGATTGAAGAACCGGTTGCCCTTCACATAGTCGGCCCGGCCCTCGATGATGGGCGCCACGATTTTCGGCACGTCGGCCGGATCCATCTGCCCGTCGCCGTCGATCTTGACGATGACGTCGGCGCCATCGGCCATGGCCGCGCGGTAACCGGTCACCATCGACGCGCCGACGCCGCCGTTGACCTCGTGGTAGATCACGCGAACGCGGGGATCGCGGCAGTGCTCTTCGACATGCCGCCCTGTCCCTTCGGGGCACGCATCATCGACCACATAGATCGAGGCGCATTCCGGCCCGACCGTCTCGATGACGCCGAGGACGTGATCCCGCACCCGATAGCACGGAATGACGACGGCAATCCGCCAGCCGCGCTCGCGCACGCCTGCCGGCACGCCTGCATGAAGGTCTGGCGTCATGCGGCCGCGGACCGATAGAGGAGCACGCTGCGCCGGTAGCCAAGCCAGGCCCAGGAGGCCGCCAGCAGCATCACGCCCGCCGCCGCGAGCGCCGCGGCGGTGGCAGCTGCGGCGCCGAGAAGCCCGAAGCGTGGAATGAGCAGCACGTTGAGGGTGACGTTGGCGGCAACGTAGAGCGTCATCAGCACGCTCTGCCGGCCCGGGAAGCCGCTCTGCAGGAGCAACTGGTCGAACGGCACGAAGAACGCGTAGACGACCATCCCGGCGAGCAGCACCTGCAGCACCGGCCAGCCACGTTCCACGAACTCCGGATCGAACCAGGCCGCCACGTGCGGATAGCCTACTCCGACCAGGCCGGCTGCGGCAGCGCAAACGACGCCGCTCGAGAGTGACAGGCGTCGGACCGCCTGTGCCAGACCGGACCGGTCGCCCCGGCTGGCCAGTTGCACCAGCATCGGGTACGCGACCGTGCGGATCACGACGGGCACCTGGTAGATCGCTTCGGCGAAGAGCGCGGCAAACGCGTAGACGCCAATCGCCTCGTCCGAAACGAAGTAGGCGAGCGTCATGACGTCGACGCGCAGGTGCGTCTCGAGCAGGATGCCGTTGACCAGCCCGCGGCCGCCGAACCACAGGTGGCGGCGCGCCCAGCCCCTGCCCGAGGTCCCGGCCCGGACCGTCGACGGGCGCACGGCGGCCAGCAGGCACGGCAGGAGCGCCAGTTCGGCCGTGGCGAAGATCCCGCCAACCGCCCAGACCGGCGCCCCGAGGGCAACGATGACCGCGAGGGCGATGAGAACGAAGACCGCGCGCGCCATCTGCATCCACGCGTAGAGGCGCAACGCTCCTCGTCCGTTGATCGCGGCGAAGAGCACCTTGTTGAGCGCGAACGCCACGATGCCGGGCGCAACGAGGTTCAGGCCCAGTCCGACGTCCGCGCTCGACACCAACTGGCCGTACGCCGGGGCGGCGGCGACGAGCACCGCCGCGAGCAACAGGGCGGACACGAGCACGACCCTGAGCGCTCCGATGACGACGCCGTCATCGCCCCGCCCGAGGCCGGCGTGCTCTGCGGCGTGCTTCTGCACCGAGTCGTGCGCCCCGAAGACCGCGACCTGGGTGGCGATGACGTGGATCGCGTAGAGCTGCGCGAAGACGCCGAGGGCGGCCGTGCCGAGCGCGCTCGCCATGACGAATGTCATGACGGCGCCAGTGGCGGCCGTCACCGCCAGCGCGGCGAAATTCCACGCCGCATGCCCCGCGATCAGGCGCCCGAATGCCGGCGAATCGGTCATGCCCTGGGGCGTATCTTCGGGATCTCGTCGACCCGCGAGAGCACTTCCTCCAGGTTGAAGCCGATGAGACGCGCGAACTCGCGGAGCTCGCCGAGCCGCGGCCGGTTGTCGGCCTCCGCGAGCGCGAGCGCCGTCGCCCGGTCGAGCACGCCGTCGCGGATCTGGTGGCTGCGGAAGGCATCGAACTCGCTGAAGCCCGCCACGCGGTGGTAGACGTAGTTGATGAAGGCGGTGTAGCCGTCGCCGATGCGCCAGGTATTCGACGACTCGGGCGACGTCTCCCAGCCGTACCGATCGATGAGCGTGCGGTTGATCGTCTCCTCCTCCCACGGCTCGTAGTTGTAGAGGTAGAGAAAGTCGTCGACGCCGACGAACGTGGCGTGGAAGGACCGGAAGCTGTTGCCGAGCGACTCGTTGAAATACCGGGGGTTGGCGAGAAACTGCCGCCCGTAGTACGCCGCGAGCTGGAGTTTCTTGGCCATCGCCAGGCCGAACAGGCGGTTGCTGTAGTTGTTCTCGCGCACGCCGGCAAAACCGGTCTTGAAGGGCGTGCGCTCGAGCTCGTTGCCGGCACAGAAGACGACGAGGTCGATCCCGGTCTCGCGCTTCAGCTCCCGGGCATGGCTGTAGAAGAACTTGTCGCCGGCCATGAAGATCGGAATCATGCCGAGGCGCGGCCGCGCCAGCCACGCCTCGAGGTTCTTCCGGATGTAGCGACGCTGCGCCGGGATGTTCGCGGCGCGGATCACGTGCTCGACACCGAGCGCGCCGCAGAGCCTCGCCTGGTTCCGACGCGCCAGGTCGGTGACGAGCCCCCAGTCGTACGTGAAGGCGAGCGGCGTCATCCCGAGCTCGGCCTTGAGCAGGTGAAGCCCGTAGGAACTGTCGCGCCCACCGCTGAAGGCCACGATGCAATCCGGGCTGCCGTCCGAGCGGCGATGGCGGTCCAGCTCGCGAAGGAGCGCCTCGCGGCCGGCGACCTGCTGCGTCTCGTGCTCGTGGCAGAGATTGCAGACACCGTCGTCGTCGAACGTGATGAACGGATGGGTTGCCGGCAGAATGCACTTCGAACATCGCCGCAGGTCGCCCTGCGCGTGCGTGCGCTCGACGAGCGCCCTCCGCCTCGTGGCCTGCGGCCCCGCTCCTGCGGCGGCAGGCCGGCCAGCCTCGGTCCGGTCGCCGTTCCGGCTGCCGAGCTCCAGCCCGACGCCGGTGCCTGTGCCGAGCGCCACGCGGAGCGCGCGGCCCGGCTGAAGGTGCCTGACGGCGGCCTCGCCGGGCCAGAGGTAGCCACCCTGGAGGAACTTCTCGAGGATGTACGCCTCGGAGGCAAACGCCACGATACGCCGGTCCGCCGCCTCGGCGTAATAGAGGCATCCGCTGTTGGTGGCGAGCACGAGCTCGTTCTCCTCCCGCGCGAGCATCGCGATCGAGGCTTCGCCTTCGAGCCGCGCGAAGGTGGTCTCGAGCGCACGGTCGAGGCAACCGTGCGCGGTGAGTCCGGCGGAGACATGCCGGAACAGTGCCTCGGAATCGAGCTCGACCGCATCAGCGTGCGTGCCGAGCTCGTCGAGCAACGCATTCGGATTGGTGATGATCCCGTTGTGCACACCGACGACGCGGTCGGTGAGTACGGGCTGGTTGTTCGCCTCGATCGCCTGGGTCCCGTTGGTCACGAGCCGGCAATGTCCCAGAACCGCCAGCTCGGATTCGGCAAGAGACACCTGCCCTGCCGGGATCGTCTCATCCAGGAATCGCTGGAAGCCCGGGTGCGCGAGCACGCGACTGGGCGCCATCGGGCGACGGTAGACGGCGATCTCGTCGGGGAGCGCCAGGGCCAGCCCGGTCGCCTCGCGGCCTCGCGGCTCCGACAGTCGAATCAGGGCGCGGACCGCCTGCTGAATGGAGGAATTGTCCCCGACGGCACCGGGAGCGCCGACGAAACCGAAGATCCCGCACATAGAAACGCGCGCGGCTATCGTACAGCCAAGGCGAGAACGCCGACAAACCGGCCGGCCGGACGACCGGCGGGCGCCGGCATTGGCGGCTCAGCGTTCGACGAGCGTGAGGGCGAACTGGGCTGGGCCGTCCACCCAGGCCTCCCGGGCGCTGAAGCCGGCGCGTGCGAGCATCTCCGCCACACCGGCGAGCGTGTACCTGTAGGAGCTCTCGGTCCAGATCGTCTCGCCTTCAGTCATCGTGAGCTCGAGATCGGCGCCGGGGATCCGGATGCGTTGCGGCCGCGTGCTGACCAGGTGCATCTCGACTCTGGACGCGGCCGCATTCCACACGGCCCGATGCCTGAAGCTCCCCAGGTCGAACGTGCCGCCGAGCTCCCGGTTGATGCGGACCAGCAGGTTGCGGTTGAAGGCCGCCGTAACCTGCAGCGGATCGTCGTAGGCCAGCAGCAGATCGCGCTCGGGCTTGACGAGATCGGTACCGAGCAGGAACAGGTCGCCCGGCCGAAGCGCGTCATGGATCTGCCGCAGGAGCTCCGAGGAACGAGGCGGGTCGAAGTTGCCGAGATTGGAGCCGAGGAACAATCCGAGCGTGCGGCCGGGCCCCGATTGCGCGTGGCCGGCCTCCGAGATGCCCACCTCGTAGGGCGCCTGGTGAAGCACGACCCGGACGTCGGGGAATCCCGCGAGCAGGCCGGAGGCACGCGCGAGCGCGGCGGCCGAGACATCGACGAGGTGCACGCGCAGGAGTGGGGTCGCAGGCGGCCGGGCGCGCATGAGCGTCGCCAGCTTCTCGCCGCTGCCCGGGCCGAGCTCGACGATGTCCGTGAGCGGCGCGGTGGCCGAGAGGATATCCGCGCCGTGTCGCTCGAGCAGCGTCGTCTCGGCGCGCGTCACGCGGTACCACGGCAGCCGACAGATGGCCTCGAAGAGCGCCGACCCGAGCGCGTCGTACAGGTACCGGGACGGCAGTTGCCGCGGGGTGCGCGTAAGGGAGGCAGCCACGTCCCGGGCAAACTGCCTCGTCGAGACCTCTTCGGCCGGCGGCCGGGCCGAGACGCGCGCCGACGACCGACCGCTCACCTCTCAACACCTCGAACGCAGCGAAAGCTCGAATAGACGTACGGATAGCGTCCGCGGAACCAGTTCCGGAACGAGGGTCGCAGCAGCTCCACGACCGTGGCAGGCGAGCCGCCTTTCATCACGTAGTGCTGACCGTCGAAAAACTCGGCCGAGTACTCCGGGTAGGACGGCAGCACGGCGAACCCCGGAAACGGGGCGAACTCGGTGGACGTCCATTCCCAGCCGTTGCCGACCAGATCGTCGACGCCCCAGGCGCTGCGCCCGTGCCTGTGGGTGCCGGCCGGCTCCGGGTCCCACGAGGAAAAATCGAACACGCCGCGAGACGGATCGGCCGGTTCGTTGCCCCACGGGTACCGCCGGGGCTCGCCCGCAGGCGAGCCAAAGGCCGCCCGCTGGAACTCCGCCTCGGTCGGCAGCCGCAGGCCCTTCCAGCGCGCGTACGCGCTCGCCTCGGCGTGACTGACCCACACCGGCCACGACTCGGGCAGCGGCACGCGGTCGAACATGCCGCGCCAGAACCAGCGCCCGTCCTGCTGTTCCCAGAAACTCGGGTGCCCGATCGCCTCCTCGCGGATCCAGACCCAGTCCTCCGGCTGCCACCACCGGGCATCTGCGTACCCGCCGGCGTCGACGAAGTCGAGATAGTCGGCGTTTGTGACGTCGTGCTGGTACATCGCGAACGCCGGAACGTCCTCGGCGTACGACGGCATCTCGTTGTCCCAGGCGAACGGCAGCGTGCCGCGGTCGACGCCGAGCATGGCACGGCCGGCAGGAACCTCGACCCAGGCGTGCCTGGGCGATCGTCCCTCCACCTGCGGCTGGTATCCGGCAGGCCGCCGCTTCTCGGCGAGTGGCAGGCGGTGCCACATGTACATGAGCGTCTCGAGGTGGGTCGCCTCATGTTCGAGGATGCTGAACACCGCCTCGCCGCGGTCGAGCAGCGGATGACCGGGCTGTTCGATGTCGCCGTTCAGAATCGCGTCGCGTACTTGCCGATCGGCCTCGTCGACAAACTCCCGCACCTGTTCGCGGCTCGGCCAGAGGTCGGCCTCGTTCCCGCGCGCTCTCGCGTCGACGACGGACTCGTGCGGATCGATGCCACGGGCGAAGAGGTCCTCGAGACGGGCGTCGATGCTCGGCCGGCCGAGTCCCTTCTTGACCAGCGTGTTGAAGCTGAAGGCCGGCAGGTGGCCCTCATAGAAGACGATCGGATTGCGCAGGGCAATGGGCCGCGTGAAATACGCCTCGTCGGCCACGAGTGCGAAGAGCTCCGCCGCCCGGGCGCGATTGCGGTTGTACCAATCGACGAGCGATTGTCGATCGAGTGTCTCGGCCATCGTTGCGCGCATGGGATATACAGCCTTGGAGGTTGTTGGCAGCCGTTTGGTGTCGGCCCCTCCATACTACCCCCCTGATGGCCGCGAGGATGTAACGAAACGACGATGAACCGCTGGCGGCAGGAGTGCCTCCCACCGCGGGCTCAGAGCGCCGCGAGCGTGTCAGGCGCGACGTTGCCGCCGCTGAGGATGGCCACGACCCGGGCCCGCCGATCGGCCAGCTGGCTGTCCTCCTCCGGCCATAACACCGCCGCGACACTGGCAGCCCCGCTCGGTTCGACGACCTGCTTGGCCTCGTGGAAGAGCCAGAGCGCGGCGCGCGCGATCTGCTCGTCGGTCACCGTGACGACGTGGTCGACGAAGGCCTGCGTGTGCGCGAACGTGAGGTCGCCCGGCCGCACGGGAATCAGACCGTCGGCAATGCTGACCGCCCGGTCGATCGTGACGGGATGACCGGCGGCGAGCGATGCCGTCATCTTGGCGGCGCCGGCCGGCTCGACGCCCACAATCCGTGTGTCGGGCTGTGTCTGGCGAATCGCGGCGGCGACGCCTGAAATGAGCCCGCCACCGCCGATGGGCGCGACGACGATGTCGGCACCGCGAACCTGGTCGAGGATTTCGAGTCCGCATGTACCCTGGCCTTCGATGATCCACGGATGATCGAATGGCGGCACCATCGTCAGGCCGCGCGAGGCCGCTTCGGCTTCGGCGCGGATCTTCCGGTCGAGCGACGTCGTGCCCTCCTGGATGATCTCCGCGCCCCAGCGCTTGACCCCTGCCACCTTGACGGCCGGGGCCGTTGTCGGCATCACGATGACCGCCGCGACGCCGAGCCGCGACGCAGCCAGCGAAACGGCCTGACCGTGGTTGCCCGACGAGTACGTGATGACGCCGCGCGCCCTCGCCTCGGCATCGAGACGCATGAGCATGTTCGTCGCCCCGCGGATCTTGAACGCGCCACCCGGCTGGTGCGACTCGCACTTGAACCACAGGGGGCGTTCGGCCAGGTGCGAGGCGTCGAGCACCGGCGTCCGTCGGGCAGTCGCGCTGATGCGCGCGGCGGCATCGTGAATGGCATCGAGCGTGACGAGCGGCATGACGCGGATTGTATCTGGTGTACGCTCTCCGGTGATGCTCCGACCGGCAGTCGCCGCCGTGGTGGTCGCGCTCATCGGCCTCGTGGGGCCGCCGGCCGCGTCGGCCCAGGCGCCGCCGCGCGATCCACTCTCGCTGTACGTCGTGGACGTGCGTGGCGCGTTTCCTCTGCTCGGCCAGAGTGAGCAAACGGCAGCGAGCCTCGGCGTGAATCCCTCACAACTGCCGGGGCGCGGGCTGGGCATCTCGGCGGGCGCACACATCTATCCGATCCGTCGTCGGGGCTGGGCGCTCGGCGTCGGCGGCGAGTGGCTCTACTCGACGGCACACGCGGACATCATTCCGGTCGACGACACCACGCCGGCCCGTACGATGGCGAGGCGCTTCGAGAGCCTCTCGGCCCACGTGTCGCTCAACTTCGGCCACCGCGACGGCTGGAGCTATCTGTCGGGCGGCATCGGCCCGCTGGCGTTCGACACGTGGGATGACGTCGATTCGCCGGACGGCGCGCGCGCCATGACCCTCAACTACGGCGGCGGCGGGCGCTGGTTCACGCGGCCGCACCTGGCCTTCACGTTCGACGTGCGCTTCTATGCCACACGCCCTTCGGAACCGACCGCCGTGGTCGGCGCGCGAGGCAAGCAGACGGTGATGGTCATCGCCGTCGGCGTGAGCGTCCGCTGACCCGCCCCGGACCCTGCTCGAGATCGCTCTATCGCAGGTGATTCCGGAAGAACCTGAGCGTGATGGGCCAGGCGTGCTCGGCCGCGCTCAGGTTCGCGCCGGCGGCGCCGGCCTGGCTGAACATGAAGCCGTGCCCGGCGCCTTCGAAGGTGTGGAACTCGTAGGTCTTGCCGAGCTTCATCATCGCGGCAATCGTCGGCGGCAGCGTGCTGTTGATGCGCGCGTCGTTGCCGGCATACAGGCCGAGCACCGGCGCCGCGATGTTGGCCATCTCGGCCTCCGGCACCGAATCGGCCGACGAGCCGGGCACGTTGCCGTAGTAGACCACCGCCGCATTCAGCCCGTTCTGGGCCAGCGCGTAGGCGAAACTCTGGGTGCCGCCCCAGCAGAACCCCACGACCCCGGTCTTGCCGTTCGAGGCCGGAAGCGACTTGCCGTACTCCATCGCGGCATTGAGCCGGCTGACGACGTCGGCGACGGTGAGCGTCCGCATCGTCTGGCCCACCGCGGCGCCGAGTGAAGCCGTGCCGCCGCCGTCGGGCCCCTTGCCCGACAGAAAGTCGGGTGCGATCGCGATGAAGCCGTCCTGCGCGAGCTGGTCGGCAAGCGCCCGGGCGTAGTCGCTCATGCCGCGGATGTCGTGAATGACAAGGACCACGCCGGCCTTGTCTGCGCGCTCCGGATACACGACCCACGAGTTGAGCGCCGTGCCATCGGACATCCTGATGTCCACCCACTCGCCGTGACGCGACGACTCGGCCAGCGCGCGCGTCACATGGTCGGCCGTCCCCGGCGGCAGCGCGTCATTCCACGCCACCTCGACCGGCGGAACCTGCTGACCGCGACCGCCTCCCTGCGCAGGCGCCTGGGCTCCCAGCACCGTGCCGGCCACCACCACTGCCGCAAGCGTCGTCATCCCCGACTTTCGCATGCCTCTCCTCCATGTCGCCGGAACACCGTCAGTCTCATCTCGCTCGACCGACGCCGAGCACGAGCCACGCAGGACGTTCCGTGTCCCCGTATTATGTCCGCATGGTCCGGAACACGCTCCTCGACTTCTTCGAGGACTTTGCCAGACTCGACGGGCCGTTCCTGGTACACGACAACGGCTACTCGGTGCGCCAGGCGACGTACCGCGAGCTGGCGTCGGCGGCGAAGGCGTTTCACCGACGGCTGGTGGCCGAGGGACTCGCGCCCGGCGAGCACATCGTCATCTGGTCGGAGAACCGGAACGAATGGGTGGCGGCCATGTGGGGGGCCATGCGCGCCGGTGTCGTCATCGTCCCGGTGGACTTTCGTGCCTCGGCGGACCTCGTGGCTCGAATCGCCGGCATCGTCTCGGCTCGGGCCGTGCTTGTCGGCGACGAAGTGGCACCGCCGGCCGACCGTCCCCGCGCCCGTCTGGCGGCTCGCCGACTGCATCAGCCTCGGGGACGAGCCGACCGTGCGACCGGGCGAGCCGGAGCCCGAGCCCTGGAAGGCGCAACCGGGCTCACTCGTCGAGATCATCTTCACCTCCGGGGCCACCGGCGATCCCAAGGGCGTGACCATCACCCACCGGAACGTCCTCGCCAACATCGTCCCGATCGAGCGCGAGGTGAAGAAGTACTTGCGGTACGAGCGGCCCTTTCATCCGGTTCGTTTCCTGAACCTCCTGCCGCTCAGTCACATGTTCGGACAGTCTCTCGCCACGTTCGTCCCCCCGATGCTCGGCGGAACGGTCGTGTTCTCGCACGGGTACAGCCCAACCGAGATCGTGCGGCAGATCAAGTCGCGCCGCGTGTCGGTGCTGGTCTCGGTGCCCAAGGTGCTCGACGTGCTGAGGCACCACGTGGAGCGTCTGGCGCCGGAGACCCTGGAACCCGACCAGCTCGCCGGCCGCCACTGGCTGTGGCGATGGTGGCGGTACCGCCGTGTGCATCGACTCTTCGGCTGGAAGTTCTGGGCGCTCCTCGTCGGAGCGGCGCCGCTCGATCCGGATCTCGAGGCGTTCTGGCGCAAGCTCGGATTCGTCGTGGTGCAGGGGTACGGACTGACGGAGACCGCGCCGGTCGTGACGCTCAACCACCCGTTCCGCGCGTCGAAAGGCACGGTGGGCACGCCGATCGCGGGCGTCGAGGTGCGCATCGCGCCGGACGGCGAGATCCTCGTGCGCGGCGACAACGTCACGACCGGGTACTTCCAGGCCGGCAGTCCGACGCCGATCCATCCCGCTGAAGCCTTTACCGACGGCTGGTTTCACACGGGTGACATCGGCGAAATCGACGGCGCAGGCCGGCTCGTCATCAAGGGCCGGAAGAAGGAGATGATCGTCACGCCCGACGGCCTGAACGTCTTCCCCGAAGACGTCGAACGCGCCATCCTCGCGCAGCCGGGCGTGCTCGACGCGGCCGTGGTGGGCGTGCCCGTCGACGGCGAGGAACGCGTGCACGCCGTCCTCGTGGTCGAGCCGGGCGCCGACGTGGAAGCCATCGTGCGCGGAACCAACGCCGGGCTCGAGAACCACCAGCGGGTGCGGAGCGCGGCGATCTGGCCGGGCGAGACCCTGCCGCGGACCGAAGGCACGGCCAAGCTGAAGCGGCGGGAAATTCAGCGCTGGGCGAGCGGCGAACTGCCGGCACCCACGCACGGCACCTCCGGTCAGTCGGTAACCGACGTCGTCGCTCGCTTCGCCTCGGGACGGCCGGTCACCGCCGACACGTCGCTCGCCGAGCTCGGCCTCACGTCCCTCGACAGGGTCGAGCTTCTGATGGCCCTCGAAGAGGCGTTTCAGACGACGCTCGACGAGTCCCAACTGGCCTCGGCGACGACCGTGGCCGACCTGGGGTCGCTCGTCGCCGACACATCGGTCACCGCAGGCCTGCCACGGGCTGCTGACGCGGCGGGCGCCGCGCAACCGGCCGACACCGATCACGACACGGCCGGAGGCGCCTTCCCCTTCCCCGCCTGGAACCGGACGCGACCGTCGTGGTGGCTGAGGCGCGTCAGCCTGCCGACGTGGATCCTGCCGCTCGGCAGGATCTTCATGCACATCGAAACGGCCGGCCTCGAGCACCTCGCGGACCTTCGGGCACCGGTCATCTTCGCGTCCAATCACCAGAGTCTGCTCGACGTTCCCGCCATCCTCCTCTCGCTTCCGGCGGCGTGGCGCTACCGGGTTGCGCCGGCCATGGCCAAGGAGCTCTTTGCTGCGCACTTCAACCGGACGAAGTACGGCTGGAAGGCCTGGAGCACCAACAGCCTCAGCTATTACCTGGCCTGCCAGTTCTTCAACGCGTTTCCGCTGCCTCAGCGGGAGGCCGGCACGCGCCACGCGCTCAGGTACATGGGCGAGGTCGCCGCAGGCGGCTACTGCATCCTCATTTTCCCGGAGGGTGAGCGCACGATGACCGGAGAGATCGCGCGGTTCCGGCCGGGAGTAGGCATGATTGGGGCCCGGTTGGGCCTGCCAATCGTCCCGGTGCGACTCGACGGGCTCGACGCGGTGTTGCGTCGCGGGATGCGGTTTCCGAAACGTGGTCCTGTCCGGGTCACGTTCGGCCCGGCGATCGTCGCGGAAGGCGCAGACTACGGGACGCTTGCAGAGCAAGTCGAAGAGGCCGTCAAGGCCCTCCCAGGCGCCCGCAGGACCTAGCCGCCGGGACGCACGCGCCGAGCCTCACGCCGTTGTATGTCATACTTACTCGGTTGAGAGGACCGCGAATTTGAGCAAGGACGACCTGATAGACGTACAGGGCACGGTAGTTGCCGTCCACAGCGGCGGGCTCTACCGGGTCCAAGTCGATTCGGGCCACGAGGTTTTGGCCCAGTTGAGCGGCCGGATGCGCCGTTTCCGTATCAAAGTCGTGCCCGGTGACCGAGTGACCGTCGGCGTCTCGCCGTACGACCCCGTCCGGGGCATCATCACCTTCCGCGCGCGCTGAATTTGTCACACGAAACACGACCCTCCGATACCCAACGCCGTCGCCGCCCGGGACGTGGCCGCGGCGCCGGCCGACGGCCGGCGCAGCCGGGCCCGACGAGAACCGCACCCGAGCGGGAATCTGCGCCATTCGATCCGGCGCCGCTGCCCTTCGCGGCGCTGGTGAGCGAGCCGGCGCTGCTCTCCGCGCTCGAAGATCGGGGCTACGTCCAGACGACACCGGTGCAAAGCGCCGTGCTGCCGTACGCGATGGCCGGGCGCGACGTCATTGGCTGCGCCGAGACGGGCACGGGCAAGACCGCCGCCTTCGTGCTGCCGATCCTGTCGCGGCTGCTTCGCGAAGATCGTGAGGCTGGCCCCCGCGCCTCGCACGACTCGACCCGCGCCCTCATTCTCGCGCCGACGCGCGAGCTGGCCACGCAGATCGACGACGAAATCCAGGGCTTCAGCTACCACGCGCCCATTGCGAGCATGTCGGTCTACGGCGGCGTGCCCATGGGTCCGCAGGAACGCGCCCTCAAGGCGGGCGTGGACATCGTGGTGGCGACGCCAGGCCGGCTGCTCGATCACATGCGAAGCGGCGTGGGCGACTACACGAAGCTCGAGGTCTTCGTGCTCGACGAGGCCGACCGGATGATGGACATGGGCTTCTGGCCCGACGTCCGGCGCATCGCCGAGGCCATGCCCCCGTCGGCCAACCGGCAGACGATGCTGTTCTCGGCGACGATGCCCGAGGAAGTCATGCGATTTGCCGACGCGCTCGCGCCAAACGCGGTGTTCGTGCAGGTGGGGTCCCGCCGCGGACCGGCCAAGACCATCTCCCACGAGGCGCGCATTCTCCCGGCTCGCGAGAAGGTGGCCTTCCTCGCGAAGTACCTCCGCCGCAGCCAGGAGTCGGCCATCGTCTTCGTCAACACGAAGATCGGCTGCGACCGGCTGGCCCGCGAGCTCTCGCGGTCGGGCCTGCGCGCCGAGGCCATCCACGCCGACCGCGCCCAGAAGGACCGGACAGCCGCCATCGAAGCATTTCGGGCCGGCCGGACGCGCGTGCTCGTCGCCACCGATGTGGCCGCCAGGGGCCTCGACATCGAGTCGGTCGGGCTGATCGTCAACTACGAGGTGCCCCACGGGCTCGACTCCTACGTGCACCGGGTCGGGCGCACGGGCCGCAACGAGACCACCGGTCACGCCCTGACGCTCGCCGACCCGTCCGATCGCGCCGATCTCGAGCAGATCGAGCGGGCGTTCGGCCTGAAGCTCATCGCCGACTGACCCGCGCGAACCGGCCGAAAACCCGGCTCCCGGGTGGGACAAAGCGACCCGGGTTCTGGTATCTTCCCTTTCGACTCCTCTCGCGTGAGCTCCCGATGGAGGCTGTATGAAGGCTGTTCCCACGTCCGAGCGCGACCGTACCAACCGGTTCGTGCGCCTGGTGTTCGTCGTCGCGGCAGCCGTGCTGCCGCTCTCAGTCATCGCCCAGAGTCAGCAGGCGGCGTCGACCTACTGGGCCGACGAAGTCATCGCCAAGGAGGGCTACGTCACTCCCCCGCGCGAGCTGGCCGACGCCGTGCTGGCTCCCCGTCACATGAACGTGAACCTCTCGAACCTCGGCCCGAATCAGGATTGGTTC
This sequence comes from uncultured Acidobacteriota bacterium, assembly GCA_963752045.1. Classification (GTDB taxonomy): domain Bacteria; phylum Acidobacteriota; class Vicinamibacteria; order Vicinamibacterales; family SCN-69-37; genus DATKDF01. Next base: position 337,824 of record CAVVWN010000008.1, on the reverse strand, counting down.
CTCGACGAGGTTGGTGACGGACTGGTGGAGATGCCGGTCTTCTCGAAGCCGTTCCATGATCTGGGCGGCCAGTTCATCGACTTCAAGGCCAACCGGGCCCGGACGCTCACCATCCGCAACAACGTCGGCATTCAGCTCTTCTCGGCTACCGACGGCTCGAAGAAGACGCTGGCCGTGCCGGCCGGCGCCCGCGTCTCGAACGCGACCTGGGCGCGCGACGGCGCGAGCGTGTTCTATCTCGTGCACTCCGACACGGCGACACACATCTGGAATACCGATCTCGCGACCAACAAGCCGCGCCAGATCACGAAGACGGCGCTCCTGGCGACGCTCGTCACGAGCTTCGAGGTGTCCGACGACGGATCGACGATTGCCGCCGTCCTCATCCCGGCCGGCCGCCGTCCGATGCCGGAGCTTCCGGCCGTGCCAACCGGTCCGCAAATCAAAGTGACCGTGCCCGGCGACAAGAACAACCTGCGCACGTATGCAAGCCTGATGTCCACGCCGCACGAGCTCGACCTGCTCGAATGGCACGCCACGGGGCAGGTCGCCCTCATCAACGCGGCGAGCGGCGCCGTCCAGAACGTCGGGCAGCCGACGATGGTGCGCTCGATCGACATCTCGCCGGACGCCAAGTACCTGCGCGTCACGCGGATGACCAAGCCGTTCTCGTACATCGTGCCGGTGAACAACTTCGGCCAGGTCGAGGAAGTGTGGGACGCGACGGGCAAAGTGCTGACCGAGATCAACAAGCGCGAGCTCAACCTGGGCGTGTCGAATGACGACGACCAGGGCGGCCGGGGTGGCCGCGGCGGCGGCGCGAACCAGACCGGCAAGCGCGAGCTCTCGTGGCACCCGACCGCTGAAGGGTTCACGTATCTCGAACAGGAACCGGCGCCGGAAGGCGCCGAGGCCGGCGCCGACGCGCCGGCGGCCGGCCGTGCCGGTCGAGGAGCCCGGGGCGGCGCGCAGGCCGGAGGTCGGGGCAACGGACCGGCCCGTCCGGACCGGCTCATGCACTGGATGCCGCCGTTCTCGGACTCGAGCACGGCGCTCATCTACGAAAACCGGGCGCGCATGCAGGGTCACCGGTTCTCGGAAGACATGAAAGTGCTGTTCTTCCGTGAGAGCCAGGGGCAGAACGCCACAGACTACGCGGTGTTCCTCGACCAGCCGTCCGAACGGCACGTCGTCGCGCGCACCAACAACGAGGACATCTACGCGAATCCCGGAAGCCTGATGTCGGCCAGCGGCCGGGCGGGCGGCGGCGGACGCGGCGGGCGTGGCGGCGGCGGAGGCGGCGGAGGGGCCGTAATGGTGTCGGCTGACGGCACGAGCGTGTTCCTCTCGGGCACGCTCTACGACCGGAACCCAGAAGAGGTCGCGCCGAAGAGCTTCATCGACAAGGTGAACATCCGGACCGGCGAGAAGGAACGGGTCTACGAGAGTCCGAACAGCGGTGTCTGGGAGCGCGTGTCGACCGTGCTCGATATCGAGACGAAGAAGTTCATCATCTCGAGCGAGAGCCCGAGCACGCCGACCCAGCAGTTCCTCTGGGACGGCACCAACCGCAAGCAGCTCACGAACAACGAAGACATCGCACCGGACCTGACGGCCGCCCCCAAGCAGCGCTTCACCGTCGAGCGTCCTGACGGGTTCCGGTTCCGCGTGCAGGTCACGCTGCCGCCCGGCTACCAGACCGGCACGCGCCTGCCGGCCATGTTCTGGTTCTATCCGCGCGAGTACTCGGACCAGGACACCTACGACCGCCCGAACCAGACGTACAACAAGAACTCGTTCCAGAGCTTCGGCACGCGTTCGATGGCCTACCTGGTTCGTCTGGGCTATGCCGTCGTCGAACCGGATTCGCCCATCGTCGGGCCGACCGGCCAGATGAACAACAACTACGAGCACGACCTGCGGACGAACCTGTCGGTGGTCATCGACGAGCTCGACCGGCGGGGCCTCGTCGATCGGACGCGCATCGGCCTCGGCGGCCACAGCTACGGCGCGTTCTCGACGGTCAACGCGATGGTGCACACGCCGTTCTTCAAGGCCGGCATTGCCGGGGACGGCAACTACAACCGGACGCTCACGCCGCTCACGTTCCAGAGCGAGCGACGGATTCTGTGGGATGCCCGGGACGTGTACATCGCGATGTCGCCGTTCTTCCAGGCGAACAACCTGACCGGCGCGCTGCTCATGTATCACGGGATGCACGATCAGAACGTGGGCACCGACCCGGACAACTCGATCCGGCTGTACCACGCGCTCAACGGGCTCGGCAAGACCGTGTCGCTCTACATGTACCCGTACGAAGACCACGGCCCGGCTGCCAAAGAGACGCAGCTCGACCTCTGGGCACGGTGGGCTGCATGGCTCGACAAGTACGTGAAGAACCCCGAAATCGCCGAGAAGCCGAGTAACGGCGGCGCCGGGCGCTGAAGCAGTCGATCTGAACCGACCCGATCGGTAGACGGGACGGGACAAGGTGAACGAGGGGGGGCGGGTCTTGCTCGCGCGAGCGAGACCCGTCCCCCTTTCCTTTCACCAGCTCCGTTTCGCGTGAATCAGTCCGAGAACTCCCTGGCCAGGTCCACGAACTCCCCTTCCGGCGCCAGGTCCCGATACTGGCGCCAGTGCGGCTTGGCTTCCGTCGACCGCCCGAGTTTTTCGAGCGTGACCGCCAGGTAGAAGTGGGCTTCCGGATAGGAGGGGCTGATCGCGAGCGCGTCGCGGTAGGCGGCGACGGCTTCCGGATAGCGCCCGAGGTCGTGGTGGATGTTGCCGAGGTTGAAATACGCCTCGAAACAATCGGCGTCGGCCCGGATGGCCTTCTCGTAGATGGCTTCGGCCTCGACGAGCTCGTCACGTTCGTAGTGGATGTTGGCCAGGTTCACGAGCGCCGGCACGAGCTGGGGGTCGAAGAGGATGGCACGGCGGTAGGCCGCGGCGGCGCCATCAAGATTCCGTTCCGCTCCGTCGTCGAGCTCGGCGCCTTCGAGGAAATACTTGGCCGCAAGCGCATGGTTGGCCGCCGCCATCTGCTGGGCGCGATCGGGCGGAAAAAGCGAGGTCTCCGGCTGAACCGAGGCCGGCAGCGAGACGACCTTCGCCGGAGGCCGGTCGCCGAAGGTCGGCTGAAACTCGAGCGAGAGCTGACCGTCGCGCTCGGAGGCGAGCGTGCGGAGCAGCTGGGAAAGCGGCATGCCCTGCTCGAGCGCGCCGGCGGCCTGTTTGATCAGGTGCAGGTCGCTGAAGGAGTACCGCCCGGCCACCGGCTGGACGAGCCCCCACTTCTCGAGGTAGCGCAGGTGCTCGTCCCGGAGCACCGGGTACATCCCGCGCAGGTCGCGTCCCGAGTAGTACCTGGGACCGTAACGTGTCGAGGTCGGGCAACCCGGCGGCACGGCAGAGGTCAGCCTCGCCGAGAACACGTGTCACCTGTCCGGGCAGGTCGCCCGCATCCTCACCGGCGACGACGATCGTCGTTCGGGACGTGACATCGGCCGAGAACGTCCCACCGAGCTGCTCGACGAGCGCACGGGCGTCGCGCTTGGAGAGAAGGCTCAGCCGGCCGGCGACGGCGACCTGCTGGCCGATGAGCGTGCGGTCGATCGCGGGAGTCTTCACGGTCGCCCGGTCACGATGAATCCACTCAGGCCGGAAGTCAAGCGTCCGATGAGCATCGGATGAGCGGCGTCAGGCCGTTCGCTCGTATGATGAACGGCGCATGATCCTCGCGGGTGACATCGGCGGGACCAAGAGCCTGCTGGGCGTGTTCAGTCGGGGCGGGGACCGGCCGCAGCCGTCGGTGGTCCGCGAGTACGCGACGGCCGACTTCGACGGCCTCGGGCAGATCGTCGAGGCGTTCCTCGACGAAACCGGTGCCGACGGCATCGACGCCGCGTGCTTTGGCGTGGCCGGGCAGGTCCGTGGGCTCATGGCCCGGCTCACCAACGTGCCGTGGGTTGCCGACGCCACGCCGATCCTCGATCGTCTCGGCTGCCCGACGGTCCTCGTCAACGACCTCGCCGCCATGGCGTGGGCCGTGCCGCACTTCGAGCCCCACGAGCTGGCGGTGCTGCAGGGCGGAGCGGCCGAGCCCGAGGGCAACGCCGCGATCATCGCCGCCGGCACGGGACTCGGCGAGGCGTTCCTCCACAACGTGGACGGGCGCTTCGTGCCCTACGCGTCCGAGGGCGGGCATGCCGACTTCGCGCCCCGCACGCCGCGCGAGGACGAACTGGCCGCCGAGCTCCGCCGCGCCTGGGGCCGTGTGGATAACGAGCGGGTGATTTCCGGCCGCGGTCTCACGAACATCTACGGGTTCACGCACAACCGGCCCGACCGTCGCCCGGCCTGCGCGGGCGTCGGCCTGGTGGATCCCGAGGCGCTGCCAGCCGCGATCACCAGGGCCGGCCTGGAGGGGCGGTGTCCGGCCTGCGTCGAGGCGCTCGAGCTCTTCGTCGGCGCGTACGGGTCGGAAGCCGGCAATCTCGCGCTGCGTGCCACGGCCACGGCCGGCGTGTACGTCGGTGGCGGCATCGCGCCGCAGATCCTCCCGGCCCTCGACAGCGGCCGCTTCATGGACGCCTTCAGGGACAAGGACCCGATGTCGGACATGCTGCGCGCCGTGCCGGTGTTCGTCATCCTCAACCGGTCGGCGGCGCTCCTCGGCGCGGCCGTGAGGGCGGCAGACCTCGACGCGTAGGACAGCCCGAGCCAGGGCCGGTCGTCGGATGGATCCGGCGGTACATCGTCTTTCATGGCAGGCGCCATCCGCGGGAACTGACCGGCGTCCACGTAACGGCGTATCTCACCGGCCTTGCCGCGCGCGGCGTCAGCGCGTCGACCCAGAACCAGGCGCTCAGCGCGCTTCTGTTTCTCTACGACGTCGTACTCGCCCTGCGGCTTCCGTGGATGACCGAGATCGTGCGGGCCAGGCGACCCGTGCGCCTTCCGGTCGTGCTGTCGGAGCGCGAGGTGTCGGCGGTGCTCTCGCATCTCCACGGCTCCGTCTGGCTCATGGCCTCCCTCCTGTACGGGGCGGGGCTGCGGCTTCTCGAGTGTGCAGAGCTTCGGGTCAAGGACCTGGACTTCGATCGGCATGAGGTGACGGTTCGGAATCCCAAGGGCGGCCGGGATCGTGTGACGGTCCTGCCGGCCGCCGTAGCCGGTCCGCTCGCCGAGCACCTCGTGCGCGTCAAGGCCCAGCACGATGCGGACGTCCGGAACGGCCGTGGTGCGGTGGCGCTTCCAGGGGCGCTGGCACGGAAGTACCCGAACGCTGGGACGGAATGGGGGTGGCAATGGGTCTTCCCCGCGACCCGCCCCTATCTGGATGGCGCGACCGGCCAGTGGCGGCGGCATCATCTGCACGAGTCTGTGCTTCAGCGGGCGTTCAAGGACGCGGTGCGTGCGGCGGGGATTCCGCGGCCGGCGACCTGCCATTCGCTGCGGCATTCCTTTGCCACCCATCTGCTCGACGCCGGCTATGACATCCGGACGATTCAGGAACTGCTCGGCCATCGCGACGTGGCGACGACGATGGTGTACACGCACGTGCTCAATCGTGGCAGCCGAGGCGTGCGGAGCCCGCTCGATCGCGCCGGCAGCCTCGAGCGGCCACCGGCAGATAGGCCGCGTTCCTTCCGTGGAATATTGAAATAGGCCGACCTGTCTATCTGGCCGAACTCTCCGTCGGCAGCACGGCCTATCCCCTTCTCTCTTCGATGCCCATCCGGAAACCGCGACGGCCGAACTGCGGTGCTAGACTGTCGGCTGGGGCCGACACTATCGGAATATACAGGTCGGCCTACTTGTCGTTAGCCGGACCAAATATGATCATGCTTCCTTACCGACCTCTACGAATGGGACGTTGGTACACTGGCACTGCGCTTGCCCTGGCAATGCTGTCATCGCCCATGGCTGCGCAGAGTCCACGCCCCGACGCGGCCGTTGAGGACATCGTCATTCTCCGCTCGCTTCGGCTGTCGCGTATCATGCCGACAGACTTCTGCGCGCCATCGCGCACCGGGTTCTCACAGGCGAGATCAGAGGATCGCTACGATTTCAGGGCGGTCGCTACGGATGCAGCCTCCGGCAAGGTCACGAACGCCAGTGGCGCCCGCGTCGGCACGCTCCACGCGTGTTTCAGCCCGACATCGGATCCACTGATCGTGAGTTTCTACGCGGAGGGCGAGGTCGGAGGGGTTCCCCTCGTCGGCCGTGGGCAGTGTCGTACAACGAAGCGCGACGTTCCTGAAACCGGAATCTCGTTGCTCACCTGCCAACTTGACCTCACGGGGCTACCTTCTGCGTACGTCGGAGGTCAGCTCACCACGAACACGCTCGCATCGCGCACCCTACTGGGAGCGGAGACAGATCCGCCGGGCTACACGCAACCGTCTATCGCCACGATCCGTCTGTGGAAGAAACGATAGGGGCACCGAGTGCCGGCTAACAGCAAAATGGAGCCGACGCGCCAGACCGTCGGTGTCATCGTATCGCTGAGGCGCGCGGCTCATTTGGGACGCTAGCCAGACAAGGAGGTGCCTACAGGTCTTCGGGTGAGAGGCCGGTTCTGCGTGCGATTCGGGCCAGCATCTTCGGGCCGATCTCCTCGTCATCATGAAACGCGAAGACGAAGTCATCCCAGCCAGCGCGACTCAGGGTTCGATGCGATCCCGATTGGCGCTTGATCTGCCAGCCAATCTTCAGCAGCGCGGCGAGCACTCGGCGCGCCTTGGAGGCCGGCCAACGACTCATGCCGCGCGGAAAGTGACGTTGAGGAGTCCGGCCGGTGCCTCGGCATGTTCGAGGCGCTCGGCGAGCACACGCAAGGCCAGAGCCTGGACCCTCGCCACGGCCTCGTCGCGGGTCGCGCCGTAGGCCATGACGCCAGGCAGAGCTTGGACCTCGCCCATCCAGCGGCCGTCGTCCTCGCGGTCGAGCTCAATCTCGAAAGTCATGCTCATGGGGCCTGCCTCGGCGCTAATGTAGCATTTGGAAGGCTGGCTAACCAGCGGCTGCACCCGACGGCCACCCCGTCAAGAACGGGTGTGCGGCCGCGGGTGAGCCGTGGTCGTTACGCGGACTGCGGCGGGGGTGCGGATGGCCGGTAGAAGAAGCCTAGGCAACTTACTCGCGATTGTCACTTTGTTCATTGCGAGTCGATTGCCGGATTCGACGTTCACAGACGGGCTGGGGTACGTGGCCGTCGGCTATATCGCTCTCGATATTGGCCTTCGGGCCCATGCGGGCTATCGCCGCAGGCGTCCATACTGGACCGGGCAGTCGTGGCGTCGCTACCTCGCGGTGTGCGTGATTCCGGTGGCTGCGCTGTCGGGCCTCGCCTTCATGGTCTTGGCGGTTGAATGGAAACTGCCGATTGTCGGAGTGGCTCGGTCGCCTACCCGCAACATGTGGGCTGCCGGCGCAGTGCTGTGTCTGCTAATCGGAGTGGGCGGTGTGGTTGGTGTAGTTGAGGTGTTGTTTCATGGGGATCCATCGCGGCAGTTCGGCTTGCCTCGCTGGCTTTCGCGGCGACCGGGGTCAGCCGCCTAACCTCGTCTTGCAGCCGACGGCGGCCGGTTCGATGCGCTACCGGAGCGGGAGCGGCAGGAAGTGTTGGCGGAACTCCTGCGCCGGGCGAAGTCCGAACCTCACGACCTGCCAGACGACCAGGATTTGACCGCGGTGGCTGACCGGCTTTTCCAAGATCTCGATCGGCGTGAGCGAGGTCAGTGAGGGCTCCTCGACGCGGTGAGGTGTGGCTGGTTGATCTCGGGATGGCTGCCAAAGTCCGACCGGCGTTGGTCATCAGTGTGGGAGTCGGCGACACGGATCGTGCGCTCGCCACCTTGGTGCCGCACACAACGAGCGCGAGGGGGACTCAGTTTGAGGCTCCGGTCTCCGTCGGATTCCTGAAGGCCGGCGTGTTCGACGCCCAGAATTTGATCACCATTCCGCACGCGAAGTTGCTTCGGCCGCTGGGTACGCTCAACTCGCAGCAAATGGGAGCTGTCGAAGCATCAGTTCGGCGTTGGTTGGGGCTCGGGAGCTCCGACGCCTAACCAACAACTGGAGCCGACGGCGCGGATTGAAAAACACCCGTGTGCCGCGGCTCAGTTGTTGTCGTTAGACAGCGAAGCCGGCGTGCCACGCTAGACTTCAGGAACACCGAGGTTGCGGCAGATCTTCTTGGCGAGCCGGTTCGGAATCTCGGTGTGGCGCGGGATGGCTTCGACGGCACCAGTCCGCGGGTTGGTCCAGAGCGAATGAGACCCGCCCTCGCGTTTCAGGGCACAGCCGTGCTGGCGGAGGTGACGCAGCAACGAGCTGCGTTTCACCGCACGGTCACCGTCTCTCGTTCGGCGTCAGCAGGGACGCCCCTGAGGCCCTCTTCCCGACGGTCTTCGAGAATCAAGGCAATGGCTGCGGTGAGGCTCGCCCGGGCATCATCCTTGGTCCGCCCCTGACCGTTTGCGCCGGGAATCTCCGGGCAGTACGCGACAATCCAGTCGCCGTCGCGCTCGAACACGGCCGTGAATTCGTTGTGCATCGGGCCCTCGGCTCTACAGTAGCGTCGTCGGGGGGCCGCTGTCTAACCCTGGCTTGCAGCCGGCGGCGGCTGGTGCGATCCTGAGCCGCCGCGGCTGAAGCCCGGCGTTAGCTGGCTTTCGACCATCAGAGGGTTAACGATGCGCGCAATCATGACGATACGCTTGGCACTCGTTCTGGCTTTGGCAGCGGCGTACTTGCTGATGCCCGCTCGCGTTCTCGCCCAGACGAGCAGGCCGAACATCGTGTTCATCCTCACCGACAATCTCGGTTACGGTGAGATCGGGGCCTATGGTGGCGGCGTCACACGTGGAGCGCCAACGCCGAGGATTGATTCCCTGGCCAGGGAGGGCATGCGTTTCCTGAACTTCAACATGGAAACGCAATGCACGCCCAGCCGGTCGAGTCTGATGACCGGCCGCTGGGCGATCCGCTCCGGCACGCACTCGGTGCCGTTCGGCGGCGTCGCGGACGGCCTGACGCAGTGGGAGATCACCATCGGCGAGGCCCTGTCCGAAGCGGGCTACGCAACCGGCTATTACGGCAAGTGGCACCTCGGTAGCCACGACGGACGCCTGCCCAGCGACCAGGGCTTCGACGAATGGTTCGGCATTCCGCGGACAACCGACGAGGCGCTCTGGCCGTCTTCGCCGGGCTGGTCCGCGGACATCATGCCCGCGGAACAGATGATGGAAGGCCGTAAGGGCGAGAAGAGCCGTCCGCTGGGCGTGTACGACGTGACGCAACGGCGCACCATCGATGCCGAGATCACCCGCCGCGCAGTGTCGTTCATCGGCACGCAAGCCCGGTCCGGCAAACCGTTCTTCGCCTACGTGGCGCTGACGCAACCGCATCTGCCCACCGAGCCGAACCCGTCCTTCCAGGGTCGGACCGGCAACGGCGACTGGGCGGACGTACTCGCCGAAATGGACGCCAACGTCGGGCAGATGCTCGATGCGGTGGACAAAGCCGGTATCCGTGACAACACGATTGTCATCTTCACCAGCGATAACGGCCCCGAGTTCTTTCGACCCTGGGACGGGTGGGCCGGTCCCTGGCGCGGCCAATACTTCACCGCGCTGGAGGGCGGCATCCGCGTACCGTTCATGATCCGCTGGCCGGGCAAGATCGCTGCCGGGCGAGAGACCAACGAAATCGTCCACGGCGTGGACATGTTCGCCACGCTGGCGCGATTCGGCGGCGCGAAAGTACCCAGCGACAGACCGTTCGACAGCATCGACCAGTCGGACTTCTTCCTCGGCAAGACGGAGAAATCGGCGCGCGAGGGTTTCCCGATCTGGTGCGCCGAGCGGCTGCAGGCGGTGAAGTGGCGCAACTGGAAGCTGCACTTCTACCGGCAGGACACGATGTTCGACCCGCCGGTCAGGAACCCTGTGCCGACGATCTACAACCTCTACACCGATCCGCGCGAAGAGAAGCCAACACCCGACTCGTGGGTCGTCGGCCCGGTGCTGAAGATCGTGGGCGAGTTCGAACAGAGCGTGAAGAAGCATCCCCTCATTCCGATGGGCACGCCGGATCCCTATCGGCCTGGCACCGCTCCAAGGTGACACAGCCAGCTAACAACCGGTTGCAGCGGACGGTCCGCTGCGCGGCCCACCGCTGAACCGGAGCGTTAGGCGGTCACGAACACAGCCGAGATTCAAGGAGAGATTGAACATGAAGCGCGTTTCGTATGCCCTCACGATCCTCTTCGCCACCTGGGCGCCAAGCCATGCACAGACGGGAGTCAACGGCACGTGGCGGGTGGAGGGAGCTGGGCCACAGCCGTGGGAGGTGGTGCTCAGAACAGACGGGGCTCGACTGACCGGGATGGTGAGTTCGTGCATCTCGCCGCGTGTTGAGATTTCCGAGGGGCGTGTTGATGGAAACACCCTCACGTTCAAATGCACGAGAAGCGTTGGCAGCCCTACAATAACGTTCACGGGCAGACTCAACGGTGACGAAATTGCCTTCACTCGCGACGTGCCGGATCGGGATCTGAACAACATTCCTTCTGCTTTCCGCGGAATGTTTGGCGCCTCGGCCGCACCTCGGTTCACCGCGAAGCGCGTGCCGGACGGCGACCTAGCGGAGTTCGTCGACCGAGTTCGGGGAATGGACCTTGTGGCCGGTGTCAATCTTCTCCAAAGAGATGTGAAGGCTGACGGAAGGCTCTTTCTTCCACGGAAGGTCAGTCGCGTGCGCGCGGTGATCGTGGCGTCTAGCGTGGGCCTCGGCGACGAGTTCTACGTGGATCGACAAGTACGAAGACTCTTGGAAGTCACAGAATCTGGCCTCCTGCTGCTCAGGATTGGCAACATCGGTCCGGGTGCGCCAGTCGGAGATCCGGTGCGGAATGCGGGTCTGGGAGGGGCCGATGGTCTCCTTCTGCTGCTGCAGCGGCTCGCACAGGAATCCGGGCACCAGGAGCTCGCGGATGCACCACTTCTACTCTGGGGACACTCGGCCGGCGGAGCGTTTGCGGCAAGCTTCGCAAGACTACACCCCGAACGAACAATCGCGTTCGTGCGCTACCACTCAGCTGGCGCTGGATTGGTCGGTGCAGACATGAAGGTTCTCGGCCAGATACCTGCACTGCTTCTTTCAGGCGCAAACGATGCGCCCGAGGCGGCCCAGTCCGCCGCGACCTTCGGGAAGATCGGCAGGTCAGCCGGCGCGCCTTGGACATTCGCCGTCGAGCCTGCTGCGACACACGCGGAGGAAGAGTCACGGCAGAAGGCGAATGACCTCGTGATTCCCTGGATCACGGCCGTTCTTCGCCAGCGTGTGTCATCCGATGGCAAGATCTTGCGCGCTGTTACCGATGGATCTGCCTGGCTGGGAAACGACCAGACCGGAGAGGCGGCGCCGTTCGGTACGTTCACGGGGTCAAAGCCAGAGGCGAGCTGGTTGCCGGATGAGGCCACGGCTCGGGGGTGGCGCGTCGTGATTGGAGCAACAAAATAGAGGACGATCAAGGACCGCCTAACTTGCGTTGCACCAGACGGCGGCCGGTGCAAAGATGGGCCGCCGCTAGTGAACGCTGGCGTTGGGCTGACTCGGGAGTCAGGCTCGGTTCTTCCAGTATCCGGGCCGGCGCTTCAGGTGGGCGACGGCCACGATGACGATCTCGGTTGGCCTGATGCGGTAAACGACCTGGTAGGGGAACCGCGCGACAAGGGCGCGGCGAGTCAGGCCATCACGAGAGATGCTCGCGCCGGCTGTGGCGTTCATTGACACGAACAGCAGCGTGGTCGAGATAGCGTCGAAGAATTCTGCGCCCAACCCCATACGCCTGTCTTCGTACCAGCGGACCGCCTCACGCAGTTCGGTGGAGGCCGGCTCGCTTGAACGGACGGGCAGGGTCACCTACCGAGGATCTCCCTTTCGATCCGGCGCTTCACGTCTTCCCAGGGCTCCAGTTTGGCGGTTCCGGCCTCGATCGCCGCAACCCGGCGTTCGATCTCGACGGCCCAAGCCGCGTCGGCATCCGGGTCGGCCGGACCATCGAGGCTCGCCAGCAGTTCGGCGGCCACCTCGGCTCGGGCATCGACATCGAGCCGCAGGGCCTCGGCCAAGACGGCTTGAGCGGGCTTCGTCATGCCTCGATCCTACGCTCGGACTGGCTGCCCAACAAGCGCTTGCAGCCGGCGGGCCTTGTCGCATGATGGCCTGCGGCTGAAGCGCGAACGTTGGACAGCCGAATCAGCGAGGGAGGCTAGGCCGCTGGAATGCCGAGGTTTCGGCAGATCTTCTTGACCAGCGTGTTCGGAACCTCGGTGCGGCGAGGTATCGCTTCGACCGATCCGTTCGCCGGGTTCGTCCAGAGGGAGTGCGCGGCGCCTTCTCGCTTGAGCACGCAGCCGTGGCGCCGGAGATGGCGCAGCAGCGCGCTGCGCTTCACCGAACGGTCACCGTATCGCGTTCAGCGTCTGGAGGAACACCGCGGAGGCCGTCTTCGCGACGGTCCTCGAGGATGAGGGCGATCGCGGCGGCTAGGCTCTCGCGCGCCTCCTCCTTAGTCAGACCCTGCCCGTTGGCCCCGGGAATCTCAGGGCAATACCGGTACTGCCGACGATTGATCCTGCTGATATCCGTGGATTGGGTACCACCGTACTGAGATCCGTCTGGCGCCTGCCTCGGTCTAGGCACGAGGGTCGACCGACGTCGCCTCATAACGCGCTCGAGGGTTACGCCTGTATCGGTGGTCCACGTCCCGCCTCTGCCCCTGGCGAGATTACGCGCGCGTGGGCATCATGCGGGCGATGGCCCACATGAAGGCGATCAGCTCACGCGCGATCGCGGTGACGACGATGTTCGGATGCTTGCCGCGTGCGGGCTCGACAGAGATCACGGATCGCTTCATCCTCGACGGTCGGGACGTACACCGCCGTGAGGTCCCCGGACCGGAGCAGCCGCGCGAGCTCGACCGCGTCGCGTCGGTCCGTCTTGACCTTGTCGCCCGGCCGCCGTGGGATCAGGGACGGCGCGACGACGTCACACGCCCACCCCTTCCCGGTCAGATACCGGTACAGGCCGTACCCACTCGGGCCGGCCTCGTAGACGAACCGTAGCTCCGGGGTCTTCCCTTGTAGGCGGCGAATCAGCTTGTCGATATCAGCCTGGCGCGTGCCGATGGCGCCCACGAACACCGGCGGATCGGCCCGGCCCCCGGTCGCAGGGGCGACTGCGATCGACTCCTTGCGCACATCCAACCCAACGTAGAGCGGTGTAGACTTCGCCATGGCTGACCTCCGGGAAGACAGCGCTGCGGACCAGGCAGCGGTGCGGCTCTGGCCGGCAGGCTAACCCGCGAGACAACCGGGGGTCAGCCTGTTGCGGAAGTCATACTGCCTAGCCCGACAGGACAGGAGGCTACGGTGGGCCTGGTTCGACGTGTGACTGCGGTATTCGGATGCCTGCTACTGGCGGGAGGTTCGTTCGCAGCCGGTCAGGCGCCCGTTCGGCTTGAGTCACTGACGGTGCCGCCGCCATTGTTGCCGGCCGGATGTCAGCTTGCCCCGACGTCTGGTCCACCCGGGGAAAGGCCGTTCGTCGCACATCCGGGCGTTCGCGAGAATCCTTGGATTGGCGCGGGACACACGGCGGCGATTATCCGGGAGTACGTCGACGGCCCACCACTGAAGTCTGACGACACGTCTGGACCGGAGCAGCTTGCGAAACTCGCGGAGGGCGTCATTAGCGCCTACCGGTCCGTCTACCTCGGTTCGGGTGGTTCCACGGTCGACGTGTACGCCGTGCTTTTCGACGATCCCGCGTTGACGTCTTCGGCTTCGGTGAGCCGTCTAGGCAACCGGGCCGGCCGGGTCATCGTGCTTGGGCCCATCGCAGTGGTCGTGCTTCCCGGGAGCGGCGGGGATTGCTTTCGGGCGGTTGCTGATCACATCGCGTCGCTCCAGCAGGGGCGACCTGTTCCCAAGGCGGGCTAACAGGCGCTTGCAGCCGACGGCGCCCGCGCGCATCATCTGGCGCTGCGTGGCGCGCGGACGCGCGGCTGAAGCGCTGACCGTTGATCACAATCGGAAGCGACGGACATGGCATCGGAGCAGGACGCCTACAACGAGCTGTCTGCGTACACGCTGACCCGCGGCGACGAGGTCTTCATCCATCAGCACGTGGTCGACGCCTTCGCCGCACAGCAGGCCGACCAGCATACAAGGCCCATCACGGTGGCATTCTCACTCGCGGGGCTGTATCTCCGAGTTGAGAAGGGATTCACGGGCCGACAGGTGCAGAATGCGCACCGTCAGATGGCTCGGGAGAAGCGGGCTTGGCCCAGGTTCACCCTTCCCGAACATCGGGGAGCTGTTACGGCATGCGACGTGCTGGCGGCACCGTCCGGAGTCGAGCGAGACAAAGCGATCGATGCTTGGTGTTCATCGATATGGGAGGCCTTCTCCATGAACCGCGATGCCGTTGTTGCGTTGCTTCGGGAACACCGGGTTCTGTAAGTCCGAAATGCAGGGCAGGTTCTCGGTCCCCAACAATGGATCAACCGCCTAACAATCAAATGGAGGCCGACGCGAACCGGTGTCCGTGGCGTCATGCGGCCGAGCCCGCGCGGCTCATTTGAAGCGTTGACCGACAAGACTCCGGCGACGATGGTAGGTTGAAGGCATGCCGGAGCTTTCCCGCTTCTTCGGAATCGTGATTCGGATGTTCGTGGAGGTTGGCGGCCAGCACCATCGGCCTCACTTCCACGCGTATTACCAGGAGCACGCGGCGGTGTTTTCCATCGACACGGTCGACCTCCTGGGTGGCGACCTTCCGACCACGCAGCGGCGGCTCGTCGAAGCGTGGGCGGAGATTCACCGCGGGGAACTGCAGCAGGACTGGGACTTGTTGCAATCTGGTCAGCTGCCCGTCAAGATTGAGCCACTCAGGTAGAGCCATGCGCCATCCCATCCATCGGGTCAGCCGGTTCGAGATCGTTGGGCCGTACACACTGGCGGTGTCGTTCGCCGACGGGACCGAGCAGGTCATTGACTTCGAACCCGTCCTCCACGGCAAGTTGTTCCGCCCCTTGCGCGACTCGTCGACATTCAACGCGGTGCGGTTGGACGCTGAGGCGGGGACGCTCGTCTGGCCCAACGGGGCGGACTTCGAATCCCGCCACGCTTCACGACTGGCCTCAGGTTCGGGATGAGCTTGTGGCTCGGGCGAATGAGTGGGCACAGCCAAGCCAACAGCGGGCTAACCCACGAATGGAGCCGACGCGCAACTGAACCGCGCCGGCGCGCGGCTCATTCGTCGTCGTTCGGCAGGGCCACCGGAAAGCCCTCCACGGTAGGCGGACGGCGGCGGGTGCCATCATGGCGCCGCCTACGCGGAAGCGCTGTCGTTATGCCGACAACGACCGGAACCGCCCTTGACATCCCAAAGATGACATGGGCACACTAGGCGCGTGTGGGCGATCCTGGAGCACGGTCGGCTCGACCGGCAGGTGGCCAAGATGCCCCGCGAGGTCCTCAAGCGTTACGAAAAGTGGAAGGACATCGTCCGGCTGTCAGGGCCCCCGGGTGTCCGCCTGATCAAGGGGTTCCATGACGAGGCGCTGGCCGGCAAGTGGAAGGGGTTCCGGTCCTCGCGGCTGGGGGACCAATGGCGCGTGATCTACCGCGTTGATTCCGAACGGGTGACCTACTACGTGGAATCCATCACGGCTCACGACTACCGGAGGTAATGACATGAAGGGCTATCGGGCGGCTCGGCAGCGGGTGAGCGTCTCGGTTGGCGAGTCGGTGCGGGTCGTGCGCGAGCTTCAGGGGCTGAGTCAGAACGAGCTTGCGAAGCGGACGGGCATCTCCCAGGCGACGATCTCCGCGATCGAGAACGACCGCATTCGCCTCGGGGTGGAACGCGCGAAGGCGCTCGGCCGCGCACTCAAGTGTCATCCTGGCGTGCTGGTGTTCCCGGGCTGGGTTGTATCGACCGACGAAGCGGCCTAACCAGCGGCTACACCCGACGGCCGCCGTCGTCCGAATTCGTGAGCGGCCGCGGGTGAGCCGCGCACGTCATGCCGACACACATCGGGATAAGTTGAGGCACCGCCGGAGACATCGGCGGCTGACCAGAACGGGAGAATAGACATGACCAGACCGATTCCTGTCGCGCTCCACCATACCTGTTTCCTCGTTCGCGACTTGGAGGGAGCCGCGCAGGGAATGGCAGATGCACTTGGGATTGGCCCCTGGAATATCTGGACGATCGCGCCGACGGAGTGCCGGCTGCGCGGGCAGGCGATCCCCTTTTCGTTTCGTGTTGCGCTGGCGACGATCGGCGGCGGGACCTACGAACTCATCACGCCGCACAGCGGTCGGAGCGTCTACGACGAGCACCTTGAGCAGCATGGAGAGGGGTTCCACCACACCTGTCTCGCCTACCCGAGTATGCCGGCGGTACGCGAGGCCAAGGCAGCGCTCCGTCGGCAAGGGCGAGAGGCGATTCAGGAAGGCTGTGGTGGGGAGATGTTCGAGTTCGCGTATTTCCAGTTTCCGGAGATCGGCTCATTCGTGGAGCTCATGTACCTGGACGCCTCGAAGCTGCCGGCGCCAGAGGCAGTCATTCAACCCTCGTCCTAGGCCGCACTTCTCTCGATGGCACTCACGCCCGGCACGCGCCTTGGCAACTACGAGATCCTGGCAGCGATAGGCGCCGGTGGCATGGGCGAGGTCTATCGGGCCCGCGATACCCGCCTCGGCCGCGAGGTGGCCCTCAAGGTCCTGCACGCCGATGTGGCCAACGATGCCCGCCGCCTTGCACGATTCGAGCAAGAGGCCCGCACCGTGGCCGCCCTCAACCACCCCAACATCGTCACGCTCTTTTCCGTGGAGGACCACGCAGGCACACGGTTCTTGACGATGGAGTTGGTGGAGGGCGCGTCGCTGGAGCGGGAAGTGACTCCGGGAGGCCTGCCGGTGGGGCGTGTGGTGGAACTGGGCATCGCCATTGCCACGGCGCTGACGGCCGCACATGAAAAGGGTGTGGTGCATCGCGACCTCAAACCCGGCAACGTCATGCTTACTCGGGATGGGCGCGTAAAGGTGCTCGACTTCGGCCTCGCCAAAGCCCTGCGCTCTGATTCCGATGTGACGGCGTCGGCCACGGATATGGGCCAGGTGGTGGGCACGGTGCCGTATATGGCGCCGGAGCAGGTGCGCGGCGAGGCCGTTGACAGCCGTACAGATCTTTTCGCGCTGGGCGTGCTGCTGTACGAACTCACCACCGGACGTCGCCCGTTTGAAGGGTCCACGCTGGGCGTCATCTCCACGGCCATCCTTCGCGATGAGCCGGCGTCCATCTCCAGCTCTCGGACGGACGCACCGGCCGACCTTGCGCGCATCATCACGCGCTGCCTGGCGAAGGACCCGCGCGCGCGTTTCCAGACCGCGCTTGATGTGGCCAATGAGCTGGCGGGCATGGGACCAGCGCCCGCGCAGGCCAGTGGCCGCATCATGAAAGTGCCGCCCACGCCGTCCACTCCCCTGTTGGGACGGGAAGAGACGCTGGTGGCCGCCATCGAGCGCGTTCACGGTGGCGCGCGCGTGCTGACAGTGTCTGGATACGGCGGTACCGGCAAGACGCGATTCTCGATTGAGCTGTTTCGCCGGCTTGCGCCTGAATATGCGGGCGGCGCGGCGTTTGTGTCGCTCGCATCGGTGACGAAAGCCGCCGAGGTGTTGCCGGCGATCGCCACCACCCTGGACGTGTTCGAAGCGCATGGCCGATCGGCACTTGAGGGGCTCAGCACGGTGATTGGCGACCGCCCGGTGCTCCTGGTGATCGACAACCTGGAGCAGGTGCTGGATGCCGCCGGCGACATCGCGGAGCTGGTCTCGCGCTGCCCGGCGCTCCAGGTGATCGCCACCAGTCGCGCGCCACTCAAGATTGGGGCGGAATTCGAGTTCAGCCTCCCGCCGCTCGAGCTGCCCGGCCAGGATGCCAGGTCGCTCGAGGCCGTTGGCGCCTGTCCTGCCGTCGCGCTGTTTGTGCAGCGGGCGGAAAAAGTGAAGGCCGGCTTCGCGTTGACCGCGGCCAACTCGTCGGCCGTAGTGGCAATCTGTCGGCGTCTTGACGGCCTGCCGCTGGCGCTGGAGCTGGCAGCCGCGCGCGTGCGCATCCTCGAGCCGGCTGCACTGCTTCAGCGCCTCGATCACGCGCTTGACCTTCTGACCTCAGGCGATCGCGATCTTCCCCTTCGCCAGCGCACGCTTCGCACCACCATCAGCTGGAGTTATTCGCTGCTCGATGCGGCCGAGCAGCGGCTGCTCCGGCGGACGTCCGTCTTCCACGAAGGCTGGACACTGGAGGCCATGGAACAGGCCTGTTACGACGAGGCCGACCGGTATCGCGCGCTCGATGAGCTGGACTCGCTGGTGGAAAAGGGCCTGGTGCGCGTGGTGGACTCGAGCGAGCGGTATTCGCTGCTCGAGACCATTCGCGCGTTTGCGGCCGAGCAGCTTCATGCCACCGGCGAGGTAGAGGCGTTGCGTCATGCGCACGCGTCGTACTTCCGAGCGTTTGCGGCCCGGGTGGGTGCGGACATCCATGGCACCGCGCAGCTTGATGCCGTGATGCGGGCTCGCCGCGATAACGCCAACCTCTTGGCCGCAGTCCAATGGCTGGTGGCCTGCGCGCGGTTGGGTGACAAGGCGTCGCTCGAGCATGGGCTCCTGATGTGTGGCCATCTCGACTGGTTCTGGCACATTGGCGGCCAGCATCATGTGGCGCGTGGATTCCTGGACGCGCTGCTTCCGCTGGTGAAGGACGCGTCGCCCAGCAAAGGGCGTGCGGTGGCGCAGCTCGCCGCCGGGATGGTGTCCACCACCACGGGCGAATGGGAGCGGTCGCTATCTGAATGGGCAGGCGGGCGCGAGGATGCCTTGGCCGTTGGCGAGGCCGCGGTGGCGGCTGAAGGCGTGATGGGCACGGGTTACTGCTACCTCAGCCTTGGCCGGATGCCTGAGGCGGCAGCCGCGCTGGACGAGGCCATCGCTGAAAGTGCCGGTGGCGTCAGCGATTTCATTCACGGCATCGCGTTGACCATCAAGGGCATGTTGCTCTTTGCCACCGGCGATGTGGATGCGGGCATTGCGACGGTGGAACAGGGGCGTCGGATCCAGGAGCGGCTGGGCGATTGTGAAGGCGGCGGCATGGGGCTCAGCTTCCTGGCGCAGATGTACTTTACGAAGGGCGAACATGCCCGGTCGCTGGCCTTTTACGGCGATGCGCTTGCCGCGCTTGCCGCTGTGGGTGACCAGCCGGAGATTGCGCGCGTCCACTGCGAGATGGGGTGGACAGCGCTGGCTTCTGGCGATGCGCGCGCGGCGCAGCGATCCTTCGTGCAGGCTGTGCACACGTACGAAGGGGTCGGCAGTCCGCGCGGCACCGGCCTCGCGCTGCTGGGCCTCGCGGCCGTGGAGGCTGCCGAGGGTCATTCGGAGCGCGCGGTTCAGATCGCCGCCGCAGCCGAGGCGCTCTCTCATCGAGCCGGCATCGTGGTGGACCATCCGATGGACCCGGGCCTGGTCAGCCGCATCGAGGCGCTCAAGGCGTCCATCCCGAAGGGCACACTCGACGGGCTGGTAGCGAACGCCAGTGCCCTTTCACCTGCGGCGGTACTGGCGATGGTGGGCGCCTGACCGGACGCGCCGGAAGCTGCTCTGGCATCAGTACAACCCGAAGGAGTTGATCCCGGCCGTTGATGCCGCGCAGCAGGCCATCTTCAACCAGGGGCATGAAGTGGGCCAGCGGGCCCAGGGCGGGCACGTCGAGACACTAAGAACCTGGGACGCTAGTTTGGAGAACGGATAGGAACGCTTGCAGGCGAAGGCCTAACATCGGCTTGCAGCCGACGGCTGACGCCCAGCGTTGGGCCTCACGAGCGACAGCTTGCTCCCCGGTGATGCCGAGTGGCAGGATGAAGCCATGGCGCCGAACACTCTCACCGAACTCCTGAAGCTCCCGCCAGCCGACCGGGCCGAACTCGCCATGGCGCTCTGGGCGAGCTTGGACGACACCTCGCGCGGTGCGGAGTTGGCGCTGACTCCGGAGCAGATCGCCGAACTCGATCGCCGGTTCGCTGAACATCAAGCCGATCCAGGCAGCGCCCGATCCTGGGACGAAGTCGAGAAGGAGCTTCGAAGCCGGCGGTGAGCGCGCGTAGTCGTCCGGCCGCAGGCCGAAGCGGAACTGCTCGCCGCGCGGGACTGGCACGACGCGCAGCGGGCCGGGCTTGGACGGCAATTCGTCGACGAGGTCAGGGAGGCCATGCAGGCGGTGGCAACGAGACCGCTGAGTTTCCCCAAAGTCCACGGCGAAATGCGTCGGGCCATCCTGCGTCGCTTCCCGTACGGTGTGCTCTTCCGTACGACCGCGGACGAAGTCATCATCCTCGGGGTCATTCACGGGCGGCGACATCCCCGGTTGTGGAAGTCCCGACAGTGAGGCCTAACCGGCGGCTGCAGCCGACGGCGCGGGCGCAAGGTTCGGTGACGCGCCGCGGCTGAGCCGTGGTCGTTGATATGGCCAACAAGAAGCCATGGGCCGGAGCAGCCGGGGTGGCGTAGAGTTCGGCCATGAGCATCGACGAACTCGAGGCAGCGGCACTGAGACTTGAGCCGAAGGCCCGCGCCCGCTTGGCGGGCCGGCTCCTCGACAGTCTGGAAGACCTTTCCCCGGAAGAGAACGCCAGGGTCTGGGCGGAGGAGGCTCAGCGCCGAGCCGAGGCCCTGGACGCCGGCTCGCTTGGTTCTCGATCTGCCGACGACGTATTTCGCGACGCTCAGGCGCGGATCTAGCCCATCCATGCGTCGTTCAACACTCTCGCGGAGCGAGAGTTGACCGATCCGATTCAATACTACGAGCGTGAGCAGGTCGGCCTCGGGGCGGCGTTTCTCGCCGAGGTCCGGCAATCGACGGCGGTAATCGTCGAGCATCCAGACGCGGGCCCGATCGTGTTGGGCGCGGTCTGTTGCAATCCGGACGACCACCCGTCAAGATCGATCCACTCAGGCAAGCGCCATGGACCATCCAATCCATCGGATCACGCGATTCGAGATCGTCGGACCGTACACGGTGCCGGTGTCGTTCGAGGACGACACAAGCCGGGTCATCGACTTTCAGCCGGTTCTGCAGGGGACGCTTTTCGAACCCCTCCGGGATCTTGCCGAGTTCAACGCCGTGCGGCTCGACCAGGACGCCGGGACGCTCGTGTGGCCCAGCGGCGCGGACTTCGCGCCTGCTGCTCGACGGTCTGCGCGAGCCGAGGAAGGCACGCGGCGGTTCCTCTGACCTCTATTCATCGCGATGCCGATCAGACGGTGCCGTACTCCCAGTCCGGTCGCTGGCATGAAGCCCTGCGACATGCGCACGTGCCCGAGAAGCTCGTCACCCTGCTGGGCGGAGACACCTCCTCTTGCTACGGGAGATCTGACAGTGACTATCGATCACCGGCTGCGTGCTATTTCAGCCAAGCGCACGCGACTGATGGAACTGGTGTCCGCAATCGAGCCAGGCCGCCTTGCAGCGCACCCGAGGCCGGGCAAGTGGTCGATCCAGGAGATCGTCGAGCATCTCGTGCTCTCCGAGGTCGGCGTCTTCGGGGATCTCGCCCAGCTTGGACACCAGACACCGCTACCGCGTCGCACAAGAGACCGCATCCTCTATCTGCTGGTGATGTTCATCCTCCGGTTCGACATCCCGGTGAGTGTTCCTTCTCCAGCCATGAACCCAAAGGGTGGCCTGTCGCTGGCCGAGGTCCGAGTACAGTGGGAAGCCAACCATGACAGGTTGCGCGCCTGGGTCGCGACGTCGAATCAGTCCCTGTTGGACCGTCCGCTGTTCAGACACCCGGTTGCAGGGCCGATGACGACAGCGCAAGCCTTGAGGATGCTCGAGGTGCACCTGGACCGTCACGTCCGTCAGATCGACGCTCTCGTAAAGCTCATGCATGGTGCAAGGCATGCCTGACCCGCGCGTCCCGCTGACCGCCGCGGGTGGTCAGCGGCGGTATTCATGGGCCACAGTGAACCGCACTTCCCGTTCGGGGGCGATCATTCGTGCCGATGAACGCGTGACACCCCACGAAGCGATGAAGATGATCACCATCTGGGGCGCAGAGCAGTTCGGCGAGCAGGACGCCAAGGGCTCGCTCGTGCCCGGCAAGCTGGCCGACATGGTGATGCTCTCTGACAACCTGCTCACGATCGAGCCGACGAAGATCAATACGATCGTCGTGCTGGAAACCATCAAGGAAGGGACGACTGTGCATACCCGAGCGAAGTGAGCCGGTGACCGCGGCTGATACGTTGACGTTATTCTGCTTCTACGAACGATCACGACCAGGGGGTCTATGCGAGCCGTAAACTTGATTGCGCTGATTGTCTTCACATGTCTGGTCTCACCTTTCGCAGCACAGGCACCATCGGTCCCACAGCCCAATAGCGTCTTCCTTGAAGAGTTGACGTGGATGGAAGTCCGCGACGCGATTGCGGCGGGCACAACGACGGTCATCATCCCGACAGGCGGTACCGAGCAGAATGGGCCTCATATGGTACTGGGGAAGCACAACTACCTTGTGAAGTACAAGGCCGGTGCGATCGCACAACGACTCGGGAACGCCCTCGTCGCGCCGGTGGTTGCATACGTCCCCGAGGGCGAGATCAACCCACCGACCGGGCACATGCGGTTCGCCGGCACGATCACGTTGCCCCAGGACGTGTTCAGCAAGCTTCTGGAGTACGCCGCCCGGAGCTTCAGGCAGCATGGGTTTCTCGACATCGCGCTCGTGGGCGACAGCGGCGGCAATCAAGCGGGACAGAAACAGGTGGCCGAGGCCCTCAATGCCGAGTGGGCTGCGACAACCGTGCGCGTGCATCACATCACAGCCTATTACCCGGGTCGAGGCGACGATTGGGTCGTGAGTCAGGGCGTCAGTGCAGAGGATGTTGGCGACCATGCTGGCACGCATGACACCTCCAGCCTGATGTACCTCAACCCTTCAATGCTGCGATTCGACCGGATGGGTCCTGGGAAGGCGGGAGATGGGCAAGGTCACGTTGGCAATCCTGCCAAAGCCACGGCATTGTTCGGTCGCCACATCCTGGACATGCAGGTCGAGGATGCCAGCACGCAAATTCAGGCACTTCGTTTGAGCAGTCGGCGCTGACGCATGGTGCCATTCAATCGCGATGGAGCGACGAAGCTCTGCGAGCGAGACGCGGGCCGGGCCACCAGGCCGCATCGCCCGTCGCTGCACGTGATGGCACCGGGTCGTCGCGGTCTGCCGGTGATAGGATTCCCGCCGAGGAGAACCTGATGTTGCGCCCAACCGTGCTGTCGCTCGCCGCGCTGATGACCCTCGGGGCTCCGGTCCTCGCTCGCCAGACGCCGGCGGTCGCCACGCTTCAGACGACGGCCGAAGCCTCGGCCTACGCCTCCACGTCGACCTACGACGACGTGGTGCGCTTCATGCGCGCGGTGGCCGACGCGTCGCCGCTCATCCACTACACGACGTACGGGAAGACCTACGAGGGCCGCGACATGCCCATGGCCGTCGTCGGCGCCGGCCTCGCCGACGCATCGGCGGCCTCGGTGCTCGCAACCGGCAGACTGCGCGTGCACATTCAGGGGAACATCCATGCCGGCGAAGTGGAGGGCAAGGAGGCGACCCAGATCCTGCTGCGCGAGCTGGCCATGGGCGAGCACGCCGCCTGGCTGGAGTCGTCCGTGCTCCTCATCACGCCCATCTTCAATGCGGACGGCAACGAGCGTTTCGCGCTGAACAACCGGCCGCGGCAGAACGGGCCCATCAACGGCATGGGCACGCGCGCCAACGGGCAGGACCTCAACATCAACCGCGACTTCACGAAACTCGAGACGCCGGAGGCGCGGGCCTTCGCCTCCCTCTGGAACGCGTACGACCCGCACGTCGGGTTCGACCTGCACACGTCGGACGGCTCCGCGCACGCCTACCACGTGACCTACTCGCCGCCCCTGCATCCGAACACGAGCGGCGCCATCATGACCCTGATGAAGGCCGAGTGGCTCCCGTTCGTCACCGCACAGGTGAAGGCAAAGCACGGCTGGGACATGTTCTACTACGGCAACGCGAGCGGCGGCGCGCGAGGAGGACGCGGCGGACGGGCCGGCGGGGCCGGGCGGGGACGAGGCGGCGCCGGCGGCGAGGGACCGGCCGCACCCGCATCGACCGTGCGGGCCTGGTCGACCTTCGAACACGTGCCGAGGTTCCACAACAACTACGTCGGCCTCCGCAACCGGTTCGCGCTCCTCAGCGAGGCCTACGCGTATGCCACCTTCGAGGATCGCATCAACGCCACGCGGTACTTCGTCGAAGAAGCGATGAACTTTGCGCACGAGAACGCCGACCGCCTGAAACAGGCCATCGCGGCCGCCGATGCCGAATCGATCGTCGGCCGGCCGATGGCCACGCGCGCCGCGCAGACGACCGGGGGCCTCATCGAGATCCTCATGGGCGAGGTCGAAGACGAGACCAATCCGGTGAGCGGCGCCGTCATGAACCGCCGCCGGGACGTGTCGCGCCCGGAGATGATGCTGGATCGGTTGTGGTTCGCGCCCACGTGGCTGGAAGAGGTCGGCGCCGAGTACTACCTGCCGGCGGAGGCCGAAGGCGCCCTCGCCCTGCTGCGCGCGCACGGCGTGCGCCTCCGTCAACTCACCGCCCCGGTCGACGGGCTGGACCGCTTCGTGATCACCGAGAACACGGCGCGGGCCGGCCGCGGCGGCATCGACTTCGGCACCCACGAACTGCGGACCATCGCGGGCTACTGGCAGCCTGCGTCAGCCACAGCCCCGGCCGGAGGCTGGGCCGTCCCCATGGACCAGCCGCTTGCCCGGCTTGCGTTCATTCTGCTCGCGCCCACCTCTGACGACGGCCTCCTCACCTGGAACGTTCTCGACGGCATGCTGGCCGGCGGGACGTACCCGATCCTCAGGAAGAGGTAGACGAGGACCAATGAGCGCGATGAGGCAGCGTCCCGCAGCAATGGCCGGTCTGGCCGCGGTCGTGGTGTGGGCGGCCGCCTGCGGCCGCGCTCCCGAATCTCAACCGCCGAATGAGCCCGCCGACGTCGAGGCCACTTCCCTCCTGGGCGGCCCGCTCGCGGCACCGCCACTCGCTGACGAGGCACGGGCACGGATGGAGGCCGATCTCGCCGAGGCACGCGCCGCCTGGGAGCGCGCGCCGACCGACGCGGACGCCACGATCTGGCTGGGACGCCGGACGGCCTATCTCGGCCGCTACCGCGAGGCGATCGCGATCTTCAGCCGGGGCATCGACGAGCATCCGGACGATGCCAGGTTCTACCGCCACCGCGGGCATCGGTACATCACGGTGCGGCAGTTCGACGCGGCCATCGCCGACCTCGAGCGTGCCGCTTCGCTCGTCGACGGCCAGCCCGACGAGGTCGAGCCCGACGGCCAGCCGAACGCGCGCGGCATTCCGACGAGCACGCTGCACTCGAACATCTGGTACCACCTCGCGCTCGCCTGCTACCTCATTGGAGATTTCGACGCCGCCGCCGACGCGTGGACCCGGGCACGTGCCGCCACCGACAATCCCGACAACGTGGTTGCGGCCAGCAACTGGCTCTATCTTTCGCTTCGTCGCGCCGGCCGGGATGCCGAGGCGAGCGCCGTGCTCGAGCCCATTTCGGCAGACCTCGACGTCATCGAGAACGGCAGCTATCACTCGCTGCTGCTGCTCTACCGCGGCGACCGCACGCCGGCGGACCTGCTGGATGGGGCCGCGGAAGGCGCGAGCGGGTCGGCCGTGCAGTACGGCGTGAGCGCGTGGTTGCTCCTCGAGGGACGAGTCGACGACGCGCGTGCGATCTGGCAGCGGATGATCGAGCAGCCCGACTGGGCGTCGTTCGGGCACATCGCGGCGGAGGCCGAACTGGCGCGCAGGTAGCGAGCGAGGGGCCGCCCGCCTGTTCCTATCGAAGCAGCCTGGCGACGTCGTTGTAGATCACGGTGACCATCAGCAACACGAGCACTGCGGCGCCAGCCATGAGCATGCGCTCCTTGACCCGCATGCTCAGGTCGCGGCGCGAGAGGCCTTCGACCGCCAGAATCGCGATATGGCCGCCGTCGAGCACGGGCACGGGCAGCAGGTTCAGCAGGCCCAAGTTCAGGCTGATCATCGCCATGAGACTCAGGAGCGCGGCCCATCCGAGCTCGGCGGCGCTGCCCGAAAGCTCGGCAATCCCGACCGGTCCCATCAGCTGACGCACCGGTGTTTCGGCCGTGAAGAGCCCGGCGACCGTTCGGCCGATGAGCTTCGTGTTGTCCCAGTTCTGCTGGAAGCTCAGGCCGAACGCCTGCCACAGCGTCGGGTCGACGTGCTCGACCTCGTAGGCACTGATGACGGCCCCGAGCCGGCCCACGCCGCCTTCGTCGGCCGGCACGGCGGTCAGTTCGAGGAGCGAGCCGCCGCGTTCGACGAGAAACGTCAACGGCGCGCCGGCGCTCGCGCGGATGCGTTCGATGATCTCGTCATTCGTCAGGTCCCGCTCGCCGCCGACGGCAATCAGGACGTCGCCGCGTTCGAGGCCGGCGTCGGTCGCCGCCGAGTCCGGCACGATCTGGATGAGCTCCGGGCGAATCACCGGGCCGATACCGAGATCGCCGAACTCGTACTTGGTCACCGAATCGGGCGTGATCGCCACCTCGATTCGCTCGCCGCCGCGATCGACGACGAGGTCGATCTCGCGATTCGCCTTCGGCAGGACCTCGATGTCGAGCTCGTCCCAGGTGTTCACGAGCCGGCCGTTCACGCTGATGACGCGGTCGCCGATCTGCAGTCCTGCCAGCCTCGCGGGACTCTGGTCGGCAAGGCGCCCGATGACCGGCGGCTGGGTGTTCCAGATGGGCACCTCGGCGCCCGAGGACAACGCCGCGGCGAGCGCCACGACGGCCAGCGCCAGATTCATCACGGGACCGGCCAGGTACACCTGAAACCGTACCCACTTGCTCTTCGACAGAAACTCGTCCGGCGCGCCGGTGCGTGCGTCCTCGACGGTCTCTCCGGCGAGCTTCACGTATCCGCCGAGCGGAATGGCACTGATGCAGTAGTCCGTGTCACCGCGCCGCACGTTGACGAGCTTCGGCCCGAACCCGAGCGAGAACGTGTGGACCTTGACCCCGTACCAGCGGGCCACGAGGAAATGCCCGAGCTCGTGCACGAAGATCAGGACACCAAGGACAAACAGAAACGCCAGAATTGTAATCACGCTGTACCCTGTTTTGGTTACGACGATGGTAGCGTACGGATAGTTTCGGCGGCGAATGCCCGGCCCCAGGCGTCCGCCGAGCGCACCTCGGCGAGCGAGCTGGGAGCGCTGGTGTTCCGGTCGGCCTCGTCCAGGGCCCGGGCAATGACACGCGGAATGCCGCCAAACGGCAACCGGCCGTCGAGGAAGGCTTCCACCGCGATTTCATTGGCCGCATTGAGCACGACCGGCCAGGCGCGGCCCGTCCGAAGGGCCTGGTAGGCCAGATCGAGACACGGGAACCGCGCCAGGTCAGGCGCGGAAAACTCCAGAGCTCCGAGCCCGGCGACGTCGAGCGACGGGAGCGCGGCCTCCCACCGGTCGGGATACGAGAAGGCGTACTGGATCGGCAGCCGCATATCGGTCACTCCGAGCTGTGCAATCACCGATCCATCCCGCAGTTCCACCATCGAGTGGATGACCGACTGGGGGTGCACGACGACCTCAATCGTCTCGGCGCGCTGGCCGAAGAGCCAGTGCGCCTCGATGACCTCGAGCCCCTTGTTCATGAGTGTGGCCGAGTCGATCGTGATCTTGCGTCCCATCTGCCAGGTCGGGTGCCGCAGGGCGTCGGCCGGCGTCACCCGCGCGAGCGCCTCGGCATCGAGCATCCGGAACGGGCCACCAGAAGCGGTGAGAATCAGCCGCCTGACTTCAGACAAGTCGCGGCCGTGCAGGCACTGGTGAATCGCGTTGTGCTCGGAATCGACGGGCAGGACGGCCACGCCGCGACGGGTCGCCGCGTCGATCATCAAGGCGCCGGCCATGACGAGCACTTCCTTGTTGGCGAGCGCCAGCGTCTTGCCTGCGTCGATGGCCGCAAGCGCGGCCTCGAGGCCGGCGGTTCCCGACGAGGCGCAAAGCACGATGTCGACATCCGGATGTGTGGCCGCGGCCACGAGCGCCTCGGGCCCTACGTGACACGCTTCGGGTCGCTCGCCGCGCGCGAGCGCGGCCTCGAACGCTTCGCCGGCATCGGGTGCTGCCAGACCTGCCAGCTTCGGCCGGTACCTCCGCACCTGCTCGGCCAGGCGCGTGGCGTTGCTTCCGCCGACGAGCGCCACGACGGCCAGCCGATCCGGATGCGCGTCGACGACAGCAAGCGCGCTGCGGCCAATCGATCCGGTCGACCCGAGGATGGCGAGACGCTTCACGAGAGGTGCCGCTCCGCCCGGTTCACGCGACCAGCCCCAGGAAGACGTAGAAGACCGGACCAGCGAAGAGGTACGCGTCGATCCGATCCAGCACGCCGCCATGCCCCGGGATGAGCGACGAGGAGTCCTTGACGTCGGCGCCGCGCTTGAGCAACGACTCGAACAGATCGCCGACGATGCCGGAGAGTGACAGCCCAGCCCCAAGCCCGGCGA
The DNA here is from genome assembly GCA_963752045.1 of uncultured Acidobacteriota bacterium. Classification (GTDB taxonomy): domain Bacteria; phylum Acidobacteriota; class Vicinamibacteria; order Vicinamibacterales; family SCN-69-37; genus DATKDF01. Next base: position 309,056 of record CAVVWN010000008.1, on the reverse strand, counting down.
AGACCACCGTGGAAACCGGCACTGCCTCGAGGAGCCTCGGTCCAGCGAGAGCGGTCACGAGCGCGGCGGCCACGATGCCGCCGACGGCCCCCTCGATCGTCTTGCCGGGACTGACGACCGGCGCGAGCTTCCGACGGCCCAGCGTACGGCCCGTGTAGTACTGCGCCGTGTCGCTCACGGCGATCACGAGCAGGAGCAGCAGCAGCGGCTCGGGTCCGACGGTCACGCGCAAGGCCGCGATCACGCCGAGCGGCAGGCCGACATAGATGGGCGCCATCACGGCCACCGCCGCCCGCGTCACCGTCGCCGGGTCTGGCGCAGTCGAGAGCGCCACGGCGCCGCCGGCGACAACCAGCGCCAGGAGCACCGTCGTCAGAACCGCCGCGCCGGAACCGCCGGCCTGGTCGACCGCGACGGAGAGCGTGATCAGGGCGGCGGCGGCCCCAACGAAGGGCCTCGACACCCGGGCACCCAGGTGCGTGGAGAAGCCGGCAACCTCGCCGGCAGCAAGAGCGGCCACGAGAGCCGCCACGACGAGGGTCGCCCACGGAGGCAGCCACCAGACAGTGCCGAGAATCGTGGCAACGAGCAGGGCCGCGCTGGCAATCCGGACCAACCGATCAGTCCCGGCCCGCGCCTACGGCCTGCGACGCAATGGCGCCGTAGCGGCGGTCGCGCTTCTGATAGTCGAGGACGGCTTCGAGGAGATGTCGGGCCCGGAAGTCCGGCCACAACGCGTCGGTCACCCAGATCTCGGCGTAGGCGATCTGCCAGAGGAGGAAGTTGCTCACGCGCATCTCTCCGCTCGTCCGAATCAGCAGGTCGGGATCCGGCTGGCCCGCCGTGTAGAGCAGCGACGCGAATGTGGTTTCGTCGAGCGCCTCGGCGGGAATGCCCTGCCGGATGGCGCGCCGGGCGGCCTCGACGATCTCGGCCCGCCCGCCGTAGCTCAGCGCGATGTTGAAGATCATGCCGCCGTTGTCGCGGGTGCGCGCTTCGGCACTCTCGAGCTCCCGCAGGATCTCAGGCTTCAGCCGGGACGGTTCCCCGATGACCCGGAAGCGGATGTCATTCTTGAGCAGGGTGTTGAGCTCGAGTCTGAGATAGTGCTTGAGCAGGCCCATCAGGGCCGACACTTCCGTGTCTGGCCGCTTCCAGTTCTCCATCGAGAACGCGTAGAGCGTGAGCACCGACACGCCGAGCCGGGCCGCCGTCTCCACGGTTTCCCGCACGGCCGCCGTGCCGGCCCGGTGCCCCTCGACGCGCGGCAGATGACGGCTCTCGGCCCAGCGGCCGTTGCCGTCCATGATGACGGCCACGTGCCGTGGCAGCCGGTCGAAGTCGATACGGCGCACGAGCGCTTCCTCCGGAGAACCCGGGGGGGAGGCCGCCAGCATGTCGGAGAAGCCCATAAACAGGAACGCCAGCGCCGATCTTAGCAGACGGCGGGATAGCTGACGGCAACCAGCGTCAGCCCTGACGCTGGAGCCGTTGCCCCCGCGGCGGCCCGATCCCTCGCCGCGAGAATCGCGTCGATCGCCTCCGGCCGGCGCAGGCCGCCGCCGACCTCGACGAGGGTGCCGGCAATCGTCCGCACCATGTGGCGCAGAAATCCATCGCCCTCGACGGTCAGGACGATGCCGCCGGCCTCGGTCCGAGACGTCGAGCCGGCTGATCGTGCGCACGGTGTCGCGAATGGCGGACCCGGCCGCCTGGAACGAAGCGAAGTCGTGGGTCCCAACCAGACGCTGAGCGGCCGCACGCATGGCGTCCGCGTCCCGGGCTTCGGGCGCGTGCCAGACGAACCACCGCTCGAACGGCGACGCCACCGGCTGGGTCGAGATCCGGTACCGGTAGGTCTTCCCTGTTGCGTGGTACCGTGCGTGAAATCCCGGTTTGGCATCGGCCACGGCCACCACGCGGACGTCGGCCGGCAGCCTGACGTTGAGTGCCCGTTGAACGGCCGACGCCTCGAGGCCCATGTCGAGCGTCACGCTCGCCACCTGGCCGAGCGCATGAACGCCCGCATCGGTACGGCCGGCCCCGGCCACGGTTGGCCCTCGCCCGTCGATCGCGGTTCCGCCGCGGGCCCGCGATTGCGCCGGCCGTTCTCTGGCCGTGCTCATGAGCGGCACGAACGCCGACTCGACCACTTCCTGCACGGACGTGCCGTTCTCCTGCCGCTGCCAGCCGACGTAGTTGGTGCCGTCATAGGCCAGCGTCAGCTTGAGCGTGCGCATCGGGTACGACAGGTACGAGTACGACGGGTACGACAGGTACGACAGGTACGCGGAACATGCATTCGCATCAGCATAGTTCAACGTGATGATCGCGATAGGGCCCTAAGGGCCCGTCAGGGAATAGGTGATGCATTCTGGCCGTCGAGGCGCCCGCCCTGCAAGGCGCGAGGAGGGAGAATACCCAGGGTATTTGACCGACGAGCAACGCCGCAGGCCGGGATGCATCGGCGGCCAGAATGCATCACCTATTCCCTGACGGGCCCTAACCCCGTGATCCAGGCTTGACGACCGGCTGGCCGGCCGCGCACATGGGACACGCGTCGGGCTGATGGGTGGCAAGCGCCACCGCCGCCAGCGCGACGAACGGCACGTCGAGATCGGTCGATCCGCCGCTGCGGTCGATCACGGCTCCCGTGGCGACGACCGTTGCGCCCGCCGCTCGCGCCACCGCCATGGTCTCCTTGGTCGAGCCGCCGGTCGTGACCACGTCCTCGATCACGACGACGCGGTCTGCCGGCTCGATCCGGAAGCCGCGCCGCAGGGTCATGGCGCCGTCCTGCCGTTCGGCAAAGATGGCCCGAACGCCCAGGCCCCGGGCCACTTCGTGTCCGATGATGAGCCCGCCGAGGGCCGGCGACAGGACGACAGTCGGCGCGTGCGACGCGAGAAGGGCCGCGAGAGCCCTTCCGAGCGACTCGGCATGGGCCGGATGCTGAAGCACGAGCGCGCACTGCAGATAGCCGGCGCTGTGCAGCCCGGACGACAGCCGGAAATGCCCCTCGAGCAGCGCCCCTGATTCACGAAACAGCTTCACGACGTCGTCACGATCCATGCCTGCGTCCCTCGTCGGGCACCTAGTTGAGCCTCAGCGTTTCCTCGAACAGCTTCAGGATGCGCTTGTACTCGTCGGCCCAGCTGGTCTCTTCGGTGAAGCCGTGGTTCTCGACCGGATACGGCGCGATCTCCCAGTTCTCCTTGCGCAGTTCGATCAGCCGCTGCGCCAGCCGCACCGAGTCCTGGAAGAAGACGTTGGTGTCGACCATGCCGTGCGCGATGAGCAGGCGTCCGGTGAGGCCTTCGGCGAAGTAGATTGGCGAGCTGCGCTTGTAGGCTTCGGGGTCGACCTGCGGCACGTTGAGGATGTTGGACGTGTACCCGTGGTTGTAGTGCGCCCAGTCGGTCACCGGTCGCAGCGCGGCGCCGGCGGCAAACGTCTCCGGGGACGTGAACATCGCCATGAGGGTGATGAAGCCGCCGTAGCTGCCGCCGTACACGCCCAGGCGCCTGGCATCCACGCGTTCGGTCTCGACGAGGAACTTCGCGCCGTCGACAACGTCGTTCAGGTCGTGGCCGCCCATGTGCCGGTAGATGGCCGTGCGCCAGTCGCGACCGTAACCTGAGCTTGCTCGATAGTCGGGATCGAGCACGACGTAGCCGCGCGAGGCCAGCAAGTTGTGGAACATGTACTCGCGGAAGTAGCTCGACCAGTAGCGATGGGCGTTCTGCAGGTACCCGGCTCCGTGCACAAAGACGACGCCGGGCCGCCGCCGGTCGCGGCGCGCGCCGATCATCTCGGGAGTGTAGAGTCGCGCGTAGACATCGGCGCCGTCCCGCGCCTTGTAGGTCACCACTTTCGGATCGATCCACTTGAACGAGCGCCACTCGTCGGCCGGCGTCGTCGTCACCTGCGTGGCGGACCCGCCCGGTGTGAAGGGCATCACGAAGAGCTCGGGCGGCTTGTTGCTGTAGGAATAAACCACCGCGAGCGCGCCTTCGTCGGGCGAGACGGTGACGTCGTTCGAACCGGTCATCGTGGTCACCCGGGTCCGCGCGCCGCCTGACACCGGCATCGTGTAGAAGTGGCGCTCGCCCGGATGAGTTTCGTTCGTCGTGAGAAACACCGTCTGGCGGTCGCTCGAGAGGCTTGCCGAGGTCACTTCCCACGCGCCCGTCGTGAGCGCTGCGGCGCCCGGCGCGGCCGCCGCCATGTCGAGCGAGTAGAGGTGCATGTAGCCGCTCTTCTCGGACAGGAACAGAAACCGCCTGCTGTCGGGAAGCCACGCCACGGTGCTGCCGTCGATGGACTGCTCGCGTATCCACGCGTCGTCGTGCAGCGCATCGAGGACGGCGGCCTTGCCCGACGCCGGATCGACGCTCACGAGCCAGCGGTCCTTGTTGTCGGCGGCACGGACGGCAACCACGCTGAACGCCCCGTCAGGCGAGACGTCGGGCAGACTCCAGTTGAGCAGCCGGGGCACGTCGGCAGCCGCAGGGTCGGCCTTCTGTTCGACGCCCGCGAACGCCGATGCGTCGGCCCACACCGAAGACCCGGCCTTGACGTCGAGCACGGCGAGCAGGCGCCGGGGCTGTGAGTCGCCCACGTTCGGTCGCCCTGAAATCATCTCGGGATAGGCGGACTCGGTCACGTAGTTGGGTGTGTCCTGCCCGCGCGCATCCACCTCCGGCCGCTCGAGCACGGCGATCCAGACGTGCTGCTCGTCGGCCGAGAGCTGCAGCCCTGTGACGCTCTGACGAGGCCCGAGGTCGAAGCGCGCGATCGGCTCTGCCGCCGGTCCGGCCGGGCCGCCGCGCCCGCCGCGGCCACCGCCGCGGCCACCGCGGCCCCCGCGACCACCCTGTTCGGACAGCCGCCTGATGTACTCGAGCAGGTCACGCTCCTGTTCGCGCAGAAAGCGCTGAGCATCGGTCTGGGCCCCGCCACGGGCACCGGCTCCGCGGCCGCCGCGGCCAGCGGCCGCCCCGCCCTCGCGGCCGGCGGCCCCGTTCTCGGCCGGGGGGCGGATGTCGGTGAGCTGCACGAGCGCCGTGCCATCGCCGGCGAGGTTGAGAAGATAGAGGTTGCCGTCGCGCACGAACGTGATGGCCGTGTCCTTCCGGGCCCAGCGGGGACTCGATTCGTTACCGGCCGTCCGGGTCAGCTGCCGGCGCGCCCCGGTCGCTACGTCGTAGAGGACGATGTCGCCGGATTCGGTGAGGAGGATGCGCCCGCGCGCGCGATCGAACTCGCCGCTCCGCGGCACGTCCAGGTCACGCGCCTGTTCGTCGGAGAGCTGGCGCAGATTGCTTCCGTCCCGGCCAACCGCCCACGTCGCGGACGCATCGTCGTCCGGCCGCTGCCAGCTGAAGTAGACGGTCTGTGAGTCTCTGGCCCACCGCACGGCAGACGGGGCCGCCCCGACGAGCTTCGGGCCCCGCATGATGCTGTCGACGGTGAGCATCGCCCCGGCGGATGTCTGACCTCCCGGCTCGGCGGCCGTCCAGAGGGTCGCCGCGGCGACCAGGGTCACGAGAATCGGCACTCGGCGCATCGTTTGCACTCTCTCCGTGTTGGCCTGGCTTCGAGCCCGTAGAACCTGGGCTCGGACGGGTTTCGGGTCCGCCAGGCGGGACTGACCGGTCCCGAAAACGCGAAACCCGGCCGCTAGTATATTGCGGTGGCAAAACCCGTGGCCGGTCCCGAACGTCTAGATCAGCCATCGAGCCGGCCCGACCGGCCCATGGAGAAGCAGCTCATGAGAACGCTCCTCGAATCCCTTGCTCTACGGCACGCGCGGGCAGCCGTCGTCACCAGTGTCGCCTTCTCTCTCGGCGCCACGATGGCCTTCGCGCAAACGCCCTCCGATCCCGCCCGTGGGGGCCAGACCGCCCAGGAGGGCGGCGTCCTTCGGCTCACGATGGATGCCGCGCTCGACATGGCCTTCGAGGCCAACCTGGCGCTCAAGGCGAGCCGTCTCGGCCTCGACATCGCCGACCAGAGCATCGCACAGGCGCGGTCGGTGTTTCTGCCGCTCACGTCGGTCAGCCTGTCGCGCAACAGCACCGAGAGCCAGCAGGCCGTCAATTCCGACGGCACGCGGACGAACAGCTCGACGTCGACTTTCACAGGCGGCACGAGCCTCAGTCAGGCGCTGCCCTGGTACGGCGGGAACTACACGGTGAACTGGGGAGGCAATCGGAACACGGCCTCGGGCCTGGCCACGTTCAACCCGCAGCTCGGGTCGTCGCTCTCGCTGACATTCGTCCAGCCGCTCTGGGAAGGCTTTTCGATCGATCGCAACCGCGCGACGCTCGAGTCGAGCCAACGCAACCGGGTCATCGCGGACCTGCAGGTGCAGCAGAGCGTGGTCCAGCTCGACACGGCGGTGCGGTTCGCCTATCTCAGCCTGATCTCGGCCATCGAGCAGAACAAGGTGGCCAATGAAAACATGCGCGTGGCGGAGGAATCGCTGCGCCAGGCCCGCGCCCGTGTCGAAGTGGGCGTCGCCCCCGAGATTGAGATCGTCGAGAACGAGGCGCAGGTGGAGGGCCGGCGCGAAAGCGTCATCTCGACCGAAGCCGACATACAGACGGCCAAGGACGCGCTGCGGCGCCTGATCCTGGACCCGAGCCGCCCCGACTACTGGACCCTGGACATCGAGCCGACCGACGCCATCACGCTCGAGCCGCCGACGATCGACGTCGAGGCGGCGATCGCCAACGCGCACGCCAACCGGATCGACCTTCAGCAGCAGCGCCGCAACCTCGAGATCACCGAGCTCAACGAGCGGGTCACCGACAACGCCACCAAGCCGTCGGTCGATCTCAACGTCAACTTCCGGTCGAGCGCATTCGGCGGCACCCAGCTCATCGCCCCTGACGAGTTCGCGAAGATCAGCTACGGCACTGTCCTCGGCGACACGTTCACGTTCGCGTATCCGAGCTGGACCGTCGGCGTGAACGTCGGAATCCCGCTCGGGCTGACCGGCGCCAAGGCCGGGCTCGCGCAGATTCGCGTGCAGCAGCGTCAGCAGCAGTTGTCGCTGCAGGAAGCCGAGTTGCGCGTCGTCGAGCAGGTTCGTGCGGCCGCTCGCGACGTGGAGACGAGCTACCGGCGGGTGCAGGCGCTCCAACGCAGTCGCGAAGCGACCGAGCGGCAGCTCGAGGCGGAGGAGCGACGCTTTGCCGTCGGCCTGTCCACGACATTCCAGCTGCAGAGCCGGCAGACCCAGCTCTTCCAGGCAAAGTTTTCCGAAGTGCAGGCGATGATCGCGTACGAACGCGCGCTCATCAACTTCGAGCGGGTGCAGAAGATCAACTGAAGCCCTGCTATAGTCACCCCGTGCCGCCGCTGTCGGTCACGGTCATCACCTTCAACGAGGCCGGCCACATCGACGCCTGCCTCGACTCGGTCGCCTGGGCCGACGAGGTGCTCGTCGTCGACAGCGGAAGCACCGACGACACCGTAGCGCGCGCGCGGGCCAGAGGGGCCCGCGTCATCGAGCGCGACTGGCCCGGGTACGCCGCACAGAAGGACTTCGCCGCGTCCGAAGCGTCGCACGACTGGATTCTCTCGGTGGACGCCGACGAGCGCGTCACGCCGGAGCTTCGCGACGAGATCCGCGCAACGCTTTCGGCCGGACCTGCCGCGGTCGGCTACCGGATTCCCCGCCTGGCCTGGCATCTCGGCCGATCGATCCGCACGACGGACTGGTATCCGGACTACCAACTGCGGCTGTACGACCGTCGCGCGGCGCGGTGGCGACCGATGCGCGTGCACGAGTCGGTCGAGGCCGACGGCCCGGTGGGCCGCCTGTCGCACCACCTGCAGCACTACACGTACCGCGACCTCGGTCATCACGTGGAGACGATCAACCGCTACTCGACACTCGCGGCGGCCCAGATGCTCGATGCGGGTCGGCGCGCGGGCGGGCTGGACCTCGTCGTCCGTCCTCCGGCGGCCTTCATCCGCAATTACATCCTGCGCCGGGGATTCGCCGAGGGCGTTCCCGGGTTGATCATCTCGGCCATGGGCGCCTGGTACGTCTTCCTGAAGTTCGCCAAGCTGTGGGACGCCACGCGGCGACGTGAGGCGGGCGGCCGCCAGGCTTGAGCATCCGGTCGCTCCACGTCCAGACCGACCGCCGACGGCCCGGCCGGCGCCGGCAGGTGCTCGCCCTCGTCGAGGGCCTCGAGAGCCTGGGCCACCCGGCCGTGCTCGCCGCAACCGACGACGGGGATGTCGAGCGGCGTGCCACTGAAGGCCTGCGTTTCATCCCGCTTGCGCCTCGGAGCGAATTCGACGTCCACACCGGATGGCAGCTCGCGCGGATCGTCGGCGACGTCAAGCCGGCCGTCGTTCACGCACATGACCCGGTGTCCGTGTCACTCGCGGCGATGGCGCTGGAGATGCCGCATGCCGTCTCCCCCGCGCCCGTCCTCCTGGCGGCGCGCCGCATCGATCACCATCTCGAGCGGCAGGCTTTTTCACGATGGAAGTACCGCCGCGTGACCGGCTTCCTCGCCGCCTCGGCCATCATTCGGGACATGCTCGTCGGAGACGGCGTGCCCGACGACGACGTCGTGGTCGTCCACGACGGCGTGGACGTCCGCGCCATCGACAAGGTGCCAGCCGCCGACGTACACGCCACGTTCTGGCTGCCGCACGGCGCGCCGGTCGTTGGCAGCGTGGCGGCACTCGTGCCGCAGAAGGGACACAAGTACCTCGTCGGAGCGGCCGCCCGGGTCGTTCGCCAGATCCCCGACGCGCGGTTCGTCATCATCGGAGATGGCGAGCTCCGCCCTGCCCTGGAACAGCAGATCAGGCACAACGGCCTCGACCGCCACGTGTTCGTCGCGGGCCAGCGCCGCGATGCCATGGCCCTCGTCAAGTCGCTCGACGTCTTCGTCGTGAGCTCGCTCGCCGAGGGGCTCGGCACGGCGGTGCTCGATGCCATGGCCTGCCGGCGCGCCGTGGTGGCCACCCGAGCCGGCGGCATTCCCGAGATCATCGTCGACGGCGAGACCGGACTGCTGGTGCCGACGCACGACGAGGTGGCGCTCGCAGACGCCATCGTGCGCCTGCTCGGCGACGCCCCGCTCCGCACGCGTCTCGCCAAAGCCGGCCGCGCGAGAGTCGTCGCCGAATTCAGCGTCGACCGGCTGATCGAGCACACGCTCGACGCTTATCGTCGCTTTCTGGGGCGGCAGTAGGCCCTGAGCGGGCACGCCGCGCTGCCGCGCGGGCTGCCGAACCCGCAGCCCTTCATCATGCTCAGGTGGCAGAGCGCGAAGTCGTAGCGCACGGGGTCTTCCGCGTCGAACGCCCGCAGCGCCCGGGTGATTTCGGCCGCCATCGCCCAACCGGGCGAGCGCCGGCGCGTCAGCCGCAGGCACCGTCCGACACGGATCGTATGGGTGTCGAGCGGCACGACGAGCTGGCGTGCCGGCACGCGCGTCCACCCGCCGGGATCCACCCGATCGTGGCGTGACATCCATCGGAGGAACAGGTTCAGGCGCTTGCATGCCGAGCCGGCCGACGGGCGGCTGAAGAAGTAGTGCGCGCCTGGCCTCGCGGGGACCCGTCCGTACGCGGGGGCGAGATCGACGGCGCGCGCCCGCGCCGAGAACGACTCGAGCGCCGCGCCGACATCGGGTGCGCGCGGATCCAGGTCACGCGCCACGGCCTGCTCGAGCGAGCCGTGGGCGCGAAGCAGATCGCGCAGCACCCAGATCACGCCCGCCAGATCGCTCCCGCGCGTCCACCGGTGCACGAATGGCTCGAACCGCCGCCGGCTCCCAACCGGATCGAATGCGCGCACGAAGGCGGCCGGCGCCGGGCCGACGAGCGCCAGAGCCGCTTCGACCGACGCCATCACCGACGCCACCCGGCCGAACGCCAGGCCGGCGGCGATGAACGCCACCACTTCGCGGTCCTCGACGCGCGAGTAGCGTCGGACGATGTGGACGGGATCGACGGCCGACTCCGGAAGGTTGAAGGCGGCGTACAGCTGGTCGAGAGCGGCCTTCATCCCGGACGCCTGGGCTTCAGAAGCGTGTGATGGGCGTCTGCGCCATGCAGAGCGGGCAGGCGCCGACCGGGAAGTTCTCCGGCGCCGGGTACTCGGCGAGCGCGAAGTTCGGCACGCCGAGGTCGACGAGGGCTTCGAGCCTGTCGCAGAGCTGTGCCGTGGCAATCACGGTCCCACCGGCCTGCTCGATGAGCCCCTTGGCGCGCTCGAACGTCTTCCCGGTGTTCCGGACGTCATCGACGAGCAGCACGCGGCGGCCCTTGACGATGCCCCGGTAGAACGAGCGGATCAACAGGCCGCCGGTCGCATCGAGCGACAGCGGCGCGAAGGTGGTTGGCGGATGCGTGAGGCTCCGCCGTCCGTCGAGCAGTCCCGCGATCGTATGCGCGAGCAGCGCGCCGCCCATGACGGGCCCGGCGACGACCTCCGTCGCCTGGACGACGTCGTCGGGCAGGATCTCGATGAGATCCTGGGCGAAGCGCCAGATGAGCGACGGCTGGCGGAAGATCTGGTGCGGATTGAGGTAGACGCGCCCGTGAAAGCCGTTGCCATAGTCGAAGTGCCCGTCGAGCATCAGCACCTCGCACTCGCGCATGTTCTCGAGCGCCTTGCGGCGCAGTTCGTCTCGTCGTGTCATCGATGTTCCGTAGCCTTCCAGACGTTGGCCGGCCGGGCCGGCGCAGGGACCCTCATGGCCGCAGGGCCTCGAGGCCGGCCACAGCCGGATTCGTGAACTGCACGCGCCCGCCGACGATGGTGGCGGCGACGGCTCCCCGGAGCGTCCAGCCATCGAACGGCGTGTTCTTGGACTTCGACACGAGCGCCCGCGCGGAAATCGTGACGCGCGTGTCGGGCGCCAGAATGGTGATGTCGGCGGGCGCGCCCTCGGCGATCGTGCCGCCGGCCACGCCGAGAATGCGCGCCGGATTGGCCGAGAGCAGCTCGACCAGCCGCGGCCAGGACACGACGCCTCCGTGCACGAGCCGGTCGAGCGCGATCGGCACGGCGGTCTCGAGCCCGACGATGCCGAAGGGCGCGCGGTCGAACTCGAGCGCCTTCTCGTCGGCGTGATGCGGCGCGTGGTCGGTCGCGATGACGTCAATCGAGCCGTCGGCGAGCCCCGCGAGCATGGCGTCCCGATCCTCGGCGTCGCGCAGGGGCGGGTTCATCTTGACGTTCGTGTCGTAACCGCCGCGGGCCTCGAGTTCCTCGTCGGTGAGCGTGAAGTGGTGGGGCGTCACCTCGCAGGTGACGGCCACGCCTCGCGCCTTCCCGGCACGCACGGCGCGGAGCGACTGGCGCGCGCTCATGTGCGCGACGTGGACACGGCCGCCCACCAGTTCGGCGACCGAGATGTCGCGCTCGACCATGACGGACTCGGCGGCGCCGGGGATGCCCTTGAGGCCGAGCAGGCTGGCCCGCGCGCCTTCGTGCGCCACGCCGTCGCCCTTGAGGGACGGATCCTCGCAGTGGTTGATGATGACCAGGCCGAACATCGACGCGTACTCGAGCGCCCGGCGCATGAGGAGCGCGGTGGCCACCGGCAACCCGTCGTCCGAGAGCGCCACGCATCCGGCAGCCTTCAGCTCGCCAATCTCGGTGAGCTGCTCGCCTTTCGAGCCGACCGACACCGCGCCGATCGGATAGACCCGCGCGCGGCCGAGCTCGCGTGCGCGGTTCACGATGAACTCGGTGACCGAGGCCGTGTCGTTAATCGGCTGCGTGTTCGGCATGCAGGCCACGGCCGTGAACCCGCCCGCCACGGCCGATGCCGTGCCGGTCGCGATCGTCTCCTTGTGCTCCTGACCGGGCTCCCGCAGGTGCACGTGCATGTCGATGAGGCCCGGCGTGACCACGAGGGTCGCCGGAAGGTCGACGACACGCGCCCCGTCCGGCGGCAGGTCCCTGGCGACGCGGACCACGTGCTCGCCGTCGATCAGGATGTCGAACTCTCCGTCGCGCCCGGCCACCGGATCGACGAGCCGTTTCGCTTTGAGCAGTACCTTCATCGCGTTCCCCGATCCCCTTCCCGCGCGAGCGAACCGGGCCTAGCCCTGCCCCTCGACCCTGTCGCCGCCGGCCAGCAGGTACAGCACGGCCATCCGGACGGCGACGCCGTTGGCCACCTGGTTGAGAATCACCGACCACGGTCCGTCGGCGACCGCCGAGTCGATCTCGACGCCGCGATTCATGGGCCCCGGGTGCATCACGATGACGTCGGCGGCGGCCCGCGCCAGCCGCTCCGGGGTCAATCCGAAGCACGTGAAGTACTCCCGAACCGACGGCAGAAACAGGCCGTGCATGCGCTCGCGCTGGACGCGCAGCATCATGACCACGTCGGCCCCCTCAACCGCCTCGTCGATCGACGTCGTCACGCGGATGCCGGTGGCCTCGAGCCCGGCGGGCAGGAGCGTCGCCGGGCCACACGCCGAGACATCGGCACCCATCCGTGTGAGCAGCAGCACGTTCGATCGGAGCACGCGGCTGTGAACGAGGTCGCCGACGATGGCCACGCGCAGGCCCGCCAGCCGCCCCTTCCGCTCGACGATCGTGAGCGCGTCGAGCAGCGCCTGCGTGGGATGCTCGTGCGTCCCGTCACCGGCGTTGATGATGCTCGCCCGGCAGATTCGGGCGAGCTGATGTGGCGCGCCCGACGAGGCGTGCCGCAGGACGATCATGTCGGGCGACATGGCCTCGAGCGTCCGCGCGGTATCGGCGAGCGTCTCGCCCTTGGACACGCTCGACCCGGTCGTGGTCATGCCGAGCGTGTCGGCACTCAGCCGCTTCTCGGCCAGCTCGAACGACATCCGCGTCCGCGTGCTCGACTCGAAGAAGAGGTTGATGATGGTCCGGCCGCGCAGCGTGGGCACCTTCTTGATGGGCCGCGCGCCGACTTCCTTCATCGCCAGAGCCGTGTCGAGAATGAGCTGGATTTCATCGGGATCCAGGCCGGCGATCCCGAGCAGGTGCGGCGCGCGCAGGGACGTGGCCGCGCGTCATCCCTCCACCTCCACCTCGTCGCGACCGTCGATCTCGACGAGCCGTACCTGCACGCTCTCGGCTCGCGACGTCGGGATGTTCCGGCCGACGTAGTCGGCGCGAATCGGCAACTCGCGGTGGCCGCGGTCGACGAGCGCCACGAGTTGGATGGCGCGAGGCCGCCCGTAGTCGGTGAGGGCATCGAGCGCCGCACGAATCGTGCGCCCCGTGTAGAGCACGTCGTCGACGAGCAGCACCGTCCGGTCATCGAGCGAGAACGGGATGTCGGTCTGCCGTACGACCGGCTGCGGGTTCTTCGACTGCCGCATCAGGTCGTCCCGGTAGAGCGTGATGTCGAGAGACCCGGTCGCCACCGGCGTGCCCGTAATCTGCCGGAGGGCATGGGCCAGCCGCGACGCGAGCGGCACGCCGCGGGCGTGGATGCCGATGAGGCCAAGCTCGTCGACGCCGCGATTGCGCTCCACGATCTCGTGGGCGATGCGCGTGAGGCTGCGAGAAATGCGGTCGGCGTCCATCACAATCGGCATGGACACCTCGCGAGGGCAGACCGGGACGTCGGGGCGGGAACGTTCATGGACACCTCTTCGCAGCCTCACAGGACCGCGTTAAAGAGCGCTGGCAGCATATCACACGGGCGTCAGCGTTCGTGCGTCGCCACATACGTCACGGGACGATCGCGCGTGAAGCCCTGCACGAACAGGTCCGTGCGCGCGAAGCCGTCCATGTCGCGGGCCACGCGCAGGCCCAGGTAGTACAGCACGGTAGGGGCCAGGTCCACGATCGATCCTCGCGCGAATGTGCCACTCGCCGCGTTCGTGCCGTAGGCCAGCAGGAAGCCGTCCGGCCCACGCTCGTGGGTGCCGCCGAGCTCCGGCCGGCCGAGCAGACGGTCGAGCAGCCGCTTCGAGAGCGCCGTCGGCTCCATCCCGAACCCGGAGACGACGAGCAGGAGGTCGCCCGGGCTCAGCCGAGCCACCTCGCTGGCAATCAGATCGTCCACCCGCGCGTAGTACCGGTCGAGCACCGAGGGTTGGGGCGCCCCGCTTCGGACCCTTCCGAAGAGGCTCGGCTGCGCGTCCTCCAGGTAGTAGTGGCCGAACACAGCCAGCCCCTCGAGCCGCAGCGCGGTCAGGCGGGGCGCGAACTGCTGCTCGAGCTCGACGGCCGTCTCGTAGTACGCGCGGTCCCATCGTGCGGGCAGGATGCCGGAGGGCGCGGCCTCGTCTGGTGAGACCGCAGGCAGCACGTCGGTCCACGACCGTGTCAGCCACGCCCCGAACACTTCGCGCGCGGTCGCAATCGCGTTTGTCGGATCGGCGGCGTCGGCGTCCTCGAGCCGCAACGGCGAGCTGGCCGCATCGTCGAAGTGATCGGTCACAAGGTAGCCGCGATCGGTGCGCGCGGGATACGTGAGCGGCCAGCCCACGATGCCGGAGGCCAGTCCATAGTCGGAGAGCACGGCCCAGAGCGGCCGTGCAGAGAGCGCCTCGGTCGTCACCTCGGTTCGCCGAACGAACTGTTGCTGGACGAGCGCATAGGCGAAGCAGTAGTCCGGCAGCAGGTTCACGGGGTTGGGCTCGGACGGGAGCACCGGAAAGACCGAGTCCGATCTGACGCCGTTCTTCGGCGGGTACTTGCCCGTGGCGGCTGCGGCCCACACCGTCTCGGCCTGGGTCGGCCGCAGCGTGGCGAGATCGATCGACGCGCCCTGGTCGAGCAGGCGCGCGAAGTTCGGCAACTGGCCGATGGCCACGCGCTGCCGAATCAAGCCGAGCGAGGCCCCGTCGAGCAGGAGCAGCCTCACGCGCGGCCCGATTCCCGCCTGCCGGCTCGGCCGGGGCCGCCTCGCGGTGGGCACCGGCGGTTCGCCTGGGCCCCGGAGCCAGAGCGGACCGATGAGCGAGGCGACGAGCGAGACCATGAGGAGAAGACCCGTGGCCCGGCTGCCGCGCCGGCCGAAGGAGTAACGGAGCACGGCCGTGACCAGCAGGATGACGGCGCACGTCGTGGTCGCGACCGCGCCCTCACGCATGCGCTCGGCGGCGCCAGGCGTGAGCACCGCCTGATACGCCTCGAGGTTCGCCCAGGTGAGGGCCGCCGCACCGGCGACTCCCATCGCGCCGAGCCAGGCCAGCAGACGGACACTCAGCCACGCCGGCCGAAGCGGCTCGGTGCCGAGAAGCTCACGCGCCATGAGCAGGAAGTAGATGCCGAGCGTCAGGAACGGCGCATAGAGCGAGACCACCGCGACAAGCCACAGCCAGGCCGTCTCTGACGCAATCGACACGTGGGGATTGAGCTGCAGGATCAAGACGACGGGATACGTCGCGATCAGCACGCCGCCGGCCACGGCGTTGGTCAACATGCGGAGGTAACGCATCAGTCAGCGCGGGCGGAGGTGCCTTCGAGACCGCCAACCCCCTATACTCTGACAGATGCTCTTCGACGTGGCGGCCGAGATCGTCGGGAACACCCGGCTGTCGTCCGATTACAACGTGCTTTCGCTCTCGGCGCCCGATCTGGCGCGCGCGGCCAGGCCCGGCCAGTTCGTGATGGTCAAGACGACGCCCGGCCTCGACCCGCTGCTCCGCCGACCGTTCTCGATCTTCGAGAT
The DNA here is from genome assembly GCA_963752045.1 of uncultured Acidobacteriota bacterium. Classification (GTDB taxonomy): domain Bacteria; phylum Acidobacteriota; class Vicinamibacteria; order Vicinamibacterales; family SCN-69-37; genus DATKDF01. Next base: position 293,394 of record CAVVWN010000008.1, on the reverse strand, counting down.
CCTCCGCGACGCGGCCGGAGCGCCTACGGGCTTCAGCCTGCTCAACAAGCGGGTCGGCGTCGGCACCGGACGGCTGTACGCGGCCGAGGCGGGGAGCCGGCTCGACTGCCTCGGCCCGCTCGGCCGGCCCTTCGTGCCGGTCGACCCGCCGGCAGAGGCCTGGATGGTTGCCGGAGGCGTGGGGCTTGCGCCCTTTGCCACGCTCGCCGAAGCCCTGGCCGCGCGTGGCACGCCGATGACCCTGTTCTATGGCGCCCGCTCCGGCGCCGACCTCTACTGCGCTGACCTCTTCGAACGGCTCGGCGCGCGGCTCGTCCTCGCCACCGAAGACGGCACACGCGGCGTGCGTGGCCGCGTCACCGACCCGCTCGCCGCGGCGCTCTCGGAGCGTGCCGGCCGGGCCGTCACGGTCTACGCGTGCGGTCCAACGCCCATGATGCGCGCCGTTTCGGCGCTCGGCGCCGAAGCGGGCGTGCCGGTCTTCGTGTCGCTCGAGCAGGTGATGGGCTGCGGCATGGGCGGGTGCTACAGCTGCGTGGTTCGCGTCCGCGCCGACGGGCGGGACCGGTTCGTTCGCTCGTGCCTCGACGGTCCGGTGTTCGACGGATCGGCCATCGTGTGGGACGGACTCTCGGCGGGACACTGATGCGCGACCTGTCCGTTCACCTCGGGGCCCTGCACCTCAAGAACCCTCTCATTGCGGCGTCCGGCTGCTTCGGCTACGGCGTCGAATACGCCGAGGCCGTCGACCTCTCGACGCTCGGCGGCGTGGCGGTCAAGGGCCTGTTCCTCGCCGAGCGAGACGGTCATCCCCCGCCGCGCATCGTCGAGACGCCGGCCGGCATGCTGAACGCCATCGGCCTGCAGGGCATCGGCGTCCACCGCTTCGTGGCCGAGCGGCTGCCGGAGCTGCGGCGGCTCGGGGCCACCGTCGTTCGTGAACATCTGCGGATCGACCATCGACGAGTACTGCGAGGTGGCGCGGATCCTGTCGGACGCCGAAGGCGTCGCCGCGCTCGAGCTCAACATCTCGTGCCCCAACATCAAGGAAGGCGGCATTCAGTTCGGGTGCAGCCTGACGGGCACCTTCGACGTCGTGAGCGCCGTGCGCAAGGTGACGTCGCTGCCGGTCATTCCGAAGCTCACGCCGAACGTGACCGACGTCGCGTCGTTCGCACGGGCCTCCGAGGAAGGCGGCGCCGACGCCGTCTCGCTCGTCAACACGTTCCTCGCCATGGCGATCGACGTCGAAACCCGACGGCCGAAGCTCTCGAACGTGATCGGGGGCCTCAGCGGGCCGGCGATCCGTCCCATCGCCGTCCGGATGGTGTGGGAGTGCGCGCAGGCGGTCAAGCTGCCCATCATCGGCATGGGCGGCATCGCCACGACCGATGACGTGATCGAGTTCATGATCGCGGGCGCGACGGCCGTGCAGGTGGGTACCGCCAACTTCGTGGACCCCTTCATCTGGGGCAAGCTCATCGCCGGCCTCGACGACTACCTCGAACGCCACCAGATCGAACGCGCTCACGACCTGATTGGGGCCATCGCGCTCGACCGGGAGGCTCACCCATGAATCCCATCCTCGTGGCACTCGACGTCGCGACTGCCGCCGACGCCGTCGCCCTGGCGGATCGGGTACGAGGCGAGGTGGGCGGTCTGAAGATCGGCAGCCAGCTGTTCACCGCGGCTGGCCCCGAACTGGTCCGTGCCCTCGTTGGCCGGGGCGACCGCGTGTTCCTGGACCTGAAGTTTCACGACATCCCCAACACCGTGGCCGGCGCCATCGTCTCGGCGCGCGCGCTGGGTGTGTGGATGGTGAACGTGCACGCGAGCGGTGGCCCGGCCATGCTCGACGCGGCCCGCCACGCCGCTGGTGACGGGGCCGACCGCCCCCTGGTCATCGCGGTCACGGTGCTGACGAGCCTCGACCAGGCCACGCTGAACGCGGTGGGCGTACCCGCGGCGCCGCTCGAGCAGGTCGTACGGCTGGCGAGAATGGCGCAGGAGGCCGGCCTCGACGGGGTCGTGGCCTCGCCGCTCGAAACGGCCGCCATCCGGCAGGCGTGCGGCCGCGAGTTCCTCATCGTGACCCCTGGCATTCGGGGCGCGAGCGCCGGCCTCGGTCCTGGCGTGACCGACGATCAGAAGCGCACGATGGCGCCGGGAGCTGCCGTGCGGGCGGGCAGCTCGTACCTGGTCGTTGGCCGCCCGATCACGGCCGCACCCGACCCGCGGGAGTCTGCGCGCCGGATCGCGGCCGAAGTCGGTGAGGCCGGCACACCTACTTCGACGTAATCGTAAAGTGGCCGCGGCGGTTGCGGGCCCAGCAGCTCTCGCCCTCTTCCATGCACAGGGGCTCTTCCTCGCCCTTGCTCACGATGCTGATCCGTGACCGGTCGAGACCGAGCGTGACCAGATAGTCGCGGACGGCCGCGGCCCGGCGCTCGCCGAGGGCCAGGTTGTATTCGGAGGTGCCCCTGGCGTCGGCGTGGCCCTCGACGAGGACGCGCGTGGACGTCCAGCGCCGCATCCAGTCGGCATTCCGCTGGAGCGCGGCCCGCGCGGCATCGCCGAGATCGGACTTGTCGTAGTCGAAGAGCACGTCTTCGAGCGGCCGCGACGCATTGAGCTCGGGCAGCGACATCCGCGCGAAGAGCTCCTCCTCGGAAGGCGGAGCCGGCGGCACGGGCGGCGGTGTCGGCGGCGGCGGTGGTGGAGGCGGCGGTGGCGGCTGCACGGGTGCTGGCGGTTGCGGCGGCGGAGGAGCCGGGGCTTCCGGCGGCGGATTTCCGCCGCAGGCAAGCGTCAGGGCCAACACGCTGACAGCCGCAAACACGGACACGGATCGCAGTCGCATCATCGCACGCTCCCTCGCATGAACACGGAACCTCCGTCGTCGCGCCTCAGATCGTCGATGCCGAGCTTAAGCGCCATCCGGAAGCCTGTCAACGCAACCGTCTTTTCGGCGCCACGAGGGCGGAGGATAATCCCCGCCATGGAGCGGATGCTCAGCGCGACGGCCCGGGCCGAGAACGACCACTTCTGGTTCCGCGCGCTCCGCCGCAACGCCGCCCGGTCGCTCGCGGCCGCACTCGACGACCGGGAGGCCGGCTGGATCGTCGACTGCGGCGCCGGAACGGGACGCAATCTGGACTGGCTCGCGGAGTTCGGCCGCCCCGTGGGCGTCGAGCTCACGCCCGGCGGACTGTCGGTTGGCCGGGCACACGGGCGGCGCCTCGTGCGGGGTTCCGTGGCGGCATTGCCGCTCGCCGACCGCAGCGCCGACGTGGCCACCTCGTTCGACGTGCTCTACTGCCTCGACGACCAGACCGAGGCAGAGGCCGTGGCGGAAATGTGGCGCGTGCTCAAGCCAGGCGGAGTGGCGCTCGTCAACGTGGCGGCGCTCGACATGCTCCGCGGATCGCATTCAGCGCTCACACACGAACAGCGCCGCTACACCCCCAATCGTCTGAGGGCCCTGCTGACCGGCGCGGGATTCTCGATCGAACGACTCACCTTCACCAACATGATCACGTTTCCGGTGGCCCTCGTCGTCCGCACGCTCGACCGACTGACCGGCCGCGCTGCCGAGCCGTCCGAGTCGGACCTGACGGTGCCCATCGGTCCCGTCAATCTCGTGTTCGATTGGCTGATGCGCGCCGAGGGACAGCTCCTGAGAATCTCGAATCTGCCGGTCGGGACGTCGCTCTTCTGCGTGGCACGCAAACCGGCCAGCCACGGGCCGCAGGCCTGAGACCGCTTACACCTGCGTCAGGCGAAGCCCCTCGTTCAGGCTTCCGAGACGGTAGCCGCGCGGGTCGACCGTGACACGGGTGAAGCCGACCTCTCGCAGGGCTCGTTCGAGCGCGTTGGCGACGACCGGGTCGGCCGCGCGTCGGAGCTCATCGGCACCGACCTCGATCCGCGCCAGCTCGCCGTGGTGCCGAACCCGTACGACACGAAAGCCCAGCGCGCGCACGGCTTCCTCGGCTGCCTCGATGACCCGCAGTTTCTCCGGCGTCACCTCTGACTGGTAGGGAATGCGGGACGACAGGCACGCCGAGGCAGGCTCGTCCCACACGGAGAGCGACGCTTCGCGTGCGAGGGTGCGGATGTCGGCCTTGCCGAGGCCGGCCTCGTCGAGGGGGCTGATGACGCCGAACTGGCGGGCAGCGCGCCGGCCGGGCCGGTAGTCGCCGCGGTCGTCGGCGTTGCTGCCGTCAACAACGGCGTTGAACCCACGGGCGCGTGCGAGCACCGTGAGGTGCGAGTACAACTCGTCCTTGCAGTGGAAGCACCGGTCCACGGAGTTGGCGCGATAGGCCGGCCGTGCCATCTCATCGGTGCGGATGATCTCGTGCTGGAGCCCGAACTCGCGCGCCGTCGCCATCGCCAGCCGGCGATGGCGATCCGGATAGCTGGGACTGTCGGCCGTGACCGCGAGCGCGCGCGCGCCCAGTTCGCGAGTGGCGACCCACGCCAGGTAGGCAGAATCGACGCCGCCGCTGTAGGCCACGACGACCGAGGCCAAGCCTCTCAGACGTTCGACGAGCGCCGCTTCACGGCGGCGAAGGTCATGGTCCACCGCCGCAGGCGTCGAGACGGTCACTCGTCCCAGTCTCCCGAATCCTCCTCGTCGTCGCCGTCGTCGAGGTCGCCGAGGTCATCGTCCTCGGAGGCGACCTCTTCCTTTTCGTCCTCGTCCTCGTCGTCGTCGTCATCCTCGTCCGGATCGAACTCGAGCGGCTCGAGACTCGCCACCCGCAGGTGGCTGCCGCACGCGTCACAGTCCCAGGGATCACCGACTTCCATTTCCTCGAGATCGTCATCGTCGACTTCGATCTGGGCATCGCATTCCGGACAGGTCGCCATACGCACTCCTTGAAGACAAGCCTCGCCCGATTATAGCGACCCGGCGTCCCGGTTTTGTCAAGCGGCCTGCGCCGAGGGCGGCGCCACGGGCTCCTCGGCAGGTGCGTACCGGAGCAGGCGCAGGCCATTGGCCGTGACGATGAGCGAGGCGCCGGTGTCGGCAAGGACGGCCATCCAGAGCGTGGCCAGGCCGGCGGCCGCAAGGCCCACGAACGCAAGCTTGAGTCCCAGCGCGAGCGCCACGTTGACGCGGATGTTGCGGAGCGCGGCGCGCGCGAGGCTGAGCGCGAACGGCAGGCGGAGCAGGTCATCGGACATGAGCGCGACATCGGCCGTCTCGAGCGCGACGTCGCTACCGGCGGCGCCCATCGCGATGCCGACATCGGCGGCGGCGAGCGCCGGGGCGTCGTTGACGCCATCGCCGACCATGGCGACCGCACCATGCCGACGCCTGAGCTCGTCAATGGCGCGCACTTTGTCATCGGGCATCATGCCCGCGCGCGCTTCGTCGAGCCCCACCCCCGCCTTGACAGCCTGGGCATGCGCCTCGCTGTCGCCGGTGAGGAGCACGACTTCCCGGATGCCCTCCCGCCGGAGCGCCGCGATGGCCCGAGGGCCGTCCGGACGAATGTCGTCGGTGAATCCGATGACGCCGAGCGGCGAGCCGGCCCGGCCGACGAGGACCAGGTTCGCGCCCCGTCGCTCGACCTCACCAATGCGCGCGTGCAGCGACGGCGTGCAGAGCTCCCGCTCTTCGAACAGGCGGTGGGACCCGACGACGGCCGGGAGCTCGGCCACGGTCGCTTCGGCTCCGAGACCTGGCAGCGCACGGTAGGCGGTGCCGGGCTCGACGGCAATACCGGCCGTTGCGGCGTGAGCCACGATGGCCCGGCCGATCGGATGCTCGGAACGTGATTCGAGGGCGGCCGCGACTTCGAGCACGCCCTCGGTCGACACCTCGTCGACGCCGAGCACGTCCGTAACGGTCAATCGTCCCTCCGTGAGGGTGCCGGTCTTGTCGAAGGCGATGCACCGCACGGCTGCGAGCCGCTCGAGGTGCGCCCCGCCCTTGACGAGCACACCCGCCCGTGCCGCGGCCGTGAGCGCCGACACGATGGACACCGGTGTCGAGATGACGAGCGCGCACGGGCACGCCACGACGAGCAGCGCGATCCCCCGGTACGCCCAGATCGAGAACTCCCCTCCCCCAACGAGCGGCGGTACAACAGCCAGAAGCGCGCCGAGGGCGACGACAACCGGCGTGTACACGCGCGCGAAGCGGTCCACGAATGTCTGGACGGGCGCGCGCTGGCGCTGCGCCTGCTCGACGAGCCGCACGATGTGCGCGAGCGTCGTATCGGCCACCGGCCGGGTCACGCGCACCTCGAGCGCTCCGGCGCCGTTGATCGTGCCGGCAAACACCTCGTCGCCCGGCCCCTTCTCGGCCGGCCACGCCTCGCCGGTGATCGGGGCCTGATTGACCGACGACACGCCACGCGCAACGCTGCCGTCAACGGGAATGCGCGCGCCAGGCTTGACGATGACCAGATCGCCGACGAGCACGGCCCCGGCGGGCACTTCGCGGTCGAGACCGTCACGGCGAACGAGGGCCATGGCCGGCGAGAGGGTCATCAGGGAACGAATCGCATGACGTGCCCGGTCCGTGCTGCGCGCTTCGAGCCGCTGGGCAATGGCAAAAAGCCAGATCACGGTCGCGGCTTCCAGCCACTCGCCAAGGACGAGCGCGCCCGACACGGCGATGACCATGAGCACGTTGATGTCGAGCGAGCGTGCGCGCGCCGAGCGCCAGGCCCGCAGAAACGGCAGGTGGATGACGAGCGCGATGGCGCCGAGGTAGGCGGCGCTCGACGTGAGCGTCTGGCCGGCAGCCGAGAGCGCCCATCCCCCGACAATGGCCAGCCCGGCCACGCCGATGCGGCGCCAACCCTCGAAACGGACCGCGGGTTTCGCCGGTGCGGGAACCTCGCAGACCTCGCCGCAGCAGGCCTCACTCACGGGCGAGATCCTCCTCGACGTGCTTTCGGGTGTCGTGAAGGAGGCCGACGACGTGATGGTCGTCGAGCGCGTAGTAAGCCAGCCGGCCGGCCCGCCGCACGCGGACGAGGCGCGCGGCCCGCAAGAGCCGCAGTTGGTGCGAGACCGCCGACTCGCTGATCCCCACAAGGGCCGCCAGGTCGCAGACACAACGCTCACCGTGCGTCAGCGCGTCGACCAGCCGGACCCGGGTGGGGTCACCCAGGAGCCTGAAAACATCGGCCACCTGCTGGACCGCACTCGCCGGGAGGAGCTGCGCCGAGACTCGCTCGAGCGCTGCGGCGTCGGCGCCGTGGCGCTCGCTGCAGAGGGCCTCGTCTCGAGCAGCACGCAGTCTGCCGGTTGTCACAGTCATGAACCATGAATATATGAGCAGATGTTCATATGTCAACCCTCGACGGGCCGGCCGGGGGCATTGAACTTCCCCGAGCGCATTCGACGCAGTGTTCATCGAAGTTGACACGACTTTTGGGCTGACACTAGGATTTCTGGTTGGCAGCAAGAAGGACAGACGCCGCTTTCCGGTTCACCCGGAAAGCCACGGTCGGCGGCCCGGCTCCGGGCCCGCCGGAACGCAAGTCAACGAGCGGAGAAAAGAGGCGCGCATGATCGAGGTTCAGCACCTCACGAAGCGCTACGGTCCATTTACGGCCGTCGACGACGTGAGTTTCCGTGTCGAGAAAGGCGAAATCCTCGGCTTCCTTGGCCCGAACGGGGCCGGGAAGACGACGACGATGCGCGTGCTGACGGGGTACATGCCGGCCACCGAGGGCCATGCCGTCGTGGCCGGATTCGATGTGTTCAGCAACCCGATCGAGGCCAAGCGGCGGATTGGCTACCTCCCGGAAACTCCGCCGCTCTACCCGGACATGACGGTCCGCGAGTACCTCGCGTTCGTCGCCCGCATCAAGACATCGGGGCTCTCGAAGGCCGACCGCGCCATGCGCGTGGACCATGTGATGAAGCGCACGCACGTCGACGACATGGCCGAGCGGCACTGCGGCAAGCTGTCGAAGGGATACCGGCAGCGCGTGGGCCTCGCCCAGGCGCTCATCCACGATCCCGAGGTCCTCATCCTCGACGAGCCGACGGCCGGCCTCGATCCGAAGCAGATCATCGAGACGCGCGATCTCATCCGCAGCCTGGCAGGCGACCACACCATCGTGCTGAGCACGCACATCCTGCCCGAGGTCGCCCAGACGTGCCAGCGCGTCGTCATCATCAACAAGGGGCGCGTCGTGGCCGTCGATACGCCCGACAACCTGACGCACCAGCTGGAGGGCGCGGCCACGCTCTACGTGCTGGTCGACGGCAGCGACGACGCGTCCGCCGAGCTCCAGGCCGTTCCGGGCGTCGAACACGTCGCGGTCACCGAACGACACGGGTCGGCCATCGGCTACGAGATCGAGTCCGGACCGCATCAGGACGTGCGCCGCGACGTGGCGCGGGCCGTGGTCGATCGGGGCTGGGGCCTGCTCGAGCTTCGGCCGCTGCGCCTGAGCCTCGAGGAGATCTTCCTGCAGCTGACCACCGAGGAAGCCGCCGGCGCGGCCTCGGCCGCCGCTGGCGGCACGGCGCAGGCAGAGGTGCACCATGGGTAACAGCATCCGGAACATCAGCGCCATCGCCGGCAAGGAGCTGCGCAGCTACTTCGCGTCGCCCATGGCGTGGGTGCTGATGGGGTTCTTCGCGTTCCTGTTCGGCTACTTCTTCGTCACCTACCTGCAGTTCTTCGTGCAGCAGAGCATGCAGGCCCAGTTCGGCGGCGCGCCGCCGGCCATGAACGTCAACATGCAGATGGTCAGGCCGCTCCTTGGCAACGCGAGCGTGATCATCCTGTTCCTGCTGCCAATGATCACGATGCGGACCTACGCCGAGGAGAAACGATCGGGCACGATCGAGCTGCTGCTGACGTCGCCGATCACCGACGTCGAGATCATCCTGGGCAAGTTCCTCGGCGCAGTCGGACTGTACGTGGCGCTCCTGGCCGTGACGCTCGTCTACATCAGCTTCCTGTTCGTTTACGGCGATCCGGAGTGGCTGCCGCTCGTGTCGGGCTACCTCGGACTGCTGCTGCTCGGCAGCTGCTTCATCTCGCTGGGCCTGTTCATCTCGAGCACGACCAAGAACCAGATGGTGGCCGGCGCCGCGACGTTCGTGCGTCGCGCTCCTGCTCTGGATCATCGGACTGGATGGCCGACGGAGCCGGGCCGACGACCGGCGCCCTGCTCCAGTACCTCTCGATCACGCAGCACTTCGACGACTTCGGCAAGGGCGTCATCGACACGAAGCACGTGATTTATTACCTGAGTTTCATCTCGTTCGGGCTGTTCCTGACGCTGAAGTCGGTGGACTCCGAGCGGTGGAGGGGCTAGTCGTGAAACGCGTAGTCGGACTCCTCGGCTGGCTCGGCGTCGTCCTCGTCCTCGCGGCCGTGGTCCTGCGGTTCATCCGGCCCGAGCTGCAGGAGTGGACCCAGCGGCTGGCCATGGCGGGCCTGGTCGTCGTCGGGCTGTACTCGCTCAGCCAGTGGCGGGACATCGCCCGGTCGTTCCAGGGCCGCAACGTGCGGTACGGGTCGATCGCCGCCGGCAGCGTCATCCTGTTTCTCGCGATCCTCGTGGCCATCAACTGGATCGCCAACCGGCAGAACCAGCGCTGGGACCTGACCGAAGGCAGTCAGTTCTCGCTCTCCGACCAGACCAGGCAGATTCTGCGGTCGCTCGACCAGCCGGTCGTCATCAAGGCGTTCTACCGCTCCTCGGACGGCAGCGAGATCCAGCTGCGCGATCGGCTCGAGCAGTACGCCTACGAGTCGAGCCAGGTGTCGGTCGAATACATCGATCCCGACCGCGACCCGACCGCGGCCAGGCGCTACGAAGTGCAGCAATACGGCACGGTCGTGTTCGAGTACAACGGGCGCGTCGAACGGACGACGACCGCCGACGAGCAGAGCCTCACCAACGCGCTCAAGAAGGCCATCGAGGGCCAGGCCAAGAAGATCTACTTCGTCCAGGGCCATGGCGAGCGCGACCCGATGGCGAGCGACGTCGATGGCTACAGCGGGATCGCCGACGGCCTCAAGAGCGACAACTTCGAGATCGAGACCGTGACGCTCATCCAGCAGCCCGACGGAGCCGTGCCCGCCGATGCCACCATGCTCGTGGTCGCCGGGCCGAAAACGGACCTGCTGGCCCCGGAGCTCCAGGCCATTCGGGACTACCTGGACCGGCAGGGCAAGGTCATGCTGCTCATCGACCCGCCAGACGAGGCCGACGCGCCGGAGCCTTCCGGGCTGATCGCGCTCGCGCGTGACTACGGCATCGCCGTCGGCAACGACGTGGCCGTTGACGTGAGCGGCGTCGGACAGTTGCTGGGCACGAACGAGCTGACACCGGTCGGCGCGCCGACGCCGCATCCCATCACCGAGCGGTTCCGGCTGATGACCGGCTTTCCCCTCGCGAGATCGGCGGCCCCGATCGAGGGTGGCGTCGAGGGCCGGCTCGCGCAGCGGGTGGTCGAGACGAGCCCGCAGAGCTGGGCGGAATCGGACCTGAAGCGTCTGTTCGCCAGCGGCGAGACCGAACGGAACCTGGACGCCGGCGACACGGCCGGACCGGTGTCGATTGCCGCCGCCGTGTCGGTAATACCGCCGGCGCCGGAACCCACACCCGAAGAACCGGAGACCCCGGCGGCCCCGCGCGCGGAAACCCGGCTGCTCGTCGTGGGTGACAGCGACTTCGCGTCGAACCGCGCGCTCGGGTTCCAGGGCAACCGCGACCTGTACCTGAACATGGCCAACTGGCTGGCGCAGCAGGAGAACCTGATCGCGATCCGGCCCAAGGACCCGTCGAACCGCGGCATCGCGCTCACGGCGGATCAGCAGGCCCGCATCAACTGGATTGCGTTCCTCGGCGTCCCCCTGCTGCTCATCGGCAACGCGATCCGGGTATGGTGGAAGCGGCGGTAGGCTGCTCGGAAGCCGCGAGCCGGCAGAGGTTACTGACGTTATGAGAGGTGGTCGTTCCTTCCTGGTGCTGCTGGTCGTGGCCCTTGGTCTCGGGGCCTACATCTACTTTGTCGAGTCCAGGCGCGACCCGGCCGGCGCGTCGGTCGTGGCCGGCGAGAAAGTGTTCGCGATCGAGACCGGGACGATAGAAGAGGTCCGCGTCGAGACGACCTCGGGAGAGACGACGACGGCGCGCAAGGCCAGCGACGTGTGGCAGATCGTCGAACCGGCCGCGATCGAGGCCGACTCGAGCGCCGTGAGCTCACTCGTGTCCACCATTGAATCACTCGAGTCGGACCGCACGGTCGACGAAAACCCGGCGTCGGTCGAGCCGTACGGCCTCGACCCGGCTCGTCTGACTGTCGCCTTCAAGGTCGCCGGCGAAACCACCTGGCGCCGCCTCCAGATTGGCGAGCGCACCCCCACCGGCTCGGATCTCTACGCCAGGGTCGACGGGAATCCCAGGCTCTTTCTGATTGCCTCGTACATCGAAGATTCGCTCAACAAGACGACGTTCGACCTGCGCGACAAGAGCGTGCTCAAGTTCGCCCGCGATGCGGTGGACTCGATATCGCTCGAGCCGGCTGAGGGACCGGCGGTGAGGTTGACGAAGTCAGGTGACGACTGGCGCGTGAGCGATCCAATCGACGCGGCGGCCGACTACAGCACGGTGGACGGACTGGTGGGCCGGCTGTTCCAGGCCCGCATGCAGTCGATCGAGCCGGCAGCCGAGGGCGCCTCGACCGCCGAACCGACGCCGGCCGAGCTCGGCCGGTTCGGGCTCGACCGGCCGGACGTCGTCGTGCACATCGGCACCGGCTCGGCCCGCGCCACGCTCGCCATCGGCGGCACGCACGAAGGCACGGCGCGCTACGCGCGCGACCTGTCGCGGCCCATCGTGTTCACCGTCGAGTCGTCGCTCGTCGACGACTTGACCAAGAAGGCCGACGACCTCCGGTCCAAGGACCTCTTCGCGTTCCGCTCGTTCACGGCCGTCGGCATGGACGTCACCGCGGGAGGCACGTCCGCCACGTTCCGCAAAATGCCGGCTGCCGCGACGGCCGAGGAGGCCGCGCCAGCGGCCGACACGTGGAAGCAGACCGCACCGTCAGAACGGGACGTGGACCAGACGAAGCTCACCGACATGCTCACGACGCTGTCCAACCTGCGCGCCGAGTCGTTTGCCGAACGGCCGCATGCGGGCGGAGAGGAGGTCGTGATCACGGCCAGGTTCGGCGACGAGGCCTCGCCAACCGAGGAGCGCGTCGTCTTCCGCAAGTCTGGTGACGTCGTCCATGCCATCCGCGCGGGAGAGCCGGGGGCGGCGGTCGTCTCCACGGCTGATTTCGACCGCGCGCTGTCCCTGTACAAGGAAATCACGGGCGGCCAGTGAGACCTGCCCTGAGCCGCCTCGCCGCCGTGGCGCTCGCGGCCATCGCGAGCCAGGCGGCGCCCGGTCCGGCGGCCCTCGCGCAGTCGCCAGATCCCGGGCACGAGCTCTCGTCCGACCTCGACGCCATCTTCGCAGACCCGATTTTCGACCGCGCGCTCGTCGGCGTCCGGATTGAGTCGCTCGCGACCGGCCAGGTCCTCTACGAGCAGAACGCCGACCGGCACGTCATACCCGCCTCGAACATGAAGCTCGTGACGCTCGCGGTTGCCGCCGAGCGACTGGGCTGGGACTACCGTTTCGAAACACGGCTCGAGGCCGCGGGCACCATACGGGACGGCGTGCTCGACGGCGACCTCGTCGTGGTCGGCGGCGGAGACCCCTCAATCGGATCGCTCGATGCAGGAGCTTCCCCGCTCTTCTCGACGTGGGTGCTCGCCCTGCGCGAGGCCGGCATCCGCCGCGTCAACGGGCGAATCATCGGCGACGATGACGCGTTCGAGGACGAGGGCCGGGGCGCCGGGTGGGCGTGGGACAACCTGACGGCGGCCTACTCGGCCCCGTCCGGGGCGCTCAGCTACAACGAGAACGTCGCCGTCATCCGGGCTCTGCCCGGCGCGGCCGAGGGCGCGCCGGCGCGCGTGCTCGTCACGCCACCCGGGCACGGGTTCCAGGTAACAAGCGACGTTGCGACCGCGGAGGCCGGCGCGCGCGGGACGCTGTCGGTGCAGCGAGCGCCCGGCAGCCAGCAGCTGGTCGCACGGGGCCGGGTCGCAGCCGGCGCGAGCGAGATGACGCGCACGACCGCGGTCGACAGTCCCACGCTCTTTTTCGCCCGGGGCCTGGCTGACGCGCTTGGTGACCGCGGCATCATCGTCGGCGGCGGTGCCTGGGACATCGACGACCTCGAGTCGCCCATTGCAGAGGGCGAGCGGCGCGTGGTCGCGCGCCACCAGTCGCCGTCACTCGAGTCGCTCTCCGGCCATCTCATGAAGGTCAGCCAGAACTTCTACGCCGAGACCTTCCTCAAGGCCATCGGCCTGGCAACGACGGGGACCGGATCGGAGAACGCCGGCCGGAGGGCCGTCAGAGACACGCTGGAGTCGTGGGGGATTGCACGAGACGCCGTGGTCGTCTACGACGGGTCCGGGCTCTCGCGGTACAACTACGTCACGGCGAACGCCATCGTCGGGATTCTGAAGCACATGTGGGAGAGCGACCAGCACCGCGGGCGCTTCCTGGCCACGCTGCCTGTGGCCGGCCACGACGGCACGCTCGGCTCGCGCATGCGCGATACGGCGCTCGCCCGGCACGTCCAGGCCAAGACCGGCACGATCGCCAATGTGCGGTCGCTTTCCGGCTACCTCGACAGGCCCTCAGGCGAGAAACTCGTCTTCTCGATCATCGCCAACCACTTCACGGCGCCAAGCGCCGAGGTCGACGCAGTCGTCGAGCGCGCGCTCGAAAGGCTCCTCGACCAGCGCGCCGCCGAGGCTACTCCCCGCCGCCTGCAGTCTTCTTCGACAACCGGCGGTAGTACTCCTCGATCAGGCTCCTGAACTGCGGCGGCACGTCCTCTGAGCCGGACAGGAACAGCTGATCGTTCCCGGTGTCGAGGCGCTTGCGCAGGTTGAGCTCGAGCTGCTGCGCCTTGGTCAACGCGGCAGTCTGGAGTTGCTGCAAGTTATCGAGGTTGTCGTAGGCCTGGCCGCTCTCGAGCTGGCGAAGCGAGCGGATCAGGTCATCGACGGCGCGCACGTCCTCGGCGAGCCCCGCCTGCCCCATGAGGTTGCGTAGCGCCTGGGCGTCGCGCACGAACTCGCCGGCCTGGTTGCGCATGTTCCGAGCGTCCTGGGGATTGATGCCGCCACGAGCATCTCCGACGTTCCGGTTCGCGTTCTGGCCTCCAGGGTTCATCTGGCCACCCTGCGGATCGCCCTGGCCACGCTGGCCTTCGTCACCGAGACGCATCTGGCCTGGCTGCTGACCGCCCTGCCGGCCGCCCCGACCGCCCTGGCCCTGCTGACCACCCTGACCCTGCTGACCTTGCTGACCCTGCTGACCCTGCTGACCCTGCTGGCCCTGCTGGCCTTGCTGACCCTGCTGACCCTGCTGGCCTTGCTGGCCTTGCTGGCCTTGCTGGCCTTGCTGGCCTTGCTGGCCCTGCTGACCTTGCTGACCTTGCTGACCCTGCTGACCTTGCTGACCTTGCTGACCCTGCTGACCTTGCTGACCCTGCTGGCCCTGCTGACCCTGCTGGCCCTGCTGACCTTGCTGACCTTGCTGACCCTGCTGGCCCTGCTGACCTTGGTCGCCTTGCTGGCCTTGCTCGCCCTGCTGCCGGGTCTGCTCGGCCATCGACTGGACACCGCGCAACAGGTCGCGCGTGGATTGCAGCGCCTGATCGCCCGCCTGCCCGGCCCTGTCGCGCTCCATGGCCTCGGTGGCCTCGCCGATTCTGTCGCGGAGCGTCTGCAAGTCGCCGCTGATCTCGTTCTCGACCGCCCTCGACTGCTGGGGATTGGCCCCCATCGTCCGCTTGGACCACTCGATGATCTCTCTGATCTGTTCTTCGCGAACCGTGCGCGCCGCTTCCTGAAGCTCTCGCGCCGTTTCGCGCTGGTCGTTCGAGAGGGCCTGGCTTCCCAATTGCTGGAGCTGCCGCTCGAGGTTGCCGACACGCTCCCCCAACGCGTCCTTGCGCTCGCTCAACTGCTGTGTCTGCGCTTCACGCTGGGTCCCGGTCGTCTGGGCGAGACCCTGGACGTCGGCTGAGATCTGCTGCTGCTCGCGCACGATGTCCTCGGCCTCACGCATGGCATCCTGGACGGTGCTCGACGAGCGCTCGTTCTGCATCTGCTCCAGGAGCTTCTGCGCTTCCTCGAGCCGCTGGTAAGCCTGCTGTGCCTGGGCCCCGCCATCCTGCGCGCCGGTGGCCGCCGACTGACGCATCGAGCTGGCGGCCTGCTGCAGCCGCTGGGCGGCATCGGCCAGGTCCTGACGCTGCTGCCCCTGGCGCTGGGCCTCGCGCTGAAGCTGTTCGAGCTCCCGGGCCATCTGCTCGATCTGGTCGGCAAGGGCACGCTGGCCGTCACCGCCCGATCCGCCGCCCTGCTGCGCCCGTGCCCGGCGCTGCTGCTCAGCCTGCTCGAGCTGACGACGCGCGAGCTCGCGGAGCTTGTCGGCGAGCTCGTCGATCTGCTGCTCGGTCGACTGGGCCTGCGCCTGCTGCTGCAGCTCGTACTGGTTCGCCATCCGGTCGAGCTCGAGCTGGAACAGATCGGCCAGGTCCTCGGCCATCTGCTGGCCGCCGCCCCCGCCGCCACCGCCGCCCTGCTGCTGGCGCTGCCGCACCTCGAGCTCGTAGAGCTGCTCGGCGTCCTGCAGGTGCTTGAGGGCCCGCTGTTCAGGGGCGAGCGCGGCCTTGGTGCGCCCCTTCTCGAGCTCGGCCTCGGCCTTCGCCATCTCGTCGGCAGCCTTGGGCAGCAGCTCGGCAATCTGCCTGAATGTCTCGTCGCCCTCGAGCCGCTGGAGCATCTGCTGGCGGATCGTCTCGACCTCCTCGCGAAGCCGCGCCTGCGAGAGGCCGAGGAACACGGCGTCTTCCTTGAACTTGTCAGGTGGCGTCTTCTCGCGATCGCGCTCCACGTTGAACGTGGCCGAGATGACCTGGCGCTGCTGTTCGGAAAGCGCGCCGACGCCACTCTGGTTCTCGCCGCCGCCTCCGCCGCCGCCCCCGCCGCCTTCCTGCGACTGGGCCTGCCGGAAATCCCGTGTGAACGGCAGGACTTTCACGAAGTAGATGTCGCTCGCCGTGGACTTGCCGCCACCGACGCTGTTGTTGTCGGTCGCCCGGGCGTAGTAGGCGATGAAGTCGCCCGGCTCGACACCGAGCTCCTCGAGGTACATCGTGTGCGAACCGCTCACTTCGGTCATGGCGCGAGCGCCATAGAGCGAGACGGTCTTCTCATCGCCACCGTTGATCGAGTAGACGAGGTCGAGCGACTTGACGCCGAAGTCGTCGTCGGCGCGCGCCTGCAGGAACACTTCTTCGAGCGCGCTTGCCGACACGTCGCGCTTCGGCTTGTCGAACGACACGGTGGGCGCCTGATCTTCGATGACGTCGATCGTGTAGAGCGGCGAGGCCTCGACGCGCTCGCCGCGCGAGCCGTCGAGCTCCACCCGGTAGAACCCGTCCTTCTCGATTCTGAACGACCCGGTGAGCGTTCCGTCGGCCTCGACGGCGAGATCGACCGTGGCCTCCGGATCGAGCTTCAGCCGGCCGGCCGGCGTCGTCATGGTGGGCGTGATTTTCACGCGCACTTCAGTGCCTTGAATCGCGGCGATGTCGCCGCCGAACTCGATCTGCTGCGGCGGCAGGCCCGTGTAGGCCGGGAAGATGTACTCGAGCTGCAGCGTTTCGACCGCCGGCAACTCCACGACCGTCATGCGGTAGGTGGGCGACCGCACGCCGTCGGCCTCGACGTAGTAATCGAGTACTTCGGCTACGTCGAACAGCATGCCCTCGAACGCAGCCGCGTCACCGGCCGGAACGAGCGGGCGCTGCTCGAATTCGCTCCCGCCTTCCGGCCGAATCATCAGGAGCACGTCGTTCGACCGGAAGCCCGCCAGCCTGGCCTTGATCGACTGGTCGGAGCCCTTGGGGATCTCGACATCGCCCGGCTCGACGGCAATCGCATAGGGACTGGCCGCCTCGGCACTTCTCGAGAGCACGAACAGCGCCGACGCGCCTTGCCTGACGAACTCCGGGCCGATGATGAGCGTGAGCACGGCAGTCGTGGCCACACCGGCGAGCACGGCCGCCGTGCGCCGCATTCCGGTTCGCCCCACGGCACGGCCGCCGTCGAGTGACCGGGCCTTCTCGATGGCCTGTTCGACCATCCGGTCGACGATCACCGCAGGCACGTCAGTGGACTGCTGGGCGGCCACGGCCGCCAGGATCGCAGCCTGCAGGCTCGGATCGTACTCTTCGCAGTACAGCGCGACCTGCACGTCGGTCACCCGGCGCCGCATCGGCCGGATACCCCACCAGACGACGAGCCCGGCCAGCAGCCCGAGCGTGATCACCCGGAAGGCCGTCACCGAGGCCGGACTGAACTTGAAGTACTGGAGCCCCCAGGAGGCGAGAACCACGGCCAGCAGGCCGCCACCCATGATCGCCACGCCGCCCGTGAGCAACTGGCGGGTCCGCCAGCGGTTGCGGACCTTGGCGATGACGTCTACCAGCTCCCGGCTGGCGCCCGGTCGTGTCTGCATTGGATGACTCCCGTGCTCTGAGCTTACACCCTTGCCGCCGCCCGGCCCACACCCCGGCTCATGCCTTTAGACAGCCGATTGGAGAGAACGGCCTCCCCGAGCAGCAGCGCCGCGCCGGCCACGAACAGAAACCACCATGACGACTGGCGCCGCTCGAGGTCAGCCGGCGTGAGTTCTGGCTGCTCGAGCGACTGTCCGGGACCGACCACAGCGGCGGCCTGGCCGGTGGCCGACGTCGCGAATTCCTGAGGGGGAATGGCCGCGAGGTCCGATTCGGCCGGGTCGAGATTGACGGCCACGGCAAACGGCCTCCGATCCGCACTTCCCTGAAGGCGGACCGAGTAGAACCCCTGCTCGGCAAGCTCGACGGCCGATGCTCCGGTCGCCCCGAACGAGACCTGATCGCCGGAGGGCGTCATGATGACGCCCGTGGCGTCGCCAGGGGCGGACGTGACCGCTCCCTCGCGCACCGCCGCGGCCACCGGCTGAGAGACGTCCAGCATGCCACCCACCGTCTGCCACGCTGCCGGCTCCTCGTACTGCGACAGGTACCGCATGACGTCGTGCATGACGGGTACGAAGAGGTGCTGGCTCGGGAAGTTGTTCCATTCGCGGTCGACCGTGCTCGTCCAGGCGATGACGTGGCCGGCGCCGACCCGGCGTTCGACGACGGCCGCGGCGCCGTCGTCGAAGCGCGCGAGCACGTGGTCGTCGGGCGCCGGTGTCAGCTGGCGGTACCGATAGACGCGCGTCGTGGCGAAATTACCGTTGCGGGGATCCTTGAACTGGTCGAACACCGGATGGCTGTAGTCGAGAAAGCCGAGCGTGCCGCCACCGACGGCCGGCCGATCCGTGATGCCGCCGAGCGCACCGGGAAGCAGGGGCGCGTCGGCGGCGCTCCAAGGCGACCGCTCGCCGAGCACGACGAACAGCCCGCCGCCCTGGTTGACGAACCGCGCGAGCAGGGTGTCGACCTCGGTCGAGAGCGACGTCGCGTTGTTCAGCACGACGACCGACCGTCCGGCGAGCGCCTGCGGCGTCACGCGCGCCGACGTCAGCACTTCCACGGCAAAGGGCGGCGCCTGGCTCGTTTCGAGTGCCGTCGTGAGAAACAGGCTCGGACTGCCGGCGCCGGTCATGGTCGTGCCCTCGCCCTGAATGACGAGCACCGACAACGGGCGGCTCGGCGACAGCACGAAACGGAACGTGTTATTGGCCGACAGGTCGTCCGTCCCGGCCGCAACCGTGCCGCGGACGTTGGCTTCCGCCACGGTGACGGGCGGAAAGGTCACCGACGCGGACGCGTTCGGCTCGATCGACACGGCCTGGCTCCCGACCACGCGGCCGTCGAGCTCGAGCGTGACGGCCAGGTTCGTCACCGGGGCCGCGCCGCGATTGGTGAGTCCAGCCACGACGGCGACGCGCTCCTCGCCGGAGAACGAGCCCCGTTGAAAAGCGACGGAGCTGACCGAGAAGTCCGAGGGACCGGGCTCGCCGACCGAAATGGGCGTGATCGTCGCGCCTTCCGGCAACCCGATCTCCTCACGGCGCTCCCACCCGGCCTTCTGGAAGTCGCTGATGAGCACGACCTCGCGGCGCGGGAGCGCGGATCGCAGCAGCAGGCTCTGCGCCAGGCGCAGGGCGGGCGCGAATCGCGTGGCGTAGGCGGACACCTCCGCGTTGGCGATCGCGGATTCGAGCTGGCTCCGGTCGCTCGTGGCGCGAACCGTCTCTTCGGCACCGGTGCCGAACAAGACGAGCGTGCCCTGATCGGCGCCGCCCAGCCCGTCGACCACGCGCAGGGCTTCGGTTTTCGCGCGTTCCCACACGTCGCCGTACCCCATGCTGGCCGACCGGTCGAGGAGAATGACCACCTCGCGCGCACCGGTGGCCGCGCCGGCAGCCGCCACCGGGTCGACGGTGAGGAACGGACGCGCAAACGCCGCCACCACCAGGGCCATCGCGCCGGCCCGCATGAGGAGCAGCCACCAGTTGTGGATGCGCCGCCGCTCGACGGACTGGTACGGCACCTTCTCGATGAACATGAGCGACGGGAACTCGACGATGTCCTTCCGCTCGCGCTCGATGAGATGCACGAGAATCGGCACGGCGATCGCCGCGAGCCCGAGGAAGAAGAGGGGCGCCAGAAATGACATGGCCTACCGCACCCGCATGAGGCGCTCGCGGTTGCCCAGGTACCGGAACAGGGCGTCGTCGAGCGGCTTCGATGTGTCGAGCTGCACGTAGTCGATGCGCGACTCGGAGAACTTCGCCGTCAGGGTGTCGATGTGCTGGCGCATGAGCTTCCGGTACTGATCGGCGAAGACGCCGGGCACGACCGGCACCTGCTCGCCGCTCTCGAGGTCGCGGAACCGGGAGGGCTCACGGTACGGGAACTCGATCTCGGCCGGATCCAGCACGTGAAACACCATGAGGTCGTTGCCCAGGTAGGCGTACGGCTTGAGCGCGTCGACGAGATCGTCCGGATTCTCGTACAGGTCGGAAATCAGCGCCACGATGCTGCGGCGCTTGAAATGCTCCGCCGCCCGGCCGATGACGTCGAGCAGGCGCCCGGGCCGCTCGGCCCTGGCGCGGTCGAGGGTGTGGAGCAGCACGTTGAAGTGCTTCGCCGACGGCGGCACGTAGCTGACGATGTCCTCGTCGAACGTGATGATGCCCACGCGGTCGCGCTGCTTCATCGACAGGTACGCCATGCACGCCGCGAGAAACGAGCCGTACTCGAGCTTCGACACGCCCTGGCTCGCGAACCCCATGGACCGGGACACGTCGAGCAGCACCGAGAAGTTCGCGTTGGTGTCCGCCTCGTACTGCTTGAC
The DNA here is from genome assembly GCA_963752045.1 of uncultured Acidobacteriota bacterium. Lineage (GTDB taxonomy): Bacteria > Acidobacteriota > Vicinamibacteria > Vicinamibacterales > SCN-69-37 > DATKDF01. Next base: position 272,951 of record CAVVWN010000008.1, on the reverse strand, counting down.
GAAGTACCGGTCGGTGCGCGCGTACACCTTCCAGTCCACGCGACGGATGTCGTCACCGGGCACGTAGCCGCGATGCTCGGCGAAGTCGATCGACGCGCCGAAGTACGGCGCCCGATGCAGGCCGTTGATGAACCCGTCGACGACCGAACGCGCCAGCAGCTCGAGGTCCTTGATACGCGCCAGGACCTTCGGGTCGACATATCGCGCGCCGGGAATGACGTGGGTTTCCATACTCTTGGCTCTGGGCTCTGGGCTCTGGGCTCTGGGACCCAGCGCCTAGCGCCAAGCGCCCAGCAGTGTCACATCCCTGACTTCGGCTGCGGCACGGTCTTGAGCAGTTCGTCGATCAGCACGTCGCTCGTCACGCCTTCGGACTCGGCACGGAAGTTGGTCAGGATCCGGTGACGCAGAACCGGGTGCGCCAGGCTCCGGATGTCGTCGAAGCTCACGTGATACCGGCCCTCGGTGAGCGCCCGGGCTTTGGCGCCCAGAATCAGGTACTGCGCCGCGCGGACGCTCGCGCCGAACGCGACGTACTTCTTCACAAGGTCCGGGGCGTCGGGCGCCTTGGGCCGGCTCGTCCGCACGAGCCTGAGGGCGTAGCGCATGATCGGTTCGGCCACCGGCACGCGCCGCACCAGTCGCTGGAAGGCCACAAGCTCCTTGCCCGTGACGGGCCGCTCGAACTTCGGGTCCAGAATCGCCGTGGTCGTGCGGACCACGTCGTACTCCTCGTTCTCGGGCGGGTGATCGATGACGATGTGGAACATGAAGCGGTCGAGCTGTGCTTCGGGCAGCGGGTAGGTGCCTTCGAGCTCAATCGGGTTCTGCGTGGCGAACACGTAGAACGGCTCTTCGAGCTCGTACGTCCGGCCCTGGATCGTCACCCGGTGTTCCTGCATCGCCTCGAGCAGCGCCGCCTGGGTCTTGGGCGGCGTGCGGTTGATCTCGTCGGCCAGGACGATGTTCGCGAAGATCGGGCCCGGCGAGAACACCATCTGCCGCCGGCCGGTTGCGGCGTCTTCCTGAATGATGTCCGTGCCGGTGATGTCCGAGGGCATCAGGTCGGGCGTGAACTGGATGCGGTTGAACTTCAGGTCGAGCACCTGCGCAAGCGTCCGGATGAGCAGCGTCTTGGCCAGGCCCGGCACGCCGACGATCAGGCTGTTGCCGCCGACGAACAGCGTCAGCATCACCTGGTGAATGATGTCCTGCTGGCCGACGATGAGCTTGCCCAGCTCCTCGACGACGCGCTGCCGCCCCGCATTCATCTTGTCGGCAAGCGCGATGTCTTCCGGCGAATCCATGGCGACGGTCTTGGGCAGTGTCGAATCCACGATGACTCCTCTTCGCTGTCGTTCAGAATGTCAGATTCCAGATCCCAGATTCCCGGTCCCAGATTTACTAGTGCGTGATGCCGTAGATGAACTGGTTGATGCCGACCTTGTACGACTCGTTCGTCTCCGGCGTCGGACTGAATCCCTGCTCCACGTACTCCCAGAACTCCGACAGGTCGTTCTGGTAGTTCGCAATCACCAGCATGCGCTTGGCCGGGTCGTTCTCCTCGAACATGGCCCAGAACTGGGGCGGGCCGCCGAGGTTGTACGACTGGGGCACCTCGTGCGGGTCGATTTCGAAGAACGAATGGAAGATCGGATGGTCGATCGTGATCTCGATCCACTTGTTCTCCGGGAAGACCCTGGCCATCTGCTGCTCGAAGTTGACCCAGGCGCGGTCCGGAAAGTCGTCGACGATGAGAAACCCGCCCTTGGTCAGGTAGCTGCGCAGGTTGACGACGTCGGCGTCGCTCATCGCCCAGAACCCTGGCTCCACGAGGTACAGCAGCGGGAACTTGAACATCTCCGGATCGCTGAAGGTCATGATGCTCGTCTCGTCGACATGCGCCGGGACGTTCGAGATCGACGTCAGAATCTTCAAAAAGTTGTGCTCGCCGTACGGAAAGTCGTGCGCCCACGGCGCCTCGCGGCCGAACCCGCGCCGCGAGAGCGACGCGAAGTTGTAGCTCATGCGGACGAACGTGAACTTCCCGTCGTACTGGACATTGCCGGAATAGGCCTGCGACTGCCCGTAGCGCCGCTGGGCCAGCGGCGCGGCGGCGGCCACGAGGCCGACGAGCACGGCCACGACGGCCAAGCGGTGGACGAGGGACTTGGTCGATTCGCTCATTCGCTCACTCGCTCATTTCATTCGCTAATTCGCTAATTCGCTCATTCGCTCATTCGCTAAATCGGATCAGGCCAGCCCCGTCGCCGACGGACCAGCCACTCGGCGCCCATCAGCCCCAGAAGCAGGACGAGCACGACGGGCATGTCCCACAGTTCCTTTTCTTCGACGACGGTGATGCCCCGGCCGCTGTAGGAAATGGCCTCGGCCAGCCCGTCGGCCTCGTCGGCCCGGAAGAACCGGCCGCCGGTCTCGTCGGCGATGCGGCCGAGCAGGGGCGCGCGCATGCCGGCATCGAAGTACTCGGCGTCGCTCGGGGCCACCTGAATGCTCGTCATGCCCTCGCCAAGCGAATCGCCGGCCCGCCGGCCGGCGACGGTGACCTTGTGCACGCCGTCCTCGTCGGGCGTGAACCGCGCCACGTACTCGCCGTCGCGCTCGACCGTCCACTCCATCGGCACGGTCTGGGTGCGGCCCGACGGCGCGCGAACGGTGACCTCGACGCGTGCGTCGTTGACGCCGAGGTACTCCGCGTCGAGCACGTCGGCCGTGAGCGAAACCGGCTCGCCGCGCTGGACACGTTCGGGCCTGGCCGTCACCATCACCCGGTCGGGCACGCCGTCGACGAGCCACCGGAGCAGGCGCTGCCAGAAATTGTGGTGCGTCATGTCGTCGACGGCCATCGACTGATGCATCCGCCACATCCACGTATCCTGTACGGCCAGCGCCAGCGCCTTGCCGCGGCCGTAGCGCTGGTAGGCCAGCACCACCCGGTCGCCACCGCGGTCCGCGACGCCGTTCAGCAGAAGCGTCGCGCCAGGCTTGAGGTCGCCGAGCGTGTTCTGCGAGTAGACCGGCGGCAGCTTGCGCCAGGCCTCGGCGGCGTCGACGCCTTCACCGGCAATCTGCACGGCCGGGTGGTTCAGGCCGGCCGGCGTCGGCCGGACGACCAGTTCGAAGGGCGGATAGGTCGGTGTCCGCTGGCGAGGGTCGAGCATGACCGGCAGGGCATTCGACAGCGGCGTTCCCGACCAGCCGCCTTCGGCGAACGCATGGTCGCCGCCAAGCGCGATGAGCCCTCCGCCACGCACGTCGATGAAGTCCTCGAGCATCCGCTGCTGGTCGGGCGTGAAGGCGCTGGCCTCGACCGACCCGAGGATGATGCCCCGGTAGCGGAACAGATCCTCACGCGAATCGGGAAAGCCGTTCTGCAGCTCGTCGGGCGAGTCGATGCCGAGGCGCAGGTACTTGTCCGGCGCGTTCGACGTGGCCACGGCCGTGCGCTGCAGCAGGGCCACCTGGAGGTTGTCGTCCTTCTCGACGGCCAGACGCACGAACTTCGGCTCGAATCTCGGTTCTCCTTCGAGGAAGAGAATCTTCTCCCGACGGTCGTACACGTCGATGAGGACGTCCCGACTGTTGTTCTCCTCGACTTCCTCGCGCGCCTGCACCGGGATCCGGAAACGAAATTGCCGGGGTCCCTCCTCGTCGAGCTTGAACTTCACGCGGATGGTGTCCGAGTCGCCATTGCCCGGCAGCGTGACGTCTTCGGTGGCGACGACCCGGCCGCCGTCCTCGACCACAATTGGCACCGAGGTTCCCGCATACCCGGTCTGCGACACCACCACATCGACGACGAGCGACGTGCCCTTGAGCGCCCGGCGCGGCGTCTCGACGCGGGTCACCTGCACGTCGCGCGAGAGCCGCTCTTCGCCTACGCCGACCGTGAAGACCGGCATCGCCTGCGCCCCGAGCGCCGCAATGGACGCGTCGAGCACGGTGTCGGTCGTGTCGGCGCCGTCGCTGACGAGCACGAGGCCGGCCACCGGCAAGCCGCTCAATTCGTCGCGCGCCCGGTCGAGCGCGTCACCGATGCGGGTCCCGGTGCCCGCAAAGGCGAGGTCCCCGGTCGACTGCAGCCGCTCGGCCACCGACGAGAACCGGAACACGCGCAGCGAGAACCGGTCGCCCAGCGCCGTGAGCAGCGGCGCATCCACGCGGCCCAGCTGATCGGTGACGAACGTCGATCTCGGCTGGCCGCCGTAGTCGGCCACCTGCATGCTGCGCGAGTCATCGAGCAGGATGCCGACGAAGTTCTGCTGAGGAACGGCCACCTTGAGCTGCAACGTCGGCCGGAGGAGCGCGAAGACGACCAGCAGCAGGAGCGCCACGCGCAGGGCGACGAGCGTGCCGCGTCCGCGGCCGGCGATTGGCGCCAGGCGGCGGTAAGTCCAGAGCGCGTACAGCGCGCCGATGACCGTCAACGCGGCCACGAGCCACATCGAGCGGGTGGCCCAGAAGACGAAGGTGCCCTGCTCAAACACCAACGGCGGGTACTTGAACAGGAATGTGAACAGCGATTCGAACACGGAAAGACCGATTGTATCCGATTCGGAATGGGCGCCGGCCCGATTGCCGGCGGCCGGAGCGTGCCCGATTCTGGACGCCGGTCCGGAATCGGATCAGAACCCGGTTGCCACGTGCTCAGCCGTCCCCGGCCAGAAGGTGCGCCCGCGCGCTCGCGACCACCGCCGCCGGATCCGCCAGCACACCGCCCTGCGCAAGCTCGGGACGCCCGCCTCCGCGGCCGCCGAACTCCGTCGTGAGCGCCTTGACGACCGCGCCAGCGTCTACCGCGACGTCGGTCGACCGGGCCACCACGACAGGAGCGGGATGACCGTCTCCCACTAATACGGCAACCAGCCCGGGTTCGCTGACGAGAGCCGTCGCAAGGGCCTTGAGCGCCGGCCCGTGCTGGCCCGGTTCATGTCTTAGGACGCCGGAGTACCCCCGAATGGTCTCCGCCCCGGCTCGGCGAGCCGCAGCCCGAAAACCGGCCAGTTCGTCGCCGAGCTGCCGCAGCTCGCGCGCCCGCTCGCGCTCCCCGGCGAGCAGCCGGCCGATCGTGGCCTCGAGATCGCCGGCCGCCACCGACAGCAGCCTCGTCGAGGCGGTGACGACGTCCCGCAGTCTCGCGTGCGAGACGAGCGCGCGACCGCCACACACGAACGTGAGTCGCGTGCCGCCCTTGAATCGCTCCCACCCGGCCACGGCGATGATCCCCACGACGCCCGTCGCCGGGACGTGCGTCCCGCCGCAAGCCGACAGGTCGAAGTCAGCCACCTCCACCAGGCGCAACTGGCCGGACCGCACCGGCTCTTTGCGAAGCGGAAGGCGGGCAGCCTCGGCCTCGTCGACGAACCTGACCGTCACCGCGCGATTCTCCCAGACGACCCGGTTCGCCTCGGCTTCCGCGCGCGAGATCTCCGCCGCGGTGACCTCCCTGCCGAGATCGATCGTCGACGCGTCGGTACCAAGGTGGAAGCTGACCGTGCGGACGCCGTGCAGCCGATCGAAGGCGGCCGAGAGCATGTGCTGCCCGGTGTGCTGCTGCATGTGGTCGAGGCGGCGCGCCCAGTCGATCTCGCCCGACACGCGGGCCCCGACCGGAAGCGGCCGGTCGAGCACGTGCACAACTTCACCGTCCTCGCGCTCGAACACGTCGAGCACCTCCGCCTCTCCGAACTTCCCCGTGTCGTGCGGCTGCCCGCCGGACGTCGGATAGAAGGCGGTGGCATCGACGATTGCGTGAGACCCGCCGTCTCCTGCCTCACAGGCGACGACCACGGCCTCGAACGAACGCCGCTGGGGCTCCGCGTAGTACAGCCGCCTCGTCACGCGCGTGGACCTCCCTCGTGGGCGGGCAACTCGAAGTAGAAGAGCGCGCCGCCCGCCTCGCCCCTCCGATACCCGATCTCGCCGCCGAGCGACGTGATGATGCCGTAGCTCACCGAGAGACCGAGCCCGGTGCCCTCGCCCACCGGCTTGGTGGTGAAGAACGGCTGAAAGAGCTTCGACTCGTCCTCCGGGGACACACCCGGGCCGGTGTCCTCGACTTCGACACGCAGCCTGGAGTCGACATCGGCGGTGCGAATGATGATCCGTCGCTCCCGCGGGGCGGCGGCGACGACGGCCTGCTCGGCGTTGGTGACGAAATTGAGCAGGACCTGCTGGAGCTCCGTGAAGATGGCGCGGACGAGATGGGTGCCCTCCTCGTGAATGTCGAGGACGATGTCCTGCTCCTGGAGGCGTCGCTGCCGGAGCTCGACGACCGAGGCAATGACCTCGGGCATCAGCACGACGGCCGGTACGGCACCCTGCTGCCGGCTGAACCGCGAGAGATTCCGGATGATGGAGCTCGCGCGGGCGCTCTCCTTCTGCATGAGCCCGAGGTCGGCGCGCACGCTCTCCCGCACATCCGGATCGCGCTGCAGGAGGTCGGCAAAGCCCGCGATCGCCTGGAGGGGATTGTTGAGCTCGTGGGCAATGCCCGAGAGCAGGACGCCAATGGCGGCCAGCCGCTCCTGCCGGATGATCTGCTGCTGCAGAAACTGCAGCTCCTCGCGCATACGGCGTTCTTCGACGACCTGGCCGGCAATCTTCTCGCGGGCCACACGGAGCTTTTCGACCATGTCGGCGAAGGCGGCCTGCAGATGCTCGAGCTCGCGGGCCGGCATCACACCCTTGGCGACGGGACTGAGGTCTCCGGCCCCGACGCGATCGGCCGTGCGCTGGAGTCCCGCGAGCGCCGGCAGCCAGCGGCGCAGAAAGAGAACCTGCAGGGCGAGCAGCACGAGCGTAGCCAGGCCGGAGATGAAGATCGTCCGCTGGTACGACTCGAACGCGCGGGTCCACGCGAGCTCGGTCGGCAGTTCCACGAGCACCCGCCAGTCGCGGCTCGTTGCCGCCATTTCCGCCGGCAGCATCTCCTCTACGCCGGAGGTTGGCCGGCCGTGGCGGGCGATCACCTGACCAGTGGCGTCGACGACGAGCACCTGACCGCCATCCGGCAGGGGCACGCGCGGCAGGAAGACCGCGAGGCCCGCGCCGTCCTCGGCCGGGTCGCTGGCATCGATGTGGGCCACGACCGCCGCTGCCAGCACGTACGCGTCCTGGTTGAGGACGTGGATCTGGTCCTTGTAGGTCCGCTGGCCGAAGAGCAGCATGATGACGATCACGGGCACCACCAGTACCAGGGTGGCGATGACGAACTGTTCTCGAAGGGGGCGGGCCACGGTCAGAGGTGGCTATTCTGATTCCTCATCGCCCGGGTGACAACAAGGGATCGGCGCACCCGGCCTCGGAGAACCCGCGCGCGCGAAGCCGGCAGCTGTCGCACCGCTCGCAGGGCCGCCCGTCGGGCAGAGGGTCGTAGCAGCTGTGGGTCAGGCCGTAGTCGAGCCCCAGCTCGAGGCCGGCGCGGATGATGCCGGCCTTGGTCAGTTCCTGGAGTGGCGCCCAGATGCGAACGGGCCGGCCCTCCACGCCGGCCTTCGTCGCCAGACTGGCAAGGTAGTCGAACGCGGCGAGAAACTCCGGCCGGCAATCGGGGTAGCCGGAGTAGTCGAGCGCGTTCGTGCCGATGACGATGCGACCCGCGCCGACGACTTCCGCCCATCCGAGGGCGAGTGACAGGAAAATCGTGTTGCGAGCAGGAACGTAGGTCGAAGGAATGGTCTTCTCGGCAGCGTCGCTTCGCCCGGTGATGGCATCGGGCGACCGGTCCTTGGGCACCTCTCCCTCGCCGGTGAGCGACGACCCCCCGAACCGCGACAGATCCAGCTCAATCTCGACGTGACGCGCGAAGCCGAGCGCGTCCGCAATGCGCCGTGCCGCCGCGAGCTCCTGCCGATGGCGCTGCCCGTAGCCCACGGTGAGGCCGTAGAGCTCCCAGCCCTCACGCCGGGCCAGCGCGGCAGCCGTGGTCGAATCGAGGCCTCCGGAGAGCAGCACGACGGCGCGCATCGCCATCAGACTCCCCGGGCCTCGGGCCCCCAGATGTACTTGTGCTGCTGGAGCTGGAGCCGCACGGTCAGGCGCGCCTCGAGAATCCAGCCGGCGAGATTGGCCGGCGCCAGCACACCGTGGACGGGCGAGAAGAGCACGGCCGCCACTTTCGACGTCAGGGCGTGGCGCGTGACGACGTCACGGGCGTAGTCGAAGTCCTCGCCGGTCGCGAATCACGAACTTCACTTCGTCGCGGCTGGTCAGACGGTCGAGGTTCGGCCAGTGCATGCGCGACGCCTCGCCGGATCCCGGGCACTTCACGTCGAGGATCGTCACCACGCCCGGCGGCACGCGGTCGGTGGGCAGGTGCCCGCCGGTCTCGAGCAACACGTCGCGTCCCGACGCGAGCAGCCGGGCCATCAGCGCATGAACGTCGGGCTGGAGCAGCGGCTCGCCGCCGGTGACTTCGACGAGACGGCAGTCGAATCGGCCGACCTCGCTCATGACCTCGTCAATCGAGCGCTTCTCGCCTCCGGTGAATGCGTACGGCGTGTCGCACCAGGTGCAGCGCAGGTCGCAGGCGGCGAGTCGGACGAACACGCACGGCAGGCCCGCATACGTCGATTCGCCCTGAATGGAGAGGTAGATCTCCGAGACGGTGAGCACGCGGACGATTTTAGAGCGGTTTCGATTTCTCTGGAGCGGCGCGGGTGGGACGAGATTCGGATACGCTTCCGATGTGGCGCCCGTCCTTGTCGGCACGTCCGGCTGGCACTACCCCACGGGCCGGGGAACGTGGAACGGCGTGTTCTACCCGGCGCGCCGGCCCCGGGGATTCGACGAGCTCGCCTACTACGCGGACCGCTTCGACACCGTCGAAGTGAACGCCACGTTCTACCGGATGCCGGAGCCCGGGCTGTCCGAGAGCTGGCTGCGCCGGACCCCGGAGCCGTTCCAGTTTTCCGTGAAGCTCTTTCAGAAGTTCACCCATCCGGACATGTATCTGGCCAGGGCTGGCGTCTCCGACTGGGACCTGTCGCTCGCCGACGTGGACCTGTTTCGCCGGGGCATCGGGCCACTCGCCGAGGCCGGACGACTCGCCGCCCTGCTCGTCCAGTTCCCGCCGAGCTTCCACCGCGGCTCGGAGACCGAAGGCTACCTCGAGTGGCTGCTCGGGCACCTGGCAGGTCACCCGCTCGCCGTCGAGCTGCGGCATCACTCGTGGAGCGACGATGCCGGACGGACCGAGTCGTTGCTCCAGTCGGCCGGGGCCTCGTGGGTGCTCATCGACGAACCGAAATTCCAGAGCTCGATCAGGCAGACGCTCGCGGGCGGTCCCGGCGAGCTCATGTACGTCCGGCTGCACGGACGCAACGCCGCCCGGTGGTGGCAGCACGAGGCCGCCGAGGACCGATACGACTACCTCTACTCACCGGACGAGCTGGCGCCGTACGCCGAGGCCGCGCGCGCGCGATCGGCATCAGGGAAGCGCGTGCTCGTGTACCTGAACAATCACTTCTCGGCGAAGGCCGTCGCCAACGCCGCGATTCTCAGGAACCAGCTCGACCAGCTCGTGCCGGGGGACGTTCCGGCCGAGATGGTGAGCCGCTACCCGGATCTGTCGGGCATCGTGAGGACATCGGGGCTTCCCTTGCAGGGGCCGGCCTGACGGGTCACTTCATCGACACCTGCTTGAGGACATCGGCGACCGCCAGCTTGTCGACGACGTCCATGCCGCGCGTCACACGGCCCACGATGGTGTACTTGCCGTCGTAGGACGGCGCCGCCGCCTTGACGATGAACATCTGGCTGTCGGCGTAGGCGGCATTGCCCGAATGGGCCAGCGCGACGATCCCGCGCGTGTGGCTTCGCTTCGAGAACTCAGCCACGCCGATCGACGTGCCGCTGCCGGCTCGGCCCCAGTAGTCGCGGCGCGTCATGTCGCGCGACTGCGGGTCGCCGAACTGGACGAGCCCGGCCGTGACGCGATGCACACGCTGGCCGCGGTAGAAGCGCTTCTCGATGAGGCTCACAAGATGCGCCACGCTCTTGGGGGCGTCGGCCGGGAAGAACTCGATCTCGAACACGCCCTTGGCGGTTTCGAACACGGCCACCGGCGGCGTGGCCTGGCGGGCGTCCGGCACCGCCTGCGCGATCGCCAGAAGCGCGAGGAGCAGCGAGAGCCTGCGGGGAGAGCGCATGAAGAACCTCCTATCGTCCGATGCGTGTGACGCCGATCTTAGGACACTCCCCAGCGAGGACGCACACCCGACAGCGCGGATACACGGGCCGGCACACGTTCTGGCCCCACGTCACGAGGTAGAGGTTCACCCTGGGCCAGAACCGCCGGGGCACCACACGGTATAGGGCCTGTTCGGTCTGGTCCGGGGTTCGCGTCGTCACCCAGCCGAGCCGGTTGGCAATGCGATGCACGTGCGTGTCCACGCAGATGTTGTCGCGGCTGGCGTGCGAGAGGATGAGGACGAGATTGGCCGTCTTGCGGCCGACGCCCGGGAGCGTGAGCAGATCCTCCATCCGGTCGGGCACCCGCCCCCCGAACCGATCAATCAACTGGCGGCATGCGGCCTTCACGTGGCGCGCCTTGTTGCGATAGAAGCTGACGGGATAGATGAGCCGCTCGATGCGGGACACCGTGAGGGCCGCCATGGTCCGGGGCGTCCGCGCCACTCGAAACAGCCGCATCGATGCGGCGTGCGTCACCGCGTCCTTCGTCTGCGCCGAGAGCATCGTCGCAATGAGGACGCGAAAGGGATCTTCCCGGGTGTCTTCGCTGATCTTCTCGACGGCCGGCTCTTCCATCGACCGGATCGACCGGCCGAGCCTCTGAAGCGTCAGGATGATGCTGGCGGTGCGGGCGTCCCGGCGCCCGGCCTCAGTACCCATGCGTTTTGCAGTGCCCGCAGTGGTTGCAGGCCACGGCCGGCTCGATGAGGCAGGCCTCGCCGCCGCTCGTGAGCGTGATGTAGATGGCCTGGCTCGGATGGCCCGCAGATCCGGTCTCGCGTCCGGCCGGCCTCGGCGCCGCCGGCGGCAGCATCGGTCGCGCCGCACCCTGGGCGGCGCCGAGATGCCGGGCGACAGCGTCACGAACGAGCGCGCGGAGCTCCGATTCGTTCATGATCCGGCGCTCCCGGCGGCCGGCTCGTCGAGCGTGACCTCATCCACGATCCCGATGATAGCCGCATCGACGGGCGCGGCCTTCCGGCGGAGCGCCGCCCCGGCCGCACGGCCCTCGATGACGACGAGCACGCGCTCGCCGACGCCGGCGCCCACCGAGTCGATGGCGAGCAGGGGCGCACCGCGCGGCGTGTCCTCGAGCGTGAGCGGCTGAACCAGGAGCAGCTTCGCGCTCACGAGCTTGGGGTGTTTCTGGGTGGAGACCAGCGTGCCGATGACGCGCGCGAGAATCATGGCGCGACGAGCGGGGCCACGTCCCAGTGGTCGACGATGCCCACCACGCAGGCATCGACGGGTGGCTCGGCCGGCAGGAACGGAAAAGACGCCTCCCGCCCCCGCACGAAGAAAACGTATTCACCCACACCGGCGCCGACCGCATCCACCGCGACGAGCACCCGGCCCGTCGGCTCGCGGTCGGGCGTCACCGGCTGGAGCATCAGCAGCTTGTGGCCAAGAAGCTCCGCGTCCTTGACGGTGGCGACGACGTCCCCGACGACGCGCGCGATGTGCACGCCGTTACTCCTGGCCGACTTCGACGTGGTCGACCACGCCGACGATGGCCGCGTCGACCGGGCAGTCCTTGAGACCGGACGCCATGCGGGCGGAGCTGCCGCTCACGATGAGCACGCGCTCGCCGAACCCGGCATCCACGGTATCGACGGCCACCAGATAGTTGCCTTCGGGCTTGCCTGTGGGGTCGATCGGACGCGCGATGAGGAGCTTGGTGCTCACCAGTCGTTCGTCCTTGCGGGTGGCGACCACCGTGCCGACGACTTTGGCGAGGATCATGGGCTTGGCTCTGGGCTCTGGGCTCTGGGCGCTCGGCTCTGGGCGCTAGCTCTTGGAGCTGGGCGCTGGGCTCCAGGTGCTGGCGCTCGGTCGGGCGCGACTGTGCGCCGGGCGCCTGGCACCGGGCGGCCCGAGGCGGAAACCAGCTACGGCTTGCTGCCCTTGCCGATGGGCAGCACGTCCTCGAGGTTGGCGTGCGGCCGCGGGATGACGTGTACGGAGACGAGCTCGCCGACGCGTCGCGCGGCCGCGGCTCCGGCGTCGGTCGCCGCCTTGACGGCCGCAACGTCGCCGCGCACGAGAGCGGTGACGTAGCCGGCGCCGATCTTCTCCCACCCGACCAGGGTGACCTTCGCGGCCTTGACCATCGCGTCGGCCGCCTCGATCATCGCGACCAGACCCTTCGTCTCGACCATTCCCAGCGCCTCGCCCATTGTCGTCATCCTCCGAAAATCAATCAGCTGCCGTGTTGCGGACCGATCGCGACGCGGACGGCCTCGTCAATGAGCGCCGTCAACTGCGCGTATGTTAGCCGAATCCCGCCGTCGGCGCCTAACGCCGGTGCCGGGTCGCCCGAACCGTCGTCGGCGACCAGCCGCTCCCCTGGAGCCGACGGCGCGTAGACGATCTGACACACGGCCTCGCTCTCAGCGCCCGTTGGCGCCGGGTCCGGGCAAATCGGCGCCGGCGACGCGATGCCGTACGAGCCGCGCAGGTCCTGCAGGCGATCGACTTCCTCGCGCGACAGCAGGTGCTCGCGGCCGAGCTGCCGCGCCACGAAACTGATCCGCGCGAAGTGCTCGATCGTCTCCATCTTGTAGTAGGCCGACCAGAGATCCTTGCCGAGCGCGACGGCGCCATGGTTGGCGAGCAGCAGCCCGTCGTGCGCGCGAAAATACGGCTCGACCGAATCGGCCAGCTCGCGCGTGGAGGGCGTGCCGTACTCCGCGATCGGAATGCTGCCGAGTGTCGTGACCACCTCGGCGAGCACGGCTCGGTCGAGCGCGATTCCGGCCACCGCGAAGCCCGTGGCAATCGGCGGGTGCGCGTGCACGACGGCGCCGACATCGGGCCGCTTGTCGTAGGCCACCAGGTGCATCAGCATCTCGGACGACGGCCGCCGGCCCGGGGCCGCCGACACGACCCGACCCGCCAGGTCGGTCACCACCATCATCTCTGCCGTCATGTCGTACTTCGACACGCCCGAGGGCGTCATCAGCAGACGGTCGGTGGCCACCTTGACGCTGATGTTGCCGTCATTCGACGCCACAAACCCGCGCGTCCACAGACGTCGCCCAATCTCGACGATGTCACGGCGTTGCTGAACAAATTCCATAGAGCCCAGAGCCCAGAGCCGAGAGCCTAGAACCCAGAGCCTAGCACGTCGAGCGCCCGGTCGATGTCGTCGGGCGTGTTGTAAACGTGCGGGGAGACGCGGATGTTGCCACGCCGATGGGCCGTGACGATACGGGCATCGAGCAGGCGGCGATGGACGACGGCAGTCTGGCCCGGCTCTCGCAGGGCAAAGACCGCGAGCGACGAGCGTCGCGGGCCGCCGGCCGGGCTCACGAGCGTGTAGACGTCCGGGTCGAGACCGGACACGAGCCGGCCGACCAGTTCATCGACCACCCGCCTGATCTCCGCGGGCCCGATGCCGAGCAGATAGTCCACCGATGCCCGAAAGGGATGGAAGTTGAAGAAGTTCGCCGTGCCGAAAATCTCGAACTGGCGGGGACCCCAGACGGCTGGAAGCTCAGGGTCGCCGGCCCGCGCAAGGTCGTCGGCCGTCTGCATCGACAGCCAGTACGCCTGGCGGCATTCGAGGTCCGCCAGAAGCGCCGGGCGCACCCAGAAGAAGCCGGTGGCGTACGGTCCGCACAGCCACTTCCACCCGGACCCGACGAGCGCATCCACCGGAGCCGTCGAGACGTCGAGGGCGCGTACGCCGAGCGCCTGCGTGACGTTGACCACGAAGGTCACGCCCGCACGCCGGCAGATTGCGCCAATCGCGTCGATGTCGAGCGCGTGACCGGAGAACGAGTGCACCCAGCTCACACACACGACACGCGTCCGCGGACCGATCGCGGCGGCGATCTCATCGGGTTCGAGCACGGCGCCTGCCGGCGCGAGCGCGCGGACGACGACGCCGTCCCGTTCCCGCAGCCGCCACGGCAGGAGGTTCGACGGGAAGTCGCCCCGCATGACCAGGACTTCGTCACCTGGTTCGAACCTGAAACCGCCGGCGATGGCGTGCAGGCCGAAAGACGCGCCGTTTGCCAGCATGACCTCGTCGGCCTCGGCGCCGATGAGGCTCGCGATGGACCGACGGAGCGCGGCCGGCACGCCGACGAAGCGCTCCGTCGACAGCTCCCACGGTCGCGCCTTCCAGCCGACCGCCTCGGCCGCCGCGTCGGCAGCGACGCGCGGCAACGCGCTCTGATGCGCGCTGTTGAGCCAGACGACGTCGTGATCGAGATCGAAGGCCGAGCGGTAGTTCATGGGTGGAGCCGGCGGCGGGCCACGCCCTCAGGACGCGTGGCGCTGGCTGTGCGCCGACAAGTACTGGTCGCGGCAGGCGGCCGAGCAGAAGTGCCTGGCATCGTCGCCCCGCCCGACGACGAGCGCCCGTGACTGCGGGATGTACGTCCCGCACTGCGGGTCCTGGACGAGCGCGCCGCCCGCTCGCTCAACACGCTTCGCCCGCGGCCCGGCACCCGCTCGTGGCTTGCTGGCCCCGAAGAGGCGCAGCACCATCCGCAGAATGACGGCGACGATAAGGAGGCGGATGAGCCATGTGACGAAGGTCATCTGCGTGAGCCGTCGCTAGAGCCCGCTGCTGCCGGTCGCGCCCGGCGCTCCGGCTGGATGCGCCTGTAGTCCGTCGAGCAACTGCTTCGCCCGGCGCCCTTCTTCGCTGTCGGGCGACATCTCGACGACGCGCTGCCACGACTCGGTGGCTCCCGCGAGGTCCTCCCGGCCGAACGCGCGGATGATGCCCTGGTTGAGCAACGTCTTCGCGTGGCGCGGATCGATGGCGAGCGAACGGTCGAGCTGCGCGAGGGCCTGATCGATCTGATTCGTGTAGTAGTAGCAGACGGCCAGGTCCGTGCTGGCGTCGATCGAGTTCGGGTCGAGCGACAGGGCGGCGAGGTACCAGGGAATCGCCGTCTCGAACCGTTCGGCATCGTAGTAGAGATTGCCGAGCTCGATGCGCACGGCCGCGTCCTGCGGACGGGCGTTGGCCTGCTGCTCGAGGTCGGCCGCGCGGCGGGCGTCGAGCGGCGGAGGCGCCGGCTGGCTGGCCGGGGCGGCAGCGGCGGCCATCGCCGGCTGAGCACCGGCGCGTGGCGCAGCCGCCTGACTCCCGAGAATCCACCCCAGAACGATCCCGAAAAAGACCCCAGAGATTCCGAATACGAGCGCGTCCAGCCTCATCCGTTCACCCTCCCGCGAACCTGGTCTTCCATGATATCGCCCGAACCGCCCGCCTCACCACGGACGAGCGCGGCTCGGTAGGCCGCCACCGCCGCCGCCAGTCCCATCCACAGCGCGTCGCTCACAAGCGCATGCCCGATGGACACCTCGTCGAGGTGCGGGAGGTGCTTGAACAGCGTCAGGTTGGCGAGGTCGAGGTCGTGCCCGGCATTGACCCCGAGACCGAGCCGGTGCGCACGCCCGGCCGCCCTGGCGTAGCGGTCGAAGCTCTCGCGCGCCTCGCCGGCCCCGCGCTCGAACGCCCGCGCGAAGGGCTCCGTGTAGAGCTCCACGCGGTCCGCCCCGCGCGCGGCCGCCCAGTCGACGGCTCGCTCGTCGGCTTCGACGAAGAGGCTGACGCGAATGCCCGCCTGCCGGAGCCGGCTGACGACATCGTCGACACGGCCGGCCAGCGTGTCGAGCGACCAGCCGGCCTGGCTCGTAATCTCTCCGGGCCGGACGGGCACGAGCGTGCACTGATCGGGCCTGACATCGAGCACCATCTCGAGAAGATCCGGCCGCGGATCGCCTTCGATGTTGTACTCGATGGCCGAGGCGCCGGCGCGGCGACGCTCGGCGATGATGGCGGCAATGGCGTACACATCGGTGCGGCGAATGTGGCGCTCGTCGGCGCGCGGGTGCACGGTGATGCCCGGCGCGCCCGCGTCCAGACACGTGACGACCGCGCGCTCGACCGACGGCACGGACCCGCCGCGAGCGTTGCGCAGCGTGGCGATCTTGTTGACGTTGACGGACAGGCGAACCATGGCCGTACCTCGAATCATCCCAGCGCCTTCCGCACGGACTCGGCTATGTCCTCGGCCCAGGCCTGAACGGACGTCTGGCTTTCGCCTTCGATCATGATGCGCAGGAGCGGCTCGGTTCCCGAATAGCGCACGAGCACGCGCCCGCGCCCGTCGAGCGCCGCCTCGACCCGAGTCACGGCCGCCTGAATCTCCGGCACGGACTCCACAGGCACCTTCTCGCGAACCCGTACGTTGACGAGCGTCTGTGGATAGGTGACAAGCTCCGACGCCAGGTTGGCCAGGTCGCGACCGGTGCGATCCATCAGCCGCAGAACCGCGAGGGCGGTGGCCAACCCGTCCCCGGTCGGTAGATGCTCGGTCAGAATCACATGCCCCGACTGCTCGCCGCCGAGCACGAAGCCGCCGCGGAGCATCTCGTCCATCACGTACTTGTCGCCAACGGCCGTACGCAGCAGGCGGATGCCGTGCCGGCCGAGCGCGATCTCGAGCCCGATGTTGCTCATCACGGTGGCCACGACGGTGTTCCCCGGCAGGCGTCCCCGCGCGACCAGGTCGAGCGCCAGCATGAGCAGCACGGCATCGCCGTCGACGACGCGCCCGGCCCCGTCGACGAAGATCGCCCGGTCGCCGTCACCGTCGAAGGCCACGCCGAACAGGCACCCGCGGTCCCGGACGGCGGCCGAGAGCTTCGCCGGGTGCGTCGAACCGCACGCCAGATTGATGTTGCGGCCGTCCGGCTCTGCGCCAAGCGGCACCACATCGAGACCAAGCCGCTCGAAGAGACGAGGCGCGGTGGTCGTCGTGGCGCCGTTGGCCATGTCGACGCCAATCGACGCACCGCGGAGCGACCCGGCGTCGGGAAGCAGGCGCGCCACGTGGGCCAGATAGGCGTCGACGAGGCCCGTGTCGAGAATCGGGGACCTGGCGTCGGCGGCGATCTGAACGGTGCGGTCCTCGACGAGGGCCTCGACGGCCTGCTCCTCGGCCTCGCCGAACTTCTCGCCTCGTCCGGAAAAGACCTTGATGCCGTTGTCGCCGAACGGGTTGTGCGAGGCCGACAGGACCACGCCCAGATCGAAGTCGAGCGACCCGGCCATGTAGGCCACCGCCGGCGTTGGCACCACGCCGGCGGACGTGACCACGGCGCCCGCCGCTGCGGCGCCCCTGGCAAGCTCCCGCTCGATCCACTCGCCCGACTCGCGCGTGTCCCGGCCGACGACAAGCCGGACGGGTCGATCGAGATCGAGCACGCGGACGATGGCGCAGCCGATGCGGGCGATGGTCGGCGGGTCGAGCGGCCACGTACCGGCCACGCCGCGCACACCGTCGGTGCCGAAGAGCTTCGTCGCCATCGGTCAGCGCACTCGAACCGTGACGGTTGCCGGCCGCACCGAAACCATCGTGATTTCGAGTGGCAAGTCCACGTTCACGGGCAGCTCATGCAGGCCCGGTCCCACGCCTGTGAGATTGACCCACGGATTGATGGCCGTTTCGGGGAGGCTCGAGAGCGTCGCGGCGCGCCCCTGCACGGTGACGGCCACCGTGGAAGGCTCGAGCATGGCCTGACGGCCGGCCAGCACGTTGCGAAGGCCGATGGTGCGCCCGCTGAAAGTCCGCTCGTCGGAGGCCGGTTCGATGCGAACCGTGACCCGCACCGTTCGGGCCGCGCTCAACCGGACCATGGCGTCGCTCACGCCGACGCCGACGACCTGCACGAAGTCACGCGTGGCGCCCTCGATCGACACCCGTTCGGTCATCGCGTCTGTCGTCGAGCGCAGTCGACTTGCCGGGCCGACGACCGTGACCGACTTCGGCTCGACGATTGTGCCCCGCACCACGTAGCCGGGCGCCGGCTGACCCGTGATGTTCGGCTTGACGGGCACTTCGGCCACTCCGGACTTCTCGATCTTGAACACCACGGTGCTCGGCTCGACCTGAACGACGCTCACGCCGAGCGGCGCGCGCACGTCTTCAGGCTCGAGCAGCACGACCGTGTCCTGCGCCTCTGCCCCGCCGAGATCGGCCACGACGGAAATCTGTCCGGGCTGCAGGCTGGCCACTTCCACCGACGCGCCCCGCACGCGAACCTCCACGTTGTCCGGCTGCTCGGTAATCTCGAGCCCGCTCGGAAGATTGCGAATCGCGATCGGCACGGGAATCGTGCGCTCGACTTCCTCGCTGCTGACCGTGAACCAGAGCAGCGCGCCAAGGGCGAGGGCCGCCGCCTTCAGGCCGAGATTCCGGAACGGATGCCACGCCATCAGGCGTCCACCTCCGCCGAGAGGGCCGAGGCCGGGCGTGACCCGCGTTCGTGGGCGACGAGCACGCTCAGCCGTGTGCGCAGCTCTTCGGGCGAGAGCCCGCGATAAAGCCGCCCCTGCAGGGAGAGCGAGATCTCGCCCCGCTCTTCGGAAATGACGACGGCCACCGCGTCCGATTCCTCTGTCAGCCCGATGGCCGCACGATGACGGGTGCCGAGATCACGATCGAGCTTGGGGTGGACCGCGAGCGGGAGGAAGCACGAGGCCGCCGCGATCCGATCTTCCTGGATGATGACGGCGCCATCGTGGAGCGGCGTCCCCGGCTGGAAGATCGTCGTCAGAAGGTCGTAGCTCACGGCCGCGTCGAGCGGGATGCCGCTCTCGACGAAATTGCGCAGGCCGATCTCGCGTTCGATCGCGATGATGCCACCCACGCGGCGCTTGGCCAGCATCTCGGCCGCCGTGACCACCTCCTCGATCGTCTCGACGGCGCGCTTGGTCCGGGACAGGTAACGGAAGAACGGGGCCTGACCGAGGTTCGACAGCGCGCGCCGGATGTCGGACTGGAACAGCACGATGGCCGCAAAGACGATGTAGGTGAGCAGCGCGCCCACGAGCCACCGCACCGTCGGGAGCGGCAGGTTCCGTGACACGTAGAACAGCAGCAGCACGAGCAGCGAACCGATGACCATCTGGATCGCGCGGGTGCCACGGATGAGCTTGAGCACCTCGTAGATGAGGATCGACACGATCAGGATGTCGACGACATCCCACATGGAGATCCGGCTGACGAGCTCGGAGAGCTGGTTCATGGGCGGCGCTGCCGTGGCCCAAACTCATTGGGCACAGGCAGTTTAGTGTACTTCCGCCCGGTCGCGGATGGCGTCGGCCGTCCGGACGACCTCGACCATCTCCTTGACGTCGTGAACGCGGACGATGTGGGCGCCGGCAAGGACCGAGACGGCCACGGCGGCCGACGTTCCCCAGACGCGTTCGGCCGGCGGCACGTCGCCGAGAGCAGCCTTGAGAAAGGACTTTCGCGACGGGCCCGAAAGGAGCGGCAGGCCCAGCGCATGCAGGTCTGCAAGTCGCGCGATCACACGCAGGCTGTCGGAAGCCGTCTTGGCAAAGCCAATTCCGGGATCGACGATGATGCTCGCGCGGTCGATGCCGGCCGACTCGGCCGCCAGCACCCGCTCGGCGAGCTCCCGCGCCACCTCGGCAAGGACGTCTTCGTAATTCGCGGCGGCGTACATGTCGGCCGACCGCCCGCGATTGTGCATGAGGACCACGGCAGCCCGGCGCCGGGCCACCACGCTGGCAAGCGCCGGTTCGTAGACGAAGCCGCTCACGTCGTTGACGAGGCCGGCGCCGAGATCGAGTGCGCGTTCGGCGACGGCGGCCTTGTAGGTGTCGATCGAGAGCGGCACTCGCAGGCGGGCGCGCAGCCCTTCGAGCACGGGCGTGACGCGCCGCAGTTCTTCGTCGACCGGCAGGGGTTCGGCGCCAGGCCGCGTCGACTCGCCGCCGAGGTCGATGATGTCGGCGCCGTCAGCCTCCATCCGGAGCGCGGCGGCAATGGCCACGGCGGGATCGAGCCGACGCCCGCCGTCGGCAAACGAATCCGGCGTCACGTTGAGGATGCCCATCACCAGGGTGCGCGCGCCCAGTTCGAGGCGCGAGCCGTCGGGCAGCGGAACGATGAAGCGAGGGCGTGCTGCGATCAGAGGCCGGTCCGATTCCCCGATTCCAGTTGGTCACGTCGCGTGCCGGGATGCCCGCACATGACGAACATGCCTGTGGCGGTACCGGACGGCAAGGCCGGGGGAACGTGGAGACGTGGAGCCCGTGGAGGTGCGCCTCCGCCCCGTGTCGTCAACCGGTCGCCGTGGCCCCGTCGGGGCCGACCGGGCGCCGACGAGCCGCCGAGTCGGTGGTCCAACGCAAGCGCGGGCGACTCGTCGGCGCCCGGCCGGACCCGACGCCAGCGGCCGGAGGCCGCGCGAGCGCCGCTCGCGGCCACGGCGACCAGGCGCTGCCGCGGCCTGTGGGCACCGGAGGCCCTCCATGCACGCCACGTTCTCAACGGTGGCATTTTCCGTAGCAGATTCCGTGTCGCTATTCCTGCGCGACGGGCTTGCCGAGCGACGGCACGATGCCCGGCCGCTCGGGCGCCTCGCGCCGCGGGCTCTCGGAGCCCGCCTCGCGCGGTGCGGGAACGGGCTCCTCGAGGTCCTGGCCGGCGGCAAGCCGCATGACCTGGTCGGCATCGAGGACCTCGCGCGCGAGCAGCTCGTCGGCGATCTTGAGCAGGATGGCCTTGTTGGCGGTGAGCGTCGTGCGCGCGCGGTCGTAGTTCTCGAGCACGAGCTTCTTGACCTCCTGGTCGATCTTGATGGCCGTGTCCTCGCTGTAGTCCTGCGCCTTGGCAATCTCACGGCCGAGGAAGATCTGCTCGTCGCGCTTGCCGTAGGTGAGCGGCCCCATCGACTCGCTCATGCCCCACTCACAGACCATCTTGCGCGCCAGATCGGTGACTCGCTCCAGATCGTTGCCGGCACCGGTGGTCAGCTTGCCGTTGGTGATCTCCTCGGCGATCCGGCCGCCGAGCAGAATGGCCAGCTGGTCCATCAGGTAGTCACGCGAGTAGTTGTGCTTGTCGTCGACCGGCAGCTGCATGGTGACGCCGAGCGCCATGCCGCGCGGGATGATGGTCACCTTGTGCACCGGGTCGGCATTGGGCAGGACCACGGCCAGCAGCGCGTGCCCGGCTTCATGCACGGCCGTCACACGCTTCTCGTCCTCGGTGATGATCATCGAGCGGCGCTCGGACCCCATCAGGACCTTGTCCTTGGCGTATTCGAAATCCGCCTGGCGCACCGACCTTCTGGTTGTACCGGGCCGCGTTGAGCGCCGCCTCGTTGACGAGGTTCGCCAGGTCCGCGCCACAGAAACCGGACGTGCCACGCGCCAGCACCTTCAGATCCACGTCGTCGGAGAGCGGGATCTTCTTGGTGTGCACCGCCAGGATGCCCTCGCGGCCCTTCACGTCGGGCCGGCTGACGACGATGCGGCGGTCGAAGCGGCCGGGCCGGAGCAGGGCCGGATCGAGGACGTCGGGCCGGTTGGTGGCCGCGATGAGGATCACGCCCTCGTTCGACTCGAAGCCGTCCATCTCGACGAGCAACTGGTTGAGCGTCTGCTCGCGCTCGTCGTGGCCGCCGCCGAGTCCGGCGCCGCGGTGTCGGCCCACCGCGTCGATTTCGTCGATGAAGATGATGCAGGGCGCGTTCTTCTTGCCCTGCTCGAACAGATCGCGCACGCGCGAGGCGCCGACGCCCACGAACATCTCGACGAAGTCCGAGCCGCTGATCGAGAAGAACGGGACGTTGGCTTCGCCGGCCACCGCACGCGCGAGGAGCGTCTTCCCCGTGCCCGGGTGAGCCCATGAGCAACACGCCCTTCGGGATGCGCCCGCCGAGCTTCTGGAACCGCTGGGGCTCGCGCAGAAACTCGATGATCTCCTGCAGCTCTTCCTTGGCCTCATCGGCCCCGGCCACGTCCTTGAACGTCACCTTCTTCTGGGTGCTCGACGACAGCTTCGCGCGGCTCTTGCCGAACGACAGGGCTTTGTTCCCGCCGCTCTGCATCTGCCGCATGATGAAGATCCAGAACCCGATCATCAGGAGCAGCGGCAGCCAGGCGATGAGCATGGTCGTCCACGGGCTGGCCGTTTCCTTGCGGGCCTTGATCGTGACGTTCTGCTCCTGGAGCTCGTCGACGAGCCCTTCCACGTTCGGGGGCGCGTAGGTGCGGAACGGCTTGCCGGTGCTCTCGCTCCCGGTCGCCGTGAGCGTGCCGGTGATCTCGTTGCCCGTAAAAGTGACCTCCGCGATCTGGCCGCTGCGCACCCGGCTCCGGAACTCGCTGAACGAGAAGTCGGACTCCGGGCGCTGCTGGCTGAACTGGAACTGCCAGATGAGGGCGCCGACGAGGATCAGCACCATCCAGATAAGGAGGCTCTTGAGGGTCGAATTCATTGGTTTTTCCGCAACTCCAAGATTACCACGCCTGTCTCGGGCGACGTGACGCGGCAGCCGTCGGCCACGGCGATCCCGGCCACCCACACGATCTGTCCCGACCGATCCACCACGACGGGGATCCGATCACGTTCTCGTCGCGGCACTTTGCGATCCACCAGCACGTCCTGGAGCTTCCGGCGCCCGGGCGCCCCGAGGGGCCTCAATCGGTCACCGGGCCGCCGGTTCCGGACCACGAGCGGCAGGGCCAAAGCCGACGACTGGAGCACGACACGGTCGGATGCCGCCTGCAGAGCGTCGGACGGGGCCGCCTCGAGGGGCGTGGCGGTCACCGTGACGTCCGATTCGGCGACACGAACCGACCCGGGCACCGCCAGCGGATACTCGAACCGCAGACTCGGGCGATCCAGCTTCTGGGACGCCGGCAGAATCACGAGCGCCCCCGGACGGCCCACGACCAGCACTCCAGGCAGGTCGAGCCTCCCCTCTGTCTTCTCGGACGTTGCCAGCCGTCGAACAGTTTCGAGGTGGGCGGCCCCGAACCGGGCGCCAGGCGACACTTCTGCCACGACGGCCCGGATGACGCGGCGCGCGATGGCGGGCGGAAGGGCCTGGAGCGCCGCCGAGTTGATCGCCATTCCGCCGGCTCGGCGGAGCACGATCCTCTGCAGCCAGTCGCCCGCCTGCTGCTCGAGGACTGCCTCGTCATCGGCCGCAAGGTCGGCCAGCCGCGAGAGGGCCAGCACGCCGCCGGGAGCCACCCGATGGACCACCGGCATCAGCTCCCGCCGGAGGAGGTTGCGCAGGATGGACACGTCCTCGTTTGACGTGTCGGTGCGGAAGGGCTCGTGCCGGGCCACCAGCCAGTCGCGCAACTGGCTGCGGCGGCAGTCGAGGAGCGGCCGGCGGTAACGTCCGCGCCGGGCGCGGACACCCGAAAGTCCGCGCGTGCCGGCACCGGTGAGCAGACGCATCATCACGGTTTCGGCCTGATCGTCCTGGGAATGCCCGGTGGCGACGACGGTGGCGCCCAGCGCATCGGCCGCCTCTTCGAAGCAGGCGTATCGAAGCTCGCGGGCCGTCGATTCGAGCGAACGCCGCTCCTCGCGGGCCCGCTCGCGCACGGCGGCCTGCCGCACCTCGATCGGCCAGCCGAGCCGTTCGGCCAGCTCCCGACAAAAGGCCTCGTCGGCCTGGGCCTCACCGCTCCGCAGTTGATGATTGACGTGGATGAGACCGACCACGGTCCAGCCGGCCGAGGGCTGCAGGTCGTGGAGGAGCCAGGCCAGCGCCACCGAGTCAGGGCCGCCCGAAACCGCGACCGCCACGCGATCCTCGGCGGCGAAGAGGGCTCGCCGACGAATCGTGGCGGCTACGCGATGCAGCATGGGGACCCTGGCCCCCTGTCCTGCGGGGGCCCCGAAAAGAATGGTGCCGGTGCAGGGACTTGAACCCCGGACCCTGCGGATATGAGCCGCATGCTCTAACCAACTGAGCTACACCGGCAGAACAACCAATCATAACAGGGTCCTGAGGGTCCGAGGGTCCGAGGGTCCGAGGGTCCGAGGGTCCGAGGGTCCGAGGGTCCGAAGGTCCGAAGGTCCGGAGGTCCCGGGGGTCCGACGGTCCGGGGGTGCGTGGGTGCGTGGGTGCGGCCCGGACGAGGGCGATCGGCAGGCGGCTACCGCGTACCTGTCGGACCCGTTGTACCCGTTGTACCCGTCGTACCCGTCGTACCCGTCGTACCTGTGCTGTCGTACCTGTCGTACCTGTCGTACCCGTCGCCATACCCGAGATCACCGCGGCTGCAAGGAGCGGGAGCATGATCTCGTGGTGGCCGGTGAGCGAATACCCCTTGCCGATGCCCGCCACCGGCCTTCGGACGACGTTCGTCTCCGGCCGGTACTGCCTGAGGAAGTCCATGTTGACCGTGGTCAGTCCGTCGAGCGGGATGGCGCGATTGCGCGCGAGCGACACGGCTTTGAGGAAGACCTCGGGCAGCAGGACCGCCGAGCCGCAATTGAGGTAGACGCCGCCGGCCATTTTCGAGACGAACGAGGCCAGATACCGGAAGTCGCGCAGGCTGCCGGCGCCAATCGACTCGCCGGACGCCGACGGGTGCATGTGGATGATGTCGGTGCCCAGGCCGACGTGCACGGTCACGGGAATGTCGAGCCGGGCCGCCGCGGCGACGAGCGACAGGTGGCCAAAAGGCGGCTTGCGCGCGAGAAGATGCGCGCCCACCGACTGCCCCAACCCGAGCCCGCCGGAGACGCCGGCCGTGATGACGTCGTTCAGCTCGCGGCCGGTCTCCTCCGCCATGCCGAACTCCCCCGGTCCAAGCGCCGCGTCGACATCTTCAGACGTGGAGCCGGAAAGCGCCACTTCGAAGTCGTGAATCAGCCCGGCGCCATTGAGCGCGAGCGCCGACACGAAGCCTCGCTCCATGAGGTCGACAACCACCGGCGAGAGCCCCGTCTTGATGACGTGGGCGCCGACACCCCAGAGCAGCACGCGGCCGTCGCGGTGTGCCTTCAGGATGGCCTCAACCACGGCAGAGAAATCGGCCGCGGCGAGGATCTTCGGCAGCGAGGCGATCCAGCCTTCAAAGCCCGTGGCCGGATCCCACGGCCGGCCGAAGTCGTCGTGCCGTGCCTTGCTCGCGCGCGAGCCGAGCGGGTACGTCCGGACGCCGGAGAGGTCGAACTCCTCGTATCTGAGCTTCACGGCGCTCATGGTAGCAGGGACGGCCCGGCCGGGCGATGCGCGCTACAGCACGAGCATGGCGTCGCCGTAGCTGTAGAAACGGAACCCCATCCGGACGGCGTCGCGGTAGGCGTCGAGCACGAGCTCGCGGCCCGCAAAGGCACAGACCAGCATGAGCAGTGACGACCGCGGCAGGTGGAAGTTGGTGACGAGGCCGTCGACCAGCTGGAAGGTGAATCCGGGATGGATGAAGAGGTCGGTGGTGGCCGGCACCCGGCGCTCGGCGCTCGGAGTCCGCGCCGAGGCTTCGAGCGCGCGAGTCGTCGTCGTACCGACCGCCACGACGCGGCGGCCGGCTGCCTTCGTCCGGCTGATGGCGTCGGCCGTGGACGCCGGAATCTCGTACCGCTCGGGATCGACTACATGGTCTTCGACGCGTTCGACGCGGACGGGCTTGAACGTGCCGTAGCCGACGTGGAGCGTGACGGTCGCCCACCCGATGCCGCGCGCCCGAATCGCGGCCAGGAGCCGGGTATCGAAGTGAAGTCCGGCCGTCGGCGCGGCCACCGAACCGCGCGCGCGCGCGAAGATGGTCTGATATCGCTCGCGGTCCGCCGCCGTGTCGGGCCGGTGAATGTACGGCGGCAGCGGCACGTGTCCGAGCGCGTCGACCGCGCTCTCGACATCGGGCGCGCCGGCGGCCTCGAGCCGGATGAGTCGACGGCCGTGGAATCGCCGCTCGAGGATCTCTGCGGTGAGCCGCACGCCGGGGGCCCGCGCCGGGTCTTCGAATACGGCTCGGGCGCCCGGCTTGAGCTTCTGGCCCGGGTGGACGAGCGCCTGCCACTCGTCACCGTCCCCGCGCTCGATGAGCAGACACTCCACCGCTCCGCCGCTCGGATCCCGGCGTCCCAGCAAACGGGCCGGGTACACACGCGTGTCGTTGGCCACCAGAAGGTCGCCCGGATCGAGGAGCGCCGGCAGGTCGGCGATGGCGGCCTCCCGCCACGTGCCGCCTGAACGATCGACGACGAGCAGGCGGGAAGTGCCGCGCGGGCGTGGCTCCTGCGCGATCAGAGCCGTGGGGAGATCGAAGTCGAACTCGGAGACGTTCACCGTGGAGACACTCGAGAAGATCCTAGCCGACCGTGGAGGGCCTGGAGGACGTGGAGGGCTCGTCGGCTCACGCCGCCGTCACCAGCCACCACCACACGGCGGCGGCCATCCACAGCGCCAGCACGACCGGCACGAAGATGACCAGACCGAACGCTGCCGAGAGCAGCCCGAGGACGACGTAATCACCCGGCGCGGGTTTCGCGCCCGGGACGGCATGGCGCTCGAGCAGGGCGAGGTTCCTGACGTTGGCGCGCCAGAACACGTCGGCCACGCTGCCGGCGACGGGCACGGCTCCGATGAGCGCGTCGAGAAACGCATTGAAGAGCATGCGCACGAGCACGACCTTCGGCACGCGCTGGCGCACGCCCTGGGTGAGCAGCAACACGGCAAAGGCCGGGCTGACGAGCTCACCAAGGCCCGGCACGAGCGAGAGGATCGGATCGAGGCCGAAGCGGATGGTCGTGCCCGGAATGACGAACCGGTTGTCGAGCAGCGTGGCGAGCTGCCGCAACCTCAACAGATCCTCGGGCACTAGACTCATCGGATCAACTCCCAGATTCCAGATCCCAGATCCCAGATCCCAGATTCCAGACTCGAGAGCCCGACGTACAATCCGTCGATGCTTCGCGTCTGGCCCGGGTCCCCCTATCCGCTCGGCGCAACGTGGGACGGCTCGGGCGTCAACTTCGCGCTTTTTTCCGAGCACGCGCGCCGCGTGCAGCTGTGCCTGTTCGATACCGCCGATGCGGAGCGGGAGCGGGTGTGCGTGCCCGTCACGGAGCGCACCGACCGCATCTGGCATTGTTACCTGCCCGACGCCCGGCCCGGTCAGCTCTACGGCTACCGGGTGGACGGCCCCTGGGATCCGCCGGGTGGCCATCGCTTCAACCCGGCCAAGATTCTGCTCGATCCGTACGCCAAGGTCATCGGCCGGCGTATCCAGTGGCACCCGTCGCTCTTCTCGTACGCGCCAGGCTCCGATGGCGACGGGCCGGCCGAGCTCTCCGACAGCGCGCCGTACGCGCCGCTTGCGGCCGTCCTCGACCCGGCCTTCACCTGGGGTGACGACCGCCATCCGCGCACGCCGTGGCACAAGACGGTGATCTACGAGATGCACGTGAAAGGCTTCACGGCGGCCAACCCGCAGATTGCGCCGGAGCTTCGGGGCACCTACCTCGGCCTGGCGAGCGAGCCGGCCATCCGGCACCTGAAGGACCTCGGCGTGACGGCCGTCGAGCTGATGCCGATCCATCACCACGCCGACGAATGGCACCTGGTCCAGCGGGGTCTGACCAACTACTGGGGATACAACACGCTCAGTTACTTCGCGCCCGATCTCCGGCTGGCGCACGCGGCCAGTCCGCTCGACTCGACGCGCGAGTTCAAGATGATGGTGAGGGCGCTTCACGCCGCCGGCCTCGAGGTCATCCTCGATGTGGTCTACAACCACACGGCCGAGGGCGACCATCGCGGGCCGTCGCTCTCGTTTCGCGGCATCGACAACGCCAGCTACTACCGCCTGCAGCCGGGCCGCCCGTCGCGCTATCAGGACTTCACCGGCACGGGCAACACCCTCAACATGCAGACGCCCGAGGTGCTGCAGCTGCTCATGGACAGCCTGCGCTACTGGGTGCTCGACATGCACGTGGACGGGTTCCGGTTCGACCTGGCCTCGGCGCTCGCCCGCGAGCTTCACGCAGTCGACCGGCTGTCGTCGTTCTTCGACGTCATCGGACAGGACCCGGTCATCTCACAGGTGAAGCTCATCGCCGAGCCATGGGACGTGGGCGAGGGCGGCTACCAGGTGGGCAACTTCCCGCCGAAGTGGGCCGAGTGGAACGGAAAGTACCGCGACGCGATCCGGCGGTACTGGCGCGGCGACAGCGGCGTGCTCGCCGAAATGGCCACGCGCGTGGCCGGGAGCAGCGACCTCTACGGTCTGTCGGGCCGCCGCCCGCACGCCAGCATCAACTTCGTCACGTCACACGACGGGTTCACGCTCTCGGACCTGGTGGCCTACGAGCGAAAGCACAACGCCGCCAATGGTGAGGAGAACCGCGACGGCGAGAACAACAACCTGAGCTGGAACGGCGGGGTCGAGGGCCCCACGACCGACCCGGACCTCCTCGCGCTGCGCGAGCGCCAGCGCCGCAACTTCATGCTGACGCTCTTCGTCTCGCAGGGCGTGCCGATGCTGAGCGGAGGCGACGAGATGGGCCGCACGCAACAGGGCAACAACAACGCGTACTGCCACGACTCGCCACTGAGCTGGACGAACTGGGATCTGGACGCGAGCTCGTCAGCCTTCCTCGCGTTCGTCGGCGAGCTCATCGCGCTCCGCGCCGGGCAGCCCGCGCTCACGCGCCGGACCTTCCTCGTCGGGCGTCGCGCCGGCGCCAACGACGTCATCTGGCTGCGGCCGGAGGGCGGCGAGATGACCGACGCGGACTGGCGCGATGCCGACCGGAAGGCGCTCGGCGTGCTGCTCGACGGCGAGGCCATCGCCGAGACCGACGCCTACGGCGTGCCGGTCACCGGCGACACGCTGCTCGTCCTGATGAACGCCGCGGCCTCTGCCGTGGTCTTCACGATGCCGGGCGGGACGGCCCAATGGACCGAGCGGCTCAACACGCACGATCCGCCGCGTCGGCTGGCCGTGGCGCCAGGCGACGCCGCCGTGCTGCTGCCCTCGCGATCGGCGGCCGTGTTCTTGCGATCCGGCGCGGCTGGATCGTAGGATCCCGGGCATCCAAGGAGGTCCGCCCATGAAGCCCTACGCGTTCGTCGTGTGCCTTGTCCTGCCCAGTCATCGGCTGCGGCTCCCCGGCCGAGCCCCCGGCCGAGCAGGCTGCAGCCGCTCCGGCCGCTGCCCCCGCGGCGCCGCCCACAACCGACGAGGCCATCATCGCCAGCGCCATGTCGGCCGCGCCGGCTTCCATCGCGGAGAGCGCCACGATCCTGGCCTTTGACGACCAGATGCAGCCGCGAACGCTCAGAGAAGGCACGAACGGCTGGACGTGCCTGCCCGACATGGCCCACACGCCGGGCACCGACCCGATGTGTCTCGATCAGGCCGGCATGGCCTGGGCCCAGGCCTGGATGGGACACACCGACCCGCCAGCCGGCACGATGGGCTTTGGCTACATGCTGATGGGCGGATCGGACGCGAGTAACACGGATCCGTTCGCCACCGCTCCGGCCGAGGGCGAAACGTGGATTGAAACGGGCCCCCACGTGATGATCTTCAACATCGGCGACAAGTTCCCCGGCTACCCGACCGATGCGAGCGACACGTCGCGACCCTACGTGATGTTCCCGGGCACGCCGTACGCGCACCTGATGATTCCGGTCAAATAGAGAGCGGGTACGACAGGTTGCGACAGGTTTGTAGCAGGTACGACAGGTACGACAGGTACGACGGGTACGACGGGTACGCGGAACCAACTGACGCGGGCCAGCATTCAATCCAGATGCAGGCCAGCGCCAGGGAGTGTCCGGATTTCTGTGTGTGAGGCGTTCTTGATCTTCGCGGCTGTGGCGGCCGGTCGTTCTGTGCCGGCCGCCACAGCCGCAGCAGTATAGGTCATTTAGACGAGCACCTTGGTGAAGCGGTCCTCATAGAGGATGGCAAATTGGTTCATCGCCGCGCGCCAATGATGGACGGGTCGGCGCCAGTCAGCCGTGATGTTCCGCAGCGCCAGCCAGATTAGCTTCGTCGCCGCGTCGTCGCCCGGAAAGTGGCCACGCGTCTTGATGACCTTCCGAATGCGGGCGTGGACGCTTTCGAGCGCGTTGGTCGTGTAAATCACGCGCCGGACCTCGGGCGGAAACGCAAAGAACGGAATCACGGCCGTCCACGTGCGGCGCCACATCTTCCCGATGGTGGGAAAGCGCTGGCCCCACGCGCTCGCCTCAAACGCCGCCAACGCCTCGGCGGCGGCGTCGGCGTGCGGCGCCGTGTAGATCGGCCGAAGCGCCGCCGCCAGTGCCTTGCGCTCTTTCCAACTGGCCACGTCGAGGCTTTGCCGCATCAGGTGGACCAGACACGTCTGGCGTGTCGTCGCCGGATAGATGGCCTCGATCGCTTCGGTCATCCCCTTGAGCCCATCGGTCACCGCGATCAGAATGTCCTCACAGCCGCGCGTCTTGAGTTCGGTGAAGACTTTCATCCAGAACTTCGCGCCTTCGGTCTGCTCGATCCAGACGCCCAGAATGTCGCGCGTCCCATCGGCGAGGACGCCCAGCGCCAGATAGACCGCCTTGCTCCGCACCAGGCCTTCGTCGCGGATCTTGACCCGGAGCGCATCGAAGAACACGACGGGATAGAGCGCCTCGAGCGGCCGCGTCTGCCACGCGCTCACCTCCGCCCTGACCGCGTCGGTGACGGTGCTGATGAGATCTGGGGAGACGTCGACCGCATACATCTCGGCCCAGAACGCTTGGATTTCTCGCACGGTCAAGCCCCGTGCGTACAGCGCCAGGACCTTGTCGTCGAGCCCCGTGAAGCGCCGCTCATGTTTGCCGATGAGCTGCGGTTCGAATGTGCCCGCGCGATCGCGCGGCACCTCGATGGGCAAGGGGCCATCGTCGGTGAGCACCGTCTTGCCGCTCGTCCCGTTCCGATGATTGGCCGTCGCATCCGGCTTCGTCTCGCCTGGGGCATAGCCGAGGTGGTGGCTCAGCTCGGCACCCAACGCCCGCTCGATGATGGCCTTCTTGAACCGGCGGGTCGCGGCCTCGACTTCGGCTGCCGTCAGCGGCCCTTCCCGCACGAACTGGTCGAGGACGTCAACGGGAACGGGCGCGAGTAGCTCAGCTTCGTGGGTCTTGCTCTTGGGTCTCCGCGGCATAGGACCTCCTCATCCTATGCCTCACACACAAAATTCCTGACAGACTCGACGGGTACGACGGGTACGCGGAACCAACTGACGCGGGCCAGCATTCAATCCAGATGCAGGCCAGCGCCAGTGCCCACCTCGTACCTGTCGTACCCGTCGTACCTGTCGTACCCGTCGTACCTGTCGTTACCCGTCGTACCTGTCGTACCCGTCGCACCTGTCGTTACCCGTCGTACCTGTCGTACCTGTCGTACCCGTCGTACCTGCTACAAACCTGTCGTACCTGCCACAACCCTGTCGTACCCGCTACAAACTCCAGCGCAGCAGCACCGGCCCACCGTGAACCCGGCGCCGACCGAGGCGAGAAGGACGAGGTCGCCCTTCTTGAGCCGGCCCTCGGCGCGGGCGTCGACGAGCGCGAGGGGAATCGTGCCGGCGGTCGTGTTGCCGTGGTGCTCGAGGTTGATGACCACGCGCGACGGGTCGAGACCCAGCCGCCCGGTGCCGGCCTCGATGATCCGGCGGTTCGCCTGGTGCGAGACGAACAGGTCGAGGTCGGCCGGCGTGAAGCCGTTCTTGGTGAGGATGCGCCGTGAGATCTCCTCGGTCATCTTGACGGCGAACTTGAAGACCGTCTGTCCGTCCTGCTTGACGTAGTGCAGGCGCTGGTCCACCGTTTCGTGCGAGGCCGGCAGCCGGCTGCCCCCGGCCGGCATGCAGAGCGCCGGCCCGCCGGTGCCGTCGGTGACGTGCTCGAAGTCGATGATCGACGGCTCATCCGGCCCGGCCGGCGAGAGCACCGCCGCGCCCGCCCCGTCGCCGAAGAGCACGCACGTCGTCCGATCCGTGTAGTCGATGATGCTCGACATCACGTCTGCGCCGACGACGAGCGCGTGGTCCACGGCGCCGGTCGCCACCATCTGATAGCCGACACTCAGCGAGTAGGTGAACCCGGAGCAGGCGGCGCCCAGGTCGAAGCCCCAGGCCCGCATCGCGCCGATTTTCGCCTGCAGCGTACACGCGGTGCTCGGGAATATCGTGTCCGGCGTCGTCGTGCCGACGACGATGAAGCCGATGTCGTCGGGCGTGAGGCCCGCCTCGGCAATGGCCTCGAGCGCGGCTGGCTTGGCGATGTCGGAGGTGGCCACGCCGGGATCCACGATGTGACGCTCCCGGATGCCGGTGCGCTGCATGATCCAGTCGTGATCGGTCTCGACCATCCGTTCGAGGTCTTCATTGGTCAGCAGCTTCGGCGGGACGTAACTTGCGATGCCCGCAATCTTCACCGGTCGCGTCGTCTTCACCACAAACGTTCCTTTCCGGGAGCCGTCAGGCCGAAATACTCGTAGGCCCGGACCGTGGCCACGCGGCCCCTCGACGTCCGATCGAGGAAGCCGATCTGCACGAGGTACGGCTCGTAAATCTCTTCGATCGCGTCTTTCTCTTCGCCGATGGCGGCCGCCAGGCTGTTGAGCCCCACCGGCCCGCCGCTGAACTTGTCGATGATCGTCCTGAGCAGGCGCCGGTCGGACTCGTCGAATCCGTGGGCGTCCACCTCGAGCAGATCGAGCGCCGCCTGGCACACCTCGGCGCTGATGCGCCCGTCCGCCTTCACCTCGGCGAAGTCACGCACGCGACGCAGCAACCGGTTGGCGATGCGCGGCGTGCCGCGCGACCGTCGGGACAGCTCGGCGGCCGCCTCGGGGACGATGTCGACGCCCAGAATCCGGGCCGACCGCGTGACGATTTCGGAAAGGTCCGCGTCGCCGTAGAAGTCGAGATGATGGTGGATGCCGAACCGTGCCCTGAGTGGCGCCGTGAGGAGTCCCGCGCGTGTCGTGGCGCCGATGAGCGTGAACGGCTGCAACGGCACCTTCACCGACCGCGCGCCGGGCCCCTGTCCGATCATGATGTCGAGCTCGAAGTCCTCCATGGCCGGATAGAGGATCTCCTCGATCGTGGCGCTCATCCGGTGCACTTCGTCGATGAAGAGCACCTCGCGGGCCTTGAGGTTCGTCAGGATGGCGGCCAGGTCGCCGGGCTTCTCGAGCACCGGCCCGGACGTGGACCGGACGGGCACGCCAAGCTCGTTGCCGATGACGTAGGCCAGCGTGGTCTTGCCGAGGCCGGGCGGCCCCCAGAGCAGCACGTGGTCGAGCGCTTCCCCGCGGCCGCGCGCCGCGGCAATCGACACTTCGAGGTTGGCCCGCACGCGCTCCTGGCCGATGTACTCCTTGAGCACCCGCGGCCGCAGGTTCGTTTCGTACTGGGCGTCGTCGTCCAGTCGCGAGGCGTTGACGAGTCGGGGATCGGTCATCGCTAGCGCGCCATCTCCCGCAGCACTTCCCGTAACACCGTCTCGAAGTCGCGCGAGGCACCGGCCGCGAGCACCTTGTCGACGGTCTTCTCCACCGCGTGCGGCTGGTAGCCCAGGTTCGAGAGCGCCGACAGCACGTCGGCACGCACGTCGTCTCCCTCGGGCACGGCATCGTCGACGGGCGGCTGGGCGCTCTCCGGCATGCGGTCCTTCAGCTCCACCAGCATGCGCTCGGCCGTCTTCCTGCCGATGCCCGGAATGCGCGTGAGCCTGACGACGTCGCCGCCGCGGATGGCGCGCACGAGCTCGTTCGGCTCGATACCGGAAAGTACGGCGAGGGCCACCTTCGGCCCGATGCCGCCGACGCCAATGAGCCGCTCGAAGAGCACGAGCTCGAGCGGCGTCATGAAACCGAAGAGCTGGATGGCATCCTCGCGCACGTGTGTGTGCACGCGCAGGCGCACCGGGGCGCCAGGCTCGCCGACGGCATAGAACGTGGAAAGCGGTACGGCCACGTCGTAGCCGACGCCGCCGACGTCAACGACCAGGCGTTGCAGGTGCTTTTCGAGGAGCGTGCCCGCCAGGTGCGCAATCACGGCGCTACCGGCGGACCTGGCCCAGGCGCGCGTGCCGCCAGCTGCGCTCGCTCCGGGGGCGGCGGCGCGGCGACGGGTCGGCTGTGGGACCCTGGCAATGGGCGTGGCAGATGGCGATCGCGAGCGCGTCGGCGGCGTCGTGCGGCGCGGGCACGTCGGCGAGGCCGAGCAACAGCTTGATCATCTCTCCCACCTGTCTTTTCTCGGCCCGGCCGTAGCCGACGACCGCCCGCTTGATCTCCGCGGGAGTGTACTCGACCACCGGTACGCCGGCCTCGACGGCGGCAAGCACGGCCACGCCCCGCGCGTGGCCGAGGACGAGCGCGCTCCGCACGTTGCGGGCGTGAAACAGGTTCTCGATCGCGACGCAATCGGGCGATGCCTCGCGGATGAGCACGGCGAGGCCACGGTGGATGGCCAGCAGCCGGTCGGCGAGAGCGGCGCCGGCCGGAAGAGAAAGCGCGCCGGCGGTCACCAGGCGATGGCGGCTGCCGTCGGTGTCGACGCAGCCGTAGCCGGTGCGGACCGACCCTGGGTCGATCCCGAAGATCCTCACGCCAGCGAGGCCTCGATCTCCGCCTCTTCGATGTCGAAGTTGGCCCAGACGTTCCTGGTGTCGTCGTGGTCCTCGAGCGCCTCCATCAGCTTGAGCATCTGGCGCGCCTGCTGGCCTTCGAGCTTCACGTAGTTCTGCGGCAGCATCGCGACCTGGGAGCTGTCGGGTTCCACGCCGAGCGCCTTGACCGCGTCGACCACGGCCTGGTGGGCTGTCGGGCGCCGAGACCACTTCCCAGTTGTCGCCGTCGGCCGTGAGGTCGTCGGCGCCCGCCTCGAGGACGGCCGCCATCAGGGCCTCTTCGCCGACCTTGTCCTTCGACAGGGTCACGAGCCCCTTCTTGTCGAACATCCAGGCGACGCTGTTCGTCTCGCCGAGGTTGCCGCCGTACTTCGACAGCGTGTGGCGCAACTCGCCAACGGTGCGGTTCCGGTTGTCGGTGAGCGTCTCGATCAGAATGGCGACGCCGCCCGGGCCGTAGCCCTCGTAGGTGACCTCGTCGTAGTTGACGCCCTCTTCTTCACCGGTGCCGCGGCGGATGGCCCGCTTGATGTTGTCGGCGGGCATGTTGTGCTGCTTGGCTTCGGCGATGACGGTGCGCAGCCGGGGGTTCATGTCGGGGTCCCCGCCGCCCGTGCGGGCCGCAACCGTCAGTTCCTTGATCAGGCGCGTGAAGATCTTGCCGCGCTTGGCGTCGGCCGCGCCCTTCTTGTGCTTGATTGTGTGCCACTTGGAATGGCCGGACATGGCGTTTCCTCAGTAAGTTCCGCGAACTGGCGGACTTGGGATTTTACAACACTACGGGGGGTGAAAAGCGCTTGGGGTCCAGGGGGGAAAGGCGCTTGAGGTGCTGGGCGTGAAGGGCGTTTGGGGTCCTCGGGCGGAAAAGCGCTTGAGGTGCTGGGGGTGAAGGGCGTTTGGGGTCCTCGGGCGGAAAAGCGCTTGAGGTGCTGGGGGTGAAGGGCGTTTGGGGTCCTCGGGCGGAAAAGCGCTTGAGGTGCTGGGGGTGAAGGGCGTTTGGGGTCCTCGGGCGGAAAGCGCTTGAGGTGCTGGGCGTGAAGGGCGTTTGGGGTCCTCGGGGGAAAAAGCGCTTGAGGTGCTGGGCGTGAAGGGCGTTTGGGGTCCTCGGGCGGAAAAGCGCTTGAGGTGCTGGGGGTGAAGAGCGCCTGAGGTACGGGAGTTGCGATGTGAACTGCGCTGTTCGAGAAGTCGCGCCGGAAGCCGAATCTGCGGAATCGGCCGGCCCCCGAGATCGAGGAGGCGATTGCGGCCCTGGCGCTCGACCAACCGGCCCTGAACCAAGTGCCCAGCACCTCAAGCGCTCTTCACGCCGAGCACCTCAAGCGCCCTTCACGCCGAGCACCTCAAGCGCCCTTCACGCCGAGCACCCCAAACGCCCTTCACGCCGAGCACCCCAAGCGCCTTTCACTCCAAGGACCTCAAGCGCCCTTCACGCCGATCCGCCCCCCGTCTATCGTTTCCTCGCCAGGACGACCCATGTATCCGCCCTGGGGTCCCACGGCCCGCCGCGGTAGTCGCCGAGGATGGCGTCGACGCGGAAGCCGGCCTGGCCAACCCGGGCGAGCGTGTCGTCCATCGTGAGCGTGCGGAATCTGAGCGTGAAGCGATGCCGGCGCCGGGTCCGTCCGCGGCCCTCGACAAATTCCTCGTCGAACGTGGTGAGCCCGCGCCGGCGGTCCTGCCGCACCGACTCGATGAGCGTCACTTGCCGCCCGTCGCGCGTGCGGCCGCGCATCCGCACTTCAGGCCCGTATTCGGCCCAACGCGGCAGGTCGGGGACGAGGTCGATGCCGAAAAGCCCGCCGCGCCGAAGCACGCGGGCGGCCTCGCCCAGCGCCGCGTCGAGGTCGCGATCTGCCACGAGCGACTGCAGCATGCCGTAGGGCGCGAGCACGGCGCCGAAGCTCTTCGAGGGAAACGGCAGCGCGCGGATGTCGCCGCAGACGAGCGGGGGACGCGTGTCGCGTCTCAGCCGCCCTCGGCGTTCGCGCGCCCGCGACAGCATCGCCTCCGATCGGTCGATGCCGACCATCGTCACGCCCGCGCGCGCGAGCGGCACGATGAGCCGGCCCGTGCCGCAACCCAGTTCGAGCGCCGGCGCGCCGAGGTCCGACAGGGCGTGTTTCCAGAACGGCAGGTCGCGCCGGCCGAGCGTCCGCGCGTTCTCCCAGTCGTAGAACGGCGCGTACTGGTCCCAGCCGTCGGCTCCATCACTCTTGCGGCGCGGCATCGTCACGTATGGTACGGCGTCGGGGCCATCGCCAGCGCGGGAGCGGCCTGCTCATCCTGGCACGAGGGCAAAGACCGCACCCGGCTCGAGCGCGCCCGACTGCAAACCTGCCGAGATGTCCGACCGGATCCGGTCGAAGTCCCAGCGGCCGTCGCGTCGATAATCGTCGCCGGCGAACCGCACGAGGTAGTCGTCACGCCCGAGGGAGAAGCCGAGTTCGATCTCGGGGCGCGTTGTCGCGTCGCCGTCGGCCTGGCGGTCGACCCGGCAGCGGCCGGCCGCCAGCACGATCTGGACGGCCCGGCCGCCGGCGCCGGTGACGGTCTGCCGGTTCAGGCGCGCCAGATCCTTGAACGGCGCGAGCGCCGCCTCGAGCGGGGTCCACATCTCCTGGCCTGCAGTCATTGAGTCCTCTCTCGCTCGGAGAGCATACACGCGACGGACCTGGCAGCTCGTTCCCGCGTGCGGCGAGGTTAAGATCGTCCCATCGACGATGCGCACGAAGAGACCGCTCAGGGAGCCGGTTCGCGACACGGCGGGACCGAAGCAGAAGAACTACATCACCCCGGCGGGTCTCGAGCGGCTGAAGGACGAACACCGGTTCCTGATGACGCGCGAGCGGCCGGCCGTGACCCAGGTGGTGGCCTGGGCCGCCGGCAACGGCGACCGCAGCGAAAACGCGGACTACCTGTACGGCAAGCGACGCCTGCGCCAGATCGACTCGCGCATCCGCTTCCTGACCAAGCGCATCGACGCGGCCGAGGTCGTCGACCCCGCAGCGCCGCGGCCGGGCGCCGCCGCCAGCCGCGTGTTCTTCGGGGCGACGGTGACCTACCGGGACGCGGCCGGCCGGGAACACGTCGTCCGCATCGTGGGCACGGACGAAGTGGACATCGACCGGCGTTACATCAGCTGGATGTCGCCACTCGCCCGAGCGCTCATGAAATCGACCCCGGGCGACCGCGTCGTCCTGCGCGCGCCGACGAAGACGGAGCCTCTCGAGATCCTCGACGTCGAATACCTGCCCATTCCCATCGACCCGTTCACCGAGCCGCCTGGCGCCGAAGCGGCTGGCAAGGCCCGCTGACAGCCAGCACGGCGCGGCGGGGGCGGAATCCTCACCACCTCCAGGCCAAATGTGCGCGCCGGATGACCCACCGTGCATGCAAGCGCCCGTCTGTGGCACCTGCGGCCCTGGCATCCGGGATGCTCCTGGAAATCATGACCAACCGGTCTGCTCGCAGACCGCGCGGAGGGAGAGTCCCATGGAACACGTCGAAAGCCTGCTCAAGACGACGCTCGGCGAGATCGAGCGATTGCTCAACACGCGCACGGTGGTCGGGGACCCCATCACCGTGGAAGGCCACACCGTCATACCGCTCATCAGCATCGGCTTCGGTTTCGGCGCCGGCGGCGGGTCCGGAAAGGACGCCAAGAACCTCAGCGCAGAGGGCTACGGCGGCGGGTCGGGCGGTGGCGGCGGCATCAGGCCCACCGCGGTAATCATCGCCAGCAAGGACGGCGTGCGGCTCGAGCCGGTTCGCAAGGGCGCGGCAACCGTGGTCGAAAAGGCAGGCGAGGCGCTCGGCCGGATCGTCGAGAAGCGGGCGGAAAAGAAGAGCTAGGCAGGCGCCCGGATGCTCTGGTTCTTCGGCGTCCTGGCGGCAGTCGTCCTCGCCGTGGTGGCCGCCCTGGCAACACCCGTGCACGTCGGCGTCCGGCTCCGACGGACTGACCGGACGCGTGCGCGGTGGCGCGTGCGCGCGCTGGCCGGCCTCATCGACGTGCGATTCGGCGGGGAGACCGCAACCGAGCCGGACGCATCGCCCGAGGCGCAGGCCGCCCGGGCCGAACGGCCCCGGAGGCGGAGAGGCCGAAAGCCGGGCGCGGGGTTGGCGGTGCTCCGCTCACCCGGCTTCGCCGGCCGCGCGATGCGCGTGGTGCCGGATCTCGGCCGTCGCATCCGGTGGGAGGAGTTTTCGCTCGAGGCCACGTTCGGGTTCGACGACCCGGCCGACACCGGGCAGCTCTATGGCCTGCTCTCGCCGCTGCTCGTTGCCGGCGCCGCCGCCGGCTGGCCGATCCGGTGCGAGCCGCGGTTCACTGGAGCCTGCTTCGAAGGCGCCTGTGCGGCCGGCGCGCGCCTCAGGCCGCTCGCCGTGATCTGGGTGGCGCTGAGGTTCCTGGCCTCGCCGACCACCTTTCGCGCCGTTCGCGCCTGGAGGGCACACCGGTGACCACGTGCCGCGTGGCCCCGACGATCCGGCTTGGCTCGGTCGACGTGATCGTGGTCGAAGAGACCGTCGCCGCGGTCGACTGCGCCGCGGGCCGTGTGTGGGGATACGGATCGCGTGCGGCATCTGCCGTGGTCATCCGCCACGGCGGCGTCGATCGCGCCTTCGACGGTGCCGGCCGCGAAGTCTCCATCGACGAGCTTCAGCGGAAGGTGCCGGATCTCGCCGAGCGGCTGGCTACCAGGCTCTGAACCTCGAAATGGAGGCGGACCTACTCCGCCCGCAGTGTGACAGCCGGATCGACGCGCGCGGCCTGGCGGGCCGGGTGCCACGTGGCCAGCAGCGCGGCTCCGGCGACTGCTGTCGCAACGCCGACGTAGACGGCCGGGTCGACGGGCGAGACGCCAAACAACTGCGACTCCATCCATCGTGAGGCAACGAGCGCACCGGCCGAGCCGATTGCCACGCCCCAGATGACGAGCCTCGCCGACGAGCCGAGAACCATCCGGCCGATTCGTCCCGGTTCGGCGCCAAGCGCGAGACGAATGCCGATCTCCCGCCGGCGTCCGACTACGAGGAAGGCCATCACGCCGTACACGCCCGCGACACTGACGACGAACGAGAGAACGCTGAACGCGCCGACGACCTGACTCGCGAGCAGGGTCTCCGAGTTCTGGGCCGCATAGAGA
Source organism: uncultured Acidobacteriota bacterium (assembly GCA_963752045.1). GTDB lineage: Bacteria > Acidobacteriota > Vicinamibacteria > Vicinamibacterales > SCN-69-37 > DATKDF01. The sequence goes on along the minus strand of CAVVWN010000008.1, from coordinate 233,148 downwards.
TCGTCGACCCAGGTGAACGTCAGCCGGAGCCTTGGCTCGAGCTCGGTGACGGCGGCGATGATGGCGGCGGCTCGGTCGCGTGAGTCCAGGCGCACTGTGACGGAGATACTGCGGAACGACCCGCCGGTGTCGATCTGCGGCTCACCCGGCTCTGGTTCGACTGCCCGCTGCGGCAACTGCGACCAGAGCGAGTACATGAAGAGCCGCGTCTCGGCCGGACCGGGCATTCGCGTCCGACTGCTCCGAAAATCGCCGACGACGCCAACCACGCGGTACGGCCCGCCATAGGCATAGGGACTGTTACCCGTGCCGGTGAACGAGCGGCCCACGGCGCTCTCGTCGCGCCAGAACTTCCGGGCGAATGTCTCGCTCACGACGACGTTGGCGGGCGGATTGGCCGGCTCGAAGTACCGGCCCGCGAGAAGCCTCAGCCCGACGACGTCGAAGTAGTCCGTATCGACCCATTTCTGGCCGAGCAACACGGGCGTCGGCACCACGCGTCCGTCCACCTCGAGCGTCGTCTCGGTAGGGCTGTCGCCCAGATGCGGAGGAGGCGACGAGCTCGTGACGCCCACGACTCCCGGCACGGCCCGCAGGGTCTCGAGCAGCCGGGTCGTGAACTGACTCTGGCCGTCCATCGACGGAAAGAACGTGGCAGGCGCGCTCATGCTCGCCACGGCGAGCCCCGAGCTGTCGAACCCCTTCTCGACGGCGAGCAGCTCCTGATAGCTGCGGACGTAGAGCAGCCCGCCCACGGTGAGCGCGACGGCGACGGCTACTTGCCCCACGGTCAGCGCGCGCCGCATGCTCACGCCGCCGGGCGACGACGCTGCGGCTCGATCCTCGGACCGCAGGACCCTTGAGAGGTTGAACCGGAGCGCGGCGAGTACCGGAGGCAGCGCCGCCAGCAGCCAGGCGATGAGCGAGACGCCGAGGGCAAAGCCGATGGCGCGGCCATCGAGGTCGATCGGGTTCCCCGTCGCGGTCCGCAGCGAGTCGGGCAGCACGCGATGCAGGGCTTCGATGCCGGCCCACGCCAGCGCCAACCCGACCACGAGCGCGCCACCAATCAACAGCAGACCCTCGAGCGCGGCGACCCCAGCGAGGCCGGCCGGTCGAGCCCCCAACGCAAGGTGAACGGCGGCCGTGCGCTCGCGGCGCACGGCCAGAGCCAGCTCCAGACTGGCCACATTGGCGCACGCGGCCAGGAGCAGACAGAACGCAGCGCCGAGGAGCGTCAGGAGCAGCGTCCGGCGCGCCGTGGGCGGCGCAACCCGTGCGAATGGATCGACGGTCGTCGCCGTCAGCTCCGCCAGGCCCACGGCCGCGCCCACGACACGGGCACGCTCGGCCAGAAGGGCGGGGAGCCGCTCGGCAGTCACGTCAGGCGCGAGGCGCGCCATGATCGGCATGCCGCCGAAGTTCCGGGTGAGCGGCCCGTCGACGACAATGGCGCGCCAGATGTCGAATCCGACGCGCGGGAAAGCGAAATCCGCGGGCATGACGCCGACGACGACATGCGGGCCGGCCGTCGTCTCCAGCCGCTGCCCAACTGCCAGCTCGGGACGGCCGAAGCGACGACGTGCCAGGCCTTCGCTCGTGACGACCGGGAATCCAGCCGGATCGTCGAGGTCCGCGTCGACGAACTCCCTCCCCCACCGCGGCCGGACCCCCACCACTTTCAGGAAGTCCACGGTGACGTCGGCCGTCCGGGTCAGTTCGTCGTAGCCGCCGCCGGTCAGGAAGATGTTCTTCTGAAGGTAGCCCGACACTCCGCTGAAGATGTCGGACTGGCGACGCCACTCCGCGTGGAGTCTGGCTGACTCGGTGCGCCCGATTCGTTCTCCGGGCCCTGCCTTGTGCGAAAGCCAGACGATGCGGTCGGCATCAGGGTACGGCCGTGTGTTGAGAAGCAGCGAATCAGCGACGGAGAACATCGTCGCATTGGCCGCGAGCGCGACCGACACGAGTCCGACGACGAGGGCACCCCGCCAGCCGCGAGCGCGCACGCCCCGCCAAGCCCAGCGCAGTTGCACGGGCCGATTCTAGCACCACCGCGCTGTCCGCGGAGCGCGATGGATCGACGATGAGCAACTCGCCGACGCCCGGGCTTAGGCTGACGGCCATGTTCGGGTCTTAGGCTGACGACGGCCGCAAGGTTCTCTCAATCGTCCCGGGCCGGCAGACTGGCGTAAGATGACGGTCATCAGGGACTTGTGAGCCATGCGGGTCCTTGCAGGTCCAATGGTAGTTAGGCACGCCACTCGAACAGCGGTATTCTCCTGGGGAGCGAGAGCCATGCCTAAGCCCGCACCGGTGGTTCACAGCGATCCCCAGATCATGGGCGGCACGCCGGTATTCGTGGGTACTCGGGTTCCGTTCCAGACCCTCCTGGACTATCTCGAAGCGGGCGACCCGCTGGCGGACTTTCTCGAGGACTTTCCCACGGTCAGCCGGGAGCAAGCCGTAGCGGCTCTTGAGCAGGCCAAGGACGCGCTGCTCGCTCGTGCGAATCCTTCTTGATGAGTGTCTGCCCAAGCGCCTGAAGCGCGACCTGGTCGGGCACGAGGCTCGAACGGTTCCGGAGATGGGCTGGGCCAGCAAGCGGAACGGCGAGCTTCTCGCCTTGGCCGAGGGGACGTTCGACGCGTTTCTCACGGTCGATCGGAATCTCTCATTTCAGCAGGACGTTGGTCGGTTCAAAGTGGCGGTCGTGGTTCTCGTCGCCAAGGGGAATCGCCATTCGGACCTTCGACCGTTGGTTGCCGACCTCTTGACTGTGCTGGTTGGCGTTGCGCCGGGCCAGTTGGTCAAGGTGGGTGCCTAACCGGCCGCTGCAGCCGACGAGCGGCGGGCAGAGCGAAGTAGAGTGAGCATGGACTTCGCCGCTCGCGACTGAGCGGCAGGTCGTTGGGCAGAGCCCGACGGAACGGGACGATGGTAGGCTACTTCCATGGACTCGAAGCAGTTGCTCGTAGAAGCACTCCGGCTCACGGAGGAGGAGCGGGCGGCCTTGGCCAGCGAGTTGCTCGATAGCCTCGATTCCGACGTAGATCCGGACGCCGAAGCGGCGTGGGCGGCCGAGATTCGCGCCCGTGTGAGCAACATCGAGGCAGGACGAGCCAGGACCATCCCGTGGTCAGAAGCCCGGCGACGCATCCACTCAGCGGCCGGCCGTGGCTCGCGAACTTGAGTACCTCGACGAGGCCGTCATCGACGCCGAGGGCGCGGCCCGATGGTACGCCGAGCGAAGCGCGCTCTGCGCGACGGATCTCACCGTCATCGTTCCCGGCATGAACCCGATGTCAAAGGCTGACATTCTGGGGTTCTGGAAATCCGCGCGCGCCAAGATCACTCAATACGAGACAACCGATGTGCGGGTGGTCGTGCGGGGCCGGACTGCGGTGGCGACCGGGCGCCTGGCTCGCACTCGCGACTTCAATGGCACCGTCACGATCGACCGGTGGCAATTCACGAAGACCTACGCGAATGAGGGCGGGCGGTGGGTGCTTGTGGCATACCATGCGTCCGAGGCGCCAATGTGACACGCCGCTGTGTCAGCTCCGAGCAGCGGCCTGACCTCCAAATGCAGCCAACGCGCCGCGTGTCTCTTGTGGCGCGCGGCTGATTTGGCGTCGGTAGGCAGACCGGAAACCAGTATGTGGATGCATGCGCTCATTTTGCTAGTCGGCCTCGGCCAGAATCCGACGAGCGCGGCTGACGCGGTCGCCATCAGCGCGGCGAAACAGTTTGTCGTCCGGTCCGTCGATCCCGCGCTCCCTCATGAGTCGTTTGAGGTGTGGCTCCAGGGTGTTGTCGGCGGGGACGCGACCATGACTTGGGAAGTCAATGACTGCGGTGAGCAGACCGGCGATCCAAAACAGGATCAAGATCGGGACTTCCCCCTGTGCGTTGAAGTTGGCGTCGGTTTGGGAGGTCAGCGAGAGCGATTCGGCGGCTTCCTGCAGGTTCGCGCGCGCCTCGCCAGGGGTAGCCGGCATGCAGCCGACAGCGGCGCGTGCAACCATGAGCGCAGCTGCGGCTGATGTCCAGCGTCCAGGCAGACAAGAGACACGTGATGCGACAGAACCGCTTGGCGGTCGGTCTTTGCAGCCTCGCCGTCGCCGGCTGTGTTGTCGCGGGCGTGCTGATGTATCAGACGCCCATGATGCGAGGGGGACGACATCCTTCGCTCGGCGAAGCCGCGGGCATGATTGCCGTGCCGACACTCGCGGCACTCGTGGCGACCGGTGGCGTGATGGCCGCCGGGATGCTGCCCCTCCACATGCGGAATGGATTGCGCCCGGAGTTCCTCGAGAAGAGCGGCGCACTGCTGTTCATCTGGACTCTCTATGTCCTCGGAGTGAGCGGTGCGTTCTCCGTAATCCTCGCGGTCCAGCCGTTGCGAGCTCGGCGGGTCGCTTCGTGACGAACCGGCCTGGTGGTCAGTACTCCACCAGCCTCCTGGCCGCGCGTTCGACGTCGGCCTCGCTCGGCAGGAAGGCGTCCTCGAGCGGCGGCGAGTACGGGACGGGCGTGTCGAGCGCGGCGACGATGCGGATGGGCGCGTCGAGGAACTCGAACGCCTCCTCCTGGATGACGGCAGCGAGCGACTCGCCGATGCCGCCCGTGCGCGAGTCTTCGTGCACGATGAGCACCTTGCCGGTGTGGCGCGCCACGGCAAGCAGCATCTCGCGGTCGAGCGGCGCAAGCCAGCGCAGATCCAGCACGGTGGCCTCGATCCCGGATGCGGCCAGCGCGTCGGCCACGCGCATCGCCACGTGCACGTAGGCGCCGTACGACACGATCGACACGTCTCCCCCGACGCGCCGCACGGCCGCCCGCCCGACGGGTAACGCGTCCGGCGCGGCCTCGCCGACGGCCTGCTTGATACGCGGATCGCGGTAAAGCGCGATGTGCTCGTAGTAGAGGACGGGATCCGGATCGGCCACCGCCGCGGCCATGAGGGCTCGCGCCTCGTGGGGCGTCGACGGCACGCAGATCTTGAGGCCCGGTGTCCGGTAGAACCAGGGTTCGGTGTTCTGCGAGTGGTACGGACCGGCGTGCCGCAGCCCGCCCCAGGGCATGCGAACGACCATCGGCACCGCCCCGCCCCACCGGTACCGGATCTTGGCCGCGTTGTTGACCAGTTGATTGAACCCGGTGGCCACGAAGTCGTTGAACTGCATCTCGCCGATCGGGCGCATCCCGGCGAGGGCCGCCCCGACGCATCCGCCGAGCACCGCTCCTTCGGCGAGCGGCGAGTTCAGGATCCGGTCGCCGTACTCTTTGAGCAGCGGCCGCAGCAGGAGAAAGGCGTTGCCGTAGTTGCCGCCGACGTCTTCGCCGAAGACGAACACGCGCGGGTCGGCGGCCAGCGCGTCACCAACCCCGTGCATGACGGCCTCGAGAAACGTCATGCCCTTCTTGTCGAACGGCGGCGCCGGCTCGACGACGAGATCCGGCTCGCCGATCGACGACGAACCGTCGCGGTCGAGCACCTCGACGCGGCCGCGCCGAACGGGGTCGGAGGCGATCACGCCTGCAGTGACGGTCGCCCCGTCCGGCCACGGCGCCGCGATGACGGCCCGGGCCTCGGCTTCGACGAGCGCCTCGGCCTCGGCCTTCAGCCGGTCGAGGTCGCCCGCCGCCAGCAGGCCGCGCGATTCCAGCCGTGCCGCGTAGCGGGCGATCGGATCGCGCGCGCGCCAGAACTCGTAGAGCTCCGTGTTCGCGTAAGCCTGCCCGGTCGGGGTCGGATAGTCCCACGAGGCGGACGGCTCCTTGCCGAGATAGAGCATGTCGTCGTGATGCGCGTGGCCGCACATGCGCATCGCGACAAGCTCGACGAGCGCCGGCCCCTGCCCCCGACGGGCGCGGTCGGCCGCCCAGGCGAAGGCGGCGGCCACCGCGTCGGCGTCGGTCCCGTCGACGGTCACGCCCGGCATGCCGTAGCCCGATGCCTTGTCGGCGAACACGCGCACGGCCGACTGCTCCGGCACGGGCGTCGAGAGCGCCGTCTGGTTGTTCTCGATACAGAAGACGACCGGCAGCTTGCGGGCCGCGCACATGTTGATGGCTTCGTGCCACTCGCCGAGCGACGAACCGCCCTCGCCGATGAACGAGAGCGCCACACGCGAGGCGCCCGACAGCTTGAACCCGAGCCCCATTCCGGCCGCCGTCAGGCTGCTGATGGCGAGCGGCGCCGATGCCGGCAGGATGCCCCAGTCGAAGTCGCCGACGTGCAGGTCGCGGCCGTTCATGGGCGGCCCGGCCTTGCCCATCTGGCCGTTGAGCACCATCCGCACGGTCTCGGCCGTGGGGCGCATCGCGAGCGCCGCGCCCACGTCACGGATGATCGGCGCGACCACGTCGCCGTTCCACGCCCCGTCCTCCCCGCGCCACTCGGGGCCGCGCCGCAACCGGATTGCCGCGGCGTAGATCGCTTCCTGACCGAGCGATCGGAAGCCCTTTCCCTGGAACGGCGCGTTCCCGTACCTCACTTCCGAGTTGAGGAAGAAGAGCTTGAGTCGCGTGTCGATGGCGCGCGTGAGGATCATGCCGCGCAGGATCTCGAGCCGTTCCTCGTCAGTCAGGCCGGCGGCAATCGCTTCGCGCGCGATGAAGCCGTCGCACGACTCGACGAGCGCGTCGACCGCCTGACCGAGCCGCACGCCGACGGTCGTCCCGGGCGTGGTCTCGAGCCGTTCGTCCACGTTGGCCGATCCCACGGCCGCACGCAGGCCCTCGGCGAGCGGCTCGCGCACCGCCTCGATGGCCTCGGCCGTCGTCGGCGGCCGCTTGGAAGCCCGGTCGAACGCCCGGGCGGCCGCGGCGAGCGCAAAGGGATGTTGTTCGGTGACAAAAGCGAGAAAACGATCACGAAGCGTCACGGCGACATCTTATGACGGTCCGAGGGTCCGAGGGTCCGAGGGTCCGAGGGTCCGAGGTTCGAGGGTCCGAGGGTTCGAGGTTCGAGGGTCCGAGGGCGAGCGGCGAGCCTGTCAGGAATTTTGTGTGTGAGGCATAGGATGAGGAGGTCCTCTGCCCCCCAAAAAGAAGCACGGGACCCGCGACGCTGAAATTCTGGCCCCCGTGCCGGTCGACGTGCTCGACCAATTCGTCCGGGAGGGCCCGCTGACAGCGGCCGAGGTGGAAGCCGCGACGCGGCACTTCAAGAGGGCGATTGTCGAGCGCGCGCTGGGCGCCGGGCACACCCACCACCTGGGATACGCGCCGGGTGAGCGAAAACCCGACCGTCCATCCCTGGCGCGCCGCGATGAACCAGTTCGCGATCCTCTACGAGGATCGGTTTACGAAGGCGATCGTCTAACGGCGCATGCTGCGGCGGCCGGCACAAACCCGCCGTTCGCCACAGCCGCAAAGGTCAAGAACGCCTCACCCACGAAAATCCTGACACTCCCCGCGGCCGGTGCGACACGTGCGAACGTTGCGTCCCCCGGGACCCTAGGACCGTCGCACCGTCGCACCGTCGCACCGTCGCACCGTCGGACCGTCGGACCGTCGGACCCTCGGACCGTCGGACCGTCGGACCCTCGGACCCTCGGACCCTCGGACCTTCGGACCCTCAGCCTGTCGTACCATCCCCCATGCCCTTTCTCGACCTGCTCCCCGGATCGATCGTCATGGCGCCGATGACGAAGGGCTCGAACCTGCCGTATCGGCGGCTGTGCGTCGAGCTCGGCGCGACGATCCTCATGAGCGAGATGGTCGTGGCGCGCCGGCTGAAACAGCGGCGCCAGAGCGAGTTCGCGCTGATTCGCCGCGCGCCGGACGAGCCGTGCTTCGGCGTGCAGCTCGCCGGCAACCGGCCCGAGGAGATGGCGTGGGCCGCCGCGCTCGTCGAAGCCCGCGGGGCCGACGTCGTCGATCTCAACCTCGGTTGCCCCATCGATCACTTCACGCGCAAGGGGCTGGGCGCCGCGCTCGGCCCGCCAGCCCACCCGCGTGCGGCGAATCGTCGAAGCCATGCGCTGCCGCCGTGAAGGTACCCGTCACGGTGAAGATCCGGCTCGGCTGGACCGCAGAGAAGAAGAACTACATGGACCTGGCTCGCGCGGCCGTCGACGGCGGCGCGGCGGCCATCACCGTGCACGGCCGCACGCGCGAAGCGCGCTATCGGCATCCAGCGGACTGGAACGCCATCGCCGAGGTCGCCTCGGCGCTGCCGGTGCCGGTCGTCGGCAACGGCGACCTGCTCTTCCCCCACGAAGTCCGCGATCGGCTCGAAGGATCACCGATCGCGGCCGTGATGGTCGCTCGCGGCGCCCTCATCAAACCGTGGATTTTCCGCGAGGTCACAGACGGCTACTGGGACATCACCGCAGAAGAGCGACTGACGCTCTACCGTCGCTACGTGAGCCTCGCGCTCGAGCACTGGGGCGACGACGAGCACGGCCGCACGCGCGTCCGGGAATTCCTGCGCTGGCACGCGGGGTTCTGGTGCCGCTACGCGCCCCGGCGCGCCGACGGCAGCTGGCCGTCGATGCAGGAACGCGAGTCGGCCGTTCGCGCCGCGCTCGGCTCTCGAAGCGCTGCTCGGGCGCGGCGACGAAGCCGCGCTCGACTACGTCACCGACGAGTTACTGAGGGACGGCGACCTGTCGAGTCCGCCGCCGCCCGGCCGCGGACTCGTGGCTGTCGTCGAAACCCCGGAAGCCGGTTGAGGCGCCTCTTGTCCGTGATGACGTCATGCGTCGGACTGAAGCGCCGGACACCTGTCTATCTCCCGGCCGACGCGAGATAGTCCACGGCCAGGTGCGCAAGCGCGCGCACGCCGGTCGGAAGCGCCGCCTCGTCCACGTAGAAGAACGGCGAGTGGTTCGCCGGCGCCTTCCCCACCTGATCCGGGGGCGTGATGCCGAGGAAGACGAACAGGCCCGGTGCTTCCTGCTGGAAGAAGGTGAAGTCCTCCGCCCCGGTAATCAGCTCGGACTCCTGCACTCGGCCTGGCGCGACCCGCTCGAGCGTCGGCAGCATGCGCGCGGTGAGCGTCGGATCGTTGGACGTGACCGGCACGTTGCGGTGAATCTCCACCTCGACGGTCGCGCCGGCGCCGGCGGCGACGCCTTCGGCAATGCGCCTGATCCGGGCGTGGATGTCCGCCTGGACGGCTTCGTCGAACGTCCGGATCGTGCCGACGAGACGCGCGCTGTCGGGAATGATGTTGTTCCGCACGCCCGACTGGAACTGCCCCACCGAGACGACCGCCGGCAGCCGCGTGATGTCCACGTTGCGGCTGACGATCGTCTGGAGCGCGTTGACGATCTGCGCGCCGACGACAATCGGGTCGACGCCGCGCCACGGCGCCGACCCGTGCGTCTGCCGCCCCTTGACGATGATGTCGAACTGATCGGAGGCCGCCATGAATGGACCGCTGCGGTACGTGATGGTGCCGGTCGGCACGTTCGCGAACACGTGAAGCCCGAAGACGGCGTCGACACGCGGCTCGTTCATCACGCCCTCGGCCACCATCAGCTGGGCGCCGGCAGGACGCTCGTCGAGTGGCGCGCCCTCTTCGGCAGGCTGGAAAATGAACTTGACCGAGCCGGGCAGCTGGTCCTTCAGCTGCGTGAGCACGCGCGCCGTGGCAAGCAGGATCGCTACATGCGTGTCGTGTCCGCAGGCATGCATGACGCCGACCGTGTTGCCCTCGTACTCGCCGGTGGCGCGGCTGGCGAACGGCAGGTCGACTTCCTCGCGCACGGGCAGCCCGTCCATGTCCGCGCGCAGCGCGACGACGGGTCCGGGACGCCCACCCTCGAGCACCGCCACGACACCGGTCCGCGCGACGCCCGTCACCGGTTCGAGGCCGAAGCTCCGCAGCCGCTCGGCGACGTACCGCGCCGTGGCGACCTCGCGGTTCGACAGTTCCGGATGCTCGTGCAGGTACCGCCGCCACTCGATGAGCTCCGGCTGGACCGCGGCCGAGAGGCGGTCGACCTCGGCCGCAAGCGACTGGCTCGCCGTCAGCCGATCAGATCCGGCGAGGGCGGCCACGACCGCGACCGCGACCCCGCACACGAACATCCGTCCACGCATCTTCACCTCTCCTGCTTCGATTTCGTGCTGATCCTCATTCGACGCGCCGCTCAGCTGTTGTCGCCGTCGAGCACGCGCCCGAGCCCGCCGAGCACCGACCCTTCCCCACGGCCGCCGCGCGTGAGGCCGGGCACGGCCGCCACGATGCGGTTGGCGAGCCGGCTGAGCGGCAGCGACTGCAGCCAGACGCGGCCGGGGCCGCGAAGGGTCGCAAAGAACAGGCCTTCGCCGCCGAAGAGCGCGCTCTTGATCTTGCCGACGTACTCGATGTCGTAGTCGACCGTCGGCTGGAGCGCCACGAGGCAGCCGGTGTCGACGCGAAGGACCTCGCCGGCCGCGAGCGTCCGCTCCTCGAGCATGCCGCCGGCGTGCACGAACGCCCAGCCGTCGCCCTGGAGGCGCTGCATGATGAAGCCCTCGCCGCCGAAGAGGCCGACGCCGAGTTTCTTCTGAAACGCGATGCCGATGCTCACGCCCTTGGCCGCCGCGAGAAACGAGTCCTTCTGGGCGATGAGCTCGCCGCCGATCTCCTTGAGGTGCACGGGGACGATGCGCCCGGGGTACGGCGCGCCGAAGGCCACCCGGCGCTTGGCACGGCTCTTGTTGAGGAACACGGTCATGAAGAGCGATTCGCCGGTAAGCAGCCGCTTGCCCGCGCCCATCAGGGCACCGACAAACCCGCGTTGCGCCTGCGACCCGTCGCCGAAGATCGTCTCCATTTCGATCCCGTCGTCCATGTACATCATGCCGCCCGCCTCGGCCACGGTCGCCTCGCCCGGGTCCAGCTCGATCTCCACGAACTGCATGTCGTCGCCAACGATGCGGTAATCGATCTCGTGCATACCGGTCATGTGGGTCTCCTGGCCTCAGTGGGCAAGACCCGATTCTAGATCAGCGACACGGCCGCACATCCGGGGCGGGCGCGCGGGATCACCAGCGTTCGACGTTGCTTCGCTTCGGCCCGTCGGATATCGTCTACGGGTCCCCGGAGGGTTCGGTGCCTGAACTGCACGCATCGCTGCCCCTTCGTCGCTTCGGTGAAACCACTCGCCGCGACGCTTGGTGGCTCCAGTCTGCAATCGTCTTCGTCGGTTTCTCGGCGTTCATCATCTATTCCACGTGGGCGGCGTTTCAGGGCGCCAACTACGAATGGGGCCCGTACCTCTCGCCGTTCTACTCGCCGCTCATTTATGGCGACTCGGTGCACGCGATCATCCCGCAGGCGGGCGCGCCGGGCTGGTGGCCGGGTGCGCTCCCCTTCTCGGCGGCGTTTCTCATCCTGTGGGCGCCCATCGCGTTCCGGGGCACGTGCTACTACTACCGAGGCGCCTATTACAAAGCCTTCTGGGCCGACCCGCCCGCCTGCTCGGTGGGCGAGCCTCGAAAGAGCTATCTCGGAGAACGCTGGTTCCCGCTCGTCGTCCAGAACATCCACCGCTACACGCTCATCCCGGCGCTCGCGCTGCTCCTCTTCCTCGGGCACGACGCCTGGAAGGCACTGTGGTTTCCGGCGGCTGGCGGCGGCTCGGAGTTCGGCATCGGCGTCGGCACGATCGTGCTCACCGTGAACGTCATCCTGCTCAGCGGCTACACGCTGGGGTGTCACTCGCTGAGACACCTGGTGGGCGGATGGCTCGACATCATGACGAACCGGCCCGCGCGCAAGACGGCCTACACATGCGTGAGCGCGCTCAACCGCGGCCACATGAAGTGGGCCTGGTTCAGCCTGTTCTGGGTCGGCTTCAGCGACGTGTACGTCCGCATGCTGGCCATCGGCGCCTGGACGGATGGTCGGATTTTGTAAATTCAGTGAATTGGTGAATTAGTGAATTAGTGAATGAAATGAGCGAATGCGTGAATGAGCGAATGAGCGAATGGGTGAATGGGTGAATGAGCGAATGGGTGAATGAGCGAATGAGGGAATGGACGAGTGAGCCCCTGGGGCGCCGGGACCCAATATTCCCGCGGCAGCCTGTCCATTCACCCATTCACCCATTCGCCCATTCACCCACTTCATTCCCTAATTCCCTAATTCGCTAATTCGCTAATTCGCTAATTCGCTAATTCGAATTGCCCTAATCGAACCATGAGCGACTTCCCTGTTCTCCAGCACGACGTGCTCGTCATCGGCGCCGGCGGCGCCGGTCTGCGGGCCGCCATCGAAGCCTCCGCCCAGGGCGTGTCCGTCGGCCTCATCTGCAAGTCCCTGCTCGGCAAGGCGCACACCGTCATGGCCGAGGGCGGCATGGCCGCGGCGATGGGCAACGTCGACGACCGCGACGACTGGCGCGTGCACTTCGCCGACACCATGCGCGGCGGCCAGTACCTGAACAACTGGCGGATGGCCGAGCTTCACGCCAGGGAGGCGCCCGACCGCGTGCACGAGCTCGAGGCGTGGGGCGCGGTCTTCGACCGCACCAAGGACGGCCGCATCCTCCAGCGCAACTTCGGCGGCCACCGCTATCCACGGCTCGCCCACGTCGGCGACCGCACGGGCCTCGAGATGATCCGCACGCTCCAGGATCACGGCATCCACCAGGGCATCGACGTCCACATGGAGTGACCGTCATCACGCCTCCTCACGGACGGCGACCGGGTGACCGGCGCGGTCGGCCTACGACCGCGAGCGGGGCCGGTTCAAGATCTTCCAGGCCAGGGCGGTCGTGCTCGCCACGGGCGGGATCGGGCGGGCCTTCCGCATCACGAGCAACAGCTGGGAGTACACGGGCGACGGCCACGCGCTCGCCTACCATGCCGGCGCGGAGCTCCTGGACATGGAGTTCATCCAGTTCCATCCGACGGGCATGGTGTGGCCGCCGTCGCGTCCAGGGCATCCTCGTCACCGAAGGCGTGCGCGGCGAGGGCGGCATCCTCAAGAACAAGGAAGGCCGCCGCTTCATGTTCGACGACATCCCCGCCATCTACGCCAGCTCAGACCGCCGACAACGAAGAGGAAGGCTGGCGCTACGTCACCGGCGACAAGAACGCCAGGCGGCCGCCGGAGCTCCTGACGCGCGATCACGTCGCGCGCTGCATCATGCGCGAGGTCAAGGCGGGCCGGGGCAGCCCCCACGGCGGCGTCTTCCTCGACATCGCGTGGATCAAGGAGCACATCCCGAACGCGGCCGAGCACATCAAGAAGAAGCTGCCGAGCATGTACCACCAGTTCAAGCAGCTGGCCGACCTCGACATCACCGAGGAGCCGATGGAGGTCGGACCGACCACGCACTACATGATGGGCGGCATCCGCGTGGACGGCGACACCCAGATGTCCACCGTGCCGGGCCTCTTCGCCGCGGGCGAGTGCGGCGGCCGGGCTGCACGGCGCGAACCGCCTCGGCGGCAACTCGCTCTCGGACCTCCTCGTCTTCGGCAAGCGCGCCGGGGAACACGCCGCCGCGTTCGCCAAGGAGAACGGCGCAGGGAGCGTGAACGACGACCAGGTCGAAGGCCGCCACGAGGCAGGCCCTGGCCCCGTTCGACCGGGGCAGCGAGGGCGAGAACCCGTACGCCGTCCAGCGCGCGCTGCAGGACACGATGCAGGATCTCGTCGGCATCGTCCGGAACGAGGACGACATGAAGCAGGCGCTCGAGCAGATCGCGGCGCTCCGGGAGCGCGCCGAGCGCGTGGGCGTCGACGGCAATCGCGAGTACAACCCCGGCTGGCACACGGCCATCGACCTCTTCAACCTGCTCACCGTCTCGGAGGCGATCGCGCGCGCCGGCATCGAGCGCAAGGAGAGCCGGGGCGCCCACTTCCGCGAGGACTACCCGACACGAAGGCCGACGCGTTTGCGCTCGTTCAACTTCGTCATGAGGAAGGGATCGGACGGCCAGATGCAGGTCACGCGCGAGCCGATCCCGCCGATGCCCGCCGAGCTCGCGCAGGTCATCGAGGAGAACAAGTAGTCATGGCGACCCAGACCTTCCGCATCTGGCGCGGCGAGCGAGGCAACGGGCGCTTCGTGGACTACACGACCGAGGTCGACGAGGGCATGGTCGTGCTCGACGCGGTCCACGCGATTCAGGCCGAGCAGGCGCCGGACCTCGCGTGCCGCTGGAACTGCAAGGCCGGCAAGTGCGGCTCGTGCTCGGCCGAAGTCAACGGCAACCCGAAGCTGATGTGCATGACGCGGCTCAACGACGCTGCCGGCCGGCGAGGCCGTCACGGTCGAGCCGATGCCGCACGTTTCCGCACGTCAAGGACCTGGTGACCGACGTGTCCTGGAACTACGAGGTCAAGAAGCGCATCAAGACCTTCAAGCCGCGCACGCCCGACGCGCCCGACGGCACCTGGCGCATGCAGCAGGACGACGTCGACCGCGTGCAGGAGTTCCGCAAGTGCATCGAGTGCTTCCTCTGCCAGGACGTGTGCCACGTGCTGCGCGACCATCAGAAGCACGACGAGTTCATCGGCCCGCGCTTCTTCGTCTACGCGGCCGCGCTCGAGATGCACCCGCTCGACACCGAGGATCGCGTGACCGAGCTCAAGGACGAGTTCGGCATCGGCTACTGCAACATCACCAAGTGCTGCACGAAGGTGTGCCCCGAGCACATCACCATCACCGACAACGCCATCATTCCGCTCAAGGAGCGGGTCGTCGATCGCTTCTACGATCCGGTGAGCCGGCTGCTGCGCGTGATTTCCGGCCGGTAGCCGAAGGTCCGGCGGGCCCGGCGGCCAGGACCGTGCGCGCCGCCCGGCCGCGGGTGCTACCCTGAGACATCGCACGCCAACGGCCATGAAGCTCCTACACGTCACCCAGCCCGGCGAGCCGCCGCCTCCGTACGAAGCGACGTCAACCCCGGTCCGGCTCTCGCACGGGTTCTACGCCGAGGAGCGCGAGGGGGCCGTTCGCTTCCGCTGGATGGCAGGTCGCGCCACCCTCGAGTTCGAGTCCGATGCGGGCCCGCGTTTCCTCGAATGCTGGGCGCTCTCGGAATTCCGTGACCTGTCGCAGGCGCTGCGTGTCTCGGCTCTCGGCACGACGGAAGCCTGCGCTGCCCGGACCTGCCCCCTGGCTGCCGGCTGGACGCCGCTCTCGCTCGAGGTGCCGGGCGGGACGCATCGCCTGGATCTCGACGTCAGCCGGGTCTTCCCCCCCGAGCACCACCCGGGCGATGACCGGGTCCTGTCAGTGCGCCTGCGCGACGTCCGCCTGCATGCAGATCCGGACCGGCACGCCGCAATCTCGAGCCAGTACCGAGAACCTCATTCGCAACCAGCAGGAGCTCATCGACGGCAGGTCCACGCTCGACTCCACGCCGCCGACGCTCGGCATCGACCTCCACGGCGCCTGTAACGTCAAGCCACCGTGCGTCTACTGCGAATGGGACACGAGCAAGGCGCTCGAGGGCGACGCCGTCGGCGTGCCCTTCACGCGCGAGACCCTTCGCGAGTGGGGCGCGTTCTTCGACAATTCGGCATCGCTCATCAACTGCTCGATTGGCGAGCCGTTCATGATGAAGAACCTCGACGAGCTCTTCGACATCTTCGGGCGAACCGGCAAGGCCCTGGAGATGACGACGAACGGGCAGATCCTGACCGACCGGAACATCCAGAAGCTCGTCGGCCAGCCGATCGACCTCTACGTCTCGCTCGACGCGGCCACGCCCGAGACCTACGCGAAACTTCGCAACGACACGTTCGAGAAACTGCTGGCCAACCTGCGACGGCTCGTCGCCGCGAAGGGCGGCCGCGGGCGGCCGCCGTACGTGCACGTCGTGTTCATGCCCATGCGGGCCAACCTGAGCGAGCTCGAGCCGTTCGTCCGCCTCGCGGCGGATCTCGGCGCCGATCGCCTGGTGCTCCGGCCGCTCAACTACTCGGACAACAGCACGCTCGAATGGGATCGGTCCGGGTACCATTTCGACTACAAGCGCGAGTTGCTGCCCTTTGCCGAGCTCGTGCGCGCGAGCGCCCGGGCCGCCCGCCTCGCCCGCGAGCTTGGCGTCGAGCTGGCCGACCAGATGGACTTCGGCGGGTCGATGCGCGAGATGTTCCAGGCCGAGTACGGTACCGACGCCGCCGATGCGCCAACGGCGGCCGCCGACGAGACAGGCGTCCCGGCCGGTCCGCCCGCGCCCGCCCCGGCCCGGGACGAGACCCCGCCGGCAGCGCTGCCGTCACTCGGCGGGGACCGGTTGCCGGCGTGCCTCGAGCCGTGGAAGAGCCTGTACATCCTGCGCCGAGGCGTCCTGCCCTGCTGCTACGGCGCCGAGCCGATCGCGCCCATGGACGAGTTCCGAGAGGCCTGGAACTCGACCACCATGCAGGCGATCCGCGGCGAGCTCCTCGGCGGCCGCTTCCACGACTACTGCCTCCGCTCGACAGCCTGTCCCATCGTCCGCAAGTCGGAGGAAGCCCGGCTCCTGCCGCCATCGCAGCGGATGCTCATGCGTGCCCGCCACGTCTGGTGGCGGCTGAACCGCGCAACGGGCGACCGGCCGAGTCGCTATGTCCATCTGCCGATCAAGCGCGCCCTGAAACGCCTGCGCCTCCGCCACTGACCGCCCCGGCGCCGCCGTTGGCCGGGAACCGCTGGGTGAGCGGGGCGTGTCGTGTTTGACTTGCACGGTCTGGTAGATTGCGCGTCTCCACCTGCACCAGGAAGGGTCATGATAGAGACTCGGCACCTCCGCAAGACGTACGGCGATCTCACGGCCGTCGACGATGTGACGTTCGAGGCGGCGGCCGGCTCGATCTTCGGCCTGCTCGGCCCGAACGGCGCCGGCAAGTCCACGACCATCGGCTGCATCTCGGGCCTGCTCGCGCCGAGTGGCGGCCAGGTCCGCGTGCTCGGTCACGACGTGGTGACCGACGGCAAGGCGGCCCGTGGCGCCATGGGCGTCGTGCCGCAGGAGCTGGCGCTCTACGAGGAGCTCTCGGCGACCGAGAACCTGCGCTTCTGGGGAGCGTCCTACGGCCTCGCCGGCGGTGAGCTCAAGCGGCGGGTGACCGAGGTGCTCGAGCTCGTGGGCCTCCTCGACCGCGCGAGCGAACCCGTCAAGCGCTTCAGCGGCGGGATGAAGCGCCGGCTCAACTTCGGATGCGGCCTCATGCATCGGCCGAAGGTGCTGCTGCTCGACGAGCCCACCGTCGGCGTCGATCCGCAGAGCCGTGTGCGGCTGCTCGACCTCGTCCGCGAACAGGCGCGCGCCGGCACCTGCGTGCTCTACACCACGCACTACATGGAGGAAGCGCAGGACCTCTGCGACCGAATCGGCATCATCGATCACGGCAAGCTCATCGCCCTGGGCACGCTCGACGAGCTTCGGCAGGTGCTGGGCGAGCGCGATCTGCTGCGGCTCTCCGGCGTCTTCGATGCCGACCGGGCGCGCGCCGCGATCGCCGGCGTCGACGGCGCCGAAGTCGTGAGCGCGGACGAGAAGACGCTGATGCTGTCCATGCCCGAAGCGTCGCGCAAGCTCCCCGCCGTGTTCGCCTCGCTTGCCGCAGCCGGCGCCGACGTGCGCGAAACCACGCTCACCCAGCCCAGCCTCGAAGCGCTCTTCATCAAGCTCACCGGCCGCGAGTTGAGGGAATAGCCGTGTCGTTCCTCCTCACGTGCACCGTGAAGGACCTGCGGCGGCGGCTCGCCGATCCGGTGGCGCTCGTGCTCTGGCTCGGCATTCCGCTCCTCGTGGGCGGACTCATGATCCTGATGCTCGGCGGCGACGACGCCGGCCCGCCGAAGGCGCACGTGCTCCTGGTCGACGAGGACGCGTCGGTGGCCGGCCGCCTGTTTGCCGGGCTCGCGGGTGGCGCGGGAGCCGAGTTCCTCGACGTGGAGACCGTCACGCGCCCCGACGGTCAGGCGCGCATGGACGCCGGCGAGGCATCGGCCATGATCGTGCTGCCGGCCGGCTTCTCCGAGGCCGTGCTCGAGCAGACGCCGACCACGATCGCGCTCGTGAAGAACCCGGCGCAGACCATCCTGCCGGGCATCGTCGAAACCGGCCTCGAGATCCTCGTCGAGCTCATCGGCTACGCGCAGCGACTGCTGGCCGAGCCGCTCGGGCGGATCCTCGACGCGACGCCGGATGCGGGAGGGTTCCTCTCGAGCGACACGGTCGCGGCGATCAGCGGATCGGTAAACGACAGGCTCAGCGGTGTGCGCGCCTGGCTGTTTCCGCCGGCCCTGACGGTCGAGTTCGTCGACGCCCGGACTGGCCGGCAGCAGACGACCGCGACGGCCCCGAACTTCGGCGCCCTGTTCCTGCCGAGCATGCTGTTCATGGCCGTCCTCTTCGTCGCGCAGGGCATGGCCGACGATCTCTGGGACGAGAAGGAAGCCGGCACGCTCAGGCGGGCCGTGGCGCTGCCACATCCGCTGAGCTTCTTCCTTGCGGGCAAACTCGCGACGGCGGCGGTCATCATGGCGGCCGTGGCATTGGCCAGCCTCCTCGTCCTCTGGACGATCGGCGCGGTGACACCGGCACGGATTCCGGGCGCGCTCTGCTGGGCCGTGTTCGGCGGTACCGCCTTGTACTGCTTCTTCCTCGCGCTGCAGTTTCTGGCGTCGAGCCGACGCGGCGCCAGCATCCTGTCGAACATCGTGCTCTTCCCCGTCATGATGATCGGCGGGGCGTTCTTCCCGTTCGAAGCGATGCCGGGCTGGATGAGCGCCGTCGGGCAATGGACGCCGAACGGCCAGGCGCTCGTGCAGTTCAAGAACCTCGTCGCGGGCACGGCCACGATCGAAGGCGTGGCCGTGTCGGCGCTGGCGATTGGCGTGCCGGCGGCCGTCGTCTTCCTGCTGTCCACGCGGTTGCTGGGTGGACGCTTCGTGGCGGGGGGCTGACGTGAGACACATCCGGTTCATCGCCCGCACCGAGATCGCGCACCAGCTGCGGCAGCGCGAGACGCTCGTCTGGACGTTCGTGATGCCGATCGTCTTCTTCTATTTCATCGGCACGGTGACGGGCGGTTTCGGCGGAGGCACCTCGGCCGGGCCCACGCCGCTGGCCCTCCAGGCTCCGGCCGACGCGGGCTTCGTGGTCGACGACCTCGTGCGGAGGCTCGAGGCGCAGAACTTCTCGGTGACGCGGCCGGCGTCGGCCGAGGAGTTCGCAACGTTCGCACGTCGCATGGTGCTGCCGACGCCGACGAGCGGCCGCCCGTTCACCGAGGCTCTCCTCGCCGGCGAGGCTCAGACGATCACGGTCGAGACCCGGGCCGAGGGGCCTGCAGCCAGCCTGGAAGCGCTCCGGGTCCAGCGCGCGGTCTACTCGCTCCTGGCCGATCTCGCGCTCGCGGCCTCGGACGCCGGCCAGCTCGTCGGTGCCGACTCGCTTCGCGCGGTCGCCGAGGCGCCGCGGGCCGTGTCGATCGAGACGTCGTCGGCCGGACGCCGCGTCGAGATCCCGTCAGGGTTCGAACAGACGATCCCGGGCACCATGGTGATGTTCACCATGCTCGTGCTGCTCACCGGCGGCGCCATCCAGCTCGTCGTCGAGCGGGAGCAGGGATTGCTCCGGCGCCTGGCCTCGACGCCGATCTCGCGGGCGGAGCTCGTCGCCGGCAAGTGGGTCGGCAAGCTGCTTCTCGGACTCGTGCAGATCGCGTTCGCGATGGTGGCCGGAACCGTGCTCTTCGGCATGGCGTGGGGTGACGCGCTGCCGATGGTGATGGTCGTGCTTCTGACATGGGCGGCCTTCAACGCCTCGCTCGGCATGCTGCTCGGCAACCTCGCGCGGAGCCCCGCTCAGATGTCGGGCATTGGCGTCGTGACCACGATGGTGCTGGCGGCCCTGGGCGGATGCTGGTGGCCGATTGAAGTCACGCCCGAGTGGGCTCAGCAGCTCGCGATGCTCTTGCCCACAGGCTGGGCGATGGACGCGATGCACCGGCTCGTCAGCTTCGGCGATGCGGCGCCGGCCGCACTACCGCATGCTCTCGGGCTCGCCGCCGCCACCGTGGTGCTCGGCGTGGCCAGCGTCCGGACGTTTCGTTACCAGTAGATTTCCGCGGGCGTCAACCGCGAAGCGCTTCCGCAAGCGCACGGATGTGCCGGGGCCCGAGACCGCAGCATCCACCCACAATCTGCACGCCGCCGGAGACCCATGCCAGGGCGCGTGCGACGAAGTCCGGGACCTCGATCACGTCCACGAACTGCCAGTTCGGCATGATGAAGTATCCCGACTCCGGGTACGCGCCGAGCGGGCCGGTCCAGTGACGCCTGAGGACGGCCAGGCCTGCATCGATGTCCGTTACGGGCGTATGCATGACCGTGAGCGCGCCGGCGCCCCGGCCTGTGAGTCCTTCGACCAGCGGTTCGAGGTCGCCCCGCGTGTCCTCGTCGAAGGTCTGGACGGGCCGGCCCTCGACCAGCCGGCAACTGACGCCGGCCCACACCGGAAGGCCGGTCGCGACGGCTGCGTCGACTGCCAGAGCCGAGTCGGGCAGCCGCTGGCACATCTCCACATTGATGATGTCGGCACCGGCTTCGGCCAGCAGGCCGCACTGTTCCTTGAACGACTCGGCCAGGACCGACGGGTCGGTGAATCGCGAGCCTTTGTCGTAGACCCACTCGCACACCGAGCCGGCAATCGCCACCGGGGAGCCGGCGGCCTCGTCGCGGGCCTCGCG
Organism: uncultured Acidobacteriota bacterium; assembly: GCA_963752045.1. Lineage (GTDB taxonomy): Bacteria > Acidobacteriota > Vicinamibacteria > Vicinamibacterales > SCN-69-37 > DATKDF01. The sequence goes on along the minus strand of CAVVWN010000008.1, from coordinate 212,495 downwards.
GGCGAGCGCCACGGCCCGGCGGTTCACTGCGGCGACCTCGTCGCCCTGGCCGGCCGGTTCGAGCGAGTGACGACCCGCCGAGAACGTGTTCGCGGTGATGACCCGCGCGCCGGCGCGGATGTAGTCCTCGTGCAGGCGGCGGATCGTGTCGCCATGTTCGGCCATCGCGGTGCCGCTCCAGGCCTTGTCGTGCATGGGCACGCCGCGCCGCTGAAGCTCGGTGCCGGTCGCACCGTCGAGCAGCACGACCTCACCGCGGTCGAGCATTGCGTCGAGCCAGGCCGGGCCGCATGAGAAGGCGGGCATTGATGCCACTCACTCTACAGCGGTTTGCAGGATTCGAGTGCTTGCCAAGGCCAGGTCAGCACCTGATAATGCGGCCTGTCGATGCGTGCTGACGCCCAAGGCGGCTCTCCTTCGTCCGACGCTCGCCCTGTGACGCACGGCGGCCCGGTGACGACGGACCGCACGGGTCGCGACTGGTTGCTGCTCGCCGTGCTCTCGGCGCTTCCGCTCCTGCTGTATGTCGCGAGCACCCTGAACGCCAACTACGGCTACTTCATCGACGAGTTCTACTACATCGCCTGCGCGAAACGGCTGGCGTTCGGCTACGTGGACCACCCGCCGCTTGCGCCGCTGATCCTGGCGACCACGCTGCCGCTCGTCGGCGATTCGCTGCTGGGCATCCGCCTGGCCGCGTTCCTCGCGGCGTCGGCCACCGTCTGGGTGACCGGCCTCATCGGGTGGCAGCTGGGTGGACGCCGCTTTGCCACCGTGCTGGCTGGCCTCACGGTCGGCTTCGCACCCGTTTCGCTCGCCATGAGCGGATTCTTTTCGATGAACGCGTTCGAGCCTCTCCTCTGGTCGCTCGTCGTCTGGACGCTCGTCCGGCTCGTCAAGACCGGAGACTCGCGGCTGTGGCTCCTCGTCGGGCTCTTCATCGGACTCGCCTTCGAGAACAAACACACCGTCGTGATGTACATCGCGGCGCTGGGGGTCGGGGTGCTGCTGACCCCGGCTCGACGGCTGCTGGCGGATCGATGGCTCTGGCTGGGCGCGGCCGTGGCGCTCGGGCTCGCGCTGCCGAACATCGCCTGGCAGGTCGCGAACGGCTGGCCGTCGCTCGAGTTCTACCACAACGCGCAGGTGCTGAAGAACGAGCCGTCGCCGCCGCTCCAGTCCCTCGTGATGCAGGTCCTCGTCATGAATCCGCTGGCCCTGCCGGTGTGGATCATCGGACTCGGATCCCTGCTGTTCGCGCGCACCGCGCGTCCGTTCCGGTTTCTCGGCCTGATGTTCGTCGTGCTGTTGGGCATTCACGTGCTGTCCCAGACGAGCCGCCCTGACCGGATGGCGGCCGCCTATCCGGTGCTGTTCGCAGCAGGCGCCGTGGCAATCGAACGCTGGCTGAGGGCGCTCGACAGCCGGGGCCGCCTGCTTGCGTCGGCGCTGCGCGTCGCGATTCCCGCCGTGATCCTGGCGGCGGCCCTCGGGCTCTCGCCGGTGGTCCTGCCGCTGCTGGCGCCGCCGCCGCTCGCGCGCCTGACTGCCGCGCTCGGGCTCGACGCTTCCGCCGAACGGGGTAAGACGTCGTCGATTCCGCAGCTACTCGCCGATCGCACCGGCTGGGAGTCGTTCGTCGACGAGGTCGAACGCGTGTACCTGAGTCTGCCGGCCGCCGACCGTGCGAACGCCCTGATCTACGGTCCGTCCTACGGCCAGGCCGGCTCGCTCGAGCTCTTCGGGCCGTCGCGCGGGTTGCCCGGCGTGATCGGCGCGCAGAACACGTACTGGCACTGGAGCGTCGGCCGGACCGACAGCGACGTACTCATCGCGGTGGATGCCGACCCGGACACGCTGCGGCGCCTCTTCGTCGATGTCTGGGAGGCTGGACGCGTGCGATGCGACTACTGCATGAGCTGGCGCAGCGACATACCGATCTTCGTCGCGCGCGGGCAGAAGGTACCGCTCAGCACCGTCTGGGACCACTACCGGCACTACGAGTAGCGCCCGGATCGCCGCCCGTTCGCCCGAACTCCGACCGCACCTGATATACTAGGACGTTTGCCCAAGGAGTTGGAATGATTTCCGTGCAAGGTGTGTCCATGCGGTTCGGCTCGAAGGTCCTGTTCGAGGACGTGACGACCACGTTCTCGAAAGGCCGGCGATACGGGCTCTCCGGACCGAACGGCTCCGGCAAGTCGACGTTCATGAAGCTCCTGACCGGCGACACGCCACCCCAGAAGGGCACGGTCGTGCGGCCGGACAAGCTCGGCGTGCTGAGCCAGGACCAGTTCGCCTTCGACGCGTTCCGCGTGATCGACACCGTCATCATGGGCAACCCGCGCCTCTGGGACGCGCTCCAGGCGCGCGAGGCGCTCTACGCCCAGGCCGAGCTCAGCGACGAGGATGGCATGCGCCTCGGCGAGCTCGAGGGCATCGTGGGCGACGAAGACGGCTACTCGGCCGAGAGCGACGCGGCCGTGCTGCTCCAGGGCCTGGACATTCCGGGGAATCTGCACGACCGCACGATGGCGGAGCTGCAGAGCGGCCAGAAGGTGCGCGTGCTCCTGGCCCAGGCGCTCTTCGGGCATCCGGAGGCGCTCCTCCTCGACGAGCCGACCAACCACCTGGACCTCGACTCGATTCACTGGCTGCGCGAGTTCCTCGTCCGCTACGACGGCACGCTCATCGTCATCTCGCACGACCGGCATTTTCTGAACGACGTCTGCACGCACATCGCCGACATCGACTACCAGACGATCATCACCTACACGGGCGGCTACGACGACATGGTGCTGGCCAAGATGCAGGTCCGGACGCGCATCGAGGCCGACTACGCGCAGCGCGAGAAGAAGATCGCGCAGCTCAACGACTTCATCGCGCGGTTCTCGGCGGGCACGCGGTCGAGCCAGGTGCAGTCGCGCCGCAAGGAAGTCGAGCGCCTCGAAACGAGCGCGCTCGCGCGGTCGAACATCCAGCGGCCCTACATCAAGTTCGGCACGACGCGCCCGTCAGGCAAGGTGGTGCTCGAGTGCGAGGGGGTGTCGAAGGCCTACGGGGATCACCAGGTCATCGACGACTTCAGCGCAATCGTCAATCGCGGGGAGCGCGTCGTCCTCGTCGGCCGCAACGGCGCCGGCAAGACCACGCTGCTCAAGGCGCTCCTGTCGGATGCGCCCGGGATGAAGGCCTCACCGGCCGACATCGACGCCGGCGTCGTGCGCTGGGGTCACGAAGTGTCGGTGGGCTACTTCTCGCAGGACCACTCCGGCGCCATCGCCCGGGGCATGACGGCGGTCGACTGGCTGCACCAGTTCGATCCGGGCGCCTCGCGTCAGGACATCCACGGACTGCTCGGCCAGATGCTCTTCAGCGGCGAGGAGGGGCTCAAGCCCACGCATGCGCTGTCGGGCGGCGAGACCGCACGGCTGCTCTTCTGCCGGATCATGCTCCAGAAGCCCAACGTGCTCGTCTTCGACGAGCCGACCAACCACCTGGACCTCGAGTCCATCAACGCCCTGAACGTCGCCTTGCAGAAGTACGAGGGCACCGTGCTCCTCGTCACGCACGACCAGGACCTCCTCGAGGAAGTGGGCACGCACGTCTGGCACTTCGACGCCGGGACCGTGATCGACCACAAGGGGCCGTGGGAGGAGCTCGCCGCGACGCTCGACGGAGCCGACGCGGCACGGTCGCTGTCCGGAGCCGTGGTCTAGCGCCGCATCTGGCCCACGTACCATTCGACCTCGCGGAGGAGCGCCTGCGCGTCGAAGACGATCCCCTCCTTGATCGTCCAGGCGACGCCACCGTGGCTCGCCTGTTCGGCGCGCGGGAAGATGCCGTAGAAGCCGTAGCCGCGGCCGTAGAGCACCTTCAGGTTGTCGATCGGATTGCCGTTGACGACGGCCAGATCCGCCACGCACCCGACGCGGATGCCGCAGTGGTTCTCGAACCCGAGCGCACGCCCGGCGTTCGTCGTCGCCACCTTGATGATGTCGATGGGGCTGAGTCCGGCTTCCTGCAGCAGCTCGAGCTCGCGCACGTACAGAATGCCTCCGACGTCCCCGTCATCGCTGCCGGCTGTGAGCAGACCGCCGCGCTTTGAGAACTCGTTGATGTACTTCATCCAGATCTGGAAAAAGTGGCGCCAGGCCACCTCGTCCGACGTCTTCCACTCGCGGTGGTAGCGGCCGTGCTCGGTCTCGTCGGGCGTCCACTCCACCGTGGGCGGCACCAGCGTCTCCCGGAACGGGAGGGTCAGCGCCCGCGAGAAGTCGCGATTCATCTCGTAGGCGGCCATCGTGGGATTCCAGTTCGTGCCGTTGGCGATCATCTTCTCCACGACGGCCAGCATGCGCTCCGGGTGTTTCGCCTCGGCCTCGGACCAGATGCGGCCGGCCCAGCGGAAGCGGTCGAGCTCGTCCCAATAGTTGTAGTCGGTCGGGAACGTCTGACTCCCTTCGAAGGCCGACTCGGGGACGCCATAGAAGTGCTCGATGCTCGTCACCCCGATGTTCGAGGCGACGAGCGCGCTCGTCTCGGAGACCTTGAGATCGACCATCACCGGCATGCCGAGCAGCTTCGCTTCGCTGACGATCGCCTCGAGCACATCCGGGTACTGGCCCGGGCTCTTGCTGACCTTCACGCAGTCGGCGCCGAGCTCCTTGAAACGGCGAACCATGGCGCGGGCCTTCACCGGCGTGTTGCCCTCGTCCCATCGGCCGAGCGGCAGCGGCCACCGCTGGCAGAGCACGAGCCTTGGCGCGACGATGTCGTTTCCGGCTGATTTCTGCCGCTCGCTCGTCATCAACTCGAGACCCGCGCCCGTGCCGGCATCGCGCACCGTCGTCACGCCGTGCCCGAGATACAGCCGATAGGCGTACTCGAGGCCGCGGGGACCGAGCGCCGAACCGGCCGGAGGCAGGTGCGCGTGCATCTCGACGAGGCCTGGAATCACGTACATACCGGTGGCGTCGATGACCCGGTCGCCCTCGAGCGTGCGGCCGCCGCGGCCGCTCGCGGTGTTCACCGGATCGAGCGGCACGATCGTGCTGATGACCCCGTTCTCGACCAGAATGTCGACCGGCCCCTCGGGCGGCATGCCGCGGTTCGTGCCGGGCTCGCCGCGGCCGCTCACGATCATCGCGTTGTGGATGACGAGCCGGCCGGTACTGCTGGCCCGTCGTGGTCCCCATGGCGATGGGGCCCGCATCGCGCTGCGCGAGCGGCACCTCGGCGGCCGCGATGGCGCCGGCCGCGGCAACGACGAACGCCCAGACAAGACGACGAATCGGACTTCCGGATCGGATGACGGGGGTCATGGAGGCTCCTCGCAGACGTCTGCGGCGAATCTCCGGCGATTATGGTCGTTGGCGGGAGGGAGTCAAGACGCGTCTGGCGGCTCCGGCCGCGTGGCCCTGAACACCACGTGGGGCACGTCGGCGTGCGTCACGTCGCGCTCGTAGGCAAGACCGGCCTTGGTCATCACGCGCAGTGACCGCACGTGACCTGGCGTCGTGAGCGCGATCACTGAAGAGAGGCCGAGATCCTCGAACGCCATCCGCACGAGCGCGGTCGCGATTTCGGTGGCCAGGCCGCGGCCCCAGAACGCGGGAAACAGGCCGTAGCCGATCTCGACCTCATCGACGCCTTCCACCGTGACGTGACGCAGGAGCGCGCGCCCCGCCAGGTCGCCGGTCATCCGGTCGCGCAGGATCCACACGCCGAAGCCGTACTCGGTCCAGTGGCGGAGGTTGGTTTCGACGTAGGCGTCGGTGACCGAGGCGGTCCGGACGCCGCCGATCCTGGCGACGAACTCCGGGTCGGTGTCCATGCGGCCCACGTCGGCACGGTCGGTCTCGGTCAGACGCTCGGCCCGCAGACGGTCGGTCTCGAACAGGTCTGGCAGGGCCATTCGGGCGGAGTATACCCCCGCCCTGGCGCGACCCGTTGCCGCACCCTGGCGGTCGGCTTGTGCGGTTTTCCGCCGGCTGGCGTTTGTACGTGTGCAGGCTGCGGGCGAGGTGTATCCTGCGGGGATACCAGAACGATGGGGCTCGACTCAGGCCGTCGAATCGGCGCCTATGAGATCGTTGGACCGCTCGGCTCGGGCGGCATGGGCGAAGTCTACCGCGCGCGTGACACGCGTCTGGGCCGTCCGGTCGCCATCAAGCTCGTCTCGGCCGAGGTCGGCGCGGATCAGACGGCGCACGATCGCCTCGAGCGCGAGGCGCGGCTGACCTCCTCGCTCAACCATCCCAACATCGTCACCGTCTACGACGTCGGCGAGGTGGACGGCCAGCCGTTCATCGTCATGGAGCTCGTGTCGGGGGAGACGCTGCACGCCCGGATGGCGTCCCGACGGATGAAGATCAAGGAGGTCGTCGACATCGCGGCGCAGGTGGCCGAAGGCCTCGCAGCCGCTCACGGCGCCGGCGTCGTCCACCGAGATCTGAAGCCCCGCAACGTCATGCTGACGCCCGACGGACGGGCGAAGATCGTGGACTTCGGACTCGGCAAGGCGACGCCCGATCGCCGTCAGGTCCGACGAGTCGACGGCAGAGGCTGATGGGCTGACCGGACGCGCATGCCGATCGTCGGCACCGTCGGGCTACATGTCGCCGGAGCAGGTGACCGGCCATCCGTGGACTTCCGATCCGATCAGTTTGCGCTCGGATCGATCGCCTACGAGATGCTGACCGGCCGGCGAGCGTTCAAGCGCGACACGCCGGTGCAGACGATGGCCGCGGTGGTCGACTCAGAGCCGTCGCCGCTCGGCCGAGCTCGTCGCCCGGACGCACCGCAAGAGCTCGTGACGGTCGTCAACCGCTGCCTCCCGAAGGACCCGACGGGCCGCTACGCGTCGACGCGGATCTGGCCCGCGATCTTGCGCGACGTGCATTCCGGCCTCGATGTCGTCGACCCACTCGAGTGGCAGCGTCGGCCGTCCGCCTCGCGCCGAAGCGGGGTGGCTGGCTGGCGCGTGGTGGCCGTGGTCGCGCTGGCCTGATCGCCTGACATACATGAGCACGTATTCTCGGAGGCCGGATTCGTGACCGAAGCCCGGACCCTGCTCGCCGCTACGACAAGGCCGAGAACGTCGCACGGGCAGTCGAGTTGCTTGATGCGGCCGTCGCCGAGCTACCGGCCGACCCGAAGATCCATGCACAGCCTCGCCGAGGCCTACTGGAGGCAGACTGAGCACGACCAACGACGCCTCGCTGATCGATCGGGCCGGCGCCGAAGCGCCGCGGCGTCTCCAGCTCGACGACCGTTTCGCACCCGTCCATGTCGTGCTGGCCATGATCAACAGCAAGCAGGGGCGATACCAGGGAGCACTCAGTGAAGCCTCGCGAGCGGTCGAGCTCGATCGGACGAACAGCGCCGCCCACCGCGAGCTTGGCCGGGCATATGTCGGTCTCGGCAGGATGGGAGAGGCCGAAGCGGCGCTCGGGAAAGCCATCGAGTTGAATCCGGACGACTGGACGGCGCGCAACACCCTGGGCGCGTACTACTATCGGGTCGGCCAGCTGGAACGCGCGGAGGACCAATTCCAAAAGATGCTCGAGTCGCTCACGCCGGGCAACACGAAGGCGTATCACAACCTCGGCGTCGTCCTGCAACGGCTGGGACGTCTCGACGAGGCTGCCGCCATGCTCGAGAGCTCGGCGTCGATCTAACACGACCGCCGAGCGCCTTCTCGAACCTCGCGTGCTCCTACTACCTTCAGGGATTGTACGGCGATGCCGCCCGGATGTATGAACGAGCCGTCGCACTGCCCGGATGCCGCTTTCCGGCACTGGCGCAATCTCGGCGCTGCCGCGTACTGGGCCGCGGCAGCGTGATCGGGCCATCGAAGCCTACGAGCGGGCCGTTCGAGCTCGGGGAGGCCGAGCGGCGGTGAACCCAAAGGACACCGACATTCTGTCGGGAACTCGCTGCCGCCTGCGCGGTCCTCGGCGACCACGCCGAGGCCCGTGACCTGCTGGCCAGCTCGAGCACGCCCTCCGACACAAGGCCGCCGTCCTCTTCACGATGGCGAGCGCGTTCGAGGAGACTGGGCGATCGCGACTCGGCGTTGACGTAGCTTGGCCGTGCCGTAGAGGCCGGCTAGACAGTCGACGACATCGAACGATCGCCGTGGCTCGTCGACCTCCGCAAGGACGACCGATACATCACACGCTTCCGGTAGCTCCCACCAAGGAGAGTTCAATGGCGGCATGAAGGTCAGTGCCTACATCGATACGAGCGACCCCGATTGAAGTCTCGACTTGCGGGTGAAGCTAAAGGGCGGTCTGACCGCCTGCAAGTCATCGAATCGATCAGACAGCGTCATTCACTGGTTCGTGCCCGCGGGTGCATTCGACGCCAAGCAACCGCATGACGAGGATATCAAGCCAAGAGGCGTATCCAGCAAGCAGAGGGCCCTGGACAGTGCCGGCCGACGGCCTCTCGCTACAAACTCTGATCGTGGAGGACGCGTCCGAGCACACAGAGAAGAAGATGACAGGTCCTGGAGCCAGCCGACCCGGTCATCATCATCGACGACAACTAATGGACCCGCGGACGTTGGACATTGCGGAGATCCTGTGACTCAGAGGTTCCCCCCATGGCGCATGAGGTCAAGAAGGCGTACGTCTACAGGGACTCGGACGGTGACTTTCGCGTGTTCCCTCCGGTCGTCGTGCTCGGGCCCGGCAAGCAGGGCGCCGACCCGGACAGATTCCAACTGGTCAACACGACTGACGAAGACCTCTGTCTGGCATGTCGGCAAGGGCGCATTCAATGCGGCCGGCCCGACCAACGAATCCGTTGACAAGAAGAAGCCGCCGCAGGGGGGCGGCAACCCCAAACCCGGCAAGGGCGCAGAGCAGGCGCCGGTGGAAGGTGGCTCCTATTCCTACGTGGTCGTGATGCTGGAATCCGGGAAGAACGCCAAAGGCAACTCCGACCCGGTCATCATCATCGAGAGTAGCGGCGGGTCTCACGCGTAGTACCGGCCGAACCGGTTCGCGAGAAACACGTCGAGGGCCACGTCTTCCTGGCGGACGAACCCGGTCGGGGGGATGTGGCCTTCGCGCATCAGATCGACCATGGCGCAGACGCCGGCGGCCGTCGTGACCTGGATCGCGCTCCACGTGCGGCCGTTGATGGACTGCGCGTAGATCTTGGTCGCGTACGATTCCTGCGTGAGCCGGCTCTCGCGCCAGCCGGTGACCGTGACGAAGATGAGCACGACGTCCTGGAGCGTCATGGGGATCGCCGTCTCGAGCACGTCCTTGAAGAGCGCGCGCCGCTCGCCGAGCTTGAGGTCGTTCACGAGCAGTTGCATGCGCTCGCAGTGACCCGGGTAGCGCACGGTCTTGTAGTTGAGCTCCGAGATCCTGCCGTCGAGCGTCTCGGCCAGCGTGCCGAGCCCGCCGGAGGTATTGAAGGCCTCGTAGCCGATCCCGTCGAGGGCGAAATGCTCGATGCCCTCGAGCGGCAGCACCTCGATGCGCCGGCCCTCGTGGATGGCCTCGCACGGGTTGCAGTACTCGTTGATGAGCCCGTCGGTGCTCCACGTGAGGTTGTACGAAAGGGCGTTGGTCGGGTACTTCGGCAGCGCGCCCACACGCATGCGCACGGCCTCGAGCCGGTCGAACCGCCTGGCGAGGTCCATGGCCACGATCGAGACGAAACCCGGCGCGAGGCCGCACTGCGGCACGAACGCGGACCGGGCGGTCGCGCTGATCTCACGCGCCCCGCGCGTGGTCGCCACATCCTCGGTGAGGTCGAAGTAGTGGAGGCCGGAGGCCGCCGCCGACTCGGCCACCGTCGTGTTGAGGTAGTACGGCAGCGCGCTCACCGCGGCATCGGATCCCGCCATGAAGCGCCTGAGCTCGGCGGCGTTTCCGATGTCGAACGCCTCGCGCTCGACGTCGTCACGCCCGAGCGCGTCGAGCAACCCCTGGTCCTTGTCGGCCACCTTCAGGGTGTAGCTGCCACTCGAAGCGAGAAGCTCCACGATGGCCGCGCCAATCTTGCCTGCGCCGAGAACGACGACCCTCATGAAGGGATTCTACAGGGGGCGACGGGTGCGACAGGTGCGACGGGGTGCGACAGGTGCGACGGGGTGCGACGAGGTGCGACGAGGTGCGACGGGTGAAGCACCTGCCGCACCCGACGCACCCTGTCGCACCTGTCGCACCTGTCGCACCCGTCGCACCCGGCGCACCCGGCGCACCCGGCGCACCCGGCGTCTAATTGAACGTGTACCGGATTCCGAACTGCACGCGCCAGACGTCGCCGAGGCCAGCTGTGGGCTCGTAGGTCTGGGGCTTGAGCAGCTCGTTGCTCGTCACGCGGAGGCGGTAATGTGCCTGGCCGGCGGCGTCGGCCGGACCGCCCTGTGACGAGCTCGGTACGATGAGCGGCTGCGTGGTGACGAGGCGGGTGCCGACACCCCAGTCGCTGTTGAGCAGGTTGAGGAAGTTCAGCATGTCCACGCGGAACTGGAAGCTGTGCCGGCGGCTGCCCCAGTCCTTGAAGATGTCCTGCGCGATGCTCAGGTCGGTCTTGTAGACCATCGGCAGAAAGACTCCGCCCCGTTCGGCGTACTCCCCGCGGTGCTGACTGAGGTACGGATCCTGCGCGATGAAGGCATCCCACGCGGCCGCCTGCTCGGCCGACGTGTACGTCCGGCCGCCCGACGAGAACGTCTGAAAGTTCATCTCGGAGGTATCACGCGCGATGTAGATGAGGTCGTTGCTCGTCCCGCCGTCGCCGTTGAGGTCGCCCGAGAGCGTATAGCTCGACGTGCCGGCCGTCCCGCCCTCCCAGAACACCGACACGGTGGTTGCGCCGAAGCTCAGGTACTCCATCCGGTAGGTGGCCGCCACGAAGATGCGGTGGCCCGAGGTGCCTGCGGAGTAGGCCACGCCCGGCAGGTTCGGGTCGCCACTGTGCTGATTGTTGTTCCAGGACCCGAACGCGATCGAACCCGGATCCACGGTGTTACGAGCCTCGCCGTAGCTGTAGGCGGCCTTGGCGTAAAAACCGTTGCGATACCGGCGCTCGGCCGAGAACGCGAGGTTCCACGAGTAACCGTCGTTCTGGTTCTTCAGCACCACGGCATTGGAGATGTTGCTGTGGATGCGATTGGAGGTCCAGCGCTCCCGCCCGTCCGCGCCGTTGAAGGCGGTCTGCGCGCCCGGCAGGTTGGCGTTGATGTAGTAGACGCCGTTCACGTCGCGGTTGTAGATGAACTCGGCCGTGCCGATCCAGCCGCCCGGCAACTGCTGGTCGATGGCGATGTCACTGCGCCACACCTGCGGGAACTTGAAGTCCGCGTTGGTGAGCGCGAGCTCGTAGCTCGACGCCGGCTCCCCCGTCACGTTGGTGGGCTTGTAGGCATTCGGGTCGGGATTGAACGGCCGGATGAGCGTGGCCGCGTTGTCAAGCCGTTCGAACCCGGTGAGGACGCCCGTGTTGCCGATCTGATTCGAAATCCAGACGTACGCGGGCTTGCCTGTGAAGATGCCCGTGCCGCCGCGCACCTGCGTCGTGCGGTCGCCGTCGACGTCCCAGTTGAAGCCCACGCGCGGCGACCACAGGATGTTCGAGTCCGGCAGCTTGCCCGTCGAGTACTGCACGCTGTTGCCGTTCTCGTCACGGAACGTCAGGGCGTCGGCCGCCGCGTTGGTGAACCCGGTATCGCCGAACACCGGCACGTCGAAGCGCAGGCCGTAGGTCAGTTTGAAGTTGGCGGCGGCCTGCCAGTCGTCCTGCGCGTACAGCCCCGTGTACCAGACCTCGAGCGGCTGCACGGGCTTCTCGAGACCCGGGATGTTCATCCACCGCACCTGAAACCGCCGGAACTGCCCGGCCGCGACGGTGCGGCCCGGATCGGCCAGGTAGCCGTTCGCATCTTCGTAGAAGTCCTCGAGCGAGTTGTAGACGTACGCGCTCTGCGAGCCCGGAAAGAAGACGTTCTCCGACTCGTAGCGCTCGACGCTCAGGCCGAACGTATAGGCGTGCTTCTCCTTGAAGATCGAGAAGTTGTCCTGGATCTGGAACGTCTTGTACCGCAGCTCGTTGTTCGGCGTGAACGGCTCGTAGCCGAACGTCGTGTAGGTGTTACCGTCCTTCAGGATGTCGACGAGCGGAAAGAAGTCGCCGCCGCGGACGGCACGGCTCTCGTCCTGGTAGGTGTAGCCGATGATGAGCGAGTTGGCCTTGTTGGTGCCGAAGATCGAGTTCAGCTCGCCGACGCCCGACTTGATGTCCTCGAGAATCTGGTAGTTCGAATTCCGGAAATTCAGCGCTTCCGTCCGCGTGCGCCGGTTACCGAACCCGAGTGACGACGAATTCGACACCAGGACGTCGGTGAACGAGTCGAGCTGGTTGTACCTGAACGACAGCTTGTGATTGTCGCTCATGTTGTAATTCATCTTCACCAGGAAGCGCGTCGACGGCGTCTCGAAGGGGTAATCCTGATAGGGTCCCGTGTCGTAGCCGAAGTTCTGGCTGAGATACGCGCTCAACTGATCGAGATCCGAGGCCAGCACGCGCGTAATGTTGCCGCCGACCGGCTGACCGCCGGTGTTGGCCTTGAACGTCGTGCCGGGCTGGCTGAGCAGGTCGTCCTCGAGACTGACAAAAAAGAAGAGCTTGTTCCTGACTACCGGGCCGCCGACGAAGAAACCGGTGTTCCCGTAGTTGAACTCGCCCGGATCGAACGTATTGCCGCCCGCATCGGTGCCCACCAGGCTGTTGTCGCGCCACTGGTGGTAGAGCGACCCGGTGAAGTCATTGGTGCCGCTGCGCGTGACGGTGTTGACGCCGGCGCCGACGAAGTTGCCCTGCCGGACGTCGTACGGCGCCACGTTGACCTGCACCTGTTCGATCGCGTCGAGCGAAATCGGCGCGACGCCGGTGCGGTCGCCAGGCGAGTTGGCCAGGCCGAACGACTGATTGAAGTACGACCCGTCCACCGTGATGTTGTTGAGGCGCGAGTCCTGGCCCGCAAAGCCCAGGCCGCCATTCGACTGCGGCGTGAGCCGCACGAACTCGTTGAGCCGCCGGGAAACCGTGGGCAGCGCCGCGAAGGCCTCGGCGCTGATCGACGTGGCGGCGCCCGTCCGGCTCGAACTGATCACAGAGCTGTCACCCTCGACGGTCACCATGGTGCCTTCGACCGTCACCGGCTGCAGCGTGAACGACAAGTCGGAGGCGATGCCGAGGTTGAGGAACACGCCTTCCTGCGTGGACACCGCGAATCCGCTCAGCGTGGCCACGACCTTGTACGGCCCGCCGACGCGCATGTTCGGGATCGAGAACCCGCCGTCCGCGCGCGAAAACGCCACGTAGGTGGTTCCGGAGGGTTCGTGTGTCGCCGTAACGGAGACGCCGGGCAGAGGCTGACCGCTGGAGTCGACGACCATGCCGCTGACCGAGCTGGTGGTGACGCCCTGTGCGAACGCCGGGCCCGACCCGGCAAGAAACGCGCACACGGCAAGCAGGGCAAGAACCCTGACCGGGAAGAAGAGGTTTTGAGTAGACAAACGCTTCATCGAGGAGCTCCCAAAGCTGACCTGAAGTGCCGATTTCGAACGACCCGTCCGGACGACGGTGGCGCAGTATACCAGCAGCCGGCGCCGGCCCGAACGACGAACGTGCAACGGCCTTGTGACGCGGAAAACCGGCCCCAAAAACCCGTCAGCCGACGTCAGGCCGGCCCCTTCGGGGCCGCCTTCCGGACTCCGGCGCTCAAGCTGATCGCAACAGAAGAGACGATGATGGCCGCCGCCCCGAGCACCCTGGCGCCGAGCGGCTCGCCGGCAACCGCCCATCCGAGAAACACGGCCACGAGCGGATTCACATACGCATACGTGGAGACGGCCGAAAGCGACGTGTGCCTGAGGAGCCAGTTGTACGCGCTGAACGTGATGACCGACCCGAAAACGATGAGGTACCCGAGCGCCAGGACGGACCTCGCGAGGACCGGCCGCGTGACGAGCACTCCCGGCTCGCCGGCAAGCGCGCTGACGGCGATGAGCATCGCGCCGCCGGCCAGCAGGTACGAGCCCGTGGCGACCGGCAGCGAATGGGGTGCCGTCCGCTGCGCGACGGCCGAGCCAAGCGTCCAGACGATGGCCACGCCCACGAGCACGGCCGACCCCAGCGGATCGAGGCGCTCGCCGCCCAGCAGGTTGCCGGGATCCACGAGAAGGAAGATGCCGGCCGCGCCCCCGACAATGCCGACGACCGTCCGCGCGTCGATGCGCCTCGACCGGTCGGTCACGTACTGCGTGATCGTCATCCAGATGGGCATGGTGGCCACAAAGAGCGACGCCACACCCGACGGCACGCGCTCGACCGCCCAGAAGAGGCTCCCGTGTCCGCCGAGGAACATCAGGCCGCCGACGAGAGCGGCAAGCCGCCATTCGCGCGGCGTGGGCGGCGCCGCGCCGCGCAAGCGCCCCCAGCCGTACAGCAGACCGCCGGCAACGAGCGAGCGAAGGCCGGCCAGCATGAACGGCGGAATCGACTCGACGCCGATCCGCATCGCCAGGTACATCGAGCCCCACACGAAGTAGACAGCAGTGAAGGCGAGGACGCGACGGGTGCGCACGCGGCGGTCATTATGGTCCCGACCGGGATCGGCCAATCTTCAGACCTTGCCTCAGATCCACAAAATAGCTATGATAGCCATATGAATGTAGTCAACATAGCCGACCTGAAGAACAACCTCTCGCGCCATCTCGCGCGGGTGCGCAAGGGGGGTGAAATCACGGTGATGGACCGAAACACTCCGGTCGCCCGCATCATCCCTTTCGCGCCGGCACGCCCCGCGCGCGAGCAGGCCGGAAACCGCGAACCGGACGCGACCGCCCAGCGGATCGCGGACCTTGCGCGGCAGGGAGTGGTGTCGCCGGGCGAGCCGCAGACCGTCGCGGAGTGGGTCGAGACGCACGCGCCGCTCCCCCTGCCCCCGGGGAGTCCCAGCGCGCTCGACGTCCTGCTCGACATGCGGCGTGAAAGCACCCGGTGAAGTTCTGGGACACGTCCGCGCTCGTGCCGCTCATCGTCGACGAAGCGTCGACGCCGGCGATGCGCGCGCTCGTCGCGCGCGACCACGACGTCATCGTCTGGATGCTCACGAGCGTGGAGCTGCTTTCGACGCTGGCCCGGCTGGGCCGCGCCACCGAAGAGCTGGCAGACCTGCTGCCGGGCGTTCGCCACGACGCGATGGACCTCATCCGGCGATGGACCACGGTGACCCACGTCGAGGGCGTGCGACGCCGAGCCGAGCGGCTCGTCGGCGTGCATCCGCTGTCGGCGGCCGATGCCATGCAGCTCGGCGCCGCGCTCCTCGCCGCGGGCGATCAGCCGGAAACGCTCGACTTCGTCACGCTCGACCGGCACCTGGCGCGTTCGGCCCAGCTCGAAGGCTTTCGAGTCATCGGCGGCTGAGCGATCCGGCACCGGCCGTCATGCGCCCCTTGCCGCAGAGACCCTCTGGAGCGGTATCCTGACTGACGTTCAGGAGGCTCGAATGATGACTTCAGCTCGCCGCATCCCTGGTCTTCTCGCGCTTGCCGCGCTCGTTGCCGCGACGCTCGGTCTGGCCCTGGCTGGACCGGTGTCCGCACAGGCGCCCGCGAAGCGCGCAATGACATTCCTCGACATGCAGCAGTTGCGCAACGCCGGCTCCCCCACGCCGAGCCCGGACGGCGCGTGGATGCTCTACACCGTCTCGACGCCCGACTGGCAGGAGGCCGAACGGCAGACGGACCTCTACCTCGTGTCGATGACCGAGGGCGTGTCGTCGACGAAGCAGATGACGTTCACGACGAAGAAGAACGAGACCTCGCCCGCGTGGGCGCCCGACGGGCAGTCGTTCTTCTTCCTGTCGAACCGCGAAGCGCCGGCAAACGCCGCGGGTCAGAACCAGATCTACACGATGCGCACCGATGGCGGTGAAGCGCGGCGCGTGACCGATGCCAAAGACGGCGTTGGCGACTTCGTCGTGAGCGACGACGGGCACTGGCTCGTCTATCGTGCCGGCCGCAATGAAGGCCGTCAGATCTTCCGGCTGCCCGTCGAGCACCCGGACGCGCCGGCCCAGCAGCTGACGAAACAGCCGGCCGGCGTCGACGACTGGTCGCTCTCGCCGGACGGCTCGCGCGTGTACTTCGTCTCGTCCGATCGATTCGACGAGGACGAGAAGGCGCGGCGCGAGAAGCGCTTCACCGTCAACATCCGCAACGCCGAGACGCCGACGGCGAGCCTCTGGGCCGTGGACCTGCCTGCAGGCCCGGCGATGGGCGCCGAGCCGATGGCGCACACCGGCGCCGACCACGCCGCGCAGATGGCCGAGCATCACCCGGTCTCCGACGCACGACGCCTCAGCCAGGAGGGCGCCTACTCCGTCTCGGGCTTCACGGTGAGCGACGACGGCAAGTGGGTCGGGTTCCGCGGGTCGTCGACGAACCGGTACCAGCGCAACATCACGCAGGAAGGTCTCTACGCGGACCTGTACCTGCTCGAGGTGGCCACGGGCCAGATCGAGCGCCTCACGAACAACTTCGAAGTCGGCGAAGGCGGCCTGAGCTTCTCGCCCGACGGACGCTGGGTGGCCTTCTCGGCGCCCGACGACCTGACCCGCTACAGCATGACGAACGGCCGCGTCTACGTCCGCGCCGTGGCCGACCGTGGCACGCCGTTCCGCAAGCTCGAAGGCGGGTTCGACGGCGACGTCGGCCTCGGCTTCTGGTCGGACGACGGCAACACGATCTACTTCAACGAAGGCATCCGGGCGACCAACCAGCTCTTCGCCGTCGACGTGAACCAGAACGAAGTGCGGCAGATCACGAAGGAGAAGGCGTCCGTCTCGGTGAGCCGCGACGACGACAGCGGGCGCATTCTGATCAACTACGCCGACGGCGCGACGCCGCCGACGATGTTCACGGTGCCGTCCCTCGAAGCGGTCGCGAACCGCGCGGCCTGGGTGCAGCTGACGGATGCCAATCCTCAGGTGCGCGACTTCGCGCTCGGCGAGCAGGAAGAAATCACGTGGACGTCGACCGACGGCACGAAGGTGGGCGGCGTGCTCGTCAAGCCTGTCGGCTACCAGCCCGGCCAGCGCTACCCGCTCATCGTCGCCATTCACGGCGGGCCTGCCTCGGCCGACGTGCTCAGCTTCAACGGCGGCTACGGGTCGCAGGTGTACGCGGGCGCCGGCTACATGGTGCTCCGTCCCAACTACCGCGGCTCGACCAACTACGGCGAAGCACAAGACCGACATCGTCGGCGACTACTTCCCGCTGGGGTTCGACGACATCATGACCGGCGTCGACCACCTCATCGCGCAGGGCATCGTCGACGGCGACCGGATGGGCGCGCTCGGCTGGAGCGCCGGCGGCCACTGGTCGAACTGGATCCTCACGCACACCGACCGCTTCAAGGCGATCAGCTCCGGCGCCGGCACGTCGAACTGGATCTCGATGTACGCGCAGAGCGACGTGCAGCGCAACCGCCAGTTCTACATCGGCGACGAGCTTCCCTACGACGACTTCGACGCCTACTGGAACCAGTCGCCGCTCAAGTACATCCGGAACGCGAAGACGCCGACGATGATCCACGTGGTCGAGGGCGACCCGCGCGTGCCGAGCCCGCAGTCGGTGGAGCTGCACATGGCGCTCAAGAAGCTCGGCGTGCCGACCGAGCTCTTCATGTATCCCGGCAACTCGCACGGCATTCCCGACCCGCGCAACCAGCTCGTCAAGGCCGTGAGCGAGATGGCGTGGATGGACTTCTACGTCCGCGGCCTGGGCGAGAAGTTCGACTGGCGCATGGTGCTCGACACGCTGAAGTAGGGCGGGCTGCACGGAGGGTGGACTGCAGTTCAGTCCGCCCTACGAAGTCTTCGCGTCACTGGACCTGATCCGTCAACGTCAAGTCGAGCGGCACGTGATAGTAGCCAAGCACGGTCTCTCCCGGCCCGTTGCCCTGGAGAAACCTCGCGATGTCACCGCTATTGGGATCAGTCCTCACCCAATAAGAATTTCCGGTGCGCGTAACCTTGAGGGCCGAGCTCCCGTCACCAGGAGTCTGCCCGAAGCGCAGGACATACTCGACGCGATCGACGATCAAGTGAAAAGCGGCTCGCACATAGGCGGTGCCGCCATCAGGGATGGTCGAGAGATTGTAGATCTGGCCATGCGTATCGTGAACTTCGAGCACCTCGCGATCGGTCCCACCGAGTACCAAGTCGGGCTGCGTCAGGTCGTAGACCAGGCTCCGTGGAGAGTTCGTGCGCTTGGCGGCAAGGTCGAAGGCCCATCCGTTCGTTGTGCTTGAGCCCAAAACCCGGAAGGATTTCACACCGTCGGTGCCGTCCCGGTATGTCCCCCCGCGCTCGTCGCCGCCGATGCCGCTACCGACATTGAAGGTCGCTTCGGTTGGAATGGTCGTGTTGTTCGAGGGGCCGGGCTTCCCCTTCTGGCTTGTGGACCCACCGCCAAACCCGCTCGGTTCAGTCAGAGGATTGGAGCCGCTGCATCCGGAGACGGCAAGCAGCGGGATTGTGGCAAGTGCGAACGACAAGAGGCGAAATCTGCTGAGCATGACCATGGCCCTCCACTGGCCTGACCTCGGAGCGGGACCTACCGGAATGGCGCCCCCTACCTGGTCACTAACCCCACGCTCGTCTGGATTGCACGCGGCCTGGCCGGGCGTATCATTGGGGTCCTCATATGAGTGACGCGGCGACGCCCGGGACTGATTCCGGAACCGAATCCACGTTGTCGCTCCTCGCCCTGGCGCGTGCGGGTGACGCCGAAGCGCTCGATCGCGTGTTTGCCCGCGCGATGCCGCCGCTCAAGCGCTGGGCCCGCGGACGTCTGCCCCGCTGGGCCCGCGACATCGTCGACACCGACGACCTGGTGCAGGAAACGGTCATCGGCACGCTGCGCCGCATCGACGTGTTCGAGGTCCGCAACGACGGGGCCCTCACCGCCTACCTGCGCCAGGCCGTGATGAACCGAGTGCGCAACGAGATCCGTAACAGGAAGCGCCATCCTGGAACTGCGGCCCTCGACTCCGATCTTGAAGATGACGGGCAGTCACCCCTCGAGGCGCTCATCGGGCGCCGGACGGTCGAGGCGTACGAGACGGCGCTTGCCGAGCTCGAGCCCGGCGAGCGGGAGCTCGTCATCGGGCGGGTGGAGCTCGGCCTGAGCTACGCCGAACTGGCCGAAGCCCAGAACCGGCCCTCGCCGGCGGCCGCCCGCATGGCCGTCGCCCGGGCGCTCGTCAAGCTCGCGAGGCACCTCGATCCGGCCTGACGCCCCGGCGTCCGTGCGCATGAGCGCCTATCGGGGTTCTATCCTTCGGATGCAGTGACTGGACAGGCACGACCCCATGGATGAAGCCGGACACCTGCTCGACGTGGCCGCGGCGATTGCCGACGGGGCTCCCGTGGACTGGGAAGCCGTCGAGACCGGTCAGGATGACGACAACCGGCTGATGGCCGCGCGCCTGCAGGTGCTCGAGCGCCTGGTACGCGGCCACGACACGTTGCGCTCGCTCGACGGCGCCAGCGGAACGCCCACGGCCACGCTGACGTTGCTCTCCGAAGCCGAAGCCGCAGCAGGCGGCCGGACGGGACCTCTGCAGGTGCGGTGGGGCCCGCTCGTCGTGCTCGACAAGGTCGGTCGTGGTTCGTTCGGCGACGTGTACCGGGCGTGGGATCCGCGCGTCGACCGCGAAGTGGCGCTGAAGCTCATGCCCGACCGCGGAGCGGACGAGCGATCGGCGGCCATCGAAGAAGCGCGGCGTCTCGCCCGCGTCGATCACCCGAATGTCCTCACCGTCTACGGCGCCGAGCGGATAGACGGGCGGATTGGCATGTGGACGAAGTTCGTCCGCGGCGGCACGCTCGAAGACGAGATTCGCGAGCGAGGGCCCTTGACGGTTGACGAGGCGGCGCGCGTCGGCATCGACGTGGCCCGCGCGCTCGGAGCGGTGCACGCGGCCGGACTGCTCCATCGCGACGTGAAGGCCCACAACGTCATGCGCGATGCATCCGGCGCGGCGCTGCTGAGCGACTTCGGCACGAGCGTGGAGTTCGATGAGCAGACCGGCATCGCCGACCCTCGCATCGCGGGGACACCGCTGTACCTGGCTCCGGAAGTGCTGACCGGGCAGCCGGCCTCGGTCGCGAGCGACCTTTACAGCCTCGGCGTGCTGCTCTTTCACGCGGTGACCGGCGCCTATCCGGTGCGCGGCGCCACGCTTCGGGAAATCCGGCGCGCGCACGAGGCCGGCGAGCGAACGGCCCTCGGACGCGAGCGACCGGAGCTGCCCGCGCCGATCGTGCGAATCGTGGAGCGACTGCTCGCTGCCGACCCGGCCGACCGTTTCGCCGACGCGCCAGCGGTCGAAGCGGCCCTGCTGGCGCTGTCACGCCCGCGCGAGGCGCATGTCGTGCCCCGCCGAATCGTTGCCCTCCTCGCGAGCCTGTCGGCCCTGGCCGTCGCGCTGTCGTTATGGACTTGGGCAAACAGCGGGCGATTCGGGTGGCGCAGCAGGTAATTGGGCGACACGTCAGATTCCCGAGCCGGCGTGCGCTTCAGGCTCACTCGCGCCGGATGGCCGGCTGGCCTGCCGAACCGCTGCCGGCGTTGTGGTCTTCGATCCCGTCTCGGGCTACACCGAAACGATCGTGAACAACGTCGAAGGCGACTCCACCATCGTCGACGTGGCGTTCTCGCCGGACGGCTCGCGTCTCGCCTACACGCTCGGCTCGAACCCGAACATTCGAACTCCGTCGGGACCGCCCGTGAAGCGTTCCGTCCGTCTCCGCAACCTCGCGAACGGCGACGACCGCCACCTGGCCGATCTCCCAGGTGACGCCCTGCTGCTCGCCCTGCGGAGCTGGCACCGGACGACGGGGCTCCTGGAGTTCTACGTTCGGCGGGAGGACGAGTCGTACGCGCTTCTGCAGATGGACCCGGACTCGGCGGCCACATGGACCGCGTTCGATTTCCCCTCGATGCCGCAGGGACACGCCACGTCGCCCGACGGCCGTTTCATCGCGTTCGACTTCCAGCCAGCCGGTCAGGTTCCCAGGGACGTGCAGGTGTGCGGCCTGGTCGAGCGCGAATGCCGCGTCGTGTCCCCGCACCCGGGCGACGACTTCCGACCGTTCTGGACACCAGATGGAGAGCTGCTCTTCACGAGCACTCGGGGCGGCACGTACGGTCTGTATTCCGCTTCGCTCGAGGGATTGCGTGAAAGGCAGGCCCCCGACCTCGTGGCCGACTTCGGCCGGCAGCACATCTGGCCCGTGGGCTTCAGCGCCGCCGGGGAGTTCTTTTACACCAGGGTGGGTGCAAGCGAAGACATCTACACGCTGACGCTCGCCGCCGATGGCGACCCGACGATGCCGGCGCCAGTCGCGATCTCCGGCTCGCCGGCCGGATGGAATCGGGCCGCAACGTGGTCTCCGGACGGACAGATGGTTGCCTACGTGCAGCAGCGCGGTCCTTTCGCGGACCCTGGATCGACCGGACTCGTCGTGCAGTCGCTCGTCGATGGCAGCACGCGCACGTACCCGTTCGACCTGCGACCGCAGGCTGCGGGTCTCGCCTGGTCGCCTGACGGGCAGAGACTGGCCATGCGAGGCCTCGTCGGAGACCCCGTGCTGAACCCGAGACCGGGCATTCACACCATCCGGGCCGCCGACGGGCAGGTACTCGAGTACTGGCCTGTCGTCGGGCAACACATCACGTGGCTCGGCGACACCTCGCTTGGATTCATCGCACAAAACAAGGTGACCACCCTCGATCTCGGCACGGGAGACGTGCGAACGGCCTGGACGCCTCCGCCTGGCTCGAGCGTCCAGGGACTGGCCGCCTCGCCCGACAGGCAGTCGCTGGCGGTCGTCATCCGCACCCAGAATCCCCCGTTCTCGCGGCTGGGCGTCGTCACCGCCGACAGCCAGCAGTTCCGTGAGGTCTGGACCGACGCTCGCCGAATCGTGCTCCACGACTGGAGCGCGGACGGCCGATCGCTTTTCGTGGGCCTGCCTGACCTGGGAGAGGACGACGTCACTCGGGCCCAGTTGTGGAAGGTGGGGACGGAGGACGGTCAGGCCTCGCCACTGGCGCTGCCAATCAGGGGCCTGATCGACGTCCGAGCCCACCCCGACGGGCGGAACTGGCGTTCACGTCTCGAACCGCACCCAGGAGCTGGGGGCGCGCGGTCTGCCGCGGTAGGCGGACGCAGGGCGGACTGCACTTCCGTCCGCCCTGCGATTCGTCAGTTCTTCGTGATCGTCATCGACCAGGGCATGACGTAGCGCGCCATGGGCTGGAAGCCGATGCGCTTCGAGAACTGGCCGTAGAGCTGGCCGACGGGCTGGTCGCCCGACACGTCGTCGGCTTCACACACTCCACCCTGCCCGACCGCGGTGCACGGTGTCATCTCCCACTCCGTACAGGAACCATTCTCGTCGGCGGCCGTGCACGTCGTGAGCATGCGTGACATCTCGGTGTTTCCGTCGAGAATCGCGTCACCCCGGAAGTGCAGTCCACAGCTGCTGGGACTCGAACCCGACGAAGCCAGGCCCGAGAAACGGACAGACTTGACCATCGTCTGGTTCAGACCGAGAGTCAGCAGGCTGCCGCCGCCCACCCCCGACAGGGTCGCGAAGTTCGCGGTCGTGCTGACCCCGGAGGAACCGCCGCCGCATGCGGCGAAGTCTCCGAAAGTCCCGCCGGTCACGAGGTCGAGCTGCTCGGACAGGTCGAACGTGAACGTCCCCGACCCGCTGAAGTTGCCGCCGCTGTCGAAGCTGCCATCGAAAGAACCCGACACATGATCGGCTGCGGTTGCGGATCCGGTAATGACCGTTCCCCCGCCCTTACCCCCGCCTTTGGCTTCGGTCGCCGCGGCGCCGCCGATCGAGGACGGCGATGTGATGTCTGACGATGAAGAGCATGCAGCCGTACCGACGACCGCGAGTCCCGCAAGAACTGCCACGACGTGTCTCATGTCCCAATCCTCCTGATGGCCTCCCGACGCCTGCCGGGCCGGCCCGTGAGTTGCCTGAATGACCCCGTACTCACCTTTAACGAATCGGCCGTCGAGAACCGAACAACCGGCAGAACGGGGGTATCATCGGGGCCTTTCGACGCCATGCCCGGAACCGGCTCTTCGGACGAGTCGCTGCTCGAGCGCGCAAAGGCGGGCGACCGCGAGGCGCAGAACGCGCTTTTCGCGCGCCACGCGCCCGCCCTGCGGCGGTGGGCCAGCGGACGGCTGCCCCGCTGGGCGCGCGACGTGGCCGATACGCCGGACCTTGTTCAGGACACCCTCCTCCAGACGTTTAAGAAGTTGAACGGCTTCGAGCCGAGAGGCGAGGGCGCGCTCCAGGCCTACCTGCGACAGGCCGTGATGAACCGGATCCGCGACGAGCTGCGCCGCGCCGATCGGAAGCCGGACGTCGAGAGCCTCGGATCGGGCGCGCCGGACCAGGGGCTCTCGCCGCTCGAGCAGGCGATCGGCACCGAGGCCGTCGAACGGTACGAAAAGGCGCTTGCGCGGCTGCGTGACGATGAACGCGAGCTGGTCATCGGACGGGTCGAGCTGGGCCTGACCTATCAGGAACTGGCCGACGCCTGCGGCAGGCCGTCGGTCGACGCGGCGCGCATGGCCGTCGGTCGTGCGCTGGTTCGACTGGCAGAGGAGATGCGTGGCAGCACCGGAACCCGTTGATCTCGTCGAGCTCGGGACGGCCATAGCCGACGGCACGCCCGTCGACTGGACGGCGACCGACCTGCGCTCGGCCGATCCTGCGCTCGGCGAGCTACTGCGGCACCTGCAACTCATCGAGCGCATCGCCGCGGTGCACGGCTCGACGGCCGGCGCCTCGGTCACGGGCGAGTACGACTCGATCCGGAGCGCGCGGCCAAGCGCCGCCGCGGTCGTCGACGCGCCCATCACCTGGGGCCCGCTCACGCTCGTCGAGAAGATCGGACGCGGCGCGTTCGGCGACGTGTACCGCGCGCGCGATCCGAAACTCGATCGGCCGGTTGCGCTCAAGCTCATGCGGCGGCGCGAGCGCGGGTCGGACGCCTTCGAGTCGGAAGTCATCGAGGAAGGCCGCCTCCTCGCACGCATCGACCACGCCAACGTCGTCACCGTCTACGGCGCCGAGCGCATCGACGGACGCGTGGGCCTCTGGATGGCGTTCGTCGAAGGCCGCACGCTCGCCGAGGAACTGAAGGCGCGCGGACCGCTGCCGCCGCGCGAGGTCATCGAGATCGGCGTGGCGCTTGCGAGCGCGCTCGAAGCCGTGCACGATGCCGGCCTCCTTCATCGCGACATCAAGGCGCAGAACGTGATGCGCGACGCCACGGGCCGCGTCCTTCTCACCGACTTCGGCGCCGGGCGCGAGCTCGTGACGGCCGACGAGACGACGGCCGACGGGCTGGCGGGCACGCCGCTCTATCTGGCGCCCGAGGTGCTCGACGGCGCCCCGGCATCGAAGGCGAGCGACGTCTACAGCCTCGGCGTGCTGCTCTACCACCTTGCGACCGGCGCCTTCCCCGTTCCCGGTCGCACCGTGCGCGACCTTCGCGACGCGCACGCGCGCGGCATTCGAACTGCCGCGCGACAGGCGAAGCCAGGCACGCCGAAACGCCTGGCCGCCGTGATCGACCGCGCGACCGACCCGGACCGGGCGCGCAGGTATCAGTCCGCCGCCGAGCTTCGTGAGGCGTTGATTGACGCGGCCAGATCTCCGTGGACGACAGTACATGCATGGGGTGTCACGGCGCTCGTGACGATGGCGGCAGTCGCGGCGGTCGTCTACTGGCGACCCGGCGCGGCAACGACGGGTACACCCAGTTTCGCTGAGCCTGGCGCGCTGACGTCGGTGCCGGTGTGGAGCGCCTGGGAAACCGTGCATCTCGGGAAACCGTCTCCCGACGGTGGCTGGCTCACGTGCACGATACGGAGCGGTCGCGAAGCCGGGAGGCTGGCTCGATGCGATCTTCAAACCGGCGCGGTCGAACTGCTGGGCGGCGGCGACCTGCGGGCCCGCCAGCCTCCGACCATCAGCCCGGATGGCCGGCTGCTCGCATACGCTCGCCGCGCTCCATCCGGTCGCGGTTCACTCAACGTCGTAGCGCCAGATGGTACGGGCGACCGCGTGCTCGTCGCCGAGTCGCCTGGCGAGACGTTTGTCGTCCACGGATGGACGAACGACAACTCGGAGGTCGTCGCAGTCGCAGCGAGCCTCGAGACCGGAGGCCGTCGCCGGTTGCTTGCGGCCTCACTGGCAACGGGCGAGGTTCGCGAGCTCCTGCCCGCCGGAAGTCCCGTGGGCCGCCTGTCTCCGGACGGTCGCTACATGGTCTTCCCGGCTCGAACACCGGCCGGCAGAGTGAACCTGGAGCTGCGCGATCTCACCACCGGCACGGAGATGGTTCTGGCAGACGACGTGTGGGACTACAACCCGAGACCGGTGTGGACGCCATCGGGTGCCGTGCTGTTCACGAGCGATAGGAACGGCACGCTGGGCCTCTGGCGTGTCGACGTACGCGACGGTCTCGCCGCGGGTCCACCTGTCCTTGTGGAGGACACGGGCCGGCGCGAAGTCTGGCCGTACGGCTTCACGTCGGACGGGACGTTCGTCCACGGTCTCGAACCGGTCGGGTTCGACGGCTACGTGGCCGCGGTCGATCCAGCCGACGGGGTCGTCACCTCGCCTCGAAGAATCGCGGAGCATCCGCTCGACGCCAACGCGACGCCCGCGTGGTCTCCCGACGGCGAATGGCTCGCTTACGTCTCGGCCAGGCCTGGCAATCCAGACTCGGACGAGTTGGACCGGGCCGGGCTGGTCACGATCCGCCGGACCGACGGCGGCGACGAGCAACGGTTCCCGGTGCGGCAGCAGTACCACCAGACACGACTTCGCTGGTGGCCCGACGGCGGCTCGGTGCTCCTCAAGACAGACCGCGGCCTCGAACGGAGGGACCGCGAGACCGGAGCGGTGGTCGAGACGCTCCTCGAAGGCAGGACAGTACAGGCGTTCGAGATGGACGTGCGCCGAGGCCGGATCTTCTACATGGTCCGGTCGTCGCCAAACCCTGAGATTCGTGCGTACGATCCGGCGACCGGCACTGACGAGCTCGTCTACACCGGTCCGATCCCCCTCGACTCGGGCTTCTCGCTTTCGCCCGATGGCCGCACGCTGGCCGTCGTCGCGCGCACGCGCGCCGGCATCGAGATCCGCACCGTCGACACCGAAACTCACGCCGAAGCTCGCGGTCTTTCACGCGGGCGACCGGCTCGACGAGAGGCCCATCGCCGGGCCCTTCACGCCGGACGGGCGGTTCCTCTTCTTCAGCCGCATGCTCGACCCGGTGACGAGTCGAAGCCAGGTGTTCGTCCTCGACCTGGGCACTCGCGAGGCGCGATCCCTGGACATCGTCATGCCGCAGATCTGGCAGATGCAGCTTCACCCGGACGGCCGCCGACTGGCGTTCGTCGCCGGGCCGCCCGGCCAGGAACTCTTCGCGATGCGCGGCGATCTCGTCAGGTAGTCCACACCTTCCCAGACTTGCCGCACTGTGCGGTTTTCGCCGTTTCGGCGTTTTACCAGATGACGGGATGCAGGGCCCGTCTCGGCCGTAACACCTCCTTGGCGCGGCGTAGATAGAGTCGCGGGGCGGACTGAAGTAGGGCGGACTGAAGTTCAGTCCGCCCTACTCCGATGAGCTATCGAACCGTCCCGATCCCACTGAGCGTGTAGAACCGCGGCTGCGGGTTCCCGGCCGTGAAGGCCAGGGCGCGACCGTCGGCGCGGATGGACAGGTCCCAGATCGTTTCGACGTCGAGCTCGAACTGGACCGCAGGGCCCGGCTCCGTCGGCATGATCCACAACGTGACCGGCCTGGACGGCGACACCATGCAGCTCGCTGCCAGGTGCCGGCCGTCCGGACTCCACGCCACGGCCGAATAGCACCGGGGATCCATCGACTGCAGGTCCGCGTTCGATCCGTCCGCGCGGACGATTCGCAGCACTCTCTGGCCGGCGGCCGGTTGCGCCACAACCAGAAGATCCCGACCGTCGGGTGAGACGGCGAACGCGCCGGAGCCAAGCGCGCCCTGCGTGGCCGCGTCGTAGACGACCGCCGTGGATCGCGTGCGCAGGTCCAGGCGATAGACCCGTCGTCGGACCGTTTCCCCCTGCCAGAGATAGAAGATGGCTTCGTCACCGGCTGCCACGTTGATGTTGCCGCCCCGACCCTCCAGCACGCGTTCGAGACTCCCCGTGCCGGTGTCTATCAGGTCGACGACCGCAGGGTCGCCATGGACGACCGCGATACGCCGGCCGTCTGCGAGCCACTTGAGCCGGCTGCCGATCGGTCCCGGCAACGGAAAGGCCCGTTCGGCGCCCGTATCCCAGTTCCGGACCACCAGCCTCGAGCGGGCTTCCCCATGGCCGCGGAGCGCCTCGGACAGGTACGCCACCGTCCGGTTGTCGGGGCTCCAGTCGGCGCCTGCCGTGCCGTCAAGGGTGCGAACGGCAAGGCGTTCCGGCGTCTGGATGATCCCGCGTGCGACGTCGGCCGCTGCCACGAATGCTTCGGAATTCGGCGGGATCAACCGCACAAGGAGCACGTCGTTGCTGAGGAAGGCAGTGAGCTCCGTGGTGGCCCGGCCGACTTGGTGCACCGACGTGGCCTCACTGACGGCACCGTCGGTCAGATCGATCCTGAAGATGCCACGGTCGCCAAGCCTGTCGCTCAGGAAGACCAGCGACTGCCCGTCGGGCGCCCAGAGAGGCTCCGAGTCATCGGCTGGATGCGGCGCGACGGGGTACCTAGCTCCGGAGGCAAGATCGACGACCACGATGCCGCCCTTGCCGGTAGCGTCGGCCTGGACGATGGCGAGACGCGAGAGGTCCGGGGAGACGTCACCCGGACCGGATGCCTGAGCAATGGTCTCGGGCGCGCCGTCGACGCCACGAACGAGCTGGTACACCCACTCGGATTCGGACGCTGCTAACCGCACTACGGCGCCGCGTCCGTCGGCAGACCAGCGCAGGAGGTCGAACGATTTTCCTGGCGCATACACCTCACGGTCGCTCGACCCGTCGGCCCCTATCATCCGCAGCGACCACGTTGACCGGGGCCCACCGGGGTCCTCGATCCATGTGTAGGCAATCGAGCGTCCGTCTGGAGACATCACCGCGTCCCGTGCGCCTGGACCGCTACGGATCTCGCGCATGCTGCCGTCGCGGAGGTCGCACACGGCGAGGGCGCCGACCGCGCGAATCGTGCACAGCACGAGGTTCGGATCGCCAGCCGGTGACCGGAGGTTCGCGCGCGCCGACAGGTCGGCTCGGAGCTCCTGCCAGACGACGCCGGTGGACGGGCCTTCGGCTCCGCTCGCCTCCCGCACCCTGTTCGAGCCGAGGATGAAGGCCGTAACGGCCGCGATGGTGACGACGAGGGCAGCCGCCAGCGCGGGGCCTGGGCGCAGCCACGGCCGAGGCTGCACCGCCAGGCTCCGTTCCATATCGGCAGCGCTCTCGAACCGCTTGCCCGGATCGGGTTCGAGCGCCGTGTCGATCGCACGCGTCAGCGCAGACGGAAGGTCTGGCCGGCGGGATCGGAGGCGGTCGCGCCGGCCATGTTCGTGCTCCTGCGCAATCACCGGCAGCGAGCGGCCGTCCACCGGATAACCGCCGGTCGCAAGGTGGAACAGCAGCACGCCCAGGCTGTAGATGTCGCTTCTGGGCGTCGCAGGCTGGCGCAGGAAGATTTCCGGCGCCAGATAGGCGGGCGTGCCTGCGAGCCCGAGACGGTCCACGTCCGACTCGCCGAGGTGCCGGCCCGTCCCGAAATCTCCGAGCACGACCCGTCCGCGCCGGTCGCGCATGACGTTGGTTGCCTTCACGTCGCGGTGCACGAGCCCCGCGTTGTGAACGGCCTCGAGCGCGCGTGCGAGCTCGATGCCGACCTCGGCAAGGCTCGCTGCGTCGAAGGGCCCCCGCTCGGCGAGTTCCGCCTCGAGCGTGCGGCCCTCGACGAGCTCCATCCAGATGCCGGTCTCTCCGCCAAGCCGAATCGCGCCGTGGATGGTGACGACGTTCGGGTGGCGGACACGCGCGGCGAGCCGCCCTTCCTCGACGATCAGCGCGGCATCCTGCTCGTCGAGCTCGAGTGTCGTGTCCTCGGGGCACGACTCGGGCGA
Source organism: uncultured Acidobacteriota bacterium (assembly GCA_963752045.1). Lineage (GTDB taxonomy): Bacteria > Acidobacteriota > Vicinamibacteria > Vicinamibacterales > SCN-69-37 > DATKDF01. Next base: position 183,233 of record CAVVWN010000008.1, on the reverse strand, counting down.
CCGGTGCCGCAAGAGCTTGAGCGCCACGTCCCGGTCGAGGCTCGGGTCGAACGCGCGGTACACGTGGCCGAACCGGCCGCTGCCCACGTGTTCGACGATCCGAAAGGGGCCCCAGGCGGCTCCGGGTTGCAGTTCCTCGTCGGAGACCACAGGCCCGGGGGAGGCGGCCGCTTCGCGGGCGGCCGCCCCCTCGATGCCGAGATGCCTGGCCACATCAGAGATGCTGCGCAGCCGGTCGAGCCGGGCCCGGCTCTCTTCGTCGGCCGCATTCAACTCCGCCGTCGCCCAGTCGGGGGTGCCCCCGTCGGCGATCGTCGCGGCCAGACCGGTCAGGTCCGTGAGTGATGCAGCCATGGCGGCAGGAGAGAACGGATTGTAACGCCGTACCCCCCGGGCCGGCGGGTGTCAGCCCGCGATGCAGCCAGGTGCCGTGAACGTCATCTCGAATGGCAGATGGAACAGGCCCTCCATCACGAGGGTCTTCCGTGTGCCGGACCTGAGGATCGCCATGGCACGGTCACCCGTATCCGGATCCAGAACATCGGTGAAGACCCAGGTGCAGTCGTCAGTCCGAGTGACCTTGACCGCGTCGGACCCGTCCTCGAAGGTGAAGTTCAGCCAGAAGCCGGGATTCTCTGTGGTCATCTTGAACCGGGCGAGTCCTGATTCCCCAACCGGCAGAGCCATGAGACCGCCGTCGACTGGTTCGTTGAACTCGTTGATGAAATTCGACTGAATCTCGGCAAGACCGAGCGTCAGGATCGCGGGCTCGTTTGGATCCGAGGGCCAGGGCCACCGGCACGCCGGCTGGCCGGCACCGTCGCACATCGTCGGCCGCTGCAGGCCGAAGTTGACGGTCCACTCCACGTGGCCGATCCAGAACTCGCCGTTCGAGATGTTCAGGTGCGCGCCGGATCCGCCCGCGTCGCCGGCGCCTTCACCAAAGTATCCGCTGCCGTCGCCGATCAGCCCATCTCCGAATCCGTTGTCGCAGCCATCGAGATCGCCGAGATTGCACCGAAACCAGGCCTCGCCCGGAATACTCGTCGGCCCCTTCGGCTTGCCACCCCCACCCTTACCCTGGGCGGTGATCTGGCTGTTCACGGTGGCCGCAATCGCGAGACCGGTCAGGCAGCCGATGACCATGCGTGTCGTCTGAGTCATGTGCGGGAACCCTCCTCCCTGTTGAAAACTTCCGCGAGGGGCCAACCGAACAGAATAAGATCGGCCACTGCAGATGCCTCCGGAAGGTGACGTCAGGCCCGGCGACAAGGACCTCACCGCCGATCTGCTCGATCGCGCGCGCACCGGCGACCGGCAGGCGCTCGAGCAGTTGTTCGAACGCCACACTCCGCTGCTGAGGCGCTGGGCGGCCGGGCGCCTGCCCCAGTGGGCGCGTGACGCCGTGGACACGGTCGATCTCGTCCAGGAGACGATGCTGGGCGTGTTCCGCAACCTGGACGGTTTCGAGCCGCGGGGCGACGGCGCGCTTCAGGCCTATCTGCGGCAGGCATTCGTCAACCGGATTCGTTCCCGCCTGAAGGCTGTGGCCCGCAAGCCTGCCGCTGAGGCCCTTGACTCTGATCTGGAAGACGACGGCACGTCGCCGCTCGAGGCGGCGATCGGCTCGGAGACTCTCGAGCGATATGAGAAAGCGCTGGCGCGCCTCGACCCCGACATCCGGTCGGCCATCGTCGCCCGCATCGAGCTGCAGCTCACCTACGCGGAAATTGCCGAGCTGCTCGACAAGCCGTCGCCCGACGCCGCGCGCATGGCAGTGGCGCGCGCGCTCGTCAGGCTGGCGGACGAGATGTAGCTTCCAGCGGATTCACCACGCCAGCCCGTCGAAGCGCGCGAAGTCTCGGTCGGTCGTCTGGAGCGTAACGCCGTGCTCGAGGGCGATGGCTGCAAGCGCGGCATCCATGACGAGCGGGCCCGAGATTTGGCCATCGCGAGCCAGCCCACCGAAGAGCTCCCAGTGCCGCGTCGCCCGGCTCGACGAGCCCGACCTCCGGTTGAGTGTCACCCAGGCGAATCGGACGCGGTTGGGCGGGCTTCCAGTGTGACTACATAATGATATATATTGTAGTCACTATGAACACCGGCATCGTCGGCGAGACCATCGGCATTCGGGAGCTCAAGGCGCATCTGAGCGCCTGCCTTGCCCGAGTGCAAGCGGGCGAGCGGCTCACGGTCACCGATCGCGGACGCCCCGTCGCCACCATCGTGCCTGTCGACGCGCCCCCTGTGCCCGGCTGGGTGAAGGCGCTCCTGTCGGAAGGCCGCGCGCGATGGTCCGGCGGGAAACCAGCCGGACTCGACACGCCGATTCCGTCGCGCGGCAAGCCGGCGTCCCGAATGGTCGTCGAGGATCGGCGGTGACCGTCTACCTCGACACGAGCGACCTCATCAAGCTGTACGTCGAGGAAGAAGGCTCGGAACGGATTCGGCAACTGGTGAACGGCGCCGACGTGGTTGTCTCATCGGTCCTTGCCTACCCTGAAGCCCGCGCGACGCTCGCACGACGACGAAGAGAGCAACTTCTCACCAGGGCGGAACTGACGACCGTGGTGGCCCAACTCGACGCCGATTGGCCACGTCTCGTCGTGATCCCATTCGGCGACGACCTGGCGCGAGAGGCCGGACGGCTCGCCGACAAACACGGCCTTCGCGGCGGCGACGCGGCGCACCTGGCCTCATTCGCCTCGGTCCTCGTCCGCTCGGAAGACGACGTGAGCTTCTCGAGCGCGGACACTCGGCTGTCGCGCGCGGCCCGGTCGCTCGGGTAGCGCGGTTGTCGAAGCAGCGGAGTCGTGTCGGCGAAGCCCGACTGCGAGCGGCGCGACGGCGGCAGTCTGGAAAGCGCGTCGGAAGGGGGCGACGTCGGGTGGGGATGGGGGCCCCCACCCGCGTGTGCCGAGACGAACACCGTGAAGACGCGCTTTCCCGCGCCGTCGAGCCCGGAGGGCGGCGCCGACACGACTCCGCTGCTTCGACAACCGCGCCAGAGTCCGCCTACCAACTCACGCGAACCGTGATCTGCGTCACGCGCGACTGCGTCTCGCCGTTGAGCGCGGTCACCTCGAAGGCCGTCTGGGACGTGCCGAGGCCCGTGACGGGGACGAAGTTCACCCAGTTGAAGGCGTTGAGGATCTCGGCGCGGAATTCGGCCCGCACGCGGCCGGCAATCGGCACGAGCTTCACCACCGCGAGGTCGACGTTCTTGAACGCGGGACCGTTCACCTCGATCGTGCGCTCGCCGCAGCTCCCGAACGCCGACGTGATCGACTCGATGCAGTCCGGACCGCTCGCCGGCGCAAAATAGCGGCCCTCGGGCGGGCCCAGGCCGCCGTAGCCGGTCGGCGACGTGGCGCTGACCGAAAAGGCCTTGATGGTGTTGGCGATCACGTCCTCTGGCAGCATCGTCACGACGCCCGCGCGATCGACCCGGATGCCGTACATCTTCTGCAGGTCGTCCCGATCGAATCCCACCATCCGCACGTTGCCGAAGTCGACGATGCGACCGCTCTGGAACCTGGCCACGCCGTGCACCTGCCAGCCGCCGACGAGCCGGTCGAGCCAGGGGCCCGCGTTCGTATAGAAGCGACGGCCCGTGCCAATCGGCACCTCGAACAGCCAGCTCGCCTTGAGAGCGTGCGTAATGCTGCCTTCCGCGCCCTCGTCAATCGACGTCGCCCAGGGCGCGCGGAACGACAGGAAGTCGCCCTCGTAGGCGTGGCCGTAGACATAGCTCGCCTGAAACTGGAAACCCTGTGACAGCCGGCGACGCAGCTCGACCTGCAGCGAGTGGTAGTTGCTGAACCCGCCATTGCCGGTGACACGGGCACCGCCGAGCAGATTCGGATTGGCGACGAAGAGGTTCGACGCCAGGCCCGCGGCGAGTGCGTTCTGCCGCTGGGCCGCCGACCCGCTGAGCCGGCTCGCCGCCAGAAACGCCTCGGGGCTGGCGATGGCCAGCGGGTTGATGTGGGTACTGCTCGTGAAGCTGGTCGAGCCGTAGGCGGCCGGATTGGTCGCATCGGACCGTCCGCTGAAGTACGCGAGGTAGATCGGCAGCGGCGACGTGCCCGTGCCGGACCCGTAGTAGCGGAAGTTCGCGCCGCGGCCGCTCGCGATGTTCGCCTGGAGGTTGGCCTGCGCGAGCCGGAACTCGTCGAGGAACCCGTTCTCGAGGACGTTGGTCTCGTTCAGGTTATAGGTGGTCCAGAGATCGCGCGCGCGCGTGCCGACGTAGCGGACCTCGACGGCCATGTTCCGGCCGATCGCGCGCTGCCAGCCCGCCGACCACGTGTCCGCGTAGGGCACCGAGATCGCCGGGTCGAAGATGTGCATGATGCCCGTGTCGGTGGTCGAGAGCGGATAGATCCGCTCGGACGGAAACTCTGGCGGGCCGAGCCGTTCAGGCTCGCGCAGAAGCAGCAGCCCGTCGCCCAGGTTCCCGAGTGCGTCCGTTCGATTGGCGTTGATGCTGAGGCCAGGATTGTCGTCGAGCCGCGTGGTCAGGTCGAACATGGCTGGCTGGTTGAAGGCGCGGCTCCAGCCACCTCTGAGCACGCTGTCGCCGGGCTGGCCGAGCAATCGGGACCACCAGCCGCGATCGGCCGAGGGCGTCCACGCCACGCCGACGCTCGGCGCGAGGTTGTTCCAGTCGAGCGCGTACGGGCTCGTGCCGCCGCCGAGCTCCTGGAACTCCGGCAGCTTGCCCGGCAGCAGGCCGGGCTGGAACAGGTTGCACGTCTCCGGCGTGACGCGGCTGAGATTCGTGCACGTCGGCGCCAGGCCCGACACGCCCCATACGTCGTCTGGGGTGGCGGTGGAGTAGCTGCTGTTGACCGACATGAGCGGTCCCTGCACCTGATACCGCAGACCGAGATTGACCGTGAGGTCGGGACGAGGCCGCCAGGCGTCCTGAATCCAGAACCCGTAGTCGCGGAGCCGCGCCGCCTGGGTCGTCTCGCCGAGGTAGACGTACTCCCTGCCGTCGGGCGGTATGCGCGCACCGGCCTGGATGACGTTGACGCGACCGACGAGCTGCGCGTAGAGGTTCTGGGCCCGCGACCGGTCGGCGTTCGATGAGCCCGGAAACGCGGCCGGTGTGAACAGTGCCGTGGCCGGATCGGACGGAAGCAATCCGAAGAACACGGTTGGCACGAGGTCCTGCCTCGTGAAGATGCCGTCGGTCTGCGAGAACGACCCGCCGGCCGTGAAGGCATGCGAGCCGCTGGTCCAGCTGACCGTGTCTTCGACGAGCAGCGTCTTCGGCGAGCGCTCGCTGACGGTGACGAGGCCTGCAGGGCTGCTGATGCCCGCGCCGGCGAGGTTCAGCTTGAAGCCAGCCTGATCGGCCACGGGACCTCGGAAGTCGGCCACGTCGAGCCCGTGCCCGAAATGCGATTTGGCATAGCCATACCCGAACCGCGCCTCGTTAACGGCCTGCCCCACGGTCGAACGCAGCGTGATCGACGTCGTCGTCCGCGGCACGAACTGCGACGCCTGGGCTGGAAACTCCGGGAAGACAGGCTCCCAGGAGTTGATGGTGTCCGGATCGGAGCGGAAGTGCTGGTAGCTGAAGACGCCGCTCAACCGATGGCGCAGAGCGGCGTTATAGTCGAGCCGCACGGTGGCGAAGCGGCGCCCGACGACTCGATCGACGTTCCACAGATAACGTCGCAGGTTCGGGTCGGCGAGATCGGTCACGGCGCCAGAGAGCGTTGTCGCGTGACGGATGTCGGCCAGCAGGCGGGCGATCGTCGGGTCGACCGTCGCGAGGTGCCCCCCTGACGCGGCCAAGTCGAACAGGTTCACCTCGTTCACGCCGCCCGTCGTGAGATACCGGAACCGGCCAGCCTGGGCTTCGGCCGAGAGAATCGTGCGCGTGCGTGGCACTTCGTCGGGCTGCCGGGACTCCTCGAAATGCCCGAAGAAGAACAGGCGGTCGCGGCCGTCGTAGAGGCCCGGGATGACGAACGGCCCGCCCAGCCGACCTCCGCCCTCGCTCAGCAGCAGGTCGGGTTTCTCGACGCCATCGCGCTCGTTGAACCAGGTGTTGGCGTTGAGCGCGTCGTTCCGGAAGTAGTAGTACAGACTGCCCTGGAGCGTGTTGCCACCGGAGCGAGTGACGAACCGCACTTGTACGGCGCCGTGTCCCGATCGGTCCGCGCCCTGCGCGGCCGAGCTGACCGTCACTTCCTCGACTGCGTCGACTCGCGGAGCGATCATCGCGAAGAAGCCGTCGTTCGTCCTGTTGGCGTTGTCCTGCACGTTGACGCCGTCGAGCGTGATGTTGATCGTGCCCTGCGGGAGCCCGTTGATGGTCGAGTTGCGGTTGCCGGCCGGCGTGCTGACGCCGGGCAGCGTCGTCACCAGGTCGAGCAGGTTGCGATTGGGCAGAGGCAGGCGGTCGATCTGCGCCTGGTCGAAGGAGCCGGATACGGCGGCAGACTGCCGCTGAATAGTCTCAGCTGAGCCTCGAACGACGACGGTCTCCTCGAGCGCGCCGACTTCCAGCACCAGTCTGACCGACGCCGGATTGCCCGACGAGGCGACGATGCCTGTGATCTCGGCCTTCTTGAAGCCCTGGAGCATGACCGTGACGGTGTAGGACGCCGGCCTGATGGCGGGAATCGTGAACGCACCCGCCGCCTGCGACACGACCTCGTAGCGATCGCTCGTGGCTTCGCTGACAGCGACCACCGACGCGCCCGGCACACCCCCGCCCTGGGCGTCGACGACGACCCCGGTGATCGACGCCGTGGGCCCCATCTGGGCGAGCGCGGAACCGCTCCAGGAGACCAAAGCGAGGACGGCAAAGACACACGCGGACAGCACACCCTTGCAAGTCATCGGGGTACCTCTGGTGGGGAGCCAGGTCCGAGTTTGGGGCTGATGTTAGCTGATGTGGCTATCCCCGTCCCAGCGCGGGCCACCCGAGCCCCCAATCGAGAAAACCGACCTCAATAGTGGACAGTTTCGACCGTGGGCGTGCAGAACTGTGCAATCTCCGCGAATTCCTGACAATGGCGACCCCATATGGATCTGGCTGAAAGGGCAACGTTCGCGTAAACTTGTTCGGTTTCGGTTTCTTCTAATCGTTAACGAACGTTGCTAGGCACGTGGTCGCATACCTCTGTGTATGGACCAGGAGGATTGAATGAAGCGAGGCTCTATCGTTGCACTCGGCATGTTGCTCGCGCTGGTGGGCGCGCGCACTGCCAACGCTCAGGTCGTCGGGACCGGCACCATTGAAATCGTGGTCCTCGACTCGAGCGGTTCGGCCATCCCGGGCGTTCTTGTCTCGGCCGAGGCCGCAGACAGCACGACCAAACGCACGGCGGTCACCGACGCCACGGGCCGGGCCGTGATTCCGGCTCTGCAGCCGTCGGAGCGCTATATCGTCACGTCATCGATCACGGGTTTCAACTCGAACCGATACGAGAACGTTCTCGTCCGCTCGGGCCAGGTCACCTCGCTCAGCGTCACGCTGACCGTGGGCGGCGTGAGCGAGCAGGTGCAGGTGCGCGCGGAAACGCCGCTTGTCGACACCACGACGGCCACGCGCGGCGCGGACATCACGCTGCAGCTGACCGAGTCGCTGCCCACCGGCCGGAGCTACCAGAGCTACCTGCAGCTCGTCCCGGGCGTCCTGCCCGACGACCCGAAGCAGGCGGGCAACCCGGCGTCGAAGTCGGGCATCAACTACAGCGACATTGGCGGCAACACCGGTGTGTCGACGGACAACTTCTACTACTTCAACGGCATCAACGTGACCGACGGACAGACGGGCACGTTCGGCGCCAACCTGAACACCGAGATCATCCAGGAACAGAAGGTGCTCACGGGCGCCATCCCGGCTGAATACGTCGGTGCGGCCGGCCTGCTGACGAACGTCGTCACCAAGTCGGGCAGCAACACGTTCCACGGCTCGGCGAATTACTTCTTCCAGAACGACAGCCTCCAGTCCGAGAACATCAACTCGGAGGCCGACGTCTTCTCGACCTACGACACGGCGTTCACGATTGGCGGGCCAATCGTGCGCGACAAGGCGTGGTTCTTCGGCAGCTACCGGCGTCTCTCGCGGACCGACGACGTGACCGCGCTCGACACGAACCAGTTCCTGCGGACGGTCGACAACAACCAGGACCAGTGGTACGCGAAGGGCACCTACACGCCCACGAGCAACGACACGCTGTCGTTCATCTTCCTGAACGACCCGAGCGACATCTCGGGCCGGATCGAGCGGACCATCACGAACGCGCAGGACCGGTCGCGCACGCAGGGCGGCAACCGCTGGGGCCTGAGCTATCAGCGGCTCTGGGGCACGGCGCTCTTCGACATCTCGTACACCGAGCACGATGGTGAGGTGACGGACCTCGCGGTGATTCGCGAAGCCTCGAACAGCATCAAGTACGCGTCGGGCGCCGTCCGCACGCTCGCAGACGAGCAGCGCGGCGGCTTCGGCACGGACAACGAGGACATTCGCAGCACGCGCGGTGTCAGCGCCTCGCTGCAGTACCTCGTGGGTCAGCACACCATCAAGGGCGGGTTCGAGTTCAACCGCTACGGCCGGTTCCTGAACTCCACGACGGTTGGCGGCGCGCTCTACACCTCGTTTGTGACCGATCTCGCCGGCATCACGGCGCTCCAGGCGGCCACGGGCTCCTACAGCGGCAGCCTGCGGTTCGACCCGACCAATACGAGCGACTACAACGGGTTCATCGCCACGGTGAACGGGCTCCCCAACCGGAACGCGTTCTACCAGGCGTTCGATCTGAACCAGGACGGGACGATTGCAGCCGGCGAGCTCGGCGTGGCGCTCAACTACAGCAGCACGTCCGGCAACCCGAACAACCAGATCAACTACTACCGCATCGCGCAGGTGCAGGACGGCGCGCAGGACTTCAAGGCCGACGGCGCCAGCTTCTTCGCCCAGGATACGTGGCGGATTTCCCAGCTCACGCTCAATCTGGGCGTGCGCACCGAGCGGTGGGCGCACTATGCGAGTGAAGGCACCAAGATCTTCACGTTCGACTGGGCCTGGGCGCCGCGCCTGAGCGCCGTGTACGATCTGACCGGCAACGGACGCCAGAAGGTCTTCGCCTTCTACGGTCGCTACTACGACCCGGTCCGCACCAACATGACCGCGTTCGCCGGCAGCATCAGCGGCCGCGTGCGCGAAGAGCAGGTCTACGCGCTCGGCGAGTGGGTGAACTACCGCACGCGCGGTGGTTCGGTATCGCAGGACGCGTTCTTCGCGCCCACGACCAAGACGCCCTACACCGACGACTACTCGGTCGGCTACGAGGTCGACCTCGGGCGGAACATGAGCGCGGAAGTGACCTACAGCCACCGCAACACCCGCGACATCCTGGAGGACTACGACCACCACCTCTACAGCGACCAGTACCCGGGTGATCCGAACGCGCCAGGCTCGCTGTACCTCGGGCCGGGCTACTTCGGGTACACGGAGTTCCCGCAGGCGAACTTCTTCATCGCCACGCTCGAAGGCGGCGCCCGCGACTACGACGGCGTGGAGTTCGTGCTCCGCAAGCGCTACTCCAACAGCTGGCAGGGGCTCCTCTCCTACACGTTCAACGACGCGATGGGCAACTCGAACTCCGACTCGAACGCCGACTTCCAGGGCGACGTGCTCTGGCTGGATCCGCGCGCGCCGAACCAGTACGGAAAGCAGCCGGGTTCGATTCGTCACCTCTTCAAGATGGGCGGATCGTACGACTTCGACTTCGGGCTCCAGCTCGGCTTCGGCTACCGCTGGAACTCGGGCACGATCGCGAGCAAGACGTTCGCCGCATCCGGCCGGAACCTCCCGTACCGGGTGAGCGTTCCGTACGAGTTCAACGGCGTCTCGCAGCGGTGGCTCGCCGAAGATGCGGTGGGCTCGCTCACCAACCCGTCGTGGGGCCAGATTGACGTGCGCGTGCAGTACGTGCTGCGCGTCCAGCAGGCGCGCGTCGAGGCGTTCGTCGACATCTTCAACTTGACGAACACCCAGGACGCCACCCGCCTGCAGGACGTGCTCGCAGGCACCGGCGGCGTCTCCTACCAGGAGCCGCTCCGGTTCCTGGATCCGCGGCGGTTCTTCATCGGCTTCCGCGTGGGCTTCTAAGCTCACAGACATGCGGCGGTCCGGATGGCGACATCCGGACCGCCGACGACGACAAAAGAGCGGGGGTCCCCTGGATCCCCGCTCTTTTCTTTTGCGGGCCGACAGCCGGAGGGGCCGGCTTCAGCCGGCCCGGGCAGACTTCACTCCCGGGTCAGCCTGATCCAGTCGCACTCGACGGCGAGCTCGCGCGGGTCGTCGCCCTGACCCACCTCGCGCGGCGAGCGGCTGTAGCCGTACCGGAAGTCGAACCGGTTGAGGCCCGCGCGAAGCATCCCCGGTTCGAGCGACACCGCCGGTTCACTCCACCCGGGCCCCAACCGAATCACGGTCACCGTCCGGCCGTTGACCACCACGTCCATCGTCTGGTCGGGAGCGCCGGGATAAGCGAAGGGCGCGCACCGCAGCGCGAGCCGGTAGGAGACGGCCTCCTTGAGTGGCACGACGAGCGAAGACGCCATCCCGGCCGACCAGCGGAACGAGACGTCGGGCGCCCGCTCCCGGTCGTGCCAGCCGGAGGTGAGAAACGGCGCGTCGCCCGGCTCGCCAACGTCGATGAGCAGATTGTTGAAGGTGCGGCCCTCGAGCCGGTCGTAGAGCGCGGCTCCCCCGCCGTACCGCCAGGCCACCCAGGCGTTCATGGGAAACGCGAACGGATTGCCGACGCGTTCGTACGCCGAATCGAGCATGGCGTCGAAGGTGATTCCCTCGGACGCGGGCAGACGGCCCCGCCTGACGTCGATCATGACCGACGCGTTGAGCAAGACCAGCGCTCCGAGCACGGCGGCCGGCGCGACCAGCGGTCGCCGGCGGGCCCAGTCGAGCGCGGCGGCCAGCCCGATTGCGAAGACCAGCGCGCAGTTGGCGAACCGGCGGGCGCCAAAGCCCGCCCCGCCCCACCAGACGTCCACGGCGCCGTTGACGAGAAGCTGCGCGGCGAAACCGGCGGCAAGCGCCACGAAGAGGCGAGCGTCGCGCCGCGCGAAGAGCAGCAGCCCCGGCAGCGCCAGATACACGACGGGCGACCACGACAGGAGCCCGTGGTTCGACGAGAAGAGCACGTCGGCCACGTGCAGGCCCGTGGCGCCCATGCCGTGCTCGGCAGATGGCATGTCGAACCACCCGCCCCGCACGACCTTCCAGAAGAACAGTTGCGGGAGGAACACGACCGTGGCCGACGCCGCGAAGATGGCCAGGTGTCGAAGGAGCTCGCCGGCGCGCGCGCCAGGCCGGCCCGAGGCCGAGGATCGCATGGCATCCCAGGCCAGAACCGCGAGCGGCGCGGCGGCAAAGAGCACGTTCTGCCAGCGCACGAGCGCCATCAGGCCAGCCGCCGCGCCCATGGCCAGCCATCGCCCGGCCGACGGCGTACGTCCGGCGCGATGCCACGCGAACAGGAACAGCGTCGTCGCGAACATCGACACGCCGTGCACCATCGAGTTGTCGACCGTGAGGTACCAGATGAGGAAGGAGCCGCTCGTGAGCGCGATTGTGGCAAATGCCGCCAGGCCGCGCGTGAAGAAGGTGGAGAGCATCCGGAAGATCAGCGCGAGGCCGACCGCGCCGTAAACCAGCGTGCCGAGGCCAATCGCGCGCTGGTACGGGTTGCTGAAACCCTCGAGCGCGAAGCTGGCTCCAAACAGGTTGAGAAGACTCAGCGAGAGGTGCGCGGCGATGAAGAAGGGCGCCCAGAGCAGGGGCGCGCCAAACGCGTAAAGGCCGGCCGTGCCGCGGACGCCGAACACGGCGTTCTCGTTGGCGAAGTCGAGGTCGCGGTCGAGCACGAGCGAGCGCACCTGGACGAAGTACTCACGGCCGTCCGAGGCCGCCCGCTCGAACCCGAGGTCGAACAGCCAGACGAGCAGCAGCACGAAGGCCGCCATCGCGAGCGCCGGGCCGTCGAGGGATGCAGCAAAGGACTGCCAGCGCCCGGCTGCCCCGGTCGCGGTCGTCGGGCGCCGCCGGCCGACAACGCGGGCAGCCAGGAGCAGGCCGAAGACGGCGGCCAGCCACCAGGCAACCTCCGACGGCTCGCCGCGCACGAGCCGCACGAGCAGCAGGTGCCAGGCCCGCAGCACGCAGGCGGCCAGCAGGACGAGGATGGTCAGTCCCATCTGAACAGGCGCAGCGCCAGGGCGAAACTGAGCACGCCCCACATCAGGATGACGGCAAGCTCGGGGACGACCCCCGAGAGGCCGGCGCCGTCGAGCATGATGGCGCGCAGCGCGTCGTTGAGCGGCGTGAGCGGCAGCGCCCGGAAGAGCGGATGAACCGCCTCTGGAAACCGCTCGTACGAGAAGAACACACCCGATCCGAGCCAGACGGGAATGGTGGCGACGTTGATCATGCCGGATGCGCCCTCAATCGTCTTCACCCTGCAAACGGCAAGCAGCCCGACGCCGGCAAATGCCACGGCGCCGAAGAGCGCGACGAGACCGAACGCGAAGAGGCTGCCTCGGAGCGGAACGCCCATCACCCAGACGCCGAAGCTCGTGAGCAACGCCAGTTCGAGCGTGAGAAACAGCAGCCTGAAGATCATGAACGAAGCGAGATAGGACGACTTGCGCATCGGCGTCACCAGATACCGGCGCAACAGCTTCTTCTGCCGCGCGTCGGCCACGCCAAAGCCGATCGACCAGAGGCCGGTGCCGTAGATGTTCAAGCCCAGCAGACCGGGGATCAGGAAGTCGATGTAGCGTGACCCGGCCTCGTCGACCGCCTCGACGCGCGCCGACTCGGGGCGCTCGGCCGGCGGAGGCAGCTCGAGCGCCCGCAGCACGCGGAGGCGCGCGGTTTCAGACTCCTGCCGGCCCGGATGCAGGTGGAGCACGGGCGGCGCGCCGCCTTCGACGAGGACGTCGATGCTGCCGCCTCGAAGCGCGAGGCGCGCGGCCTCGACATCGGCGAACCGGCGCACGTCCACGCCGGGTTCCTCCGCGAGGCGCACGGCCAGCGCCTCGTCTCCCGGTCCGGGCTGAATGCCAATCGGGCTGCCGGCCGGCCCCGACTCCCGGAACGCGAAGCCCAGCACGACGGCGAGAATGATGGGAAACGCGAACACCCAGAACACGATTTCGGGCACGCGGAAGATGAGCAGCGTCCGGACGCGCGCGAGCGCGAGTGTCTCTTCGAGCCTAGCCATCGCGCAGGTGCTTTCCCGTGAGCGACACGAACACGTCTTCGAGCGTCGGCCGGTGCGTGCGCAGGTCCTCGAGCGCGATGCCGTCGGCGGAGAGCCGTGCGAGCAGCGCGCCGACGCTCGCCTGAACCTCGGTCGTCGACAGCACGATGACACCCGGCTCTCGACGCACGGCCCGCACGCCGGGAAGCGCCCGAAGCTCGTCGTCGCCGAAGGCCGCCACGGCCGCCGGGTCGTCGCCCACGTGCAGCTCGACGACTGCCTCGGCGCCGAGCCTGGCCACGACGTCACGCGGCGAACCGGCCTCGATGATACGGCCCCGATCGACGATGACCACTTCGTCGGAGAGCCGCTCGGCCTCCTCCATGTAGTGGGTCGTGAGCACGACCGTCCCGCCGGCCGAGACGAAGCCTTCGACGATCTCCCAGACGCGGCGACGCGCCTGCGGGTCGAGCCCGGTCGTGGGCTCGTCGAGAAAGAGCAGATCGGGCCGGTTGACGAGCGCGCACGCGAGCGCGAGCCGTTGCTTCTGGCCGCCGGAGAGGTTCTCGTACCGCGCGTGCCGCTTCTCCTCGAGCCCCACCTCCGCCAGCACCTCGTCGGGCGGGCGGCGACGCCGATAGAAGGCCGCGAAGAGCGTGACCGCCTCGAGCACGGTCATCTTGTCTTCGAGCTTGGTCTCCTGAAGCTGGACGCCGATGCGCTCGCGGATCCGATCGCCGCCCGATGCCCAGTCGAGGCCGAGAATCTCGATCGCCCCCGCGTCGGGCTTCTTGAGCCCCTCGAGCATTTCGATCGTCGTGGTCTTGCCGGCGCCGTTCGGACCGAGCAGGCCCATGCAGGTGCCTCGCCTGACGGCGAGATCGATGCCGTCGACGGCAACGAGATCACCGTAGCGCTTGACGAGACCAGAAGCGCGAAGCGCAAAGGGGGACGGGTCTCGATCTGTGGAAGACTCCGGAGACGAGGAGGCAGTGATGTCCCCGGAGTTCTCCACAGATCGAGACCCGTCCCCTTCTACCGCAGCCGGGTGAATTCGGCGCGAACCGCGTCCAGTTCCTTCTGGAGGACGTCGGCGCGCTCGAGCGCGTCGCGCCCGACTTTCTGATCGACGCCCGTGACCATCCGCGAGAGGTAATTCACGTGCGTGCGCAGCCCGGGCTTGCCGTAGCGGACCGGCTGATCGAGGAGCTTGCCGACGACGGCCTCGAGCGCGGCAGCCTTGGCCGCATCACCAGCCGTCTGCGCCTGCTGCAGCGCCCGTTGCGCCTCGGTGGTCAGTTGCCCCACGCTTTCGACCATCGCCTGCATGCGGACGTTGAAGTCGAACTGCTCCTGGAGGTCGGCCGCCGTCAGCCCTTCGCGGGCCAGGCGTGGGTCGATCAGCAGGTTGAAGGGCTGCGTGTAGGCCTGCCCGTCAATCGTCACGCGAGCCTGGTAGGCGCCCGGCGCCGGCTGCAGCCCGTTCGCGTGGCGCACGTCCCACACGAACCGGTTGAGCCCCCTGGCCTTGCCGACCCGCGCGAGGACCACCGGTTCGACGCCCGGCATCCGGCCTTCCATCATGTCCGGATCGATGTCGGGAGCCGCGCCGCGGCCGCCTCCCCTGCCGCCACGACCGCCGCGGCCGCCCCGGCCGCCGCCCGCCGGCGCGTCGCTGCTGTAGCGGTTCACGGCCTGGCCGTCGGCATCGAGGATCTCGATGGTCACCGGCCCGGCCGGCACCGCAGGCAGGAAGTACTCCACCATCGGCGAGAGCGTCGCCGGGCTGACACGCGTGCGATAGCCGTCGCGCGGCTTGTACACGCGCGCGCTCGCGGCCGGGGTCTCGGGGCCCACCTGGTGCAGCATGCTGATGTTGTCGAGCACCCACATCGCGCGGCCCTGCGTCGACACGACGAGGTCCTTCCGGTACACCTTGATGTCGGTGATCGGCACGTGCGGCATGTTCAGGCGGAACGGCTGCCAGCGCGCGCCGTTGTCGAACGAAATGAACATCCCGAACTCCGTCCCGGCATAGAGCAGGCCTTCACGGTCCGGGTCCTCGCGGACCACGCGCGTGGGCCAGTCGGCCGGAATCCCGTTCGTGCCCGGCGTCAGCAGGGTCCACGTCTGCCCGTAGTCGTCGGTGCGGTAGATGTACGGCTTGTAGTCGCCCAGCAGGTACCGGTAGGTGGCGAAGTAGGCCGAGCCGCGCCGGTGGGGCGACGCCTCGATCCACTGCACGCGGCCGCCCTCGGCGAGATCCTTCGGCGTCACGTTCGTCCACGTCCGGCCGTTGTCGCGCGTCACGTGGAACGGCCCGTCGTTGGCGCCCGTCCAGATGACGCCGGCTTCGAGCGGCGATTCGGTGATGGCGTACAGCGTGCTGTAGAACTCCTCGCCCGTCACGTCGCGCGTGATGGGCTCGCCGCTCGCGCCCTGGCAGCAGTCGGGGAACCAGGTGAGGTCCGGTGAAATCCTCTCCCACGTGACGCCCTTGTCGCGCGTGCGGTGCACGTACTGCGACCCGTAGTACAGGACGTTCGGGTCGTGCGGCGAGAGCGCCATCGGCGACACGCGCTGCATGCGGTAGATGAGATCCCCGCCGGCGTTGCCGTAGAGCGACTGCCCCCCGACCCAGTAGTTCTTCTCCTGCCCCGTCTCGAGGTTCATCCAGCTGTACTGGCCCTTGCACGACCCGTAGACGATGTTCGCATCGAGCGGATGCGGAATGATCGGACCCGTCTCACAGCCGGGCCCGCCGCGCCAGTCCTCCAGGTCGAACGGGTCGGCCCGGCTGTCGATGATGATCGTCGAGCTGTCCTGCTGGGCGCCGTACATCTTGTAGGGGAACTGGTCGTCGACCCACACACCGTAGATCTCGTTGGTCGGCTGGTTCGACTGGGTCGACCACGTGCGGCCGCCGTCGGTCGAGACGTTCGCGCCGCCGTCGTTCGACTGGATCATGATGTTGCCGTCATTCGGGCTGACCCAGATGTCGTGGTTGTCGCCGTGGGGCGTGCGGAGCGACTGGAACGTCTGGCCGCCATCGACCGATTGCCAGAAGCCCTCGGCCCCGGCGTAGACGACGTCGGCGTTGGTGGGATCGGCGCCGAGCGTCGTGTAGTAGAACGGCCGCTGAATCATCGCGGCCTGGTGATCGGCAGCGCCTCACGTCGCGCCGGCGTCGTCCGACCGGTACATGCCGCCGCCCGGTTCGGCCTCGACGAGCGCGTAGATGCGCTGCGCGTTGGCCGCCGTCACCGCGAGATTGCCCTTGCCGATGAGCCCCGAGGGCAGGCCGCCGGAGATCTTCGCGAAGGTCTCGCCGCCGTCGGTGCTCTTGTAGAAGCCGCCCTCGCGCCCGCCGCTGATGATCGTCCAGGGCTTGCGCTCGAGCCGCGACATCCAGGCGTAGACCACGTCGGGGTTCCCCGGCTGCAGCTCGACGTCCATCGCCCCGATCTGATCGGACAGGTACAGCACCTTCCGCCACGTGCGGCCGCCGTCGGTCGTCTTGAACACGCCGCGCTCGTCGTTGCGCTTGAAGATGTCGCCGATCGCGGCCACCCAGACCACGTCGGGGTTGGTCGGGTGAATCCGGACCGCGCCAATCTGCCCGGCGTCGTAGAGGCCGGCAAACGTCCAGGTCTCGCCGCCATCGGTCGTCTTGTAGACGCCCCGTCCGGTGGACACGTTGCTGCGCACGCCGTCCGATCCGGTCCCGAGGTAGATGACGTTCGGGTTCGAGTCGGCGACGGCAATCGAGCCCGTCGAGCCGACCGGTACCTTCCCGTCGGTGATGGGCAACCAGGTGCGCCCGCTGTCGGTCGTGCGGAACACGCCGCCACTGGCCACGCCCATGTAGAACGTGGCAGGCTGTGACGGCACGCCGGTGACCGTGGTGACCCGCCCACCGCGCGACGGGCCGACGAGCCGGAACTTGAGGCCGTCGAAGAGGGCCGGGTCGACGGCCGGAGCCGGCGCCGACTGGCCCGTCTGGGCCCTGACCTGCGCCAACGCGGCAATCGACAGGAGCAACAGCAGTGGGACTGTGAAGCGGCGCATGGGACTCCTTCTCCTTCCGGACGAAATCAGCGCGATCTTAGCGCACCACGGCCCCGGTTAAAGCCGTTACCTGTCGGGCCGGCGAAACCTGCCGTGGCGCAGAAAGTGAATGGTCTCTTCGATCGTCCGCGGGTCGTTCATGAGCAGCGCATGGCCGCGGCGGACCGCGACGAAGTCCGTCATGCCCTCGGTCTGCGTTTCGGGAATCAGCAGCCGGCCATCGCTCGGACCCTCGAGCCATCCGGAGAGCACGCTGCGCCGCACGTCACCCGCGATGACGCCCAGCTCGAAGTCGACGGGGCCCAGTCTTCTGGCGATCTCGTCGGGCGGGGCGGCCAGGAGCGGGCCGACCGGGCCGGCCAGCCGCCGCATCGTGCGGCTCCGGGCCAGCCGGCGAGCCAGTCGACTGCCCTGATTGGGCGGGCCGATCATCACGACGCGGCCGACGCGCACGTGGGGGCTCGTGCGAGCCAGATGCCGCACCACGAGCCCACCGAGCGAGTGGGTGACGAAGTGGACGCGCCCGTCGGCCAGCGCTGGCAGACGCTCGGCGACATGGCGCGAGAGCCCTTCGATCGGCTGCGACCGCGACGGGTAGGTGATGGCCACGGCCTCGAAGCCGGCCCGGCGAACCTGGTAGAGCGGCCATGCCATCGACCACTTCGAACGCCAGAGCCCGTGGAGCAGGACGACCACGTCCATGACTTCATCCTACGTCTGGACGGCAGGCGGCCGAGTGCATATCCTCTCGGCACGGTCGCATGGTATGGGCCGGAGATAGGATGAGCAGATGCTGACCGTCCTCGACCACCCGCTGATTCGTGCCGCCGTCACCCGCCTTCGCGATCGGCGCACATCCACCCACGAGTTCCGCGCAGTCGTGCACGAAGTAAGCCTGCTCATGGCCTACGAAGTCACGCGGGACCTGCCCGTGAAGCCCCGGCGCGTCCAGACGCCGCTCGCCTCGTCGCGCGGATGGACGCTCAAGCGCCCGGTCGTGCTCGTGCCCGTCCTGCGTGCGGGGCTCGGCATGCTGCCCGGCTTCCAGGCGGTGCTGCAAGGTGCCACCGTGGCCGTGATCGGCCTCAAACGCGATGAGATCACGCTGGCGACGCACACCTACCTCACCAAGATCCCGGACGATCTGTCCGGCACCGACGTGATCCTGCTCGATCCGATGCTCGCGACCGGCGGCAGCGCGAGCACGGCAATCGCGCTGCTTCGCTCACGTCACGCCAAGAAAGTGCGCGTCGCCACGATCGTGTCCGCGCCGCCCGGCGTCGACCGCGTGCTCGAGGCCCATCCGGGCACCCGCATCTTCACAGCCGCCCTCGACCCGCGGCTCAACAGGCACGGGTTCATCACGCCGGGGCTCGGGGATGCGGGAGACAGGGTGTTTGGGGTGTGAAGGGCGGACGGCTTGGAGTGAAAGGCGCTTGGGGTGCTTGGAGTGAAGGGCGCTTGGGGTGCATGGAGTGAAAAGCGCTTGGGGTGCATGGAGTGAAGGGCGCTTGGGGTGCATGGTGAATGATCAGCTCGTTCGCGTCATCGCTGCGCTCGAAGAGGCCGAGTTGCGGCTGCATCGGCTGGCGGACCGGCTGGGGCCCGAGCGGGCCGCCGAGCGGCGCGACCCGGAACGCTGGTCGGTGGCCGAAGGCGTCGCGCACCTGAACATCACCTCCGAGGCCTTTGCTCCCCGCATCCGGACTGCGCTCGAGGAGGCACGGCGGCTCGGCGGCCCGGTTTCGCGGAAATACCGCCGCGACCTGGCCGGCTGGCTGCTCTCGATGCTCGTGGGTCCGCAGAAGCGGATCGGCCGGTTCCGGCTCGGCAGCGTCAAGACACCGCCAGCCTTCGTGCCCGGGAGCCTCGAGCCCTTCGAGAAGATCGTCGCGGACTTCGACCGCCTGCAACGCGAGCTGCTGCTGTTTGTGCGGTCGGCCGACGGGCTGCCGATCGACAGGGTGCGCCTGGCGTCGCCGTTTGCCGAACGCGTCCGCTACAACCTCTACTCCACGTTCGTCATCATTCCGCGCCACCAGCTTCGGCACATCGTCCATGCCGAAGAGCTGTGGCCGGAGCCCGGACCGTGACCAGGAGCCACCCATGACGCGCCGCTGTACCCGCCTGCCGATGTCCGTCACCGCGATCGCCATCCTTGCCGGAGCGCTCGTGGCCGCTCAAGCGCCGGGCACGCGCCTCGTCCGGCTGGTCGATGAAGTGGAGCGCCTGTCACAGGCGGCCGGCGGCCGTGTGGGCGTGTCGGCCGTCAACCTCGAGACGCAGTCCGCCTTTTCGATCAACGGCAACGAGCCCTTCCCGATGGCGAGCACCTTCAAGGTTCCGGTGGCCGTGCAGCTCTTCCATCGCGTCGACGAGGGCGAGGTGCGGCTCGACGACATGGTGACGCTCGCGCCCGCCGACCTTCACCCCGGCAGTGGCGAGATCAGCCACCTGCTCAACGACCCGGGCGTGTCGCTCTCGCTCCTGAACCTCGTGGAGCTGATGCTGCTCATCAGCGACAACAGCGCCACCGACCTCGTCCTCGAGGCGGCCGGCGGGCCGGCAGCCGTCAACACCCGGCTGGGAGAGCTTGGCATCACCGGCATCCGCGTGGACCGGCCGACCATCCGCCTGATCGCGGACTGGTCAGGCGTGACCCTGCCGCCCGAACAGGAATGGACACCGGAACGCTACCGGGAGCTCTCGCGGAGCGTGGAGCCGGAGGCACGCCGGGCAGCGGCCGCCGCGTTCGAGACGGACCCGAGGGACACGTCGACGCCGGAAGGCATGACCGATCTGCTCAGGACGATCTGGATCCGATCGGCCCTGAGCGAAGCGAGCACGGCGCAGCTGCTCGACATCATGCGGCGATGCGAGACCGGGCCGGGCCGGATCAAGGGCATGCTGCCGCCGGGCACCGAGGTGCGCCACAAGACCGGCACCATCGGCGGCACGACGAACGACGTCGGCATCATCACGCTGCCCGGCGGAGCCGGGCACGTGGCGCTTGCCATCTTCGTGAAAGGATCGCGCCGGCCGTCGGCTGACGTCGAGCCCGTCATCGCGCAGATCGCGCGTGCGGTCTACGACTACTTCCTGTTCGCGGACTAACCCCGGTGGCCACCGGTGGCCACGTGCGTTGACGAAGCCGATGGGTCGTCGGGTGTCGGAGGGGCGGGCTTCAGCCCGCCCCGCGGTGGGCCGGCGCCCGGCCGTCCCGAGCTACTTTGCGCCGGTCAGCGCTTCGGCCAGCACACGCCCCTGGGCACTGGGCAGCGTCACGCCGATGAGGTGCGCCAGCGTCGGCGCCAGATCGGCCGGCGTGACCGCTTCCAGATACTCGCCGGGCGCAATACCCGGCCCCATGAGCGCAACCGGCACGCGGACGTCGTAGTCGTACCCGGTGCCGTGCGTCGTGCCGTCCGATGTGGCAATCCAGTACGGTCGCGGCGCAACGAGCAGGTCGCCGCTCCGGCCGGGATAGTAGCCGCGCGCCATCCGGTCACCCGCCGACCCGTCCGGGAACGCCATCGTCGCGATCTCATCGCGCGTGAACACCTGACTCACACCGTCGAGGCCCTCGACCGCCGCCTTGACAGCTCGAACGAGGTCGGGCCGCTCGCGGAGCTTCTCCCACGTGCCTTCGGTGAGATACACATCCGTGTAGAGCGTCGTTGCGACGTGCTTCCCGGGGCCGAGCGGCGCGAGGGCTGCTTCGACGGCCTCGGTGACCGCCGCGCTCGACCGGCGGCCGGCGTCGAGGCCAACGCTCGCCGCGTACTCGGGAATCGGCGCGACGCCGTGGTCCGACGACAGGGCGACGACGTAGTTGCCGGCGCCTGCGAGCTGGTCGAGACCTTCGAGCAGGCTGCCGATCGTCTGGTCGAGCCGGTGGAGCACATCCTGCACTTCATGGCTTCGCGGCCCGAAGTTGTGGCCGACGTAGTCGAGGGCCGAGAAGCTGATGGCGAGAAAGTCCGTGCGATTGCCCCGGCCGGCCTCGAACGCACGCGCCGTGTGAAGCGCCATCCGCGCGAGGTAGGCGTCCGAGAGAGGCGTGCGCTGCCACTGACTGTAGAAGGTCCGGGCGTCGTTCCCTTCAGAGGCGGCGAGCACATGAGGAAACTCCCGCGTCGTGCCCGAGGGCGGCTTCACGCCGACGGCCGGCGATTCGAACAGATACCGGTCGGCCGGGAGCAGCCGGTTCCAGGTCGTTCCGGCATCGGATTCGATCGGATACTGCCCGACGAACGCCGCGACGCCCGGCAGGGGTCCGGCGGCATAGGCAGACGAGGTGACGAATCCACGCCCGCCGAACCAGATGACGGCATCACCGCGATGGCCAGCCAGGCCGATCGCCGAGCGTGCCTTGAGCGAAAAGCTCAGCACGCGCGGGGAGGCGGGGAGCTGCGCGCGCATCTCGTCGGCAAGCGTCGCCACCCGCAGCGCGCGCGCGCTCTCCCCGCGGCCGGCAACCGAGGTGCCGAGGCCGATGGCGGTCGTCTCGTCGTCGGCCGTGCACGCGCGTCGGGCGCCCGATGCGCGGTCCCACCACTCGTTGAGAATCATCCCGTGCGTGGAGGGAAAGGAACCCGTCCCGATGGTCGCGTGGCCGACGCAGGTGACGGTGTTGTAGTAAGGGTACGCAGCCTGGCTGTACCACGCGCCGCTCGAGAGAATCCGCCGCAGGCCGCCCGTCCATTCGTGCCCGTAGCGCTCGATGTAGTCGGTGCGCATCTGGTCGACGACCAGCATCACGACGAGCTTCGGCCGTGTCCGCACGCCCTGCGGCTGCTCCGACGCCCCGAGCGTCGCCGCCGCGGCCGCCGCGGCGACGACCGCCAGACCACTCCACCGCCACCGCGAACGTCCTGACATTCCGGGTGCTCCTTGAGCTAACGAGCCGTCCCAATCTTATCCCCGCGGTACGACGATGTCGCGACGACCTCCGGGGGCCTCACCGGCACACCGCTGCCCGCCGGGATGCATCGGCCGTCAGTATGCTTCACTTATTGCCTCACGGGCCCTAAGATCGGCCGATGCGATTCCTCGCCACCCTGTTGCTCAACGGCATCGCGATCATCGTCGCGGCGTGGCTAGTGCCCGGCCTCAACCTGGCCGACAACGGGTCGGCGCTCTGGGCCGGCGTCATCCTGGGCCTGGTGAACGCGTTCGTCCGGCCCGTGCTGTTCGTGCTGACGCTGCCGATTACGCTCGTGACGCTCGGCCTGTTTCTGTTCGTGCTGAACGCTCTGTGTCTCGCGCTGACCGCGCTCGTCATTCCGGGTTTCACGATTGACGGGTTCATCCCGGCCGTCGCCGGTTCGCTCGTGGTCAGCGTCGTCAGCTGGATGCTGAACGGCACGTTCATGCCGAAGCGGGAACCGCGATAGATGGCGGCGCCGGTCATCGAGAGCAGCGCGTTCGAGCTCGCCGAGCTCAGAAGCGAGCGCACGCGCGTCATTGGCCTCCTGTGGGCGTTTGCGGCGCTTGCGGCGGTATCGGTCGCGCGGCTGATCTTCGCTCCCGCCTTTGGCAGCGACGCGATCGTGGCGCCCACGTTCCTGCTGCTCGGCGCGGCAGCCGCCTACGAGTTCGGCGTGTTACGGATGGTGAACCGGCGACTGGCCGAGGGACGCACGCTCCGGCCGGCCGTCTGGTTCCTCAGCACGATCATCGAGACGCAGATTCCGACGCTTGCCATCATCATCCTGGCCGGAAGCGGGTTCTTCAGGCCCTATCAGGCGCTCGTGGCGCCGACCGCGCTCGTCTACTTCTTCCTGATCACGCTGTCGACCCTGCGGCTGAGCCCGGCGCTCTCGCGGTTGACTGGCGCGTCGGCCGCGGCCGGCTACCTCGGCGCGACGGCCTGGATCTACGCGTCGTATCCGCCGGCGGCCGACGGGGTCGATTTCGAACTTCCTGTCCATGGGTCGTACGCGGCATTCATCCTCATCGGCGGCTTCATTGCCGGAGGCGTGGCAGCAGAGGTTCGCAAGCACGTCGCGGCGGCGCTGCGCGAGGCCGACACGAGAGCCCAGAAGGAGAAGCTCGAGCGGGACCTCGATCTCGCCCGGTCCATTCAGCAAGGACTGCTGCCGGCCACACCACCCCGCGTCGAGCGGTATGCCGTCGCCGGATGGAACCAGCCAGCCGATCAGACCGGAGGCGACTACTACGACTGGGAGCGGCTCCCCGACGGCCGCATCGTCGTCATGCTCGCCGACGTGACCGGGCACGGCGTGGGCCCCGCGCTCATGGCAGCGGCCTGTCGCGCCTATGCTCGCGCGCTCGTGCCGGTGTCGTCGGATCTGGGAGACGCGATGAGCCGGCTGAATGACGTGCTCATCAACGACCTTCCCGCCGGAAAGCTCGTGACGGTGGCCGCCGCGCTCCTCGAGCCCGAGACGAACCAGTTGCACCTGCTCTCGGCCGGGCACGGGCCGTTGGTCTTCTACACGGCCGCCGACGACCGCGTCCAGCAGTTCGACGCCCACGGCGTGCCGTTCGGCGTCGTCCCGGGCATGCCGTACGGGCCGCCACAGACACTGGCCATGGCGCCGGGCGACATGCTCGTACTCATGACCGACGGCTTCTTCGAGTGGGAAAACACGAGCGGCGAGGAGTTCGGCATGGACCGGCTGGAAGCCGCCATCCGATCGGCCGCCACACGGCCGCCCGACGAGATCATCCGGACGATGTACGATGCGGTGACGACGTTTGTCGGCGGCGCCGCGCAGGCCGACGACCTGACGGCCGTGATCGTCAAACGCACCGCCTGAAGGACATCGGGCGGACCGAGCGGCCGGCTTCAGACGGCCAGAGGACCGAAGGGACATCCGACGACATGATCGACGTCACTGCAGAAATCGAAATCGCCGCCTCGCCCGCCGACATCGCCGCCGTGATGTTCGATCCGCATCGCGATCCCGACTGGATGGCCGCCGTCAGCACGGTGGACGTGATGGACCCGGGCATCAAGCCCGGGGCGCGCGTGCGGCGCGCCGGCACCCTCTTCACCAAGGACATCTCGTGGACGACCGAAGTGGTGGCGTTTCACTTCCCGCACGTCCTGGAGCTGCGCGTTCTCGACGGCCCGTTCGTCGGATCGATCGTCTACCAGGTGGGACGGTCCGCCGGCGGCTCGGTCGCGCGCATTCAGAACGTCGGGGAGATGCGCGCGCCGGGACTGCCTGAGTCGATGATCGGCGGACCGATGCGCGCGGCCATGGCGTCCGACCTCGCCCGGCTCAAAGCCCTCGTCGAACAGTCGGCCACGCGCTGAACGACTGCCCGAGGCGAGCGCCGGGCTCAGGCCGACGGGTATCGTTCGACCAGGCGCGCGAGAATCGACTCGAGCTCGGCCACGGTGCACCCGTCGAACCGGCGCTGGCACACACCGTCGTAGGCCGCGCAGAGGCTCCGGCAGGCCGGCTCGTCGATCATCTGGTCCGCCATGTTGAAGAGGATGTGGTCCTCCTTCATGATGTGCCCGCGGATGAGCGCCACGTAGCCGCGGCCCGCCCGCTCGAGGCGCGTTCGCGCCTCGGCATCCCCCTCGCGCGCAGCCGCAAGCTCGGCGGCCATCGCTCTCGCGAACTTTCGACCTTCCGCATGCTCGTGGAGCATGACGGCAATCGGCCCACCGTCTTTCGGCATGCCGCGCGAGACGAGCTCGGGGAACAGCAGGTCCTCTTCCTTGCCGTGGTGCAGCGCGTCAGCGTAGAGCCTGATGAAGCTCACACAGTCGTCGACGGCCTCGTAGTCGGGCCCGGCCTCCCCGGCCGTCCCGAGGACGTGCTCGAGCACGTCGGCAATCTTCAGGATCTTGCGGTGCTGGTCGCGGAGGATGCCGGTGGGCGTCGAAGGCGTGCTCATGGCCACGATCTTCTCCTACTGGCGCCCCCAGGTGCCATGCGTCAGTCCAAATCGGAACATGAAGAACTATTTACTTGACATTATGTAATGTTTTTATTACTTTAAGTATGCTCAACCGTACATTCGGTTGGCTGGAGTTGACCATGCTGTTCCCTCTCATAGCCATCGTCGTCGTCGTGCTCTTCGTGGTGTTTGGCGTTCAGTTGGCCCGCCACATCCGGGCCGACCGGCCGCCGGCCGGCGCCGAGCCCGTGCCGGCCACCAGTCTCGAACGCCTCGCCCTGTGGGGCACGCTGGCCGCAGTCGCCGTGGTTGGCTCCGCTGCCTGGCTGGTCATCAGCCACGGCGCGGAAACCGTGATGAACGATGACCGGCTGCGTATGCAGTTCACGGCCATCGTGCTGGCCGGTCTCTCGCTCTTCGCGGTGCTGGCCGTCTACGTTCCCACCCGGCTGATGCGGCGCGCGGCGCTCGACGAGCGCGACAAGGCCGTGCTGGCGCGTGCCCCCATGTTCCAGGGCGCGCTCATGCTCCTCACGGTCGCGGCCTGGACCATCGGCCTCCAGGAAACGTTCCGGGGCACGCCGGGGGTCCCGATGCCGTACCTGCACCTCATCTTCTGGTCGTGTCTGGCGGCGAACATGCTCGCGTGGCCGCTTGGAATCCTCGTCGGCTACCGGCGGAGCTGAACAATGCCAAAGGCCGAAGTTCGCAACCAGCTTCGCCGGCTCCGGTTCGAGCATGGCGAAATGACCCAGCAGGCGCTTGCCGACGCGGTCGGCTGCACGCGCCAGACCATCATCCTTCTCGAGCAGAGCCGCTACGTGCCGTCGCTGGCGCTTGCGCTCCGCATCGCGAAGACGTTCGGCACGACGGTCGACGAGGTGTTCGAACTGGCCGACGACGAGGCCCCTGGCAGCTGACGTCGCCGCAGGCCCCCATCTCCTATTGACATTCGATAGGAGTCCGCGCTACTCATATAGTCATTCGATAGGAATGACCAGATGCGGATGCTCCGATGGCTGCGTCAGCTCGTGAGGGGTCTCGGGACCGGGCGCCGGGCCGACTTCGAATTCGATACCGAGCTCCGGGCGCACCTGGATCTCATGGTGGACGAGAAAGTGCGCGCGGGGCTCCCGGCCGACCGGGCCAGGCGCGAGGCCCTCATCGAGCTCGGGGGCACGACGCAGGTGAGCGAGACCGTTCGCGAAGCCCGGCCGGGCGCGTGGCTCGCAACCGTTGCGAGCGATGCCCGCCACGGCGTGCGGATCATCACGCGCCGGCCGGTACCGAGCGGCATGGCCATCCTCGCGCTCGCCCTCGGGATTGGCGCGGCCACGTCGGTCTTCAGCGTCGTCAACGCCGTGCTGCTGCGGCCGCTGCCATACGCCGATCCGGAACGCCTGGTCGTCGTCCTGCACGGCGGCACGGGGCCAGTGTCTTCCGCGAATTTCCTCGACTGGAAGGCCGGTATGCAGTCATTCAGCGAGATGGCTGCGGCCGAGTACTGGCGCACTGATTTTGTCGGCGACGGAGAAGCCGAGAAACTCTACGCGCTTCGGGTCACGCCCGGCATGTTTCCGATGCTGGGCGTCGCGCCGGAGCTTGGCCGCTACTTCCCGGGCAGCGACGACGAGGCCGTGGCGGCGCCGGAAGTCGTGCTGAGCCATCGCCTGTGGCAACGTCGGTTCGCCGGCGACCCGGCAATCCTGGGCCGGTCGATCACGCTCGACGGCCTGGCTCACACGGTCGTGGGCGTCATGCCGGCCGGCTTCATGTTCGCCCCGTTCTGGGCGACCGAAGCCGAGCTGTGGGCGCCCCTGTCGCTCGGCGCGCGTTCGCGGAATCGGGGCGACCGCAGCCTCCGCGTTTTCGCCCGGCTGCGGACGGACGCGGATCTGGCGGGCGCGCGCGCGGAGCTGTCCGTCATCACCGCGCGTCTCGAGGAACAGTTCGAGGGGAGCAACCAGGACGTCGTGGCGCTCGCGCTGACCGATCGCGTGGTCGGCGACGTCCGGTGGGCGCTCGGACTCCTTCTGGGCGCCGTCGGGTTCGTGCTGCTCATGACCTGCGCGAACGTCGCCCACATGCTGCTCGCCCACGGAGCCGCCCGGTACCGGGAATTCGGGATGCGCCTCGCGCTCGGCGCGTCCAGGCGGCGGCTCGTGCGGCAGGTCCTCACAGAAAGCCTCATGCTCGTGCTCGCGGGTGGGCTCTCCGGCCTCGGACTGGCCTTCTGGGGTGTGGGCATCCTCAGGACACTGGGACCGCCCGATTTGCCGAGGCTCGATACGGTCGTCGTCGACGCACGCGTCGTGGCATTCGCCCTCGCCGCCTCGATCCTGACGGGACTGCTCTTCGGGATCGCGCCGGCCCTTCGTGCCGCGCGCTCGGCCCTCTCCACGACCGTCCGGCCCGGTGAGGGTCACGCCGAGGGCCGTCGGGGCCGGGGCATGCTGACCGTGGCGCAGTTCGGCCTTGCGATTCTGCTCCTCGCCGGCGCCGGGCTGACGATCCGCAGTTTCCTGCGAGTGCAGAGCATCGACCCGGGTTTCGATCCGGCAGGCGTCCTGTCGATGACCGTCTCGGTCACCGGTGCGCCGGCAGGCGAGCCGGGACGCCGGCCCGCCTTCTTTCGGGCGGCTCTCGAGGCCGTCGAAGCACTGCCGGGCGTAGCGTCCGCCTCGGCCATCAATCACCTGCCGCTCGCAGGCGACCTCTGGGGGATGTCATTCCAGATCGAGGGTCGCCCGGAACCGCGACCGGCCGAGCGACCCTCGGCGACCTATCGAGTGGTGATGCCGGGTTACTTCGGCACGATGGGCGTGAGGCTCCGGCGTGGCCGCGATATCTCGTACGCCGACACCATGAGCACCGAGCGCGTCGTCGTCATCAACGAGTACTTCGCCAGCAAGCACTGGCCTGGCGAAGACGCGCTGGGACGCCGGTTCGCACTCGGGGGCGGTGCGGATCCGGAGTGGATGACCGTCGTGGGCATCGCCGCCGACACGCTGCGGGAGGAGTGGCTCGAGTCGCGCGAGGAAGAGATGTACCTGCCGTTCCTGCAGAGCCCGGATCACCTGACCAGCCCGGCGTCACACTTCGCGTACCTCACGCTCGTCGTGCGAACCGACGGGGATCCGGAACCGCTGACCGCATCGGTGCGGGAGGCGATCTGGAGGATCGAACCCGGGCTGCCCATCTCGGACGTGCAGACGATGGCGGCCGTGGTGGCCGCCGCTACGGCCAGGCCCCGGTTCTACATGGTGCTCCTCACGACGTTTGCCGCCGCGGCAATCGTGCTCGCGGCCGTCGGCATCTACGGCGTGATGAGCGTCTTCGTCGCCGAACGCCGGCGCGAGATTGGCATCCGGCTGGCGCTCGGTGCGCACCCGGGACGCCTCCGGCGACACCTGCTCGGACACGGCCTGCTCCTCGCGGCGACGGGCACAGCGCTCGGCCTGGTTGGCGCGGTGCTGCTCTCCGGCGCCATGGCCTCGGTCGTCTACGGCATCGAACCGGCCGATCCGGCCACGCTCGCTTCGGTGGGCGTGCTCCTCCCGGCCGTCGGGCTCCTCGCCTGCTATCTGCCCGCACGCGGCGCCACGCGCACCGGTGCGCTCGACGCGCTTCGCGAGGACTGACATCGGAGGCTCACATGTCGCGAATGGACCTCTTGCAGGGTACGTTGGACCTGCTGATTCTGAAGGCGCTGGCGCTCGAACCGCATCACGGCCTGGGCGTCTCGAGGCGGATTCAGCAGATGACCGCCAGCACGTTCGACGTCAAGCCGGGGTCGCTCTTTCCGGCGCTCCACAGGCTCGAACGACGGGGATGGCTCTCGTCGGAATGGGGTGAATCGGAGAACCGCCGACGCGCGAAGTACTACGCCCTCACGAAGGCGGGCCGGAAGCAGCTCCGGACCGAAACCGAGGCGTGGGAGCGCCTGTCGCTGGCCATCGCGCGCGCCCTCGAAGCGTCGTGACCAGGGCGGCACCCGGCCTCGTCGCCCTCTCAGAGGAGGCCTCCTGGAGACGGTGGTGGTGTTTTCAGGCCTGAAAACGCGAAAAGCCAATCCGGGTTAGAATGGTCGGGTTTGTGCGCGGCACCTTAGCGTTCCCGCTGGTAGCTTGAACATGACGGCCGAGTGAGTCGGCCCGTCGCTCACGGTTCCCACCGACAGGTTCCATCGCCCAAATGCACACGCCCATCCGGGTGATGCGCATTCGTTCGTTTGTCGTCAGCCTGCAGTGCGGTACGGGAAAACGCTCCAGGCCATTCAGGAGCTTTCTCCATGCCGTTTTCGTCCCTCGGGCTCACGCCCGCACTCTGTACTCCGCTGGCCCGTCTGGGCTATTCCCGGCCGACGCCCGTTCAGGTCGAAGCCATTCCTGTCGTGCTCACGGGCCGCGACCTGCTGGCCCGCGCGCAGACCGGCACGGGCAAGACCGCGGCGTTCGGCCTGCCGATGATCGAGCAACTGCTCGTGACCAACCGCCGCGGCGCCGTGTCGCGCAAGCCGCGCGGCCTCGTGCTCGTGCCGACGCGCGAGCTCGCGCTGCAGGTGCACAAGGCCCTCGTCACCTACGGAGCGCCCGTCAACCTGAAGGCCACGGCCATCTTTGGCGGCGTGCCGATGGGCGCGCAGGTGCAGGCCCTCGCGCGCGGCGTCGACGTCGTCGTCGCGACGCCAGGCCGGCTCATCGATCACATGGAGCGGCGCACTATCGATCTGTCGTCGGTGTCGATCCTGACGCTCGACGAAGCCGACCGGATGCTCGACATGGGCTTCCTGCCGCCGCTGCGCCGCATTCTCGGCGCGCTGCCGCGCGAGCGTCAGACGCTGCTGTTCTCGGCGACCTTCTCGAAGGAGGTCGTGCAGTTGTCGTCGCAGTTCACGCGAGAGCCCCAGCGCGTGGACGTCTCGACCGAGCAGGTCGTGGCGACGACGGTGACGCATCGGGCGCACCCGGTGTCGGACGGTCGCAAGGGCGAGCTGCTGCGCCACCTGCTGATGCAGCCGCCGGTTGGCCAGGCGCTGGTCTTCTGCAAGACCAAGCGCGGATCGAACCGCGTGGGCGAAGCGCTCGAGCGGGCCGGCGTGCGCGCGGCCGTCATCCACGGCAACAAGAGCCAGGGCGCCCGCAACCGCGCGCTCGGCGACTTCAAGGCCGGACGCGTGATGGTGCTCGTGGCCACCGACCTTGCCGCGCGCGGACTCGACATCGTGCAACTGCCGCTCGTCATCAACTACGACCTGCCGCTCGTGGCCGACGACTACATTCACCGCGTGGGACGGACCGGCCGGGCCGGCCTCGCCGGCCGCGCGGTTTCGCTGGTGTCGGCCGCCGACCGCGGGCTGCTTCGCGACATCGAGCGGCTGCTGCCGTCGGCGCTCGAGCAGGTCGTCGTGGAAGGCTTCGAGATGACCGACGCCGAACGGATGGCTCCGGCAGCGCCGGCCGGTCGGCACCGGGCCGGCGGACACGGACGCGGATACAGGCCCGGCCCCCGGCACGGGTCGCGTCCGGCCCAGGCAGGCGCCCGTCGGCGGCCCGCGCGGTCGGATCGTCAGGGCTTCCGGCCGTAGCAGAGGTGGATCCGCGCGGCCGCCGACGGGCGTAGAATGGAGGGAACGCCCCGCTCCTGAAAGGAGGCGCTCCGTGGCCATCCCCGCGTCCATCAGCAACTACCTCGACAAGGCCGGCGTGAGCTACGACGTCATCGAGCACCCGCTGGCGTACACGGCCCAGGAAGAGGCGGCCGTCACTCACATTCCCGGCGCAGACTGGGCGAAAGCCGTGGTCTGCATCGCCGACGAGCGGCCCATGCTGGCCGTTCTGCCGGCGCACTACCATCTCGATCTGAAAGCCCTGCGCGATGCGTTGGGTGCGAAGTACGTGCGCCTCGCGAGCGAATCGGAAATGCAACCGATGTTCGAAGACTGCGAGCTCGGCGCGATGCCGCCGTTCGGGCCGCTCTACGGCCAGCACGTGCTGGTGGACCGCAGCCTGACGGGCCGCCCGAGCGTGGTCTTCAACGCCGGGTCGCATCGTGACGCGATTCGCATGCCGTACCGGGATTTCGAGGCGCTCGTCAAACCGGTCGTGGCGGCGTTCGCCTCGCCGCCCACCGTGCACTGAAGTTCAGGCCCGTCCCGGACCGGCCGGCGCCGTGAGTGCGTGCGTCAGCGTGCGCACGGCGGCCCGAATGGCGTCGACACCGCTGGTCTTCACCACGCGCGCCTCGTCGAGGTAGAGCGCGCGGTTGATTTCGATCTGCACGCTGTGCACACCGCGGCCCGGATCGCCGATCCGCTCGACGATCGCGCCGCCCGCGTACGGCGTGTTGCGCGACACGCGATAGCCCAGCCGCTCGAGCGTGCCGCACACAAGTGAGGTCACCTCGGCGCCCGCCGATCGGCCGTCGCGGTCCGAGACGACGAAGTCCGCCCGCCGCGCTCCCGGGCCGTCTGGCGTCATGGCGTTACCCACCGACTTCATCGAATGCCAATTGACGTGCACCACGCGACCGTGCGCCGCGAGCGCGCCGGCCACGAGCGCGTCGAGCGCACCGTGGTACGGCCGGTAGATGCGCTCGATCCGGTCGGCCACTTCGGCGACGCCGAGCCGACGGCCGTACACCTCGACGCCGGGCACGACGAAGCGGCGGATGAGGCCGATGCCCCGGCGCGACTTGTCGGTGGGCGCGAGAGGCTCCGGCCACGGCTCGGCCAGGAGCGACTCGTCGATGTCCGTCTCAGCCCGGTTCAGGTCGATGACCGTGCGGGGGTACGTCGCGGTCAGCACGGCCACACCCAGGTCCCGCGTGTCTGCAATCAGCTCGTCTACGTACGCATCTTCGGCGCGGCGCAGCTCGGCGAGCGATGCCCGGGCCCCGAAGTCCTCCGGGTACAGCCGTCCGCTGTGCGGCGAGTCGTAAACGAGAACTGGGGCTCCGGTCGGCCGGTGAAGGGTGAAAGGCGGCTGGGCCGGCACGGGCGTGCTACCGCGCCCGCTCTTTCTGACGATTGAACTTGGCCACCCGAAGCGCGGCTTCGAGGTGCTGGGGCTCGACGTGCCCGTTGAACCGGGCGCCGTCGTTGATGATGAGCCGATTGGTGATGAGCCGGCCGGACACGTCGGCCTCGGCCCGGATGTCGATGACCTCCGAGGCGACCAGCTGGCCCTCGGATCGCCCGGACACGGTGATGTCGCGCGCGAGCACGTCGCCAACAACGTGGGCGTCCGGCGTGAGCGTGACGGCCAGCCCGTCGCAGACGACCTTGCCTTCAATCCGTCCTTCGATCGCCAGGTCGGCCGACGACCGCACTTCGCCCCTGACGATGATGGTGGTTCCGCGGATCGACATCGGCCCCGATTCTACCGCCGTCGCTAGCTTTCGCAGTAATTCCCGGTGAAATCACGGCAGCGCTCGAGCTTGAAATCCGCGTCGAGCGCCGGGGCGACGTCCGCCTCGGCCACGGCCCGCCCGGTGGCGTACATCCAGCGCGTCATCCGCGCGAGCTTCGCGACGTCGATGCGGTCCGGATTGTCGAACGGCGTGTGGTAGTCCTCGTGGAGCAGCGTCGTGAAGAAGAGCGCCGGCACGCCGGCGCGCGCGTACGGCAGGTGGTCGCTGCGGTAGTACCACCCTTCCCGGTGCTCCGGGTCGTCCCAGGAGTGATCGACCGTGAACCCCGCCACGTCGGCGTTGGCCGCAAGCGCCATGGCGACGAGCGTCTCGGAGTTGCGATGGGGCGGCACCGCGCCGAGGAGCGCTGCCGTCTCGGGGTCGTTTCTGCCCATCATGTCGCCGTTGAGGACGGCCACGATCGACCCGTCGGGCACGGTCGGGTGCTTCACGTACCAGCGCGATCCCATCAACCCGCGCTCCTCGGCGCCGTGCCAGATGAAGAGCGCCGAGCGGCGGCCCGGCGAGGCCGCAAAGGCCCGGCCAATGGCCAGCAGGGCGACGGCCGTGGTGGCGTTGTCGTCGGCGCCGTTCCAGATGTCGTCGCCGTCGACCGGATAGCGCACGCCGTCGTGATCCTGGTGCGCGCTGAACAGCACGTGCTCGCCTGCGAGGCCTGGATCGGTGCCCGGCACCTTTGCCACGACGTTGACCGACGGATACGTGAAGCTCTCGGTGAAGATCGCCGCCTCGAGGCGCGCGCCTGAGAGCGGCGCGCCCTCGAGAGCCGCCTCGCGCACGAAGAGCACCGGCATGCCGGCCGCGGCGGCCCGCGGCTCCGCCGTGCCGTCCGGGTCGAGCGCGTAGGTGCCGCGCGGCAGGCGGAACGCGACACGCGACCACGCCTCGTCGGCTTCGGACACGACGATCACAAGCGCCGCCGCCCGATTGGCGACCGCGCGTTCGACGCCTCGCGTCCAGGCGCGCAGCGACGCCGGGGCGCCGTCGCCCGGGGCCGCCGGCACGTACCGGACGACCAGCGCGCGGCCGTCGAAACCTCCCCGGCCAAGCGCCTCTGGCGACGTGTCACCGGGGATCATCACGGGCGCGTCGATGGCGGCGAACACGGTGTTGTTCGGGACCACGTCCTCGCCCATGCGCAGCGTGCGGCCGGCAAGCGTCACGCGGCTTGCTGACGAGACTCGAAAACGCTCGAGCGGGAAGAACTGGAAGTAGGAGCCGGCATCGCCAGCCGGCTCGAGACCCGCCGCGCGCGCGCGCTCGGCAAGCCAGGCCGACGCGGTCAGTTCGTCGAGCGTGCCGCCCTCGCGCCCGCGCGTATCGTCGCCGGCAAGCGCAAACAGGTCCGAGCGCAGGTCTGCTTCGGTGATGCGGTCGATCGGGTCGGTCGCGCAGCCGGCCGAGACGGCAAGCAACGCCACGACGGCGGCCGCGCACAAGGTTCGCATGGATGCCATGGTGTCCCCCGGAAACCTGGCCATCATACCGTTTCGCCTGTAGAGTGAGCGCGCATGATCCTTGCGACAACGGAGCTCGGGGCCAGAATCGAGCGCGCCGAGTGCCGGCTGCTCACTGACTCATGTGTGAACGCACGCGAGCGGCTCGGTGACGACGTGTTCGCCCGGCCGCTTGCCGGTGGAATCGCCACACTCAGCGAGCCCGGCTCGCCGCTCAACAAAGTAGCGGGTCTCGGCTTCGGCGGGCCGCTCGACGATGACGAGCTCTCGGCCGTCGAGGCCGTCTATGCCGGACGCGGCGTCCCCGTCCAGTGCGAGGTCTCGACGCTTGCCGACCCGGCGATCGTCAGAAAGCTCACCACGCGGGGCTATCTCCTCGTCGGCTTCGAGAACGTACTCGGACTCGCGCTGCCTTCACCACAGTTGACCGCGCCTTCCGACGTGCGCGTGGACCGGTCGGATCACCTCGAATTCGACACGTGGCTCGACGTCGTCGTGTCCGGCTTCGCCGCGCCGGACGACCAGGGCGTGCCGTCGCACGAGCAGTACGACCGGGAGGTGCTCGATCGGGTCATGCGTGATACGTCGCGGGCGGGCGGCATGGTGCGCTACCTGGCCCGGCGTGGCGGGGCGGCGGCCGGTGGAGGCAGCATGCGGATCGATGATGGCATCGCGCAGCTCTGCGGCACGGCGACGCTCCCGGCCCACCGGCGCCGCGGCGTGCAGACGGCGCTTCTCGCCTGCCGCCTCGACGACGCCGCCCGGAGCGGCTGCGATATCGCCGTGGTCACGACGCAGCCGGGCTCGACGTCACAGCAGAACGTGCAGCGCCTGGGTTTCGAGCTGTTGTACGCGCGGGCGGTGCTCGTGCGGAATGGCGGAATCGCCTGACGGGACGGGGCGTGCGGTCTCGCCGCGCGCCGCCACACGATCGCGCGTCAGGCCGTGCGGGTCGAGTTCGAGGATCGGCCGAAGCCCAGCACGGCCGCCACACGGTTCATCAGGCGATTGACGGCCGGCCGGCTCGCAGCGTCCGTGTGGTGGAATTCGAATCCACCGAAGAAGCGGATCGGCTGGTCCGGACCTGAGAGCCGCTGGCAATAGGCAACCCGAGCCTTGAGCACGACATTCTCGCCGATGGGCGGCAGGAACGTGACGTCGTAGGTTGCCCCCTTCGTCAGCTCGGTCTCCGCCTCGGCGGCGAATCCACCGAAGCTGAGGTCCCGGATGTCCATCCGGGCCTTCTCGACCACCAGGAACCCGGCGAGCAGGCCTTCGACCTGCAGGCGCGGCGTGCGACGCCTGTCGGCGCCCTGCGGCGATGGAGCCGCTCGAGGAATCATGGATTCGCGCATGGCACTCCCGGCCGGTGAACGGAGCAAGGACCGTGCCGGAGCCGCAGCCGGAAAAAGCCCCGCAAATCGGCCTCCGTCGGGACGAGTCGGCCAGAGGCGATCAGAATTGTGTGCCTGAAAGCACGTCCATGATCGCGGCGCCCATCGCCCGCGCCCCGACGCCAATGGCGCCCTCGTCGGGAAGGAAGTCCGGGCTGTGCGGCATGCCGCCGGCCCCGTCCGGCGATCCGGCCACGCCGAGAAAGAACATGACGCCGGGCACGCGTGCCTGAAACGACCCGAAGTCCTCGCTGAAGACCGGCGTCATCGCCTGCAGCATGACCACCGACTGGTCGCCAAGCACGCGACGCACGCTCGCGGCTGCGCGGCCGGCGAGGTCGGGGTCGTTCGTCACGCCGGCAATCACCCGCTCCTCGTAGCTCACCTGAACCGACGTCTCCGGCCGGGCGAGCGCCTCGATCTCGGCCGTCACCTGCTGACGGACTCGGGCCCGGGTCTCGTCGTCAGAGATCGTGAGCATCGCCTGGACAGACCACGTCGATCCGGTATCGAGCACGGGGCTGCCGACCTGAGCGAGCACGAACGCGCCCGCGACCGGCGCGAATGCCTGTTCGGGCGCGATCGTCCCGGCCTGCTCGAGCAGGCGGCGCGCCTCCTGTACGACGCGGACGGCGCTACGGGTACCGCCGACCGTCACCGTGACGAGGTCGCGGCCCGGCATCAGCGCGCGCTCGGCGGTCGCCGTCTGCCCGACCGGCAGCGGGGCCGAGTGCACCGTGAAGATGGCGGCCGGCTTCGGGTCGTCGAGCGCGCCGTCGGCAATCATGGCTCGCGCGCCGGTCGCGTTCTCTTCGGCCGGCTGAAACAGGAATACGACCGTTCCGGGGAGCGTCGCGCGAGTAGCCGCGAGGCCTTCGGCAAGCGCGAGGCCCACGGCCGTGTGCACGTCGTGCCCGCAGATGTGGCGCACGCCCGGATTCTCCGACGCGAACGGTGCCGGATCGGGCTCGGCGGAGGGCACCGCGTCCATGTCCGCGCGAAACGCCACGACGGGCCCCGGCAGTCCGCCGCGCAGAACTCCTACGACGCCGTGGCCGCCAACCCCCGTACGCACCTCGATGTCGAGCGCGCGCAGACGTTCGGCCACGAGCCCGGCCGTCCGCTCCTCCGCTCCGGAGACCTCGGGATGACGATGGATGTCGCGACGCACCTCGATGATCTCGCCGGTGACCTCGCCGAGCCTCGCCTCGAACGTCACCCGTGGATCAGCCGGCGCGCATCCGGCCGTGGCCAGAAGACTGCCGCCGACGATGACTGAACGGACCCTCGCAACCGTGAACATGCGGGCTCTCCCAGGCTGATGTGGAATCCAGCCGACAGGATAACAGGCGGAGCGGCCGATCCGGGGCTCGAACTGGATCCCATCGCGCTCCCTTGCTACGCTGGGGTTCATGCACATGCTGATGGCTGGACTCCTCGCGTTCGCGCTCGGAACGTCTGCGGCGGCACAGAGCGACGAGGCGAAGCGTGTCGAGAACGCGGCGCTCGTGCTGACCGAGATTCTCAACATCCCTGACAACGTGCCGGCCGAGGTCGTCGACAAGGCCGAGTGCGTCATCGTGCTGCCGTCGGTCGTCAAGTTCGCGCTGGGCTTTGGCGGCAGCTACGGACGCGGCGTGATGACCTGCCGCGGCGGCAAGGAGTTCAGCGGACCCTGGACCGCGCCGTCCATGATGATGATCGCCGGCGGCAGCTTCGGCCTGCAGATCGGCGGCCAGGCAACCGACTTCGTGCTCTTCGTGATGAACCCGCGGGGCGCCGGCGCGATGCTCTCGAACGAGGTGAAGCTCGGCGCCGACATGGCCGCCTCCGCCGGGCCGAAGGGCCGCACGCTCTCGGCGGCCACCGATGCGACGATGCGCGCCGAAGTGCTGTCGTACTCCCGCTCGCGCGGCCTGTTTGCGGGCATCTCGCTCGAGGGTTCGACGCTCCGGGCCGACGACGACGCCAACGAGAAGCTGTACGGCACGGCCGTCACGCCGCAGGCCATCGTGCTGGAAGGCCGGATGCCCGTCCCGGCGCCGGCACGCGGGCTGCTGGCCACCCTCAACGCGAAGTCGCCGACGAACCTCTCGGGGAAGTAAGGCGCCACGGCTCGCCCGGCGCTACCTGACTTCGAACTCACCCCGGAGGCGAATGTCCTCCGACGAGGCGCCGACCATCACGCGGAACGTGCCGGGCTCGATCACGACGCGCATGCCGGCGTCGAGCATGCCGAGCGCGTCCGGCCCGACCGAGAACGTCACGTCGCGCGACTCTCCCGGCAGAAGACGGACGCGCGTGAATCCCCTGAGCTCCATGACGGGCCGCGCGACCGAGGCCAGGACGTCACGCAGGTAGAGCTGCACCACCTCGTCGCCCTCGCGCTCGCCCGTGTTCCGAATCGTGCACGTCACGGTCACCGGCGTGGTGGCATCGACCTCGGCCGGTGCGATCCGCAGGTTGGCGTACTCGAAGGTCGAGTAACTCAGGCCGTGACCGAACGGAAACAGCGGCATGCCGGTGAGGTCGACGTAGTCGTCACCCCGCCCGGTGGGCTTGTGGTTGTACGAAAGCGGCAGCTGCCCCTCTGCCACCGGAAACGTGATGGGGAGCCGGCCGCCCGGATTGTAGTCGCCGAAGAGCACGTCAGCGACCGCCGATCCGCCCGCCTCCCCTGGGTACCAGGCCTCGATGACGGCCCCCACGTCGTCGAGCCAGGGCGTCATTGTCACGGCGCTTCCGCCGATGAGGATCACGACGGTCGGCGTGCCCGTGGCGGCGACGGCACGGATGAGGTCTTCCTGGCGGCCCGGCAGGGCCAGGCGCGCCCGGTCGCGGAACTCACCCTCCTCGACACCCGCGACGACGACGGCCACATCGCTCGCGCGTGCCGCGGCAACCGCCTCGTCGATGCGAGGCCCTGACTCGTCGGCGACGCCGGCATCCCAGACGAGGCGGACGCGGGCGTTGCCGGTGCTCTCGAAGAACTCGACGGTGATGCGGTGCTCGGATCCCGGCGCGAGCGGCACCTCGGCGACGCGACGCCCGAACGACTGCTTACGCCAGTTGTCGATGACGAGGCGATCGTCGAGGAACAATCGATACCCGTCGTTGCCCTCGATGCCGATTCGCCGCACGCCGCCGGCTGGAATCGCGAGCCGGCCCTGCCACCGGACCGAATACCAGTCGAACGGGATCCCGCGCCCCGGCGCGTTGAGGGTCCAGCGGAAGTCGAGGATCGGATCGACGCGCGCGAGACGCGGAGCGCCGTCGAGCGTGATGTTGTCGAAGTAGGCGCCCGCGAGGCCCGGGACGCGGTCGCCATCCGGGCCTTCGGTGGAAAGGGCGGACGCGGGCACGGTCGCAAGGCGCGGCGAGCCGTTCGAGTCGGGCAGGAGCGAGGTCGTCCGATCGACACCCGGCGCGTGGCGCACAGACCCGGTGGTCGCACGCTTGCGCCGGATGCCTTCGAGGATGGTGACGACGTCGATGCCGGGACCGCTGTAGCCGCCGAGGCGCGCCTCGACCGCGTCCCGGCCGATCACAGCGATGCGCTGCGCCGGCCTGCCGAGCGGCAGCGTGCCGTCGTTCTTCAGCAGCACGACCGACTTGTGCGCGGCCTCGAGCGCGAGCGCGCGATGAGCGGGATGCCCGCTGGCCGCCTCGGCCGCCGAAGGATCGACGTACGGATCCTCGAACAGCCCCAGCTCGAACTTCGCCCGCAGGACGCGCGACACGGCCGCGTCGACCACAGCCGGATCGATGAGCCCCCGTGCGAACGCGGCGAGATACGCCCGGTGCTGCTCCCACGAGGTCTGGAAGATGACGTCGAGTCCGGCTTCGAACGCGTGCCGTGTCGCCTCTGCGGTGCTGGCTTCCGTGTGGTGCAGCACCGTCGCGCCGCCGGTCGCGGCTGCGTCGGAGATGACGAAGCCGCCGAAGGCCCAGTCCCGCCTGAGCGTGCCCGTGATGAGATCCGGGTTCTGCGTCGCCGGCAGGCCGTCCACCGAGTTGTAGGCGGTCATCACCGACCGGGCGCCGGCGTCGCGAATGGCCACGCGGAACGGCGGGAAGTACCGCTCGGCCAGGAGACGCGGGCTGTGCTGAATGGGGTAGCTGTCGCGCCCGCCCTCGCCGACGTTGGCGACGAAGTGTTTGGGCGTGGCGACGACGCCCGCGCGCTCGAAGGCCTCGACGAACGCGCGGCCCATTTCGCCGGCGAGGAACGGATCCTCTCCGTAGGTCTCTTCGACCCTCCCCCACCGGACGTCGTCGGCGATGTTGACGACGGGCGAGAGCGCCTGCCGGATGCCGCGCGTGCGCGTCTCCCGGGCGATCGCTTCGGACACCCGCCGCATCACGTCCACGTCCCACGTGGCTGCAAGGCCGATCGACACCGGGAACACGGTGGCGTCGGGCATCAGGACCCCGTGCACGGTCTCCTCGAACGGGATGATGGGAATGCCGAGGCGCGTCTCTTCGACGAAGTACCGCTGGATGGCGTTGATGCGCCGCGCGTGCGCGTCGGCGGTCTCCGCTCCTCGGCGAATCTGCAGACCGAACACGCCGTTCGAATAGTCATGGCTCGGGTCGTCGAGGTCGCCCGGCAGCATGAAGAGCTGCCAGAACTTCTCGGTGATCGTCATCCGCCCGATGAGGTCCTTGATGCGTGCGTCGGTCGGCTGGCTGGCGTCCTGATAGGGCGGCTGGACGGCCCCCACCGACGCCCCTTGCAGGGCGACGGCGAGTGCGAGCGCAAGTCGTGCAAGTCGCATGGCGGGGCGGCCGGATCGCCGGATGGTAGCACTCCCGACCGGCGGGGAACGGTGCGGCGCGCGCGATCCGGTGTACGCTGCAGTCTCGGAGGGAGACCACATGCCGCGCGTGGCCATGCTCGTAGTCGTTTCCGCGATCGTGCTGGTTGCCCCGGCGCGACCGGCGGCCTGGGGTCCGGACGGCCACCGCATCGTGGCGCGCATCGCGCTCGTCCATCTCGCTCCGCAGGCCCGTCAGGAGGTCGATCGCATTCTCGAGGGCGACCCGCTCGACTTCATCGAAGCGTCGAACTGGGCCGACATGGTGCGACCGGATCGGCCGGAGACCTACAACTGGCACTTCGTGGACGTGCCGTACGGGGTCTACGAGTACGACGCTCTCCGTGACTGCCCGCCCTCCGACGGCGGCGACTGCGTGCTCGCGGCGATCGACCGGCTGCGAGAGACGCTTGCCGACAGGTCGGTCGAGCGCGCGCGCCGGGCCGAAGCGCTCAAGTACCTGATCCACTTCGTCGGCGATCTGCACCAGCCGCTGCACTCGATTACGAACAACGACCGCGGCGGCAACGACGTCGGCGTCGATCTCGGCGGCGAACGGCCGTCCAACCTGCACGCGGTGTGGGACCGCGCGGTCATCGCCCGCCGCGAGCTGACCGATGAGGTCTACGCGACCCGGTTGCTCGAACGACTGGCGGCCACACCGCTGTCGGCCGGACCGGTGAACCCGCTGGCCTGGGCGCTCGAGTCGCACGCGCGCGCCGAGGCGTACGTCTATCAGTACCCGGAGTTCATCAAGGGCGTCCCGCCGCCCGCTCCGATCACGCTCGACGAGGCCTACTGGGATCGCGCCGCGCCCATCGTCGACGAACGCCTCACGCTGGCGGGCCTGCGGCTGGCCGCGCTCATCAACGAGACGCTGTCGAGGTAGGGACGGCCGCCGGCCACACCCTCGACGGTCGCTTCAGGTAAGATGCCGTCCGAATCCCGATGCGTCTGCTGACCAAGGTCGTCACGCTCCGCCCGGGCGAAGGCCCGACGGCGCTCCTGATGTTCGCCTACTCGTTCCTGGCGATGACCTCCTACAACATCGTCAAGCCGGTGACCCAGTCGAAGTTCATCGACGGGCTTGGCTCGCTATACGTGCCGTTTGCCGATCTCGGGGCCGGGATCGCCATCGGCATCCTGATGCAGATCTACCTGCAGGGGACCGGCCGGCTGCCACGGCGCTCCATCATCCCGGTGACGCTCGCGGGCCTGGCCGGGCTGCTCGTCGTCTTCTGGGTGCTCTTCCAGTCGGGTGCCGAGTGGGTGGCCGTGTCGTTCTACGTCTTCGGGCGGCTGTTCGGCATCCTGGTCATCAGCCAGTTCTGGACGCTGGCCAACGAGGTCTACGACGCGCGACAGGCGAGACGCCTCTTCGGCTTCATCGGAGGCGGTTCGAGCCTCGGCGGGGCGCTCGGCGGCTCGATCACGGCTTTCATGGCGGGCACGGTCGGCACGACCAACCTGCTGCTCGCGGGCGCCCTCGTCCTCGTGGCGTGCATGGGAATCGTGATGGCGATCATCGGGCGGCAGCCGCACATCTCGGTCACGGCCGCCGCGGCTGTCGAGGAGGGCGTGGGCGCGAAAGAAGCCGTGAACCTCCTCCGCTCGTCGCGGCACCTGCAACTGATCGCCCTTGTCATCGGGTTTGCCGCGATCGCCTCGGTCGTGATCAGCCAGCAACTCTACATGGCGGCCGAAGCCACCAAGACGTCTGAGGGCGAGCTGACGGCGTTTCTCGGCAGCATCACGGCGTATCTCTCACTCGTGAGCTTCGTCGTGCAGGTGGGGCTCACGAGCCGCATCCACCGATCGTTCGGGCTGACGTTCGCGCTGCTGCTCCTGCCGGTGGGTCTGAGTGGCGCGGCGGTGGTGATTCTCCTGAGCGGCGCTCTCTGGGCTCCGGGCATGGCTCGCGTGCTCGACACGTCGCTCCGGTACTCGATCGACAAGACCACGCGCGAGGTGCTCTTCCTGCCGCTGCCGTCCGAGTTGAAGGTGCGCGCAAAGCCGTTCGTCGACGTCACGGTCGACCGGCTGGGCAAGGCCGCCGGCTCGCTGATCCTGATTCCGCTCATCTGGCCCGAGATGCTCGGCCTCGACTGGGTGACGCTGAGCTACGCCAGTCTTGGCGTCATGGCCGTCTGGATCGGGTTCGCGCTCGTGGCGAGGCGTGAGTACCTGCGGACGTTTCGGCGGAGCCTCGACTCCCGCGGCATGGTGCCCGAGGCGGTTCGCCTGAACGTGGCGGACCCGGCGACGATCGAGGCACTCGTCGAAGGACTGGCGAGCCCCGACGAGACGTCGGTGCTGTACGCGATCGAGATGCTCGAGACGCTCGACAAACGACACCTCATCACACCGCTGCTTCTGCACCACGACTCGGCCCTGGTGCGCGTGCGCGCGCTCGAGGCGCTTGGAGCCGCCGACTCGTCGCGCAGCCGGCCGTGGATGCCGCTCGTCGAGCGCATGCTCAAGGACCAGGACGCCGACGTGCGGGCCGCCGCGGTGCGCGCCCTCGCGATGCTCCAGGGCGAGCAGGCATCGACGCTGCTCCGCCGGTTTCTGGAAGACGACGAGCCGCGTGTCGTCGTCACGGCTGCCGCCGAGCTGGCCGACTCGGCCGAGCCGGCCGACGTCGTGGCGGCCGAGGCGGCGCTCGCCCGCCTGGTCGACGACACCCGCGCATCGGCGGCCGGCGGCCGCCGTGACGCGGCTGCCGCCCTCGCCCGCGTCCGCAATCCGAGGTTTCGCACGCTGCTGGTCCAGCTGATTCACGATCCGGACGTCGCCGTCGCCACCGAGGCGATCGCGAGCGCGCGGGCCCTCGGGCCGAGCGACGCGCTGTTCATGCCGGCGCTCGTCTCGCTGCTCGGACACCGGCTCCTCAAGGCCGGCGCGCGCGAGGCCCTCGTGAGCTACGGCGACGACGCCATCGACTTTCTGGCCCACACGATGTCCGACCCCGACGAGCAACCCTGGGTCCGTCGTCACGTGCCGGCCACGCTCGCGCGCATTCCGACGCAACGCGCGATGGATGCCCTCGTCGCGGCAGCCGATTCAGACGATGGCTTCATGCGCTACAAGATCATCACGGCAATCGAGACCCTCAGCCGCAGCAACGCCGC
This sequence comes from uncultured Acidobacteriota bacterium, assembly GCA_963752045.1. Classification (GTDB taxonomy): domain Bacteria; phylum Acidobacteriota; class Vicinamibacteria; order Vicinamibacterales; family SCN-69-37; genus DATKDF01. Next base: position 139,789 of record CAVVWN010000008.1, on the reverse strand, counting down.
GCTGACGTTCTCGACGCCGGCCGTCGAGCACATGATCGTGCGGGAGACCTCCCGGTACTACATGTACCTGACGCTGCGATTCAACGTGGTGCGGCACGACCCGAAGGCAGAACGGTCGCTGCTCGTCGGTGCGCTCACCGACAAGCTGGACCGCACGCTCGACCGCACGTTCCGGCTGCTCGGGCTCCTCTATTCCTGGAAGGACATCAGCGCGGCGCGCTACTCGCTCGAACGCGGTGACGCCAGACGCCGGTCGGCTGCGCTCGAGTACCTCGACAACACGCTCAGCGGGATCGTGCGGAAGCGGGTCATGCCCATCATCGACGAGGCCCCGCTCGCCGACAAGGTGCGGCATGCCAACAGCGTGCTCAGGAGCCGGCCACGCGACATGGTGGACACGCTGGCGCAACTCGTCCACGAGGAGGATCGCGTGGTGGCGGCCTCGGCCGTGCACTTCGCGGCCGAACACGGCCTGCAGGCCGCGCTTGCCGACGACTTCAGCTACGTGGCGGCGCACCGGTCCGACGACGCGTGTCTTTCGGGCGCGCTGCAGTGGGCCGTGGCGCCGCCTGCCGAAAACGCCGCGGCTCTGCCCGACGTGGAACTGGCCAGTCGGCTCCGCGCCATCCCGCTCTTCGGCTTCGTCTCGGTGGACGAGCTCTTCCGCGTGGCCGACACCGCCAGGCAGGTCCGCCACGAGCCGGGCGACGACCTGTACCGCCGCGACGAGGCGGCCGAGGAGGTGCTGTTCCTGCTCGAGGGGCGCGTCGACGTCAATGGCGTCGATGGCCGGGTGGAGACCGTGCCCGCGCCGGCCGCCCTCAACGTGGCCGACACGCTCGAGGGCCGCGCGCTCGGACAGTCGGTCCGCGCCATCGAGCCGACGATCGGGCTCACCCTCGCCGCCGGCGATTTCCTGACCATGCTCTCCGACAACCCGCTGGCGGCTCAGGGCCTCTTCCGGATGCTGCTCGGCCCGCCCTGCGGCCCGGACGTCTTCATCCACCGCCAGCCGCCCGGCACGAGCGCGGACGGTCCGGAAACCGGCCGGAAGGACGCGAGAGTGGACCCGGTCGAGAAGGCAACGCTCCTGCGCCGCGCGCCGCTGCTCGCGCGCGCCACGATCGAACAGCTCAAAGACCTGGTGGCCGTGACGCACGAGATCGAAGTCAAGGCCGGAACCGTGATTTTCGAGCCGGGAAGCCCGGCGGCGATCTACCATGTGCTCACGGGAGAGATTCGGATTGACATCGACGGCGGACAGCCCACGCATGTCGGCATCGGCGGCAGCATTGGCGTCGCCGGCAGCCTGGCCAGACGGCCCATGGGCTGCCGGGCAACGGCCACAGCGGACGCGCGGGCGTTCTACATCGATCCCGACGACCTGTTCGACGTGCTGTCGAACCACAGCGACCTGCTGCAGGGTGTGTTCAGCGGTGTGCTGAGTGGCGCGGCCCGAACGGGCCGCCGTGAGCCGGAGTGAGGACAACCATGAGACCAGTCACACGTGTCGTGTCCATGCTCGTCGCGGCCGCCGCGGCATCGGCGATGCTCGTGGCGCAGGAAACCAGGGAGGTCTACCAGGGCGAAGCGGCCGAGACGTTCCTCAAGAAGGCCCGTGTCGCCAGGGTCACCGACATTCCGGTCGGGGTCACGCAGCCGCAGAAAGTGACGCTCGAAATGGACGGCGTCACCCGCATGGCCGCCTTCAAGATCGTGGACATCGACAAGCCCGGCGCCACGCCGCTCTCGGACGGCACGTTCGAAGTGGCGTTCCAGGACAGCTGGAGGACCGAGATCGCGGCCTATGAAGTGGACAAGATCATCGGGCTGGGCATGGTGCCCTCAACCGTCGAGCGGACCATCCGCGGGAAGACCGGGTCGCTCCAGTGGTGGGTGGAGTCGATGATGCCCGAGGCGGAACGGGTCAAGCAGGGCCTCCGGGCGCCCGACCTGGACCAGTGGAACAAGACCGTCTACAAGATGCGCCTGTTCGACCGGCTCATCTACAACGTGGACCGGCACATGAACAACATCCTCGTCACGGCGGACTTCGACCTGCGCCTCATCGATCACTCGCGGGCGTTCAGGCCGTTCGACACGCTCAAGGACACCGAGGGCCTCAGCATGTTCTCGCGCTCGCTGCTTGCCGGGCTCGAGCGGCTCGAGTTCGACGACCTCAGACAACGGCTGAGGAAGTACCTGCGCGACGGCCAGATCCGATCGATGCTCAAGCGGCGCGACGCCATCCTGGCGCACGTCCAGGAGCGCATCGCGAAGGAAGGCGAAGCCGCGGTTCTCTACGACTGACCCGGGGCCGGCCTGACGAGCACCTCGCGGCGATCTTCGTAGATGGCCGTCACCGTGCCCGTCGCAAACTCGATGGCCGACGGCACGCCTCCGGGGTAGGTACTCGCCGTCGAGCATGCCCGTGTCGATCTGGAAGACGCGGCCGTCGTGCCGCACGGCAATGCGGAAGCCCTCGGCGGGCGTGTGGCCGACGACCATGGCCCTGACGCCGAGCGCCTGCAGGATCGCATCGACTTGTTCGGTCGGCATGACGGGATCGGCCACAAGGCCGCGGTACCAGACCGGGCCTTCGGGCCCAGCAATCAGCGAGTCGTTGACGTTCGGGTCGGTCATCTTCACGGTGTCGATTTCGGCCCGGGCCCGGGTGTTGATGGCGGCACACCCGAGCGGCGCGACGGCCGGGCTGATCCCGCCGTGCAGAAACGCGATGCCGTTGACCACGACCATCACGTCGCGCGCCCGCAGCCACTTGCCGTAGTCGCCATCGGGCCCGAACGCCTGCTGCAGCTCGATCAGGCCAAGGGGAATCTCGTCGAAGAACCGTTTCCTGAAACCCGGCTCGTCGAACTCGATGCCTGCCGCGCGCGCCTGGGTCCGGCGATCGGTGACCAACACCTCGTACAGGCGTTCGCGCATGTCCTGCGACCCCGACGAACGAAAGGCGCCGTACTCACCCTCGCTGACATACCGGTAGTCGCCCAGCATGCGCATCGTCTCGTGGTTGCCGAGCAGGGCGTGCACCTGCCCCCCGGCCCTCGGCGCGTCGCGCTCGAGGCGCCGAAGGAGGTCGACCACACGGCGCGAGTCGGCGCCGCGGTCGAGGACGTCGCCAGTCTGCACGAACACGGCCCGGCCGCCCGTCCACCGGCGCCGGCCGTCGATGAGACCGGCGGCACGGAGGATGGCCTGAAACTGCTCGTATCCGCCATGCACGTCACCCACCGCCACGACCCGCTCGGCCGTCGTGATGGCGCACGTGTTGGCCGCCTGTGCGGGGGCGGCCGGCGTGCCAGTGGTGGCCGCCGCGGTCGCGGCCGCGAAAAGGGCCGCCAGCGCGAGTCCAGCCAGGCTACGAACGAATTGAGCTGTGCGAATCACGCATTCATTCTACCGGCGGCAATGCCCGGGGGCCACGTCCCGGGCCCTTCCGGCGGGTGTAGACTCCGCAGCGGAGGGCGACGCCATGTTCCGAAAGACCTTCTTCTCGGCTGCGATTCTGCTGATGGGCGCGGTGTGGGCCACGGCCGAACCCGTCAAGCTGGCCCGGCATCCCGACTACCACATGGGCCGGATCGTCTTCAGTTATCTTGGCGACATCTGGATCGCGGCCGAGGACGGCTCGAGCCCGTCGCGCCTGACCGACAACCTCGGGTACGACATCTACCCCAGGTTCTCGCCCGACGGGCGATGGGTGGCCTTCTCGTCGAACCGGTACGGGAACAACGACGTGTTCGTCGTGCCCGCGGCCGGCGGCATGGCGAGGCGACTGACCTTCCATACGGGCAACGACGAGGTCGTCGACTGGACTCGCGATTCCGGGCGCGTGATCTTCCGGGCCGCGCACGGCGACGGCGCGTTCCCGAACGTGAATACGCTCTACGAGATTGGCGTCGGCGGCGGCCAGGAACAGCCGCTGCCCGTCGACTGGGGCTACGTCGGATCGTACTCGCCCGACGGTAGAGAACTCGTATTCAACCGGCACCCGTCCACGTGGACGAGGCGCCACTACCGCGGCAGCTACGCGGCCGACCTGTGGGTGGCCGACCTCGCGAACAAGACCTACAGGGAACTGCTCTCGGGCGAGCTCTACAACCGGTACTGGCCGATGTGGGGCGCCGACGGGTCGATCTACTTCGTGGCCGATCCGCTGCCGAACGACAGGAACGTCAAGCCCGGCAGCCCCGCGGTCTACCGCAGCGTGAGCAACATCTACCGCATCTCTGAAGCCGGCACGGGCCAGCCGGCACAGGTCACGCGCCACACGAGCGGCAGCCTCTACTGGCCGTCCATGTCGGCCGACGGCAAGGTGATCGTCTACGAGGAAGGCTTCGGCCTCTGGAAGCTCGACGTCGCCAGCGGACGGTCGACGGAGATTCGGATCGACATCACGGCCGAGCCGAAGGAGAACGACACGGTCATCGAAGAGATCGAAGACGCGGTCGACAACTTCGACCTCTCGCCGTCGGGCCGACGCGCGGTGATCTCGGCCCGCGGCCAGATCCTGACGATTGCCACCGAGCGGGGAGACATCACGCGCGTGGCGCCCGACAAGATGGCTTCGCGCAGCCGATCGCCCAGGTGGTCGCCCGACGGCAGCCACCTCGCGTTCGTCTCTGACCGCGAGGGCAGCGACGAGATATGGCTATCGGACCCTGACGGCGGCAACCTCAGGCGTATCACGAACCTGAACCGGGAAACCGGCGCGATGCTGTGGACGCCGGACTCGAAGGGCCTGCTCTACACGGCCACGGATCGAAACCTCTACCGCTACGGCGTCGATGACGGCCAGACGCGCGTCGTGGCCACCGGCGAAGTGGGCCCCATCGGCTCGGTGGCCGTTTCGCCCGACAGCCAGTTCGTGTCGTTCGCGACGCCGGACCGCACGGCGCGTCCGCACGTCTACATCGTGCCGATGGCCGGCGGCACGCCGCGTCACGTGACGACCGACCGGCTGCAGTATTCGGAGACCGACGCGGCGTGGACCGCCGACGGCCGCCATCTCGTCTACGCCACGGCCGAAGGCGTGAGCGGCGGCGCGGCCTCGCAGGGCGGGCTGGCGACGACGATGGGCCTGTGGATGGTGGCGCTCGCCGAGCGCGACCGCGACCCGCTCAATCGCGACGTCGACAACGAAGCCCAGGCCGCCGCGCTCGCCGCGGCCGGACGGCAGGGCGGCGGCGCGCGGGGCGCCGGCCCTGGCGGCGCCGCCGGCGAACCGGCTCCCACGGTCACGATCGACTGGGACGGGCTGCCCGAACGCGCCAGACCGATCACGATTCCAGGCACGTCGGTGAGCGGTCTGACCGCATCGCCCGACGGGCGCTCGGTGGCCATGCGCGTGGGCGCGGCCGGCGGCGCCGGCGGGCGCGGCGGCGCGGCCGGCGGGGGCGGACTGTACGTGCTCAACACGGAAACCGGCCAGATGACGCCCGTGCCGGCGCCTGCGGCCGCCACCGGCGGCGGCCGCGGCGGCGGACGCGGCGGCGGGGGCGGCATCGGTGGAGGCGACGAGCTGGTGTTCACGCGCGACGGCCGAACGCTCTACTTCCGGCAGGGTACCGGCCTCTATGCCGCCGGCGTGGGCGGCGGCGGTGGCGCGGCCGCACCGGCGGCAGCCGCCGGTGGCCGTGGCGGACGCGGCGGCGCGCGGAGGCAGCGCCGACGACGCGCCGGCCGCCGGCGGTGGCCAGTCGGCCCGTCAGGTGACCTACACGGCCTGGCTCGAGGTCGATCGGAAAGCGCTGAGGCGCCAGGTCTTCAACGAGGGCTGGCGCATCATGAAGAACCGGTTCTACGACGCGAAGATGCACGGCGTGGACTGGGCCGAGTCGAAGGGCGTCGTTCGAGCCGCTGCTCGATCACCTCGTGGACACCGAGGAGCTGCACACGGTCATGATGATGATGATCGGCCAGCTCAACGCGTCGCACACGGGCGTGAGCGGCGGACCGCCCAACCCGCAGGCGCAGCCGCTGCAGACGCGCTACCCCGGGTTCGACCTGGTGTCCGACGCGTCGGGCTACTACCGCGTCGGCCACATCTACCGGACCGGACCGGCCGACCACGATTATCTGAACATCGCCGAGGGCAACTACATCGTCGCCCTCAACGGCGAACCGCTCCGGACCACCGACAATTACTGGCGGCGGTTCACCATCACGTCGGGCTCGAAGTTCCACTTCATGGTGAGCGACACGCCATCGGCCGACGGCGCACGACAGGTGACCATCGAGCCGGTGAACGGCGGCGCGTTCGGCGATCTGCAGTACGCGCGCTGGGTGGAAGACCGGCGCCAGATGGTGGACCGACTGAGCAACGGCGAGATCGGCTATCTGCACATCCGCGCGATGAACGCGCCGTCGCTCCGGCAGTTCCAGCTCGACCTGGCCGCGAACCGCACGAAACGCGCGCTCGTCATCGACCAGCGCTTCAACGGCGGCGGCGGCATCGACCAGGAGCTGCTGTCGATTCTGTCCGGGCGCGCGTATCAGTTCACCGTGCGGCGCGACTCGGAGGTGGAAGTGCCGCGGCCGCAGAACTTCTTCGGCCCGATGGTGGTCATGCAGAACGAGCGCTCGGCGTCGGACGCCGAGATGTTCCCGGCCGGCTTCCAGGCGCTCGGGCTCGGCAAGGTGATCGGCGTGCCGACGATGGGCGCCGTCATCGGGACGGGATCGTACACGCTGCTCGACGGGTCGACGATCCGCACGCCCGGCACGGGCGTCTGGACGAGCACCGAGGAGAACATGGAGAACTACGGCGTGCCGCCCGACGTGCGCGTCGACAACACGCCGAACGACTTCATCAAGGGCCGCGACATGCAGATCGAAAAGGCCGTGGAGGTGCTCAAGGCTGATCTCGCCGTGCGCCGGTCAGGTTCGCGTGCCCCTTCCCGTTGAGACGCACGTCGTCCTGCGCGACGGCACGACCCTTCGGCTCCGGCCGCTCGCCGCCGGTGACGAGCAGTGGCTCGGCAGGCTCGACACGCAGGTGTCGGCCGACCGCAACGCGGCCTTCCTGCGGCTGCTGCCGTCGACGCCCGAGCACGTCTCGCGCGTGGTGAACGCCGCGCCCGGCGACGCCTTCGCCCTGGTGGCCGAGCTCTCGGGCACGCCGTGCGCGGTGGCCACCTACCGGCGCCGTCCGGATGCGGCCGACCGGGCCGAAGTGGCGATTGCCGTGGCCGGCACGGCGCAGGGGCGCGGCATCGGCACCCGCATGCTCGAGACGCTCGCCGACATCGGGCGCGAGCACGGGCTCAGCGCGTTCGAAGCCGAAATGGGCGGCAGTCACGACGCCATGCTCCGGGTGCTGTCCGATTCGGGCTTCGACGTCGGCAACCACCAGGACGCGGGCGTGCTGAGTGTCGAGATCTCGCTCGAACCAACACCCGAGCTCGAAGCGCGAATCGCCGCGCGGGCGCAGGTGGCGGCCACCGCGTCGATACGGTCCTTCTTCTCACCCGGGTCGGTGGCCGTGGTTGGCGCCTCGGCAACGCGCGGCAAGATCGGGTCTGAGATTCTCCACAACATCCAGGAGCGCGGCTTCACGGGCCGCCTCGTGGCCATCCACCCGACGCTCCGGGACATCGGCGGCGCCGCCACGTACCCGCGCGTGACCGATGTGCCACATCCGGTGGACCTGGCGGTTGTGTGCGTGCCCGCGGTCGCGGTCGCCGGCGTCGTCGACGACTGCATCGCGCACGGCGTCAAGGCGCTCGTCATCATCACGGCCGGCTTCAGCGAAATCGGCGCCGAGGGCGCGGCGCTCGAGGCCGACCTCGTGGCGCGCATCCGGCGCGCGGGCGTGCGGCTCGTCGGGCCGAACTGCATGGGGCTCGTCAACACCGACCCGGCCGTGCGGCTCAATGCCACGTTCTCGCCGGTCTATCCGCCGGCCGGACGCCTGGCGATGTCCACGCAGAGCGGCGCGCTCGGCCTCGCGATCCTCGACTACGCGCGGCAACACGAGATTGGCCTCTCCACGTTCGTGTCGATCGGCAACAAGGCGGACGTCTCGGCCAACGACCTGCTGCAGTACTGGGCCGGCGACGATCGCACCGACGTCATCCTGCTGTACCTCGAGAGCTTCGGAAACCCGCGGAAGTTCAGCCAGATCGCGCGCCGCATCGGCCGGCGCAAACCCATCGTGGCGGTCAAGTCCGGGCGGTCGGCGGCCGGGGCGCGCGCGGCCGCGTCGCACACGGGCGCGCTGGCCTCGAGTGACACGATTGTCGACGCGCTCTTCCGGCAGTCGGGTGTGATCCGCACGCACACGATCGAAGAGATGTTCGACGTCGCCCGGCTGCTGGTGCATCAGCCAGTACCGCGCGGGCGACGCGTGGCCATCCTCACGAATGCCGGCGGCCCGGGCATTCTTGCGGCCGACGCCTGCGAGGCCGAGGGGTTGACCGTGCCGCGACTGTCGGACGAGTCGGCGGCGGCGCTGCGCGCGATGCTCGCGCGCGAAGCGTCGGTCAGCAATCCCGTCGACATGGTCGCCTCGGCCAGGCCGGACCAGTACGAACGCGCGCTCGGCGTGCTGCTCGCCGACGACGGCATCGACGCCGTGATCGTGATCTTCATCCCGCCGCTCGTGACGAGGACCGAGGACGTGGCGCGCGCGGTGAAGCGGGCGCGCGAAGCCAACCCCGGCAAGCCGACGCTGGCGATCTTCATGCCGTCCATAGCGGCGCAGCCGCTGCTCGCACCCGTCCCGTGCTTCAGCTTTCCGGAAGCGGCCGCCGTGGCTGTCGCACGGGCCGCCGCCTATGGCGAGTGGCTCCGCGCCCCCGAGAGCCCGCCGCCAGACTTCGATGACATCGACGTCTCGTCCGCCCGCACGATCATCGACACGGCGCTCGAACGCGGCGGCGGCTGGCTCGACCCGCTCGAGGCGCAGGCCCTCCTCGCCGCCGCCGGACTCGCCGTGGCGCGGGGCGAGATCGCCACGAGCGAAGACGAGGCCGTCCAGGCCGCCGAACGGCTGGGGTTGCCCGTCGTGCTCAAGGGAGCCGGGCCCCAGTTGATTCACAAGACCGAGCTTCAGGCCGTCATCACCGGGCTGCGAAGCCTCGAGGCGGTCGGCCGCGCCTGGCGCGACCTCGAGGCGCGGCTCGGCGAGCGCATGACGGGCGCGTTCGTCCAGGAAATGGTGCGTGGCGGCGTGGAGATGCTCGTGGGCGCCGTGGAAGACCCGACCTTCGGTCCGGTGATCGCCTGCGCAACCGGCGGGACGCTGGCCGAGGTGATGGCCGACAGCCAGTTCCGGCTGCACCCGCTCGGCCCCGAGGATGCCGCCGACATGATCCGGCGGCTGCGGGGCTCGGTGCTCCTCGACGGGTACCGCGGCTCGGCGCCGGTCGACAAGGCTGCGCTCAAGGACGCGCTGCTCCGGTTGTCGGCCCTCATGGGACTCTGTCCCGAGATCGCCGAGCTCGACATCAATCCACTGTCGGTGCTGCCGCAGGGCGTGCGCGCGCTCGACGCGCGCGCGCGCATCGAACGGCCGCAGTCGCGGACGGCATCGCGCCGCGTCAGCTACTGAGCTGCCAGATGAGCCATACGCCAACCGCGTAGAGCCCGGCGATGAACAGCGAGTCCCAGGCGAGGCGGAAGCGTTTCTTCTGGGCGCGGTAGGTCAGGCCGATGATGGCCACGGCGGTCATGACGAGCGCCGTGATGAGCGAGACCATGTGCACCGGTGACACATGGGCCAGCAGCGACCCGCGCGTGTACAGCACGTCGTCGACGCCGAGTACGGCGATGTTGAAGATGTTGCTGCCGAAGAGATTCGCGGCCGCCATGTCGAGCGCGCCGAGGCGCGCGGCCGCAATCGAGACCACCACTTCCGGGAGCGACGTCGAGGCGGCCACGAAGAGGCTGCCGACGAAGCTCTGGCCGAGCCCGGTGACCTCTGCCAGTTGCTCGGCAGCGGCCGGCAGATAGGCCGCCGCGGCAACGAGGAGCAGCGCTGCGGCCGAGTACCGGACGAGGGCGCCGCGAAGTGACATCTCGCCTTCGAGGTCCTCCCCGGAAAGCTGCTCGGCCAGTTCGGACACGCGGCGGCGCTCGTACTTGAAGATCAGGCGCGCCGCGAAGCCGTACATGCCCAGGAACACGAACGTCTGCACCCCCACCCACCCGATCACCGGGCCGTGAACGCCGGCCGCCATGGCGAGCGCCGCCAGACCGAGCTGCACCATGCCGAACCCGGCGGCGAGCACGTGCCCCTGGTGGATCGACGCCGAGAGCGGCCCTGGATTGCGGAAGTCCAGCATGGCCAGAATCAGCAGATTGAACATGCAGCTGCCGATCGCGTCGCCGGCGGCGATGTCCGGCACGTCGACGAGGACCATGGCGCTCGCGCCGGTGATGAGCTCGGGAAGCGAGGTGACCGCGGCCATCACGACAAGGCCCATCCAGGTTCGGCCGATGCCGGTGCGCGCCGCGATGACGTCGCCGTACTTGGCCAGGCGGATGCCGGCCATCAGCACGACCGCCGAGGCGAGCACGAACGGGATGACGACGTACAGGAGGCTGGTCACGAGCGTGCGCTCAGCATCTTGATCCCCTGTCCGATGACGGCGGGCACGAGCGACAACCCGGCAATCAGCATCATGTCAGCGCCGGTGAGCGGCGCAAGGTCGAGCACCGCGGAGAGAGGCGCCACGACGAACGCCACGACCTGCAGCCCCACCGACAGCACGAGCGCCCACACCGCGTACCGGTTCGCGACCGCGCGGTGGAAGCTCACGACCGGCCCGATGCTCCTGGCGTTACCCAGATGAAAAATCTGCGCGAAGGTCAACGTCATGAAGGCTACCGTACGGGCACGCTCCGGATCCGACTCGAGCGTCAGCACGAAGGCCAGGAGCGTCACGGCCGTGATGAGGACGCTGTAGAACGCCATGCTCCCCAGAAACCGGCGCGAGAGGAGCGCTTCGTCGGGCCGTCGCGGCGGCCTCGCCATCACGGTGGGATCGGCAGGTTCCATGGCGAGCGCGAGCGCCGGCACCGTGTCGGTGACCATGTTGAGCCACAGAATCTGCAGCGGCAGAAGCGGCAATGGCAGGCCTGCCAGGCCGGCCGCAAGCAGCACGAGGACCTCGGCGAGGTTGCAGCTGAACAGGTAGAACACGAACTTCCGGATGTTGTCGTAGATGACGCGGCCCTCCTCGACGGCCGCCGCGATGGTCTCGAACCGGTCGTCGCGCAGCACGATGGACGCCGCTTCGCGCGCCACGTCGGTGCCGCGCCGGCCCATGGCCACGCCCACGTCGGCGCGCTTGAGCGCCGGCGCGTCGTTGATACCGTCGCCGAGCATGGCCACGACCTCGCCGTTCCTCTGCAGCGCCTCGACGATGCGCAGCTTGTGCTCGGGTGAGATCCGGCTGAACACGCCCACGTGGCCAACACGCTTGCCGAGGGTGTCGTCGTCGAGCGCCTCCACGTCCCGGCCGTCGAGTACGGACTCGTCATCGGTGGAAAGGCCGAGCTCGCGGCCGATGGCCTGCGCGGTCAGACGCTGATCGCCCGTGAGCATCACGGTGCGCAGACCGGCCGCGCTGAGTTTGGCGATTGTGTCGCGGACACCCGGTGCCGGCGGGTCGAGCAAACCCAGAAAGCCGAGAAACGTGAGGTCGCGAAGCGACGCCTCGTCGGCCGTCCTGACCTGGCCGCGCGCGACGGCCAGCACACGCAGGCCGCGCGCGGCGAGCGCGTCGTTCTCGGCCAGCAGCGCCTGTCGCCCGGCGTCGTCAATCGGCGCGGGGGCGGCCGACGTCCCCTGTGAGGCACACATCTGGACGATTCGTTGCGGCGCGCCCTTCACGCAGGCCACGATGCCGGCCTCGTCCCGATGAAATGACGCCTGCAGCTGCCGTTCGCTGCTGAACGGCACGACGCCCGCCGACGCGTGGCGCGCGGTCCAGCCGGCTCGATCGACCCCCAGTCGTTCGGCCGCGGCAACCGCCGCGCGGTCCACCGGATCGCCCGAGGCCACGCCGGCAGCTTCGTCCTGCGACGCCTGGACCTGGCTAGCCAGCGCCGCCGCGAGCAGGAGCGGCTCGACCGACGCTCGGACCGGATTGTCAGCCGCCAGCTCATCGAGCACGACGGCCCGGTTGTCGGCCCACACCTCGACGATGGACATCTTGCCCGACGTCAAGGTTCTGGTCTTGTCGGTGCACACGACCGTGGTCGAACCGAGGGCCTCGACCGCCGGCAGCCGGCGGACGAGCGCTTCACGACGTGCCATCCGGTGGAGGCCAATCGCCAGCGCGATCGTCGCCACGGCCGGCAGGGCTTCCGGAACGGCCGCCACGGCCAGGGCGATACCCAGCTCGAGGACGAGACCAATCGGAGCGCCCTGCAGCGCGCCGAGCGCGGACACCACGCCGGCGACGGCCAGGGCCAGCCAGGCCAGTTGACGGCCGAGCGCGTCGAGGCGGCGCTCGAGCGGCGTGCGCTCTTCGCGCATCCCCCCGACCAACGTACCGATCCGTCCGATCTCCGTGCCCCCAGCCGTCGCCGTGACCACGGCACGCCCGGCGCCGGCCACGACGGTCGTGCCCTTGTAGACCATCGTGCGGCGGTCGGCGAGCATCGTGTCGCGCGACAAGGTCACGGTGGCATCCTTCGACACGGGTAACGACTCGCCGGTGAGGGCCGCCTCGTCCACGCGAAGATCCGCCTCCGACACCAGTCGGCCGTCGGCCGGCACCCGCTCGCCGGCGCGAAGCGCGACGACGTCGCCGGGCACCACGGTGTCGGCCGACACCTGTGTCAACTGCCCCTCCCGAACGACGGTCGCCCGCCCCTCATCGAAGGCCGCGAGCGCCTCCATCGCGCGGCGGGCCCGAAGCTCGGTCCAGAAGCCCAGGGCGGTGTTGATGAAGAGCACCGCGACGATCGCGGCCGCTTCGAGGAGGTCGCCCATGAGAACCGAGATGGCGGCGGCGGCACAGAGCAGCCAGACCACGATGCTCGTGAGCTGGTCGATGAGGATGCGAAGAGCCGGCACGGGCGGCGTCGGTCTCAGCCTGTTGGGCCCGGCCGAAGCGAGACGGCGCCCGGCTTCGGCGGGCGAGAGACCCTCGGGCCCGGATTCGAGCTCCGAGAGGAGCTCGGCCGCCGGTCGAGCGTGTGCGTTCTCCGCTGCCATTCGTCAGGAGTCTCTGCAACCTGGCTGCCGGAGCGCCGGAGGGCCATCCTCGGCGACGGGGCCCCCGGGCCCCGACCCCGGTCTCCGGCGGGCGGGAAAAACACCCGGAACGCGGGGACTTCTCCGTGGACGCCGGGCAGCCATCCGGAAAAGGATAGAACGAGAGACGGCCCTCCCGTGGCATGTGTCGTGCTCGTCCACCTGGGTGGTGGTCCGTGAGGGCGCCGGAAGGAGGCCCCGTGATACTGCTCAAGAACGTCCTGGTCGCAACCGATTTCAGCGATGCGTCAGGGGTCGCGTTGAAGTACGGGCGCGAGCTGGCGCGCACGTTCGAGTCGACATTGCACGTCATTCATGCGGTGGACCTCCTGGCTGCCCGCATCCCGATGTCGCAGGGGCACGGCTACGACCTCGACCACCTCCAGAAGGAGATCGAGGAATCGGCGCGCGTGGCCATTTCGGAGCTTCTGACCGCGGACGACCGGGCGAAGCTCGACGCGCGCGAAGCCGTCGTCGCCGCGCTCAACCCGGCGGAGGCCGTTCTCGACTACGCCCGCGAGAAGATGATCGATGTGATTGTCATCGGCACGCACGGCCGGACCGGCCTTTCGCGGCTCGTCATGGGCAGCGTGGCCGAGAAGATCGTGCGCAACGCACCGTGTCCTGTGCTCACGGTCCGGCATCCCGAACACGAGTTCGTGCGGGCCGACGCGCTGGAAGCCGTCAAGCAGGCGTAAGCCGCGTCCGCGCCAGGAGGGGTATCGGCTACGCGTGCCGGTACGCCGCGACCCGCAGCGCCTGCACCGGCGCTACCGCTTCGTCGACGACGACACGGACGGCCGACAGATCCACGGGCTCGAATCGATGCAGGCGCGCGTAGCCGACGGTCGTGCCGCGCGCGAGCTCGCGCCATCCCTGTGCCGTCAACCCCTCCACACGATGGCGGGCGATGGCCTGCCCTGATTGGATCGACTCCTCGATCCGCACGAGGCCCGAACGGACGGCGCCACGAAACTCGACTTCGGCCGTCGCCGGCTGCCCCACTTCCGGCTGCCACGACACGCGCTGGCCTGCCGCCGCGTCCGTTTCGAACAGCACGTCGAGTCGCGCGCGCATCGCCGCCAGCCGCGCGACGTCTGTCTCGTGCAGCAGGCCGGCCGGCGTCGGCGGCACGTTCAGGAGCAGCTTAGAGTTGCGGCCGACCGAGCTGAAGTAGAGGTCGACGAGCCGGTCGATCGACTTCACGCGCGCGTCCTGGTCCGGATGGTAGAACCAGCCGGGACGTATCGACACGTCGGCTTCCGCAGGACGCCAGACCGTGCCCTGCGGGTCGCCGTGCCGGAGCGCGGCCTCGATCCCCGGACCGGTCGCGCCCGGAAACGGCACCGCATCGGGGTTCACGGGCGACCAGTTCGGCTCGCCCGCCACGCCGTTCTCGTTTCCGCACCAGCGCACGTCCGGGCCCGCGTCGGAGAAGACGACCGCACCTGGCTGCAGGCGCTCCACCGTCGAGAACACCCGCGGCCAGTCGTAGACCTGCCGGCGCCCGTTCGGGCCCTCGCCGTTGGCGCCGTCGAACCAGACCTCGGCGAGCGGTCCGTAGTCACCGAGCAGCTCGGTGAGCTGTTCGGCGTAAAGATCGTTGTACCGCTCGCTGTCGCCGTACACGGGGCTGTTGCGGTCCCAGGGTGAGAGGTACACGCCCGGGCGCAGGCCCTGGGCGCGACAGGCATCCACGAACAGGCGCACGACGTCGCCGCCACCTCCGGCCCACGGCGACCGCGCGACCGAGTGCGTCGTGGTGCGCGTCGGCCAGAGACAGAAACCGTCGTGATGCTTGGCCGTCAGCACCATGGCCTTGAAGCCGGCGCGGCGGGCGGCACTCGCCCACTGTCCTGGGTCGAGGCTCGACGGATTGAAGATCGCCGGATCTTCGGTGCCGTCGCCCCATTCGCTGTCGGTGAACGTGTTGACGCCGAAGTGAATGAACATCGCCAGCTCGTCTCGCTGCCAGGCGAGCTGGGCGGCCGACGGAACCGGCCGCGTCTGCGGCGGGAGGCCTGCCGCCGCGCCGAGTCGAGGTAGCGCCAGGCCGGCCGCCGCGGCGGCGCCCGCCTCGAGGAACTCACGGCGGCTGGCCGAGAAGCGCGCGCCGGCGTTACGATGGGCTGTTCTGCGCGTCGAGGTTCCCGCCATGGACATCTCCCTTGCCACCGAACACCCGGGCCGGCTCATCGCCACCCTCAAGGAAGGCGACGAAGAAGCCGTCGTGACGGCCGCCCATCGGACGGCGGCGACGACGTCACTGCTCGACGCGCTCGAGGCCACGCGCGAAGACGGCTACGCCGAATGTTACTGGTTCGAGCAGGCCGGACAGTACTGGTGGCTGTTCCGGCGGGAAGAGGCGCGCCTCGAGCTGGCCGTGCTCTGGAGCTCCGGCACCGTCACCGGATGGCAGCACGTTTTCCGCGCGACCGACGAGTTCTCGTACTTCATGGAACGCGTGCAGGACGAGCTGGCCGAGCTGCCGGACTAACCCCGGTGACGACTTGCGTTGACGTGCTCTCGGTATCCCCAGGAGGGGCCGGCTTCAGCCGGCCCACCGCGGGGCGGGCTGAAGCCCGCCCCTCCGACACCCGACGACGCATCGGCTTCGTCCCGCGAAGCCCGCTCCGACCCCGCGACGCCGGCCAACGCAAGTGGCCATCAGCCCTTCGGCGTCACATTGACGTTCAGATGGAAGATGTTCTCCGGGTCGTACGTCGCCTTGATCGCCCTGAGACGCGCGACGTGCGGGCCGTAGACCGCCGCAAGCGCCGCGCTGCCTGACTCATCCGCGTCGAGATAGTTCACGTAGCGGTTCGGCCCGAAGAACGGCTCAATCGCGGCCGTCGTCTCGCGCACCCACCCGGTCACGCGGTCGTCGTCCTGTGGATCGGTCCACTGGCCGAAGATCCCGGCGTTGAAGCCCTCGGACCGCAGCACGAACGGCGTCGCATCAACCGGGACGCGCGTTGGCGCGCCGTGGAAGTGCTCGAAGAGCACCTGCGACATCGGCGTCGGCACGCGCGAGAAGCGCTCGACCACGGCGTCGATCAACGCGTCGTCGAGTGCCGGCATGAAGTGAGCTTTCCAGTAGTTGCGCGCGCCCTTCGGGAACGCGTCGTCGAGCAGCATGTTGAGCTGTGTGTAAGGGATTGGCCCGAGGGCGTCCATGACCGGCGCCCCAATCGACCGCACCTCGGCCAGCAGCCGCTCGGCATCTGCGGCCGGGCCGAAATGGCCGAGCGCCATGGCCGCGAGCTTCGTCTGGCCGTCCGGAGCCGTGAGCATCCCGCCTACGAGCATCACGTCGTCGTTTGCCCGCGCGGCCAGGTCGCGGAAGTGTCGCAGGACGTCCCGCGCCCGGTCGAACGGCCACGCGACCAGGCCTCCGGTCACTATCGGACCGACCTCGTGCAACCGGAACTCGAAGGAGGCGGCAATGCCGAAGTTGCCGCCGCCGCCACGCGCCGCCCAGAACAGATCCGGATGCTCATCCTCCGACGCGGTCACGACGCGACCGTCCGCCAGGATCATCTCGAGCCGGAGCACGTTGTCGAGCGCCATGCCGTACTTCGGCATCAGCCAGCCGAGGCCCCCGCCGAGCGTCAGTCCGGCCACGCCAGTGCTGGAGATGACGCCGCCTGTCGTCGCGAGGCCGTGCAGCTGCGTCTCCCGATTGAAATGCCCCCAGAGCGTCCCGCCAGCCACCGTCGCCGTGCGCGCCTTGGCGTCGACGTGGACGTGCCGCATGAGCGAGAGGTCGATCATGAGCCCTTGGTCCACCGTGGCCCGGCCGCCGACGTTGTGCCCGCCGCCACGAACCGCGATCTCGAGGCCGTGCTCGCGGCCGAGCGCCACGGCGTCGACGATGTCGGCGGCGCCGCGGCACTGCGCGATGAGGGCCGGACGCCTGTCGATCATCCCGTTGTGGACGCGGCGCGCCTCGTCATAGTCGCGGTCCGAGGGCCGCAGCAGTCGGCCATTGAACGTCCGGGCGAGGTCTGCAGCTTGGGCAGCAAGATCGGGCATGAGGAACCTCCTCGACACATCGCCACGCTCCGGCCCCGGAGACGGTGGCTGCGTACGGCATGTAGATGAATTTGCCCGATCTTACTTCACGACCGCGCCGAGCAGGCAATCGCGCGGTCGCTCCCTTTTCTCGTCCTCACGCTGGCCGGAGTGCCGGCCGCTTCCGAGGGCGGTCCAGGGCACGGGCGTCGTTCTGAACCAGCCGCTGCTGGTCCAGAACGAATGGGCCATTGCCGTCGGCGACACCGTCCGGACCGCAAGCTACTGGGCCAGCAGCTATGGCGACGGGAACGAGTACAACCTCAGCCTTGGCTCTCCGACAGGAAGCACCGTCGCCCCGGAACCACCGTGGCCCAGTTCAGCTTGTCAGGCGCGCTCCTCGGCTCATTCCTGACGGGCATGACACAGACGGCCGGGCTGGCGATGGACTACGCAGACCGGACCCTGTGGCTCTCCAACGAGCAGACCTGGTTCCAGTTCGGCACTGACGGAACGCAGCTCGGCACGCAGGCCTACGTCGACGGGCGCGGGATCCCCCTGTACGGCACAGCCATTCGCGGGGCGGAGTTTGCCGTGCAACCGGTGCCCGAACCAGGGTCGCTCACGCTGGTGTCCTCCCTGCGACTCAACACCCCGGCATCCGGAACGCGCCGATGCGTGTCGAGTAGGTCTCGGCTCCGGCCTTGAGGTAATCGCCGACGTACCAGATCGTGCAGTCGTCTGACGGATCGATCGCCGTCTGCGAATAGTCCTCCCAGCGCAGCGTGTTCGTCTGCGCGGCCTCGCCCTCGACGAGCACGGTCTCGGCGAGCGTGAGCAGGCCGGGCGGATCACCCACGAGGCGGCCCGCAAACCGCTGCCCGGCGAACTGCGGCGTCCCGCCGAACGAGTACCCGATGCCGATGTTGCCGAAGCGGTCGATGGCGGGGCTGGCCATCCAGCGGTAGAAGCCGTCGGGCGCATACGTGCCCTGCTGCTCGAGCGTGATGTCACGCGCCCGCCCGATCTCCAATTCGTACCAGCGCACGCCGCCTCCGCCGGCCTCGGTCGCCACCGAGTGCACGGCGACGACGACCTCGCGATCGCCGATGCGCCGGTAGACGAGGCGCGCCATGATCTTGTCGCCCTGCGCGTCGAGCCGGCGGTCGGTGCCGGGCTGCGGCACGCAGTTTGTGAGTTGGCCGTCGCAGAGATACTGGTACGGCGCGACCGGAATCTCTCGCCGGGCCGGTCACGTCGTCTTCCGCGGGTCGTCCCAGTCCACGTGGAACTGCCACGCGAAGATCGCGTCGTCTTCGAGGATCTCCTTCAACTGCGTGCCGCCGGTCGCCATCATGACGTTCGGCGCGCCGGCTGGCGGCAGCGCCGTGCCGTCGAGGTCGGCGTTGTTCAGGAAGTTCACGCCGTCGATGATCACGCACTGCTCGGTGGCCGGCTCGCCGCGCAACATACGATTCCGTCGACCACGCACGCGTGCTTCTGGATCACGTCGTCGCCGGTGCTGGTCGGCACGTAGTAGCCGTCGGGCCAGACGGCCGGGCGCGGGTAGTCTGGAAAGAGCGGACGGAGGAACTCGTAGCGGTACCACTCGCCCATCGGATCGGACGAAGCGCTCACCGCGTAGCACATCGAGTACGGGCCCTGCGGCTGTTCGGCCTGGCCGCGCTGGCCCTGACCGCGCGCTCCGGCACCGGCCGCGCGCTGCGGTA
This sequence comes from uncultured Acidobacteriota bacterium, assembly GCA_963752045.1. Taxonomy (GTDB): domain Bacteria; phylum Acidobacteriota; class Vicinamibacteria; order Vicinamibacterales; family SCN-69-37; genus DATKDF01. The sequence continues at coordinate 120,814 of CAVVWN010000008.1, read as the reverse complement.
CGAAGAGCCTCGCCGGGGCGCCCGGCTGGCCCGGCCGGCCCGGCACGCTGACGATCGCCTCTGGCCCCGCGACGGGCACCGCTGGCTGGTCCGGCCGCTCGGCGCTCCGGCGGAAGATCGGCATCACGAGCAGCCAGCGATCGGCCAACTGGTCGTATCGGACCACGGCGTCGCCATTGTTGCGCTCTTCGCACGTGCCACCGAAGCCGGCAAAGACGGTGTTGGTCGGCACGGGACCGTAGAGCGCGCGACCCGTCACGTCGAACCTGGCGCCTTTCTTCGTGAAGATGGCGATGCGCGAGTTCACGGTCTGGACGACGTGGTCGGGGCCCACGGCGAGGCTGTTGTCCGACGGGTTACGGCCAGTGGCCGTGCCGTGCGGGCCGGCGAATCCGACGCCGACGCCGTCGAAGCTCTCGACGAGCGTCGCCGCCGGGCGCGTGCCCATGGTCCGCTGTTCGACGCCGGCCTGGCGGTCCTGCGCCGAGGGCGTCAGGACGAAAGCGAGCGCCGCGAACGCGGAGCAGGCACCGATGTTCTGCCAGGCTCTCGGCATGGCCGAGACTCTACCCGATTCCGGTGACAGGCAAGCAAGCAGGGCGGCCTGCACGCAGGGCGGCCTGCACGTAGGGCGGCCTGGCGTAGGGCGGACTGGCGTAGGGCGGACTGGCGTAGGGCGGACTGGCGTAGGGCGGACTGAACTGCAGTCCGCCCTACTGCTGCCCCTCGAGGAGCAGGCGCGAGAACGCAAGAAAGTCGTCGAGTCTGGACACGACGATGGATCGAACGATCTCCAGGTTCAGTTGCTGATAGTCATGGACGGCGACGTTCCGGAAGCCGACCATCTTCCGCATCTCGGCCGCCAGCTCCGACGACAGGAGCCCGGCACGTTCGAGCAGGTCGAAGGCCTCCCGGCTCTCCTGCGGCACGCCGAGACGATGGATGCGCACCAGATGCATCGCGGCGTCGATGCTGCTCTCACAGGCCCGCTGCAGATTGAGGATGATGGCGTCCTGACGGGTCTGGTCACCGAAGAGAATGGCGTCGTCGCCCGCGTGTTCTTCGCGGACCCTGGCGACGGCGCGTTCGATCGACGCCGCCTTGTTGATCAGGACGTCATCGGCCATAGACGGTGCCTTCCGCCCTGACGCGCTCGAGGATCGCCCGCCGTTCTTCGTTGAGGCGGGCGTAGGAGCTGTAGACGAAGTTCTCGAAGCGGGCTCGGGCGGCCGGGTCGGGCTCATCGAGCACGATGCCTCGCGTCACGACCTGGCTGGCCATCACGGTGGACGCCCGGCGCAGGTCGACGAGGTCCACCGAGCGGTGAATCGCCGCCGCCACCCTCTCCTGAAGGTCGAATCGAACCAGAGGGTCGAGCGGTTCGAGTGCCAGCACGGCGACGTCGACGTCACTGTCGGCGCGGGCGGCATCGGTCACCGATGACCCGAACCGGTAGATGGCCGACACGGCGGGCACGCCCGCGCGAACGATCGCGGCAATCGTCGCGTCACGGTTCCGGCCGTCCGGCTGACGGGCACTCATGCCGGCATTCTATCGCTTGCGAGTACGTAGGGCGGACTGAACTTCAGTCCGCCCTGCAGCTGCAGTCCGCCCAACGGTGTCAGGGGCGAAGACGAAGGGCACGGCCACAGCCGGCGCGCCCGCGCGAGGTCACTGGCTCCCCCCGGTTACCTCAAACGCGGAATTCCGTTGTGACCGTGCCCCTGCCTTCTATAAACGCCGCCGAGACGAAAACCGAACGGGTGACCAGTTCGACGCCAAGCCCATCGGGCGGGACGGATTACTCGCTCCCGCCGGACAAGCAGAGATCGTCAGTCTGGAGTTCACAGGCCACCACCGACATCGAGAACGGCACCGAGTCACAGCCCCACGAACTTCTGTCCGCGCCAAAGGCGCGCCCATGCACCTGTTTCGCGTCCTGACATGGTGCCAGTGTCGATTGTCGAGTCGTACACTCCGACCTTCGTGTCCATGTCGGCCTCGATGCACCGCGTGTCAGTGCCGGTCCGGGCCGTGCGGCACTCCACGCGTACGTAGTTGGGTGGACTGGTCCCGGCGTCCCTTACCCACTGCAGCCAGTACTTCTGCTTGCCAATCTTCCATTCGAGATTGTGCTGCTTCCCGAAGCCGTCTTGACCGCAGTTGAATTCTGAATCCGGACAGTCCGCGTTTGGACCGACCGTCAGCAACGGCATGTGGCGAAGGCCGGCGACCGTCAACGTGTACCAGTCAGTGAGCTGGGTGTCCGGATCTTCACAGCCGGGAAATTCCGGAAGGGAAACGTCTTCCTTAGTGATCGCCGGGCAGAAGAACTGGACGCCCCCCTCGCCCACGAGAGTGAACTGCAACTCGCCGATCTCTCCGAGATAGTCGGCGATGCGGACCGCTGACGCGAAGCCGCCCACATGCTCTGGGGCACTGTCCGAATACGTTGCTGTTGCCGGAATCGATTCCGGCGCGGACGGATTACCGCCTCCTCCACCACCGCCTCCGCGTCCCTGCTGCGCGGTCAGCCCCTGCCCCAGAACGACGAGTGAAAGTCCGACGACGATAGTCAGCACCCTGCGCATGCCCTTTGCTCCTTTCCGGTCCCTCATGTGAGTGACCGGCCTCCTGTCCCCGATGTCTGCCTAAATGCCGGTCAGGGCCGGAACCGTACGGAGCGCAGAGCGGATCGTGGTGCGGGGTTATTTAGAAATGCCGGCGGAACGAAAAGCGTACGCACCCGGCCAGGCTGCTGATCGGTTGCCGCGCCGAGGTCGTTCCGGGTTTACACTGCTGGCCTCTACAGAAATGTCTGAGCCCCATCTGCACTCGACTCCGGCGGGTGCGCACGCGGACCCGGGAACCGATCCCGAGTCGTCGATGTACCTGCTCCGGCAGGCGCAGGGCGGCGACCGCGCGGCGCTCGACGCGCTCATCGCGCGCTACCTGCCACGCCTCGAACGCTGGGCCACGGGCCGGCTGCCGCAGTGGGCGCGCGACCTGTCGGACACCCACGACCTCGTACAGGAAACCGTCGTTCGGGCATTTAGGAAGATCGAGGGCTTCGAGGCGCGCGGTGAGGGTGCGCTCCAGGCCTACCTGAGGCAGGTGCTGGTGAACCGCATCCGTGAAGAGCTGCGCCGCGTGAGCCGGCGGCCCGGAGCTGCCGTGCTCGACGAAGAGCACCCGGACCGGGGCGCGTCACCGCTCGAACAGGCCATCGGCCGCCAGGGCGTCGAGCGCTACGAGCAGGCGCTCGCCACACTGCGCCCAGAAGACCGCGAGGCCATCGTCTCGCGCATCGAGCTGGGCTGCAGCTTCGACGAAGTGGCCACGGCGCTCGGCAAGCCCAACGCAAACGCCGCGCGCGCGGCCGTCAATCGCGCGCTGGCCAAGCTCATCGACGAGATGCGCCGTGTCGGACACGCCTGATCCCCTGCTCGACGCCATCGCGCGGATCTCCGAGGGCCAGCCCGTCGACTGGGACGCGCTCGACCGGCTCGCGGTCACCGAGTCGTTCCGCCAGCGGCTCGACGAGCTGAAGGTCATCGCGGGCGTCGCCGACCTCGCGCGCAAGACGCCGTCCGGAGATGGCGATCGCGCGGGCCGGCTGAAGCCGGCCCCTCCTGAGCAGCCGGTCGGCGAGGGCGTGACCTGGGGTCACCTGAACATCCTGGAGCAGATCGGACGCGGCGCGTTCGGCGAGGTCTACCGCGCCTGGGACACGAAGCTCGACCGCGAGGTGGCGCTGAAGCTGCTTCACGCCAGGCCGGACGCGGACGCCGACCGCCATACGCCCACGATCGAAGAGGGGCGCCTGCTCGCCCGCGTGCGCCATGCCAACGTCGTCACCGTGTACGGTGCGGATCGGGTCGGTGACAGCACGGGCATCTGGATGGAGTTCCTGCGCGGGCGCACGCTCGAGCAGATCCTCCGCGAGTCCGGTCCGCTCGACCCGCGCGATGTCGTGACGACCGGCCTCGACCTCACGCGCGCGCTGGGGGCCGTGCACGCCGTCGGCCTGCTCCACCGCGACATCAAGGCGCCCAACGTCGTGCGCGAGGACAACGGCCGGCTGGTGCTCATGGACTTCGGGTCGGTCGTCGAGGACGACGACGGCCGAGGGTCTGATGGCTCGCTCGCGGGGACGCCCCTCTACCTCGCTCCGGAGGTGCTCGGCGGCGGGCAGCCCACCGTGCGGAGCGACATCTACGCGGTGGGCGTGCTGCTCTATCACCTGGTCACGGGCGAGTTCCCCGTGCGCGGCAAGACGTTCGACGAGGTGCGCGAGGCCACGCTCTCGGGTGCGTTCGTGCCGATTTCCGAGGTGCGGTCGGGCCTGCCGGCCGGGCTCGTCAAGGTCATCGAACGCGCGATGGCGCACGATCCGGCTCAGAGGTACGAGTCGGCCGCGGACCTGGAGGCGGCGCTCACGACCCTGCTGCCACGAACGTCGGCGGCGCGCTGGCCGTTCGCGCTTGGAGGTGCGCTCTTCGTCACGGCCGCAGCATTCGTGGCCGCCTGGCTCGGCGGCGTGTCACCGTTCGCGTCGGTGCGCCGGACCATGACCGCCGTGCAGCTCATGAGCGATGCCGCATCCTGGGGCCGCCTGACCGACGATGGACAACGGCAGGGCTGCCTCGACTACTCGACGATGAACGTGGCCGTCTGCGACTTGTCAACCGGCAGCGTGACGCCCGTCAATCACGACCGTCGGACGGAAGTTCCTCGCGAGTCGCCGGCCCTGCAGTATGTGATCTCTCCGAGCGGACGCCGGATTGCCTACGGCTGGACCGTCGAACAGCCCGCGGTCCCAGCCGAAGGGAGAGACCGCTCGACGCGCACCGATCTGCGGGTCGCCGACACGGCGACGGGCAGCTCCGAGACCGTGTTCCGTGGAGGGGAAAACTCCGGTCCGTTGGCCTGGGCCACGGACTGGACGACCGACGAATCGCAGCTCCTCGTGACCGTCAGCAATAGCGTGGCTTATACGCTCGAGCTTCTCGACGTCGGTACGGGAGACCACCGCGTGCTCCAGTCGCTCGGCCAGTCTCCCGGGCACACGGCGAGGTTCTCTCCTGACGACCGCTACGTCACGTACGCGGCCCCGGCGGGCCCCTCTGGCAGGACGGACATCTTCATCCTCGATGTCGCCACGAGCGTGTCGCGCCCGCTCATCGTGCACCCTTACGAAGACACGTTCCCCGTATGGCGACCCGCGGGCGACGCCATCGTCTTTGCCAGCGACCGGGATGGCCAGTGGGGGATCTGGAGAATTGCCGTCCACGATGGTGCAGTCGCCAGCGAGCCCGAGCGCCTGCACCAGACTGGCCGCGACACGGTCCGGCCCCTGAGCTTCCGAGGCGACGACACGCTCGTGTACTGGGCTGGAACCGGCGGCGTGGACGTGTTCACGGCCTCGCTGGATCTCCAAGCCCGAACAGTGGGACCTGCCGTGCGTGCGGCCCGGAGCCCGCTCGTCGGGTCGGCCGCGCCAGCCTGGTCGCCTGATGGGCAGCGCCTGGCCTACATCGCCAGCCGTTCGCAGACCACCGGCGATTCGCGCGCCCGGCACATCGTCGTACAGGACGCGGTGACTGGCAATCTCCTCATGGAGGTCACGTCGCCGGGCCAGGGCGCCGCGTACCAGCAGTTCCTGCAATGGACGCCGGACGGCTCATCGTTGCTGGTTCGAGCGGCCAAAGGACTTCACCTCATTGATGCGACGTCCGGTCGGACCTCGGCGACGATGCCGAACCCGTTCGTCGGGGACCTGTACACGCTGTCCCCCGACGGAAGAACGATCCTGGGTGTGGTGCTGGACCGCACGACAAGACCACCAACGCGCGTCGCCGTCGAGTTCGATCCAGCGACAGGAACAGTGACGACGCTCGGCCGATTGGACATGCCTGGCAATGCCGTTTTCCGCTCGCTGGTGGTCTCGCCGGATGGCAAATACATCGGCTGGTCGCATGCGATCGGCTCGCAGACGGCAGGCCCGTTCGATCATTCGATCGTGCCCATCGATGGACGCCCGCGGCAGTTCGTCACCACGACTCCGACCTACTGCCGAATCGAAGCGTGGATTGGCGACACGCTGCTCCTCCCGTGCTACCTCACGCCCCAGCACGAACGGTTCGACTGGCGGGCTGCGTTTTTCACGATTCCGGCTACCGGCGGCCTGCTGCGAGAGCTTGGGCTGGAACTGCCGCAACTGCTGCAGGTGCGGATCCATCCGGACGGCAGCCGCATCGCGTTCACGGCCGGCGAGGACAACAACGAAATCTGGGCGCTCGAGAACCTGCCGCCGCTTCGGCGGCGCTGACCTACTCTTTCGCCGTCGCCATCGTCGGGTCGTCGGCCGAAGGTCCGTAGATCGACGGGACCTTGCCGCCCATCGGACGGAGGTACGTGCTGAGCTGCCCGCGGTGGTGCACGGCGTCGAAGAGGAACAGCCACAGGAACTCCGAGAGCGGCGCTTCCCAGGGCGGCATGTTCGGAATGATGAACGCCACTTTCCTGTCCCAGTCGGCGTCGCCGATCTTCTCGAGCCGCGCGGTCACGGCGCGGTTGTTCGTTTCGTAGGCCGCGACGATGTCGGCGACCGTCGTCCTGGGCTTCAGTTCCGTCCAGCTGGCAGGAACGCCGGCAACTCGGCCTTTCGACGGGCAATGCAGAATTCGCGACTGGTCATCGGGAGCCTCCGGGTGAATAGTAGCGCGGGCTCGTCACGGCCGTGAAAACGGCCCTGCCGTCCGACCGTTCGAGGTGAGCTGAGGTGCGGCTGCTGCTCGACACCTGCACGTTCCTCGGCATGTAGACTGCCGCGGGGTGACTCCCGACGCGCCCGCGACGCCTCCCGTCCGGCAACGAGGTATACCTGAGCGCGGCGTCTGCGTGGGAGATTGCCATCAAGAACCAGCTCGGCCGCCTCCCGCTTCCCGAGCCAGCCGCCTCGTTCGTGCCGTCCCAGCGCGCCGCGCACGGTATCGAGCCGCTGCCAATCGACGAGGAAGCCAGCCTGCACATCGTGAAGCTGCCCGCTCTTCATCGCGACCCGTTCGACCGGCTCCTCGTTGCGCAGGCGCTCGTCGGAGGCCTGGTAGTCGTGACGCCGGACGACGCCATTCGGCAGTATCCGGTGCGCACGCTGTGGTGACAGCGGACCATCCAGGGACTCGGTCACCAGTCCGCCCGCCGTGCCGGCTGGGTCAGCCGGCCTTCGTCCGGTGGCTCGCGCGCGGCTTGCTCCGCGCTTACTTCCGCCGCATCGACCTGTTTCATCCGGAGCGCGCGCCTGACACAGGCGCGGTGCTCTTCGTCGCCAACCATCCAGGGTCGCTCACCGACGCGCTGCTCATCGGCGTGTCGGTCGACCGGCCCGTGAACTTCGTGGCCACGGTCCGGCTGTTCCGGTCGAAGCCCGTCGCGTGGCTGCTCTCGCGATGCGGCGTCATTCCCATCAACCGCAAGCAGGACGACCCGACGAAGATGGCGACGGTGGCACAGACGTTCGCCTCGTGCTTTGCGGTGCTCGAGGCCGGCGGCGCGGTCGGGCTGTTCCCGGAAGGCATCAGCTACGACGACTCGAGGCTGAAGGAAGTCAAGACGGGCGCCGCCCGGCTCGCGCTCGGCCTCGAGTCGGAGCACGGCGGCACGCTCGGGCTCCGGATCGTTCCGGTTGGCCTCACCTACTCGGCCAAGGAGCGCTTCCGCAGCCGCGTGCTCGTCAACTTCGGCGAGCCGATGCCGGCCGCCGACTTCCTCGAAGGCTACGACCGGGACCCGCGCGTCTCGGTGCACAGGCTTCGCGACGCGATTGAAGCCCGCATCCGCGCGCTCATCCTCCACACACCCGACCTCGAGCACGACCGGATCCTCACCGCCGTGAAGCGCCTGTACCTGGAGCGCCTGCGCTCGGCCAACCTGATCGTGACCGAGCCGATGCCCGACGAAGCCGAGACGCTCCTCCTGATGCAGACCATCGCAAGCGCGCTCCGGCATTTCGAGGAACGGGAACCCGAGCGGCTTGCGGCATTCGTCACCGATCTCGATCGCTACGAACACTGGATGGACAGGCTGGGCCTGTCCGATCGCACGGTCGACGCCTTCTCGCGGGCGCTACGGGTGTGGCCGCGCGTGCTCACGGCTGCCCTGCTCGTCGTGCTCTCGCCGGTGGCGATGTTCGGCTGGATCCATCACGTGGTGCCGTCGGCCCTGGTCGGCTGGTCGCTGCGCCACTTCACGCCGGCCGAGAACCGCAAGTCGCAGACGCCCATCACCGTCATGCTCGCCGGCGCCATCGCCCTGGCCCTGTGCTATTCGGTCTACGTCGCGCTCGCCTGGGCATGGTTCGGCCTGTGGCCGGCGGTGGTCTACGCGGGCCTGCTGCCGGCGTCCGGGCTCCTTGCCCTCTACTACCTGCGGGCGTTGCGGCAGCTCGGCGGACGCCTGCGTTCGGCGGCGCTCCTGCTTCAGCGGCCGGTCGCGCGCCGGACGCTCATCGCGCTGCGCGAAGATCTCGTTGCCGCGATGGACAGCTTCCGCGCCGACTACGCGCGCACCGTCGGCCTCGGCGGCGACCGGAACCTCAGGTAGAACGGCTCAGCCCGCCCGGCGCGCCGCGTACTCCGCGTAGGTCATGCCCGTGGCGCCCATCCGCCCCATGATGTGCTCGACCACGCGCTCGAACGTGTCGAAGAACCGGTCGACGGCCGCCTCATCACGGTGGTACGGGCTCGCGCCCGGCAGCAGCTCGCTCGAGTGAAAGAGCATGTTCAGCGTCGGCACGCCGCGAGCGACGAGCATCTCGGCGAGCGCAATCGCGTCCGGCGCCGGCGAGTACGATGGCCGCAGCCACACCGGCCGCAGCCCGAGCCGCTTGAGCGGTCCGCGCCACCTCTTCGGCTGGAGCGACGCGTAGGCGCTTTCGAGCCGTTTCGGCAGGCGCGGAAGCGTCGCCGCCGAGACGGGCACCTCGAGCACCGGCGATCGGCCGGCCCGCCTGAGATCGGCCGGGTCGGGGTGATACGGCCCGACGGGCGCGCCTGAAAACTTCGGACCGCCCAGCCGGGTCTCGTTGAAGAGCGGATCGACGCTCGTGTCCACCGTGAAGCCGAGGGCCTCGAGATGACGAAGCCCGCGCGTGTCGAGACCGTGCCGGCCGGCACGGTAGCTCACCGGCCGCACGCCAACGTGCGCCTCGATCGCCTCGGCGAGCTCCCGCATCTGGCGCTCGAGCAGATCGTCCGGCATCTGGCTGGGATACCGGCCCACCGCGACGTCTTCGTCACGATACGGCGGTGAGCTCCACGGATGGAGGTGCATGCCGATCTCGCAGCGTCCGCCGGCCACGAGTTCACGAAGGACGGCCGCTGACTCCGGCCGGGTCGCCATTTCATGCGTGATCAGATAGCTCGGCCGCACGCCGTAGCGATCGCAGAGCGCCTGCAGCCGCGGCAGCCGATCGGCGTTCTGCACGCTGAGCCGCTTCCGGCCGTCGAGCGACCACTGATCGTCGGCCTCCGTGTCCACGCCGATGAGCAACACGGGCCGCACGTCAGGCACGGTCGAGATCTCCGTCGCCGAGCACCAGTTGCCAATCCGCCAGCCGCGCGAGGGGCGCGGCCGAGGCGTGCCGGTAGGCGACGCAGTACTGAATCCCGGTCAGCCCGGCGCGAAACCCGTGGCGCCGGAACGCGCGTCCCATCGACGCGTTCATGGTGTAGGTCTCGGCACGCACCAGCCCCTGTGCGCGGAACGCGTCGAGGGCGGCATCAATCAGCGCATCCTGCACGGCCGTGTCGGCGGCGCCCGAGAACAAATCGGCGATGACGCCCCTCCTGAACGAAGCGTCGCCCTCAGGCCGGATCACACAGAAGCCCGACAGCGTCCCGCCGGTCCTCGCTTCGAGGATCCGGTACTGGCGGAACGGACACCGCAGGTACTTCCAGGTGAGGTATCGCGCGTCGCGGCGCACGGCCGTCGCAAACGACTGACGCACCCGCATCCAGAGATCGTCGTACTCGTCACCAAACGCCGACACCTCGCGGACCTCGATGCCCTCGCTCCGCTCCCGGCGGACCGACATCACGGCCAGCGCGCCCTGCAGAACCGGCCCTGCCACCGCGCCGGCCGCGCCGCCCCACCGCCGCTTCGCGACGGCAGTGGCGTCGAGCACGCGCAGGTACGCGGGCACCGGCCCAACGTCGGTGAAAATCTTCCTGAACAGCGGATAGGACGAGGGCGTGAGGCCCAGCGCGAGCGCCACGTCCACGTGGTCCGCCCACGCCTCGGACAGCGCGATGCCGAGCCCGCGCCCCTGCGCGTCCTTGCGCACGAAGTAGTCCATGCCCGCCGAGGCGCGCACTTCGCGGTCGCCCCACCACATCGGGAACGGCATCGTCGCCATCTGGCCGAGCACGCGGCCCGACTCCTCCACCGCAATCCAGATGACCGGGCCGTCGTCGGGCGTGTTCGGGTTGTCGCGATACTGCCATTGCCACCTGGCGCGGCTCCGGTCGAGCTTGTCGGCCCCGAACACGTCCGCGTAGAGCGCGTCGACCTCGTCGTCGTGCTCGGGACGCCGCCTGATGACGCTGAACGACACGGGTGGGCCTACCGGCGCCGCGCAACGAGCAGGCCGTCGCGGATGGGCACGATGCTGGCGGTCCAGTCCGGATCCCCCATGACCTGGCTTGTGAACGTCCGAATCGCTTCGGTATCAGCCGCGGTGTCGGCGGGGTCGAGGACCTGTCCGTGCCACAGCAGGTTGTCGGTGATGAGCAGGCCGCCGGGCCGAAGTCTCGACTTGATCACGGGGAGCGCGGCCGGATAGCCCCCCTTGTCGATGTCGCAGAAGATCAAGTCGAAGGGACCGGCCTCGTTCGAGAGGGCGGCCACGGCCTCGCCTTCGTGAAATCGCACGAGGTCGACAAGGCCGAGCGCCGAGAGGTGCCGCTTCGCACGACGCGACAGGTCGCCGTCCCACACGGTGTGGTACACGACGCCACCGCCGTTGTCGGAGACGGCCCTCGCGAACCAGGCCGTGGAATACCCGAATCCCGAGCCCAGCTCGAACACGCTGCGAGCGCCGAGGGTCCGCGCCATCAGGTAGCAGAAGTGCCCGGCTGCCGGACCGATGATCGGAAACCCCGTGCGGGCGGCGTCGGCCTCCATAGCCTGGAGCTCGGCCGGCCGCTCCGGCACGAGGCCGTCGAGGTATGCCGTGACGACCGAAGCGTTCGATGGGCTGGGTCATGGTCGGAGTGCCCGCGGCCGGGCGCCGAGCCGCCAGTCTACAATGAACGCCCATCGGCGAAATCTTCGCAGTGCGGGAAGGACCACTGGTGAACCCATGACCGACGCGAATCTGGTCGACCGTCTGGCGGCCCTGCCCAACCTCGCCGAGATTCCCCGCGCCGAACTCGAGTGGCTGGCCGAGAACGGCGAGCTCGAGTCGCCGGAGGCCGGCACGGTCCTGGCTCACAAGGGCAAGCCGGTCGGCAAGTTGTGGATCATCCTGTCGGGCCAGGTTGCCGTGCGCGTCGACCGCGGCGCCGGCCCGCGCCAGATCATGGGATGGGGAGCCGGAGAAGTCACCGGCATGCTGCCCTACTCCCGCATGACCGGACCGCCGGGTGACAACTGCGTGAAGGAGGCCGGCGAGATTCTGGCCGTCGCGCGGGACAAATTCCCCGAGATGATCGCCTGCTGCCCGGCGTTCACCGCCTACACCGTGCATCTCATGCTCGACCGGGCCCGGCGGTTCAACACGAGCGACATGCAGGACGAGAAGATGATCTCGCTCGGCAAGCTCTCGGCCGGTCTGGCGCACGAGTTGAACAATCCGTCGTCGGCCATCGTGCGGGCGGCAAAGCTCCTGAGCGCGAGCCTGTCGGAAGCCGACGCCTCGTGCCGCGCGCTCGGGACGGCCGGCGCCGGCGAGGAACTCTTCGACGCGCTCGACCGCGTGCGGGCCACCGCGTCGACGACCTCGCCGCTGTCATCACTCGAGCTCTCGAGGCGCGAGCAGGAGCTTGCCGACTGGCTCGACGACCACGGCGCCGATCCGTCGCACGCGGCGCCGCTTGCGGAAGCGGCCGTCAGCGTCGAGGCGCTCGAGTCTCTGGCCGCGCTGGCGACCGGCGCGACGCTCTCGGCGGCGCTGCGGCATCTGGCAGCCAATGTCACGACGACGGCGCTTGCCGGAGACGTCGAGCGGGCCGGCGCCAGAATCCACGAGCTGGTGGGCGCGGTGAAGCGGTTCACCTACATGGACCGGATGGCCGGGCAGGAGCCGGTCGACGTCGAGATCGGTCTGCGCGACACGGTCAGGATGCTCTCCGCCAAGGCGAAAGCGAAAGGCGCCGTAATCACGCTCAGCCTCGACGCGGACCTTCCGCGCGTCCTTGCCGCAGGCGGCGAGCTCAACCAGGTGTGGATGAACCTCTTCGACAACGCGCTCGACGCCATCGGCGAGTCAGGCCGCATCGAGGTCACCGGAACCCGCGAGCTGGATCAGGTCGTCATCCGCGTGATCGACAACGGCTGCGGCATCCCCGAGGACGCCTTGCCGCGCATCTTCGACCCGTTTTTCACGACCAAGCCGCCCGGCGAGGGCACCGGGCTCGGGCTCGACATCGCGCGCCGGCTCGCGCGCCAGAACCAGGGCGACATCGCCGTCGCGTCACGTCCCGGCTGGACCGAGTTCCGCGTGAGTCTCAGGGCGGTCACGCCCGAACGGACCGTCAGCGCCCCGCCAGGAACTGATGCATGAAGTGGACGGCGACCGAGCCTTCGCCGACCGCCGACGCGACGCGCTTGACCGATCCGCGTCGCGCATCTCCGCTCGCGAACACGCCGGGCACGTTCGTCTCGAGCAGGTACGGCGCCCGGGGCAGCGGCCAGTTCCGCAGGTTGCCGGTCTCCGAGAGGTCGGGCCCGGTCAGGATGAAGCCCTGGGCATCGCAGGCGATGACGTCTCTCAGCCACTCGGTCCGTGGCGCCGCGCCGAGGAACACGAACAGGTGGCTCGCCGGCATCACGGCCACCTCACCCGTCCGCTTGTCGCGAATCTCCAGCGCCTCGAGCCGCGTCGTCCCGCGGCAGGCGGTGACCTCGCATTCGAGTCGCACCTCGATGTTCGGCGTGGCCTGGATGCGGTCGACCAGATAGCGCGACATCTTCGCCGCGAGCGAGTCGCCCCGCACGAGCATCACGACCTTCTCGGCGTAGTCCTTGAAGAACATGGCGGCCTGGCCGGCCGAGTTGCCGGCCCCCACCATGTAGACGGTGTGCCCCTGGGCGTGCACCGCCTCGGTCAGCGACGCGCCGTAGTAGACGCCGGCTCCGGTGAGCCGGTCGGCGTTCTCGGCCGGTAGCAGGTTCCACGACACGCCCACCGACAGCATCAGGGCGTGGCAGGCGATCTCCGATCCATCCGAAAGCGTGAGCCGTTTGTAGGGGCCCTGGAGCGTGAGCGCGGTGGCCGTCTGGGGCGTCAGGATCTCGACACCGAACCGCAGGGCCTGCGTCACCGCGCGCCGGGCGAGGTCTCCGCCCGAGAGACCCGAAGGGAACCCGAGGTAATTCTCAATCCGGCTGCTCGTGCCGGCCTGCCCTCCCGGCGCCTCCTGCTCGATGAGCACCGTGCGCAGGCCTTCCGACCCGCCATAGACGGCCGCCGCAAGCCCAGCCGGGCCGCCACCGACGATGGCGAGATCGTAGAAGAGCTGCGTCGCTTTGGTGGACAGGCCAATGTGCCCGGCGATGTCGCCCGGTTCGGGCTTCAGGAGGCGGGTGCCTCCAGGCAGGATCACCAGGGGCAGCGACGCCGCGTCGCCCTCGGCTCCTCCGGCGAGCGCGCGGCCCTCGGGTGACGCCTCGACGTCGAGAAACTCGTACGGCACCTGGTTGCGCGCGAGAAACTCCCGGATGCGATGGCAATCGGCGGACCACCGGTCGCCGACGACGCGAACGCCTCGATATCCGGGGCGGAAGCCCGCCCGCCACTCGTCGAGCATGTCGTCGAGCGCCGGGTAGAGCTTCTCCTCGGGCGGATCCCACGGCTTCAGGAAGTAGTAGTCCACCTGCGACTGGTTGATGGCGCCGATCGCGGCGTTCGTGTCGGCGTAGGCCGTGAGAAGGGCCCGCTTGCTCTTCGGGTGGGTCCTGAGGGTCTCGGCAAGCACCGAGACCCCGTCGACGCCCGGCATGCGCTGGTCGGACAGCACGAGCGCCACCGGCTCGTCCTGCTCCTTGAGCTCGCGAAGGATGTCGAGGGCCGACTGCCCGGAATCGGTGCGAACCACGCGGTAGTCCTGGCCGTAGTGGCCTCGCAAGTCCCGAGCGATGGCGCTCAGGACGTCCCGGTCATCATCGACGACGAGCAGAACAGGTTTGACCATGGTGAGGAAGCCGTCCGGCGTGCGTCACGAGGGCACGCGAAAGGCCGATTATGCCCCACCCGACCCGGCGGTGGCGGTGGCCTACCCAGTCTGGTGGAGTTCTGTTAGTCTTTTGGAGATCGTCATCGTTCTGTGACACCACTCGAGCTGGCTCTCGACCTCACCCCTCGCGCCCGCTTCGACGTCATCGACGTCAAGAGCCGGTCGGTCGAGGTTCACGGGGATGCGCTCTCCCCTTACGGCCGCTGTCTCTACATGTCGGGCCACACGACCGCCGGGTACCTGCCGCAGAGCCTGGCCGCGCGGCTCGTGACCCGGGCCGAGGGCGTCCATCCGTATCTCGAGATCTTCCGCGCCATGTTCCCCGAGGGCGCCGGCTACCGGCACGACCAGCTGGACCTCCGTCAGGAACTGCCGCCCGAGCAGCGCGCCGTCGAGCCGGCCAACGCCGACTCGCACCTGGCCTTCATGGGCAGCGGCCTGCATGCCTGCGTGACGTACGACGCGCGGCGGGCCGGCCCTGTCTTCTTCGTCGATCTCGACGGCACGAACCGCGGCGTGCCCCGGCGCCGCACCACGACCATCGTCGGCTACAACGACGAGGTGGAGGTGGCGCGAACCACCTTGCGGGTGCCCGTCTCGAGCCACCCGATTGACGCGGTGAACCTCAAGGAGCCGCGGCTCGGACTCTACGAGCAGCTCGTCGACTTCATCGGGCGGCACGACGTGCCCAAGGGCCGCGTGCGCCTCGAACTGGATCCAGCCGAGCAGTTCGCCAGCCTCACCATCAACGAGTACGAGACGCTGCTCATGCGGCACGACCTGGCCGAGGTCCTGACCGATCCGCTGCGGTTTGCGACCGAGCGGGCACGGCACGCGTGGAACGATCCGCGCGCGGTGCCGGTCAAGGCGCTTGGGTACGCGAAGTACGACTTCGTGCGCGCACTCAATCAGCTGGTCGACAAACTGGGCCTGCAGGCTTCGCGAATCGAAGGCATCGTGGCGCGCGCCCTGGCGGTTCCGGCGTCACGCTTCCTCCGCATGCACCGCTCGGTGAACCTGCTCGTCTCCGACAAGCAGACCGCCGGCCGCGGCACCGTCGTCGTGGGCACCTACCAGGCGCCCATCCTCATTCAGTGGCGCCCGGCCGCAAGCGACGTCCGCGAAGTACACGCCGTCCTCACCCGTTTCATCTAGCGCCCGCCCCCGGCCCCCCGGCCCCTCGGCCCCCCGGACCTTCGGCCCCCCGGACCTTCGGACCTTCGGACCTTCGGACCTTCGGACCTTCGGACCCTCGGACCTTCGGACCCTCGGACCCTCGGACCTTCGGACCCTCGGACCTTCTCTACTCTTCCCGGAGCGCCTCGACCGGATCGATGCGCGCGGCGCGCCGCGCCGGAAATGCCGCGGCCAGCGCCCCGAAAGCAGTCACGGCCAGGCCGGCGCCGGCAAAGGTCAGCGGATCGAACGGCGTCACGCCGAAGAGCAACCCGCGGAGCGACTCGCCTAGGAGCGCCGCGCCGGCCATGCCGATGACGACGCCTATCGCCACCACACGAACGGCACCGCCGACCACGTGCCGGAACGTGCCGGCCGCGTCGGCGCCGAGCGCCATCCGCAGGCCAATTTCCGATGTTCTGCGAGCCACCGCGTAGGTGACGACACCGTACACGCCGATCGCCGCGAGCAGGGCTGCCGAGAGCGCAAGACCGGCCAGGAGCGCCGTGTTGAATCTCGGCTGCGCAATCGAGTCCGAGAGCAACTCTTCGACCGTCGACACCTTGCCCATCGGCACGGCCGGGTCGAGACCGGCGAGAAGCGTGCGAAAGGCCGGCGCAATCGGTCCGGCCGACGGATCGACCTCGACGACCACCTGCATCTCAGACAGGGCGAACTGATCGTACGGCACGAACACCTCGACCTCCGGCGCGCCGTCGAGTCCGTAGTGGCGCACGTCGGCCACCACGCCCACGATCGTGAGGTCACCGGCCATCGGCATGCGAATCACGCGATTGAGCGGGCCGGTATCCCGGAAGTAGCGCCGCACCGCCGTCTCGTTGACGATGGCCACGCGCGGCCCGTCCTCGCGCCCGTCGAACTCGGTGAACAGGCGGCCGTCCTGGAGCGCGATGCCCATCGTCTCGAAGTAACCGGCCATCACGCCACGGTAGTTGGCGCGCGGCCGCTCGGCCGGCGAGGTGGCTTCGAGCCCGTCCACCGTGAACGGCAGGTCGAAGTCCTGGCCGAGCGGGCTCATCGGCAGGGCCGAGACCGCGCCGGCGGACTTGACGCCCGGGAGCGCGTGCAGCACGTCGAAGAGGTCGGCGAAGAACTGGCGTTTGGCGGCGG
Organism: uncultured Acidobacteriota bacterium; assembly: GCA_963752045.1. GTDB lineage: Bacteria > Acidobacteriota > Vicinamibacteria > Vicinamibacterales > SCN-69-37 > DATKDF01. Next base: position 104,051 of record CAVVWN010000008.1, on the reverse strand, counting down.
CCGGCCCGTACCGGGCGGCCGGCAGTGCCACGTGGATCGCCGTCACGCCCGACGTGCGGAAGCCGGGGTCGACTGAAACCAGCCGCACGAAGCTGCGGACGAGCAGGCCCGCTCCGACGAGGAGCACGAGCGCGAGCGCGACTTCGGCAACGACGAGGGCATTGGCCGCGCGCCGGCCGCGATGGCTTCCGAGCGCGCTGCGGCCACCCTCCTGAAGGACCTCGAGCACGTTCGGGCGCATGGCGCGCCACGCGGGCACGAGACCGAAGGCGAGGCCGGCCCCGGCCGTGATGAGCACGGCAAAGCCCAGCACCGTCCAGTCGACGGCAATCTCGTCGGCGCGCGGCACGGCGGCTGGCACGATGCGGCGAAGCGCGCCCACGCCCCACCAGGCCAGCAGCACGCCGGCGCCCCCGCCGAGCGCGGCGAGCAGCCCGCTTTCGACGAGCGACCGCCGCACGAGCGCGTAGCGGCCGGCGCCGAACGCGGCGCGAACCGCGAAGTCCTTCGACGCGCGGGCCGACCTGGCCAGCAGCAGGTTCGCGACGTTCGCGCACGCGATGAGCAGCACCAGCACGACGGCGCCAAAGAGCACCCACAGCGTGGCGCCGGCATCGCCGACCACCTGCTCGTGCGCCGGCACGAGCGTCACGCTCCAGCCCGCCTGGGAGTCCGGGTTCTCGGCGGCAACGCCTGCGGCGACGGCCTCGAGATCGGCCGCGGCCTGCTCGACCGACACGCCCGGTTTCATCCGCCCGATGGCGTTGTACATGCGGTGCGGGCGCGACGGCTGCGCGCCCGGCTCGAGCACGAGCGGCGACCAGAACTCCACGGCCGGATCGGCCGGCGGGAACTGAAACTCCGCCGGCATCACGCCGACGACGGTGTAACTCTGATCGTCGAGACGGACCGATCGGCCCACGACCTGGGGATCCCTGCCAAACCGACGCGCCCAGGCTCCCGCACTCACGACGAGCTGACGCTCGCCGCCGGGACGGCCGTCTGACGGCTCGAACACGCGCCCGAGCGCCGCCGGCACGCCGAGCGCCGCGAAGACGCCGGGTGTGAGCTCCACGCTCACCACGCGCTCGGCCGTGTCTTCGGTCATCGTGAAGCCGCGGTACCGCCAGGCGCCCATGGAAGCGAACGTGGAGGCGCGCGTCTGCCAGTCGAGGAACGTGAGGCCCGAGGTCTCGACGCGGTCCTGCCCTTCCGCCTGGTTGCGCTCCCAGAGCGTGACGAGCTCGCCAGGCGCCGGATAGGGCAACGGGCGGAGGAGGACCGCGTTGACCACCGTGAAGATGGTGGTGGTGACGCCGATCGCGATTGCGAGCGTGAGCACGACCACGGTCGAAAACCCGGGACTGGCCACGAGCGACCGCAGGGCCTGGCGAAGTTGCTGGATCATTTCGGTCACGAGATCGTATGCGACCGTTCTGGCGGGAGCAAGGCGGTGCTACGATGCGCGCCATGCCGACCCTGCTCCGACACACTGCTTTCGCGGCCGGTCTCGCGGTTGCCGCCGCCGTGTGGCTGCACGCCCAGACACCGGCCTACGACCTCCTCCTTCGCAACGCCCGCGTCGTCGACGGCACCGGGAACCCGTGGTACAGGTCCGACATCGCGATTGCCGGCGACACGATCGCCCGCATCGCTACGTCCATTCCGGACGGGACCGCCGGACGGGTGATTGACGTCGCGGGCCAGGTCGTCGCCCCCGGCTTCATCGACATCCATACGCACGCGCGACGCGGGATCGACGCCAACCCGACGGCGCCCAACTACGTGCGCCAGGGCGTGACCACCGTCATGGAAGGCCCGGACGGCTCGTCGCCGGTGCCGCTTGCGCCATTCCTCGCCGGGCTCGAAGGCCTTGCGAAGTCGGTCAACATCGGCAGCTTCGTGGGACAGGGATCGATTCGATCGGAGGTCGTCGGCGCCGCGGACCGAAGGGCCACCGAGGACGAGATGCGGAAGATGGAAGGCCTCGTGGAGCAGGCGATGCGCGACGGCGCGTTCGGTTTGAGCACGGGCCTTTTCTACGTGCCGGGCGCGTTCACGCCGACCGCGGAAGTGGTCGCCCTCGCGCGCGTGGCGGGCCGTTTTGGCGGCATGCACAAGTCGCATCAGCGTGACGACGCGTCGCGGCTCCTCGAGAGCATCCGCGAGACGATTCAGATCGGCGAGGAAGGCGGCTTGCCCACGCAGGTCACGCACCAGAAAGTGATCGGCAGACCCAACTGGGGCCGCAGCGCCGACGCGCTGCGACTCGTCGACGAGGCACGCGCGCGCGGCGTGGACGTGACGAGCGACCAGTACCCCTACACCGCGTCGAGCACGAGCGTCGTCTCGGCGCTCCTGCCGGCCTGGGCGCTCGAGGGTAGCCGCGACGAACGGGCCGCCCGGCTGGCGGACCCGGCCACGCGGGCGCGCATCATCGCCGCGAGCGTCGCCATGATCCGCGACGAGCGCGGCGGCGGCGACCCGGCCAACGTGCAGTTTGCGAGCTGCGGCTTCGACCCCTCTCTGAACGGACAGACGCTCGCCGATCTGATGCGGCGCCGCGGCGGTGAGATGACGCTCGAACACGCGGCGGAAGCCGTGGTCTGGATCGCCGAGCAGGGCGGTTGCCAGGGCATCTTCCATGCGATGAGCGAGGACGACCTCGTCCGGATCCTCGTGCACCCGGCGACGATGATCGCCTCGGACGGCGAGGTGCCGACGTTTGGCCGGGCCAACCCGCATCCGCGCAGCTACGGCACGTTCGCGCGCGTGCTCGGTGTATACGTCCGCGAAAAGAAGGTGCTCACGCTCGAGGAGGCGGTTCGCAAGATGACGTCGTTCCCGGCCGCGCGCCTCGGGCTTGCCGATCGCGGCCTGATTCGGCCAAGCATGAAAGCCGACATGGTTGTGTTCGACCCGGCCGTGGTTGCCGACCGCGCCACGTTCGAGAACCCGCACCAGTACGCGGTCGGCTTCTCGGCCGTCATCGTCAACGGGCAGGTCGCGTTCGAGAATGGCGCGATGACCGACGCGCGGCCCGGGCGCGTGCTGTACGGGCCGGGGCGGCAGTGAACGGGGCGATGGCGGGCTGAAGCCCGCCGCTCCGACTGGACACAGATGCCGAGACGATCACCGCGGCGCAACCGGTGCTGACGGGCCGCCGAGCGGCGAGGCTCGCGTGAAGAGCTGCGCCAGGAGCTCGCCGGCGTCGAAACGCTTTCGGTTCTCTTCACTCAGCGGGATTTCCCCGGCACCCGTGATCCTCTGCGGATGAAGCAGCCGCCCAATCACCGGTCCGTTCGGTCCCTGCCGGAGAACCGCGACGATCACGTCCGGCTGGGCGACCGCCAGCGCGCGTGCCGAGAACACGAGCACACCGCGTGGCTCATCCCAGCGAACGCTCACCTCCAGGGCCGGCTGCTCATCCGGAATCGGTGGCGGTTCGTCACCGACCACGAGCCTTGATGGTGCCGCGCGAACGTCCGGCACGGGCGGCGTCGTCGGAGGGGGCCGGCGAAACGCGGCAACCTGCTCGAACGCTCGTCCGATGCGGAGCAAATCCACCTCACTGAACGGCCGCCCGAGCAGCTCCATCCCGACCGGCAGCCCGTCGTCAGTGAACGCGGCCGGCATCGACAGCGCCGGGAGCGCCGTCGACGCGGCGAGCTGACACGTGCTGCCGCTCTGCGACTCGCCAATCGGCGCGGCCTTGCGCCGCAGCACCGGATAGACGAGCGCGACGACGCGGTGTTCGTCCATCGCCTCGAGCACGACGCGACGCAGCTCGTCGCGCCTGGCGAGCGCGGCGCGGTAGGCGTCGCTGTCACGCGACTCAACGGCGTTGCGCCGCCGGAACGTGCCCGTCAGCGCTTCGTGATGCAGGCCACGCTCGAGGATCTCGCCGAGCGACCGGACGGCCGGCGCCGGTTGTGCCGCCAGGTAGTTGGCGAGCTGAAACTTGAACTCGTAGTCGATCACGCTCGTGCCGCGCAGCCGCTCGGCGAAATCGGGGACGAGCACGTCGACCGTCACCGCGCCCGACGCGCGGAGGCGCCCGAGGGCGCCCCGCACGAGGTTGGCCACTTCGGCGTCCGCGTCGGTATCGCCGAAGAGCTCCGCCAGCACGCCTACGCGCACGCCGCGCAGAGTGGCGCCCTCGAGCGCTGTGACGTAGGACTCCGGAATATGGCCCCGGCCTGCCTCGGTCGCCGAATCGCGCGGGTCGTACCCCACCGTCGCGTCGAGCATCACGGCAAGATCCGCGACCGATCGTGCGAGCGGCCCCGCCACGTCCTGCGTGAGCGCGAGCGGTATGACCCCCGCGCGGCTCGACAGGCCCATCGTCGGCCGCAGGCCCACGAGGTTGTTGTGCGCGGCCGGAATGCGAATCGAACCGCACGTGTCTGTGCCGAGGCCGGCGGCGGCGAAGCTGGCGGCCACGGCGGCGCCGGTTCCGCCGCTCGATCCTCCGGGGTTGCGCGTCGGGTCGTAGGGATTCCGCGTCTGGCCGCCGAGCGAGCTCACCGTCACGATGCCGGCCGCCAGCTCGTGCAGGTTCGTCTTGCCGATGATGACGGCGCCGGCCTCTCGCAGGCGCTCGACCTGGTAGGCGTCGCGGGCCGGCCGGTTCGTCGCGAGCGCGATCGACGAGCCCGTCGTGGGCATGTCGGCAGTGTCGAAGTTGTCCTTGACGACCACGGGGATGCCGTGGAGCCGACCTCGCGGCCCACGCTCGCGCCGCTCTCTGTCGAGCGCGTCGGCGGTTTCGAGCGCACGCGGATTCAACGCGACGAACGCATTGAGCGCCGGTCCGGCCTGATCGTAGGCAGCTATGCGCGCGATATGGCCTTCGACCAGCTGTCGCGATGTAACCTCACCTCGCGACATCGCGTCTTGAAGCTCGGCGATCGACTTCTCGGTGACGTCGAAGACCTGTGCCGCCGGCTGGGCATCCTGCCAGGCTGGTGCCGGGAGAATCAGTAGCAAGACACACGCCGCCGCAGCCACCAGCCATCGCGCCCGCAATTGCATGCACGCATGGTAACGCACGGCCGGTGGCCGTAGGGCGGCCGTAGGGCGGACTGAAGTACAGTCCGCCCTGCGCACCTGGGAGGAGCCGGAATGCCACAGAAGTCGATTGTGTTCGCGGCGGCCGCGATGCTCGCCCTGGCCGCAGCCCTCCGCGCGGAGTTCGATGCCGGCCAGGCGGGCGTGGTGGAACGTCGCGACCGGCTCGCGCCGACGGTCGCTTTCCTCTCGCGAGAAGTGCCGGCGTGGCATGCCGAGCAGGGCTGCTATTCGTGCCACAACAACGGCGACGCCGTGCGAGCCCTCATTCGGGCGTCGGCAGCGGGCTTCGACGTCGCCGAGCCGCTCGCCGACACGCTGGCCTTCCTCTCGCGGCCGGGCCGGTGGGCAGAAAACTCGCGCGGCGGGCCGCTCGACGACCAGCCGCTCGCGCGCATCCAGTTCGCGAGCGCGCTCGCCGATGCGGTCGAGCACGGCATGGCACCGGCCTCGGCGCTGCTCGAGGCCGCCAGGCTCGTCGCCTCCGATCAGCACGACGACGGATCGTGGCATCTCGACCCGTCCAACAGCCTGGGCTCACCTGCCACGTACGGACGTGCGCTCGCGACCTGGGCGGCCAGGCGCACGCTCGGCGCGGCCGGCGCGGCCGAATTCGCACCAGAGATCAGCCGCGCCGATGCCTGGCTTCGGGCACTGCCGGTGAAAGTCACGCCGGATGCGGCGGCCGCCCTGCTCGGGCTCGGTACGTCAGAGGATTCCCAGGCCATCGCTCAGCGGGCACGCGCGCTCTCATTCCTCCTCGACACGCAGGGCGCCGACGGCGGCTGGGGCCCGTACCCGAACGTCCGCCCGGAACCGTTCGACACAGCCATTGCCGTGCTCGCGCTCCGCAGCCAGCCGGACACCGACCGAACACGCCAGGCGATTGAGCGGGGCCGCGCCTACCTGCTGGCTTCGAGGCTCGACGACGGCATGTGGCTCGAGACGACGCGCCCGGCCGGGCAGCGCAGCTACGCCCAGCTCATCTCCACGACGGGATGGGCGCTCATCGCGCTGCTTGAATGACGAAGTCGAGTGTCGTGCGCTCGGGAGCCGGGCTGTCGTCGATGCGTGAGAACTCGTCGACTTCGAACGGACGGCCGACGCGGTTGCCGGCGGCGTCCTCGAGAATCGAGAGCACGACGACCTGGTAGCGCCCGGCACGCCACGGCGCGTCGGGCGCGAACTGCCACGACCTCTCGCCCTCGCCGATCGTCACCGTCCCGGACGGCACGTCGCCGTCGGGCGTGGCAACGCCAACCGCGCGTCCGAGCAGGCCGTGGTCGAGCGGGTCGGGAAACCGCACGACGACCGCGTCGCGCGTGCCGGCCGCCGGCGGCTCGATCGTCCACGTGGACGGATCCACCACGGCCTCGTCCGTTGGGCCGACCGTGAACGTGCGCCGGAAGGGTCCGGCAAGCGGCAGCCCGTCGGCGTCGTGCCAGTCTGCCGAGATCTCGAGCGTATAGATGTGACCGGCCACGAGCGCGCGCCCCATCTCGCGGTTCGGCAGGATGTCGCGCTTCACGCGGCCGGGATCGAAGAAGAACGTGTAGCGCGTGTGGTCGGGATTCCAGAACTCCACGTCGAGCGGCAGGAACGGATCGGCCACCTCCTGACCTGTCTCGTCGAGCAACCGCACGTAGTCGAGCCCGCTCGTGCGCGACATCTGACCGGAGAACTCGACGTAGAAACGCAGCGTGTTCTCGGGCCACTCCGCGGCCGATGGCAGCAGGCGCGTGACGACGGTCGACGGTCGCCGGTCGATGGCCGGCAGGGCGACGACGAACGAACCGGGACCATCTGCGCCTCGCTCGGAAAGCTGCGACCTGTCAATCTCGACGCGGTATTCCCTCCCAGGATCGAGCGCGAACATCGGCACGAAGACGACGTCGCCGCCATCGGCCTCGAGACGACCGGCAAGCGGGGGCGCGTCGGCCGTCGCGTTCTCCACGCGAACCGCGATCGCGGGACGGCCGTCGGTCCCCGCCCACCCGGCAGATGCGAGCCTGGACAGATCGGCTGACGACAGGCCGGACACGCGTACCACGGCCCTGCCCGATCGATGCTCGGGGTCGATGCCGACCTCGACGGACCCGGGCTGACGGGCGCAGGCAGCGGTGACGAGCACGGCCGCGGCGAGACACGAAAGCCGCGGCGCGCGCCGAACGAGATCACGAAGCGTCACGGGCGCGCCGCGGCTGCCGGGTTCCCTCACCGCGCCCTACGGCAGGACGACGGCCTTGAGGTTGAGCGTGCCGGTTTCGGTGCGCGCGAGCACGATCGTGTGGGTGGCGTTGAGCAGGTCGAGTTGCTCGACACCCGTAAGCGACGCGATCGTCTCGTAGGGCACGCCGGCCTTCTCTTCCGGCACGGGAGCGCTGATCGCCGATGCGCCGTCGAACGTCGACGTGTCGAGCTTCATCACGCCGCGGCTCGTGTTCGACATGAGCAGGAACTCCTTGCCGTCCTTGCGGTACAGAATCATGTCGATCGGCCGGTTGCGGTTGCCGAGCTCGGCGATGGTCTTCCCGAGGATTTTCGCGCCAGGCCGCAGGTCGGACACCGGGAACTTCACGAGCGGCGTGCAGAGGTACCCGGCGATGAGGCTGGGCTCGCCATCGACCTCGGTCGGCACGAAGGCGTACACGGGCGACCGCGTCTCGAACTGTCCGTGGTTGCCGTGGAAGATCTCGACGCTCGTGCCCTGATTGGCCGACGCGAACGGATACGGCACGGTCCAGAACTTCGACGCGAACTCCTCGTTCGACAGCCCGGCCACGAAGAGGCGCCCGTTCATGTACGCCATGTCGGTGATGGAGTCGGCGCGGCCGCCCCGGCCGGAGTTGCTCACGTTGGCCGGGTTCGGGAGCGCCACGCTCGTGAACGCGACCGTATCAAGCGCAATCGGCGTGAGCGTGCCGTTGCCGTCGACGCGCACGAGCGCCGCGGCCGCGCCGGCACCCTGCCCGCGCATGACCGAGAGGTACGAGTTCTGCGTCTCGGGGTGCACGACGAGATCGGTGACCGTGATCTCGCGCGCCTCGGTGCCGAGGAGCGCCGCCACTTTCTCATCGATGCTGGCGACGTCCTTCGTGCCCGGCGCGCTCGACGTCGCCTGCGCGCCCAGGTCGAGCGCGAAGATCGTGGCGGCCTGCCGGTCGGCGGCATAGAGCACGCCGGTCGGGCCGAACGCGAGCGGGCCAATGGTCTGGAACGAGGGGCCGACGAGCTCCGGACCGCCGGCGCGCGCCACGACCATCGACGTCGTCGCCAGCGCGATCGTGAGCACCACGGCGAGTTTCAGGGCAGTTCGCATGTCCACAGTTCTCCTTCGTGCCCGCCGGAGCGGGGAAACGAACACTACCAAACGGGGGTGAATCCGGGTATTACAACAGCCCTTGCTGCAAATTGGCAAGCACGAGGCCGGAACCGGGCACTTCGTGCCTATTCAGCCCGGAGCGTCCGGGCCGGATCGACACGGGAGGCACGTCCGGCGGCCGGCAGGCAGGCGGCCACGGCACAGACGGAGACGATGAGGACGGCGCCGCCGAAACTGACCGCGTCGACCGGCCTGACCTCGTGGAGCAGCGTCGCCAGCCAGGCCGAAGATATCCACGCAGCCACGACGCCCGCCGACACTAGATACATGTCAACACGGCGACGTTGCCCGCGACGACCATGACCCCGGCGGCCACTTGCGTTGACGAAACCGATGCGTCGTCGGGTGTCGGAGGGGCGGGCTTCAGCCCGCCCCGCGGTGGGCCGGCTGAAGCCGGCCCCTTGGGGATACCGTGAGAACGGCAACGCATGTGGCCACCGGGGCCACCGCGGTTAGGCCGCAGTCGTCGGCGCCGGGCAGGTCACACCCGTGCCGCCCATGCCGCAGTACCCGTTCGGGTTCTTCTCGAGGTACTGCTGGTGGTACTCCTCGGCGTAGTAGAAGGCCGGCGCATCGGCGATCTCGGTCGTGATCGGGCCGTAGCCTCGTGCGGAGAGCGCCTGCTGAAACGCGGACTTCGAGCGCTCGGCGGCGGCCTTCTGCGCGTCGGAGTACGTGTAGATCACCGACCGGTACTGCGTGCCGTGGTCGTTGCCCTGACGCATGCCCTGCGTCGGATCGTGGTTTTCCCAGAACACCTTCAGCAGCGCCTCGTAGGTGACCTTCGCGGGATCGAAGACGGCGAGCACCACCTCGACGTGACCGGTGAGCCCCGAGCACACCTCACGATAGGTGGGGTTCTTCACGCGGCCGCCGGCGTAGCCCACGGCCGTGGTGTGAACACCTGGCGTTTGCCAGAACTTGCGCTCCGCGCCCCAGAAGCAGCCCATGCCGAACACGGCCATTTCGAGGCCGTCCGGGAACGGCGGGGCGAACGACGTGCCGTTGACCGCGTGGGTGGTGTTCATGGCTGAGGGTCGAACTTCATCGCCACGCCGTTCATGCAGTATCGCAGACCTGTCGGTTGCGGGCCGTCCTCGAACACGTGCCCCAGATGCCCGCCGCAGTTGCTGCAATGCACCTCGGTGCGCGTCATGAAATGGCTGCGGTCCGACGTCGTGCCCACGGCGCCCTCGAGCGGCGCGTAGAAGCTGGGCCAGCCGCTGCCGCTCTCGTACTTGGTGGACGATTCGAAGAGGGGCTGACCGCAACCGGCGCATCGGAACGTGCCGGACCGCTTCTCGACGTTGAGCGGGCTCGTGCCCGCCCGTTCGGTGCCGTGCTGCCGCAGCACCTGGTACTCGCTCGGCGAGAGCGTCTCCTGCCACTCGGCATCGGACCTGGTCACGGGAAAGTCGGTTTTGTCTCGGTTCATCAGCCTGCCCCACCTCCTCAGACGCCGGCCAGCGCCGGATGGTGTCGCTGGTCGAGACCCCGGGCAGCGGCCCGCCCGTGGAGGGTTCCCGCTTGCCAAGCCAGGCGGCGGCGCAGATACTCGTTGGCGGACACTCCGAGTCAGGAAACCGTGCACGAACTACCACGATCGCAGAGCGTCGGCGAATCGGGCGAGCCCACCTCCTTCTGGTTCGGGCCGTTCCAGCTCGACACGCGCGGCCGGCGCCTGACCCGCGACGGCGACGTGCTGCCGGTGTCCTCGAAAGCGTTCGACATCCTCTCGGCACTCGTCCTGCGCGCCGGCCGGACGGTGACCAAGGACCAGCTCATGGAGCTCGTGTGGCCCGGCGTCTTCGTCGACGAAGTCAACCTGGCGCAGCACGTGTCACTGCTGCGCAAGCTTCTGGGTGATTCGACGAAGAGCCCGTCGTTCATTGCCACAATCCCCCGCCAGGGTTACCAGTTCATCGCCGAGGTGACCACCTCGCCGCCGGTTGAAGACATCGCGGCCGGACCGGTCCCCGCGCGGACTGGCCGGGCGTGGTACACGGCCGCGCTCGTCGGGCTGGCCGTTCTGCTGCTGTCGGCCGTCACCTGGCTTGCGCGCGACGACATTCAGGCCTCGCCGTCGGTCGGTTCGGACAACCAGGAGGCCGTCGGCGCCTACCTGGGTGGCCGGTACCTGATAGCTCAGGGCTCGAAAGTGACCCTGCCCATGGCGCGGGACGAATTCGAGAGAGCGGTCCGGGCCGATCCTGCGTTCGCCAGGGCGTGGGCGGAGCTCGCGCATACCTACGTGGCGATGTTCCTCAGCAGTCACATCTCGTACTCGGAGGCCATCGAGCGTGCTCAGGGAGCGGCCTCCACTGCGCTGTCGCTCGATCCGGACCTGTCCGAGGCCCACCTGGCCCTGGGCGCCGTGTATCTGCAGCTCGGCGGCGGCCTCGAGAAAGCCGAGCCCGAGTTGCGCCGGGCGATCGCGCTCGACGAGGCAAATGCGCTCGCCTACGACCTGCTCGCGCGCGGGCTGCGCCGCGATGGGCGTTTCCCGGAGGCGATCGACGCGGCACGACGCGCGCTCTCTGTCGAGCCGACCTCGCCCCGCTATCACCTGGTGCTTGCACGGACCCTGTTCCTCGCGGGCAAGAACCTCGACGAGGCGCGCGCGCTCTGCGAGCGCGCACTGGGGTTCGACCGCGCATCGACCAACGCGCTGGAGCTTCTGGCCGACATCGAGGAGTCCGACGGGCAGCTCGAGGCGGCCGTCGCCTCCTGGGCGCTCTTCGAAAGGCACCTCGGCGCCTTCGACCTGGCCATGCAGCTCGAGGCGGACCTCGCGGCCGTCGGCCACGAAGAGGCCCTGCAGCGCTATCGGCAGGCGAAGCTCCACCGGCTCGACCCGGCCGATCCGGCAACCGGGTTCGACCGGGGCCGGCTGCTCGGGCGGCTGGGCCGGCTCGATGAGGCCTTCGACGCTTTTCGCGGCGCGTCAGCCGGCAGGTACACCATCGGGGTCTTCGGACTGCGGATGCACCCGGCCTACCGGGCGCTCACTGCCGATCCCAGGTTCGCCGAACTGGAAGCGTTGTCCCTGCCCGGTTACCAGGCGGCGCCTCGCTGATCGCGGCGAGCGCTCCCGGTTTACACTCTGGACCCGACGCCCATGCGACCACCGGCGAACCGGCTCGTACACGTTCTCTGGATGTCGTTGATCCTGGCAGGCCTCTCTCTCGACAGCGTCCCCTCGGCTCAGCAGGCACCTGCCTCGAGACCTCGCGCACGTGACCTTGGCGTGCCGTTCGACGGCGCGCCCGGGCCACTGAACGCCATCACGGACGTGGCAGGCGTCGAGGTCGGTCACGCGACCATCATCTCCGGCGACGGCGCCGGGGCGGTCCGCACCGGCGTCACGGTTGTTCTGCCCAACGGCAAACGCTGGCAGCCGGTCTTCGCAGGCTGGTTTGCCGGCAACGGGTTCGGCGACCTCACCGGCACGGCCTGGGTTGCCGAAGGCGGGGTCCTCGGCGGCCCGGTCGCCATCACGAACACCTACAGCGTCGGCACCGTTCGCGACGCGGTGCTCGCGTGGTTCGACAACGAGTTGAAGGTGGACATCCCCTGGCATCAGCCGGTCGTCGGTGAAACGTCGGACGCCGTGCTCAACGACAGCGCCGGCTTTCACGTGCGCGAGACCCACGTCTTCGCCGCGCTCAACGGCGCGCGGTCCGGCCCGGTCGCCGAAGGCAACGTGGGCGGCGGCACCGGCATGATCTGCCACGGGTTCAAGTGCGGCATCGGCACGGCCTCGCGCAGGATCGAGGGCTACACAGTTGGCGTGCTCGCGCAGGCCAACTATGGGTCGCGTCGCGAGCTGACGATCGCGGGCGTACCGGTGGGCCGGGAGATCACCGACCTTCTGCGCACCGGGCCCGCCCGCGAAGACGACGACGCGCGCGAAGGATCGATCATCGTCGTCGTCGCAACTGATGCTCCCCTGCTTCCGCACCAGCTCGAGCGGATCACGCGGCGGGTGCCGATGGGCATCGCGCGCCTCGGGGGCACGGCGTCGAACGGCTCAGGCGACATCTTCATCGCGTTCTCGACGGCCAATCCGGGCGCGGCGCAGTCCTCGGGTAGACCCGTGGACATCCAGATGCTGCCCAACGGCGTGCTCAGCCCCTTGTTTACCGCCACGATCGAAGCCACCGAAGAGGCCATCGTCAATTCCCTCGTCGCGGCCGAGACGATGACGGGCCGGAACGGAATCACGGTGTACGCGCTGCCGCACGACCGTCTGCGAGAGGTGCTCAGGAAGTACAGCCGCCTGGGGCCTGGCTGGTAGGGCGCCCCGGGGCTTCGTCAGCGCAAGGGAACGCCGGGCTAGAATCTCGCCATGCACACGCCAGCCCTTTCGATCGGTTCACTCGCCACGATGGCGCTCGTCGCGTGGTCCGCCGCGAGCGCGGCCCAGTCACCCCGCACGCACCGGCTCGAGGCCACACCGTCCACGGTGGCATACGGCCACTACTGGTCCGAGACGTCGCCCGTGCTGCGGATCACCTCGGGCGACATCATCGACGTGGATACGCTGCTGACCAACACGCCGCAGGGCCTCGAGCGGGCGGGCGTCGCCGCACAGAAGATTCAGGACTCGCTCCGGGCGGTGGTCGAGGCCTTCCCGAGCGGCCATGAGATGCGCGGGCCCGGCGGTCACATCCTCACCGGCCCGGTCTACGTGGAAGGCGCCGAGCCTGGCGACGTGCTCGAAGTGCGGGTGCTCTCGATCGACCTGCCCATCGACTACGGCTACAACGGGTGCAGCGGCTACGTGCGTGAGAACTGCGAGCCCCGCGGCCCGTCGACGATCATCCCCTTCGACCGCGAATCGATGACCGCCGAATTCCTGCCTGGCATCGTCATCCCGCTGCGCCCGTTTTTCGGCAGCATGGGCGTGGCGCCGGCACCGGATCTTGGGCGCGTGAGCAGCAATCCGCCGGGCCGGCACGCAGGCAACCTCGACAACAAGGAGCTCGTGGCCGGGTCGACGCTGTTCATTCCGGTGTTCGTGCCGGGGGCGCTCTTCGAGGTGGGCGACGGACATGCCGCCCAGGGCGACGGCGAGGTCAACCAGACGGCAATCGAGACGTCACTCCGGGGCCGCCTCCAGCTCATCGTGCGCAAGGACCTGTCCCTGACGTGGCCGCGGGCGGAGACGGCCACGCATTACATCTCGATGGCCACCGACCCGGACCTCACCGTGGCAACGAAGACCGCGATTCAGGAGATGGTCGACTTCCTCGCGCGCGAGAAGGGTCTGACGCCGAAGCAGGCGTACCAGCTCACGAGCATCGCCGGCGACGTCGCGATCACGCAGCTCGTGGACCTGCCCAATCTCGGCGTGCACGTGAAGATGCCCAAGGGCATCTTCACGCGCTGAGAGCCGTTACTTCCCAGCTTGTCTCCCAGCATGCGGTGCTCCTTTCAATCTGTGAGTCGTGAGCCGCGATTGTAGCGTCGGGTGGCCAGCCAACCAAACCACCGGCGACCCCTGGACCCCGAAAGGCCGAGGGCGGCCCCGTGGCGCCGGCACCGGTGTTTTCGGGTACTGTGTCTGCTGCACGGGTCCTGATGTCCGCTGTCTTCGACATCCTCCTCTCGCGCCGCGAGCGCGGCAGCCGCGCGCCGCACGGTGACGGCGCGAGCGTGGCGCTTGCCATCGAAGGCGGCGCCATGCGCGGAGTCATCTCGGCCGGCATGGTCTCGGCGCTCGAGGAGCTCGGGCTCACCGGGACGTTCGACGCGGTCTACGGGTCATCGGCCGGCGCCATCAACGGGGCCTACTTCCTGGCGGGCCAGGCGCGGATCGGCACGACCGTCTACTACGAGGACATCAACAGCCGGTCGTTCATCGACATGCGCCGGGCCATCCTCGGCCGCCCGATCGTGAACCTGGGCTTCCTGCTCGACGAGGTCGCGGTCGAAAGAAAAAGGCTCGACGTGGCGCGCGTGCTGGCTTCGCCCGCGCCGCTTGCCGTACTTGCGACCGCGGTCGAGACCGGTACGGCCGAAACACTGCGGCGCTTCCGTACGGGCGCCGATCTGATGCAGGCGCTCAGGGCGAGTGCCACCATGCCGGTCGTCGCCGGCCCGCCGCGCGACGTGGGCGGCCGACGGTACCTCGACGCATCGCTGACCCAGCCGATCCCGGTGCCCGCGGCCGAAGCTGACGGGCACACGCACATCCTCGTCCTGCTCACGCGTTCGGGCGCCATGCGCGCGCGCCCGTCGTCGTTCGACAGGTTCTACGTCGAGCCACGCCTGCGGCGCCTCTCGCCCCTCCTGGCCTCACGGTACCTCGAACGGGCCGAACCGTATGCGGCGCTCCTCCGCCAGATTGAAGCCGGCCGCGGCCCGCTCGGCCGCGCGGACGTCACGGCCATTCGCGTCACCGGCCTCGACATCAGCAAGCTGGAGCGGCGACGCCATGTTCTCGAGACGGGGGCGCGCCGGGGACACGACGCGGTCGTTCGCGCGTTCGACCGGCAAGCCTGATCGTCGACCCGTCGCGCTCCCGGCCGTCAGTCCCGCGGCCCGGGGCAGAGCCACCAGATGCCCACCGGCTCGCCACCCGGGCACTCACCGCGTGGACCTTCCCGAATCACGACCAGATCTGGTCCAGCCTCGCGCGCGAGCCGCTGATACTCCTCGATGCGGACGACGTCTGTCGTGGCTACCTTGACACGCTCGCGGGCGATGAACGTCACCTTGTAGGCGCGCCAGTAGCCGGCTTCGGCCACGGTGATGCCTCGAGCCACGAGCGCGTCGGCGAGCATCTGCACGTGATCCGGTTCGCGGTCGCCCCGGTATCGATTCGCCAGTCGCACGTGGTCGACCGCCGAGAGCCCGACCCATACGAGCATGAGGCCGACCATCGCGTGGCGAAGCACCCGGCGCGGCTCGAGCGCGAGAAACGCCGCTACCACTCCGATCGGCAGGTAAATCACGAGCAGCATGTAGCGATCGACCGGCCCGGTCGCAAGCGGACGAGTCAGCACATAGACGATGGCCGCGACGAGGCCGACGCCGGCCAGGTAGAAAGCGAACGCGGCCCCGTCTCCCTCGGCTGCCCTTCGGCCGCCCTGGCTGCGAAGAAAGAGCGCACGGGCCGCCGCAGCGAGCAGGGCCAGGCCAAGGGGCCACCACAGCCAGTCGCGTCCCTGGCCGGCGATCGTGCTGTCGATGGCGCGCGCGCCCACCTGACGCGGCAGGTAGTCGAACGCCATGGCCCATGCGCGTCCGCCGATCTCGGCCGGATCCACCGCCAGCCGCACGGCGATGTTGTCGATCTGCGATCCGGCCGGGCCTGGGACGGGCTGGCCGGCCGTGCCGGGGCCGTAGAGGTCGGACACCGGTGTGAGCAACGCGACCACGAGCCAGACGGCGGCGAACGCGCCGGCGGCAAGCGCCCAGCGGCGAACCGCGTCACGCGTGAAGAGACGCCGCTCGAGAAGTTCCGCCAGGAGCACGACGGGAAGCGCGTAGATCGTGAACTCGCGGTTCTGGAACCCGAACCCGAGGAGCAGGCCGAACGCGACGGGGCGGCGCCTCACGAACCACAGCAACGCGACGTAGAGAAACGGGCCGATGTTCGCGGTGACCTCGACGAGTGAGGCGGCCGTGAATGGGGGCGCGAAGACGAAGAACGCCGAGGCCGCAAGCGCCTCGACGGGCCGCAGGCGTGAAACCCGCGCCAGTCCGGCGACGAGCACGGTCGCCACGACGAGGTTCGTGAGCACGACCGACACGCGCAGCGCGAAGACCGTTGGCCCAAGGAGCAGAAACCACGGCGCGGCCAGCCACGCGTCGACGGCCAGCAGGTACCCCTGGCCGTAATGGAGGAGCGGGAAGGCCCGCCCCTCCGAGAGGTGCTTGGCCATGAGGCCGATGATGGCCTGGTCGGAATCGAAGAACGCGTGGGGATAGATCGTGTAGACGGCTGCGCGCGCGATGACGAGCACCCACGCCACGGCCAGGGCGGGGACGAGAGTCGCGCATGGTGGCCGAGAGTGTAGCATCGGCCCCCGCCTGCCGACATGTGGAGCGTGGCGTAGAATCTGACCGTGCGCCGCGCGCTGCTTTTCGTTCTCGCCGCGCTCCTCGGGGCTGCCATCGCGTTTCTCCTCGTTCCCCGCGAGCCGCCCCCGCCGGGAGCGGGCGTGCCCGCCGGGCTCGCGGCCGAGCGCGCCGCCCGGATCGCCGACCTGCGGTACGACGCCACCTTCCGTGTCCCTCCAGTCCGCACCGAACCGGTCGACGGGCACGTCACCGTCACGTTCATGCTGGCCGACACGTCGGCCCCGGTGGTCTTCGACTTCGGTCAGCCACCCGCGCACCTCACGTCCATCGGCGTCAACGGCGAGCCCGTGGAGGCCCGCCTCGTCAACGGGCACATCGTCGTCCCGCGGCGCGCGCTCAGGACCGGCGAGAACGTCGTCGAAATGGCCTTCGTTGCCGGCGACGAGGCGCTCAACCGGAATGACGAGTTCCTGTACACGCTGTTCGTTCCGGCGCGGGCGGCCCTGGCGATGCCCGTCTTCGACCAGCCTGACCTCAAGGGGCGCTGGCGGCTCACGCTGAACGTTCCGGCCGACTGGGTGGCGGTGGCCAACGGCCGGCAGGCGGGTCGGGCGGCGACGGCCGACCGGGTGAGCCTCATCTTCGAGGAGACCGAGCCGATTTCCACCTACCTCGTGGCGTTTGCGGCCGGCCGGTTCAGTGCCGAGACGGCCGAGCGCGACGGCCGCCTCTTCCGGATGTTCCATCGCGAGACCGACGCGGAGAAAGTGGCGCGAAACCGCGATGCGATTTTCGACCTGCACGCGCGAGCGCTGACGTGGCTCGAGGAGTACACCGGCATTCCGTACCCGTTCGGCAAGTTCGAGTTCGTGCTCATTCCGTCGTTCCAGTTCGGCGGCATGGAGCATCCGGGCGCCGTCTACTACAACGCGAACGGACTGCTGCTCGACGAGTCGGCCACCGAGGGCCAGCTGCTCAGCCGCGCGAACCTGATTTCGCACGAGACCGCTCACATGTGGTTCGGCGACCTCGTCACGATGAAGTGGTTCAACGACGTCTGGATGAAGGAGGTCTTCGCCAACTTCATGGCGGCGAAGATCGTCAATCCGTCGTTCCCGGACGTGAATCACGAGCTCCGGTTCCTCTTCCAGAACTACCCGGCGGCCTACGACGTGGACCGGACCGACGGCAGCAATCCCATCCGTCAGGAGCTCGCCAATCTGAACGAAGCCGGCTCCCTCTATGGCGCCATCATTTATCAGAAGGCGCCCATCGTGATGCGCCAGCTGGAGCTGCTCATGGGCGCCGAGGCGTTCCGGGACGGGCTGCGGGAGTACCTCGACGCTCACCGCTTCGGCAACGCGACGTGGCCCGATCTTGTCGCGATACTCGACGCGCGCACGCCGGAGGACCTGGCGGCGTGGAGCCGGGCGTGGGTGAACGAACGCGGCCGGCCGGCGTTCCGGACGGAGATCGAGACCGACGCCGGCCGGATCACGCGGCTGAGGCTGCTGCAGACCGATCCGCTCGGACGGGACCTCGTGTGGCCCGAGCGGCTGACCGTGCTGGTGGGCACGCGCGCGGGCATCAGAACGTTCGACGTCACCACCAGCGGCCGCGAGACGAACGTCGAAGAGGCCGTCGGCCTGCCGGCGCCGACGTGGGTCCTTCCGGTTGGCGGCGGCCTCGGCTACGGCGACTTCGAGCTGGACGGGACGACGCTCGAGGCGCTCGGCAGCTCGCTGCACCGGATCGACGATCCGCTCACGCGAGGGGCGGCGCTCGTCGCCATGTGGGAGTGCATGCTCGAAGGCCGCGTGGAGCCAGGCCGGATGCTGAACGTGCTGCTCGCGGCCCTCGCGCGCGAGACCAACGAGCTCATGATCGAACGCCTGCTCGACTACACGAAACAGGCGTACTGGCGGTTCACGGGTGCCGACGAGCGGGCCGCGATCGCCGGGCGGGTGGACTCCACGCTGCGCTCGGGCCTCAGCCGGGCGCGGTCGACGAGCACCAAGGCCGCGTGGTTCGGCGCGCTGCGGAACGTGGCCACCACGCCGGGCACGCTCATCTGGCTCGAGCAACTCTGGAACGGTGACGAGCGCATCGGTGGGCTTCCATTCTCGGAGAACGACCTGGCGGACCTTGCGCTCGACCTCGCGGTGCGCGACGTCGAGGGCGCCGCCGCGATCCTCGAGACCCAGCTCGCCCGTTTCACCAATCCGGATCGCCGCGACCGATTCGCCTTCATCATGCCCGCCGTCTCGTCCGACCCAGCCGTACGGCAGGCGTTCTTCGAGGGCCTCGCCGACGTGAACAACCGGCGGCACGAAGCCTGGGTGCTCGATGCCATGCGCTACCTGCACCATCCCCTGCGCGCCGGCGCGTCGAGGCCGTTCGTCGTCCCGGCCCTGGCGCTCGTCCGTGAGATCCAGCAGACGGGCGACATCTTCTTCCCGAAGCGCTGGGCAGACGCCACGCTCAGCGGCTATCAGTCCGTGCAGACGGCCGCCGACGTCCGCACGTTCATCGACGACCTGCCGGCTGATTACCCGGAACGCCTGCGCTGGGTACTGATTTCGTCGGCCGATCCGCTGTTCAGGGCGGCGAAGCTGCTCAACTGACCAATCTCGTAACCGAACGCCGGAATTGGCATCCGGTCGCGCCGCTTCGCCTCTGCACCGCGAGACCCGGCCCGCCGAAAAGCCGTGTGTGCAGAAACCCCGCCGGCATCAGATCGAGATCGTTGCCACGATTGGATCGATCGTTCTTCTGCTGCTTCTCGCCCAGCTGGGCGCCAGCCTGACCGCCTGGCCCGGCACCATCGGGTTTCTCTCAGTCGTGCTGCTGCTCACACAGCCGTACGCGCTCGTCGGGCTGCTCGAGCACTTCCGTCCCGTCCCCAGGCGGGTTGTCTGGGCCGTGATTGGAGGCGCCGGCGTGGGGCTTCTCGCGCTCGTCGTGTTGCCGTACCCCAGACCGCCCGCTTTCGTCATCACGGCGGCCGTCTACTTCGCGGTGGTCCAGGGCTATGCCGCCTGGGCGTTCTTCACAGAGTCGCGCAGTCGCCTGGGCATCACGCGCTGGCGGCTGTCACTCGCATGCGCCGGCGCGTCGGCCGCCATCGTGCTCGTTCTCGCCGAAGGCGTGATGTGGATCGTCGGCGCCAGACCGGCGATGCTGACGCAGGTGATGCTCGCCGTGGGTGTCGTGGCGTGCTACTGGCTGGGCCTCGCCCCGCCGAGGCGCCTCCTGACGTGGCTGCAGCAACGCGAGCTCGTCCGGCTGCTGCGGCAAACAGCTGAACGCGCGCCAGCAGAGCGCGAGGATCACCTGGCTGACGACCTCAACAGTGCCGCCTCTCGCGGCGTCACGGCCGGCGCCACGGCCGTGCTCCTCGGCCGCGACGAGCTCACGGTATATGCGAGCAGCGAGCCGGCCTGGGAAGGCGTGAGTCTCCAGCCGGCCGTGGGACTCGTCGGCATCGCGCTCGGAGGCGTTGAACCTGTAGTCGGACCGGCCGACGAATGCGAGCGTCCCTTGAACACGCTTTTCGCTGCTGCCGTCGTCGCCGTGGTTCCCATTGCGAGGTCCACCCCGGGATGGGGCGCGATCGTCGTCGTGCAGCGGCGGGAATCCGTGCTGTTGCCTGAAGACCTGGCGTTCGCCGGCGCGCTCTGCCGCCACGCCGCGGACGTTCTCGACCACGCGCGGCTGCTGCACGAGGAGCGCAGGCGCCAGCTTCACCCGGTCCCGGAGACCCTCATGGGTCGATTCCCAGCTGCCACATGAGAAATACGCGCTGGTCGACGGCATCGCGCAGGCGAAGGTCGAGCGGCTTCCCCTGCCCGTGGCCGGCGTCGCGATCCACCCACAGCAGCACCGGGCGCTCGGCCGGATCTGAAGCGGTCGACGCCTGAAGCAGGGCCGCCATCTTGCGCGCGTGCATCGCGTGCACGCGCGTGTCGTTCTCTCCAGCCGTCAGGAACACGGCCGGGTACCCGGTGCCGGCCTCGACACGGTGGTACGGAGAGTACGCACGAAGCACCTCGAACTGGCTCGCGTCCTCGGCTGATCCGTATTCGGGCACCCAGTAGCGCGCCATCAGGAACTGCTGGTAGCGCAGCATGTCGAGCAGCGGCACCGCCACGATCGCGGCGCGGAACAGGTCCGGACGCTGCGTGATCGCGGCGCCGGTGAGCAGGCCGCCATTCGATCCGCCGCTCACGGCCAGCTTCGACGCGTTCGTGTAGCCGCTCGCGATGAGCCACTCGGCGGCCGCGATGAAGTCGTCGAACACGTTCTGCTTGCGTTCGAGCATGCCCGCTTCGTGCCAGAGGTCGCCGTACTCCCCGCCGCCGCGCAGGTTCGGCAGCGCGTAGACGCCGCCGGCCTCGAACCACTGGAAGAGCGTGGCCGAGAAGGCCGGCGTCATGTTGACGTTGAAGCCGCCGTAGCCCGAGAGGAGCGTCGGCAACGCGCCGTTCTTCTCGATGCCGGTCCGGTGCACGAGGAACATGCTGATGCGGGTTCCGTCCTTCGACGGAAACCAGACCTGTTCCACGTCCACGCCGGACGGATCGACCGGAACCTCCGGCATGGCCCACAGCCCGGGCTCGCCATCGGGCTCGGCGAAGTCCACGCGGAAGATGGCCGTGGGGTGGTTGAAGCTCGTGAACGTGAGAAACGCCTCGGTACGATCCTCGCCGGCTGAAACGCTCGTGGAGCCGATGCCGGGCTGACGCAGGCGCCCGAGCGGGCGGCCCTCGAGATCGACCACCTCGGTCTCGTTGGCGGCGTTCCGGAGATACGTCACGGCAATGCGGCCGCTCGCGAAGGCGACGGCCTCGATCACCGCATCGGCCTTCTCGGCGACGATGTCGCGCCAGTGTGATTCACCCGGCTCGGTCACGTCGGCAACGACCACACGGCCCCGAGGTGCGCCCTTGGTAGTCTGGACAACGAGCGTGCCGTCGATGACGGTGCCGAACGCCAGGCCGGGCCGCCCGACCGAGACCACCCGACGCGTGACGCGTCCGGTCCGACGGACCTCGTCGAAGTCCACCAGCCACAGGTCGTTCGAGCTGGTATCGACGAAGTAGCCCAGCAGCAGCCATCGTCCGTCGTGCGAGAGCCCTCCGAACGGTCCCCACGTGGTCGCGAGCTTCTCGTCTTCCTCGCGCGTGAACTGGCGGAACAGCACGAGGTCTGTCGCCGGGTCGGCGCCGAGCCGGTGGAACATCACGCGGCCGCTGTACGGGTCGGCGGGGTCGCGGAGGTTCTGATAGACGAATCCGGACCCGTCCGGCAGCCACTGGGCCGGCTGCGTCTTGTTCGGAATCTCCAGCGGCAGCCGCTCGCCCGTGTCGACGTCGAGGAGCCGCAAGGTCGTGTTTTCGTCTCCGGCGCGATACGTACCGAACGCCAGCATGCGTCCGTCGTGCGACGGCGAGAACCACTCGACGGTGGTGAGACCCGTCGAGTCGACGGCGGCCGGATCGATGAGGACGCGATCCTCGCCGTCGTGTCCCTCACGCCAGTACACGACCGGCTGGTTCTGCTTCCCCTCGCGCTTCGTGTAGAAGTAGCGGTTGCCGCGCATGGCCGGCGCCGTGACGACGCCCACCTCCATGAGAGGCGCGAGCCGCGCCTCCACGTCGGCGCGGCCCGGCCAGGCGTCCAGCACCTGCCGTGTGTACGCGTTCTGGGCGTCCGTCCAGGCGGCCACGTCCGGCGTCATCTGTCCCGGGCGGTCGGGGTCCGAGTTGTCGCCTTCGAGCCAGCGGTACGGGTCGGTGACCGCCACGCCGTGCAGCATTTCAGTAGCCGGCTCGGTGCGGCTGGGTGGCGGCGAAGCGGACGGACGATACGGGCCGCGCGAGCACGCCGCGGCGACGAGGGTGAAGAGCGACAGGGTCACGAGCAGCTTCATGGCGCCTCCCGAGCCACTCAACGATACCAGCCGCCGGGTCAAGGCCCCTGAATCCCCTTGCCGGGCATCGTCCCCGCGGATCCTGTGGGCAGAGGTCCCGAATCGCCCGATTACCCGATATCATGTCGGGGTCATGAATCGCGAAGACGGCATTCTGTTCAGCGGGGGCGCTCCGGGCGCCGAGGCGGAGTTTGGCGCAGCGGCCGAGCGGCACGGCGTCGAGGAAGTGAACTTCACGTTCGAGGGCCACAAGATCGAGCGGCACCGAGGCGTGCGCGTGCTCAATCACGAGGAGCTCGCGCAGGGCGACGTGAGCCTCGAATACGTGTCGAAGCTCATGCGCCGCCGCTACACCGACGCGCCTACCATCAGAAAGGTGCTGCAGACGCTCTGGTACCAGGTCAACAGCGGCCAGGAGGTCTACGTCATCGGCACGATTCTGGAAGACCTGACCGTGCGCGGCGGCACGGGCTGGGGCGCCGAGTTCGCCAAGCTCTGCAACAAGCCGCTCTTCGTGTTCGATCAGGACAAGGACGGGTGGTTCCGCTGGACCGGCGGCGCGTGGGTCAGGCTCGAGGGCGACGCCGCGCCGGTCATCACGCACGCCCACGTCACGGGCACGGGCACGCGCACGCTCCGGGACAACGGCCGCGCAGCCATTACGGCGCTGTTCGATCGCTCGTTCGGGAAGCCTTGACCGACGAGACCGCCAGGGCTCGCCTCCTCGTGTCGCGCACCCACGACGCCGACGTCCGGCAGCGTCAGGTGTATGTCTCGCTCGACGGCGAACGGCTCGCCACGCTGCTCTTCGGAGAGTCCATCGAACGCGAGATCGCACCGGGCCCCCACACGCTTCGGCTGAACAACACGCTCGTCTGGAAGACCCTGCACTTCGAGGCGGCGCCTGGCGAACACGTCGAGTACGTCTTCGCCAACCGACCGGGCCGCTGGACCCTCGGATTTCTATCGCTCGTCGGTGTGGCCCCGCTCTTCCTGACGGTCGTCCGCGCGTCGCCTCCCACCCGAGCCGCTGCAGGGAACAGCAAACCGCTGTAGCATGCGCGGTGTCGTGACGATCGCCTTTGCCGGCGCCGCCGTGCGAATCGCGCATCGAGGACAGAGATCGGCACGCGTCGTCCGCTTCCTGTTTCGGGACCTGGCGCGATCGCGGTCACGGTCTCCGGGCGCGACGTTCACCCTGGACGAGACTCCCGACGGCGGCTTGCGCCTCGACCGCAACGGCGCCGACCGCTACCGGGGTGATTCGGATGAGGCCGCGGCGGCAGCCCTGCTCGATGCCGTGATGTACGACCTGGCGGATCTGAGCCGCGGCGGCCTCGTGTTCCATGCCGCCGCGGTCGTTCGTGACGGCCGCACGATGCTGCTGCCGGGAAAGACCGGCGCGGGCAAGACCACGCTGACGTCGTGGCTGCTCGCCAGGGGCGTCGGGTACCAGTCGGACGAGCTCGCGTTCGTGCGGTCCGGATCGCTCGCAGTAGAGGGCCTTCCGAGGCCCCTGAACGTGAAGCGAGCCGCGACGAAGATCCTCGAGGATGAGCTTGGCATCGACATGCGCTCGACCGACGTGATGCGAACGTCAGCCGCGTCGCTCGTGCCGGTCAGGCTGCTCAGCCCGCCCGGACCGGCCGGCCCAGCCGATCTCGGTGAGATCGTGTTCCCGCGCCACACGCCGAACGCGAGGTTCTCGCTCACGCGGCTGTCGCCGGCGCAGGCCGGCCTTCGGCTCATGGGCTGCCTCATCAACGCGCGCAACCTCGACGGGCACGGGTTTCCAGAGGTCACCCGGCTCGCGCGGGAACGGCCGGCGTACAGCCTGAGCTATGGCACCTTCGAACAGCTCCGCGAGTGGATGGGCTGAACGGAATGGACGAGCGTTTCCTGCCACTGCTCGCCGACCTTGCACGGCCGCAGGTGCCGGACACGCTCGTCGAGCGCGTGCGTCGCGGCGCGGACGGCGTCGACGACTGGTCCGCACTGGTCACGTGTGCGGAGCGGCACGGCCTCGGCCCGTTGCTGCATGCGCACGCGCGGGCGGGGGTCTTCACGCCGCCCGAGTCTGCGCGCCGGCAACTGTGGGCGCTCCACGGCCGCCACGCGCGGGAGAATGCCGTCCGCCTCGGCGCGCTCGCGGATGTGCTCGCGGCGTTTGCCAAAGCCGACATCCCGGTGATTGTGCTCAAAGGCCCGGTACTCGCGGATCTCGGTTTACCGGGACCCGGCCCTGCGTCCCATGAGCGACATCGACCTGCTCGTGCGCAAGGACGACGTCGTCCGGGCGCAGCGCCAACTGGGCGAGATCGGGTTCCGGGCCCCGTTGCCCCCGTCGTCGCACCGGCTCGGCCGCAAGCACCATCTCTCGCCGGCCGTCCGACTGGTGGACCGGGTGCCGGTCGTCGTTGAAGTGCACGGCGACGCATTCGGATCGGACCGCGGAGCCTCGCTCACATGGGAAGGGCGCGGAACCCCGGCGCTCGCATTTTCGGTTGGGCCGTGCCGGGCCGAGGCGCTCGCCATGCCCCAGATGCTCTGGCATCTGTGCCGGCACATGACCGGACTCTGGCATCCGCTCAGGCTCATCTGGGTGGCCGACATCATCGGATTCTGCGAGGTGTTCGGGTCCGACCTCGACTGGCCGCAACTCTCGCGCGAGAGGCCGTTCGTTCAGAGCACCCTCGCCATGATCGACCAGCTCACGCCGCTGCCCGACAGTCTGCGTGCGCAAGCGGCCATCCAGCCGGCTCCGGCAAGCGAGGGCGTGGGCGTCGACTACGCCGGTTGGCCGCGGTCCCCGCGTGTCGATGGAACTCGTCGTCACGGCCGTTTGGACTACGTCCTTGACACCTGCCGGCCGCCCGAATGGTGGCTGCGGCTCAACTCCGGGACCGCGTACGCACCCATCGCGTCCGCTTACTGGCGTCACCTGCGGGCGCTCGCCAACATCGCCCGCCGGCGCGTCAAAGACCAGGTCATGTGAGCCCGGTCCACCCGGGCCTACTGCGGTCCAACGGCGAACTTGACCCGGTGGCCGCCGGTGGCCACGGGGGTTCAAGTAGTTGTTGCCAGGAAGGCGCTCGGAACGGTAGTCTGACGCACGCTCCAGAGTCGGAACGAGTCGTCGCGACGGCGGAAACCCTACGTACACCGGAGGAACAGGATGGCTATCAAGAGCAGGAAGAACAACCCGGAAGGTCAAGAAAAGGGCATCGGCCGGCGGCAGCTGATTCAGGCGCTAGGCGTGGGCGGCGCCGGGATAGTCGCCTCGCGGTGGTCGAAGCCGATCGTCGATGCCGTGGTCCTGCCGTTGCACGCTCAGGCGTCTGCTCTGACGGGCTCGCTCTACGCCATCAGCGGGGCCGGCGGGGCCGCCTCAGTGCTCTACATCCTCGATGCCGCAACGGGCGCGGTCGTCTCAACCGTCGGCCCGACCGGCTTCAACCACGTGACTGCCATGGACTTCCATCCGTCGACGGGCGTGCTCTACGGGGTGACGTCCGAAGACGAGGGCGGGGTCGTCACGTCTGAGCTTCTCATCATCAATCCCGCCACCGGTGCTGCAGCAGTGGTCGGCCCGACCGGCCTTGGCCAAGTTCCAGACATGGGCTTCCACCCCGATGGCACGCTCTACGCCTGGACGGAGAATGGCGATGACCTGGCGACGATCAACATCTCGACCGGAATGGGCACGGTCATCGGTTCCCCAATCGGTACGGCGGCAACCGGTCTCGCCGTCAGCTCGGCCGGGACGCTCTACATGAAGTCCGGGTCAACGCTGTACGTGCTCAATCCCGCGGACGGAACGTCGCTTGGGTCGGTTAGCACTGCGAGCCTCAAGAACGCTCTGGCCTTCAGTCCGGGGGGCACGCTCTACAGCCTGGCGAGGACGGGGGACAGCGGCGGCCAATGACTCTGTACACGATTAACCCCGTCACCGGCGCTGCCTCCGTCGTGGGTTCAAATGCGCTGACTGCCATCTCGGCCTTGGCCTTCAATCCCTTCATGCCGTAGGATCGGCCCGAAGCGCACGCAGGCTCCTCTGGGGCGGCCCGACGACGGGCCGCCTCTTCGTCGTTACTGCTCCTCCATCCGGCTAGCCACTCGACCGCGGCACGAAAGGGCGTCGCCTCGCGATCCTCCAACTGTGACAAGTCTGTGAAAGCCTTCGGTCAGCCTTTCCTCGCGACCGCTCCGGAGGTCCAATCAAGTAGAGAGAGGGTATGACCATGACACAGAGACGCTTTGGTATCGGAGCAACGGTCGCCGCAGTCACGCTCGCGGCTGCGTTCGTCGCGGCGCAGGGGACTGCCGGGAGCACGGCCACTCAGGGTCGGTCCGGTGACGAGCAGGTGGTCACTGGTCAGGCGCCGCCGGCGCAGGGCCAGATGAGACCGGGGCGCGGCATGGAACCCGGCCGCGGCAACGGCCAGGGCCCCGGTGCGGGACAGCAACTCGGCCCAGGTGCCGGTCGCGGCGGAGAGATGCAACGCGGGCGCCGAGGCGGCGGACCGGCAGGGCCGGGCGCGAGGCGCGGCGGCGGACTGGCGGCACTCGACCTCACCGACGAGCAGCGCGTGGCGATCACCGGATTGCAGCGCGCCACACGCGACGAGTCGGCACCGCTCCAGGACGAACTGACCTACACGCGGCAGACACTCCGTCGCGCGCTCTTCGCCGACGAGCGGGACGATGCCGTCGTGGCGAACCTCTCGACCAAGGTCTCGGCACTCGAGAAGCAGCTGGCCGACCTGCACGTCAAACAGGCCATGGCGATGGCCGACGTGCTCACGCCGCAGCAGCGCGAGACGATGCGCCTTGCTGACGGCCGCGGCCCCGGCCGGTTCGCAGGCCGCGGCCCCGGCCGCCGTTAGGGAGGCTGTAGCGCGGACTGCCGTAGGGCGGACTGAACTGCAGTCCGCCCTACGAGCAGTCCCCCTACGATCTATGACGTCGTGTAGCCGAGTTCCTTGAACTCTCGGCGGTAACCGCCCTCGACCGGGCGGAAGATGTGACAGTGGCTCATCTCGCCACCGTACACGTGTATGGTCACCGAGGGCGTCGGGTCGGCGTTGGCGATCACGTGATATTCGAATGGCGGAATGAGCGCGCCGGCCTCGCCGCAGCCCGCCACGATCTCCGCCTGCTTGTCGAACTGGACGACGCCGGTCTCCGGATCCCCGCCGCGCACGCCGAAAGACGTCACCTGGATCCGGCCGCGATAGACGCACTCCACACACCAGATCCCGGCGTGATCGTGGAGCGGCGTCCCCTGCCCCGCCCCCCAGACCATCACAATCACGGTGTACCGGCCGGCCGGATCGCGGTGCAGGAGACGGCGCGCATATCGGTCGGGCGCCGGCACGAGATAGGCCGCGTCGAGCGCCAGGTCCCCGCCGGCAATGGCGTCGATGAGCGCCTGTTTCACGTTTCGGCAACACGACTCGTCGTCGCGGCTCGACACGGCTTCGTCGAGCCGGCGAATCAACTCGGTTGGACTCACTGACGATGCGTGCGATGCCACGGCGCCACCTCCTGGCTGACCGGATGGTAGCAGAGCCCGTCGCCCGTCGTCGCCCGGCATGACTCAGCGCCCTGGGCCGCCAGGGGTCGGCCCTGCGCTCACCATCGTGACGCTTTCGGCACGCGCGGATCGCTGGCTTTCCGACGCGATCTCCACGACGACGCGCGCCGACGAGACCGTGCCGGAATCCCGCCGCGCGAATACGGGAACAGCCGCCGACTGGCCGGCCCGAACGGCCACAAGCGCGTTCGCTACGGCTGCGGTCCAGCCATCGCCCTCAACTTTGACGGATACACGATAGATGTCACTGCCGAACACGGCACTGGGTGCTCCAGGATGGCCGTCCACGTTGCCAGGCGCACGTCCGGTGTTGCGGACGTTCACCGTGAAGCTCGGCGCGGTCGAACTGGCGACAGCCGCCGCCGGCGCCTCGGCGCGGACGCCCCTCGGCTGCGGCCCGGCACCGTCGAGCGACCGCACGCCCAGGGTGTACGACAGGACGCCTTCGGCGCCCACGTGCCGGTCGACGACGTAGAAGTGAAGACGATTCGGTTCGTCCACCCATTCGTAGTCGCTCCCCGAGCCGAGACCCGCGTGAAACAGCGCGTCGTTGAGCTGGCGATAGTCGGCCATGGTCCGCATGACGCGCGTGCCGTCCGGACGCACGAAGTCGAGCCGGTTGATGTCTTCGGGATGCGCGTCGATGGCCCACGCGTGGCACCCGTACCCGCACGAATTGGTCTGGCGGTCCTTGTTCTTCGCGAGGAGGACGCCGCTTCCGGGCGTGAACGAATCGTAGCCGATGCGCTGGACGACCTCGACCGAATAGGTGTTGAACACGGCGTCGCCCGGGCAGAGCGGGTCGGCATCGCGGTCGCAGGCCGGCGTGCGATCCTGCGGCTCGGCGCCGTCGAGCCGCACCAGGATACCTGCGTGCGCGCCCGCGCCAGGCTCGACGGCGCGCGCGACGACCCTCGTCACGGCCGGCCCGGAGAGCGCGAGGCCGTCACGGCCGAGCTGGAGCACCTGCTCGGCCGGCAGGAAGCCCATGGCCATCCGGTTGCGCAGCATCAACCCCGCGGGCATGGCGGCGCCCTCGGCGGCCGGCACCACCCAGCGGCGATGCGGACCTCCAGGCCCGTTGAACGAGCCGCGGTCCATCATGTCCCAGGGCCCCGTGCCCACGCGCCGGTACGGCGTCACGTACGGGTTGTTGTTGTTGTCGCCGATTCGGAAGACGAGATGCCCCAGCTCGTGCGTGATGGTGCCCGAGCTTTCGCCTTGCCGGACCGACGACAGCCCCCACTGCTGCGCGCCGGCCAGCCACGACGTCCACGGCACGTACCTCGTGGTCACCCAGCGAGGCATCGAGGGATCCGGGTTGCCCCAGCGCTCGGGAATGTCGTCGCGGCTCGCGAACTTCATCTCGCCGAATTCCTGCCACACCGTCGTCTCGTCGTAGCCGGCATAGATGCGCAGCACCACGTCGTACTGCGACCGGATCCCGGCGCCGGCCTCGGCCGCCCAGAGCGCGTCGGCGTCGCGCTCCATGCGGCCGTCACACGTGAACCCGCCCGGGCATCCGCTCTGCTGGTCGTACTCGTTGAGCCCGTACTCGAAGAGCCGCCTGGGCATTCGATACGGCCCATAGGCGTCGATGCGCGGAATGCCGACCTTTCCACGCGACTGCTCCATCCAGTACTCGTGAATCGTGTGGCCGTGATTGAGCGCACCGGGTGTGCCCCAGAAGGAGGCATAGAACTTCGCTACTTGGTCGCGCGGCACCGGATCGACCTGCGGGTTCCCGAAGGGGTCCGACCGCAGGGGCTGGGTGATCACGAACGGCTGGTCGTCGAAGTCGATGGCGACGAGCGCCACGCGGATGGCCCGCTCGGGCGTGCGCGACGGACTGCCCCAGTCGGCGCCCGGGATTGGCCGGTAGTCGGCCCAGGTCATGTCGTCCTGGTCCTGCCAGATCTGGGGATCGATGGGCGGCGGAAACGCCGCGGGCGGAACGCCCTGGCCGCGCCCGGAGGCAAGGGCTACCGCCAGAAACGCCGCAAGACCGGTGACGAGGAAGCTGCGGAACGCCAGAGACATGCCGCATTGTAGTGCGGCAGTCCGGCCGGGCGGCACTCCGGCGGCCGGTTCAGTACACGCCTTCGGTGACCGACGTCTGGAATCGCGAGAACGGCCGCACGTTGCGCACGCCGTCCCAGGGATACGTCGGGCAGGGCGGCTCGCGTTCGGCCTCGTCGCGCTCGAGGAAGCGCGGCATGAAGAACTCTTTCGTCAGTGTCGTCAGCCGCACGCGGCCTGTAGCGCCGTAGTCGACCACGCGCATCGGGTCGTCCGGATCGACGACCTCGAGGACGGCGCGCGGCAGCGGCGGGTAGTAGATGATGGCGTAGTTGTCGGCCGGGTCGAAGGGCTTCCCCATCGCCAGCCCCATGAGCGTGTTGCCGTAGGTGGGCGCGAAGAACACGTCGCCCAGCACTTCCTCGCGCACCCAGCGATGGAACTGCGGGGTCATCTCCGTGCCGCCGCAGAAGATGCCGCGGATGCCGGCTTTCTCGAGCGAGATCTTCTCGGTGAGCGCCTCGAGGAGCTTCGGCGTGATGAACAGGCACCGGATGCCGTCGTGCGCCTTCAGCAGCGTCAGCGCCTGGTCGATCACGTGCCGCTTGTAGGCTTCCACCTGGTCCATCTGCCGCGCCTTGATGAGCTTGATCACCCAGCGCGGATCGAGATCCACACAGAAGCAGATGCCGCCGCGGTGCTGCGCCAGGTGCTCGACGGCGAGCCGCAGCCGGCGCGGGCCCGACGGGCCCACCATCAGCCAGTCGCTGCCCTTCGGAAAGTGCTCGTCGGGCAGCGTGTCGCTGAACATCTCGTAGTCGATGCGGAAGTCGTTGACGTTGATCCGCGACTTCGGCACGCCCGTCGAGCCGCCAGTCTCGAAGGTGTAGATGGGCCTGTCGGCAAAGGCCTTCGGCACCCACCGCCGCACGGGACCGCCGCGCAGCCATTCATCCTGGAAGAAGCCGAAGCGGTCGAGGTCCGCGTAGGTCTGAATCTCCCTGCGCGGATCCCAATCGAGCCGTGTCGCGAAGTCGAGCCAGAACGGCGTCCCGGTCTCGGGATCGAAGTGCCACTGGACGATGTCGCGGACGTGTGCGTCGAGGTCGGACGTCGAAACGGGTCGCATCGACGACAGACTATAACAGCCGTCAGTCCAGCAGGTCTTTCGGGATGTTGCCGCCGTTCTCGGCGAGCTTCTGCAGCACCGTCTTGTGCAGCCACATGTTCATCTGCGCCGAATCGCCCATCTTGTCGGCCGGGCAGCCAAGCTCGACGGCAAGCTCCTTGCGCGCCGAGAAGCTGCTGTCGAGACCGAGCAGCTTCAGAAGGTCGACGATCGACACCTTCCAGTTGAGCTTCTGCGGGTTCGCCGCGGCGAGGCCTTCGAGCTTGGCGACGACGTCGACGACCGTGATGGCGACCGGGGGCGGCGGAGCCGCCGGGCGCGCCGGCGCGGCCGGTCCTGCGTGCGCCACCGGGGGCGCGGGAACCGCCGGCACCTGCGGCCGCGAAAAACCGAGTTTCTCGAGAATCTTGCCGAAGAGGCTCATGTCAACTCCTTGTCGTGCCGCGTAGCGCATTCACACGCAGCTTTTTTGATGCTACCACGCGCGTACGGACGTTCCCGCGACGGTCAGAGACCTGCGGCCGCCCGGAAGACCGATCCCGCGCCGTCTAGGCGGTAGCCGCCCGCGG
Source organism: uncultured Acidobacteriota bacterium (assembly GCA_963752045.1). GTDB lineage: Bacteria > Acidobacteriota > Vicinamibacteria > Vicinamibacterales > SCN-69-37 > DATKDF01. The sequence continues at coordinate 72,323 of CAVVWN010000008.1, read as the reverse complement.
CGGCCGCCACGAAGGCCGCCTCGCCGCGCCGAAGCAAGAGCGGCGGGCCGCCGGAGGCGGGCGCCAACGTCACTTCTCCCTCGACGCAAAGGAGAATCTCCGGACCGTCGACCTCGCGCCTGCAGCCATCGTCACCGACGTCCATCCGTGACAGACGGAACTCCGGCGCCGGCGTGTCCCATGAGAATTCATGAGCATCGACCCGGCGCGCCCGGACGACTGGCACCGAACCGTCCCGGAAATCCAGCACCTTCAACAGCTCGGGCACGTCCACGTGCTTGGGCGTGAGACCGCCGCGGAGCACGTTGTCGGAGCTGGCCATGATCTCGACGCCGACGCCGTGCAGGTACGCATGGAGATTCCCGGCGCCGAGGTAGATCGACTCGCCCGGTTCCAGGCGCACGAGGTTGAGCATCAGCGCGCTGACGACGCCGCGGTCGCCCGGATACTTCGCGGCCAGGCGCACGGCCCATCGGCACTCCGGTTCGAACGCGCCGCGGTACGCGCGGCACGACTCGGTGACTGCCGCCGTGATGCGAGCCGCCTCGTCGACGGGCAGTGTCATGAGCGCCCGGAACATCGCGCCCAGCCCCGAGGCGTCCGGCGAGTCGCGCAGCGGGGCCATCAGCGGCTCGAGCGCGGGGACCGCCAGTTCGGTGAAGAGCGCTTGCGTCTCGGTGGCCCGCCGGAACCCGCAGAGCGCGTCGAAGGGCGTGAGCGCCGAGATGAGCTCCGGCTTGTGGTGCGGGTCCTTGTAGTTGCGGTGCGGCGCCGTGAGGGGAACGGCGCGCCGCTCCTCGTCTTCGAAGCCTGCCGCGGCCTGCGCTTCAGTCGGATGCGCCTGCAGCGACAGCGGCTCCTCGGCGGCCAGCACCTTGAGCAGGAACGGCAGGCGCGGCCCGAAGCGCGCGACCACCTTCGGGCCGACCTCACGTGCCGCATCCCTGGCGATGATCGCGGCCAGGTCGGTCTCGACGCCGTCACGCGTCAGGCGCGACGGCCCGAGCGGATGCGCGCCCATCCAGAGCTCGGCTTCGGGCGTCGGCGAGGGCACGGGCCGTCCCTGAAGGGTCGCAATTGCCGTACGTGATCCCCACGCGTACGGCATGACGGTGCAGTCGAGCAGGTCGGCCACGGCTAGAGACTACCCGACGCCTCATGGCGCCACAACGTGACCACGCCGAGTCGCCGCGCCGCCCGACGTGCTGATGGCGAGGCGCCGAACAGCCGGGTGCACGCATGCACGCCCGCTACTGGATCCTGCGGAACTCGAAGCGGCCGAGGGGCGGCACCTGTCCGTTACTGAGAAACGGAAACCCGGTGATTCGCTCAATGGGCACGAACGGTCGGGTCTCCTCGTCCGGGGACTCGAACGACTCGCCGCTGTCGGTGCCGGCATCGTAGGCGAACAGCTCGACAACGACCGAATCCCTCCATGCACCGTTCTCGAAGAGCGGGAGCCGGGTGACGCCGACGAACCAGTCCGGGCTCGGGGCGACCATCGTGACGAGGGTGACGAGCGGAAAGGCCTGACTGACGTCGAAGTCCAGCGTGACCACGCCAGGGGAGTCCGAGAGGCCGTCGCCGGACAGCAGATGCTCAGCCGTGCCTCCGGCGGTGGCCTGTTCGATTTCCATCTGGAGCACCGTCTTGCGGCCCCGCTCGGCCATCTGCCGAATGCCTTCAGTGGCGAGTGCCCCCTCCTGCCAGAAGCTGACGCCCGCCGAGTGCGTGCCACCGATGAGGCCCGAGAAGTGTGGATCGCCGGGCGGATCCTGAGGATGCGTCGTCGGACTCCACGTGGCAACGAACGTGATCCGGTAGCGGGCGGTGGCGGGCTGAGACGGCGGTGGTGCCGGGGCCGGCGGAGCGGGTTGCGGCGTCGGCGCTGTCGGGACGGCGGCCGACGGAGTCGAGGACGTGCAGGCCGCCGTGGCAAGCGCCAGGAAGCCCAGCCAGGCACCGAGGGCGAGGGGTCGTCGATTGCGCATGGCAGATGACTGGTCCTACGGACCAAGTCCGGGTCAGGTTACAGGTTACCCGTCCGCAGGCAGCACCTCGTTTGGCGACCGGTTCGACGGCTAACCCCGGTGGCCACCGGGGTCAGGTGCGCCAAGGAGTTCGGCGATGTCGCGGAGGGCGCCAAGCAGCCGGCTGGAATCGATACGGCCGGTCACGGCCTGCGGGGCGGAGGCCCATCGCCGTGCTCCGCACCCGGGCGTTCGCCCAGCCAGCGGTTGAGTTCCGCTTCGATATCCGCGTCCGACGCTCCGGGTCGGCGTCGCCGAATGGCCTCCCGGCGCAGGGCGACACCGGCGGTCCAGAGATCAGCCGCCGTCCGCAGCCGCTCGGCGAGGCAATCGTGATGACGCACCGCGCCAGTGTACAACGGTCTGGCGGTTCGGGCACTGGGAGCGCCGGCTGAAGAAGTGAGCCGCCCTCGGCCGAAGGGCTGATCGATGGCGATGCTCTGTTTTGTGAACGTCCGTGTAACGGCCCGTCAGAGTCGCCGGTCACTGCAACCCGTCAGCGCTCCGCGCCGGTAAGCGCGCGCAGGAATGCCACAAGCGCGGACTTCTCCTCGGCACTCAGATGGAGCGGCCGGATCTCAGGGTCGAGGTACGGGCTTGCGCGCCCGCCCTTGTCGTAGAAGTCGACGACCTCCTCAAGCGTCGCGATGCTGCCATCGTGCATGTAGGGCGCACTGAGCGCGACATCGCGAAGGGTCGGTGTCTTGAACGCCCCGCGATCGCTGTCGCGTCCGGTCACGACAAACCGACCTAGATCTGCAAAGGCGGGCGCGGCTACACCCGTATTGTGAGGCCGCTCGTCCGTGAGCGTTGCTCCGAAGTGACAGGCGGTACAGCGTCCCTTGCCGCGGAAGATCTGCAGGCCGTGCTGCTCTGCCGCGGTGAGTGCGTCACGCTCGCCATTGACGAAGTGATCGAAGCGGGAGTTTCCTGAGAGGATCGACCGCACGAAGCTGGCCAGAGCGCTCTCGAGTTCCTCGGGTGTGAGTCCGACGCGCTCGGCGGCAGTCGCGACATCGGAGTCCATCTCGTTCGAATCTTCAATCGGCCGCACCACCAGCGATTCGAGCGTGGTCTCGCGCCCGTCCCAGAAGAAGGCGCGGCCGTAGCCGCGGTTGATGATGGCCGGTGCATTTCGCCGGCCGACCCGGCCGTCGACGCCCACCGCGATCGTGCGCCCGTCCGAGAACGCGCGTTCGGGCTGGTGGCACGTCGCGCACGACACCGTGCCGTCGCGTGAGAGGCGGCGGTCGAAGAACAACCGCCGCCCCACGTCAATCTTCTCGGCCGTCAACGGATTCGACGCGGGCGCGGGCAAGTAACGGTCCAGGCCGAGCGGGATGACGACCGAGAGCAGAATCTCGATGAACATCGGCGTCTGGCGGCGCCTAGCGCGAGCCCTTCACCACCGCCGCCAGGTTGTCGAGCGCCCAGAGCTGCTGCGCCGGATCGCTGCTGGCGTAAGCCAGGCGCGAGCCATCGGGACTGACGCTGAAGCGGCCCGTCCCACCAAGCACCAGGCCCGTGAACTCCGGCTGCCCGCCATCAGCCGGAATCCGAGAGACCCTGCGCTGCGGTTGCCGCGCCGGGGCATACAACACGACTCGGCCGTCGTGCGACCACGTCAGGGCAACCCTCTCTCCGGGTGACAGAGCGTGAAGCCGCCGAAAGCCGCTGCCATCGACATCGACCCGCGCGATGGTGTCTATCCCCGCGCTCGGTGTGCCGATAGTCATCGCGACGGCGCGACCGTCGGGGCTCAGCTGGGCGTTGAAGATCGCCCCGCCGTCCGGCGCGGTGAATACCAGTTCTTCCCGGCCGGTGGCGAGGTCGATGGCGATGATGCGACTCGGCTGGGCCTGGGGTTCCCCAGGGACCCGCTTCGTCGGCCGTTCCGTGACATACAGGGTCTTGTCGTCAGCCGAGAGCCCCACGACCGCGGCTCGACGATTGTCCGGGTCCGGGGCGAGGATCTCGGTAACGCCGCCGCTGGCCAGATTGACCCGGTACATCGCTGCCGGTGCGAACGGCCGTGGCGGGCGCGAGGACTCGGACGACAACATGAGCACCGCCGTGCCATCGTGGAGCCATATCGGCAGACCCGTGGCGAGATGGTCGGACGCGTAGTCGCGGTCCTCCCGAGACTCGAGCGAGTGAACAACCAGACGGGTGCTGGGGAAGCCGCGCAAAAGCGCGACGGACCGGCCATCAGGTGACCAGACCGGCTGAAACCCCACAATCGTCTCGGCAGCCGCTGCGGCCGCGTTGGTACCGCTCTGAGCGTCGAGCGTCGCGTTCACGATGGAGATGCGCTCAACTCTGCCCTGTGTCGTGTAGAAATACGACCCCGCACTGGTCGACGCCATCAGGGTGACGTCGCCAAGATCCGGCTTCACCAGGGCCGGCTCACCGGCGGCTTTCCCGCCTGACATCGGGATCGACCACAGTCCCGTCGAGCCGCCTTGGTCGCTCTTGTACAGAAGGTTCCCACCGTCCGACGTCCAGACCGGCTGACTGTTGATGCCCGGCGTCTTGATGAGTTCCGTCTCGCTCGAGAGGTCCGTTGCCAGCACATAGACGTGCGTCTCGGTCGATTCCGGCGGCGCCGGCCGCGGCTGGCTCGGGTTGGTCGCGAGCGCGCTGTAGGCGATGTACCGACCGTCGGGCGAAAGGCTCAGTCCATCGACGTCGTATCGGAAGCGCCAGTCGATCGACTTGAGGCCCGTAATGTCCCCAGTGTCAGCCGAGACCCACGCAATCTGCCAGGTGCGGTCCTGCCTCGAGATCGCGGTCAGGACGGACTTGCCATCGGCTGACCAGGCGGCCGGTATCACGTCGGAGATGTCGCGATTGCTGATCAGCTGTTTCGGTGTGGCCCGGCCCTCGGTGGCAACGATGAAGAACTCCGTGTGGGTCGTCAAGTCGTCGGAGTACACCACCTGCCGGTGATCCGGAGACAGCAGGGCGCCGTAGATGTCGTCGTCGGTCGACTTGGTCACTCCGAGCCACCTGACGTGACCGCTCACCATGTCGCGAAGCCCGATGTCGTCGACGCCGTTGATCGTGCGAATCATGGCGGCCATGCGGCCATCGGACGAGAGCGATTCGATCTTTCCGGGCTCGTCCGGTCGCTGGGTCCAGACGAGGCGGGGCGTCAGGGTTGCCGTCGGACCTGGGCCGGATGGGGCCAGCCGTGCGCGCGCTTCAGTCGCCTGAGGCTGGTCGCCGAAGTCGCTCACGATCTGCGCGTAGACTTTTTGCGCCTCCGCGTTCCCGTGCTTCTCGTAACACCCCGCCATTCGCAGCAGCGCCTGCGCGGCCGCCGCCCGGTTCGACGCAGCGGCGACCTTCTTGTAGATCTCGATGGCGCCCGGGCAGTCGCCGTCCACCACTTCCTTGTTGATGCCGGCCTTGAGCTGGGCCTCGATCGAGAGTGTCGATTGCGCGCCGAGTACAGTCGACAAAGCCACGAGCACCGCGACCGGCAGCATGCGAATCCCCTTCATACGAACCTCCTAATCTGAGGGACCCAGTCTAGAAGGCCTCCATTCGCGGCTTGCCACCGCCTTGTCATCGTCGTGTCACGGCGCATCGAAACGGTACCCATAGCCTCGGATGCTGAGCAGGTAGATGGGGGATGCGGGTGTCGGCTCGATCTTCTTGCGGAGTGCCGTCACCTGGTTGTCCACGACACGGTCGGTGACGAACGTGCCCGAACCCCAGGCCTCGTCGATCAGCCGCTGGCGACCGAGCGCGCGCCCGCGGTGCCGGATGAGGGTCTCGAGCAGGCGGAACTCCTGCGGCTTGGTGGCGACCACGGCGCCGGCGCGCCGAAGCTCGCGCCGCGTCAAGTCCACCTCAACGTCGCCAAACCGGAACACGTCGATCGGCTCGTCAGAGGTCCGCCGCAGGACCGCTCTGATGCGCGCTCGCAGCTCGGGCGGGCTGTAGGGCTTCGTCACGTAGTCGTCGGCACCTGATTCGAGTCCCAGGATCTTGTCAGGCTCGGCCGTCCGAGCCGTGATCATGATGATGGGCGTCCGGATGCCCGAGGCCCGAAGTTCTCGACAGACCGTCACGCCGTCCTTCCGCGGCAGCATCACGTCGAGCAGGATGCCGTCGAACGAATCACGCCGCGCCGCATCGAGCGCGGCCACGCCGTCGGTGGCCACCGTCACGTCGTAGCCCTCGCCGCGGAGGTCGTCCTCGATTGCCATGGCAATGCCCGGCTCGTCTTCGACGACAAGAAAGCGTCGAGTCATCGCTCTCCGGGGGACTTCGTCCCGCCGGACCCCCTATCGCCGTCGCTCGCGGGGCCCCACCGCCCCACTCCGCTCCGGCGGGGCGCGCTTGCGCGCGCCGACGCCGCGTCCTCCCGGAAGGGCAGGACGATGCTGAACGTACTGCCCCGGCCAACTGCGCTCTCCAGTCGTACGTGCCCGCCGTGTGCGCGGACGATGCGCTCGACGAGCGCCAGGCCGATGCCGGTGCCTTTGATGCCGGACGCGCGCGGCTCGGCGCCGCGGACAAACTTCTGGAAGATCTGGCGCCGCTCCGCTTCGGGAACGCCTGGGCCTCGGTCCGTGACGTCCACCTGCGCCTCGCGCCCGGATGCGTGGATGCTCACGGCGACCGGCGATCCCGCTGGGGAGTACTTGACCGCATTGTCCAGCAGGTTCCACACCGCACGGCCGAACGTGTCGCGATCCACGGCGACCGGCGGGATCTGGCTGCTGGGATGGACCGTGATGTCAGGTCCACGGGGTCCCGCCGCGGCGCGGAACTCGCCGACGACGTCGGCCACGACCTGCACGAGGTCCGAAGGTTCAGGACGCACGGGCGCCGCGCCGGCTTCCAGGCGGCCGAAATCGAGCAGGGTTTCCACGAACCGGTGAAGGCGGTCGGTGTCGCGAGCCAGCACGTCGTAGTACTGGCGCTTGCGTTCAGTGGGAATCGAGACGTCGCGCTGCAATCGTTCAGTGAGATGCGCCATGGACGTGAGCGGCGTCCGGAACTCGTGCGACACGGCAGACACGAAGTCGGCCTGCAGGCGCGCGACCGCCAGCTCGCGCTGGACGGCTCGCCACACGACGTAGCCACCGGCCGGTACCAGAATCACGAGTGCCGCAAGGCCCCAGGCCAGCAGTTGTCGTCTTGCCGCGAAGGCCGCCGCGTCAACCGGCCCGTCGGCGTCGGTGACGCGCACCGTCCACGGCAGGCCGGTGTCGGACGACTGGGCGAGCGCGATTGGCGCCACGCGTGTGGTTTCGCCGAGTACCGGATGACCGTCCTTGTCGCTGAGCGACACCGCGACGCGTTCGGCCGTCCAGCCGGGCTGCCATGCCTCCGCGAGGTACGCGGGGCTGGCGGCAAAGATCGTGACGGCCTCACCGTCCGTGCGCCACACGAGCAGGACACCGCGGTCGTGGGAGAAGACGCTCTGGCGTCCGCGGTCTTGGACTGCTCCAGGCGCCAGCTCACGTCCACGCCAGAACGACTCGATCGCCGCCGCCCTCGCGAACGCGTCGTCATCAACTGCCAGGGTGCCCCAGGCCCTGGCCTGGTCGGCGCGAAGGTCGAACGATGCTCGGTCGATCGGCCATCGGCCACGCGCCAGGTCGGTAGTGAGCGCCGCCGACACGCGCGCCAGTTCGTCGCGGCGATCGAGCTGCTCGAGGAGCTGGCACTGGACGACACGCGCGACCAGATCGGCGGGGTCCCCGGCGACGCCGGCCTCCGGCAGCTGTTCCAGGGACCGATAGACGGCCAGCGCCTCGTCGGTCCGTCCGAGATGGCGGAGGTTCCTGGCCTGGGCGACGAGCGCGGCAGCCTTTGCGTCCGGGTCGCCGGCACTTTTCGCGATGGTCCGGAAGGCGCGCGCCGCTCCATCGAAGTCACGCTGACGGAACTCGAGTGCCTCGGCCGCGCTCCACGCGCTGCCGGCCGGCGCGACCGCGCCACCAAACGCGGCCGGGACCGGCACAAAGGGGAGCGCCGCGCCCGCTTTCGTGACACCGCCGCCCGGGCGGATGCGAAGGACGACGGCGCCGGCGTTCAGGGCCGGCGGAGGCGCGTCCAGCCACGACGGCATGTCGCGCGCGATGTCGTCGAGCGCGCGCCCGAGGTGTGTGGCGATGCGGTCCGCGGACACGCTCAGACGCTGTTGAGCCTGCTGTGCCTCAAAGGCGCGATCCCGATCCAGGAATTCCCAGCCGAGCCAGACCAGCGCCGCGGCCGGCACGAGCGTGACGGCCGCGAAGAGGGCGAGCAGATGGCGAGGCGGACGGAGCCAGTCGGACAAACTCATGGACGGTCGGGGCCATTATCGGCCCCGACCGTCATCGTTGTGTCACCGGGGGATGGGCCGGGCCCCGCACGGCACGCCCTGTGTCGACGCGCCGCCCGTACACGTGATGATGGCCCGCATGAAGGGGGTCCCGCGCCAGCTCGGCGGAAACGACTTCCAGGAGTTCGTCGGCGGATGCCGGAACGTCCAGTGCATCATGGACGGGCTCCCCGGGTTCCTGGCGGGGCTGGCCGCGAACTTCGACACCATCCTCGCGCGGATTCGCGGCACCGGCTACGAGGGCCCGATTCGTCGTCGTCGAGTACCCGTCGACGAACTTCAACGGCATGGGGGCCCAGCTCCAGCAGCTCGTCTACCAGGCCATCACGCCGGCCGTGCTGGCCTGCGGCGGACAGATGGCGCCGGTGTTCGCGCGGTTCGAAACCGCCGCGGAACCGTACGGCGGCAACTCGTGCGCGGCCGGGCTGCTGGTGCTGGACGCGGGCGGCAAGTGCAACATCCACCCGACGGAGGCGGGGCACCAGCTGATCGCCGACATCATTGCCGAGCTGCTGGCGACCGACCTGCCGTGATCGCGTGCCGCGGGGCCTGGGCGGAGTTTGTGCGAAAGCTCCTGCCGGTCAGCGAACGACATTGGCAGCGACGATTCGCTGCGAGAATGTGAACACGTTCGGGTTCCCCGGGTCGACCGCAACATGCAGCCAGTGATTGTCGTTCTGCCCGAAGGTCTCGACCCTCGTGAAGTGCTCGATCCGCTGGCCCGCGGCGGTGCGTACGAGCGGCTTGTCGATCCGGAAGTAGTGCGAGTCGCCGTGCACGAGCACCACCGGCCGGCCATACCCCAGCGTCTCGGCCTCCAGTTGGTCGATGAAGTCGTTGAATCCCGTCCGCTCGGCGCGGGGCAGCTCGAAGTCCGGGTTGGCCTGGACGATGATCATGACTGCCCTCGCCTGCATGGCGGTCGCGATGTCGAACGACTGCGCCACCCAGGCCAGGTTGGCGGCGTTGCGAGCAGCGTATTCCGCATCGTTCTCGGCATTGCGCCCGAGGTTGTTGTTGCTACCGACCACGTGAAGGCCGACGAATACCACCGAGCCGCTCTGCCAGCGGACGTTCTCACGATAGAGGTCGAATCCGGCGTAGTTGCTCTGCCGATCCAGCGTTGCTGTGCGCCTTCCGAGCGTCTGGTCGGTCGGGAAGAACTTCAGCCGGAGGGCCGCCAGCCGTTCGAGCGGGTCATACGCACCGTTGTTGGCGCGGTGACAGTCGGTCCACTCGTTGTCACCTGGCACGTATATGAACGGCGCATTGAACTGATTGAACAGCCCGAGGACCCGGTCGAAGGTGGCATCGTCGCAGAGCGTGCTGCCATTCTTGAAGTCGCCGTCGTGCACCACGAACGACAATTGCCGGTCCGCGTTGATGTCCGAGATGACCGCCGGGAACTGTGCCTGGCCCAACGCCCCATACGGCATGTCGCCGATCAGCGCGAAGGAGAATGCGCCAGTGCCCTGATTGCCCGGCTTCTGCGCCGTCAGCTCACCGGAGCCCCGCCATACCAGAACTCCCAGCAGTACACCCGCTACGACGATGCTCTTTCGATGTCTCATGGACGCCCCCGGTGCCGACGCGATCGCGGCGATGGCCGAAGACTATCCGTGCCGTGCAACGCGATGATGGACCTGGCGTAACGATTTCAAGAAGCCAGCCCGGGGCCGGCGGTCAAGGCCTGGCGGGTCGCACCGTGAGCTCGATGGTCGGGCTGGACGCGCGCACGGAGCGGCGCGCGACCTCCCGCCAGGCCCGGAAGAGCGGGCAGAGCGCCTGATGCCACGAGCGCGACTCGGCGTACGCCCGGGCGGCGTCCCCCAACGTCCGTCTCCGATTGGCGTCGCGCAGGAGCGTCGACAGGCGCGCCGCGAACTCGAGGCCGTCCCCCGCGCGGCACACATACCCGGTGGACCCGTCGACGACGTTCTCCCGCGGACCGCCCTCGTCCGAGACGATGACCGGCAGGCCGGAGGCCTGCGCCTCGAGGACGACGTTGCCGAGCGTGTCCGTCGCGCTCGGGAAGAGCAGCACGTCGGCTGACGCCATCACCATGGCCATCTGCTCGTGTGTCACCTCGCCGAGGAATACAGGGTCCTGCCAGCACTGACGGAGATCGCCGAGGAGCGGACCGCCCCCGGCGAAGATGAACCGATGCGGCACGCCGTGCGCCCGTAACACGGCCTCGATCGGCCGCATCAGGGCCAGGCCCTTCTCGCGGGAGATCCGGCCCGCGTAGAGAATCGCAGGACGATCGGGAGAGACGTTCCACGCCTCCCGCAGCGACGTGGAACGCCGGGCGGGATCGAAGCGGACCGTATCGACTCCGCGCACCCACAGGGCGGTCCGCTCGGCGTCGCAGCCGAGGCTCACGAGAAACCGGCGCGTCGCATCCGACGGCACGAGGAGGCGCTCGCAGTCGGCATAGAACCACCGGAGGTAGCCGTCCATCATCCTGCCGAGGTGCCTCGAGCCGCTCAGATGCGTCACGTAGTGACCGAACTGCGTGTGGTAGCTGCCGACGAGAGGCAGGTGAAGCCGGCGCGCCAGCAGTCGTCCCGCGAGGCCGACCGGACCGGGTGTGTTGACGTGAATGAGGTCGATCCGGTCCTGCCTGATCGCTCGCGCCAGCCGGCGGAATCGGGGCCAGTGGATGGTCATCGCGCGGTACCAGGGCAGCCCGATGCCCGGCGAACGCAGCGCCAGGTACCGGTCCGACGACTCGGCAACCGACGCGGCCGTGTAGACCCGTGCGTGGACGTCCTCCGGCATGTGGTCGAGGACGGCACGCCACGTCGTCGTGACGCCGTTGACCTTGCCGAAATCGTTGTCGGTGAGAACCGCGACCCGCATCAGGCCGGCTCCGGGAGTCCCAGCTCGGGTCTGCGGGCCACGTCGCTCAGGAGCGCCCGGTTGAACCGCATCTCGAGACCGAAGTGCACCATCGCGATGGCGATCGGAACCATCACCGCCGGCCAGCAGACGGCCATGGCCGCCATGGCAGCCACGCGCCGAAGCTCCGCAGGCCGCTCGAGGAGCCGCAGGGTGTGCTCCCGGTAGAGCGCCGCCGTCATGCGGATGATGTCTGATGCCATGGTCATGCCGTTGCCCTGGCGCCCGCCGACCCGCACCCGGCCGGCCCGAAGCTCGGCGAGAAACTCCTCCCGCGACCGGGCGTGAGGCGCCTCGACCCAGGTCTGTCCGATCCCCCGACGTGTGTGCGAGTCGCTCCCCGCAACCGGAACCCTGCCGTTGGCGCGGGCCAGCCGCTCGGCCGTCCGGTTCTGGCTCGCGAGTCGGGACCCGTTGCGGATCTCCATCCCGTTCAGCCACGGCAGCAGCGCGGCGATGTGCCGCGCGGTGATGTGGCCGTTGATGCGGGAGGCGACGTGATTGAGGGAGACGAAGAGCTGTTGCTGGCGAAGATACGGCATCAGCTCGGTGATGTCGTGGCGCAGCTGGTCCACGTCGCGAAACTGTGCCTCAGTCAAGCCCAGCACGCCGAGGTGCACCCGCACGCCGTCTCGCGGGAAGACACCGGTGACCTCACACCCGATGATGACGTCCGGCCTGTTTGCGATGGTCAACGCGCCGGCAATCTGGTCGTGGTCCGTGATGGCGACGAGATCCATGCCGCGGGCCCTGGCGCGCCGGTACACCTGGTCCGGCGTGTTGTAGCACTCGCGCATGAAGGAGCGCAGCGGGCGGATGGACGAGGCTCCGGAGTAGATCGTGTGGACATGCGCATCGAGTTTCATTCGACCTCCGCAAACGCAGCGCGCCCCGTCACGGTGCGCGCGAAGATCGCTCCGCCGGGCGGGAGCGAGGACTGAGGCGGGAACCGGCTCGCGAACCGCCGGCCGAACGTCAGTGTCCCAGCTTCGTGTCACTCCGTGATGTCGGCGGCGCCAAATGTTCGTAAACGCATGGCCCCGCGGTCGCCCGTGCGAGTCACAACGACGTCGCCTCCAGGACACCGAACCGTCGCGTCGTCGACACGCGAACGTCGAATCGGGCGTGCACACTGGCTCAGGCGATGTCCGGACACCGGCTGGTCAGCTCGTGGTTCCGCCTGCTGCAGTCCCGGCAGCTCATCTACAACACCTGCTGGGAGGATCCGCGGCTCGACCGCGAGGCGCTCGGGCTCACGTCCAACGACCGCGTCGTGGTCATCACGTCGGCCGGGTGCAACGCACTCGACTACGCCCTCGACGCGCCTCGGCACATCCACGCGGTGGACATGAACCCCCGACAGAACGCGCTGCTCGAGCTCAAGCAGGCGGCCATCCGGAATCTGGACTACGACGAGTTCTTCGAGCTCTTCGGCCGGGGACGCCTCGCCCGGTGGACCGCCCTCTACTGGCACAAGCTGCGCCGCGAGCTGTCACCGGCGTCCCGGTCGTTCTGGGATCAGCATCAGGACTACTTCGCCGGGTCCGGCTGGCGACGGTCGTTGTACTTTCGCGGCACGACGGGCCTCGTGGCGCGCACCGTAAATCTGTACCTCGACTGCGTGGCGCGGGTCCGCGGCGATCTCGAAGCCCTGCTGGCCGCCGGGTCGCTCGACGAACAGCGCGACATCTACCGCACGCGGGTCCGCGACCGGCTCTGGCGCCCGTTGCTGCGGTGGAGCCTGGGCCGGGATGCCCTGCTGTCGATGCTCGCGGTACCGCGGCCTCAGCGCGAGCACCTCGAGCGCGACCACCCGCTCGGCATCGCCGGATTCGTCGAGTCCCGACTCGAAGCGGTCCTGACCGAGCTGCCCCTGTCGGACAACTACTTCTGGCGCGTGTACCTGACCGGAGCCTACACGCCGAGCTGCTGCCCCGAGTACCTCCGGCACGAGAATTTCCTGCGCCTCAAGGGCGGTCTCGTCGACCGGGTCACGACGCACACCGGCACGCTCGAACGCTTCCTTGCCGACGGCGCCGAACCGGTGACCTGCTTCGTGCTGCTCGCGGCTGTCACTCAACTACAACGCCGACGCGGAGTACAACGCCTGGGCGATCGCCTGGATCGTTCGGACGCTTCCCTCCAATCCGACAGGTCTGTTCGACGCGAACATCTTCTGCCCGGACCGGCACGCTGGCCTATTCGCACCCGATCGTCGTACCCGCGCTCTTCGGCGCGCCGGTGCTTGCGCTCGGCGGCTCGCCGGTGCTCGCCTTCAACCTCTCGCTGATGGCCGGGCTGTTTCTGACGGCCCTGGCGACGTGGTTTCTGGCACGCGAGTGGACGGGCTCGGCCACGGCTGCGCTCGTCGCGGGCGCCCTCGGTCTTCAGGGCTCGCGATCAGGCGCTGGCGGTGACGACAGGCGCGGATTGGCCCGCAGGCGAGCGGCGCCGCCCGCGTGCCACGTGTAAGGGATCTCGGGGGAATCGTACGGCAGGCGGTAGTGATCGGGATCCTCGTAGTCGTAGGCACGCGACGGCGCGTTGAGCATGAGCGCGTCGGCGGCCCCGAGATTCTGGATACCGTGCCACACGCCAATCGGGATGACGACAAAAGCCGGACGCGCGTCGCCGGCGTGCAGCTCCATCACGTTTCCGAAGGTGCGGCTCGATTCGCGCCCGTCGTACAGCACGATCTTCACGTGGCCCTGATTGATGAAGAGGCGATCGACGGTCTTCGCATGGCAGCTCCAGGCGCCGATGGCGGCGGGAAACAGCCGCGACTGATAGATGTGCACGACGGGAAGGCCGGTCGGATCCCATTGCGGCCGGAATATCTCGGTGATGACGCCGTGGTCACGCGGCACATGGCGAACCTCATGGACGACAACACCCTCGATCGGGTCCTGGAGTTTCTGCCACTCGGAGGTGACCTGCTGACCGTCTTTCCGCGCGTTCTGAAGCATCTTCCCCTCACAACCCCTTGTAGCGTCGGATGGCGTCGATGTTCCCGCCGCGGCGCCACGGCAACGCGGACGGTCTTCGCATCCGGTTGAACGTCTCTCGCACGAGCTGGCGGACCAGCTCACGGTAGGACACCGTGTTCGGCCGGTCGTCTGCAACCATCTTCGCGAGCTCCCGGGCCTCGAGATCCGGTTCGCGATCGATCCGCGCCAGCCAGTCTGCCTGTTCGTTCGATGGGCGGCTCTTGTAGACGCCCGATCGCCACGAGGCCGGGAACTTCACGGCGCCGAGCCGCGGAACGAAGACGAACGCGCAGCCGGCTCCTGCCGCACGACGCCACAGCTCGACGTCCGGCGACGTGCGCAGGTCGCGGTAGTCACGCCAGCCTCCCAGGCGCTCCGTCATCCGGCGCCGATGAGCCATGCCCGACGGAGGCGAATACAGGCCGCGCGCCGGCCGCGGGATGCTTGGCACGACGAAACGACCCTCGGGCCCGACACAGGCGACGAGTGCGTACGACACATCCGCAGCCGATTCGTCGAACGCCCGCACGCACGACTGCAGGTGGTGCGGTAACCAGAGGTCGTCATGACCGAGATAGGCGATGATGTCGCCGCGCGCCAGCCGCAGTCCCTCGTTGTTCGGCACACTCTGATGACCGGCATTGACGGGCAGGTTCGTCCAGCGCACGCGCGGGTCGCCGAGGGCCATGACGACGTGCTCGGAATCGTCCGTGCAGCCGTCACCGACGACGAGCAACTCGAAATCGGTGAACGTCTGCCCGAGGGCGCTGCCGATCGAATACGGCAGGACGCTACTGTAGTTGTACGTCGGGACGATGACCGTGACCCGCGGCACGGCGCCCATTGTGGCACAGCCCCGGTGAGGGAGCGCGCTGACGTCACGAAAGAGGCCGTTCCAATCGTCGACGCCTTCCCCCTACCGAAGGTCGTACAGGTACAGCAGTGCCGCGTACCCGCTTGGCAACGGCTGCGGCGGCGTCCGGAGCTCCGAGTAGCGCGCGGCCATCTCGAGGAAGTACCGAGCATGGAAGAACGCTTCCACAATCGGTGCCGTCACCTCCGTCCAGCGTTGGTTGTCCTCGAATGAGAACGTCCGGCCCGTGCCACGTGCCACGATGCCGGTGAACCACTGATTCAGCGGTCGCCCGGGCATCAGCCGTTCGAGTGTCGAAACAATCACCTCTGTCTGTGCCTGAAGCGCGAACACCTTGAAGCTCTGGTGATAGAAGCGGTAGATCGGATCCTCGAAGTGCCAATGATCCGACTGATGCGCGAACAGCGAGGCCAGTTCAGCCCGCTGTGCATTCAGACTGGCAAGAAGCGCCCGTTCGGCCGCGCCGCGCTGCGACTCCATGTCAGGTCACGCCCTTCCGGCGCACCGAGCGCCTGCAGCTCCTTGAGGACGACGATGTCATCGTCGCGAACGAGGTGTCAACGGCTGGGGCCGCGCGCGCCCGTCGCACCCCGACGCACCCGACGCACCCCGACGCACCCGACGCACCCCGTCGCACCGGTTAAACTGTCCGAATGCTCCACATCCCCCTTCTCCGCCGCGGCAAGCCCTACAAGAGCCTCGATGTCGCGTACGCCCCGCATCACGCGACCGGGAAGCCCTTTGTCGAGATCAGCCAGGCCAACGTCGGCCTCATCCGGCGGGATCTCATCGACCAGGACGCGATGCGCGCCTCGCTCACGGCCATCCCGACGAACCGGCTCATCGAGATGACCCGCGAGGCCTCGGCCATCTTCCTGAACGACACGTTGCCGATTGGCGACGACCAGCAGCGGCCCGACGACTACATCGAGCAGCTCTCGGCGACGACGGGCATGCCGCACGTGATGGGCCGGCGCAACATGAAGCGGGTGTCGTCGGTGATGGAGAACGTCGGCGCCATCCTGCAGGGGCTCACGCGGGGGCTCGACCCGGCGATTCTCGACCGCGGCTACGGCGACGTGAACGGGCAGGCCGTGAGCTTCTACCCGCGCACGCGGTCGCTCGGCGTCGTGCTGCCGAACAACTCGCCCGGCGTGCACGGGCTCTGGGTGCCGTCGATCGCGCTCAAGATGCCGCTCGTGCTGCGGCCGGGCAGCGCCGAACCGTGGACGCCGTACCGAATCATCCAGGCGCTCATCAAAGCCGGCGTGCCCGCCGACGCGTTCGCGTTCTACCCGAGCGGCCATGCCGGCGGCGGCGAGATTGTCCGTCAGTCCGGCCGCAGCATGTTCTTCGGCGACGTCGCGGCCGTGGGCGCGTTTGCCGGCGACCCGCGCATCGAGCTGCACGGTCCCGGCTACAGCAAGCTCCTGCTGGGTCCGGATCAGGCAGACCGCTGGGAAGACACGCTCGACGTCATCGCGACGTCGGTTGCCGAAAACGGCGGGCGCTCGTGCGTCAACGCGTCAGGCGTCTGGACACCGGCCCACGGCCGTGAGCTCGCCGACGCGCTCGCGAAGCGGCTTGCCGAGATCGTGCCGCGCGCGTCGGACGATCCCGAGGCCGCCATCGCGCCCTTCGTGAACCCGAAGGTCGCCGAGTTCCTGTCGCAGCAGATCGACGCGGGACTCGCCGAACCAGGCGCCGAGGACATGACCGCGCGGCACCGTAAGGGCCCACGGCTCGTCCAGCACGACGGCAGCACCTATCTGCTCCCGACCGTCGTCCACTGCACGACGTCCTCGCACCCGCTGGCCAATCGCGAGTTCCTCTTCCCCTACGTCGCCGTCGTCGACGTCACCGAAGACGAGATGGCCGCGATGCCGACGTGCATGGGTCAAACGCTCGTCGTCACGGCGCTCACGAAGGACGAGGCGCTCATCAACCGGCTGCTCGATTCGGATCTGGTCGGCCGGCTGAACCTCGGCCCGATCAAGACGAACACGATCGTGTGGGACCAGCCGCACGAAGGGAACCTGTTCGAGCACCTCTACGCGCGGCGGGCGTTCCAGAAGACGGGCTGAATCGCAGGTGCGCCGGCCTATGGTCCGATGATCCTGAGTGCCGGGAAGTACTCGCGGTACCGCCGTGCGTCGCGTGTCAGGAGTGTCAATCCGGCGATGGCCGCGTGCGCGCCGATGTAGAAGTCGGGCATCGGCCGAGAAAGACTCAGCTCATCTTGGCGTCAAGGTGTCGGCGGTCGCAGAGCCTTGCTCACCGCACCGCCACGCGCGCCCGCAGCTCCTCGAACCAATTGAGCACGACGCCGAGCGCCGTCGACTGGGCACCGGACTCGCGGAGCAGCATGAGCCGGCTGCCGTCAGGGGACAGATCCGCCCACTGGCCCCAGCCCTGTGGCTCGAGCCCGGCTGGTACGTCGAACACCGGCTGAGGCGTGCCGACGACCGCCACGGCGCCGCTGAGATCCACGCTCACCGCGAACACACGCCGGGCGCCTTCGGTGACGTAGAAGAGCGTCGCGCCATCCGGGCTCCAGAACGGATAGGTACCGCCTTCGGTCGACACCTGGATGGGCACGCCGGCCTCGGGAAAGCGCTTCAGGAACACCTCGTTCTGGCCGGTCCGACTGGAACTGTACGCCAGCCAATCGCCGTCGCGCGAGAACCTGGGCGCCTGCTCATCGGTGTCCTCCCTGGCAAAAGGCGCGGGCGGTCCTGAGCCATCCGCAGGGACGATCTCGATGTCCCAGTCCTTGTCGCTTTCGACGCTCCAGATCGACACGGCCAGGAATCGTCCATCCGGCGACACGTCCCACGGTGCGGCCCACGGGGTCTTCGGGTCGTAGACGGGTGTCTCCGCAAACGCGCCGTCAACCGAGATTCGGTACACGCCAGACGCACCCTCAACCTGCCGCAGCGCGACGAGGCTTCGGCCGTCGCGCGCCCACGTCAGATGGCGGTAGGACGGCCCAGGCGGAGACATCGGGGAGAGCACGCGCCTCTCGACGTCGTACATCCAGATTCGGCCGATGCCCTCAGGCGTGGCGATGACCGCCGCGATCCGGTCGCCACGTGGAGACAATCGGGCAACCTGCACGTCACGCGGCTGATCGAGCGCAGGCACCTCCGTGCCGTCGCGGTCGAGCCAGACCAGCTGGCTCCCCGGCATGGCCGAGCCCAGCTCGTACACGAGCGTGCCATCAGAGGCGGTCGCGAGACTGGCCGTCCGTCGGTCACGCAGCGGCACCTGAAGCGGCAGGGGCCTGGGCGGGCCGGTGAGCTGCAACGTCGTCGCGTCGAATGGCACGACTGAGAGCTGGTTGTCGCCGGTGAAATAGACGAGGTGTCCCGTCTCGACGTAGTGAACGAAGCACGCGCCGTCGAGGACCATTACTTCCTCGCCGGTGACGAGGTCGAGCGCCTTGATCCCCGCCTGACGGCACTCCCAGTACACGTCGCCGGGGAGCGCGCTGAACAGCAGCGTCCGGCCGCCGGGCAACACCTGCGGCACGCCGTCATCGCGTCGGATGCCGCGCTCGTCGGCGAGGGGCACGATCTGCTGCGCGGTCCCCCCGGTGGCCGCGATCTTCCAGAGGGTTCCATAGCCGTCCTGGCTGCCCGACACGTAGATCGAGCCGTCGGCGGCCCACGAGCCGCCCGACGAGAAGAAGAAGTCCGGGTTGTCCTTGAACGTATGAAGAACGCTCGGCGCGCCGCCGGAACGAGCGACGACCTTCACCTGATTCTCGGCCACGAAGCCGATTGACTGGCCGTCGGGGCTGATGAAGACGGCCGTCGCCTGCTCGGTCCCGGGGAGAGGAACCGACTCCATCTGATCGAGCCGTCGCATGTACAGGCGAGGTGGCTCGCCGCCAATGTAGGTCAGATAGCTGCCGTCCGGCGCTATGGCGACGCCCGCCAGCACGCTCTGGTCGGTGCTGAGCGGTTCGACTGGCACCGCGAGCCGCCGCACGGGCGAGGTGCCCTCGCCGGCACGACTGCCCATGAACCAGCCCGCCAGCGCGCCGATGATCAACACGCCGGCGGCCAGCGCCGCCATCGCGAGCGGACGGCTCGGTCGGGCCACCGTCGTGGACAGCGGCGGTTCCACGTCTCCCGCAACCGCCTCGTCGAGCTCGAGTCGCGCATCGGCGATCGAGTGCAGGCGCTCTTCGGGCTTGCGGGTAAGGCAGCGGCGCAGCAACCGCCGTACGGCCGCTGGCGTCCCGGCCGGCAGGGAGTCCCAGGCGACGTCGTCTCTGATGACGCTCGCGATCGTCGCCGTCACGTCTTCGCCCGAGAATGCGGGCCGGCCCGTGAGCATTTCATAGAGCACGACGCCGAAGGCCCAGACGTCGGCGCGCCGGTCGACCGCCTTGCCGCGGGCCTGCTCAGGCGCCATGTAGGCGGCCGTGCCGAGAATCATGCCGAGCTGCGTGGCGCGCGCCGTGAGCGTCGGCGAGTTGGCCATCGAGCCGGAAGCGGCGTCGGCATCCGGCGAGAACGCTTTTGCCAGACCGAAGTCGAGCACCTTCACCGTGCCGTCGTCGCGTACCTTCACGTTGGCCGGCTTCAGGTCGCGATGGACGATGCCCGCCTCGTGCGCGGCCTCGAGCGCGGTCGCGATCTGCCGCGCAATCGCCAGCGCTTCGTCGAGGGGAAGCCCCCCGCGCTCGCGAATGATCTCGGCCAGGTCGTGTCCCTCGACGAGCTCCATCGCGATCGCGAGGGGACGCGTCCTGCCGTCCGGCAGGACAGACCCGTCCCCTTCCAGGCCGTACACGTGTGCGATGTTCGGATGGTTGAGCGACGCGAGCACCCTGGCCTCGCGCTCGAAGCGCGCCAGCCGCTCGGGGTCCGACGTGAAGAGCTCCGGGAGGACCTTCAGCGCGACGTCGCGATCCAGCTTGGTATCACGGGCGCGGTACACCTCGCCCATTCCGCCTTCGCCGAGTTTGTCGCGAATCTCGTACGGACCGAGACGAGTGCCGATCATCCGATGAGCCTCCGGGGCCGTGCCAGTTCCCCGGATTCTACTCTCTCGGTCGGCTGCGTGGGGTCAGCCTCGCCCGCAAAGCCGTCCTTCTCCTTGAAGAACGCTGAATTCGCGAAATCGCTCTGCGCCACCATCGGCAATAATCTGCCCATGGCCGACCGTCCTGCTCTCCCACGGGCCCTCGCGCTCCCGCTCGGGCTGCTTCTCGTCGCGTCAACCGCGTGCGGCGGGCGCGCACCCGAGTTCGAAAGCCGGCTGTCGTCCGAGGCGGCGCGCACGTGGGTGGGACCGGAGGTACTACGCCAACAGGCTGCAGGACTGGCGCCTGGCCAGCGGACGAATCGAGAGCGTCGAGGGCCGCACGGCAAAGCCCATGCGGACCCTGCATCTGCTCACGCGCACGCTCGGTACGGCGCGGGCGGCAGCGCGGCTGTCGGTGCGGACGGGCCCGATTGTGCCTGGCCCGCGTCACGCAGACACCTGGTCGGGCTTCCTCATCGGCGCGGGCGGACCCGACGTCGACTATCGCATTTCGGCGCTCGTGCACCACTGGCCCGCGGCCGACGGAGGCCTCGTCGTCGCCTGGGACGGCACCGGCCGCATCGTCGTCCGTGACAACTCGACGAGCGCCGGGTTCAGCGGCCCGAACCCCAACATCCCGCTCTCGGCCTGGCCCGAAGTCGAGCCGGAAACGACCGAGGCCTCCGGTGACGAACCGACCGATGTGGAGCTGAGGCTCGATATCGAACCCGATGACGACGCCTACCGGCTCGTCGTCACGGCGGCCGATCTGGCGGGTCGAGAGGTTGCGCGCGCGACGTATGCGGGGATTACCGCCGACCGCATCGCCGGCAACGTCGCCCTGGTCTCGCATCGCAGCCCGTCAGGCGAGGGGCCGGGCTACTGGTTCGACCGCTGGACGCTCTCGGGCTCACTCGTCGAGCCGCGTGACGAACGTGCCATCGGGCCCGTGATCGGCACGCTCTATGCGCTCGGTCGCGGCGTCCTCAAGCTCACGGCGCAGCTCGCGCCGGTCGGTTCGGCTGACGGACGCGAGGCCGTGCTCGAAGTCGAGCGCGGCGGACAGTGGGAGGAAGTCGCTCGCGGTGAGGTGCAGCCGCTGAGCTACACGGCGCACTTCCGCGTCGAGAACTGGTTGGGCGACCGCGACGTGCCGTACCGGGTCGGCTACGAGCTTTCGACCGCCGACGGCCTCGCACGCCACGACTATTCGGGCACAATCCGGGCCGTTCCTGCTGCCGACGAGGAACTCGTGCTCGGCACGCTCAACTGCCACCACATCTCCGGCGGCGACGGCGAGTGGAACAGGAGCCACTTCTGGTATCCGCACGCCGAACTGGTCGCCTCGCTGGCCCATCACAACCCCGACATGCTCTTCTTCTCGGGCGATCAGATCTACGAGTCCGGCCTCGAGGGCGTCGAGCGGCAACCGCTCGACGTGGCCGCGCTCGACTATCTGAATCACTGGAACCGCTTCCTCCTGGCGTTTGGCGACCTGACGCGCGACAGACCGACCGTCACGATCCCCGACGACCACGACGTGTACCACGGCAACATCTGGGGCAACGCGGGCGTGCGTGAAGCGGGCCAGGCGACGCTGCAGGATCCGGGCGGTTATACGATGCCGGTCGAATGGGTGAACGCGGTGCACCGGACGCAGGTGGCACACCTGCCCGATCCGGCCGACCCGACGCCGCTCGCAAACGGCATCAGCGTCTACTACACGCGCCTGGAATACGCGGGCGTGAGCTTCGCGATTCTCGCCGACCGCATGTGGAAGTCGCCGCCGACCATCGCGGTGCCAGCCGGCGATGTCGTCAACGGATGGCCGCAGAACTCTCGGTTCGATCCGGCGACGCAGTCAGACGTGGCCGAAGCGGTGCTGCTCGGCGACCGCCAGGAACGCTTCCTCTCCGGCTGGGCCGTGGACTACTCGCACGGCGCCTGGATGAAGGTGGTGCTGTCGCAGACGCCGTTCGTGAACGTGGCGACGCTGCCGCTGGGCGAGACGAGCGGCTCGGTAATTCCGTCACTCCCGATTCCCGAACCGGGCGAGTATTTCGAAGACGAACGCCAGGCGGCCGACATGGATTCCAACGGCTGGCCGAAGACGCCACGCGATCGCGCGGTCCGCGCCATGCGCCGCGGTTTCGCGTTCCACATCGCCGGCGACCAGCACCTCGGCAGCTTCACCCGGTACGGCGTCGACACCTGGCGCGATGCGGGCTACGCGTTCGTGATTCCGTCGATCGCCAACATCTGGCCGCGCCGGTGGTACCCGGACGCACCGGGTCGCAACCGCGCGCCGGGCGCGCCCCGCTATACCGGCGACTACCTCGACGGTTTCGGCAACCACATGACGGTGGTGGCCATCGCCAACCCGACGAAGGTCCAGGTCGAACCCGTCGCGCTCTACCAGCGCGCGCCCGGCTACGGCATCGTCAGGTTACGGCGCGCCGACCGTACCATCGTCACCGAGGCGTGGCCGCGCTGGGTCGACGCAGGAGCGCCGGGCGCTCTGCAGTACTCGGGCTGGCCGATCACCATCCGGCAGCAGGACAACTACGACCGGCCTGCTGTCGGATGGCTGCCGCGTCTCGAGGTGGACGGCATGGTCGATCCGGCCGTCGAGGTTCGCGACGAACGGACCGGCGAGGTCATCTACGCGGTGCGCATCCAGGGCACGGTGTTCAGGCCTCGCGTGTTCGGGCGTGGCGGCACGTACACGGTCGTCGTCGGCGAGCCGGGCACGGATCGGCTGCGGACAGTCACCGGCGTCGCGCCCACGGCGGACGAGTCCGCCGTGATCCGGGTGACAGTGCCAGAAGGATGAGCGCTGGGCCGGAGTGCTCTAGGGACGCCCGGGATTCCGTTCCAGCACCGTCTTGATCGCGCCGAGCGTGCTCTCGGTGGCCTTCGTCGCCTGCGAACGCGCGATGGCCCGCTTCGTGCCGCCAAGTCCGCCCCGCAGCAGGTCGCCCACCGATCGATTGCCGTAGAGCACGTACGTCGTGGTCGGCCCGGCCGAGAGGATCGTCGCGGCCGCCGCCGACGCGTCGAAGTAGTGGCTGGCGTAGATGAACTTCTGCACGACGATGTCGCGGTCGGGACGTGAAGGCGCGCTGTAGACGACGGCGTGCACCATGCTGATGACGGGCTTCAGCCCGTAGTCGCCCTTCGCCCAGTAGAAGAGATCGCGCGCGCCCGCGAGCGGCTCGGCCGGGTAGCGCTCCAGGTAGCGGACGAGCTCGGGCACGTACTCGGCATAGACCCGGGACCGCCCGAGGATCTCCAGCCAGTGCTCCCGCATGCTCACCGGCTTGTCGTCATCGTTGAAGACGACGAGCGCGGCGTCGCCCTTCGCCTTGTAGGCCGTCACGTAGTCGACGGCCGACTGCCGCATCAACCGGTTGACCGCGTCGGCGTGATCGGGCGCGGCCCAGTCGATCGCCTCCCGCACCTTCGTCAACGCGGCGCCGCCGAGCTTGATGTCGCAGTCGCCCACGCGGCAGGAGCGCAGCTCAGCGATCTCGTCGGCGTCGAACGCCAGGCCTTCGACGTCGGCGAGCACGGGCGGGTCGCTGAATTGTCCGAACGCCAGCGTGACCTCGCCGTCCACATACGACGCGAGCTGGCCGTAGTACCTGAGCACGCGCTCGCGAGACGCGCGCACCTTCACGGCACCGGCCGTCAGGATCTCGCCCTTGTCCCCGGTTTCCGATCTCGCAATGACCCGGCCGGCCTCGAGCTCTGCCAGTTCCCCGGCCCCGAAACCGGCCCTCATCAGGAACGCCGTGACCTCCTGCAGGGCAAACTCCGCCTGCGAGGGCTGGGCGCCCGGTGCCAGCAGGGCGAGCCCCAGCGCGAGCGTCACGGCCGCCTTCATGACTGCCGCTCGATTTCGTCTTCATCGAAGAAGTCGAGCTTGTGCAGCGGCATGACGACGCTCGAGAGGATGTTGAGGAGGTGGCCGTGGAACCGCTTGTAGTAGCGGGCGCCGAGCGCGAGCGACACGGCGGTGCGCGCGTCGTAGTCGGTCTCGGCCACGCGCCGCAGCAGGGCTTCGCACCGCTTCATGTCCTGCCGTCCATCGGCGATCAGGCTCATGGCGCGCTCGGTTTCACCGCGAGACACCACGTTCGGGGTCTCGCGGAACGCCCGTTCCACGTTCTGTCTGATGGCGCCGAGCTCGGCCGCGCGCTCGTCGCGCGGCGGCGGCCCCCCGCCGATGTCGATGAGCTCAGCGAGGTTCTTGGCGTAATCGCCGAGCCGCTCGACGTCCTTCACCAGGCTGAGCAGGAACAGGCAGTGCGGCAGATCCGCCGACCGGAGGCGAATCGACAGGTGCGCGACGATGAGCTTGCGGATCTCACGCTCGAGCTGATTGACCTGGATGTCCTGGTCGTAGATGCGCTGCCGCACCTCTGAGCCGCCCTGCCCATCGAAGTAGATCCGTCCGGCGGCCAGTGCCATCTCGCCGGTGAGCTCGAGCATGCGCGTGAACCGTTCGCTCATCTCGCTCAGCGGATCGTCCGACTGAAAGATGCTCATGAAATCTCGGAACATCATGCCTCCCGAACTACCACAGGACCTGGTTTGCCAGAGCGAGAACCGCCGGCAGCAGGTAGAACAGTCCCAGCACGTACGCGAGCGCCCAGCGGCGGGACTCGGCCGCCACACCCGCCAGACGAGACGCCGCCGCGAGCGGCAGCGCCCGCATGAACGGCACCGGCAGGATCAGCAGCGTCCCGGTGCAGTTGAACAACAGGTGCACGAGCGCGATGGTGAGCGCCGCCTCCGCGTTGGGGCCCGACACGGCCATCGACGCGAGCAGCGCCGTCACCGTCGTGCCGATGTTGGCGCCGACCGTGATCGGAAACGCCTCACGCAGCGTGATGAGGCCGGCGCCAGCGAGCGGGACGAGCAAAGCCGTGGTGATCGAACTGGACTGTACCATGACCGTGGCCACGATGCCCACGAGTATCGAGAGCAACACGCTGCGGCCAAGCGCGCGGGTGACGAACGACTCCACCCGCTCCTCCATGGTGGACCGCATCACGCGCACGATGTAGATGAGCGCCACGTAGATGAGCGCACCGCTCACGAGAATGAGCAGGATGGCCGTGCCGCGGCCGGTCGAGACTGCACCGATCGCCCCCTTGATGGGGGCCATCGCCCAGCCGAGCGCCTCTTTGAGCGGACTCTCGTACTCGACGCCACTGACATGGGAGATTCTCGACGCGATGGCCGTGGCCGACCGCTGCAGGAACCCGGTGGCGAGCTCGAGGGGCAGCAGCAACAGGACCGTGAAAAAGTTGAAGAAATCGTGACATGTCGCCACGGCGAACGCGCGTCTGAACTCGTCACGCCGGTTCATGTGCGCGAGCGAGACGATGGTGTTCGTCACCGTGGTCCCGATGTTCGCGCCCATGATCATCGGCACGGCAATCGCCACGGGCAGCGGATCGGTGGGTGCCGCCACCAGACCGACGATCATCGAGGTGGTCACCGACGAGCTCTGGACGAGCGTGGTGGCCAGCAGCCCGACCATCAGGCCGATGAAGGGATTGGACGTCGCCGAAAAGAACGCGTCGAGCGCGTCGCGGCCGAGAAGTGTGATGCCGTCGCCCAGGCCCTTGACGCCGACGAGGAAGACGAACAGCAGCCCGAGTACCGCAAAGCCTCGCGACAGCCCCGAGTCCGTCCAGGACCGATCTCGGACCCTCTCGGGATCCAGACGCACTGACACCTCCCGGCGCGGCCGGGCGCGCACCGGGGGCCTTCCGCCGCCTGCGGCCCCCCGGGAGCGTTCGCCCGCCGCGGGGATTATGGATCATCCGTGAGGGAGCCGCCGAGGGTCGCCGCGCGCCGGCCGCAGCAGGCCGCCTCTACGGGTATGCTGCTCTCTTGGGGAACGCCACGCGCACGGGCGCGGCGGGCGCTCCCGAGGGTGCACCATGGCTCGACTCCTCGTCATTCAGCACGACCCGGCCGTCGACGACGTCCTCTCCACGCTGCCCGGCCTCGACGGGCTCACCGTGGAGCGGGCAAGGTCCAACGCCGAGGCGCTGGCGCTCCTCGACGAGCGGCCCTTCGACGCCGTGCTGACCGCGCCGAGCCAGTCGCTCGAAGACGACCTCGCGTTTCTCGAACGCGCGCGCGCGTTCCGGCCCGGCATCCGTGCCGTGTGCCTGGCGGTCTCGGCTACGCCCGACGCGGTCATCGCGGCGCTCCGCGCTGAGGTGTTCGCGGTGTGCACCGAGCCGTTCGATGCCGACGCCATCGCCGAGCTCGTCGAACGGGCGGCACGGGCCGATGCGTCGGGCGACGACATCCACGTCATCGCCGCGGTCCCGCACTGGATCACGCTCCGCGTTCGCGCGAAGCTCGTCACGGCCGAGCGCGTCGTCAGCTTCATGGACGAGTTGCACCGTCGCCTGTTCACGGGAAAGGACCGCGACGACCTCATCATGGCGTTCCGAGAAATCCTGCTCAACGCGATCGAGCATGGCGCGGGCCTCGATCCGGAGAAGGACATCCGCGTAGACGCCATCCGCACGAAGCGAGCTCTCACCTTCTACTTCCGCGATCCGGGTCCGGGTTTCCGGCCGAACCAGGTGGCATTTGCCGCAGAAGACGGCGACCCGATCTCGCACGTCGATCGGCGCGCGGAGGCCGGGCTCAGGCCCGGCGGTTTCGGCCTGCTGCTCACGCGCCGGTTGGTGGACGAAGTCGTCTATCACCAGACCGGGACCGAGGTGCTGCTCGTGAAGTACGTGGACTGACCGCCGCGACGGCCCGCCTCGGGCCTGTCCGCAGCCGACGACTGTGCCATAGACTTGTTGGGATGCGGCTGCTCTATCTGACGGCCGGCGCGGCCGAGATGTACTGCGGCACGTGCCTGCGCGACAACGCGCTCGCCGGCGCGCTCAAGGCGCACGGACACGACGTCGTCCTGGCCCCGCTGTACACGCCGACCACGACGGACGAGGCCAACATGAGCGCGCCGCACGTCTTCTTCGGCGGCGTGAGCGTGTATCTGGAGCAGCACGTCGCCCTCTTCCGTCACACGCCGGCGTTTCTCGACCGGTTGTGGGATTCGAACGCCGTGCTGCGTCTGGCCTCGAAACGGCAGATCAAGGTGGACCCGTCGGCGCTTGGCGACCTGACCGTGTCGATGCTCCAGGGGCTCCAGGGGCATCAGCGCAAGGAAATCCTGAAGATGCTGCGCTGGCTCGAGCATCTGCCGCCGTTCGACGTGGTCAACCTGCCGTTCACGCTGCTCATTTCGCTCGCGCGGCCGCTCAAGGACGAGCTCGGCGTGCCCGTCGTCTGCACGCTTCAGGGCGAAGACCTGTTCCTCGAGAACCTCAAGGAGCCCTGGAAGTCGCAGGCGCTGTCACTCATCCGCGAGCACGTGGCCGACGTGGACATGTTCATCGCGGTGAGCGACTACTACCGCGACTTCATGCGGGACTACGTCGGCATTCCCGCCGACCGGGTACGAACGGTCCGGCTCGGGATCACGCTCGACGGGCACGCGGCCGCGCCCGCGCGCATGTCACCGCCCTACACGGTGGGATTCTTCGCGCGCATCGCGCCCGAGAAGGGCCTGCACGTGCTCGCCGACGCCTACAGGCGCCTTCGAGCGAAGCCTGGCGTGCCCGACACGCGGCTCATCGCCGGCGGCTACCTGCTCGACGAACACCGCGGCTACCTGGCCGAGGTGGAACGGCAGATGGAGAACGCCGGCCTGGGCGGCGAGTTCACCTACGCCGGCGCGCCAGACCGCGACGGAAAGATCGCTCTGCTCCACCAGATGGACGTCTTCTCCGTGCCAACCACCTACGTGGAGCCCAAGGGGCTGTTCCTGCTCGAAGCCATGGCGAACGGGATTCCTGTGGCGCAACCGGATCATGGCGCGTTTCCCGAGATCATCGGCCGCACCGGGGGCGGCGTGCTCGTGCCAGCCGGCGACCCGGATGCTTTGGCCGACGCGCTCTACGACCTGCTCGTGAACCGCGAGCGTGCCGCGGCGCTCGGCCGGGCCGGAGCCGCGGGCGTTCGCGCGCACTACGCCGTCGAGCACATGGCCGCGGCCGCCGAAAAGGTGTACGCGGAGATCCGATGCTGAACGTCTCGCGTCTCTCCAAACACTACGACACGCCTCGCGGGCCTCTGGCCATCCTCGAGGATCTGTCCTTCGCGCTCGAACCCGGCGAGGCGCTCGCCGTCATGGGCCCCTCCGGCTGCGGCAAGAGCACGCTGCTCTACATGCTGGGCGGCCTCGAACCGCCCTCCGCCGGAACGATCACCGTCAACGGCCAGGACCCGTACGCGATGAACGAAGCCGACCAGGCCGCCTTCAGGAACGCGACGATCGGCTTCGTCTTCCAGGACCACCTCCTGCTGCCGCAGCTCTCGGCCCTCGACAACGTGCTCGTGCCGGCGCTCGTGTCGGCGCGCCACGAGCCGGACGACGTTCGCCGACGCGCCACGGAGCTGCTTCGGGATGTCGGCCTCGCCGACCGCGTGGCGCATCGCCCGGGCGAGCTCTCGGGCGGCGAACGGCAGCGCGTCGCGATCGCGCGCGCGCTCCTGCTCCGGCCCGCGCTCCTGCTGTGCGACGAGCCGACCGGCAACCTGGATCGCGCTTCGGCCGAGTCGGTGGCCGACCTGCTCGTGTCGCTGCACGAACGGCAGCGCACCATGCTCGTCGCGGTCACACACAGTCCGGCGTTTGCCGGTCGATTCGGGCGTCGCGCCGAGCTCAGCGACCGCCGCCTGCACGATGTGACATGACGCTCGCACGCCTGGCCCTCGAAAGCCTCCGGTTCTATCGCCGCACCCAGCTGGCCGTCGTCTGCGGTGTGGCGGCTGCCGTGGCGGTGCTCGCCGGGTCCTTTCTGGTGGGTTCCTCGGTCCGCGCGAGCCTGGCCGATCTGGCGACGAGCCGAACCGGGCGCACAGCCGTCGCGGTTGGCGCCGAGATGCCGTTCACGGCCGGGCTGGCCGACCGGCTCCGCCGCGCCCCGGCACTTGCGGGTGCCGACATCGTCCCGCTCGTCTCCCTTCGCGGCATCGTGCGTCATCAGGAGTCCGGGCGACGAGCCGGAAACGTTCTGGTTCATGGCATCGACGAGCGGTTCTTCGCGTTTCACCAGGTGACGGCCGAAGCGCCGTCGGGCGACGAGGTGCTCGTCAGTCCGGACCTTGCGGCCGAGCTCGGCGCCGCGCCCGGC
The DNA here is from genome assembly GCA_963752045.1 of uncultured Acidobacteriota bacterium. Lineage (GTDB taxonomy): Bacteria > Acidobacteriota > Vicinamibacteria > Vicinamibacterales > SCN-69-37 > DATKDF01. The sequence goes on along the minus strand of CAVVWN010000008.1, from coordinate 42,906 downwards.
GACGCTCTCCTGCTGCGCGTCGAACGGCCGTCGGACGTCCCGCTCGATTCGCTGCATGGAAGCAAGGACGACGTGGGCCGGTCGATGCGCCTGGCCTTTCTCGACACCCTGCCGGCGGTGGCCATGGGCGAGTTCTCGCTCAATCCGACCCAGGGACCTGTGCGTGCGGTCTTCGTGCCAATCGCGCGGCTCGAGGCCGATCTGGCACTGGGGGGCCGGGCCAATACGTTGCTCGTGGCATCTGGCGAAGAGGGCGCTGCAGGCGCGCTTGCCGTGCGGAACGCGCTCGGCGAGGCGCTCACGGCGGACGATCTGGGCCTGACGATCAGCCCGGCCGGCGATGGTTCGACGCTCGTCGTGGAAAGCCGGAGCGGCCTCATCGCCGACGCGCTCGTCCCGATCGTCACGAGGCTCGCCGAGGCACGAGGCCTTCGGGTCACGCCTGTGCTGTCGTGGCTCTCGACACGCATGACCGTCGGCAGCCGGTCGGTGCCGTATTCGCTGATTACGGCGATTGGCGGGGACGCCGATGACAACGAGCCAGTCGCGAGGTCCCTGACCCCGTCGGGCGATGGCCCGCCCGCGCTCGTCCTCAACGAGTGGGCCGCGCGCGATCTCGGCGCCTCGGTCGGCGACCGCATCGACGTCGAGTTCTACCGCTGGGCCGACGAGGGCCGGCTCGTGACGGACGAGGCTGCGTTCACCGTCACGGGCATCGTGCCCATTGCCGGGCTGGCCGCCGATCGGAGACTGGCGCCGGACTATCCGGGCATCAGCGACACGGACAGCCTGGCCGACTGGGATCCGCCCTTCCCCATCGACCTCGGGCTCGTGCGGCCGACGGACGAAGACTACTGGGATCGCTACCGCGCCACACCGAAGGCCTTCATTGCGCTCGAGACGGGTCAACGGCTGTGGCGGACCCGGCACGGCGAGATCACCTCGCTCCGGCTGCGCAGCAGCGAGGGCGCCGGAGATCTCTCAGCCCTTGCCGCCACGATCGGCGATGCAATCGCGCGTGAGGCAGGGCCTCTTCGCGCGGGCTTCACCATCGCCGACATCGCCGCCGAGCGTCAGGCGGCCGCGGTCGGCGCCACCGACTTCGGACAGTATTTCTCGTACTTCAGCTTCTTCCTCATGGTGTCGGCGCTGCTCCTGGCCGGGCTCGTCTTCCGGCTCGGGATCGAGCAGCGGCTCGCGCAAGTTGGCGTGCTGCGCGCCGTGGGCTTCCCGCTCGCCTCCATCCGCCGCGTGTTCCTCGTCGAAGGCAGCCTGATAGCGGCCGCGGGCGGCGCGCTCGGCCTCGTGCTGGCCATGGGCTGGGCCGCTCTGATGATGTACGGCCTGCGCACCTGGTGGTCCGGCGCCGTGGGTACGACCCGGCTCGAACTGCACGTCGACCCCGTGTCGCTCCTCTCGGGCGTGGTCGGTGGCGCCATCGCGGCAACACTCTCGATCGCCGTCACCATCCGACACCTGAGCCGGCTGACGCCGCGGCAACTGCTGACTGGCGCCAGCGAGCCGGCGTGGGCGACCACCGCCGCACGACGCGCGCGCACGCTCGCGGTGACTGGCCTCGGCGCGGCCCTGATGCTCTCGGTCCTGTCTCTCACGGGCGTGCTGCCGGCCGCCGCCGGTTTCTTCGGGGCCGGCGCGCTCGTGCTCGTCGGCGGCCTCGCCGCCTTCAAGGTGTGGCTCGCGCGTCCGAATCCCTCCGGTCTGTCGTCGGCCCGGGCCGGCGTCGCCACACTCGGTGTTCGCAACGCGTCGTGGCGCCCGGGCCGGAGCCTCACGGCCGCCGGACTCGTGGCCGCGGCCGTGTTCCTCCTGGTCTCGGTGGACTCGTTCCGGAAAGGTGCGGGCGACGACACCGGGCCGAAGTCGGGCACTGGCGGATTTCCGCTCATCGCCGAATCGGTCCTCCCGATGGTCCACGACCCGTCCACGCCTGACGGACGGGAGTCGCTGGGTCTGCAGTACCGCACCGACGACCCGGATCTGGCCGGCGTCTCGATCATGGCCGCAAGGCTGCGCGAGGGCGACGACACGAGCTGCCTGAACCTGTATCGGCCGCGGCGCCCGCGCGTGCTCGGGCTCTCGGCCGCCTTCATCGAGGCGGGACGATTCCGGTTCGGTTCGACGCTCGCCTCGACCGATGCCGAAGACGAGAACCCCTGGCGCCTGCTCGGCGGCCCTGACGCCGACGGCATCGTGCCGGCCATCGTCGACCAGACATCGCTGCAGTACGTGCTGCACGCCGCCGTGGGCGACGTCATCACCATCGACGAGGACACGACCCGTCCGGTGAAACTCCGGGTCGTCGCCGCGCTTGCCGACACGGTGTTGCAGGGCGAGATCCTCGTGGCGGAGGAAGCCTTCGGCGCGCTCTTCCCCGACGTCGCCGGCTACTCGGTGCTCTTCGTCGACGTCACGCCGGCCGACCGCGCGCGCGTCGACGAGGTCGCGCGCCTGCTCGAAGAACGCCTCGAACCGTTCGGCCTCGACGCACAGGATGCCGAGAGGCGGCTCGCGGCCTTTCATCAGGTCGAGAACACCTACCTCTCCACGTTTCAGTCGCTCGGCGGCCTCGGCCTGGTGCTCGGATGCCTGGGCCTGGCCGCCGTCATCGCGCGAAATGTGCTGGAACGCCGCCGTGAGCTCGCCCTGCTTGGCGCCACCGGCTACTCGGGCCGCCAGCTTCAGACGGTGGTGCTCGCCGAGAACCTCACGCTCATCGCGGCCGGGCTCGGTATCGGGCTGGCCGCGGCGCTTGTGGCCATCGGCCCGGTGCTCGTCTCCCGCGGCGGCACGCCGCCCCTGCTGCCACTCGTCTGGCTTGCGGTCGTCGGCCTGACCGGACTCGCCGCCTCACTCGCCGCCACCCGGAACCTCCGCCGACTGCCGCTCGTGCCGTCGCTCAGAAGCGAGTAGGGAAACGCTGACTTGAACCAGCTCGTATTGGGAAGATACGGTAAAACTGGAGGATGAGAGGCCGCATGCGCAAACTGGTGTTTTCGCTCACGTCCGTGCTGACGCTCGCCGCCGGCACCACGCTCCTGGCTGAGAACTGGCCACACTGGCGCGGGCCGTCGCGAAACGGGGTCAGCACGGAGACCGGGCTGCCGGTGAGCTGGCAGGCCAAGTGCATCCCGGCGCCGGCCTCCCCTTCTGCGCGTGTCGACGTCTCCGAAATCGAGATGCCGGACGGCCAGCGCGGCCGCGGCCGCGGACAGCAGGAGGGACGCGCCATCGTCCCGCTCGCCTGCGCGGATTTCGAGACGAACAACGTGGCCTGGCGCCTGCCGCTGCCGGCCTACAGCGGATCGACGCCGATCATCTGGGGCAACACGATCTTCCTCAACGTGGCGACCGCCTACAACAGCGGCGAATTGGAGCTGTGGGCCATCGACCGCACGAAGCAGGCCGTCGCGTGGAAGCGGCCCATCGCCGGCGAGAACCACATGGAGCGCAAGCAGAACATGTCGTCGCCGTCGCCGGTGACCGATGGCCGGCACGTCTGGGTGATGACGGGCGTCGGCGTGCTCAAGGCGTTCGACTTCGCCGGCACGGAGATCTGGTCGCGCAACATCCAGACCGACTACGGCCGCTTCGGCCTCAACTGGGGCTACGCCTCGTCGCCGCTCCTGCACGACGACGCGCTCTACGTGCAGGTGCTGCACGGCATGAAAACGGACGACCCGTCGTACCTGCTCAAGATCGACAAGGCGACAGGCAGGACTCTCTGGCACGTGGAGCGTCCGACCGATGCCATCGTCGAATCACCCGACTCGTACACCACGCCGCTCTGGGTGGACCTTGGCGGCGGGCGGGCCGAGCTGGTGATTACGGGCGGTGACGTCGTGACGGGGCACGACCCGGCCACGGGCCGCGAGCTCTGGCGCGCCGACGTGCTCAACCCGTCGAACAATCGCGAACTACCGCATCGTGGCGTCTCCGACGTTTGCCGGCGGCCTCATCATCGCGCCGACGCGAAACAACCCGATGACCGCCATCCGGCCGGGCGGCAGCGGCGACGTCTCGACGAGCCACGTCGTGTGGCAGTTCGCGCAGGGACCGGACGTGCCGACGCCGGTGAGCGACGGGACCCTGCTGTACGTGGTTCGCGACGGAGGCGTGGCCTTCGCCCTGGACATCAAGACGGGCGCGACCGTCTACGGCCCCGAACGCCTGCCGCCCGGAACCTACAGCGCCTCGCCGATCCTGGCCGACGGCAAGATCTACGTCACGACGGAGGAAGACGGCATCACCACGGTGTATCGCGCCGGGCCGAAGTTCGAGATCCTCGCCTCCAACTCGCTGGCCGGCGACTGCGCGCCGTACTGCCTGAGCACGGTCGCGATCTCCGAAGGCCAGATCTTCATGCGCACCGCCTCGTACCTCTGGGCGATTGGGGAGAGGAAGAGGCCCTGAGGGTCCTGAGGGTCCTAGGGTCCTAGGGTCCTAAGGGTCCTAGGGTCCTAGGGTCCTAAGGGTCCTAAGGGTCCGAGGGTCCTAAGGGTCCGAGGGTCCGAGGGTCCGGAGGTTCGAAGGGTTCGGTCCGGACCGAACCGTCTGGACCCTCGGACCGTCGGACCCTCGGACCGTCGGACCCTTAGGACCCTCGGACCGTCGGCCCCTCAGGACCGTCGGACCCTCGGACCGTCGGACCCTCAGGACCCCCAGGACCCTCGGACCCTCGGACCGTCGGACCTTCTTCACCCCTGCGGCTTGTAATACAGGACGAACGACGCCCCGACCGCCACCATCAGGAACCCGACCCAGAGCATGGGGCTGGGAGTGACCTTCGGCGGGTGGAGCGACATCGACACGACCACGTTGACGAGCGGCGCGATGCCGAAGACGAGCGGCATCACGTAGGTCGGCGCGCCGCCGGCGCGGAACGCGTAGATGATGAAGATGGCGCCGATGGCCCCGAGCGCGCCCGCGAGCGTGGCCGTCGCGGCGCCGCTCATGTTCCAGCCGCGCGTCGTCAGATCGCCCTGTGAGGCGAGCGCCGCCAGAGGCACGACCATCCCGATCACCATGTAGGCGAAGCCGACGCAGAGCAGCGCCCGGAACGGACTGCCGAGCTTCACCTGGCCGGTGTGGAGCGCCGGCCCGTACATCCCCCACGACAACGCCGCACCGATTGCGAAAACGATCCAATGCATGGTTGGGGATCATACACGGACAACGGAAAGGTGCGTCAGGGTGCGTCAGGGTGCGTCAGGGTGCGTCAGGGTGCGTCGGGGTGCGCCAGGGTGCGTCGGGGTGCGTCGGGGTGCGTGGGAGAATGACCTCAGGCCGATGAGTGTGCTCCTCGCGGCGCTGGTGGTGCTCGTGCTTGTTGGCGTGGGCTCTCAGGCGCGCGTGGCGCCGCTCGTCGCGAAGCTCACGCGCGTCTGCTGCTACGACCGCGCCGGCCCGGCGTGGAGCGACGCGGCGTCGCCGCCCTGTCATCGCGGGGCCGTCAGATCATCGCGAGCGTCGGCGGCCACTGGGTCCACCTCGACGAACCCGATCTCGTCGCGAGGGCTGTCGAAGAGGTCGTCGAGACCTACCGCACCCGACGCACCCCGACGCACCCCGACGCACCCGACGCACCCGACGTACCCCGACGCACCCGGTCTAGTAGAGATACCTGAGCCCCAGCTGAAACCGCCGCGGCGCGCCGGCCGAGAGGATCTGGCCGAAGGTCGGGGAACCCAGGAAGTTGTCGGGCAGATCGAAGTTGGTCCAGTTGAACAGGTTGAACGTCTCGAGGCGCAGTTGCAGGGTGCCCGATCCCAGATCCACGTTGCGGACAAGCGCAAGGTTCACGTTTTTGTACCCGGGCCCCTCGAGCGAGTTTCTCCCGACGTCGCCGAACGTGCCGTAGGCCGGAAAAGCGAAGGCCGACGTCCTGAACCACTGGTCTGATGACCGACTCGCCGGATCCGGGTCGCCGACAAGGTCGGGCCGGTCGTTCGAGCCGAATCCGAGGTTGGCGCGTCCGGTGTTCGAGTTGTCGATGTCCGGCAGTATGGCCACGGTGAACGGCCGGCCGCTCTGGAAACTCATCAACGCCTGCACGTCCCAGTTGCCCAGGCAGAGGCCGGCAACGCCGTCATTCAGCCACTTGCGGCCCGGCCCGAACGGCAGCTCCCAGACGCCGCTCACGGTGAAGCGGTGCCGGACGTCGAAATTCGACCGGGCCCACTCTGCCGACGGGTTGTTGCTGTCCTGCGGGAAGTTCGCGTCACCGGCGCTCGAAAAGAAGCTCGAGGCGTCGTCCATCGACTTGCCGAGCGTGTAGGCCGCGCTGTAGGTCAGGCCGCCCGTCGCGCCGCTGGTCGAACCTGAGCTCGAGTGCGTCGTACTCCGACCGCGCGCGCGACTCGATCATGGTGATGTCGGCGAAGAACGGATTCGGGCGCGGATTGAACGGCGCGGCGCTTGGCGCCGGCTGGTTGATGTCGCGGGCGGCCACGAGGTTGCGCCCGCGCGACCCGACGTAGGCCACTTCCACCGACCGGCTGCGGCCGAGCTGCCGCTGCACGCTGATGCTCCACTGATGCAGGTACCCGGTTGCCAGATCGCGCGCAACGGCCGTGGCCGAATCGGGCAGCGGCACCGGAAAATCTGCCGGGAACGGGTCCGACAGCGTCAGCAGGTACGCCGGCGGCAACGAGAAGTAAAGGTTCAGGTCGAAATACGGCGAGTTGAAATAGAGGAACTCGTTCGGCGCAAGCGAGGCCTGGTCGTACGAGATGCCGTATCCGCCCCGCACGACGGTGGCCTCGTCGAGGCTCCACGCCAGGCCGAGGCGCGGCGCGAAGTTGTTCCGGTCGGGCTCGTAGCCCGACCGCGGCAGGCCGTCCTGCCCCACGGGCACGATCGTGCCGGTCTCCGGATCGTAGAGCGTCACGCGGTCGTTGGCGTCGACCGGAGGTGAATTGAACTCGTACCGCAGTCCGGCCAGCAGCGTGAGCGACGAGCCGAGCTGCATCGAGTCCTGAACGAAGAACGCGTAGCTGGCCGTGCGGAGGTTCTGCGGATTGTCGACCGAAGCGCCGCCGGTCACCGTCGGCAGTCCAAGCAGCAGGTCGGCCAGCCCGTTGCCGGTGAAGGCCTGGTTGGTGAACTGCAGGAACCCGCGCGACTGGACGTCGCGGTACGCGTCCTGACCGAGCAGCCGCAGGTCGCCGCCGGCCTTCACGAGGTGCCGCCCGCGAGTCCAGCTCACCGAGTCGGACACCTGCAGCATGTTCGTCGTGCTGTCCTGCGGGTTGTTGAACTCGTCGCCAAGCGGCGAGAAGCCCGACACGGTGATGAACGACAGCCCGTGGTCGCGCGGGTCGTCGCTGAGCTCGGGCAGCCCCACGGCCGTGTTCAGGCTATCGCCCTGCCCTTCCTGGAACGCGCCGGCGCGAACGCGCGTCCACGCCGCCCGGGCCTCGTTGACGGTGGCGGCGCCCATCGGCGTCGTGACCGACACGACCAGGTTCTGCGCGCGGCGCGGCACGGTCGTGCCAAAGCCCGGCACCGCCGAGAAGCCGGGCCCGGCGAACGGCTCGAACAACTGCCGGTTCGAGAAGCTGTAACGCGCGGTCACGCGCGAGCGGCCCACGCGATCGATCCGCACGTCGAACTGATCGACGTCGTCGACCAGGTCCGGCGACGACACGTAGTTGGCCGCGGCACCCGGCCGATTCGGCAGCGGGTAGAGACTGGCGATCGCCGCGCCGGTCGGGTGCTGGAAGAACCCTGGAATCTGGTCGCCTGGAAACGGCTGTCCCGTGAACGGATTGACAGGCCGCGGCAGCGCGCTGGCCGAGAAATCGCCGGCCCGCTCGGCCGCCGTCGGCACGGTGGTCAGACGCGTGATGCCCTCGGTGAGGCGCGTGCCCTCGTAGTCGCCGAAGAAGAACCACTCGTCGGCCACGATCGGGCCGCCCACCGTGCCGCCGAACTGGTGACGACGGTACGAGGGCGCCGGCTCGTCGGCCGGCGCGAACACGTTGCGCGCGTTGAACGCGCTCGTCCGGAAAAAGTCGTAGGCGCTCGCGCCGAACCGGTTCGATCCGGACCGTGTGACGACGTTCACCTGCGCGCCGGCCGACCGGCCGAACGACGCGTCGGGCAGCGTCGTGATCACCTCGAACTCGCGAATCGCATCGACGGGCGGGCGGACCGCCACGCCGTTGAGCTTCGGGTCGAGGTTGTAGGCGCCGTCCAGGAGGAACGCGTTGCTGTCCTCACGAGCGCCGCTCACGTTGAACGCGAAGTCGCCCCGGACCGAACCGGCCGACCCCTGGGCGGCTGGCACCGACCCGGCGGCGAGCAGGCCCAGTTCGAGGAAATTCCGGCCGTCGAGCGGCAGGTTGGTCATCTGATCGGGCGAGAGCCTGGTGGCGCGCGACGCTGACGTGCGATCGAGCATCGGGTCGGATGCCGTCACGGTCACCGCTTCGGACACCGGCCCGGGTTCGAGCACGACGTCCAGCCGGAGGCCCTGGTTCACCGCGAGCGTGATCGACTGGAGGTGGCGGCGAAATCCATCGCGGCTGGCGGCGAGCGAGTATCCCCCAGGCGCGAGGGCCGTCACCGCGAACCAGCCGCGGTCGTCGCTCCGCACCGAAGACCGCGCGCCGGTGGCGTCACTCGTGACCACGACCTCGGCGCCAGCCACGACCGCGCCGGTCGTGTCGGTGACAACGCCCTGCACGGTGGCGCCAACCGTCTGGGCGCGCGCCACGCCCATGCCTGCCGCCACGACACACGCGGCAGCGATGAAAATACGTACGTGTCTCATGCTCGTCTTCGTCCCGGACGCCGGTCCTCTGACCCGGCCTCGATTCATCAGAGCCTTACAGTTTAGAACACAACCGTCGCGCCGTTCCGCAGCCGGCGCGCCGAGGTGCACGTCCCTCTACTACCCGAGGCCGTAATCGGCCTGGCGGCGTCTGTAGAATCCGGTAGCGAGGGACTCGCGCCCCGCGGCAGTTCGATTCCGAACGATCGTCAAGGAAGCGTCCGAATCGCTGAAACGCGAGCGCGAATTACTCAGTATAAAGCCCTTAGGGCTCCCGGAGATATCGCAGCCGTCCGAAGGAGGGACATTGGTCGAGGCCACCGTCACGGGAATGACCGAGCCGGAAGTCGGAAGCTACTTCGTCGCCAACTACCCGCCGTTTTCGGTCTGGTCGAAAGACCGTCTCACAGCCGACGCCGCTCACGCGCTCGACAGCCAGCCGGCGAGCGTGCCGCTCGGCCTGTACGTCCACATTCCGTTCTGCCGTAAGCGCTGCCACTTCTGCTACTTCCGCGTCTACACGGATAGGAACGCGCGCGACGTCGACGCCTACCTCGACCTGGTTGCGCGTGAGTGGGCGATGCTCGGCACGCGGCGCGCGCTTGCCGGGCGACCCATCGACTTCGTCTACTTCGGCGGCGGCACGCCGTCGTTCCTCTCCACCACACAACTCAAGAGCCTCGTGACACGACTGACCGCCGTCGCATCGTGGGACCGCGCCGAGGAAATCACCTTCGAGTGCGAACCGGGCACGATCACCGAGGCCAAGCTGCGCGCCATCCGGCGCATGGGCGTCACGCGCCTCAGCCTCGGCGTCGAGAACTTCGACGACGAGATCCTGGAGATCAACGGCCGTGCGCACCGGTCCGCCGAAATCGGCCGGTCGTACGCGTTCGCCCGATCGCTCGGGTTCCCGCAGATCAACATCGATCTGATCGCCGGCATGCTCGGCGAGACCGATGCCAACTGGCGTCACACGATCGACCGGACGCTCGCGCTCGAGCCGGCGAGCGTCACCATCTACCAGATGGAGCTACCGTTCAACACGACCATCAGCTCCGACATCATCAAGGGCACGGGGCGGTTCACCCACCACGTCGCCAGTTGGGACACGCGGCGGCGATGGGTGGATGAAGCGTTCGCGAGTCTGGAACGGGCTGGCTACACGCTCGGGAGCGCCTACACGGCGGTGAAGGACCCCTCGACACGTTTCGTGTACCGCGACCGGCTGTGGCAGGGCGCGGACCTCGCCGCGCTCGGCGTCGCGTCGTTCGGCCACATCAACGGCGTGCACCTGCAGAACCTCGACACCTGGGAGGCCTACGGTGCCGCCATCGAACGCGGCGAGCTTCCGCTCGGTCGTTCGTACCGGCCGTCGGACACCGAGAAGCTGGTGCGCGAGCTCGTCCTGCAGCTCAAGAAAGGCGCGATCGACCCCGCCTACTACCAGCGGAAGTTCGGCGTTGACGTTCGCGCCCGGTTCGCCGACGTCTGGGCGTCGATCCGCGACGACGGCTTTCTCGCCGACTTCGACGGTGCAGGAATCAGGCTGACTCGCCAGGGCCTGCTTCGAGTGGACATGCTGCTGCATCGCTTCTTCCTGCCCGAGCACCAGAGCGTCAGGTACACATAACGTGGAGCGGACTGACTACGACGCGATTGTGATTGGCGGCGGGCCGGCCGGATCCACCGCGGGCGCGCTCCTGGCCGGGTACGGGCATCGTGTGCTCATCCTCGAGCGCGAGGTGTTCCCGCGTTACCATCTCGGGGAGTCCCTGATTCCCTACACGTGGTTCACGCTGAATCGTCTTGGCCTGATCGAGCGGCTGCGCGCCTCGGCAAACCCGAAGAAGTACAGCGTGCAGTTCGTCTCCCTCACCGGTCAGGTTTCGCATCCGTTCTACTTCCACGAGACGATCAAGCACGAGTGCGCGCAAACCTGGCAGGTGCTGCGCAGCGACTTCGACGCGATGCTCCTCGACAACGCCCGCGAGAAGGGCGCCGAAGTCCGGCAGGGTGTCACGGTCCGGGAACCGCTGATGCACGGCACACGCGTGGTGGGGGTCCGCGCCGACGAACGCGACGGGCGCAGGGGCCTCGAGTTCACCGCGCGCGTCGTCGTCGACGCGACCGGGCGCGACACGCTGCTGTCGCGAAGAATGGGCTGGAAGGTCCGGGATCCCGAGCTCGACAAGATCTCGCTCTGGACCTACTTCAAGGGGGCCAGGCGCGATCCGGGCCTCGACGAGGGCGCCACGACCGTCGCGTACGTTCCGCACAAAGGGTGGTTCTGGTACATCCCGCTGCCCGATGACGTCGTGAGCGTGGGTGTGGTCGGCGAGGCCGGCTACTTCTACCGGGACATGAGGGATCCCGAAGCCATCTTCCGGCGTGAGGCGGAAGCGTGCCTCTGGATCCACGATCACATCCGCCAGGGCACGCAGGTCGAGCCCGTAAGGGTCACGGGCGAGTTCTCCTACTCCTCCACCGCGATTGCGGGTGACGGATTCTGCCTGGCGGGCGATGCGTTCGCGTTTCTCGACCCGCTGTTTTCGAGCGGCGTGTTCCTGGCCCTCAAGAGCGGCGAGATGGCCGCCGACGCCATCCACGCCGCGTTCGCCGCGGGCGGGCCGATTCAGGCCGGGCATTTCGAGACCTATCGCAGCCAGCTGACGCACTCGCTGACGGCGTTCCGCCACCTCGTGCTGTCCTTCTACGACGAACGCTTCAGCTTCCGCCACTTCCTCGACGCCTATCCCCACCTGCACCCGCTCGTCGTCGACACGCTCGTCGGGAACGTGCTCACCGATCTCCAACCGCTCATCGTGGCGCTCGAGACATTCCGCCGACGCCAGGCAGTCGAGGCCGTCGACATCACGACGGCGTAAGGTGAGGGCCGTGCCGATATCAGAGTTCCACTACACCCGACAGGTTCAGTTTGCCGAGACCGACCTGGCCGGCGTCGTCCACTTCAGCTGGTACTTCCGCTACATGGAAGAGGCCGAGCATGCCATGTGGCGGGAGGCCGGCCTTACCGTGGCGCCGACCGGCTCGGACCTCGGGTTTCCACGGGTCGCGGCCGCGATCGAGTACACCGCGCCTCTGCATTTCGAGGACGTCATCGACGTCCACGTCCGGGTGGAGTCGATCAGCAAGCGCACGATCCGCTACACCCACCGGATTACACGCGACGGCGCTGCGATTGCCACCGGCTCGATGACCGCCGTTTGCGTCAGCACCGGCCCGCCGATGCGAGCCGTCGACATCCCGGCTGACATCCGCAGCCGGCTCGAGCCGCGCGAGCCCTGAGCCCTCGACCCTAAGCCGTCTATAATCGCCCGCGGGAGGACCTCCAGCTCATGTCCAGTCGTCTGACGCCGGTGCAGTGGTTGATCTGCACCATCGCCGCGATCGGCTTCGCCTTCGACATCTACGAACTGCTCATGCTGCCGCTCATCGTGGGCGATGCGCTCAGGGAGCTGGGCGGCCTCACGCCTGGCACCCCTGAGTATCAGCAGTGGGTCGGGTTGCTCTTCTGGATCCCGGCGATTGCCGGGGGCCTGTTCGGTCTGCTCGGCGGGTACCTCACGGACCGCTTCGGGCGGCGCCGCGTGCTCGTCTGGAGCATCCTCATCTACGCGTTCTCGGTGCTCGCAGCCGCCTTCAGCACGACGCTCGGACAGTTTCTGTTCTTCAGGTCGACCACCTTCATCGGCGTGAGCGTGGAGTTCGTGGCTGCCGTCGCGTGGCTTGCCGAAGTCTTCACCGACCCGAGACAGCGCGAGCGCGTGCTCGGCTACACGCAGGCCTTCTCGTCGCTCGGCGGCATCATGGTGGCCCAGGCGTACCTCGTCATCAACCGGCTGGCTGCCTCGCTCCCGGCCATCTACGGCGGGCCCGACGACGTGTGGCGCTACACGCTCATGTCCGGCTTCTTCCCGGCGCTGCCGCTGCTCGTGATTCGCCCGTTCCTGCCCGAATCGCCGGTATGGGAGAAGAAGCGCCTGGCAGGCACGCTCATACGCCCGACCCTCGGCGCGATCTTCAGCCCCGAGCTTCGTCGCACCACGATCGTGACGACGCTGATGTTCGCGCTGGCCTATGGCGCGGCCTTCGGCGCGATTCAGCAGATGCCACGAATCGTCCCCGGGCTGCCCGAGATTGCGTCGCTCGAGCCGGCCGCCCAGCGCGCCGCGGCTGGCGCCGTGCAGTCGTGGCAGGAAGTCGGCGGTCTGGTGGGCCGGTTCGCGCTCGCGCTTCTCGTGCTCGCCATCGTCAGCCGCCGGCGACTGCTCTGGGTGTTCCAGGTGCCCGGCCTCATCATCGTCCCGGCCACGTTCTGGATGGCGCAGTCCTCGAGTGTCGCGACGGTGAGCTGGATGATGTTCTTTGCCGGCCTCTTCACCGTCGCGCAGTTCAGCTTCTGGGGGAACTACCTGCCGCGGGTGTACCCGACGCACCTGCGTGGCACCGGCGAGGGGTTTGCGGCCAACATCGGCGGCCGGATGCTGGGCACGTCGTTCGCCTACGTCACGACGGCCATCATCCAGCCGATGATGAGCGGCCCGCCACCGATCTCCCTGGCCAAGGCCGCCACACTCGTCGCGGCATTCGTCTACGTCGGTGGGTTCCTGCTGAGCTTCGCGCTGCCGGAGCCGAAGAGCGAAGACCTGCCGGAATAAGGAATCGGAATGGCACGCCTCGTCGTCGGCATCGTCATCGTCGCCGCCGTTTCCACGCTTGGCGATCTGGTCTGGTATTCACTTGGCGTCCAGCACCGGATGACGGCCGGCATCATCCACGGTGTCGTGCTGCTCACGGCAGTGGGTGGAGTTCTCGGGGCAGCTGCCGGCCGGGTGGCTGCCGGCCTGCCGCTCGGCATGGTGGCCGGCGCCGGCGGCGCGCTGGCCTACTACGCGCTCGTGCCACTCATCGGCCAGGCGGCCATGCTCGCGGCATGGGCGGCCCTGTGGTTGCTGCTGGCGTGGCTCGATGGCCGCTATCTTCGGCGTAGGCTCGGGCGGCTCCGCCGAGATTGCGATCCGCGGCGTCCTGGCGGCCGCGCTCGGCGGCCTCGCCTTCTACCTGGTCGTCGGCACGCTCTGGGGCCGTCCGCCGGCCGGCGGACGGAACTACGCCCTCCAGTTCGCGGCCTGGGCCTTTGCGTGGGGCCCTGGACTCGCGGCACTCATGTGGCCGAGGGCGCGACAGTGAATCTGGAATCGTGAAACTGGGATCTGCTACGAAAAGGCCACCATTGAGAACGTGGAGTTCGTGGAGAACCTCCGGCGACCACAAGCCGCAGCAGCGCTTGGTCGCCGTGGCCGCGAGCGGCGCTCGCGCGGCCTCCGGCCGCGGGCGGCGGGGCCGGCCGGGCGCCGATGAGCCGCCGAGTGGGGTGGTCCGGCGCCGGACGGGGCGGCTCGTCGGCGCCCGGTCGGCCCCGACGGGGCCACGGCGACCGGTGGACGACACGGGGCGGAGGCGCACCTCCACGGGCTCCACGTCTCCACGGTCCCCCGGCTCTGGCGTCCGGTACCGCCACGGTCCTGTTCGTCGTGTGCGGGCGTCGCGCCACGCGACGTGCTCAACTGGGATCTCAGGCGACGGGTGCTGCCTCGGCTACCGCCCGAAGGCGTACACGTTGCCGTCGACGTCGCCGATGACGACACGGCCGTCGGCGATGGCAGGAGAAGCCGTGAAGCCGGCGCCGGCCTCGAACTCCCACTCTTTCGCGCCGGTCTCGAGACTCAGAACGTAGACCTTGCCGTCGCCGGACCCCACGACAACCCGGTTGCCGGCGATGGCTGGCGAGGAATCGACGCGCGCGCGCGTCGCGAACGCCCAGCGCTCCTTGCCGGATGCGGCATCGAGCGCGCGGACGAACTTGTCGCGGCCGCCGATGACGACGAGACCGTTGGCAAATGCCGCCGACGAGTAGAACGGGAACTGGCGGTCCGGGTCCATGAAACGCCACTTCACGCGCTTCGCGGCGATGTCGACCGCGACGACGTCGTTGGCGAACGTGCCGAAGTAGGCCACGCCATCGGCGATCGCGGCCGACGCGGCCGTATAGGCCTCGGTGGAGAGCTCGACGACCTGCTCGCCGTCCGACAACCGCACGCCGTGGAAGAACTCGTCGCAGCCGCCGAAGTAGGCGACGCCGTTCCAGATGGCCGGCGTGGCATGCACGTAGTTGTCGGTGGTCACCTTCCACAGCTCCCGTCCGGTTGCGGTGTCGAGCGCGTAGAGGCTGCCGTCGTAAGAGCCGATGAGCACGCGCGTGCCGGCGACGACGGGCGACGATTTGATTTCAGCCTTCGTCCGGAACGTCCACTTCGCCTTGCCCGTGGCCGCGTCGACGGCATGGAACACGCCGTCGAGGTCGCCGATGTACACCGTGCCGTTCGCGACGGCTGGCGACGACTCGCCGATGCCGTAGTCGGGATTAGCGCCGGTGTACTTCCATTTCACGCTTCCGCTGGCCGCGTCGAGCGCGACGAGCTCGCCCGCCGACGTGCCGACGTAGGCCACGCCGTCGAGGAGCGCCGCCGACGACTCCACCGCCGACCCGGCCTGATACGTCCACTGCAGGCGAAGTGATGCCGGCAGCGGCGTGGCCGCCAGGCCCGAGAGCGTGGGCGTGTTGCGGAACTGCGGCCAGGAGGCGGACGGAGACTGGGCGGAGGCCGAGAGGACCGCCAGGGCCAGAAACGCAAGCGTCGTCCGAATCGTCGTCATCGAGAGCGTCCCGGGAACATTCGGAGGGGCCGGCTTCAGCCGGCCCGAGCCAAGGGCGGGCTGAAGCCCGCCCCTCCCTTTCGCACGTCCGGAGGCGGGCTGAAGCCCGCCCCTCCTTTGGCCCCGTCACCGCGTGAGCTGGGCGCCCTCCTGGATGGCGAACAGCTCGTTGCGCGTCATGATGTACATCACGCCGTTGGCGGTGATGACGGTCGAATACACCGAGCTTCCCATGTTCACTTCGTTGATGATCTTCTTCTCGCGGCCATGCTGCATGATGACCACGTCGCCGTCCTCGTCGCCCAGGTACACCTTGCCGTCGGCCACCATCGTCGAGCTCCACATGGCGGCGAACATGTCGTGCATCCACACCTGCTTGCCGGTGGCGATGTCCAGACAGTGAAGGAAGCCGCTGAAGTCCGGATAGTAGATCAGGCCGTCCTTGATTGAGGCGGTCGAGATGGAGCGCCGAATCTCGTCGTAGTGCCAGACGCGCCCCGTTTCGGTGATGTCGCCGCGCTTGGTGCCGTCAATCGCGTAGAGATGTCCGACGCCTTCGCCGTGCTCGGGGTCCTGGCCGTTGGCGATGAACACCTTGTTGTCGAAGATGACCGGCGTGGCGATGACCTCGTTGCGCGTCTTCGGCCAGACCGAGTCCTTGGGGTTCGTGTCGAACTCCCAGAGCTTCTCGCCGGTCTTCGCGTTGTAGCCGCGGATCCAGCCGTCGCCCTGGCCGTGCACCGCCTGCATCACGCCCCCAATCATGCCGACGGCCGGCGTGGACCACTGGCCGTGCAGGATGCGATCGCCGGGTGAGGCGTCCTCCCAGACGAGCTTCCCGGTCTTGATGTCGAGGGCGATGATGGCCGGCGCGCGCGGCGAGGGAATGTTCACGTGGCTTTCGTCCTGACCGTTGCCGGTCGACACGTAGAGCAGCCCGTCCCACGCCACCGGCGAGGAGTTCGCCAGGTTGTGCGGGAAGGCGCCGACCTCCTCCATCATGTCGAACGCCCAGATGAAATCCGGATCGTGGGGGCCGGTGAGCGTCTCGTTCGTGATGGTGCCGTCGTTCTCGTCGTCGTGGAACCCGCGGATGTCCACGGCGTGGACGATGCCGCGGTTCGAGACGAAGTAGGCCACCTCGCCGATGATGAGCGGCGACGAGGCGATGCCCTGGAACGGCCAGTCGTTGGCGCGGCCCGACAGCAGCTTCTCGAACGTCGCCTGCCACAGGAACTCGCCGTTCGACTCGGCAAACGCCATCAACACGCCGCGGTCGCCGGCCTGGTTCGGGTCGCGCGTGGCCTCGTTGTTCGTGCCGACCAGCACGACGCCGTTGGCGACAGTCGGGTTCCCGTAGCTTTGCGACCCGAGCGCGGCCACCCACTTGATGTTCTTACCGGTCTTGACGTCCCACTCGGTCGGCAACCCCGTCGCGTCAGACACCATGTTCCGGTCGGGCGACCCGCCCCACATGGCCCACTCGGTCACACCCTTGCCAGCACCCGTCGAACCAACCTGGGCCGCCAGCACCACAACAGCAATCAACAGAAGCTTCTTGGTCATCATCAGTCGTTTCCATACACCTTGAAGTTGTCGAAGAACACGTTCGAGATCCCGTCGCCGTAAAGACCCGGCGACCCGTTCCGGTGTGCGATGCGATCGACTTTCTCGATCGTCCAGGTCGACGGCTCGGGATCGCCAGTCTTCCACACCTTCCCCTGCACGAGGGCCGTGCCGTCCGGGCGCTGCTCGACACGCAGCTTCATCCGGTACCAGGCGTCGACCGCCCACTCGAACGGCACGCGCACGGTCATCTCGTCGGCGGCCTGCCAGGGCTGGAGTTCGAGCTTCTGCCCGTTGCCGAAGAGCATCAGGATGTACCGCTGGTTGATGAGTCCCACGTCGCCGCGCTGCCGGCGCGACTCGATGCCCCGGACGTCGGCCTCGACCGTGTAGTTCGACCAGCCCGGGCGGCCCATCAGCAGCTTCGCGCGCCGGCCCACGGTCTCGTCACGCGGCCGCAACAGGACCTTGCCGCCGTCGAGATCGGTCACTTGCATCTTCAGATTCGACGTCCACCACGGCGGCGTCGCCGGCGTCGACTCGAAGTCGTAGCTCCATGGCAACGCCGGGATGACGCGCACGCGCGCCTGGCCGGTGACCCCGCCGACGGTCGCCTTCACGTAGCCCGCCGAGCCGCCGGCGGGAGCCGTGTAGCGGCCGTCGGGCCCGACCGTGCCGCCAAGCTGTTCGAGCGACCACTGGACGTCCGAGGCCGCCGCATTCCGGATGAAGTTGCCCGCCGCGTCATACAACCTCACCGTGTAGGCCTGCGTCGCTCCCGCGTCGAGCAGCGCTTCGTTCGGAAACACCTGCACCTGCGCGACCGCACCCGTCGCACCCGCCGCACCCGTCGCACCCGTCGCACCCGTCGCACCCGTCGCACCAGCCCGTCGCGTTCCGACGGCATAGAGGTGATTCATCGACGTCACGTAGACGCGTCCGTCCGCAATCGCGGGTGAGGCGACGATCGGATCGGGCTCGGCTTCGGTGCCGATCAGATCTTCGTCGAGCACCTCGGCGCCGGTCGCACCGGGACGCAGGATGAAGAACTTGCCGTTCTCGGTGCCGACGTAGATCTTGCCGTCGGCGAGCACCGGCGAGCCCTTCTGCAGCGTGCCGAGTGTCTTCGTCCAGAGCTGCCGACCCGTCTGGAGGTCGAAGGCGCCGAGAATCGCGCCGTTGTCCATCGTGTAGAGGCGCTCGGCGTCCATCACCGGCGAAGCGAACGTCGGCAGAAAGCCGAGCGTCTTCCACTTGACGGCCGCGCCCGTGAGCGTGCCAGACCCGGTGGCGTCCACCGCGGCAATCATGCCCATCTCGGTCGTGTCGATGTTCTCTTCGCCGTGTGTGACGTATACCGTGTTGTCGCGGAAGAGCACGCTGTTGAGGATGGCGCGCTTGCTGACTTCGAGGCTCCACACCGGTTTCCCGGTACTGACCTGCAGCGCGTGGAACGTGCCGTCGGTGCCGCCCACGAGTAGCAACTGCTGACCGTTGACGGTGGCGACGATCGGCGTGGAGTAATTCGTGTCGTAGTGCTTGTTCTGCGGGGAACTGACCCAGACCGTCTGGCCCGTGCGGGTGTCGAAGGCGAAGTACCGGTTGCCCGGCCGGCCGAGATCGCCCCAGCCCATCAGGAACGTGTTCAGGATGACCTTGTCACCTTCGATGATGGGTGACGTGGTCCGGCCTCCATGGGTCGTGATCGCGCCGTATTCCTCGGGCATCGATCGATTCCACAGCTCCTCGCCCGACGGCGAAAGCGCCACGAGCTCGGCGCCAACGGTGAAGAAATACACGTTGCCCGTCGCCGGGTCCACCGCCGGCGAGGCCCACCCGGCGCGATGCTGCGGCACGTCGCTCAGGTAGATGCTGTACCGCTTCTCCCACACCACACGGCCCGAGTCCACATCGACGGCCACGAGCCGTTCCTGCGTGAGCGACGTGTCACCTTCCGTGATGGTCTGCAGGTACAGCCGATTGCCGAAGACCACCGGTGTGGACCGCCCGCCGAACGGCAGCGACCAGGCGACGTTTTCGCCGGCCGGCGACCAGCTCGACGGCAGGTTCGTCTCGGCCGACCGTCCGTCGCGGCTCGGGCCGCGCCATTCGGGCCAGTTGTTCGCGCTGACGACCGCAGCCCCGAGCGTCACGGCAAGAGCCGCCGCAAGAGGTGCGAGCCGCGTGAGTCGTCGAATGAGCGAGGCGAAGTATGTCTGCATCTTCATCATTCTGAAGGGGATGATCACGACCTCCCATGATATCGCCCCAGCCCGTCAGACCCAAGGGGACGGGTCTGTTTTCCACAGTTTGGACCATTCGGGTGCCAGGTCTCCGGGCGGTGTACGCTGGGAGACCTGGCACCCAAGTGGTCCAAACTGTGGAAAACAGACCCGTCCCCAAGACGCGCATCGTGGCTACCGTGGGCCCGGCCTCGGCATCGCAGGCCGTGCTCGAGGCGATGATCCGCGCCGGCATGAACGTGGCGCGGCTGAACTTCTCCCACGGCGACTTCGAGACGCACAGACTGGCCATTACGACGATTCGCGCCGCGGCCACCGCGGCCGGCCGTGACATTGCCATCCTGGCCGACCTGCCGGGCCCGAAAATGCGCATCGGCGAGATCGCCGCCGACCGCATCGAGCTCGCCTCCGGCGACCGGCTCGTGCTGACGACAGAACCGATCCTCGGCGACGCGGCGCGCGTCTCGGTGAGCTTCGAACGCCTGCCGGACGTCGTCAGGCCCGGCGACGCGATCTACCTGAACGACGGCTACATCCAGCTCCAGGTCGAGCGCGCAACCGGCCGCGAGGTGACGACCATCGTCACCGTCGGTGGCGAGCTGCGGTCCCGCAAGGGCCTGAATCTGCCGGGCATCGATCTCGGCATCAGCGCGTTCACCGAACGCGACCGCGAGTGCCTCGCCTTCGCGCTCGCGCACGGAGTCGACGCGGTGAGCCAGTCGTTCGTCGAGCGGGCCGCCGACGTCGAGGCGGTACGGCAGGCGGCCCGGGCGCTCGGGCACGAGCCGTTCGTCATCGCCAAGATCGAACGCCTGGGCGCGCTCAGCCATCTTCAGGACATCGTGGCCGCGTCGGACGGCATCATGATTGCGCGCGGCGATCTGGGCGTCGAGGTGCCAATCGAACGGATAGCCGTGATCCAGAAGGACATCATGCGCGTGGCCAACCAGCACGCGAAGCCGGTGATCACGGCCACCCAGATGCTCGAGTCGATGACCACGCGCCGGCTGCCCACACGGGCGGAGGCCACCGACGTCGCCAACGCGATCCTCGACGGCACCGACGCCGTCATGCTCTCGGGGGAATCAGCCGTCGGCGCCTTTCCGGTCGAGTCGGTCCAGATGCTCGCCCGGATCGCGGCCGCCGTCGAGCCGACACGCCGCCCTGTGGCGGTGAAGGAGCTCTACTGCGACCTGAACCTCGCCGAGCGGATTCAGTCCGAGCACCTGGTGGCGCTCGCCGTACAGGCCTGCTTCGACTACGACGCGCCGGCGGCCATCTTCGTCCCGACGGCGAGCGGCGCGTCGGCCCGCCGCATCGCCATCCTGCGACTCCCCGTCTGGATCGTCGCCGCGAGCGCCAGCCGGATCACGTGCCGGCGCCTTCAGCTGTCCTACGGCGTGATTGCGCTCCACGTGCCGGAGGAGCCTCGTTCGTGGGACGAGTTTGCGCGCGCGTGGGTCGCACGCCACGCGCTATCAGGCAAACGGCTGCTCGTCACCGGCGGGCCCTCTCCGGCCAATCCGAAAGCCAATCACCGGCTCGAGATCATCGACCTCTGACGCGGCGCGGGCGTCGCGCGGCGAGGTCGGCGACGAGCCCGTTTCGCATCTCGGCCAGCTGGGCACGCCGCCTCGCGTCAACAGTCGGGGCCTTGAGCTTCAACCCGTCGATCGCCTGTTTCAGTATCGAGGACACGAGCGCGCGGCACACCCACTTGTGATCGGCTGGAATCACCCACCACGGCGCCCACTTCGTGCTCGTGGCGTCGAGCATGTCCTCGAACGCGCGCTGGTAGTCGTCCCAGAACCGGCGCTCGTTGACGTCGGCCTCCGAGAATTTCCAGTTCTTCTCAGGCGTGTCGATGCGGTCGAGGAACCGGCGCCCCTGCTCCTCCTTCGAGACGTGGAGGAAGAACTTCACGATGAGCGTGCCGTTGCGGGTGAGATGCCGCTCGAACCGGTTGATGTCGTCGTAGCGGTCCTTCCACACGTCCGGCCCCTTCGCGTCTCTCGGCAGCTTCTGCCGGTCGAGCAGTTCCGGATGGACGCGCACGACGAGCACTTCCTCGTAGTAGGAGCGGTTGAAGATGCCGATGCGGCCCCGTTCCGGCAGGCCCTTGGTGTAGCGCCACAGGAAGTTGTGATCGAGCTCCTCGTCCGACGGCCGCTTGAACGAGAAGACCTGGCAGCCCTGCGGATTGAGGCCGGACATCACGTGCTTGATGACGCCGTCCTTTCCGGCGGCGTCCATGGCCTGCAGGACCACGAGCACCGCGTGCACGTCGTTGGCATACAGGCGCTCGTGGGCGTCGTTGAGGTCCTCGAGATTGCGCTCGATGAGCGCCCGCGCCCGTCCCTTGATGCCGTCGTGCGGCTCCCGCTCGAGCTCCGGGTAGTCGCTCCAGTCGGTGGGATACCGCGCGAGGCGCACGCGCCGGCCGGGCGGCACGCGAAAGAGCTTCCGTAGCTGGCTGGCGGGTAGATCGCGCATGGCTCCTAGCGTACGGCGACGGGCCCCGTGGCGGAAGCCCCCTCGGAACCTGGTCGGAGCTCGGCGCAGAACCGCGTCAGCGCACGAACATCTCGAGGCGCGGGAACGCGAAACTCCCCGCCACCTCGTCGATGATGTTCACCTGGCAGGTATAGAGGCCCGGCTCGAACCGGTCGCCCGCAATCTCGAGCTGAAAGACCGCGGCCTTCCGGTCGGCCACGTCGACGACCCGCCGGACGATGACCGGGGTCTCGAGCACTTTGACCTTGCCGCGATAGAACGCCAGGCTCGTGCGAATCTCCGACTGGTCCCCGGCATCGGGCGCTGGGTCGTACACCTCGTAGTAGAAGAAGAGCTTCTGATCGCGGTCGACGACCTGGGTGAGATTCGGCAGAAGCTGCACTCCGTCGCGGACGAGCGGGTTGTCGCTTCGCCCCGGCTTGACCTCCTGCAACTGCGTGCTGAGCACGACCGAGCTGACCTTGAGCGGAACCGAGGCGAGCTCCGGCACCGTGACGGACGCCTCGAACGCGCCCATCAGGCCGTCGGTGTTCTCGCGAACGACCACCTTCACCGAGAATCGGCCCGGGGGCATCGTCATCGCCGACTGATAGAGGACCTGCTTGCCGGCCAGCGTGTCGGCGGTGCCCGCGTCAAGCTTCATCGTCTGGCGGATGCGGCCGACCGGAAAGCCCCGTTCGTCACGCACCTCCCCGAGGATGTCGACCTCGGCTTCGTCCTTGTCGACCGGCACGCGCAGCCAGGAGCCAGGCACGGCAATCGACACCGGCACGAAGTACTTGTCCTTGCTCATGCGGAAGTAGCTCGCCTTGACGAGCACCGGCACCTGCGTCGACGGGATGGCGGCGTAGAGCTGCTCTTCGAGCAGGGTCTCGCGGTCGGCTTTCGACGTGTGCGCGAAGTCGCGGTCGGCGTAGTAGCCGGCGCGCGCCTCCACACGCCAGTCGTTGTTCTTCACGCGCACCTGGATGCGGCGGAACCGGCCGTCGCGGGACGTGTTCGAGCTGACGTAGCCCAGGAGGTAATAGGCGGACATGTCGTTCTGGAGCCTGGTGAACGCTTCGCCGAAGTCGTTCGAGTCGGTGAACGCTCGCCCGCCCGTGTCGACCGCGAGCGTAGTGAGGGTGCCCTGAGACGAAGCCAGCCGCGAGAACTGGCGCGCCATGCCCCGGCCCGAGAACAGGCTCTGGCCGCGGCCGCTCGCCTGGGTGGCATCCCCGCCGGGCACCACCGCCTGCAGTCCGCGCGTGTCGATGGCGTATATGGCCACGTTGCCCCGGACCGCGGCGTTGGTCGCCGCGCGCAGCTCCACCTGATTGTCGGAACCGCTTCGCTGCATCCCGGCGCTGAAGTACACGATCGCCTTCTTCTGCTCGATGGGCGTGAGGGCCTCGGCGAGCGTCTTGAGCACGCGGAGCCGCACGTCGTTGTTGAACATGTCGAGCTCGGTGGCCTCGTCGGTCGTCTCGTCGGTCGCGGTGGCCGCCGCCTCGTCGGTGGCGGCGGTCGACGCGTCAACCGGCGGCGTGGCTGTTCCCTCGGTCCACGACAGCGTGTTCGAGCGCGGCTTCGACCTGCGCCCGATCGCCCGTAAAGTCCGTAATGACGTTGAGCATCGAGCTCACCGTCGCCACGGCGATCAGGTCCGACTCGCTCATCTGTTCGCGGACGTACTTCTGCGCCGACTCCACCGAGCGCTGCACGTCCTCGGGCTGCATGGAGCTGGTGTCGAAGAGCAGCACGATCAGCCGTCGCCCCGCCAGATCCTCCGAGCGCATCCGCACGGGTTCGAGCTGGGTCTGGGCGGCGGCAGCCGCGGCCGGCAGAAGCGCCTGTTCGGCCACGCGCGCTTCCACGCCCGCCAGGAGCGCCGTGGCCTGCGCCGGCGCCGCGCCGGCCTTGATCTCCTGGAAGCTGAACGTCTGCAGATCCTGCGAGCGGCCGTCCTCACGAATCTCGAAGTCCTCCCTCGTCAGGCCTGGGACAACGTTCCCGTCCTTGTCGCGGACGACGACGTCGACAGAGACGATGGTCAGGTTCGCCCTGAAGGTCGGCCGGGGCGCCTGTTGCGCCGAGAGCTTCAGCGGACCGGTCAGGCACACCGCGATGAGGCCAACTCCCGCGCGCCGAATCCAGCGTGCCGTGGTCATGTTCATCTCATTCACACTCCACGCGCTCGGCACGGGCATTCGGGCGCAAGGCCATCAGAACCTCACCCGGAAGTTCAGCGTCACGGACCGCATCGGCCGCACGGACGTAATCTCGCCGAAGGCCGGTGAGTTCACCGTCGTATTCAGCCCGGAATAGTTGACCAGATTCAGCAGGTTGTTCGCGCGCACCTCGAACGTGAGCGAGCGGAATCCGCCGAGCGTGATGTCGCGCGCGAACCTGGCGTTCAGCAGCCGGCTGCCGGGGCCGATGATGATGTTCCTTCCGGCGGTGCCGTACGACCCGACGTCTGGGACCGCGAACGCCGATGTGTTGAAGAACTGGTCGATGGATGGACTCGGCAGTGCAATGGGATCGCCGTTGTAGTTGGCGCGCAGCGTGCCGTTGACGCCGCTTGCCGCGTCGACGACCGAGCCCGACACCGTTGGCGTGTAGGGCGTCCCGGACTGCGCGGTGAAATCGAGCGTGATGCGCCAGTTCTCGAAGAGCAGAGCCCAGAAGCCGCCGCCGGAGAGCCATCGCCGGTTCGGGCCGAACGGCAGCTCCACGTTGAGGTTCGCGGCGAACTGGTGTCGGCGGTCGAAGCTCGACAGCCCCCATTCGGCGTCGAGATCCTTGTCGTTCTGGGCCACGGTCGTCCGGCCGCCGCCGAGGGTCGAGGCGTTGTCGCGGGATCTCGCGAACGTGTAGCTCACGCCGCCGCCGACCCCGCCGGCCGCGCGCCGCTGCACGCGTGCGGTGAGCGCATGCAGTTGCGACCGTGCCTCGGAGGTCTGCCAGGTGAAGGCCTGCACGTCGGGAATCGACACGCCGCCGTTCGGGCCGCGGTTGGGCGCGCGGACCATGTCGAGGCTCGTGCCCTTCGTGCCCGTGTAGCCGCCTCCGATCTCCCACACCTGGGCCATCGTCCGCGACAGATCGGCGTTCCACGTCTGGACCGCGCCGAGCACGTAGTCGGCCGCAATTCCGTAGTTGTTGGTGGTGGTCTCGGGCGACGTGCTCCCGAACGCGTCCGAGATCGGCAGCGGCGAATCCGGCAGGCCGACGCTCGTGTTCGCGGTAGCGAATGGAGGCTGGGCGGTCAGTTGCCGCGCAATCGACGAATACGAGCCGCTGTTGTATGCCACGCCGTACCCGGTGCGCAGAATCGTGCCGGGCGAGATGCGCCAGGCGAGGCCCACGCGCGGCGCGACGTTGTTCGCGTCGAGGCGCACGAGCGCCTGCGGCAGCGGCCCGCTGAACGGGCCAGACTCGCCGGACAGGACCGGCGCGGCCGCGGTGAAATCGTCGTTCACGTCGAGCGTCACCATCCGACCGCTCTCCTCGACGAACGGCCAGATGAGCTCGTAGCGCACGCCGAGGCTCAGCGTCAGGTTTGCGCGCGCGCGCCAGTCATCCTGTACGAACGCGCTGAGCGACGTGCCCCTCAGGATCACGTTGCCCGGCCCGTAGTTGATCGAGGCCTGCTGCGAGAGGCCGAGCAGGTAGTCGGCAAAGTCCAGCCCGCCGGGAGGCACCGTCACGTTCCCCGCCGCGTAGAGCCCAGTGAAGAGGAAGTCGCCGCGCGCGCTCGCGTCCGTCCGGTTCTCCGACCGGTCCTTCCTGAAGTCACCGCCGAGTCGGAGCGTGTGGTTGCCCTGCGGTCGGGTCCAGGTGTACGCAAGCGACACACGCGAGTCGGTTCGGCGCGAGGGAGTGACATCACGCAAATCGGAGAACGTGGCGAAATTGAGCGTCGGCACGCCCCAGTCGAACGGGTCGGTCGAAATACCGGTGATGCCGGCCTCACCGGCAACGTCCTCGACGTAGGCGTACCGGTTCGTCGTCTCGTTGGTCGACCGCGTCAGGTTCACGCTGAGCGCGTGCGTATTCCGGTTCTTCTGGATCGTCAGGCCGATCGGCAGCGAAAGGCTGGAACCACGTGACTCGCCACTGAGCAGCGAGAAGACGTTGGCCACCTCAGACTGGTTGCGGCGGTACTGCACCGACGCGTTGAGATTGACCGCCGTACCCGACCGGCCGCCACCTCGCCCGCCGGGTCCGCCCGCACGTCCCCCACCGCCGCCGCGGCCACCTCGGCCGCCGCCGGCGTTGGGCGTGAAGCTGTGGTTGACGCGCACGGTGATGTCGTCGGAGAGTGACGAAAGGTTGGTGGTGTAGTACAGGTTGCGCGAGTCGCCCGCGAGGTTTGGCTCGGGCAGGAACCGCAGGAGCGCCAGTGCTGAGGCGTCCATCCGATCGGCCGGGATCCGATTGCCCGGAAACGGCTGACCGGTCGCCGGGTCGACGACAGGCGCGGCAAGCGCCGAGAAGTCGCCCGACCGGATCGCCGCGCTCGGCACCGTCGCGTACTGCTCGAAGAAGTTGCCGTTGCGATTGCCCGCGTAGGTGGCCGTGAAGTTGGTCCGGCGCGTGCCGTCGTACACGCCCGGAATGATGACCGGACCGCCGGCAGTGACGCTGAAGTTGTTCTGCGTGTACGGGCTCTCGTTCACCGGGTTGTCGGCCCGCAACTGATACGGCGTGGCGTTCAGGCCGGAACCGCCGAGCGTGTAGTTCGAGTTGAATGTATAAAGCTGCTGACCGCGCCCGCGGCCGCCGAGCGCAAACTCTCCGCGTCCACCGCGCCCGCCGGCCTGGCCTCCCCGCCCGCCGCGGCCGCCGCGACCGCCGGCCAGGCTGGGGTCGCCCTCGGGCCCGAACCCTGCCGTCATCTGCCCCGTGACCGGATCGATTTCCCCTCGGCCGATGGCCGCCAGCCGATCGTTCATCATGCCGCGGTCGATGTTCGCCGTGTTGCCGCTCAGGGCCACGGCCTGGGTCGGTCCGTCTGTCGAAAAGCCCGGAGGCAACAGCCGATTCATCGCGGCCGCGGCGGCTTCGAGATCCGGCGGGGCCACTTCGAGCGCGGCAGCCCCGGCCGCGTCGGCCTGCACGTCGACCGTCTCGAACCGCGGCGTGCCTCCGGCGCGGCCACGGCCACCCGGTTCGGGCGTGACCGGCTCGGCTCCCGGCGTTGGCGCCGCCACGGGAGCGGCTGGCCCGAGGCGCGACGCGAGAATGAGCGCGACGTCGACGGTCGCATCGCACGGAGCGGCGGCGACAGGCAGGTCGCGCTCCACCGGCGCGAAGCCGGTGAGCTCGGCCGACAGTCGATAGCTTCCGAGGGCCGGCACGCGGACCGTATAGCTGCCGTCGATGTCAGTCGATGTGGCGGCAACCAGCCGCTCGCCGTCCCGCACGAACACCACGACGCCCGGCAGCGGTTGCGTGTTGCTCGTGACCTTCCCCGCCACCCGGCACTCGTTGGTCGGGATTGCCTGCTCGGCCGCTCCGATTGGAACGATCACCCCGGCGGCCAGCATCAGAATGGCTGGCAGAGTCGTGGTGAGCGTGCGCGAGGCTTGTTCAGTCGACGCGAAGGTGCGAGCCATTGTGCACTACGGATACGCCGAGCCCACGCCCGGCGTTCTCGCGCCGGCGGCTGCCTCGCTGTTTTTCATCGGGCCGCCACACGTTTGTCACAGCTGGCACAGGACGGGACGGCACAGGAGGGGACGGGTCTGGCTCGCGCAAGCGAGTCCCGGGCCCGTATTAGACTGGCCGCCATGCGCCGACGACTGACGCCCACCGTGCTCGTTCTGGCAGCCGCAGCTTTGACCTCAGCCGCCGCGTTTGAGCGAATGCGCCCAGCCGACGCGGCTCTCGTGCCCTCGAACGGCCAGGCGCGCCGTTTCGACGCGGACCCGCCCATCGCGTGCGATTCGTGCAACGCCTGGAACGAGCCCCGGGAGCCCTTCCGCGTGTTCGGCAATACCTACTACGTGGGGACCGACGGCCTCTCGGCCGTGCTCATCACTTCAAATGAGGGGCACGTCCTCGTCGACGGCGCGCTGCCGCAGTCGGCGCCGCTCATCGACGCGAATATCAGGCAACTGGGCTTCGACTCGTCCGACATCCGCCTCATCGTCAACTCGCACGCGCATTTCGACCACGCAGGCGGGATCGCCGCTCTGCAGCGTGCCAGTGGGGCCGAGGCGGCCGCGAGTCCCGACGGCGCGCGAGCGCTCGAGCGCGGCGGCCCTGTGCCAGAGGACCCGCAGTTTGCGCTCGCCGGCACCTTCCCGGCGGTCCGTGACGTCCGCGTGATCGCCGACGGTGACGTGCTCAGGGTGGGCAGTCTCACTATCACCGCGCGGTTCACGCCAGGGCACACGCCTGGCGGCACGACGTGGACCTGGCGATCGTGTGAGGGCGAACGATGTGCCGACGTGGTGTATGCGGACAGCCTGAATGCCGTCTCGGCGCCGGGCTTCACGTTCAGCACGCGGCCCGGCCTCGTCGATGCCTTCCGCCGGAGCATCGCGATGGTCGAGACGCTGCCCTGCGACATCCTGATTTCCGTGCACCCGGGCTTCTCCGGGCTTGCGAAGAAACGCGAGCGGCAACTGGCTGGCGCACGGGACGCGTTCGTCGACCCCTCAGCCTGCCGCGAGTACGCGGTCGCGGCGCGTCAGGCACTCGACAGCCGGTTGGCCGCCGAACGCTGACGACGGCGCTCTGAGGCGTTACCGGGCGCGCTCGGCGCGCCAGGGCCGTTCGCCCATCGGGCTCGACATGCTTCCTTTCAGCGTGCCGTCCTTCTCGAGCGTGCCGGTGAAGTCGAGCGAGAGCTCACCATGGTCTGCGTGGGCCAGGGCCGAGAACCCGAGCGTGCCCTCGGACCAGCGGCCCTCGACGCTGAGCGTCATCCCGTGCAGGCCCGAGAGGCTTCCCTTGACCTCCGCACCAGCCTGCTCGAGTACAAGCTCGGTCGCCACAGCCTCATCGGCCGCGCCGATTGTGAGCACCCATTTGCCCGCCACTTCCGGTACCGTGCTGCCCTTCTGGCCAGCCATCCCGGCCGACAGCGACAGGGACCATACTGCCGCGAACGCGACTGCCACCGCACCTCGCACGAACGTCTGTCTCATCTGCTGCTCCCTTCCGAGTGACGACCGCCTACGATCCGTGCCCGCCGCTGGCGGGCGCGCCGTGGAGCGCCTTCAGCATGTCGACCGGCGACGAGTCCTGCGTCCAGTAGAGCGCCAGCAGCACGCCAATGCCCAGAACCACGGCGACCGCGACGAGCGAACGCGACTTTCTGCGCATCTCACCACCTCCTCAGTCCTGCCGGAGCGCGCGCACCGGATCGACGGCTGCTGCGCGGCGGGCCGGCAACCACGACGCGGCGACGGCCACCGACAAGAGCAGGAGCGGCACGCCGACGAGCGTCGCCGGGTCGACCGACGCACCCGATACGACCCGGGGCACCGCCAGCACCGAGACCAGCAGGCCGGCCAGAAGGCCCACGCCGATCACGGCCATGTGCTCGGAGACGATGCCGGCGACCACGCGCGGGCCCTGCGCGCCAAGCGCCAGACGCACGCCGATCTCGCGAGTTCGCCGCGCGACGGCGAACGCCACGACCGCGTAGATGCCGATCGCGGCGAGCGCGACCAGAAGCGGACCGAGCACCGCGAACATCCGCGCCGGGATCCGCTGGAGGAAGAGATTCCGCTCGACGTGCTGGTTCATGGTCCTGACGTCGAAGGCCGAGAGCATCGGATCGAGCGCGCGCACGGCGTCCTCGACCTCGGCGCCCAGGTTGGCCGTCGATCCGGACCTCGCGACCACGTGGACTTCCCCGCGGCCAGCCGGACGGTCGCGGTAAGAGAAATAGATGAGCGGCGTCGGCGGTTCGTCGAACGACTCGTACGTCGTCGTGGCCACGACACCCGTAATGACGTGGCGGCGATTCCCCGCGTCGAGGAAACGGCCCACCGGATCGGCGTGCTCGAAGTAGGTCTTGACGAATGCCTCGTTGACGATGGCTTGCGGCGGTCCGGCCTCGTCAGACAACGTCACGAAATCCCGGCCGGAGAGGATCGGGATGTCCAGTACGCCGAAGTACCCGGGCGTGACGATGTTCATGAGCGAGCGGTCGTCGACGCCGTCGGTCCGTGCCCGTCCTTCGACGACGAACGTGGTGCCCGGCATGCCGTGCAGGTCGAGTGGAGCAAAGGCCGCGATGGCCGCGCGCTCGATGCCTGGCCGTTCCCGCAGGCCATCGAGGAGCCGCGTGGCAAACGCGCGACTTGCCTGAGCGCTGGCGTCCCGGCCCGTGAGGTCCCAGGCCGCAAGAAGGACACCGTCGCGGCGGAAGCCGGTGTCGGCACTGCGCGTGCGCTCGAAGCTCTGCAGAAAGAGTGCGGCCGCGACGAGCACCACGAGCGCCAGCGCCACTTCGGCCCCCATCAGCACTTCCCGCAGGCTGGTCCGCGCGGGCGTGCCATCGCCGCCCCGCATGGCGTGGTACGGACCGACGCGCGACAGCGACAAGGCCGGCGCGGCGCCGAACAGCACGCCGCCCGCCAGGGCGAGCGCCATCGCGAACCCGAAGCCGGCTAGATCGACGCCGGTCTGGAAACGAACCGGGAACGCGCCAATCATGGGCACGTCGCGAACGGCCGTGGTCCCCCAGATCGCCAGCACGACGCCGATGACACCGCCGGCAACGGCCAGCACGACGTGCTCGGTGAGCACCAGGCTGATGATGCGGCCCCGACCGGCGCCAAGGGCAAGGCGCACCGCGCACTCGCGTTCGCGCGCGGCGGCCCGCGCCAGCATCAAGCTCGCGGCGTTTCCGCAGACGGCGACGAGCAGCACGACCATCAGGCCCTGCAGAACCAGCAGCGCGCTTGCGAACCTGCGCTGCGGCCCGCGCGGCGCCTGCCAGAAGGACAGCACCTCGGCAGCAATGTCGCGGTTGGTTTCCGGATACGTCGCCGCCAGATCGGCCATCGTCGCGTCGACGGCGGCCTGCGCCTCCGCGACCGCCACACCCGGGCGAAGCCGACCCATCACGGCATAGCCGCGGGCGGCCCGCTCGGAAAGTTCAGGCGACCCGTTGAGCAACACGGGCGCCATCGTCGCCGGCAGCCACACGTCGAAGCTCAGGCCCAGCACGGTGCCCTGGAACGTGCGAGGCGCGATCCCCAAGATCGTGAGCTCACGTCCGTTCAGACGGATGACGCGTCCGACCGCGCCGGGATCTCCGCCGAGGCGCGTCTGCCAGAGGTCGTGCGACACGACCGCCACGGCGTTCGCGCCCGGCACGCTGGTGTCGGCGGGCCGCAGCAGTTGTCCGGCGAGCGGGCTCAGGCCGAGCAGCGTGAAGTAGTTGCCGGACACGAACTGCCCGAAGACGCGCTCGGTGCGACCGGCCTCGCCCAGGTTGAGCGGCGACATGCGGAAGGCCAGCAGGCCTTCGAACATGTCGAGGCGCGAGGCGAGGTCCTGGTATTCGAGCCACGAAGAACCAGGGCGTCCGCCGTTCCCGGCAATCGGCTCGACGAAGTTGAACTCGTTGGCGCGCTCCACGCCGGGCATGGGACGAAGCGTGAACGACTCGAGCCACGAGAACACGACGGTGTTGGCGCCGATGCCGATACCGACCGACAGCACGACGACCGCGGACACCCATGGCGTGTGTCGAATGGCGCGAAAGGCCGAACGGAGATCCGAGACGAAGCGGCCTGGCCCTGTCATCGGCACCGAGCGTAGCGGGGCCGAACCGCACCTGACCTGAACGGCCCGTTCACCTGCCGTTCAGCGCCGCGTCGGTCTCCCAGCCCTGGCCATCGGCGCGGGCCTGTTCCTTCTGGCGCGCCGCGGACGCTGGTCCCGGCTGTCGTACATCAGCTGACGTCAGACCGAATGGGATAGGCTGCAAGCGTGATGCGCGCGTTCCGTGCGACAGTCATCCTCTTCATCGGCCTGCTGCCCACGCTTGTGGCTGCCCAGTCGCAGGTGGAGGTCTTCGGCAGCCTCGTCACTCCGCTTTCCGCACCGAGCGGCGTCTTCGTCACCGACTACGTGCCCAAACTCATCTACGGCACCGTGACCGGCGGTCAGGCCAGCCACACGCTGAACCTCGAAGGCGACCACGGGGTGGGATTCGACTTCGGCATGAACTGGTTGCCCGGATGACGACGTGGCGCGTCGGCAACGGGTCGGAGTCTTTCCGAACTTCGAGAACCGGGTGTTCGTGCTCCTCGTCGAGATGCTGAGCGCGACGAGCCTTCGCGCGGAGGCGTTCGACACGACGCTCACGCCGGAGCCGGGCTTCACGTCAGAGGCGAGGGAGTACGTGAGATAGCTTGGGGGTCCGAAGGTCCGAGGGTCCGAAGGTCCGAAGGTCCGAGGGTCCGAAGGTCCGAAGGTCCGAAGGTCCGAAGGTCCGAAGGTCCGAAGGTCCGGGGGCGGTACCAGCGCGGGTTTCGTCGAGCCTTTGTGGCACATGTAGCACTGGGTCCGCGCGCTCTCCGGCATGAAGGACGGGAAGATCTCGAACAGGCTGTTCATCGTCGGCACGATTCGATTCGGGGCCTTGGCGAGATTCGCCCACTCGCCCGGCACGTGGCAGTGATCGCAGCCGACGCCGAGCGCGACGTTGTAGACCGACATCGTGATCCTGAGGCCCTGAGAGGCACCGGCCAGATCCGCCGGCCACCGTGCGAGCTCGGCGTCGAAGGCGTCTCCCGGCTGGCGGGCGGGTCTCGTCGAGCCGCCGTGGCACGTGAAGCAGCTCACCTTCGGCTCGCCCCCGAGCCGCTCGTTGACCGCCGTGACCATCCTGGACATGTTGCGGGCGATGGCGAACGGGCGCTTCGTGTCGTCGGTCCACTGGCCGTCGACGTGGCAGTGCACGCACTCGACGCCCAGCGAGCGGTTGTAGCGCTGCATCCGCGCCGCGACGTCCTCGGCCGGCGCCTGCGTCGCCGGCGCGACGAGGCTGGTCGCCACGGCGACGATGACGATTGCGAGAAAGGCCATGTGGCAGCGTAGCACTCGAGACTAGAGCGTCCGCCCGGCGTCCGTCTTCGGACGTCGGCGTGAGCCGAAAAAGACCGGGCGGTCCCGTACAATGCTGGCGTGCGCCCGTAGCTCAGGTGGATAGAGCATCGGCCTTCTGAGCCTCTCGGAGCTTTTCGCGGAGTTCACCTGTCTTTCGACACCCCGTGCGCCTCCCAGTCAACCGCGTCACCCAGTCCACTGACCGACCGCTGGCTAGATTCTCGACAGTCGCGTGAAGGACCAAGAGTTTGACGAATTCCTCCATACAGAGAACAGCGAGGGCAAACGCGCGCGGGTGACGGCCGCGTTCGTGTAGGAGACGGGCCTCGGCCGCTGGCCCCGAGCGATCCGGTTATTGATATCCTCAACGTAGTCGCCCAAGTCCTCGGAGGCGATCCGGGCGGGCAGAAACGTCGACCACGCGTCCAGAATTCGCAGAATCCAGCCGCCGACCGGGCGGGCAGTCGCCAAGTGTTCTGCGAACGCTAGCGGAATTCGATCCGCCAGAACTTCCACAGAAGCGGACATGGCCTCGCCATCGAGGACCAACTGGTCCCTCGTCAGGGGCTCCCGCAGCTCGTCAGTAACACGCGCAGCCGCCTTCGCCTGCTGTACGAACTCAGTCGCTACGATGAAGGCTAGCCCTCGCGGCAGGCCGTCGACGACGTCGAGCATTGACCTAGTGAAGGCGTACATGTGCTGGACGATGCGCAAGACTCGGGCCGGCCGATACGCAGGATTACGGCCCTCCCGAGTCAACAGAATCCCCCCTATCGGACGCTGGAGCCCCCCCGCGACCTCGGATCGTTCAGCGACAGCGTGTTCTTGTAGATGACACCGTCCTTCATGATGATGACGAAGTTCTTATCCGGGTCGGCGATCAAGTCGATGTTCTCGAGCGGATTGCCGTCGACCAGAAGCAGGTCGGCATAGGCACCCTCCCGAACCACACCGTTGTCACCGGGATAGGGATCGCGCGGCCCGGAACGCTTGAAGATCTCGTAGTTCTGGCTGGTCGCAATCTTCAGCACTTCCCAGGGCTCGTAATAGCGGGTGAGCTTCGCCAACTGCGCCCCCTGACGCGCGGCGAGCGCGGGTGAACCCTGACTGTCAGTGCCGAACCCGAAGAGCAGGTCGTATTTCTTCGCTAACGCGAAGGCTGTATCAGTTCCAGAGATCAGCAATTGGTACTTTTGTGCCGCAAACGAGCCTGGAGCGAGCGGGATCGCATCCTCGTCGTTATAGAAAGGCTGCAGGCAGACCGACGTATCCGTCTCCTTCATCAGTTGGGCGGTTTCCTCGTCAATCATCTGGCCATGCTCGACATTGCGGACACCGCCGCGGATCGCGTTCTGGATCGCCTTTGCAGAGTAGGCGTGAACCGTCACATAGGTGCCCCAGTTCTGCGCCACTTCGACCGCCGCCTCGATTTCCTCGACGGTGTATTGCGAGACGTCGAGCGGATCCGAGGGCGAGGCGACCCCGCCGCCCCCCATCAGCTTGATGAAGGCCGCTCCCCGCATCAGGTTCTCGCGCACGCGCTGCAGGACTTGCGCCTTGCCGTCTGCGATGGCGACCGACCCCATCCTTTCCTGCGGGGTAAGATCCCTTGAATAGCTCTGAGGTATATCAATCGTTTGACGGAAATCTGCATGGCCCGACGTTTGGGAGATCATCGACCCCGCAGCGTACATCCGGGGACCAACGTACATACCCTCGTCGATCACCGACTTTAGATCGAAGACATTGCCGCCCATGTCCCTGATCGTGGTGAAACCCCGCAGAAGCGTCTTTTCCGCCCCATCGGCCGCCACAAGGTTCAGCTTGCCCTCACCAAGCGCGAACGCGTTGCCACTAAAATTGGCCGCCATGCTGTGCCAATGGCAGTCTGTCAGGCCAGGCATCAGCGTACGCCCGCCGCCGTCGATGACCGTGCCGCCCGCGATGGCCAACGGTTCAGTCGACACAGCGGTGATCAGGTTGTCCGTCACCACGACATTGGCGTTTTCGATCAGGGCCTCGTTCACGCCGTCAAAGACGTTGACGTTCGTGAAGAGGATCGGCCCGGAGGCGTCCTGAGCAACCGCCGGCAGGGCGACACTCACAGCGACGGCCAGCGCCGCAATCAAGCTCTTTGAGTTTAGGTTCCGCATTGGGTTTCTCCCATTGGTGTTACAGAAAGCATTTGTTGAAGAGTCGACGTCAACCACGACCACAAACGAATATTTTCAGTATTTGTTTGAGACACGGAATTGCAGAGGTGGACCCTATCCGTTCACTTCTGCATGTTTACTCAACGGTGTTCCATTCTGGTGTATATAGAACAGGACACCAGGGAGCAGCTCGCAGCCCTTTTCCTCGCACACATCCACTGGCCCGCCAAGGGCACTCCCTTTTGACCCCTTCTTGATCTCATCGCCCCGGAAAGTGCGCATTCTGTCGAGCGTGGTTTCGCCCATGCCTTCGGTGAGGTAGGTGTTGGTTTCATGGAAAACACCAACACAGGAGACTTTTAGGTGTGTCTCATTTTTCATTTCATTGTTCCGATATTAATAATTGGGTTTATCTAATTTGAGTGATTAACTGTACTAATAACAACAAGTAGTTCCGCTCACCAGACAGATCGTCGAGTAATTCACCGAGCTCTCCTTTGTTCGGCCCTTCCGTGATGATAAACCACCCTTCGGCTGTGTTGGCCAAATTGGCTGGTGCAGGATTCGCACCCGGATTATCGGGCAATCTGGAGCGCAGAGGACGGGGCCCGCCACGGCGCGGGCCGGCCCTGGGGCAGACCTCCGGCGCGCCGTCCAGCCGGCCCGTGATGTCCACGCTCAATCGTACCAGGTGCCGTCGGCGCCGGCAGCCTCGAAGACGAGCGGCGGGTCCCGGGCGGGCCGGAAGGCCGGGGGCTCGCTCGGCAGCCCCAGGTGATCGAGGATCCGCCCGATGACCGCCGGGTCGTGGATGAGCGCGACCAGGTCAGCCGGCCCGCGCACCGGGGACAGGCCAGCACGTCAAACCCGAAGCTCCGCTGCATGAGTTCGGCCCACGTCCGATTCGGGGCACACCCGCAACCGGCCGTCCCGGCGAGCTTCGACGCCGGGTATCGAGCAGTTCCACCGGGTCGAAGATGAGATGCGTCGTCCCGTCGGTCCAGCGCCGCGGCAACTCGAGCACCACCGTCCCGTCCGGCATCGGTTGCAGCCGGTTCTGGCCTACCGGCGCCCGCAGCGCGTAACGGCACAACCGCTCGAGCCGCCCACGGGCTCGGGCCCGCACTACCACGCCTGCGTGCAGAGCGCCTGCGGCCCTTGCGACGAGCGAAGCCGAGGAGCAAGAGGGCGCTCGAGGGTGGGGCCCCACGCCCAGTGGAAATCGAACCGGCCGTGCCGGGCCCGCCATAGCCCCGACGCTGGGGCCTCCGGCAGGTCGATCGCGTCGCCCCACCGGCGGGCGGCTATCCGCCGCGTCCGCCAGAACCGCAGCCGGCCGCGGCGATCGACCGTGTACACGCCGTCGAGCACGAGCGCGTGCACGTGCACGTTGAGATTGAGCGCCGAGCCGAAGCGCTGGACGATGGCCACCGCACCGCCGCGGCCGCCGGCAACACCCCGCCGCCGCGCCCGCTGCCGGAGCCAGCCGAGCACGGCCCGCACGTAGGCCTGCACGACGGCGCGGCAGAGCGCGTGGTCCCAGGCAACGAGATAGCGGAGGCGTGGCGGCAGCGTCAGTACCCACTGGCGGACGGGCCACGGTGCGCTGCCAGGCCAGCTTCGCGGCCTCCTCGTTGTAGCGCGGCGTCGTGTCGTTGTGGAAGCCGTGTTGCGTGCCGATAGGCAGGACTACGGCCCTCCCGAGTCAACAGAATCCTCCTATCAGACGCTGGAGCCCCCCCCGCCTTCGGATCCTTCAGCGACAGCCGCGTTGCTGGTTAGACTGGCCACGGACAAGGCGGCAGCCGACAGGCCGCCGACAAGGGTCCGGCGAATGGATTTCAGCGTATTCGGCTTCATTCTTTCGCTGATCCTCTGTTGGTTCTTTTGTTCCATCTTGGATTGTTCTGAGAGGTACTTTTTGTTCCGCCACCTGGAGTTTCGGAGCTGTCCACAAGCCGTCCAGAGCTGCTTCTGCCGGCCAATAGATGCGAAGGTAAGATGAGAATGGTCCCTTGGGTGCAGGAAGCCAGTTGGACTCCAGATCCTTGCCGGGTGACTCGTGCTGGATGTAGAGCGTGAGGCCGCCATCGGCATCCATTTTCATGTCCGGCAACATCGGCGAATTGATGAGATAGCGGTCGATGGGATTGGCCACCAGCAAGCTCTCAGGCAGCTGATACATGGTGAGCGACCAGAACGCATTCGCCGGTGGCAGTTGGCCCTTCGGGAAATGCAGCGTATAGCGGTTAGCGCCGTTGAGCTTTTGGCCGCTAGCGTCAGTAAAATAAATAGGGTACATCGCTTCCTGTTTTGAATTTCCCCAGATGCCAATCGTTGCGAGCCAGCGATAGAAGTAATTATTTTTCATGGATGCGCGCGTGCCGAAGACATCGCCGGCGGTCACTTTACCTTCCGCCAATAACTTCGCGCCGTCCGCATATTCTTTCCAGGCGTCGCCGATGCCTTCCTCGAAGGCTTTCTTCATTTCAGGGGAAAGCTTTGTGGGATCAAAGGTCTTTCCGGCGCCGATGCCAATCTTGGCGAACCTCTCCATGAGTTCCTTCTCGGACGGAACAGTCGGGCTGAATTGCAGGATGAAATTCAGGACATTGAACACCTCGAGAGAGCTTTTCTGCTCTTCCTGGCCGATCGGCTTGATGTAGTCGATGGCCGGTGCGGGGGTGGGCGCGGGCTGGCCGAGGAACTGGCTCAAGGGCTGCACCTTGTACTCCGACTGGATTCTCTTCACGTTGTCGAGGTCGGCCGGATTGAAAAGCTGGGTGCGGTAGATAAGGGTGTTTATCTCGGTCTCGGACTGGATGACGACCTTGATTCCCGGCGGTTTCTCGCCCTTCCAATTCGGGCCAGCCAGCATGATGCTACCCGCTTCGTTACCGGTGGTTCGGCTGCCGGCATAAGCGAAGTTGAACGTATAGGCGTCGATGAACTGAATCGAATAATAGCGGCCTTCTGGAATTTCCGGGACGGTCAGTACGAGCGGTTCGGCCCGGAGGTCTGCACCGAGAAAGGAATACGGCGTGTCGGAATTGGGCGTCTGGACGGCCTTGTCCTCCGGAGTGTAGACGCGCGGGATGTTGTGGATTTCATTCCACTGTCCCTTGTATTCGGGGTCGCTCTCGTCAACGAAGTAGCCGTATTGGATGCGGTAGCCGTCCACCATGGGATAGCCGTAGATGTAGGCTTCCTTGGCGATTGCGCGCGCTTCATCCGGAGTGACGTCTGCTGACTGCACAGTAAAAGGCAGCGTTAATGCGACGAGCACCGCCACGTAATAACTGATGTCATTTATTTTCATGGTATCTCCGCTCTAATCTCTTTATCGGCAATTGGTTTCTGGAACCGCGGGCCGAACCGCCTGCGATTCGGCCCGCGTGTCGTTCCCGTAGATCCCCGCCATGGCGGCGGCCGCACGCTTCAGCCAATCGCCGTCATAGAACGCGCTGTCGCCAAACAGCGAACCGACACCCCATCCGTTGATATTCCTCTGTCCGTCGGCGAAATACTTCTTCACCTTCTCCTCGCCTTCCTTCATTGCCAGCAAAACGGCAGCCTTGTGCTCAAGCGAGAGATCCTTGAACTCAAACGACTTGCCGGGGCCGATACCGATGCTGGCGAGTGTGGCCCGAATATTCTTGTTCTGCGCAGTCTCCGGGGACAAATTCGAGGGCCGCGTCAAGATAACTGAAGAAGTTTTCCTTGATCCCCTTGGTTGTGACACCTTGTCGATTGCCGATAGGCAGGATTACGCCCTCCCGAGTCAACAGAATCCCCCCTATCGGACGCTGGAGCCCCCCCGACTTCGGATCCTTCAGCGACAGGGCCCATTATCGGGCAATCTTGAGCGCAGAGGACGGGGCCCGCCACGGCGCGGGCCGGCCCTGGGGCAGACCTCCGGCGCGCCGTCCAGCCGGCCCGTGATGTCCACGCTCAATCGTACCAGGTGCCGTCGGCGCCGGCAGCCTCGAAGACGAGCGGCGGGTCCCGGGCGGGCCGGAAGGCCGGGGGGCTCGCTCGGCAGCCCCAGGTGATCGAGGATCCGCCCGATGACCGCCGGGTCGTGGATGAGCGCGACCAGGGTCAGCCGGCCCGCGCACCGGGGACAGGCCAGCACGTCAAACCCGAAGCTCCGCTGCACGAGTTCGGCCCACGTCCGATGCGGGGCACACCCGCAACCGGCCGTCCCGGCGGGCTTCGACGCCGGGTCCCCCGCGCCCAGCCGATATGTCCGTGATGCCGCCGACACGGACGGCCCAGGCGCAACGGGCGTGCCGGGCCCGGCGCGCTGCCCTTGCGCCGGCCGACGCGATTGGCGGGTTCCCTATGGCAGAATCCGACACGTGGCCGCCGCCGGCATCAGACAAATTCTGCGGCGCACACCACGGATGGCAGGCGCGCGTCACGCGTGCGCGGCATCGACAGCGGAGCCGACGACTACGTCGGCAAGGGCGTACCTCATGCACCATCGGGACCGTGTGGTGTCACCGGCCGAGCTCACCGACCACAGATCCTCCACGGCGGCCTGCTGTCGGCGGTGCTTCGAGCCCGAGCCCTCACAGACCGCCGTCCGCATCGGTCCCGGGCATCTCGACCGTCCACTCGACGAAGCCGTCGTCGGGAACGCCGAGTGGCTTCAGGGTGCCTGACATCTGGAAATCCGACCAGCGCAGCGGCCCGTAGATGCCGTACGGCCGCAGGCGGACGCGGCCGGCCGACGGCTCCACGATCACCTCGACGAAGCTCTGGAAGAACGGCGCCTGGTTGACGTCGAACATGGCCGAGAGCCACTCGGCCGAGAACGGCCACGCGTCGAACCGGCGTGTCCACCACCACACCGGCCACTTCCACCACGGCGTCGTCGCCTCGATCTTGCCGACCACGTCCGACGTCGTGGGGTAGTAGGCCCAGTCGGGGAAGGCGGGCCGGTCCGGCCAGGAGAGCGCGGTGCCGAAGCTCATGTACGCGCCGCCACCGCCGTTCACGAAGTGATGCACCATCGGCCGGTCGCCCACCGCCGGCTGGGCGTAGTACTCGAGGTCGTGCGTGTCGCCGGCCATCACGATCCGTACGCCGTGGTCCAGCAGGAGCTGCCGCAACTCGCCGAACTGCCGGCTGTCGCCCACCGTGTCGTTCCCGCCCGCGTAGAACGGGTGGCCGACGACGGCCATGACGAGCTTGCCGCGAGCCGCGTCGAGCGTCCGGCCCAGCCAGTCCCACTGGACCGGATCGACGGTCCGGGCCACGCCCGTATCCACCGTCACGAGCAGGAACCGGTCGGTCTCGACCTTGAAGAACGGCGCCTGCTGGAAGCCGGTGGGCACCTCGTACTCCCGGCGCAGCCTCGACGCCTGCGCGATCAGGTTCTCGATGTGCGCGTCGGTGGTCGTCGTCAGGCCGAGGTCCACCTCGATGCGCGCGCGCATCGCGGCGCGCGCGGCGTCGGGCTGGAGGAACGTCGCGTTGAACGCCTCGAGCGCGTCGTACCAGTCGTGGTTGCCCGGAATCGCGTACACGGGCTTGTGTGTCCCCTTGAAGGGCAGCCAGAACTTGGCTTCGTAGTCCCGCATCGCGCCCACCGGGTAGATGACGTCCGACGACAGGACCACGAACTTGACGTCGTCCTTCCACACGACGTCCAGGTAGCTGTCACGCAGCACGTGCTGCGACGCGTCGCCTTCGCCGGTGTCGCCGATGACGACGAACGAGAAGTCCGTGCCGTCCTCGACGCCGGCGGGTGCGAGCGAGAACGTGCCCGCGCCGGGTCCCTCCTGAGCCTCCTCGGCCTCGACCATCGCGGCCCGCCACGTGTCGGTGCGCTCCTCGGCCCAGGAATTCCACATGCCGGCCGCCCAGTTCTCCGTGTCGAAGTACCAGCTCATGCCGAACACCGGCGCCGTCGCGGCGATGATCGCGGCGACGGGGAGACCCGTCTGCAGGCCCCGGCCGAGCGCGGCGCGGAGCGAGTAGCGCGCCCGGCGCAGGCGGACGGAGCCGCGGAGGCGCCAGGTGAGCAGCGCCCGAACCACGCGATGACGCCAGTCCGTCTGCTGCCCGGGCGCCGCGAGGTACCAGGACCACGCCCGCCGCTCCAGCCCGCGCGTGAGCTTCCGCCACGCGAGCATCACCGGGATGATGACGATGAACGAGATGATGAGCGAGATGACGAAGTCGCCGAGCACGGCGACCCCCGGGGTCATGATGCCGAGAAACGATCGATCGAACCCGGTGCGGCCGAGGTGGATCGCGAAGAGCGTCAGGCCGAACGCCGCGATCCAGCCGCGATCGACGGGCGCGCGACGCGCCTCGGCGGCCTCGATGTCGCGGGCGAGGTCACCGATCTCCGGCCGGTCGGGGAGGCCGAGATCCTCGACCACTGTCCGGCTCGAGTCGCTCGTCCGGAAGGTCGGCGCCCGCGCGATGCTCATGCCGGTGGCCAGGATCCGCAGCGCGCCGGCGATGGCCACCGCCCACGTGGCGGTCCGGCCGCCCAGCGCCACCAGCCCGCCCGCGACGGCCAGGTTGCCCAGCGCCGCGAGGGCCTCCCCGGCGGCCGGCTGCCCGGAGCGGTAACTGCGCGCCGCGCCGACCGTACGCCGGACGGCGTCGATGGCGAACCATCCGGCGAGGAGCACGACGATCGCGGCGCCGGCGAGCCACGGCGCGTTGACGAGCAGCACGCCCATGGCCAGCGTGAGCCCGCCGTTGACCCAGGCCGAGTGCTGAGCGGACGCGGTCGCGCGCCGGAAGCCCTGCGCCATCTCGATGGCTGCGGCGACCACCAGCAGGACGCCGACGCGTTCGATGGAGGCGGTCTGCGCCATCCAGGGCGCGAGGAGCGCAAGGACGGCGAGCACGACCGCCGCGGTGGCGAGGCCGCGCCGGCGCCAAACCGAGGCGGGATTCGGGTCCGTCGTGTCAGCCATCATGGGGGTGATTGTGCCCGATGCGCGCGGGAGCGTGCGATAGAGTCTGCCATGGCCACGACCGCCGATGCCCGCGACCCTGACGGTGGGGGCGTCCTCAGTCCGATCGACCGGCTGACGGAGCTTCTCTACGGCATCATCCTCGTCCTGACCTTCACCGGCACGCTCCGCGTGGCGGCGCAGGGCGGCGACGACCCGCGCACCACGCTGTGGGCGGCGGTCGGGTGCGCCCTGGCCTGGGGCCTCGTGGACGCCAGCATGTACGTCTTCAGCTCCCTCACCTCCCGCAGTCGCAGCTTCTACCTCGTTCGCCGGCTGCGCGCCGACCCGGAGGAGGGGCGGCGGCTGATTGCCGACGCGGTGCCGTCGGCCGTCAGCGAGGCACTCTCCCCGGCGGAGTGGGACAGGGTGGTGGTGGCCCTCGGCAAGGTGCCGGTGCCGCCGCGCGCCCTCGTCACGCGCGACGATCTCGCGGGCGCGGTGGCGATCTTCTTTCTCGCGAACGCGGCGCTCCTGCCGCTCGCCGCGCCGTTCGCCCTCATCGCCGACCTCGACCTCGCCCAGCACGTCTCGAACACGATTGCCCTCGTCCTGCTCTTCGCCTGCGGCCTCGCGCTCGCGCGCTACACGGGCGAGCGTCCGCTCAGGGTCGCGTTCCGGATGGCGGGCTTCGGCGTCGTCCTCATCGCGGTGACGATCGCGCTGGGCGGATGAGCTTCAACCTCGACGGCGACCGACCGTTCGCGATCGTGACGGTTGGAAAAGGGTCACACTGTCACGCTGCGACGGTGCAGGGCGAAGGGTCCGGCTTCAACCTGCAGGACCGTCTGGGCCGCTTCGCCCCTGACCCTCCCGTGGTTCCCGCTCCGCACCGCCTTCACACG
>CAVVWN010000007.1:0-319682 GCA_963752045.1 uncultured Acidobacteriota bacterium | reverse complement strand
GATCGGCGACCGCGACGAGGACCGGGATCGATCATCGTCGTCGTGGCGACCGACGCGCCGCTCCTACCGCACCAGCTCAAGCGTGTGGCCACGCGGATCGCGCTTGGCGTCGGCGCCATGGGAGGACGAGGAGGGAACTCGTCGGGCGACATCTTCATCGCGTTCTCGACGGCGAATCGCGACATCTCCCGTTCGTCCGGACTGGTGACGCTCTCGATGGTGCCGAACGAGCAGATCAACGCGCTCTTCAACGCGACCGCGCAGGCCACCGAGGAGGCCATCGTCAACGCGCTCGTCGCCGCCCGGGACATGACTGGCATCAATGGCTCGCGTGTGTACGCGCTTCCGCACGACCGGCTGCGTGCCGTGCTGCAGAAGTACAACCGGCTGGTGAAATAGGCGGTGAGCTCGATTGCCCGGCGTATCAACGCCGAGCGTATCCTGGTGCTCAGCTGGCCGCGCGCCATCCTGCTGCAGCTGGCGCATCCGCTCGTCGCTGCCGGCGTGGCGGACCACAGCTCCTTTCGGAAAGGACCGGTAACCGCAGCGCGCCGGCTTCACGAGACAGTGCGCTCGATGCTCGCCCTCACATTCGGCGACTCTGCCGAGCACAGGGAGACGGTCGAACGGATCCTGGCGATTCACCGCCGCGTCAACGGTACGCTGTCGGAAACCGTCGGAGCGTTCGTGGCGGGAACGCGCTACTCGGCCGAGGATCCGGCGCTCGTGCTGTGGGTGCACCTGACCTTGATCGAATCCGTCCTCGATTTCCACGCGCGCGTGGTCGGACCGCTCGCCGACGACGACCGGGACCGCTATTGCGACGAAGCGGCAGAAGTGGCCGTTGCGCTCGGCGCGCGGCCAGCTGACGTGCCCCGAACGTGGTCGGCGCTCGAAGCCGCACTCGCGTCGGCGTACGCGTCCGGCGCAATCACGGTCGGGGGCGAGGCGCGTCGGGTCGCCGCCGCGGTAGTCGAGCCGCCGTTCAGCTGGTCCATCTGGC
Source organism: uncultured Acidobacteriota bacterium (assembly GCA_963752045.1). Taxonomy (GTDB): domain Bacteria; phylum Acidobacteriota; class Vicinamibacteria; order Vicinamibacterales; family SCN-69-37; genus DATKDF01. Next base: position 318,679 of record CAVVWN010000007.1, on the reverse strand, counting down.
CGCTCGCTCGCGTGAATCGGACCGTGACCCTGGGCCTGCTGCCAGCCGGGATTCGCGCGCAGTACGGCTACGCCTGGACCGAGCGCGACGAGCGTGCGTTCGGCACACAACTGCGTCGGCTGGCAACGTGGCGCCGTCGTGTGCCGGCGGTCATCGCGTTGTGGCCTGAAGCCAGGTGATCGAGTCTAGCTGGCTGGGGCGACGGCGCGGCGGGCTCCGCGAAAGAGGGCTCGCATCGCGCGCACGACCCATCGAATCAGCACCACGATTGCCACGAGCATGACGGCAACGATGCCGGCCGCGAGGAACGGGTGGTTCGTGGCGAACCACGTCAGGAAGACGGCCAGGGCGTCCTCGGCGACGCTGAGCGCGATGTTCGAGAAGGGCTCCGGCGAGGGCGTGACGGCCGCGCGGGCCGCCATCTTTGCGCCGTGGGCCGCGAAGGCCACGAACCCGCCGAGCAGGGCGGCCGAGAGCTGCCATCCCGGCGAGAGCGGCGTGGCGGCGGCATAGGCGAGCACGGCCGCCGCCGGCACGCGGATGAACGTGTGGAGCGCGTTCCAGACGAGATCGAAGGCCGGTACCTTGTCGGCGACGAGCTCCACGACGAACAGGACGCTCGCACCGCCGATGACCCACCAGTTGGCGAGGAGCGCAAGCTCCGGCGGGAGCGCAATCGCGCCCGCACGCTCGAGGAGGCCCAGCGTGGCGATCGTGGCGTAGATGTTGAGGCCCGCCGCGAAACTCGTCGCCACGACGAGCGCCGCGATCTCGGCGGGGCCAAGCGCGATCCCGTCGAGCACCGACTGCATGTGGATACGTTAGCATCGGCGCCGACCCGGCGCCGAGTCCAATCCCCCGGGCGCCCGATCAGCGTCGTCCGGGCTCGAGCGCCACGGAGAGCTTCAGCGTGGCGTTCCAGCGGACCAGGATGTCCTGCGTGTAAGGTGCGTAGCCGGCCTTCCGCAGTTCCAGCGTATGCCGCCCGGCCGGAAGAGCCAGCGTGAGGCGTTCCTGCCCGGCCGGCGTCTGCCAGGACGTGCCGTCTATCAAAATCTCCGTGTCACCTGGCACGACGCGCAGCGAGAGCGTGCCCTCGCGCGCGCGCGCTTCGTGCGCGGGCCGATCCACGGTGCTTTCCGGCTCGCCCGCGCGCGCCTCGGCGGCAACGGGCTGGGGTTCGGACGGAGGCGGCCGGCAGCTCGGCGACTTCTCCCGGCGAAAGCGGTTCCATCTGGAACTCCACCTTCTGGTCGCCGCCCGGAGCGAAGTGCATCTGCTGCCTGAAGGTGCGGAACCGGTCGTGGTAGATCGTGATCTCGTGTCCGCCCGGGCTGACCTCGAGGCGCTGGAAGATGTTGTCGAACCGGTCCACTTCGCCCGCGAAGTACCCATCCACGAACACCTGCGCATCGTTGGGCTTCACCTGCACGCGAAGCGAGGAGACCGCGTAGTTGATGAGCGGGTAATAAGGATAGGGTCCCCACCAGCCCCAGGAACCGTAGTAGGGGCCGTAGTAGCGGCCATGCTGGGCGCCAATGGCGACGGGACCGGAGGCGATGAGAGTCACCGCCAACACGGCCGCAGAGAGGCAGCGGGGAAGTCGGCTGGGGCGCTTCAGGGACGTTTCCACGAGCAACGTGTCCGGTACGTCCGGCTGCAATGGCGGTGCCAGCTGTCGGTCCAACAGAGGGGCCCGGCCGGGCCAGCCGGGCCGGCCCGGCGTCGCCGGCAGGTGACGAATTGTCCGCTCAAAGTGGCCAACTGGCCCACCCGGGACGCCCGGACCCGGCGAATGCGACCCAAAAGGGGCAGGGCGGCCCTCTGTTATACTTGACCCTGTCTGGAAGCTGTCCGTCACCCGTCTGCTGCAGTCAGCGACGACCGAGTCCTCAGGCTCGTTCCTCCTGCCCGCCAGTCAGGCCTGAGCGAGAAGCGCTCAGGCAGTTTTCACAGTGCCCGAGCCGACCCGGCTGGTCGGCATCTCGTGCAGGAGTCAAAGAGCCATGGGCAAGAAGCTTTATGTGGGGAATCTCCCGTTTCAAACAACCGAGGACGAACTTCAGGACCTCTTCGCGCAGGCCGGTCCGGTCGAGTCGGTCCGCGTCATGCGTGACATGGCCACGGGCCGGGCGCGCGGATTCGCGTTCGTCGAGATGACCACCGACGAGGGGGCCGAATCGGCGATCAACCAGTTCCACGAGAAGGACTTCGGCGGCCGTCCGCTCACCGTCAACGAGGCCCGTCCGCAGATGCCCCGCCCTGGCGGCGGTGGCGGCGGCGGCTTTGGTGGCGGCCGCGGGCGTGGCGGCGGCGGCGGTGGTGGCGGACGCGGTCCGCGCCGCGAACCGCGCTGGTAAGTTCGAAAGCGACACCGATTCTCAAGGCAGGTAATGCGTGCGACTTGTGAAGGCAGGCGATCGGGTCTTGCAGCCCCAGTACGGCGCCGGGACGGTCACCGAAGTGACCGATGACCGGACAGTCATCGACTTCGACGAGCACGGCGTCAAGAAGTTCGTCACGCACATGGTGTCGCTGACGCTCACCGAGCGGCCGGCGCCTGAGCGTCCGGCGCGCCGACGCGCCAAGAAGAAGGCTGTGACGCCGTCGACCTGAGGTCGCTCGGCCAGACCAGCCCGACCTGTTATCCTGATCGGACAGACACTGCCCCGGGTGCGGTGCGGCTGCAGCCGTGCCGCACCCGGGTACCGAGAAAGGACTCTCGATGGCAATGAAATCGCGGCCGACGATGATGAAGCGGGCCCGGGAACGCGCCCGCGCCGAAAAACAGAAGGAGAAGGCCGCCAGGCGCCTCGAACGCGCGCAGCAGCCCGGCGACCGCTCGAGCGCACCCGACGGCGTCGACCCCGACATCGCCCACATCCAGGCCGGCCCTCAGCCGCCTGCCGAATGGCAGATCGACGACGCCGAAGAAAAAGAAGAATCCGAAACCACCGACGCCTGACCTGGCCCGCCCTTTGACGTGAGGCGGTCGGGGCTCACCCGCCGCCGCCAAACACCAGCGGAACGATCGTCGTCACGAGCGTCGTGATGAGCGCGATGAACAGCAGGTTGAGCACGAAGCCGGCCCGCATCATCTGCGGCATCGTGACCCGTCCGCTGCCGTACACGATCGCGTTTGGCGGCGTGGCAACCGGCAGCATGAAGGCGCAACTGGCCGAGACGGCGGCCGGGATCACGAGCAGGATCGGGTCGACGCCGATGGCCGTCGCGAGCGACGCCACCACCGGCAGAAACGCCGCCGTCGTTGCCGCATTGCTCGTCAGTTCGGTGAGGAAGACCACGACCGTCGTGATCACGAGCGTCACGGGCATGACCGGCCAGCCGCCCACCCAGGAAAGCGACTCGCCAATCCAGCCGGCCAGGCCGGTTGCCTGAATCGCGCCGGCGAGCGACAGTCCTCCGCCGAACAGGATGAGCACGCCCCACGGCAGCCGTTCGGCCGCCTCCCAGTCGAGCGGCGTCTCGAAGCGGCGCCAGTCGACCGGCACGAAGAAGAGCAGCATGGAACCGGCGATCGCAATGCCCGTATCCGACAGTCCGGGGACCCACGCGTTGAGCCATGGCCGCGTCACCCAGGCGGCCGCCGTGAGCGCCGTGATGACGCCCACGGTCCACTCGGCCCGTGACGGCCGGCCGAGCGCCTGGAGCTCTCTGCCGATCGCCTGCTGCCCGCCGGCGATGGGCGTGGCCGACACCGGAAACAGCACGCGAACGAGCAGCAGCCAGGTGAGCGGCAGCGCAACGAGGACGAGGGGGATGCCCAGGAGCATCCACTGGACGAAGCCAATCTCCACCTGGTAGGTCTCGCTCATGAAGCCGGCCATCAATGCATTCGGCGGCGTCCCGATGAGCGTGCCGATGCCGCCGATGCTCGCCGCGTAGGCGAGGCCGAGCATGAGCGCGGTCGCGAAGTTGGCGTCTCGCCCACCGCCGGTGCCTCCGGTCCGCTCGACGAGCGCCACGATCGACACGCCGAGCGGCAGCATCATGGCCACCGTGGCGGTGTTGCTCACCCACAGGCTGAGGAAGGCGGTCGCGACCATGAAGGTGCCGATGAGCCGCGACGGCGCGGTGCCGCCGAAGCTGATGATGGTGAGCGCCAACCTCAGGTGGAGCCCGCACCGTTCGAGGGCGGCCGCAATCAGGAACCCGCCCATGAAGAGGAAGATGACGGGGTTGGCATAGGGCGAGGCCGCCTCGTCGATCGTGCGCACGCCGAGCACGGGCAGGACGGCGAGCGGCAGCAGCGCGGTTGCCGGAATGGGCAGCGCCTCGGTGACCCACCATGTGGCCATGAGCGCCGCCGTGGCCGCGGTCCGCCAGGCCGGAAGGGTCATGCCATCCGGTGGCGGCAGCGCCAGGGCCAGGGCAAAAAGGCCGAGCCCGATCAGCAGACCTGCGCGCCTCCGGCCAAGGCCGCCGCCTGCGTCGGCTTCCATCACGAGACGAACGACGCGATGATCGCGCCGCTTCCATAGGCCGCAGCGGCGACGATGACCCCGAGGCCGAGCATTTCCAGGCCGCTCGCAAGCCACCCCTCGAGGGTGACCATCGAGCGAAGCGCGCCGACGACAAAGAGGGTGCCGAGCGTCAGCACCGTGGCGGTGACGAACCGGTCGAGACCGACGTCCGGCAGGATGTACGACAGCAGCGGCACGAAGCCCGCCACGACGAATGCGAGAAACGTGGCCAGGCCGTGCCTGGCCGGCTCAGCCTCGGCCTCTGGCAGTTCCTCGGCCGCTCGCGCGCTCTCCTCGGAGCGAATGCCCAGGTAGTTGCCCACGCCCATCGAGAGCCCGTCGGCGACGATGTTCGCGATGCCCACCACCAGAATGGCCTTGTTCGAGAGCGCGCCGCCGGTGACCCCGGCGACCACGGCAAACGTCGTGATGATGCCGTCGTTGGCGCCATAGACGAGGTCGCGGATGTAGTGGCGGAACGTATCTCTCAGGCCGTTGGGCCTGACGTGCAGACTCGGGCGAGGTGAGGCCATGGCGCACTCCGTCGGGGTTCAGCGGACGGCGGGGTGCCCGTGGGCAGCGTCGTTGCCGTGCTTCTCGTAGTGCTGTTTCAGCAGGTCCTTGCCGTAGTCGTTGCCGTTCGGCGTGCGGACCACACTGTGGATGTGCGCCTTGCCTGGCACGCGGGGCCCGTCGAGCGCCACCGGCAACTGGTGGTCGAACTCGATCAGAATCACCGGGCTGTGGACGCGATAGTAGAAGACGTCGTCCGGGCCGGTGCCGCCGATCCAGGCGAACCACGTGTCGTCGAGGTGGGCGCGCACCTCGTCCATCTTCACGCGCGCATGGCCGTCGTCCATGTGCGAGACGAACGACTCGACGACCGAGAGGAGCAGATCGCGCTGGGTGGCTGACAGGTCCGCGGCTCGGATGCCGGCGTAGTTGAGCACGAGGTTGTCGCGGAAGGCCTGGGCAACAGCATTGTTGGCGGTCTTGGCCGCCTGGACGATGGCCGTCGCACGTTCGGCCGGCCCCAGCGAGGCCATGAGCGCGAGCCCCGCGCGCTCTTCATCCTGCAGGACGGCCGTGCCCGCATACGGGCCGTTCTCGACGGTCACCGGTTCGGACCCCATGAACGTCGGCGTCATCACCACCTGGTCGCCCAGCACGAAGTAGTTCACGATCAGGTGATGGCCGTCGAGCTGCCATCCCCAGGGCTCGGTCGCCGACGGCGTGCCCATGACGGTCAGGTAGTAGAGGTCGTCTCCGTACTCGTCGGCGTTATTGAGCACCTGAGCCAGGTAGCCGTTCAGGCGCATGATGTCGCGCGACTGGCGGAAACCACGCGCGCTGAGACTCGCTCTGAGCAGGTCGAAGCCGCGCTCGCGCTGGGTCCCGGTCATCTGCCGGAAGCTGACGCCCTGACGCCCGTAGCGGTGGACGTTGTTCCAGAGGCGCCACTCATCGGCGTCGACGGCAAAGAGCGTTCGCGCGCGCATCTCGTCCGCGAGCGATCCGAGGAAGCGCTCGGCGGCCTCACGAACGGGCCCTGTGGTCACGCCCGTGGACCGTACCGTGAACAGTCCGGTGAGCGGCGTCCCGCCGGTCGTGACGCCCACGAACGGCTCGGGGTTCGTCTGGGCGCCCCGCTGGGCGGCCGCGTCGGGCAGGGCCTCGACTCCCGCCGCGATGGCGGCGGCGCCGACAAAAAGGATGGTGATGGCCACGCGAAGCCGTGATCCCATGAGTGTCTCCCGCGGGCACGCCGTCCAGGGCGCCGCCTGCCGGCGACTCTAACAGCCGGCGCCGATTACTACAAACCGTTCCGGCGAAGGGTTTTGCGCCATACCGGCCGAACGGTTCAGACCCTCAGACGACGATTTTGACCGTCACCGTTCTGCCGGCGGCGACCGGGAGCCTCGGATCGACCGTGCGGGTGCGACCGGACCGTGGGCACTAAACTTGAAATCGGTGGATTCCGATAACCATCTCTGAGGCAGTCTCTATGTATCGTGCATCCACCTTCGCTGTTGTTGCGGTTCTGTCGTTCGGTTCAGTGGCCTGCGAGCAGGTCAAGAGCGCCTCGCCGCTCAGTCCCCTCGTGGCCGGCCCGATGGCCGGTGTCGAGATGACGGCGCCCAAGCTCCTCCAGCCCCAGCAGGGGCTCAAGCTCAAGGGCGACCAGCAACCGATCCAGCTCCTCATCGAGAATCCGTCGACGAACACGCCTCGGCCCTGGACCATGAAGGTCGAGCTGGCGATCGACGAGACGTTCGCCAATCCGGTCTTCAAGCAGGAGAAGATCTCGCCCGGCGAGAATGGCCAGACCGCCTTCACGCTGCCCTCGGCGCTGCAGGTGGGGCGCAGGTACTACTGGCGAGCGCAGGCCGGCGATGGCGCCAATACCAGCCCGTTCTCCGAGGTGATGCAGTTCGAAGTGCTCGAGCCGGTCATCTTCCAGGCGCCGACACCCACGTCTCCTGTCGGTAACGCGCTTCTCACCACGAGGCGGCCGACGCTCACCGTGCTCAACGCCGCCCGCAGTGGACCGTTCAAGCCGCCGGTCACGTACCTGTTCGAGGTGGCGACCGACCAGGCTTTTGCCAATCGGGTCATTGTCGAGGAGAGAGTCGAGGACACGTTCCAGACCCAGTTGACGTCGCCGCACGATCTGGCAGCGTCGGCCACGCACTACTGGCGCGCACGTGCATCCGACCTGGAAGTTACCGGACCCTGGTCCGTCGTCGAGTCGTTCCGCACGCCGGCCGCGGCCAGCGGCGGCGGCGGGGGTGGCGGCGGAGGAGGTGGCGGAGCGCCGTGCGGTCCGCCCTACCCGTCGACCGGTGATGCCATCGTGAACTGCGTCGCGGCCCAGTATCCCGAGCGGCTCGTGGCCGGCATCAGCCTGAGCCAACGGCAGGACAACATGGCGTTCCTGCGCGATCGAGTCATCGAGACGGGACGCTGCGGCGGGCTCGACCTGGCGTGGAACCTCAAGCGCGGCGTCGGTCCGCACAGCATCGATGCCATCGCGTGGCGGCACCCCAGCGGGTTTGTCGACGTCGTCGACATCGGCGCGGCCTACGACGACACCAGCATCCCGCTGCGGCTGGTCTGGGGCATCGTCGAAGGGCCGCCCGGATACGACCCGTACCCGGCATTCACCTGCAAGTAGACCGAGCGCACGGTCTGCGGGCACAAACGACAAGAGGGGCCGGCTTCTGCCGGCCCCTCCTGGTTTCTGCGGGCGTCGAGGCTCTGAGCCCCGCGTCCCGAGGCGTTCTCAGAATCCGATCCTGAGCCCAACCCCGTAGTTGTATCCGCCGAGGTCGATCTTGCCGCCCTGGACGTTCGCGTCCACCGAGGCGCCGCTGTAGCGGAAGAAGAGGCCGAAGCCCATCTTGCTGATCCCTGCCAGATCTTCGAGCACGGTGTAGCGGATGTCCAGGCCGATGTGGCCGCCCACGCCGGTCTTCGACACACTCGACGACGTGACCGATCCGAGGCTCGAGGTTCCGTCCTGCACCGTGATTCCGGAGACGAGGTCCTTGCTGAGCGAGATGAACGACGGTCCGGCAAAGACGGCGATGTCGAGGTCGTTCCCGAGCGGGATCATCCACGTGGCCGACAGGTGCACCGCGTTCTCGGTGTGTTCCTGATCAGGGACGATTGTCGTGAAGGCGCGCGGCTGGTCGAAGAACAAGGGATCGGGAATCGAGCCCGAAACGACGGCGTTCGACGGGTCGCTGTAGCGGGTGTAGCCGATTCCGACGGCCATGTTCCGCCAGACCCTCCAACCGCCCATGATGTCGAACATGGAGGCGCTGCCGACGCTCACCGACGACTCGAACGTCGCCGTCTCGCCGTAGATAGGTACGCCGTCAGAGACGACCGTGGTCCGCTCGGTGGTCTGCTGGGCGAAGTTGATGTTGAGGAACCCGCGATCGTTCCAGGGACGTCCCTGGGCCGCCACGGGCGAAGCCGTTACGCCGCCGAGAATGAGCGCCAGTCCCGCGAGCTGGCAGAGCCGCTTTGACCCAGGAATCATCGACACCTCGCTAATCGAACCGAATACCAAACTGAAATGGCCGGACATCGTACCATGACAGCGGCTTGACACTCCATAGGCCTCGCCCGTAACCTGTTGTGCTAGCTGGGCCTGTACAGCGCGTGGACAAGCGACCCAGGCCGGCAATTTCAAAAGAGGAATCTACCGCATGTCATCACGACTGTTTGCGGCCACAGGTGTGGCCGTCGTCCTGGCCGTGGCTGTCGGCTGCAGCCAGTCCGGCTCGCCCGTTTCACCCTCCGTTTCACCGGCCGGTGCCGGGGCGGCCGCCGATGGCAGCACGCTCAAGGCCACCGCTCCGACGCCGATTACGCCAGCCGGCGGCGGACGCATCGACACGCTCGAACCGGTGTTCGTGCTCGGCCCGTCGACGGGCCTCTACACGGACGCCTCGTTCACGTATCGAATCCAGGTCCAGCGCACGAGCGGTCAGACGGTGGCCGAAGCGGCCAACCTGACGCCGGGCGGCGACGGCAACAGCCGTTGGGAGCTGCCGTTCCTCCTCGATCTCGACACGCCGTACCGGTGGCGTGGGCGTGCGGAGCTTGACGGCGCGTTCGGTCCGTGGTCGTCGTACGGGGAGTTCCGGTCGCTCGACTACCAGGGTCTCGTGCCGCGCCCGGTGCGCGGCGCGTGGCCGACCACCGGGCCGGGCGTGGTGGACTACATCTCCGAGGTCTTTCCGGAGTACCTCGTGACCACGGCGCTCACCGCGCAGCGCATCGTGAACATGGAGTTCCTGCGCGACCGGATCATCGAGGCCGGCGTGTGCGGCGGTCTGGATCTGGCTCGCAACCTGAAGCGGGGTATCGGCCCGCACAGCACGGACGCGATCGCCTGGCGCAAGGCGAATGGCTTCGTGGAGGTGGTGGACATTGCCGCTGCGTTCGACGACAAGACGATCCCGCTCACCCTTCACTGGAGTATCGTCGAAGGGCCTTCCGGATACGATCCGCTGCCGGACCATCCTGGTTGCTGATTTCCTGATGCCTGCTCGTGACTGATCCCGCCCGACCCGGCGCCCGCTCGCGCGCGCTGGGTCGGGTTCTTCGTTTTGCCGTCGCGCTCGGCCTGACCGCCTGGCTCATCCTCGACGCCTCTCCCGGTGAAGTCTGGGCCAGCCTTCAGGAGGCCCGGCTGCCGTGGGTGCTCGCGGCCATCGCGCTGGTCATCGTCGACCGGGCCCTGATGGCCTACCGGTGGCTGCTGCTCCTGCGGGCGATCGAACCCGGACGCGACCTGCCGTTCGGGTCGATGATGCGGGTCTTCTTCGTCAGCACCTTCGTGGGTAGCTTTCTGCCGGCCGGTGTGGGCGGCGCCGCCGCCCGCACGGTTGCGCTCGCACGCTACAACGTTCCCGCCGCGGACGCGCTGGCCTCGGTCGTGGTCGACGGGCTGCTTGGCGGCGTCTCGGTGCTCATCGCGGCTGCCGGCGGGCTGTTCATCGTGCGGCAGGCGCTCGAGGGCTGGGCGCTCGCGCTGGCGCTCGGAGTCTCGGCCGGCATCATCGGCACGACGCTCCTGTTGCTCTTTGACTCGCGGATTCTCACCGGTCTTGTCCGCTGGCTCACGGCCCGGCACCTGCCGCGCATCCAGCGAATGGCGCAGAAGGCGCTCGTGGCAATCCGCCAGTACGGACACCACCGCGACCGGCTCGCCGTCGTGCTCGTCGGGTCCCTCGTCGTTCAGGTCCTGCGCATCCTGCAGGCCTGGTGTCTGGGCATGTCGCTCGGCCTCACGGTCGGACTGGCCTGGTACTTCGCCTTCATCCCCGTCATCGTGTTCGTGATGATCCTGCCGATTTCGATTGCCGGCATCGGCACGAGCCAGGCGGCATTCGCGTTCTTCTTCACTCGCGTCGGCATGACGGCCGCCGACGCGCTTGCGCTGTCGTTCCTGTTTCTGGGTCTGGCGATCGTCGGCAACATGCCGGGCGGCCTGCTCGTGGCCTTCGGCCGATCGAGACGGCCGGTCGCGGCGCCCGAGGGATCACTTCCCGGCGGGCGCTGAAATCAGCTCGGCGGGGTGCTTCCGTTTTTCGCGTGACGCGCGCACCAGGAACTTCACGTACGGCGCTACCTGTTTGACGGCCGAGACGTTCATCTGGCACGGGCTGAGGCAGGTCGGGCACTTGTCGTCCCTGATCGACCGGCGGTGGGCCTGGCTGGACTCCCGGAAGTAGATCGCGCCGGCGTCCTCCTCGAGCACGTTGCCGACCACCTCGCTGTTCTCGCAGAAGAACAAGTCGCCGTTCGGATTGAGCATGATGCCCTGTGACTGGAAGGGGCACGGCGCCAGTCGGTGGTAGCCGTTGGCGATCATGTCGGCGTAATGCATGTAGATGTAGTTCTGCCCGTCGAGCAGCGGGTCCATGCGCACGCGGTCCATGAAGAACTGTCGCATGCGCTCCTCTTCAGCCCCGACCGGCTTGCACGTCTCGGCCAGGTCGGCGTTGCCGAGCATCGGCTCGGTGAAACGCACCATATTGAAGACGATGTCGAGATCTTCCTTGCGGGCCCAGGCGAGGATGTTCTCCGCGTCGTCGAGGTTCATCGAGAAGATCGTCGTCGAGATGCCGAAGTTGAAGGGCACGCGTTTCTGCAGTTCGCGCATGGCCGCGATCGTCTCGCCCGCCTTGTCGAAGCCGCGTTTCACCTGCCGCACCTGGTTGTGCATGTCGCCCACGCCGTCGATCGAGACGCGGGTCGAGAAGATCACGCCACGCTCCTGGCACATCTCGGCCACCCGGGTGAGCATCGGGATGCCGCGGTGCGGCGTCAGGCCCGTGGTGTTGATGCCGAACTTGCGCAGCCGCGGCAGCTTGTCGAGCAGCACACGGCAGACGTCCACCAGATCGTTGCGTGTGGTCGGCTCGCCGCCGGAGACGTTGGCGATTTCAATCTTCCGCCAGAACGGGGAATCGAAGGCCCGCTCGATCTGGTCGAGCGTCATGTCTTCCTTGCGGTTGCCGCGCTTCCAGTTGCTGCACATCTCGCAGCGGGCGTCACAGACGAACGTGCAGTGAAAGATCAGCACGGTCGGGTGAATGGGTTTCACCGTGGCCACGGCCGCGTTGATGAGATCGCGCGGCGCGCTGAGCGCTGCTTTCGCCAGGTACCTGGCTGCGTAGGTCTGAGCCATGAGCCTTCAATTGTACGCCGAGGGGGACGGACCCGCCTACCGCGAGGCCGGGGCGGCCCCGAGGCTCCAACGTGGTCCCGGCCGGCGGTCGAAACGGCCCTAGGCCGGCCGTGTGGCTGAAAAGGCCAGCGTTTCGAAGAGGTTCTTGCGGACCTTGAACAGGAAGTCTTCGGTTCCCGTGTGCCGCGAGAGCGCGTCCAGTCCCGGCGCGTTCGCCAGCATGGCGGCGGCCGCGAGGGCGTCCCGGCCGAGCCCGGTGGCGAGCCCGATGCTCCGCACGACCGACGTGACGTCGAATCCGCCGTCGTAGAGCAGTTGCCGCATGCGCCGCTCGGTGGTGATGAAGTTGTGGGTGTAGTCGATGTCCCAGAAGAACCCGCGTTCCTTGAGGTAGTCGGGCACGACGACGAAGAGCGTGCCGCCCGGCCGCAGCAGCCGCATCGCCTCGGCCACCCAGGCGCGCGCGGCGTCGATGCCGGACATGTGCTCGAGCACCTGATCGGCGTACAGGATGTCGACCGATGCGTTCGCGCCCGGAATCGGTGGCGTGAACGCCTCGACCACGTCGATACCCCGAGCCGCAAGCGCCGACGCCAGTTGCGGGCTGGGCTCGACGGCACGGTAGCGATAGCCGGCCTCGGAGGCCAGGGCCGCGATGGCGCCCTGACCGGGACCCACCTCCAGGAAGTCGCAGGGCGGCGGCACGGCGCGCGTCGCCATCCGGAACCGCGCCTGCTCGATCCTGCCCCGGCGGGCACCACCGAACGCAGTCAGCTCCTTTTCCGAGAACGTGCGGTAGAAGGCCATCGGGCAGGGAGCATTGTATCCGGGCCGGCGCGTCAGCCGGCGGTCGTCACGACGGCCGAGCAGTGCTTGGCGCCGATGCGCCGGTAGCTGTGCGGCCGGTTCGCTTCGAAGTACATCGCGTCGCCTCGCCCGAGCACCGTCTCCTTGCCATCGAGCGTCACCCCAAGCCTGCCGTCGATGACGTAGATCGACTCCACGCCGGCATGGGCATGGTCGTGCCGACGGGCCGTTCCCTCGGGCACTTCCTCGAACTCCACGTAGTAGGAGCTGATCGGGCGGTCGGTGGCGGGGTAGTCGAGCGACTCGAAGTGATAGGAGATGTCCCCGGCACCCGGCCGGTCAGGAAACCGCTTGCGGTCGCCTTTCCTCACCACGGCGACGACGGGCTTCTCGCGTGCCTCCATGAAGAAGTGGTCGAGCCCGACGCCGAATACCAGCGAAATGCGCAGAAGCGTGGGGAGCGTCGGGAAGAGGCGCCCGCGCTCGATCTTCGACAGCATCGCGGGCGAGAGGCCCGTGTGCTTGCCAAGCTCGACGAGCCCCATCTTCTTCTTCAGCCGGAGCGTGCGCAGTTTTCCACCGATGCCGTAGCGTTCCAGTCCCTCACTCAGCGTCTCGGACAGCATGTATCGATCCTCGTTTTCCTGACAGTGAACGTTTGCGCACTATTTTAATCATCAATCAAACAAGTTCTACTAATCGCGCATCTTTCGTAAAAAGAAAACGTATTTACATTACAGTGAAATCAAGCGAAGGGCAAGGGCGCCTTCGCATTGAGTTACGACATACGACAACGGAAACCAAAGAGGGAGACATGATCATGAAGACAGCCATCACGCGTTCACTCGTCGCACTGGCCGCCACGGCGGCACTTGTAGCCGGCACGTCGGTTCACGCTCAGCAGAAGGACATCGTCGACACGGCGGTTGGCGCCGGTTCGTTCAAGACCCTGGCGGCAGCCCTTCAGGCGGCCGGCCTCGTCGAGACACTCAAGGGCAACGGTCCGTTCACGGTGTTCGCGCCGACGGACGAGGCGTTCGCGAAGCTCCCGGCCGGCACGGTGGAGGAGCTCCTCAAGCCCGAGAACAAGGCGAAGCTCACGGCCATCCTCACCTACCACGTGGTGCCGGGCAAGGTGATGGCCTCGCAGGTGACTTCGCTCAAGGAAGCCAAGACCGTCAACGGCAAGTCGGTGAAGATCTCGACGATGGGCGGCTCGGTGATGATTGACAACGCCAAGGTCGTGAAGGCCGACGTTGGCGCGACCAATGGCGTCATCCACGTCATCGACACCGTCCTCCTGCCGAACATGCAGTAGGACCGTCCCGCGGCGCGTCGTGCGATTGCGAACGAAGTGTGCGCTCGCGGCCAGTTCGGGTTTTCCCCGGGCTGGCCGCGTCTTTTCTTGCTAGACTCGGCAACGGGAGCTCACACCGATGCACGCCGATTCTCCGAGCCGCATCCACCACGACGAACGCGAGCTGGCCGAGTTCATCCGGAACGGCGCGAAGCGGCGTCCCGACCAGGCCTTCGGCGAGTACTACAGCGGGCACACGGCTTCGTGTGCGCTCGGCGCGGCCTACGAAGCGATGTACCGGCTGCCCGAGAACGCAGAGGGCCGGCGGCCGACGCGCGACCTCGACTGGTTCTTCGACTGCCTCGACACGGTGAAGCCGTGCCCGGAGAATGGGTGTCGCAAGCGCATTTCTCTCGCGGCGCTGCTCGTGCACCTCAACGACGATCACCGCTGGTCCCGCGAGCAAATCGCCGCGTGGCTTGCGGGCGAGGATCGGGCTGCCCGCTAGGCCGGCGCGGCCGGGCCGTGGCTCTCGGCGGGAGCCCTTCGCAGTTTCCTTTCGGCTTTGCTAAAATCTGGCTTCTAGCATCCCTGTCGGAGGCAACATGGGCAAGCAATTCTCCCGGCGCCGAGCGATCGCACTTGGCGTGTGGCTGGCATCGGCGTCGGCCGCCGGCGTGCTCGCTCAGCAGGAATCTGCCGACGATCCGGCCCCGGCGTCCGAATCGAGCGTGCCCGCGCGCTTCACCGGTTCCTGGGATTACAACGACGACGAGAGCATCAATGCCGGCACGGGCCGACGCGAGCAGGTGCCGCAGAGCGCCACGGCCCGATCGGCTTCGAACAACGCACCGGCCCCGTCGCGTGGGGCGTCGGGTGGGGGCGGCTCTTCGAATTCGTCCGGCATCTACGTGGCGCAGCCCACGGTCACGGCCAGCATGATCCGCGACACGGAGAACTTCGTGCGCGACATGCTCGAGGTTCCGGAGCTGCTGCAGATTCGCGCGTCGGACTCAGAGGTGACGTTCGTCGACGACCTCTCGCGCGAGCGGACCTATCCGACCGATGGGAAAGGGCGCGATTACTGGTTGAGCGCCTCGAAGTACGAGGCCAAGGTGCTCTGGGACGGCCCGCAACTGAAGCGGGAGATCGAAGGCGGCATCGGCTTCAAGGTCTTCGAGACCTACTTCCTCAGCGATGACGGCGAGCGCCTGTTCGTGATCCTCCGCGTCAAGGCTCCCAAGCGGCCGGGCTTCGTCGCCGGCTTCAATCGCGTCTACGATCGCGTCAGCACGCCCGAAAGCGCGGCCCGCTGAGGTGGTCAGTCGCGTCATCGTCATCGTCCTGGCCTTTGCGGCGGCGGCCTATCGCGCGTCGAATGGCGCGTTCGTCGAAGCGATCGGCCTCGCCGCGCTCGGCGGCGGACTCCTGGCGCTGAAGTTCGCCGTCAAGCGCCCCGGCCTCACGACCGCCGCGTACGGCTGCTTCTTCGTGACCGCGCTCAGCATCATCGTCGTCTTCGTTCGCGACTACCTCTGACCAGGGAGCACCGGGCCCGTGTCCGGAACCCGGGTGCGCTCCGCGGTGTCCAACGCCGCATGCGGTATCGCTGGTTCGTGTGCGCGTGCCTCGCGGCCGGGTGTGCGTCAGCGCCTGTCCGGCCGGAGGATCAGGTGCGGCTGGAGGCAGCCGAGGCGCTCACACGGCAGGGATGCTACGACTGCCTGATTGAGGCGCGCGACATTTACGAGGGGATCGCGGTCGGCCGCGCCCGGCCGCACGTGGTGCCGCGGCTCTTCGAGGTCGAGCTGCTCATCGGCCTGCGCGAAAAGGAGCTGGCCCTCGACTCGGCGGGCGCCGAAGCGCGTGCGGCGAGCCTGGCCGACGAGCTGGCGGCTTCACTCGATGTCAGGCGCGTCCTGGCCCTCGCCAACCGCATTCCGTCCAATGCCCAGGGCACGCCGCGCCGCGTGCTCACCGAGCGATCGCGCGCCGAGATGCGGGGTGGCTCGGTCGCCGAGCTGGAGGCCGAGGTCGCCTGGCTGTCCGGCACGGCGCTCGGCGAACCCGCGCAGCAGTACCTGCAGCTCTCGGTGATGTGCAGCTACCCTCGAACGGGACGGTTCCGTACCGAGGTTCTCGAAATGACGGCCAGCGTGCTCGAGCAACCTGAGGCCGTTCCGGCCCTCATCCGGTATCGCGCGGCCACCTGTGGCGCCGTCAGCGTCACCGCACTCGGCGCGCTCGTCGGCGAGCAGCCGCGGTTTGTCGAAGCCAATTACTTCATCGCGCGCATGGCGGTCGCCACCGTCCAGCAACTCGGCGTGGTGGCCGCTGTACGCGAGCCCCTCGACGCCGCGTACACGCGATTCCCGGCCTCGCCGGCCGTGACCTATCTGGGCGGGCAGTTCAACCAGTTCGTCGGCGACTGCAAGGCCGGGCTGAGATTCTATGACGAGACGCTGGCGCTCGCGCCCGTTCACGAGAACGCGCTGCTCGGGCGCACGGTGTGCCTCACGTTCCTGGGCGCGCACGAGGAGGCGATCCGCACCGCGACACTCATGATCGACAGCGAGACGGACAACATCGTGGACGCCCACTACTGGCGGGCATGGAACAGGTGGTCGCTGAAAGCGTTGCCCGGCGCGCGGGCAGACATCGAAGCCGCAAAGGCACTTCGAGTGAACGGCGAGATACACACCCTGGCGGGGCAGATCGAGCACGATCAGGACGACCTGGATCCGGCCGAAGCCGACTTGCGGACGGCGCTCTCGCTGTCCGACGGCCGGAAAAACTGCGTCGCCGCGTGGTACCTCGGCCTCGTGCTCATGAAGAAGGCTCGCTGGATGGACACGGGTGAGGCCTTCGAGGACGCGATGGGTTGTTACGACGTTCGCGTGCAGGAGAACGAGGCTGAGCTGTTCGCGCTTCGCGCGAATCCAAACTTCGACCCGGACTTCAAGGCGCGCCAGATCGCCGGTTTCGAGGCCGCCATCAAGGAGGACCGAAGCCAGTATCACGCGGCGGCATTCAACGCGGCGAATCACTTCGTCCGCGCCGGCGATGTTGCGCGCGCGCGGCCGCTCGTAGAAATCGCCGCCCGCGAGCCGTCGCTCGCCGCTGTTGTCGGCCAGCTGCGCGCGATCATCAAGTAGCCGCCTCGCGCGGACCTCCTGCGAAGTAGAATGTCCGGATGGCTGTATACGCGCACTTTGAGACCACGCTCGGGAACTTCACGGCGGAGCTCTTCGAAGACAAGACACCCACGACTGTGTCCAACTTCGTGGGCCTCGCCGAGGGTTCTCGCGAGTGGAAGCACCCCAAGACCGGCGAGAAACACACCAAGCCCTATTACGACGGCATCCTCTTCCATCGGATCATCGACGGGTTCATGATCCAGGGAGGCGATCCGCTCGGCCTCGGATACGGGGGGCCGGGCTACCAGTTCGAGGACGAGTTTCATCCCGAGCTGCGGCACGACCGACCCGGCATCCTCTCGATGGCCAATGCGGGGCCGAACACGAACGGCAGCCAGTTCTTCGTCACCCTCGGCCCGACGCCCCATCTCGACCGCCGTCACTCGGTCTTCGGGGCCGTCGTCGAGGGCCTCGACGTGGTCCAGAAGATCGGCAAGGTCAAGACCGACCGGGACGACCGCCCGCTCACGCCCGTCGTGATGAACAAGGTCACCATCGAGCGCCGCTAGGCGCCGAGCATTCCGGTTGAGCACGTGGCGTGGCGCGACGCCCGCGGCCGGAGGCCGCGCGAGCGCCGCTCGCGGCCACGGCGACAAAGCGCTGCCGCGGCTTGTGGTCGCCGGAGGTTCTCCATGCACTCCACGTTCTCAACGGTGGTCTTTTCGTAGCAGATCCTTTTTGGCCGACCGGTCGTCTAAGTACTCCGACGAAAGTCTTCGTTGACTTATACGAAGGCTTTCGTAATACTGGAGTCTATGGGACAGACACTCCCGCGACCAACCGACGCCGAACTGGCCATCCTCAGAGTGCTCTGGGACCGGGGGGCCGCCACGGTCCGAGAGGTGCACGAAACCCTCGCAGAAGCGCGTGACACGGGCTACACGACGACGCTCAAGCTCATGCAGATCATGGCGGAGAAGGGGCTTGTGACCCGTGACGAATCGTCGCGGACGCACGTCTATACGGCCAGGCTCGCGCAGGGCGAGACGCAACGGCAGCTCGTGTCGGACCTTGTCGACCGCGCCTTTGGCGGCTCGGCAGCGGCGCTCGTGCTGCAGGCGCTCGATGCCGGCGAGACCTCACCGGAAGAACTCAACCAGATTCGGGCACTCATCGACAGCTACCGAGGTGAGAAATGACATTTCCCACAGGCCTCATCGATCAGGGCATGACCCAGGCGCTGGCTTGGGCGCTCGTGCATTTCGTCTGGCAAGGGGCGCTCATCGGGCTGGCCGCGCTGGCTGCGCTCCGCCTCTTCCGGTTCGCTCCGCCAACGCGCTACGCGATTGGCGTGTTCGCTTTGGCCGCCATGGCTGCCGCACCGGTCGTGACGTTCGGGCTGCTCGCCGGTCCGACGCCACTACCTGTCCAGCCCGATGCCGGACGGGGCTCTGCGCTCGCGGCACCGCTGCGCGCCGAGGCTGTCGACGCCCTCCTGCCCGAGGAGCCGTCCGGTCTGGTCGGAGAGAGCAGCGCTACTGCCGTTGTCGAGGGCGCGACCTCGTTTGCGCCGGTCGTGCTGGGCATCTGGCTCGTCGGCGTCATCGTCCTGTCGTTTCGGCTTTTCGGAGGCTGGTTCGTCGCACGCCGGTTGACGCGTCGGGCCGTTCGCCCGGCCCGGGCCGAGTTGCAGTCGCTCGCGCAGCAAATCGCAGGGCGGCTCGCGCTCGACCGCGTCGTCAAGATCCTCGAATCGTCGGCCGTGGCCGTGCCGATGCTGGTCGGCTGGCTCAGGCCGGTCGTCCTGATCCCGGCCTCGGCGCTCTCGGGTCTTTCGCCGACGCAGGTCGAAGCGCTTCTCGCGCACGAGCTCGCGCACATCCGCCGGCACGACTACCTCGTGAACCTTCTGCAGTCGGTCGTCGAGACACTGCTCTTCTACCATCCGGCCGTGTGGTGGGTGTCGCGGGAGGTCTGCCGTGAACGTGAGCACTGCTGTGATGACCTGGCTGTTGGCGTCTGCGATCGGCTCGAGTACGTGACAGCCCTGGCAAACCTCGCCGCGATGACCGCCGTTCCCCGCCCTGCGCTGGCCGCGACCGACGGTTCGCTCGTCGCGCGGGTGCGACGACTGTTGTCGCCCGGCGTCGACGGTGAGGCGTCTCGAACGCCCGGCTGGGTAGCGGCATCAGCCATCGTGGTGGCGGTTGCCGGGGCCGCGGCGTTCGTACCGGCTGCCGACGGTTCGCCTGGGCCGGTGGCCCAGTCGCCTGCCGTCGTCCGTCCGGTCGTGACACCGGCCGTGTCGCCGCCAGGGCCTGAGCAGGTGCTCCCTGCTGTCGCGGTGCCTGCGACGGTCGCGCCGTCGGTCGGGGCGGTTCCGGTTGGCGTGCCCGTTGCGGTCCCGGTCGCCGTGGCGGCCCAGGTTCCGCCACCTCCGCCGCCACCCTCGCGAGTCGTGCCACCCACGCCCCCGCCGGCGCCGGCGCGAGTGTTGCCCGTTCCTCCGACGCCTGACGCTCCGCCTGCTCCTCCAGCTCCCACGCAGGATCCGGAGAAGGTCAGGGCCGTGCGCGAGGCGGAGCGGGAGCTGCGCGAGGTCCAGCGAGAGGTCGAGATGAAGCGTCTCGAGCTCGAGATGCAGCGGGCGAAGATCGAGGCCGAGTCCCAACTGGAGAGCGCTCGGGGTCAGATGGAGATCCTGCGGCGACAGATCGAGAAGACCCGTCAGATGGTCGACGTCGGACTGGCGACGCCAGAAGCTCAGGCGGCGCTCGAGAAGGAACTCGCGATGGCGATGCAGCAATTGAAGATGGCCGAGTCGGAGCTCACGCTTCGTCAGTCGGACATCGAGTTGCGGCGGCGCGAGGCCATGGCTCGTGCCGAGTACGCCGAGCGGATGGCCGAACTCCAGGTGGCGCAACGGCTGGCTGAGGTCGAGGCCCGAAAAGCCGGCGAGGCCGCGGCGATTCGTGACCGCCACGCCATCGCGGAGGCAGGCGAAGCGGCCGTGGCTGTCGCGCGCGCTACCGCCGTCGAGCGCGCGCTCGTTGCGGCCGAGATCGAGAAGCGGCTCGCCGAGGCCCGGGCATCGGCCCGGCCTGATCCGGACGCCATGCGCTTTCTGGAACAGCAACTGGCCGAGATGCGCGGCGCCGTGGCGGCCTCGGCGGCCCCGCTGGCCGCGGACGAACCGGCCCGCGCAGGCGACGTGCTGATGCTGACCATTGCCGACGAACCGGGACTCCCGGGTCGCTACACCGTGCAGGGCGATGGCACGATCCGGATTCCCTTCGTCGGAGGAATCCGCGTGCAGGGGATGACGGCTCCGCAGATTCGGGATACGGTCGCGAGAGAACTGACAGAGAGGAATCTGAAGTCCAACCCCTCGGTTGCCGTCACGATTCGTCGTCCAGGACGGTAGAGGCGAAGCGGCCGGTCACGGCCGGCCGCTCGCGCTTTGTCGTCAGGTCGTCACAGTCGGGTGCCGGTCCTTCCATTCGGTCGCCTGTTCGTAGGCCTGGGCGATGCGGCAGATCGTGCCCTCGTCGTACAGCCGTCCGGTCACCATCAGGGCGCGTGGCAGGCCGCCGACGAAGCCGCACTTGACGGCAATGGCCGGATGCCCCGTGAGGTTGGTTGCGGCCAGCCCGGCGCTGTTCGACGAGATGAACGCGTCATGCCGGCTCATGAACCCGGCCCATTCCTTCATGAGCAGCGTGCGGATGCGCTGCGCGCGCAGGTACTCGACCGCCGGCACGAACCGGTTCGACCGGAACGTGCGCGGCCACGAACTGTAGTCGTCCATCGAGTCGATGCCGCGCGAGCGCGTGAGGTCGTCGAAGGCGAATGCCGATTCGACGCTGAGGATGAACCCAAGCGCATTGGCCGGGATGCTGTCGGGCAGGTCGACCGGTTCGAGTTTCGCGCCGAGGCCCTGATAGACCTCGAGCACGCGTTGCATCACGGCCAGCCGCTCGGCCGCCGCCTCCGCTCCACCCCGGCCGCCGCCCCGGCCACCACCACGTCCTCCGCCCCCGGCGCGCCCGCCGCCTCGTCCGGCATTCGGGTTTTCCTCGAAGTCCGACCGGACGTAGCCGATGCGGTACCCCGAGAGCGGGGCCGCCGGATTCCAGTTGAACGGGGCGTCAGCCACGCTTTCGTCGCGCCCGTCCGGGCCGTAGATGGCATTGAGGACGACCACGCAGTCTTCCACGTACCGGCACATGGGCCCCACCTTGTCCATCGTCCAGGAGAGCTCCATCGCGCCGTAGCGGCTCACGCGCCCGTAGGTGGGCCGGAGGCCCACCACGCCGTTGGTGGCCGAGGGCGAGATGATCGACCCCCGCGTTTCGGTGCCGATCGAGAAACCGACGAGGCCCGCCGCGGTTGCCGACCCCGGCCCTGCCGACGAGCCGGACGAGCTCTGCTCGGTGTTCCACGGATTGCGCGTCGAACCGCCGTACCAGACACCGCCCTGGGCGAGCGCACCCATCGAGAGCTTCGCGACGAGCACGGCGCCGGCATCCCGCAGCCGCTCGACGATCGTGGCGTCGTAGTCGATGACCTGGTGCTCGTAGGGGCCGGCCCCGTAGGTCGTGCGGATGCCCTTTGTGGCAAAGAGGTCCTTGGCGCCCCAGGGAATGCCGTGCAGCGGCCCCCGGTACCGGCCCGCGCGGATGTCGCGGTCGGCGGCCGCGGCCTGTTCGAGCGCCAGTTCTTCGGTGAGCGTGACGACATTGAACAGCGTGGTGCTGTGCCGTTTCAGCCGTTCGAGGTACATTCGCGTGAGCTCGGTGGACGTCACCAGTTTCCGCTCGACGAGCGCGGCAAGGTGCGTCACGGGCCAGAAGGCCACATCTTCGAGGTTCGCCGGCCGCCGGATGCTCGACGGCGGCCTCGTGTAGCGAACGGCCCGACCCGGTGTTGCCGGCCCCTTCGGCTGCTCACCGGGCAGGTATGGATGGAAGGTGAGCGCTGGCGGCGTGTCGAGGGGGATCTCCTACGTCGCGCAGTTGCTGGTAGCTCGACAGGTTCTGGTTGAGGCTGCCGGCGATGGCGGCTTCCTCACTCGCATGGAACTCGAGCCCGGCGATTTTCTCCGCGCAGTCGACCATGTCTGCCGAGATGGGGCCCGCGGGCCCCTGTCCCTGCGCCCATGCGTTGGTGGCCACCGCACCGGCCACGGCTGCGGGGACGGCCTTGAGAAATCTGCGTCGCGAGGAATGCGTGTCAGCCATCGCTACTTCTTCTCCCTGGATTCTGGTGGAACCCGAACGTCGGCGAGCATCGTGGCAACCCTTCTGAGCAAGGTGACGTTATTCTAATGGCGACGTGCAGGCAATCGGACACATGACCGCGCGACCGAAGGGCCGGAAGCTCGCCATCATGGCGGTGGCCTCGGCGCTGACGGCGCTCGTCGCCCTGGCCCTCGGCGCACGGTCGGCTCAATCAGGCGGTGCGTTTGCCGACGACGACTGGGCGAGGCCGGCCGTCGTGGCGGGCGGCCTCGTGTTCGTGTCGGCGGTACACGGCGCGGGTCCGGACCTCGCGTCCGAGCCGGCAGACGTCGGCGCCGAGACGCGGCGGGCCCTCGAACGTATGTCCGACGTGCTCGAATCGGCGGGCTCGTCACTTTCGCAACTGGCCACCGTCAACGTCTATCTACGGCGAGCGTCGGACTTTGCGGCGATGAACGAAGCCTACGCTCCGTTCTTTCCAGACGATCCACCCACGCGGACGACAATCGTCTCAGACCTTTCCGCCAACCGGCTCGTGGCGATGTCCGCCGTGGCCGTGCCGACCGGCGGACTGCGCGAGGCTCTGCACCCGGCCGGATGGGTGAAATCCCAGAGGCCCTACTCCTACATCGTCCGAACCGAGCACCTGGTGTTCTTCTCTGGCCTCGTGAGCCGGCGCGGCGTTGACGACCGCCTGATGCCCGGACCGATCAGCACGCAGATGAAGACGGTGTTCGACAATGCCCGCGTGCTTCTCCGAACGGCGGGTCTGCAGTTCCGCGATGTGGTGGCGGCGAAGGTGTTCATCACCGACGAGCTGCACTTCGTCGACATGAACGCCGCCTACCGCCGCGTGTTCAACGTCGAGCCGCCGGCGCGGGCCACCGCAGTCGTGCCGCTCATGTCGGACGAGGCAAACGTGGAGATGACGTTCGTCGCGTCGAGGAGCGGCCGTGAAGTCTTCGGTCCGACCGTGTCGCCGAGCGTGCCGCTCTCGGCCGCCGTGACTGCCGGCCCGTTCGTCTTTCTTTCAGGCGTCCTGGGCAACACGGAAGCGAATCTGGACGACCCGCGCGCGCAGGCCCGCGAGGCGCTCACGCGCATCGGCAGGACGCTCGAGACCGCCGGCACGTCGATCGCCGACGTCGTCGACAACGTCATCTACGTCACGCATCTCGCCGACGCCGCCGGAATCGACCAGGTCTACAGGGAGTTCTTCCCGGCCGAGCCGCCCGCCCGCACCACGGTGGGTGCCGGGCTCGTCGCGCCAACCGGACTTGTCGAGGTCATGACGACAGCTGTGAGGCGCGTGAACTGACCCGTGGCTGCCATTCGCATCGGCGTGTCGTCGTGTCTGCTGGGCCGTGAAGTCCGGTTCGACGGGGGCCACAAACGCAACGACTTCATCGTGGACACGCTCGGCCCGTTCGTCGAGTTCGTCCCGGTGTGCCCGGAGGTGGAGCTCGGCCTCGGCACGCCGCGCGAGACCCTGAGGCTCGTCGACCGCGACGGCCGGATCCGCATGGTGATGGCCAACGGCGAAGACCACACCGATGCCATGGAGCGGTACGCGAAGCGCCGCGTTGATGCCCTCGCGCGCGAGGACCTCGGCGGCTACATTCTCAAGAAAGACTCGCCGAGCTGCGGGATGGAGCGGGTGCGTGTGTACCGGCAGCCACGGCGTGAGGGAGCCGATCCCGTGCCTGAGAAGACCGGGAGGGGGCTCTACGCACAGGCCCTGCTCGCGCGCTTCCCGTGTCTGCCCGTGGAAGAGGAAGGCCGCCTCCACGATCCGCGGCTTCGCGAGAACTTCATCGAGCGTGTCTTCGCGTGGCGCCGGCTGCGGACGCTCTTCGCCGGCCGGTGGACGCTCGGCGGTCTCGTGGAGTTCCACACGGCGCACAAACTCGCCGTGCTGGCGCACTCGCCGTCCGCATACCGCGAGCTCGGTCGGCTCGTCGCGCGCGCCAAGTCGCTCGGCCGCGC
This sequence comes from uncultured Acidobacteriota bacterium, assembly GCA_963752045.1. GTDB lineage: Bacteria > Acidobacteriota > Vicinamibacteria > Vicinamibacterales > SCN-69-37 > DATKDF01. The sequence continues at coordinate 294,518 of CAVVWN010000007.1, read as the reverse complement.
CGATCTGGCCGAGCAGTACGAAGCCGGCTTCATGAAGGCGCTCGCCGTGCTCGCTACACCGAAGAAACACGCGAACGTGCTCCAGCACATCGTCGGCTACTTTCGCGGCGGGCTCGACGCGGACTCACGCGAGGAGCTGCTGACGGCAATCGAGGATCACCGCCGCGGCCTCGTGCCGCTCATCGTGCCGATGACGCTCGTCAAACATCACGTCAGGCGCCTGAACGTCGAGTATCTGAAGGGGCAGGTCTACCTCGATCCCCACCCGAAGGAGCTGATGCTCCGTAACCACGTCTAGAGAGCCGTTTCCGTCCATAGGCCGCCTTCGGACATCCGATCCGGCGCCGCCGGCGTCTAAGATCGGCATATGCGGCACCCCGGGTCCCTGCGCGCCCGCCCGAGGCGTCTCGGGAGCATCCTGGCGGCGCTCTCGGCGGTGTGGCTGGGCTCAGGGGCCCTTGTTCCAGCCCAGACGCCCGGCACGCCGCCGGCACGGAGCCGGCCGCCCACGGCCCTCATCGCGGGCGTGGTGGTCATTGCCGACTCTGGCCTGCCGCTCGATGGCGTCCGGGTGACACTCTCCGGCAGCGAGATCCGGGGCAGCCGCCGCGCCCAGACCGACGATGACGGCCGGTTCGCATTTGCGGGTCTGCCGGCCGGCCAGTACACGCTGAGCGCGGCCCGGACGGGGTACGTCAACGTCGTGTTCGGCCAGCACGAGCCAGGCCGCGGCCGGCAAGGCACGCCCATTCAGGTCGTCGAGGGGCAGGTGGTCGACGACATCAGGCTGTCGATACCCAGGGGCGGCGTGATCACCGGACGCGTGTTCGACGAGAAAGGGCGACCGTCGGTCGGCACGCCGGTCCGCGTATCGGGCTGGGTGATGGCGACGGGCGAGCGCCGGCTGACCGGCTTTGGCACGTCGACCACCGACGATCGCGGCGTGTACCGTGTTTATGGTCTGGCTCCGGGCGCGTACGTCGTGCACGCCGTGCCACGCAACCAGACGGCCACGCTGACATCGGTCAACGGGAACCTGATCGAGGTGCTGCGGGGGGATGCTCAGGCTGCCGGCGCCTCGGGCGTGCAGATCTCAAGTGACGGGCGGGTCGTGACGCTGGGGCTGGACCCGGCATCGGCGACAACGTCGGCTGGCGAGCGAGTGGGCTACGCACCCGTGTACTACCCGGGTACGCTCGATGTGGCCATGGCGCAGACGGTCGAGCTCGGCGTGAGCGAAGAGCGCGCCGCCATCGACATGTTCCTGCAGCAGGTGCCTCTCACGACCGTGAGCGGGAGGTTGCTCATTCCGCCCGGCATCAACATGTCGAACGTGCGCCTTCGTCTGGTGAGCACCGGAGTCAGCGCTCCGGGCGTCGGCGCGCCGACGGCGCGCGCGAGCGGCGACGGGACGTTCTCCTTCGACGCCGTGGCGCCAGGCCAGTATCGGGTGTTCGCCGTCGCCAGCGTGCGCAACGTGACCGCCAGCGCCGTCGGCCCGACGCTGGGCGGCGAGCCGCTGCCCGAGGGCAACAACACGATCCAGTTCTGGGCCGCAGCCGGTGTCTACGTGTCTCGCGAGGAGGTGTCTGGCATCACGCTGGCCATGCAGCCCGGCATGATCGTCTCCGGCCAGGTGCTCTTCGACGGGTTTTCACTGCCTCGTCCAGAGAACCTCCGCCGCGTGCGCGTGAGCCTCACGCCCGGCGGCGAGGAGGCAGAGAGCGGCGTGTCAGCGGTGAATGCCAGCCTCGATTCCGACGGCCGGTTCAGGTTCGTCGGCGTGGTGCCAGGCAAGTACCGGATCCGCGCAAGTGCCGGAGCGCCGGGCTGGTGGCCCAAGTCGGCCATGGTCGGCGGTGTCGACGCGCTCGACTTCCCATTCGAGGTGCCGGAACGCGACAGCGTGTCGAACCTGATCTTCACGCTCGCCGATCGCAGCGCGCAGTTGAGCGGCAGGGTCGAGGATGCCATGTCGCAGCCGGTGACCGACTTCACCGTGATTCTCTTCCCGGCCAATGAGCGGTACTGGACGCCATCGTCCAGGCGAATCGCCTCCCAGCGGCCGACGACGGACGGTCAGTTCGCCTTCGGCGGGCTGCCCGCCGGCAGTTACTGGCTCGCGGTCGTGACCGACGTCGAGCCAGGCGCCTGGTACGACCCCGAGTTCCTGCGACAGCTCGTCGGGGGGGCGGTGTCGGTCTCCCTGGGAGATGGCGAGCAGCGCGTGCAGAGCCTTCGAGTGTCCGGTCGCTGACGCCCACGCCTCATCGCTCGGTGGGTCCTTCCGTGTTGATCACGAGCACACGGGTCCTGTCCGTGATGTCGAGCGCCCGCCGGACTTCGGTCATCGCCGGGTCCCGCAGGAGCCGCGTCAGGCCGGCGAGGCCTGCCGCGCCTGACGGTCCCGCTGAGATCGGCTCGTCGCCCGCCGTCGGGTTTCCGAGCACACCGATCGCCTGCTGTGTGTCTTCGTCGGAAATCGGCACGGTGGCGTCCACCGTGCGCGAGAGCACCGGCCAGGCGAGCGGGCTGACTTCGGCGCAGCGGAGTCCCGCCATCGATGTTGGCTCCGTCCGTTCGAGGCTCACGCGCCTGCCGGCCTGAAGTGACTGAGCGACGCACGCGGCACCCTGCGGTTCGACGATGACGAGTCTGGGCCGGGCGTTGCCGAAGGTCGCTTCGAGCCAGCCGGCGACTCCGCCTGCAAGCGATCCGACGCCGGCCTGCACCACGACGACGTCTGGCGGGTGGGATCCCCACGTGCCCGCGGCCTCTTCGAGCATCCATGTGTAGCCAGCCATGATCCACCGCGGCACCTGCTCGTAGCCCGCCCAGGCCACGTCGGAGACGACGGTCCAGCCGTTCTTCGCCGCGGCGCCCTCCACCAGGCGGACGCAGTCGTCGTAGTCGGCCTCGGGCTCCACGACTTCGGCGCCTTCACCGCGGATGGCGGAGATGCGGGCCTTGATCGTCCCGCGGGGCACGTAGACGTGCGCACCGAGGCCGGCCAGCCTGGCCGCACGCGCGACGGCACGGCCGTGGTTGCCGGAGGTCGCGCACGCCAGGTCACCGGTGAGGCCCTGCTCGAGGAGGCGAGCCACGGCGTACCGCGCGCCGAGGATCTTGAAGGCCGGCAGGCCGAACCGGTCCGATTCGTCCTTCACGAGCAGTTCGCCCAGCCCGAGCCGCGATGCCAGGCCGTCCAGCCTCCGCAACGGCGTAGGCTCACCGTCGCGGAGGGACGAATAGAACCGCCGAACGTCTTCCAGCTCCGTGGCCTCGAACATCACTCTGGCTCCCCGATAAGATTACCGGCTGTGCGTCACGAAGTCCGTGCGATGTGGAGCCTGGCCTGGCCGGTCGTGCTGGCCGAGATCGGCTGGCTCGTCATGGGCATCGTCGACACGATCATGGTGGGTCCGCTCGGGCCCGCGGCCATCGGCGCGGTGGGCGCCGGCTCGATTCTCTTCATGGCCATCATGATGCCGGGCTTCGGCACGCTGCTCGCGCTCGATACGTTCGTGGCGCAGAGCTTCGGAGCGGGCCGGATCGACGAGTGCCACCGGTGGCTGTTTGCCGGCGTGCAGCTGGCCGTTGCGCTCTCGGTGGCGCTGACGGCCGTGGCGTACGGGTTCGTCCTGCTGCTGCCGGCTTTCCGGTTTCATCCCGAGGTGCTTGCCGAGATTCAGCCGTACATGACCCACCTCGTCTGGTCGGTGGCGCCGCTCTTTGGCTATCTCGTGTTTCGGCGCTACCTGCAGGCGATGAACGTCGTGCGGCCGATCATGTTCGCGCTCGTGCTCGCAAACGTCGTGAACGTGGCCGCCAACTGGGTGCTCGTGTACGGCCGATACGGGTTTCCTCGTCTCGGCGTCGTCGGCGCGGCATACGCGACCGTGTTCTCGCGGCTGGGTCTGGCGCTGTTCGTGATCGCGCTTGTCGTCATCAGGGAGCGGCGGCGGCCGTCGGGCCTGCACGACGTGCCGTTTGCGGTGGACATCCCGCGGATGTGGGCAATCGTGAGACTGGGATTGCCCGCCGCGGGACAGATCCTGCTCGAAGTGGGCGTCTTCGCTGCCGCTTCCGTGCTCGCCGGGCGTATCGCGCCGGCGGCTGCCGCGGCGCACCAGATCGTGCTCAACATCGCCGGCTTCATCTTCATGGTGCCGTACGGCATCGGCACGGCTGCCGCCGTGCGCGTCGGCCAGGCCGTCGGCCGCCGCGATCCGCGCGGCGTGCGGCTTGCCGGCTGGGTGGCGATCGGTCTCGCCACGCTCGTCATGGCGGGGTCGGCGGTCCTGTTCAGCACGGCACCGCGTTTTCTCGTCGGGATCTTCACCGTCGATTCGTCCGTGATCGACGTCGGGGCCTCGCTGCTTCTCGTGGCCGCGGTGTTTCAGTTGTGCGACGGGCTGCAGGCCGTGACAACGGGGGCGCTGCGTGGTCTCGGGGAAACACGCCTGCCGATGCTGTGGAACCTCGCCGGTCACTGGTTCTTCGGCTTGCCGGTGGGTTACCACCTGGCGTTCGGTTTGGCGTGGGGCGTCTACGGCCTGTGGGTTGGTCTTTCGGTCGGGTTGATCATGATTGGCCTGGCGCTGCTCGTGGTCTGGCACCGGCACTCGAGGCGGTTTGACGGACGCGGCGGCCGCGGCTCGGCAGCCGCCGCGTCGTAGGCTATAGCGGTTTGCGGTTCTCTGTAGCGGCACGGGTGGGGGAGATTTGCACAGGAGGGGGACGGGTCTTGCTCGCGCAAGCGAGACCCGTCCCCCTCCTGTGCAAATCTCCCCCACCTTCTCGGTAGGCGCTTCCTGCAAACCGCTTGAGCCGTTTCCGGCCGGCTACACCGAAACGGGAACGGCGCTAGCTCGGCGGCGCGATTGCCGACTGAACGGACTGCAGGATCGCCTGCTGACGATCCGGCGGCAGACCTTCCCACGCGTGCACGACGGTGCCGGCGCGGTCGACGAGGACGAGCGTCGGCGTGACCCGTGCCCGGATACCGGCTGGAGCGTCCTGCACCATCCTGGCGTTGAGGCCGAGGCTCATGCCGTAGCGGACCTCGGTGGCACGGTCGGGGCCGGGGCTGACGAGGACGACCGGCACTTGATCGCCCAAATCCTCGATGAGCTGCTTGAGGAACGGCTGCGCGCGCTGGCAGGCGCCGCAACTTGCCTGGGCGAACAGGATGAGCGTGTGCGCCGATTTGGCGTGCCAGTCGGCGGGTGTGTCGATCGTGCTGCCAACAGCGTAGGCCGCTGGCCGTGGAGACGGCGGCGCGACCGCGCCCGCGAGCGTGGGGTAGAGGACAAGGCCGACGGTCACCCCGAGGACGACCAGCAGGACGACGTTCGTCCAGGTGGTCAGCTTGTCAGCGAGCCCCTTGACGTCGCTGCTCTCGGTGGCCACTACTCACCGCCCATTTCAGGCCATTCGATGATCTTGCACCAACCGGTGCAGGCCCACGACCACAGGGGGCCGCACATGGGCCACGACAGGTCGAACTCGCACGTGTAGAGCTCCGAGCAGGCCAGCCACGGGTCGGGTCCGATATCGCACGTGTCAATCTCGACGTTGCAGTTGCAGTCGGTTCGACGTGCCGAGGCAACCCGCCAGGACCGCACCGAGTCGGCCAGGCGCTGCCGGAGGGGCAGCGCATTGGCGGCGCCCGGATCTGCCGGTCCGAGCGTGACGAACAGTTCCTTCGCGCCTTCGTCACCCAGCACGTCGGTCGCCCGCTTGAAGGTGGCGTCGATGCGGTCACGCAGGTCCGGGCTGAGCGGCGGCGTGAACGCATCCGCGGTCAGCAACGCGCGGGCGTCCTGGACGACCGACAGTTGTTCGGCCGAAAGGCCAGGGTGAGCGCTGACGTACCGGTCGAACTGCGCCTGCCAGGCGGTTGCCCGATCGTCGGGCGTGAGCGCAGACAGCATCGCGCGGCGATAGTGCGCCGGGTAGCGGTCGATCTCGTAGGCGGCCAACCGCAGTTGGGCTGGCTCCATGCCGTCCACCCAGCGAGCGGCGGCGGCATTCGGGTCTGGATTCCAGGCGACGGGCAAGAGCACCGCCTCGATGGGCAGCGTCAAGGCCGCAACGACCAGGCAGAGCGTGAGTCGGCGACGCGTTACAGGAGTCATCCTGCTCTCCTCCTCGGCAGATTGGGGCCGGCAAATGGACCCGGCCGGCCGGGATAGTGCAAGAGCCAGGCCGAGCTGGGTTCGCCCCAAAACGCGGTTATTTGGGGCCGCAATTGCAGGTTCTGCAATCGACGAGTGGCTGCGAGATCGAAATTTGTGAGATCAGAAACAGTACTGGCCGCAGGGGCAGGCAACTTTCCGTGCCAAGAGGGGCACCTCCGATCTATGCTTTGCCCATGAGTAGGAATTCAGGCTCCCGCATCGTGATTTCAGTTCTGTCAGCCTCCGCCGCCTGTGGTGTGGCGGCACTTCTACTGGCGGCACCACTTGCCGCCCAGCGCACGATCGGTGGCGTTCCCTCCGGTGCCGTGCTCGTCGACTTTCGCGTGCTCGCGGCCGACGGTCAGCCCGTGGCCGACGTCAAGGCCGAAGAAGTCCAGGTCACTGTCGACGGCCGCCAGCGGGTCGTCCAGGCCGTGCGGTACGTGAAGATGGGTGAGGGTGCCGTCGCGGCGCCCGGCGTGCCGCCACCCTTCGGAACGAACCTGGTGCCCGAGGGGCAGCGCAACGTGATGATCGTCTTCAACGACGGATCGATTCGCGCCGGCCAGGAAGGTGACGTCAAGGCCGCCATCAGTCACTTCGTGTCGACGCTCGGTCCAAACGATCAGGTGGGTCTGGCGACGACACCCAAGGGGGCGATTTCGATCACGCCGACGACCGACCGCGCGCAGTTCTCGGCCGGGTTGGAAAAGGTCGTCGGCCGGGCGGCGCCGATGGCGTCCCAGGAAGACTTCACGTGCGACACGCGCGACGTGCTCAACGAGATGCGCGCGCTCTTCGAAGGCCTGGCCGGCCGCAACGCGCCGACCTACGTCCTGTTCTTCTCGGCGGGTCTTGCCGCCCCGACGACCGCGTCGGCTCCGATTGGTTCCCAGACGCGATCGAGCGCCTGCGAGCTGAGGCCCGACAGCTTCCAAGACCTCGCGACGGCGGCTTCGACGGCCCGTGCCTTCACCTACGTAATGCAGCCCGAGGGCCTGACCTCACCGCTGCCCGGCGACGAGGGTCTCGAGAACCTGGCTGGCGTCACCGGCAGCCGCCGGTACCGCATCGGCAGCTCCGGACAGGCCGTGCTCGAAGGCATTGCCACCGAGACGTCGGCCTACTATGTGGCGACGGTCGGACTCGAGGACGTCGAGCGCAACGGCCAGCCGCACCGGCTCGAGGTTACCGTCAACAGGCCGAACACGCGGATCATGCACCAGGCTTCGCTCGTGCTCGGACAACCCGCGGCGGCTGGTGAGGCGAGCACGCCGACGCCCCGCGACATGTTGCGCACCGAGGCGCAGTTCCCGGCGCTACCGGTTCGCGTGGGCGGTTATGCCTCGCGCAACCAGCCTGGCGACAGCAAACTTCGGGTGATTGCCATGCTCGAGCCGCTGGAGACGGTCGAGTTGACGGCTGCTTCGGCCGGTCTTGTCAGCGCCGACGGCCGGCTCGTGGCCCAGTGGACCGCGCAGCCGCAGGAGCTCAAGGCACCGATGGTGTTTGCGGCCCTTCTGGCCGACCCGGGAGAGTACCGCCTGCGGATGGCCACAACTGACTCGGCAGGCCGGGCCGGCGCGGCAGACTTCAGCCTCAACGTGACTCTGCACCAGGCCGATACCGTGCAGGTCTCGGAGGCCTGGACGTTCTCGACCGCGACCGGGCAGCTGATGCCGGCTCTCGAATACCGCGGCGATGAAACCGCCATGGTGCTGTTCGAGCTGTACGGCCAGCCGCCGGCCGGGTTCTTCGCCAAAGCCGAGCTGGCCAAGACGCCGGACGGTCCCGTGCTGCAGAACCCGCAGCTTCAGGCCGCTCCCGGAGGAGAAGGCTTCTTCCGCATCACGGCCCAGTACCCGATGGCCGATCTCGAACCCGGCGACTACGTCGCCATCCTCACGCTGGGGAACGACCCACAGGTGAAGCTGATCAAGACGATTCGCAAGGTCCAGTAGGAGGGTACATCCGCGCCACGTAATCGTCGACGAGCTTCTGGAACGCCGACGCCAGTTCGTCGTATGTCCCGCGGAGCGTCGTCACGTGCTCTCCGTCGATGTAGACGGGGCAGTGGGGCGCTTCGCCCGTTCCCGGCAGTGAAATGCCGATGTTGGCCGCCTTCGATTCGCCCGGACCGTTGACGACGCACCCCATTACGGCAACCGACATCGTTTCCACGCCGGGGTGGCGGAGCTTCCACACTGGCATCTGCTCCCGCACGTAGCCCTGGATCCGTTCGGCCAGCTCCTGGAAGGTCGTCGACGTCGTTCGCCCGCATCCCGGGCACGCCGTGATGGCCGGCGAGAACGACCGCAATCCGAGCGCCTGCAGGATTTCACAGGCCGCGTACACCTCCTCGCGACGATCGCCGCCCGGCCTGGGTGTGAGCGAGACGCGGATAGTGTCGCCGATGCCCTCGTTCAGCAGGATGGCCAGCGCCGCCGCCGACCAGGTCACGCCCTTGACGCCCATGCCCGCTTCGGTCAGGCCGAGGTGCAGCGGCTGGGTGGTTCGCTTCGCGAGGGTGCGGTACACGGCGATGAGATCGCGTGGCCTCGAGACCTTGCACGAGATGATGATCTGGTCTCGGCCGAGGCCCGACTCGAGCGCGAGCTCGGTGGACTGGAGCGCCGAGACGACCATGCACTCGTTCAGGATTTCCTCCGACGTCAGGCCGAGGTTCCGGTCGGTGTTTTCCTGCATCCGCGTCATCACGAGCTCCTGATTGAGGGAGCCCCCGTTGACGCCGATGCGAATGGGTTTGCCGTGCTCGACGGCGACTCGGCAGATCGTCGCGAACTGCTCGTCGCGTCGCTTGCCGGTGCCGACGTTGCCAGGATTGATCCGGTACTTGTCAAGCGCGGCGGCAGCGGCCGGGAACCGCGCGAGGAGCAGGTGTCCGTTGTAGTGGAAGTCGCCGATGAGTGGGGCGGCGCACCCGGCGTCGAGCATGCGCTGCTTGATTTCCGGCACGGCCGCGGCCGCCTCCGGCGTGTTGACGGTCACCCGGACCATTTCCGAGCCCGCCTCGGCGAGCTGGACGCACTGCCGGGCCGTGGCGGCGGCATCGGTCGTGTCGGTCATGGTCATGCTCTGCACGACGACGGGCGCGCCACCGCCCACCTGGACCGAGCCAACGCGGACCGGAAGCGTCTTGTGCACGCGAACGGGACTGGTCATGTCCCTTCGATTCTAGTCCGGAGCCGGGGCGGCCTTCAGCCGCGCGGTTGTACACGGGGCCCGGCCGTGGCACGATCTCCCGACGGCCTTCGGGCGGTGCCGGCCGTCTGAAGAAGGAGCGGCCTGCGCGGGGTTGGCCGCCCATCGGTGGGAGATGCTCATGCGTGCGATTCGACTGTTCGTCCTGGCGTTGGCGTGTCTGTCGGCTCCTGCGGCGGCCTGGGCGCAGGCCGCGGTGACCGAATCCGACCTGGCCCGCCTCGAGGCGACGGCTCAGGAGGTCGACAAGCAGATTGCCGCCTTGCGCACGAGCGACCCGACGCTCTCCGCCGAGGTGGAGAAGTCGCTGGCCACGCTTCGCGAAGAAGTCACGTACCTGAAGGTCAAGCTGCGGCGCGAGGGCGCCGTGACGCGCGACGAGTACGCCGACCTCCGCGACCGTCTCGAGACACTCCGCGTGCGGGCGAGAGGCGAGCGGGTCAGCGCCACTCCGGTGCTCGACGAGCCGGCCTCGCGGGTCTGGACCGTGCCGGCCGGGACGGAGATCGACGTCCGGCTGCAGACCTCCCTCAACTCCGGCACGGCCAAGATCGAGGACCGGTTCGAGGCGGCGACCATCCTCGACTTCACGATGGGCCGCGACGTGGTGATTCCCGCCGGGTCCGGCGTGCGCGGCTTCGTGAGCTCCGTCCGCGCCGCCGGCCGCCTCGATCGTGTCGGCAGCCTCACGTTGTCGTTCGACGAGCTGCGAATCGACAACACGACGCTGCGGCTGCGGGCGTCGGTGCAGAAGGCGCTCGACGGCAAGGTGGCCGGCGACGCCACGCGCATCGGCGCCGGCGCCGCCGTTGGCGCGATCATCGGCGGCATTCTGGGCGGCACGTCGGGCGCGCTGGCCGGCATCCTCATCGGCGGGGGCGGTACGATCGCCGCGACCGACGGCTCGAACGTCGACCTGCCGGTTGGCACGATTCTGCGGATCCGCATCGACCAGCCGATCGACGTGGTCGTGGTGAAGTAGCCGCACGGGTTAGAATGCCCCGTTCCCGGAGGGGCATACCCATGCGGTCCACGACACTCACGAGACTCATCCGCACATCGTTCGTTTCGGCCGCGGCGGCCGTGCTGGCGGTCCCGATCTTCGGCGCCTCACCGGCCCCGCCCTCCTCGCGGCCGGACCCGTCGCCTGCCTCGCAGCAAGCCGACGAGGCTGCGCTCGTGGCGCGGGCCCGCGCGATTCACGAGCGCGTGATCACGCTCGACACGCACGACGACATCAACCCGAACAACTTCAGGCCCGAGTGCAACTACGCGATGCGTCTGACGACGCAGGTGAACCTGCCGAAGATGGTCGACGGCGGGCTCGACGTCTCGTTCATGATCGTCTACGTCGGCCAGGGGCCGCTCACGCCAGAGGGGTACGAGAACGCCTACAAGCAGGCTGTCGCGAAGTTCGACGCCGTGCGGCTCCTCGCGAGCGAGCTTGCGCCGAACCAAATCGGCCTTGCGCTCACGCCGGCCGACGTGCGGAGTATTGCCGCATCCGGCCGGAAAGTGGCGGTGATCGGCATCGAGAACGGCTATTCGCTCGGCACGGACATCGCGCGCGTCAAGGAATTCTTCGACCGGGGCGGGCGGTACATGTCGCTCGCCCACAACGGCCACAGCCAGCTTTCGGATTCCAACACCGGCGAGCGTGACAATCTCTGGCTGCATGGCGGCCTGAGCCCGCTTGGCCGCCAGGTGATTGCCGAGATGAACCGGTGGGGCATCATGGTCGACATCTCGCATCCGTCGAAGGCGTCGGCGCTCCAGGCCATGGCGCTGTCCCGGGCGCCGGTGATTGCGTCGCACTCGGCCGTGCGCTCGCTCGCCGACCACAGCCGGAACATGGACGACGAGATGCTGATGGCGCTCAAGGCCAACGGCGGCGTGATCCAGACGGTGGCATTCTCGTCGTACGTCAAGGCGGATCCGCCGGGAGTTGCCGCGGCGCGGTCTGCGGCGATGACGGCTCTGCGCGCGCGCTTCGGTCTCGACACGGGCGGCGGCGGACGCCGCGGTGGCGGCGCGGGCGGCGGTGGCGGGCGCGGAGGAGCGGGACGAGGCGCCGGCGGCGAACCGCCCTGCAACGTCGAAGATCCGAACAACCCGGCCGGCGGTCGCGGTGGCCGTGGTGGGCGTGGTGGCCAGAACCCGGCCCTCGACGCTCTGACGCCAGCGCAGCGCACCGAGTACGACCTTGCGCTGGCGCGTATCGACGCGCAGTACCCGCCGGCGGGCCGCGCGACGGTTCAGGACTTCGTGGACCACATCGACTATGCCGTGAAGCTCATCGGCATCGACCACGTCGGCATTTCGTCCGACTTCGATGGCGGCGGTGGCGTGGACGGCTGGAACAGCGCTGCCGAGACCTTCAACGTGACGCTCGAGCTCGTGCGCCGCGGCTACACCGAGGAGCAGATTGGCCAGCTGTGGAGCGGCAACCTGCTGCGTGTGTGGGCCGAGGTCGAGCGCGTCGCCAGGGAGATTCAGGCCGCGCGATAGACCGACCGGCCCGCGCCTGGCCTCACCGTGATTCCCGCTCGAGGAACGTCCGGCCCTCGACGATCCATTTCTGTGCCTCGTCGCCCTTGAGGTAGTGGCCGAACCAGTCGAGAATGCGACGCTGGTAGTCGATCTGGTTCTTCTCGGTGCGCAGCCCGTGGTCCTCGCCGTTGTAGACGAGCATGACCACGTTCTTGCCGGCCCGCCTGGCGATGTTGTACAGCTCCACCGACTGGTGCCAGAAGACCGTGCCGTCGTTGTCGCCGGTCATCAGGAGCAGCGGCGTCACCATGGTCCTGACGTTGTAGACGGCCGAGTTGCGGATGTAGGCGTCGAGGTCTTCGTAGATGGGCACCACCATGCGCTGCTGGCCGGTTTCGATGTGATCGGTTTCGGCGATGCCGGAGCTCCAGTGATGGTTGCCGTAGTTGCTGACGAGGTTGGTGATGGGCGCGCCCGCCACGGCGGCGGCGAACGTCGTCGTGTGGGTGGCGAGAAACGCCGTGTCGAAGCCGCCCCACGAATGCCCGACCACGCCGACGCGGGCGGCGTCGGCCAGTCCCTTGTCGACAACGGCCTTGACGGCCGGGCGGACGCACTCGACGACTGAGAGACCAGGTTCCCGCGGGCGAAACACGATATCCGGCTGCAGGACGAAGTAGCCCTGGCTCGTGAATACCGTCGTGTTGTAGTAGCTCGTGTCCGACGGCGCCACGTAGCGGTGCACGTTATCCGAGAGCGTCTCGTAGAGATAGACGATCATCGGATACGTCCTGCCCGGCTCGTAGCCGGCCGGATAGTAGAGCGCGCCCTGGAGCGGGACGCCCGTCTCGCTCGTGTACTCGACAATCTCGCTGCGGCTCCAGGCGTAGTCGGCCTGGAAGGCGTTGGTGGCGGTGACCGGCCTCGGGTTGGCCAACTGGGGCCCGGACACGAACACGTCCGGCGAGTCGTCATGAGCCTGGGCCATGAACGCGAAGACGTCTCGGTCACGGGCTTTCGTGAGACTGGTCACGGCCTGGTCGGCGAAGATCAGGCGCTCGACCGTGCCGTCCGGCCGCAGCAGGCCGTAGCCGGACTTCTTGGACTTCGCGCCGAACACGCTGACATAGACCGGCCTGGCGAGGTCGATGAACTCGGCGTCGGCGTCGAGCGTCACGTAACGGTGGCGCGCTTCATCGGCTGCGCCGTTTGTCAGCTTCGTCCCGCCGGAACCATCGGGCGCGACGCTCCAGATGTCGAATTCGTCGTAGAGCAGCACGCGTCCGTCGTCACGAGTCCATCCAGCTACGCCAAAGGCCGGCCGCCCGGGCGCGGTGGAGTCCGAGTCCCGGTCCACGAACGACGTGCGAATGCCGCGCGTGATGTTGGTGGCAGCTCGGGTCGACAGATTCAACGTCCACCAGTGATCGCCATTCAGGTACAGCACGTATCGTCCGGCCGGGCTGACCGACGGCCGCCCGCCCTCGAGGCGTTCGATAAGTTTCGAGCGTGCCCCCGTGGTGAGATCGGCGACGTACAGATCCGATGCCGGCCGTCCAATCGACCGCTGCATGTCGTAGGCAGACCATTCTTCGACGAAAGCGAGGTTCGTGCCCTCGATTGGCGTGACCTGTTCGCTCGAAGACTGCGCCAGTTGTACGAATCGGCCGGATTCGAGGTGCCAGACCGACAGAAGGTTCCGGCGCCGGTCCTGGGCGGCCGCCGTCTTCTGGCGGGCCATGACCGTCGAGTCCTTCCAGTGCCAGATGTCGACGTCGGCCGGCTCGGGCGCGGCCGTCGTTCCGCTCTGGCGCCCGCGGCCTGCGGCCTGGTCCGGCTCTCCGCCTTCTACGGCGTTCGCTCCGCGTCCGCTCCGTCCCGCGCCTCGTCCGGAGGGCGCGGCCGGTGGCTTGTCGCGCCAGTCGGCGATGCCCACGAACAGCCGGGTGCCGTCGTCGGACCAGGACGGCGCGCGGAACGTGACCGTGCGACGGCCGGTGGGGAAGTCAGTCGCGGCAATTGGGTCGAAGCTCAGGGCGCGCTCGGAGGTGGAGCCGAGGCCGCGCCAGGCGAGCAGTACCTGGGTCGGGCCGTCGCGACTGTCGTCCGTCCTGGCCTTGAGCACGGCCAGATCCGCCGAGTCGTCGCGCCACGACAGGCCCGAGTAGATCGACGATGCCGAGTCGAGCACGCGGAGAACGCCCGTGGCCGGGTCGAACAGATGCACACCGTTGCCGCTGCGGCCGTCTGCGGCAATCGTCATTGCCAGAAGGTGCGTCGTCGCGCCGTCCTGCCATGCGAAGCCCGACACGTTGCCAAATGTCGTCTCCGTCCCGCTCTCGAGCGAGCGGACGATGACGGTGACTCCAGCGGGGTCTTCGTCGCCGTCGGAGGGAGCGCCAGCGCCCCCGCGACCGCCGCGGCCGCCGGCTCGACCTGCACCGGCCGGTGCGGCGCCGCCCGCTGGCTGCGGCGGGTAGCGTCGCATCGCGATGAACCGGCCGTCGCCGCTCAGCGCGAAGGACTGCACGCCGTCGATGATGGTCGTCTCGGCCGTGGACAGGTTGGCCAGTCCCAGCTTGTTCTGAACCGGCTCGCGGGCTTCGCGCATGCGATCCTGCTCGGCCGGGGAGTAGCCGATGGAATAGGCCGCCCACGTCGAGCCCTCCGTGAACACCGGCTGGCCGCCGTACGGCACCGTGACGGTGTGGCCATCGTCGAGGCGCAGCAGGCGAAGTTCGTTCTCGCGATTACTCCGGCTGATGCCGATCGCGAGCCATCGCCCGTCGGCCGAGACCGCGCCACGGAACGGAAGTGAAACCGACTCCCACTTGCCGTAGTCAGCGCGTGTCACGGGAGGTTTCGTCTGGCTCTGGAGCGTCGTGACGAAAACGAGCAGGGCGATGGAGGCGACGAGCGTCTTTCTCATGGCGTTCTCCGCTGGCGTGGCTCAGCCGGCGAGGCCGTAGCGACGGCGTTTGAGGAACAGGCCTTTCCGCGACAGGCCGAGAAGCTGGGCGGCTTCGGCAACACGGCCGCCCGAGGTCTTGAGGGCGGCTTCGATGAACGCGCGCTCCAGTTGCTCGCGGCCCTGTTCGAAGGGCTGATCGAGCCTGATCTCCACCACGTTCCGATCCCCGGTGTCGGCGTGGGCTGGCCGTGCCGCGTACCAGGCGCGTGTGATCTCCGGCTGCAGGTCCGCGCTCGAAAGCGTCTGGCCGTCGACGGCCAGCAGGACGATGCGGCCGATTTCGCTCTTGAGCTGCCGGATGTTGCCGGGCCAGTCGTAGAGCAGGAGCGCGGCGATCAGGTCGTCGCCCAGGCGGAGGCCGGAGCGGTTGTACTCGCGCGTGAACCGGGAGACGAAGAGCGAGGCGAGGGCCGGGATCTCGTCTTTGCGTTCGCGCAGGGGCGGCAGCGCGATCTTCATCGGGTTGATGCGGTAGAGCAGATCCTGGCGGAACGCGCCCGCGGCGGCCAGGGCATCGAGGTCCGCGTTTGTCGCGGCCACGAAGCGGACGTTGACCTTGATGGACCTGGGTTCGCCCACCGGCGTGATTTCTCCGGTTTCGAGAAACCGGAGCAGCTTTGCCTGCACGGCGAGGTCCAGCTCGCCGATTTCGTCCAGGAAGAAGGTGCCACCCTCGGCGGCGCGCACGGCACCGAGGGCGTTTTCGACGGCGCCGGTGAACGCGCCCCGGCGATGGCCGAAGAGCTCGCTTTCGACCAGATCCCGCTTGAGGGAAGCGCAGTTGATCGGGAAGAACGGACCGCGCCTGACCTTGCTGTGCTGGTGAACCAGTCTGGCGAGGACTTCCTTGCCGGTGCCCGTTTCGCCCGTGATGAGCACGGGTGCGTTCGAATCGGCCAGGCGCGCGGCGATGCCGACGAGTTCCACCGTGCGGGGGGACCTGAACACGGCGTCTTCGCCGACCTGCACGAGCGTTCGCGGCCAGAGGTTCTGCTCTTCGTCGTCGGTGTCGGTCGTGCGGCTGACGGCGGCGCGCACGAGGTCGGCCAGGGCCTTGAGCAGGGAGATCTCGTCGATGGACGACACGTCGCGCACCGCAATCGCGACCTGCCGATCCGAGCCCCGGATCCGGATGCGGAACGTGTGAGGGGCATCGTCGGCGGGTGAGGCCTCGCAGGAGGTCGAGGGTGTCGGGTCGTAGGGCAGCCCGGATTCGCTCTGGACCTCGAGGCGCGACCGCATGGCCGTGGTTTCGAGAATCGCGGTCACGCGGTGGGCCAGCAGGTCGATGGAGTGGCCGGCGCCGAGGATGGTGGCGACGTCGCTCAGGAGCATGGCGGTGTCCGTGGTGTCGCGATCTCGGCGCGCGGCGAGGGCGACGGCCGGCGCCGGCGTGACGGCCGTGCGGGCGTGTTCGATCCACCATTCGTGGTAGCGGTGGCCAATCGACCTGGCTGCCGTGAGCGCGCTGTCGAAGAACCGGTTGCCGCTGTCGCGGTCGCCGCCGAGCGTGGCGCAGACGGCGCGGGAGGCTTCGAGCCCGATCAACGGGTCGACGGCGCCGCGAGGACAGGTGCGCACGGCCACGGCGAGCGCGCGGTTGGCCTCGCCGTGCCGCCCGAGATGCGCGAGGGCCCTGGCTTTGGCGCCAAGCAATGAGGTGCGCACCGCCCTGAACTGCCGTCGGGCCAGTTCTCCGTCAACCTCGTCGACGATGGCCAGGACCGCGTCCCAGTCCTCCAGCAGTTCGTGATAAGTACAGCGCGTCTGCTGATGGGCGAGATCGTACCAGGAGCGAGCCGGCAGGTCTTCCCGGCGGGTCACTTCTCGGCAACGTTCCAGTAACTCCAAACAGGCCCCGAGGTTGCCATCGCGCAATTCGACTTGCGCCAGCGTATCTAGTGCCCCGAGTTGCACATACGTGAAGCCCTCAGACGTCGTGAGTACCTCTTGCACAAGACGTCTGGCCAGTTTGGCTCGGCCAGCATACAGGGAAAGCAGAGCCAACGTGGTCGCAGAACCCACGCGGTACTTCAGGAAGCCGCAGGCGGAGGCTGTCTCATAGCAACTCTCAGCGAGTCTTCTCGCGCGGTCGATGTTCCCTGCGATCGACTCAAGCCCAGCCTCGACCAGATCAAACGACAGCGTAAGAGAAGGGCCGGCGCTGGAGGATGCGAACTTTCGACCGTTCTCAAGTTGTTCGTGGGCGTTCGAGCAAGAGCCACGGTGCCCTTCAAGTCTCGCCACCGCGAGGCAGAGACTGGAAAGTGAATGGCCAGCACCGACTCTGGCAGCAAGTTGCCGCAGTTGGGCCAAGTCCTGCAATACCTGCGCAGGCGGCTGAAAGTCGCTCCGCCTCACAAAGAGAGCAAAAGCCGCGGAGAACTCAAGTTCCGCGGACACGCGTCCTGCGAGCAGAACCGCTTGTGCTAGTACCCCGATTGACCTGGTGACTTCTCCTACGTC
The DNA here is from genome assembly GCA_963752045.1 of uncultured Acidobacteriota bacterium. Classification (GTDB taxonomy): domain Bacteria; phylum Acidobacteriota; class Vicinamibacteria; order Vicinamibacterales; family SCN-69-37; genus DATKDF01. The sequence goes on along the minus strand of CAVVWN010000007.1, from coordinate 277,187 downwards.
GAACAGAGCCATCCCCTTCAGCATTAGCAGGCGGACCATCGACTCTGTGTCGGTCTGCAGGGACTCGACGTCCCCAAGCTCCGCTACTAGTGCAGCGGTCCTCCCAGACTGATAAAGGGACTCAGCTGTACACACCCGGCTGTCAATGGACCGGGAACCTGCTGCATGCCGTGCATCTTCTGCCGAAGCTTTTCGGGCGGTCGGATCAGTTCTGCTCATGCGGCCTCCCATGAGGTGGGCCATCTCGATCTCAGGACGATAGCAGAAGTCGCGGGCCAGCCGGGCGACTGATTCGCAGTGTCGCGCTGGGGGGAGGCTAGTGGATTCGCGGGCCGGAATTCGCGGCCTCTCGCGGAGCGGGTCTGTCGGCGGACCCCGCAGCGTTGGCGCAAACGGCGGCCGCGAATAGAGTAACCGCGCTTTCGAGCATCCTCAGATGGTCGCTGCTGAAGGGGTCGCTCCCGTAGAAGCTCGCGACACCTACTGGCGCGTTCTGACGATCAAGGACCGGCACCGCCACCGCGTATCTAAGAGGTACTGAAAGAGTGCGAACAACCGGTCCGAGTTCGAGCGCGGCATTGGAGTTTTGGACGACCTGGCTGTTCGCCATAGCCCATCCTGAGATTCTGTCGCCCACAGGGATTCGCAAGTCCTGCAAGATCGGAGTTGCATTTCCAGAGCAGGCCAACGGAACCAGGTCTGTCCCGTCGCTTGCAGGCGAGAAGTAGCAAGCGCTCACGGCCGGCACTATGCGGCGGACGTGCCTGAAGAGCGACTGGGCCGCATCGTGAACCGACGCTGCTTTGGGCAGTTCCCGTCGGAGTTCGTTGAATTCACGGTCTTCTGCCGTGGTGGCGCTGATGACGTCGAGTTGTTCAGGCGCGACACTTGACGACCATGAGTGATCTTGGCGGGTACTCTTCATTTCTGCAGATTCCGCCCGCTCAAGCTCGTCCAGGATCTGTAGAAAGCCGTCAACTATCCAAGGATCGTACATAGTCCCGCGGCGCTCTCTCAAGACCTGTTCGGCATGGTCACGGCTGTATCTCGGGCGATAAGGGCGGTCAGACGTGAGGGCGTCGTAGCAGTCGACGACGGACAGGATACGCGCGCCAAGGGGGATCTCAGGTCCTTTCAAACCAGCCGGATATCCAGAACCGTCCCAGTTCTCATGGTGGTGGCGGACGATAGGTTCCACTGGATAAGGGAAGTCGATCGATTTGAGAATATCGGCGCCCACAGCCGCATGGACTTTCATTCTCTCGTACTCCGAGGCGGTCAGTGGGCCAGGTTTGTTCAGGATGTACTCTGGAACTGCTAGCTTGCCGGTATCGTGAAGCAGAGCTGCGGCCCGGAGAGCGTCGAGTTGCTTCTGATCCTGGACCCCGACGGCATCCGCCAAGGCCATCGTATAGCTCTGTACCCGCCGAATGTGTCCGTGAGTGACCTGGTCTTTCGCGTCAATGGCCAGGGCGAGAGCTTCTATTGTTGATAGAAAGACCCTGTTCAACTCTTGGGTCTTCTCGCGCTCGGCCTCCACGCGGCGATTGGCCCATTGGTACGTGAGAAACAAGACAATGAGCAGGGGAATCGTCGCCGCGACGAAGTAGGGGTCTACCGTTCTTGTGTTGTAGACCAGGAGAGCTGCAACGGAGCCACCCGCACCGTAGTTGACGAGTAGTTCTCGGAAGTGACGCCACCAAAGGTCGCGTGCCCTGAGGCGCTGCTGCAACGCCAACGCGATGGTAAGCAGCCAACTGTTGAAGAGAAAGTACAGAGTGGTGAACAGTGTCAGTTGGCCAACAAACCAGCCGCCGAATACCGGGTCAGTGGCGTATAGGGGTTTGACGCCGGCGATGCTCGCGGCCAGCCAGATCGAGAGCGGTGGAGCTGCAAGATTGAAGAGAACCTGCTGCCACTTGAGTCCTCTCGACCAGTAGAGTCTGAGCGAGATGAAAAGGGCATCCAGGAGTACGAGAACAGTCCCCCCTGACACTCCAAAGAGCAGGGTGCCCGCGATGACAAATGTTTCAGAAATGGAAATGCTGACGTTGACCGTAGGTAACTTGACTGGCAGTAGACCGCTCACGACCGTGAGCATCACGAGCGCCAGCCACTGGCCTCGCCATTCCGGAAGCTGATCTGCGAGATCGACGAGACTGACGGCGACTGCACATGCGCCCAGAAGGGCCACGGACGCGACGTAGGCTTGGAGTCGTCTCGAGAACTTGGGTCGGCCAACGGGTGCCATTGCCGACCGACTTATCGGTCGGTGGGGCTTCAACTACTAGGGGGTGGCTGAAAGCAGCTTCAACCCCTCGGGCTTCGGCCTAGCTCCACACCAAGATCGTAGTCAGGTTCATCGCTCGCCTCCGTCTTCTGAACCCTCGTTAAGTCCAGAGGATGATCGACTGAGTCGTCATCTGCCCCTCCTTTTCAGCAAGCTTGATGCCAAATAGCAGTTGCCCATCGGAGCCCATGTTTAGCTGCCCCAGACCATCGTGCTGGCCCACGTCAAGGCCTGCCCAGCCCGACTACCCCACACCATGGTGCTTCCCCATACCATCGTGTTAGCGCCAGCCTGGTCAGCCGGGGTCGAGAGGCTACTGCCCCAAACCATCGTGCTTCCCCAGACCAATGCGTCCGAGTCCAGCCTGCTACCCCAGACCATGGTGTTGCCAATGACCGTCCGGGAACCCCATACCATGGTGTTGCCCCAGAGAATGAGGCCTCCGTACTGGGGCACGCCCCTCCAGGCGATAGGAACCGCCCTCACTACTCCTTGGCTCTGGGCGGCTTGGGGGGCCAGCAAGTCGTCGCGAATCTCACCGCAGACATAGCTGCCCCAGACCATAGTGTCTGCATCTGCTCGGTCATCAGTCCGACTGCCCCAGACCATGGTGTTGCTCTCAAGCGGGCCCCTGCTAGCGCTCCCCCACACCATCGTGCTGCCACACACGGAGCTACCCCAAACCATGGTATTGGCTTCCGCAACGGCATCGCGGCTACCCCAGACCATGGTGTTGGCCTCCGCGACGGCGTCGCGGCTACCCCAGACCATCGTGTTCGCTTCGGCTACGGCGTCACGGCTACCCCAGACCATGGTGTTGGCCTCCGCGACCGCGTCACGGCTACCCCAGACCATCGTGTTGGCTTCGGCTACGGCGTCACGGCTACCCCAGACCATGGTGTTGGCCTCCGCGACCGCGTCACGGCTACCCCAGACCATCGTGTTGGCTTCGGCTACGGCGTCACGGCTGCCCCAGACCATCGTGTTCCCGCAAACCGAACTGCCCCAGACCATTGTGTTGGCGTCGACTTCTTCTGACTTCGACCGACTACCCCAAACCATGGTGTTGGCCTCTGCGGTTTCGCCACGACTTCCCCAAACCATCGTGTTCGCCTCGGCAGGCCCTTCACTCCGGCTGCCCCAAACCATCGTGTTCCCGCAGCTGCGACTACCCCAGACCATCGTGTTGGGTTCGACGGGACTGCTGTCAGCGGCTCGGCTGCCCCAGACCATCGTGTTAGCGAACGCGATCTGACCGGCTTCGATGCGCTCGCCGCCGATTTCGTAGGTCTTGGGAACACCCAGCAGGAAACGGCTCTTGGCCACTGCCATCGCGAGCGGCACGTTCAGGCTTCCCGCGCCCTGTTCGATCAGGCCGAAACCCTCGAGATGTTCGGCCGAGTACCTGCAGCGCGAACTTGACTTCGTCAGGCGTGATATCCGGACGAGCCTGAATGAGCTGAGCCGCAGCGCCCGCGACGACGGCCGCCGCCTGGCTCGACCCGGAGAGCGTCAGATAAGCACCGCCGCGCTCGCCGATCACATGCCGCTCGGGAAAGGTCTCCCAAATCCAGCTGCCGACCGCCGCCGTGGAGATCAGCGCGTTGCCGGGCGCCACCAGGTCCGGCTTGAGCTCCCAGGTCGACGGCTCATCCGGGTTGCCCACCGGGCCCCTCGAGCTGTAACTCGCAACCGCGTCGTCGGCCCTCGAGAGCGTGCCCCGCGTGTTGAGTGCGCCTACCGTCAGTGCGCCGGGAGTGTAGCCGGGCGAGACCACGGCACCCACGATCGGATCACCGGACGAGGTCTTGCCCATGTTTCCAGCCGAGGCCACCACGACCAGGCCGGCCTCACGGGCTCGCTCGACGGCGTGCGCCATCGGGTCGTCCCGATACGAACCGGAGGGCGCCATGCCCAGCGAAAGGTTCAATACGCGAATGCCGAGAAGCTGCCGATTTGCGACGGCAAACTCAATCGCCGCGATGACGTCAGACACATAGCCCGTGCCGTCGGCGCCAAGGACCTTGAGGCTGACGATGGCCGCACCGGGCGCCACGCCGATGTACTGGCTGCCGTCGATCGTGCGGCTGCCACGGCCGGAGCCGGCAATGATGCCCGCCAGGTGAGTGCCGTGCCCGTACAGGTCGTCGCCGTTGCCGCCGGTAAAGTCATACGAGTAGAGCAGGCGATCTTCAATGTCGGAGTGCGGCGACACGCCGGAGTCAATGAGCGCCACCGTCACTCCACGACCCGTGTACCCGCCAAACCCCGACCCGCCTGGCGTGCGCCACAGGTCGCTCGCTCCGGTGGACCGCGCCGCCGTCGCCATCGTGCTGAAGACCAGTCCGTCTTCATGAAGCGCCCGTACGCCGCGGTCGGTCGAAAGCGACATCAACTCGTGCCCGGACCCCGACAGCACCGCGCCCATCTCGAGGCGCCGGACGATATCCACGCCGTAGGTCTGAGCCAGGCGATCGACTTCGGCCTGGGGGCCTTCATACAGGACGTTCAGGCTCTCCGACCGAAGCTCGGCGACGTGCTCGGCGACGGGCTGCGACATCCGGGCGCGCCGCTGGGCGTCGGCCGGAGTCGGCACCAGAAGCCAAGCCGCCGTGAGGCCGATAAGACCCAGCAGGCGGGCTGAACGAGAAGTCAGTGCAGCGTTACGGAGTTTCATAAATGCAATCCAACTCGGGGAAAGAAGACACATTTGTCCTCTTCCAGCCACTTTCGTAACGCATGTACCGTACCAGTCGATCACTTTTGAAATCCGGGCACTTCCCAGACATTCCTGTCATCAAAGGCTTGATTCGAGGCGGATTGGTACACAAATCTCGCGTACCGCTTACGGATTCGTCAGTATCGGATCAGAAGTGGTTGCCGAAGGCGGCACGAGACGAAGAAACGGGTGGAATCCAGGCCTGCACCAACAGCAGAACTGTCAGAGCTGTCAGGACGTGATTTCGGAAACGTAATCAGGGCCGGAGCAAAGCTGCTATGACGAGAAATTTTCGTATTGTCTTCGTGTTATTGGCGGCTTCTGCTTTCATTTTTGTCATTCGATGGGGGCTCAACCGGGCGGGTGAGCCGACCCTACCCCCGTCAGGCGGGCGCCTGATTGCAACTTTGAGATCGGAACCGGCGACCTTCAACAGACTCGTGTCCCAGACGTTCGCCGCCGACGTCTTTACCAGACTCACTCAGGCCACCCTGGTGCGGGTGAACCGGACAACCGGCGAGATCGAGCCCAGGTTGGCGAAAGAGTGGCAGGCTTCGGCCGACGGTCTCTCGTGGACCCTGCAACTCATCGAGGGTGCCACGTTCGCCGACGGGACGCCATTCACGTCGGCCGACGTCGCGTTCACGTTCGAGGCTCTCTACGACGAGCAGGTGGGCAGCGAACTCGCCTCGAGCCTCCGGATCAACGGACAGCCACTCTCGGTCGAGACCGTCGGCCCCTCCGCCGTCGTCCTGCGCTTCCCCGCACCGTACGGTCCCGGGCTTGCCATTCTCGATCCCCTTCCGATTCTTCCGCGACACAAGCTCGCCGCGGAACTTGCCGGCGGCACGTTTCGGGACGCCTGGGGCGTCGGGACCTCTCCCGAGGACCTGGCCGGCCTCGGCCCGTTCGTGCTCGCCGACCACGCTCCAGGAGAGCGGCTCGTCTTCAGGCGCAATCCGCGGTTCTGGAAGCGCGACGACGCGGGCCGGCCCCTGCCGTACCTCGACGAGCTCGAGGTCCAGGTGGTGTCCGACCAGAGCACCGAGATGCTCCGCCTCGAGGCCGGCGACATCGACTTGACGACCGATGAGATCCGGGCCGAGGATCATGCCGCCATGCGCGAACTCGAAGCCCGGGGCCGGGTGCGGCTCGCGAGCGCCGGCGTGACCATCAGCCCGCACGCGCTGTGGTTCAACCTCACTCCGAGTGCGAACGGCGGGCGCACCTGGCTGCATGAGGAGGCGTTCCGCCGGGCGGTGTCGTTTGCCGTCGACCGCCAGGCGATGGTCGACACGGTGTTTCTCGGCGCGGCCGAGCCCATCTTCGGCCCCGTCACACCGGGTCACGGAGATTGGTTCCTGCCGGACCTGCCCCGCACCGATTTCGATCAGAGTCAGGCCCGCAGCCTTCTGGCATCGGTGGGCCTTCGCGACACCGACGGCGACGGAATGCTCGAGGACCAGCGGGGCGAGCCGGCACGTTTTACCATTCTCACGGGGACCGGCAGCAGCATTCGCACGCGGTCCCTGTCGATGGTCCAGGAACAGCTGCGGCGTGTGGGGCTCGACGTCGATGTTGTTCCGCTCGAAGTGAATGCCATGGTCGCGCGATGGACTGCCCGTGACTACGACGCGATGTATTTCTATTTCGTGTTCGATTCGCTCGATCCCGCGCGCAGCATGGAGCTGTGGATGAGCTCGGGTTCCCTGCACCTGTGGAACCCTGGGCAGGCGACGCCGGCCACCGACTGGGAGGCCCGCATCGACGATCTGATGCTCCGGCAGTCCACCACGCTCGACGAATCCGAGCGCCATCGGCTGTTCGGAGAGGCGCAGCGGACGCTCGCCCAGCACCTCCCCATCCTCTATTTCGCCGCTCCGCACGTCACCTATGCCACGAGCGCGCGGGTGACCGGCGCGATGCCCTCCGTCCTGCAGCCGGCCATCCTCTGGAACGCGGAAGTGCTGTCGGTGGCGGCGGCGGAGACCTCGGCAGGCCGGTGACGAGGACGCTTGCCGCGTTCCTCGTTCGTCGGGTGCTCTCCGGCGTCCTCTTCGTCCTGCTCGTCTCGTCGAGCGCGCTCGTGCTGGCGCGACTGATGCCGGGTGACGCCACGGCGTCGCTCGTCCTGTCCGGTGCCGACGCGACGTCGGTCGACGCCGCGCGCGCGCGCCTCGGTCTCGACCGGCCGGCCCACGTGCAACTCAGCGAATGGCTCGTCGGCCTCTCGCAGTTCGATCTCGGTCGGTCGAGCCGGTTCAATCAGCCGGTTTCGCAGCTGCTCGGCAGCCGCGTTGTCCGGACCGCGGGCCTGGCCACATCCGCGCTCGTCCTGGCCACGCTCATCGGCCTGCCTCTGGGGATTCTGACAGGCTCGCGGCCGGAAGGGTGGCTGTCGCATCTGGTCGGAGCGGTATCGACAGTGCTCATTGCCTGTCCGCCGATCATCGCGGCGTTCGCCCTGCTGCTCGTCGCCGTCAAGACCGGCCTGTTCTCGGTATCGGCCGGCAGTTATGCCGTGCCGACGCTCGCGCTGGCGCTTCCGCTCGCCGCCGGCCTCGAACGGCTGCAGGCGCAAGCGACGGCCGACGTCATGGGCAGACCGGACCTTGCGGCCGCGGCCGCTCGCGGAATCACGCCGCGGCGTCTCGTCTGGGTTCATGCCGGGCGCCAGTCGCTTCGTCCGGTGCTTGGCGTCTACGGCATCGTGATCGGGAGCCTGTTCAGCGGCTCGCTTGCCGTCGAGGTCGTCACCTCCTGGCCGGGCCTCGGCCGGCTCACCTACGATGCGCTCATCGCGCGCGACCTCTACCTGCTCGCCGGCTGCGCGCTCGCCGGCGCCACGTTCATCGCCGTCGGCAACATCGTGGCTGACCTGCTTCGCGCGCTGGTCGATCCCCGCGTGACGGAACCATGAGGACCGCCGGCCGGCCCACCTCCACCGCTCGCGGCCGTCCGGTCGCCGAGACGGCCGGCGCCATGCTGCTCGGCGTGATGGCCCTCCTGGTGCTCCTCGCACCTGTGGTCTCGCCGCACGACCCGACCGAGCAGTTTCCCGATCGGGCCTTTGCTCCACCGATGCGCATTCACGTGTGGGACGGCCACGGGTTGCGTGCGCCGTTCGTCTACCCGCTCGTGCTGGAAGACCGACTCGCTCGCCGCTACCGGGCGGACACATCGCGGCCGGCAGCCATCCGCTGGTTGCAGGGCGGGCGCCTGCTCTCGGTCGATCCCGAGGCGGGGCCGCTCCTGCTGATCGGTGCGGACGCGCTCGGTCGAGACCTGTTCGCGCGCCTGCTCGAGGGTGCGCGCGTTTCGCTCGGTGTGACGGTCATTGGGCTCCTCGGGGCGCTTGGCATCGGGATCCTCGTCGGCGGCGCCGCCGGCACGTTGGGCGGTCGAACGGATCTCTGGCTCATGGCCATCGCGGACTTCGTCCTGATCCTGCCGGCGGCATATCTGGTGCTCGTGCTGCGGGGCGTCCTGCCGCTGACGCTGTCGACGTGGCAGGTCTTCTGGCTGATGGCCGCGCTGTTTTCCGTCGCCGCCTGGCCGCACGTCGCCCGAGGCGTGCGGGCAATCGTCGCCGCCGAGCGCCGGAGGGAATACGCCGAGGCGGCCGTCGCGCTCGGCGCCGGTCCGTTCTACCTGATGACCCGGCTGTTGCCGGCGGCGCGGGGATTCGTCTGGGTCGAGGCACTGCTCCTCGTGCCTGCTCTGCTCGTGGCGGAAGCCACCGTGTCGTACCTCGGTCTCGGGTTCGCCGAGCCGCGGGCGAGTTGGGGAACGCTCCTGCAGGACGCAGGCAACCCGCGGGTCATGGCCGACGCGCCGTGGATGCTCGCGCCGGCTGCGGCCATGTTCGTGGTCGTGCTGGGCGTGCAGCTGCTCGGTCGGCCGCGCGCACCCCAGACCGTGCTGCTGCTCAGTGACCGTCCCGCTTCTCAGGACCGTCCCGCCTGATCCAGCCTATCGGCCGGACGTGCGGCGGAGATCGCGCAACGTGACGAACAGGTTCTCCCAGGTCTCGAGGTTGATCTCACCGGTCACGCGGTCCACCTCCACTTTGGTCACCATCGACAACTGGCCGCCGCCGCGGCCGATGGAGTTGACCTGAATCTGCAGCACCATGAACCGGTAGTCGAGCGTGCGAGGGCCTTCGACCGCCTCTGCGAATCCCACGGGCCGGTCGGCGATGAGCGTGACCGCCATTCCGCCGCCAGGGGCCTCGCCCCGAAGGGCGAAGTGGAAGTCGTAGTTGAGCGAGCCCGGAATGCGAATCGTGCCGATGCGGGGAACCGTCTGCATCATCTCCAGCAGTCCGTCCCGGCCACGCTCCCGGAGCACGGTGAGCAGTTGTTCGCGCTCTCCGGCTGAAGACCACCGCGTGATGGTGATGTCGACGGGCGTCTGTTTGGGCAGGTTGATGCGCGTGTCGAGGTTGATGAGCTGACCCGAGAACACCATCGGCAGCGTGGCGGTCTGCGCGGCGGCGGAGGCGCCGACGAGTGCCACGAGCACGGGAACGGCCAGGCAGTAGCTGGCGCGACGACTGAACACAGGCATGGTTGTGTCTCCTGACCTCCTTACAGGATACCGACCTGCGGCCGCTACCGGCCAGGTTTCCGTTCGGGCACCGGACTGGGTTCCCTGAGAAATTGACAGCGGTCGGGCCGCCCGCATAGCCTCCTCGATAGTGACGGACGATCGGTTGCACGGCATCTTTCCGCCCATGCCCACGGTCTTCGACGACCGTACGGGAGAGCTCGACACGGAAGCCATCGCGAGCAACGTCGGGCGATGGATGACCACGCGGCTGGCCGGCATCCTGGCCCTCGGGTCGAATGGCGAGGCTGCGCTGCTCACCGAGGAGGAATCCGATCGGGTGATTGCGGCCGTTCGAGGGCAGGTGCCTCGCGATCGGGTCCTGATTGTCGGGACCGGGCGGGAATCGACGCGCGCCACCGTGGCCGCGAGCGTGCGCGCGGCCAACCTCGGTGCCGATGCCGTGCTCGTCCGGGCGCCATCGTTCTTCCGCACGCAGATGACGGCTGCCGCGCTCACCGCGCACTACACGGCCGTTGCCGACGCCTCTCCCGTGCCCGTCCTGCTGTACAACCTCCCGGCCGTTACGGGATTCAGCTTCACGCCAGCGCTCGTTGCGGCCCTGGCCGACCACGCGAACATCGCCGGTATCAAGGAGACGAGCGCGGACCTCGACAGGCTGGGCGAATTCTCGGCCGTGCGGCCCGGCCGCTTTGCCGTGTTGACCGGCTGGGCGCCCGTGCTGTACCCGGCGCTCTGCTCCGGTGCGGTCGGCGGCATCCTGGCCGTGGCCAACGTGCTGCCCGATGCCTGCGTCGAGCTCGTCGAGCATTACCGCGCCGGTCGTCATCAGGCGGCACTCGCTCTGCAGCGCCGCATTGTCAGAATTGCCCAGCTCGTGTCCACCGTGCATGGCGTGGCCGGGCTCAAGGCCGCACTCGATTCGTGCGGCTACCACGGCGGTCCCGTCCGCGCGCCGTTACCTGCCCTGTCAGCAGCCGCGCGCTCGGAGATCCTGGCGGCGCTCGCGACGTTCCGTTCCGCCGATCCCGAGCACGCTCCCGATCGCGCGCCCGTGTGAGGACGACATGTCACTCCCGACGACTGAACGCCTGCTGCTCGGCCCCGGACCGTCCCCCGTTTCGCCGGCAGTGATGGCGGCGCTCGGCGCCGCTCCGCGCTCGCACCTCGATCCGGACGTCTTGGCGCTGCTCGACGGAATCCGAGCACGCTTGTCGCGCGTCTTCAGGGCCGAAGCCGGGGCTGTCACGCTGGCAACATCGGGAACGGGCACCTCCGCGATGGAGGCGGCCGTCGCCAACGTCACCGAGCCTGGCCGGCGCGCGCTGGTCGTCGTCACCGGGTACTTCGGCGACCGGCTGGCCCAGATTCTGGAGCGGTACGGGGCCGACGTCGCGCGGGTGGACGCCCCGTGGGGACGGGCAGCCGATCCGGACGATGTCGCGGCCGCGCTGGCCGGGCGGCCGGCGGATCTTGTCGCCCTCGTCCACGCGGAGACGTCCACCGGCGTCGAGAATCCCGTGGCCGAAATCGCGCGTCTGGCGCGCGAGGCCGGGGCGCTCGTGATTGTCGATGCCGTCACCTCGCTCGGCGCGATGCCGGTCGACGTGGGCGGCTGGGGCATCGACGTCTGCTACTCATGCTCGCAGAAGGGGCTCGGCGCTCCGTCCGGTCTCTCGCCGGTGACGTTCGGCCCGCGCGCCCTCGAACGCCGGGTGGCCTGCCGCAGCTTCTATCTGGACCTGGCCCTCCTCGAGGACTACTGGGTCCGCCGCAAGTACCACCACACGATCTCGGCGCCGCTCGTCTACGCGCTCCATGCCGCTCTCGTCGAGGTCGAAGCCGAGGGGCTCGACGCGCGATGGAAACGGCACGAGGCCACCCATCGCGCGCTCGTCGCCGCGCTCGACGGCCTCGGGCTGTCGCTCCTGCCGCCGGAGGGCGAACGGCTGTGGAGCCTGAATGCCGTCCGTGTGCCGGTCGGCGTGGCCGAGGCCGACGTCCGCGCAAGGCTGCTTGCCGATTACGGCATCGAAGTTGGTGCCGGCCTCGGTCCGCTGGCCGGACAGATCTGGCGGGTTGGCTTGATGGGATCCGGCTCGACGGCCGAGAACGTGCGCCGGCTGACCTCCGCACTCGCCGACATCCTCTCGTGACGGCCGCGCGTTGGGCGGGCTTCGCGCCCCGATGCATAGAATAGGTGGCATGCGATCCAAGCGCCTGGTGATGCTCGCTCTCGTCGTCGCTGTCGGGTGTGCCACCAACCCGGCCACCGGCCGCCGGCAGCTCGTGCTCATCTCCGAACAGGAAGAAATCCAGATCGGTCGAGAAAGCGACCAGCAGGTGCGCGAGCAGATGGGGGTGTACGCCGACGCCGAGCTGCAGCAGTACGTCGACCGCGTGGGCAGGCAACTGGTGCGCGCATCGTTTCGCCCGGAGATCCCGTGGACGTTCACCGTGGTGGACGAACAGGCTGTGAATGCTTTTGCTTTGCCCGGGGGATTCGTCTACATCACACGCGGCATCCTGCCGTTTCTGCGAGACGAGGCCGAGCTTGCCGCCGTCATGGGCCATGAGATCGGGCACGTCGACGCCCGCCACGGCGTCGATGCCTACTCCCGGCAGTTGCTCGCGAGCGGAGGTCTCGCCATCGGAGGCGTGTTCCTGCCAGAGATTCGGCCGTTTCAGGGGCTGGCCGGCGTCGCGTTCGGCCTGATGTTCCTCAAACACGGCCGCGACGCCGAGCTCGAAGCCGATCAGCTCGGCGTCCGCTACGCCGCCTCCGAGGGCTGGGATCCCGGTGGAATGCCCGGGCTTCTCGCGACGCTCAGCCGCCTCGACGAAGCATCCGGATCGAGCCGTGGCGTACCCAACTGGGCCCTGACGCATCCGCCGGCGGCCGATCGGGTCACCAGGGTGCAGGAAGCGGTGTCGGCAGCCCGGTCGGCGGAGGCCACGGCCACCAACAGGTCCGAGTTCGAGCGGCGGATTGACGGGGTGGTATTCGGCGACAGCCGTGAGAAGGGGTTCGTACGCGGATCGGATTTTCTCCATCCGGTCATGCGGTTTGCGCTCCGGTTTCCAGACGGGTGGGAGGTCAGCAACACCGACGAGCAGGTGACGGCCGTCGAGAGCGAGGCCGGCACGGTCGGCATGGTGCTGCGTCTCGTGCCGAATCCGTCCGGATCTCTGGAAGAGACAGCTCGCGGGAACATGACGAAGGCCGGGTTCACGGAGGTGTCCGGCCGGCGCGAGCAAGTCAACGGCCTTTCGGCGTACGTCGGGACGTACGAGGCGACGCTCGAGAATCAATCGCTTGCGGCGCGGGTCGCGCACGTGCAGATGGGCCGCCAGGTCTTTCTCGTGGCGGGACTGGCCCCGTCGGGTGAGTTCTCGCGCGTGGCCGACGCGTTCTCGGCCGGCATTTCGTCGTTCCGCGAGCTCGGCCAGGCGGAGGCCGACGCTTTGCAGCCCGATCGCATCGACTTCCGGATCGCGACGAGCGGCGACACGTGGGACTCGATCGCCCGGCAGGCCGGCGGCCGCGTCAAGCCGTCGGCGCTCGCCATCATGAATGGATACGACCCGGGAGAGCCACCCCGCGCGGGCGAACGCATCCGTATCGTCGTAGGCGGGTGATCGGGTGCGTCGCAGGCGACCGGCCTGGCTGTCGCGGGCGCTTCGCGTCCTGGAGGCTGCGGCCGCCGTGGGCCTGGCAGTGTTGGGCTACCTGTGGCTCACCGCTCCAGACGTGCGTCCGCTCGGAACCGCCAATCCAACGACGACCGCGTTCATGACCCGACGCGCCGACGAGGCCCGGGCGCAAGGTCGCGACTATCGCCCCCGTCAGTCGTGGGTTCCCCTCAACCGGATCTCGCCGCTCCTGCAGCGCGCCGTCGTCGTCTCCGAGGACGCGGCCTTCTGGGACCACTCGGGAGTCGATGCCTACGAGATGCGCGTCGCCTTCACGGAGGGGCTCGGTGACGGGGAGTTCCGCGGCGCCTCCACGATCACGCAGCAGCTTGCCAAGAACCTGTACCTCTCGCCGTCACGCGATCCCTCCCGCAAGGTCGTGGAACTGTTCGTCGCGCGCCGGCTCGAGGCCGAGTTGCCGAAGCGGCGCATCCTCGAGCTCTACTTGAACCTCGTCGAGTGGGGCGACGGCATCTGGGGGGCCGAAGCCGCCGCACAAGCGTATTTTGGCGTGCCGGCGAGCAGTCTCGATCGCGAGCAGGCGGCGCTCCTGGCGGGCGCGCTCATCAATCCGAGGGTCTACAGTCCCGCCAAGCCGAACCAGCGCCTGCTGCGGCGGCAGGAGATCATTCTCAGGAGAATGCGCTGAGGTCGCACTCGAGCGGGTCGGTCGCTCAGAACAGGCGACGGCCGCCGACGAAGCGCGACCGCCAGTAGCCCGCCGAGAACCGTTCGACGCGCACGGCACCACCTTCGCTCGGCGCGTGCACGAACGTGGCCGCGCGGCCGCCGTCGAGCACGATGCCGACGTGGGTGGCACCAGGGCCGATGGTGGAGAAGAAAATGAGATCGCCGGGCTGCAGCGCGTCGGCCCCAACCGGTTGCCCGACCGAGTACTGCTCCGCTACCGTGCGCGGCATCGCGACCTGATGCTGTGCGAGGGCGTACCGCACGAGCCCGCTGCAGTCGAACCCCTCGCCGGGACTTTCGCCACCCAACCGGTACGGCGTGCCGACAAAGGCGAGGGCCGTTTCCCCGACGGCCGATCCCATCGCGATGGCGTCCGCTCGGTCACGCGCGGACCGAGATGGCGCCGGCGCACCGGGAAAAGCCAGCGGACCGGTCGTCGCCGGACCGGAGGCACAGGCTCCCGACAGGAGTGCGGCGACGACGGTTGCGAGCAGGGGCAGACGGACCTGGGCGCGGGCGATTGTCATTCCATCCGGCACTATCGGCCGCGGCACCCCGTCGCGACAGCCGCCGCGCCGGTGGTCATAAACAGCTGATAACATTGGCGTTACGTCTTATCACGCCTTGACAAGACTCCGGCAAATGGCCAGAATGGCGCAGTTCGGTCATGGAACAGACGCTACTGCTGAATGCGACGTACGAGCCCCTGCGAGTCGTGCACTGGCAGAAGGCGATCACGCTCTGGTGCCAGGGCAAGGTCGAGATCGTCGCCGTGTACGAGCGCGAGGTGCGCTCGGTCTCGTTCGCCATCAAGCTGCCATCGGTCATCCGGCTGCTGCGCCGGATCAGAATCCGGCGGACTGCCGAGTACGTGCCGTTCTCGCGGGCCAACATCTACGCTCGAGACAAGCACCAGTGCCAGTACTGCGGGCACGGCTTCCCGACGGCGGAGCTCACTTTCGATCACGTGACACCGGTCGCGCAAGGCGGCCGGAAGGACTGGGAGAACATCGTCACGTGCTGCATCACGTGCAACCGCCGGAAGGGCGGCCGAACGCCCGAACAGGCGGGCATGCACCTGATTCGTGTGCCCAAGCGTCCCGCCCGCGCACCGGCCGTGCGCATCACGTTCGGGCTGCGTAACGCGCCGGAAAGCTGGCGCGACTACGTGTACTGGAACGTCGAGCTGGAAGATACATAGCGGTCCCAGTGACTCACACCATTTCGTCCGTCAGACCGAACTGGGTCGTGCCCGGCGGGCGCGTGCTCGTGTCCGGGACACATCTGCCGGTGCCTTCCGACGGTCCGCCGCACGTGCTCGTTGGCACCGACGATGCGTTCGTCGTGTCGGCGTCGCGCGATCATCTGCGCGTCACGGTGCCGCCGGGCGCCGTCGGCGGCACGATGCCGCTCCGAATCGACGAGCTGCCAGGAGAGACGGCCTACCTCGAGGTTGCCCGTGTGCTCGCGACCGGCCTCCGCCTGGTCGACAGCCCGGCATTCGGTGCCGACCGAGGTCTGTATGTCACCGACAGCGGCGATCGATCGACCAAGGCCCCCGTTTCCTTGTACCGGGTCGACGCCGGCGGCGCCCGAGAACCGATCGCGGCCGAGCTGGGCAATCCGACGTCACTCGCGCTCGGCCCGGGCGGTGAGCTCTACGTGTCGAGCCGGTTCGAAGGGCTCGTCTACCGGCTGGATGCTGGCGACCGCGCCGAGGTCTTCGCAAGTGAGCTCGGCGTGCCGACTGGAGTGGCCTGCTCGGCCGATGGCCGCGTCTTCGTCGGCGATCGATCCGGATCGATCTTCGTGGTCACTCCCGATCGCCAGGTGGAGACGTTCGCCACCCTGCCGGCGAGCGTGGCCGCGTTCCACCTGGCTTTCGGTCCTGATGGATGCCTGTACGTAACGGCGCCAACGCTGTCAACGCACGACGTGGTCTACCGCGTGACGCCCGAGCGGATTGTCGAGATAGCCTGCGACGGGTTCGGCCGGCCCCAGGGGCTGGCGTTCGACTCGGCCGGACATCTGTACGTGGCCGAAGCCCTTGCCGGCGCAGCCGGCCTGTACCGGTTCGACGTGTCGGGTGAGGGGACCGCCCCGGAGCTCGTCGTCGCCGCCCCGACGCTCGTCGGCGTGGCGTTCGACCCGGGCGGCGGGCTGGTGCTCGTCTCGAACGACACGGTCTGGCGGTTCGACAACGACCTCAAGCCCCTCGCCCGCGCGTTCTAACCCGGGTGGCCACCGGGGTTAGCTGTCGCCGGCTTCGTCTGGCGCCATCCTGGTGATCGTGAATCCCGTGAACCCGTAGATCGCCGCGACGACCGGGTTGATCAAGTTGAAGAACGCAAACGGCAGGTACGTGGCGGTCGCGACACCCAGCGTCTGAGCCATGAAGGCGCCGCAGGTGTTCCATGGCACGAGCGGCGAGGTCAGCGTGCCGGCGTCCTCGAGTGTTCGAGAGAGGTTCTGTGGCGCCAGGCCACGCCTGGCGAACTCGGCGCGGAACATGCGGCCGGGCAGGACGATGGCCATGTACTGATCGGACGCGATGATGTTCATGCCGATCGACGTGCCGAGCGTCGCGGCGATCAGGCTGCCCGTGCCTCTGACCGCGCCCAGGATCGCCTGCGCGATTCGTTGCAGCATGCCGGTCGTCTCCATGACCGCGCCGAATGTCATGGCCGACAGAATCAGCCAGGTCGTGCTCAGCATGCTGCTCATGCCGCCGCGCGACAGCAGGTTGTCGAGCGCCTGATTTCCCGATTGCAGCGAGTAGCCGTCGAAGAGCGACATCCACGCACCCTTGAGCAGGGCCGCCCATGACGGCAGCTCGGGGCTGTTGGCGTAGGCGAGCACGGCATCCTGCTGGAACAGCACGGCGAAGAGGCACCCGGTGAGCGATCCGATGAGCAGCGCCGGCAGGGCCGGCATCCTCCGGACGACGAGGATGAGCACGAGCACGAGCGGAATCAGCAGGTGAGCACCGATACGGAAGCTGCCTCCGAGGGAATCGAGGATGAGGCCCACGGCCGCCGTATCTCGCGGTGCGCCGGCCTGGAGGCCCACCACCGCAAACAGCACGACGGCCAGCAGAATGCTTGGCGTCGTCGTCCATGCCATGTGCCGGATGTGCGTGAAGAGCTCCGTGCCGGCCATTGCCGGCGCGAGGTTCGTGGTGTCCGAGAGGGGAGACATCTTGTCGCCGAAGTACGCGCCGGAAATCACGGCGCCGGCCGCCAGGCCCAGGTTCAGATCCTGCGCGGCGGCAATGCCGATGAGCGCCACGCCCACGGTTCCGGCCGTCGTCCACGAGCTGCCTGTCGCGAGCGCCACGAACGAGCAGAGCACGCAGGCGCTCGGGAAGAAGACCGCCGGCGTCAGAATCTGGAGGCCGTAGTAGATCATCGTCGGAACGATGCCGGCGAGAATCCAGGAGCCGATGAGCGCGCCCACCACGAGGAGAATCAGAATCGCGCCCATGGCCAGGGAAATGCCGTGGACGATGCCTTTCTCGAGATCGCGCCACGGATAGCCGAGCGAGATGCCGAGCGCCCCGCCAACGGAGGCTGCAAGCATGAGCGCGATCTGGTTCGGGCCGCTCGACGATCCGTCGCCGAAGAGCACGACCGATGCGGAGAGCAGCGTGACGAGCACGAGCACGGGTATCAGCGAAAGGGCCAGTGAAGGCGTTCGGACTGCCGGTATGGTCATGAAGGCTCCGGGAGGCGTGGATGATAGCATTCCGCTGCTCGATTCATGGCCCAACCGCTGTCCGGCGTCCGAGTCATCGATCTCACGCGTCTGCTACCCGGTGCGTTCGCCACGCTCATGCTGGCCGAGCTTGGTGCGGAGGTCATCAAGATCGAGGACCCGGCTGGCGGGGATCCCATGCGGCGGCTGCCGCCGCTCGTCGGCGGGCGGGGTCTCTACGACCTGCTGCTCAACAGGGGCAAGAAGAGCGTGGGCGTGGATCTGAAGACGGCGGCCGGCCGCGCGATCGTGGAGAGGCTGACCGCGCGCGCCGACGTCGTCATCGAGAGCTTTCGTCCCGGCACGGCGCGACGTCTGGGGGTGTCCGCCGAACAGGTGCGGGCCCGCAACCCGCGCATCATCCACTGCGCGATTACGGGTTACGGGCAGACCGGGCCGTATGCCGAGCGGCCCGGCCACGACCTCAACTACGTGGCGGTCTCCGGCCTGCTCAGTGCCGATCGGCCAGATCCGCTGACGCTGCCGAGGATGTTCATCGCCGATGTGGGCGGCGGGGCCGCGCATGCGGTCATCGGCATTCTGGCGGCCCTCTTCGGCCGCGAGCGGCACGGCGAAGGCGCGGCACTCGACATCTCGATGCACGAGGCGGCGCTCTACTGGGTCATGCTGCCCGCCGCGCGCGAGCTCGTCGAGGGCGGCGTGACGGCCGAGGGCGAGTTGCCGACGTTCGGCCGGCACGCCTGCTACAACGTGTACCGGACCGCCGATGGCGAGCGGGTGGCGCTCGGCGCGCTCGAGCCGAAGTTCTGGCATTCGTTCTGCGCCGCAGTAGGTCGACCCGATCTGGTCGAGCGCCATCTCTCGGACGAATCGGACCAGGCGGCGCTCATCGCGGAGGTCGGCCGCGTGTTCGCCGAACGCTCGCGCGACGAGTGGATCGCGTTCTTCTCGTCGCACGACGTGTGCCTGACGCCGGTGAATCGCCCGGCCGAGGCGCTCGCCGATCCTCATGTCATTGCCCGGCAGGCGGTGACCCGGGCGGGCCATGGCGCCCGCGCGATGCGCCCGCCGTTTCTCTCGACGCCCGTCGACCTTCGGCCCGCGCCGGACGTCGGCGCGGACACCGACGACGTGCTGGCCGGCCTCTAGCCGACGGCGCTGGCGCCCCCGCGCCCGCGCAGGTAGAATGATCCTTTTGGGTTGTCCGCCTGATTGTCGGCCTAGAGCGCATGGCACACGACTGGATCGCCGTTCGGGGAGCGCGCGTCCACAACCTCCGGAACATCGACGTCGACCTGCCGCGCGACCGGCTCGTCGTCATCACGGGCCTCTCCGGCTCGGGCAAGTCGTCGCTGGCCTTCGACACCATCTATGCCGAGGGGCAGCGGCGGTACGTCGAGTCGCTCTCGGCTTACGCCCGCCAGTTTCTCGAGCAGATGGAGAAGCCGGACGTCGATCTGATCGAGGGGCTGTCGCCAGCCATTTCCATCGAACAGAAGACAACGGCGTCCAATCCCCGGTCGACCGTCGGGACCGTGACCGAGATCTACGACTACCTGCGGCTGCTCTTCGCCAACATCGGGATCCCGCATTGTCCGAACTGCGATCGGGAGATTGCGTCGCAGTCGCTCGAGCGCATCCTCGACATGGTGATGACGTACCCGACCGACGAGCGCATCAACGTGCTGGCGCCGATCGTCAGGGGGCGCAAGGGTGAGTTCAAGCGCGAGCTCGCGGCGCTTCGGACCCGCGGGTTCACCCGGGTCCGGGTCGACGGCCGCTTCATGGCGCTCGACGACGAGATCGTGCTGGAGCGCCGGAAGAACCACTCGATTGACGTGCTCGTCGACCGGCTCATCGTCAAGTCGGGCATCGAGCGGCGGCTGACCGATTCGATTCAGCTGGCGTTGAAGCTCGCCGACGACATCGTCGTGATCAACACGCTCGAGGGCGGTGACCGGCTCTTCTCGCGCCGGCTGGCCTGCCCCGTCTGCGACGTCAGCGTACCGGAGATGACGCCGCGGGCCTTCTCCTTCAATTCGCCGCACGGCGCCTGCCGCGCCTGCCAGGGGCTCGGCTCGGTCTACGATTTCGACCCGGCGCGCGTGGTGCCCGACGACTCCAAGTCGCTCGCCGAAGGGGCCGTGGCGCCCTGGGCTGGCGGCGACGAGCGGCTGATGAAGGAGATGTTCGCGGGCCTGTCGCAGACGTTCGGCATCGATCCGACCGTGCCGTTCGGGAAGCTGTCGAAGCGCCTGCGGGACATCGTGCTCCACGGCCCGCCCGGCCGCCGCGGTGCCGGTGCCGACTCGGCCCGACCGGCGGCGAAGCCGGCCAGGCGCCGCGTGAAGGCCGATCCGTTCGGCGCCGGTTTCGAGGGGATCATCCCAAACCTGCGCCGCCGGTTCGAGGACGGATCGTGGACCGACCAGGAATCGCTCGAGCCGTACCGCGCGCTTCAGCCGTGTCCGGAATGCGGCGGCGAGCGGCTTCGTCCGGAAAGCCGGTCCGTGCGAGTCAAGGGCAAGCGCCTGTCGGAGTACGTCGACGTGCCGCTCGCCGACGCCCTGCCCGTGTTCGAGGCGCTCGAGCTGACCGAACGCGAGCACCTCATCGCCGGCCGCGTGCTGCGGGAGATTCGCGACCGGTTGCGGTTCCTGAACGATGTCGGCGTGGGCTACCTGACGCTCGGCCGCGGTGCGGCGACGCTCTCGGGCGGCGAGGGGCAGCGGATCCGTCTCGCCACGCAGATTGGATCCCAGCTGACCGGCGTGCTGTACGTGCTCGACGAGCCGTCAATCGGCCTGCATCAGCGCGACAACCGCCGCCTGCTTTCGACGCTCGGCCGGCTCCGGAACCTGGGCAATACCGTGCTCGTCGTCGAGCACGACGAGGAGACGATTCGCACGGCCGACTACCTGATAGACCTCGGACCTGGTGCGGGTGACCACGGCGGCGAGGTCATCTTCCAGGGCCTGCCGCAGCAACTGCTGGCGCAGCCGGGCGCGTCGATGACGGGAGCCTACCTCTGCGGGGCCCGGCGGATCGAGGTGCCAGCGGCGCGCCGGCGGGCAGACCGCGGCGCGCTCGTCGTCCGGGGCGCCTCGGCGAACAACCTCAAGCAGATCGACGTCCGGTTTCCGATTGGCACGCTCGTCGCGGTGACCGGTGTGAGCGGTTCCGGCAAGTCGACCCTGGTCAACGAGATTCTCTACCGATCGCTCGCGAAGACCCTCTACCGTGCCTCCGACGAGCCGGGCCCGCACCGCGGCATCGAAGGCATCGACCTCGTCGACAAGGTCATCCAGATCGACCAGTCTCCGATCGGCCGCACGCCGAGGTCCAATCCGGCTACCTACACGGGGCTCTTCACGTTCGTGCGGGAGCTCTTCGCGATGCTGCCCGAGTCGCGCGCGCGCGGCTACAAGGCCGGCCGGTTCTCGTTCAACGTCAAAGGCGGCCGATGCGAGACGTGCCAGGGCGACGGCGTGATTGCCATCGAGATGCACTTCCTGCCGGACGTGTACGTCACGTGCGAAGAATGCAAGGGCCGGAGATACAACCGCGAGACGCTCGACATCAAGTACAGGGGCAAGTCGATTGCCGAGGTTCTGGACCTGACGGTCAGCCAGGCGCTGCCGCTCGTCGAGAACTTCCCGCCGATGGCCCTCAAGCTGCGCACGCTGCAGGACGTGGGCCTCGGCTACATCAGGCTGGGCCAGTCGGCCACGACGCTCTCCGGCGGCGAGGCGCAGCGGGTGAAGCTCGGCCGCGAGCTGGCCCGGCGGAGCACGGGCCGCACGCTCTACATCCTGGACGAGCCCACCACGGGGCTGCATTTCGAGGACGTCCGGCGGCTGCTCGACGTGCTCGGCAAGCTGGTCGATCAGGGAAACACCGTCGTCGTCATCGAGCACAACCTGGACGTCATCAAGTCTGCCGACTGGGTGATCGACCTCGGTCCTGAAGGCGGCGACGAAGGCGGTCGGCTCGTGGCCGCGGGCCCGCCCGAAGCCGTCGCGAAGGTGCCCGGTTCGGCGACCGGCATGTTTCTGTCCGAGGCGCTCGGCCGGAGCAGTCGGGTGGCCGCGTCGTGAAGGCTGGTGTGGCCCGCCTGACACGGGGTGCCAGATTCTGGTGTGGCTGCAGGGCCACACTTGCTGCGGTCGGAGCAGATTCCTACGGCTCTCATATGTTTCAAGTCATTGAATACAAAGGTGTTGTGTGTAAGTATGTGCGCCATGGTTGCGTTGGCAGCCTGATTGCTTAAGGATGTAGTGCCCGAGAATGGCAGCCCAACGTACGCTTCGCCGAACGGTTCACTGCGCAGGGATTGGCCTCCATTCCGGCCAGAAGGTCACGGTTTCCCTGAAGCCCGCGGCGGCGAACACCGGCATCCGCTTCCGTCGCGTGGACCTCGGCGGCGTGGAGATTCCGGCGCACGTCTCGCATCTCGGCGCCCATCAGCATCTGCAGACCGGCCTCACTGCCAACCAGGCGACGGTGGAGACGGTCGAGCACTTGCTGGCCGCGCTGCGGAGTCTGGGTGTCGACAACGTGCTCGTCGAGTTGAATCACTCTGAAGTCCCGATCATGGACGGCAGCTCGGCGCCCTGGGTCTACCTGATTCAGGACGCGGGCGTGAAGGAACTGGGCGTCCAGCGGAAGATCATCCAGATCCTGCGTCCCATTCACGTGCAGCAGGACGACAAGCGGATTGCGCTCTATCCGGCCGACCGGTTCAAGGTCAGCTACACGATCAGCTTCAACCACCCGCTGCTCCGGCTCCAGCAGAAGACGCTGTACCTCGATGAGCAGGTATTTGCGAACGAGATCGCGCCGGCCCGCACGTTCGGTTTTCTGAAGGAAGTCGAAATGCTGCGCCAGCGCGGCATGGCGCTCGGCGGGTCACTCGAGAATGCGGTGGTGCTCGGCGAGACGGGCGTGCTCAACCCGTTGCGCTTCGAGGACGAGTTCGTCCGGCACAAGATTCTCGATGTGGTCGGCGATCTCGCGCTCGTGGGCCACCCGATCGTGGGGCATCTCGTCGTGCATCGCGGCGGTCACGCGCTGCATACGGCGCTTGCCGCCGAGGTGCTGCGCCAGAGCGATGCCTGGCAGTTCGTCGAATCGGTGGATCTGTCCGCGGTTCACGCCGGCTTGCGGGCTGCGGCGGACCATCCCGTCATCGCCAACTGACCCCGGCTCGGGGCGCTCACTCCTCCTTCGCGCTCGTCGCCTTTCTGACGACGTGACTCAGGCGGTCATTTTCGAACCGGTTGAAGCTCATGAACAGGCTTTCCTTCAGGTAGCTCCGCAGCTCCTCGTCCGACAGCTGGCCCACGAGGTGGTCGAACTCGCGGTCCACGTCTTCGAAGCCGTAGTCGAGCTCCTGCCGTCGGAGCAGGTCGCGCGACACCGTTTCGATGACAGCGAGCACGTCGCCGTCGAGCTCAATCGTGGTTCCGGAGGTCGTCTTGATGGTCCGCATATCTAGCCTCCGAAGCTCGCCAGGGCGCTCGCCTGATCGGCGTGCACCTCGAGGAAGTTGTGGGCGCCGGTCATCGTGAGCATCGTCTCAACCCGCTTCTGCACGCCGGAGAGCTTGAAGGTGCCGCCCGCACTGGTGGCCTGACGGTAGAGGTCCATGAGGCAGCCGATCGTGGCGCTGTCGACGTAGGCCACCGGCGTCAGGTCCACCAGGATCTTCTTCTGGCCGGCGCCGATGAGATCCGTTGCCGCCGTGGCGAAGTCCGCCAGGATCGGGTAGGTGAGCCTGGGCTCGCTGACCTGCAGTACCACGATGTCACCGATGTGCCGGGTCGTCACGTTCATGTATCCCCTCCGGTGGGCATCGGCGCAGGCGCCGGTCCCTGAGACTGAAGACGACGAAGCTGCCGGCCAAGTTCGAGCCGCCCGCGGTTGATCCGCGACTTGACCGTGCCTTCCGGCAGGCTGAGCTTGTCGGCAATTTCCTGATAGGAAAATTCCTTCAGGTCGCGCAGCACGACGGCCTCGCGCAGGCTCGGCGGCAGTTCGGCCAGGGCCCGCCGAATGAGATGACGCAGGTCCTGCTGTTCCACGTAGCCGTGCGGGCTCTGCTCGCGCGACACCGGTTTCAACGTCGACGCATCGACTTCCCGCGCCATCGTTTCGCGTTCCTTGCGCACGCTCCGGTAGTGGTCGATGCACAGGTTGCGGCTGATGCTGATGAGCCAGGTCTGGAAGTTGGCCCGTCGATCGAACGTGTGCAGGGCCTTGAAGATCTTCAGGAAGATGTCCTGAGTCAGATCTTCCGCTTCGTCGTGCCGGCCCACGAACTTGTAGGCCAGATTGAAGACCTTGCGCCAGTGCTGACGAACGATCTGCTCCCACGCGACCTGGTCGCCGCTGAGGCACCGGGCGATCAGCTCGTCCATGTCGGACGCGGGAGACGGGTTCGGGTCGCTCGGCATGAGTGGAACAGGCGGCGAATCGTCCGCGGATCATAACATTCCGCGCTGACGTATGATTGGGGCATCGGCCATCTCTCGAAAGCCATGGTGCGCATGACCAGGAGCATTGCCGCAGGCGTCGGACTGACGCTCGTGGGCACCCTTGTGCTCTCGGCCGACGCGACCCAGGAGCGTCGGCCCGGCGCGCAGTTCCGGGCCGGCGTCACGATGGTGCCGGTGGTCGTTCGCGTCCTCGACCCCTACGGGCAGCCGATCACCGACCTCGTCCGCGGCGACTTCACGATTCTCGAGGACGACGTGCCGCAGACGATCCAGGAGTTCCTGCGGTCGGAGCTTTCGGCCGAGCCTGCGGCGGCGAGCGCGCCCCTTTCAGCCGGGCCGATGGTGATGGCGACCGGGAGCCTGACGCCCCAGAACCGGCGCGTCTTCCTGATCGTGGTCGGCCGCGGCCGGCAGACCGGCCCCGTCAAGATCTTCGACGCGCTGGCCGATTTCCTGCGGGAGCGTCTGCTGCCCCAGGACCAGGTGGCGGTCATCGGCTACAACCGCGCGACGGACTTCACGACCGACCATGCGTCTGTGGCCGACCTCATCGAACGCTACGAGGCCGCCCACACGGAGATCGAAGCGCTCATCGCGCAGAACCAGAACCTCGTGATGGGAGTGCTCGGTCCGGCCGAGATGCCCGTCTTCATCCAGAACCGGATTGATGACGTGTTCGGTACCGGCCTCTACGGCGGGTTCACCCTGCCGGATCCACCTGCCGGGATGCGCCGCGACGAAGCCCGGGCCGCGCTCGCCGCGGGCCGGCCGGCCGAGACGGACGCGGCGATGGCCCGGTTCGGGGCGCGTGACGGCCAGCTTCCCGGGCTCAGCGAGGCCATGGACGACGGCCTGCTCGGGCGCTATTACGAGGACTACATCGGACGGGCGGTGGCCGCGCTCACCGACCTTGGCAACGTCCACAAGGGGCTCGACTACCTGCGGCACGTCGATGGCGAGAAGCACCTGCTGCTCGTCTCGGTCGAAGGCGCGCTCGGACTTCACGACAGCAATGACGAGGATCGACTGGCCGCGCTTGCCTCCGACGCGAGAGTCGCGCTCGATCTCATTCACACCGGCGGCGTCGTGGCGGCGCCAGTCGCCGGTCCGCGCGGGCCCATTCCGGCCGTGCCGACGCCGTCACAGGTCTTCAACCAGACCTTCACCGTGCGCGGCATGCGCGCCATGGCGGACCTGTCCGGCGGACAAGCCTGGGCGTTTCGGACGGGCGAGCACGCGATGAACCGCCTCGACGTCGCCACCCGCTTTCAATACGTCCTTGGCTACGTGCCGACGAATGGGGACTGGGACGGCGCGTACCGGCAGATTCGCATCGAAGTCAGCCGGCCGAACGTCAAAGTGCTCTACCGGCACGGCTACTACGCCGTAGCCGGCGAGATCGTCGGGGACAGCCGTCGCCTGCCGGACTGACGGGTACAGACGCGCCAGTTGGTTCGCGGATACAATCTCGGGTCGCGTGTCGGGATTCGAGCGACGGCAGGGCGACCTCCACTGCGATCACGTGCATGTCGGCCGGATTGCCCGCGAAGCGGGCACGCCGGTGCACGTCTACAGTGCGGCACTCATCGCCGACCGCTTTCACGCGCTCGACACGGCGCTCTCCGGCTGTCCGCATCGGCTGCACTACGCCCTCAAGGCCAACTCTACGCTCGGCATCGCCAGGCTCATGCGCACGCTCGGTGCGTCGGCCGATGCCAATTCCGGCGGCGAGATCGAGGTGGCGCTTCGGGCAGGGTTCGAGCCGGGCCAGATCGTGTTCACCGGCGTCGGCAAGAGCCGCGCCGAACTGGAGCGCGCCGTGGCGCTCGGGCTTGCCGCCGTCAACGTCGAGTCGGCCGGCGAGGTCGGCCGCATCGACGCGCTGGCGCGGGAACGGGGCGTGCGCACGCGCATCGCCGTGCGCCTCAACCCGGACGTCGATGCGCGCAGCCATCCCCACATCTCGACCGGTCTGCGCGCGACGAAGTTCGGCATTGCGCTCCCGGAGGCGATGGCCGTGATTCGCGACGTCGCCTCGCGCCCGGCCCTCCATCTCGTCGGGCTTCATGCGCACATCGGATCGCAGATCTCCGACCCCGAGCCGCTGAGGCAGACGGCGCGCGCCCTGGCCGACGTGGCGCTGGCGCTCAGGGCCGAGGGCACGATGCTCGAGCATCTCGACCTCGGCGGCGGACTCGGCATTCCGTACCGGCCGCACGACCCGGTCCTGACCCCTGAGGCGTACGCTCAGGCGATCGTGCCTGCGGTCCGAGACACGGGACTACTGCTCGTCGTGGAGCCGGGCCGGTGGATCGTCGGCCCCGCCGGCATTCTCGTGACGACGGTCGTCGATGTGAAGCCGCGCGCTGCCCGGCCGCGCGACGCGGGCAAACGGCGCACACCGGAGCCGGCAGCCCAGTTCGTCGTCGTCGATGCGGGCATGACCGATCTGCTCAGGCCCGCGTTGTACGGCGCGTACCACCACATCGAACCTGTCACGCCACGTGACGGACCGCCGATCGACGCCGACGTCGTCGGTCCGGTGTGTGAGACGTCTGATACGCTGGGCGCTCACCGGCGGCTGCCGCCGCTCGAGGTTGGCGACCGGCTGGCCATTCGGGACACGGGAGCCTACGGAGCGGTCATGGCCTCCAACTACAATCGCCGTCCGACGGCGGCTGAAGTGCTGGTCGACGCCACCGGCTGGCGGCGCATCCGGCGCCGGCAGACGCTCGAGGACATGCTGCGCTGGGACGAATGATGCTGATTGCGTTTGAAGGCCTCGACCAGAGCGGCAAGGAGACGCAGACCCGTCACCTGCGCGCTCGGCTCGAACGGGATGGCCGAACCGTACACGCCCTCTCCTTTCCCGACTACGACACGCCCATCGGCCGGGAGATATCCCGGGCGCTCGCCGGCGAACGCGAGTTCGGCCCCGACGTCCTGCAGCTTCTCTACGTGGCCAACCGGATGGAGTATCTGCCGCGGCTCCAGCAGTGGTTGGGTGCCGGTCACGTCGTCATCTGCGATCGCTATCGGGCCTCGAGCCTGGCCTACGGCGAGGCGCAGGGCGTCGACGCCCGCTGGCTCGACGACGTGCAGAGGCTTCTGCCCGAGCCGACGGTCACGGTGCTGCTCGACATCGCGCCCGAGACGGCCGTCGCGCGGAAGGCATCGGGACGCGACCGCTTCGAGCGCGACCTGGCCCTCCTCGGGCGCGTCCGGGAGGGCTACCGGCGTCAGGCCGCCGCCTCACCGGCCTGGGTCGTCATCGATGCCGAGCAGTCGAAAGATGACGTGGCTCTGGCTGTGGAGCGTGCCGTGTTGACGCGGATCGCGCCACCGTCAGGGCGCCGACACGCCTGACGCCGGCCCGGAGGAGGACGCGGCTGCAGGCATCGAGCGTCGCGCCGGTCGTCATCACATCGTCAATCAGGATCACCGCCGCGTTTCGCAATGGCGGCGATCCGAGCGCACGCCCGGTTCCGAGCCGCCCGCGAGGTGCGAGGCCGAAGGCGTCACGGACGTTGGCGTGCCGTTCGCTCGCCGGCAGGCCCGCCTGCGGGCGGCCGCGCCGGACTCGCCGGAGCACACGCCAGACGGGGCGATCGAGCAGCCGGGCCAGATCGTCGGCCTGGTTGAAGCCTCGCTCGAGCGCCCGCAGCGGATGGAGCGGCACGGGAATGACGGCGTCGGCGCCTGCCAGAAGGTCTCGGCCCGCGTCGGCGAGCCAGGCCGCCAGCGGAACGGACAGCGTCCGGCGGCGGCCGTACTTGAAGGCGTGGATCATCTCCCGCAGGGTGCCATCGTAGCGGCCGACGCTGCGGGCTACGCGAAACGCAGGCCTCCGCCCGTCACAACGCCTGCAGAGCGGGCCGGAGACGCCGGCTGAGGCCAGCGGCTCGCCACAGATGACGCAGAGCGGCGCGGTCAGCCTGCACACGGCCGCGCGACACGTACCGCAGAGTGGACCGGCGAGCGGCTGCTCGAGCGGATCGGCGCAAACCGCGCACGCCGGTTCCAGCAGGACTCGGACAAGCGTATTCGCAGCGAGGGCAAGCACCTGGGCGGCGCTGCTGCAAGCGCTTTGCCACCAGCCGGACGACCCGGCGCGGCGTCCTGTCGGACCGGACTACGGCAGGTCCGGCAGATTCTGCCATCCCCGCCCGCGGCGATCGCCGCAGATTATGCCGAGAGCTCGCGGCGTTCCGCGTCGCCCCAGAGGCGCTCGAGCCCGTAGAACTCGCGTGTGGCTGGCGTGAAGATGTGGAAGATGAAGTCGAAGTAGTCCACGAGCACCCAGTCACCGCGCTCGTACCCCTCGACGAGCGCCGGTCTGACGCCTTTCTTTCTGAGCGCGTCCTGGACGGCGTCGGCAATTGCCTGGACCTGCCGGATGTTGGTGCCCGTGCAGATCACGAAGAAGTCGGTGAAGGCCGACGTCTTGCGCAAGTCCAACAGGACCAGGTCGACGGCCTTCTTGTCCTGAGCAGCTTCGATGCCCCGCTTGAGCGCGGCGGGAAGGCGAGAGGAAGGAGTGCGGGTGCGGGTTCGCGTGCGGGGCCTGGGTTCTGACTTTCCTGTCATGCGGCTCCTCGGGAGAGTCCGTACAGGCCGTGCTTCTCGATGTAGGCCTGTACGGAGGCCGGCAGCAGGCCGGCAACCGGACGTCCGGACGCCAGTCTGTCACGGATGTCCGTCGACGAAACCGGCGGCGTCAACGCGTCCACCAAGAAGATACATGGTTCGGCCGGTATCGTGCACGGAGCCTGCACCATGCGAGCGGAAAGGGGTCGCAGCGCGACCCGCAGTTCCTCGACCGGCGTGCCCGGCCGCGAGACCACCACGAAGTGGCACCGGTCGAGCACGGCGGGGAAGTTCCGCCACGAAGCGATGTCGCGGAATGCGTCGGCGCCGATGATGAAGAAGAGCGTTCTTGTGTCGATGCCGCGAGCCGAGAGCCGGTCGAGCGTCGTATCGGTGTACGACGGGCCCGGCGAGTCGAACTCCACATCGGACAGCGTCATGTCAGGCACATCCTGCGTGGCGAGCGCCGCCATGGCAAAGCGGTGCGGCGCTGACGCGCTCGGCGCGGCCCGGTGGGGCGGCAGTGGCGCCGGCAAGAGGGTGACGGCGTCGAGGCCAAGCGCCCGGCGGGCGGCAGCGGCCACGCCGAGATGTCCGACGTGGACGGGATCGAAGGTGCCGCCGAGCAGGCCCTGCTTCGTGCCTGTGCGGATCATCCGGCCACCGTGGCCGTCGCGCTCGCGACAGCCCGCCACATGGCCTCGACGAGCTCGGGCAGACCCTTCCCGGTGACGGCCGAGATCGGGTAGAGCGGCACATCGAGGGCCTTCAAGTGGTCGGCGAGCCGTTCGAGGCGGTCCGGCTCGTCGAGGGCGTCGATCTTGTTGGCGGCGGCGATGCGCGGCTTGGCTGCGAGCAGGCCGCCCGAATCGGCGTCCGGCCCGGCGAAGCGCTCGAGCTCGCGGCAGATTATGTCGAAGTCCTCGACCGGGTCCCGGCCGGTGGCCGACGACACGTCGATGACGTGCACGAGGACCTTGGTGCGTTCGAGGTGGGCGAGGAACCGCGTGCCGAGGCCGTGGCCCTCGTGGGCGCCCTCGATCAGGCCGGGCACGTCGGCCACGACGAACGACCGCTCGTCGTCGAGCCTGACGACGCCGAGGTTGGGCGTGAGCGTGGTGAACGGGTAGTCGGCGATCTTGGGCTGCGCGGCCGAGATGCGCGAGATCAGCGTGCTCTTGCCGGCGTTGGGGAAGCCGACGAGACCCACATCGGCGAGGAGCTTCAAGCGCAGCCGCAGGATGCGCGCCTCTCCGGGCGCGCCGGGTTCGGTCCGGCGGGGCGCCCGATTGGTGGAGGTGGCAAACGCCGCGTTCCCTCGCCCGCCCCGGCCGCCTTTCGCGACGAGCACCTTCTCGCCGGTCGTCGTCAGGTCGGCGAGCGGAATGAGGTCGTCGCCGGCTTTCTCGTAGGCCACCGTTCCGGGAGGCACTTCGAGAACCATGTCGACGCCGTCGCGTCCGGTGCGGTTCGAGCCTTCGCCGTGGCGTCCGCGTTCCGCTTTGAATTCGGGATGGAATCGGTAGTTGACGAGCGTGTTCTGGTGGAGGGTCGCAACGAGAAATATCGATCCGCCGCTGCCACCGTTGCCGCCGTTCGGGCCCCCGCGCGGGACCCGCATCTCGCGACGGAAGCTCAGGCAGCCATTGCCGCCGTCGCCGGCCGCGACGCTGATGTCAACTTCATCGACAAACATGGATTACGGCTCGCGGCCCGAGCCGTAGGCCGCCGTCACTCGACCGGCAGGATGCTGATGACGCGGCCGCGGCTGCCGTGGTCGCTGAACTTCACGCGTCCGGCGACCTTCGCAAAAAGCGTGTCGTCCTTGCCGAGCCCGACGTTCAAGCCTGGCCGGAAACGGCGGCCCCGCTGCCGGACGAGGATGGACCCGCCGGTGACGACGTTGCCGTCGAACCGCTTGACGCCGAGCCGCTGCGACTGGCTGTCGCGGCCGTTGCGTGAACTGCCCTGTCCTTTTTTATGTGCCATGACGAACGCCCTAGAGCCTGATGTCCTTCACCGTCACTCTGGTGAGCTGTGTCCGATGCCCGCGCGTCCGGCGATACTGCTTGCGCCGCTTCATCTTGAAGACGCGGATCTTCTTGTCCTTGAACTGACGCTCGACGACGCCAACCACCGACGCGCCCTGAACGTAGGGGGCGCCGGTCACGACCGACCCGTCCTCCCGTCCGACCAGCAGGACCTTGTCGAAGGCCACTTCGCCGCCGGGTTCGGCCTCGATGTGGTCAATCGTGACGACGGAGCCGGGGACGACTTTCCGCTGACGGCCGCCGGTTTCAACAATGGCAAACATGACGCAGTGTCTCCAGAAACGCCGGTCCCCCGGAACCAGATTCGGCTCCTGCCGGAACCCCCAAGGGTAGCACCGGTCCTCGATTCGAGGCAAGGACTTGGGGCCAGGCCCCGTCTACTTCACCAGCACCCTCGTGCCCCGGATCTTCTGTGTGCTCAGTGTGTTGAGGAAAGCCGGCAGCAGCTTGTCCATCAGCTCGAAATAGGCCGACAGGGCCGGCGTGTTCTGCGTGGACGGGTAGAGCACGTCCTCCTGGAATGACTCGGAGTAGAGCTCCTCGCCGGTCCGGCCGTCGATGAACACGAAGGTCGGAATGAGCGAGTAGCCGCGCTGCTCCATCCACTGCCGCTCTTCGGTGTATTCGGTCCGGCCGCTCACCGGGTTGACGACCGAGCTCGGTCTCGAGACCAGGCCGCTGCGCGAGATCTCCGTGAAGAGCACCGTGCCCGTCACGATGAGCGGCTGGTCGTACGCCGATCCGACGTTCTTCCAGTAGTCGGAGTCCTTGAAGAGCGGGAGGTACGGCTCGAAGTCGATCTCCGTGGCGATTCGCGGCAGGTTCGGATCGGGCGGCGGGATCGTCTCGCCGGCTTCGACGCGGCGGCGATCGACTTCCTCGACGAGCGGAATGACGTCGGCGTCTATGACCGACATCTCGGACCGGTTGCGCAGCTGGCTCCGCAGCAGCCGTGCCGTTTCCGTGTTCGGGTCGATGTTCTGGGTTCCACCGGGCACGAAGCCGGCGACGAGGATGCGCTGGAACTGCGAGACGTCGAGCTTCGCCTGAATCGGCGTCTCGATCATGACCTCGTAGAAGTTCACGCAGCCTGCCGACGAGAGCGCCACGGCCAGGCTACCGATCGCGGCGACGGTTCTGGCGGTCATAGATCTCCCTGAACAGGTCGTAGTTATTACGGAAGAACGTGTTGTCCGGCTCGATCTCGAGCGCCCGTTCGTACGCCTTGCGGGCCTCGTCGAACCGGCCCTGCTGTTCGAGCCCGATGCCGAGGTTGTTCCACGCGGCCGCATACGTCGGGTCAAGCTGCGTTGCCCGGCCGAACCGTTCGACGGCGCCCGCCCATACGCCCCGCTGGGCCAGCGTGATGCCGAATTCCACGTAGGCCTCGGCTTCCTTGCGCTGATCCTGGGCCAGGGCAGAGGCCGCCATGCCTACGATGAGCACGGCTGCCATCAAGAGACGAGTTCGCATCGAGATATTTCCACTATAGCGCGGTACGGTCCTGGGCGGCACATTCGGCAGGGCCGCCGTCAAGCTGCGGTCTGTCTGGCCGGAAGAACTGCAGCGTCGCTGCCAGGCTGGCATTGAAAGAAGTGCGACGTCGAGGCCCGGATCACAGGCCTGGGGAGGCGCCGGCTGTGGCACGGTGAGTGCAGCGCCAAAGCCCGGCGTGACCAGGAGAGGACAACTTCCCGTCGACGAGCATGTCGTGGCCGTGCCGTTTCTTCGCGTCGACGCCAGCACGCTGCTGGCCCGGGAGTTCAAGGCGCTCGTCGACGAGGCCGGCGGTCCGGGCGAGCTTGGCCGCCCCGGGGTGCCGAGGGCACTGCTCGAAGAACTGCACGGACGGCTGGTTTCCCGGCCGGGAGCCGAGCTGGCCTCCCTCCCCGAGGCCCTGGTCCGCGCCAGACGCGCCCTTTCCGAAGCGGTCGAGCGCGGGATCGAGTGTCTGCACGCGGGCAAGCCGGAATACCCGGAGCGTCTCTGGCACATCCCGGACCCACCCCCGGTGCTCTGGTTCCGCGGTCGACTTGCGACCCTGAGCGCTCCCTCGGTGGCGATCGTCGGCGCTCGCCGGGCGACGCCCAGCGGACTCTTGGTGGCCGAGCGGCTCGCCCGCGAGCTCTCCTCGGCCGGACTCGTCGTGGTGAGCGGCATGGCGCGTGGAATCGACGGCGCCGCTCATGACGGCGCTCTCGGTGCCGGCGCCCCCACCACCGCGGTGCTCGGCTGCGGGGCCGACGTCGTCTACCCCCGGGAACACCGGGACCTCGCGAGGCGTATTTGCGAGACCGGGGTTGTGGTTTCCGAGTTTTCGCCGGGGGCCGAGCCTCTGCCGTGGCGCTTTCCCCTGAGAAACCGCATAATCAGCGGCCTGTCGCACGCGGTGGTGGTCATCGAGGCGTCAGAGAGGAGCGGGTCGCTCATCACGGCCAGGGCGGCGCTCGAGCAGGGACGGGACGTGCTCGCCGTGCCTGGGAACGTGGCCTCGGGCCGCTACCGGGGCGGGCATGCGCTCATAAAGGACGGGGCGCGACTGGTCGAGACTGTTGACGACGTCCTCGAGGAGATCGGCTGGCATCGGCAGGCCGATCCCGCTTCGCAAGTTTCCAGTAAGGGAAATGAGATCAGTTACTTAGAGAAGAAGATGGCGGCCGGGGAGGCCTATGGTCTGGACGAGCTGGCGCGGCTCACGGGCCTTGAAGCGCCGGCGCTTCTGGCCGAACTGGCCTCGCTCGAGCTCGCGGGGCGGGTCGTCCGGGTCGGGGGCGGAAATTTCACGAAAACCGGACGAACCTGCTAAGGATAGATGTAGCAAAGGAACCTATGGCCAAGTCTCTCGTCGTCGTCGAGTCGCCCGCGAAGGCGAAGACGATCAACAAGTATCTCGGGCGGAACTTCAAGGTCATCGCCTCGATGGGCCACGTGCGTGATCTGCCGAAGAGCAAGCTCGGCGTCGATGTCGAGGGCGGGTTCGTGCCCGAGTACGTCGTGCTGCCCGACCGCGCGAAGGTGATCAAGGAGCTCAAGGCGGCCGCCAAGGCCGCCGACGAGATCTTCGTCGCGACCGACCCCGACCGCGAGGGCGAGGCGATCGGGTGGCACCTGGCCGAGGAGCTGGGAGCGGCGAGCAAGAAGGTCCACCGGCTGATGTTCAACGAGATCACGAAGAAAGCGATTCTCGAGGCGATCGAGCATCCCGGCTCAATCGACATGCGCATGGTCGACGCGCAGCAGGCCCGGCGGGTGCTCGACCGGCTCGTGGGCTACAAGATCAGTCCGATTCTCTGGGACAAGGTGCGACGGGGATTGAGCGCCGGGCGCGTGCAGTCGGTGGCGCTCAAGCTCATCTGCGACCGCGAAGGCGAGATCGAAGCGTTCGTCGCCGAGGAATACTGGCACGTCACGGCGCGCCTGTCCGGTGCCGGTGCCCCCGGAGTTCGACGCCAGACTCGTCCGCAAGGGCGATGCCGCGGCCAGGATCCGCAACGAGGCGGAAGCCAAGGCGATCCTTGCCGACCTCGAGCGAGCCCCGTTTGTCGTGTCGTCGGTCGCGACCAAGGAGCGGAAGAAGCACGCGCTGCCGCCGTTCATCACGAGCAAGCTGCAACAGGCGTCCCGCTTTCCTGTCAAGAAGACCATGATGGTGGCCCAGCAGCTCTACGAGGGCATCCAGTTGCCGGGGGAAGAGGCGCCGACCGGCCTGATTACCTACATGCGAACCGACTCGGTGCGCGTGTCCGATCAGGCCCTCGAGGAAGTCCGGGAGCTCATCGGCAAGCAGTTCGGCCCGGCGTTCGTGCCCGGGGCGCCGAACCGGTACAAGGTCAAGTCGAACGCGCAGGACGCGCACGAGGCCATACGGCCGACGTCGATGGACCATCCTCCCGACGCCGTGCGGCCGCACCTGTCCCCCGATCAGTACTACCTCTACCGGCTCATCTGGAACCGGTTCGTCGCGTCGCAGATGATGCCGGCGCTCTTCGACGACACCACGGTCGACATCGGCGCCGGTGACTACGTGTTCCGCGCCAAGGGGTCGGTGCCCAAGTTCGCCGGCTGGCTCGCCGTGTACGGACAGGGGCAGGAGGCCGAGCCGGCGCCGGCCGACAAGGCG
Source organism: uncultured Acidobacteriota bacterium (assembly GCA_963752045.1). GTDB lineage: Bacteria > Acidobacteriota > Vicinamibacteria > Vicinamibacterales > SCN-69-37 > DATKDF01. The sequence continues at coordinate 242,257 of CAVVWN010000007.1, read as the reverse complement.
CCTGCCGGCCCCGGCCAGGCCGACGATGAGGAGGCCACCTCAGGGGAGCTGCCGGCCCTTTCCGAGGGCCAGACGCTCGACGTCAAGGCCATCACGCCCGATCAGAAGTTCACCCAGCCGCCGCCGCGGTACAACGAGGGGTCGCTCGTCAAGGCGATCGAGGAGAACGGCATCGGTCGTCCGTCCACGTATGCCTCGATCATCTCGGTGCTGCAGGCGCGCGAGTACGTGAACAAGGTCGAGGGACGTTTCCGCCCGACGGTGCTCGGGCGGCGGCTCGTCGACAAGCTCCTGCACCCGGTGTTCGACGACATCCTCGACATCGAGTACACCGCGCGCATGGAGGACCAGCTCGACGAGATCGAGAGCGGCGAAGCCGACTACAAGAAGACCCTGGCCAGCTTCTACAAGAGCTTCGAAAAGGACCTCGAACGGGCCGCCCGCGAGATGCCCAACTTCAAGGAAGGGCAGCCCACCGACGTGGTGTGCGACGTGTGCGGCGCGCCGATGGTGGAGAAGGCCGGCAAGTTCGGCATCTTCCTGGCGTGCTCGCGGTACCCCGAGTGCGAGAACACGAAGGAAATCGAGGCGCCGGATCAGTCGACCGAGGACCTCGAGGAAACCTGCGAGAACTGCGGCCGTCCGATGATCGCGCGGCGCGGGCGGTTCGGCCCGTTCCTCGCCTGCACCGGCTATCCCGAGTGCAAGACGACGCGCAAGATCATCGCCACCCGCCAGGGCGTCTCGGCCGCCAAGCCCGACCAGGTGCTCGACGAGACGTGTCCGAACTGCGGCAAGAACCTCGTCGTCAAGCAGGGCCGGTTCGGCGAGTTCACCGCCTGCACGGGCTATCCCGGCTGCAAGTACGTGAAGCTCAAGACGACCGGCGTGAAGTGCCCCAAAGACGATGGCGACATCGTGGAACGGAAGTCGCGACGGGGCAAGGTCTTCTACGGATGCGCCAACTACCCGAAGTGCGACTTCACGCTCTGGAACAAGCCTGTCTCCGAGCCGTGTCCGAAATGCGCCCGGCCGTTTCTCACCGAGAAGATCACGAAGCGTCACGGCCGGCAGCTCATCTGCAGCAACGAGGAGTGCGACTACTCGCGCACGGCGGAGCTTGAAGAGGCCGTCACCGGGTGATGGTGCGCATTGTCGGCGGCGGGCTGGCAGGGAGCGAAGCCGCCTGGCAGGCCGCATCACTGGGCGTGCCGGTCACCATCCACGAGATGCGTCCGGTGCGGCCCACGGCCGTGCACCAGACCGACAAGCTCGCCGAGCTTGTGTGCAGCAACTCGTTTCGCGGCGACAAGCTCGATAACGCCGTCGGCCTGCTCAAAGAGGAGATGCGCCGGCTCGGGTCGCTCGTCATGCGCGTGGCCGACGAGTCGCGCGTGCCGGCCGGCGCGGCGCTCGCCGTCGATCGCCATCGCTTTGCCGAGGGCATCACCGCGGCACTCGAGGGCCATCCCCTCGTCACGATCGATCGAACCGAGGTCACGGCCATTCCGGATCCCCTGCCGGGCTCGCCGGTGATCGTGGCGACCGGTCCGCTCACGTCCGAGGCGCTCGCGGCCGACATCGCCAGGTTCGTGGGGCGCGCCCATCTGGCGTTCTTCGACGCGATCAGCCCCATCGTCCTCGCCGAGACCATCGACATGACGAAGGTCTTCCGCCAGTCGCGGTGGGACCGGAGCCTGTCACCTTCCGGGACCCCGGTTGACACCGAAGGCGACTACCTCAACTGTCCTTTCTCCGAGGACGAGTACCGGCGGTTCCAGGCCGCGGTCGTGGCGGCCGAGAAGGCCGAGGGCCATGACTTCGACAACACGAAGTTCTTCGAGGGCTGCCTGCCGATTGAGGTGATGGCGAGCCGCGGCACCGACACGCTGCGCTTCGGCCCGATGAAGCCGGCCGGCCTCCGCGACCCGCGCACGGGCCGCCGGCCGTATGCCGTCGTCCAGCTCCGGCAGGACACGCTCGCGGGCGATCACTACAGCCTCGTGGGCTTTCAGACGCAGATGAAGTGGGGAGAGCAGGCGCGCGTGCTCCGGATGATTCCTGGACTCGAGCACGCCGAGTTCGTGCGCTACGGGATGATCCACCGCAACACCTACATCAACGGGCCCACGGCGCTTGCCGAGACGTGGCAGGCGCGCGCGAGGCCGGATCTGTTCTTCGCCGGCCAGGTGTCGGGCGTCGAAGGCTACGTGGAGTCGGCCTCGTCGGGCCTCGTCGCCGGGCGCAACGCTGCGCGCCTTGCGCTCGGCCTGCCGCCCGTCGCCGCGCCGAGGACGACGGCGATTGGCGCGCTCGCCTACTACGTCTCGCACGCCGATCCGCGACGCTACGACCCGACCAACATCACGTTCGGCATCATCCCGCCGCTCGACGCGCCGCCGAGAAGCCGAAAGGACCGGGCTCTCGCGACGAGCCGGCGGGCCCTCGACGACCTCGACGCCTGGACGGCTCAGGCCGCGGTGCTGGTGTGAAGGACCACATCCGCGCCTTTCTCGAGTTCCTCAGCTACAACCGCCACGTGTCGCCGCATACGCGAACCGCCTATGCGAGCGACCTCGCCCAGTATGTCGAGCACCTGGCCGGACGGCACGGCGTGCGTCCGAGCGGCGTGACGCTCGCGCACTTCGACGCCGACGGCGTCCGCGGTTTTCTCGGCGAGCTGCACACTCGTGGCAACAGCCGGTCGTCGGCCGCGCGCCGGCTGGCGGCGGTGCGGTCGTTTGCCCGTTATCTGATGCGCGAGGACCTCCTCGCCGACGACCCGACGGGGCTCATCGTCGCGCCTCGGCGCGACCAGAACCTGCCGGCGCATCTCGGCAATGACGAGATCACCCGGTTGCTCGAGGCCCCCGACGGTTCGACGCCGGCCGGACGCCGCGACCGCGCCATCCTGGAGCTGTTCTACGCGTCGGGTCTGCGGCTTGGCGAGTTGGCGGATCTCGATCTCGACGACCTGAACCTGGCGAGCCGCGTCGTCCGGGTCCGCGGCAAAGGGCGGAAGGAGCGCATCGTGCCCTTCAACCGCACGACGGCCGAGGCGGTTCGGGCGATGATGGCCGACCGCCGCGAGGCGCCCGCCCGCCGGCGTGCCGGCGGCGGCTTCCCGCCGTCCTGCGCCCGGCGCGCGTCGGGCCCGCACTCGGCAGGCCCTGTTCCTGAACCTGCGCGGGGGCCGGTTGACGCCGCGCAGCATCGACCGCATCGTGCGCAAGCACGTGCGGCAGGCGGCCATCGCCCAGGGCATCAGCCCGCACGCGCTGCGCCACACATTCGCCACGCATTTGTTGCAGGCCGGCGCCGACCTGCGCGTCATCCAGGAACTGCTCGGCCACACTCGTCTCACCACCACCCAGCGCTACACACACCTCGACGTGGGCCGGCTGCTCGACGTGTACCGGCAGACGCACCCGCGCGCCGGCGATTCAGGGGGGGATAGCCAGAAGCAGTCCGTCGGGAAGGAGGGGCGTTTGGGAACTTCAGCGCCCGCGGGACGTCCTGCTTCCGGCCCAGGAAATTGACGTTCTAGCTCGTGGTCACCGGCTCGCCGACCGCGCCGTTGTGGCGGCGGCTCCGGGGAATCTCGATGTTCAGAATCTTGATCTTGTAGTTCATGACGCGCGGGCTGATGCCGAGCAGCTCGGCCGCGTCCTTCTGCACCCAGTTCGACATCCGCAGAGACTCGACGACGGCCTGCCGTTCGATCTCTTCGAGCGGAATGCCCGTCGGCGGGATCTTCACCGCGAGGCTGCGCTCGCCGCTCTGGCTCGAGGCGGCCGTCTGGTCGCCAATCTGCAGGTCGTCGGCCCTCACGGTGAGGCCGTCGGCGAGGAGCACGGCGCGCTCGATGACGTTCTCGAGCTCGCGGATGTTGCCCGGCCAGTTGTGCCGCATGAGGACCTTGAGCGCGTCCTGGTCGATGCCCTCGACCTTCTTCTTCAGCTCGCCCGAGAAGCGGCGGACGAAGAACTCGCCGAGCGCCGAGATGTCTTCCTTCCGATCGCGCAGCGGCGGTGTCTCCACCGAGACGACGTTCAACCGGTAGAACAGGTCCTCGCGGAACCGGCCTTCCTGGACCATCTGCGACAGGTTGCGATTGGTGGCCGCGATGATGCGCACGTCGACGCGCAACGTGCGGGTGCCGCCGAGCCGCTCGAACTCGTGCTCCTGCAGCACGCGCAGGATCTTGGCCTGCGTGCTCGGGCTCATGTCGCCGATTTCGTCGAGGAACAGCGTGCCGCCGTCGGCCTGTTCGAATCGGCCGATGCGCTGCTTGTCGGCGCTCGTGAACGCGCCCTTTTCGTGACCGAACAGTTCCGATTCGAGGAGATTTTCCTGCAGGGCCGCGCAGTTGACCTTGACGAACGCCCGGTTCGCCCGGTGCGAATTGTGGTGGATCGCGCCGGCAATCAGCTCCTTGCCGGTGCCGGTTTCGCCCTTGATGAGCACCGTGGAGTTGCTGCGGGCGACCTTCTTGACGATGGTCAGGACCGACTGGAGGGCGCCGCTCGCGCCCACGATCCGGTCGAAGTCGTAGACCTCCTGCTGTTCGTGCCGCAGGTAGTCGACCTGGTACTTGAGGTGACGCAACTCGATCGCCTTCTCGATCTTGAGCTCCATCTCCTCGATTTCGAAGGGCTTCTGCACGAAGTCGAACGCGCCGATCTTCATGGCCTCGACTGCCGTGTGGATGGACCCGAACGCGGTCATCAGGATCACCGCGGCGTTCGGCTGCAGCGATCGTGTGGTGCGCAGCACGTCCATGCCGTCGGCCCCGCCCATGCGCAGGTCGGTCAGAACCACGTCGAACTGGTTCTCCTGCAAGCGCTCGATCGCGAGCGTGCCGTTGGCGGCCTCCTCGACTTCGTGGCCGGCATTGCCGAGCGCGCGGACGAGGCCCTTGCGCAGTGAATCGTGATCATCGACAACCAGAATGCGTCCCATGCCTATCTCCCCATGCTCCTCTCGGACGGCACGACGGGCAGCGTGACCTGGAAGGTCGCGCCTTCCCCAGGCACCGATGAGGCCTTGATCTGTCCCTCGTGCGCGTCAACGACCTTGCGTACGATGGCCAGACCGAGACCGGTGCCCTGCGGCTTCGTCGTGAAGAACGGACTGAAAATGCGTTCGAGGTCGTCCGGGCTCATGCCCGGTCCGCTGTCCCGTACCTCGATGATGACTTTCGGAGGTTCCGGATCGGCGTCGGGGCTCTCGGCCTCGAGATCCTCGAATTCAAGCCGGCCGGTGATGTCCACGTGGCCCTCGCCGCCGAGCGCTTCGAAGGCGTTCGCCAGCAGGTTCGAGAAGAGCTGGCGCAACTGGTGCGGGTCGGCGAGCAGTTCGGGCACGTCCGAGTCGAGCTCCGTCTTGATCGTGACGGCGCCCCGGCGCCGCTTGCCCTCGGCGAGCGTGATGGAGTCCTTGATCACGTCGTCGAGGACGACGCGCTCCACCTGGAGCTGGATCGGCCGCACGAACTCGAGCACTTCGACGACAATCGAGTTGGCCATCTTGGCCTCCTTGATGATGTCGTCGAGAATCTCGAGCGCGTCCTCGCGGTCGTTCAACTGCCGCTTGAGCACGCCGGACATGACCTCGATGCTTGCCAGCGGGTTCTTGACCTCATGGGCGATGGCGGCGGCCATCTCCCCGAGGGCGGCGAGCCGATCGCGCAGACGTTCGCGCTCCTCTTCCTGTTCGACCCGTGTGAGGTCCTTGAAGAAGAACGTCGCACCCACCACCTCTCCGCCGTCGTCGTTGATGTGCGAGAGGGTGAAGCCGATGGCGCGTCCGGTCTTGCGCAGCCGCATCTCGGCGCGGTTCGGGAGCGCCGTGCCCTCGAACGCCTGCTGGAGCACCCGCGACACCTCGGGGCAGTCGTGGAGGACGTCGGCACAGGGCCGGCCGAGGTCGTCGGGCCGGGGCGTCAGGCCCAGGACCCGGTAGGCGACCTCGTTCATGACGGCAATCCGACCATCTCGTCGGATCGCCAACACCCCCGTGCGCAGGTGGGAGACCATGTGGCGGAAGAAGCGGTCTTCCAGCAACGGGTCGGCTTTGACGGGTGTTACCCCGGCGCGGGCCGGGAGATCGGCCCTGATCACCCTGCGAGGGCTGATGGTCGTGGCGGTTGAACCTGCGTCTCGCGGCATTGCGGCTTGTCTCCCGGACGGTGCGCAGCCCGAGTAAAGGCAAGGCCTGTACCCGAATTGCGAATTCGACATCCGCACGAATATGTGCGGTGAAATCGGGTCCGCTCCGGAGGCGTGCGCCGCCAGATTACAGAATCGGAATCCGATTACATAGATGTAATCGGCTGGGTCAATCGGAGACTTTAGAGGTCTGGAGGGCTTCCCACTGGTTCATCAGGTCGCCGACCTCCCACATCAGGGCCTGGTGGCGGGCGGCCGTCGACTCGGCGCGCTCGCGGTCCTCGTAGAAGCCCGGTGTGGCCATGTCCGCTTCGATGTCCCGGATGGCGTTTTCGCGGTCGGCGATTCTGTTCTCGAGGTCTGCCACGCGGCGCGCGCGCTCGGCTGCCGCGCGTTCCTCGCGTCGGGCTTCGGCGTCGGCCCGTTTCTTTTCTTCGTAGCTTTCAGTTCTGGTCTTCTTGGTCGCCGGGGGCCTGGCCGGCGCGGCGGGACCTGGACGCCGAGCCGCCGGCGAGGCTGTCTCGGGCGGCGGCGGAGCGGCGGCGCGCTGGGTTCGGCTCCAGAGGAACTGTTCGTACGTTCCCGGATAGATCTCGATGCCGCCATCCCCCACGGCCACGATCTTGGTGGCCAGCCGGTCGACGAAGTAGCGGTCGTGCGACACGAAGATCAACGTGCCACCGAAGTCAGCGAGCGCCTCGAGCAACACGTCCTTCGAGTCGATGTCGAGGTGGTTGGTCGGTTCGTCGAGCAGGAGGGTGTTCGCCGGCCGCAGGAGCATGCGGGCCACGGCCAGGCGCGTGCGTTCTCCGCCCGAGAGGACACCGGCGCGTTTATAGATGTCATCGCCTGAAAACAGGAACCCGCCCAGGATGTTCCGGATCATCGGCACCATGCCCACCGGCGAATCGGCCTGCATCGTCTCGTACACCGTCTTGGACGGGTCGAGTCGGGTGGCCTCATCCTGCGCGAAGTACTGCATGACCACCTGATGGCCGAGGCGGCGTGTTCCGGCGTCGGGCCGCTCGACGCCGGCCAGCATCCGCATGAGCGTGGACTTGCCCGCGCCGTTCGGAGCGATGAGCGCGATGCGGTCGCCGCGTTCCACGTGCAGGCTCACGCCGTCGAGCACCACGAGGTCACCGTACGCCTTCCGGATGCCTTCGAGCTCGATGACCAGACGCCCGCTCTTGGGGCACGCGGGGAACGCGAAGTGCACGCGCTTGCGTTCGGGAGGCACCTCGATCGGCACGATCTTCTCGAGCATCTTGACCCGGCTCTGCACCTGGGCCGCTTTGGTGGCCTGGTAGCGGAACCGGTCGACGAAAGCCCGGATCCGCGCGACCTCTTCGTCCTGCTCGCGGCGCGCCGTTCGCAGTCGTTCGAGCCTGGCGTCGCGCTCGACGAGAAACGCCGAGTAGCTGCCCGCGTAGTCGGTGATGGTCCTCAGGGAAATCTCGGCGATCCGCGTGACGACCGCGTCGAGAAAGTACCGATCGTGCGAGACCACGATGACCGCGTGCGGGTAGCTCGTCAGGTAGCTCTCGAGCCAGTTGCGGGCATCGAGATCGAGATGGTTGGTCGGCTCGTCGAGCAGCAGCAGGGTCGGACGTGAGAGCAGCAGTTTGGCGAGCGCGATGCGCATCTGCCAGCCGCCCGAGAACGTCTGGGTTGGTTTCTCGAAATCGGCCCGCCGGAACCCGAGCCCTTCGAGCACCTGCGTCACCCGCAGGTCGATGCTGTGGCCGTCGCCGTGTTCGAAGGCTTCCGACACGTCGTGATAGCGGACGAGCAGGCGCTCGTGCTCGCCGTCCGGCAACGACGGATCGGCCAGCGCATGTTCGATCCGGGCCATTTCCGCCCTGGCCTCGAGCAGCGGGCCAAAGGCCAGTGAGGCTTCCGCAACGAGCGTCCGTCCGGAGTGATCCAGCCCATCCTGGGGCAGATACCCTACCGTCAGACTTGCCGGTTTGACGATGGCGCCCGCGTCGGGCTCGTCGAGACCCGCGAGCATGCGGAGGAGCGTGGTCTTGCCGGCACCATTCGGGCCGGCCAGGCCCACGCGATCGCCGTCGGTGATCTGCCACGTCACCCGGTCGAGCAGGACGCGATCGCCGAAGGACTTGGTGAGGCCGGTCAGTTGAATCATGCGTTCAAAACGGGCCGAAAGTGTACCATCGCGCCGCCGGCGGGGTCACCCGCCGGCCGCATTGGCGGCGCCGGCCTGGGTCCCGGCGGCTCACCGGTATACTCGCCAGAGGATCCCGGGACCCGTACCGACTGCTCGGTGCCTCCTGCCGTCTAAGTGGGCAGGACGCGCGATCGAGCCCCCAAGGCCGGCGGTCGCGGGCCAGGCGCCTGAAGGATGATTCGGACCGACGAGGAACTGGTCGCCCGTGCGACGGCGGGAGATCTCGACGCCTTCAACCAGCTCGTGGTGCGCTGGGAGCGGCCGATCTACGCCTTGGCGTACCGCACACTCGGTCGCGAAGAAGACGCCCGTGACGTCGTTCAGGAAGCCTTTCTGCGGGCATACCGTGGCCTGCGGGGCTTCAAGGGTGAGGCGAAGTTCTCGTCGTGGCTCTATCGGATCACGTTGAACCTTTGCCGCGACTGGATGCGCCGCGAGCGTCGCGCGCCCGTGGTCCAGGTGCCGGAAGGGGTCGATCCGGTCGACCTGGCTGATGCGCACGCGGCGCCGGGCGAGTCGGTCGAAGACCTCGTCGCGCGGCGTGAGATGTCCGCCGCAGTGACCCGGGCGATGGCGGAGCTGCCCGAAGAGCAGCGGACGGCCATCATGTTGAAGGAATACCAGGGATTGACCTTTCAGGAGATTGCGGACTTGCTCGACTGTCCGCTGAGTACGGTGAAGACGCGCCTCTATCAGGGCCTGTCCGTCCTTCGTCGCCGCTTGGAGCGGCGGCAGGCGGAGGAGGCAAGCCTCAGGAGGGCGACGTGGGAAAGCAGTTCATAGGTGCCAGCCATGTGTGACGATCGCGAACGACTGATTGGGTATGTCTACGACGAATGCGACGAGGCGGAACGTCGCGCCATCGAGTCTCACCTCGAGGAGTGCCGCGAGTGCCGCGCGGAGATCGGCGGGTTCCGCCGGGTCCGGCAGGATCTGCTGGCCTGGGACGTGCCGGACCATGACTCGGTGTGGCGTCCGTTCGCGCCGGCTCGCCCGGTCGCCTGGTGGCAGGCGACTCCGGCGTGGGCCATGGCTGCGGCGGCGCTGGCCGTGTTCGCCGTCGGCGCCGGTGGCGGCGTCGTGACGCACGCGCTCGTGCCCCACGATCAGGCGTCGCCAGTGGCCGTGACGCCGGCGACCCCGGCCGCGCCCCAGCTGACGTCGGCCGATCTGGCCGCGTTCGAGGCCCGTATGGTGGGGCTCGTCCGGAGCGAGATCGCGAGCCGCACGTCGGCGGAGCCCGGACTTCGGCGCGTGTCGATGACGCCGCAGGAACGCGCCGCGTTCGAGGCCGAGATCCTGCGGCAGGTGAGCCTCAGGCAGGACGCCCTCGAGCTTCGGCACGACGACACCTGGGGCGTGCTGGCACGCGAGTTCACGCAGCAGACCACACGCCTGAACAAGCTGAGCGAGCAGGTCGATGTTCTTGGACAGCTCGTCAACATTCAGGGCCGTTAGGGTGATGGAGATGATCGTGTTGAACAGAGTGCTGATTGCAGGTGTCGTGGCGACCGTGATCGCCGTGCCGGCCGCGGCTGGCGGGCAGGAGCCCCCGCGGGTCGCCCAGCCGCCGGCCGACGCGCAGGCTGCCGCCCAGCCGACGACCGTCCAGGTGGACCCGGCGGTCGAAGCCGAGCTCAAGCGGCAGGCGGGCGTGTTCGAGGTCATGCTGCGGCAGGCCGTCGAGAGCGGCGGACAGCGCCTCGCGCAGTGGGCGCGGCAGGTCGTGCCCAACGTCGTACTCGCCCAGGCATCGAATCCGGTCGTTCAGGCGGTTCCGCTTCCGGACTCGAGCCTGATCTTCAACGTTCAGGTGCCGGAGATCCTTCAGACCTCGGTCATGCTCTTTCAGCAGCTGCAGCGGCCGCAGGGCGTGCGCCCCGAGCGTCCGGTCGCCAACGCACCCGCGAGCGGACGCGTCAGTGGCACGGGTGTCGTGCCCGACGACCCGGCGGCCGAGCGCGTCAGCGACCCGGACAGCCTCGATCCGGATCGCCGGTATTCCAACTACGTCCGCGAAGCCCTGATCGACGCGATGCTCGATGGCTCTGGCGTGCTGCAGTTGCAGCCGGGGCAGTGGCTCACCGTGGCGGCAAGCGGCGTGGACGTCGCGGTCGTCAATCCGCTCTATCGGAATCCGTCGCGCAAGCTCGTGCTGAGCGTCAAGGCCGAGGATCTGCTGGAATTCCGCCAGCAGCGCATCACGCGCGACGAGGTGCGGTCGCGCATTCTGGAACGGCGCTTCTGATCTACAATCGCCGGGCGATGCCAGCGCGCCTGCCGCTCCCGCTCCTCTGTGCCGGCCTGCTCGCCTTCGGGGCCGGCTGCGGCCCCGGCGTGGATCTGGCCCGGGACCTGTCTGTCACCGACATCGAAACCGGCTACTACAACAACGGCCTGAAGCAGGGCGCCCATCACCTCGTCCCGACGGTGTCCTTCCAGTTGCTCAATCAGAGCGACCATGACATCAGCAGCGTGCAGGTGATCGTCCAGTTCTGGAAGGACGGCGCCGACGACGAGCTCGACTCGCGTCAGCTGACGGGCGTTTCGAGCGAGGCGCTCGCGCCGGCTGCCAAGACCGAGCGCTTCCTCGTGCGGAGCCAGGCCGGCTTCACGCTCGAGGATCCGGACATCTCGACGCTCTTCACGCACAGTCTCTTCACCGACGTGTCGGTGCGCGTGTTTGCCCGCCGGTCGGGCGGACTGGTCAAGATCGCGGAGCACACGATCGAGCGGCGCTTTCTGTCGCAGGTTCGCGAGCCCGGCCGGCCGTGACCGTCGTCGGGACGGCCGAGACCCTGCCGGACGCTGAGGCCAGCGCTGTCACGCTCGAGCGCCGGCTCGGCCCGCTCGACGCGGCGGCCATCGTCGTCTCCAACGTCATCGGCGGCGGCATCTTCTTCGTGCCCATCATCGTGGCCGGCCTCGTGCCGACTGTCTGGGGCATGCTGGGCGTGTGGGCGCTCGGCGGCCTGCTGGCGTTTGCCGGGGCGATGGCCTATGCCGAGCTGGCGACGATCCGGCCCCGCGCCGGCGGCGAGTACGTCTATCTGCGGGACGCCTTCGGGCTGGGCGCGGCTTTTCTCACCGGATGGACGTCGTTCGTCGCGGGTTTTTCAGGCGCGATTGCCGCCGGTGCCGTCGCGCTCGCCGACTACCTCGGCCGGTTCATTCCAGCGGCGGCGAGCACCGTGCCCCTCTTCACGATTCCGCTGCCCTTCATGTCGATTGACGTGAGCCCGCAGGCGATCGTGGCCATCAGCGCCATTGTGGGCCTGTCGTTCGTGCATCTGCACGGATCGGGCCGCATCGTCCACAACATCCTGGCGGGATTGAAGGTGTCGGCGCTCGTCGTGTTCATCGCGCTCGGCTTGTCTTTCGGGACGGGGTCGTTCGATCACCTCGCGGTGACGCACGTCGTGGCCTCGCCGGCCACCGGCTGGGTGCTGGCGCTCGTGCCCGTGATGTTCACCTACTCGGGCTGGAATGCCGCGGCGTACGTCGCCGAGGAGATTCGCGATCCCGACCGCAACGTGCCGCGAGCGCTCGCGATCGGCACGCTCTCGGTCGTGGCGATTTACCTGCTGCTCAACCTGCTGTTCGTCTACGCGATGCCCATCACGGATCTTGCGGCGCTCGCGAGCGGCCGGCTCACCGACACGGTGGCCGAGCGGCTCTTCGGGTTCGTGGCGGGGAACATCCTGGGCGCCTTTACGATCGTCAGCATCGCGGCGAGCATCAGCGCGATGGTGATGGCCGGTCCGCGTGTCTACTTCGCGATGGCCCGCGATGGCGTGTTTCTGCCGGCGGCCAGGCGCGTGCATCCGCGATATCGGACGCCGGCCCTGGCGATTTTCGCGCAGGCGGCCTGGAGCGCGGTCCTCGTGCTCTCGGGGACTCTGTCGCAACTGGTTGCCTACACCGGTTTTGCCGTGGTGTTGTTTGCCGGCATCGCCGTCGCCGCGCTCTTCGTGCTGCGCCGGCGCGAGCCCGACGCGCCGCGGCCGTACAAGGCCCTGGGCTATCCGGTCGCTCCCGGCCTCTTCGTCGCGGCGAGTGCCGTGATGGTCGTCTACGAGATCTGGAACAATCCAGGGACGTCGCTGGCAGGCCTGGGCGTAATCGCCGCAGGCCTGCCGCTCTTCGTGTTCTTTCGGAGCCGACTAGTCAGTTCTTGATCTTCTTGAGCGACACCCGTTCGGTGAGCGTCTTGCCCGCCTTGACCTCGAGCTCGCCGGAATACGGCACGTAGCCTTCGGCCCGAAGCTCGAGCTGATAGACACCCTCTTCGAGCCTCAGGTGACTGGATAGACCGTTGAAGTCGCTCACCGTGCCGGTGAGTGCGCCGTCGATGAAGACCTGCGCCGTATCCGGACTCGCCTTGAGCCGGATTCGAGCCCAGCCGCCGTTCGTCGTCACGTGACGCGCTCGGCGCCGGGGACCCGCCGTAGACCCATGAGGAGTACCAGCCGTACGGATATGGGTCGTACCAGTAGCCGCCCCGGTACCAGTTCCAGTAGGCGCCGCCCCAGATGCCGTAGGGGTTGAACACGACGAAACCGAAACTCGGCCCCCACCCGGTTCCGTAGTAGGGGAACCACCGGCCCCAGGGGCCGAAGAACGGCGGATGGACCCCGGTGACGTCGCGCGACACCGCATACCCGGTCGCTGGCCGGCCGTTTCGGTCGCGAGCGGTCCCGGTGGCTACCGGCCGCCCCGCCGGGGCGCCCCTGCGGGCAGACGAGGAACCCGACCCGACCGACGGCGGCGATCCGGCGGGCCGACTCGAGGCCCCGCTGCCCGAGCCGCCCGACGGCGGCGGCGTCCGGCTCGTGGCGGTGCCGCGGCTGGCGGCCCCGGCCGGGCGCGGCCGTGACTGGGCGCCCGAACCCGAAGACACCGCTCCGCCGGAGGACCCCGACGAAGACGACCCCGACTTGGCCGCGCTCGAGCCCGACGAGGTGGATCCGCCCCGACGAACGGCCTGATCGGCCCACGCCTGGGGGGCGGCAAGCCCGACCGACACGAGCACGGCGAGAGCAAGATGAGTTGTTCGAGTCATGGCGGCCTCCTCAACTGCGAGGCGAGAGAATGTCCTCATTATCCCTGTGTGCAACACCGCTGCCACTCTAGCGCGCCGGCCTGCCGAGGTAAACCGGGCGACAACCCAGAGGAGGACGGGGGATTGTCCTCTGGCCTTGCCCTCCCGGGCGGACAGAACTACGATGAATTTTCGGTCTTTCCTGGGATCCGGGGTGCCTATGTCGAACGTTCACGCCACAACCGTGCTCGCCGTCCGCCACGGCGGCCGTGCGGTCATGGCGAGTGACGGCCAGGTCACCCTGGGCCAGACGGTCGTGAAACACCAGGCCCGCAAGGTGCGGCGGCTCTATCACGACAAGGTGCTGGCAGGGTTTGCCGGGTCTGCCGCCGACGGGTTCGCGCTCTACGGCCGCTTCGAGAGCAAGCTCGAGGAGCATCGCGGCAATCTCGAGCGGGCGGCGGTCGAGCTCGCCAAGGACTGGCGCACAGACCGGGCGATGCGCCGGCTGGAGGCCATGCTCCTGGTGTCCGACACCCGCGCCACGTACCTGCTCTCGGGCACCGGCGATCTCATCGAGCCCGACGACGGGGTGATCGGCATCGGGTCTGGCGGGCCGTACGCGATGGCGGCGGCGCGGGCACTCATCGCGCACAGCGCGCTCGACCCGCGCGCGATTGTCGAGCACGCGATGGGAATCGCCGCCGGAATCTGTATCTACACCAACGACCGCATCGTCGTCGAAGAACTCTGAATGACACCCATCTACCTGCCCGAATCGTCCGCCTCGCTCACCGAGGCGCTGACGCCACGCGAAATCGTGGCCGAGCTCGACAAGTACGTGGTCGGGCAGGCGAAGGCCAAGCGCGCGGTGGCCATCGCGTTGCGCAACCGCTACCGGCGGCAGCGACTTCCTGCCGAGATGGCCGAAGAGGTGGCGCCGAAGAACATCCTCATGATCGGGCCGACGGGCGTCGGCAAGACGGAGATCGCGCGCCGGCTCGCCAAGCTGGCGCAGTCGCCGTTTCTCAAGATCGAGGCATCGAAGTTCACCGAAGTGGGTTATGTGGGCCGTGACGTCGAGTCCATGATCCGCGACCTCACGGAGATTGCGGTCAAGATGGTGCGCGAGGAGCGCGAGGTCGAAGTGCGCGAGAAGGCGCGTGAAGCCGCCGAAGAGCGGCTGCTCGACCTGCTGCTTCCGCCTGCGCCGACGCCGCCGGCCTCGCCGTTTGGGGAGACGTCGACCGACGCCCAGCTCGCGCGCGAACAGACCAGGGCGACGCGGGAGCGCCTCCGCGAGCAGTTGCGCGCGGGCCGGCTCGATTCGAAAACCGTCGAAGTGGAGACCCGCGACCGCAGCACGCCCTCGTTCGAGCTCGTGACGGGATCGTCGGTCGAGGAAATCGGCGTCAACATCCGGGACATGATGCCCGGCCTCTTTCAGGGCCGAACGCGACGCCGGCGGATGCCGGTCAGCGAGGCCTTCGAACACCTCACGCAGGAAGAGGCCCAGAAGCTCATCGACATGGACACCGTGTCGAGGGCGGCCGTCACGCGCGTGGAGCAGGCCGGCATCATCTTCCTCGACGAAATCGACAAGATCGCCGGCAGCCACGGCGTGCAGGGACCGGACGTGAGCCGCGAGGGCGTCCAGCGCGACATTCTGCCGATCGTCGAAGGGACCACCGTCAACACGAAGTACGGGATGGTCCGCACCGACCACATCCTGTTCGTCGCGGCCGGGGCCTTCCACGTCTCGAAGCCGTCCGACCTGATTCCCGAGCTGCAGGGGCGGTTCCCGATCCGCGTGGAGCTCGAACCGCTCGGGCGCGAGGACTTCATCCGCATTCTCACCGAGCCCAAGAATGCGCTCGTGACCCAGTACACCGCGCTCATGTCGACCGAGGGCCTCACGCTCGAGTTCACGGCCGGGGCGGTCGAGCGGCTGGCCGAGCTGGCGGCGCTCGTCAACGAGCGCACGGAGAACATCGGCGCGCGGCGCCTGCACACGGTCATGGAGCGCCTGCTCGACGAGGTATCGTTTCACGCGCCCGAGCTTGGCGGCCAGTCCATCCAGGTCGACGCGGCGTATGTCGACCGCATGCTGGCCGACATCGCGAAGAGCGACGACCTGTCGCGGTACATTCTGTGACGCGACGGGCGCGCGGAGTCGCCGCCGCGGTTCTTGGCTTCGTCGTGCTCGGCGGCTGCGGCAAGAAGGGGCCCCCGCAGCCCCCGCTCAGGCCGGTGCCCGCGCGTCTCACCGAGGTCTCGGCGCGGGCTGTCGATGCGCGCGTCGACATCACCATCCTCCTGCCGGCGGCCAACGCCGACGGCACGACACCGTCCGTGCTCGACCATATCGAGCTCTACGCGCTTGCAGGGGCTGACACGCAACCGGCGCCCGTGGCGCCGCCCGCGCAGCCGCCCGGCGGCGTGGCCGTGACGCCCGCGGCGCAGCCCGCACCGCCGCCCGTGGCGGCCTCGGCGATCGTGCAACCGGGCAACCTCGTGGCCACGGTGCAGGTCGAGGCGCGGGACGCGCCCGCCGACGCACCCGACGCGCCGGCGCCGGCGCAGGTGACGATTCCGCACGACATCGCCTCGCTCGTCCCGGGCGAGGCGGCCTCGACGGTTCGCTATGTGGCCGTTGGCATTGGCCGGGGCCGTCGGGGGCAGACGTCGCCGGTCGTCGAGGTGCCCATCGGGCGTCGTCCGGGCGCCCCGCAGGGGCTCTCGGTCACCTTCGATGCCGAGAGCATCACCGTCTCGTGGGACGCGCCCGCCGCGGGCATCGCCACCCACGTGGACGAGGTGGCCAGCGATCCGGTCGCCGATCGGGTGCGTCGTTCGACCGCGCCCGAGACGGGCATGTCGTTCAGTCTGCCGGTGTCGTTTGGCGAGACGCGCTGTTTCGAGGCACGGCACGTCGTCGTTGCCGGCCGCGCGTCTGTGGAGGGACCAGCCGCGCCGGCCGTGTGTGTCGAGGCGACCGACCGGTTTCCGCCGCCCGTTCCGACCGGCCTTGTCGCCATTGCCGAGGACGGGGCGGTGGTGCTTTCCTGGCGGGGGGTGGATGCGCCTGACCTTGCCGGATACCTGGTCTTGCGCGGTGAGAGCGCCAATGAGACACTGCAGCCGCTGACGCCGTCGCCGGTGACCGATCGTTCGTACCGGGATGCGACCGCCCGTCCGGGCGCCACCTACACGTATGCGGTCGTGGCCGTCGATCGGGCCCAACCACCAAACAGGAGCCCGGAATCCAACCGGCAGACGGTGACGGCGAGAGACTGAAGGGTCCACACGATGTTGCGGCTGTATCGAATCGAACACGAGGGGGCGCCGAGGTATGCGGCCGAACGCGAGGGCCGGTGGCGGCTCGTCGTGGGCGACGTCTTCGGGCGCTACGAAGAGGGGCCGGAGATCGGCGGTGAGGATCTCGCGCTCCTCGCGCCGGTCGAGCCGTCGAAGATCGTCTGCGTGGGCCTCAACTACAAGGACCATGCGGTCGAACAGGGCAAGGGGCTGCCTGAAGAGCCGCTCATCTTCATCAAGCCGTCGACGGCGGTCATCGGGCCCGGCGCGGCCATCGAGGTGCCGGAGTGGGCCGGCCGGGTGGACCACGAGGCCGAGCTCGGCATCGTCATCGGGAAGCGGGCGTCGGGCGTGCCGCTCAGTCGGGCTGCCGAGCACATTCTCGGCATGATTGCGGTCAACGACGTGACCGCGCGGGAGCTCCAGGCGAGAGACGGCCAGTACACGCGCGCGAAGGGGTTCGATACGTTCGCGCCGATCGGGCCCTGCATCGCGGTCGGGCTCGACGGGAGCGACCTGCAGGTGCGCGGGTACGTCAACGGCGATCTCCGGCAGGATTCCCGGACCCGCGAGCTCATCTTCACGATTCCGGAGATGATCCAGTTCGTGTCGTCGGTCATGACGCTGCTGCCCGGCGACATCATCTCGACGGGCACGCCGTCCGGCGTCGGGCCCATTCGGCCTGGCGATCAGGTGACGGTACACGTCGAGGGAGTCGGCGCGCTTTCCAACCCGGTCGTGGCCCGCGGCCGCACTTCGGCACAGAGGGGACTGTCATGAAACTCTTCATCGATTCCGGTAACGTCCGCGACATCGAGTCGCTCGTCCCGCTCGGCATCATCGACGGCGTCACCACCAATCCGTCCCTGCTGGCCCGGGAGCCGGGCGATCCCCGCGCGATCATCAAGCGGATTTGCGAGATCGTGCAGGGACCGGTGAGCGCCGAGGTGGTGTCGACCTCGGCGGCCGACATGATTGCCGAGGGCCGCGAGCTCGCGCGCATCGACGACCACGTCGTCGTCAAGTGTCCGTTCACGCGCGACGGCGTGCAGGCGACCAAGGCGCTCGCGGCCGACGGCATCGCCGTCAACGTCACGCTCGTGTTCTCGCCGACGCAGGCCCTGCTTGCCGCCAAGGTGGGCGCCGCGTACGTCAGTCCGTTCGTCGGCCGGCTCGACGACATCGCCACCGACGGCATGGGCCTCATCCAGCAGATCGTCGAGATCTACGACAACTTCGAGTTCGGCACGGAGATTCTCGTGGCCTCGGTGCGCCACCCGATGCACATCGTGTCGGCCGCGCGGATGGGGGCCGACGTCTGCACGTGTCCGCCGGCCGTCATCGCGGCCTGCTTCAATCACCCGCTCACCGACATCGGCCTCGAGAAGTTCCTGAAGGACTGGGAGAAGGCGCAGGCCGCCAGAGCGTGACGGGTGAGCGCACCCGGCAGATGCCATGAATCCTGAGGAACGACTCGCAGAACTCGAGCGGCTGGCCGAGCTCGGCGGCGGCGAGGAGCGGCTGCGCCGCCAGCATGACGCCGGCAAGCTCACGGCTCGCGAACGCGTCGAGCTGCTGTTCGATCCCGGCACGTTCGAGGAGATCGACAAGCTCGTCACGCACCGGTGTCGCGACTTCGGCATGGACGCGGAGGTCGTGCCTGGCGACGGCGTCGTTGCCGGCCACGGGCGCGTGGACGGCCGACCCGTCTACACGTTCGCCCAGGACTTCACCGTGTTCGGCGGGTCGCTCTCGGAGACCAACGCCGCGAAGATCGTCAAGGTGATGGACATGGCCATGCGGATGGGCGCGCCCATCGTCGGCCTGAACGACTCGGGCGGCGCGCGGATTCAGGAAGGCGTGCTGTCGCTCGGCGGCTACGCCGACATCTTCCTGCGGAACACGCTTGCGTCCGGCGTCGTGCCGCAGATCTCGGCCATCATGGGCCCGTGTGCCGGCGGCGCCGTCTACTCGCCGGCCATCACCGACTTCAACGTCATGGTGGACGGGTCGAGCTACATGTTCGTCACCGGACCGGACGTCATCCGGACGGTGACGCACGAGGAGGTCACGAAAGAGGAGCTCGGCGGCGCGATGACGCACAACGCGAAGAGCGGCGTCGCGCACTTTGCCGTGCCCGACGACCGGGCGTGCATCCAGCTGATCCGGGAGCTCATCGGGTACCTGCCCTCCAACAACCTGGACGACCCACCGCGCCGGGCCACCGCGGACCCGGTCGACCGGGAAGATCCCGCGCTCGACAACCTCGTGCCCGAACAGCCCAATCAGCCGTACGACATCCTCGACCTCATCCATGCCGTGGTCGACGACGGCGCGTTTCTGGAGGTGCACCGGCACTACGCCGGCAACATCGTGGTGGGGTTTGCGCGGCTCGGAGGGCGGCCGGTCGGCATCGTCGCCAACCAGCCGTCCGTGCTTGCCGGCGTGCTCGACATCAACTCCTCGGTCAAGGGCGCGCGGTTCGTCCGGTTCTGCGACGCGTTCAACATTCCGCTCATCACCTTCGAAGACGTGCCGGGATTCCTGCCGGGTGTGCAGCAGGAGCACGGCGGCATCATCCGCGCGGGCGCCAAGCTGCTCTACGCCTTCGCGGAAGCGACGGTGCCGAAGATCACCGTCATCACCCGCAAGGCGTATGGCGGCGCCTACTGCGTGATGGCGAGCAAGCACATCCGGACGGACTTCAACTACGCGTTTCCGACGGCGGAGATTGCGGTGATGGGGCCGGAGGGCGCGGTCAACATCCTGTACAAGCGTGAGCTGTCCGAGGCCGCCGACCCGGCTGCGCTCCGCGCCAGGCTCGTCGCCGAGTACCGCGAGAAGCTGGCCAACCCGTTCATCGCGGCGGCGCGGGGATTCGTCGACGAGATCATCCACCCGCGAATGACGCGGGCGAAGCTCGTCGCCGCGCTGGCCAGTTGCGACAACAAGCGCGCGAAGAATCCGCCGAAGAAACACGGGAACATCCCGCTCTGATGAAGGTCCTCATCGCCAACCGGGGCGAGATCGCCGTCCGCATCATCCGCGCGTGCCGCGAGCTCGGGCTTGGCACGGTGGCGGTGTACTCCGACTGCGACCGCACGGCGCTCCACGTGCGGCTGGCCGATGAGGCCTGGCATCTCGGTCCGAGCCCGGCGTCGGAAAGCTACCTGCGGATCGACGCAATCGTCGACGTGGCCCGGAAGGCCGGCGCGACGCTCGTGCATCCCGGGTACGGCTTTCTTGCCGAGAACGAGGACTTCGCGGCGGCGTGCGGAGCCGCCGGCCTCACCTTCGTGGGACCGACGCCCGAGGCCATCGCGCGAATGGGCAGCAAGACGGCGGCCCGCCAGGTGGCCATGGCGGCCGGTGTTCCCGTGGTGCCGGGGCTGGTCGAGCCGTTCGCGGCCGATGCGCCGGAGGCCACAATCGCGGCCGAGGCCCTGCGCATCGGGTATCCGCTGCTCGTCAAGGCGGTGGCCGGTGGCGGCGGCAAGGGCATGCGGACCGTGGCCGATCCGGCCGGGCTTTTCGCGGCGATTCGCACGGCTCGGTCCGAAGCCCAGTCGGCCTTCGGCGACGCGGCCGTCTATCTCGAACGCCGGCTCGTCACGCCGCGACACGTCGAGATTCAGCTGCTCGCCGATCACCATGGCACGGTCGTGCCGTTCGTCGAGCGCGAGTGCTCGATCCAGCGCCGGCACCAGAAGGTCGTCGAGGAGTCCCCGTCGCCCGTGCTCGCGGCGGAGACGCGTGCCGCGATGGCCGAATGCGCGGCGCGCATCGCGCGCGAGGTCGGGTATCGGAGCGCAGGGACCATCGAGTTCCTGCTCGACGCCGACGGCCAGTTCTATTTCCTCGAAATGAACACGCGGCTCCAGGTCGAGCACCCGGTCACCGAGATGGTCACCGGCGTCGACCTGGTGCAGTGGCAGCTGCGCATCGCGCGGGGCGAGCCCCTGACGGTCGCGCCCGAGCGGGCGCTCACGCCGCGCGGGCACGCCATCGAGTGCCGGATCTACGCCGAGGATCCGGACCGCGGCTTCATGCCGTCGCCGGGCCTGGTGCGCGCGCTGTCGACACCGAGCGGCCCCGGCATCCGAGATGACCGAGGCGTCGCCGCCGGGTTCGACATCCCGGTCTTCTACGACTCGATGATCGCCAAGCTCGTCGCCTGGGGCGAGACGCGCGACGAAGCCACCAACCGGCTCACGCGGGCGCTCGACGAATACCGCGTCGTGGGCGTACGAACGACGGTGCCGTTCTTCCAGTGGGTGGTGCACCAGCCGGAGTTCCTCGAAGGCCGGTTCGACACGACGTACCTCGACCGGATTCTCGCCGAGCGGAAGGGCCGGCTCTTCATCGAACCGACCGAAGACGACGAGCGACATGCGGCGATGGCCGCCGCGCTCGGCACCTGGTTCCGCGCGCATGGGGCCGCGGCGAGCGACGCTGGCACCGGCGGGGCCTGGCGCCGCGCGGCAAGGCTTGACGGGGTACGCTCGTGACCTTCGAGGTGGAGGTCGCCGGCCGGCTCCGCAAGGTCTCCGTCGAGCCGATCGGCCCGGCCGACGGCTCGGGAGGTCGATTCCGCGTCGCCGTCGACGACGTTTCGGTCGAGCTCGACGCGCGTCCAACCGACCTCGGCCTGTCGCTCATCACCGCCGATCGCGGAGTCGTCGACGCCGCGCTCACCGGGCTCCCCGGGGGTGAGTGGATCGTCGAGTTTCCGCATGTCGTGGTGGGGGCGCTCGTCGACGGCCGCCGGTACCGGCGGTTGGGGGCCGACCAGGCCAGCAGCTCCGGGGCGCAGCGGGTGGTGGCGCCGATGCCGGGGCGGGTTGTTCGCGTGCTCGTCAAGGCCGGCGACGAGGTTGCGGTTCGACAGGGCCTGGTCGTCGTCGAGGCCATGAAGATGGAGAACGAGCTCACGGCGGTCCGCGCCGGCCGCGTCACCGAGGTGGCCGTCGTCGAGGGCGTTTCGGTGGAGGCCGGGCGTCTGCTCGTCGTGGTCGAGTAGGCGCGCCGGTCGGTTAAGCTGGAACTGTGAGCGGGGCCCACACGTCGCATCCGCCCGATCCTCCAGCGCCCGGCGAGACGCCGCCGCGCGTCCGGGGCCGCAAGCGGCGCGCGCTCGGACGGTGGACCCGCCGAGCGCTGGAAATTGGCGCGGCGATGGTGGCTGCGCTGGTCGTCGCGTTCTTCACGATCGATCTGGCGCGGATCCCCTTCGTCGACGTGCGCGCGCTCGCCGAGCGCGAGGGCAGCCGGTTTCTCGAGCGGCCGATGCGCATCGGCAGCATCTCGGCCAAGATCACGCCGGGGGACTTCGTGATCGAGGACCTCGTCATCGAGGGGCTCGACCCGGCCGATCGGCCATTTCTCACCGCGCGCCGGATCGGCGTGCACATCAACTGGTCCGCGCTCTGGAGTAACGAGATCGTCCTCGAGGTGACGATGACCGACTGGGACATGGTCATCGAACGGTGGGCCGACGGCCGTCACAACCTGCCGAGGCTTCGCACCGGTGGCGGCGGTCCGCCCTCGGATCGGCCACCGATCGTGCGCACCCGCGTTCATTTCGTGCACGCGCTCGATGGCCAGTTCACCTACGACGACCATGGGGCTCCCTGGAGCGTCGTGGCGCCGAACCTCGACGTGAGCGTGGTTCGCAACCGGGCGTACGGGCGCTATGACGGCACCGCGCGGTTCTCGGACGGCACGGTGCGCATCATCGATTTCCTGCCGATGTGGGCGAACTTCAGGACGCGCTTCACGATCGACGGCTCGCTCGTCCGCCTGCATCAGATCGACCTCGATACGGACGGCGCGCGGTCGAGCATCACGGGCGTCGTCGACTTCGGCAACTGGCCGGAGCAGCGTTACGACGTGCAGTCCACGATCGATTTTCCGCGGATGCGCGAGCTGTTCTTCGCGAGCCAGGATTGGGTGTTCAGCGGCCAGGGCCGGTTCAACGGGTTCTTCCACGTCTTCAAGGAGGGCCGCGAACTCTCGGGCGACTTCTCGAGCGCGCTCGCCGGCGTCAACGGCTTCGATTTCCGGAACCTGCGTGGCTCGCTCACCTGGCTGCCGGAGAGCTTCCGCGTGCACCGCGCCGACGCTGGTTTCTACGGCGGAGACATGACGCTCGCCTACGGCCTGGCCCCGCTCGGATCGCCGGGCGGAGCGACGGCGACGTTCAGCGCGGACTACACGGGCGTGGACCTTCTGGCGCTTGGCGCGCGGGTCGATCTCGGCGGCCTCGATCCGCGCGGCCGGCTGACGGGGAACGCCTCGATGAGCTGGCCGAACGGCCGGTTCGGCGAGGGCCTGACGGGCGAGGGCCTGACGACGATTGCCGCGCCTGCGGGCGTGCGCATTGCCAGCGCCACGGTCCCCGACGAACCGTACATCCGGCCGCCGACCGTCAGGCCGTTCGACGGAGCGGCACCCCTCGGGCCGTTTCCGGCAGCCGGAGAGATCCGATATCGATTCGATCCGTCGGGCCTCCACTTCGACGAGAGCTGGGCGGCCACGCCGACGACGTACGTCTCGTTCAGCGGCAGGTCCGGCGGCGGGGAGGCCGACATCGCCTTCCGGGCCACGAGCCGGGAATGGCAGGAAAGCGATCGGCTGCTCGCCGCCGTGCTGACGTCGCGCGGGTCGCCCACGAAGGCGATTGAGGTTGGCGGCCGGGGGACGTTCGACGGCCGCATGACCGGGCTGTTTTCGCGCCCGCGCGTCACGGGACGGTTCGTGAGCGAGGCGCTGCGGGCGTGGGACGTCGAGTGGGGTGACGCGACCGGTGACCTCGTGGTCGAAGGCGGCTTCGTCGAGATCAGCGACGGCTCGGTCCGAAGCGCGACTGGCGGCACGATTCGCACCGACGGCCGCTTTGCCCTCGGCTTCCGCGACGACGGCAGCGAGGAGATCGATGCCCGGTTCCGGCTGACGGGCTGGCCGCTGTCCGATCTTCGTCACGCGTTCGGTCTCGACGACTGGTCGGTGGACGGCATCGTGTCCGAGGTCGACCTGGCCCTGAGCGGGCCGTACCGCGGACCGGTTGGCTCCGGCCGGTTGCGCATCGAGCCCGGCGAGGCCTGGGGCGAACGGTTCGCCTGGGTGACGGGTGAGCTCGAGTTCGAGGGCGACGGCCTGCAAATCCGCGGCATCGAGATGGACAAGGGCGGCGGCAGGGTGCGCGGGGCCGCGCACATCGGCTGGGACAACACCTACGACTTCGACGCCGACGGCGGACAGATTCCGGTCGAGTCGCTCGACAACTTCAAGCTCGAGCGCGCGCCGTTCACCGGCGTGATGCACTTCACGGCCACCGGTGGCGGATCGTTCGACGACCCGACCTACGAGTTCACGCCGGTCGTTCCCGACCTCTACGTCGGGGACGAGTTCGTCGGGCAGGTCAGCGCCCGGCTGACGGTGCGCGGCGACGCCATGACGATCGACAACTTCCTCGCGACCTCGCCGCTTGGGACGATCAGCGGGTCGGGTCGCGTCTCGCTCACCGAGGGTTCCGACGCGGTACTCGACCTGTCGTTCTTCGAGACCTCGCTCGATCCGTACATCCGGTTCTTCGGGCCCGAGCTGGCCGGCTACGCCGTCGCCACGGCCACCGGCCGCATCCACGTCGAGGGTCCGCTCGCCACCGTCGAGTCGCTCGGCGTGACGGCCACGCTCGACGAGGCCAGCCTGACGCTGCTGCAGTTCACGCTCAGCAACGACGGACCGGTCCGGCTGTCGTTCGTCGACAACCGCTTTGCGATCGACGAACTGCGCCTGACGGGCACCGACACGAGTCTGGCGCTGTCGGGCGGCGTGGACCTTGAGACCTCCGACGTCAACGTCCGGCTCGACGGCGATGCCAGCCTCACGATTCTGCAGCTGTTTTTTCCCGACGTGCGGGCGACCGGTGCCGCGTCGTTGCGGGCGAACCTCGAAGGGCCGCTCGACGGCTATCGCCTTGGGGGGCAGGCGCAGATCACCGACGGGCGTATCCGCCACAGCGCCTTCGCGCAGAGCCTGACGGACGTCAACGGCGTGATCGTCTTCGACCGCACCGGCGTGAACCTCGATGCGCTCGGCGGACGGCTCGGTGACGGGCAGGTGCGGTTCGGCGGCGCGATTCTGCTCGAGGGCACGGCGATCTCCGAGTTCAACGTGCGCGCGACCGGCACGGCGATGAACCTGCGCTATCCCGAGGGCCTGCGCTCCACGCTCAACGCCGATCTGTCGCTCACGGGCCCGCCCGAGGCGCCGCGTCTCTCGGGCACCGTCGATGTGCTGCGCGCAAACTACCGCGTCCCGCTGGATCCGGGCGCGGGACTCCTCGGCTACCTGTCGGCGGCATCCGGCCAGATTGGCGGTGAACGGGGGCTGCCTGATGCGCCGTCCCAGCCGACCGGCTTCCCGCTGGTCTTCGACGTGCGCGTGGTGGCGAGCCGGCTGCCCGAACCCGTCATCCGTCTTCCGGATGCGACGATCTGGGCGAGCGCGGACCTGCTGTTTTCCGGCACGGTGGACCGGCCGCAGCTGGTCGGAGGGGTGTCGATCGACCAGGGCGAGCTCTTCTTTTCCGGGAACCGCTACATCGTCCAGCGCGGCGTGGTGGACTTCCAGGGCGGCGGGTCCGGGTTCGATCCGTACTTCGACGTCGAGCTCGTCACGCGCGTGCGCATTCCCGGGCAGACGTACCAGGTGGACCTGCGCGTGACCGGCACGAAGGACTCGTTCGTGCCGACGCTCACGTCCGACCCGCCGCTCGCGAGCGACATCGACATTCTCGGGCTGATGTTCGGCGAGCTTCCGGACCTCGGCCAGGTGGAGCAGCGGTCGCTGCAGTCGCCGCAGCAGGCGCAGGCGATGCTGCTTCGGACGGCGGCCGCGCAGGTGCTGGCCTCGCCGATCACGAGCGGCGTGCAGCGGGTCGTGCAGCAGGCGGTGCCGATCGACACGATTGCGATTACGCCGCTTCTCGGCGACGAGGCCACGCTGCAGCAGCTCAACCCGACGGCTCGCATCACGCTCGGGAAACGCATCTCGAGCCGCGTGTTTCTGACGTACTCGCGCGCGCTCAACAGCTCTGCCGAATACGAAGTCATCCTGCTCGAATACGATCAGAGCGACCGGCTGTCCTGGGTGCTGTCCCGCAACGAAGATCGGACCTTCGCGCTCGACTTTCGGATACGGTACGTCTTCTGATGCGTCCGCGCCCGCTTGCCGTTCTCCTCGTCGGCCTGCTCGCGGCGTCTCTGCCGGCCGGGGCGTTCGCGCAGGACCCGGTCGCGTCGTTTGCGGGCCGGACCGTGGCCGAGATCCGCATCGAGCTCGCGGGAGTGCCGCAGTCGGACAGCTCGTTGCGCGACCTCGTCGAGATCACCGTCGGCAGGCCGCTGTCGATCGTCGACGTTCGTACCACAATGGACCACTTCGGGCGGCTCGCGCGTTTCGACGACGTCCGCCTGCTCGTGGCCGACGGGCCAGCCGGCCTCATCGTCACCATCGCCCTCGAGCCGAGGCTGCCGATCGAGCGGGTCACATTCGCGGGAACGCTCGGGGTGCCCGAGGCGGACCTGCAGCGATACGTTCGCGACCTGTATGGCGGGCTGCCACCAGCCAACGCCAACCTGCGCAACGTGGAGCAGGCCGTCGAACGGGCCCTCAACGACGAGGGCTTTCTCGGTGCCCGGGCCCGGGCGGCGACGGTGCGGACGGCCGGTGCTTCACGGGCGACGCTCGCGATCGACGTGGACGCCGGTGTGCAGGCCCGCATCGCGAGCGTGACCATCGACAACCAGTCGCCGCTCTCCGAGCGGCAGATCCGCGACCGGACGGGCGCCGTCGAAGGCAGCCCGTATCGGCCGCGCGCGCTCTCGAGCGCGCTCGCCGGCCTGCGAGATCAGCTGAGCGGCCTCGGCTACTACTCCGCGTTCGCGAACCCCCAGGTCACCGAGTCGGCCGACCGCACGGCGGTCGATCTCGAGCTCATCATCGGCGCGGGGCCGCGCATTCGCGTCGAGTGGGCCGGAGACGCGCGCCCTGGTGGCAACGTGGACGACCTCGTCCCGATTCGGCGTGAAGGCCTCGCCGACGAAGATCTCCTCGAGGACGCCGACCAGTTGATCCGCAGCGCGCTCGAGCAGGATGGCTACCGGCAGGCCGACGTCTTCCACACGCGGGAGGCGCGGGGAGACGAGCTCATCATCACGTTTCATGTCACGCGAGGGCGACGCTACCGCCTGGCTCGTATCGATCTGCCTGCCGGACTGGCCCTCGGCGACGACGTGATTCGCGATGCGATTGGCGTCAAGCCGGGCGATCCCGTCGACGATGCCCGCGTGCTGCAGGGGATTCAGCGCGTCGCCCTGGAGTACCAGCGGCAGGGTTTCTATGCGGTCGAGGCGACACCCCAGTACACCGAGGACGCCGACAGGTCGACGCCGGCCGAGGCCTGGCTCGCCCTCAATCCGGAGATCGTCGAAGGGCCTCGCGGCCTGCTGCGGTCCGTGGCGATCGAGCCGGCCGACGCCAGCGCGGTCGTTCCCGAAGCCGATCTCCGGGCCGTGATGCGATCGCGGCCCGGGGAACCGTACTCGGTCGCGGCCGTCTACTTCGACCGACTCGATCTGGAGACGCTCTATCAGGACCGCGGCTTCCGCGCGGCTCGGGTCGAAGCGCGCGAGCCGGTGTTCGCCGACGAAGGCACCTCCGTCGACCTGACGTTTCACATCACCGAAGGGCCCCAGACCATCGTCGCGCAGATTACGGTGGTCGGCAACGAGCGGGTGTCGGAAGAGACGATCCTCGAACGCATCATGCTGAAGCCCGGGCAGCCGTTCGGCCCGGCGGCCATCAACGAGAGCCGGCGACGGCTGGCGGAGCTCGGCGTATCCCGCGCGTCGTTCAGCGAGCAGCCAAGACCGCCTGGCGACATGCGCGCGCACGTGATCCTCTCCGTCGACGAGGCTCCGGCAACCACCGTTGGCTACGGCGGCGGCATCGAGGCCGGCCGTCGGCCACAATCGTTCGCCGGTCAGCGCATCGAGGAGGTGCTCGAGATCGCCCCGCGGGGTTTCGTCGAGCTGGCCAGGCGGCACATCGGCGGGCGCGACCGCACCCTGAGCTTCTTCGGGCGGCTCAGTCTCAAGCGCGCCACGCTGAAGGAAATCGGCGACTCGGGAGGCACGTTCGGGTTCGTCGAGTACCCGGACCACGGTGGCCTATCGCGAACGGCGCGCTTTTGGCAGCGACTCGGAGATCCTGTTCGGCCTCACGTCGGAGCAGGCAACCCGGACGAATTTCAACTTCCTGCGCCGGGCGGTCAACGCCGAGATCCTCCACCGGGTCTCGCCGACCGTCAGCGTGACCGGACGCTACGGGCTGGACTTCACCAAGCTCTTCGACGAGCTCATCCCTCCGGAGGACCAGCCGGCCATCGACCGGCTCTTTCCCCAGGTGCGCCTGTCGACGCTTTCTACCGGCGTCGTGTGGGACAGGCGTGACAGCCTGGTGGCGCCGACGCGCGGGACGTTCGCCACCGCGGACATCGAAACCGCGCTCACGGCGATTGGCTCGGAAGTCAACTACGTCAAGACATTCTTTCAGGCCGTCCGGTTCACGCCGCTGTCCGAGGATCGCCGGTTCATTCTCGCCACGCGCGCGCAGCTTGGTCTTGCCAGAGCCGCCGAGCGCCGGTTGCCGCTCGAGGAGCCGGTTGCCTTCGAGCCCATTCCCGACGTCGCGCTCGACGACCTTCCAGCCAGCCAGCGGTTCTTTGCCGGCGGCGGCACCACCGTGCGCGGCTTCCAGCTCGACCGGCTCGGCGTGTCGGAGATCCTCAATGACGACGGTCTGTCGAATGGCGGAAACGCCGTCATCGTCGTAAATGCGGAACTGCGCGCCGGTATCGGTAACTTGTTCGGCCGGCGTCTGGTCGGGGTCGGGTTCGTCGACGGCGGCAACGTGTTCCGACGGGTCGGCGACCTCGACCTCGGCCGGCTCCGAGGCACGTCCGGGCTCGGCGTCAGGTGGGATTCCCCGCTCGGGCCACTCCGCTTCGACGTGGGGTTCAAGATGAGCCGCCTGGTCTTCAATGGCCGCCCGGAACGCCTGTGGGAGATGCACTTCAGCATCGGGGAGGCGTTCTAGGAGGTCCGAGGGTCCGAGGGTCCGACGGTCCGACGGTCCGGGGGTCCGAAGGTCCGGGGGTCCGACGGTCCGACGGTCCGAGGGTTCGGGGTTCGGGGGTGCGGCGACGGGGGTGGTGGTGATGAGATCTTCGAGGGCACGGTGGGCTTCGGCGGTCATGGGTGTGTTGATGGGCGTTGCGGCCGTTCCTGTTGGCGCCCAGGTCGAGGTCGACCGGGTGCTCGTGCGTGTGGGTAATCAGGTGATCACCCAGCTCGATGTGAGACGGGCTCGTCAGTTGCAGCTCGTCGCGGCCGAGGCGACGACCGATGCGGACATTCAGCGCGCGCTCGAGAACCACTGGCTCATGGTGGCCGAGGTGGCCCGGTTCAATCCCGCGCCGCCCGATCCGGATCTCGTCGACGCCGAACGCGAACGCTGGCGGTCGCGGCTCGATCCCGCTGTCGATACGCGGGTCCTGCTCGGGGAAGCCGGGATGAGTGAGGACGAGCTCGAGGCCTGGCTCAAAGATGCAGTGACGATCCGGGCGTACATCGAGAACCGTTTTGGGAGCGTCCCGGCGGCGGATCGGTCCGAGGCCATCGCCGGCTGGATTGCCGGCCTGCGCGTGCGCGCGGGTCTGCGCTGACCGATCGCCCGGCGGGTCAGCGCTTGCCGAGGAGCACGAACGGAGGGGCCTCGGCGATCTCGACCGTGGCCGCGTAGGGGTTCACCGCGCCGAGAAGATCCACGCCCTTCTTCGTCGTGAGCACGGCCCGCGAGCTGATGACGTAGTCACACGTTCCGAGCGGATCGACCGTCGAGGTCACGGCCACGTCGCGGGCGGCATAGAACACGAGATTGCTGAAGTCCACGCCCTGGAGGCCCAGCGGCTCGTCGAGCCGTGTGGTCACGAAAAAACGGCGCTGCGTGCAGGTCCTGCCGCTTGCCGCTTCGTGATTCTGCGCCGCCTCGTAGATGAGGCGCACGGGTGTCGGCGGCACCGCTGATGCGGCCGCGGCGCTCGCCGCGCGCGCGTCCGCATCGAGCCGGACCGTCCATGCCGCGAACGCGATCGAGATCACGGCCAGGCCGGCGATGCCCTGCCAGATCCGCCCCCGCACACCCGGCCGGGCCCACACCCACAGCATTCCAGCGCCGAGTAACGTCGCTGCGGTGGGCAGTGGCGGATACGGCATGCCGGCGTCGGCGCTGAGGGCGATCATGCTTCCAGTCACCAGTGCCGCACCCGCGATGGCCGCGGGGATCGGCCGCCGGTACCAGGGAACGCTCACCGGAAACAGTCCGACCGTGGCCACGAGTGGCAGCAGGGCCCACCAGGGTTGCGCGTAACGCAGGGCCATCCCGCGTGTCCACTCGAGGCTCGTCCAGGGTGCCCCGGCCAGCAGCCAGAGCATCGGCGCCATGGTGCCCGCCACGAGAGCCAGCAGAGCGAGCCGCCGGACGGCGGGTTCGCCCGGGCCGCCGCGCAGCCGGTTGATGAGCGCGTCGATCGGAATCGCCGCCATCGGGACGAGTGCCAGAAAGTACCAGGGGCTCAGCCACTCGCTGATGTAGTGACGGGCGCGTTCGGCGAGCGGGTACGCCGGGTCGCGTGCGAGATCGCCAAGCACGGAGAGGTAGGTGGACCGCTCGAACGGAACGCCGGCGAAGATCTCAATGCCCAAGAGCGTCAGGCCGTTCGGCACGACCGGCGATCCCCATACCCACCAGTTTCGAATCAGCCAGATCCCGCCGGCCGCAACCAACGCAACGCCGGAGACGAGCGACGTCAGCGCGGCCGGCCGCACGTCGATCCTGACCATGCCGCGCCAGGCCATCACGGCGAGGATCCCAACCGCGGGCGCGGAGAGGAGGACGAGCGCGATGAGTCCGGTGGTCTTCGCACCCAGCAGAAGCCCGGCGGCGAGCGCGGTCGAGACGAGTGACCACCGCGACAGCCGTCGCTCGAGGACGATCGCCGACAGGAGCGCAGCCAGAGCCGTGACCGTTGCGGCAAACATCAGGTCGGCAGACATGAGGCTCGCCGACCGGAACAGGCGCGTGCCAAAGAGCGCGAGCACGGGCCACGTCATCCACGCAAGGCCGGAAAGCCCGGTCGTCAGGCGGAAGAGCCAGCCCAATCCCGATGCCAGCAGCAGGAACGGGATGACCATCGTCAGGTCGGTCAGGAGCGCGTCGCCGAACGGCAGGATGAACCAGGCGGCAAGCATGCTGCTGCCCATCGGGTACAGATGCGAGCTCGGCGGCAGGTCGAACGGACTGGCGCCGAGGGCGAGGTTCACGGCGTTCGGAATGTGATAGTGCGCCGCATCGGTCCCGCTCACCTCGAGCGTTGGCGCGGCGACGATCACCCATCGAAGCACGATCGCACCGAGCGTCACGGCCGCGGCGACTTCGAGCGCACGGGTCGGCGCCGGGGGGTGGGCGAGATGTGCCCCCCACCTCCCGGCGCCGAGGCGCCACGTGACGAAATGACCGGCCGCGAGCAGGCAGACGACGGTCATCACGTCGAGGCCGACCGTCGAGGCAACCGCGTAAAGCGCCGCACTCAAGGTGGCCGTCGCCCACAGCATGGTGGCAAAGAAGCGGGCGTCGCCGGTCTCGCCGGTTCGGCCGAAACGATCGACCCACACGGCGGTCAGCAGAAAATGCCCGAGAGTACCGGCACACCAGAGGGCCACGACCGGCGCGGCTGGCATGACGGACGTCACGGCGCCCGCGTCGCCAGGCGGTACACCCGGATCTCTGAACCGGGATGTTGGTCGGTCGGCCTTACGGCGAACACGAGTTGCATGCGTGCGAACAGCTCCTGATACGCGCGGCCTTCATCGGTGGAGCCGCCGGCCATCGCGCCTCGAGAAGCCAGCGACGAGGCGACGAGATACTCGGCGCCGCCGGCAGCGAGCTCGTCGTAGCTTTCGTCGATGAGCCGTTGGACGTTGCGGGCGCGGAAGCGGTTCGGCAGCTTCATGCCCTCGGCCTCGACGACCACTCTCGACCCGGCAGGGAGGTTCTGGACTATCCAGTCATACGCGAGTTCGTTGCTGCTCGTCTTCGACATCGTCGAGAGCAGCGTGCCCGTTCGGAGGACGGCCGGACTGACGAGAACCACGACGGCCACCACGACGAGGGCACGTCGCCAGCGACTCGATCGGACGACGGGACCCCAGCGTGAGAGGCCCAGGTCGAGCGCCCCGCCGGCGAGGACGAAGAGCGGCGGCAGGATCGGGAGCAGATAGCGGCCGTAGATCAGTGTCTGTCCGGAGACTTCCAGGTAGAAGGCGGCCGTGAACACGGTGGCGGTCGCCCAGACGACGCGCGTGGAAGCCGCGGCGCGAAAGGCCTGTATCGCGCCGACGGCGACGCCGATGATCGACAGGCACAACAAAGGAAGCCCGAGGTTGATGTTCAGGTGGAGAAGGTAGGTCCACCAGGCCGGGGTCGCCGGCGCGGGGCCTCCGGCATGAGCTTTCGCGAGGTAGCCGAATCCATTGAGGAATGCCGGCAGGTCGAGCACCGTGTACGGAGCCCCGATCAGAAAGGCAGCCGCCGAACCGCCGACGACGGCCAGGGCGGCGCGCAGCCTGGTCGCCGCGTCCAGGCGGGTCCACGCCACGGCCGCGAGCGGGATGACGAGCGCGATCCCGCCGGTGTACTTGGTGGCAGCCGAGAGCCCGACCGCCGCGCCGGCGAGCGCGAAGGCGCGGAGGCTCCGCGCCTCGGCCGCCCGCACGCTGGCGAGCAGGGCCAGCGTGACGAAGAAGGTCATTGGCACGTCGGTCAGCGCGAAATGGGAATCGCGGACGTGCTGGGGCTGCACGGCCATGAAGAGCGCCGCGAAAAGGCCTGCCGCCGGAGTCAGCCGTCGGCCGACACGCCAGGTGAGGAGGACGGTGAGCGTGCCGAGAAGTGCCGTGAGCGCCCTGCCCCAGACGTAGAAATCGGACGCCGTGACGTGACTGAGCTGAAACCACTCGCCCCGGAATGCGCCGACCACGAAACGCAGCGCGGCCACCGCCGTCTGCAGGTACATGTACAAGGACGGGTAGTCGAACACCCTCGGGTTGAAATCCCCGGTCACCAGCATGGCGAAGGCGCGTTCCATGAGGAACGGCTCGTCGGAGGCGACCGCGGCCGGCACGCCAGAACCGATGAACGCGAAGCGGAGCGCGCCGCCGAGCCCGACGATGGCGACCGCAAGGGTCCACTCGACGGCTGAGACACGCGTGGCGGGCGAGCGGGGGAGCACGGGCAGATTCTAGCGCTTGCCGAGCAACTCGTCGTAGACGGCCAGCTGACGAGCCGCGACCGCCGGCCACGCGAATTCGGATTCCACGATTTCCCGGCTCTTCGCGCCCATCGTGCCGAGGTGGGTCGTGTTGCGGGCGGCTTCGGCAATGGCCGCTCCGAGCGCCTCCACATCGTCGGGTTCGACGAGCCAGCCGTTGACGCCCGGCCGCACCTTGTCGGGCAGACCGCCCACGCGCGTCGCGATCACCGGCTTCCCGTGGCTCATCGCTTCAAGGGTGACCAGCGAGCTGCCTTCGTACCGGGTCGGGTGGACGAAGACCGTGGCGGCCTCGTACCAGGCGTGGAGCTCGCGCTCGTCGACGCGCCCGGCAACGATCGCGTGACGACGAAGATCGTGAGCGTCGATGGCCTCGTCGATCTGTCCGCTTCGCGAGCCGGCGCCGACGAGGACCCAGCGCCATCCGCGCGCGGCCATCGAGGGCGATCGTTCGAGCGCCCGTGCGATGGCGGCTGGCAGAAGCTCGAAGCCCTTGTTGACTTCGAGTCGTCCGACCGAGAGCAGCACCAGTTCGACGGGCTCGATGTGGTGGCGGCGCCGCAGGATCGCGCCTTCCGGCGGGCCAGCATGGTCCATGGCCTCCTGCACGTCGATGCCGTTCGGAACGGTCCGCATCCGGTCCGCGTCGATACGCAGGTGCCGGAGGATCGCTGGCTCGAGCGCGCGGTCGGTGGCGATGACACAGTCGGCCGCGCGCGCGCACGTGCGGACGGCCCTGCGGAGCGGCGCGTAGCCCAGGCGCTTGGCTGGTGGCAGACCGGCGCCGGTGGCTCCGAACTCCTCGAGGCCGTGCGGATTGAGGACGAACGGCGCGGTGGCTTCGCCACCGAGGCGCGCCCGTGCGTACCCGAGCGCGGCCGCGCCCTGGCTGTGCACAAGGTCGATCTGTCCTTCGCGAACCAGTGAGAGTGCCAGCCGGCCCGCCCGGCGAGCCCAGACGAGGTAGGCCGTGCTCCGGTCGAGCACGGTCGTGCCCCGGCGGTTGGCCAGCGGAAAAGTCACGTAGGGCACGTGCCGGATGGTGATGCGGCGCGACGCGAACGGGTCGGCGCCGACGTCCAGGCCGTCGCGTGACGGCGGCGGCGTGATGAGCGTCACGTCCACGTCACGTGCGGCAAGGTGCCGGACGAGATCCCGCGTCGAGCGCTCGAGTCCGCCGACGCCGTGGAGCGGCATGACCGATCGCGAAACGACGGCGACACGGAGACGCGCAGAAGCAGTGCCCGCCATCAGGCTGCCCTGGGTTGGAGCAGTCCCCGGTAAACCTGTTCGATCCGGTCCACGACCGAGGCCGCCGAGAACCGCGCCCGCACGTCCTCTCGAGCCGCGTGGCCGAGCTTCGCGCGCAGCCGCTCATCACGGCCGAGCGTCGCAAGGTCCTCGGCAAACGCTTCTCTCGAGGCCGAGAGGAGTGCCGTCACACCGTGTTTGAGGATGTCGGCCGTTCCGCCGGTCTCCATCGCGGCGATTGGCGTGCCGAGCGCCGCGGCTTCGAGCAGCACCCGGCTGAGAGACTCGGGGCCGTACGACGGGAAGGCCAGCATCGTGGCGTGCCGCATCCACTTCCACACGTCCGGCCGGTCGCACCAGCCGAGGAAACGAACGTCGAGTCGGCGACGCGCGGCGTCTTCTTCGAGCGCCGCGCGGAGCGGGCCGTCGCCGGCCACGACGAGCGGCCAGTCGAGCCCGGCTTCGGCCCAGGCGGGCAGCAGGAACTGCGCGCCCTTGTTCGGCGCGAGCTTGCCGGCGTAGAGCGCGTAGGCCCCGTCGAGCGGGGCCGCGGCCGTCCCGGCTCGATCGAGCATCGCGAGGTCCACGGGGTTGGGAATCGTGAACACGGGTGTCTGGCGCAGCTCGGGCGCCCGGGTCTCGAGGTCGTGGGCGATGCGGTGGCTGACGGCGATGACGGCGCTCGCGCGGGCGAGCGTCGTTCGCTTGCGTCGCAGGTTGGCGCGCATGTACGGGATCAGCGACCAGGCGGCGACGCCTGCATTGCCCGCGCGCGGTCGCACGCACTGGCGCATCATGGCCGTCGAACAGGCGGGGCACAGCGTGGGCGAGGCTGGGTCGTGGATGAGGTCGGACCAGTAGCAGACCGGCCAGTAGTCGCGAACCGTCGCGACGACCGGCGTGCCGGTTCGCGAAGCCGCCCTGATGCTCGGCACGGTGCTCATCACGTGTTGCGCGTGGACGACGTCCATGGGCGCGGTGCGAAGCCTGTCGATCAGGTAAGCGGTCGCTTTCGACCACATCCGCTCGTTCTTCGCGACGTTGCGGACGACCGGCACGGCGGGTGCCTGCTGCCTGAAGATCGTGACGCGGACGCCCTCATAGGTCGTGTCGAGGTGGCCGGCCGGTCCGGCCTCGACCTTGACGACCTCGACGTGGTGGCCGCGCGCGGCCAGGCCGCGGACCAGCTCCCAGCTGCTCCATCCGCTGCCCCCGCAAACCGGCGGAAACGCATCGGTCGTGACGAGAATCCGAAGCGGTGAGCTCATGCGGATACCAGGCGCGCGAGCCGCTCGTCGAGCGTCGCGCAATGCGCTTCCCAGCTGAACTCGTCGACCACGCGGACACGGGCGGCCTGTCCCATTCGGCGCCGCACGGCCGGATCGCCCAGCTCCCCGAGCGCGTGGTCGAGTGCGCGCGGGTCGGACGGATCGTACAGCAGGCCTTCGCGGCCGGTGTGAATCAGTCGTCCCAGCCTCGGCAACGCCGGCGCGACGACCGGCAGCCCTGCCGACATGTACTCGAAGATCTTCAAGGGCGACCAGTAGAAGCCGAGTCGAAGCGGTCCGTGCTTGATGGGGTCGAATGGCGCCACGCCGATGTCGGCGGCAGCGAGCCAGCCCGGCATCGCCGCGTGGGGCACGGCGCCGGTAAAGACGATGCCAGGGACGCCCCGCGCCGCGCGTTCGGCGGCGGGCCGCTCGGGGCCGTCACCGATGAGCACCGCGCCGAATCGATGGTCGCCGGCCGCATGGAGTCGCGCGAGCGCCGCCGCCAGGTGGACGACGCCGTGCCACGAGCGGAACGCGCCCGCAAACACGCACCAGATGCGGCTGCGGTCGCCGGGAAAACCGGCCGCCCGGGGCACGTCCGGCCGGAAACTGTGAACGTCGGCGCCCCATTCGATCTCGAGGACGCGGCTCCGGTCGACCCACGACGGCAGGATGTCGGCCGTTGGCGTGACGAACAGGTCCGTCAGCCTGCAGACGCGATCGCGCCAGCGCCGCATCGGCTCGACGAGCAATGCGCGGTCGAGACGCGACTTGGTCGATCCCGGATAGTCGATGACCGGCGCGTTGACCTCGAGCACGGCGGGCACGCCGAGGCGCCGGGCGGCCAGGACGCCCTCGCCGCCGAAGTTGTGGTAGCGCTCGATGACGACGTCGGGTCGGATTCGCTGTCCGAGTCGTGTGACAGTGCCCTGATGCATCCAGCGGAGGTGACGGATGCCGAACGGCGGGGCGAGGGCGTGCCAGGTGGCCGGCCCTTCCGGCCACGGTCCACGCTGCCGGGCGACGACGTGGACGTCGTGGCCCCGCGCGGCCAGCCCGTTGGCCACAGCCTGCACGTGCACCGACCCGCCGAGCGTGCCCGGAACGGTCTGGTCGGTGGCGACGTAGAGAACGCGCATCAAGAGATCTCGGGTACGACAGGTACGACGGGTACGACGGGTACGACAGGTACGACAGGTACGACGGGTACGACGGGTACGAGGAACCTGAAGCTTGTCATCTTCTACTCAAATGCGGACTCCCGCACGTGACCGAAGCCGGCTCGCCACTACTCCCACAGGGCTCACGAGCTCTTCTCTGATTCGACCGTCTCCAGCACATGAAGAAGGCTGGCCAGCGCCAGCTCGTTCCACGTACCCGTCGTACCCGTCGTACCCGTCGTACCTGTCGTACCCGCTCATGTCTTCCTGAGCAGCGCAAAGAACGGCCCCGATCTGATGCGACCGAAGAGCCAGATGTCCAGCTTCATGACGGCCGAGAGCAGCACGAGTATCCGGTAGGTTGCGCCTTTCGCGCGCACCCGGGCCTTGGCGGCCGATCGGGCAGCCTTGAGGGCGGCCGGATCGTGGGCGTTCGCGGCCGCGCCGGCGCTGACCGCCCGCCTTGCGAGCATCCGTTCCCCCATGCGAACAAGGACGTTCTCGACGAGTGCGCCGACGATCGGCGTATAGAAGGTGATGCGCTCGATGCTGAATCCGGCGCGGGCGGCGAACGCTTCCAGTTCCTCGTGGTCGGCGAGCGGATTGAGATGGTCGGACTTGCGAAGCCGTTCCTGCGTGAGGTCGAGCGCGCCGGCCCGATCGAGCAGCGCGGCGAGCCTGTTGACCGCACGGACCCCGCCGGCGATCCAGCCGTTCTTGCGCACGTGCGAGTAGACGAACAGGGCGCCGCCTGGAGCGAGCACGCGGTTCGCTTCGGCGAGCACCTGCTCGAGCGCATCGGGCGAGACGTGCTCGACGACGTCGAGCGTCCAGGCCTTTGTGAAGGCGGCGTCGCGCAGGGGAAGCCGCCGAAGGTCGCCGAGCAGCAGGTCGTGACCGGCAAGCGCTTCACGAGCGAAGTACGGGCTGATGTCGATGCCCGTGAGCACGGCTCCCGATCCCGTGTTCCACGCAAGCGCGCGTCCGCTCCCGCAGCCGAGGTCGATTGCGCGGTCGCCCGCACCCGGCGCGAGAAACGCCCGCAGCATGTCCTGCCGGATCTTCGACCCGAGCAGCGGCGGCGCGATCGTCTCGTGGCGGGCGTCGGCGTGCAACTCGGCGTCGAGATACTTCGTGTTTTCCGCGAAGGCCGTTGAGGGACGAAGATCCAGATACCCGGCCGCCGCGTCGAACGTGCGGCCGCAGCGCTCGCAGCGGGCGGCCGTCGCATCCGGATGAATGGGACCCGCACAGTCTGGGCAGCGGACGATGCGAAAGAGCCCGGGCGAGACCATGCGCCGGGAATCAGCCCCCGAAAGCGCGGGCCACGAGCTGCTGGAGCACCTGGGCGGCGTTGAACCCGGCGTGATTGGTCATGCCCAGCACGGCCGAACGCCGCCGCACGTAGAGAATGCCCCAGAACAGGCCGAGCAGGCCCACGGCCAACGCCACGTCGAAGCCCTGGTCGAGGTGCAGTAATCCGAAGGCCACGCTGAAGATCGCCAGGCCGACGACGACGCCGCCAAGGGCCTGCCTGAATCGGTGCAGGATGAACGCGCGCTGCAGTTCTTCGCGCACGCCGCCGGCCAGCACCACGACGACCATGAAGATGAGCGCCTCGAACGGGCTCTGCATGAACGCTTCGAGCGGGTTGTCCTGCACGTTGTGC
The DNA here is from genome assembly GCA_963752045.1 of uncultured Acidobacteriota bacterium. Lineage (GTDB taxonomy): Bacteria > Acidobacteriota > Vicinamibacteria > Vicinamibacterales > SCN-69-37 > DATKDF01. The sequence continues at coordinate 203,733 of CAVVWN010000007.1, read as the reverse complement.
ATCCATGGCGCGACGGTCCGGATGCCGACGACGAGCAGGGTGACCGCGATGGCGACGACCGGCACGAGCAGCAGGCCGCGGACAATCTCCCTCGGGATCGAGCGCGGTCCGATGAAGACGTCCCGTGAAGTTTCGCCGCTGAGCGTGAGGAACAGCAGGATGAGCAGAGCGACGAGCGCCGTGTCGAGCAGGCTGAGCGTCGCGAAGAACTCGAACGACAGGGTGGCGCCCTGGAAGGGCTCGAGCCCCAGCCCGAGCATGAGCACGGCAGCCACGAAGAGCTGCGTGGGGATGCCGCACACCGCGAACGCCTGGATCATGGCGAACCAGCGCGGCACGACCGCCGTGCGCGGGACCTCGATGGCCGGCGGCACCGGTTGCGGGCTCATGTCGAGGGCCGGAATCGGGTCCACAGACGAACTCTATCAGGCCCGCCGCGGCGGGCCGCCCGGGCGTCGTGGCTCCCGGTGCCGGCGTGTGCAACCATGGGAAAATAGGTCAGGTGCAAAAACGCCCGGTCCAGTGGGCTCGATCGCGAGATGTCGAGGGGAGTGACTCTCGGGACCACAACATATCGTGGTTTTCACGCTTGACATCAAGGAGGTGAGGGCGCATATTCGTTCGCCGGCAGCAGCAACAGCCGAGGGCGACGCCATCCCAGGGTCTCGCCTGAGGACTCGTCGCGGCGTCCCGGGAAACCATGGCCCGCGGGGTTTCCGGGCGGCAAGGCATGCGGCGAGGTAACTGTTGCGGCGTCCGCGACACAATCGATCGGCGGCCGTCGGAGCAAGATGCGTCGCCATGTACAGAAAGACGGAGGCACGAGATGCACAGGGCTCAGCACAGCGACACGACGACCGCACCGGCGCCTGATCGGGCCTTCGGCCCCGGCCGGTCTGTTTCCGGTCTCGAATTCGAGCGGTACTTCAGCAAGGAAGGCACCGATCCGTTCGAAGAGATTGACTGGGAGCTTCGTGCGGCCGTCATCGCCAACGAGCGTGGCGAGGTTGTGTTCGAGCAGCGTGACGTGGAGTTCCCGAAGTTCTGGTCGCAGCAGGCGACCAACATCGTGGTGTCGAAGTACTTCCGCGGCCAGATCGGCACGCCGCAGCGCGAACGTTCCGTCAAGCAGTTGATTGGCCGTGTCGTCGACACGATCACGGGCTGGGCGCGCGCGCAGGAGTATTTTTCCTCCGAGGATGATCTGTCGGCGTTCAGCGACGATCTGAAGCACCTGCTGGTCTACCAGAAGGGTGCGTTCAACAGCCCGGTGTGGTTCAACTGCGGTTTCGAGAAGGCGCCGCAGTGTTCGGCGTGTTTCATCAACTCCGTCCAGGACACGATGGAGTCGATTCTCACGCTCGCCAAGACCGAAGGCATGTTGTTCAAGTTCGGTTCGGGCACGGGCTCGAACCTGTCGTCGCTGCGGTCGTCGAGGGAGGTGCTGGCGGGCGGCGGCACGGCCTCCGGCCCCGTGTCGTTCATGAAGGGCTTCGACGCCTTCGCCGGCGTGATCAAGTCCGGCGGCAAGACGCGCCGGGCGGCGAAGATGGTGATCCTCAACGCCGAGCACCCGGACATCGTCGAGTTCATCAACTGCAAGGTGGAAGAAGAGAAGAAGGCCTGGGCGCTCATCGATGCCGGCTACGACGGCTCGTTCACCGGCCCGGCCTACGCGTCGGTGTTCTTCCAGAATTCGAACAACTCGGTGCGCGTGGCCGATGCGTTCATGCGGGCCGTGCTCGACGACGGGGACTGGCAGACGAGGGCGGTGACGAGCGGCGAGCCGATGGACACCTACAAGGCGAGCGACCTGATGCGTCAGATCGCGGAGGCCACCTGGGTCTGCGGCGATCCGGGCATGCAGTTCGACTCGACGGTCAACGACTGGCACACCTGCCCGAACACGGCGCGGATCAACGCGAGCAACCCCTGTTCGGAGTACATGTTCCTCGACGACTCGGCCTGCAACCTGGCGTCCATCAACCTGATGAAGTTCGTCGGGCCCGACGGTGAACTCGACGCGGAGAGCTTCGAACGCGCGTGCGCGACGTTCATCACGGCGCAGGAGATTCTCATCGACAACGCGAGCTATCCGACGCCGGCCATCGGGCGCAACAGCCACGACTACCGGCCGCTCGGGCTGGGCTACGCCAACCTGGGCGCGCTGTTGATGTCGCGCGGGCTGCCCTACGACAGCGACGCCGGCCGCGACTACGCGGCGACGATCACGGCCGTCATGCACGGCGCGGCCTACGCGCAGTCGGCCCGCGTCGCCCGCGACCACGGCGGCCCGTTCCCCGGCTACGAGAAGAACCGCGAGCCGATGCTCCGCGTGATGCGCAAGCATCGCACCGCGCTCAAGGACATCGATCGGACCCACGTTCCGGCCCCGCTCTTCGAGAAAGCGCGCGAGATCTGGGACGAGTGCGTCGAGCTCGGCGAGGCGCACGGCTACCGGAACGCGCAGGCCACCGTGCTCGCGCCCACCGGCACCATCGGCTTCATGATGGACTGCGACACCACGGGCGTCGAGCCCGACATCGCGCTCGTCAAGTACAAGAAGCTCGTCGGCGGCGGCCTGATGAAGATCGTCAACAACACCGTTCCCATGGCGCTCGAGAAGCTCGGCTACACCGCCGACGAGATCAAGGGCATCGTCGGCTTCATCGACGAGCACGAGACGATCGAGGGCGCGCCGTTCCTCAAGGACGAGCACCTGGCCGTGTTCGACTGTGCGTTCAAGCCCTCGAGCGGATCGCGATCGATTCACTACATGGGCCACATCAAGATGATCGGCGCCGTGCAGCCGTTCATCTCCGGCGCGATTTCGAAGACGGTGAACGTGCCGAAAGAGGCCACCGTCGAGGACATCGAACAGGCCTACGTCGATGCCTGGCGGCTCGGCGCCAAGGCCGTGTCGATCTACCGGGACGGCAGCAAGCGCACCCAGCCGCTCAATACGTCGAAGGACAAGGAGAAGGTGGCGGCCGGCGCCCAGCCGGAACCGCAGCGGCGGCGGCTGCCCGACGAACGCCGGTCGATCACCCACAAGTTCGACATTGGCGGTCATGAGGGGTACATCACCGTCGGGCTCTACGAGAACGGTCAGCCGGGCGAGCTCTTCCTCACGATGGCCAAGGAAGGCTCGACGATTTCCGGTTTTGCCGACGCCTTCGCGCAGGCCGTGAGCTACGCGCTGCAGTACGGCGTGCCGCTTCAGGACCTGGTAGACAAGTTCAGCCACGTCCGCTTCGAGCCGGCCGGCATGACGAAGAACCCGGAGATTCGCTTCGCCAAGTCCATCGTCGACTACATCTTCCGGTGGCTGGCGGCGAAGTTCCTGTCCGAGGAAGCCAAGTACAACGCCGGGCTGAACATGCCCGAGCAGCCGACCACGCCCGAGCAGCTCACGCTCGATGTGAAGGCGATGGCGGGTGCGACGGGTGACGTAGCGCGGACTGAAGTCCAGTCCGCGCCACAGGCGGCGAAGTCGAGGTTCGCGGCGATTCAGAATCAGGAAGACGCGCCGCCCTGCTCGATGTGCGGCTCGATCATGGTGCGCTCGGGCGCCTGCTACAAGTGCACCAACTGCGGCACCACGAGCGGCTGCGCGTAGAACGGTCCACCCAAGGACGCCGCTGATCCGGTAAGATTGCGGGTGAGCGGTGCGCCGGCGTGGCGCCTGCCGGGCGTTCCTGCCCGGAACCTCAGGCGCTCCTTCCGCGCGCATCCTCGCGACGTATGCGTCCTTCCTTGCCGTCACTCCCGCGGTGGGCACGTCTCCCATGACGGTCCCGGTTCCCCTTCGGTCGTGTTCGATCGCCGCGCAAAGAGGACGTTCCATCCAGGAGCGTGCAGGATGACTTCCGAAACCACGGTGATCGCCGGCGCCGGCCTGTCCGAGCGCGCGAAGAAGAGCCATTGGCCGGCTCGTCTGGACATGCTCCAGAGCGTCTCTGGCCTCTTCCTGGGGCTGTTCATGTGGGGCCACATGATGTTCGTGTCCTCGATCCTGATCAGCCCGGACGCGATGTGGACGGTGACCAAGATGTTCGAGGGCTACTTCGTCTTCGGCACCGCGTATCCGATCCTGGTTTCGGGAGTCGTGGCGTTCGTCTTCGCCTCCTTCATCGCCCATGCGTTTCTGGCCATGCGCAAGTTCCCGGCCAACTACGAGCAGTACCGGACGTTCATCGGCCACAAGAACCTCTTCCGGCACGCCGACACGTCGCTCTGGTGGCTGCAGTTCGTCACCGGGTTCCTGCTGTTCTTCCTGGGGTCGGCGCACCTCTACCAGATGCTGATGAACCCGGGCGCCATCGGGCCCTTCGCCTCAGGGACTCGCGTCTTCCAGTCGTGGTGGCCGCTGTACCTCGTGCTGCTCTTCTGCGTCGAGCTCCATGGCGGCGTCGGGCTCTACCGGCTCGCGGTCAAGTGGGGCTGGTTCGAAGGCGCGGACCCGGCGGTGTCGCGCAAGCGCCTGTCGAGGTTCAAGTGGGCGCTGACGGCGTTCTTCCTGGTGCTCGGCCTCCTGACGCTGGCGGCCTACTACCGGATCGGCTGGGAGATCCGCGACACCCCCGACATGCGGTACACGCCCGCCTGGGCGGCTGAGGGCCGTACGGGAGGTGGGCGATGAAGGTCGTCTATACGGATGTGCTCGTGATCGGCGGCGGGCTGGCCGGTCTGCGCGTCGCGCTCGGCGCCAGGCGCCGGGGCCATGACGCGCTCGTGCTCTCGCTCGTGCCGGCCAAGCGCTCGCATTCGAAAGCCGCGCAGGGCGGCATGCAGGCGAGCCTCGGCAACGTCATCAAGGGACAGGGCGACACCGAGGACGTGCACTTCGAGGACACGGTGCGCGGGTCGGACTGGGGCGCCGACCAGGACGTGGTGCGCATGTTCGTCAACACTGCGCCCAAAGCCGTGCGCGAGCTGGCGGCGTGGGGCGTGCCCTGGAGCCGGGTCAGGAAGGGCGACCGCGAGGTCGTCATCAACGGCGAGCGCGTGACCATCACCGAGCGCGACGAGGCGCACGGCACGCTCGCGCAACGGGACTTCGGCGGCACCAAGAAATGGCGGACGTGCTACGTGTCGGACGGCACCGGCCACGCCATGCTCACGGCCGTGGCCGACCGGGCCATCGCGTCCGAGATTCCCGTGCACGAGCGCGTCGAGGCGCTCGCGCTCATTCACGACGAGGGCCGCTGCTACGGCGCGGTCGTTCGCGACCTGGTGACCGGTACGCTTACGGCGTATCTCGCCAAGGCCACGGCCATCGCCACGGGCGGGGCCGGTCGCATTTATCGCGTGACGACCAACGCGGTGATCTGCGAGGGCATCGGTCACGCGCTCGCCCTCGAGACCGGCGTCGCGGCGCTTGGCAACATGGAGGCGGTCCAGTTTCACCCGACCGGGATCTTCCCGGCCGGCATCCTGGTCACCGAGGGCTGTCGCGGCGACGGCGGGCTGCTCAAGGACGTGGACCTCCACCGCTTCATGCCGGACTACGAGCCCGAGAAGAAGGAGCTGGCCTCGCGCGACGTCGTCTCGCGGCGCATGGAAGAGCACATCGCAAAGGGCAAGGGTGCGAAGAGCCGGTTCGGCGACCACATCTGGCTCGACATCACCCTGCTCGGCGAGCACCACATCAAGCACAACCTGCGCGAGGTGTACGAGATTTGCCACTACTTCCTCGGCGTCGATCCGGTGAAGGATCTGATTCCGGTGAGGCCCGCGCAGCACTACACGATGGGGGGCGTGCGGACGAAGCCCAGCGGCGAGAGCCCGACGCTCAGGGGCCTGTTCGCCGCCGGTGAAGCCGCCTGCTGGGACATGCACGGCTTCAATCGGCTCGGCGGGAACTCCGTGGCCGAGACGGTCGTGGCCGGCATGATCGTGGGGGAGTCGATCGGCGACTTCTGCGACAGGCCCGAGAACGACCTCAACGTCCCGCTCGGCGTCGTGAAGGAGTTCGTCGGCCGGGAGCAGGCGAAGCTCGACGTCATGCTCGACGGCGGCGGCGGGGAAGACGCGAGCGAGATCCGCGCGCGCATGCAGCAGGTCATGACCGACAAGGTCGGCATCTTCCGGCGGGGCAAGGACCTCGAGGCCGCCGTGACGGAGCTGGAGCAGCTACTCGACCGCAGCCGCCGGATCAGCCTTCGCTGCAAGGCCCGCGGGTCCAATCCTGAGCTCGTCACGGCGTACCGCACGCAGAAGATGCTGAAGGTCGCGCTCGCCGTGGCCTATGGCGCCGCCCTGCGCACGGAAAGCCGCGGCGCGCACTTCCGCGAGGACTACCCGCGGCGCAACGACGCCGAGTGGCTCAAGCGCACGCTTGCGACCTGGGCGGACGAGTCCGACACGCTTCCGACGCTCGCCTACGAAGCGCTCGACGTGAAGAAGATGGAGCTGCCTCCAGGCTGGCGGGGCTACGGCGCGAAAGACTACGTGGACCACCCCGACACGGCGGCACGTCTGGCTGAAGTGGAGCGCATCCGGAAGGTCGGCGGTGACCGGTACGCGATCCAGCAGGCGCTCATGGCCTACGAACATCTGCTCCCGGAACGCTTCCGCGGGCGCAACGAACGCATCGACGACAAGGCGGTGACCCGATGAGCGACCCGACCCCTGGAGGCCGCCAGCTCAGGATCAGCATCCTGCGCTACAACCCGCAGGAACCCGGCAGCAGGCCGCACATGCAGACGTACGAGCTCGAAGAAGCCGCCGGGATGACGCTGTTCATCGCGCTCAACGAGATTCGCGAGAAACAGGACCCGTCGCTCCAGTTCGACTTCGTCTGCCGCGCCGGCATCTGCGGAAGCTGCGGCATGCTCATCGATGGCAAGCCAGATCTGGCCTGCCGCACGCTCACCAAGAACCTCGGGCCCGAGATCACGCTCGCGCCGCTTCCGGCCTTCGAGCTCATCGGCGACCTCTCGGTGAACACGGGCAAGTGGGCGCGCGCGATGGGCGAGCGGCTCGAGACCTGGGTCCACATGAAGGAGCAGGAGGTCGACCTCTCGCGCATTGAAGAGCGGATGGAGCCGGAGCTGGCCGAAGAGATCTACCTGCTCGACCGCTGCATCGAATGCGGGTGCTGCATTGCCGCCTGCGGCACTGCCCGCATGCGCGAGGACTTCGTCGGCGCCGCGGGGCTCAACAAGATCGCGCGCTTCCGCCTCGACCCGCGAGACACGCGCACCGACGAGGACTTCTACGAGCTCGTCGGCGACGACGACGGCGTCTTCGGATGCATGTCGCTGCTCGGCTGCCACGACGTCTGCCCGAAAGACCTGCCGCTCCAGACGCAGATCGCGTTCATCCGCCGCAAGATGGTCGCCGTGGGGATGAAGTAGGACGACGCCGGGCCCGGATTCGACTATCCTCAAGCTTCCATGAGGGCAATCCGGCCGACCTTCGGTCAGCCCTGAGGCGGTAGGTCTGTGGCTGCTTCGGCTGTTCACGTCGAGCTGCTCGGGGGCTTCGCTGTGCTCACGGCCGGCCGGCCGTGCGCCCGCGCGCCGAGCACGCGCCAGCAGGAGCTGCTGGCGTTTCTGATGCTCCATGCCCGTGCGGCGCCGCTGGCCAGGCGGAGGGTTGCCGGATCGCTCTGGCCTGACTCGACTGACGCGCAGGCCCTCACGAACCTGCGTCGCGAGCTGCACCACCTTCGTGAAGAGTGGCCCGGCCTGGACGCTCTCGTGGAAACGACCGCACGAACGCTGGCATGGCGCGACCAGTCGAACGCCAGCGTGGATCTTGCGGCGTTTGAGGCCGCGGCCGAACGTGGCCTCGGTGGCGACGAAGCGGCGCTGACGGAAGCGGCGCGGCTCTACAAGGGCGACCTTCTGCCCGACTGCGCGGCTCAGTGGATTGAGTCCGACCGGCAGCGCTTCCGCGCGCTCGCGAGTGCCGTGCTGGCTCGCCTGGCCGGGCTCCTGGAAGGGAATCGCGCCTTTGGCGAGGCGCTCGAATGCCTGCGGCACCTGCTCCGCCTCGATCCGCTCGACGAGCCGGCCTGGTGCGCACTGATGCGATGTCACGCGCGGCGCGGCGAACGGGCGACCGCGCTGCATCTCTACCAGCAATGCGCAGCGCTGTTCAGGAAGGAGCTGGGCGTCGAGCCGAGCGCCGCCACCCGCCAGACGTACCGCGAGGTTCTCGAGCTCGACGAGGTCGCTGCCGTCGTCCCGCCGCCGGCACGACCGAACATGTACCGGCTGGTCGGTCGAGCGCTCGAGTGGGAGGCGCTGCTGGGTGCCTGGCGCGAAGCTGCGGCTGGCCGGCCTCGGCTCTGCCTGATCCGCGGAGAGGCCGGCATCGGCAAAACGAGGTTGGCCGAGGAACTGGTCGACTGGTGCGAGCGCAGCCGGGTCAGGGTTCTGTCGGCGCGTTGTTATGCCGGCGAGGGCGGGCTGGCCTACGCGCCGATTGCCGTCTGGCTGAAGGACGGCGCGGTGCAGCCCGCTCTGGCCAGGCTGAATGCCGCCTCGCTGGCTGACGTCGCACGGCTGTATCCGGGTGTGGTCGCGGCTCGTCCTGAGGTCAGCCAGCCAACCCGGCAGCTCCAGACCTGGGAGCGCCTGCGCTTCTTCGAGTCACTGGCGCAGGCGTTTCGTTCGGCAGCTCCCCTGGTGCTGATTCTCGACGACCTGCAGTGGGCCGACACGGACACGGTCGAGTGGCTCTGGTACTTCCTGCATTCGGCTGCGGGTACACGTTGCCTGGTCGTCGGCACGGGACGCTCTGAGGAGGAGCAGGACAATCCGGCTCTCGGCCGTCTCATCGACCGCCTGGAGCGCGACGGTCAGCTGTCGGTCATCCGGCCCGGCCCGCTCGATCAGGCGGCGACGGCGCAGCTGGCTGGCGAAGTAGCCGGGCGGTCTCTCGACGAGCAGACGTCGGCGCGTCTGTTCCGCGAGACCGAAGGCCATCCGCTGTTCATCGTCGAGCGCGGGTACATGGAGTCCGTCAGGGAGCCGGGCGACCCGGCGGGCGCCGTTGTCTCTCAGGTGCAGGCCGTTGTCGCCGCGCGGATGGCCCTGCTGTCGGACGAGGCGCGCACCACCGCGGAGGTGGCGGCGGCCGTCGGGCGCGACTTCGGGTTCGACATCCTGGCCGAGGCCGCCGACCTGGAGGAGGACGCGCTCGTCCGGGCGCTCGACGAGCTCTGGAGACGGCACGTCGTGCGCGCCCAGAGCGACGAGCGGTGGGATTTCAGCCACGACCGCATCCGCGAAGTCACCTACAGCACCCTCAGTCCGGCGCGTCGCCGGCTGATTCACCGGCGAATCGCGCAGGCGATGGAGCGGTTGCACGCCCATCGCCTGGACGATGTGAGCGCGTCGGTGGCGCTGCACCTCGACCGTGGAGGCCGGCCCGCACCTGCCGTGCCGTTCCTTGCCCGTGCCGCAGAGGTGGCGATGCGTGTCACGGCAAATGAGGAGGCGATCCGTTGCCTGACGTACGCGCTGTCGCTGCTCGAGCGCCTCCCGTCGGGCCGGGATCGAGACGATCGTGAGCTGTCGCTTCGCTCGAGTCTGTCGGTCGCGTTCAATGCGGCGCGCGGCTACGCGGCGCCGGACGTCGAGCGCAACCTGGACCGCGTGTTCGAGCTCTATCGCGGCGGTCACGGTGGCCAGGTGCCCGTGCGCTGGTTGTGGGTGGCCTTCACGCTGCGGTTCGTGCTCGGTGAGGTCAGGCGCGCGCGGGCCCTGTCGGAGGAGGCGCTGGCCGGGAGCGCTTTCAATCCGTCATTCCGCTGCGAGGCACACCACGCGATGGCCGCGACGTCGCTGACGAGTGGCGAGCTCGAGGCGGCGAACCAGCACTTCGAGGCGGCCCTGGCGGCACACGACGAGCGGCAGCCGAGACGCTCACCCCTGGGGTCGGATCTCGGCGTGTTCGTGCACGCGTGGCAGGCGCAGGTGGTGTGGCTGCTCGGTGACGAGCCGGCCGCGCTGGCGCATGCCGATCAGGCGCTGGCGCTCGCGCGCCGGCTCGACCACCCCTTCAGCGAGACGCTCGCGTTTGCCTACGCAGGCATGCTTCATCAGATGCGCCGGGACGCGGCCGCTGTCCTCGAGTGTGCGGACGCCGTTGTGTCACTCTGCGGTCGGCACGGGTTCGCGTACTACGGAGACTGGGCCGAGGTGCTCCGGGGCTGGGCACGCGGCCAGCGTGAGCCGGCTTCCGGGATCCCGGCCATCGAGTCGGCACTGGCACGGCTCGACGTCCAGCGGGCCCAGGCACGGCGCCCTTACTATCTCTCGTTGCTGGCCGAGACGTATCGCCTCGCCGGAGACAGGCACCAGGCCGCCTCCACTATCGAAGCCGCGATTGGGATGGCCATCGAGCGGTCGGACGTCTGGTGGCTTCCCGCGCTGTACCTCGAGCGCAGCAGGCTCGAACCATCCCCGCAGCGCGACGCCACGCTCCGACAGGCGCTCGAGCTGGCCCAGACCCAGGGCAGCCGCGCGCTCGAGCACCGGATCCTCACCTCTTCGACGCCGGAACCGGCCTGACTTCCCGCGAACGCTTTCGGAACGCTCCACTTCGTAGGGTGTTTTCGACTCCGCGATTCCCGCGGGTAGAGAATCGGCAGGAACCCATCATGATTGCCAGTCCAGGCGCCCTTCGCTTCCGCCGAACCGGGCTCGCTCTGCTCGCGCTCCTTGCGACCGCCGCCTGTGGCGATTCGCCGACGTCGGCGACGAGCCTGCCGGCGAGCCCCGTGCTGACCATCACCGGGCCGGCCTCCATCGCGCCGGGGGCGACGGCCCACTACTCGGCCGTCGTCCGGGCTGCCGACGGCGCCACGAGCGACGTCACGGCGGTTGCCGACTGGTTCTCCGCACGGCCGGGAAGCGTCGTGGACGTGGGCCCGGGCGGGGTGGCCCGCGGCATGTCGCGCGGCCGGTCGAGGATCCTCGCGAGGCACGGCACGACAATCCAGAGTCTGAACGTCGTCGTGACCGAGGACGGCACGTTCGAGCTCTCAGGCCTCGTCACCGACGGCGAGACCGGCCAGCCGCTCCCTGATGCCGTCGTCGAGGTGGAGGAGGGCATAGGGGCCGGAGAGCACATGACGACCGACGGCCGGGGCGCGTACGCGCTCTATGGGGTCGCGGGTGACGTGCGCGTCCGAATCTCGGCTGCCGGGCGCACGAGCCGCATCGTGGAGATCGGCGTGACGGACTCGACGATTCGTGATGTCGCCCTGACACCGATTCCTCCCATCGCCGACCTGTCCGGCCACTGGATGCTGACCGTGTCCGCCCCTCCGGGCAGCTGCGGCCTGGCCTTGCCCGATCCGGCCCGAACGCGCCAGTTCCTGGTGTCCATCGAGCAGACGGGATCGCAGCTCGTGCTGCGACCGTCCGGGCCGACGGTCGCGGTTGCCGCGAAACTGAAGGGCAGGGTCTTTGGCAGCACGGTGACGACGAGGATCGACTACTCGGATGATGATGACTTCGGTGATCCGTCCTACCAGCTGCTCGACCAGCTCGAGCCGGGAGGTCTTCTGGGCGTCTGGGGTGTTGTCGAGGCCGTACTTGACGGGCACGAGATCGCCGGCACGCTCGACGGCGGGTTCCACTACTACCAACACGGGTTCGGCGTCAGTCCAGTCAGCTTCTGCAACGGCCGGTCGGCCCTGACGCTGCGCCGCGAGTGAACGGTCGCGAACGCTTTCGGAACGTTCGCTGTCGCAGGCTGGACCTCCTCGGCGGCACTGTCCAGAACCGGCTGTGCCTTCGTTTTGGTCAGTAGTCATGAAGAAACGCAAGGGAGGACTGTCATGAGAGTGCGGTTTACGGCAATGCTCGCGTCCTTGGGGTTATTGGTGGCCACACCGGCGATGGCCGATGTCGTTACCACCTGGAATGCCATCACGATGTCCTGCGTCGGGACCGGCCGTCCGGGGCCATCTGGACTCATCGACGTCGCCCTCGTCCACGGCGCCGTCCACGACGCCGTGCAGACGATTGAGGGCCGGTTCGGGTTCTACCGCTACCGGAACCCGGGTCGGCTGGGAATCGGCTCGGTCGACGCGGCGGCGGCCGCTGCCGCCTACGGCGTGCTGACGGGTCTCTACGGTCAGGCCCCGGCCTGCCTGACGGGCGTGCCGGTCCCGGCCAGTACGTATCCGGGGGACCCGGGCCTTGCGGCTGGTGCCGAAGCGGCCCAGGCGTTTCTGGCCATTCGACGCTCGCCGTTCGTCTCCCCCCTGGACCCGTTCATCGGAGGCACCAATCCCGGAGAGTGGCGCCTGACGCCGAACGTCTCGGCCGGCGCGTTCACCTACATGGCATTCACGCAGCCGTTCACGCTCCTCGAGCCCAGACAGTTCCGGCCGGAGTCGCCGGCGCCCCTCGAGAGCGAGCGGTACCGCCGCGACTATGACGAGGTGAAGGCCCTGGGATCGTCCACGGGCAGCACGCGAACGGCCGCGCAGACCGATCTGGCGCGCTTCTGGGGCAACATCATCGTTCAACTCTACGGAGGCGTGCGCGGCGTCGCCGACGGCTATCTGTCGAACGTTGGCGACACGGCCCGGCTGCTGGCGCTCGTGAGCTACGCCGCCGCCGACTCGCAGATCGCCGTCTACGAGACCAAGTACTTCTACTCCTTCTGGCGGCCCTATACGGCCATCCGCGAAGGAGATGCCGACGGAAACCCGCGGACGAGCGGCGATGCCAACTGGACGCCCTTCGTGCAGACACCGCCGTATCCGGAATACAGCTCGGGCGCCAACTGCTTGACGGCGGCCGTCACGACGGTGATGCAGCTGTTCTTCGGCACGGACAACATCGTGTTCACCGTGTCGAGCCCGCTTCAGGACCTGCTCGTGAATCCGCGGCAGTACCTGCGGCTGTCGGACGTGCAGCAGGACATGGTCGACGTGCGCATCTACCAGGGCATTCACTTCCGGTTCGCCGACGTCGACGGGCGAGAGCAAGGCGTGCGCATCGGTCACTGGGCCTTCCAGAAGTTCCTGCGGCCGGCTGGCCGGCGCTGAACCCGCCCGCGAAAGGAGGTCCCGGCCTGGTGCGCAAGGCGGCATAATGGCTGCGTGATCAGGCTGACCTCCTTCTCGCACGGCGGCGGCTGCGGGTGCAAGATCGCGCCAGGCGTGCTTTCCGAGATCCTGCAGCAGGCCGGCGGCGTCGTGCCGGAGGCCCTGCTCGTCGGGCTCGAGACGTCGGACGATGCGGCCGTCTACAGGCTCAACGACGAGCAGGCGCTCGTCGCGACGACCGACTTCTTCATGCCGATCGTCGACGATCCGTTCGACTTCGGCCGGATCGCGGCGACAAACGCCATCTCGGACGTGTACGCGATGGGCGCGACGCCGATCATGGCGCTCGCCCTCGTGGCGATGCCGATCGACAAGCTTCCCGTGGACGTGATTCGTCGCGTCATCGAAGGTGGCGAGTCAGTCTGCACGGCGGCAGGCATTCCCATTGCCGGCGGGCACACCATCGACTCCATCGAGCCGATCTACGGGCTCGTGGCGATGGGTCTCGTGCACCCCGGTCGACTCAAGACGAACCGTGACGCCCGCGCGGGTGACGTGCTCGTGCTCGGCAAGCCCCTCGGCGTCGGCGTCTACTCGGCCGCGCTCAAGAAAGAGCAGCTCGACGCCGACTGCTACCGCGAGATGATCGCGACGACGACGCGGCTGAATACCCCCGGACTCCGTCTGTCGGCCATGCCCGGCGTGCACGCGCTGACGGACGTGACGGGGTTCGGGCTGCTCGGGCACCTGCTCGAGATGTGCCGGGGCTCGAGCCTCGGCGCCGAACTGCACTGGCCGTCGGTGCCGCTCCTGCCGGGAGTCGCCGAGCTGGCCGGCCGTGGCCTCATCACGGGCGCCTCGGGCCGCAACTGGTCCGGCTATGGAAAGGACGTCGAGCTCGACGGCATCTCAGACCTCCAGCGCGCCCTGCTGACCAATCCGCAGACGAGCGGCGGCCTGCTCGTCGCCTGCGCGCCGGAGACCGTTGCTTCGGTCCTTGCCGTGTTCCACGGCGACGGGTTCGAGCACGCGGCCGTCATCGGGAGCCTGACCGACGGTACCCCGCGCGTGCGCTGCTACACTCAATCGTCGGCCGGCGACGCGGCTCCGCGGTCCGGCTGAGCGAACGCGCGCACGCGCGAAGGAGAAGGTCCGCATGCCTGCAAGAACCCAGACGCAACTGGTGGCTGCCGTCGTGGCGGTGCTGATGGCGCCGGCGCTCGCGGCCCAATCGCCCGAGCCGTTCTGGCCCGGCGCCACGTACGACCCGGCCATTCCCACGCTCCGTCAGGTCGTGGGCCACGACCCGGGCACGGAGATCACGACACCGGACCAGGTCGGCACCTACCTCCAGGCCCTGGCCCGAGCGGCGACGACGCGGACGAGGCTCGTGGAGTACGCGCGGAGCTGGGAAGGCCGGCCGCTCTGGCTCATGGCCATCGGCAGTCCCGATCGCATCGCCCGGCTCGACGAGGTGAAGGCGGATCTCCAGCGCCTGGCCGATCCGCGCGGGCTCTCGGATGCCGAGGCCAATCGTCTCGTCGGCGAGCTCCCCGTCGTGGTGTGGCTCGTGCACGGCGTCCATGGCAACGAGATCTCGTCGTCGGACGCGGCGCTCCTCGAGGCCTATCACCTGCTGGCGTCGCAAGGTGATGCGGACGTGGAGGCGGTACTGCGTGACGCGCTCGTGCTCATCGATCCCATGCAGAACCCGGACGGCCGCGCCCGGTTCGTGTTTCAGAATCTGCAGGCGCGCGCGATGGAACCCGATCCGGCGCCCTGGAATGCCGAGCACGACGAACCGTGGCCCGGTGGCCGCTCGAACCACTACCTCTTCGACATGAACCGCGACTGGTTCGCGCAGACGCAGCCGGAGACGCGCGGCCGCATCGCGATCGGCCGCGAGTACTGGCCGCAGGTGACGGTCGACCTGCACGAGCAGGGAGGCGACAACCACTACTACTTTGCGCCGCCGGCCGACCCGGTGAACCCGCACATCACGAAGAGCCAGATCGCCGCCTGGGAGCTCTTCGGCCGCGCGAACGGCGCTCGGTTCGATGCGCGCGGCTGGCCGTACTTTATCCGCGAGGTCTACGACGCGTTCTACCCGGGCTACGGCGACTCGTGGCCGACCTTCAACGGCTCCATCGGCATGACGTACGAGCAGCCGTCGGCACGGGCCCTCGCCTACAGGCGCAGCGATGACACCGTGATGACGTACCGCGACGGCGTCATGCACCACTTCAATGCGGCCGTGACGACGGCGATTACCGCGGCGAGGAACCGGGAGCGGCTCGTGCGCGAGTTCCTGGAGTACCGCAGGAGCGCGGTCGCCGAAGGTGCGACCGGTCCGGTGCGCGAATACGCCATTGTTCCCGGCCAGGATCCGGCCAGGGCCGACCGTCTGGCAGCGAACCTGGCCACGCAGGGCATCGAGGTGCGTCGGGCCGACGAGCCGGTGACGGTGGCCGGGCGCGAACTGCCTCGGGGCACGTACCTGGTGTCGCACGCGCAGCCGGCCGGCCGCCTCGTCCGCAACCTCCTCGATCCGCACACGCCCCAGCCGGCTGACTTCATCGCGCGGCAGGAGGAGCGTCGGGCGCGGCGCCTGCCCGACGAGATCTACGACATCACGGCCTGGAATCTGCCGCAGCTCTACGACGTCGAGGTCGTCACGAGCGCGGCGGCGATCACGGCTCGGAGCACGCCGGTTCCGTCTTCTTATGACGCGGCGCCCGCGCCCCGGACGTTCGCCGAAGCGCGTGTGGCTTACCTGCTGCCGTGGGGATCGGCCGCGGCCGCTCTCTCCGCCGAGGCTCTCCAGCAGGGCATCCGTGTGGACAGCGTTGGCGGCGCCTTCACGCTCGGCGGCCGGCGCTATCCGATCGGCACGGCGGTCGTCAGGGTAGCCGGAAACGGCGCCGACCTGCACGGGCGCCTGTCCGCGCTGGCGACGAAACACGGCGCGGAGGTGGTGCCGGTCGACACGACGTACGTCGAATCAGGCACGTCGATCGGCAGCAACCGGGGAGCCCGCCTGAAAGCGCCGAAGGTACTGATGGTGTGGGACACGCCGACGTCGTCGCTCTCGGCCGGCTGGACCCGCTACGTTCTCGAGCGGCGGTTCGGGCAGCCGGTCACGATCGTGCGCACGTCGTCGCTGGGGAGGGCGCCGCTCGGCGACTACGACGTGCTGGTCCTGCCGTCGGGGAACTATGGGTCGCAGATCGGCGGAGCCGTGCTCGATCGCCTCAAGGACTGGCTTCGCGCCGGCGGCACGCTCGTGACGCTGGCTGAAGCCTCGCGTTGGGCAACGGGCGCCAACGTCGGGCTGCTCGACACGAAGACGCTCCTGAAGGACGGCAAGCCCGACGTGCCCCCGGCCTCGGGCGAAGGCGGGCGCGGAGGCGGTTCTGGCGCGGCTGCCGGCGGCACCACGCCTCAGTCGTTCGACTACGACAAGGCGATCCAGCCCGAACGCGAGCGGCCCTCATCGCAGCCGGGCGCCATGCTGCGCGTCACGATCGACACCGAGCACTGGCTCAGCGCCGGCCACGACGCCGAGATCTACACGATGATCGAGGGCAACCGTGTGTTTGCGCCCATCAAGCTCGACAGCGGTCGCAACGTGGGGGTCTACGGGACAAAGGACACGCTCATCGCGTCGGGGCTCGTCTGGCCCGAGGATCAGGATCTGCTCGTTCAGAAGGCGTTCCTGATGCACCAGCCGTTCGGCCGGGGCCACGTGGTCGCGTTCGCCGAAGACGCCAACTACCGCGGCTTTTCGGAAGCGACCATGCTGCTCTTCATGAACGCGGTGCTGCTGGGTCCTGGATACTGAGCCGACCCTGGTTGCGAGAGGAGAAGAGTCTGGCTGTTCTCGTGTAAAATTTCCTGTTGGCTCTGGCTCGAGCGAAGGTCGCGGGGGCAGAGCGGTTTCGATGCAGGGAGAATCAAAGATGAAGACAGTGCGGATGTGGCCCGTCGTGGTCTTGCTTGTGATGACCGTTGGATGTTCCGGAAACGAGGGCCAGGAAGCTCAGGGCGCGGCCGAGGCGGCGGCGAGCGACGTTGGTGCGATGGCCAGGGAGGGCGCGGATGCCGTCGCCACGATGTTCGAAGGCTCCAGGGACGAGGTCGTGAGCCGTTCGGAGAAGGCGCTGGCCGATCTGGATGCCGCCATCAAGGAGCTCGAGGGCAAGGCCGCGGGCGCTCAGGGCGAGGCCAAGGATCAGATGGACAAGGCCGTGGCCTCGATGAAGGAGCAGTACAAGAGCGCGGCCGATCATCTCGCGAAGATGAAGGACTCGACCGAAGACACCTGGAACGATGCGGTCAACGGGTTCAAGGGCAGTTTCGGCGAGCTGCAGAAGAGCATGAAGGAAATCGCGGGCAAGTAACCGCGACCGGCCTCAGCGAAGCGACCGTTGCACGACCGTGAGAAAGAGCGGCGCGGCGCCGAGCACGCCGGCCATGCCGGCCGTCCACCAGCGGGCGCTGTTGATGGCGAGAAACTCGATGTGCTCGCCCGGCTCGATGGCGAAGTGGATGTTCTTCCAGAACAGGGTGTTGTGGATCCGCAGGTGATGCCGCCCGGGCGGTAGTTCGGCCGTCACCGACTCGTCGAACCGAAGGGCGACCGGCGGCCCGCCATTGAGCCTGGCGATGACGTGCCGCTCGCCGACGTCGGCCGGGTGATCGCGCCGCAGCGTGACCACGGACCGGAGGTCGTGGTCGTGCGCGCTGAAGCCGACGCGCACGGGCTGCACGCCCGGGGGAGTACCCGACAGACTGACTGGCACGGGGACGATTATACGGCTGGTCGCCAGGGGCGTCGGGTCCACAGGATGCGCCGGGTGCGGGTCGGCGCGTAGAATTGCACCCCATGCACACCGTGCTCGTCGGGCGCGCCGGCCGTGCCGAGCAACTCCCGACCGTCGATGCCGCCTGGCTCGAGCCTGACGCCCCGGAGATCCTCTGGGTGGACGTCGAGCAGCCCGACGAGGTCGACCAGCGGTTGCTCCACCGGGTGTTCCAGTTCCACGAGCTCGCCGTCGAGGACGCGATGGCCGAGATCCATCACCCGAAGATCGAGACGTACGGCGGCGTGCTCTACACCATCCTCCACGGCATCGTCGCCAGTCCGGACACGGCCGGCTTCGTGACGCAGGACGTGGACTTCTTCCTCGGCCGGAACTTCCTCGTCACGGTGCACAACGGCCCGTCGCGTTCGATCGAGTCCGAGCGCTCCGCCTGCACGCGCAACGAGCAGCTGCTGGCCGAAGGCGCGGTGTCTCTGTTCCATCGCATCGTGGATCGGATGGTCGATCACTACGGGCCCGAAGTGGACGCCCTCGAAGACCGACTCGAGACGCTCGAGAACCAGGTGTTCGACGAGCCGGACCGGAATCCGATGCGCGACCTGCTCGGGCTCAAGCGCGACATCGCCGCGCTGCGTCGGGTGACGCTCCCCGAACGCGATGCGGTCGGCCGGCTGGCGCGGCGGGAGTTCCCCCAGATCTCCGAGGCACTGGCCTACCGGTTCCGTGACGTGCACGACCACCTCGTCAGGCTCGCCGACGAGGCGCTGTTCCTTCAGGATCGGGTGACGGGCCTGCTCGACGCGCACCTGTCGAACCAGTCGAATCGGCTCAACCGCGTCATGAAGGTGCTGACGATCATCTCGACCATCTTCATGCCGCTGACAGTCCTGACTGGCGCCTACGGCATGAACGTGACCCTGCCGCACTTTCCGGGCGGCGAGGGCGTCCAGTTCTGGTGGATCGTGGGCCTGATGCTCGGTGCATCGGGCCTGATGCTGTGGTTTTTCAGGAGAATGCGCTGGCTCTAACCCCGGTGGCCACCGGGGTTAGCTGGAGCACATGGAGGCGAATGCGATGCCGCGTCGGCGTGGAGTGACTCACGGGCTGATCCTGGCGATGCTCGCCACGCCGGCCGCGCTGGCCGTGCTCTCGGCGCAGGCGCCGGCCGCGGCGTCGCGCATCGACCAGGTGTTTGCCGATATCGACCCGGGTGAACCGGGCTGTGCCCTGGGCGTGATGCAAGGCGGCGAGCCTCTGGTCATGCGCGGATACGGCGCGGCGAACCTCGAGTACGACGTGCCGATATCGCCGGCGTCGGTCTTCCACGTGGCCTCGGTGTCCAAGCAGTTCACGGCCATGGCGGTCGCACTCCTCGTCGCCGAGGGCCGGGTGTCGTGGCAGGACGACGTGCGGACGTACATCCCGGAAGTGCCGGAGTTCGGGAAGACGATCACGCTTCGACACCTCGTGAACCATACAAGCGGTCTTCGCGACCAGTGGGATCTGCTGGCGATGGCCGGATGGCGGTTCGAAGCCGATGTCATCACGCAGGCTGACGTGCTGGACATCACGTCCCGCCAGCGGGCGCCGAACTTCGATCCCGGCGCGGAGTACCTGTACAGCAACACCGGGTTCACGCTGCTCGCCGTCGTCGTCGAGCGGGTCAGCGGCGAGTCGCTGCGGGCGTTCACGACCAGGCGTATCTTCGAGCCGCTCGGCATGACGCGTACGCACTTCCATGACGACCACAACATGGTGGTGCCGGGCCGGGCGTACGGATACGCGCCAACGCCCGGCGGCTACCGGCTCAGCATTCCCGACTTCGACGTGGTCGGCGCCACGAGCCTCTTCACGACGGTCGAGGACCTGGCGCGATGGGACCGGAACTTCGTCACCGCGCATGTCGGCGGTCGAACGGTCGTCGACGACCTGCTCATCCGCGGCATGCTGACGAGCGGCGAGACGATCGGCTATGCGGCCGGTCTCATGCACGGGCGCCACCGGGGCCTGCCCACGGTCGGCCACGGCGGCGCGGATGCCGGGTATCGCAGCGAATTCCTGCGCTTCCCGGATCAGGACACGTCGATCGCCGTGCTCTGCAGTTTTCCCAACGCGGACCCCGGCGGCCGTGCGCGCAAGGTCGCCGACGTTGTCCTCGAGGACGAGTTTCCGCAGCCGGCCGCCGCAAACGGCGACGCGCCGGAGGGACTCCGTCTGTCGCCGGCTCAGCTCGAGGCAGTGGCCGGGCTCTACGCGCGGGACGATACGGATGTGCTCGATGAGGTGCGTATTCGGGACGGTGAGCTCGTTCTTGGCGGCGGGACGGGCCGCCCGCTCGTGCCGGTCATGCCGGACCGCTTCCGGCTGGGCTCGGCCGACATTCGGTTCGTGGGCGGCCAGTCGCTGCAGGGCGTGATCGACGGGCGCGTGCGCGCGCTCCGGAAAGCGACTCCAGCAGCCCCTGATGCCGCGTCGCGCGTCGAGTACACGGGAACCTACTGGAGCGACGACCTGGCGGTCGAATACCGCGTGGAGGTCGCCGACGGCCGGCTCCGGATGTGGAACCGCAAGCGCGGCGCGATCCCGATGAGGCCGCGAGCCGAGGATCGATTCTCGGCCGCGAGCCTGCAGGTGACGTTCACGAGAGATGCGGCGCTCCGTATCGACGGCTTCACTGCGAGCACGGGACGCGTTCGCCAGGTTCGATTCGACCGTGTCGAGCCGAGAGCACGAGCGGAGCGGGGACGGTAGGGTGGCCGGGGGCCGGCGGTCCGACGCGCCCGACGATCTCGATCGGCTGTATCAGGCGCCGCTCGACGAGTTCACGGCGCTGCGTAACGACCTGGCGAAGCGTCCTGGTGCCGACCGCGCATTGGTCGGGAAGCTCCAGAAACCGTCGCTGCCGGCCTGGGCCGTCAATCAGCTCTACTGGCGTCGCCGGGACTGCTGGGACCGCCTTGTCGGCGCGGCCGGCCGCCTACGGGCGGCGCATGGCAAGCGCCTGTCGGGCCGGGGCGGCGACGTGGAGGCTGCCGAGGCCGAGCACCGCGGCGCCGTGCGGGCCGCGGCCCAGGAGATTCGTGACCTGCTCAGAGAGGCGGGCGAGGTGACGTCGGCCGCGACGCTGTCGGCCGTGATCGAGACGCTGCAGGCGCTGCCGGGGTCCGAGCCGCCGGGCCGGCTGACTCGTCCGCTGAGACCCATGGGCCTCGAGGCGCTCGCCGGGCTCGTGCCGGCCGGGCGGGTACCCGGGCGGAAGATCACCTTTGCTGCGGTCCCGGTCGCAGCCAGGGCCGTCAAACGCGCGGCAGAGGCCCGCAGGCGCGCCGCCGCCGCGTTGGATCGCGAGATCCGTCTGGCGCGGACGGCCGAGCGCAGGGCGGCGGCCGATCTGTCCCGCGCGCGCGAGGCGCTCGCGCGCGCCGAGCGCGAGCGCGAGCACGTCACCGAGCGGCTGCAGTTCCTGGAGCGGCAGGTGACCCAGGCCGCGCGAGACATCCAGAAGCAGGAGGCGAGCGCGGCCGAGACGGCAGAGGCCCGATCGGCGCTCGAATCGCGTCGCCGGTCGCTCGACCCGCCGACCGGCGCGTGAGGTTGCCCCGCCGGCGGCCGAAGGCGGCGGCGGCCGGATGATCGCGGCCGGCCGCCTGACTGGTGGTCCGGCTACTTCTCCTGCGCGATCCTGAAGACGCGAAGCGTGCCGCTCACTTCGTTCGACACGAGCAGGATCGGCGAGCCCAGCGAGCTGTTCTCGATCACGGTGAAGGCCTCGGGGCCGAGGTCTCCGGCGGCCGCCGTGTTCGTGCTTTCGCTGAAGTTCCGCATGTTGATGTACTGGACGAACGACGGCGACGTCGGGTCGCTGATGTCATAGACCATCACGCCGCCGATCCGTTCGAGGGCCACGAACACGTAGTCGCGTCCGAAGAGCTTCGCGACGGCGATGCCTTCCGGCTCGGGCCCCTTGTCATCGCTGCGGCTGTCGGGCGTATTGCTCGAGTTGCTGGCGTTGAAGTTGGCCGGATAGCGGGCTGCCGTGATCTGCTCGAACGCATCGCCGCTGTCCCAGATCAGGCCGCCCTCGGCCGACCAGACGGTGAACGACCGGGCGCCGAAGGCGTAGAGCTCGTCGAAGTCGCCATCATCGTCCACGTCGCCGCGTGTGGTGGTGACGTTGAGCCGTCCGATCGCGTCGTCGCCCTGCAGCACCGCAGCGTTCGGAAACGCCGTCGGGTCCAGGACCACGTCTTTGACTCGTTCAGCCTCATCGAACCCGTCGTAGTTGCGAACATCGCCCTCATTGGCCGTGACGAGAAAGGTCCGTCCACCGGACTGGAGGGCTGCGATGCCGTCGGGCTGGTACATGCCGAAGAGCCCGGGCCAGGCCTGGATATCGATGCCATCTCGGTCGGAAGCGTCGAGCTTGTTCGCGGGAAGGCCGTGGTTCTTGAAGCCGAGGGCCACGAGTCCGGTGATCATCCTGCGCGTCAGGTCGACGACCGCGAGCGCGTTGTTCTCCTGCAGCGTGACCCACGCCGTCTTCGAGTCGGCCGACACGGCGATGTACTCGGGCTCCAGGTCCTCGGCGACGGACGCGCCGGGCCCGAAGATGCGGATCCTCGGGTCGATGACGGCCGGTGCGTTGAAGGCGGCGAAGCCGGCGACCGTCACGTGCGCCTGTGTGAGCGCCTCGGCACCGTCGGACATGTCGATGATGCTCACGCTGCCCTCCGGGTCGTACGAATAGTCGTCGAGCGGCTGGCCCTCGTCGGCGGTGAGCACGTACTGCCCGTTCGGCGTGAACCTCACCATGTCGGGCAGCGCGCCGACGGTGACTTCGTTGATGTAGGTGCCGTAGGCGTTGAAGAACACGACCTTGCCGGGCCCGGTGTCTTCAGGGCCCTGCGGAATCGCGGCCGCCACCACCCCGTTGTGGACTGCCAGACTCGTAGCGTGCGCGTCGGCGCCCCACGGCGTGAGGTCGATGACGTGCGTCAGAAACGGACTTGTCGGGTCCGAGAGGTCCACGACCTCGATCCGCGGCAGTTCGGCAAACGTCAGGAACGCTCTCCGCGTCTGCTGGTCGTAGGCCGAAATCTCCACGGCGCCTTCGTCATAGTACGGCGTGTCGTACGAGCCGACCGGACTCAGGATGATGCTCTTCTTCGACGACTGGCCGCTCACCGGTCGGCCCACGGCCGCCAGGACCAAGAAGACGGCGGCCCAGACGTACAGGAATGTCTTCACGTTGCGCATGGCGATGCTCACCTCACAAACCGGACCATGAAGAGATATCAATGCCCTGCAACGGCCGCGCTACGTCCGTACGACGTTTCTGGAAACTGCGGCTTGCTTCGGGGCTGGCCTCGCGCTACTGTCTGGCTTCACTCAGGAATGCGATCGCCGGCGGTCGACCGGCCGGCAGGAGACGACGATGAGACGAGTTGCACTCGGATTGATGCTGGCCGTGGTCGCGATGGGAGTGGACCTGGGCGCGCAGGGCCGCGGACAGCGGCCGCCTGATCCCCGCACGGCCGGCGGCGGCGAGTGCAGCGCCAATCCCTACAACTGCATCGACACGCCGAACCCGCTGCCCGCCGTTGACACGGTGTGGATCGAAGAGATGACTTGGATGGACGTGCGCGACGCGATGGCCGCCGGCAGGAAGACCATCATCATCTCGACGGGCGGCATCGAGCCCAACGGACCATGGCTCGCGCTCGGCAAGCACAACTACGTGCTGCGCGCCAATTGCGACGCGATCGCGAGGACGCTCGGCAACGCGCTCTGCGCGCCGATCGTGCCCTTCGTGCCGGAAGGGACGATCGAGCCCAAGGCCGGGCACATGCGAACCGTCGGCACGATCAGCCTGCGTCAGGAGACCTTCGAGGCGCTCCTCACCGACGTCGTGCACAGCATGAAGATGCACGGGTTCGAGAACATCATCCTGATCGGCGACTCGGGCGGCAACACCAACGGCATGCGGAACGTCGCCGAGAAACTCAACGCCGAGTGGAACGCGCAGCCTGTCGTGGCGCACATTCCCGAGTATTACGATTACGCCCGCGTGGCGGAGTTTCTCGTGGAGACGGGCGTGACGAAGGCCGATCAGCCGAGTGACGGCCTGCACGACGATCCGCAGATCACGATGAACATGATGGTCACCGACCCGGAATCGGTCCGGTGGTCGGCCCGTGTCGCCGCCGGCAAGGCGACGATCAACGGCCTGTCCATCGCCGACAAGGACGCGGCGGTCGCCATCGGCCGGAAGATCGTGGAGTTCCGGGCCACGCTGACGGCCGAGGCCATCCGGAAGAAGATCGCCAGCCGAGGGAAGGACTGAGCCCGAGGGCCGCAGCCGATGACGCGTGCTGAGCGCGTGACGCTCGCGGCGACACCGGCGCGACTAGAATCGCCGAACCGCAGTTGCATCTGAGCGTGCCGCGCTGAGCGCGCCGGGAACGCCGTGCTAGACTGCGCCGTGTCATCCGGGGATCGCACCTCCGGCTCCCCATCTTCCGCGGTATCGCCAGCGACCCCGTTCGGTCGCAGGAACACGGGGCGCGTGCTGGCGTGGCTCGCACTCGTGCTCATTGTCGGTTTTGCGGCCCTGCTGCGTCTCGACGCGCTCGCCGACACGTTCGGGCGGCACGCTGAACCGCGCTGGCTCGGTGCGGCCGAGGGCGTCGCCACGCGCCTCAGTCCGTCGGTGACGCCCGAGGGATGGGCCTGGCCGTACGACCCCGACCCGTACGCGGGTGGCGACCCTCACAACTACCTCAGATTCGCGCGTGAGATGCGTCACTTCTATCAGGCCCACGTGCGCGAACCGGTGTACCTCGTGGCCGTTCGCCTGGGACTCTTCACATCCGGCGGTCGCGATGTGGGCATCAGCCTGACGTCCATCACGTTTTCGCTTGTTGTGCTCGTGGCCGTGTTCCTGCTGGGTCGCGAAGCGGTCTCGGCCCCGGCGGGCCTTGCCGCGGCCGCGGCCCTGGCCATCGACCGCGACGCCATTCTGTGGTCAATCGAAGGCTGGCGGGAGGAGACCTTCACGGCATTCAGCCTGCTGGCCGTCTGGCTGTGGCTTCGAACGGTCCGCACACCGACGACATGGGCCGCGGGCCTCGCTGGCGTCGCCACGGGTCTGGCCTGCCTGACGCGACTGACGGCACCGTTCATGCTGGCTCCCGCCGTGTTGTGGACGCTCTTTGCCCGCGACGGGGTCGTCTTTCGCGAGCGGTTGAGGCTCGTGCTCGCAGGCGGTCTTGTCGCGGCCGCGATCGTGACGCCGTATCTGGTGAGCTGCGCGGTCGTGTACGGCGACCCGTTCTACGCCGTGAACTACCACACGCAGTTCTATCTCGGCCGCGAGGGCGCCGCACCGGAGATCGTGAGCTCGGGCCGCTACATCATCGACAAGTTCGCCGCCCGGCCCGTCGAGACGCTCGACATCGCGCTGCAGGGACTCTTCGTCGTCCCGTTCATGAACAAGTGGAACGGCCTGAACGTCTGGCTGGCCGGGCTCGGCACGGGGCTCGCGTGGCTGTCGGCGGCCGGCCTTCTGCTGTGGCTGTTCGCGTCGCGCGGACGCCTGCTGCTCGGCGTGCTCCTCGGCTCGCTCGTGCCGTACATGATCACGTGGTCGATTCCCGGCGGCGCGGAGTGGCGGTTCACGTTCCACGCGTACGCCTTCTACCTGCTGGCCGCCTTTGGCTGTGCCGGCGCGATTGCCCGCGCCGTCAGGGTCGCGCGGACCGCGCGACCCTCGTGGCGGCTCGCAGCCGGGCGGGTCGCCGTCGCGGCAGCCATCACCGCGGTTGGACTCACCTGGTGGTGGGGCATGCCGGCACTCGTCGCCCGCGAGGCGCTCGTCGAGCACCGTCCGACCCCTCTCGTCGCGGGGCCGCGCGACCATTGGCTCCTCCGTCGGGGCTGGGGGGCGCTCTCGGTGACCGGGAACGTCACCGCTCGGTTCACGTCGGCCGAGTCCGTGGAGATCGTCCTGCCGCTGCCCGAGCGCCACGACTACGGCCTCGTGCTTCGCCTGGATCCGATTCCGCGTGAGGACCTGCCACCTCAGCGGGTTCGCGTGGACGTCAATGGCGAGACGCTCGCGACGTTCGATCTCACCTGGAATCCGGAGCTGGTCGGCCGGTACGAGCTCGTCGTGCCGGGTCGGCTGGTCAGGCCAGGGTCGAACCTGCTCAGGCTCCAGTCGGACGGGCTCGTGGAGGCCGGATCTTCGGCCGGCATCTATCCGGTGCTGGCCCCGGACGACCGCGTCGGATTCCGGTTCTGGTACGTGCTCATCCAGCCTGGGGACTCCCCCTAGAACCGAATGCGGCGCGCGAGCATCGTGATGTCGCCCTGGCCGCTTGCGGTGGCGGTCGACGGCCGCGCTGATACCAGGCGGTTGCCGCCGGGTGGCAGTCCGACACTCTGGTCGATGACGAAGCCCTCGACCGGGTCGTCGCCCTCGACGACGAGCTCGATCTCGACGCCGCCGGCCGGCAGCGTGAAACACGCATAGCGGCGAAGCGACGCGCCCGCCTCACGCTGCGAAGGGCGAACCTCCAGGTCGGCCTGGCGTTCGGGAATCTCCGTGTTGTTCACGCGCGCCGACACCACCCGATTCGACGGGACGAGCAGGGCCAGCGTCGGCGCCTTTCGGGGAGAGAGCGCGCGCAGCGTCACCGTCGTTCGTGCGCCTTCCGTGCGGCGCGAGAGGACGTCCACGACGGGCTCTCGCATGGTCGTGAGGTCGACCTCGGCGAAGAACGCCGTTCCATTCCGCGACCACGGGAAGCCGGCGCCCATCTCGGCGCCGAACGGGGCCGCCGCACGCAGTGGCTCGGGGAGCGTGCCCGACTGCGGCGACACCAGCCAGCGAGCCTTCGCCTCGCCGGCCAGCTGGAAGAAAGTGATGCTCATGCGTTCGGGAAGCTCGGGCGAGAAGGAAGGCGCTCGGACCGCCCACGCCGAAAGCACTGCGGCGGCGGCCAGGGCCGACACCGGTACGAGCCAGCGGGAGCGCCCGGCGCCGGCCATTGCCGGGGCCAGCATGGCCGACGCGAACGCGATGGCCGAACCGGCAACAGGCAGCGCTGGCGGGCCGAGCGCGTCGAACAGCATCCAGGCGGGAGGCATCAGCAGCGCGGAGGCCACCGCAAGCGGCAGCACGCTGGCGAACGCGCCCGGCGCCCTGCCGCCCAGGCTGACGGCGATCACGCCGGAGACGCCGGCCAGGAGTGCAGGAGCGACGAGCACATAGCTCGCCTCCGGGAAGTACAGGGCCGCGGCGATCGCCGCGGCCGACGAGCCAAGCCAGCAGCCTGACCATGCTCCTGGCGCCTTGCTCCATCGGCCCAGCAGGGCCGTCACCGAGGCCGCGCACGCGAGTCCGACGAGCCAGAACGCGAGCACCCAGGCTTCGGGTCGTGTCGTGGCGCCGCCGGGCCAGACGCGGCTCGCGTCGAGCCAGGCCATCAGGCGCCAGGTGCCGAGCGCCGCCGCGCCAAGGGCGAGAATCCAGCTCACGAGGCCGACGGCCGTGCCGGCCATCGTCGACTCGGTGAACCGCCAGCCCACGAGCGTGGCGACGGTCACCATCAGAAATGCGGCCACCGCGAGCGGCACCGTGAACGTGATCGGCCAGGCGACGATGCCAAACCCGAGTACGTCGAAGAACACGGCGTTGCCGGGTGAGCGAGATTCGAAATCCGCCTCCGCCAGCGCACGCACGATGGCCAGAGCGTTTTCGCCCTGATGCTGCAGGCTCGCCGGGCTCGCGTGCGCCACGTCGTCTTGCGGGGAGTGGTAGCGGGCGACATCGCCGATGAAGGCGAAGTTCAGGCCGGGCACACCGGCCTCCTTGAACACGGTGAGGTCCGTGTCGTTCGGGAGCCGCTCGTAGATGGGATAGAAGAGCGAGCTGGCCATCGGCCGCCGAAGCGACCGCGACAGCAGAGCGATGAGCCAGGCGTTGTCGCTGCTCGTCTCGAACATCACGCTCGGGCCGGACGTGCCGCGAGCTTCGAGGTTGACCACGGCGCCAACCTCGCGGAAGAGCGGATGGCCGGCGACGAAGCCAGACGCACCGAGCAATCCGGCTTCTTCGCCGTCTGTGACGAGAAAGGCGACGGCGTTGCGCCGGTCCGAATCGGTGGCGAGCGCGCGGGCGGCCTCGAGGATGGCCGCCACCGACACGCCGGCATCCGATGCGCCAGGGCCCGCGGCCACCGAGTCGTAGTGGCTGACGAGGAGCACGACGGGGCCGCTCGGCGGTCCGGGCTGCCTCGCGATGACGTTCTGCACCAGGCCGCACGCCCGATCCGTGCCGGAGCAGGCGAAGGTCTCCTGCACGTCCGTCACGTAGCCCAGCCTGGCGAATGCCTCCACGAGGCGCGCGCGCACGCGGGCATTCGCGTCGGTGCCGATGGGGTGGGGCTCGCCGTCGCCGACGAGCCGTTCGAGGACGACCATGGCGCGCCCGGCCGAGAAGGCGCCCACCGGCGCATCGGTCGGCAGCGGATCGGGCGGCGCCGACCGGAACCACGTCGCAACGCCCGAGACGACGAGGATGAGCATCCCGACGAGGAGCGGGGCGTTGCGCGGGCCTCTGTCGTGAGCCATGAGCGTCTCCGATCCCGTATGAACCCTACCGGGCCGTGTCGCGAAGCGCTTCGAAGAGCAGGCGGGATGCGCGGCCCAGCTGGTCGATGGGAATGAACTCGGCATCGCCGTGCATCGACGACAGCGCGTCTGCCGAGAGCAAGGCCGGGAAGAAGCCGTAGCTCTTGACACCTCTCGGGCGGAAGGAATTCGAATCGGTGCCGTACGGGATCAGGATGGGGGTGACGATGGCTGACGGGTCGTCTCGCAGGACTGCCGCCTCGAGCGCCCGGTAGAGCGTTGTCTCGGTCGGCGTCACCACGGGATCTTCCGACTCGTACGTCACGTCGATCGCGATGCCGGGGTCGCCGAGTCGCCGCCGGATCTCGGCAAGCCACTCATCGCGCGTCGTGCCCGGCAGCAGCCGGCAATCGAGCGTCGCTTCGGCCACCGACGGAATCACGTTCACCTTGGGCGGATCGCCCACGCCCGAGCGAAGTGACGTGACCGAAATCGTCGAATGGCGGATGGCGTTGGTGAACTTGTTCTCGGCGAACGTGCCTACCCGCGCCCGCATCGTCTCGAGGACGCTGAAGTCGGACGTGGGCAGCGGCTCGCCGAGCAGCCGGGCGAGCGCGGCGACGAGGCGGTCGTTGGGATTCTGGTCGTGGGGCTGCGAACCGTGGCCGGCCACGCCCTCGGCGCGGAGGGTGAGCCACAGGATCTTCTTCTCGGCGACCGAGATGCCGTACACGCGCTTGCCAGTGGCGAAGAGGTCCGCGCTGCCGAAGCCGCCTTCATCCAGCACGAACTCGGGGTCGAGCTCCGCGTAGTGGTGCTCGATCATCCAGCGGCTGCCGAGATCGCCGCCAATTTCCTCGTCTGGCACCGCCATGAAGATCACGTCACGGGCGAGAGGCACGTTCTGGCGTTTCAGTGTCAGAAAGGCCATGAGGTGCGCCACGCCGACGCCCTTCATGTCCATCGCGCCGCGGCCCCACAGGCGACCATCGGCGATCTCGCCGCCAAACGGGTCGCGTGCCCACCGGCTCCCGTCGGCCGGAACGACATCCATGTGGTGCATGAGCAGAATGGGTTTCGCCGGCCCTGTGCCCTCGAGGCGGGCAACGACGATCGAGCGACCGGGGCCGGATTCGTAGCGCGTGACGGGGATCCCTTCCTTCTCGAGCACGGCCTCCAGCAGATCGGCGGCTTTCGTCACGTCGCCCGGAGGCACCGACGTGTCGATCCGGACGTACTGCTGGAGCAGCCGGGACGCTTCGGCCTGCACGCTCGTCCAGTAGGCATCCTGGGCGGCCGTCGGCGCCGGTGCGAAGAAGGTGGCCGTGGCTACGAGGGCGATTGCTGAGCGTCTCACGAGACCTCCCCTTGGTTGCGCCTATTTCACCATGGCCGCGGCCTCGTCAGTCGCCTTCGTCGGCGTACACCGGCAGGCGCAGGCGGTCCTCGGCCACGGCAAGCGCCAGACGGATCGCACCCACTACCGGATCGGCCGCGAGCGGCCGCACGGTCGAATTCGGCATGCGCCGGCCCAGCTCCCCGGTCACCTCGGCGGTGAGGCTCGGCATCACCCGGAAGAGGCTGCCGCCGAGCACCATCGGAGTGTCTTCGAGTTCGAGGCGAGCGGCCACCGACGTGGCCGCGGTGGCCAGTTCGGCAGCGCCATGACTGACGATGCGCTGCGCGATCGGGTCGCCTGCGACGGCCGCGTCTTCGACGAGCGAGGCGAGCGCGGCAATGGTGGACGGTTTGGGGTCGCTCGCGTAGACCTTCTCGACGAGACCCTGAGGCCGGTCGACGCCCCAGTGCGCCAGCACGCGCGGTGTGAGTGCCGTTTGGGGCCCGCGTCGGTCCGCGGCTCGCATCACCGCTTGCAGCGCCTGGCGGCCCATCCAGTAGCCGCTGCCCTCGTCGCCGAGCACGTATCCCCAGCCACCGGCGCGTGCGGCGCGGCCCGCGGCGTTGCGGCCGTAGGCCATCGATCCAGTTCCGGCGACGATGACGACGCCCGGTTCGTCCGGGGCGCCGGTTTCGAGCGCGATGAGTGCGTCGCTCACGACGAGCGCGCGCGTGCCGGGGATGAGGCCCTCGAGCACGCGCGCCATGCGTTCCGGCTCGCCCGGGCGGTCGACGCCGGCCATTCCCAGGCACACGGCAGACGGGCCCGGCCGGTCAGACCGGGAGACCTGCCGGATGACGTCGCCCAGGGTTCTCGCCACATCCGCATCGGCCATCACGTGGAGTCCCGCGCCGGGGCCGCGGGCCTCCGCGATCACGTGGCCGTCGGCATCGGCCAGCCGGCATACGGTCTTGGACCCGCCGGCGTCGATGCCGATCACGGAGAGACGTGCGTCGTCAGCCACTGTCGTGGGCGAAGTATATGCCGCGGCAACACCGCCGCCGGTGGTGCAGGCCAGTATCCTCAGTGTGCACTTGTGAACACCTTTTCATGGAAACCGGGGAACTACCTGGCTGTGCGTGTGATAGCTTGAAGTGTTGAGGGCAGTCCAGAAGGGACGAGTGACAGGCCCTCGGATCAGTGAAGGAGATGACTTGATGTTCTCGAGAGCACTAGTTGGAGCGGGCCTGGTTGTGGCGCTCGCGGCGCCAGCGCAGGCGCAGATGGAGATCACCGGCAACATCGGCTGGACCGTGAGCAACGGAATTTCCGGCGATGCCGTTGAGGCGCCGGACGGAAACGCGTACAACCGCATCGAACCCGTCGACGGGATGTCGTTCAGCTTCTCGGCCGGCTACATCGCCCGCAACGGCGGCGAGTTCGGCTTCCAGTGGGGCCGGCAGATGTCGGAACTGCGGCTGCGCGGCACGGCCACGACGACCGTTGGCGACATGAACGTGGACAACTACCACGGCTACTTCGGCTACAACTTCGGCGAGTTCGACGCCGCCGTGCGCCCCTACGTGATGATCGGGTTCGGCGCCACCAACTACGGCAGCGTGGACTTCACTTCGCTCGGCCAGGCACGAAGCACCGAATCGACGACGAGATTCAGCACGACCTGGGGCGCCGGCGTGAAGTTCTACGCCGGACAGAGCCGCAACGTTGGCTTCAAGGCCGGTGTCCGCTGGACGCCGACCTACATCACGTCGGAGGCTGCCGGCTGGTGGTGCGACCCCTTCTGGGGCTGCTACGTGGTCGGCGACTCGAAGTACTCGCACCAGTTCGAAGTCTCGGGCGGCATCGCCATCAAGTTCGGCGGCTAGGCGCACGCACTTCGGCGCATTGACGACATTCGGGGAGCCACCGGGCCACTCAGACCCGGCCGGCTCCCCGAATTCTTCATGAGGCACCCGTCGTACCCGTCGTACCCGTCGTACCTGTCGTACCTGTCGTACCTGTCGTACCTGTCGTACCTGTCGTACCCGTCGTACCTGTCGTACCTGTCGTTACCCGTATGATGTCCTGATGTCCCTTCAGGAAGTCCTGTCGCGTTACTGGGGCTTCTCCTCGTTCCGCCCGCATCAGCGGGAGGCGATGGACGCCATCCTCGCCCGGCGCGACTCGTTGCTGGTGCTGCCGACCGGCGGCGGCAAGTCGGTCTGCTTTCAGGCGCCGGCGCTCCTGATGGACGGTCTTGCCGTGGTCGTCTCCCCGCTCATTTCGCTCATGAAGGACCAGGTGGACACGCTCGTGGAAAACGGCGTGCCTGCCGCCTGCTACAACAGCTCGCTCACGCCCGATCGGCGCGCCGAGGTGGCGGAGGGCATTCGTACCGGACGCTACCGGCTGCTATACGTCGCGCCGGAGCGGCTGGTGGGGGAGGGAAGCGGGAGCTTCCTGAACCTGGTCGATCGGCAGCCGCTCAGCTTCTTCGCCATCGACGAAGCGCATTGCATCAGCCAGTGGGGCCACGATTTCCGCCCCGAGTACCGGCAGCTCGCCAGGCTGCGCGATCGGTGGCCCGACGCGGCGCTTCATGCCTTCACCGCCACGGCCACCGCGCGGGTGCGACAGGACATCGTCTCGCAGCTTGGACTCCGCGATCCAGTGGAGCTTGTAGGCTCCTTCGACCGGCCAAACCTGGTCTACCGGGTGCTGGCGCGGGGCGTGCTCAAGAAGCAGCTCACCGACGTGCTGTCGCGGCACGCCGGACAGGCCGGCATCGTCTACTGCCAGTCACGTCGTGAAGTGGACGCGCTGTCTTCGTGGCTTCAGGCCGAAGGCGTGCGCGCGCTCGCGTATCACGCCGGACTCGACGACCAGACGCGTCATCGCAATCAGGATGCCTTTCTCAACGAGGAGGCCGACGTCGTCGTGGCGACCGTGGCGTTTGGCATGGGCATCGATCGCTCGAACGTGCGGTTCGTCGTTCATGCCGGGGCTCCGCAGTCGCTCGAGCACTACCAGCAGGAGTCTGGCCGCGCGGGTCGCGATGGTCTCGAGGCCGAATGCGTTCTGATCTACTCGGCTGGCGACTTCATGCGGTGGAAGACGATGTTCGAGCAGGACGGGGCGTTCACCGACGCGCGGCGCGCGCTCCTGCGCGACATGGAGCGGTATGCGGGCAGCGTCGGATGCCGGCATCGGCGACTGGTCGGCTACTTCGGCGAGGCGTACGGGCGAGATGACTGCGGCGCGTGCGACTACTGCCTGGGCGAGCTCGAGTCGGTGAGCGATCCGGTGACACTTGCGCGCAAGATTCTGTCGGCTGTGGCGCGGCTGCGTGGCCGGTTCGGCGCCGCGCATGTGACCAACGTGCTGCGCGGCAGCGAGGGTGGTCCGGTCACCGAGCGCGGCCACGACCAGCTGAGCGTGTTCGGCCTCCTGCGCGACGCGACGATGAACGAGGTTCGCGGCTACATCGACCAGCTCGTGGCGCGCGGGCTCGTCCGGCAGACCGACGACCAGTACCCGGTGCTGCAGCTCACCGCCGAGGGCGTGGCCTTGCTCAGGGATCCACTCGCCGCCGATGGCCTCGAGCTGGCGCGTCAGAAGAAGCCGCAGAAGGACAGGCCGCAGCGCCGGTCGCGCGTGGAGGCCGAGTCCTGGGAGGGTGTCGATCGCGTGCTCTTCGACCGCCTCCGCGCCCTGCGCACCGAGCTCGCGCACGCGCGCGGCGTGCCGCCCTACGTCATCTTCCACGACACGACGCTCAGGGAGCTGGCGCGCCTCAGGCCGTCGACGCCGGCCGAGCTCCAACAGGTCTACGGCATCGGCGCAAAGAAGGCCGAGGTGCTGGGCGACACCATCCTGCGGGCGATTCACGAAGAGCCCGCCTGATTCGCTATAGCATCGAGGGATGCTGAACCTGTC
The DNA here is from genome assembly GCA_963752045.1 of uncultured Acidobacteriota bacterium. Taxonomy (GTDB): domain Bacteria; phylum Acidobacteriota; class Vicinamibacteria; order Vicinamibacterales; family SCN-69-37; genus DATKDF01. The sequence goes on along the minus strand of CAVVWN010000007.1, from coordinate 169,976 downwards.
AGCCAGGCCCACACAGGGTGCCGATTGCAGGCTGGAGCGCCTCGAGAACGAGGCACTCCTGTTCTGTCCCGCCACCGCCCAGACGGTGTTTCTCAATGAGACTGCCGCGCTCGTCTGGGACCTCTGCGATGGCGCACGCACGGTCGGCGAGATTGTCGAGCTGCTGCGCGGGGCGTATCCGGAAGCCGCCGACGACCTCACGACCGACGTCGAACAGGCGCTGTCACGGCTGAGCGACTGTGGGGCGATACGACTCGATTGACGCGCCCTGCAAACCCTTCAGCGTCCACTCCCGCGGAACTGGCTGGACCTGGTGGCGCCCTGTGACCGGGCCCTGGCGTCGCTTTCGAGCTCGGGGCGGGTGGCCGACGTGCCGGAGCCGCGATCGAGGCCAGAGGCCGCGTTCCAGGTGCCACCCTGCCGCTGGTCCCAGCCGCCACTCGCGTTCTGGCGATAGATGTTTCCACCCTTGTCGGTGAAGACGTCGTTGGCCGTGCCGGCCGAATCGGTCCGCATCCCGTAGCTGCCCATCGGCCGCGGCGGCGCCACGCGGTTTGACATCGTCGGCTTATCGTAGACGCCCGGCCGCGAAAACTGCATGCCGGTCATCCCGGGCGAGGGATTCACATACACCGGCCCGCGCGGATACGGCGCCATGAAGCCGCCAGGTCCGTACCATCCGCCGTACGAATACGGCTGGTACGGGCCGGCCACCCAGCCGATCGTGATCTGAAACGGTCCGCTCGCCCAACCGACGCCCACGCCCCATCCCGACCACGGGTGGTAGCCCATGTGCAGGCCCCAGGTCCACGGAAACGGGTAGTAGCTCGTGCCGTACCATGGGTCGTAGCTCCATCCCGTGCCCCAGACCACACTGCCGTGTGAGACGTAGCTCCCCACGTATCCTGGCGTGTAGCCCACGTAGGCCACTTCCGGCGTGGCGTCGTACACGCGCACGTACGTGGCGTTGTAGTGAGGGTTCGACGGCGGGACGAGGTAGATGGCCGACGGCACCTCTGTCGCAACCTGCCACGGTCCGGTGGGCACGCCGGCGCGGTACCACACCGCGTTCTCGCAGGCGTAGTACGCGTTGCCGGTTCTGAAGACGGTCGCGGCCGTATTGACGGCGTAACTCACGCCTTCCGCTCCGGTCACGGGCTGGAACTCCGGTTCACCGTCGTAGCGGATGGCGAGCGAGGCGGCGCCGAGTCGCACCGACCTGATGTCCGGAATCCGGCTGTCGACGAGCTCCTGCCGCGCCTGGACGGTTCCGGCAACGTGCACGAGCACGGCTCCCTTCGGGGAGTCGGCCGGAATGTCCGAGAAGGCCTCCGGCAGCTCGTCATTCGGCACGTGAGCCCACGTCACCTGGTCGCCTACGGCCTGTCCGGCGAACCAGCGGCCGGCGGCGAGCACGAAATACCGCTGCGTCGAGGTCTCGAGGAACACGTCCGAGGACGTGTTGTCGCAGTAGAGCAGGTCCACGCCTTCGATGGCCGTCCAGCTCGGTTCGCCGTCTGTGACGATGAGCTCGGTCGGTTCGGTGGCGGTGATGATGCGTGGCGAGCGAGCGTCGGACGGCGCAGTCTCCTTCTTCGCCGTCTCGATGCCATCGGCGATCCGCTGAACGGGTGCAGGCACCGACTTCGTCACCGACCACGGCCCGAGCGGATCGGCTGCGGAGTACCAGAGCGTATTGCCGCCGAACAGATAGAACGTGGCGCCGCTCTTCTGCCGGACCACCGGATACGGAGTGTTGACGACACGTTCAAGACCGACGCTGCCCTCGAGGTCGGCCACCGTGGGTTTGCCGTCGAACAGCACCAGCACGGCCGGCTCGATCGAGTGGACGAACCGCGGCGGGTCGTGCCGGAGGCCGGCCGTCAGAGCATCGGCCTCGCCGGCGTCGAGGTCCGCTACGAGGCGGTCGAGATCGATTGAGAGATTCCACTTCGGCATCTCCGACTCGAGCAGGTCCGTGAGCCGCCGGCGTTGCTCCTCGGTGGAGTCGGCGAAGCGCACTTCGGGAACGGTGAGCTCCCGGACGTACGCCATGCGTTCCTGGCGGTTGATGTCGAGGCGTGCGGCGAACCACACGGCGCCAAAAATCGGCTCGCCGCTCCCATCTGTCCGGCGGACCGAGACGGCCGCCCGGCCCTCGAGCCTGTCGCCCTCGTAGGTGTCGGCCTGCGGTTGGTAGATCGTCACCACCCACGCTCCGGACGTGATCGATCGGGGCCATGCCGGAACAGCGTCCTGGGCACGTGCCGCGACCGCGACGGTTCCGGCGAGGGCTCCCGCCAGGCAGGCCAGCAGGAAACCGCCCTGCGCCGTCCGCTGAAGCCGCCCCTGTGATTGCAATGACGCCATGCTAACGCCCTCCTCGTCCGCCGCGTCCGGCCGGGCGTGGCGGCGCCGACCCGGATCGTGTCGTGCCTCGCTGCCGGGCGCGCGAATCGCGTTCGAGTTGCGGACGTGTCGCGCCGCCAGTCGGCGGCCGCACGATCGGCTGTGACGGTCGAGGTGAGGCCGTCGGCGGCCGGACGGCCGGTGTGGAACCGGAGCGACCGGACGGCAGCTGGCTCGCGCGCGGCTGCCGGGTGGGTGTGTCAGACGCACCACCCGTTGCCGGTGCAGAAGGCCGCGTCGTGGGACCGGCGGGCCGGTCGAGACCCTCGGCCGGTTTCCACTGTCCTCCCTGGCGCTCATCCCACCCGCCGCTCGGTGTCCGCTGATAGATGTTGCCGCTGGGATCGGTGAAGACGTTGTTCGGCATCTGACTCGGAGCAGGCCGCGGCCGGCTGCCGGGCGAGGTACCTGGGGCCATGCGATCGGATACGCCCGGCCTGTCGTAGATGGCAGGTCGCGCCGGCACCGGGGCCGGCATCGGACGCGCCCCTGGCGTTGCGGGTCGCGTCGTGGGGTAGGGCGTCGGAATGGGTCGATAGCCCGGCGGACGGTAGCCGGGAGGCGGATACGGACGGTACGGCGGTCGGTAGCCGCCTGGGCCGTACCACCCGCCGTAATAGGGCGGTCGATAGTACGGGCCGGACCGCCAGCCCACCGTGACCCGGAACGGGCCATTCGTCCAGCTCACACCCACGCCCCATCCCGCATACGGGTAGTAGGACATGTGCAGGCCCCAGGTCCAGGGATACGGGTAGTAGTGCGGTCCGTACCACGGGTAGTAGCGGTACCCGGTTCCCCATACCACGCACCCGTGCGACCAGTAACTCCCGGTGTAGCCCGGCGTATAGCCGACGTAGACCACCTGCGGCGTGACGTCGTACACGCGCACGTACGTCACGTTGTGATGCGGATTCGACGCGGGGACGGTGTAGAGAATCGACGGAATCTCGGTGGCGACTTGCCAGGGACCGGTTGGCGACGCCGACCTGTACCACACGGCGTTGTCGCAGAGATAGTAGGTGTTGTCCACCTTGAAGACCGACGCGGCGGTGTTGACCGCATAGCTGATCGCCTCGACCTGCTGGACCGGCGTGAATTCCGGGGCGCCGTCGTACTGGATGGCCGGGGCCGACGCATCACGTTTCACGGCGGCAATCTCGGGGATGACGTTCTCGAGTGCTTCCTCGCGGGCCTGCACGGTGCCAGCCACATGGACGAGCACCGATGCCTTGGGCGAACTCTCCGGAATGTCGGAGAAGGCCTCGGGAAGCTCGTCATTGGCGACGTGCGTCCACCTGACGGTTCCGTCCACGGCCTGGCCGGCAAACCAGCGGCCGCCGACGACGACGAAGTACCGCTGAGAGGCGATCTCGAGGAACACGTCCGACGGCGTGTTCTCGCAGTAGAGCAGGTCGACGCCTTCGATGGGCGCCCAGCGCGGCTCGCCGTCGGTGACAAGGAGCTCTGTCGGCTCGGTTGCGACGATGATCTTCGGCGGCGCAGCCTGGCTCGCGTCGACCATCGGGTCGGCGACCTCTGCGCCCTCGGCGATCCGCGCCACGGCCGCCGGCACCGACGTCGTGACCGTCCAGGGGCCGAGAGGCTCCCTGGCCGAGTACCAGAGGTCGTTTCCGCCGAACAGGTAGAACGTCGCGCCGCCCTTCTCGCGGACGACGGGGAACGGCGTATTGACGACGCGCTCCAGAGGCGTGCCGCCCTCGACATCCTGCACGACGGGCTGGCCATCGAAGAGCAGGAGTACGGTGGGCTCGGTGACGTGGACGAACGTCGGCGGGTCGTTCCGGAGGCCCGGCGTGTTGGCGTCCACGGGACCATCGTCGAGATCGGCAATGAGCCGATCGAGATCGATCGTCAGGTCCCATTTCGGTACCTCGGTTTCGAGGAGGCGGACGAGCTGCTGGCGTTGTTCGTCGGTGGCTTCCGGGAAACGCACGTCGGGTATCGTCAGTTGCCGGACGCGCGCCAGGCGCTCGTCGCGGTCGATGTCGAGTCGGGCCGACAACCAGACCGCGCCGAAGGTCGCGTCACCGCCGCCGGCGCGCCGGATCGACACGGCTGCCCGTCCTTCGAGCAGGTCTCCCTCGAACCGGTCGGTCTGCGGCTGGTACATCGTGATCGTGTAGCCCTGGGTTTCGATGGTCCGCGGCCATCCAGGGGGCGCATCCTGCGCGATAGCCAGCAGGGTCGCCATGGACGCTGCGACGAGCGTCACGACGGCCGCACGAAGGCGGCTGGTTGCGGTCGCGTCTGGTCGTGTGAGGGAAGGCAATGGCGACATGATTCCGATTCTGTCACACGAGAACGGACCTTACGAAAATGAGATCACTTGGTACTTTGCGGTCTGGCGGAGGTGTTCGAGAATGCCGGAGAGAGAGGTGCTACATGACCGTCCGCACGCTGACCGTGCTTGCCGCCGTCTCCATCGTGTTGCCACATGCGTCCCGTACGGCGGCATCGCCGGCCGCGCAGGGCGGTGAGTCCGTACCACGCGAGGCCATGGCCGTGCTCCTCTCCGGTCCGGAGGGATTCGGGAACCGGCCGTTCGATCTGCGCGTGGGTTCGGCGCCGGCGGGTTTTCCGGGCGACCTGCTGCCTTCCGGCGCGCTCGTCCGCGTGAGCGCGGGAACCGACGGTCTCTCGGCCGTGGTGGCGATCGTCGCGCGCTTTTCGGCCGACGAGCGGGTGGTTTTCGAAGAGCGGCTCGAGTCGGCCGGCTGGATCAACCCGCTGCGGCCGGCGGGCTTCGCCGCGCGCGAGACCGGCCCGAGTCTGTCGCTCTGTCGTGGAGATCAGTTCGCGACGCTGAGCTTCCTATCCCGTTCCGAAGGGGGCAGCTACGTGCGCGCCTCGGTCGCCACCGAGCGCGGCCGCGCCTGTCTCGTGCAGGCGCCCTCCGTCGTGTCGAACGTGCCGTTGCCGTCGATGCCCGTGCCGGAGGGCGCGCGCTCCGGACGAGCGAGCATGGGCGGTACCCCCGACGCGTTGTACTCATCGATTCGACTGACGAGCTCACGCGGCGCTGACGCCATCGGCGCGCACTACGCACGTCAGCTGTCGGCGGCCGGTTGGACCGTTGAGGGGCAGACGTCCGACGGGGCCATGTCGGTGACGCGCCTGCGCTCGGCCGGCACCGCCGGTTCGTCGGTCACCGCGCTTCTCGTCGTGACCGCCATCGAGGGCTCCGGAGAAGTGGATGTGCTGCTTCGCCTCGTGCAGCCGCAGGGCGTGCCGGACCTCACGGCAGGCCCATGACGAACGGCGGATTCTTCAGCTCGCGGGTGTTGTACCTGAGCGGAGAAGCACGTTCGCCGTCGCGGCCAGACTGGCGATAGACGCAATCGCCCGCCGCGCTGTCCCACTCCATCGTCGGACCGAACCTCGGGTAGATGTCCGCGGTGCCGTCGGCCACCAGGCAGAACTTGAGCGCCGAGCCGGCGGCGACCCGTCTGGCGACCGGAATCGTCTCGAGGAAGGCTTCCAGCTCGGCCGAGGGGTGAGACCGGCTCTCGACGACGATGAGCGGCGAGCCGGCCGGCTTGGGCGCCGAGGCGAGCCGTTCCGGAGGTCGGCCCGGCGCGTGCTTCCAGGCGCCGAGGCCACGCCCGGCCACGTACAGCAGGCCGGAGGCCGGCGCCGCCACGACGCCGAGGACCGGCTCGGCGCCCTCGATGAGCGCGATGTTCACCGTGAACTCGCCGTTGCGCTTGATGAACTCCTTCGTGCCGTCGAGCGGATCGACGAGCCAGAATCGCGGCCAGGCCGCCCGCTCCTCGTACGCCGGTATGCGGCCCTCCTCCGAGACGATCGGGATGGACGTGTCCCACGCGGCGAGCGCGGAGGCGATGACCTCGTGGGCCGCATGGTCGGCCGCTGTCACCGGGCTGCCGTCGGCCTTGCGCTCCGGTGCGTCGGCCGACCCGTAGTGCGGCATGATGGCGGCCCCGGCCATCCGGGCGATTTCCGCGAGCCGGTCGAGCGATGCCTGTGTGATCGTCATAGAATGCGCGCTAGTTTATCTGCAACTCGGAGGGGGCGGCCGTGATTCGATCCGTTGCTGCGGTGCTCGTGGGCCTTCTCGCTGCGGCCGTCGTCATCACACTCGTCGAAACCGTCGGTCTCACGATCTTTGCTCCGCCGGCGGGAATCGACCCGATGACGCCCGAAGGGATGTCGAGAATCGTCGCCCAGATGTCGCCCGCGGCGTTGCTCTTCGTGCTCCTGGCCTATGTTGCCGGGGGACTGGCCGGCGGCGCGGTTGCGGCACGGATCTCGCGGGGCGGGCGGGCCGGGCACGCGCTGGCGGTTGGCGCGATGCTCGCCGTCGGGGCGCTTTTCAACGTCGTGACCATCCCGCATCCGCTCTGGATGAGCGTGGCGAGCGTGGCAATTCCGATTCCGTCGGCCTGGCTGGGCGCGCGACTGGCTGGGCCCCGTCAAACCTGATTCGATTTGGCGGTCAGTCACGCGGCGCCGGACGGGCGTCCGAAGCGCTCCGCGGTGCGCGCCCTGGCCTTCCGGGCCTCGGCTTCCCGGTTTCGCGGCGGCGCCTGCGTCACCAGTTCGTCGACCAGACGCCGGGCGATGGCGGTCACGTCCTCGACGGCGCGTTCGAACGCGGCTTCATTGGCGCGCGACGGCCTCGTGAAGCCGCTGAGCTTCCGCACGAACTGCAGGGATGCGGCTCGCACCTCTTCGGTGGTAGCCGGCGGATCGAAGTTGAACAACGTCCGGATGTTTCGGCACATGGTTTTCCGCGATGATACTGCGATGAGTTCACCGGATCGAGGTCCAGGCGTACGGTTCCCGCCGCCCCTGCTGTTCGTGGGCGGCCTCGTGGCTGCCTGGCTTCTCAATCGCGTTCTGCCGTTCGAGATCGACGATGACGGGGCTGGAGCGATTCAGGAGGCGATCGGTGGGGCCTTCCTCGGGGTGGGGCTCCTGCTCATGGCGTGGGGCATCGTGACCTTCGCGCGTGCCCGCACGGCGATCATCCCGCATCGAGCGGCTCGGCTGCTCGTGCTGGACGGCCCGTACCGGTTCACGCGCAACCCGATGTACGCCGGACTCACGGCGGCCTATGTCGGGGCTTCGGTCGTGCTGAACGCGGTATGGCCGATTCTCGTGCTGCCGCTCGTGCTCGTCTCACTTCGCCGTTTCGTCATCGCCCGCGAGGAACGACACCTCGCCGAGAAGTTCGGCCGTGACTACGCGGAGTACTGCCGCCGCGTCCGCCGTTGGCTGTAGGTGCAGGCCGTCGGGCCTACTGAATCCTGATGAGCTCGATGTCGAAGACCAGCATGCCCTTGGGCGCGTCGGGCATCGGGATGTTGTCGTAGGCGAGCTCGCCTGGAATCCAGAAGCGCCGTTTCTCGCCTTCAACCATCAACTGCACGCCTTCGGTCCACCCGGGAATCACGCCGTCGAGCGGAAACGACGGCGGCGTGCCGCCGATTGACGAATCGAACATGTTGCCGTCGGTCGTCCACCCCGTGTAATGGACGGTCACCATCGAGGTGGCTGTCGGACGGCGCGTGCCGATGCCGACTCTCAGGACCTTGCTCGCAAGGCCGGACGGGGTTCGCAGGGCGTCGGACGGGGGTGCGGCCACGTCGGGCGGGGCGGCCGTATCGTCCTTGGGCGCGCACCCGGCGGCAATCGAGATGGGCAACAGGAGCAACACGGCAAGTCGGGCGACAGTCTGCATCAGGGGACTCCTCACGGTCAGTATCGTACGACGGACCGTCGGATCGGTACCGTACAATCCTCACGTGCGCTCGGAGGTCGCTCATCTTGCCGGCCGCTCGGTCCGGTATCTCGAGGCCGGCAGCGGAAAGCCGCTCATCTGGCTGCATGCGTTTCCGCTCTCGGCCGACCAGTGGCTGCCGCAGCTTGGCCGGGTGCCGCCCGGCTGGCGTTTCATCGCGCCCGACCTTCGCGGATTCCGTGGAGCGGGGCCGGCTTACGAACAGCTGGGCCTCGAACGGCAGACCATCGACGACTATGCGGCCGATGTCTTCGAGCTGATGACGCATCTCGACATTCCGCGCGCAGACGTCGGCGGCCTGTCGATGGGCGGGTATGTCGTGTTCGCGATGCTCCACCGGGCCCCGGATCGGATCACCGGCCTCGTCCTGGCGAACACGCGCGCGGCCGCCGACTCGCCGAGAGGCAAGCTGAGTCGCGCCGAGATGCTGGCGGTCCTCGAACGTGACGGGCCGGCGGGCGTGGCGCGCGAGATGGTGCCGAAGCTGCTCGGCGAGACCACGAAGAGAGACCAGCCGGACCTTGCCGAAGCCGTCACCAGGTTGATCGTGGCGAACCCGGCCGATGCCCTCGGGGCGGCGGTGCGGGCCATGCGCGACCGCCCGGACTCGACGGCCCTCCTCCGGACGCTCACCTGTCCGGTGACCATCATCCACGGCTCGGAGGATGCGCTCATTCCCGTGAGCGAGGCCGACGCCATGCATCAGGCGATCGGCGGATCGCGCCTGGTCGTGCTCGACGGCGTGGGGCACCTGTCGAACCTCGAGGACCCGGCCGGCTTCAACGCAGCCGTGCTCGCTCGATGACCTCGAGGCCCTGTCACGTCTGCGGCGAGACGACGGCGCTCGAGCGCCGGTTCAGCAAGGGGGGCTACACCATCGTGCGGTGCCGCGCGTGCGGGCTCGTCTACACGAACGAGATTCCGTCGGCGGCCGAGCTCGACGTCATCTACGGCGATGCCTTCTTCCAGGTCGGCCGGAAGTTCGCCGGCGGGCCTGACGGCGTCGGTCTCGCGAACGCCACACGCCGCGTCGCGCGCCTGCTCGAGCTGCCCGACGTCGGCCGCCGGCGCTGGCTGGACGTCGGATGCGCGACCGGCGACTTCCTCGAGGCGGCGCGCAGCGCCGGCATCGATGAAGTGCGGGGCGTGGAACTTTCGCCGTATGCCGCGGAGCAGGCGATTGGACGCGGCTTCGACGTGGCGCGGGCCGACTTCGCGACGGTCGAGCTCGAGCCCGCCTCGATCGACCTGGTGACCATGTGGGATTACATCGAGCACGTGCCGGAGCCGGCCGTCAGCCTGCACAAGGCGTTCGCCGCGCTGAAACCCGGCGGCTATCTGGCCGTGAGCACTGGCGACGCCGAGAGTCTCGTGGCACGGCTGACGGGCAGGTTCTGGCACCTGATGATTCCGCCGAGGCATCTCTATTTCTTCACGCCCGGGACGCTTGCGCGCCTGCTGTCCGGCACGGGCTTCCTCATGGCGAGGCTCGACAGGTCCGGCAAGCGGGTGCCACTCGATTTTGCCGCCTGGAAGGCGGCCGTGATGCTGGCGCCGCCGCTTGCGCCGGCCGTGCTGCGGATGGCTACCGCGCTCGGCCTCGGCCGCCTGCAGCCGTCGGTCAACCTCGGCGACATCATGACCGTTTACGCCCGGAAGAGGTGAGGCGGTCCGGCGGCCGGCGGCGGTCGCGTTATCATGCCTGCTGACATGAAGGGTCTCGTCGCTCTCCTCATCACCGCCGCGTCGTATGCGGCCCTGCCGGCCCAGGCAGATCGTCATGTCGTGTTCGACCGCGTCCTCGACACCTACGTGCGCAACGGGCTCGTCTATTACCGGGCGCTTCGCGCCGAGCGTTCCTCGCTCGACCGGTACCTGGCGTCGCTCAACGTGCCCGCCGCCGAGGTGGCCGGGTGGCCGCCGGCCGAGCAGCAGGCGTTCTGGCTGAATGCCTACAACGCCCTCGTGCTCCGGACCGTCATCGACGCGTATCCCATTCGTACGCGATCGTCCGAGTACCCCGAGGGCAGCGTCCGGCAGGTTCCCGGCGCGTTCGATGCGGTCACGCACCGGGTCGGCGGGCGCACGCTCACGCTCGACGGCATCGAGCAGATGATGCTCGACACGTACGGCGACGCGCGCCTGTCGCTTGCGCTGGGTCGGGGCGCGATGGGCAGCCCGAGGCTGCGCAGCGAGGCGTTCGCTGCCGGGCGGCTCGACGCCCAGCTCACCGACGTCGTCGCCGAGTGCGCGACGCGCCTCTCGTGCGTGCAGGTGGACATCGCCGGCGATCGCCTGGTGGTGTCGCCCATCATGGGCTGGCGGGAGGAGGCGTTCGTGCGCGCGTTCGGGCCGATCGCGGCCGGCAGGTGGCCGAACAGGAGTCCCATCGAGCGCGCGATTGCCGCGATGGTCTATCCTCACCTCTTCAATCGGGAACAGCAGTTGCTCGAGCGCGACTCGTTCCGGATGGAGTACGGCAATTTCGACTGGCGTCTGAATGAGCTCTAGTGTCCTGCGTACGACGGATCGGTACACGGCTTCCGGAGCGCGGCGCCCGGAAGACGTACCGAGCCGTCGTGCGCAGGACACTAGCTGCTGGGTGTTTCCCTATGGATCTCGGACTCACTGATCAGGTCGCCATCGTCACCGGAGCCAGCAGAGGGCTTGGGCTCGCCTCGGCGCGCGCGCTGGTCGAGGAGGGGTGTCGCGTGGCCATTTGCGCGCGCGGCGCGGATGTTCTCGGGCGCGCGGCCGCCGACCTGGAACGGGCCGCCGGCCGCGAGAATGCCGTGCTGGCCATCACCGCCGACGTCTCGACACCCGCCGGCGCGCAGGCCGTCGTCGACGGAACGATCGAGCGGTTCGGCCGCATCGACATCCTCGTCAACAACGTCGGAAAGGCCGGCGGTACCGGCATCGAGTCGACGAGCGACGAAGAGTGGCAGGCCGCGCTCGACCAGACGCTCTTTCCCGCCATCCGCATGTCGCGGCTCGTCACCCCGCACATGAAGCAGGCTGGCGCGGGCGTGATCCTCGTCATTGCGTCGATCTTCGGCCGCGAGACCGGCGGCCGCATGACCTACAACGCCGTGAAGGCCGCCGAGATCAGCCTGGCCAAGGCCATGGCCGGCGAGCTCGCGCCCGACAACATCCGCGTGAACAGCATCGCGCCCGGCTCGATGGTGTTCGAGGGCGGCTCGTGGTGGAAGCGCCAGCAGGACGATCCGGCGGGCATCGCCGAGTTCGTCCGGCGTGAGATTCCGTTCGGGCGCTTCGGTCGGCCCGAAGAGCTGGGCGCCGTCGTGGCGTTCCTCGCATCGCCGCGCGCCAGCTGGGTGACCGGCGCATGCGTCACCGTCGACGGCGGGCAGAGTCGATCGAACATCTGAATCTGGGATCTGGGGATCTGGGATCTCACGGCATCTGGGATCTTCGGATCTGGGATCGGCCGTCGAGCCGAGCCGTGGCCCGCCGACGCGACCGCCGGACTCACGGTCACCAGATCGGCAGATCGGCAGATCGCCAGATGCCCCCAGATCCCAGATCCCAGATCCCAGATTCAGGTTACGATCCGCCTCGATGTCCCAGGCGATCGACACGCTGACCACCTTTCTCTTCCAGTACCTCGTCATCTGGACGCTGCTCGGCGGAGGCGTGTTTCTCACGTTCCGGCTGGGATTCGTGCAGGTGCGTCGCCTGCCGGACGCATTCCGGGCGATGGTTGCGAAGCAGTCGGCGGAGGCCGGCGGCGCGCTCACGCCGTTTCAGGCGTTCATGACCGCGCTTGCCGCCTCGATCGGCACGGGCAACATCGCGGGGGTGGCGACCGCGATCATCTCCGGCGGCCCAGGCGCGCTCTTCTGGATCTGGGTCTACGGCTTCGTGGCCACGTCGGTGAAGTTCAGCGAGGCCGTGCTAGGCATCCGCTACCGGCAGATCCAGGGCGACGAGGTGCTGTCCGGTCCGATGTACTACCTGCGCGACGGCCTCAAGTCGCCGACGCTCGCCTGGATTTACGCGCTCGTCGCCGGTGTGGCGGCGCTCACGACCACGCCGTTCACGCAGCCCAACTCGATCGCCATCGCGCTCGACAGCGTCTTCGGCATCCCCACATGGGTCGCCGGCGTCGTCATCGCGGTGCTCGTCTGGGCCGTCATCATCCGTGGCATCAAGACCATCGGCTGGGCGGCCGAGAAGCTCGCGCCGCTCAAGGTCGGCCTGTATCTCATCGGCGGCATCGTCGTGATCTTCACGTTCGCCGACCGGCTGCCGCACGTCTTCTCGCTCGTCGTCAGCGAGGCATTCACCACCAGGTCGATCTTCGGCTTCGGCTGGTTCATCGCGATGCGCTACGGCATCGCGCGCGGCGTCTACGCCAATGAGGCCGGGTACGGCACGGCTGCCGTCGCCTACGGCACAGCGAGGTCGAATCGGCCGTCGCAGCAGGGACTGCAGGCGGTCATGGAAGTGTTCATCGTCTCGTTCGTCACGGCGACGATCAGCGCCATGACGATCCTCGTGAGCGGCGTCGCCGAAGCGTCGATCACGTCGGCGCGCATGGGGGCGGATTACGTCACGAGCACGGCAGCGGTGGCGACGGCGTTCAACGCCGCCGTGCCGACCGTCGGCGGGTGGGTGGTGGCCTTCTGCGCATTCCTCTTCGGCTACACCACGCTCATCGGATGGGCCTACTACGGCGAGCAGTTCCTCGAGTACATCCTGGGCCGGTCGGTCACGATGCCGTACCGCTGGACATACTGCCTGCTCATTCCATTCGGCGCCGTGCTCCGACCCGAGGTGGTCTGGGCCTGGGGCGATCTGATGAACGCGCTACAGGTGTTCCCGAACCTCATCGGCCTCGTAGGCCTGAGCGGCATCGCGGCGATGTACGCCCGCGGGCGAACCTGAGCGACCGGCCGACCACTCGCCGTTTCGCCTCTTGATCGCCCTGGCTCGTGGCGGTACCGATGCGAGCTTCATGGCTTCGTCTTCGCTGCCGGCGCTGACCCGCGACAAGGACGAGTCGCTCTCGACAGTGCTCGCGCGGCTCGAGGCCGCGCATCTGGCGGCGGCCCGGGCCGGTGACGACGACCCGCACGTGACGGCGGTGCGGCGGCTGCCGGCGGTGGCCGCCGAGTTCGCGCCGTTCCCTGACACTCTCGACGAACGCCTGCACCGCGCGCTTCGCTCGCGCGGGATCGACCAGCTCTACACACACCAGGCCGCGGCCGTGGGGCACGCTCTCGCCGGCCGCAATGTGGTCATCGTCACCCCCACGGCGTCCGGCAAGACGCTCTGTTACAACGCGCCGGTGCTGCACGAGATTCTCTCCGACCCCTCGTCGCGTGCGCTCTACATGTTTCCAACCAAGGCACTCGCGCAGGACCAGCTGGCCGAGCTCCACCAGCTGGCCACGCTCGTCGGGCAGGAGGGCGGCGGCGACATCGGGGCCTTCACCTACGACGGTGACACGCCGCAGGATGCGCGCCGCGCGATCCGCGGGCGCGCGCACGTCGTGCTGAGCAACCCCGACATGGTGCACTCGGGCATCCTGCCGCACCATCCGCGCTGGGCGAAGCTCTTCGAGAACCTGAAGTTCGTCGTCATCGACGAGTTGCACGCGTATCGCGGCGTGTTCGGCAGCCATCTCGCGAACATCCTGCGCCGGCTGCATCGCGTGTGCCGGCACTACGGCTCGGATCCGACGTTCATCTGCTCGTCGGCGACGATTGCCAATCCGAAGGAGCTGGCCGAACGGCTCACGGGCGAGCCGTTCGAGCTTGTGGACGAAGACCGGCGCGCCGCGCGGCGAGAAGTACTTCTTCTTCGTCAACCCGCCGGTGGTCAATCCCCAGCTCGGCATCCGCCGGTCCTACCTCGGCGAGACGCGCCGGGTGGCGATCGAGTTTCTCAAGCGCGGCCTGCAGCTCATCGTCTTTGCGCAGAGCCGGCTGTCGACGGAGCTCCTGACGACGTATCTCAAGGACGCGTTCCAGGGGCCCCCGGGGTCGGCCGACGTGATTCGCGGATACCGCGGCGGCTATCTGCCCCTGCGGCGCCGCGAGATCGAGCGCGGCCTGCGGAGCGGCGACGTGCGATGCGTGGTGTCGACCAACGCGCTCGAGCTCGGCATCGACATCGGCGCGCTCGACGTGGCTGTGATGGCCGGCTATCCCGGCACGATTGCCGCCACGTGGCAGCGCGCCGGCCGGGCGGGACGCCGCAGCGGCCGGTCGGCGGCCGTCATGGTGGCCTCGAGCGCGCCCATCGACCAGTTCGTCGTCCGTAACCCCGACTACTTCTTCGGCGCGTCGCCGGAGCACGCGCTGGTCAATCCCGACAACCTGCACATCCTGCTCGATCACGTGAAGTGCGCGGCCTTCGAGCTGCCCTTCAAGGACGACGAGCAGTTCGGGGAGATCAACGTGCAGGAGATCCTGTCCGTGCTGGCCGAAGAGGGCTTCGTGCACCTCGTGGACGGCCAGTGGCAGTGGACGCAGGAGTCGTATCCGGCAGACGCCGTGAGCCTGCGGTCGGTGACGTCGGACAACTTCGTCGTGGTCGACCTTACCGACGGCGAGCGCGTGATCGGCGAGACGGACTTCACGAGCGGCCCGTCCACGCTTCACGAGAAGGCCATCTACATCGTGGAAGGCCGCCTGCATCAGGTGGAGAAGCTCGACTTCGAGGGCCGGAAGGCGTACGTCAGGCAGGTCGAGTGCGACTACTACACCGACGCCATCACCTACACGAAGGTCACCATTCTCGATACCTTCGAGGGCGCTGGGCGCTTGGCGCTGGGCTCTGGGGAAATCGTCGAAGCAGAGGACGGTGCGCTGCCCAGGCTGGCGGCGGCCACCGAGCGCAACGAGCCCGGGGTCGCCGTTGCAGGGCCGGCCGGCGGTGACGCCGAGCCACCCGGAATTCACACGCCGGAGCCCGGCGCCTCGCACGGCGAAGTGCACGTCGTGTCCCGCGTCGTCGGATTCAAGAAGATCAAGTTCTACACGAACGAGAATGTCGGCTCCGGCGAGCTGGACCTGCCCGAGCAGCAGATGCACACGACGTCGTACTGGCTGACGATTCCGTCTGCCGTCATGGGCAGCCTGGCGTTCGGCACCGCCGACCGCCGCGACGGAGTCATCGGCCTGGCGCACGCCATGCGCAACGTGGCGCCGCTGCTCCTGATGTGCGATCAGCACGACCTCGGCCTTGCCGTCGACGGCCTGAGCCTCGACGGCGGGTCGCGTGTGGGAGGCGTCGAGGGCGGGGGCGCGGAGGCGCTCTCGGCCGAACCGACGGTGTTCCTGTACGACAACTACCCCGGAGGCATCGGCTTCAGCGAGCCGCTTTTCTCCATGCACGGCCAACTGCTCGATCGCACGCGCGAGCTCATCGGCGGCTGTCCATGTTCGTCGGGCTGCCCGTCATGCGTGGGGCCGGAAGGCGCCACCGGCCCGCTCGCCAAGGCCGTGGCCTCGACACTGCTGGATCTGCTGACGGCCGCGCACGCACCCGCCTGACGAGCCGATGCGCGATCTGGCCTCTCGCCTCCGTGAGATCGTCCGGCAGAACCCGACCGCGACCCGGCCTGCCGGTGCGCCACGCGAGCTCACGTACGTGCCCGACATCGAAGGCGGGCACGACGCCCAGGCTGCGGCCGCGGCCCTGGGTGGGGTCGTTCATGAATGCGAAGCCGGCAGCTGCGTCGTCGTCGACAGCCGGTGGGAAGGCGACGCGTGGCACGGCCGGCGCCGCGTCGGTTCGATGGCACTGCCGGCCGACGCCCCGATCGGACTGTTCGATGCGAGGCTTTCCGGAGTGTCGGACTGGGCCCGAAGGGCCGTCTTCTTCGACATCGAGACGACCGGGCTGAGCGGCGGAGCCGGCACGCTCGCCTTTCTCGCCGGTTGCGGGTGGTTTGAGGACGATGCCTTTGTCGTCCGGCAGTTCTTCCTCAACGGCCCGGCCGGTGAGCGGGCGATGCTCGATGCGCTCGGCGAGGTCTTCAGCGGGACGTCGCTCCTCGTCACCTACAACGGCCGGACGTTCGACGTCCCGACCATGGAAACCCGGTGGGCGTTTCATCGGACGGCGAGCCCCACCGATGAGCTGCCGCACTTCGACATGCTGCCACCCGCCCGACGGCTGTGGGGATCCACGCTGCCTTCCCCCGGCCGGGTCTCGAGTCCCGGCATTCCCGGCGGCGGCCGGACCCCGGGCGGCGGTTGCAGCCTGACGTCCCTCGAGCGGTCGATCCTCGGCTTTCATCGGATTGGTGACGTGCCGGGTTTCGAGATCCCGGCCCGCTACTTTCATTTTCTCCGCACGGGAGATGCGCAGGCCGTGTCTGGCGTGCTCGAGCACAATCGCCTCGACCTCATTTCGCTCGCGGCCGTGACCGCCCATGCGCTGGAGCTTGCACAGGGCGGCGCGCGCGTGTGCCGTGACGAACGGGAGCAGTTGGGGCTGGGCCGGCTCTACGAGAGGAGCGAGCAGAGCGACAGGGCAGTCGAGGCGTATCGGCTTGCCGCTTCGGCCAGCGACCGGGAGGTGCGAACGGCGGCGCTCTCGCGGCTGGCCGAGCTCCACCGCCGTCGGAACCGCCACGACGAAGCGGCCTCAGCCTGGCAGGAACTGCTCGATCAGGCGGGGCGCGGCCGGCGCGTGATGACGCGGCTCGAGCGCCGAGCCGCCGAAGGACTTGCGATTCATCTCGAGCATCGGCAA
This sequence comes from uncultured Acidobacteriota bacterium, assembly GCA_963752045.1. Taxonomy (GTDB): domain Bacteria; phylum Acidobacteriota; class Vicinamibacteria; order Vicinamibacterales; family SCN-69-37; genus DATKDF01. Next base: position 153,049 of record CAVVWN010000007.1, on the reverse strand, counting down.
AAGGACCCCGCCGAGGCAAAGCGCTACGCGGAGCTCCTCAGGCGTGATGCCGACGGCCGTGCCCGGGCCGACGCCGAGCATCGACTGAACCGCCTCGACAGGAAGACCAGAGAGGGGAAGGACACGACGGGCGGCCCGCTCTCCGCCCCGTTGTCATTCGAGTGAGTCGTCCGCGCCCGCGCCGGCCGTCAGCCGTTACGCAGGTGCGTCGGCTTTGGTGGTCTTGTCCTTCTTGGCCTTGGCGGCCTCGCGGATAGACGCGGCCGTCTGCTTGCCGAAGCGCTTCGTGAACCGTTCCACGCGGCCCTCGGTATCGATGAGCTTCTGCCGGCCCGTGAAGAACGGATGGCACTGGTTGCAGATTTCCAGGTGCAGCTCTTTCTTGGTGGAACGCGTCGTGAACGTGTTGCCGCACGCGCAGCGGACTTCGACGTCGTGGTACTCAGGGTGAATGCCGGCCTTCACAGTCGCGCTCCTTGCCCGATTGGGCAAAAGGAAATTATAGCGAAGTCGTCAACACGTCCCCAAGCTCCTGGGCCCTGGACCGCACGGTGAGCTCGCGGTAGCCGAGTCTTCGCGGCGCACGTGCCCAGGCCAGCATGCACTCGTAAGTAATTGATAATAAAGGCACTAATACGATTTTATGGCCGCTGAAGCCCGCTATTCAACTAATACGTATTGCGTAATACTACGTTTTGCGTAATAGTCTGGGCGTGGGCGATTCGCTGCGCGACCTCGGCCGGTTCTCCGAACCGGCGCTCTTCATTCTGCTGTCGCTTGCCGATGGTCCCAAGCACGGCTATGCGATGACGCAGGACATCGAGCAGGTGACAGGGCAGAAGCTCGGTCCGGGAACGCTCTACGGCGCGATTGCCAGGCTCGAGGCCCGCAAGTGGATCGAGCCGCTGCCGTCCGACGATCGGCGTCGGCCCTACAAGCTCACGGGCGCCGGCGAGCGGGTGCTGCGCGCGAGACTCGAGAGCCTGAGGGCCGTGACGCGCATCGGGCAGACGAGGCTGGCAGACGCATGACGGGCGAACGTCTGCTGTGGCTGTATCCGCGCGCCTGGCGCGAGCGCTATGGAGACGAGTTCGTCGCCATCGTGGGCAGCCGCCAGATCGGGTTTGGCGAATGGGTGGATATCGTCTCGGGCGCGATCGACGCGCGCCTGTCGAGTGACGTCAGACGTGCGGCGACGTCGAACGCCGCGGGAGGTGCACCTGCAATGACCGTTCTTCAAGCGCTCAAACTCCGTCAGTGCGGCAAGTCGGCCGTTGGCATGCGCGAGGCGCTCGTCGGCGCGGGCGTGCTCGTCGCCGGGTCGCTCGCGACCGTCGCGGTGAAGTACTGGCTCGTCGCTGCCGGCCGGCCGGAAGCAGCCCGGCTGCTCACCGATCTGTCGTTCCCGGCTCTCTACATCGTCGTCACCAATGTCTGGTATCTCAAAGGACAGCCCTGGCGCGCCCGCGTCGTGGTCAGCGCGATTCTCGTGGCCATCTTCGGCCTCGCAACCTGGATCGCGCGGATGATCTAGCCCGTTCTTTCGTCTTGGTGTTCGCACCCTCGCACCCTCGGACCTTCGGACCCTCGGACCTTCGGACCCTCGGACCCTCGGACCCTCGCACCCTCGGACCCTCGCACCCTCGGACCTTCGGACCTTCGGACCTTCGGACCCTCGCACCCTCGGACCCTCGCACCCTCGGACCCTCGCACCCTCGGACCTTCGGACCTTCGGACCTTCGGACCTTCGGACCCTCGGACCTTCGGACCCCCAGAACCCTCGGACTGATATCATTCCCCCGTTTTCGGAGGGGGTCGTGATGAAGCGCTTTGCCGCCTGCGTGATTGCCGTTGCCGCGCTGGCCACGGTTGCGTTCGCCCAATCAGCCGAGCGGGTCGACACGGCGGCCATCGAGAAGATTCGGGACGAGGGCCTCAATCGGTCGCAGGCCGCCGAGACCCTGTTCTGGCTGACCGACCGGTACGGTCCGCGGCTGACCGGATCGAAGGAATTCGAGGAAGCGGGCGATTGGGCGATCAAGCAGCTTCAGTCGTACGGCGTCGAGAACCTCCGCAAGGAGCGCTTTGCGTTCGGCCGCGGCTGGTCCCTCACGGCCTTCCACGCCACGATGACCGAGCCGCGCGTGATGCCCATCATCGGCGCCGTCAAGGCCTGGACGCCCGGGACCAAAGGCACGGTCACGGCCCAGGTGGTCCGCGTCGACATCTCGAGTGAGGAAGACGCGGCGAAGTACCGTGGTCAGCTTCGCGGCAAGATCGTCCTCACGCAGCCGACCCGCGACGTGCGGATGCTCGATTACGGCGACGGGACGGTGCTGCGGTACTCCGATCAGGACGGCAAGTGGGAGAAGGAGGCCCTGGCCCTTCCGCCACCGCGGGGAGGTGGAGCAGGGCGCGGCGCCGGTGGCCGTGGCGCGCGCGGTGGCCGGGGCGGACGCGGGGCCGGATTCGACATCAACGCGTTCTACCGGTCGGAAGGCGTCGTCGCGCTCTTCGATCGCGGCAGCAACAGCGACACGGCCGCTGGCGGAAGCGACCTGACCTGGCAGCAGCAGCGGCCCGACGGCGGCACGTTTGCGGTGCAATCGGGCGCGCGTCCGACCGACGATCCAGCGACGACGCTGCCGCAGGTCACGCTGGCCGTCGAGCACTACAACCGGATGGTGCGGCTCGTCGAGCACGACCAGTTGGTGACGGTCGAACTCAACATCGCCACCGAGTTCCGCGAAGAAACGCAGCCGAACGGTTTCAACATCGTCGGCGAGATTACCGGCACCGACAAGGCCGACGAGGTCGTGCTCATCGGCGCGCACTTCGATTCCTGGCAGGGCGCGACGGGGGCCACAGACAACGCGACCGGCACGACGGCGATGATGGAAGTCCTGCGCATCTTCAAGGCCACGGGCCTTCGGCCACGCCGTACCGTGCGCATCGGGCTCTGGGGCGCCGAGGAAGGCGGGTTGCTCGGATCGCGGTTCTACGTGCGCGAGCACCTCGGCACGCGCGAGGAACCGAAGCCGGAGCTCGCGAAGCTGGCCGCCTACTTCAACCTCGACAACGGCACGGGCCCCATCCGCGGGATCTGGATGCAGCAGAACGAGGCCGTCAGGCCGATCTTCGGCGCGTGGATCCTGCCGCTCGAGGACCTCGGCGTCACGATTCTCGGTCCCCGCTCGGTTGGGAGCACCGACCACAGCTCGTTCGATGCCGTCGGCGTGCCGGCCTTTCAGTTCGTCCAGGAGCGCTACGAGTACAACTCGCGCACGCACCACACGAACATGGACTTCCTCGACCGCGTGCAGATCGACGACGTGAAGCAGCAGGCGACCGTTGCGGCCGTCTTCGTCTGGCAGGCGGCCAATCGCGACGAGATGCTGCCGCGCAAGCCGGCGCCGTCCGGCGGTCGCGAGTAGGACACCGGGGCCGGACCATGCCGCATCGCCAGTTGACGATCTTCACCATCGGCTGCTGGGTGGCCATCATCACAGCCGCCGTCCATCTCGTCGGCCAGGTGTCCGGGCCGACGCCTCCCGCCAATGACACCGAGCGGCAGTTGCTCGAGCTTGCGACGAACTACCGGATGGCGATGCCCGGCGGCGACGAACGGTCGCTCATGGACTTTCTCAATGGCTTCAGCCTGTCGTTTTCGGTGTCTCTGGCGCTCATCGGCGGCCTCGGCCTCGTTGTCCGCAAGCGCGGACGTGATGACGGCCCGCTGATGCTGGCGGTCGCGCGCGCCATCGCCGGGGCCGGCGTGGTGCTCGTCGTCATCTCGCTCACCTACTGGTTCATCATTCCGAGCCTGATGCTCGCGCTCATGACCTTCTGCTTCCTCTTTGCGGCCGTGCAGCCGCCGGTTCCGGCCGGACGAAGCTAGCGCACCGAAGGGGGACGGGGCTACAGGTACTTCCGGATCTGATCCCCGAACCTCGTGTAGCCCCATGAGACCAGGAGCAGCACGAGTCCCAGCACGACGAACGACATGATGCGCGGGACCGCGTCGAGCTCGCCCAGGTCGTAGACGAAGAGCTTCAGGATGCACAGCGCCAGCAGCGCCAGGCCCGACAGACGCAAGGCGCGGTCGCGCGCCGGGAAGCCGAAGACAAGCAGGCCGAGGCCGATGAGCCCCCAGCTCAATGTCACCAGTGATTCGCGCATTTCGGCTGCCACGAGCCAGGCCGCCGCGAGCGTCGCCAGCGCCGTGAGCCCGCCCCGCACCGCCTGCTCGCCCTCGGACTGGCCGGAACGCATGGCCGACCGGCCGGTAAGCGTCGCGGCATAGGTCAGGACGATCGCCGCGACGAGCGCCCAGATCTGGCCCGTGGCGGCATCGCCCGGACGGGTGACCGGCCCGAGTCCGTTCGCTACACCGATCGCGAGGTACGCCGAGGCCTGCCACCGAAGGAGTGCATGTCCGGACTGTCCCGCCACCAGCAGGGCGTAGCCGGTGGCCGAGAGCGCGACCGGGAGCCACACATCCGGCAGGATTCGCCATTCGAAGAACGCCAGGAGCAACGCACCGATGCAACTGGCTCCGGCCGCGGCGAGCCGGAACTCGCGGCTGTCGGCCGGGCGGCTCGTCACGGCAAGCCGCGTCGCCAGCACCCAGGCCAGAAGTGAGCCGCCGCCGAGCGCGATCCAGACGTCCGCACGCGCGATCTCGAGGCTGGGACCGCTGAAGGCTGCGACGATCGCGTAGGCGGAGAGCAGTGACAGCACGTAACCCTGGTGTCGGTACTCCGGTGCGCGACGGATGCCGGCTTCTACCAGGGCAGCCGCAAGGACCAGCCAACCGAATCCCACGCGGACGGCTTCCGTTTCCTGGCCGATGGCCAGCATGAGCAGCATCGCGGCCGCCCAGGTGGACAAGTGCTCGAGCGCGAAACTCGCATGCCGTCGGCCTCGCAGCCATTCGCGGTTGAAATAGATGACGCCCGCGGTCAGGACGAACGCCGGCGTGGTGGCTTCCATCGCAAACGGCCAGGCGATGGGTGACAGGCGGGTCCCCGAGAGGCTGAGGGCGTGCAGGGCCGCGAGCGCGATGCCGGCGCCGCCAATCGCCCGGAGGCGTCCGTCGGCGAGGAGCAGACCGGTGGCCACGACAAGCTCCGCCTCGAAGAGCCACGCATACGTGAGGTCGGTGCCGTCGAAGCGCGCGCCGGTGGACCACGCCATCAGCAGCGCGGCCATGCTCACCGAGCCGTGAAACGTCGTGAAGCGGCCGAACCCGGCCTCGTCGGCCGTACCTCATCGAGCCGATCAGCCGGCGGCGCACGAGTGCGCTTCCGACGTAGGCCAATCCCAGCAGGGCCGTGAAAGCTGACAGACGTCCCGCCTCAGCCGGCGGCAGCACGAGCATCGCACTTCCCACAAGGCCGATGCCGTTCAGCGCGAACAGCGAGGCCGCCGATGCCCCCTCCTGGCGATGCCGGAGCAACCGCATGAGATCGGCAAGCTCGAACGTGACCCAGTAGGCCGCAAGCAGCGCGTAAGGCGCGAGCGTGGTCCGGTCGAGCGGCGTGCCATTGCCGTCGATGGCGCGGAGACCCGCGAGCGCGTACGTGGCGCCGACGCCGAGCGCCGTCATGCCCGTCCAGCCGTTCCGGGCTGCGACGAAGAGGGCCGCTGCCGCAACGGGTACCGAGGCCCACAGCGCAAACCACGTGAGCGGCGAGATCGCCAGAGTGACGTACACCACGACGAGCGTCAGACCCGCGACGAGCTCTGAGCGATAACGCAGTGCGTGCAGGAACATCGCCGCCGAAACGGCCACGAGCGCGAGCGTTCCGACCACGTCACTCTCGACCACGCGCGCCGCGTCGACGCCGTGCATCGCGAAGGTCGTGAAATAGATGCCGCCCCAGCCGCCCGCAACCAGGCCATGCCCGTAGGCGACGAACCGCTCGCGGCGCGCCGCGACGAGGCCGGCGGCGAGCATGCCGAGACTGACCGCAAACCCCAGCGCAACGCGACCGAGGGGGCCGACACGCGTAAACGAGTAGCTGACGCCGAGCGCGAGGCCAATGACGACGATGAGGACACCGAGCTTGTTGAGCCAGTTCGATCCGACTTCCTGCTCCCAGGTCGTCGCCGCCGCCTCAGGTTCGGACGACAGGGCGGCCCGTGGCGCCTCGACCTCTGGTTGCGCCTCGGGTCTCGTTCCTGCGTCGGGCCGTTCGACCTCGATCGCCTTCGGCTGGGACACTGAGGCGGGTGCCGCGGGCCGGAGGGCCAATGCAGGCACCCGTTCGTGCGGCGCCGAATGCGCCGCCTCCGCCTCCCCAGCCTGGCGACCGGCGCTCCGGAGTTCTTCGACGCGCTGTTCCAGCGCTCGCAGGCGCGGCCACAGGACGAAAAGGGCAACGGCTCCGCCGATGACGCCAAGCCCGAAGATCGCGAGGAAGACGGCAACCGCCAGGAAGATTTCCATGGTGCCCCCAATTCCGGTCAGCGCGATTCGGCACGCGCGATGACAGATGCGCCCGCCATCTCGCGCAGGCGGCGCAGGTCGACCTTTCCGGTGCCGAGCGTCGGGATGGTCTCGATCGGGACCAGATTGTCGCGCTTCGGGATCCAGATCTTCGGCAGTTCCGTCCGGCAGAGTCCTTCCCACAGCGACTCGGGGGCGACGTCCTGACGCGTGTAGAAGGCCACGAGCCGCTCGCCCTTCGTCTCGTCTGGCACGGCGGTCACGGCCGAGCACGAATCGCCGAGGATCTCGTTGATGGCCTCTTCCACCTTCAGGTGCGGCACCATCTCGCCGCCGATCTTGCTGAAGCGCGACAGCCGGTCCGTGATGAAGATGAACCCGTCCTCGTCCATCGAGGCGATGTCGCCGGTGACGTACCAGCCGTCGCGCATGACTTCCGCCGTCCGTTCCGGCTGGTTCAGATAGCCGAGCATCACGTTCGGGCCTTTCACGAGCAGCAGGCCCTCCTGTCCAACGAGCGGGCCTTCGCCGGTGTCGCGATCGACCACCTTGGCCGCCACGCCGGGAATGGGGTGGCCGACCGACCCGGCCTTCGTGCCGACCTGTTTCTGGCCGTCGATCTCGACGTCGGGGCGGTTGACGGCCACGACCGGCGACATCTCCGTGCAGCCGTAGCCTTCGAGCAGGCCGATGCCGTACTTCTCGCGGAAGGCGCGGGCCAGCGGCTCGCGCAGTTTCTCCGCGCCGACGATCGCATAGCGCAGGGAGGCGAACTGTTCCGGTGTGACGCGGCGCAGGTACGACGTCGCGAACGTGGGCGTGCTGATGAGCATCGTGACCGCGTACCGCTCCGACAGCTCTCCCACGGTTTTCGCATCCATCGGATTGGGGTGATAGACGGCGCCCGCCCCCTCGAGCAGCGGATACCAGAACGTGCCGGTGAACCCGAAGGAATGGAAGAGCGGCAGCACGCCCAGGAAGCGGTCCGTGCCGCTCATCGGGAAGATCTGCTCGAGCGCGTCGACGTTGGCGAGCACGTTGGCGTGCGAGATCATCACGCCCTTGGGCACGCCGGTGCTGCCGCTCGAGAAGATGACGGTGGCCACCGAGTTCGGCGAGAGGCCCCGGCCGCCGTACGTGCGTTGCAGCAGGCCGAGCGGCATCAGCCTGGCCTCGATCGCCGCGCGAATCCTGGCGCCCGTGCCGATCGCCTTCCGGAGATCCTCGAGGAAGACCATGCCGGGCGTCTCGGCGATCGAGGCCTTTTCGAGAAACCGTCGCGACGTCAGGATGGTCGTGATGCCGGCTTCCGTGACGGAGGCCGCCATCGCCTGGGCGCCGATCGTGAAGTTCAGGTTGACCGGAATCCGGCCGGCCGCGAGAACGGCCAGGTTCGAGAGCGCGGCGCCGGCCGAGGCGGGCAGCAGAATGCCGACCATGCGCTCGCCGGCCGTCCGGCGGCGGACCACTCGAGCGAGCGCGAGCGACGCCATGAGCGTCCGGCCGTACGAGAGCTCCTGCCCGGTGCTGTCGGCAACGGCGAGCCGGCTCCAGTGCCGCCTGGCCACCCGCATGAACCCTGTGTGCAGCAGGTCGGCCGCGTGTCGTTGTGCCATGGCGATGCCTCCGGTCTCCATCAGCGCAATACGGGCCTCGGCCGGCGACACCGACGAGGAGAGCGGCGCGCCGAACGCCACGGTGACCGGGTGCCGAAACCGCTCCGGCCACTTCCAGACGATCTTCCCGTGTTTGTAGCTGAAGATACTGCCCCAGATGCGGTCCAGATACACGGGAATTACCGGCACGTCGAGACCCTCGACCACCCGCTCGAACCCGCGGCGGACGGGCAGGAGGTTGCCCGAACGGGTGATCGCGCCTTCCACGAAGATGCACACCACGTGGCCGGCGAGAAGCTCCTCCCTGGCGCGCTCGAGCGCGGCGACGACCTCGCGGCGGTTGCCGGCCGTGACGGGAATGGCGTGCAGGTGCTTGAGCAGAAGGTGCAGGCCGCGCTTTCTGAAATACGGGCCCCAGACCAAGAACCGCACGAACCGCTGGATGCACGCGCCGACGAGCGCGCCGTCGATGAGCGACACGTGATTGGCGATGATGAGGGCCGGACCGCGAACGGGGATGTTCGGCCGGCCGACGATTCGGATGCGGTAGAGCGTGTGCGTCAGCATCCAGAGGACGAAACGGACGAAGAACCGCGGTGCCCGGTAGAGCACATACGCGCTCGAGAGCAGCGTGAAGATGCCGGCCACGGTGAAGATCTCGCGGGCCGAGAGCGCCAGCACGCTGCCGAGCAGCCAGAGCACGGCCGAGGCCAGGAGGATCCCGACCGTGCCCATGAACCCGCTCGTAGCGAGCACCCGGCCTTTCTCCTCGTCAGCCGGCTGCTGCTGGATGAGCGCGTTGAGCGGCACGGCGAACAGGCCCCCGCCCACGCCCAGTGCGACGAGCACGCAGGCGGCCAGCCCGTACGAAGGTGGTGTCGCCACCAGGATCAGGCTGAACACGCCAAGGCCGAGCGCGCCGATCGGGACCAGGCCAAGTTCGACTTTGTCCCCGGAGAGACGCCCGGCGGCCAGGCTGCCGAGGCCGATGCCCACCGCGAGGAACGTGTAGAGCCGTCCCTGGGCCACCTCGTCGACGCCAAGTGCCGTCGCGCCGAAGTCGAGGAGCGCCAGTTGCAGAAGCGCGCCAAGGAACCAGAAGTAGGCGAGTCCGACCGCCGTGATCCAGAGCGTGTCGTCCGGCCAGAGCCGCTTCACGCCGCGGCCAATCTCGGCCCACGGGTTCCAGGCGAACCGCTGCCCGACCCTGGCAACTGGCACGGCCGGGATGCTGAGGCTCGTGAGCGTGCCGGCGAAGGCAATCGCGACGTGTACGAGGCCGAGCCGCCAGGGCGTCTCGGCCCACGCGCCGTAGAGCTCGGCGCCCACCCACGTGCCCGCGATGATGGCCGAGAACAGCGTCATCTCGAGCAGGCCATTCGCGCGCGAGATTTCGGCGTCCGGCACGAGCTCCGGCACGATGCCGTACTTGGCCGGGCCGAAGAGCGTCGACTGGGTCGCCATGAGGAAGAGCACGCCGAGCAGCAGGTCGAGCCGACCGGATACGAGTGCCGGCACCGCCAGGAGCATGGCACCGACTTCGAGCATTTTCATCGATACGAGCACCGTGCGCTTGCTGACCGTGTCGGCAAAGTGACCGGCCCAGCCGGAGAAGAGGACGAACGGCAGGATGAACACCGCGCCAACGAGCGCAGGGCCGCGAACCGGTCCGAGCGCGCGCGACGCATAGAGGATGACCACCATCCGCAGGACGTTGTCGTTGAACGCTCCGAGCAGTTGGGTCCAGAGCAGCGACCGCACGCCCGGCGTCGCCAGTGTGGTCCGGTAGCTGCCGCCGGAGGCCGTAGGCGTCGTGTGCATGCGGCGAGAATATGGGGGCCGAGTCGTGAAAGTCCTGAAACAGCCCTGAGGAAGCGTGAGAAACGCCGAAACGAGAACGCCTTTAACCCGCGCGCTCGGCCAGGCGCGTCAGGACATGGCTGAAGCCTGAGGTGGCCGCGAGCGGCCGGAAGGCCGGCTCGATGGGAATCGTCCAGCCGGCCGGGCACGCCGGCAGGCTGAGGATGTTCTCGAGGCACCCGACCGCTTCCTTCGCGTCGCCGCGGCCGGCGGCATCGATGGCGCGCAAGAGGTGAGCGTCTGAAGGCTGGGCGGCTTCCCTGAAGCGATCCAGCGACGCCCGTGCCCGGTCGAGCGCGACCGTCACTCCTTCGGTGTCGCCCAGTTGCCGCAGGGCGTCGGCCCGGCCCAGCAGGCCGCGGGGATGGGCGTCGATGAACGTGTCCACCTCCGCGAACGAGGCCACCGCGTCTTCAGGCCGGCCCAGGGCGAGCTCAGAGTAGCCGCGCCAGTAGAGGGCCACCGTGCCGTACTCCGGACCGTAGAGGCGGCGCCGGTCCACGCGCCCGAGCTCCCGGTCGAACTCGGCAATGGCCTCGTCGTGCCGGCCCTGCGCGGCATGCAGCGTGCCGAGCAGCCAGTGGAAGCCGACACCGGGAAACCGGTTGCCCGAAGGACGTTGCTGGTCCTGATCGGCGGCGCCCCGACGGACGAGCGTCTCGGCCGTTTCCAACTGGCCGCGCGCGACATGCACCATGGCCATTTCGAGCTTCGCGTAGGCGAACTGCGGATAGAAGGTCACGGCGCGCTCGAGCGCGCGGATCCGCGCGGCGCCCCACGTCGCGTGGCCGAGCCGGTACTGATGACGCCAGCTTTCGGGGTCGATCGCCACCGCGCGCCTGGCCGCGGCCTGCGCCTCGTCGTAGCGTGCGGCGCTCGTGAGCAGGAACGACAGCGTGGCGTGCGCCTCGGCGAGCTCCGGCGCCAGCTGGATCGCGTGCTCGGCATGGTCGATGCCGGACGTGAGGGCCTCGCGATTGGGTTCGTGCGTCTGGCGCGTCATCTCGTAGGCGACAAACTCGGCGTTGGCGAGCCCGGCAAAGGCCTGGGCAAATTGCGGGTCGGCGAGGATCGCGCGCTCGAAGTCCCTGATGGCATCGCCGACGAACTCCGTGTTGAGCGTTTCGATCTTCAGCCAGCCCTCGGTGTAGGCGCGGTACGCGTCGAGGTTGGACGTCTCGTGTCCGGTCCGGCCGTGCGGCGGGGCAGGAATGTCGAGCTCGCGGGCAAGCGTCGTGACGATCCCGTCCTGCAGCGCGAAGACGTCGTCAATCAGTCCGTCGACCTTCGCGTCGGCGACGGCTTCACCGCTTGTGAGATCGACGATCCGCGCTGAGATGCGAAGCTGAGGACCGCTCCGCTGGAAGCTGCCCGTGGCGACCATGGCGACGCCGAGCGCCGACCCGACGTCCTGCATCGATCCGCTCGACTGCATCGACGCCTGGCGGACGCGCCAGCGATCGACGACGCGGAAGTCTTCGAGCCTCGCAAGGTCGCTCGACACCGTTTCGGCGATGCCGGCTGAGAGCCATGCGACGTCCGCGTCTCCGGTGAGGTTGGTGAAGTCGAGCACCGCGATGGTGCGAGGCGTCCGTGCAGCCCCGGCCGGAGCAGGACCGGCCGCCGACGGCGACTCGCGCTCGACGTCGATGGGCGCGATGAAGCGGTATCCGCGGCGCGCCACCGTCCGAATGTAGGTCGGCGCCGATGCCGAGTCGCCCAGGGACTCACGCAGCTCGGAGATGGCCTGTGCCAGGGCGTTGTCGGTGACGTTGGCGTCGGGCCAGACGCCGTCGAGCAACTGTTCCTTGGTCACGAGCGTGGCCGGCCGTTCGAGAAAGTAGAAGAGCAGGTCGAGCAGCTTCGGCGTCAGGTCGAGCGCGGCCGCACCGCGCGAGACGCGGTAGGCCGTCCGATCGGCCCGGAACGGTCCGAACGTGTAGGTCATTCCCGAGGTGAATTCTACGCGACGAGGCCCTTCTCGGGGCGCGTCCCGGCGGCAGTCGGGCGCATGCCTTGACACCGCCGGCATCCTCGGTCGAGAGTTCCCGCATGCGCATGACCATCGGGACCGCAGTCGTCGTCGTGCTCGGCGTCCTCTCGGGCATGCCGGCGCCCGGAGTTCCGCCGATACAGCAGTGGCCTGTTTATGCCGGCGACGAGGCGGCAACCCATTACTCGCCGCTTGCCGACATCAATCGCCAGACGGTAGGCCGGCTGGCCGTGGCCTGGGAATGGTCGGTGGGGGAGGCCAACCTGCAGGAGTTCGGCACGCGGCCCGGCAATTTTCAGAACACGCCGCTCATGATCGACGGCGTGCTGTACGTGAGCACGCCCTACAACCGCGTCGTGGCGCTCGATCCCGAGACCGGACGTGAACGATGGTCGTTCGACCCGAAGGCGTACGAAGACGGGCAGCCGCCGAACGGCACCGGGTTCGTGCACCGCGGCGTGGCGGCCTGGCGGGACGGCCCTTCGGCCGGCTCAGGGCCGTCCCGAGCGCAGTCGAGGGACGGCGGGCGCCTGCGGATCTTCCTCGCCAGCCGCTATCGGCTAATCAGCCTCGACGCGCTCACCGGCGAGCCCGTCTCGTCGTTCGGCACACAGGGCACGGTGGATCTGTCGGCCGGCTTGCGATGGGAGATCGACAAGCGGCACTACACGAACACCTCGCCGCCCGTCGTCTACAAGGACCTCGTGATCGTCGGCAACGGCGTGGGTGACCGGCTGATGTACCGGAACGACCCTCCCGGCGACGTGCGGGCGTTCGACGCGCGTACGGGCCGCCTCGTCTGGAGCTTCCACACCGTGCCTGCGCCAGGCGAGTTCGGGCACGACACCTGGGAAGAAGAGTCGTGGCGGTTCACCGGTCACACCAATGTCTGGGCGCCCATGGCGCTCGATGCCGAGCGCGGCCTGGTGTATCTACCCGTGACGACGCCGAGCAACGATTACTACGGAGGCCGGAGGCCGGGCGCGAATCTCTTCGCCGAATCGATTGTGTGCCTCGATGCTGCGACAGGCGAGCGGAAGTGGCACTACCAGATCGTGCATCACGGGCTCTGGGACTACGACCTTCCGGCGGCGCCCATTCTCGTGACGATTACCGTGGACGGCCGGCGCATCGACGCGGTCGTCCAGCTCACCAAGCAGGGTTTCGCGTTCGTCTTCGACCGCGTCACCGGCCAGCCGGTCTGGCCGATCGACGAGCGGGCCGTGCCCCCGAGCGACGTGCCGGGCGAGCGGGCCTGGCCGACGCAGCCGTTTCCGACGAAGCCCGCGGCCTTTGCGCCACAGGGCTCGAGCGAAGAGGACCTCTTCGACGCCACGCCCGCGCTGAAGGCTGCGGCGGTCGAAGCGCTGAAGGCCTACCGGACGGGTCCGCTCTACACGCCGCCGTCGGCTCAGGGCACCGTCGTGCGGCCGGGCATCATCGGCGGGGCCAACTGGGGCGGAGGCTCGTTCGATCCGGAAACCGGGATGTTGTACGTGAAGACGAGCAATCAGCCGTTTGTCGTCAGCATCGTCGAGCCGGACCGGTCGGCGTCGAACCCGCGCGCGTCGGAAGTCGACGCGGAGCTCGTCGGGCGGAGCGGCGGCCTGTCGTTCGTTCCGCCTGCGCCTGAGGGATTCGAGGGGCGCATGCCGTCGCTGCCGCTCTTCAAGCCGCCGTATGGCGAACTGGTGGCCATCGACCTCAATGCCGGGACGATTGCCTGGCGGGTGCCCGCCGGCGACATGCCCTCGGTGCGCGAGCATCCGCTGCTCGAGGGCGTCGAGTTGCCCGCGCGACTCGGCACGCCGGGGGCGCCTGGCAACATCGTGACGGCCGGTGGCCTCGTGTTCGTCGGAGGCGGCGACACGGCGCTTCGGGCCTTCGACAAGGACACGGGGCGCGAAGTGTGGTCGTTCGACCTGCCGCGCCGAACCGGTGGCACGCCGATGACCTATCGCGCCGCATCCGGACGTCAATACGTGGTCGTCGCCACCGGCGGCGGCCGCGACGCCGCCCTCGTCGCCTTCGCGCTTCGCTAGGGGGACGGGTCTGTTTTCCACAGATTTGGCCAGTTGGGGGACAGGTCTGTTCAGGGCATTCAGCCGAAACAGACCTGTCCCGTACTTGGCCAAATCTGTGGAAAACAGACCCGTCCCCCTAGCCGACGACGGCGCTGCGGCGTTCGAGGAGCAGCACGTCCTGCCAGTCGCCGTCGAGCTGGCCGAGGCGCTCGCGGCGGCCGACGACGCGGAATCCGCAGCGTTCGTGCAGGGACACGCTGGCCATGTTGGCGGCGAAGATGCCGGCTTGAAGCGTCCAGAACCCCTCCTGCTCGGAGGCCGTCACGAGCGCTTCGAGCAGCGCGCGGCCAATCCCCTTTCCGCGCCAGGCGTCTGCCACGTACACGCTGACTTCCGCCACACCGGCGTAGGCGCAGCGGTCCGATACGGGACTGAGCGCGGCCCAGCCGGCCACACGCCCGTCCCGAATCGCCACGAACCGGCAGGCCGTGAGGTGCGACGCGTTCCAGTCGTCCCAGTCCGGCGCGGACCGCTCGAAAGTGGCCAGCCCTGTGGCGATGCCTTGCTCGTAGATGGCACGCACCACCGGCCAGTCGTTCGGAGTCATGGGGCGCACCGAGACCATGGCCGTCATCATAGGTCCGGCCTGGCTTCGTCGAGCATGGGGTAGATCGCCGAGTGTTCGAGGCCGGGGTGCCGGGCGCCGTAGGCTTCCGGAATGTCGCGCGCCGCATCGCTCGGAATGACCAGGACGGCGACGAGGAGAATTGCGAGGACCGCGCGGCGCCAGGCGAGCCCGCCTTCTGAGACCGCCGCGGCCGGGTCCTGGGGCGGCGTCGAAGCCGCCTGAACGGCCGGCTTGCGCATCCAGTTGCGCAGGAGCAGCAGCGCCCCGACGATTGCCATGAGCACGTTGAACGTCTGCCCGCCCGGCAGTCCCCACACCGTCGTCGGGTACTCCCGCAGCAGGTCGATGGGAATCCGCAGGCCCGCGTAGAGGAGCACGAACAACGCGGCAAGCCGGCCCGGCGGCAGCCCTCGCCTCGACAGCCGGCTGAGGATCGCGGCGACCGCGAGGTTCTTCAGGCCGTCGTAGAGCACGACCGGATGCCGGAAGCCGTCGGCATACGGGAAGTCTATGCCCCACGGCAGGGTCGTGACGGATCCGACGATCTGACCGTCGATGAAATTGCCAATTCGCCCGAACCCCATGATGACGGCGGCCGGAATGGCCAGGGCGTCCATGACCCGCCTGAACGGCTTTCGGTATCGGACGCAGAAGGCGAGGATGCCGACCGCGCCGCCGATGATGAGCCCGTGCGTCGCAAATCCGCCCAGCCAGACGGCCGGGATGAGTGCGGGCCGGTCGGCGTAGAGCGGCCACTGGTGATAGACGCCAAGGATGCGTCCGCCGAGGAGGACGCCAACCGTGAGGTAGAGCGCCAGGTCGAGCGCTTCCCGGCGTGTCAGGCCGATCGTCGCGCGGTGCCGGGTGATGTAGAGGGAGGCGTTCAACAGTCCGAGCGTGTAGCTCAGTCCGTACCACCACAGATGCACGCCGAAGACGGTCCCCAGGATGGGGTCGAGGTGGTGCACCATTCTGCGGGCCCCGGCCTGTCCGGCCTGCGCGCGGGCCCCAGCTGCGACCGGCTCAGTGTCTCGTGCTGCCGGCGTCCTGCTTCGGCAGGGCGGCCTCGGCTGCCGGCGGCGGCACGGTGGCGAGCGGTCCGGCCAGGGCTTCCTTGAGCACGTCGTCCATCGTCTCGACCAGGTGCAGGTTCATCGAGTCGAGGACGCTCTTGGGAATGTCGGCGAGGTCCTTCTCGTTGTCCTTCGGCAGCAGGATGCTCTTCAGGCCGGCGCGGTGCGCCGCGAGCACTTTTTCCTTCACGCCGCCGATGGGCAGGACCTTGCCGCGGAGCGTGATTTCCCCGGTCATCGCGACGTCGCGGCGCGCCGGCACGCGTGTGAGCGCCGAGACGAGCGCGGTGGCCAGCGTGATGCCCGCCGACGGCCCGTCCTTCGGGATGGCGCCTTCGGGAATGTGCACGTGGACGTCCGTCCGGCGGTTGAAGTCGCTCGGGATGCCCAGTTCGGTGGCTTTCGAGCGAACCCAGCTCATCGCGGCCTGCGCCGATTCCTGCATCACGTCGCCGAGCTTGCCGGTGAGCGTCAGCTTGCCGCGCCCGGGCATGAGCGTCGCCTCGGTCACGAGGATTTCGCCGCCGACCTCGGTCCACGCCAGTCCCGTCGCGATGCCCACTTCATTCTTCTCTTCGGCCATCGACGGACGGAACCTGGGCACGCCCAGATACTCGGTGACCTTGGCGGCGTCGATCTGCTCGGAGAAACCCTTGCCCTGGACGACCACTTTGCGGGCGATTTTCCGGCACACCGAGGAGATCTCGCGTTCGAGGTTGCGCACCCCGGCTTCGCGCGTGTAGCGCTGGATGATCGTCTGGAAGGCCTCGTCGGCGAACGTCACGTTCTCGGCCGTGAGACCCGCGCCCTCCACCGCCTTGGGTGACAGGAAGCGCTTGGCGATCTCCACCTTCTCGAGCTCGGTGTATCCGGCCAGCTGCAGCACTTCCATCCGGTCGCGCAGCGCCTGGGGGATCGTGTGAAGGACGTTGGCCGTGCAGATGAACATCACGTGCGAGAGGTCGTACTCCACGTCCAGGTAGTGGTCGAGGAAGACGTGGTTCTGTTCGGGGTCGAGCACTTCGAGCAGCGCCGCCGACGGGTCGCCGCGGAAGTCCATGGACATCTTGTCCACTTCGTCGAGCAGGAACACCGGGTTCATCGTGCCGGCCTTCTTCATCATCTGGATGATCTGGCCGGGGAAGGCGCCGATGTACGTGCGGCGGTGGCCGCGAATCTCCGCCTCGTCGCGCACGCCGCCGAGCGACAGCCGCACGAACTTGCGGTTCATCGCCCGCGCGATCGACTTGGCGAGCGACGTCTTGCCGACTCCGGGAGGTCCGGCGAAGGTGAGGATCGTCGCTTTCGGCTTCTTGACGAGCGCGCGGACCGCCAGGAACTCCAGGATGCGTTCCTTGATCTTCTCGAGGCCGTAGTGGTCCTCGTTCAGGATCTGTTCGGCGCGCTTGAGGTCGCGGCTCTCCTTGCTCTTCTTCTGCCACGGCACGGCGATCAGCCAGTCGAGGTAGTTGCGCGAGACGGTGGCCTCGGCCGACATCGGCGGCATCGCTTCCAGCCGCTTGAGCTCCTCGACGGCCTTCTTCTCGACGTCCTTGGGCATCCTGGCCGCTTCGATCTTCTTCTTCAAATCATCGACCTCGTTGCCCTTCTCGTCCTTGCGGCCCAGTTCCCGCTGGATCGCCTTCATCTTCTCGTTGAGGTAGTACTCCTTCTGCGCCTTCTCCATCTGCTTCTTGACGCGCGACTGGATCCGGCGGTCCACCTGCAACTTGTCGACTTCGGCCTCGAGGATGGCGACGATGCGCGAGAGGCGCTCGAGCGGGGACACGATCTCGAGCAGGTTCTGCTTCTCCTCGACGCCCACCTGCAGGTGCGCGGCGATCGTGTCGCCCAGCCGCGACGGATCGTCCACGCGGACGGCGGCGAGCATCGCGTCGTACTGGAGGTTGTTCGAGAGCTTGACGTACTGCTCGAAGAGCGTGACGACGCGGCTCATCACGCTCTCGGTTTCGCCGGCCGCCTCGGCCTTCTTGGCCACGAGCTTCACCGTGACGCGGTAGAAGCCCTTGTCTTCCTTCCACTCCACCCCGCGGGCCCGCTCCACGCCTTCGACGAGCACCTTGATGTTGCCGTCGGGCAGCTTCAGCGACTGCACGATGTTGGCCACGCAGCCCATCGAGTAGATGTCCGACGGCTGCGGGTCGTCGATGGCCGCATCGTGCTGCGCCGCCAGGAACACCTTCTTGTCGGTGGCCAGCGCATGCTCGAGCGCGCGCGTCGATGAGGGCCGTCCGATGACGAACGGCATCATCATGTGGGGGAACACGACGACGTCCCGCAGGGGGACGACTGGGAGCGTCTGGTAATGGTCCATGAGTTGTGTGTGAAGCTCGTCGCTCACGTCAGGGAAGGCTGAAACTCGCGAATGTCACGACGGGATGTCAGCCAGCCTTCTCGATGACGGTGATCGGCTTCTCTTTCGACTCTACCACCTCGCGGGTGATGACGCACTCCCGAATCTTCTTCTGGCCGGGGAGCGTGTACATCAGGTCGAGCATGATGTCCTCGATAATCATCCGGAGGCCGCGCGCGCCGATCTTCCGGCGGAGGGCCGACTCGGCGATGGCCTCGAGGGCGTCGTCGGTGAAGCGGAGCTTGACGTTTTCGTACTCGAACAGCCGCTGGTACTGCCGCGTGATGGCGTTCCGGGGCTGGGTCAGGATCTGGACGAGGGCCGGTTTGTCGAGCTCGTGGAGCGACCCGACCACCGGCAGGCGGCCGACGAACTCCGGGATGAGGCCGTACCGGATGAGATCCTCGGGCTCCACCTGGTCGACGAGCGGCCCGCCGTCTCTCGTCTTGCCGCGCTCCTCGGTCTTGAAGCCCATCGTCTTCTTGCCGAGGCGCCGGGCGATCTGCTTGTCGAGCCCCACGAAGGCGCCGCCGCAGATGAAGAGGATGTTGGTCGTGTCGACCTGGAAGAACTCCTGGTGCGGGTGCTTGCGCCCGCCCTGCGGCGGCACGTTGGCCACCGTGCCCTCGAGGATCTTGAGCAGGGCCTGCTGAACGCCCTCGCCCGAGACGTCCCGCGTGATCGAGGGGTTCTCGTCCTTGCGGCAGATCTTGTCGACCTCGTCGATGTAGATGATGCCCTGCTGGGCCTTCTCGATGTCGCCGCCCGAGGCCTGGAGCAGCTTCAGGATGATGTTCTCGACGTCCTCGCCGACGTAGCCGGCTTCGGTGAGCGTCGTGGCGTCGACGATCGTGAACGGCACCGACAGCAGCCGGGCGAGCGTCTGCGCCATGCAGCGTCTTGCCCGTGCCGGTCGGGCCGATGAGCAGGATGTTCGACTTGGTCAGCTCGACGTCGTGCCGGCCGCGCGACTGCTTCTGGATTTCGAGGCGCTTGTAGTGGTTGTAGACGGCGACGGCGAGCTTCTTCTTCGTCTGCTCCTGGCCGATGACGTACTCGTCGAGGAACTTCTTGATCTCGAGCGGCAGCGGCAGGGCCGCGCGCGTGCCGCGATCGAACTTGTTGTCGTCCGCGATGATGTCGTTGCAGACCTCGACGCACTCATCGCAGATGAATACCGTGGGACCGGCAATCAGCTTGCGAACGTCATTCTGATCCTTGTTACAGAACGAACAGCGAAGAACTTCGTTCTCGCCCGTCTTCTTCGTCGTCATCGCACCATCCCGCGCCCACTAGTATCGGCCCGCCGCCAGCCGCTCGATAGCGCGAAATCCCGAGCAATTACGCCCTTCTCTGCAGGACGTCGTCAATAATACCGTATTCCTTCGCCTGGTCCGCGCCCATGATGTAATCGCGGTCGGTATCATCCTGGATACGGGCGAGCGGCTGGCCCGTGTGCATGGCCAGAATTTCATTCAACCGCTCACGCATGCGCAGGATTTCCTTCGCGTGGATGTCGATGTCGCTCGCCTGGCCGGCCAGGCCGGACATCCAGGGCTGGTGGATCAGGATGCGCGAGTTCGGCAGCGTGAACCGCTTGCCCTTCGCCCCCGCCGTGAGCAGCACCGCCGCCATCGAGGCGGCCTGCCCGATGCAGTAGGTCTGCACGTCGGGCTTGATGAACTGCATCGTGTCGTAGATGGCCAGGCCCGACGTGATCGACCCGCCCGGGCTGTTGATGTAGAGCAGGATGTCGCGTTCCGGGTCCTCGGCTTCGAGAAACAGCATCTGCGCGATCACCAGGTTGGCGATCGAGTCGTCAATCGACGTGCCGATGAAGATGATGCTGTCCTTGAGCAGCCGCGAGAAGATGTCGTACGCGCGCTCGCCGCGGTTGGTCTGCTCGACGACCATCGGTACCAGCTGGGCTCGGGATTCGGTCATGGTGTGCCTATTGTATCGGCTTCGGTCTGCGGCCTGCGGCTGACGGCCTAGCCGGTCGTGACGGTCGAGTGCTCGACGAGCCAGCTCATGGTCTTCTCGCGCCGGATGCCGGTCCGAATCCGGCCGAGCGCGCCCTCCTTCTCGAGGCGAGCCCGGATGGCCGTGGCCGTCCGTCCCGCCCGTTCGGCGAACCGCTCGATCTCCCGCTCCACGTCCTCTTCGGTGGGCTCGATCGCCTCGCGACGCGCGATCTCGTCGATGACGAGCGTGCCGCGCACCGTGTCGAGCGCCGCGTCCTTCTGCCGGGCGCGGAACTCCTGCCAGTCGATGCCGGCGTTCATCGGATCGACGCCCTGATCCATCAGGCGCCGCACGAACTCCTCGAGCCGCCGGTCGATCTCGGCCTCGATGAGCGAATCGGGCACCGAGGTGACGCGGCTCGACAATTCGCGCAGCAGATCGTGCCGCACCTTGTGGTCCGACTCCTGCTGCGCCTCGCGCTGCAGATCTTCCTGAATCCGCGCCCGGAGGGCGGCGAGCGTGTCGAACTCGCTGATCTCCTTCGCGAACTCGTCGTCGACCGGGAGCAGCTCCTTCCGCCGGATGCCCTTGACCGTGATCTCGTAGTCGACCGTCGCCCCGCGAAGCTCCTCGACGCCGTAGTCGGCCGGGTAGGTCACCGGAAACGCCCGCGTGTCGCCCGGTGACGTGCCCGTCAAGTGGTCGTCGAACCCGGGCGGGTTGGCCGACGCGCCGACCTCGATCGACACGTTTTCGAGCTTCTCGGGCTTGTCGTCGGCAGACCTGGCCTGCCCCTGCCCCGGGATCTCAATCAGGCTCGTGCGGCGCGTGCGCGTGAGATCCACGAGCAGGGTGTCGCCGGCAGACGCCGTCCGGTCCTCGACCGGGTGCCATCTCGCCGCACGCTGCTGCAGGTGCTCGAGTGCCTTGTCCACCGCGCCCACTTCGAGCACCGCAGGCGGCCTGCGCAGCGAGATGCCGGTGTACTCGCCCGGGTCGATCGCCGGCATGGTCTCGAAGTCGGCGATGAAGGTGAGCGGCTGTCCTTCCTCGATATGGACGTCGCGGATGTCGGGCGTCGCCACCGGCTCGAGCGTGCGGGCCTCGAGCTCGGTCCTGACCAGCCGCGGAATCAGGTCGTTGGCCACCTCGTACAGGATCTGATCCTTGAACCGCTGGCGGACGACGGCCGTGGGCACCTTGCCGGGCCGGAAACCCGGCACCTTGGCCGACTTCGCGTAACGCCCGGCCGCCTTGGCGATCTCCGCCTCGACGACGTCCGGAGGCACCTCGAAGGTCAGTTGCTTCCGGGTCTCGCTCACCTCTGTGAACTCTGCTTTCATCAACCCAGCATTATGTCAGACAGGCCGGACACCCTGCTCGGGCCGCCCGGCCGGGCCCGCGCCAGGCGTGCGTTCGGACGGCGAGGTGCACTAGGCTGGACCGCGAGACATCCGATGGCGCGTTTCGCCGCTCGCACGGGCCTCTTCGCGTTCGGTCTCTCCGGATGGGTCTTCGCCGGCCAGCCCCCGGCCGTCCCGGCGGCCCAGCAGCCGGCCTTCAGGGCCAACGCCGAGACCGTGGCGGTCTACGCCACCGTGCAGGATCGGGAGGGCCGGCTCGTGCCGGGCCTCACGCGCGCCGACTTCGAGATCAGGGACAACGGCCGGCCGGTCGAGATCACGACGTTCTCGAACGATCCCGTCCCGATCACCGTGGCGCTGCTGCTCGACATGAGCGGCAGCATGGGTCGTGAGTTCCTCAACGTCCGGCGCTCGACGAGCGAGTTCTTCTCGACGCTTCTCTCAGGCGACCGCGTCCGTCTCGGAACGTTCGGGGACGAAGTGGCCCTCAGCCCGCTCCTCACCGGCGACCGCGTCGTGCTCGAGCGGATCCTGGAAGAGGAAGTCTGGCCGGGCGGCTTCACGCCACTCTGGACCGCCATGCGCGAGGCGATGCGTTCGCTCGCCGCCGAGCCCGGCCGCCGCGTGGTCGTGACCCTCACCGACGGCGACGACGTGTGCCGGCTGCCGAACCAGATGTGCAGCAGCGCCGGCCAGGTTGAAGGCCTGGCGCTCGACGAGGGGTTCATGGTGTACGCGATCGGCATGGAAGGAGCGGATCTTTCCGAGCGCCTCTCCGACATCGCGGAGAAGAGCGGCGGCGGCCATCGCGTCCTCGCCGCCAACGTCGAGCTGGCCGCGGCGTTTGCCGACGTGGCCGCGGAGCTTCACCATCAGTACGCGATGGGGTTCACACCCCGGGCGTTCGACGGCAGGACGCACCGCCTCGAAGTTCGCGTCCGTTCTGATGGCCTCAGCGCGCGGGCAAGACAGAGCTACCGAGCCTCCGGCGGGAGCACGAGATGAGAGCGATTGCAATCCCGCTCGCGGCGGCGATTCTCTCGGGCGCCGCCGGTTCCGGCGGGGACGGCCGGGCACAGCCCGTCCCGCCGCTCACGCTGTGCATCGTCGTGGACCTCACTGTGAGCATGCTGCAACTGCCGGGCCTCGGCTTCGACGCTGATGCCGCCGACGATCAGGTGGCCGTCGTGATGTCGGGACTGGACACGCTGCTCGGGCCGGCCGACCGCGTCCGGTTCGGGCGCGTGGCGCGCACCGTGGCGTTCGGCCCGTCCTTTGTTGGCCGTGACGAGATTGGCCGGGCGGTGCGCGTGCTCGGCGTGACCGACGCCGA
Source organism: uncultured Acidobacteriota bacterium (assembly GCA_963752045.1). Lineage (GTDB taxonomy): Bacteria > Acidobacteriota > Vicinamibacteria > Vicinamibacterales > SCN-69-37 > DATKDF01. The sequence continues at coordinate 130,368 of CAVVWN010000007.1, read as the reverse complement.
TCGGTACGGTCCGTCCCCTGTCTGGGATGCAGTCGACGAGGCTCTTTCACTCATCGAGGCGGAGAGCGGTCGGCGCGCGGTCATCCTCTGGAGCGACGGCCGCGCGAGCGGCAATCTCCGGGGTCGCTTCGACGTCGCCGAGCGAGCACGGGCTGCCGGCATCCCCGTTCATGTCGTCTCGCCGCCCACCGAACGCATGATTCGGCAGACCGAGACGACGGCCGTGCGGATCCGGCCTGGTGTCTACCTCGAATGGCTGGCCGAGACCACCGGCGGGCGGTTCCTCGTGGCCCTGCCCGAGCCCGTTCGTCCGCTTGGAAATCCGCTCGAGGCGCTCGGAGACATCCTCGACACGCTCCGGCGCGGCGATGGTTGAGGCGGCCGGGCCGCGGTATCCTGAGCCGGACACGACGGGACGGGCGAGTGGCGGAATTGGCAGACGCGCGGGTCTTAGGAGCCCGTGGGGAAACCCGTGTCGGTTCGACCCCGACCTCGCCCACCACGAAGGGGATGGAGCCCGACTCCCCTTGACGCGGTTTGCGGTTCTCTGTAGCCGCACGGGAGGGGGAGATTTGCACAGGAGGGGGACGGGTCTCGCTTGCGCGAGCAAGACCCGTCCCCCTCCTGTGCAAATCTCCCCCTCCTCCTCGGTGGGCGCTTCCTGCAAACCGCTTGAGCCGTTTTCGGCCGTCTACACCGACCCGAAAACGGCTCTAAACTCTCCGGTATGCGTCTCCATCATCACCGCCTCCAATTGGCCGGCCTCGCCGCCGGCGCTCTGCTCACGGCATCACTCGTGGCGTCCGGACCGCCGCAAGGCGGGACCTTGCCCGCGCGGCCGGCATTCTCGTTTGCCGAGCCAGGCATTTCGCCCGACGGTCGGGAGATCGCGTTCGTCTCGGGCGGCGACATCTGGACGGTTGCCGCCACGGGCGGCGAGGCGCGGCTGCTCGTGGTCGATCCGGAGACCGAGAGCCGGCCGCTCTTCTCGCCCGACGGCCGCGAGCTGGCGTTCGTGTCGGAGCGGACCGGCGGCGGCGACATCTACGTGCTCGCGCTCGAGGCGGGGACGCTGCGCCGCCTGACGTTCGACGACGGGCGCGAGCAGCTCGACGCGTGGTCGCGCGACGGCCGCTGGATCTACTTCAGCTCGACGAGTCGCGACATTGCCGGCATGAACGACGTGTACCGTGTGGCGGTCGGCGGCGGCACGCCCATGCCCGTGAGCGAGGATCGCTACGTCAATGAATTCGGCGCGGCGCCATCGCCCGACGGCGAGCGGCTGGCGCTCGTCGCGCGCGGGAACGCGTCGAGCCAGTGGTGGCGCAACGGCAGCAGTCATCTGGACAAGTCCGAGTTGTGGCTGCGCGAGATCGACCGCGACGGGCTCGAGGCCTACACGCAGCTCACGCCGCGCGACGCCAAACAGGAGTGGCCGATGTGGGCGGCCGATGGCCGCACGCTCTTCTACGTCTCGGACCGCGGCGGCGCCGAGAACGTCTGGTCGCGGCCGGCATCGGCCGGGGGCCGCGATCGCAAGATCACCGACTTTCGGGCCGGCCGCGTGCTGTGGCCGTCGATCACGGCCGATGGCGCGACGGTCGCCTTCGAACGCGACTTCGGGATCTGGACGCTCGACACGGCCACCGGGCAGGCGCGGCCGGTGGCGGTCATGCGCCGCGGCGCGCCGTCGATGCCCGCGCCCGAGCCCTTGCGGCTCACCAGTCAGTTCAGCGACCTCGCCCTCTCGCCCGACGGCCGCAAGGTGGCCTTCGTCGCACGGGGCGAGGTGTTTGCCGCCTCGGCCCGCGACGGCGGCGAGGCCACGCGCGTGACCTCCACGCTCGCTCTCGAGTCCCAGCCCGTCTGGTCTCTCGACAGCCGCGCGCTCGTGTACGCATCGGCGCGTGGCGACGGTCAACAGCTGTACGGCTACGACTTCACGACGAATACGGAAACGGCGCTCACGAGCGGATCGGCAACCGACGTCTCGCCGACGTTCTCACCCGACGGCAAGGCGGTCGCCTTTCTGCGCGACGGACGCGAGCTGCGCGTGGTCGACCTCGACTCGAAGCAGGAGCGCCTGCTCTCGACCGGCACGTTCGGCGACCTGCGCGACCGGCCGACGCTCGCGTGGTCGCCCGACGGACAGTGGATCGGCGCGTTGGTCGTGGGGCAGAAGATGTTCCGCAACGTCGAAGTCGTGCCGGCGGCCGGCGGCACCCGCCGGCCGGTGAGCTATCTGGCGAACACGTTCGCCGACGCCGTGGCCTGGAGCCCCGACGGCACCTACATTCTGTTCAATACGCGCCAGCGAACCGAGCGGGCCGGTCTGGCGCGCGTCGACCTCGTGCTTCGCACGCCGCGGTTCCGCGAGGACCTGTTCCGCGACCTGTTCAACGAGCCGGTCCCGCGCGAGCGGCGCACGACCGACACGCGAGCGGCCGAGCCGGCCGAGGCGCGGCCGGCGACGCCGGCGCGCGAGCCGGTCACGCCGGTCTTCGCCGGCATCCGGGAGCGCCTGTCGTTCGTGCCCGTCGGCCTCGACGTCTCGGACGTGGTCATCAGCCCCGACGGCAAGACGGCCCTTCTCGTGGCCTCGTCTGGCGGCGGGACGAACCTCTACACCTATCCGCTCGACGAGCTTGACACGGGGCCGGCCGTGGCGCGGCAGGTCACGACGTCGACCGGCGGCAAGTCCGATCCGCAGTTCACCGCCGACGGGCGCGAGGTCTACTACCTCGACGGCGGCCGGATCCAGATCGCCACGGTGGATCGCCGTGAATCCCGGGCGCTCAACGTCACAGCCGAGCTCGTCGTGGACTTCGCCGACGACCGGCTGACCGTGTTCGACGAGGCCTGGACGCTCATGCGCGACAACTTCTACGATCCGTCGTTCCACGGAGTCGACTGGAGCGAGTCGCGCGCCGTCTACCGGCCCCGCGCAGCCGCGGCGACGACGCGCGACGAGCTGAGGCGCGTCATCAGCCTGATGATCGGCGACCTCAACGCGTCGCATCTGGGCATTTCCGGCGGGGGCGGCCGCGGCGCCGGCGCTGGCGTGAGCGTCGGCCGTCTCGGCCTCCGCTTTGATCGCCGCGACTACGAAACGGCGGGCCGGCTGCGGGTCACGTCGGTCGTCCCGCTCGGCCCGGCCGCGCTGGCCGGCGACATCGCCGAGGGCGATTTCCTGACGGCCGTGGGCGGCCGTCCGGTCGGCGCGGGCGTGAACCTGAACGAGCTCATGGCCGGCACGACCGGTCGCAAGGTGACGCTGGCGCTCGCGCGCCAGCCCGGGGGCGCGACGCGCGAGGTGGTCGTCCAGCCGGCGTCGGTGGGCACCGAAAAGAGCCTGCTGTACCGGGCGTGGGTCTCGGCGAACCGGGAGTACGTGCTCAAGACGAGCGGCGGCCGGCTCGGCTACGTGCACATGATCAACATGAGCGAGGGGGCGCTCGACCAGCTCTATATCGACCTCGACGCCGAGAACCACCTGCTCGACGGGGTCGTCGTCGATCTGCGGAACAACAGCGGCGGCTTCGTCAACGCGTACGCGCTCGACGTGTTCGCCCGGCAGCCGTACCTGCGCATGTCCGTGCGCGGCCTGCCCGAGGCGCCGGCCAGGAGCGTGCTGGGGCAGCGCGCGCTCGAATCGCCGACCGTGCTCGTGACCAATCAGCACTCGCTTTCCGACGCCGAGGACTTCACCGAGGGCTATCGCACGCTCAAGCTGGGCTCGGTCGTTGGGGAGCCAACCGCGGGCTGGATCATCTACACGTGGAACGCCAGGCTGGTCGACGGGTCGTCGTTCCGGCTCCCGCGGATGCGCGTGCTCGGTGCCGACGGCAAGAACATGGAGCTTCTGCCGCGTCCGGTCGACGTGGAGGTTGTCCGCCCGCTCGGTGAAACCGGAACGGCGAAAGACTCACAGCTCGACGAGGCCATCCGCGTGCTGCTCAGACAGATTGGCAGAGCGCAGTAACGGGCCTGGAGAGCGCGAGGCGTCGCGCGTCTACTCGGGTCGCTGCGCGGCGCCGGCCGTCAGCTTGTAGAGGTCCGCGCCTCTTCTGAATTCTTCGTGCAGGGCCGCGGCGAGCGTCTTCGGCGCCAGCACCCGGACACGGGCGCCGAACCCCAGCAGCCAGCTCCGGAGCGCCCAGTCGTTCGAGACGTCGAGCGTCATGCGGATGCGTCCGTCCGCGAGTTCCTCGAGGTGCTGCGACTCGTGCCATTCCCGCCCGCGCAGGTGCGGGGCCAGCTCGGCGTCGAACTCGAGCTCCACCCGTTCGGGAGGCGCCGAGAAGATGCCCATCGACGCGCTGAAGAGGTCGTCGGGCAGCTCGTGCGTCCGCTTGAAGGTGTCTTCGCTCACCGAAAGCTGCTGGACGCGCGAGGCGGCAAAGGTGCGGAACTCGTCGTAGGCCGGGACCCACGCCACCAGATACACGCCGCCGTGGGCGAGCGCCAGCTTGTACGGGTGCACGGCGTATGTCTTGGCCCGGTTGCTCGTGGCCGAGAAGTACCGCATGGTGACGGGCCGGCGGTCGCGAATGGCGTCGAGCAGGCGCCGCGTCACGTCCACCAGGCCGGCCGACCCGGGCGCGGCCCTTGGCCCCTTCTTCGTGGCGATGACGTCCGGGAGGTTGGCGAGGAACTCACGCGTGCGCGGATTCAGGCCGCGCTCGATCTTGGCGAACGCCTCCCGGAGCTCGTCGGCCAGCGGCCATCCGGAGAGCGCTTCGACGAGCGAGCGGCTCAGATAGAGCGCCGCCACGTCGGCCACCGTCAGGCCCTCCTGCACGGTGCGAAAGGCCTGCGAGTCGAGCTTCCAGCGCTTGGTCTCGTTCTCCTCGCCCTCGTCGTACACCGCGAAGCCGGCCTCCTGGAGGGCCTGCAGATCGCGACGAATCGTCCGGCTGCTGACGCCGGTGAGCGCCGCAAGCTCGTGGATCGTGACGCCCGTCCTGTGCGTCTCGATCTCCCGCAGGATCTGCCACTGGCGAATGACCTCAGCGTTGCGCATTGGAGCCTGTCTCGGTGCCTGCGCCGGAGGCGAGCGCCGCCCGGGCCTTGCCAGCCTGATAGCCGTTCCACCCGTGAAGCGGTCCCATCAGGAAGTAGACGAAGCCGGCAAGACCCGGGAGCGACGGCAGCCCGAGCGCGACCGCCATCGACAGCAATCCGATCGACAGGCTGATGATGTGGCTCCGTCGGCCGAAGTCGAACTGCAGCTCTTCGGACGGAGAAAGCGCGACGTTCGCGCGCCGGCGCGTGGCGTGACGGTAGAGCAGGAGGAAGGTGCCGAAGATGAGCACGACGCCGGCGTTGTAGAGCAGCATCAGCGTGGTCCCGTGTCCGGCGCTGCCGATCCGTGGCGTTCCCGGACCGCCCAGGCCGAAGAACTCGAACATCAGGGCGCCGGTGAGAAACTTCATCGGGTACACGTAGAACAGCACCACGAAGAGCAGCACCGAGTTGAGGAACACGGTCCAGGGATCCTGCAGCCCGGTCCGGCGGAAAAACCAGTTGTGCTCGTACCAAATCCAGCACACCATCGCGAACATCAGGGCAAATCCGAGGAAGCCCTCCATTTGGGCCCGGAGCGCCTCGAAGCTCGTCGGGACCTCGAGAGACACGACGAGGAGGGTGAGGGCGAAACCGAACACGGTGTCGCTAAACCCTTCCAAACGCGAGACTTCGTGGTGTTTTTGTGCCATTCCCTGAGGATCCCTGGCCCTTCACGCCCTTTTTCCCCTGAAACTACCTGGCTTCGGCCGGCGTCACATTTTACAGGGCGTTTTTCGGGTTGTGACCCGCCCTGTCACGGCTCCCCGGTAGCCTCCCAGGGAGAGGAGAGGTGCCATGAACCGTTTTGACGGAACAGCCGCCCGACAGTTGGAGTTGCTCGACGACCAGTTGCAGCCGATCGCGGAGCGCTCGCGCGCGCCCAGGCGCCCGGACCTGCGGCTCCTGCGGAGGGACGTGTACGCGGAGCTCGCGCGCCGCCGTCGCCGGGCGCAGATCACCGCCCGTCACACCCTCGAAGATCACAAGGCCTGAGCCGCAGCGGCAGGCGCCTTACGGGAACACGCCCAGTTCCATGTAGGACCGCGCGATCTTGTCGATGGCCACGCGGAACGCGGCGCTCCGCATGGTCTTGAGCGAGCGGTTCGTCTTGAGCTTCTCGCGAATCTCGTTGTAGGCCACCACCATCGTCTCCTCGAGCCCGGAATCGACGATGTCGGCTTCGTCCGAGCCGTGGACGAGGTCCTTGCGTTCGGCTTCGGTCAGCACCTTGCCGGTGAGTTTCTCGAGGGCGCGCACGAAGCCGGCTTCGTCACGCTCTTCCAGCCGTTTTTCCATGCGGCCAAACCGCACGTGTGAGAGGTTCTTCAGCCATTCGAAGTAGGAGACCGTCACGCCGCCGGCGTTGGCGTATACGTCAGGGATGATGAGGATGGGGCGCTCCTGCAGGATCTGCTCGGCCCCCGGCGTCGTCGGGCCATTGGCGCCTTCGAGGATGATCCTGGCCTTGACGTTGGCCGCGTTGTACTCGGTGATCACGTTCTCGATGGCGGCCGGCACCAGAATTTCGCAGTCGAGCTCGAGCGCGGCGCCTCCGCTCGAGAGGTTCTCGGCGCCGGCGAAATTCAGGAGCGATCCCGTCTCGCGCCGATGGGTGAACACGGCATGCGGGTCGAGGCCCTTCGGATTGCTCACCGCGCCTTCGTATTCGGCGATCGCGACGATGGTCGCGCCGGCTTCGTACAGGAACTTTGCGATGTGGTAGCCGACGTTGCCGAGCCCCTGCACGACGACGCGCTTGCCGGCGATGCCGGTTTCGAGACCGAGCGCCTTCATGTCCTCGACGTTGGCGCACGCCTCGCGCACGGCATAGAAGAGGCCGCGGCCGGTGGCCGCCGTCCGGCCGCGCACGCCGCCCTGGGTGACGGGCTTGCCGGTGACGCAGGCCGATCCGTCGAGCGCCGTCGGCGTCATCGTGAGGTACGTGTCCGCGATCCAGGCCATCTCGCGTTCGCCCGTTCCGTAGTCGGGAGCCGGGACGTCCACGCCGGGGCCGATGAAGTTCTTCTTGATGAGCTCGTACGCATACCGCCTCGTGATGCGCTCGAGCTGCGTCACCGTGTACTGCTTCGGGTCGATCTGGACCGCGCCCTTCGCGCCGCCGAACGGCACGTCGACGATGGCGCACTTGTAGGTCATGAGCGCGGCGAGGGCCTTCACTTCTTCCTGGTCCACGAACGGCGCGTAGCGGATGCCGCCCTTCGTGGGCAGCCGGTGGTGGCTGTGCTCGACGCGAAACGCCGTGATGACCTCGAGCTTGCCGTCCGGATGGCGGAACGGGAAGCGAAGCCGGTAGACGCTGTTGCACGCTTTGATGGCCTCGAGCAGTCCGGGCGCGTAGTCGCTGTCGGCCACGGCGCGGTCCACGTGCTGGTTGACGAAGTCGAACATGCTCGGTTCGGACAAGGGAAACCTCCAGGAAGGCCCGCGGCACGGGCCGGCGACCCCCTCCTTCTAACACGACTCGGGCCCGAGGGTCAGGGCGATTCTCGAGTCAGCCGTTTCGTCGACGCCGGTCCGCCCGTCAGGCGCGGGCGCGCATCGCGGAGAACATGCGTTCGACGGCGGCGCGAAGGGCCGCCGTGCCCTCGGCATACGCGCCGCGCGCGACGGTGAGCGGCGCGCTGAACTCCATCCGGATTCGGGTCGCGCCAGGCAGCAGCATTCGCCAGTTGAGCGGCAGTCCTCTCGGCCAGATCGGGAAGAGGCCGTCGAAGGCGACCGGCACAATCGGGACGTCGAGATGCGAGGCGAGGATGGCCGCGCCCTTCCGGAACGTCTTGAGCTCGCCGTCGATGGACCGCTCGCCTTCGGGGAAGAGAATCAGCACCTTGCCAAGCCGCAGCCCGGCGGCGCCGGCCCGCATCGCGGTCACCAGATTGGCATTCGGGTCCACGGGGACGATGTTGACCGCGCGCGCAAGCCAGGCCATCAGCGGTGTTTCGAAGTACTCTGACGCCCCGACGAGAAAGACGCGTCGAAACACGCCGAAGGGCAACCGCGCGGCCAGAAGGAACGCATCCACGTACGTCTGGTGGTTCGGGCTGATGATGCACGCGCCGCGGCGCGGCACGTGCTCTCCGCCGCGGGCTCTGAAGCCGAGCAGAAGCCACGCCGGGAGGACCGCGAGCCGGACGAGGACGAAGAGCACGGCCGCGCGAACCAGTTTCGGTTTGCGCAGGTTCGCCACGAGCGCGGGGTCAGGCGGCTCGGCGAGGACCGCGTCCCAGGCCAGGCCGGATTCCTCCTCGTCGACCGAGGCGGCGCCGCCGGCCGGCGGCGCGCTGAGCACGGCATCCACCAGGTTTCGAACGGTGAAGATGGTGGCGCGTATCTCGGCCTGGACCCGCGTCGCCTGACGCCGCTCGAGCGTCGCGAGTAGCTCCACGCGTTCCATCGAGTCGAGGCCGAGGTCGAGCTCGAGGTTGTCGTCCGGACGGACCGACGGGCGCTCGAGCCTCGAGGCGATGAGCCCGGTGAGGCCGGCATGTGCCGGCGATTCCAGCCAGGCGCGCTCGGCATCGGTGACGGCCCGCTCCTCCGTCGCGGGCGCGCTCGCGCGCTCGCCGACGAGCCGCTCCACTTCATGCCGCTTGATCTTGCCGGTCGTCGTGCGAGGCAGAGGCTCGAGCCAGATGTCGAAGCTGAGCATGCGCTTGTGCGGCGGCAGTTGCACCGAGAGGCCCTCGAGCTCGAACCGGACGAGCTCGCGCACGTTGACGACGCCGCGCGTGCGCAACACGTCTTCGTCCGGCACGATCACGCCATGGAGCCGCTCGGCCGACGGTTCGCCGGGCTTCGACATTCCCAGGATGCACAGTTCCTTCACGACCGGGGCCTGACGATAGTGGGCCTCGATCTCCTCCGGGTACAGATTCTTGCCCGACGCAAGGACAATGACCTCCTTGAGCCGGCCCGTGATGTAAAGCCGGCCCTGTCTGTCCAGCCGGCCGAGGTCGCCCGTGCGCAGCCAGCCGTCGGCGAGCGAAGCGGCCGTGGCGTCGGCCCGCCTGAAATACTCGCGCATCACGATCGGCCCGCGAATCAGGACTTCGCCATCCGAGGGGGCCGGGTCTCGAGACCCGGCCCCCTGATCGATCCGCACCTCGACGCCCGGAAAAGGCTGGCCGACCGACGTCGTGAACCGATCCCCGGGCCGGACGATGGTGGCGCCGCCGGACGTCTCGGTGAGGCCGTAGGCGTTGAGCAGCGTGAAGCCGAGCCCGTAGAGGTCCCGGCCGATGGCCGGGTCGAACCGGGAGCCACCCGTCACGAGGATGCGCATCTTCGGTCCGAGCGTCCTGTGTACCCTCGAGAAGAGCAGCCGCCCGGGGTTCTGTCCCGCATGATCGCGCAACCACGCGTTCACGCCGATGACGGCGCGGAACAGCACCTGCGCGAGCCGCCCCTTCCGTCCGATCTCGCCGGTCACCCGCTGGTGGATGAGATAGAAGAACTGCGGCACGCACGCGAAGATCGAGATGCCGCGGGTCTGGAGCGCTTCGAGGAGCGTCGTGGAGCTGATTGATTCGAGAAAGACGACGCGTGCGCCCACCGACAACGGCAGCAGCAGGTTCGCCATTTGCGCGAGCGCATGAAAAAGCGGGAGCACGCCGAGAATGGCGTCGGCGGCCGTGACGTCGACGACCTGGAAGGCCGCGTGCTGCTCGGCGTAGAGATTCGCGTGCGTCAGCACGACACCCTTCGGATCGGACGTCGTGCCCGACGTGTACAGGATGACGGCGGCATCGTCGTCGGCGGTTTCGGCGGCCGGCCCGGCTGGAGTAGCGGCGGCGACCTCGTCCGGTCCCGGCACGCCTGGCGCCGCGCCGGAGAGCAGGGCCGGGCTCCACGCACCGGTGTCTCCGGCGGCCACGGCCGTGTCGAGATAGCGTGCCGATGTGAAGAGCAGGCGCGCGCCACTGTTCTCCATGACGGTGCGCACCTGGCCGGCTTTGTAGGCCGTGTCGAGCGGGACCGCCACGGCGCCCCGATGCAGAATGCCCAGGTAGCGCGCGATCCAGCGGGCGTCGTTGTCCGAGAGAATCGCCACCCGGTCGCCGGGCGCGATGCCGGCGCCCGCGAGCCAGCCGGACACACGCGCCGCCTCGTCGATGAGCTCGGCGTAGGTCGTGGTCTCGAGGCCGCCCGGCCGCATGACCTCGATGGCCGGCCGGTCGGGAAAACGCTCGGCGGCCGACCGGATGAGGGAAAAGAAGTTGGGCATCGGACCGGGAATCGAAATTATAGGTAGAATTGCGGCCAGGGAGACTGCTGATGTCCAAGTTTCTGTTGACCGTCCTCGGCGTCGCGGCCGTCGTGACAGCCGGGGCTCAGGCGCCCGCGGAGCTCAAAGTGGGCGACATGGCGCCGGGCTTCACGCTGCCCGGCTCCGACGGCGCGACGCATACGCTGTCGCAATATGCCGGCAAGGTCGTCGTGCTTGCCTGGTTCCCGAAGGCCTTCACCGGTGGTTGAACGGCCGAGTGCAAGTCGCTCCGTGCGAGCGGCGAGACGATTCGACAGTTCGATGTGGCCCACTTCATGGTCAGCGTCGACGATGCCGAGACGAACAAGCGGTTTGCGGAAGAGCACGAGGCCGACTTCCCAATCCTGTCCGATCCCGGCAAGACGGTGGCCGGCGCCTACGGCGTGCTCGGCACGACGGGGCTGGCACGGCGCTGGACGTTCTACATCGGACCGGACGGGAAGATCCTGCACATCGACAAGGCCGTGCGAACCGGGACGGCCGGCGAAGACCTGGCGGCGAAGCTGGCCGAGCTTGGCGTCAAGAAGAAGTAGCGCGTGACTGATCCCATTGCCCTCTACCACGAGTGGTTTGCCGAAGCCGCCGCTCGGGGTGGCATCGACCCGAAGGCCGCCTGCCTGTCGACGGTCGCCTCCGGCGGACGGCCCACCGGCCGCATGGTGCTCGTGCAGTACGCCGACGCGGCCGGGTTCGTCTTCTTCACCAATCTCGGCAGTCCCAAGGCGCACGAGATCGCGGCCAATCCGCTGGCGTCGCTCTGTTTCTTCTGGCCGGCCGTCGAGAAGCAGGTGCGCGTCGAAGGCCTGACGTCGCGCGTGTCGGACGAGGAGGCTGACCGGTACTTCGCCTCCCGGCCGCGCGAGAGTCAGGTCGGCGCCTGGGCCTCGCGCCAGAGTGAGCCGCTCGGTTCTCGAGCCGAGCTCGAGGCGCGAGTCGCCGAAATGGACGCGCGGTTCACCGGCTCGCCGGTGCCGCGCCCCGGGTTCTGGTCGGGCTACCGGCTGACTCCGGACCGCGTCGAGTTCTGGAGCGCGCGGCCGGGCCGGCTGCACGACCGGGAGCTCTACGAACGGATCGGGGGCGCGTGGCGGGCGACGCTGCTGTACCCGTGAAAGACCCTGCACGGGCGCCCGAGGCCGAGTCCGAGCCGGCCGGCCCCGGTGCCGAGGACCGCTACCTTCTCGAAGGCCCGCACTCCCGGCTGCGCGAAGCGCTCATGCTCCTGCGCACGGCCCGCGACATGCTCCGCGGGTTCCGCACCCTGCACTTCGTCGGCCCGTGCGTGACCATCTTCGGGTCGGCGCGTTTCGACGAAGCGCATCCCTACTACGCCATCACCCGTGAGGTGGGCAGACGCGTGAGCGCCCTCGGCTTCACCGTGATGACCGGCGGCGGCCCCGGCCTGATGGAAGCGGCCAACCGGGGCGCCCGCGATCACGGCGGCCTGTCGGTCGGGTGCAACATCGAACTGCCGCTCGAGCAGGAGCCGAATCCGTATCTGGACCAGTGGATCAGCTGCCACTACTTCTTCGTCCGCAAGGTCCTGCTGTTCAAGTACTCCTATGCCTTCGTCGTGATGCCGGGCGGCCTCGGCACCCTCGACGAGCTCACCGAAGCGCTCACGCTCATCCAGACGAAGAAGATCCAGGGCTTTCCGGTCGTGCTGATTGGCACCCGGTACTGGCAGCCGTTTCTCGACCTGCTGCACGAGATGATCGACGAAGGCGCCATCGCGTCGACCGACCTGGACCTGCTGAAAGTGACCGACGACCTCGACGAGGCCATGGCCCATCTCACGGCCTACGCCGTTGACGCCTTCGGCCTGAAGCGAGTGGCGGTCAGCCGGCCGGCCTGGTGGCTTGGCGAGCGGTCGCTTCCAGCCGGTCGGTCCTGACCTCGTCCGCATCGGCCGGGTGCGCGCCGCCGTGTGGCAGCGTGACGACCGCCGTCGTGCCTCCTTCGGGCGGGCAGTCGAGGCGGATCGTTCCGCCGTGCGATTCCACGATGCGGCGTGCCGTGGCGAGCCCGAGGCCGGTGCCCCGGTTCTTGGTCGTGAAGAACGGCTCGAACAGGTGCTCGCGCACGTCGGCGGGGATGCCCGGGCCCTGGTCGATGACCATCAATTCGTGGACCTTCCCGGCCGATCGGGCCGCAATGCGCACCGTGCCCTGCTTCGGCATCGCCTGCATGGCGTTGAGCACGAGGTTGATCATGACGAGCTTGAGTTGCTCTCGATCGGCCAGGACCGTCGTATCGTCGACGGCTGTTTCGATCGCGATGCCCGAGAAGCGGGGATCCTCCATGAGCAGCGCCAGCGAGTCGTCGACGAGCTGGCGGACGGTGATTGGGGCGAGTTCGACCGGCCGCGGCCGCGCGAAGAGCAGCAGGTCCTGCACGATGTCGTTGAGCGTGTCGATTCGCGAGACGATCTCGTCGATGACCGCGCCTTCGGGACTGTCGGCCGGCAACCGGCGCCCGATCACCTGCACGGCGCCGCGGATGCCGGCGAGGGGGTTGCGCACTTCGTGCGCGACGACCGCCGCCATCTTGCCGAGCTGGGCGAGGGCCTCCTGCTGCCGGAGCGCCAGTTCGGAACGCTTGCGCTCGCTGATGTCGTACCGCACCGCGATGTACTGGTAGGGCTGGCCGTTCTCATCGAGGAACGGAACGATGGTGGTGTCGACCCAGTAGTGGGAGCCGTCCTTGGCCCGGTTCCTGAGCTCGCCGTGCCAGACCTTGCCGCTGCCGATCGTGCGGTACATCTCCGCGAAGAACTCGCGCGAGTGCAACCCGGAGTTCAGGATGCGGTGGTTCTGGCCAATGAGCTCGTCGCGCGAGTACCTGTGAAATCTCGCAGAACCGGTCGTTGGCGTAGGTGATGTCGCCGCGCACGGTGGTCGTGGCCACGATGGCCGACTGGTCGAGGGCGTTCCTGATGTCCTCGAGGTCCTTGAGCGATTGCACGAGCCCCCGGCGGGCGGCTTCCCGCTGCCTCGTTCCGCGACGGTGGAGCGTGACACCTGCGGCGGTGACCCAGACACCGTGCAGGTTGGTGAGCCGGCCGAAGAGCCCGCCGAGGCTGAGCGTGCCCTCGGCCCCCATGGCCACGTGCCCCACGCTCAACCCTGTCGCTACTCCTGCCAGCTTCAGGGCCTGCCACGGGTCCGGCGACCAGAGCCCCAGCAGCACGACGCCGATATAGAGGAGCCTGATGGCATAGGCCGTCGGCAGCAGCAGGTCGAGGGCGAAGACAGCCGCCACGAGCGCCCACGAGATGGGGGTGACGTTCCGATGGAGCGTGGAGATGAGCAGACTCACTTGGCCCGAGCCTTGAATATATAGGGTCTGGTGACAGTTGAGAATCTCGCGTTTGCTTCGGGATCCGTCGCCGTCATCGATCGCGGTCGGGAAAAATCCTTGGTGACGCGGGAAAAACTGCCCATGCCAGCCGTGCTCGTCGTCGATGACGAGACGCTCATCCGCTGGTCGCTGTCCGAGCGGCTCACCGAGGAGGGCTACCCGGTCCGTCAGGCCTCATCGGGCGCCGAAGCCATGGCCGTGCTGTCGACGCTGGCGGGCCAGCCGGCCGTGGTGCTGCTGGATCTGCGGCTGCCCGACGTCAACGACCTCGCGCTGTTCCGGCGGATTCGCCGAGAGCGACCCGACGTGCCGGTCATCCTCATGACGGCCCACGGGGCGGCCGAAGAGGCACAGGCGGCGCTGGCCGAAGGGGCGTTCCGGTTCGTCGGCAAACCATTCGACGTGGCCGAGATCGCTTCACTCGTCGGTGAGGCGCGCGCGTTCGGGCGTCACGGCGCCTGACGAGTCCTCAGTGAGGCCCGTCCCTCCGCGCTCATAGCGACGACAGTCCGCGTCTGCCGTCAACTCTCGATGGGCGGCAGTCGCCGGATTTTGATGTAGAGCGTCACGAGAAATCCCAGGATGAAGAGCGTGGCCACGGCAAGGCCGGTCCGCCTGAAGTCGAGCTCGGCGAGCCCGGCGTTGCCCGCGGCCTCGGCACGTTCCACCGCGGCTCGCCCTTCGGCGAGCACCTCGTTGAACGGTTCGGCGGCAAACGCGTGCACGAGGACGCGGAGTCTCACGTGGGCTTCGCGCGCGTCGGCGAGCGCGAGGTGACCTTCCTCGACGAGCACCCCGGCCTCGTCGGCGCCGTTGACGAGCGTTTCGGCGGCATTGGTGTCCGCTCTGAGCGCCCGCAGCCCCTCGCCCACCGTGCGAATGACGTCGGCGCCGCCGATCGACTCGTCGTGGCAGGTGGCGCAGACGGCCGGACTCTCGAACCCGATCCAGCTGTCGTCGGGCCGCGCGATGGCGTGGTTGTTGTGGCAGACGAGGCAGTCGGCCTGACCCATCATGTCGAAGAGCGCCTTCTTCGGGCTGTCGCGGAAGAGCTCGGCCTCGCGCACGTGGCACTGCGCGCAGACGTTGGCGACCGAATCGACGCCCGGCGGCGTGGCGCCGTGGCTCCCGTGACAGGTATTGCAGGTGGGGGCCGACGTGTCGCCGCGTTCGAGCAGGGCGGCCGCGTGCACGCTCGTGGACCAGTCGGCGAACACCTCCGGCGACCTGCCGAATGGGTCCATGCGGCTCGCGTCGGCGTGGCATCGCGCGCAGGTCGTGGCCACGTTCGACGGGGCGACCGGCGAGCGCGTGTCGCGCACCTGCAGGATGCCGTGCGCGTTATGGCAGTCGCTGCAGGTGGCCACCTGGTCGTTGCCCTTGGCCATCTGCTGACCGTGGATGCTCGTCTGATACTGCGAGTACTGGTCGACGCGGACCTGCGGCGCGAACTGGCGCATGTAGGTGGCGTCGGCGTGGCAGCGCGCGCAGAGCGGGGCGATTGCCGTTCGTGCAATCGGCGCGAAAACCGGTGCCTCCGGCGTCGACTCCGGCCGCGGCGCGCCGTGGCAGGCCTGGCAGGTCAGGCCTGCGCGCACATGGACGTCGTCGGGGCTCGCGTACGTCGCGGCCTGCTCGCCTGTCTCCGGGGCCGCTGCCGGCGCGGACTCCTGCGCACGACCTACGATCGCTGTCGCGAAGAGGGCCGTGAGCAGCACCGGCGTCGTCAACCACGCGCGCCTCATCAGTGACCTCCCAGCAGGGCGATGAGCGTCATCGCCACCATGAACACGAGGGCGAACAGGCCGCCCCACGTCACGAGGCGGCGCGACCGCTCGGTGTTCCGGTCGAGAAACGGCAGGAACACGAGCGCCAGGGCGCCGATCGTCATGACGCCGATCGCGATGAGCTCGCCGTTGATGCCGAGGACGTAGGCCGGCATCAGCTTCAGGGCCTGGAACGTCCACAGGAAGTACCACTCCGGCTGGATGCCGGCCGGAGCCGACGCGAACGGGTCGGCCCTGATGCCCAGTTCCCAGGGGAGGAAGGCGGAGAGGCCCGCAAGGAGCGCAAGCGCCACGGTCCAGCCGAACAGATCGCGCAGCGCGAAGTGGGGCACGAACGGCATGACCGGAATCCTGCGGCCGGACCGCTCGGCCTCCGCCTCGACCGACGGCGGCACGCTCATGCCGTGGTACTGCACGAGCAGGAGGTGCAGGCCGAGCAGCACCGTGGCAATGGCCGGCAGCACGGCGACGTGCACGCCGTAGAACCGCGTGAGCGTGGCGCCCGTCACGTCCGGGCCGCCGCGCAGGAACCGCACCGTGGCTTCACCAACGACCGGCACGGCCCCGGCGATGTCCGTGCCCACGCGGGTGGCGAAGAACGCGAGCTCGTTCCAGGGCAGCAGGTACCCGGTGAAACCGAAAGCCATGATCAGAAACAGGAGCAGCACGCCGCTGATCCACGTGAGCTCGCGGGGCTTTCGATACGCCTTGAGGAAGAGCACGCTGAACAGGTGAATGAACGCCGCGCCCACCATCAGGTTGGCCGACCACGAGTGAATCGACCGGATCATCCACCCGAAGGGCACGCGCGTCATGATGAACTGCACGCTGTCGTAGGCTTCGGCTGCGCTCGGGCGGTAGTAGAGCAGGAGCAGGATGCCGGTGACCACCTGCACGACGAAGAAGAAGAGCGTCATGCCGCCGAGGTAGTACCAGATCGAATGCCGGTGCTGGGGAACGGTCTTGTGATCGATCGCCGCTTCGACTTCCGCGACCGGCAGGCGCTCGGCCAACCAGGGCTTCATGGACATCTCAGGCCCTCTTGGAAATCACGATCTCGTCGCCCTGCTCGTCGGCGTCGTACGCCTCGAGCGGACGCGGCGGCGGTCCGGAGACGTTCCGGCCGTGCAGGTCGTAATGGCCGTTGTGGCAGGCGCACCAGATCTCCTCGAGATCCTCCCGGTATTGCACCGTGCACGACAGGTGCGTGCACGTCGCTTCGAACGCCCGGAGCTCGCCGCTCGCCAGGCGCACGACGATGGCCGGCTTGCTGCCGAAGGGGACGATCCTCGCGCTGTTGGGCGTGAGCGTGGACGCCGCACCCGCCTTCACGGAGAGGTTGGGTGCCTCCGGGATCTCCGGAGGCACCAGGTATTTCAGGATCGGGAAGGCGACCGAACCCAGCACCCCGGCAGACCAGGTGCCGAGCAGCCAGTTCAATATGTTGCGACGCCCTGGCTTCGGCGCCGACGGGGATGGGGTAGGCGTCGGCGTCATCGCAGCCCTACTTGAGCGTCAGCAGGTACGCGATGAGGTCGTCCATCTCGGCGCCCTTGAGCTTGACGACGGGCATCTTGTTCTTGGGGTCCACCGACTTCGGGTTGGCCAGGTACGTTGCGAGCCACTTGGCGTCACGCGTCGCCGCGACCTTCGAGAGTTCGGGACCCATCTTCCCGCCCTTGCCGGCAATCTGGTGGCACACGCTGCATTTCTGCGCGGTGTAGAGCTTCTCGCCGTTGGCGGCGTTTCCGGTCTGGGCGCCGATCGTGCCGGCACTGGCCACGGTGAGCATGACGGTCAGGGACAGAGCGGTTCTGATGATGTTCATGATTCCTCGCTATCTGGGGCAGACGACTCGTGCAGAAGAATAAGACGGCAGCGGTGCGAACCTCAACCCCGACCAGCTTGGTCCGGTAACTCCACCGCGCGGATATACTAGCGCCGTGGCACACCGCCGCGTCCTCATCGTCGACGACGAGAATCTGGTTCGGTGGTCGCTCGCCGAGCGCCTGAGGGCCGAGGACCGCGAGATTCTCGAAGCCGGCACGGCGGCCGAGGCGCTCGACAAAGCCGCGACGGGCGTCGACCTGGTGCTGCTCGACTACAAGCTGCCCGACGACAACGGCCTGTCGGTGCTCAAGCGGTTGCGCGCGCTCGATCCCGATACCGTCGTGATCATGCTGACGGCGCACAAGAGCGTGGAAACGGTCGTCGATGCGATGAAGGCGGGCGCGTTCGACTACGCCACCAAGCCCTTCGACCTCGACGACGTGGCGATTCGTGTCGAGCGGGCGCTCGACGCGACGCGGCTGCGGCGGGAGCTGCGCACCCTGCGCGATTCGCTGTCGCGGCCGCACACCGTCTCCTCGATCATCGGAGAGTCGCGGGTGATGGCGGCCATCAAGGCCCTGGCCCGCAAGGTCGCCGAGAGCCCGGGTTCGACCGTGCTGATCACCGGCGAGAGCGGGACAGGCAAGGACCTCATCGCCAAGGTCATCCACTACGCCAGCTCGCGCGCCGCGCGGCCGTTTCTCAACATCACCTGCTCGGCCCTGCCCGAGACGCTGCTCGAGTCTGAGCTGTTCGGGCACGAGCGCGGCGCGTTCACCGACGCGCGCAATCAGAAGAGGGGACTGCTCGAACAGGCCGATGAAGGCACGGTATTTCTCGACGAAATCGGCGAGATGGTGCCGGCCTTGCAGGCCAAGCTCCTGCGCGTGCTCGAAGAGAAGTCGTTCAGGCGCGTCGGCGGGTCCGGCGACATCCATGTCGACGTGCGCGTCATCGCCGCGACCAACCGCAACCTCGAGGATCTCGTGCGGGAGGGGAAGTTCCGCGACGACCTCTACTACCGCCTCAACGTGCTGCGCATGGAGCTGCCGCCCCTGCGGGACCGGGCGGAAGACATTCCCCTGCTCGCCCAGCACTTCGTCGAGGACTTCGGTCGGGAGTTCAAGCGGCCGGTCCGCGGGCTCGCACCCGAGGCGATCGACGTGCTCATGTCGTACTCGTGGCCGGGCAACGTGCGCGAGCTTCGCAACATGATCGAGCGGGCCGTGCTGCTCTCCGACGGCGACGCCCTGCAGCCGTCGGACTTCGACAGCCTCGCGCCGGCGCAGGCGTCGACGGCCGGGTCTCACGGTCCGTTCGCCCTGCCCATCGGCGGCGTCGTGCTCGACGACGTCGAGCGGTCGCTCGTCGTGCAGGCGCTCGAACGTGCCGGCGGCAACCGCACGCGCGCGGCGGCCCTGCTCGGCCTGCACCGCGACCAGATCCGCTACCGCATCGAGAAATTCGGTCTCAAGCACTGACTGGAGGCCGGCGGGTGAGTGCCGGCCCGCGAAGGGTGACTTGCCGCCTGCCGGCGCTCCCGTGTCTTGACTCGGGTCTGCAACCAACAGCAATCGACATGCCAGGCCACCGCCAGCCCGGGGCACGGTCCTTGCTTGACTGAGGGTGGCTCGGCCGGTGAGCACGTCAGCTCCTCCGGGCCGTCGGGAGGCAGGCGATGAGGTACCACATAGGCAGAATGGGCCCGAAAGGCTGGCTGGCCTGTGGATTCGTGGTGTGGGTGGCGGCGCTGACAGTCGTCCGTGCCACACCGGCAGCGGCCCCGGAGTTCGGTCCGCCGCCCGCGGAAGAATCCGCACCAGTGCAGAATCCTTCCCAAGCGCAGGGGGCGTACGTCGGCCAGGACACCTGCATCACGTGCCATGACGACAAGCGTGAAGGCATGGCCAAGCACGGCCTTTCTGCCGACGCGCGCACACCGGCCGCCGGCCAGGGCTGTGAAAGCTGCCATGGGCCGGGAAGCCTGCACGTCGAGGACCCGGTGAACGTCAAGCCGCTCAACTTCAAGACGGCCGATACGGCCGATGCCAACGCGGCCTGCGTCACCTGCCACAATCGTGGTGACCACGCCCTGTGGGAGGGCAGCCAGCACGAGTCCCGCGACCTCTCGTGCATCACCTGCCACAGCATCCACAGTTTCAAGTCCGAAACCAAGCAACTCATCAAGGAGACGCAGCGCGAGCTCTGCGCCAGCTGCCACCGCGACAAGATAGCCAAGCTCAATCGTTCAGGTCACATGCCCGTTCGCGAAGGGAAGATGGAGTGCACTTCCTGCCACAACGTGCATGGCGCCACCAACGTCCGGCTCCTCCGCAAGGGCGACTCGATCCAGGAGCTGTGCACGTACTGCCATGCCGACAAACGTGGACCCTTCCTGTGGGAGCACCCCCCCGGACGCGACGGGTGTGTGACCTGTCATGACCCGCACGGATCGTCGAACGACCGCATGCTGGTCAGCAAGCCACCGATCCTCTGCCAGCGGTGCCACATCCACACGCGGCATCCCAGCACCATCTACGACGATGTGGCCATCTCGGGCACGAGCGCCCGCGTCTACGGGAGGTCGTGCGTCACGTGCCACTCGACGATCCACGGGTCGAACCACCCCGGTGGTGCACGGTTCACGCGGTAGGGGAGGACATCATGCGCATACTCAGAGTTCTACTCGTCGTAGCACTCGCGCTGGTGCCCGCCTCGGCCAGCGCGCAGATTGGTGACATCCAGGGTGTCGGCGGCACGATCGACTTCGGCGTGCGCGGCACCGACCTCACGGGCGATCCCGCGAGGTACGAGCGTTACCGCGACCTTGGCGACGGCCTGTTCATGGACGTCCTGAGGCTCTACAACAACACGGACAACTGGTGGGTCAACTTCAGCGGCGACCACGTCGGCCGCGAGGACATGCGGTACCGGATCGACGCGATCCGGCACGGCAAGTTCAAGGTGTGGGGGATGTACGACCAGATACCCCTCACGATGAGCCGCACCACGCAGACGATGTTCCTCGACTCCGACTTCCCGGCGGGCCTCAGCATGGACCCGGCCGTCCGGGCGGCGTACGCAGCGGGCAATCAGGCGACACGCGAGGCGATCTTCGCCGGCAACGCCCGGACGTTCGAGCTGCAGACGACCCGCTACATCACCGAGGGCGGCATGCAGTGGATCGCCTCGCCGGCCTGGACGGTGAACGCCCTGCTGCGCTACACGAACCGCAAGGGCGACATTCCGCTCGGCGGGTCCTTCGGGCACAGCACGCTCGTCGAGATGCCCGGCTCGATCCGGCACAAGACGACCGACATCGAAGGTAACGCCGAGTACGCGAGCGGCAACTACCTCGTCCGCGTCGGGGCAGCCGGGTCGCTCTTCAACAACGACGTGACGCAGTTCTCGTGGGACAACCCGTTCGTCACGGCGGACCGGTCCGGCGCGAGCGCGGCCGGACGCCAGTCGATGGCGCCGAGCAGCACCTACCTCACGGTCAACGGCATGCTGACGGCGAAGATGCCGGGACGATCCCGGTTCACCGCCTACTTCGCGACCGGCTCGCTCAGCGATGGCGGCAACTACATCATGCCGCAGACGATCAACAGCGCGCTCCTCACCCAGCCGCTCGAGCGCGGGTTCGTCGAGGGCGAGGCGCGCACCAACGCGGCCAACCTCACGTTCACGGCCAGGCCCAGACGCGGGATCGGCATCGACGTGCGCTACCGCTTCTACGATTACGCCAACCAGACGCCGCTCTTCGACGTCCACGACCGCGTGGCGTACGACTACACAGTGAGCGCGGAGGGCCTCGAAAACGAGCCGCAGTCGGTCAAGCGCCACACGTTCAACGCCGACCTGCTCCTCGACCCGGCGCGGCGCGCAAGCATCGGCGTCGGCTACTTC
The DNA here is from genome assembly GCA_963752045.1 of uncultured Acidobacteriota bacterium. Classification (GTDB taxonomy): domain Bacteria; phylum Acidobacteriota; class Vicinamibacteria; order Vicinamibacterales; family SCN-69-37; genus DATKDF01. The sequence continues at coordinate 109,128 of CAVVWN010000007.1, read as the reverse complement.
GCGATCCTCGAAGACCGCACGTTCAGGCTGTTCGAGAGCACGGCCGAGAACGGCATCCGCGCCTGGTTCGACACGGTGTCGATGGCCACGTTCTCGGTGCGCACCAAGTGGGAGTACTCCCAGAAGCGGACCGACACGACCGATGAGGAGGCGGGGAACTTCCTCCTCACGCACTTCGAGGAGCAGCCGCTCATGCGCCACTACGACCTGGCCGAGCGGGACCGCAACCGGGTCACGGTGCTCGCCAATCTGAACATGACCGACAACTTCATCGTCAACGCCTCGGTCGCGGCTGGCAAGGACGACTACGTCACATCCGGCTTCGGGCTGCGCGACAATACCCACGGCATCTACTCGGCGGGCTTCGACTCGATGCCAAACGAAATGCTCTCCTACGGGATGTCCTATTCCTACGAGAACTACAAGGCGAACTCGCTGTCGCGGCAGGCGAATCCGCCGGTACCGGGACCGCAGTTCGACGACCCGTCGCGCAACTGGGGCACCGACGCGGAAGACAAGGTCCATTCCTTCATCATCAACTTCGCAGCCCGGGACATCGGCGACGTGTTCGACATCGTGCTGGCCTACGACTTCAACAAGGCCGACTCGACCTACGTCTACCTCCTGAGCGACGAGGTGCCGCGCACGCCGCCCGAAGACGTGGTGTATCCGCCGACGCTGCCGCCGCCCGACCGGCTGCCGCCGGTCCATAGCCAGTTCAACCGGCTGACGAGCGACTTCATCTACGCCGTCAACGACCGCGTCTCGATTGGCTTCAGCTACTGGTTCGAGGACTACGAGGTCGAGGACTTCACGCTCGACGCCGAGTCGAACGAGAACCTGGTCCGCGGGAACGTGCTACTCCTGGGCTACCTGTACAAGCCCTACACGGCCAGCACCTACTGGGGGCGAATCATCTTCAGGTTCTGACGGTTCGTCGGTCGGGGCTTTCGGTGCAAGCGACGGGGCCGGCTGCGCAGCCGGCCCCGTTTTTTTCTTGGCCCTGCCGGCAGTTGCTTTGGCGTACGGAGGGGCCGGCTTCAGCCGGCCCGATGGGCGGGCTGAAGCCCGCCCCTGCGTCAGACCAGGCGCCGGCCGAGGCCGGGACTAGGCCGGTGGCCGCGGGCCGGCAGCCGAAGGCCGGATGCTGTGAGACGTGAGCCGCACGACATCCCGGCACCCTTCGCAATCCGGATCGGGGCCGTCACGACGAATCGTGCGATAGGGATGCTCGCAGATCCACACGCGGATTCGCGTCGTCCGGCGGCCGGGTCCGGGCCGGTCGATGTAGCCCCAGTGGCAGATGCGGGATCGTGCGGCGGCGGCGATGGCGGGAAACATGTCTGTCCGGGCCCATGAAACGCAAGCTCCGTGCCTGGCCGACCGGGCCTGAATCCGAGCGTTTCCCTGGCGTTCGCGGCGCCGGTGTGCCGACGGCTTCCGAATGTCGAAAGCCACCTCACACGTTTGTGCTCCCCGGCCGGTTCCGGACCGGAGGAGGAGCGTTGGGCACCGTGAGAGGTGTCAGTCGACTCTGACGAATGCCGCCCGAGGCGGCGGGGCCGTCGTGCGTGGTTCGTAGAACACCGACTCGAGAAAGAGCCCTGCGGCAGGGGCCGTGAGGCGTGCCGGCAGGTCAGAGTCGGACGCGAGGAGAGCCGGAACCGCCCGTGGCGCGAGACCGCCGCGGCCGACTTCGACGAGGACTCCGACGATGCGGCGCACCATCTTCCAGAGGAAGTGCGACCCGACCACGCGCACGAGCACGAGCGCGCCGTCCTCGGTGATCGTGAGGGTCTCGATCAGGACCTTCGTCGACTTCTCGTCCGGGTCGTCATCGGTGAAGGCGCGGAAGTCCGAGAGGCCGACAAGCGCGGCGGCGGCCTCGCGCATGCGGGCGATATCGAGATCGTCGCGCACCCACCAGACGAAGGGCTTGGCGAACGCCGTGCGGCGGCGCGCGATCTGATACAGGTAACTGCGCCCGGCGGCGGAGTGCCGCGCGTGGAACCGTGGCGGCATCCGCTCGGCGCCGAGGATGTTGATGTCGGCCGGCAACGCGTCGTTCACGCGGTCCACGAGCGTGCGGGGCGGCAGCGAGACGGCCGTGTCGAGGTGAGCGACCTGGGCGAGCGCGTGGACGCCCGCATCGGTGCGCCCCGAGCCGTACGTCTCGAACGGGGCTTTGCCCAGCGCCTCGCCGATGGCGCGGTTCAGTTCGCCCTGCACCGTTCTCGCGTTCTTCTGGATCTGCCAGCCGCGGTAGCGCGTGCCGGCGTATTCGAGCGTCAGCTTGTATCGGGGCATCGTCAAGGGCTCGTGAATCTGGGATCTGGAATCTGGGATCTGGAATCTATAGCGGTTTGCAAACCTCCCCCGCCTTCTCGGTTGGCGCGTGCCTGCAAACCGCCATAGATCCCAGATTCCAGATCCCAGATTCCAGATTCCAGATTCGTTGGGGGCGATAGAATGATGGTCATGTATGTCAAGCGATTCTTCGAGCCCAAACTCGCTCAGGCAAGCTACCTCATCGGTTGCCAGGGCGCCAGGGAAGCCATCGTCATCGACCCGAACCGGGATGCCGAGCAGTACGTGGCCGAGGCGGAGGCGGCTGGCCTGGTGATCAGGCACGTCACCGAGACGCATATCCACGCCGATTATCTGTCGGGCAGCCGCGAGCTGGCGAAGCGGGCTGGCGCGACCCTGTATCTTTCGGACGAGGGCGACGAGAGCTGGAAGTACGGCTTCGTAGCCGACGGCAACGTGACGCTCGTCAAGGACGGGGATCGCATCACCGTGGGCAACGTGCGCATCGACGTCGTGCACACGCCGGGCCATACGCCGGAGCACATCACGTTCCTCGTCACCGATGGCGCGGCGGCCGACGAACCGATTGCCGCCGCGACGGGCGACTTCATCTTTGTCGGCGACGTGGGCCGGCCGGACCTGCTCGAGCGGGCCGCCAACATCAAGGGCACGATGGAGGTGGGCGCGCGCGCTCTCTATCAGAGCCTGAAGAAGTTCTCGTCGCGCCCGGACTGGCTGCAGCTGTGGCCTGGCCATGGCGCCGGGTCGGCCTGCGGCAAGGGCATCAGCGCGATCCCCCATTCCACTCTGGGGTACGAGCGGCGGTTCAACTGGGCGTTTCAGATCACGAGCGAGCAGGCGTTCGTCGAGGCCGTGCTTGCCGGCCAGCCCGAGCCGCCGAAGTACTTCGCCGAGATGAAGCGGCTCAACAAGGAGGGCCCGCGCGTCCTCGGCGGCTTCAAGGCGCCCGAGCGGCTCGGGGCCGGCGCGTTTGCCGCGCACGTGGCGGCCGGCGCCGTCATCGTGGACACGAGGCCCGCGGCGTCGTTTGCCGTCGGGCACGTGCCCGGCACGATCAGCATTCCGCAGAACGGCAGCTTCACGACCTGGGCCGGCTGGCTGATTCCCTACTCCCGCGAGTTCTACCTGCTCGTCGACGAGCACGCCGGGCCCACCGTCGAGGCGGCCGTACGCGACCTCGCGATGATCGGCCTCGACCGCATCGGCGGGTGGTTCGACGCCGGCGTCGTCTCGGCCTGGGCCGAGGCCGGACGGCCGCTCGGCACCGTGCCGCAGATTGCGGTCGGGGATCTCCGTGAGTCGCTCGCACACGGCGCGGTGACGCTCATCGACGTGCGGAACCGGAACGAGTGGAACCTCGGCCACATCGCCGAGGCGCGGCACATCGCCCTCGGCTACCTCGGCGATCGCCTCGACGAGATTCCGCGCGACAAGCCCATCGTGCTCCAGTGCGCTTCGGGCGCGCGATCGATGATTGGCGCGAGCATTCTCCGCGCGCGCGGCCTCGATCGCGTGGTCAACCTGGCCGGCGGCATCAACGACTGGTACGCGGCCGGACTGCCGACCGTGCCCGACGAGGCGCCGGTCGCGGGCTGACTCCCGGAGCACCTGGAGGGGCGGGCTTCAGCCCGCCCATGACTGGAGGGGCGGGCTTCAGCCCGCCCATGAGCGGAAGGTACCTTGCCGAAAGAACGCACCACCCCCGAGGCCGCCGCGGCAGCCTTCGGCGTCGGACACATCCGGCGGCACCTCTTCGTGTGCGCCGGGCCCGACTGCACGACGACGGAGGAGGGCGCCGCCACCTGGGACTACGTCAAGCGCCGGATGAAGGAGCTCGGCCTCGCCGGTCCGTCCGGCCCGGCCTACCGGACGAAGTGCAACTGTCTGCGCATCTGCACGGGCGGGCCGATCGCCGTCGTCTATCCGGAGGGCGTCTGGTACCGGAACGTCACCCCGGAGAACGCCGAGCGCATCATTCAGGAACACCTGATCGCCGGACGTCCGGTGGCCGCGCTGGCTTTCGCGAACAACCCCCTGTTTGCGGACCGCTCCGCACCCCAGATAAGCTCGTCGGATGAATAGCGGTCACGTCGTCCAGGCGTGGGGTCTGATCCTGTCGGGCTACCAGCCGAACCTCTCGATCGAGATCACGAGGGAGTGCCCGCTCAGGTGTCCCGGCTGTTACGCCTACGGCGACGAGCATCTGGGCGGAGGCGTCGTGCTGCGGGATCTGGCCGACTTCAAGGGCCAGGAGCTCATTGACGGCATCCTGGACGTGGTCAAAAAGCGCAAGCCGATACACATTTCCCTCGTCGGCGGCGAGCCCCTCGTCAGGTTCCGCGAGCTCAACGCGCTCTTGCCGAAGCTCACGGGTATGGGCATTCACACGCAGGTGGTCACGAGCGCCGTGCGGCCCATCCCCGAAGAATGGATCGGCATGCCACGCCTGCAGGTGTGTGTGTCGATTGACGGGCTTGCCCCCGAGCACGACGTGCGGCGGGCGCCGGCCACGTACGACCGGATTCTCAAGCACATCAAGGGACAGCAGATCACGGTGCACTGCACGGTCACGCGCCAGCAGACGCGGCCCGGCTACGTCACGGAGTTCACCGAGTTCTGGGCGGCCAACCCCGACGTCAAGCGCATCTGGTTCTCGCTCTACACTCCGCAGCGGGGCGAAGACTCGCCCGAGATGCTGAGGCCGGAGGATCGACAACGCGTGGTGGCCGAAATCACCGAGCTCTACCACCAGCACCCGAAGCTGGCGGACATGCGCCCGATCGTGACGCAGGGCTATCTGTCGCCGCCGCCAACGCCCGACGAGTGCATCTTCGCGAAGACCACGTCGTGCCTCTCGTCGGACCTGAAGAAGGCGATCGCGCCGTGCCAGTTCGGGGGCGATCCTGACTGCACCCAGTGCGGCTGCATGGCGTCGGTCGGGCTCGACGCGGTCGGCCGCTACAAGCTGGGCGGCGTCGTCTCGCTCAAGACGCTCTTCAAGGGGTCGATCAGGGTCGGCGACGGCATGCGCTGGGCCCGGACGCTCGGCACGAGCCGCAACGGACACGGCTCGTCATAGAGCCGGTGAATCTGAGGATCTGGAATCTGGGATCTGGGATCTGTGTGATAGGCTTCGAGATCGTGCGCCCGTAGCTCAGTTGGATAGAGCGCCGGGCTTCGAACCCGTAGGTCGGGGGTTCAAGTCCCTCCGGGCGCGCCACAATTCAGTGTTTCCGCGGCAGCGAGAGCAGGCCGCGGCCGTGCGCCCGTAGCTCAGCTGGATAGAGCGTTGGCCTCCGGAGCCAAAGGCCGCAGGTTCGAATCCTGCCGGGCGCGCCACATGCCACCCACACTCGCGTGGGCCCGTAGCTCAACTGGCAGAGCAGCAGACTCTTAATCTGTTGGTTGAAGGTTCGATTCCTTCCGGGCTCACCACTCTTTCCTCCACAATCCGCCACTTTTCGCCTGTTGTTCGCAGGTCGATCTGCGGGGTGAAACCCTAACTGACACCCTAACTTCGCGCGTCGGCCTTCGCGCGACGCGTCATGGTCCGCTCCGTGTCCGCTCCGTTGACTGAGCCGCGTCCGGGTCCCGCGCTGAAGACATGAACCTGCAGCTCCCACCTGACTTGGAGGCGAAGTCTCGCTGTTGCACGAAGTGCTCCTCATCGGCTCCATGAGCCCGATCGAGATCGACACCGCGCGCGTGGCACGGCGGTTTTCACAGGGCACGGTCGCATCGGCACTCGAAGAGGTCGGCATCGAGTGGCCGGCGGCGCTTCTCGCAACCTGGCTGACGGACCGTGAGGGCCTCGCACGGTATGCTTGAGATTGGCCATCGGACCCGTGCTCGGCATACCCACGACCACCAACGCGTTCCTCGGCGCCGGCAAGTGGTCGGTCGGGCCCACAGCCGTCGTGCTGAAGCAGACAGGCCCGTGGACGTACGGCGCGCTCGTCAACCACTTGTGGTCGTACGCCAGCGTGAGCGAGTCGGCCAGGGACCGCGCCGAGGTGTTCGGTTCAATCGATGAGCAGAGGCGCATCATCGACGGCGTCGCTTCACCCCGAGGAAGCCGCAGACCGCGAGCAGTGAAAGGGCGCCGGGGACAAGCCGTATGACGTGGTTGTTCCGGTGACGCTTCGGCGCAGTGTAGCTGAGCACGTTGGGGCAGGCAAACGGACCTCACGCGGTGACGAGGCGCCTGTCGATCGTTATGATGGTTCCATGCAACGGGCGGTCGATGTCGTGGGCGAGGAGTGGGCGGAGTGGTATCGCCTGACGCCAGTCCAGCGGTGGCGTGAGAGTGAGAAGCTGTGGCACACCTATCTCGCGCTCGGAGGCTCGCTTGATCCCGAACCCGATACTCACAGTCCTTTCTTCGATGCGCGTGCGCCGCGTGCGCGCCCTGCTCATGGGCGGCCAGGCGTGCGTGTTCTACGGCGCGGCCGAGTTTAGCCGGGACACAGACCTCGCGATCGTGGCCGATGCGGCCAATCTGGCGCGGCTGCGCCTGGCACTGGCCGACTTGCAGGCCGATGTCATCGCCGTGCCACCCTTCCAGGCCCGATTCCTTCGGCGCGGCCACGCCGTGCGCTTCCGGTGTCGACATCCGGACGCGGCACGCATGCGGGTCGACGTGATGGCCAAGATGCGTGGCGTGGATCCGTTCGAGCGGTTATGGAGACGACGCACCACCATTGAACTCGAGGACGGTCAGCGCTGCGATCTGCTCTCACTGCCGGACCTGGTGCAGGCCAAGAAGACACAGCGAGACAGAGACTGGCCAATGATCCGGCGCCTCGTCGAGGCACACTATTTCGAGCACCGCAGCCGTGCGTCCGCCGCACACGTACGTTTCTGGATGCGCGAACTTCGCACTCCGGAACTGCTGATCGAACTCGCCGGCCGCTACCCCGGGCCCTGTCGGCGGTTGGCGGCCGCGCGCCCGCTCCTTGACGCCGCGGTCCGTGGACATGAGGCTGACCTCGCGGGCGCGCTGCTGGCAGAGGAACTGGAAGAACGCGATCGCGATCGGCACTATTGGCGGCCATTGCGCGCCGAGCTGGAGCGACTGCGCCGCGGGTGAGGTGACCGCCAGTTCCGAGTGCTCGGTGCTCGTTCCGGGTGTTGAGTCCCAAGCGCTGGGAGATGATCGAGCGGCTGCAGCCACACGGAAGACTCGGACGAAGGCATCCGGCTGACGGCTCATGCGGCTCACGATCCCCTACTCCGCTCGATCCGGTTCGCGCCGCCGATGCGTCGTCGGGTGTCGGAGGGGCGGGCTTCAGCCCGCCCTGCGGTGGGCCGGCTGAAGCCGGCCCCTGGGGATACCGTGAGCACGTCAACGCAAGTGGCCACCGGGGTCAAGCGTAGCGTGTCGGCCCTCCCTCACCCCCGCGCGCTCATCACGAGGGCCACACCAGTGATGTAGGCCACGATCCACCACCCGAAGGCGACCCTCGAGTACTGATGCAACCAGCTCGGGACAATCTCGTCGCCGAAACTCGCACGGTGACGCCAGGCCAGGCTGGTTTCGATGATCATCGCCGCCAGCGAAGAGAACCCCAGAACTCCATGAGGCGTGAATGGTCCGTTGCTCGAACCGGCGATCATCAAGGCCGTGGCGCCGATATCCAGGACGACACCCAGGCGCAGCCACGCGAGCGTTGTCGCGCTCACTCGACGGCTCCGCTGTTCCATGATGATGCCCACTGCGTAACTCACGAGAGCCAGGTTCACGGTGATGGTGCCGGCGATGAGGGTCGGGGGCATGGGGCGGTTGCTCCTGGTTGACGGGGCGCGTCACTGGCCCGGGCGGAGTATATAGAAGAGGCCGAGGACGTGCGCGCCAGCCTCGCGACCCGTCGGTCACGCGTCCCTGCCGGCCGTGCCGATCGAGACGTCGGCCAGGCCCGAGCGGATCATGAACCAGAAGAGCAGCACGCCCGGGATGGCGACGATCGTCGTCAGCAGGTAGAAGTTGATGTACCCCATCGCCTCGATGAGCGCGCCGGCGGTCGTGCCGGTGAGGAACCGGCCGGCAATGCTCGCGAGCGCCGAAAGCAGCGCGTACTGCGTGGCCGTGAAGCGCAGGTTGCAGAGCGCCGAGAGATACGCCACGACCGCAACGCCGCCGATGCCGCTCGCGAAGTTCTCGAAGCCGATGGCCGCGGCCATGCCGACGTTGCTGTGCCCGTAGGCCGCCAGCGCCGCGAAGCTCACGTTGGAGACGGCCATCAGCACCAGGCTCACGAGCACCGAGCGCTTCATCCCCAGGCTCGAATAGAGGACGCCGCCGACGAACACGCCCGCAAGCAACGCGACGAAACCGATGCCGACGTCGTAAAAGGCGACTTCGTCGTTCGTGAAGCCCAGATCCTGGAAGAGCAGCCGTAGCGTCAGGTTGGCCAGCGTGTCGCCGATCTTGTGGATCAGCACGAACACGAGCACGATGACCGCGCCCCTGCGGCGCAGGAACTCGGCGAGAGGACTGAAATAGGCCGTGACCGCCGCCATGACGCCGCGCGTGGGCTCGGGTGGACGCCGCCGCGACGGCTCGCCCATGACCAGGCCGACGGCCATCGCCGGAAGCGCGAAGAGGGCGCACGCCGCGTAGGCCATGCCCCAGCCGTAACGTGCCGCCACGACCAGGGCCAGCGCCCCGGACGACGCGGCTCCGATGCGCCAGCCGTACTGCGACATGCCGGACCCGACGCCGAGCTGCCGCGGTTCGAGCAACTCGATGCGATAAGCGTCGATGACGATGTCGAACGTGGCGCCCGCGATGCCCACGCCGATCGCCGCCGCCGCCACGACCGGCAGCGCCGTCTCCGGGTCGGTCGCGCCGAGCGCGGCCACCGCCGCCATCACCACGATGCCCACCAACCAGAGCCACGATCGTCGCTGGCCGAAACGGCCGATGAACGGGATACGGATGGTATCGACGAGCGGCGCCCACAGGAACTTGAAGTTGTAGGCCAGAAACGTCAGCGCGAACGCCGTGACCGCGCTCTTCCGGATGCCGTACTGCGCGAGCCTCGTCGTGAGCGTCGCGCCGATCATGGCGAACGCGAAGCCGGACGAGATGCCGAGGAAGGCCGCGGCAAGCGGCGCCGGTTCCAGGTAGGGCCGCACGCCCGCGGGCAGCCAGCCGCGCCAGCCCGAGGGCACGGCCGAATCGGGGGTGTCCATGGCCCCTTACTGTAATCGGGGACTCGTGCCCGGTGGCGCGAGAAAAAGCGCCCTACCGCTTCACGGCAATGCCCTGGAGCTCGAACCGTGCCTCGTAGAGGAGCGGGCCCGCGCCCACGAACGCGCGTGCCGGGAACTCGCGCGTGAAGTACGTCCGGTAGATCTGGTTGAACACGGCGTAGTCAGCCGTGTTGGACGCGAAGACCTGCATCGTCACCAGGTCGTCCATCGTCATGCCCGCAGCCTCGAGTGAGGCCTTGACGTTGTTCAGGACGTTCCTGGCTTCCGCTTCTGTGGTATCGGGAATCGTGCCGTCTGGGTTCCGGCCGATGGTGCCCGACAGATACAGCGTGCTGCCGACGAGCACGGATCCGCTGTACGGCGGGGCGGCGGTGTCGGCAGGGGTGCGCGGCGAGAAGTACCGGCGGCTCGGCTGAGGCTGGGCCGGCAGGCTGGCGGTCCAGCCGGCGGCAAAGGCGATCACGGCGACGACGATGATTCTGGTTGGCATGACGAGAGTATGCACCAGACATCGGCGCCCCGGCCGACCTGACGTGGGCCCATGCCCCGACACGTCTCCTGCTCGCCCTCCGTAGTATCGTCGTGCCACATGCGCCGCCAGGTGCGCGGCATCGCGACCCGAGGAGAGCCAATGCTGAGACTCAGGCAAAGCGACGACACGCCGGTCTGCCCGCACTGCAACACGCCGATTGAGGAGGTGCTCTTCCGCGAACTGACGAGCACGCTCGGACGACGCTTCGTCTACTTCTGCGCGCGCTGCCGCAAGGTCCTCGGCGTCTCGCACCGCAAGGGCTTCTGGATGGGTTGACGCGGGCGATAGGGGGACGGGTCTGTTTTCCACAGAATCGCGCCGAATGGTGCCAGGTCTCCTCGGGCATATGCCCTCCCGGAGACCTGGCACCTGAGGGCGCGATTCTGTGGAAAACAGACCCGTCCCCCTCCCTCGACACCCGCGCTAGTTCCGCAGGCGAGCATCATCGCTACACCTGTCACGCCGCCGACGCGCGCGGATCGCTCATCGCGGTTCGGTCACTCTCGGTCCTGCTCTCTTCCGCTGGATCCTGAAGGGTGCCGCCGGTAGGATCGGACGGCGGAGAGTGGAGCATGGTGAACCCGGGAGCTGCGCGTGAGAGTCCCGCCATTCTCGTGGCGACGTTGCTGGCGCTGCTGTACGGACCTCCGGCCGCGGCTCAGGCGGCCGGCCAGGGCGTCGCGTTCGAGACGCCGATTCCGCCGAGCCTGCTCCTGCCGAACTACAACCGCGTGCTCATCGGCGAGAAGGAAGCGCTGGAAGCGGCGGCGTTCACCGCGCGAGCCGAAGGCGCGGTTGCCGCCTACTACAATCCGGCCGGCCTCGGCCTGGCCCAATCGTCGAGCCTAACGGCCGGGCTGTCCACGCAGGAGTGGACTCGCTACTCGATCGAGGGCGGCTTCGTGAGCGACGCGCGCACCACCAACCGGTCGATTGGCGGCATGTTCGGCGTCGTGCTCGGGCCCGATGCCCTCGACCTCGAGAAGTGGCGGTTCGCGTTCCTGCTCATGCGGCCGGTGTCCATCCAGCCGGCGCTCGAGCTCCGCTCGACCGGCGCCGTCACGGACGGCTCGCTCTCGGCCACTTACGTGACGACGAGCTCGTTCTCCGATTTTGCCCCGACCGTGGCCGGCGCGTACAACTATTCACCGACCCTTCGCTTCGGCGGGTCGGTGCGGCTGTCGAACTACTCGCTTTACCAGAACCAGACGCTCTTCGTAGACCTCGTGCAGGCCGGCACGCTGCGCACGGTTGAAGGGACGCTCTTCGGCAACGGTGGCGTCTGGAGCCTGGTCGTCACGGGCGGGGTTCAGTGGGATCCGGGACCGCACGTGAGGGTCGGCGCGCATTTCACGTTGCCGTCACTCCGGCTGTTCGGCAGCTCCTCGAACATCTATCGGGGAGCTGACCTGTCGGGAGGACGCGGAGTGCTCCTCGAATTCTCGGATTCGAGCGTCGCGTTCCGGTACCGACAGCCGTTCAGCCTGTCGGCCGGCGTGGCCTGGACGTTCGAGCGCGGGGCCATCGAGTTCGACGTCAAGCAGCACGCCGGAACCGGCCGGTACAACGTCTTCACGACCGACCAGCCGGTCACGCGCACGGTTGTCAGCGGCGATGGCGTCGTCGTCGACGAAGGGCCTTTTCCGAACTTCAGTTACGCGGGGCACGCCGTGACGAACGTCGCGCTAGGCGGGCACTTCCGCTTCAGCAACGCCGTCACCGCCCATGCCGGCATGTACACGGACCGGTCGCCGGTGGGGCCAGAGGCGCAGTTCCTGTTCACTCGCCTGAACCTCTTCGGCGTGTCGGCCGGGGCGGCCATAGACTTCAAGGGATTCGTCGGATCGGTCGGGCTGGCCTACATCACGGGCGAACGGACGAAAGCGATCACGCTGCCGTCCTTCACTGCCACGCCCTCCGTGCGGATGCGGTCGCTGCAGATCCTGTACGCAGTGAGCTTCGGGTTCTGAAGCGGTTCGTCGAGGAGCGTCGGCGCCATGCACGCCATCTCGCGTCGGGAGTTCGGACACCGCGTCGTTGCCTGCGCGTGCGCCGGTGCACGGCCCTGGCGCGGACGCCCCGAAGCGGCCGGCGCCTTCGTGCCCGCGGCCAATCCGGTCTTCGCCGGCTGGTACGCGGATCCCGAGATCCGCATCTTCGAGAACACCTACTGGATCTACCCGACGTATTCGGCGCCGTACGACGACCAGTTGTTCCTCGACGCGTTCTCCTCACCGGACCTGGTCACCTGGACGCGGCATCCGCGCGTGCTCGAGGCTGCATCGGTCACCTGGCTCCGGCGCGCGCTCTGGGCCCCGACGATCGTGCACAAGGACGGCTGGTACTACCTGTTCTTCGCCGCCAACGACATTCAGAACGACGGCGAGCTCGGCGGCATCGGCGTGGCCCGCGCGCGCACGCCGTCGGGCCCGTTTGCGGACTATCTCGGCAAGCCGCTCGTGGATCGGTTTCACAACGGCGCGCAGCCGATCGACGCGTTCGTCTTCACCGATGGTGACGGCAGCCATTTCCTGATCTACGGCGGCTGGCGTCACTGCAACATCGCGCGGCTGAATACGGACTTCACCGGGTTCGTGCCTTTTCCGGATGGCACGACCTTCCGCGAGATCACGCCCTCGGGGTACGTCGAGGGATCGTGGATGTTCGTCAAGGACGGCCGCTACTATTTCATGTGGTCGGAGGGCGGCTGGACGGGACCGAACTATGCGGTCGCCTACGCGGTGGCCGACTCGCCGCTTGGGCCGTTCGAGCGCGCCGCGAGAATCCTGCGGCAGGACCCGAACGTGGCCACCGGCGCCGGCCATCACTCCGTCGTGCAGTCGCCGCGCTCGGGGCGCTGGTACATCGTCTATCATCGGCGTCCGCTTGGCCGGACCGATCGCAACCAGCGCGTCGTCTGCATCGACGAGATGACGTTCGACGATCGGGGAGCGATTCGGCCGGTGGCGATCACGCACAACGGCGTTCTGCCGGACCCGTTGGGGTAGACTCTTTCACGACAGATCCCATCACGATAGATCCCCATCAGGAGCAGATCATGAGCCACAGGGAAGGGAATAGTAACGCTACCGGTGCGTCGCGCCGTCAGGTCCTCAAGGCCCTGGTGACGAGCGGCGGCACGATTGCCGTCGCCGAAGTGCTTCCGGAACGCTGGGTCAAACCCGTCGTCGAGAGCGTTGCGGTGCCCCTTCATGCCCAGTCGAGTGTGTCGGGTACGGCGTCCTTCACGACGCCGGGCCCGTCCCAGTTCATCGTGCCCGCCGGTGTGACCGCGATTCAGGTCGTCGCGTCTGGCGCCGGCGGCGGCAGCGGCCACAACCCGGCACCGCTCTCGGGCGGCGCAGGCGGTCGAGGCGGCGCCGTGACCGGCACCATCACGGTTGCGCCAGGTGACACGCTGACCGTCACGGTCGGGGGCGTCGGCGGGAACGGCGGCAGCGGAACGGACGGCGCAGGTGGAGTCGGTGGCGGCGGGGCGAGTGACACGACGAGCTTCTTCGGCGGCGGCGGCGGAGGCGGCGCGTCGACCGTCAGCAGAAACAGCACTCTGGTGATCGTCGCCGGCGGCGGCGGTGGGGGCGGCGCCGCGGCCGCCGACCAGTCCGCGGCCGGAGGCGCCGGTGGCGACGGGGGCGGTGCCTCGGGGCAGATCGGAACGGACGGCGCAAGCTCGCCGGCCGGGACTGGTGGCGGCGGCGGGACGCAGGTGGCGGGCGGATCCGGTGGACTCGGATCGCTCGCGTTCGACGGAGTGGCCGGCACTTCAGCGACCGGCGGCGTTGGCGGCTCTGGTCCCGCGTCCGGCGGTGGCGGTGGCGGCGGCTACTTCGGTGGCGGCGGCGCCGGCGGCGGCGGATCGACAACGCGTTCAGCCGGTGGCGGCGGTGGCGGCTCGAGCTATGCGGCCGGTGGTGGCACGCTGACGACGGGCGGAGGCAGCACCGGTGACGGCAGCGTCACCCTGACCTGGTAGCGAACATGCGGAGCTGCCGCGTTCAGCGTTCCTCGCCGGCTTCGAGCAGCAGGTGGCCGACGGCGTAGTAGCCGTCACCGGCGACCGCCTCGATCCGGATGACCCTGATGAGTCTACGCCCGGAGAGCTCGATGTGGTGGTTGACCAGCCCGTCCCAGGGGCCAGCGTGCGGCGACGGGTCGATTCGCACGTCGAGCTCGCCGTCGTTGACGACGAGACGATAGGCGTCGTTTCCGTCCACGGAAATCGACAGGAACCGCGCGGACAGCGGCGTCCGCAGGTGGATCGACAAGGTCGCCGAGAACATCGTCGCCGCATTCGGCTGGGGCCAGACGACGCCTTCGACGACCGGGCGCAGCCACTCGGCGCCGTCGGCGGCCCGCTCCTGATTGAACCGTTCGTACTCCACCTCGGTCGCGGCCGAGCTTGCTGGAATGACCGCATGGGGATCCGCGTAGTGCTCGTGGTCGAAGCCGTACGCGGGTCCGAGGTTCAATCGCACGATCGCTCGGGCGCGATCGACGCTCCAGAGGGTGCCAGTCGTGACAAGCTGCACGTCGTCGAACAGTTCCTCGAGGTCTGAATCGTGCAGGCCGGCGACACGGCCGGTGAGGACGTCTCCGTAGTCGGTCGGGACCTTGCGGAACGGGTGCCCGATCCTCCAGTCCCGGGACCGGATCGCGGGCAGACGCGCGAGGAGGGGATCGCCGAGCGCGCAGATGTCGATCCACAGCACATCGCGGTGGACGAGCGGGTCGACGCCGGCGCACGTGGCCTGGTACGCGACGGGTGGGCCGCTCGGCCGCACGCCCGGCTGCGGCCAGTCACGGCCTGGTGAAAGCAGGCCGAACCGCTCGTACCAGACGCCTCGCTCGTCGGCGATGTCGTCGGTAAACACCAGGTTTCGGTACGAACGATCGCTCAGGATGGGGCTTGGGCCCATCGTGACTGCCGCGGCCGCCGCGACGAACGTGGCCGCCTTGAGGACGACGAGCGGCGTCCGGCGCTCGTCGAGTGACACGATATTGAACACGCCGGCGTAGGCCAGGATGGCGAAGAAGCGCCCTTCCATGAAGTCGCCGCCGATGGCGAAGATGTACGCGCCGTAGAGCAGCATGCCGAGCGCGAGCGAACGATTGAGCCAGCTTGCGGCCGAAAGGCCCGCGACTACGCCGAGCAGCACGAGCACGGCGGTGACGGGATCGTGCGCGAGGGTAGCCGAAAAGTACGCCCCGCCGCGCGCGTGCAACTCGCCGGCCGGGTATCCGGCCGCAAGCTTGGCGTAGTACGTATTGGGAAGCGGCGAGCCGAAGTACACGGTCGCGAAGACGAGCCAGGCTGCCACGAGCAGCACGCCGGGAAGCGCCGCCTTGAGCGCCGCCCGGGCGGGCGCGCCCGACAAGGTCCAGGCGGCAAGCGGCGCCACGAGCAGGACGAGGTCGAGGCGGTTGAGAACGGCGAGCGTGAGCGCCGCGACGACGAGCATCCGCCGGCGGCTGCCATTGGCGTCGGTCTGGAGCAGGCGCATCTGCCAGAGCGCAAACCCGACGAGGCAGAACGACAGCGCGTTCTCGAGCCCGGACGTCATGTAGTCGGTGAACGCCTTCGAGAAGGCCAGCACCACCAGGAACGCGTAGACCAGCAGCGGACGCGCCGCCCCGGGCGGCGCGCTGAGTCCGTATCGCATCGCCCAGACGACCGACGCGAGCGAGAGCGCGATCGACAGCACGATCGTTGTGACGAAGAGCTCCCGGGTGACCGCCGCGGCGGCCGTGAGAAGGAGGACCCAGGCCGGGTGGGTGAAGGCCTGAACCCGCTGGCCGTAGTTCCAGGTGAATCCCTCGCCGTCGATGGCGTTGAGCACTTGCCGGAGAGAGATGAAGCTGTCGTCGGCCAGCCAGGCGGTCGCGAGAGCGATCCACGCGAACAGCGTGAGAACGAGGGCGGGCGGAGCATGAGCGCGCACCGCTCGTCCGGCAGACAGCCAAGTCATCAAAGGGCCTGTCTTGCGAGCATATCCGCTCAGGCCCAGGCCCGCCATGCTGGGGGCACGTACCTGTCACGGCACGGGCGTTCGCCCGCTCGTCTAGAACGTGAAGAACCCCATCACGATCACGCTGCCGGCCGTGTCGCGGAAGTGGGGGTCGAGCTCGAATGACTCGTCGCCGACGCCCTTCACCCGGTCGAACCAGAAGATCCGGTACGAATAGCCCACGCTCACGCCCACGCGCGGATGCGGAAAGACGGTGACGCCGCCCTCGAGGTTGAGCCCCTCGCCGCGGAACGTGGCGTCGCCCTGGGCTTCGTCGAGCACGCTGCCGTCCTTGACGGTCAGCCACGGGAACGAGATGCCGATGACGCCGTGCGGCTGGATGCGGCCGCTCGTCAGCGCGAAGAACTTCGCGTCGATGTTGACGGCTTCGACCAGCGCCTCGCCGGTAAGGTCGGCAAACGTCGCGTCGTGCCGCGTGCGGTCGTAGCTGAACTCGAGCGAGAACGGCCGCGCGCGAAAGCCGACGACATACCTGACGAGGTCCCGCTTGTCGAGCTGGGGCAGGATGAAGATCTCCTTGGTCGTCTCGGCTTCGTAGTACGTGTTGCCGTCGAAGCTCACGCCGTCGAGCGTGAAGTCGAACAGGCCTGCCACGCCGACGTACACGCTCTCGCGCGCGAATCCGCCCGTCATCTGGGCCGACGCGGGCAGGGCGCCGGCGAGGAGGAGCGGAAGCAGGAGAGTCGTCGTGCGGACGAAGGGCCTCAGTGTCGTCATGCTGGCGTCCTTTCGGGCCAGACGGCCCGGGCCAGCATAGCCCAGGATGCCGCCGGTCGCGGGCACGTTGTAGGATGTGATGTTCCTAACCCGGGAGGTCTTGTGCGCCGCCTTACCCTTGCTCTCACGTGTGCCGTCGGATTGGCCCTTGGCGTCGCGCTTGCGCCTCGTGCGCAGGGCGCGAGCCCGAAAGGGCCCGCGGCGGGCCTGTCCGGGGCGGTTGCAGCCGCCGCGGACCAGGAACAGGGACGACAGGGCCGGCAGGGAGGCCGCGGCGGTTTTGGCGGCGGCGTTCCCATCAAGCCCGGCGAAGAATGCCCGCCCGGCATGACCGAAGTCCGGCCGGGCAGCTGCCAGGCCCCTGAAGTGCCGGCGCCGAGCATCGTGGACTACCGGCCTCGCTCGACGCTCGTCAGCGCCGAGCACCTCGTGCCGAAGGCGAAGTTCCCGGCCGTGGACGTCCACGGCCACGCGGCCGGCAGCCTCACGTCGCCCGAGCGGCTCGCAGAGTTCGTCGCCACGCTCGATTCGATCGGCGTTGGCGTGTTCATCAGCGCCGACAGCTCGTCGGGCGATCGGCTGACGCGCATCCTCGAGGTCGTCTCCGCCAGTCCGTACAAGGACCGCATCCGGGTGTTCACCGGCGTCAATCTGCGCGACGTCGGTCCCGGATGGGCCGACCGGGCCGTGGCCCAGCTCGAGGCGGACGTGAAGGCTGGCGCGGTGGGTGTGGGGGAGGTCGGCAAGGGCTTTGGCCTTTCGACGCTCAAGGCCGACGGATCGCGCCTGCGCATCGACGACCCCGACCTCGACCCGTTCTGGGAGGCGTGCGCCCGGCTCGGCATCCCCGCACTCATTCACACGGCCGAGCCGCCTGAGTTCTTCCAGCCGCTCGACATGCACAACGAGCGCTGGCTCGAGCTGGCGCTCTTCCCGAGCCGCCGCAACAACGCGCCGGGCGACGTCGCCTTCGAACAGCTCATGACGGAGCGCAACAACCTTTATCGCCGGCACCCGAAGACGACGTTCGTGGCGGCCCACTTCGGCTGGCATGCCAACGACCTCGCGCGCGCGGCGAAGCTGCTCGACGACTTCCCGAACGTGCTCGTCGAGGTGGGCGCCATCCTCTACGACCTGGGCCGGCAGCCGCGCGCCGCCCATGATTTCTTCGTGAAGTACCAGGACCGGATTCTCTTCGGCAAGGACTCCTTCCAGCCCGAGGAATACCCGTACTACTGGCGCGTGTTCGAGACCGAAGACGAGTACTTCGACTACTACCGCGACTATCACGCGTTCTGGAAGCTCTACGGCATGGGACTTCCCGACGACGTGCTGAAGAAGATCTACTACGAGAACGCCGTGCGCATCGTGCCCAACATGCCGAGGGTCCAGTAGGCGGTCCTTTCGGGTGGCACGCGACGGCGTTCTGCGCGTAGAATCCGGGCCATGGAACGAAAAAAGGCGTCGGACTATCCGCAGGAGCTCATCGACCTCTTCCAGGAATACCAGCACGGCGGGATTTCGCGGCGGGAGTTCTTCGACCGCGCGAACAAGTTCGCCGTCGGCGGGCTGACCACGGTCGCGATCTTCGAAAGCCTGCGTCCCAACTTCGCCTGGGCGCAGCAGGTGCCGACCGACGACGCCCGGCTCGCCACGAGCCGGGAAACGGTGGCGTCGCCGGCTGGCAACGGCAGCATTCGCGGCTACTTCGCGCGCCCGGCCAACCTCTCGGGGAAGGTGCCCGCCGTGCTCGTCGTGCACGAGAACCGCGGGCTGAATCCCTACATCGAGGACGTGGCGCGGCGCCTGGCTCTGCTCGACTTCATCGCGTTTGCCCCGGATGGCCTGACGTCGGTCGGCGGCTACCCGGGTGACGAGGACGCGGCCCGCACGGCGTTCCGGACCGTGGACGGTCCGAAGATGTTCGAGGACTTCGTCGCCTCCGCCGAGTGGCTCAAGACGCACCCATCGTCGTCAGGTAAAGTGGGCGTCGTGGGCTTCTGTTTCGGTGGCGGCATCTGCAATCAGCTTGCCGTTCGCATGCCCGATCTGGGGGCGGCCGTGCCTTTCTACGGACGTCAGGCCAATGCCGCCGACGTCCCGAAGATTCAGGCCCCGCTGCTGCTGCACTATGCGGCGAACGACCAGGGCGTCAACAGCGGCTGGCCGGCCTACGAAGAGGCCCTCAAGGCCAACGGCAAGACGTACGCGGCGTACATCTACGAGAACACGCAGCACGGCTTTCACAACGACACGACGCCACGCTACGACGAGGCCGCCGCCAAGCTCGCCTGGCAGCGCACGGTGGAGTTCTTCAACACGCACCTGCGCTGAGCCCGCGCCCGACGCGAGCGCCTCAGCGCACGCGCAGGTTCGAGAAGTAGCCGTCGGTGCCGGCGCCGATCCAGAGGGCCACGCCGCCGGCCTCCGTCCCGAGCTTCAGATCGCTCACGACGAGCGCCGGCTGCGGGGCGTCGTGAACGAACAGGCGCGCGGTCCGTCCGGACACGTCGATGCGCATGCGCGTCCAGGCGCCGTACTCCAGGTCCACGTAGGACTCGTACTTCTCGGGCGCCTCCTGCCGCATGCGCGCGAACCCGAAGTCTGGATACGCGATGTACTGGGTCGAGTGGTTGCGCCGAACCTGCTCGGACGCCCGGCCGTTGTCGGGGCGCAGGTAGATGCACTCGTAGGCGGCGGCGCCCGGCCGGGTGCGGAAGGCGATGCCGATGAAGCCGCGGTCATCGGGCACGGCCAGAGGCCCGCGGCGGCCGGCGACATCCACCTCGATCGATCCGTCGCCGAACATGATGTCCTTCACGAGCGCGATCCCGCCACCGCGCTCTTTCGTTTCGGTGAGGTGGATGGCGTCGCGGCCCATGTAGCGGGCCGTGTCGAGGCCGGCGTCGATGGCTTCGAGCCGGTCGATCGCGAGCAGATCCTGCGAGCGCGGCGCCGTCGAGGGCCAGGCAGCCGCGAGAGCGGCAAGCGCGAGGCCGGTTAGAAGTGACGATGTCTCGTGCACGATGTCCTCCTCTTCGGAACGAAAGCGGTTTCGAAAACGGCTCTACCGTTTCACCAGGCTCGCGAAGAACCCGCCCGACGCGTAGACGCCACCGATGACGCGCAGCACGATGTCGTTTCGCCCGGCCCGGAGCTCGATGGGAATCGTCCGGCCGGCGTGCTCAGGATTGTCCCGGAAGTCGAACCAGGCGGCTTCCTGCCTTGCCTGGAAGCCCAGAAACCTCCCGTTCACCCAGAGCGCCGTATCGTCGGCCGAGCTGATCTCGAGCGCGGCCGGGCCTGCCGCATCGGCGGTCATCGACGCGCGGAAGTAGGCCACGCGTCGCGGCCCGTGAAAATCGACCACGCGGGCCGTGATGACCGCGCCGCGCCAGTCGACCGGGGCAGGCGACCAGCGGATGGACTGTGTGTCGGGACGCCCGGCAGCCGCGTCGTCTGCCTGTTCGAAGGGACCCGCTACCTGCCAGTCGGTCAGGAGGTCGGCCGGCGCGTAGGCGGCATTCGGAATCGGAGGGCCCTCATACGACAGCCGGTCGAGTCGTTCGACGCGGACGTTGTCGACCCAGATGGGCCCCCCGACCGACCGCGGCTGGAACCCGATGGCGCCCCGATCGAATTCGAACGTGTCGAACGTCAGTTGAGGCATGGTGGTGCCGCCGACGTAGACGTGCACGGCCGGCCCGCGTACTTCGAACGCGAAGCGCTGCCACTTGCCGATCTCTACGGCCGACGTCCCGGCGAGCGGCACGTGGAATTCCGGGTAGACGAGCCGCGACACGTTCAGGTCGCGGTGCGGATTGAGCTGCAGGTAGCTGCCGTTGCCCTTGACGTAGACGAGACCGAAGTCGCGCCGCGCGCCGCGGACCGTGTGGTTGTAGAGCAGCCCCAGATAACTGTGGTCGCCGGTGGGCACGAGCATCTCGCCTTCGACCCGAACGCCGGACCATGCGTCAGAGCCCCGAATCAATGCCGCCACGTCGTCGCCGTTCGGCGTGAGCGCGAGCACGCTCCCGTGTGCGCGGTCGTCTGTCTCGAGCAGCGATACGCCGTCGCGACCGAGGATCTGCCAGCGATCAAGGCCGCCTTCGAAGTCATCTGCAAAGACGGCCGCCGCGTCCGGTGCGGTGGACTGCTGTGCCGGGCCGCTCGGCACGGCGATGAGAAGAGCCAGGGCGACAGCCGGGAAGCGCACCTGCATCGCACACTCGTCCTGCCGGGCGCGCCTGATGAACACGGGAAGCTGAGGTGGGACGCCCGGCCGAAGCACACCGCAGCTTCGAGGCGGCCAGGGCACCGCGTCTTCTCCATCGCCGCGAACGCACCCCACTGGGGCCCCAGCTCGCTGCGGTGGTGGAACACGAAAGACATCGCTAGAAGTACCAGCCTCGGCCGACGCCGGTCAACACCGTGCGGAAGCGGACGGGGTGTATCATGGCGGCTCCGCAGGACATTTCGAGGAAGGCCGAGGAGCATGACGCGCATCACCTCATCGTTCGGAGCGTTTCTGGTCGTGGTCGCGTGGGCCATGGTCGGGGCACAGGCGCCGCCAGACTTCTCGGGGCGATGGACGAGCGACCCCGAACCGGCCGCCTCCGTCGCCGGTGGACAGCGCGGAGCCAGGGGCGGGCGCGGCGGCGGCGCTCGCGTCGGAGACATAGGCAGTGGCTGGGGATCGCCCGTCACGATCACCCAGGACGCCCGGCGCCTCACCGTGGAGTACGTGTTCTTCGCGCGCGGCGACCTGCAGCCCCCCTTGAGGTTCACCTACGCTCTCGACGGCAGCGAGACGACGAACGAGGTCACGATGGGGCGCGGTCTGCAGCGCCAGACGTCGAGGGCGCGCTGGGACGGCGGCGCGCTCGTCCTCACGACGGTCCACCCGTTCACCAACCCGGACACGGGCGAACTGCTGACGAGCGAGGTCGTTCGACGTCTCACGCTCGAGTCCGAGGCGTCGCTTGTCGTCGAGACGGAGCGCGCCGGCGTCATGGGCGGGCCGCCGTCGACGACGCGAACAGTCTTCCGCAGGCTGCAGTCGGGAGGGCACTGAGCCATGGGCAGGTTCCGATTCGTGCTCCTTGTCGCCTCGATCGCATGCGTCGCGAGCGCGAGGCCCACTGGCGCGCCGGCGCGGGTCGCTGATCTGCAGGCATCGCGGCCGAACATCGTCCTCATCTTCCCGGACAACCTCGGGTGGGGCGAGGTCGGCGCCTACGGCAGCGTGCGCGGCGTGCCGACGCCGCGGCTCGACCAGTTGGCAGCCGAGGGCATGCGCCTGACGAACTTCAACGTCGAATACTCGTGCACCGTCTCGCGGGCGGCGCTGATGACGGGGCGCTACGCCGTCCGCACCGGGGCCGCACAGCCGCAGGGCATCACGCTCTGGGAAGTGACGATCGCCGAGGCTCTGAAGTCAGCCGGCTACGCGACGGGCCTCTTCGGCAAGTGGCACCTGGGCGGCGACGATCCGGCGGGGAAGCGCGAGCCGAGCCATCAGGGGTTCGACGAGTTCTGGGGCATTCCGCGGACGAGCCACGAGTCGGCCTTCACGAGCCGCGCGGACTTCGATCCGGCCACCGACATGACGCCCTACCTCTGGGAGGGCCGCGTGGGCGAACCGGCGCGAAACGTCCGCGTGTTCGACCTCGATGCCCGCAGGACGATCGATCGCGAAGCGGCCGAGCGCGGCGTCGCCTTCATGGAGCGGCAGGTCGGCGCGCGCACGCCGTTCTTCCTGTACTACCCGATGACCCAGATCCACTTTCCGACCCTGCCGCATCCGGACTTCGCCGGAACGACCGGCGCCGGAGACATCGGCGATGCGATGGCCGACGTCGATCACAACGTGGGTCTCGTGCTCGACGCGATCGATCGCCTGGGCATCAGCCGGAACACCATTGTCTTCTGGTGCACGGACAACGGCGCCGAAGCGCGCCGGCCGTGGCGAGGATCGTCAGGGCCCTGGAGCGGCTTCTACAACACGGTGATGGAGGGTGGCATCCGCACGCCGTGCATCATCCGATGGCCAGGCCGGATTCCGGGAGGCCAGGTCTCGAACGAAATCGTGCACCAGGTGGACGTCTTCCCGACGATCGCGGCGGCTGTCGGCGCCGACATCGTGCCGAAGGACCGCGCGATTGACGGCGTGAATCAGTTGCCGTTTCTCGAAGGGAAGCAGGCCACGTCGAACCGCCAGAGCGTTCTGTTCTTCACGGGCGCGCGCCTGCGCGCGGTCAAGTGGCACGACTGGAAGCTGCACTACGCCTTTCAGGCCGAGCCGGGCGGGCCGGCGACCGAGCCGCTGATGCGGCTTTTCGACCTGCGGTCGGATCCGAAAGAGGAGTCCGACATCAAGGACTTCAATCCGTGGGTCGAAAGCGTGATGGGCCGGATCGTCGCCGAGTTCGAGGCCACGACCGCGCGGTATCCCCACGTGCCGCCGGGTGCTCCCGATCCGTACGTCCCGCCGGGCGGCCGCTGACGAAGCGGCCCGCCGGGTCAGTCGCGACAGGCAGCCTCGACGTCCGCGATCGTCTTCGGGATCGCCGGGCCCAGCACGCGCCCGCCCTTCTCGGTGACGAGGACGTCGTCTTCGATGCGGCACCCGCGCGCGTCGCGGAACTTCTCGACCTCCGCGTAGTTGATGAAGGCCGTGTGCCGGCCTTCCGCCTTCCACTGGTCGATGAGCGCGGGGATGAAGTAGACGCCCGGCTCGACGGTGAGCACGAAGCCCGGCTCGAGCGGGCGCGCCAGCCGCAGGTAGCCGAGGCCGAACTGCGTGCTGCGTTCGTAGCCCGGACCGTAGCCGACGATGTCCTCGCCGAGGTTTTCCATGTCGTGCACGTCCATGCCCATCATGTGGCCGAGGCCATGCGGGAAGAAGAGCGCATGCGCGCCGGCCGCCACCGCTTCGTCGAGGTCGCCCTGCATCAACCCGAGCGCGGCGAGGCTCGTGGCGATCGACTTCGCGGCGCCGAGGTGCACGTCGCGGTACGGCACCCCCGGCTTGATGGCGGCGATCGCGCCCATCTGCGCGCCGAGCACGGTGTCGTAGATCGCGCGCTGGCGTGAGGAGAACGTGCCGCTCACGGGTATGGTCCGCGTGATGTCGCTCGCGTTGTGGTTCGGCGTCTCCGCGCCCGAGTCGAGCACCAGCCAGTCGCCGGCCGAGAGCGTATTCCGATAGAACGGATTGTGCAGGGTCTCGCCGTGCACCGAGCAGATCGGCGGAAACGAGTACGTGCAGCCGCGCGCCATGACGACGCGCGCGATTTCCGCGACCACCTGGTGCTCCTTGCGACCCGGACGAGCCGCGCGCATGGCGGCGGCGTACATCTCGCGCGAGACGTCCACGGCCAGCTCGATGTCCGCCACTTCTTCGGGCGTCTTGTAGAGCCGCTGCGCGGCCACCGCCTGATGCAGCGCGGCCGAGCGCTTGTCGCGCACGTCACCCGGGGCGACACCCAGAAGCGCGGCCAGCTTCACCGTATGCTCGGCGCGATACGGCGCGAGGAAGTGCACCGGGCGCCCGAGCGTGAGGGCCGCCGACAGACGCTCGGCCAGCGAGGCGGCTGGCGCCGTCGCCGTCACGCCGCCCGTCGCCGCCCGGTCCGCCATCGACGGCTGCGGGCCGGACCACACCACGTCGGCCACCGTCACGTCGTCGCCGAAGAGCGTCTCCGTGCCGGCGTCCACGTCGATGACGGCCGAGAGACCGGGATGGTCGACGGCCCAGAAGTACAGGAACGTGCTGTCCTGCCGGAACGGATAGACGTTGGCGGTGTAGTTCATGCCAACTTCGTCGTTGCCGAGGAAGAGGATGAGTCCCGAGCCGACCGCCTTCGACAGGCGGGTGCGGCGTTCGCGGTAGGTGTGCGGCGTGAACATGCTCAGATTGTGGCCGAGAACCGTGCCCGACGCCAACGCGGGCCGCGCGCCCCGGTCAGCGCGCGACAGCCCTGCGGATCGCGGCGATTCCGCCGACCACCGGCAGATCGAGGCGGGTGCCGTCGAGGTCGATCGTGAGCTCCGTTCCGGGCTGGGGCCACAACGTGAAGTCGCGGTCGCTCGAGAAGACCATCAGGCCGATGCGCTTGCCTGCCGGAACGATCTGATCGTCTGGTTCGAGATCGAACGTGAGCGTATGGAACTCGCCGGGCACGAGCGGCTCTCCCCGGGTGAACGATGCGTAGTTACCGCCCGCGGTGAGCGACGCGTGGTTCTGAGGATCGGCCCAGCCGCGCGTGATGAGATTGTGCGGGCCGATGCGGCCCCCGGTCCAGGGCAACACGACGAGCCACACCGAGAGGTTCGCCGCCGGCTTGTTCGAGGCGACCCGGATGGTGATGCGTGGCGTGCCCGAGATGTGCAGGGGCGCCGTGAGCTCGGGTGTCGCGTAGAGCAGGCGATGCGGCGACGAGGTGGCCGCGGCAAGCGAGGCGCCGTCGAGCTCGACGTTGTCGACGAGCCGTTCGTGGCCCTGCGCTCCGGGCGCGTCGGCGACCAGGCTTCCCGACGACGCGCCGCCGGCCGAGAGCCTCCAGGTGACCATCGACGCGTCGGGATGCGGATAGTCAGGGTACGGGACGGGTGGCGGCGTCGGTGCGCGGCCACGCCCACGACCGCGAGCGGCCGGCGCCTCGTCCGGATCCGGCGGGTCGCTCTCTCGAACGATCCAGGCCTTGGGGTCCTCTTCGACGCCGTTCTCGACGCCGTAGAGGAACCGCGTGAACCAGCGGTTCATCAACTCGAGCGGCGGCGCACCGCCGTGACCGCCCTGATGGAAGTACCACTGCACGGGCACGCGTCCCTTGATCGCCAGGCCGATGCGAACGCTGTGCTCCGGCACGACGTTCCAGTCGTTGAAGGCATGCGCCATCAGAACGGCAGCCCTGATGTTGCCGGCGAGCGGCAACAGGTCGCGCGAGTCCCAGAAGGCGTTGTAGTCGCCCGACGTCCGGTCGCGCCCCCGCGCGAACTCGCCGTCGCGCACGGTCTGGTTGCAGTAGTCACGGCGCGACGGATCGCCGCTCGCGATGAAGTCGTAGAGGAAGTCGATGTCTTCGCCCAGCCATCCGCCCGGATGCCGCACGAGACCGTTCGACCGGTAGTAGTGGTAGTAGGACGTGTTCGGCGCGATTGGAATCACGGCCTCGAGTCCCTCGACACCGGTGACCGCGGCGGCAAGCGGCAGCGTGCCGTTGTAGGACGTGCCCGTCATGCCGACCCTGCCCGTTGTCCAGGTCGCAGCGACTTCCTCGCTGCCATCGATCGTCGTGAAGCCTCTCGCGCGGCCGTTCAGCCAGTCGATGACGGCCTTGGGCGCGAGGCGCTCCACGGGCCCGCCGACGGTGGGGCATCCTTCGGAAAGGCCGGTGCCCGGCGCTTCGGAGTGCACGACGGCAAAACCGCGCGGCACCCACGTGTTCACATGCGAGTTCGAGATGCTCTCGCGGTCCGGCTTGAACTCGACCGCGGGCTGCGAGGCGCGCGGCGGTGGGGATGCGCCCACTTCCTGCCGAACGTCCCACAGGAACTCACGATTGCCGGACGTGCCCGCGTAGTACGGCGACGACTCGTAGACGACGGGCACTTTCAGGCCTTCCGTCTCGGTCTGGCGCGGGCGCGTGACGTCCACGTGCACGCGGTCGCGCCGGCCATCGCCGTCCGAATCGAACTCGGTCTCCACCCACAGGCGATGTCGGATCCACAGCGTCTCGTCCTCGAAGGCGGGCACGACCTGAGCCTGTCCGTTCACGAACACTGGCAGCGCCCGTCCGGTTGTTGGGCCGGCGGCCGGGGCCTGGGCGAACGTGATGGCCGAGAAGGCGAGTATCGCCGCGAGCGCGAGACCGGTGCCGCGGTTGAGGAAGGCGCGAAGGCGGGTGGTCATGGCGTGGCTGATTGTCGCAGAGTTTCCGGGCTGTGCAACCTGGTGCGCCCGGCATAAGCTTCTAGGCCATGAGTCGTCGCGGAAGGGGCCCGTCGTGGCTCGTCTTCGTGGCTGTCGTGATCGTGGCCGGGTGCGGGCGCTGGTCTTCGGATCGGGCACCGGCCGACAGCCTTCCCCGCCTGCCGGGTCCGTTTCCCGACCGGCCCTCGTTTCAGGATCTGGTCGAGCTCGAGAGTGTCAGCCAGCCGGCCGTGAGCCCGACTGGCGACCAGGTGGCGTACGTCCGCCGCGCCAACGCGCTCGACGGCCCGCGCGTCGAGCTGCATGTCTGGTCCGAGGCGGGCGACCGTATCGTGGCTGGATCGGACGGCGGATTCTCGGGCGGCGCCACCTGGACGTCCGACGGCCGGCTCGTCTTCCTGGGCAGGACCGAACAGGGAAGTGTGCTGCAGTTCGTCGATCCGGAATCCGCAAGCCGGGCGGCGCGCACGCGGGCTGTGCCGCTCGCTGGTGTGGAGGACTTTTCTCTCTCTCCGGATGGCCGTTTCGCCGCGTTGCGCGTGGCCGGAGCCATCGACGGCCTCCGGGAGCGCGAGCAGACGCTTCTCGGCCCGTTCGACGAGGAAGACGCGCCCACGCCGCCGGTGCACCTCTGGCTCGTTGATCTCGACGACGATCGCGCCGAGCCTCGGCGCCTGACCGACGGAGACTTCTCGATCTACGACGCCGCGTGGTCGCCCACCCGCAACGAGCTTGCCGTCGTCGTGGGGCCGTCCGATGCGCGCAACAACTTCTGGCTGAGGGACATCTCGCTCCTTGATGTCGAGACCGGCACGCTGACCCCCTGGGTGGCGCAAGCAGGCGCCGACATCGAGCCCGTCTGGTCGCCCGACGGCGAGCGGCTCGCGTTCTCGACGACGCTCGACGCCGGTCTGACCAACGTGGCACCCGAGCTTGCGGTCGTGGGCCGGCCGGACCTGGCAGGCCCGACGGAACTTCCGCAGCTCCAGGTGCTGAGCCGGGACTTTCGTACCGAGCCGACGCCTGTCGCCTGGGGCCGGGAGGGGGTCATCTTCCTGTCGGCCATCGGGACCGGGCGAGGCCTCTTCCAGGTGCATGCCGACGGCGGCATCCGCTCGCTCACGCCGATGGACCTCGTGGTGACGGGCATCGGCCGGCCGAATCCACAGTCGGAGGCGCTCGGGTTGCTCGCGGCCTCGCGCGACGGCATGGTGGAGGTGTACCGGATGCGGCTCCCCGCTGCCGAGCTGACGCGCGTGACCGACACAACCGCGCAGGTCGCCGGCTGGCCGCTCGGCACGCGCGAGACGATCCGGTGGAGCGCCGACGACGGCGTCGTCATCGAAGGCGTGCTTCACAAGCCCGATGGGCTCGCGGCCGGCGAGCGACGGCCGCTGCTCGTGGTCGTGCACGGAGGGCCGCGGGCCGCATCGGTCGAGACGATTGCCGGGCACCTCGGCCGGTCCACCTATCCGGTGGTCCATTGGCTTTGGAAGGGCGCGCTCGTGCTCGAGCCGAACTACCGGGGCTCGGCCGCCTACGGGACGGACTTCAGGCGGTTGCACCGCGCGGGCATCGGCGCGGGCGACTCGGGCGACGTGCTCGCCGGCATCCGGTATCTCGTGACGCGCGGGCTCGTCGATCCCGAACGCGTCGGCGTCATGGGCTGGAGCTACGGCGGGTTCATCTCGGCATACCTCTCGGCGACGTCGACGGAGATCGCCGCCGCGTCGGTGGGGGCCGGCATCACCGACTGGGGCACCCACTACGGTTGGGAGTGGGACAACTTCACCACCCGTGATTTCAGCTTCGGCGGGCCGCCCTGGGAGCGAGACGATGCGTACCGGCGCGCGTCACCGCTCGAGTACATCGGTGGCGCGGCCGTGCCCACGCTCGTCCAGCACGTCGAGGACGATCCGATCGTGCCGATGGCCGGCGCGCGCCGGTTCTATCGCGCGCTCGTCGAGCGCGGCGTGCCGGCGCGGATGATCGTCTATCCCGGCCGCACGCACGGCATCCCCCGGCCGCGCCAGGCGCTCGGCTCGCTCTGGCACAACTGGCAGTGGTTCGCACGGTACCTGTGGCACGAAGAGGTCCCCATTCCGATCGAGGGGCGCTGAAGTGCCGGCACGAGCATCCAGGGCGTGACTGACCAACCAGGTCCCAGCGCGAGCCGCCGCGAGCGGGCCGCCGACTGGCTCGGCCTCAACCGCGCCTCGCTCGCCGTGCTCGCGGTCATCGGATGCCTGGGCCTGAGCGAGGAGATCTGGAGCAACTTCCTCTCGCTGCACCTGCGCGATCAGGCTGAGGCCGCCGATGCCGCTGCGGCCGTCGTCGAAGCGGCCACCTACGTTGGCATCATCGGCTTCGCCAAGAACCTCCTCGAGGGGTTTGGGTACATCGCCGGCGGTACGATCGCGCACAAGCTCGGTCCGCGCGTGGCGCTTGCCGTGTCGGCGGCGCCGATGGCGGCCGGCTTCATCATCATGCTCACCGGCTCCGGCCCGTGGCCCATCGTCATCGGCGCGCTGCTCATGACCAACTGGGAGCCGCTCTCGGTGCCGGCGACGTTCGATGTGGTCGGCAGCGAGGTGCGCAAGGAGCGACGCACGATTGCGTTCGCGATGCAGAGCATTCAGAAGCGCCTGCCGAAGATCGTCGGCCCTGCGATCGGCGGCCTGGTGTTCGGACTGGTCGGCTACTGGCTGAACCTCACGCTGGCTTTCGGGCTGGTCGGTCTCGCGGTCGTGCTGCAGTTGCTGCTGACGAACCGGCTGAAGCCGAAGCCCGAGCCGAAGCACGTGCCTTTCCGAACGATTCTCCGAACGATGCCGCCGGAGCTGAAGCAGTTGCTCACGGCCGAGATTTTCATCCGGTGGGGCGACTGGTTCGCGCGCGACTTCGCCGTGCTCTACGTCGTCTCGCTGCTCACGGCCGAGTGGGGATGGACCGACCAGGCCGCGAGCACGACGGCCGGGTGGCTGCTGGCCATCATGGGCGCGACGGCGCTGGCCACCTACGTGCCGGTGGCGAAGTGGGCGGACCGGTCGCCCTCGCCGAAGCCGTTCATCGGCACGACGTTCCTGTTGTTCTCGTTGTTTCCGATCTGCCTGGTGCTTCTGCCGAAGGCGTGCGCCTACTTCGGAGTGCCGGTGCTGGCCGGGCTGGTCGTGACGTACATGATCAACGGCCTGCGCGAGATCGGCGAGCCGGCCAGGAAGGCACTCATCTCGATGGGGTTCCCGCCCGAGGTCCGCGCGCGCGCGATTGGCCTCTACTGGGGCGTGCGATCGTTCGCGTTCTGCCTGGCGCCGGTCGTCGCCGCCGTGCTCTGGTCGCGCATCGGGCCCGATGCGACCTTCCTCATCGGCGGCGGGATCGGGCTCGTCGGCACCGGGCTGTACACGCTACGCTCGCGCGTCTAGGGGCGCGTGTCCAGGGGGACGGGTCTGTTTTCCACAGTTTGGGCCGGCCCGGTGCCAGGTCTCCGTGGGGCGTTTGCCCCGCGGAGACCTGGCACCTGAAGCGCCCAAACTGTGGAAAACAGACCCGTCCCCCTACCGCGGCCTGACCCGCGCCTTTACCTCGTCGAGCCAGTTGAGGACGAACACCAGGTCCAGCGCGCGCTCGGTGTCGGCCTCGGGGCGCTTGATCATCAGGAACCGCCCGTCCGGGGCGATGTCGTAATTGCGGCCGATGTTTCGGACGTAGGCCGACGCGTCGAAGAGCGGCTGCGGCGGCTGATGTCCAAACGTGGGGGCCGTCGTGACCGCCACGCTCATCATCAGGTCGTCGGGGCCGAGGTAGAACACGGCCCGCCCGTCGCGCGACCAGACCGGCTCCCGGCCTCCGCGCGTCGAGATTTGCCAATTGCCATCGTCCAGATTCGGGAACGGGCGCACCGTCACCTCCGCCCGTCCGGTCGTGCCGTCCTGATAGGCGATCCACCGGCCGTCGGGAGAGAGCGAGGCATTCGCCTCGCCGAAAGCCGTGTCGAGGAGCATCCGGACATCACCCGGGACGTCGAGCGGGACGAACGCCAGATTCGTGTCGGACGCGAGCGTCGTGAAGGTCCGCACGACGACGCCCGAGCCGTCGGGCAGCATCGCATTCGGTGACAGCTCGACGTCGGAGGTGGCGAGTTGCTCGGCCTGACCCGTCCCGTCGGCATTCTGGACGAACACCCCGTTCTCGTTGTTGCGCCGCGAGCCCCAGACGATGCGCAGGCCATCCGGTGTCCAGACCGGATACTGATCCGGCGCCGGGTCTGTCGTCAGCCGGCGAAGCGACTCGATGCCGAAGTCCCAGATCCAGACGTCCTCCTCGTCTCCACGAACCTCGACGGCCACTCGCTGTCCGTCCGGAGAGATGCGGGGGTATATGTAGGGCCTTGGTTCGGCAGCCACCGGCGACTCGCGCCCTTCACGATCGACCCACACCAGAGAGAGAGGCCGTTCCAGTCCGCCGGTTCCCGGCATGTACACGAGCGTCCCCGAGCCGGCCACCGATACGTTCGCCGCCCCGCCCGCTCCCACGTCGACACCGGTGACGAGTGGGACCACGCTCCCAGTGACGGTGAGTGCCGATACGTCGAACGGGACGGCTCGAAGGGCTCCGTCAACCGTCGCGAACACGATGTGACCCGTTGGCAGGTAGCGGGGCTGCGTGCCGTCGATGCCCAGTTCGGTGACGACGCCGGTGGAAAGCGTGACGGCCGCGAGCCGCAGCGAGTCCGCTTCGCTGCCTGGTACCGTGAAGAGCACGACCCCCGCGCCGGGCACGATTGACGGCCATCGATGGCCGGGGTTGAAGGTCACGCGCTCTTCGGCCGTCGTGACGGCTTCCGGCACCCCGCCGTCGGCCGGCACCTTGAACAGGCCCGACGCGGTCCCGAAGATGATGACGTCATCAGGTCCCCAGTCGGCGCCGCTGATGAACTCGGGCGACTCGGCGATGAGCGTGCCGGCGCCTCCGCCAACCGGCACCTTCCGCAGCGTGCGTAATCCCGGAGTCGAGGAACCCGAGCCATTGGCCGTCGGGCGAGAAGAACGGGGCCGCGGCGTTCTCGGTGCCGGCGACTGGTACGCCGCTCAACTGATCGAGCGGACGCAGATAGATCTGCCAACGCCTGTTCTCGCGGTCCAGGCTGAGATACGCGAGCTGCCTTCCGTCGTCCGACAGGGCGATCGTGGCTGCGCGGCGCTGTTGTGTCAGGCCCTTCGGCGACACGGTGAAGGTGACGGCGTCTGCCGGTGGCGGGGCGGGCGCCCGCGCCGTCGTCAGCGCGTAGGTCACGGCCGCGGTGATGGCGACGGCAGCTGCGATCGGCCGCGCTCGTCGCCAGAGCGGAGCGGCTGGCGCGGCCGGCATCACGGCCGCCGATTCGGGAGCGGACGCCACGAGCCCCTCGTCGAGCTGCAGCATGCCCTCGGCAATGTCGCGCAACCGGCGCCTGGGGTCCTTCTGGAGGCACCGTTCGATCAGCCGGCGCACGGCCGGCGGCGTATCGGCCGGCAGCGCGTCCCAGTGCGCCTCGCCCTTGATGACCGACGCGAGGACCTCCGACACGTCGTCGCCCTCGAAGGCGCGCCGGCCCGCCAGCATTTCGAACAGCACGGCGCCAAAGGCCCAGATGTCGGCGCGCCGATCGACCGGGCGCCCCTTGGCCTGCTCGGGCGCCATGTAGGCGGCCGTGCCGAGAATCATGCCCATCTGGGTGGCGCGCGCCGTGAGCGTGGGCGAGTTGGCGACGTTCGTGCCGGAGGCCGACTCTTCCGGCCCCGCCACGGCCTTGGCCAGCCCGAAGTCGAGCACTTTCACCGTGCCGTCAGGCGTGACCTTGATGTTGGCCGGCTTCAGATCCCTGTGGACGATGCCGCGCTCGTGTGCCGCTTCGAGCGCGTCCGCTACCTGCCGTGCGATCGCGAGAGCATCGTCCAGCGGCACCGGCCCGCGAGTGATGCGAGCCGCCAGGTCTTCGCCTTCGACGAGCTCCATGACGATGGCGAGGGGACGGGTCTCCCGCAGTGATGCAGGAGACCCGTCCCCCTCCAGGCCGTAGATCTGGGCGATGTTCGGATGGTTCAGGGCGGCGAGGCTCTTGGCCTCGCGCTCGAAGCGCGCGAGCCGGTCCGGGTCGTCGGTGAAGAGCGCGGGCAGCACCTTCAGCGCGACGTCGCGGTCGAGCTTCGTGTCGCGCGCGCGATAGACCTCACCCATGCCGCCTGCGCCGATCGCGCCGACGATTTCGTATGCGCCGATGCGCTCACCGGGTGCCAAGCTCATCGCCGGATTATAGGGGGACGGGTCTGTTTTCCACAGTTTGGGCGCTTCAGGTGCCAGGTCTCCATGGGCCAAATGCCCAATGGAGACCTGGCACCCAAGTCGCCCAAACTGTGGAAAACAGACCCGTCCCCCTACGCGACGCCTTCGGTGACTTCGGCCCAGTCTTCCGGGATGTCGCCGGTGTCGGTGCGGATGTAGCGGCGCTGGTTGGGCCGGATGGTGGCGAGCAGTTCCTGGCGCGTCTTGATGTTGAGTGGCCGGCCCTCGTAGAGCTTGCCCATCTTCGTCATCCACGACTCGGGCAGCGCGCTCGCGAAATTGAGCAGCGGCCAGGTGAACGACGGGCCGTTGAGCTTCCGCAGCTTCCAGGCCCAGAGTCCGACGGCGCCGACGCGCCACGCCGTCGGGCCCCACCAACTGGCCTGGCCCGGGCGCAGGTTCATCTTCCAGCACTTCATCAGCAACTGCCATTGCAGCGACGTCAGCTGGGCCGTCTCGTCCACGCCGCGCTTGTTCGCCATGCGCGTGTCGTGCAGCGGCGTGAAGATCGACGGGATGAAGAAGGCGAAGAGGCCGCGGCGTTCGACTTCCATGATGAGGTCGATCGTCGCCTTGACGTCTTCGTCGGTCTCCCCCGGGCTGCCGATGATGAGCGTGATCGCCGGGAACCAGTTGTTCGAGTTGAGAATCTCCAGCCCGCGGACGATGACGCTGGGCCATTCGTCAATCGGAAACGGCACGCCCTTGCTCGGCATGATCTGTTTCGCGAGCCGCACCGAACCCGTCTCGAGGCCGATGAGCGGCACGAGCACCTTCTTGTCGGGGTGCGAGCTCAGCATCGGCACGCGGATCGGGCTCTTGTCGAGCAACATCTCCGAGAGCTTCCGAATCAGCACCGGATCCACCACGGCCGGCGCCATCGTCGAGTGGCTGAGCACGTGCTGCTCGACGCCCGGCGTGTTGACGATGCTGCCGTAGAGATCCAGGAGCGCCTCGCGATTGGGGAAGTAGAACGGCGTGTCGGTCTGCACCTGGCCCCAGATGAACATGTCCTCGGTGGCCAGCGAGATCTGCTTGTTGCCATCGCGGACGTTCGCGCGGACCGACGCCATGATGCGGTCCTTCGGCATGTCGATCTGCGGGTTGAGGTCCGGCAGGCAGAACTGGCAGCGCCGCCCGCACCCGGTCGTCATCTCGACGACGCCGAACGTCGTGCGTTTGTCGGGGAAGATGATGGACTCGCGGTCTTTCGGATGGTGGACGTCGAGCTGCCGCGGAATCGGCTCGCCGGCAATCGCCTTGTCGAACAGGTCGAGCGTGTCGGCCGACTCGCTCCGGCCCTCGACGACGCAGTCGACAGAAAGCTCCTCCCAGGAATCGGTCTGCGCAATCTGCCAGCCGCCCGATCCGCCGACGATGACCTTGAACTGATGGCGGTAGGGGCTTGCCTTCACGCGCGCGAACATCTGCCGCGAGTAGTGCGAGTTGATGGGCTGCTTCGCCGAGCCGAAGATGGACGTGTAGACGCCGGCCGCAAACGTGACGCCAATCGGGTTGTGTGTCGAGATGGCGACGACGCGTGTTTCAGGGCCGATGAACTTGTCGACGTCGTCCGGGTAGCAGCACACGACGTCCTCGGCCGGGAAGCGGCGGAGCAGAGAGGCTTCGAGCACGCGCGCGCCGGCCGGCATGTACCGGGCCGACCCGTCGGCATTCCATTCGAGCTCACGCCAGGTCGGGTATTTCCGATCGATGATGCCTTCGAGCCAGATGGGCAGCGACGCCAGGCTCATCTGGATGAAGTAGCCTGCGTGGTCGATGATCTCGGTGAGCGGCGCCGTGATGACAATCCGCGGTGATCCCACAAAGTCCCTCCGGAAGACTGATCTGAGACCAAATATCTAAGCCTCCGACTGTAACATGCCGGCGCCCCTCCGCCGTCGGGAGAGCCGGAGTCGTGGTGACAACGCAGGCCAGACACTGGTATCCTCCCGGGCATTCCTCCCGGTATGCCAGGTTCGGTGCATGGTTCCAATGTTCGGCCCGATCGTCTTTGACGGCTGGACGGCTCGTCCAGACCTGAACACCTTCAGCCGCGGTGACGAAGTCGTCCGTGTCGAGCCGAAGGTGATGGAGCTCTTCGTGCGGCTCGCCGAGTCGTCCGGCGCCGTCGTGAGCAAAGCGGCGCTGCTGGACTCGGTGTGGCCGGGCGTGATCGTGGGCGAAGATTCCCTCACGCGCGCGATGTCGGAGCTGCGTCGCGCGCTTGGAGACGATGCACGCCGGCCGCGCATCATCGAGACGATTCCGAAGCGGGGGTACCGGTTGATGCCCGCCGTAGTAGGGCAGCTGGAAGTCTCGGCTATCGATATCGCCGTCATCGGCGCCCCTCCTGGCGTCGAGTCGTTGCGACCCGAGATGATCCCGGCGCAGGGGCCGAACGCGGTGCCATCCGCAACGTCGCCGGGGGCCTCCCAGAGGGGTGTCGCGATCGTGGCCTCGCTTGTCGCGATGTTCGCGAGTCTCCTGCTGTGGTCGCGTCCCTGGGCGGAGACCGTCTCAGCCACCGGGCCCGCGCTCGTGCTCCTCGCGCCGTTCGAGAACCGGACGAGTCGGAGCGATTTGGCCGACACGATCACGGGCCTGCTCGAGCAGGAGGTCGGGCGTCACGGCAACCTTGCGCTCGTGCCGGCCGGGCGGCTGTCGGCCGTGCTCGCCCGCATGCGCCGCCCAAATGCGATTCTCGACCCCGAGACGGCCCGGCAAGTGATGGCCCGCGACACAGACATCGCCGCCCTTGTCACAGGCCGCGCGCTTGAAGTCGGCGACGACGTGATGGTGTCGGTTCAGTTGACCGACTCGAGTGGCGACGCGCTCGCGAGTTTCGCCTTCCACGGAGCCAATGAGGCGGAATTGAGACAGGACCTGCGCAGGATGGCCAGATTCGCGTCCGTCACGGCTTCGCGGCCGCCTGCAAGCCCGCTGCCTTCGGTCACGACATCGTCGCTCCAGGCCCTCCAGTTGTTTGCGCAGGCAGTCGAGGTGGCCGATGCCAATTGGGCGAGCATCGACGGACCGTGGGAGGCGGTCTTCGAGAAGTTCCGTGAGGCGCTCCGGTTCGATCCCGAGTTCGCGATGGCGAAGGTCTGGCTGGCGATGGTCCTGCGCACGGCGGAACAGAGCGGGCTGGCGTACATGGGTGGCACTCCGAATCCGGACGCCTACCGGCAGGTGGCACAGGAGAGCCTCGTATTGGCCGAAGGCGTTTCGCGTGAGGAGCAGCTCTTTATCCGCGGGGCGGCACTCAGCGTTCTCGACCGCAGCAGTGAGGCACTGGCGGCGCTGGAAGCGCTGGAGATGGCGAGGCCGAGTGTCTTCGAGCTGCGAACCAGGACGCTCCTGCGTACGTTGTACTCCGCGAAAGGGCAATGGCAGGCGATGGCCCGCCAGAGCATCGCGATTGCCCGGATGCTGCCCGGTGACTTCGACGCGATGGCGGACGCAGCGCAGGATCTCGTCCTGCTGGGCCACCCAGAGGCTCGTTCGTACGCCGACCGGGCAGGCGCGCTACTCACGCCGGAGGCCGGACAGCGCGAGAATTCATGTTGGCGCGCGGCCTGGGTCCTTCACTTCGACGCGTACCAGCAGTGGGCCGGTGGCGATTACCAGGCTGCCCTTGAATCGGTGCAGGGCATCGAGAACACGATAGCCGGACAGACAGAGTTCATGCGGGACTCGCTCGTCACGGCGAATGGCTTGTTCTGGCTTGCGTTTGGGCGGATCGAGCGGGCGCGCGCGGTGTTCGAACGTGGCGCCCACCCCGGTCAGCGCGCGACGAATCTGTTCCGTATCGCAGACCTCTTCGACGACCTGGCGAGTATGCGAGACCTGCTCTCGGAAGTGGATTGGGCTCACAATCCGGTGCCATACACCCACGTTGGCCTGTTCGATCGGGCTCATGAGATCATTGCCGGAGGGTATGCCAGCGAGACCGCCCGCCTTCATGTACGGGCGCTCGAGACTGCGGCGAGCGGCAGTTTCCGTGAGGCGGCGACAGCGCTCCAGCAGGTCGTGGACATCCGCCGCGAGAACCCGACATCCGGCTTTTACGACACATCGGTCACGCTGGCCGACATGTGGGAGCGCTCAGGCAGCGCTTCACAGGCTATTCGCGTGCTCGAAGAGGCCGTCGTGACTCAGCCCGTCTACAACGTTCCTGGGCTGACTGGCGCCTGGTGGATCAAGGCGCAGGTGAAGCTGGTCGGTGCCTACCGTCGGGCCGGCAGGGCCGATGATGCCGACGCGCTCGAAGCGCAGGTCAGGCAGCTCATGTCCGTGGCCGATCCCGATCACCCGTTCTTCCGCGAGCTCGAGGCCTCGGCGCAACTCGTTGCCGATTCTGGAATACAGCCTTCCGGCACCGCCTCAAGGGCGACTCGCTAACGCAAACTCCGGACGACGGAGGAACCGAGAATCACCAGAACATCGGCGGTTCATCGGTAGAACCTCGCATAGCCATAAGGACTCGGCTGGGGTCCCCCGCATACACCGTAGGCGGGGGACATTGCCATGCCAGGCCGAGTTGCCATGCTCGTCATGGCCGCAGCTCTCTGCTGCGGCTTGACCTCGAACGCACCCGTCGATGTGGCCTTTGAGCTCCACCGGGGCCATCTGATTGTCATCTCTGCCAGCGCCGGAGCCCGCGACGAGCTTCGGCTGCTGGTCGACACCGGCACGAGCCGGACGGTCGTCGACACACCGGTGGCTGCCTCACTCGGACTCACGGGCCGGGCCACGTCGGTCTTGACGTTCGGGAGGACGATGGCGGGCGCGGAGGTCGTGCTTCCCGATCTGCGCATTGGTGACGTACGCGCGGACGACCTTAGAGTCGTCTCGACCGACTTGTCCGCCACGACTGAATCGCTTGGACTCGACCGGCTCGACGGGATCATCGGCATGGACGTGCTCGGTCGCGCGAGCTTCGCAATCGACTACGCGCGCCGGCGCCTGTCGTTCGGGGTGGGGACCCGAACCCGTCACCTCATCCCGCTGGGACCGGACCCCGTGTTCCCCGTGGTCAGCGTCGACATCGGCGGCGTTCCCGCCGAGCTCATCGTCGACACGGGGGCGAGCCACGTCGTGCTGTTCCTGCCGACCGGCGACCGCACGTTCGAACAGGCGGGGGCGATTGCCGCGTCCATTCTCGGGGGCACGGTGGCGATTCAGGGGCTGCTTCTGCCGGAGCTCAGGGTCGGCGCCTGGCGCGTGAACAACCTGCAGGCAGTGGTCGCCGAGGCTCCGGTCGCGACCCGCCCCGTGAAGGGCCTCCTTGCGCCAACCGTCCTGGGCTCTTCCTTCCTGCAGTTCGATTTCAGCCGGCGGGAGCTCGGCTGGCGCCCGTAGGCCGCGGCGGCCGATTCGGACGTCGCCCCGGAGAAGCCTCGGGATCAGGGCCAGGAAGGCCGGGTTTCTCGCGTGATCACCCCAAGATCAGGTTTCCATAAGGACTCCGGACGGCCATTTGCGTAGAAACGCGGGTGGGAGTCTTCCCATGAATCGAGTCGCCCTGCTCGTATCTGTCCTCGCCGTGTCCCTGCTGGCCACTCAGCCGATGGCCAGGCAAGGCAAGAAGAAGCCTGGAGCAGGTGGGGGCGGTCAGACACCGGTCGCCCTGTCAGTGACGATTGAAGATACGGACTCAGCCAACCAAAGCTGTGACATCTGCTCCGACGGCAATCCCTACGCCGATGGCCAGGAGGTCCGAGGGTCCGAAGGTCCGAAGGTCCGAAGGTCCTAGGGTCCGACGGTCCGAGTCTGGAGCAGTTTTCCGGTTTACTGCTGGCCGTCGTTATTACTTGATTACTTGTGAGGACATTTCATGAAACTGAAAGCACTGGCACCGTTCGGTCTTCTATTTGTTTTCAACACGGCGTGTTCCGAATTCGGACCTGAGGGGACGAGTCCGGTGGCGCCCACATCACAAAGCCCAGACGCAATGGCCGCGAAGCCGTCGGGCGACCTTTCGGTCACGACCTACATCGAGCACCTTGACGAAAATGGATTGCCCGCAGACATACTCGGCGATGGTCTTGGCGCGTATGTCCACAACGTCGGCGGAGTGAAATCAATCCTCACGGCCAACGTGTACAACGGACTCACGCATGGCGACTGGCAGTTTTCGCCGGGGACAGCGGGAAGAAGATTCGGCATCGCGTTGGATTTGGACGACGCCGTGCAACTGGGCGAGCCGGCCTACCTCGTGCCTGCTACGCCGCCCTACTGGGGAACGCAGCTCGTACCGGGCAACATCCACACCATGTGCACGAAGGTCAACCGCAGCATGAAGACGATGACGGCGAGCAGTTCTCTTGAATGTCCGCTCGGCACCAACTTCGTCTTCAGCGGAATTACGTACCACAAGGGGGCGGCGCGCTCGTCCAACGGCTTTCTGGAGACGACGGACGCCCTGGTGGTCTGCAATGCCGCCGACGCCGGCGGGTGCAACGACTGGTCCATCGAGCCAATCGGCCAGGACCCCGCGATCACGCGCGTGATGCGCGAAAACAGAAAAGGGCCGAGAACGCACATCGGGACGTTCTACGCGCGGTTCAGAATTCACGTCACCCGGCCCTAGAGCTCGGGCCTGGGGACCTGCAGACCTTGGGGTCGGCCGTCGGCCGGAGGGACGAGCGGGCGACCCAAGTAGCTAATCTGCGCCGTGTCAGGGATCAAGGGGGCCGAAGGTCCGAGGAACGAGCTGGCGGTCGCCGACTCTCCTCCAAACGAGGCTGGCGAGCGTACCCTATCCGCGAACTCCGGGGACCCTCGGACCCTCGGACCCTCGGACCCTCGGACCCTCGGACCCTCGGACCCTCGGACCTTCATCACTTGGGCCACGGCACGAGCAGGCGCGTCCGCTCGCGGTAAGCCCGGTACTCGGGGTCGTCGCCCCACTTCTCGCGCGCGCTCTTCTCGAGCGTCGGGATGCCGGTGAAGAAGAGGAGGATCAGGGTCAACGTCACCGGTCCGATGGCGCCGGCCCAGATCCACGCGCCGAGGTCCCGTGAGGTGAACAGGAACACGCCCCACCAGCAGAGGATCTCGCCGAAGTAGTTCGGGTGGCGGCTGAGGCGCCAGAGGCCCGCGTCGATCCAGCGCCCGCCACCGCCCGGCTGCGACTTGAATCGGAACTTCTGCGCGTCGGCGACGGTTTCGATGACGAGGCCAGTCGCCCAGACCAGAACGCCGATCGTCATCCACAGGTTCCACCGGCCAGGCGCGCCGAACCAGAAGATGACCGGCACCATGATGATCCACACGACGACACCCTGGAAGAACCAGAACTGAAAGAACTTCCAGAAGTGCTCGCGGATGCCGTCGAACCGCTTGTCGCGCTTCATGCGCACGATGCGAACGAGGAGATACCCGGCGAGCCGCACGCCCCACAGGACGACCATCGCGGTCACCGCAAGCGACGGTCCGGTCATCGGCGGGTGCCTGAACAGCAGGAACACCGCCAGGAGGATGAACGTCAGGCCGTAGGAAAGATCGGTCACCTTGTCCGTCTTGAACGACGCGGCAAAGACGAAGAACACGGCCTGGATCGCCAGGCTGAGCGCGAGGGTGACGAGTAGGTCTGGTGCGTTCGGCATGGGTCAGGGTAACCAGAGGATGACGGCCAGGAGCGCGAAGTAGCCGGCGAGGTACCAGCGGAAGCGCCGGGCCATCGCGCGCTCGTCGTCGGTGTGAAAGTACCGGTTGGTGAAGAGCGCGGCTATGTCGTGTCCGAACCACGGCAGAACGTTGATTTTCCAGTCCGTCATTCGATACACGGTCGCCCGCCAGCGGTACCGCAGCTTGAAGAGCGGAATGCCGTACGCCACGAACACGACAATCAGTAACGTTTTCAGCATGGCGCAGAACCGGTTCGATCAGTGGCCGTCGCCGGCAGCCGAGCTGCCCATCGACGCGGCGATCCGGCTGATGGCTGCGACGAGCACGCTGGTCGACCAGCCGAACATCAGGACCCCGACGGCGCCCTCGATTGGGCCGAGCAGCCGGCCGCCAAGCGGCAGCACGACGTCGCCGTAGCCGACCGTGGTGTAACTCGTGAACGAGAAATAGACCGCCGTTTCGAAGTCCGGCAGGTGACCGGCCCACCGGTAGACGGCCGCCCACACGAGCACCTCGACCACGGCCAGCGTGAGGAGACTGCTCACGAGGAAGGCCAGCGGCGCGCCGAGCCCGAGCCAGTCGAGCCGCTGCTTTGTCTGGATCACTCGCGTCAGGCGCCGGATGGCCGCGATCGTGCCGAGCGCGTGGATCAGCACGGTAACGGTCGTCAGAGCGAGCGCGACGGCAATCTGGACGATCATGAGCGGCGCGCCGAGGATCTTACCCCAGCGCCTAGAACATCTGCCCGATCGAAAAGTGAATACGCAGCCCGCGGTAGCCGAAGCCCGTCGTGAGCGGATACGCGAAATCGAAGCGGAGCGGCGCGAGCGGCGTTCGGATGCGGATGCCCAGCCCGCCGCCAACCGCCATCTTCGATGCCGAGATGTCGTTCCAGCTGAGGAACGTGTTGCCGGCATCCACGAAGATCACGCCCCGGATCCAGTCGGAAAACCGGATAGCGGACCTCGCCGTTGAGCACGAGCAGCTCCGGGCCGCCCACCTTCAGGGGCTCGGGAAGGATGAGCAGCAGGTCGCCGAACCTGACGACTTCGATCGTGGCCGCCGACAGCGAGCCTTCGGGATAGCCACGGATGGTGTTCGTGCCACCGGCAGTGAAGAACAGGTCGAGCACCGAGAGAGGCGGCGCGCCTCGATAGGCGTCGAGCGTGCCCCACCTGCCGCCACCGGCAAACGTCAACGGTCCGAACGAGACGTAGTGCGTTTGCCGTCCGAGGTACCGGCTGTAGTCGAGGTCCGAGCCGAGCCACTCGAGGCCGCCCTGGATGCTCGACGAGTGAAACCAGCCGCTCGTGGCGTCGAACGGATCGTCGCGATGGTCGAGGACGACCGAGAGCGGTCGGGCCGGCCAGGAAGCCGCCCGATTCGTCTTCCAGATCGCCCGGCGCCGACAGGCGGAAGGCCCGGTACCCGAAGGCGTAGCTCCAGGCCATCTCGAACGTCTGCCGCGGCCGCCAGCGCTGTTCGAACGTGAAGTCCCGCCGGCGGTCCTCGAAGGTCAATACATCGGCGTCGGTAATCTCGCGGCGCTCGCGCGCGAAGATGTTCGTGCGAATCTCGCGCCCGAAGGTCCGAGGCATCGAGAGCAGCACGCTGAACGCCTGGATGTCGGTGTCGTAGCGGGCGCCCACGCTGGCCTGCATGCCCCGTCCCAGGAAGTTGCGGTCGCGCAGTTCGGCGGTCGCGCCGAACGCTGTTTTGCCGAAGCCGGTCGCCACCGTGTAGTTGCTCGATATCTGCACGCCGTAGCGGAGCTGGTACTTTCTCGGTTCCTCGACCGACACCGAGGCCCAGACGGGAATCGTCGCGCCCGGTTCGGCGGCCAGCGCCGATGGCTCGAACGTGACGTCCACCTGGCGGAACGTGCCGATGTCGTACAGGTTCCGGCGTGTGTCGAGGGCGCGCTGCCGGCCAGCCTCCTGGCCCGGGGCGAGCGTCACGGCGCGATCGACCAGCGTGCGGCTCGTGCTTTCGACGCCCGACACCTGCACGTCGCTCACGACATGCGGCAACCCTTCGTCGACCGTCATCGCCAGGGCGACCGAACCCTCGGGCGAGCGGTCGACGCTGTAGGTGACCGCGGCAT
The DNA here is from genome assembly GCA_963752045.1 of uncultured Acidobacteriota bacterium. Lineage (GTDB taxonomy): Bacteria > Acidobacteriota > Vicinamibacteria > Vicinamibacterales > SCN-69-37 > DATKDF01. The sequence goes on along the minus strand of CAVVWN010000007.1, from coordinate 66,289 downwards.
CGCGATAGCCGAGGTCGGCGTAGAAACCTTCGAGGCGCCGGTGTGCCTCGATGGCGGTTCTCGAGCCGAACGTCGAACCGTCGGGCAGGTCGACCGCCGCCCGTGCGCCATCGAGTCGATCGGGGGCGACGCCTTCGAGTGCGAGTGACGTCACACGCGAGACCGGGCCTTCGACAATCGCGATGGGCAGTGTGGCCGTGTCGCCATCGAACGCGGTCGCGCCCACGACGACCTCGGTATCGAAGAAGCCCGCTTCGGCGTACCGCGCCGTGATGTCCCTGACGAGCGCCGGGGGGTCGACGAACGGACTCAGTTCGGCCGGCAGTTCCGCGGCGATCGCGTCGAGGTCCGCGGCCGTCACCGCCCGGTTGCCGCTCCAGGCGATCAGCTGGTGCCGCGTGCGCGCTCCGCGGTCGACCGTGAGCACCGCCTGCTCGAGCTCGTCGGTCAACGTGGTGAACTCGGCGCCGACGGTGGCCCGAAAGTAGCCGCGGCGGGCCAACGCGAGGCGGGCGATGCGCTCGAATTCATCGCGGAGGATGTCGGCGATCGGCACGCCGCCCCATTCCTCTTGCATCTCTTTCACCGCGTCGGCGGGCAGGTCGTCGCCCGCGACCTCGATAACGGTGCGCGGTCCGCGATCGATGTCGTATCTGAGCGACAAACGGCGCGGGCTGCCGACCGAATCTCCCTCGATGCGGGTCGGCACGATGCGGACGCGATGGTAGTCGCGGTCCCGGTAGAACCGCTCGAGCCGGACCCGGTCGTCGATCCACCGCCGGATGTCGAAGCGCTGTCCCGGCTTGAGGCGAAGGGCGCTCGACAGTTCCGCTTCGCTGAAGCCGGGGTTCCCCGTGATCTCGATGCCGGCAATCTGCGGCTGCGGAGTGGCGGGCGTGTCCGGGCGAGCCGACCGTGCTCTCGATGCGCCGGGGCCAAACAGCAGCTCCTGCCGGAACTCGACCGTTGTCTCGGTGTTCTCGACTGACGCGAACCGGAACTCGTATCCGGTCAACGGCTTCCACACCACGACCCATGTCAGCGGCCCGTCTTCGAGGTTCTCCGAGAGGATGAGCTCGAACATGCGGCCGAACGACTTCGACACGGTCAGGTGCTGCGCGGTCCGCGCGTCCTTCGACACGATATCGAGGTCGGCGGCGCCCAGCCGGACCGAATCGAGCCCGACGAACTTGCCCGCCAGGCCCAGGATGTCGGTCGACGCGGCCTCGAGGGCAAATTCGTCCGACGACGTGCCTGCGCTTTCGACCTGTCCGGTGACGAGGAGCGACCGCAGGTCGCGCTCGCTGAGCGGCGGCGAGGAGCTGAAGCTGGTTTCGATCTGATCCGGCCTGCCCGAGATGCGCAACACGACGTCGTAGTCGCCGACACGGGTTTCGCCGACCACATCCAGTGTGGGTGCCAGTCCCTCGGCGGGCACGAAGCGCAGCCGGCTCTCGCGCAGCCTGTATCGTCGACCGCCGATGCTGATGCGGCCGTCGTCGAGCACGCCGATGTCGCCGGCAAGAGCCGGGCTGCCAACCGTGCCGGTGAGGCGCAGGTCCGGCACGAACTCCACGGTGCCGAGGCTGTTGTCGAGAATCACCGGATCGGTGACGCTCAGTGCGATGTCGAGCGTGGTCGAGGCCAGCCAGTCGGGCAGCGCGCTGTCTTCGCTGGCGCTCCCGCGGCTCGACCTCGAGAGTGTGTCGACCATCTCGAGCATGCGCGTGACGGGCTCCCGATACCGATTGGCGGTGAGCGTGACCGACCCGGCGAGCACGGACGCGCCGTCGCGTGGGATCCATCGGAGATCGGCGACGGCCTGGCTGTGCAGCCCCTTCGGAATGTCGAGCAGAACTTCTCGCGCGACAATCGTCAGGCCGTCACCTTCCGGTCCCGTCCCGAACGGCAGCCGTCCGGTCACGGTGATCGTGCCGCCATTGAGCTGCCCCTCGAGGGCCGACACCACGACGCCCTCGTCGGTCACCTGCATCTGGCCGGACCAGTCGGCGAAGAACAGGCGGGCTTCGGGAAGCAGCCAGCTGGCGTCGGCCAGTGTCACCTCCGTCGCGACGGACCAGTCGCCCGGATGTCCGCCGACGTCGAGCGTGCCCCGGATCGTGCCGGTCGAGCGGCCGGGAACGAACGCATCGAGCACCCGCAGCGTCGTGTCGAAAACGAAGCTCAGGTTCGTGTCGACGTCGGCCGCCAGGCCGATCGCCCCGCCCCCGGCGATGTCGCCACTCTGGCCTCTCCAGTCCAGCGTCTCGACGATCAGCTGGCGCCCAGCCAGTCGCAGAACCGTCGGTTGGGCCTGGGCGAACGTCCGGTTGAGCGTGGTCATCTCGCCGCGGTCGATGGTGATGTCGCCCGTGGCTGCCTCGAGCGTGAGCGCGGTCGCGCTCAGCCTGGCCGTGACGCTGACGATACCGCCGACCTCCTGCTGGAGCGGTACGTCGGCACGGGCGAGCGCCGCGGCGACGTCGAATGTGAACGTACCGTCGACGACGCCCGGTTCGTCGACGGCCGGAGACGCCAGATGCACGCTGGCCGGGAGCCACTCGTTGAGCCAGGCGAGAGGCGCGCTTCCCGTGATGTCCGTTTGACCCGACAACAGCGATCCGGTGAGTTGGCGGAGATGTACCCGCGTGCCGTCGAGCTCGAACGCGAGCGCCAGATCGTCGGCTATGGACTCGTCGCCGTGGCGGACGCTGGCAATTGCCGACTCGACCGTGCCGGTCACGTGGAGACCCGACGCCGTTCGAACGGCCTCCAGGCGGCCCGCGATCCGGCCGTCGGTCGCCCACGGACTTGGCCGATCCAAACGGGCGAGCCACGGACCGAGCGATTCCAATCTGCCGTTGACGTCGAGTTGCAGCGACCCCTCGGCAGCAGCACCCGTGCCGACCTCGCCCGTGGCGTCGATCGAGACGTCGCCGACGAGCAGCGCGAGCGCGGTCGATGCCGATACGGCCGTCGGCGACAATCAGCCGAAGGCCGTCCTGCGCCTGTATCGGCACGCCGAAGAGCACGACGTCGGCCGGCGTCAGGGCCACGGTGGCCGACAGGGCGGAGCCGTCCCCGAGCTGCCCGCTGAAGTCGATCGACCCGTCCACCGAACCGGCGAGATCGGCAGGGTCTTCGAGCGACAGGCCCGCGGCGCGCGCCACCCTGGCGAGCTCGGTCGAATCCAGCGTGCCACTGCCGGTGAACGTGTACGGCGCCGTGAGGTCGACATTCGCCTGAGCGGTCGTGCCCAGAGCCGGCACGCGCAGGCGCAGGGCCGCCGTGCCGTTGGCGAATGTCGCGTCGATGTCGACCGTGCCGAGGTCCTGTGTGCCTGCGCGCACCGAGCGAACCGACACTGCGGCCTCGCCGCTCAGGTCTTCGACGAGACCCTCGACGGTGGCCGACATCGACGCGTCAGACAACGTCATCGCGTCGGTGAGCGTGCCTGGCGCGGCTGGAAAGGTCGCCTGGAGGCCCGAGCCGCTGGCGGTGATCGAGAGGTGTCTGGTGACCAGGTCGTAGCGCCCCTCGAACGTGAGAACACCGCCGCCGGCGTCATGCAGTTCAGCGCGCAGGATGTCGACGGCCGCCACGCTCGCGCTGCCGTTGGCGCTGAGGCTGGTGATCTCGATGCCGCTCGCCACTAGCTCTCGACCAGCGAGGTCGACGATGGCAGTCGGGTCGTCGAGGGGGCCCGACCACCCGCCAGTGGCCGTCAACCCGCCGCGCAGGCCGAGCTCGGGAAACACGGCGCCGGCCCAGGGCGCGAGGTCGGGCAGGTCGAGCTGGAATTGTCCGGTTGACGTGCCGTCACCGGTGGCCAGTGCAAACGTGGCTGTCGCATGCGCCGGGGGCGATCCGGCGAGGACGACGGACCGGCCCTCGAGGTTGCCGGCGACGGTCAATGCCTCGAGCGTGCCGTCGAGCGTCGCCGCGAGCGCCGCCGAACCCGACGCCGACGAGATATCCAATGCGCCGAGCGGGATGCCGGCCGCGTCGAGGATTCGCAGGACGCGCTGGATGTCGGGTGCTGCGAGGCTCGCCGCTCCGGAGATCGCCGAGTCAGTCCAGGCCCGGTCGTCGAGGGTCAGGTTGACGCCGGCCCGGAGTACCGTCTCGTCGCCGTCGGCTGACTCGACGTCCACGCGCCAGTCGGCTCCGGTACCCGAGGCGTTCGCGGTGAGATTCACGGCCTGATCACCCGACGTCAGCCGGGCATCGGCATCAAGGCGCGCGCGCACCGTCGCGGCCGGTCCGCCGGGCCACTGCCATTCGACCGCAGCACGCCCGGAGGCCAGCACGCCGGCCTTCAGCCCGGTGCCACCAGCGATCTCGGAGAGATCCACACCGGACCAGCTGACAATTGCCGTGCTCGGCTCACTGTCGGCGGCGAATGCGATGCGCGCGCGGCCGTCCACCGAGCCGCCGGCCAGCCTGCCCGTGAGCGTGTCGACCTCGAGCACGCCATCGCGGAACGTGCCGTTCGCGCTCGCCGACGCGGCTTCCAGGGTCGACCAGCCGAGATTCTCGCCGGTCAACTCCGCGATGACTGCGGGACTCGAGCGCGCGCCGGTCAGCTGACCGCGTCCCTCGACCCGTCCGCTGATTCGGTCGGCCTCGACGGCCTCGGCGGTCCAGGATGCGAGGTCCGTGGAACCGGCGAAGTCGATCGTGATCTGCGGATCGTCGCCGGCGATATCGACCGATCCCGTGGCGGTCACCGACGTGCCGGGTCGCGTGGCGGAGAACTCGTCGATTGAGATGGCGCGCCCGTCGTACCGCGCCCGCGCGGCAGCCGCGTCGGCCGTGATGGTCGTCTCGCCGGTCGTCAGCGACACGCCCGCCGTGGCCCGGAGGTCGAGATCGATGACGCCGGTCGACGGGCTCGTGACGGTGGCAGACGCATTCTGGAGGCTGACAGCCAGGCCGGGAAGAGTCACCTCGACAGCGAGGTCCTCGACCGAGACGTCGGGAAGGGTGAATGCCGGGGCCGTGGGGCTCGTCGGCTCCGATCCCGAGTCGGGCAGGTTGCCGGACCCGTCCTGCTCGCGCCGAACCGTGAAGCTCGGCGAATCGATCTCCAGGCGACGCAGGTCGAATCGGCCCATGAGCGTCCGCCATCCGAGATCGGCCTCGACCCGGTTCGCGGTGGCGAAGGGATCGTCGGGTGTCGCCGTCGAGGCGACTCGGACGTCCCGGAGCTCCACCGAGAGGGTGAACAGGTTGTAGCGCAGGGCGGAGGACGACAGCTCGATGCCGGCAGATCGTCGCAGCCACCCCGTCATCCACTCGAGGACGAGCGCGGTCGAGAACGGCAGATGCACCACGGCCACCATGAGCAGAGCCAGTGCGGCCGCGGCGACGACGAATCGCCTGGCTCGTCTCATGCGTGGGGCTCGAGGGCGGGGTGATGGCGAATCGGACAACCTCTCACTATTCTGTCGGAATCGCGGCGTCGCTGCATCGAAAGCATGGCGTCGAATCAAAGCGGCGAGTAGGATCTGAAGCTCGTCACCTTCACCTTCGGGAGGGCAGCATGCGCGTGAGAGCTCGAGGCTGGTTCCTGGCTGTGGTCGCCGGCATCGCCGTGGTCGCACATCCGGCCGCACAGCGGCCGACCACGCTGGCCGGGCGCTCCACGGTTTACGCGCCGCGCGGCGTCATTGCGACGAGCCAGCCGCTTGCGAGCGCCGCCGGGCTCGCGGTGCTGCAGAGTGGCGGGAACGCCATCGACGCCGCCGTCACGGCCGCGGCGGTGCTGGCGGTCGTCGAGCCGCACATGACGGGCATGGGCGGGGACCTCTTCGCGATGGTGTGGTCCGCGGAGGATCGCCGGCTGCACGGGCTCAACGCCAGCGGGCGCAGCGGGTCGCTCATGACGCGCGAGGCCCTGGCGGCGCGCGGTCTGACGCGCGTCACCCGTGGGGCCGAGGCGGTCACGGTGCCCGGCGCGCTCTCGGGCTGGGCCGCGCTCCTCGAGAAGTTCGGCACGCTCTCGCTCGGCGAGGCGCTCGCCCCGGCCATCCGCATCGCGCGGGAGGGTTTTCCGGTCACGCCGATCATCGCCAGGAACTGGGCTGCGCAGGTGAACCTGCTCCGGCGCGACGAAGCGGCCCGCGCCACGTTCCTGATCGACGGCGAGCGCGCGCCGGCGGCGGGGGAGTGGTTCAGTAATCCCGATCTGGCCCGGACGCTCACCGACGTCGGCCGTCTCGGTCCCGGTCATCTCTATGGAGGCGAGCTCGGCCGCCAGGTGGCCGCCCACGTCCAGGCGCTCGATGGGTTCCTGACGCCGGAGGACTTCCGCGCCCATCAGGTCGAGTGGGTGCAGCCGGTGTCCGTGCCGTTCAAGGGCTACAGGCTGTGGGAGCTGCCGCCGAACAGCCAGGGGATCGCGGCGCTCGAGATGCTGCGACTCGTCGAGCCGTACGACCTGACGGCGATGGGGCACAACTCGGCCGCCTACCTGCACCACCTCGTCGAGGCGAAGAAGCTGGCCTACGCGGACATCCAGCACTACGTCGGCGAGCCCGCCGACATGAAGATCCCGCCGGAGCAACTGCTCGACGACGCGTTCGTGAACCGGCGGCGCGCGCTCATCGATCCCGCGCGGGCCGCCGAGCGCGTCGAGCCCGGCGAGGCCATGACGGCGAGCGACACGATCTACCTCACGGCCGCCGACGCCGACGGCAACATGGTGTCGCTCATCAACTCCGTCTACGACTACTTCGGCTCCGGCATCGTCGTGCCGGGCACCGGCCTGCTCCTGCACGACCGAGGCACGGGCTTCACGATGACCGAGGGGCTGGCCAACACCGTGGGGCCGCGCAAGCGGCCGTTCCACACGATCATTCCCGCGTTCGTGACGAAGACGACCCGCGAATCGGGCGTGCTGCGCGACGCGCTGGGCGACGAGCCGTTCCTGTCGTTCGGCGTCATGGGCGGCGCGATGCAGCCGCAGGGGCACGTGCAGGTGCTCCTGAACGTGCTGCTCTTCGGCATGGACCTGCAGCAGGCCAACGACGCGCCGCGCTTCCGGCACCTGTCCGGCCTGCGCGTGGCCATCGAATCACCGATGGGTGACGCCGTGCGCGCCGCGCTCGTGGCACTCGGCCACGAGCTGGCCGACGAGTCGCGCACCGACTTCGGCGGCGCGCAGATGATCATGAAGCTGCCGCGAGGATGGGCGGCCTCATCCGATCCGCGCAAGGACGGGCTGGCCATTGGGTACTGAAACCGTCGTCACGGGGGAATCTGGAACCTGGGATCTGCTACGAAAATGCCACCGTTGAGAACGTGGAGTGCATGGAGGGCCTCTGGCGACCACAAGCCGCGGCAGCGCTTTGTCGCCGTGGCCGCGAGCCGCGCTCGCGCGGCCTCCGGCCGCCGGCGTCGGGTCCGACCGGGCGCCGATGAGCCGCCGAGTCGGGGGACCGGCGCAGGACGGGGCGGCTCGTCGGCGCCCGGTCGGCCCCGACGGGGCCACGGCGACCGGTTGACGACACGGGGTGGAGGCGCACCTCCACGGGCTCCACGTCTCCACGGTCCCCCGGCCCTGGCGTCCGGTACCGCCACAGGCCTGTTCGTCGGGTGCGGGCGTCGCGGCACGCGACGTGAACAACTGGAATCTCAGAGCATCTGGGAATCTGGGAATCTGGGGATCGGGCATCCAGCCCACCTGGTGTGATGGCTGCCGAGACTGTCGTCGACGTCGCGAATCTGCGCAAGGCGTACGGCCGGACGCGTGGCCGTCGACGACGTGTCGTTCGAGGTTCGGCGCGGCGAGATCTTCGGCCTGATCGGGCCGAACGGCGCCGGCAAGACGACGACGATGGAATGCGTCGAGGGCCTGCGGGCGCCCGACGCCGGCCGGATCGACGGTGCTCGGGCTCGACCCGCGTCCGGGACGTGCTACGCGCTGCAGGAGCGGATCGGCGTGCAGCTCCAGGAAGCGCAGCTGCAGAAGCGCATCAAGGTCCGCGAGGCGGTCGACCTGTGGGCGTCGCTCTACCCGACGCCCGTGGATGCGCGACCGGCTGCTCGATCAGCTCGGGCTTGCCGAGAAGCGCAACGCGTGGTTCATGACGCTCTCCGGCGGCCAGAAGCAGCGGCTGTTCATCGCGCTCGCGCTCATCAACGACCCCGAGGTCGTGTTCCTCGACGAGCTCACGACCGGCCTCGATCCGCAGGCGCGGCGCGCGATCTGGGACGCTGGTCACCGGCATCCGCGAGCGCGGCAAGACCGTGTTCCTGACGACGCACCTGATGGAAGAGGCCGAGCGGCTGTGCGATCGCGTCGCGATCATCGAGCACGGCGCGCATCGTGGACATCGGCGCGCCGGCCGAGCTCGTCCGGCGGCACTGCCCGGAGCGCACCGTCGTGTCTCGAGCGACCGGTGACGGCGCGCGGGCGGCGTCCTCGGGCGCGATTCCCGGCATCGATCGCGGTGACGCGGACCGGACGCGACCTCGCTCGTGCGCGGCGCGCGGCGACGACCTCGTGACCGAGCGTGATCCACGTGTCTGGCCGACCGCCGCATTCGCGTCACGCGACTTCCGCACGGTGATGCCCGACGCTCGAGGACGTGTTCCTCAAGCTGACCGGCCATTCGATCCGGGACTGAGGACTGACGATGCTGCGCGGACTGCTGGAACCTGACCTGGCTCGAGATCAAGATCTTCGTGCGCGAGCCGCTCGGCCTCATCGGCACCGTCGGCGATGCCGGTGGTGCTCTTCCTGGTGCTCGGGCGCAGTTCGGGCTGACGGCGCGACGCGGGCCGATCCGGGCGTCGAGTACCTCACGCGTCGACGTGCCGGTGCTCGCGGCCATGCTGATCGCGGTGAGCGCCGTGCTCTCGCTCGTCACCATCATCGCGATCTATCGCGAGGGCGGCATCCTCAAGCGGCTCCGCGCGACGCCGCTCCGCCCGCCGACGATCCTCGACGCGCGCACGTCGCTCGTGAAGCTGCTCTTCACGGCGCGTCACCCTGGCGCTCATGGCTGCTGGTCGGCCGGCGCTACTACCCGGTGGACCTCGACGTGCCGTGGTCGAGCTTCGGCGCTGGCGCTCGCTGGTCAGCACCGTGAGCATCCTCTCGCTCGGGTTCGTCATCGCGAGCGTCGTGCCGACGGCGCGGTTCGCGCAGCCGATCGGCACGATCGTGCTCTACCCGATGCTCGTCGATCTCCGGGCTCTTCGTCTCGGTGGACGACCTGCCCGGCGGTCTGGACCTCGTGTCGCGCCTGCTGCCGACGACCTATGCCGTCTCGCTGCTCAAAGGCACGCTCCTCGGCGAGCCGTGGACGGCGCATGTTGGAGACGTGGCCGGACTGGCCGCATGCTTCGCGGTGTTCACGGCCGTGTCGGCGCGCGTGTTTCGCTGGGAGTGACGGGCATGTCTTCGAACCATCTGGCTCACGCGCATGACGATTGGAGATCTGCGGCTCATCGCGAAGCGCCGCCTGCCGCGAGCCGTCTTCGACTACATCGACGGCGGCGCCGAGACCGAGCGCACGATGCGCGACAACGAGAGCGTCTTCGACGAGGTGCTGCTCCGGCCGCGATCGGCCGTGGCCACCTACAGCTGCGACCTGTCGACCACGGTGTGCGGAGAGTCCGTGTCGATGCCGGTCATCTGCGCGCCGGTCGGCAGCAGCCGGCTGTTCTGGCCTCGTGGCGAGGAACAGGCGGCCCGGGCGGCGGGGAAGGCCGGGACGATCTACTCGCTGTCGACGCTGTCCGGTTGCCGGCTCGAGGACGTGCGGTCGGCCACGTCAGGCTCGGCCTGGTACCAGCTCTACCTCATCGGCGGGAAGGACGTGGCCCTGGGCGCGATTGCCCGCGCGAAGGCCGCCGGCTACAGCGCGCTCATCGTCACGATCGACACGCCCGTGGCGGGCCTGCGCGAGCGCGACTGGCGCAACGGCGTCAAGGAGCTCATCACGGGTGGCATGGCGAGCCTGCCGCACCTCGGGCAGGTCGTGACCAGGCCGCGCTGGCTCTGGGACACGTATCGGGACGGCGGTCTCATGCAGTTTCCGAACATCGTGTTGCCCGAAGGCCCGATGGCGTACGCGGACGTCACGGCGGCGCTCGAGAAGTCGATGGTGTCGTGGGCCGACTTCCGGTGGATCAGGGACGCGTGGCAGGGCCCGGTCATCGCCAAGGGCGCGCACACCGCCGACGATGCGCGGAAGGCGATCGACGCGGGCGCCGATGCGGTGGTCGTGTCGAATCATGGCGGCCGCCAACTCGACGGAGTGGCTGCGACGCTTCGCGTCCTGCCGGAGGTCGTCGAGGCCGTGGGTGGACGCGTCGACGTGCTCCTCGACGGCGGCGTGCGCCGCGGCAGCGACGTCGTCAAGGCTGTTGCGATGGGCGCGAAGGCCGTGCTCGCGGGCCGCGCGTACGCCTACGGGCTCGGCGCGGGCGGGGAAGCCGGCGTGGCGCGCGCGCTCGAGATCCTGCGGACGGACATCGTGCGGACGATGAAGCTGCTGGGGTGCGGTGCGGTCACCGACCTCGATCCATCGTTCGTGTCGGTGCCGCCCGCGTGGGGTCGGCGGTAGGCCCGGGCCGCCGGTCGGCGCGCCCTCGGAGAGGAGTCGATGACGCACCTTCTGGAGACCCGGCTCGAGCTGCCGGTGCCGATCGAGCGCGTGTTTGCCTTTTTCTCGGATGCCGCCAATCTCGAGCGGATCACGCCGCCGGAGCTCGGCTTCCGCATCACGACGCCGCAGCCGATCGTGATTCAGGCGGGCACGCTCATCGACTACCAGCTCCGGCTCTTCGGCATTCCGTTCCGGTGGCAGAGCGAGATCACGAGGTGGGAGCCGCCGCATGCCTTCGTGGATGAACAGCGGCGCGGTCCGTACGCCGAATGGGTGCACCTTCACCGGTTCGAGTCCGTCCCGGGCGGCACGGTGATCGTCGACGAAGTGAAGTGGCGACTCCCTCTGTTCCCGGTCGGCCAGGCGGCCTACCCGATCGTGCGCGCGCAGCTCGGCCGCATCTTCGCGTACCGGCAGAAGGCGGTCCGGCGATTGATTGCCACCGGGGCGTGAGACGCCGAACGGCGGGGCGGCCGCGCCTTCAGTTCACCTTGCGCGCGACGTCCACCGCGGCGCTGAACGACCGCCCCTCGGCCTGAGCATTAGCCTCGCCCTTGAGGTGCCCTTCGGCGAGCGTGAGCGAGAACGTGACCAGGGCCATCTCGCCCTCCGGCTGCACCTGGAAGGTCACCTTGGCGCCGTCGACCTTGCCGTTCGCGATCGGCCACTGATTCTCGGTGTTCGGGCCTACCGTCCCGGTGATCGAGGTCCCCGATTGCTTGAGGACCATGTGGACGACGTCCGGCCGGGTCTCTCCGTCGACCGTGATGTTGAACACTCCGGTCCAGACTCCGGAGAGATCCTGCGCGGCCGCGATCACGCACACGGCGAGCAGGGTAGCGACGATGGTGCCGGCGATTCGAGTCATGGGTTCTCCCTACGGGGGCCGAAGGTCTCCGGTTCCGTCTGCGGGCTCAGCGGCCAAGGACGGCGTCGCGCGTCGCCTCGATTCGCGCGATGATCTCCCGCGAGTAGGCGTCGTCGACGTCGAGTTCGGCGAGCGAAGCGGCGAAGTGGCTGATGAGCGCGTCGAAGTGCTCGTCGGTGAGGCCCTGCGCGCGCGCGCCGGCGTGGGCCGCCGTCAGGTCGCGTCCGGCGTACGTCCGGCTGCGCCCGAGCAGCAGGGCCAGGAACATCACCTGCTTCGCTCGCAGGCCCTCCATGTCCGCGTCGGGAAAGAAGGGCGCGAGGCGCGGGTCGGCCAGCACGCGATCGTAGAAAAGACGTACCAGCTCGTTGATCGTCTTGCGGCCGCCGACCTTTTCGTAGAGCTGGTCGATCATGGGGCTGGTGTTCGCCAACAATAGCACCACTCGAGCGGAAAGGTACCGGACGGGCTCTCGCCTGCGATATGATCGGGCGCACCTCGGGTATCCATGACGAGGGACGTCTGGTCTGATCTGAGAACCTACGTGTTTCGGCGGCCGACGCGGCAAACGCACGTGTCGCTGCGGACGCCGGCCGACCGGGACGACTACAACAACCGAATCCTCCAGCGCCTCAGCATCCGCGTGGCGGATTACTCGGTGCTCAATATCCATCGCATTGGCATCGAGGCGCCGACGACCTTCGTCGCCGACCAGGTTGGCCAGTGGCGGCCGGACGCGGGCTACTGGCCCAATGCGCTGGCCAGGGTCCTCCGGGGAACGCCGGCCGGTCACGTCGAGGTCTTCCTGCTCGGCCGGACCCGCCTCCCGTTCGGTCTGCCCGGCCGCGCGCTCGGCCTGAGCTTCATCCCGCTGTTCACGATGGACCTGATCAGGCGCCAGACCGTGCCGCTGCCGACTGACGTCGACAACGCCAGGTACCTGCTCTACCGGTGCGAGGGCGGCTATCCCATGGGCATCTTCTCGATTTACATCCGGTCCAACATCGCGGCTGAAGGGGAGCGCGAAGCCACGCAGATGTTCTTCGTCGTGTCCTTCGATTTTTTCGGCCGTCGGGACTGGCTGGGGGCGCGGACCGTCCGCCCGCTCTGGGAGTCCATTCACAACCGCGTGACCGCGCACTCGCTCGACCGCTTCAAGGCCCACTGCGAGTCGGCGTTCGCCCGCCTCTGCGACGGCCATCCGGCCGTATGAGCCGGCGGGCTCAGAAGTCGTACTCCCGTCCGGGGCAGCCAATCGAGAGGTTCGGAATCGCCGCGCGATCGAGGTCGTGGCGGATCTCGTCGTCGAACGCCGGTTTGAGGTGCACGGCCACGCGCGCGACCGTTTCCGGCAGGCGTGCCACCTGCTCGGCGAGCATCCGTGGCGTCAGGTGGCCCGAGCCCTCGGCGAGGCCGGACAGCCGATCGGGGAACGCCGCGTCCACGAACGCGGCCGCAAGCCGCGGATTCGCGACGGCCACCTGCCAGATCTCCTCGGTGGGTCCGGTGTCGACGGCAAACAGGACCGCCGATGCGCCGTCGTCGACCAGGTAGCCCACGGTCGGCACGGGGTGGTTCACAGGAATGGGCGTGACCGTCAGGTTGCCGAACGTGATCGGCTGGCGCAGGGCTACCTCCTCGAACACGAGGAACGGACGGTCCGGGCAGCCGAGGGCCGCAAAGTCCGGCCAGACGCGCCAGTTGAAGACGTCCCGGCGCAGGCTGTCGATCACCGGCTGCGGCGCGTGCACGGTGACGCCCCGCTCGGTTGCGTCGAAGACGTTCATCGCGTACATCGGCAACGAGAGCACGTGGTCGGCATGGCTGTGCGAGAGCACGACGTCGGTGATGGCCGACTGCTCGCGCGGTGTGCCGCACAGGCCGAGACAGCCGGCGTCGACCGCGAGGTGGCCGTCGACGACGAAGGTCGTCAGGTGGTGCAGGTGGCCGACGTCGGGCGACGACGGCAGGATGCGGACCCTCACGGGAGACCTGCGGCGCGTGGGGAGGCGACCGCCGCCGCGTCCGGCAGTTCCCCCTCGAGCGCGAACACGCGGTCGGGCTTGTCGAAGCCCTTGGCGGTCATCAGGCCGAGGTCCCGGAACCGGAATCGCGGGCCCGCCATCTGCTGCGTGACGCGGCACGCGAGAATGCGCCCGACCTTGTCATTCGCGAACTTCTCGAGCCGGAACGCCAGCACGATCGCCTCGCCGATCATCGACAGACCTTGTGGCGACGCGCCGCCGATCGAGTCGATGAGGACCGGGCCCGTGGCGAGCGCCCAGTCCATCTGCAGCGGAAACTCGGTGAGTCCCCAGGTGCGGCGGTCGGCCGCCAGTTGCGCGGTGATGCCGTCGAGCGCAAGGGCCGCATGGCAGGCCGCTGCGACCTGCCCGCCTCGGGGCGAGCCTTCCCAGAAGGCGACGACCGCGTCACCTTGGTACTCCTTGACCGTGCCTCCGAGCCGCCCGACCGCCTGGCTGAGCGCCGCGAACACGCGGTTGACCGACTGCTGCAGGTCCGAGGAGGACGCCCGCCGCACGAGCACCGTGTAGTCGCGGATGTCGCCGACGAGCAGCGTGGCAAACGTGCTCGAGGGCATGGCGACCGTCGCTTTCGATTCGGATTCGTCCAGACCCGTCGGCTCGGTCGTGGCTGCCGCGTCGGTCTCGAGCATCAGCTCGAGCTCGGCCGAAAGCGACAGGCGCTGCCCGGAACAGAACTCCATCTCGATGTTCGGCACGAGTCGGCGGCCTTCGAGGCGCGTGCCGTTGCGGCTGACGTCGCGAACGTAGCAGCGGCCATCACCCCGGTGCGCTACGACGCAATGCCGGCGCGAGATCGTCGCGTCCGCGACGAGCGCGACGCCAGGGGCGGCCGGGCGTCCGTCGTCGCGGCCGATCTCGATCTCGTTGTAGAAGGGCAGGCGGCACTCGTCGGCCGTACCGGCGCCGGCGACGAGCACGCACGGCGCGCGGTCCGTTCGGATCGGCGGCGCGACGTACCGAATCGGGGGAACGGGCATCACGGCTCGGCGCGGCCGCCGGCGTGTTCGGCGACCTGGTCGGTCAACTCGACGACCTCGGCGCTCAGCTCCCGGATCCGCCGCGACATCGTCTCGACGATGCGGAAGGCTATCGACGGGTCCTCGTTGATCCGGCGCAGGAAGTTCTTCTTGTCGACGGTCAGCAGCCGGGCCGATCCCCGGGCCCGCACGGTCGCGGACCGTTTGACGCGCTCGAAGATCGCGATCTCGCCCAGCATCTCGCCCGGGCCGAGCGTGCGTAGCAGCGTCGTCTTGCCGTCGCGCTCGACGAGCACGTCGACCTGGCCTTCCTGAACCACGAACAGGCAGTCGCCGACGTCGCCCTGGCGCACGACGACCTCGCCGTCCTGATAGACCCTGCCGAGCCCGCCTTCAGTCATGGAGAGACTCCTGCGAGCGGGCACCGCCGCGCCGGAGGTTGCCGGCGGCGACCGACCACGTGAACCGGCTGACGAAGGCCGGATGCAGCATGCGCGTGAAGATGTCGGCGTAGGGCGCGCTCCCCGAGAACAGGTCCCAGAGCACGCCGCTCATGCGCCCCCGACCGTCGCGGGCTGCCTGCTCCCGGACGGTCATGTCGAGCACCGCCCGGCGCATGGGCGAGGAGCGCTGCGCGAGCCGTGTGAACAGGAACGCCGCCCGGCCGATGCGGTTGTCGTCGGCAATCCGCCGGCACACCGGGTGGTAATGACGGCGGAAGGCGTCCTCGGAGAGCCCGCCGAAGACCGCCGCGCGAGCCGCCGCCTTGGCCGTCCGGTAGGCGGCGCCGATGCCGTCCTTGTAGAGCCGCGTGACGCCCGCGTCGCCGATGAACAGGACGCGGTCCGCGTAGGGCTTCTCGACGCCGCGCACGTTGATGTGCGGCATGCACTGGCAGGACTTGGCCTCCGGCGTCCATCCATCGGGCATGCAGGCGCGCACCTCGGGCGCGGCCACGAACGCGTCGATCAACTCCTTGTCGATGTCTTCCCCGAGCAGGCACATCGTCACGTAGTCGCCCTTCGGGATGAGCGCGGCGAACTCCAGCCGGGGAATGCTCAGCAGGAACACGTGCATCGAGGTGCCGAGCGTCCGGTTGATCACGTCGCCGCCCAGGTAGTACTCGCGGATGAGCGTCTTGGTCACCTTCGGGCGGGCGTAGCCGATGCCCAGGCCTTCGAAGGCCTTGAGGATGGTCGAGTTGATGCCGGCGGCGACGACCACCAGATCGTAGGTCTGCGGGTCGCCGTTGCGCACCTTGAGGACCGGCCGGCCGTTCTCGCGCAGCACGTCGTCGACGCGGGCGTTCACGACGCGGGCGCCGTTGCCCACGGCCAGCGCCTGGAGGTGATGGTCGAAGCTCTCCCAGCGCGCTTCGGTCGCGTCGCGCGGCCCGGCGCCCCGATGCACGGCGCCGATGCGCATCTCGGCGAGCGGCGTGGCGATGCGTACCGACCCGACGTCCATGTGCAGCACGTAGGAGTCGATGCCGCGCTGCACGACGGTGGGCGGCAGCGCGATGCCCTCCGCGGCGAGGTTCTGCACGAGCGACTCGGAGATGATGCCGCCGCACATGTTGCAACCCTGCGGGCCCGGCACGGCGAACGTCCGCGGTTCGTACACGTCGACGTCCACCGACATTCCCAGGCGCCCGCTCATCTGCAGGAGGAAGTAGGTGAAGAACGACCCGGCTGGGCCGCTGCCGATGACCGCCACCCGTGACCCGTCCTCGAGCCGAAGCTGCTGGTCGCCCACTGGGGTCCAGTAGACGCGCAGCCGGACGCGCCCGCAATCCCCCATGTGGAGTAATTTTCTCCTCCATGTGGACGACCGGGGTCTGGCGCCGCGGGTACTGCGCGCGCGTCGCCTGCGTCGGCGCTCAGCGGGTGGGGCGCAGCGCCAGAGACACCAGTTCCGTTCGGCTGTGCGCGCGCGCTTTGCGCAGCATGTTGCGGATGTGGCAGCGTGCCGTCAGCACGCTCACGCCGAGCGTGCCGGCAATCTGCTCGGTGGAGCACCCGCGAGTCAGCAGGGCCAGCACTTCCTGTTCCCGTGGACTGAGCGCCGCCAGCGGGTCGTTCGGCTGGCTGTTCGAATGGCCGGAATCCTGCGCTGCCTCCTCGGTCGGGCTCGGTTTCGGCACGAGCCCGTGGGCCGTCAGCGTCTCCACGATTTCCCCGATGGCGTCTTCACTGCGATCGCGCGGCCGATCCACGCGCAGCGTGTGCAGGGCCAATGGGCCACGGCTCGTCGAGAGCGTCGTGACGCTGACGTCCACCCACGACCGCTCGCCGCGCGCGTTGCGCGTCTGCAGTTCGAACGCGTGGCACGTGTCGCCGCGGCGCACGGTCTGCTGCGCCAGGCAATCGGGACGACAGAAGCAACGGCCGGATCGCAGCCGCCCCCCGACGACGTCGTAGCAGAAGCGGCCGATCGCGTCCGATGCGGGCAGGCCGAAGACCTTCTCGGCTGCCCGGTTCCAGGTCAGGATCCGCTGGGTCTCGTCGACGGCAAAGACGGCATCGGGCGAGTTGCCGAGCTCGTTCAGCCATCGGGGCACGTGGCGCATGCTCCACCTCCGTTGAGACGGGAGCCAGCCGCGCGGCTGGGCGCCGCGACGGCGTGTGCTTTCCTGAGCGGCGCCCTGAAGAGCGTGGGCGCGACCTTCAGCCCTCAGCGCCACTTATACCCCAGATGGCGCGGCGGCTGGGCCGCTATTGCCGCGGCTGGAATCGAGCGCTTCCGACGTGCATGCGGTTCGCCGCACCGGCGGCGGCGAGTCTCGACAGCGCTCAGGCGTGCGGCTTGCGCGAGGCGATCAGTGCGCCGCTGATCGGTCCGCCCAGGAGCGCGCTGATGAGGCACCAGTTGAACACGCCGGCCAGGAGCGGAACGAGACCCGCCACGAGCAGGGCCAGCCCGAGGCCACCTCCGCCCTGGGCGTAACCCCAGCCGATGAGCGCGAGGCCCGCGACGATGCGTGCGACGCGGCCCGCTGGGCGGTTGATGAAGCGAGCGAAGCCCGTTTCGCAGAAAGCGTCGGCAACAGCGCTCATGGCGGTCTCCTCGACTGGGATGTGAACGGCACCCGATGCGACGGTCGATCTTACACCCGGCCGTCGCAGACCTTTACCGCCGCCAGTTCAGATCGAGGTCGAGGGCCAGCTCGTCTGGGTGATCGCTCCAGAGGACCTCATCCTGTCGAAGCTCGCGTGGGCCAAGCAAAGCCCGTCGGAATTGCAGCTTCGCGACGTCCGGGCGATGATTGTCGTGCAGCAGGACCTCGACTGGGACTACATCGATTGCTGGGCCGTACGCCTGACGGTCAAGTCGCTGCTCGCCGAGGTTCGTCCATGAAGGACACGTTCAACGACTCGGAGATTGCCTTCGCGCGCCGGTTCGCCGCGGTGGCGCCCATCGACCGCCTGCGGATGGTGAGCGAGATGTTCGAGTCGGCCAAGCGCCTGATTGCGGCCAGCATACGCAGCGCCGAGCCCGACATCTCGGAGGCCGAGCTGCGGGTCCGGATCTTCGACCGTCTGTACGCCGGCGACTTCGATGAAGCCGTCAAGGTCAGACTGCGGGCGGCGCTCCGCCGGACAGACTAGCGGCGCCAGTTCAGAATGGCGTGGATCGCGTTGCTTTGACCGTTCGCCGACGGCTCAGTTCCAGCGGATTCCGCTCAGTGCGTAGTACGCCGGTGCCGGATTCCCTGCGGTGAACGTAATCGCGCGACCATCCGGCCGGATCGCAAGGTCCGTGATGTTCTCGACATCGATCGTGACTTCGGTCGGCTCGCCCGATTCAGCCTGCATCATCCACAGCACGACCGGACGGTCCCGAGACGTCATGCAGGTGGCGATGATGTGCGCGCCGTCCGGACTCCACGCAACCGTGCCGGCACAATCCACATCCATCACGTGGCGGTCAAGCGTCGATCCATCGGACCGGACGATGCGCAGCACGTGGTCGACGCGTCCATTCTCGTTGCGCAGCGCGACGACCAACAGGTCATTCCCGTCAGGTGACACGGCAAATGCATCAGAGCCGAGAGGCCCATCCTGTGAAGCGTCGTAAACCACGGACGTGGCCCTCGTCGCCAGATCCAGCCGGTGAATGCGGCGTGGGTTGGTGATGCGGCGCGGCACGCGCGCAGGTCGAGCGTCGTGTCCTCAGACCCCGGGTCGGACGTGCGGTGGCGCAGCAGCTTGAGCGCGACGTCCCGATCGAGATTCGGATCGAACGCGCGGTAGACGTCGCCAAAGCGGCCGCTGGCCACGTGCTCGAGGATGCGCAACGGGCCCCACTGGCCCGGGTTCCCGCTGAAACCGGCCGGAGCGGCGGCTGGAATGTCTACGGGCGAGTGCTCGCCCGACGGCATGCCGTCGGCGTCGTGCGCCCGGGCGATCTCGGAGATGGTCCGAAGCCGCCCGATGAGTGTACGGGTCTTCTCGTCCGCAGCCGACGACTCGGCGTCTGCCCAGTCTGGTGACGCGCCGTCAGCAACGGCTGCAGCAAGATCCGCCAGCTCGCGATCGGAAGGAGGCATGGTCCGGAGACTGACCCGGATTGTAGTTCAGCATTGCTGCGGCCAAGGACCGACCCTGGGGCGGCGCGTGGCACCGGCCTGCGCGCCGCCCGGGTCTACGCCTGGTTCAGCTTCCCATGCAGCCAGGTGCGGTGAAGGTGATCTCGAACGGCATATAGAAGAGCCCTTCCTTCACGAGGTTCTTCCGAACGCCCGATTTGAGCATCGCAGTGGCGTTGTCCCCATTGAATACCCACGTGCACTCTGTTCCCTCCGCGACCGTGCCCCGCTCGACCTCAACGGCCGTTGCACCCTCATCGTCCGTCCCGTTGAAATTGAGGAGGTACAGGTAACTGCCGACCGGGCCCGCGAAGTTCACTTTGAGGCGGGCCCATCCGATGGCGCCTGGGTCGATCGAGAGCAGCCCCCCGGCCACTTCCGCTCCGGTTGGCCCATCGACGACGTTCGATTGGATCTCTCCAGAGTTGATCGTCCATGTGGACATGGGCCACGGCCAGCGGCACGCCGGCTCTCCGGGCTCGCCACATAGGGTCGACAGCCGGTCGCCAAGGTCGATCGTGATTTCGTAGGCGGCGTTGCCAAACCCCAGCCATAGCTCGCCGCTTGACGTCTTCAGGTGGGCACCGTAGCCCGTCTCGGGATCGCCACCGCCGAGGTAGTCGGAGCCATCACCGATGAGTCCATCGGCGCACGCGCCGACGACGCAGCGAAAAGTCAGGGTTCCCGGGTAGCTCGACGGCGCGGACGGCGGCTTCGGCTTTCCGCCTTTCCCCTGAGCACGGATGGGCCCTCCCGCTGTTGCGGCGAGAGCGAGGGTGGCGACGGCGATGACCATCATTCGTGTCGTGCGGACCATAGAAAGGCCTCCTGTGAGCTCGGTTAGGGGCCGCGTCCGGCCGGCCCAAAGCGGCCTGACAGGACGGCGCAACCCGATGTGGTGTCGGCTCCCTGTCCAAAACTCGGTTGGAGGCCGAACCGAACGCATTAAGATCGGCCCGTCCCATGGCTCCCGAAGACGTCCCCCATCCGCCCGACCTGACGGCGGACCTCCTGCAACGCGCCCGCGCGGGCGACCGCGAGGCCCTCGATGAGCTCTTTGCCCGGCACACGCCGCTGCTTCGCCGCTGGGCCGCCGGGCGGCTGCCCCAGTGGGCACGTGACGCGGTCGACACTGTCGACCTCGTCCAGGAGACGATGCTGGGGGCGTTTCGCAATCTGGAGGGCTTCGAACCCCGCGGCGAAGGCGCGCTCCAGGCCTACCTGCGCCAGGCTTTCGTCAACCGGGTGCGGACACGCTTGCGAAATTCGGCGGTCAAGCCGCCCGCCGCCGCGCTCGATTCGGGGATGGTGGACGACGGGACGTCGCCGCTCGAGGCCGCCATCGGGCGCGAGGCGGTCGCGCGCTATGAAGCCGCCCTGGCCAAGCTGGAGCCGGAGGCTCGCGCCGCCGTCGTGGCTCGTGTGGAGCTGAAACTGAGCTACGCCGAAATCGCGGAGCTGCTCGACAGGCCGTCGCCCGACGCCGCCCGGATGGCCGTCGTGCGCGCGCTGGTCAAGCTGGCAGAGCACATGTGAGTGGGAGCGCTCTACCGCCGCCAGTTGAGAATGGCGTGGATCGCGTTGCTCTGTTGGGCGTCTCCGAAGAGCGAAATGACGAAGCGCTGACCGTCCGCCGACGGCAGCATGAAGCGCGCGCGCGCCGTGGCGGGTAACGTCAGGACCGGGCGTTCGGCGCCAACCGGTCTCGACGGATCGGACCGTACGTCGACCGAGAGCAGGTTCGAGCCGCGCAGGAAGAACAACTCTCCGCCCTGCGGGTTCCACTCGGCGTCGAGGCCGCCATCGGCGGAAACCCGCACCTCGCCTCCGCCGGCCGCCGGGCGCAGGTAGATCTCGTACTGGCCGCTCTGGTCGGAGGCGTACGCCACCCATCGTCCATCCGGCGAATACCGGCCGTCGATTTCGCTCGCGCCGGTGGCCAGGAACGCCGTCGCATCACCGCCATCGACCGGGAGGACCCAGAGGTCGTTCTCCGGGACCCGGGTCCGCTGAAGCGACGGGCTCTCTACGTAGAGGATCGACTTGCCGTCGGGCGACCAGTCCATCGGCAGCAGGTACTTTCCCTCGGACTCGGCGAGGAGCAGTCGCGGCGGCTCGCTGCGATCGACGGGCACGACGTAGATGCCCTGCGGATCGATCCCGTCTCCAAGGCGCGCGGCCACGCGGCGGCTGTCAGGCGACCACACGGGGAACGTGGCGCGGATCGAAGGCGTGAGCGCCGAGCGCACGTCCCGCTCGAGGTCGTGGATCCAGACGGAGATCGGCGATGTCTCGGTGCCGGCCACTTCGAGCGCGAGCGACAATCCGTCGGGCGCGAGCCGCGAGTCGGTGTCGTGGCTGCCCTTGCGCGCGGTCGCCGTCGTCTGCCTGCCGTCCCTGTCGAGCCAGGCCAGCGTTTCTCCGCTTTCGACGACGCCGCCCGCGACGTAGGCGAGTGTGCCTGTCGGCGAGACGTCGTAGGCAGCGACCGCGCCGCCGATGAGCGCGAGGCCTTCGACGCGCACGACCGGGGGAACCGCCAGGGCGCCGGTGCCCGTATCGAGACGCGCGGCCGCGAGTCGACCGCGATCGTCGACGGCCAGCACGTCTCCGTCGCCCAGGTGCATCGGCGAGCGGTAGCCTTCCATCGTGATCTTCGGTTCCGCAATGTCCGCGCCGACGACCACGAGCCCGGCCGAACCCGACTGATTTCCCGCCCACGTAATCCAGCGACCCGGCGCCAGCTCGCCCGTGGCGATGAGGCGGGTGGCGTCGTCGAGCTTGCCGCGCCAGAGCTCCTCGCTGCCCCCGCCGGCCGGGACGCGAAAGATGCGCGTTTCCCCCTGCCAGGCCGATGCCTGTACATCGCCCGAGAGACCTCGATAGAGGGCATAGACGATCGTGCCTGTCTCGAGGCTGGCCTCGACAATCGGGGAGGAGCCATCGACGCCCACGCTCAGGACCTCTGTGCCGCGTCCGAAGTAGAGACGGGTCCCGGTCGAATCGAACGAGAGCGCGAAGGCCCCCTGTGTGTCCGGCAGGTCCCGCCAGGCCATGTCACCCAGGCTGCGGATGCGGATGCCCGTCCCGGGCACCGCTTCAGCCACCTCGGTGCCATCGGGAGAGACCGCGAGCGCGTCGAGGCCGCCCGCCGCCGAGGAGTCCGAGAGGATGACGCGTGCCTCGGGCGCTTGCGGCGGCGCGCCTCGCATGAGAAACCCGACGGCCAGGCCGGCAATGACGAGCGCGAGTGCTGCAGGCGCGGCCACTCGCCAGTTCAGTCCCGTCGTTGTTACAGGAGTCACGCTCGCGCGTTCGCCGAGCGCCGCCTGCAGTTCCAGTCGGACGTCTCCGATGTCGCGCATGCGCAGCTTCGGGTCTTTTTCCAGCAGGCGTTCGAGAAGCGTTCGCAGCCGGGGGGGCAGCGGCGGCAGGGCGTCGAGATCCGCCTTCTCTTTGAGGACGGCGGCCAGCACGTCGGAGACCGTCTCGCCCTCGAACGCCTTGCGCCCGGTGAGCATCTCGTAGAACACGCAGCCGAGCGCCCAGATGTCGGCCCGCTTGTCGAGCGTCTTCCCGCGCGCCTGCTCGGGACTCATGTAGGCGGCCGTGCCGACGATCATGCCGGTGCGCGTGGCCGCCACCGTGGGCGACGCCGACAGCTCGAGCGATCCGCTCGACCCGTCGGTATCGAATGCCTTGGCAAGGCCGAAGTCGAGGACCTTCACGCCGCCGTCGGACGTCAGGTGCACGTTGGCGGGCTTGAGATCGCGGTGCACGATGCCGCGCTCGTGGGCGGCTTCGAGGCCCGCCGCGATGCCGGCCGCGATTTCGGTGGCCTCACGCCACGGCATTGGCCCGGTCGCGATCCGGTTGTACAGCGACTGGCCGTCGACGAGCTCCATGACGAGGAAGGCCACGTGCCGCGTCCGGCCGTCCTGCTCGATGGTGGCGTGACCGAAGCCGTGCACGGCGGCCACGTTGGGATGACTGAGCGAGGCCAGCAGCTGAGCCTCGCGTTCGAGGCGCGCCAGCCGTTCCTCGTCGGAGGCGAGCTCCGGCGGCAGCACTTTGATGGCGACCTGCCGCCGCAGTCGCGTGTCCTCGGCGCGGTAAACCGCACCCATGCCGCCTTCACCGATCTTGTCGACGATCTCGTAGTGCTCGAGACGAGTGCCGGCCTCCATGCATGCCTCCGAGGCCGGCATGGTACCGCGAAAGAGGGGGACGGGTCTGTTTTCCACAGATTTGCGCGTTCGGGGCCAGGTCTCCGTGGGTCAGATGCCCCACGGAGACCCACGGAGACCTGGCCCCCAACTGCGCAAATCTGTGGAAAACAGACCCGTCCCCCTGACGCTGGCCCGCTGAGCGGCTGGTGTATTCTTTCGCCACTTCATGAGTCTCGCGCCCGGCACACGCATCGGCCCCTACGAGCTGACCGCTCTCATCGGCGAGGGGGGCATGGGGCAGGTCTATCGGGCGCACGACGATCGGCTTCGGCGGGACGTCGCCATCAAGTCCCTGCCGGAGATCGTGGCGTCGGATCCGGACCGGCTGGCGCGATTCGAGCGCGAAGCGCAGCTGCTCGCGTCGCTCAATCACCCGCACATCGCGTCCATCTACGGCCTCGAGCAGTCTGGCGCCGGCCCGGTCATCGTGATGGAGCTCGTCGAGGGCCGGACGCTCGAAGAGATGCTGCGCCCGGCCGGCGCTTCACCCGCCGCGCTGCCGTTTGCCGAGGCGTGGGCCATCGGCCGGCAGATCGCCGACGCGCTCGAGGCGGCGCACGAGCGCGGCATCATCCATCGTGACCTCAAGCCGGCCAACATCCGGGTCACTCCCGACGGGCAGGCCAAGCTGCTCGACTTCGGATTGGGCAAGGCTGAAGTCGCAGGGCGGACTGAACTGCAGTCCGCCCAACACGTCGCCAATTCCCCGACCCTCACGGCGCGCGCCACCGAGCTCGGGATGATCATGGGCACGGCCGCCTACATGCCGCCCGAGCAGGCGCGCGGCAAGGCCGTAGACCGGCGGGCCGACGTCTGGGCGTTCGGCGTCGTGCTCTACGAGATGATCACGGGCACGCGTGCGTTCCCCGGCGACGACATCACGGATGTCCTCGCGAAGGTGATCGAGCGCGAGCCGGACCTTGCGCAACTGCCGCCCGCGACGCCCAGGTCGATACGTCGGCTTCTCTCGCGATGCCTGACGAAGGATCCGCGGCAGCGGCTGCGCGACATCGGCGAAGCGCGCATTCTGCTCGACGAGGTCATTGCCGGACACGACGAGGCGGCGCCGGAAGACGCGGGGGCTTCCTCCGGGTCGTCATCGCGCCGCTGGTTCGCATCGCCGCTGCTCTCCTGGTCGGTGGCCGGACTGCTCCTCGTGGCGTTCGCGGTGGCGCTCGGGGATCGAGGCGGCGACGGCGACGCGCGGCTGGTCGCCGCGTCGCTCAACATGCCCTCGGACATCGAGTTCTTTGGCGTGCCGCGGCTCTCGGCTGATGGATCCGTCGCGGCCTTCTTCGCCGTCCGCGCCGGCGTACGCCAGATCTTCACTCGGCGGCTCGATGATCGGGAGATGAGAGAGGTCCCCGGCAGTGCGTCGACCAGCGCGCTGGCCGTGTCGCCAGACGGCGCCCAGGTGGCCCAGGTGTCGAATACGGGCGACCTCATGAAGCTGTCGGTCGACGGCACCGCCTCTCAACGGCTCGCCACCCGCGCCGACTTCGTTGCAGGACTGGCCTGGAGCGCAGATGACCAGATCGTCTTTGGTCGCGAGGGCAGTCTCTGGGCGATACCGGCCGCCGGCGGGGATGCGCGGGCGCTGACCACGCTCGACGTGGCCCGCGGTGAGATCGCGCACAGGCTGCCGGTCGCGTCGACCGACTCGGCCTTCGTCTTCTATACCAGCACCTCCACGGACGGTCACGACGCGCTCCACGGCGTCGACCTCTCGACCGGGCGGCAGTTCGTGGCGTTGCCGGAGGCGTATCAGGCCATCGCGGCGTTTCCCGACCGCCTGGTGCTCGCCCGCGACGGCGCGCTCTACGCCGCGCGCCTCCGCGACGGCCAGGTCACCGAGACGCCGATCCGGGTTCGAGAGGATGTGACGTTCGCGGCCAATCTCGGGTTTGCCGCAAGCGTGTCGGCCAGTGGTGATCTGATCGCGGCCGGCAGTGCCGTGTCACTGGGTCGGCTGGTCTGGGTGACCAGCGACGGCACGGAGACGCCAGTGATCGGACCTTCGCGCGAGTACTCCAACCCGCGCGTCTCGCCCGACGGGCGGCGCCTCGTGTTTTCCGGCGGTGACGGCCTGTGGACGCTCGACCTCGCGCGCGGCGCCTTGACGAAACTGGCACCCTCCGGTGCCGGCTACGCCCAGTGGGCAGGCCCGGACCACATCGTCTTCAGATCCACGACGACACTCGCGATGATCAAGGCGGATGGCACCGGCGGGGAGCAGGCCTTGGCCGCAACGGGTTCCAGTGACTTTCCGGCATCGGTATCTCCCGACGGCCGTACGCTGGCGTTCATCAGAATCTCGCCCGTGACGAGCGGCGACATCTACGTCGTCCCCCTTGACAACACCGAGGCCCCGCGGTCGCTGTTCGAGACGCCGGCCTACGAAGGCGGGGGCCAGTTTTCGCCGGACGGGCGATGGATGGTGTACACGTCTGATGAAGGCGGGGAGGCCCAGGTCTATCTCTCGCCGTATCCGCAGGCCGATCGACGGTACTCGGTGTCGGCGGGCGGCGGCCTGCATCCGCTGTGGAGTCCGGACGGCCGCCACATCTACTATCGCGACGGCCAGCGCCTGATGGCCGTCGACGTCGCGCTCGGCCCCGACCCCAATCTATCGCCGCCGCGACTGCTCTTCGACCAGCAGTACCGGTTCGGCCCAAACCTCTCGATCCCGCATTACAGCCTGAGCCCGGACGGGAAGCACTTCTTGTTCGTGCGCGAAGAGCCGGGTGCGCGCTCGCTCGACTTCGTCACCAACTGGCTGCAAACGCTCGACCGGCGTTGAGCAAGTGCCCGCGCTCGAAGGCAGGCGCGTATAATCCCACCTTCACCAGCAGGAAAGGACACGTCATGCGCCACGCTCTCGCGCCGATCGTCGCGGCGGTCACCCTCTTCCTCGCGCACCCACTCGCCGCTCGGCTGCCTGCCGCTCAGCAGCCGCTTGTCGATCATCCGGACGTCAAGGCCCGCCTCGAAATGCTCGATCGGTGGCTCGCAAACACCGTGGCCGAGCGCGAGCAGCCTGCCATCTCGGTGGGGATCGTGTACGACCAGGATCTCATCTGGTCGCGCGGCTACGGGTTCGCCGACGTCGAGGCGAAACGGCCCGCCACACCGTCGACGATCTACCGGGTCGCGTCGATCTCGAAGCTCTTCACGGCAACCGCGCTCATGCAGCTGCGTGACGCCGGGAAGATCCGCCTCGACGACCCGGTGGTGAGCTACCTGCCGTGGTTCAAGGTGAGCGACACGTTCGCCGACAGCCCGCCAATCACGATTCGGCACCTGATGACCCACACGTCCGGGCTGCCGCGCAACTCGGCCGGCATGCCCGACGGCGAGGTGGGGTGGCCAACCCGTCAGCAGATGATCGATGCGCTGCCCGCGCAGGCGACCGTGCTCGACCGCGACACGGAGTTCAAGTACTCCAACCTCGCGTGGGCCCTGGCCGGCGAAGTGGTCGCCGCCGTCTCCGGGCAGCCGTACGATGAGTACGTCGCCGCGCACATCCTGCAGCCGCTGGGCATGACCTCGAGCACGATGCGTCCCACGCCGGACATGCCCGGTCTGGCCACGCCGTACTCGCGACGCGTGCCGGGAAAGCCCCGCCGCGTTCAGCGCTTCTCCGACTGGGCCGGGATGACGCCGGCGGCCAATCTGGCCACGTCGGTCGAGGACCTGGCGAAGTTCGCGTCGCTGCAGTTCCGGAACGGCCCGGCCGGCGGCGCCCAGATTCTGCGCGGGTCCACCATCCGCGAGATGCACCGCGTCGAGTGGCTTCGCCCGGACTGGCAGAGCGGGCAGGGGCTCGGCTTCGCCATTCGCCGCGTGGATGACCAGGTGCAGGTCGGTCACGGCGGCAGCACGCCGGGTTTCCGGACGCAGATTCAGATCGTCCCAGCCGCGAAGACTCGCCGTCATCGTCCTCACCAATGCCGACGATGGCGACCCGGGAAGCTATCTGGAAGAGGTGCTCGGCACCATCGGGCCGGCTATCGCGGCCGCGACGGCGCGGCCCCGCCCCGAGCCGAAGGCCGACCCGGCCTGGCAAGCCTACGTGGGCATCTACGCTCGTCCCGATGATCCTGATACCCAGACAGAGTTTCTCGTGCTCGGCAACGAGCTGACGATGGTCACGACCGGCTCTCGATGGAATGGGCGGGTCACGCTCGTGCCGGCCGGACCGCACACGTTCCGCATGCGGGGCGGCGGCACGAGCGGCGAGCTGGTCGTTTTCGACGTCGGTCCTGACGGGCGTGCCACGGCGGCCCGGGTGGCCACTTCGTCGATCAAGATCGTCCGCAGGCCGTAACGGGCGTGCCGTACGCCGCTATAATCCGGTCATCCGTTCAGCAAGGACCCTGGAGGCTCCCATGACGCGAACCCTCACCGTTCTCGGCGTTGTCGCGGCGCTTGCGGCCCCGACCGCGGCGTACGCGCAGTCCCGGCCCGTGACGAAGCTCACGCTCGAACAGTTCTTCGACATGGAATCGGTGTCGAACCCGAAGATCTCGCCCGACGGCAGCCAGATCATCTACACGCGCGGGTGGGTGGACAAGGTCAACGACCGGCGGCAGTCGGACATGTGGATCATGAACGCCGACGGGTCGAAGAACCGGATGCTCACCGAGGGCTCCGGCGCCGTGTGGTCGCCCGACGGCACGCGCATCGCCTTCACGCGCCAGGGCGAGCCGCGCGGCACGCAGATCTTCGTGCGGTGGATGGACGCCGAGGGCGCCGAGTCGCAGATCACCAGGCTTGAAGACGGCCCGTCGGAGATCGCGTGGACGCCCGACGGCAAGTCGATTCTCTTCACGATGAGCATTGCGGACCGTCGGTCGTGGCCCATCCAGATGCCGGCGCGACCCGAAGGCGCGCGCTGGACGGAGGGTCCGCGCATCATCGAGAGCCTGAGCTACCGCGCCGACCGGCGCGGGTTCGTTGACGAGGCGCATACCCACATCTTCATCGTGCCGGCCGAAGGCGGCACCGAGCGGCAAATCACGAGCGGCCCGTACAACTACGGCGGGTTCTCGCTCACGCCAGACGGGAAGGAAGTGATCTTCTCGGACAATCGCGACACGAATCGCGAACGGGCCGAGCGCGACTACCGGCAGTCCGACGTCTACGCGTTGAACATCGAGACGGGCGCGCTCAGGCAACTGAGCGACCGGAGCGGCCCGGACGGAAGCCCGGTGGTCTCGCCCGACGGGCGGTGGGTCGCCTACCTCGGCTACGACTACACGACCGATACCTACATCGACAACGAGCTGTACGTGGTCGGCATCGACGGCCGTAACCGGCGGCACATGACCGCGACGTTCAACCGGTCGCCCGCCAACCTCACCTGGTCGCCCGACTCGAACGGCATCTACTTCGCCGCCGACGACAGCGGCACCCGCAACCTCCACTACGCCCCGCTCGACGGCCCGATCCGTTCGGTCACGACCGGCACGCACCTTGTGAGTCTGAGTGACGTCAACCGGAGCGGACAGGCCGTCGGCACGATCACGAGCTTCCACAAGCCCGGCGACATCGTGTCGTTCTCGCTCGCGAACCCGTCGAACGTGCGGCAGCTCACCGACGTGAACGCCGACGTGCTCGGGCATGTCACGCTCGGCGAGGTGGAGGAGATCTGGTACGACTCGCTGGACAACTACAAGGTGCAGGGCTGGGTCATCAAGCCGCCGGACTTCGATCCCTCGAAGAAGTACCCGCTGATGCTGTCGATTCACGGCGGACCGCACTCGATGTACGGCGTCGGCTTCAACTTCGCCTGGCAGGAGCACGCTGCCAACGGATATCTCGTGCTCTACACCAACCCGCGCGGCTCGACCGGCTACGGCAGCGAGTTCGGGAACGCGATCAAGTACGCCTACCCGTCGAAGGACTTCGACGATCTGATGAAGGGCGTCGACACCGTCATCGCCAAAGGCTACGTCGACGAGCGCAACATGTTCGTCTACGGGTGTTCGGGCGGCGGCGTCCTCACGGCGTGGACAGTGGGGCACACGGACCGGTTCGCGGCGGCGGCGTCGCAGTGCCCGGTCATCAACTGGATCTCGTTCGTAGGGAACGTGGACGGAAATCCGCTGCGGTGGTACGAGGACTTCGAGAAGTTCCCCTGGGAGGATCCCAGCGAGCACCTGCGCCGGTCGCCGCTCATGTACGTCGGCAACGTGAAGACGCCGACGATGCTCATGACCGGCGTCCTCGACATGCGCACGCCCATGGGCCAGACGGAGGAGTTCTACCAGGCGCTCAAGGCCGTGGGCGTGCCCACGGCGATGCTGCGCTTCAACAACGAATGGCACGGCACGTCGTCGACGCCTTCGAACTTCCTGCGCACGCAGCTCTACCTGCGCTACTGGTGGGAGAAGTGGACCACCAGGGACGAACCGGCGGCGCGCCGGTAGGCGAGTAGAAGTCGCCAGGCAGGAGCAGACAGGGGGGCTGCATCTTCGTGGTAGCCTTCTTGAGCCTTGTTCAGGAGATCCAGCATGAAGTGGTACCGGAGTTGTGTCCTGATCGCCCTCTCGGCGGTCGTGGTGTCGTCGTGCGGCGGGCCGACTGTGGAAACGCCGCCGGCGGGCGGTCTCGACCGCTCGGTGCTGCCAATCCAGGAGCCCGAGTACCCGCCGATTACAGAGCGTGACGCGCGCAACGCGCAGGCGCCACCACGGTTCGAAGTGACCCCGCCGGCTGGCGCGCCGAACGTCGTCATCGTTCTCGTCGACGACTTCGGCTTCGGGCACAGCAGCACGTTCGGCGGTCCGATCAGCACACCGACGCTCGAGAGTCTCGCCGACAACGGCCTGCGCTTCAACCGGTTCCACACGACGGCGCTCTGCTCGCCGACGCGGACGGCCCTGCTCACGGGCCGCAACCATCATGTGAACAACGCCGGCGCCATCATGGAGCTGGCGACGGCGTTTCCAGGCAACACCGGCGTGCGCCCAGCGAGCGTCACGCCGCTCGCCGAGATCCTCCGCCAGAACGGGTACAGCACGGCGGCCTTCGGCAAGTACCACGAGACCGCGCCGTGGGAGGCGTCGGTGTCCGGTCCGTACGATCGCTGGCCGACGCGTTCCGGATTCGACAAGTTCTACGGCTTCATCGGCGGCGAGACCAACCAGTGGGCTCCCGCGGTCTACGACGGCGTGACGCGGGTCGAGGTGCCCCACGACCCCGAATACCACTTCACGACCGACATGACGAACCAGGCGATCTCGTGGGTGCGCTTTCAGCAGTCGCTGACGCCCGACAAGCCGTTCTTCGTCTACTTCGCCACGGGCGCGACCCACGCACCGCATCACGTGCCGAAGGAGTGGATCGAGAAGTACCGGGGCCGGTTCGACGAGGGGTGGGACCGTCTGCGCGAGGAAACGCTGGCGCGTCAGATTGCCGACGGCGTCGTGCCGGCCGGGACGGCGCTCACCGAGCGACCCGCCGAGATCCCGGCCTGGGACTCGCTCACCGACGATCAGAAGCGGCTCTTCGCCCGGCAGATGGAGACGTTCGCCGGATTCGGCGAGCACACCGATTTCGAGATCGGGCGGCTGATCGGGGCCATCCGCGACATGGGGGAGCTCGAGAACACGCTCGTCATCTACATCGCGGGTGACAACGGCGCCAGTGCGGAGGGCGGGCCCGACGGTACCTACAACGAGCTCCTCGCGCTCAACGGCATCGTGAGCGACATCGCGTCGCAGTTGCCCCACCTCGAAGACTGGGGCGGCCCGGAGACGTTCCCCCACTTCGCGGTCGGCTGGGCCCATGCCGGCAATACGCCGTTTCAGTGGACCAAACAGGTCGCCTCGCACTTCGGCGGCACGCGCAACGCCATGGTGATGCACTGGCCGAGCCGCATCACGGCGCGCGGCGAAGTGCGCTCGCAGTTCCATCATGTGATCGACATCGCACCGACCGTGCTCGAGGCGGCGACCCTGCCCGAGCCGACGATGGTGAACGGCGTCGACGCAGCGGGCGATGGACGGCGTGTCGATGGCCTACACGTTCGCGGATGCGGCGGCGCCCGAGCGCCGCACGACGCAGTACTTCGAGATGTTCGGCAATCGCGCCATCTATCACGAGGGCTGGGTCGCGGCCACGCGCCATTCCATTCCGTGGCTCATGGCGCCGCTTCCGTCCTTCGACGAGGACCGCTGGGAGCTCTATAACGTCGTGGAGGACTTCAGCCAGGCCCGGGATCTGGCGGCCGAGAACCCGGAGAAGCTCCGCGAGCTTCAGGCCGTCTTCGACACGGAAGCGATTCGCAACAAGGTGTATCCGCTCGACGACCGCCGCGTGGAGCGTTTCGATGCGGCGCTGGCCGGCCGGCCGGACCTGATGGGCCCGCGCACCTCGCTCACGCTCTACGAGGGCATGACCGGCATTGCGGAAAATGCGTTCATCAACATCAAGGGCAAGTCGCACACGATCACGGCCGAGGTGGAGGTGCCCTCGGGCGGCGCCGACGGCGTCATCATCGCGCAGGCCGGACGGTTCGGTGGCTGGAGCCTCTACATGAAGGCGGGACGCGTCCATCACGTCTACAACTTCGGCGGCCTCGAGCGTACGGTCGTCTCATCGGCAGCGCTCGCACCGGGACGTCACACGATCCTCTACGAGTTTGCGTACGACGGCGGCAATCCGGGCTCGGGCGGCATGAGCCGCCTGAGCGTCGACGGCCAGCCGGCGGTCGAGGGCCGCGTGCCGAGGACGATGCCCTTCGTCTACTCCGCCGACGAGGGCATCGACGTCGGCACGGACAACGAGACGCCCGTGACCCCCGAATACCGGGAGGGCGCCAACCGGTTTACCGGCAGGATTCACCGCGTCACGGTCCAGGTGCAGTAGCCCGGGCGCGCGGCGCGTCAGCCGCCGCGCTTGAAGACGCCGGCGACGCGCGACCAGAAGTCCTTCTTCTTTTCGTCCGCCTTCGCGTGCCTTACACGGTGCCCGGTCTTTGACCGGTCTCCACGACGACCGCCCGCGCGCCGAAGATGGGCTCGGCAAGCGAGGCCAGTCCCTCGATCCGGACCTCCCGGCCTGCCTCCTCACGGTCCAGTGCGTTGTGAAGCAGCTTCCACGCCGCCTCATCCGACAGGCGCGCGCGTGCGGTCGCCGTGGGCGGCTCGCCTGCGTGGAGCGTCCAGCGATCGGCTTCCCGGCGAAGCGTCCAGGTGCCGCCCGCAGCGCCGCCGACGTCGACGACTACCGTCTGGCCCGGCTCGGCCTGCTGGTTCCGGAACGCGTGTGGAAGGCCGCGCATCGCGATCGCGAGCACGGCGCGCAGGTATCGGGGATCGGCAAGCGGCGGTGCGCCCACGGCCAGCCGGATCTGCTGCTGGTGATGCCAGAGCTCGGTGAACTCGCGCCCGACGTCGAACCAGCCCTCAGACTCCATTTCGCCGGCCCACGACACGCCGAACAGCGCCGGCGCGTCGAGGGGGAGCGCCTCGAACCATGTGGCGATGTCACGGCTGGCCAGCTCCACGAGGTCGGTGAGCACGCGCGGGCTGAAACGCCGCGTCGTGCCCACCCACTCGGCATTCAGCCAGTTGATGAACTCGACGAAGTCCCGCTCGGATGTGATCGGCTTCGGTGGGGGAGGCGGCGTCATCCCGTCGCGATGGAACGACAGGCGCCGGAACGTCAGATCCACCAGGTGCGCGACGATGTCTCGCACGACCCAGGTGCCGGCAATGGTCGGCTTCTGCCAGTCGTCGGGTTCGAGGCTGCGCAAGAGCGTGACGAGCTCGGAGGAAACAGGGCGAAAGAGCGCGCGAGTGTCGGTCGGCGGTAGCGGGGTGAGCGGCATGCGGAATTCTATCCTGCGTTCTGGATGCCCTCTGCGCGCGGCCGGCGCGGGCCCGAGCGTCGGGTCTATGAGGCGGCGCTCTGCGCCTCGACGAACCGTTCCGGGCCCAGGGCACGCAGGAGCGAGACGCCGAGCAGTTCGCGGTCGACGTCGCCGTCGGCCGAGAACAGGCTCTGGATCCGTCCCGCGCCGGCCTGCTGGAGCTTGGGTGTCATGACTTCGCCCATCGACGTCACCATGCAACCGGTCGGCGCGATGCTGAGAAAGATGTCCGCGCCGGCCCGCAGTTCGAGCAGCGCCTCGCCCACGTACAGCCCCAGCTCGCCGGCCGGGCGGAGCGTCGGCAGGATGTCCCTGGCCGTGTCCAGCAGGTGGCGCGGCGGGTCGGGCAGCGGCAGGCCGGCCGCCCGGTAGAGTGGTCGCGCCACGCGCGTGCGGAGCACGGCGCCGAGCCGCTCGGCGTCCCTGATGCGCTGTCGTTCGGCGCGAATGCCCTCGTCGGATGCCCGCACGTCCTCCGGTGCGGCGGCGCGCCGGCGTCTGGCTTCCCACACGCCGATCGCCTCCTTCGCCTCCTCGACCCGGTACTCAGGCAGGTACTCGAGGTACGCCCAGATCGGTGAGAGCGACATGTGGAACCTCTTGAACCCGACGATCGACAGGAGCGCCTCGAAGACCTGTTCGGCCTGGGCGATTCGCATGTAGACCTCGCCCGACACGTGAATGCGAAGGTGGCCGGGCGCAAGCGTTCGGCCGTGGACCCATCGCCGCGCAAACCGCCGCAACAGCGGCCTGAGATCCCGCCCGTCGAGACGGTAGGCGAAGTACTTGATGGCGGCGCCTGCGGCCGTCCGTTCTCCGGCGGCCCGGATCAGGCGCCGCGCGTTCGGACCGGGTCCGTGGAACGACTCGAGGGCCGCATGCACCTCGCGCTTCAGCCGGCGATGGTCGGCGATGAACTCTCCGTAATCCGCGCGGTCGCGGCAGCGCGACCCGCCCTGGAAGAGCAGATCCTGCAGCACCGCGTGGACGACCACCGCCTGATACGCGCGGTACATCGTCCACTCCTCGATCCCGATGTCGAAGTCGCGCTCCTCGGCGCCGACGAGCAGGCGCAGCGCGAAGTCGCCCCGGCCGTCCGGCCCGGAACGTCCGCTGGTTTCCAGCGCGCCACGCGCGAGCATGGCGTGCACCTCGGCGTACTGGCCTTGACGGCACGGGCCGTCGCCCTGGTTGTCGAAATACAGCACGCGCCGCTTGTTGCGGACGAGCGGGTCGCCGCGCCGATGGCGCTCGGCAAAATCCTCGACGGCGCCGACGAGGTCGCCGTACACGGCGGCCAGCGGCGCGCACACCGCATCGCCTGCAAAGCGCCGCCCCTCGCGAATGACCGCGCCGAGGTCGTACGCCTCGGTCCAGTTGTCGATGCACGTGAAGCCCGCGCCTCGCAGAACCGAGGTCACCGGCCGGTTGTCGCCAAGCGTCGGGAAGTAGAGGACGTCACGCTCGCGGTCGATCGGGTCGCCATGCTGCAGCTCGTGCAGGCGCTTGACCTCGAACGGCGTGCCGTCATCGAGCCGCAGCTCGCCATGCAGACCAAGCTCGAGCTGTTTCACGTACGTGTTCACGCGATTCTCGAGGTGCGCCAGCTCCTTGAGGATCGCGTCCGACTGCAGCAGCAGGAAGGGCCGCCGCCGCATGATGTCGGCCACCAGATGCGTCGTCACGCTGTCGGGTCCGCACGAGAAGGTCGAGACCTGCACGACGGGCAGGAGCGGTCCGGGCGGGTCGCGAGCCTCGATGCTGCGGAAGACCGCGGCCAATCGAGGGTGGCGCAGGCGCTCGTGGAGCGCCTTGTTGGCGATCGCGTTCAGGATCGTGACGATGGCGTGCGGGTTGCGCCAGTAGATGTTGCTGAACTCCGGATCGAGGTCGACGTCGAGCACGTAGGACGGAATGGCCGTCATCCGCTTGTCGCGCAGCAGGCGCCGCACGGAGCTGTCGTACAGGCCGGGGTTGAGCACGTACTCCCGGCCGACGACGACCGCGATCTGCCGGCCCTCGGCGAGTGCGGCTTCGGCCAGGTCGGCCGCAAGGTCGGCGGCCTCACGGCGCAGGGCCAGGTGATCGTCGATGGCCCCGGCGAGCGCGGCGCAGAGGTCGGCGGCCGAAGGCGCAAGGCCGTAGCGCGCGAACACGCCGCGAAAGCCCGGCTCGAGCTGATCGCAGATGGCGTCGGCATCGAGGTCGGACAGGCGCACGCCGAATGGATGAAAACGCGCCTCGGGCGAGGCCATCGACGCCAGGTTCTGGGCCACGGCCACGCCGCCCTGGTTGAGCGTGCACGTATGCCCGCGGCTGCGGCCGCCGGTTGGCAGGTCGACAATCTGCGGCACGAGAATGACGCCGTGCGGTTCGGCCGCAAGGCGTCGGTACTGCCCGACGGCGCCCATGTGCGGCGCGCAGGTGTCGATGTTGAAGAGGCCCTGCGCGCTCATGAGGTCGGCCTCGCGCACCTCGTCGACGTGCACGGGAATGCCGAACCGCTCGAACGTGCGCGCAAACAGGTACGCCCACTCCGACACGCAGAAGCTGCGCGCGAGCACCAGCCGGTTTGGCGCGTCGGACTTCGGTTGCCGCGCGGCAATCGCGTCCCAGATCTCCTTGTAGGCGTCGCGCGGCGGCGCGTCGCGCGGCTGGCCCCGGCGGCCGAACAGCTCGTTGATCGCGGTGCAGCCGCCCAGCGTGAACGTGAACCGGCCGCCGTCCTTGCCCAGACAGGCGAGCGACGTACGGTTGCAGCGCGCGTCGGCATCGCCGCACACGGCCCCGCGACACTCGATGATGCGCTTCTCGAACGTTGCGTCCACGAAATCGGCGAGTCTGATCGCGGTGGCGCCGGCCGGCGCGGCCTGCATCATCGTGCGGACGAGGCCGACGCAGGCGCGGTGACCCGGATACGGCGGCACGAGCGCCCAGGCGGGCGCGCCGAGAAACGACTGCAGCCGATCGGTCACCGCAAGCGGCAGCGGATCGGACAGCATCGTCTGGCCGTGGAGCAGCACGACGGCGCGTGCCGGCAGGTCGATCTGGTGCCAGAGCGTGCGCGCCATGTTCTCGACAATCGCCCAGTTGGCCGACGCGAGGATCTCGTTGCGGGGCACGCCCTCGGCCTGGAGCTTGCGCGCGTTCTCCATGAGGAACACGGCGCAGGTGGCGTTGATCGCGCGCGAGCGTGGCGCCAGATACGCCTCGGCGCACGCCTCGGCCACGCCCGCGATGCCGAAAAGCGAGGCCAGCGTGTCCATCAGGCTGCCCGTGCCCGCCGAGCACTTGAGGTTCATGGCATTGGCGAACAGTTCCGCCCGCGAGAGCGCGATCGTCGAGATCTTCGTGTCTTCGCCTCCGATGTCCACGAGGATCGCCAGGTCGCGGTTCACGTCGACGCCGCGCGCGGCAAGGTCGGCGACGTGGGCCCGCGCGAGATCGATCGACCCGCGGGCGTGCGCGTAGTTCTCGACGAGCACGCTCACCCGGTCGGCCGCCTCCGGATAGATGCGCATGAGCGCCTGCTGCACCTGGTAGCGGGCCGACCCGGTGATGCCGATGCCAGCGACGGTCAAGGTGTCGATGCCGCGCGCCTGCAGATCGCGCAGGGCGCACTTGACCGTCTCGACCGTGTCGCCGGCGTTGCTGTACGCCGACATCGCGAGGAGGCGGCCATCACTGGCGTCGGCAATCGCCACCTTGGCCATCGTCGATCCTACGTCGAGGCCTACGATCACGGGCCGGCCGGCGAGGACGTCGGGATCGGGCGCCGGAATCGGCTCGGACGGCATCCGCGTGTAGAGGCCATCCGCCTCGTGCCGGCTTCTGAGGTCTCGAAACGACGGATAGAGTCTCGCGCTCGTGGTCAGTGGGGGCGGGGCCGCCGGTTCGGGCACCGCGTCGGGCGTCTCGGCGTCCGGGGCGAGATCGGCAAGCGCATCGAGAACATGCGTGTTCTCGGTGTCGTAGACCACGCGTGCCACACCGAGGTCGCGCACGAAGTCTTCGGCCGAATCGCGCGCGAACTGCCACCGGAAGATACGGCCCGAGAAACAGACCATCTCGAAACCCGGCGGCAGCTTTCGGCAGGTCTTGAGCACTTCGGACTTGAGCGTGGTGGCCAGGGCCACGTCGAGGGGAATGCCCTGGTTCTTGTCGGACACGGTGGCCGACGATGCGAACACGCCGCAGCGGTCGGCGCGCGTGCCGATGCTCGCGCGCTTCGCGCGCCCGGCGTCTCCGAGATACGGGGCGAGCAGACCGTCCACCTCGTCGCGCCCGACCGCCAGTTTCTGCAGCACGCGATCGAGATTGATGCCCGACCCGGCGCCGCACCGGGGATTGACGACGAGTAGATCGTGCGCGAGGAGTCCCGAGCGGTTGATGCCGACGAGCAGGTATCCCGAAGCGGAGAGGTCGACGAGCGCGAGCGTCTCGACACCGGCGTTCTCGGGTCGCGCGATGACGCGGCGGGCGGCCAGCCAGAGTGCGGCCGCCGGCAGAATCGTGCGGCCCCGGCCGATGGCGCCAGCAACAGTGTCGGCCAGCTTGCCGGTGACCACCACGCGTCCGCCGTGCCCGTTGCCGAAGCGGTGGTCCAGCCCTCGCGCGCTGAAAATCTTCTTCAGGTCGCCGTGGTTGGCAACGAGGGCGTCGTCGACGACACGGCCCGAGGCATCGAGCTCGCGCAGCCGGAGGTGTTCAACGCCGGCATCGACGACAAGCGTGCCGCCGGCCAGCACGTCGTCGTCGGCAGCGGCAAACGCGGCGCGCGGCATGACCGTGAACACCTCCTGCGCCTGTCCCGGGCCGCCTTCCGGATGGCGGCCAACGACTTCTAGAAAGTAGCACCGCGCCGCCCTTGCGGACAGGGGAAATGTGCGCCGCCGATCCCGCCGCGGCTGGGCTAAGATTTGCCGCATGTCCACGCATCGTCTCGTGCAGCCAGCGCCGCATCTGCCGAAGCCGGCCGGCCCGTATTCACCGGCCGCCGTGTTCGACCGCCTCGTCTTCGTGTCGGGTCAGGGGGCCACCGACCCGGCGACCGGCGAGCTTTCCGGGGCCGACATCGAGTCGCAGACCGAGCAGTGTTTCCGGAATCTTCAGGCCATCCTCAGGGACGCCGGCTCGGACCTGCAGCACGTGCTGCGGTGCGGCGTCTTCCTCGTCGACATGGCGGAGTTCCCGAAGATGAACGCGGTCTACGAACGGCTGTTCGCGGGCCACAAGCCGGCGCGAACCACCATCCAGGCGGCGGCATTACCCGGCAAGGGCCTGCGGGTCGAAATCGACTGCGTGGCCTACGTGCCAGAACGCGCGTGACCGCTGGCGCATCGGGCGCGAGCGGGAGCCGGAAGGGCTGACGTGCGCACGCACGGTACCGGGCTCGTGCCGATCGTGCTCGTGATGGCCGTCACGCTGGCGGTGCCCCTCGGCTGGCGCGCGGTCTCCGCGGCCTGGGGGCCCGAGCCGACGTCGCTTGCGCCGAGCTACCTGCCGTCGCTCGAGGGACCACGCGCGCGCGCGCCCTTCGACTCCGGCGTCATCGACGGGCTCGAGCGGATGCAGCCGGGGTTTGTCGTCATCGGCGATTCGATGGCGGGCCGGATCGACGAGCACCACCTCGCCGAGACGAGCGGCGTGCCGGTGGCGCCCATCCGCTACGCCGCGTCCGGCCCGGCCCTCTGGTATCTGGCGCTGAAGAACTGGGTGGTTCCGAGCCGGATCGATCCGCAGTGGGTCGTGGTGTTCTTCCGCGACACGAACCTCACCGACACGCTCTTCCGCATCGACGGGCCTGCGCCGGACCGCACCGATCCGATGGCGCTCGACGAGGAGCCGGAGCTCGACGCGCTCGTGGCCGCGCGGCTCGAGGGCGCGTGGCACCGTGCGCACGCGCTGGCGAGCCGGGCCTACCGCGTCGACGACACGCGCCGCTGGACCGAGCCTGCGCTCACGTCGTGGATCGCGCGCGTGGTCGTCGGCAGCCGCGGCCGCGACGAGCTTCTGCGCCGGGTGAACGACACGTTCGCGCTCGAACGGTTGCGGCCGATGGAGGAGGCCGACCTGCGCGCCGCCGCCGACCGCGACGCGGACTTTGCCGGGAACGTGGAGTCGTCGGTGCTGCCGGCGATGCTGCGCCTCGCGCGCGAGCGCGGGCTGCGGCTGTGTTTCGTGCGCGTGCTGCGGCGGCCGGTCGCCGGCCGCCCGCCGCCCGAGTCGCCGGCGCTCGCACGCTACGTTCGCGACCTCCGGGCGTACATCGAGGCCGGTGGCGGCGCGCTCATCGACGACCGTGACATCCCGGAGATGGCGAGCCTCGTCTACAACGACGGCGACCACATCGACCGGTCCGAGCGCATCCGGTATACGGACCTCTTCCACGACGCCATCTCACGCCTGCCGCGGTGACGTTTCACAGCCTCGACTTCCTGGCGTTCTTCGCGATCATCGTCGCGATCTACTGGCGCCTCGGCCACCGCGCGCAGAACTGGCTGCTCCTGGTCGGCAGCTACGTGTTCTACGGGTGGGTCCATCCGTGGTTCCTCAGCCTCATCTTCGCGTCCACGTTCGTGGACTACTGGGCCGCGCGAGCCATGGCCAGCGCGACGGCCGCGCCGTCGATCGGTGGGCGGGCTGAAGCCCGCCCTGACAGGCGCCGTCGCTGGCTGCTCGTCAGTCTCTTCGCCAATCTCGGCCTGCTCGGCTTCTTCAAGTACTTCGACTTCTTCGTCGACAACGTGTTCGTCGTGCTCGACGCCATGGGGCTCGGCGTGCCGAAGCCCGCGCTTCAGATCGTGCTGCCGGTCGGGATCTCGTTCTACACGTTCCAGACGCTCAGCTACACGATCGACGTCTATCGCGGGCGGCTGGAGCCGCGGCGGAGCTTTCTCGACGTCGCCGTGTTCGTGTCGTTCTTTCCGCAGCTGGTGGCCGGGCCCATCGAGCGGGCCTCGCACCTGCTGCCTCAGGTGGAGCGGCCCCGGGTGTTCTCGGCCGATCTTGCCCGCAACGCCCTCGTGCTGATGCTCTGGGGCTTCTTCAAGAAGCTCGTGATCGCCGACAACGTCGGCGTTGTCGCGAACAAGGTGTTCGCGCTCGCCGACCCGACGTTTCCGGTGCTCTGGGCCGGCGTGTTCGCGTTCGGGATTCAGATCTACGCCGACTTTTCAGCCTACAGCGACATCGCGCGCGGCACGGCCCGGTGGCTGGGCTTCGACGTGATGAAGAACTTCGACCATCCGTACGTGGCCAGGAGCCCGGCCGACTTCTGGCACCGCTGGCACATCTCGCTCTCCACGTGGTTTCGTGACTACGTCTACATTCCGCTGGGCGGGTCCCGCACCGGCACGCCGATGTGGGCTCGGAACGTCGTCATCACGTTCGTCGTGTCGGGGTTCTGGCACGGCGCCAGCTGGAACTTCGTGCTGTGGGGCTTCTATCACGGCGTGCTGCTGCTCGTGGCGCGGGCGCTCGCGCGCCTCGACATTCGACCCGCCGCCGTGCGCTGGCTGCTCGCGCCGGGTCAGATGTTCGTGATGTTCCTCCTCACCAACGTGGGCTGGCTGATCTTCCGCGAGCGTGAGTTCGCCGCGCTCGCGCGCGACCTTGCGCTCTCGCCCTGGGCGGCCTCGACCGCCGACAACCAGGCCGGCGCCTACCTGCTGCTCCTCTCGGCGGTCTACTCGCTGCCGCTCTGGATCCATGCCGCCTGGGACGCGCTGCCGTTTGTTCGGAGGGCCGATTCGGGCCGCGCGCCGTACTCCGCTCCCGGGTGGATTGCGGCACAGGCGCTCTTCTGCGGCGTCCTCTTCGCGCTGATCCTGGTCTTCCGGAGCCGCGAGTCGCTGAGTTTCATCTATTTTCAGTTCTAGAGCCGTTTCCGTTTCGGTGTAGCCGGCCGGAAACGGCTCAAGCGGTTTGCAGGAAGCGCCTACCGAGAAGGTGGGGGAGATTTGCACAGGAGGGGGACGGGTCTTGCTCGCGCAAGCGAGACCCGTCCCCCTCCTGTGCAAATCTCCCCCACCCGGGCCGCTACAGAGAACTGGAAGCCGCCAGAAAGAACGCCGACACCTCGGCCGCCTCCACGTCCCGGACGGCCGGGATGAGGCCCACGCGCCAGGCGGCTTCGCCGATGACGCTCGCGGCGGTCCAGCCGCTCGAGCGAAGGTCGCGGACGCCGGTGTCACGATCCGACTTGCTCAGCTTCTGCCCGGAGGACTTCATGATCAGCGGATGATGCGCGAAGGCCGGCGGCTGAGATCGGCCTGCCAGGCGGGCGAGCCGCATCTGCCGGCCGGTCGATGGCAGCAGATCCCGGCCGCGCACCACCAGGTCCACGCCCATCAGCCAGTCGTCGACACTCGCGACGAACTGGTAGGTCCAGTTGCCCAGTCGGTCGCGGATGACGACGTCGCCGCACTGGCCATCGGGATCCTGGGTTTGCGGGCCGGCCAGAAGATCGTCGAACGATTCGGTTCCCGGCTCGATCCGGACTCGCCACGCCACGTCGGGCCCGAGACCGATGCCGCGATCTCTGCAGGTACCTGGATAGCGGCGCTCGCCGGTCGTATCCGGCGTTGCGGCCCCGAGGTCCTGGCGCGAACAGCCGCACCCGTAGAGCCGACCGGCCTCGGCAAGCCGGCGTGCGGCGGCTTCGTAGTGCGCGTGCCGATTGCTCTGGCGGCCATCGCACGAACCAGCGCGGAAATCAGCGGTGGGGAAGACGTCCGGGACGAACCCGAGCCAGTCGAGGTCCTCCAGGAGGGCGTGTTCGTAGACCGGGCGCGAACGCTGACGGTCGTGGTCTTCGACGCGCAGGATGACGCGCGCGCCGCGCGTTCGGGCGAGGCCCCACACGAAGATCGCGTTGGCCACGTGGCCCAGGTGCAGGTATCCGGTCGGTGCCGGTGCGAATCGCGTGTGGCTGTCCGTCATCGGAGATGCGTGCGCAGCACGCGCGAGAGGTTCACGGGCGCGCCCGAGCGCAGGGGCGCCCACAGGTCGCCCACCTCGCGGAACCGCTGCGGCGCCGACCGTATCGTGAAGTCCCGCGGGTCGATGCCATCGGCCACTTCGTCCCACGTGAGTGGCGTCGACACGCCGGCATAGTCGCTGGCCCTGGCCGAATAGGCGGTGGCGAGTGTCTTGCCGAGGATGTTCTGCAGATAGTCCACATACACCGTGCCCTTCGGCCGGCGCCGCACCATGCGCTCGATCGTCGCCACCTTCGGATGCGCGCTCGACACGATCGTGGCGACAATCTGGGCGAGCAACTGGCCGACATCGTAGCCGGTGCCCGGCGGAAGCGGAATGTAGATGTGCAGGCCCCGCGACCCGGACGTCTTGGGCACGCCAGGGATGCCGAACCGGTCCAGTTCGTCTTTCACCCATCGCGCGACGTCGAGCACGTGGGCGAACGTGGTGCCGTCGCCCGGGTCGAGATCGATGGCCGTGTAGTCCTGCGCCAGCGGATCGGACACCCTGGAGAACCACGGATCCTGCGAGATGGCGGCCAGCTGCGTCATGTAGAGCAGGGTCGTGAGCGAGCCGCCAATCAGCCGCTCGCGTCCGCCCTCGGCCTCGTCGATGGGGTCGACGTCTTCGGCGAGCCGCTCGCGTCTCACGCCGGCCGGGACGGGATCTGGATGCCGCTGCTGGTAGAAGGCCTTCTTGTCCACGCCGTTCGGAAAGCGCTTCATCACGAGCGGCCGGTCGTCGACGGCCGGCAGGACGAGCGGCGCCACCTCCGCGTAGTAGCGGAGCAGCTCGCCCTTCGTGATGCCGAGCGCCGGCCAGAACACCTTGCCGAGATTCGTCACGCGAAGGCGGTCGCCATTCGGCAGCAGGACGTCGCCGTCCTTGCGCGCGTCCTCGAGCGCCAGCAACTGCTCGACGACACCGGCGTCACCGGTGACTGTCCCGTGACCGGACTCTCGGCCGCCCGGACCCCGAACCTTCGGACCGCCGGACCTCCGGACCTTCGGACCTTCGGACCTCCGGACCTTCGGACCTTCGGACCTCCGGACCTTCGGACCTTCGGACCTTCGCCGCTCCCTCACGACCTTCCCCGCGGGCTTGTCGTCGCGCAGACCCAGGTACACCGGGTGACGCAGCATGCCGTCGCTCGTCCACTCGGTGAATCGCACTTCAGCCACAAGCGACGGCTCCACCCAGTGCGCGGCCGAGAGCGACCTGGGCGTGTCGGCGAGCGGCGACGACGTGCGCGCGCGCTTCGCGAGCAGCTTCGCCACCCGTTCCAGCTCGCGCTCGTCGAAACCGGTGCCGACGCTGC
Source organism: uncultured Acidobacteriota bacterium (assembly GCA_963752045.1). Lineage (GTDB taxonomy): Bacteria > Acidobacteriota > Vicinamibacteria > Vicinamibacterales > SCN-69-37 > DATKDF01. The sequence goes on along the minus strand of CAVVWN010000007.1, from coordinate 22,777 downwards.
CCGCGTACCGCAGCGCGCCGTCTTCGTGAACGGCGACGAGCAGGGCGCCGAAGTGATGCCGGCTGCCCTGGGGATTGGTCCAGCCGACGACGACGAGCTCCTGCTGGCCGGTGAGCTTGAGCTTGCGCCAGGCCGGCGTGCGGCGTCCGCTCTGGTACACGCTGTGGCCGTCCTTGACGATGAGGCCTTCCCAGCCTTCCTTCTCCGCCCGCCGGAGCATCGGCCGGCCGTCGTCGGCCTCGACTTCGCTGAGCCGGATCAACCGGGCCAGGGCGCCCTTCGGCTTGACGACTTTCTGCAAATGGAGGCGGCGCGCCGCGAGTGGCAGGGCGCGCAGGTCTTCGTCGCCGTCGCGCAGCAGGTCGAAGATCACGATGGCCGCCGGCTGGTCGCGTTCGGCGCGCGCGATGTCGGTTTCGGCGGTGAGATGAATGCGACCCTGGAGCTTGCCGAAGCCGAGCGGCCGGCCTTTTGGGTCGACGGCCACGATCTCCGCATCGGCGAGGATCGGCCGTCCGATCTTCGTGACGAGCGTGCCGAGCGCCTCGGCAATAGCCGGGAACTGGCGCCGCTTGTCGTGGCCGTTACGCGAGTAGAGGGCCACGTGCGGCGGCTGTCCCCGCTTCTCGGGCGGGCGGAGGTCCGCAAGCGCCCGCACGCCGTCGTACTTCGGTTCGTAGACGAGCCCGCGCTTGACGACCGGCGGGTCGTCGAGCGATGCCAGCATGGGCCTCACCTTCGCCGGGTCGTCGCGCCAACGGGGCATGGGGGATTGTAATCAGGTACGACGGGTACGACGGGTACGACAGGTACGACAGGGTACGACAGGTACGACAGGTACCCGGAACGAAAAGGCGCGCGTTGTCGATTCTGGACTGGTCTGACCAACGCGGACTGCATGCGGGCATCGCCTGGTGCGCAAGCGCCGGCGTTGCGCGGACGCATGCCGAGCCAGGAATCGACACTGACCGGCATCCAATCGATGCGGGCCAGCGGCAGCTCTTCCCTTGTACCTGTCGTACCCGTCGTACCCTGTCGTACCCGTCGTACCTGATCGCCTCCCCCTTGTGTGCCAAAGTGTGCAATTACACTTTCGGCGCGTCCGGACCGATAATGACCCTTTGACAGGAGCCGAACAGCACATGGCCGCTCGACCGACCTGGAAGGGCTATCTCAAGATCAGTCTCGTCAACATTCCCGTCCGAGTCTTCCCAGCCACGGACGCGAAGGCGACGGTGAGCTTCAACCAGCTGCACCGCGAGTGCCGGACCCGCATTCAGCAGAAGCGATGGTGTCCGACCTGCGAGACCGAGGTGCCCAACACCGACCTGGTGAAAGGCTACGAGGTCGAGAAGGGCAAGTACGTCGTCATCGACGAGGACGACCTCGCGAAGGTGAAGCCCGAATCGACGCGTGTCATCAACATCGTGCAGTTTGCCGATGCCGCGGTGATCGACCCGGTCTACGTCGAGCGGCCCTACTACCTGGCGCCGGACGGGCAGGTGGCGGCCGAGGCGTTCGCCGTCATGCGGGAAGGCATGGCCGGCAAGGCCGCCGTGGGCAAGCTGGCGCTCTACGGCCGCGAGTACCTCGTGGCCATCCAGCCGCGCGAGAACGGCCTGGTGATGTACACGATGCGCCACGCGAGCGAAGTACGTGCGATGAGCGCCATCGACGAGCTGAAGACCGTGCCCGCGAAGATCAAGCCCGACGAGATCAAGCTGGCGAAACAGGTCATCGGCAACTTCGAGACCGGCGGAGACCTGACGCAGTACCAGGACGACTATCAGAACGAGCTTCGGCGGATCATCGACGCGAAGGTGGCCGGCGAAGAGATCGTGGCCACAGCGGAAGAGGCGCCGCCGAAGGTCGTCAATCTCATGGAGGCGCTTCGCCAGAGCCTCGAGCGCGTGTCGGTCAACAAGAAGCGCGCCGCCAAGGTGGCGTCGAAGCCGGCGCGGGCGGCCGGGAAGGCCGTGGCAAAGAAGCGGGCAGCCAGGTAGCCGCCGGCCGTCATCCCCCGATCGACATCAACTTCAGCCACTCGTCCAGGTCAGCCTGGCTCGGCGGCCTTGGCATCGGTGCGGGCCGGCCAATCTCGATCGGCGGCGCCGCCGGGGCGGCGGGCACGCCCGGGTCGGCGGCGAGCGTCTCGCGCGCGTAGTACCCGTAGGCGAGGCCGCCGGCCGCGAGGAGCATCGACGTGCCGGCCGCGGCCACGAGCAGCCGGCGCCGCCGGCGCGCCGACGAGCGCTCCGGCAGTGTGGTGACGATGACCGGCTCTTCGTCGGGCCGCTGGCTGGCCGGCGGCGCGGCGCCGGAGCCGGCGCCGCCCGACATCGACTGTGCCGCCCGGCTCACAAGCTCCGGCCCGATGACGTTCACGCGCTCGGCAAGACCAACCTGAAGCGCGCGGTCGCAGAGCAGGTTCACGCGCCGCGGCAGCCCCCGGGCGAGGGCCGTGACGACGGCCACCGCCTCCGGCGTGAACGTCACCTTGTTCCTGCCGCCGGCGACCTCCAGCCGATGCTCGATGTAGGCCTTGATCTCGCTGCCGCTGAGCGGCGCGAGGAAGACGCGGCGCGAGATGCGCTCGTTCAGCGCGTACATCGAGTCTTTCTTCAGTGTCTGGAGGATGGCCGGCTGCGCGCCGAGCACCACCTGGATGAGCCGCCGCCCGTTGCGCTCGAGCGCCGTCAGGAGGCGCACCTGGTCGAGGACGGCCGGCGCGAGGCTCTGCGCTTCGTCCACCACCAGAATCGCCCGCGAGTCGACCGAGCGCACGGTGAGCAGGAAGCCTTCGAGCGTGTCCATGAGCTGAACGGCATCGGCGCGCGCGAGCGCGCCGCTGCGAAGCTCGTCGCGCGACACCAGGCCGAAGTCGCGCAGCACCACCTTGAGCAGTTCCGCGCCCGTCATGTACGGGTTGAGCACGATGCACGAGAAGGTGCGCTCGCCGAGCGCGCTGATGACCGCACGGCAGAGCGTCGTCTTGCCCGTGCCGGCCTCGCCCGTGAGCAGCACCAGGCCCTCGTCGCGGCGCAGACCGGCCACGAGGTCCTCGAAGGCCCGCGCGTGCGACGTGCTCATGTACAGGAAGCGGGGATCGGTCGAAATGGCAAACGGCTGCTCGGTGAGACCGTAGTAGGTCTCGTAGATCGGGTTGATGTGTGGCCTGGAGGGGGCCTGCGGATCCACGGAGCGATTATACGGGTTGTCTGCTATAAGGAACCCGAGCCGACATGGCCGAACGGACCTCGCGCGCCGTCTTCGTCGTCACGAACGTCGTCGTCTGGATCCTCATGACCGTGATTCTGGTGGTCGTCCCGGACGTGCTCGTGCGATGGGTGTCGATCGAGGTGGCGCGCATCATCGGGTGGGGCGTGGCCGGCAGCATCTGGGTGGTGGCGGTCGAGCAGCAGTGGAAGGCGCGGTTCGGGCCGGTCGCCCGGTTCTTCCTGCAGCTGGTGCTCTGGGTCAGCGCCGCGCTCGTCGCCATCTACGTCAGCGAGCAGACGAGGCTCGGCCTGCCGTGAGCCTGACAGACGCGCCGTGGTGGCACCGGCTCACCGGGCCCTGAGGCGGTTCCGGTGGTGGATCGTCAGTCGGTCCGCATGGCGTCCACCGGGTTGATGGCGGTCGCCCGGCGGGCCGGCAGCACGCACGCGACGGTGCCGACCAGACCGAGAACGGCAGCCAGGCCCACATACGTGATCGGGTCGTACCCGGTCACGCCGAACAGCATTCCCGTCATCAGCCTTCCAGCGATGAGCGCGAGCATGCCGCCCAGGACGAGCCCGCCGGCCACAAGCGCGAGGCCGCCTCGAAGCACGTGCCCGGTGATTCCCGCGCGTGACGCTCCGAGCGCCATCCGTATGCCGATCTCGGCACGTCGTACCGAGACCTGGAACGTGAGAAGCCCGTAGAGCCCGACGGCTGCGAGTACGAGCGCGGTTGCGGCGAACACCGCGAGCACGGCCGTGACCGTCTTCTGGTCGTAGAGCGAACCTGCGATCACCGCATCCATCCATCGCACGTCGTCGAGCGGCACGTCGGGGTCGAGCTCGCGCAGGATGGCTCGAATCGGGTCGATCACCGCCGCGCCGTCGGCCACGCGGATGCCCAGCCGCAGCCGTGTTCGCGGGATCTGGGCGTGCGCCTGGTACATCGCGATGTTGGGGCCGTTCGCCGGATCGCCCAGGACGACGTCGCCGACGGTGCCCACGACGCGGTGTGGGGCGAGGCGCCCGTTCTGCGCCGGGGCGTCGACGAGTCCTCCGACCGGCTCCTCGGTTCCGAAGAGCCGCCGCGCCGTGCTCTCACTCAACACGATGATGCGCTCGGTGTCCGGGCCGTCCGACGGCTCGATGCCGCGGCCGGAGAGGAGCGGAATGCCCATCGCCTCGAAGTACCCCGGAAGTACCAGCCGCTGCGACGTCGAGAGACTCACCGGCTCGCCCGAGACCTCATCGCGTCGCTCGACGTTCATCGTGTTTCCCGGATCGCGCACGGGGAGATGACTGCTCATCGCTACCGAAACGACGCCGGGAACGGCCTCGATGCGCTGCTTGAGTGCGACCGGGAAGCTGATGCGTTCCTCGGTGCTGCTGGTTCCGGCCACCTGGACCTCGGCGGTCAGGATCGATCGGGCGTCGAAGCCCAGGTCGACGCGCTGCAGTTCCACGAAGCTCCGGAGCAGCAGGCCGGAGACGACGATGAGGACGGACGTCAGCGCAATCTGGGCCACCACCATGGCGCTTCGAAAGCGCGTGGCCTCGCGCGCGCCCACCGTGCGCCTCCCGGACCGCAGGTCTGCGGCCGGGTCGACGCGGGCAGCGCGACGCGCGGGCGCGAGGCCGGCCAGCAGGACGGTCGCGGTCGAGATCGCAAGGGCGAATGCCAGCGTCGGCGCCGAGAGTCCCGCGTCGAGATCCCCCAGCCGGTCGAGCGACAGGAACGCGAGCACGCCGCGTTCAATCCACAGGGCCAGGAGCGTGCCGAGGATGCCGGCCGTTCCAGCCAGCAGCGCGTTCTCCGTCAGAAGTTGACGCACCAGGCGGCCGCCCGGGGCGCCCATCACCGAGCGCACGGCCATTTCCTCCCGTCGCGACGCGCCGCGGGCCGCCAGCAGGCCGGCGACATTGGCGCAGGCGACGAGCAGGATGAGCACCGCAGCGGCGCCCAGCACGGTGAGCGTCGAGACGTACGGCTCGGCCAACGCCTCCCGAAGCGGGGTCAACGTCAGCCCTTTGTCCTCGTTCGTCTCCGGGTGTTCCGCTTGAAGCGCCGTCGAGACGGCATTGGCCTGGGCCTGAGCCTGCAGAAGGGTCAGGCCGCGCTCGAGTCGGCCTACGACCAGGAAGTTGTGGAAGCCGCGTCCCGCGGCGAAGTCGGTGCCCAGCTGATACGGACTCCAGACGTCCGTGTCCAGATAGAACCGAAACTCGCTCGGCATGACGCCGATCACTTGGTACGCGACGCCGTTGAGCGTCAGCAGTCGGCCGACGATGCCCGGATCGCCGCCGAACCGGCGCTGCCAGTAGCCGTACGACAGCATGAGGACGCGCGCGGCTCCCGGTCGGGTTTCGTCGTGCGTGAAGTGGCGGCCCACGATCGGGTCGACCGAGAGCACACGAAAGAAGTCGTGCGACACGACGATCCGGTCGAGCCGTTCGGCATCTCCGAGGCCGGTCAGCGTGAGACGACCCGGGAACGGGGCGATCGCGCCGAGCGCCTCGAAGCCCTCGACACGATCCCGGTAGTCCTCGAAGTCGTGCGCCGACACCACCGGGCCTGGCTCGGTGCCGAAGATCGAGCGTCCCAGGACCAGGCGTTCGCTCTCGGGATAGGGGAGGGCCCTGATGATCGAGGCGTCGAGCACCCCGAACATGGCAACCGTGCCGGCGATGCCGACCGCCATGGTGACGAGCGCTGTGATGAGGACGGCCGGTTGCCTGGGCCACGAGCGTGCCGCAATCCGAGCGTCCTGCAGGAGATCACCGATGAGGGGAGGAAACCTGTTGTCCATGAGCCACCGGGGAGCGGCGAGGCCGCTATCGGCAGGTTGGACGGTGGACCAGGCGGCGGGGTTGCTGGCTGTCGAGGTTTGGTTGTGCTTTAGTTAGACTACATAATAATATATTTTAAATCATATAAAGACAATTAATATGGATGCTACATGAGGACAAGTCGGGCTGCTATCGCCCTCCCCATCCCGGTTCGCAACGCCCTGCGGAAGCTGGGTCGCGATATCCGCGATGCGCGGCGGCGGCGGCGTCTTCCCCTGGCGATCGTCGCCGAGCGCGCGTCCATCAGCCAGACCACGCTCGTGAAACTCGAAAAGGGCAACGCCGGGGTTGCCATGGGCATCTACGCGACAGTTCTCTTTGTGCTCGGCCTCCTGGAGCCACTGGGCAATCTCGCCGACCCGAGGAACGACGCCCTGGGCCTCCAACTCGAAGAGGAATTCCTGCCGCAGCGCATCCGCACCACGCGCCGGATCAAACCCCGAGGGACGACGTGATGGACACCGAGGTGCTCGTCTACGTCGATCTCGACGGCGTCGCCCATCTCTCGGGGCGCCTCTGGGCGCGGCTGCGCAAGAACAAGGAAACCGCCAGCTTCGAATACGACTCCGCGTGGTTACGGCATCCGGCACGGTTCTCACTCGAGCCGGCGCTTGTGCTCGGCGGGGGAGCGTTCCACACGCCAGCCGACATGCCGATGTTTGGCGCGGTGGGAGACTCCGCGCCCGACCGGTGGGGACGCGCGCTCATGCGCCGTCGTGCGCGGCGGCAGGCGGAACGCCGTGGGCAGGCCGTGCGCTTCCTGCGCGAAATCGACTACCTGCTGCTGGTTGACGATGAAGCGAGGCAGGGCGCGTTGCGATTCGCCATGCAGGAAGGGGGACCATTCCTGCGCGAGGCGGACGACGGACAGCGCATTCCGCCTCTCATGGAACTGCCAGGGCTCCTCGCGGCTTCGGAACGCGTGGTCGACGAGCGGGACACTGACGAAGACCTGCGGCTGCTGTTTGCGCCCGGATCTTCACTCGGTGGCGCGCGTCCCAAGGCTTCGGTGCGATTGCGCGACGGCCGACTTGCGATCGCGAAGTTCCCGCACCGCGACGACGAAATCAATACCGTCGCCTGGGAGGCGGTCGCCCTGTCGCTTGCGCAAGCCTCTGGTATCTCCGTGCCCGAATTCAGCCTCGAGGCTGTTGCCGGAAAGCCGGTTGTGATCGTCACGCGCTTCGATCGAAGCGGCGGAACGCGCGTCCCGTTCCTGTCGGCGATGAGCATGCTGGGCGCAAGGGCCAACGAGATGCACAGCTATCTCGAACTGGTGGACGCCCTGCGCCAGTACGGGGCCGCGCCGCAACAGGATATGGAGCAACTCTGGCGGAGGCTTGTCTTCAACGTGCTGATCTCCAACACCGACGACCACCTGCGCAACCACGCCTTCCTCTACGCCGGGCAGAACGGCTGGCGGCTGTCTCCTGCCTACGACCTCAATCCGGTCCCCGTCGACATCAAGCCGCGGGTCATGACGACGGCGATCACCGAGGATGACAACACGGCCTCGATGGTGCTGGCGTTCGAGGCGGCGGGATACTTCGAGCTGACCGAAGCCCGCGCGAAGCAGATCGCGGCCGAAGTAGCCGCCGCAGTGTCGCGCTGGCGCGCGGAGGCAGCAAGACGCGGCCTCACGCAGCCGGACATCGACCGCATGGCCTCGGCCTTCGAGCACGACGACCTGGCGCGCGCGCGCAGAGCGTCACGGTCACGATGATGCTGGCCTGCCCGCGGTGCGCGTTTCAAGTTTCTTTCAAGTGCGCCGAGCCGTCCGAAGCGCGCCGGCGTTGACGCCGTGCGGCCTCCGGGCGAGGTGACACGAGAAACCGCCACCTCCGTCCGCGCGGATTGCGCGCTGCCGCCGCCGGGCCACTTCGCAATGGCGAAGGTGGCCCGGGCAATCCGTGGCTCAGGATCGCCTTTCCCGTGTCCAGGTCGCCCTCCAGAAGACACTGCACGCCCTCTCGGAGCAGTTCCTTCCGGTACGCGGGGTCTCGCCGAATCCGCGCCTGGACCGTTTCCTTGAAGTCCCGGGTAAGAGCCATGGCTCAAGCCCGGCGCCCTTCGTCAGGCGACGTCCAACAACGCCTTCGGGTTCCTGGCGGCGATCAGCAGCAAGGTTCGCGCCGCGCCGGATGGCGTGCGCCGGCCCTGCTCCCATTCCTGGAGAGTGCGTACGGACACCCCCAGCACTCCTGCGAACTGCGACTGCGAGAGCCCGGTCTTCTCACGAATGCTCGAGATGGACGGCACGTTGATGATGCGTCCGTGCTCACCCCGCTTGAGCTCCCGAATGCCCTCGAGGATTTCGAGGCCAATGTTCCGCTTACGAGCCGCCATCGAGTTCCTCCTTGATCTTCCTCAGCACGTGCGCCGGGATACTGCCTGCGACGGACTACGTCAGGGCCGGATAGCCCTGATCGAGAGTCGGGCGGAATGGAGCGTCCTCGCGAAACGGCTGGACGGGTGGCCCGAGAACCGCGAACCGGGTTTTGGGGTGAGTGACGGGGATCGAACCCGCAACCACCGGAGCCACAGTCCGGTGCTCTGCCATTGAGCTACACTCACCACACGGCAGGACTCACCACTCTAGCACAGCTCGATCGGTGAATCTGGGATCGGGAATCTGGGATCTACGGGCATCTGGAATCTGGAAACTCAGATCCCAGATCCCAGATTCCAGATCCCAGATTCACTTGCCGCCTCGTAGTTCGTAGAGCCGGTGGCCGAAGCTGTCGGTCGCCACGAGCCAGAGGTCGCGGCGGCCGGCGAGGTTCTCGGCGACCTCGCGGCTTTCGCGTTCGTCGAATCGTTCGAGGTGCACCATGACGTGCGTGGCGCCTTCCCGCCGCATGGCCTCGACCGTGCCCTCGCGTGGGAAGTACCAGAACGTGGCCGCCCGCTCGCGGTACGACATCGGCGTGAACCCGCTGTAGCCGTTCATCACCGGTCGCCAGTGGGCCGTGGCGTTGAGCACGTACTCGCCGTTTTCGTGCATGACGTCGGGCGGCCAGAACGGCGTTTCGACGAGCACGACGGGCGCGTCGATGTCGCGAAGCAGCGTGTAGATGGGCGGAACCTCGGTGAACGGCGCCGTGCGAATCGGCGCGTGCGCCGCCTCGGCCGTCACCAGAACGAGCGCACACGCGGCAGTCGCCCACCGGCCGCGGCGCGCGCGCGCGAGCACGAAAGCCACACCGAAGCCGGCAGAGAGACCCACCACCATCAGATAGAGATAGCCGAACCGGACGGGCGCGCGAATGCCGCGGAGCGGAGGGAAGTGCTCGTAGAGCCACACGTAAACGGACGTCCCGGGTCCGAACGACAAGAGCACGCCCACCGCGGCGATGAGCACGAGGACGAGCGCGCGCCGCCTCTGCGCCTCGTCGCCGACGGCAGTCACGAGGCCGATGCCGGCCAGCACGAGCGCGGTGAACCCGGCGAAAAACACGTTGAGGTCGTCACGGAAGAACACCGACGACCAGCCGGCGTGCAGGCGGCTCATCGACGTGAGATAGGCCGCCGGCGCCGCCGTGAACTGCGACACGATCTCGAGCGGCCGCGTCGCCCCGCTCGAGGCCAGGCGCGCGTACGGCACGAGGACCGGTGAGGCGACGACGAGGCCCGCCATCGCCGACGCCGCGACGACGGCAGCCGCCCGCCATCGTCTTGTGAGCACGCCCGACACGATCACGCAGCCGACGACGATGCCCGAGAGCGCCAGCGAGTAGACCGACGTCGCGGCCGTGGCGGCCACGACGAGCGCAAGCCATGCCGCGTGGCGGCGTTCCGGCGAAGCCAGCAGCCGATCGGCCAGATACAGCGCGAGCGGCGGTCCCCACAGGTGCGAGGCCGCCGTGTGCGGCAGGCGAATCAGCAGATGTTCGTTGAAAGCCAGGAGCGCCCCGGCCACGAGCGCCGCGCCGTTCGATCCGGTCCACTTCCAGGTGACGTACCAGCCGCTGAGCGCCGTGAGCACCAGGCCGGCGACGAGCACCAGATTGAACGTGAGCACGGGCGAGCCGCCGAGCCATCTCGCCGGCGCCCCGATGAGCGCCGGCACGATGAGCGGCTCCGAGTAGGCCAATGTGGCGCGCTCGGGCTCGAAGATGTTCCCGTTGAAGAGGCTGGCCGGGTCGGCCGGCAGCGTGCGGGCCACCCACGAGAGAATCCACGCGTTCAGTTCGGCGTCGGCGTTGTAGTTGAGCGACAGCCGCGCCGGCGCGCTCGCGAGCGGCCAGGTGTGAAGGGCAGCGAGCAGTGCGAACAGCAGAGCTGCCCGTCGCGCCATGCTATCCGGCCGACTTGCGCAGCGTCCGGAACACGGTCGTTCCGGCCTGACCCTCCGGGCCGACGCTCACGCGAACGAGGTAATCGCCCGCCGGGAGAGCGCCGATGGGCACGGCGCCCGTGGCCTGGAACCGGTCGGCGTCACGCGTGGGCTCGAGCGCGAGCGGCAGGGCGACGATCGCCGGGCCGTCCACCGACGTCGTGATCTCCACCATGGCGCCAACCCGGTCTCCGGCCTGGCCGCCGTACACTTCGACGTAGGCAATCGCCACCGGCTCGGTCGTGAACTCCAGACGTGGCTGGAACGAGACGCCCATGCCGGCGCCGCCCGATCTCGACAGGCCCAGCACCACCGAGCTCAGCTCGAACCCGGTTCCTCCCATCAGGCCGACCTCCACTTGCGTGTCGGCCGTGCCCGTGCGCCCGTCGGCGTCGCGGGCGGCAAAGCGCAGGCGATAGGTGCCCGGCGGCGCCGCGAGCGCGCCGATCGTGGCGCGCCGGCCGAGATCCGACGAGTTGGCCGTCCACTGTGCGACGAGTCGTCCCTGCTGGTCGAAGAGGCCGGCGGCGGCGGCCACGAGCGCGGCTGCCGGATCGAACGCCTCGCCCATGACGACAACCCGCGGTTCTTCGGCCGTCGGCCCGCGCGAGATGTAGCCGGTGGTTCTGAGCGGCAGGTCGCGGTACACGCGGGCTTCGCGCAGCATGTCGGCCGGCGTCACGGTGGGGATCGGGTCGTCGACGCGCTCGGCGATCGCAATCGTGGGCCGCGCGCGCTCGGCAACGCCCTCACGCGACACGCTGATCTCGAGGCCGTGATGCTCGGAGTTCCGATCCGACGGTTCCGGCTCGAACGCCACGATGTAGTACCCCGACGTTTCCGTGAGCACGCGGTCGAGCGGGCGTGCCTGGTTCGTGACGAGGGTCATGCGCTCGCCGCCGGTGACGCCGGCGAGGTGCTCGAGGCCCTCGATCGGGTTGGCCGATCCGGACGGCGAGTTGAAGTTCGTGACCTCGTACGCCGGGTCGGGCATGACCTCGGTCGGCATGATGACGTAGAACTGGGCGCGGGCGTTTCCGGCCGCTTCGCCCACGAACAGGAAGTGCTCAGGCGTGATCTCGCACATGCCCGGCGCGCGCGTGGCCACCGAGTCCCGCCGGGGCGGGAGCATGCTCGATGAGAAGAAGAGCACGTGGGTCGGGCCGTCGGGATTGACGATGCCCCTGAGCAGGCTGTCGAGCGCCTCGAGCGTGCGGCGCGTGCGGCACGCTTCCTCGGATGCGTCGAGTTGCTGGGGTGCGTGGCCCACGATGGTCTGCAGGATCTCGTTCACGCGCGCGTGATCGGTCGTCAGATCGGTACGCGTGCTGCCGTGCGGCACGGTCACGAGCGCCACCCGGTCGCGGCGCGAGAGCGTGTCGAGGAACTGGCCGACGGCCGCCCGCATGAGCGATTCCTTGCCCGGCCGGAACGACTCGTCGTCGATGACCATGACGAACGAGCGGCCGGCGTCTTCGGGCGCGTTGCTGCCATACGGCGGCGGCAGCGGGGCCGCCGGCGCCGATGCCGAAAGCGGGCGGGCCACTTCCACGTACTGCAGCGAGCGGATGACGCGGTTCCGTCCGTCGATCTTGACGGTGACTTCGTCCTCGCGCAGGTCCGGCACGGGCTGGCCGGCCGCGTCGAGCGCCACGAAGTCCACGGCGACGAGCTCGACACCGCCGATGAAGCGGCGCTGGTCGGCCGGTTCGGGCGCCGCCGACCGAAGGACGGTCGTGGCCGCCGCAAGAGCGAAGACAGAGAGCGCAAGGCGGCGCACGATGGTTCGGCTGTGCATAACACCCTACAATAGCGCGTTCCGGGGGTTTGCGTTTCACTGGGCGTCGTCGGGACGGCCGTGGCGGACCCGGCATGTGCGGGGACGGACAACAGGAGGAGGGGCGACATGCGCGCGACAGGATGGAGCCGACGGGACTTTGGCAGAGTGCTCGCCCTTGGCGGCTCGGCGGCCCTCGTTCCGATGCCGGCGCGGTCGAGTGACTGGCTCGGTCAGGCGCCGGGTGAAGCCGCCTGGGAGAACGTGCGCGCGGCGTTCCTGATGGACGGCGATCTCGCGATGTTCAACGCGGCCAACCTCTGTCCGGCGTCGCGCCGCGTCGTCGGCGTCCTCGAGCGGGCGAGCCGCGAGATCGACCGGGATCCATCTCCCGCCAATCGGCGGCAGCTCGGCGAAGGGCGGGAAGAAGCTCGCCGGCGCGTGGCCGCGTTCATTGGCGCGACGCCGGAGACCGTCATCCTCACGCGGAACACGAGCGAATCGAACAACCTCGTGTCGAGCGGCCTCGATCTCGGTCCGGGCGACGACGTGCTGCTCTTCTCGGACAACCACCCGAGCAACCTGAACGCCTGGCAGGTCAAGTCACGGCGTGCCGGGTTCACGGTGACGACACTCGAGCAGCCGGCGCCGCATCCGGGCACGGAAGCGATACTCGACCGGGTGTCGCAGGCGATCACCCCCTCGACGCGCGTGCTGGCGTTCAGTCACGTGACGGCCACGTCCGGCGATTTGATGCCGGCGGCCGAGCTCTGCCGGCTCGCGCGCGAGCGCGGCGTGCTCAGTCTGGTGGACGGGGCGCAGTCGTTCGGCATCATGAACATCGACGTCGGCCTCATGCAGCCCGACTTCTATTCCGGCAGCGCGCACAAGTGGCCGTGCGGCGCGCGCGAGAACGGCGTGCTCTACGTGAACCCGGCCGCGCGCGACCGGATTGCGCCAAGCGTGGTGAGCCTGTATGGCGGCGCCGTGGGCATCTCGCGCGAGTTCGAGGCGCACGGCCAGCGCGACGAGGCCGCGATGATGGCGTTTGGCGAGGCTGTCGCCTTCCAGATGGAGGTGGGGAAGGCGCCGATCGAGGCGCGCTCGCGCGCGCTCGCGACGGCACTGGTGGAAGGGTTCAGTCGCATCGACGGCGTCGTGATGCACACCAGTCCGGTGGCCGACCGCCGGGCCGCCATCGTCACCTTCCAGCCCGGGTCGCGCGCGGGCGGTCCCATGGCCGCCGAGCTCTACGAGGAAGACCGCATCATCTGCGCGGCTCGTGGCAACACGCTGCGGTTCTCGCCGCACTTCTACAACACGATGGCCGACGTCGAGCGGGCGGTGGCGGCCGTGCGGGCGCGGATCTAACCGGGGTCAGGCGCACCTCCAGAGGTGCGCTACAAGAAACCTGTTCCGCGAGCCGTTGCCCCGGCGTCACATCCTTCACACGGGCTCGACAGAGCGACCACGCGCCTTGGACTCCCCAGCGGGGCGCCGTCGGCCGGTGCCCCTGCCCCTGCAGGAGCCTCGGCTCGTCTCGGCAGATCGCGCCCCGGTGGAGGTATCGTCCGGTGCGCCCGATTCCCGTCAGTACGCTTGTCGTCGCCATGATATGTGTCGCCGCTGCACGGCTGGCCGGCGCCCAGACTGCGGCCGATGTGGCGCCGGGGCAGCCGGAAGCCGTGGCGTCTCGCCCCCGCACGTTCGACGTCCGTCTGGCCGTCGGGACGGTCTATGACAGCAACGTCAATCACGACCTGCTGAACCGCGAGGCGTATGGCGCTGTCGCCAGCGCGGCGCTGCTGTTCCGCTCTGCGCCATCGGACCCGTCGGTCGAGCTCACGTATGAGGCGGCGCTCCACGCGTACCGCGGGCCGAGTCCATGGGACCGCGTCAGCCACCACGCGCGGTTGCTGTGGCAGGTCGAACTCGGACGGGCCGTGACGTTTGCGACCGTCGCCGACGTGTCGCTGAAAGGCAACTCTGAGGACCGCGACCTGTCGGACCAGTACCTGGTGGGACCACGTTTGGAAGTCGATCTCGCGTCGGGTCAGCGTCTGCGCCTCTACGGGGCGTATCGCCTCAAGCAGTACGAGGACGAGCCGCGGCGCGACGCCCGCAACCCGATGGCCGGCGTCGAGTACAGGCTGCGCACCGGCCGCGGCGATCGCTGGGAGGCCGGCGTCCGGTACGACGTGAACCTCGCTCTCGGCGAGCGTTACCGGTACGAGCGATGGACCCTGCAGGGCGGGTATGCGGCGAGGCTGTCGCGGGCCGACGCCATCGACGTCCAGCTGACGCTCCGTTTCCAGCGGTACCCGTTCCGATTGGTGGACGTCGACGGCGTCGGATACCCGCGGCGGGACAGCCGCTGGATTCCGGAAGTCGGCTGGACGCGCCAGCTCGGGTACGGCGCCGAGGCACGCGTCGCTTATCGCTTCGAGTCGCGCGAGTCGCTTGACCCGAGGAAGCGGTACGACGCCCACCTCGTTCAGTTTGGAGTCGTCCGCCAATGGTAGGACACGCCGCTGCCCTGCGCCTGGAAACACCCGGTGTCGTCGCGCCGGCGGCGCGTCGGTGCCGCGTGGCGCTCTACTCCCACGACACCATGGGCATGGGGCATCGCCGACGCAACCTGCTCATCGCGCAGGCGCTGTCGAAGACCGACCTGGCCCCGGTGATGCTCACGATTTCGGGCGCCTCCGATCTCGGCGCCCTCGGGGCGGTTCCGGCCGGCGCCGACTCGCTCGTTCTGCCCGCGCTATCGAAGGTGCCGGGTGGGTATCAGGCGCGGCATCTCGATATCTCGCTGGAGGAACTGGTCGCCGTCCGGTCGGCGGCCATCGGTGCCGCGCTCGACTCCTTCCGGCCCGACCTGTTCATCGTGGACAACGTGCCGCGCGGCGCCGCCAACGAGCTCGATCGTACGCTCGAGGCGCTCCGGAAGTCGCGGCGAACCAAGTGCGTCCTCGGCTTGCGCGACGTGCTCGACGACCCGGAGACCGTCCGGCGGCAGTGGCGCGGGCGCCAGTCGAACGCGACGCTGCGCCGGTACTACGACGCCATCTGGGTCTACGGCGACCGGGACGTGTACGACCTGACCCGCGAGTACGACCTTGCGCCGGACATCGCAGACCGGGTCCGCTTCACGGGCTACCTCGACCCGCGTATGCGGCTCATCCGGGCGCGGCCGGACGGCGACCGCCACGACGACCTCGCCATGCCGGCGGGACACCGCCTGGCATTGTGCCTGGTCGGAGGTGGCGAAGACGGCGGTGACCTAGCGCTCGCGTTCGCGCGAGCGCCCATGCCGGCGAAGACGACGGGCCTCGTCGTCCTCGGCCCCTACATGCCTGAGCCCGTCCGGGAGGCCGTCCGCGCCGAGGCGTCCCGCCGGACCGATCTGCGCGTGATCGACGCGCTCGATGAACCCACGGTCCTGATGGCGCGCGCCGACCGCGTCGTGATGATGGGCGGCTACAACACGACGTGCGAGGCGCTCACGTTCGGATGCCAGGCACTCGTTGTGCCGCGGGTGCAGCCGCGGACGGAGCAGTTGATACGCGCCAGGAGGCTGGCTGACCGCGGGCTCGTCGACGTGCTGCATCCGGACGCGCTGACACCGCACGCCATTGGCGCCTGGCTCGCCGGGCCGGTCGCGCCGCGGCGGGCCTTCCCGCCGGTGGACATGAACGGGCTGAAGCGCCTGCCTGATTTCGTGCGCGACGTGCTCGCCGCGCCGCAGCGACCGACCCTTCGGCCGGTCAAGGGAGGACGATCGTGCAGGTGAGTGGACCCCGTCTGGGCTATGTGCTCAAGCGTTACCCCCGATATTCGGAGACGTTTGTCGTCACCGAGATCCTCGCACACGAACGGGCGGGCACCGAGGTGGAGGTCTTCGCTCTGCGCCAGCCGACCGACACGCACTTCCAGGACCTCATTTCCCGGGTGAAGGCGCCGGTGACGTACTTGTTTCCGCCGGACGAAGGGATCAAGGCCGCACACTTCTGGCAGGTCCTCGAACGCGCGGCGGCGGCGATACCCGGACTCTGGGCGCGCGTGGCCGCCTGCGAGGGTGAAGACGCGCGCGAGGTGTACCAGGCGGCCCTGCTAGCCAGGCTCGTCCGCGAGCGGCAGATCACGCATCTGCACGCGCACTTCGCGACGTCGGCGACCGCCGTCGCTCGCATGGCCTCGGAGCTGTCGTGCGTGCCCTTCACGTTCACGGCGCATGCCAAGGACATCTTCCACGACGATGTCGACCCGCTCGACCTTGAACGGAAGATGTCGGCGGCCGCCGCGGTCGTCACGGTGAGCGAGTTCAACCTCGCGTACCTGACGGGCCGCCTCCCAGGTGCAGCGTCCCGCGTGCGGCGCGTCTACAACGGGCTCGATCTGTCCGGGTTCGTCTACGCGCCCCCGGACGCCCGCGAGCCGCTCGTCGTCGGCGTGGGCAGGCTCGTCGAGAAGAAGGGATTCTCGGACCTGGTCGACGCGTGCGGATTGCTCGCACGGGGCGGCCGCAGGTTCAGGTGCCAGATCGTCGGATCCGGAGAGCTCCGCGCCGATCTCGATGCCCACATAGCCCGGCAGAATCTGTCGAGCGTCGTCGAACTGGTGGGGCCGAAGCCGCAGCGGGAGGTCATCGATCTCGTGAGGCAGGCCTCGGCGCTCGCCGCGCCGTGCATCGTCGGCGCCGACGGCAATCGGGACGGACTGCCGACCGTTCTGCTCGAGGCGATGGCCGTTGGCACGCCGTGCGTGTCGACCGACGTCACGGGCATTCCCGAGGTGCTGCGCGACGGCGACACGGGCCTGCTCGTGCCCCAGCACGACGCGGCCGCCCTCGCGCGCGCGATCGCCCGGTTACTCGACGACGCCGTGCTCCGCACGCAACTGGCGGCCCGTGCGCGGACGCTCATCGAAACCGACTTCGACACGGACCGCAACGCGGCGCGCCTCAGGTCGCTGATGGGTGTCGGGTTGTCCGGGCCGTCCCGCGCGGCCGCGATGGTGGGGGCCTGATGCGCATCGCCTACGTCTGCGCCGACCCGGGCGTGCCCGTATTCGGACGGAAGGGGTGCTCGATCCACGTGCAGGAAGTCATCCGCGCGTTCCGGCTCGAGGGCGCCCGGATCGAGCTGTTCGCGACGCGCATGGGCGGGTCGCCCCCGAGGGATTTCGATGGCCTCGCGCACGCGCTGCCGGCACCCGATCGCCTCCCGTCCGCATCGCGCGAGCGCGCGTCGCTCGCCGCCAATCGAGCCCTCAGGGCCGCACTCGCGAGCCGCGGGCGGTTCGACCTCGTCTACGAACGGTATTCGCTCTGGAGCCACGCCGCGATCGATGCAGCCGCCCGCCAGGGTACGCCCGCGCTGCTCGAGGTGAACGCGCCGCTCATCGACGAGCAGGCGACCCATCGCGGGCTCGTCGATCGCGAGAATGCGCAGCGGGTGGCCGATCGGGTGTTCGACGCGGCGACCGCGCTCGTCGCCGTGTCGAACGGGGTCGCCGAGTATCTGGTCGGCCAGGGTGTCCCGCCATCCCGGGTCCGCGTCATCTCGAACGGCGTCGATACGGGACGATTCGGTCCGCACGTTTCACCGGCGTGGCCATCGGGACCCCGGACGTTCACGGTGGGGTTCGTCGGCACGCTCAAGCCCTGGCACGGGTTGGCGACGCTCGTCGAGTCGTTCCACCGTGTGCGGCGCGCGATGCCGGAGGCGCGCCTGCTCGTCGTCGGCGACGGGCCCGAGCGGGCCGGTCTCGAAGCCCAGATCGCCAAGCGCGGCCTGACCGGCGCCGTGCGGCTGACGGGCGCCGTCGATCCGGCCGAGGTGCCCGGCTGGGTGGCGTCGATGGACGTCGCGGTGGCCCCGTATCCGCCACTCGGCGACTTCTACTTCTCGCCGCTCAAGGTCTACGAGTACATGGCGGGTGGCGTGCCCGTGGTCGCCAGCAGGATCGGCGAGCTCAGCGCCCTCATCCGCGATCGATTCACGGGTTACCTCTGCGCGCCCGGCGACGCGGCGGCGTTCGCGGAGGCCATCATCGCGATTGGCCGCGACGACGTTCTGCGGGATGTCATGGGACGGGCGGCGCGGGCAACGATCTGCGAGCGGCACACGTGGCGAGCCGTCGCCCGACGCCTCCTCGCGCTCGTGCCGCACCCCACCCTCGAACGCGGGAGGGTTGCGTGAGCCGCCGCCCGTCGTCGCTGTCCGAGTCACTGCCGGGCCTCCGCCGGACGCTGACGCACTTGTGGCCCCACCTGCGTCGCGAGCGATGGCTGCTTGCCGGAGGCCTCGCCGCCCTTGCGGCTGAGATCGGGCTCCGGCTGCTCGAGCCCTGGCCCCTCAAGTTCGTCGTGGACAGGGTGATCACGCCGACGCTCGACGGGCCGGGTGCGTTCGTGCCACCGGTCGGCACCTGGTCGGCGGGAACGTGGCTGGTCCTCTCGGCGGCGGCCGTCGTCTCGGTCACGGGTCTTCGCGCGTGTGCGGTCTACGCCAACACCGTGAGCTTCGCGGTCGCCGGCCATCGCGTCATGACGGCGGTGCGCAGCCGGCTCTACGAGCACCTGCAGGCGCTGTCGCTGTCGTTTCATGCGCGCGCGCGCAGCGGCGACCTCACCCTGCGCGTGATGTCGGACGTCGGCATGGTCGCCGACGTCGGCATGACCGCGTTGCTGCCGCTCGTCGCCAACACGCTGGTCATGCTCGGTATGGCCTGTCTCATGCTGTGGCTGCACTGGAAGCTGGCCCTGGCCGCGCTCGCGCTGCTCCCGATGTTCTGGCTGTTCACGCTCCGGACCGGCCGTCAGCTCAAGGAAGTCTCGCGTACGCAGCGCCGGCGGGAAGGCGCCATGGCCGCGACGGCCGCCGAGTCGATCGGCGCCATCAAGACCCTGCAGGCGCTCTCGCTCGAAGGCGTCTTCGCGCGCGCGTTCTCGGGCCAGAACAACAAGGGGTTTCGCGACGGTGCGAAGGCCAGCCGGCTGTCGGCCAGGCTCGAGCGAGGCGTCGACGCGCTGGTGGCGGTCGCGACCGCCGTCGTCCTCTGGTACGGTGCCACGCTCGTCCTGGGCGGAGAGTTGACGACGGGCGAACTGCTCGTGTTCCTTGCCTACCTGAAGAACACGTTCAAGCCGCTCCAGGACGTGGCGAAGTACACGAGCCGACTGGCGAAGGCCTCCGCCGCGGGCGAACGAATCGCGGCGCTGTTCGACGAGGAGCCGGACGTCCGCGACCGCCCGGGCGCCGTGCCCGCGCCGGCTCTTGTGGGCACGGTCGCCTTCGACGGCGTGGGCTTCGCCTACGACCCGGGCCGGCCCGTGCTCGAGGGCATCTCTCTCGAAGTGCCGGCCGGCACGCACGTCGCGCTTGTGGGCCCGTCGGGCGGGGGCAAGTCCACGCTCGTGAACCTCGTTCTCCGTTTGCACGACGTGACGGCGGGTGCGGTGCGGATCGACGGGCGGGACATCCGGAGCTTCACGATCGCCTCGTTGCGCCCTCAAATCAGCGTCGTGCTCCAGGAGACGCTGCTCTTTGCCGCCTCGGTGCGCGACAACATCACGTGCGGCGCGCCCGACGCGAGCGACGAAGCGCTCATGCGGGCCGCCAGGCTGGCCAACGCGCACGAGTTCATCACCGACATGGCCGACGGCTACGAGACGCCGCTCGGCGAGCGCGGCGTGACGCTGTCGGGCGGCCAGCGCCAGCGGCTCGCGATCGCGCGCGCCGCCATCCGGCAGACGCCGATCCTCATCCTCGACGAGCCGACCGTCGGGCTCGACGAGGAGAACGAGCGGCTGGTCATCGAGGCCCTCGACCGGCTCGCGTCGGGACGGACCGTCTTCTCGATCACCCACAATCTCGCGCTTGCCGCGCGCGCCGATCACATCGTGTACATCGAGCGCGGGCGCATCGTCGAACAGGGCACGCATGCCGCGCTCGTCGCCGCCGGTGGCCGGTACGCGCGTGCCCATGGAGAGCAGCGACGCCGGCCGGCCGCCGACGCCCCGCTCATCTCACATGCCGCGTTCGCCTGACGCCGACGTGGCGGCCAGGGACGGGCGACTGCCCGGCCTGTCGCTCGTCCTCGACGCCGGCCGGTTTCTGGCCGAGTTGCGACCGATCTGGCCCGACGCCGATCTCCGGTCGCTGCGCCGGCAGTACATCCGCTACAAGCCTGGCACGAGTTGCCTGGTGTCGTACGAGCTCGACCTCGGCGGCGTCGCGTGGCCGATCCACGCGAAGGCGTATTGCCCCGGCGCGCCGGCACTCCGGAAGGTCGTCGAACGGGCGGCCGCGGCCGGTCATGAGTCGGTCCGGCCGGCGGTCATCGAGCCGGTCTCGGTGGCCGTGCGGCCGTTTCCGAACGACGCCGGGCTGAGAAGTCTGGGCCGGCTGGTCAATCCCGCGCTGCGAGCCCGCCTGGTGGGGCGGGTGTGGCCGGCGTCGGGCACGCAGGGAGCGGGCGACCTGCGGCGGCTCGCCTACAAACCCGAGCGCCGGTACGCAGGCGCGTGGCAGGTCGCCGGCGAGACGCTGGGCGTGCTCAAGCTCTACGCGGCCTCCGGGTTCGAACCGGCGCTCGCCGGCGCGGAGGCCTTCGAGTGTCGGGAGGTGCTCAAAGTGCCCGCGCGGCTAGGCCAGTCCCGACGGCATCGCGCCGTCATGACGCGCTGGACGCCCGGCCAGACGCTCGACGAGCTGATACGCCGCGCGCCGGATCGGGCCCAGGACTTCGTCAGGCTCGCCGGAGCGGCTCTCGCCGAACTGCACGCGCAGCAGCCGGCGGCGCTGCCGATGCTCACGCGCCAGGCCGAGCGCGCCTCGCTCGGGGCCGTGGCGTCTGGCCTGGCGTGGCTCGTGCCGACGTGGGCTGCGCGCGCCGCCGATCTCGCGCGGCGCCTCGCCGCCGCGATCGGCAGCCGTCCAGCGGACACGTTCGCCATTCACGGCGACTTCTACGCCAAACAGGTGGTCGTCGGCAACGGCCTGACGCTCATCGATTTCGACGAAGCGGCGCGCGGCGAGGCGGCGCTCGACCTGGGGAACTTCATCGCGCATCTCGATTGGAAGAGCCTTCGAGGTCACGTGCCCGAGGATCAGGTGGCGGCGCTCCGTGCCGCGCTGCTCGACGGGTATCGGTCGGCCGCGACGCGCGAGGTGCAGGACGAGCGCGTCTCGCTCTACGAGGCCGCGGGCCTGCTGCGCCTGGCACCGCTTCCGTTCCGCGACGGCCACTCGGACTGGCCCGACCTTCTGGACGACATGCTCTCTCGCGCGGCAGCCTGCGCCGCGGCCGCATCCGGCGCGACCGCCAGGCCTGGTGTGATCCGCCCGGCGATGCGCCCAGGCACGCCGGCCGGCGGTGTCCGGTCCGGCCCGCTCGCCGACCCTGCCCTGCCCTGGCTGCCTGAGGCGCTCGCCGCCGACCGCGTCGCCCGCCGCTTCGCCGACGCGATACCCCGGGCCCGCGGCGGCGTCTGGGTGCGCGACATCCGCGTCGCACGTCACAAGCGCGGGCGTCGATGCCTGATCGAGTACGACGTGGAAACCGACTGCGGCGTCGAGACCTGGATCGGGAAGATGCGCACCAAGGGCACCGACGTCAGGTCGTACAGGACCCAGCAGGCGCTCTGGCGATGCGGTTTCGATGCCGCCAGCGCCGACGGCGTGTCGGTGCCCGCCGTCATCGGCGTGGTGCCGCCGCTCGGCATGTGGCTGCAGCAGAAGGTGCCAGGCGTTTCCGCGAGCGAACTCCTGCGCACGTCCGAGGCGCCGCGGGTGGCTCGGCAACTCGCGCGCGCGCTTCGAAAGCTCCATGCGGCGCCCGTGGATCCGGCCAGGGATCACACGATGCGTGACGAGATGGACATCCTCTCGGCCCGGCTGAGCTCGGTGTCCGCCAATCGGCCGGCCTGGGCCCCGCGCATCGGACGCCTGCTCGACGCCTGCCGGCGGCTGACGCGCGCCGTCTCGCCGCCGAGCGGCGCGCACCTGCACCGTGACTTCTATGCCGACCAGGCGCTCGTCGACGGCACTCGAATCTGTCTCGTCGACTTCGACACCTACGCCAGGGGGCAGGCGGCTCTCGACGCGGGCAACCTGCTCGGGCATCTCGTCGAAGAGGAGATCCGGTGCTGGCGCGGGCTTGGCGCGCTGGAAGGCGCGCGGCGGGCATTCGAACAGGCGTATCTGGAGGCCGAGCCCTGCGTGGAGTCCGCGGCGGTGGCCTCGTGCACGGTCCTCACCGTTGCGCGGCACGTCTGGATCAGCGGCCAGTTCGAGGATCGCCGGTCGGCGACGGGGGATCTGCTGGAATGGTGCGAAGGCGCGGCCGACGCCGCGCTCACGATGTTGGCGCGGACCTGACCAGCGCGCCAGCCCGGTGACGACGGCGCGCAATCAGCCCGGTGACGGCGAGCACGCCCACCAGCATGACGACAGGCACGCGCCAGCCCACCACGCGGGGGATTGGCCGTGCGCCGTCGCCGGTGAGCACGAACGCCGCCCAGTAATGCGGCTTGGCCAACGGCGATCCAGCAATATGGTGATGTTGCGCCAGCGCCAGCGCCAGCGCCAG
>CAVVWN010000006.1:0-114902 GCA_963752045.1 uncultured Acidobacteriota bacterium | reverse complement strand
GCGACGAGAAATCGAAAAAAGACCTAGAACGGGGGCAACAATAGCACACATTTGTAACAATAGTCGCCCGCCCCTCGCCCAAAAGACAGCCTGATGGCGAGCGAATCAGAAGGACGACGGCGTACAAACCCAACGAGCGGAGCTTGTGGGCAAGCTCCGCTCGTTTCCAGTTCATGGTTGAGCTCGAGTGCTAGCCGCGCCGACGCGTGCGGCGCAGGCGAAGACCTGCCGCGGCGAGGCCCGTGCCGAAGAGCAGCAGGGACGCGGGTTCGGGAACGGGATTGAGCGGGTCTGGCGGCTCGAAGCCGTCGTTCCACACGGCCCACTCCTCGAAGCCGTCCTGGGACTTGTAGGAGCCGCCATCGATGAACCCGAACTGCGACCACAGATAGAAATAGGTGTTCGGACTCAGGCCAGCGAAGAAACTCACCGGCACGTAGACCCAGAGGTCGTCTGCTGCTGCCTGTGCTGAGTAAGCTGTAGTCGAGGTCGACGGCACTTCCACCTGCTTCGTCCATGTTATAGCGCTTGGTGGTGGTAGCGCCGCCGGCGCCATCATCGCACCCTCCGCCCGCGGGAACATACTGGTTGCCTATCGGGCTGGACACAGTCTCAAGCCCACAAGCGAGATGTAGGACTTCAGGGTGGGATTGCTGGCCGGAGCCGGCTCGTTGATGTCGAGCATCAACTCGTAGTAAAGGACTCCCTCGATGAGTTTCTGCGGATCTAGAGTTGAACGTCCCTGGTGTAGTTTGGGTCGGTCTTCTCGTCGTTGGCCACAGGGCGGAAGTCGGTGTTCATGCCCTCTTCGTCAGAGTTCCTGCTGGATGCGCAGGAAGGAGTCGATATACCCCGTCCCGGCCGGCTGGAACTGCTCCGTCGTCCAGAGGAGACCCGCGTACTCGACAAAGGAGCACCCGGCGGTGCAGTTCAAGTCGGCCGCCTGAGCAGGCGCCGGCTGTGCCAGATGCGCGCCGGCTGCGAACAGCCCGATGACCATCAGTCTGCCGACTCTCAACATCGACGTCTCCACGATACGGACGAACAACCTCAAACCGTCAGGGTCCCGGCCTTGTCGCGCCGAACCAAGAATACCGACACGAGACAGTGCAAATCTGGCGCCGCACATGGCAGCGCCGTCAGTCGCGTGAAACAAGCTCTTCGAGAGGAGACGTCCCCCAAAAGTCACCATGCCAGCAGACTTTAGTCTGGACGCCATCGGCGGCGTCTGGGCATTCACGGTCTTCGGAACCCCTGAACCCAGGCATGATGTTTGCGATGCACGGAGGCGTGTCGAACTTCGGCTCTCCGCCTGGTCTATTGAGTCGGTCGAGACTGTGGGGCCAGGTGGCCGTGATCGCGCTGGCTGCCATCGGGTGCACGGGGAATGCCCAGGTCCGCATCCAAGCCTACCTCGAGAGCGGCGATGCGTACCGCGCTCAGTCGAAGTACGCCGAGGCCATCATCGAATACGCGAATGCCGTCCAGTCCTAATCCCGACCTTCGGACCAGCGAGAGCACGGCTTGGCGAGGCCTACCTCGAGAACAAGCAGGTCGACAGGGCACTGAATCAGCTCACCCGGGCCGCCGACCTCATGCCAGACGACGCGGAAGTGCAGATACGCGCTGGCGGACTATGGCTCCTGGTGGGACAGTTCGAGGACGCCCGGCGGATTGCCGAACGGTACCTGCTGAAAGAGCCCAGCCACCTGCCGGCGCTCTCGTCCTCAGGGCCAACGCCCTGGCCGGCATCCAGAATCTCGGCGACGCGATTGAGCAGATCGAGGAGGCCATCCAGCCGATCGGCCAAGGCCGAGCTCTACAGCAACCTCGGGGTCTTTTCAGGCCCGAACCGGCAGGCTCGACGAGGCCGAGTACGCATTCACGCAGGCCGTCAAGGTCGCGCCAGACTCGCCGGACGCCCACACAGCCCTCGGCAACTTCTACCTTTCCACCCGTCGGCTGCGCGAAGCCGAGCAGAGCTTCCTCCGGGCCTTGGAGCTCGATTCGAGCTATCTGCTGGCGCACCGGGCACTGGCCTCGTTCTATACCGCTACCGGGCGTCCGCTTCAGGCCGGTGACCACCTGCGGGCGGTGGCGGACGTGACCGGGAACCTCGAGGACCTTGTTGAGCTTGCCGATTTCTATCTCTTGACCGACCGGCGCGAAGAGGGTGTTGAGCTCCTCGAAACCGTCACGAACGCCGAGGGCGGCTACTATGTCGGGCGCACGCGACTGGCGGCGCTCGCCTACGCTGAAGGCCGACGTGAGGACGCGCACGCCATCCTCGATGAGATTCTCGGAAAGGCCCGCTACGCGCAGGCCATGCTTCTCAAGGCCCAACTGCTACGCCGGGAGGGCAACAGCGTCGAGGCGCTCGCGCGCGCGCGCAACGCCATCGAGATCAACCCGAACCTGCTGGCGGCGCACTACCTGGCTGGAGAGTATCCTCCAGGCGCAAGGCGACACCCTGCGCGCGGCTCAGTCGTTCGAGCGTGTTCTGCAGCTCAATCCCCGGGCCGCCGCAGCCCAATCACGTCTGGCGGATCTCGAGATGCAGCGTGGAAACATGCTCGTATCGCTCGATACGCCGAGCGAGCGGTTCGCAATCAGCCGAGCGACATGAACGCCCGCCTGATCCTCGTCCGAGTGCTCCTTCGCCAGGGGAACGATCGCCGGGCCGAATCGGAGTTGGCTGTTCTGGCGCAGCAGTTTCCGGACGCGGCGCAGGTGCACGCGCTCAGGGGCAACATCAGCCTGCTGCGGCGGGATTTCGGCGAGGCCCGACGTTCCTACGATGAGGCCCTGCGGCGAAATCCCCGTTCATTCGACGCCCTGGCTGGGACTGGTCGGCCTCGAGGTCGCCACCGGAAGGCCGACGAGGCTCGTGCCCGGATCGACCGCGAACTGGACGAGCACCGCGCGACGTCGACCTGCTGATGCTCGGCGCGCAGACATACGCGGTCACCGGCGACGCCCGGCCACGGGCGGAGGAAGCTGCTCAAGCGAGCCATTGCGGCCGACCCGGCGAGGCTCGAGCCGTACGGCACGCTGGCCATGTTCTATGTGCAGCAGAACCGCCTCGACGACGGCAAGCGGGAGTTCGAGACGCATCGTCGAAATGGACCCGCGTCGGTGGGCGGCCCACACGATGATCGGGATCATCCTCCGCAAGCAGGGGCGACACCGACGACGCTATCAGCAGTACCAGAAGGGCCTGGCGATCGATCCACGATGCCGCCGTGGCAGCCAACAACCTGGCGTGGATCTACGCCGATCGCGAGCGAGCTGCTCGAGGAAGGACTCCGGCTGGCGCGATCGCGCGCGTAGCAAGATGCCCATCGAGTCCGCGGTCAGCGACACGATCGGGTGGCTCTACTACAAGCTCCGTCAGCCGGCTCGGCGCTCCCGTACGTGAAGGAAGCCATCGACGTCAGACCCGGGAAACCCGCAGGCACCCACTACCACCTGGCTGCCGTTCACGCGCGTGCCGGAGAGTCGTTCCTGGCGCGAGAGGCGCATAGAAGAAGCCTTCAGATTGGGCGAGCGATTTCGCCGGCGTCGAGGATGCCCGGCGGCTGCTCAGAGCGCCTGCAGCAGATAGGCGCCCTGTCAGGGCCGAACCCGACGGATGACCGGCCGTAGTCCGGGCCCGATTCCCGCGAGGTAGTGCCCGCCGTCCGCATCACGCGTGCCGGAGCCGTAGAGCAGCGGCCGGTTGAGGCGCCGCGTCGTGCCCGGGCCCGGACTAGGACCGCGACGCGCCGCAAGCGAGCGCCCGACCGCCTCGCAGGAAAGCCACTCCCACGGCCGACCGGCGCCGCCGGGCCAGACCCGACGAGGTTCGTCGTGCCGTCCGTCCGTGAATAGCCCGGCCGGAGTAGCTCGGCCCGCCCGGGTGGAACCAGCCGACGTCTCGACACCGCGACCGGCGCCGGCCGTCGCCGCCCTGGTCCGGGGCTGAGCTTATCCTGGAAGAGCCGTCCGCGGCGTGCGTCGTGAAGTAGATTGACCCGTCCGCCATTTCCTGGAGGCCGACGATGCCGATGGGTGTCTGTCGGGCTGTCGGTGCCGAGATACGTGCTCGACCGGGATGGGCGTGGCGCCGATCTCCCGAGGTCGGGACCGAACTCGACGAGGGTGACGTCGACGCGCCGCGTCGGGACCGGTCTCGCGCCTCGCGGGGTCACCTCAGCCGCGGCACGAAGACGTGACCGCGCCGGTCGACGAGGAAGTTGCGACTGATGTGCCCGTCTACAGAACCCACTTCGACGCGCGCGGTCCGGTTGGTCTCCGTGTCGTACTGGTAGAGCACGTGGCCGAAGTAGCCGAGCGCGTAGACGTAGCGACCCGCCCCTCCGGCCGCGATGAGGGCTTCCTTCGTCGCGAGCAGGTGCTCCCATCGGTGCGTCCGGAGGTTCATTCGCCAGAGGTGGCCGCCCCAGGTGGGCAGCTGCGACCCATCCGGGTTCTCGCCGTCCTCGTCCATCGAAGCGAAGTAGAGATAGCCGTCAGGGCCCTCGATGATCTTCAGTGGAACCTCGGCCTGGTGCGCTCCTTCGCGCAGCACGCCCGCTCTTCGCAAGCTCGTCGACGACGTTGCCGCGATCGGTGAACTGTCCGGATTCGGGAGCGTATTCGAAGAGGTGCGCCGAATTGGGCGTGATGCCGCCCGTCGTGACGCCGAACCAGATGTGACCGCGCGAGTCCTGGCCGGTCGCGCCCCAGATGGCGTGCGCGCCGTCGAAGTAAGGCAGGGCGACGACCGTCGCCGTCGGAGAACCGGCAGGGGGCCGGGTCTGAGCCTGCGGCGGAGTGAGCACCGAGATGAGGGCGAGCAGCAGGAAGGGCACTCTCATGGTGAATCTGGAATCTGGGATCTGGAATCCTAGAGGATCTGGGAATCGGGGGATCTGGAATCGGGTGGCGGGTGTCACGCCGGCTGCCGTGTGACAGAGTCAGGCAAGATCCCAGATCGCCAGATTCCCCGATGCCCCCAGATCCCAGATTCCAGATTCCAGATCCCAGATTCACTCCGTCGTTTCGCTGGGCCGTGTGGCTCGTGGCGGCGGCGCTCACGGCGTGGTCGGCGTGGTCGTACTGGGCGCACGGGCTCGTACGGGTCCTCGTCGATGGCGCCCTGGCCGGCGAGGCGGGCATCGGCCCCATCCGCGAGTACGTCCTCTCGTGGGGCGCGCTCGCGCCGGCGGTCTACGTGGCCGCGGTGATCGTCGAGGTGCTCGTGGCGCCGATTCCGGGCACGCTCCTCTACGCGCCGGGCGGCGCGATCTTCGGCGGGTTCGTCGGCGGGACGCTGTCGCTTGCCGGCAACGTGATCGGCGCCGCGCTTGCAGCCGCTATCGGCCGGACTCTCGGGGAGGCCTGGGTCTCCCGCGGCATCGAGCGGCGTCACCTCGACGCCCTGCAGACGCGGCTCAGCGCGGCGCGCGCTGTGGGTGATCGTGCTCCTGCGCGCGAACCCGTTCACCTCGTCGGACCTGGTGTCGTATGCGGCCGGTGCGTTTGGCGTTCCCGTCACCCGCGTGGCCCTCGGCACGCTCATCGGCATGGCGCCGCTCTGCTACCTCCAGGCCTACCTGGCCGAGTCGCTCTTCGAGATCCTCCCGGGGTCGGGCCTCGTCATCCTCATCTTCGGCGTCGGCTACGTCGCCTTCGTCGCCTGGCTCGTCGTCAAAAGCAAGGACAAAGAACTCTGAATCTGGGATCTGGGATCTGGGATCTAAGGGCATCGGGGAATCTGGCGATCTGGGATCTTGCTTGACCCGGTCACGCGGCAGGCGGCGTGACACCTGCCACGGGATTCGCGGATCCCCGATCCCCAGATGCTCTCAGATTCCAGATTCCAGATCCCAGATACACGGATCTGTAGCGGTTTGCAGTTCCGTGTAGCGGCACGGGAGGGGGAGATTTGTGCAAATCTCCCCCTCCTTCTCGGCTGGCGCGCCTGCAAACCGCTTGAGCCGTTTTCGGCCGTCTACACCGAAACGAAAACGGCTCTATGATCTTCGTACCATGTCCTCCATCCTCTCGTTTCCTCGGTTTCAAGCCCGACAGCGCGCCGACTGACAGCGACACCATTCGCCGCATTGCCGGCGAGCTCGACCGGCTCGAGCCCGATCGGGCGCACTTCGTCGCCGCGTTCGCGTTCATTCTGAGCCGCATTGCCGGCGCCGATCACGAGGTGACCGACGACGAAGTGACGACCATGGAGCGCCTGGTGCGCGAAAAGGGACACCTGGCGCCCGAGCAGGCCGTGCTCGTGGTCCAGATGGCGAAGACCCAGCAGCGGCTCTTCGGAGGCACGGACGACTTTCTCGTGACCCGCGAGCTTTCCCGTGTGGCGAGCTACGAGGAGAAGGTTGCCATTGTCGACTGCCTGTTTGCGGTTGCCGCGGCCGACAAGCGCATCCTCAACGCCGAAGCCGACGAGATCGCGCGCGTCGCCCGCGAGCTGAAGGTGGAGCAGGCGGACCTGTCGCGTCTGCGCGCCTCCTATCGAGAGCACCTGGAGGCGAGGAAAGGGCTCGAGGGGTGAATCCGCCGCGCCCGCCGGACCGCGGGTGAATCTGTCGTGCCCGCCGGGCCGCGGGTGAGGCTGTCGTGCCCGGCGGGCCGTTGAAGTGACGCCCCGCGGTCTCCGCGGAGCGGCCGCTCGAAACCGCTCGCTCCGTCCGCGCGCGGTTCGCTCTGTCGCCCATCGCGTCGCCCCGAAGGCCGCTGGCTCGCACTCACGGGACGACGCTCGAACCGCTGCGCTCCCTGCTGCGGCGGTTTCACGCTGTCGCTATCGCGGCCCTCCGAGTCGACCGCGGGACGTCACTCCAACGGCCCGACGGGCGCGCCTGTGCTGAGACGCCGCGAGGGCCAGCCCCCGGAGCCCCTCGACGATGACCGCTCGGGCGCCGATTCGCGCCATCTCCGCGGGTGCTTCGGGCTAAGATTACCGAAGCAGGTCCGTGCTGGATCGCAGCGCTCGGGGATCTCAGATTGTCAGATTCCAGATCCCAGATGCCCTGAGATTCCAGATCCCAGATCCCAGATTCACACTCGAGAGGTTTTTATGCTGTCCGTCATCGATTTCATCCAGACCAGCCGCGACCGCTACGTCGAGGAGCTGAAGGAGTACCTGGCGATTCCATCCATCAGCGCGCTGCCCGAGCATGCGGGAGACGTGCGCGCGTGTGCCGACTGGACGGCGGCCGAGATGCGCCGGGTGGGGCTCGAGGAGGTCCGCCTCGTCGAAACGGCCGGCAACCCCATCGTCTACGGCGAGTGGATGCAGGCGCAGGGCGCGCCCACGATCCTGTTCTACGGCCACTACGACGTGCAGCCGGTGGACCCGCTCGACCTGTGGGAGTCGCCGCCCTTCGAGGCCACGGTGCGCGACGGCGAGCTCTACGCGCGCGGCTCGGCCGACGACAAGGGCCAGGTGTTCATGCACTTCAAGGCCATCGAGGCCTACTTCCGCAAGGCCGGCCGGCTGCCGGTGAACATCAAGATGGTCATCGAGGGCGAGGAGGAAGTGGGCTCCACCAACCTCGAGGAGTTCATCCGCAAGAACCGCGACCTCCTCAAAGCCGACGTCGTCGTCATCTCCGACACGTCGATGTTCGACCACGGCGTGCCGTCGATCTGCTACTCGCTGCGCGGCATCTCGTACTTCCAGATCGACGTCCGCGGCTCGAAGGGCGACCTGCACTCCGGCCAGTTCGGCGGCGCGCTGGCCAACCCGGCCATGGTGCTCGCGCAGATGCTGGCGCAGATGAAGGACCGCGGCGGGCGTGTGAAGATTCCGGGGTTCTACGACGACGTGCGGCCGCTGTCCGACGAAGAGCGGAACGCGTGGAAGGCGCTGCCGTTCAACGAGCGGCGCTTCAAGAAGGACGTGGGCGCGCCGAAGCTGTTTGGCGAGTCGGGGTATTCGACGCTCGAGCGGCTGTGGGCGCGGCCGACGTTCGAAGTGAACGGACTGCTGAGCGGGTTCACGGGCGAGGGCGCGAAGACCGTGCTGCCGGCCGTGGCGATGGCGAAGGTGAGCATGCGCCTCGTGCCGGATCAGAAGCCGGAGAAGATTGCGGAGCTCTTCGAGGCGTACATGAAGAAGGTGGCGCCGCGAACCGTCGAGGTGAAGGTGACGAACATCCACGGCGGCAACCCGTGGATCACCTCCTACGACAACCCGTACGTGCAGGCCGCCGGCCGCGCCATCGAGCAGGGCTTCGGCAAGGCGCCGGTGTTCTGCCGCGAGGGCGGGTCGATTCCGGTCGTGTCGACGTTCCAGGAGGAGCTGAAGATCCCGGCCGTGCTCTTCGGCATCGGACTGCCCGACGAGAACGCGCACGCGCCGAACGAACGGCTCGACCTCGGCAACTTCCACAACGGCATCGTGTCGACGGCGATTCTGTACCAGGAGATCTCGAAGCTCGGCGGACAGTAGACGGCGCCAGCTGCGGCTGGAGGGGCGGGACGCGGCCTCCGGGGAGCGACGCTCGAAACCTCGGCCTCCGTCCGTGCGGATTGCGCGCTCTCGCTGCCGGGCCGCTTCGCAATGGGCGAAGACGGCCCGGGCAATCCCGCACTCCCTCCGGCCAGGTTTCGCGCTGGCGCATTCGCGTCGCTCCCAGTCGGCCGCGACCCGCCCCTCCAGCCGCAGCTGGCCCGTCGGTTCAGGTGGTAGCGCCACCTGTGGCCTCCGGGGAGCGACGCTCGAAACCTCGGCCTCCGTGCGTGCGGATTGCGCGCTCTCGCTGCCGGGCCGCTTCGCGATGGGCGAAGACGGCCCGGGCAATCCCGCACTCCCTCCGGCCAGGTTTCGCGCTGGCGCATTCGCGTCGCTCCCAGTCGGCCGCGACCCGCCCCTCCAGCCGCAGCTGGCCCGTCGGTTCAGGTGGTAGCGCCACCTGTGGCCTCCGGGGAGCGACGCTCGAAACCTCGGCCTCCGTGCGTGCGGATTGCGCGCTCTCGCTGCCGGGCCGCTTCGCAATGGGCGAAGACGGCCCGGGCAATCCCGCACTCCCTCCGGCCAGGTTTCGCGCTGGCTGATGATCGGCGTCGCGTCGGTCGAGCAGGCGCAGACGGCGCTCGGGTCTACGAGGGCCTTCGCCACCGTTCGACCTCTCCCTCAGCCAGATGGCGGTCGTGGGCAGCCGAGACGTCACTTCGTCCGCTGTCTCCGGCGCCGACGAGATCCCACACCGGGTCTTCGCTGCCGAGCGGCCGTGCGGGCAGCAGCTTGCGCATCCGTATTTCGGAGCCGGCCTGGATCACCTCCAGATAGCTTTCTTCGTCGATACGGAGCGACTCCCTGATCTCGACCGGGATCGTGACCTGGCCCTTGCTCGTGACTTTGACAGCCTTCATAGAAGAAATTCTTACACCGCCCGGCCCACTACCCTTGCGGCGTGCCAGAGATCCCAGTCCGCCTGCAGGCCCATCCAGAATTCCGGCGAGACGTCGAGAAGCTGGCCGAGGCGGATCGCCGTGTCGGCCGTGACTGCCCGTCGGCCTCGGATGATCTCGTTCAGGCGGTTGAGCGGAATGCGCATCCGGCGCGCTGCCTCAACCTGCGTCAGGCCGGCCGGCCGCAGGAACTCCTCCAGCAGCATCTCGCCCGGCGCCGTTGGCGGCCGTTCGAGGTCGAGCACCGACCGTGGTTCTTCAGTGATAGTCCTCGCACGTGACGTCTTCGGCATGGCCATCCTCGAATCGGAACGGAAGCCACTTGGGTTGGCGTTCCGGGCTCGGGGAGCCGGCACTCGAAGCCGTCGCCTCCGTGCGGGCCGATTTCGCGCTGGCGCATGTCGGGCGAGTCCTAATCGGCGCAGACTGCGCAGGCCTTTCGGACGTCGCCCTCGAAATCGGCCCTTCCTGCGGCGCGGCTTCGCGCTACCGCGAATCGTGCCGCTCCCACGTCGCTCCGGAACGCCAACCCAAGTGGCTTCCGGAATCAGTTTCCCACGGGTGCGGGGTCGGCGCCTTGCCGCCGGCTGCGACCGACGCGCGGGCGTGTGGCCGGTTTGCGACCGACTGGGAGTGACGCGACTGGCGCAGCGAAACCACGCCAAGAAGCGCATTGCGGCGCCAATCTCCGCCCATGGCGGAGTGGCGCGACCTGCGCCAGTGCGCAATCCGCGCGGATCAGTCAGCGTCAGCTCCCCGGAGGCCGCAAACCGGCCACACGCCGTACGTCGCTCAGGCCGTTTCAAGGGCGGCTCCGCGCCTCGCGCCTTCAGGCCGGCACGCCGGCGATCGTCTCGAGCACCCGAGCCAGGTCGGTGCCGGCGTCGAACACATGCGCTCCGGGCCGCGCGCCGTGGTCTTCCTCCACCGCGCCCTGGCCGCCCACGTACACCGGCCAGCGGAACGACCTGCGGGCGACGAGCGCGGCGAGTTCGTCGCGGTGCCGCCGGTAGGTGACCTTGCGCGCGACCGAGAGCAGCACGGCGTGCGGGGACGCCGCCTCGCACGCCTGCTCGAGGTTCGAGAGCGGGAACGACGGGCCGAGATAGTCGACGCGGAACCCGCGTCGCGCGAGGTGCCACGCGAGGATGAGCAGGCCGAGCTGATGGTGCTCGTCCGGAAAGCAGGCGGCCACGATGCGCGGCGCGCCTTTCGCGGCCGGCTGGGCGTCCTCGAACATCCGGCGCACACGGTGCGTGAAGATGTCGCTTGCGAGGTGCTCGCTTGCGACACTGCAGGCGCCAGCCCGCCAGAGGTCGCCAATCTGGCGCGCGGCGGCCTCGATGACATCGTGAATCGTGCGCTCCGGTCCGGCCGCGGCAAACGCCTCATCGAGGGCCGAGGAGAGCGTCGCCGAGTCCATGGCGATTGCCGCGTCGACGACGCGTTCGCACCAAGCCGTCGTCTGGGTTGTTTGGCGACCGACGGAGGGGCCGGCGTCAGCCGGCCCGATGCCGGGCGGGCTGAAGCCCGCCCGGCCGTTCGTCGACTGCAGCAGGCGCTCGCGGCCGAGTTGAGCGATCTCGCCGATGGACCGTCCCTCGTCGAGAAGCTCCCTGACTCTCACGAGCAACCGCAGGTCCTCGTCGTCGTACAGTCGCTGCCCGCCCGCCCCGCGCGCGGGGCCGAGGAATCCGTAGCGACGCTCCCAGGCGCGGAGCACTTCGGGCGAGAAGCCGCTGAGACGCGCGATGGTGCCCATCTTGAACGGCCCCTGGTTCATGCCGCCTCGCCTTTCGCCCGCGTGCCTCGCGCGCTGGCGGTTCTTCGCGGCTCGAAGAGATGGTGCGAGACGAACCACTCGCGGCCGCCCGCGTAGCCCCAGAGCTCGGCGCAGGCCATGAAGAAGACTCGCCACCGCTGAATCCACCGCGCGGCGTCGCTGCTGCCATACGCGCGCTCGAACACGGGCAGAAGCTCCGCACGTGCCCGGTCGAAGTTCGCGAGCCAGGCGTTGGCCGTCTTCTCGTAGTGCGTGCCGTCCCACTCCCACTGTGAGGTGGCCTCGAGCGGCGAGGCGATTTCAGCGAGCAGCGACGCGCTCGGCATGAGGCCGCCGCTGAAGAAGTGACGGCCCAGCCAGTTGCCGGCGCCTTCGGTCTCGTACGGATACGCGTACTGCCGGTGGCAGAAGACGTGCACGAAGAGCTTCGCGTCGGGCCGCATCCACGAGGCCACCCGCTCGAAGAGCAGGGGGTAGTTGCGCATGTGCTCGAACATCTCGACCGAGACGACGCGGTCGAACCGGCGATCGGTCGAGAAGTCGTTCATGTCGGCCGTGACGACCTCGACGTTGGTGAGGCCGCGCCGCGCGGCTCGGCCTACGATGAACTCGCGCTGCAGGCGCGAGTTCGAGACGGCCAGGATGCGGCTCGTCGGGTAGTGCGCCGCCATCCACAGCGTGAGCGAGCCCCAGCCGCAGCCGAGCTCGAGCACGTCCTGGCCGTCCTGGAGGTCGGCGTGCTCGCACGTGATCGCGAGCGCGCGCGCCTCGGCCTCGTCGAGCGTGCCGGTCGCCTCGTCCCAGTAGCAGCAGCTGTACTTGAGGTGCGGGCCGAGCGCGCGTTCGAAGAGCTCGACCGGCGCCTCGTAGTGCTGCTCGTTCGCCTTCTCGGGCACGAGCGCGATGGGCGACTCGGCAAGGCTCCGGATGAAGGCCGCCTGCGCGTCCGGGCCGGCGGCCGCCTGCTCGCGGAGCCGCCGCTTGCAGATGCCGCGAATCGCGCGGCGCACGATGCGGTCGGGAACGAAGCCGCGTTCGACGAGATCGAGACCGAGCGAGAGAAGGCGTTCGGTCATCGGGAGCCTCCGGTGTCCCGGGCGGACGGATGGAGGGGCCGGTGTCGGCCGGCCCGGCGCTGGGCGGGCTGAAGCCCGCCCCTCCATATGGTCATGATGGTCATGGTCCGAATGCCGGAACAGGATCTGGACGTCGCCGGTCATGCGCTCCTCGAAGCCGGCTTCGGTGTAGGCCAGGTAGTACTCCCACATCCGGATGAAGTCGTCGGGCAGGCCGAGCGCGCGGACCTCGTCGAGCTTCGACATGAACGCCGCGCGCCAGCGCCGCAGCGTCTCGGCGTAGTGAGGCGTGATGTCGAAGATCTCGACCATCTCGAGGTCGGTCGTGCGCGCCATCGCTTCACGCATGGCGCCAATAGACGGGATGCAGCTGCCGGGGAAGATGTCCTGCTGGATGAAGTCCACCGTGCGGCGGTGCCTGTCGTAGTGTTCGTCGGGCACGGTGATGGCCTGGACGAGCATGCGGCCGCCGGGCTTCAGCAGCCGGCCGCACGTGGCGAAATACGCGTCGAGGTACTCGTGGCCAACCGCCTCGATCATCTCGATCGACACGAGCTTGTCGTACTCGCCCGAGAGGTCGCGGTAGTCGCAGAGCAGAACGGTGATGCGGTCGTCGAGGCCCGCCTCGCGAACGCGCTCGACGGCCAGTGTGTGCTGTGCCTTCGACACCGTGGCCGTCGTCACGCGGCAGCCGTAGTGCTGTGCGGCGTGCATCGCGAGGCCGCCCCAGCCGGTGCCAATCTCGACGAGATGGTCCGACGCCGAGAGCTCGAGCGTGCGGCAGACGCGATCCATCTTGGCGACCGACGCCTCGCGCATCGTCATGCCGGGCCGCTCGAAGATGCCGCACGAGTAGTTCATCGTGTCGTCGAGAAACAGCCCGAAGAGGTCGTTGCCAAGGTCGTAGTGCGCGCGGATGTTCCGGCGGCTGCCGGTCCGCGAGTTGCCGCGGAGCTTCCTGACCAGCTTGTTCCACGGCCGGCTGATGCGCGCCCAGCCTTCGTCGAAGCTCTCGATGAGGTGGGCGTTCCGCCCGAAGATCCTGCACACCGCCGCCGGGTCGTCGGCCTCCCACTCGCCGTCGCGATAGGCGCGGGCGGCCGCGAGCGTGCCGCCGGCAAGCACGCGCCGGTAGACGCTGGTCGCGTGAATGACGACGCGCGCGCCAAGCGTGGACGGCTGGCCGAAGTGCCACCTGCCCCACGGGTCGGTGATGGTGAGGTGCCCGTCGGTCATCCGCGAGAGCTGCGTGCGGATGAGCTTCGCCGCCGTGCGGTCCAGCCAGCCGGAGGCCGGCCGGCCTTCCGTCGTGATGTCGATGTTGCCTGTGCGTGTCGCTTCGTTCATCCGAATCTGGGCGGGCTGAAGCCCGCCCCTCCGTGCTTCCCGCCTACTCCGCGTGTTTCGGGTGCGGGTGATAGGGCGTCCGCTTCAGCCAGAGGCGGAACGCCTGCCAATAGATGCCCGCGACGACCTTCAACGTCATCAGCGGATAGACGACGAGCACGCGGGCGAGCTGCCAGCCGGTGATGGGCCGGCGCTCGAGCGTGAGCGTCGCGTCGAACGTCTCGAGGCCGTCCTCGATGTTGGTCATGTGGACGTGCAGCCGGTCGCCGGGTTCGGAGAAGCGCCAGCGGTAGTCCGCGTTCATCGGCATGAAAGGCGAGACGTGAAACGCCTTCTCGAACTCGAAATCGAGGGGGCCGCCGGGGCCGTCGGCACTCGAGCCCACGCCCGCGCCGGCTCGCGCGCTGCGCCTCGGCAGCACGTAGCAGTGCTGTTCGCCCCACGGCGTGTTGTTGATCTCGGCGATCACCGTGTCGACGCGCGTGCCGGTCTCGTCGAAGCAGTAGTAGAAGCTCACCGGGTTCATGACGTACCCGAAGTAGCGCAGGTGCGTGAGCAGCCTGATGGGGCCCGTCGGCCGCGCGCCGGTGGCGCGTTCCACCATGTCGCGAACGGCCGCGTCGAGCGGCACGTTCGGATCGCCGAGGTGATCGGCGCGCCGGAACCAGGCGAGCGACGGCCGGCCCGTGGACCAGAGCCACCGCCCTCGAAACACGTCGTCGAGCTCGCCGAGGTCCAGGTACACCTGGAAGATCGAATAGCCGAACTCGTGCCGCCGCGGCCGAAACCGGCGATGCCGAAGGCGTCCGACGTAAAGCGCGCTCGTCATCTCGCCGGCAACTCCTCGATCGCGCGGGCCACGGCCGTTCCGCTCCGCACGCCGTCCTCGTGGAAGCCGAAGCCCCAGTAGGCGCCGCAGAACGAGGTGCGGTTGGCCGCGGCCAGCTTCTGGTGGCGGCGCTGCGCCGCGTCGCGGCCGGTGATGAACACCGGGTGCTCGTAGACGAACCGCCCGAGCACGTGCTCCTCACGAACCGTGCCGTGATCGTTCAGCGTGACGTTGATCGTCGATGCCGACTCGAGGCTCTGCAGCCGATTCATGTTGTAGGTGACCGAGACCGCGTCGCGCGCCTCGAGCGGGACGTGATAATTCCAGCTCGACCACGCGCGCCGGTTCTTCGGCAGCACCGACTCGTCGGTGTGCAGCACGATGTCGTTCTTCTGGTAGGGGAACATGCCGAGCAGCTCCCGCTCGAGCGGCGTGGCGTCGGCGAGCACCGCCAGCGCCTGGTCGGCGTGACAGGCCACCACCACGTGGTCGAACGTGGCTTCCTGCCCGGCGGTATCGACGACGCGCACGTGCCCGGCGTGCCGCTCGATCCGGCCGACGCCGGTATTGAGATGGATCCGGTCGCCGAGCCCGCGCGTGATCCGCTCCACGTAGCGACGCGAGCCGCCGAGCACGACGTGCCACAGGGGCTGCCCGCCCATCTGCAGCATGGCGTGATTGGCGAGGAACTCGATGACGAACCGCATGGGAAACGTCAGAAACTGCTGCGGCGGGCTCGACCAGAGCGACGAGCCGAGCGGCACGAGGAAGTGGTCCACGAATCGCCGCCCGTACCGTCGCGCTTCCACGTACTCGGCCACCGTTTCGCGGTCCATCGGCAGGCTCTCGGTTCGCGCCTCGCGGTGGAAGCGGCGGATGTCGTTGAGCATGCCGAGAAAGCCCGGGCTCCGGAGGTTCGCGCGGTCGGCGAACACCGCGTCGAGCGAGGCGCTGCCGTACTCGACGCCCGTGCGGTCGCACCGCACGCTGAAGCTCATGCGCGTCGGCTGCGACGGCACGCCCAGTTCGGCGAGGAGCGCGTTGAAGAGAGGGTAGTTGGTGCGGTTGAAGACGATGAAGCCGGTGTCGACGGCGAACGACTCGCCGCCGACCGTGACGTCCACGGTGTGGGTGTGGCCGCCGACCCACGGGGCGGCTTCGAAGATCGTCAGCTCGTGGCGGCGCCGCAGGCGGTGGGCTGCGGTCAGGCCGGCGATGCCGGTGCCGACGATGGCGATCCTCATAGTGGACAAAATATATACAAAACATATACACAAGACAAATGTCCGGTGGGGCGCCGCCGTTCCAGAGCCCGTATGTCTGCCAGGCCGGAGACCGACACATTCGTAATTGGCGCCCGAAAACAGGCACCTGGCTGGGCGACACAGCCGGGATTGCGGCTCGTCTCGGGGCGGGGGCGGCTGGCATTGCTCTTGCGCTTCGAGCGACCCAACACCCGGGCCCGTGGTTGGGTCCGCGTGAGCGTTGTTGTCTCGGCGTCGGTCGGCTGCCAGTTGGTTTGCCTGTCTCGATTTGCACGAACACAATCTGGAGCGGAGATCATGAACTATCGGGGTGTAGTCACGGCCTTGTGCGGAAGTGCGGTTCTGCTGAGCGCGCCTCAGGCCAGCGCGCAGACTTCAGTCAGCCTTCCGGATACCAGCCAGACCACGACGTTCTCAGCTACGGTCAGCGAACAGGCGCGCGTGATCGTGCCCGCCACGGTCGTCTTCACCGTCACCGACGTCGCAAGCGCCACGGCAGCCTCCGCCGCCGCCGTGACGATCGACCAGATCGTGTTGTCGTCGGCGACCAAGCAGCTCCGCCTGTCCATCCAGGCCGACGCGGCTTCGTTCACGGCCCCGGGCGGATCGGGCACCACATGGTCGGCTTCCGACGTGACGTGGAATGCGGCGACGTGGTCGAACGCCACCGGTGCGTCGGGCACCCTCGGCGCCGGCGCGTTCAACACGGTGGCCACCTGCAACGCCGACGTGGCCGATTGCTCCACGACGGGCCTGGTGTTCACGCTCGGCGCCAAACCTGCGGTCAATCGCGCCGGCACGCACACGCTCACGGTTACCTGGAAGTTCGAGAGCATCGGCGCGTAAGCGCGGGTCTTCGGTTTCCCTGCAATTCATCCGCTTCTTCGACGGAGACACTACCGCCATGCTCAAGCGACTCGTGTGCCTCGCGCTGCTGGGCGTACCGGTGACGGCGGCCTCGCAAACGCCGGGCCGGCTGGCCTTCAGCACGACGCTCGAATCGATCAAGGTCGAGGCGCGGCCGAACGAGGTCATCACGCGCCAGTTTCAGCTGACGCTCGACCGCCATCAGCCGCGCACGCACTTCCGCGCGAAGGTCGAGGACTTCTGGCGCAGCGAGGACGGCCGCGAGTCGTTCTACGGGCCGCCCGGAACCCTGCGTCGTTCGTGCGCGCCATGGATGTCGGTCAACCCGGTCGACGCCGTCGTCGAGCCGGGCGAGACGCTCGTCGTCCGCACCACGGTGAACGTGCCAGGGGAGGTGCGCGAGGGCGGCTTCTGGTGCGTGCTGACGGTCGATGAGGTGCCCGACCCGGAATCGGGTCAGGCCGGCGTGGGCGTCCGGTTTCTCGCCTCGGTCTCGACGGGCGTGTTCGTCTACGTCGGGGAGGTCGAGCGGTCCGCGTCGATTCTGGACCTGGACGTGCGAGACGAGGCCGTACACCTGCGGGTGCGCAACGACGGGAACGCGCCCCTCGGCATCGAGGGCCGCGTCGAATGGCACCTGCCGGAGGGCGACGAGGCTGTGGCGTCGATCGATCTACCGCGCGCGACGGTCTTCACCGAGCCAATCGTCGAAGGCGTGATGGCTGCGGCGCTGCCGCCCCGCGATGCGCTGCCGTCGGGCCGGTATCTGGTGCGAGCCGTGCTCGACTTCGGCGGCGCGCACTACATCGGTGCGGAGCGCGAGATCGACATCGTGCGCGCCGGCGACCCGGATGGCGGCCGCCGGTAGACCGGTGGTGGTGGCCGGGCTGGCCGTCGCGCTGGCCATGCTGGGCGCGGCCTCGCCGGCCGCGTCTCAGGTGGCCGCGTTGCCGGCTCCGCTGCGTACGTTTGCGGTGGAGAAAACGCCGGCAGAGCGCGCGGCACGTGTCGACGGCAGCGGCCGTCAGGCGCTGCCCGACGCCGTGCTGCCAGCCGGACGCGACCGGTTCCGGTCGACCGTCGGGCTCGGCTACGTGCAGGGGGCCGACTGGGGCCTCGATCTGCAGTCGGCCGGCACGCTCGCCGGCTTCGAGGTGCGCGCCGACGCGCTCCTGACGAACGGCCTCGCCGGCTTCACCGTCGAGCGCGGCTCGGTCGTGGTGGGCGATGCGGACGCCGGCTGGCGCGCCGAGGCCGGCGATCTGTTTTCGTCGCTGTACGGCGCGGCACGTGGCGCGCGTCTGTCGTGGGGCCCGCGGTCGTGGCGCCATGGCGTTGCCGTCTACGCGCCGCGGTACCGC
Organism: uncultured Acidobacteriota bacterium; assembly: GCA_963752045.1. Taxonomy (GTDB): domain Bacteria; phylum Acidobacteriota; class Vicinamibacteria; order Vicinamibacterales; family SCN-69-37; genus DATKDF01. The sequence goes on along the minus strand of CAVVWN010000006.1, from coordinate 96,954 downwards.
ACGTCGCACCAAACCGTCGTGGGCACCTATCGCGCCCAGGCCCGGGTGGCCGACCGTCTCGACGTCGATACCGAAGTGGCTACGAGCGGTGCGGTCATGGTCAGCTCGGGCGCGACCCTCTCGCGGCTGTCGGTTGAAGGATCGTGGCGCCGCATCGGCGGCGCGGCCGACATCACCGATCGGGGCCTGTGGGCGTCGGTGGCGATCGGCCGGGGCGTCTCGGTCGGCGGCGGTCTCGTCCGGTCCGAGGCCGGCGGCGAGTCGTCCGACTGGCGCGTCGTGTCGGTGCGGCTTCCGGTTACGCGCTGGCTCGACGTTGGCCTGGAGCGCACGTTCTCGTCCGGCCCCGGCGTCGAGGCGAGCAGCACGGCGGTGATGGCCGACGTCGACGCGGGCCGTCTTCGCTACTTCCAGCGCGCCGAGTGGGGCGAGTCGGTGCTCCTGCCCGACGACGAGCCGCTCGCCATCGCGCGCCAGCAGATTCAGTCGATGACGACGTACACGGCGGGGCCGCGCCTGCGGCTCTCCCTGCAGTTGGCCACCGCGTGGGACGACCGCGGCCGCCGGCAGCAGTGGGAGGAAGTCGAGACCGTTTTCATGGCCACCCGCACGACGCAGGTCATGGTGGCGGCGCCGGTTCCCGACCTCGGCCATGCCGACCGGTTTCGCGCGCGTCTCGTGCAGCAATTGCCGGGCAGGTTCGGTCTGGTTGCCGACTACGGCCGGCTCGCCCCGTACCAGAGCGGCCGCACCGGACTCGACGATCCGCGCGTGCGCGTGATGGTCACGCGCGCCTTCGATCTCGAGACGCGTGCCCGGGGCGGAGAGGTCAGCGGCCGCGTGCTCGACCATGCCGGACAGCCTGTGGCCGGCGTGCGCGTCAAGCTCGGCCGCTACGCGACCAACACCGACGTGACCGGCCGCTATGAGTTCCGGTCGCTTCCGGCCGCCGAGTACGACCTCTCGCTCGACGAGCGGTACCTGCCAGCCAACTTCGCCTGGGACGGTCGCCGCGTGTCGATGGCCGTCACGCGCACCAGCCGGCGCGTCGTCGACGTGCTCGTCGCGCCGCTCAACGTCGTGCACGGCCGCGTGTACGCGGATCGCAACGGCAACGGCCGGTACGACGATGGTGAAGGCGCCGCCGGCGTGGTCGTGCGTCTGGGCGAGCGGGTCATCGCCACCGACGAACGAGGCGCGTACTCCTTCTACAACCTCTGGCCTGGCCCCTACGTCGTCACGATCGACGTCGAGCGCCTGCCGCGGGAGCTTGCCATGTCGGGCGCGACGTCGCGCGAGATCGACCTCGGCGACGATCGTCCGGCGACCGGTGTGGACTTTCTGGTCACGCCGCGAACGAAGCCCACCATCTGGAACGGCGGGAAAGGCGGGAAGCGATGACCGGGGTGCGGACGTGGGCGACGGTGCTCGCGCTCGTCGCGTGTTTCTCGGCCGGCAGCAGGCTCGGCCACCGCGTGTCGGCCCAGGCAGATACCGTGGATGTCTCGATGCCGGCAGCCGTCGCGTTCTTCGTCACGGACATCTCGTCGCCTACGCCGGGCAATCCCAGTCCGACACCGGTGACCTTTTCGAGCGCATCGCTCAAGAAGAACCGTGGCGTGCGCATGAGCATCAGGGCCGACGGCAACTTCACCGGGCCCGGCGGGTCGTCGATTCCAGCGTCGGCCGTCTCGTGGACGGTGTCGTCGGCGACGGGCGCCATCGCCACCGGGGGCACGCTCGGCACGACGTCCTACACCGAGGTGCTCCAGGGCATGGCGGACGCGGTGGCCGGTGGTGCGGAACTGTCGTGGACGCTTGCGCCCATCACGGGTCCGGTCCGCGCCGGAAGCCACACGCTGACGATCCGCTGGCGGATCGAGTCGGTCAAGCCGTAAAGACAGACTCGAAAGCGGCCTTTCAGAACTGGCGATGGCCGGGACCCGAGCGCGGCCGACCGGGCCCGCGCCGGCCCGAAAACCAACAACACCGTAATTTTCCGGCCCTCCGGCAGGGCCGGCTCTGGCATAGGACCTGCACCGTCCGGGTCGGGCCAGAATGTCGGATTCGTGGCAGGTTAGTCGGTCGCAGTGGGTGCGTGAGCAGGTCGTCATGGTCGGCCTGATCGTCGCCTACGTGCTCACGGGGAAGCTGGGGCTGATTTTCGCCTACGGCCACCCGGCGGCCTCGCTTCTCTGGCCCCCGGCCGGCATCGCCCTTGGCGCCTTCATCGTGTTCGGATATCGCGTGTGGCCGGCAGTGCTCGTCGGCGCGGTACTGCTCTACGCGGCCACGATCGGTCCTTCGTTCGCCGTCATGACCATGGCGGCCGGCAACACCATCGAAGGGCTGACGGGCGCGTATCTGGTCAACCGGTATGCCGGCGGGCGTCAAGCGCTACAGGCGCCTCGCAACAGCCTCCGGTTTGCCGGCGTGGCCGTCGTCACCGGGACGTCGATCAGCGCCACGGTGGGCGTGACGACGCTCGTCTTTGCCGGTCACGTGGACTGGTCCGACTTCGCCGGCGCCTGGGGCGTGTGGGCGCTCGGCAACGTGAGCAGCGGCATCCTCGTGGCGCCGGTCGTGATGCTCTTCGCGCAGGGCACGCGGCGCCGCTGGAAGACGATGGAGCTTGCCGAGGCCGCCACGGTGCAGATTGCGATTCTGCTCATCGGCCTCATCGTGTTCTGCGGCTTCATGCCCGAGCTGCGGGGATACCCGCTCGAGCTGTTGTGCGTGCCCGTGCTGCTCTGGGTCGCGCTGCGCGTCGGCCGGCGCGCAGCGGTGTCGGCCGTCTTCCTGCTCACGGTGCTCGCCATCATCGGCACGGTCACCGGCTACGGGCCGTTCCTGCGCTCGACGCCGACGGCGGCGCTTGCCGTCACGCAGATTTTCATGAGCGTGCTCGGCGTGATGACGCTCGCGCTGGCGGCGCTCGCCTCCGAGTATGCGGTGGCCGAAACGCAGTTGCGCGAGCTCGTCGTGACGGACCCGCTCACGGGCCTGCCCAACTACCGGCGCCTCGTCGAGGTGCTGGGCGTGGAGATGGCGCGGTCGGACCGGCATCACGAGCCGTTCGCCGTCGTCTTCTTCGACATGGACGGCCTGAAGGAAATCAACGACGAATTCGGCCACCTGACCGGCAGCCGGGCCGTGTGCCGCATGGCCGAGACGCTCAAGGCGACGTGCCGCGCGACGGACACGCCGGCCCGGTATGGCGGCGACGAATTCGTGGCCGTGCTGCCGTCGACCGACGAGTCGGGCGCGCGCCTGGTCATCTCGCGCCTGGAAGCGCGGCTCGCCGAAGATCCCGACGACCCCCGCCTCTCGGTGAGCGCCGGCATCTCGATCTACCCACGCGACGGCTCGACGCCGACCACGCTCCTGAGCGCCGCCGACCGCGCGCTCTACGCCGCCAAGGCCAACAAGCTGCGCGATCGCGGCGTCGTGCCGCTCGAAGCTTGGAAAAAGACGGGTGCGTGAGCGGTCTCACGGCGGGTTCCGCGCTGGTGTGAATCCCGGAAGCCCCGTGGGTTGGCGTTCCGGGCTCCGGGAGCCGGCACTCGAAGCCGTCGCCTCCGTGCGGGCCGATTTCGCGCTGGCGCATGTCGGGCGAGTCCTAATCGGCGCAGCCTGCGCAGGCCTTTCGGACGTCGCCCTCGAAATCGGCCCTCCCTGCGGCGCGGCTTCGCGCTATCGCGAATCGTGCCGCTCCCAAGTCGCTCCGGAACGCCAACCCACGGGTCTTCCGGGAACCAGTGCCCCACCTTCTCGGTGGCGCTTCCTGCAAGCCGCTTGAGCCGTTTTCGGTTGCCTACCGCGCACACCGAGTTTGGCGACAAACTCCGCGCTCCGGGCCATCACGACGCGATACTGGCCGCCAGCCGACGAGCTGGCGGCTTTCGACTGGAGCGCCGCATCACGCACGTCCAGCCTGCGAACCACCGGCCTGCAGAAATGCGCCCTCCCGCGTGTCGCTCGACGCGTCGCAGCTCGGCGGGAGTCTGGACGCCCTTCGCAAGACGTTTGCCGCGGGACGCTCGAAATCTCCCGAACGGCGGTCTCCAGGCGCGTTCAGGTCCGTTCCGGATGCGCAATCCCGGAAGCCCCGTGGGTTCGGCGTTCCGGGCTCCGGGAGCCGGCACTCGAAGCCGTCGCCTCCGTGCGGGCCGATTTCGCACTGGCGCAGGTCGGGCGAGTCCTAATCGGCCAGCCTTCGCAGGCCTTTCGGACGTCGCCCTCGAAATCGGCCCTCCCTGCGGCGCGGCTTCGCGCTACCGCGAATCGTGCCGCTCCCAAGTCGCTCCGGAACACCAACCCACGGGTCTTCCGGGATTGGTGTCCAGCGACGAGCGCCAGCGTCCGAGCGCCGTCCCGTCGAGTGTCCGCCGCAGCGACATGCGGTGTGCTGCTCCCGGTTCGCAGTTGAGGTGGCGGAGCGGAGTCGACTCGGAGGGACCGCGACTGCGACAGTGCGAAACCACCGCGCAGGGAGCGCAGCGGTTTGAGCGTCGTTTCGTGAGTGCGAGCCAGCGAGATAGAAACGACGCGATACGCGCCAGTACGAACCGCGCGCGGACGAAGCAGGTGGTCTCGAGCGGTCTCTCCGCGGAGACTTCGAGCCGCCACCACAACTGAGAACCGATGGCTACCTTGGAATATTCCTGTCGCGCTCGTCGACGCGCCGCCTGAGCTCGGCGTCGGTGGCCGGTTCGCCGTCGACGAGCAGGTGGCCGACGGCATACGCGTCGCCTTCGACGGGCGCGATGATGATCGTGTCGAAGCCCTCGCGCGTGGCGGCCACGGGCAGGTTCTCCGTGTAGGAGGCCAGGCCCGCGCTGCGGCGGTGGGCGGGTATCGGTCCGAGCGGCATCGACGCCACGATGCGGTTGTCCTTGACGAACTCGACGAGGTAGCGATCGTCCGAGTCGAGCGTGATGTCGAGGTAACGCCGGCCCGGCCTCGGGTCGCACGTGACGGCCAGCGGTCGATCGAGCGCGCGCACGCCAGGGTCGCCCGGCATCGTGCCGTCGGCCACGACGACCGAGAGCGCCTCGAGCGGGACGATGGAGCCGGCGTGCCGGTAGAAGCGGCGATCGACGAGGTCGTCGTAGGCGCCCGTGTTCAGGCGCCACACTTCCGCCAGTCGATCGCGTGAGAAGACCGGCCCGCGCGTGACCGCGCGCAGCCGGTCGTAATACCGCGCGAGTCCCTGGTCGCGAAGGAGGTTGCCGTTCGCCTCGAGGCTCTCCGGATACCCGGCCGGAATCATCCGGCGGAAGTGGCCGATGCGCCATTCCGAGTTGAACACCGACGGCAGCCGGGCGATGAGCGGGTCGGCCAGCCCGCATTCGTCGAGCAGGTGGACGTACGGACCGAAGTCGAGTCCGCTTGCGCCCATCAGGCCGCACGTCTCCATCACGCTGCGTCTTGGCGGCAGATCGGTCGCGCGCGGCCACGCCGGGTTTCGAAACGACTGCCGGTTGGCGAGCACGATCGACTGGTTGCGGAAGTAGATCCCGCGCTCGTCGACGATGCCGGTGGGCTTGGCGAGCGACAGATCGAAGCGGCTGTCGCTCAGAAGCGGGATTTGCACGGACGAGAGACCCACCACGCCGAGGACCACCGTCACCGTGAGCCACGTCCGACGCTCGGCCGCGGCGATCCATCCCAGAATCAGCACGCCTGCAAAGAGCGGGACGGCCATGAAGCGCCCGGCCATGAAGTCGCCGCCGATCGAGACGATGTAGGCGAGGTAGAGAAGGATGCCGACGGCGAGTCCGCGCGCGACACCGCGCGTCGCGAAGCCCATGGCCACGGCGAAGGCGATGGCCGCGAGCGTCACCGGATCGCGATCGAGCGAGTCGACCAGATAGAGCAGGCCCTGCCGCCGGATTTCGGCCGGGTGCACGCCGTGCGCGAGCTTGGCGTAGGCCGTGTTCGGGAACGGGAACCCGTAGTAGAGAAGCGAGAAGAGCGTCCAGGCCGCGGCCGGAAGAAGCCCCAGTGTCGCCGACCGCAGTGCCGCTCGGATGTCGCCGCCTCGAACCGCCCGCGCCGTGAAGACCATGAGGATGGGCGCGACGAAGAGCACGTTGTCGGGCCGGGTGAGGTAGAGAAGGGAAGCCAGCGTCCAGAGCGTCGTGAGACGGGGGCGGCCGGCCTCGCCCGGGCGCATCGCCACGCCGGCAAACGCCGCGAGCAGCAGGTTCGACAGAGGGTTCTCGAGGCCCGACGTCGAGAAATCCACGAACGCACGCGAGACGAGGAGCACGACCGCCACGAGCCAGGCCTGCGCGACCGACGCCGCGCGCCCCAGCGCAATCCAGAAGACGACGAGTGACGTGGCGATCGAGAGCGCGAACGTCGCGAAATAGACGTTGCCGATGACGAGATAGCTCGCCGTGAGCAGCATCGCCCAGAGCGGATGGGTGAACGTCTGCACGCGCTCGTCGATGTTGAACGTGAAGCCGAAGCCGTGCGTGAGGTTGAGCACGCTCCTCAGCGTAATCAGGGCATCGTCGCTGAGCCAGGCGGTGCGCACGAGCACCGCGGCGAAGACGAGGGCGAGGACCAGGCGCACGGACCGGGGCACGGGAAGAAGTATAGCGACGGGGGGTGAAGGGCGCTTGGGGTTCAGGGAGTGAAAGGCGCTTGGGGTGCTCGGAGTGAAAAGCGCTTGGGGTGCTGGGGGTGAAGGCGCTTGGGGTGCTGGGGGTGAAGAGCGCTTGGGGTGCTCGGGGTGAAAAGCGCTTGAGGTGCTGGGGGTGAAGAGCGCTTGAGGTGCTGGGGGTGAAAAGCGCTCGGGGTCCAGGGAGCGTGGTCAGCGATTCGTCAGCATCCCATCCGGCTGGGGCGACTGCGTGATCTCCCACCGGTTGCCGTCGGGGTCGGTCAGGAGGAAGCTCTTCTCGCCCCACGGATGGTCTTTCGGCGGACCGCTGACCTCGGCGCGGGCATACTCGCCGAGGAGGCCGACGACCGTCCGATAGGCGGCATCGACGTCGGCCACGGTCAGCCCGATGGCGCTGGCGCCCCGGTCGGCAGAGGCCCGGAACGTCTTCGCCGACGCGCCCACGGGCTTGAAGAACGCGACGCGAAACGCCGACGGCAGCACGAACTCCGAGAACATCTCGTTCTCGAAGGCCGGCGCGATCCCGAACGCCCGGCCAACGAACTTCGTAATCCCGGGCACGTCGTCAGACGCAAGAACCACATGCGAGGCCGCAAGCACCACGCCCCCATGCTCCCACGGAAGGACCCCAGCACCCCAAGCGCCTTTCACCCCGAGGACCTCAAGCGCTTTTCACCCCCAGCACCTCAAGCGCCTTTCACTCCGAGCACCTCAAGCGCTCTTCACTCCGAGGACCTCAACCGCCCTGCACGCGGAGTATCCTCTCTCCCTATGAGTGATTTCGTGATTCCGCTGGCTCGTACGGCTGCCGGGGCTGAGCTTGGCATTCTGCCGGTGATGGCGAATCGGCACGGTTTGATTACGGGCGCGACCGGCACGGGGAAGACCGTCACGCTGCAGGTGCTTTCCGAGGGCTTCTCGAAGATCGGCGTCCCCGTGTTCCTGGCCGACGTGAAGGGCGATCTGTCAGGGCTGGCGACGGCGGGTGCGGCATCGCCAAAGCTTTCGGCGCGGCTCGAGCGGCTCGGTCTTGCCGAGCCGGCGTGGGGCGCCTGTCCGGTGACCTTCTGGGACGTGTTCGGCGCGAAGGGGCATCCGCTGCGCGCCACCGTGTCGGACATGGGGCCGCTGCTTCTCGGCCGTCTGCTCAACCTGAACGACACGCAGAGCGGCGTGCTCACGCTGGTCTTTCGCATCGCCGACGAGGCCGGGCTGCTGCTGCTCGATCTGAAGGACCTGCGCGCGATGCTCCAGCACGTGGGCGAGCGCGCGAGCGAGTTCACGACCGGGTACGGCAACATCTCGGCCGCCTCGGTGGGCGCGATTCAGCGCGCGCTCGTGCGGCTCGACGAAGAGGGCGGCGAGGAGTTCTTCGGCGAGCCGATGCTCAACATCGACGACCTCATCCAGACCGTCGACGGCCGCGGCGTCGTCAACATCCTGGCCGCGGATCGTCTGATGACGTCGCCCGGTGTCTACGCCACGCTCCTGCTGTGGCTCCTGTCGGAGCTTTTCGAGAACCTGCCCGAGATCGGCGATCCCGACAAGCCGCGCCTCGTGTTCTTCTTCGACGAGGCGCACCTGCTGTTTGCCGACGCGCCGAAGGCGCTCGTCGACAAGATCGAGCTGGTGGTCCGGCTCGTCCGCTCGAAGGGCGTCGGCGTGTTCTTCGTGACGCAGAACCCGCTCGACGTGCCCGACCGCGTGCTCGGCCAGCTCGGCAACCGCGTGCAGCACGCGCTGCGCGCGTTCACGCCGCGCGATCAGAAGGCCGTGCGGACCGCGGCCGAGACGCTTCGCCAGAACCCGGCGATCGCAACCGAACAGGCCATCATGGAGCTCGGCGTGGGCGAAGCGCTCGTCTCCGCGCTCGACCATCGCGGCAGCCCGCTCATGGTGGAGCGCGCGTGGATCCTGCCTCCAGCCTCGCGCATCGGGCCTCTCGGCGACGACGAGCGTGCCGCGGTCGTCGGCGCGTCACTCATCGCGGGCCACTACGAGAAGGCCGTGGATCGTGAGTCGGCCTACGAGCGGCTCACCGCGCGCACGGCCGGGCGCGCCGAACGGGCCGGGGCGCCGGAGCTGCCGCGCGGGAAGGAGATCCCGTCGACGTCCAAGCCGACGACAGGCTCGACCGGCAGCCTGTCCGACATCCTCTTCGGATCGACCGGGCCTCGCGGCGGACGCAAGGAGGGCATCCTCGAATCGGCGGCCCGAAGCGCCGCAAGGTCGATGGGGTCGGGCATCGGCCGCAGCGTGCTTCGGGGGATGCTGGGGTCGATTCTGGGGGGGAGGAAATAGAGGTCCTCGGGGTGAAAAGCGCTTGGGGTGCTCGGGGTGGAAAGCGCTTGGGGTGCTCGGGGTGAAAGGCGCTTGGGGTGCTCGGGGTGGAAAGCGCTTGGGGTGCTCGGGGTGAAAAGCGCTTGGGGTGCTCGGGGTGAAAGGCGCTTGAAGTGCGGAGGTCCGAAGGTGCGGGGAGAACCTGAGGGTCCGGGGTGGTGTCTAAGGAAGTCACGCGGACTATCTGGAGGTCAATCATGCTGAGACGCATTGTCGGACTGGCGCTCGTGGCGGGGCTTGCGGCGGGCACGGCCGGGTCGGTCGGGGCGCAGTCGACGGGGGTCGACGAGCGCTCGCTGCTCCAGAAGGCGGAGCAGAACCCGCAGGAGATCATGGCGCTCATCGATCTGGTGAGGCTCTACGTGGAGCAGGGCCGGCTGGCCGAGGCCGACCAGATGCTGCGGCGCACGTCGCTCGCCATCCAGCGCGCGCGGGGCGTGGCGGCACCCGAGCGTGTGGCGCCCACGGTCTCGTTCGACCCGAGCGTGCCCGTCCGCATCGGCGGCGACATCAGGGAACCGGCGAAGATCCGCGACGTGCGGCCCGTCTATCCTGAAGAAGCCAAAGAGGCCCGCGTGCAGGGCATCGTCATCCTCGAGGCCACGATCGACGAGACGGGCGCGGTGAGCGACGCGCGCGTGCTGCGGTCGGTGCCCATGCTCGACGAACCGGCCCTCGACGCCGTGCTCCAGTGGAGATTCACGCCAACCGTGCTCAACGGCGTGCCCGTGCCGGTCATCATGACGGTGACGGTGAATTTCACGCTGAGCTGAGCGGTTTTTAGGCACGCGCCGACCGAGGGGAACTCCCGGGGGCACGATGAGGGGGACGGGTCTCGCTCGCGCGAGCAAGACCCGTCCCCCTCCTCCGTGCCCCCGGGAGTTTTCCACAGATCGAGACCCGTCCCCTTTAGAATCGTACGGGTTCGCGAGAGTGACGTTCCCGTGACGATTGATCTGCGCCGCCGCCGCGTGTTCGGAATCCTGCTCGACATCGAGGGGACGACGACGCCGTCGCCCTTCGTGCGCGAAGTGATGTTCCCGTTTGCGCGCGCGCACCTGCGAAGCTCGATCGAGTCGCGCCGCGAGGCCGCCGAGATGCTCCTGGCCGTCCGCGAGCTCGCGGCCGAACGGGCCGTCGCGCCCGCCGGGCCCGCCGGTCCGCCGGAGTGGCGGTCGTCGAACCTGAACCAGACGCTGGCGTCGGCGGCCGACTACGCCGAGTGGCTGATGGACCGCGGGCGGACGTCGCCCGGGCTGACGCGCCTGCAGGGCCTGGTCTGGGATCAGGGCTACCAGGCGGGCGAGCTTCGCGGCCAGGTGTTCGACGATCTGCCGCCGGCGCTGTTCAAGTGGCGCGCGGCGGGCACCGACGTGGCCATCTACTCGGCGGCGAGCGAGCTGGCGCAGCGCAGGCTGTTCGAGTCGATCGCCGGCGGCGACCTCACGCCCTTCATCGCGCGCTACTTCGACACGAGCGCGGGGGCCAAGACCGACGCCGCAAGCTACGCGCGCATCCTCGAGGCCATGCGCCTGCCGCCCAAGGAGCTCCTGTTTCTCTCCGACCAGACCGCGGAGCTTTCAGCCGCCCGCGCGGCCGGCCTGCAGGTGGCGCTCAGCGTGCGCCCCGGCAACGCCCCGCAGCCGGACGCGGGCGACTACGAGGCGTTCGCGTCGTTTGCCGAGATCGTCGGCTGACGGGGGGCGAGCCGGAGGGGGACTTGGCTCGCGCTCCGGCGGTTCGCAGGAAGCGCCACTCGAGAAGGTGGAGGAGATTTGCACAGGAGGGGGACGGGTCTCGCTTGCGCGAGCAAGACCCGTCCCCCTCCTGTGCAAATCTCCTCCACCCGTGCCGCCACAGGGAGCTGCGAACCGCTGGAGGGGAGCGAAGTCCCCCTCCGGCTCGCTATCGCATCGACAATCCGATGACGTCCAGATATCCGGCGATGCGGTCGGCGCCGACCTCCGAGAGCAGCTCGCGAACCGGGTTGAGCAGCGTCGACGACTCCGGATAGAGGTAGAGGCTCGTCGATCCCGAGGTGACGCCGGGCACGTAGGTGGCGGCGAGCGGGTTCATCCTGATGCGGCCGCCGTACGGGAAGAACGATCGGATGAACGTGCTCGTCTCGTCGGTCGGCAGCTTCTCGACGTTGGCGTAGTAGCTGCGCCACACCTCGTTCTGGAAGAGGTACTGCTCCACGTTCGACGTGTAGATGGCCGTGACGACGGCGCCCTGGTCGCGGACGTAGCGGCCCACCGACTCCAGGGCGTGACTGCCGGCGAAGTCGCCAACGACCGGCACGATGAGGTTGCGGCGTTCGAGGTCACGCACGAAGGCGTAGTGCTCTTCGCTCGCCAGGTAGCCATGGTTCGTGCCGGCCTTGTCGGTTCGCGTGGCAAGCTCTCCGAAGCTCGGGAACATCGACAGCCGCAGGCCGTTTACGGCGACGAACGGCCGGTCGAGCTCCACCGGCGCGTAGGTGAGCTCGGGCCCGTGGCTGAAGAACATCTCCATCAGGAACCGGATCGTGTCGGCGTCATCGGGCGTGAGCGCGAACTTGTGCTGGCGTTCGAGCAGGTCGAGCACCCGTCGGATCGTCTCCGCATGCAGCTCCGGGTCGGGAACCGCCTGGTCGTAGGCCTCGAAGAGCACCGGAGCCGGCGCGTCCTTGTCGAGCCCGTCCGGCTTCGATCGGCCGAAGAGCCTCGACAGGAAGTCGGCGCGCGTCGGCGACATCTCGAAGAGCGCCTTGTACATGAGGTGCTGCAACATGTTCTGCCGGCGGATGTCGACGATGAAGGCCATGGCCGGGCGGACGGCGGCGATGTACGTGAAGTTCTGGTCGGGACCGACGCCGAGGTACACGCCTCCGGGCTTCACCATGCCCTTGAGGCGGGGGATGACGGCCTGGTACTCCATTTCGTTCGAGACGAAGTTGTTCGACGGGAAGTAGCCGCCCGGTTCGGAGTACTCCGACACCATGCGCCAGAAGTCGGCGTCCTTGATTTTCGACGGCACGCCGCGCGCGTCGAGGAGCCCGGCGGTGAGCGCCAGAGCGACGAGGAGGCAGGCGAGGCTCGCGGTGCGGCGCATGGGCAGTTCAGTCGGATGCGAGGTTAGACGTCCCGGGTCCATAATAGGCCGTCTCTCCCATGCAGGCGTTCCGAATTCTCGTCCTGGCCGCCGCGGTGGCCGGGTCCGTGCCTGGCGCGGACGCCCAGCGTGCGACCGTGCCCGAGCGCTTCACGGTGCGGTCCGACGGCCACCCGATGGCGGTGTGGGCGCGTCTGCCGGCATCGCCCCGGGGCGTCGTGCTGCTCCTGCACGGCCGCACGTGGAGCAGCCTGCCGGACTTCGACCTGCGGGTGCCCGGGCTCGACCGGTCCGTCATGTCGTCGCTTGCCGCGCGCGGGTTTGCCGCCTACGCGCTCGACCTGCGCGGCTACGGCGGCACGCCACGCGACAGCACCGGCTGGCTCACGCCGCGTCGATCCACGTCCGACGTGCTGAACGTGCTGGCCTGGGTGGCGGCCCGGCATCCGACGCTTCCGCCGCCTGCGCTCGTCGGATGGTCGCGGGGCGCGATGGTGGGGCAGATGGCGGCGCAGGTGGCGCCGGCGCGCGTCTCCGCGCTCGTGCTGTTCGGTTTCGCTTACGACCCGGACGCGAAGTTCGTCGACCCGGTGATGCCCGACGAGCCGGCGCGCGAGAGAAACACGGCGGCGGCGGCCGCGTCCGACTTCATCTCGCCGGACGTCACGCCGCGCGCCGTCGTCGAGGCGTTCACCGAACAGGCGCTTCGGGCAGACCCGGTGCTCGCCGACCTGCGCGGCGACGGCGAGTTCAACATGCTCAACCCGGCCCGGGTGACCGTGCCCACGCTCGTGCTGTTCGGGTCGCGCGATCCGGGCGTGTTTCACGCCGACGCCGGCAAGTTCTTCGCGCGGCTGGCCACGCCCGACAAACAGATGGTGTCGCTCCCGGGCGCCGACCATGCCGCACATCTCGAAAACACGCACGAGGCGTGGATTGCGGCGGTGGTCAACTTTCTAGAGAGGAGGACTGGGAAGTAGGTGCGTCAGGGTGCGTCGGGTGCGCGGGTGCGACGGGTGCGGCGGGGTGCGACGGGGTGCTTCTGGGGAGGGGTCATGGGTCGGATGTCGAGGTTTCTGATCGTCGGTGCGTTGCTTGTGGTGAGTGTGAGCCTGGTGGCGGCCGGGACGGCGGGCCTTGGTGTGAGTCAGGCCGCCGCGGAGCCGGAGTTTCCGGGCACCTTCTCCATCCTGGGTTTCGATCCGCGCACGGGTGAAGTGGGCGGCGCGGTGCAGTCGCGCGTGTTCTCGGTCGGCAACGGCGTGCTGTGGGCCGAGGCCGGCGTGGGCGCGGCGGCCACGCAGGCGATCGTCGACGTGAGCTACGGGCCGCAGGCGATCGAGCTTCTGCGGCAGGGGATGGCGCCGAAAGACATCATCACGACGATCTGGAATCGCGATCCGGATCCCGATCCCGGACGATGGACGAAGGAAGGCCGGCAGTTCGCCGTCGTCAATCTCGCGGGCGAAGTGGCCGCCTACACGGGACCGAAGGCGACGCCGTGGGCGGGTGACAAGCAGGGCAAGTACGTCACCGCGCAGGGCAACATCCTCGCCGGCGAAGCGGTCGTGGCCGACATGGTGGCCGCCTTCGAGCGCACCGAGCTCGACGAGAGCGGAAACGCCAACCACCTCTCGCTGCGACTGCTGGCGGCGCTCGAGGCCGGACAGGCCGCCGGCGGCGACACCCGCGGCAAGCAATCGGCGGCGATGCTCGTCGTCAAGAAAGGATGCGGCGTGTGGCTCAACAACGACGTCGTCCTGCGGCTGCAGGTGGACGACAACCCCGAGCCCATCGCCGAATTGCGCAGGCTCGTCGAGATGGCCGCACGGCAGCGGCGTTCGATCGCGCGCTCGAAGCCGGAGTGTTTCGGCGGGTGATCGTCGCAAGGAGGGGCCCGCCCCTCCGGCCCGCCCCTCCGGTGGGTGTGGGCGGGCGTAGAATACCGGCAAGGGGGTTCACATGACCGGAACCGGCGTTCATCGCGGCGTTCGTGTCCCCAACCTGGCCGGCCTGGCGTTCATCGGCGGGGCGGCCGTCATCGCCGGCGTTCGCTATCGCCGGCGCAAGGGCCCGCTGTCGTCGGTCGACACCAGCCCAGGTCACCACACGCTCGTGTGACGCTGAAGCTTCCTCATCCGCTCGTCCTGCTCGTCGCGGCCGTCGGCGCGGCCGCCGCGCTCACGTGGATGCTGCCGGCCGGCGAGTACGACCGGCGCGACGATCCGGTGACCGGCCGGCGCGTGGTGGTGGCCGGCACGTATCAGGCGGTCGAGCCGGCGCCGGTCGGGCCGTTTGCGGCGATCGTCGCGATCCCGCGCGGCCTGGTCGAGGCAGCCGACGTCATCGCCGTCATTCTCTTCGTCGGCGGCGCGTGGGTCGTCGTCGACAAGCTCGGCACGCTCGGGCGTCTGGTCGGGTCGCTCGTCGCCCGATTCCGCACGCGCGGCTACCTCGCCATTCCCGTCCTCTCGTTCTTCTTCGCGTCGATGGGCGCGCTCGAGAACATGCAGGAGGAGATCATCCCGCTCGTGCCCGTGCTGCTCATCCTCGGTCGCGGGCTCGGCTTCGATGCGGTGGTCGTCGTCGCGATGAGTCTCGGCGCCGCGATGATCGGCAGCGCCTTCGGTCCCACCAATCCGTTCCAGGCCGGGATCGCCATGAAGCTGGCCGAGCTGCCACCGGTATCGGGAATCGGCCTGCGGATGGCGATGTTCGCGACCGGGCTCGTGGCGTGGACGGGCTGGACGATGAGATACGCGGCGGCAACGCGGGTGACGCCGGCCGAGCCGGCTCATGCCGGCACGGGAGGCGCCACGGCCGGAGACGTCGGCATCTTCGTCATGCTCGTCGCGCCGATGGCCGCCTACGTCTACGGCGCGATGTACCTCGGGTGGGGGTTCAACGAACTGTCGGCCGGCTTCCTCGTGGCCGGCGTTCTCGCCGGCCTCATCGGAGGCCTTGGTGTGGCCGGCACGACGCTCGCCTACCTCGACGGGATGCAGAGCCTGCTGCCGGCGGCCGTGCTCGTCGGCGTGGCTCGCAGCATCTCGCTCGTGCTCGCCGACGGCCGCGTCATCGACACGATTCTGAACGGACTGGCCTCGCCGCTCGCCGAGGCGCCGGCCGTGCTCGCATCGCTCCTGATGATTCCCGTGCACGCGGTGATTCACGTGGCCGTGCCGAGCGTGAGCGGCCAGGCGGTGCTGACGATGCCCGTGCTCGTGCCGCTGTCTGATCTCGTCGACGTCCCGCGGCAGGTCACCGTGCTGGCCTATCAGACGGGGGCCGGGCTCACCGAGCTTCTCACGCCGACCAACGGCGCGCTCATGGCCGTGCTGCTGGCGGCCGGCGTGCCGTACGGACGATGGATCCGGTTTGCCGCAGGCGGCGTCGCGCTTGCGGTTGGCGTGGGGATCGCGGGAATGCTGTTCGCCCTGGCTTAGAGGGCGAACAGTGCATCTGGGATCTGGAATCTGGAATCTGGGATCTGGGATACCACCGTTGAGAACGTGGAGTGCATGGAGGGCCTCCGGCGAGCACAGGCCGTGGCACCGCCTGGTCGCCGTGGCCGCGAGCGGCGCTCGCGCGGCCTCCGGCCGGTGGCGTCGGGTCCGGCCAGGCGCCGATGAGCCGCCGAGTCCGGTGGTCCGGTGCCGTACGGGGTACGGGGCGGCTCGTCGGCGCCCGGTCGGACCCGACGGAGCCACGGCGACCTCTGGACGACACGGGGCGGCCGGCGCACAACAACTGGGATCTGGGATCTGGGATCTGATCGCATGTCAGTGAAGCGGGTGGTGGCCGGCGGGCTTGCGCTGGTCTTGAGTGTCGGCGTGATGGCCGCAGTTCCTGGGCAGCGCGGGTCGCGCTTCTTTACGCCGGCCTACGAGAACGTTCCCTACAACGGGCGGTTCACGTTCAGTCGCATCCGGTACGGCAGTCGCGGGTTTCGTGGCGGGTCGTCGTGGGCGCACGACTATCCGCGCGCCGACGAGCAGCTGTCGATGCTCATGCAGTCGCTGACCTCGCTCAATCCGAACCTCGAGCGGACGAACGTGTTCGATCTCGAGGACCCGGAGATCTTCCGGAACCCGATCCTCTATGTGTCAGAGCCGGGCTTCTGGAGCATCAGTGAGACCGGCGCGCAGAATCTGCGCGAGCACCTGCTCAAGGGCGGGTTCGTCATCTTCGACGACTTCGAGGCGGGCCAGTGGGTGAACTTCGAGGCCGCGTTCCGGCGCGCGCTGCCCGAAGCCGAGTTCATCGAGATCGACGCGCGCCATCCCATCTTCCACTCGTTCTTCGAGATCGACGACATCGACGTGCCGCACCCGCTCGTGCGCGTGGACCCGATCTACTACGCCGTGTTCGAAGGCAACGACCCGGCCGGCCGGATGATGGCCCTCGTCAACTACAACAACGACCTGGCCGAGTACTGGGAATGGTCGGGCGAAGGCGTCTTCCCGGTCGACACCACCAACGAGGCCTGGAAGCTCGGGATCAACTACCTGATCTACGCGTTGACGCACTAGACCAGGTGCGTCGGGGTGCGTCGGGGTGCGTCGGGGTGCGTCGGGTGCGTCAGGGTGCGGCGGGGTGCGGCGGGGTGCGTTAGAGATTCCAGATCCCAGATCCCAGATTCCAGATTCACGCTTCCTCGTCGTCGGCGAGGTCGAGCAGGTAGCGGCCGTAGTCGGTCTTGGCGAGCGGCTCGACCGAGCGGCGCAGTTCTTCGGCGCTGATCCAGCCCATGCGGAAGGCGATTTCCTCCGGCGAGGCGATCTGGAGGCCCTGCCGCGCCTGGATGGTCTGCACGTACTGCGCGGCCTCGAGCAGGCTGTCCGGGTGTCCCGTGTCGAGCCAGGCGATGCCGCGGCCGAGCTTCTCGAGGTGCAGCGTGCCGCGTTCCAGGTACCGCCGGTTGAGGTCGGTGATCTCCAGCTCGCCGCGGGCCGACGGCCGAAGCGACGCCGCAAGGTCCACGACGTCGGCGTCGTAGAAGTAGAGGCCGGTGACCGCGTAGTGCGACCGGGGACGAGCCGGCTTTTCCTCGATGCCGACGACGCGTCCTTCGGCGTCGAACTCGGCAACACCGTAGGACTCCGGGTTCTTCACGCGATAGCCGAAGATGGTGGCGCCGCGGTCGCGATGGGCGGCCGCCTGCAGCAGCTCCGGAAAGCCCTGGCCATAGAAGATGTTGTCGCCGAGCACGAGCGCAACCGGCTCGCCCGCCACGAAATCCCGGCCGATGAGAAACGCCTGCGCCAGCCCGCCCGGCTCGGGCTGCACGGCATACGACAGCCGCAGTCCCCACTGCGCG
The DNA here is from genome assembly GCA_963752045.1 of uncultured Acidobacteriota bacterium. Classification (GTDB taxonomy): domain Bacteria; phylum Acidobacteriota; class Vicinamibacteria; order Vicinamibacterales; family SCN-69-37; genus DATKDF01. Next base: position 79,567 of record CAVVWN010000006.1, on the reverse strand, counting down.
CCGTCGCCCAGCAGGCCCTGGAAGAGCGGCTGGTCCTGGGGCGTCGTGATGACGAGCACCTCGCGGATGCCGGCGAGCATCAGCGTGGTGAGCGGAAAGTAGATCATCGGCTTGTCGTACACCGGCATGAGCTGCTTGCTCACCGACCTGGTCAGCGGATACAGCCGCGTACCCGATCCGCCCGCGAGGATGATGCCCTTCGTCGTCACGCAAGCGATTCTATCCGCTCCCAGATTCCAGTTGTCCACGTCGCGTGCCGCGACGCCCGCACACGACGAACAGGACCGTGGCGGTACCGGACGCCAGAGCCGGGGGACCATGGAGACGTGGAGCCCGTGGAGGTGCGCGGGCCGTCCCGTGTCGCCGTGGCCCCGTCGGGTCCGACCGGGCGCCGATGAGCCGCCCCGTCCTGCGCTCGTCCCCGGGCTGGGCGGCTCATCGGCGCCCGGCCGGACCCGACGCCCGCGGCCGGAGGCCGCGCGAGCGCCGCTCGCGGCCACGGGGACCAGGCGCTGCTGCGGCCTGTGTTCGCCTGAGGTTCTCCATGAACTCCACGTTCTCAACGGTGGCATCTTCGTAGCAGATCTCACATCCCAGATCCCAGATTCCAGATCCCAGATCCCAGATAGAATCGGCGGTCTATGACTAGAGCTCGACTGGCAATGGCGCTCGTGACGGCCGCGGCCGTGGCCTGGGGCGTCACCGGCTACGTGTCGGCCCAGCGCGGCGGCGGGAATGCGGCACAGCAGTTCATCAAGGTGCAGGCGCCCGTGGTCGCCATCACCCACGTGCGTGTCATCGACGGCACGGGGGCGCCGGCCCGGCCGGACCAGACGCTGGTGATTCGTGACGGGAACATCGCCGCGATCGGGCCGTCGGCGTCGACGGCGATTCCCGAAGGCGCCACCGTCATCGACGGCGCCGGCAAGAGCGTGATGCCGGGCATCGTCATGCTCCACGAGCACCTGTATTACCCGACCGGCCCGGGCGTGTACGGCCAGCTCGGCGAGAGCTTCGTCCGCCTCTACCTTGCCGGTGGCGTGACGACGATGAGGACGGGCGGCAACGTGAACGGGTTCATGGACCTGAACCTCAAGCGCCTCGTCGAGAGCGGCCGGAAGGTTGGTCCCGACATCGACGCCACCGCGCCGTATCTGAACGGCCCGAACACGTTCCAGCAGATGAACACGATCACCGAGGCCGACGACGCGCGGCGGCAGGTGGCCTACTGGGCCGACATGGGCGCGACGTCGTTCAAGGCCTACATGCAGATCTCGCGCGCGGCGCTCGGCGCCGCGATCGACGAGGCGCACACGCGCGGCCTAAAGTGACCGGCCATCTGTGCTCGGTGACGTATGCGGAAGCGGCCGCGCTCGGCATCGACAATCTCGAACACGGCTTCCTGGCTTCGACCGACTTCGTCGCCGACAAGCAGCCGGACGTGTGTCCGGGGCAGCAGGCCGGCCAGCGGTCCATCGCGTCGCTCGATCCGACGGGCGAGCCTTTCCGCGCGCTCGTCAAAACGCTCGTCGACAGCGGACGTCGCGCTCACGTCCACGCTCACCGTCTTCGAGACCTTCACGCCGAACCGTCCGTTCCCGCCAGGACTCGACGTGCTGCTGCCGCAGCTCAAGGAACAGTTCCAGCAGACCTTCGAGCGCGTGTCCACGCGCCAGTCGCTCTACTCGGAACTGCTGCCGAAGGAGATGCTGCTCGAGAAGGCGTTTGCCGACGCCGGCGGCCTGCTCGTGGCCGGCACCGATCCCACCGGCTCTGGCGGCGTCGTCCCCGGCTACGCGAACCAGCGGCAGATCGAGTTGCTCGTCGAAGCGGGCTTCTCGCCGGTCGAGGCCATCCGCATCGCCACGCTCAACGGCGCGCGGTATCTCGGACGTGAGGCGCGCATCGGCAGCCTCGAGGTTGGCAAGCAGGCGGACCTCGTCCTCACGAGCGGCGATCCGTCGACGACGATTGCCGACGTGCGGAAGGTCGACACGGTCTTCCGCGCCGGCATCGGCTACGATCCGGCGCGGCTGGTCGCCTCGGTGACCGGTCGAGTCGGTCTCTGGTAGGCGGCGTGAAGTCCGGGCGCCGAATCGGAAGCGAGCAGATGGAGGGAGTCGTGCGGAGGGGTCTCGCGGTTGCCGCGATTGTCGTCGTGTGTGCCCTGGCCTTCGCCGCACCGGCTCGGGCCCAGAATCCGGTCAACCGCGGCGTCATCGGCGTGGGCGCGTCGTTTCTCAAGAGCGATGATGCGACTGCGTTCGGGTTCGCGGTGGACGGGGCCAAGAACTTCGCCGTCGGCGAGCACGTGGGCCTCGGCCCGGTGGGCGACTTCGCGTTTCACCGCTACGAGGACTTCACGATTACCTCGTACATGGGCGGCGGTCGCCTGACGCTGGGCAACCGCGAGGCGCAGGTGTTCGGCCAGTTCCTCGTCGGCTACGAGCACTGCTGCGGGCTCAACGACTTCGCCTGGCAACCGGGCGTCGGCCTCGACATCCGGATCACGGACCTGCTCAACCTACGCGGCCAACTGGACTTCCGAACCGTGCGCGTCGACGATCCCGAGGATCCCGCCGGGACGGTGAGCTTCCGCGAGACCCGATTCACGTTCGGCGTCTCGCTGCCGTTCGGACGCTGACAAAAGAAAGGGCGGGCTGAAGCCCGCCCCTCCAGTAGATTCCAGATCCGAGATTTCACATCCCAGATCCCAGATCCCAGATCCCAGATTCAGTTCCCTCCCCGGCCTCGTCCGGCGCCGGGTGTCGGCAGGGGTTTTCTCGGCAACATCTCTTCGCGGTTGGCGGCGAGGAAGGCGAAGGCTGCCGCGATCGTTGCCTGCCGCATCATGTCGGTTGGCTGGAGGCGTTCCCAGCTGTCCAGGTTGTAGTGGTGGGTGAGCGAGTTGTATTCCACCGGGTCCTGGATGAACTGGAAGCCTGGCAGGCCGACGCCGTCGAACGACTGGTGGTCGGTGCCGCCGGTGTTGCCGGGGTTGAGGTGCGTCATGCCGATGTCGCGCAGCGGCTCCATCCAGGCGCGGAAGATCGGGGCGACGGCCGGGTTGCCCTGGAGGTACACGCCGCGGAGGGCGCCGGTGCCGTTGTCGATGTTGAAGTAGGCGGCAAACTTGGCGTGCGCCGGCTTGAGCTCGAGCGGACCCTGCGGGCCGCCGCGACCGCCGCCGCGTCCGCCCGCGCCGCCGCCGCCGGGAGCGGCCGGCGCCGCGCCGCGGCTCGCGAAGTGCTTCGCCACGTAGTCGCGCGATCCGATCAGGCCCTGCTCCTCGCCGTTCCAGAGACCGATGCGCACCGTGCGGCGCAGCGGCACGCCGCTGACCTTGAGAATCCGCATCGCTTCCATCATGGCCGCCGAGCCGGCCGCGTTGTCGGTGGCGCCGGTCGACGCGTGCCACGAATCGAAGTGGCCGCCCAGCATGACGAGCTCGTCGGCCTTGTCGGTGCCTCGAATCTCACCCACGACGTTGAACATCGTCGGATTCGGGTGGTAGGTGTTCTTGACGTCCGCTTCGAGCGTGACCGCCACGCCTTTTTCGAGCATGCGCGCGATGCGGCCGTACTGCTCGGCCGGGATGGAGATGTTCGGCAGCACCGTGGCGGGGTCGGCCGTGCGGCTGGCGCCGCCGATCGAGTACACGCCATGGCCGCGCGCGTGCGTCGTGAAGATCATGGCGACGCCCTGCTCGCGGAAGAAGTCGTCACGGTTGAAGCTCGCCGCGCCGCCCCGGCCCCTGCCGCCGGCGGCTGCCGCGCCGCGCCCGCGTCCGCCCGGCGCGCCCACGCCGAACTCGGGCGGCTGCGGCGTCTCGGCCCGGTCGAGATCCTCACGCGTCAGACGCTGGGCCGAGGGTGTCCAGAACGCCGCCACGTCGGGTGGTGCCGACGGCAGCACGAAGGCGCCCTTCAGCTTGCCGACGTACTTCTGCAGGTCGGCCTCCTCGGTCTCGGTGATGAGCATCGCCTGACCGCGAATGAGCCCGCTCGTGCCGGGAGTCCAGGCACGTGGCGTGCCCGGGATCGGGAACGCCTGCGGCTCGACGGCGGCCAGATAGAACTTGTCGTTCGACCAGCCGGCGGGGAAGGCGCTGCTGTCGGTCCACGGCTCGAGCGCCGTGCTCGTCAGCCCCCACTCGTTCATCTTCGACACGGCCCACTCGCCGGCCTTCTGGATGTTCGGGGAGCCCGAAGACGCGGGCCGTACACGTCGGTGAGGTAGCTGGCAATCTCCATGACCTGCGAGTTCTGCAGGCCTTCGGCCTTGATCTTCGCGATCGAGGCGTAGTCGATGGGCTCGTCAGCGGCTCTGAGCGGCAGGCCGACGACGGTGGCCGCAAGGACAGCGGCAAGGCCGAAGCCGAGTAGTCCGGGTCTGGTGCGCATGGTGGGTATCTCCTCAGGGCAATGCGGGCGCGAGTAGAGGCCGCAAATATAACGGGATACGACCAACTTCGGGAAGATCTTTCACCTGCGCGCGGTGGTAGGCTAAAGGGTCGTCTCGCCCGGCGAGAGGTGCCGGGCTCAACCCCTTTCCGGAGGTATTCAATGAAGCGTTTTGCCGTACTCATCGCGGCGGCATTTGCCGTCGCCTGCGCCCAGCCGGCGCCGCCTGCCGAGCCGCCTGCGCCCACGTCTGACCACACGAACTCGCTCAAGGTCGGGCACGACATCGCCAAGTCGAACCTCACGGGCGCCGCCGATCAGATGCCCGAGGGCGACTACGGATTCAAGCCGGCCGGCGTCGCCGACGAAGTACGTTCGTTCGGCGGGATCCTGGCGCATGCCGCCAACGCCAACTTCATGTTCTGCGGCATGGTGAGCGGGGAAGCCGGTCCGGGCGTCAACTTCGAGGAGACCGCGACGACCAAGGCCGACATCGTCAAGGCGCTGAACGACTCGTTCGCGTTCTGCGACCGCGCGTTCGCGTCGGTCGACGATCAGTCGGGCGCCTTGAAGGTCAACATCAGCTTCCTCAATGCCGATCTCACGAAGCTGGGCGTGCTCGCGTTCAACACCGCCCACAACATGGAGCACTACGGCAACCTCGTGACTTACATGCGCGCCAAGGGCATGGTTCCGCCGTCGTCGCAGGGACAGGGCGGTAACTAACCGTGGAGTGAATGGAGAACGGTTGACCGTGGAGGACGTGGAGGTCGTGGAGTAGGTTGGGCACGGTTGACCGTGGAGGGCGTGGAGATCGTGGAGTAGGTAAAGGCACGGTTGACCGTGGAGGGCGTGGAGGTCGTGGAGTAGGTTAGGGCACGGTTGACCGTGGAGGACGTGGAGATCGTGGAGTAAGTAAAGGCGCGGTTGACCGTGGAGGACGTCGAGGGCGTGGAGGCTGGCTCCTTCACGCCCTCTTGCTTTGATCAGGAGTCTTCGATAGCGGCGCCTTGGCCGAGCGGGCTCGAGTCGGAGGCGGGTCATGAGTCGCGAGCCAGCAGCAGCACGGGCGACTCATGACCCGCCTCCGGCTCGAGACCGCCCGGCCGAAGGCCGGCGGGCTGCGCCCGTCGGCCAAGGCGCCTCGGTGGCCGCCCTCCATGCCTCCATGGCCTCTACGGTAGTCCGAGCGAGAACTGCGCTCGCTTCTGAGCACTGGTCAGAACAGCCGGCCGCCCTGTTCGAGATCGAGCAGTCGGCGCTTGGTTTCGAGGCCGCCGCCGAATCCCACCAACCGGCCGTCGCTGCCGATGACGCGGTGGCAGGGGATGAAGATGGGAATCGGATTGCGGCCGTTGGCCGCGCCGACGGCGCGAACCGCGGCGGGCCGGCCGACCGACTCGGCCAGATCCCGGTAGCTTCGCGTCTCGCCGTACGGAATTGTCGTCAGCGCCGACCAAACCGTCAGTTGAAACGGGGTGCCGCGCGGGGCGAGCGGCACGGAAAACGTCGTCAGGCGGCCGGTGAAATAGGCCTCGAGCTCCCGGCACGCTTCTTTCAATACCGGACTGAGATGCGTGCGGCTTCCGACAGGCCCTGTGGCGTGAAACGCGACGGCGATGAGCGCCGGGCCGTCCGCCTCGAGCGCCAGGCGGCCGATGGGCGAGTCGATGACGGTCCGCTGAGCCTGCACAGGGCCATTCTATCGGGCCAAATCGAGGGGACCGCATGGTAGACTTCCACGTCGTCGCGATGAGGTTTGGACCCCGCGTAATCGCCCTCGTGCTGCTCTCCGGACTCGTCGGGGCCTGCCAGCCCGATCGGGGTGTGCCGGCCGGGTCTGGCGAGGCGGCGTCTGACATCCGGCTCGCTCGCGAGACGGATCTCACCGAAGCGCGCGTGCCGCGCAACGCCACGCTCGAGACGATCCTGCGCGACCAGAATCTGTCGGCTGACCTCTCGCTGCCGCTCATCGGCGCGGTGCGCCAGGTGTTCAACCCGCGGCAGATTCGCGCCAATCAGCCGTACCAGGTCGTGCGCACGCTCGACGGGCTGTTCCGCGAGTTCCGCTACCAGATCGACTCCGACCGGTTCCTGCGCGTGTTCGCGCGCGAGGCGGGCCAGCCCGACTTCGAGGTCGAGGTGGTGCCGTACCCGAAGGAAGTCGTACCCGACGCGGCATTTGCGACGATCGACCGCGATCGCTCGTCGCTCATCGCGGCGCTCAACGCGGAAGGCGAGACGCAGCTGCTCGCGCTCGACCTGGCCAACGTGTTCAGCGGCCTTGTGGACTTCAATTCCGAGCTGCAGCCGGGCGACAGCGTGGAGGTGCTCTTCGACCGCATCCTGCGGAGCGGGCAGTTCACCGGCTACGAGCGCGTGCGCGCCGCCGTGCTGCGTAACGAAGGCCGCACGCTCCTGGCGATTCCGTTCCCGCAGGCCGACGGCACCGTCGGCTGGTACGACGGCGACGGCCGCTCGCTCAAGCGGCCGTTCCTGAAGTCGCCGCTCACGTTCCAGAGTTCGATCTCGTCGGGCTTCTCGTACCGGCGCCTGCACCCGGTGTCGGGCAACTTCCAGGCGCACCCGGCCATCGACTACCGCGCGCCGAAGGGCGCGCCGGTGCAGGCCGTGGCCAACGGCACGGTGGTGTTTGCCGCGATGTCCGGCGCGTCGGGCCGGCTCGTGCGCATCCGGCACGCGGGCGGATACGAGACGATGTACCTGCATTTGTCGGCGTTCGGTCCGGGCATTCGCGCCGGCGCGAAGGTGACGCAGGGGCAGCTCATCGGGCGCGTCGGCGACAGCGGCCGCGTCACGGCGGCGCACCTCGACTTCCGGATGAAGAAGAACGGCGTCTACGTCAACCCGCTCATCGAGCACCGCCGCATGCCGCCGGGCGATCCGATTGCCGCCGAGCAGATGGAGGCGTTTTTCGCCGAGCGCGACGCGCTCCTGTCCGAGCTGGCCGAACGCCAGAGCGAGGCGCTCACCCGTCGCGCGAACGTTCCCGACAACTGATACGACATGGCCGTCCTGACACCCTTCCGCGCGCTGCGACCCCAGCCGAGCGCGGCCGCAACCGTTGCATCCGTTCCCTACGACGTCGTCAGCACCGATGAGGCGAGGGCCCTTGCCGCCGCCAATCCGCTGAGCTTTCTGCGCGTGACGCGCGCCGAGATCGACCTGCCGCCCGCGACGAACCCGTACGACGCCTCGGTCTACGCGCAGGCCGTGCGCAACTTCGAGGACCTCAAGCGCGCCGCGCCGCTCGTCATCGAAGACACGCCATCGCTCTACTTCTACCGGCTGCGCATGGGCGGGCATACGCAGACGGGACTCTGCGGCACGTTCTCGGTGGACGAGTACAACCGCGATCTCATCAAGAAGCACGAGAAGACGCGGCGCGACAAGGAAGACGACCGCACGCGGCACATCATCGAGCTGCGCGCGCAGACCGGCGTGGTGTTCCTGACCTATGCGGCTTCGCCGGCGGTGGGCGCCGTCGCGGCGCGGGTCACGGCCGGGGCGCCGCTTTACGACTTCACGGCGCCCGACGGTGTGGTGCACACGGTGTGGCGTGTCACCGGCGCCGATGTCGAGGCGCTCGTCGCCGCCTTTGCGGCGATGCCCGCGCTCTACATCGCCGACGGCCATCATCGGGTGGCCAGCGCCGCGCGCGCCTCGGCCGAGCTTCGCGCGACCGGCGATCAGCCCGCCACGCGGTTCATCGCCGTGGCGTTCCCGGACGACCAGGTGCAGATCCTGCCGTACAACCGGATCGTGAAGGATCTGGCGCGGCTCACGCCCGCCACGTTCCTCGAGGCCCTTCGCGCCCGGATGCCGGTTGCTGCCGGCGGCCCGGCGGCGCCCGCCCGGCAGGGACAGGTCGGCATGTTCCTCGACGGCGCGTGGCACACGCTCACGCTGCCGGCGCCGCCTTCTGGCGCGGCGCGCGCCGACACGCTCGACGTCGAAGTGCTGCACCAGCACGTGCTGGCGCCGCTTCTCGACATCGGCGACGTCCGCGCCGACAAACGCATCGATTTCATCGGCGGCAGCCGCGGCACGGCCGAGCTCGAACGGCTCGTCACGACCGGCCGCGCCGCGGTCGCGTTCTCGATGTACCCGGTGTCGATCGAGGATCTTGTGGCCATTGCCGATTCGGGCGGCATCATGCCGCCGAAATCCACGTGGTTCGAGCCCAAGCTGCGCGACGGGCTGCTCGTAAATCTCATATAGTTTTCGGGGCGTCGGGTGCGGCCGGGTGCGGCGGGTGCGTCCGGTGCGACCGGGTGCGACCGGGTGCGTCGGGTGCGACCGGCCGGGCAGCGGCTGGCCCGCCCCCCAGCGCCCAGCTAGCGCCTAGCGCCGAGCGCCCAGCGCCGAAAGGATCGCAGATGCGAGTGCTCGTAGCAGACAAGTTCGAGACGAGTGGGCTCGAGGGACTTCGGGCGCTCGGGTGCGAAGTGGATTTCCAGCCGGACCTGAAGGAGCAGTCGCTCGTCGAGGCGATGGCCTCGTCTGGCGCCCAGGTACTCATCGTGCGGTCGACGAAGGTCACCTCGGCGATGATGGCCTCCTCACTGAAGCTCATCATCCGCGCCGGTGCGGGCGTGAACACGATCGACGTGAAAGCGGCCACCGCGGCCGGCGTGGTCGTGGCCAACTGCCCGGGCAAGAACGCGCTGGCGGTGGCCGAGCTGACGCTGGGTCTCATCCTCGCGCTCGATCGACGCATACCGGACAACGTGGCGGACCTTCGCGCCGGCACCTGGAACAAGAAGGAATACTCGAAGGCGCGCGGGCTTGCCGGGCGCACGCTGGGCCTGCTTGGCATCGGCAGCATCGGCCGGGAGGTCATCAGGCGCGCGGCCGCGTTCGGCCTCCGCATCGTCGTGTGGAGCCGGCGGTTCGACGGCCAGGATCGGATGCTCTCGGCTGAAGAGGCGACAGACCTCGGACTGTCGGACGTCGTCCGGCATGCGCCGATCGCGATCGCGCCCGGGGCGGCGGCCGTGGCCGAGCGATGCGACATTCTCAGCATTCATCTGGCGCTCGGGCCCGATACGCGCGGCCTGGTCGGCGAAGACGTGCTGGGCCGCCTCCGGCCGGGCAGCTTCGTCGTGAACACGTCACGCGGTGAAGTCGTCGACCACGAGGCGCTGCGGGCGGCGATCGTGAAGCAGTCGCTCCGCGTCGCGCTCGACGTGTTCGAGAAGGAGCCGGCCTCGGCCACCGGCGACTTCGAGGACGACATCGTGCATCTGCCCGGCGTGTACGGCACGCATCACATCGGCGCGTCGACCGACCAGGCCCAGGAGGCCATCGCGGCCGAGACCGTGCGAATCGTCAAACACTACATGGAGACGGGCGCGGCGCCGAACGCCGTGAATTGACTATGACCACACGCATTTACAACTTCTCTGCGGGGCCGGCGGTGATGCCGGTCGAGGTGCTCGAGGAAGCGCAGCGCGATCTGGTGGCGCTCCCGGGCGTGGGCATGTCCGTGATGGAGATCAGCCATCGGTCGAAGACGTTCGAGGCGATCATCGCGGAGGCCGAGGCGGACCTGCGTGCGCTTGGCGGCGTGCCCGACACCCACAAGGTGCTGTTCCTCCAGGGCGGCGCGAGCCTGCAGTTCTCGATGGTGCCGATGAACCTCCTTGCCGCCGGCAGCGTGGCCGACTACATCGTGACGGGCGACTGGTCCAAGAAGGCCCTGAAGGAAGCGAAGAAGGTCGGCGCGACGAACGTGGCAGGGTCGACCGAGGCCGGTCAGTTCACGCGCATCCCCACGCAGGCCGAGCTCACGTTCACGCCGGGCGCCGCCTACGCGCACATGACGTCGAACAACACGATTTTCGGCACCCAGTGGCACTACGTGCCCGACACCGGCGGCATCCCGCTCGTCTGCGATGCATCGTCGGACATCTACTCCCGGCCGATCGACGTCTCGAAGTTCGGGCTGATCTACGCCGGCGCCCAGAAGAACCTCGGACCGTCGGGCGTCACCGTGGTGATCGTGCGCGAGGACCTTCTCTCGCGCTCGAGCCAGTCGCTGCCGTCGATGCTCAACTACAACACGATCGCCGAGGGCGGGTCGCTCTACAACACGCCGCCGTGTTTCGGCATCTACATCCTCGGCCTCGTGCTGAAGTGGATCAAAGGCGCCGGCGGTCTCGAGGCCATGGCCAAGCGGAACGAGCGCAAGGCGAAGATCCTCTACGACGAGCTCGACCGATCGGCCTTCTGGACCCCGCACGCCGAACGCGACGCCCGGTCGCTGATGAACGTGACGTTCCGGCTGCCGAACGAGGATCTCGAGAAGCGCTTCGTCAAGGAAGCCACCGCCGCCGGCTTCGACGGCCTGAAGGGCCACCGATCGGTCGGCGGCCTCCGCGCGTCCATCTACAATGCCTTCCCCGAAAGCGGCGTGACGGCACTCGTCAGCTTCATGCAGGAATTCGAACACCGGACGGGCTAGATCCCAGATCCCAGATTCCAGATCCCAGATTCGATGTTCTTCCTTGCCTCGCTTGTCCTTGCCGCGTCGCTCAGCGGCACCGTGACAGCCGTCGACGGTACGCCGGTGGCCGGCGCGACAGTGGTCGTGCGGCAGGAGGCGGCAAGCGTCGCGACAACCACCGATCAGTCAGGTGCCTTCCGGTTCGACGACGTCATGCTGCCGGTGGTGGTCGAGGTGTCGGCGCCCGGATTTGCGACGATCAGCCGGCTGGTCACGTCGGCGTCGGCACCTGTCGATTTCCGGCTGGCGCCGGCCAGCCTGTCGGAGTCTGTCGTCGTGGCGGCCGAGCGCGGGCCCGTCTGGCGCGAGGCGGGCACGGGCGCCACGATTCTCGACGCGCGCGACCTCGATCGCGTGCCGTCGCTCACGCTCGACGAATCCGTCAAGGTCATCTCGGGTTTCTCGCTCTTCCGCCGTTCCTCGGCGCGGCAGTCGAACCCCACGACCCACGGCGTGACGTTGCGTGGGCTTTCGGCGTCCGGCGCGAGCCGCGGGCTCGTGCTGATGGACGGCGTCGTGCTCAACGACGGGTTCGGCGGATGGGTGACGTGGACCCGCGTGCCGGCGCTCGCCATCGACCGCGTGGACGTCACGCGTGGCGCGGCCGGGGACGCCTTCGGGTCGGACGCGGTGGGCGGCGTTCTCGCGATCGTGCCGCCATCCGGCGTCGAGCCGTCGTGGTTCGCCGGGGTGAAGGCCGGCACGCTCGGCACGGCCGGAGCCGATGCCTCGGCCGGCGGCACGCTCGGCGACTGGGCGACCTACGCGGCGGCGAGCTGGCTCACGACCGACGGCTCGATCCCGGTGGAGCCCGACTCGCGCGGGCCGGTCGACCAGCCGGCCGACGCCCAGTGGGCCAATGGATTCGGCCAGGCCACCGGCACCTGGGGCTCGCGCCGCGTGTCGGTGTCGGGCTGGGGCGGGAGCGACGACCGCGGCAACGGCACCGTGCTGCAGCGCAACCGCATGAGCGGCGGCACCGTTGCCGGCCGGTTCGACGCGATGGGCCGTGCCACCACGTTCGTCGCGCGGATCTCGACGAGCCCCAACACCTTCAACCAGACCTTCACGGCCGTCAACGCGTCGCGCACGGCCGAGTTCCTGACGTCCACGCAGACGACCGACACGGTGACCACGCGCGCGGTGGTCGAGGGCGGCCGGTCGATGCCGCGCGGGCACGTCGTCGGGCGCGTCGAAGTCTCGCGCGCCTCGGCGGACTTCACCGACGTGCGCGCGACGTCAACCACGGAACAGTCGCTCGTGGACCGGCGCGAAGCCGTCTCGGCGCAGGCCGCGTTCGCGCCGTCAGCCACGCTCAGCGTCACCGGCGGCGCGCGCTACGAATGGCGCGCGGCGCCCGAGGCCGGCGACGGGCGCGACACGGCCGCCGTGGGCCACATGCGCGCGGCCTGGAACGTGGCGTCCTCCTGGTATCTGCGCGGCTCGGTGGCGTCGAGCCATCGCTGGCCGACGCTGAACGAGCTCGTCCGCGGCTTCCGCGTCGGAAACGTGATCACCCAGGCCAACGCCAACCTGCTGCCCGAGCGCGCGCGGTCGTGGGACGGGGCGCTCGCGTGGGAGGCGCCCCGCTGGGACGTGTCTTTCGGCGGGTTCTGGACCGACGTGGACGACGCGATTGCGAACGTGACGATTTCGTCCGGCGCCACCATCATCCGCGAGCGGCAGAACGCGGGTGACACCCGGTCGAAGGGGCTCGAGGTGGACGCGGAGATCAGGCCGGGCGCCGGCACGCGCATCCGCGGGTCGCTCGCGGTGACGTCCGCCGTGTTTCTCACCTCGACCGAACCCGGGCTTGCCGGCAACGACCTGCCCCAGGTGCCAGGCGCCGCGTTCTCGCTGTGGGTCGACGTGCCGTTGCCGCGCGCGCTCGTCGCCTCGGGCGTGCTGCGCGCCGTGTCGACCCAGTTCGACGACGACCGGAACGTGTTCGAGCTTTCGCGGGCCACCCAACTGGATCTGGCGCTCTCGGGCCGGGTGCGGTGGCTCGGCTGGCGGATGGAACTCGAGAACGTCTTCGACGCGGCCATCGAAGTGGGACGCACGCCGCTCGTGACGCTGGCGCCGCCGCGCACGTTCCGGGTCGGCTTCAGCGTCGGCGGGAGGTAGCTGGCGGGTGCCGGCGCGCGTGGCGTGCGGCCCGGCCCTCCGGCTCGCACGCTTGACGCGGACCAGACGGCAGTTACGCTGGCCCGCGTCGCTCGCAACGTCGGGTCGGGCCGCACGCCACGCACGCCAGCACCCGATGTCAGGATTCTGGTGGTGTGTTCCCGCCGCCGCCGGATCCGGGTTCGCGGCGCGGGCCGCGCCGGCGCCGCCGGCGCCGGCGACGCGGCCGCCGCGGCGCGCCGTCGTCGACCTCCTCGCCCGGCGGCGCGTGATGCCGCTCTGGCCGGCCGTGACGTCCGCCCGGCCGTTCGTGACGCGCCGGCACGTGGGCGTGCTTCCAGCGCTCGACCGCCTCGGGCGCGTCACCGAAGATCGCGAGCCAGGTGAGCGCGTCGGAAAAGGCCGGGCGCATCGGCAGCGTCCGCGCGAGCCTCGGTGGCAGCTCGGGTTCCATGAGCCGCGGCGCGATCAGCATCACCTGGTGCAGCCGTTCCAGGTCCCGTCGCGCGATGGGCATCGCGCCGAGCGTCACGCGCGGTTCGCGGCCGGCCGCCGGGCCGCGAGGACGCTCGAGCGCGCCGATGGGACCGAGCAGGGCCGAAATGAGCACCGCGCCGGTCAGCTCCGGTGGCGCGTCGGGAAACGGCTGCCGGTACGTGTCGATCCTCCGGAGCGAGTCCCAGAGCGCGTCGGGCGGCGACGCGAGCTCGGGCGAGATCAGCTCGAGCAGCCGGAGGCGGTCGAGGGCGCGGAAGCTGGCCTCGGCGCAGCCGGACCGCAGGATCTTGAAGTACTCCTCGAGGAGGCGGGCCGGAGACGCCTTGGTGATGAGCCCGCGGTGCTCGGCAATCGCCTCGACCACGAGCGCGTCGAGATCGAAGCCGAGGCGCGCGCCGAGCACGGCCGCCCGAAGCATCCGCACCGGGTCTTCCACGAAGCGCACGCGAGGATCGCCAATCGAGCGGATGAGCCGGCGCTCGAGGTCGTCGAGGCCGCCCACGTAGTCGATGACCGACCGCGTGGCCACGTCGTAGAACAGGCCGTTGACCGTGAAGTCGCGCCTGAACGCATCTTCTTCAGGCGTGCCGAACGTGTTGTCGCGGTGGATGATGCTCTGGTCGTGCCCGTCGGCGGCCGGCTGGGCTTCCTCGGGCGGCTCGCTCGGCGGGACGTCCGGCACGTTGCGGCGGAAGGTGGCCACCTCGATCGTCTTCTGCCCGAACTTGACGTGCGCCAGCCGGAACCGCCGGCCGATGATCCAGCAGTTCCGGAAGAGCTTCTTGATCTGGTACGGGTGGGCATCGGTCCCGATGTCGAAGTCCTTCGGCCGGCGACCGAGGATCAGGTCGCGAACGCTTCCCCCGACGAGATACGCGGTGTACTCGTGCTCGTTGAGGCGGTAAAGGACTTTGAGCGCGTCAGGGTCGATCTCGCGCCTCGAGATCGGGTGTCCCTGACGCGCAAGGACAACGGGGTCTGGCACGAACGTGAATTATAGGTTCAGAACCCGCCTCCGGCGATTCGCATGTCCTGGACCTTCTTTTCGCCCTCGCCCAGCGTGAAGGCAAACGAGGCCGGTACCAGTTGTTCGAGGAAGGCCGGATCGAAGGCGTCTTCGTCGGCCATGTCCACCACGGCGGCCATCCGATAGGCCCCGGCCGGCAGGCCCTCGACCGAGAACCCGCCGTCCGTGCCGGGGCGGGCCGTCCGAATCCTCCGCGCCTGGGGCCGCCAATAGGCCGGGTCGGCCGCAAAGACGACGATCGTGTAGTCGGGGGCGGGACGGCCCGTCGGGTCCTGAAGGGCCCCGGACACGCCCTGGGTGACATCCGTGAAGGTCACGACCGCGTCCGACAGGTTCTGGTAGGGACCAACCTCGAGCGGAAAGTCGAGGATGTCCTTGCCGTCGACCATGACCGACTTCAGGCGCCAGTTGACGGGCGTGAAGCTCTCGGGCGGCGTCGGCACCGAACCGGTCATGAGGTACAGACCGGGCGTGACGTTCGTCACCGTGAACTCGCCCCCGTGCGTGACGGTCACGCCGGGGATGCCCATCGAGATCTGGGTGTCGGGAGACGGCGCCGGCTGCATGGAGAGCCGCACCCGGTTGAGTTCGCGAGGCGGCGTGGCCGTGCCCTCGAACCGCACTCTCCCGGTCAGGGTCATGGCCGGCTCCATGGCGAGCACGAGGTTCTCGACGTTCTGGCCATTCACGCTGACGTCGCTCATCGCCCAGAAGGCCGGCTGATTCGACCCGCCACCGCTGCTCAGGAGCACGGGAGCCGCGCCACCGGCTGATTGGAATGCCATGACGGCGCGTTCCTGGACGACCTGTGGCTGGCTGCCGGGAGCCGGCTGCACGGCGCGAGCCGTCAGCGTGTAGCGGCCGGGCGCCACGGCGCGAAACGAGAACTTGCCTTCGGCGTCCGGTGTGGCGCGGTTGAGCAAGGACATGCCGAGAAGCTCCGGCGCGCCGCGATCGTCGCCGCCCACGAGCAGCAACTGGACGCTCTGGGGCGGCACGCCGGCGGGCGGCACCACGACGCCTTCGACCCGCGCGGTGGGCACGAGCTGAATCTGGAAGTCGATGCCGCCGCGTTCCTCACCGGGCCCGATTCGAATCGCGGTGGCGCCTGCCGCCGACGTCGTGCCTGGATAGAACACGGGTGCGTACCCGACCGTCGGGCCTTCGTCGCGCCGCTCGGGTCGTTCCCCGGGGGAGCCGCCGGCGCCGACGGTCGGCGCCGCCGCGGCGGGCTGTGCTGCCTGCGCCGCCGCCTGCAGGGCCTCGCGGATCTCCGCGTCGGTCATCGCGCGCAGCTCGTCGTTGCGCGAGAACCGGGGGGAGGCCACCACGACATACTCGCCGGCCGGCAGGCCGTAGAGCCGATAGATGCCGCGGTCGTCGGTGGTCTCGCCGAACAGGCCGCCGCCCATGCCGCGCACGCGGGCCAGTCGACGCTCGCCGAGCACGGTCCGATACTCGAACACCTGAATCCGCACGCCGAAGGCCGGAAGGCCCGTTTCATCGAACACCTGTCCGGTGATGACGCCGCCTTTGGTAGTCGCCAGGCGGACGTTGGTCATCGTCTGGCCGGCGGCCAGGCGGATCGGCGTGCCGGGCCGGTCGTACCGCTTGGCGCCGTAGGCCGTGCGGACGTAGCCGGGCCGTGTGGCCACGAGCGAGTAGCGGCCGGCCGGCAGATCCGGGAACATGAAGGCGCCGGCATCATCGGTGTAGGTGACGCGGCTCGTGCCGGCCTCGTCGGCCGAGAGCGACACCTGGACCCGGCGCAGGGGCTGTTCCGATTGCTCGTCGACGACGAAGCCGGCAATGGCCGCCGTGCCGCGCGCCGGTTCGGCGCGCGCGTCGCGGCGGACCATCTGTTGCGCCGACAAGGCGAGCGGCGCGACAGCGGAGGACAGAAGGCAGACGAGAAAGAAGCGTTTCATCAGCGCACCACCCGCAGACTCACGGTCTGCTTGTCGCCGTCGTTGAGGCGCACGCGGGCGGCCTCGGCGGCGACGCCTTCGAGGAATTCGATTCTTTGCCAGTCGGCGGCGACCTCGTCGCGAACGGCGGCGACGAAGTACTCGCCCGGCGGCAGCCCGCCGATGTTGAACAATCCATCCGCCCGGACGCGCGCGCTCTGCAGCCGGCGTGGCCGGGTCCCGTAGTTCATCCACCCGCCTCGGTCGGTCGGAAACGCGATGACGAGCGCCGTCGCATCCTGTTCGTTGCTGCTGCTCGTGACCGATCCCGAAAGCGTCGTCGCCTGGTCGGTGAAGGTGAGGGTGACGCCGCCGATGTCTTCGCCCTGCACGTCGAGCGGCGCGTCGGAGACGTCGCGCCCGCCGAGCGTCGCGCCGCGGAAGTACCAGCCCTGCGGCAGGCCGTCCACGCGGATGAAGTACCGGCCCGGCGGCACGCTCATGGTGCGGAAGATCCCGGTGGGCTCGATGCGGCCGCGCAGCGTCAGCTGCTGGGCCGACGTCCGGCCGTCGGCCGGATCGAGCGTGATACGAATCGCGGGCAACTGCTCGTTTGCCGGACGCTCGGCATTGCCGGCGAATGCCACCTGGCCGGTGATGCGAACGCCGGTGTTGAGCGAGACGGGCACGTCGACGTTGCCGTCGACCCGCACGGGAAGCTCGGCCCAGAGCGTCGGCTCGTCGGGCAGCGGCGGCTGCGCGCCGCGACCGCCGGCGACCGCCGTGCGCATGACGAACATGCCTCCGCCGCCCGTCGCCACGGTTTGCTCCACGCCGCCGCCGAGGCGAATGCGGGGCGCCTGCGTCACGCGCAGCGTGTAGGACCCGGGCGCCACGTGATTGAACGTGAACCGCCCATCGGCGCCGCTTCGCGCCGAGTAGGTGCCGACCGGCGACACCAAATCCTCGGACCCTGCCGGCACGAGGTTCACGGTGTAGTTGCCGGCCGGGCCCTCCGGCCCGTTCACCATGCCGGTCACCGTCGCCGAGGGCACCGGCGCGCGCTCGAAGTTCACGCCCGCGCGTTCCTCTCCCGAGCCGAGCCTGACGACGGCCGCCCGCGCGGGCAGGGCCGACGCCGGGTAGAACACGGTCTGGTAGGTGAGCGGCGTGCCGTCGGGCGCGACGCCGGCCGGCCCGACGAGCTCTTCCGGCTCGTCGAAGATCGGCATGCCGTCCGGGCCCGGCCGGACGGCGGCGGCGGTGGCCATCGTGAAGCTGGCGGCCCCGCGGACGACATCGCCGCCTGGCAGGTCGATGGTCATGAATTGATCGCCGGTAAGTCCCGGCAGGACCACCACCCAGTCGCCGGGCGTCAGCATGCCGATGCGGTACACGCCGCGGTCGTCTGTCTGGTCCGCCGGTCCGGCCGTGAGCTTGGGCATGCCGGCGACCGTGGCGCGCGAGAGCGCCTGCACGGTGGCGCCGACGACCGGTTCGCCGCGTTCGTCGGTGACGACGCCCTCGATCGCCGAGTACCGCCACAGCGGCACCTCGGCATCGGTCACCCGTTCTCCCTCGTCGAGCACGATGGGCTGCGTGGGCCCCGACGGCCGCCGGCGCCCGTGTGCGCCGTCGACGAAGCCGGGCTTGGTGGCCGACAGGCTGAAGTTGCCGGGCGGCAGCGACCGGAACGCAAAACGGCCCTGGCCGTCTGCGAGCACGCGGAGCGGCGCGGCGCCACGAATGGCGAGCGAGACGAGCGCACCGGGAATCGGCTGGCCGCTCGACACTTCGTAGGCGCGGCCCACGATGAGTCCGGTGCCGAGCGCCATCGACGGCATGCCGCGGCCGAGCATCGCGGCCAGTTCCGGCGACATGTCATCGCCGCCGAGGCGGATGTCCACGTTGCCGCCCTGCACGATCACCTGCTGCTGCACCTGTTGCTGTTGGGCGCCCGGAGCGGCTGCGAGCCCGACGACGAGGGCCGCGAGAATCCAGACCGTTCGAGTTGACGTCATGCGGTTCTCTCCGAAAGTCCGGCCGGTTGGCCGTGACGGTTCTTTCTCAGTTTGACTGGTAAGACGTTTTCCGGGGGCGGATGTTTGTTAAACCTTGGCAAAAAGGACCTTGGAGACCGTGGAGAGGGCGAAACCGTGGAGGTATTGGAGGGAATGGAGGTTCATTGAGCTCGGAAATACTGAGAGGTTACCGGAGGCGACAATTACTTGACGTCAGAAGCACTTCAGTCCAGGGCGTCACTGCGATCGTGATCTGGCGGTCACCGTGGGGCCGTCGGGGCCGACCGGGCGTCGACGAGCCGCCGGCCTTGGACATATTGAGGGGCACCCTGGCGGTTCGTCGACGCCCGGTCGGACCCGACAGCCGCCGCCGGCGGCGCGGGCGTTGCCCGCGCCACGGTGACCGCCCAGATTCCCAGGCTCTCTGATTGGAAGCAGTCCATGTTCTCCACTGCCTCCACGGTTGGCCTTCTGGGTTTCCTCCACGACCTCCATGGTCTCCACGGTGGCCTGTTGGTCGTCCTCGACGATCTCCACGGTTACGGCTTTGCCGCTGTCCAGTTCCGGCCGATCCCCACGTCCACGGTGAGCGGCACGTCGATCGTGAACGCGCGTTCCATCAGGTCTTTGACGAGCCTGGCGACCTCGTCGGCGTCAGCCTCGGGCGCCTCGAAGAGCAGCTCGTCGTGCACGGTGAGGATCATGCGCACCTGGTTCTGCCGTCGCCCGTTCTCTTCGACGAGGGCGGCGTGGACGTCGATCATCGCCTTCTTCAGCACGTCGGCGGCCGTGCCCTGGATGGGCATGTTCACGGCCTCGCGCTCGGCGGCCATGCGCACCTGGCCGTTGCGGCTGTTGATCTCGGGCACGAGGCGCCGGCGGCCCGTGATGGTGCGAACCACGCCCGAGGCGCGGGCGTCCTCGATGGTCCGGTCGATGTACTTGCGCACCTCGGGGAAGCCGTCGAAGTACGCGTCGATGAAGGCCTGCGCCTCCTGCTGAGGCACGCCGATGTCCTTGGCGAGCGTGAACGCCGTCTTTCCGTAGAGCAGCGCGTAGTTGATGATCTTCGCGCGGCGGCGCAGCTCGTGCTTGTCGAGGCCGCTCTCCCGTCCGAATACGCGGTCTGCGGTGCGGTCGTGGATGTCGACGCCCTGGCGGAAGGCCTCGACGAGCGCGGCGTCCCCGGAGAGGTGGGCGAGCACGCGCAGCTCGATCTGCGAGTAGTCGGCCGAGATCAGCACCGAGCCTGGGTCGGCGACGAAGGCCGACCGGATCTGGCGGCCGAGCGCGGTGCGGATCGGGATGTTCTGCAGGTTCGGGTCGCTGCTGCTGAGCCGGCCGGTGGCGGCCACGGCCTGGTTGAACGTCGTGTGCACGCGCCCGGTTCGAGGATTGACGAGCGCGGGCAGCGCATCGACGTAGGTGCCCTTGAGCTTCTGGATGCTGCGCCACCGCAGGACGAGGCCGGGCAGCTCGTGCTCGGCGGCCAGCTCCTCGAGGACGGCCTGTGCCGTCGACATCGCGCGCGTCTTGCCGGTCTTTTTCGTGCCCTGCAGGTTGAGCCTGGTGAAGAGGACCTCGCCCAGCTGCTTGGGCGAGTTGATGTTGAACTCGCTCTTCGCCTGCGCGTAGATGGCCGTGGCCAGCTCGTCGAGCTCGCGCTGCATGTCGGTCGAGAGCGCGGAGAGCACGCCGGCGTCCACGCGAATGCCCGCGCGCTCGAGGTCGGCGAGCACGGGGATGAGCGGCTGCTCGAGATCGCGGTAGACCGCGCGAAGGCCTTCCTTCTCGAGGTCGCCCATGAGGCCGGCGGCAAGCGCCAGCGGCAGCTCGGCACGCTCGCCGGCGTACACGGCAAGCGAGGCCGGCGGCACGGCGGGCGCGCCAACGGCCTTCGCGCCCTTGCCCACCACGTCGTCGAGCGTGGCGGCGCGGTAGCCGACCCGCTCGAGCGCGAGGCCCTCGAGTGAGTGATCGGAACGGGTGGCGTCGACGAGATAGCTTGCGATCATCGTATCGACGTCCACGCCGGAGAGCGTGACGCCCTCGCGCGCGCAGGCGACGATCGCGAACTTCAGATCGTGGCCGACCTTGGCGACGGCCGGATCGGCGAGCACCGGCTCGAGCCGCGCGAAGACGTCGGCGGCGCCGAGGTTGGGCGTGTCGGCCAGGCCCGTATGCGCCATCGGCACGTAGCAGGCCGCGCCGGGCGCCGTGGCGAAGGCCCAGCCGGCCACGTCGGCATCGACGGCCGAGCCGCCGGCGGCAATGGGCGCGAGCGAGACGCGCCCGGCCTTTACGATCGCGGCCGCGAGCGCCTCGATCTCCTCGAGCGAGCCCGCGATGGTGAACTGCCGGTCGGACGTTTCGGCCGTCGGCGCAAACTCGGCGACGAGCGACCGGAAGCCGAGCGACGAGAAAAGAGTGAAGCAGCGCTCGCGCGACGGGCCGCGGTAGCGCAGCGCGTCGGGTTCGAACGTGACCGGCACGTCGGTCCTGATCCGGGCAAGCTCCCGGCTTTCGTGCGCGGCGTCGGCGTGCTGGAGGAGCGCCTCGCGGTACCGTTTCTGGGTGACCGACGGGGCCGCCTCGAGCAGCGCATCGAGCGTGCCGTGCGTCGCAATCAGCTCGCGAGCGCCCTTCTCGCCGATGCCGGGCACGCCTTTGATGTTGTCGACGCTGTCGCCCATGAGCGCCAGCACGTCCACCACCTGGTCGGGCCGCACGCCGAACTTCTCGACCACGCCGGCCGCGTCGTACCAGGTGCCCTCGTCGCGCGGGTTGTAGACGCGGATGCCGTCGGTGACGAGCTGGAAGAAGTCCTTGTCGCCCGTCACGAGCGCCACGTCGAACCCCTGTGCGTGCGCCTGGCGCGCCAGCGTGCCGATGACGTCGTCGGCCTCGTAGCGATCGGAGGTGAGGATGGGGACGCCCATCGCCTCGCAGGCCTCGTGGACGAGCGGCACCTGTTCGACGAGGTCGGGCGGCATCGGCGCGCGATTGGCCTTGTAGTCGGCCCGCAGCTCCTCACGGAAGGTGGGGCCGGCCATGTCGAACGACGCGGCGATGTACTCCGGATGGTGATCGGCGATGAGCTTGCGCAGCATCGTCGTGAAGCCGTACACGGCGTTGGTCGACCGCCCGTCCGGGCCGGTCAGGCCGCGGATGGCGTGGTACGCGCGGTACATCTGCGAGTTGCCGTCGATGAGGAAGAGGCGTGGCATGGGACCGGTGCGTCAGCGTGCGTCAGGTGCGCCGCGTGCGTCAAGCGACGCCGCGGCCTTGGGACCCAGGCCGCGCTACGTTACGAACGGCTAGCCGCCGGCCAGGCGGATGTCCTGCGTCTTCTTCTCGCCTTCGGCCAGCGTGATCGGGATCGAGCCGCCAACGAGTTGCGCGAGGAAGTCCGGGTTGAACCACTCGCCGGGCTCGGCGTCGGTGACGGCCGTGAGCCGGTAGTTGCCCGGCGGCAGCGAGCGAATCGAGAAGCGGCCCTCGGTGTCGGGCCGGGTGGCGTTGATCCGCCGCGACTGCGGCCCCCAGAACGCCGGGTCGGCCGGATAGACGACGATCGTGAAGTCGGCCGTCGGCCGGCCGCTCGCATCCTGAATCGTGCCCGAGATCTCCTGCGTTTGTGTCGTGAAGGTGAGCAGGATGCCGGTCACGTCCTGGTTCGGGTCGACGGTCAGCGGGAAGTCGAGCGCGTCGCGGCCGCCTACGAGCGCGGACTTGAGCGTCCACGAAGCCGTTTGCGTCGTCTGCGTCTGGGCCACGGGCTGACCGCCGCGTCCGCCTCGGCCTCCGGCCGATGCGTTGGCCGAAAGCGAATACTGACCCGGCGCTACGCCGGTGATGGTGAAGTTGCCGTTGGCATCGACGACGGCCGGCGGGATGCCGCCGCCTCCGGCCAGCTGATCTCCGCGCGCGACGAGCGTCACGCGCGCGTTCGACAGATCGTCCGGCGCTGCGGCGCCGCCTTCGAAGAGCATCCGGCCCGTGACCTTCATGCCGGGCCGGAGCGCAAGTACCACGTTGGTCAGGTTCTGGCCGGACACGCCGACGTCGGCCGACGCCCAGAGGACTTCTGCCACCGGCCCTCCGCCGCGGCCGCCGCGGCCGCCTCGTCCCCCGAAGGCCTGGGCGTTCGGATCGGCGTTCGGGTCGGTCTGACGAATCGTGGCGCGCGCCATCAGGCGATATTCGCCGGGCGTGACGTTCGCAATCGTGAACCGCCCGTCGGCGCCCGGGCGTGTCGTCGTGTTGCCGACACCGGGCACGCGGGGCATGTCACCCTGATCGGCCGGGATGAGCGAAATCTGCACGCCCTGCGGCACCGTGCCGTCCATGCCCATGACCGAGCCCTCGATCTTCGCCGTGGGCACGAGCTGCAACTGGAAGTCCACGGCCGCTCGTTCCTCGCCAACGCCGAGCGGCACGGCAATCGCCGAACCGGCGGAGGTCGTGCCCGGGTAGTAGACGGGCGCGTAGGCGACCGTCTGCGCGTCCTCATCGGCCACCATCTGCTGGAGCGCCGTCGCGCGCTCGATGAGCGCCTGCCCGCGGCCACCGCCGACGAACGCGCCGGCCCCGCCGCGGCCGGCCTGCACTTCGGCCTGCTGCAGGAGCGCCTCGACCTCGGCCATCACCGTCTCGCGAATGGCGCCGAGGCCGACGTTGCGCGGAACCGCGCTCACGACGTAGTCGCCCGGCTGCAGGCCGTAGATGCGATACATGCCACGGTCGTCTGTCGTGTCCTGCCCGGCCTGCTGCAGCGTGCGCTCGCCGGTGCGCATCACGAATCGCATGACGCGCACCTGGGTGCCCGGCGCGGGCTCCCCGTGGTCGTCGACGACCATGCCGGTGACGACGCTGCCTTTCGGCATGGCGATGTCTTTCCGTTCGTGCTTCTGCCCGTCGACCACCTGAATCGGAGTGCCGGGCCGGCCGGCCTGCTTGGCCCCGTAGGCGATGTTGACGTAACCGGCCTTCGAGGCGGTGAGCGTGAACCGGCCTGCCGGCAGCGCCACGAAGTTGAACCGGCCCTCGTCGTCGGTCACCGTCGAGCGGCCGCCGCGCAGCTCGGCGCCGGTGAGCGTGACGCGCGCTCGACGGACCGGCGTGCCGAGGCCTTCGGTGAACACCGTTCCGCTGATCGATGCCGTGCCGATCGGCTGGTTGAGGTTGTCGCGCTGCTGGGCCTGCAGGTCGCCGCCGCGACCGCCGCCGCGGCCCTGCGCCACGAGACCAGGCGTCGTGGTGGCCAGGACCACGGCCACAAGCGCCGTGAGACGAAGTGCGGTACGAGAGGTTGCGGTCATAAGTGTCCCCGGTGCCACGCGTCTGCAAACCGCTTGAGCCGTTCTCGGCCGTCTACACCGAAACGGAAACGGCTCTAATGTGTTCGACTGCTTTTCTCGCCCGTCGGTTTACGTCCGGCTCGATAATTCAGGGCCCGTCCCTGAGGGGCCCTTGCCTTCCACCACTCCGGATTGCCCGCTGAACCATCTGGCCTTCGGCGACCGTGACCCGCGCGACCTCGCCCGCGAGCCTGGCGAGGACCGCCGGATCCTGCCAGGCGACGTTGGCTTCTTCGGGCATGGCAATCAGATCGTAAGCGCCCGGGGGGAGTCCGACCATCTCGAAGTTGCCGAACACGTTCGCCCGGACCGACCGCACCTTTGCGGCCGGTGCGGTCCGGTCGATCCCCGAGCCGCGGCCGGCGGGCACGGCCACGACGCGGGCGCCCGGGACGGCCAGGCCACGTGTGTCGTACACGCTGCCGCTGATTCGCGTGGGCCGGTCGACGAGTGTCACGAGCACGTCCTCGATGCTGATGTCGCCGCGAACCTCGAGCGGGTCGCGTGCCGCGTCCCGGCCCGCCCAGACGACCGACTTCAGGTGCCAGCCCGGCGGCAGGGCCTCGGCGCGAATGGTGTAGCGGCCAGGCCGGAGGCCGGCGATTGCAAACTCGGCCTCCTTCGAGACGGGCGCCGGTGGAACGTCGGCGTCGCCGCCCTCGGCGGACTCGACGACCAGCCGCATCACGGCGGCCCTCTCTTGTGCCACCGGCTCGCCCTGCGTTTCGAAGACCACGCGGCCCGATATCGTCACTCCCCGGTCGGCCGTCACGACGATGTCGCCGACATCCTCGTCGTAGACGGTGACGGGCACCTCGCCCCAGAACTCTTCCGGGCCGGCCAGCGTGCCGGCCGCGCGTCCCTCGGCCGAGGCGACAATGCCGGTCGGCTGCCAATTGGAGAGTGCGCCGGCCGCCGCGCGCGCCGAAAGCCGGTAGAAGCCTGCGGGCACGTCGACGAGCGTGAACGAGCCGTCGGGCGCCGAGATCGTGGCGGCCGTTTCGGCGCCGAGGCCGAAGTCCTGCGCGCCGTCGCGGACGAGCCTCAACATGAGGCCGGCCACCGGCCCTTCCGGTCCCTCGAGCCGGCCCGAGACGCGGACGGCCGGCACGGGCCGTATCGTGAAGCTCACGCCGGGCCGTTCTTCGCCTGGGCCGACCGAGATCCTGACGGCCGTTTCGGGTCCGTCGGCAGATGGGTAGAACACCGTCGGATAGGCGAGACGACTGCCATCGGGCGGCTCTGGCGGCGTGGCGGACGAGCCGGGGATTCTGAGGTTGCGATCGTCCGGGTTGAAAAGCAATCCGCTCGTCGCGCCGTTCGTGCTGCCAATCAGGCTGCCGGGTCCGCCGTTCATGGACAGCACGGCCATGAGGTCCCGCGTCGACCGGCCGGTCTGTCCAACTTCTTCCATGCTCGCCATCGGCATCGTGACCTGCACCGACGGCAGCGCCACGACATACTCGCCGGGCATGAGGCCGAAGAGGCGATAGAGGCCCTGGTCGTCGGTTTCCGTGAAGACGTCGGGCAGCCACAGTTCGCGGCCGCCCGACCACTGCAGGCGGAACGCGCGCACGCGGATGCCCGCAAGCGGCTCGTTCGCCTCGTCGTCGACCGCGCCGTGGATGACGGCTGGACGGAAGAGCTCGATTGTGACGTCCGTCTTCCACTGCCCGGCCGCGAGCGGCACGTCGAGCGGGTCGCCGCCGGCGCGCACGCGGCCGAAGGCGCCTTCGAAGTAACCGTCGCGCGTGGCCGTGATCCTGTACGAGCCGGCCGGCAGGCCGCGGAAGAAGAAGCGGCCGCGGTCGTCGGCCACCCGCGTCACCGACAGGCCCGCGCCTGCGAGCCGCACGATGGCCTGGCGCACGCCCCGGCCGCCTTCCGCGTCGACGACTTGCCCGATGATGACGCCCGGCCGCACATCCGGCTGCGGCGGCGGCGGGTTCTGGATGAGCAATGCCGCGACGGCGAGGAAGGCTGTGCGCGTCATGGGTGGTCCATGCTAGCGCAGCGCCCATCCACGGGCGAGCCGCGAGCCCGCTTGCCGTCGTGGTCGCCGAGTTGTCGGTGGCCGTTATGTATGACAAAATGTCGTACATGTCAGACTCTACAGTGTCCGTGCGCGAACTCCAGCAGAACCTCAAGCGCGTCATGGCCCGCGTGGAGCGTGGCGAGACGGTCGAGGTCACCCGACGCCGGCGGCCTGTGGCACGGCTGGCGCCTGTCAGGTCGAGCGGCGCGGTCGCCCCTTGGCCTGATCTGGAGGCTCGGACGCGCTCGGTGTTCGGGAGCCGAGTCATAGTACCAGGCGGGGCCGACGTGGTCGCGGAGAGCCGTGGCGAACGGTGAAGACCTACATTGATTCGAGCGCCCTGGTGCCCGTCTATGTGCCCGAGCGCTCTTCCGACGCGGCACGGTCGGCGGTTCGGGCGGCGGGCCAGGTTCCGTTCACTGCGCTCCACCGTCTGGAGGTTCCCAACGCGTTCGCGCTACTCGCCGGACGGAAGATCTTGACCAAGGATGAGCATCGGTCGATTCTGGCGCAGCTTGGCGACGACCTCGATCATCAACGGCTCGTGTCGGTGTCGCTGGACTTCGAGCAGGTGCTCGCCGAAGCGGCCGACCTCTCGCGAGCGCACACGGCCAGGTTCCTGACGCGCAGCCTCGATGTCTTGCACGTCGCGGCGGCGCACGCCGCTACGTGCACCACGTTCGTGTCCGCCGACGATCGCCAACTCAGGCTGGCCAAGGCCAGCGGCCTGAGGCCCGTGGACATCAGGCGACGCGTCCGTCGGCGATAGCTAGAGTGCCACGATCGTCAAGACCCCCAGCGTGATGAGCGCCACCTGGCGTGCGGCATTGCGGTCGAGATGGCCCCGGTGCAGGTTCGGGATGAGGTCGGCCATCGCGACATACAGGAAGTTGCCTGCCGCGAAGGCCAGCACGTACGGCACGACCCATGGCACCTGGGCGCCGAAGACGAGCATGGCGGCCGCGCCGGTCATGCCGCCGATGGCCGACGTGAGGTTGAGCAGGAGGGCACGCGAGCGCGAGTGCCCGGCCGCGAGCAGGATCGCGAAGTCGCCGGCCTCCTGCGGGATTTCATGAGCCGCAACCGCCAGCGCCGTCGTCGCCCCGAGCGGCAGCGAGACGAGCGCGGCGGCGGCGATGACGACGCCGTCGACGAACGTGTGCACCGCGTCGCCGACGATGACGAGGGTGGCGGTGCTGCGGTGAATCTCGCAGGTCTCGTCGCCGTGGCAGTGGCGCCAGAGCACGAGCTTCTCGAGGATGAAGAACGTCATGATGCCGAGAAGCAGCGTCACGAACACCGGGGGAGGCGCAAGCGTCTCGAGAGCCTGAGGCACGAGCCCGAGCAGCGCCGCACCGAGCAGCGTACCGACGGCGTACGAGACGAGCCACGGCACGACGCGCCGCCGGACATCGTCGCGAAAGAGCAGCAGCACGCCCGCCGTAAGAAGCCCGCCCACGCTGCCGGCGGCTGCAAGGCCGAGAGTGGCGGGCCAGATCAACACGACGGGGATACTAGCATCTGGGGCTCTGGGCTCTGGGCTCTGGGCTCTGGGCGCTCGGCGTTGGGCGCTGGGTCAGTTTGCGATGAAGCCTCGGCGGGCGCGGACGGTGTAGTTGCCGGATTCGACGCGCACCTCGATCGTGTGCCAGCGGCCGTCGCTTGGGACCGACGAGGAATAGCCGATGAAGTACTGCCGGCTGAGCTCGTCGGCGATGCCGGCCGTGGCCGGGTCGAGATCCGCGGCGGTGACGATGATCTCGGTTCGGCCGCCGCTGTCGTCCGTGATGGCCTGGAGGGCCGCGGCGTCGACTCTGTCGCCGCTCGGCGAGTTTCGCCGTGAAGAAGTCGACCGCGTCGGCCGGGTCGGTGGCGGGGGAGGCGGTGCGGGCGGCTTCACCACCGGCTTCTGGCCCGGGAAGGCCGTTGGAACCGGTACCGAGCGGGGTTGGGCAGGTGGCTGCGCGACCGCGCTCGAGTAGCGGGCTCCCGGGTCGCCCGACGCGTCGATGCCGATGGCGTAGACGAGGACCTCGGTCTCGCGAATGAGGCCGCGGAGGTCGTCGACCTCGGTGCGGCTGCTCGTATCGCGTCCGTCCGAGATGACGACGAGCGCCTTCTTGCGCCGCGTGCCGGCCTGCGCAAGCGGCACCGCCTGGGCC
The DNA here is from genome assembly GCA_963752045.1 of uncultured Acidobacteriota bacterium. GTDB lineage: Bacteria > Acidobacteriota > Vicinamibacteria > Vicinamibacterales > SCN-69-37 > DATKDF01. The sequence continues at coordinate 51,498 of CAVVWN010000006.1, read as the reverse complement.
ACCGTGTCGTACATCGCCGTTCCGCCCGTGGGCTTCACGTTGCCGAGCGCGCGGCTCACCGCGCGCCGGTCTTCCGTCCAGGCCTCCACAAGCTCCGGCCTGCTGTCGAAGCGATAGAGAAACACTTCGTCCTGCGGTCCGAGCAGGTCGAACAGGAAGCGGTCGAGGGCGGCGCGTGCCGCTTCGATCTTGTCGCCCACCATGCTGCCGCTCGTGTCGAGCGCGATGCCAAGGCTGACGGGCACGCGCTCGGTTTCGAACTGGGCGATGGCCACCCGCTTGCCGTCTTCGTAGACCTCGAAGTCATCGGCGCCGAGGTTCGGCACGAACCGGCCGTGCTCGTCGGTCACCGTGGCGGTGACGTTGATCAGGTTGGCGCCGCTGCGAAACGAGAATCCCTGGCCGGTTGGCCGCTCCTGGGTTTCGCGCGCGGAGACCGGCGCGAGCAGGAGCAACGTTCCGAGCGTGCCGGCCGCAAGGAGCGGCAGGGCGGATGGCCGTCGGGTTGGGGAGGCGTTGTGCATCGGTTCAGCCCTCCGCGCGATGCGGCGTTCTGCCCGGCCGGTTCTTCGTGCCGGCGTCGGCGCCGTTGACCGCATCTCCCGTCGTTCCGCGCGGCGGCCGGCCGCGCCCGTCCACGTGCGAGACGACGCCACCGTCTTCGAAGCGGAAGCCAACGCGATATCGGCTGACCCTGCCCGCGTTGGGCACCACGACGACGAAAGGCGATTCTTCACCGGGGCGGAACGAGGTGAGCTCGATGCCGGCCCGGCCGCCCGCGTAGTAGCGTCCTTCTTCGTCGAAGAGATACACGACGGCCACGATGCCCGTGAGCGACGCGCCGTCAACCGGGTTCTCGACGAGCCCGGTCACGGTGAAGGCGCCGGTGGGATCCGAGCTGTGCCTGAGCGAAAGCAGCTCGAGCGGCTCGAGCGAGGCGGGGTTCGGTGCCGCGACTTGCCGTGCCACGCCCGCAAGCGACGGGGCCGAGCGGACGGCATAGACCACGCCCGTGCCGACGAGAAGCAGAGCGGCGGCCGTGAGTAATGCGGCGAGGCCCTGACGCCGGGGGCGTGGCGATCGACCGGCTGATGACCCGAACATGTCGCCGCGCGCCACCGCGGGCGGCCTGCCTGCTTCGCGGCGTGGCCCCTGGACGATCCTCACTCGCGCGGCCGGGCGTGCCGGCTCGGGGCGTCTCTCCGGTGGCGGCGTGCGCGCGTCACGACCGACGGGACGTATCGCCAGGTCCCAGTCGTCGTCCTCCTCTTCCTCGTTCTCCTCGTTCTCCTGGTCCAGCCGCCAGTCGTCGAGGGCCGCGAACCGGTCGACCTCCTCGGCCTGAACGTCGGCATCGGCTTCGGCATATGCCATCTGCTCGAGGTGCGCCACCCGGGCGGCCGAGCGATTGCGTCCGTCGGAGAGAAGCTTCCATGCGACGGCCGACATGACGGCTGCCAGGCCGATGGCGATGAGAACGACAGCAATGAGCAGGAGTTCCATACGTCTACCTCAGCGTGAATTCCACGGACACCGTGACGACGACGTCTACGGCGGAGCCGGCGCGGCGCGCCGGCGTGAAGCGCCACTCGCGGACGGCCTCGACGGCCTTCTGGTCGAGGCCTGCGCCCAGGCCGCGCGTGACGCGCACGTTGCGCACGCGGCCGTCGCGGCCAACCACGACTTCGAGGACGACCTCGCCCTCGATGGCCTGCCGGCGTGCTTCGGCCGTGTAGTTGGCTCTGACTTCCCGGACGAGCGTCGGAGGCTCGATGCCGCTGCCCGGCTGGTACGGTCCGCCGCCGGTGCCTCCGCCCGTGCCGGCGCCGATGCCGCCGCCGTCGCCTTCGCCAAGCCCGGCTCCGGTTCCTCTGCCAATGCCGCCGCCGGAACCCGGTCCGGCACTGGGCGCAGGGGCGGGCGCGGGGGGATCGGGCAGGCCGGAAAGCTCGATCTGGTCGCTCGCCATGGGCACGACCGGGGCCTGGACGGCCTGCTCGACCTCGAGGTCGGGCAGAGGTTGCACCGGCCGCGGTTCGGGCCGCGGGGGCGGGCGGACCGGAGGCCGGCGAGGCGGCAACCGCCGAGGCGGCGCGGCGACACGCCTGACGGGCGGGATCGGGCTCGCGACAGCCTTTGGTTCAGGCGCCTTGCGCCTGGCTTGTGGCGGCGGTGCGGGCATTCTGAGGCCGCCTCCCCCTCCGCCGCCGCCCGGACCCGGCAGGTTCAGGAACACCAGGCGAGCGGGCTTGTCGGGGGGCAGGACGGTCTCGGTGTCGCGGGACGCGACCCAGCCGAAGGCAGAGGCGAGGGCGAGTAGCGCGACGAGAGCCCCGTGAAGCAAGCTCGAGGTGAAAAACGACATGCCGCCCCGGTTGCGCCGTGAGGCGGGAACCAGGGTGATGGGCATCCGGACCGCGCCGGCCGGAAGCTTTCCGGTGAGTTGCCGGACGAGGCGCACGGCGTCCTCTTCGGGAATGAACCCGTCTTCTGAGTACACCTGTCCGGTTTCGACCAGGCCGGCGACCTGGCGCACGGGCACGCCAGCGGCGTGCGCGACTTCTGCCGCTGAGTAGACCTCGGGCAGAGGTGAGGTGGGGAGTCGGTCTTCCATGACAGGCCGGCATCCCGTCTTTTCGGCACCGGATCACGCGCTCAGAAGGGGGACGGGTCTGTTTTCCGCAGATCGGGCCGGAAAGGTGCCAGGGCTCAGGCGGGCGAATGCCCGAACGAGCCCTGGCACCCCACGGGCCCGATCTGTGGAAAACAGACCCGTCCCCCTTAAACTCCCTGCATGACTCGAGGGGCGATTGTGACGGGGGCATCGTCGGGGATCGGGCGGGCGAGCGCGCGGCGGCTCGCGGCCGATGGGTGCGGTGTGCTGGCAGTTGGCCGCGACGAGGCCGCGCTCCGGGCCGTGAGTGAGGAGATTCTCGCCGCCGCCCGCGCCGCCCCCCCCGACGTGACGGCCGCCGGCGCGCCCGAGGCCATCGTGGCCGCTGCGCTTCTGGCCTTCGGGCGCATCGACGCGGTCGTCAACGCCGCCGGCATCATCGCGTCGGGAGGCGTGGCCGAGACGACCGACGCGGCCTGGGACGAGATGCTCGACGTCAACGCGCGCGCGCCGTTCCGTCTGCTTCGCGCCGCGATTCCGGCGCTCACCGCGAGCAAGGGCGCCGTCGTCAACGTATCGAGCGTGGCCGGCACGCGTGCGTTCCCCGGCCTCGTGTCGTACTGCGTGAGCAAGGCGGCCGTCGATCAACTGACCCGATGCGCCGCGCTCGATCTTGCGCCCGCCGGCGTGCGCGTCAATGCCGTCAATCCCGGCGTGGTCGTCACCAACCTGCATCGACGAGGCGGCATGGACGAGGACAAGTACGCGGGTTTTCTCGAGCGGTCGAAGGCCACCCATCCGCTCGGCCGCCCGGGCACGCCCGAGGAGGTGGCCGACCTCATCGCGTTTCTGATATCACCGCAGTCGGGCTGGATCACCGGCGAGACGATCGCGATCGACGGCGGGCGCCACCTGACGTGCCTCAGGTGAGGCGCGGCTTGACCGCTTCGATGTAGGTCGTTCCCGGCACCTCGCCGAGCAGGCGCACCGCGCGGCATCCAGCGCCGCTGAGCAGATCGAGCGCCTCACCGGCCAGTTCCTTCGGCACCGATCGCTGGCCCGCCGGCCAGCGGGCTCTGCCCACCGACAACACGAGGACGATGCGTCCGCCCGGGCGCACGAGCCGGAACGCTTCGCGAAGCGTTGCGGCCCGGGTGCTCGCGGCAAGATCGGGCCACTTCATCGTGACGGCCGCCAGGTCGAACGTGTCTGTCTCGCCGACTCCTTCAGGACCGGCCGTGGCAAGCTCGACAAGCGTGCCGGCCCTTGCGGCTGCCGCTTCGACGGCGCGTCGATCGGCTGGACCCTCGGCGGCGACGACGGTCCGGCCGTTGAGTCCGGTGAGCCGGGCGACTTCGGCAGCGAGGTCTGGCTCGGCAGCGCCGAGGAACACGACGTCCTGGCCGGCCTTGGCTCCGAGCATGGCCAGCGCCGTCTGATGTGGAGGCAATCCGCTGCGGAACCAACCGGGCATCGTACTGAATGATATAGTTTCCGGCCGTGACGACAGGCGTTTCCATCAGTCCAGCCGGCGGCAAAGTCGGCGTTCTGCTCGTCGGCCTCGGGGCCGTGAGCACCACCACCATCGCGGGCACGCTCGCGGTTCGCAGGGGGCTCGCCAAGCCCATCGGATCGCTCGCCGAGATGGGCACCATCAGGCTTGGCAAGCGCACGGAAGGGCGCGCCCCGGCGCTTCGCGACTTCGTGCCGCTCGCCGCGCTCGACGATCTCGTGTTCGGCGCGTGGGACATCTTCGAAGAGAACTGCTACGACGCGGCCCGGACGGCGGGCGTGCTCGAGTCGTCGCTTCTCGACCAGATCAAGGATGAGCTCACGGCCATCAAGCCGATGCCGGCGGTCTTCGATCGGCAGTACGTCAAGCGGCTCGACGGCCCGAACGTGAAGAAGGGCAAGAGCAAGAAGGACCTTGCCGAGCAGCTCATCGACGACATCCGGCGGTTCAAGGCCACGCACAACCTCGATCGCATGGTGATGGTGTGGTGCGGCAGCACCGAAGTCTTCCTGCAGGAATCGGCGGCGCACCAGTCGCTTGCCGCGTTCGAGAAGGCGCTCGAGTCGAGTGACGTCTCGATTCCGTCGAGCATGATCTACGCCTACGCGGCCATCCGCGAAGGCATTCCCTACGCGAACGCCGCGCCGAACCTGAGCGCCGACGTTCCGGCGCTCGTCGAGCTCGCGCAGACGACCGGCTCGCCGCTCGCCGGCAAGGATCTGAAGACGGGGCAGACGCTCATCAAGACGATCATCGCGCCGGGGCTCAAGGCTCGGCTCCTCGGCGTCGAGGGGTGGTATTCGACCAACATCCTGGGAAATCGCGACGGCGAGGTGCTCGACGATCCGGAGTCGTTCAAGACGAAGGAGGAGAGCAAGAAGTCGGTGCTCGACTACATCCTCCAGCCGAACCTGTATCCGGATCTCTACGCGAATCTGCACCACGTGGTGCGCATCAACTACTACCCGCCGCGCGGTGACAACAAGGAAGGCTGGGACAACATCGATCTGGTGGGCTGGCTCGGCTACCCGATGCAGCTCAAGATCAATTTCCTGTGCCGGGATTCGATTCTGGCGGCGCCCATCGTGCTCGACGTCGCGATCTTCCTCGACCTGGCGCGGCGCGCGGGCATGTCGGGCATTCAGGAGTGGCTGTCGTTCTACTTCAAGAGCCCGATGTTCGCCAAGGGGCTCTACCCCGAGCACGACCTCTTCATCCAGTTGATGAAGCTGAAGAACACGCTGCGCTACATGCGAGGCGAAGAGCTCATCACGCACCTCGGGCGTGAGTACTACGACTGACGTGCACGTACACCCGGGATTCGAGGATCGCTGACATGTCCAAACACCAGCCCGCACTGCTCGGCGGATTGTTCATCGGCGTGCTGTCGTCTCTGCCGGTGGTGTCGACCTTCAACATGTGCTGCTGCCTCTGGGTCGTTGCCGGAGGCGTGCTCGTGGTCTACCTTCAGCAGCAGCGGACGCCCGAGCCGATCGAGACCGGGGACGCCGTGATCGGCGGCCTGCTGGCCGGCGTCATCGGCGCCATCATTGCCGGCCTCGGCGCGCTCATCCTGCTCTCGGTCGGCGGTGAGATGTGGCAGGAACAGGTCCGCCAGGCGCTCGACTCGAGCTCCGACGTGCCGCCCGAAGTGCGCGACCTGGTGCTGGGTCTCATCGAGGGCAACAGCCTGGCGTTTCTGGCGTTTGTCATCAACCTGCCCGTGTACGCGGTCTTCAGCATGCTCGGCTCGCTGCTCGGACTGGCGATCTTCCGGAAGAAGGTCGCGCCGCCGCAGGCGTAGGGCCCAAGGCGGCCGACGGCCCGCGCCGTCCCGGCTCGCGGCGTCTTTCCGGCGGCTCCCGGTGTAGGCTGGTGCAGGAACAGCGGCCGCGAGCGGCCGGCCGCAGAGGACCCTCATGTCAGATCCGCGTCCAGCTGAAATCGATGCATTGCTCGACGAGACCCGCGTGGTTCCGGTGCCCGACCACTGGCGCCGGTACGCACGCGTCACCGACGCCGGCGTGTACGCGCGCGCGGCGGGCGACCCCGAGGCCTTCTGGGCGGAGTTTGCGAACGAGCTCGAGTGGATCGAGCCCTGGACGCAGGTGCTCGACTGGCAGCCGCCGTACGCGAAGTGGTTCGTCGGCGGGAAGATCAACGCGAGCGTCAACTGCCTCGACCGTCACGTGCGCAACGCGCATCGCAACAAGGCGGCCATCATCTGGGAAGGTGAGCCGGGCGATCGCCGCACGCTGACCTACTTCGATCTGCACCGGGAGGTGAACCAGTTCGCCAACGTGCTCAAGTCGCTCGGCGTCAAGAAGGGCGACCGCGTGGCCATCTACCTGCCGCTGATACCCGAGCTGGCGATCGCGATGCTCGCCTGCGCGCGGATCGGAGCCGTGCACAGCGTGGTGTTCGGCGGGTTCAGCGCCGAGTCCCTCTCGCGACCGCATCAACGACGCCCAGGCCACGGTGCTCGTCACCGCCGACGGCGGCTACCGGCGCGGCCAGGTCGTCCCGCTCAAGAAGACGGCCGACGAAGCGCTCAAGAGCACGTCCACGATCACCCACGTCGTTGTCGTCCGGCGCGACGATCACAACCCGATTGACGTCTCCCTCGAACCCGGCCGCGACCACTGGTACCACGACCTGATGAAGGACGCGCCGCCCTACTGCCCGCCGGAACCGATGGACGCCGAGGACATGCTCTACATCCTCTACACCTCGGGCACCACGGGCAAGCCGAAGGGCATCGTGCACACGACGGGCGGCTACCTGGTCGGCGCGTACGCCACGACCCGCTGGGTGTTCGACCTGCGTGACGACGACGTGTACTGGTGCACCGCCGACATCGGGTGGGTCACCGGGCACAGCTACGTCGTCTACGGGCCGCTCGCCAACGGCGCGACCGTCCTCATGTACGAAGGCGCGCCCGACTGGCCGAAGCGCGACCGCTTCTGGGAGATCGTCGAGCGCTACGGCGTCACGATCTTCTACACGGCGCCGACCGCGATCCGGGCCTTCATGAAGTGGGGCACGAACTGGCCGGCCGGCCGCGACCTGTCGAGCCTGCGCCTGCTCGGCACGGTGGGCGAGCCGATCAACCCGGAAGCCTGGATGTGGTACTACGAGCACATCGGCGGCGAGCGCTGTCCCATCGTCGACACGTGGTGGCAGACCGAAACCGGGCACATCATGATCACGCCGCTGCCCGGCATCGTCGACTGCAAGCCCGGGTCGGCCACGCGCCCGTTCCCGGGGATCGAGGCCGAAGTGCGGACGACCGACGGGGAGAGAGTGGCTGAAGGCGGCGGCCTGCTCGCGCTCACGCGGCCCTGGCCGGCATGCTGCGCGGGATCTACGGAGACCCCGAGCGCTACGTCCAGACCTACTGGAGCAGGTGGAAGGACGGCGCGTATTTCACCGGCGACGGCGCGCGCATCGACAAGGACGGCTACCTCTGGGTGCTCGGACGCGTCGACGACGTGCTGAACGTGGCGGGGCACCGGATCGGCACGATGGAGGTCGAGAGCGCGCTCGTCGATCACCAGAAGGTGGCCGAAGCCGCCGTGGTAGGCAAGCCCCACGAGATCAAGGGACAGGCGATTGCGGCGTTCGTCACCGTGAAGGAAGGCGTCGAGCTGTCCGAAGCGCTCGAAGAAGAACTCAAGCAGCACGTCGTCGAGAAGATTGGCGCGATCGCCAGGCCCGACGAGATCCTCTTTGCCGCCGACCTTCCCAAGACCCGGTCGGGAAAGATCATGCGGCGCCTGCTGCGCGACATCGCGGCCGGCAAGGCGCTCGGCGACACGACGACGCTGGCCGACCCGACCGTGGTGGCCAGGCTCAAGGCCGAGTACGAATCGCTCGAAGGGTAGGCCGGGGTTCATATGGCGCTGATTGAAACGCACGACCTGTGGAAGTCCTACGAGATGGGCGAGGAGAAGGTCCACGCGCTCAGCGGCGTGTCGATTCAGATCGACCGTGGCGAGTACGTGGCCATCATGGGCCCTTCCGGCTCCGGCAAGTCCACGCTCATGAACCTCATCGGGTGCCTCGACACGCCGTCGAAGGGCAGCTACCTCTTGAACGGCAAGCAGGTGAGCGAGATGAACGACGACGAGCTGGCGCGCATCAGGAACGAGGAAATCGGCTTCGTCTTCCAGACGTTCAACCTGCTGCCGCGGGCAACGGCGCTCCACAACGTGGAACTGCCGCTCATCTATGCCGGGTTGTCGTCGAAGGCCCGAGCGGACCGCGCCAGCCAGGCGCTCGACAAGGTCGAGCTCTCCGACCGCAAGCATCACCGGCCGAATCAGCTCTCGGGCGGGCAGCGCCAGCGCGTGGCCATCGCCCGCGCGCTCGTCAACAACCCCTCGATCCTTCTCGCCGACGAGCCCACCGGCAACCTGGATACCAAGACGGGCGTCGAGATCATGAGCCTCTTCGAGCGGCTGCACGAGGCGGGCAACACCATCATCATCGTCACCCACGAGGCCGAGGTGGCCGAGCACGCCCATCGCGTGATCCACATCCGCGACGGCAAGGTCGAAAAGGACGTCCGGCGGGCGGCCTGAACCTCGTAGGGCGGACTGAACTTCAGTCCGCCCTACACCCGACACGCTCAGACGGCCGCGTAGTGTCCGTCGCCGACTTCCCTGAGCGGCAGCGGCCTGAAGTTCGAGGCCGGAAACGGGATGCGCTCCAGCCGATCGCCCGGCCTGAGGTGGGGAATGGCCGAGAGCAGCGCCTTCGTGTAGGCGTGGCACGGCGACGCGAACACCTGCTCGGCCCCGGCCATCTCGACGAACCGGCCTCGATACATCACCGCCACGCGATCGCAGATCTGGCGGACCAGCCGCAGGTCGTGGGCGATGAAGAGATAGGTGAGTCCCAGCCGCTCCCGCAGGTCGAGCAGCAGGTTGACCACCTGTGCCTGGACGGAGACATCGAGCGAGGACACCGGCTCGTCGGCGACGATGAACGACGGCTCGAGCGCGATCGCGCGGGCCACGCCGATACGCTGCCGCTCGCCGCCGCTGAACTCGTGCGGGTATTTCACCGCATCCTCCGGGTCGAGGCCCACGAGCTCGAAGAGCTCGCCGACGCGCGCGCGCCGCGTGGCGGCGTCGCCCACGCCGTGGATGACGAGAGGCTCGGCCACGCTCTCGCCCGCCCGCATGCGCGGATTGAGCGACGAGTACGGATCCTGAAACACGATCTGGAAGTGGCGGCGCGCCCGGCGAAGCTCGCGGGCCGAGAGCGCCAGCACGTCCATGCCGTCGAAGCGGATCTCTCCAGACTTCGGTTCGACCAGGCGCAGCAGGCAGCGGCCCGTCGTCGTCTTGCCACAGCCGGATTCGCCGACGAGGCCGAACATCTCGCCCCGGTCGATCGTGAAGCTCACGTCATCGACGGCGCGAACCGGCGCCTGTCCGGAGAGCCATCCGCCCCGGGCAGGGAATTCCTTCACGAGGCGGCGAACGTCGACGAGTGCCATCAGCCGACGTCCTCGGGGCCGCGAACGGATCTGTCGGGCGGGCTGAAGCCCGCCCCTCCACCAGAGGCCGCTCCTCCACCAGAGGCCGCCCCTCCACCAGAGGGACGGCCGGAGGGGCGGGCTTCAGCCCGCCCTGGCTCGTAGAGGTAACACCGCGCCTGATGGCCGGCGCCGACGGCGAAAAGGCCCGGCACGTCGTCCTGGCACGGGGCGAACCGCCGGGCGCATCGTGGGGCGAACGCGCATCCGTCCGGTATCTCGGCGAGGCCCGGCACGTTGCCGGGGATTGCCGAAAGGCGTGTTCCCGACGTGCCGGCCGGAATCGAGTCGATGAGTCCGCGCGTGTACGGATGCGCCGGACGCTCGAAGAGCACCGCCGCCGGCGCCTCTTCGACGATGCGGCCGGCGTACATCACGGCGACGCGGTCGGCCATCTCGGCAATCACGCCGAGGTCGTGGGTGATGAGCAGCAGCGACAGGTTGTACAGCCGCCGCATCTCGCGCAGCAGGTCGAGGATCTCGGCCTGGACGGTGACGTCGAGTGCCGTCGTCGGCTCGTCGGCGATGAGGAGCGACGGCTCGGCGGCAATGGCGAGCGCGATCATGGCGCGCTGCCGGAGGCCGCCGCTGAGCTGGTGCGGGTACTCGCGCGCGCGCCGGTCCGGGTCGGGGATGCGCACGGCTTCGAGCAGCTCGTGCACGCGGCGCCGGGCGTTCTCGCCGCGCGCGAGGCCGTGCACGGCAAGCGTCTCGGCAATCTGGAAGCCGATCGTGTAGACGGGATTGAGCGCCACCATCGGCTCCTGGAAGACGAAGCCGATGCGGCGGCCGCGGATGTGCCGCATTTCCGTCTCGGGCAGGTCGATGAGGTTCCGGCCGTCGAGCTCGATGCGCCCGCCCGCAATCCGGCCCGGCGGCATGACGAGCCGGAGGATCGAGAGCGCCGTCACGGACTTGCCGCTGCCCGACTCGCCCACCAGCCCGAGCGTTTCACCGCGTCCGATCTGGAACGACACGCCGTCGACGGCGACCCCCTCGCGGCCGTCGGCCAGCGTGAACACCGTCCGCAGGTCCTCGACGCGGACGAGCGGCGTGTCAGCTCTCGCTATCACGGTGCTCGCCAAACGTCCGGCGCAGGGCGTCGGAAATCTCTCCGAGCGTGGCGCCCGCTTCGACGGCCGCGAGGATCGGCGGCACCAGATTCGACGTGCCGCCGCCGGCAGCCTCCACCGCGTCGATCGCGCGCCGGCAGGCCGCCGCGTCGCGCGTCCGGCGCACGCGCGCAACGCCTTCAGCCTGACGCCGCTCGCTCTCCGGGTCGATCCGCAGCAGCTCGATCGTCGCCGGCGTATCGTCTTCGAACCGGTTGACGCCGACGATGATGTGGTCACCCCGGTCGATGGCCCGCTGCGTGTCGTAGGCGGCATCCTGAATCTGGCGCTGGATGCGCCCCTCTTCGATTGCCGCGAGCGTGCCCCCCGTGCGGTCGATGTCGTCGACGAGCGCCCAGGCGGCCTCTTCGATTGCGGTCGTCCGGGCCTCGACGGTCCAGCTGCCGCCGAGCGGGTCGACGGTGTTGGCCACGCCGGTCTCGGCCGCGATGACCTGCTGGGTGCGGAGCGCCAGCCGCGCCGCCTCCTCGGTCGGCAGGGCGAGCGCCTCGTCGCGGCCGTTGCAGTGGAGCGACTGCGTGCCGCCGAGCACGGCCGCCATCGCCTGAATGGCCACGCGGACGATGTTGTTGTCGGGCTGCCGGGCCGCGAGCGTGCTGCCGCCCGTCTGGGTGTGGAAGCGCAGCTGCCAGGCTCGCGGGTCGGTCGCCCCGAACCGGTCGCGCATGATCCTGGCCCAGAGCCGGCGTGCCGCCCGGAACTTGGCCACCTCCTCGATGAAGTCGTTGTGCGCGGCGAAGAAGAACGAGAGCCGCCGCCCGAGCCGGTTGACGTCGAGGCCGGCGGTCCGGGCTGCCTCCACGTAGGCGATCGCGTTGGCCAGCGTGAAGGCGACTTCCTGAACGGCCGTCGAGCCGGCCTCGCGGATGTGGTACCCGCTGATCGAGATGGTGTTCCAGTTCGGCAACTCGCGCTCGCACCAGGCGAAAATGTCCGTCACGATGCGCAGCGAGTGGCGGGGCGGATAGATGTACGTGCCGCGCGCGACGTATTCCTTGAGGATGTCGTTCTGGATCGTGCCAGATAGCCTGTCGAGCGGGACGCCTTGCCGGCGGGCCACCGCCACGTAGAGCGCAAGCAGGATGACGGCGGTCGCGTTGATCGTCATCGAGGTGGACACGCGATCGAGCGGGATGCCGTCGAAGAGCACGAGCATGTCGTCGAGCGAGTCGATGGCCACGCCCACGCGCCCGACCTCGCCCGAGGCCATCGGATGGTCCGAGTCGTAGCCCATCTGGGTTGGCAGATCGAACGCCACGCTGAGCCCGGTGACGCCCTGGTCGAGCAGGTACCGGTAACGGGCGTTCGATTCGGCCGCCGTTCCGAACCCGGCGTACTGCCGCATCGTCCACAGCCGTCCCCGGTACATCGTCGGCTGGATGCCGCGCGTGAACGGGAAGACCCCTGGAAACTCGTCGCCGGCCTCGCGCGGGGCCGGCCAGTCCTCGGGCTTTTCGAAGGGGCCGGCCATGCCCGGAATTCTATCCGCTCGGTTCCGGGTACTGACAGTAATGTCGTTTGACACTCGTACGTCTGCCGCCTACAATCCCCTGAAGTTCGGCCTTCATTTCAACTGATCCTTCTCATGGTCCGGTCAGCCCCCAGCGCCCACACCTCGAGATTGCAGCCAACCTCCGCGTGTTGGTGCGACGGTGTCCGGCCAGCGGTCCGGCCCTGTGGAGGTTGGAGGTTTGCATGGATTCGCAGATGAGTCAGTTGGCCCGTGAGCTGACTGAGGCCATCTCGGCGGCGGTCGCGGCCGATCCCCGGGTCGAGGCGTGTCGAGAGAAAGCACGCGCGGCCGGTTACGATCTTCGCGTCTCGCTCGAGGCGGTCGTGGGATTCAGCAGCCTCGAGAAGAAAGGCTCGCGCCGGACGGCGGCGTCGCGCCGCGCGGCCGCGCAGGCCCATGCGGCGAACGGCGCCTTCGAGATGAGCGCGAACGACCGCAGGTTCCTGAAATCGCTGCGGATTTCGGCCGACGAACCCACCGAGAAGGAAGTCGAGTAGCCGTCTAGCTGCGGCCGCCGGCCTGCCTGGCCACCGCCTCGGCGGCCTTGCGGGCCGCTTCCGGGTCGCCCAGGTAGAAGTGCCGGATCGGCGCCAGCCGATCGTCGAGCTCGTAGATCAGCGGAATCCCCGTCGGGATGTTCAGCTCCGCGATGTCCGCATCCGAAATGCGGTCGAGGTGCTTCACGAGCGCGCGCAGGCTGTTGCCGTGCGCGGTGATGAGCACGCGCCGGCCCGACAGAATCGCCGGGCCGATGGTCTGCGTCCAGCAGGGCAGGAAGCGCTCCACCGTGTTCTTGAGTGACTCGGAGGCCGGCCGCTCGTCGGGCGTGAGCGAGACATATCTCGGGTCGTGCGACGGGTGACGAGGGTCGTCGAGCGCGAGCGGCGGCGGCGGCACGTCGTAGCTGCGCCGCCAGAGCTTCGTCTGCGCCTCGCCATGCTTCATCGACGTCTCGGCCTTGTTGAGACCCTGCAGCGCGCCGTAGTGCCGCTCGTTCAGCCGCCAGTGGCGCTCGACGGGTATCCACAGCCGGTCCAGCACGTCGAGCACGATCCAGTTCGTGCGCAGCGCCCGCTTGAGCACCGAGGTGTACGCGATGTCGAACGTGTAGCCCTCGTCGGCGATGAGCTTGCCGGCCGCCTCGGCTTCCCGAAGGCCTTTTTCGCTCAGGTCGACGTCGGTCCAGCCCGTGAACCGGTTTTCCTTGTTCCACGTGCTTTCGCCGTGCCTGAGCAGTACGAGTGTGTGCATGATGTCAGCCTCTCAACGAACCATGGAGTCTTGGAGATCATGGAGCTCATGTCGTCCATACGGTTCTGCCCGGCGGCACCGGGGGACGATGGGAGTCGGCACGAAGACGAGCACGCACCGCTCGATCGGGTCAGGCGTGCTCGTCTTCGTGCCGACTCCCATCGTCCCCGTGGCGTAGCCACCGGCAGGCGTTGCCTGCCGGTGCCGCCGGGCGTGGCAGGTCCCAGCCTCCACGCCTCCATGGTTGATCCAACTCAACCCAACTGCTTGATGGCTCCGCGGCCCGCGTAGCGGGCCGTTCGCCCCAGCTCCTGCTCGATGCGCAGCAACTGGTTGTACTTGGCCGTGCGATCGGCTCGACTCGCCGAGCCGGTCTTGATCTGGCCGGCGCAGGTGGCGACGGCCAGGTCGGCGATCGTCGTGTCTTCGGTCTCGCCGGACCGGTGCGAGATCACGCTCGCGTAGCCGGCCGCCCGCGCCATGTCGATCGCCGAGAGCGTCTGGCTCACCGTGCCGATCTGGTTGAGCTTGACGAGCAGCGCGTTGCCGATGCTGCGCGCGATGCCCTTCTCCAGAATCGCCGGATTGGTCACGAAGATGTCGTCGCCCACGAGCTGGATCTTCCTGCCGAGCGCCGCGGTGAGCTGGGCCCACCCGTCCCAGTCGGCTTCGGCCAGGCCGTCCTCGATTGACACGATGGGGTAGTGGTGGATCCAGTCGTCGTAGAGCCGGATCATCTCGTCCGACGTCCGGGTGCCTTCGCCCGACTTGCGGAGCACGTACGCCTTCGCGTCGTCGTCCCAGAACTCGCTCGAGGCGACGTCGAGCGCGATGAACATGTCCTCGCCGGCGCGGTAGCCGGCCTTCTGGATCGCTTCGAGCACGAGCTCGACGGCCTCCTGGTTCGAGTGCAGGCTCGGCGCGAACCCGCCCTCGTCGCCCACGCCGGTGGCAAGGCCGCGGCTCTTGAGCAGGCCGCGCAGCGCGTGAAACGTCTCGACGCCGGCCCGGAGCGCCTCGGCAAACGTCGGCAGGCCGGCCGGCATCACCATGAACTCCTGGAAGTCCACGTTGGTGTCGGCGTGCGCGCCGCCGTTGAGGATGTTCATCATCGGCACGGGCAGCAGCAGCCCGTTCGCGCGGGCCTCGTCGGGGACGAGCGTGCCAAGGAACGCGTAGAGCGGCTGCCCGGCGGCGGCCGCCGCGGCATGCGCCGTCGCCATCGAGACGCCGAGCACGGCGTTGGCGCCCAGCCGCCCGAAATTGTGGGTGCCGTCGAGGGCAATCAGCCGTTCGTCCACCGCACGAACGTCGGCCTCGGCGCCGACGAGCGTCGACGCGATCTCGCCGTTGACGTGCGCCACCGCCCGGGTGACGCCCTTCCCGCCGTAGCGCGACGCGTCGCCGTCGCGCAGCTCGAGCGCTTCGCGCGTGCCCGTCGACGCCCCGGACGGCACCGCGGCTCGTCCCCGGGCGCCCGATGCGAGCGTGACGTCGACCTCGACGGTGGGATTGCCACGGGAATCGAGGATCTCGCGTGCATGGATGGCAGTGATCTTCACGAGGGAGGCCTCCTTCTCGTGCTCGCGCGCCGAGGCAAAAAAATCATACCATGCGCTCCCGCAGGAAAATGCCCGTAAACACGCGCGTTCTTTGCGTTTGACGCGCGACGGACCCAGCCCGTAAGATGGCCGCACGCTCACGAGAGGGTGCTCTTGAACCCACCCGTCCCCACGCTCGTCGCGGTGCTGGTCCTCTCGGGCCTCGTCGTGCCGGCGTTCGCCCAGCCGGTTGTCCAACCGGTGTCCGTGCTCGTGCGCGCGTCGACGTCGGGCGGCACCATCCACGGGATCGTGCGCGACGATGCGGGCGCCGCCGTCGGCGGTGTCAGCGTGGTTGCCATGGGCACGACGCTCGTCGCGTCGCGGAGCGACACGCTGGGGCGATTCCTGCTGGCCCTTCCTCCCGGCGACTACATCCTCCGCGCCAGCCGCGACGGCTACGTCTCGACCTTTCGCGAACCGGTGCGCATCAGCTCGCCGGCCTCGCTCGAACGGAACATCACTCTGGTGCGACAGGGGCGCGCGCAGCCCGGCAACGACCCGGCCGCCGTGATCGACCGGGCCGACGCAGGTGTCGAGCCGGGCGGCCACGCGCACACGGATCTGGCGTGGCGGTTGCGCCATGCCAGGCGCACGGTGCTGCGTGACGACGCCACCGTACCTGGCGCCGCTGACCCGGCGGCTGCCGACCCGGCGGCCTCCGTCGAGGCCGTCGACGTTCCCGGTCTCTTCGACCGGGCGTTTCGTGAGTCCGCGCGCCGAACGTCGGCGTTTCTCCGCGATACGGACTTCGACGGTCAAGTCAACTGGATGACGTCCGGCTCGATCGATCTGGCCGCCGGCGGGCTCGGGGCGTCGTATTCGGGCAGCACCGCGTACCTCGCGGTTGGCGCCCCGGTCGGGACGCACGGTTCCTGGCTCGTCCGTGGCGCGCTCTCGCCCGGAGCGCCGTCGAGTTGGGTCCTTCTGGGCGAGTACCAGGCAGAGCCGGACGAGCGCCATGCGTTCCGCACCGGCCTGTCGTACGGCGCGCTTCGTCCTGGCCGGGACGACGCGGCAGCCTCGACGCTGTCGATGGCCGAGGCGCGATCGGCCGGCGCCGCCCACGTCTACGACCGCTGGCAGGTCACGTCGGGCCTTGAAGTCAGTTATGGCCTCCGCGTCGATGCGTACGACTACGTGGCCGAGACGCCGCTTCTGAGCCCCCAGGCGGGTGCGCGCGTCGCCGTCAATCGCCGCACCTGGATCACCGTCGAGGGTTACCACCTGGCACTGGCGCCCGGTGCGGCCGAGTTTCAGCCGCCCGACACCAGGGGCCTGTGGATGCCGCCGGACCGGACGTTCTCGTCGATTCGACCGGGCGTGCCGCTGCGAGCCGAGCGCATCGGTCATGTGGCCATCGGCGTCGAACGCGCGTTCGGGTCGGGGTCCAGCCTGCGCACGGTGAGCGTCGGCCGCTTCTGGCAGTCGACGGCCCGGCAGTTTGCGACGCTCTTTGGTCTTGGTCAGTCCGGCTCGGCCCACTACTTTGCCGCCACCGTGGGCGATGCGGAGATCGACGGCTGGTCGTTCGGCGCCGCCGGCCGCCTCGCGCCGAATCTGCGAGGTTCGGTGGCCTACTCGACCGGGCACGTGACGTGGCGCCCGTTCGGCCGGGACCGTTCGCTCGGTCTGGTGGCGCCGTCGGTCGTGCGGTCCGATGCCGAGCGGCTGCAGGATCTCTCGGCGGATCTCCAGGTGGAGATTCCCGGCACGTCGACGCGGGTCTCGACGGCCTATCGCCTCAGCACGGGCTTCAGCCCGTCACGCGAGGCGACCGGCCCGTCGCTCGCCGGGCGGTTCAAGATCGAAGTGCGCCAGGAGCTGCCGTATCAGCCCATCCGCGGTGGCACGCTGGATCTGCTCGTCGGGGTCAGGAATCTCTACCGCGACCTCGGCGTCCCGGGGTCGATGTACGACGAACTCCTGACCGTCTCGCCGCCGGTGTGGTTCGTCGGCGGCATCCAGATCCGCTTCTAGGCCGGGGTCATCGAGTACTCTTAGGTTCGACGGCTTCGCCATGTCGCCCTCTACCCGTTCCCTTCGTCCGCTCATCAACGTCGGCCTGCCGGTGGCGGTCGCGACGATCCTGGTCGCGCTCGCCGTCGTCAACGTCGTCCTCGTGAAGCGCTGGCAGGGCGAGCTGGAAGATGGCGTCCTCTGGGGCCACGTCGGCATCAACGTCGTCGCCGTCGAGGTGGCTCGTGGCGGAGCGGGCGAGCGCGCCGGAATCGAGCCTCGCGACGTGCTGCTCATGATCGACGGACGTGAGGTAAGCGCCCGGCGGGACGTGATCGACATCCTGCACGAGAGCGCGCCCGGGCGGGCCCTGATTTACACAATAGAGCGGGCCTCGGCGGAGATGCCGATGGTCGTCGAGCTGCTGCCGATGCCGCGCGCCGAGTCGCGGCTGTACCACTCGCTCGCCCTTGTCGGCATTCTGAGCATTCTCGTGGGGACGTCGGTGCGGCTGCGCCGGCCGAACGACGTCTCGACGCTGCATTTCTTCTGGCTCACCGTCGCGTTTTTCGGCGCGCTGGCGTTCACGCCGTCGGGCCGGTACGACGTGCTCGACTACTTCTTCGACTGGGCCGACATGGTGGCGCGGCTGGCGTTGCCCCCGCTCTTCCTCCATTTCGGGCTCGGGTTCCCGGAGCGTCCCAATCCGTGGGCCAAGAGCGACAGCGGACGCAAGCTGCTGCCGCTCATCTATCTGCCGGCGGTGGTGCTGGGCGTCGCGCGCATTGTCGCGTTCCGCAGCGGTGTCGACGGGCCGGCGGTGACGGCGCTTCTCGGGCAAATCGAGTGGGTGAGCCTGCTCTACCTCGGCGCGTGTCTCGTGGCGGGTCTCGTCATCATGCTGCGGGCGCTGACCCGGCTGCGGTCGGTCACGGCCGACCGGCAGTTGCGCTGGATCGTCTGGGGCTCGGCGACCGGCGCGCTGCCGTTCGTCCTGCTCTACGTCGTGCCTTACCTCGTGGGCCGGGTGCCGCCGTTTGCCGAGTACACGGCCGTACTGCTCGGGTCGGTTCCGCTCGCCTTCGCCTCGGCGCTCGTGCGCTACCGCCTGATGGACGTCGAGGTCATCATCAAGAAGGCGCTCGTCGGCGCGGCGTACCTGCTGCTCCTGGCCGTGGTGTACGGCGTGACGCTGCAGTTTGTGAGTTTCGCGCTCGGGACCGAGGCGGAGCCGAGCCGGTTCTGGGCGCTGCTTGCGACGTTCGTGGTGGTGCTCCTGGCGCCGTGGATCCGCCAGGCCATCCAGGCCGGGCTCGACCGGTTGTACTACCGCGATCAGTACGACTACCGGCGCGCGCTGCTGAGCTTCGCGCGCGATCTCAACAGCGACCTCGATCTCGAGCGGCTCAGCACGCGGCTGGTCGAGCGGGTGCGCGAGACGCTACTGGTCGACCGGATGGCGCTCTTTCTGGCCGATCCCGACGGCGAGCCCGGGCGCTTCGTCGTCGTGGCGTCCGAGAACCTGGACCGCGCGGTCGAGATCGAACCCGGGTCCGGGCTGGGCTCGCGCCTGTCGTCCGGCTTCACCGTCGTCGTCGACGACCCGTCGCCGGCGCGCCGCCTGACGGCGGAGGAGTCGGCGGTGTGGCGCGACGCGGGCCTGTACTTCTTCGTGCCGTGCGTGTCGAAGGGCGCGGCGATCGCGGTGCTTGCCGCGGGCCGGCGGCCGCAACAGGAGCCACTCAGCAGCGAGGACATGGCGCTCCTGGGGTCGGTGGCCGGCCAGGCCGCCACCGCGCTCGAGAACGCTCGTCTCTACGGACAACTGCAGGGCAAGGCCGAGGAAATCGAACGGCTGCGCCAGTTCAGCGACAGCGTCGTCGAGTCGCTGACCGACGGGCTGGTGGTCGTCGACCTCGACGATCGCGTGCTCAGGTGGAACCGGCGCATGGAGACGCTGGCCGGCATTTCGCGCGGCCGCGCGGTCGGACGTCACCTGGGCGGGCTCTTCCCGAAAGCGTTCGTCGAGACGCTCGAGGGGGCCCGACGAGACGAGCCGGACGGCACGAGCCTGTACCGCGTGCCGCTCGGACCTCAGTCGGCCGACCCGAAGCGCTCGCAACTCGTCAACGTGGCCATCGCGCCGTTTCAGACGTCCGACGGCACGCAGGCCGGCTGGATCATCGTGATCGTGGACGTCACGGATCGGGCCTCGCTCGAAGAGCAGTTGCAGGTGTCCGAGAAGATGGCGGCCATCGGGCTCCTCGCAGCCGGCGTCGCGCATGAAGTGAACACGCCGCTCACCGGGATCTCGAGCTTCACCCAGATGCTCCTCGAGCGGTCCGATCCGGACGACCCGCGGACGGGCCTGCTCGAGAAGATCGAGCGGCAGACCTTCCGGGCCGCGAAGATCGTCAACAGCCTGCTGAACCTGGCGCGCCCGTCTGGCGGCGAAACCGGACCGGTCGAGATCAACGCGGTCGTGAGCGACGTGCTGGCGCTGCTCGAACATCAGTTCAAGACCGGCCGCGTGCAGGTGCGCAAGAACCTCTCGGCCTCGGGGGTCGTCGTCAACGGCATCGAGTACAAGCTGCAGCAGGTGTTTCTCAACCTCTTCCTCAACGCCCGGGATGCGATGCCCAAGGGCGGCTGGTTGTCGGTGGACACGTGGCTGTCGGAGGACGAGGCCGTCGTCGAAGTGGCCGACACGGGCGTGGGCATCCCGCCCGAGCACCTCATGCGCATCTACGATCCGTTCTTCACGACGAAAGAGGGCGGCGGCACCGGGCTCGGGTTGTCGGTGACGTACGGCATCGTGCAGGAGCACGGCGGCACGCTCGTCTGCGAGAGTCAGCCGGGGCAGGGCACGCGCTTCCGGCTGGTGCTGCCGCGGTCGACTCACCCGGCTGCCGAGGCGGCGAGCGGGTGAAGAGGGACAAATGATGTCTGAGGCACCGGCAGTTCTCGTCATCGACGACGAGGAGATCATCCGCGAGGCGCTCGATGCGCTGCTCTCGGCCGAGGGATTCAGCGTGACGACGGCCGAAACGGCGGCGGCGGGCCTCGACGCGCTGGCCGGCCGCCTGTTCGACGTGGTCCTGCTCGACCTGATGCTGCCCGACCGCAACGGGCTCGAGGTCCTCGACGACATCCGCCAGGCCGACAGCGAGCTGCCCGTCATCATGATCACCGCCTACGGCACCATCGAGAACGCGGTGGCGGCCACCAAGCAGGGCGCGTTCTACTACTTCACCAAGCCGTTCAAGAACGACGACGTGCTGGTCGTCCTGCGCAATGCCGTCACGCACCGGCGCGCTGGCGCTCGAGAACCGGGAACTGCGCGATCAGTTGCGAGCCGGCGCGCATCGGTTCGACGAGATCATCGGCGGCAGCGGGAAGATGAAGGCCGTCTACGACCTCATCACCAGGGCTGCGCCGAGCCGGGCCACCGTGCTCGTGCAGGGCGAGAGCGGCACGGGCAAGGAACTGGTGGCGCGGGCGTTCCACCGGTTCTCTTCGCGGGCCAGCAAGCCGTTCATCACCGTCAACTCCGGCAACCTGCCGCCGGACCTGCTCGAGTCGAACCTGTTCGGCCACGTCCGCGGCGCCTTTACCGGGGCCGTGATGCCGAAGAAGGGCCTGTTCGAGCTGGCCGACCGCGGCACGATCTTCTTCGACGAGATCGGCAACATTGCCGTGGACACGCAGGCCAAGCTGCTGCGCGTCATCCAGGAGCGCGAGTTCATGCAGCTCGGCGGCGTCGAGACGATCAAGGTCGACGTCCGCATCATCGCGGCCACCAACGTCGACCTGCGCGCGATGACGAAGGACGGGAAGTTCCGCGAGGATCTCTTCTACCGCCTCAACGTGATCACGGTCGAGCTGCCGCCGCTGCGCGACCGGCGCGACGACATTCCGCTGCTCGTGCAGCACTTCCTCGACAAGTTCAGCGAAGAGAGCGACCGGCGCGACATGCGCGTGACGCCGGGCGCGCTCGACCGTCTGATGGCGTACGACTGGCCGGGGAACGTGCGCGAGCTCGAGAACGTCATCGAGCGGGCGGTCGTGCTATGTCCCGATCGCGAGATCGGCGCTGACCTCATTCCCGACTACGTGGGTTCGGACGGGCACAGCGCCGTTCCCGACGTGGCCGTGCCGCCCGAGGGCATCCACTTCCGGGAGATCATCATCGGCTACGAACGGCGGTACATCGAGGCCGCGCTCGACGCGGCCGGGGGCGTGCAGAAGAAGGCGGCCGAGCTTCTGCACATCAAGCCCACGACGCTCAATGAGATGATGAAGCGGTACGAGATCAGGCAGCGGCGCAGGAAGGCCGCGTCTGACGAGAGCGACGCCGACTGACGGCGGCGTCGCGCATCGGAGGAGAAGAGTCCGTGGCGAAACGCAAGACGAGACCGACGGCGGCCGAGCTGGCACGGGCGCGCTTTCACGAGCTGGTGGGCGAGCTCAGACGGCTCACGGTGGCGTTTCCGGAGCTGCACGAAGCGGTAGACGAGGACGACCTTCCGATTCGATTCCTGATCCGGCGCGGCGCCGATCGGGCCCGCGACCGCGCCGCGCGCAAGGCGGCCGAGGCCGAGACGTCCGGCCGCGTGCGCCCGGCCGCACGTCGCGCGCGCGCGGCAAAGCCCGCGGCCGCCAGCCGCAAGAAATAGCCGGCCGGACAGCTCAGCGCCGGCGGCGGCCGCGAGGCGGCGCCTGGGGCGTCTCGTGCGGCTGGTGGAGACGCGCGAACATCCGCTCGTACTTGGACAGGATGCTGCTCCAGCGGTAGTGCCGGTGGACGTACGCCTTGCCGTTCCGGCCGAGCGCGGCTCGCAGCTCGGCGTTCTTCATGAGCAGGCGAAGGGCCTCGACGAACTCCTCGCGACTCGCGTAGTAGAGCCCGGCGTTGCTGCGCCGGCAGTGGTCCACGAGCACCTCGGCTCTCGCGTTGGCCAGCACCGGCGTCCCGACCGCGAAGGCCTCGAGCGCGAGCAGCGAGAGGCTCTCGTACGGCGACGGCACGATGACCACCGTCGCCGCCTCGAGCGCGTGCAGGCGCTCCTCGTCGGGCAGCGTGCCGGCAAAGCGCACGTGCGGGTCGTCGGGCAGGGGCATCAGCTTGACCCCCATCAGCATCAGCGACCCGTCGCCGCCCTCTCTCAGAAAGGTCTGGAAGTACTCGAGCAGTTCCTCGCACCCCTTGCCGGGGTCGATGCGCCCGCCGTACAGCGCGAACTGGCCGAACATCCGATGCCGCCGCCGGAACGCGTTGGCCGGTCCCTCGATGTGCGGCGGCAGCACTTCGCGGCCCTCGCGCGTGGGCGGGGCGATCTCCCCGGTGAGCGAGGCGTCACCCTCCGGGAGGTCCACGCCGCACCCGACGACGTCCTCCACGGCCGTCCGGAGGTGGAACATCGAGCTGACCATCTTCCGCTCGACGTCCGTGTTCCACACGATGCCGGCCGCGCTCGCGAAAACGTCTTCGTAGATGCCGAGGCGGATGGCCGGCTCGTCGTGGGCGGTCGGCACGAGCAGGCTCTTCGACGGCGCAATCCTGATGCCGAGCACGGTCGGCGCGTACAGGTAGGTGAAGAACACCAGGATGTCGTAGTGGCCGTGATGCTTCTCGAGATAGTCGATGAGGCCCGGCGACCATGGGCCCTGTTCCTCGAGCCAGTGCATCTCGTCCTGGCGTGAATGGCGCGTGTTGAAGATCCAGTCCGAGAACCGGTTGAACTCCTCGAGATTGCGCGTGCGCGAGGTGGCGAACCGGCGGACGGTGACACCGCGCATGCGGTCGGCGCCCTCGGGGTACTCGTTCTTCCACGTCATGTACTCGCGCGCGCAGGTCGTGAGCACGTCGACCTGGTGCCGCTCGGCCAGCCGCTCGGCGACGAGCCGGCAGTGGTACTCGGAGCCGCCCAGAATCTCCGTGCCGTACCGTTGAACGATGAATGCAATCTTCACAGGTGAGATCCCACGAGGTTCTGGAGGACCGGTTCGATCCGGTCGTGGCTGAAATCGGCGAGCCGGCGCCGCTGGCCGGCGATGACGGCCTGCCGCATCGGCTCGTCGTAGATTGCCCGTGCCAGCAGTTCCGCCGCGTACTCGAGGTCCTTCGGCGCGAACGAGACGCCCGCGCCGCCGAGCGTGTCGGGGACGGCGGCCGCCGCATAGGCGAGAATCGGCACGTCCATGGCCATCGCCTCGACGAGCGGCGCGCAGAACCCCTCGTGCTCGCTGAGCGACACGTACGCGTGGGCATGCCGGTAGTAGGCCGCCAGCTCGTCGTCGGTGACCGGGCCGGTGAACCAGAACCGCTCCGGCAGCATCCGGTACTCGTTGACGAGCGCGCGGATCGCGGCGTAGTACCGGGGCACCGCGTTCGTCCGGCCCACGAAGATGAAGCGGTAGTGCGCGTCGACGTAGCGCTTGTACACCTCGGCCAGCCGGATGTGGTCTTCGATCTTCTTGTTCGGTGCGAGCCGGCCGACGAACAGGATGTTGGCCAGTCCGTCGTCGAGCAGGCGTTCGAGCGCCGGCAGCCGTCGCGCGTTCGTGAGCCGGGCCGTGTTGACCGCCAGCGGCAGCACCCCGGTGTCGTCGAATCCCATCGCTTCGAGCTCCCGCCGGTTGAACTCGGAGACGCCGAGCGCGACGTCCACCCGGCCGACGAGCGTGGCGAGCTCGCGGCGGCCTTCCGAGGCCATGCGGCAGAGCCCGGCGTCGAACGGCGCGAAGAACGCGGCCGGCGTCACGTTGTGGTAGACGAGCACGCGCGTGCCGGGGAGCGTGCGGAGCGCGGCGGTCATCGGGGACGGCACGGCGAAGTGCAGGAGCGTGACGTCGCCGTCGCGCGCGTCGGGGTCGGTCCACGGCCGGACCTCGCCGCGCATGTCCTCGTCGATCGTCAGCGCGAAGACGTCGGCCGTGTGGCCCCAGGATCGCAGCACGCGGGCGAGCAGGCGGGCGTTGTCGCCAACGGCATCGCCGCGGTGAGCCGCCGGGATCCACTGGTTGACGATCATCGGCGCTTCGCTCGCGGGTCGGCCGACGGGTCGAGGTCGGCCACCGGCCCTGCGTGGGGTTCCCAGGGGAGCGCGCGGAACGCCGCCGGACGGGTCTCGCGGATTTCCTCGAGCTCTTCGGCCAGCTTGAACTGGCGCCAGAAGTCGCTGGAGACGGCCGGCGCGGAACGGCGCGGGCCGTCGAGCGCCCGCCGGGCGAAGCCGACGACGAGCCCGGCGAAGTCGCGCGCGCGGAGCCGCGCGAGCGCGGCATCCTGCGCGTCGAGCATCCGCCGTTCGAGGTCGGCGCCCGAGACGACCGCGTCGATGAGCGCGGCCACGCGCCGGGGGTCGCGCGTGTCGTACAGAATCCCGCCGCCGTCGAGCGTGGCCGGCACGGCCGTCGCCCGGAACGCGACGACCGGCACGCGCTTGTAGAAGGCCTCGATGAGCGGCACGCAGAAGCCTTCGTGCTCGCTCGCGCACAGGAACACGTCCGCCACGTCGTAGAGCGCCGTCAGCTCCTCGTTCGTCACCTGCCCCAGGATGTGCACGTCGTCGACGCCGAGCCTGGCGACCAGTCCGTGCAGCTGCGCGAGGTAGCCGTCGAACCCTCCGTAGGAGCCGGCGAGGATCAGTCTCGCACGCGGGTTGAAGTGCGTCTTGTAGGCGTGGAAGTAGCGGATCAGGTTGTCCGGGCGCTTGTTCGGTATCAGGCGGCCCACGAACAGGATGTTCGTCCACGCGTCGTCGAAGGCATCGGCTACGCGCCCGTCGGGCGGCACGTCGAGGTGCGTGAAGTCGGGCACGACCGGCAGCACGTCGGTCGGGTCGAACCCGAGCGCCGCCAGCTCCTCGCGATTGAACTCCGAGTCGCCGAGCGCGAGCTCGCACCGCGACCGGTAGGGCAGAAGCTCCCGCCGGCCGTGGTAGCACTGGCGGACCAGCTGATCGTGCACGCCCAGGAAGAACTCGGGCGGCGTGATGTTGTGGTAGATGAGCATCATGCGCGCCGGCAGCGCAAAGGCCGTGCGCGAGGCACGCGAGCCAAGCGAGAAGTGGTGGACGAGCAGGTCGTCCGGGCCCACCTCGTCGATCATGTCGCGATAGTCCACCGTCAGGTCTTCGAGGCGCGGGTCGGCGCTTTCGACGATGATCTCCGACTCGAACCCGGCGGCCCGCAGCGCCCGGTTGATGCCCAGCACTTCGTTGCCGATGGCGTCGCCGTAGCCGAGCGTGGCCAGAATCTGGTGCACGCGCGGCCGGCCGGTCGCGCTCATCGCGTCACCGCCGGACCCGACGGCGCCGCGTCGATGACCTCCCGGCCGGGCCGCAGCGTGCGGCGGCGCCGCGCGAGCCAGCCCGGGAGCGGCGCCATCGGCGCCGGCGACGCGTCGCGCGTGAGCCGGTCGAACATCTCGAGATACTTGCGCTCGATGACCGGCCAGGCGTAGTGGCTCCGGAAGAACTGCCGGCCGTTCGCGCCGAGGATGCCGCCGAGCGGGCCCGAGCCTTCGAGCGCGTACAAACACTCGGCAAACTCGCCGAAGTTTTCGTAGTAGAGACCCGCATTGCTCCGGGAGGCCTGGCCCCGCAGCACGTCGCACCGTCCGTTCGCCAGCACCGGCTTGCCGATCGCCCACGCCTCGAGCGCCACCATCGACAGGCTCTCGTACCGCGACGGCATCACGAGCAGGTCGGACGCCGAGAGCGCGTCGAACTTGTCGGCGTCGGAGAGGAAGCCCAGATGCCTGATGCGCGGGTGCTTCGGCACGTCGATCACATTCGATCCGACGAGCACGAGATCCAGCCCGGCCGGGTAGAGCGCGGCGTACCGCTGGAAGTAGTCGAACAGCTCGACGCAGCCCTTGTTCTCGTCGATCCGGCCGACGTAGATCGCAAACGGCCGCCGGATGTTGAACTTGCGGCGGAACCGGCGCGGATCGGTGCGCTGCGGAATGTCAGACCCGACGCCGACGACGATCGATGGTCCTTGCCGGCCGCTCACGTGTTCGATGAGCGCGCGCTCCTCGAGCGAGTTGTACATGAGGGCCCGGGCCCCGGCGAGGACTGGTGCGAAGATGGCGAGCCCGAGCGCCGGGTCGCGCTCGGCCGTCGGGACGATGACGGCCTTGGCCGGCACGGCCCGGGCGCCGTGCCAGGCGTGGTAGTAGCGATAGCTGAAGAAGAGGAAGAAGTCGACGTCTCGCTCGACGCGCCGGATGTGGCGGATGAGCGCCGGGCTTGCCGGTCCCTCGCTCGCGAGCCAGCGGAGCTCGTCGGCGATCGAATGCGTCCGTTCGAAGACCAACGACGACAGCCGGCCGAACCGCCCCGGATCGCGCGGCTTCGACACCGGAAAGCGGCGCACGCGAACGCGGTTGACCTCCTCCTCGCCGGCCGGCAGCTCGTTCTTCCAGGTGATGTAATCGCGCGCGCACGTCGTCAGGACTTCCACGTCGACGCGCCGGGCCAGTCGTTCAGCGATGTACCGGGCGTGCAACTCCGCGCCGCCGTTGATGTCCGCGCCGTAGCGCTGGACGACCAGCGCCAGTTTCACTGGCCGGCCGCTCCCTCGCCGCCACCAGGGCCGCCGTTCGTGTCGCTGCTGCCGCCGTTGCCGTTCCCGTCGCCGCCCTCGCGACCGTTCGCCGGCGCGTCTTCCCGCCGGTTCTCACCGGCTGACCGCTCCGGCGCCTCGGCTGGGCCGGCCGCGTCGGACGGGGCCCCACCAGACTCACCGGACTCGGGCGCGCGGCCGCCTTCGTCGGCTCCCGTCCGCCCGGGTCTCCGGCGACGTCGGCGCCGTCGCCGGCGACGCTCGGCGTCACCAGCCGTCTCGCCGGGAGGTCCGGCTGGCTGGCCTGGCCGGTCGCCTGCCGGCCTGTCGCCCGCGGCCGCGGGCCTGTCACCCGCGGGCCTGTCGCCACCGGGCCGCCCACCTGCCGGCCGATCGCCGGACGGGCGCTCGCCCGATGGCCGCGGCTCGTGCCGGCGCGCGGTCGGGGGCTTGTACTCGACCACCGATTCGAGGGCCTTGGCCCGACGCTCGTCGAAGTCCATGCGGCTCGTGAGCGAGTCGACGCGCATCTTGAGGTTCTGCACGTCGATGCCGAGTCGCGTCAGTTCGACGACGAGGTTGTGGATGACCTCGTAGTAGAGCGGCTCCATCTGGCCGCGCTGCCAGATCTGCCGCTGCATTTCCTGATTGAACTCGGCCTGGATGTGGAGCGCGTCGGAGATCTTGTTCGGGTTGAAGAAGAGCTTCAGAACGGGCCGGAGCAGTCGCCGCACGATCCGCAACGGGCCCCGGTGGGTCTCGAAGAGCGTCGTGTCCTCGAAGACGTAGTTCGGAAGCGCCGAGGTCGGCGGCTGGTGACGCCGGAACTGTTCCACCAGGTCGGAACGCACGCCGCTCGGGTCGAGAAACTGCTGCAGCTTCACGCTGGCCAGATCCTGAAGCTCGGTCTCGGTGTAGTCGACGCCGCGTTTCTCGCGGATGCGCGCCCGGATCTGGCGCATGATCTCGTCGACGTCGACCGAATCGGAACGAAGGTTGATGTCAGTCAATCTTTGATCTCCTCTGCGTGCCGCCGACGTCGGCGGCTGGCGAACTCGGGCGCTTCCTTCACGCAGGTGGCGAGGATGCCGAGCGACCGGTTGAACGCCTTCAGGCCGGTGCGCTCGATTTCGGCCGCCTCGGCGGGGATGGCCGGGTAGCCGCGGGCGTCTGGCGTGACCTGCTCCCAGTTGCGGAAGAGCCGTCCCCACTCGCTCGCGAGCACGTCGTGCATCTTCTGTCTGCCCAGCACGGGGTACCAGAAACTGTCGTGGTAGATGACGCTGGCGATGTAGGCCCAGGGCGCCAGCACGGTCTTCAATGACCATTCAATCGGCTTCTTGAGCGGGCCCCAGTAGATCTGGTGCTGCATCCGCGACGCGAAGGTCATCTTGCGGAACGGGCCGACGAAGTGCCAGTTCTCGGCGGCCGCCGACAGGTCGCCCACGATCTCGATCTCGCGCGGGTCGCCGCACCCGAGGCCCAGGTCGTGGGCGAGGCGGATGAACTTGATCGACAGCGGGTCGATGCCCATGAGCTTCGCCGCCACGGCGTCGATCGCCACCTGGTCGGCGCTCGCGAGAATGACGTTCTTGACGTGCGGCACCATGCAGCGCGGCCCCGGGCCGTCGCCGGCGAACGTGCCGTCCATCACCGCGAACACGCCGCGGTGAATCTGCTTCTGGATCATCAGCAGGTCCACGAGCGTTTCGTGAATCACCGGGTGCGTCCAGTGACGCCGCTCGTTCAGCAGGCCGCCGAACGCGTTCTTCATCGCGCCGGTCGTCGTCGTGAAGACGTGCGTCTTGACCGTGGGCAGGTGGATGATGTTCTCGCCGATGAACCGGCGGGGGATCATGAACCCGTCCGGATACACCTCGTTGAGGCACAGGAACTTCTTCGTGAGGTCGCCGACCGCCTCGCGGATGTTGATCCAGGCCTCGTCGCCTTCGTAGAGGTGGACGTTCTCGAGGCCGTGGGCTTCCACCACGTTGATCTGCTTGTTCTCGCGCTCGCCGAGGTGCGCGTCGATCACCACGGTGCGGTTGTGGCACGCGTGGATGCGCGACGGGTCGTAGCCGTCGGCTTTCATCGCCCGGATCACGCCCTCGAGCTGCCAGGGCGTCGTGGAGCTGCCGGGAAAGAAGAAGTGCCACGAGATGTTCACCTTGAGCGCCGTCTCGGCGTCGGGGGCGACCACCTGGCGGTAGTCGGCCAGGTTCATGAGCTCGTGATAGTCGGCCAGGACGGTGGCCGGCGTGGTGCGGAGGATTGCGACTTTTGATCGGGCCATGTGGGCTACCGCAGGGGGCCGTAGAGAATGAGAATCACGGCCACGCCCCACAGTGCCACGCAGACCAGCAGCGGCCGGTCCGTCAGCAGATGCTCGGAGGGGTTTCCGCCGCCATCACGCCGGTGCACCAGGTACAGGTACCGGAAGATGCCGTAGAGCGGAAACGGAACCGTGAAGATCAGATCCTCGGTGCCGAAGCGCTGCACCGTGTCCGGACTGATCGTATAAAACGCGTACGCGATGAGCGTCGAGGCCGTCACGACGCTGATCATCTGGTCGAGCAGGTACGGGCTGTACTCGGCCAGGCTCGGCCGGTGGTCCTTCGCGCCGTCGGCGAGCGAGACGAGCTCGGCGCGGCGCTTGCTCAGGGCCAGAAACAGCGCGAGCAGCAGCGTCAGGAGCAGCAGCCAGCGAGACACCGGCACGTCGACGGCAATCGCCCCGCCGGCGGCCCGCAGCACGAAGCCCGCCGAAAGCGTCAGGACGTCGAGGATGACCTGGTGTTTGAGCGAAGCCGAATACACGCTGAGCAGGACGAGATAACCGGCGGCCACCAGGCCGAAGCCCGTGCCGATCCAGAAGGCCGCGCCGAGCGACACGACGGCCAGCACGGCCGCCGCGGTGACGGCCGTTCGCACCGGCAGCGCGCCGGACGCGATCGGGCGGGCGGACTTCGTGGGATGGAGACGGTCGGCTTCGCGATCGCGGACGTCGTTGAGCAGATAGACGACGCCCGAGAGCAGGCAGAAGACGACAAAGGCCGACGAGGCGAGCGAGACCGAACCCGGATCGAACAGCCGTTCGCCGAAGATCAGTCCGGCGAAGACCACCAGGTTCTTCGTCCACTGGCTCGGGCGAAGGGAAATGAGCAGATTCGCCGCGAGCGAGCGGCCGCGCTCGTACTCGCCGGCCGGAGCCGGCTGCGCCGGGCGGGCGGAAGACACCGTACCTCTGGCCATGAGTGGGGCGGCGGCGGGCCACCCCTCCAGGGGCAGGTTTACGAGTAGCTCTTGAGGGCGTCCGACTCGACGTCGAACGTCTCGAAGACCGTCAGGAGCTTGGTGATCATCAGCAGGTCGGTGATGCGCTTGGTCAGATTGACCAGCTTCAACTGACCACCCTGCCGGCTCACCGTGGTGTAGGTGCGGACGATCTCGCCGAGGCCCGCGCTGTCGATGTACGGCACGTCGGCCAGGTTCAGCAGGATCTTCTTCTTCTCCTGCATGAGCAGCGAGTTGATCTTGTCTTTGAGGGCCTCGTCACCTTCGCCGAGCGTGATCTTGCCCTTCAGGTCGAGAATCGTCACGTTGTCGACGACTCGTTCCTCGATCTGCATGCGAACTCCTCATTGGGCCGGCCCCGGACGAGCGCGGCGGTTCTGCGACTGGGGAGGCCCTGCGAACCCGCCACCGAACGGCGGACGGGCGGTCGATGCCCCCCCGGAAAAATGTGCCCCTAGTCTAAGGGGTCGCTGCCTGTTTCGACAAGGTATCGGGACGGGGCAACGACCCCCGCGTTTCGACCAGGCGCTACTCGGTTTCGCGGCGCTGCTTCTTGCGCGAACGCTTGCGAGCCAGCGTCTGCTTGGCGCGGCGCTTGTCTCCCGGCTTCAGATAAAAGGAGTGTTTCTTGATGTCCTTGATGATGTCCTCCTGCTGGACCTTCCGCTTGAAGCGGCGGAGGGCACTTTCGATGGACTCGCCTTCCTGGATCTTTACTTCTGCCAAGGCTCAACACCCCCTTTCCCGGCTGATTTTGCCCCGGCCGGCCCCGCGGGCGGCTGGACAAGAGAAATAGGGTAGCACGGGGGGCGCTAATATTGTCGCGATGCGAGTCCTGATTCTCGGGGCCGGCGGGCGCGAACACGCCCTGGCCTGGCGCCTCAGCCGCGATTCCGACGTCAGCGAGCTCTTTTCGGCCCCGGGAAACCCGGGTTTGGCCCAGCTTGGCCGGTGCCTGCCGGTGGACCTCGACGATCCCGGGGAGGTCCTGGCTCTCGCCCGTCGCGAGCGGGCGGACCTCACCGTGGTGGGGCCGGAGGCCCCCCTCGCCCGCGGCGTTGCCGACCGGTTCCGGGAGGCCGGTCTGCCGATCGTCGGGCCGGACGCCCATGGCGCGGCGCTCGAATGCTCGAAGTCGGCGGCCAAGCAGTTCATGATGCGGCACGGCATCCCGACCGCCCGTTTCGAGGACTGCCAGTCGCTTGCCGAGGCCCTTGCCGTGCTCGAGCGCGGCACGTTCGGCCTGCCGGTCGTCATCAAGGCCGACGGGCTGGCCGCCGGGAAGGGCGTCACCGTGGCCGAGACGCGGGACGAGGCCGAGGCGGCCGTGCGCGAGTGTATGGAGGCCAGGCGCTTTGGCGACGCCGGAGCGCGGCTGGTGATCGAAGAGTGCCTGGTCGGGCCCGAGGTCTCGTTCTTCGTGCTCGTCGACGGCGAGCGGGCCGTCCCGCTCGGGTCGGCGCAGGACCACAAGCGGATTTACGACGACGACCGCGGGCCGAATACGGGAGGGATGGGGGCGTTTGCGCCGAGCCCGCTCGTCTCGGACGACTTCGCCGGCGAGATCCTGCGCACCGTCGTCGCGCCCGTCATCAGCGGGATGCGGGCCGAAGGGCATCCCTACCGCGGGTTTCTCTACGTCAGCCTCATGCTCACGGCTGATGGCCCGAGGGTCATCGAATTCAACGTGCGGTTCGGCGATCCGGAAGCCCAGGTGGTGCTGCCGCAGATCGACGGCCGGTTCGGGGCCGCGCTTCACGGGGCGGCAACCGGCAATCTCAAAGGCGACGGCCTTGGCCTGCTGCCCGAGCGGTTCGTCGGCGTCGTGCTGGCGGCGCCGGGGTACCCGGGGGCGCCGGCGACCGGCCAGATCATCAGCGGCCTCGATCGGGTGGCCGCGCTCACCGATGTCATCGTGTTCCACGCCGGCACGCGGCAGACGGCCGGCGGGATCGCGGTGGCCGGCGGGCGGGTGCTGACCGTCGTGGGTCACGGCGACTCGTTCGAGGCGGCCATCGCTCGCGCCTACGAGGCCGTCGGCCTGATTCAGTTCGACGGCATGCAGTATCGCCGCGACATCGGCCGCAAAGCCCTGAAGTAGGGCGGACTGAACTTCAGTCCGCCCTGCTTCAGGCCGCCCTACGCTGACGCGGTAAACTTCTGTCATGTCGAAGATCGATGTGCTCATTCTGATGGGGTCGGACTCGGACGCGCCGGTGATGTCGGCGGCCGGCGCGGCGCTTACCGAACTGGGGCTCGCGTGGGAGATGACGGTGGCATCGGCGCACCGTTCGCCCGCGCGTGTGATGCGGCTCGTCGAAGAGGCCCCCTCGCGTGGTGTCAAGGTGTTCATCGTCGGCGCGGGCGCCGCCGCGCATCTGGCGGGCGTCGTCGCCGCTCACACGACGCGGCCCGTCATCGGCGTGCCCATCGATTCATCGGCCCTCAAGGGGCTGGACGCGCTCCTGTCCACGGTGCAGATGCCGCCCGGCGTGCCGGTGGCCACGGTGGCCATCGGCAAGCCCGGCGCCACCAACGCCGGGATTCTGGCCGCGCAGATGATTGCGCTCGGCGACGCGCGCGTCGCCTCGGCGCTTGACGACTACAAGGTCAAGATGGCGGCCAAGGTGGAGGCGGCCGCCAAGCGGCTCGAGTCGGGCCAGTGAGGATCGGCTTTGCCTCGAGGGCCGCTGCCCGGCGCCCGGGTCGTGCTATCGTGCCGGCTCCCAGTGTCCCAGGAGACGACCGATGGTGCTCGACAAATCCGAACTGATTGGCTCGCTGCAGAACGAAGTCCGTATCCTCCTCCATCTTGCCGGCAAGGTCGATCGCGCGAAGCTCGATTACCGGCCGACGCCCGGGCAGCGCAGCACGCTCGAGCTCGTCGCGCTACCTGACCTTGATGGGGCCCGAGCTCGTTCACGCGGCTCTCAAGGGCGCCTTCGACGAGGCTCGCTGGACGGCGGCCGAGGAAGCCGCCGCGGCCCTGTCGTTCGATGAGGCCGTCGCGGCGATTTCCGCGCAGAGCGAGACGTACGCCCGCCTGCTGGGCGGCGTGACGGACGCCGACTTCCGGGCGGAGATCGAGATGTTCGGGCAGAAGATGACGCGCGGCGCCTGCATCGTCAACTGGGTGCTCTCGGGCTGCGCGGCCTATCGCACGCAGCTCTTCCTGTACCTCAAGGCGTGCGGCCGCCACGAGCTCGGCACGATGGATCTCTGGGCCGGCATGGACACACCCCCCGCGGGCGGCTGAAGAGGACGGCCCTCGATCCTCGCGCGAGGCCCGCGCCCCGCGTCGACGGCAACCGGGAAGATTCGACCTGGTAGAAACATCCGGGCGGCCTGGTCGTGCCTCTGGTCTTGCGCCGATTCACGACCGACGACATCGGCACACGAGTTGCACTCGACCCTGGCAATCAGGGAGAGTCGCCATGGCCGTTCACCAACGTCATTCCCACCGCGTTCGACGCGCGCTTGTGTTTGCCTTCGCTCTTGGAACGTCTCTCGTCGCCCTGCCCGCAACCGCCGGTCAGATTCGCGTCACGGCTGTCGCCAACGCCACGCTGCGTGCCATGCCGGAGGCGGACGCCGCCGTCGTGGCGCAGATTCCGCTTGGCACGCACGTGGTCGAGGCCGGTCCAGCCGGGCTCGACAAGACCTGGGTTCGCGTGCGTTTGCCCGACACGCGCGAGGGCTGGATGCTCGCGCGCCTGACCCGGCCGCTCGACCGCGACTGGCCGTGGCCCGCCTTCGACGCGATCATCGCGAACCGCCTCGCCCGCACGGGCGACGGCTTTCCCGCCAGGGCCGAGCTTGTCGCGTTCATCGAGCGCGTCGCGCCCGAGTACACGAACGACGAGGGCCGTGCCAGCATCGAGCTCGCGCGGCTGCGCGCGATCGCGGCCGCGCTCCGGGCGATTCCCTTTGGCGGGAGCCGGCGGGAGCCGTACGCGTCCTGGCTGGCCGAGCGCATCGGCGAGGTCGCATACGACGAACCCGGGGGGCAGTGGATTCTCGGCAACGACGAGGTCTGGAAGCTTCACGCGCGACACGCCGCGACGTCCTCGGCCGACGACATCGCGTGGCTCGCGGTGACCAACGGCCTCGCCGGTGAATGC
Source organism: uncultured Acidobacteriota bacterium (assembly GCA_963752045.1). Classification (GTDB taxonomy): domain Bacteria; phylum Acidobacteriota; class Vicinamibacteria; order Vicinamibacterales; family SCN-69-37; genus DATKDF01. Next base: position 17,381 of record CAVVWN010000006.1, on the reverse strand, counting down.
GAAGGTTTCCTCGCGTGCTACGTCGACCGCACGAACCGGCTGCACGGTGAGTACCTGCGCCGCGAGCCTGACGGGCGGCATGCCGCGAGCGCTGTCGACATCGTCAGTCGCACCGCCGAGCAGATTCTCGCGCCCGAACGGCCGCACCAGGCCTGGCAGTTCGACAAAGGGCGTGACTGCCGCGAGTTCACGACGTCGCTCGAGGCGCTCGCGTCAGCCGTCGGTGACACGGTCGTGCCGAACCGTGCGCTCGCGCTCGCGAACCTCACGGCCCTCCAGGCGTTCTGCCGGTGAAACAGGAAGAGGGGGACGGGTCTCGCTTTGCGCGAGCAAGACCCGTCCCCCTCCGGTGCCCGGCCGCTCTAGAATGTGGCCCTGGAGGCCTCCATGACAGACATCCGACGACTGCTTCTGCCTTTGATGCTCGTCGCCGTCGGGTGCACGGCTCAGACTCCGGCCACGCCGCCGGGCCAGTCTTCCGACCAGTCTCCGGCGGAGGCCGCTCCCTGGGACTGGCCCGAGGATCAGGTTCGCTCTGTCGTCAACCAGGTGCGCGCCGGCCGCGATCTGACGCCGGCGTCATGGCCGGGCGGCGCGCGCGTCGCGGTGCTGCTCTCGTTCGACGTGGACAACGAGACCGTGCAGGGCCTTCGCGACGCTCAGGTCAACATCGGGTCGCTCTCGCAGGGCGAGTACGGCTCGCGCGTCGCGTTGCCGCGCATCGTCCAGTCGCTCGATCGTGAAGGCGTGCCGGCGACCTTCTTCTTCCCGGCCTGGAGCCTGAAGCTCGCGCCCGGGCAGGCCGGCGTCATCAAGGCCAGCGGCCGGCACGAGATTGCCGTGCATGGCTGGATACACGAGCGCAACAGCCAGCTCGACGCGGCGACCGAGCGCCGCCTGCTCGAACAGGCCGTCGCCGCCGTCGAGGAGATCGCCGGCGTCCGCCCGGTCGGGTACCGGGCGCCGTCCTGGAACTTCAGCCCGGCCACGCTCGACATCGTGCGCGATCTCGGGTTTCCTCTACGAAAGCTCGATGATGTCGGACGATCGGCCCTACGAGCTCCTCGCCGACGGCGAGCCGACCGGGCTCGTCGAGCTGCCGGTCGAATGGATACTCGACGACGCGCCGCTCTTCAACCCGCAGGGCAACAGCTACAGCCCGCCGCGCGACGTCATGCAGGTGTGGATCGACGAGTTCGACCGCGCCTGGGAGGAACGGACGATGTTCCTGCTCACGATGCACCCGCACATCACCGGGCACCGGTCGCGGATCGTGGCGCTCGAGGGCCTGATCGATCACATCCAGGCCCGCGGCGGCGCGTGGTTCGCCACGCACGAAGCGGCGGCCCGGTACGTGCGCGAGCAGGCGGGAATGGGCGCGGCTATCGAAGCTCCGCGGCCAGCGTCTGGGCCGCCGACTTCCGGCGCCCCTCGACGATGAGCTGGCCGCAGGCCGCGCGGATGTCGCGGCCACGACTCCGTCGAACCGAGACAATCACGCCGCGGTCGGCCAGGATCTTTGCAAACGCGTTCACGCGCGCGTCGTCTGGTCGCGTGTAGGGAATGCCGGCTGCTTCGTTGAGCGGAAGCAGGTTCACCTTCGCGCGAATGCGATTGAGCACCTTCACGAGTCGCCGCGCGTCTGCGTCCGTGTCGTTCACCCCGGCGAGCAGGACGTACTCGAACGTGATGCGGCGCCGCTTGGCTACCGGGAACCGGCGGCACGCCTCGACGAGCTCCTCGAGCGAGTACTTCCGGTTGATCGGCACGAGCTCGCTCCGCATCTCGTCCGTCGTGGCGTGAAGCGAGATGGCCAGGTTGGGCATCAGCGGCTCGGCGGCGAGCCGCTCGAGCGCCGGCAGCAGGCCGACCGTCGACAGCGTCACGCGCCTGGGAGGCACGGCGAGCCCTTCGCTGTCCGCCAGAATGCGCAGCGCCTTCATCGTGGCGTCGTAGTTGTGCAGCGGCTCGCCCATGCCCATGAGCACGATGTTGAACGGGCGCGCGAGCAGGCCGGTTTCCCGGGCCAGCACGCGCACCTGGCCGGCGATCTCGCCGGCCGAGAGATTGCGCACGAGGCCCATCCTGCCCGTCAGGCAGAAGCCGCACTGCATGGCGCATCCAACCTGGGTCGACACGCAGAAGGTCTGCGCCGGCGTGTCCGGAATGTAGACCGCCTCGATCTCTCGCCGGTCGGCGAGCCGGAGCAGGAACTTCGTCGTGCCGTCCGACGACGTCTCCTTCGACACGACTGTCGGGGTCTCGAGCGTCCACTGCCGCCAGAGTTCCTCGCGAAGCGCGCGCGGCAGGTTGGTCATGGCGGCCGGGTCGTCGACGGCGCGCGCCTGCACCCAGTGGAAGAGCTGCCGCCCGCGGAATCGCGGGGCGCCAAGGGACACGACGGCGTCTTCGACCTCGTGGCGCTCGAGCCCGCCCAGGTCTCTCAGGCGGTCTGCGTCTTCTGGATGGGTTACGCGCATGGTTTCACGAACGAGTGTTCCACAGATGCCGCGCGGCTTCCCGCTGTTGGAGGAGCGCGGCGTTCCGTGCTATCATGACTCTCTTGAACAGCTCTTCTAAAGTCAAGTTAATGAACAACTTAGAGAAAATCGGCCCGGCGGAAGCCCTCGGGCGGGTACGGGATGTCGAGCCTCGTAACCGCTGAGACGCTCCCGTCCGGCTTGCGGCTCGTCACCGAGGCGATGCCCCACGTGCGTTCGGTGACGGTGGGTGTGTGGCTGACGCGCGGCTCGCGCCACGAGTCGGACGCCGAGAGCGGCGTGGCGCACTTCGTCGAGCACATGCTGTTCAAGGGCACCACGTCGCGCTCCGCCAAGGAGATCGCGCAGGCGATCGACTCGATCGGCGGCCACCTGGATGCGTTCACCTCGAAGGAGTACGCGAGCTACTACGTCAAGGTGATGGACGCGCACCTCCCGACGGCGCTCGACCTGCTGGCCGATCTGGTCATGCGGCCGGCGCTCGCGCCGGCCGACGTCGAACGCGAGCAGTCGGTCATCCTCGAAGAGATCAAGATGGTGGAGGACGCGCCCGACGACCTGGTGCACGAGCTCTTCGCGCAGCAGTTCTGGTCGCGGCACCCGCTCGGCCGGCCCATCCTGGGGACACCCGACACGGTGACGTCCTTCCGGTCGGCGGGCCTGCGTGCCTACTTCGACGAGACGTACGTGGCCTCCAATCTCATCGTGGCGGCTGCCGGCCGCATCGATCACGCCGACGTGCGGACGCTCGTCGAGCGCGCGTTTGCCGACGTTCCGACCCGCCGGCCGGGCCGGCCGGTCGAGCCGCCCGTCGTGACCCCGGGCGTGGCCATCGCGGCAGAAGGACATCGAGCAGAGCCACGTCTGCATCGGCACGCCGGCCTACGGCCAGACGCATGCCGACCGGCACGCGACGTACGTGCTCAACACGATTCTCGGCGGGTCGATGAGCTCGCGGCTGTTTCAGCACATCCGCGAGGATCGCGGCCTGGCCTACGCCGTCTTCAGCAATCTCTCGGCCTTCAGCGACGCGGGCATGATGACGATTTACGCTGGATGCGCGCCCGACAAGGTGAACGAGGTCATTGGACTCACGCTCGCCGAGCTGCGGGCCCTTCGCGAGACGCCCGTGCCGGCCGACGAGCTCGCCCGCGCCAAGGATCACCTCAAGGGCAGCCTGATGCTGAGCCTCGAGAGCACGTCGAGCCGCATGTCGAACCTCGCGCGCCAGGAGATCTACTTCGGCCGGCATTTCACGCTCGACGAGGTGCTCGCGAGCATCGAGGCGGTGACGGCAGCCGACGTGCAGCGTGTGGCCGCCGATCTGTTCCGCGACGGCACGGTCGTCGCGACCATCGTCGGTCCGTCCGAGGCGGCGGTGTCGACCGATCAGCTGAGAGTGTGAAGAACGCATGATTCCGCGCTACACCCGTCCCGAGATGGGCGCCATCTGGAGCGACGAGCGGCGCTACGACGCCTGGCTCGACGTGGAGCTTGCCGCCACCGACGCGCTTGCCGCCTCGGGCGTCGTGCCGGCTGAAGACGCCGCGACGCTTCGGCAGCGGGCGGCCTTCGACATCGCCCGCATCGAGGAGATCGAGCAGACGACGCAGCACGACGTGATTGCCTTCACGACGGCCGTGGCCGAGAAGGTCGGGCCGGCGGCCCGCTGGCTGCATTTCGGCCTGACGTCGTCGGACGTCCTCGACACGGCGCTCGCGCTCCAGATGCGCGACGCCTGCGACCTGATTCTCTCGGACCTCGACGCCCTGCTCGACGCGATTCGGGCCCGGGCCGAGGAGCACCGGCGCACGCCCATGATCGGGCGCACGCACGGCGTGCACGCCGAGCCGATGACGCTCGGCGTGAAGCTGGCGCTCTGGTACGCGGAGGTCCGTCGGGACCGCGTGCGTGTGGTGCGCGCGCGCGAGGCGGTCTCGGTGGGCAAGATCTCGGGTGCGGTCGGCATGTTCGCGCATCTCGACCCGTCGATCGAGGCGGCCGTGTGCCGCACGCTCGGCCTCGAGCCGGCGCCCGTCTCGTCGCAGGTCATCCAGCGCGATCGGCATGCCGAGCTCCTCACGGCGCTTGCCATCACCGCCGCCTCGCTCGAGAAGTTCGCGCTCGAGATTCGCGGCCTGCAGAAGACCGAGATCGGCGAGATCGAAGAACCGTTCGGCCGGGGGCAGAAGGGCTCGTCGGCGATGCCGCACAAGCGGAACCCGATCGGCTGCGAGCAGATCACGGGCCTCGCGCGCCTCGTGCGCGCCAACGCCATGGCCGCGCTCGAGAACGTCGCGCTCTGGCACGAGCGCGACATCTCGCACTCCTCGGTCGAGCGCGTGATCCTGCCCGACAGCTTCATCGCGCTCGATCACATGCTGCGGCGCTTCACCCGCATCGTGGCCGGGATGGTCGTCTACCCCGACCGGATGCGCGAGAACCTCGAGCGGTCGCGCGGCGTGGTGTTTTCCGGCAGTGTCCTCCTCGCGCTCGCCCGGCGTGGCGTGTCGCGCGAGCAGGCCTACGAGTGGGTCCAGCGGAATGCCATGCGGTCGTTCCACGAGGGGAAGCCGTTCAAGGACCTGCTCATGGCCGATGCGGACGTCGTGGCCGTGCTCTCGAACGCAGACGTGGAAGAGGCATTCGATCTCGACGCCCAGATGAGGCACGTGGACGCAATCTTCGACCGGGTCTTCACCCCGTCGAGCTGACGGCGGCCATGCCGCCCGGGAGAGCCAGAACGTGAAAGCGAAAGTGTTCGTCACGCTCAAACCGTCGGTCTTCGATCCGCAGGGCCACACGATTGCCGAGGCGCTCCACTCGCTCGGCTACGGGTCGGTTGGCGACGTCCGGCAGGGCAAGTACTTCGAGCTCGAGCTCGACGTCGCGTCCGAGGCCGAGGCGCGCGCGCTCGCGGCCGAGGTGGCCGACCGCGTGCTCGCCAATCCGGTGATCGAAAGCTACCGGATCGAGCTCTCGGCGGCGGCTGGAGGGGCATCGTGACGTTTGCGATCGTCGTGTTTCCCGGATCGAACTGCGACCACGACGCCGAGTACGCCATCCAGCACGTGCTTGGCCACACGGCCCGGTTCGTCTGGCACAAGGACACGTCGATCGGCGAGGCCGACGTCGTCGTGCTCCCCGGCGGGTTCTCGCACGGCGACTACCTGCGAACCGGCGCGATCGCGCGCTTCTCGCCGATCATGGCCGACGTCAGGAGGTTCGCCGAGTCTGGCGGGCCGATGATCGGCATCTGCAACGGCTTTCAGGTCCTGCTCGAGTGCGGGCTGCTGCCGGGCGCCATGCTCCGGAACCGCGACCTCAAGTTTCACTGCGAGATGGTGCACCTGCGCGTGGAGCGCACGGACACGCCGTTCACGCGGGCGGCCTCCGTCGGACAGGTGCTGCGCATTCCCATCGCGCACGGCGAGGGCAACTACTTCGCGCCTCCGGAGACGATTGCCGAGCTCGAGGCCGAGGGCCGCGTCGTGTTCCGGTATGCGGACGCAGGCGGGGCGGTGACCGATGCCGCCAACCCGAACGGGTCGATCAACAACATCGCCGGCATCGCGAACGCCGCGCGAAACGTCGTCGGCCTGATGCCGCATCCGGAGCGGGCGTGCCAGGACGCGGTCGGGAGCGCCGACGGGCGCATCATCTTCGAATCGGTCGTCGAGAGCCTGGCCTCGCGGGGGGCCGTGCATGCGGGGTCGCGATGACGATTGACGCATCCGTGCTCGAGCGGCACGGCCTGACAGCCGACGAATACGAGCGCATCGTCGAGCTGCTCGGCCGCGAGCCGAACCTGACCGAGCTCGGCATGTTCTCGGTGATGTGGTCGGAGCACTGCAGCTACAAGAGCTCGCGCGTGCATCTGAAGACGCTGCCGACCGAGGGGCCCGCGCGTGCTGCAGGGGCCGGGCGAGAACGCGGGCGCCGTCGACATCGGCGACGGGCTTGCCGCCGTCTTCAAGATCGAGTCGCACAACCATCCGTCGTTCATCGAGCCGTATCAGGGCGCCGCCACCGGCGTGGGCGGCATCATCCGCGACATCTTCACCATGGGCGCGCGGCCCATCGCGCTGCTCGACGCGCTGCGCTTCGGTCCGCTCTCGAGCGCACGCACGCGCCGCATCGTCAAGGGCGTGGTGGCTGGCATCGGCGGCTACGGCAACAGCATCGGCATCCCGACCATCGGCGGCGAGGTCATGTTCGACGAGAGCTACGCCGGCAATCCGCTGGTGAACGTGTTCTGCCTCGGCATCGCCACGCGCGACGACGCTCGTGCGCGGGCGCGGCGAGCGGCGTCGGCAACCCGGTGTACTACGTCGGCGCGAAGACCGGCCGCGACGGCATCCACGGCGCGACGATGGCCTCGGCCGAGTTCGACGAGCCGTTCGGCCGAGAAGCGGCCGGCCGTGCAGGTGGGCGACCCGTTCATGGAGAAGCTCCTGCTCGAGGCCTGCCTCGAAGTGATGGCGACCGACGCCGTCGTGGGCATCCAGGACATGGGCGCGGCTGGCCTCACCTGCGCGACGTCCGAGACCGGATCGCGCGGCGGCGTGCGGCATCGAGATCGACGTCGCCACCGTGCCGCAGCGCGAGACGGGCATGACACCCTACGAGATCATGCTGTCCGAGTCGCAGGAGCGCATGCTGCTCATCGTCAAGCGCGGCCGCGAGGCTGAGGTCGAGGCGCATCTTCGAGAAGTGGGACCTGCACGCGGTGCAGGTTGGCGTGGTCACAGGTGACGGGCTGCTGCGGGTGAAGGACCACGGCACGGTGGTGGCCGAAATGCCGAACCTCGCCCTCACCGACGAGGCGCCGCTCTACCGTCGGCCGTTTGCGCCACCGGCCGGGCGGGAGGCGCTCGCCGTGATTCCAGCTGGGCGAGCTCGCCGCGAGCCCGGCGCCAGCCGACGTGTTTCTGCGCCTGCTGGCGTCGCCCACCGTCGCGAGCAAGCGGTGGATCTACCGCCAGTACGACTACATGGTGCGCACGAACACGATCGTGCTGGCCGGCATGGGCGCCGGCGTCGTGCGGGTGAAGGGCACCCGGCGCGCGCTCGCCATGTCGGTCGACTGCAACGCGCGGTTCTGCTATCTGGATCCGCGCGCCGGCGCCCGGCTTGCGCTTGCCGAGTCGGCCCGGAACGTGGCGTGCGCCGGCGGCACGCCGATCGGGGCCACCAACTGCCTCAACTTCGGCAATCCCGAACGGCCGGAGATCATGTGGCAGTTCGCCGAGGCCGTGGCTGGCATCGGCGAGGCCTGCCGCGCGCTCGACATTCCCATCACCGGCGGCAACGTCAGCCTGTACAACGAGACGGACGGTCGCGCCGATGCTGCCGACGCCGGTCATCGGCGTGGTCGGCCTCATCGAGGATGCCGGGAAGGTTCGCGCCCGCGTGTTTCCGGAGGCCGGGCTCGACGTGGTCCTCTTCGGCGAGAACCTGGGCGAGCTGGGCGGCAGCGAGTGGCTGGCCACGATTCACGGCCGCGTGAGCGGCCGGCCGCCCGCGCTCGACCTCGGACGCGAGCGTGCGCTGCAGGGGCTGCTCGTCGAGCTGTCCGCTGGCGATCGCATCAGGTCTGCCCACGACTGCGCCGAGGGTGGCGTGGCCGTCGCGCTGGCGGAATGCTGTTTCGAAAGCGGCGGCATCGGCGTCGACGTGTCGCTCGAGGGCGCGCCATCGGCCGACGGTCTCGATCCGATCGCGGCGACGCTCTTCGGCGAGTCGGCCTCCCGCGCGGTCGTGAGCGTGGAGCCGGCTGCGCTGGCCGCGGTGCTCGAGGCCGCGTCGGCGGCCGGCGTGCCGGCGGCGCGGATCGGGCGGACGGGCGGCGACGCCATCCGCATTGCCGTCGCCGGCCGCGTCGTGATTGACTGCGCCCTGCATCAGGCAGAGGCGAGCTGGGGTGAGAGCCTGGCCACCGAGCTCGGCGGGCGCGTGGCGTAGCGGCGCGAGCGCCGCTTGGAACCGGGGAAGAGCGGGGCCATTTCACGTGATGGACAAGTTTCGCGAAGAGTGCGGCGTGTTCGGCATCTTCCGCCATCCCGAGGCGGCGAATCTGACGTACCTCGGGCTGTACGCCCTGCAGCACCGCGGCCAGGAGAGCGTGGGCATCGCGACGTCGGATGGGCAGCGGTTGCGCATCCACAAGGCGATGGGACATGTGGCCGACGCCTTCGACCAGACCAGCATCGCCAGCCTTGCCGGCACGAGCGCCGTCGGGCACGTGCGGTACTCGACGTCCGGCGAGAGCGGCCTGAAGAACGCGCAACCCATTCTGATCGAGTGCGGCCACGGCGAGATCGCGATTTGCCACAACGGAAATCTCGTCAACGCCCAGGAGTTGCGCGAGGCGCTCGTGGCGGAAGGGTCGATCTTCCAGACGAGCAGTGACACCGAAGTGCTCCTGCACCTCTACGCGCGGTCGCGCGCGGCCACGCCCGAACAGGCCATCGTCGAGTCGGTTTCCCAGGCGCAGGGGGCGTTTTCGCTCGTGCTGCTCACGCGGGATCGGCTGATTGCGGTGCGCGACCCGCACGGGTTCCGTCCGCTCACGCTCGGCCGGCTGGGCGACGCCTACATCGTCTGTTCGGAGACGTGCGCGCTCGACCTGATCGACGCGGAGTGGATTCGCGACTTGAAGCCGGGCGAGGTGTTCATTGCCGGGCCCGACGGCGACCGGTCGGTCTTCCCGTTTGCGCCCGCGCCGGCGGCTCACTGCATCTTCGAGCACGTGTACTTCGCGCGCCCAGACTCCTACGTGTTCGGCGAGAGCGTCAACGAGGTGCGCACCGAATTGGGCCGGCGGCTCGCGGCCGAGCAACCCGTGCCGGCCGACGTCGTCGTGCCCATTCCCGACTCGGGCGTGTGCGCGGCCATCGGGTACGCCGAGGCCGCGGGCCTGCCGCTGCAGATGGGGCTCATTCGCAACCACTACGTCGGGCGCACCTTCATCGAGCCGCATCAGGCCATCCGGCATTTCGGCGTGCGCGTGAAGCTCAATCCCGTGAAGAGCATCCTGCAGGGGCGGCGGGTCGTGCTCGTCGACGATTCGATCGTGCGCGGCACGACCAGTCGGAAGATCGTCAAGATGGTGCGTGCCGCCGGCGCGAGCGAGGTGCACCTGCGCATCAGCTGCCCGCCGACGATCTCGCCGTGTTTCTACGGCGTCGACACGCCACAACGGTCGGAGCTCATCGGCGCGACGCACGAGATCGACGAGATACGCCGGTATGTCGGGGCCGACTCGCTGGGGTACCTGAGTCTGGAGGGCATGCTCGGCGCCGTGGGAGACAAGCGCCAGTCGTATTGCACGTCCTGTTACACAGGCAAGTACCCTGTGGCCTTCCCGCGCAACGAGGCCGCGTACCTGCAGCTGGCGCTCAAGCTCGTCGAGTAGGGAGCCGACGCCGACGTGATGCTGATGCCGCCGATGCCCAGTCGCTATCCGCTCCTCGCGGTCGTCGCCGCGTGCGTGGCCGCCTTCGGGATTCAGGCGCCGGCGCCGACGGCCGCCGAGGTGGCCTCGGCCATCGACCGGCTGGCGTCGCTCGACTCGTACGACGTGCGCATGGAGGCGTCCCGCACGGTGCGGCGTGCCGCGGTCGAGGTTGCCGTGCCGGCCCTGACCCGTGCCGCGCGCGAGCACCGCGACGAGTACGTCAGGTACCGCGCGCTCGTGCTGCTGTCGGGATTCTCGCAGTCTGCGACGCGGGGCCTCATGCGCGACATGCTGGCCGATCGGAACGACCGCATTCGCACGGTGGCGGCCGCGTGGTTCGAGCACCATCCTGCCCCGGAGGTGTTGCCGGCGCTCGTCGAGGCGCTGTCGGATGAGACGTCCGAGTTCGTCCGGCCGGCCCTCTCGCGGGCCGTCGCCGCGCACGGGGCGGACCGGCGGGCCCGCGACGTGCTCGTGCCGCTCGTGTCGAGAGGAGAGGACTACTTCCGGGGCGCGGTGATCGAAGCGATTGGCGACTACCGAGGCGCCTACGCGCTGTCAGCCATCGAAGCCGTCGCCAGACTCGACGGGCCGCTTCAGGACGACGCCATCGCCGCCATCGGGAAGATTGGCGACCCGTCCCGGTTGCCGCTGCTCGTCGAGTTGCAGCGCACCGTTCCGGAGCGGCTCCAGCCAACTGTGTCGGCGGCCATCTGTCTGCTGGGCCTGAACTGCGACGCGCACAAGACCTACGTCATCGAGTCACTCGTCTTCGCGGCCGGTGGCGACGACCGGCAGCCGCTCCTGCGCGGCGCCGTGCAGGCGGCCGAGGGCCTCGCGCGGGCCGGCCACGACGAGGTGCTGGCCTCCCTCTTCGACGTGGGAGTCAAGGCGGGTCCCGCAGCGCAGGCGCCAATCGCGCTCGGCATCGGCCTCGTGGCGCTCAGAGACCCGGCCGTGACGGTTCGCGTGCTCTCGAAGAGCCCGGTTCGGGACGACGCGATCCTGTTGCTTCGCGACGCGTTCGACATGCTCAACGAGGACTTCGAGGAAGAACGGTTCTTCGTCGAGGTGCGGAAGGCCTACTGGGCCGCCCCCGAGGGATCTCCGGAGCGCCAGGTGGCCGAGGCGCTCATTCGCGTGCTGGAGTTCTAGTGGACCGGATTGACTATCGCCAGTCGGGCGTGGACATCGACGCCGGCAACGAGACCGTCCGCCGGGTGAAGGCGCTCGCGCGATCGACCTACACGCCCGGCGTGCTGTCGGGTGTCGGGTCGTTCGGCGGCCTGTTCGCCCTCGAGTCCGGCGTTCGCGAGCCGGTGCTCGTCGCGAGTGCCGACGGCGTCGGCACCAAGCTCAAAGTGGCCTTCATGACCGGCGTGCACGATACGGTTGGCGTCGACCTCGTCAACCACTGCGTCAACGACATCCTCGTGCAGGGCGCGAGACCCCTGTTCTTCCTGGACTACCTCGCCACCGGCCGGCTTGCGCCGGATGTGGCCGAACAGATCGTCAAGGGCGTGGCCGAAGCCTGCCGCGAGAACGGGTGCGCGCTCCTGGGGGGAGAGACCGCCGAGATGCCCGGCTTCTACGCCGATGGCGAGTACGACATCGCCGGGTTCATCGTGGGCCTGGTCGCGCGCGACCGTGTGATTGACGGGCGGACGATCGTCGCAGGCGACCGGCTCGTCGCCCTGCCATCGTCGGGACTCCACACCAACGGGTATTCGCTCGCGCGGCGTCTCGTGTTCGATGTCATGAAGCTCGACGTGGCGAGCCATGTCGCCGAGCTTGGCGCGACGGTTGGCGAGGTGCTGCTGCGGCCCCACAGGTCGTACCTGCGTCTGATCATGCCGCTCCTCGATCGGGGCCTCATCAAGGGGATGGCGCACATCACGGGTGGCGGGCTCACCGAGAACGTGCCGCGCACGCTGCCCGAGCCGCTCGGGTTCTCACTTGACCGCGGAAGCTGGTCGGTGCCGCCGCTCTTTGCGTGGCTGCAGCGCGCGGGACAGATCGAGGATGCGGAGATGTTTCGGGCGTTCAACATGGGGGTGGGCATGGTGCTCGTCACCTCGCCGGAGGCCGCCGACGAGGTCGTCGCGTCGCTCGCCAGCGCCGGAGAGCCGGCCTGGCACCTCGGCGCCGTCCGCGCCCAGGGCGCCCAGGGCGTCTAGGGCGTCTAGGGGGACGGGTCTGTTTTCCACAGATTCACCGATCGCGGTGCCAGGTCTCAGTGCCTCGGCTGGGTTTCTGGCCGCATTGACGTAGTCCACCCACGCGTCCGACAGCAGGAAAGGGGCCGAGACGAGCTCAACCGGTGGCTCCGGCCGGAAGCGGGCCGACAGGCTGCACCAGGGCCAGTCCTGGGCCCTTTGGACCAGGCCGGCGCGGAGGGCGTTGCGCTCGACGTACCGCGCGGCGCGCATGAGGTCGCCGAGGTTCTCGAGGACGTCGGAGCGGAATCGTCCCTGATAGACCGGGCCTTGGCCGACCGTCTGATGGCGGCGGTGCCAGCGCATGGCGTGGGTAGCCGTTACCCAATGCATGAGCCTCGAGAGCTCGGATGGGTCCGTAGGTCCCACGACGAGGTGCCAGTGGTTCGAGAGGATGCAGTAGGCGATGAGCCGCACGGGGTGCCGCGCGAGCCCCTGCTTGAGAACCTGAAGAAAGGCCCGATAATCGGGCGGGCGCTTGAAGAGCGGCGACTTGCGGCTGGCGCGGTTCAACACGTGAAAGTAGCTCGTTGGAAGCTGTGATCGGCGACGTCTCGGCATGGTGGACCCCCTCTGATAGCAAGGTCGGTGCCCGATTCATGCCGGTTCGAGACCTGGCACCCATTGGTGAGAATCTGTGGAAAACAGACCCGTCCCCCTCGTGACTCCGCTCGTGACGCCTGTTGTCGGGATTCTCATCTCCGGGCGGGGGTCGAACATGCAGGCGCTCATCGATGCGGTGCGGGCGGGGCGACTGGCGGCGACGATCGGCGTGGTGATTTCCAATCGCGCAGGCGCCGCCGGACTCGCGCGGGCGCGGGAGGCCGGCATCGAGACGCTGGTGATGCCGCACGGCGACGCGCCGTCGCGCGAGGCCTACGATAGGGCGCTCGTCGAGGCACTCACGTCCCGGGGCGTGACGCTCGTCTGCCTGGCTGGATTCATGCGCCTGCTGGGGCCGTCTTTCTGCCGGGCGTTCCAGGACGCCGTGCTCAACATCCACCCGTCGCTTCTGCCGGCCTTCCCCGGACTCGACGCCCAGCGGCAGGCCCTCGAGTACGGCGTGCGCGTGAGCGGCGCCACGGTTCACTTCGTCACGCCGGAGCTCGACGCCGGCCCCATCGTGATGCAAGCGTCGGTGCCCGTCGAAGACGACGACACGGTCGAACGGCTGGCCGAGCGGATTCTGGCGGTCGAGCACCGGATCTATCCGGAGGCGGTTCGGCGCATTCTCGCGGGAGGCTGGCGGGTCGACGGCCGGCGCGTGGTTTTCGACGGCCGGCCCACCGCGGGCGGGCTGAAGCCCGCCCTCCGACACCCGACCACGCTCGGCTTCGTCAACGCAAGTGGCCACCGGGGTTAAGGTAAGCTCACTCTCCATGACCGTTGACGAGCAGCTGGCGTATCTGACGAAAGGGTGCGTCGACGTCATCCGCCCGGCCGAGCTCCGGGCGAAACTGCAGCGTTCGGCCGAGCGCGGCAAGCCGCTCACCGTGAAGGTCGGCTTCGACCCGACGGCCCCGGACCTCCACCTCGGGCACACCGTGCTTCTGCGCAAGATGAAGCACTTCCAGGACCTTGGGCACAGGGTCATCTTCCTCATCGGTTCGTTCACCGGCCTCATCGGGGATCCGACGGGCCGGTCGAAGACGCGGCCTCCGCTCACGCCCGAGGAGATCGCCGAGAACGCCGAGACCTACAAGGCGCAGGTCTTCACCGTCCTCGACCCCGGAAAGACCATCGTGGACTTCAACGCGCGGTGGCTGGCCGAGCTCGGGTCGTTCGGCATGGTCAAGCTCGCGGCCCGGTACAACGTGGCCCAGATGCTCGAGCGGCGCGATTTCAAGCAGCGCTTCGAGTCGGGCAAGCCCATCGCGGTGCACGAGTTCCTGTACCCGCTCGCGCAGGCCTACGACTCGGTGTTCCTCGAGGCCGACGTGGAGCTTGGCGGCACCGACCAGCTCTTCAACCTCAACGTCGGCCGCGACGTGATGCCTGGCTACGGCCTCGAGGCTCAGGTGGTGATGACGACGCCGCTGCTCGAGGGGCTCGACGGCGCGGAGAAGATGTCGAAGAGCCTGGGCAACTACGTGGGGATTGCCGAACCGGCCGAGGAGATGTTCGGCAAGCTGATGTCGGTGAGCGACGCGCTGATGTGGCGCTACTACCTGCTGCTCACCGATCTTTCGGCGCCGGCCATTGACGCGCTCAAGCTCGACGTCGATGCCGGGCGCACCCATCCGAAGGACGCCAAGGTGGGACTTGCCCGGCGCATCGTCGGCGACTTTCACGGCGAGTCGGCTGCCCGGGCCGCGGCCGACGCCTTCGACGCGCGGTTCGCGCGGGGCGAGCTCGATACGGAGGCCCTGCCCGACGTGGAGGTGGCGGTTCAGGGCGACGCCATCGGCCTCCCCAAGCTCGTGGCGTCGGCCGGCCTGGCGGTCTCGACGAGCGAGGCATCCCGCAAAGTGGCTCAGGGCGGGGTGAAGATCGACCGCGAGAAGGTCACCGATCCAAAGGCCCGGATCGACGTCGGCCGTGGCTCGCTGATTCTGGAAGTCGGCCGACGCGCCGTCCGGGTCACGCTCGTCTCCCAGTCCCCTTCCTAGCCCCAGCGGCCGGCCCGTGCCGCTACTGAGAACCGCAAACCGCTATGGAAGCCCGCTCCCCGACGCGGGCGCGCGGCGGGCCGCCAGACGGGTCGCACCGGGCGGCCGCTTCCGGTTACACTTCCGCCCACACCGCCATTTTCAGGAGGGACCCACCCATGTTGCGACGCATGACCCTGGTAGCGCTGGCCACCATGTTCGTCTGGTTCGGCGCGGCGCCTGACGCTCAAGAGAAGCAGTATTTCGACAAGGCCACTTTCTACGACATGGAGTCGGTGTCGAGCCCGCGCATCTCGCCTGACGGGACGACTGTGCTGTTTTCGCGCGGGTATGTCGACATGCGGAGTGACCAGAGCCGGTCGAACCTCTGGCTCATCGGGTTCGACGGCACGCGTCTGCGGCAGCTCACCGACGGCGACTGGAGCGATTCGTCGCCCGTCTGGTCGCCCGACGGCAAGCGCATTGCGTTTCTGTCGGACCGGTCCGGGTCGACGCAACTGCACGTGATGTGGGCCGACACGCGCGAGCAGTTGCAGTTGACGCGGCTCGAGCGCGCTCCGGGCTCGGTCACCTGGTCGCCAGACGGCCGGCAGATTTCCTTCACGAATTTCGTGCCGGACACGTCGCCGATTCTGCCGGTGCGGCTGCCGCCGGTGCCGCGCGGCGCGCAGCTTGCGCCGCGAGAGACCGTCGTGGATTCGCCCTCCTGGGCGCGTGACGGCTCGGGGCCGAGCCCTCGCGGCCACACCCACGTGTTCGTCGTCGACGCGATGGTGGGGGGCACGCCGCGCCAGGTGACGTCCGGCGACTACAACCACAACGGGCCGGCCTGGTCGGCCGACGGCAGGACGATCTACGTGTCGGGCATCCGCAAGCCGGACGCCGAGTACGAACTGGGTGATTCGGAGGTGTACGCCATCGACCTGGCGACGCTCGACATCAGGCCGATGACCGACCGCGAGGGGCCCGACGGGAATCCGACGCCGTCACCCGACGGCCGGTGGATTGCCTACACGGGCTACGACCAGCAGAGCTTCACCAACCACTTGAGCAGCCTGCACCTGATGGACTCGAGCGGGGGCCGCAAGCGGCTCTGGGTGGGCAATCTGCCGAGCTCGCCGTCGAACGTCACGTGGGCGCCGGACGGCTCGGGCGTCTACTATTCGATGGAGCAGGAAGGCGAGGAAAACACGTGGTTTGCGCCGGCCGATCAGGGCATGGCGCCCCGCCGGGTGACCTCGGGCGTGCACGTGCTGTCGGCCGTGTCGTTTGCCGAGAGCGGCCAGGCCGCCGGCGTTCTCACGAGCGTGACCCGGCCGGGCGTCCTCGTGGCGTTCTCGCTTGGGAACCCGGGCGAGATGCGCGAGCTCGTCGACGTCAATGCCGACGTCATGACGGGCCGGGCCGTTGCCGATGCCGAAGAGCTTCGCTTCCGCTCGTCGGACGGGCTCGAAGTGCAGGGCTGGCTGATGAAGCCTGCCAACTTCGATCCGTCGAAGAAGTACCCGATGGTGCTCTGGATTCATGGCGGCCCGTGGAGCATGTACGACGTCAGCTTCAACTGGGCGTATCAGAACTTCGCCGCCAACGGTTACGCCGTGCTCTGGACCAATCCTCGCGGGTCCACCGGCTACGGACAGGAGTTCGTCAACGGCATCCAGTACAGCTATCCGGGCAAAGACTACGACGACCTGATGGCGGGCGTGGACGCGGCCATCGCCAAGGGCTTCATCGACCCGGAGAATCTCTTCGTGTGCGGCGGATCCGGCGGCGGCGTGCTGACGGCGTGGATTGTCGGCCACACGGACCGCTTCCGGGCGGCCGTCTCGATGCGGCCGGTCATCAACTGGCACTCGTTCGTGGGGACGACCGACGGCACGTCCTGGTACCGGCAGTTCGAGAAATACCCGTGGGAGGATCCGTCCGACTACTTCAAGCGGTCGCCGCTCAGCTACGTCGGGAACGTCACGACGCCGACCATGCTCATGACCGGCGACGTCCGACCTGCGAACGCCGATCACGCAGACCGAGGAGTACTACCGCGCGCTCAAGATGCTGCGGAAGGCGGACACGCTGATGGTGCGGATGCCCGACGAGTATCCACGGCTGGCGCCGGCCGTCGCATCGGCTCTTGCAGCAGCTGTATCTGATGGCGTGGTTCGAGAAGTACCGGACCGAGGCCAGCAAGAAGGCCATTACGGGCATCGACTGACGGCCCGCGCGGAGGGCGCAGGCCCGGGCGCCTGCCCCGGGCTTGCCTCTGGGGCTTGGGAGACGAAATCGGGCCGCGGGCCTGGGCCTGGCCGCGCGAAACGCGGGGGGAGACGCCGGGAAGGGCGTCTGCTGCGATCTGGTGCAAAATTTGACACTGGGCGGCGGGAGGCGTATCTTCGAAGGTCCGGGCTGCCCCCGTCGGTCGTCACTGTGACGAGCGGAGGTCAGGAGGGGCAGCCGCTTCGGTCAGGCCAAAACCACCTCGTGTTCGTGGGGGCAAACAGGGCTTGGCGGAGCATGCTTCGGAAGCGGCCTGGACCTCGGGGCGCCACGCGGCAAACCAGGTTCAGGGCTTGACAGGGTGGTTTGACCTGTCATACAG
>CAVVWN010000005.1:0-371194 GCA_963752045.1 uncultured Acidobacteriota bacterium | reverse complement strand
CGTGCGCGGGTCGCGTTCGCCGACTTCGTCAAGCCGTCCGACGCGCTCTCGATCGACCTCGACCTGAGCGAACAACCGCATACTCGCAATCGCGGTGGAACCACGTCGAGAAACCCGACGAGAACGTGGGCCTCGCCGTCACGTTCGGCGAGCTGGCAGGGGGCATCGCCTACCAGCAGGAAACCGTGCTCGACGCACCCGAGAAGAACGTCAAGGTGATCATCCAGAACTCGGGGCATCGGAAGACGTCACGGCCGTAGCCGGGCCCGGACGCCATAAGGTCCAGCTTTGATGCACGCACGCGCCGGCGGGGCAGCAACCGCCGGACTCATCCTGTTCCTCGCGTTCGGGCTCTTCTTCCCCCGTGACGCCATCGCCCAGAAGACCGACGTCGTCGTCTTCAGGAACGGCGATCGGCTGACGTGCGAGATCCGCACGCTCCAACGCGGGCTGCTCCAGGTGAAGACCGACAGCCTGAGCACGGTGAAACATCGAGTGGGCCGACGTGGTGTCGATCACCACCAGCACGCTCTTTGAGGTCGAGATGACGAGCGGCATCTTCCACTACGGCACGCTCAGCACGTCCGTCCCCGGCGAGCTCACCATTGCGGGCGCCGACGGGCCGACCGTCGTGCGATGGCGAACTGGTGTTGCCGCGACCTGACCGCCAGGCTCGAGCTCGGATGCTTGGAGTTGCTCGAGGGCAACCTGGACTTCGGGGCCGCTACATGCAGTCGAGCGTGCATCGGCCAGACGACGATCGCGCAGTGCCGTCGCGCCAGGCGCCCCGGGTCTCCAGTGGCGCACCACCTACACACCACCGTCACCGTGCAGGACGACGACGAAGGTGTCACCGCGACAGAGCATGCAGGCTGACCGTACGCGGGGCTCGCTGCCAACCGTGGGATGATTCCGGGATTCGCGTTCGTGGACCGCAACCAGGAACTGGGTTTCGACGTGCGCTCCACGATCGGCGGCGGCGTTGGCCGCACCTTCATCCAGTCCGGCCGCACGATTTTCGGAGGCGGCGGCGGGTTCCGTACAACGAGGAGCTGCCGGTCGAGGGCGAGAGCACCAGCAACTTCGAAGCGCTGCTGTTCTCTCTCCTACGAGGTCTTCACCTACAACTTCCCGAAGCTCGAAAATCGGATTCTTCGGTACCACGGCGTTTCCAGGCCTGAGCGACGCGGGCCGCATCCGGCTCAGTTCGAAGGCGCAATTCAATCGAGAGTCTCTTCGACCGACTTCTACACCTCGTTCACCATCTACGACGACTACGACAGACCCCCTCCGGGCGGCGCGGACAAGTCCAACGACTTCGGCGTCACGTTCTCACTCGGCGTGAAGTTCTGACGGAGCGAACGGCGGCAACACGGTCGCATGCCCGGCTCCGTCACGGGCACCCAGGCTCGGGCACGTGTCGCAATCGCCCTTGAGGCGGCAGACGTCCTTCCAGCAGGCAACCGCACCGAACTGACCGTAGACGATGCGCGTGAGGTGGTCGAAGTGACCGCGGCCACGAACGAGCGCCACGTCGCCGCGTTGCGGACGTAACGAGGCGGGCCGACGCCTCCCGCGTGCTTGAGACCGCGACCACGCGCGAGGCCGGCAAGCCGGCTTCGCGGAACGCCGCCGAGGCGACTTCGGCATGCTCGCCGACGACGAGCGCGCCCTCGAACGCGCCGGCGGTCTCGCGCGCGATCCAGCGGAAGCGACCTTCTGGATCGTCGTCGAGGTGACGGACCTCTCGGAGCACGAGCCATCGCCTGCGGTTCGGCAGCCCCCGCATGAAGGCCACGGCAGCCAGGAAACTGATGGGCGTGCTGTTGTGCTCGTCGCGAACGACGATCGCGCCGCCCGGTAGAGGCACGGGCTGCATGCGGGCGGTCTGCGGCCCGACGGCCGAAAGCCCGGAGACGATGTCGTCGAGCGGCACCTCGAGCACGAGTGCGGCGGCCACCGCCCCGAGCACGGCCGCCGTCCAGTGCGCGCCGTAGAGGTTCAGACGTACGGCGCCCGCGAACCGGCTGGCGTGTGCAGTTCGAACCGCAGCCCCGCGTCGAGCGAAGCCCGGACGTCTGCCGCCCGCGCGATGCTGCCGTCACAGTCGCCGAAGAACACCGTGCGCGAGACCCGCGGCGAGCTCATGGCCCGCACGTACGGGTCCTCGCCGTTGAGGACCGCCACGCCACCGGGCCGCAGCGCGTCGAGCACGCGCGCCTTCTCGCGGGCGGTGATCTCGAGGGTGGGCAGGGCCTCACGATGCGTCAGGTTCACCGTATGCACGACGGCGATGTCCGGTCGCACGGCGCCGGCCCAGCGCCGCATCTGGCCCGGCGCGTCGATGCCGATCTCGATGACGGCGTATCGGTGCGAGCTGCGCAATTGCAGCAGCGTCTTCGACAGCCGGCACGAGGCGTTGCGGTTTCCCGTCGTCGCGAGCGTCGGACCGCGCCGCCGGAGAATCGCCGCCAGGCATTCACGGCTCGTCGTCTTGCCGGAGCTTCCGGTCACCGCAACGACCGCCACGCCTCGATGAACCGCGCGCCACGCGGCCGCCGCCGCGAGCGCCGCGACATTTCGCGCGTCGACGAGCGGACGCACGAGAGAGCCGTCACGTCAGATGCTGACGAATCGATACATCAGCCGGATCAGCCGATAGGCGTGCGCCATGTCGGGCGCCGTGAACGTCACGGTGAAGCCGTCGGCCTGCGTCACGCCCGGAATCGCGGTCAGGATCTGCGTGATCGTCGGATCGGACAGGCGGAGCCTCACCTCGACGGGCGTCCGTATCGCCCACGGCGTCGCCGTTCCGAGCGCGTCGAGGGCGCGCGTCGTCGCCTGCACCAGGTCGTCCCGGACGCGTGCCGGATGGCGAAGCCGGGCCGACTGCGGCGTGACGGCGGTCTTGGTCACGACGGTCCCGGCCTTCACCGTTGCCGTAAACTGCGTCGCGAACGCCTGGTCGCCGCTGGCGAGGATGACCGGCACGCCGAGCGCGCCGGCATACGCGGCATTGAGCTCGCCTTCGCCCACTTCCATCCCGTTCAGCCAGAGCCCCTTCACCGAGCCGGTGCCCGTGTGCGCGAGGAAACCCTGTGGCGTGCCGGCGCGCGCGTGGTAGCCGACGAAGATGGCCGCGTCGAACGTGTCGTCGAGCCCTTCCACCATGCCGTGCGGCTTGACGGCGCCCTGGATGTAGGTCACGCGCGGGTCGAGCTCGGTGTGCAGCAGGTTCTGCATGTCGCCGTGCGAGTCGTTGACGAGGACTCGGCCGGCCCGCGGGCGAAGATGGCGGCCACGACGGCATTGACCTCGTCGGTCATCAGCCGCCGGCCGGTCGCGTAGTCCTTGCCCGTCGCGCTCGTCATGGCGCTCGTGCCGATGCCGCCGATACCCTCCATGTCGACCGAGATGAACACCTTCACCGGCTGCTGCCCGTCGACGGGCGCATGACCCGTGGCCCACACCCACACCAGCGTCAGCACCAATACCGAGCTGAACCTGCGCATCACGACCTCCGATGGCGGCATTGTAACGGTTCCGGCCGTGAGGGCCCGAAGCCGGTCCGTCCAGCCTTGGTAGACACGGTGAGCCACGATAGACTCCCCGGTCATGGTCATGCGCTCCCGGCTACTGATTGCCGCGTCGCTCCTCTCCGCTGCCTGCGCCGAGCCTCCGCCACCGGCGCCCCCACCCCCGCCCGACGTCGACATCGCGGAGGTGATTCAGCGAGACGTGCCGGTGTGCATGGAGGCCATCGGCGAGACGCGCGGTTCCCAGGAAATCGACGTGCGCGCGCGCGTGTCGGGCGTGCTCCAGACCGTGGACTTCACCGAAGGCTCGATGGTTCGAGACGGCCAGCTGCTCTACACGATCGACCCGCGGAGGTACGAGGCCAACGTCGAACAGGCCCGGGGTGTGCTGGCACAGGCCATCGCCGACCAGGCCCGCCTCGACCAGGACGTGGCCCGCTACAAGCCGCTGGTCGACCAGAACGCGATTCCGCGGCAGACGTACGAGACGGCCGTGGCGCAAGCCGAAGCCGCCAGGGCCGG
This sequence comes from uncultured Acidobacteriota bacterium, assembly GCA_963752045.1. Lineage (GTDB taxonomy): Bacteria > Acidobacteriota > Vicinamibacteria > Vicinamibacterales > SCN-69-37 > DATKDF01. Next base: position 367,136 of record CAVVWN010000005.1, on the reverse strand, counting down.
TGTCGCAGCAGCCCAGGCGGCTGTCGCCCGCGCCGAGCTCGACGTCGAGTACACGAAGGTGTACGCCCCGACGAGCGGTCTCATCGGCAAGACCGAGGTCAACCCCGGCAATCTCGTCGGCCGGGGCGAGTCGACGCTGTTGACCCGCATTTCGAAGGTCGACCCGATCCGCGCCCGGTTCAGCATCAGCGAGCGCGACTACCTGATGCTGGCACGCCGGCGCGAGGCCGGCGACCTGCCCCAACGTGCGTCGCAGGCGCCGTTCGAACTGGTCCTGGCCGATGGGTCGACGCATCCGTACGGCGGGACGCTCGCCTTTGCCGACAGGCTCGTCGACCCGTCGACGGGGACGCTGCTGATCGACGTGTCGTTCCCGAATCCGAACGGCCTGATCCGGCCCGGACAGGTACGGGCGCGTGCGCATCGCCATCGATTCTGCGACCCGAACGCGATTCTCGTCCCGCAGAAGGCCGTGCAGGAACTGCAGGCCACCTACAGCGTGGCCGTCGTCTCCAGCGGGAATACGGTCGAGATACGGCCGGTGACGGTGGGCCGCGCGTCGGTACGCTGTGGGTGATTGAAAACGGGCTCAACGCCGGCGACCGCGTGATCGTCGAAGGCGTGCAGAAAGTCCGGCCCCGGCATCACCGTCAATCCCACGCTCGTGACGATCGACGACGAACCCGCGGCGCCAGCCGGCGCGACGGCTGGACGCTAGCGCGATGGCCAGCTTCTTCATCCGTCGGCCCGATCGTCGCGATGGTGATCTCCATTCTGCTGGTGATCGCCGGGCTGGCGGCACTGCAGGGGCTGGCGATCGAAATGTACCCGCAGCTGGCCCCTCCGAATGTCCGGGTGTCGGCCACCTACGGCGGCGCGAGCGCCGAAGTCGTTGAACAGTCGGTGGCCACGCCCATCGAACAGCAGATCAACGGCGTCGACAACCTCATCTACATGAAGTCGCTCAACACGAGCGACGGGCGTCTGCAGCTCGACGTCAGCTTCCGCGTCGGCATGGACCTCGACACGGCCAACATGCTCACGCAGAACCGCGTGACGCAGGCCCAGGCGCGCCTGCCCCAGGACGTCATCGCGCGCGGCGTGACGGTCACCAAGCAGAACCCGAGCATTCTGCTGATCGCGTCGATCTACTCGCCGAACAGCACGTACGACGACCTGTTCCTCAACAACTACGCGATGATCTACGTGCGCGACGCGCTTCTGCGCGTGCAGGGCGTGTCGGACGTCACGCTGGCCGGCGGCGCCGAGTACGGCATGCGCGTGTGGCTCAGGCCCGATGCGCTCTCCCGGCTGGGCCTGACCTCGGCCGACGTGGTCAACGCGGTCCGCGAGCAGAACCTGCAGGCCCCGGCCGGGCAGATTGGCGGCGCGCCGTCGCCCCCGGGCCAGCAGTTCACCTACACCGTCCGCGCGCCGGGCCGGTCCACGACGCCCGAGGAATTCGCCGACATCATCATCCGCTCGACGGCCGACGGGCGCCAGGTCCGCATCAAGGACGTCGGCCGCGTCGAGTTCGGCGGGGAGTTCTACAAGTCGTTCGGCCGCCTGAACGGGCAGCCCGCCGGGCTCCTGATGGTGTACCTGCTGCCGGGCGCGAACCAGCTCGCGGCCGCCGAAGGCCTCTACCGCACGCTCGAAGAGGTGAAGGCCTTCTTCCCGGACGATGTGGACTACGAGATCGTCTACGACTCGACGCCGGCGGTCGAAGCGTCGATCGAAGAGATCTTCCACACCCTTATCGAGGCCATCGTCCTCGTGATCATCGTCGTGTTCCTGTTCCTCCAGAACTGGCGCGCCACGGTCATTCCACTGCTGACCGTGCCGGTGTCACTGCTGGGCACGCTCATCTTCTTCCCGATGCTGGGCTTCACCATCAACACGCTGACGATGTTCGGCCTGGTGCTGGCCATCGGCATCGTGGTCGACGACGCGATCGTGGTCGTCGAGGCGGTGATGCACCACATCGAGCACGGCATGAACCCGAGGGACGCCACCTTCAAGGCCATGGAGGAGGTATCGGGCCCGGTGATTGGCATCGCGCTCGTGCTGACGGGCGTCTTCATTCCGGTGGCATTTCTCGGAGGCCTCACCGGCCGGCTGTATCAGCAGTTCGCGCTCACGATTGCCATCGCGGTCGTCATCTCGGCCATCAATGCGCTCACGCTGAGCCCGGCGCTCTCCGCCATTCTGCTCAAGCCGGCGAAGCCGCCCGGCCGCGGCCCGCTGGGCCTGCTCTTCCGCGGGTTCAACCGGGTCTTCGACGTGGCCACGCGCGGCTACACCGCCGCGGCAATGGTCCTCGCGAGAAGAGCCGCCCTGAGCCTGGTGGCGCTGGCGGCGATCACGTTCGTCACCTGGCGCCTTGGCCTGGCCATCCCCCTGGGATTCGTGCCGAACGAAGACCAGGGCGTGCTGATGGTCAACGTGCAGCTGCCGAATGCGGCCTCGCTCGATCGGACGGACCGGGTGCTCGCCGACGTCGAGTCGATCATCGCCGCCACGCCAGGCGTCGAGGCCTACAACACGATCGGCGGGTTCGGCGCGCTTACGAGCACGTTCCAGTCGAACGTCGGCACGTTCTTCGTGCGGCTGAAACCCTGGGAGGAGCGGACGACACCGGAGGAATCACTGCCGGCCATCATCGGACACCTGCGGGCGTCGCTCTCGCGCGTACCCGAAGCGCTGGCCTTCCCGTTCATTCCGCCGACGATTCCCGGGTTCGGCGCCTCGGGCGGATTCAATTTCTTCCTGCAGGATCGCAGCGGCACGATGACCGTCGAGGAACTGGGCGATGCGTCCCGGACCTTCATCGCCGCCGCCAACGCCCGGCCGGAGCTCGCCAACGTCTTCACGGCGTTCGACTCGACCGTGCCGCAGTACGCGGTGGATCTCGACCGGGAGAAGGCGCGCAAGCTGGGCGTGCCGATCACCGACGTCTTCACCACGCTCAACACGGCGCTCGGCGGCGCGTTCGTCAACGACTTCAACCGGTTCGGCCGGCTGTATCGGGTTTTCGTTCAAGCCGACGCGGCCTATCGCCAGCGCCCGGAAGACATCGGCGAGCTCTACGTCCGCAGCCAGACGACGGGCGCGATGATTCCGTTGTCGACCCTGGCTACGGTGACGCCGACCTCAGGCGCCGAGCTGACGGTTCGGTTCAACCTGCAGCGTTCGGTGGAGCTCTCGGGCGCGTCGGCGCCGGGCTACAGCTCGGGCGAGGCACTTTCGGCGCTCGAAGCGGTGGCGGCCGACGTGCTGCCGCCCGAGATGGGGTACGCCTACTCCGGCATGTCGTACGAAGAGAAGAATGCGCCGCCGGCCGGGCCGACGTTCGCCCTGGCCATCGTCTTCACGTTCCTGCTCCTGGCCGCGATGTACGAGAGCTGGTCGCTGCCGTGGAGCGTGCTGCTCGGCACGCCGGTCGTCGTGATGGGGGCGCTCACGGGCGTGTGGATGTTCGGGCTCGAGAACAACGTCTACGTGCAGGTCGGGCTCGTCATGCTGATCGGTCTGGCCGCCAAGAACGCCATCCTCATCGTCGAGTTCGCCAAAGCCGGTCACGAACGCGGGCTGTCGCTCCTCGAGGCCGCCGAAGAGGCGGCGCGGCTGCGGTTCCGGCCGATTCTCATGACGGCGTTCGCGTTCATCATGGGCGCGGTCCCGCTCATGCTGGCGTCGGGGTCGGGCGCCGTCTCGCGCGCCATCATGGGCACGGCCGTCGTCTTCGGCATGCTCATCGCGACGGCCATCGGTGTGTTCCTCTACCCGGCGCTCTTCGTCTTCGTCGAGCGGCTGGCCGGAGCGAGACCCGGGCCGGTGGCGTCGAGTGTGCCTGGCCCGGCATCCAGCCACGAAGGAGGGGCGTAGCGTGCCGCGGCGTCTCCTGATTCCGCTCGCCGCAGTGATCACGGTGATGGCGGCGCCAGCCTGCACGCTCGGGCCGAACTACGAGCGTCCCGTCGTCACGCCGCCAGCGGCCTACCGGGGCGTGCTCGGCCCGGAAGAAGCCGCCTCGGTCGCCGACCTGCCGTGGGTCGAACGCTTCCAGGAACCCGAGCTTCAGGCGCTCATCGGCCAGGCGATCAACGAGAACCTCGACCTGCGGCTCGCGCTCGCGCGCATCAACGAGTTCCGCGCGCGCGCGTCGGCGGCCAAGGCCGACCTCGGTCCCACGCTTTCGGGCACGGCCGGGGCTCAGCCGCGCACCCGCGTGTCGTCGGACGAGAGCTGGCTGCGCAGCCTGTATTCGCTCGGGCTGGCCTTCACGTGGGAGATCGACATCTTCGGCCGGCTGCGGCGTGCGTCGGAGGCCGCGCAGGCCGACCTGCTTGCGACCGAAGATGGCGCGCGGGCCGTCATGACGTCCCTCGTCGGTGACATCGCCTCGTCGTGGTTCGAGCTGCGCGTGACCGATGAGCTCATCGCCATCACCCGCCGCAACATCGACCTGCAGCAGGCGTCGCTCGACCTCACGCGGCTCCGGATTCAGGGCGGAATCGCCGCGGGCATCGACGAACAGCAGGCCCTGAGCCAGCTGGCGGCAACCCGCGCGGAGCTGCCGAGCCTCGAGGAACAGGCGCAGCAGATCGAGAATCGCATGAGCGTCCTGCTCGGCCGCGCACCCGGGTCCGTCGCCCGGCCGTCGACTGCCCTCACCGAGACCGTGTCGCCCGAGATTCCCGTCGGCCTGCCGGCCGAGCTGCTCGAGCGCCGGCCGGACATTCGGCAGGCCGAGCAGCAGCTGGCCGCCGCCACCGCGCGGATCGGCGTCGCGATGGGCCGTGCGTTCCCGTTTCCGCGCATCGGCCTGACGGCCTTCTTCGGATCGCTCAGCACGATGCTGAACCAGGTCTTCAGCGGCGACGAGAGCGGCGTCTTCTCCTGGGGACCGACCGTCGACTGGACGCTCTACGACTCAGGGCGCGGTACCGCCAACATCGAGGTCGCCCGGGCGCAGGTGGAACAGGCGGTGGTCCTCTACCGGCGCGCGATCCTGACGGCGCTCCGGGAAGTGGCCGACACGCTGGTCACGCTGCAGAAGATCCGCGAGCGGATCGCCCAGCAGCAGATCCAGGTGGGCGCCGCCCGCGAGGCCCTTCGGCTGAGCGACATCCGCTACCGCGGCGGCGTCACCGACTACCTCGAAGTGCTCGACGCGCAGCGCGTGCTGTTCGCGGCCGAAACCAACCTCGCCCGCAGCCAGCAGGCCGAGCTCATCGCCTCCGTCCAGTTGTATCGCGCCCTCGGCGGCGGCTGGTCCGACGAAGAACTCGCGAGGCTGATGAGCGGGCGGTGAATGCGGATCTGGAATCTGGACTCTGGCAATCTCAGGGCATCTGGTGATCTCTTGATCTGAGATCGACTGCGAGACTGCCGGACTGCGAGGCTCGCAGATTCCCAGATTCCCAGATTCCTCGATTCCCAGATGCCCTGAGATCCCAGATCGAAGATCCCAGATTCCCCGTCAGTAGATGCTCTTGATCCACCCTCCGTCAACGGCAATCGACTGTCCCGTGATGTAGCTGGCGCGGGCTGACGCAAGGAACGCGGCGAGCGCGGCAAACTCACGCGGCTCGCCGATGCGCCCCATCGGAATCTCCCGTTCCCACTGTCCGATGATGGCCTCGGTCGTCGTGTTCTCGGTGGCCGCCCGGTGTTCGGAGAGCTCGACGACGCGTTCGGTGCGGGTGTAGCCCGGCATCAGGTTGTTGACGGTCACGCCGTCGGAGGCGACCTCGTTGGCGAGCGTGCGCGCGAAAGCGGTCACGGCCGCTCGCAGGCTGTTCGAGAGCATCAGGCCGTCGACCGGTTGCTTGGCCGCGATGGACGTGATGTTGAGGATGCGCCCGAATCGCCGCTCGCGCATCCCCGGCAGTACGGCCTGTGTGAAGCCGACGGCGCTCGTGAGCAGCACCCGTGTGGCGTCCTCCCAGTCGGCCGGGGTCAGCGTCTCGAACTGGCCCGGCTTCGGCCCGCCCGAGTTGGTGACGAGAATGTCCACCGGCCCGAACGTGCGCACGGCCTCTTCGACGAAACGACTGACGTCAGCCGGGCTGGACACGTCGGCCTGAACGCCGTGTGCCCGTCCGCCCGCTTGCCTGATGTGTGTGACGGTGGCGTCGAGCGCCTCGCGCCCACGCGCGCAGATGACGACGGCCGCGCCTTCGGCCGCCAGCTCCTCGGCCACCGCGCGTCCGAGACCCTTGCTGCCGGCCGCGACGATGGCTACTCGATTCCGCAGTCCCAGATCCATGGCGGCCCCTACTTGCGCAGGTACGCGTCGGTCTTGTTGAGCCAGTCCTCTCTGGGCGGGCTGAAGATGTCGACGTCGAGCGTGTCTTCGATCGCCTCGGCCTTGTGCCACACCCAGGACGGCAGATGCAGAACCTCGCCTGCCCGCACGACGAGCTCCTGCGATTCGTCCTCGCCGATCCAGAAGTGGAGCGCGCCTTCCAGGATGTAGGTCATCTGCTCGTTGTCGTGCTGGTGCCGGGGCACGACGAAGCCCTTCTTCAGGTAGACGTGCGCGAGCATCACGCGCTCGCCAGTGACGAGCCGCCGCTCGAACTTCTCGGCCACGCGCTCCTTGGGCATGTCGTCCCACCGGTACAGGGTCACGCTGCTTGCAGGCATCGAGCCTCCTTCCGACGTGGATACTACACCGCCCCCGGCCGCCCCACGGCGTGCTAATCTGGCGGTAGCGACGCGTCGCCGGGCTGCGCACGGCCTGTCTCCGTTCCTGGACACTCGCGCATTGCGCACACGGCGCCGCCGACGGGCGGCCGACGCGCGAAACACTGGCCGTCCGGGGAAGGAGGAAGCCATGACGACCGTGACTGTCACGAGTCACATTGCCGCGCCGGTCGACCACGTCTTCAGCTACTTCACGGACCTGGATCACCTGACCGAGCGGGTACACGGCATCAAGAAAGTCGAGCTGCTCAGCACGGGCGGCTTCAACCTGCGCACACGCTGGCGAGAAACCCGGCATGTGCTCGGCCGGGACATCAGCGAGGAAATGGAAATCACCGCCTTCGACCGCAACCACGGGTACACGATCACGGCCCACGACCGTGGCGCGCAAATGGACACGGTCTTTTCCTTCGAGCCGAAGAACGCAGGCACCGACGTGACGATCGAGTTCAACTTCGACACGCGGACGCTGCCGGCGCGGCTCATGGCTCCCATCGGCTGGGCGATGACGGGCAAGATCCGCGATGCGATGACCCACGACCTGCACGACCTCAAGAATGCGGTTGAGGCGGCTGAGACGTCCGGGGCATAACCGTTACGTATGACGTGGCTGCTCCTGGCCGGCGGGCTTGCCGTGCTCACCGCCGGCGCTGAAGTCCTCGTGCGGGGCGCGAGCCGGCTTGCGGCCGCGATCGGCATCTCCCCCCTCGTGGTGGGCCTCACGGTCGTCGCCTTCGGTACGAGCGCCCCCGAACTGGCCGTGAGCGTCCAGTCGGCGCTCCGCGGACAGGCTGACATCGCGCTCGGGAACGTCATCGGCAGCAACATCTTCAACATCCTGTTCATCCTGGGGCTGTCGGCGCTCATCACGCCGCTCGTGGTGGCGCAGCAACTGATTCGCCTCGACGTGCCGGTGATGATCGGCGTCTCGGTGCTCGTGTGGGCGCTCGCGTTCGACGGCACACTTGGACGGCTGGAAGGGATCGTGCTCGCGGCCGGAGCCGTGGGCTACACGGCATTTCTCATCGTCGGCAGCCGCCGCGAGCACAACCGCGAGGTCCAGGCAGAATACGCCGAGGCTTTCACAGGCGATCCCGCCCCGACCTGGCGGCGCATCTTCGCCGACGCGGCGCTGGTGGCCGCAGGCCTGGTGATGCTGGTCCTTGGTTCGCGGTGGTTCATCGAGGGCATCGTCGAGCTCTCGCGCGCCTTGGGCGTGAGCGAGCTGGTCATCGGACTGACGGTCGTGGCCGCAGGCACCTCGATGCCCGAAGTCGCCACGTCGGTCGTGGCCGCCGTCAAGGGCGAGCGCGACATCGCCGTCGGCAACGCGGTCGGCAGCAACATCTTCAACATTCTGTCTGTGCTGGGTGTCGCGGCCGTGGTGGCTCCCGCGGGCGTTGCCGTCGCGCCGGGCGTCGTCGCCGTCGACATGCCCTTCATGGTGGCCGTCGCCATCGCGTGCCTGCCGATCTTCTTCACCGGCCACACGATCGCGCGCTGGGAAGGCGCGGTGTTCCTTGCCTACTACGCGGCGTATGTCATCTACCTCATCCTCACCGCGACCGAGCATTCCGCGGTCGATGAGTTCCGGGTCACGATGGTGGCCTTCGTGATCCCGCTGACGCTCCTGACGATTGCCGTGTCGACCTGGCGCGAGTGGCGCGCGTCGCCGCGCTGAGCCGGTGGCCCGGGGTCAGGCGAGGTCCTGCAGGCCCGTCCGGCGGCGAATGGCATTGACGAGGTTGCCTCGTCGTCCGTACCGCAGCGCGAACCACGGCGCGTTCGGATGGATTCCGAACCGCATTGCCACCGCGCTGACAGGCCGGTACGCCAGGGCACGGACTGCTTCGAGCCAGGCCAGCCCGTACCGGTAACGGTTCGCCTCGCGCTCGCCGGCGATCGATGCCGCGTCGAGTGCCGCGTATCGAAACTCCGGATCGGTGCGCATCTGCCGCGCGAAGTAATCGTGTTCGGGACTCCGGGCGTTCACATAACTGCCGGTGCGCGCGCCCGACGGCACGGCCAGCACCGTGGCACGCGGCAGAAACCGCATCGTCGCGCCGGACCGCCAGGCACGGAACAACCAGTCCTGCGAGGGCGACACGAACGTCTGGCGCGCCGACCGCCAGGGCCCGACGCGTTCGGCCAGGTCCCGCGTCAGCACCCACGCCGACGCAAACACGAAGACCCGCGGGTCGTAGCCGTCATCGACAGGCACCCCGCTGAGGCGAAAGCGCCAGCGGCGGGCCGCCAGATCAGCCTCCGACGACGGCAAGGCCACGAGCAGCGGCACCCACGCAAGGTCCGCGTTCGATGCCTCGCAGCAGGCGATCGCCGAGGCCAGATGGTCGGGAAAGTACATGTCGTCATGGTTCAGATAGGCGACGTACCGTCCGCGCGCCCGGCTCACACCTTCGTTGTGCGGTCCGGACTGCTCTCCGACGTTGGTCGGCAGGTTGACGTACGTGATCCGTGAGTCGGCAAATGACGCGACCACTTCGTCCGTGTCGTCGGTGCAGTGGTCGCCGACGACGATCAGCTCCCAGTCGTCGAGGGTGGAACGCCTGACGCTCTCAACCGCGTGCGCCAGGACACGGCTGCGGTTGTAGGTCGCGATGATGACCGAGACGATCGGAGAACTGGACATACGCAACACGCGTCGCCGATACCGTCGGCGACTCGGCCTGTAGCATACAATCTCGGCGGCAGTCCGAAGGAGGCTCGCGTGCACGTCGCCGTCCTTGGCGCGGGGATCATGGGTGTCTCGACCGCGTTGTTCCTGGCGCGGCGCGGGGTGCGCGTGACGCTGTTCGACCGGGCTCCGGTCCCGTTCACCGGCGCGAGCCGCTGGAACGAGGGCAAGATCCACCTTGGCTACCTGTACGCCGCCGACCCGTCACTGGCCACCGCACGGCGCATCCTGCCCGGTGGCCTCGCCTTCAAGCCGCTCGTCGAAGAGCTCGTGGGCTGTTCGATCGACCCGGCCATCACGCCCGACATCGACACGTTCCTGATTGACCGGGACTCGGTGGTGGACGCCGATTCGGCCGGCCGCTATTTCCAGTCGGTGGGTTCCCTCATCTGCAGCCACGGACACGCGGACCGCTATCTGGCACCTATCGAAACCGGCCGACCGCATCGCCTCACCGGATCGGAGCTCGACGCGCACTACGACACCGAGCGCATTGCCGCCGGCTTCCGGGTGCCCGAGCGCTCGGTCTCGACACTATGGCTGGCCGACCGCTTCATCGACGCGCTCGCGGCCGAGCCCCGCATCGACCTCCGCATGCGTACGTCCGTGCTCGGCGTGCGACACGGCGCCGGATCGGCCGGCCCGCCGTGGAGCGTACAGACCGACCGCGACGCAGACGGCCCTTTCGACGTCGTGGTCAACGCGCTCTGGGAGGGCCGGCTGGCCGTCGACGCCGGGCTCGGTCTCGGGCTGCCACACTCGTGGTCCCATCGCTTCAGACTGTCCGTCTTCCTCCGCACGTCGCATGTCGTCGACGTCCCGAATACGGTGATTGCCACCGGCCCGTTCGGCGACATCAAGAACTACAACGGACGGGACTTCTACCTCTCGTGGTACCTGGCGGGCCTCGTCGCCGAAGGCACCGAGGTCAGCCCGCCTGAGGTTCCCGCGTTCACGGCAGCCGACCGCGCGCGGATGACGGAGGCCATCGTCGACCGGATTGGACGCATCGTTCGTCGCGTGGAGGTTCTGCGAGCGCACGCAGAAGACGTCCGCCTCGAAGGTGGCTGGGTGTGCGCCTGCGGCCAGGGCTCGCTGGCTGACCCGGCATCGACGCTCCACCGCCGCGACCGCGTCGGCATCACGCGGACCGGTTCGTACTTTTCGATCGACACCGGGAAGTACTCAATCGCCCCGTGGCTGGCGCGCGAGGTGACCGCCCAGATCTGCGGCTGAGCGGCTGGGCAAGACAGGTCGCGCCGTGTGCCCCTAGTCGTCCAGCAGTTTCGCCGTGGTCAGACGACGTGCGCTTCGCCGGCCGGAGCGCCCGACGCAAACCTCGCGGGCGCAAACGGCGACAGATCGAATGCCGGGTCTCGCCCGGCTATCAGGTCAGCCAGAATGCGGCCGGCCGCCGGCGAATGCTGGAAGCCATGGCCGCTGAACCCGGCGATGACGAACAGCCCGTCGACCTCCGGCACGGCGCCAATGAGCGGCATGGCATCGGGCGTCATCTCGTACAGGCCCGCCCAGGCCTGGCTGATGGACGCCTCGCCGAGCGCCGGCAGCCGGCGTTCGGCCACGGGAATCACCCGCTCGACGAAGTCCCACTGCACCGTCGTGTCGAACCCCGCGGGCTCGTCCTTCTCCCCCATCCCGAAGAGCACACCGGCGCCCTCGCGGTGGAAGTAGAACGTCGTGTCGAAGTCGATGACCATGATCCGGTTCTTCGGCACGCCTTCGCCCCACCCGCCGGCAGGCGGCGCGGCGATCAGAATGTGACGCCGCACGGGGGTGACCGGCAGATCGACGCCGGCCATCGCCCCGACGCGGCCGGCCCACGGGCCGGCGGCATTGACGACGACGGGCGCGCTGATGGCACCGGACGTGGTCTCGACGCCGGTCACGCGGCCGCCGGCGCGCGTGATGGACGTGGCCTCCGTGCTTCGCCGGATCTCGACCCCGCGTTCCCGGGCACCACGCGCGAATCCGTGTGTCACACCCGACGGATCGGCGATGCCGTCACGCGCGCAGAACGTGGCCGCGGCGACGCCGTCGGCGCGAAGCCCCGGCGCGAGCCGGACGGCATCCTCCGGCGTCAGCCACGCGACGTCCACGCCGAGTCGCCGCTGCAGCTCGACGCCCCGCCGGAACGCCTCTACATTCCCCAGTTCCGACACGAGGAACAGATATCCGTCCTGCCAGAAGTCGAGCGGCGCGCCGACCTCCGCCTCGAACCGTTCGAACATCCGAATCGACTCGATCGACAACCTGATGTTCGCGTCGCTCGAGAACTGGTGCCGCACGCCGCCGGCGTTGCGCCCGGTGGATCCGGCGCCGAGCACCGGCTCGCGCTCGAGCAGGACGACGCGCGTGATCCCGAGCCGCGCGAGATGCCAGGCGACGCTCGCGCCCATGCACCCGCCGCCGATGATGACGACGTCAGCGGTCGCGGCCATCGCGGTACACGATCCGCCCGGCCAGCATCGTCAGCCGCACGCGCGCGTCGCTGATGTCGGTGGTCGCGATCTCGAACAGGTTCCGGTCGAGCACGACGAGGTCCGCGGACTTGCCCACTGCGATCGAGCCGGATTCCTCCTCGAGGTCCCCAGCCAGCGCGCCACCCATCGTATAGAGCCGAATCATCGTCTCGAGGTCGACGCGCTCCTCCGGGATCCACGCCGGCCCCGCGGCCGCATCCGAGTCCCGTCGCGTGATGCCGACCTCGATCGCCGGCAGCGGATTCATCGAGGACACGGACCAGTCGCTGCCGCCGGCGACGATCGCGCCGGTGTCGACAACGCTCCTGATGGGATAGAGCCACCGCGAACGCGCCGGACCCAGGCGCGGCTCGGTGAGGTCGGTGATGTACGTGTCGGCATACGCCCAGAGCGGCTGGAACGACGCCACGGCGCCGAGCGAAGCGAACCGGGGAATGTCGGCGGGATCGAAAAGCTGGATGTGGGCCAGGATGTGGCGGGGCCCCGCGCCGCCATCGCGCGCGCGGGCCGCCTCGAGCGCGTCGAACGCGACGCGGATGGCGCGATCGCCGATGGCGTGAAAGTGCACCTTGAAGCCGGCTTCGTCCAGAGCCAGCACGGTGGCGGTCAGCACGTCCGGCTCCCAGCGCAGGTCACCGCGGAACCCGGGGCGATCGACGTAGGGCTCGATGAGCGCCGCCGTGCCCCCTTCAATCACGCCGTCGAGGAAGATCTTGGCGGCAACCGGACGCACGAGCGTTCCCCTGTGCGCGTCACGGAGCCCGACCAGATCAGCAACCTGATCGACGCCCAGGGCCGGGTCGGTCCTGAGCGCCACGATCACGCGCGCCGTCAGCGCGTCATCCGCGTCGGCCGCCACATACGCGCGCAGGAACCGCTCATTGGCATTCGCCTCGTGCAGGGTCGTGATCCCGCGAGAGGCGGCGATCACGAGCGCCCGGTCGAGGCCAGCCCGCACCTGTGCGTCGGTACGTCGCGGAATGTGCCGTTCGACGAGCGACATCGCCGCCTCGCGCAGCGTGCCCTGCGGCTCGCCGTTGGCCTCGCGCACGATGACGCCGTCGGGCGGCGGATCCGGTGTGTCGCGCGTGATGCCGGCAACCGAAAGCGCCCGCGTGTTCGCCCAGCCCGAGTGCGCGTCGGCCGAGCTCAGAAAGGCCGGCCGGTCCGGAACCAGCCGGTCGAGCAGCTGCCTGGATGCCGCGCCGTCATTGAAGAGGGTGAGTTGATAGCCGCCGCCGCGCAGCCACGGCGCGTCCGGCTCGCGCGCCAGACAGTCGGCGACGATGCGCTCGATGTCGGGAATCGAAGTGGCCGGATTCAGATTACATTCGGCAAGCTCCATGCCTCCGCTCACCGGATGCACGTGGGTATCGTGGAAACCCGGCAGGAGCAGGCCATCACCGAGATCGATGATCTCGGTGTCGGGCCCGACGAGTGCCGACGCCTGTTGTTCCTCTCCGACGAACGTAATCCGGCCGTCAGTCACCGCGACGGCTTCGGCCCACGGCTGCGCCGAGTCGACCGTGTAGATGGCCCCGCCCCGGAACAGGACGTCGGCGCGCGGCGACGCGGCGCCCCAGCGGCAGCCGGCCGCGACGAGCGGCACCAGCGCGAGCGCCAACGCCCCTGGGAGAGTCAGTCCGACCCGGCGACCGGCGACCTGCGGCTGGATCACCGGCCGGCCGCCCGTCGAATCACGCGCCCGGGACGCGCGCTCGTCACTTGCGCTTCGTCGAACACGAGCTCGCCGTTGACCCACACGTACCGGATGCCGGTCGACACCGCATGCGGGTCGGCCGTGGTGGCGCGGTCGGCCACCGTGTCCGGATCGAACAGCACGAGGTCGGCGAACTGCCCGGGCTTGATGGCGCCCCGGCCCGTGATGCCGACGTGTTCGGCCGCGAGGGTCGTCATCTTCCGCACGGCCTCTTCGAGCGACACGACGCGCTCCTCGCGCACGTAGCGGCCGAGCACGCGCGTGAAGGCGCCGAAGCCGCGCGGATGCGCGCCGTCGAGCGCGCCGTCGCTGCAGATGTTCGCGAACGGCCAGGCGATGAGCCGGGCCACGTCCTGCTCGTCCATGCTCGTGGCCACGATGCCCGGACCGCTGCCGTTCGACTCGCGAATGAGGTCCATCATCGTCTGCGCCGGGTCGGTGCCGCGGCGCGCCGCGATCGCGGCAAGCGTGAGGCCGTCGAGCGCCGGGTCGGGCTCGAATCCGACGACGAGCAGGTTCTCGGGGGTCACGAGCTCGCGCAGGGCGAACTCCGCGGCGGCCCGGTCCGTGAAGTTGCGCTCGGGAAAGAGCACCGTCATCCCCGACTGCCAGTAGGTGTAGGGGTACACGTCGGCGGTGACATCCACGCCCGACGCGCGCGCGCGTTCGAGCACCTCGATGAGCCGGCCGGCTTGTCCCCACAGGCTCTTCATCGCCAGCTTGATGTGGCCGACCTGGACGGGAATGCCCGTGGCGCGGCCGATGGAAATGACCTCGTCGACGGCCTTCCACACGTCCCGGTCTTCGCTGCGCATGTGGCTGATGTAGCGCCCGCCGAACGGCGCCACGGCTCGCGCAAGCTCCACCACCTCCTCCGGCGTCGAGTAGATGCCGGGGTCGTACTCGAGTCCGGTGGACAGGCCGAGCGCGCCGGCACGCATCTCGCCCTCGATGAGGGCCCGCATCTTCGCGACCTCGACGGTTGTCGACGGCCGCTTGTAGTCGTCGCCGAGCACGGCGCGCCGGACCGTGCCGTGGCCGACGTAGGCCGCCACGTTGACCGTCGGCGGCGTAGCATCGAGACGCGCGAAGAAATCCGAAAGCGGCAGCGGCGACCCGCCATCCTGCCCCACGACGATGGTCGTGATGCCCTGGCTCACGGCGCCGAGCGCGTCACGCCGATCGAAGAGCCCCCGATCGTGGTGGCTGTGCGTGTCGATGAAGCCCGGTGCGAGCGTGAGGCCGCCCGCGTCCACGAGACGGTCGGCGGGTTGAGGCGCGAGCGTGCCGACCTCGGCGATGCGGTCGCCGACGACCCGCACGTCGGCCCGGCGGCCGGGCGCGCCCGTACCGTCGAGCACGACCGCGTTCCGGATGAGCGTGGCGACGGGCGTCTGGACGCGCGCAGCCTCCACGCCCGGGAGCGTGAGGGCCGCGCCGAAGAGCATGAGGACAACGTGTGCTCGGCGCATATCGCGCCCATGATACTCGCGCTGGCGGCTCTAAATCTTGAACACGAACGACACCAGCATCGAGACGTCGTTCTTCTTGACCTCGGCCGTCGGGGGCTTGTTCTTGTAGGTGTCGATGACCTCGAACTTGAGCTGCGTGCGGCTCGTGACGGCCGCCGCCACGCCCAGCCCGAACGAGTACAGGCTGTCGTCGAAGTCCTGCATCTTCCAGAGCGCGGTCACGCGCTGGGTGAACTCGGCCGTGTCCGAGAGCTTCTGCTTGAACCGCTGCCCGGCGTTGAGCGCGCCGTCGGCCCGGGTGTCGCGACCCGTGTTCTTCTCCCACACGCCGCCGACGCTCACGTCGACCTCGAGCTCGGTGGCGTCCGACTTGACCAGGTACTGCGAGATACCCACGGTCGGCGTGACGAGGTAGTCGATCTCCTTGAAGCGGTCCCGGAGGTACTGCACCTGGACGAAGAGTGACGTCCGCTCGCTGAGCTTCCGGTCCATCCGGGCCTCGAGGCCCAGGCGGCTGGCCGAGACCTCACCGTCGGTGTCGCCCCGAAGATACAGGCCCTTGCTCGTGAAGACGAAGTGATCCGACGGGTCGCGCTTCACGTCGTACGAAAGATTGATGTTCGTGGTGTCGCTGTTGCCGCGAGTCAGCGAGAGACCCGCGCCGAACGAACCAGACCACGTCTTTGGCGGCGCGTCCTGCGCCCAGGCCGGCGAGGCCAGAGCCGTGAGCGCACACACCACCATCAGGCAGAGGGGTTTCAGCAGTGACATAGCCCATAAGTATGCCAGTGGGTCTGGACTGTCGTCCAGACGGTCAGGCCACTGACTCGGACGAGACCTGGCGGCGGCGCGCCTGGGCGGAGCGCAGGAACCGTTCGAGCGCCGGAAGCGCGGCACCGGCCGGAATGGCAACGACGGCCGCCGGTCTGGACACCGGCATCGGAATCACACCAGCGCGACGAAGCCGAGCCTCACGCTCTGCCTTCACCTCGGCAGCCGGCGGCTCGACGAGATCGGCCGGCTCGGCACGCGCCGCTTCGACCGGCACCTCGACGAGGGGCAACTCGTCGAGGACCACTTCGATCTGGTCGTCAGCCGTGAGCGGAATGTCGGACGGCGGCGCGGCCTGCTCGGCGAGGTCGAGCTCGACCAGCTCGGGCGCCACACCATCGTCGGCGACGACCTCCATGTCGGCGAGCTCGGCAACGTCGGCGACGATGGCCGGCATTTCCAGTGATTCGACGTCGATGACCGACGCGGGCGGCGCCATCATGGGATCCGCACTGCCTGCACTCTCCTGCCCGGCCGCAAACGCCGACCCGGCGATGGCGTCGGCAAGCGAGTCGGGCATGTCAATCTCGGGCGCGTTGCCGCCAACCATGGTCGCCACCGGTCCGGCGGAGAGATCTTCGATCGGGAACTCAGCCAGCGTGTCGGCCCAGCGAGCGTCGTTCGCAAGGGCGTCCGATGTGTCCGGGCTGATGGCCGGCGCGACGTCTCCGGATGCAGCCAGCAACTGCGCGGTCAACTCGTCGAGGCCGTCGGTCCCGAGGTCGGCGGGCATCTCCGCGACAACGTCGACGCCGGCGTCGGCCACGATCCCGGCGGCCATGGCAGCCACGTCCGGCACCGGAAGGTCCGGCCGGCCGAAGTCGACGAGCGGCTCGCCGATGTCCGCCGTGGCGTCGTCGATTTCGATCCCGGCGAGATCGGGCGTGACCTCCGCGTCGATGTCGACGGCGTCCGGAAGCGAGGCGGCGGGCAGCTCCGACACGAGGCCGGAGGCGACGCCGACGATATCGAGCGGGGCCTGCACGTCCTCGTGGACGAGAGGCGGCGTTTCGAGCTCGGCCTCGATCCGGGACGGCATCTCGAACTCGACGTCGAACTGCGGAGGCGCGTCGATCTCGGGACCGACCGGCTGGGACGGTTCAAAATCCGCGGCGAACTGCGGAAGCACTTCGACTTCGACTTCGACCTCGACTTCGACCTCGACTTCGGCCTCGGCCGCGACCTCGGGAGGCGCCTCGAGCTCGGCATCGACCGCTGGCAGTTGCTCCGGAGCGACGGCAACGACCAGCGGCTCGACTTCTTCAACAGCCGTTTCAACAGCCGTCGGCTCGCCGGGCTCGAGAGCCACGGCCTCGACGGGCTCGACTGCCATCGATTCGACATTCTCGACTGACATCGCCTCCACGGGCTCGATGACCGCCGGCGGTGCGGCGGCCGCGACGGCCGGCGCCGGCTCCTCGGGCAGGAAGAGCGACGCGGTGGCGCCGGGCGGCTCGCTTTCGGCAACAGGTTCGGGCCTGGCCCCGAAGAGCACGCTTGCCGGCACCCAACTCTGCCGCCCACTCTCTTCCGGTGCGGCAGCTGCGGGTTCGACGACGGCCTCTTCCTCTTCCGTGTCGTCATCGTCATCGAGATCGGCGAAGGCAGGGAAGTTGCGAGAACTGGAAGTATCGCGAGCGGCGACGGCCGGGCTTTCGACAGGCGGTTCGGCCAGCGCGCTCGAGGCGGGCAGCGGGATCGGGCCATCAGTCGGGACCCGAGTGCTGGCGGCGGCCGGCTCTGGAATGGCGACACTGGCTGGTTCAGGCGCCGCGGCAGCCTGCGGGGCATCCGGTACCATCTCGCGCTGCATCTGGCGCCAGGTCCTGGACGAGCAACAGGCGCTGCTCGCCCACGCGACCAGTCTTCGGCAACGGCTCGGCATCGGAGAGGAGGTTGAAGTAGACGGGCACGGTCGGCGGCGCCGACGAGCCGGGAGACAGACGGCGACGCAGGCCGGTCACGGCCGCGCCGGCGCGGCGACGCATCGAATCAGCGAGTCCTGGATCTTCGTCTTCCCACACGGTTGGGACACTCCGGCCTGGTCCGCCGAGAGGCGCGGACCCGAGCTTCCCGCAGGTAGTTGCAAGGCAGGTACCATCGGGCGGGAACGGCAACTCGAACGGCGTGGGCGATTCTCTCGGGTTTTCACGGATTTGCACCGTGAGACAGGCCGGGTGACGGTGAGCCGGACACCTCGGCTTACGAGAACGTAACGCGCTTGGCGATTACGGCCGCGGCTCGACGTCGGGCGCGCGGCCTCGAGACCGAGGCCGCGCTACCTTTCGACGACAGGCAACCGGAAAAGCGCCCTAGAATCCGGTGTCATGCCGATGTTCGAAAAACGAGTGACGCGTCTTTTCCCCTATGTCGTCGTGCTGTGTGCGCTCGCGGGATGCCGCGCCGAAGCTCCGCGGCCCGATCGGATCGTTCTCGAAGCCGAAAACGCGCGCGTCGCCGACACCACGCCGCTCGTGGCCGCGGCCACGGGCGAGGACGTCGCGCTTGCGCGCGTGGCCGTGCGCGCCCTCGGTCGGCTCGAACGGCCCGAACTGCGCGAGGCCGTACTGGCGCTTGCCGCCTCGCCAGATGCGGGCGTGCGGCGCGAGGCCGCCAATGCCCTCGGCTATCTGGGCGCGGCCGCCGACTACTCGCAGTGGCTCGCGCGCGAGCCGAGCGGCGACGTCCGCGGCGCCCTCTACGAAACGATCGGGCGCGTGGCGCCGGTCGAGGGATTCACCGAAACGGTGCTCGCCGGCGGGCTCGATGAGACCGACCCGGCGGCGCGTTTGGGCGCGGCCCACGGGCTCGAGGCATTCGTGCGTCTCAATCGCCGCACCCATCGTCCGGCCGACGCCACGGTTGCCGCACTCAGGCGCGCGGCCTCGGACGGGTCATCGGCCGAGATTCGAGAGCTTGCGCTCATCGCGCTCAGCACGGCCGGCGATCGGGATCCCGACACGCTCGAGCGGGCGCTCGATGATCCGGAGCCACAGGTACGCCGCCTCGCGGTGATGGGGCTTCGGGTCTGGGTGGACGATCCGTCGCCCCTCGTGCGCTACGAGGCGTTGCGGGTGGCGCCGACGTGCGAGCGCGCCGCAGGCGCCCTCGATGATCACAGCGGGCACGTCGTGCTTCTCGCCGTCGACCTGCTCGGCACACTGCCCTGCCCGGCCGGCGCGATCGAGCCGCTCCTTTCGGCCGGCCAGCCGTGGCGCGTGCGCGCGCACGCGGTGGTGTCGCTCTCGCGGGTGGCGCCCGAGTCGGCGCGGCGCCATGTCGCGGCCCTTTCGGTCGATCCCGCCTGGCAGGCCCGTGCCTACGCGGCCACGGCGGCGAAGATCATCGGAGACGACGAAGTGCGGGCGACGCTCGCGGCCGATCCGGAACCGAACGTCGTCATCGCCGCGATGACGCAGGCCTCCGAAGCGGTGAGCGCGTTGACGACCAGCCACCGCGGCCTGCTGCTCGAGGCCGCCCGCTTGCTCGAGGGCGCCGCTGAACTTCCCGGCGCGGTGCCGGCGATCACCGACGCCTTCGTGCGCCTCTCGCGCGAGGATCGACCCACGTCACGCGACGCGCGTCTCGCCCTGCTCGAGCGGCTGAGCGAGGCCCCAGTCGATGCCGCCGAAGTCAGCGCGCTTTCGCGCGCGCTCACGCCATGGCTCGCCGACCGCGACCCGGTCGTGGCTTCCCGCGTGGCCGACGTGCTCTCGGCGAAAACCGGACGTACGGTCACGCCCGCGACGACGGTGTACGCCGACGACTCGCTGGCGC
This sequence comes from uncultured Acidobacteriota bacterium, assembly GCA_963752045.1. Classification (GTDB taxonomy): domain Bacteria; phylum Acidobacteriota; class Vicinamibacteria; order Vicinamibacterales; family SCN-69-37; genus DATKDF01. Next base: position 347,426 of record CAVVWN010000005.1, on the reverse strand, counting down.
CGGCCGAGTACATCGACGGGCTGCGCGGCGCGAACGCCCGCATCTCGATGCAGGGAGTCGGCACGTTCACGATCGAGCTCCTCGTCGACGAGGCGCCGGCAACCGTGGCTGTCTTCGCCGCGCACGCCGAGCGCGGCGGCTACGACGGCACGACGCTCCACCGCGTGGTGCCGAACTTCGTCCTGCAGGGCGGCAGCCACGGCGCGAACGAGTACGACGGCGCCGTCGGGCCGTTCATGCGCGATGAACTGGGTCTGGTCCGCCACCTGCGCGGCACGCTCGGCATCTCGACGCGCGGGCGTGACACCGGCGACGGGCAGATCTTCATCAACCTGGTCGACAACTTCAGGCTCGACCACCAGTACACCGTGTGGGCCCGGGTGATCGACGGGATGGACGTCGTCGATCGGATCCTCGAAGGGGACGTCATCGACGAAGTACGGATTCGCAGGACGGAGGGTCGGTGAATCTGGGACCTGCTACGAAAATGCCACCGTTGAGAACGTGGAGTTCATCGAGGGCCTCCGGCGACCACAAGCCGCAGTAGCGCTTGGTCGCCGTGGCCGCGAGCGGCGCTCGCGCGGCCTCCGTCACTCCTTCTGACGTCGTCGCTCCGCCTCGTCGAGCCAGCCGCGGCGCAGGGTTTCGGCCGGCACGTTCGACAGATACGGCTTGATGTCGAGGATGGGCGATCCATCGAGCATGTCGAGGCCCGCCACGCGCAGCGAGCGGCCGTCCCGGCCGAGCAGGCGCACCACGGTGAGCCCAATGCGGTTCGGCCGATGCGGCGATCGCGACGCGAACACGCCGTGCGGCCGATCGTCGGTCGGCGGGATCGAGACGAGATCGTAGCCCTCGACGCGATGGAAGAGCCAGATCACGTACAGGTGCGAAAAGCCCTCGATGTCGGCGAGCCCGGCTTCGAAGGCCGGCAGAATCTCGAGCGTGCCCTCGGCATCGTGCCGGGCGCCGGGGCCCTTGGGGACGGTCGTCGTGTCCACGTGCGGGCTCCGCACGAATCCAATCGGCTCAAACGTGTAGTCGGGGTCACCCATACCTGCGGTACCTGCAACGCGGCGTCGATCAGCCTGCGCCTCCGAGCGTCGTCGCCGGCCCACGCCGAGAGCGCGCGGAGCACGCGCAGGCGCTTGGCCGACGTCGGAAGAAACGGCCCGCGCGACAACTCCACCTGGACCCAGGGCATCTCGGCCGCATGCGTGCGCGTGATGTACCCGCCCCGGAACGGATGGTTGACACGAACGCTCGGGCCGAACTCCGCTGAAAACCGGTCACGCAAGCTCGTCATCCACTCGTCCGGGCACGTGCCGTCGGCGTTGCTCAGGCACACCCACGGGCGTTCGACACCCGGATCCGGCCCCACGGGCGGCCCGGTGGCCGCCATCGTATGACAGTCGACACCCACACGCACGCCCCGGCCGGCCCACCGAGAAAGCTCCGCGTGGTATGGGCGGTAATAGCGGACGAGCAACTCCTCGACGAGGTCGTCCGGAAGCGGCTCGCGATAGACCGGCACGTCCCAGCAGGTGTGTGTCTTGACGACTCCGTCCTTCCGTCGGTCGTCCTCGGCGCGATTGAGGTCGACGATAGCGCGTGCGACGTCGGTCCGGACGCAGCCGGCGACCTCGCCGGCGAAGTCGTAGATCTCGGCCGCGAACTCGTCGCTGTCCGCGACGACCTCGCCGGGCAGGAGTACGCAGCGATCCGAAACCTCGTCCGGGATCCGGAGGCCGGCGTGCGGGATGGAGACGAGGATCGGCAGGCTCATCGCGACGGGCCGGCCGCGGACCCGTCGCGCCGGGGATCGGCGACGCCGACGAGCTCGTCGCCGTCGCGCAGCACGAGTTGCACGCAGCCAAGGTAGAAGGAATAGGGCTCCCGGCGGTCGACGTCGAACCCGTGCGCCTCGAGGGCCTCGATGGCGCCGGCCGGCATCCGCTCGGCCTCGAGCGACACCTTGCCGTCGAGGGAGCAGTGCAGGCGCGGCGCGGCGACGGCCTCGAGGGGCGTGCCGTTCGGCAAACGCAGCATGACCTGGAGGATCGACGACGTGATGCGCTCGGAGCCTGGCGAGCCGATGACGAGCCACGGTTTGCCGTCGCGAAGCGCGATCGTCGGCGCCACGCTCGCCCACGGAGCGGCGTTCGGCCGCAGGTAGTACGGGTGCGAGATGTCGTCGTACTCGAACGCGCTCAGGTAGTCGTTGTAGAGAAACCCGAGCCCGGGCGTCGCGCACGCGGACCCGAACACCTTCTCGATCGACTGCGTGAGGGCCACGGCGTTGCCGTACCGGTCCATCACCGAGAGGTGCGTGGTCTCGCCGCGATGCTCGACGAGCCGGCTGATCCGCGTGGCCAGGCGCGCGGCGTGCTCGCCGCTCAACATCTTCTTCACCGGGACCTGCGGATAGTAGTTGGGATCGAACGGCCGGTCGCGACGGTCCATGAACGCCCGGCGAATCAGATCGGCCAGCGCCACCGCGTGCTCGGGCGCCTCGAGCCGGGTGAGGCGGGCCGGCAGCTGCGCGTAGGTATTGAGCATCTCGATGAGCGTCCGGCCGGCGGCCGGCGGCGGAAAGCTCATCACGTGGCTGCCGCGGAACGTGGTCTCGAGCGGCGCGCGCTCGATGGGACGCGGCACCTGGGCCAGGTCGTCGCGCCGGATCAGGCCGTCGTGCGCCTCCATGTCTTCCACGATCAACTGCGCGATCTCTCCGGAATAGAAATCCCGGACGCCGCGGCGGGCCAGGCGACGATAGGTGTCGGCGAGCGCCGGCTGTCGAAGAACGGCGCCTTCGGCCGGAGGCTCGCCACCGTCGAGGAAGAACAGGCCGCCCGTCCACAGCCGGAGCCGGTCGGCCTCACGCGCGGTGAGCCTGTGCTGGAGGGCGCTCACGCGAACCCCGCGCTCGGCCATGGCAATCGACGGCCGGAGCACCTGGCCAAGCCGCAGCGTCCCGTATCGCCGCAGCGCGTAGCGGAGCGTGGCCGGCGTGCTCGGCACCGTGGCGGCACGGTATCCGGACGAGCGCTGGGCGCGCGGCAGCACGTCGACGATCGCGCGATTCGGCGCGCGCGACGAGCCGTCAATCGCCACGGTCCGGCCAGACTCGGCGAGATGCACGAGCATCATCGTCTGGCCGCCGAGACCGGAGGCGGCCGGCTCGCACACGCCGAGGGCAAAGGCCGCGGCCACCGCGGCGTCGATGGCGTTGCCGCCCTCGGCGAGGATCTCCGCGCCGGCTGCCGTGGCTTCGTAGTGGGCCGTGGCGACCATGCCGTGGGCCGACCTCGACATCCGTTCGAGACCTGCCGCCGGCGTCGGACCCGAGGGCTCGCCCGACGGCTCGGGTTCGGGCGACCGCGTCATGGCAGCCGCCTCGCGAGGAACTCAGCGAGCACGAGCGTGCGCTGGATGAGGCTGATGCGCCGGACGGCCTCGCGCGGCGTGCGCAGGTCCTGGGCGACCGGGCCGATGCCACACACGCACGCCGTGTCGGCCGGCACGAGGCCGGCAACCGACGGCCAGGCCGACGAGTCCCGTTCGAGCCGGACGTCCCATTTGGCGGCAACTTCAGCCAGCTCCCCGGCAAGCGCGAGGCTGCCCGGGCGGCTGTCGAACGGCGGGCGGTCGGTCTGTTCGAGCAGCTCCCAATCGGGCCCGTCGCGCCCGAGCAGGTCACGCATCCGCTCCACGGCCGCGTCCACCGACGCGCGGCTCGGGTAGTTGGCCACGATCGTCGCCGTCACCCGATGCGGCAGTCGCATGGGCAGATGGTCGGTGGCGATGTCGGTGATGGCGATCGACAGCCGGTCTCGCTTCGACGTCAGCGCGGCAATCGCGTCGAGCCTGGACCACGTCCAGCGCAGCGGGTCGGGCTTGCGCGTGAACCGGCCCTGCCGCATGGGCTCCCCTTCGACTCGCAGTTGCAGCACGCGCTGGCCGCGCCGGGACGTGACGATCGCGTCGGGCGGAAGGCCCGGCCGGAGCACGAACACCTCCTTCGCCCGGGCGGCCGCGGCGCGGATGTCGTCGGCGCTGTACCGCGCGTCGAGCCCCTCGTCGCTGTAATAGAGGACGCCAAGCGGCAGGTGCCGAAGCCGCCGCATGCTCCGGAGCGATCGCAGGGCGAATTCGAGCATCACGAGCGGCGCGCGCGTCGAGCCGATGCCCTCGCCGTGCAAGAGCTCCGGGTCCCGCCGGAACGACTGCGCGGGAAACTCCATGTCGACCGGGCTGTCCAGGTTGCCGATGAACAGCATCCCGTCGTCGAACCCCTTGGCGGTCTGCCAGGTCGTCACGGCGCGCGAATCGGAGAACTCGCTCACCGGCGACATGCCCAGCTCCCGGAAGAGCGCTTCGACTTCCCGGAGCATCTGCTGTACACCGAGCGGGTCGGTCGTCCGGCTCGGCCGGTTCACCAGTTCCTGCAGCCGCCGCTCCATCACGTCGCGGCGTTCGGTGACGAACCGCAGCACGACGTCGGCCGGCCCGGCGGCGCCGGCCCGTACGGCGGGCGGCTGCGGCGTGCCGAAGTACCGGGCGCTCGCCACTTCCACGAGCCGATTGATGAATTTCGGAAAGTCGAGTCCAACCTGGGCGGCGCCAACCAGGTACGAGCCGTGCTCGCCGAGGCTCGGCAAGCTGTTGATTTCCAGGATGTACAGTTTGCCCGCCGCGTCGAGCCGCATGTCGACGCGCGCACAGTCTGAGCACCCGAGCGCCTGGAAGGCCTTCACCGCAATGCTCTGGGCCTCCTCGAGGAGCGGCTCACCAATCGGCGCCGGGCACTGGTGCCCGATCTGCCGGCCGCTCCGGCCGGTCTTGTCCTCGTACGTGTAGATCGCCGGGCCATCCGTGCCGAACATCAGCTCCACCGGCGGAAACGCTTCGGGCGGATCGTTGCCGAGAATGCCGACGTTGACCTCGCGTCCCTCGATGAACTGCTCGACGAGCACGGCCTGGCGGAACTCCCTGAAGATCACCGCGGCGGCGTCCCGCAGTTCCGCTTCGTCGTGTACGACCTTGAGGCCGAACGACACGGCCTCGTTCTTCGGCTTGACGATGAGCGGATAGGTCAGCTCCGGCAGGTCTGCCTCCGGCGTCTGCAACACGGCAAAGTCCGGCGTCGGCAGGCCGTGTTGCTTGAGGATCATCTTCGTGACGACTTTGTCGAGGCAGAGCGAATGCGCGAGCGGGCCCGAGGCCACGTACGGAATGCCCACCATCTCGAGGATGCTCGGCACGTGCGTGTAGCGGGCCTGTCCCTGAATGCCGTAGGACACGTTGAAGACCAGGCCGGGCCGTTCGCCCTTGACGACCTTCGGCATGAATCCCTCGAGCTTGTCGACCAGGTCCTTGTCGCCTTCGATGGCGACGACCTGATGTCCGCCGTCTTTGAGCGCCGACGTCAGGCGCTCGATCGTTCGCATGCCGATCTTCTCGCGGTTGGGCAGGCCGAACAGATTGATGACGCTCTTGCTCTGGCGGTTGTAGACGACGGCGATCTTCATGAACCTCCTTCCGGCGCCATGAGCACGGCATGAGGTTGGATCAGGTCGCCTGATGGCGGTGACTGTGCTCGGATGGGCGGGCGTTTGTAGTCTATCCCAGTATCGGCGCTGGGCTCTAGGCGCGGGGCGCTAAGTGCGAGGCGCTAGGCGCTGGGCGCTTGGCGCTGGGGGGATCAGCAGCCGCCGCCGTAGACGGAAAGTACGGTCGTTGCCGCGGCGGCGTTCACGCGGACGATCGCGTAACTCTCGCCCTCGTAATGGCGCAGGACGACGATCGCGAACAGGTTCGCGTCGAGCCGGATCGCGGCCATCGGCTGCACGATCGGGCTGCCCTTTCGATGGCAGTTCGTCAGGCTCAGGTCGCTCGCAAGGAGGGCGAAAGCGCCGTACTCGCTCTCCGAGATCCAGCCGGTCATCACCGTCGCCTCGTCACAGCCGGGCAGCGGGTTTGTTGATGCCGGATACGTGCGCGACGCCTCGAAGGCGTAGTAGGTCATCCCGTCGCTCCCGCCGACACGATAGAGCGAGCTGACGGCAAGCGGCGTCTTCTCGACGTCGACGCCGACGCGCCGAGGCTCGTACCCGCCACTGGCCGTCCGCCTGCCGACTTCGCGCGCTTCTTCGGCATTGAAGTACGGCGTGAGAAAGGTGACGAACTTCCCCATCTCGTCGAGCGTCACGTCCAGTTCGGCTACTTGACCAGTCACGGAGCTGCCCGAAAAGGCGGCGCCGACGAGTCGCGCCACCGTGTGCTCCGGAGTCGGCGTGCCGGCGAGGTCGGTCGGAAGGGCCCACACCCGCGTGCAGTGCGATCCGACCTCGACCGGCGGCCCATCGGCGGTGACCGGAAGCGGATCGTCCCTGAGGTCAGCAAGCCCGAGCGGCGTCACGAACTTCCACCGCCCGAGCGCGTCGAGCCGGCCGGCAAACCAGGGCGCCGGGCGGTCGGCCAGATCCGGACGGGGCTCTGCGTCTGGTCCCCTCCAGATCCCGTCCTCATAGACGGCGAACGGCACGATGAACCCGTCACCACGCGCCACGGCGGCCACGACGGGGCCATGCGCATCGGCGCTGCTGATCTCCGGCTCGCTGCGATCACAGGCTGACAGCGAGAGGAGCGCCACCGGCAGGATCAGCGCCGCGCATCGACGAACACGCGCACGAATCATGGAGCCATGATACCGGTCGACGACCGCCACCTCGAGACCAGAAAAAGACAATGGGCGGCGCATCGTTCAGCGCCGCCCACCGTGCCCGTCCAGATTCCAGATCGCAGATCCCAGATGCTCTGAGATTCCAGATTCCAGATCCCCGATATCAGTATCTGTAATGCTCCGGCTTGTAGGGTCCCTCGACCGGCACGCCGATGTACTTCGCCTGCTCGGGCGTGAGCGTCGTCAGCCGGACGCCGAGCTTGTCGAGGTGCAGACGCGCCACTTCCTCGTCGAGCTTCTTCGGCAGCATGAGCACCTGCTTGCCGATCTTCTCGGCGTTCTGGTGCAGTTCGAGCTGCGCGAGCACCTGGTTGGTGAACGACGCCGACATGACGAAGCTCGGGTGTCCGGTGGCGCAGCCGAGGTTCAGGAGCCGGCCCTCGGCCAGCACGAGCACCGAGTGCCCATCGGGGAACTGCCACTCGTCGTACTGCGGCTTGATGTTGACCTTCTTCACGCCGGGCACCTTCTTGAGACCGGCCATGTCGATCTCGTTGTCGAAGTGGCCGATGTTGCCGACGATGGCCTTGTCCTTCATCCGCGCCATGTGCTCGGCCGTGATGATGTTGAAGTTGCCGGTGGCGGTGATGAAGATGTCGGCCCGGTCGAGCACGTCGTCGAGGCGGACGACCTCGTAGCCTTCCATCGCCGCCTGCAGGGCGCAGATCGGGTCGATCTCGGCGATCACCACACGGCAGCCCTGCCCGCGAAGCGCCTGCGCGCAGCCCTTGCCGACTTCCCCGAAGCCGAAGACGACCGCCATCTTGCCGCCGAGCATGACGTCGGTGGCGCGGGCCAGGCCGTCGGGCAGTGAGTGACGGCAGCCGTAGATGTTGTCGAACTTGCTCTTGGTGACCGAGTCGTTCACGTTGATGGCCGGGAAGAGCAGCGTGCCAGCCTTCATCATGTCGTAGAGCCGGTGCACGCCCGTCGTCGTCTCTTCCGAGACGCCGCGGATGCCCGTGGCCACCTTGCTCCAGAGACCCGGACGGGCCGTGAGCTCGGCCTGGAGCGTCTGCAGGATCACGCCCCACTCTTCCGGATCGTTGGCCTCGTCGAACGCCGGCACGTGGCCGGCCTGCTCGAACTCATGGGCCTTGTGCACGAAGAGCGTGGCGTCGCCGCCGTCGTCGACGATGAGCGTCGGCCCGGATCCGTCGGGCCACACGAGGGCCTCCTTGGTGCACCACCAGTAGTCGTCGAGCGTCTCGCCCTTCCACGCGAAGACCGGGATGCCTTTTGGCGCGTCGGGCGTGCCGCCGGTCTCGGGCCGGCCCACAACGACGGCAGCCGCCGCGTGATCCTGCGTCGAGAAGATGTTGCAGGATACCCAGCGCACGTCGGCGCCAAGCGAATCCAGCGTCTCGATGAGCACGGCGGTCTGGATGGTCATGTGCAGCGAGCCCATGACGCGCGCGCCGGCGAGCGGCCGCTGCCCCTTGTAGCGCTCCCGCAACGCCATGAGACCCGGCATCTCGTCCTCGGCCAGGCGAATCTCCTTCCGGCCCCACTCGGCCAGCTTGAGGTCGAGCACCTTGTACGGCATGCGGCCGGCCTTGCGGGCCTGGTCGAAACTGTGTTCGGTCATCGTCGCGGTCGTCATTGTCGGTGTCTCCTTTTAAGGGGGCCAGGCCCGCCTATCGGCAGGCAGGGCCAGGCCCCATCGCTCACTGGCCAGGCCCGCCTTCCGGCAGGCAGGGCCAGGCCCCATCGCTCACTGGCCAGGCCCGCCTTCCGGCAGGCAGGGCCAGGCCCCATCGCTCACTGGCCAGGCCCGCCTTCCGGCAGGCAGGGCCAGGCCCCATCGCTCACTGGCCAAGCCCGCCTTCCGGCAGGCAGGGCCAGGCCCCATCGCTCACTGGCCAGGCCCGCCTTCCGGCAGGCAGGGCCAGGCCCCATCGCTCACTCGTCAGGCTCGCCGTTCGGCGAGCGTTCCTCGTGTGGCCGTCGCCGCGAACAGCGACGGTCCCTTCGCCTGCGCGGCCGGCGGCAGCGGATGGATGCGGGCATCCGCCAGACCGGCCTGTGCAATCAGTTTGCGCATCTGCTCGTCGCCGAACCCGAGCCAGACGTGTCCCATCTCTCGCCGGTATTCCTCGTGATCGTGCGGGGCCATGTCCACGATGAGCAGGCGGCCGCCCGGCTTGAGCACGCGCGCGGCCTCGGCAAGTGCGACCGCCGGCGACGGCAGATGGTGCAGCACGAGCACGAGCGTCGCCGCGTCGAGCGCGCCCGCGTCAATCGGCAGCGCTTCGAGAGCCCCCTGTCTCAGGTCGACGTTCAGCGCGTCGGCGAGCCGGGCCCGGGCCGCATCGAGCATCTCGTCCGAGCCGTCGATGCCGATGACCTGCCGGACGAACGGCGCGATCGCCGCCGTGGTCACGCCCGTGCCGCAACCAAGGTCCCCGACGACCCAGTCGGACGGCAGCAGACCGGCGAGCGCCCGAAGCGAGAAGTCATCACCGAAGAGCTCCTGCCGCACGCGGTCCCACTGCCCCGCCGACGACGCGAAGAACTGCTTCGACGTCTCGCTCCGGCGCCCGAGCACGCGGGCGAGCCGTTTGGCGTCCTGAGCGAGACCGGGCCGGCCCGCGAGCTGCTCGCGCGTGAGCTCCCAGATGCGCCGATGGGCGCCGTCGGCCCCGTCGAGCGACAGCGCGTAGTAGCGGCTCGTGCCGTCGCGCCGCGACTGGACCCAGCCGGCATCTGCAAGCGTCTTCAGGTGCCGGCTCACCGTGGACTGCGGCAACTGCAGCACACTGCAGAGCTCGCTCACAGTCAGCTCGTGCTGCTCGAGCAGAGAGAGCGCCCGGCAACGCGTCTCATCGGCAAGCGCGGAGAACGAATCCAGTAGCGGAACAGCGGTGGTTGACATTTAATCCGTAAATCCGGATTCAAGGATACATACGGATTCTGGCCCTGTCAACCCTGCGAACACCCTGCGAAAACCGTGGGGCGGACTGGACTGCAGTCCGACCTACGTGTGGTCGGCACCCGGGTGCGGGCAGCCCGGGAAGCTCGGAAACCCCATCCGTCCGGTGAAACCGAGCTCCTCCATCCCCGGCGCGGTCGTGACGTAGGCGCGTCGGATCCAGTCCTTCAGGTTGTCGAAGTGGTCGCGGAGGTTGGCCGGCAGCTGAGGGCCGGTCGGACGCTGGATGGGCTGGCCGCGCGTCCAGGGCGGCGCTTCCGGTCGCGACGATGCGAGCGTGGACGCCGCGCGGAGAATCTCGACCTGCTGCGATTCGGTGACCTCGGTCCAGCCGCGACCGTGGCGGTCGCGCGCCTCGCGATCGAACGCGCCGAGCGCGTCGAGGAACCGCCGCTGCGCAGATGCCGGCTCGACGGCGAGCACGCGATCGAGAAGGTCGGCAACGCCGGCAGCGCCGGCGCCAGGCAGAATCTGGTCGGCGAGCCCGGCGAGCATCGCGCGACGATGGTCGTCGAGGAGGCGCGGGGCGGCCTGGGCGTCCGTGCGCTCGGCGGCACCCGTTCGATTCTGTGCCGTCGCCGCTGCCTGCCGGTCGGCTTCGCGTGCCGACAGGCCAGGCGCCGCCACCGCGCCGGCCACGCCGGCGGCCAGGCTCGCGAGCACGTCGCGGCGCTTCACCGTCCTCGGACTGTCGGACACTGCCGGAGACTCTAGCACCCGGAACTCGCCACTCACAACCGACAACGAGACGCGCCGAGACGGGTCGCTGTTTGACCCGGATCTCGTGCCTCTGCTAGCGTTCGCCGCATCATGGCCAGGCAGGGCTCGTCGGCGTACGACGTGATCGTCGTCGGCTCGGGGGCGTCGGGCGGGTGGGCGGCCAAGCGGCTCGCAGAAGCGGGAGCGCGTGTTGCGCTCCTCGAGGCGGGCCGGGCGCACAACGCGGACGAGAGCTACGAGCACATGCGGCCGCACGAGCTGCCGTACCGCAATCTCTCTCGCGAGCTCCTGCGAAAGACGCGGCCGCGCCAGACCGACTGCTACGCCTGCACCGAGCACAACGCGCACTGGTTCGTGAACGATCACGACGAGCCGTACACCACGGCGTCGGGCCGGCCGTTCAGCTGGCAGGGCCGGCTGCGCATGGTCGGCGGCCGGACGAACGTCTGGGGACGGCAGAGCTACCGACTGAGCCAGCAGGATCTCAAGGGCCGGTCGTTCGACGGCGCCGGCGCGGACTGGCCGCTCGACTACGAGGATCTCGTTCCGTACTACGACATCGTCGAGCGGTACGTCGGCATCAGCGGGCAGGCGGAGAGCGTTCCGGAGTTGCCGGACAGTCAGTTCCTGCCGGCGATGGCCATGACGTGCGCGGAGAGGATGCTGCGCGACGCGGCGCGGTCGTCGTTCGGTCGGACGATCACGATTGGCCGCGCGGCCGTGCTCACGACCCCTCTCAACGGCCGGTCGGCGTGTCATTACTGCGGCCCGTGCGAGCGCGGGTGTCGGACGCACTCGTACTTCAACTCGGCGTTCACGACGGTCGCCGACGCGGTTGCGACCGGCAGATGCACGCTCATCACGAACGCGATGGTCCACCAGGTGATGATGGACGCGGACCATCGCCGCGCGGTCGGCGTGCGCTACGTCGATCGCGTCACGCGGGAGACCCGCGAAGTCCGCGCCAGGGTGGTCGTGCTCTGCGCTCAGGCGCTCGAATCGGTGCGGATCCTCCTCAATTCGAAGACGCGGCAGCAGTCCGAAGGGCTCGCGAACTCGAGTGGCACGCTGGGTCGCTATCTCATGGATCACCTGTGGGTCGCAGGCGGCGCACGCGGCGACTTTCCCGATCTGCCGGCCACGCCGACGCTCGGCGGCCCGAACAGGCCCAACGGGATATACGTGATTCGGTTCCGCAACACGATGAACGGCCCGCGCGACCCGCGGTTCCTCCGCGGGTTCGGATTCCAGGGCGGCGGCAGCACGAGCTTCAGCTTCGACGCCGCCGGATTCGGCGACGCCTACAAGCAGGCGATCCGGGACGGCATCGTCTCGCTCAACCTGAGCGGCTTTGGCGAGTGCCTGCCGCAACATTCGAACTTCATCGAGATCGATCCCGAGACCGTGGACGCGTTCGGCATTCCGGCGATCCGCATCAGCATGGCGTGGGGTGAGAACGAGCGCGCGATGATCCCCGACATGGCGGAGACGGCGGCCGAGATGCTCGACGCGGCCGGTGCCACGAACATCCGGCCGTTCATGGCCCCGAATCGCGTGCCGGGGTACGGCATCCACGAGATGGGCGGCGCGCGCATGGGCGCCGACGCGAAGGCGTCCGTGCTCAACCAGTTCCAGCAGTCGCACGACGTCCCGAATCTCTTCGTCATGGACGCGTCGAGCTTCCCGTCGGGCGGCTGCCAGAACCCGACGCTCACGATCATGGCGCTTGCCGCGCGGTCATCGGACTATCTTCTGAACGAGATGAAGCGCGGGTCGATGGGATGAGAGAGGTCGCGGCCGGCGTGCTCGTGGCGCTCGTCGCCGTCATGGGCTCCGCATCGCGCGCCCAGACGCCGATCCCCGTCATGATCCTCGACGGCGAAAGCGGCGGGCCGTACCACGACTGGGCACGAACCACACCCGTTCTCGAATCGATGCTCGACGAAACGGGGCGCTTCGCGGTGACGGTCGTCACCGCGCCGCCGCCCGGGGATGACTTCGAGGCGTTCCACCCGGATTTCGAGAAGTACCGTGCCGTCGTCCTCAACTACGACGCGCCCGACGAGCGCTGGCCCGATGCCCTGAAGTCGTCTTTCGAGCGATACGTCTCGGGCGGAGGCGGCGTCGTGGCCGTGCACGCCGCCGACAACGCGTTCCCAGGCTGGGCCGCCTACAACGAGATGCTGGGCGTCGGAGGCTGGCGCGGCCGGACCGAGACCGCCGGTCCGTACTGGTACTACACGGACGACCGGCTCGTGTCGGATCCGTCGCCCGGTAGCGCCGGGAGCCACGGCCGGCGGATTCCATTCAACGTCACCGTGCGGGCGCCAGATCATCCGATCATGGCGGGCCTGCCGCAGACGTGGACGCACGGCGCCGACGAGTTGTACGCACGGCTCCGCGGCCCGGGCCGCAACATGACCGTGCTCGCCACCGCCTATTCCGATCCCGCCAATGCCGGCAGCGGCCGCGACGAGCCGCAGTTGATGGTGCTCTCGTTCGGCCAGGGCCGGGTCTTCCACACCACTTGGGGTCACGACGTCGCGGCACTCGCCGCGCCGGCTTTCAAAGTGACGTTTCAGCGCGGCACCGAGTGGGCGGCGACAGGCGCGGTGACGCTCGCACCGCCATCGTCCACTGCCGCGCAGGGCTTCCCCGTCTCGGCCGCCCTGCCTCCGGAGGCGCGTCAGTTCGACTTCTGGATCGGCGAGTGGAATGTGAACCTGCGCATCCGCCAGGACGACGGCACCTGGGAGGATCAGGTCCGTTCGACGGCCAGGATCTACCCCATCCTCGGCGGCAAAGCCGTGCTCGAGCTCTGGAGCGACAGCCGCGAGGACGGTATCAAGGGCTTCAGCCTCCGCTACTTCGACACGGCGCGCGGCGAGTGGGTTTTGTGGCTCAACTGGCCGGGTCCCAACCGGTCGGGCTCTTCCAGCCTGGCCGGGAAGTTCCGCCATGGGCGCGGCGAGTTCTTCGCGACGCGTCGAGGGCCCGATGGCACCGAGACGACCAGCCGCTACACGTTCTCGGACATCACGGCCAACTCCCTGCGGTGGGACGACGCCTTCTCCACCGACGGTGGGTTGACGTGGCGGCACGGCTGGATCATGGAGTTCAGCCGGACGGCAGCCAAGCCGACGCTCGCCGAGGAAGGCGGCCCCGCCCACACGTTTCACGAAGGTGAGCGTTGCGATGCGCCAGAGTTCCGCAAGTACGAGTTCCTCTCCGGACGCAAAGCGGGCTCGGTCGAGGCCGGTGGGTCAGGAGCCGTCACCATCACCGGACATCGCGTGCTCGACGGCTGCGCCGTCTTGACCTTCGCCGGGCCGGATGGCGATCCGGAGCGCGCGTGGGGCTTCTCTCACGTCACGTGGAACACCTATGCGCAGCGCTACGAGCTGATGACGCTCACCGCCGCGCCCGACGCGCCGGTCCGGATGTTCTACAGCCGGGATTCGAGCGAGCTTGTGTTCTACGAGAGCACCAATGGCGAACGGCCCGCAGATCGGTTCCGGATCGAGCGCGCGCCGGACGGGAGCGTGCTCTGGGTTCACGAGACACCGGAGGGCGACGGCTGGCGACCCGTCTGGCAAGGTCGGGTGAAAGAACAGTAGCCCTGTGCTACAAACCGTACATGTCACGCCTGACCGCACTCGGCGTCGTAACCCTGATAGGAGCCCTGGCCATGCCGCCCACGACGGGCGCGCGACAACCCGACGTTCTGGCGCTGCGGTTCGGTCGCCTCTGGACCGGAACGGCGACCTTGTCGCCGGGAATCGTCGTGGTGCGTGGCGACCGGATCGAGCGCGTCGGCAGCGCGTCGGACCTCATACCGGCCGGCGCTCGCGTCGTTGACCTTTCGGCCTATACCGGTCTGCCGGGCCTCATCGACCTCCACACCCACATGACCTACTACTGGGATCGCCAGCCCGGCACCCGTCCGCTCGGCCAGCGGCGCAATCCGGCGGTCACCGTCTTCCTCGCCCAGGACAACGCGCGGGCCACGCTCGAAACCGGGGTCACCACGGTCCGCGACCTGGGGGCGTCCAACGACATGGACCTGGCGATGCGCGACCTCATCGCCATGGGCCGCATGACGGGCCCGCGCATGTTCGTCTCTGGCCAGGGCATCTCGGCGCGGCGCGGCGGCCCGGCAGGCCCGGAGGCCATGCGCGCCACGACGACCGCGCGCCTGGAGACGCCGGCCGACTGGGTGAAGGTGTACGGCTCGCGGGGCAGCTTCCAGAGCGTGGAGACGACGCAGACGATTTCGTACGACGAGATGAAGGCCATTGTCGACACGGCCCACGCGGCCGGGCGTCCGGTGGCCATTCACTCGTACGGGCCGTCCGGCGTACGCGATGCCGTGCTGGCAGGCGCCGATTCCGTCGAGCACGGCATCGATCTGGATGACGACACGCTGGCGGAAATGGTCCGCCGGAGAACGGTGTGGGTGCCGACGGTCGATCACAACCGGTACTACATCGATGCACGCGACGAGTACGGCTTCGCTCCCGAGACCATTCCGCCCCTCGAGGCCTACATCCAGAAGAACCTCGAGTCCGTTCGGCGTGCCGTCGCGGCCGGCGTGCGGCTCGGCATGGGCTCCGACGCGGTCTACACCATGTTCGGGCAGAACACGCGCGAGCTGGGCTGGTTCGTCAAGGCCGGCATGACGCCCGAGCAGGCGCTCGCCACGGCCACGACGACGGCCGCCGATCTCCTGGGCGCGGGCGACCGGCTCGGTCAGGTTGCGCCGGGCTTCCTCGCGGATCTGGTCGCCGTCGACGGCAATCCCCTTGCCGATATCAATGTGCTCTTCACGGGTGTACGCTGGGTGATGAAAGACGGTCGGATCGTGGTCGACCGCTGAGCCCATCGATGCGACGCCGGACCCTCGGCGGCAGGGTCAATGCCGTGCTCCTCCAGTGGTTCCTGCTGCTGGTGGTGGTGTCGGGCGCGGTCGTGGCGTTCTCGGTCCCCGGAATCCGCAAGACGGTCACCGACGATCGCCTGCTGCTCGCCCAGACGATCGCGCATTCGTTCGACGCGACGATCTCGAACGCCATCCAGAACCTCGGGCGCCTGTCGTCGGACCTGCCCGACGACGACGGCGCGCTGGCGGCGCGCCTGCGGGTCTTCAGATTCCAGTCGCCGTTCTCGTCGGCCGCCTACGTGATCGACGAACGCGGCCTCCTCGTCGCGGCCGACCCGCCGGACACCGAGCCGATTCCCGTCGAGTGGCTCGGATACCACGAGACCGCCACGCCGCTCATCACCAAGCACGGAGCCGGAAGCCGGCCGGTGCTGGCCATCGTTCAGCCGTTCGAGCGCCAGCGTCGCGAGGTCTACCTCGTGGCGGAAATGGGTCTCGACGACTCACGGCTCAGCCGGTTCCTCCAGGATCTCGGTCCCGATCTCGACATGCACGTGGCCGTCGTCGACGAGAACGGCGTCGTCGTGGCCTCGCGCGACACGGCGCAGCTCGCTCGCGCGATGTCCGACGCGGCGTCGTACCGCGAGCGCATCCGCGCGCACCGGCCGATGACGCTCGACGACACACGCTGTGACTTCGACCCGGCCGGCACGCCGCCAGCGGCCGCGCTGACCGTGATGGTGCCGCTGCGTTCGGCGCCCTGGGGCGTGGTGATCCAGCAGCACGAGGAGGCGGCTTTTGCCGGCTCGTACAGGGAGTGGCGCGGCCTGACGCTCGCGGCCGTGCTCTTCGCGGCCGTCACGCTGCTTGCTTTCGAACTCGCTCTCGCGTTCGGTCGTCGCCCCGATCCGCCAGTTGTCGCGCCAGGCCGCGGCGGTTCGCGCGGGCGATCTGTCGACGCCCATCACCGTGTCGGGCGACGAGGAAGTGGAATCGCTGGCCGGCACGCTCGACGACGCGCGCGCGCGGCTGGCATCGACGCTCGCCGAGCTCAAGGCCCTCAACGAGAGCCTCGAATCGCAGGTGGCGGCGCGCACGAAGACCATCGAATCCAAGTACCATGACCTCGCATTGCTGCACGCCGTGGCGGAACTCTCGACCGACGAGCGCGAGCCGGATCGGCTGGCGCCGGGCATGCTCCGGCTGATTGCCGCCCATTACGGCTTCGAGGCCATGGCCATCGTCACGACGCCCCAGGCGCGACGCCCGGTCACGTATGTGGTGCCGGCCGATGCGTCGCTGCCGTGGCTTTCAACCGGGATTCCGCCGGCCACCTGGCGCCAGCGCGACATCGTCTATCAGGACCGCGCGGTGGCCACGCTGTTTCATCCGCACACCGACGGCATCGACGAGCAGGTCATGGAGGCGCTCGACAATCACCTCGCCGTCTCGCTCCATCGCGCCAACCTGTGGAAGCGCGCGCTCGAACAGGACGAGCAGCGCCAGGTGCTCGTCCGCCGGCTGCTCGGCGCCGCCGAAGACGAGCGCCGGCGCCTGGCGCGCGAGCTGCACGACGAGATTTCGCAGCTCCTGACCGTGATTCAGCTCTCGCTCGCGCGCGTGGAGGCCGACAGCCCCGAGCTCGTGCGCGCGAAGGAGTTGCTCACGAAGACCCAGGTGGACATGCACCGCATCATCTACGACCTGCGGCCGTCGCTGCTCGACGACCTCGGCCTCGCGGCCGCCGTGCAGGCGCACGCCGACGACCACCTGGTGCGCGAGGGCCTCACGGTGAGCCTCGAGATTGAGGAACGCCTGCCGTCGCGGCCGGCCGTCGAAACCGCCGTGTTCCGCATCTACCAGGAGCTCGTGACGAACATCCTGCGCCACGCCAGGGCCGAGCACGTGTCGGTGGAGCTCTACGAGCGCGACGGCAAGCTCGTGCTGGCCGTCGAGGACGACGGCATCGGGTTCGACCTGGAGCAGAAGTCCGAGGGCGTCGGCATCACCGGCATGCGCGAGCGGGCCGGGCTCGTCGGCGGCACGATCACGTTCGACAGCGAGCCCGGCATGGGCACCCACGTGGTGCTGGAGATACCGGTCTCATGATCCGCGTGGCCATCGTCGACGATCACGATCTGGTGCGGGAGGGCATCCGGGCGCTGCTCCAGCAGGATCCGCTGCTCGAGATCGTCGGCGAGACCGGCGACGGGCAGGACGCGATCAAGCTGGCCGAACGGGTGAAACCCGACGTCATGCTGATGGACGTCTACCTGCCCGGCGGCATCGGCGGTCTCGAAGCCACCGAGGCCATCGTCTCGTCGGTGCCCGAGGTCAAGGTCATCATCCTCACGCAGTACGAGAACCGCGAGTACATCCGGCGCGCGCTGCGGATCGGGGCGCGCGGGTACCTGCTCAAGCGCAGCCTCGCCTCCGAGCTGCGGGACGCGATCCGCGCCGTGCACCAGGGGCAGAGGTACCTGCACCCGGCCATCGCGGGCGAGCTGGTCGATCTGGTGGCGAGCGGCCGGTCGCTCGACGAGGACGACTACGACCGGCTCACCGCGCGCGAGAAGCAGGTGTTCAAGCTGCTCGCCGAGGGCAAGACGAGCCGCGACATCGCGAAGTACCTCACCATCAGCCTCAAGACGGCGATGACGCATCGCGCGAACCTGATGCAGAAGCTCGAGATGCACTCGCGCGCCGAGCTCATCAAGTACGCGCTCCGCAAGGGCCTCATCCCGGTCGAGGGTCTCGACGACGCCGGTCGGGGCGAGGGGTAACCTGATTGCGGACTTGCCGGCCGCGGGGACGCTAACGCAGAGGTGGTCACGCGGGCTCACCATAGGACACGGCCGTAGGCGCTACCTGATCTCCCGCACCGTTGTGCCTACACGATCGCCGAGGAAGTCGTAGACGACGGCTTTGATTCGCGGGCCCGCACCACGAAGATCGACGGTCGTTTCGTAGACAATGCTCTCGCGCTGCAATCGCTCGAAGGTCGCCGCGTCGAGTTGAAGGTCGATAGTCTTCCACGCCTCGCCGACGAGCTTCTCGTCGAGGTTCCCGAAGAAGATCGCGACGTTCAGCGCGGCGACCTGGCGCCCGTCCACCTCGCGAAAGCGAATCGTACCCGGATCGATCGCGACCTCGGCCTTCACGCGCCACCCTGCGGCACCGCGGCTGGCATAGGACGCACGCAGCGAGACGCCGACGTCCCTGATCGGCATCCGGTACGCGCCCGCCGAAGTGATCCGCGCGTGCGCCATTACCGTGCGTCGGTCGGCGGGCGGCGGGCCCTCCCGAGCGTAGTAGCCGCGGCGGTGGATCAACCGCACGCCCGGCCGCGTGGTCGTGACCGCGATGCGGCGGTACTGGCCGTCCGGGACTCGGTTCGTCGGGTAGTAGCCGAGCACGTAGCTCGTCCCCATCGTGCGCGCGAGCGTGTCGAATGCCTTCGATGCGAACTGATGGGACGACGACACGCCACCGGAGATCGAGGCGATGGATCGGGAATCGAGCATCGCCCAGATGTGTCCCCAGTTCGGGCCCATGAACACGCCCTCTCCCCACGATGTCGAGAGGCCGCCGGTGTGAATCGTCGAAACCGTCACACGGGCGTCGGCCGCCATCGCCGCGAAGCCATCGGCATCCTCGGATCTTCCGAGACCGAGCAGGCCCTCTTCCGAGACGAAGATGAGGTGCTTCTCCCCGTCGAGATTCCTGAGATAGCTCACCGCGGAATACAGCTTGTCCAGATCGTCCCTGGTGGCCACAATCGCCGGCGCGTCTCCAATCTCCGCGATTCCCGGCGTATCCATGTCGGGCAGGTCGGTGACGCGGTCCTCGGCCGGTGCGTCCAGGCCGGCGAGCCGTCGGGTTCGTGGCAGGCCGGGGTCGTCGAAGAGCGCGTCGATTTCAGCCTGCGCGCCGGGTGGCGGGACGCGGCTGACGAAGAGGAAGTTCAAGCCGCCGAACCAGTGGTCCAGCCGTGCCTCGATGGATTCGTGTCGCGCCTGGTATCTCTGCAGCAGGCGGAGGATGGGCTCACGATCTCGAGTGAGATCCGTCGCGCGGTCGTAGGCCACGACGCCCACGAAGTCCTGCGGCCGGAGCCCGGACTGCACGAACGTCATGGCCGCCTCGAGGCCGCGCGCGGGTCCCTGGAGTCTTCCGCGGCCGAGAACCATCAGGAAGGTCCTCTCTTCCGGTCCAGTCGGCCCCGTCGGTGCGACGGGCTGGCGCTCCCCGACCGCGACGTCAGCCACACGTTCGAAGTCCACCGAGGCGAAGTGCGCGATTTCCTGCGCAATGCCGTCCTCAGTGACGATGAAGTCAGACAATCTGAGATCGCGAACTGGCTCGCCATGCCCGTCCACAGCGCGAACGTCGATCGGAACGAGGAGCGTGCGGTCGCGGAACGTCTGCGATCGCTGCAGGCCGGCTGCTTGGACGACGGCAGTCGCCGCAAGTGCGGCCGCTGGGATTACCCAAACTGGTCTCACTGCCGCACTCCCGCTTCCGGCGACCGGAAGCCAATCGGCTACTTGGCTGACAGTCCTCGGCTCGATTCGACCGCCTCCGCAACGAGGTCGGAGAAGACTGCGAACGGAAGCGTTCCGGTGTTGGTGCCGGTCACTCTGAGAGTCGTACCGTCGCGCACCCCAAACAACAACGTGGGCGTGGCTCGGACGCCAAGCGCCCGCCCGCGTGTCACGTGCTCCCGCACGACTTCGATCATGTTCGCATCCATGCAACTGGAGAAGTTGAGGGTGTCAAGGCCAGCTTCGGCGGCAATTCGATCGAGCTCACGTCTCAGGCTGCCCTTCGGGCTGGCCATCAGGGTGTCGTGAAGTTCCCAAGCCTTTCCTTGCCTTCGACCGCACTCAACTGCCTGGGCAAGCCGCGACGCGAGAGGGTGGATCTCATCCAGCGGAAAGTGCATCAGAGCCAAGAAAGCCACCCCAGTCTCGACATATCGTCGGCGGACCTCCGGCAGGGTCTGCGCTGCAAACGCCCTGCAGGCGGGGCACTCGAAGTCGCTGAACATGACGATCCCCACCCTGGCGGAGCTGGATCCCTGGATCGCGGCACCGGCTATGTCGACTAGCTGACCTACGGCCGTAGGACCCGGGCGTAAAGCCGTGGTCGGAGGCCGCGGTGCCGAAGCAGCATCCGCTTGCCAGAGACGCCGTTGAATCGAAACGGCCAGGAGCGTGAGCGCACACGCAGCCACTATCATCGCGGCTGAGGCGATGTTGTCAAGGCGTCGCTTCATTGCGCCGTCCTCCGCGCCGCGCACCAATTGAAGACACCGCATGCCACTCCGAAGCTGCCACCCACTCCAATCTCGCAGGAATACCCCGCAGGCCACGTTATGAAGCACTCCTCGGGGTATTGCTGCCAGTGGTAGTTGTACAGGTACTCGAGGATGTCGGTTCCGTAGCAGTCGTCGAGGCTCTCCCAGTACAGGTTGTCGCAGAGATCTCCGGCCAGAGCCAAGGCGTCGTTCTCGTCCATCTGGCTGAAATCGTAGCTGCCGGAGACGGACCATGTTCCGCTGGAGCTGTCAAAGGTGCAGCTGACGTCGTATTGAGAATGCCAGAACCAACACCAGTTGCTCATCTGCGAGGACCACGCCCGCGTTACTTGCACACTGAGAAGCACGAATGCGAAGGACATGGCCAGAAATGCAATCCGACGAGTGCGTCTGCGAGTCATGACTACTCCACTTATTCTGCTACGACTCAACGTAGGTAGTTTCCCGGGAGGTAGTTTCCCGGGAGAAACGTCCGGGTGGCGCGGCGCGATGGCCAACCAGGCGCGAACTCAGAACGACTTTCGGCGTCGAGCTTCTGCCGTCCCCGCCCGATGGCTCGCCAACGCTGCTCCCGCATGCATAGCCGAGGCCAATGACCGCTTGATCACATCTGCGATCAGACCCATGAGCCCTCAGATGGCGGTGGGGAGAATCCCCACGGGGTGCGCAGAAGTCAGCACCGCCTGAATGATGGCGACCTGCGAGACACGGCCTGCTACCAAGTCCTTGGTGGCCTTGCTCCTGAAGGTGCCGCCTGTCGAGCTTCCACATCGTGAACGGATCCGATTCGACGACGACAGCCTTGACGTAGGCGGCGCTACCGTGGATGGTGACCGTGGCCGGGCGTCTGATCCCTCCCGCCGCAGGCGCGCGAGCTGCCGGTCGTCCCCATTTACTTCAAGGCGGTCTCGCGCCTCACCGATGACGCTCTCAGCAGCATCACCGACGAACACCGCCAGATCCAGGATTGCGGTATGACTGCGCTGCGTGGAAGCAAAAGTAACGTTCGTCGCGTCGACCAACAGGTCGAACATCCTGCGCCGCGCCAAGGCCGAGCACGTGTCGGTGGAGCTCTACGAGCGCGACGGCAAGCTCTGCTGGCCGTCGAGGACGACGGCATCGGGTTCGACCTGGAGCAGAAGTCCGAGGGCGTCGGCATCACGGGCATGCGCGAGCGCGCCGCGCTCGTCGGCGGCACCATCACGTTCGACAGCGAGCCCGGCATGGGCACCCATGTCGTGCTGGAGATTCCCGTCGCATGATTCGCGTCGCCATCGTCGACGATCACGATCTGGTGCGGGAAGCATCCGCGCCCTGCTCGAGCGTGATTCGCTCATCGAGATCGTCGGGGAAACCGGCGACGGGCAGGACGCGATCAAGCTGGCCGAGCGCGTGAAGCCCGACGTCATGTTGATGGACGTCTACCTGCCCGGCGGCATCGGCGGTCTCGAAGCCACCGAGGCCATCGTCTCGTCGGTGCCCGAGGTCAAGGTCATCATCCTCACGCAGTACGAGAACCGCGAGTACATCCGGCGCGCCTTGCGCATCGGCGCGCGCGGGTACCTGCTCAAGCGCAGCCTCGCGTCCGAGCTTCGGGACGCGATCCGCGCGGTGCATCAGGGGCAGCGATACCTGCATCCGGCCATCGCGGGCGAGCTGGTCGATCTGGTGGCGAGCGGCCGGTCGCTCGACGAGGACGACTACGACCGGCTCACCGCGCGAGAGAAGCAGGTGTTCAAGCTGCTCGCCGAGGGCAAGACGAGCCGCGACATCGCAAAGTACCTCACCATCAGCCTCAAGACGGCGATGACCCACCGCGCGAACCTGATGCAGAAGCTCGAGATGCACTCCCGCGCCGAGCTCATCAAATACGCGCTTCGTAAAGGCCTCATCCCGGTGGAAGGTCTCGACGACGCGGGGCGGGGCGAGGGCTGACCCGATTGCTGGCTTTCCTGCCGCTGGACGCTAACGAGGACGTGGTCACGTGGGCTTACCGTAGGACACGGCCGTAGGCGCTACCTGATCTCCCGCACCGTTGTGCCTACACGATCGCCGAGGAAGTCGTAGACGACGGCTTTGATTCGCGGGCTGCCTCCGGCCAGCTACCCGCGTTGCGGCCGGTCGCCTAGGGGTGCTGGCTCCCGTTGGCAGGCCAACCCGAAGAGGTCGGCTGCTAGAATGTGTGTATGGTCATCGCCTCTGGAAGAGTTGTCAACGGCCGGGTCGAGCTGGATAGCGAGCTGCCCGAAGGGGTGGCCGTGACAGTCCTCGCGCGCGAGGGTGATGAGACCTTTGAGGCCGATCCCGAGACCGAGCGCATGTTGCTCGACGCCATCGCTCAGTGCGAGCGCGGCGAGGCGGTCCCGATGGCGCAACTGCTCGGCGAACTCCGCGATCGCGAGTGAGCGAACCGCTCTCTGTCAGTGTCAGCCCGCTTGCGGCGGCGCAGGTGCATGCCGCCGAAACGTGGTGGCAGGCCAACCGACCGAAGGCGCCTGGCGCGATTCGCGCCGAGCTCGACAGGGCCTCTGCGCTCCTCGCCCTGCAACCGGCTATCGGCGCACGTGCGATGAACGCCGGGCTGCCTGGTGTGCGTCGCCTGCATCTCGGACGCATCCGCTACGACCTGTACTACCGCGTCGCCGACGAGCCGAGGCGCCTGGAGATCCTGGCGTTCTGGCATACGAGCCGTGGGAAACGACCGCCAATCTGAGTGTCGTGATGGCGCTCATGCTCACGTTCGGCGCCATGGCCATGGTGCTGGCCGTGCTCCATGAATCCGCACGCTCGTCTGGACAGCGTTGCTGACGCAGGCCTGAGGCCCAACAACCCCGTGTGCGGGTACCTGCTCAAGCGCAGCCTCGCGTCCGAGCTTCGGGACGCGATCCGCGCACCATCAGCCTCAAGACGGCGATGACCCATCGCGCGAACCTGATGCAGAAGCTCGAGATGCACTCGCGCGTCGAGCTCATCAAATACGCGCTTCGTAAAGGCCTCATCCCGGTGGAGGGGCTCGACGACGCGGGGCGGGGCGAGGGCTGAAGCGGCTAGTCAGAAGGGGTGGTGAACGTCAGGCGCCACGCGTGCGGACAAGGTCATCGTGTGATCTCCAGCACCCGCGAGCCGACCCGGTCGCTGGCAAAGTCATACACCACGGCCTTGACGTAGCGTGCGGATCCGGACACAGGAATCCGGACCGTGTGCGTGAAACCCTCACGAAGCATGACGCGGAACGTCTCCTCGGTCAGCCGGAGCTCGACCTTCTGCCAGGACTCGCCGACGAGGTCCTGGCGTTCGTCACCGACGAACACGCTGACGTCGAGCCTGCCGGTGCGTCGCCCGCCCTCAGTCGCCAACTCCACGGGATCGAGACCCACCGTGACCTCCACATCCACCCCGGCGCCGTCCGGCGCGACGCGCGCCGACACTTGCACGGCCAGTTCCTGCAGGTTCTCTGTGAAACCACCCGCGGAGATGATCCGGGTGTAGGTGAGAAACTCCCGCCCGCCTGCGTCGGGCACGGTTTCGCGTGCGTAGTAGCCCATGCGCGCCAGCACCGTCGCACCGGGTCGATTGCGCAGCGCGACGCGGATGCGCCGGAAGGTGCCGTCGAGCGCGGGGCGCGCAGGCACATATCCGAGGAGATACTGGAAACGGGTCGATCGATCGAGCCGCGCGACCGCGTCTGCGCCGCGCTGGAACGCCCAGAGCTGTCCACCCGTGAGACTCGTGAACGCCCGAAGGCCCTGGATGCGGAACGTCTGATTGAAGACCTGGGCGCCAGTGGGCACACTGACCGTGCCGCGCGAGTCGGCGAGTGGTGCAGCCACGACACCGCCCGTGTGGATGACATCGAGCACCACGCGCGCGTCACTGGCGGCGGCCGCCAGACTGTCTTCATCCTCGGCGCGCGGCAGGAACAGACCCGCGGGCGTCACGAACAGGACGTGCTTTTCGCCCGCCACGCGGCGCAGGTACGTGATGCTCTTGTAGATCGTGGACAGGTCGCCCATCGAGGCGCGCGTCCGTTCCACGTACTCGTCAAAGGACGCGTCGGCCAGCTCGGCTTCTGCGGCACCCGTCGAGTCCGGAAGACCCGGCGGACCTCCCCGCTCCCTGAGCGTGGCCGCGCGTTCAATCGCCTCTGCGGTCCGCCGCGTGTCGGCGGCGATCCGGGCGGCGTCGGCCGGCGGTACGGAAGCATCACCCGCTGGCAACTCGGCGCCCTGCCCATCGAAGATCTCGTCGATGAGCGACTGAATCGACGCAGGCATCGCGCTGGTCCGATAGGCCGAGGCAAGACCGCCGAGCGCCTGGTTGAGGCGCGCTTCGATCTCGAGATGCAGCCGCTCGTAGCGCGCGACCACGCCTGCGAGAAGAGCCCGGTTCACAGTGAATGTGGTCGCACGGTTGTAGGCCGCAATGGCCACCTGGTCTTCGGGCAGCAGGTGTTCGTCCAGCAACCGCCTCAGGGCGGGGAGCACGCCGACGGGCCCCGTCTGCCGTCCGCGGCCGAGCACGATGAGAAACACGCGTCGCTCGGGCGGTGCCAGCGCGGGATCCGGCACCGGACCCGGACGTGCGCGACCTCGTTCGTCGGCCGCCAGATCACTTCGCAGAAACTGATCGACCGTCTGCGGCACGTCGTCCTCGAAGATGAGGAAGTCGTCCCTCGTCAGATTGGTGATGGGACGGCCGGATCGGTCGAGGACGCGCACGTCAACCGGCACGAGCGTGATCGAGCCGCGGAACGACGGCAGCCCCTGGGCGGCGGCGGGCGCCGCGCAGACCGCGGCCACGAGACAGAGCGCCGCCCGACCGATCAGTTGACGTCGGCACACGCGCACGAAACCTCTCCTGGCAGGGCGGGCCACGCGATCATACACCCGTGTCCGTTGGCGCGCACGGTAACCGCTCCCGCAGGAGCACTACACGCCCCCGAGTTCCAGAACCGCGTCATCATCTCGTTCGGCAAACCGGCGAATGTCGGCGGAATGGCGGCGCCGTGGCGATCTCAGACGACCTTGGGCGGCGCGCCGCGAAGCACACTGAGACGATGAAAGTCTCCATCCCTCGTCACCAGAACGCAGTCCCTTTCGAGAGCCGTCTGCCAGATCTCTTCGTCTGCAGCGCCGCCCAACCCGACCAGACGAACGTGGAGCGAGTCAGGGAAGACGTCCAGCAGCAGATCGCAGAGAGCTTCGGCCAACTGTTCGTCGAACAGCAGCCGCACAGTTCACGCAACCGGAATCGCAGACGTGCGTTGCTCGCGCTCGGCGGCGTACGCGAGGCACGCCTTGATGTCATCCGCCACAAGCTGCGGAAACTCGGCCAGCAGGGCGTCATCGGACATGCCGCTCGCGAGATACCCGAGGACATCGCCCACGCTGATGCGCGTGCCACGGACGCACGGCTTGCCGAACCGGACGGTCGGGTCTACCGAGATGCGGTCCAGGAGGTTCATGACGGCATCGAGTCTACGGGAACCGCTGCGAAAGGGCAAAGTCCATACTTACCTGCACCCGGCCATCGCGGGCGAGCTGGTCGATCTGGTGGCGAGCGGCCGGTCGCTCGACGAGGACGACGACGACCGGCTCACCGCGCGCGAGAAGCAGGTGTTCAAGCTGCTCGCCGAGGGCAAGACGAGCCGCGACATCGCGAAGTACCTCACCATCAGCCTCAAGACGGCGATGACCCACCGCGCGAACCTGATGCAGAAGCTCGAGATGCACTCGCGCGCCGAGCTCATCAAATACGCGCTCCGCAAAGGCCTCATCCCCGTCGAGGGGCTCGACGACGCCGGGCGCGGCGAGGGCTGACCGGATTACGGACCTTCCTGCCGGACGTTGGTCGAAGCAACGGGGCTCAGACACCGCGAAGTCGACGATCGACCCTGGCGATCTGCAGCTCCAGCTTGGTGAGCGCTTCCGTTTCTTCCTTGAGTTCCAGAAGCGGGCCGAGTTCGTCGCGAATCTGACCGATGTTCAGCTTGCCATGCTGACGGGCCAGGATGCTTTCCACATCGCCCCAGTCCCGATCGCGTCCTGCGAACACCTTGTGGACGACCAGGTCCTCTGCCGAGCAGGTGATGAGCGCAGGCCCCTCGCCCCACGACCACGACGAGGCACGGTCGACGGTGCGTTCCTCGAACGGCAGGGCTCCAAGCGCCACGTCGACGTCGATTCCACTGGGGGTTCGAAGCAGCAGCACGCGATGCTGACGGGCAAACTGCCGGGCATCGCCTCGTCGTGCGGCAAACTCGTTCAGGAAGGCGTCCGCGACCGCTGCCTCGGAACCGAAGCCTGCCAGCACGGTCAGGTCCACATCCAGCGTCAGCCGCGGTTCACCCCACCGCTGAACGGCCACGCCGCCAATCAGACAGAAGCGCCACCGCTGGTCCAGACAGAAGCGCTGCACCTCACCGGCGGCCGCCAGGACACCGCGAAGGTGGATCATCCGGAGCGCGTGCGGTGGAGGATGGCTTGCTGCTCAACCAGCCCGGACCAGTCGCGCCGCTCCCTCCAGGGCTCGGCGGCCTCGATGGACAGAATGATCGTGCGGGCGCGCTCCTCTGTCATGGCGGCGAGTTCCTGAGCCTTCGCGGCCTCGACCGCTTCCCACCGCTCGCGGTACGCGGCGCGGGCCTGCTCGACGGGATCGCGAACGGGACCAGACGGCATATCAAATTGTAGCCTCATCCTCGCCGAGGGCAAGACGAGCCGCGACATCGCGAAGTACCTCACCATCAGCCTCGAGACCGCGATGACACACCGCGCGAACCTGATGCAGAAGCTCGAGATGCACTCGCGCGCCGAGCTCATCAAATACGCGCTCCGCAAAGGCCTCATCCCCGTCGAGGGGCTCGACGACGCCGGGCGGAGTGCGGACTAAGCGGGCCACCGGGACGAAAAACATCTGCTCAATCGCCGCACATTTCTTCTGCGAGTCTCCTGCACCTACGGTATCAGCCTGTCGTCGCATTCCCGGCGAGCTTTGCAGCCACCGCGGTCGATAGCATCAGCGGAAAGTCGTGAATACCGGAACGGTTGCCGGTCATCGGGAGCAACTGGGCAGACGTCAGCGGGATGGCACGCGGCGGCGCAGGTCGTCGAACGGCGGGCTCGTAGATGAACGTGTCGCCCGGGGCTAACCCGGACGCGGAATAGTCCACCCCACCATAGAGCAGTGCCTCGCAGGTCGAAGGCATGAAGGTCATCACGGCTCGATAGCGTTGAGGTGCGAGGTTGACGGTGGACGTCCATGTCGCGGCCCATTCCTAGGGAGTCGGCGCTCGCCCTGTTCGATCGTTTTCTGACCGGCCCCGCCGTGCCAAACGGTCCCGGTCCTTTCGACGCCTGGTTCCGGAGGGGGCAAGTGCTCGACAAGATGGGCCGCAAGGCCGATGCGATTGCGTCGTTTGAAGCCGCGCTGAAACTCGCGCCCGGCCATCCCGGCGTGCTTGGCGAGCTCAAGCGGGTCAAAGGCCAGGGACGCTGACGGGGCGTCCGCGTCGGACTTTGACCCATTCCACTTCCAGCGCGAACGCGCCTGGTGTCTTCTCTCCCAGAAGGAAGCCGATCGAGGTGACGTTGCGGGGATCGACCGGGCCGGCATCTCGCAGAATCCGGCCGAACGAGGTCGCCTCGAACTGGTCCAGGGCGATCGTCACGTCGATCCACTCACCCGCGCGGGTCTTCATCGGGGCTCGGTACGAGAAGGACCTCGTCCCGCCGGACGGGTAGAGGTTCACCTGGTATTCCCGCCCGTCACCACGCGCGCGGACCACGAGCGCATCGCCAGCCTGCAGTCCCAGTGCACGCGGCCGGGATCGCACCGAGGCGAATCCGCCATTGTTCTCCAGCGACAGCGTCCCATAGAACTCCAGGGTCTGGCGTGCGCTGATCCTGAATCGGCCGTCGGAGACGCCCCCCATCACTCCGTCATTCACGGCCTGCCACTCAGCGGCCGCGTCGGGCGACGTGAACGAGAACAGCGGGAGCAGCGGCTCCTGCGCCAGGACCGCCACGCCCATCACAGCGACCAGCGCTGACATCACTATCTGGCGACGCATTGAGAGCACCTCACGGGAAAACGAGTGTCTTGCGGGTGCGCGGCGCCGTGGGTTCAGGCGACGAGCGGCGGGCGGGCTGAGCGGAGACGCGAAACACTCATGGGATGATACGGCCAGCACCGTGGTGTTCTGCAAGAGTTCTGAGATTGGCGCCAGCGCACGCGACGTCTTCGCGTGGCATCAGTCGCCCGATGCGCTCAAGACGCTGATTCCCCCCTGGGAGCGGGTGGTCGTCGAGCAAGCGCCGGTGTCGCTGGGCGACGGGGCGATCGCGGTGCTGGCGTTGCAGGTCGGGCCCATCACGCTGCGATGGGTCGCACGCCATCGCGATTTTGTTGATCGGGGCGAAGCCGGCGGCGAGTTTACCGACGAGCAGGTGTCCGGCCCCTTCGCGTCGTGGGTGCATCGTCATGTCGTGCGGGCGACGGGCCCGGGCCGATGCGTACTCGAGGACCGGATTGAGTACACCCTTCCGTTGGGGTGGCTCGGCGAAGTTGTCGCGGGGTGGCTGGTCCGGCGCAAGCTGACACGGATGTTCGACTATCGGCACGCGGTGACGCTTCAGCACGCGATGCGCCAAGCAGGTCAGTGACCGCGGGCGCGGACGGGGCAGGTGAGAATAGTCTCCCCAGGGTGAGTCTGTCTTCTCTTCGCAGGCGATTTCGTGTCAACCTATCTTCGGATTCCAGGCGCGCCTCGAGTCCCCCTCTGATGGCTCACGCCAAAGGTGAACATGAAGACACCGAATGTGACCCGCTCGTCCGCGAACACCCGGCTGACGGCTAGCCTGAACCAGGTGCTCGCAGATTCCTACGCCCTGCTGTCACTTACGCATCTGGCCCACTGGAACGTGGAGGGACCAGGGTTCTTCGCGCTGCACACCGCCTTCCAAACGCAGTACGAAGAGCTCTTTGTCGCGATCGACGAGATGGCTGAGCGCATCCGCGCGCTCGACGCCTACGCGATCGGCGGCCTCGGGACGCTGGCCAAGGCCGCGCAGATGAAGGAGTTCACATCGCCGCTGGCGCAGGAGGAGTACGTCCGTGCGCTCATCGCCGCGAACGAGAAGGTCGTGTCGGATGCCGCGGAGGCCCGCGATATCGCCGGCGGGGCCGGTGACGCGGAGAGCCAGGACCTGATGATCGGCCGGATCACCCTTCACCAGAAGACGATCTGGATGTTGAAGAGCTTCTTGAAAGCCTGACCCGCGCACGCGTCGCCGTTGCTGGCCGGTAATCGTTTCGGATCGCCGGGGCGCCACGATCGCCGCCGGCACGCGCCTGGGCCGCCGCTGACCGCCTTCGCCGAGGCTTCGGCGGTCGGCCGTAGCCTTGCGCGGAGACCGAAGCGACGCCCTACGACCTGGCGACAAGTAGGCGGGCGTGCCCGACCGAATCTCCCCGCCATGGATGTCGCCGGCGAACGCGGCCAGGCCGAAGTCCGTGACACGGACGTGGCCGCGCTTGTCGATCATGATGTTGGCGGGCTTGAGGTCCGGCCCGCTCTTCTATTGAAGCGCGAGGGCCGCCAGGCCGCCGTTCATCTGCACGACGATGTACTGCTTGCCGGCGTGCATGTAGGTGATCATCCCGTACCGGATCGGCCGCGGCACCGCGGCCTTGCCGAGCGTACGCCCGGTCTTCTTGTCCACCGCGAAGACGTGGGCCGTGCCGTCGCTCGCCTCGCCGCTATAGAGCAGCATGTCGGGCGTCACGATGAGCGCCGCCTGCCGGCCTGTGCCCGTATTGCCGACGTCGATCCCCTGCAGGCGCGGGTGGTTCCTGATGCGGTCGGGCGTCTCGCCAATCGGGACCCACCACAGGTGCTCGCCCGTGTTCATGTCAATCGCCGTGATCTTGCTGTACGGCGGCTTGTAGACCGGCAGCCCCTGCACGTTCGGGTTGCCGGCACTTCCGGCGGCCGCGAAGTCCACGATGGTCCGGCCCGTCGGCTGCTCGATCTGGGTATCGCGCTCCTGGCCGGGAATGATCAGCCGCGACGAGCAGCCCTTCTGCGATGGCACGTAGATGATCCCCGACGCCGGATCGACCGCCGGCGTGCCGTCGATGTTGGTACCACCGACGTCACCCGGACACCACAGCGCGCCGACCTTCCCTTCCGGGTTGTCGCGATGCAGTGGCGGCTGGAAGAACGGCCCCCAGTCGAACCGCTCGAGGGCCTTCAGGGCCTCGGCCCGCAGCTCCGGCGTGAAGTCGATCAACTCGTCCTCCGGCAGGCCCTGCATGTCGTAGGCCGCCGGCTTCGTCAGAAACGGCTGTGTCCTCGACAGCTTCTCGCCCGGAATCTTCGAGACCGGCACCGGCCGCTCTTCGATCGGCCACAGCGGCTGGCCGGTGGTGCGGTTGAACGCATACAGGAACGCCTGCTTGGTCGCCTGCGCGACCACGGGCACCCGCTGCCCGTTCATCGTCACGTCGAAGACCACGGGTCCGGTTGACGTGTCGTAGTTCCAGATGTCGTGATGAACGAGCTGGTAGTGCCAGACCCGCTCGGCCCGTCTTCACGTCGAGCGCGATGAGGCTGGTGCTGAAGAGATTGTCGCCGGGCCGGAACCCGCCATAGAAGTCCATCGTCGCGCCGTTGGTGGGAATGAACACCAGCCCGCGCTCCGGGTCGGCGGCAAGCGGCGCCCACGACGAGATGTCGCCGGTGAACTTCCACGCATCGCTCTCCCACGTCTCGTGGCCGAACTCGCCCGGCCCGGGCAGCACCTTGAACTTCCAGAGGAACTTCCCTGTCCGGGCGTCGTAGGCCAGGATGTCGCCCGGCACGTTCTCGATGCGCGACTGGTAGTAGCCCTGCTCGGCCGAGTTGCCGACGATGATCACGCCGTTGACGACGATGGCTGGCGACGAGCTGGTGATGTAGCCGCGCTCGAGCGGGATGCCCTTGTACGGATCGTACGGATGGCCGAGGTCCTTCAGCATGTCCACCGTGCCGGTCTTCGGGAAGCCTTCGACGGGCACGGCGCCGCCGAAGCCCTCGATCGGCAGGCCCGTGTGGGCGTCGAGCGCGTGCAGGAAGAACCCGGGCGTCACCACGTAGATGATGTCGCGGCCGTCGATGTTGGCGTAGGCCACGCCCTTGCCGTGGTTCTTCCGCATCGAGTATTCCCACCGGAAGGTGGTCGGCTCGCGGAAGGTCCACACGGTCTCGCCCGTGCCGGCGTCGATGGCCACGACATAGCGTCGCTCGCCGGCCACGGTGATGAGCATGCCGTCCACATAGATGGGAATCGGGCGTGCCAGGACGTCGCCGAAGCTGGCTCCGCTCCACTCCCACGCCACCTGGAGCTTCTCGAAATTGGCCGGGGTGATTTGATTCAGGCGCGTGTAACGCTGGTTGCCGGCGTCGCCCCCGATGAACGACCAGCCGCCGTTCGGCGGGGCCTGGGCCGCGAGCGTGACGGTGATGACGCCGGCCGCCAGGGCCCAGGCAAAGACAAACAGGACTGATGGTCGGGTGCGTCTCATGATCCGCCTCTCCGTTCTGGTGTGCGCGTGCCAGCCTAGCATCAGGCGGCGCGGCGGCAAAGGGGGCCAGCGATTCACGGACGACGTCGGCCCAGCTGCGGGCAGGATGGAGTCAAGTCCGTGGCCTGCCGCTTCTCTGCGTCCGTCGCCGGCGCGGTCCGGAGGATACACGGGAACTTGAAAAACGGGTGACACGTATGGTTGTTTCAACTACATCATGCCGCCAGAAATCGACCGTCACCTGCCGCTCAAGCCCGTCGACCTCGCCATCCTGCTGGCCTTGGCCGATGCCGATTGCCACGGCTACGGCCTGGTTCAGGCGGTCCACGCGCATACCAGCGGACTTGTCACGCTCGACCCCGGCAACCTGTACCGCGTGATCAAGCGGCTTCTCGAGTCCGGGTTGGTCGACGAAGCCGGTTCCAGACCGTCGGCCGACGCAGGCGGAGACCGCCGCCGCTACTACCACCTGACACCAGTCGGCGGGCGTGTGCTGTCGGCCGAACTGGACCGCTTGCGGCGGCTCGTCAATGCCCCGGCGACCCGCGCCATCGCACGAAAGCTGCCGACATGAGCCTCCGTATCTTCGTACTGCTCCTGCGGCTTTTCCCTCAACACTTCCGACGCGCCTACGGCGACGGAATGCGCG
Organism: uncultured Acidobacteriota bacterium; assembly: GCA_963752045.1. Taxonomy (GTDB): domain Bacteria; phylum Acidobacteriota; class Vicinamibacteria; order Vicinamibacterales; family SCN-69-37; genus DATKDF01. The sequence goes on along the minus strand of CAVVWN010000005.1, from coordinate 314,616 downwards.
AAGTGTTCGTCGATCAACTCGACGCGGCTCGGCGAACGGGCCTCGGCACGACCGTGGTGTTCTGGCTTAGAACTGTCGGACGCATGCCACTGGCGGCGTGGCGGGAACACAGAGGCCACAGACGTCCCCGGTGGAGTGGAGCATCCGAAGCCTGCTGGTCGGACCTCCGGCTGACGGGACGGGCGCTCGTTCGCGCGCCTTTGTTTTCAGTGGTCACGATCGGCGTTGTGGCAATCGGCATCGGCGGGGTGGCCACAATCGCAGCCGGCGCCAACGCCCTCGTCCTGCGGCCGCTGCCAGGCACGACCGACAGCACCGAGCTCTACACCATCGACCGTCGGACAGAGGATTTTTCCGAAGGCGTCTCGATCTCCGGCGCGTTGTACCGCCACCTTGCCGCCACCACCCGTACCCTCGACGGCCTCGCCGTCTGGAGTCGAGTGGACTTGTCGCTGCGCACGGACAATCACTCCACCGCGGTCCCCGGCAACCTCGTCAGCGCCAACTACTTTTCGACGCTTGGCCTCTCCCCCGCACTCGGCCGGTTCATCACCGCCGAGGATGCCGACAATTCGCTTGTGCTGTCCCATCGTCTCTGGACACATCAGTTAGACCGCGCACCGAACGTTGTGGGAAGCACGGTCACGATCAATGGTCGCCCGTACACCGTGCTTGGCGTGGCTCCAGAAGGGTTCCGGGGCGTCTTTACCCCGCTGCGCATCGACGCGTGGGTGCCGCTCCGCGCGCAGCCACACGTCCGGCCGGGCCGCGACCTGGAAGATGCGCCGTGGTTGTGGATGTTCGGCCGGCTGGCGACCGACGTGTCGACCGAACAATCCCGCGCCGAGTTGATTGCCCTGCTCTCCGCGTGGCGCGACGGTCCACGCGCCGACCAGTACACACGGTATACGTCGATGCGTTTTACACCCCTCACGGGGCTGCCAGACGATGCCCGCCAGGCGATTCTCGGGTTCGCCGGGATGTTGCTGGCTGCCGCGACGGTGGTCCTGTTGATTGCCGGCGCCAACGTCTCGTCGCTGCTGGCAACCCGGGCCACCACTCGACGGCACGAGATGGGCCTGCGCACGGCGCTCGGCGCGGGCCGCGGCCGGCTGGTTCGGCAACTGCTGGCCGAAACCCTGGTCCTCTTCTCGCTTGGTGCGGCCGCCGGGCTTGCGCTGGCGTGGGTTGGCACAGCTGCCCTCGAATCGATGACGATTCCCGGCGATGCGGCACTGTCGCTCGAACTGTCTCCTGACCTGCGCGTGGTGTTCGGCATTGCGGTGCTCGGCCTGATTGCAGGACTGGTCTTTGGCATCGGCCCGGCCCTGCGAGGCACGGCCACCAACCCCTCCGAACTGATGCGCGAGTCCACGGCCGGCGCCGGCACGCGTCGTTCACGATTGACCTCCATGCTGCTTGTGGCGCAGCTCTCCGGCTCTCTGATGCTGATGACGGTCACCGGCCTGCTGGCGAGCGCGCTCAACCGGGGTGCCGCGATGGACACGGGCTTTGTGGAGACGGGTGTGTACACGTCCGCGATCAACACCGAGTCATTCGGCTATACAACCGACCAGGGCGAGGCCTTTTCTGACGCGCTGGCGCGCCGACTCGCTGAGGTCCCCGGCGTTCGCGATGTGGCGTATGCGCACGTGGCACCACTGGTCTCGGTCCCATCAAACGGACGCGCCTCAGTCGAAAGGCCTGATGGCCCGGAACAGTTCCGCACACGGGAGACGACGGTGGGACCGCGGTTCTTCGAGACACTCTCAATCGGGGTGCGCGCGGGCCGCCCCTTCGTCGAGTCCGACTACCGCGCGGCGTCGCCGAACGTCATCGTCAACACCGCCTTTGCGCAGCGGGCCTGGCCCGACGATGCCACGGTAGTGGGACGCACCTTCCTTCGTGGCACGACACGTGTGACGGTCATTGGCGTTGCCGACGAGGTCACGTGGGGCACACTGGACGAACCCACCGAGCCGTTTGTGTATTCGCTGCTCCCAGAAGCACAGCCCACCCGGACATTGTTTGTGCGCGCCGAGCCCGGCACTCCGGTGGGCCGCGCGGTGGCCGACATCGTTCAGGGCCTCGACCCCGCCGTGCCCGAGCTGGTGGTCTCGACGCTGGCCGACGACACCAGCGTCGCCTTGTTCCCCCAACGTGTGGCCGCGGCGATCACGAGTACGCTCGGCGTCGGCGCCCTCTCGCTGGCGGCGGCCGGACTGTATGGCGCCATGGCGTTTCTGGTGGCCGCACGCACTCGAGAAATCGGCGTTCGCATGGCATTGGGTGCCACGCCGGGTCAGGTCGTCCGGCACTTCCTGCGACAGGGGTTGCAGCTGACCCTGTTCGGCGTCGCCGTCGGCGTCCTCGGATCGCTCGGCGCGGCACAGGTTGTCTCCGGCTTCCTGCTGGGCGGCGAGTCGTTCGATTGGCGGGTGTTCGGCGCTGCCGGACTCACGATCGTGATTACGGCGTTGACCGCGTCATTCCTGCCTGCGCGACGCGCCACGGCCATCTCACCATCGAGTGTGCTCAGACAGTGAGTCCGTGTCTCGGATCCCCCGGGCAACCGGCGCCGCTCGCCCTGGCCGGAAAGTCGCGCAGGCCTTCCAGAGGCAGCCCACCGCGGGGGCGGGCTGAAGCCCGCCCCTCCGACACCCGACGACGCATCGGCTTCGTCAACGCAAGTGGCCACCGGGGTTGAAGCGTTTCTCGAGCAGCTGTAGTCCGGTGCAGGCCGACTTGCCGCAACGGGCCCGACGTAGACGGCGCGACTGACGCTGCTCATTGTATTGAGTAAATTTACTCAACACGATGAGCAGTGATTCCACCGCCTTCGAACGCCGTCAGGCCAGCCAGCTCGCCGGCAGGCTGGCCGAACCGCGCCGTTTCCTGCAAGTGGTCGCCGGCGCCCGCCAGGTTGGCAAGACCACGCTGGTCGGCCAGGTCCTGGATCGCCTGGACATCCCGAATGTCTTCGTCTCGGCCGACGAGCCGACACTCGGCGACACCGCCTGGCTCGCGGCGCAATGGGAGCGGGCGCGGGTCGCGACCGCAGGCGCGGGCAAGTCCGGTGCGATCCTCGTCCTCGACGAGGTGCAGAAGATTCCCGGCTGGTCGGAGGCGGTCAAGCGGCTCTGGGACGAAGACTCGCGCACCCGTCGCCCGCTCAAGGTCGTCCTGCTCGGATCCGCGCCCCTCCTGATGCAGCAGGGATTGCCGGAGAGCCTGGCTGGTCGCTTCGAGGTCCTCCGTCTCCCGCATTGGTCGTACGTCGAGATGCGCACCGCGTTCGGCTTCTCGCTCGAGGAGTATCTCTACTTCGGCGGGTATCCTGGAGCCGCGCCTCTCGTCAGAGAGCCTGAACGCTGGAAGCGCTACCTGCTCGATTCCCTGATCGAGACGACCATTGCCCGCGACGTCCTGCTGATGACGCGGGTGGACAAGCCTGCCCTTCTGCGACGGCTCTTCGAGCTCGGGTGTCGCTACTCCGGCCAGGTGCTCTCGTACACGAAGATGCTCGGGCAGTTGCAGGATGCGGGCAACACGACCACCCTCGCGCACTACCTCGACCTGCTCGAAGGCGCCGGCATGCTCACCGGTCTGCAGAAATACTCCGGCAAGGCCGTCCGTCAACGGAGTTCCAGCCCGAAGCTGCAGGTGATGAACACCGCGCTCATGACCGCACAATCCGGCCTGTCGCCGGACGACGCGCGGGCCGACCGCGAGTTTCGTGGTCGCCTGGTCGAATCGGCCGTGGGCGCGCATCTCGCGAACGCGGCCGCCGGCGGCAGCGGCGCGCTGTACTACTGGCGCGAGCGGAACCGCGAGGTTGACTTCGTGGTGCGTGCCGGCCGCGTGGTCCTGGCCATAGAGGTGAAGAGCGGCCGCGCGCCCGATGCCTTCTCGGGCCTCTCGTCCTTCACCGAGGCCTTCAAGCCAACGCGCACACTGCTGGTGGGTGGTGAAGGCGTTCCACTGGAGGAGTTCCTGAGCCGGCCCGTCGAGCACTGGCTCCAGGCGTAGAAAGCGGTCTCGCAGCGGCCGGCGACGTCGTCGCAGGTCGCATCGAGTGTCGATCCGACATATCCTCTCACCGGGCGTCCTCGGCTCGGTGGGGTGGCGACGGCCCGGTTCTCTGGTGATGATGCAGATGCTCCTGCGCTGGCTGGTCGGGTACCGGGACGATCTCGACCTGGCGCCGCACTGGTGGCACCGGCTCCTCACGGTGCTGTGGGTGCTGGCCGTGCTGGCGCTCGGCGCCTGGTCGCTGCTGGCGATCCAGCGCATGCCCGACCTGCGGGAAGCGAACATCGAGACCGTCGCGGCGCTGAAGTCGTACGCCGCGAGCCGCAGCGACCTGCCGAACGCCGTTCCGGCTTTCGAGGCGCTCGGCCCCGTCGGCGTGCTGGCCGACGATGGCACGAGCGTGACGCCGATGACCGGCCTGTCGCAGAAGGTGTTCTGCAGCCACGCGCTCGGGTCGTACCCCGCGGAAATCGTGGCTTTCCTGCAGGCCAACTTCGCCCGTGCCGGCGGCGTGCCGGTCGCGGACCTGCAGGTCGAGGACGTCAGCGGCTGGCTCGCCGCCGCCGAGGCGCGCGACGGCCCCATCGAACCCGGAAGCTGTCTCGACATCGACGATCTGCTGCCGGCCGACGTGAACCGCGTCGTCGTCTATCGCGACACCAGCGCCGCGCGGCAGCACACCTGGCTGGCCGCGTTCGGATACGCCGCGCTGGTCGCCGGCCTCTTCGCGCTCGTGACCCTGAACCTGTACTACCGCGGCCTGATCTACACGGTCATGGGACCGTCCGGCCGGGCGCCTGCCCAGAGCGGGGCGGACGAGGCGCCGCCGCCGGCCGGTGAGGCGGGCCCGCGCGGGACGCCTGGTTCCGATCAGGGCGCCTGACGGACTTCATCGATGGACTCATCCCGTGACGTCGCCAGTCAGTTCGATGAGGCGGGCGCCCGCACGATCGAAGCGATCTACCTCACGCCAGACATCAGCGCGCAGCGTGCGCGCGTCATCGACACGCTGGCGCCGCGACCGGGCGAGCGGGTCGTCGACCTGGGTACTGGTCCGGGCCTGCTGGCCCTGGAGCTCGCGCAGCACACCGGGCCAACCGGCGCGGTGTGCGGTGTCGACTTTTCCGAAAGCATGGTGGCGCTCGCAGAGCGCCGGTGCGGCGCGCTGCCCTTCGTGAGCATCCGGGTCGGAGACGTCAGCGCGTTGCCGTACGACGACAGGTCCTTCGACGCCGCGGTGTGCACGCAGGTCTATGAATTCGTGCCCGACATCGAGCGGGCCCTGCGGGAACTGAAGCGCGTGCTCGAGCCCGGCGGGCGCGCCGTCATCGTGGACACAGACTGGGAGTCCTGCGTCTGGCATTCGAGCGACGACGCGCGAATGCGCCGGGTGATCGAGTGCTGGGACACACACTGCCCGCACCCGCACCTCCCGCGCGTGCTCGGACGACTGCTCCGCCAGGCCGGCCTCACGGTGACGGCGACGGAGGTGATCGCGCTCGTCAACACCGATGCCGGCCCCAACACGTACAGCGCCGGCCTCATTGACGTCATCTCCGACTACGCGCGCCGGCACCTGGACGCGGGCACGGTCGAGGCGTGGGCGGCGGATCTCCGCGCCCTGGGCGCGCGCGGCGAATACTTCTTCAGTCTGAACCGGTATCTCTTCGCGGCCCGCGCGTAAGCGCACCCGGCGAACCGTAAGCGTGCTTGCGATTCTGTCGGGGCGCTGGAGGCGATCGCCGCCGCGCGAACGCCTGGCCCGGGCGTCGGCCGATGGCATGTGAGTTGCCCCGATCGTCCGGATGGCGCTGGGCCTCCAGTCACGCAATCAACGCGGTTCGCCTCGCGTGGACATGCTGCTGCGCGTCAAGGGCGAGCTGGTGCCTCTCGGCGCCCCCGTCCGGATCTTCAACCTGAACCGGACCGGCCTTGCCGTGCTGAGTCGCGTGCGGTTTCGGGTCGGCCAGCGGCTGGTGTTTCGACTGACGGGCACTGGTGGGCCGTCCGTTCAGGTGGCCGCGGTCGTTGTCCATACCGAGCCGCGTCGGAGTGCTCCCGAGGTGTTCGTGACGGGATTCACGTTCCAACCTGAACGCCCGGGCACCGTCGTGCCCGAGGCCGACATCCTCGAACTGCTCGCCGCGATTGCACCGATCGGATTCAAGGTCTGAGGCGATCCGGGCTCGAGCAGCCCGTCAGTCGACAATCAGAGGCGCCGCGCGGTGGCCACGAGGTTGGCCCCACGGGGGCTTCGCCCCGCTGCGCCGTCAGGACGCGCTGGCGACGGCATCCTGTCCATCGCAGACACCGCGGTCGCACGGCTTGTTCCGGGCGTCGCGAAGCGCATGGCCGTACCACTCGAGCTCGTCGAGGAACTTCTTCGCCCGATCCCGTGTCCGGCCGTCCGACGGCGTGCCATCCTCGTCGAACGCCTGCCCCACTTTCGGCACCGGTAGGATCGACGGGATGCTCGACATGCCCAGCTCGCCGAGCATCATCCGCAGCTGCATCGCGGCCCGGACGCCGCCGAACGATCCCGCCGAATAGCAGACGATCGCCGATGGCTTCCAGAACCACTCCTCGAGGAAATGGTCGAGCAGGTTCGAGAGCGCCGGCGGAATGGAGTGGTTGTACTCGCCCGACACGACGATGACGCCATCGGCCGGGATGATGAGATCGGCGATGCGCTGGAGGTTCCGGGGCGCCTGACCTTCCGGGTATTCCTTGTACATCTTGTCGAGGAGCGGCAAGGGATACTCCAGCGGGTCGACGAGCGTCGACCTCGTGACCGCGCGCCCGGCATTCGTTCACGACGAAGCGGGCGGCGCGAATCCCCTGTCGCTCGGACCGAACGGACCCGTAGATGACGACGAGCTTCAGCGACATGGAACCTCCTGGGAGTGGGTCCACTGTACCATTCGCCGCGAGGGTCGCTTCCCATCCGGCTGACATCATGCGCAGCCTCGCCGAGAACTGGTCATGAACCCGAACACGGTCGCCAAGGCCTATCGCGAGATGGAGCACGGGTCGCGGGCCAGAATCGAACCGGTACGTCGCCGAGTCAATGGACTCCGCGCCATATCGACCTGAGGCGCGCCGCCAGGCGCCGCGGCCCAGACCGGCCGCCGCGCCAGCGCAGGTACTCAGGCGCCGGAACCAGCATGAGGGCGCCGAGCCAAGCGCGTGTCGCCCAGCCTGCCTCCCATCGAAGCAGATCGGACGCGCGCCTCGGCGCGCCGGCCGTCAGTGGCACGAACCGGCGAAGCTGCCGTCGCGGCGCGCTCGCTGCGCCGCGCATCACCGCCTCGATGAGGTCTGTCTCGACGGCCGCGCCGAGATCGTCGTGCAACGTCTGAAGCGCCGCCGCGAGGGGAAGCCCGAGCTCGTAACGCGTGGCGAGGTCGACCAGCCGAGCGGCGTCGGGCACGCGGTTGCCACCACCGTCGAGCAGGTACCGGGCGTCCACCGCCCAACGCATCGCGGCGGTCCCCCGCCCCGGCGTCACTCCCTGCACTACGACCTGCAGGAGCGCTTCGGCCGGCGGTAGCACGCGCGCCGGCACACCCGCCAGGACGCATGACTCCGCCGCCGCCACGATCCCGTCGATCGGCACGCGGTAATACGGCACCTGACAGAACGTGGTGTGCAGCCGGATCGGCAGTCGGGACGCATGGAGGAGCGAGGCGTGTTCTGGCGTCGCGTCCGGCACGGGCACGAACGCACGTGTCTCGAGCGCGGCGACGGCGCGGGACAGGTCCTCCTGGCGCACGAGCAGGTCGACGTCGTGTGAGTGCCGGAGTCGCGGGTCAGGATACGCCAGTTCGGCGAGCGCCGCGCCTTTCACGACCACGAACTCGATCGAGGCATCCGCGAGCCCTGCGAGCGCCTCCCGCAACACGCAACCGTACCGCTCGCCGCGCCGTTCCTCCAGCAGCCGCCACGCCCGCAGCGTCGTGCGCACCCGCGCGTCGACGTCGATCTCGCCCCGGTCGATCGCCACCAGGAGCAGCGGCGCGAACGCGCGCGCGCGGCGGCCGTCTGGTGTGGCGGGATCGACCAGGTCCGGTCCCAGCGCCGTGAGCGCGACGCGCGCCGCGCCGCCGCGGTCGCCTGGATCGAGGCACGCCCGCAGGAAGCGCCGATCGCCAGACGTCAGAAGCAGGTCCGACGCGAGCGCGACCGCACGCCGAGCGGCAGCGCTTATTCCCACGCGGTCGGGGCCGGGCGGCGCCGGTCGAGCGCCCGCCGCAGTACGCGCAGGGTCTCCGCGCGGCTGTCACGCCCGCGCCGGCTCAGGTTCCCGCGATGCACCCGGTGCTGCGCCAGAACGTCGGGCATGAGTTCGATCGACGCCCCGCACTCGGACGCTCGGGCGAACCAGTCGAGGCTGTCGACGAACCATAGTTGCGGATCAAACAACCCCACGCGATCGAATATCGCGCGCCGCGCGAGGAGCGTCCCGCTAACGTAGCCCGGCACGGCGCCGCTGCGCGGCTGGTCGCGCTCCCGCCCCGCGTCGTCGTCCCAGAAGCTCTCCACGTACGAGACCACGGCGTCGAGGTCGGGCCGCGCGCCAAGCCGCGCGACCTGCCGCTCGAGTTTGCCGGGCAGCCAGCGGTCGTCCTGATCGAGGAACGCGAGGAACTGGCCACGCGACGCCAGAATCCCGGCGTTACGCGAGGCGGCGGGACCGGCGTTGGCCTGCCGCAGCACGCGCACGGCCGGCGCGTAACGCGCGAGGATCGCAGACGAGGCGTCGGTGGACCCATCATCGACCGCGAGCACCTCGATTCGCACACCGCGCTGCCGCAGGATGCTCTCGATCGCCTCCGCCAGGTGGGCCGCGCCGTTGTGGACCGGCAGGATACAGCTGACGAGCGCCGTGTCCATGAGCGTGACGGCCTCAGCCCTTCCAGGGAATGTCCTCGATCCCCGGCAGCGGCGGATCGAGCGCGAGCATGTCGGCCATGTCGGAGTACGTGTGCAACCGCGGCGCCTCGTAGGGTCTGCCGGAGGGCCCGAGTTCCGCAGGCTGAGGTGGCGCATCGTCCACGGACGCCTCGACGAGCCGCGCGAGCCGCGCGCCGATCAGCTCGTCGACCAGCGCCGTGACATCGGCCCGCACTGTGTCGATTGGTGCCTCCCACCTCACGGCAACCGCCTGGACGATGGCGTCTATGGACGCGCGGCGCTCGATGAGCTGCCAGACGTCGGCCGCCACCTTGTCCATGCTGTAGTAGTGGCCGGTGCGGAGATTGATCAGCACGGCCTCGCCCTGGAGCACTTCCACGGCGACTTCGTCTTCATTCGGAGATAACCTGCCGGACTCGTTGCGCATTCTTCGCGACCCTTTCTGATGATCCGGGCTCAGCCCGGCAGTCCGTCGAGGAGTCCGCCGATGGCGCGCGGAATCGCCTCGAGATCCGGTGTGACGTCGAGCCAGTAGGCCGGTACCGAGGCGACGAGCCGCGCGAGGTGGCGCAGGCCCTCGGCGCCAGAGCTCGGCGCGAACAGGACGATGGAGCTGGGGCCGAGCGAGAGCAACGCCTCCGCCCTGGATGCCGGCCGCGCGGCGCACGTCGACGCCGGACGGATACGCGGCAGCACGATCGCCCGGATCGGCGCGACCCGCGCCAGGCAGCGTGGGTCGCGCTCGCTCAACAGCACGATGGCCTTGTCCTCGGCCGGGTCGTCCTTCAGCACGGCGTAGGACGCCAGCTCGGGAAAGCGGCGCAGGTGCGACCGCTCGATCCACGGCGCGCTGTAGATGCTGTGCCCGAGAAACGGGCCGTCGGCGCGCGCCTCGATCGCGACACAGTCGTCGCCGAGATAGGCGAAGCCCTTGAGGACGCAGGCCGCGGTCGTCGTGGACTTGCCGGCCCCGCCAGGGCCGGCAACAAGGACGCCGTGACTCTCCCTCGCGACCAGACCGGCGTGGGTCACGTACGTCCGGCGGTCGTTGTGCCAGAGTGAGAGGAGGTAGTGCAGCGGCTTGCCCCGTTCGTGGAGCGACAGCGCGCCCGCCGACGAAACGACGCCGAGCATCCGCTGGTCGCGACGCTCGAGCCACAGGGTCGAGTGTCCAAGCCGGTGCCTCAGGATCCGGCCGCCCTGGCCGCTCGTCAACACGCCGCCGCCAGCCGTCCAGGAGCGTTCGCCGACGTCCTTGTCGGCGGGCGCCGCGACACCCGTCTCCGCGGCATCCCAAAGATCGATAGTGAACTCCGGGGCGGCGTCGCCCGGGTCGCCGAGGTGCGCGAACGCCCGCAGCAGGTGCACCGCCAGCGCCTCCCCCGCCACGCGCAGGCGCGTGGGTCGCCCGGCGAGGCGGATCCGAATCTCGCAGGCCCGCGTTGAGGCCTCGTCGAATGCCCGCTCGAATGCCGCGGCCGAGCGGCCGAATCCCGCGTCGCCCTCGAGCAACGGCTTGTCGGCCTCTGCACTGCCGCCGTTCGGAGAGACGTCTCGTTCTCGCGTATCTGCCTGCATGGGAAACGGGCCTGCCGGGCCGGGAGCCGAGCGCGAGCGCCGGATACTGGCAGACGGCGCCGCCGATTATATGTCGCCGCTACCGAAGGGCATCTGCGCGCGCCGGTCCGCCGGCGGCGTCCGCGTCCGCCCGGCCACGGCCGAAAGCCAGGCGGCCAGTCGCGCCGTCTGCCGCGCCGTGGTCAGTTCAGCGACCGCCACCGGATCTGGCGAGTACGGCACGGCGCCCCCGCCGTGCCAGGCGCCCAGCCATTCGCGAAGAACCGCCGCGACCGACGCCGGGTCGACCGCTCCGACCCCGCCGCGCGTGCGGGCGAGCAGGGCATCGACCCAGTCGCCGTCCGGCGGAATGGCGAGCACGGGACGTCGCGCGCCGAGCGCCTCGAAGACCTTCGTGGGATGACTCATCGTCCCGTGCTCATCGCGGTGGAGCGTGCAGTTGAAGGCGAGCACGGCATGACTCTCCGCGACGCGCGCGCGCGCCACCGCGGACGGTACCTTCGGCTCGATCCTCGTGACCGCTGCGCAAGGACGCCCGGTGACCCGGGTGTGAAGCCAGGCGTCGCACTTCGATCCGACGAAGCGGACCTCCAGACGGTCCGCCCACGACGGGTCCGAGCCAAGTAGCGCGTCGAGCCCGTCGAAGAGGATCCCGGGGCGCTGATCCGCCGGGTAGACCGAGCCGACGTGGGACAGGACGAACCGATCCAGCCGCGGAGGCGGCGCCAGTCGCCAGTCATCGGGATCGAAGCCGGTCAGGACCATCTCGGCGGGCGTGTCGTAGGTGCGCGAGAGGTACTCGACCATGTACGGCGTGACCGAGACGCATCCGGCGGCCGGCGCCATCCACCGGTGGTGAAGCGCCCGGCGAATGGCGCCGCCCGGCGATCGAGGCGGCAGCGGCGCCAGGAAGAAACCGTACAGGTCGCCGAAGAAAGGAATCCAGGGCACACCGAGAGCCCGCGCGATCCGGCCCCCGACGAGGTGGTTCGTCTCGGGCGGACAGTAGGTCAGCACGGCGTCGAAGGGCTGCCGCACGTAGAGCTCGCGCGCGGCCTCGACGGCCGGCCTCGTCCAGGCCCTGAACTCGTCCGGATACCGCCCGCCGACCATCTCCGCCAGCGACCGCGCCTTGCGGAGCGGCCACCAGTCGTCCGGCGAGGGCCTGCGACGCTCTCTCCGCGCCGGATGTGACACGCGGTGAATCGGAATCCCGGCCGCCGCTTCGAGGTCGGGTTCCCAGCTGAGGCCCCAGGAGGGATCCGCGTCGCCGAGGTCGGGCCACGCGCGGGTCAGGACCATCGGCTCCCAGCCGAACGCCGGCAGGTGGCGCGCGTAGCCGAGCAGCCGTTTCACGGCCACGTTGTGGACCGGCAGGAAGTGGTAGTGGACGATGAGGACCCGCGGCACCTGGTTCGGACCTGAACGAGTGCTATCCTACCGCCCGCGAGTGGTGCCCGGGTGATTCGTCGACGTCGTCTCCTCTACGTCAGCCCGGTCATCCCCGATGTCACCGGCAACGGCCTGGCGATGCGGGCCGGCACCGTCCTCCGCCTCCTCAGCACTCGCTTCGACGTCTCGCTGCTCGTCGCGCCGCTGCACGGCGACGTGGACGCTTCGGTACCGGACTCGATGGCTGCCCTCTGCAGGCACATGACCATCGTGCGGTCTACGGTCGCGAACACCTCGCCGTTCCTGGCGGCCGCGAACGTCGCGTGGCCCGAAACCGGACCTGCCGCCCCTGCCGCGCCGCCGGCCCGGACGGCCTTCATGGACGCCACATTCGACGTCGTCCACCTCTACCGACTGACGGCACTCCCCCACGCCATGCCGTTCCTGTTCGGCGCCGGGGCGCCCTCCCGGCGCCATCTGGATCTCGACGAGACCGAGTCGGCGAGCCGCCGACGGCTGGCCACGTTCCATCGGCAGGCAGGCCGGATGACGGCAGCTCGGTTCCTCGCACTCGAGGCGACGATCTGCGAGCGGCTGGAACGCGAGGTGCTCGCGCGCTTCGACCGCGTGTACGTCTGTTCGTCCCTCGAACGGGGCCAACTGCCGGGCGATGGCGCGCACGCGGAGGTCCGGGTCCTGCCGAACGCGCTGCCGCCCGCGACCGGCCCGGACACGCCCCTGCCCGTCGCAAACCCTTTCACCCTTCTCTTTGTGGGCGCGTTGTCGATGCTCCCGAACGAGGACGCCGTCTGTTTCATGGTCGACGAGGTCCTGCCGCGGCTGCGCCGACTCGCGCCGGGACCGTTCCGCGTCGTGGTCGTCGGTGGCGGCGCCTCACCGGCCGTTCAGAGGCTGGCGGCAGCCGACGTGGATTTCGTCGGCTTCGTCTCGGACGTCGGCCCGTGGTATGCCGATGCGAACGCCGTGGTCGTGCCGCTGCGCACTGGCGGTGGCACGCGCCTCAAGGTGCTCGAGGCCATGCGCCACCGGCGGCCGATCGTCAGTACCGACCAACGGCGTCGCCGGCCTCGACCTGGAGCCGGGCGTCCACGCGCTGATCGGCGATACCCCCGAGGCGTTCGCGGAGGCCTGTGCGCGCCTCATCCGCGACGCCGGGCTCGGAGACCGGCTTCGCCGCGCGGCCTACCAGCGCTTCACCGCTCGCCACACCCCGGAGGCGATTGCGGGAGTGCTCAGTGACTGAGCCGCGTCGACCCCGCGCCTCGACCGCGGCGATCGTCCTCAACTGGAACGGGTCGGATCTGACGCGCCAGTGCGTCATCGACCTCCTGTCGAGCGATCGACCTGTCGACGTGATCGTGATCGACAACGGCTCGACGGACGGCAACATCGACCGCCTGCGCGCGCTCGCGGCCGACGACGTGGACGTGGTGCTCCTGCGGCGCAACCGTGGCTTCGCCGGCGGCATGAACGCCGGAGTCGCGCGCGCGACTGCGGCGGGCTACACGCACGTCTGGTTGCTCAACAACGACGTCTCCATCCCGCCAGACGCGCACCGCCGGCTCGCGTCCACGCTCGACGCCCACCCGCGAGACACAATCCTCACGCCGGTGCTGCACGGCCCGAACGGCGATGAGCAGCACGTGGGCGGGTCGTACGCGGGCGACGGGTCGGCCAATCGGCTTCTGACGGCGCCGGCCTTCGCGGCGGCCGACGAGCGCCACACGTGGCTCACGGGCACCGCGCTCTTCTGCCGCGCGTCCACCGCCGCCCGCGTGGGGCCGTTCGACACGGCGTTCTTCGCGTACTGGGAGGACGTGGAGTGGTCATTCCGCGCGCGCCGGCTCGGCGTGCGACTCGCCGTCGCGGACGACGCGGTCGTCACGCACCACGCGAGCCAGGGAGCAGGCGCCTTCGGTTCGCTGCTGACGGCCTTCCTGCACGCGCGCAACGAGTTCCTGTTGCTGCGCCGGCTCGAGGCCCGCGGCGCGCGCCGCCGCGCCATGATGGCGCGCGTCGTCGCGCGACAGCTCCGGCTCGCCATGCTGCTCGATCGACAGCGCCGCGGCGACACCGCGCCGGCGCTGCTCGGGGGCGTAGCCGCCGGACTGCTCGGCCTGTCGGGCCGGCCGCGCGCTCTGCGCCTGCCGCGAGCGCTCGCGGCCCTGGCACTCGTCCGGCCGCTCTCGACAGCGCGGCGCCTCGAACGATGGGCCGGATGGCCGGAGCAGACCGAGGACGGGCGCCGGATCGACGGGCCGACCGCCCCCGCGACACGAGTCGTCGATCAGTCGCCGGCCGGCTCGACGAACCCGCCGGACGGCGCGTCCGACTGAGCCGCGGCGTCAGACTCGTAGCGCCCGAGCACCTCCGCGGTCGGTCCGAGCTCGACGACCGCCCCTCGGTCGAGACGCAGCACGCGTCCGCACAGGTCCGCGAGCAGCGGCAGCTGATGGCTGATCAGCAGGACCGTCCGTCCCTCGGCCGCCAGCACGCGCAGCCGCTGCAGGCATTGCCGCTGGAACGCCGCATCGCCGACGGCGAGCACCTCGTCGATGAGCAGCACGTCGCAGTCGTTGTGCACGGCGAGCGCGAAGGCGAGCCGCAGGTTCATGCCCGTCGAGAAGCCCTTGATCGGAATGTCCAGGAACCGGTCGATCCCGGCAAACGCGACGATAGCGTCGAACCGACGGCGAAGCGTCTCGGGCGCCATGCCCATCATGGCGCCACCGAGCTGCAGGTTCTCGCGTCCCGTCAGCTCCCAGTGAAAGCCCAGACCGATCTCCAGCAGCGAGCCGACGCGCCCGCGCAGTTCGGCGTGGCCTTCCGTCGGAAGCGTGATCCGCGAGAGCACGCGGCCGAGCGTGGACTTGCCGGCACCGTTCGGGCCGATGACGCCGACGACCTCACCCGGCTGGATCTCCAGACTCACGTGCCGGAGCGCCCAAACCTGCCGTCGTGGCCCGAAACCCTCGAGGCGCGCGAGACGACCGAGAAGCCGCGGCAGGTCGGCCCGTATGGAATCGCTCTCGTCCTGATCCCTCAGGGCGTAACGCTTGCCGAGGTCGACGGTCCGAATCGACGGGGCCACGTGCATCGTCCTCAGATCACGTCCGCCAGGTCGGCCTCGGCCCAGCGGAAGAACGCCAGGCCGCCGGTGACCAGGAGGACGACGACGGAGAAGGAGATGAGAACGGCGACGTGGCCGGGAAAGCCCTCGCCGGTCAGCGACCAGCGGAAGCCCTGAACGGCCACGGCCATCGGGTTGAGCGCGTAGACGGGGCGCCACGCCTCCGGCACGAGCGTCATCGGATACACGACCGGCGAGGCGAACAGGCCGAGCTGCAACGCAAAGCCCAGGGCATAGCGGACGTCCTTGTAGCGCGCGCTGAGCGCCGACAGCCATAGGCTCACGCCAGTCGCGCTGGCCACGGCGAGTGCCACGAACGCGAGCGCGGCCGGCGCCGCCGTCGACGGAGGAATCCCGTACCACAGCATCAGCAGGCCGAGCAGCGAGCCAGCCACGCCGAGGTCCATCAGGCCACTGATGATCGGGGCCAGCGGCAACACGACGCGCGGGAAGTACACGCGGCCGATGATGCGCGCGTGGTCGTTCAGCGAGGCGGTCGCGGTCGTCACGGCGTGGGCGAAGTAGAGCCAGGGCAGAAGGCCGCTGTAATAGAAGATGGGATACGGCAGCCCATCCGATGGCAGCCGGCCGAGCCGTCCGAAGAACAGCACGAAGAACAGCATCGTGGTCAGCGGCTGCAGGATCACCCACGCCGCGCCGAGAGCGGTCTGGCGGTAGCGGATGCGCAAGTCGCGACGCACGAGCATCCGCACCAGGTGCCGAGAGCGCCAGGCTTCGGCCAGGTCGAGCCGACGGCGTCCCGCTGCCGGCTCGAGACGTGTCACGGACAGCGTCGCCGTCTCACCTGGGGCGACCGCCCCGTCGATCGGTGGCGCCCTCACTCCGGCGCCTCGCGCCCCTCCGGGGCGGCCGCATCAGGGCGCACGGCGCGCTCTGCACCCCAGACTGCGTGCCTCACCACACGCCCGAGCCTGGCCGCCGTGCCGCCATCGGCCTGCCGGGTGTGCAGCCACTCCTCGGCCAGACGCAGCGGGAGGAAGACGCCAAGGGCGGTCAACGCCTGAACGGGAGTCTCGGTCGCGCAGGGCATCACCACGAGGTTCCGCACGAGCGGACGGTTCCACGCGGGCGACGGCGCAAGCGGCCCGTCTACCGGCGCCATGCGCTCGAGCAGACGCCGGCGGGTGCCGCCGACGCCGACGGCCAGCCGCGCGAGGCGCGCGCGGCCCGCCTCGTCTTCGCCAAACCACCAGAGCGCCTGCCGGAACGCGGCGTACGCGGCGCCGGTCAGGCGGCAGATCCTCGCGGTGTCCACGAGCGCGTCCCAGCCGTCGGCATCGAGAGTGTCCGCAATGCGGCGCAGTTCGAGCAGATCCAGGCAGGACCAGACGTACCCGTGCCGCGCGCGGTGGAGCGCCGCGAGACAGAAGGCGGCGGACGGTGTCGGCACGAGCCACCCGCCGACGCGCGCGGCGCCGGCGAATAGCTCGCGCCGCAGCGTCCCGGCGAGCGGCCACTGCGCCACGGCCCGATGCAGATCGAGCTCCACTTGCGCGGCACCGAAGCGCTGGACGAACGGGCGCGATGGCGCGGCGCGTCTGGAAAACCGAAACCGTCCGCTGGCCGGAGCGAATCCCAGCCGCGTGAGCACCTGCCCCGCGGCAGCGAACGCGTGCGGATCGACGAGCAGGTCGAGATCCGACATCGGCCGGATGCCCACGTCGGAGCCGCCGAACCGGACGAGGAAGCTTCCTCCCTTGATCAGCACCACACGATGCCCCTCGGCCTCCAGCGCGTCCCGAGCCGCGGCGGCGTGCGCCAGGCGGTAGCGGTTCGACGTGAGGGCGTGCCGGTAGTCGGGCAGGAAGAAGCCGGCGCGAGCGTCACCACAGACCGCGAGGGCTCGATGTGCGAGCGGCGCGAGCATCACCCGGCGCAGTTCGGCGGCCGGGAGCACCGAGGCGGGCGGTTGGACACCACGGCCCATCCAGGCACCGTAGGCGAACGACGCCCACTCGCGGACACAGGATGCGAGGGACATACTATCCGTGCACCGCGCTGACCGCCGGGACCACGGGAGTCGGAGTCGTGCGACGCAGATGGTAGAGCCCGTGTGTGGTCGTGACGAGAGCCGCTGTCCAACCGCCGTCCGCGCACCAGCGACGCGCGATTTCGCGCTCGCCCGGCCGGAACCCGTCGTCGAGCAGGACGAGAGGGTCGGCCGAGAGAGTCGCGTGGAGGAGCGGCAGCGCGGGGTATCGCGCGTCCGGCCGCTGCTGCGCCGCCGGACCATCGATGAGCAGCAGATCGACGTCGCGCAGGGCAAAGACGGATTCCAGCGCCCGCGGGTCGTACCAGGCGTACCGACTGGCCCGCGACCGAGACCTCCGCGAGCGGAGCCACGACGAGCGTCACGTGTCCCCCGAGACCGTGTTCGTCGACGAGTCCCTGGACGGTGGCGGCCCAGGCCGGGTCGTCCTCGAGAGTCCAGAGATGTCCCGTGCCGAGCACACGCATCTGGTGCGCCAGGAGGATCGTGGACACTCCCGCGCCACACTCGATCACGCGGGGGGATCGGCGCTCGCGCAGGATCGACGCGACGCGAAGGATGGTGCCGGCCGGCAGCGCCCTGTCGCTCCAGGGGAGGATCGACCGGCCCGTCCCGAGGCCCATCTCGAGCGCCGACATCGCGGCCACGTCGTCGAGGCGGCGCTCCACCGCGACGAGTCGCCTCGTGGCGTAGGTCCGGCCTCGGTGCGCGAGAGCGGCGAAAACCGCCAGCGCCATCAGGAGGCCGGGCAGGACGGGCTCCCACCCGAGGGCCGCGGCACCGCCCGCACCGGCAACGCCACTCGCCACCACGAAGCCTGCGAGCGCAAACGACTTGATACGATCCTGCCTCATCGCGGTCGTCGAAAAGCCCCGGCGCTGTAGCCGCTCTCGCACATGGATGGCGTCATCTTATGTTATGCGGACGTGGTGCGAGCCGGGCGGCGTCGCGCGCCTTCACGGCGTCGGCCTGTTTGTAGAAGTCCGACGCGGTGAGGTCCTCGGCGCCGTAGTACGCCAGTTCGCGGTCGCGTCTCAGCGTCCGCGACGCGTCAGTGAGCTTGTCGAGATCCCGTTGTACGGGCAGCGGCAGTCTGGCGTGCTCGGCGATCATGACGTCGGCGACATCGTGCAGCAGACGAGGCGGCTCGACGCCGTGCGCGCCCCGGCCGCGATCGCACGACGCACCTTGCGCAGCGCCGCATCGACGTGGCCGTGCGGATCGAGCAGGACGAGACCTTCCGTCGCCGCCTCGCACCAGACACTCCCAGCCCGCGCGGGATCGGCCGGCAGATGGACGAAGTGGGTGTCGACGGGCCGCTGGTCCCAGGTCACGGGCGCGGTGTCCCACCTGCGGTACCAGCGAGCGCGTGAGGGGCACCGATGCATCGACCACGACGAGGACGTCGACGTCCGAGGTCTCGCGCACCTCGCCCCGCACGAATGAGCCGTGCAGCGCCAGGCCGACCAACCGGTCTGTCAGGACGTCCGTGGCCCGCGCGACGAGCGCCTGCGCGTCATCGTGCAGGGCGAGCGGCGGGCTCGGCATGCGCAGCTGCCGAACGCAGTACTCGTTGATCGACAGTCCAGCGCCAGCCGCCGCACGCTTCACCGCCGCGTGAACCGGAGCGGGCAGCCGCAGCAGGAGCCTTCCCGTGAGCTCGGTCATCGCGCCGGCGTCAGCGTGTCGGCCAGCCGTGTGAGATCCCGGGTCGGCAGGTCCGTCTCGATCGACACCCAGACGCCGTCGCGCTCGAGCACGAGGTGGGCCACGGGCCCATCCTCCCACCAGCGAGAGCCTGCGTGACCGTCGAGCTCACGCGCAAGCGGCGGGTGGCTGGGCGCGTCGGCGCCTCGGTGCTCGATCACGGAGAGCCTGTGCTCGCCTTGCCAGACGATCCTGACGGAAGGCTCCGGCGCGAACCAGCCCACAATCTCGACCGGGCGCTCGCCGAGCGAGGCGGGCCGGTACGCCGGCACGAACGGCGCAAACCCCATCTGCCGCTCGACGTCGAAGACGCTCGCAAATACGAAGGGCCCTGGCCGCGCATCGGCGACCACGAACGGCACGCCGACGTGCAGGCCGCGCGCCGCGACGAGCACGCCCGCCGCGATGACGAGGAAGCTCACGAGGCCCTTCAGACGAGCCATGGCAACACCCCCAGCATCACGACCGACGCGGCCACCGTCGTCTCGGTCGGCAACGCGCCGTCCACGGGTCCGCCGCCCAGGAGCACGTCAACCCGCTTGCGAAGCGCCGCGCGCGCCGCGACGTCTCGGCGGTCGGTCTCTCCGTAGACCGCAAGCAGCACGCGGCCGAGATCGGACCGCCCGTTCGCGGCAATCGCGTCGGCGTCGCACCCGATCTCCTCCTCGAGGCAGTACTCGCGAAAGGCCCAGAGCGCGACGGGATTGTGCAACTGCGCGAGGCGGACGACGAAGAGCACGTGCATCCGGACCCAGCGCGGAGGCTTCCAGTGCGCGTGCTCGTGCCTGGCCACGATGCGTTGTTCGGCGGGGCTGAGGCGGTCGACAGCCCCCTGCGAGACAACGAGCCTCGGGTGTCCGGGCCAGCCACCGGTCGCCATCATGATCTGGTCGCCTTGGTTGCGCGTCACCATGCACCGCTCCCAGCCGGGCAGGCCCTGGGCGAACCGGACGAGATCGTCGGGCCCTTCGAGCTCGCCGCGACGCCTCCGGCCGAGCAGGGGGACGAGTTCCTGCCAGACGGCGAGTGCCACCGTGAGCGCCCCGACGGCCAGCACGAGGTGATAGACGCGCAGGTCTCCGACCGCGAGGGGCGTGGCCAGCACGCGGCCGCTGTCGAACCAGGCTGACCGGCCGCGGAACTCCATCGTCGATCGGCCAGGCACCGCGGCCGTGAAGAGCGGGAGCACGAGCAGTACCGTGAGCAGGCGGCGCTTCGTCGCGCCCGACGGCAGGCGCTCGCGTCGGGCCCAGATGTAGAAGATGAGCCCCAGCACGAGCGAATGGAGGGCGACCTGCCAGAGGTAAGCCGCCAGGCCTTCGTGCCAGTAAGCGGGGATCACGGCTCCCCGAACAGCCGCTCGTACTCGAGCGAGTGCTCGCGGCGGAGCTTCTCCTTGGACATCTTCCCGCTGAAGATGCTCGTGTCCATCGGGAACGACTCCGGCGTGAGCGACGCGCCGGCGATGTGCCAGACGACGATGATGAGCAGCGCGAGCAGCGCCTCGTAGCTGTGGGTGACCTTGGCGACCGGAATCAGCTCGGCCGGCAGCCACTGGGACGTGACGATGGGAAACAGCAGGATGAACCCGCTCAGAATCATGATCGCGCCGCCGAAGATGAGGCCCCAGTACTCGAACTTCTGCCGGTAGTCGAAGCGGCCGAACCGCGGCGGTTCGTCGGCCCACCCCATGTAGTACTTGAGGTTGTTGATGGCGTCGTGGAAGTCCTTCCGGCTGAGGAGCATGCTCGGGCGGCTGCGGCGCGTCGATACCCCGGTGATGGCCACGACGAGGTGCGCGACGAGCAGCACCGTGAAGCCGACGCCGGCGGCCCTGTGCAGCCAGCGCACGGCCACGAGCCCCCCGAGGCTGTCGATGAGCCAGCGGCTCGCCTCGAGGTACGGCCACTTCTGCGGCATCCCGGTCACCACGAGCAGACCGAAGAACACGATGGCGAACGTGTGCTGCGTTCGCGCCCAGTTGGAAAACCGCTCGACGAACTCCTGACTGTGGGCGTCTTCTCTCGACATCATTGCGGCTCCCCTGTCACCGACCAGCCGACATTCGATACACCTGCAGCAGCACGTGCACCATCAACCCGATCACGATGAACGGAATCATGATCCGGTAGAACCAGTCGACGATGTAGACGAGCGGCGCGTGCCGCATCGACGGCGTGTAGTGCGAGAGCCAGGCCGCCGGAAAGTTCGGCGATGCGCCTTCGTGGCACGTGGAGCACGCGGCCGAGACCCGAGCCTTCATCACGTCCTCGCCGAGGAGCCTTGGCGAGGCGATGTCGTGCACGCCGTGGCAGTCGGCGCAGGTGACGACGAGCTGCTGGGTCTCGGCCGAGGCGTTGCGCGTGAGCGACGCCGTCACGCCATGGAAGTCGGCCAGATAGGTCTCGGCCACCGACGTCGGAATGCCGTACTTGGACATCAGCGCCTCGTCGCCATGGCAGCGCGCGCAGGTTTCGGGCGAGCTCAACCGGAAACGCGACGTGCCCGGCTGCTGAATCTCGTGGTGGGTGTGGCAGTCCGAGCAGGCCGGCACGTCGAGGTTGCCTTCCTCGGCGAGCGCCCGCCCGTGCACGCTGCTGAGATACGTCTGGTACACGTCCGTGTGGCAGGTGGCGCAGCTTTCGGCCACCATGGCGCGCTTGGCGTGCGGATTCTGGATGTTGTGCGAGCCGTGGCAGTCGGTGCAGACGGGCGCTTGTTCGACGCCGAGCTTCATGAGCTCGTAGTGGACGCTCTCGAGCGTCCGCGTGTAGGTGTCGAAGTGGCACTCCTTGCAGGTGGCGTAGGCGCCGATGACGTAGGCCCGGCGGCTGGCGAAGGTCTTGCCGCTCGGGTGGTCTTCGTCGTACTTGGTATGACAGTCCGTGCAGATGAGCTGCTGGCCGTGGACCGACACGAGAAACTCCCGCGGGTCGACCGAGAGGCTCATCGGAGCCCCGTCGTCGAGCGTCAGCGAGAGCGTCTGGTCTTCATGGCACATCAGACAGTAGGCCACCGCTTCGGGGATGTCCTGTCCGACTGCCGCCCGAGGGGTCCCGCCCGCAATCACCACGGCCAGGAACAGGACCCCGCTAACCCAACGTACCGGTCGTCTGCTCATCATCGCTCCTCGCGCGTGCGCAGACTCGATCCGTTTGCCATTATCGCCTGTCGCCTTCGACAGAATCCAGCTTCTTCTCCGCTTCGGCCGCCCACTCGTCGGGCTTGACTTCTTCCCGCTTTGCAGGTTTCGAACGGCTGAGGAATGCGAGGGTCGGCTCCCAGCTCGGACGGACGGCGCGCACGGCAGGACGAAGCGCGGTGGCGGCGAGCTCACCGGCTTTGACGAGGGCCGCCCACCCCACGGTGGCAAACGCGACGAGCGGCAGGAACACGACAAACGCCAGGCCGATGACCGGCGCCAGCGCGAAGAGCAGAATGACCGGCACGCGCCGGTAGACGTCGGTCGCCTGGCCCGGCAGCGGACCGGCGACTTCCTTGGCTTCGAACGAAAGCTGCCGGAGGTTCATGTAGATTCCGGGCTCGACTGTTTCGTTTCCTTTGTAGCGCTTCATGACCAATCCCTCCCTAATCTCTGGCCCCATCATGGCGGCCGCGGGAAGGGATTGGCATCGGACAAATGCCCGATATGCGGGGTTCGGGCGCCGTATTTATCGGGAAAATGAGGCCGAATCCGGGCCGACCGGACGCCGAACCTCCGAACCTGGTCGAACGCTGGCTACCGGACCGACAGCCGCTCGGGCCGCACGACGAGATTCTCGATGAAGAACTCGAGCATGCGCGGCTGGTTGACGCTCGAGTGGCCGGCGTCCGGGCCAACCTGCACCTCGAAGCTCTTGCCGGCCCGCTGCAGCGCGCGGATGAGCTGCATGGAGTTGTTCGGGTGCACGTTGTTGTCGGCCGTGCCGTAGTAGAGGAGCAGCCGGCCGCGAAGCTGGTCCGCGTAATTCATGGCGTTGCCGGCCGCATATCCCTGCTCGTTCTCCTGCGGGATCCACATGTAGCGCTCGGTGTAGATCGAGTCGTAGTGGTGCCAGGAGGTCACAGGTGACGACGCCGACGCGGCGGCGTAGACATCCGGGTACTTGAGGATCGACAACGCCGACGCATAGCCGCCGTACGACGTGCCGTAAATGCCGACGCGCGCCTTGTCGAAGTACGGACGGCTCCAGAGCGCCTTGACTCCCTCGGCCATGTCGGCCATCTCCGTCTCGCCGAGCTTCATGTAGATGCTGTCGAGCGTGCGCTTGCCCATCCCGGGCGCCGCGCGCGAGCTCAGGTTCACGACGAGGAAACCGTACTCGGTGAGCGCGTTGGGCTGCGTGAAGTTCTCGGTGGGGACATTGCTGCCAGACGCGGGTCCGCCGTACACGGGCACGAGCGTCGGGTAGGTGCGCGACCGGTCGAAGTCCGACGGGAAGGCAATCGTGCCGTAGAGCGTGGTGACGCCATCGGCGGCCTTGTAGGTGAACTGCTCGACCTTCCGCAAACCGAGAGCCTCGAACCGCGCGAGGTCGCTCGTCGCGAGCTCCGCCACTACCCTGCCGGAGGTCGCGTCGACGAGGCGAGTGGCCGGCGGCTGGTCGTGTGTCTGGTAGACGTCAGTGAAGTACTTCCCGTCGGGCGACATCTCCACCGAGTGCGTGAACGCCGGATCGGTGAGCCGCACGTCGCCCCGTCCGTCGAGCCCGACGCGGTGGAGTTGCATCTTCATGTGGTTGTCGCCGGACCGGGCCATGTAGAACATCACGCCGGCCGCTTCGTCCACGCGCACGATGTTCCCCGCCTCGAACCTGTCGTGCGACGTGATGGGACCGATGAGCCGGCCCGACAGGTCGTAGAGGTAGTAGTTGCGCCAGCCGTTGCGCTCCGACTCCCAGATGAAGCGGCGGCTGTCGGAGAGGTACTGCAGCCCCGGCGAGTTCGTCGTCCAGCCGGTGGGCCATTCCTCGAGGATGACGAGCCGGCAGGCGCCGGTCGACGGCGCGCACGCGGTGAACTCCATCATCTGCTGGCGGCGGTTGGTCCGGTTCATCAGAAGCTCCGAACCGTCGGGTGACCAGCGGATGTTGTAGACGTAGTGGCCGACGACGTCGTTTTCGAAGGGCTGGCCGTGGCGCACGTCCATCTTCGTCATCTGCTTCGACGCGAGGTCGTAGACGAACACGTCGGCAATGGGATTGGGCGCGCCGGCCTTCGGATAGGCCTCGACGTCGAGACTGCTCTGGATCTCGGTCTGGCTCATCTGCAGGTAGAAGTCCTGGACAGGGCTTTCGTCGAAGCGATAGAAGGCGACCCGCCTCGCGTCGGGCGACCACCAGATGGCCGACGTCTGCCGCAACTCTTCGCCGTAGACCCACGACCCCACGCCGTACTTGATCCGGCCCTCGACGCTGCCGTCGGTCGTGACGGCGACCTCGCCGCTGCCGTCGGCGCGCGCGACGTAGAAGTTCCGGTCGCGGTGGAACGCAATCATCGACGCGTCCGGCGCCGGCGAGCACTGGGCCTGACGGCCGCGTTCGACCTGCTCGGGCGGACATGGATTGGGCAGGCCGTTCGGCAGCGTGGCGCCACGACCGCCGCGTCCCCGGCCGGCTGCCGGTGGCGCGCCGCCCCGGCCGCCCCGGCCGCCACGCCCGGCCGCGGGCGGCGCATCGCCCGTGACGACCGCCTGCGCGCTGCCCACGTCGAATCGGTACATCCGGCCGCCGTAGGCGTAGCTGAACGACTGGCCGTCGGCGGCCCAGTTCACATCGAGCGCGCCGGACACGAGCGCCCCCCCCTCGCGCAACCGCTCCTGCATCCGGCTGTACGCTTCGTAGCCCGGCATCGTGCTCAGCCGGTCCTGAGCGCTGATGAAGACGCCCTGCGCCACAATCGTCAAAGCGGCGCACGAAAGAGCTACGCGGGTAATGGCGCGTCGGGTCATGGTCGTCGGGCTCCTCGGAGTGTGTGGCGAAAGTATACGCGAAGCCCGCGACACGGAATCTGGGATCTGGAATCTGGGAGGTGGGATCTGAGAGCATCATGGCCGTGTCAGCGTCGTCACCTGTTCCGGCGAGTCGCATTCGGGCGCTGAACGACCGCGCGCGGCGGGCTGATGGGCGGCACGTCCTGTACTGGATGACGGCGTACCGGCGGCTCGAGTGGAACTTCGCGCTCGAACGGGCCGTTGACGCCGCCCGCGAGGCCGGCCGGCCGCTCGTCATCCTCGAGGCGCTCAGGTGCGATTACGCCTGGGCGAGCGATCGCCTGCATCGCTTTGTCATCGAAGGGATGGCCGAGCACGCGCGCGCGCTCGCCGGGACGCCGGTGACCTACCTGCCGTACGTGGAACCGGAGGCCGGAGCCGGGCGCGGGCTCGTCGAGGCGCTCGGCACCGATGCCTGCCTCGTCGTGACCGACGATTATCCGTGCTTCTTCATTCCGCGCATGGCGCAGGCCGTCGCCGACCGGCTGTCCGTGCGGGTCGAGTCGGTCGACTCGAACGGCCTCGTGCCGATGCGCGCGGTCGATCGCACGTTCCTCACGGCCTACTCGTTCCGTGCGTACCTGCAGAAGACGCTGCGCGGCGAGCTCACGCGCTTTCCGGCCGCCATCGCCTGGTCGGATCTGCCGGCGCGGCAGCCGCTGCCCGACACCATCCGATCGCGCTGGCCGGCCACGCCCCGGGCGTCGCTCGACTCGCCCGAGGCGCTCGTCAAGTCGCTCCCGATCGATCACGGGGTAACGCCTGCGCCCGCGCGCGGCGGGCGTGCGGCGGCGCGCGCCGCGCTCGACCGTTTCGTCGCGGAAGCACTCCCCCGGTACGGCGACGATCGCAATCACCCGGACATCGACGGCACGAGCCGACTCTCCCCCTACCTGCACTTCGGTCACATCTCGGCACACGAGGTCTTCGACGCGGTGATGTCTCGCGAGCGCTGGACGAGCCGCAAACTGGCCGCGCCGGCCGGAGGCAAGCGCGACGGGTGGTGGGGGGTCTCGGCCGGCACCGAGGGCTTCCTCGATCAGCTCGTGACGTGGCGCGAGCTGGGATTCAACATGTGCGCCACACGGCCGGACGACTACTGGCAGTACGCGTCACTTCCCGACTGGGCCCGGAGAACACTCGCTCTACACGCCGGCGATGCGCGGGAGCATCTCTACACTCGCGAAGACTTCGAGCACGCGCGAACCCACGACGAGATCTGGAACGCCGCCGAGCGCCAGCTCGTCCGCGACGGCTGGATGCACAACTACCTGCGCATGCTGTGGGGCAAGAAGATCCTCGAGTGGACGGCCTCGCCGGAAGACGCGCTCGAGACGATGGTCGAGCTCATGAACAAGTACGCGCTCGACGGACGGGATCCCAACTCGTACACGGGCTACTTCTGGACGCTGGGCCGCTACGACCGCCCGTGGGGCCCCGAACGGCCTATCTTTGGCACGATCCGCTACATGAGCTCGGAGAACACGCGCCGCAAGCTGAAACTCCGGCGGTTCCTGGAACGGTACGGCACGGGCGGTTCCCTGCTGACGTAAGCGACGAGCGCAACAAGCCCGCGCCTGCTGAACGCGATACGGTGATCTGCAGCCCACTACCGTGGGGTGCAACCGCTTGTTGGGCTGCCTGTTGAAGTCTAGAATGGCCATATGACCTCGCGAGCGCAAGCTCTGCTGCGCGAAGCCTTGAACCTGCCGGTCCAGGAGCGCGCGGATGTCGCGGCCGAGTTGCTGGCGAGCCTCGACACCGCCCCGCCGGACGATCCCGCCGCGGTCGAGGCCGCTTGGGCTCGAGAAATCGAGCGCCGCGCCAGACGGGTCATGAATGGTGAATCCTCCGGCGAGCCCTGGGAGGACGTGCGCGCGCGCGTACTGCGACGGCTCACCGACCGGTGAACCCCACCTTCCGGCAGGAGCCGGAGGCCTCCGCCGAACTCGAAGACGCAGCCGTCTGGTACGGCGCTCAGAGGCCTGGGCTTGGCGTCGACTTCGTCCAAGCCATCGACGCCGCGCTTGAGCAGATCGGGCGGTGGCCGCACATCGGTCGAGTCGTGCCGGGAATTCCCAGCGATGTGCCCGCTCGGCGGTTTCCGGTCGATCGGTTTCCGTACCACATCGTCCACCTTGAATGGGCGGGCGTCATTCGCATTCTTGCTTTCGCCCACGATCGGCGCCGTCCGGGCTACTGGTTCTCTCGAATCTGACCTCGTCAGCCCACCAGTGCGTTCAGCGGCGAAGCTCCATCGCCTGCGCCGGCTTCGTTCGCTGCAACCGGCGCGGTCGCGCTCCCACTCTGTGACGCGGAGCGAGAGCCTCAATAGGTGCTGGGTGCCGCGTCAATGCCGGCGCCAGTGCTGGAAACGAAGACCGCCTACTTGGCGAACTGGCTGAAGAAAGATTCGTCGATCTCGTATGTCTGCCTTGGCTTGAGGCCCAACTGCAGCTCCTCGAGCATTCCCGCCAGCTTCTCGCCGTCTACAAGCTCAATCGGAGGCGCGCCTTCCCGAACGGCTTCTTTGCGCGCTTCTGACGTGAATGAGCCGGTCGTGATGATGATGCCCTTGTCAGCGCGACCGGTCATTGCACCACGGAAGTCTCGCACCTGGCTCGGAGACACAGAGCCCGTGTACTTCTTGCATTGGAACAAGACCTTGAAGCTGACGAGCGGGTTGACCTGGAGGATTCCAATTCCGTCGATACCACCGTCGCCGGAACGACCGGTGATCGTCACTTCCTGGAACCCTGATTCTCGGAGGAGCCGCTGGCAAAAACGCTCAAAGCCTGAAGCTGGCAGATCCTGCAGCGTTCGGGCCAGCTCGTCTCGATACTTCTCGGCGGCCGGCACCGCGCCTGTGGCGCGCTCCGCGTTCACATCGCCTTCGGCCGCGCCCTTCGCCTGGGCGCCGACCTCTCGAACAATTCGAGCGACCTCGGTATCGCTCACCTCTCCGAGTTGGCTGCCCTTCTCTGTCAGGGTCCATACTCCGCGCTGAGACGAGTCGATATACCCGGCCTTGGCCAAATAGAACCTGGCCCAATGAACCTGGTTCTCGAATCGAGTCTGAACCCCAGACGGCAGTGGTTCGGACTGCTCCGCTTCTGAGATCTTCAGCCGACGAGCGATGACCGCGCGAACTACGAAGCGACCTTCTTCGTCCTCTTCGGAGCCATGTCTCCCTTCAGTCGGTCTAACTGCTCTCGGACCTGCGAGCCCCCGACGGCCGGCTGACGAGATTCATCAGCCTAAGACCGGCGTGCTCCGAAGTCATGCACCCAGGCAAGACCCGATGACGCTCATCTTATACGCGTCCGCTTCAGGACCACGCCGGCACGGACACCCGCGAACTCCCCCTCGCGCACGGCGACCTGCCCGTTGACGAGCACCCAGTCGATGCCGGTGGAGAGCTGATGGGGATCGGCATACGTCGCACGGTCCTCGACGCTGGCCAGGTCGAAGACGACGATGTCGGCGAAGGCGCCGGGCCGGATCGCGCCGCGTCCCTCGAGCCCGAAGACGTGCGCGGGGAGGCTCGTCGCGGCGCGGATCGCGTGCTCGATCGCGATCACGCCGCGCTCGCGCACGTAGCGCGCAAGCCGCCGCGCGAAAGCGCCGTTCCCGCGCGGATGCGGCTGCCCGTCGCCCGGCTCGGTGAGCCCGCC
Source organism: uncultured Acidobacteriota bacterium (assembly GCA_963752045.1). Taxonomy (GTDB): domain Bacteria; phylum Acidobacteriota; class Vicinamibacteria; order Vicinamibacterales; family SCN-69-37; genus DATKDF01. The sequence goes on along the minus strand of CAVVWN010000005.1, from coordinate 286,165 downwards.
GTCGCTCGACGCCATCATCCAGGTCTGCTGCATGAGCCGGTCGATGTCCTCGTCGGCCATGTTGAACGACACGATGGACGCGCCGCCGGCAAGCAGCAGATCCGCCGCGGCCTGCTCGGGCGTGACGCCACGGCTCGCGGCAATCTCCTCGAGGTTCTTCCCCTCGAGACCGCCGACGCCGCGGCCGGAGGCCATCACCATCGACGCGGCGCCGCCGCGCCGCCGGATGTTCTCTCGAACCTGCTCGAGGAAGAGCCGGCGCGACTCGTCACCCGACATCGCCTCGGTAATCGCCGCGTTGCTCTGCCCCAGCGTCAGCGCGGCGCCCAGGCTCGTCGACGACGCCTCGTATGGATACTGGTCGGCGTACACCTCGACGCCGCGCGCGCGGGCCGACTCGATGTTCGCGATGAGCGTCGCCGACAGGCCCCAGCTGTCCGGGCCAAGGGCCTTCATGTGCGAGACGATGCCCCGCACGCCGGCCTCCTCGGCGATGCGGATGACTTCGTTGACCGAGGCGACGACGCCGGCGTCGTAGTTGCCTTCGTCACGGATGTGGCTCGTGTACACGTGCCCGGCCTCGCGCGCAAGCGCGATCACTTCTTCGGTCTCGGAGAACCGGCCCGGCACGTAGAAGAGCCCACTCGACAACCCGAACGCGCCGTCGGCCATCGCCTGACGCACGATCGCCTTCATCTTCTCGAGCTCGTCCGGCGTGGGATCGCGATCCGCGCGGCCGATGACCGCGCTCCGCACGCTGCCGTGGCCGATGAGGAGCGCGGCATTCACGCCGATGCCGCCCGTCGCGAGGTCTGTCGCCTGCGCGGCGAGATCGGTCGGGCCGCCACCGTCCGGGTTCCCCACCACCGTCGTCACCCCCTGGGCGAGGAGCGCGCGGGCGTCGCGGAGCGGGTCGCGAGACAGCCCTCCAAGCGCGTGCGAGTGCACGTCGATGAACCCGGGAGCCACCGTCCGGCCGCGGGCGTCGATGACGAGCGAGGCAGGCTGTCCCGCAAGCTGTCCGGTGGCCGCAATTCGGTCGCCCCTGATGCCGACGTCCATGCGCGTCCACGGATTGCCGGAGCCGTCGAGCACGCGACCGTTGACGATGAGGATGTCGAAGCCTGGCTGGTCCTGCGCCACGAGAGAGCCGGCGAACGTGACCGCAAGGCCGCCGATTACAGAAAGGAAAGCCGGAAAGGGTCGGCGCATGCTGCAGATGATACGCGCGTTTGATAGCCGCGTATCGCTCGTCAATTCAGGGTTCTTCAAGCCCGCGTTGAGGACTTTTCACGGGCAAGGGCCTCACCGTGGACGGACCGCCCAGAATCCACTGGATCGGCCTGTCCATGAAGAGGTTCCCATGCGCCTGGTGAGTCAATCGTTCCTGTCTCGTGTCCTGTCGACGACCCTCGGCCTCACGGCGGTCGTCACGGTGACGGCAGCGGGCCCTCCCGTTTTCGAACGGATCGACCTCCCCGTGCCCGGTATCTCGATGGTCTCGGCAACCGGCATCAACGCGCGCGGCGACATCGTCGGCCAGTACGTGGCCGCCAACGTTCGGCGCGGCTTCCTCCTGGACAAGCTCGGCAACTTCACGTCCATCGACGTGCCAGGGGCCAGCCGCACGAACGCGTGGGCCATCAACGCGGCGGGTGACATCGTCGGCGACTATGAAGTGACACCGGGCGGCGCCAACCGGGCCTTCGTGCTTCGAGACGGCGTCTTCACGACATTCGACTGTGCCGCCTCCCTGCAGGCCGTCAACACGTTCGGGTTCGACATCAGCGCTTCGGGCCAGGTCGTCGGCGAGTACAAGAGGCAGGGTATCGGCCTCGGGACGGCCGGCCGCGCGTTCCTCTTCGAGAACGGCACGTGTGTGGACATCACGCCGCCGGCAGCCGGCCCGGGCCCGAGTGCCGCGCTCGGCTGGACGATCAACGACGCCGGCGACGCGGGCGGGTACTTCGTCGCCCTGGATGGATCGATTCATGGCTGGATCCGCGACCGGCACGGCGTCTACGCGACGATCGACTATCCCGGCAGCACGTTCACGAACCTGCGTGGCCTCAGCGCGAGCGGGGATGCGGTGGGACTCTACCGTCTTGGCCCCGGCGGCACCGGGCCGAATCGCGGACTCTTCCGCTCGGCCGACGGCGCGTTCAGCCCGCTCGACGTGCCCGGAGCCACCCGCACGCGCGCCATCCGGATCAACGGGCGCGGCGACATCGTCGGGGACTACGCCGGCGGAGACTGCGCACTCGCCAGCTGCGGCTGGGTGCTCAGACGGCCCGGTCCAGCCGGCGGCACGGACTGACAACCTCCGGCGCGGGGTGTTCGTCTAAGCACCATCATGGACACCCTGCGCAAGGACGTTCGCTACGCCCTTCGTTCGCTCCGGCGGCAGCCGGGCTTCGCAGCCGTCACGATCCTCACGCTCGCGCTCGGGATCGGCGCCAACACGGCCGTCTTCAGCGTCGTCAACGGCGTGCTGCTCAAGCCGCTGCCCTATCCCGAGCCCGATCGCCTGCAATATGTGAGCAGCCAGTTCCCGACGCTCGGATTCGACCAGTTCTGGATGTCCATTCCCGAGTTCGTCGAGTTCCGCGACCACACGCAGGCCTTCGAGTCGGTCGGCGCGTACAGCGTTGGCGCGGTCAATCTCGGCACCGACACGCCGAGCCGGCCGGTCCGCGCGGTCGTGACCGCCGAGCTGATGCCCACACTCGGTGTCCCGCCGCTCGACGGCCGGTGGTTCACGACGGAAGACACCGAGCCGAACGCGCCGGCCGTGGCGATCCTGTCCTGGGAGCTCTGGCAACGGTCGTTCGGCGGCGAGCGAGGCGTGGTCGGTCGGCGTGTGCAGATCGACAACCAGCCGGTCGAGGTCGTCGGCATCATGCCGAAGGGGTTCGACGTCCACGATGAAAAGGTGGAGCTGTGGGAGCCGCTCACGATTGACCCGGCCCAGTTCCCGAACCGGCGCGGCAATCATTTCCTGTTCCTCGTCGGCCGCCTGGCCGGCGGGGTGTCGCCGCCCCAGGCCCTGGCGGACATCGACCGGATGCTCGACTCGTGGGCGGAGTTCGCACCCCAGGGCCACACGCCAAGCAAGCCGAATCACACGCTGAGAATGGACCCGCTCAAGGAGGACATCATCGGCGGCGTGCGCCAGGCGCTCCTCGTGCTGCAGGCGGCGGTGGGATTCGTGCTGCTCATCGCGTGCGCGAACCTCGCCAACCTGCTCGTGGCCCGCGCCGACACGCGCGTGCGCGAGTACGCCCTGCGAACCGCGCTCGGCGCGACGAGGGGGCGGCTCTTCCGCCAGATGCTCACCGAAGGCCTGATCCTCACCGTGGCCGCCTCGGCGACCGGCATCGCGCTCGCCTACTCCGGGCTCTCGGCGCTCATCGCCATCGATCCGTCGGCGATTCCCCGAACGGCGGAGATCACGATCGACCCGGCCGTCCTGGCCTTCACGCTGGTGGTGGCCGCCGGCACGGGTCTGGTGTTCGCGTTCGTGCCGCTGCTGCATCTGGGCGCGCGGCGGCTGAACGAAGCGTTCAGGGAGTCGAGCACGCGGACCACGTCGGGCGCCCGCGTGTGGATGCGATCAGGCCTGGTCGTCGCCGAGGTCGCCCTGGCCGTCACGCTCGTCGTGGGCGCGGGGCTCCTCATTCGGAGCTTCGTGAACCTCACGCGCGTGGACATGGGCTTCGACCGGTCGGCGCTCACCACCTTCAGCGTGGTGCTGCCCGCCTCGACCTACGACGCGCGACAACGAACCGAGTTCTTCACGCGCCTGACCGAGTCGGTTGGCGCGCTGCCGGGCGTGCAGTCGGTGGCGGCCATGTCGGGCCTGCCGCCCCTGCGTCGGGTGGACGCGAACGACACGGACTTCGAGCACATCACACGCATGAGCGCCACCGATCCGGGCCCGGCAGAGAACGTGGACTTCTACCAGACGGTGACCGTGGGCTACACCGAGACGATGGGCATTCCGGTCGTCTCCGGCCGGAGCTTCCAGGCGAGCGACGCCTTCGGCCAGCCGGTCGCTCTCGTCAACGAGACCCTCGCCGAGCGGTTCTTCCCCGACCGCAGCCCGATTGGCGGCCGGTTCAGGATCGGATTCGGCCCGAACAACCCGTGGTTCGAGATCGTCGGCGTGCTCAAGGACGTCAAGCAGGGCGGCGTGGCCGCAGCACCCGGCACCGAGGCGTACTTTCTGGCCGAGCAACTGCCGGATGCGGTCGGCTTCATGGCCACGTCGATGAACGTGGTCGCGCGTTCCGACCGGCCGCTCGACGCGCTCGCGCCCGAGTACCGGCGCATCGTGCGGGAGATGGACGCCTCGCTGCCGGTCATCGGCCTGCAGTCGATGGACGACGTCATCGGCGCGGCGGTCGCCGAACCGCGGTTCATGACGATGCTGCTCGGCATCTTCGCGGGACTGGCGCTCGTGCTCGCCGCGATAGGCACCTACGGCGTGCTTGCCTATCTGGTGGCGGAACGGTACCAGGAAATCGGCATTCGCATGGCGCTCGGCGCGGACCGCACGAGCGTGCTGCGGCTCGTGCTCACGCGGGGACTGGTGCTCTCGCTCACGGGCCTGGCGCTCGGCCTCACAGCCTCGGCGGCCCTCACGCGCGTGCTGTCGTCGCTGCTCTTCGGCGTGACGCCCACCGATCCGGCCACGCTGACCGCCGTGTCGCTCGTCATCATCGCCGTCGCCACGACGGCCTGCCTCGTGCCGGCACTCCGTGCCACGCGCATCGACCCGCTGGTCGCGCTCCGGCAGGAGTAGCGTCGGCAGCGGACCGGCTGCAGCCGCCTGCGGCCCGCCGGCGTCGGTCAGTTCTCGCGCAAGGCTGAGAGCGGATCGATTCTGGTGGCGCGGAGAGCCGGGACGTAGCTTGCCGCGAGCGCGACGACGAGCAGGAACAACGCGACGGCGACGAATGAGAACGGATCGAACGGGCTGACGTTGTAGAAGAGCGACCGGCCGGCCCACGTGCCGGCCGGCGCGAGCGCCAGACCAATCACCACGCCGATGGCGGCCAGGCCGAGACCATGGCCGACAACCAGGCGCAGGACGTCGCGCCGGCTCGCGCCGAGCGCCACCCGCACGCCGATCTCGGGCACCCGCTGCGACACCGCGTACGAGAGCACGCCGTAGACGCCGATGGCCGCCAGTAGCAGGCCGCCCAACCCTATCGCGCCGAACACCCACCCGAACAGCCCGAACTCCCAGTATCCCAGCCGCCGCAGCTCCTCCATCGTGGCCACCTGGAAGATCGGCAGATTCGGATCGGACGCGCGAACGGCTGCGCGCACCGCCGACGTCGCCGCGGCCGGGTCCCCGCTGGCAACGCGCACCGTGAGCCCGGTGTTGAGCGTCTGCTGGTGGTAGTACGAGACGTAGGCTGCCGGAAACGGCCGGTCGTCCGGATCCACGTCGTCCTGCTTGATGTCGGCGATGACGCCGATGACGGTGAACCAGACGTCCACGGGATCGCCGTTGATGAGCTTGAACCGGCCACCCACCGCGCTCCGGTCCGGCCAGAACCGCTCGGCCATGGTTTCGTTGACGATGGCGACGTCGGTCCGCGACTGGCCGTCCGCGTCGGTGAAGTCGCGGCCCTGAATCGGCGCGACACCGAGCGTATTCAGGAAGTGTGCGGTGACGCCGGTGAACCTGACAAGCGGCTCGCGCCCGGGCTCGCTCGGAAGCCCGTCCACGATGATGTTACCGGCTCCGCCGCCGGACTGCAGGGGCACGAGGTTCGACGCGAACGCCGCGTCGATGCCGGGCAGGGCCTCCACGCGTTCGAGGATGTCGGCCACGCGGCGGGCGCGTGCGTCCGGCTCCTCGTACGCGTCCCCGGGCATTATTAGGCGCATCGTCGTCAACGGGCCCGGATCGAAGCCCACCTCGAAGCTGTCCAGGTTCCGGAACGACTGGACGAACATGAGCGCGCCGACGAGCGAGACGAGCGCGAGCGAGACCTGCGCGACGACGAGCGAGCTTCGGAGCAGCGACCGCCGCGCGCTGTTCCCGCGCGTGCCTTCCTTGAGGTCGTCGTGCAGCGCGCCGCGCGTGGCCGTGAGCGCCGGGAACAGCCCGAACACGACGGCCGTCGAGACGGCAATCACCACGGCCCAGGCACGCGCCCGCGCGTCGACCTCCCAGGTGATGTAGTAGGGCACCTGCTCGGCCGGCATGGCGCCGTAGATCAGGCGGGCGCCGATCTCGGCCACGATGAGTCCGAGCGGCACGGCGACGAGCGAGAGCATCACCGACTCGGTGAGAAGCTGGCGGACGATGACCGAGCGTCCCGCGCCGAGGGCGGCCCGGACGGCGATTTCGCGGCGCCTGGCGGTGGCGCGCGCGAGCAGCAGGTTGGCGACGTTCGAGCACGCGATGAACAGCACGAGCGTGACGCCGGCCATCATCAACCAGATGACGAGCGACACCTCCTCCGGGATGAATGCCGCGCGAATATCCTCGGCCGACGCGCCCCAGTCGCGATTGGTCTCCGGAAACTCCGTGGCGAGGCGCGCGGCCATGGCCGCAAGCTCCGACCGGGCGCCGTCGAGCGTCGCGCCGGGCGAGAGCCGCCCCATGACAAACAGGTTGCGCTGGCCGTGCTGCCGCGGGTCGGCCAGACGCGAGATCGGCACCCAGAGCTTCATGTTCTCCGGGAACTCGAACCGGGGAGGCATCACGCCCACGACGGTGGTCGGTAGCCCGTCGACGACGATCGTCCGGCCGATGATGGCCGGATCGGAGTTGTAACGCAGGCGCCACAGCGCGTCGCTCAGCACGACGACGGGAGGGGCTCCCGGGAGGTCGTGTCCGGGCTGAAAACCCGTGCCAAGCTGGGGCGTGATGCCGAGCAGCGGAAAGAGGTTCCACGAGACACCGGAGCCAAGATACCGCTCGGGATTGCCGCCGTCGGTGAGTGTCAGGCTGCGGTTCTGGACGCCTCCCATTCCCTCGAAGGTGGTCGACGTGTCGACGAACGACAGCAGGTCCGCATAGGAAATCGGGCCCTCGGTCTCGCCAATCTGCTGATTGACCGACGCCACCTGCACGAGCCGGTCCGGTTCGGCGTACGGCAGCGGCTTGAGCAGCACGCCGTCCACGATGGCGAAGATCGCGGTGTTGAGACCGACGCCGAGGCCGATGCACAGGACGGCGACCACGGTGAAGCCCTTCGCGTGCCAGATCGACCGGAAAGCCTGACGGATGTCGCGGGTCATGGCCCATTAGACGATACTCGAGGGTCCTGACGGTCCGAAGGTCCGAGGGTCCGAGGGTCCGAAGGTCCTGACGGTCCTGAGGGTCCGATCAGCGGGTTTCCACGGGTTTCAGAAGTGCAGAAACGGCCAATCCGGCTCCAGCGCCAGGGCAATTTGCCCCACTGCCGTGAACCTCGCTTCGGAAACGTACGCGTGCTGCGTCAGCGTGTGCGCGTCGCGGAAGTGACGCGAAAAGGGCTCCCCAGTGCGAATGCCGGAAGCCTTGCCTTGTCGTCCAGACCGAGCGTCTTTCCGTCGAGCGCGGACTGCCAGGCCGCGTCGAAGGTCTCGTGGAGGTACGCAAGGCCGGCGTGACGTCAGTGCTCGACCTGAGGCTCGGGCTCGTCGAGGAAGACTTCGGCTCCGAAGGGTGTTCTCGCGCGAGAGTATCGCCGAGGAGTGCGGCTATCGCACGACCGACGGCATGCGGCTGGCGTTCCACCGGCATCTCGGCGTCAGCCCGCAGGAGTACCGTCGCCGGTTTCGATAGCACAGTCGGGCCATGGGTCCATGCTTGGGACCGTCAGCGATGCGGTCGAAGTCCTGCTCGCTCGGACCTTCGGACCGTCGGACCCTCGGACCTCGGACCGTCGGACCGTCGGACCGTCGGACCTCGGACCTCGGACCCTCGGACCCTCGGACCCTCATCACCTTCCGAACCGCGGATTGACCACGTTGTTGAAGAGCGACCCGAACGAGTAGGTGAACCCGATGTCGAACTGCAGCTCGTAGCCGCTCTGGAGCTCGCGAAGGCGCAGCAGCACTTCTTCCTCGGTGGCGTCACGGCGCGGCAGCGACAACTGGTCGCGGACCCGCGAGGCGCTGCCCTCCACGGTGAACGACAGGCCGCGGATGATGCGGAAGCTGAGGTCGCCGCTCACCTCGAGCCGGTAGAAGCTCAGGTCGTGCAGGTACTGCGAGAACTCGAACCTGCCCTCGAGCGAACCCCAGGGCTCCCGCAGGTCGAGCGTGACCGACGCCTCGTGGACGGGATGCACCTCACCGAGGACGCCGTAGAGCGTGATCTCGTTGTACTCGGCGCGGCTCACGCCCATGGCGTACTGCAGGCGCAGCTGCCGCGTGGCGTACTCCTCGTACGGAAACACGCTGTATTCGACGGCGGGCGCCGTCTCGAAGGAATACTTCGTGTTGCCGAACGTCGAGGACTCGAAGCGGCCGTCGAGGCCGAGCGACCAGTGCGGGCCCAGGCTCTTCGCGACGAACCAGCTGGCGTCCTTCTCGCGCCGGACGGCCTTGAGCGGCTCGTCCTCGTCGAGATCGAACTCCTCGGTCGAGTAGTCGAGGCTGGCGCCGAACGTGAGCTTCCACGCCTCGGTAATCCGATCCGCGCTCAGGCTGACATCGAGGCTGCGGTCCCGCTGGCTCTCCTCGGCCTGATAGTCGGCGCTCGTCCGGATACTGAAGAGCCAGGCGTTCCACGGGTCGTCGGCGGGCTGCTCCTGCTCCTCGGTCCTCGTCGCATCGACCGAGATCGCGACGCCTCCCGGAATCCCCTCGCGCGCCATGAAGGCGAGCAGACCGACCTCCACCGTGCGACGCACCTGGGTGCGGCGCATGTTCTCGGTGTCGGCGGCGAGCGACACCACGCGAAGCTCCTCGTCGTGCCCGCTGAACCGGCCGCGGCCGATGAAACGCAGCACGAGCTCGCGACCGCCGCCGCCCGTCTCGGTGCTCGACGAGAGCAGATGCACGTCGGCGTCCTGCGCCTGCCGGACGAAATCGACGAACCTGATTTCGTCGCGGAGATAGTCCTCGAAGCAGCGTTCGCCGCAATCGTCGATATACACGCGGAGTCGCTCGGCCTGACGGCCGGCATCGGGGCGAGGAACCTGCGCTGAAGAAACCGCCGCGGCCGTGACGATCGCGCATGCAGCGAGCGCCAGCACGCGCTTCAGCATCCCATCCTTGTATCACGTCGATGCCGGCAGATACATACTGCACATCGTGCGGCCGCCCGTCGCCGGGCGTCACGTCGGCAGAAGTGCCGAGAACATCGTCGCCAGCCCGAGAAAGCTGAAGAACCCGACGACGTCGGTGACCGTGGTCAGGATGATCGACGACGACTGAGCCGGGTCCTGGCCGGCAAGGTCGAGCGCGAGCGGCACGCCGGCCCCGGCCACGGCCGCAATCGTCATCGACAGCACCATGGCCACGCTGATCACCAGGCACAGCCCGGCCGAACCGCTCCAGAGGTACACGCCCGCGGCCGTCACGACCGCCACGGCAATCCCGTTCACGAGCCCGACCGACGACTCCTTGAGCATCACGCGCAGCCAGTTGCGCAGGCTGATCTCGCGGAGCGTGAGCCCGCGCATGGTGACGGCCAGCGACTGCGCGCCGGTGTTGCCCGACTGCCCCGCCACGACGGGCAGCAGCACGGCCAGCACGGAGAACTGCGCGATGGTGCTCTCGAAGAGGCCGACGACCGAGGCGGCGAGAAACGCCGTGGCCAGGTTGATCTGCAGCCACGGCAGCCGCTTGCGCACGGCAAACGCCACGCTCGAGAGCGCGCGCTCTTCGCGGCTCGCGCCAACCATGCTCTGCATGTCGGCGGTGGCCTCCTGCGCGGCCACCTCGACGAGCGCGTGGTGACGAAGCACACCGAGCGGCCGGGCCTCGAGGTCGACCACGGGCAGGACGCCGAGATGGTGGGCGTTGAGCAACTCGGCCACCTCATCCCGGTGCGCAAGCGCCTCGACGGAGGGCGTCGGCGTCACGCCGAGCGTGTCGAGCCGCGCGTCGGGTTCTGCGAGCAGCACCGCCGCCATGGGCAACGTGCCGGCAAGCCGCCCGTCGTCGTCGGTGACGAGCACGATCTGGTCGTCGCGGCGGGCACTCGCGCGCAACAGGCCCACGACCGCGCCGGCGCGCGCGTCGCCGCGGAACACGTGGGCCTGACGGTCCATCAGGCGACCGGCGCTCTCTTCCGGATAGCTCATGAAGCGCCGCAGCTCGGCGGCGCGCAGCGCGGGCGCCGAGGTCAGGAACCCGTCGCGGGTCTCCGGCGCGAGCCGCACGAGGATCGGCGCGGCCACCTCCGGTTCGAGGAGCGCGATGAGCACGTTCACGCGATCGGCCGGGAGCGCGCGCACGATGGCGGCGGCGCTGTCAGGCCCGGTATGCGCGAGCACGCGTGCGGCCACTGCCGGCGCGATGGCGCCCAGCCGCAGAGCCGCGTCCTCGACATCGACGTTCTGGATCGCCCTGGCCGCGTCATTCGGGTATCGCGTCAGGAAGCGGTTGACGAGGGCATCCTGTCCGGTCATCGCGTCTCGCCCTCTCTTGTCTCTGCGGGCGCCGCAGCCGCCGACGCCAGCCCCTGGAGCAAGCCCGACAGGCCAAGCCAGTAGACCTCACCGAGCGCCATGAGCGTGCGCATGCCACGGTCGTCGCGGCTCGTCACGGCCCCGTCGTGCGCGAGCTGGCGCAGGCGCCGGTGCCGGATCACGCCCACGAGCCGCTCGGCCGCGTCGACGACCGGGAGCGCGTCGTACCGCTGCCAGCCCGGGTGCGCCTCCACGGCGGCGAGCGGCATCTCCACCCGGACCCAGTCGATGCCCGGGCGCGTGACCGACGAGACGGGCGCGTCGGCGTCGGCCTCGACGAGCGCCGCGAGGTTGACGACACCCCTGAGCACGTTCTCCTCATCGACCGCGTAGACGTAGTCGGCCACCCGCGCCGTTTCTCGGCCGAGCTGGGCGCGCACGTCGCCGGCCGGGGCCGTGGCCTGCACGGCGGTGACCAGCGGATCGAGCGCGGCGCCCGCCGTGCCGTCGGGGTACTCGAGCAGGCGCCTGACCGATTCGGCCACGTCGGAATCGAGCGCCTCGAGCACGGTCGGCACGGCCTCGCCAAGCCGCCGCACGATGGCCGCAAGCACCTCGGCCGGCATCTCCCGGCTGATGGCGCCGAGGTCGGCCTCCCTGAGACTGCGCACGAACTCGGCCGCCGCCTCGCGCGACATCAACTGGAGCAGGCGCGCGGCCGTCTTCGCATCGACGTCTGCGAGCACCTCGGCAGCCTCGGCCGTCTCGAGCGCGGCCAGTCCCATCGCGGCGTCGGCCGGAGCCGTCGCAGTGTAGGCCTCGATGAGATCGCGCGCGGCGCTCACGCCCGCCCCCCGGTGATGAGCAGCGAGGCCTCATCGGTGAACCGTCGCCCGGGCACGAGCACCCGGCCTTCGGGCACGGCGATGACCACACCCGTCTGCGTGATCTCGACGATCTCGCCCTGGATGTCGCCGACGCGCACCTGCTGGCCGACCCGATACGTCTTGAGCACGTAGAAGATGGAGATGATGTTCGCCACCGCCGGTCCCGACCCGAGACCGAACGCCAGCGTGGCGCCGCCGAGGAGCGCGCCGACCGACACGGCCACGACCACGGTGAGCAGCGTGCTGTGGATGCCGAGCATGTCGGCCGCGGTGACGACGCCGAAGAAGAGGAGGACGATTTGCGCGGTGGCCCCGAGCAGCACCGCCTGCGGAAGCCCCGCGGCGCCGGCGGCCGCGCTGACCCCGCCGCGCGCAAACTGGCCGGCGACGAGTGAGGCGAACACGATGGCCAGGCCCAGCAGCACGCGCGGCAGGTACGCGGCGAGCGCACTCACGAGCGAGGCGGCCAGCGGCAGCTCCAGCCGTTCGATGGCGGCCGCCACGAACAGCGTGACGACGAGCCAGTAGACGATGCGGCTCGCCAGACGGGCAAACCCGGGACCGAGCCGGCTCCGGTCGAGCGCCGGCCCCACCCAGGGTTGCTTGCCGACAAGCGCGAGGACGCCGGCGAGGACGCGTGCGGAGAGCGCGCGCAGCACGACGGCGAGAAGCCAGCCCGCCGTCATCAGGCCCAGGGCCCCGGCGACGTTTGGCAGGTAGGCGATCGCGCGTTCCAGAAACTCCGTCACGGCCTGACCGACCGCGGTATCCCAGATGCCTGAACCCATTCGGTCCTCCTTCAACTGGCGCGAGGCGTCCCGGCGGCGACGGGTCCGGAGCGCCCCTAGCCCGCCCGGGACGCGCGACCGGGCCGAGGCCGCTCGCGCAATCGCCACGGCCGCGCGAACAACTGGTGCAGATCGACACCTTCGGCCGCCGCCACGAGCGCGGTGGGCGGCATCCCGTCTGTCTGACGGCCAATCTCGGCGTAGTACGCACTATAGTCGGCCACGGACTCATCCGGGCCGCGCGGGCGAAGTCCCATGAACACGAGGTCAGCCTTCCGGGACTTCTGGCGGATGACCTCGAAGGGCACTTCGTCGGTCACGAGCACCTCGACGCGCGCGTCGAAACGGGCGTCGGCGAGCTGTTCGCGCAGTTGCTCGCTGGCCGCGGCCACTTCGCGATCCTGCTTCACGAGCCGCCGGATCACGATGTCGGCGCCCTCCCACACGGGGTGCTTGCGCAGGAGGAAAGCGAGCGCGAGCATCAGGCCCAGATTGCCGCGGTGCCCCTTCCACCAGATGTCGATCCGGCGCGCTTCCTCGAGGTCCTCGATGTCCTCGGCCTCGTGCAGGACGACCAGGTTCCGACCGCGGCGCTGGACGAGCGACAGCAGTTCCGCATGCCTGTCCGGGTTCTCGGGCATGGCGGCCTTGCCGAGCACGATCGTGTTGGGCACGAGCGGCCCGAATCCGTACGACTTGACGAGCGAGACGAGCCCGTCGGTCACCGATCGGTCCGTGTGAATCTTCACGAAAGCGGTCACCTTGTTGTCGGCGAGGTACTTCGTGATGGCGCCACGCAGGGTGTCGAGCCGCTCGGCGCTCGCGCCGACATCCTCCGGCACGACGGTCGCGACTGTGAGCAGGCCCGCCTCGCCGGCGAGTGCCTGGCCGATGAGCACGAGGTGCCAGCGCGAGGACGGGGTGCCGGTGAGCACGAGCAGGTTCGGGTTCCACGAGCGCGCGTCCGGGCGCCGGCGGGCGAGCGCCTCGATGGCCAGCCTGGCCACGAGCACGAGCAACCCGTACCGCACGTCGCCCCACCGGGCCGCGAGCTGCCGCCGCTGAATCAGGTGAAAGACGAGCGCCGAGACGACGAGCGCCACGATCGTCGCACCCGCGTTGATCATGAGCATGGCGGCCACGCAGGCCACGCCCCCGAGAATCGACAGCCACCACGGCACGGGGAACGACGGGCGCCAGGCCGGGCTCCCGATGAGCGCCTCGATACCGGCCGAGAAGTTCAGGACGGCATACGACGTGAGGAAGAACATCGAGAGGACCGGGGCGATCGCATTGAGGTCGCCGAGCATGATTCCCGCGAGCGCAATGCCGAACGCGACGACCGTGGCGAGGCGTGGGTCGTTGCCCTTGCCGTAGCCGCGGCCAAGCGCCCGTGGCAGCACGCCGTCCTGGGCGAGCGCCTGCAGCGTCCGGGGCGCGCCGAGCAGCGTGCCCATCGCGCTCGAGAGGCTCGCGCCGAGAATCCCGATCACCACCAGCCACGACCAGCGCGCCACGCGCGTCATGATGAGCGCGTCACCCAGGAGCATGGCCGGATCGTCCACCGTCTGAGACAGGAAGACGGGGATGGCGATGTACACCGCGTAGCCGGTGAGCACCGCGGCCAGCGTGCCGAGCGGGAGCGCGCGCGCCGGGTTCTTGAGGTCGCCAGACATGCCAAGTCCCGCCTCGATCCCGGTGACCGCCGGAAAGAACACGGCGAAGGCGACCCAGAAGGAGCCTGCCGGTATCGCCTCGCCGGCCGGCGCGCCGGTGAGGGGACCGCCGCCGAGGAAGAGCGACACGAGCGACAGGGCCAGCAGCGTGAGGATCACATACTGGCTCTTGAGCGCGAGGTCGGCCGAAACGTATGCGAGCGCCGTCAGCCCGGCGAGCGTGAGAAGGCCGACGAGGACGGGCGAGATCGCCGGATAGAAGCTCGCCACCGTCTCCGAGAAGCCGGCGATGTAGAAGGCGATGCCGAGCGCCTGCGCCAGAAACAGCGGCAGGCCCACGGCCGCGCCGGCCTCGAGGCCGAGCGTGCGCGAGATCATGTAATACGCCCCGCCGCCACCGACCGGCATGTTGGTGGCCATCGCCGAAATCGACAGTCCCGTGAGCAGCGTGATGGCCACCGACATGGTGACGATGAGCAGCGTGGCCGAGAGGCCCACGCTGCCGAGCACCCATCCGAACCGCAGGTACATGATCACGCCGAGGATCGTGAGCAGGCTGGGTACGAACACGCCCTGGAACGTGCCGAACGTGTAGCCGGATGACTGCGACGAGGTGGTCAACACTCCTCCTTGAGCAGGTCATCATATGGCGAAAGGCCATGTTCGCTTCCGGGCAGCGAACCGGCCGGCAACCGCGACCGTAGTAGTGTGGGCCGGAGGAGCGAACATGATCGCCACGCTCGGGAACGACCTTCGCGGCGCCAGCCGCTCGCTTCGGAAGGAGCCGCGCTTCACGCTGGTCGCCGCGCTTACGCTCGCGCTCGGCGTCGGCGCCGTGACGTCGATCTTCAGCGTCGTCAACGGCGTGCTGCTGCGCCCGCTGCCGCTTCCCGAACCCGACCGCATCGTCAACGTCTGGAGCACGGCGCCGGGGCTCGGGTACGACCAGTTCCCGCTCTCGCCGGACCTCTATTACTTCTACGCCGACGAGAACGCGGTCTTCGACGACATGGCCATGTTTCAGCGCGGCCGCGTCAACCTCACCGAGACGGGTGCGCCCGAGGTCGTCGACGTGGCCGTCACGACGGCCAGCTACTTCAGGACGCTCGGCGTCGCACTCACTCGCGGACGCCCGTATCGCGACGACGAGGACCGACCCGGCGCGCCGCGCGTCGTCGTCGTGAGCAACCGGTTCTGGACGAGCCGGTTCGAGGGCGACCCGGCTCTCGTCGGCCGGCTGATCCGTCTCGACGGGCAGCCCACCGAGGTCGTCGGCATCACGCCCGCGTGGTTCGACGCGGAGGGCTCGCCGGATCTGTTCCTGCCGACGCGATTCGATCCGGACAACCCGCCGTCCGGCACGTTCGGCTGGAACGGCGTTGCCCGGCTGAAGGCCGGCGTCAGCGCCGAGGCGGCCGCCGCCGGGCTCGTCCCGCTCGTCGACCGCTTCAAGGACCAGGTCGGACCCGTCAGCAACAACTACCGGGCGTTTCTCACCGATGGCCAGTACCGGCCGCTCGTGCACCTGATGAAGGAAGACGTCATCGGCAGCGTGCGCGAGCCGCTGTGGATTCTGCTGGGCACGGTGGGCATGGTGCTGCTCATCGCCTGCGCGAACGTGGCCAACCTCTTCCTCGTACGCGCCGAGGGCCGGCAGCGTGAAATCGCGGTTCGCACGGCGCTTGGCGCCAGCCGGTGGAGCCTGGTGCGCCGGCTGCTGACCGAGGCGTTTCTGCTCTCGCTGGTCGGCAGCGGGCTGGGCCTGCTCGTCTCAGCTACCGCACTGCCGGCGCTTCTCAGCGCGGCGCCAGCCACGATCCCGCGGCTGGGCGAGGTGCGGCTCGACACGACAGTCGTGCTCTTCACGGTGGCGACGGCGTTTCTTTCGGCGCTCGTCTTCGGCCTGGCGCCGGCGCTTCGCTACACCCGCGAGCGATCGATGGGCGCGCTTCGTCACGGCGGGCGCGGCGGCACCGACGAGCCGGCGCGGCGGCGCGGGCGCAACCTGCTCGTCGTCGGACAGACCGCGCTCGCGCTCATCCTGCTCGTGGGATCGGGGCTGCTCGTGCGGAGTTTCTCGAACCTGATCAACGCAGAGCTGGGTTTCGAGCCCGAAGGCGTCATGACGTTCCGCCTTGCGCTCCCGAACGCCGACTATCCCGAGAGCGCGGACATCATCGGGTTCGAGCGGCAGGTGCTCGAGCGACTGAAGGAGATGCCAGGCGTGACGGCAGCCGGAGCCGCCAGCGTGCTGCCGGTCGTCTCGGCGGCGCCCGGCACGACGCACGAGTTCGACGGCCGCCCCACACCCGAGGGCCAGTTGCCGCCGATGATCCACTTCAAGACGGTGACACCCGGCTACTTCGAAGCCATGTCGATCCCGATCGTCGAGGGCCGCGACTACGAGAGCGGCGATGTCCGCGACGGGGTCACGAACGTCATCGTCAATCGGGCGCTGGCCGACGAGTACTGGCCCGGCGAGAGCGCGCTCGGCAAGCGCTTGCGGCTCGGCTCGAGCAGCTCGCCTCAGCCGCTGCCGTGGTTCACCGTGATCGGCGTGGTCGAATCGGTGAGGCAGGAGGGTCTCCGCGTGGCGCCGAACCCGCTCGTCTACTACGGGCTCAACGAGACGGCCCCGAACGGCACGCCGCGCGTGCTCACCTACGTGCTGCGGGGCGAGGGCCTCTCGGCGCGTGCCGACGCCATCCGGCAGGCCGTCTGGGCCGTCGATGCCAGCATGCCGATTGCGGCCCTGGAACCGCTGACGGCGCCGTGGAGCGGTCGATCGTGCAGTTCACCTTCACGATGCTCACGCTCGGCATCGCGGCGGCGATGGCGCTCCTGCTCGGCGCCATCGGGCTCTACAGCGTGCTCTCGTACGCGGTCACCGAGCGCACGCGCGAGATCGGCGTGCGGCTCGCGCTTGGCGCGCCCCCGGCGCGCGTGATGCGATCGGTCGTCGCGCAGGGCGCGGCGGTCACCGCCGTCGGACTGGCCGTCGGCGTCGGCGGCGCGATCGCGCTGACGCGGTTCCTCGACCAGATTCTGTACGAGACCGAGCCGCTCGACGCGTGGACCTTCGTGACGATGACGGCGCTCCTCTTCGGGGTGGCGCTCGTCGCCTCGTTCGTGCCGGCGCGCCGGGCGGCGGCCGTGAGCCCCATGGAGTCGATGCGCGAGGACTAGCGAACCGAGCGCGTGTGGGCGACGTCCTCGCGCGGATCGACTTTGGCGTCGATGACGGCGGGCCGGTCGACGCGGAGGCCCTCTCGCACGGCCCGATCCGAGATCGTCGAGCGTGGCGACACGGCAGGCCCAGGCGCCCATGGCCTCGGACACGGCGGCGAAGTCGACGGGCCCGTAGCGCACGCCCGTCGTCGGCAGTCCGCGCCGCTGCTGCGCGACGTCGATGAGACTGAGGCTGCTGTCGTTGTAGACCACGGTCAGGAACGGGAGCCGCTCACGCACGCACGTTTCAATCTCGGCCATCATCATGCCGAACCCGCCATCGCCAACCGTGCACACGACCGGCCGGCCGGGAAACTGGAGCCGCGCCGCCATGGCGCCGGGTAGCGCGTAGCCCATGGCCGACAGCCCGTTCGATTCGAAGAACGTGAGCGGCTCGTAAGCCTCCCATGCCTGCGTCGTAATCAGCTTCACCGACCCGACGTCGGTGACCATCACGGTCTCGCGTGGGCAGAGCGCCCGCAGCCGGCGCGTCACCTCGTAGCCGGACAGGCCATCGGGTGGTGTCGACGGACGGAGCACGTGCGTGGAGCCAATCGCGGAAGCTGGCGCACTCGTCGGGCGGCCAGTCGAAAGGGCCGAGCCCGCGGCGCTCGAGATCGGCGAGCGATGTCGGCAGGTCGCCGACCGCCTCGAGGCGCGGCCGGTAGTCGCCGACGGCGATCGACACCGGGCCGACGGACACGAGCGGCAGCGTCGAATGCCAGATCTTGTCGGACTCGACCGGATCGTAGCCGATCCCGACGAGCAGGTCGGCCCGCGCGAGCTCGTCGAGCACGACGGCATCGCCCGACACGCCAGCGCACACGCCGCAGTAGAGCGCGTGGTCCTCCGAAAGAATTCCCTTGGCCTTTGGCGTCACGAAGACCGGCACGCCCATCGCATCGACGAACCGGCGCACGGCCGGGACGTCACGCGTTGGGTCGATGTCGAGTCCGAGAATGAGGACGGGGCGGCGAGCGCGGGCGATCTCGTCGGCGAGCCGGTCGAGTGACGCCGGCGACGGGGGACCAGGCGCGCCGGGCGGTGCAGGCCACTCGACCAGGCCGGAACCGAATCGTTCCGGGGCTCGCGCAAGGTCGCCGGGTAGCGCGATGTGCACCGGTCCCATTCGCGGCGCCCGGCTCACGGCGATCGCATGCCGCACCTTCGCAGCCGTGTCCACGCCGTCGAGCGTGATGGCGAGCTTGGTGAACGGCCGGTAGACGGCGTTGAGGTCAAGGGCCTGGTGCGTCGCCACCGGCGCCGAACCGCGAGCGAGCGTCGCCGTGATGGCAATCAGGGGCGAGCGATCGAGGTACGCATTGGCCACGCCGAGCGTCATGTTCACGGCGCCCGGGCCGAGCGTGGCCACGCACACGCCCGGGCGCCGCTCGATCTGGCCAGTGACGTCAGCCATGAACGAGGCGGCCGACTCGTTTCTCGTCAGCAGGAACTCGATGCCTGCGCGCCTGGCGGCCTCCATGAAGTCGAGCACTTCCCCACCCGGCAGGCCGAACATCCGCCGGATTCCGGCCTCGCGGAGCGAATCGGCGAGCGCGTCGGCGCAGGTGCTCACGCGAGCGCCTTCGCCAGAATGGCGATGTCCGATTCGAACGACTCGGGCGCGAGCGGACCGAACGAGAACCGGAAGAAGTTCCGAAGCGGCGAGGCGTCGCCTCGGCGGGCCATGTCGCAGTCGGTACCCTTGAGAATGGCGGCCCCGGCCGGGAACAGCCTCCGATTCAACTCCTCGGCGGTGAGGCCGGCCGGCAGGCGGCACCAGTGATAGAACCCGCCGTCCCCCGTCAGCAGCTGCAGACCCAGCCTGGCGAATGCGTCACCGTACCGCTCGCGCTGCCCGCGGTAGAAGGCCGGCACGGCCGCGCGCGCGAGCGCGACGCGCGCCGGCTCGAAGAGCGCGAGCGCGTAGCGCTGCGACGGATGCGACACGCCGCCCATGCCGAACGACGAGAAGTTGCCGAGCACCTCGATGTTGGCCTTCGACGCGACAACCCAGCCGATTCGGATGCCGGGCGCCTGCAGGCCCTTGGTGGCGGCGCCGACGACGAACAGGTTCGATGCGTCGAGATCGGTCACGTGCGCGAGGGCGCTTTCGGGCCGGTCCTGGAAGAACTCGTACGCTTCGTCCACGAGCAAGCCCGTCTGCTCGGTCGACGCCGCGTCGACGAGCGCCCGGAGCTCATCGCCGCGTCTGGTGATGCCGGTCGGATTGCACGGATTGCTCAACAGCACGAGCGTGCGCGCGCCGGACGGCCGTTCCAGGTAGTCGGCCACGGCCGGCGTGAATCCGTTGCCCTCGTGGCTCGGCACCATCTCCCACCGCCTGCCGAGCCGCTCCAGCATGTCGTAGTACGGCGTGTACTCCGTCTCGGCCACGCGCACGACGACGTCGCGCTCGAGGAACAGCAGGGTGGCAATCAGCCCGGGCCGTCCTCCGGCAAACACCATGACGTTGTCGGCGGTGAGCGCCGTGCCGTAGTGCGTTCGGTAGCAGGCAGCGATGGCCTCGCGCAGGGCCGGCAGTCCCCAGGCCTTCGGGTACTTCAGGTCTTCGGGCGGGACTCCGATCGCATCTGGCATCGGCGGTCCGCCGGGCAGCTGGACGGTGCGCGGGAATCCCTGGCTCCACGGATGCGTGCCCGAATCGCCCATCGGGCGGCCGAACGCGTGCAGAAACGCGTACAGCGTCTCGTAGATGCCCATCGGCGGCATGTAGCGAAGAAATGGCATGACGTCGGAGCGGAGTATAGCCTGCAGCGGGCCGCGGCAGCCTCGCCAGGGCCCGGAACGCTATAATCCCGCCAACGATGACCATGACTCCCGACGCACGTCGGCGTGATCGTGCGCGTGACACGGCCGTGACCGGGTGAGGTACCTCATGTCGACACAGAAGTTCGTTCTGGCCTCGATCGCCGGAGGCGTGACGCTGTTCATGTTGGGCGGCATCCTCTACGGCATGCTGCTCATGGATTTCTTTCTGGCCAACTCCGGCACGGCGACCGGCGTCATGAAAGAGACGCCGGACTGGTTCCACCTGGTGCTGGGCGAGCTCATGTTCGCCGTCCTGCTCACCGTCGTCCTGGGCAAGTGGGCGCGAGTCTCGGGTGCCGGAGAGGGCCTGATGGTCGGCGCGACGTTCGGATTCCTGCTGAGCCTGGCCATGGGTCTGACCTTCATCGGCACGATGAACATCACGACCCCGGCCGCCGCGTCGGTCGACGTCATCGTCGGCACGATCAGGACGGGCCTGGCCGGCGCGGTCATCGGCGCGATCATCGGCCGGAAGTAGGCCGCCGCCCGTTCGGGTACCATCGGCGGGCTTTTCGGTTGACGTTCGTTCTTTCTGAGGTAGCGCATGGACATCGGCTCGCGGCTCAGCCACTACACGATCACCGCCAAGCTCGGCGAAGGCGGCATGGGACAGGTGTTCCGCGCCGAGGACGCGACGCTGAAGCGGGACGTGGCCATCAAGGTTCTGCCGCCCGATGTTGCCGACGACCCGGAACGCATGCGGCGCCTCGAGCGCGAAGCGCAACTGCTGGCCCAGCTCGACCATTCGAACATCGCCGCCATCTACGGCCTCGAGCAAGCCGACAGCGTGCGGTTCCTGGTCATGCAGCTGGTCGAAGGCCGGACGCTGCACGACCGGCTCGACGCCGGCCCGATGGCCTTGTCCGAGGCGCTGCCCATCGCCCTGCAGATCGCGCGCGCGCTCGAGTCGGCGCACGAGAAAGGCGTCGTGCATCGCGACCTCAAGCCGGCCAACATCATGGTGGCCGACGACGGCACGGTGAAGCTGCTCGACTTCGGCCTCGCCAAGATCTTCGCCGCCGACGCGTCGGGCAGCTCCGCGCGGCTGGCCGAGTCGCCCACCGAGCTCGCCACCACGCAGCCCGGGTTGATCCTCGGCACGGCCGGCTACATGAGCCCCGAACAGGCGCGCGGCAGGAACGTCGACCGGCGCACCGATATCTGGGCGTTCGGCTGCGTGCTCTACGAGATGCTCACGGCGCAGCGGACGTTCGCGGGCGAGACGGTCACCGACGTCCTCGGCGCGATCGTGCATCGGGAACCTGACTGGAACCTGCTGCCGGCCACCACGCCGCGCCGCATCCGGGCGCTCCTGCACCGCTGCCTGCGCAAGGACGTCAAGCGGCGCATTCAGGCCATCGGCGACGCCCGCGTCTCGATCGAGGAGTACCTCGAGGATCCTGAAGCGGCCGAAGCGATTCTCGATGCCGGCGCCGCACGGCCCGCAGCCTGGCGGGCGCTCGTGCCCTGGGGCGCGGTCGCGGTCCTGGCGCTGGCCCTCGTGGCCGTCCTGATGCGCGGCGGCGACGAGGTCGTCGATCCGCCGACGCTGCGGCTCGACATGGCCGTCGGCGTCGCCGAGGACCTGCGCGACCTGTCGCTCGGCTCGAGCCTCGTGCTCTCACCCGACGGCAGCCAGATCGTCATCGCCACCGGCAACAACCAGGACTCCCGGCTCCAGATCAGGCGGCTCAACAGCACGACGGTCAGCACGCTCACCGGCGGCGGCACCTACAACCCGTTCTTCTCGCCCGATGGCGCCTGGGTCGGATTCGCGGTGGCCAGCTCGCTGCAGAAGGTCCCGGCCACCGGCGGCACGCCGCTGCGAATCGTGGACGTGGATCGCAGCCGCGGCGCCGACTGGGGACCCGAGGGCGATATCGTCTTCGCGCCATCGCCAAGCTCGGCCCTGATGGCGGTGAGCGCCGACGGGGGCGAGGCCACGCCCGTGACGACACTCGACGAATCGGTCGGCGAGGTCACCCACCGCTGGCCGCAGATTCTGCCTGACGGCCGCGTGCTCTTCACGGCCCACGTGTCGGCGGCCGGTGGATTCGACGCGGCCACGCTCAAGGTCGTCGATCGCGCCACCGGGGAACAGACGGTCGTTTATCGCGGCGGGTACTACGGCCGGTACGCCGAGTCCGGACATCTGCTCTTCGTCAACGACGGCACCCTGTTCGCCGTGCCGTTCGACCTCGACACGCTCGAGGTCGTCGGCAGCACGGCGCCGGTCGCCGAAGGTGTCGCCGACGACCCGGGCAGCGGCGGCGCGCAGTACGACGTCTCGGAGAACGGCATCCTGGTGCATCGCCGGGGCTCGTCCGGGCCGGGACAATACCCGGCCGTGTGGCTCGGTCGCGACGGCCAGACGGCCACGCTCCTGCCCGAGGCGCGCACGTACGTCGAGGCCCGTTTGTCTTCGGACGGCCAGCGCGTCGCGATGACCGAGCTCAATGGCGGCAACTGGGACGTGTGGGTGTACGACGTGGCGCGTGGCACGCGCACGCGGCTGACGTTCAGCGACGGGATCGAAGGACCGGCGGTGTGGTCGCCCGACGGCACCGAGCTCATTTATTCGTCCGATGCCGACGGCAGCGACGACTTGTGGCGCAAGCCGGCCGACGGGTCCGGCGAAGCCGTGCAGCTGACCCACGACGACGTGCCGATCTTCGTCAGCGACTGGTCGGCCGATGGCCGATTCGTGCTCGCGCTTCGTGGCGGGACCCCCGACGAGGCCGTCGGCTGGGCCGGCGGCTCCGACATCGGTTACCTGGATCTCGAGAAGGGTGACGGCGTGATGGCGCCGTTTCTCGCCACGAGGTTCCAGGAGTCCGAGGCCGTCTTCTCGCCGAACGGCCGATGGGTGGCGTATCAGTCGAACGAGAGCGGGCGCACGGAGGTCTACGTGCGCCCGTTTCCGCCGGCCGGCGGCCGCTGGCAGATCTCGGACGAGGGCGGCGCTTACGCCCGCTGGTCGCACGATGGCCGCGAGCTCTACTACCGCACCGACGAGGGCATCATGGTGGTGAGCGTGTCCGACGCCGCGACGTTCTCGGCGTCGCGTCCGCGCCTGCTCGTCTCCGGCAGCTTCGTGGGCGGCCTCACCGGCGTGGCGGTGGCGGGCAGCACGTTTGCCGACTACGACGTCGCCCCCGACGGCCGGTTCGTGATGTTCCCCTTCGCCGGCGACGAGGTGCCGAACATCCAGCTCGCCAGGGTCGTCGTGAACTGGTTTCCCGAGCTTCGGCGACTCGTCCCGCGCCGCTGATTCAGGAGGGGCCGCTGGTTGCGGTCTGTGCGCGTGCGTCGTACGCTGGCCGGCATGCGTGGTTTCATCATCGCCGGCGCCGCCGCACTGACCCTGGCCGCCGAAGCCCCTTCGAGTGCCGTCACGATTGACGCGCGCGCCCTCGCGCCGGGCGAGCTCATTGTCCTCACCATTACGACGGCCGGCGAAGCCGGCGCCGTGCACGTGCGGGCCTTCGACCGCGACTGGCCGGCGTTTGCCGTCGACGCGCGCACGTGGCGGACGTTCGTCGGCATCGACCTCGACGTCGAGCCGGGCGAGTACGTCGCCTCGGTGCGAATCGACTCCTCCACCGGAACCGAGCGACTGACACGCCCCCTCGCGGTGGCGGCCAAGTCGTTCCGCACGCGCAACCTCACCGTTGATAGCGCGTTCGTCAATCCTCCCGCAGCCGTGCAGGCCCGCATCGAGCGGGAGGGTGCCGAGCTCAACCGCGTCTACAACTCGGGCAGCCCGACGCCGCTCTGGACGGACGCGTTCTCTACGGCCGGTGCCGCATCAGGCCAACAGCGCTTTCGGCACGCGCAGTGTCTTCAATGGCGAGCGCCGCAGCCCGCACCGCGGCGCCGACTTTCTCAGCCCGGCCGGCACGCCGGTCGCGGCGCCGAGCACCGGCGTCGTGCTCCTCGCCGGCGACCTGTACTACACGGGCGGAACCGTCGTCCTCGACCACGGCGCCGGGCTGATTTCGATCTTCGCCCACCTGTCGTCCGTGGATACCAAGACCGGCGAACGTGTCGAGGCCGGCGCCGTGCTCGGCAAGGTCGGCGCCACGGGCCGCGTCACCGGCGCGCACCTGCACTGGACGCTCCTCGCCAACGGCGTGCGCGTGGACCCGCTGTCGCTCCTGGAGCTGCTCGGCAGGAAGTGACGTCGATCGCCGGCCCCGCTGTAACCTTCGGCCCACTGGTGGATAGATAGGACAGGTGGGCATGGGCCATGCGGACGACGGAGCGGCCACGGCGGTTTTCTCGGAGCTCTATCGGACCCACGCGCGCGACGTGCATCGGTTCGCCCTGTTTCTCTCGGGCGACCCGGCGCTCGCCGACGACATCACGTCGGAGACGTTCGTCCGGATGTGGAACGCGCGCGCCCGCGTCGACCTCACCACCGTCAAGGCATATCTGTTCGCCATCGCCAGGAACCTGTTCCTGCACGAGCGGCGTCGCGCGGGCCGGGTGACCGCGCTCGACGACGCGATGGCCGACCTGCAGCCGGGCCCGGACGCGCGCGCCGGCGCGCGCGACGAGTTGCGCACCGTGCTCGCCGCGCTGCAGGCGCTTCCGGAGGCCGACCGGGCCGCCGTGCTCATGCGGGCCGAGGCCGGCATGCCGTACGGCGAGATCGGGCGCGCGCTCGGCATGTCCGAGTCGGCCGCCAAGGTGAGGGTGCACCGCGCGAGGCTGAAGCTCGCCGCGGCGAGACAACCGGCCCTGCCGGTGAAGGGCGAGGAGATCGAACGATGACCGTAACCCGTGACGTCGTGAAGGACCTGCTGCCGGTGTATCTGCTGGGCGAGGCGAGCGCGGACACCCGCCGCGTGGTCGATGCGTTTCTCGCGGCCGACGACGAGCTGCGTCGTGACGTGGACGCGGCACGCCGTTTTTCTCTGCCGGCGACGGTGCCGCCGCCGGCCACGGCCGAGAAGGCCGCGCTCGACGACACGCGCAAACGGCTGAAGAACCGGACGTCGACGCTCGTCGTGGCCGTCGTCTTCACGCTGCTGCCATTCAGCTTCGCGGGCGACGACCAGGGGATCACGTTCCTGTTGTTCCGTGACGCGCCAGAGGTGGCCACGGCCTGGTGGGGAACGGCGGCCGTGATGTGGGTCGCACACTTCTGGATTCGGGCCAAGGCGCGCGTCTCAGGCCTCTGAGGCAGCCGGGCTCCCGGCGCGCCAGCGCCGCCGCGAACGATTCGGGAACGCTCCCTTCCGTAGGCTGTCGGGACCCTCCGCGACTCCCGCCGAGGATGACCGAGAAAGGCCCGCCATGCCCGCCATCACCGTCGCCGACCGTCGTCTCACTGCCCGCCACCGGTGGCCAGGTGTGTCGTGGCTACTCCTGACCATCCTGCTGCTGGGGCTCGGATGCGGCACGCCGACCACGCCCTCTCTGTCATCGGCAGCCCCGGCGATCTCGCCCCCGCCCTCTCCTCCGACTTCCCCGGCGCCGCCGCCTCCTCCGCCGCCTCCACCGCCATCGGTTGGATCGCTGAACATCGTGTATCTTCCGGCGCCCGCCGATCCACCCGCCTCAGCCACGGACCCGCTCGTGGGGCGCTACGTGCTCGATATCGAGGCTCAAGCGCGCTCGGGACCGCGCTGCGAGCTTCTTCCGGAGTATGCGACCCGCCGGACGTTCACCGCGGACATCCACCCCGTGGCAGACCGGTACGCCGTGCGACTCTACGACGCGGCGTTTCTGGCTGACACGCCGAGGATCGGCTACGGGTGTCTCGGTCTCGCGGCCCCCAAGGAGGGATTCGAAGCGTGTCATCAGTTCCTTCTCGCCGGTGATGCCAGCTCGTTGTCCATGACCATTCAGGCCGAGGACGAATGGAGAGAAAACGAGATCTGGAGAGGCCCTGCCGGACGGATTCGTGCTGGCGATCACCGGCCTGCGCGACCGGTCAGATGCGTGACGGGCGAATCGAGGCGAGTGGAACCGGCTCGTTCTGGTACGGCAACGGCCTGCCGGCGTCGACGAGCTATGCCTGTCAGTCGGACGATCTCCGGCTCACGTTCACGCCGCGCTGACCGTGCGCTCTTCGAGCACTCGGGGAGCGAAGCCACGCCCGGCCGCTACTGCCCCTTCGAAACCGGAGATTCCTCGTCGTCGGTCGAGGTGACATCCGGGGGCGCAGTCGAGATCGCGGAGATCAGGCGCCAGAGCACGTCGATGCCTTCTCCCTTCGCCGCCGACACCGGTATCGCGGGCTGATGGTAGAGACGTTCGAGCGCGCGAAGGTTCTCGGCGCGCCTGGACCTGGACAGCGTGTCGATTTTCGTCGCCACGACGATGGGGACGGCCGCCAGCTCGCTGATCCAGTGAAACGCCTGCACGTCAGACGGCAGGCCCGGGTGCCGGGAGTCCACCAGGAGGAAGATGGAACCGCGCCGCCGCCCGGTGGCCGGGTCGTCGGCCGCCCTCGAGCCGTGTGCGGCCGCGAAGTAGGCATCGACCACCCTCGCCATCTCCCTGGCTGCGTCGTCGCCACCGCGGGCGTAGCCGTACCCGGGCAGGTCGACGAGATACGTGCTCCAGCGTCCCGGTCCGCCCGGCGCGTTCTCGACCGTCACGCGGTAGATGTTGGCCAGCCGCGTCTTGCCGGCCGCGGCGCTCGTGCGCGCCAGCTTCTGCCGCATCAGCGCGTTCAGCAGGCTCGATTTGCCCACGTTCGAGCGGCCAACGAACGAACAGAGCGGTAGATCGTCGCGCAGCAGCCCGGCGCGCGGGCCGTCGACGGACGCACTGGTCACAAGCTCGGCGCTGAGAATCTTCACTTCTCAAGCGTAGTCGATGTCAGCACCCTCGCGATGGCTTCGATCGTGTTCCAGTTTCGCGTGGTCACGGGCGCGTCGAACTCTTTGTCCGTCCGGCCAAGATACTGGATGACCTTCATGTGCCGACGGTACATGCCGAACACGAATCGACCTCTGCGGCCGATCAGCTTCACGAGCCATGCGCCTGTGGCAGGGAGAACGAAGGGGTAGGATGGCTCCGTTCGGGGAGGCTTCGCGAGGACGCTCACGAAACGGACGATGTCGGAAGCCTTCGTCTCTCCTGCGAACGGGTCGTTCGAGATCAGGTCCAGAATGCTCCGCCCCTGACAGACGACGATCCTCGTTTCGAACGGAAGTGCCGACGCGAACGCCTTCTGCACCTCCCGCTGCGGGGCCTTCCCGCGCACGACGAAGGTCCCAGCCGCACCGATGTTCACCACGTCGAGCGTGCTCAACTGTGCGGCCAGTTTCTTCGGGCTGAACGTCCTGTGCCCGCCGACGTTGACACCGCGAAGCAGCACTACGAGGGCCATCGAAGATCGGGCCGCTAGCGCCCCTTCGACACCGGAGCCTCCTCGGCCTTCTTCAGGTACTTGTCGTACCACGCGAGGATCCGGTTCTCGAAGTCGATCGACTCCTCGACGCTGTTCGGCGGGCGGTGCGCGCCGTTGACGTAGCGCACCCATTCGACGTCCTTGCCGAGCCGGCGAAGCGCGTAGTAGATCTCGCGCGACTGACTGGCCGGCACGTTCGGATCCTGGTCGCCGGTGATGTTGAGGAGCGGCGTCGTGATGCGGTCGGCGCGCATCACGGCCGAATGCTCGAGGTAGCGCTCCGGGTACTCCCAGAGCGAGCCGCCGATCCGGTCCTGGCTGTTCTCGGGCGCGTGGATGTTGCGGACGCCGAGCCGCGGGCTGTCGGTGTAGAAGCTCACCATGTTGACCTTGCCCGAGACGTTGATGGCCGCCTTGAATCGATCGGTCTGCGTGATGAGCAGCACCGTCGCGTAGCCGCCGTAGCTCGTGCCGTGCACGCCCAGGCGATCCGGATCCGCCACGCCCATGTCGATGAGCTTGTTGGCCGCAGCCGTCACGCCCTTGACCCACGACTCGCCGGGCCGGCCCACGACCAGATGCACCGACGGATGGAACACGGCGTATCCGTGGCTCGTGAGGAACGCCGCACGCGCGTTGAACCCGTTGTCGAAGAAGGTCTCGTAGATCTCGAACACCGTCGGATACGTCTCACCCGGCCGGTAACCGGCGGGATAGCGCAACACGCCGTACAGTTCTTCGCCGTCGGCGTCGCGGTACTTCACCAGCTCCGACTTCGGCAGCGTCCGCGTGGCGAGCCACGGGTTGAGATCGGTAATGGTCTTCACGCTCCCGAATCCCGCATCAGCGACGAAGAGCTCGTTCGGGCGGTCGCCGTCCGACACCGACCCGACGAACCGCCGGCCGTCGCGCGTGAGCGTCACGCCACGCCACAGGCGCGAGTCTTTCACGAGCGGCGTCACCTCACCGCTCCGCGCGTCGATCCGGACGATGCCGCGCTCCCAGCGATCGCGGGCCGCCCAGGTCGCATAGATCGCCGAGCCATCAGGCGCCCAGTCGAATGCCGACATCGCGGGCGCCGTGTCGTCGTCCGGATCCAGCGTCACGATCTGGCGCCGCGCGCCGTCGGCGACGCTCGCGACGTACCATCCCTTCCGGCTCGTGATGAGGATCTCGGTGCCGGCACGGTTGAACGAGCCGGCCGAGAAGCTCTCGGGCCGCTCGGCCTCGGCGCGTTCGTCCGGCGTGGTCACAGGCGGCTCCCCCGCCGGCGGCTTCGGCCGCGGCGTCAGGTTGCGGGGCTCGGCGTCCTCGAGGCCGCGCACGAACACCTGCCCCTCTTTCGCGTACGCGAACGTCCGGCCGTCGTCGGACCACCGTGGGCGCAGGCCGTCCATGTCCTTGGCCTTGACGATCTCGCGCGGCTCGGCCTCGCCCTGCTTCCACGCCAGCAGCCGGTTCTCGGTGCCCCGGATGGTCTCGTAGTCGGTCTTCTCGGTGACGTCCTCCTGAAAGACGACGAACGATCCGTCCCGCGACACCTGGTAGTCGGTGAGCTTGCGTTCGGGAACCCGCACGGTCACCTGGCCGGTGGTGACATCGACCTGACCGACACTGCGCCAGCGACTCAACCGGCCAAGGTCGTCCCACTCGAGGAACGGGTCCGTCGAGGAGTGCACGACGATCGGGCCTTCGGTGACGGCTTTGAACCGCGCGGCGGCCTCGGCGTCGCGCGCCGGGTCGCGCAGCGCCACGACGACCGACCGGTCGTCGACCGACCACTCGAGGCTCGTCGTCATCGCAATGGCCGGGCCGGACGAGCGCGGCACGTCACGCAACTGACCCGTCTCGCTGTCCCACACGTGCAGCGTGAGGCCGGTCGTCCCGGCCGCGTCGGCGACGGTCACGAGCACGGCGAGCCGTCGGCCGTCGTGCGACCAGGCCGCCTCGTGCACGTCGACGAGACGGTCGCCGAGCGGCAGTCGCCGCGCGCCGGAATCGAGATCGATCACGACGAGCCGGCCGAGCGACAGGCTCGTGTAGGTGGGGTCGCCGTACCGGTAGTTGTCGACGGTGGCGCTCTCGGCGCGCCGGCTCTCGGTGACCGCCACGAACCGTCCATCGTCGGAGATGTCCCTGATGGATGCCGAGACGACGTTGAGGATGTCTTCGGCCGAGAACGGCGTCGTTTGAGCGTGGGCGGCGGCTGGAAAAACGAGCAGCGAGGCAAGCAGGGCGGTGGCGCGGGTCATCGGGATCCCCCCTCTGTGGTCTGGTTCGCTGAGTGTAGCGCAGGCGGCGTCGAGCGCGTGGGCCCGGCGCGATTCGCCCGGCTCAGGCCGGCTCGAGCGCGACCTGCGGAACGACGCCGGGCACGTAGATGCCGCCGCGCGGCTGCCCCTCGACGAGCGGACCGTAGCGCTCCTCGAAGACCGGTGGCAACGCGCGCGCGCCGTGCGCCGAGAGCCACAGCCGGAGCAGGTGCCGCTTGCGCGCCGGGTCGTCCCAATCCTCGTAGGCCGTGCGCGAGTGCAGCACCACGTGGTTGTGGACGAACTGCATGTCGCCGGGCCGGAAGTCCATGTCGAGCCGGAACTCCTCGCTCTCGGCCAGGCGCTCGACCATATCGAGCGCCTCCACCTGAGCCGCAGAGAGGCGCGGGATGTCGTCGAACCGCTTCTGGGCAGAGTCGATGAAGTCACGCGCGAAGTAGACCGTCGTGCGGCCGGCGAAGCGGTGCACGATGGGCATCAGATAATGCGGCCCTTTGCCTTCGGGAACCTCGCCCTTGCGGTCGTACACGAATGGCGCTTCGAGAACGGCCGCAAGGTCCGGGCGCGTCCTTGCAATCGCGTCGACGATCGCCGTCGAGCTCACGATGGAGCTCGCGCCACCCCTTCGGGCCGGCTGCAGGCACAGCAGACCGACCAGGTCGCAGCTGTCCACGTGAAAGCGCTGCCGCGCGTTGGTGCGGTAGAGCCGCGTCTTCGGGTCGGCCTTGTCCTCCCCGAGGTCGTAGACGTGACCGATGAGGTGGCCCGCGCGATTCTGAGGTCTGGCCACGCCGAAGTACGTGCCGATGCCGAAAAAGGCCCGGATGACCTGCTCTCGTCCGAGCCCTTCGATGGGCAGGCCGCGCACGAGGACGAAGCCGCGGCCGTCGACCACGTCGCGCCGCGCCGCATCGAGCGCCGGACCGAGCGTCGGCAGGGCGAACCGCTCGCGCGTGATCCCGTGAATGGGAAGCCCGGCGTCCTCCGACTGCCGCACTGCGTCGATGACCTCGGCTCGGTGCGCTCCGGTCAGAACGAGCGTCCAGTCGTCGCGGCCGCTGACGTCCGGCCCGAGCCACGCGCTCGGTTCAGGTGAGGCCGCCCGTTCGGTCATCGCCATAGTGTAATCGGCGGGCCTCGTCGCTTGACCACACCTGCCCAGTCGTGCCACGGTTTGCCAACTCAGCCTGGAGGCCCACATGGACCGGCAGCCGACGCGACGCGACCAGAACACCACGGACGCTACCGGCGTCTCGAGACGCCAGTTCGTCAACACGGCAGCCGGAACCGCAGCCGCGTTCATGATCGTGCCGCGCCACGTGCTCGGCCGCGGCATGCAGGCGCCAAGCGACCGGCTGAACATCGCCGTCGTCGGTCTTGGCGGGATGGGCGGCAACAACGCCCAGGCCGTGATGACCGAGCGCATCGTCGCTCTTTGCGACGTGGACGATGCGCTGCTCGATCGCCGCATCAAGAGCTGGGCGGACACGCTCAATCCGCCGGCTCAGACCGGCGGAGGTCGCGGACGCCAGGGCGGCGGCGGGCGCCAGGGCGGCGCCGGACCGCGGCCCGAAGAGCGCTGGCAGAACTTCGGTCCCTCGAAAGCCCAGGCCGATGCCGACACGAAGTGGGCGGAGACGCCATCGCGCGACCGGCTGAGCGGCTTCATGGAGGACCAGCTTCCGAGGGCGACGCGCTATCGCGACTACCGCGAGATGCTCGAGAAGCAGACGGACATCGACGCGGTGATCGTCGCGACGCCGGATCACATGCACGCGGTCATCGCGTCGGCGGCGATGGACCTCGGCAAGCACGTCTACGTGCAGAAGCCGCTCTGCTGGTCGGTGCACGAGGCGCGGCACCTGGCCCGGCGCGCGGCCGAGACGAAGGTCGTCACGCAGATGGGCAACCAGGGCCACTCGCAGGACGGCGCGCGGCGCGGCCAGGAGTACCTGATGGCGGGCGCCATCGGCGACATTCGCGAAGTGCACGTCTGGACGAACCGTCCGCTCGTCTACTGGCCGCAGGGCATTCCGCGGCCCGAGCCGCTCACGCGCGACCCGGCCCGCATCGGCTGGGGCAACAGCGCGCTGATGTCGCGCCTCGCCAATGCCATGACCGGCGACTACCCCGTCCCGGACGCGCTCTCGTGGGACCTCTTCCTCGGCGTCGCGTCCGACGTGCCGTACCATCCCGTGTACCACCCGTTCAACTGGCGCGGCTGGGTGGACTGGGGCCAGGGCGCGCTTGGCGACATGGGCGCGCACCTCATCGACCATCCCGTCTGGGGGCTGAAGCTCGGCCTGCCCACGGTGATCGAGACGACGTCGACGCCGTTCAACGGCGCGTCGTACCCGAACGCGACGACGACGTACTATGAGTTCCCGGCGCGGGGCGACATGCCGCCGGTGAAGCTCGTCTGGTATGACGGCGGCCTCACCCCGCCAAGGCCCGACGAGCTCGGCGAAGAGAAGCTCAACGGCGAGGGCGGCATCCTCTACATCGGCAGCACCGGCAAGATGATCCAGGAGACCTACGGTCGGAATCCGCGCCTGCTGCCGTTCGAACGGCACAACAGCTACGGCCCGCCGGCCGAGCGGATGCCCCGCGTGCCGCACCAGGCGCATGAGATGAACTGGGTGAATGCCATCAAGGGCACCGACCAGATCTCGTGCCCGTTTTCCTACGCCGCGCACCTGACCGAGATCATGCTGCTCGGCGTCGTCTCGCTTCGAGCCGGCGCCAAGCTCCACTACGACGGCACGCGCGTCACGAACAACACCGACGCCAACGACCTGCTGACGCGCGCGTATCGGGCCGGGTATTCGCTGTGAAGGCTTGCCGTGATCGCTGGAGGGGCGGGCTTCAGCCCGCCCGGCGTCGAGGGCGGGCTGAAGCCCGCCCCTCCGTCCGCACGGGCCTGACGCGCCGGGAATGGACCACGCTCGTCGCCGGCGGGCTGGTGGCCGCGCCCTTCGTCGGCCTGGGCGCGCGGCAGAAGCCCGACTCGCGTATCGCGGGCGTGCGCCTCGGCGCGCAGAGCTACAGCTTCCGCGACAGGCCTCTGGAGCAGGCAATCCGGGACATGGCGTCGATCGGCCTGTCGTACTGCGAGCTGTGGTCGAGCCACCTTGAAGATCCTGCATCGCAGCCGCCGTCGGGACGCCGGCCGAGAGAGATCCACCGGCGCTGGCTCCTCGAGAGCTCGCTCGACGTGCCGGGCCGCGTGCGCCAGATGTTCGACACGGCCGGAGTCACGCTCACCGCCTACAATCCGCGCATCGACGCGGACTTCACCGACGTCGAAGTCACGCGGGCGTTCGAGATGGCCAGGGCGCTTGGCGTCGACGTCGTGACGGTCTCGTCGCCGATGTCGATCGCCTCGAGGCTCGAGACATTCGCGGAACGGTTCGACATGACCGTCGCCTTCCATAACCACTCCGAGGAGCGCACGGCGCCTGGCGGCGCGATTACGCCGGACGACTTGGCCGGCCTGCTCGAGCAGCACTCCAGGCGGATCGCCGTCAACCTCGACATCGGCCACTACACGGGCGCGGGGTTCGACGCGCGGCCTGTCCTCGAGAAGTACCACGACCGGATTCCGTCGCTGCACCTGAAGGACAAGACGCGTGAAGGCGACCGCAACGTCCCCTGGGGCGAGGGCGATGCGCCCATCGTGGACGTGCTGCAGATGCTGCGCGACCGCCGCTGGGACATCCCGGCGCAGATTGAATACGAGTATCGTGGCCAGGACGCCGTGACGGAAGTGCGGCGGTGCCTGGAGTATTGCCGGAAGGCGCTCGACAGACCGTAGGGCGGACTGCAGAAGCCGTAGGGCGGACTGCAGTTCAGTCCGCCCTGCAACAGGAGCACTCATGCACACGCGAATTGGTCGTTCCCGGATGTTCGTCCCGGCGCTGCTCGCCTCTGTCGCCATCCCGGTGATGATGGCCGCCGCCCCGGACGCCCAGGCCCCGAACACGCTCACGGCCGAGGAGCAGGCCGCCGGCTGGCGGCTGCTCTTCGACGGCAAGGCGATCGACCAGTGGCGCACGTTCGGCCAGCCGGCTCCCGGTGCGGGCTGGCAGGTTGTCGACGGCACGCTCGCGCGGGTCGCGCGAGGCGGCGGCGACCTCATCACGAAGGAGCAGTTCACCGACTTCGAGTTTGCATTCGACTGGAAGCTCGCCGCCGAAGCCGGTAACAGCGGCGTGATGTTCCACGTCATCGAGGGGCTGGCCCAGACGTACTACAGCGGCCCCGAGTTGCAGATTCTCGACGATGCCGGCCACCGCGACGGCCGGGTGCCGGAGACGTCCTGCGGCGCCAACTACGCGCTCGATGCCTCGTCGAAGCCAATGTGCAAGCCCGTCGGCGAGTGGAACACGACCCGCCTCGTAGTCCGCGGCGCGCATGTCGAGCACTGGATGAACGGCGAGAGGATCGTCGAGTACGAGCTCTGGACCGAGGACTGGAAGGCCAAGGTGGCCGCGAGCAAGTTCAGGGAGTGGCCCGAGTACGGCATGGCGAAGACCGGCCACATCGCCATTCAGGACCATGGCACGCCGATAGCGTTCCGCAATCTGAAAGTGCGCACGGCGCGATGATCGCGTCGAGCTCAATGGTTCCCCGCCTGATCCGGTAATCGCCATGTCCGTCCGCGTCAAGCTGTCCGTGATGATGTTCCTCCAGTACTTCATCTGGGGGGCGTGGTTCGTCACGATGGGCACGTACCTGGGCCAGACGCTCGGCTTCACCGGCTCCCAGGTGGGCCTCGCCTACGGCGCGACGGCGATTGCCGCCCTCGTCTCGCCGTTCTTCCTCGGTGTCGTCGCCGATCGGTTCTTCGCATCCGAACGCATCCTGGCCGTGCTGCACCTGGCCGGCGCGGTGCTGATGTGGTTCGTGGCGCAGCAGCCGGACTGGACCACGTTCTATCCCCTGCTCATCGGCTACGCGCTCTGCTACATGCCGACGCTCTCGCTCACCAATTCCGTGGCCTTCCACCACGTGACCGACCCGGCGAGGGACTTCCCCGTCATTCGCGTGCTCGGCACGATCGGCTGGATCGTCGCCGGCGTCATCGTCGGCAAGGTGCTGCGGGCCGACGCGCTGAACGTGCCCATGCAGCTTGCGGCGGGCGCGTCGCTCGTGATGGCCGCGTTTTCGCTCATGCTCCCGCACACGCCGCCGAAGGCGGCCGGCGCGCCCTTCTCGGTGCGCGACGCGCTCGGCCTCGACGCGCTGGAGCTGCTCCGCGACCGGGCGTTCCTCGTTTTCGTGGTCGGGTCGTTCCTGCTCTGCATTCCGCTGCAGTTCTACTACGCGTTCACCAACCCCTTCCTGAACGAGATCGGCGCGCCCGAGCCGGCCTTCATCCAGACGTTCGGCCAGATGAGCGAGATCGTCTTCATGCTGGCCCTGCCGCTCATGCTCAGGCAGTGGGGCATCAAGCGCATCATGCTCATCGGCATGGCGGCCTGGGCGCTGCGCTACGTGGCGTTCGGGTGGGGCGATGCCGGGAGCGGGATGTGGCTCATCTACGCCGGCATCATCCTGCACGGCATCTGCTACGACTTCTTCTTCGTGAGCGGCCAGATCTACACGGACCAGCAGGCCGGCGAGAAGCGGCGCGCCGCGGCGCAGGGCTTCCTGAACTTCGTCACGAACGGCATCGGCTACTTCATCGGCGCGTTCGCGTCGGGACGGGTCGTGGACATGTACCTGCGCGCCGACGGCACCCACGACTGGCAGTCCATCTGGATCGTGCCGGCCGTCGGCGCCGGCGTCATTCTCGTGGTGTTCGCGGTGCTGTTCAGGCCTGTTACCAAATCAGCGAATTAGTGAATTAGTGAATTAGTGAATTAGTGAATGAAGTGAGCGAATGAGCGAATCGCCGAGTGAGTGAATGGCGTACCGGCGAGAGCCTGAGGTACGCGGAAAGTGCGTACTGGTGGCCGGTTCCGGCGGCTGACGGCCTGATGGACTTGGCAGCTGGATTGCAGCTTGCTGCGGTGGCATGTATGACGGCATCGATGCCCTCGAGAGCCGGACGAGGCAGTTCGCGATTGATGTCGTCCGGTACGTCGGTCGGCTGCCGCGGGTGCCGGGGGTCTGGAGGATCGCCGGCCAGCTCGCCGGGGCCGCCGGCAGTGTGGGCGCCAATCACCGAGCGATGCGCCGGGCCCGGTCGCGGCGCGAGTTCGCCGCCAAGCTGCAGACCGTGGTCGAGGAAGCAGACGAATCCGTCTACTGGCTCGAGATCGCGACCACGGTCTGCCCGAATGTGGAAGAAGACACTCGACTGCTCGACGAAGCCCGCCAGATCCGCGCCATCTTCGTCAAAGCCCGCGCCACCAACCGCCACCGGTCCTGAGGCAGGGTCAGTGAATTAGTGAATTAGTGAATTAGTGAATTAGTGAATGAAGGTTTCTCACTAAGTTTCTCACTAATTCGCTAATTCGCTAATTCGCTGAATTGGCTTACGCCAGCACGCCCTGCGGCTCGCGTCTTCCTGAACGCCATGATGAAGAGCAGGCCGAACAGCAAGTCGGGCACAGCCGTCTGCGCATCGCTCCATGAAATTCGGCCACGGGCGTACAGTGACGTGACCGTGACGACGTAGCCCATTTTCTCGACGATACTCGGGATCATCATCGCCCGGAGTCTCGCCGGTTGCATCCCGATCAGCAGAAACCCAATCTGCCACGCGATGGCCACCGAGAAGAACCCGTAGAAGAAGTGCGGGTACTCCAGGGGCGGCTGGTACTGCCGCCCCGTCACGTCAACGAGCCAGTAGAAGGGCGTCAGCACCGCGATGCCCCAGATGCCGGCCATGATGAAGACGATCCTGGCAAACTTCACGACTAACCTCCTTCAGGCAGACGGCTCCGTGCTCCCGGCCGGCGGCCAAACCGCTGGCAGTTCGGATCACGCGCGAACGGCCACAACCTGGAGATATTCTGCATCGACGATGGTGCGCCCGGAATCATCGGCCACGTTGTGCGCGGACCAAAGCGCCACGAGGCTGGTGCGAAGCTCGGCCTGCTCCGGCTCCCCGAGCGACGCGAAGGCCGTCGTTGCCGGTCCGTAGTACGTCTGGAAGAACTCGACGACCTCGGCTGGTGCGAACGGGTAATCGAACCGGTGGCTGGCTCGTGTGAGCTTCAGATCCGACACGCCGGAACCGAGGCGTGTGCTCACGACGTCCTCGTCGCCCCAGAGCACGGGCGACGGCATGCCAGGAGGCGCGGCGAACCGCGACACGATCGCGAACATGCGGCCGACGAATCCGTCCCTGGTCCAGTTGGCCATCGCAATCCGCCCGCCTGGACGGCACACGCGAATCAGCTCGGTCGCTACTTTGTCCGGCCGCGGCGCGAACATCGCGCCGTAGACGCTCGTGACCGTGTCAAAGCTGGCGTCGGCATACGGCAGGCCCTCCGCGTCCCCCTCGTCAAAGCGAACGTCGAGCCCCTCGGACTTCGCCCGGCCGCGCGCGGCCACGATCGCGTTGCTCGCGATGTCCACGCCGGTCACACGGGCTCCGCGCCGGGCGGCGATGAGCGCTACCTGGCCGGATCCGCAGGCCACGTCGAGCAGCGTCGTGCCCGGCTCGATGCCGATCCGGTCCAGGAACTCGGCGGCGCCCGATTCCATGTAGCGCGAGAAGTAGTCGTAATCACCGGCCATCCAGGTTGCCTTCAAGCGGGCCTTGAGCGCAGCGACATCGCTCGGAGCGGCAATCACGGTCATGACGGTGTCTCCCCTGGTTTCTTCGACATCGCTTTCGAGCCGATGTCGGGTTCGCCATTGACTATCCGATGCGGGCACCCGGACGCACTTTTCCAGGCGTCCGAGTTACTTGACCGGACTGCCGCCCGGCATCTCTTCGTTTGACCGGGCGTTCGGGTTTGCTTGCCGGGACGTCGGCAGTGACTGCTAGACTCCAGATGGCGATGGACGCGCTCTCGGAGATGCTTCGAGCCATCAGGCTCGAATCGGCGATCTACTTCAACGCCGAGTTCTCCGAGCCTTGGTGTCTCACGTCGCCAGCGTCCTGCGTGCTCGCTCCCTTGCTCACGCCAGCTGCCGGCCACGTCATCATCTATCACCTGCTGCTGAGCGGCAGTGCCTACGCCGAGGTCGCAGGCGGCGAACGTCTGGCACTCGCGGCCGGTGACCTGGTGACCTTCCCGCAGGGCCACGGTCATGTGCTTGGCAGCGGCACGCGCTCGAGCGCCATCGATGCCAGCACGGTGCTGAGCACCTGGCTCGGACAGGGCCTCGAGCTCGTTCAGCTCGGCGGCGGCGGCTCGTCGTGCCGGTTCATCTGCGGTTTCATGGCCTGCGACCTGCAGCTCAGCAGGACCTTCCTCGCAAGTCTCCCGCCGGCGATCAAGGTCAACATCCACGACGATCCGTCTGGACGCTGGCTGGAGGACTCCCTGAAGTTCTCCGTGCTCGAAGCCGGCACCCGCCGGGAGGGCGGCGATGCCGTGCTGGCGAAGCTTGCCGAGGTGGTCTTTGCCGAAACCCTCCGTCGTTACGTCCGCACGCTGCCGGACCACGAAGTCGGGTGGCTCGCCGCGACCCGTGACCCGGCGGTGGGAAAGGCGCTCGCGCTACTGCACGGCCGCCACGCGCATCCCTGGACTGTCGCCGAGCTCGCGCGCGCGACCGGCCTGTCGCGAACGGTGCTCGCGGAGCGCTTCAAGCACTTTCTGGGTGAGTCGCCGATCGCGTACCTGACACGGTGGCGCCTGCAGCTTGGCGCCCGAGCGCTCACCACGACCAGTTACGGCGTGGCGCAGGTTGCGTTCGACGTCGGCTACGAGTCGGAAGCCGCGTTCAATCGCGCGTTCAAGCGGGAGTATGGGCTGCCTCCGGCCCGGTACCGCCGGGACAAGGCAGCCGGGCACAGTCGCGCCGCAGCCCGGGAAGATGCCTGACACAGGGAGGTCACGTGGGCACCATTCGATACTGGCTCGCCTGGCTCCTTCTCGTCTTCCTGCCGCCGGCGATCCTCTACTGGTTCGTGATCCACCCGTTCGCCGCGTTCTGGCGCCGGGTGGGGAGGAGCGCGGGACTCGCGGCGGGGTTGGCGCTGCTCGTCACGAGCGCGGCGGCGATCGCTCAGGTGGCGCCGCGCTGGCTCATCGTCGAGTTCGGTTTCTCGTGGCCGCTCACCGTGCTCGGCGCGGCATGCCTCGCCGTCGGGATGTTCATCCAGGTGAAGCGTCGGAAGCACCTGACGATGCGGATCCTGATGGGCGTTCCCGAATTGTCGGCTCAGCCTGGGGCAAGCAGGCTCATCACCGATGGCATCTACGCGCGCGTGCGCCACCCGCGCTACGTCGAGGTCGTCATCGGATCGCTCGGCTATGCGCTCATCGCCAACTACCTCACGGGTTACATCGTCGTCGCGCTCTCGGCACTGGCGATCTACGTCGTCGTGCTCATCGAAGAGCCCGAACTGCACGCCCGTTTCGGCCGCGAGTGGGAGGAGTACGCGGCCCGCACGCCGCGTTTCGTGCCGCGCCGGCGCGGGAGGAGTTGAGCCGCCCTTCCACTCGTGACGGCGATCACGCCCAGTAGGCCGTGCCCGCCGGTTCCTGGATGATGACGCTCCTGAGAAACGCGACGGCCTTCCTGAGCCCCTCGTCACCGGACATCAGGCTGTCCTCGTGCTCGATACTGATCGCGTGGTCGTACCCGACCATGCGCAACGCCGAGACGATGTCCTTCCACACGAGCGCGTCGTTGCCGTAGCCGACAGTCCGGAAGATCCAGGATCGGCGGATCTCGTCCGTGTATTTCTTCGCGTCGAGCACGCCGTTCAGGCGCGTGTTCGTGACGTCGATCCTGCAGTCCTTCGCGTGGACGTGATAAACCGCGTCGCCCAGTGCGCGGATCGCCACGACCGGGTCGATGCCCTGCCAGAACATGTGGCTCGGGTCGAAGTTGCAGCCGATCACCTTCGGCGCGATCTCCCGCAGCCTGATCATCGTCTCCGGGTTGTAGACCACGAAGTTGGGGTGCATTTCGATGGCGACGCGCACGCCGGCCTTGCGGCAGAGCCTGGCGGCATCCTTCCAGTAAGGCGTCACGCGCTCGCGCCACTGCCAGGCGAGCATTTTCGCGAACTCGGGCGGCCACGGCGCCACGACCCAGTTCGGCTGCGCGGCCCTCGCGTCGCCGGGCGGGCAGCCGCTGAAGGTGACCACGGTCGAGACGTCGAGCGCGCGGGCGAGCGCGACGGTGTCCACGAAGGTCTGGTGGTGGGCCAACGCGATCTTCGGATCCGGATGGAGCGGATTGCCATGGCAACTGAGCGCGCTGATGACGAGGCCGCGGCGCTCGACGGCCCGGGCGAACGCTCTTGAGCGCCTTCGGGTCAGAAAGGAGCGCCGCCGGGTCGCAATGAGCCGAGCCGGGATAGGCCCCGGTGCCGATCTCGACGGCCTCGAGACCCAGGCCCTTCACGTAGTCGAGCGTCTCTTCGAACGGCTTCGAGCCGAACAGGACGGCAAACACACCGAGCTTCATTGAAATACCTCTGCTGGTACGACGGGTACGACAGGTACGACGGGTACGACAGGTACCTTGTGGGAACTGGCGCTGGCCCGCATTGATTCACATGCTGGCCGCATCAGCCCCTCCCTCGCGCGCAGCGCACCCGCCGCACCCCGACGCACCCGCCGCACCCCGACGCACCCGCCGCACCCCGGCGCACCCAGACGCACCCGGCGCACCCGTCGCACCCGTCGCACCCGTCGCACCCCGTCGAACCCCGTCGCACCCGATCAAGTGCACTTCACCCACGTCCTCTCTCGGCCGCGCGCTCGATCGCGTCGAGCACGCGCTGATTTCGGACGCCGTCGACGAAGTTCGGCTCCGGCAGCCGGTCGTCGGCGATCGCTTCGACGAGGTCGTAGACCGTGTGCGTGAACGTGTGCTCGTAGCCGATGATGTGCCCGGGCGGCCACCAGGCCTTCACGAATGGATGGCCGGATTCGGTCACGAGGATCGTGCGGAACCCGCGCAACCCGCGGCGGTCGGACTCGAAGTAGACGTCGAGCTCGTTCATCCG
The DNA here is from genome assembly GCA_963752045.1 of uncultured Acidobacteriota bacterium. Classification (GTDB taxonomy): domain Bacteria; phylum Acidobacteriota; class Vicinamibacteria; order Vicinamibacterales; family SCN-69-37; genus DATKDF01. Next base: position 245,431 of record CAVVWN010000005.1, on the reverse strand, counting down.
CTCGAGATTGAACGCCAGGCTGCCCTTGCTGCCGTTGATTTCGAAGCGGTTGAAGTTCTTGCGGCCCGGGGCCATGCGGGTCGCCTCGATCGTCCCCATGGCGCCGCCCGCGAATCGCACGAGGGCGATAGCGGCATCGTCGACGGTGACGACGCCGCGGCGGCCCGGCGCGCCGGGAAGCGGCCGCTTCGGCACGAACGTGCGCAGGTCGCCGGCCACCTCCGCGATTTCGCCGACGAGGAAACGGGCGAGGTCCACCACGTGCGCGCCGATGTCGCCGAGCGCGCCCGAACCCGCTCGCTTGCGGTCGAGGCGCCAGACGAGCGGGAACTTCGGGTCGGTGATCCAGTCCTGGAGGTACGTGCCGCGGAAGTGACGGACGTCACCGAGCTGGCCGCTGGAGATGATCTGCGCGGCCAGCAACACGGCCGGCGCACGACGATAGTTGTGGCAGACCATGTGCGTCACGCCGGCCTTCTCGACCGCGGCCAGCATGGCGTCGGCCTCCTTCACCGAGTTGGCAAGCGGCTTCTCGCAGAACACGGCCTTGCCAGCGCGCGCCGCCGCGATGGCAATCGGCGCGTGCGAATCCCCCGGCGTGCAGATGTCCACCAGGTCGATGTCGGGCCGCGAGACGACGGCCTCCCAGTCCGTGGCTGTTTCTTCCCATCCCCACTGGCGCGCGGCCGCCTCGACCTTGCGCGCCGACCGGCCGCACAGCACCTTGAGACGCGGCTCCAGCCGGGGCGACAGAAACGGCATCACCTGCCGCCAGGCATTACTGTGCGCACGTCCCATGAAGGCGTAACCGATGAGCGCGACATTGATGGTTGGCATGACTCAGAATTGGCGAATTAGTGAATTAGTGAATTAGCGAATGACGGGTTCGCTCACTCGCTCACTCGCTCACTCGCTCACTCGCTCATTCGCTCATTCGCTCATTTCATTCACTAATTCACTAATTCGCTAATTCGCTAATTCGCTCAATCGCCCACGAGTCCGAGCTTCCGGAGCGCTTCGGGCGGGCATCCGTCCCAGCCCGACAGGTACACATTCCCCTGGTAGCCCAGGTCCTCGATCCCCATCTTGCTCGTCCAGAAACCGCTGGCGGTCAAGTCGCGGAACGTCGCGAAGAAGCGCGCGCCGTGCGACATGTCCGGACGCGCGCGCTGGGGCCACGAGATGTCGTCGAGCACCTGCCGTCGCTCGGCATCGGTGCACCCGGTGAACTCCTTGTCGAACCGGCGATGGCACTCGAGGTCGAGCCACGCCAGCCCCCCGCGCATGGCATCCTGGCGGTTCGGCTGGTCGGTCATCATGAAGTCCATGAACTCTGGTACGCCGGCGTCGGTCGCGCTCCCCGATCGGTCGTCCTTCGGGATGATCAGATCGACCAGCACGCGCACGGTGTCCCACTCGCGCGCCGTGAAGAACGCCGGCTGGAACGCCGCGCCCGTCTGAGCCGACGCCTGAAGCGCCGCCCGCCCCAGCCGCGCAGCCGAAGCCGCTTCGGCCTCCGTCCACGTGAACAGAGCCGCGGCCGGCACGGCCGTCAGCATCTGCAGTAGCGTTCGGCGGTCAATCGACATGGGAAGGCCTCACCATCTGGAATCTGGGATCTGGGATCTGGGATCTCAGGGCATCTGGGACCTGGGATCGGAGATCTGGATGGCAACACCCGATTACGAGATCCCAGATTCCAGCAGATCCCAGATCCCAGATCCCAGATGCCCTGAGATCCCAGATCCCAGATCCCAGATACACCATCAGAGCTCTCCCCTGCGCATCGAGGCGGCGATGAAGTCGCTCGTCCGCCACGCGAGGGCGAGGATGGTCCACGTCGGGTTCTTGTCGGCCTGCGAGACGAACGGCCCGCCGTCGGTCACGAACAGGTTCTCCACGTCGTGCGCCTGGCAGTTCGCGTTGAGCACGGACGCCTTCGGATCGGCGCCCATCCGCGTGACACCCAGCTCGTGGATGATCGTGCCGCCGTTGGCGATGCCGTAGCCGCGCTCCGGCCCTGGCATCTGGCCCATCGGCGTGCCGCCCATCTCGCCGATGATGGCGCGGAACGTCTCCTGCATGTGCCGCACCTGCCGGTGCTCGTGGTCGGTCCACTTCCAGTGAAACCGCAGGACGGGAATGCCCCACCGGTCCACGGTCGTCGGGTCGATTTCGCAGTACGAGTCCGCGTTGGGGATCATCTCGCCGCGGCCGGCCAGGTGGATCGTCGCGCCGTAGAAGCGCCGGTACTCGTTCTTGAGCGAGGCGCCGTACCCGCCGATCTCGCGCCCGCCGTCGAGCCCGCTGAACCGCACGATGTTCCCGCCGAACCCGGCCGTCGGCATGCCGCGGCCCCCGCTGATCTCGATGTGGTACCCGCGCGGAAAATCGAGGCGGCTGTTGTCGAGCCACCACGGCATGTAGAGATGCGCGCCGCCCACGCCGTCCTCGTTGTGGGGCACGCCGTCCATGAGCTTCGGGATGAACCCGGTGACGCCCACGCCGGTCGTGTCCGTGAGGTACCTGCCGACGGTGCCGCTCGAGTTGGCGAGGCCGTCGGGAAACCTCGACGACGTGGAGTTCAGCAGGATACGCGCCGACTCGCACGCGCTCGCGGCCAGCACGACGACGCGGGCCTGCACGTGGTGCTCCCTGCCGGTCGTCTTGTCGATGTAGTGGACGCCGGTGGCGCGGCCGTCGGCCCCCACGGTCACCTCGCGCGCCATCGCGTTCGTGCGAATCGTGAGCCGTCCCGTCGCAAGCGCCGGCGGCAGCAGCACCGACGGCGACGAGAAGTTCGCGTGGACCGCACAGCCGCGCGAGCACTGGCCGCAGTAGTGACACGCGGTCCGGCCGTTGAGCGGGCGCGTCAGAATCGACAGCCGCGACGGGATGCAGGTGACGTTCAGACGGTCGGCCGCCTGCTTGACGAGCAGCTCGTAGCAGCGCGGCTTCGGCGGCGGCTGAAAGACGCCGTCGGGCTCGTTCGGCAGGCCCTCAACGGAGCCGAAGATCCCGACGAAACGATCGACCTGGTCGTAGTAGGGCCTGAGATCGTCGTAGGTGATCGGCCAGTCGTCACCGAGACCGTCGAGGCTCTTCCGCCTGAAGTCGTCCGGACCGAACCGGAGCGAGATGCGTCCCCAATGATTCGTGCGCCCGCCGAGCATCCGCGACCGGAACCAGCCGAACGACGATCCCGGCGCCGTGGTGTACGGCTCGCCGTCGAGCGAGAAGCCGCCGAAACTCACGACGAACTCGCCGAACTGCTGCGCGGGCGTGCTGCCGCCCCGCCGCGGCGTGTCGTACGGCCACACCCCCATGAGCGAGTCGTCGACCGGATCCCAGTCGATGCCGGCTTCGAGCATGACGACCCGCGCGCCGGCCTCGGTGAGCACCTTGGCCGCCATCCCGCCGCCGGCGCCAGACCCGACGACGCAGACGTCGTACTGGTCACGGCTTCGAACGACCTGCATGCTGCCCCTTCCCCGCGAAGCGCCGCGCGTCGAGCCCGGCCGGCGCGTGAACGGGTCGATTGTAGTGTGAGGAGCGGCCGGCGCAACCCCGAAAAGGCGGCTCAGCGGACCGCGGCGAGCGCGCGCAGCCGGTCGACGGCGGCGGCAAAGGCCGGCACTTTGACGACGTTCCTGAAGGCGGGCTCGGCGTCGAATTCAGCCACGTTCCGGTAGCCGACATCGATGGCCTTCTCGAGTGCGGCGGTGGCCCCGCGCGGATCGCGCAGCCGCGCGTGCGTGACGGCCATCAGGTACCACGAGACCGGCGACCGCTCTTCCATCTGCACGGCCACGTCGAGATAGTAGTTCGCCCGGATGTACCTCGGCCCGCTGGAGTGCCTCACGCGGAAGATAGAACCCGAGCTGCACTTCAATCGAGTTGAGCCGCTGCTGCGCTTCCAGAGCCGCGGCCACGTCGGTCGACGCCGCCACCTTTCTGAGCTTCGGCACCTCGAGCTCGTGCACCAGCTCGTCCACGGTGAGTAGCGGCGCCTCGGCGCCCGGCTCGAAGGCCTCGCTGATGATGGACATCGCCCGGTCGGTCCAGATGATGTTGGCCTTGTAGGCGCGCTGCCGCCGCTCGAGCTCGAGCTTCGCCTGGGGTGACGAGCCGAGCGCGGCCGCCCTGGCCGCCGTCTCGTCCACCGGGCGGAGCCCTGCATAGTCGCGCGCCATCGCCGCGTAGCGCCAGGAAGCCTTGAGTGGCAGCCCCATGTCGACCCACGTCCCGGCCATCGCCTCGTCGCGCCGCCACCACGTCTCGACGAGCTCATCGTCGACGGGGCGAAGGCCGCTCTGCATCGCCTGAAGCTCCATCCACTCGATCGCCTGAGTGGCCACCGGCTCGGGCATCCAGCTGTGCGGCCCGCCGAAGCCCTCCACGCGATGGTGGAGGCCTACCGAAGCCAGCCGCTCCTCGAGCCGCTGCATCTCGTAGAAGTTGTAGTCGACCGTGCCGACCGTCGCGAAGTACCGGAACTTGAAGTCCTTCGTCGGCGGGTACTCCGGATGGCTGCCGGCTCCGGCGCCGATCACGCCGGTGAACGTGCCCGAGAGATGCCGCGCAAGCAGCCAGGCCGTTCGCGCCGTGCCGGAAAACCCGGCGAGGTACACCCGCTTGTCGTCGACGGTGAACCAGTCGTGCATGTCGGTCCACATGGCCTGGAGCGCCCTGAGGTTCGGCTCCATCTCCTCGTCGCTGATCGTGTTGTAGGAGCTCACGACGACGTACCCGAATCGCTCGGCTGCCGGCAGGAAGAGCTTCATCGGCACGAGCGCGCGGCGACGGGGATCCATGACGAACAGGACGGGCGTCGGTACGTTTGGATTGAAGGTGGTCGGCAGATACAGTGCGAACTGCTGGTTCGGGTTCGATTCCGACCGGACGTTCTCGATGATCTGCCCGGTCGGGAAGGTACGGACCGGGGGCCGGGTCGCGTCCTCGCTGATACCGCCCAGGGCAACGAGAATCGCGCCCAAGAGAAATGCCGACATCCTCACTGTCTAGACGCCGGAGGCGCCCCGGCCGTTTCTCGGCCGGACGCCCGCCCGCCCGGCCCGGAGACCGCCCTCAGGCGGTCCGGTTCCAGAAGCCGGTCACCACGGCCAGCTTGCCGTCCGGGCTGAGCTCGAACACGCTCGTACCGGCGGCAGCCTCCGAGCCATCAGGCCCGGTTGCGACCCAGCCGGCAAGCGCCATCCCCTGACAGGTGCGAACCTCACCCCGCCGTTCGAGCCTCACGCCCGGCATGTGCTGCTGGGCAGTACCGATGTGCGGCAGAAGCTCCGTCACCCCGACAAGCGACGTGAACCGGTCCCGCACGCGCACGTCCGGCTCGGCGATCGCCTCGAGCACGCGCGCGCGGGCGCTGGCATCCGGCTCGGCCCAGGAGGCGAGCCACTTGTCCACCGAGTCCGAGACGCCGGCGGCCACTTCGGCGCACACGATGTTGGCAAAGAGCGAGAGCTGGTAGCGCCAGCCCTGAACGTGCGCGTCGCGGACGGCAGCATCAGCGAGCTCGTGCCGAAGCGTGACGCGCGACCCGGCCGGCGAGGGCGACACCTCGATCGTCACGCGCGAGGCGCCTTCGGGAATCGGCGCTCCGCTCACGTAACCGTAAGTGAAGACGATGCGCCTCGGCGCGTCCACCTCGACGACCTCACCGGCCGCTTCCACGCCGCCCGGATAGCGGATGCGCATGCGCCCGCCGGCCGTCGCCTCGATCGTCGACCCGGCGCCCCACCACGAGGCCCATCGCGCCGGATCGGTGAAGAAGCGGAAGACGGTGTCGGGCCTGGCGGCAATCTCGAGCTCGCGATCGATGTGGTGAGGCAGTGCGGTCATGGGCGTTCGGTCCTTTGAGGTACGGGTTTCGACCGGCGGCGTCCCCGCCTGGGGCCGCGCCGCGTCTCGTCGAGCTCGGCTTCGAGCTTCAGGCGCCACAGGGCGTCGTTCCACATGGTCTCGAGCCAGCCGGCCGCATCCCCGAGCTCGGCCCGCCGGGCGCGGTAGTACCGGAACCGGCCGTCAGCGCGCGCGGCGACGAGCCCTGCTGTCTCGAGCGCGCGCAGCTGCAGCGACACGGCGCCGAACGTGACGTCGGGCATCGCGCGATGAATGGAACCGGCAGACATTTCCTGTTGCCAGACCAGGCGGAGGATCTCCCGGCGGCGCGGGGACGCGATGGCCCGAATGACGTGTCGCTCCAGCAAGACCAGCATATTTTAGATAAAACTAAAATATAAGTCAAGCTGGCATTCCCCTTGCTATTTCAGGGAGCGTGATGACGATTCGCGACGCCGGAAAGCCACTGGGACAGCAGGAACGGCGCAAAACCGAGCGTATGCAGGTCTCCGGCCGCCTCGAAGCGTGCCGGCTGCCCGACGACCAGCCCATCACGGTGGTCAACCTGGGGCTTGGCGGCTTCCGGATCCGCACGACCTACGGCTTCACGGTGGGTTCGCAGCACGACTTCCGCTTCGAGCTGGCCGACGGCAGCACGCTCGACGTGGGAGCCCGCGTCATCTATTGCACGCCGCGAGTGGCTTTCGACGGCACGGTGGTCTACTTCACCGGATTCGAGCTGGCCGACGAAGCCCACCGCGACAACCGGGCCATCGTCGACGAGATTCTGCACGACCTGGCGTTCCGCCTGTCGATCAAGGCCGGCTGACGCGCCCCTTTCCCCGCCTCGAGGATGCCGTCGCGTCGGACGATGGCGGGTCGCCGCCTCGGGGATCGGCCTGCGGTGCCCCGTTATCACAAAGGCCTGATAAGTCGCCTATTTGCTATAATTAGCGGCATCACTCCGCGCAGAGGAGCCCGCTATATGCAAATCCAGAACCTGATTGGACCCGACTGGCCGGGGCGCGTCGGACGGCGGCCTTTCCCGGTCATCGACCCGGCCACCGACGAAGTCATTGCCGAAGTGCCCGCCGGAGGCGCGGCCGACACGCGAGCCGCGATCGAGGCGGCCGAGGCGGCCCTCGACGACTGGCGTTCGCGACCGGCAGGCGAACGGTCCGCCCTGCTCCGCCGCTTCAACGACCTGATGGTGGCCCGCCAGGAAGAGCTGGCGCAGTTGATGACGCGCGAGCAGGGCAAGCCGCTCGCCGAGGCTCGCGGCGAGAGTGCTGTACGCCGCCTCCTTCATGGAATGGGCGGCCGAGGAAGCCAAGCGCGTGTACGGCGAGACGATACCCGCCTCGCGCCGCGACAAGCGCATCCTCATCCTGCGCCAGCCGGTCGGCGTGACCGCCTGCATCACGCCGTGGAACTTCCCGTCGGCGATGATCACGCGCAAGCTGGGCCCGGCGCTCGCCGCCGGCTGCACGATGGTGATCAAGCCGGCCGGCCAGACGCCGCTCTCGGCGCTGGCGCTCGGCGAGCTCGCGCTCGAAGCCGGCATTCCGCCCGGCGTGGTCAACATCGTGACCGGCGATTCGCGCGCCATCGGCGACGAGCTGCTGTCGAATCCGACCGTGCGCAAGCTCTCGTTCACCGGGTCGACCGAAGTCGGCAAGATCCTGATGACGAAGGCCGCCGACGAACGTCACACGTCTCTCGCTCGAGCTCGGCGGCCACGCGCCGTTCATCGTGTTCGACGATGCCGACGTCCCGGCCGGCGTGGCCGGCGCGATGAGCAACGAAGTTCCGCAATACGGGCCAGACGTGCATCTGCGCCAACCGGTTCTACGTGCAGGACGGCGTCTACGACGCGTTCGTCGCCGGCTGGGCGAGGCCGTGGGCGGTATGCGGGTGGGTCGCGGCACCGAGGAAGGCGTCCACATCGGCCCGCTCATCGACGATGCCGCGGTGACGAAGGTGGCCGAGCACGTCGATGACGCGCGCGCGAAAGGCGCGCGGATCGTCGACGGCGGCGCGCGCGTGGAACGGCCGGGCCTCAGTCGCCGGTTCTTCCAGCCGACCATCATCGAAGGCTTCACCGACGCGATGCTCGTCAGTCACGAAGAGACGTTCGGCCCGGTGGCGCCCATCCGGCGCTTCACCCACGAGGCCGAGGCGCTCGAGATGGCCAACCGGTCGATTTACGGGCTGGCGGCCTACTTCTACACGCGTGACGCGAGCCGCCTCATGCGCGTCGCCGAGGCGCTCGAGTACGGCGTCATTGGCGCAAACGATGCGTTGCCCTCCACCGCGCAGGCGCCGTTTGGCGGCATGAAGCAGTCGGGCATCGGCCGGGAGGGCGGCAGGCACGTGATGGACGAGTACCTGGAGGTCAAGTACGTGTCATGGGGACAGATCGACATCGTAACGACGAGCCGCACCGAGGAACTGATCGCCCGGCGTCGCAGCGTCGTGCCGCGCGGCGTCGGCATGTTTGCGGGCGAGATTGCCATGGCGTCTGGCCGCGCGGCGACGCTCGTCGACGCCGACGGACGCGAGTGGCTCGACCTGGCCGGCGGCATCGGCGTGATGGCCGTCGGCCACTGCCATCCCGACGTCGTCCGGCCGTTCAGGAACAGGCCGCGCGGCTCCAGCACACGTGCGTTCACGTGGCCACCTACGAGCCGTACGTCGCGCTCTGCGAGAAGCTGGTCGTCGCTTCTGCCGCACGGCGAGCGGACGAAGGCGATGCTCGTCAACACCGGCGCCGAGGCGGTCGAGAATGCGTCAAGATCGCGCGTCAGGCGACGCGGCCGACCGGCCATCTCTGCTACGAGGGCGCCTTCCACGGCCGGACGCTTCTCGGCATGACGCTCGACCGCCAAGAGCGGCTACAAGAAGCACTGCGGGCCGTTCGCGCCCGAGGTCTACCGGCTGCGCTTCCCCGACGTCTACCGGTTCGCCGCGGCGACAGTCGTCGGACGACTTCGTGGCGCGTGAGCTCGACGACGCTGCGCGACCGGTTCGTGACCGGTACCGTGCCGGCCGATCATGTAGCGGCCATCGTCCTCGAGGTGATTCAGGGCGAGGGCGGCTTCGTGCCGACGCCGCCGCCGTACCTGCGCGGCCTGCGCGAGATCTGCGACGAGCACGGCATCATGCTCATCTCCGACGAGGTGCAGATCGGGTTTCGGCCGCACCGGACGCTGGGCGGCCTACGAGCATGCCGGCATCGTGCCCGACCTGTCGGCCTGGGCGAAGGCGATGGGCGGCGGCCTGCCGATCGCCGCCGTGGTCGGCAAGGCGAGCGTGATGGACGCTGCCGAGCCCGGTACGATCGGCGGCACGTATGGCGGCAACCCCGATCGCGTGCGCGGGAGCGCTCGCGACGATCGGGCTCATCGAGCGGGAGCACCTGATCGCGCGGGCGAACCGAGCTCGGCCGCGGATTGCGCGACCGGCTCGACGCTCTCGCCGCCGCCTGTCCGCTGGTAGGGGACGTTCGCGGTCTCGGCGCGATGCTCGCGTTCGAGCTCTCGCACGACCCGACCCGGCCGGCCGGCGACGGTGGAAGCGGCGGTCATCGTGGCCCGGGGCCGGGCGTAGCGCGTGCTGTCACGGCCGGACCGCACGGCAACGTCATCCGGATGCTGCCGCCCCTCGTCATCACCGACGCCGAGCTCGACCGCGGGCTCGACGCCATCGCGCGGGCGGTCGCGAAGCCGCCGCAGAGGGGCGGCGCTTGAGCAGCCTCTTCGCCATTGCGGGCGTGCAGCAGACACTCTCGGCGGTGACCGAGAACGTCACGAGCATGGAACGCCGGCTCGCGGTGCCTGATGGGCATCTACCCCTGGGTCCAGATGGTGGTCTTCAGCGAGCTGGCGCCCTTTGGGCCGCTCACCGCTCACGCCCGCGACGTTTCCGAACGACGTCGAGGCACCGATTCCGGATCTCGCGGCCCGGCATCGGCATCTGGCTGCTTCCGGGATCGATGTTCGAACGGATCGGTGACCGGATCTACAACACCGCCACGTGATCGATCCCCGACGGCTGTCGCCGCGCGCTACCGCAAGATGTTCCCGTTCCGCCCCTACGAGGAGGGCGTCAGCGGCGGCACGGAACTTCTGCATCGTTCGACGTTCCCGAGGTCGGACGGTTTCGGCGTGTCCATCTGCTACGACATGTGGTTTCCGGAAACGTCTCGGACGCTCGCCGCGATCGGCGCCGAAGTCATTCTGCATCCTGACGTTGACGTCGAGCATCGATCGTGATGTCGAACTGGCGATCTCGCGCGCCTCGGCCGCCCAGCAGCAGTGCTTCTTCTTCGACGTGAACGGCCTTGGCGACGGCGGCATCGGCCGGTCGCTGTCGTCGGCCTGCACGGCGACATCCTGCACCAGGCCGGGTCGTCGGACGAGCTGTTTCCGATCGAGATTGACCTGTTTCGCGTCCGGCGGAGCCGCGAGGCCGGCCTCAGGGGGCTCGGCCAGCCGCTCAAAGCTTCCGCGACAGGCAGCGTGCGATTCTCCGGTGTACGGAGCGGGCTGGGAAACGCGCGGCTTCTTTGAGAATCTTGGGCCGGCTCGAAAAGCCGGCTGCGAGGCGCCGGGCAGCGACTGCTCCCGCCCAGCGCGCCGGAAGGGAACCCGACTGAACGAATCCACCGGAGGGCGGGCACGCGCCGACGCTCATCGTACGCCGACGTTTCAAGCCTACTACGACGCCTCGCAACTGCGCATCGACACCTGGAACGAACTCAAGGAACTGACCGTACGCGCCAGCGTCACGAGCGGGCTGGCCGTGAGACCACGACGCTGCGCCAGACGATCGACCGGACGCTGGGCACGCTGGAAGAGCTCGAAGCGTATTTCGCGTTCCCGGGCCGTAGGTCGACAGCACTGCATGATCCACGTCCACGACCAGGACTTCAGCCGCAAGGCGGAGGAGGCCTTCGAAGAGGCCTACATGACCCACACGTCGACGTCGCCGAACTACCAGATTCTGGCCTCACTCGACGTCGGCCGTCGGCAGGTGGAGCTCGAGGGGTACGAGATGGTCGAGCAGAGCGTGGCGCTGGCCATGCTCCTGCGAGAGCGCATCCTCGAGAGCCCGCTGCTCAACCGGTACTTTCAGGTCCTCAAGGCGCGCAACCTGATTCCGGCCGAGTACCGCCCGTCCGGACAGGAGGAGTTCTACAACCCCGAGACCGGCTACGCCCGTTTCAGCGAAGCCTTTGAACGCGACGAATTCGTCGTCGACCCAACCCGGGTGACGATTCATGTCGGCCTCACGGGTATGGACGGCGACACGTTCCGTTCGTACTCTGATGGACAGGTTCGACATCCAGATCAACAAGACCTCGCGCAACACGCTGTTGTTCATGATGAACATCGGCACGACGCGCGGCGCCATCGCGTACCTGTTGGAGGTTCTCACGCAGATCGCCCGCGACCTGGACGACAAGGCGACACACGAAAGCGCTCTGGCGCGGCGGCTCGGACAGGCCAGAATCGACTCGCTCACCAAGAACCTGCCGCCGCTGCCGGACTTTTCCGCGTTTCATAAGCGTTTCATGGTCGGCGCTGACCAGAGCCGGCGACCTCCGTGCCGCCTTCTTCCTGGGGCGGAACGACGAGGTCGTGGACTTCATGCCGCTGGGTGACGCCGCCAGGGCGGTGGCTGACGGCACGCGCGAACTCGTGTCCGCGGGGTTCGTGACGCCCTACCCGCCGGGATTCCCGGTGCTCGTCCCCGGTCAAGTCATCAGCGCCGGTATCCTGGCCTACCTCGAGGCCCTGGATGTGAAGGAGATTCATGGCTACAACCCTGAGTTCGGGTTGCGGGTATTCACCGAGGCGGCGCTGGCCGGCACCGCGCCGTTCGATCAGGGAGTGACCACAGCATGAGGACGGTGATCCAGACCGCGTTCGGGGACTCCGGACACACGACGTTCTTCGTGCGGAACGCGGACGACTACCGGAAGTACGCGCGCGAAATCGAGGCCGAAGCCGAGGTGAAGATCATGAAACGCATCAGGTGCCGCGGCTCGGCCCTCGAGGCGTGTGTCACCAGGCACGGCACGATCGTGGGACCGCTCATGACCGAGCTGGTCGGTTTCAAGGAGCTGACGCCGTACCGAGGCGGCTGGTGCGGCAACGAAGTCGTCGCCGACGCGTTCTCGCGCACCGTTCGCGAACGAGCTCGCGAGTCCACCTTCAGGTTCGGGGAAGCGCTCCGCAAGCGGGGCTATCGCGGCTACTTCGAATGCGACTACCTGTACGACCTCGACTCTGACGACGTGTATCTCGGCGAGATCAACCCGCGGATCACCGGTGCCAGCTCCATGACGAATCTCGCGGCATTCGCGCACGCTGATGCCCCGCTCTTCCTGTTTCATCTGCTCGAATGGGCTGCCGACTGGTCGGCGCGATGCCGGCGCCTGTCGCCCGAGTACGAGGCTTGGTTCCTCAAGGAAGGCGACGGCCGGAGGCCAGGCTACCTGACGTCACGGCGCGCGCTCGCCGAGCACATGCCCGAGCTCGTTCCGACCTGGGAACGGCTCACGGACCTGGCCGGTGGCGGTGACCGTGCCGCTCGCCTGCTCAGCCTGTACTGTCCGACGCCGTATCTGGTCGCGTGCTCGCAGGCGCTGTGGACGCGCGGCGAGCCCTGGCTCGTCCGCAACTACGACTACCATCCGGCCCAATGCGAAGGCACGATCCTGCACAGTTGCTGGCGCGGGACCCGTGTCATCGCGTCGACCGATTCGCTGTGGGGCGTGCTCGACGGCATGAACGACCGCGGTCTGGCCGTCACCCTGGCCTTCGGCGGCCGGCCGGCCGTGGGCCCGGGATTCGCCATCACGCTGATCCTCCGGTACGTCCTCGAGGTCTGCCAGTCTGTCGATGAGGCAATAGCCGTACTGCGGCGCGTGCCGTCGCACATGGTGTACACCGTCGGCCTGGTTGACCGCACGGCCCGACATGCCACCGCCTACGTCGCACCGGACCGGCCAACGGAGGTCAGCGATGCGCGCGTGTCGACGAATCACCAGCACCGGGGCGAGTGGCCCGATTACACGAACCTCACGCGCAGCGAGGCCCGCGCGACGGCCCTTCAGGCGGCCCTCGAGGCTCCCGGCATGACTCCTGAACGCCTGCTCGAGGTCTGCCGACGGCCCCCCGTGGCCAGCGACGACTGGGCCCGCGCCTTCGGCACCCTGTACACAGCGGCGTACCGGCCCTTCACCGGACGCATCCACTACCGATGGCCGTCGAGCTCGTGGGATGCGTCTTTCGATCACTTCACCGAGACGACGACGGTCGTCAGGTACGGGCTTGCCGATAGAATGGACGCATGAAGCCGCCGGCTCCGAGTCTTCGCCGGAATTGCGACGCAGGTCGACACGCTCGACGATCTCGAGCGGGTCGTCGCACTGGCGGCGACCACGCCGGTGCTCCTCTACAAGCACAGCCTCACCTGCGGCTCGAGCGCATACGCGTTCGAGGAAGTCTCGACGCTCGCCGAACGAACGACAACGCCCATCGCCATCGTCGCCGTGCAGACCGCGCGCCCCGTGTCTGACGAGATCGCGCGGCGGTTCGGCGTCCGGCACGAATCACCCCAGGTGCTGCTCGTGCTGGGCGGCCGCGTGCTGTGGCACAGCTCGCACTCGGGCGTCACGGCAGACCGGATTCAGCACGCCCTCGACGAGACCCGCAGCTGACGTGAACCGCCTTCGGCGGTAGAATGGCGCTCGCCGACGACTGACGCGGCACTGGTTCCTTCACTCCTCAGACTGGAGACACGACATGTTCAAGCACTCACTGCTCGCCCTGGCGATCACGGGCGTGTTCGCGGCTGCAACAGGCTGCACGGCGCCGGCGCCGGCCGCGCCGGACACGGCCGCCGACGAAGCCCAGCTGCGGGCCGACGCGCTCATCTGGTTCGATCACTACGCGAACGTGGACGCCGACGCCATGGCGAACCTGTACGCGGAGGATGCGGTGCTGATGCCGCCAGGCGCGCCCGCCGTCACGGGCCGGCCCGGGATCAAAACCTTCCTCGGCGAGGACGCCGCGAAGTCCAAGGCCGCCGGCATCTCGCTGAAGCCCGGATCGATCACCGGCCTGGGCGTCGACGGTGACACCGGATGGGTGAGCGGCGCGTACACGGTGGTCGACGCGTCGGGCGCCACGATCGACAGCGGCAACTACCTGTCGGTGCATCGGCGCGCCGGCGGAGCCTGGCCGTACATCCGCGACACCTGGAACTCGGATCGGCCGCCCGCGGCCTCCGCGCCCGGTGGCAACGACGACTAGCGAGTGATCGGCCGGACGCTCGCGCACTACCGGATCACCGCCGCCATCGGCGCCGGCGGCATGGGACAGGTCTATCGCGCCACCGACACGAAGCTCGGCCGCGACGTGGCGCTCAAGGTCCTGCCCGCCGAGATGGCCTCGAGTCCAGACATGCTCGAGCGCTTCAGCCGCGAAGCGCGCGCGGTCGCCGCCCTCAACCACCCGAACATCGTGACGATTCACTCGGTCGAGGAGGCCGATGGCGTTCACTTCCTCACGATGGAGCTCGTCGAGGGACAGTCGCTCGATCGTCTCATTCCCGAGGGCGGGCTGCCGGTCGAGCGAATCCTCGCCGTCGCCACCGCGCTCGCCGGAGCCCTGGCCGCCGCGCACGAGAAAGGGATCGTGCATCGCGACCTCAAGCCGGCCAACGTCATGGTGACCGACGACGGCGGCGTCAAGGTGCTCGACTTCGGGCTCGCCAAGGAACTTCGTTCGGTCGACGATGCCGCCGCAACGGTCACGTCGGCGGGCCACACGGAACCTGGCGTCGTGATGGGCACGAGGTCCTACATGTCGCCCGAACAGGTGCAGGCCCGCCCACTCGACCATCGGACGGACATCTTCTCGCTCGGCGTCGTCCTGTACGAGATGGCCACGGGCCGCCGGCCGTTCCAGGGCGCGTCGGCCGCCGACCTGTTCGCAGCGATCCTCCGCGACGATCCCACGCCCGCGAGCGAGATCCGGACAGACCTGCCCGCCGATCTCGCCCGCGTCATCCGGCGCTGTCTCGAGCGGGATCCGGGCCGGCGGATTCAGACGGCGCGGGATGTCGGCAACGAACTGCGCGAGACGACTCGACCCGCAGCGGAGAGGAGCCGAACCGCATCGGCCCGTCCGTCGATCAGTGAAGTGTCCGGCAGCGCGAGTGCGGAGGAAGGCTTCTGGATCGCCGTGCTGCCCTTCAAGTACTCGGGCCCGAACGCCGACCTCGCCACGCTGGCCGAGGGTCTGTCCGAGGAGCTCGTGACGGGCCTGTCGCGGTTCTCCTATCTCAACGTCATCGCCCGCAAGTCGACCGAGCGATACGCACACCAGGCCGGGAACGTCGGCAGGGAGATTGGCGCGCGCTACGTGATGGAGGGGAGCCTGCGTCAGGCAGGCTCGATGCTGCGTGTGTCGGTGCAACTTGTGGACGCCAGCACGGGCGCTCACTTGTGGGCGGACACCTACGACCGGGCCTTCAGCCCGGAATCGGTCTTCGAGTTACAGGACGACCTGGTCCCGCGGATCGTCTCCACGGTCGCGGACATGCACGGCGTTCTGCCACGGAGGATGAGCGAAGCCGTCCGCCTGAAGCCGGCTGATCAGCTGAGCCCGTACGAAGCGCTGCTGCACAGCTTCGGCTACAACGAACGCTTCACCCTTGAGGCTCTGGCCGAGGCGCGGACCTGCCTGGAACGGGCCGTTCAGCGGGATCCGGGCAACGCCGACTGCTGGGCGATGCTGTCGCTGATGTACTCGAATGAGTACGGGCACTGGGACATCCAGGATCCAGAATCGTCCGACAAGGCGCTGCGTGCCGCGCGAACGGCAGTCCTGGCGGCGCCGCTTCATTCCTTGCCTCACTACGCGCTGGCGCAGGCGCTCTTCTTCCGGCGCGAGTTCCCGGCGTCGCGGACCGCTGCCGAGCGGGCCGTGTCGCTCAACCCCATGGATGCCGCGACGGCGGCGTTCATGGGATTGCTGATTGCCTATTCGGGAGATTGGGAACGCGGCTGTGCGTTGGCGGAACGAGGGCTGCAACTGAACCCGAACCTCCCGGGGATGTACAACTACACCGCGTGGCATGATGCGTATCGCAAGCAGGACTACCGCCGCGCCTTGAACATCGCCCTCAGGCTCAACACCCCGGAGAGCTTCTATCAGCATGCCGTCCTGGCCATGTGCTACGCCCAGTTGGGCGAGATGGACGCGGCGCACACGTCGCTGCAGGACATGCTGGCTCTCAAACCCGACTACGGCCAGGTAGCCCGAGAGCTGCACGGCAAGTGGATCCAGCCGGATCTGGTGGAGCAGTTGATGGACGGGCTCCGCAAGGCGGGGCTCGACATCGCCGGCGACTCCGGCCCGGTACCCACTCCAGTCGAGGCGTCTTCGGCATCGCCGTCTGGCGCGGCCCGCGCCGACGAGGGGTTCTGGGTGGCGGTCTTGCCGGTCAGGTACACCGGAGCCAACGCGGAAGTCGCCGCGCTTGCCGAGGGGCTGGGCGAAGAGATCGTGACGGGCCTCTCGCGGTTTTCCTACCTTCGAGTGATCGCGCGCGGCTCGACGAAGGCCATCGACAGCCGTGCGGATGACGTACGGGCGGTGGGCAGGACGCTCGGCGCCCGCTACGTGATGGAAGGCAGTCTGCGCCAGGCCGGATTGCAGTTGCGCGTGTCGGTGCAGCTCGTCGACGCGAGCACGGGCGCGCATCTCTGGGCCGAGACCTACGACCGCGCGTTCGTTCCCGAGTCCATCTTCGCTCTGCAGGACGAACTCGTGCCGCGCATCGTCTCGACCGTGGCGGACATGCACGGCGTGCTGCCTCGAAGCATGAGCGAAGCGCTTCGCAGCCGTGCGCCTGTCGAACTCGGCCCCTACGAAGCCGTGCTACGCAGTTTCGGCTACTTCGAGCGCGTCGCCCCCGAGGAGCTTGCCGCGGCGCGCGTTGGCCTCGAGGAGGCCGTTCGGAAGGCGCCGGCCTACGCCGACGCGTGGGCGATGCTGGCCCTGCTCTTCGCCCAGGAGCACGGGCAGGGCTTCAACCTGCGGCCCGACCCGCTCGGAAGCGGCCTCGCGGCCGCGCGCCGGGCAGTCGAGCTCGCGCCCTCGAGCCACCTGGCTCACTTCAGCCTGGCCCAGGTGCTGTTCTTCCAGAAGGAGCTCACGAGCTTCAGGAGCGCCGCAGAGCGGACCGTCGCCCTCAATCCCATGGACGGCAATTCCATCGCCTTCGTCGGCGAGCTGCTCTGCTATGCGGGCGACCTCGAGCGCGGCCTCGAGCTTGCGTCCCGCGCCAAACAGCTCAATCCGAACCACCCCGGGTGGTACTGGTACACGGACTTCTACGATGCGTTCCGTCGTCGCGACTACGACGGCGCGCTCGCGTTTCTGTCAAAGGTCAACCTGCCCGGCCACTGGGGCATGCACGCGTTTCTCGCCGCGGTCCGCGCCGAGCTTGGGCAGCTCGAGGCGGCCGGCCGGGCCGCCCGCGATCTGCTCACGCTTCGACCTGACTTCTGCGCCACGGTGCGCGGAGACATCGAGAAGTGGTGGGAGCCGGAGTACGCCGAGCACCTCATCGGAGCGTGGCGCAAAGCGGGCCTCGAGATACCGCAGTAGAATCACGCCACCTGTGAGGTAACCATGCTCGAGCGCCACCGTCGCCCGCTGTTCGTCGTCGCCGCCGTGTCCCTGCTCGTCGCGGCTGCCGGTCCCGTCCGGACGGCCAGCCAGGGCCAGGACGCCCGCGTCGACGAGGTGTTCGCCCGGTGGACGAACGAGACGCCAGGCTGCGCCGTGGGCGTCGGTCTCGACGGAAAGGCCGTGCTCGCGAAGGCCTATGGCATGGCCGACCTGGAACACGGCATCGCCAACACGGCCGAGACGATCTTCGAGGCCGGCTCGGTATCGAAACAGTTCACGGCCGCGGCCGTGCTCGCGCTGGTCGACGACGGGAAGCTCTCGCTCGACGATCCGGTGAAGCAGTACGTGCCTGAACTGCCGGACTACGGGACGCCGCTGACGATCCGGCACATGCTCACGCACACGAGCGGGCTGCGCGACTGGGGCAGCCTTGCGGCCATCGCAGGCTGGCCGCGGGGCGAGCGCGCCCATACCCACGCCCATGTGGTGGACATCCTCTCGCGGCAGATGGCGCTGAACTTCACGCCCGGCACGCGCTGGTCGTACAGCAACTCCGGCTACAACCTCGCGGCGGTCATCGTGTCTCGCGTGAGCGGCATGAGCTTCGCCGAGTTCAGCCGCACGCGCGTGTTCGAGCCTGCGGGCATGACGCACACGTCGTGGCGTGACGATTACAGGCGGATCGTGCCGAATCGGGCCACCGCGTACTCGACCGGCCGCGGCGCGGGCATGAGCTTCCGCATCGACATGCCGTTCGAGGACGTCCACGGCAACGGCGGGCTGCTCACCACCGTGGGTGACCTGCTGAAATGGAACGAGCACTACGATTGGCCCTCGGCCGAGGAGGCCACGCGGGTCCGGCGCCAGCAGGAAAACGCGGTGCTCGCGAACGGCCAGACGCTCGACTACGCGTACGGCCTCTACGTGCGACCGTACAAGGGCGTCAGCGAGGTGAGCCACAGCGGATCCACCGCCGGCTATCGCGCCTTCCTCACGCGTTTCCCCGACCAGCGCGTTTCGGTGGCGGTGCTGTGCAATGCCGGCAACGCGAACGCCACGCAGTACGCGCACGCCGTCTCGGACATCTATCTGGGTAACGCCGTCAACGACAACGCGCCGCGGCCGGGCGCGATCGCCGAAACACGCGGGCCGACGGCGGACCTCGAACGGGACGCCGCGTATCAGCCCTCACCAGCCGATCTGGCCGCCTTCGCGGGCGTCTACACGAGCACCGAGGTCGACACGACCCTCACGGTGGAGCTCCGCGAGAACGCACTCGTCATCACGGCCCGGCCGGATCGCGTGATGCCGCTGCGCCCCCACTCGCCCGACCGGTTCGAAGCGCAGGGCCTTGGACTGGTCACCTTCTACCGAGCTGGCGGCGAGGTCCGGGAACTCGGCCTCACACAGGATTGGGTCTGGGACCTCAGGTTCAGGCGCTAGGCGCTCGGCGCTCGGCGCCCGTCAATCTCCGGGTCGGCCGAGCGGTCGGTTTCTTGACGGTCGCCGATTTGTTGACGGCAATCCGCACTTCTCAGTCCCGCCCGAGGCCTGCCCGCGCGGTCGCGTCGGTGGCATGGCGATTGCTCACTCCTCGACAGGAATCCCGGTCCGCCTGGCATGCGCCCCGGCTGCCGGCGCCCTGGAAATGGAGCAGAAGCCGTGCTGAACAGCCCAGACCGTCGCCGCTCGCCGCGCGTTCCCGTCAACGACCACCGCGATCTGCCGGCCGCCCTTCGGGATGTCAGCCTGGGAGGCTTCTCGCTCGAGCTGCCCGAAGCGCTGGGCCTTGGCACGGTGCACAACTTCGACTTGAAGACCGGCCGCCGCACGCGGATCGTCGTCCGGGCCCG
This sequence comes from uncultured Acidobacteriota bacterium, assembly GCA_963752045.1. GTDB lineage: Bacteria > Acidobacteriota > Vicinamibacteria > Vicinamibacterales > SCN-69-37 > DATKDF01. Next base: position 226,002 of record CAVVWN010000005.1, on the reverse strand, counting down.
CGTCGCTCATGCGGCGCCGGAAACCAAGCCGAACGGCCGCAGGGTCTTCGTCACCGGCCTCGAGTTCCTGGCCGACATGACGCCGGAATCGCGCGAAGACCTGCGACGCACGGCGTAGAGTTCACCGCCGACCGTCGCACCCGGGCGCACCCCGACGCACCCCGACGCACCAGGACGCACCCGGACGCACCCGACGCACCCGGACGCACCCCGACGCACCCGACGCACCCGGTCGCACCTGGCGCACCCGACGCCCGACTCACCCGCCCCAGTGTTGCGCTATCCTGTCCCTTTCCGGAGGGCTTGTGATGCGTGTCCGTGCGGTCGTCGTCCTGGTTGCCTTCGCCGTGGCCCTCAGTCCCGGCGCGCCGGCAGCCACGCAGAAGCCGCTCTTCACCGACGCCACGCCGGCGCCTGAGTTTGCCGCCCGGCGCGCAAAGGTGATGGCTGACATCGGCGACGCCGTGGCCGTCGTGAGCGGCGCAACCGAGCAGCCCAACTACGAGAAGTTCAAACAGAACAAGCAGTTCTACTACCTGTCGGGCGTCGAGGTGCCGCGCGCGATCCTGTTGATTGACGGCCGTGAGAAGTCATCGACGCTGTTCCTTCCGGCGCGCGACGAACGCGCGGAGCGCTCCGAGGGGCCGCTGCTCTTCCCCGGTCCCGAGGCCGAGCGGCTCACGGGCATCGATCGCGTGGTCGACCGCACGAGCTTCGACGGCGTCGTCGCGTCTCTCGCGAGGGAGCGCCGGACGATTTACGTGCCGTTCCGCCGCGAGTCGATTGGCGCGGTGGCCACCGACCGCGTGCGCGCGCACGACCGGGCGACGGCAGCCGATCCCTGGGACGGGCGGCCGTCGAAAGAAGCGGTCTTCAGGGAGAAGCTCCAGGTGGCGGCGCCGGGCTCGGAGATCGCGGATCTCGATCCGGTGCTCGACGACATGCGGCTCGTCAAGAGCGCCAACGAGATTGCGCTCGTCCGCGAGGCCACGCGCATCTCGATGCTGGCGATAGCCGAAGGCATGAAGTCCGCCCGGCCGGGCATGTTCGAGTACGAGATCGAGGCCGTGGCCGACTACGTCTTCAAGCGGCACAACGCGATGGGCATCGGCTACTTCGCGCTCGTCGCCGCGGGAGCCAACGCCTTCTGGCCGCACTACCATGCGTCGCAGTCGACGCTCGCCGACGGCGACCTCGTGCTCTTCGACTACGCTCCCGAGTTCAAGTACTACACGTCGGACGTCACGCGCATGTTCCCGGCGAACGGGACGTTCTCGCCGCGCCAGCGCGAGATGTACGGCATCTACCTCGCGCTCTACGAGGCGCTGATGACGTCGCTCGGCCCCGGGCCGGTCGGGCCGCGCCTCGAAGCCGCGCACGCAAAGATGCAGGACATCCTTGCGGCGTTCCGGTTCACCGATCCGAAGGTCAGGGCGGCGGCCGAGTCCTTCGTGGCCGGCTACGCCCGACCGCGAACGAGCTTCGGCCACTGGGTCGGCCTCGAGGTGCACGACGTCGGCGGACGGTCGTTCGACGGCACCTACAGGCCGGGCATGATCTTCACGATCGAACCGGCGCTCACGATTGACGACGAGCGCATCTACATCCGGCTCGAAGACGTCATTCTCATCACCGAGACGGGCTACGAGAATCTCTCGGCCGATCTGCCGATGGACATCGCAGGCATCGAACGCCTGATGCGCGAGCCCGGGCTGGCCGACGCCTGGAAGGGCGGGGTCAAGTGACCGTTCGTGCAGACACGTGATCTGATCAGACAGGCGCTCGGTGACTTCCGCGCCTCGTGGCGGGCGCTGGCGCTCGCCGATCTGGCCTACAAGCTCGTCGCCTTCTCGCTCCTCACGCCCGCGACCGTCCTGCTGCTCCAATGGGCGATGTCGCGCGCCGGCACCGCGGTCATCGCCGACGTCGAGATCGCGACTTTCTTCCTGACGACACGGCCAGGCATCGCGATGCTGGTGATCGGCGGCGCCATCATCGTGGCGACGACGGCGCTCGAGATGGCGTGCCTCATGGCCATCGGCCTCTCGGCGGCGAGCGGGCGCCGCCTGCAGGCGCGGACGGCCCTGGCGTTCGGCGCCTCACGGGCCGCCGCCACCCTTCGTCTCTCCGGCCACATCGTCGTGCGGCTGCTCGGCGGCCTCGTGCCCTTCGCCGCGGCGATCGGCCTGGTCTACTGGACGCTGCTCCGGCCGCACGACATCAACTTCTACCTGGCCGAGCGGCCGCCGGCATTCGTCGCGGCGGCGGCGATTGCGGCCGTCCTCGTGGCCGGGCTGGCCGCCGTGCTCGTGCGCGCGCTGGCGCGCTGGGCGCTCGCGCTCCCGCTCGTGCTGTTCGAAGGCGTCAGTCCGCGCCGTGCGCTGGCGGAGAGTGCCAGGCGGTCGGCGGGCATGCGCGCGACGACGATTGCGATCCTCGCGGCATGGGCCGCGGTGGCAACGGTGCTGGCAGCGGTCGCCGGCGCGCTGCCGGCCATCGTGGGCAGGAGTCTGGCGCCGCTGGCGAGCGGCTCGCTGGGAGGGCTGCTGGCGTTCATCGCGGCGCTCGTTGTCCTGTGGGCGGTGCTCAGCCTGTGTGCGGCTGTGGTCGACATCTCGCTGCTTTCGCTCGGGCTCACGCGGCTCTACCTCCACGCAGGCGGATCGCTCGACGGCCGGCTGACCAGCATGGCCTCGTCGGACGCCGGGGGGCCGGCCGGGTTTCCGCGCGCGCTCCGGATCCCGGCGGCCATTGTCGTCGTCTTCGCGGCGGCCGGCGCGACCCTGCTCATGACGGGCAGTGCGCGGCGCGACCAGCGGGTGCTGACGATCGCGCACCGTGGCGCATCGGCCGAGGCCCCGGAGAACACGATGGCCGCGTTTCGCCTGGCAGCCGATCAGGGCGCGGACTTCATCGAGCTCGACGTCCAGGAGTCGGCCGACGGCGAGGTACTCGTCGTACACGACAGTGACCTCATGAAGGTCGGCGGATTTGCCGCGAAGATCTGGGACGCCTCCGCGGCCGAGCTGCGAGCCGTGGACATCGGCAGCTACCGCGGCCCCGAGTTCGCCCGCGAGCGCGTGCCGACGCTGGCCGAGGTGTTCGAGGCCCTGAAGGGCCGCGCGCGCGTCATCGTGGAGCTCAAGTCCTACGGCCACGCCCAGCGTCTGGAAGAGCGCGTCGTCGAGATCGTGGAGGCCGCCGGCGTGGAACGCGACACCGTGTTCATGTCGCTCGACCACGAGATGGTGCGCCGGATGAAGGCACTTCGCCCCTCGTGGCGAGTGGGCGCGCTTGTCGCCAAGGCGATCGGCGACGTCACGTCCATCGGCGGCGACTTTCTCGCCGTCGAAGCGGGACTGGCGACACGCCGCTTCGTGCGGCAGGCCCACCGCGCCGGCCAGGACGTGTACGTCTGGACCGTGAACGATCCCGCGTGGATGCTGTCGGCCATGAGCCGCGGCGTCGACGGGCTGATCACGGACAAGCCCGACCTCGCGCGCCGGGTCATCGATCAACGCGCGTCGATGAGCGACGCGCAGCGCCTGCTGGTGGCTCTGCTGGTCGCGTTCGGCGCCGAGACCGACGCGCTCGCGGCCGAGACGGCTCTGCAACCCTATACGCTCGCCGCGCGCGCGTCGCTCGCCGCCGGTGCGTCGCGCGCCGGCTCACCGGCCTCCGGCGCGTTCTTCACCGCCGAGGAACGCGCGACCGCAGCCGCCAACGGCATCGTCGGGCCGGCCGAGGGACCGTACCTGTCCGAACAGCCGCTGCAGGGTTTCTCGAGCATGGTGCCGGCCGACGAACGCACCTGGTGGGCCCTTGCGGACAACGGCTTCGGCCGCAGAGCGAACTCGGCAGACTTCCAGCTCGTCATCCACCGCGTCGATCCCCGGTGGGGCGACCCGAACGCCCTGCAGGTGCTCGAGACCATCGTCGTCCGCGATCCCGACCGTCACCTCACCTGGCGAATCGCCTGCGATCCCGAGGACGGGACTGCCCTTCCTGATTTCTCGTTCAACGCGACGCCCGATCCTCCGCCCGCGTGCGGCGACGACCCGGCCGCCCGGATCCTCACCGGCTTCGATCTCGATCCGGAGTCGTTCGTGCGCGCGCCGGACGGCACGTTCTGGGTGAGCGAGGAGTTCGGGCCGTTTCTCGTGCACGTGGCCGCCGACGGGCGCGTCCTCGCGCCGCCGGTCGAGATTCCCGGCGTGCGGTCGCCGCAGAATCCGTTCCTCGACATCGCCGATCGCCGCCGTGCCGAGCGACCGACGCTCTCGACGAGCCGCGGTTTCGAGGGTCTGGCCATCTCGCCAGACGGATCGACGCTCTACGCGCTGCTCGAAGGGGCGGTGACCGGCGACGACCCGCACGACCTGCGCATTTACCTGTACGACATGTCCACCGGCACGCTGCAGTCCGAGTTCCTCAAGGTCCGGCTCGAAGCGTCGAGCCAGGCAGTGGATCTCGCGAGCCTCATCGACAGCTCCGGCACCCACGTATACCCTGACGCGGTGGCGCCGGCGCCAGGTCCGGTCGCCATCGGCGAGTTGAAGGCGGTCAACGACCACCAGATGCTGCTCATCGAGCGTGACAACCACGGCGACGACCTCTCGCCGCCGGTCCTGAAGAAAGTGTTCCTGCTCGACCTGTCGGCCTCAGCCGCGCAGGACGGCTACGTCGGCAAGAAGCAGATCGTGGATCTGCTCACGATCCCCGATCCGGACGGGCTGGGCGGGGACACGCCCTATTTCCGCCTGCCCTTCCAGACGATCGAGTCGGTGCACGTCGCCGACGAGCGCACGATCCTGGTGGCGGTCGACAACAACTTCCCGTTCTCGAACGGGCGCGCGCGCAGCGCCGGCGGCGACCGGACCGGTCCGCTCGCGGCCGATGCCACCGAGATGGTCCTCATCCGCTTCGCCGTGCCGCTCGAGGTCGATCGTCGCCTCCTGCCGGGCGGCAGATAGGCTAGAGTAGGCTGGCCCGGACGGGCCGAACCACGGGAGCTTCTGACATGGACCAGCAACTCACAACCACCCTGGACTCTCTGCTGCAGACCTACGTCGTACCTTTCGGATGGAAGCTCCTCGGCGCCCTGGCGGTGTGGATCGTCGGCGGATGGGTCGTGCGAATCATCCGGGCGGCCATCGGCCGGGTCATGGTGGCGCGGCACGTCGACAAGACGCTGGCCAGCTACCTCGACGCCAGCGCGAACATCCTCATGAAGATCCTCGTGCTCATCGCCGTCCTCGGCGTGCTGGGCATCGAGACCACGTCGTTTGCGGCCCTGCTGGCCGCGGTCGGCGTCGCGATCGGCGCCGCGTGGGCCGGGCTGCTGTCGAACTTCGCGGCGGGCCTCTTCCTGATGGTGCTGCGGCCGTTCAAGGTGGGCGACCTCGTCAGCGCGGGCGGCACCCTCGGCTTCGTGACGGAAATCGGCCTCTTCGTGACGGCCGTGGACACGCTCGACAACGTGCGCGTCTTCGTCGGTAACGCCAAGATCTTCTCGGACTCGATCCAGAACTTCACGACGAATCCCTACCGCCGCGTGGATCTGACGGCCCAGCTCGCGCACGCCGTCGACCCGACCGACGCCATGCGACGGATCTCCGATCGGCTCGCGCGCATCCCGAACGTGATGACCGACCCGGCCCCGAGCGTGGAGATCCTCACGTTCAACCCGCTCGGCACCGTGCTCGCCGTGCGCCCCTTCTGCCACAACGATCATTACTGGCAGGTCTACTTCGACACGAATCGCGCAATCGTCGAGGTTGGCGGCGAGGCCGGCTACCCCGCTCCCGAGACGCGGCACCTCGTGCGCAACGCGTGAGGCGCTGACCCGTCCCCGGCCACATGGTCATCCGGGTCTTCGACACGCCCGGGCAGGTCGCGCGCGCCGTGGCCGATCGCGTGAGCGCTGTGCTCGGCGAGCGGCCGGACGCCGTGCTGGGGCTCGCCGCGGGCCGCACTCCCGTAGGCGCCTATGCCGAGTTGATGGCACGTTCTGGCCGTGGCGAGGTCGACTTCTCGAAGGCCTGGTCCTTCAATCTCGACGAGTTCGTCGGCGTCCGGCCAGACCATCCGGGCAGCTTCCGGCGCTTCATGCACGAGCACTTCTTCAGCGGCGTGAACCTCGCGCCGTCGCGGATCCAGTTTCTCGACGGCATGGCCGCGGATCCGGACGCCGAATGCGCGCGGTACGAAGCGGCCATCGCGGACGCCGGCGGCATCGACCTGCAGATCCTCGGCATCGGCACGAACGGCCACATCGGCTTCAACGAGCCCGGAGCCGCACTCGTCGCGCGCACGCACCGCGTCACGCTCACGCCTTCGACTCGCGAGGACAACGCCGCGCTCTTCGGCGGCGATCCATCGGCCGTTCCCGCCGAGGCGCTGACGATGGGCGTCGGCACGATTCTCCAGGCCGCGGCCATCATCGTCGTGGCCACAGGCGAGCGGAAGGCGCACGTCGTCCGGCAGGCCACGGCCGGCCCCATCAGCACGTGGCTGCCGGCGTCGCTGCTGCAACTGCACCGGTCGGTCGAGATGTACCTGGACCGAGCCGCAGCGTCAGGGCGCAAGTAGGGCGGACTGAACTTCAGTCCGCCCTACAGTTCAGTCCGCCCTACTTCCCCCCTGGCGCGCGCGCCTTCAGCTCCTCGATCCAGTTCTGGACGACGATGATATCGAACGGCGAGTCTTCGACAGCGGTCTGGTCCTCTCTCGCCACGAGGAGGAATCGTCCGTCCGGCAGGATGTCGTAGCGGCGGTGTAGCGAGCCGGCGTGGTCGAAGAACGTCCAGTCGAAGAGCGGTTCCGGCTGGCCGGCGGTGATCGTCTCGCCGGTCTCGGTGATGGCGACCCGCATCATGGCTCTTGGCGGACCGTTCGGCGCACGAAGGAAGAACAGCTCCCGGCCATCGGCGGACCATGCCGGACCGAAGCCACCGCCAATCGAGATCGGCACGCGCCGCCCGAGCTCCGGGAAACGCTGAACGTAGACCTCGCTGCGGCCAGACTCTGCTGAGGCGTACGCGATCCATCGTCCATCCGGAGAAATCGCCGGGTGAGACTCGTTTGCCTCCGAGTCGATGAGCGAATCCCACACACCCGGCGAACCAGGCGTCGCAAGTCCGATGTCACCACGCTGCGATGGTCCTTCCCCTGCCAGGTTGGCAATCACGACGAGACGCGTGCCGTCAGGGGTCCAGCCTCTCGCAGCCATCCCCTCAGATCCCTCGAGCGAGAAGATGCGCTCGGCGGCGCCGGTACCGTCGGCCGACTGCCGATAGAGGGCCGGCGAGCCGTCGCGGGCGGACGTGAACACCAGCGCGTCTCCCTCCGGCGTCCAGATCGGATACCCGTCAAACGCGGGGTCTCTCGTCACGGGCGCGAGGGAGCCACGCTCGAGGTCGGCGACCCAGACGTCCTGATCCTCTTCGTTGCCGAACGCGACCCTCCGGCCATCGGGTGAGACGTTGGCGCCGAGGTAGACGCCCGGCGCCACTGGGTACTGGGTGGTCACACCGGCGTGGTCGACGGCCACGATTGTCCGGCTGATTCCCATGTCGGTCGCGCCTGGCAGGTACACCAGCGTGCCGTCGTCGGCAAGGCTGTACTGGCCGGCGCCAAAACCAGACAGGGCCACGCCTTCGACCAGTGAGACAGGCCCGCCGACGACCTCGCGGAGATCCGCATCGAAGGCCACACCAAAGAGCACGCCGTCGACCAGATACACGAGGTGACCGCTCGGCAGGTATCGCGCGTCGGCGCCGTGCGTGACGACTTCCCGGGCACCCGTTACGAGAGACTGGACGACCACCTCCGATTCGTCCCAGGCCCTGGCGGTGGACGGACGATGCGTGAACAGAATCCATTCACCGCCCGGGAGCATCTGGGGGTTGGCGGCCGATCCTCCCGTATCGCTCACGTCCACGATGGTCTCCGGCGTACCTCCAGTGTTCGGCACGCGCACGATGCCGTTCTGGCCGAGGCCGATGAGGATCGACCCATCGGCACGCCAGCTGACGCCGTAGGGCCCTTCCGTCGCGGCAATCGGCACGGACGCCCCGCCGCCGACGGCGACTTTCCGGAACTGCCCGTCAGACTGAAAACCGATCCACTGGCTGTCGGGCGACACGAAGACCTCGCGCGCGCCATCGGTCCCGGAGATCCGCGTCGACTCGAGCTCTGACCGACGCCGAAGCCACAGGGCGCTCTCGCCCGTGTGAACGATGAAGCTGCCGTCCGGCGCGGCCGCCACGACGTGCCGTCCAGTCGACGAGAACTCGATGCCTTCCGGAAGCGTGACGCCGAACTTCGCGAGCGGCTTCGGCACGGCTGGCGGCTGTTTGAGCGACCAGGCAATCAGGGCCCCGGCTGCAAGCGTGGCGACGGCAATCCCGGCGATGCCAACGGGGCGCTGCCAGAGGGCGACAGGTGGCGGCGGTGCGGGCGCGGCTGCCGGCGCCGCATCGGACCCGGAGGCCACTTCTGCCAACTCGAGGCGTGCCATCCCGATGTCGGGCAGCCGCTGCTTGCGGTCGCGCTCGAGGCATCGCCGCAGCAGCCGACGTACAGGCACCGGCGTGTCGTCGGGCAACTCCTCGAGGTCGATCTCCTTGCGCAGCACGGCAGCGAGCGTGTCCGACACGTCCGACGCGCCGAACGTCTGCCGGCCCGTCAGCATTTCGAACATCACGACGCCGTACGCCCAGATGTCCGTGCGCCGGTCGACCGGCCGCCCCTTGGCCTGCTCGGGCGACATGTAAGCGGCCGTGCCGAGAATGAACCCGGCCTGTGTTGCCGCGGCCGTGAACGTCGGCGAGTTCGCGAGCGTCAAGGCGCTGCCGGACGGGCCGGATGCAGGCGGGCTCAAGCCCGCCCCTCCACTCGCACCACTCGCCATCGGGTCCAACGCCTTCGCCAGCCCGAAATCGAGCACCTTCACCGCGCCGTCGGGCGTGATCTTGATGTTGGCGGGCTTCAGATCGCGGTGGATGATGCCCTGCTCGTGCGCGGCCTCGAGGGCCTCGGCGATCTGACGCGCGATCGGCAATGCTTCGTCGAACGGGATGGCGCCCTCGGCGATGCGGTCGGCGAGCGTGGGACCTGCGACGAGCTCCATGACGATGGCAAGCGTGCCTCCGATAGGAGGGGCGGGCTGCAGCCCGCCCGCATCCGGGCCGGCTGAAGCCGGCCCCTCCGACCGGGTGTCGCCTTCCAGTCCGTAAACGGCCGCGATGTTCGGGTGGTTGAGCGCGGCGAGCACCTGCGCCTCGCGCCGGAAGCGCGCGAGCCGCTCCGGATCGTCGGTGAAGAGCGGCGGCAGCACCTTGAGCGCGACGTCGCGATTGAGCTTCGTGTCGCGGGCGCGGTAGACCTCGCCCATGCCGCCGGCGCCGAGCAGGCCGATGATTTCGTAGCCGCCTATGCGGGTGCCTGGTTCCATTACTACCTCAGCGACCGATCCGGGTCGCCTACTTCCTGATCGTGTCGACCCAGTTCATCGCCACGGTGAGGCCAGGAATCGGCACCTCCGGGAGGATCTGCTCGGTCGCCGCCGCGCTCGTGATGAAACGCTGGTACGCGAAGAACTGCTCGCCGTCGGCCGAGACATCGTACGTGTGGTAGTCGCCGCCGGAATGCTGATAGCGAAGCGCCAGGAACCGGAGCACTTCAGTTGGACGGCTGGCCTCGATCGAGCCGCCGACGGCCCTGATGGAGGCGGCGTAGATCGGGCCGAGGACGGTGGCGCCATCCGTATAGGGGCCGTAGGCGCCGGCGTTGCCGAGCGCATGCAAGTAGAGCTCCTGGCTGTCGCCCCGCCACCGCGGCCAGTCGCCTCCCAGTCCCTCATCCGGCGAGATCTGCCACCGTCCGGGACCGGACGGGAACGGCTGCACGTAGACTTCCTTGCGCCCGGTGAGCTCCGATGTGTAGGCAATCCATTTGCCGTCTGGCGACACCTGAGGATGCGTCTCGTTTTTCGACGACGCCAGGAACGGAACCGGCTCCTTGTCGCCGTCGACCGGCAGAATCCAGATATCGCCCAGCGTCTTGGGGTCGTGCACCCAGTAGACCAGGCTCTGGCCGTCGGGCACCCAGGACATCGGCGCGATGGGCAGGTCCGATTCGAGCAGCAGGTCGCCGTCGGTCCCCGACCCATCCGAGCGGGTCTCGTACAGCCCCCACTTGTCGTTGCGCCTCGAGACGAAGGCGATGCGTTCGCCGTCGGGCGACCAGATCGGCGATGAGTTGTCCTGCGTGGCGTCGTAGGTGATTCTCTTGGGCGAGAGCGGGGGCGGCTCCATCACCCAGATGTCGCCACCGGCGCCGTCATGACGATGCACGGCGACGCGCCTGCCGTTGGGAGACCGTTCCACGCCGCGATAGACACCCGAGGGGCCGATGGTCTCGAGCGGCTGCGCGTTGCGATCGGCTCGCAGCAGCTGGAACTCCCATCCGTCTTCGCCCGTCGCCCCGGCGGCACTATCGCTCACGTAGTAGATGAGAACGCCGTTGCGCGACACGTCGAAGTCGCCCTTGCCGATCGTGGATTCGAACGTCACTTCGTCGGCCACGCGAGTGGGCTCGCCGGAGAGCGAGCCCGTCTCGGAATCGAATGGCTGCGCATACACCGCGTTCGCGCGCTGGAACACCAGCACGCCCGGATCGGCGTAGGCCGCGTTGGAATCGACCGGCAGCACGCGCGTCCGCTCAGTCGAATCAAGATTGCCCTGGTAGACGCCGCTCGTCGCCGCGTCTCCGGACTTGACGAGAAAGAGGTAGCGGCGGCCGTCGGGCAGAAAACGCGGCCAGAAGTGCCCGGCCTCGGCTTCGGCAACCGACGTGATGGCTTCCGGTATCCCGCCTTCCTCCGACACGCGGAACAGACCGGTCGCGGAGCCGAACAGCATGGCGCCCTCGGCGTTCCACGTCCCGCCGCGGAAGTCCGGCACGTCGCCAAGATCCTGCGGCCGGCCGCCGGCAGCCTCCACTTTCATCAGCTTGCCCTTGCTCACGAACCCGATCCATCGGCTGTCGGACGACCAGAACGGCTGGCTCGCGTCTTCGGTGCCGGCGAGCCGCCGCGGCGCCACGGTGCCCACCGGACGGACGTACAAGGCGACCGTGTCAGACGGCGTTGGCCGGGCCGCGAACACGATCGTGCGGCCATCCGGTGATATCGCGCTGTCGGACCGGCTGAAGGTCGCGGCACCTCCGCTCAAGCTGTTGCCCCCCTGGGTCTCGTCCGGTTGCGCAGTCAGGTTGCGGGGCACCCGGAACCGCAGTTCGTCGGGCGCCGGCGGCCCCTGCACGTGGAGCCAGGCCGGCCACAGGAGGAGCATCACGGCCGTCGCCCCCGCGACTTGCGCGGCGCGCTGAAGCGAGGCGCGCGACGCCCATCCGCGCCTGGCGGCCGATCCGGCGAGATCGCCATCGCCACCGCCCTCGGCAATCCACCGGAGCTCGGCCACGACGTCGCGCACGTCCTGCCAGCGGTCGGCCGGGTCCTTCTCCAGGCACGCCTTCACGAGATCGTCCAGCACCGCGGGCGTCTCCGGCTGAACAGCCGACAGCGGCGGGGGCTCCGAGGTGGCGATCGCCGAAATGAGCAGCACCTGGCTCTTGCCCTCGAACGCCTTCTTGCCGGTCACCATCTCATGCACGATGACGCCGAACGAGAAGATGTCGGTGCGCCGGTCCGCTTCGACGCCGTCGAGCTGCTCGGGCGCCATGTACTGCATGGTGCCGAGGATCGTGCCCGGCAGCGTCACGGACGTCGCGGCCGGCATCGCCGCCTGGGACTTGGCGAGGCCGAAGTCGAGCAGCTTGGGTCCGCTCGATGTCAGCATCACGTTCGACGGCTTGAGATCGCGATGGACGACGCCCTGCCGATGGGCCTTGTCGAGCGCATCGCCGATGGCGATGGCCACGCCGAGCGCTTCCTGGAGCGGCAACGGCCCGCGCGCCAGCCGATCGGTCAGCGTCTCGCCCTCGAGGTACTCCATGACGAGGAAGTCGACGTTACCCACCGAAGGGGTCAGTCCCACTTCGTGAGCGGGGACAGACCCCACGTCATGGAGCACGCAGATGTGTGGATGCTTCAGCGACGCAATCGTCTGCGCCTCGCGATCGAAGCGCTGTTTCGCCGTGTCGTCGGCCGCCCACTCGGGCGGCAGGATCTTGATGGCGACGACGCGATCGAGGCGGGTGTCGCGGGCCTTGTAGACCTCGCCCATGCCGCCTTCGCCCAGCTTGGCGTCGATCTGGTACGGGCCGAGACGAGTACCCTCTGCCAGCGTCATGGGCATGCTATCTCTCCGCCTTCGGCAACGCCGACGTCCAGTGGAGGATCGCGGTGAGGCCGCTCGTCACCGGGTTTCGGGTGGCGTTCGTCGCGCCGCGGCCCTGACCGGGTGCCGTGACCTGCGGCGACAGTGTCGGCCCGGTGCCTGCTCCGGCTCCTCTGGTCCCGCCGGGCGGCATCCTCACCAGGAAGTGGCCGTCCGAGGTGACCGACCACATGTGGCGCGTGGGATCGCCGGCGGTGGGGTTGGACGAGGTCGCGAGCGGCAGCGGGCGCGGTGTCCCATGCTCGATCTTCGAGCCCAGCGTCAGGTCCACCGTCATGAACTGGTTGTCCAGCGTCCGGTAGTGGACTTGTTTGTCGTCCCAGCTCCAGCGCGGCTGACCGCCGCCCTCGGTGGAGATCTGCTGCTTCAAGTCGCCTGCGGGAAAGGAGATGACGTACACCTGGAACCTGCCGGCTTCGCCTTCATCCGACGCATAGGCCAGCCACTTCCCGTCCTTCGAGAACTGCGGCTCGTCCTTCTGGTACTGCCCCTGGACCACCGGGAACGGCTCGCCCGGCGCGCCGCCTTCGAGCGGCAGGGCGTAGATGTCCTGTGCGCTGTTCGTGCCGTATTTGAACGCGATGAACCTTCCGTCGCGCGACCAGTCCTCGACGGACTCGTTGGCCGGCGACTCGAGCAGGGGCACGTCGTCGCCGACACCGTTCGCGTTCTTGACGTAGATGTCGGCGTTGCCGTTGCGATAGGACGTGAAGGCGATGCGCGCGCCGTCGGGCGACCATACGGGGTCGACGGCGTCGGCCGGGTCGCTCGTCACGCGTTGCAGGACCGATTTCTCCCAGTCGATCGTCCAGATGTCCGCAGCAGGTTCGCCGGCGTCCTGCCGGGTAACGGCGATGAGCGTCCCGTCCGGCGACAAATCCATGTCGCCGTAGGACCCGGCTTCCATCGCCGGGCCCGACCTCCGGCCGCTGCCTCCGCTCCACCGCCATTGCGCGTTCACCGCGCGGCCGCGGCCCAGGCTCGAAGAGGCGCCTCCCTGGTAGTACAGGAACACGCCGTTCTGGGACACGGTGTAGTTGCCGCGACCGTTCGCGCCGAACGAGACCTCGCCCGCGACCTGCACGGGGTCGCCGGTGAAGCGCAGGGCGTCGGCGTCGAACGGCCGGGCGAAGACCGTCGTCCCCTGACGAAAGAACAAGTACCCCGGCGCGGCTGCTCGCGAACGTCCGGGCGCGGCGTAGACCGGATTCGACTCGGCCGCCATGAGCGGCGTGAGCTCCTTCGTATCGAGCGTGCCGGCCACGAGCGCCCGGGCAGCCGCGTCTTCCGACCAGGCGAGAAACGCGAACCGGCGGCCGTCGGGAAAGAACGTCGGCCAGAAGTGCCCGGTCTCGCCCTGCCCGAGCTCGGTGACGGGCGCGGCCTGGCCGCCTTCGGCTGACACCGCGAAGAGGCCCGTGGGCGATCCAAACAGGATGGTGCCGCCCCCGGATGCGCTCCACGCCGCGCCGGAGACGTCCTCGGCCTCGCACACCTCCCTGGTGGCGCCCCCGCCGGCCGGGACCGTCCTCAGCCTGCCGCCGCTGACGAAACCGATGAACTGGCTGTCAGGCGACCAGAACGGCTGCGCCGCGTTGTCCGTGCCGGCGAGCTTGACCGAGGTCAGCCCTCCGGCCGGACGCGTGTAGAGCGACGCCGGGGCCGACGAATCCGGCTTGGCCACAAAGGCGATCGTCTGGCCGTCTGGCGACACCGCGACGTCGGCCTCACTCAGCCCGCTGATGGTGTGCCGGAACTGCATCGGCTCGGGATCGGCAGGCCCGCGCCAGTACAAGTACGCGGGCACCGCGACCATGGCAAGCAGTACGGCAATTGCCGTCGTCACGGCGAGGTTGAGGCGCGTGTGCCGTGGAGCGTCGGCCACGGCGACGCTGGTGCCGCGGCTTCGCACGATCCACCGCAACTTCCGCCGAAGCGCGTGGGCGCTCTGCCAGCGTTCCTCCGGGTCCTTGACGAGGCAGCGATCCACGATGCGCTCGATCGCGGCGGGCGCGAGCGGCTGCGTGTGCGAGATCGGCCTCGGCTCGGCCTTCATGATCGCGCCGATCAGGCTCGCCTGGCTCTTGCCCTCGAATGCCTTCTTGCCCGTGAGCATCTCGTAGAGCACGGCGCCGAACGCGAAGATATCCGTGCGCGCATCGGCTTCCCGGCCTTCGACCTGCTCGGGCGCCATGTACTGCAGCGTGCCGATGATCGAGCCCTCCGCGGTGACGTCCATCCGCGTGGCCTGCGACCCGACCGGCACCGCCTGGTCTGCCGCGAACTTCGCGAGCCCGAAATCGAGGAGCTTGGTCTGCGGCGTCCTCCGCACGCTCTGGCCGGAGCGCGTCGCGCTGCTGCCGGCGAGCATGACGTTGGCGGGCTTGAGGTCGCGGTGGACGATGCCCTGGCGATGGGCCCGGTCGAGGGCGTCCGCGATCTCACCAGCCACCTGAAGCGCCTCGTCAACCGACAGCGGGCCGCGCAACAGGCGATCGGCCAGCGTCTCGCCCTCGACGTACTCCATGACGAGGAAGCTCGTCCCGTCCTGGTCACCGACGTCGTGCAGCGTGCAGATGTTCGGGTGGTTCAGCCCGGCGATGGTCTGCGCTTCGCGCTCGAAGCGCTGCTTCATGTCAGGGTCGTGGGCGAAGTGCGGAGGCAGCACCTTCACGGCCACCGTGCGGTTGAGCCGCGTGTCGGTAGCTTTATAGACCTCGCCCATCCCGCCCGCGCCTATGGCGGACTCGATCTTGTAGGGGCCGAGTGTTGTGCCCTCAGGTAAGGCCATGCGCGGTTGAAGGGTCTGGAGCCAGTCGAATCATACAGCCATCCCCGGCCCAAGGGTCAACCTCGACCACGGTCGGCGGACGTTGCCTGGTTCCATGGGGGCGACGAATCATAGTCGGGCGGACAGAAGTAGGGCGGACTGAAGTTCAGTCCGCCCTACAGTTCAGTCCGCCCTACGGTTCGGTTTCGGCCGGGTCGATCCAGCGGCGCAGGTCGTACTGCCGGATCTTCCGGAACAGGGTCTTTCGGTCGATGCCCAGGGCCTGGGCCGTCGCGGTCCGGCTGCCGCGATGGCGCGCGAGCGTCGAGTCGATCAGGTCGCGTTCGATGCGCGCGGCCGAACGGGCGACGACATCCGGCAGCGACAGCTCCGCTGAGGGCTCCCCGGCCACCACCTGACCGGCGCCCGGCGGCATCGTCAGCTCCTCACACGTGATGACGTCGCCCTCGGCCATGACGAACGCGCGCCGCAGCGTGTTCTCGAGCTCGCGGATGTTCCCCGGCCATGCGTACGTCATCAGGCGGTCGGTCGCCTCCGGCGTCAGGCCTCTCACCTCGCGTCCGATTTCGAGGTTCAGGCGATCGATGAAGTGCCGGATCAGGAGCGGCAGATCCTCGCGGCGCTCGCGAAGCGGCGGCAGCGCGACGGTGACGACATTGATGCGCCAGTAGAGGTCCTGCCGGAAACGTCCGGCCGCCACCTCGGCGGCCAGATCCTTGTTCGTCGCCGCAATCAGTCGCACGTCCACCTCGATGGCCTGCTGGCCGCCGAGCGGCACGACCTGTCCGTCCTCGAGCACGCGCAGCAGCTTCGCCTGCGATTCGACCGGCAGGTCGGCAATCTCATCGAGGAAGAGCGTGCCGCCCTGCGCGTGTTCCAGCCGGCCGATTCGCCGCGCATGCGCGTCGGTGAAGGCGCCCCGCTCGTGGCCGAAGAACTCCGCCTCGAACAGGCCAACCGGAATCGCCGAGCAGTTGACGGCCACGAACGGACCGGCCCCGCGCGGGCTCGCGCGGTGGAGGCTGCGCGCCACGAGCTCCTTGCCCGTGCCCGACTCGCCCAGGATCAGCGTCGTGGCGTCCGACGTCGCGATGCGCGGAAGCAGACGCAGGATCTCCAGCATGCGCGGGCCACGCCCGACGATCCCCGGGAAGGCCACGCGGCTGCCGAGCTCCTCCCGCAGCTCGCGCACCTCCCGACCGAGACGGCGCAGCTCGAGCGCCCGGTCGAGCGTGAGCACGAGCTGGTCGTTGTCGAAGGGCTTGGTGAGGTAGTCGAATCCGCCGGCGCGCATGGCGTCGACCGCCGAACGGATGCTGCCGAACGCCGTCATGAAGATGCCGATGACGCCCGGCGCCCGCTCGCGGAGCTTGCCGAACGTCTCGAGCCCGCTCATGCCGGGAAGCTTGACGTCGAGCAGCGCGACGTCGGCCGGCGATCGGTCGAACACCTCGACGGCCTGTTCTCCGCTCGATGCGACTTCGGCGACATACCCGGCGTGCGCGAGCACCCGCGCCAGCAGTTTCGGCAGGTTCGGGTCGTCGTCGACGACGAGGACGCGGGCGCCCACGGCACTCATGGTCGAGCCTGGCGCACGGGAGGGTACGGCCGTCGATGGGGTACGCGTGCCCCACCCTGGGGCAGCCGTGCCCCACGATGGGGTACGCGTGCCCCATGGCGCCGGGACACGGAATCCGCAAACGCCGTCTTCTGGTGTTCCATCGTCGGCCGGATTCTTGCACACGCGGGGCAGGAAGAATCACGGAAGCCCGGGTGCGGCATGCGGCATCTTGCCATGCAGCCCACCCGGTCGCAACCGAGCGGCGCGAGGTTCCGGACCGCTGCCGCCCGGCTGGTCACCCGGTCCGGAGGAGCCCGTCAGATGAGTCTCACTCCCCAGGGACAGTCCGCCCCGTTCGTCGACCGCCGTCAGTCACCACGCCTCGAGGCGCTCGGCCGGATCACCGCCACCTGGCTCTCGGGGAACGTCCCGGTCGAAATGTACGACGTCTGCGCAGGCGGCTTCTCCGTGGTGAGCGACGCCGCGTTCCAGGTCAACAGCATTCACCGTTTCAGAATCCGGGCGGGTCGAACGGGAACCGCGCTGGAGGTCGCCGCGCGCGTCCGGTACTCCCGGCAGTTTTCCCGACCGAAGGGGGCCGTCCAGCATCTGACGGGCCTGGCGTTTACCGCCCTCGACGACCGCGGCCGCAAGGCCGTGGACCAGTTACTCGATTCGCTCACGTCCACACTGTCGTTCGACTGACGCGACTCCGAGCGCCCGACGCCGCTTGGGGGTCCGCGGTGCGAGATCGCGTAAGATCTCCGCATGCGCCCACTGTCGTTCGTCACTGTCTTCGCTCTCTCACTGTCCGTATCCGCCTCGGCATTGCAGACGCCGCAGGGCGGCGCCAACCCTCGTCCGCCGAACGCGCCTGACCAACGGCCCGCATTTCCCGGCCAGACGCGCGCGCCCGAACGCAAGGCCGGCGTGGAGTTCGACGTGGTCACGGTGGCGTCAGGACTCGAGAACCCGTGGGGCATGACGTTTCTGCCGGACGGCCGCATGCTCGTGACCGAACGGCCCGGCCGGCTGCGCATCGTCAGCGCCGACGGTACGATGTCGGAACCAGTGGCCGGACTGCCGGCCGTCGACGCGCGGGGACAGGGCGGGCTGCTCGACGTGGAGCTCGGCCCGGACTTCGCGACCACCCGCCTCATCTACTGGAGCTTCTCGGAACCACACGAGGACGGCACGAACAACACGGCAGCGGCGCGCGGCGTGCTCGTCGACGGCGCGGCGCCGCGGGTTGAGAACGTCGAGGTCATCTACCACCAGGTGCCCTCGATGAACTCGCGCCTGCACTTCGGTAGCCGTCTGGTCTTCGCGCGCGACGGCACGCTCTTCATCACTCAGGGCGACCGGTCCATCACGCCCGGGCGCATGCAGGCGCAGAATCTCGACGTGCTCATCGGCAAGATCGCGCGCGTGAACCCGGACGGATCGATCCCGTCAGACAACCCGTTTGTCGGCACGGCCGGGGCGCGACCCGAGATCTTCTCCATCGGCCACCGCAACATCCAGGGCGCGACGCTTCATCCCGAGACGGGCGAGCTCTGGGAAGTCGAACACGGCACGCGCGGCGGCGACGAGCTGAACGTCGTCGGCAAGGGCAAAGACTACGGATGGCCGACGATTGCCTACGGCATCGAGTACCGCGGCGGCGCCATCACCGGCGGCATCACGGCCAAAGACGGCATGGAGCAGCCCATCTACTACTGGGACCCGGTCATCGCCCCGGGCGGGATGACGTTCTACACCGGCGATCTCTTCCCCGCCTGGAAGGGCAGCCTGTTCATCGGCGGCCTTGGCAGCAAGGCTCTGGTGCGGCTCGACGTCGACGGCGCGCGCGTCACGGGCGAGGAGCGCCTGCTCACCGACCTGCAGCCGGAAGCCGAGCGAATCCGCGACGTCGCGCAGGGACCGGACGGCGCCCTGTACCTCCTGACCGACAACGCGGCAGGACGCCTGCTGAAGCTCGTACCGCGGCGATAGGTAGAGGCCCCCGCCAATTCGAGGTCCAACGCGGGACCGGCGGTGCAACGTTCTGCCGGCGCGGCTCGTCATACTACATTGTAGAATCACAGCCATGCCGGTATACCTGGGCGAATTCGAACAGCTGGTCCTGCTCGCGATCCTGCGCCTCGGCGATCGCGCCTCGGGCGCGGCCATCCGGGAAACGGTGGAGGACGGAAGCGGACGCACGGTCTGGATAGGCGCGGTACACACCACGCTCGATCGCGCCGAAGCCAAGGGTCTCGTGCGGTCGCGCATCGCCGAGCCTTCGGCGCCGGGTGAACGCCGCCGCAGGATCTTCGCGCTCGAGCCGGCGGGCAAGACGGCCCTGGCACACGCTTACAACACATGGGTCCGGATGACGCGCGGGCTCAAGCCAAAGCTGGAGTCGATGTGAGACCGGAGCCGCAGGCTCCACCTCGACCGTTGCGCTGGCTCGCGGCGCGCCTGGTCGCCGGCCGCGACCGCGCGGACCTGCTCGATGATCTCGACGACGGGTACGTGATGCGGCGCGCGCGGAAGCGTCGCGCCGCGGGCTGGTACCTGATGCAGGCCGCGCACGCGGGATGGACGCGACGCGGCAGCGGCGGCTCTCCCCTGCTGGATCCCGACCCGCGCCAACCGAGAGGAGACCCGATGCCATCGGCCATCTGGCAAGACATCCGCTACGCGCTGCGCTCGCTCGCCGCCGCGCGGGGCTTCACGGCGGCGGCGCTCGTCACGCTGGCGCTCGGCATCGGCGCGAACACCGCGGTCTTCAGCGTGGTGCGGCACGTCCTCTTCGCACCGCTTCCCTACGCCGAACCGGACCGCACCGTGATGGTCTGGAGCAAGTGGCGAGGCTTCGACAAGACCTGGGTATCCGACGCCGAAGCGGTCGACTACCAGACGCTCGTGCCCGCGTTTGCCGAGGCCGGCGCCTGGGGCACGGTTGCCGTCAACCTGACCGGCGGCGACGATCCGATTCGCGTGGGTGCCGGCTTCGTCACGCCCGAAGTCTTCAGCGTGCTCGGCGTCGCTCCAGCGATGGGCCGGACGTTCACCGAGGCCGAGGCCCTCGCCGACCCGGCCACCGTCGTCGTCATCAGCCACGGGCTGTGGATGCGGCGGTTCGGCGGTGAGCCCAACGTGCTGGGCCGCCGGATCGACCTCGATGGTGTCGCGCGTGAAGTCGTCGGCGTGATGCCGCGGGAGTTTCGGCTGCCGACCGACTTCGTGGTGGAGGCCGAGGAACCAACCGACCTGTGGCTGCCCTATGCGCTCACCGCCGCCAACCGCGGCAGCCACGGCCTGTACGCGGCCGCCCGGCTCGCGCCGGGCGCGACGGTGGCCGAAGCCAACGCGCAACTGACCGCGCTCGCGGCGAAGCACACGGCCGATGGGCTCTACCCAGAGGCCATGCAGTTCTCGGCGTTCGCCGTCACGACGAGCGATGAAGCGCTTGCCGCCGTGCGTCCGGCGCTCCTGCTGCTCTTCGGCGCCGTGGGCTTTCTGCTGCTCATTGCCTGCGCCAACGTCGCGAACCTGCAGCTCGTGCGTGCCGAGAGCCGCGCGCGTGAGATGAGCGTGCGCGGCGCGCTCGGCGCGAGCCGCGCCCGTCTCGTGCGGCAACTGCTCACGGAGGGCTGCGTGCTGGCGGTCGGGGCAGCCGTTCTGGGCCTGGCCGTGGCCGCGCTGGCGCTCGGCGCGCTCGAATCAGCCACGCTCACCTCGCTGCCGCGAGCCGCGTCGATCTCACTCGACACCACGGTGCTGATGTTCGCGCTTGCACTGACCGTGGCCACGGTGCTGCTCTTCGGCCTCGTGCCTGCCGTGCGTGCCGCGCGCGTCGACCTCGTGGATTCGCTCAAGGACGGGTCGGGAGGGGCGTCGGCGAGTCTCCGTCGCCGCCGGCTCCGCGGCGCGCTGGTGATTGCCGAGACCGCGCTCGCCGTGATCCTCCTCTCCGGCGCCGGGTTGATGGCCCGCACGCTCTGGACGCTCTCGAGCATCGACCTCGGATTCGTGCCCGAGCGCGTGCTGACGGTCCGGCTGTCGCTGCCGCAGGCCACCTACGGCACGCCCGAACGGTCGGTGCAGTTCTGGAGCGACCTCGTCGCCCGCGTTCGCGCGCTGCCGGGCGTCGACGAGGCCGGCTACCTTCGCCTGCTGCCGCTCGGGGGCGCCATCGGCGACTGGGGTCTGCAGGTCGAGGGCTATCAGCCGCCGCCAGGTGTGAGCGCGCCTGGAGACTGGCAGATCGCGAGCGCCGGCGGACCCGAGGCCCTGGGTGAACGCCTGATCCGCGGCCGCTGGTTCACCGACGCCGACACGAGCGGGGCCGAGGATGTCGGACTCATCAACGAGGCCATGGCCGAGAAGTACTGGAGCGGCCGCGACGCGCTCGGCGGACGGTTCCGTCTCGGCGCCAACACCACCCGCCCCTGGGTCACCGTCGTCGGCATCGTCGGCAACGTGAAACACAACGGCCTGACCGAAGAGATCAAGCCGAAGTTCTACCGGCCGATTGGCCAATGGCACCAGTCGACGGGCGGCCCGTCACTGAACACGACGCTCGTGATCAAGACGGCCTCGTCGGATCCGTATCAACTCGTCGAGCCCGTGCGGCAGGAGGTTCGCCGGCTCGACGCGAACCTGCCAATCTCCGCCGTTCAGTCGATGGACGACGTGGTCGGCCGCGCGCTGGCGACGCCGCGCATCACGAGCTGGCTGCTCGGCGTGTTTGCGGCGCTGGCGCTGGCGCTCGCGGCCGTCGGCATTTACGGCGTGCTCTCGTACGTCGTCAGCGAACGTCAGCGCGAGATCGGCATCCGCATGGCGGTAGGCGCGGATCGCAGCCAGGTGCTCGCGCTCGTGATGTGGGGCGGCGTCAAGCTCTCGGTCGTCGGTCTCGTGTTCGGCCTGGCCGGCGCGTTGGCGACGACGCGCCTCATGGCGAGCCTGCTCTACGGCGTGACGCCGTTCGACCCGGCGACGTTCGCGGCGGCGGCGCTCTCGCTCCTGGCCGTCTCGGCCGGCGCGTGTCTGCTGCCGGCGCGGCGCGCCACACGGGTCAGTCCGGCGCGCGCGCTCAGGGCCGACGGCTGAGCGCCGCGACCCACGCACGCACGATCTCGGCGCGTGGGCCGTCGGCGTCGAGATACTGGTTGGCTAGATCGAGAAACGGCGGCACTGCCTCTGGCCGGACCGGATCGACCGCATCGGCAAAGGCGAGCACGAGCTGCCACCAGCGTGCGTCGAGATCAGCCGGCTTCACCTCGAGCAGCCGTGTGACGAGCGGACGGGTCTCGTCGACGCGCCCGTCGGCCAAGCCGACCTCCACCTGACGCACGAGCACCTCGAGCGAATCAGGGAACCGGCCCCGAAGTGCATCGAGCTCGGCACGGGCCGCGGTCCAGTCGCCGATGCGCACGAGCGCGTCCACCTGCGCCAGATGCCAGTCGAGCGGGACGTCAGGTCCGGCGAGCGCGAGCTGCCAGGCGCCGGCGGCGCTGACATCGCCGCGTGCGGCGGCATGGGCGGCGCCAAGGTACCTGACCGCATCGACCGATGCCGGCGCGCGTTCGACCGCCAGCTCGAACTGCGTGATGGCGGCGGCCGGGTTTGGCGCGCGGAGATTCTGCAGGCCGCGCGCGAAGGCGCCGACGGCCGTGCGCGACTCGCGGGCCGCGACAGCCACCGCCTCCCACCAGGCCTCGTCCGAGCCTGCGGCCTCGCCGAGCGACTCGGGCACCGGCTCCCCGGCCGAGGCCGCAAGCGCGCGGACCGCCTCGCGAGCGAGCGCCGGCGCGAGAAATGGCGCGGGGTCGAACGGGCGCCGGACGCCGCGCAGCTCCCCGGTGAGCGCTTCGATGACGGCTCCGCGTGACGGCAACGCCGGGCGCGCCGGCCCCGCGTCGACGGGCTCGCTCGACTTCTCGAGCGTCGTCGTCCGCGACCCAACCGCGACGCCCTCGTCGAGCACGGTGGCCGTCAGGGTGAAGAGTCCGGGCGACAGCGTGTCGACCGGAACCGATGTCCGCACCTGCCACCGGTCTGCCAGCGCCGTGGCAGCGAACGTGGCCGAGGCAATCGGCTGCGTCTGACCGACTTCGGCCAGGTCGAGGCGCACGGACACCGTGCCGGCCGGTGCCGACTGGTCTGCCGGGTAGAGCTCGAGGCCGATGTCGGCGGCGACGGCCGCCGTCGGCAGGCGCGCCAGACCGAGGAAGCGCCGCGTGCCTTGCTGGTCGACCCAGCCGGTGAGCAGATTGCTCGCGAGGAGCCGGCCCATCGGCTCGAGCGCGAGCGTCACCGGGTGCTCGACGCCGCCAACCCGCCCGTCCGGATCGGTGACGGCGATCCGCAATGCGTACCGTCCCTCTGCCAGGGGAACGGAGAACGAGAACCGGTACTCGCCGTCACGGGCCTCGTCGGCAATCGTCCCGGACCCCGACTTCACGGCCTTCCCATCGGCATCGACGACGGCAAACGCCACTTCGAGGGGCGCGATCGCCGAGTCCGGCACGGCCAGGTCCACGGCCAACTGAAGGTCGAGGCTGCTCGGGGCCCGCCGGAACGAGGCCGCCACCGACATGGGCACGCCGACGGCGGTTGCCCCATCGCCGAGCACGCGGCGAACCTCGTCGGCGGCAATGGGGCGGTCGGCAGCGACGGTGGAAACGAGCGCGCGGCGGTTGGCGCGCACGGTCGCACCGGGCCTGTTGACCGAGACGCTCAGCTCGGGCAACCGGGTGCTGTCGCCCGGCGGGGCGTCGACGCCGATTTCGTACACGCCAGCCGATTCCCGAAGCATCCGGTCGAAGAGCCGGTCGGCCGAACCGACCAGCCGGAACAGCGCTCCGCCGACCGATCCGGCGATGCTCTCGATGCCGTCATGCAGCAGCGCCACCTCCTCCGACCGTGCCTTCACCCGCCCGCGGTCGATGTCGGTGGTGAGCGCGTGGTCGCGGTCGCCGACGATGGCGTAAAGCTGTGTGTTGGCCTCGGCCGCCGCGCGCGACACTTCGGTCAGGTCACTCGTGAATCCCACGATGCCACCCGTCGCAAGGCCGTCAGAGACCAGTACCAGAATGCGCGGGCGCGGTTCGCTCGCCAGAGAGCCCAGCACGCCTTCGTACGATCGGAGCTGCATGGCGGTCCGGTCGCGCGTCTCGTCGAGCACGACGCGCGCCTGTCCCTCGATGATCGACGCGCAGACCTCGGCGACGTCGATGTTCTGCAGCCGGCATTCGCGCGAGGCGACTCCCTCGACGGCGGCGGCGCCGAACCCGCCCCGCAGGATCTCCATCGCCTCGATGAGCGAGACGTAAATACCCACCACCGTGTACTGCGGCGCGCGCCCCCTGATCGCGCGCACTGCGGCGGCAACGCGCGCATGGTCGGACGTCGGACTGACGGTCGGACCTCGCCCGCTCGTCGTCGCGAGTCCGATCCGGTCCTGCGGTGCAAGCTCGCTCACCATGCGCGCGAGCGCGGTGCGCAGCTCGAGCAGATCCGGCGACGTGGGCAGGAACGACAGGTCGTCGAAGAGCAGCATGAAGACACGACCGCCGCTCGCGGTGCGGACGTTCGTGGTTCCGGTCACGGCGGGCGGACCGCCGACCGCGGTGGCGGTCACGGTCTCGCGGTAGTCGAGCGCGCGCACCGGCCGGCGCCGGCCGTCGAGCTCCACGACGAAATCGTCGGGCGTGAGGCCCGGTACCGGCCGGCCCTCGCCATCGACGACGTAGACCATGATGGTGACCAGATCCACGCCGCTGCGAAACACCTGGCGCCCGGGCTCCTGTGCCGAGACCCGAAGGCAGACGGCGGCCGCCAGAATCCCAACCGCCGCGATCGTGAATCGCCTCATCGTCTGACCTCGGAGTAGCGCCGGGCGAAGTAGCCCGTGCGCGCCCGCACATCGTACTTCGGGTTGTCGACCTTCACCGTGAGCGCGCGCCACTTGCCGTCGCCGAGCGGGCGCTTCGGCGAAAACGCCAGCAGGTACTGGTTCGCCATGTCGACGGCGATCTCACTGAAGTGATCGGCCGTGTGCGAGAGCCGCGCGGCGTGATAGAACGCGCCGCCGGTCTCCCGGGCCAGACCGCCGAGCTGCGCGCGCAGCTCCCGGTCGCTTCCCGCCCGCCCGGTGGCGACGATATAGAGCAGGATGTCGCTCGACTGGAGCGCGACACGCGCCGTCTCGACCGACGACCGGCTGGCCACGTCTTCCCCGTCGGTGAAAAAGACCAGCGCGCGGCGCGTCCCTCGTTCGCGCAAGAGGCCCACCGACCGGATCATGGTGTCGTAGATCGCCGTGAGCCCCCAGGCCCGTAGACGGCCGAGGCCGGCCGTGCGGGCCTCCCGATCGGACTCGAACGGCGTGATGACGAAGAGATTGCTGTTGAAGGCCGACACCGCCACGTGCGCCGTATCGGGCAGCGCATCGACGAACTGCCGTACCGTCACCTTCAGGTCCTCGATCTCGGGCTCCATGCTCCGGCTGACGTCGAGCGCAAGCAGCACTTCGGCCGGTATCTCTCCGGCGCCAAGCAACTGCACGGTCTGAGGCACGCCGTCTTCGAGGATCGTGAAGTCCGATGCCCGCAGGCCCGTCACGAAGCGGCCCGACTCGTCGGTGACATGTGTCGACACGGTAATCGCGTCCACCTGCGTTTCGGAGGCCTCCAGCTGACGGGTGCGGACGGCGGCGGTTGCGCGGCGGCCGCCGTCGAACGTGGCGACGACGCGCACGACCCTCGACACGACGAGAGCCCCCGCATTCCACTCGCACTCGAAGGGCGAAGTCGTCACGCGGCACACGTCGACGCCGTCGACCTGGAACACCACGCTCACCGGCACCGGAATGGCCGGCTCGACAACGGCGCGGAGCCGCGACGGCCCGACGAGCAGCGTCTCGGCGTCCGGATCGACGATGATCACCCGCTGTTCCGGAGCCTGGGCCGCGGCGAAAGCGAAGGCGACGATGACGAGAAGCATGGCTCGCATCGGTCAGCGCACCCTGGGTGGTGTGCCGCGCGGCGCGACCAGCAGTCCATCGGCCAAGAGCGCCAGGAGGTAGCTCTCGAGGCGCCCGGCCTCGAGGTCGCGCGGCCACGCGAACGCTTCCCAGTCGGCCGTCGAGATTTGTCTGGCGTGCTCGATCGCGTCCTCGGCCGCCATCGGCAGCAGCGGCTCGACAAGCGCGTGCGGCAGGCCGATCTCATCGAGAAGTTCTGTGAGCCGCAGCGGCAGGTCGCTCGAGACGGCCGCCGAGAGGCTCGCCGTCCGGCCCAGCCAGTCCTCCGGAGGCCGGCGCGTCGGTTGCCGCAGGCACCAGCAGGACTCGATCAACCATCCGGACTGTCCCCAGGCCTCGGGCAGATCGCCGGAGGTGCCGAGCCGGTGAAAATCGGTCATCGTGAAGAAACGGCGGATTGCGGTCACGTCGCCCCTCGCGATGAGCCAACGCGCGATGCTCGCGCGCCAGGCGCTCATTGCCGCCGCGGCGAGCGTCTCTTCGACCACGGCATCCGGCGGCGGCTCGACCGCCCACTCCGACACGATTTGACGGCCGCGGGCGATGGCCTGAGCCACGGCGCGTCCAGCCGCCTCCCAGTCCACGACGCGCGCGCGCAACACCAGCCGCGCGGCAATCGTGGTGTAGTCGGCTTCTGTAATCACGGGACTGTCGGCGAGGCCGTCGCCCGCCGGGCGGCGGAGCCGATCCGGCGCTCGCGCAAGGTCCAGGCCGAGAAGCGCGCCGCTCACGCGGCTGCCGCCCTCGGGTCTCGCCACGACACGCGGAACCGACCACGCCGCCGTCTCGAACCTGCCGGCCGGGAGGTCGTCTCCGAGGTCGTGGAACCGGTACGACTCGGCGTAGATCTCGGGTGGACCGGCCACCGGAGACATGGCGAGGGCGTAGGCCATCGCCGGCAGCACGTCGCCCGTGACCATGTCGACAACGGCCAGGAGCTGCTGTCGCTCGCCCCGAGCAGTGGCCGCATCGGCCCCGGACGAGGCGCGCTCGAATGATCGCATCGCCGCCGCGATCCGCTCGCTGATCTGGCCTTCGATCGGCTGCCCCGTCGTGTCGACCATGGCCGAAGACACCTCGCCGAGCGAGACGAGGGCGGCCTCGACGGCGGCCGCCGAACCGGGCTCCCGCTCGAGCCTGGCCGCGGCGTCAAGCAGGCGGCCGATGTGCTCGAGCCGCGGTCCCATCGCCACGTCCCTGACGGTCGAGGCGGAACGCGCGGCCGCGCCGGCACGGTCGAGCCGATACCGAAGGCCGTCCCACTCGAACTCCACGTCGTCGCTGCGCCCGAGTCCAGCGAGCGCGCCGAGCGCCCTGGCCTCCAGGTCGCTGCCTTCCACCGATTCGACGCCTGCGACGTCGAGCAACACGGCGAATACCCACCCGGCGATCGCGCCGTGCCCGTCACCGGGCGTCTCAGGGGCGGCATCGGCGAGCGACGCGAGCATCGGTTCGACGGTACCCGCCGGCACGTCGGCCTGCCGCGACCACTGTTCCACCAGGGCGATCGCCGCCTGCCATGCGCGAAGCGTCGGTAAGCCGGCGTCACCGGCTCGCGTGAGCCGGCGCGACGCGAGCACCAGCTCCGCATGGAGCGCGGCGGACCCGACGCGCATCCTGTCGAGTGAGAGGACCAGGGCCGGCATGTGGAGTCGCGCGCAGAGCGCCACCTCGAGGTCGCCGGCAGAGGCTTCAGGTTCGAGCGAAAAGCGGCGCTGCAGGAGCCGCAGCATGGCCAGGCGCGCTTCGGGGTTGCCCTCCTTGTCGAACACCCACCCGAGCATCCAGGCCGCATCGGCTACGGCCGGACGTCTGCGCACGGGCGCCGGCTCGCGCGTCCACCGACAAGCGGTCGCGGCGTGCTCGAGAACGGCCGTCCACCACGACGGGCCGGCCGTGCCGTCGGAGGCGACGTCGACGACCGCGAGCACGAGCGCCGGATCGACCACGGGCCGGAAGAACGGCCGCTCGTGCGCGCGCCACGTGGGCGCGAACTTCGCGAACTGGTCGTACACCCGGCGCACGAAGCGCCGGCGGGCCGACCAGCGCGCCGGCCCCTCGAGGTGCGCGCCGAGCATGAAGGCGCGCGACGGCCGGTCGAGCTGCGCGGCCGTGTCGTAGAAGTAGGCGAGCCGGCCGTCACGCCGATCGAGCAGCCGCGTGACGAACCGCTCGACGTCGGTCGCGCGCGCGCCCACGAGATCCTCCCAGACGGCCAGCTCCGCCGCGCCGCCAGGCACCTCGACGGCGTTGCCGCGCACGCGCAGGCTGCGCGCGAACGCGGCAAACGACCCCGACGCGTCATCGAAGATGGTCTCGAACAGGTCGGGCTGGCTTCCAAGCCAGTCGAGCGTCTCGCGATCGAGATTCACGAGGCCGAGGTACAGCAGCAATGCCCTGGGCGTCGCCACGAGATCGCGAACCGAGGCGTCCCGCCCCTCGAACACCTTGCTCTGCCAGAGGTCAGGCAGCGGAAGCGGCAACTCGTCGTCGCGCCAGACGAGCGTGACGGTTTCGCCTCTCGACAGCCGCTCGCCAACCGCCGCCGAATCGATTCCGATCGCGAGCAGCCATCGCTGGCGGCGCACGGTGACCGCATCCGCGGCCGGCACGGCCGCGCGGCCATCGGCGTCGACGCGGAGCCCCAGGAGGTCGAGCGCCCGACCGAGCGGATCGGGCACGGGAGCTGGTTGGTCAGGAGGCAGCGCAAGTCCCCCTGGCACCGCATCGAGAGCTGCCCGAAGTTCTGCCAGGTAGTCGAGGTACTCGATGAGCGTCGACGCGGGGGTGGCGTCTTCGGCCACGAGCCGGGCATTCACCGCGCTGGCCAGGTCGACCAGGAAGTTGGCGGCTGGACGATTGGGGTCGCCGAGTCCGGCGACGTCGCGGGCGGCTGCGGCGCCACCGGCCAGGCGCACGCTCCCCCAGCTCCCGGCGACGGCCGGCGACACTCCCGCCCAGCACACGGCCAGCGCGACAGCTGCCGCACGCCGCGCGCCGCGCGCCAGTTTGTTGGCAGACACCAACGGTCAGCGTAACACCGCTGACCTCAAGAGTCTTGGAGCAGTCCGCCCTACGCTTGAAATGTCGGTCAGCGGCGGAGGTTGCGAAGCGTCTCGGCAAGCGCCCTGAGGCGGCTCGCGTCGATGCGGCCGGCGGCTCCGGCCTCGCCTTCGAGCTCTGCGGCAAGCGCTGCCCGCTGCCCTGCGTCACCGCTCTCGATGGCGGTGCGTACGGCGGCGGCGCGAGCCTCGGAAATACCCCGGCTGCGGACGAGCTGGTCCAGATAGGCCCGCGCGACGACCGGCACGGCAGGCCAGGACATCTTCGGCTGGCTCTGGGCGTTGAACTCGTCGAAGCGCACGAGCGCCGCCGCATCGAGCTCGTTCTGCGACAAGTGCTCGCTCGGCGTGAGGCGGAAGACGTCGAGCCCACGCGCGATCTCGGAACCATAGATGTGACCGTCGTACCAGTAGGTGGACCAGTACCCGGCCACGAAGAGCTTCTCGGCGTCGTACGGCCCACGGTCGAAGTAGGCAATCTCGGTGGCACTTGCGCCGTCGGTGAAGTCGAACACCGACAAGCCGCCCTGGTACCAAGCCTGCACCATGATGTCGCGGCCCGGCACGGGAATCAGAGACCCGTTGTGGGCCACGCAGTTTTCGACCTCGGTCTGCGGCGCCGGAATCTTGTAGTAGCCCGCGAACCGCATCTTGCGGTCGGCGATGTCGAAGATCGCGTTGGCGCCCCAGGTCGGCAGGTCCGTGTCGCGGCAACGCGGCTGGGTCCCGCCGCCCCACTCGTCGGTGAAGATCACCTTGGTGCCGTCGTTGTTGAACGTGGCCGAATGCCAGTAGGCGAAGTTCACGTCGCTCACCTGGTCGATGCGCACCGGATTGACCGGGTCGGACACGTCGAGCAGGATTCCGTTTCCGGAGCAGGCGCCGGCCGCCAGCCCGATCTCCTCGTACACCGTGATGTCGTGACACTGGTTGGTGCGACGCGACACCTGCGTGCCGGGGCCGTGGTCTCCGCCCTGCCAGAGGCCGGCGATGGCGCCCGTCGCCGGATCGGCGAAAATCCGGGGCCGGTTGACGATGCGCGCGTTCTCTGGCGCGGCAAGCGGCACCTGGATCACGTCGATGCTGAAGAGCGCGGTGGCCGCATCCTCAGCTGGGCTCCCTGTCGGAGCAGCCGGCCAGTTCTTCCGACGACCGAACCGAGCTCGTCCCCGACCCGTAGACGTAGATGTTGTCGGGGTCCTTCGGCGCGATGACGAGCGTGTGCGTGTGCGAGCCGCGGCAGGTCTGGATCGCGGCAATCTGTTTCGGATTGCTCATGTCGGACACGTCGAAGATTCGCACGCCACGGAACCGCTCGGCGCTCACCGGCGCTTCGACCCCCTGAATGCCGCAGTCGAGCCGGCCCCGCGTCTGCTCCACCGACATGAAAAGCAGATTGCCGTAGATCGACAGGTCGCCCTGGCCGCCCGGACACGGCACCGACACGCGCAGCCTCGGGCGCCGCGGATCCTCGATGTCGTAGAAGTTGAATCCGTTGAAGTTGCCGAGGAACAACTGGTTCCGCTGGAACGCCAGATCGGAGTTCGCGAAGTTCAGCCCGCCCTGCCCGTCCGGATCGTCGAAGCCCTTCGGCCGCGGCATGTTGGCCAGAAGCTCCATGTTCCAGGCCGCCTCGCCGGCGTCGGTCACACCGGGCCTCAGACCCACGCGCGGATCTGCCGGGCCGGACTGCCCCTGCCCGTAGAGCCCGCTTGCCGTGGTGGCTACCAGCACGGCCCCGATGAGCAGGCCCCATGCCCCCATTCGCGGTTGCGTGGCGTTCGACTGTCTGGTCGTTGCAGGTGCTCTCACGTCAGAAACCTCTCTTGAATCGAAATGTGTGGAACGACGGCCGATGCGAGGCTCAGCGAAGCGCCGCCAGCATGGCGCCCATGCGATCGATCTCCATGCTCTGGTCGGCCTCCACGTCGGACGCGAACGCGAAGATGTTCGATTCCTGCCCGGCGCCAGGGCTCTTGAAGAGCTCCGTGACCATGGTCAGCGCGCCCTGATGATGCTGAATCATGAACTGCAGGAAGAGCCGGTCGAACTCGGTGCCCTTGGCCGCCGAGAGCTGCGCCATCTGGTCAGGGGTCAGCATGCCCGGCATGAGCGGAGCGCCCGGCATGTGGTGCGCGTGCTCATCGGGCACCTCGGCTCCCCGGTCGCGCAGAAACTGCTGCATCATGCGAATCTCGTCGGTCTGCGAGACGTCGATGCGCCTGGCGAGCAACCGCATGTCGTCGCGCTCGGTGCGCGTGGCGAGCAACTCCGTCATGTCGAGCGCCTGGGCGTGATGGTGGATCATGCCCTGCATGAACGCGATGTCGGCCTCGGCATACCCCGGCGTCGCCCCGGCGCTCGCCGCGACCTCGCGGCTCGGCTCGCCCGGTGCGCCAGGCTGAACCGTCCGCGCCTGCTCTTCGGAGTCGGACGCGCTGCAGGCCGCGGCGGCGGCAGCAAGGATGAGGGCGGCAAGGATTTTGTGTATCACAAACCGAAATTATAGACCTCTGCCGGTCGCCGGACCGAATCAGTGGCAATGGGCTCGGTCGGCCCGGTAGGATGCCAGAGACGATGAGAATGACGGTGACCGTCCTCGCGCTTCTGGCCTCGCTCGGAGCTGCGCGGGCATCCCAGCCGCAGGCGCAGCCACTCCTCCTGCCGCCCGAGGACGTCGAACGGCTCCGTGCCTATCACGCCCGCATCGTCGAGGTCGCAGAGCGGCTTCCGTCCCGGGCGTCGCTCGCCGCTCTCGTGGGCCCGGTGATGGCTCTCTCCGGGGCACGATCGGCGGCCGGATCGGCCGCCGACGAGAACCGGGTGGCCCTTCTGGCGGTCGCGTTCTACGTCAACGGGAAGCCGCTGAGAGTGCTGACACCCGAGGCCGAGGCCTGGCCGCGCGCGCCGCGCCGGCGCATCCTGCTGCAGGGTCGAGGCGACCTGGCGCAGCATTTCACGATTTCGGCGGCCCTCTCGGCCGCTGCCGGCGCGCCGGTCGCCAACGTGATCGGCCTGTACAAGGAGATCGACGACGCGCGGCGAGGCAGCGGGTTCTCGTTCGTGGACCTCGCGGCCGACCGGGCGGGCACCACGTTCGGACGCCTGGCCACGGAAGCGGAGGCCTCTGCGCGGCAGATTCAGGCACGAATCCAGCAGAGTTTCGCGGAAGATCACGTCATGCCTGCGACACATGACCTTCCCGAGGGCCTTTCACAGCAGCAGTTCACGCAGAGGTACCGCGGCACGAGCGCTCCGGCTTATGATCTGCTGATCGAGGAGATCGACCGCCGGATCGCGGCGCTCCCGCTCTTCCAGACCTGACATGCTGAAAAAGATACTCGTCGTCTTCGCCATCCTCCTTGTCCTTGCCGGTTTTCTCATCGCCCGTGACTGGGACTCGCCCGAACTGGGCCGCGCCGTGCTGAACACCGTGGGCCAGAACACGGGGATCCAGATTTCGGCAGAAGGCTTCCGGCTGAACCTGCTGAAAGGCCTCGTCCTCTCGGGCGTCACGGGCACGGTCCCGGGAGACGGGGGCGAGCTCGCGTTCGCGGCGGACCAACTGGTGTTCGAGCACCAGATACTGCCGCTCCTTGGCGGAACCGTCGCGATCGATCGCGTACTCGTCGCCCGGCCTCGGCTGACCTACACCGCGGCAGCGGCTCCCTCGTCGGCGTCGCCTCGCGCAAACACGCCGGCCGCCGACCCGCCGGCCGGGAGCGCGACGCCCTCAAACGCGGACGACGCCGGCTCGGCGGCCGCGCCGGTCGCCGGCGACGCAGCAAACGGCAGTTTCGCTCTCGACGTGAGGCTCGTGCGGATCGAGGACGCCGCCCTCGTCGCTGCCGATGCGGCAGGCGCGCAACAGGTGCGTGTGGAGGGTTTCGACTTCGACATGACCGACCTCACCCTCGATCCGGCTCGCCCGGGCGTGAGCGGCCTCTCGGCGCGTGGCACGCTGTCGGTCGCCACGGTGGAGGCCGGCGCCGAGACGCTCAGCGACATCACCGGCTCGTTCGAGCTTGCCGACGCGAAATTCTCCGTCGCCGAGTTGCGCCTGTCGATGGCCTCGGGAACCGTCACGGCCCGTACGGCCATCGACTTCAATCCTGTGCCGTTCACCTACGTGCTCGAGGCCACCGGCGCGCACGACCTGAACACGATGCTGGGCACGCCGGGCGGACTCGGACCCGCCACGTCGCGCTTCGACGCCCGAGGTTCCGGGCCGGACACCGCACAACTCACGGCATCCGGCGAGCTGCAGCTCTCCCCCGGCCAGTTTCCCGCTTCTCCTCTGTTCGCGAGGATCGATGAAGCCATCGGCAAGCCGGTACTGGCGAATGCGGCATACGAGGCGACGCAGGTGAGCTTCAGGATGGCAGGCGGCCTCGTCACGCTCGACCCGTTCCGGCTCACGACCCCGGCCGCTCGACTGGATCTCAGCGGCGAAGCGGATCTCGAAGGCCCGATTGATTTCCAGCTCGCGCTCGCCACGCCGCGCGAGGGCCTCAGAGTCGAGGGCACGAGCGCCACGGTGCTCGACGTGCTCGCCGACAACGAGGGCTGGGTTCCGGTGCCACTCACGCTCACCGGCACGATCGAAGATCCGAAGGTCCGGCCCGACGTGGGCACGCTGGCCTCGATGGCCGCGGCAGGCGCCAAGCGCGAGGCGACCGAGAAGGCCACCGACGCGCTGCGGGGGCTCATCAAGCGCAAGATCAAATAGGGTCTGGCGACCGGCAGCTCCCATTCCTCGCTCGAACAGGCGGCCATGAGCCGTCGGCCTCCGCGTTGACGCATTCCTTCACGGCGAACCCCGGAAGTCGCCGCGGAGGGGGTGTCAGTGTGCGACCGCCGCCAGTCGAGATTGGCGCACGCGCGGGAGGCACGGCCCTGCTCGTGGGCGGGATGCCGGCCTACGGCGGCGTGCTCACGGTCCACCTCAACCCGCGAATCGCCATCGAGGGCAACGTCGCGCTCGCGCCGCCGGTGCGTCTGTCCAGTTGGTCGGGCACAGCCCTGCTCTACGAGGCAGGGGTACGCGGACGCATCATCAGGACGCGCGCCGGCCTCGAGTGGTTCTGGACGGCTGGCGGAACGGGTCTCTTTGCGCGAAGCCGCACCTCGGGCGAGCCGATTCGGCTGTTCAACCTGTGGACCATCGACCGGCGGTCCAGGGCGTCGTTGGCGTGACCGTGCCAATCGGCCGGTTCGGCGAGCGTCGGTGAATCGGGTCGCGGCCTGGGTGGAGCTACTTGACTGTCGCGTTCTCGAGGATGGCTTCGTACGAATAGCCGGCGCCGAAATCCTTCTTCGTGGCGAGCGTGCCGGACACGGTGACGACGTCCCCCACTTTGACCTGCGCGTCGGTCGTCACCGTCAGATCGTTCGTGCCGTCTGAGGCCGACCCGGAACCATCCTGCAGGTGGAACCAGTTCAGGCCCATGATGCCGTTATTGACCTTGACCACGGTGCCGCGCACGGTGACGCCAGTCCCCGACAGCGACGCGCGCTTCGCCCACACGTCGGCAATGGCGAGCCCTCCGGCCGGCGGCGCGTTCGGCCGCACGCCGGCGGCGCCGGACTGGTTCGCACCGGCCGCTGCAGCCATGGGAGGCGCTGCCCCGGGCGCGATGGCCGCGGCCGGGAGCGGCTGCCCCTCGCGCGCCACGCCCGAGACGAAGTACACGAGCGGAAAGTCGCGGTCGAGTGTCGTGCTGTGGAAGTTCTCCATCGGCATGTCGAGCGCGACGGTCAGGCTCTCGCCGTCCTTCACGGGAATCTCCGTGGCCGCCACCCACACGTCCTTGCCGCCGGACTGGAGGCGAATGTACGTGTATCCGCCCGAGTTGATCGTCTCGGCCACCGTGCCCGTGAACACCGCGGCGTTGCCGCCCGCCGATGCCGGCGTCGACGGCGCGCCGGAGGCGTGGCTGGCCGCGAGAGGAGCCGGTTCCCGGCTGGCCTCCTGCGGAGTCGCGCAGGCGGCCGCACCCGCGACGGCAACGACCACGAGTGCCTGACAGAACCGTGTGGGGAGTGGCGAATCGATCCCGTGCGTCATCCGGCTACAGTATCAGGAAACGTCAGCCCGCCTTCCTGTAGAATCGATGGTTGGAGGCACACCCTCCAGATGCGCCTCCGCACTCATCCCGCAGAAACGCGAGGGGGCTGATGACTGAATCCACGACACTCGCAGAAGTCCCGGCAATCCAGGAAGACCTCAATCCCTTTCATATCGCACGCCAGCAATTCGAGCACGCCGTTCAGTACTTGCCCGAGCTCAAGCGCGGTCTCATCGAGTTCCTGATCGCGCCCGACCGGGTCATCACCGTCGAGTTTCCGATCCAGACACACGACGGCGTCGTCCGCAACTTCACCGGTTATCGGGTGCTCCACAACCAGGTGCGCGGCCCTGGCAAGGGCGGCATCCGCTACCACCCGGACGTCACGATCGACGAGGTCCGGGCGCTCGGCTCCTGGATGACGTGGAAGTGCGCCGTGGCCGACATCCCCTTCGGCGGCGCCAAAGGCGGCGTCGTCTGCAACCCGAAGGAGCTCACGAAAGACGACGTGCGGATGATTACGCGGCGGTTCATCGCCGAGCTCGGCGAGAACATCGGCCCGTACACCGACATCCCCGCGCCCGACGTGAACACGACGGCCGAGACGATGGCCTGGATCTACGACACGTACCAGATGATGCACCCGGGCCGGAACAACCTGCCCGTGGTCACCGGCAAGCCCGTCGACCTCGGCGGATCGTTCGGCCGCCGGGAGGCGACGGCCAGCGGCTGCCTGTTCTCGGCCCAGCGCGCGCTGTCCCGAGGCATCGTGCCCGGTCTCGAGTCGGTCGCCGGCGCGACCGTCGCCATTCAGGGCTTCGGCAACGCCGGCTCGATCGCGGCGGAGCTGTTCGCGCGAGCCGGCGCGACGATCGTCGCGCTCAGCGACTCGCGCGGCGGCATTCATGCGCCAGGCGGCATCGACCCGGCAGCCGCGATCGCACACAAGGCGAAGACGGGCTCGGTCGTCGGGCTCGCCGGCACGAAGGCCGTGAGCAACGACGAGTTGCTGCTGCTGCCGTGCGACATCCTCATCCCGGCCGCGCTCGAAAACCAGCTGCGCGGGGACAACGCGGACCGGGTCAAGGCCCGGTTCGTCGTGGAAGCCGCCAACGGCCCGACCACGCCGGCCGCCGACCGGATCCTGTTCGGCAAGGGCATCCCGGTGCTGCCCGACATCCTGGCCAACTCGGGCGGCGTCACCGTGAGCTACTTCGAGTGGGTCCAGAACGTCGAGAACGAGCAGTGGGACGAGGAAGAAGTCAACGCGAAGCTGCTCAAGAAGATGCACCGCGCGACCGACGCGGTCCTCGACACGCAGAACGCGACCAACGGCGCGCTGGCCGAACTGGCGTCGCGCCGACGGGGATCGGACGGAGGGACGGGCGCGCTCGAGCCGGTGGATCTCAGAACGGCGGCCTACATCCTCGCCGTCAAGCGCGTGGCCGACGTGACGCTGAAGAGGGGCATCTGGCCGTAGGCGGAGCGGCCAGCGCCTCCTGCGCGCACCGGAGGCGTCTCAGGTGCGGGTGTAGAGTTGACCCGACGGAAGGAGTCCGACGAGATGGCAGACGCCCCGAAACCAGCACAGGCGAGGACACAGCCGATCCCGGTCTCGTCGACAGGAACCGAACCGTGGCCGGGCACGGGCCTCTGCCCGGAGGCGCAGGGCGACGGCGTACCGTGCTTCGGGACCGAGGGTGAGTGCGAACGGTGCGGCCGGGCGCTTCCGCGCCCGCCAGCGCCGGACGTCGACTAGTCGGGGACGGGTCTCGCTTGCGCGAGCAAGACCCGTCCCCTTCTACTTCTTCCAGATCGCGCCGATCCCGACATCCCAGAGCTTCCTGTTGAGCGACGGGATGTCGGTGGCCGCGATCGCATCGGATCGCGCCTTGAGGGCCGTCCATTCCGCGTTCATTTCCTCGAGCCGGTCGAGCGACGACTGATTGACCCGCGGAAGGTCGCTTTCCGTCTGGTTGACCAGGAACAGGTAGTTGGCCGTGAACTTGTTCGGAAAGTTTTCCACGTCGTCATAGGCCCGCGACTTGCGCTGCACCATGTCTCCGTCCCACGCCTTCAGTTTCTCGAGGAGCGCCTCGCCGTCGCGCTTGACGGCAGCGTATCGTTCCTCGGATGGCAGCGACGCGAGCAGAGCCTCGAGCTGCGTCTGCTTCTCGTACAGGTCGTTCACGGTCTCGTGTATCGCGGCAAGCTCGCGCTCCATGCTCGACATCACCGCGTGGTACTCACGGTACTCCGCGGCCGTCGTCGAATAGAGCGGATTGACCAGGATCTCGGCTTCGGTCGACGCCGTCCGGCCGCCCGCCTTCAAGGCAATCCGGTACCTGCCCGGCACCGCCTTGTGCCCGCGGTAGTTGGCTTCGATGTAGACACCCGGAACGCCCGGTATCGTCGGGTACCGCATGTCCCAGACGAATCGGTTCAGGCCCTGTGATTTCGAGAGCACCGGGTCCGGCCTCGGTCCGCCGTCCCACCTCTTGAAGGCGGGATCCTTCGACGAGAATGTGCGAACCGTCTTCCCCTCGGCGTCCGCGATCTCGAGCGTGACCTCGTCGTCCTCCTCGAGCTCCGGCAGCCGGTAGTAGATGACGATGCCGTTTGCAGGATTGACGCCGCGGAACGTATTGGCTCCAGTGAAGTCCGCCTTCGATTCGTCAAGCTCGCTTCCGCCGTTGAAGAGGTAGGCATTTGCCGGCTGATAGACCGAAAAGGCCGGGGTGTCCCTCCTGTACTGGCGAATGAGGGCCAGGTCGTCGAGTATCCAGAACGACCGGCCGGAGGTGGCCGCGATCAGGTTGCCCTTGTGCACGCGCAGATCGGTGATCGGCGTCACGGGCAGGTTCAGCTGGAAGGACGACCAGTCGGCGCCGCCGTTCCACGAAATGAACACGCCGCGTTCGGTGCCCGCAAAGAGCAGGTCGCGCCGCACGTCGTCTTCCCGCACGACCCGGGTGAAGGCGCCGTCCGGGATGCCGCTGTCGATCTTCGTCCACGTCTCGCCGTAGTTGGTGGTCTTATACAGTCCCGGCGCGTGATCGTCGAACTTGTATCGGGTGGTGGCAATGTAGGCGGTTGCCTTGTCGAACGGCGACACCTCGATCGCGTTGATCAGGCACTCGGCGAGGCCGGCCGGCGTGACGTTCTTCCAGGTTGCGCCTCCGTCACGCGTCAGCTGCACCAACCCGTCGTCGCTGCCGGTCCAGATCACGCCCTTCTCGTGCGGTGATTCCGCGACGTAGGCGAGCGTCCCGTAGTTCTCGGCCCCGACGGCCTCGTTGGTGTACGGGCCGCCTGGCCTGCCCTGCTTCGCCTTCTCGTTGCGGGTCAGGTCGGGCGACACTTCCTTCCAGGTCTTGCCGAGGTCCGACGTCTTCAGCAGGTACTGCGCGCCGTGGTAGAAGGTGTTCGGCTCGTGCCGGCTCCAGATGATCGGCGCGTTCCAGTTGTAGCGGTATTTCATGTCGGCGGCGTCCATGCCGAGGTACTGGATCGGAGCCGCCATGATGTTCGTGCCCGCGGTCGCCCGGATGTCGATGACCTCGATCGTGCCCTGATAGCTCCCGCCGAGCACGTACCTCGGGTCGTCGGGGTCGAAGGCGAGGAACGCGCTCTCGCCTCCGGCCGACGCCGTCCAGCTGGCGGTCGTGATGCCGCCGCCGGGCTCGCGGCTGGCGATCGACACGGACGTGTTGTCCTGCTGCCCGCCGTAGATCCGGTACGGGAACTGGTTGTCGACGTTGATGCGGTAGAACTGAGCCGTCGGCATCGTGCTCTGCGGGCTCCAGCTCTTCCCCTGGTCGAAGGTGATCGCCGAGCCGCCGTCGTTCGAGATGATGAAGTTATTGGAGTCGTCGGGGTTGATCCACAGGTCGTGGAAGTCGCCGTGCGTCCCCGACAGGGTCTCCCAGGTCTTGCCGCCGTCAATCGAGCGCAACGCGGGCGCGCTCAGGACGTAGATCGTGTTCTCGTCCTTCGGGTCGATGAAGAGCTCGATGTAATACCACGCCCGCTGGACCAGCCGCGGCTCGCTCGTGACCTGGCTCCAGGCCTTGCCGGCATTCGTCGACACGTACAGACCTCGAGCGTCGCCGTACGAGTCGCTTTCGATGAGGGCATACACCTTCTCCGGGTTCGAGCGGCTGACGGCGATCGCCATCTTGCCCATCTCATCGGGCAGGCCCTCCGTCATCTCCTCCCAGGTTTCCCCGCTGTCGGTCGACTTGTACAGCCCGCTGCCGGCGCCGCCGCTCGTGACCTTCCAGGGCTGACGCCCGTATTCCCACATCGCCGCATACAGGATCCGCGGGTTGGTCGCGTCCATGGACAGTTCCGAGGCACCGGTCCTGTCGTTGACGTACAGCACCTTCGCCCACGTCGCGCCGCCGTCTGTGGACTTGAAGACCCCGCGCTCTTCCCCGGCGCCGTAGAGCGCGCCCTGAGCCGCAACGTACACGACGTCCGGATCGGCTGGGTGCACGATGATCCTCGAGATGTGTCGCGTCGCCTCGAGGCCGACGTGCTTCCAGGTCCGGCCCGCATCGGTGGACCGGTACACGCCGTCACCTGAGTGCGTCATCACGCCGCGGACGGCATGCTCGCCCGTGCCGACGAACACCACGTTCGAGTCGCTCTCGGCCACGGCAATGGCGCCGATCGTGCCCGTCCGGAAGAACCCGTCCGAGACGTTGCGCCAGCTCACGCCCATGTTGTCGGTCTTCCACAGGCCGCCGCCCGTCGTGCCCATGTCAGTACGTCTTCGGGTCACCCACGACGCCCGTGCCGGCAACGGAGCGCCCGCCGCGGAACGGCCCGATGGACCGCCATTTCACCGGCTTGAAGTAACTGTTGTAATCGTCGGTCGCCGTCGGCGCGACCTGCGCGGACACATGAAGGACGGCGACGGAGAGAAGCAGGGGAAAAATGAGCCTTTTCGACATGGACACCACCGGGGGCATGAGGAGGACGGTCGTCCACGAGATTATGAACGAAAAGACGACCGTCCGCGGTGCGCCGCGTCTACTTACACGCCTGGCAGTTGTGGTTGTTCTTCGCGCCCATGCCCTCGAGCAGCGCAATCGTCTCGGGGAACGGCTGCGTGCGCTGCTCTGGGCTGTTGGCCATGTCCACGGTGGTCTGCCCGCGGCGGTTCACGGCCATGACGTCGGCGCCCTTGCCGACGAGGTACAGGATCATCTCGTTGTCGCCGCGGGCGGCGGCGTGGTGCAGGGCCGTGAACCCGTCGGCGTCGCGGATGTTGACGTCGACGCCGAGCTCCTCGATGAAGTACTTCGCGGCGGTCATCCAGCCGTCGGGCACCGTACGGTGCTGCTGGGCCACGCGCGACGTGCCGTAGCCGACACCACTGGCCGCATGAAACGGCGGCACGTGGGGCCCGCCGGGCGGCACCTCGGGGAGGCCCGACGGGTCGGTGTCCGGCGCGGGCTGATCGGGCTCGTCGGGGTTGAGGCCGGACGGGGCCCCTCGGCTGCGCCCGCCCGCCAGCTTCAGCGTGGCGATGTCCGGATCGGCGCCCCACCTGACGAGCAGCCGCATGGCCTCGACGTCGAGCGCGTAGGCCGCGCGCCAGAACGGCGTGGCGCCGGCGAATTCGACGCCCATGCGCCCGGCGTTGTAGGCCGCGTACCAGAGGTGCGCGGCGAGGCGCGCGTTCGGATCCGCGCCGGCCTCGAGCAGG
This sequence comes from uncultured Acidobacteriota bacterium, assembly GCA_963752045.1. Taxonomy (GTDB): domain Bacteria; phylum Acidobacteriota; class Vicinamibacteria; order Vicinamibacterales; family SCN-69-37; genus DATKDF01. The sequence goes on along the minus strand of CAVVWN010000005.1, from coordinate 185,399 downwards.
GCTTCAATCAGTTCCAGATACGACGTCCGCTGCTGCTGTGACGCGGTCGGCTGCGGGTACCAGGTGCGAAGCGCCCACTCGTTGTTGATCGCCGCAAAGAGCGGCGCCGCGCCATCGTCGCTCGCGAGATTGGGATCGGCGCCGCGATCGAGGAAGGTCTTTGCCAGGTCGAAATTGCCGTTGATGACGGCGACGAGCATGGGACTGGAGCGATCGCCGCCGCTCGCCAGGTTCACGTCGATCCCGGCGTCGAGCAGCATGATGGCGGCGTCAGCGAATCCGTCGCGTGCCGCGTAGTGGAGGGCCGTGAATCCGCCCTGGCGTCCGATCTGCTCGACGTCCGAGAGCGCGCGCGGCGCGCTCGTCGCGGGCGCTCCGGCCGGAGCCGCGCCGCGGGCTGCCCCGCGCCCGCCTCGGCCCGACCCGCCGCGACCGCCGGCCGCCGCCGGCGCCGCGCCTCCGGCCGGCGGATCGGCGTTGAGGCCGCCGCCGGCGTTCCCCCCGCGCGACGAGCGCCCCGTCGTCGCGGCGAGCGCGCGATCGCGCGCCTGGCGCGCCTGGCTGTCCGCAGAAGACCGGCGCATGTAGTCGATGACGTTGGTCGCCTGCAGAACGTCGGCCCCGCCGTCGACGAGGACCTTCATGGCTTCGAGCCGGTTGCCGGACACGGCAAACACGAGCGGCGTGCGTCCGTGCGTGGTATCGCGGGCGTTGATGTCGGCGCCGCGGGCGAGAAGCGCCGTCACGGCGGCGGCGCTGCCCGCCTGCGCCGCCAGATGAATCGCCTGCACGCCGGTGCTCGTCACAAGCGCCGGCTGGCTGCCGGCCTCGAGGAGCCGGACGACGACGGCGGCATGGCCGTTCGAGCTGGCCAGATGGAGCGGCGTGTAGCTGCCGATGCGGGTCCGTGGATCGGGCACGGCTCCGGCGTAGAGCAGCACGTCCATCATGTCGGCGCGGCCCTTGAGCGCGCTCCAGTGCAGCGCCGTCATGCCGTCGCCCTGCGCGGCGTTGACGTCGGCGCCCTCGCGAAGAAGGGTTCGCACCTCATCCAGATCGCCGCGCATCGCCGCGTCGGCGACCGGCGCGACGAGCGCCGCGCCGGACGCGGCGAGCCGCGGCGCGGCCATCACCAGTGCGACGAGCAACACGATCACGCCGGACAACCCGGCCAGATGTCGACGACTGCGCATCGGTTCCGTCCTCCGCTCGAGCGGACCATCGGGCCGGGCCGAAGCCCGCCCATCGGTGAAATCAGGCGACGGGCGCGGCGAGCGAGAACTCGCCCGTGCTGTCTCCGAAGCTTTCGAGATCGTCCAGGCCGAGCCCGTGCATCAGGCTCAGCATGACGTTGGCCATGGGCGTGCCGTCTTCGGCCTTCAGATGCACGCCGCCCTCGAGCACGCCGCCGCCCCGGCCCAGCAGAATCAGCGGGCAGTTCCGGTGATTGTGGTTGTTGCCGTTGGCCATCGGCGACCCGTACACGATGAGCGTCTGGTCGAGGAGGCTCGCCTCACCGTCGGTCGTGCTCTTCAGCTTCTCGAGGAAGTACGGCACGAGCGACACGTGGTACTTGTTGATTTCGCTGAACTGCCGGATGCGGGCCTCGGCCGTCCCGTGGTGCGACGCGTTGTGGAAGCCGGTCTCGACACCGCTGCCCGGATAGATGCGGCCCGAACCGTCGCGCCCCAGCTTGAACGAGAACACGCGTGTCGTGTCGGACGTGAAGGCCAGGAGCTGCAGGTCGAACATGAGCTTCACATGCTCTTCGAACGAATCGGGAACGCCGGCCGGGGCGCCCGGCAGCTCGCGGGCATCGCCGCTCAGGTTGCGCGCCTCGATGCGGGCGATGCGCTGCTCGATCTCGCGGATGTTGCTCGCATACTGATCCAGGCGCTGCTGGTCGGACGGCCCGAGCGACCGCCGCAGACCGGCCATCTGTTCCATCAGCATGTCGAGAATGCTGCGGTCGGTGGCGCGCCGGGCCGCGCGCTGCTCCGGCGTGCCGCCGGCGCCGAAGAGCTGCTCGAAGACGGCGCGCGGGTCGCGCACCATCGGCAGCGGTTCGTCGGGCGCGGCCCAGCTGATCGTGTCCGTATAGACGCAGGCATACCCGTAGGCGCATCCGCCGGACTGGTCGACCGGCTCGATGCTGAGCTGCATCGACGGGATCGGCGTGTCCTGACCGAACCGCTGCACGTAGAGCTGATCCATCGACGTCCCGACCCGCACGTCCGACCCTTCGGTCAGCTTCGGCCGCGCGTGGGTGAACATGACAGCGCTCGACCGGAAGTGGTCGCCGCCCACCTCGGCGGGCGCGAACGCCTCGGCCATGCGCGCGTCGGTATTGCTCACGATGGTCAGGTAGTCGCGGAAGGGCTCGAGCGGGCTCAGACTGCCGGCACTGAGATCGAAATTCCGGCCGACGGCGGCCGGATTCCAGAGGTTCTGCGACGCCCCGAACTCACTGCACCCGGCCGCGCCGTGCACCTGCTCGATGCAGACGAGCCGCGTGCGACCGGCCGGCTGCCCGGCGACCGTGCGGGCGAAGAGCGACCGCGACGGGATCATGGAGTCGAAAAGCGGCAACGCAATCGTGGCGCCGAGGCCGCGCAGCGCCGTGCGGCGCGACATGTGCTTTCCGGTAACGAGCATCGGTCCCTCCGGGGATCGGGCCGGGGCCGAAGCCCCGCCTCTACGGTTACTGCTTCTCATCGGCCTCGGTGTCGGCGCGCGCCGTCCGGAACGCCGGACTTTCGGCGACGCCGAGAATCAGCGACGACATCCGGTACCCGTCAGCCGCGGCCGCGCGCACAATCTGCCGGACCGTCGGCATGTCGAAGTACTCGACCCGCCGGCCCAGGGCGTAGGACATCAGCATCTCGGTGAAGTGCGTCATCACCACGTCGGACCGCGCGACGAGCGCGGCGCGCAGGTCTGCCACGCCCGTGAGCGGCGTGCCGTCGTACAGCTCGCCGGCGGTATTGACAGGCACGCCCCGGTCCTTGATGCGCAGCGACCCGGTCACGTCGAAGTTGTCGAGCGACAGGCCAATCGGGTCGATGACGTTGTGACACGAGCTGCACGCCGGGTTGGCCCGGTGCATCGCGAGCTGCTCGGCCACCGAGAGGAACCGGCCGTCGGTGGCATCGCCGGTCAGCTCGAGGTCGGGCACGTTCGGCGGCGGCGGCGGTGGCGGGCTGCCGAGCAGGACTTCGAGCACCCACTTGCCGCGCAGCACCGGCGACGTGCGGTTGCCGTGCGAGGTCAGCGTGAGGATGCTGCGCGTGCCCCAGCACGCCGCGCCGCGTGTCGTCCGGATACGCCACGCGGCGGAACTCACGCCCGCTCACGCCGGAGATGCCGTAGTGCCGCGCCAGCCGCTCGTTGACGAAGGTGTAGTCGGCCGTCAGGACGTCCAGCACCGGACGATCGTCGCGCACGAGGCTGTCGAAGAAGAGCTCCGTCTCGCGGTACATCGCCTCGGCGAGCGTCTCGTCAAAGTAGGGATAGGCCAGCGCGTCCGGCTCGATCTTGTGCAGGTCCTGCAGCCGCAGCCACTGAGCGGCAAACCGCGTGGCGAGCGCCTCGGACCGCGGGTCGTCGAGCATGCGGCGCACCTGGGCTTCGAACACCGCGGGGTTTGACAGCTCGCGCGCGCGCGCCAGATCGACGAGCGCCTTGTCGGGAATCGTGCCCCACAGGAAGAACGACAGGCGCGAGGCCAGGTCCACGTCGTTGATGCGGTAGATCGCGCCGCCCTTGACGTTCTCCGGCGTCTCCTCCACCCGGAAGATGAAATGCAGGCTCGACAGCATCGCCTGGAGCGCCGTCCGGATCCCGCCTTCGAAGCCGCCCGCCGCCGCGCCCTGCGTGTAGAACGGCATCAGCTCGTCAAGGTCGCCGGGCGCGAGCGGCCGCCGGTACGCCTTGGCGGCCAGGGTCTCGATGATGCGCCGGGCGCAGGGCTCGCTCTCCTCCGGCGCCGTCGGCCGGCACGAGAAGATCGCGCGGCGCGTCGGGTTGTCCGAGATGCCCGTCACCTCGAACGGCCCGACGATGGCGAAGTTGCGCAGGTGCGGAAGGGTGGTGACCCCGTAGCCCACGCCGATCTGCGTGTCGGCGAGCGTGTGGTCGATGGGCTTCATCAGGTCGTCTTCGATGCCTTCGAACTCCTGGAGGAACGCGGCCGCCACGCGGCGCGGCCCGGCGCGCACGTCGATGGGCTCGGTCGTCACGGCCAGCCCGTCCGGATCCGACTCCGAAATCCAGCGATCGACCTTCACGAGGGCGACCCGCTCGCCGTCGATCGACACTTCCAGCTGGATGTCACCGATGGTCCGGCCGAAGAGCGCGCCGGTCGGCTCGCCGTGCAGCAGCATCTGGAACTTGTACTTGCCGTCGGCCGGGAAGTTGTGCACGACCGACGTGCCGCCGCGCGTGCCGAAGGGCGCGCCGTCCACGCGTTCCTTCTGCGACTGCGTCCGCGGGATGTCGTAGGTCGTCGAACCAGGATCGGCCGAAGGGTCACCGACCGCCACGCGGCTCACGTAGGAGGCGGCCCGCATGTAGCCCTGCATCACGGTCGCCGATGGCATCTGCACGTCGGCAATGTTGTCGAAACTCGCACTGATCGTGTCGGCAGGAAGGTACGTGCTGACGTCGACGTCGAGCCCGAACAGCGCCCGCACGGCCGCGACGTACTCCGCGCGATTGAGGCGCTGGAAGGACCGGCGGCCCGGATTCGGGTTGGCCGCCGCGGCCGCGTCGAGCGTGGTCTCGAGCGCCGTGACGAGCGCCGCCCGCGTGGCCGCGTCGGGCTGCCGCGACGACTTCGGCGGCATCATGCCGGCGCGCAGCTTGCGGACCATCTTCTCGGCAAGCTCGGCGTTGTCGGCCGCGCGCGCCGCGTCGAACGACTCGAGCGACAGTTCTCCCCGGCGCAGCTCGTCGTTGTGGCAGCGGTAGCAGTATTGGAAGACCGCGTCGTTCTGCTCCTGATAGGTCATCGGAGCCGGGGGCGTGAGACGGATGTCCTCCCCTTCGGCGGCCGGAGCCGCCCGGTCAACGAGATTGCCCTCAGTGCCGGCGCGCAGGCTCAGGGCTGATAAGAACAACCCCGTCAGGAGGATAGGCAGAAACAGTCTCTTCATGCGTCTCTCGTGTCCCCGGCCGGTCGCCCCCCCTCTGACGGGGGTGGGCCCGGCGTCGTGCCCGTATCCTGAGTCGGAAAAAAGCCCCCATAGCATAGCGCGACTCGGAGGCGTGCGGGAGGGGGAGAACCGAGACGGGCAGGGGGCGGCGCGGAGCCCCCCCGGGAGGGGGCCCGACGCAAAGCGGAGAGGGCCGCGCGTGGAAACGACTCTGGGGAGGCCTCAGCCGATCGTCGAGGCCGATGCGCCCGGCTCGTCGCCGTGTGCCTCGAGCCACGCCAGCCGGATGGCGCACCGATCGCCCTTCGCCTGGTCGCAGTTACAGAAACCCTCGTCGCGGACCGTGCCGCACGACCGGCAGACGAACTGCGTGTGACAGACCACCTCGGGCACGGGCACCTTCCGGCTCCACATGTCCGTCCCTCGGAACGTCAGGTTCTCGGCAAACGACACGCGCCGATCCCAGTCGTGGTGTTCCCACTGAAATCCCAGGAAGTGCTTGGTGCAGCTCATGATCACCTCTCCTCGAAGAGACCCGCTACTGAAAGTCTGAACCTCGAAGGCGCAACCGTCAAGGTCGTCGGGCCTCTCGCTCCGACGTCGACAGATACAGCGCGTTGAAGAGCATCGGGAACGTGGCGTGCGTCTGCGCCCGATGCTGCGGGCGCAGGCCGAACAGCACGAGGCGGCCGGGCGCGAGATCGACCGACACGACGGCCGCACGGCCGGCCATGAGCTCCTCGCCCCTGAGCCAGCCGGATGCCACGATGTCGGCGTTCGGATAGCGCGCCACCACGCGCGCCTGCTGCGAGGCGAAGCCCTCGGCGACCGAGAAGAAGGGGCTGTTGCGGTAGAAGCCGAACGTCGTGGCCGCTACCCCGTAGCCGAGCGGGTCGGCCGGATCCACCTGCACGTTGACGATCGTGCCCGGCGCGAAGTGTTCGTCGTTCGAATATCCGGCCTTGAGGTTGCGCACCGGGATGGGCCACTGCTCGATCGCCAGGTCGGACGCGGCGCCGAGCGTGACGAGCGTGCCGCCGGAGGCAACGAACGCCTTGAGCGCGGCCAGCCCCTCGTCGCCGATGCCCCCGCGGTACTCCGGCGGCACGGCGCCGCCGCGGCCGCCGGTGACGATGGCGCCGGCGGACTGATCCGCCAGGATGACGGCGTCGAAGGAATCGCCCAGCCGCCCGGCGCGCATCTCCGCGTTGTGCAGGCTCGTCAACGTGAACCCGTATTGCTCGAGCACCCAGCGCGTCCAGCCCTCGTCCATGTTGCCGCCGCCCCACGGCTGATACATGGCGACGCGCGGCGCCCGTATGCGGGTTCCGGTTTCGGCCCGTGCGGCCGGGCCCGCCGTGACGTCAAGCGCCAGCTCGGCGGCAATCGCCTGCATGCGGCTCGAGCTCACGCCGGTCACGGCCACCCGCGCGTGAGGCTCACCGGGCAGCAACACCGCGTCGGCCCCGTCGGCGAGGAGGCGGTTGATGGCGATGGCCGTGTCGGGGCCGCGGTAGTCGAACACGAAGCGCGGGCCGGATCCGGTCACCCGGCCGGCCGGCGCGGCGAGGTCGTCGCCAACCGGCGTCACCGCGGCGGCGGCCGGCACCGGCTCGCGCAGCATGACCGTGTCGACACCGAGCAGCATGCCGAGCGACCACGCCGTGACGTCGTAGGGCGGCTCGGGCGGCGAGTCCGGGCTGCGGCGAACCTCGGGGTAGGTCTGCCGTTCGAGCAGGTCCTTGGCGTAGCGGGCAAACACCTGCGTCATCGGGATGACCAGCGTGCCGGCCGCGTAGCGCCGGCCGCCGGCGTCGAACGACGCACCGGCGCGCGAGATCTCGACGCCGCCCATGCGCAGGCGCTCGGCGAGGTGCACGGCCTCGCGCGCGTCCTGCTGCCCTTCGAGCGGAATCAGGATCGCGCGGACGCCGTCGATCGCGCCGGCCGTCACGGTCCGCTCGTTGATCTGGTAGATGTGCCGCAGCAACGTCTCGCGGCGGTCGGCCACGGTCTCGAGGAGCGCCATCGACACGATGAGCTCGTAGTCGACGATGTCGCGGAGCGTCCAGCGTCCGCCCATCCAGGGGCGCGGGTACTCGGTGCGCGAGTTGACGTCGCGCGGGGCCGGCAGGAGCGCGTCGCCCCCGCGGCCACCGGCGCCGCGGCCGCCACCGGCCGCCGGCGCGCCGGCACCGGGCCGCGCGCGCTCCTGTTCGACGGGCGCGGCGATGCGCACGCTGGCCACCTCGGTGAGCAGTCCCACCTGGTTGTGCCACCAGCCGCTCCACGCCATCGCGCCCTGCCAGAAATTCGTGTAGGTCGAGTTGTAGATGATCCCTTCCTTGCCGGCTGCCTCGAGCGCCGCCGCCTGCGACTGCCCGAGGATCCCGTTCCACCTATAGATGAGCGGGTCCACATTCGGGTTGATCGGATCCGTCGCCGGCATCACGAAGATCCTCGCGCCGCCGTTGCCCATCTGATGCTCGTCGAGCCACACGGCCGGGAACCAGTCGTGCCAGAGCAACCTCGCCGTGTGCTGGCTTTCGACCTGCGTGAACATGTACATGTCGCGGTTGTTGTCGTGCCCCACATACGGGTGGTAGAGCCAGGGCGTGGACGTGCCCTCGTACGGCGTGCCGACGTGCTGCATGAACCAGTCGGTCACCATGGCCTGGCCGTCGGGATTGAGGCTCGGCACCAGCACGAAGATCACGTTCTCGAGGATCTTCATGACCTGCGGCGACTGGTCGGTGGCGAGCCTGTGCACGAGCTCGAGCACCATCTGCGAGGCACCGATCTCGGTCGCGTGAATGTTGCAGGTGATGAGCACGACGGCCTTGCCGTCCCGGAAGATCTCGTCGCGCTCGGCATCGGTCGGGACACCGTCCTGGAAGTACAGCCGGCGCTCGAGTGCCTTGTAGCGATCGAGGTTCGCGAGCGTGTCCGGCGCGGTGATCTCGACGGCGATGAACGGGAGGCCATTGGTCGACTTGCCCAGCTCGCGGAAGCTGACCCGCGGCGACTGGTCGGCCACGAGCCGCATGTACTCGACGATCCGCTCCCAGCCGACGAGCTTGCTGTCGGACCCGATACGGAAGCCGGCAAACGCCTCCGGCGTCTGAATCGCCTGCGGCGCGGCCGTCAGGGGCGGGGCGATGTGGACGAGCGCCGAGAGCGCAACGGCGGCGACGATGATTGTCGTGGGTCGGTGAGCGCGCATGAGTCCGGTCCTTTCTCGAGCGCGGCGGCCGTGACGGCCGGCGAGGTGAAGCAAGGCGACTATAACAAGAACCACCGCGGCCTAGCGGCGGGACGGTGCGGCCGGCGCCAGGTACGTCACGCGGCCGGCCTCGATCGTCGCCAGCACCCGGAGCGCGGAAAGCTCTGTTGGCGGCACCGACAGCGGATGCCCGATCCACGACGATGATGTCGGCGCGCGCGCCGGGACGGATCGCGCCCGGATCGCTGCCCCCGCCGGAAACAAGCTGCACGACCTGCATGGCCAGCACGTCGGCGCGAATGGCAGAATCGGTTCGGCCTTCACCAACCGTGTTCCGGAGCGTGAGCGCGTCGCGGTAGCCGGCAAACGGCTCGCGCAGACGGGCGAAGTAGTCCGACCCTTCGACCAGGCTCGCGCCCTCGTCGTGCAACCTGCGCCACGCGTATACCCGCCGCTCGTTCGCCGCCCCGGTGCGCATCGTGCCGAGCGAGGCGGGCCGGTCCGGGTCGGCGTTGAAGTTGGACTGAATCGACAGCACGATGCCGAGGCGCGCGGCACGCGCGAAGTCCTCGTCGCGCGCGTAGCTGAAGTGCTCGACGCGCAGACGTCGCGGATCGAGCCCTGGCCGCTCGGCCAGCACCCGTTCGTAGGCGTCGAGCGTCTCTCCAACCGCCTCGTCGCCGATGGCGTGCGTGGCCACATCGAGACCGGCGTCGAGCGCCCGACGCGCGAGCGTGGCAATCTCGTCTGCCGACATGCGCCGCACACCCGACGTGGACGGATCGTCGGCGTACGGGTGCGTCAGCGCCGCGCCTCGACTACCAAGTGCCCCGTCACCGAAGAGCTTCAGATGCGTGATCCGGATCCGCGGCGAGAGCTGCCAGGTGCGATCGGACGCGAGCAGCGCGTCGGCCAGGGCGCTCGGCGCGGGGATCATGAGGTTGACACGCACGGCGAGCGGCTCGATCGCGTCCGCCCTCTGCAGCAGGTCGAGGAACCGACCAAAATCTTCGTCGAGCGCTACGACACCGGGCGGCGCCAGCACGCCGGCATCGTCCACCTCGACGACACCACGCGAGGCGAGCGCTTCTGCGGCCAGGCGAAACGCCGCCACGACGTCGTCGTCGGACAGCTTCGGCAGAAGGGGCGTGACCAGCTCGTTGGCGCGCTCGAGCAGGATGCCCGTCGGGTGCCCCGAGCCATCGCGAACGATCTTCCCGCCAGCGGGATCACGCGTGGCACTGGAGACGCCACCAGCCCCGAGCGCCGGACGATTCAGCCATCCGGCGTGCCCGTCCGTGCGGGCGAGGAACACCGGGCGGCCGAGAGAAGCGGCGTCGAGCGTCTCCGACGTCGGCAGCGCCTGCGTTCCCCACGCGGCCTGGCTCCAGCCCGCGCCCGTCACCCAGGCGTCGGCGGGCAGCGATTCGGCGCGCCTCCGGACCAGACTCGCGACGTCGTCGAGTGACGTCACGTTCGACACGTCGAGGAAGAGCCGCCCCTCATCGCGGTCGTTCAGCAACCAGAGTCCGACGTTGAGCAGATGGATGTGATGGTCAATGAGCGCCGGCATGATTACCGCGCCCTCGGCATCGATGGTCTGGCGGGCGGGCGCCACCGACAGCCCGGCGACCCGCTCGCCGCGAATCGAGACGGCGCCGGCCGCCGGCCTCGCCTGGTCGAGCGTCAGCACCGTGCCGTTGCCGATGACGAGGTCCGCCTCGGGCGCCGGGACGCACGACAGGGCGCACGTGCCGGCTGCGGCGAGGATCGCCAGGCGCACGAGCTGGCGGAAAGGTGATGTCGGCCTAGCCTTCAATCTTCGCTTCGATACGCGGCCATGCGTCGGCGGCGACCTGGCGCGCGGCCGCCAGCAACTCGTCCGCTTTCTGCCGCGTCGACGGGCCCATTTCGGATCGTCGGGCGCGATGCCCTTCAGGTTGATTCGGACGTTGAGATACGCGCCTTCCGCACCGGCGAGGCCCACGCGCGTGCCCGTGCCGACGTCGCTCACCGCCGTGGCGAGCCCCGAGTCGACGAGGTCGGCCGCGAGGCGAATCGCCTCGACGCACAGCTCGAGCACGCCCAGGGGCACGATCGTGGCGCCCTTGTTGGCTTCCAGGATCGCGGTCCGGCGTGCCGCTTGCTCGGCGTCGGTGCCCTTCGGCAAGCGGTTGGCCTGGATGATCTTCTCGAAGGCCGCCGTGTCCTCGTCGATGGCGCGAAGCAGGCGGTCCTTGATCGCCTGCGCGCGGACGGCCGTGGCCGACATCGCCTCGCCCGTCTCCGTGGAGGCGCCCGGCACCGTGAGGTTCGCGACCATCGCGGCGAGCGATGCGGCAAGCGCGCCAGAGAGGGCCGCGACGCTGCCGCCGCCCGGCGCCGTCGAGTCGCTCGACGTTTCGTCGGCGAAGCCGGTCACCGTGAGGCCGCGCAGGCCTTCTTCACGCTTGCCGAGCCGGTATTCGATGACGCCCTCGCTCGGATCGAAGGCCTTGACGTCGTTCAGGCCGAGCGAGGCAATCGCAATCTGCACGACCAGCGGCTCGGGCAGACCGGCCGAACGGCCCTGAGCTCGCAGGTAGTAGTGCCCGGCTGCGAGGAGCGCGTCTCTCGGGATGAGGCCGACGAGCTCGCTGCCGGTGACGCGCAGGCCGCGGCGCGCCGCCTGCCGCCGTATCTCCTCGAAGGCCTGATGCGGCGCCGTCTTCTCGAAGTTCACGAGATTGATGGACACCTGCGCGCGCCCGAACTCGGGAATGAACCAGCCGACGGCCTTCGTGGCCGGCAGCGTGCCCGGCGTCTTGAGGGCCTCGCCCGCCTCGTTGCGCAGGATCTGTCCGTCGGGCCCGCGCCTGGCGCGGCCGGCCTCGCGGATGTCGAGCGCGATGTCGTTCGCGAGCTTGCGGTCGCGCGTGTTCAGGTTGACGTTGTAGGCGATGAGAAACGCGCGCGCGCCGACGGCCGTCGCGCCCGACCGCGCGTTGAAGGCCGCCGGCCCGAAGTCGGGCGCCCAGGCCGGGTCCTTGAGACGGGCTTCGAGGCCTTCGTACTCGCCCTTTCGCACGTCGGCGAGATTGCGCCGCTCGGGCCGGCTGGCGGCCGACTCGTAGAGGTAGATCGGAATGCCGAGCTCGTCGCCGATCCGCCTTCCCACCTGACGCGCGAGCTCGACGCAGTCGTCCATCGTGGCGCCGCCGCCAACGGGCACGAAGGGGCAGACGTCCATCGCGCCCATCCGCGCGTGCGCGCCTTTGTGACGCGACATGTCGATTCGCGCGGCGGAGACGGCCGCCGCCTGGAAGGCGGCTTCGGCCACGGCCTCCGGGGCGCCGACGAACGTGAACACGGTCCGGTTGGTCTCGCGACCCGGGTCCACGTCGAGCAGCATGGCGCCGTCGACCGCCGAGATCGCGCGGGCCAGCGCATCGAGGACCGACTGGTCGCGGCCCTCAGAGAAGTTCGGTACGCACTCGATGACCTTCATGGGTGTCTTCAGTCGCCCCCGCCGCGCGGGTCGCGTTTGATGTCCTTCTCGATGAACGGCACGCCCTCGGTCATCCAGGCCGGCGCGGGCTCGCCCTTGAGGTAGTGGTTGAAGAACTGGAAGAACCGGATCGTCAGGTCCTTGCGGTTCGCCATGCCGCGCAGCCCGTGGCCTTCGCCCGGATAGGCGAGCAGCGTCGCCTTCTTGCCGTAGTAGCGGAGCGCGTTGTAGAAGTTCATGCCCTCGCTGAACGACACGGTCGGATCGGCGGTGCCGTGCATGATCAGGAACGGGGGCAGCGCGTCCTTCACGTGCGTGATCGCCGACTGGAAGCGATAGACCTCCGGATTGTCCCAGGGCGCGAAGCCCCAGCGGCCCTGGCCGAACAGGTAGTAGTCGTGGCCGTTGGCGCCGCTTCCGCCGTTGACCTGGTACGACCAGCCCCAGCTCTGGTTGAAGTCTGCATAGAGGTCGGTCACGCCCGCGCCCATGCCCACCGCCGCGAACATCTTCGACCGCACGCCGATGAAGGCCGCGCCCTCGCCGCCGTAGCTGTGGCCGTTCAGGCCGATCCGCGCCGGGTCCGCGTAGCCCATCTCAATCACTTTCTGGACGGCGGCCTCGACGCATTCGAGCATGTCGGTGTGCGAGGAGCCGGTGCGGAAGTGAATGTCGGGCAGCATCGTGATGTAGCCTTCGCTCACGGCCTGGATGGGTGACGACCCCATGCCGGTCAGGTACGATGGCGCCGAGTAGCGGTTGAGGTTCTGCGAGTTCTTCTCGTAGAAGGTCACGAGCATCGGACGCTTCTCGCCGGGCTGGTAGTCGTCGGGCAGCGCGAGGATGCCCTGGAGGCGAACGCCGTCCTTGTTCGTGTAGTCGAAGAGCACGCGCCGGCCCCATCTGAATTCGGCCTGCTGCGGGTTCGCGTCGGTGATCGTCTTCGCGTCGGCAAACCCCGGGCCCGACACGCGCAAGTCCGGGAACTCGACGAAGGTCTGTCGCGTGAAGAGGAACCTCTCGGCCTTCTTCGCTCTGGTCGGATTGCTGAAGGCGGCATCCTCGTACACCAGCGGCCGGAGCTGCCCGTTCTGCAGCTCGTAGAAGCCCGCCTTCTTGGTCCACTGTCCGTAGGCCGAGAGCGTGACCGGCTTGGTCAGATCGATCTTCTGCGGCGGGCCTCCACCCCGTCCGCCGCGGCCGCCTCCCCCGCCCGGCCGGTCGTCCGGCTCGGTCCGCACGTAACGGAACCTGATCTCGTCGCGCGTGCCCGCGCCGTTCGTGAGGTTTCTCGCGGCCGATCCGTCGAATGGCACGACCCAGAGGTCGTACCGGTCCTCGACGACCACCGACTTCCCGTCGGCCGTGTACCCGGCAATGCCGTACGCCGGCCTCGGGCCGGGCCGGTCGAACTCCATGTCGCTGAAATCCACACGCGCGCTCCCGCCGAGCGCACGTGAGGTGCCGGCATCGAGATCGTAGGCGTGGACCTTCTTGTCCTTCCAGTACACGAAGAACTTCCCATCGGGCGAAATGCCGAACGTGTGGCTGCCGATGAGTTGCCCCTCGAGCATCAGCGTGCGGTCGCCGGTCGTCGTGTCGACACGGTAGATGTCGGCGGTATCCGGGTTGAAGTCGTGGACATAGCCGCGCACGTCGCGCCCGACGGCCCATTTGCCTTCCTCGGCCACGTCCAGGTCGCGCATCGTCTCGTCGGCGAGGCGGACGTACTTCATCGCCGAGACATCGAAGGCCTGCTGGTACGTCCGGTTCCGATCGGCGTCGGCCTGGCGCATCTGCTGCGACTGGATGCGCTCGTCGGAGGAGTTCCAGACGTCGACGTCAGCGACCTCGTCGGTGCCCGGGCGCCGGCCCGTCTCGGGCGCCGGCAGTTGCGGCTTCGCGCCGAAGAACACGCGCGCGCCGTCCTTGCTCCACGCGAGGCCGGCACGGTCGCTCACGACCCATCCCTCCGGGAACCCGGCGGCCGTCGTCGCATCGAGCACGACCGGCGCGGCGGCGCCACCGGCCATGGCCCCTCGCACGTCGGGATACGCCAGGAGCACATTGGCACGCTCGCGCATCTTCTCCACCTCCGTGCCCTTGAGCACGGCGACCGCCGTGCCGGCTTCGTTCCACGTCAGGCGGTTGTAGGCTTTCGCGTCGTTGTCGAGCGGGCGGATTCCGCCGCTCGACAGGTCCATCACATACAGGCCGTTGCCGTCCTTCGGCGTGGCGTCCAGCGTGTAGGCCAGCAGGTCGCCATCCTTATTGAAGGCGCTCTCGGCCACGTTGCCGAGGAGCAGGTCGCGTCCGGTCGCGAGGTTGTGGACGATCACGTCCACGCCGCGCGGGCCTTCGGGTTCGGCTGCCCCGCCTTCGGCCGCCTGACCGCCGCCGGTTCCGCCGCCGCGGCCGTTGCCGCCGGCCGGCTGGGGCGGACGCCGCCGCAGCAGGAGGTGCGAAGACGTGGCGGCAAAGTCGAACGACGCGACGTCCTGCCAGGCCTTCACCGAGCCGGTGGCGAGGTTGCGCACTTCGGCGCGCCGAGGTTCGGCCGGCGTCTGCTCGCCGCGACCGCCCTGCTCGCCCTGTGCCCCGGCGGCTCTGCCTCGCCCACCGCGCCCGCCACGCCCGCCGCTTGGATCGATGAGATACGCGACCCACTGCGAGTCGTCAGAGAAGGCCGGCCCTGTCGCGTTGGCCACCTCGACTTCCTGGTCGGTCTCGAGATTGCGGATGTGGAGCACGGGCTTCGTCTCGGCAGGCGCCACATTGGTGAACTGCAGCACGTAGGCCACCCACTTGCCGTCGGCCGACATCGTGTCGCCGCTGATGCTGCGCCAGCGCGTGTAGTCGTCAATGCCGAGCGCCTTCTTCGCGGGTGCCGGCAGAGACGCGGGCGCCGCCGGATCGGCCGATTGCGCCGACGGCAACGCATAGGCGGCGCCGAACGCCACGGCGAGCGCGACGATCAGAGTGGGAAGCCGACGATGTCTGGTGGCAGGCGGGGCATCGAGATTCACGGGCAGACTCCTCTCGAAGGTCGTGAAGCCGGCAAGCGGCTGCGACGGATATTACATCCGATGGCCGGACATGGGAGCCTGGTCGGCGCGGTTGGACTGATTGAACCGTGGAGCTCGTGGAGGCATGGAGGCTGGCCGGGGTTGCCTGAGGGCACCTTGGCCGACGGGCGAAGCCCGCCGGCCTTCGGCCGGCCGGTGGGCGTCCGACACCGCGGGGACGAGTCGCCATTCAAGGGGGACGGGTCTTGCTCGCGCAAGCGAGACCCGTCCCCGATCTCGGCGACTCGTCCCCGCGGTGTCGGACGCCCACCGATCGGCCAAGGTGCAAGACCCGTGACTTTCTCCACGTCTCCATGGTGGCCTTCTTCAGCACGGACCTATAATCGCCGAGCGTGATTGCGCGCTCGGCTCTCATCGTCTCCGCCGTTTCCGTTGCTCTTGCAGCCTGTTCAGCGAGTCGTTCCGAGGAGCCGTCCGCCGCGACGCTCGCCATCGTGAACGCCGTGGTCTGGACCGGCGACCCGGCACGACCACAGGCCGAGGCCGTGGCCATCGCCGGCGATCGCATCGTCAGCGTCGGCACGAGCGCGGAGATTGCCGCCCTCTCCGGAGCCGCCGAGGTCATCGACGCCGCGGGCCAGTTCCTCGTGCCCGGGTTCATCGACTCGCACGTGCACTTCCTCGAGGGCGGATCGCGCCTCGCGTCGGTTCAACTTCGCGATGCGGCCACACGCGAGGAGTTCGTGGCCCGCATCGAGGCCTTCGCGAAGTCGGTGCCCTCCGGCACGTGGATCACTGGTGGTGACTGGGATCACACGCTCTGGGGCGGCGAGCTGCCCCGCCGCGACTGGATCGACAGCGTGACGCCCGACCACCCCGTCTGGGTCAACAGGCTCGACGGCCACATGGCGCTCGCCAACTCGGCGGCGCTCAGGGCCGCCGGTCTCGCGCGCGACGTCGCAGACGTCGACGGCGGCGAGATCGTGCGCGACGCCGGCGGTGACCTCACGGGCCTCCTGAAGGACAACGCCATGGGCCTCGTCGACGCGAAGATGCCGCCGCCCACCGGCGAGATGGCCGACCGCGCGCTCGATGCGGCCATGAAGTACGTGGCCTCGCACGGCGTGACGTCGGTGCAGCACATGGGCTCGTGGGACGATCTCGCCGTGTTCACGCACGCGTGGCGTTCCGGCCGGCTCGCCACGCGCATCAACGCCGCCGTGCCGCTCGCCTCCTGGCAGCGGCTGGCCGACGCCATCGCCGAGGCCGGCTATGGCGGCGCGGACAATCGCGGCGACGACTGGCTGCGCATCGGCAATCTCAAGGGGTTCGTCGACGGGTCGCTGGGCTCGCACACGGCGGCGTTCGAGGAGCCCTTCGCGGATGTGCCAGCCGATCGCGGGCTGTTCGTCAACACGTCCGACGACCTCTACGCGTGGACGTCGGGCGCCGACAGGGCCGGCCTGCAGGTGTCGGTACATGCCATCGGCGATCGGGCAATCCGCACGCAGCTCGACATCTTCGACCGTGTCGCGCGCGAGAACGGCGCGCGCGACCGGCGATTCCGCATCGAGCACGCGCAGCACATCGCGCCTGACGACATCGCGCGCTTCGGCACGCTCGACGTCATCGCCAGCATGCAGCCGTATCACGCGATTGACGACGGCCGATGGGCGGAGCGAGTGATTGGACCGGTTCGCATCCAGACGACGTATGCGTTCCGCGCACTCCTCGACGCCGGCGCGACGCTGGCTTTCGGTAGCGACTGGTTCGTGGCGCCGCCCACGCCGCTCGATGGCATCTACGCCGCCGTCACGCGGCGGACGCTCGACGACAGGAATCCGGACGGCTGGGTGCCCGCCCAGAGGATCGCGGTCGAGGAGGCGCTCGTCGCCTACACGCGCGGGGCGGCCTGGGCGGCCTTCGAGGAGCACGACAAGGGCGTCATCGCGCCCGGCATGCTCGCCGATTTCGTGCTCGTCGACCGCGACTTGAGGCAGATTCCCGCGCCGGACATTCGCGGCGCGAGGGTCGTCCGGACGATCGTGGGCGGACGAACGGTGTATCCGTGATTCTCTGGCGCCTGAGCGCGGAGCGGCCAGCCCGCTTACTTGATCGCTTTCAGCTCCTCGAACCAGTTGAGGACGATGGTGATGGCGTGCGAAGACCCGCCGGTGTCCGGCTCCTTGATCATCACGAACCGGCCGTCTTTCGAGACGTCGTAGTTCCGGCCGGGGGAACTCAGGTGATATGCGCTGGCGTCGAAGAGCGGCTCGGGCGTGCCCAAGGTGAACGCGTCGCGGGCGTCAACGGGCACGGACATCATGCGGGCGTCAGCGCCAACGAAGAACACGTGGCGGCCGTCGCGGCTCCACACCGGCTTGCTGCCGCCCTCGCGCGAGAGCTGCCACTGGCCGTCATTGATGTTCGGAAAGGGCTTCACGTAGATCTCGGCCCTGCCAGAGGCCGTTGACTGGAACGCCATCCAGCGCCCATCCGGCGACAGCGCCGCATTGAGTTCGGCGTGCTCGGTCGACAGCAGCGTTTCGACCTTCCGATCGCCGTCCACGGGCACCATGAACAGGTCGTCCTGCCGTTCACCCAGCGGCCCCCGGAAGATGACCATCCTGCCGTCCGGCGTCACCGCGTTGGGCACGCGGGCCACTTCCTCGGCGGTGTCGGTGAGCCACTCTGCCTGGCCCGTGCCGTTGGCACGGTACACCGCCAGGTCGGGGTTGGCCCGTCCCTGGTGTTGCGACCCGACGACGACGCGGTCCGAGTCTGGAAACCACTCCGCGTAGTTGTCGGGGCCCGGATCGAACGTGAGCCGCGACAGCGTCGTGCGCGCGAGGTCGAGAATCCAGATATCCTGATTCGCCTCCCGGATGTCGAGCGAGAGCCGGGTCTCGTCAGGCGACAGGCGGGCGTAGACATAGGCGCGCGGCTCGGCCGCGATGGGCGTCTCGCGGCCGTCCCGATCGACCCACACGAGCGTGCGGTTCCCGATGAGCCCGCCGCCGGCGATGTAGGCCAGGTGACCCGCGTCGGTCACGGAGATCTGCGCGGCGCCAGACGAATCGACCACCACGCCTTCGACGAACGGCACGGAGTTGCCCGTGAACTCACGGCGGCCGAGGTCGAACGGCGCGACCATCACCGAGCCGGCATTCGCCACCCAGACGACGTGGCCGGTCGGCACATACCGAGGCGCCGACCCCGGCCGGTCGAACGTCGTAATCGCGCCGGTGTCCCTGTCGAGCATCGCCAGCTGTCCCGAGACGAGTGGCTGCAGGCCCGACGGCGTACTAGCAAACAGGACCAGACGGGTTCCGGGAATCGCAGACGGCCACCTGCCGACGGTGCCGTCGTCACGGTTGGTCAGCTCCTTCGGTTCACCGCCGCCACCCGGCACCTCGAACAGACCGATGCCTCGTGCCGCGAACACGATGAAGTCATCGGACGTCCACGTGGCGCCGTGGACCAGACTGGCGGCCTGGGCAACGCGCTGGGCTCCGCCGCCCAGAATGGACACCTTCTTGATCAGGCTCGTCTGCGAGAGGTCGACGAAACCGACCCACGTGCCATCCGGCGAGAAGAACGGCATGGACCCGCCTTCGCCTCCCCGGAGCGGGCTGTCGGTGAGCTGGTCCAGGCGCCTGATGCGCAGGCCCGGCGCTCCGCCCTCCCGCGCGGCATAGACAATGGTCCGGCCGTCCGGGGAGAGAGCCACGTGGGCGTACGACCCGCCGCCGAGCAGGTCGCTCGCAGGGCGATAGTCGAAGCGCACGGCCTCGCGCGCGGGTGCCGGAAACCGCGCCGCCCAGAGGAGCGCGCCGGCAATCAGCCCGGCGACCAGCGTCGCAACCGGCAAGAGCCGACGCCAGAGCGGTGCTGGCTCCGGAACTGCGGGCGCTGCTGTTCCAGCCGCAACTGCGGCCGCATGGAATGAACCAATCGCGCCCGAGAGCTCCGCATCGAGCTGCCGTATGGCGTCGCCGATGTCACGCAGCCGTTTCTTCGGATCCTTCTCGAGACAGCGAACGAGCAGGCGCCGAACCGGAGGTGGCGTATCGGGCGGCAGCGCCGCGAGGTCCGGCTCGCGCGCGAGCACCGACGCCAGCGTCTCCGACACGTCGTCGCCCTTGAACGCCCGTTGGCCGGTGAGCATCTCGAAGAGCACGACGCCAAAGGCCCAGACGTCGGCCCGCTTGTCGACCGGCCGGCCCTTGGCCTGCTCCGGCGACATGTAGGCCGCGGTGCCGAGGATCATCCCGAGCTGAGTGGCGCGCGCCGTCAGGGTTGGCGATTGCGAAGGGGACGCTTCCCCAGGGCGAGATCCGTCCCCCTGGACGGCCTTCGCCAGCCCGAAATCCAGCACCTTCACCACGCCGTCGTCGCGGACCTTGATGTTCGCCGGCTTCAGATCGCGGTGGACGATGCCCTGGTCGTGCGCCGCTTCGAGCGCGCCGGCGATCTGGCGGGCGATGCCGAGCGCATCCTCGACCGGCAGCGCGCCTCCGGCAATGCGTTGCGAGAGGTCGTCGCCCTCGACGAGCTCCATCGCGATCGCAAGGGAACGAGTCTCCGGCGTGCCTGCCGACCCGTCCCCTTCAACGCCGTAGATCTGGGCGATGTTCGGATGATTGAGGGCGCCAAGCGCCTGCGCCTCGCGCTCGAATCGAGCGAGCCGCTCGGGATCCGCGGTGAAGAGCTCCGGCAGAACCTTGAGGGCCACGTCGCGGCCGATCTTCGTGTCGCGGGCGCGATAGACCTCGCCCATGCCGCCGGCGCCGAGTGGTCCGAGCACCTCGTAATGGCCGATCCGGCTGCCGGCGCTCAGGCTCATGGGATGCGAGCCATCCTAGGTGAGCCCCGGTGCGAGGTCAAGACGGCCGGTGATGAACTGGCGTCACCTCGGCAGGCTGTCCCAGTCGATTTCGGTGCCCCACGTGCTGTGCGGAATGGCGAACACGACGAGGGTGACGAGCGCCGCCGCGCCGACGGCGACGCGCGCCGGCCGGTCCTTCCGGATGCGCGCGACGGCAAAGACCCAGCACGCCACGGCGACGAGCGTCTTGTTGTCGGTCAGGTCGAACCCGAACGGCACGCCGGTCCAGTACTCGCCAAACGCCTGGTGCTGCATCCACGGGCCGAAGAAGAAGCCGCCCACGCCGAGCAGCGCCAGCGTCGTCCAGGCGAGCGAACGCGTGGGGCCGCCCACGAGCGCCGCCAGTCCGGCACGCGTCGACCAGAGCATGCCGAGAAACATCGCGAGCACGTGCGGAATGAGCACGGAAGACGAGACCGGGTCCTTGAACCGCGTGACGGCCGGTTGCGCCGGCACGAGAACGGTCTCCGGGCCCCGAACGAGCCGGAGCTGATACTCGAGCTTGCCGCCCGCCGGCTGCCGAGGCAGCATCGCGCGCAGCGCGGCGTCCTGCCTCACCAGGGGCACGGTCTGATAGGGATCGGAGGACGGATACCGCCGCCACGTCACCTCACCGGTCACACCGAGGTCAGGTGCAGCGATCTCGACCACCTGGTCTCCCGTCGTCTCATGACTCCGCTCGAGCCGGTAGTCGACGACGTCGCCGCCGAGCACGACATGCCCGTCGACGGGATAGGTGGGTCCGGTCATCCGTTGGTACACGGCCGAGACGAGCGTGACCGCGATTGCGATGATCCAGAGGGTTCGCGCCTTGCCCATTCGGTCTCCTCTCCACTCGCGTCAGTCCGCGGGCGCCCGCAGGCCGCGGTCGACGCTCGACGACGGGCTGGAGCTCGCCGAGGTGTTGCGACGAGTCGCTCCAGGCGCTCGCTGCGGATCGATGACCGACCGCCGCACGAGCACACGGGCCGCCTGCTCCTCAGTATGTCTCGAACCGGCCGGCCCGGTAGCTGGCCCAGTACTCGTCGAGGGCGCGACGGACCCTGCCGCTGAGCAGGTACACTCCGATCAGATTCGGCAGCGCCATTCCGAGAATCATGAGATCGCCGAAGTTCAGGATGTTGGTCGACGTGATCACGGAACCGAGAAACACGAATACGAGAAAGACGACCCGGTAGTACGCGGAGGCACGCGGTCCCCAGAGCCATACGGCACACCGCTCGCCGTAGTACGACCAGGAGATCATGGTGGAGTACGCGAAGAGAAACACCGCAATCGACAGGACGTACGGGAACCACCAGATGTGCTCGCCGAAAGCGCGTGACGTCAGTGCGGCGCCCTGGTTGGTCGCGATGAGGTCCGCGTAGGCCGGATTGTTGTACGCACCGCTGACGTTGATCACGAGCGCCGTCATCGTGCAGATCACGACCGTGTCGATGAACGGCTCGAGCAGGGCCACGATGCCCTCGCGTACGGGTACTTCGTGCGTGCCGCCGAATGCGCGATGGCGGCCGAGCCGGCGCCGGCTTCATTGGAGAACGCCGCGCGCTGGAACCCAACGACGAGTACGCCGATGAAGCCGCCGTAGGCGGCACTCGGAGCGAGGGCCTGCTGGAAGATCGCGGCCAGCGCGCTCGGCACGGCTTCCGTGTTCGCGCCGATGACAATCAGGCACCCGACCAGATAGATGCCGGCCATGAGCGGCACGATCTTGTCGGCCACATTGGCGATCCGGCGGATGCCGCCGACGATGACGACGCCGGTGAGCAGCGTCATCACGAGCCCGTACAG
The DNA here is from genome assembly GCA_963752045.1 of uncultured Acidobacteriota bacterium. Taxonomy (GTDB): domain Bacteria; phylum Acidobacteriota; class Vicinamibacteria; order Vicinamibacterales; family SCN-69-37; genus DATKDF01. The sequence continues at coordinate 163,831 of CAVVWN010000005.1, read as the reverse complement.
CCACGGCGCCTCGGCCAGGAACGGCATGGTCTCCTGCATGGCGTTCATGGACTGGCTGACCTGGAAGCTGTTGCCACCGCCAAGCGAGCCGCCGATGCAGAGCACCGCGAACAGCACGGCGAGGATCCGGCCCGTGCGAGGCCGCCCGCGCTCGGCGAAGCCCTTCGAGAGGTACTGGACCGGCCCGCCGAGCACGCCGCGCCCGCCAGCGCCAACGTCGCGGTACATCTGTCCCAGGGTGCACTCGGCGAACTTGGCCGTCATGCCGAAGAGCCCGGCCACGATCATCCAGAACGTCGCGCCGGGCCCCCCGAGGCTGACGGCGATGGCGACGCCCGCAATGTTGCCGAGCCCGACGGTGGCCGAGAGTGCCGTGCTGAGCGCCTCGTAGTGGGAGACGTCACCCGGTTCGGCCGGATCGGTGTACTTGCCGGCGGTCACGAGGATTGCGTGACGAAATCCGCGGAGGTTGATGAAGCCCATCCGGATCGTGAGAAAGACCGCGGCCACGACGAGCCAGCACACGATGAACGGCAGCCGTTGCTGGTCGTTCCAGAAGATCAGATCGAAGAACAGGAACCCGCCGAGGGCGTTGTTGACCGAACCCATGGCGGCGTCGACGGCGCTCATGAACGAGGCGTACGTACTCATCACACACTCCCACTCAGGTCCGCACGCGTGCGGACCCATTTGACTCACACCAGCCAGCGTCGCCGCCCCGAACGGGCGTGGGCGCACAGCGCGGAATCAGATACGGAGCACGAAGGGTGGGGACGAGTGGCGAGTCGGGCCTGACGGAGTGAACAGGCCGGGACCGAAGAGGCAGAGGTCGGCCGCCGGGCTCCAGCCGGCCGGTGCGGCCGACACCGAGAACGAGTCGTCGTGCGGCTTCACCTTGCCCGAGGTGGCCGACGTTGCGTTCTCATGCTGGGCGTGAAACAGATCACACGTGCCAAACGGAAATGTGAAGGGCGACGCCGCCAGCACCACAAGGATGACGGCACACAATCTCACAATCGCTCGGCGGCGCGACGCGTGCATGAAAAATCGATTCTGCATGTCCCGGCCGGCCGCGGTCAAGCGGCGCTGGCCGCATACACGGTCCCTGCACCCGCGTCGCATCGCCACCCTGACTGTGGTAGAAACCGCGCATGCCACGCCTGACGGCACTCGGGTGCGCCGCCATCCTCATGGTCGTCGCCGCCGCGGCCATCCGGAGTGATACTCCGGGAGACCAGGACAAGGACTGGATTCCCCTCTTCAACGGTCGCAACCTCGACGGCTGGACGGCGAAGATCACGGGCCACGAGGCCGGCGTGAACTTCGGGAACACGTTCCGCGTGGAAGGCGGCGTCATCAAGGTCGCCTACGACGAGTACGGCGACTTCAAGGGCCGCTTCGGACACCTCTTCTACAAGGACAGCCTCTCCCACTACCGCCTGCGGGTCGAATACCGCTTCGTCGGCACGCAGGCGCCGGGCGGACCCGAATGGGCGCTCCGCAACAGCGGCGTCATGCTGCACGGCGAGCGGCCTGAGGACATGACGCTCGACCAGGAGTTCCCGACCTCCATCGAGCTCCAGTTCCTCGGCGGCACCGGCACCGGGGAACGGACGACATCGAACCTCTGCACGCCGGGCACGAACGTCGTCATGGACGGCCAGCTCGTCACGAGGCACTGCACGAACGCGCGGTCGAAGACCTATCACGGCGACCGGTGGGTCACCGCCGAGGTCGAGGTCTGCGGCGATCGGACCATCCGCCACTATCTCGAGGGCGAAGTCGTGCTCGAGTACGACAGCCCTCAGCTCGACGAACGCGACGCGCACGCGAAGGCGCTCGCCGAGCGCGCCGGCACGATCAGCCTCGGATCAGGGACCATCTCCCTGCAGTCGGAGAGCCATCCGGTCGAGTTCCGGCGGGTAGACCTGCTGGAGCTCACGCCGGAATCCTGCGGCCTCCGCTGACGCCGGTCAGCCGTTTTCCTTCTTGTGGCAGTCCGCGCACTTGGCTGGCGCCGTCTTGCCCGCGGCGACGGCCTTGGCGTGACAGCCGACGCAGGTGCCCGCTTTGGCCATCCCATCGTGGAACGCGGCCTGGAGCTTCGTCTTCATCGGCGCCGCAGCCGTCTTGGTGTGGCACTCGGTGCACTTCTGGTATTCGGACGTCAGCGGCTTCTCGGTCTTGGAGGCGTGGTGGCAATCCACACACTTGGCGCCGTATTCCGCGTTGTGCTTCGCATGGTCGAGCTTGACGCCTCCCATGGGAGCGCCCTTCAAAATCACCGTGTCCGGCGCCTTCGCCTGCGCGGACACCAGGACCGCGGTACCCGTCCACACGAGAGCCGCCAACATCACCGTCAAGTAGCTCATCCGGCGCATAAATTCCTCCGATCCGTGATCAAATGCACACCAGGCGGGGCTGCGACGCCCCGTCTGGCTCAAGCCTACATCTTTTTGCGGAGCGATGCAGCGCATCGATCTCCCGGGCGCGACGAATTCCGCTGCCAGAGATTGGCGCGCCGCGCTCTGCTACCATGGCCACTTCCATGTCGCGACTGTTCCGGAGACTCGCGCCGGCGGCGTTTCTCGCCCTCTGGGCGGCGCCCGCCTCGGCCCATCCGGTGCCGTTCAGCTATCTGGACCTGCATCTCGCGGCCGACGCCGTCGAGGCATCGATCGTTGTGCACGTCATCGACGTCGCGCACGACCTTGGTAGTCGACGTGCCGGACACGCTGCTGGACCCGGAAGTCGCAAAGGCCCACGAGGCGGCGATCAGCGCCATTCTCGCGCGGCGGCTCGGCATCGAGTCGAACGGCATGCGGCTCGGCACTCGGTGGACCGGCATCGAGCCGTTGCCCGATCGACAGGCGATCCGGATGACGGCTCAGGATGCCGCTCGCGCAGCCGGCCGGCACGCTCGCCGTCGACGGCGTGCTGTTCCCGTACGACCCGAATCACCGCACCTTCGTCAACGTGTACGAAGGCGACGACCCCACGCAGGCGATTCTCGACTCGGGTCGGAGCCGCTTCGAATACTTCGCCGGCACCCGCCAGGGGGCATGGGCCGTCGTGCAGAAGTTCGTCCCGGCCGGCGTCCACCACATCATGATCGGCCCGGACCACATCCTGTTTCTCATCGGCCTGCTGCTGCTCGGCGGCTCGTTCAAGCGGCTCGCGCTCATCGTCACCGGTTTCACGATCGCCCACAGCCTCACGCTCTCGCTCGCCGCGCTCGACATCGTGAGCCCGCCGGCGGGCGTCATCGAGCCGGCCATCGCGCTCAGCATCGTCTTCGTCGGCGCCGACAACCTCATGAAGAAGGACGGGCGCGACATCCGCGCGTGGATTGCCTTCGGCTTCGGCTTCATCCACGGCTTCGGGTTCGCAGGCGTTCTTCGCGAGATGGACCTGCCGGCACGCGCGCTCGGCTGGTCGCTCTTCTCGTTCAACGTCGGCGTGGAAGTCGGACAACTCCTCATCGTCGCGGTGGTGGCAACCGCGCTGGGTCTTGTTCGCTCGCGAAGCGAGGTCTTCGGCCGCCGCCTGGCCGTCGCGGGATCGGTCGGCGTCATCGCCGCCGGTTCCTTCTGGTTCGCCCAACGCATTCTCTTTCCTGGAGGTCTCTAGATGAAGCGACACGTCGTGCTCGGATCGCTCGTATCGGTAGGAATCCTGTCGATCGGCCTCGCCGCCTGGCAAGGCAACGCGCAGGAGCGGAACATCACCGTCAGCAAGGTGAAGGACAACCTGTACATGCTGGCCGGCGGCGGCGGCAACACGGCCGTCTTCGTCCGCTCGGACGGCGTCGTCGTGGTCGACGCGAAGAACCCGGGCTGGGGTCAGCCGATCCTCGCGAAGATCAAGGAGATCACCGACAAGCCGGTGACGACGCTCATCAACACGCACACGCACGGGGATCACGTGAGCGGGAACGTCGAGTTCCCCGCCACCGTGGACGTCGTCGTGCAGGAGAACACGAAGGCGGGCATGGAGAAGCTGCCGATCTTCGCCGAGAACCAGAATCGCGGGATGGCGAAGCGGACGTTCGGCGACCGGATGACGCTTGGCAGCGGCAGCGACCAGGTTGACCTGTACTACTTCGGCCCCGGACATACGAACGGCGACGCCTGGGTGGTCTTCCCCGCCGCGCGCACGGCGCACACCGGCGACATCTTCGCCGGCAAGGGCCTGCCGCTCGTCGATGGCAACAACGGCGGCAGCGTGCTTCGCTACGCCGACACGCTGCGGAAGGCACACGCGGGCATCACCGGCGTCGACACGGTCATCGCGGGCCACACGCCGACGACGATGACGTGGGACGACCTGCGCATCTTCGCTGAGTTCAACCAGGACTTCCTGACGTGGGCTCAGGCTCAGATCAAGGCCGGCATGACGCCCGAGCAGGCGGCGGCCGCGTGGAAGGTGCCGGAGAAGTACGCCGGCTATTCCTCCAACGTGTCGGCGCTCTTCGGCGGATTGCCCGGCCGGATTCAGTTGCTGGCCGAGGAGATGAAGCGCGCCGGCGGACAGTAGCCGCACTGCCAGCTGTCGAAGCGGCGTCGTGGTGTCGGCTCCGCCCTCCGGGCTCGACGGCGCGGGAAAACACGTCTGCAAGGTGTTCGTCTCGGCACGCGCGGGTGGGGACCCCTAGCCCCACCCGGCGTCACCCCTTTCCGACGCGTTTTCCAGACTGTCGCCGTCGCGCCGCTCGCACGTCGGGCTCAGCCGACACCACGCCGCCGCTTCGACCTGCTCAGGCGAGCGGTCGCAGTGCCGGCATCGGCGGTACTGGCGCTGCTCGACGTAGCCATCTTCAACTTGACCGTGGGCAATGCCGATGCGCACGGAGAATCGGCAAGAGGGCCGCGATCGGCATTGGCCCCGGAGGTGAGCATGAGGAACCGACCATACCGCACCGGTCTGCGCGTGGGCGCCGGCTGCAACGGCCTCGTCGACATCACCGGTCATGAGCCCCATGGCCACAAGTCCGTCGCGAAGGATCAGGCCGCGCCGAGGTGCACGTCCCGGTCCAGGACTTCCTGACGTGGGCACAGGCTCAGATCAAGGCCGGGAAGGCGCCCGAACAGGGCTGCGGTTTTCCAGGCCGCGTCGTGATGTCGGTCAGACCCGACGTCCGAGCGGCGCGACGGCGGAAGTCTGGAAAACGCGTCGGAAGGGGGCGACGCCGGGTGGGGCTGGGGGCCCCCGCCCGCGTGTGCCGAGACGAATGCCCTGGAAGGGCGTTTTCCCGTGCCGTCGAGGCCGGAGGGCCTGACCGACGTCACGACGCGGTCTGGAAAACCGGGCTACGTCGTCTTCGGATGCACGGCGCGCTTGAGCAGGCCGCCTTCGTGTGAGGCCACGAACCCGCGGCGCTTGAGCCAGCGCGCGAGGCCGGCCTTGTCGGGGTGCCCGTCGGGCACGACGTTGTACAGATAGTTGATGCCGCGGCCGGCCGCTTCGTCTTCCAGCCGGTCGAGGATGAACGTGCCGATGCCGCCGTCCTGCGACGCCGGGTCGACGGCAAGGAGAATCTCGGCGTCGCCCCACGAGTGGTCCATCCATCCGTAGCCCACCGTGCGGCCGTCAGACTCGACGCGCCACCAGTCCCCGGGCACGACCGTGCCCGGCGCAAACGGGCCGAGGGCGAACACGCCGGGCGGCGCGCCGCCGATGATGCGCTGCTTGTCGTCGTTCCAGTGAGCGGGAGATTCGCGGGTCCAGGTGAGCGCCATGAGAATAACAAATGATAGCGCTGTCGGGAGGCGGCATGAGGCCTGTTCTCAGACCCCGGCCGCGTCCGGTAGACTCTACGGCCAGCGGGGGGCATCCCATGGCAGCACCGGTCACCAGGCGGCAACTCCTCACCAGCAGCACGGCGGCCGGAGCGCTCCTGGCCTTCGGTCTGCCCGAGTGGATCCTGCCGGCGCTCGCGCAGGGAGAGACGCTCGTCCCGTTTCTCGACATCCCCGGGAGCTTCACCACGAGCCCGAGCGAAGAGGTGCGCGTCCTCGACATCCGGCGCATCGACGGCCCGCTCACGCCGCGCGATCAGTTCTACACGCTGCAGCACTACGGCCAGCCCGAGATCGACCCCGCGGCCTACCGCCTGAAGATCGCGGGCCTCGTGGACCGTCCGCTGTCGCTGACGCTCGACGAGCTGCGCCGCCTCGGCACGACCGATCTGCTGGCGGGCTTCGAATGCTCGGGCAACGGCCCCGCACGCGTGCATGGTCTCGTCAGCAACGGCCGCTGGACGGGCCTGCCGCTCCGCGACCTGCTCGCGAGAGCGGGCGTCCAGGCCGACGCGGAAGAAGTGGTCTTCCTCGGCGCCGACCGCGGCGAGGAGCAGGTCGAGTTCCGCGGCCGGACGTTTCCCGTGATCCAGCAATTCGGCCGAAGCCTGTCGGTGGCCAACGCCACGCGGCCGGAGCCGTTCATCGCGCACGCGCTCAACGGCGAGCCGCTCACGCGACAGCAGGGCTTCCCGGCCCGGCTCGTCGTGCCGGGCTGGTACGGCGTGGCGAACGTCAAGTGGCTCTCGGACATCCACGTGCAGCAGGACCGGTACCTCGGCAAGTTCCAGGCGCGCTGGTATCGCACGCTCCAGGGCGAGACGATCGACGGCGAGGTGACGTGGAAGGAATCCGAAGTCAGCCGCCTGCAGCTCAAGTCGGTGATCGCACGCGTGACCCGGGCCGGCGACGATCACCAGGTCGTCGGATTCGTCCTGAACGACGGCACGCCGCTGCAGTCCGTCGAGGTGCAGGTGGACGGCGGCCCCTGGCGCGAGGCCGTGCTCGATGCGGCGAACACCCGGTTTTCGTGGAAGCTCTTCTCGTACCGGTGGACAGGCGCCACGCCGGGTGAACACACCATCGTCTCGCGAGTGATCGACGCGACCGGGCGCGTGCAACCGACGGCCGCCGACCTCGAATCGAAGCTCACGTTCCTCGAGAACAACGCGCAGTTTCCCGAGGCGGGTCCGGATCTAGAGCCGTTTCCGTTTCGGTGTAGACGGCCGGAAACGGCTCAATCGGTTACCGCTATAGATAGTGTCCTGCGCCGGTGCCGGGAGCGGGGTCCGGGTCGCGGCCGAGGAGCCGATGCTCGCGGCGACGGCGGCCGCCGCCTGTTGCAGCGCGGTGGCGACGGCGGGGGCGATGTCGATCCCGCCCTGCCCGGCGACGACGAGGCGGCTCGGAAGGCCGACCGGCGACCGGCCTGTGAGGCCCTGATAGACGACGAGCGCCGCCAGGTACGATCCCTCGACACTGGGATGGAACGCGTCGGGCCCGTAGAGCGGCAGCGTGCGGTCGATCTTCCACGCCTGCTGCCACGCGTCGCCCGCGGCCAGCAGGCGGCCCCGGACGTCGCGCGCGGCCGCGCCGTACGAGTCGCTCACGGCGGCGAAGTCGAACGCGCGGGCGCGCGACGGCCAGACCATGTAGAGCGCCGGCGCCGCCCCGGCCGCGCGGATCTCGCGATCGAACCGGCGCGCGTACGCGCGCAGCAGCACCTGCGATTCGGGCAGGGCCGACGGGCCCTGCTGCAGCACGACCCACGTCCAGCCGCCGCGCGCGATGGCCGACCGCGCGGCGCCCTGATTCCAGTGGTCCTCGAGGCTGAAATTGGCGGCCGTGACGGCGTGCGTCTCCAGCGGCGAGCCGGCCGCCGCGCCGAGCGCAGCCACGATGCCCGGCAGGTCGTTCGCCGCCGTCAGGCTGTTGCCGATGAAGAGCACCCGGACGGGCTCCGGTGCCTGTGGCTCTTCGGCCGGCGACGCAAGCGGCCGGCTTCCGTACCCCACGGCCATGCACGACACGGCCGTCAGCGCCGCGAGCCAGGCCCGGCGCCACGGCACGGGCGAAGCCGCGCTCACAACGACACCCATCCCGCCCTCGCCGATCTTCTCGACGATGCGGCAATGCAGGAGGTTGCTGCCTGGTCCGATGGGCACGAGCCGTTCTTCTTGCGTGCGGTGATCCTACTGCAATGCTCGGCACGGCCGCCGTCGTCGCGGCCGTCGGCCGCGCCGGCATCTGGGGACGCGCGGCGGCCGTGATCGCGCTCGGCGTGCTCTGCTGGCATGGCTGGGTGCAGGCGGCCCGCGTCCGGACCTCAATCGGGACCTGACAAAGGGCGTCGATTCCCGGTGGGGACGCCACCTAGATTTCGTGGAAGCCCCCGGTGACGCCGGCGAAGCCTATCGAAACCGCGCGTCCTGGACCCCCGGCGGCCGCCACCCCCATGATCTCCTGACACGGAACATCGCGGCATGCCGACAAGCCGGAAAAAGGGCTGTCCCCCGACATAACGGACCTTACGTTGACCGGCATCCGCCCCTGCAATGGTTCTTGCCCCCGCTGTCGGCTACCGCACCGGCACCCGCTGCTTCAGCACCTCGAACCAGTGCTGGACGACGATGAGATGGCTTGGGGGGCGACTCGGACCGCCGTCGTCCGTCGACTCCCGGTCGAGAGCGATGAAGGCTCCGCCCGGCGCCACGTCACTGATCGACTGCCCCTGGGTGAAGAGCAACTGCATGCGACCTGCGGTGAAGCTCGGCTCGAGCTGAACCGGGACCACCATGAAATCGCCCTCCAGGCTGTAGAAGAAGAGCTCGTCGCCCGTCGGCGACCACAGCGGTGAGGCGCCGCCTTCATCAGATATCCGACGCTGGGCCCCGGTGGCCGGCGGCGCGGGACGAACATAGACCTCTCGCCGTCCCGATTCGAGCGACGCGTACGCGATCCATCGTCCGTCCGGAGAGACTCGAGGGTCGAATTCGTCGGCTGGCGTCGCCAGGAAATCCGACGCCGTTCCGCTTTCGAGATCGAGCAGGCGAATGTCCGCCCTGCGATCACCCTCGACCATGACCAGCTCCCGGTCCAGGAGCACATCCCCGGCCTCGACGGATCGTGTGCTGCTCTGGTAGACGAGCGTCGCCTCTCGGCTGAAGTCGGCCGCCTGTCTGTAGACGCTGTTCAGCGTACCGGTATCCCGGTCCGACACGAAGAAGACTGACTGACCGTCCGCACTCCACACGGGATCGAGATTGCGAGTGCCGGCAAACGTCAGCTGGGTTCCCAGTCCACTCGAGGCGTCGACGATCCAGATGTGTGTAGCTTCGCTCTCCCGTGCACCCTCCGTCACCGTCACGGCGATCCGGCGCCCGTCGGGAGAGACCCGCGGGGCCCCGTAGCCCCGGTACTCGTCGGAAACCGTCCGGGAGCGCCCGTCGCGGTCGAGTGCCACGAGGGCTCTCCGCGTGAGCTCCGAGCCATCGTTCTCGGCCTCGCCGGTGATGTACACGAGCGTCCCATTGGTCGAGATGGCGAAGCTGGCCGCACCGGACCGCCAGGTCACGAGGCCGTCGGCGACCGGAACCGGCGTCCCGCGCACGGCGCGTCGACCCGGGTCGAAGGCCACCGCCCGAAGCGTGCCGTCGACGCCGTAGACAATGTGACCGGACGGCGCATAGTGTGCGTCGCTGCCAGCGGGAATCAGTGTGTCGTAGGTTCCCGAGTCGAGATCGAGGATGGCAATGCGGAAGTCGCCGTTCCCGTAGGCGATCGTGAAGAGCAGCGTGTCCGCTCCAGGCAGGAACTCGGGAAACAGATGATCGATTTCGCCCCGGTTCGTGTCGGGCGTCGTGAGGGCCTGTTCCTCGCCGTCGCCGGCGTCGGAGATCCGGGACAGGCCACGGGCCGGATCGGAGGTTGCGAAGACGATGCTCCCGTCAGGGCCCCAGCTCATCCCGCGATTGGCAGTGGCATCACCACCGATGCGCACGGCCGGCCCGCCGCTGAACGCCACCTTCATCAAGGGACCGTTGTCCTTGACAAAGCCCACCCACTCGCCGTCAGGGGAAAAGAACGGCGCCCTGGCGGCCTCGGAGAGCAACCTCGGTTCGGACTCGTCCAACCCGCGACCGTAGAGCGGCATGGCGTTCTGATTGAACGCGCTCGTCGTCGTCGTGTACGCCAGACGCGTGCCGTCAGGCGAAATGGCCACGTTGGCGTTGAAGTGATTGCCTCCGGGGACTTCAGGTCCGGGATGCAGCGCCGCGAGCCGCACCGGCAACTGCGGACCGGGCCGCATCGACATCCACACGGCCCCGGCCGCAGCTGCCGACACGGCGAGCGTCGCCAGCGGCCACGCCAGCCGTGACGCCCAGCCGGCGGGACGAGCGGCAGGCGGGGCGCCTGGCATCGCGCCTGCCGGATCCGACGCCGCGCGGTCGAGCTCCGCCCGGACCTCGCCGATGTTCTGCGTCCGTTTGAAGACGTCCTTCTCGAGGCACCGTTCCAGCAGGAAGCGGAGCCGCGGCGGCAGAGTCGGCGGCAGCCGGTTCCAGTCGGGCTCACGGGCGACCAACGCCGCGATCACGTCGGTGACGGTCTCGCCGCCCCACGTCTGCCGGCCCGACAGCATCTCGTACAACACGCAGCCGAACGCCCAGATGTCGGCGCGCGTGTCGACCGTTCGACCCTTTGCCTGTTCCGGCGACATGTAGGCGGCCGTGCCGAGGATCAGCCCCATCTGGGTGAGGGCCGGGCTGGTGACCGTCGGCGAGCTTGCCGCGTGCGTGCCGTCGCCGGTCGCCGACCGATCCAGGGCCTTGGCCAGCCCGAAGTCCAGCACCTTCACGGTGCCGTTCCCCTTGATCTTGATGTTCGCCGGCTTGAGGTCGCGGTGAACGATGCTGCGCGAGTGCGCAGCGCCGAGTGCGTCGGCAACCTGCCGCGCGATCGCCAGCGCCTCTTCGAGCGGCAGCGGCCCCGTCCTCAGCCGGTCAGCCAGCGTCGGGCCGTCGACCAGCTCCATGACGATGGCCGGCGTCTCGCCACTGCGCTCGAGACCGTGCACGGTTGCGATGTTCGGGTGATTCAGGGCCGCCAGCGATTCGGCCTCACGCTGGAAGCGGGCGAGCCGGTCCGGGTCGTCGGCCAGCGCAGCGGGCAGCACCTTGATGGCCACGTCTCGGTTCAACGCCGTGTCGCGGGCCTGATAGACCTCGCCCATGCCGCCTTCGCCGATCGCAGCGGTGACTTCATAGGAGCCAAGACGCGTGCCGGGCTGGAGGGACATGAACGGTTGCCGCAATTATAGGGCCCGCCCGGTGGGCGACGTGGTGCCGCGTGGCCTGCGCCGAATCCGACGTCGGGCCCCCGAATCGACACTCTGCTGGAATCTGGCTCCGAGATCCGATGTTGCGAGCCCCTTGATGCAGGCGCCGAGCGCTGCGGAAAAGCGGGGGGCCGCTCGTCCCGCCGTCGGTCAGACCATGCGGCTGGTCTGCGCCATGCCGTCCGATCTGGCCTCCCTTGACGTCTGGTGCCCATAACAGTAACTTTGTTGCTATTATGAAAAGCGACTCGTCCCTTCCTCCCGGCCTCGGTGAGTTCGAGCTGATGGTGCTCCTGGCCGTGCTGAGCCTGGGGGCTGAAGCCTACGCGCTGGCCATCGGCGACGCTATCGAAACGCGAACGGGGAGGAAGGCCTCGCGTGCCGCGGTCCAGGTGACCCTCGAGCGGCTCGAGGACAAGGGGCTGCTGACGTCGCACTTCTCGGATCCCAAGCCAGTCCGTGGCGGGCGATCGCGACGACTGTTCCTCGCCAAACCCCTCGCGGTGGCTGCCGCTCGACAGGCCGTGGACCGCGTGTCCTCCATGGCGGCGGGCCTGGATCCGCTCCTCAAGCCAAAGTCATGAGACCGCAACCCTCCATTCTCGCCCGCTGGTTCATCGGACGGCTCAGCTCGAAGGCGTCGGCTGACGCCATCCTCAGCGACATCGGCGAAATCGCCGGGCCGAACCGCTGGCGGCTCGAGCGCGAGGCGTGGGCCTACATCGCGTCCTTGACCGGACTCGCTGTCGGCCGTTGGCTCGCCGTTGGACAGCTGGTGCTCAGGGACGCCACGCGATCGCTTCGCACAACACCGCGTATCACTGGTGTGATGTTTGTGATCCTCGCGTTGACCATCACGGCCGCAACGGTGACGTTTTCCGTGGTTGACGCGGTGGTGCTGCGCCCACTCCCATTCGATCAGGATCACGAACTGGTCAGCGTCGGCATCGTCTCCGGAACTCCTTCGCTTCGCATCGGCATCGCGGCATTCGAAGCCGATACGTGGCGTCAGTTGGTACCGGCTTTCAGCGGTCTCGGGCTGCTCCTGCTACCCTCCGAGCAGACGTTGCCAGGCCTTCCCCGACCGGTTCTCCAGGTGCGGAGCTCAGCCGACCTCCTGCCGGTGCTGGGCGTCGGGGTATTCCGCGGACGGATGTTCACGGTCGACGATGAGCGGGCGGGCGCGCCTCCGGTGGCGATCATCGGACACGCGCTGTGGACGCAGGCGTTCGGCGCGGACGACCAGGTCCTGGGCCGGACGCTCGGAAGCGAACCGGGGGCCCCGCGCATCGTCGGCGTGCTGCCACCCGGAGTCGTGGCCCCGGCGGGCACCGGTGACGTGATCGACGTGTGGAGGCCCCTGCAGATACCCGCCGACGATCGCCTGCTCGTCAGTCCTGGCCTGACGCGGATGTACCACGCGGTCGCGAGGCTGCGAGGCTCTGTCAGCATCGAGACTGCCCGAAGCGCGGTGGAGTCGGCGACGGCGCCGGTGCGTCAGTTGCGGCCCGAGGGATATGTCGACGCGAGGGTCGAGGTGATGCCGCTCCGCGATGCCATGGTCGGCGACGTAAAGCCGCTGCTGCTGTTGGCGATCTGCGCGGTGCTGCTCACGACGGCCGTGGCTTGTGTCAACGCGGCGAATCTCGCGCTCACACGAGGGCTGGTCCGCGGACGTGAGTTCGCGCTGCGCGCATCGCTGGGTGCCGGGCGAGGCGCGCTGGTCGCGACGCTGATCACCGAGGGCGTCCTGCTCGCGGCTGCCGCCTCGATGGTCGCCTTGCTCGTGAGCGCCGCCGTGATCGGCTCTCTTCGGGCGGCGCTTCCGGCCGACCTGGCGCTGGCGGGCGGCATCGCGGTCAACGGACGCGTCTTCGCCTTTGCGGTGATCGCCGCCTTTGTCAGCGGACTCGGGTTTGCGGTCGTGCCCGCGCTGCAGGCGTCGCGTGTTGACCTGGCGGCGGTGCTCAAGGCCGGCAGCCTGACGGTAACCCCGGCGCGTCGGCGGTGGCAACACGGCTTTCTCATCGGCCAGGTCGCCGGCCTCATGGTACTGCTGGTGGCGGCGGTCCTCCTTGCCGCGAGCTTCGTGCGGGTGGTCAGAACCGACCTCGGCTTTGGCCGCGACGGGCTCGTGGTCGCGCCCCTCTTCGGCTTCAGGGGCACGACAGCCGAAGCGGAGGCGACGTTTGCCGCGGTGCCGGGGGTCGAGGCCGTGGCCCTCATCGCAGGCGGCGGGCCTCCCCTGCTTCAGTTTGGTTCGTCAACGACGCGGCTCACCCCCGAAGGCGAAAGCGGTCCCGAGGTGGGGGCTGAGTTCCGCCGCGTGACGCCGTCGTACTTTGCGGCCACGGCCACCCCGATGTTGCGTGGTCGCACCTTCGAACCCGGCGAGACCTTCGGACAGGCGATCGTCGTCGATGCGTCTGCGGCGCACGCCCTGTTCGGCACACTCGATGCGGTCGGCCGGCTCGTCAAGATGGCCGGAGGGAAGCCGATGCCTGTTGTCGGCGTAGTGGCCAACGTTCGCCTGAGGGGACCGGAGAACTCCACCGGCCCACAGGCCTATGTTCCCCTGACGGGCACGGGCGGCGCGCTTCTCGTGGCGCGTGCGGCGGGCGACCCGCGACCGGTCGCGGCCGAGCTGCGAACGCGGCTGGCGCGCGATGTCCCCATGGCCCTGCAGGAGCGGAGCGTGGAGGTGCTCGCCGACACTTTTGCCACGCTGACGGCGCATCGGCGGGTCGCGTCGGTGGCGATGCTGCTGTTTGCGGTGCTCGGCCTCGCGATTGGCGTGGGCGGCGTGTTTGGCGTCGTGTCGGCTCAAGTCGCGCAACGCACCCGCGAGTTCGGCATTCGGAGGGCAATCGGGGCGCCATCGGCGGCCGTGTTGGCGCTGGTGCTCGGAGGTGCGGGCCGGTCGGTCGGCATCGGCGTACTGCTGGGCGCCCCGATCGCGGCGCTCGTCGCACGACAGTTCGAGCGAGTCCTTTACGCCACGAGTCCCGTCGACCCGGCGATCTACCTCGGGGCCGCAGCCGCGCTGATCCTGGCCGGCCTCACCGCCGCCGCCCTGCCGGCGCGCCGGGCTGCGCGGGTCGATCCGCTCACGATCCTGCGAACTGAGTAGCGGAGGTTCCGGACGTTCGGGAACCGGCGAGCCCCGGGGTCCCCACCACGCGGACTGTGCGTGGCGTCCCGAAGGCTCTCAGTGTAACGGCGCGCTTCGGTAGAATCGCCGCGGCGAGCGCACCCTGCGCATGCCGATCACTCGCGCGATCCAGACTGCGGCGCGTGTCTCCGGCGCCAGCAACTTCCTCGAGCTTGCGGTCGCCACGGCGATCGCCTTGTTCGGCCCCGGGTCCGGCGCGGCGCTCGCGACGGTCGTCGGCGTGCTCATCGACGTGCCCGTGATGCTGTCGGCCGGCGCGGTGTGCAACCGCACGCGTCGCTGGTTCCCGGAACCGCAGGGCGCCATCGCCCCCTCCAAGGGTTGAGACGGGGATCGTGCGGGGCCCCGGGCAGCATGCGATAATCCGGGCGTGGAACCCGCCCTTCACGCGCAGCTCCGCGAATTCTTCGCGGGGCTTCCGCCGCGCGTGCTTGCCGTTTACGTTTTCGGCAGCGAAGCCCGCGGCACGGCAGGGGCCGCAAGCGACCTCGACGTCGCGTTGCTCTTCGACTCGCCGCCAGTGTCTGGCTTGTTGGGCGATGCACTCTCAATCGAAGGCGAATTGGAACGCCACATCGGCCGGCGCGTCGAAGTCGTCACGCTGAACACCGCGCCCGTCGATCTGGTGCATCGCGTATTCAGGGACGGCGTACTGGTACTGGACCGTGATCCGCGAAAGCGCATTCGGTTTGAAGTTGCCAGACGAAACGAGTTCTTCGACCTGCAGCCAGTCCTCCAGGAATACCGGCGTGCCGCGCGGCCTCGGAGCCAGGATCGATGACAGACGCGGCCCTGCTCCTGAAGAAGCTCGCGCTCATCGAGACCTGCGTGGCGGAATTGCAGCGGCTGGCTCGTCCCGACGCGATTGGCACGGACGTCCGCGAGCGCCGCTTTGTGGAACATACGTTGCAGCTCGCTATTCAGGCGGCGCTCGACGTGGCGTCGCACATTGTCTCAGACCAGCGGCTGGGCGAACCCAGGACGAACCGGGAGTTGTTTGACCTGCTGGCCGCAGCCGGGTGGCTCTCCCACGAACGTACCGCTGCGCTGCGGAACATGGCTGGCTTCCGGAACGTACTCGTGCACGGATATGACGACGTCGATCTGGATGTCGTCCGCGACGTGCTGGCCCACCACCTCGACGATTTGATCGCGTTCGTCGAAACCATCCGCGGCAAGGTCACGACCTGAAGCTTGGAGCGCACGAATGTGGCGTGACTGCGTGGCTGTTCGGCGCCGGAGAGCGCCGGCACCAGGCCGACGACGCGCGTCCCGTCGGGGTGAATATCGAAGTTGGCGAGGACGCCAGTATCGGCCAGTTGAGTGGGCGACCACGCGCGCGGGGCGGCTGGCGTGAACACGCCATCCCTGACGGTGAAGGCAACGACCATCAGCCGGTGATCCTCCGAGCGATACAACAGCTCGCGACCGCCGGGCAGCCAGGCCGGGATCCGGCCACCGCCTTTCGACACTTCCACCGCCGGGCTCCCGTCATTCGGAAACGGCCGCACATAGATGTGCCGGCCGTACTCTCCGCCGCTGTAGGCCAGCCAGCGGCCATCAGAAGAGAACGAGGGATAGCCTTCAAATGCGCGCGTCGTCAGGAACGGCTCCGGCTCACCAGCGTTCATGCCACTGTCTGAGATCGCGACCGGAACGGTCCACACGTCGAGACCAGTCGTCTCGCCCATCTCGTAATAGGCCAGGCGGGTGCCGTCGCGCGTGAACGACCATGGAATCTGCATGCGTGTGCTGCGCGTGAGCGGCGCGAAGGCTTCGCCCTTCCGCGCATCGATCCACCGGAGCCCCGAGGGACCTCCGGTCACCAGGAATCTGCTGTCAGGGGTCCATGTGGCACCGTACGTGGCGGTGTCGGCGGGCAGCCTCGACGACCGGGAGGCGTGTATGTCGTACATGAGCAGACGCTGCGCTCCGCTTTCCGTTACGGCAAGGGCCAGCTGTCGTGCGTCCGGTGAAATCCGGGGAAACGTGTAGTCGCCGGGGCTGGCGAGCAGCGGCTCGACGCGTCCGGCACCATCGAGAATCGAGACGACGAGCGCTCCGTGCAGGGCGCGACGATACACGAGCGTCCCGTTACGCGCGATGTCCAGGTGCGCGAAGCCGAACGTCGACGAATAGGCCACGTCGTCCAGCACCGCCACGGCACTGCCCCGCGTGGTCATCCGCTCGAGATCGAACGCCAGTGCGAACAACGCCCCCTGGTTCATGTATGTGAGGTAGCCATCGGTGAGGTACCGGCCGTACGTGCCCCCCTGGACGACTACCGTCCTGCGGCCATCCGCGATCGAGAGCACTTCGATCCGCGCGGTGTTGGGTCCGGCAGGACCGACGGCGGTAAAGAGGACGTGTTTCCCGCCGGGCAGGCGAGCTCGCCGCCGGCCGCATCCGCGGATTCGGCGAAGTGACCGCGCAACTACTCGGCATGGGACCCGACGACGTCCGCCTGGAGCCATTCTGGCAACTAGCGGAGGAGTTCGACATTCCCGTCGGGCTTCACCTCGGCCCCGGTCCGCCGGGAGCGGCGTACCAGTCCAGTCCCGTGCCGTTCACGTTACCCGGGTTCCGGATGGCCGCCGGCGATCCGCTCCGGCTCGAAGACGTGCTACTGCGTCACAAGGGGCTGCGGATCTTCGTCATGCACGCGGGCTGGCCGCTGCTCGATTCGATGATCGCGCTCATGTATGCGCATCCACACGTGTACGTGGACACGGGTGCGCTGCAGGCATCGTTCGTGACGCCTCGGGCCGGATACCATCGCCACCTGCGAGGCCTCGTGGACGCCGGCTTCGGGAAACGGATCATGTTTGGATCCGACTTCAAGGATCAGCTCCGTGCGGGCGTTGTGAGTGGTTTTGTTTCTTTTTCGTGCCTGATCCGCGCTTGAGTACGGTGCCCCAAGGTCTGATAATTGGGCTGCTATGTCGGGCGACAGCCCCTTAGTACGACCTATCGGCATTGGCGGCCTCGAGGCGACCGAAGCCATCGTCGCGAGCGTGCCGGACGTGAAGGTCATCATCCTCACGCAGTACGAGAACCGCGAGCGGGGCCGGATCCCGGTCAACATAAGGCCCGTACTCAGACCCCCGGCGGCCGCCACCTCCTAGGATCTCCCCTGACACGGGTCCGTCCAACATGACCGTCGTCATACCGCGAAACGGGTTCCCCTGATATTTGGGTCGGCAGAGCCGTCTTCGCACTTCTTCCTGGAAAGCCCGCAGCTTCGATCTTGGCCTGGTCGCAGCCCGGCGGGTGTGACGCCCAGCGGAGGGCGTACCCTCTATCTCAGCCGGCACATTCTCGACCGTCGGCCGGATAATAGGCGCTGTCATGGAGATCGGCGCCGAGGTGGTGCTGTCATGCGGATCGGCGCCTTGGCCAATACGGACCATCGGCCGCTTGAATCCTGGAGGCTGAGATTCCGATGACCCTGACACCCGGGACCCGCCTCGGACCCTACGAAGTCCACTCGCTGCTCGGCGCGGGGGGCATGGGCCAGGTCTTCCGCGCCCACGACACGCGGTTGGATCGTGACGTCGCTCTGAAAGTGCTACCGGCCTCGGCTCTGGCCGACGACACGGCGCGAGCAGGGCTGCTGCGTGAAGCACGCCTGGCATCGAAGCTGAACCATCCCCACATCTGCACGATCTACGACGTCGGCGAGTCCGATGGTCGGACCTACATCGGCATGGAACTGGTCGAAGGCCGGTCGCTCAGCGTTTGCCTGTTGACCGGTCCTCTGCCGGTCAAGCAGGTGCTGCAATACGGCCAGCAGCTCGCTGATGCGCTGGCGCATGCGCACGGCCGCGGCATCGTGCACCGCGACTTGAAGAGCGCCAACGTGGTGGTGACGCCCGAGGGCCAGGTCAAGGTGCTGGACTTCGGCCTGGCGAAGCGACTGCCGCACGGGGAGCCCCCCGAGGCGACGACGATCTCGCAGCATACGCTGACGGCGCCGGGGATAATCGCCGGCACGCTGGCCTACATGGCGCCGGAACATCTGCGCGGGGAGCCGGCTGATGCGCGGAGCGACGTCTGGGCTCTCGGGATCGTGCTCTACGAGATGGCCGCCGGGAAGCGTCCGTTCCAGGGGCAGACCGGTTTCGAACTGACGTCGGCGATTCTCAGCCAGCCGCAGCCACCGCTGCCCGGGTCCGTGCCCGTGGCTCTTTCGGCGGTTGTCGATCGCTGCCTCGAGAAGAACCCCGGCGAGCGATATCAGCGCGGGGAAGAAGTGAAGGCCGCGCTGGAAGCGGTTCGCGCCGGGACGGCCGACGTCGCCGCCCCGCGTCCTGTGGCGCCGCCGCCGGCACCGCGCAGCCGCAGATGGCGCTGGGTATCGGTGGCGCTGGCGATACTGACCGTGATCATCGGCGGGCTTGCCGCGCTCGACGTCGGTGGTCTCCGGACGCGCGTCATCGGCGACGGTGGCGCTCCGGTGCCCGTCGTCAGGCTTGCCGTTCTGCCCTTTGCGAACCTCGGTGCCGACCCCGAGCAGGCGTTCCTCGCCGACGGCATGACCCAGGAGCTCATCACGCACTTCGGACGCCTCAACCCGGCCGCGCTCGCCGTCATCGGCCGCACCTCCGTGTTGCGGTACAAGGATGGAGACACGCCGATCGACCAGATCGGTCGCGAGCTCGGGGTGGAGTACGTCGTCGGGGGGAGCGTGCAGCGCGACGCGACGCACGTGCGTGTCACCGTCGAGCTCGTTCGTGTGGGAGACCAGGCACAGGTCTGGGCGGATATCTACGAGCAGGAGCTCTCGGGCATCCTGATGGTCCAGAGCCAGGTGACACGGAGCGTTGCGAGCGCGCTCGCGGTCGCCCTGCTTCCGGCCGAGCAGGCCCGCCTCGCCTCGGCGCGGGCTGTCGATCCGGACGTGTACGAGGCGTACGTCACAGGGGCCTCGCTCTGGCAGTCGATGAGACCGGCCGATGTGGACGCGGCCGAGCGGCAGTTCGAGTACGCGCTCGAGCGAGACCCGTACTATGCGCCAGCCCATGCGGGCCTGGCGTGGGTCTGGGCGGCGCGAAACCAGATGGGGTTCTCGCCATGGGATGAGGCCATTCCCAGGGCCAAGGCGGCTGCGCTCCAAGCCATCGCCCTCGACGAAGACGCCGCCGAGCCGTACGCCGCGCTGGCCGTGGTCAAGACCTGGGGCGAGTGGGACTGGCCAGGCGCGGAGCAGGCATGGGTCCGCGCCATCGAGCTGAACCCCAACGACGCGAACACGCAGGCCTACTACGCGCACTTCCTGGCGCATCGGGGCCGCGCGGAGGAGGGGCTGCGCCACAGCGACCTGGCGGTCGAGCTGGACCCGTTCAACGCGCTGTACCACGCCCTTCGGGGCGTGGTCCTCATCTACCTGCACCGCTACGACGACGCGATGGAGGCGGCCCTGACCGCGGTGGCCATTCGCTCCGACATGTCCATCGCGTTCAGTGTCATGCAGGGCGTCTACATGGCCAAGGGCATGCGCGATGAGCAACTGGCCGACCAGCGGCTGCGGATCTCTCGCGATCCTGAGCGCCTGGCGGCGTTCGAGAAGGGCCTGGCGGAGGGTGGCTACGAGGGCGCGCAGCGAGGGATTGCGGACGTGCTGGCCGCACGGTACGAGACGGCGCTGCTGGACCCGGCCGCGGTTCTCGAGCTGCAATCCCGGGGCCAGTTCCACGGGGCCGTCGGTATCGCTCGGCGATATCTCGACGCCGGCGACCACGACCGGACCATCGCCTGGCTCCAGAAGGGATACGACCAGCGGGACCCCGGCATGCCCTACACGAACAGGCCGCCGTTCGACCGCCTGCGTGACGACCCTCGCTACCAGGCGCTGATGCTTCGAATCGGCATTCCTATTCCTTGACGTCGGTGAGCTCGCCCCACCTGGTCAAGCGCTCGCCGATCTGCGAGTGACCCAGCGTCTCCATGAGGATAGGAAACATTAGCGCTTTCGGAAGGCAACATAAGGCCCCTTCCTGGACCCCCGGCGGCGGCCACCCCCATGATCTCCCCTGACACGGTACCGCGTCGCCGAGCGGTCCCTCCCCCCATCGTATAATCGGGCCATGCCGAAGATTTCGCCACCCGCTGGGCACGGCGCGCTCGCTCCCGCGTTCGACCTGTTCGACCTCGGCGTGCGAATCATGCGGCAGAATTTCAGACGCCTGCATCCGGAGGCGACTGAGGACGAGATCGACCGCCGACTTGGCGAGTGGGTGCAGCACCGACCTGGTGCCGAAGGTGGCGACGCGGTCGGTCCATCAGTTGATCCCCACGCACGACTGAAGTGACACCACTCGAATCGGTCCTGCGCCGCATTGTCGCCGACCTGGCCCGGGCCGGTGCCAACTGCGCCCTGGTCGGCGGCCTCGCAGTGTCGATTCGAACCGAGCCGCGCTTCACAAGGGACGCCGACCTTGTGGTCGCGGTGCCTGGGGACGCTGAAGCCGAGGCGCTCATCCGCCGGTTGCGCGGTGATGGCTACGACGTGACGGCGCTGATTGAACAGGATGCCGCCGAGCGCCTCGCGACGGTCAGGCTCCGACCGGACGCGGCCCCAGGGGCGCCGGTCGTCGACCTCCTGTTCGCCTCCTCCGGGATCGAATCAGAGATCGTTCGCGACGCCGAGTTCCTGGAGGTCCTGCCTGGCCTGCCTATTCGTGTGGCCCGGACCGGGCATTTGATCGCGCTCAAGTTACTGTCCAGAGACGACGTGAAGCGCCCGCAGGACATCGTCGACTTGCGCGCACTGCTGAAGGGCTCTTCGCCGGAGGAAATCGCCCGCGCCGGAGAAGCTGCTGAAGCGATCATCGCGCGGGGATACCATCGAGGCCGGGACCTGTCCGCTGACCTTGATGCGTTGCGCGGATAGTCCGCCCAGGTTCAACCGGTCGATGCAACGATGGCGGCCAGTCTGTCAGCTGGGGGCTGGTAGCCAAGCGTCTTCCGCGGACGGCCATTGAGCCGTCGCGCGATGCCATCGAGCTGCGTCTGGCTTACCTGCGCGAGGTCCGTGCCCTTCGGCAAGTACTGGCGCAGCAGGCCGTTGGTGTTCTCGTTGGAGCCGCGTTGCCACGGACTCTGCGGATCGCAGAAGTACACCTGGTGACGCGATAGGAGGCCTGCGCGGCGAGGCCGCGCGAGATGTCCTCCCGATCCGCCGTGCTGAGGACACGGGCCGACCGCCGCCGCACCGGCGGCGGATTACCGCCGTGGCCCGCCACGTACCCCGCGAGGGTGGACCGCTGACGACCCAAGACCCGGCCAGTCGCCGGGAGCAACTCCCCGCGCTTCCATCGAACCCAGAACTCGGTCTCTTCCGTGGCGGTCAGATGATCTCGGTCGCGTCTTCACCCTCGAAGGCCTGGCGGCCGGTCAGCATCTCGTAGAGCACCACGCCGAACGCCCACACATCGGCCCGCCGATCGACGTGTTTGCCCCGCGCCTGCTCGGGACTCATGTACGCGGCCGTGCCGAGGATCATGCCCAGCTGCGTCGCCCGCGTGGTCAAGGTCGGTGAGTTCGCGTCGTCGGCGCGCCGCCAGCGCCTCGGCCTCGCGCCGAAACCGCGCGAGGCTGTCGGGATCGGTCGCCACCGCCGCCGGCAGCACCTTCACCGCCACGTCACGACCGAGCGCCGTATCGCGCGCACGATAGACCTCGCCCATGCCTCCGGCGCCGAGAGGACCGGTGATCTCGTAGGGACCGAGGCGGGTGCCCGAGGTCAACATGCGCGAGGCCCCTTCATCGAATCTGCCTCAGCGTCTCGAACCAGTTCATGACGATGGTGATGGTCGGGCGACGCGGTGACGCGTCGGTGCTATTACGGACGATGATGAACCGTCTTCCGTCCGGCGTCGGCGCCGGCGACCGGCCTGGCGTCAGCGCTCCCGTCGAGCGGCCGGAACATGAGCGTCGACTGTTCGTTTGTCCCAGGTGCCTGATACAGGAGCATCCCGTCCGGCGACAGCGACATCGGACGCACATCGTCGCCGTCAAACAGCGGTTCGGCCACGCCCGTACCATCGGCCGCTCTGCGGAACAGTCTCCCGGGCCCGGGCAAGCCGCCACGCCGGGAGTAGAGCAACTGGCGATCATCGATCCACACGGGGTATGCGTCGCTGAGGCCATCCGACGTTACGCGCAGGCTCGTGCCGCGCACGCTATCCCACACCTCGATGTTGCCGTTGGCCCCGTCCGCGGACCCGACGATCTTCGTGCCGTCGGGAGAGAACCGCGGATGATCGTAGGCGAGCACGTCCGTGCCAATCGGGTCGATGACGCCGCGGCGATCGACCCAGGCCAGCGCCCGCGTAGTGGAGGCGTCGCCTGGGATGAACGCCAGAACGCCGGTGTCCGACACGGCGAACTGCGCCGTCAACACGACCCTGACATCCTCGATCAGGAGCACGGCGCTACCGGCCGTGCGACGCGCCAGGTCCACGGGGCTCGCGAACAGCGCACCGTCTCTGCTGAAGACGAGATGCCCGGTCGGCAGGATACGACCGGATTGACCCCGCTCCGCCAGCACCACCTCATCACCCGAGGCGAGATCGCGCAGGACGATTCGAGCCTGGTCCAGATCGGTCCCGGCGGTGAACACAATCTGGCGGCCATCATCGACCAACTGGGGGAAACGGTACCGTTCGCCGGTCGAGACATCTTCCGGCACAATCAGTTCGGGTGTGCCGCCGACGTCGTCCACGCGGTAGATGCCGCCGACCGTGGCATAGACGATGACACCGGACGACCAGCTCATGCCGCTGATCGTGCCCGTGTGTTCCACCACTGGCTGCGGGGGGCCGCCGCCGACCGGAACGCGCTTGATCCAGCCCCGACGATTCTCGTTCCCTTCCCAAAAAGCAATCTGGTCGCCGGGGATAAGAACCATTAGCGGGGCCGGATCCACGTCAACATAAGGCCCCTTCCTGGACCCCCGGCGGCGGCCACCCCCATGATCTCCCCTGACACGGCGCAGATTAGCCGGGTCACGCGAACGGATCAAGCAGGTCGAAGGCACCGGTCGAAGGCGCCGACCGACTGGCTAGCGGACGGCAAGAAGGCGCGCGTGCGTGACCTCCCGGCCAGTCACGGGCCTCACGCCAGCGGTGTCGACGGTCGCGACCGCGGCCGTCTGACCGTCGAGCGTCGTGAACTCGACCTCGAACGCCTTGCCGTCAGCGTAGACGTGAACGACTGTGCCCACATCGCCAATCTCGAGACCCTCCTCCGCCAATGGCGCGGTCAGCACGACGCGATCAAGTTCCTTTATCATGGCGAATATCCACCTCCTTGCCGGGATATGCGGTCACAAGCCGCGGTGCGTCGGCGCCCCGATCGACGATCCAGATCGTGCGCACCAGGCGCTGGCCCCCTTCCCCGGTGTGCGGCGCAAGAACGCCGTCAACCACATACTTGTCGCCGTGCTCGGACGTGCTGTGCGCGACGACCGTGCCGGCGACCCCGACGGCACGCAGGGCCCCAATCAGCACATCGGCCTCAGCCACCGAGAATCCCAACGATGCGAAGAACTGTGCCTTGCCCCCGTTATCCGGGTGCGCGGTGTTCAGAAGGTACTCGACGACCTTGCTTCGATCGACCGTCGCGCGATCGGCGTTTCGAAGATGCACGCTCGTGTCATTCTCTCACGCATGCCGGGAGCCGCGCCCGTGCTGCCAGAAAAGCTCCAATGGCCGTGCCGATCATGGCAGCCGGAACCTCTTTCGACTTCGGCACCCCCAGAGCGTTGTTCGACTCGGCTCCTCCTGAGAGAGTCCGAATCGCACCGCAAGGTCGACGGGCAACCCGAGGTGCCGCAGGATGCGGCCGATCACCGCGACCTGCTCGATGAGCGCCACCAGGCGCGCTTCGGTAGAATCCGCCCGGAGGCTCCATGCGACAGTCGCTCCGCCGTGAGTTCTTCTTCCTGCGCGCCTATGCCATCACGACATCTCTGGTGCTGGTTGTGCTCGCGGCCGCCGCCTTCCGCCAGACCGCCGCCGGGTCGACCGCCGCAGAGATTGCCGTCCGGCATGCTGTTCTTCAATGACGAGGGCGACGAGGTGGGCGGGCTGACCTACACCGGGACCGTCGCCGGCGGCCGCGGCCGGGCGAACGCGGGGATCATGTTCGACCAGCTCAAGCCGGATCAGACGATTGGCATCAGCTACGCGGAGGCCAACGGGCAGCGGACCGCCGGACTCCAGGTGGTCGCGCGGATACCGGAGCGCTGAGCGGCCGCCCGCGCCGGAGCGAACACGACACACATGCCCTGGAACATCGCCGGCAAGACCGTCCTCGTCACCGGCGCCACGAACGGCATCGGTCTCGGCGCGGCCGTGGCTCTTGCGCGACTGGGCGCGACACTCGTCATCGTCGGGCGCGATTCAGCCCGGACGGCGGCTGCGCTGGGTGCCGTTCGGGCCGGCGCCAGTCCGGGTGCCGAGCCGACGTCGTATCTCTGCGATTTCTCGTCGCAGGCCGAGGTTCGACGACTGGCCTCGGCGGTCGAACGGGATCACGCGCGACTCGACGTGCTCGTCAACAACGCCGGCGGCGTGCACAGCCGGCGGCGGCTCACGGTCGAGGGCATCGAGCGGACGTTTGCCACCAACCACCTCGGCTACTTCCTCCTCACCAATCTCCTTCGTGACCTCCTCATGAGGAGCGCACCGGCACGGGTGGTGACCGTCGCTTCAATCGGACATCGGCGGGGCACGATCGATTTCGACGACCTCGGGTTCGAGCGCGGCTACGGCATCATGAAGGCCTACCGTCGATCGAAGCTCGCCAACGTGCTGTTCGCGAACGAGCTGGCCCGCCGGCTCGATGGAACCGGCGTCACGTCCAACAGTCTGCACCCCGGCGGCGTGGCGACCAACATCTGGTCGGGCGCGCCGCTCTGGGCCAAGCCGCTCATCGCAGTGCTCGTGCGACCGCGGCTCATCGGCGTCGAGGCCGGCGCCGCCACGGTCGTGCAACTGGCCGCGAGCCCGGGTCTCGAGGGCGCGACCGGATTGTATTTCGAGGAGCAGCGTCCCATCGCGCCGTCTCCGCTCGCGCAGGACGATGAGCTGGCGCGGCGTTTGTGGAGCGTCAGCGCGGCAATGACGGGCCTGCAAGGCGACCGCGGCGACGATCAGGCCAGGCCGGCGGGTCGCTCGTAGCACCGGCGCCCGCGGGTTCAATCACGGGGCATGCCGACACCGCTGGTACAATCGACGGCAGCCGGCTCTGCGCCCGAGTCACGCACTTCCGGTCTCAAAGGAGACGACCGCGCGATGACCTTCCGCCTGCTCGTCGCGGCGCTGACCACGCTGGCCCTCTCGGCAGCCGCCGGTCCCCGGGCGGCCGCCGTCCAGCCCAACACACTGCTCATCGAAGACGTCACGCTCATCGACGGCACGGGCCGTGCTGCCGTGGAGCACGTGTGGGTGCTCGTTTCTGGCGATCGCATCGAGCGCGTGTCCAGAGAGCGTGTCGACGCGCCTGGCGCCCGGCGAATCGACGGTCGGGGCAAGTGGCTCATCCCCGGCCTGATGGACATGCACATCCATCTCGAAGGTGGTCGCGGCCGCGCCGGATCCAGCGAGGCTGCCGGAATCGGGGCGCTGCACGGATTCCTGTACGCCGGCTTCACGAGCGTGTTCGACGCCGGCAACGACGCCGCCTTCATCTTCGACCTGCGGCGCCGGGAGCGGGCCGGCGAGATCGTCGCGCCCCGCATCTTCGCCACGGGCCCGCTCGTGACGGTGCCGGGCGGACATGGCGGCGGCGCCGGGTCCACGCTCGTCGAGAGCTGGCCCGAGGCCATCCCCGCGCTCGACCGGCACATCGCCCAGGCGCCCGACATGGTGAAGCTGACCTACGACGAGCACGGATGGGGCACGCGCCCGCTCATCCCGCTCCTCCCGCCAGACCTGATGGCGCGCGTCGGCAGCTACCTGAACGCGCACGGCATCCGCACGACGGTGCACATTTCGCACGAACAGCGCGCGCGTGAGGCCATCGCCGCCGGCATCAACACGCTGGCCCATCCGATCATCCAGGGCCCGGTGAGCGAGGCCTTCGTGAAGCTGATGGCGGCCACCAGGACCCCGATGGTGTCGACGCTGACGATCGGCGAGGGCTACAGCCGGCTCGTCGAGCACCCGGAGTTCCTCGACCGGCCGATCTATCGCGACACGTGGGATGCCGAACGCATCGCGCGGCTCAGGACGGAGACCCGCGAGGCCTACGCCGCGCGCCCGTGGACCACGTGGATGAAGATCATGACGCCCATCGCGCAGGAGAACCTCCGGCAGATTGCCGCCGCCGGCGGCGTGATCGCGCTGGGATCGGACCAGTCGGCCGGCGCGCAGTCGCACCGCGAGCTCGAGCTTATGGTCGCCGGCGGTATTCCGGCTGTCGAAGCCATCCGCATCGGCACGCTCAACGCGGCCGTGTTTCTGGGCCGCGAGCGGGAGATGGGGTCTGTCGAAGAAGGCAAGCTCGCCGATCTCGTCCTGCTCAACGCCGACCCGATCGCCGACATCGCGAACGCTCAGGACATCGCGATGGTCATCAAGGGCGGCGCCATCGTCGACCGCGGTGCCCTCGCGTTGCCCGTGAACCGTCGATAGCGGCGGGCCTTTCTGCTATCCTCGCCCCGTCTTCGAAAGGGGCGCTCCTGATGTCCGGAACACTCGCTCGCGTGCTGTCCTCACTGGCCCTGCTCGGCCTTGTCCTCGCGGCTCCGGTCCACCCGTCGGCGGTCGGAATCGCGCCGCAGCCGGCGGCAAGCCTGCTCTCCGATTTCCAGTGGCGCAACATCGGGCCCGCCAACATGGCCGGGCGCGTCACGGACATCGAGGCGCTCGACGCGGACTTCTCCACCGTGCTCGTGGCGGCCGCCTCGGGCGGCGTCTTCAAGTCCACCAACGCCGGCACGACGTGGGAGCCCATCTTCGACCACTACGGCACGGCCAGCATCGGCGACGTGGCGTTCTTCCAGCCAGACCCGAACATCATCTGGGTCGGCACGGGCGAATCCTGCGTGCGCAACAGCGTGGGCTGGGGCGACGGCGTCTACAAGTCGACCGACGGCGGCAAGACCTTCACCAACATGGGCCTCGGCGACACCCACCACATCGCCGAAGTGACGACGCACCCGACCGACCCCGACATCGTCTACGTCGCCGCGCAGGGACATCTCTGGGGCCACACCGGCGAGCGCGGCGTGTTCAAGACGACCGACGGCGGCAGGACGTGGGAACGGCTGACGAACGGGCTGCCCGACGACGGCCGCACCGGCGCGACCGACCTCAAGATGGACCCGAAGAACCCGAACGTGCTGTACGCCGCCTACTGGGAGCGGCTGCGGCGCCCGCATCGATTCGACAGCGGCGGCCCGAACGGCGGCATCTTCAAGACCACCGACGGCGGCCGCACCTGGCAGAAGCTCACGAGCGGCCTTCCCGAAGGGCCCACGGGCAAGATCGGCCTGTCGATCCATCGCGCCAACCCGTCGATCCTCGTGGCGATCGTCGAGCACGGCTTCCAGCCGGACCAGTCGGACCCGGACTACGAGGACCTGACCAAGCTCGGCACCGGCATCTACCGGTCGGAGGACGCGGGCCGCACGTGGCGGCAGGTGAGCCGGTACAACAACCGGCCGTTCTACTACAGCCACATCTACCTGCACCCGACCGATCGCCCGGACCGTCTACGTGCTGGCGGGCAGCGCGAGCGTCTCGACGACGGCGGCGCGACGTTCAGCGGGCAGCTGCCGAGCATCGGGCGGCGACTTCCACGCGCTCTGGCTCGATCCCGTGAACCCGAAGCGGTTCTACATGGGCAACGACAAGGGCGCGTACCTCTCGTTCGACGCCGGCGCCACCGTGAAGATGTTCGACAACATGGCGATCGGCCAGTTCTACGCCATCACGCTCGACAACCGCGACCCCTACTGGGTGTACGGCGGCCTGCAGGACAACGGCAACTGGGGCGGGCCGAGCAACAGCCGCGACGTCAACGGCATCCTCAACGACCACTGGTTCAAGTTCCACAGCGGCGACGGGTTCCACGCCACGGTCGACCCGAACGACTGGCGCACGGTCTACACGGAGAGCCAGGGCGGCAACATCCGCCGGCTCGACGCGGTCTTCCGGCAGGTGGGCGGCAGCATCACGCCCAACGCCGCAGACCGTCGAGAACTACGCCGAGTTCGCGCCAGCCGAAACCGAAGCCGCAGCGGGCGGCGGCGGACGCGGCGGCGGTCGGGGCGGCCTCGCGCCGTCGTTCCGGTTCAACTGGAGCGCGCCGCTCATCCTCTCGCCAGCACGACTCGAGAACGGTGCTCTTCGGCGGCAACCACCTGTTCCGCAGCACCGATCGCGGCGACACCTGGACCATCATCAGCCCGGATCTGTCCACCAACAATCCCGAGCTCACAAACCGTGAGAGCGGCGGGATCACGCGCGACGTGACCGGCGCCGAGACCCACGGCACGATCGTCACGATCGGCGAGTCGCCCGTGAGCCCGGGGTCATCTGGGTCGGCACCGACGACGGCAACGTGCAGGTCACGCGCGACGGCGGAGCGAGCTGGACCAACGTGCGCGCGCAACGTCTCCGGGCGTGCCGTCGGGGCTCTGGGTGAGCCGCGTCGTGGCGTCGCGCTTCGCCGAGGGCACCGCCTACGTCACGTTCGACGGGCACCGGAGCGACAACTTCGAGCCCTGGATCTTCAAGACCGCCGACTTCGGCCGGACGTGGACCAGCGATCACGAACGGCCTGCCGCCCGGCGGCCCGGTCTACGTCGTCACCGAGGGCATGAAGAACGCGAACCTGCTGTTCGTGGGGACGGAATTCGTCCGTGTACGTCACGCTCGACGGCGGCGGCTCGTGGCACAAGCTGGCGAAC
The DNA here is from genome assembly GCA_963752045.1 of uncultured Acidobacteriota bacterium. Classification (GTDB taxonomy): domain Bacteria; phylum Acidobacteriota; class Vicinamibacteria; order Vicinamibacterales; family SCN-69-37; genus DATKDF01. The sequence continues at coordinate 134,600 of CAVVWN010000005.1, read as the reverse complement.
GGCCTGCCCACGGTGCCGGTGCACGACCTGGTCATCCATCCGCGCGACGGCGATCTCGTGGCCGGCACGCACGGGCGCAGCGTCTGGATTCTCGACGACATCACGCCGCTCGAGCAGCTCTCGTCCGAGGTGATGGGGAGCACGGCGCATCTCTTCCAGAATCGTGTCGCCACGCTCTGGAACGGCGTGTCGCGCGGCGCCACGCGCGGCCACTTCCTCTTCATCGGCCGCAACCCGCTGACCATGGCACAGCCGGAGCCGGGCAACTCGCCCCCGGAGATCGCCAACAGCGCCGCCGTTCACTACTACCTGGGCGCCGACCAGGGCGGACCGGTGACGCTGGAGATCCAGGAGGCGTTCGGCAGCGAGGTGCACACCGCGCAGGTGCCCGGCACGGCGGGCATTCACCGCTACTACTGGAACCTGCGCTTCGGCGCGGACGCCGCCGAAGGGCGTGGCGGCGGGCGCGCGGGCGGACGCGGCGGCGGGCGTGGCGGCGGCGGGCGTGGGGGCGGGCCGGCGGCCGGGCCCGGCACCTACATCGTGAGGCTCACGGTGGGTAGCGCGACGCACACGTCGATGCTGACGGTCCGTGAAGATCCCGAACGCCGGCGGGCCGGATCGTAGAGGCCCTGGCTCCAGGGCCGCGCTGCCAGGGCGCGGTGCCGCCGGAAAGGAGAAAGCCCGGTCCCGCGTTGTCGGCGCGGGGCCGGGCTTATCTCGTTCAATCGCGTGACATCGCACGCATCCGGACAGGAATCCGGATTATTTTGGTCTTGCGATTTCGCTGCTGAATTGTCGCTCGCACATCCTCGACCGCTTCAGCATCCTCGAGGATGCGCGTCTCAAGCCCGGCGGTTCCATCCTGAGAACCTCCTCGTCTCGAGTCGCATGGTCACTTGATCGACATGATCAGGTGATCACCTGTAGAAATACGCCTGCCGTGTGTCGTTGTCAAGCCTCCATTCGGCGCGCGAGGGACGGTCTCGCTTGCGCGAGCAAGACCCGTCCCCCTCCTGTGCAAGCGGCGTTCGCATCGCGGCTACTCGGGCAGCGGGCGCACGTGAAACATCTGCGGTGCGCCGATCGGCGTCTCGATGCCGCTCGTGATCTTCACGAGCTGCGCGGTGTAGCGGCCGAATGCGACGGGGGTGCCCCCGCCGCCGCGCCCGCCGCCACGACCACCGCCGCGGCCGCCGCCGGCCTCGACGCCCTCGCCGGCCGGCGCTGCCGTGATCTGACGCAGGTTCCATGCCACGCGTCGCAGCCCTGCGGCGCCGTCGAGATCGAGACGCGCCACGCGCTCGCCGGCGCTGTTCGTGATCGCAAGCGCCAGTATCGTGCCTTCCGGCATCGCGTCGCGGACGTGATAGGTGACGATCGCGCCAAACGGCGGATTGTCCGTCGTCCAATCACTCTGGACCGCGCGCACCTGGTTGCGAACGCTGTACCGGTACGCGTGGCGCAGCGGCAGGAGCGCGGCTTCCTCGGAGAGCGCCTCGGGCGTCACGCCGCGCAGCGCGCTGTAGTCGTCGAGCACGTAGAAGCTGCGGCCGAACGTGCCGAGCACGAGGTCGGTTTCGCGCCGCTGGATGTCGAGGTCGCGCACCTGCGCCACCGGCAGGCCGCCGCGAAGCTGCACCCAGTGCCCGCCGCCGTCGACCGTGACATACAGCCCGAATTCCGTGCCGGCGAAGATCAGGTCGCCGTCGACGTGATCCTGCTCGACGGCGAAGACGCCGCCGCGCGCCGGCAGATTGCCGGCGATCGACCGGAACGTGCGGCCGCGATCGTCGCTCCGCAGCAGGTACGGCGCATAGTCGCCGCGCTGCCAGTTGTAGGCGGCGACGAAGACGACGTCGCTGTCGCGTGGCGACGCGTCCACGTCGGTCACATACGTGCCCTCGGGCACGCCCGCAAGCGCAGTCACACGACGCCAGCTCCGGCCCCCGTCCTCGCTCACCTGCAGCAACCCGTCGTCGGTGCCGACGTAGAGCAGGCCCTCGAGGAGCGGCGACTCGTCCATCGACACGATGTTCGAGAGCGCCGTCGTCGCCCGGTTCCACGAGACGGTGGTCGCCGGATCCCAGCGCCGGCCCATGATGGGAATCTCGGCCGGGTCGAGGTTGCGCGACAGATCGGGGCTCACGCGCGTCCAGGTGTCGCCGCGATCGTCAGTCCGGTAGAGATAGTTCGTGCCCCAGTAGATGCGGCTCGCGTCGTGCGGAGACACGAAGTAGGTGGTGTCCCAGTTCGCGCGCTCGTTGGCGAACCCGCCCCGGCCGCCGCGGCCGCCGGTTTCGACCGGCAGCTCGCCGCCGTCCAACGCCCGGGCATTGGACGGGTTGGGTCTGATCCCCGTCGATTCGCCCGTGCGCAGGTCGAGCCTCTGGATGTTGCCGTTCTGCGAGGTCGCGTAGGTGACGTAGGCGTCGGCCGGATTGCTCCGCGTCGTGAACCCGTCACCGCCGCCCGTGCGGTACCAGTCGCTCGTGCGGATGCCGACACCGTTCGCGGTTCGATGCGGCCCGCAGACGGACCCGTTGTCCTGCGACCCGCCGCACACGTTGTAGAAGGGCGTCATGTTGTCGGCCGACACCCGGTAGAACTGCGTCACCGGCAGGTTCGTGAAGTGCCGCCAGGTCCGCCCGTCGTCCCACGTCTCGTAAAGGCCGCCGTCGTTGCCGAGCAGGATGTGCTGCGTGTCGGTCGGGTTGAACCAGACGACGTGGTGGTCGACGTGCACGCCCTCGGAGCGGGAACGTGCGCCACGTTCGGCCGCCGTCCTCACTCCACTCGAGCTGCGTGCTCACCGAGAAGATCGTGTCGGGCGAGTGCGGGTCGACGAAGAGCTCGTTGTAGTAGCCCGGGTCGGCATTCATGTACCAGTTCGGTCCTTCGGCGCCGCCACGGCCGCCGCGGCCGCCACCGCGGCCGCCCGCCTCGGCCGCGCGCTGCCCCACGCGCGCCCAGGTCCGGCCCTCGTCGTCGGAACGGTAGAAGCCGCGCTCGGGCGCGAGCGCCTCGATGATCGCGTAGAGGCGCGTGGGCTTCACCTTGGGATCGACGGCCATGCTGATGCGACCCATATCGCCCTGCGGCAGGCCGTTCGTCAGTTCGGTCCACGTCCGGCCGGCGTCAGTGGACTTGTAGATGCCGCTTTCGGGGCCGCCGCCGACGAACTGCCCCGTGGCGCGCCGGCGCTGCCACATGCTGGCGTAGAGCACGTCGGGCTTCTGGGGATCGATGTAGACGTCGTTGGCGCCGGTGTCGGGGCCCACCGTCAGGACGGCCGTCCAGGTCCTGCCGCCATCGGCCGTCTTGTAGACGCCGCGGTCGCCGCCCGATGACCAGAGCGGCCCCTGCGCGGCCACGTAGACCACGTTCGAGTCGCGCGGGTCGATCTGGATGTTGCCGATGTGCTCGGAGCTGGCCAGACCGACGCGGGTCCACGTCGCGCCGGCGTCGGTCGACTTGTAGAGCCCGTCGCCGTACATCGAGCTGCGAGGGTTCGAGTTCTCGCCCGTTCCGAGCCACACGACGTTCGAGTCGCGTGGATCGACCTTCACGCAGCACAGGTTGAACGACCCGCCGCGATCGAAGATGGGCTCGAAGGTGATGCCGCGATTGGTGGTCTTCCACAACCCGCCGGCCGCCGTGGCGACGTAGTACACGCTCGGGTTGCGCGGATCGACGTCCACGTCGGCCACCCGGCCCGTCACGACCGACGGCCCGATGCTCCGAAGGGCCAACCCCTCGAACACCTCGGCCGTCAGCCGATCCGCGCCCGGCTGCTGCTGTCCTTCCGCCATGGCACCCGCGACGAGCGCGGCCACCGCCCAGACGAGAACGTTTCGATAGTGCATTGCCGTCTCCTCGGCCCGCATTGTCGCACACGCGCAAACGGCACCGGCGGGAACGCGCTCACGTGCTGCGCTTCGCGGGGAAAGCGCCTCTCAACGCCGCAGCACGCTGAACAGGCTGCTGAACGCGTCCGTCCAGAGCACTTCGGTGTCGTCGTCCGAGCGGCTGGGAAACCGGGCGAGCCACGACGGGCTGGCCGTGACGATCAGCCATTCGCTGGTGGTCGAGAACGGACCTCTCTCAGCAGGGCGCTGGATGTGGCGCATCTCCATGCCGAGCCCGGCTGCGAGCGCGCGGACGACGGGGCGCAGGTCGAGATAGCGGTTCGAGACGTTGACCGCGATGATGCCCTCGGGCTTGAGCAGCTGCTCGTACAGCGCGAACGCTTCGCGCGTGAGCAGGTGCACGGGCACCGCGTCGCCGGAGAACGCGTCGAGCGCGAGCACGTCGTAGACGGGGCGCCCGGCCAGGTCGCGCGCCTCGCGCTCGAGCGACAGCCGGCCGTCTCCGGTCACGATATCGACGGTGGCAGGAGAGTCGCCCAGGAAGGTGAAGTACGTCCGGGCCATGCGGACGACCTCCGGGTCCAGCTCGTAGAAGCGGATGCGGTCGCCCGGCTGGCTGAGCGCGGCGATCGTGCCCGTGCCAAGACCGACCACGCCGATCGTCAGGGCCTCTCCCCTTTCCCGGCGCGCGTGGTGACGAATCGCCAGGTCGATGCCGCTGCCCTCCACGTAGTACGCGGTTGGCCGACGCGCCAGCACCGGGTCGGCCAGTTGCACGCCATGCAGAATCTGCCCGTGATAGAGCCGCCGCAGCGGCACCTGCATGCCCGGCCGGTCGTCGACGACGCTCACGACGCCGTAGAAATTGCGCGAGGCGGCCACCACGCGCAGCGGGTCTTCGCCGCGGTAGAGCACGACGATGGCCGTGACGCCCACGGCGGCGGCAAGAGCGGCCGTGGCCAGGCCGCGCGCGCCCGACCGCCCGAAGAACGCGTCGGCGGCCGCCCAGGCGGCAACGGCCGTGACCGCGACGTGAAGCAGCGGAAACTCCGCGAACGACGTGAACAGGAGCGGCGCGATGACCGCGACGAACGCTCCGCCAATCGCCCCGCCGATCGACAGCGCCAGGTAGTAGTCCGTCAGGTGCCGTACCGGGGGACGCAGCCGCGCCACCTCGCCGTGACAGATGAGACATGCGACCGCGAGCGCCGCGAGATGGACACCGGCCTGCACCGCAAGCGACCCGAATCCGGCGCCACGCATGACGAAGACCGCCGCCACGAGTGCCGGAATCCAGAGCAGCAGCCACACGCGGCGGCGATAGCCTCCGGCGAAGGCGATGATGTAGGTGACAAGGTAGATGGCGAGCGGCAGAACCCACAGCAGCGGGACGGGTGCGATGTTCTGTGTGAGGTGCGCCGTGGTCGCAACGAGTAACGCCGCGCCGCAGGCTGGCAGGGCCATCCACAGCAGCTGGCTCGACGCCGACGGCTCCGGGGCCGGCGGGGCGTCGTCGGCTTCGGTCGAGAGCGGCGCGTTGCGCGCCTGCCAGCCGCACCACGCACAACACACGGCAAACAGCGCGAAGCCCGCGCTCCACACCGCGGCCTGGCCCGGCAGGTCGAGCCACGGTTCGACGCCGAAGGGATAGGCCGCAAGCGCGAGGAGCGAGCCGGCGTTCGACAGGGCATAGAGCGGGTACGGCGAGCGGTCGGGAAAGAGCCGCGCGTGCCAGTCCTGGAGCAACGGGGCTGTGGCCGCGAGGAGCACGAACGGGAACCCGATGTGGGCCGCAAGCAGCGTGAGCACGCGGGAGGCCGGCGCCGCCGCGTCGGCTGGCTTCCAGGCATCGGACGGCAGGATGGACATCGTGGCCAGCGCGGCGGCGACGAGCGTCAGGTGCACCCAGACCTGGCGCCTTCCGCCGAGCCTGCGCGTCGCGTGGGCGTAGGCGTAGCCGACGACGAGCGCCAACTGAAAGAAGAGGAGCGTCGTGCTCCAGACGGCCGGTCCCCCGCCGAACCACGGCAGGATCCGCTTCGCGATGAGCGGCTGAATCAGAAAGAGGAGGAACGCGGACAGAAAGATCGCCGCATGGAACACGCGCACGGCGGCAAGTCTACTCCGGCATGGCCGCAGGACGGGCTGCGCCTGATCCTGCTACACTCCGGCTCAGCTGGAGACTGACTCCGTGCCGAGACTGGGGCCCTCCGTTCTCATGCGGATCGCGCTGCTCCTCGTGTTCTCGGCTCCTTCCGCTCTTGCGCAGAACGGCTCGTCCGGAGCCACGCTCTCGGGCGTGGTGACCGACGCCGATGGCGGCCTGGTCGTCGGCGCCGTCGTCGTCGTTCGGAACAACGCCACAGGCGAGTCGTTCGGCGGGGTGACCAACGAGTCCGGCGCCTTCACCTTTCCAGGCCTGGCCATCGGCAGCTACTCAGTCACCATCGGCCGCGCCGGCTTCAAGACGGCCGAGTACCCGGACGTCCGGCTGCTCGCGGGCAGCGCCAACAGCCTCGCCACGATGCTCGAAGTCGGACCAGTTACCGAGATCGTCCACGTTGCGGCCGGCACCGATCTCATTCGCACGCAGACGGCGACCGTCTCGACGACGATCACGGCCGACTTCATCGAGACGCTGCCGCGGCTCGATCGCAACGCGCTCAACTTCGTCGTGCTGCTGCCCGGGGTCGAGACTGTCGGGGGCGAGGGCACGCGCACCTACAACGACTGCGGAGTGGACGTCGACGCCGTGCGCACGTCCACGGTGAGCGGCCTGCCGAGCAACACCATCAACGTCACGATCGACGGCGTCTCGACGAGCAACCTGCGGGCGTCGTGCGACGGCTTCTACAGCATGGTCACGCCGCGCCTCGACGCCGTCGAGGAAGTGTCGCTGACGTCGGCCACGGCCGGCGCCGCCGCGAACGGCCAGGGCGCCGTGCAGATTCGCTTCGTGACCCGCTCGGGAACCGACGCGCTTCGGGCGAGCCTGTACGTGTTCGGCAAGCACAAGAACCTCAACTCGAACACCTATTTCAATCGGCTGGACGGACTCGAGCGGCTTCAAGCCACGGAGCTTCTCTACGGCGGCCGCATCGGCGGACCGATCGTCATTCCGACCGTCGTCGACGGACGCGGCCGGGCCTTCTTCTTCGTCAACCTCGAGGAGGCGTACCGGCCGACCGAAGCCGCCCGCGAGCGTACGATCCTCCGCGCATCGGCACTCGACGGCAATTTCACCTACGACCTCGACAACCCGACCACGGTGAACCTGTGGGCCATCGCGGCGGCCAGCGGCCAGACCGCAACGTACGATCCGGTCATTCTCGACCTGCTGCGTTCAATCCGGGCCGCCGCCGGCACGACCGGCACGATCACGGAGCTTGTGACCGATCCGAACCGGGCGGCCTTCGACTACGTCGTGCCGAACGTGGACCTCGAGCACGCGCCCACCGTGAACGTCACCGTGAACATCACGACGGAACATCGCCTGCAGGGCTCCTACTACTGGCAGCGCTTCAAGAACACGCCGTTCGTCAGGGGTGAAGCCGAGGCGCGGTTCCCAGGCTTTCCGCTCTACGGCGACGAGGACTCCTACCGAACGACGGGATCCATCACGCTGCGGTCGGTGCTGTCGCCGTCGATGGTCAACGAGGTTCGCGGTGGCTGGCAGTGGTCGCCCCTCCACTTCCAGACCAACGCGACGCCCGACGGATTCGCCAACCAGGGCGGCTTCGACCTGCGCCTCGGCTTCGAACTGACCGACGTCACGCCGGTCGGTGCGGCATGGCCGTCGGCCCGGAACACGGCGAACTGGGCGATCGAAGACACGGCGAACTGGCTGGCTGGCGCCCATGCGCTCAGCTTCGGCGGCAGCTTCTCGCGCGTCTACGCCTGGCATGAAGGGTGGCGGAACGTGCCGTCGGTCGGCTTCGGCGTCGACAGCGCGAACGATCCGGCTGAAGTGCTCTTCGGTACAGGTCCGGGAGAGCTCGGCCTGGTCAACTTTCCGGGCTCGTCGTTCGACGATCGCTTGTACGCGCGCGATCTGTACGCGCTGCTGACCGGCAGAGTGGGCTACATCAGCAGCGAAGCGTTCCTGAACGAGGCCGGCACCGAGTACGTCTACAACGGCCACCTGCGGCAGAGCCAGCGAATGGACGACCTCGGTTTCTTCGTCGAAGACCGCTGGGCCTGGAAGCCCAACGTCACCATCACCGCCGGGCTCCGCTACCAGCTTCAGTTGCCGATGACGCCGACGAGCGGCGTGTTCACGGCCGTCTCGCCTGAATCGGTGTGCGGACCATCCGGACTGGCGTCCGGTCCGTCGGAGCGTTTCTGCAACATCTTCAACCCGGGCGTTCTCGGCAATCCGACAGCGCAGCCGGAGTTCTATCTGTACTCGGCGGGCAGGAAGGGGTACGACCTCGACATCGACAACTTCGCGCCGGCCGTAGGGGTCTCGTGGCGCCCCGGGATCGCGAAGGGCTGGCTGCGGACGGTCCTGGGTGATCCGGAGCACGCCACCCTCTCGGTCGGCTATTCGAGGGCGTTCAACCGCGAGCGCCTGGACCGGTTTGTCTACGCAGACAATCCAGGCCAGGTCAGGTCGGCCAGCCGGACACCGTGGGGCGACGGATACCCGCTCGTGCGACCGGGCGAATCGTGGCCGCTTCTCTTTCGCGACACCAACCGGCTCGGGCCTCCCGATTTCGACAGCGCGCCGGCCTTCCCGCTTCCAGCGACACGGTTCGACTGGATGCGGGCATTCGACGCCAACATCGAAACCCCGTACACCGACTCCTGGAGCGTCTCTTTTCAGCGGTCCATCGACCGGAACACGGCTGTCGAAGTGCGTTACATAGGCAACCTCAACCGGAAACCGTGGAGCTTCGAGAACTGGAACACTGAGAATCTGTACGAGACCGGCTTCCTCGACGAGTTCCGTCTCGCTCAGACGAACCTGCGGGCCAACGTGCTGGCAGGCAGGGGTGGCACGTTCGCGTACTTCGGGCCCGACACGGGCACGAGCCCGCTGCCGATTCTGCTGGCCCACTTCAGCGGGCTGCCGACTGCCAGAGCCTCCGATCCGCTCTCGTACACGCCTGCCGAAGGTGGCGCCGGCGCGGGACAGTGGTCCAACGGCTTCATTGTGCGCGCGCTGAATCCGCTCGCTCCGAGACCGTCATCCCTGGCGTCCTACCTCCACGCGGGCTTTGCGGGCGACCTGTTCGCCAACGCGGTTGCTGCCGGCTACCCGACGAACTTCTGGGCGATGAACCCGCTCGTGTCCGGGGTGTACGTAATGCGCAATTTCGGCGGCAGCCGGACGAACCAGCTCATCGTCGAAGTCCGCCGCCGCTTCTCCGGCGGGCTGGCCGCGAGCGCAAGCTACACCTGGTCGAGCACGTGGGTGGAGGAGAACCGGGACCTGCACCTCCCGCTCTTCGATTTGAAGCGCACGGGAGTGCCACACGCGCTCAAGATGTTCTGGACGTACGAGATTCCCGTCGGCCACGACCGCCGGTTCGGCCGCGACCTCAGCCCCTGGATCGACGCCTTCGTCGGCGGCTGGACCGTTGCTGGTACCGGCCGCGTGCAGGTGGAGAGCCTCGTGCTCCGCGACGTCGCGCTCGTCGGCATGACTCGTGGCGAAGCGCAGGACGCTCTGAGGACGGTGCGCGTGGTCGCGGATCCGGTGTCAGGTGCCGTGACGCTCTGGAACATGCCGCAGGACATCATCGACAACACCCGCCGGGCCTTCAGGACGGACCCCACGTCCCCGACACTCTACCCGCCGGGCCAGGAGCCCGCCGGCCGGTACTTCGCGCCCGCGAGCAGCCTCGAGTGTCCCGTGCTCCATCCCGGGGACTGCGGCACGCCGGAGCTCTGGTTCAACGGTCGCTGGTTCGGCGAGTTTGACTTCCGGATCGCCAAGGCCGTGCGCCTGCCGGGGGAGGCACGGCTGGAACTCGGCGCGGACATCTTCAATGCGTTCATGGCGAAGAACTTCCCCACGGTTCTGAACCCGAGCGGCGGCCCGGGCGCCTTCCGCATCACAGACACGCGAAGCGGCCCGCGCCGGGTCCAGATCTTCACGCGCGTGACCTGGTAGGGACTGCCGCCTCAGCGCCAGTCGCCGGAAGCGACAAACCCCGCCCAATAGACCGGGTGCGTGCTCTCGCCGGAGATCCGGCGCGCGCGCAGAACATCGAGCGTGGCGTGGTGCACGGCGTCGGCCGTGTCGAGCCGCTCCGCGAACCGGTGGTGATAGAGCCGGCCCATCCACTGCTGCGCGCTGCGGTCCTCGATGCGCCACAGACTCATGATGACGGTGCGCACGCCAGCGGCATGAAACGCCCGCGGGAATCCGAACACGCCTTCGCCGATCTTGATCTTGCCGAGCCCGGTGTCGCAGGCCGACAGCACCGCCCATTCGACGCCGTCGAGATCGAGCGCCGCGATCTCCTCGGCGGTCAGCACGCCATCCTCGTTCGGCGCATCGATGCTGGCTCGCTGGTTCGAACCCGCCATGGCAAAGCCCGACAAGAGCAGCGGGTGCGCGTTGGTCACACCGGCATCGGTGAACTCGAGCTGCTGCCAGTCGTAGGGCGCATCACAGGGCCCGGTGAGGAAGAACCCGTGGGTCGCCACGTGCAGCACGCGATGGCCAGGCGCCTGGGCCTTGAAGCTCGCCTCGCTTGCGCCGGCGCCCGCAAGCAGCGTCGTCGGCTCGCCCTTCTCGCGCTGCCAGATTGAGGATACCTCCGCCAGCTCGTAGCCCGACCACGGCAGCATGTCGAAGGCCAGGTCGTCGAACCCGCCACACGAGGCGGGCCGTCCACGGAAGACAGGCGCCGGCGAGGCTCCGCCGTCCGAGCCGCGCGTGGCAGGAGGCTCGTTTGATTCGAGCACGGCCCGGTCGTCGAAGGCTGGCGCGCCGACGGCGAGCAGCCCGCCCGCATGCTGCCGGACGGGCGCGGGTGCCCGCGTGAGGTGCCGCTCGGTGGGCAGATAGTGGAACTGCGGACCGCCCTCCACCAGGTAGCGTGACTCCCCTGCCGGCAAAGCCGCGAAGTTCACGAGGTTGATGGCGCCATCCGCAACGAGGAACACGCGGCTGGACGAGCCAACGAGCGGCACGAGCGGATCCCACACCCTCTCGCGCAACTGGCCGGCCGTCGCCCGGTAGGACTGCTCGAGCCGCCGCGACGGCCCGATGTCCGATGACGCCTGCGCCTCGAGCAGGTCGGCCGTCGCCATGATCAGACGATGGATGTCGACCGCCGAACCGAGCCTCACGACCCGGGGGGCTGCGCCCGACCTGAGCACGAAGGCGGCATAAGCATCTCCGTCGCCGGGAGCAGAACCGGGCGCAAGCCCCGCGCGCCAGTGGTCGTGCCGGTACGCCCGGAAAGCCACGAGCGCGGTGCCAGCCGGCAGGGCGGCTGCAACCTGCTCGAGACCGACGGCATCCCGCACGTCTCGCCGCCGCGAGGCCTCGACTCTCCTGGCGAGCGTTTCTTCGGCGCGCTCGCGCGCCTCGCGCGCGTCACGAACGGCCGGGTCGTCGACCGACGGTGTGGGGTGGCCGATGACGAGGTTGACGAAGCGCTGTCGTGCGTTCTGCGCCTCCTCAGCCAGCCGGCGAACATCCGGCTCTTCCGAGGCGCGGACGGCGCGGTACCGATCGGTCATCTCCTCCGCCACGAGGCCTCGCGAGCGCACGGCGGTATCCCACGCGCGCACGACCGCATCGCCAGCAGTCACGCGCTTGTCGACGAGCAGGCTCAGAGCGGCGTCGAGGCCCCGCCATCCCCACGCCCAGGACAGCGTGGCGCCAAGCTCGCTGTAGCCCTGGGTGCCGGCCTGCACGTTGGCCCGCCGCATGTCTTCCGTTCCCAGACCGCTCTCGAAGGCGCGGTCGAACTGTCCGACACCTGCCAGGGCGTGGGTCTGCGTCACGAGGAGGTCGGGCAGAAGGTCGATCCGGTCCGGTTCGAACTCTTCGACAATCGCGAGGGACCGCTCCACGAGGCCGAGCGCCTGCTCGTAGTGCGCCTGTTTCAACTCCCTCCGGGCGACGTCGTGAAGCATGAGGCTGACGTGCGTCCAGACGGACCCATACATGAGCCGATCGCCAGGCGCGGCGTTGTCGATCTCGCCCCGCAGGCGATTCAGGACGGTTTCGGTTCTGGCAATGGCATCGAGCGCCTCGTCGGTCGGGCCGTCCCAGGCGAGCGGTGACGCGCGATTACCGAGGCTCATCGCGAAGTGGACGCTCGCGACCCCGAGTTGCTCGTACACGGCAATCGCCCTGTCGCGCAGCGCCGTCCGCTCGCGCGGATTCCTGTTCCTGACCGCCAGCCTCTCGAGGGCCTGGGCCAGCGCCTCGAGGTCTTCATCGGCCTCGGCAAGGCGTGCGGCCTGCTCGACCCGCTGCAGCCGCTCCTCTTCCGTGCCCACGCTCCGCGCCGCGAGCAGCAGGTTCCTCGTGACGAGACGACGAGTGCGGAGATCGGCTGACTCGACGACTGGAAGCTGAATGGCCAACGCCGCCTCGACGGCGTTCCCGGCCTCCTCGGTCAGTCCGGGACCTGCCCTCCGCACGCCCTCCCGGACTTCCGGCAGGAACGGTGTCCGGCTTTCGAGCGACATCCTCAACCCGGCTTCCGACAACAGGCTCGCGGCATGGCCGAGCGTCTCGGCATACTCAAGGTGCATCTCGCCGAAGAGCGCCCGTTTGAGGTCCAACGCCCATCGCGCGAAGGTAATTGCCTCATCCGATCCGGCCTCGCTGGTTCGAGAGACCGCCTGCACGAGCAGGTCCGTGGCCCAGGCGGCTTCGACGGAGCGGACGCGCGCGGCCGGCTCGATCTCGTCGAGCCAGGCTCGAGCCTCCCTCACGGCGGCAGCGTACTGCCTGTCAGCCAGCAGCGCCTCGATGGCCGTCCGCCGCGCGGTCGGCGCGTCCGGTTCCTGGGCAAAGAGAACGTGGCGGCAGAGCACGACCGCCGTGAGGACGGAGAGAATGAGAACGCGCGTGCCCACCAGTCGGCTGGACATCCGTCAGTCCGCTGAGACGCCGTCGAGAGCCCGATGATGCGCCTGGTGCGGTCGACCGTCAAGGCCCCGAAGGTCCGACGGCCGGGCCCGGGAGGGCCCCAACTTACCGCACATTTTGGAGCTGGCGCAGTAGGTCACGGGCTTCAGCCTCACGGTCCCCGGCGAGCGCGACCGTCGCTTCGAGCTCGGCGCGCGCGGCCGCGACATCGCCCTTTCGCAGGAGCGCCTTGGCGAGATAGAACCGCGCCTCCTCCAGATAGGCGGATTCGCCGAGCCCGACGACAGTACGCCAGGCCTCGATGGCGCTGTCCGCGTCCTCGGTCATCAGGTGGCAGGCGCCGAGGAAGAACCAGGCTTGTGGCAGCGTGGCGTCGAGGGCTGTGGCTTGCCCGAGCCCGGGCATGGCTCCGGCGTAGTCGCCGCGCGCGTAGGATTCCATGGCCTCACGGAAACGCTGCACTGCCGACGAGGGCGCGCTCCGTAGGGTGGCCGGCCGGTAGACGGGCGGCGACACCTCGGCAAGCCGGGCGAGCAGTGCAACCGGGTCGATGGCTGCTGGCTGCGACTCGGCTTGCGCGAGCGGCTGTGCCTGGCCGGACGCGCCCTCGGACACCGTCGTGGTCGCCTCGGGCACGGACGGCCATCGCAAGACCGCGACGGCCGCGACGATGACTGCGGCGGCCGCAAGGGACAGCCACAGTGCCCGGCGCGAGCCGACGCGGGCTGCTGCGTCGCCACTTCGCGGCACCGAGCGTTCGAGCTCGGTCCTCAAGAGAATGAGGGCCTCAAGCTCGTTCGAGCATCGGGCGCACTCGAAATAGTGGAACTCGTACGCCTCGCGGTCGGCCTCGTCGAGCCTTCCCGACACGTACTTCTCACCGAGTTCGTCGCGCATCACGCGCTGGCAGTCCATCCGGGGCGGCTGTTGATCTGTGGTTGCAGCGGTCATGTCCGTGACCCACCTGTGAGGATTTCGCTGATTCTGCGGGTCGCGCGCACCTTGCGCTGCCGGACGACCTCGGAGGGCAGGCCCAGCCGGCGGGCGATCTCACCGGGCTTGAGACCGTCGACGAGCGTGAGCAGGATGATCTCGCGGTCGCCGGCCTCGAGCTTGCCGGCCGCTTCGCGCACCATGAGCAGCCGCTCCTGCTCGTCGGCCAGGTGTCTCGGGCTCGCCGACAAGGACTCCCTGACCCGATCGACGCCCCGGTGGACGCGCCCTTCGCTCCTGAGAAAGTTGTTGATCAGGTTGCGGGCCGTGCCGCAGACGAAGGCTGCCAAACGACTGTGGTCGCGCAGGTGCCCGTCGCGCAACGCCTTGATCACCGCCCACAGGACCTCCTGGACGAGGTCACGGGACGCTTCATGGTTGCGCGTCCGAACGAAAGACATCGCATAGACCCGGGTGGCAAACGAGGCGACAAGCTCGCCTTCGGCGTCACGGTCGCCGCGGCCGATACGGGCGACGAGCGTCGGAAACGTGTCGTCGGAGTCGCGCATGGAACCGAGACGGATTATGCGACAAACCGACCAGGCGACCAATCGACGAAATGGCGGCTCCAACCAGTGGTCACGATTACCCCGCGAAAGACCACATCCCCTGTACCAGCCGGAGATCGGTGGCCTTGGCTGGGCACTCTTGGAGGCTCCGATGCAGCGAACCCATGGCTGGATGCTGTCTGTTCGAGTGGTGGCCCTGGCGGCCCTGCTCGTTGCGGCCGGCGGCACGCACGACCTCTTCGCTCAGAAGAGCAAGGGCGGCGCGGTCTACGCGCTTCACGTCCTCGGCCTGCCCTCCGGATTTGCGTCGGCGCGCGCCGAGAGCATCAACGACCAGCACGAGATCGTGGGGACGGCCCGCGTCTCGATCTCTGGCGGCACATTCCGCGCGGTGTACTGGGCCCACGCCGAGGCGGCTCCCGTGCTGCTGCCGTGCCCGGCCGAACCCTGTCAGAGCAGCGCCACGGCCATCAACGCCGCGGGCGTGATTGCCGGCACCGCCAACGGCGACGCGATCCTGTGGCATCCGTCCGGCTCCGGCTGGTTCGTCGAGGTGCTGCCTCACCCGGGACCGCCCGACGGGTCCTGGACGGCAGTCGCCAGCGATGTCCTCGACGACGGCATGGCCGCCGGCTACTACGCGGCAACCTACGGCATCATGTATCCGAACGACGTGCCCGTCCTCTGGGGCGCCCTGCAAACGGCCACCGAATTGCCGGTTCCATCCGGATTCTTCTCGGGCAGGCTGGCGCGAGCCAATGCGAGCGGCGATGCCATCGGAGAGCTCCGCACGAACGACGGCAGCGACCCCACGTACGTGTACGGAGGACTCTGGATCAATGACGGCGGCACCTACGTGATGGTGTCGCTGACCTCCCTCGTGACCGGCATCACGCCCAGGGCGGCCGACGAGTCCTTCCTCATATCCTCCAGCGCAGGCCGCGTGCGCATCTGGCCTTCCGGCGGCTCCTGGAACTACCTCATCGAGACCTATCCGGGCGGCCCGGGTACGGCGATCAACGCATCGGGCGACATGAGCGGCATCCTTCCGAAGAAGAGCTCGCTCGGCGGAACGCCCTATCTACTGACGGCAGACGGCGCACTCGTCAAGCTCCCCCTCCCGTCCGGCTCCTCGGGCGCGACGGCAGCCGTGAGCAGCGACCGATGGGTGGCCGGCGTGCTCTACCTGCGCACCGAACGCCCGGCTGCCGTGTGGAGACCTCTGAATTGATCCCGGACCGGAAGCAGAACGCGAAATGGAACCCCATTCGGACACGGAGAAACCCGTTCGCGGTCGCGCTCGCCCTCTTCATTGCGGGCTCGAGCGCAGCCGCCACCTACGCGGCCCTCGCGTACGACTGGTACCCTGCTTCGGTTCCTCCCCCACGCATGTGGGCGTCAGCGACGATGACGGACGACTGCCGGCTCGTCGCCTACGGAGGAGACCTCCCGGACAGGAGCGGCACTCGGCTGGCCGACACGCTGCTCTACGACCCCTCCGATGACACATGGACGATGGTGCCCCCGGCGTCGCGTGGACCGTACCCGCTCGCCCACGCCGGCCTCACCTGGGAACCGACTCGCGGCGTCGCCGTCCTCTTTGGCGGCGTCTCCACTTCGGCACAGGGCACCGCCTGGGCCTTCGATGCTCGCCGGAACACGTGGAGCCAGAATCAGCAAGGCCTGCCGAACATGCCCTTCCGCACGCTACATGCACGGGCAGGCGTGGTCGACCCTCCTCGGCGGCACGCTCGTACTCGGCGGCAAAGCCGGCCGGGGCGCGCTCGACGACCTGTGGGTGCTTCGGGCAACGGTCGGCCGTCGAGGTGGCCTGAGCTGGTCCTGGAGTGAACTGCAGCCCGATGGCGACATCGGCGGCGGCTTTCCGGCTGGCAGGTTCGGGCACGGCCTGATTGAGCTCGTCGAAGGAGAACACGCCGGCAAGCTCCTCATCTACGGTGGCTGGGATGCCCGCAACAGCGCGCTCAGCGATACGTGGCTCTACGATCCACAGACGAACGCCTTCGAAGAGATCGCGACGAACGCGCCGACGGCACGCGTGGCGTTCGGCATCGGCCATCTCGGCAACACGGTCGTCATCCAGGGCGGGCAGACCAACGACTACAACAGGCCGCAGACGTTCACGAGCGAAACCTGGGCATTCGACGGCAACGGGCTGTACTGGTATCAGATTCAGACGTCATCCGGCCCTGGCAACGGCCGTTCGTTTCACGATCTTGCGTCGAACCTCTGCGACGGGTCGGTGATCGTCTTCGATCAGCGGAGTGACAACAGCTTTGTCACCGACTCACCGACGTGGGTACTCAGGCCGCAGTAGCCTGATTTCGCGCGACGTTGCGTATGCTGGTCTTCCAGGTCGCGATCCTCAGGGTCGCGGCGGATGCTGATGGCCATTGAATTGGGAGACACCATGACGCGACGCTTCGCCGCCGGATTCTGCGCCGGACTCACTCTCCTCCTCTTCACGACCGGCCTCGCCGCGGGCACCGACCGCGCGCGGCATCAGGCACCGGCCGGCAGCGTGCCGCCGGTGACCGCTCCGACGATGGCGCAACTCATCGAGTTCTTCGAAGGCACCTGGGGCCTCGACGACGGCATCAGCTTCGAGCGCTGGCAGAAGTCGGACGACGGAGCGCTCGCGGGGCGCGCCTACCGGCTGGAAGCGAACGAGGAGAGGATCTCAGAGCGCCTGCAAATCCGGAGCGTCGACGGCCGGTTTGCCTACCTCGCCACCGTGCTCAATCAGAACGCCGGGGCCACCATCCCGTTCGAGCTCGTCGCCTTCACCGGGCAGGAGTGTGTCTTCGAGAACCCCGCGCACGACTTTCCGAAGAAGATCCTCTATCGGAAAGAGTCACCGGAGAAGATGTTCGTCGAGGTCTCGGGCGACGGCAGGAGATTCTCGTTCACGATGACGAAGCGGTGACCCGGAGGCCGGTCAGGCCCGGCGGCTACCGGACCGGCTGATCGCCGAGCAGCCGGGCCAGCGTCGGCTCCATGGCCTCCGCCCAGATCTCATAGCCGCGGGCGTTGGGGTGCAACTGGTCCGGCATGATGGTGGCGGGCAGCGTGCCGTCCGCCTCGAGGAACCGCCCGCCGATGTCCAGGTAGTGGATCCACTCGCCATCGTCGAGCGTCGCGATCTGGGTGTTGACCACCGTGTTGGCGCCTCGGAGCCAGTTGTCGTGGCTCGCCCCGCGGGGGAAGACGCCGAGCAGCAGGATCTTCGTCTTCGGCAGCAGCGCGCGGAGCGTGTTGCAGATGGCACGGATGCCGGAGGCAATCTCGTTGGGTGTGTCAGACGAGGCGTTGTTCGTCCCGATCATCAGCACGGCGACTTTGGGACTCATCCGGTCGAGCCGGCCGTTGATGAGCCGCCACAGCACGTGCTGCGTGCGGTCGCCGCCGAACCCGAAGTTCGCCGGTTTGCGATGGGCGTAGTACTTGTTCCACGTCTCGAGCCCCCCGCGTTCCCAGGCATGCGTGATCGAATCGCCGATGAACAGCAGATCCACGTCGCCCGCTTCGGCCTGGCGGACGTTGTCGTAGAAACGCCCCATCCACCAATCCACCTCGGCCCGGGGCGTCGGCATGACGGCGAAGTTCTGAGCGAACAGCGTCGCCGGTCCGACGAGGACGGCGCAGAGCAAGGCCAGTAGAACGGTCGTCGATTTCCGGGTCATGGCTTGGGTTCCTTTCCCGGGAGCCTATCCCAGAATCACGGCGGCCGGATACGAAAGCCGGGCGTGGCCCTACTTCCGGGGCGTCCGCCGTCCGCCGTGGCACGTGAAACAGGTCACGCGGTCGGTGTCATTGCCGGGCACCGCCTTGTCGAGCGCGCCGTTCACCTGCTCGACGAGCCGGAACATCACGCGCGCCGTCGCCTTCTCCTTCTTCGCGTCCGACACGAAGTCGAACGTCGTGAGCGGCTGCCCGTCGACGCCGACGTGGCAGTGGTCGCAGCGAACCCCGAGCGCGCGGGTCAGTTCCTTCATGAGGTCGATGACGGCCGGCACCGGCGCGTCCTTGGGGAGAACCTGCAGGTTCCTGAGCGACGCGGGCGGAAACGCGCCCGCCTGGGCGTGCGTGGTGCCGGTCAGGACGATGGCGGCCATGAGGCTCGCCGCAACGACCGTGAGCGCGAGTCGAGGAGAGTGATGCATGCGCCGATGATGGCCCGATCGAGCAGGTCGATCAATGAGCAAGCGCTGAGATTCAGCGAAGATCGACGGGGCTCAGGCCGGCAGCCAGTGCGGCCTGCTTGATTGGCGGCTCGAATCGGATCGGACCGAGGGCCGGGTGTACGAAAGCGAACATGGCGTCGGGTTCGCGACCTTCGATCGCCCGGATCAGACTTTGCGCCGCATCGGCCGACCGGCCAAGCCGCGCCTCGACCGTCGCGCGGACGAAGAACGACCCTCGCCGGCCGTCGGCCGCGAACGTCGAGAGAACCTGCTCCCACGTTGGCCCGAGGTCGACGCCGGTCGCAGCCTCGGCTTGCAGCCGGCACATGCGGGCGGCATGCGTATCCGGCTGGTCCGGCGCGGCGCAGGTCTCTCGGGCGGCCTCAGCGTCACCGGCGAAGAGTTGCATCCAGCCGAGCGTCACCCGGGCGCGCGACGACGACGGGTGGGCCGCGGTCGCGCGACGGGCAAACTCGAGCGCCGAGTCGAACCGGCCCTGCGACGCGTGCAATCGGCTCATCGAGATGAGCGCCACCTCATGGTTCGGATCGAGTTGCAGCGCCCGGTTGAACGCCCGCGCGGCAACGTCCCAGTCCCACTCGTCGTTGAGCGCCACGAAGCCGCGAGCCGCGTGGGCATCGGCAATCCGGGCATCGGAGGCGAGCGGGGCCGGCGGCGATGCGCCTCTCCCGACCGACCACAGGGCGACTCCGGCGATGACGACGACCGTGAGGGTCGCCAGTGCCAGCGCACCAG
The DNA here is from genome assembly GCA_963752045.1 of uncultured Acidobacteriota bacterium. Classification (GTDB taxonomy): domain Bacteria; phylum Acidobacteriota; class Vicinamibacteria; order Vicinamibacterales; family SCN-69-37; genus DATKDF01. The sequence continues at coordinate 115,201 of CAVVWN010000005.1, read as the reverse complement.
GGCGGCGAGAAGGCGTCGCGTGAGGCTCGGCGTCGGGCGCCGTCAGAGGAGCAACGAACCGATACCCGCGCCGAGGCACCGTCTGGATGAAGCGCGGCTGGTCGGCGGTGTCGCCGAGCGCCAGGCGCAGCTGCCGGATGCAGAAGTTCAGGCCCGCATCGAAGTCGACGTGTTCGTCGTCTCCCCAGAGTCGCGAGCGAAGCTCCTCCCGGGTGACGAGCGCGCCCGGGACCTCGACAAGCGTCGTGAGCACGATGAACTGCTGGCGTGGCAGGTTCACGACCTGCCCGTTGCGCCTCAGTTCGGCCGCGCGCGGGTCCAGTTCGAACTCGCCGAACCGCACGATTTGCGGAGCGGTGTCGCTCATCACCCGAGTATATCCACGGGTCGAACGCGCCGCGGTCGGGTGCCTGGTTACGGCGGCTGTCGAGTCAAACCTGCCCGCTATCGGACGACCTCACCGCGCGTCGATTCAATCGACTATCATCACGAACCTCGGTCGCGCGACGTCTGGAAGCAGTCGCACGACAAGATTCTGGTGATGGCGAAGGACGCCCAGTTTCCTGACGACAAGCTCGGCTGGCGCCCGCAGCCGCTGGTGATCACGCGTTCTCCCGGCCAATTCGCCGGCGAGGCACGTACCGCAGGCAGCTGACGTGTCAATCTTCGAACCGCTCTTCCTGCTGCGCGTCCTGCTCACCGTCGGCGCGCTCGTGACGGCGACGATCCTGGCTGTCACCGGCCGCGGCGTCAACCACGTGAATCCCTCCGACGGGTCTCGGCGGCGCCGCGCTCTACTTCGTCATCGTGATCAGGGTCCTCGGCCCTCGTGCCCTCTCGGCACGTACGACCATCGGGCAGATGCGCTGTTTCGACGACTGGTGCCTGACGGTCACCGATGTGAAACGGTCGACTCCGCCGAGGGACAGCGCTACGAAGTCATGCTCCGTCTCAAACCGCGCCGGGCGCAGGCCGATGGGCGAACGGGGCACCGTCAGTTACCTGGTCGACGCTGCCGGTCGTCGCTTCAATCCCATCACCGGGCCGGACGACGTGCGGTTCGATACGGTGCTGCAGCCGGGCGAGTCGGTCGCGGCCGCACGACGCTTCGTCGTGCCCGCCGACGCGCGCGACGTCGGGTTCGTCTATGCGCACGAAGGCGGCTTCCCGATTGGGTGGCTCATCATCGGGGAAGGCGGCTGGCTCCAGAAGCCGGCGACCGTCCGCACTCGACTGACGTGGCACGGCCAGGTTGACACGGCTCCCGACCGGGCAGAGAATCGGCCCGCAGCCGGAGTTCAGTATCGGCGCCGCAGGAGGCCCCCAATGCAGATCGAGCGGAACATCGAGACACCGAGGAGCACGATGAGACTGTCAGGCGTCCGGATTCTGGCGCTCGTTCCAGTTCTGAGTTTGTTCGTGGCCTGCGGAGGCGCGCCTGAACCCGCCGCCGAGCCGGCCGCACCTGCCGATCCGACGGTCGTCGATGCGGCGCACTACTCGGTCATCGCCGACAACCCCGCGGTCCGGATCCTGAAGGCCTCGTACGGCGCCGGCGAGTCGAGCACGATGCACTACCACCCGGACTCGATTGCCGTATCGCTCGCCGGCGGCACGTTCCGGTTCACGCTGCCGGACGGCACTACGCGTGACGCGACCCTCCCGGCCGACGCGGCACTGTACATACCGGCCGAAACCCACAACCCCCAGAACGCAGGCTCCGAGCGGTCTGATGTCATCCTCGTGGAGTTCAAGGCCGCCGAGCCTGGCATGGGCACGCTGCCGGCTGAGCGCGAGGGACTGGCCATGACCGTGCTCGCTGAAGGCCCGCACGCCACCGCGTACCACATCGTCTCCGACCCGACCTTCACCGAGCCCGAAGGCACGACACACGACTACGACCAGGTCGTGATTGCGCTGGGGCCAGGCGAGGTGGACCTGACCATCGACGGCAACCTGGTTCGTGGCACGTGGGCACGCGGCGACGTCGAGTTCATCGGCCGCGGCGTCCCGCACTCGGCCACCAACCGCGGTGGGACGGCGGTCGAGTACGTGCTCATCGGCATCAAGTAGACCCACGCTGACGTCTCTCGGACGCGTCGCGGGAAGGCCGCGCGGGCGGGATTACTGCGGCTGGACGAAACGCTCGAGCGTCCTCGCGGCCCTTCGCGAGTATCGCGGCCAGCTCGCGCACGAGATCGCGGTGCTCGGGCAGTTCCGCGAGATTCTCGTTCTCACCCGGGTCGGCGATCTCGTCGTAGAGCTCGACCGCCGCCCGGTCGAGCGCCGGCCACGTGTACCACTCGACGTAGCGATGCCGTTCCGTGCGAACGGCATATCCCATGTAAGCGACGCCATCGGGCGCGATCCAGATGCCGTCGCGGAGGAACTGGCTGAAGGCCGCCTGTCTCCACGGCCGGTCCGGCTCGCCGACGAGCGGCACGAGTGACGCCCCCTCGAGCTCGGCGGGCACCGGCAGGCCGGCCAGTTCCACGATCGTGGGATAGACGTCGAGGAACTCGACCAGGCCGGTGGCCACCGATCCCGGCGCTCCGCGTCCGGGCGCGCGGATGATCAACGGCGCCCGCGTGTCGATTTCGTAGTTCGTCATCTTGGCCCAGCTGTTGTGCTCGCCGAGCTTCCATCCGTGGTCGCCCCAGAGGACGACGATGGTGTTGTCCGCGAGGCCGAGGCGATCGAGCGCGTCGAGCAGCCGACCGACCTGCGCGTCGACGTAGCTCACCGACGCCAGATAGCCGTGCTTGAGCAGGCGCGCGCGCGCCTCGCCGATCGACCCGTCGGCCGGGTGCGGGGTCTCGCGGAAATCCGTGTAGCCGCGCAGCTCGCGCAGCGTGTTCAGCGCCATCGGCGGCGCGCCCCGCGGCACGAACGGGTTGTCGGCCAGGGGAATCGCCTCGCGGTCGTACAGATCCCAGTATTTCTTCGGAGCGTTGAACGGCAGGTGCGGCCGGTAATATCCCACCGACAGGAAGAACGGCTTGCCGGCAGCCTTGAGGTCGGCGAGCTTGTCGATGGCCCAGTCGGTCTGCGCGCCATCGTAGTAGGCGTTGTCGGACACGTCCGGGCTCTCGGTGGCCTCCGCCTTCAGGTACCACTGCCCGTAGCGATCGATGACGTTCGCCGCCCGGCCCTCCTCCGTGATCTGCGCCTTGCGCGCCTCCTGGATGGCGAGGTTCTCGTCGCTGAAGTACACGGCGTCCGGATCGAACGGATACCCGTCGATGTGCGCGTCCTCGTCCCAGGAGACCGCGTCAGGCAGCGTGTTGTGAAACGTCTTGCCGATGCCGACGGTCGTGTAGCCGTTGGCCCTGAAGTACTGCGGCAGCGTCACCGCATCCGGGACCGTCGTCCGGAAGTCCGTCTGCAGGTCCCAGACGCGAATCGAGTCGGGCCGGCGTCCGGTCAGGAGACTGGCCCGCGACGTATTGCAGACCGCCGATTGCGTGTAGGCCCTGTCGAACAGCACGCCCTCGCGTGCGAGGCGGTCGATGTTCGGGCTCCTGACGTGTGCATGGCCGTAGGCCCCGAGCTCGGGCCGCAGGTCGTCCACCGGGATGAACAGGATGTTCGGGCGTTCGGGCGCCGGGGCGCTCGACCCGCAGCCCGCCGGCATCGCCATCGTCACGCCGGCGGCGCACAGCATGGCCAGCCGGACGAATCGCGCACGTGGTGTCATCGGCATCGGGAACGGCCGGATCTTACACGACTGCCGACCGACGCGACATTGACCAACTTGACCAACATCGAGGTCGGTGCTACCGTCGTCGTCATGGGCTACACGGTGAATCTGTACGAGGCGAAGACGAAGCTCTCATCGCTCGTGGAGGAGGCGGCCGCCGGCGCCGAGATCGTCATCGCCAAAGCCGGCAAGCCGCGGGCGAAACTGGTGCCCGTCGGCCAGTCCCGGCGCCGACGGCCCGGCCGCGCGAAAGGCAAGATCTGGATCGCGTCCGACTTCGACGCGCCGCTGCCGGACGCCCTGGCCAAGGCCTTCGCCGGCAAGACCCCGTGACACTCCTGCTCGACACGCACGTCATTCTCTGGTGGCAACGCGACGACCGCCGCCTCGGCCGGGCCGCTCGTCGTGCGATTGCCGAAGCGGACGTCGTGTGGGTGAGCGCCGTGTCCGGCTGGGAGGTGGCGATCAAGACGGGGCTCGGACGGCTGCGACTCGACGAGCCCTTCACGGCTCTGCTCGCGGCGGACGACTTCAGCGAGCTGCCGCTGACCCTTGCGCACACGAGCCGGCTCCAGCAGCTGCCGGCACATCATGGCGATCCGTTCGATCGCATGCTGCTGGCCCAGGCGATCGCCGAGCGCGCGGTCATCGTCAGTCACGACCGGGCGTTCGAGCCGTACGGGGTCCCGATGCTGTGGACGTAGAAGCGGCGACCCGAGTCCTCTCAGGGCTTCTTCGTCCGCATGCCGGAAAGGAACTCGGCCGGGGTCTCCACGCGAATGCCGTGTCGCAGGGCCGTCAGGAAATGACGGCGATTGTCGGTGACGATTGTGGTGGCGCCGGCGGCCCTGGCAATCCAGGCGATGTGGGCGTCGTAGATGCGGCCGCCTGCAATGCGGTCCTGAACCGCCTCGTGCAACATCGTCGCGCGCCGGCTGGCCGGGAGCGCGTGCACGTCGATTCGCGGGAAGACCTCGCCGGCCAGCAGTTGCTCCGCTTCGGCCGGAGTCAGCCGGTACTCGGGCGGGAGCCGCGTCGCCACCGAGAAGAACTCCAGGCAACAGTGCCAGGCCGTCGCCGGCTTCTCAATCGTTCCCTCGGCGATGCCGTGCAGCAGCGACTGCGCCGGCGCGCTCTGCGGCCCGAAGTCGATGAGGCCGGCGAGCAGGACGCTCGTGTCCAGGAAGACACTCACGGCCAGCGATTCCTCTCTTCTTCCACCAGCTCGGCGACGTTCACGGCGGGACGGCTCGCCGGCTTGACCGTGGGCCGCGCGACCAGCCGCCGGCCGACCCGCATCAGCCGGGGCCCCGGGGCGCGACGCTCGAGGCGGATACCGAACTCGTCCACGCTGATCTCGAGCTGGGTGCCCGGGGTGAAACCGGCGCGCTCGCGCACGCCCGCCGGAATGACCACGCGGCCTGCCTTGTCAATGGTGGTTCTCATGGCATGAGAATACCATGCCGGCCGGACGTCACGGATGGTCCTACTTCCGGTCCGAAATCGCCGGCAGACGGCCGCTCTGCGCCTGGTTGAACGTCGCGACGTCGCGCATGAGCCGATCGAAGTCGGCCTGTGCCGTCCGCATCTGCTGCCGCAGGTCGCCGAAGACCGCCACGGCCGCATCCGTCGGCCGGTACGCCGCGCCTCCGGCCACGTCTCCCCCGCCGCCGCCAATCTCGGCGAGCAGCCACACCAGGTTGAGATAGAGCTTGTACTTCTCGACGTACCACTTGTCGTCGCTGTGCATCTCGGTCTTCGAGAGGTAGTGAAGCTCCGTCTCGTACATCCGCTGGTAGATGCCGGCAAGCGCCTGCGTCGAGCTCGCGGTTCGATCCGTGGGCCGCCCGCAGATCCTCCACCTGCGCCCGCATGATCTCGATCCGGTTGATCTTGTCGACGACGTCGTTGATGGCCGAGACGACGTCGAGCTGGAGCGTCGTGCCGGCCACCAGGTCGTCGTCGGTGGACGACAGCGTGACGTCGCGCCACACCTCGAACGGCTGCGAGTACTGCCGGCCGTCGAGTGTCATGCGGACCGTGTACCTGCCGGGCGCCGCGCGCGGCTGCCACGTCGCGGCGCCAAGGCCCCAGTGAATCACCGGGCGCTCGCGGCCTTCCCAGCGGCCGGCGTCCCAGATGTGCGGGTTGTCCGGCGGAATCGAACGCAGCACGGGCTGATCCGGCGGCGCATGCAGCAGGTTCCATGACGTCTCGTTCATGCCGGCCCGGCCGCGCACTTCGCGAGAACTGATGACGGTCCCGCCAGCGTCCAGGATCTCCACCACGATCGGCGCCGTCGGCGCCGTCCGCAGCGAGAACACGAACGTCGCGGAACCGCCGCTCCCCGACCGCGTGGCCGGCCGCGGCTTGTAGAGCTGCAGGTCGGCCGCCTGCGCCGCCACGTCCGGCTGCTCGAGCTGCCAGACGTCGCGCAGGATCCACAGCCCGCGGCCGTAGGTCGCCACGGCCACCTCGGGCGCGTTCTTCGGCACTTCGATCCAGGTCACGGGCGCCGCCGGCAGCTTGTCCTTGAACTGCGTCCAGCTGGCGCCGTCGTCGGTCGAATAGAAGAACGCGTGTCCGGTGCCGGCAAAGAGCATCCCCCGCCGATTCGGGTTCTCGGCGATCGAGAGCGTGTAGTCGAGCGGGTGCCCCTTGGGCAGCGTGGCGTCGATGCGCGCCCAGGTGCGACCGTAATCCGTCGTCTTGAACAGGTACGGGTCGCGCTGGTCGACGAGGTGGTAGTCGACAGCCATGTAGGCCGTGCCCGGGTCGTGATGTGACGCGTCGATGCGGCGGACGATGCCCCACGGCGGCATGTGGACGTTCACGGTGAGATCGGTCCAGGTGCGGCCGGCGTCGCGCGAGATCCAGACCTTGCCGTCGTTCGTGCCGACCCAGAGCACGCCCTGCTCGTGCCGCGACGGCGCGATTGCCGAGATCACCGCGCCATAGAACTGGCCGAGGTTGTCGCCGACGACGCCGCCCGAGAATCGAATGCGCTCGGGGTCGCCGGTCGACAGGTCCGGGCTGATCACGTCCCAGGTCTGGCCCCGATTGCGCGTGCGGAACACCACCTGGCAGCCGAAGTACACGGAGCCATCGAACCAGTCGATGGCGAGCGGCGGCGACCACTGACACCGGTACTTGAGGCCGACCGGATCGGAGTCGAGCGTGTGCATCCACGGACTCACCGAGCGGCGCTCACCGGAAATGTCGTCGAACGTGGCGACGTGCGCCGCGTAGCAGGTGCCCCACACGAAGTGGTGGTTGCCCGGCTCGGGATACGTGTAGCCCGACTCGCAGGACGGCATGCTCTCCTGCGGCGGCCCGGCCGGCGCGCCCCCGCGCCCGCCACGACCTCCGCCACCACCGCGACCGCCGCCCCGCCCCCCTCGTCCGATGCCGCCGGCTTCAGCCGGTGGCGGAGGCGGGGGCGCATACGACGGCACTTCCTCCGGCACGATCGGCCGGTTGCTCGCGATCCGCATGCTGCCGTCGTCCTGCCGGCTGCCGTAGACCCAGTACGGATTGCGCTGGTCGACGGTCACGCGATACATCTGCCCGATCGGCAGCGACACGCTCGTGTTCCCGGTTGGATTGCGGGGCGACCCGTAGATCCCCATGCCGCCGTCGCCCGTGATCATGAAGTGGCCGGCAAAGGCGGGGTTGGTGTCCCACCAGATGTCGTGGCAGTCGCCGCAGCCGCCTGGGCCGCGCGTGAAGATCTTTCCGCCATCGCGTGATTCCCACAGCGTGCTGTTGGCGACGAGCACGTGATCGGGATCGTCGGGCGCGACGCGCACGCGGATGTAGTAGCCGGCGCGGCCGATGAGGCGCCGGTCCCAGCTGACGTTCTGCCACGAGCGGCCGGCGTCATCCGATCGCCACAGCGAACCCTGCGCTTCCGATGGCATGCCCTTCACGCCGTCGGCGCCGGTCTGGATGAGCGCGTACATCCGGTTGCCGTTCGACGGCGCAATCGCGACGTCCGTCTTGCCGTACGGCGATCGCGGCAGTCCGGCCGTGACCTTCGAGAACGTGCGACCGCCGTCGCGCGAGAGGTAGACGCCGCTGCCCATGCCGCCGCTCTCGAGGATGTGCGTCTGCAGGTACATCTCCCAGGTGCTCGCAATGACGACGTTCGGGTCCTGATGTGACATCTGCAGCCCCGAGCAGCCGGTGTCTTCGTTCACGAACAGCACCTGCTGCCAGGTGCGCCCGCCGTCTTCGGTACGGAACACGCCGCGTTCCTTCTGCGGGCCGGTCGCGCGGCCGAGCGCGCACGCCAGCACGACGTTCTCGTTGGCGGGATGAATGACGATGGTGCCGATGCGGCCGGTGTCTTCGAGACCCATGCGCGTCCACGTCTCGCCGGCATCGGTGGACTTGTAGATGCCGTCGCCCATCATGTCCATGTCGCGCACGGCCCACGCCTCGCCCGTGCCGGCCCAGACGACGTTCGGATTGGACGGCGCGACGGCGAGCGCGCCAATCGCCTGCGACGTCTCGTTGTCGAACGTCGGCTTCCAGGTGGCGCCGCCGTCGATGGACTTCCACACGCCGCCCGACGCGGCGCCGGCGTAATACACGCCCGGCGCGCCGGTCACGGCCGCCGCTGCTGAAATGCGTCCGGCGCTCGTCGGTCCGACGTACTCGAAGCGCGGGCCGCCGACCGGCTGGGTCTGCTGCGGCCCGCCCGCGCCGCCTCCGCGGCCCTGAGCGGCGAGCGAACCGGTGGCCGCACAGGCTGCAAGAAGAATGAGCGCGAAGGACGAGCGGGGGCGCAGGGACATGGGACCTCCAGGGACGGGCTGGCCCATATCGAACACCTTAAGAGTGCGCCGACGCAACAAAGGCGGTTGGCCCGTGGCGTCCTGCCGGGTCGCGGAGCTGCGCAGGTGCTACCATGTGCTACATGACTGCTCGACCGAGCAAGCGGAAAGGCCCGCCCTCCGACCATGTCGGCGTGCGCGAATTGCGTCAGTACTTCAGCGTGTATCTGGCCCGCGTGGTCAAAGGTGAGACGCTGCGCGTGACGGACCGCGGCAGGCCGGTGGCGATTCTCGCGCCGCTCTCCGAATCCGCCACCCTCGCCGAGCGCCTCGTTGCGTCGGGCCGCGCCGTGGCCGCCACGCGAGACCTGCGAGACCTCCCCGCGCTGCCCGCGGACATTCCCGCCGACCTGGCCAGTCGGGTGCAGCAGGCCCTCGACGACAGCCGAGGCGACGCCGTATGAGCTACCGCCCCGTCTACCTCGATTCGTCGGCGCTCATGAAGCTCGTCCTGCCGGAACGCGAAAGCGACGATCTGTTCCGGGCGCTCCAGGCGTGGCCGGATCGCGTGTCGAGCGTGCTCGCCGGCGTGGAGTGCCGGCGCGCGCTCCGCCGCGTGGCGGCCCCCGAGAGCGTTCACCGGCGCGCCGAAGCCGTGCTGGCCGCCGCGACGCTCATACGATTGGACGAGCCGGTCCTTCGGCTCGCGAACACGACCGAGCCGACAGGTCTGAGAACGCTGGACGCGCTGCACCTGGCAACGGCGCTATCGATCGGCGACGACCCCGAGGCGTTCATCACCTACGACGACCGGCTGGCACGAGCCGCGAGCGAGGCCGGCCTCGTCGTGGTGCAGCCGGGACGATAAACGACACCCGCGGGCGCGGTTTGCGAGCAGCGGCGGACGTCGCCCGCAGAGAACCACTTCGGGCAGAGGCCCGTCAAATCAGTAGTCGGGCGGCACCGGCGCGTGGGCACCCGGGATGCGCAATCTTCTCAACCTCCTCGGCAACATCATCTGGCTGCTTCTCGGCGGTCTCGTGACGGGCCTCGCCTGGTGGCTGGTGGGCCTGCTGGCGTACATGTCGCTCGTGGGCATTCCGTGGGGCAGGGCCTGCTTCGTGCTGGGACGATTCCACTTCTGGCCGTTCGGGCGTGAAGCCGTCCGCCGCGACGATCTCTACGGCCGCGAGGACATCGGAACCGGCCATGCGGGGACGGTCGGCAACGTGATCTGGTTCGTGCTCGCCGGCTGGTGGCTGGCGGTCCTGCACATCCTGTCCGCGCTTGCGTGTGTCCTCACGATCATCGGCATCCCGTTCGCCTTCCAGCACCTCAAGTTCGCGGGAATCGCCATGGCGCCCGATCGGCAGGACCATCGTGCGGTCGGAAATCGCGCGCCGCACACGACCGCTCGCCTCCTTGTCGTAGGTCGTAGAAGAGCGCCCTGAGGGGCGTTCCACCCGTCGCCGCCCGCTCAGCAGGCAGTAAGCGGTAAGCTGATACCTGTCGAAGCCTCGAGAGGCGACCGGGCGTGACTCGGGTTGCCTCCTACTCGCCTGCGAGTCGCGTGTGCGGGATTCCAAAAGGAGAGAACGTGAAGAACCTGGTGATATTGGGCGGTATTCCGCGCCGGCTCGGCGTGGCCGTTCTGGCAGTGACCGCGCTGTCGGCCTGCGGGAGTGAAACGCGTGTACCGACGGGCCAACCGACGTTCGCGGCCGTCGTGCCGGAATCCGTCACGACGCCTGACCGTGTGTCCACCGAACGGCTGGGCGACCTCGAGTTCTTCGACGGCATGCCCAGCCAGGCCACCGTGGAGAAGGTCTACGACTTCCTCGACTTCTCGCGGGGCGCGGAGGCCTTCCTCAATGGCATACCCGCGGCATCCGTCTACGCGGGGCTCGAAGGCCTCAAGAAAGCCGGCCTCGAGCCGGGCGACCTCGGCATCTTCGAGGACCTGATGGATGCCCGCTCGCTCTTCCTGACGGCAAACTCGACCACGATCTACAACATGACGGAAGTCGACGTCAGAGACGGGCCGGTCGTCGCCGAGGTCCCGCCGGGCGTGCTTGGGCCCGTCGACGACGCCTATTTCCGCTGGGTGGTCGATATCGGCGTGACCGGTCCTGACAAGGGCCAGGGCGGGAAGTACCTTTTCGTGCACCGGGACTACGACGGCCCGATCCCCGAGGGGTATTTCGTCGCGCGCACGCCGACCTATCGCAATCTGATGTTCTTTCGCGCCTTCGTCGCCGATGGCGACTTCGCCCGAACCGTCGGCGCGCTCAAGGCGGGGTTCCGCATGTATCCGCTGGCGCAGGCGGCGAGTCCGCCTGAGCAACGGTTCGTCAATCTGTCGGGCAAGCAGTTCAACACCATCCATGCGAACAACTTCGAGTTCTTCGAGGAGCTCAACGCCGTGATTCAGCACGAGCCCGCCGACGCGTTCGATCCGGAGCTCGTCGGGTTGTTCGCGGCGATCGGCATCAAGAAGGGCCAGCCCTTCAGTCCCGACGCCCGGATGCGGACGATCCTGACCGAAGCGGTCGCGGTTGGTAATGCCACGGCCCGCGCGCTCACGTTTTCGCCACGCAAAGAGAGCGTGTACATCTATCCCGACCGCAAGTGGTCGTCGCCCTTCGCCGGCGGGAGCCACGAGTTCCTCGACGACGGCGAGCGTGTGCTCGACGACCGCATCTTCTTCCATTACCTCGCGACGGGCATCACGCCGGCCATGGCCGCGCCACAGGTGGGCACTGGCTCGGTCTATGGGTTCGCTGCGCAGGACGCGGAGGGCAACTACCTCGATGGAGGCAAGACCTACTCGGTCACGCTGCCCGGCCCGGTACCCGTGAACAACTTCTGGTCGTTCATGGTCTACTCGGGGCAGCACCGATCCATGCTGGAAACCGACCAGAAGCTGGCCGGCCTCGACAGCAACAACCCGTCGGTACAGCCCAACAGCGACGGCTCCTTCACCGATGTGGTTCGGACCGGAGGCCCCCGCGGGCCACGAGGGCAACTGGATCCAGACCATGCCGGGCAAGAGCTACAACGTCCTGCTGCGGCTGTACGGTCCGCTCGAGCCCTGGTTCGACAAGACCTGGAAGCCCGGCGATTTCGAGGTCGTGCGGTAGTCCGATCCAGCGCGGTCGGCCGGTCCCCGGGTACGCCGGCCGACGTGCGGGTCCCTCTCGCGGCTCGGCGCGCTGATGCGCCGCTGCGGATTCGAGGTGTGAAACCCGTCAGGTCCGGCCTCGGAGAGCGGGCATCAGTGCCGGTATGACGGCCGGCTGCCCGGATCGGCGCCGTCGTATCGCGCGCAGCCGCTGCTACCGGTGCCCGATTCCAGACCGAGATCCGGCAGCGCGCCGCCACCCGTGACGTGAGCGTCGAAAAGCGCGGTTGCGCGGGGTCCGGACTCCCGTGCGAAGAGCGCGCGCAGGTCCGCGTTGGTCAGTCCGCGGCGATCCTCCGACAGGATGGCGGCCATCGTGTCGTCCAGCGTGTGACCCTGCCCGGCCAGCTCCCGGTCCAGGAGAAGGGCCAAGAGCGTGCCTTTGGCGTAGACGAGCCGCCGGGCCCGGCTGTTTCGCGCGTAGTCCAGTGATGCGCTTGCCAGACTTCGCGGCCCGTCCGACTCGAGGAACGTCATCTCCGCCGCAAGATCGGCGAGACAGGCGCGCAGGTCGCTCTCGGCGATCAACGACGCCTGTCGTGCCGCCTTGATGCCGTAGTAGTTGGTGACACCCTCGCTGAACCACGCGGCCTCGGGACGAACCAGATCGGCGTGCATCCACCAGTGAAAGACCTCGTGGGCAAGCGTGATCGGAGACGGTCCCTGGACGATCGATCGACGCCCGGCTGCTCCCCCGCGCATGAATCCGGCGGGCACGACGATCATCGAACGCGGCCCGCTCGCGAGCCACTGGGAGTTGCCGGCAAGCGCCAGGTAATAGCGGACGATGGCCGCGGCTTCCGCCGCGCCCCACCCCGCCATGTCGTGAGGAACTGCGACTCGGAAAGCAGTGTTTCCGGTAACGACGTCGCGGATCGCGAACGGTCCGAGCCCCACGTAATCGACCGCGGCATGGTCGTCGGACGACAGCCGGAAGCCATCGCCATCCGGGACCCATGGCGTCGCCGCGATCCAGCCATCCGGCAGGTCGAACGTGACCCTGGCCGCAAACGCATGGCCGTCGAACGCCGGCAGAAGACGCGACGTCCTCAGGACGGCGAAGTCTTCGCCGACGCGCGCCCGGGCGTCTGCCGGGTCGGTCGAGCCCGATCCCGGCGGGAAGAAGGTCGGGTCCAGCGTGTATTCGAGCCTCACCGCGCCGGAAGATTCATCGAGCACGATCGTGCGGACGTCATCCTCACGTTCGGCCTGCTGCTGAACCTCCAGCGCACGCCCGTCGGCTGCGGCGCGAAACGTCCGCACGGCACCCGGCACCCGGCGCACGTCTCGAAAGCGCATTTCCAGAGTACGGTTCTCACCCGCCGCCTCTCGAGAGACCTCGGCACGAACGCGGACCAGACCCTGGTCGGCCAGGACAATCCGCACGACGTAGTCAACCTCGACCTGTCGCGCCTCGGACGAACGGCTCTGTCCGAGAATGGCTGCGCGCCGCTCACGCAACGCGGCCGCCTCTTCGGCATCGCCTTCGGCCGAGGCGGCATCGCTCAGCCCGAGCAGGCTCCTCGCCACATGCGGATGCGCTGCGCCCAGCGCGCGCTCGCGAATCGTCAGGCTCCTCTCGAAGTACCGGCGCGCGAGCCGATGATCGCCGTCTGTGAGCGCGAGATGCCCGAGCCCATCGAGCGCGTCGGCCGCACGGGGATGCGCGTCGCCAACCGTGCGACCAATCACGTCCAGCGCGCGGGCGAAACGCGCTTCGGCGACCGCGACGTCCTCTTCACGAAGAAGCGCCCATCCCAGGCTGATGAGCGGTTCGGCTACGCCGACGTGATCCGGTCCCTGGCGCCGCTCGACGATCGACAGCGCCCGTTCGAGCACGGGGATGGCCGCGGCCGGGGAGTCGAGATCCAGCAGGATCGTGCCGAGCAGGCTGGCCGACCAGCCGGTCGCGAGGCCGTCCGGCCCCAGGCTTCGCTCGCGGATGTCGAGCGATCGCCTCGCCCCGGCTGCGGCCGGTTCGAGCTTCCCCGTGTCGGCCAGAAGCACGGCCTGCAGATACAGCGTCTCGGCCACGGCCTCGTGGTCGCGACCGAGCGTGCGCTCCCGGATCGCCAGCGACCGATCGAAGCCTGCGGCCGCGGCCTCGAATTCCCCGAGACGCCATCGGGCGTACGCGAGGTAGGTGAGGCTCGTGGCCGTGACGGGATGCTCAGGGCCGAACGCGCGCTCGTCGATCTCGAGTGCGCGACTGAAGTAGCGCTCGCAGGCCCGGTACTCTCCCAGTTCGTTGGCGAGGATGCCCAGGGCCGTGAGCGTCTCGGCCGTCTCGGGCGCGTTCGGCCCCAGATGCGTTTCGCGCAGTACCAGCGCTTCCTGAAGCAGCGCCTGCGCTTCCGGGAAGTGACCGAGGTTCGTCCGCACGCGCCCGAGCGTCGTCTTGAGCCGCGCTCGAACCACGGGCTGGTCGACGAGCTCCCGGTCGATGCGCTCGGACATCGCGTCGAGCTGGCCGCGCGGGCTGGCTGCGGCCGACGCGGGTCCGCCGCTGTCGAACCCGTTCAGCATGGCCACGAGCAGATCGACCTGCCGGCTGGCGAGCCGCTCGGATGCCCGCGCCTGCACGAGTCCCATCGAGGCAACCGCCAGACCGCCGACGAGCGCGAGGAACACGACGGCGGAGGCGACGACGCCGGTCCGGTGACGGCGGCAGAACTTGCCGATTCGGTAGGCATGGCCCGGCGAGCCGGCCGTGACGGGTTCGTACCGGAGGTGTCGGCGGATGTCGGCTGCCAGCTCCGCGGGTGACCCGTAGCGTCGCCGCCGGTCCTTCTCGAGCGCTGTCATGGCGATCCAGTCCAGGTCACCGCGGAGCTGCTTCCGAAGCGTGCGACTGTCGGTTCGCCGACCCACGGCAACCGTGCTCCGAACGTCGCCGCGCGCACCGACGCGGGCACTCGGCGCAGGTGGGTCCTCTTCGCGGATCATCCGCCGCATTTCGTCCAAGCCGGCGGCGCGCAGCACGCGGCTGTCGTACGGCGGCGCTCCGCAGAGCAACTCATAGAGAATGCACCCGAGCGAGTACACGTCAGTCCGGGCATCCACGTCGAAGGCCGACAGCCCGGCCTGCTCCGGACTCATGTACTCGGGCGTGCCGAGCCATTGCCCGTGCGCGGTGAGCAGCGTGCCGTCGGTGAGGCGCTCGTCGAGGGCCTTTGCCACTCCGAAGTCGATGATCTTCGGAACGGCGCGGTCCGCCAGCCGCGTGACGAGGACGTTCGAGGGTTTCAGGTCGCGGTGTATGACTCCCTTGACGTGAGCGTGCTGCACGCCGTCGCACACCTGCGCAAAGAGCCACAGCCGGTCTCGGACGTCGAGCTCGCGTCCAGCGCAGTAGGCGTCGATGGGCTCGCCCTCGACGAATTCCATGGCGAAGTACGGGCGGCCGCTCCGGGTGGTGCCGGCATCGAACACCCGGGCGATGCAGGGATGGTCCATGCGCGCCATCGCCTGGCGTTCGGATTCGAACCGCAAGGCAGCCTCCCGCGTGGCCAGGCCGTACCGCAGGAACTTCACGGCGACGCGCCGGCGGACGGGCTCGAGCTGCTCGGCCTCCCAGACCTCCCCCATCCCGCCTTCGCCGACCTTGCGTACGAGGCGGTATCCCGCAATGGCGTCCGGTTCGTCGTCACGGTGCGGTCCGACCGCCTCGTCAGCTTCGACGAGCTGGTCGACCGCGCGGCGCAGGTCGAGGTCGCCGGCGCACGCCTCGTCGAGGAAGGCGTGACGCTCGCTCGCCGGTCGCTCGCACGCGGCGAGGAACAGCGCCTTCACTCGGGCGTGGCGGTTGCGACTCACGGCGCCGCGCTCCCCGACAGCTCCACGCGCAGCCAGGCGCGCGCGTGTCGCCAGTCGGCCTCGACCGTGCGCGTCGAGACGCCCACGGCCTCGGCCGTTTCCGCCGTCGTGAGTCCGCCGAAGAACCGGAGGGTGACGATGCGGGCTTGACGCTCGTCGAGCCGGGCCAGCCGCTCGAGCGCCGCGTCGAGGCCGAGCAGCTCCTCCGGCCCCATGGCTTCGGGCATGAGCGGATCGCCCGCGCGGCCCAGGGTCACGCGCTGCCAGCCGAGACCGCGCTTGACCGACCCTCGGCGTCGGGCGTGATCGATGAGCAACCGGCGCATCACCTGGGCGCCTACGGCAAGAAAATGGGCTCGGCCGGAAAAACGCGCGCGGGTCTCTCGGGCGAGCTTGAGGTAGGCCTCGTGGACGAGGGCGGTGGGTTGCAGCGTGTGTCCGGCCGCCTCGCGCGCCATGAACGCGCCGGCCAGCCGTCGCAGTTCCTCGTAGACGATCGGGAACAGCTCGTCGGCGGGGACGCCGGCTCGTGTGGCATCGGCCTCGAAGGCCGCCACGATCCCGGTGAGGCGACCGGTGGGATCGGCTGGCACGAACGCCTTCCTGTCAGCGGCCATTCTGGCACAGTGAGCGGCGGCGGCCGACATCGGTCACCCGTTCCCGCAGTCCACGATTGACGTGCAGCCCGGCTCGACACCGCGATCGGCGGCATAGCGCTCCCCTTCGATCAGCCCGCCGGTGGGCCCGGATGGCCCCTGCGCGTTGCTGAAAGTGACCGGCAGCGTGATCTCCTGCGTCGTGTAGGAGCACATGCCGCTTCGCAGGCACACCTGGAAATGCAGGTGTGGAATCCCGGCGGGGTCGCCCGTCGCGCCCGACCACCCGAGAAGAGCACCTTGTGGAACCTGCTGGCCCATCTCCACCGCCACGCCCTCGTGTCGCAGGTGCATGTAGATCGAGATCGTCCCGTCGCCGTGACGCAACGACACCATGTTCTCGTGTCCGCCGACCCGATCGTCGTCGGCGAAGTGCTCGCGCAGCTCGACGACCAGGCCGGCTCGTACGTTGCGAATCTCGGTACCGACGGGCATCAGAAAGTCGTAGGCGTAGCGCAAGTGGTGGCTCCGCGGCGGCGGCGTGCAGTAGCCCTGTCCCACCACGAAGCTCTGCCCCGCAGCCCAGGGCAGGACGTACGGAGATTCAGCCGGTGCGACGAAGGTTGCGCCCTCCAGACACGCAGCCTGCGTCTGTGGCTGCGTGGTGACGGCTCCGGTCCCGTCGGGCGCGGTCAGGCCGCCGGCGCAGGCGCCACCGAAGGCCGACGCGGCGATGCAGGTCCCCACGACGAACGATCCGAGTTTCATGGCTCACCCCTGAGAAACCGGGCAGGTGTGCGTACCCACCCCTATTGAGGTACGCGCAAGTGCGGGTCGGGTACCGCACCGTCGAGCCGCCGGTCGACGTGTTCGAATGCGCAGCGGATCCACGTCATGACGAACTGGTCGTCGGAGATCGTCCGGTAGCCGGACCAACGGTCAGCGCACGTCCTGCTGAATGGCCGCCTTCAAGCGCGGCAGGTAGTCCTCTCGACTGCGGAGCCTGCGTCCATCGTCGGGTGGTGTCGCCGGCAGCGCGTGCACCTCGGCCCGGATGTCGCCCGGCAGGTTCGGCACCTGGTTGAGTGAGTAGGCCGCCAGCAGCGCAACGAACTCACCTCGCTCGACGGGATTGGCGTCAGCCACGAGGCTGCCATCGCGAAGACGCGCTCGAAGTCGTAGGCGCGACGGTCCGTGCGCAAACCGTAGGGCGTCGGTGCCGGTCCTTGATGCAGCGCGTACTCCGGCAGCAAGCCGACGTCGCGAGTCTCCCGCTGGTGAGCGTCGAGGGCTTCGCGCATCCGCCCGAACACCGCCGCGTGTGCCGGCGAATCGGCGAGGTTGTCCCGTATCCGCGTCAGGTGAGGCCCGATCGGCGTCAAGGGTCGTGGTTTGCCTGCCGCACCCGGTTCCGGCCGGCCTCGGCAGGCCGTATAGTGGTCACCATGCTGCGCAGGTGTCTTGCGATCGTCATCACGCTCCTGCTGGCGCAGGTGGCGTCGGCCCAGTCGGTCCCGGGAAACTATCGGGACAGTTATCCGAAGAACGCCGGGATTGACATCCTCAATTACGCGTTCGAGCTGAGACTGTCGGATCAGTCCGACAGTATTTCCGGCGCCGCGACCATCGACGCTCGGTTCGTGACCGCCGGGCAGCGCGAGTTGCGGCTGGACCTGATCAAACAGTCCGAGGCGCTGGGCGGCAAGGGCATGACGGTGCACGGCGTGACGATGGATGGCCGGCCGCTGGCGTTTCGGCACGAGCGCGATCAGGTGTTCATCGACCTGGGGCGCGTGAGCCAGGCATTCGAACGGGTGAGGGTCACCGTGACCTACAGCGGGATTCCGGCCGCAGGTCTGAAGGTTGGCCCCAACAGGCACGGTGACCGCGCCTTCTTCAGCGACAACTGGTCGTCACGGGTCCGGAACTGGCTGCCGGCGGTGGACCATCCCTCGGACAAGGCTACCAGCGAGATGATCGTGATTGCGCCCGCCCACTACCTGGTGGTGTCGAACGGCGTGCTGGTGGAAGAGACCAGCCAGGGTGATGGCACGACCCTGTCACACTGGAAGAACTCGGTGCCGATCGCTCCCTGGCTCTTCATGCTGGGCGTGGCGGACTTCGCCGTGCAGTACGTCGGCGAATTCGACGGCAAGTCCATCCAGACCTGGGTGCCCCGCCAGGACCGCGATGCCGGTTTCCACGACTTCGCGGAACCCACCTGGAAGGTCCTGGACTATTACTCGAACCTCATCGGGCCGTACCTGGTACGAGAAGCTGGCGAACATCGTCTCCACCGCCACGAGCGGCGGCATGGAGGCCGCGTCGGCGATCGCCTATTCGGAGACCTCGGTCACGGGCGATCGGTCCAGGCGCTGGCAGCACGTGATCGTCCATGAGATCGCCCACCAGTGGTTCGGCAACGCGGTCACCGAATCGGACTGGAACGACGTATGGCTCAGTGAAGGATTCGCCACCTACTACACGCTGCTGTACCGGGAACATGCCTACGGGCATGACGATTTCGTCGCGGGCCTGAAGGACGCCCGCAACCGGGTCGTGGACTTCTACAAGAAGGACTACGATTTCCAGATTGTCCGGCCGCTCGTCGAAGACGTCAACAACGTCTCCGGGCCGATGATGTACCAGAAGGGCGCCTGGACCCTCCACATGTTGCGCGAGAAGATCGGCGCCGAGGCGTTCAACGCGGGTGTCAGGTCGTACTACGCCGAGTACAAGGACCGGAACGCGCGGACTCCCGACTTCGTCCGGCACCTCGAGGAGGCCTCCGGCCAGTCGCTCGGGGGCTTCTTCACGCAGTGGCTGTTCCAGGGCGGCATGCCACACGTCGACGCCTCATGGTCGGTCCAGGGAAGGACCGTGCACCTGGATCTGACCCAGACCCAGCCGACGTACCGGTTCGAGCTGGAGGTGGACGTGGCGTTCAGGTTCGCGGACGGCAGCACGAGCGATGTGACAACAGTCACGCTGGCGGGCGGGGACGCGATGCGTGCACAAGCCCGGTCCGACCTGCCGGCAGGCAAGGACGTGGTCGAGATGATCATCGATCCCGGGACCCGCCTGCTCGCCACCTGGACCGTCACCCGCACGGCCGGTCACCCGGCATCGACAGGAGGCATGCGATGAGAGGACGCCTGTGGCTGGTGGCGCTGGCGGCGGGAGTCGCGCTTGTGGCGGCCCCCGCGCGCACCGCCGACCTGTTCAACAAGGAAGAGTACGCGGCCCGGCGCGCCCGGCTGATGGCGGCGATTGGGGACGGCACGGCCGTCTTTCTCGGCGCGCAGACGCCGTCAAGCGACGTGGCATTCCGGCAGGGCCATGACTTCTTCTACATGAGCGGCGTCGAGATGCCGGACGCCGTTCTCGTGGTGGACGGCATGCGCAAGGAGAGCGTGCTGTTCTTCACCATGACCGAAACCACGGCAGACGGCCAGGCGATTCCGCTCGACCTCATCCGGAATCCGGTGGCATATACGGGCATCGAGCGCGCGCTGCCGGCCGAGCAGTTCAGCAGCTTCCTGGCCGGCATCGCCCGGCGCAACCAGCCCCTGTTCACCATGTTCAAGCCTGAGGAAATCGGGCCCGAGAACAGCAACGAGAAGTTCAACGCGCTGCAGCAGTCGATGACGCTCAACATGTGGGACGGCCGGCTCACGCGTGAGCTCCAGTTCGTGAAACAGCTGCGCGAGCGTTTTCCGCAGGTCGAGGTTCGCGACAGTTCCCCAATCGTCTGGAACCTCCGCAAGTTCAAATCCCAGGCGGAGATCGACATCATGCGCCGGGTGGCCCAGCTCGGCGTCCAGGCGCACAAGGCGCTCATCCAGTCGACGCGGCCAGGCGTGTCGGAAAAGGCACTGGCGGCGGTGTTCGACTTCGTGTCGGCCCGAGCCGGTGCGCGGGGGCTGGCGTATTACACGATCATCATGTCGGGCAAGAACCACGCGTACGGGCACTATCACCAGTACGATCGGGTGCTCAACGACGGCGACTTCATCATTCTCGACGCCGCCCCGGACTACGAGAACTACCACGTGGACATCTCCACGACGTTTCCGGCGTCCGGGACGTTTTCGCCCAGACAGAAGGAACTGTACGAGGCGGCCCTCGCGGTACACGATGTGGCAATCGAGAGCTACCGCCCCGGCGTGACGCTCGGGCAGGTCGGCCAGAGGGTGGACGCCCTCATCAAGGCACGGGGGTTCGACCGCTTCGCGCAGGACTTCGCCGGCATCGTGCGCCTGGGCGGCTACAACCACTCCATCGGACTGGCGACCCATGATGTGATGGGCACGTTCGCCGGCGCGGATGAGGTGCTGCAGCCGGGCTTCGTGTTCGCCTGCGACATCCAGCTGTTCCGGCGTGACGAGGAAATCGGCATTCGCATCGAGGATACCGTCGCCATCACCGAGAGCGGGCACGAAGTGCTGTCGATCGGCGTCCCGCGGACGGTGGCCGACATCGAGGCACTCATGAAGACCGACGGCATCCTGCAGATCCTGGACCGGAGCGGCGGCGCCTCGGACTGAGGAGGTAGAGATGTCGAATCCAGCCTTGATCGCTATCGTTCGTGCCTCCCGCGTCGCGGCGGAGTCGACCCTTGCCGTGATCCTGGTCGCTGCTCACCCGCTCCCCATGACTGCGGCACAGAATGGCGACGCCGACGCGATCCGTGCGCGCATCGATGCCTACGTGAACGTCTGGAACGCCCACGATGCTGCGGGACTCGCGGTCTTCTTCACTGAAGACGCCGACTCCGTGATGGGCAACCAGCCCGCGGCGCATGGACCGGAGGAGATTCGCGCCCAGTGGCAGGCGTACTTCGCCCAGCAGGAGCCCGAGCGGCACCTGACGCTCGACGTGAGCCCGATCCGGTTCGTGGCGGCCGGTGTCGCGGTGATGACCGTCGCGACGACGACCGGAGGCCGCGACAGCCGCGGACAGGAGCTCACCACGCGGCGATTTCGCGGCGCCTGGTTGTGGCAACGTCAGGGCGACAACTGGCTCATCGCGGCGATGCGTGGGCTGCCCACGGAGCAGGATCGCGTGACGCTCAACGACACCGTCGAGGCCGCGGATCGCCTCAAGCCCGACGTGCGCGCGTTCGTCGCCTCGTACGAGGATGCGCTCAACAGCCTCGACCCGGCCGCCGTCAGCGCCTTCTACCGCGACGACGCCGAGATCGTCCTGCGCAACCTGCCGGCGATCCGTGGCCGGCGAGCGATCGAAGACTGGTGGGGCGCGTACCTTTCCGAGCCCCGGCCGTATCGCGCGCTGCTCATCATCGACGAGATGCGCCCGATCGCGCCCGATGTCGTCCTGCTCAACATCACGGCCACCGGAGACCGCGCTTCGTCCGCCGATACGCGACTGCCGGTCCGCTATGCGCGCGCGACGTGGATCGTCACCCGCGCCGCCGGCGAGTGGCGCATCGCTGCGCTGTGGCTGCTGCCGAGCGAGGACGACGTGATCATCCGCAGCGGCGGCGGCTCTCGATGAACACCAGCGCGGCATTGCAGGTCCCTGCGACGAACGATCCGAGTCTCATGGCTCACCCCTGAGAAAGCCGGGTACCGTACCGTCGAGCCGCCGGCCGCGTCGACGTGTTCGAATGCGCCCACTTGCCGACTACTCCTGTTGCAGATATAGTGCTCCTATGCCAGTACGACAGCCTGAGTCGTACCTTCCGCTGACACCGGCCGTGTTCCACGTGCTCGTCGCGCTCGCGGCCGGCGAAAAGCACGGCTACGCGATTCTCAAGGACGTCACGCGCAGGAGCGGCGGCGCCGTGAACCTCAACGTCGGCACGCTCTACGCCGTGCTCAAGCGGCTCGAGCAGGACGACCTCATCGCCGAGTCGGACGAACGGCCCGACCCGGCGCTCGACGACGAGCGCCGGCGCTACTACCGCATCACGAAGGACGGCGCCGCCGTGGCGCGGGCGGAAGCCCGCCGGATGGAGGGCGCCGTCGCCATGGCCCGATCGGCGAATCTGCTGCCGAAGCCTGGCCGCGCGTGAGGTGCCGATGACCTTCCGACGCGAGTCATCCGCTCGACGCTGGTTCCGGCGTCTGCTCGCCCTGCTCCCCTTCGAGACCCGGCGCGACTACGGGCGCGAGATGGAGGACGTCTTCATGCTCGAGCACGACGAACGCGCCCCGGCGGGAGCCGCCGCGACGAGCCGGCTGTGGACCGAGTCGATCGGCGGCCTGCTCGCCTTCGCTCGCCGCGAGCAATGGGCCGCCACCCGCGACGACCTGCGTCAGGCCGCGCGCGGCTGGCGCAGGTCGCCCGCGCTCTTCGCCGTGCTCGTCGCCACGATGTGCGCCGGGATCGCCGGCGTGACGACGACGTTCGCCGTTGTCGACGCGGTCCTGCTCAGGCCCATGCCCGTGCCGGACGCGGCGAGGCTCGTTCGCGTCGGCGAGGTGCATCCCGACGCGCCGCGGCTGTCGAACGTCACGTACGCCACGTTTCTCGATCTCGACGCGCGGCTCCAGTCCCTCTCCGACGTCGCCGCGTCGCGCTTCTGGTTCGCCAACCTGACGGGTGAGGGCGTGCCCGAGCGCCTGCGTGGCGCGCTCGTGTCGGGCGCGTTCTTCTCTGCCCTCGGCGTCGCGCCCGAAACCGGCCGGCTCCTCACGCCCGACGACGACCATGCCGGCCGCGACAACGTCGTCGTGATCGCGAGCGGCCTCTGGCACCGGCGGTTCGGAGGCGACCCGGCCGTGGTCGGGCGCACGATTCAGCTCAACGGCCAGCCGTTGCAGGTCGTGGGCGTGCTGCCCGAGGGCGCGGCGTTCCCGCTCGGCACCGAAGTCTGGACGCCGCTCACCGCGGGTGACAGCGGTCTCGACGCCAACCGCCGCGCGCATCTGCTCGAGGTCATCGGCCGCCTCACGCCGGATGCAACGCACGAATCCACGACGGCCGAGCTCGGGACGATCGCGTCCGCCATCAACACTGCACAGCCTGACGCGGACCCCGACCTCGACCTTCGTACCGAGTCATTGCTCGACCGCGTCGTGGCCCCTGTGCGTGCCGCGCTCTGGATGTCGCTCGTCGCCGCCGTCCTGCTCCTCGTCGTGCTGGCGACGAACGTGGCGCAGGTGCAACTCTCGCGGGCCACGGGCCGCGAGCGCGAGTTCGCCGTGCGCGCGGCACTCGGCGCGAGCCGAGGACGCCTGGCCCGGCTCCTGCTGACCGAGTCGATTGCGCTGGCGCTCGTCGCCGGCGTCCTCGGCCTGCTCGCGTCGTGGATCGTCGTCGGGAGTCTGCCGGCGTGGCTGCCGCCCGACATGCCCCGCGCCGCCGACATCGCCTTTGACTGGCGGGTCGCGGCACTCGGGCTCGGCGTGGCACTCGTCAGCGGCGTCGGCTTCGGACTCTGGCCGGTCATCCGAACGGCCGGTCTGGACCGGCTCCACGGCTGGCGCGTGGTCGGCGGGTCCCGCCAGCCGAAGGCCTCCAGCGCTCCCGGCCGTCTGCTCGCGGCCGGGCAGCTCGCGCTGACGTTCGCGCTGCTCGTCGTCGCGACGCTCGTCGTGCGGAGCGCCGTCCAGGCCACCTCCGTCCCGCTGGGCTTCTCGACCGACGGCCTCGTCCGTGTCGACCTGTCGCTCCCCTCGAGCCGCGTGTCCGATCCGTCGAACGGCGACGCCTACGTCGCGGTGCTCGATCCGCTGCTCCGCCGGCTCGAAGCCATCCCCGGCGTCCAGTCAACGGGCCTGTCGACGACGGCGCCGCTTGCCGGAGGCGCGGCCACGAGCTTCGTCGTCGTCGGCGAGCCCGCCGAGGAAGGCCGGGAGCCGCTCGCCGACATCCGTATCGTGGATGCCGGACTGTTCGACACCCTCGGCATTCCCCTGCGCGCGGGCCGCACCTTCACGCCGGACGATCGCGCGGCGTCGCGCCCGGTGATGGTCGTGAGCGAGACGCTCGCGCGCCGGTACTTTCCGGACGACCGGGTCGTCGGCCGGTCCATCACGATGCTCAACTGGGGGCCGCCGCTCACAGCCGAAGTGGTCGGCGTGGTCGGCGACGTCGTCGGGCAGGATCCGGAGGCGCCGGTCGCCCCGACCATCTACTGGCACTACCCGCAGTTCCCGCAGGTCTTTGCCCTGACGATCTTCGTCCGGAGCAGCCTGGACGAGGCGGCCGTCGTGCCCGACGTCAGGCGCGCCATCTGGGAGCTCGAACCGAGCCTGCCGCTGCCACGCATCGAGCCGATGTCGCTGTCGGTGCGGGATGCGCGGGCTCAGCGCCGAACGCTCACGACGCTGCTCGTCGCGCTCGCCGCGGCGGCGGCTGTCTTCGCGCTCGTCGGGCTGTACGGCGTCCTGTCGCACAAGGCGGCGCGTGAAACGCCCGCGCACGGCGTGCGCATGGCGCTCGGCGCGCGCCCGGCCGACATCGCGCGAATGGTCGTCGCCGACGCGCTGCGGGTCGCCGCCGTCGGTATCGTGCTCGGCGCGGCCGTGGCGGCCGCGAGCGGCCGCGCGATTGGGAGCCTGCTGTTTCAGACGTCGGCGACCGACGGAGCGGCGTTTGCCACCGCCGGCCTGCTGCTGGTCGTTGTTGTGGTGGCGGCTGCGCTCGGCCCCGCCTGGCGAGCCTCGCACGTCGATCCGCTCACGGCGCTTCGGCAGGACTAGCTGAAGCATCCGGTAAGAAGCGCGACCGCGGCGTCGGCCGCCAGGCGCGCGGCGCCCCTGGACGCGCCCATCAGCGACGCAGGCCTTCTCGAGCACCCGCAGGACGAAGGCCTGGTTCAGACCGCGCCCCCGGGGCCGACGTAACTCTGGGTTCTCTGTACTTGGCGGCCTCGGCCGGTTTGCCCCATCTCTCGTAGAGCCCGGCGAGACGCGTGGCAGTCAGGCGGGTATCCGGATCGTCGGCATCAAGCTCGAGTTGGATGCCGTGCGCGTCGAGCAGCAGCCCCTCGGCCTCCTCGAACCGCCCGCCCTCTGCAGCGCAGGCACCAAGGCCAGACTTCGAGGTGGCGATCCAGCCGGTCGCCAGCGGCTTGGTGGTCTCCTGCGTCATCGCGATCGCTCGCTCGAGCACCGGCACGGCCGATGCGCAGTCAGCCATCAGGACGCGCAGGGTGCCGATCTTCTCGAGCGTCTGCGCGACGTCGCGATGCACCGCGCCAAAGGCCGCGGTGCGAATGGCCAGCGCGCGCTCGTACTGCGCCAGCGCGCGCGTGTAGTCGCCGGTCTCCTCATGGATGCCGCCGATGTTCTGCACCGGATAGGCCACATAGGGATGGTCCGGCCCGAGCGATACCCGGTAGGCCTCTTCGGCCCGCTCGTAGAGCGCGATCGACTCGTCGTAGCGGTCCATGTCCCAGAGGACGGAGGCCATCGTATTGAACGTCGTCGCGGTGTCGCGGTGCTGAGGTCCAAGCGACCGTTCTTGTATGGCCGCGGCCTGCCGGATCTTGTCGAGCGCTTCCTCATAGCGACCGACCCGGCTGAGCGCGTCGCCCGCATTCATCAGGCTGCCGGCCACCAGCGGACTGTCGGGTCCGAAGCCCCTGGCATGCAGCTCGGCCGCCCGCGAGAACAGCTCGCCGGCCCGCTCGGGGCGGCTGGACGACAGGTAGACGAGGCCGAGGTTATTGAGGATCGTTGCGTTCCGCGGATGGTCGGCCCCGAGAGCCTGTTCCCGCAGAACCAGGGCGCGCTCGAGGGCCTCGGCGGCCAAATCCAGCCGGCCTTCCCGTCGCAGGGCCAGACCGAGACCGTTCAACGTGTCCGAGAGCATCTCCGGCCGCGCGTCCGGTATCGAGTCCTGAATGCGGAGGGCCTCTTCGAAGTGCTGCCGTGCATCGGCGTACCGGCCCGCGAAGTAGAGCGCGCCGGCCAGATTCGTCAGGCTTTCGGCCACATCGGGATGATTCGGCCCGAGATGCTCACGCCGAGTGGCGAGCGCGCGCTCGTGGAGGTCGATCGCGTCGGGCAGAAGCCCGATCGACCGATAGCTCTGCCCGATGGTGGTCATCAAGCGGGCCTGCACTTCGGGTTCGGCCGCCAGCTCGTCGTCGACGCGTTCGGCACCGCGTTTGAGGAGCTCTCGAGCCGTAACGTCCGGATCGGGCGTGACGTTCGGGTCCGCGTCGCGGAACAGGCCCGACACGAAGTCGGCGACGCGCGTCGCTGTCGCCGCTTCGGTACGCGCGCGGTCGCGCTCGGAGGCCAGCCGCGCGCTGTAGTAGCCGACGATGGCCGCCACGGCAATGACGACGGCGGCGCCGGTAGCCATCGCCGTTCGATGACGCTTCAGGAACTTCCCCGCCAGGTAGCCAAACGAGTCACCACGGGCCCCGACGGGCAGCCCTCGGCGATAGCGCTGCAGGTCGTCGATCAGCGCATCGACCGACCCATACCGCCGCTCGGGTTCCTTCTGTAGAGCCGTCAGTACGATCTTGTCGAGATCGCCTTCGAGCTGTCGCACCCAGTGGCGCGACTTGCCCTCCCGGCCGGCGGCCACGCTCGCCCGCGGCGGCTGCTGCACGCACACCACGTGTTCGACATCAGCCGGCGACAACCCATCGAGCGACTGCGCGCGCGCGCCGGTCAGCAACTCGAACAGCACCAGCCCGAGCTGATAGACGTCGGAGGCGGTCGTGATCGGCTCGCGACGCACCTGCTCCGGACTGGCGTAGTCGGGTGTCATCACGCGCCACGCGGTCGCCGTGGGCGGCGCGGCGTACTCGACCTCCGGATCGAGCAGCTTCGCGATGCCGAAGTCGAGCAGCTTCACACTGCCTTCGTCGGTCACCAGGATATTGGACGGTTTGAGGTCACGATGGACGACCAGACGCCGGTGCGCGTGCTGTACGGCCGAAGCCACCGCTGCCAGCAGATCGACGCGCGCATCAACGTCGAGGCCGAGCCGATCCGCGTACCGGTCGATCGGCTCACCCGGCACCCACTCCATCGCCAGGTACGGCCGTCCGTCCGGCGTCTCGCCGCCGTCGAGGAGCGTCGCGATGCCGGGGTGCGCGAGCGAGGCCAGAATCTGGCGCTCCTGGCGAAAGCGCGTCAGCACTTCATCGGTGTCGATGCCCCGCTTGACGACCTTGATGGCGACCTGGCGGCCAAAGTCCCCGTCGGCACGCTCGGCCAGGTAGACGACGGCCATGCCGCCTCGCCCGATCTCTTCGACGATCTGGTAGGGCCCGAGGCGCTCGCCGAGTGAGAGCCCTTCCGCTCGCGCAAGGGCGACCGCCAGGTCGTCACCGAACGCGCCCTCGAACGCGCCTCCGGGCCGAACGAAGGGATCGTCGTCGTCGAGCTCCCGGAGGAGGCGCGAGAGCTCGGCCAGGGCTTCGCGATCATCCCCGCAGTGCGTGGCAACAAAGGCCGCGCGCTCGGCCTTCGGACGTTCGACCGCGTCAAGGAGCACGACGTCGAGGTCGACACGGCCCGGCATCGGTCAATCCGCTCCGTCGTGCGCCGACCCGGGCGCGGCGTGACCGTCGAGCGCCGAGCGAAGCCAGGCCTTGGCCCGAAGCCAGTCACGCCTCACGGTCCGCGAGGACACGCCGAGGGCCGTCGCGGTTTCCTCTTCTCCGTAGCCCGCGAAGAAACGGCACTCGACGATCTGCAGCAGGCGCGCGTCTTCCTGACCGAGACGCTCGAGGGCGTCCCCGATCGCGAGCACGCGATCAGCCTGAGCGTCGATGGCCACGTCGTGCTCGCCCAGGGGCACGTGCACCGCGCCCGCACCACGCTTGCTGGCGCTCCGCGCCCGCGCGTGGTCGACGATGATCTGTCGCATCGCTCTCGCCGCGATGGCCATGAAGTGACCACGGTCGCGCGCTTCGACCCGTGTCTGGTCGCAGAGCTTCAGGTAGGCCTCGTGCACGAGCGCCGTCGTGTCGAGCACCGGCGCGTCGGGGCGACCATGCCTGAGCTGCGCGCGGGCCACGCGCCGCAGCTCCGGATAGACCAGTTCCAGAAGCCGATCGAATGCGCCGGGCGTGCCCTGTCGGCAGGCCAGGAGCATCTCTGTGACCGAACCGGTCGACACCCCGCGGACCCTCCTCGAATGAAGCGTCCATTGTATGGCCTGTATGTGTCGCAGGAGGCCATTCATCACGCGCGCCGATCGGCGGATCCGACTCTCGTGGAGTCGAAGGGGCCAGGACGGGAAGTCGAGTGCGAGGCTCGTCACGCGTGCGACAGCTGGTGGACGGAAGCGGCTCCTGCCGGGGAGACGGGGAGTGGCACGGCCGGGATCGGCCGAGGCGCGATCGACAGCTCGAGCCGCTCGCCGGCGGGCACGAGCGTCAGGCTCTCCATGGGCGTGACCGGTTCGTCGTGCGCGTCGTCCGATTGCGAGGAGGTGCATCTGGAATCGGAATCTGGAATCTCGCCGTTGGTCTCGATCGGCAGGAAGATGCCCTGCGGATAGAGCTCGGTGATCAGCGACTGGACGCCGTCCGAGACCGACGAGCTCGGCATGCAGCCGAACGGCTTCACCGAGAGGGTCATGTTGACCTTCGCGTACGCGACGTTCTGGATCAGCTTGCCGACCTCCATGTGGCCTTCGCCGCCGCGGAGGTTGTTGTCGTAGAACGCGTGCGAGACCTCGGCGATCTGGTCCATGTCCGGCAGGTGGTAGTCGTTGAGGCCCATCGAGGCCGCGAACGTCTGGAACAGGCCGCGGAGGACCTGGTCGCCGGCCCACAGCGAGCGCCTTGCGCTTGCGCACGTCGACGCCCTTGAGGCCGAACTTGCTGCCGCCGTGCTCGTCCTTGGCCTTGTCGACGCCGCGCAGCGTCGGCGCTGCCTCGGTGTCGTACCGGCCCTCCCAGATCATGTAGAGCAGCCACGCGGTGACGAGCTGGATGTCGCGCTCGGCGCCCTCGGCCTCGAGGAAGCGCTGCAGGTCGTAGTTGCCGTCGCCCTCGGTGGTCATCGCCCAGAACTCGCCGATGATGCCGACGCTTCGGCTTGGCGCGCGTGCGGTCGACCTTGACCGCGCCGATGGTCTTGCGCGCCCTGTAGCAGCGCCGAGCGGCAGCGACGTGTTCTGCTCGAGCGCGTTCGAGATCAGACGCTTGCTGCGTCTCGAGCGCGCGGTCGGTGGCGCCCGGCTCGACCTCGTAGGGGCGGATGCGGTAGCCGAGCGCGTTGAGCACGTCGCCGACCAGGATCGCCGCGAACGATGCCCCAGAAGAACGTCGGGTTCATCTCGAGCCCGACGCCCTCGCCGGTCGCCTGCTTGAGGCCGCCGGTCTGCTGGAACAGCAGCACGCGGAAGCCGTCGAAGCCGGCGTCGCGGAGCGCCTTGCGGTACTCGGTGACGTACATGCCGAAGCGGCACGGGCCGCACGCGCCGGCCGTCATGAACACGTAGTTCTTGACGATCTCGTCCTTGGACTCATGCCCTGCGTCGCGCAGGTCCGTCGAGGTACTTCACCAGGTTGCCGACGGTGAAGTACGTCGGGTTGCACTGGCCGCGGTTGCCGAACTCCTTGCCGAACTGGAGCGCGTCGTTGTCCGGCGTGTCGAGCGCGCATGACCTTGTAGCCGATGCCGCGCGAGCGCCGCCTGGATGAACAGGTCGTGCGCCATGGTCAGGCCGCGAGACCAGGATCGTCGTGTGCTCGCGCTGCTCGCGCGTGAACTCGCGTGGCGACCGCGTCGAACCAGTGCTTGGCGCTCTCGGTCGGAAGCCCGAGGCGCTTGCGCTCCTCGAGCTCGAACTCCTTGAGCTCGGCGCTCGATCGAGCGTCGACGTCGAGGTCGATACCGATGGTCGTGCAGGTCGCTTCCTGCGTTTCGTGCGTGCTCATGCAGTCTCCTGATCCTTTAGGTCCGCGCCACGTTGAGAGCCGCGGCGCGCTTCGGCCTTCGGCTTGTTGACATCGTCCGCCTCGCGCCACGCCGCGACTCTGGGTCGTCGAGGGCCGCGACCTCGCGGTCGAGCTCGGTCGTCGGAGTCGTGCCGGTCGCCGCGAGCTCGCTGCTGCAGGCGCGCCATGCAGCTCGAGCTTCTTCTCGGTCCAGCGACGCGGTCGAGCTCGACCTTCTTGCGTCGCCTGGTCCTCGAGCCGCTCCTTGAGGAGCTTCAGCGTGTGGGCGTAGGTCTTGACGCGGATCTTGATCGAGCCGCCGGGCTTGTTCGCGTCGATGTCGTGCAGCGCCGAGTACGGCCTTGCCGGCTGGAGGCGATGATCGAGTCGATGAGGCCGTAGGTCGGCGCGTCGTGGCCGCACTTGAAGCTCGACAGGTCGAGGCACGACGACGTTCGGGTGCCGCGCGGCGAACTTCGCGGCCCACACCTTCTGCGCGCTGTTGGCCGAGTAGTTCTCGGGCCACACGTCGTTGATGTCGAGGGCGTCTCGATGACGCCCTTGGCGATCGTCCTCGAAGAAGCGGCTCGCAGCCAGCGCCGGGTCCTTGCGGAGCGAGCGGATCGACAGGATCGGGTAGCCGAGCGCCTGGAACTCCTCGGGGATCCCGTGGTTCAGCCCGGGATCGATGTGGTACGGGCGGCCGAGCATCAGGAGCGCGACGCGGTTCTCGCGCCTCGACCTCTCGAGGATCTCGCGGCCCTTGCGCTCTGCAGGTCGTCGCTCGAACGCCTCGCAGCGCCTTGAAGCGCCTGGTCGACCGCGAAGTCGCTCTCGTCCTCGGTGATGCCGAGGCGCGGGCCCCAGGTCGTCGAACATGCTGCTGCTTGCAGCAAGTAGCGGCTCGGTGAGCGTCAGCGCCGGGTCGACGTAGCTCGATGCCGCGCTCGGCGAAGAAGTCGATCTCCTTGGTGAACGCCGCCTTCATGACCTTCGGGCGTGCCGGCGACGATCGGGCAGCTACGCCGTGTCCATCGTGTTCGCGATCGAACGTCGGGACGTGCGTGATGCACGGGAAAGAAGATGTAGTTGAGCGGCTTCTTCTCGTCGCGTGCTGTGGAACAGCAGGTTGTGGATGTGCGCCTGGGCGACCTTGGACGGGTAGCACGGATCGATCGAGCCGTACTTGCCGCCCTCGACCCACATCTCCTCGGTGGTCTCGTCGGAGAACACGACGTTCTGCGTCGGGATGCCGAGCGTCTCGAAGTAGGTCCGGAAGAACGGGCCCGTCGAGTACAGGTTGAGCACGCGCGGGATGCCGATCGCGGACGTCCCGGCGCTTCAGGCCGCATCGTCCGCGAGCGCCGCTGGAACGGCCGCGGTCGACCTGCTTGTCGCGCGACCGCGCCGAGCAGCGCTGCGCTTGACCTCGACGTCGTCGATCGGCGTGCCCGCGCTGCGGGCATCGGCGACGGCGTCGTAGAAGCTGCTTGAACGCGAGCTTCGCCTCGTAGTCGACCAGGTTCGGGTACTTCTTCATGCGCGCCTTGCGCTCCTTGTTGAGCGCGTTCAGCGCGTCCTTGCTCTCGACGGTGCCCTTCTCGCAGGAGAAGCCCGAGATGTAGCGGCTGGTGCGTGCCGTCGGGGGTCGCCGTGTCGATGAACGTGCGCGTGCAGTCGTTCGGGCAGAAGTGACAGCGCGTCGCTCTCGTCGTTGGTCGGCTGTGTACGTCGAGGTCGATGGCCTGATCGAGGCCGATGAAGCGTCGAGCCGCCGCGGCGCTGGACGACGCGCAGCGTCTCGATCGCGGCGCCGATGGCGCCGGCCTCGCCGCAGTGCGGGTGCACGAACGACCTCGGCGTCCGGGCACGCGCTCCTTGATGTAGTCGACCTGCGCCTTGACCGCGGCGAGGTTGCTGCTGGGTGCCGCCCTGCAGCACGAACACGCGGCCGAGCTCGGCCAGCGCGGGATCTGCACGACGTACTGCCAGACGTTCTTCGGCAGCACCAGCGCGAGGCCCGCGAGCAGCTCCTCCTTGGAGTAGCCCTCCTTCTGGAAGTTCACGCGGTCGGCGTCGAGGAAGACGGCGCAGCCGTAGCTGAACTTCGGGCGCAGCTCGCGCCTGAACGCGGTGTCGGCGTACGTCGTGCACCGGCACGCCGAACTGGTCGGCCATCGCCTGCAGCAGCATGCCGTTGCCGGCCGAGCACTGGTTCGACAGGCGGAAGTTCTTGACGTCGCCGTTCTGCCATGAACAGGACCTTGATGTCCTGGCCGCCGATGTCGCAGATGACGTCGACGCGTCGGGCACGAAGCGCACCGCGCTCATCATGTGCGCGACGGTCTCGACGATGTTGACGTCGGCGCCGCAGCGACTCCTCGAGCACGTCGGCGGCGTAGCCGGTGGCGCCGAAGCCCGTGCACCTCGAGCGTGGCGCCCTGATCGGTCACGACGCCTTGCATCTCGCGCGAGCAGGTCCTTCGTGTCCTGGATCGGGTTGCCCTTCGAGAGCGTGTAGGCCTTGTTCAGGATGCTCGCCCGTGTCTCGTCGACGAGCACGGCCTTGGACGACGTCGAGCCGCCGTCGAGGCCGATGACGCCGCGGACGACCTGGCCCGGCTCGAACGTCGCCGGCGTCGAACTCCGGGATGCGTGTACTGCTCGCGGAACGCGTCGCAGCTCCGCGTCGCGTCGTCGACGAGCGGCGGCCCGGCGGTCTCGCCGAGCGCGCGACTTGCGGCCGTGCGTGATGAACGTCGTCGCAGCGGCATCGAGGCCCGCGGTACTTGCCGACACCTCGGCCGGCTCGTGGAGGCCGTACAGCACCGCGCCGTAGCGCGGCGTAGTACTCGGCGTTCTTCGGGACGAAGATCAGCTCCTCGATCGGGCACGTCCTGTCGGGTACTCGTAGCCGCGCGCGCCCAGGCCTCGGGGATGCGCTGCCGCCAGCACTCCTGGCAGGAACGGCAGGTACGTGTTCGGGCCGCCGAGCAGCAGCACCTTGTGCTTGAGCGTGTTGCCGCGCGTCAGCACCGAGAGGTTCTGCGTGCACGATCGCGTCGGCGAGCGAGCACATGATCTCGTGCGCCGGGATGCCCGACTTCACGAGGTTGACGATGTCGGTCTCGGCGAACACGCCGCACTTGGCGGCGACGTGGTGCAGCTTGGTCGGGTCGAACGCGCAGCGTCGCGACGCGCCTCGCGCGGCATGCCGACCTTGATGATGCACTTGTCGATCGTCGCGCCGGTGCCGGACGCGCACTTGTCGTTCATCGAGGTCGATGGCGCGTCTTGTCGCCGGTCTCCTCGTTCTCCTTGAACATGATGATCTTGGCGTCCTGGCCGCCGAGCTCGACGACGCTGCCGACGTCGGGGTGCAGCTGCTCGACCGCCAGGGTCACGGCGTTGACCTCCTGGACGAACTTGCGCGCCGAGCGGCTCGCGCGAGCGGACCGCGCGCCCGAGCCGGTGATGAAGCGTGCGGATCGGTCGCGTGCGGACGTCGGGAACGCGCGTTGCCGATCGCGCACAAGCAGCTCGAGCGTCATCTCGGGCTGGCGCGTCTCGTGGCGCTGGTAGTCCGACCAGAGGATCTCCTTGGTCGTCCGGGTCGACGACGACGGCCTTGACCGTCGTGGAGCCGACGTCGATGCCGATGACGACCGCGTCGCCCGTGAGGCGATCGCGCGGCCGGAGTCCGACACCCGGAGTCGCGCCCATGACACTCCTGTCCGCTGATTCGGTGGTGCTTGCCTTGATCTACGGAATCCAGAGCCGGATCCGGACACGGGCCACGCGAGGGCGCCGGCACGCGGACATCGCCATTGCGCGCGACCGGCCGGGTCTGTGAAAGTAGCGCCCGTGGAGAGGCCGCTTGTCATCCTGAGCGACGTGCACCTCGGCCATCGCCCGTCCGGTGAGATCGCCAGCGATCTGGCGCGTCTGATCGCGCGACATCCGGGACACGAGGTCGTCCTGAACGGCGACACGTTCAACCTGTCCTGGGATTGTCGCGACGTCGACCCGGCGGACTCCGTGGCGTCCACGATCGATCCGCACGTCAGCCTCCGTCGGGCTCTTGCCGCCCACGTGAGCCGGGGCGATCGGGTGACGCTCGTAGCCGGCAACCACGATGCCGACGTGCAGCGTCGCGGCGTGCGCGACGCGCTCAACGCACGGCTCGACTGTCAGGCCGATGCGCCACTCGCCGTGGAGCCGTGGTTCATCCGGCGTGATGGCGTGCACATCGAGCACGGACACGTGCACCGACCCGACAACGCGCCCGCCCACCCGCTCGCGCCGCCGGGCTACCGCTCCGAGCCGGTCGGCGTGGCCATCGTCCGCCGGTTTCTCGCGCGGCACCCGGACGTCGGCATGCTCGACCGGGAGGAAGCCACGCCGCTCGAGAACCTGCGCGACGCACTCGGCAGGCTCGGGTTTCGCGCACCGGGATTCGTGGGCGAGTACCTCCTGGTGCTCGCCGGCATCAATGCCGAAACCGCACAGCGATCGCGGCTGGGTCCGGAACGGGAACAGGGCGAGGCCGCAGTGGCCCTGCAGGCGGACAGCACGGGCGTGGCGCGTGCCCTGCTCGACACGCTGCTCGACGAAAGACCGATTCCGACACACACGCGGTTCGGCCGGACGTTCATGCGGCTCTATTTCGACCGCATCACGGCCGCAGCGGCGGCCGGCGGCGGCGCGCTCATCGGCGCCCTGGCGAATCCGCTCGTCGGGGTCTCTCTTGCCTTGCCGGCCGTTGGCTACCTGGCGCTCTCGGCCCGCGGCGGCAGGAACCGCTACGGCAACCGCATGGCCGAGGCGCTTGGCGCGGGCGCCGCCGTCGTGCGGAACGTGACGGGGGCCGATGTGGTGTGTTTCGGCCACACGCACGAGGAAGCCGAGGTCGACGGGTACTTCAACTCGGGCGCGTTCGGAGATCCGTCGCGCGACGGGCGGCCGTTCGTCCACGTAGACGAGTCGGGCCGGGCCGAACGGCGGAGACTGCCACCAGCGTGAACCGCGCGCGGCGACTCGCGCCACCGCGAGGCTACCGGCTCAGTCGGCGTGCGCGGCGAGCGCCCGATTGACCTCGTCGGCCCGATCGACCATCAGCCAATGGCTCGCGCCGGGAAAGTGCCGGACTGTGACCGTCGGAACCAGATCCGGAGGCGGATCGGCCAGTTCAGGACCGAGATATCTGTCGGCATCGCCCCAGAGGACGAGCGTGGGGACGTCCACGCGAACGGGCGTGCCGCGAAAGTTGGCAACGCCGGTGCGAAACGCGGCGCGGTAACAGTTGAGCGCACCGGTGAGCGCCCCCGGCTGCAGTTGTGCTTCGACGTCATACTCAACCTCCTCCGGCGAGAACGCCTCCGGCCGTTCGGGATCGCGATGAAGGATGTTCCGCAGCGTGGCGGCGTTCCCGAGACGCAGCTGCCATTCCGGAATCCACGGCAGCTGGAAGTAGAAGATGTACCAGCTCCGCAGCAACTGATCGAGGGTCCGTACCCGTCGCAGATACGTCACCGGGTGCGGCGTGTTCAGGATGGCCAGGCGGCGCAGCCAGTCAGGACGCCGCATCGCGACGTGCCAGGCCACTACGGCCCCCCAGTCGTGCGCAACGAGGGTCACGTCACCGAGCGAGAAGTGCCGGACGACGGCCTCGACATCGTCGCCGAGTACGCTCGGACGATAACGTGCGACGCCAGGCGGCTTGCCGGAGAGATTGAAACCGCGCATGTCGGGTGCGATGACACGAAAGCCGGCAGGGGCGAGTGCTTCCATCTGATGACGCCAGGCGAACCAGAAATCCGGAAAGCCGTGCAGGAAGAGCATCGGCCGGCCGGAACCGGCTTCGACGACATGCAACTGCACGTCGTCGGCCGTGGTCACAGCGTGGTGGCGCGCGTTCGCCCGGAGCCAGGCGTGGGGAGGTGGCGGGATCTCCTTCACGCCCGATCCTCAGTACTTCCAGCTTCGGAGGTCGGCTCCGGGCGGCGCGTAACGCTCCACCTGCGCCACGATCTTTCCGAGGAGCTCCGTGCCTCTCGGGCCCCAGCAGTGCGGCGCCATGGGCTGGAAGACGACCTCTCCGGTGAAGGGCGGGTCCACGGCGCGCTCGCGGAAGAACTCGTCGAGCATCCGCACGCCCATGTTGAGGTAGTACGAGTCCATGTCGCCGATGTAGACGTTGAGCTTGTGCGCGATCTTCGGCCCGAGCACCGTCCAGTCGCGCTCGAGGATGTACCTGAGGTCGTAGTGTTCCTTCCAGTACGCGGCCACGCTCCTTGTCGATGACGCCGGTGCGCTTGTCCCAGATGCGCTTCGGGTAGCCGTCCGGTCCCACCGGACCGTAAGTCGCCTCCCAGATGTCCCACTGCCCGCCCGATCGTGACTTGTCGCCGACGATGAGCTCGTACCAGTTCTCGTCCTTCATCATCGACTGGATGTTGCCGTCAGGCCGGCGCTGGTTCGGGCGTTCGATCTTCATCCAGCCGCGGTCGATCCAGTAGGCGTTCTCGTCCTCGTAGATGTTCACGATCTGGTGGTAGCGGAAATCCACCGAATCGGGACAGAGGGCGAACGTGCCGCCGTAGAAGTCCGGATAGAAGATCTGGTGCGCCATCGCAATCCAGCCGCCGGTCGAGCCGCCCGTGAGCATGCGCGCCCACGGCTCGCCGATCGCGCGAAACTGGCGTTCCACGGCCGGAACCAGTTCCTGCATGATGGCGTCGCCGAACGGTCCGTTGTTCTCGGAGTTCACGCCGTACGAGTCGTCGTAGTACGGCGACGGGTGCTGAAGCGTCACGTAGAGCATGCGCGGCGTGCCGTCGGCCTGCCACCAGTCTGTGAATGCCTGGTCGCGACCGAAGCCGCCGGGCGCGCCGAGCGAGAAGTGTCCCTGCGAATAGACGACCGGGTACTTCACGTCCGGGTGCTCGTCGAAGCCCTTCGGCACGAGCACCGTCGCGCCGATGTAGATCGGATGCCCCCACCAGCGCGTGAGGATGTCGCTCCGGATCTTGATGCGCCGGACGTACTCGGTGTCGGCCGGCACGTCCACCGGCGGGATGACCTTGTCGGCCACGAGCCGAATCGGCGCGGGACTCGACGGGTCGATGCGGATGGCGACCGGGTCGCCGTACAGGTTTCCTGGCGAATCGCGTCCAGCTCTGCCCTTCCCACTGGTCCATGTGCATCCACACGGTGTGGCCGTCGGCGCGCGCGAACTTCGTGTAGACGTTCACGAAGGGCTGCGCGCACGTACTCGCCCGGCGGCAGGTCGGCCAGTGAGGCGACGGGATGGCCCGGCACGTCGGGCCCAATCACGACAGTCTCTCCGGGCGCCAGAGCCTCGACCGACACGGCGAACAGCGGCGAGCCGGTCGGGCCTGCCTGCTCAATCGGCGTCCGGCGCTCGCCCGGCCGGGAGATGGCGACGTACACACGGCCGGTGACCGGCTCGCGGCGGGCCTCGGCGGCAAACGAGAATCTCGAAGCGGGGTGCTGCCGGCGGGGCCTGCCGGGCGGCCAGGCCGATGAGCGGTGCGACGGCAAGGGCGAGCGTGAGGCCGCTGACGAATCGGAAGTGTCGACGAAATAACGCCGGTCGGGACATGACGGCATGCTAGCACCGAGCCGTTCGCGCGCGCGCAAGCCCGCCGGCCGCGCGCTCCCGGGCCGGCCCGGTCGACGCGCGCGAGCACCGAGGTTAGAATTGAACGGATCGTCGGTCGTCAGGAAAGGAACACCTATGTCAACTGAGTCGAAATGCCCGGTGCCCCACGGCGGCAGCACGCCGATGAGGACGAATCGCGATTGGTGGCCGAATCAGCTGAACCTGCAGGTTCTCCACCAGCACTCCTCCCTCTCGAATCCGATGGGCGAGGAGTTCAACTACGCTGAAGAGTTCAAGAGCCTCGATCTCGAGGCCGTAGTCAAGGATCTCCATGCGTTGATGACGGACTCCCAGGACTGGTGGCCGGCCGACTTCGGCCACTACGGGCCGTTCTTCATCCGCATGGCGTGGCACAGCGCGGGCACCTATCGAATCGGCGACGGCCGCGGCGGCGGCGGCGCCGGCACTCAGCGATTCGCGCCGCTCAACAGCTGGCCCGACAACGCGAATCTCGACAAGGCGCGCCGGCTGCTCTGGCCGATCAAGCAGAAGTACGGCCGGAAGATCTCCTGGGCCGACCTGATGATCCTCGCCGGCAACGTCGCCCTCGAGTCGATGGGGTTCAAGACGTTCGGCTTCGGCGGCGGCCGGGAAGACGTCTGGGAGCCGGGAGAAGACATCTACTGGGGCTCCGAAGGCGCCTGGCTGGCCGACGAGCGCTACAGCGGCGACCGTGACCTCGAGAATCCGCTTGCCGCGGTGCAGATGGGCCTGATCTACGTCAATCCGGAAGGCCCGAACGGCAACCCGGATCCGGTCGCCGCGGCC
The DNA here is from genome assembly GCA_963752045.1 of uncultured Acidobacteriota bacterium. GTDB lineage: Bacteria > Acidobacteriota > Vicinamibacteria > Vicinamibacterales > SCN-69-37 > DATKDF01. The sequence goes on along the minus strand of CAVVWN010000005.1, from coordinate 76,850 downwards.
CGGGACATCCGGGAGACGTTCGCCCGCATGGCGATGAACGACGAGGAGACGGTGGCGCTCATCGCCGGCGGACACACGTTCGGCAAGACCCACGGCGCGGCCGATCCCGGCAAGTACGTCGGGCCCGAGCCGGAAGGCGGCTGCCATCGAGGAACAGGGCCTCGGCTGGAAGAACACGTTCGGCACGGGCAAAGGCGCCGACACCATCACGAGCGGCCTCGAAGTCGTCTGGACGACGACGCCCACCAGGTGGAGCAACAACTTCTTCTGGAACCTGTTCGGGTACGAATGGGAGCTCACGAAGAGCCCGGCCGGTGCGCACCAGTGGACGCCGAAGCATGGAGCAGGGGCAGCAACGGTGCCCGATGCCCACGACCCAGGGAAGCGGCACGCACCGTCGATGCTCACGACCGACCTCGCGCTGCGATTCGATCCGGCGTACGAGAAGATCTCGAGGCGCTTTCTCGAGAATCCGGATCAGTTCGCCGACGCGTTCGCGAGGGCATGGTACAAGCTCACGCACCGCGACATGGGTCCCGTGGCCCGATACCTCGGACCGCTCGTCCCGAAAGAGACGCTGATCTGGCAGGATCCGATTCCCGCGGTGGACCACGCGCTCGTCGACACGAAGGACGTCGCCGCGCTGAAGGCGAAGGTCCTCGCGTCCGGTCTGTCGGTCTCGGAGCTGGTGTCGACGGCCTGGGCGTCGGCTTCGACCTTCCGGGGGTCCGACAAGCGCGGCGGCGCCAACGGCGCGCGCGTCCGCCTCGCCCCGCAGAAGGACTGGGAGGTCAACCAGCCGAAGCAGCTTGCGAAGGTGCTCGAGGCTCTGGGGAAGATCCAGCAGGACTTCAACAAGGCGCAGTCGGGCGGCAGGAAGATCTCACTGGCCGATCTCATCGTGCTCGGCGGCGCCGCCGGCATCGAGAAAGCGGCGAAGGACGCCGGCCATGACGTCGATGTGCCGTTCACGCCCGGCCGCATGGACGCGTCGGCCGACGAGACCGACGTGGACGCCTTCGCCCCGCTCGAACCCAGAGCTGACGGCTTCCGCAACTACCTCAGAAGCGGAGAGCGGCTGTCGGCCGAGGCGCTGCTCGTGGATCGCGCGCAGTTGCTGACGCTCACGGCCCCCGAGATGACCGTGCTCGTCGGCGGTCTGCGCGTCCTTGGCGCGAACGCCGGAGGCGCGAAACACGGCGTCTTCGACGAAACGCCCGGGAACGCTTTCGAACGACTTCTTCGTCAACCTGCTCGACATGAAGACCGAGTGGCAGCCGTCTTCGTCGGACGAAGGCGTGTACCAGGGGAAGGACCGCGCGACGGGCGCGATCCGTTGGACCGGTACGCGTGTCGACCTGGTCTTCGGTTCGAACTCGCAGCTTCGCGCGCTCGCCGAGGTCTATGCCTCGAGCGACGCCCAGCAGGCGTTCGTCAGGGACTTCGTCGCGGCCTGGAACAAGGTCATGAATGCCGACCGGTTCGACCTGGCCTAGCCCCGCGCGCCGGTGAGCCGGTCCGCGGGTGCTTGACGCATTCCGTCATGAACGCTGGTCCAGGGCATTGACTCTTGAGTGCACACCAGGAGCGATGCTTCGCAGGTTCAGAGGGAAGACGACTGGAATGACCGGTAGACGCAAGACGGTACACCGCATCGGCGAGCTCGCCGCCCTGACCGGAACCACGCCGGATACGTTGCGCTTCTACGAACGGGAACGCCTGATCGATCCGCCCGCACGCACCGAGGGCGGCTTCCGTGTCTACCAGGCCGGCGCGATCGAGCGGCTCGGGTTCATCCGGAGGGCGCAGGACCTCGGCCTGACGATCCGCGAAATCGCGAGCCTCGTCTCCGCGGGCTCCACCGGCAAAGACCGATGCCGGCGCGTGCGCGCTCTGCTCGCGGCGAAGCTCGACGCGACGAACGAACAGATTGGCCGGCTGCAGTCCTGCCGCAGGGCGCTCGAAAAGGCCCTGCGTGACTGCGATGCGTCGCCTGAGGCGACCGAAGGTGACACGTGCGCCGCGGTGGACCACGAGCGGACGGCCGGGAAAGGGCGGCCGTCGCGCCCGCGCCGCTCGCTCACGCCGGCACACCGACTGGCGGCCCGCGGCGGTTCGCGATGACGGTCCAGGTCCTGTACACGGACGGGTGCCCGTCGTACTCCCACGCCCTCGACAACCTGCTCGAAGCCCTGGCGCTCGAGCGCGTCGTGGCCGAGGTCGAGATGATCAAGGTGTATCCAGGCCACAGGAGCGCCCCGGCGTTTCGGGGGTCGCCGACGATCCTGCTGGATGGCGTGGACGTGGAGGGGCCTCCGGCCGAGGGCAGCCGCTCGTTCCACGGCTGCCGGGTGTACTTCGAGGGTCCCCAGCCGATGGGCTGGCCGTCAGTTCGCCGGATTCGCGATGCGATCCGGCTCGCCCGCGCCACGTGACAGGGCCCCGCTTCCCTGCCAAACCGGGTAGCATCTCCGCATGCGAAACACCGCGGCGGCTCTCCTTTTCGGGGCGGCGCTCCCGCTTGCCCTGCCTTCGATCCACGCACTGAATGACGCCAGGCCCGGCGCGAGTCGGTCCGAATCCGGCCAGCAGGGCTCGCCGGGGCTTCCCCCATCGGCCGGCGCGCGCGGTGGCGCCCTGGCCATCGTCAACGGCCGCGTTCTCGACGGCGCCGGCGGACCGGCGCTCGAACGAGGCGTCGTGGTCGTCGAGGGCAACCGCATTTCCGCCGTTGGTCCGGCCGGATCGGTTGAGATCCCGCTCGGGGCCGTGCGTATCGACGCGGCAGGAGGCACGGTCATGCCGGGCGTCATCGACAGCCACGTCCATCTCTTCCCCACCCTGACGAACCGCTTCGCGCGCGGCGAGGACATCGTCACGCCCTGGGTCGAGGCGGGGGTGACGACGATGGTGGACACCGGATCGATTCGACACACGACGCGCGCGTCGCGCGCGCTCGTTGCCGCGTTGCCTCACGCGCCGCGACTGTTCCTGGCGGGTCCCATCCTCACCGTGCCGGGCGGATATCCGACTACGCGCCGCGAAGCCGACGCCGCGATGATCGCGTGGGAGGTGACCGGCCCGGAGGACGCCGCGCTGAAAGTCGCGCGGCTCATCGAGCTCGACGGTGTCGATTTGATCAAGGTCGCCATCGAGACCGGTTTTCAGACCGACTATCGCGAGCCGGGCTGGCCGACGCTCTCACCCGAAGAGCTGAAGGCGATTGCCGACGCGGCCCATGCGCGCGGCGTGCGCGTGCGCGCGCACGTGAGCAATCCCGGGGAGCTCGAAGCGGCACTGGATGCCGGGCTCGACGCCGTGGCGCACACGCCCATTCACCCGGTGCCCGACGAGCTGCTTCGGCGAGCGGCCGACGCCGGCATGATCTTCACGTCCACCGCCAACATCTGGGGCACGGCGCGCGGCGCCACTGTGGCGCCAACGCTTCGCCGGTTCCACCAGATGGGCGGCATCATCGCCATTGGCACCGACCATCCGTACCAGCGTGGCAGCGAGATGCCCGTCGCCGAGATGACTCTGCTCGCCACGGCCGGCTTCACGCCCGCCGAACTTGTCGTGATGGCCACGCGGAACGGCGCGCGCGCGCTCGGCCTCGAGCACGACCTTGGCACGCTCGAACCCGGCAAGCTCGCCGACCTCATCATCGTCGCCGGCCGTCCCGACGAGGATATCGAGGCGCTCCATGACGTGCGCCTCGTCGTGCGCGACGGCGAGATCGTCAGACGCGTGGACGTTCAGTCGGCGCATCCGCGACGCCCGCTGCGATCGGGTGAGGTGCTCGTGCACATGGAGACGCCGCACGGCGAGATCGACATCGCGGTCAGCGCCGAGCGGGCGCCCCTCACCGCCGCGAACTTCCTGACGTACGTCGATGCCGGCATGTACGACGGCGGGCGATTCCATCGCGCGACGCGGCCCGACAACTACACGCCCGCGCCGCCGAACCGGCCGATGATGGAGATCATCCAGGGCGGCATCAACCCGGCACGACGAGCCGAGAGCCTCCCGCCCGTCCCACTCGAGCGCACGAGCGTGACCGGACTGCGCCATCTCGCCGGCACGGTTTCGATGGCACGAGGCGCGCCGGACTCGGCGACGTCCGATTTCTTCATCCTGCTCGACGACCAGCCATCGCTCGACTTCGGCGGCCTGCGCTTCGACGATGGCCAGGGCGGCGCGGCGTTCGGCAGGGTCGTGTTCGGCCTCGACGTCGTGCGGACGATTCAGCAGCAGAAGGTCGAGGCGCAACGCCTCACGCCGCCGGTGCCGATCGTCCGGATGTCGCGTGTGAGGTAGTCACCGGATCGTGACCGGCGTCAGCCCAATCGACCAGCCCTGCGTCTTCACGATTTGGGCAGCCCCGGTGAGAGTCCGGCCGTCGATGGTGACGTGGACCGTGTAGAGGCCGAGCGGCAGCAGCGACTCGAGCACGGTCGGCCCGCCCCGGCCGGTGCCGCCGCCGCGCCCGCCACGGCCGCCGCCACGTCGCATGTTCCACACGACGGTGTTGATGCCCGCATTGGCATCGCCGCGCAAGGTCGCCACCTCGGCGCCGTCAGCGGCAGTGATTCGCACGGCGGCCGGCGACCGGCCTGCCGCTTTCAGGTAGTACCGGATCAGCATGCCGTTCGGCTCGTTCGGCGTCTGGTGGTGCCGCTGGGCGAAGAGGTAGTCGTTGGCGCCGAACACGTGCGTCACCCTCTGCACGCCGGGCTTCATCGAGAAGAGATGCGCGTCCCTGGCCAGCACGGCCGGCGTGAGCTCCTGGAGCGCGGCCACGTTCGTCACCCAGAAGCCCCGGCCGTACGAGCCCACCACCAGGTCGTGCTCGCGCGTGTGCACGACCAGATCGTGCACGGGCACGTTCGGCATGTTGTTGTTCATCTTCACCCACGACGTGCCACGCGTGATGGACACGAAGACGCCCGTGTCGTTGCCGACGTAGAGCAAGTCAGGATTTCGCGGGTCCTCGAGCACGACGTTGACCGGCTCGTTCGGCAGATTGCCCACAATCGACCGCCACGTGGCCCCGAAGTCGTCGGTGACGAACAGGTACGGCGCGAAGTCGTCGAACTTGTAGCCGTGCTTGGCCACGTACGCCCGGCCGGCCACGTGCGACGACGCGCGGACGCGGCTGACGTAGGCGTCGGCCCGGCCGCCTACGGCGGCGAGTTTCGGCGTCATGTCCGTCCAGGTCGCGCCATCGTCCTGCGTCATCTGCACGTTGCCGTCGCTCGTGCCGGCCCAGATGACGCCACGCGCGAGCGGCGACTCGGCGATCGACGAGATCGCGAACCACGGGATGCCGCCGGGCACGCCGCCTTCCGACTGCGGCATGATCCGATCGGCCGGGTGCGTGCTGAGGTCCGGGCTGATCTCGGCCCACGTGTCGCCCCGGTCCGTCGATCGCAGCAGCACTTCGGCCCCGGCGTAGATCACGCGGCTGTCGTGCGGTGAAATGTGCAGCGGCGTGCACCAGATGAACCGGTACGGCTGGGCGCCAGCCGGCCGCTGCGGCTGGATGTTGGTCTCGTACCCGAGCTGCTGGTCGACGCGCACGTGCCCGCCGTACTGCCTGGTCGTGTAGAGCCAGCGGCTGTCGGTCGGGTCCACCTGGGTGAACATGCCGTCGTTGTCGCCGACGGCCAGCCAGTCCCATGGCGTCACGCGGCCGAGCGGCCCGTTCGACGGCCCCTTCCAGTGCTCGTGGTCCTGCAGACCGCCGTAGATGTTGTAGGGATCCTCCATGTCCACGCCCACGGCATAGATCTCGCCGACCGGGATGTGGTCGATGTGGTCGCTCGTCTCGCCGCCGTCGTAGGTGATGGCCACGCTGGCGTCGCTGCCGGCGATCATCCGCTTCGGATTGCCAGGGTCGATCCAGAGCGTGCGATAGTCGCCGAACATGCGCGGAAAGACGCGCGGTGCGTCCCAGGTGCGCCCGCCGTCGAGCGAGCGCCTATAGCCGTCCTGCGTAACGAAGATCTCGAGGTCGTTGCCGGGATTCACGCGGATCTGGCTGAAGTAGTACGGCCCCTTGGGGCTCACGTCGAAGTCGTCGGCGTTCATCTTCCGCCACGTCAGCCCCGCGTCGTCGGTGCGATAGACTTCGCCGCCCCACGTCACGGTCGGGTCGGCACCCGGCGGTCGCGGGTTCTGGTTCTCGACGACGGCGTAGAGGACGTTCGTGTTGCCGAGAAAGATGTCGAGGCCGATGCGGCCAATGCGCCCGCTGGGCAGGCCGCCGCCGAGCTTCGTCCACGTCGCGCCGGCATCCGTCGTCTTGTAGATGCCGCTCCCGGGCCCGCCGTTGACCATCTGCCACGGCAGCCGCTCCTTGTCGTACGCCGCCGCGTAGAGCACGGCTGGATTCTGCGGGTCCATGACCAGATCGATCGCGCCGACCTTCTCGCTGATGTAGAGCGACTTCTCCCACGTGCGCCCGCCGTCGGTCGTCTTGAAGACTCCGCGCTCCTCGTTGGTCGAATAGAGATGCCCCATCACGGCCACGTAGACGATGTCGGGGTTGGTCGGGTGGATGGCGATGCGCGCGATGTGGTGCGAGTCGCGCAGGCCCATGTTCCGCCAGGTGGCGCCGGCGTCGGTGGACTTGTAGACACCGTCGCCCGCGTACGAACTGCGCGACGTGAACGCGTCGCCCGTGCCGACCCAGACGACGTTCGCGTCAGATGGCGCAACCGTGACGTCGCCTATCGCGAGCTTGCGCTGCCCGTCGAACACCGGCTCGAACGTCGTGCCGTTATTGGTCGTCTTCCACAGGCCGCCGGTCCAGAAGCCCACGTAGAAGGTGTAGAGGTGCTCGCGCTCGGGCGTTGTCGGCACGGCGACGTCCGACGTGCGCGCGCCCATGCGGAAAGGGCCAAGGTTCCGGTATTCGAACGGCGCCAGCAGGGCTTCGGTGAGCGCCGGTCGGCTCTGCGCGACGGGCAGGACCGGCAGCACGAGGAGACCGCCGGCGGCGAGAGCGATGGCAAGTGTTCGGTGTCGCGTCAAGTCCGCCCTACTTACGACCCGCCGAAGTCCTGCGTCCAGTAGTGCCGGTAGGTCGAGCCGGTGCTGAAGCCGTATCCCACGCCTATCACCTTATACCCGGCAGACATGATGTTGGTGCAGTGGCCCGGGCTCGCCATCCAGCCGTCGACGACCTGCTGCGGCGTGGCCTGGCCGGCGGCGATGTTCTCGCCCCAGGGGAAGGCGCCGCTGTAGCCCGCGTCGCGAATCCGCTGATCGAACGTGCGGCCGTCGAGGCTGGTGTGAGAGAAGTAGTTGTTCGCCGCCATGTCCTGGCTGTGGCCGCGCGCGGCGGACCTCAGCTGGGCGTTCATCACGAGCGCGGGAACGGGGCCGTAGAAGGTCCCGCCGCACGTTGCTCCGGCCGCCCGGTACTGATTGACGAGCACCAGCACATCATCCTCGAGCGCGGCGCCGGACTCGTCGGCCGCTACCGTGATCGTGGCGGTGGCCGAATCGGCCGTGCCCGCGCTGTTCGACACGCGCACCCAGTAACTGGTCGTCTGGGTGAGCGCCGGCGTCGTGTAACTCGCCGACGTGGCGCCGCCAATGGGTGATGACGTGGTGCCGCTCGCGCCGACGAACCACTGATAGGCGAGCGGCGCCGTGCCGCTCGCGCCAACACTGAGCGTCGCCGACTGTCCCGCGGTCACGGACCGGCTTTCCGGTTGCAGCGTGATCGCCGGCGCGGTCGCCGGCGGCGGTGACGGGGGCGGCGGCGCCGGTGGAGGGGGCGGAGACGGAGGCGGCGGCGCCGGAGGATCCGGTGGTGGCGGAGGTGGCGGTTCGGGCGGAGGCGACGGCCCGGGAGGCGGCGCGTCTGGCGGCGGTGTCACCGTCACGATCGCCGTAGCCGAGTCGGTCGAACCACCTGGATCCGACACGCGCACCCAGTAGCTTGTCGTCTGCGTGAGCGCCGGCGTCGTGTAGCTCGCGGCCGTCGCTCCGGAAATCGGCAGCGTGGTCGTCCCGGTCGCGCCGATGAACCACTGATAGGTCATGGGCGCCGTACCCGCGGCCGCCACGGTCAGCGTGGCCGTGCTGCCCGAATCGACGGTCTGGCTCTGGGGATGGGTCGTGATGCTGAGCGGTGTCTGGCTTTGCGCGGGTGCCGGCGCCGACGGCGCCGTTGGCGCGCTCGTCGAGCAGCCTGCGCCAAGAGCCAGCGCGAGCACGATGACGGCGAGGCGGCAGGGGCGTGACATCGGAGTCCAGCGACAGGCCATCCAACAGCCGTGCCACACGGGCCGGGCCGGCCGGCGCATGGCCCGTCGCCGGCCGCCGAATGACGGCCGGCTGGCAATTACGAGAATGTGGGCGGGTGACACCTGTAGGGCGGACTGAACTTCAGTCCGCCCTACAGAACTTCAGTCCGCCCTGCAGAGGTTCAGCGGGCGGTCGAGAGATCGCGGACGGCCTCGGCCAGCATGCGCGCCTTTTCCTGGTCGCCCGCGCCGGTCACGTCGCGCGTGAGCGCGTCGGCGAGCCGGGCGAGTGCCGCCTGCCGCGGCTCACCGGTCAGCCGCTCGGCGGCCGAAAGCTCCGTGCGCGCGGCCGCGATGCGAGCCGCCGCCAGTCCACTCGACCGCTCCAGTTGATCGAGGTAGGCGCGCGCCAGGGCGAAGCTCGGCGGCCACGTGAACCGCCGCTGCTCCTGCGCGTTGACGATGTCGAAGCGCACGGTCTTGGCGGCGTCGATCTCGTTCTGCGTCACGAGGCCGCTCGGCAGGAGGTCGTAGATGTCGAGGCCGCGCGCGATCTCGGAGCTGTAGATCAGGCCGTTGTACCAGTACACCGACCAGGAACCCGCACTCTGCAGCCGCTCGCCGTTGAGCGGCCCGCGGTCGAAGTACGCGATCTCGAACGGGCGCTTCGGGTCCGTCCAGTCGAACACCGAGATGCCGCCCTGGTACCAGCCCTGCACCATCACTTCGCGCCCCGGAATGGGAATGAGCGAGCCGTTGTGCGCGACGCAGTTCTCCTCCGAGGTCTGCGGCGCCGGGATCTTGTAGTAGCTGTGGAACACGAGCTTGTTGTCTTCGATGGTGAAGATCGCGTTGGCGCCCCACTCGGGCTTGTCGGTCTCACGGCAGCGCGGCGCGGATCCGCCGCCCCACTCGTCGGTGAAGAGCACCTTCGTGCCGTCGTTGCTGAACGTCGCCGAATGCCAGAACGACATGTTCATGTCGGCCGCCGCGTCGATGCGAATCGGATAGGCCACTTCGCGGATGTCGAGCAGCAGGCCGTACCCGCCGCACGCGCCGCCGGCCAGCCCGGCCTCTGGATACACGGTGATGTCGTGGCACTGATTCGGGCCGGTCGGCGGCCCGCCGCGCCCGCGACCGCCACCGCGGCCACCGGCGGCTGCCGCACCTCCGGCGGCCCCTCCGGCCGCCGCACCACCCGCAACGGCTCCGGCCGCCGCCGCGCCCGTCGCCGCGCCCGCGGCCGCGCCGCCGGCACGAGCGCCGCCGGCCCGGCCCGCCGCGTCGCGCTCGGGATTGCGCGGCGCCGGCGCCAGGTTCTCGAAGATGCGGGGCGAGTTGACGATGGCCGCCTGTTCGGGCGCGGCCAGCGGAACCTTGATCACTTCGATCCGGAAGAGCGCGGTGTTCGGATCGTCCTGCGGCGCGTCGAGGCATCCGGGCAGTTCCTCGGGCGAACGGACGCGCGACGATCCCGACACGTAGATGTAGACGCTCTCCGGGTCCTGCGGATCGCTCACGACCGTGTGCGTGTGCGAGCCGCGGCACGTCTGCACGTTGGCCACGTACTTCGGATTGCGAATGTCGGAGATGTCGAAGATACGGATGCCGCGCAGGCGCTCGGCGCTCACCGGCTCGGGCACGCCCTGGGTGCCGCAGTCGGTGCGCCCGCCCAGGCCTTCGCCCGACACGAACAGCAGGTTCCTGTAGACCGAGACGTCGCTCTGCGAGGCCGGGCAGAGGTAGGCGCGCACGAGCACGGGCTTCGACGGGTTCGACACGTCGAAGATCTGGAACCCGTTGTAGTTGCCCTGGATGACGTAGTTGTCCTTGAAGGCCAGGTCCGAGTTGGTCACGCCGATGAACCCCTCGGCCGGCGGCGTCGTCGACACGAGCCTGAGGTTCCAGGCGGCCTGTGCCGCGTCCCAGTAGCCGGCGCGGAGACCGACGCGCGGATCGGGCGTGGGCGCCGTCATGGAGACGATCGGCTGCACGGGCGCCGGCATCACGGCCGGCACGGGTGGCGGTGGGGGCGGCGGCGTGCCACGACCCCCGCGGCCGCCGGCCTGCTCGGGCTGGGCAGCGGCGGGTGCGTCGGGTGCGGCGGGTGCGACGGGTGCGACGGGTGCGGCGGGTGCGGCGGGTGCGGCGGGTGCGGCGGGTGCGGCAGGTGCCGCCGGTGCCGCAGGTGCCGCCGGGGCTTCAGGTGTCGCCGGGGCTTCAGGGGTCGCCGACTTCGGCGCGCACGCGGCGACGAGCAGGCCCGCGGCGAGTGGCAGTGACAGGAACAGGCCGGCGTGCCGGCCGACGATGCGAGACGTCATGGTCAGAATCCCCCTCCGGAGAGCATCACGTGCATCCGGGCAACCTCGGTCTGCTGGTCGGCGTAGATGTCCGACGCCAGCCTGAATACGGTTTCATCCTGCGCGCCGCCGTACGACTCGAACAGGTCGTCCACCATCTTGATGGCGCCTTCGTGGTGCCTGATCATGAACGTCAGGAACAGCCGGTCGAACTCCGGCCCGCGCGCCTTGTCGAGCTGGGCGAGCTCGGCCTCCGACAGCATGCCCGGCATGAGCATCTTGTGCTCCATGTCGCCCATCTTCATGACGTGATGGGTGGCGTCGGCCGCGGGCACCGGCAGGCCGCGATCGCTGAGCCAGGTCTGCATCAACGCGATCTCGTCCTTCTGGCCGACGACGATCCGTTCGCAGAGGATCCGGACGTCACTTCTTGCGCCGTGGGTCGGCGCCCATCCGGCAATCAGCACGGCCTGTGCGTGATGCGGAATCATGCCCGACATGAAGTCGATGTCGGCCTTGTTGACGGCCGGCGCCTGGCCGGCGCTTGCCGACTGGCCGGCCGCGCGGGCGCCGGGACCGGCCGCGACGAAGAGCGCGGCGGCGGCGACGAGGCACGGAACTGCCCGATGCATGTTGTCAACGTCTCCTTGGTGAAGTCCGCATAGTACGCCATCGGGCCGGACGTTGGGAAGAAGCTGCTAGTATCTCGTCCCGAGGCCACGCTCCGGATGACCCACCCCGCCCACGATCGCATCGCCGTCGTCGATTTCGGCGGTCAGTACGCCCACCTCATCGCGACCAAGGTCCGACGCCAGCACGTCCTTGCGGAGATCCTGCAGCCGGAGGATCCCGTGGACGCGTTTGCCGGTTTCAAGGGCATCATCCTCTCGGGAAGCCCGTCGCTCGCCTCGGACGGCGAAGGCGGATTCAACCGCGCGATCCTCGACCTCGACCTGCCGATTCTCGGGTTCTGCTTCGGTCATCAGGAAATCGCCAAACACTACGGCGGCATCGTCCAGCACTGCCGCAGCGAGTACGGGCCGGCGCGGCTCGAGGTGACGGGCGCCGACACGCCGGTGTTCGCGGGCCTGCCGCGGGACCAGACCGTGTGGATGAGCCATCAGGACACGGTCGTCGCCGTCGGCGAGGGCTTCCGCGAGGTGGGCGTCTCGTACGACCACGACGGCGCGCCGCACCGGTTCGCGGCGATCGCCGACGAGCGGCGGCGGCGCTACGGCTTCCAGTACCACCCCGAGGTGGACGACACGGAGTACGGCGAGGCGATGATCCGCAACTTCGTCATCGACGTCTGCGGCTGCAGGGGCGACTGGACGATGGCGCGGCATGTGGACGAGCAGGTGGAGGCCATCCAGAAACAGGTCGGCAGACGGAAGGTGTTTCTGCTGGCGTCGGGCGGCGTGGACTCGACCGTGTGCGCGCGCCTGCTCGGCCGGGCGCTCGGCCAGGACCAGCTCTACCTGCTGCACATCGACAACGGACTCATGCGCAAGAACGAATCGCGCGACGTCGTCGCCGAGTTCGAAGAACACGGGCTCGGCCGCAACCTCCACTTCGTGGACGCGTCGGACCGGTTCCTCGCGGCGCTCGATGGCGTGGTCGACCCGGAAGCCAAGCGGCGGCGAATCGGCGACACGTTCATCCAGGTCTTCGAAGACGAAATGCGTCGGCTCGACCTGGGCGACATGCTGCTCGCGCAGGGCACGATTTACCCCGACACCATCGAGACCGGCGGCACGCGACGGGCCGATACGATCAAGACGCATCACAATCGCGTGCCCGTCATCGAAGAGATGATCCGGGCCGGCAGGATCGTGGAGCCGATCAGCGATCTGTACAAAGTGGAGGTGCGCGAGATGGCCGAGGCGCTCGGCGTGGCCGAGGCGCTCGTCTGGCGGCATCCCTTCCCCGGGCCCGGCCTCGGCGTGCGCCTGCTCTGCTCGGACGGCCGCGTGCCCGACGGCCACGACCCCGAACGCGTGCAGCCGCAGATCGACGCCGAGCTTCGCGGCTCCGGCCTCGAAGGGCGGCTGCTGCCGGTCCGCTCGGTGGGCGTGAAGGCGGATCTGCGGACCTACGAGCAGCCGGTTGCGCTCGTCGGCGAGGCGCCGCACGCGACGCTCGTCTCGCTGGCATCACAGATCTACGGGCGCATCAAAGGCGTGAACCGCTGCGTGATCGATCTGTCCGGCAGGGGGATTCACCGCGCCGAACCCGTCGCCGCCGGCATGACGCGCGCCAGGCTCGACCTGCTCCGCGAGGCCGACGCGATCGTGATGGCCGCCGTCGAGCGTCACGGGCTCATGCGCGCCATCTGGCAGTTCCCCACCGTCATGCTGCCGCTCCGCATCGACGGCCACGGCGAGGAACTGGTCATACTCCGGCCGGTGCTCTCCGAGCGCGGGATGACGGCGCGACCGGCCGAGCTGCCCCGGGCGCTCGTCGACGAGATCCGCGACCCAATCCTCGCGCTGCCCGGCGTCTCCGGCCTCGTGCTCGACCTGACCACCAAACCGCCGGGAACGATTGAGTGGGAATGACGGGTGCGGCGGGTGCGTCGGGTGCGTCGGGTGCGGCGGGGGCGCGGGTGCGGCGGGTGCGCCAAGGTGCGGATTTGGGCTTATGATTTGGCGACGCCCGGCCCTCGCGGGCGCGCTTGAGGAGGCGCCATGAAGAAGTTTCTCGCCATCACCGCCGCGCTCGCGCTGGTCGTCGGCCTGCCGGCCGCGGCTGCAGCCCAGGATCCGGCCAAGCCGAAGCCCGAGCAGAAGACCGAGGAGACCGCCAAGCCGTCCTATGCCGGCAAGTGGAACCTGTCGCTGCAGTCGCCCAACGGGTCCATGGCGGCCACGGTGACCATCGCCCTCGACGAGAAGGAACCGAACAAGGTCTCCGGATCGATCACGAGCGAGATGGGCACGTCGAACATCTACGGCGAGATCGCCGAAGGCGTGCTCTGGTTCGCGGTGAGCCCTGACGGCACGAACGAAATCTGGTTCAAGGGCACGCTCCAGGAAGACGGCAACATGTCGGGCGCCATCGACATCCAGGGCAACCTCATTCCCTGGTCAGCGACGAGGATCAAAGACAAGTAGCCCGGTCGGGTGCGACGGGGTGCGTCAGGTGCGTCGGGTGCGTCAGGTGCGTCGGGTGCGACTGGGTGCGACCGGGTGCTCTTTGGCCGCACCCCGACGCACCCTGACGCACCTGACGCACCCCGTCGCACCTGACGCACCCCGTCGCACCTGACGTCCTACGGCGTGATATCCGCCCGGTACTCCGTGATGAACTCCATGATCGCGGAGGCTTCCGCCATGTCCTTCGCGCGGAAGCGGACCGAATGTGAATCCGTGCGCTCGAACATCGGCAGGTAGGCGAGCACTTCGGCCGGCATGTAGTTCTTGAACGACACGTCGACCGTCACCGGACCGTTGACGCGGTACGGTTTCATCTCCGTGCGCCGCCTGAGGCCGGCTTCGACGCGTTGCCGGATGAGCGAAGCGGCCGCCTGCGGCGTGAGCGTGTTCGCCGAGTGAAAGCCGAGGTTTCGCTTCGTCTCGGCCGCCTCGATGTTCCCCACCGTCCCGCGCACCTCGGCAATCGCCGCATCGTCACCCGAGATCATGACGACGGGTACGCCGAACTCTCCGGCAATCGCCGCGTTCCACGAGCCTTCGGTCACGTTCGCGCCGTTGAGCGCCACCCGCGTGAGAGTCGCGCTCGAGAACGTGTGGGCGCGCACGCCGGTGGGGTTGTTCGTGCCGGCGTGATAGCCGATGAACACGAGCGCGTCGACGCCATCGTCGACGCCGGCGACCATGCTGAGCTTCCGGGGCCACGACCGGATGATGCGCACGTCGGGCGGAAACGCCTCGATGAGCAGGTTCTCGCCGTTGCCGTGGGCATCGGCCACGACGATCTCGGTCGCGCCGGCCGCGCGCGCGGCCTCCACGGCCGCAAGCGCCTCCCGCGTCATGAACTCGCGAAACCGCCCGTACTCGAACCCGGCCGGGCCGAGCTGGTCGCTCGTGACGACGCCGGCCACGCCTTCCATGTCGACCGAGATGAGCACCTTGAACCGAGGCGCCTGCTGCGGAGGTTGCGGCCGGCAGACAGGACGGCGACGGCCGCGACGATGAGCGCGGTCAGAACGGTGACAAGCAGGTGTCGACGCAGCATGAACAGCCCTCCATCACAGGAATGTGACGCTGATTATGCATCCCTTCACGAAATGTAATCGACATCTCGGTGTCGCGTCCGAGTCACCTCGTTTTGCCAGTACGTTTGCGGCATGGTCGCGTGTTCGTCAATCGCCCTTCCTATAGTGCCTCTCGGCGACGGCACGAACGCCGACGCCGGCGGACGTCCTGATCTCCCGCACGCCGACGGTCGCCGCACCCGGCGGCACGCCCTCGAGCATCGGCACGTGACCGCCCAGCGCCTCGACGTCGAGCAGATTCATCGGTGGCGTGCCGATGAACGTCGCGGCGAACGTCGTCGCGGGCCGCTCGTACAGCTCTGCGGACGTGCTCACCTGCTCGGCGCGTCCGCGCCCGGATGAGCGCGATCCGGTGCCCCAGCGTCATCGCCTCCACCTGATCGTGCGTGACGTAGAGCACGTCGGTGCCGAGCCGGGCGAACAGCTCCGCCAGCTCGACGCGCATGCGAGCGCGGAGCTGCGCGTCGAGGTTGGAGAGTGGCTCGTCGAGCAGGAAGAGCGATCGGCGCCTGATGATGGCGCGACCGATCGCGACGCGCTGGCGCTGGCCGCCCGAAAGTGCGCTCGGCTTCCGGGCGAGAAGCTCCGTGATGCCGCGCAGCTCGGCCGTCTCTTCGACGCGTGCGGCGATCGTCCCGGTCGGCGTGCATCTCACACGCTGCGGTGAAGTGGGGAGAGGACCTGATTCAGCAGGTGTACGCCTGGAATCCCATCACGGATGGCTACGATCTGGCCAACGGCACCTCGGCGTCGCAGATCGGCCGTCTCTGCTCGGCCGACCTGCCCGCGCCGGGCGCGTTCTACAACCCCGCCACCGGCAAGGGCTTCGCCGATCGCATCTTCACGAGCGGCGAAGAGACCGGCGACGAAGGACGTTCGTTCGCCCGCATCGTGACCGGCCCATACAAGGGCACGTTCGTCGCAAGCTGCCCTACACCGGCAGGTTCTCGTGGAAAACATCGTCGCGCACGCCGTGCAACGCGCGGGGACAACGCGACGCGCGTGCGGGATGGGGCCGTCGACGACCAGAATGTCACGCCCG
The DNA here is from genome assembly GCA_963752045.1 of uncultured Acidobacteriota bacterium. Lineage (GTDB taxonomy): Bacteria > Acidobacteriota > Vicinamibacteria > Vicinamibacterales > SCN-69-37 > DATKDF01. The sequence goes on along the minus strand of CAVVWN010000005.1, from coordinate 61,010 downwards.
GGCGACAGCGTCTAGGTCTCTACCGTCGGCACGAAGCACGTCCTGGGGCAACCCGGTCGAGATGGCCGGCCTGCATCCGGCGGACAGCGCTCTTCGGCGTCACGGTCGACAGCACGCCGTTCGAGAACAGCGGTCCCATCAACGGGGACTTCGTCCTCACCGACGTCAGTCAGGGGCAACCGGCAGCGGCGCGACCTTGCACGACGCGAAAGTCGGAACCTCGGCCGCTGATCCGAGTTCGCCACGGCCCAGAAGGACGGCACACTGGGCACACGCAGGACCCGCGCGTGTTCTACTTCGTCACGACCGGTGGACACCGTGAGCGGCAGCACGACCAGACGGCCCGTCTCGCTACAAAGCTGACGCTCGAGGCAGCCTAGCGAGACGCGCGGCCCGCATCGAACGGCTCGTCGGCGACGATCGACGCTCGCCGTCCGACACCGGCGGTGCCATCGCTGGGACTTGTCGGGCACCGACGCAGTCGCGAGACCTCGTCGGCGCAGGCGGCCACGAGCGCCGGATGACGGAATCAGGCCGACGGAGGGGCTCGTGCGAAGCCGCGCTGCAGCCGCTCGACATCGCGCTGTAGCGAACCGATCGCGGACGTGGCACCGCGCTCATCGCGACCTCGCGCAAAGGACGACCCATGACCCGGCCTACCGGTGGCACGGCGGTCCAGATCGTCGAGTCGTCGATTACGCTAACCGGTTCATCAGCGGCGCGCCGATGCGAGTTGCCCTGACGCCAGGCTACGAAGAAAGCTCCGGCATCATCGCAGATCATCCCACATCATCCGCACGCGAACTGGTATGCCAGCCGCCGACGGCCGGCGCTACTTCCTCGCCGACGATGCAGGCAGCGAGCTATCGCCACCTGCCCGTCCACGACGCTCGTGCAGGGCGGCCAGCATCTACCTGCTGGCATCTCGCCCAGGAACCCGGCTGCGCCACCGGGGACACGCCACCGGGTTAGGCTGCCCTCGGCCCGGAGTCCTCGCCCCAGGTGAGGGCTCCGGGCGCGGCGCAGCTCGGCTCGATCTCCAGCCCCCCGATCCTCAGCACGATTCAGGCTCTCATCAGGACATCAGACCGCAACCGGAGCGATGATGGACATAGCTGGCCCTGCTGGAGGTCGCCGTGCCGATCGGCTGTGTTCGTCTCTCGTTGCTGACCCTGGCGGTATTTCTCGCTGTCCAGGGAACACCCGCCGACGTCGTGCTGGAGCCATCGAGCCGCGTCGCGTTCCCGACGTCGATAATCCCGCCCGGGTCGACCGGAATCCACGAGCTCGCCGGCACGGCCATCCGCACGAAGACCATCTTTCGGATCAAGGTCTACGCATTCGGGCTGTACGTCGACGCGGAAGCCGCCCGATCCGCGCTCGCCCGCTTCCGCGGCATCGCGGCCGACCGACTCGCCAGGGACGAGACCGTGTATCGCCGGCTGCTCGACTTCGACGCCGCCATGACCCTGCGCCTCGTGATGACGCGCGACGTCGGCGGCAAGGACGTCGCCGACTCGTTCGACGACGCGCTCACGCCACGTGTCCGACGCGCGGCGGCCGAGCGGGCCATGCCGGGCGGCGAAGCCGCCCTCGCCTCGTTCCGCTCCTACTTCAACCTGGACGAAGTGGCGAAGGGCACCGAGATCGTCTTCTCGTGCGACCCCGATGGCCGGCTCATGACGACGGTCGCCGGCGCGCCGCAGGCCGCGATCCACTCGCGCGCGCTCTGCTGGGCGCTGTTCGACGTGTACCTCGGCGACAAGCCCGTCACGAGCGACGGCAAGAGGGCGCTCGTCGGGCGACTGCCGCAGCTTCTCGGCGAGCCCGGCCTCCCCGGCGTCCCCGGCCTCCGCTGAACTTCGGTTGACCGCCGGTCGTATTTTACCTACAGTTTGAATATTATGGCCAGCTACCTCGGTCCCTTCGAGCACCTCCTGCTGCTCGCCCTCGCCCATCTGGGCGACGAGGCCTACACGGCGTCCGTCCGGTCGTTCCTCGAGGACGCGACCGGTCGCTCCGTGTCGCCGGGCGCGATCTACACGGCGCTCACGAGGCTCGAGCGGCGCGGCTACGTCAGCTCCCGTTTCGGCGACCCGACTCCCGAACGGGGCGGCAAGCGCAAGAAGTACTTCAGCCTCGATCCGCCCGGCGCGGCCGCGGTGCGAGAGGCCCAGCATCAACTGGCGCGCCTCGGCAAGCGACTCAACCCCAGACTGAGGTCGCTGTCATGACCGGCCGCCCGCCGACTCCTCCGGCCCTGGCCGCGTGGCTGCTTCGGCTGTGGCTCGGCTCCGACACGGCCGAGGTCATCACGGGCGATCTCAACGAGTCGTTCGAACGGGATGTCCGCACGCTCGGCCGTCTTCGGGCCCGCGCGCGTTACTGGCGCCTGGCCTGCGCGTCGATTGCCGCGTGCTGGCGGCCCGAATCCCGGGCCCCGTCCCGTCTCGACGCCGCCCCGTCGTCGCGCGCGGTCACGTCCGGGTGGCTGCAGGACCTGCGGTACGGAGCGCGGCAGTTGCGGGAGCGACCAGGCTTCTCGCTCTCGGTGGCCGCCACGCTCGCTCTGGGGATCGCGGCCACCACCACCGTGTTCGGCCTCATCAACGCGCTCGTGCTGCGCCCGCTTCCCTACGCCGATCCCGGACGGGTCGTGTTTCTGCTCGGCTGGGACACGCAGGCGGACGAGATGCGGTTCAACCTGCGTTACGTCGATGCGGCCGACCTGGCCGCACGTGTGCCGTCGCTCGACGACGTGGCCGTGTACAGGGGCCTCAGCGCGACGCTCGCGGGCGGCGCGGCGCCCGAGCGCGTGCAGGCCTACCGGGTGACACCCAACACGTTCGACCTCCTCGGCGTGGACGCGGCCCTCGGCCGTACGTTCACGGGCGCGGACGTCGAGGCGGCGGGCGACCACATCGCCGTCCTGAGCCATGGCCTGTGGATGCGGCGCTTCGGCGGCGACCCGGGCATCGTCGGACGAACGATCGACATCAACGGCGCGAACCACACGGTGGCCGGTGTGATGCCTGCCACCTTCGAGTTTCCCGTCTTCAACTTCAAGGGCGACCTGTGGACCCCGCTCGTCGTGACGCCGGAGTGGACGCCGGCCGCGCGCGATCGCTCACCCACCGTCGTCGCGATCGGCCGGCTCGCGCCCGACGCGACGCTCGACGAGGCACAGACGGCGGCCGCCACGGTCATGGCCCAGATCGCCGAGCGATCACCGGACACGAATGCCGGACGTGGCGTCCGGCTGACGCCGATGGGACAACTCGGCACCGAGCAGGGCGGCCCGGCGTTCGCCGTACTGGCCGTGGCCGTCGTGCTCCTGCTGCTCGTGGCCTGCACGAACGCCGCGAACCTGCAACTGGCACGCGGGCTCTCGCGCGGCCGGGAGATTGCGCTTCGGTCGGCGCTCGGCGCGAGCCGCTGGCGCGTGATTCGCCAGCTGATCGTCGAGAGCGTGCTGCTCGCGGCCACGGGCGGTGCCATTGGGGCCTGGCTCGCCTGGTTCGCGCTCGAGGGCCTCCGCGGAGCCATGCCGGAGTTCGTCACGCGCGTGCTGCCGGGCGTCGACCTCATTCGGCTCGACGGAACGGCGCTCGCGTTCACGGCGATCGTCTCCATTTCGACGGTGGTCGTTTTCGGGCTGGTGCCGGCCTGGCGATCGGTCCGACCGAATCACGAGGGACTTCTTCGTGCGGGCGGCCGCGGCGTGACCGATCCGGGTCGTCAGCGCCTGCGCAGCGCGCTCATCGTCGGCGAGCTGGCGGTCTCGGTCGCGTTGCTCGTCGCCACGGTGCTGCTCGCCCGCACGGCGTTCAACCTCTCGACGGCAGACCCGGGATTCGACAAGGACCGCGTGCTGGCCTTCAGCCTGTCGCTGCCGTCGACGCGCTTTCCCGACGCGGTCGATCGCGAGCGCACGTACGACCGCATCCTCGAACGGGTACAGGACGCTTCCCGGCGTGACCGCGGCCGGCGTCGTCAACACGCTGCCGTTCAGCACGAGCAACGAAACGGTGGCGATGACGATCGACGGCGTGACCATGCCGGACAATCAGCCCGTCACGGCCGGATTCAGGCTGGTCAGCGACGAGTACCTGGACGCGCTCGGCGTTGGCGTCGTGAGTGGCCGCGCGCTGACCCGCGCCGACGGCACGAACGACCCGGCCGGCGTGCTCGTGAATCGCGCGTTCGTTCGCGCGCATCTGGGTGAACAGTCTGCGCTCGGCCGCACGGTACGGCTCGACGACCGCGGCCCGTTCTCGGCGGCGACCATCGTCGGCGTCGTCGAGGACGTGCAGCACTGGGCGCTCGAGGACGCGCCGACACCGGAGATCTACGCGCACTACGCCCGCGATGCGCGAACGCTCGTGACCTTCGCGGTGCGCACCGACGGCGACCCGGCCTCGCTCATCGCCGCCGCGCGGACGGCCGTCGCGGAGGTCGAGCCATCGGTGGCGGTCTTCGACGCGGCCCCGATGCGCCAGCTTGTGGCCAACTCCTTCATCGGCCAGAGGATGGCGGCATCGGCGCTGGTGGTGTTCGCCGTTGGCGCACTGCTGCTGACCTCGCTCGGCCTGCACGGGCTGCTGGCGTTCGTGGTGGGGCTGCGGGCGCAGGAAATCAGCGTACGCGTGGCGCTCGGCGCCACGCGCGGCGCGGTGATGGGGCTCGTGCTGGGTCAGTCGCTTCGGCTCGTCGGTGCGGGCCTCGCGCTCGGCCTCGTCGTGGCGGTCCTGGCGGCCCGGGGCCTCGACTCGATGCTCTTCGGCATCGGGCCGCTGGATCCGGCGAGCTTCGGGGCAGCGGCGGCGTTGCTGGGTGCGGTCGCGCTCCTGGCGACGTGGCTGCCGGCCCGCCGCGCGCTCGCGGCCGACCCGGCAGCCGCGCTCCGCGAATGAACGCCGTTCAGGGCGCTCAGACCGACACCGCTTGAGCCGTTTCCGGCCGGCTACACCGACACGGAAACGGCTAGCTCACTTCGAACGTGATCTTGCCGTTCACGCGGTACTGCGTGATCTTGTTCTTCGACACGACCGCTTCGAAATTCTCGATGTAAATCGACTTGATGCCCTTGACGGTCTTGGCTGCATCGGTCACGGCAGCCTGCGCTGCGTCTTCCCAGCTCTTGTCAGACTGCGAAATCACCTCGATCACCTTGTGGATGGCCATTCGTTCCTCCTGAACGTTCATGATTGATCCATGCAGCAGCGAGGTCCAGCGCTTTTCATCCTGCGCCGATGCTCGCGGGCGTTTCGGCGCGCTCAGAAACCCAGGCCGATGGCCACGCCGATGAGCACGATGGCCAACGCGATGTAGATGAGCCACAAGCGGAAGACGAACCGCGCCCACTCGGTCCAGCCCACTTCGGCGGTGGCAAGGTAGGCGAGAAGTGTGCCCGAGGTCGGTGTCAGCAGGTTCGTGATGCCGTTGCCGAAGAGAAACGCCGTCACCGTCATCTGGGCCGACACACCGGTGAGCTGGCCGAGCGGCCCCATGATGGGCATGCTCACGGCGGCCTGCCCTGACGTCGACGGAATCAGGAAGTCGAGAACGAGCTGCGCCACGAACATGCCCGTGGCCGAGAGAAACGCGCCGCCGCCGCCGATGAGCGCCGTCAGGGAATGCACGATCGAGTCGAGGATCAGGCCCCGTTCGAGCACGACTGCCACGGCCGACGCCACGCCGATGAGCATGCTGGCCATCAGGATCTTCTTCATGCCGCCGACGAACGCCTCGGCGGCTTCACTCGGGCCGAGCCGACCGGCCGCGGCAACGGCGATGCTGAGCGCGATGTAGTACGCCGAGAGCTGCGCGTTCTCCCAGCCCCAGGAGCTCGACGCCACGACGAGCAGCGCGATACCGGCCGTGAGGACGGCGAGCACGAACGTGTGGCGTCGCGAGAGCTCCCGATGGTCGAACACGGGCGGCTCGGCCGCCGGGTCGAATCCCTCGCGGCGGATCATCACGAGCACGAACGCGATACTGACGACGAGGAAGGCGGCGAAGAAGGCCAGCCGAAGGCCGGCGCCGCTGAACACCGGCAGGCCGACGAGCGGCTGCGCGATGGTGAGCGGAATCGGATTGGTCACCGACGAGAGGTACCCCGCCTTGACCGGCACCGTGACGATGGCCAGCCCGACGACACTCGACAGGCCGAGCCGCCGCGCCATGACGACCATCACCGGGATGATGAGCAGGTACTCGGACGCCAGGCCGAGGAACGTGCTGCCCGCCGCGAACGCCGTCATCAGCGCCGGCACGAGCACATAGACGTTGCCGCGCGCGCTCGCCAGGAGCTTCTCGAGGCCGGCGTCAATCGCGCCCGTGTGCGTCACGATCCCGAACATGCCGCCGATGATGAGCACCATGAAGATGAGCGAAGCCATCCGTTCGAGACCGGCAGGAATCGCGAGGGCCGTGCCGGCGAAGCTGACCGGCCGCACGAGGTCGCCGGCCTCGGCCGGCGTCAGACGGAACAGGTTGACGAGCGAGCGATCCTTCTCGAGGGTCTGGTACGTGCCGGGCACGACCAGCCGGCCGTCGCGCTCGTAGCGTCCCGAGTCCACCAGATACGTGAGCGCCGTGGCCAGCAGCAGGATGCCCAGCAGGACGACGATGGGATTGACGTGCGTGGCGCGAGGGCCGGGTGCGGGCGACGGCATGGGACGTGTGAATCCGGATACTACACCGTATGATCGCGGCGGCGATGCCGCACGACGTCACTCGTCGCACCTTCTCTCGAGGCTCACGCGGTCGCCTCACCCGGCACGACCTCGGGCGCTTTCCGGGCGGCTCGCTCTTCGACCGGATCGGCCGCGCGGCCTGCGAGGCCGGCTGCCTGCCCCGCAAGGAGCTTTACGAGGCCTGGGAGGTCGCGCGGCGCGCGCGGCGTCTCTTCCGCGGTGGCCGCGTGATGGACCTCTGCGCGGGCCACGGTCTGCTGGCCCACGTGATGCTGCTCCTCGACGACTCCTCGCCCGAGGCGCTCGCCGTCGACGAGGTCCACCCCCCGTCGGCGGCCCGGGTTCACGACGTGCTCGTCGCGGCCTGGCCGCGCCTCTCCGGCCGCGTCTCATTCGTGTCAGGCGGGGTGGACGATGTTCCCCTGGAGAAAGGCGACGTCGTCGTGTCGTGCCACGCATGCGGGGCGCTCACGGACCGAATCCTGGAACGCGCCGCCGCCGCGCGCGCGCGTGTTGCCGTGCTGCCCTGCTGCCACGACGTCGACACGTGTGACACGGGCGGCCTGTCGGGATGGCTCGACCCGCCGCTCGCCATCGACGTCGTGCGCGCGATTCGGCTCCGGGAACACGGCTACGACGTGAGGACCCAGCGAATCCCGGCCGCGATCACGCCGAAGAACCGGCTGATTCTGGGCCAGAGCCGGTAGGCGAATTGGCGAATTAGTGAATTAGTGAATTAGTGAATTAGTGCCCACGTCGTCATCGCGCGCTGGTGCTGGACTACGGTCGTCTTGATCGGGTCGGCCAGCTGTCCGCCCAGCCGCCTCGTCCACGAGAGCAGCAGGTCCTCATCGACGAGGTAACGCTCGGATCCGTCGGGGAGCGCGTAACGGCGCCCGGAGATCCGGCGAACTTCGCCTTCAATGCCAATCGACGAAGCCAGCCGACAGAAGAACAGGCCGCCCGGTGCCAGGACGCGCCAGCTTCCGAGGAGCATCGCGCCGAACTCGTCGTCGTCGCGCGCGAAGTGCAGCACGGCACTGCTGATGACGACGTCGGCCGAACCGTCGGCGAAGCTGTGCGCGTCGAGCCGCTCGGCGCGGAAGTTGTCGGGCGAGAGCGACGGCGCAAGTGACGCGGCCAGCCGTCGCACCGCCTCGATCGCGGCAGGATCCGTGTCGACGGCGCACACGTCGTAGCCGGCCTGCAGCAGATGGACGAGGTTGCGTCCGTGCCCGCACCCGGCGTCGAATACGCGCATGCCGGGCGCGATCCGGCGACGAAGCAACTGATCGAACAGATAGATGTCGATCGACCCGAACGCCGACACCAGATCGAGGGACTCGGGCACGGCAGGCACGCCTACCGGCCCGGGCCTGTGGACTGCAGTTGCTTCCAGCGGTCGATGAACGCGACTGCCGCGTCGACGAACGACTCGGTCTGGCGCCGCCCCGCTTCGGCCGTGGCCTCGGCCGGGTTGCGCTCGCTCCAGCTGCCGGTGGACGACATCTCGGCCGCCGACGATCCCTTCCCGGTGGCCTCGTGCTTCAAGGCTTCCTTCAGGAAGATCAGCGTCGCCACCGGATCGCCTGCCTTGACGAGCGGGAGAAGCGCTTCGAGTCTCGGCGGAAACGTGAGTGTGGCGGTCTCGGCCTTCGAAATGTCGACGAGGGTCGGGAACAGGTACAGGCCGCGCGCGGTTTCCCCCACGCCGCCGTGTCGGTCGAAGGCTCGCTCCGGCGCCTGACCCTCGCCGGCGCCGGCTGCCGCTCCGCCCAGTCCGCGCGCTCCGCCACCTGCGCCTCGGCCGCCGCCGGACGACCGCATGGCACTGACGCCCTCGCCGAGCTCGACGGCCACAGCCTCGGTTTCCTGATTGATGCGATCGACGACGAAGTTGGTGATCGCCGTGTTGCCGGTGTGGCTGTTGTAGAAGATGAAGCGCCGGAAGCCCTGCTGGATGAAACTCTGCGCGGCCTCGAAGTACACGCGCTGGATTGTCTCGCCCGAGAGTGTCACCGACCCGGGGAACCCCGTGTGGTACGGCGACTGCCCCACCATCAGGAGCGGCGCCACGAGCACGTCGGTGCGCTGGGCGATGAGCTTCGAGGTTTCGATCCCGAGATAGAAGTCGTTGCCCATGGGCGCGTGCAGACCGTGCTGCTCGATCGAAGCCACGGGAATCAGCACGATGTCGGACCGGGTCAGCAGGTCGGCCACCTCCGGCCAGGTCATGTGGGGGAGGTAGTTCCTGATCTTCTGTTCGTGCCACAGCGGGTTCGCCTGGGGGCCAGGCTGCTCGGCGGCCGTTACCCCGACCGCCGCGCAGGCAAACGCGGCCGCCGCGGCGAGCCAGAACAATCGCGTCATCATCGGACCTCCTTGCGGGGCGTGGACGGCACAACCGAACCTCCGCGGTTCAGGGCTGGCCGATTGTAGCTTCCGAATCCGGCCGCGCGGTGTCAACGGCGGCCCCTGCGCTATGATGGCTGGACCCCATGGTCAAGGAACATCGGCACCACGACAAGCACGATGAAGACGACGAATTGCGGGTCAGGCGTGAGCTTGCCCCGCCATCGTCGGACATGAACGTCACGCCGCTCATCGACGTGCTGCTCGTGCTGCTCATCATCTTCATGGCCGCCCTGCCGCTCACCCAGAAGGGCATGGACATCAACCTGCCGCTCGAGTCGAGGACGACGAGCACGCCGCCCCCGACGACCCAGATCGTGGTGGAACTGTCCGAGAGCCTCGAGCTCACCGTGAACCAGGAACCCGTGGAACTGTCGGCGCTTCGCGAGAAGCTCACCGGGCTGTTCGCGGGCCGCACCGACCGGACCGTGTTCATCATGGGCCCGGCAACCGCCCGTTACGGCGACATCATCGCGATCATCGACGAAGCGACCGGCGCGGGCCTCCGTATCTCCGTCGTCACCGAGGGACTTCGCCGGCAGTCCACCCGGTAGGACGCGCGGGCGGGACGGCCTCACGGTACACTGTCTTCGATGACTGACCCGACCCGAACGCTCCCCGGCCGCAACGAGCCCTGCCACTGCGGCTCGGGCCGCAAGTACAAGCAGTGTTGCCTCGCGAAGGACGAGGCGGCCGCTGCCGAAGCCCGCGCCAAGGCCGCTGCCGAGGCGGCGGCCGCGCCGCCGGAACCCGCTCCAACGACCCCGGCGCGGGCACCGAAGCCCCAGACAGAACAGCCCTGGAAGGCGCGGACATCACGCGGCTTCGTCCCCCGCACCCGAACGCCGCGAAAGGTCGGGGGCGGCTGATCGCCGCGTCTGCCGGGCGGCCGCCCGGCCGTCAGATCGCGGGAGACGGCAGCCGCCCGTCCACGACGAACTCGTCACGTCGGAAAATGAACGTCGCCGCGCCCGTGTAGTCGTGCCGCACGAGCTCGACAGCCGCGCGCGTCGACGTCGCATGCCAGGTCTGCAGACGACGCGGTCGCGCGGCGCCAAAGACCGAAGGGGTGAAGACGCCGATGTTCACCCCGCCCTGACGATCCCGGGCTGACGGGTATCGGAAGGCTTCGACGCCATCCTCGCGCATGGCCCGCCCAAGCGCCTGGCTCCTCATGTAGCTCGTCGGCGAAGCGATGGCATCCCGGTGCGCGGCGAAGGGTGATTCCACCAGATCGACGCCGCGCCCGGTGCTGAGGCGCACGGTGAACGCCGTGTGCCAGGTCGTCACCGTACCGAGGTCCGCGGCGGTGCCCTCGAGAAAGAGCAGGCGGTAGTAGGCGACCTCGGCGAAGAGCGCGCGCTGATCCTCGGAGCCGTACCAGAGACCGGGCTCGAACCGGCCGCCGAAACGCGAGCCGTGCGCAAGGGGTGGATACCGGAACGGCGTCGAGAGGAGGACGTGCTGGTGGTCTGCGGCTCTCTGCGGAGGCTTTGACGCCTCGATCAGCTCCTCGAGGACCGCCTGTTCCTCAACCGAGTCGACGAGCTTGCGCGTCGACACGAGGTGCTGCGCCTCGACCGCCCGCCAGGGCGAGAGTCGAAGCGGGCGCAGCCTAGATGCGCCCGCGCATGCCGTCCAGATACTCGACGACATCCACCAGCCCCTGCACGCTCTTCAGGCGCTCGACCGGCACCCCGCCGAGGTGCGCATTCTCGGCGTGCAACCACGTACGAGCCCGACCATCGTCACCACCGACCAGCGCGTCGAGACTGCGATAGACGCGAAGGAACAGCAGCGCCAGCTCGCCTTCCTTGCTGACGGGATCGATGCCGCGTCCGCGCGCGAGCCGCGAAATCGACGCCTCGCTCGAGCCGATGACCTCAGCAAGCTCCCGCTGCCGCACGTCCAGCCTCGACGCGGCCGACAGCACGGCCTTGGCGAGCACGGCGTCCGGCGCCGGGTCCTGAAGGACGAGAGGTGACATCATCTGAAATACTACTCTTCATAATTTTCATGTGCAATACGCCAGGTGCCGATGGCCAGAGCCGCAGCGCGGCACGTGAGCGCGTGGTGACGGTCACGCCGTTGGGGTCAGCGTCCCGAGGGTACAATCGCGGTGATGTCCACGATCCACCGGCTGGACGCCGCGGCCCGGGAACAGGTGATCGCCAGAATCGAGCGGGTTCTGGCCGAGCGGCCCGACGTGGTGTTCGGCGCGATCTTCGGGTCGTTTCTGGACGGCGAGGGCTTTCGAGACGTCGATGTCGGCGTCTGGACGACCGGCCCTTCGGGCGGTCGCGTCGACCTCGACCTCGGCGCATCGTTGTCCGACGCCCTGGGCCTGCCGGTTGATGTCCGCCGGCTCAACGACGCACCGGTGCCGTTCCTGTTTCACGCGTTGCGCGGCCGACCGGTGGCGGTCCGCGACGAAATATGCCTTGCAGACCTGATGGAGCGCACCGCGCGCGAGTATCACGACCGCGCCCCCCTGCTCCGGCGGGCGACCCGCGAGGCGTTTGCCGGGTGACCCTCGATGCTGACGTCGTGCGCGGGCGCTGCGCTGAAATCGCGCAGGCACTCGATCGCCTGGGCGCCATCTGAAGCGGGTGCCTGAAGATTACGCGGGCTGCTTCGCCGGCCTCGCCGGTGCTGGTCTCGTCCCCGAGGCACTCTCCGAGCGCCTCCAGCGAATGGCGCGGTTCCGCAACCTTCTGGTGCATGTGTACTGGCAGGTCGACTACGACCGCGTCTTCGACGTACTCGAGGCAGACGTCGAGGACCTGCGCTCGTTCTCTGTCGCCATGGCCGCGTTGCTCTGACGTCGGCCGCCGCGCAGGCGCCGCCCGACGCGGGTCGGTGTCTAAGTCAACACATGCGCGGGTTCCTGGCCGTGTTGCTCTGCGCCGGCATGCTTGCGGGCTTGGCGCCCCGGCGGCAGGCCGATACTCGCGTACCCGAGGCGCTGATGGCTGCCGCCGACCGCGGTCCGCTCGCGCTGGCGCTCGCGCTTGCCCCCCTCGGCGTCCCCGCCGGGCTGGTCACAACCGAGAATCCAAGTCAGGTGAATCCGGTCGCCATCGCGGCCACAGCCGAGCGAGCGACGCCGCTCGACACCATCTTGACTGCGCTCACCGCCCACCATCCCGACTACTCCGTCACCTGGCGGTCGGGCGTGGTCGGAATCGAAGCGGCGGAATCTCGAGTGCGGCCGAATCGCACGCAGGTTGACGCTCGAGCCGGCACGCCTGGTCAGCGACATGCCGCGTCTGCTCGTGATGCTGGCGTGGCTGGCGAGCGGCGACCCGCCGCCGGTGCCGGGAGGACAGATTTCGATGCTGGGCGGCGACGCCATCGCGCAGCCCGCCTCACCGCTCCCCTCGCTCGAGCTCGCCATGCACCGGGCGCTCACGCTCGAAGCGGCATTCGACACCGTCGTCAGCCTGAACAAAGGCGGCGTCTGGATCATCTGGCAGCATCAGCGGGACGATGGGGCGATTGGATGCCGGAGCGTGGGGTACTACTCGAACGGGCAGGTGGGAGCCTCGTCACGTGACTTCGCTGTCTTCGCGGACAGTTCGTCGACCGCCGACAAGAAGCACGAACTCGCGCCGCTCAGCCCTGAGCGGGCCGGCCCTGTATTCCAGAACTGAAGAAGGTCAGATACGTGAACAGACCCGCGCCCAGCAGGTAGACGCCGGTCAGGACCCAGTAGGCGACTGAGCCGCCGGCCTCGAGCCCGTGCTTCACCAGTACGAGCGCACCAATGGTCAGGTGGGCCTGATTGCCCGCGACGATGGCCCGGCCGTAGATGCCTCCGAGCACCGACCCGCGCGCCGTCCAGTTCATGGCTGCGGATCCGAGCAGGGCTGCGCCAAGAAGCTGACCCAGCGGAGCGCCAAGCTCGCGCCCGACGAGCGCGCGGCCCGCTTCGTCGGGCGCAAACAGCAGTGCCAATCCGACGGCGGCCATGCTCAACGCGCAGAGCGTCACGCCCGCACGCACCAGACGTCGAGTCGTGTCGTCACTCATCGAACCCGGGCTCATACCGACCTCCGGAAATCGTCGCCGAACACCAGCGTGTTGGGTGTCCGAAAGCGTAACACTTCACGCGCGTCGCCGAATCGCCTGGACGTCACGCCTTGGGCGTCGTCAGAATAGCGTCATGCGAATCGTCATCGGGTTCGTCGTCGTGCTGGCGACAGGCTGTACGTCGGAGCCGATTCAGAACGCCGACCTGACCGGGGAGCCGGCCACGGTCCGCACGATCACGACATCGATGCCACTCACCTCGAACGGTCGACTCGGTGGAGTGGCCGTGGGTCCGGACGGTGCGGTGCATGTCTCGAACTTCGACCGGCACGTCTGGCGCGTGGGACCCGACGGACGGACCATCCTCGTGAGCGACCAGATACAGGGTAGCTCCGGAAACACCGTCGACGCAGAGGGGCGGCTTCTGCAGGCCAGTTTCGTCGGCGGCCGTGTGCTCGCGTTCGATGCTGACGGCGCCATGTCGATTGTTGCCGAGGGGCTCGAGGGGCCCGTCGGCCTGACGATCGACGCGGCCGGCGAACTGGTCGTCTGCAACTGCCAGGGCAACTCGCTGTCGGTGGTGTCGGCCGACGGTGTCGTGCGCACGCTGGCAGCCGGACCGCTCTTCGCGTGCCCGAACGGCATCACTCGGGGCCCCGACGGCGCGCTGTACGTCGTGAACTTCAACAACCCGCACGTGCTTCGCGTCGACGCGGGCGGCGAGGTAGCGGTGCTGACCACGCTCTCCGGCCGAGGCAACGCGCACATCGCGTACGCGGCCGGCGCGCTCTACGTGTCGCGTATCGAGTCGCACGAGGTCGTGCGCGTCACGCTCAACGGGTCGTTCGCGCGCTGGGCTGGAACCGGCGAGCCCGGACTGACCGACGGGCCGGTCGGGCAGGCCACGCTCGCCTACCCGAACGGCATCGCCGCCGCGTCCGACGGGCAGTCGGTGTTCGTCGACACGCTCGACGGCGTGTGGCGCGGCGATGAGCCGGCGCGCCTGGTGCTTCGTCAGATTGGGCCGCTGCCGCCCGGCGACGCGCCGGTGCCGGCGCTGCCCCCGCGTGCCGACGTGACGTCAACCGAGATTCGCGTCGGCGACTTCGTCTTCGACGCGCTGGCGGCGGGGCCGTCGGACGGGAAGCTGGTGCTGCTGCTGCACGGGTTCCCGCAGACCGCCGATGCGTTCCGTCTGCAGCTCGAGGCGCTCGGCGGCGCGGGCTACCGGGCGGTCGCGCCCAACCAGCGCGGATACTCGGCCCGCGCGCGGCCCGACGGCGTGGCCCCGTACGCGGTGTCGGAGCTGGTCGCCGACGTCGTCGGCATGGCCGACGCGCTCGGCGCCGACACGTTTCACCTGGTGGGCCACGACTGGGGCGGCGCCGTCGCGTGGGTGACCGCCTTGCGGCATGCCGGTCGGGTGCGATCGCTGACCGTGCTGTCGACGCCGCACTTCTCGGCGTTGTCGGCAGCGCGCGCCAGCGCGTCGAGCGACCAGGGCGCGCGGTCGTCGTACTTCTCCACGTTCGCCGAGCCTGGTGCCGACGCCGCGCTGCTCGCCAACGACGCCGCGGGCCTCAGGCGGATCTACTCCGGACTCGACGCCGACGTCGTCGAGCGCTACGTCGAGGCGTTTTCCGAGCCGGGCGCGCTCCGAGCCGCGCTCGCCTGGTACGCCGCCGCGTTCGGCGGCACCTCGGCGACGAGCCAAGTTCCGACGGCGGCCACGCCGGCAACGCCGCCGCCGCCGATCCGGGTGCCGACGCTGTACGTCTGGTCGACCGGCGACGGCGCTTTCGGGCGCGATGCCGCGCTCTCCACCGCCGGCTTCATCGACGCGCCCTATCGGTTCGAGGTCGTCGACCAGGTCGGACACTGGCTGCCGGAACTCGTGCCCGACCTGGTCGCGCGCCTGATCCTCGAACACCTCGACGGGCGGTGAGCGCTCCTACTTCTTGCGCTCGACGACCCACTCGCAGTGCGAGTCGCCCTTGACCATGTTCTTCGTCAGCTTGAACGTGAAGTTCGGATTCAGGCTTTCGGCAGCGCCTTCGCCCCACTTCTGGTGCCCGGCACCGCAGGTATCGAACCCGGCGCCCTGCTCCTTCCAGCGCTTCTGCCACGGGCACTCGGTGGTCCGTCCCACGCATCGGTCCTTCGTGGACTCGACGACATCGAACTGAAACTCCGGCCCCATCGACGCCTTGGCCAGCAGGTGCATGATGGCTTCGACGTCACCAGGGGTCTCGGCGGGCATGCCGAGGCTCGCGGCGAACTCCTTGGCGCCCTTCCCCGCCTCGAACCACAGCCCCCCGTTGAACTCCTCGAACTTCTTCTGCCCCGCCGTCCGGATCAGTTCGTTGGAGATGGCAAGGTAGGCGCCCGTCAGGCCCTTGGTCGCAATCTCCCATCGCGTCTTCTCTGGAATCGAATCGATCTTGTCAGCCATCGGACTCGTCCCTCCGTGAAGTTGGTTTGTCGTGTCAGGGAGCTTTATACACCCGTTCGCCCGTTCACCCGCCCGCGGCAACCTGGGTCGAAATGACTCGCAAGTTCTCTGACACCGTCGCGACGACCGCGTCACATCCCTGTATCGAGTGCCGCCTCACCAGGTACGCCGGATCGTTATAGGCGACCATGACCGCGCCGTCGGCCTCCCAGAGCAGCAGTTTCTGCGGCAGGTCGATGCCGGCGCGTGGCTCGCACGCCATCAACTGGCTGCCAATCTGCGGGTTCCCGAAGAGAATCACCGTATTGGGCGCCAGCACCCGGCCGAACTGGGCAGCGGAGGCCGAGTGGTCGAGCACCCGCATGACGAACAGCCCTCGGGCCTTCACCGCGGGCTCCACCCGTGCCAGAGTCGTCGCGAAATCGGCGTCACTGCGCACGACGATGACGCCGTCGGCGGGGCTGACGGACACCTGGGCCGTCGATGGTTGAGCCAGATACACGATGCCCGCCGCCGCAAGGGTCATCGACCTGATCTTCCTCAGCACGTCGTGCATGTTCAGACCTCTCCTTTTCACCGTTCTGCTGGATCGTAACTCGTAGAGGACGAGCGGGCACGAGACCGGGTTCCTGATAGACGAGTCGTTCGACTCGCCATTGCAAGGACGATGTCCGGTGCCCGGTCGGTGATCCGCTCGGCCTACTCCAGATCCACGGGCACGACGGTCGCGGGGGGCCGTCCGAGCGCGGCCATCATCGATCCGCCAACGACGAGCACCGCGCCGGCCAGTCCGCGGGCGTCGAGGCGATATCCCACGTCAGCCGAAGGCCAGAACGCGAGGATGACGTAGACGGCTCCGATCGTCACCACCGGCGTGAGCGAGATGACCGCGCTCACCCTCGACGCTTCCCAGTGCGCCATCGCTTCGGCAAAACACCCGTAGGCGGCAAGCGTGTTGAACACACCGAACGCCAGGAGCGCAAGGCCCGGCCCGTCCAACGTCGCGACCTGGCTGGGCGTCGCCATCGGCAGGAGCAGCACGACGGCGCCGACGTACACGAGCAGCAGGATGTTGACCGACGACAGCGTGACGAGCAGTTGCTTCTGCGCGAGTGCGTAGGCGGCCCAGACCACGGCCGACACGACGACGAGGGCAACGCCCACCGCTTCGGCGCCCGAGAGCGAGACGAGCGCGGGCAGCCGCTCGTTGAAGAAGAGGAGCAGGCCGCCAGAGAGGACGCCCAGCCCGATCCACTGCGGCCGGCTGAACGTCTCACCGAAGATCGCGAGCGACCCGACGAGGAGCAGAATCGGCGCCAACTGAATCACGACCTGCGCGGTCGCCGGTGGCACGTAGCCGAGCGCAAGGGCGAACAACACGTAATTGCCGACCAGCCCGAAGAGCGCCAAGGCCAGGAGTTTCCAGCCATGCGCGCCGAGGGCGCCGACACGCGGCAACTGGCCGCGCCGCGCCTGGACCACCGCGAGCAGAAGCGCCGAGACCGCCAGCCGATACCAGGTAATCGTCCACGCGTCCATGCCGGCAGCGAGGAGCAGCTTGAGGGCGATGGCGAGGAACCCCCACAGAAAGACCGTCGTGAGCGCGAGCAGCAAGCCCAGGCGCGGGTTGCCGCGCGCGCGGTGAAGGGTTGAGGCCATGGCGGGTCGGACCTACGTGCCGACCACCGGCAGGACGAGGCGCGACGGCCATCGCGCGTCGTGGAAGACCGTCTGTCGAGCGATCTCGAACCGGCCCTCGGCGGGCACGGGCCGGCCCGTGTTCGGGTTCCGGTCGAGGTGCGGGAAGAAGCTGCTCATCACGTGGACGCGCAGGCGATGTCCCTGGAGAAAGCAGTTGCTCGTGATCGGCAGCCGCAGGACGAGCTCGGCGGGGCGTCCCGGCATCAAGAGCTCGGGATGTCGCTCGTCGTTCCGATACCGCGCGCGCATCACCGCCACGGTGGGGCTCATCAGGTTCCACGCGCGCCCATCCGGCTCCTCGTCGAGCAGGTGCACGTGAAAGTCCGTGTCGGGCGCGCTCGACGCGATCCAGAGCCGGATCTCGATGTTGCCCGTCACCTCGAGGTCGGCCGCGAGCGGGTCGCTCCGGAACGTCAGGACGTCCGGCCGCTTCGCGACGTCCTGCTGATCGAAGGGACCGAGCACGCCGGCGTACGGACCACCGCGGGGATCGACGACGGGGTCGGCCGGGTCGTAGGCGTAGCCGGCCGATCCCTCGCCCTCGGCCGGCGCGTCGGTCGAGAGCCGGCCGCCGCCGCGCAGGAACCACGTCTCGTGTCGAGTGCCTGGGATCGGCCACGTCTCGGCTGTGCGCCAGCGGTTCGTGCCCATCGTGAAGAGACGCACTGGTGGCTGGTCCGAGAGCTGGTTGCGCGTGACGCCCCGCAGGTGCAGGTCGCTCCAGTCGAGCACGAGGTCGTCGTACTCGATGGCCGCGTCGGTGCCGAAGTCGCGGTCGCCGAACGCGGCTGCGCGACTGGCCGCCGTGCGTCCACGGGCCGATCATGAGGCGCGGCCTGCGCGCCTCGGCCGATCGGCCGCTCGCGCGCGCGCCGACGAAGTTGCGCACCGCGCCGTTCGGCCCATAGCCCTCGTCATGCCAGCCGCTGAAGTTGAAGGCCGGCACGGTCACGCGGTCGTAGTTCGCTTCGATGTTCGCGTAGTCCCAGGTACTCGCCGTCGTCCGGATGGTCGAGCCACTCGTAGTAGAAGGGACAGGCGTCCAGAAGATCCGGCAGATCGTTCAGGGGCACGTGCCAGAGCGCGGCTTTGGCGGCCGCGTCGCGGCCGGCGCGGTCGCCGTGGCCGGGCGGCACGGGGAGATTCAGGCGCCGGCGGATGTCGGGGGCGATGTTCTGGATGAGGTACGGGATCCACGACATGTCGAACGCGCCGCCGAAGTAGATGAACGCGCGCGCCGACGAGTAGGTCATCGCCGGGAAGATGCAGGAGAGATGCGGGGGCGATTCGATCGCGAGCTGCCACTGCGTCGCGCCCGGGTACGACAAGCCGAACGTGCCGACCCTCCCGTTCGACCAGGGCTGCGCGGCGATCCACTCGACCGTGTCGAACCCGTCGCGCCCTTCCTGACGATACGGATCGAAGACGCCGTCGGACGCGTAACGGCCACGCACGTCCTGCACGAACACGGCATAGCCGCGCGCGAGCGCCTTGCGGATGAAGGCACGGGGTTCGCGGCCGGCCGCGCCGCCGCCCTTGTCGTACGGCGTGCGCTCGAGGAGCACCGGAAATCGCGCATCCTCCGCGGCGCCGTCCGGCCGGTGGAGGTCGCCGCGGAGCACCACGCCGTCGCGTGTGCGCGTCTCGAGGTTGGGATCCACCATGCCACGCTCAGCTTACTCCCTGGCTGCCTCGCTCTTCGCTCGGCCGGGCCGCAGGCGCTGGACCCTCGGCTGCTCCTCGGGTGAGGTTCGACGGACAGCACAGGGCCCGCCGGGGCGCGACGCGCCCCCACGCGAACGCGGCGGGGCAAGGGGGTCCCGGCGAGTGAAGCGCGTGAGGGCTGCGGCGGGGACCGGGTGCCATGCCGGCGACGAGGTCGGGCTACGCTCGCGGTCTGGGCCAGACACACATCAGGGTGCCGTGCCGGGCAGTCGCGAAAGTCTCGCTCGACCAGGTTCGACAACTACAAAACCGAACTGTATCCGGTCTTCGAACCGGGCGACGGCGTCCACGACGGCCTTGCCGAGAGTTCTTCGAGTGTTCCGGGAAACCGTAGCAGCACGACACCGGCCGTCTTCTGCCCGCCGGCGTACGCCAGCAGACCGAAGTCCTTGTCCTCTGTCAGGAGAATCCTGGATTCGGAGTGCGCCAATCCGAGCACGAACGCATCGTCAGCGCCCGGACTCAGATCAGCGACTGTCGTCACGTCGTGGCCAGCTTCGCGAAGCGCATGCACGGCGCTGACGTCGCAGCTTTCGTCGGCCAGAAACCGCACCGGTCAGCTAACCCCGCGCATCGCGAGCGGGATCCCCGACGAATACGACCTCCTCGTGGGCCAAGCTGTCGGCGGCATAGCGAATAGCCGCCTGGACGTCCTCACGGGTCAGCTGAGGATAGGCCTCGAGCAAGTCGCGCTCGCCTGCTCCCTCGCCGAGCTTCCGAAGCAGTAGCTCCACGGGAATGCGCGTTCCTCGGATGACGGGTTTACCCATCATCACCTGGGAATTCACCTCGATTCGCTCGTGAGTAGCCATGTCCGCTCTTCGACCCCGCCCGCCCATTGTCGCACGACGACGGCAGGTGGCGCGGTCGATCCGGGTCGCCTCTCCCTGGACCGGCGGGCGGGGGTCACGCGCGACGCCCGCGGACCGAAGGCGGCATTTCCGGCCTCTGGCCTCAGGTGCGCTGGGCGACGACCTGCTCGTACGAGAACTCCGGAATGCCGGCGCGTTCGGAGGCATGCTCGACCGTGAATCGCCAGGACGGTCAGGCGACGTCCTTGCCGACGTAGTCCGCGAGAACCTGGTTGATCAGAGTCTGGTAGCCCACCTTGCGGCGCCTGGCCTCCCTCCGGAACGACGTCAGGACGTCAGGGTCGAGCCGAATGGCAATCAGGCGCCTGGTGCTGCCACCGAGCGGCGGTCGTCCGACACGACGCATCGCGCGCAACTGCTCGCTCGAGGCCTCGGGAATGTCCGAATAGTCAATCCGCCGAGCCTGCCGCGTACGCGGCTCCTTCTTTCCGGCTCGCTCGCCGCGCGCTGATGATGTGGATCTTTGGCCGTTTCCTCTGCGAATCAGCCTTGCGCGTCTGGGTGGTGCGACCGTCCGTCGCCAGCAGGTCTCTCACCACCGTCTGCATCCAGATGGGCAACGTGTGCAGACCGGTCCGGAGATCCTGTCGGAGTTTGTCTCCATTCTGCCTGTCGTCAAGCACCGAACGGAGCTTCCGCAGGATGTGTGGATCGGAAGCGAGCAGATCCCTCGCCCAATAGAGTGCCTGCACGATGCGCATTGCCGGCCGGCCAGCCCAATAGAGGCGACTCGGAGCAGCAACCCGGAAGCGGATCTGCTGGCGGCCGAGCTGAATGGGCCGCAGACGCGCGTCGGTGAGAACGGTGATCCGCGCGGGTACGGCGGTGGTCAACCCCAGGTCGTTCGCGGCGGTCAGGCCATCCAGGACCATACGGCTCTGGTCCCGCCTGGTGATGGCGTCGATGACGGCGTTGTGGTCGGGAACGGTAGGCCGACCCGTGAGCGGATTCTGCCGCGGCTTGAAGTACAGGCCTCGGTCGAGCCGCGCAAGCTGTCCGGCGCGCGCCAGTCGCTGAAGCGCCTTGTCGACCGCGGCCCGGGGCCCGAGGTCCGAGAAGTCGACAGGAGTCCAGACCCGGCCCGGATTGCCGTCGGCGCGGTCGATCATCTGCGCGGGGAGATTCAGAGCCGCGCCTCGGGAGCCAGCCATGTGTCCGAAATATACATCATTTTTCGGACAAATGATCTGGCGTCAGTGAATAAGAGGATGCGCGGGGACGAAGTCCCCCGTAACGGAAGCGCGCCCGCCAGGACTCGAACCTGGGACCCTCGGCTTAGAAGGGGAAAATACCGAGATGGAACACGCGCCTCGTCAGTGAGTTGCGGACGGTGCCATGCCCGGGTGCCATGCCGGCGGACAGAGCTACCTGGGCCGTGCTCGGCGTGCTCGGGACCGGCGCAAGAGCTCCACCAGAACCACTGCCGACGTCAGGAGCAGGGCGGCATCCTGAAGCCCAACCACAGAGCGGGCGGCGAGCATCATGCCAAGCCCGGCCCCGGCGATGGCGACGAAGCCAACCAGACCCAGAATCCAGTGACGCGCTTCACTAGGCTGAATGAGCATTTCCGGCCTCGGGCCTCAGGTGCGCTGTGCGACGACCTGCTCGTACGAGAACTCCGGAATGCCGGCGCGTTCGGAGGCATGCTCGACCGTGATCGCCGAGATGTCTCCTCGAGCGTCGATGTCGAGAACGGTGTTCTCGTCCAGATCACGAGTCTCGGCGACGGGCACGTCACGAAACTCGATGTACAACGTGTCGGTCTCTGCGAAATAGCGAATCTTCATGGCTCGAACCCACGGTCGAAGAATGCATTATGAACCGTCTCACCGTCGGGTAGGAGAACAACGCGCAGGTAGCGGTTCCCCATTTCGGAGACCCGGACCCAACGGCGGATCCGCCCGTCCGCTTGGACCGCCTCCCGAATTGGCTGGTGGATCGCTAACTCGATCCACGAATCCTGAATCACGGTCCGATCGGGGCGTTTCCGAATTGCCTCGAAGTAGGCCGTGACCTTCACGGATTCACGCTAGCAGAACCGGGCGGGCGGCTCAAAACCACGTACGGAAAGTGCCATGCCGGGTGCCATGCCCATGCTGGCGAAAGGGCGCAAAACCGGCGCTGCGGAGCTCGCGATCGGTGCTTTTTCCGTGGGAAAACTGAGGCAGCTCATCGGCCCTCGGCTTTCGAATCACTTGATCTTGCAGGACATACGGGCGCGGGAGATCGGAGTTTCAGTCGGGAAAACGGCCAGGAAGCGCGCCCGCCAGGACTCGAACCTGGGACCCTCGGCTTAGAAGGCCGATGCTCTATCCACCTGAGCTACGGGCGCGTGCGTGACGCAGGCCTCAGTCTACACTCGAGGTCTGTCGGGCGGACTGAAGTTCAGTCCGCCCGACTGCGTCAGTCCCCGCACCGCGCTCTGCGTATAACATGGTCGCCGTCAGATGATCGGGACAACCCTCGGACCCTATCGGATCCAGGACAAGCTCGGCGAAGGCGGCATGGGCGAGGTCTACAAGGCCGTGGACCCGCGGCTCGGCCGCCACGTCGCCATCAAGGTCCTGCCCGCCGGATTCGCCGCCGATCCCGAGCGGCTCTCGCGCTTCGAACAGGAGGCGCGCGCCGCGGCCGCGCTCAACCATCCCCATATCGCGTCGGTGTTCGACGTCGGCACCGACGGCGAGACCCGCTACATCGTCCAGGAACTGCTCGACGGCGCGACGCTCAGAACGCTCCTCACCGAGCGCCAGGGCCGGCCGCTCGCCGAGTGGCTGCCGATCGCGGCCGATGTCGCCGGCGCGCTTGCCGCGGCGCATCACGCCGGGATCGTCCATCGCGACATCAAACCAGAGAACATCATGGTGTCGGCCGACGGCCACGCCAAGGTGCTCGACTTCGGCCTCGCCAAACTCACCGAGCCCGGCGGCGCCAGCGGCGCGGGCAGCCGCCGACGCCAACTCGCCCACCACCCTCGGGACGATGGCCGGCATGGTGATGGGGACGGTTGGATATCTCTCCCCCGAGCAGGCCGCCGGTCAGCCGGTGGATCGGCGCACGGACATCTTCGCCCTCGGCTGCATCCTCTACGAGATGGCGGCCGGCGAGCGTCCGTTCGCGGGGCGGAGCGCAGCCGAGATGATCGCGCACGTCCTGCACGACGAGCCGCGTCCGCTCTCCGACCTCCGGCCGGACGCGCCCGTCGAGTTCCAGCGCATCGTCCGGAAGTGCCTGGCAAAGGACCCGTCGCGGCGGTACCAGCACGCCGACGATCTCGCGCTCGACCTGCGCGACCTCCATGCGCGACCGGCGCCCGCGCCTGCGCCGGCGGTGCCGGCGCCGCGCGCGCGCGGCCTCAGCGGATGGCTCTGGCCGGCCGCCGCCCTTGTCGTGGCAGGAATCGGCGCGTGGGGATGGTTGCGACCGGCGCCGCCCGCGCCAACCCAGCCCCCCTCGCGCCTCGCTCTCGTCGTCCCGAACTACGGCGGCGCGACCACAAACGGGATTCGGCGCGAGATTGCGATCACGCCGGACGGCAGCACGCTCGTGTTTTCCGCCGTCGTCGAAGGCGACGTCCGCTCGATGCGCATGCGGATCGACGAAGAGACAGCGTCGCCGCTGGCTGGTGTGATCCCGTTCACCGGCGACTACGTGATGTCACCCGATGGCCGCGAGTTCATCGGCACGGCTCCGAGCCGCCAGATGTCCCGGTACTCCGTCACGGGCGGCAATTCCAGGCCCCTGCCCACGGAGATTCCCGCGACTCCCTGGGTGGCCTGGGCGGGGGACGGCTCGCTCTGGTTCGGGGCGGGCTTTGCCGGCGCCGGCCTCCTGCGGGTGGGCGCCGACGGCGCGGTCTCGAGACCATTCGGCAACCAGCACGGCGACCTCGGCCCGATGCAGGTGCTGCCCGGGGGCCGGACCGCACTCGTGCTCCGGATGCCAACCGGTACGGCGTCCGGCCCGGCGATGTTGCTGGATCTCGAGACGGGTGCGACATCGATGCTCATCGAACGTGACATCGTCGATGTCCGGCATACGCAGGGCTACCTCGTCTACGTGCTGGCCAATGGAACCATCGAGGCCGTGGCGTTCGATCCGGCCTTAGGGCGCGTGGAGGACGAGCCGGTCCGGATCGCGGGCGGCGTCGCGCTGACCGGCGCCGGCACGGCCCAGTTCGCCGTCGCGGAAAACGGGACGGTGGCGTATGTGCCCGAAGAGCCGCGCTCGCTGGTGCTGGTGGCCCGCGACGGCACCATCCGCCCGGCGACGCCCGAGGGCCGGAATTTCCATTCGCCGCTGTTCTCGCCCGACGGCCGGCGCATCGCCGTCGATTTCAATACGGCCGACGGCCGCGACGTCTGGGTGCTCAACCTGGCCGACGGGCTGCTCAGCCGCGCCACGTTCGAACGCGACGGGCACGATCCCACGTGGACACCGGACGGCACCGCGCTGACGTACACGTCCCTGAAGGACGGGGTCCTGACGCTCTTCCGGACCCGGCCAGGCGTCTCGGCAACGCCGGAGCGCCTCGGCGGCTGGACGGAGCTCGGCTCCGGCGCCGAGTGGCTCTCCGATGGCTCGGCGCTCGTCACGGTCGGCAACTCGCTCTCGGGCGACTCGGGGAGCGACGTGGCCGTGATCCGCAACGGGGGCAAGGGGCCGCTCGAGCCGCTGGTCGCGTCCCGCTTCGAGGAGCAGTTCCCGACCGTCTCGCCCGGCAGGCGCTGGCTCGCGTTCGTCTCGAACCAGTCGGGCCGGGACGAGGTGTACGTCCGCTCGCTCGAGGGCGAGAGCGAAGAGGTTCAGGTGTCGCTCGCGGGCGGCACCGAGCCGGCATGGAGCCGCGACGGCCGGGAGCTCTTCTACCGGACGGGCGCCGGCCCCGGCTCCGAGCTCGTCGCCGCGAGCCTCCGCACCGAGCCGGCGTTCGCCGTCCTGTCCAGACAGGCGCTCTTCTCGGTCGCCGACATGGTGACGGCGACTCCGCACAGAAACTACGACGTGTCGCCGGACGGCCAGACGTTCGCCATGGTCCGCTTCAACTCGGCGACGCGCATCATGCTGATTCAGAACCTGCCGGCGCTCGTCGGCCAGCTCCGCGGCACCTCGCGCTGAGGTCTGTCGGACGACAAGGAGCCGTTCCATGCGATCGACTGCGTACATCCGTCGCCCGGTTTCCCTGGCTTTCGGTGTTCCGTTGCTGGCAGCGCTGACGCTCGTCGGCGCCGCGTGGCTGACGGCGCCGGTCGCCGCCGGTCAGCGAGCCGACGGTGATCGGCTCAACCCCACGCATCTTGCGGCACTGCGGTGGCGCGAGATCGGCCCGGCGCTCACGAGCGGTCGCATTGCCGACATCGCCGGGGTGCCCGACGCGCCCGACACGCTGTACGTCGCCACCGCAACCGGAGGCGCCTGGAAGACAACCAACCGGGGATTGACCTGGCAGCCCGTCTTCGAGAACGGGGGCACGGCGTCGCTGGGATCGGTCACGGTGGCCCTCTCCAATCCCAACATCGTGTGGCTGGGCAGCGGCGAGACCTGGAACTGGCGCAGCGTGTCGTGGGGTGACGGCGTCTACAAGTCGGAAGACGGCGGCAGGAGCTGGACGCACAAGGGCCTCGACGAGACGCGGCACGTCGGCCGCATCCTGATCCATCCGGAGGATCCGAACATCGTCTACGTCGCCGGCGGCGGCGCCCTGTGGGGTTCCAACGATGAGCGGGGCGTGTTCAGAACGACCGACGGCGGCGACACCTGGGAGAAAGTGCTGTTCGTGAGTCCCCGCACCGGCGTGGTCGATCTCGCCATGGATCCGCGCGACCCGAACCTGTTGTACGCGGCTGCGTTCCAGCGCGAGCGCCGCACCTGGAGCTTTCTCGGCGGCGGCCCGGAGAGCGGCATCTACCGGAGCACGGATGGGGGCGCCACCTGGCAGCGTCTGAGCAGAGGTCTTCCCAGGGGCGATGCCGGCAAGATCGGCCTGTCGATCTGCGCCAGCCGCCCGGATCGCGTCTTCGCCGCGGTCTCGGCGCGGCCGGGCGAAGACGGCCTGTACCGCTCGGACGACCGTGGCGCGAGCTGGCAGCACGTCAACCCTGTGTCCGGCACCAAGGTCCGCTGCGACCCCAACGATCCCGAGCGCGTCTACGTGCTGGGCGACGGCGACACGGTCTCGGCCGACGGGGGCCGCACCTTCACCGCGCCCTACACAGACCGCCGCGTGCATGTCGATCAACAGGCGATGTGGATCGACCCGAGCGACTCGGACCACATCGTCATTGGCAACGACGGCGGCGTCTACATGACCGAAGACCGGGCTGATACCTGGAGTTTTGTCGGGAACCTGCCCGTGACCCAGTTCTATACCGTGGCCGTGGACATGCGCGAGCCCTTCTACTACGTCTACGGCGGCACGCAGGACAACAACACCCTCGGCGGTCCCAGCGGGACGCGCTACACGGACGGCATCGCCAACGAAGACTGGTTCATCACCGTGGGCGGCGACGGCTTTCACGTGCAGATCGATCCTGAAAACCCGTCCGTCGTGTACAGCGAATCGCAATACGGGCGCCTCGTGCGCTTCGATACGGAAACCGGCGAACGGCGCCTCATCCAGCCGGCCCATCCCGAGGACGGCAAGTACCGCTGGAACTGGTCGTCACCGGTGATCATCTCGAACTTCGATCACGAAACGCTGTACTTCGCCGCCAACGTCGTCTTCAGGAGCGACGACCGCGGCGATGCCTGGAAAGTCATCAGCCCGGACTTGACGCGGCAGATCAGCCATTTCGACCTGC
The DNA here is from genome assembly GCA_963752045.1 of uncultured Acidobacteriota bacterium. Taxonomy (GTDB): domain Bacteria; phylum Acidobacteriota; class Vicinamibacteria; order Vicinamibacterales; family SCN-69-37; genus DATKDF01. Next base: position 34,318 of record CAVVWN010000005.1, on the reverse strand, counting down.
CGTTGCAGGGCAAGGTGCAGCCGCTCGATGCGTTCATGCTGCACCGGGCGACGTCCGACTACGGCACGATCACGTCGCTCTCAGAGTCGCCGCTCCGGCCGGGGCTGCTGGCGGCGGGCACCGACGATGGCCTGATCCAGATCACGCGCGACGGCGGCGACACGTGGCAGTCGGCTGACATCTCCGGGGTGGTGCCCGAGATGACGTACACCAGCCGGGTGCGATGGTCGCATCATGACGAGGGCACGCTGTATGCGACGTTCGAGGCGCACAAGGACAACGACTTTCGTCCCTATGTGATCAAGAGCACCAACCACGGCGCCAACTGGACCGACATCAGCGGCGACCTCCCCGAGTTCGGTCCGGTGCGCGTCCTGGTCGAGCATCCGCGCAACCCGAACCTGTTGTTCGTCGGCACCGAATTCGGCGTCTTCGTCTCGCTGACCGGCGGCGCGAACTGGCTGCCGCTGGGCAGCAATCTGCCCACCGTGCCGGTGCACGACATGGTCATCCATCCGCGCGAGAACGACCTGGTGCTGGGCACGCACGGGCGCGGCTTCTGGGTCCTCGACGACATCACGATTCTGGAGGAGATGACCGCTCAGGTGGCGGCTTCTCGTGTCCACCTGGCGGGACCACGGCGCGCGCGGCAGCTGAGTTCCTTCAACCGCGGCCGCACGAGCCTGGGGCACGGGCGCTTTGCGGCGGCGAACCCGCCGGACGGCGCCATCATCAGCTACTGGGTCGGGCCGCAGTCGATGGCGGCAGCCGGCGACGCTCAGGGGGCGCGGCCCTCCGTGCAGATCGAGATCCTCGACGGGAGCGGGGCGGTCGTGCGGCGCCTGGACCCTCCCGCGGGGGCTGCCCGGCCGGGCATCCACCGGCTCGTTTGGGATCTGCGCTACGGTCCGGCCCTGCTGGCGAACCTCGACGGCAGCATCAATACGGGTGTGCGCGGGCCGTGGGTGCTGCCCGGGGACTACCGCGTGCGGTTGCGGTTCGGCGATCAAGAGCAGACGCGGCCGTTGCGCATCACGGGCGATCCGGCGGTCGATATCAGCGCCGCCGATCGCGTCGCCTGGCACGACACGCTCGTCTCGTTACACGACATGATCGGCGTCGCGCATGCCGTCGTCACAAGCGCCCGCCAGCTCGAAGGCCAGCTCAGCCAGGTGCGCGAGACCCTCGAGTCACATCCTGACGTCGCCCGGGCCGTGAGCGCCCGGCTCGACGACCTCGCCGGCACGCTGCAGGCGATTCTCGACGAGATGCTCGGGACCGAGACCGACGCCGGGGCAACTCAGCCCGGGGCGCCCCCTCTGTCCACGCAGGTGCGCCAGCTGTATTCCGCCATCGGCGCCTCGACGGCGCTGCCGACCGTCGAGCAGACGCGACTGACCGGACGAAGCCGGGAGCTGCTCGACGAGCAGGTGGCGGCCATCAACACGCTGCTGCAACAGGCGTTCTCGCAACTGCGAACGGAACTCGACCGCGCCGGTGTCACGTGGACGCCTGGACGCCCGATCGCGCCGGTTCGACGCGGCGGTGGTGGAGGTGCCGGCGGTTGATGGCCTCAGCCTGCCGGCAAACCATCCGCCGCGCGAGCCGCACGCCGGTATACTCGGCCGAGATGCCTCTCAAACTCACCGTGTTGCTCGCCCTTGCCCTGGCCGCCGCGAGCCTGCCGACCGCCGAGACCCAGGGCCCGCCGCCTGTCGCCTACGATTTTGCCGCCGAAGACGCCTTCTCGCGGACGATCGATCTCGACCGGCCGGACCCCGCGACGATTCGCGGCGTGTTCGAGCGCCGGCGCCAGCGCGTGCTCGGTGCGATCGGTGAAGGCGCCATGCTCGTGTTCTCGGTCGAGTGGGTGCAGCCGCGCCGGCTCGAGTTCCAGGTGCCGCACAGCGACAACCACGACTTCATCTACCTGACCGGCCTCGAGGGCCTCTCGAGCGTGGATTCGGCGCTGCTGCTCGTCCCGGGCGGCGACCGCGACTGGGAGGTGCTCTACAGCTCGGCCGACGACCTCGACGCCATCCGGGCCCAGACGGGCATCGAAGACGTCCGGCCGTTCGAGAAGCTCGAAGAAGAGCTGTCGGTGGCGATGACCGACTACCGCGACTGGCGGATCACGCAGATCCGCCGATGGCCGCTGCCGGCGGCGCTGTCGCGGCGGTGGGGCAACGCACGCAAGGTGCTCTATCTGAACTACCCGCGCTTCTTCCGCCTCGGCATGCCGGAGCCACCGCGGCTCGAGACGTTCGAGAGACTCCGCCGCTTCTCGCCGGAGATGGACCTGCGCGATTCGGCCGACGTCCTCGACCCGATCCGCATGTATCAGGACGGTCTGGCGCTCGCGAGCCTGCGGCGCGCGGTTGCCATTACCGGTGAGGGCATCGTCGAGGCCTTCCGGGCGGCCCGTCCCGGCATGACCGAGACGGACGTCATGCAGGTCATGGACTTCGTCTACCGCTACCGCGGCGCCGATCTGGGATTCCCCACCGCCGTCGAACGCTATCCGATGACCGGCCGGCCGCCCCGGCCTCGAATCCCGGAGGGCTTCATCCAGTACGAGTCGCGGTCGTCGGCGGCGGTCATCGAGGCGGGCGACGTGCTGCGAACCGACACGGGCGCCGAATTCAATCACTTCTCCGCCGACATCCAGCGCAACGTGATCATCGACGCGCCGATGAACGCCACACAACGTGAGTTGTACGAGATCGCGCTCAACGTGCAGAAGACGGTCATCGACAACGTGCGGCCAGGCGTGACGTGGTGGGAACTGCACGAGATGGCCGTCCGGATGCTCCGCGAGGCCGGCGGCTACGACGAGCACTACACCTACGGCATCGGGCACTTCATCGGCATGGAGGTGCACGACGAGGGCGACTACTCCATTCCGCTTCGGCCGGGCATGGCGCTCTCGATCGAGCAGGGGGTCTCGCCACCCGGCCTCCCGCGGATCGCGTTCGAAGACGACGTGCTCGTGACCGACACGGGGCACGAGTGGCTCAGCCGGTCGATTCCGATCGAGATCGCGGACATCGAGGCGCTCCGTCAGACGCCGTCCTCGTTTGCGCCGTTCGTGATCAAGCGGCGGCCGTACTGAACCGCATCTGGCAGGTCGGGCCGGATAAAATCCGCGACATGAGCTACCGGCGCGACGTCTGGCGCATCGACCGCGCCGGGTCGCTCGACAGGCTGGCGCGCCAGACCGAAGAGCTTCCGCCTCCCCCGGCGGGGCAGGTGCGTGTTCTCGTCAAAGCGGTCGGCCTGAACTTCGCCGACCTGTTCGCGTGCCTCGGGCTCTACTCGGCCACGCCGAAGGCGTCGTTCGTTCCGGGTCTCGAAATCGCCGGCGTCGTGGATGCCCTTGGTCCGCCGGGCGCCGGGGACGAGTCGGCGTTCGTGCCTCGCGTCGGGGATCGAGTCATCGGCCTCACACGGTTCGGTGGGTACGCGACGGCAGTCAATCTGGGCCGTGAGTACCTCCGACCGATGAGGACCGGATGGAGCTTTGCCGAGGCGGCCGCCTATCCGGTGCAGGCGCTGACGGCCTGGTACGGGCTCGTGGAGCTTGGCGCACTGGAGCGGGGCGAGGTCGTGCTGCTGCAGTCTGCGGCGGGCGGCGTCGGCCTCAACGCGCTGGCCATCCTCCAGTCCTCAGGCGCGCGTACGGTCGCCGTGGTTGGCAGCGAGCCGAAGCGTCAGTGGCTGGCCGATCATCGTGGCCTCGATTCGGAGCACGTGATCGTGCGCAACCGGCGGACCTTCCGGGCCGATCTGGACCGCACGTTGTCCGCGATCGGGGCGAGCGGCTTCGATCTCGTCTTCGATGCGGTCGGAGGACCATACCTGCTGCCGGCCCTCGCGCGGCTCAGGCCCGAGGGACGGCTCGTGACGTACGGCGCGGCGGACTTCATGACTCACGGCGCGCGCCCGAACTACCTGCGCCTCATGGCGCAGTACCTGCGGCGCCCGCGCATCGACCCGCTGCGGATGACGAACACGAACCGCAGTGTCATGGGCTTCAACCTCATCTGGCTGTGGGATCGTGCCGACCGGCTCGGCCGAGCCTACGACGCGCTGGACGGGCTGATCGCCGCGCCGCCGCTCGTAGGCCGGCGCTTCGCGTTCGGCGAGGCGCCGGCTGCGATGCGGCATCTGCAGAGCGGCGGAAGCATCGGCAAGGTCGTGCTCGACGTGGATCCCTGAGCGGCGACGCGCATCAGGCGGATTCAGAACCTGCCGCCGATTGCGAAGAGCGTCGTAGCGCCGCGCACGTACATCACGCCCTGAGACAGCGCCGGCGTCGCCATGATGAGATCGCCCATCGCGTTGGTGGCAATGTGCCTGAACTCGGGGCCGGCGGCAACCACGATCACGTCGCCGTCTTCACTCGACAGGTAGATCTTGCCGTCGGCGGCGACCGGAGAGGCGCTGAAACCACTGCCGACGTTGGGGAGCCGCTGACGGTAGATCTCCTTGCCCGTCTGCAGGTCGTACGCGTCGAAGATGCCGTTGTTGGCGAGCACGTAGAGGATGCCTTGATAGGCGACCGGCGTGGGCATGTAGGGGCCGCGCGCGGTCTTGCTCCACGCGATGCCGCTGTTGCCGGTCTCGCCGTCGCCAAGCGTCAGGTCGCCGGCCGCATCCGGCCTGACCACGAAGATCGGCCGCTCGGGCGCGCGTCCGCTCGCCACGACCCACAGACCGTCGGCAAAGATCGGCGTCGGCGCCGTGATCTTCGAACTGCGACCGATGCGCCAGAGCTCTTTCCCCGTGCGCGGGTCGTAGCCGCGGATGTAGTTGGAGGCGTTGGTGACGAGCACGGGTCCGGCCGGGGTCTCGGCCACGGTTGGCGTCCCCCAGGAGGGGATCTCGTCGCGATCGGTCTTCCACCGCGTCTCGCCCGTCATCGCGTCGAGCGCGAGCAGCAACGAGTCGTCGTGCGTGTCGATCTGCAGAATCACCAGGTCGTTCCAGATGATCGGCGAACTTGCCGGCCCCCACTCCCATGACGGCAGGTCGTACGCGCCAAGGTTCATCCGGCCGTAGTCGACTTTCCACAGCACGTTGCCGGCCATGTCGAACGCGTGCGCGCCCATCGACCCGAAGGTCGCGACCACGATGCGGCCGTCGGTGGCCGGGGTGGCGCTCGCGTAGGTCGACTTGACGTGCCGTTTGTCGCGCGGCTCACCGTCGACGGCCACGCGCTCCCACTTCACGGCGCCGGTCGCGCGGTCGAGCGCGATCACCTTCCACTGCTGGGGCGAACGGTCGTCGGACGCGTCGCCGTCGCCGTACAGGCCCGGCTTGAACGTCGCGGCGCCACGGCTGCTCACCGCGGTGGCCACGAACACCGTGTCGCCCCAGACAATCGGACTCGAGTGCGCGAGGCCGGGAATCGGCGTCTTCCAGAGAATGTGCTCGCCCGTCGCCGCGCTCCACGTGTCGGGCAGGTTCTGGCCGTCGGCAACTCCGGAGGCTTGCACGCCACGGAAGGAGGGCCAGGCGCCGGTCGGGGCGTCGCCCGGAGCGGCAGGTGGCGGCAGATTGCGGCCCGGAGCTGGCGGCGCGACGGTACGCACGATGTTGCGCGGCGGATGGGCGGGCTTCTCACCGACCGGACGCCAGACCGAATCGGTCAGCATGTACCGCCGCGCCTGGCAGGCGTCGGACACCAGACCAAACCGCAGGGTCGTCCCCTCGACGCGGTAGGTGAACCGGCCGGGTTCACCGCACCCGTTCGGCGGAGAATTCAGGACAAACTCCGCTTCGGCGCCGACCATCTTCCAGGTTCCCGAGAGCTTCGGCCACCCGCCGCCGCCCATCGTGAACGTGCCATCGGCATTGAATTGCGCCGAGAGCATGCCGTACGCCATCGGAACGGTCGGCAGCGGAGACGATTGGGGGGCCGGCGTCTGCGCGGCCAGCGCCGTGGCCGCGGCCACGACGGCGAAGAACGTCAGTCGAGTGCTCATGGACGCCGATACTAGCGCCGTTTCCGTTTCCGTGTAGCCGGCCGGAAACGGCTCAAGCGGTTTGCCGGAGGTGCCAACCGAGAAGATGGGGGAGATTTGCACAGGAGGGGGACGGGTCTCGCTTGCGCGAGCAAGACCCGTCCCCCTCCTGTGCAAATCTCCCCCACCCGTGCCGCTACAGGGAACTGCAAACCGCTAGCGCAGGTCGGTGAGCGGGCTGCGCCGAGCCGCGTGCCACTCCAGCGACACCGGATGAGGCTGCCGCCAGCGGGCCTGGATGTATACTGTATACACACAGGTGACCGCCGATGCCGAAGCCCTCAGAGGTGCTCACGATTCGCGTCCCCCGGGACCTCGGTCGCCGGCTGGCCCGGGAGGCTCGCCGGCAGCGGCGCACGCGCAGTGATGTCGCACGGCGACTCCTCGACGCGGCGCTGTCGTCGGAGCCACTCGCAGACCCGGACGCCGAGGCCAGGCGTCAGTCGCAGCTGGCTTCCGAACGGGCCTCTGAGATGGACGCGCTCGAGTTTGTCGTCGATGCCGCCGACCTTCGAGGCTGGCAGTGAGCCGCGGCGACGTGGTCATCGTCGCCACGCGCGGCGCCTACACGAGCAAGCCGAGACCGGCCCTGATCGTGCAGGCAGACCACTACAACGACGTGCACGCGAGCATCACGGTGTGCCCAATCACGTCCGACGTCATCGACGCACCGCTCTTCCGCATCGCACTGCCGCCGGGCAGCCGGACCGGCCTGTCGGCGCCGTCGCAGGTGATGGCCGACAAGATCGTCAGCGTACCGCGAGAGGCCATAGGCCGGCGGATTGGACACCTCGAACTCGCCGAATTGGCAGCCGTCGACGAAGCCTTGCGGGGCTGGCTCGCACTCTGAAGGCCGCGCGGGTGCGAGCCTATCGACCGGCCACGCGCGCGGCGAGTTGCCGGCTCCAGTTGAGAACGACATTCATGTGTGGAGCGTCGGGCTCCTCCTCGAGCAGCACGACAAGGAAGCGGCGCCGGCCGAGCACGGCGAGCGGTTGCTCGAAGGCGTGCTGAGCAAGGAGCGGAGAGGCGAAGAGGACCTCGGCGGCTCCCGGCTGGAATCGACCCTCTGCAACGGTGTACGTGCTGGCGACGATGGCATCCCTGCGGACGTAGTAGATCTCGGTGCCGTCGGGCGACCATGCGGGCTGCCGGCCTCCGTCGGCTGACACACGCACTTCGACGCCGGGTCCCGGATACGGCCGCACGTAGACGTTCGCCCGCCCGTCCCGCGCCGCATCGTAGACAATCCAGCGACCGTCGGGAGATATCACGACGGCATTGGCATCGTGAGTAGCCGGCATGATGGTGGACTCGGTGTTCGATCCATCCAGCTTCAGCGCCTTGAGCGGTTGCGTGCCGTCGGCCTGTGTCTCGACGAAGAGGAAGCTCTCGCCGTCGGTCGACCACCCGTGCGGGAACTCGTCGGTGGGCGCGATCCGAATCGGCTGCTCGGCCCCATCGGCGGCGACGTCCCTGAAGTAGAGGTCGAAGTCGCCCTTGCGCATGCTCAGGAACCCGAAGCCGATGCCGTCGGGCTTCCAGTACGGATCCCAGTTGCTGCCGCTGATTTCGAGCCGTTCGTCAGCCCCGCTCAGCAGATCCAGCAAGCGGATGCGGTGCACGCCGGACTCGAGGCTGCTCGCCGCGATCGTTCTGCCGCCTGGCGACACCGCGACGCTCGTGATCGCACGCGCGGGAAACGGCAGCATCTCCGGGGCAGCTCCCGGCGTGACGATGGCAAGCCGGGTCGGAGGAATGATCTGTCGAGTGAGGTAGTAGAGCGTCCCTCCATTCGATATCGCCAGACCGGTCTCGGAGGTCCCCTGCGGCATGAGATCGGTCGCGTCTTCGAGCACCGGAACCGGATCGCCGGCGACCTCCAGTGTGTCCGGATCGAAGGCGATCGCCTGGTAGGTGCCGGCGTGGTAGTAGACGAGGTGCCCCGGCGGGAGGAACCACGCATCGGCGCCGCGAACGAGCTTGCGGTACTCACCCGTGTCGAGGTCGAGCACGGCAATCTCGGAGTCGATCAGGCCTGCGCCGGCGTTCCAGACGGTGAAGAGCGCGTGCCGCCCGTCGGGAAGCAGCCTCGGCCACCAGTGGCCCTTCTCGCCGGCATCGGTATTGAGAGTCGTCAACTGGACGGGCTGCCCGCCGTCGGCCGACACGCTCGAGAGCCCCTGCAGCCAGCCGGGCGGGAAGATGATGGTGCCGTTCGGTGCCCAGACCGCGCCGGGGAAATTGACGGGCGTCTCCGAGATTTTGATCGCGTCGCCGCCGGCAAGGCGGACCTTCAGGAGCTCCCCTCCCCTGTGAAACCCGAGCCACTGCCCGTCAGGGGATAGAAACGGGCCGCTCCCGCCCGCCGTGCCTGCAATCGGCCGGGCCTCTCCGGATTCGAAATCGTGCAGGTAGAGCATGGGCACGCCGCCCGTGTTGCCTTCGTAGACGACGTAGCGGTCGTCGGGAGCCGGCGCGAGATTCAGGATGCTCTCGGGTCCCGCGAATGCCGGAACCGTCACGCGCATGACGGCCGTTGCTTCGGTCAGCGGCAGCGGCGAACCGAGAAACGAAAACACGGCCCATCCGGCGACCAGACCGATGAGCCCGCCCGCCGCGAGCCACGACCACACCGGCCGCTTCGAGCGTGGCGCCGGCCCGATCGGGGCGACGTCGGCGACGCCGGCGTTCCCTGCCGCCAGGTCCTGCAGCGCGATCCGCGCTTCGCCGATGTCCTGGAGCCGATTCCTGGGATCGCGCGTGAGACACCGCTCGAGCAGCCGGCGCACCGTGACGGGAACGGCCGACGGCAGCGCGCTCCAGTCGGGGTCCTTCATGAGAACGGCGGCGATCGTTTCCGAGATCGTCTCGCCGTCGAACATCCGCCGCCCCGAGAGCATCTCGAAGAGCACGACGCCGAACGCCCAGATATCGGCGCGCTTGTCGACCGGCTTGCCCTTGGCCTGCTCGGGCGACATGTAGGCGGCCGTGCCCAGGATCATGCCCATCGCGGTCAGCGCGGGGGAGGTCTGGGTGGGTCCGAGGGTCCGAGGGTCCGGGGGTCCGACGGTCCGGGGGTCCGGGGGTCCGACGGTCCGGGGGTCCGGGGGTCCGGTGTCGAGGGCTTTCGCCAACCCAAAGTCCAGGACCTTCACCGTGCCGTCGTCTTTGACCTTGATGTTGGCCGGCTTGAGGTCGCGATGAACGATGCCCGCGGCGTGCGCGGCCTCGAGGGCTTCGGCGATCTGGCGCGCGATGGGGAGCGCTTCATCAAGTGGCAAGGGCCCGCGCGCTATCCGCGCCGACAGGTCCTCGCCTTCGACCAGCTCCATTACGAGCGCGCGCACGCCGCCGGCCTGCTCGAGGCCGTGGATGTGCGCGATGTTCGGGTGATTGAGCGAGGCGAGCGCCTTCGCCTCGCGCTCGAACCGCATCAGGCGGTCCGGGTCGCTTGCGAACGACTCGGGCAGGATCTTCAGCGCGACGTCGCGGTCGAGCGTCGTGTCGCGCGCGCGGTAGACCTCGCCCATGCCGCCGGCGCCCAGGGGTGCGACGACTTCATACGGGCCAAGGCGTGTGCCGGCGGACAACGACATCGTGGGGTGCCGAGATTATACGGCGGCCGGACGTGATACCAATGGAAGTGGTGCGCGCCATCCTGTCACTGCTCGTCTCGGCCGTCGTGACCGCTGCCGCGGGTACCACCACGCAGGACCCGGCCTGGGCCACCTATCAGGACTCCGAGGGTCGCTTCACGTTCAGCTATCCGCGCGCCTTCGGCACTCCGGGTCCGGGCACCAACGACGGGTTCGGCGATCGCGTGGCGGCCGTTCGATTCAGCGGACTGCAGGGCATCGGCGGTGAGGCAGTGCTCTCGCGCGGGCCCGTCGTGCTGGACGTGCAGGCACTCGGCGGCCTGTACGACCCGATCGCGCTCGAAGTCGTGCCTGAAGCCCTGCGCGCGGAGATCGAGGCCGGTCGGCCCGTCGTGACACCGGCCACGTTCTGCCAGATTCTCGGCGACGCCGACCACGTGGCCGCCGCGCCCGGGCTCCCGGCCACGCTGCGCGAAGCAGCCCGAGCGCTCGACCGGATGCGCAACATCGATCCCGAGGTCGTGGGCTGCGAGGTGGACGGCCGGGTGGCGACCTTTCACAAGCTGGCGACCTTCGAGAGCGGATCCGCCTCGGCCCGCCAGCACATCTTCGGCGCCGTCCGCTTCCTCGACGAGCCGTATTCCGCGTTCCACGTCGTCCGCGCCCGGACCAGCGCGCCATCCCCCGACGAGATCGACACGCTCGCGCGCATCGTGCGCTCGCTGCAGATCAGAACGAACTGACGGGGGGCGCCCCGCTACTCCGCCCTGAGCGCCGTAAGCGGATCAACAGCAGCGGCGCGCCTGGCCGGCACGGCCGTGGCCACGAGCGTGACGGCGCCGAGCGCGACAACCGTCGTAACGTAGGTCACCGGGTCGACTGGCGAAACACCGAAGAGGAACCCGACGATGAGCTGCGTCACGCCGAGCGCGAGGACCGCGCCGACGGCGCCGCCGATGATGGCTGGGCGCGCGCCTTGCCAGAGCACGTGGCGCATGACGCGCGCGCGGTCCGCGCCGAGCGCCATGCGCACGCCAATCTCGCGCGTCCGGCTCGCCACGGCGAACGCCGTCACGCCATAGACGCCGATGCCGGCGAGCACGAGCGCGAGCACACCCAGCGAGGCGGCAATCGACGCCGCCAGACGCTGCGGCAGCAGGCCGAGGTCGGCGTAGCTTCGGAGCGGCTGCATCCGCACGAGCGGCAGGCTGGCATTGAACGACCGCAGCTCGTCGCGCACCGCCGTCTGCAGCGCGAGGCCGCCTGCCCCACCGGCGCGACGCAACAGCACGTTGACGTCACGCATCGGCTCCTGCGCGTACGGCAGGTAGATGAACGGCGCGGGCGGCTCTCCGAGCCAGCGGTACTTGCCGCCGCGCGCGACGCCGACCACCCTGATCGTCCGGATCGTGTCCTCCCGACCGGGTCTGAAGTCGCCGTTCTCGAGCTCCTTGCCAATCGGCTCCTCGCCGGGCCACGTCATCTGGGCCAGCCGTTCGTTGACGATCGCCACGATGGGCGCATCGGCGCGGTCGGCCGGCGTGAATCCCCGACCGCGAACGACTGGGATGCCGAGCGTCTCGAAGTACTCGGGCGACACCACGTTCCAGTCGGTGTCGATGAGCGATTCGACACCCGTCGACCCGGCCGGCCGCAGAGCGCCCAACCCCATCCCGCCGCCATCGAGCGGCACCATGCGGCTTACGCCCGCCATCTCGACGCCGGGAATGGCGGCCAGCCTCGTGCGGATTTCGTCGGCCGCAGCCGGTGATTCCGCGTCCGTGTACCCGCCGAGCGCGAGGTCGAGCGTCACGACCTCGATCGGGTCGACGTCGAAACCGGGTTCCACCTCGCCGGCCGCACCGAGCGCGCGGAGAAAGAGGCCCGCCGTCACGATGAGCACGAGGCTCGCCGCCAGTTGCGCCGCGATGAACACCTGGCGCAGGCGCTGCCGTCGGGGCGCGCCCGCGTCGGCCTTGAGGTCGGGCACAAGGTCGGCGCGCGAGCTCTGGAGCGCCGGCAGCACACCCGTCAGGCACGCCGCCAGCAGAGAGACGCCGGCCGTGAAGGCGAGCACACGCCAGTCGAGTGACACGTCGATCGACATCGGGAGCGGCAGCGACGACACGACGCCGGCAAGGCCGTGCGAAATCCAGGTCGCAATGACGAGCGCGGCGGCGGCGCCGAGGCCGAACACAACGAGCGTTTCGGCCATGAGCATGCCGACGAGCGCCCCGCGCGACGCCCCCAGCGCCAGCCGAACCGCCACTTCCCGCGATCGGGACGCGGCGCGCGACAGCAGCAGGCCGGCCAGGTTCGTGCACGTGACGAGCAGCAGCAGCCCGGTCACGCCGAGCAGCATGCCGAGAAACGGCGCAATGTACTCTCGACCAACACCCGGCACCCGGCTCGCCGGCGCCGCGACCAGATCCACCCGCTCGTAAACGTCCGGATAGTCGCGCCTGAGATCGGCGACGAACGCGTCGAGACCGGCCTGGGCCTCGTCGATCGAGACGTCGTCGGCCAGCCGGGCGCCCATCATGAGCCACACGTTGCGCTGGCCGCGCAGGGTCTCGTCCCCGGGCATCCCGCGTGCGTACGCCGTGAGCGGAACCCATACGTTCGGCTGGAGCACCGACGTTCCGGAGAACCCCCGGGGTCCGACACCGACGATGACGAACGGGTCGCCGTTGAGGATCAGCTCCTGACCCACGACCTCCGGGCGCCCCCCGAAGCGGGACTGCCAGAACGCGTGCGTCAGCACGACCTTGCGCAACGGCACGCCGAGCTGCTCTTCTTCGCTCCGGAAGACGGTGCCGAGCGCCGGCTCGACGCCAATCACGTCGAAGTAACTCGCGCTCACCTGCGTGCCATAGATGCGTTCGGCGCCGGCGTCGCGTTCCGACATCGAGAACGCCTGCGGCTCGAGACGCATCGCGTAGACGCCGTCGAAGACCGACGAGCAATCGCCGAGCTCCCTGTAGGTGCCGAACGACACGGTGTCGAACCCCTGCCCGTCGGTCGAGCGTCCGATATCGACCAGCCGATCCATGTCGCGCACGGCCGGCGTGGGGGCGAAGAAGATGGCGTTTGCGGCAGTGAAGATGGCGGTGTTGGCGCCGATGCCGACGGCGAGTGAGAGCACGGCCGTCAGCGTGAACAGCGGCGCGCGGGCAAGTTGGCGGACGGCCTGCCGGGCCTGTCGAAAGAACGCATCCATGGTCGGGACCTCGCTACGATCACGCGCGGAGGCCCGCGATGGTTAACCCGGTGCGCGTCTGGTCCGCTCAGCCGTCGAGCGCGCCGATCCGCGCGTCGATGTCGGCCAGGGCCTGCTCGAGCGCGGCGCGGCGGGCCTTGTGCGAGGCGCCTTCGAGCTGGCGGACCAGGTCCGCCCGCGCCAGGCGCAACGATTCGAGCGCCCGGACCGCCTCGGGGTCGGGTGGCGGTCCCAGACGGCGCTCGGACCGCTCATGTTCGAGCTGGTCGAGCCGCTCCTGAATGCGTGAATCGGTGTCGATCAGGCCTTCGCCGGCATCACCCATGTCGTTGCCCCATCCCTCGAAAAATCACGTGCGGTAGCATTTACGCCCATCATGCTGCGGGTGTTTCTCGCCACCACGTTTCTCTGCGCGCAGGTCCTGCTCGTCGTGACCTCGCAGTTTTCCGAGGCCCGCTGGTTCAGCTGGGCCCCGCATACGGCCCAGGTACATTACATGATGGCCGTGGAGGTCGACGGCGTCCCGCTCGCCCCGGACGCCGTCGCGCGCCGCTTCGGCATCCCCGCAAACGGCTGGGAGGCGCACGCCATCCAGAACGTGAAGGACCTCCTCATGCAGCACGCCCGGACGTACGGGCGCCACGAACGGTCGACGGTCACGATGCGGTATTCGGTCAACGGGCGGCCGGCAGAGACCTGGACATGGTCGCACGAGCCAGGCGACCGATGAAGTGGTCGGCCGTCAACCCGTTGCGCCTCGAGCACCGCGGGTTGCCGCCCGCCCTCGTGATGGCAGCCCGCATCATGGCCGCCGCGCTCCTGCTGCGCGGCGACTCGACGTTTCGCGTCAACCTCCCCTACATCGAGCTCTTCGACGCACTGCTGCCGCCCGATGTCTTGAATCTCACGCTGAGGCTCTCGGCCGACGCGGGGTATCTGCTGATCCTCTTCAGCCCGTTCGTGCGTGCCGGCGCGGGCCTCACCGGCTCGGCCTATCTCGTCGGACTGCTCGCCTGCCGTCCGTGCCATTCGGTGGCGCACACCTACGTGGCCTGCATGCTCATCATCATCGCGCTCAGCAGCCGCCGCTCCGGCACAGGGCTCCTGCGCGCGCAGGTCGTCATTCTGTACGCGGGAGCCGCACTGAACAAGACTCTCGACGTGGACTGGTGGAACGGGCGTTACTTCACCGCGTTCCTGATCGACCATCACGCCAACGCGATCTACCTGTGGGCCGCCTCGCTGCTTCCGGCAGGATGGCTCTCGACGGTCATGGGCGTGCTCACCGTCGTCACACAGTGGGTGCTCGCCGCCTCCTTCCTGCGGCCACGATGGACACCCGCCGGGATCGCGGTCGGGATCGTCTTCCACGGCGCGATGGTGATCCTCCTCGACAACACGTTCGGGCCCTTCATGCTGGCCCTCTTTGCCAGCTACGTTGGTCTTGCATGGAGCGACGCGTCGGACGAGGGTTCGCGCGCCGGCCCGGATCTGCCGACCCGCCTCGCCCGGCTCTGGCGCCGGCCGGCATTCCTGTTCCTCCTGACCGCGCTCATGGCCAGTTCGGCCGTCGAGGGATGGGTGCGCAACGCGACGATGGTCGCCGCCTCGGGGAGCCTGCTGCCGGTGGCCGCCGGGGCTCTACCGCGTGCGGTCGCCGAGCCGCGTCCGCACCGTCCAGACGAGCGTCTTCCACCCGAGTGAGACGCGCTGGCGCGTCGAGAACGCCGAGCGGCCGGACGGGCGGGCCACCCGCTCGACCGGCACCGACGTCACCCGCCGGCCGGCAAAGCCAATCATCGCCACGACGCTCTGCGGGCCCGGCGGCATCCGGAGCAGCCGCTCGACGACCGGCCGCGTGATGGCGACGTAGGAACCCGCGTCGATCGGCAGGCCCGTCAGCCTGCTCTGAAGCCGCTTGAACAGCCGCGAGGTCAGCCGCCGAGCCGGCGACTCGTGATAGCGCCCGTGCCGGCCCCCGAACGCCACGTCATGCCCATCGTCGATGGCGCAGAGCAGCGAAGGCATCGCTTCAGGCGGGTCCTGCAAGTCGGCATCGATGAACACCACGACGTCGCCCGACGCCCGCGCGAGTCCGGCGACGATGGCGCGGTGCTGGCCGGTGTTCGCGTCGAGGCGCACAACGGTCACGCGGCGGTCGCCTGCGGCCAGCCGGTCCAGGACTGCCCCGGACTCGTCCGGACACGCGTCGTCGACGAAGACGATCTGGAGCGACGCCACATGGGACAAGAGCGAGCTCGTGATGCGCGCATGGAGCTCCGCGAGCGTGTCGGCGTTGCGATACACCGGCACGACGACGCTCACCGATCGTCGGGGAGAAGCGGGCACGTCGGCCGAATTCTACGGGAATCCCCGATTTCGGGACGCGCCCTTCGTCCGGTCGCGAACAGCGGGAAGTCGGCCGCATCGACGCCGTGAATATTCGCCGCCCGGCGGCGGCTGTGGCGCATTTCTGGCCGTCCGGGCAGGCGGAACGGCGCTTGCATCGCGATCGCGAGGAGGCCTGGCATGTGGCGCAACGTGAGAGACGCACTCCGCGGCTTCGGGCGCACGCCGGCGTTCACGGTGGCGGCCGTGCTTGCGCTCGGCATCGCCATCGGCGCCAACGCCGCGATTTTCAGCCTCGTCGACGGCCTGTGGCTGCGGCCGCCCGGCGTGGAGCGGCCGGGCGACATCGTCCGTGTCTTCCAGACGACGCAGACGTCGGCTGAGGGGGCCTGGTCGTATCCCGAGTACGCGTCGCTTCGCGACCGCGCCTCGTCGCTGTCGATTCTGGCGGTCGGACGCCGCGGCGCCATTCTGGCGGCGCCCGACGGCACGCCCGAGCTGCTGCTTGCCAATGTCGTCTCGCGCGATTTCTTCACGGTGCTCGGCGTGCGGGCGGCCGAGGGCCGGCTGTTCTCACCCGATGACGCGGCGGCGATCGCGGCCGAACCGGTGGTCGTGCTCGGGCACGACTTCTGGCTGCGCCGATTCGGCGGCGACGCCTCGGTGGTCGGTTCGCGCATCACGCTCGGCACCGATCCCGGTACGCCCGTGACGGTCATGGGTGTGCTGCCGGTGTCGTTCCGGGAGCTCGACCCGGACTCCGATCGCGATCTGTGGATGCCCACGACCACGTGGGCGACCATGCACGGAGCGGCCGAGCTCGAGGGACGCGACAACCGGTGGTTCCAGCTGGTCGGCCGCCTCCGCCCCGGGCAGTCGGCCGAGGCCGCCGGGGCCGAAGTGGCGACGCTTGCCGCGACGCTCGCGTCGGAATGGCCCGACACCAACACCGCACGCAGCGGACGCGTCGTCGGAGATCTCACCTATCGTCTGCGAGGCGGCGGCAGCACGATCGCGGCCCTGCTCGGCCTCGTGCTGATCGTCGTCCTGATCACGTGCGTGAACATCGCGCATCTGCTGATGGCGCGGGCGGCGGGACGCCGGCGCGAGCTGGCGCTGCGGACGGCGCTCGGCGCCGGCCGGCGCCACCTGATCCGGCAGCTCTTCGTGGAGGCCGGCGTGCTCGGTGCGCTTGGCGCGGCGGCCGGTCTCGTCGTGGCCGCGTGGCTCATCCGCCTGCTCCCGTGGTTTCTGGTGGCACCGCCGGGCTTCCGTTCGTTCGAGGTCTTCCAGGCCGACGGCCGGGTGGTGTTGTTCACGCTCGGCGTGACGGCGATGACGACACTGCTCTTCGGCCTGGCGCCGGCGTTTGCCGCGGCGCGCGCCGATGTGAACGCGCTCATCAAGGGCGACTCGGCGCTCACCGGCGCCCCGCGCACGGACCGGCTCGTCGGACACGGACTGGTCGTCGTCCAGATTGCCGTGTCGCTGGCGCTCGTCTATGGCGCCGCGGTCCTCGCCGCGAGCTTCCGCGAGATCGGCCGCACCGACCTGGGCTTCTCGCGCGCGCCGATGCTCACGGCGTGGGTGCCGTACGGCGACGCGCCTGTCCAGTTGCTCGACGAAGGGGCCCGGCGCGTGGCGGCCCTGCCTGGAGTCAGTCAGGTTGCAGTGGCCATTCGAGCGCCGCTCAGCCTCTCGGGCAGCGGCCTCGCCCAGCCGGTGGTCGTTCCGGGCGGCACGGCGCCGGCAACCGACGCGCCGCCAGACGTGAAATACGCCGCCGTCAGCGCGAACTACTTCGACGTGCTCGACGCCACCATCACACGAGGCCGCGCGTTCACCGACGCCGAGTCGCGCGGCGGCGAGCCAGTGTCACTGATCAATGAGGCGTTCGCCAACAGGTTCTTCCCCGGAGTCGATCCCATCGACCGATTCATCCGCCCAGGCGGGGCCGAAGGGCCGGACCATCGCGTGGTCGGCGTGACGTCGAACGCGGTCATCAGTCGCATCGGCGAGCCGGCCGAGCCGTACTTCTACCTCCCATACTGGCGAGCACGTACCGGCGAAGGCACGCTGATCATCCGGCCCACGACCGAGGCGAACGCCCTGGGTCCCGATGTTCGTGCGGCGCTCCGCGACGTCGACCCGCGCCTCGATCCCAGGCTCGTGATCACCATGCGGCAGTACATCGAGTTTTCGTCCGGTTCCTACCGGACGACGGCGGCCCTGGCGACGACGCTGGGCGCGATTGGCCTGCTGCTCATGACGCTCGGCATCTACGGCGTGATGACCTACCAGACCGCGCGCCGCACGCGCGAATTCGGCATCCGTGTGGCCATTGGGGCCGGGCAGGGTCAGGTGCTGAGGCTGGTACTCGGAGAGGCCTGGCGGCTCGCGGGGGCCGGCTTGATCGTCGGCATTCCGCTCGCGCTGGCCGCCGGGTGGGCGATGACGTCGTTGCTCTTCGGCGTGAGCCCGTGGTCGGTGCCGTCGATGGCCGCAGCCGCGCTGGTGCTCGCGGCCGCCGTCTCGGCGGCGACATTGATTCCGGCCTGGCGTGCCACGCGCGTCAACCCGATGACGGCGCTGCGAGACACGTGAGCGACGGTGGGGCGGACTGACGACCGCCCCACCGCAGACGCCCCGCTGATCTCTTACTTCGGCGGCAGGAGCGCGACCGCCGTCAGGGTGGCGTCGGCCGAAGCACCCATCACGTGCAGGGTGTCGCTGGCCGAGTACACGACAACCGTACAGCCTCCGCTGCAGTCCCCACCGGGAAACCACTCGGACAGTTCCCTGACGCTGTGCGTGGCACCGCCGAGCGCGAGGTCAACGGTCACGCTGCCCCCGGCCGACACGAGCGTGAGCGCGGCCGTCACCGGGGCCAGATGACTGTTCTGCACGGCCAGTACCTGCAGGTCGGGGTTGGCCGGGTACTCGATGACGGCGGCCGAAGTGCCGGCGCCGGGCGACAAGAGCTCGAGGTCGTTGACCGGGCTCGTCGGCGACGGGTCTGGCTGCGTGCGCTGGTACGAGAAATACTCCGAACGGCCGGCGTTGCTCCGAACGCGAAATCGCGTGGCGTGCAGGCTGGTCGCCTGCCCGAACAGCACTTCGAGCTCGGTCGGCCCGATCACGCGCACCTGATCGACCTCCGCGTCCTCCACCTGCAGCCGCACGCGCGCATCAAAGCCACGACCGAGCACGGTCACGGGCCAGCCCGCCGGCACGACGTCGCTGCCGGGGACCACGTCCTCGACGGCTGGCGCGTCGCCGACGAACAGGCTGCCATCGACGAGCTTCGCTTC
This sequence comes from uncultured Acidobacteriota bacterium, assembly GCA_963752045.1. Taxonomy (GTDB): domain Bacteria; phylum Acidobacteriota; class Vicinamibacteria; order Vicinamibacterales; family SCN-69-37; genus DATKDF01. The sequence continues at coordinate 15,813 of CAVVWN010000005.1, read as the reverse complement.
GTACAACTCGCCGTTCGGGTCGAGCAGCCGCAGCGCCGCCGGATCCAGTCGCAGCGGGAGCACGTCGCCCGGCAGCGCCCCCGCCGGCACGCGCACCGCGAACGTCAGAACCGGATAGTCCGGGTCGGACGTGCCGAAGGCTGAAAACGCCGACGTGGCGACGACCCGCACGCCCCGCATGGTGCGTTCGGCCAGCCCGTACGTGTCGTCCGCAGGACTGAACAGCGCGACGCCCTCGAGCTCGTCGAAGTCGGCCAGCAGTTCGAGCGAGCCGGTCGAAATCGGCTTGGGCTCGGTCAGAAACACCTTGATCTGCACGATGCCGCCGGGCGGCCCTGTCTCGTCGCCGACCCGCAATTCGGCGAGCAACGCGTTCTTCTTGAGACCGCCTTTCGCCTTGCCGTTCTGCGCGGCTGGCACCGACGCGAAGCCCAGCACGAGGGCCAGCATCACCACGACGAACCTGTTCCTACCCATTTGTCTCTCCTGTCACCGAACGACGACGCGAAACCGCTGTGCGGCCGACGCCGCCAGCACCTGGCCTCCGGCGCCGATGGCCTCGACCCCCCACACCAGCGTCTTCCCCGGCACCATCAACGCTCGCGCGTCGTCTGGCAGGGGCAGCTGCGGGTCGGTGGACGAGCCCGAGAAGACTGCGGTGCCATCCACTTCGCGAATGGTCACGTCGTAACGAATGGCACCGGCAACGGCGGTCCAGCTGAACGTCGTCGGGGCCGCGTCCAGATCGCCTGACGGCGCCACGACGTCGACACCGGCCGACCGCACGACACCGGACGCGGCACGGCCGGCGTCGGGTGCCGGCGCGCGATCCCAGAACATGTAGGTCGCACCAACCACCAGCACCAGGGCCGCAGCCACGCGGAGCCAGGCGCTGTGCGTCCAGGCCGGCGCGGTCGGGATCGTCGCGACCTTCTGCGCCGTCACGCGCGCCTCGACGTCGGCAGCAATCTGCCGAACGACGTCCTCGTCGGCGCCGGGCCTGCTGTCGGCAAACGCGCGATACAGCCGCTGCTCGGCCTGGCAACGCGCGCAGGCGGCGACGTGGCGCGCTTCATCTGCTGTCAGCGGGCCGGCGAAACGTTCCACCGGTACGCAGTTGGCTGTGGGCTCAACGGCTTCCCGCCACTGCCGGCGCGCGCGTGCGTGTTCAGCAGCCATCAGATCGTCTCCCCTCGCGCCTGGAGCCGCCCGGCCGCGCGCGCCAGCTTCCGTCGCGCGCTGACGATGTACGCCTTTGCGCCGCTGGCGTTTGTCAGGCCCAGCAGGCGTGTGATCGCGTCGAGCGGCATGTCGTCTCCGTAATGCAGCGTGAACACCGTGCGTTCCTCGTCGTCGAGCACGTCGGCCAGAATCTCGTGCACCCGATCGCGCCGACTGCCGGCAATGGCGGTCGCCTCGGGATCCGGCGTGACCGCGGGCACCTCGGCCAGCCCGTCCTCGTCATCGACCACCGGCAGTGTGGCCAGGCGGCGTCGCCAGCTCATCGACTCGTTGCGGGCGATCGCGTACAGCCACGTCGAGAAGCGAGCCTGTCCGCGATACGTCGCCAGGCTGCGATGCGCTTTGAGGAATACTTCCTGTGCGAGGTCGGTCGCCGAATCCCGACCACCCGTGAAGCGGTAGCACCAGCGGGCCACGGTTGCGTAGTGCCGCGCGAACAGGGTGTCGGCGATCTGGCCTCGAAACGCCGTCGAGCCGTACGCGTACCGGTCGAGCAACTCTTCGTCCGAGAGCCGCGCCAAATCCATTCCGTCGATTATAGGAGTGGAGGTCGTTCATCCTCCTATGGTGAGACGCCCCGGCACCGCCGGGCGGAACACAAATGTGAAAGGCGGCTGCCAGATGTGCTCCGGCCGTCCGGATTTCCTGTGCTAGGCTGGCCGGATGTGGCGGCTGGCGCCGGTCATGGCTTTCATCCTGGCGCTGTCCCCGCAGACGCCGGCCCCCGCCGACGAGGCGCTCCGCGAGGCGCTGGGCTTGGCGCGGGCAGGTCAGTACGAGGCCGCCGCCCGCCTGTACGCCGACCTGCTGGACCGTCTGCCGAATCCCACGCTCGAGCGCGGCCGTGCGCTCGACGGTCTCGGGGCCGTCGAAAACGCCCTCGGCCGGTACGCCGCCGCGGCCACGCACGGTCACGAGGCCGCCAGCCTATACGCCGGGCTGGGCGAGCCGCGGCGCCAGGGCGCCGCGCTGAACCGGGCCGGCCTGGCGCACCTCTATCTGGGCGACTACCAGCCGGCGGCCACGGCATTCGAACAGGCGATTGCGCTCTCGGTCTCCGAGGGTGACGCAGCCGCGCACGCCGAGCAGGTCACCAATCTCGGCAACGTCCGCTTCTTCCTCGGGCGCTACGGCGAAGCGGCGGTTGCGTACAGCCAGGCGCTCGTCCTGGCCGACACGAATGCCGAGTCCGACTGGGCGGCGCGCCGGCGCCGGCTGACACTCGTCAACCAGGCCACGCTCGACCAGCGTCTCGGCCGAGACCGAGAGGCGCTCGAACGCTACCGCCAGGTGCAGGCCGAGGGCGAGACGCTGCGGCCGGCTGAACGCGCACAAGTGATGGCCAACCTCGGCGTCCTTTACCGCCGCCTCGGCGATCCCGTCAAGGCGCTCGCTACGTACGACGATGCGCTCACGCTCTTCGAACGCGATCGAAACGTCGACGGCGAGATCGGGGTGATCAACAACCGTGGCATTGCGCTCGCGCTCGACCTCGGCGACCTCGCCGGCGCGCGGACGGCGTTCACCGAGGGCTACCGGCGGGCGAGCGCCGCGGGCAACCAGCGCGAGATGCTCCACGCGCAGCTCTACCGCGGCGAAACCCACCGGCTGCTTGGCGACCTCGAGTCCGCGCGAGCAGACTTCGACGCCAGTCTCCGCCTGGCGCGCGATCTGCAAACGCCGGAAGAAGAGTGGAAAGCGCTCTACGGCCTCGGCCGGATTGATGAGACGCAGAACGACGAGCCGAACGCGCAGCGGCACTTCGAGGAAGCCGTCGGCGTCATCGAGTCGCTGCGCGAAGAAATCCGGGTCCCGGCCCACCGATCCGATTTCTTCAGCGACAAGCGCGTCGTCTACGATGGCCTGATCGCCATCCACCTCCGGCACGGCCTCGCCCGGGAGCTCTTCGGCCTGCTCGAACGCAGCCGCTCGCGCGCGTGGCGGGATCGGCTGGGCCTGTCGATGCTGGTCGATGTCGATGCCGTGCAGCGCGTGCTCGACGAGGGCACGCTCCTGCTCGACTACTGGCACGCCCCTGCCGGCGCGGCCGTCGTGGCCGTGACCCGCACGACCATCGACCTGCGGCCGGTCGACGCGCCGGATGCGCTCGTCACCGAGCTCATCGAACGCTTGTCACGGGGGCCGTCGCTCGAGTGGAGCGCGGCGGCCGCCGCGCTCGCGGCGCGCGTGCTGCCGGTCGACCTGCTGACCGGCATCACGCACGTGATCGTCGTCGGCGACGGCGGCCTGAACCTCGTGCCGTTCGACGTGTTGTCGGTTGACGGGCAGCCGCTCGTCACCCACGCGGCCGTCAGCTACGTGCCGACCGCGGCCGTGCTGCTGCGCGAGCCCGGTGCGTCTGGGCTGCTCGCGCCCTGGCAGGCGACCATCAACGCGTTCGCCGATCCGGCGCCCGGGTCGCCAGCCCCCGGCGACGCGGGGCCGCCCGGCGAACGGCTCGAACACACCCTCGAAGAGGTGGACATGATTGCCGACGAGCTCGGCGGGGTGTCGTCCGTGCACACGGGCGCCAACAACCTCAAAGCGACGCTACTCGCCACGGCCGACACGGCGCCGGTCCTGCATTTGGCCACCCACGCCGTCGCCGATGGCGACGCGCTCGAACAGTCCCGGATTCTCTTCTCGCCGGCATCGGCCGGCGGGCCGTCGGACTACCTGTACCTGCGGGAGGCCTACGAACTGCCGCTGGCCGGCGTGGAGTTGGCCGTCCTGAGCGCGTGCGACACCGCGCGCGGCCGGCTCGTGCGCGGGGAGGGCGTGCAGAGTTTTAGCCGCGCGTTTCTCGCCGCCGGCGCCCGCAGCACGGTCACGACGCTCTGGCGCGTGGACGATGGCGCCACTGCGGAGCTCATGCGTGTCTTCTATTACCACCTGCGGCGCGGCGTCCCGCGCGCGGAGGCGTTGCGGCAGGCGAAGCTCAGCTTCATCGACTCCGGATCGCCGTTGGCCAAGCCGCATTACTGGGCGGCGTTCGTGCTCACCGGCGACGGCGCACGGCCAATCCCCCGCGTGGTGGGCTGGCGCGTGCCTGTCGTCATGCTGGTGGGCGTGCTCGCCGTCACCGGGCTGATTGCGCGCCGTCGTCACCGGGCTGGCGCGCTGGTCAGGTCCGCGCCAACATCGTGAGCGCGGCGTCGGCCGCGCCTTCGCACCATTCCAGCAGAATCCCCCGTCGCCGACCGGCGATCCTCGAACTGGCCGCTGATCCAGACGTGCCGCGCAACGGTGAGGACCGTGCACGAGGCCACCGCCGCGGACTCCACGCAGGGCTCGGCCTCCAGATACGCCTGTTCGAATGCCCGCCGCGCGCCTTCCAGCGCGCCAAGCCCGCGCCAGCACCGGATCTCCTCTTCGACGAGATGCCCGAGCAGGTTGCCCGCGTCGAGAGCCGCCTGCCCCCTGGCGTAGGTGTCGAAGTCGACGAGACAGATTCGAGTGCCGTCGACGAGCGCCTGGTCGGCATAGAAGTCACGGTGCAGGTGCGCGCCGCTCGGCGCGCACCTGCACCGTGACTTCTATGCCGACCAGGCGCTCGTCGACGGCACTGGAATCTGTCTCGTCGACTTCGACACCTACGCCAGGGGGCAGGCGGCTCTCGACGCGGGCAAGAGCCTGTCGGGCATCTCGTCGAAGAGGAGAACCTGGTGCTGGCGCGGGCTTGGCGCGCTGGAAGGCGCGCGGCGGGCATTCGAACAGGCGTATGCTGGAGGCCGAGCCCTGCGTGGATCCGCGGCGGTGGCCTCATCAGGTCCTTTGACCGCTGCGCGGCACCGTCTGGATCGGCGGCAGCTCAAGAGATCGCCGGTCGGCGACGGGGGATCTGCTGGAATGGTGCGAAGGCGCGGCCGACGCCACGCTCGTTGGCGCGGACCTGACCAGCGCGCCCGCCCCGGTGACGACGGCGCGCAATCAGCCCGGTGACGGCGAGCGCGCCCACCGGCGTGGACGACAGGCACGCGCCAGCGCGCGGGAGTCGGCCATGCGCGTCGCCAGTGGCGCGAACGCCGCCCACTGAATGGGCTTCACCGCCAAGCGCGGCAATCCGGAGTCGATGAAGCTGAGCTTCGCCTGCCGCAACGCCTCCGCGCGCGGGACGCCGCGCCGCAGGTGGTAATAGAAGACACGCATGAGCTCCCGCAGTGGCGCCATCGTCCACGCGCCAGAGCGTCGTGACCGTGCTGCGGGCGCCGGCGGCGAGAAGCGCGCGGCTAAAACTCTCCACGCCCTCCCCGCGCACGAGCCGGCCGCGCGCGGTGTCGCACGCGCTCCAGGACAGGCCAACTCCACGCCGGGCCAGCGGCAGTTCGTAGGCCTCCCGCAGGTACGGGTCGTCCGACGGCCCGCCGGCCGATGCCGGCGAGAAGAGAATCCGGGACTGTTCGAGCGCGTCGCCATCGCGAGCGCGTGGGTGGCCGGACCGGCGCCGTGTCGGCCGTGGGCGAGTAGCGTCGCTTTGAGGTTGTTGGCGCCCGTGTGCACGGACGACACCCGCAAGCTCGTCGGCAATCATGTCCGCCTCTTCGAGGGTGTGTTCGAGCCGTTCGCCGGGCGGCCCCGCGTCGCCCGGGGGTCGGCGACCCGGGCGCCGGATCGGCGAACGCGTTGATGGTCGCCTGCCCAGGGCGCGAGCAGCCCAGACGCACCGCACTCGCAGCGGCGCCGCCGCGGTCGGCACGTGGCCGCCGCTGGGTGACGAGCGGCTGCCCGTCAACCGACAACACGTCGAACGGCACGAGGTTCAGGCCGCCGTCGCCGACGACGATCACGTGCGTGATGCCGGTCAGCAGGTCAACCGGCCAGCGCGCGCACCGCGAGCGCGGCGGCCGCCGCGCTCCACCTCGACGACGGCCCCCGTGACAAGCGTTCGATGAGCTCGGTGACGAGCGCGTCCGGCGCGTCGACCGGCCGCAGGTGCAATCGTGGTGCGGGGTTAACGGCCACGACGGCCGCGCCGGCAGGGGCGTGCCAGTAGTCGAGCAGGAGCGTGCCCTCGTCGAGCACGCGCTGCACGGCATCGACATCGACCAGCATCGACAGGCCCACCGAATCCCGCCACGCGCGCGAGCGGCTGCGTTCGAGCAGGCCGAAGAGCTCCGGCGGAGCGGCATGCCGGAGGTGATGGCGATCAGGCCATCGTAGACGACAACACGCTTGTCGCTGAAGAAATCGGGATCGGTGGGCCCGGGACCCGGATTTCTTGGCGCGACTCGATGACGCCGACGGCTTCCTCGAAGTGCCGCTGCGCGTTCGGCTCGTCGTTCTGCGTCTCATCGATCCGGCCGAGGCCGTAGAGCGCTTTCCACTCTTCTCCCGGCGTTTGCAGATCGCGCCAGGGCGAGACTGGCGTCGAAGTCTGCTCGCGCGGACTCGAGGTCGCCAAGCAGCCGGTGGTTTTCGCCGCGGTAGAGCTGCGCGTGGAGCATCTCGCACTGGCGCTCGCCCGCCGTAGCCCTCGGTGAACGCCGTCCGCGCGCCGGCGAGGTCGCCGAGGTCGAGCGCGAGCGCAATGCCACGGTTGTTGATCGCCCCAAATATCGCCGTCGACGTTTCAATCGCGTTGAAGAGCATGAGCGCATCGTCGTACGTAGCGAGCGCCTTGACGGGATCGCCGAGGCGGCGGTAAAGGAGCCAGGTGGGCCATCACTTGTGCGCGTTCAGCCCGCCGCAGCGTCTCGCCCTCGGCCTGCACCTGGCGGTAGCGTTCGAGCGCCTCTCGGTCTCGGCCGAGACGCTGGTCGAGCGTGGCCTGGTTGACGAGTGTCAGCCGGCGCCGGCGCGCCGCCCAGTCGGACTCGGCGTTGGTGTCGGCCAGGACGAGCGCCTGGCTGTACACAACCGCCGCTTCGCCGTAGCGCCCGAGGAAGAAGCGGACGTTGCCGAGATTGGGTGACCTGCTCAGGCGTGCGCGGCTGCGTCACCCTCGAGGAGACCGAGAGCGCAATCGCCTGTTCGAACTGCCGTGGCCGCCGGCTGGTAGTCGCCCCAGATAGAGGTGCGCCAGGCCGGCCCGGTTCAGCGCGGCGCCCTGGCGCCGCGCTCGCCCGGCCCGGCGTATAGGCTGGGCCACGGGGCACGAGTGACCGTGCGTGTGCGGCAGCATACGGCCGAGGGCGTTTTCGACGGCCCCGAGACCGTCGAGCGCGCGGCCGCGCTCGAGCGTGGGATTCGGCAGACGGTCCAGCAGGTCGGCGTACAGGCGGGCGGCGGCCTCGTACTGACCTGCCGCGCCAAGGCCAGCGCCTCGCGGAGCGCCTCGTCGGCGGGGGCCGGCGTCTGCGGGGACAGCGCCAGGATGAAAGCCATGACCGGCGCCAGCCGCCACATCCGGCCAGCCTAGCACAGGAAATCCGGACGGCCGGAGCACATCTGGCAGCCGCCTTTCACATTTGTGTTCCGCCCGGCGGTGCCGGGGCGTCTCACCATAGGAGGATGAACGACCTCCACTCCTATAATCGACGGAATGGATTTGGCGCGGCTCTCGGACGAAGAGTTGCTCGACCGGTACGCGTACAGGCTCGACGGCGTTTCGAGGCCAGATCGCCGACACCCTGTTCGCGCGGCACTACGCAACCGTGGCCCGCTGGTGCTACCGCTTCACGGGTGGTCGGGATTCGGCGACCGACCTCGCACAGGAAGTATTCCTCAAAGCGCATCGCAGCCTGGCGACGTATCGCGGACAGGCTCGCTTCTCGACGTGGCTGTACACGATCGCCCGCAACGAGTCGATGAGCTGGCGACGCCGCCTGGCCACACTGCCGGTGGTCGATGACGAGGACGGGCTGGCCGAGGTGCCCGCGGTCACGCCGGATCCCGAGGCGACCGCCATTGCCGGCAGTCGGCGCGATCGGGTGCACGAGATTCTGGCCGACGTGCTCGACGACGAGGAACGCACGGTGTTCACGCTGCATTACGGAGACGACATGCCGCTCGACGCGATCACACGCCTGCTGGGCCTGACAAACGCCAGCGGCGCAAAGGCGTACATCGTCAGCGCGCAACAGAAACTGGCGCGCGCGGCCGGGCGGCTCCAGGCGCGAGGGGAGACGATCTGATGGCTGCTGAACACAGGCGCGCGCGCCGGCAGTGGCGGGAAGCCGTTCAGCCCACAGCCAACTGCGTTTACGGTGGAACGTTTCGCCGGCCCGCTGACAGCAGATGAAGCGCGCCACGTCGCCGCCTGCGCGCGTTGCCAGGCCGAGCAGCGGCTGTATCGCGCGTTTGCCGACAGCAGGCCCGGCGCCGACGAGGACGTCGTTCGGCAGATTGCTGCCGACGTCGAGGCGCGCGTGACGGCGCAGAAGGTCGCGACGATCCCGACTGCGCCGGCCTGGACGCACAGCGCCTGGCTCCGCGTGGCTGCGGCCCTGGTGCTGGTGGTTGGTGCGACCTACATGTTCTGGGATCGCGCGCCGGCACCCGACGCCGGCCGTGCCGCGTCGGGTGTCGTGCGGTCGGCCGGTGTCGACGTCGTGGCGCCGTCAGGCGATCTGGACGCGGCCCCGACGACGTTCAGCTGGACCGCCGTTGCCGGTGCCATTCGTTACGACGTGACCATTCGCGAAGTGGATGGCACCGCAGTCTTCTCGGGCTCGTCCACCGACCCGCAGCTGCCCCTGCCAGACGACGCGCGAGCGTTGATGGTGCCGGGGAAGACGCTGGTGTGGGGGGTCGAGGCCATCGGCGCCGGAGGCCAGGTGCTGGCGGCGTCGGCCGCACAGCGGTTTCGCGTCGTCGTTCGGTGACAGGAGAGACAAATGGGTAGGAACAGGTTCGTCGTGGTGATGCTGGCCCTCGTGCTGGGCTTCGCGTCGGTGCCAGCCGCGCAGAACGGCAAGGCGAAAGGCGGTCTCAAGAAGAACGCGTTGCTCGCCGAATTGCGGGTCGGCGACGAGACAGGGCCGCCCGGCGGCATCGTGCAGATCAAGGTGTTTCTGACCGAGCCCAAGCCGATTTCGACCGGCTCGCTCGAACTGCTGGCCGACTTCGACGAGCTCGAGGGCGTCGCGCTGTTCAGTCCTGCGGACGACACGTACGGGCTGGCCGAACGCACCATGCGGGGCGTGCGGGTCGTCGCCACGTCGGCGTTTTCAGCCTTCGGCACGTCCGACCCGGACTATCCGGTTCTGACGTTCGCGGTGCGCGTGCCGGCGGGGGCGCTGCCGGGCGACGTGCTCCCGCTGCGACTGGATCCGGCGGCGCTGCGGCTGCTCGACCCGAACGGCGAGTTGTACGAAGCGAAGCTCGTCGATGGCAGCCTGTTCGTCGGCGACGCGCCAGCCGTCGAGGACGTGGTCCCCGGCAGCGACGTCGTGCCGGCGGGCTGGCCCGTGACCGTGCTCGGTCGTGGCTTTGATGCGCGCGTGCGGCTGCAGGTGGAGGACGCGGAGGTCGATCAGGTGCGCGTGATCGGGCCGACCGAGCTCGAAGTGCTGTTCGGGCAGGCGACCAGCCTGCACGCCACGCGATTTCGCGTTCGGAGCAACGCCGGCCGTTCGGAGTATTTCTCGTACCAGCGCACGCAGCCAGACCCGTCGCCGACGAGCCCGGTCAACGACCTCGAGCTCTTGTCGCCCGGCGCCGGCACTTCGGCCGCCGTCATCGAGTACCCGGCCAACCCCGACCTGCAGGTACTGGCCGTGCAGAACAGTCATCTGGCCCCGGTGACGGCCGCGCTCACGCTCGTGTCGGCCGGGGGCAGCGTGACCGTTGACCTCGCGCTCGGCGGTGCCACGCACAGCGTCAGGGAACTGTCCGAGTGGTTTCCCGGTGGGGACTGCAGCGGAGGCTGTACGGTTGTCGTGTACTCGGCCAGCGACACCCTGCACGTGATGGGTGCTTCGGCCGACGCCACCCTGACGGCGGTCGCGCTCCTGCCGCCGAAGTAAGAGATCAGCGGGGCGTCTGCGGTGGGGCGGTCGTCAGTCCGCCCCACCGTCGCTCACGTGTCTCGCAGCGCCGTCATCGGGTTGACGCGCGTGGCACGCCAGGCCGGAATCAATGTCGCCGCCGAGACGGCGGCCGCGAGCACCAGCGCGGCCGCGACCATCGACGGCACCGACCACGGGCTCACGCCGAAGAGCAACGACGTCATCGCCCACCCGGCGGCCAGCGCGAGCGGAATGCCGACGATCAAGCCGGCCCCCGCGAGCCGCCAGGCCTCTCCGAGCACCAGCCTCAGTACCTGACCCTGCCCGGCCCCAATGGCCACACGGATGCCGAATTCGCGCGTGCGGCGCGCGGTCTGGTAGGTCATCACGCCGTAGATGCCCGAGCGTCATGAGCAGCAGGCCAATCGCGCCCAGCGTCGTCGCCAGGGCCGCCGTCGTCCGGTAGGAACCGGACGAAAACTCGATGTACTGCCGCATGGTGATCACGAGCCTCGGGATCGAGGCGCGGGTCGACGTCGCGGAGCGCCGCACGAACATCGGGACCCAGGGCGTTCGCGTCGGTCGTGGGCCGGATGATCAGCGTGCCTTCGCCGGTACGTGCTCGCCAGTATGGGATGTAGAAGTACGGCTCGGCCGGCTCGCCGATGCGACTGATGACCGCGTTCGACGTCACGCCCACGACCCGGTGGTCCAGCGCGTCGGCTCCGCCCGGGCGGATGAATCGGTCGATGGGATCGACTCCGGAGAAGAACCTGTTGGCGAACGCCTCATTGATCAGTGCCACTGGCTCGCCGCCGCGCGACTCGGCGTCGGTGAACGCGCGGCCTCGTGTGATGGTGGCGTCGAGCACGTCGAAGTAGTTCGCGCTGACGGCGGCGTATTTCACGTCTGGCGGCGCGTCGGTTGCCGGCGCCGTGCCGCCCGGAACGACCACCGGCTGGGCGAGGCCGCTGCCCGAGAGGCTGAGCGGCGCTCGAATGGCCACGGCAACCTGACTGACTCCAGGCAGGGCCGCCACGCGCCGGGCCCCTTCGTCGAGCAGCTGGACGGCGCGTCGCCGTACGGCACCCACGCCGTGAGCATCGGCGCGCGCGAGAAGCCCAGGTCGGTGCGGCCAATCTCGCGGAAGCTCGCGGCGAGGACAGCGGCGCCATAGACGAGCGCCAGCGACACGGCAATCTGGACGACGACCAGTCCGTGTCCGACGAGCCGGTCCGTGCGCGGGGCGCCGGTGAGCGCCGAGTCGCCCTTGATGAGCGCGTTCACATCGGCGCGCGCCGCGGCAAACGCCGGCGCCAGGCCGAAGAGCAGTGTCGTCATCGCCGTCACGCCGAGCGTGAACAACACCACCCGGCCGTCGGCCTGGAAGACCTCGAACGAACGGAAGCCCGGCGGTGCCACCAGAAACCACGGGAGCAGGCGGATGAGCCACGCGGCCACGACGAGACCGGCCGCCGCGCCAAGCGCACCGAGCACGCCGGCCTCCACGAAGAGCTGCCGGATCAGGTGGCGCCGGCCGGCGCCGAGCGCCGTCCGCAGCGCCAGCTCGCGCCGGCGTCCCGCCGCCCGCGCCATCAGCAGATGCGCGATGTTCACGCACGTGATCAGGACGACGATCAGCACGAGGCCGAGCAGGGCCGCGATCGTGCTGCCGCCGCCTCTCAGACGATAGGTGAGATCTCCGACGACGCGTCCGCTGCGTGCGGTGTTGGTATCGGGCCATTCCGACGCGAGCGTCGCGGCAAGCGTCGCCACTTCGGCCCCGGCGGCCTCGGCCGACTGCCCGGGGCGGAGGCGGCCGACCAGCTGGAACCACCGGTTGTCGCGTCCCTCGAGCTCGGCCGCTCCGTGCATGGTCGCCCACGTGGTCGTGGGCATCCACAGATCGCGATCGGAGTCCGGGTCGAGCTCCCGGAACGACACCGGCAGCACACCCATGACCGTCACGGGCGTACCGGGATCGGTGCCGAGCGTGATGCGCGAACCGACCACCGAGGCGTCGCCGCCGAACCGGCGCAGCCAGAAGTCGTGCCCGAGCACGACGCACCGGTTCTGCCGTGATCGCTGCCGCGTCATCGGGTGAGAACAGCCGGCCCTCGGCAGCCCGCACGCCGAGCACCGTGAAGAAATCGTGCGAGACGACATTGGCGAGCAGCAGCTCGGGCGTGCCGTCGGGCGCCGCCAGAATGGCGCCGCGGCGTCCGACCGCCAGAATCGACAGCGACGAGGCTCGGTCGCGAAGCGACGCGTACTCGGGGTAGGACCAGGCGCCCTTCAGCCGACGTCTGCGTCGTCTGGAAGACACGGACGATGTCGCCCGGCCGCTCCACGCCGGGCGGCCGCAGCCACAGGCCGTCGACGAGGCTGAAAATCGCGGCGTTGGCGCCGATGGCGATGCCGAGCGCAAGCACGGCGGCCACCGTGAACGCCGGCGTGCGCCCGAAGCCGCGGAGTGCGTCTCTCACGTTGCGCCACATGCCAGGCCTCCTCGCGATCGCGATGCAAGCGCCGTTCCGCCTGAGCGGACGGCCAGAAATGCGCCACAGCCGCCGCCGGGCGGCGAAGATTCACGCCGTCGATGCGGTCGACTTCCCGCTGTTCGCGAACGGACGAAAGGCGCGTCCCGAAATCGGGGATTCCCGTAGAATTCGGCCGACGTGCCCGCTTCTCCCCGACGATCGGTGAGCGTCGTCGTGCCGGTGTATCGCAACGCCGACACGCTCGCGGAGCTCCATGCGCGCATCACGAGCTCGCTCTTGTCCCATGTGGCGTCGCTCCAAATCGTCTTCGTCGACGACGCGTGTCCGGACGAGTCCGGGGCAGTCCTGGACCGGCTGGCCGCAGGCGACCGCCGCGTGACCGTTGTGCGCCTCGACGAGAACACCGGCCAGCACCGCGCCATCGTCGCCGGGCTCGCGCGGGCGTCGGGCGACGTCGTGGTGATCATCGATGCCGACTTGCAGGACCCGCCTGAAGCGATGCCTTCGCTGCTCTGCGCCATCGACGATGGGCATGACGTGGCGTTCGGGGGCCGGCACGGGCGCTATCACGAGTCGCCGGCTCGGCGGCTGACATCGCGGCTGTTCAAGCGGCTTCAGAGCAGGCTGACGGGCCTGCCGATCGACGCGGGTTCCTACGTCGCCATCACGCGGCCGGTCGTCGAGCGGCTGCTCCGGATGCCGCCGGGCCCGCAGACCGTCGTGGCGATGATTGGCTTTGCCGGCCGGCGGGTGACGTCGGTGCCGGTCGAGCGGGCGGCCCGCCCGTCCGGCCGTTCGGCGTTCTCGACGCGCCAGCGTGTCTCACTCGGGTGGAAGACGCTCGTCTGGACGGTGCGGACGCGGCTCGGCGACCGCACGCGGTAGAGCCCCGGCGGCCACCGGCAGCAGGCTCCCCGAGGCGGCCACCATCGTCGCGTTGCGCACCCATCCCTCGACGGCCGAGCTGGCCATGAGCGCGGTCAGGAGGAACAGGAATGCCGGCCGGCGCCAGAGCCGGGCGAGGCGGGCCGGCAGATCCGGGCCGGCGCGCGCACCCTCGTCCGACGCGTCGCTCCATGCAAGACCGACGTAGCTGGCAAAGAGGGCCAGCATGAAGGGCCCGAACGTGTTGTTGAGGAGAATCACCATCGCGCCGTGGAAGACAATCCCGACCGCGATCCCGGCGGGTGTCCATCGTGGCCGCAGGAAGGCGGCGGCGAGCACCCACTGCGTGACGACGGTGAGCACGCCCATGATCGTCGAGAGCCATCCTGCCGGAAACAGCGAGGCGGCCCACACGTAGATCGCGTTGGCGTGATGGTCGATCAGGAACGCGGTGAAGTAACGCCCGTTCCACCAGTCCACGTCGAGAGTCTTGTTCAGTGCGGCTCCCGCGTACAGAATGACGACCTGCGCCGCGCAGGAGCCCTGTGCCGGAGCGGCGGCTGCTGAGCGCGATGATGATGAGCATGCAGGCCACGTAGGTGTGCGCCACCGAATGGCACGGACGGCAGGCGAGCAGTCCGACGAGATCAGGCCGAGCCGGTGAGGCCCGCGCCGGCACGTACGAACGGGCTGAAGAGGATCAGCAGATACCCCGCGTCGGCCGAGAGCCTCAGCGTGAGATTCAAGACATCGGGCGGCAGCAGTGCGTCGAAGAGCTCGATGTAGGGGAGGTTGACGCGAAACGTCGAGTCGCCGCGCAGCAGGAGCGCGGCGGCCATGATGCGGGCTGCCATCACGAGGGCGGGCGGCAACCCGCGGTGCTCGAGGCGCAACGGGTCGAGGCCGACCACTTCATCGGTTTCGGGCTCCGACGTCCAGGTCCACGCTTCTTCCGGCCGTCCGTTGACCGAATACCGCATCGTGACCGTCGACCGTTCGTGGCGCCCGTACGTCCGGGCGTGCTGCATGAGGAGGTCCTTCACGTTCTGGATGGCGTGCACCTCCCAGCCGTTTGCGGGGATGCCGAAGCGGCGCGCGATGGCGTCCGGGGCGAGCGGGACGCCGTCGACCTCCACGGTCATCATGTAATGTACCTGGGCCGTATGCGGGGCCCAGCTGAACCAGCGGGCCGCGGAAAACTGCGAGGTCACGACGAGCAGGACCTGCGCGCAGAGAAACGTGGTGGCGAGAAACACCCGCAGCATGATGGGCGTAAATGCTACCGCACGTGATCTTTCGAGGGATGGGGCAACGACATGGGTGATGCCGGCGAAGGCCTGATCGACACCGATTCACGCATTCAGGAGCGGCTCGACCAGCTCGAACACGAGCGGTCCGAGCGCCGTCTGGGACCGCCACCCGACCCCGAGGCGGTTCCGGGCGCTCGAATCGTTGCGCCTGGCGCGGGCGGACCTGGTCCGCCAGCTCGAAGGCGCCTCGCACAAGGCCCGCCGCGCCGCGCTCGAGCAGGCCCTGGCCGACATCGACGCGCGGATCGGCGCGCTCGACGGCTGAGCGGACCAGACGCGCACCGGGTTAACCATCGCGGGCCTCCGCGCGTGATCGTAGCGAGGTCCCGACCATGGATGCGTTCGTCGACAGGCCCGAGCAGGCCGTCCGCCCACTTGCGCGCGCGCCGCTGTTCACGCTGACGGCGGTGCTCTCGCTCGCCGCATGGCATCGGCGCCAACACCGCCATCTTTGCTGCCGCCAACGCCATCTTCTCGCCCCCACGCCGGCCGTGCGCGACATGGATTGGCTGGTCGGATATCGACGCTCGACGGACGGCAGCGGGTTCGACACCGTGTCGTTCGGCACCTACAGGGAGCTCGGCGATCGCTCGTCGGTCTTCGACGACATCTACGCGATGCGTCTCCAACGCAGCGTTATCTGCGGAGCGCGACGCCGCGCCGAACGCATGTTATCGGCGCGCAGGTGAGCGCGAGTTCTTCGACGTGGTTCGCGTCGAGCGGCGCTCGGCACCGTCTGCGAGAGCGAAGAAGAGCAGCTCGGCCCCGTACCGTCGCAAGGTCGTTGCTGACGCACGCGTTCTGGCGGTCCCACTTCGAGGCGCCCGGAGGTTGGATGGGTCAGGAGCTGATCCTCGACGGCGACCCGTTCGTCATCGTCGTCGGCGTCTCCGGAACATTCAGTGCTCCAGCCGAAGCGTGTGGGCCCGCTCACGGCGTGCGCGCGCAGGATGCCCAGGATCGGACCCTCGCCGGCCAGCGCAACGT
>CAVVWN010000004.1:0-309237 GCA_963752045.1 uncultured Acidobacteriota bacterium | reverse complement strand
CGTCTGTTGCACAGCGCGACCTGCCGGATCTTGGACTCGCGAACGATCGCCGTGGCCATCTCGCAATCTGCACTGGAGTCGATGAAGACGTGGCAGACTCCTGCATCGTGCTTGATGACCGGGATCGTGGAAGTCTCTGTGACCTTGCGGATCAGCCCCGGTCCGCCCCGCGGAATGATCAGGTCGATGAACTCGTCGGCATGGAGCAGCACGTCGATGGCGGAGCGATCGGTGCGTGAGACGACGCCGATCGCATCCGCGGGAACGCCGGTTTCCTCGGCTGCCGCGCGCAGCTCATCGGCGAGGGCCAGATTCGAGCGGATTGCCTCGGATCCCCCGCGCAGGACCACGGCGTTTCCCGCCTTCACGCACAGGGCCGCCGCGTCGACGGTCACGTTGGGTCGGGACTCGTAGATGATACCGATCACACCCAGCGGAATGCGCATTCGGCCCACGCGCAGGCCATTGGGACGCACTTTCATTTCAAGGATCTCGCCGATGGGATCGGGCAGGGCCGAGATGGTGCGCAGGCCGTCGATCATGTCCGCCCACTTGTTCCCCTCGAGAGCGAGTCGCCTCACCATGGGGGCCACCACACCCTTGGCCTCGGCCTCCTCCATGTCCTTGCGGTTCTCGTCGAGGATGCGCTGCTTGGCGGCTTCCAGTCGCTCCGCCGAGCGCAGCAGCCACGCATCCTTCGCTCCACCACCGAGGTCGGCGAGCCGAGCGAGGCTTCCCTCGCGCGCCTGGCGAGGTCCCGGATCTGGGGCTTCCAAGTTCATTTCAGTTCCATTTTGGCTCGAAAAAAAGCCCACCCGGCTCGGGGGTGCGCCCGCCTGCAGCGGGCCGCGTCACCCCTGGATGTCACCGCCGAGAAGCACGAGGTCGTCGCGGTGATCACCTTGTCGCCGTTCGAATATCCTAGCAGCTGGGTGATCCTCCGCGTGGGGCTACCCTTGATACGGTTCACGTCGGCCGAAGCATAGGCTACGAGCCCCCGGGCGAACTCGCGGTCGCGTTCATCCACGCACGAAACCGGGTCCCCGATTCCAAAATTCCCCTCGACGCCGACGATGCCCGCGGGGAGGATACTCGGGCTCTCTCCACCAGCGCGCGGATCGCTCCTCCATCCACCACCAGACGTCCCCGCGGATGAGCGGTGAAGGCGAGCCAGTGCTTGCGGCTGGCCAGCCGGCTTCCGGAGGCGAAGAGGGTTCCGACGGGCTCTCCCGCCGCCACCAGCGTGATGACATTCCGCATCGCGCCGTTGCACACCACGGTGGCGGCGCCGGAGCGCGCCGCGTTTGGTGCCGCGGCGAGCTTCGTGATCATCCCCCCGCGCCCGAACGCGCTGGTGGACCCACCGGCGGCTCGCTCGATCTCCGGCGTGATCGACTCGATGACACCGTAGAGAGGCGGTTTTCGCCTTCCGGGCTCCGGCGCGCGAGTGTGGAGGCCGTCCACGTCCGTGAGGATCACCAGCAGGTCCGCCGCGACCAGGTTGACCACCGTCGCAGGAGGCTGTCGTCGTCCCCGAAGCGGATCTCTTCGGTAGCGACGGTGTCGTTCTCGTTCACGATCGGAACCACCCCGAGACGCAGCAGCGTGAGCAGGGTGCGGCGCGCGTTGAGGTAGCGCTCGCGGTCGTCGAGCCCACCCCGTGTCACGAGCACCTGGGCGCCGACCCGCCAAAGCGCGCGAACCGCCGCCGGTAGAGATCCGAGAGCCCGATCTGCCCGACCGCCGCTGCGGCCTGCTTCTCGGGGATCGAGCGGCCCGGGTGCGACCAGCCGAGAGTGCGGCTCCCCATCGCGATCGCCCCCGAGCTGACCAGCACCACCTGGCGCCCGGAGTCGCGGAGCTCGGAGATCTCGCGGGCGATCTCCGTGAAGATCCGCAGCCGAAGCGCGCTCCCCCTGGTGAGCACGCCGCTTCCGACCTTGACCACGATGCGCCGCGCTTGCTTCGCGGCCTTGCGACAGCTCAGCCATGGTCGTCCGTCGCCTCCGCGTCGATCGCGCGCGAGATGGAGCGCAGCAGCTCGCCGATCTCCTTCTCCGGTGGCGCCGGAAATCCGGACCACCTCTCGGCCACGGGAGCGGAGCGCCGCCTCCGGCTCGCGAAGGACATCGCGGTCGGCGATCAGGTCGATCTTGTTGAGCGCCACGATCTCCAACGCGATGCACCAGCGCTTCGTCGTAGGCCTCCAGCTCGCGCCGGGTCGAATCGTAGTGTGCGAGGAGGTCGCGATCCTCGTGCGCCCGGGTGCCCGATGTCCAGCAGGTGAACGAGGACGCGAGTCCTTTCGATGTGCCTGAGAAAGTGGTCGCCGAGCCCGACGCCCTCGCCTCGCGCCCTGGATGAGCCCCGGAATGTCGGCGACGACGAAGCGCCTGTCGTCGACGGCGGCGACACCGAGGGCGGGGACGAGGGTGGCGGAAGGGATAGTCCGCCACCCGGCGGGCGGCAGCCGATATGCGGCGAAGAAGCGTGGACTTTCCGGCGTTCGGTGCTCCCACCAGCCCGATGTCGGCCAGGAGCTTGAGGGAGAGTCGCAGCTGCGCCTTTCGCCGGGCTTTCCCGGCGTGGCGAGTCGGGGGTCCTGGCGGGCGGGGCGCTGAAGCGCGTGTCGCCGAGGCCCCCGCGCCCTCCGCGGGCGACGACGACGCGCTGGCCGCTCTCGACGAGATCCGCGAGCAGGGTGCCTCGGCGCCTCGCGCCGCCGACTTCGCTCGGCTTCGCCTCGCTGCGCGCGCCTTCGGTGCTCGCGTCGAGATCGTAGACGACCGTACCCACGGACGCGGGCGACCGCGTCGTCGCCGTCGGCGCCGGTGCGCTCGCACCGCCCCCGTCGGCGCCATTTTCGCGCCTCAGTTCGCGCCTGGCACCCCTGGTCCGACAGGGTGGCGAGATTCCCGTCGGCGACGATCACGACGTCGCCGCCGCGTCCCCGTCGCCGCCATTCGGTCCGCCCCGGGGAACGGGGCCTCCCGGCGGAAGGCGACGATCCCGTTGCCGCCGTGGCCCGCGACGGTGGTGAAGATCGTCTCGTCGATGAAGGAGACCCGTGACGTCATCGCGCGTCCGGAGCCGGGGCCCCGGACAGCCGATCGCGCAGAGACGGGTCCCGGGGCGCTCCGGTAGTCGACCGGCTCGACCGTCGCCACGATCCTGCCGCGCGAGCGATCGTAGGAGACCTTGCCGTCGCAAGCGCGAAGAGGGCGTAGTCCTTGCCGAGACCCACGTTCGAGCCCGGGTGGATCCGGGTCCCGAGCTGGCGAACGAGGATGTTCCCGGCCCGACGGTCTACACCGCCGAAGCGCTTCATGCCGCGGCGTTGCCCGTGGCTGTCGCGACCATTTCGCGAGCTTCCCTGTCCCTTCTTGTGCGACATCTGCGAATCCCCGCTCCCCGCGGCGGCCGCCCGAATTCGGCGGCGGCTCACCGCAGCGGTCCGGTGTCCGGTCCGCTAGGACTCGATCGAGTCGACGCGGATCTCGGTGTAGTCCTGTCGGTGTCCCATCTTGCGCCGGTAGCCCTTGCGGCGCTTCATCTTGAAGACGATGATCTTCGGGCCACGGCCCTGATCGGTGATCGTCCCGACGACCTTGACTCCTTCGACCAGGGGAGTACCGACCCGGGTCTCGCCGTTGCCGCCCACCAGGAGAACCTGGTCGAGCGCGACGGGCTCGCCGACCTCCCCGGGGAGCTTCTCGACCCGCACGGCGTCGCCAGGAGTCACGCGCACCTGCTCGCCGCCGGTGCGCACCACCGCGTACATCACGATTCCTCTCGTTCCGGGGAACCTTGCATTATCGGGGATCTAGCCGACTCGTCAAGCGATGGCGAGGGGCGGTGAGGATGGTTTCCTCCTCCTCCGCGGGAGCCTCCGCGGATTCGAGAGCGGCCGGGAAGACCTCCCCCGCCACGTGCGCTTCGGACATCGGGGCTTCACTGGAGGCCGGCTCGACGGACGGGTCCTGTTGGGGAGCGGGCTCCGTTTCGCTCGCCGGCGAGCCGATGCCCTCCGTCTCCGCGGGCGTCGCCTGGATCGGAGCCGCCTCCTCTGAAGCCGAGGGCTGCTCCTGCGCTTCGGCCTTGCTGGAGAGCCAGGGGAGGTCGAGCGAAATGGCGGCGCCCTCGTCGAGGGCGTCGATCTCGAACTGCTCCTGATGCACCCCGGCCCGGGTGCGGATCTCGATCTCGCGGCCCAGCTCCTGTTCGAGGGCTTCCAGAGTCCGCTTTTCCGGTCCCAGGAGCTGCTCGGCAACCTGCCGGTTCACGGTCACCGCGATCCGGCGGCCGCAGAAGCGAGGCAGGTCCTTCTCGATCTCTCGCAGCACCTTCTGGGCCATGCTGCTCTCGGAGAGCACGTATCCCTTGCCGTCGCAGTAGGTGCAGGGCTCGCAGAGCATCTGCACCAGGTTCTCGCGAGTGCGCTTGCGCGCGATCCACCAGCTCGCAGCCGTCCCAGGGCACAGGGCGGGCTGAAGCCCGCCCCTCCATCTCTACACCGGCGGGTCGCCCCAGAGAGTGACGAGGTCCAGGTCGAGAGCGTCGAACGGCGCGGCACGAACGGTGTCCTGACCCGTGGCTGAAAGGACGATGGCCCAGCGGTTGCTTTCGAGCCGGAGGACCTCCAGCGTTCTGGCAATCGGATCGATCAGCCAGGCGTATGCCACCGATTCGCGAGCGTAGACGCCGAGTTTCTTCACGCGATCGAGAGCGGCCGTCGATGGTGAGACCACTTCACAGACCCAGTCGGGGACAACAGAGAAGAACGCCTCTTCCGGCAGTCGGGGCATCCGCTCACGCCGCCACCCGGCCAGGTCGGGAACGAGCACGTCCGGGCCGAGGTGCAGTTCGGGCTCGTCCAGAATCCACCAGCCACCCGGTCCCCCCCGGCCGCGATCGAAAGGACCGTGCAGCGCGCCGCCCAACCCCGAGGCCGCGGCGGCATGTCGAGGGGCCGGGCGTGGCGTTGCGTACAGGTCCCCATCGACGATCTCGGCTACGAGGTGGTCCGGAACTGCGAGCAGATCTTCGTAGCTCGCAGGCCTGCCGCCCCGATCGGGCTGTCCCATGGGCCGACAATAGCATCAGTCCCACACGGTGTGCACGAGCCTGTCTCCCCCGGGACGGAAGACCGTGGGGGACGTGGAGAACAGGGACCGTGGAGGGACTGGAGGTCCTGCGTGCCGGTTCCCCGATAAGATTCCAGATGTCGGCTCCCGGATGAGATTCCAGTTCCAGCTCCCAGATTCACGTGTCCGTGAGTCGCCGCTGATGCGCGTCCTCTTCCTCACGCACCGCCTGCCCTACGCGCCCAACCGCGGCGACCGGATTCGCGCGTACCACCTGCTGCGCGAGATGTCGCGATGGGCAGACGTGTCGCTGTTCTCGCTCGTGCACGACGACGAGGAGGCGGCGAGGCGGCGAATGTGCCGTTCGCGAGGTCGGTCGTGACCGCACGAGTGCCGCGGGCTGCGCAACTACGTCCGCGGCGCGCTCGCGACTGGCCTCGTCCCGGCCGCTCACGCACTCGCTGCTCGACGCGCCGGACGCGAAGGCGAAGCTCGCGGCGATGGTCACGGCCGAGCGGCCGGACGTCGTCCTCGCCTACTGCTCCGGCATGGCGCGGTTCGCCATGGAGCCGCCGCTCGCCGGCCTGCCGTTCGTGCTCGACATGGTGGACGTGGACTCGGTGAAGTGGCGACGCGGCTGGCCGGTCAGGCGTCGTGGCCGCGATCGTCGGATCTACGCGCGCGAAGCACGGACGCTCTGCGGCCTTCGAACGCGCGGCCAGCGAACGGGCGCGGGCCGTGCTCGTCGTCAGCGAGCACGAAGCGCGACGCGCTGTCTGGCGCTCGCGCCTCAGCGCGAGCGTCCAGGTCGTGCCGAACGGCGTGGACGTCGACGCGTTCAGGCCGACGGGTCCGCCGCCGAGCCAGCCCGTCGTCGTCTTCACCGGCATGATGGACTACGAGCCGAACGTCGAGGCCGTGCACTGGTTCGCCGCGGAAGTCTGGCCGCGCGTCGTCGCCGCCCGGCCGGGCGCGCGGTTCCTGATCGTCGGCGCGCAAGCCGACACGCGCTGTGCGGCGCTGGCCGATCGCGATTCGTCCATCGAAGTCACGGGCCGCGTCGACGCCGTGCAGCCGTATCTGTGGCGGGCCGCCGTGGCAGTCGCGCCTCTCTTCACCGCCCGGGGCCTGCAGAACAAGGTGCTGGAGTCGCTCGGCGGCCGGGCTGCCGGTCGTCGTCACGCCCGCGGTGCGCAGGGCCTGCCGGCCGGCGTCGACGAAGGGATGCGTCGTGGCCGACGGCCCGGAGGCCTGGGCCCGGTCCGTGGTCGACCTGCTCGCCCTCACCGAGGCCAGACGCGCGATGGCCTGCGGTCGCAGGTCGAGAGGCTCAGCTGGCCGCGCAACTGGCAGGCCTGCGAGACATTCTCGAGGCAGCGCGTCCAGACTGAATCACCCCAGATCCCAAGTCCCAGTTGAGCACGTCGCGTGCCGCGACGCCCGCACACGACGAACCGGACCGTGGCGGTACCGGACGCCAGGGCAAGGGGACCCTGGAGACGTGGAGCCCGTGGAGGTGCGCCTCCGCCCCGTGTCGTCCACCGGTCGCCGTGGCCCCGTCGGGGCCGACCGGGCGCCGACGAGCCGCCCCGGACTGCACCGGCCCACCGGACTCGGCGGCTCATCGGCGCCCGGCCGGACCCGACGCCCGCGGCCGGAGGCCGCGCGAGCGCCGCTCGCGGCCACGGCGACCAAGCGCTGCTGCGGCTTGTGGTCGCCGGAGGCTCTCCATGCACTCCACGTTCTCAACGGTGGCCAACCGGGAAGTCTGCCGCTGACGTGCCTTGAGTCTGCTTGTCCGTTTCGGGGCAGAAGACTGGCGCGAGAGACGGCCGCGGTCAGGGGCCGAGCGCGCCGATGGGCACCACTGCCACGCCGTCCTCCCGGACATAGCCATAACCAGTTCCCGTGATCACGACCAAGCTGGATGGTTCGCCGGATTTCGATGTGTCAACCCGTTCGACGAATCGGCGCAGCGTGTGCGCCCCCTTCTCCACCTGTCGCGAGCCGAGCTTGATCTCGACTGCGGCCCAGCGCCCATCGGCGGCTTCGACGATGGCATCGACTTCGAGGCCGGTGTTGTCCCGGTAGTGCAGGACGCGGCCGTCGATCGCCTGCGCGTACACGCGAAGGTCGCGCACGACCAGTGACTCGAGGAGCAGTCCGAAGAGCTGGAGGTCCTTGAGAAGCCGGTCCGGAGAAGCGCGGAGGGCGGCCACGGCGAGTGATGGGTCCACGAAATGACGCGTGGGTGCCCGTCGAAGGATTGACCGGGAACGGAGATGCGGCGCCCATGCCGGCTGGTCCTCGACGACCATCCGGCGCGAGCAACCCGGTAATTGTAACGAATTTGACCGGCTTCTTGTAATCGATCTAGTCGGTCATCTGTAATACGCGGAGGTGCAATGCGCGGACGAACAACCTCTCATTGTTGGACTGCCCGCGACTGGAACTGTCGTGTGAACCGCATGCCGGCCCACACGCCGACGACCGCGAGGAGCACGTCCGTGTTGTCCGGATAGCGCGACGGGAGCAGCACCTGGCCGAGCTCCACCGCGCTGAAGAACACGGCGGCCGCGCCGAGGATGACGAGCGTCAGGCCGCGCCGATACGGCGTGACAGGTCCGGGCGGACGAGCAGCTGCAGCAGCACGCCGAACGGCACGCTGATCGAGAGCTTGATGGTGGCGTCCGACAGCGCCTTGAACTCGGCGTTCTGGTAGTAGCCGGCGAACGGGACGGCCAGGAACCGGCCGATCCGGCTGGCGATGAAGTCGCGCGAGAGATTGAAGTCGAATGGGCTCCAGTTGTAAGCGACGTAGAGGCCCGTGACGGCCGCAAGACTCGCGACGAGCACCGGCCTGGCGCGGCGACCGGCCGTCACGGCCGGCCGACGCCGTCGTGCCGATCGCGGAGCCAGGCCCACGCCGGCCGCCGCCCCGACGAGCGCGGCCGCGAGATCGACGACGTCGGCCGTGCGCGACTGCACGAAGACCTGCGCGATCTCGCCTGCGGCGAAGACGAGCGCCGCCAGGACGAACGCGCGCAGGGGCGGCCGGCGCGCGCCCGGCGCCACTCCGACCAGGGACGCAAACACGCCCACCGGGACGGCCATCACCAGGTCCGCGATGAGCGACGGCAGCAGGTCCCACGTGAGCGCGGGCGACTGCATTGGATCGAACACTATCCGGCCATTTCGGAATCGCTCAGCCAGCACACCTGGATCGACGGTGACGTCGAGCGGCAGCACGAGATAGAGCGCGTAGATGGCCGTGTAGATGCCCAGTGCCAGGCGAAGAGCCGACGTGTGACCGGTGGTGAATCGCGAGGCCCAGACGCGGGCCTCGCGCCCGAGCATCATCCACCCTGCAAAGCCGACCCCGGTGCCGACGGTCTGGGCGACGATGTCCGCGAGGGCGGGCGTACGGCCGGGCACGAATACCTGGAGCGCTTCGATGCCGATGCTCGTGGCGACGGACGCGGCGGCGACAGCGAGCATGGCCATCACCCACCGCCACCACCCAGATCGCTCGGCGAGGAGCGCGCCCAGGCCGAAGAAGCCGAAGGGGACGAACAGCACGACGTTGGCCAGGCCGTTGCCATGCAGCATGCCGCCGACGCGGCCGTTGGTCCAGAGCAACTCGACGAGCGACGGGATCTCCGCGGGCACCGCGAACCGGAACGGCACCAGGCTGACGTAGGCGGCACACGCGGCGGCCATCACGGCCAGCGCCGCGCATGAGACCCGGAATCTGGCCGGCGAAATCGGTGCGTCGGCAGCCGGCATTCAGCGGCCCGGCTCTTTCTTCGGGGGCTGCGCGTCTTCGTGCAGCCGCACGACGCGAAGCATGCGCCGCTGAACGGGCCTGGGCGCAGGGACAGCCGGCGCGCGGGCAGTTGCTGGTGGAGCGCCAGGAGCGGGGCCAGTTGCCAGTGGAGCGACGGGAGCGGGCGCCGCAGGGGCCGCGTCAAGCAGTCGCCCGGTGACGAGCAATCCGCCGGCCGCACCTGCCGTGCACAACAGAACCTCCGTAAAGTCGGCGACTTTCGAGGGCATCAGGATCTGGACCGCCTCGATGCCGAACGCGAGCACGGCCGCGTACACGAAACCCAGCGCGCCTAGCCCGAGACGGATGGGCCTGGAAGCAGCCAGCCGCGCGATGTACGCCCAGATCACGCCGACCGGCGCGAAGAGCAACATGCGGACCAGCGCCTGTTTGATCGCGTTGAACTCGCTGCCCTGGTATAGCGCGAGGAACGGCACTCTGAAGAAGTCCTGATATCGGGCACTCACCAGATCGCGGTCTCTGGCTGAAGTCGAACGGCAACCAGAACCCGACCGCAAGAAACAGCGAGTAGCCGGCCAGCACCGCGAGCCAGAACGCGGCAGGCCCGAACAGGGTCCGGCTCTTTGCGATTCGTTCGGCGGCCGCGGACCGCTCGTCGCCCCGTGCCACGAGCCACGCGCCCACGGCCGCGCCGGCCGAGCCGAACAGGATGTCTGTGACGTCGGTGAACCGGCTGAGCACGAGCAGTTGCGCGAACTCGATTGCCACGGCCAGCAGGGCGCCCGCCGCGACGCCCGACGATGAGCGGCGAACGACACCCGGGCGCGGCGTCGAAGCGCGAGCGCCGCCCAGGCGCCCACCGGGACGAACTCCACCGTGTCGGCAAAGAACTGATAGACCACCGTGGTGGCCGACTCGTACGGATACGAGAACGGCACCAGCAGCACCTGACCGCTCTGCCACTTGTGGTAGAGCTCGGTCAGGCTCACGGTCAGGTCGAGCGGGATCACCGAGTAGATGACCAGGCCGATCACGTACGCGCCGAGCAGCCACTCGAGCTGCGACCGCGGCTGCCGCTCGGTGGCGTACGAGCGCAGCCACCGCACCACGCGCCCGGCCTGCGCCGAGCCAGAGCAGCACGCCAATCGCGCCGCCAATCGTCTCGGCCAGGATGTCGTTCAGCGAAACGGTGCGTCCGGCAAACCAGATCTGCGTGAACTCGAGGGCAATGGCCGTCGCGGTCGACAGCGGGCACCAGCGCCGCGGCCGCGAAGCGCGCGAGCCGCACGGCCGCGGTCGCACGTGATCGCGCCCATCCAGAGGAACGTGACCGGCACGAACAGCAGGATGTTCGCCACCCAGTCGGCGCGGCTGCCCATGCCGAACCAGAGCGGCGGCAGGTTGCGGAAACGCTCGACGGCGACGGCCCACTCAATCGGCTGGTAGTTCAGCGGCACGAGCGATCCGTAGATGGCGAACGCTGTCCACGCCAGCGCGAGTGCCAGGAAATGGCCGTGCCTGCGGCAGGCGGGTTGTCGCGTCGATGCGCCATTCGGGATCCGGGCGGGCTGAGGCCCGCCCCTCCGTACGACGCGGATCGCGTTCGTGTAGAACATCAGGTCGGGGCCGTCAGAAACGACGCGCCGGCCGCGAGCACGGACCACGAAGCCATCCTTCGCCGGCATCGACCGTCTGCGAGACGACCTGCGGGCCGGTTCCGGTCACGGCCTGCGACAGGACGCGTACGGCGGCCGGCGTGATGACGATGAACTCGACGGCGTCGATCCGGTTCGGCTCGTCCTTCCAGTCGCGCTCGGGCACCGAGAACCGCAGCGACACGGTCACGGCCGTCCCGGCCGGCACCTCGATGGTCTCGCCGGCGATTGCCGGCCTCGGCAGCCCGTCCACGTTCACGGTCAGCTCGACCTCACGCGCGATACGGCCGTGCGCGCCGAAGAACGTTCCGGCGCGCAGGGCCCGGAGCACGCCGGTCGGCGTCCGCTCGGGCACGTACAGCCAGGTCTCCGAGAACTGGCACGGCCAGTAGTCGTTGAGATCGCCCGGGATTGGCCGTGTGGAAGTCCGATGCGGCGAGCGCGCCGTGCACGTCGACGCCGCGCTGGAGCAGCGTGTCCCACGCGTCGCCGGTCCGGGCCGCCACCGGGTCCCACCGGTCGACGGTCTTCTCCGTGTACGATGTACGAGCCGATCGCTCGGTCGCCCTGGTGGCCCGGCGCGCCCTTCGAAGCCGACGACGACGTCGTTGACGGCCGTCCAGGCCTCGAGGTCCGCCACGTTGTCCATGCTCGACGCGTCCTTCCGGCTCGGGTGGTTGTAGACGACGAGCGGCCCGCCCGAGTCGCCCTCGGACCTGCCGGCCAGCCAGCGCAGGGCCTCGGCGGCGTCGGGTTTCGGACGGTCACCGAGGTCGTAGTCGTCGAAGCGGTCCTTGAACTCCGCCAGCGTCGCCCATTCCTGCGGGCCGGGCGGCACGAGCAGCGTGGCGTGCTCGTCGCCGCCACGCGGCGGCACGTTCCACTCGAGCCCGGCGAGAATCACGAGATCCGGATTCGCGCACGCGCGCGGCCTCGATGTCGGCCTGGTACTCGGGCGTCGCTGCCTTCAGTCCCGCGTCGGCATGATCGGTGATCGCGATCGCCTGGCACCCGTACGTCCGCGCGCGCGTCCGCCAGCTCGGCCACCGTGTTCGCGCCGTCCGAGAACTTCGTATGCATGTGCAGGTCGGCGGCCATCCACTGGCCGCGCCCGGCCCACTCGTGCTCCACGAGGAAGCGCGGCGCCTGCGTCGCCTGACGAGCGCACAGCTCGTCGCCAGCAGCGCCCAGACGACTAGAGACGTCCCGCTGACGGCGCGGCCGACTCATGAACTGACGCGATCGGCGCCAGCGCGAAACCGCGCTGCAGGCAGAGCGGATTGCCGGCCAGCCCGCCTTTGCGAGCGGCGCGGCAGCGCAGCCGCGCAATCCGCTCGGACGAGTCGCGGTTCGAGCGTCGAGCCGGAGGGCCGCGCGCAGCTGCGCCGTATCGCATCGGGGCACCGGTTCGTGCTAGAACAGCGTGTAGATGAACGGCGCCGCGGCGGTGCCCGAGAGCGCCATCAGCAGGCCGAACGCCAGCAGGATGACGACGATCGGCAGCAGCCACCACTTCTTGGTCTGGTTCAGGAAGTACCAGAACTCGGTGACGACGTTGCCCTGGCGCTCGGTCTTGGCAATTTCATCGAACTGATTCATCGTGTGCCTCCTGGAGGTATCCGAGAGGCGCTGCTCTGCAGCGCCTCGAAGGCGGCCTCGGCGACGATCGCGTTGCCCTCGGCCGAAAGGTGCATGCGGTCGTACGGAATGAACAGGCTTTCGCGATCGGGCGCGGCACTGAGCTTCGGCAAGCGGGTCGACCACGAAGAACCCCTGCGCCTCGGCGAGCGCCCGCACGCGCGTCTGGTAGGCGGCGTTCGGATAGCTGCCTTCCGACCTGGGCGCGAATCGGCATGATGACGACGCCGACCGAAAACCCGTCGGCTTCGGCTGAGTGCGCGAATGCTCGGCAAGCGTCTCGCCGACTTCGCGCCAGGCCTCGTCTGATGGCCGGCGACTCGTCGCCCTCGAGCAGCGCCATCTCCCACTGCACCTGGTTGTCTGCCGCATCGGTGGGCGCAACGGCCGCGAGCCAGGCGTGCCGCAGCACGATACAGCAGCGCGGCTCTGGCGAAGCATCCGATTGAGGCCGACGGCTGGTTGCCGATGCGAAACGTCTTCGGGCGTCGCGCCGCGACGTCGCGCGCCGTCCACCGGCGAGCGCGACGGCCGCGCTCGCCGGGCTCGCCCGTCCGGCGATGACGCGCCTCGTACGGCAGGTCGTTCCAGAAGAAGCCGACCAGCACGACGTCGGGCGTGCAGCTTCGGGGCGAAGCTGCTTCGAGCAGCTGCGCGGCCTGCTTCAGGTCGTAGGCGCTGACACCGCCGTTGACGACGCGTGACGGCTCGCGGTCAGGGAAGCGCTCGATCGCAGCCGTCGCCTCGAGCTGCGCGCAGTACGTCTCGTCGTCGTCCACACCCCACCCGAAGGTGAGTCGAGTCGCCGACCGCCAGCACGCGGAACGCGCCGTCCGGCTTCGGCATCCTCCGGCAGTGGTCCCCGAAGACCCAGCGCGTTGATGGTCGCCAGGCCGTCGTCGAGGTATCCCTGCCTGGTTCGGCACGTGGAAGAAGCCACGCTCGGGGTCCGACTGGTAGCAGAAGCTGCGGCTCGCGCGCCGGGCTCCGGCGGCGTCGGGTACACGACGCGCGCGACGACCTCGCAGAGCCCAACGGCCACGACCATGGCGAAGCGCACGGCCGCACGATGGCACCTTCGATGTCTGGTCAGTCACCTGGACGCGTGGAGCGCGTGCCAGAGGATTCACTCATGACTGCCGGAAGTACTCGCGGGCGCCTGCCGGCTGGCGCTTCGTCGACCAGTAGCTCGGCCGCTGCCGGCGACGAAGCCAGAGCGGTCGCGGCCGGTCAGGCGGAAGCCGACGCGATCGGCGTCACGACGAGGAAGAACACGACGCCGAGCACCACCCGCGACACGGTCCAGCCGATCGGGAACGCCGCGATCATCCAGCCCGTGTAGATGGGCCGAATCGCCGGCGGGAACGCCAGGCCGATCACGCCGACCACGACGGCCATCACGCCGAGACCGACGGCCCAGGCGTCCTCTCGCCCGCCGAACCAGCGCCAGGCCGCGAGGCCCAGGAACACGACCAGGAACAGCCCGGCGAACTGTCGAAGCTGCTTTCCGAGGCGGTGCTTTTGTCACATCAGACCATTGCATCGAACTACCTCGCTCGGTACCGCCGGCTGAGCGGCGAGTTCCCGTCGCGGCTGGCCAGTCCAGGGCGGCGCTGGCACTCGCGCTTCCGTCCGCTCGCATTTCGACCTATCGCCATCGCGCGGGTCCTACCCGGCCTTGTCCCTCGTCTCGATCCCTGTCGCACGCCTACGGACGCCGCGCTCGAAATGCTCGCTCCCTGCAGCGCGATTGCGCACTGTCGATCATCGGGCCGCTCCAACGGAGGCCGCCCGACGGCACCTCCCCCGCTCACCGGCTTGTCGCCCCCCGTGGAGCAACTCATGTGTTTCCACCGACGCCGTGCACCCGAATCAACATCCTCCAGGTACCCTGTGCGATCTCCTACCTCCACGGTCATCAGCGCAGGCTCGTTCTCCAGCCCTCCACGGTCACTAGTCCAACTGGAACTGCGCCAGGTGCTTCTCTCGCTCGGCCGCGTCTACGCGGTCCGAGACGTCCTTCTTGAGCACGATCACGTCTTCCATCACGAGCGCGTCCATCTCGGTCGCCAAGAAGGCACCGGAACGCGTCCTCGGGCGTGCAGACGATCGGCTCGCCGCGGACGTTGAAGCTGGTGTTGACGAGCACCGGGCAGCCGGTCTTCGCGCTGGAACGCTTCGCAGCAGCCTCGTCATGCGCGGGTTGCGCGCCGTCGTCCACGGTCTGCAGGCGCGCGCTGTAGTCCACGTGCGTGACCGCCGGAATGGTCGACCGCGGGACGTTGACGCGGTTGCGCAGGTCGGGTCGCTCGCCATCTTCTCCCGCGTCGCCTCGTCGATCGCCACGCGGTGCTCCTCGCGCACCGGCGCGACGAGCAGCATGTAGGGGCTCGCCTGCCCGTCCTCGAGGCCGAACCACTCGATGCGCCTCCGACTCGAGCACGATCGGCGCGAACGGCCGGAAGCTCTCGCGGAACTTGATCTTGAGGTTCATCGTGGCCTGCATGCGTCGGCGACCGCGGGTCGCCGATGATGCTGCGCGCGCCGAGCGCGCGCGGCCCGAACTCCATCCGGCCCTGGAACCAGCCGACGACCTTGTCGTCTGTCGAGCAGATCGGCCACCTCGTCGACGCAGCTCGCGCTCGCTGCGATGCCGCGTGGTACGTCACGCCCAGCCCGTCGAGGAACTCGCAGATCTCGTCGGTCGTGTAGCGTGGACCGAGAAGGCTGCCCTGCTGGCGAGTCGCGGCCGTTGGCCGTGCGCGGGTTGTCGAGCAGCTGGTGCCACGTGAACAGGGCGGCGCCGAGCGCGCCGCCGGCATCGCCGGCCGCCGGCTGAATCCAGATGTCGTCGAACGGGCCCTCGCGCAGCAGCCGGCCGTTGGCCACGCAGTTGAGCGCCACGCCGCCGGCCAGCACCAGGTTCTTCATCTTCGTCTCGCCGATGCACCTCGCCGGCCATCGCGCAGCATGACGTCCTCGGTGACCGACTGGATGCTGGCGGCCAGGTCCATGTGGCGCTGCTCGATGGCCGACTCGGGCTTGCGCGGCGGCGCCGCCGAACAGCTCGTGGAACGCCGGTCCGGTCATCGTCAGGCCCTGGCAGTAGTTGAAGTACTGCATGTCCAGCCAGAAGCTGCCGTCGGCGCTGCAGGTCGATCAGGTGCTTCAGGATGAGATCCCGATAGACGGGCTGCCCGTAGGGCGCCAGGCCCATGAGCTTGTACTCGCCGCTGTTGACCTTGAACCCGCAGTAGTAGGTGAAGGCCGAATAGAGCAGGCCCAGCGAGTGCGGAAACTGCAGCTCGCGCGTGAGCGTCGACCTGGTTGCCCTCGCCCGACGCCCATCGCCGTCGTGCTCCACTCGCCGACGCCGTCGAGCGTGAGGATCGCCGCCTCCTCGAACGGGCTCGGGAAGAACGCGCTGGCCGCGTGGCTTTCGTGGTGGTCGGTGAAGACGATGGGCGCCTTGCAGCTCGCCGCCGAGCCCTGTGCGGATCAGCTTGCGGCTGGCCGCAGCTTCTCGCTGAGCCACACCGGCATGGCCATCGCGAAGCTCTTGAAGCCCGCCGGCGCGAAGCCCAGGTAGGTCTCGAGCAGCCGCTCGAACTTGCGCATCGGCTTCTCGTAGAAGACGACGTAGTCGAGGTCCTCGGCGCGACAGTCCGCCTCGCGCAGGCAGTACTCGACCGCGAGCGTCGGGAAGCTCGGGTCGTGCTTCTTGCGCGTGAAGCGCTCTTCCTGCGCCGCGGCCACGATCTCGCCGTCGACGACCATGGCGGCCGCGCTGTCGTGGTAGAACGCCGAGATTCCGAGGATCCTTGTCACGTCATCTCCGTCAGGCGATCCAGGTCCCTGTCAACCATGGAGGTCATGGAGGGATGGAGGCACCTCGGCTGCCGGGCGAAGCCCGGCAGGCCATCCGGCCGGTGGCGGGTCGCGCGTGGCGGACACGCGAGCAGGCGTTCCGTCCAGAACAAGACCCCAGCGAGCGCCAGCTCGTGTGTCCGCCACGCGTGACCCGCCACAGCCGAGGTGCTCATGGAATCCCCCGCACAATCCTCGGCCCCAGTGCGTTTGCGAGCCTCAGTGGCATGCGCTGCCACATGGCAATCGCGGCCTGGAACTTCGGATTCGTCGGCCCCTGATCGGGCAGCTCGCCGTCCTGCGAGGTACGGGTACTCCCAGTGCAAGCGGCACCGGCTCGGCGCCCCACTGTTCCTTGAACTTGTACGTGCCGCCGCCCGGTGTCGAGCGGCCGAAGTCGAACGTGTCGCAGCCGTCGGCGACGGCGGTCTCGATCGCGTGCCAGTACAGAAGATGGTTCGGGCACAGGGTGTTGAACTCGCGCAGCGACGACGCCCATGGCATCTCGACCGTGCGTCGGGTCCGGTACGAGATGCCGGCAGCGACCGGGCGGCCGCCGCGAGCCGGACGACGATGACGCGCGTCCGATCGGGAAACGCGCGACACGATCTCGTCGAAGAAGCGGCGCGCGTAGACCGGCGTGCCGAGGTCGCGCATGTTGCGCGCGAAGACCCGGTAGAAGTCGGCCAGCAGCTCCGCGCCGCCGCGCTCGGCCGTCGAGGCCTGACTTCTCGGCCTTTCGGACCTGGTTGCGGACCTTGCGGTCGAACCGATCCCACAGATCCGGCAGCGAGCGGCAGGCGCATCGTCACCTTGTGCTGGCGCGCGGGCACGTCGGCGAAGCGGCGGCCGACGTGGCGCAGCTCGACGTGCCGGCAGCCGCGCGACCGCGCCATGATCGCGCGCCGCGTCGACGAGCGCGCGCGGCCGTGTCGTCGCGCGCCGGCGAGCACGCCGCCGTAGTTGACGAACGGCAGCGACGTCATGAAACGGCCGAAGAGCAGGCTGCGCACCTCGACGAGCGGCAGCACGCCGTCGATGGCGCCGTCCCGCCGCGCGGCCAGGTACACGCCGCTGGTGGCCGAAGCTGCGCTCGAAGACGCCGCGCCAGGCCCACTCGTGATAGCCGGCGGCGTCAGGTCGCGACGCGACGAACGTCGTCCCACGCGACGCGATCGGCGTCGCCGACGCTCGGACACGTCCATCGGCCTGCGCGCCGGCGCGTGTCGCGTGAACGGGCATCTCGGCGGTCATCATGTCGGCAGACGCATCCCGATGAAGAGCGGCACGGCGGTCTCGTCCCCGGCCGCGCGCCGGCGGGGCGGCTCAGCAGCGCTGCGCATCGGCGCCGAAGCGGAATTCGCCGAGCAGGCGCCGCAGCCGCGGCTCGGTCCTGTCGAGATTCCGGTAGTGACGGAACCGGCTCAGTCACGCTGGCCGGCAAGCCGCGGCTGGTCCGGGTCGATCTCCCATGGATGCAGGTAGAAGACCGCCGGCTGCCCTTCGCGCTCGTTCACGCGCGCGAGCGCCCAGCGCGTCCACCCGTACGGCAGCAGCCGGAAGTAGCCGCCGCCGGCGGCCGGCAGGTTCATGCCGGCCGCGCGCACGGTCGCCGGCGGCAGCTCCATCAGATCGGGCCGCTGCGGCTGTGACGCACGTGCCGATGGCGCGGCGCGTCGGGGATGCCGTACCGGTCGTGGCGGATCGGGAAGATGCTCGAGTCGTACTCGTAGCCCTCCTCGACCAGCACGTCGAGCGCCCAGAGCGAACGCGCCGTGATCGAGTAGCTGGGGGCGCGATAGCCCACCACGGCCTGGCCGCTCGCGTCCTGCAGCATCTTCCTGCGCGCGCCGCACGTCGTCGCGGAAAGCCGTCCGGCGTCTGGTCGTAGACCAGCCGGTGCCCGTAGCCGTGCGAGGCCACCTCGTGGCCCGCGCCTGTCGATCTCGCGCACGAGCTCCGGCATGCCGCTCGCCGACCCAGCCGAGCACGAAGAACGTCGCGCGCACGCCGAACTCGTCGAAGAGGTCGAGCAGCCGCCGGTGTTCCGCTCGACGCGGCTCTCCATCCGGTCCCAGTCCGTCTCGAGACACGACGTCGTCGAACGCGCTGACCTGGAAGTAGTCCTCGACGTCGACGGTCATGGCGTTGACGACGGTCGCGGACTGCTGGAGCCGACCCCGGCTGCGAGCCGCCCCTCAGCAGCTGGGCCGGCTCCGTCCAGGTGACTGGACGCCGTCATGCACCGCTCCGCAGAATCACCGTCTTGATGGTCTGGAAGATGATGAAGAGGTCGAGCGCAGAACGACATGTTCTTGATGTAGAAGAGGTCGTACTGCAGCTTCTGCAGCGCGTCCTCGACGCTCGCGCCGTAGGTGTAGCGCACCTGCGCCCAGCCGGTGAGGCCGGGCCGCACGAAGTGGCGCTGGCCGTAGTACGGAATCTGCTTGCGTCAGCTCGTCGACGAACTCCGGCCGCTCGGGCCGCGGGCCGACGAGGCTCATGTCGCCCTTGAGCACGTTCCAGAGCTGCGGCAGCTCGTCGAGCCGCGTGCGGCGCAGGAACGGCCCGATGGGCGTCACGCGCGGGTCGCCGGCCTTGGCCGCCCACACCGGCCCGGTCTCGGCCTCGGCGTCCTCGCGCATCGTCCGGAACTTGTGCACGGTGAAGAGCCGGCCGCTGCAGGCCGACGCGCGTCCTGGTGGTAGAAGCACGGGCCCGGGCGAGGTGAGCTTGACGGCCAGCGCGACCAGCACCATCAGCGGCGCGGCCAGACGACGAGACCGACGAGGCCGATGACGATGTCCACGGCCCGCTTGCCGACCGAGAGCAGGCGGCTCTTGCTGGAAGCCCTCCGAGAAGATCAGCCAGCTCGGCCGCAGGTTCTCGACGGCGATCTTGCCCGTGTACTCCTCGTAGACCGCGGCCAGGTGGTCGAACGTCACGCCGTCGAGCTTCATGTCGAGCAGCTTGTCCATCGGCAGCTTGCCGCGGGCGTCCGACAGGCTGACGACGACGCGATCGACGCTGCGGTCGCGCACGATGGCCGGAATGTCGTCGATCGTGCCGATGACGCCGGGATTGATGACGGGCGCGCCGACCCGGTCGGGGTCGGGATCGACGAAGCCGACGATCTCGACGCCGAGCTCGTGCCGGCGCTCGTAGAGCTCGCGCGCCAGGTCGATCGCGCCCTGGCCCGTGCCGACGAGCAGCAACCGCTCGCGCGGCCGCACGTGCCGGCTGAGCCACACGAACGCCATCCGCCAGCCGATGACGGCCGCGACGATGAAGAACGGCGGAGATCAGGAAGACGCCGCGGCCGATGACGAGGCCGGGAAACCAGTAGTAGAGGCCGGCCAGGATGAACGAGGCCGCGGCCAGCGCCTGCATGCACCGCGTGAACAGCTCGCGGCGGTCGGCGATCAGCCGCAGGTTGTAGAGGTCGGCGTAGTAGAGGCAGACCTGCGTCACGCCGGCCACGAGCAGCGTCTTCCAGAGACCCTGCTCGTTGGCGACGATCTCCCACATCCAGTCGCCGAGCCGCAGCCAGGCCGCGGCCGCGACGGCCGCCAGAATCAGCAGCGTCTCGACACGCGATGAGCGTGGCCAGACCGCAGGGTGATCTGGCGCATCACGGCTCACGGCCTCATCCGCCCTGGGCCGACTGTGCGTGCGGCGCCTGGTAGTAGCGGTAGTAGTCGTAGGCGTACCGAGTGCAGTGTCGGCGGTCGCCTGGTTGAGCACGGTGCCCGAGGATCGCGATCGGCGCCGAGCGCCTCGACCGCGCGCTCGACGAGGTCGTACGGCGTGCGGCTCGGCGCGGATGACGAGCACGGCGGCATCGACCATCGCCGACAGCAGGTTCGCGTCCGACAGCAGGCCGACCGGCGGCGTGTCGATGATCACCCAGTCGAAGCCCTCGCGCGCCTCCTCGATGAGTCGCCGCATGCGCGACCGACGTGAGCCCGGCCATCGGATCCGAGTTCGGCCGGCCGGCCGGCAGGATCGTCAGCCGGTCCGACAGCTCGATAGACGGCCAGCTCCGGCTCGTCCGGCCGACGCCGAGCGCGTCGGTCAGGCCCGACTCGACGTCGATCTTGAACATCCGGTGCAGCGACGGCCGTCGGAGGTCGCCGTCGATGAGCAGCACGACGCGCTGGTACGACTCGCTGAAGGTGAGCGCGAGGTTGGCGGCCGTGAGCGTCTTGCCTTCGCCGGCCACGGCGCTGGCAATCATCACGACCTTGACGCCGGTGGCCTCCTGCGCGTGGTGCAGGGCCGCGGCCAGGCGCCGGTACTGCTCGCGCGAGGACGCGCAGCATGGCGTCGTCGACCACGACCTTGGCGGCCAGAGCTGCCGCTTCATGGTAGCCGACTGCGGCTCGTCAGGCACGCGCCTCGGCAGGCGTCGCCTCGTCCCGGCGGCAGGCTCGCCTCGCGTCGTCTGCCGTGACGCCGGGTCCGCGTCGGGAGGCGCGGCCGAGCGGCGCAGCCGGCCGAGCCGCTCGGCCGGCGGCTCGCCCGGGAACGGTCCGCGCTGCCGGGGCCGGCTGTCTCAGCCTCGGTCTGGCGCGCTCGGCCTCTCGTCGGCGGCCCGCCGCATCGCGTCCTGAATTCGACCCATGCACTCGTCTCCTAGCGCCGGAAGAAGAAGAACCGGCGCTTCTTCATGAACGCCGCCGAACAAGCGGCCTGCTCGCCCGCGACCGCCGTCTTCGGCTCGGCCGCGGCTCGCGGCCGGCGGTCGTCCGCCTCGCTCGGCAGCGACACACGCGCCCGCAGCATCCGGAACTCGCGGCCGCCGTCAGCCGACCGGCTGCTCCGGCCGGTAGCCGTTCGACGGCGGAAGCCGCCTCGGCCGGCCGTCTGCGGCCGGCGCTCGCGCGGCGGCTCCGGCAGATCGAGGTCGCGGCACACCTCGCGGACGATTGCCGCCGCGCACGGGCTTCTGCCCGCGGCGTACCCGCCGAGCAGCGCGTTGTCGGCGATGACGCTGACCGTGCGCGGCACGCCGCCGGACCGCTTGTGGATCTCGCTCACCGCCTCGCGCGTGAACACCTGGCCGCCGACGCCGCCGGCCGCCGCAATCGCGGCCGGCGATGTACGCCGTGGTCTCCTCGCGCGTCAGCGGGCGCAGCTCGCAGCGCAGCGCGACGCGCTGCTTGAACTGGCGCAGCGCGGGTCGTTCAGCCGCTCGGCCAGCTCCGGCTGGCCGGCGATGATCAGCGACAGCAGCCGGTCGTTCGCCGTCTCGATGTTGGCGAGCAGCCGCACTTCCTCGAGCAGCTCCAGCGGCAGGCTCTGGCCTTCGTCGATGACGAGCAGCGTCGTCTCGCCCATGTTCCGGGCCTGCTGCAGCAGCTCCTCCAGCTCGAAGAGCAGCGTGGTCTTCGACGTCGCCGGCCTCCTTCGACAGGCCGAACCGGCGCGCCAGCAGCTCGACGAACTCCGGCCGCGAGAGCGCCGGGTTCTGGATGTAGACGCAGTGCACGCGGTCCGGCTGCTTCTCGATGCGCCGTCCGCAGGAGCGTCGTCTTGCCGAGGCCGGCCTCGCCGATGAGCAGCGTCACGCCCTTGCGGCTCGAGATGGCGTACTCGCAGCGTGCTCAGCGCCTCGGCGTGCGCGTCGGTCAGCACCAGGAAGCGCGGGTCCGGCGTCAGGTCGAACGGGCGCTCGCGAAGGTCGTAGAACTGTTCGTACATCTGACGTGTCTACCGGACGAACGTGTAGGCCACCACGGCCAGGCACGCCATCACGACGCTGCCCAGCAACCATGTGCACGGCCACGGCGCGTCGCCAGGCGCGCCGCTTCTCGGCGGCCGACCGCATCATCGGCACCACGGCCAGCACGGGCAACGCGACAGGACCGCCTTGATCTCGTCGTCGCGTCTTGAAGCTGCGGTCGCGGTACTCGAGCAGCGCGACGAGCGCCAGGCCGATGACGAGGCCGGCGACCATGCCCATGCAGGTTCAGCCGCTCGCGATTCGGGCTGAACGGACGCTCGGGCAGCCGGGCCGGGTCGAGCACCTCGAACTGCTCGCCGATCTGGCGGCGCTCGAGGTTGGCCGCGATCTTGGCGTCCTCGCGCTTGGCCAGCAGGTCGCGCGTACTGCTTGTTGCAGGATCCGTAGTCGCGGGTGAGCTCGATCATCTCGGACTCGCGCCGCGGCGCCGCCTCGGCACGGCGCTGGGCCTCGGCGCCGACGCGCGCGCAGGCGCTTTCTCCTCGCTATGCTGCGCGGCGATCTGCCGGTCGAGCTGCTCGAGCTCGGCTCGAAGCTCGCCGACCCGCTTCTGGCGCTCGACCTCGGCGGCCGGCATGCCGGCATTCGGTCGGACGACAGCGGCGCCGCGCAGCGCTTCTTCCTCGGCCTGCCTCTCGAGCTCCGCAATCACGTTCTGCGCTCGTCGATCGATGTCCGGGTGATCGGCCGTGTACACCTTCAGTCAGGTTCTCGAGCTCGCGCTCCGGCCTGGACCAGCCGCTGTGCGGCGGTCATCGCTTCAGCCGCGGTCGCCACCGTCGGCGCCGGCATCGTTGCCGCGACGAGGCCCTCGGACTCCAGGTCCGCCAGCTGCGCTCCGATCAGGATGCGGCGCTCCTGGTTCCGATTGAGCGCCTGCGAGCAACTGCTGAATCTGCAACTGGGCGTTCGGACGCCGACCTGGAGGTTCGCCTCGCAGCTGCTCCGGCAGCTCCGCCGGCGAACTGCATCCGGTACGCCTCGAGGCGGCTGCTCGTGCTCGATGCAGGCGGGTCCGCGCGTCTTCCAGCTGCGCCTCCAGGAACTGGTTCGTGCCCTCGGCCAGGTTCTCGCGCTGGCGCAGGCTCTCGTCGATGAAGAGCGAGGTGATCTTCTCGGCCACCTTGCGCGCGACGACGGGCGTGTCGGCGATGAAGCCGACACGGAATGTCTCGCCGGCGCCAGGCGTGACCGTGATGTCCTTCTGCATCCGCTCGACGATGTCCTGCATGATGCCGGTCTGGCGCTCGCGCTCGGGTAGAGGTCGAGCTCGAGGATCACGCGTTCGAGCCGCGTGCGGCTCATGATCTGCTCGGTGATCGCGCGCAGACGATCCTCGATCGTCGTCGTCACCGTGGATCGCACGTAGCTTTCGGGCACGCGCTGCGGCACGACCATGATCGTGGCCTGCGACAGGTACCGGTCTGGCAGGTAGCGCGACCAGACCGCCGTGCCGGCCGAGATCACGGCAAACGGCACGAGCAGGAACCACTTGCTCCGCCAGACAATCGTGAGGATGTCTTCGGGCGTGTACTTCTTACCGGGCAGCATTGGGTCTCCTCGTGCGGGCGAAGAGCGGTGCGAACAGGCTGACGGACGCGGTCAGCGACTGGTCCTTGTTGGACTGGTAGCAGATACCGCGAATACGCGCACGCTGAACTGCAGGTAGCGCCATCCGATGGAGGTCGGAAACGCGTGTGTCCCTGGTAGTTCTGGACGCCCGGCGAAAGCAGAAAGTCGGCGTTGGCAGAAATCGGAACGGTAGTACGAGTAGTTGACGCCAACGCCGACTTCGCGCGACACGGCAATCGACGTGCCGGCGCCGGCGACGATAGGTCGTGAAGGGGTTCCGATCTCTCGAGGCCGATGTCGCCGCGGGTTGCGCCGGCGTAGGCGTTGACGCTCACGCGGCGGCCGACCTGGCCGCCCAGGTACGTGCCGACGCTGTCTGTCTGAACGATGCCCGTGATGCCCTCGACGAAATCGGCATTGCGGCGGTAATAGACTCCCGTGCTCCACGAACGGCCGATCTCGTGGTCCGATGCCGACGTTGCCGTTGACGAAGAACCGGCTGTCATCGCTCTCGTCGAGCTACGTCGTGCCCGCGCCGAACGACAAGCTTCGTGTTTCGCGTGAGCGACGAGCGAGCGTCCGTAGTCGAGGCCGGCATCGATGCCCGAGCGCTCGTTTCCGGAGCATCCGGGTCGCCGTCGACCCGGCTGACGCCATAGCGATACCCGAGCCCTGAGACGACAGACCCTCGGCGAAGCTGGTAGCTGTAGCGGATGCTGCGCGTCGTCCGTGATCTGAACGTCAGTCGTCGGATCGACTAGATCTCATACGCCAGTGCGAATAGTCGGCCGACAGATTCGAGCGAGCTCGTCAGATCTGCTGCTGAAACCCAACACTGGTCGTCAGGCGTGAGCGCGCGCTCCTCGATCGCCCCGGGATCGATGCTTGGCGGAACGGGAGTGCCGACGCCGGCGCCGGGACCGAAGATGCCGCCGAGCGTCCGCGCAAGCGGCGGTTCGTAGATACGCGCCCTGCGACGCGGTGAGCGTCGTGCGGGAGCTCGCGCGGAAGCGAGCCGCCCACCGATCCGCTGAACCCGACCAGGATGTCGTCGCTCAGCGCCTCGTAGTAGTTGCCGTACGAGTTGAACCCGGCGTTCAGGCTGCCCCGTCCTGCATCGAGGCCGTAAAACAGGCCGCCGAAGAGCGACGCAATCGTGGAATCGGTCGTCGTCGCGACGGGTTGATCGAGAGGTCCGGCTCACGCCGGAACGTGCCGCCGGTCACGCCGATGTTGCCCGTGAGCGTCTGCCCCACCGAGCCCACCCCGCCGCCGAACCACGCGCGCGGCGCGCCCGACGTGCCGGACGGCGGCGCCTGCGGCGGCCCCACGCCGCCCGCGCCGCCCTGGCCGCCCGGACCGCCGGTGTTCTGGCCGCGCGTCGGCACGGCCGCCGCGAAGAGCAGCGCGGCCGACGACGGCACAGACGCGCGAGGGCCGGGTTCAGGCGGTCATTGGTCGCTCAGTCCGTCAGCCGCTGGCGCCTACTTCACGATGACGATGTCGCCGGGCCGCAGCTCGATGTTCTGGCCGAGGTTCTTGCCCTTCGAGATGTCGTCGTAGTTGACCTTGTAGAACAGGTCCTTGCCGGCCTCCTTCCGAATCACCATGATGTTCTTCTTGTCGGCGAACTCCTGCAGGCCGCCCGGCCAGCGGCGATGAGCTGCAGCACGGTCATCGGCCCGGTCATGTTGTACGGGCCGGGCTTGCCGACCATGCCCGGTGATGTAGACGCGCCGGCTGTTGATCTGCTTGACCGTCACGGACACCGTCGGGCGTCTCGAGGTACTTCTTCGCCGCCTCGGTGATCGCGCACGCACAGCTCCACCGGCGTGAGGCCGGCCGCCTGGACGTCGTTGACGAGCGGCAGCGTGATCTTGCCGTCCGGCCGCACGATGACGTCGCCGCTCATCGTCTCGTCGCGCCAGAAGTGCACCGTCAGCACGTCGTCGGCGCCGATGATGTAGTCGGGCGGCGGCGGGTTCAGGAACGTGGCGCGCGTGCCGACCGTGCGCCGACGGCGCCGCGGCGCTCGCCATTGCCGTTCGTCAGCCGGGCGCCGGCTGGTTGCAGGTCTGCGCAAGACGCCCGTGGCGCTGCGCCACAAGCAGGCCGGCCGTCGCCAGCACGAGAATCGTCAATCTTGGTCTTCGTCATCGTCATTCCCTCGTTGCCAGATCCCAGATGCCCTTAGATTCCAGATCCCAGGTCCCAGATTCCTATCGATACTCTTTGAACGGCAACTGACAGTCGTGCTTCCGAGGAAGTTCAGGAAGCGCTTGTAGTCGCGCGTCTCCATGTTGAAGAGCTTGAGCACGATCTTGTAGTTGCCGCGCGCCTCTTCGAGGCCCTTGTGCACGAGCTCGCGCACGTTGTTGCGCGTGATCTCGCGGTTCATGTAGAGCGGATACACCGCCTGCCAGAACGACTGCGCGGTCCTCGACCAGCTTCCGGAACAGATCGTCGGCCACCGTGCGCCGGCGCTCGCGGCCGGATGCGGCGTGGCCGTTGCCGTGCCGGCGTCCGGATCTCCGCCGGCAGGTCCGCGAGCTGCACGATCTCGTTGCGGCCCGTGACGATCAGCCGCTCGACGACGTTCTCCACCTGGCGGACGTTGCCGGGCCAGGAGTACTCGCAGAGCGCGTCGAGCGCCTCGGGCGACGATGCCGCGCACCGGGCTGTAGTGCCGCCCGTTGCCGTTGCCCTGGCCGTAGGCCTGGCCGGCCACCGCCGGGTCGCCCAGCTGCGTGAACCGGCGCAGGAAGTGCTCGACGAGCAGCGGAATGTCCTCGCGCCGGTCGCGCAGCGGCGGCACGACCAGGTGGATGACGTTGATGCGGTAGTAGAGGTCCTCGCGGAACAGGCCCTGCTTGATGAGGTCGCGCAGGTCGCGGTTGGTGGCCGCCATGACGCGCACGTTCGTGGCGCGCGCCATGCGCTCGGCGCCCACCTTCTGGATCTCGCCGGTCTCGAGGAACCGCAGCAGCAGGCCCTGCATCCGCAGGGTCATCTCCCCGATTTCGTCGAGGAAGATGGTGCCGTTGTCGGCCATCTCGAGCTTGCCGGGCTTGTCGCGATAGGCGCCCGTGAAACTGCCCTTCACGTGGCCGAAAAGCTCCGATTCGAGCAGCGTCTCCGGAATGCCGGCGCAGTTGACCGGCACGAACGACTGGGCCCGGGCTGCTGCCGTCGTTGATGGCGCGGGCCACCACTTCCTTGCCCGAGCCGCTCTCGCCGGTGATCAGCACCTTGGCGTCGGACCGCGCGATGCGCTCGATCTCGGCGCGCAGCTCGGTAATCGCGGGACTTTCGCCGATCAGCTGGACCTGTCCGTTGCCGTTGTTTCTCATCCATCGCTCCGCAGGCAGGGTGCGTGAGCCTTCGCGCTCATTCGGGGAGCTCTGCCGACGGCGGTGCATTGCAAACGCGCAACCGCCTCCGGCGCGGCCGGTGACGCGTCGGTACATCGCGTTGAAAAGCAGGTGGCTTAGCCGCTCGACCGTCCGGCGGCGCTCGGCCGGCCCGGTCCGGCTGAACGGGCTCGTGGTGGCTGACTATGGGCGAGAAAAGTCGGTCTGAAGCGGACTTTTGGCTCGAAGCGTGGATGTCGAAAGACAGCCTGGCTCCCGCGGCAGCCGCACGGTTGTCGGTCCTGTAAATCATCTGATGTGCAGGCATTTTGTCGCTTGCGTTCGGACCTCGAGAAAGTTACAGTACTGGTCGTTGACGAACGGCGCTGACGTGCGACTAGTATCGCGATTCTCAGATTTTTGTCTGCGCTGAGACGATGCGCGGAGGATACCTACCTTGTCGACGCTCACACAGATCTCAGGACCTCAGACTGATCGGCCGGAGTGAAGCCATCCGGACATCGAACACGAAATCGACTGCGCGGCCCGATCCGACGCCAAGGTGCTGATCACCGGTGAGACCGGCGTGGGCAAGGAGGTGGTCTCGCGGCTCATCCACCGCCACAGCGCCCGCGCGTCGGCGCCGCTCGTCACGCTCAACTGCGCCGGGCTGCCCGACTCGCTCCTCGAGTCGGAGCTCTTCGGCCACGTGCGCGGCAGCTTCACGGGCGCGTACCGCGACAAGCCGGGCCTGCTCGAGATGGCGCCGAACGGCACGGTCTTCCTCGACGAAGTGGGCGAGATGAGCCCGCGCATGCAGGTCGTGCTGCTCCGCTTCCTCGAGACCGGCGAGATTCAGCGCGTGGGCGCCGACCGCTCGCACACCCGCGTGAACGTCCGGCTGATCACGGCCACCAACCGCGACCTCGAGACGGAAATCCGCGAAGGCCGGTTCCGCGAGGACCTCTTCTTCCGCCTGAACGTCATCCGCTTCGCGATTCCGCCGCTGCGCGATCGCGCGCGACGACATTCCGCTGCTCGTCGACTACTTCCTGCAGATGTACGGCCAGCTGCACAAGATGGCCGCCGGTCGAGCTGTCGCGCCCGACGCGATGGACGCGCTCGTGGCGTACCGCTGGCCCGGCAACATCCGCGAGCTGAAGAACGTCGTCGAACGGCTGGTCGTGAAGTCGCACGGCGACGCGATTCAGCACGCGGACCTGCCGTTCGACATGGTGCGGTCGGCCGCGGTGCGCCCGGCCGGGCGGCTCGAACCGGACGCGGCCAGCG
This sequence comes from uncultured Acidobacteriota bacterium, assembly GCA_963752045.1. GTDB lineage: Bacteria > Acidobacteriota > Vicinamibacteria > Vicinamibacterales > SCN-69-37 > DATKDF01. The sequence continues at coordinate 281,248 of CAVVWN010000004.1, read as the reverse complement.
CACGCTCGCAGGCCGAAGAGCTGGCCGAGATGATGCTCAAGCACGGCGAGTCGTTCTGGGCCGCGGTGCATCCGCTCTTCATGTCGCGCGACCTCACCCGCGCCGACCTGCGCCGCATCGTCCAGATCGGCCTCGAGTGCACGAACGGCAACTACCGCATGCTGGTCGAGCGCTTCAACATGCCGACCGACGACTACAAGCGCTTCCTGAGCTTCCTGCGCAAGCACGACTGCCACCTGCCCTTCCAGCGGTTCCGCGCCGTGCCGGCGAGGTACCGGCCGGAAGAAACGGAACTGGACCGTGACCGGGACGAGGGTGAGGGGTTCAAGAAGGTCGTGAATCCGTAAGCCACCATAGAGGCGTGGAGGTCGCGCGGGTCAAAACCAGACTCGCAGGCGGGTGAACACGAAGTCCCGCCCCGTGAACCGGCCGAGCGTGTCATCGCTCGTGCCCAGGAAGGCTCCGCCGGAGACTTCGAGCGTGAAGTTGTCGGTCAAGGTCCATGCCCAGAGGCCGCGCAGGAAGGCGGACCGGTCGACAGGGTTGGCGACCGCGAACGCTCGCAACAGGTGCGATTCGCGGGCGAAGTGCCGATCGACGGAGCCGATGACGTTGAAGTCGCTTCGCTCGACTTCCGGATCGACCTCCGACCATTCGCGATGGTACAGACCGGTCCCGTAGACGCGGAAGGCGCCCGCACGCCGGTCGAACCCGACCCCGACGTCGAGGACGCGCCCCTCGACGGCGCCAGGCACGCTCGCGCCAGCCAGTTGCCGCTCGAACGCCGCCACCTCGCCCCTGATGGCCCAGTCGCCCGAGACCGTCTCGAAGTCAGCCGCGTACATCCGGAACCGATGGAAAGTCTCGACGAGTTGTCCTGCGGTCGCCGTCGCCGGCCCGGAAGGCCCAGGCTCGAACGTGATGATGCCGAACGCGTCGGCGCCCTCGTAGAACGAACCTGCGATGTCTACGCGGCCCGCCGTCACCGAGGCGCGCACGCCGCCCAGAGGATTCGACCAGCTGACATCGGGAGCACGACGGTCGATCCCGCTCGTTGACACGACAGCGCCCGGCGGCACCACGACGTCATTCAGCAGGTTGAAGGGGGAGGTCGGCTCGTCCATCTCATCGTACGAGCCACGCTCGAATCGCGGCACGAGGACGCCTTCGATCGTGAACCCCTCGGCGGGATAGAGCCGACCGCGCACGAGCGGGACGGGCAGCCGGGCTTCGCTCCTGCCCTCCAGCAGGAACCTGGCGGCATCGAGCGGATTGATGACGTCGGACGGCTGCACTTCGTCGAGCCTGCCCCACGAGATTCGTCCCATGCCAACACGCAGGTCCGCGCGCTTCCCGAGGAGCTCGACGTAGCCCTCGCGCAACCTCACCGACCCGAACTCAACGTCCCCATAGGCATCACGGTCGGCCGCTAGAGCCTCCGCGAGGCCCTCGGCGTGGAACCGGAGCCAGTCGGCCGGTTCAATCGTCAGGTCCACGACCAGGCGCGGGCGCAGTTCAAACACCTCGCGCTTCGGCAACAGGTCGAAGAGCACCGACACCTCCCCGCCGATGTCGAACCGATCGCGCGGAGCTCCCTGGGGACTCGGCCCAGCAGTTGTGGCAACCGACGCGGCGAGGGCAGCCGTCAGCAGGAGGGCAGCCGTCATGCGCCGGTCCTCCCGCTGACAGGAATCGGCGCGAGCCGGTCTTGCACGCGGTTCGGGCCGAAGCAGCCGCGGCAGCAGCGTGATGGTTGCCGGCAAAATGAGCGCCTCCGCCAGGAACGCGACGATCATCGTCAGCGACAGCAGGCCTCCGAACCATGCCGATGGCCGATACTCGGACATCGCGAACATCGCAAACGCGCAGCTGTTGATGATGGCTGCCGTCAGCGCGGCGCGCCCCTCGTGCGCGGTGGCGGTTTCGATAGCCCGCGGCGCAGACTGTCCGAGCGCGGTCTCGCGCCGGTACCGGCTGATGAAATGCACGGTGTCGTCGTCGACGACGCCGAGCGCGACGCTCGCGAGCATGACCGTTGCCACGTTGAGTGAAATGTCGAACCAGCCCATCACTCCGAAGACCGCGAGCACCGGAAAGAGATTGGGCACCATCGCGAGCAGGCCGAACCGCCACGACCGAAACACGAGAAAGATCACCGAGAAGACCGTGACGAACGCCGTGGTGAAACTCGTGATCTGCGACCTGACCAGATACGCGTCGAGGGTCGCGAACAGGTGGCCGAACCCGGTTACGGTCGGCGTAATTGGCGTGCCGGCGAACGTCTCGGATGCCAGCCGCTGGACCTGCTGCATTTGTTCGTACTGCAGATCCGAGCTCATCGCAGCCTGCTTGACGGTAATGAGTGATTTCGAGAAATCGCTCGTCGCCACGCGTTCGAGCTCGACACGGCCCTCGTCGGCCAGCGTGAACACGAAGAGCTCCTGAGCGATGAGCCTGCGGTCGTCGGGAATCTCGCGCTCGCCGGATCCATCACCGATCTCGCGGTGCACGCGCTTGACGTAGTCGACGAGCCCGGTCACCTTCCGGGCGTGCTCCAGGTTCCGCAGCTGCTCCTGAAACTGGTCCATTCGCCGCAGAATCTGGGGTTCCAGCTGCACCTCTGGCGGTCCGTCGAGCAGCACCTGGAAGCTGTAGATACCGGCCAGCCGGTTGTCGATGACCCGCGCCGACTCACTCAATGGGTGCGACGGGGCGAAGAAGTTGATGTGGTTCGTGTCCACCCTGATGCGGAACAGGCCCGCGAGGGCCACGACGGCCACAAGTCCAGCGACGGCGGCCACCGGGCCGGCTCGACTGACCGAGAACTTCGACACCGCCACGAGCGGCCCTTTGAACCACGTCTCCTGCGGAGCAGCACGGTCATGCGGCTTCAGCCAGCAGAGGAGCGTCGGCACCAGGGTCATGGAAATGACGAAGTCCATGCTCACGCCAATCGCGGCGCCGAACCCGAACTCACGCACGGCCGCGACCTGGCTCGTGCCGAGCGACGCCATGCCCAGCGCGGTCGTCGCGGTCGCGCCGAGAATCGGTGCCATCAGGTGCGACACGCTGCCCTTGAACGCCTGCTCGGCCGTCCCGTGTCGCCGCGCCTCGAGATAGTGCTGGACGATGTGCACGTCATCGGCCACGGCCAGCACGATCGTCATGGGCACGATGATGCTGCTCAGCACGTTGTAGCTGAAGCCGGCGAGGCTGTAGAGGCCCAGCGTCCAGACGAGGCTGACGAGCACGGCAAACAGTGTGACGGCGGTATACCGCCACGACCGGAACATCGCGTAGATGGCCAGGACGGTCAGGACCAGAATCGGCGGAGTCAGTCGGGTCTGGTTGTCACGGGTGACCCGCTCGTAGGTGTCGCTGATCTCCAGTGCGCCGTTGTAGTAAGCCCGAAAGGCATCCGGCATGCCCGCGCCCACGATGCTGCGGATCTCGCCGAGCGTCTGCACGCGGACGTCGTCGATCCGTGATTCGTCGAAGAAGACGATGACGGCCGTGACCGCACCGTCCGCCGAGATGATGTCGCCGCGAAGCAGATCGTCGTCGATAGCGCGCTGGCCGATTTCGCCGGGGGACCGCGAGCCACGGTCGGCGAACAGCGCCCGCACGTCGAGCAGGGGCGGCTCGTCAGGAGCCTCCCCAGGCCGAACGTCGACCACCGTGACCGTCGACAGACTCACGACGCGATCGACGACGGGCAAACGCTCGATTGCGGCTGTGACCTCCTGGATGTAGTCGAAGCCCTCTTCACTCAGCAGCCGATCGCGTGTGGGCGCCTCGATGGCCACGATGAGCGTGCGGCTCCCGTCGAAGTCTTCGCGGAGCCTCTCGTACTGCCGGTAGACGGGGTCGTCGTCGGCAAACCACGCCGTCAGTTCGTTGTCGATTGCCGTGAAGTTCGCGAAAGGCGCGAGCAGGACCGCGCCGCCGAGAACGAGCGCGGACAGCCAGTGCCGCCACCGATAGAGCGCGTCCGCAACGACGGCACTCGTCGAGCGGCCGGCTGTCGTCACGGCAGCCTGCCGCGTTCAAGCTCGCGGCGCGTGAACGCGTCGGCCGAGATCCCCGTGTCGTAGGCGGCGTGCTCGATGACAAGCTCGGTGCGCGTCTCCTGGAGGAAATCCTGCATGGCCATCTCGAACGCGGTCCAATAGCCGTCAACCTGCTCGAGCCGCTTGACGTCGAACCGCTTCTGCAGGTCGCCCCGCTGGTTGTACACCTCAGCGCCGACCACCACGAAGTTGTCACGCCGGACGAGCGAGACGATACGCGGGAATCTCACGCTGAGGTCTCGACTGCGGGATTCGAGCCGGTAGACCGGATACGTCGCGCCATCTGCCGCTGTCCATGTCGGCTGGGGGTCGGCGTCCGCGTGGAGCCGGTAGGTGTAGGCGGCAAACTCGCGACCCCCGATGTCCTCGTAGGTGAAATCGCTGCCGACGAAGCTGTCTTGTGCCTCCGAGACTGCGATGCGGCGCGTGCGCCCGAGCGACGGCAGGTACAGAAACCGCTCGTCGTCGGCTTCCGGATGCTCCCATACCAGGAAGCCAATGCCCGCGACGTCGTTGGGGTACGTCATGCGAATGAGCGTGCGGTCGCCGTCAGTGCCTTGCTCGGCGGCGCGGAGTGTGAGAAGCGACAGCGATCGCTCACGCATGCGGTCCCTGCAATCGTAGAGCCGCATCCGCAGCGTAAACTGCGCATCACGGCCGGTCTCGCGGTCTTCGACCTTCTGCGCGACCCAGCGGCCACGGGCGCTTGGCGTCGCGCCTTCGGGTTCCTGCAGGGCCTGAAGAGCAGCCCCGTCCCCAGTCCAGATACTCAGGAGCATGATGCACAGGAAGACAGCAAGAGGGCGCGCCATTCGGTCTTGCCCGGTCGCCCGGCCCCCGGGAAAGGGAGTCCTGAGCGCCGTTCCTTGTGGAGGAATCTGGACGGGAACAGCCGGGCAAACCATGTGAACTCCTTCACGGCCTGTCAGGTGGCCTCTCGTGTGACCACCCGCCGTGCCATACCACCCAGTTGTGGTTGCTCCCCTCATACCGGCATTCCCCGCAAACGGAGGCCCCTGGAGCAGTTTATCGGCCAGTCCGCGTCAAACCCCACCCATCTTGAGCGCCTTCGCAAGCGGCGCCCTGATCTCACGGGAAACGCGCACGGTTCGCGGATTCGGAAGTCGGCCACTCCTGCAAGGCCAGCAGATTCCAGATCCCAGATTCCAGATCCCAGATTCACGACCGTGGCGTGTACAATCCACGCACGCCATGACGCTGCCCATCTCGATCGTCGTCGCGGACGACCACCAGATCTTTCGCGACGGGCTGGCGCGCCTGCTCGGTGACGAGCCGGACTTCACCGTGGCCGGCTCGGCCGGCGACGGGGACGAGACGCTGCGGCTCGTGCGGGAGCTCACGCCTGACGTGCTGCTGCTCGACCTGGCGATGCCGCAGCGGCCGGGGCTCGACGTGCTTCGGGACCTTGCGGCTGAGTCGTCTCCGGTCCGGACGATCGTGCTGGCGGCCAGCATCGACGAAACCCAGATGATCGAGGCGCTCGAGCTTGGCGCGCGCGGGATCGTGCTCAAGGAGGCCGCGACGACCCTCCTCTTCAAGTGCATCCGGGTCGTGATGGCCGGGCAGTACTGGGTGGGCCGCGAAGCCGTCTCAGGCCTGGTGGACAGCCTCAGGCGCGCGCGCACCGAGCGGCAGACCCGGTCGGCGGACCGCTACGCGCTCACCGACCGGCAGCTCGAGATCGTCCGGGCCGTGGTCAGCGGCGATACCAATCGTGTAATCGCCCAATCACTCGGGATCAGCGAAGACACCGTCAAGCAGCACCTCTCCACGATCTTCGACAAGTGCGGCGTCTCGAGCCGGGTGGAACTGGCCATGTTCGCGGTCAACCATCATCTGGTCGACCGCTAGACGTACTGTTATCGTTGCCGCTCTGCCCCCCCCGCTTCGGGCGTACCCGACAGTCACGGTCCCGCTATTCCATGTGAGACGCGATGGATCACACTCGTCACTCGGCCGCTCCCCCCAGGAGACATTCCATGAGCAAGGTTCACTCGGCGGTTCGTCACGGATCGCGCATGTCGGCGTTCATCGGCGTTCTTTCTCTCGGACTCGTCGCCGGCGCCTGCAGCGACGGCAGCCGGAACATGACGGGCCCGTCGTCGATCGGCGGGACGCAGGCGAAGCCCTCGGGCCCCGTCGCACAGGCTGCGGTTCTGGAGAACACGGACCTCGAATTCCTGAATCCGACGGACCTCACGGTCACGATTCAGACCACGACGACTGCTCCCGACAAAGTCGACGGAGGGAAGATTCACCTCCAGATCCTGGTCGATGCCGACGGATATGCCGTCCCGTGTGGCACGCCGGGCGGCATCTGGGTTCGCTTCGACAATGAAGGCGGAGGAATCGAGGTTCCCGTTTCGGGGTCGGCCACGGACGGCACGACGACTCACACAGAGAATTTTGGTGATCTCGAGAGCAAGAATCTCGTGGTCGGAGAGGGCTCGACCGCAACCGTCAAGAACGTCGGTTGCGGCCAGCAGTTCTGCATCCGCGCGCAGTTCATCACTCCCTCGGGCGCGCCGCCGAAGGCCGGACAGCACAAGTCGGACGAAGATGCGAACCCCGTGTCCTACGACTACGAGTTTGCCTGCCTCACCCAGGGCTGCTCACCGGGCTTCTGGAAGCAGGACTTCCACTTCGGTGACTGGCCCTCGTCACCGCTGCCGACGGACCACTTCTCGGCCGTGTTCGGGAGGAACATCACCGTCAGTCAGCCGGGACAGTTGCCGGATGTTACGGATCCGACGCTCGACGAGGCGCTGCACGCGAACAGCGGCGGCGTGAATCGCGTGGCCAGGATTGGAACCGCGGCCTACTTGAGCGCGCTACACCCGGACGTGGCCTATCCGTACACGCCAGCCGAGGTCATCACGGCGATCCAGAATGCAATCGATGGAGTCGTGGGACCGATTTCGATCGACGACCTCGAGAACGTGTGGAAGGACAGCCTCGACCCGAATCATTGCCCGCTGGGGAATGACCCGGGCGACCCGTCCTGAGGCCGTGAGCGAACACCCGGCTCCCTGACGTCCTGGCTCTCCGCCACGAAGGCAGGCAGGATCGACCGAAAGGCCGGTGCTGCCTGCCTCTCTCTGTACGCACCCCGTCGCACCCGACGACGCACCCCGCCGCACCCGACGCACCCCGCCGCACCCCGCCGCACCCGTCGCACCCCGGCCTTTACGGCAGCCGCCGGAACGCCCGCTGCCTCGTGGCGCCGTGGCGATAGACGAGGAAGTGCGCGTCGAACGCGAACGCGTCTTCGATTCCGAGCCGCTCCATGAGCGCGAACGACGTACAGTCGCAGAAGCTGAAGTCCTGGTCCGGGAACGCCTGGGCAATCCGCCAGGCGGCCTCGAGGTCGGCAGGCTCCACCGTCAGAATCGGCACTCGCGCGTTGCGCAGGCCCTCCCAGAACCGAAGCGCCGCGGGGCGGCCCAGATGAGACGCGATGAGCGCCCAGCTCTCCGCCAGCACGAGATCGGACGTCACGAGTTGCGACTCGGGCGCACGGCTCAGGTAGAAGCGGGACGCGCGCCGGTGGTGGCGATCGGAGGCGTCGGCGATCGCGTACCACGCGCCGGTGTCAACGAAGATGCTCACGGTCGAGCGCTCGCGCGAAGTGCTTGTCGTGGTCGTCGCCGACGCGGGACTTGCCGCTCGAGCCCAGGCCGACGATCGTGGCGTAGACCTCCTTCGTAACCGGCGGCGGACCTCCCGGCTCGTCGAGATGCCGCCGCACGAGCCGCCGCACGAGCTCGGCAACCGAAATCCGCTCCGACTTCGCCCGCCGCTTCAACGCCTCGAGCTGGTCAGGCTCCAGGTAAACCATCGTCCTTGATGCCATGATGGTGATGGTATGATGCTAGTGCGATTGCGTCAATGACGAGGGGACCCAGCACCCGTCGCACCTTCGCACCGTCGGACCTTCGGACCTGCCTCGGACCCTCGGACCCTCGGGACCGCGCTAGTATCCCGAGATGCACCGCCGCAGATTCCTCTCTCAGGTTGCCGCCGCCTCTCTTGGCGTCGCGGCCGGCCCAACCCTGCTCTTCGCCCGAGGCCGCACTAACAGCTGCCTCCGCGCAGAGCACCCGCGTCGACGCGGCCGCCCTGCGCCGTCGCCTCGAGGAACTGAGCGTCTTCGGCCGGCCCGAGGGCGGCTCGTTCGCCGACGGCGTGAGCCGCGTGGCCTATTCGGACGCGGACATCGCCGGCCGGCGCTACTTCATGGACCTCATGCGCGCGGCCGGCCTCGAGCCGCGCGTCGACGCGGCCGGCAACATCTTCGGCCGTCGCGCCGGCCTTGACGACTCGCAGCCGCCAATCCTCTTCGGATCGCACATCGACTCGGTGCCGTCTGGCGGCAACTTCGACGGCGACCTGGGCTCGCTCGCCGCACTCGGCGCCATCGAAGCACTCGACCGGGCCGGCGTGCGCACGAACCATCCGCTCGAGATCGTCGTCTGGTCCGCCGAGGAGGGTGTCGCCTTCGGACGCGGTCTCGCCGGCTCGCGCATCGTCGCCGGCGACATCAAGCCGGAAGACCTGACGCAGGTGTGGAACGGGTTCACGCGCGCCGAAGGCATGACGCGGCTCGGCGGCGACCCCGGCCGCATCATGGATGCCGTGCGCCAGAAGGGCGCGCACCGCGCCTATCTCGAGCTGCACATCGAGCAGGGCGGCACGCTCGAAGAGTCGGGCACCGCGGTCGGCGTCGTCCAGGGCATCGTGTCGATCCAGCGCCATCGCGTGGAGATCACGGGCCTTGCCAACCACGCCGGCACGACGCCGATGCCGATCCGGCAGGACGCGATGATCGCGGCCTCGCACCTGACGCTCGCCGTGAACGAGATCGTCCGCGCGATGCCGGGACGTCAGGTGGGCACGGTCGGCCACGTCGAGGTCTCGCCCAACGCGCCGAACGTGATCCCGGGCAAGGTCATCGCCACGATCGAGCTGCGGGATCTGTCGCCCGAGAAGCTCGTGACACTCATCGAGCAGATCAAGGCGCGCGCCGCCCAGATCGCGCGCGACACGAAGACGACGATCGCCATCACGAGCCTCGGCGGCAACCCGCCGGCACTCGCCGACACCACGATGCAGGACGTCGTCGAACGCGCGGCCGGCACGCTGGGCCTCGGCTCGGTTCGCATGCCGAGCGGCGCCGGACACGACGCGCAGATGATGGCGCAGCTCTCGCCGATGGGCATGATCTTCGTGCCGTCGGTCGGCGGCATCAGCCACTCGCCCAAGGAGCTGACGAGCTGGCAGGACTGCGCCAACGGCGCGAACGTGCTCCTCGAGGCGGTGCTGGCGATCGATCGGGCCTGAGCGAACGGAGCGCCAGTCCCCGTGATGCCACCGCGGCCGGACCGTACGCGGCTCCCGCGGAGTCGGCGCGCGAAACCGTCGCTCCGCTGCGCGCCGTTTCATCCTTCGCCCATCGCACGTTTCCTAATTCGGCCTGGCTCGGGCCTTCGGAGCCGATCCTCGAAATCGCTGCGTCCTTTCGCTGCGGTTTCGCGCTGGCGCTGTCGCGCCGTCCGACGTCCGCCGCCGGCACGGTCCGGCCGCGGTGGCATCACGCCGGTGCTGGCGATCGAATCGGGCCGGAGCGGCCTGGCGGCGCAGGTACCAGGTCGGGCCTATAATCGCGGTGTGGACCCTGCCCTCATCGAGCGTTTTGCGCGGCAGCATGGCATTGAATTGCTGCTGCAGTTCGGGTCGACGGTGTCCGGCCGAACTCACGCCGCGAGCGACCTCGACATCGGCGTGCTGCTCGAGCGCGCGCCCGCGTCGTTCGACGACGTCGCCAGGCTGACGGGAGATGTGCAGGCCCTCTTTCCCGGCCGCGAGGTGGATCTGGTTGTCATCAACCACGCCGATCCGCTCCTGCTGAAGAAGATCACGGAGTCGTGTGCGCTGTTGTACGGATCGCCCTCACGGCTTGCGCATCTGAAGATCTACGCCTTCAAGCGCTACGTCGATCACCGCCGCTTTCTGCGAGATGGAACGCGAGTACGTGCGTCGCCAGGCGGCGGCCGCTGGATCGTGACTCGTCACGCGCGTGTTCCACCGGCCGGGTATACTCCCGCGCATGCCGAGTTCGCGACTCTCCCCGATCCTTCGTCTCCCGATCAGCCCGCGTGTCGCCGTGGGCACCGCCCTGGTCTCGCTGGCCTTCCTGCCGGTTCTGCTGGCCGGGCCAGATGTGCCGGTGGCGCCGCAGGATCAGCCGGCGCTTCGCTGGTACAAGGGCAACACGCATACCCACACGCTCAATTCCGACGGCGACAGCACGCCGGACGACGTCGTGAAGTGGTATCGGGAGCATGGGTACCAGTTCGTCGTGCTCACCGACCACAACTTTCTGACGAACGTCGAGGCGCTTGACGCGCTGCACGGCGCCGACGAGAAGTTTCTCGTCATCAAAGGCGAGGAAGTGACGGACCGGTTCGATGGCAGGTCGCTGCACGTGAACGGACTGGACGTCGCCACGAAGGTCGACCCCCAGGGCGGCGACTCGGTCGTGAGCGTGCTGCAGCGCAACGTCGACGCGATCCGGGCCGCAAACGGCATCCCGCACATCAACCACCCGAACTTCGGATGGTCGGTCACGGCCGACGAGCTGGCCCAGGTGCGGCGCAACCGCCTCTTCGAGGTCTATAACGGCCACCCGGTGACGAACGACTTCGGCGGCGGCGGTGTTGCAGGGATGGAAGCCGCCTGGGATCAAATCCTCTCGAGCGGGCTGCTCCTCTATGGCATCGCGGTCGACGATGCGCATACGTTCAAGCAGCCGGGGAACCCGGACGTCGCCGGACCGGGGCGCGGGTGGGTGATGGTGCGCGCCGAACGGCTCGAGGCGCGCGCGCTCCTCGCGGCGATGGAACGCGGCGACTTCTACGCGTCAACCGGCGTCGTGCTCGACGACTATCAGGTCACGCGCGAGTCGATGACCGTGTCGGTGCGCGTCGCCGGCTCGTCGAAGTACACGATTCAGTTCATCGGCACAGGCGGCCGGGTGCTGTCGGAATCACCCGATCCGAAAGCCACCTACACCTTCAAGGGCGACGAAGGCTACGTGCGCGCGAAGGTGCTGGAGTCGAACGGGCGAACGGCGTGGACGCAGCCTGTCGTCACACGCTGACGAGGCCGGCCGGCAAACCGGCCCGGCGTCAGCCTTCGAGTCCGCCCGTCGGGTCAGGCTCGTCAACCGTGAAGAGCGCGCCAAACCGCGGGTCGTCCCAGAGCGGAAGAAACTCCGGGAGAATCAGGCAGTAGTAGGGATCCCACTGCAGCTTCAGAGCCGGTTCGAGTATTTCGAGAGCACGGTCGCGATCGCCGAGGAACGCGAGGGCCGAGCTGACGGTGATCGGAGCTGCGACATCCTGCTCCGGCACGAGCACGGCGTTGAGTTCCCTGCGGGCCTCGATCGTGCGGCCGCGCGCGGCCTGTATCTGCGTCCGAACTGCCGCGCGAAACTGGCGGAACGCCGACTGCGCCCCTGGTCCCGGGTCTGAGGCAACGTCGAGCCCGGCGGCGAGAAGCGCCTCGGCCTCGTCGGCCTGCCCGGCGGCCTGCAGCGCCATGGCCAGCCAGAAGGCGGCCACGCCGGCGTCCTGCTGGAGTTCTCCCGCCCGTGCGCCTTCGAGAACCTCCCGATAGAGCGACACGGCGCGCGTGTTGTCGCCGAGCCGAAAGACCAGGTGCGCGCGATTGATCCGGCTTCTGACGTGGTCGGGATGTTCGGCCAGAATCGACTCCAGTTCGGCGAGCGCATCGGCAAATCTCTTCCGTGCCACCAGCGTCCACGCGACCATGTGCTGGTAGTCGGGATTGTCCGGCCTCAGCTCGAGGAGATCGCGCGCGGTCTTCTCCCCTGCAACCGGTTGCCGCAACGGGCCGACCTGCACGAACCACAACAACTCGAGCGGGCCGGCCGACTTCGGCGCGCGCGTGTGTGATTCGAAGAACATCCCGGCCGCCTCCTCGTAGCGCCCGAGCGTGCGCAGGATGATCCCCCGATTGCGGTAGGGTTCGGTCCGCTCCGGGAACATGTCGGACGCCGCCTCGAACTCGTCGAGCGCGGCGGTCAGATCGCCATCCACGTACTGCGTGACCAGCGCCTTGAGCATCAGCCGCTCGTAGTCGGTCAGCCGGTCTGACGCGGCCGCTGCCTCGGCCAGCAGCTCTTTGCCGCGCTCGGGCTGATTGAGGAACTGGATGAAGATCAGGCCCAGCTGGCCCTTCGCGGCGGCGAATTCCGGATCGCGCACGAGCGCTTCCTCGAAGAACGCGGCCGCCTCGGGCATTCTCGACTCGTCAACCGCCTGCGAACCGAGACGCACCGCCTCCAGTGCGTCCCACGACGCGGTTGTGACCTTGACGACGGGCGCGTCGGCCTGTTCGATCTGCGCGAGCGACTCGCCGAGCCGCTCGCGAACTCCGGCGGTGAGCTCGTCCACGGCTGTCTGAAGCACGGCGTCCCTGCCCGCGGCCATCACGATCACGCTGTCGACGGGGCTGCCGCTCTCGGTGGCGTACAGGACGGCCTCGAGCCGGAACGTCTCGCCAACCTGCGCGATGGACGGCGCCAGCACGGCCTTGGCGCCGACCCAGCGCGCCAGCTCGAGCGCCGTGTCGAGATCGAGCGGCGTCTCGGGCGTCCGGCGCGTGAGCTGCAGCGCTTCGACCACTTCCCGGCGTCCGACGACGAGCGCGTACTGCGACTGGCGCAGGTCCACCTCGAGCGCCGTTCCAAGCGCGCCGCTGAACACGCTCTCCGACGTCTCATTCACCACGTCGGCAATCAGGATGCGATCCTCTCTGGCGAAGGCCAGCGTGTCGCGCTGGCTCCACCAGAGGCCGACCGAGAGCGTCGCGACGGCCGCGGCGATCGCGCCCCATTTCAGCGCGCGCGCTCGGCTGTCGAGCCGTATCCCGGACAGCGCGGCGACGAGCTCCGCGCCGTTCTGATAGCGGTCCGCTGGATCTTTCTGGAGGCACTTCGCGATCACCGCGGCGAGCGACGCGGGCACGCGCCGGTTGATCTCGGAGACCGGGGGCGGGTCATCATGCAGCGCCTTCCAGAACTTCTCCTGCAGGCTGTCGCCGCCAAACGGGTGAACGTTCGTGACCAGTTGATACAGCACGATGCCCGTGGCGAAGATGTCGGCCGGCGGGCCGGCCGGGAGGCCCGAAATCTGCTCGGGCGCCATGTTGCCGGGCGTCCCGACCACTGACCCGGCCACGCTGCGGTCGATGACGGCCGTCTGGTCGGCCGCGACGGTGACGGCCTCGGGCGCTGCGATCTCGCGCGCGCGGCCCAGACGGGCCAGCCCGAAGTCGAGGACCTTCACGCGACCGGCCGGCGTGGTCATCACGTTGGCCGCCTTGATGTCGCGGTGGACGATGTCTCGCCCGTGGGCCGCGGCGAGCGCATCGGCCAGCTGCAGGCCGTACGCGAGAGCGCGATCGAGCGGCACGGGCCCGCGCTCGATCTCGGCCGAGAGGGTCTCGCCCTCGACGAGCTCGGCGGCGAAGTACAGCGTCCCGTCGCCGGTCTCGTCGGCCTCGTAGAGCGTGGCGATGTTGGGATGATTGAGCGAGGCCACCGCACGGCACTCGCGCAGGAAACGCTGGCGGCTCGACTCGTCGAGCGACCGGTCCGGCTGCATCAGCTTGAGCGCCACCAACCGGTCGAGCCGCACGTCGCGCGCGCGGTAGACGACACCCATGCCGCCGTGACCGAGTTTGTCGAGAAGCTCGAATTTGCCGATGCGCCGCTCGGGCATGACCTCCCCCAGGGCGTTCGATCGTCGCAGTCGGTCCGATTGTAACGCCTGCCGCGCTCTCGGCGGGCGCCGCAAGCCTCACGGAGGGGCCGGCTTCAGCCGGCCCTCGACGCGGGCGGGCTGAAGCCCGCCCCTCCGGCATTCCAGATCCCAGATCCCAGATTCCAGATCCCAGATTCCAGGTGTCGCTACCTTGCCTGGGCGATGCAGTCCACCTCGACGCGCGCGCCGAGCGCGAGGCCGTTTGCGCCCCAGGCGTCGCGTGCGGGCTTCGGGCCCGGGAAGTACTCGGCGTAGATCTCGTTGAAGCGCGGCCAGTCGGCCATGTCGGCCAGCATGACCTGGCACTTGACGACCCGGTCCATCGACGACCCGGCGTGCTCGACCACTTCCTTGATGTTCTCCATCGTCTGTCGCGCCTCGGCGTCGAAGCCGCCCGAGACGAGCTGGGGCACGCCGTCGATAGTGACACTGCCGACCTGGCCGGACAGGAAGATCAGATCACCGGCCCGCACCGCCGACGAGAACGGATACGGCCAGGGGTCGACGAGGTTGATGAACTCAGGATCGGCGGGAGCCGCCGGCTCGGGGGGCGGTGGCGGAGCGGCGCAGGCGGCGAGGACGAGGCACAGGACCAGGACGAAGACACGCATGGGGAACCTCACTCGTCAGGCGACCGAGTCAGATGGAGGGGCCGGCTTCAGCCGGCCCTATGGTCAGGGCGGGCTGAAGCCCGCCCCTCCAGCAGCTCAATTCACTAATTCACTAATTCACTAATTCGCTAATTCGGCTTGCCTCCCGGGTTCCAGGCGGGCTTGAACTCCGATCCTGCCAGCCACCGGATGGGCTCGAGCATCGACCGGATCGCCATTGTCATGTGGGCGAAGTCGATCGTGTCGATTTCGTCAGACGGGCGATGGTAGTCCTCGTGGAGGCCGAAGCTCGAGACGGTGTGCGCGACGACGCCCGCGCGGGCAAATTGGATATTGTCGGACCGTTGAAAGAAGTTCTCATCGGGATGCGGGTCGGCCACAAGGCGCGCGCCCCGCGCGGCCAGCGCCGAGCCGAGGTTCGACCGCTCGTACCCGGTGAGCCACAGCGTCTCGGCTTCGATCGCCGCGTCGGGCCGGCCGATCATCTCGAACTGGATCTGCGCGACCATGCGGTCGAGGGGCACGACGGGCAGACCGACGAAGTAACGCGCGCCAAGCCCGCCGCGCTCTTCGCTGCCGAAGAGCGCAAAGACAACGGAGCGGCGCGGGCGCGGGCCGGACGCGATCGCGCGCGCCAGCTCCATCACCGCCACCGTGCCCGACGCATCGTCGTCGGCGCCGTTGTAGATGGTGTCGCCCTCGGTGCCGCGACTGCCGACGTGATCGAGGTGCGCGCCGAGCACCAGCACCTCGTCGGCGGCAATCGAGTTGCTGCCGGTGAGCTTGCCGACCACGTTCCACGTGTACGACCGACGGGGCTCGCCGATGGGCACGCTGAGGGTGACCACGGTACGGTCGAAGAGCGCGCCGAGCGCCGCGTGCGTCTCCGGCGTGACGTAGACGATGGTCGGCCGCGCGGCGGGTGCGGCGGCGAGTTTCGTGATTTCAGTCGGCATGCGAAGCGGCCGCGACGCGCGCTCGTCCCACTGTGACGTCTCGCGCTCGGTCGCCAGCGCGATGAGCATCGACGCGCCGGCGACGGGCGTGGCCGCGCGGCCTTCGGGAAGCAGCAGGATGGTGCCCATCGGCACCGACTCCTCCCCCGCGTACTTGATCAACTGACCCGAGGTGACCGGGCGCGAGACCGACCAGACGAGCATCTCGCGTCCGTGCGTGAGGCGCAGGTCGCCGGCTTCGATGACAGCCGGACCGGTGACGTCGAAGTCCGCGAGCGCGATCTGCTGCACGAACCCGCCGGCGTCGCCCATCGGCTCGAGCCCCCAGCTGCTGAACTGCGAGCCGATGTACTCGGCGGCCATCCATTCCTCGCGCGTGCCGCTGCCGCGGCCGTTGAGCGCGTCGCTTGCGAGAAACTCCATGTGGCTGCGAATCGACGCTTCGGTGATGCTCGCGGCCTCGGTGCTCACGGCGCGGGCGCCGGCCTGGCGGGCGATGAAGTCGCCCGGCCTCGACCCGCCCGTCGCCGGAGGCGGATTGCCGCTGCAAGCTACGGCGGCGGCTGCGACAACGGCAAGAACGGGTCGCAGCGTGAATCTAGAATCTGGGATCTGGAATCTGGGATCTGGCACGGTGCGCTCCAAGGGAAGTCCCGGCATCAGGCAGCTTATCGGCTCAGGAGCATCAAAGCCATAATTGCCGCGATCACAAGGGCGGCCACGAGCATGAATCCGGAGCTCAGGGGCTTGCGGCGGGCGGCTGGGCGGGCCGCGGGTGCGGCAGGGGCAGCGCCGAGGGGCTTCTTCCGGGCGAAATCCGGAATCTGCATCGCCACCGTCTCGGCCTCCGGCTCGAGCATCACGCCGGCGCCTGCGAGCGGCTGGCCGCGCACGCCCGCTTCGAGCGCCGCCTTGAACTCGTCGGCCGACTGGTACCGGTCCGCCGGGTCGCGCGCGATGGCCCGGGCGAGCACCGACTCCACCCAGGGCGGCAGGGCGTGCATGTGGGTGCGGGCCGGCACGGGATCGGTGTCGACGCGCGCCTGCGCGATGAGCGCGGGCGTCTTTCCCGTGAACGGGAGCTTGCCCGTGACGAGGAAGTAAAACACGAGGCCCATCGAATAGAGATCGGTGCGCGCGTCGACGGGCGCGCCCGTGACCTGCTCGGGCGCCATGTAGGCCGGCGTGCCGACGAGAAACCCGGCCTCGGTGAGCGGATCGGTGCCGGCGATGAGGGCCACGCCGAAGTCGAGAATCTTGAGCGGACCGGCATTGGTGAGGATCAGATTGCCGGGCTTGATGTCGCGGTGCACGACGCCCTCGCGATGCGCGAAGCCGAGGGCCGCAAGCGCCTGGACGATGAGCGCGGCGGCGCGGATGGGCGCAAGGGGGCCCTGGCGGCGCACGAGCGCGTCGAGCGTCTCGCCTTCGAGAAGCTCCATGACGAGCAGGCGCTCCTTGCCGTGCTCGATGAGGTCGAGAATCGCCGCGATCCCCGGATGCGCCACGCGGGAAAGCGCCAGGGCTTCCTTCTCGAACCGGCGGACCTGAACCGAGTCGACCGTCGAGGTGTTGAGCACCTTGATTGCCACGTCGCGGTTGAGTTCCGTGTCGAGACCGCGGTAAACGGTACTCACGCCGCCGCGCCCAATCGACTCGACGATCCTGTACTTGCCGACGGTCTCGCCTGTCATGGAGGGGACATTATGTATCGTCGGACATCACGGCCCGGCCTGCGGGCGTTTGACGATTTCGATCGGCACGTCATCGCGGTCGCCCCATTCCTTCCACGACCCGGTGTAATTGCGCACGTTCGGGTAGCCGAGGATGCGGAGCGCGAGGTAGCCGTGTGCGGCGCGGTAGCCGCCCTGGCAGTAGGTGATGGCTTCCTTGTCGGGCGTCACGCCGGCCTCGGCGTACATCGCCGAGAGCTCGTCCTTCGACTTGAAGCGCCCGTCGGCGTCGAGGTTGCGCGTCCACTCGAGATGGACGGCGCCGGGGACGGCGCCGCCGCGCTTCGCGCGCACGACCTCGGCGAAGTACTCGCCGTCGGTGCGCGTGTCGACGATGGCGACGGCCGGATTGCCGAGCCGGTCGCGGACCTGGTCGATGGTGGCCAGGCGTGACGGATTGGGGGTGCCGTGCCAGGCGCTCGGCGTGGGCGCCACGGCTTCGGTCGTCGTCGGCAGCCGCTCGTCGGTCCAGGCCTTGAAGCCGCCGTCGAGCACGCGCGCGTTCGGATGGCCGAGGTACTCGAGAAACCAGAAGGCCCTGGCCGCGCGGATGCCGGAGTCCCGGTCGTAGACGACGACCGGGCGTTCGGGCGTGACGCCGCGGAGCGAGAACAGGTGGCCGATCATCCACATGAAGGCGCGGAGGGGCGCCTCGGTGGTGTCGATGAGGCTCACGCCCCAGAGGTCGAGATGCACGGCGCCGGGAATGTGGCCGGCCGCGAAAAGCTCGGCCGGCCGGCAGTCGATGAGGAGCGGCGGCGGCGCCTCGGAAGCGAGCGCCGCCGGAGTGACGAGCGGCGCGTGAAGCGGCGCCGCGCCGAGCGGCGCCGCGTGCCGGGCGTCCAGGGGCGCCGCGTCTAGGGGGACGGGTCTGTTTTCCACAGATTCAGTCTACAGGGGGCCAGGTCTCCCTTGGGCGAACGCCCTCGAGGAGACCTGGCACCCTGAGGGCCGAATCTGTGGAAAACAGACCCGTCCCCCTAGACGCCGCGCCCCCTAGACGCCGCGCCCTCTAGACGCCGCGCCCCCTAGACGCGGCGCGCCGCTACACGGCGTAGCGAATCAGGAACAGTGCGGCGAAGAGGTACGTGAGCCAGTCGAGCTCGCGCGCGCGGCCGGTGGCGGGCTTGAGCACGGTGTAGGCGATGAAGCCGAATGCGATGCCGTCGGTGATGCTGAAAGCGAGCGGCATCGTGATGAGCGCGAGGAAGCACGGAATCGCCTCGGTGGGGTCTTCCCACCTGATGCGCCGCACGCCGTCCATCATCATGACGCCCACGAGAATCAGCGCGGGCGCGACGACCGGGTAGAGCGTCACTCCCCCGCCGGCCGCGTAGCCGCTGCCGACCATGCCCACGAGCGGATAGAAGAAGAGCGCCAGCAGGAAGAGCGTGGCCGTCACGACCGCCGTGAGGCCGGTTCGCCCGCCGGCCGCAACGCCCGTAGAGCTCTCGATGTAGGCCGTGACCGTCGACGTGCCGAGCGTCGCGCCGGCCACCGTGCCGACGGCGTCGGCAAGAAGCGCCTGCCGCACGCGCGGCACCGTGCCGTCTTCACCTACGAGGCCGATGCGGCTCGCCAGTCCGATGAGCGTGCCGATCGAGTCGAAGAGCGCGAGCAGAAAGAAGACGAACACGACGTCGAGAAGCGCCGGCGAAAGCGCGCCGGCGATGTCGAGCTCGAGGAACGTCGGCGCAAGCGACGGCGGCGCCGCCACGATTCCCGTGAACTCGACGAGACCCAGGAAAGCCGCCACCGTCGTGGCCACGCCCATGCCGACGAGAATCGCGGATCTCCACTCCCCGGGCCATCAGCACGGCCGTGATCGCCAGCGTGCCCACGGCCAGGAGCACCGGCGTCGACGTGAGCGACCCGAGCGCGACGAGCGTGCCGGGCGCGTCGACGATGATGCCGCTCCACTGCAGGCCGATCATGGCGATGAGCAGGCCGATACCGACCGTGATGGCGTGCTTGAGCGATTCGGGAATCGCCGCGATCACGCGCTCGCGAAGGCCGATGCCCGCCGTGAGGATGAAGAGGATCCCGGCAAGGGCCACCGCGCCAAGGGCCACGCGCCACGGCGTGCCGCCGGCGACGACCACCGTGAACGCGAAGAAGAAGTTGTGCCCCATCGCCGGCGCCACCACGATGGGATAGTTGGCGAGGAAGGCCATGAGCAGCGTGGCGATGGCGGTGGCGAGGCACGTGGCGGTGAGCACCGCCCCGTGGTCCATGCCCGCGGCCGAAAGCACCGTCGGCTGGACGAAGATGATGTACGCCGCAGAGAGAAACGTGGTCGCGCCGGCGAGCACCTCGGTCTGAACCGTGGTGCCCGCCGCGCGAAGACCGAACCAGCGCTCCAGCATGTCTTTCCGGTCGAGAGGCGACGCCCCGACGCGTTGACGCGTCGCGTGTCACAGGCTGCCCGGTCGCGCTACTTGATCACCACGTATCGCCAGAGGCGCGCCACTTCCTTGGCATCCACGTACTTGCCGATTTCCTTCTCGAACTGCGCCTGCGAGGTCCACGGGCGGTATTCCTTGAACTCGCGGACCATGCGGCGGCCGGCGCCGGGAATGCTGAGAATGTCCTCGTCGGTGGCCTTGTTGAGGTCCACCGGGATGAACACGTACTGCTTCAGCCGGTTCGTCTCTTCCATGCCGACGTACTTGCTGATCTCCTTGTCGAACTGCGCCCAGTTGACCCATGGGCGGTACTCGTCGAACTCGCGGACCATGCGGTTGCCGGCGCCCGGGATCAGCAGGATCTCCTCGCGCGTGCCGGTGTTCAGGTTCACATGGATGAACGCCTTGCCGTAAAGCTCGGTCGTCTGTTCGGCTGTGAGCCCGGCGGCCGTGAGCACCTTGTGCAGGTCGACGATGCTCATGAAGGGCTTGCCGTCGGTGACGGCCTTGACCGCCGCGGGCGACATGTGCGGCAGCGCGGCGAGCTGCTCGGCCGTGGCCGTGTTGACGTCGACGAGGCCCTGACCAACCTGACCGCGCAGGGACACGCCGCCGAAGGCGACAAAGCCGACGAGTGCCGCCGCAAGGGTCGAAAGAAACGTGCTACGGGTCATACGTGGTCTCCTGTTGGTTGCGTCGTCGCGGCCGACGCGGGCGAAAGAGCCGGGTGCCGGTAGGTGTAGATGAGCCCCAGAAACCCCAATTGTGCCATGACGCCGGGGGCGAGCGCGGGCGGCGCCTTGGCGCGAATGACCTTGGTGAACAGATCCCAGGCCGGCTGCTCCGGGTTGATTTCGAGCTGGAACTCCAGGTTGCCCTGGTAGTGGAACGTCACGCCCAGCACGGCCGCCACGAGGAAGAAGAGCATGAGCACCTGCAGCGCGCGCACGCTCGCGGCGGTGCCGCTCGCCACGTGCCACACGATGGCGGCAAGCGCCAGGCCGTTCAGAACGAGCGGCGCGTACTGACGCAGGTCTTCGTGGTGGTCGAGCAGCATCAGGTCGGTCGTCGTGGCCACGATACCGAACGTGAGGAGGGCCAGCAGCAGGCGCCGGATCGCGGCAGCCGTCGAGGATTGTGAAGTCGCCTGTGACATGCGGATGCGATGATCTACTACGCTTGCGGCCTGCAATCGTTTCCGTCAGCGCCGTGACGGGCCGCCGCGAGCCGGCTCGTTCATGAACCGCGGGGGATCGTCCTCGCGGAGCTTCTCCAGGTGCGCTTCAACGGTCTCTCTGGCGGCCCGAAAGACGGGGCCCGGAAGCGTGCCGTAGATCGACGCGACCATGGCGTCGACCTCCGTGATGCCATTGGCAAGACAGGCCAGCACCTGGCGTTCGCGCAGCATCCGGTGGCCGATGTACTCGCGGATGAGCTCCACCGGGCGGTCGACGACCGGGCCATGGCCCGGGTAGATGCGACGGGGAGCGAGAGCGGCGAGCCGCTCGAGCGAGCGCAGGTAGGCGCGGAGGTTGCCGCCACGCCCGGCCGGGATCATGACCGTCGTGCCCGAGATGACCATGTCGCCCGAGTACAGACTGCCGGTCTCGTCGTCCCAGAAGCTGACGTGGTCGGGCGCGTGTCCCGGGGTGTGGAGGACGAGGAGCGTGGTGCGGCCCGTCGTGATGGTGTCGCCCTCGGCGAGCGGGTGCCAGTCGGACTCGCCTGGCAGGACGAACTTCGCGGGGGCCAGGCCGGGCCAGCGCGCGGCCAGCGCGGGCACGCCGGAGGCGTGGTCGTGGTGGCCGTGCGTGACGAGGACGCGCGCGAGCGCGCGTCCTCCAAGCGCGGTGGCGACGGCCTCGACGTGCGCGTCGAGGCCGACGCCGGCGTCGACAAGGGCCGGCTGCGGGCCGTCAACGAGCCAGGTGTTGTTGCCCTCGCCAGTCAGCGGCCCGGGATTGCCAGCAGTCAGGGGGACGGGTCTGTTTTCCACAGAATCGCGCACTCAGGTGCCAGGTCTCCGGGAGGGCAAATGCCCGACCGAGACCTGGCACCATTGTGCGCGATTCTGTGGAAAACAGACCCGTCCCCCTAGAAGTGCCAGCGGAGTCGGGTGAAGACGAAGTTGCGGCCCTTGAAGCGGCCCAGCGTGTCGTTGCTCGTCCCGAGGAAGGCGCCGGCCGAGACGTCGAGCGACGTGTTGTCGGCGATGCTCCACTCCCAGAGGCCGCGAACGAAGGCCGACTCGTCGCCGGGGTTGACCACGGCAAACGCGCGCAGCAGGTGCGTGTCGCGCGCAAGCGTGGTGTCGACCGATCCCACCAGGCTGAAGTCCGTCCGCTCGACGCCCGGGTCCTCGTCGGACCACTCGCGGTGAAAGAGCGCCGTGCCGTACACACGCAAGTCGCCGGCGCGCCGGTCGAACCCCACGCCGGCGTCAATCACCCGCCCGTTCACCGCTCCAGGCACCGTGACGCCGGCCAGCTTCTTCTTCGTGAACACCGCTGCCTCGCCGCGCAGCGCCCACTCGCCCATCACCGTCTCGAAGTCGCCCGCGTACATCCGGAATCGCGGGAACGTCTCGACGAGCCGGCCGACGACCTGGGCGGAGACCGGCGGCACCGTCTCCGGCTCGAACGTGACGATGCCGAACCCGTCGGCGCCCTCGTAGGCCGACACCGCGAAGTCCAGACGCCCGGCCGTCGCCGTCACGCGCGCGCCGCCGAGCGGCTTCGACCAGCTCACGTCGGGTGGCCGGCCCTCCACCTCGTTCGTGGACACGACGGTTCCGGCCGGCAGCACCAGGTCGTTCAGCAGGTTGAACGGCGAGGTCGGCTCGTCGAGCGTGTCGTAGACCCCGCGCTCGAATCGAGGCGAGATGATGCCCTCGATCGCCACGCCATCGACCGGATACACACGCCCGCGCACGAACGCGACCGGCAACCGCGCCTCGCTTCGGTCCTCGAGCAGGTACTTCGCGGCGTCGAGCGGGTTGATGACATCGGAAGGCTGCACCTCATCGAGCCGCCCCCAGACGATGCGGCCGTAACCCGCTCGAAGGTCGGCGCGATTTCCGACAAGCTCGACCCATCCCTCGCGAAGCCACGCCACGGCGTAGCCAACGCCGCCGAACTCACTGCGGTCGGCGGCGAGTCCCTCGGCCAGCGCCTCTCCGTAGAACCGCAGCCAATCGGCCGGCTCGAACCTCGCGTCAGCGAGCAGCCGCGGCCGCAACTCGAACACGTCGCGCTCGGGCAGCCAGTCGAAGAGCACGGACATCTCGCCCCCGGCGTCGAACCGGTCGCGCGACGCCGAGGATTGCACTTCCGGGGGGACGTAGATGGAGGGGCCGGCTTCAGCCGGCCCGGTACGGGGGCGGGCTGAAGCCCGCCCCTCCAGCGGCACCGCGACAGTCGGAGGGGAGCCCAGACACGCGCCGTCGGCCCGACAGACCGGCCCGCCCATGGCCATCGCGGCAGCCAGGATGAGCGCACCCGTCACGCCTCGCCCCCGTCGACGGCCTGGCGCGGGCCGATGCGGGCGTGCACCCGCTCCGGGCCGAAGAGGCGCGGGAAGAGCGTGATCGTGGCCGGGAGGATGAACACCTCGGCGAGGAACGCGACGATCATCGTGAGCGCGAGCAGCCCGCCGAACCAGGCCGTCGGCTTGTACTCGGACAGCGCCAGCACCGCGAAGGCGCAGCTGTTGATGACGGCTGCGGTGAGCGCCGCGCGGCCCTCGTGCGTCGTGGCCGCTTCGATCGCCTCGGGCGCCGTACGGCCTCCGGCCGTTTCCCGGCGATACCGGCTGATGAAATGCACCGTGTCATCGTCGACCACGCCGAGCGCGACGCTCGCGAGCATGACCGTGGCCACGTTGAGCGAGATGTCGAGCCAGCCCATCACGCCAAAGACGGCGAGCACGGGAAACAGGTTCGGCACGATCGACAGCAGGCCGAACCGCCACGAACGGAAGACCAGGAAGATGACGCTGAAGACCGTGATGAAAGCCGTGGTGAAGCTCGTGATTTGGGAATCGACGAGGTACGTGTCGAGCGTGGCGAACATGTGCCCGGAGCCGGTCACCGACGCTTCGACGCCCGTGCCGGCAAACATGGCCGATGCGACCTGCTGCACGTCGTTCATCTGCACGTAGAGCAGGTCCGAGCTCATCGACGCCTGCTTCACCGTGATCTGCGCCGTCGAGAAGTCGCTTGCGGCCACCTGCTGGAGCTCGATTCGACCCTGGTCGGCCAGCGAGAACACGAAGAGCTCCTGGGCCACGAGCGAGGGATCGTCGGGAATGCCGCGCTCACCGCTGCCGTCGCCAAGCTCGCGGTGCACGCGCTGTACGTAGTCGACGAGCCCGGTGACCTTGCGCACGTACTCCATGCCGCGCAGCTCGTCCTCGAGCGCGTCCATGCGTCGCAGGATGTCGGGATCGCGCAGCGACTCGGGCGGCCCCTCGAGCATCACCTGATAGGTGTAAATGCCGGCCAGCTTGTCGTCGATGACATGGGCCGACTCGCTCAGCGGATGCGACCGGGCGAAGAAGTTGATGTGATTCGTGTCCACGCGCACGCGCCCGAGGCCTGCCACCGCCCAGACGACGATGAGGCCGGCCACGCCGGCCACGATCGGCGCGCGTCGAACCGAGAACCGCGCCACGGCCAGGAGCGGCCCCTTGAACCAGGCTTCCTGCGGCGCGATCCGGGCCGTTGGCCTGATGAAGCCGAGGAGCGTCGGCACGAGCGTCATCGAGATGACGAAGTCCACCGACACGCCCACGGCCGCGCCGTAAGCCGAACTCCCGCACGGCCGTGACGTGGCTCGTGCCGAGCGACGCCATGCCCAGCGCCGTGGTCGCCGTGGCGCCGAGAAT
Organism: uncultured Acidobacteriota bacterium; assembly: GCA_963752045.1. GTDB lineage: Bacteria > Acidobacteriota > Vicinamibacteria > Vicinamibacterales > SCN-69-37 > DATKDF01. The sequence continues at coordinate 256,720 of CAVVWN010000004.1, read as the reverse complement.
CGGCGCGAACAGATGCGACACACTCGCCTTGAAGGCCTGCTCGGCGGTCCCCTTCCGCCGGCTCTCGATGTAGTGCTGAATGATGTGCACGTCGTCGGCCACGGCCAGGACGACGGTCATGGGCACGATGATGCTGCTCAGCACGTTGTAGCTGAAGCCCAGCAGGCTGTAGAGGCCAAGCGTCCAGACCAGGCTCACGAGCACGGCGAACATGGTCAGGAGCACGTGCCGCCACGAGCGGAACATCGCAAAGAGCGCCAAGGCCGTAAGGAGCAGAATCGGCGGCGTGAGCTTGAGCTGGTTGTCGAGCGTGATGCGTGTGTAGGTCTCGCTGATTTCGATGCTGCCGTTGTAGTAGGCGCGGAAGCCATCCGGCAGACCCGATTCGACGATGCCCCTGATGTCTTCGAGGGTCGCGGCGCGCACGTCGTCGATCGCCGATTCGTCGAAGAAGATGATGACGGCGGCTACCGTGCCGTCCTCGGAAATGAGGTCGCCGCGCAGCAGCTCGTCGTCGATGGCACGCGCTCCAACGTCGGAGGGCGTCACGCTGTCGAGGTCGTCGAAGAGCGCGCGGACGTCGAGCCAGGCCGGTTCGTCGGGGTCGTCTGATGGCCGCGCGTCGATCACGGTCGCCGTCGCAAGGCTCGCGACGCGCTCGACGACGGGCACGCGGTCGATGGCCGTCGTCACCTCGTCGATGTAATCGAAGCCCTCTTCGCTCAGCAGGCGGTCGCGGCTCGGCGCTTCGATCGCGATGATGAGCGTGCGCGTGCCGCCGAATTCGTCGCGCAGGCGCTCGTACCTCTGGTAGACGGGGTCGTCGGGCGCGAACCAGGCGGTCAGCTCGTTGTCGATGGTAGTGAAGTTGGCGAGCGGCGCGAGAAAGACGGCGCCGATGAGCACGACGGCCGAGAGCGCGAACCGCCAGCGGTAGAGCTGGTCGGCAAGCGCGTGGCTCAGCGAGCGAGCCGGCCGGTTCACGGCCGGCGGCCGCGTTCCAGCTCGCGGCGCGTGAACGTGTCGGCCGAGAGGCCCACGTCGTAGGCGACGTCTTCGAATACCAGCTCGGTTCGCGTGTTCTGGACCAGGTCGGTCATCTTCATCTCGAGCGTGGTCCAGTATCCGTCAACCTGCTCGAGGCGCAGCACCTCGAAGGATTTCTGGACGCCGCCGCGCCGGTTGTAGATCTCGGCGCCGACGACGACGAAATTATCCTGCCGGACGAGCGAGACGACGCGCGGGTAGCGGGCGTTCGGGTCCTTGCTTCTCGACTCCAGGCGATGGGCCGGATGGGTGGAGCCGTCGGCGGCTTTCCAGACGGCCGGCGTGCCGGCCTCGTCGACGAGGACGTAGTCGTAGTCGTCGAACTCGCGCCCGCCGATGTCTTCGTACGTGAAGTCGCTGCCGACGAAACTCTCCTGCGCTTCGGAGCCGGCGATGCGGCGCGTGCGGCCGAGCGACGGCAGGTACAGGAAGCGCTCGTCTTCGGCGTCGGGATGCTCCCAGACGAGGAAGCCGGTGCCGTCGATGTCGTTGGGATAGGTGAACCGGATGAGCGTGCGGTCGCCGTCGACGGGCCGGCCGGCGCCGCCACGCATCGAGAGCAACGTGAGCGCGCGCTCGCGGACGCGGTCGCGGCGGTCGTAGAGCCGCATGCGCATGGAGATGCGGGCGTCGCGGCCCGTGTCGCGGTCTTCGACCTGTCTGGCCAGCCACGTGCCGCGCTCGGCGGGGGTCGCGCCGCGCGGCGCCTGCTTCGGGAGAAAACTCGTCCCCGGCCCAGGTATTCAGGAAGACGAGTAAAAGGAAGCTAAGAGTAAGGCGAGCCATTCGGTCTTACGCTGTCAGACAGCCCCCGGGGAAGGGAGCCGTGAGGGTCGTTCTAACGTAGAAATCGGGCCGGGAACGACTGGCGAAATTATGTGAAATCTTTCACAAGGAGTCAAGAGAAACCGTGGCCGGGTGCCGGCGCGGGCGTTTTGAGGAGTCAAAATCGCTCCGATTAGCCGCGTGCTTCTTCCCACTCCCGATCTCGCGATGCGTTCTCGTTGTGTCTCAGTCGATGCTCTCCCACGTCCCAGGCGTTCTCCAACTGTTCGACAAGTGGGGCCAAATCTGCAGGAAACGGAGCCCGGTCTCTGGACGCCATGATTGCCGCAATGGAGAGTCTGATGAGGACGTCTGTCCGTTTGATGAGTGGGCGGACGCCGTTCTCCAGTTCCGAGAGCCTCACGGGCGTCAGGCCAATCCTGGACGCAAAGTCCTTTGCAGACAGGCCAGTACGCCTTCTCAAGAAACGAACCTCGGGCCCTACCAGCGAAACAGGCTTACGAATGATCAGATAGGCCAGAAGTTCGTGAAGTGCCTTCGTGTTGGGAACGACAACCTCTTCATGCCCGTTGGCGCAGGTCCAGACCGGCACGTTCTGCAGCGAGACGTTCGACAGGCCAGATTGCGGATATGGCACAGACTTGCGAACGAGCCGTTGTGGTTCGCCACACTCCACGCAGCGCCTTGTCTCGGTCATGGCTCGCAGTCCTTGACTGTGATGACGGTGAGTCGAGCCAGAGCAGGCTGGAGACCAATCACGACGGCCAACGGCTTGTCGGTGATCAGCCGTAGCTCAGTTAAAGAAATTTTAATGTTGCAGTCCAGGACTGTCAATGGCGAGAACCACCCCACCAGCCTCCGCGGCTACTCCCCTACCGAATCGACCGGCTTCACGAGCACCGCCTTGAGTTCATCGGTGATGGGCACCGAGCGTCCGGAGTCGTAGTCGAACCAGACCTGCACCGTCTTCGCCGTGGCCACGAGCCGGTCGTCGGTGATGTCGACGACCTCGTACTCGTAGGTCGCCGTGGAACGACCGAAGCCGGTGAGCGAGAGCCGCACCTCGAGCTCGTCGCCGTCGTGCGCCTGCGCGCGGAAGTCCACCTCGGCACGGGCCAGAATGAACCCCTCTCCGCGCGGTCCGCCAAGCGCCGCGCGGCGCGACGTCCACCCCAGCTGCTTCCCCCAGAGAACGGTGCGCGCCTGCTCGAGGTAAGTGAGGTAGTTGGCGTTGTTGACGTGACCGAGCGGATCGCAGTCGCTGAACCGGACGCGCAGGCGGTACCGGATCAGCGTCGGGCGGGCTGAAGCCCGCCCCTCCAGCGATTCCGTCGGCCGCGTCGGGCGGGCTGAAGCCCGCCCCTCCTTTTTCTTCATTTCCGGAGGTACGTCTCCCACCACTCCAGCTCGTTCATCATCCGGTGCACGTTGTTCCAGTGGCCGCGAATGCCGTGCGGCATGTCCTTGTACTGAATCATCTTCGCCGGCACGCCGCGCCGCTTGAGGGCGAAGTACATCTGCTCGCCCTCCTCGTACGGCACGCGCTGGTCCACCTCGCCGTGCACGAAGAGCGTCGGCGTGCGCACGCGATCCGCGTACGTCAGCGGCGACTGCCTGATCATGCGATTGCGCGCCGCTTCGTCCCACGGCGGACCGAAGAACTCGGTCTCCTTCGTCCGGAAGATGTCGGCCGTGCCGTAGTCGCTGATCCAGTTGGTGATGCCCGCGCCCGTAATCGCCGCGGCAAACCGGTCGGGATACTGCGTGATCAGCCAGTTGGTCATGAACCCGCCGTACGAATGCCCGGTGTGTCCCACGCGATTGCGATCGATGGGATACCGACCAAGCACGTAGTCGATGCCCCACATGACGTCTTCGCCGTCCTTGTCGCCCCAGGCGCCCCAGGTGGCCCACTTGAACGCCTCGCCGTAGCCGGTCGAGCTCCGGAAGTTGGTGTCGAAGACGAAGTAGCCATTCGCGGCGAAGAACTGCTTCTTGAAATCGAAGCTGTACCCGGTGGCCGCGTGCGGGCCGCCATGACTGAAGACGATGAGCGGGTAGGGGCCGCGTGCCGGATCGTAGCCGTGCGGGTACATCAGCCAGCCTTCGATCATCGTGCCGTCCTTGCTCGGCCACTCGAGCCGGTCGGCCTTGCTCAGCCCGACCTCGCGCACGAACTCTCGATTGACGTCGGTGAGACGACGCTCGCTCGCGCCGTCGATGCCGGCCACATACACGTCAGGCGGCGCCTCGTGCAGTCCCACCGTATAGGCCATCGTCGTGAACTTCGGGTCGATCGAGAGATTGCCGATGCGACGCTCGCCCTTTGTCACCTGCTCGACGGGACCGCCGGCGGCCGGCACGCGGAACAAGTGCGACTCGCCGCCGATTGCGGCCGTGTAGTAGATGTAGCGGCTGTCGGGCGACCACATGGGACTGCCGGGCTCGAGGTCCCAGTCCGCCGTGAGATTGACCGCCTTCTCCGCTGCGACATCCGCCAGGTTCCGGACGAACAGGTCGTTCGGTCCGCCATGGTCGAGCTTCTCGTTGATGACCATGTCCGTGCCGAACGTCCGCGTGTAGGACAGGTACTTCCCGTCGGGCGAGAAGGCGAGATTGCCGTACTGGTACAAGTCGTCGGTGAGCCGCGTGAGCGTGCCGTCGACCGACGCCATCCAGATGTCGGACCGGCCGTAGCTGCGCTCGTTGCGCCAGTCGACGTCGGCCGTGAAGGCGAACATGCGGTTGTTCGGGTTCCACACGACCCCGCCCGGCCGCAGGTCTTCAGCGAGAATGACGCGCTCGGCGCCGTCCGATGCGCGCAGCACGACGTGCCGCGACGGGCCGGCCGTGGGGTCGGGCGCCGGGAAGGGCTGGCCATCACGCTGGAACTGCATCCAGTCGAAGATGGCGCCTTCGAAACGCTCGGCGTGCCGCTTCTCGAACTCGGTCATGTCCCGTTCGGCCTTGACCGGCTCCTCGCCGTCGCGCAGCACGATGGTCCAGGCGCCGTCCGGGCTCGCGATGGCGCCGCCTCCCCTGCCGCCGGCGCCCGCACCACCGCGTCCGCCACGGCCGCCCCCGCCAGCGCGACCTTCGCCGCGGCCGGCCGGGCCCGCGGCCGCGACACGAACGGGCGCCGCCGACGGGTTGGCCGGGTCGATCGACCACTGCTGTCCGTTCACCGAGTAGCGCACCCGGCCGTCCGGCTGCCACGCGGCGCCGGACACGGCCGCGCCCTCGTGACGAATCTGCATCGGCTGCGCCGTGCCGCTGGTCGAGACGACATACGAATCGGTCGCCGTGCCGTTGTCCTGCTCGATGCGCCGCGAGACGTCGTACAGCACCCAGCGCGCGTCGGGCGAAATCTCGACGCCGCCCACCGAGAGCACGCGGTAGTAGTCCTCGAGCGTCAGCGCGCGCCCGGCTCCGGCCTGATCCTCGGACGCCACGACGGGCGGTCCGGCCATCCAGGCGGCGACAAAGAGCGCGATTCCAATCAAGAGAATGTGACGAAGCCGTCCAGTCATGGTCCCCCCGCTCGTTTCTTTTCCAGTCGCCGCTCTTCCTGCAGCCGTTCGAGCTCGACGTCCGTATGATCCGCAAACTGCATGGCATCCGCAATCGCCCGGTGGCCGGCAACGTCGCGGATGGCCCGATGCATCTCCTGGCACACGCGCCGGTAGGCGGGATGCCCGGCCGGCGCCGTGCGCAGCTCGATCACGTGCATCGCCTCGCGTGCGTTCATGTCCATGACGAACCGCACGCGGTAAGCCATCGAGACTGCGTATGGCGCGACGGCCGTGAGACCGGCGTCCACGAGCGCCTCGTACAGCGCCGCCGAACGCGCCATCACCTGCTGCCACTCGTCGTTGCCGCCGGCCTCGACGATGGCCTCGGGCTGGATGAAGCCGTGCCGTGCCGAGAGCGGCTGCCATTCGATGGTGAGCAGCCGGTGACGCTGCAGGTCGCGGAACGCGCCGTAGTCGGTGAGCACGTCGAAGCGGTAGCTCGTGCGCTCGAACGCGCGCCCCGGCTTGTGGCGGCGATTCGCGCGGTCGCCGACATAGGCGGCAAGGAGGGCCGCGCGGTCGCGACTCGGGCATCGCGCGCGCGAGGGCCAGCAGGCCGGTGTCGGGAAGCGCCGTCGATTCGTAGAGCGCCGCGGCCGCCACCTTGATCTCGCCTTCGGGGTCGAAGTCGGCGAGCGTGACTTCGGCGGCAGGCTCGGCGGTCGCGTCGCTCGTCAGGCGCGCGGCCTGTTCCAGCACGCGCTCGCGCGTCTCGGCGAAGTACCGGCTCCACCTGACGCCGCGCTCCTGCTGGTCGACGCGCGTGAGAAACGCCGGGATCACCTTGCGGAGCTCGGCCAGCATGAGGTCCGCCGTGTCGCGCGCCTCGGCGAGCGGGTGCGCGCGCATGCGGAGGAGCAACGCCTCGTAGGCCTGGCCGGTGCCGTAGATGCCCACGTTCGACTGCGTGGCGGCCGGCAGCAGGCCGCGCAGCGTGTCGAGCGCCTTCGCGCGGATCGCCGATCGGTACACCGCGTCGGAGTCGCCGGCGGCCTTCGGATATCGGGTTTCGAACCACGCGCGCATCGGGTCTATCCAGCGCGCGTAGACGTCGAAGGCCGCGTCCAGGGCGTCGATGTACTCGCGGCGGAGCGGATGACCGTCGAGCTCGGCCGGCACGAGGTAACGCCACCGGCCGTCGCGCCGCTCGGTGTACGGGATGTACCTCGTGGACTGCTCGAGGTACGCCATCAGCCGTCCGCGCTCGAGAATTTTCGTCAGCACGTTGGAGGCATCTTCGACCGCCAGGTGCACGCCACCCAGCTGTGCCACCGAGTCGTCGCCGTAGTCGTTGAACACGCGCTGGTAGAGCTTCTCGGCGCGTTCGACACCGACCTTGGAGCTGGCGCCAGGGCCCGTCGCGCCCGCCTCGCTCACTTTCCCGGCGAACTCGTCGAGAAACAGGCGCCGGAGCGACTTTGGAGACCGTGAGTAGCGCGCGAAGAGCGCGCCCTTGACCGTCTCGGGCAGGTTCACGAGCGCGAACACGCGCGTGTCGGTGTTCGTGAAATATGGAGACAGCGTAGCTATCTCACCTGGAGTGAACATCTGGCACCGTTGTCACCGTGAAGAGCATGGAGGTATTCGACCGTGGAGGACGTGGAGGGCGTGGAGGCCCTTGCGGGGGATAGACCGTGGAGAGCATGGAGGGCGTGGAGGGCCTTGCGGGGGGAAGACCGTGGAGGGCATGGAGAGCTTGGAGACCCTTGCGGGGGAAGACCGTGGAGGACATGGAGAGCATGGAGTCTTTCGAGGGGAGACGACCACTGAGGGCATGGAGTCTCTGGCCGCGCGGCAGATGCGAGATTGGCGTTCGGGATGCCGGGGAGGTGACGCTGCCGGGCCGACTCGGAGTGCCGCGTGATGCGACAGTCCGAAACCGCCGCGGAGGGAGCGCGGCGGTTCGAGCGTTGCTCCGTGAGTGCGAGCCAGCGGCCTTCGGAGCAACGCGATTCGCGCAGATCGAACCGCGCGCGGACGGCGCGAGCGGTTTCACGCGGCAGCTCCGCGGAGGTCCGGCAGCGTCGCCTCCCCGGCATCCCGAACTAATCGTCATCGTCTTTCGCCCAGTGCCTGCGGTGGTCGTCCATGTAAGTCAACGTGTCGAGCGACTGGAGTCTCTGGCCGCGCGGCAGACGCGAGATCGGCGTTCGGGATGCCGGGGAGGTGACGCTGCCGGGCCGACTCGGAGTGCCGCGTGATGCGGCAGTCCGAAACCGCCGCGGAGGGAGCGCGGCGGTTCGAGCGTTGCTCCGTGAGTGCGAGCCAGCGGCCTTCGGAGCAACGCGATTCGCGCAGATCGAACCGCGCGCGGACGGCGCGAGCGGTTTCACGCGGCAGCTCCGCGGAGGTCCGGCAGCGTTGCCTCCCCGGCATCCCGAACTAATCGTCATCGTCTTTCGCCCAGTGCCTGCGGTATTCGTCCATGTAGGTCAGCGTGTCGAGCGACTGCATGCGGTCGAAGAACAGCACGCCGTCGAGGTGGTCGGTCTCGTGCTGGATGACGCGTGCCGAAAGGCCGTGGGCGGTGAACTCGACGCGGCGGCCCTTGCGGTCGAACGCCCGGACCTTCACCGCGGGCGCGCGGGGCACGAGGCCGCGGATGTCGGGGATGCTCAGGCAGCCTTCCCAGCCCTTGTGGTCCGGCTCGCCGACCAATGTCAATTCGGGGTTGACGAGGGCCAAAAATGGCATCTCGTCGTCGGCCCCGATTTCGTCGCCGAGGGCGGCGTTTCGGAGGCCCGCCACGAACAGACGCAGCCCCTGGTGGATCTGGGGCGCGGCGAGGCCAATTCCCTCGTATTCCTGCATGGTTTCAAACATGTCGTCGATGAGCTGCTGGAGGGCCGGCGACCCGATGTGCTTTGGCTCGACGGGCAGGGCTTTTGCACGCAAAACCGGGTGGCCCATGCGGGCCACTTTGAGGATCGCCATGCGGGAGATTATATGGGGACCGCTGGCGGGCCTCTCCACATCTGCCGATAAGACCTGACGAGCCCCCGGGGAGAGGACCATGACGCGTCACCTGATTCCTGTCATCGCCGCTGTGGCGTTTCTCAGCAGCGGCTGCTTCGAGTTCTTCAACAAGACGAGCGTCGCCAGCCCGTCCGAAGTGTCGGTGACGCTGCTCGGCGGCACGTGGACGACGTCGAGCTCGACGGCCGGTTCGATCACGTCGTCGTGCACGAACTTCACCTGGAGCGTGACCGAGCAGACAGGCAACAGCGCCACGGGCAACTTCGGCGCCACCTGCTTCAACGACCTCACGATCACGGGCACCGCATCGGGCACGTTGTCGGGCAACACGCTCACGTGGAACGCCGCGGCCACGATGAGCGCGCCCGGATTCCCGAACTGCGAAGTGAAGCTCGCCGGCACAGCCGCGCTCGCCGGCGACACGATCTCCATCCCCTACGCGGGCACCACGTGCCTCGGACCGGTCAGCGGGACGGAGATACTGAAGAAGAAGTAACGACGGCTCGACAGCGAATCTGGGATCTGGGATCTGGGATCTCAGAGCATCTGGAATCTGGGATCCCAGATCCGCCGATGCCCTGGATCCCAGATCCGCCGATGCCGTGAGATCTCAGATCCCCAGATGCTCTGAGATCCCAGATCCCAGATCCCAGATCCCAGATTCAGGTGTTCAGACGAACTCTGTCCACGGCGTGGCGGCCTTGAGGGCGGCGTTGACGTTGTTGATGTTCTCGACGCCCTTGGTGCCGAGCCACGCGCGGAACGCGTCGGCGCCTTCCTTCGCGTACACCGGGATGCCGTCCTTCCATGTGGCGCGGCCGCAGAGCACGCCGGCGAACTTCACGCCTGATTCGGCCGCAAGCGCCAGCGACTCGGTGAACTCGGCGTTGCTCACGCCGGCCGAAAGATAAATGAAGGGCCTCGTCGCCACCTTGGCCGCCGAGAGGAAGTGCTGCCGGGCCTCGTCACGCGTGTAGGCCTTGTCGCCGGTATAGGCCTTGGCGCCCTCGACGAACTTCATGTTGATTGGAATCTCCACCTTCATGACGTCGACGCCGTAACGGTCCTTCGTGAACTCGGCCATGCTCGCCGTGACGATCTCGGGCTTCTTCTTCGCGTACTCGAGGCCCTTCTCGTCGGCGCCTTCCTCGTACCCGACGAACTCGAGAAAGAACGGGATGTCGTTCGCCCGGCACTCGTCGCCGATGCGTTCCACCCACGCGTGCTTCTGCTCGTTCACGGTCTTCGGGTCGAACGGCGTGTAGTACAGGAGGATCTTGATGCAGTCGGCGCCCGCTTCCTTGAGGCGGCGCACCGACCAGTCGCCAAGAAGGTCGGGCAGGCGGCCGGGGCCGGTCTTGTCGTAGCCGGTCTTCTCGTAGGCGAGAAGCAGGCCGGCGTTCTTCGACCGCTTTCTCGACGCCGGCAGGCCCCACTCGGGGTCGAGCAGGATGGCGCTCGCGTGAGGTGTCAGCACCTCGGTGACGAGCGACTTGAATTCCTCCATCATCGCGTCGCTGATGTCGGCGCCTTTCTCCTTGCCGAGCGACTTCTTGAGCGATCCGCGCTGATCCATTGCGGCCGCGGCGATCACGCCGCGATCGTCTGCCACCGCTTTCATGCCTGCGAGCTTCCCTGGTGTGAGTGTCACTGTGCTTCTCCTCGCCGTTATCGGACCGCCGATCTTAGCATCGGGAATCGGAAGTCTTCCATCTCGGCGTTTTCGACGGCCTGGCCGACCAGGGCCTCCACGTCGAGCTCGGCCTCGGCGGCCTCGGCCTCGGCCCGGGAGGCGCGCGTGGTCGGGAATCTGGGCGTAAACAGCGTGCAGCAGTCCTCGTCCGGAATGATCGACACTTCGTAGGTCCCGATACGCTGAGCCTCGGCCGTGATCTCCTCCTTGTCGAACCCGACGAGCGGGCGGAGGATGGGAATCGACGCCGCGCTTTCAATCACCGTGAGGTTGTCGATCGTCTGCGAGGCGACCTGGCCGACCGCATCGCCGGTGACGAGCACGTGCGCATCCACCTTGTGCGCGAGCCGCTCGGCGATGCGCACCATCAGGCGCCGGTAGGTCACCACCCGGAGCGGCGGCGGCACGGTGACCACGATCTTCTGCTGCACGCTGCCAAACGGCACGAGGAACAGGCGCGACCGCAGCTGATGGCGCGTGAGGATCTCGACGAGCGAACGCGCCTTCTCCTGCGACGTGTTCGAGAGGATGGGATAGCTGTGGAAGTGCACGAAGTACGCGCGGCAGCCGCGCCTCATGATCCGCCAGGCCGCCACCGGCGAGTCGATGCCGCCCGACAGCAGGCACATCACCTTGCCGCTCGTGCCGACCGGGAGGCCGCCGGCGCCCTGGTGCTTGTCGAAAAAGAAATAGGCGTCGGACGAGAGCACCTCGATGCGAATCGTGAGGTCCGGATGCGAGAGATCCACCGGCCAGCCGGTGGCTTCCTGCACGCGCCGGCCGATCGCGCGCTCGATGTCGGGCGAGGCGACGGGAAAGCGCTTGTCGGCGCGTCGCGCGGCGATGCGAAAGCTCGCGGCGGTGCGTCCGGCCACCGCGTCGACGATGGCGTCGGTCATTGCCGCCAGATCCGGCTCGACGTGGGTGGCGCGCGAGAAATTGCCGATGCCGGGAATGCGGGCAAGGCGCGCGCGGACCTCGTTCCAGTCGGCCTTCGGGCCCAGCCGCACCACGATCCGGCCCACGAGCGCGCGCGTGTCCGAGACGTCGAGATCCGAGAGCGCCGCGCGGATCGTGCGCACCAGCGTGTTGATGAACCACGGGCGGTTGCGGCCCTTCAGCGCAAGCTCGCCGTAGTGGATGACGACCGACGACATCGGGGCCATTATTGCAGCGATCGGAGCGCCAGGCCGGCCGCCTCGTGGCCGCTTCTCACCGCGCCTTCGATCGTGCCCGGCAGGCCTGTGTCGGTCCAGTCGCCGGCGAGAAAGAACCCCGGCAGCGGCGTCCGGGCCGCAGGGCGCATCGGCGCGCCGGGAGCGAGCGAAAACGTCGCACGGTGCTCGCGGACCACGACGCTGCGGAGGAGCTGACGAGAGGCAGCCCGCGGCAGCGCCTTCGTGAGATGCGCGAGCGCCTCGCGTGTCACGGCGGCATTGTCCATGGCCGCCAGATCGTCGGCGCCGCTTGCCACGATCGACAGGTGGCCGGCGGCCGAACCGAAGATCGCGCTCTTGTCGAACACCCAGTGCATGGGACCGTCGACGAGGCCCACGAACGTGCCGGTCATGACCGGACCGTCGAACCAGAAGTTGACGGTGACGATCGGCGAGCTTCTGGTGGCCGCGGCGGCCTCGAGCACGGGAGCAAGCACGGACGGCGGCCCCGGATCCCAGATTCGGCCGAACGCGTGCCAGGGCACCGAAGAAATCACCGCGCGCGTCTCGATCTGGTTCGCGCCGGCCGTGACGACCATCGGTCCGCCGGCCTCGCCGATGCGGACGCGTGCCGGCGCCTTCGTGAGCACGACGCCGCGCCGGTGTTCGAGATAGGTCCGTGCCGGCTCGGCGTACAGCTCGTCGAGCGGCACCTTCGGAAGTCCGATCGCCGAGTCTTCCACGCGCGGGCCGAACATCTCGCCCAGCACACGGACGAACGGCGCCGCCGCGGCTACGTCCGGCGCCTGGTTGAGCGCGGCCACGGCCAGCGGATTCCACAGCCAGGTGCGAAGCGGCTCGGACTGACCGTGCGCGACGAGCCAGTCGGTGACGGTCTGGGCGGCCGGCACCTCGGAGGCCACGGCCGCGGCGCCGCGACGGCGGACGTCGCGAAAGAACGAGTGGAGCCTTGCGGCGCTCAACCGATCCCGGAGCGACAGGGCGCGCCACCTGAGGATGCCGCCCACAAGATGCCACGGCGGCGGCCACGGCGGGCACTCGAGCCGCGACGCCCGTCCGCTCGTGTCGGCCATCGTCACGTCGAGCCGCCGTTCGAGCGGCGCCAGATTGTCGGTGCCGAGCTCGCGCAGAAACGCGTAGGTGTCGCGGTAGCAGCCGAAGAGCACGTGCTGGCCGTTGTCGACCCGCTCGCCCGTCTCGCGGTCGGTGAACGCCGTGGCGCGTCCGCCGAGCCTGGGGCCTTCCTCGCAGACGACGACGGAGCGGCCCGCCTTGGCGATGCGCACGGCCGCGCTGAGACCGGCGAAACCGGCGCCGAGGACGACAGCGTCGCACTTCACGTGCGCGACGCTCCGCGCCTGGTGCGCGTCTCAGCCCAGGTGCTGGAGGGGCGGGCTTCAGCCCGCCCACGCGCCGGGCGGGCTGAAGCCCGCCCCTCCATGTGCACGAGGTGTACGAGGCTCGTCATGCTCTCGCCCACGTTCGGGCCGCGAGCCATGCCTGGTACGCCTTCGGCACCTTCACGACTTCGCTGAAGACGTCGTAGTTGCGGGCCTCGATTCGCTTCAGCAGGTCGAAGTAGACGGCGTGCATGATCTCGGCCGGAACGAAGCTGCGGGCGTCGTTCTTCGGCAGCGCGCGGACGGCGCGCGAGAAGTACACGCGCGCGCGGCTGCCGTGGTGCTCGAGCACGCTTCGCATCGCGGCCGACTGCACGCCCCGGCCGGCCTGCTCCACCTCCCGCCGGACGTCGTCTTCGGTGCACCCGAAACGGGCGAGATCCTCGAGTGGGAGGTACAGCCGTCCGACGCGATAGTCCACGGCCACGTCGCGCAGGATGTTGGTGAGCTGCAGCGCCACGCCGAGGTCGCGCGCGTAGGTGAGCACGGCCGGGTCCCGGTAGCCGAAGATCTCGGCGCACATCAGGCCCACCGACGAGGCCACGCGATGGCAGTACGGCTCGAGGTCGGCGAACGTCTGGTACCGCCGCGGCGTGGCGTCCATGGCGACGCCGTCGACGAGCGCGTCGAACTGGTCGCGCGGCAGGTGGCACGGCTCGACGAACGGCTGGAGCGCTCTTCCTTCGGGCGTTTCCGGCGCGCCGCCGTCGAACACGCGCGCGACCTCGGCCCGCCAGACCTCGGCTGCAGCCACGGCCTTCGACGGATCCGTCTCGAGGTCCACGGCGTCGTCGACGGCGCGGCAGAAGTCGAACACGGCCTCGATGGCGTGGCGCTTCGGCGCGGGCAGCGCCAGGAACGAAAAATAGAAGCTGGTCTTCCGCATTCCTTTGCGTATGGAGGGCGGGTTTCAGCCGGCCCTGTGTCTGGGCGGGCTGAAGCCCGCCCCTCCATCGGCCCCCTTGCGCCACATGATTGTCCGGGCGGCGATGACGATGCCGTCTGGCCAGCCCAGCGTGGGACGCTTGCGAAAGACGTCGAACCCCGCGGCCTCAAGGCGGTCGAGAATTCGCACGCCTCCGAGCCATGTGGCGCGCAGCTCCCATCGCAGCCGGCCGCGCACCAGATCGGCCACCGGCCGGCCCTCGTCGAACAAGGCGCGCGTGCGGCCGGCGGCTTCGGCCAGCGCGGCGCGCCATTCGGGCGTCATCCGGCGACGGCCAAGGTCGTTCTCGTCGGCCTTGTGCGCGCGCACGGCCGACTGCGGCACGTAGACACGGCCGTTCCGGAAGTCGCGCTCCAGATCCTGCCAGAAATTGGTCAGCTGGAGGGCCGTGCACACCGCATCCGATGCGCGGTCGAGCGTGGCGTCGCGATAGCCGCCGACGCGCAGCACGAGCCGGCCCACTGGATTGGCCGAACGCCGGCAGTAGTCGAGCAGGCTGTCCCAGTCTTCGTATCGCTTGACGGTGACGTCCTGCCTGAAGGCGCTGAGCAGGTCGGAGAAGAGCTCGGGCTCGAGCTGGTGGACGCGCATCGTGTCGGCAAGCGCCACGAAGATCCTGGCCGCGTCCGAGCCGTCGTCTGCCGCCAGTCCCGAGGCCGCCTGGTCGAGCCGGCGCTGCCAGTCGTCGAGCAGTTCGAGGCGCGCCTCGTCGGTGCGGTCGCCTTCGTCGGCGAAGTCGTCGGCCAGCCGCGCGAAGGCGTAGATGGCGGCAACGTGCTTGCGCGCCGATTTCGGCAGCAGGCGCGAGGCAACCGGGAAGTTCTCGTAGTGCGCTCGCGCGAGCCGCTCGCACGTGGCGTAGGCCGGTCCGGCTACCACTCCGTTTCGCTGACCCCGGCGCGGTGGTTCGCCGCGCGCGCCATGATGAACAGCAGGTCCGACAGCCGGTTCACGTAGACGATGGCCACCGAATCGACGGCGCCCTTGCCAAGCGACACGATGTGCCGTTCGGCGCGGCGGCAGACGGTGCGCGCCAGGTGGAGCGCGGCGCCGGCGCGCGTGCCGCCAGGCAGGATGAAGTTCCGGAGGACGGGCAGCTTCAGATCGAGGTCGTCGATCCAGCCCTCGAGCCGTTGCACGTCGGCCTGGCCGATTGTCGCCTTCTCGACCCGCGCGGCGATGCGGTGGCGCGGGTCCGCCAGCAGCGACCCCAGCGCGAACAACTGAACCTGAATGGAGGCCAGCATGTCGTCGATGTCGCCGGGAACGCCTTCCGCCCGGGCAAGGCCCAGCCAGGCGTTCAGTTCGTCGACGCCGCCATAGGCCTCCACGCGCGGGTCCGCCTTGGACACGCGCGTGCCATCGAACAGTCCGGTCTCGCCCGCGTCACCCGTCTTCGTGTAGATGCGTGTCATAGGGGGACGGGTCTGTTTTCCACAGATTCGGCTGCCTGGGTGCCAGGTCTCTGGAGGGCATTCGCCCGGAAGAGACCTGGCACCGGAACAGCCGAATCTGTGGAAAACAGACCCGTCCCCCTATTATGGCATCGTGACGAATCCGAAGCCTGGCGAACGCCAGTGGTTCCGCCGGCGTCTGCTCGCGTGGTATCGGCGGAACGGACGCGACCTGCCCTGGCGGACGACGCGCGACCCGTACCACATCCTCGTGTCGGAGATCATGCTGCAGCAGACGCAGGTGGACCGCGTGCTGCCCAAGTACCACGAATGGCTCGAGCGCTACCCGAGCTTCCACGCGCTTGCCGCCGCCGACGCCGACGCCGTCGTGAGCACGTGGCGGCCGCTCGGCTACAACATCCGGCCGCGGCGGCTGCACGACATCGCGCGCGAGGCCGTCGTGAAGTACGACGGCCGGCTGCCCGGCGACGAGGCCACGCTGCGGTCGTTCAAGGGCATCGGCCCGTACACGGCCGGCGCGGTGATGAGCTTCGCGTTCGGGCAGCGCACGGCAATCCTCGACACCAACGTGGCGCGCGTGCTCTACCGCGTGTTCATCGGCCGAGGCGACGCGAAGAGTCACAGAATGAAACGGCGGCTGTGGGACGTGTCGCGCACGGTGCTGCCCCACCGCCACGTCTTCGATTTCAACCAGGCGCTCATGGACTTCGGCGCCACGCTCTGCTCGGCGCGCAAGCCGAAGTGCGCGCGCTGTCCGATGCGCGCGCGCTGCCGGTCCTTCACGAAGCTGTCGCGCAATGGCCACTGATTGCCCGGCCATCGTCGTCATCGCCGCCGTTGTCGAAGAGGCCGGCCGGTTTCTGCTGACCCGGCGGCTCGAGGGCACGCACCTCGAAGGCACTTGGGAGTTTCCGGGCGGCAAATGCGAGGACGACGAATCGCACGAGGCGTGCCTCGCGCGCGAGATGCTCGAGGAGCTCGGCACGGGCGTCACGGTGGGCGACGAGATCCTCACCGTCGAGCACGAGTATCCGGAGCGGCGCGTGCGGCTGCACTTCAGGCGGTGCCGGCTCGAAGGCGAGCCCCACCCGCTGCTCGGACAGCAGATGCGCTGGGCCGACCGGGTGGAGCTCGCCGAGCTTCAGTTTCCTGAGGCGGATCGCGAACTGATTGCGATGCTGACGAGAGAGCGCGCGGGCTGATCGCCATCGCGGAGGCCCAGGCGCGGGCGGGCTGAAGCCCGCTCCTCCATCAGCCCCCTTTGTCGGTTCAACCGGCCATCCTGACGATTTCGCCGGCGACCTGGCCTGTGGGCGTGTCGGCCACGACCTGGTTGCCGACCTCGGCCAGGTCGCGCGCGACGTAGGCGAGCGCGAGCGTCCGGCCCGCCTGCGGAGAGAAGGCCACGCTGGTGATCCGGCCGATGTCGCGCGCGGGTGCCGGGCCGGCTGAAGCCGGCCCCTCCACTTGTCCCGGTACCGGCCTCTCCCCGAGCCGCTGTCCGGCCGCCACGTCACCTTCCGCATCGAACGCAACCTGCACGAGGCGCTTCGCCACACGGCCGCCGCCGCGGTGCAGCACGCGAATGATCACTTCCTGGCCGACGTAGCACCCCTTGGTCGTGCTGATCGCCCGATCCAGCAGTCCGGCTTCGAGCGGAATGGTCTCGGGCGTCATGTCCACGCCAAACGCCGGCCGCGCGGCCTCGATGCGCAGCACGTCGAAGAGGCCGGCCGACACTTCGGCGGCGCCCGCCTCCTCGAGCCGGGCCACGACGGCGTCGCGCTCTCCGGCCGGCATCCAGATGTCGAACATCGGCCACTCGGCCTCATCAGCACGGATGACGAACATTCCGGCCCCCGCATCGACTTGCGCGAGAACCGCCAGCGCGTCGAGCGCGTCAGGCTCGAGATCGGTCGCACGCGCGACAGAGGAGCTTGCGCCGAGGCCGGCCACCGAGACGACGGCAGTCGCGCTCGATATGTCCTTCACCTGAAGATCCTCGGCGAAGATGAGCGCGTCGAGCTTCGCGGAGAGGTCCGCGGCGGCGCCCGGGGCCACGTCAGCCACGAAGTGATCGGTCCGGTTGTAGATCCGGAAGTCGGCCACCATCCTGCCCTGCGGCGTGAGCAGCGCCGCGTAGACGCCGCGGCCGGGCCCGAGCGCGGCGATGTCGTTCGTGAGCAGCCCCTGCAGGAAACCGGCCGCATCCGGGCCGTCGAACCGCAGGCGGCCGCGGCCGCTCCGGTCCGTCCAGCCCGCGGCGCTCTGGATGATGCGGTATTCTGCTTGGATGTCAGGCATGGCGGGTCCGGTTCGTCATATTAGCTTCGTCCTTCTCGCGCTCACAATCGTCTGGCCGGCAGCCGCGGCGGCGCAGAGCCAGCCGACGCCTGGCGAGTCCACGTTCTTCATCATGCAGAACGGCGTGCGCGTGGGCACCGAACGTGTGATGTTGTCACGGTCGACCGGCGGCTGGCTGATTTCGGCCACCGGGCAGCTGGCTCCGCCGTTCAACGTGCAGACGAACCGGTTCGAGGTGCGATACGCGAGCGACTGGCAGCCGCAGTCGATTTCGATTGAAGCGACGGTGAACGGCCAGCAGTTGCTGCTCGCGACGAACTTCGGGCTGACAACGGCCGTGAGCGACATCGTGCAGGCCGGGCAGAAAGCGTCGGCCACGCGCGACGTCTCGCCGCGGACGATCGTGCTGCCAAGCAATTTTTTTGCGGCCTACGAGGCGCTGGCCGCCTGGCTCGGCTCGAGCGAGGTCGGCACGCGGCTGCCGATATTCCTCGCGCCGAACGCCGAGATCGGCGCGACGGTGCAGAAGATCACGCCGCGCAACATCACCACCCCAGACGGCCCGCTCGACATCCGGCAGTTCGACCTGATCCTGACCACGCCGTCCGGACCGTTGTCGATGGAGGTCTGGATCGACGCCGGGAGCCGGCTCGCGCGCGTCGTGATTGCCGCGACGGGCGTCGCCGCGGTGCGGAGCGACCTCGCGTCGGTCATGGCGCGTGAAGAAAAGGTCCGGAACCCTGGCGACGAGGACCTGTTCATCCCCGGCAACGGCTTCAACATGGCGGCCACCATCACGAAGCCGGCTTCTGGCGAGAAGGCGCCGGTCGTGATTCTCGTGCCGGGCGCCGGACCGGAAGACCGGGACTACACGCTCTACGGCGTGTCGATCTTCGGCCGGCTCGCCGGCGCGCTTGCCGACGCCGGCTTCTTCGTCATTCGTTACGACAAGCGTGGCATCGGACAGAGCGGCGGACGCGTGGAGAAGGCCGGCATCCCGGAATACGCCGACGACGTCAAGCGCATCGTGCAGTGGGTTCGCAGGCGAAAGGACGTGGACGCCGACCGGATCGCGCTCGTCGGCCATCATGAAGGCGCGGCCGTGGCGCTCGCGGCAGCCTCGATGGAAGGGCGTGTGAAGGCCGTGGCCCTCGTGTCGGCGACGGGCCAGACGGGATACCAGGCCACGCTCGCCGACCAGGAGCGCGAACTCGCCCGCAGCACGCTCACCGAAATCGACAAGCAGGAGCGCCGAGCGATGCAGCAGCGCGTGCTGGATGCCGCCATGACCGGCGCGGCCTGGAACGCCGTGCCCGAGGACATCCGCCGGCAGGCCGACACCGAGTGGTTCAAGACCTGGCTATCGTTCGACCCGGCCCAGGCGCTCTCGCGCATCGACGAGCCGATCCTGATCATGCACGGCGCCCTCGACCGCGAAGTGCCCGCTGAAGAGGCCACGCGACTCGAGGGGCTGGCGCTCCAGAAGAAGAACCGAAGCGTGCAGAAGGTGGTGGTGCCCGGCATCAACCACCTGCTGGTGCCGGCCACGAGCGGCGAGGTGGACGAGTACGAGAACCTCGAGGCCAGGACGCTTTCGCCGGAAGTCGTCTCGGCGCTCGTCGCCTGGCTTCGAGCCTATTAAGGGCGCGTCAGGGGCCTGAAGAGACTTGCCGAGGGGGGCTCCGTCCCCCTTATACTCGGCACCCATGCCGAGCTGGATTCTTCGAAGTGACGACGACAAGCCCGTAACCCTGCGGATCATGCCGGACAGCGTCAAGACCGTCGGCCGAACGGCACGCGCCGACTTCATCCTCGACGCCCCGCTCGTCTCGCGCGTGCACTGCAAGCTCAAGGCCGACAAGTCCAACCAGCTCGTCATCGAAGACCTCGGCAGCACGAACGGCACGCAGGTCAACGGCACGTCGGTGGATCGGGCCGTTCTCAAGGCCGGCGACGTCGTGACCATCGGGCGGGTCAACCTGACGGTGGAACAGGACACGTAGGGCGGGCTGAAGTGTGCGCCTCCATCACACTGGCTACCTGTCCGACACCAGGAACGGGTTGGTCTCGCGCTCGGCGCCAATCGTGGTGTCGGGGCCGTGGCCGGAGTGCACGACGCTGTCGTCCGGGAATTTCAGCAACACGTCACGAATCGATCGGATGAGCGTGTCGTAGTCGCCGCCCGGCAGGTCCGTCCGCCCGATCGAGCCGGCAAAGAGCGTGTCGCCCACGAAGAGCTCGCGCTCGCTCGATCCACGCGGCCCGATGGCCAGGCACACGCCGCCCGGACAATGGCCGGGCGTGTGCAGGATGTCGGCCACGAGGTCTCCGAACTCGAACGGCACGCCAGCCTCGTAGAAGTGGTCCACCGGCGGCGGTCGGTCGACAGACAGGCCGAACATCCGCCCCTGCGCCTCGGCGCCGTCATACAGGAACAGATCGTCTCGATGGAGCCAGACCGGCGCGCCGAGCGCCGCCTTCGCGCGTCCGACACCGGTGACGTGGTCGAGGTGGGCGTGGGTCAGCAGGATGGCCTTCACCTGGAGCGACTCGGCCTCGATCGCCTGGAGCAAGGCCTCCACTTCGTCTCCGGGATCGATGAGGACCGCGTCGGGAGCGTCCTCGCAGGCGACGACGTACCCGTTCTTCATGAATGGCGGGGCAGCTGCTTCGAAGATTCGCACGGGCTATCATTCTGGCATGACCATCGCCGTCGTCGACGACCTGATGTTCGCGTCGAAGATCCGCTCGATCGCCGAGAAGGCCGGGGCCGACGTGTCGTTCGTCCGGACGGCGGACGCGGTGCTGCCGGCCCTCACGGCGGCGCGGCCGTCGCTCGTGATCTTCGACCTCGACCGCGAAGGGCTCGATCCGATCGGCTCGATACGCGCCATCCGCAACGATGAGGGTCTGCGGTCCACGCGGCTCGTGGCGTTCGTGCGCCACACGAGCGCGGACCTGATCGCGGCGGCGCGCGCAGCCGGCGTCGATCAGGTGCTCGCGCGGTCGGCGTTCTTCCCGGCGCTCGCCGACATGCTCGCGACGGCCGCAGAGGTCGGCGTGTCATCCGGCCCCGACGGGCCCGAGGATCCCGACGCCGCATGAGTGATCGAGCCGGACAACCGGACGTCGCCGAGGTCGAAGAGGCGGCCCGCCGCATCACCAGCCTGGCCTGGCGTACGCCGATGGTGCCGTCGCCGGCGCTCTCTCTCGCCACCGGCGGCTCGGTGTGGCTCAAGCTCGAGACGGTTCAGGCCACCGGCTCGTTCAAGATTCGAGGCGCGGCCAACGCGCTCGTGCGATTGCGCGAGCGCGGGTTCCAGGGCCTCGTCGTGACGGCTTCGGCCGGCAATCACGGGCTTGCGCTCTCGACGGCGGCCAGCCGGCTTGGATTCCGCGTGCGAGTCCACCTGCCGAAGACCGCGCCGGCGGCCAAGAAGCAGGCGCTTGCCGGGCTGGGCGCGGAAGCTGTCGAAGCGGAGAGCTACGACGAAGCGGAGGCCAGAGCGCACGAGGACGCCGCGCGCTCCGGCTGCTACTACCTCTCGGCGTACAACGACGCCGACGTGATTGCCGGCGCCGGCACGGCTGCGCTCGAGATGTTTGCGGAACACCCTGAGATCGACGTGCTCGTCGCGCCGGTGGGTGGTGGTGGACTGCTCGCGGGATCGGCGCTCGTGGGCCGCGCGCGAATCGGGAGGAGGCGCGACCTGGCAATCTTCGGCACCGAGGCGGCCGCTTCGCCCGTGTACACGAGCGCGCTCGCGGCCGGTCGCCCCGTGACGGTTGAAGTCCGCGACACTCTGGCCGACGGGCTGGCCGGCAACATGGATGCCGACAACGTCGCGTTTCCGATCGTGAGGGATCTGGTGGACCGGGTGGTGGCGGTAGACGAGGCGTCGATCGCGCGCGCGATGCGCGCCCTCGTGCTCGACGACCGGCTGGTGGCCGAAGGCGCGGCCGCGACGGCCATCGCGGCGCTCGGTCAACTCGACCTGGCCGGACGACGAATCGGCATCATCCTCTCGGGCCGCAACGTCGATGGGCATCGGATTGAAGAGATTCTGAGGGCGCTGGGCGCTGGGCGCTAGGCGCTCGCTGGGCGCTCGGGCTGGGCCCGGACGCCGCGTGGGGTGGCGTGCCGCAGCGACGTTCGGAGCGGCACGGCGACCGGGCCGCCGTTGCGGTGGCGGCTCGAGGTCTCCGCGGAGAGACCGCTCGAGACCATCAGCTCCGTCCGCGCGCGGTTCGCGCTGGCGCGTATCGCGTCGTTTCTACCTCGCTGGCTCGCACTCACGAAACGACGCTCGAACCGCTGCGCTCCCTGCGCGATGGTCTCGCACTATCGCAGTCGCGGTCCTCCGAGTCGACCTCGCTCCGCCACCGCAACGGCGGCCCGGGAGTAGCCACCTCACGTCTGGGCGCGGCAGACACCTGAGGGCGCTGGGCGCTAGGCGCTGGGGGCGCTCGGCGCCAGGCCCGGAAGCCGCGTGGGTTGGTGTTCCGGAGCGACTCGGGAGCGGCACGATTCGCGGTAGCGCGAAGCCGCGCCGCAGGGAGGGCCGATTTCGAGGGCGACGTCCGACAGGCCTGCGAAGGCTGGCCGATTAGGACTCGCCCGAAATGCGCCAGTGCGAAATCGGCCCGCACGGAGGCGACGGCTTCGAGTGCCGGCTTCCGGAGCCCGGGACGTCAACCCGCGGGGCTTCCGGGCGCTGGGCGCTGGGCTCTGGGCGCTTGGCGCTCGGGACGCCGGCACTTGGGGGCGCTTGGCGGTCGGGGCTAGGCCTTTTTCGGCTGTGCGGGTCGGATCTCCACCTTGCTTGGCAGGCTGCGGCCGGGGTGGCGCATCAGGTCCACGACCACTTCGGCGACGTCCTCCGGTGCGAGCTTCCATGCGTCTTCGTCGCTCGGTGTGTGGCCGTTGAAATGGGTGGCCACCGAACCGGGCATCACGACGCTCACGCGGATGCCGTCGTAGCGGACTTCCTGCATCACCGCCTCGCTGAACGCGAGCAGGCCGGCCTTCGACGCGCAGTAAGCGGCTCCACGGGGAAAGTAGTTCTTTGCCGCCAGGCTTGCGATGTTGATGATCCAGCCTCCGCCAGACCGGCGGAGCTCGGGAATGACGGCTCGCGTGGCGTAAAAGACGCCGGTGAGGTTCGTGTCGATCACGCGGTCCCAGTCGAGGTCGGACATCGAAGCAACATCGGTGAACACGCCAACGCCGGCATTGTTCACGAGGGCGTCGACGCCGCCGAACCGGCGTGACGCTTCGGTGACGAGCGTTTCCACCGCAAGCCGGTCGCGGATGTCCGCAGCCATGCCGCCAACCCTGGATCCGTCACCGGCCGCCGTGCCGAGCATCCGCACGGCGGCATCGACGCCCGCCTGGTCGCGACCAGTGATCATCACGCGCCCTCCGTCAGCCACGAGCCCCTTCGCGATCGCGAGTCCAATCCCCTTCGTTCCACCGGTAACAATCGACCTCAGCATTCACCTACCCCCGAATCCTCTCGGCCCCTCGGCCCCTCGGACCCTCGGACCCTCGGACCCTCGGACCCTCGGACCTTCGCACCCTCGGACCTTCGCACCCTCGGACCTTCGCACCCTCGGACCCTCGCACCCTCGGACCCTCGCACCCTCGGACCCTCGGACCCTCGGACCGTCGGACCGTCAGACCTTCAGTAGAATACCCGCGATGTCTGCCGTGACCATCATCGGCGCCGGGAGTATTGGCGGCGCGCTCGCGCAGCGACTCGCCGAACGGGATCGGGTCGGCGAGATCCGGATCATCGACGATGCGGCTGGCGTGGCCACGGGCAAGGCGCTCGACATCAGACAAGCGGGGCCGATCGTCCATTCCGACGCCCGGCTCACCGCGGCGTCCGACGTACTTGCCGGTTCGGGCGCGTCCGTCATCGTGATCGCGGACGCGTTTGCCGACGGCGAGTGGACGGGTGACAGAGGTCTCAGCCTCGTCGAGAAGATCCTGCGCGCCGGCTCGAATGCGGCGATTGTCTTTGCGGGTCCGAACCAGACGCCGCTCATGGAGGCGTGTGCGTCGAAGCTCGGTGTGGCGGGCGACCGCATGCTGGGCTCGGCCGGATCGGCCGTCGTCGGCGCGGTGCGGGCGCTCGTCGGCGCCGACGCCGACGTGTCGGGCGTGGACGTGTCCCTGACGGTTGCCGGCAGGCCGCCGGCGTTCGTCGTCGGGTGGTCGTCGGCGACGATTGCGGGATCGGCGATTGCCGAGCGGTTGCCGGCGCATCGGATGCTGGCGATTTCGTCGACGATCGGGCGGCTCTGGCCGCCCGGCCCCTACGCCATCGCATCAGCGACGACGGCGATTGTCGAGGCACTCATCATGGGCTCTCGCCGACGACACCAGGCCGCGGCGATGCTCGACGGCGAGTTCGGCGCGAAAGGCATCGCGGCGATGCTGCCGCTCGAGCTCGGGCACGGCCGCATCCTCTCGCGCGAAGTCCCCACGCTCAGCCCGCAGGAACGGACGTCGCTCGGATTCTAGGGGGACGGGTCTGTTTTCCACCGAAACGGCCGTTTGGGTGCACAGGTCTCGGAGGGGCATTTGCCCAACCGAGACCTGGCCCCGAGAGGGCCGTTTCGCGTGGAAAACAGACCCGTCCCCTAAAAGATCTTCTCGATTCCGGCGACGACGGCGGCCTCGACGTCGGGCATCGGGACGGGCCGGCCGAGCAGTCGTTCGAGTGAGGTGACGCCCCGGTCGGAAATTCCGCACGGCACGATCAGGTCGAAGTGCGTGAGGTCCGTGCCGACGTTGAGCGCGAAGCCGTGGCTCGTGATCCACCGGCTGATGCGCACGCCGATTGCCGCGAGCTTCTCCTCGCGCCCGGGCGGGCCGACCCACACGCCGGTGAGGCCCTTCACGCGCCCGGCCTCGATGCCGAACGTCCGTACAGCCAGAATCAGCGCTTCCTCGAGGTCACGCACGTAGCGGTGCACGTCCTGTCTGTCAGGTCTGAGATCGAAGATGGGATAGCCGACGAGTTGGCCAGGGCCGTGGTAAGTGACATCGCCTCCGCGGCCGGTCTCGACCACCGCGACACCCTCGGCCGCGAGCGCCTCGGGCGACGCCACGATGTTCGAGGGTCCGCGACGAGTCTTCACGCCGAGCGTGATGACCGGCGGGTGCTCCAGAAGCAGCAGCGTGTTACGGATGCGGCCGGCGCGCCGCTCCTCGACAAGCTGCTTCTGCAGCTCGAGACCGGCCTGGTAGTCGACAACGCCCAGCCGCCGGACGTCAACGGGATCGGACATCGGGACCGGCGCACGTCACAGCGACGACTCTTCGAAATTCTGCAGCCGTTCCTTGAGCGCCATGAGGAACCGGCCGGCATCGGCGCCGTCAATCAGCCTGTGGTCGAAGCCGAGCGTGAGCCAGCACATCGGCCGCACCGCCATCTTGTCATCGTCGACGACGACGACGCGCTTGTCGACGCTGCCGACGCCGAGGATTGCCACCTGCGGCTGGCTGATGATCGGCAGGCCGAAGACCGCGCCGAAAATGCCGGGGTTGGTGATCGTGAACGTCCCGCCCTGCACTTCCTCGGGCTTGAGCTGCTTGTTCCGCGCGCGGTGCGCCAGGTCCTGAATCGCGCGGCACAGACCGAGCATGTTGCGCTCGTCGGCGTTCTTGATGACGGGCACGATCAGGCCCTGCTCGAGCGCGACGGCGATACCGAGGTTGATGTCGCGCTTGTAGACGATGCTGTCGCCGTCGATCGAGGCGTTGCTGAACGGGAACTGCCGAATCGTGTCGACGGTGGCCTTCGCGATGAACGCCGTGTAGGTCAGCTTGGCACCGGCCGCTTCGTACTCGGCCTTCTTGTTCCTGCGAATCTGGTCGATGCGCCCGAAGTCCACCTCGTACGCCGAGTACACGTGCGGTGACGTATGAACGCTCATCACCATGTGGTCGGCGATCTTCTTGCGCATGACGCCCATCTTCTCGACGCGCACGTTCTCGCCGGGCTGGAAGGGCACGACAGGTGCGGCGGGTGCGACAGGTGCGGCGGGTGCGACAGGTGCGACAGGTGCGCCGGGTGCGGAGGTTCCGGCGGCGGTGGTGGTGCCGCCGGTTTCGATGAAGTCGAGGATGTCCTTCTTGGTGACTCGGCCCGAGATGCCCGTGCCGTTCAGTTGGGTGATGTCGACACCGTGCTCAGCGGCGATCTTCCGCACGACCGGTGACGACTTTTGACGCCGCAGGTCGTCGAGCGTAGCCGGCCCAGCAGTCTGCGCCGCCGCACCCGTCGCACCAGACGCACCTGGCGCACCGGCACGGCACCTGACGCACCTGACGCACCTGACGCACCAGTCGCACCAGTCGCACCCGCACCGGCACCCGCCGCACCCGCCGCACCCACTTCCCCTTGCACTCCAATGACCGCGACGACGCTGTTGACGGGAACGGTCTCGCCTTCCTTGACCTTGATATCGAGCACCACGCCCGCGCCGGGCGACGGAATCTCGGCATCCACCTTGTCAGTGGAAATCTCGAAGAGAGGCTCGTCCTTGTCGACGTTGTCGCCCACCTTCTTGATCCACCTGACGATGGTGCCTTCGGCGATCGACTCCCCCATCTGGGGCATCACGACTTCAGTGGCCATTTCCGACACTGTCCGGCTGACCCTCTGTCACCGGGCACCCGCTAGGCCGGCCCCTACAAGTGTATCGCCGCGCCGTGGACGGCATGCGCCGCCTCACCCACCGCCTCCGACATCGTCGGATGCGCGTGGATGGTGCGAACGAGCTCCTCCACGGTGGACTCGAGGCGCAGGGCCACGGCGGCTTCGGCCACGAGCTCGGTGGCACGAGGCCCGATCATGTGCACGCCGAGCAGCTCGTCGTACTTCTTCTCGGCCACGATCTTCACGAAACCCTCTGTTTCGCCGGCGATTTTGGCGCGTCCGAGCACGCCGAACGGGAACGTGCCAACGCGAACGTCGTAGCCGCGCTCGACGGCTTCCGCCTCGGTGAGACCGACGCTGCCAATCTCCGGGTCGCAATACGTGCACGCCGGAACCTGGTCGTAGTTGAGCGGCCGCGCGTCACGGCCGGCCAGCCGCTCGGCCAGCACGATCCCTTCGGCCGACGAGAGATGCGCCAGTTGCGGGTGCGCGCCGGCTCCCATCGTGACGACATCGCCGATCGCGGAGATGCCCGCGACACCAGTTCGAAAGAGCTCGTCCACCTTTACGTAGCCTCGCTCGAGCGTGAGGCCCACGTCCTCGGCGCCGAGCCCGTCGGTCACCGGACCGCGACCGGTGGCGACGAGGAGCTTCTCGACCGTGATCGTCTCGGTCCTCGCCCGACGAGTCCTGCATCTCGAGCGTGACGGCGCCGCCTTTCGCGGCGGCGGAGGTCACGCGGGTTCCGGTGCGCACCGCGATTTTGCGCTTCCTGAACGCCTTCTCGAGCTCGGCGGAAATCGCTTCGTCCTCGTTCGGCACGAGGCGCGGCAGCAGCTCGATGATCGTGACGTCGCTGCCGAAGCGATTGAAGATCGACGCGAACTCCACGCCGACGGCGCCGCTGCCCATCACGGCGATCGACTTCGGCACTTCCGTGAGATGGATCGCCTCGTCGCTCGTGATGACGTGCGTCTTGTCGATCGTGATGCCGGGCACGCTCCGCGGCGCCGAACCGGTGGCGACGATGATCTCCTTCGCCAGGAGCGCGCGGGCGTCGGCGCCGGTCACCTCGACACGGCCCTTGCCGACCAGGCGCGCCGATCCTTTCACCCAGGTGATCTTGTTCTTCTTGAAGAGATACTCGACGCCCCTGGTGAGACCGGTGACGATCTTGTCCTTGCGGGCATGCACGCGCGCCATGTCGAGCGAAGGCTTCGCGTCGCCCTCACCGAACGTGATGCCCCAGGCGCCGGCCTCCTGCGCAATCTTGAGCGCGTGCGCATGCTCGAGGAGCGCCTTCGTCGGTATGCACCCCCAGTTGAGGCACGTACCGCCGAGCGACGGCTGACGCTCGACGACAGCGACCGACAAGCCGAGTTGCGCGGCACGAATGGCGGCGACATAGCCGCCCGTGCCGGCGCCGACGACAACGACGTCGAGTTGATCCAAGGCAACCTCGCGAATTGGGCGCGCCGGGGAAGGCCGAGGGCGGAGCCGGACACAAAAAGAGCCTGGCGCCCGACCAACCGGACGCCAGGCTTCGAATCGGCTACTTGCGGGGCAGAACCGCGTCTTTCAACTGCTTGGCGATCCGCGCCTTCACGACGGTCTTGGCGGGAATCTTGATCGGCTCTCCGGTGGCCGGGTTGCGGCCTTCGCGGGCCTTCCGCTTCTGGACGACGAGCTTGCACATCCCGGGAAGAACGAACTCGCCGGAACGCTTCAATTCTCTTTCGGACAGAAGGAGCAGCTCCTCGAACAAGTCGCGCACCTGCGTGCGCTTCATGTCGAACTTGTCCGCAAAGTGCGCGAACAGCTCCATCTTGCCCATGCGTCGGGCGTCTGCCATGCCTTCTTCTCCCTGGCTGGGGCGCGCATCAGTAGTCGCTGTAGTCCGGAGCCGAGCGCGCCGACGGTCCGACAGCAAACACAGAAAAACGGGCCGAATCGTACCCCTGCGGGCACGAACTGTCAATTGAGAATAGCAGTTGCGGGGCCGGTTTTACGGGTAAAAACGGGCCCACGCGCCCCGAGGCGCGCAGGCGATCGCATCCGGAAGAACGACCGCCGCGCTACTCGTACCTGAGCGCGCGAATCGGATCCACGCCGGCGGCCCGACGCGCCGGCAGGTAGGAGGCGACGCCGGCGACGCCCACAAGTACTGCGAACACAAGCGCATACGTCAGACCGTCGCGCGGGCTGACGCCAACCAACTGGCTCGACGCGAGCGGCAGCACGAGCGACGCGAGCCCCAATCCAATGGCTCCGCCAACGAGCGCCAGCCGCAGTCCCTGCCCCACGACGAGACGCACGATGCCGGCCCGGTCGGCGCCGAGCGCGAGCCGCACGCCGATCTCAGGCGTGCGTTCGGCCACCACGAAGGCGAGCAGACCGTAGAGCCCGACCGAGGCGAGCACGAGCGCCGCCGCGCCGAACATCGCCAGCATGACCGCCGCCATGCGCGGCAGCAGCGCGCCCATCTCCCGATGCGCCTCGACCGTCCGCACGTCGAACAGGGGCACGTTGGCGTCGCGCGCCCGGATCGCCGCGCGCACCCCGTCGAGCACGCGGCCGGGGTCGCCGGCCGTGCGCACGACGAGCGTGACGTCCGGCCGATACCAGTTATAGAGCGGCACGTACATGTACGGCCGGACCGCCACGCCAACGCCCCGATACGCGACGTCCTCGACAACGCCGACGACGGTCATCCAGTCTCCGACCCTCACGCGCCTGCCGATCGGGTCCTCTCCCGGCCAGTACCGCTCGGCCATCGTCCTGTTGACGACGATGACGCCCTCGGACTGGCTCGTGTCGCGGTCCTCGAACGCGCGGCCGGCAACGACAGGAATCCCCATCGTCTCGAAGAAGCCCGGGGAGATGCGGTCGTAGTAGGTGGTGAGCTCCTCGCCTTCGGCCGGCACGTAGCCTTCGACTTCGACGGTGGTGTCGCTGCCGGAATTGCCGAGCGTGAGCGGCATGTCGCGCGCGAAGGCTGCAGACTCGACGCCGGGCACGGACCGGAGATCGTCGATGAGGCCGCCGAAGAACAGCGTGCCGCGCTCGGCGTCATAGCCGGCCGGCAGCAGATCGACCGAGGCCAGCAGTCCGTCCTCGAGGTCGAAGCCGGCGTCGGCCACGCGCGCGTTGTCAAGGGCGCGCACGAAGAGGCCCGCGCCGACGAGCAGCAGAATCGAGAGCGCCACCTGCCCGACGACGAGCGCATTGCGCAGGCGCCGCCGGCTGCTGCCGGCAAGCCCGCGCGACTCCTTGAGGGTGGGCACGAGCGCCGGCCGCGACGACTGCAGGGCCGGCACCAGGCCGAAGACGATCGTGGCCGCAAGCGCGAGTCCGAAACTGACGAGCGGCACGCGCCCGGTGAAATCGACGTCGATGGCGATCGGGAGCGGCGATGGCGGCACGAGCCCGCCGAGCCCGCGACTCATGAAGACCGCAAACAGCAGACCCAGCGCACCGCCGGCAAGCGCGAGCAGCAGGCTCTCGGTGAGGAGCTGGCGGACGATGCGCGTCCGGCTGGCGCCAAGCGCGAGCCGCACGGCGATCTCGCGCTGCCTGACGGTGGCCCGCGCCAGAAGCAGGCTCGCCAGGTTCGCGCACACGATCAGCAGGACGACGGCCGTCACCGCCAGGAGCAGGCCAAGCACCGGGCCGATGACGGCGGCAGCCGACTGCGGGTCGCGCCACATCGGGTAGAGCGCCACGCCGCGGTCTCGATTGACGTCCGGGAACTCCTCTGCGAGCGCGGCGGCCACACGCGCGAGATCGCGCTGGGCCGACGGCAGGTCGTGGCCGGGCGAGAGGCGCGCGAGCACGTTCAGCCAGGCGTTGCCGCGCGAGTTCAGGCGGTCGCCACCGGTGTAGACGGCCGGCTGCATCATCATCGGCACCCAGATGTCGAGCGTCATGCTCGTCGTCGCGCCGCGAAAGTCGGGTGGGGCCACGCCGACGATCGTGAACGGCGTGCCGTTGATCGCGACGACGCGGCCGACGGCCGACGGGCTGCCGCCGAACCGGCGCTGCCAGTAGTCGTGGCTCACGACGGCCACGGCCGACGCGCCCGGCGCGCTGTCGTCGCCGGGCACGAGCAGCCGGCCGTGAAGCGGCGAGACGCCGAGAACCGAGAACATGTTGGCGCTCACAAGCTCGCCCCAGGCGCGCTCGGCGTCGGCGTCGATGCGGATATTGAGCGCCACGGTTCGGAAGGCGGCAAGACCGTCGATGCTCGCCGGGAGGCGGTCGCGCATGTCGGCGAAGTTCGGGTACGACACGCTGATGTCGCGCCGCGTGAGCGTGGTCCCCTTCACGACGACCATCGCGTCGGCGTGCGCGGCGCCCCGGAGCGGCATCAGGAGGACCGCGTCAATCCAGCTGTAGATGGCGGTGTTGGCGCCCACGCCAAGGCCGAGCAGGATCACGGCCACGGCGGCAAAGCCGGGCCGCTTGAGGAACATGCGCGCGCCGTAGCGCGCGTCGGCGAAGAAAGCGGGCATGGCGAAGCTCCTGAAGCGCAGAACACAGGCGTGGGTGAAGGCGCCGCGGGCGCGCCAGAGCAGATCGACGGCGGCGGTCCGGCCGCCGGGATGCGCTGCGAGGAAGCTGGCCTGGTGCTCGAGATCGGCGGACCACTGACGGCGCCAGTCGTTGCGGCGCGCCCTCGGTACGACCGGCGCCGCGAGGGCGACCAGGGCGAGTGCGGCGCGAAGCGCGCCGCGCGCGGCGCCCGTCACCGGCGGCCGCCCTTCTGCCCGTAAGCGCCAACGGCCACCGGGCGCAGGCTCTTGAAGCGACGCAGTCCGTCGCTGAGCGCCTCGACACCGGCCGGCGTGAGCGTGAAGTAACGACGCGGCGGACGGCCCTCGCGGTGGGCCACGCGCGCGTCCTCCCATTCGGACCTCACAAGGTGCATCTCCTCGAAACGGTCGAGCGTGGGGTACACCGTGCCGCTCGTCAGGCCGGTGGCATCCATGATGTCGAAACCGAACCGCTTGCCGTCGGCAATCGCGTGCAGAATCGCAACGCCGCCGAAGCTCATCGCCCTGGCTCTGGCCATGCTGAATCCTCGTGTCTTGGACGGACGGGGGTCTATGTTTGTTCCCATTATATATCGATAGCCAACATAGTAGGGCTCCGCGCCCGTTCGTCGACGACCCAACCCCGGCCGGCCCGCCGCGTGGCGGGCTGAAGCCCGCCCCTCCGACACCCGACTGCCGGGCGGAGCATCCCGCTAAAATGACTCCGATGGCCATCGAGACTTTTCCCAACGCGCGCCCCGAACGCGACTACGAGATCCAGATCCGCTGCCCCGAGTTCACGTCGGTCTGCCCGAAGACCGGGCTGCCCGACTTCGGCGAGATCGGCATCACCTACGTGCCCGACGAGCAGTGCGTGGAGCTGAAGTCGCTCAAGTACTACCTCCTCGAGTACCGGAACAAGGGCGTGTTCTACGAGACGCTCACCAATCAGATTCTCGACGACCTGGTGGCGGCGTGCCGGCCGAGGCGAATGCGCGTGACCGGGGCCTTCACCGCGCGCGGCGGGATCACGACGACGGTGACAGCCGACTATGCGAAGACGTGAATCTGGGATCTGGGGTCTGGGATCTGGGATCTGCCTACGAAGAGGCCACCGTTGAGGACGTGGAGTGAATGGAGGGCCTCCGGCGAACACAGGCCTCGGCAGCGCCTGGTCGCCGTGGCCGCGAGCGGCGCTCGCGCGGCCTCCGGCCGCGGGCGTCGGGGCCGGCCGGGCGCCGATGAGCCGCCGAGTCCGGTGGGCCGGCGCAGTCCGGGGCGGCTCGTCGGCGCCCGGTCGGCCCCGACGCGGCCACGGCGACCGGTTGACGACACGGGGCGGAGGCGCACCTCCACGGGCTCCACGTCTCCACGGTCCCCTGGCCCCGGAGTCCGGTTTGGAATCTGGGATTGAATCTGGAGTGGTCGATGAGGGGTTTGTGAATCGCGTTCCGATTGAAGGCGAGTTGGACCTTCATGCGTTCCTGCCGCGTGACATTCCGTCGGTCGTGGACGAGTACGTCACGGCGGCGCACGGGGCCGGGCTTCGGGAGTTGCGGCTCGTGCATGGCCGCGGCCGCGGCGTCCAGCGTGGCATCGTCCAGCGCACGCTCGACCGGCACGTGCTCGTGGCGGAGTTCTGGGACGACTCGTCGGCGCATCTGGGCGCCACGATCTGCCGCCTCGTGACCGGCGACGAGACCACATGAACCTGCCGAGCGACGTGCGCACGTTGATCGTTCGAAAGCGGGACGGCGGCACGCTCTCGGCCGACGAGATCGGCTGGCTCGTGTCGTCGTACACGCGCGGCCTCGTGAGCGACCATCAGATGTCCGCGTTCCTGATGGCCGTGTGCTGCCGCGGCATGACGGACCGCGAAACCGTCGAACTGACGCGCGCCATGGTCGCCTCGGGCGAGACGATGACGTTTCCGGGGATCGAGGACCGGACGGCCGACAAGCACTCCACCGGCGGCGTGGGCGACAAGGTCTCGATCGCGCTCGCGCCCTGGGCCGCCGCCGCGGGCCTCTACGTGCCCATGCTCTCCGGACGTGGCCTCGGCCACACGGGCGGCACGCTCGACAAGCTGGAGTCGATCCCGGGATTCCGCACGCGCCTCGACGCCGCCGAATTCGACCGGGTGCTGCGCGCGGTGGGATGCGTGATGGGCGGCCAGTCCGGCGCGCTCGCCCCGGCCGACGGCAGGATCTACGCGCTCCGCGACGCCACGGGCACGGTCGAGTCGCGCCCCCTCATCATCTCGAGCATCCTGTCGAAAAAGATCGCCGCCGGCCCGCGCGTGCTCGTGCTCGACGTGAAGGTGGGCCGTGGAGCATTCATCAAGACTCTCGACGAAGCGCGCGAGCTTGCCCAGGGGCTCGTACGGGTCGGCACCGAGTTCGGCCTCCGGACCGTGGCGTTTCTCACCGACATGGACGTGCCGCTCGGCCGCGCGATTGGAAACGGCCTCGAGGTGCTCGAGTCAATCGACCTCGTCGCCGGTAATCCCGTCGCGCCCGACTTCGCCGAGATCACGCGCGTCCTGACGGCAGCCATGCTCGTGGCCGCCGGACGCGCCCCCTCGCTCGAGGCGGCCCGCGGCGATCTCGATGAAGCGCTCCGGAGCGGAGCCGCGCTCGACCGCCTCCGCGCGCTCGTCACCGCGCAGGGCGGAAGCGGCGTCGCCGTCACACGCCGCATGCTTCCCGAAGCCCCGCTCCGAGTCGTCGTCCGGGCGGACGCGAGCGGGTTCGTCGAGGACGTCGAGCCGATGGCGCTTGCCGAGATCCTGCTCGACATGGGCGGCGGCCGGCGCGACATGACCGACACGGTCGACCCCACCGTTGGCCTCTGGCTGCACAAACAGGCAGGCGAGGCCGTCTCGGCGGGCGACACGCTCGTAGATCTCCACCTGGCCGGCGAAGCCGGCGCCGACGCCCTGTCGGCGCGCGCGCGCGCCGCCTTCCGCATCGGACCAACGCCTCGCACGTCCCGACTCGTCTTCGAAGTCATCGGCCCGGCCGGCACCGTGCCCTGGCAGGGCTGGACGACGCGCCTGCCGGTATAGAACTGATCCCGCCCCGTTCTGGCATTCGATTTGCCGATCTGATCTGCAGCGATCGCGGATTCACTGGGGTTTCGAGTCGGCGATCGCGCAAATGGCAACGCGCGTTGCCGATTGGGGTGGCAGAAAATGCAGGACTCGCCTCCGGTGTCGGGGACTGTGCTGTGGATTCGCGAGCGGCGGTGGCGCGTCGAGATGTCGCGCCGAGAGGGCCGCGTCATTCGCCTCGACGTTCGCGGGCCGTCGGGTCCGGCCACGTTTCTCGTGCCGTTCGACAGGCCTGTCCTTTCCCGCGGCCGAACCCGCCCGGTGGCGCGGCGCTATCGTCACGGACGCGCGGTAATCGGCGCGCTTGCCGCGCGCGCCTTCACGGTGCGCACGCTTGCGTCGGCGGTCGGCGCGCGCATCGCCCTGCTCCCCCACCAGCTCGAACCGGCGCTCGCCATCGAAGACGGCGCGCGTCGCGTGCTCGTTGCCGACGACGTGGGTCTTGGAAAAACGATAGAGGCCGGCCTCGTGCTGGCGGAGCGATTGCGAAGGCAGCCGGTCACTCGCGCGCTTCTCGTCGTGCCATCCGGTCTTCGCGACCAGTGGGCCGCCGAGCTCGCTGAACGGTTCGACATCGCCTGCCGGATGGCGGACCCTTCCACTCTCGAGGCGGTCTCGCGAGACATCGCCCACGGCGACAGTCCCTGGCTCCGCGCCGGCGTGTGGATCGGCTCGCTCGACTACCTCAAGCAGCCTCACGTCTTTGCCGCGCTTCCCGTCGTGCCGTGGGATCTCGTGGTCATCGACGAAGCGCACGCGGCGGCCGGCCACTCGGACCGCCATCGTGCCGCCGATGCCCTGGGGCGGCGGGCCCGGCGGCTCGTGCTGCTCTCGGCCACGCCTCATTCGGGAGACGACGAGCGCTTCAGGCGGCTCATGACGCTTGGCTCGACCGGACACGCGAACGACACGCTCACGGTCTTCCGGCGAACCCGGGAATCGGTGGGCATGGCGAGGCCCAGACGTGTCAGCTGGCGCCGGGTGATGCTCTCGACCGACGAGCGGACCTTTCTCGACGCGCTCGTCGCCTTCGAGCGGGCCACGCTCGCGGCGGCCGGCCCGGGCCGTCGTAACTCGGCGCTTTTGCTCCTCTCGATCTTTCGCAAGCGCGCGCTCTCGACGGCCCGAGCGGCGGCATCCACGCTGCAGCGCCGGCTCTCGTGGCTCGACGCCGGCGACGCACCGACCGCGACGCGCTGGACGCAGCCGGCGCTCGGCTTCGACGACGGCGACGAGCTGACCGACGAGGAACGGACCGGCATCGCGGTGGAAACCGGACTCGGCGAGCGGCATGAGCGAGCGTGGCTCGGCCGGCTCGTGACCCTGGCCCACTCGGCCGCGCGCGTCGAGAGCAAGGTGGGCCGGCTCCTGTCGCTCGTGACCCGCGCCCGGGAGCCCGTCGTCATCTTCACGGAATTCCGTGCGTCGCTCGAAGTGCTGGTGCGGAACGTGCCGAAGGCGTGGCGCCCGGCCGTGCTCCACGGCGGACTGACGCAGGCCGAACGCCGCGACGCTCTCGGGCTTTTCAGGCGCGGCGATGCCAGGGTTCTCGTCGCGACCGACGTGGCCGGTCAGGGTCTCAACCTGCAGCAGGCGTCGAGGTGGGTCGTGAGCCTCGAACTGCCCTGGAATCCGGCGCGTCTCGAGCAGCGCTTCGGGCGCGTGGACCGCATCGGGCGGACGCGCACGCCGCACCTGTCGCTGTTCGTCGCGAGGCACGAGGCCGAAGACGGCATCCTCGCGCATCTCGCCAGGCGCACCCTGACCGCCCGGCGCGCCCTCGGCCCCGACACCCTGGGACACCGCCTCGCCCGGTGAACATGACGTCGGCGCGGCGCTCATTGCCGAGGCCTCGCTCTCCGCCGAGGTCACCGCACCCGCCGCGGTGACCATCTGCCGCAGGTGGCAGCGGCACGCGCGGAGCCACGTCGGCGCGCTCGAACGTCAGCGTCGCCTGGCGCGAGGCTCGAAAGGACGCGCGCTGCCTGCTTCATGCGTGTGCGTGCGGAGCCCGCACGGCGGTTGGCTCGGCACCGGCACGGACGGCCTGCTCGTTTTCGAGACGTCGCTCGTGGACGAAAGCGGGGCGGTGCTCGAAGCGCGACCGGTTGCGGTTCGCGTGCCGGGGCTGCGGGAGCGCGCGCAGCTTTCCGGCGCCCTCCTCAAGGCAGCCGAAGGCGAAGTCGTGAAGCGACTCGAACCGCGACTCCGGCGCGTGGTCCGAATCAGGCAGCGGCGTGTCGCCGAAGAGCGTCTCCTGGCCGCTGCGCTCGCCGACGCCGCGGAAACCAACCTGGTCGCGCCGGAGTGTCAGCCGGGCCTGTTCGATCGGCGCGCGCTCAGAGCGCGTGACGCCGCCCGACGTACTCTCGACCGCCTGCAACGAGACGTGGGCCGTGCGGCCGGCAGGCTCGAGCGGCCGATAGCCATCGCACGGCCGGTGCTTCGGGTCGTCGTCCTGTCGGCACGATGACGCGGCTTGCCGGCGTCAGTGGCACCCTCTTCCCCGGCCGCTACCTCGAAGACGGCCTCGCCCGCGATCTGCGCGGGCTCGTCACGAACGGACAACTCGAACCGGTACGACGCCGGCTCGTGCGCTGGTGGACGAACGTGGAAGAGACATGCGGTCCTGCGAGCGGCCCCAGAGCGCTCTTCGACATCGTCGCCATGCCGCTTGCCGGAATGCTGGGCTTTCGAGCATCCGGCGCCCGGTTCGAATCGGAGTGGACGCGCGCGCGGCTCGACACTCCGCGCGGGACGCGGGTCGCGCTCGTCGTCGAGCCGTGGTCGTCGCGGCGGCCCCAGACGTGGCGCGATCTTGTGCGCGCGGCCTCGGACATCGGCGCCGACTGGTGCCTGCTTGCAGCGCCGCCTCACGTCTCTCTGGTCGACGCACGCGGCCGGGCCGTGCGCAGAAGCCTCGACCTCGTCTTTCCCGACGCCCTCGCGCCCGAGAGCCTCGCTCGCTGGTGGTGGCTCGTCCACGCGTCGTCGTTCGATGCCGGCTCGATCAACGCACCGGCTCACACGCACGCGCGCCGCATCTCGCCGATCGACCGGCTTCTCGAACGGGCGGCGGCGCATCAGGACGCCGTGGGCGCCGACCTCGAGCGCGGTGTCGAACGCGCGTTGGCCTCGCTCGCAGGCGCCACGCGGAGGCACGGAACGAGCGGCGGCGCCGCCGCATTCGATCAGGCGCTCACGGTCGTCTACCGGGTGCTGTTCCTGCTGTTTGCCGAATCGCGCGATCTGGTGCCGAGAACCCATCCCATCTATGAGGGCGCGTACTCGATGGCAACGCTCGCTCGCGAGGCCCTGGCCGCCGAAGCGCCCCGCGGGCTCTGGGAGGGCCTCTCGGCCATCACGCGGCTGTCGCGCAGCGGCTGTGCCATCGACGACCTCGTCGTGTCGCCGTTCAACGGCCGCCTGTTCGCGCGTGCCTCGGCGCCGTCGCTCGAGGCGCCGGCCGGCCGCGCGGGCGAGGCCGGCGCGGCCGAGCGCGACGAGGCGGCCCGGCGGGCGCTCGTCGCGCTCGGCACGCGGCAGGGACGCGCCGGGCGTGAGGCGATCGCGTACGCGGACCTCGGCGTCGAGGAGCTCGGCGCCGTGTACGAGCGAGTGCTCGACCTCGACCCGGGCGAGGTCGAGCGCACGCCAGCCGGCCCCGGCGCGCGAGCGCCGGGGCGCGAGGCGTCGAGACACAGCCGGCGCCGCAAGGAAACCGGCACGTTCTACACGCCGCGCCCGCTCACCGAGTTCGTCGTCCGCCGCACGCTCGAACCGCTGGTCGACGGCCGGCGCGCCAGCGACATCCTCGCGCTCCGCGTGCTCGATCCCGCCATGGGCAGCGGCGCGTTCCTCGTGGCGGCGTGCCGGTACCTCGCCGCCGCTTACGAGCGCGCGCTCGTCGACGAAGGCCAGCTTGGCGAGCCGGACCTCGACGAGGACACCCGCGCGAACATCCGGCGTCTCGTCGCCGAACGCTGCCTGGCCGGCGTGGACGAGAACCCGGTGGCCGTCGAGCTGGCGCGCCTGTCGATATGGCTGACCACGCTCGCGCGCGGCAAGCCACTCGGGTTTCTCGACCACCGCCTGCGCGTGGGCAACAGCCTGCTTGGCGCATCGCCGGACGACCTCAACCGCTACTCCACCGGCAGGCGCCGCGTCGAGCGTGCGGACACCCCGCTTTTCTCGGCAGACGAGGTCGGCGACACGATGGCCCGCCTCGCGCGGCCGCTCTTCGACCTGCTCGCCCGTCACGACGACTCGGTCGACGACGTGCGCGCGAAGGAGCGGCTGTGGGCACAGATGACGGGACGCCGGTCGCCGCTCGACCGATGGCGTCGCGCCTGCAACCTGTGGTGCGCGCAGTGGCTTTCGCCTCAGGCCTCGACCGGACCGGCTCCCCGGCCATCGCCGGCATCGATCAGAGCCGCGATCGACGCCATCGTCGGCGGCGACCGCACGCTGCCCGCCGGCGTGCTCGCCCACCTTGTCGGCCTCGGCGAATCGGTCGCCCGCGAGCGCCACCTGTTCCACTGGCCCCTGGAATTTCCCGACGCGTTCTACTCGGCAAATGGCGAGCCGCTCGACCAACCGGGCTTCGATGCCGTCATCGGCAATCCGCCCTGGGAGATGCTGCGGCGCGATCCGCTGGCCGAGCCGGCTGGTTCGGGAGCCGGTCATGGCCGAAGCCCGGTCGTCGCTTTCATCCGCGAGTCGGGCGTGTACCGCCACTCCGCGCGTGGTCATCTCAATCTGTACCAGCCGTTTCTCGAGCGCGCGCTGGCGCTCGCCCGTCGGGGCGGCCGGGTCGGGCTCGTCATGCCGTGGGGACTCGCGTCCGATGACGGCGCGGCGGCACTCCGGGCCGAGCTTCTGGACCATCACGCGCTCGACACGATCGTGGGGCTCGACAACGCGCGAGGCCTCTTCCCGATTCATCGCGGTCTCCGCTTCCTGGTGACGGTCGTCAGAAAGGGCGAGCGCACGAGCGTCGTTCGGGGCCGCTTCGGCGTGCGGTCGGCCACCGAGCTCGACAACCTGCCGGGTCGCGACGACGACCCGGCGGGCACGATGTATCCTGCGCGGCTGTCGCCGCGCGGGCTGCGGGCGGTGGGCGGCAGCCGGCTGCGCATCCCCGACGCGCGCCGGCCGGCCGACCTCGCCCTCGCCGAACGGCTCATGGCTGCGTTTCCGCGGCTCGGCAGTCCCGCCGGATGGGGCCTCGAGTTCGGCCGTGAGCTCAACGTCACCGAGGACCGTGGCAAGTTCACGACGCGCGGCGTCCCTGTACTCGAGGGCAAGCATGTGACGCCGTTCCAGGTCGACGCGCCAGCCGCGCGGCACCACATTTCGCTCGAGACGGCCCGCCGCCTGCTCGGCGCCGAACGCATCGATCGGCCGCGCCTCGCGTACCGCGACGTGTCGGGCGTGGCCAATCGCCTGTCGCTCATCGCGGCCGTCGTGCCGGCCGGCGTGGTCACCTCGCACACGCTCTATTGCCTGCGCGCGCCGCTTCCGGACGAACAGCAGCACTTCCTCGCCGCGCTGCTCAATTCGTTCGTGCTCAACGCCATCGTCCGCCTGTTCATGGGGCAACACGTCACGACCGGGCTCGTCGAAGACCTGCCGGCGCCCCGGTGGACCGGCGCTTCCGACGAGAGGCGACTGGCCGACCTCTCGGTGGAGCGCGCGCGTCGTGGCCCGGACGAAGACCTCGACGCGCGGCTTCAGGCCGGCGCGGCGCGGCTCTATGGTCTCGACGAGGCGACACTTTCGGATCTGGTCACCGGGTTCCCGCTCGTGGAGCTGTCGCTTCGCAAGGCCGCCGTGCGCTTCCTCGCCCGCGGCCCTGTTGCGCTATAGTCCCGAGGTCGTGCCCAACTACGGCTTCGTCATCGATCTGCGCAAGTGCATCGGTTGCCACGCGTGCACCATCGCGTGCAAGGCGGAGCACGACATCCCGGTGGGCGTCAATCGCTGCTGGGTGAAGACGGTCGAAAAGGGCACGTTTCCGCAGACGCAGCGGCTCTTCTTCCCGGTCCTCTGCAACCAGTGCGAGGAGGCGCCCTGCCTGAAGATCTGCCCGACCGGCGCGCTCTACAAGCGGCGCGACGGCATCGTCGACCTGAACGGCGAG
Organism: uncultured Acidobacteriota bacterium; assembly: GCA_963752045.1. GTDB lineage: Bacteria > Acidobacteriota > Vicinamibacteria > Vicinamibacterales > SCN-69-37 > DATKDF01. The sequence goes on along the minus strand of CAVVWN010000004.1, from coordinate 216,945 downwards.
GCGTGCATCGGGTGCCGGGCGTGCATGGCGGCATGCCCGTACGACCAGTTGTTCATCGACCCCAACACGCGCACGGCCGAGAAGTGCAACTTCTGCGCGAATCGCATCGAGAACCAGCTCAAGCCGGCGTGCGTCAGCGTGTGCCCGACCGAGTGCCGCATCTTCGGCGACCTGGACGACCCGTCGAGCCAGGTGGCCGAGATCGTCTCGCGCGAAGCGTTCATGGTGCGGAAACCCGAGAAGGGCACGGGGCCGAAGATCTTCTATCTGGGCGCCGACGAGGCCGCGATACGACCGGAGGCGGCCACGCGGCCGTTCATGTTCCGCGAGGGGCAGGTGCACCTGCGGCCCATCGGATCGCCCGAGGCCGACGCGTCGAGCCCGGGCGACGCACGCGTGGACTACGACGTGCCGCACAAGAAGGCCTGGGGCTTCCACCTCGTGCTGTACCTGCTGACCAAGGGCATCTCGACGGGCGCGATGTTCCTTTCGGCGCTCTTCTGGCTGCTTGGCGACACGTCGACGCTCGTCACGCTGGGCGGGCCGATCGTGTCGGTGGTGTTCTCGATGCTCACGGCGGTGGTGCTCGTCATCGACCTCGAGCGCCCCGAGCGGTTCCTGTACATCCTGCTCAGGCCGAACTGGACGTCGTGGATGGCGCGCGGGGCGTTTCTGCTCACGGCGCACGGCGGCGTGGCCACCTTCTGGATCATGTTCGCGCTCTTCGGATGGCCGGTGGCGCTCACGTGGCTCGCGCCGGTGGCCATGCTCGTGGCGCTTGGCGCGACGGCGTACACCGGCTTGCTCTTCGCGCAGGGCCTCGCGCGCGATCTCTGGCAGGGCCCGCACGCCACGATTGACCTTGTCGTGCAGGCGGCCGCCGAAGGGAGCGCGGCCATGCTCGTGGCGGCGCTCGTCACGGGCGCCGAGCCGGCAACGCTCCGGGCGCTCGGCCTCACGCTGGCCTTCTCGTCGCTCGCGCATCTGGTGATTCTGGTGCTCGACAACCTCGTGACGCCGAGCCCGACCGTGCATCACGAGCTGGCCGTCCGCGCCATACGCCGCGGCGCCTACAGCCAGCTCTTCTGGGCCGGCGCGATCGGCCTCGGAGGCGTGGCGCCGGTGCTGCTCGTGGCGCTGGCCCCGGCAATCGGCTTCTCGCTCAGCCTGCTCGTGCCGGCCGCGCTCGTCGCGCTTGCCGGCGGCCTGGCGTGGGAGTACATCTGGATCGAAGCCGGGCAGGCGGTTCCGAACTCGTGATCAGGTTCGATCAGGTACGACGGGTACGACAGGTTACGACAGGTACGACGGGTACGACGGGTACGACAAGTACGACAGGTACGAGGTGGACGCTGGCGCTGGCCAACGGTTGATTAAATGCAGACATTCGTCAGCGCCCACCGCGTACCCGTCGTACCTGTCGTACCCGTCGTACCTGTCGTACCCGCCGAGGTCCTCTGATGACTGAATTCCGTTCTCATCCCGATCCCGCCGAGTGGGACGACTACGTCGACTTCGAGTCGAAGAGCTGGCCGAAGAAGGACCGGCGGCGGTACTGGATCATTCCGAGCATCTGCTTCAACTGCGAGTCCGGGTGCGGCGTGATCGCGTACGTCGACAAGCAGACGCTCGACGTCCGCAAGATCGAGGGCAACCCCGTCCATCCCGGAAGCCGCGGCCGGACGTGCGCCAAAGGCGTCGTGACGCCGAACCAGCTCGAGGATCCCGACCGCATCCTGTATCCGCTCAAGCGCGTGGGCAAGCGTGGGGGCGGCGAGTGGCAGCGCGTCAGCTGGGACGAGGTGCTCGAGAACCTCGGTGCCCGGATCCGGCGCGCGATCCAGGAGGATCGGCGCCGGGAGGTGATGTACCACGTAGGCCGGCCCGGCGAGGACGGGTACGTCAACCGCGTGCTGCAGGCCTGGGGGCTCGACGCGCACAACAGCCACACGAACATCTGCTCGTCGTCGGCGCGGCTGGGGCACTTCCTGTGGTGCGGCGCCGATCGGCCGTCGCCCGATCACGCCCATGCCCGCACGATTCTGCTGCTGTCCTCGCACCTCGAGTCGGGCCACTACTTCAACCCGCACGCGCAGCGGATCATCGAGGGCAAGACGCGCGGAGCGAAGCTCATCGTGATGGACCCGCGCCTGTCGAACACGTCGGCGAAGGCCGACCTGTGGCTGCCGGCCAATCCCGGCACCGAGTCGGCGCTCCTGCTCGCCATCGCGAAGCACCTCATCGACACCGGCCGGTACAACCGCGCCTTCGTGAAGCGCTGGGTGAACTGGGACACGTACCTCGAAGAGCTCCGGCCCGACCTGCCGCGCACTTTCGAGGCGTTCGAGACGGCGCTCAAGGAGGAGTACGCGCGGTTCACGCCCGAGTACGCCGAGGAGGAAACGGGCGTCGCGGCGGCGAAGATCGTCGAGGCCGCCGAAGCGGTGGCCTCGGCCGGCACGGCGTTCTCCACGCACAGCTGGCGGGCCGCCGCGGCCGGACACCTGTGGGGCTGGCAGATCACGCGCTGCCTCTACTTCCTCGTGGTGCTCACCGGGCGCCATCGGCGAGCCCGGCGGCGTGAACATGCACGTGGCGAACAAGTTCGTCCCGAAACACCCGAATCCCCCGCCGGCGCCCGACTACTGGAACGAGCTGCTCTTCCCGAAGGAGTTTCCGCTCGCTTACCACGAGATGAGCTTCCTCCTGCCTCACTTCCTGAAGGAGGGCCGCGGACGGATCGACACGTACTTCACGCGCGTGTACAACCCGCTCTGGACCAATCCCGACGGGTTCACCTGGATGGAAGTGCTCGAGGACGAGTCGAAGATCGGATGCCACGTGGCGCTCACGCCCATCTGGAGCGAAACCGCGTGGTTTGCCGATTACGTGCTGCCCATGGGCCTCGGCACCGAGCGGCACGACACGATGAGCCAGGAAACGCATGCCGGCCGCTGGCTGGGCTTCCGCCAGCCGGTCAAGCGCGTGGCGATGCAGAAGAACGGCACGCCCGTGGCCGCCACGCACGAAGCCAACCCTGGCGAAGTGTGGGAGGAAGCGGAGTTCTGGATCGCGCTGTCCTGGAAGATCGACCCCGACGGCTCGCTCGGCATCCGCAAGTACTTCGAATCGCCCTATCGGGCGGGCGAGCAGATCACGATCGACGAGTACTACGGCTGGATATTCGAGAACTCCGTGCCTGGCCTGCCCGAGGCCGCAGCCCGCGAAGACCTGACGCCGCTCGACTACATGCGCAAGTACGGCGTCTTCAAGGTGGACGACGTGGCCTACAGCAAGGGGTACGAGAAGCCGGTGGCTGAGGGCGGCGTCGAGGTGGACGGTTCGCGGCTTGCGGGTTTCAACACGCCGTCGCGCAAGCTCGAGTTCTACTCGCCGACACTTGCCGAATGGGGATGGCCCGAACACGCCATCCCGCGCTACGTGCCGGGCCACGTCTACTGGCGCGACCTCGACCGGTCAGCCAACGAGTTCGACCTGCTGCCGAACTTCCGGTTGCCGACGCTCATCCACACGCGGTCGCCGGTGAAATGGCTGTACGAGATCTCGCACGCCAATCCGCTCTGGATCGCGAGCGAGGACGCGGCCAGGCTCGGCGTCGAGCCGGGCGACCTCGTGAAGGTGTCGACGGCAATCGGACACTTCGTCACGCGCGCCTGGGTCACCGAGGGCATCCGGCCCGGCGTCGTCGGCATGTCGCATCACCTCGGGCGCTGGCGGCTCAACGAAGAGACGGGAGGGGCGCGCACGGCCACCTCGCTCGTGCGAATCGCGCGGCATGCCGACGGCCGCTACGAGATGAAGCAGGTGCACGGCGCCGAGCCATTCGAGAGCGACGACCCGGACAGCGCGCGCGTGTGGTGGAGCGAGGTCGGGGTTCATCAGAACATCACCTTCCCCGTGCAGCCAGACCCGGTGAGCGGCATGCACTGCTGGCACCAGCGCGTGAAGGTCGAGAAGGCCGGGCCGGACGACGCCTACGGCGACATCACGGTGGACACCGCGGAGTCGCACCGGCTCTACCTGGAATGGATGGCCAGGACGCGCCCGGCGCCAGGACCCGACGGCACGCGGCGGCCGATGTGGTTCGACCGGCCGCTCAAGCCGACGAAACAAGCTTATCGATTGTGAATCTGGGATCTGGGATCTGGAATCTGGGATCTGCTACCAAGAATTCCACCGTTGAGAACGTGGAGTTCGTGGAGAGCCTCCGGCGACCGCAAGCCGCAACAGCGCTTGGTCGCCGTGGCCGCGAGCGGCGCTCGCGCGGCCTCCGGCCGCGGGCGTCGGGTCCGACCGGGCGCCGATGAGCCGCCGAGTCCGGGGGCCGGCGCAGGACGGGGCGGCTCGTCGGCGGGCGTCGCGCCACGCGACGTGCTCAACTGGAATCTGGCCAATGGAGGGGCGGGCTTGAGCCCGCCCGCATCGGGCCGGCTGAAGCCGGCCCCTCCGACCGCCCGCCCTTACAGCCGGCTTGCGGCGGCGTAGGCGATTAGCGCCAGCACGACGGCGGCGGCGGCGACGAACAGCCAGTCCCTGCGCTCGATTTCGTCCACGAGCTCCGAGAGCACGTTGACGATGGGCACGAGGACGAGCAGCAGGCACCCGGTGGCGAGAAGCGGCGTGGATACGGAAAGAGCGCCGACGGAGATCGCGACGAGGCCCGCGACGAACAGGGTGAGGATGGCGAGGAGCGCCCCGCGGGCAAAGAGCGCGCTCCCGCGGCGCATCGCCGAGTCGGTCGTGACGTTCGAGTCGGTCACAGCAGATAGGTCCACGCTACGAAGGCCAGCATACCGGCCATGAGGAGCTTCAGCGACTTGACCGGCGCCGTCGCGCTCAGCCACAGCCCTGCCTGATAGCCGACAACCACGCCGATCGCCGTCGCCGAGGCAAGCTCGAAATCGCCGAGCACGCCGTGCGCCCAGTAGCCGATGACGCCTGGCACGGCCGTGACGCCAATCATGAACGCGCTCGTGGCCGCGGCCACGCGAATCGGCACGCCGCACCACGAGTTGAGCGCCGGCACGATGACGATGCCGCCGCCGACGCCGACGTACGAGGCCAGCATGCCCGCCGACAGGGACACGGCCATCGCCAGGGGCAGCCGCCTGACGCGGTACACCACGGGCCCGTCCGTGTCGGCGTCGATGAAGCGGCCACCGAGCGTCCCGGGCTCGACGCCCTCGTCGGGCCGCACGTTGCGCACGTTCAGCCTGGCGAGCATGACCACGGCCACGATCGCCGCCGTGCCGCCGAAGATGGCTTCGAGGACGCGCGTCGGCACCAGTGTCACGGTGGCCGCGCCAACCACGGCGCCCGTGACGCTGAACATCAGGAGCAGGAGCGCGAGCCGCGGGTTGAGCAACCGTCGCCCGGCCGGCGAGGCCGAGACCGACGTGGACGTGGCAAGCACCCCGACCAGACTGATGGCCGCCGCCTGGCCGAACTCGAGCCCCAGCACCTTGTCGAGCAGCGGCACCAGGATGACGCCGCCGCCGATGCCGAGCAGGGCGCCAAGACCGCCGGCGGCGACTCCAGCCAGCATGGTCAGGAGAACGGCGAGAAACACGGCTCGAATGGTAGCACCGCGCATGACCACACGCCGTCCGGCCAGTCACGCACCTGCTAGACTCGAAGCGTCCTGATGCTCGAGACGTCGCCCGCTCCGCACGGTCCGGCACGCTGGCGCCGTGCCCTCACCCGGCTCGCCGTCTTGCTCTGCCTTGCTGGCGCGGCCGCAACCGGCTGGCTGACACGAGAGGCCGGCCACGAATCTGGTGACGAGTCCAGACTTCTCGCGCCCGCGCCCGACCGAGACGCCGGCCGACCTCGGGCTGCAGCACCAGAGCGTCTACGTCATCGCCGAAGACGGCATGAAGACGGTTGGCTGGTACCTGCCGGGCGAGAACGGCGCGCTCGTGATGGTGCAGCACGGCTACAAGGCGCACCGCGGCCAGTTGCTCGAGGTGGCCCGCATGCTCAGGCGGCGCGGCTTTGCGGTACTCGTCACGACCACGCGCGGGCACGACACGAGCGACGGGGAGACGATCACGTTCGGCGTCGAGGAGATGAAGGACCTCGCCGCCTGGCACAGATTCGCCAAGACGCTCGCCCATGTCGATCCGGACCGGATCGGGATGTTCGGCAGCTCGATGGGTGGATCGATGGCGATTCAGTACGCCGCCAGCCACGACGACATCCGGACCGTCGTCGCCGACAGCGCCTTCTCGTCGCTCGAAGACACGATGGCCGTGAGCGTCCCCCACCAGACGGGCCTCCCCCGCTTCCCGTTCGCCCCGCTCATCGTGTTCTGGGCCGAGCGCGAGGCCGGGTTCGACTCGGCCGAGGTCGACGCCAAGAAGTGGATTGGCAGGATCGCGCCGCGGCCGGTGCTCCTGCTCCAGGGCGGCAGAGACGAGTTCATCTCGCCCGACAGCGGAGAACGCCTCTACGAGGCCGCCGGCGAACCGAAAGAACTGTGGTTCGACCCCGATGTGGGCCACACACAATTCGACCGCGACAGGCCCGAGGAATTCGACCGCAAGGTCGGCGGGTTCTTCGAGAAGTATCTTTCGGGTACGACAGGTACGACAGGTACGACGGGTACGACAGGTACACGACAGGTACGACGGGTACGACGGGTACGACGACAGGTACGACGGGTACGACGGGTACGACAGGTACGAGGAACGGACTGGCGCAGTCAGCTTCCTTTGAATAGGCGGCTTCACCGATTTGAGTACAACGGCCGAACGCCCAGAACCCGAGCCAAGTCTCGGGTGGCCGTTGCATCCCACCGCACCCGACGCACCCTGGCGCACCCGACGCACCCGTCGCACCCGACGCACCCTGACGCACCCGACGCACCCTGGCGCACCCGACGCACCCTGACGCACCCGACGCACCCGTCGCACCCTGACGCACCCGACGCACCCGACGCACCCCGACGCACCCGATCAGTCTCTGGCCGTCTTGCCCTCCGCATGCGGCCTGAGCACGGCGTAGAGCGCTTCCATCATGGGCGTCGGCACTCCTTGTGCCCTTCCGCGCCTGACCACCGATCCGGTGAGCGACTCCACTTCGATGCGCTTGCCCTGAGAGAGGTCGATCAACATCGACGACCGGGTGGTGGGAGGGATCGAGGTGACGTATTCGGTGATCCTCGCTCGAGTATCCGGGTTGACGTCGACGCCCGACGCGCGCGCGACGGCGGCGACCTCGGCGACCGCGTCGAGGAAGGTCGACCGCGTGCCCTCGTCGGCCCAGAGCGGACCGATCGGCAGCCGGGCCGCGGCAGTAAACGACGCGAATGGCGCCAGGTAGATGAACTTCTCCCAGAGCGGCGCGCGCGCGTCGGCCACCGCCTCGGCATGAATGTCGGCCTCTTTCATCACGGCCTCGATCGCGCGCACTCGGTCGGTCACCGCCGCGCGCGGACCGAAATACTCGCCGAACACCACCCGTCGATGCGTGCCCGTCTGCCTGATGAGCCCCGGGCCTTCGATAGCAGCGGCAATGTAGGTGGGACCAGCCAGCGTGGCGCCCTCACCCACCACGGCGGCGACGTGATCGGGGCTGTCCACGCCGTTCTGCAGCGTCAGCACGACGGTCTGCGGGCCGACGAGATGCTCGAGCATCGGCAGCGCCGTGTCGTTGTCGTAGGTCTTGACCGCCAGCATCACGACATCCACGTGCCCGATCTTCGACGGATCCCTTTCGGCCGGCGTCCGCACCGTGAAGTCGCCGAGCGGACCGACGACGCGAAGACCGTTCTTCTGGATGGCCTCCAGGTGCGCGCCGCGCGCGACGAACGTGACGTCGGCGCCGGCTCTCTTCAAGAGCGCCCCGTAGAACCCGCCGACCGCGCCGGCGCCAATGATGGCGAAATGCATTGGCACATTCTAGCGGTCCTGAAGGTCCTGAGGGTCCGAGGGTCCGAGGGTCCGACGGTCCGACGGTCCGAGGGTCCGACGGTCCGACGGTCCGAGGGTCCGAAGGTCCGAGGGTGCGAGGGTTCTGCTTGAGGCGGCCGGCGGAATGGAATCGATCGGGAGCCTGTCAGGAATTCTGTGAGTGAGGAACAGGATGACGAGGTCCTACGCCACGCAAACGGAAGCACGAGACACGCGCCGCTGAGGTTTTGACCCCCTACCGGTCGACGTCCTCGACCAATTCGTCCGGGAGGGCCCGCTGACGGCGGCCGAGGTGGCAGCCGCGACGCGGCGGTTCAATAAGGCGATTATCGAGCGAGCGCCGCGCGCCGAACCCGGCCGGCGGTCCGGTCAGCCCCTCCGGACCTTCGGACCGTCGAACCCTCGGACCCCCAGGACCGTCGGACCCTCGGACCGTCGGACCGTCGAACCCAAGCTCGGCCCCTCGGACCCCCAGGACCTTCGGACCGTCGAACCGTCGGACCCTCGGACCGTCGGACCGTCGGACCTTAGGACCGTCGGACCTTAGGACCCTCAACGCCTTTGCCAGTACCAATACGCAGGCAGCCCGAGCACGAGCAGGCCCAGGCCGGCGAGTGACTCGGTGGGGCGTTCGGCGAGCGTGTTGATGACCATGTACAGCGCGCCGAGCATGAAGAGCGCCGGCACCACCGGATAGCCCCAGACGCGGTACGGGCGGTCGGCATCGGGCATGATGCGTCGCAGGCGGAAGAGCGCGAGGCCGCCGAGCAGGCTGAAGAGCACCGAGACGAACACCACATAGGTGAACAACTGCTCGTAGGTGCCCGAGAGCGCGAGCAGCGACGACCAGACCGTCAGGCCCACGATCGCCACGTGCGGGCTGTGGTACTTCGGATGCACGGCGGCGGCGGCCGGAAAGAACAGCCCGTCCTTGGCCATGGCATAAAACAGGCGGGACGCGCCAAGAATGACCGCCGCGTCGGCTCCGAGCGTGGAGGCCAGCACCGTGAGGGCGATGATTGTCGCGCCGGCCGGTCCAACCATCGCCGTCGCGGCCGCTTCGGCCACGCGAGTCGTTCCTCGCAACGCCTCCATCGGCAGCGCGTACAGGTACGAGACGTTGACGATCACGTAGATGGCCATCACCGCGAGCAGGCCGATCGTCATCGCACGAGGCAGGTTGCGGCCCGGGTCGCGGACCTCGCCAGCCGCGTAGGTCATGAAGTAGTAGCCCTCGGTCGTCCACAGCACGGCAATCAGCGCGACGCCGAACGCCGCAAACGGCGAGGCCAGCTCGGCCGGCACGACCGGGGTCCACGCCGGCGTGGCCTCGGCCGCAAACAGCGCGAAGAGCGGCAGAAGCGCCAGGCCCGACACCTTCGCCACCGTCAGCACCGCGTTCGTGCCGCTGCCCGATCGCACACCCAGATAGTTGATGCCGCCGAGCAGGATGATGGCCGACACCGCCACGATCTGGCTGGCCGCGATCCGCAACGTGCCGATCCCGAGCGGCAGTTCGCCGACGATGTGCGCGGACGAGAGGGCCGGAAAGAAGTAGCTGAAGTAGTCGGCAAAGCCCACGGCGACGGCCGCAACGCCGCCCGACAGCACGACGAGCAGCGTGGCCCAGCCGTAGAGAAAGGCCGGCAGCGTGCCGAACGCCTCGCGAAGAAACACGTACACGCCGCCCGACTGGGGGAACATCGTGCTCATCTCGGCGTACGTGAGCGCGCCGAACACGGCGAAGAGACAGCCGACGACCCATGCGAGGATGAGGAGCGACGCCGAAGGAAGCGTCGCGGCCATCACGCCCGTCGTGAGAAAGATGCCCGAGCCGATGATGCCGCCAATCACGAGAAGCGTGGCGGCCAAGGGGCCGATGGCGCGATCGAGGGTAGCCATGTGTTTCGGACTGACGGGTCGCGCGATTATAGTCGGCGGGGCGCCAGGTCATCGATGAGCGACAAGGACAGGCCTTTTCACAATCCGTTCGAGGCCCTGCGTGGCTTGGTCCCGCCTGAACCCGAGGTCGACCGTCCGGAACGAGGGAGCGCGCCGCCGGACGGCACGGCCCCCTCGCCCGGTCGCCCGGCCCGCCCGGAACCCGCCGGGCCGGCTCGCATCGCGCGTGCGGTCGTCCGCCTCGAGCGCTCGGGGCGCGGCGGCAAGGAGGTGACGGTGGTCGAGCACCTGGCCATCGACGCGAGCGCCCGCAGCGAGTGGCTGAAGACACTCAAGGCCGCGCTCGGCTGCGGAGGCAGCGTCGACGGCGATCGGCTGGTGCTTCAGGGAGACCAGCGCCGGCGGCTGCCGGCGCTCCTCGAAGCGCGCGGCGTGAAGAAAGTGACCGTGGGCTGACCTCAGTGCGAGGTCGCCGCCGCGATGACGGCCGGCATGGTGGCCGCCACCATCACGGCCGCGTGCACGGCATCGACAGCCTGCTTGGTGGCCTTGCCGACGGCGTCACCCTTGATGATGGCCTCGATGCGCTTGCGCCGCGCCTTGAGCCTTTTCTTGTCGAAGTTGGCCTTGAGCAGTCCGGAATGGTGCGAGAGGGCGACGAGCACCGTCGTCCGCGCGTCCACGGTCGTCGAATCCGAGAAGATCGCGTCTTCGAGACGCCGGACGATGGCCCGCTCACGGGCGGAGTCGAGCTCGGGATACACGCGTCGCGAGAAAATCAGCAGCACGCGGTCTTCCCTCTCGCGCAGGATGCCCTTGTCGACCAGGCCGGACGCGACGCGGTGCTTCAGCCGTCTGGTCGCGGCGAACTTCTGCACCCAGGTGAGGAGCGTGCCGCGACGCTTTGCGGCGGCCATCTTCGCGATGCAGTCGTCGAGGACGGAATCCCCTGTGAGTTTCCTGTCCTCGAGGACGCCGTAGGTGCGACGTCCTTCGGTGACGGCGCGGACGCGTCCCTCGAGCATGAGCTCGGCCAGGATCGCGCCCCCGGCTGCCTGCTGGTACATGACGCCACCGGCCACCGTGCCCTTGTCGTTGCGGAGAGCAAGCAGCATGACCTCCTCGTGGAGGTGCAGCGTTCCAGGTTGTCGTCGCATACGAAGAATTCTACATGAGCCCGCGCAGGCGCCTGTGCAACAATGGCGCTCGCCACGGTCACGGCATGCCCGATTCCGCCCCGCGCGACAACGTCGACCCCTTCCGCCGATCGCTCCGCAGCAACCTCCGCACGCTCGCCTGGCTCATCGGCCTGTTCGTCGCCATCACCATCGCCTACAGCATCGTCTTTCACGTGATGATGGCCCGCGAAGGCCGGAGCTACGAGGCGCTCATCGGCTTCTACTGGACGATGGAGACGATGTCCACGCTCGGGTACGGCGACATTGTCTTCACGTCAATCGAGGGCCGGATGTTCGCCGTGCTGGTCGTCAGCACCGGAATCGTCTTCCTGCTGATCCTGCTCCCGTTCGCATTCGTGCAGTTCTTCTACGTGCCGTGGCTCGAGGCCCGCAAGGCGGCGCTCGCCCCGCGAGCCCTTCCGCCGGACGCCGAACATCACGTCATCCTGACCGACTACGGCCCGGTCGAGTCGGCACTCATCCGCCGCCTGGTGCAGTTCAGGTTGCCTTATGTGGTGATCGTGCCCGACGTGGCTACCGCGCTCGAGTTGCGCGACGAGGGCATCAGCGTGATGGTGGGCGACCGCGACGACCCGGACACCTACCGCCGCGCGCGCGTCGAGCGCGCCACGCTCGTGGCGGCGACGCTTGCCGACACGGCCAACGCCAACGTGGTGCTGACCGTCCGGGAAGCGTCCGCCACGGTGCCGATCGTCGCCACGGCGGGGTGGGAAACGTCGGTCGAGATGCTCCTCCGTGCCGGGTGCCAGCAGGTGATCCAGCTCGGGGAGCTGCTCGGACAGGCGATGGCACGGCGGATTTCCGGCCACGGCGGCCGCACGCACGTCGTCGGCCGAATCGACGACCTCGTCATCGCCGAGGCGGCGGCCGCGCGCACGCCCCTCGTCGACCACCGGCTCGGAGAGCTCAGGCTGCGCGAGCGACTCAACATCAATGTGGTCGGCGTCTGGCAGCACGGCGGCTACCGCAGCGTGACGGCCGACACACGTATCGGCGAAGAAAGCGTGCTGCTGCTGGCCGGCTCCGAAGAGGCCCTCCAGGCGTACGACCACGAGCTGCGTCAGGAAGTCGGTGCTCCTTCTTTTGCCGTCATCATCGGTGGCGGCCGTGTCGGCCGCGCTGTCTCACGCAGCCTGGTCGTCTCCGGCATCGACCACCGGATCGTCGAACGCGAGAGCGCCCGGGTATCCGACTTCGCGCGCTACGTGATCGGCGACGCCACGGATCTCATGGTGCTGCAGCAAGCCGGCATCGAACGGGCCGACAGCGTCTCCATCACGACGCACGACGACGACGTGAACGTGTACCTCACGCTGTACTGCCGGCGGCTGCGGCCCGACATGCAGATCCTGAGCCGGGCCACGCTCGAGCGGAACGTCTCGACGCTCTACCGGGCCGGCGCCGACTACGTGATGTCGTACGTGCCGGCCGAGGCCAACGCGATCTTCGACGTGGTGAGACGCGGCAAGCTCCTGCTCGCCGCCGAGGGCGCGGAGATCTTCACGGTGCCGGTGCCGCGCGCGCTCGTCGGGAAGACGATTCTCACGAGCCGGCTACGCGAAGACACCGGCTGCACGGTGCTCGCCACCAGGCCCGCCGGCGGCAAGGCCGGCTCCCCGGATCCGGCGGCCCGCCTCGCCGCCGACGATGAACTGATCCTCATCGGCAATCGCGAGGGCGAACAGGCCTTCTTCGCGAAGTACGGGGGGTAGAAGGTCCGGGGGTCCGAGGGTCCGAAGGTCCGAAGGTCCGAGGGTCCGAGGGTCCGAAGGTCCGAGGGTCCGAGGGTCCGAGGGTCCGAGGGTGCAGTTTTTGCTATGCGGCGGCGGGGTGGGTGATGGGGTTTCTGCGTACTCGCTCGCACAGCGCCACTGGGCCCCTTTGCGGCGGAGCGGCAGGGTTCTTGCTGGCTTCCGGCTCATGGGGGTTCGCCGGCTCGAGGACCTCGAGGCCTGGAAGCTCGCTCGGGCGTTCAAGCTCGAGGTCTATGACCTCGTCCGCACGAACCCGGCTGCATTGAACGATTCTCAGATTCCGGAGCCAGTTGTTTGCAGCCGCCAGCTCCGGTGAGTCGAACGTCGCGGAGGGCTTCCACCGGTACCGTATCGGCGAGATGCTCCAGTTTCTGTCGTACGCGCGCGCGTCAATTGCCGAGGCCTCAGGCGGCATCCGGGACGGAATCGACCGCGGGCACTACCCGCCAGAACGCGCCGCGGCCGCTCTCACACTGGGAGCACGCGCCGCCGGTGCCATCGCCGCGCTCCAGCGAAGCCTGAAGCCGTTTCAACGCCCCGCGAAGCCCCCAAAGCCGACCCGATGACCGCCCCCGGCCCCTAGGACCTCCGGACCGTCGGACCGTCGGACCCTCAGGACCGTCGGACCTTCGGACCTTCGGACCCTCAGGACCGTCGGACCCTCGGACCTTCGGACCGTCAGGACCTTCGGACCGTCAGAGCCTCGGCACCTCCAGCTCGAACCCTGGGTAGACCTGGCCCAGCTGCGGGTTCGCGTCGACGAACGACATGTTCTGCCGGTACATCAGCTCGAGCGACGGCGCCGGGTAGATGGCGCTGACCTCCTCGGACGGCATCGACGCGGAGGCGACGCGCGTGCGCGGGTTGTAGTTGGCCTCTTCGGCGCGCGCGACGGCGGCGACGGCCTGCATCATGCCGTGGTCTTCGTGCATGAGGATGTGGCAGTGGTTGACCCACATCCCGACGAAGTCGGCAAACCGCGATCGGAACACGATGCGCCCGCCGCGCGGGATGGCCACCGTGTCCATCCAGCGTGGCTCGTCGAGCACGTTGTGCAGCCGCCCGTTCTCGTCGGGCACCTCGATGCGCGTGACCCAGCAGGGATTCACGTGGATGTGGAACGGGTGATCGGCGCCCTTGGTCGTGATCTGGAACTGCGGGTCCTTCGCAAAGCGCGCCTGTCCTTCCGCACGACCTATCGGATAAGCGCGATAGTGCAGCGCGTACTGGCCCGGCTGCTTGTGCTTCTCCTTGTCGGTGTTGCTCCAGAGCGCGACCGAGCAGTTGTAGAGCACCCACTCTTCAGCCGTTTCGACGAGCGCGCGCGGATGATGCGGGTCGTGATGACCGAACTTCTGCGCCGGTGGCGGCTCCGGGTTGGCGGCGAGGTCGAACTGGGCGTTGATGGCCATCGTGCGCGTGAAAGGCGGCAGCAGCACGCGCGTGCCGTCCACCTCGTCCCAGATTCTGCCCTTCAGGTCCGGGTGCGCCGTCGCGAACGACTCTGGCACCTCGACCAGCGGAAAGTCCGTCGGACCATACCCCGAGTAGCTCAGCACGCGGCTGCGGTAACTCGCGGCCGGCACGCCGCGAGTCGCGGCTTCTTCAGCCGGCACGCGCAGTTCGTCGTCCTCGACAGGCCGCAGGTAGGGCGGCACGTCCGGCAGCCGGTCAACGAGGCTCATCACGTCGAACTCGCCGCCGGACACGGGATCACCGGCCACGCGGATATAGCCGACGACGACGTCGACGGGCGCGGGGTTGGCGGGCCCGAAGCCCGGACGGCCCGAGGCGATGCTCATCTGAAGCCGCTGTTGCAGGTTGTCGGTCTGCAGCACCCACTCCTGCGCGAACACGGTATAGACCTTGCCGGCCGCATCGAGCGGTGCCTTGAAGAACACGTCCGCGCGGTTGGCGTTCGTCATGAGGATCTGGTTCGGACGCGAGTAGAGACTTCGCAGGCTCCCGGCGTCGCGGTAGCAGTCTTCGACGTTCTTCAACATCGCGCGGGCCGGGTCTTCGCCAGCCTCGGGGTTGCGATCGAGCGGATTGCGAGTGCCCGGATTCTGCCGCGAGAGATCCTTGATCGTGTACCGCGCCCTGCCGTTCTCGACGGTCACGAGCGTGATGCCGTCAAACGACAACTGGTAGATCTGGCGCGTGGCGTCGGCCACGTCCTGGCGCGTGGCCGGCTCGAGGCGCCGCTCGGCTCCCTCGGCCTCACCCGGCAGCACCTTCCACAACTGGCGGTCGTGAAAGACGAACTGGCCCTCGAGCACCATGAAGCTCTTGAACCCTCGCCCGTCCACGCTGCCGTTGAGCACGCGCCAGCGTTCGACCGCACCGGGCCGCATGAACATCGTCGTGGGAGAGAACCCGCCGTTGATCGCGGTTGGCGGCGGCAGCCGGCCCTGGTTGCGGCGCGGGCCCGCGTCGATGTCGAGCGACGAGACCTGCACGCGCTGGATGAGCATCAGCCGCTCGCGATAGTCGTACGGGCCCGTCTTGACGGTCGGATCGGGCCGCTCGGTTCCGGTCATCGCGAGGTTGATCGCGTCGTCGACGTCGCCTTCGACGATGAGGAAGCCGGCCAGGCCGCTGGCGACCTGGTCGTGCGTCGCGCCGTGTGCGTGCGGGTGATACCAGTGGGTGCCAGGCGGGTGCGGCTGGGGCGGCAGGCCCGCGCGTGAGCGCGACGCGCGTTGCACCTGGCCGAGCACGTGCTCGAAGTCGGCTTCCGCCACGCGCTCGTGGGGCGCGAGCGTCCGGCACGACGGGCTCTCGGCCTTCTGGCGCGCCTCCCAGTCACCGCGTGGCAGCACGCGAAGGTACGTGTTGTCGGCCTGAGTGCCGTTCGGATTGACACCGGGTTCGACGTGGAGGCCGTGCGTGTGGAGGTTGGTCGTGTGCGATCCGTGCGGGACGTTGGCGGCATCGGAAAGGCACGACGTGTCGACCATGGGCACCGGGACGTGCTCGAAGATCTCGTGAAAGTGACCGAAGAACAGCCGGCCGGGTGGCGGAATGGCGGTAGTGTCACACGGCTGTCCCTCGTGCGCGAACATCGCGCAGGTGGCGGCCTTCAGTTTTTCGGGAACGAGCTCGAAGGGATCCGGCGCGGCGCCCGCCGGCACCTGGCTCGTGTTGGGTCCAAGAAAATTTCTGAGCTTGACCCGCAGCGTCTCGTCGCCGCGCATCCGGACAGTCGGCGCCGGACTGGATCCGTTGTAGCTGTAGAGCGGCGTGAAGGGATTGCCGCCCGACGTGGCGCGCGGCGCGTGCGCGTTGCCGACCAGATGCAGCGTGAGCGCCTGCCCAGGCCACTCGGACGGCCGCCAGACCCACGGCTCAGACCAGTCCTCGACCGGAAGCCCGGCGGGATTGGCCACGTCCTTCAAGAGCGGCGGCTGCGGCGGCTGCGGCCCCTGGCCGGAGCCGGGCTGCGCCGTGCGCGCTGAAAGCGGCAGACTCCCGGCACCCAGCGCGGCAACACCGGCGGCGCCCAGTTGCAGTACCTCGCGGCGCCTCAGCAGGCGCTTCGTTTCACTCTTCGACATGCACATCTCCACGCGACAACGCGCGACTCTACCAGATTCGGCGCGCGCGCTGCAGTTGCCGCGTGATAGAGTTCTCCTGAATCACCCATCTTCGGTTCGAACACCCCAGCCAGGAGGAAG
The DNA here is from genome assembly GCA_963752045.1 of uncultured Acidobacteriota bacterium. Lineage (GTDB taxonomy): Bacteria > Acidobacteriota > Vicinamibacteria > Vicinamibacterales > SCN-69-37 > DATKDF01. Next base: position 200,479 of record CAVVWN010000004.1, on the reverse strand, counting down.
ACATGTCGTCGCTTTCCCTGAGCTCGCCTGCGGGCGGCTCCGTCACGATCGATGATGCGACGCTCGGCGCGCTCCGGGCCGGTTTGCGAGGCCCGGTAGTCACGCCGGCCGACGCCGGCTACGACGAGATTCGGTCGATCTGGAACGCCATGATCGATCGACGCCCGGGCCTCATCGTTCGCTGCATCAGCTCGGCCGACGTCGTCGCCGCCGTACGGTTCGCCCGGGAGCACGATGTGCTGATATCGGTGAGGGGTGCCGGACACAACATTGCCGGCAAGTCGCTGGCCGACGGCGCGCTGCTCATCGACCTGTCGCTCATGCGCGCGGTTCATGTCGACGAGTCGTCGCGGACGGCGCGCGTCGAGGCCGGCGCGACGCTCGGCGACGTGGACGCCGAGACGCAGTCCTACGGCCTGGCCCTGCCCGTCGGCATCAACTCGACGACGGGCATTGCGGGGCTGACGCTCGGCGGCGGCTTCGGATGGCTCAGCCGCAAGTACGGCCTCACGGTCGACAACCTCATCGCCGCCCATGTCGTCACCGCGGCGGGCGATCGCGTGTGGTGCAGCTCCGAGCAGCATCCCGATCTGTTCTGGGCCATTCGTGGCGGCGGCGGCAACTTCGGCATCGTCACGCTCTTCGAGTTCCAGCTGCACCCGGTGGGTCCGGAAGTCATCTCGGGCCTCGTCGTCCACCCGTTCTCGGCCGCGCGGGACGTGCTTCACGCGTACCGGGAGTTCACCGCATCAGCTCCCGACGACGTGACGGCCTGGGTGGTCATGCGAGCCGCGCCGCCGCTGCCGTTTCTGCCGCCGGAAGTTCACGGGACGAAGGTCCTCGTGCTTGCCGCCATGTACGCGGGCAACCCGGCACACGGCGCCGACGCGCTCGCTCCGCTCCGCAAGATCGGAAAGCCGATCGCCGACGTCATCGGACCGCACCCATTTGCCGGATGGCAGCAGGCCTTCGACCCGCTGCTCGCGCCGGGCGCGCGCAATTACTGGAAGTCGCACAACTTCGAGGAACTGGCTGACGACGCGATCGACACCCTGCTGAAGTACGTCGAGACGCTGCCGGGCCCGCAGTCGGAGGTCTTCATCGCGCACCTTGGAGGCGCCGTCAATACGATACCGGTGGAGGCCACGGCCTATCCCCATCGCGACGCCGAGTACGTCGTCAACGTGCACACCAGGTGGGACGACCCTGCAGACGACGCCAGATCGGTGGCCTGGGCGAGGGATCTGTACAAGGCGGCTGAACCGTTCGCCACAGGTGGCGTGTACGTGAACTTCGTGTCCGAAGGCGAAGACGACCGGCTCGCCGGCGCGTACGGAGCCAACCTCGCGCGGCTCGCCGAGGTGAAGGCCGAATACGACCCGGACAACCTGTTCCGGATTAACTGGAACATCCTGCCGGGCTAAAGCGGTTTGCATTTCCTTCTCGGCTGGCGCTTCCGGCAAACCGCTTGAGCCGTTTCCGGCCGTCTACACCGAAACGGAAACGGCTCCAGAATGACGGCGCTGGCCGATTGGCCCCTTATCGAAGGAGTACCGAATGAAGCCGATAGTTGCAGCCTCTCCGCTCGTCCTCGTGCTCGCGCTCTCGGGAGCCTGTGCGCCGGCCGCACCGCCACCGCCGGACACGGCCGCCATGATCGCGGCGGCCACGGCCCTCGATGAGCAGTTCCTGACCGCCTTCAATGCCGGCGACGTCGCGGCAATGAACTCCCTCTACTGGAACAGTCCGGAGGCGATGTCGTTCATGCCCGACGTGATGGTGAGCCGGGGCATCGACGGCATCCGCGCCGGCAACGAGACGGGAATCCCCGCCATGCATGCGGCGGGAGCCGCCCTGACCATCAACGAATCGCACCACATCGTCGTGGGCGAAGCCGTGGTCAGCTGGGGCCTCTGGACGATGACGCTGAACGGACCGGACGGGATGCCGACGGAAATGCAGGGTCGGTTCACGGACGTCAAGGCCGAACGCGACGGCAAGTGGGTATATCTCGTAGACCACGCCTCGGTTCCGCTGCCGCCTCCACCGGCCGGCGGCGGGAACTGACCGTCTCAGCGACCGGCACGCACGTCCCGGCCGTGATAGATGTCGGCCGGGATTCGATGTCCCGGATACACGCGCGCGAGCACCGCGAAGAGCGCCGGGTCGTAGGCCTGCAGTGAGTCGGGCGACCAGATACGTCCGCCACCTTCGGGCGGCGTCCATGGATAGTTCGACCAGAACCACCACTGCGTGCCCTCGGCCCAGTACTCGGCGACGGTGTTCTCGGCGTAGTGCCCCTTGAAGCGGCCGGCGGCCCTCGCGGCCGCATAGGCGGCTTCGATGTCGGCCATGAGGCCGGCATCGGCCGTCCGGATCGCGCTCATCACGCCGTGGCTGAACTCGTGCACGCAGATGTGCTCGCCGTAGTAGCGCGTGCCCGGCATCCCGACGAGGTTCTCTTCGGCACATGACGTACGCACGCCTCCCATGCCGCGCGCACGTCCGTTCCAGTACTCGCGGTCGGTCATGCTGCCGATGCCACCTGGCTGGTCGGTACTGCTCCCGCTCGCGCGGCGTGAGCCGGCGGTCGTCGACCGCCGGTTTCGTCCAGTCGCGATACTCGGGCAGGTCCATCTGCCCCTCACGGAGCGCCATGATCATCACGCGGGATCCTCGCGCGATGAGCGCCTCCCGGATGTCGGGTCGCTTCGCGAGCATGTACGTCACGATGTCGCGCGCGAGCACGAGCGCCACGGGCGCCACCTGCTCCGACGCGACGACGGGGATGCCGTGCGCATCGACGTACTGCCGGTAAAAAGAATCGAGCCCGAGCGCGTCGGGGGGAGCGGTAACGACACGCGCCTCATAGCCCGACACGTCGGCAGGACCGGTCGGCGTGCCGCCATCGAGCACGCGCGGCCGCGGCCGTGATGGAGCCTGCGCCGACCCGACCGCCAGGGCGAGCACGGCCGCCACGATCGTCGCCGCAACGACCCGATTCACCATTCAGGTTCCCCTTCGGTCGCGGCGCGAGCGCCGTGTGCAGACCGCTTCAGCGTCTCACTCGAAGTCGTCGACGAACGGCGCGCGTTCGAGCGCCACGTAGTCTGGTTCGTCGGCCGCCGCGGCTGCAAACCCGCTGCTCTCGACGTCGACGGCGTTCCAGTTCGGCGGGTCGAGGCCGAGCAGGCGCTTGACGAACCAGTCGTTCCGCTTCCTGATGGTGAAGGCGCCGCCGGCTCCATGGTTCGCGCCGGGCACGACGACGAGCTCGAACGTCTTCCCGGCGCGGATGAGCGCGTCGGCCACCTGAATCGTGGAGGCCGGATCGACGTTCGTGTCGAGCTCGGGCACGAGCAGCATGAGCTGCCCGCGCAGCCGGTGGGCGTTGTCGACATTCGATGAATCGGCGTAGTGCTGGCCGATCGGCCACCCCATCCACTGCTCGTTCCACCAGATCTTGTCCATCCGGTTGTCGTGGCAGCCCGAGTTGGAATACGCCACGTGGTAGAACTCGGGGTGAAAGAGCACGGCGCCCGCCGCGTTCTGCCCGCCGGCCGACGTGCCGTAGATGCCGACCCGGGTGAGGTCGTAGTACGGCATACCGTCCGGCCACCGCCTGGTGCCACAGAATCCGATCCGGGAATCCGGCGTCGCCGAGATTGCGCCAGGCGACGTCGTGGAACGCCTTCGACCGGTTCGACGTCCCCATGCCGTCGATCTGCACGACGACGAAACCGAGCTCGGCAAGCGACATCATGCCCGTCTGGGTGCTGAACGTCTTCGGGACGAACGAACCCTGCGGCCCGGCATAGATGTTCTCGATCACCGGGTAGCGTCGGCTCCCATCGAAATCGGTCGGACGGATGATCACGCCCCAGATATCCGTCGTGCCGTCGCGTCCCTTGGTGACGAACGGTTCGGGCAGCCGCCATCCCGTCGCCAGGAGGTCGGTGATGTCGGCCTTTTCGAGCGGCATGATGACCTGCTGATCGCTCGTGCGCTTGAGCACCGCTTCGGGCGGCAGGTCGACGCGCTGCCAGGTGTCGACGTAGACCTCCCCGTCGGGCGAGAACTCGACGCTGTGCGTGCCGTCCTCGCTCGTGAACGCCGTCAGGCCCGTGCCGTCGAAGTTGATGCGGTAGTAGTGAATGAAGTACGGGTCGCGACCCGGGTGCATGCCGCTCGCCCGGAACCAGATCTGCCGGGCCTCTTCGTCGACCCGGTCGACGCCGCGCACCACCCACTCGCCCTTCGTGATCTGGTGCTTCACCCGTCCCGTCTGGCCGTCGTACAGGTACAGGTGATTCCAGCCGTCGCGCTCGGACGCCCAGATGACTTCGGCCCCGTCGGCCACGTCGTACCGGTACCGTTTCCCCGAGTACTCGACGAAGGTGCGGCTCGTCTCCTCGATGACGGTCCGCGTCCGGCCAGACGCCGCGTCGATCTCGAGCACGCGATAGAGCTGGTGACCGCGCTGGTTGTGCTCGAACGTCACGGCCCGGCTGTCGTCACGCCATGCGAGCCTCGTGTTGGTGAATGGATTGGCGAAGAGCGCTTCGTCGCCGGGCATCTGCCGGCGCGACTCGACGTCGAACACCACCGGGTGATCGAAGTCGACGACGTCGCCCGGCTTGCGATAGGAGAGCGTGAAGTGCTTGGGCTGCACCTGATCGCGCGGCGACGACTCGACGTAGTGGACGAGCCGCTCGTACCCGGGCGGCGCCGGAATGCCGCGAGCTTCTTCGAGTCTGGCGACCAGGCGATCGACTGGAACGTGTAGCTGTTGCCTTCGGAGCCGTCGGTGCTGAGCAGGAACCCGTCGGCCGCCTCCGCGGCCGCCGCCTGACCGCGGCCGCCGCCACGCCGGCCTTCGCCCTGCCGTCGCGCCGGCCTGACATAAATGTTGTGGTTCCGGATGAGGGCCTCCCAGGCCTCGTCTGGCGACACGCGGACGGGCGGCTCGGACACTGCATTGATGGTGCTGCCGATGCCGCCTCCGCGGCCGCCCGCGCCGCGGCCCTGCCCGGCCTGCTCCGCTCCTCGCTCGACGGGAGCGGCCGACCGCGTGCAGGTGTAGTCGGTGAGCGTGCATCGCCACCGCGGCTGCCCGGGCGCGAGCACGGGCGCGCCGCCGCCCTGCCGTCCGCCCCGCCCGCCGCCGCCGCCGCCGATGGTGAACTCGACCGCCTGCCGGTTGTCGAGGTAGTTGAATGCCGTGAACGGCAGCGTCACCGCGGTGTAGTCCTCGCCGGCGACGCCGTTGATCGCGGCGGCCAGCCGCGCGTGGTCGAAGGCGGCCGCCTTCGTGCCGGCCGCCGGATCGACGAAGACGAACTCGTTGCCGCCCTTGACGGTCTTCCGGTAGTAGAACATGGCCGAATCGGGCAGAAAGCGCGGCGTCTCGGCCTGGTTGTACACGAGCCCCTGGGTGCGCCGCGCCAGGCTCTCGGCTCGCTCGTACCGGGCCCGCACGTCCGAGTCCTGCGCCGACGGGTCGAAGCCGAAGGCGACGATGGCTGCCATCGCCGCGCCGATGCCGAACAGGTGCCGTGCCCTCATCTGTGTCGTCCTTTCGTATGACGCCAATGCCTCACCGCGGGGTCAGACCTGTCACCGTCGGCCGGGCTCCGTGTTCCACCAGAACTGCTGCGGCAACGGCCGCTCGACGGGCCAGATCATGTTGAGCGTGTCGCCCTCGTAGAGCTCGCCGTTCTTCATCACGTACCGGATCGAGTTCGTGTTCCGGATGTCCTCGAGCGGATTCCGGTCGAGCACGATGAGGTCCGCGAGCTTGCCGGGCTCGAGCGAACCGAGGTCCTGCTGGAGCCCGAGCGCTTCGGCCCCGAAGATCGTGACGACTTTCAGCGTCTCGTGCGGCGTCAGGCCGCCCGAGCCGAGGCTCCAGGTTTCCCAGTGCGCGCCGAGGCCCTGCAGCTGCCCGTGGCTGCCGAGGCCCGCGCGCCCGCCGGCGTGCACGATGTCGGCCACCTGCTTGCCGAGCTTCGTGTGGCCGTATTCCTCCGGCAGGAACCACTGCGGCCGGCGCCGCACCATGTTGTCGAGCAGTTCCCACGGCACCCACTTCGCGAGCTTGGTGTCGGCCGCCACGTCCGTGTTCTGGAACCAGTAGTTCTCGCTCCACGGCGCGCCGTAGGCCACGAGAATCGTCGGCGTGTAGAACGTCTTCGTGCGGGCCACGAACTCCGTCACGTCCTTGTAGAGCGGCATGATCGGGAAGCTGTGCTCCTGACCCGAGTAACCATCGGCCATCTGCGTGAGGTTGAGCTTGAGATCGAGCGAGCCCTCGATGGTCGCCGTGATCCCGTACGCTTCGCAGGCCTTGATGATCCACTGCCGGACGATGCGATCGCCGGCGACGTACTGCTTGATGGTGTTGGTGTGGTACGCCTCCTGATACCGCTTGATGAAGCGGTTGGCGGCCTCCTGGTCCGAGATACCCGAGTAGGAGAACACGCCCGGCCCGGTGGCGTACACGCGCGGGCCCGGAATCATGCCCGCGTCCACCATGTCGGCATACGCGAAGACGTCCGTCGTGGACGTCTGCGGGTCCCGCGTGGTCGTCACCCCGTAGGCGAGATTGGCGAAGTACTGCCACACCGACGTCTGGTGCAGCCCCCGCGGCGGCCGCATGTGCGCGTGCACGTCGACAAAGCCGGGCATGATGGTCTTGCCGGCCACGTCGATTCGTCGCGTCCCTTCCGGCACGCGAATCGACCCGCGCCGCCCGACGGCCGTGATGCGGTTGTTCGTGACGAGGATGTCACCGTTGACGATGACCTCGTCGCCGTTCATCGTGACGACGCGCGCGCCGCTCAGGAGCACCGCGCCCTGCGGCGTGGCGCGCGGCAGTTCCACGACGACGTCGAGGCTCTGGGGCGCGTCGGCGTCGATCGCCTGACGATGAAAGCGGTTGCCGAGCGACCAGCTCGCGGTTCGGCCGTCGGCGCTCCACGAGAGGTAATCGCCGCCTTCCGGCGACATCGCCTTGACCGGCACCGGCGTGCTCCCGCCGCCGCGGCCGCCGCCCTGGATTCGCACGGACAGCGTTTCGCCGCTTCTCGCGAGGCTCACCAGATAGTGCCGGTTCTGCAGGCTGACGAACGCGTGCGTGCCGGTTGGAGAGAGCCTGATGTCGTCGGCGGCCCTGCCGGCGCCCGTGCCGGAACCATTCACCCGCAGCAGGGTCTTGCGGTCGTAGCCGTCGAGCCTGATCGACTCGAGCGCGCCGTTCGACTCGAGATAGACGCGCGCCGAGTCGCCGCGCGCGAAGTGCGGGCTGCGGCCGCCGCGCGCCGAGGCGATGAGCGTGGCCTCGCCGCCCGTCGCCGGCATGCGCCTCAGCTCGAGCGTGTTCGGAGCGCCCACGCCGCTGATCTCGCCCGGCTCCTCGGGATCGTCGTCGTCGGGAAACGACTCGGTGAGGATCGAGTAGATCTGGTCGTTGGCCGACCCGGAAAGGAACACGATCTGGGCGCCGTCGGGCGTGAATGCCGGATCCAGGTAGTACCCTTCCACGCGCGTGAGCGTCTGCGGCTGCCCGCCGCCCGCGGCCACGCGCTTGATATGGCCGCCGCTCGTCGTCCACGTCACGTAGGCAATGGTCCGGCCGTCTGGTGACCAGCTCGGCATGAACTCGCCCTCGTCGAGCGAGGTCAGCCGTCGGGGCGTGCCGCTCGGCAGGTCCATCGCGTACAGGCGGTTCATCGCGTTGAAGACGACCTGGCTGCCGTCGGGAGAGACCACCGGCCAGCGGATGAGCCTCGCGCGCACGGTCGGGCCATCATCGACGCGCACGGGCGTGTACACCCGCGGCGCGATCTCCGCCTGGACGTGCGCGGTGAACGGAATCGGCGTGGCCGCGCCGGTCTCGAAGTCGATGCGATGCAGCTTGCCGCCGACCGGCACGAGGAGCGACCGGCCGTCCGGCATGAACGTGTAGCGCGGCAGCGTGTCGCGGCTCGCGCGTGATTCCTGGTCGTCACGCGTGACCGGGTAGGCCAGCCAGCGTTCGGCCCCGGTCTCGAGATCGCGAACGCGCAGGCCCGTCTCCGTCTTGTGGCGCGTGCCGTAGACGAGGAAGCGGCCGTCGGGCGATACGGCCGGCCGCATGGCGCTGCCCGGAGCGTTGGTCACCTGCGTGATGTCGGCGGTGTCCCGGTCGTAGCGGTACACCTGCCACAGCGGGAACTGGGCGTTGTAGGTGAACGTGCCGGTCCGCTGCGCGTAGTAGACGAAGCGGCCATCGGCCGACACGACCGCGCCCATCTGATTGATCTGACCGCCGCCCCCGCCACGGCCACCCCGGCCCGCCGCATCGGCCGGCGGCTGCGCGATCTCGATGCCGGAGCTGCCGTCGCGGTGGTACATGAACAACGTGAACGTGCCCTGCGGTGGACGCGACCTCGACACCACGATGTACTCGCCGTCGGGCGTCCAGGCCGGCGACGCCATGATCTGCGGGCGATCGCCCGTCGTCCGGTCTCGAGTCACCGCGCGGGGGTTGCCGCCATTCGCGTCGGCGATCCACAGATTCTCGACGCCGGTGCGGTCGCTGAGGAAGGCAATCGTCGATCCATCCGGCGAGTAGGTCGGCTGGCTCTCGAACGACAGGCCGCCCATGATGCGTGTGGCCGCGCCGCCGCCGACCGGCATCGTGTAGAGATCGCCCAGGAGCTCGAACACGATGGTCCGGCCGTCTGGCGAGACGTCGAGCGACATCCACGTCACTTCATCGGTGTCGAACTCGAGCGTTTCGGCCGTCTGCAGGATGAGCTCCTGCCGGGCCTGGGCGGGCCGGTCCTGTTCGGGCTGTTCCTGTCCGACAAGCGGCGCAAGGGCCAGCACGCAGGCGGCAAACACCAGCAGCAGACGGGTCGGTCGCATCGATACCTCCAGGGAATTCGGGGCATTGTACCCGAGGCCGCACGGCGCGACCGTCCGTGGTTAACTACCCGGCATGACGATCGACCGTCAGCCCCTGCGTGCCGTGCTCTGGGACCTCGACGGCACGCTCATCGACTCGGAGGAGTACCACTGGCAGTCGTGGCTCGAGGTGATGGCGGACCAGGGCGTCGCGCTCACCCGTGACCGGTTTCTCGCGAGCTTCGGCCAGCGTAACGACCGAATCCTCGCCGACTGGCTGGGGCCTGACGCGTCGGCGGACCGAATCAGACGCGTGGCCGACGCCAAGGAGTCGGCCTATCGACGGTTGATGCGGGCCGGCGGTCTCGATTGGCTTCCAGGCGTCCCGGAGTGGATTGCACGTCTGCGCCGGGCAGGCTGGAAGCAGGCCATCGCGTCGTCGGCGCCGCGTGAGAACATCGATGCCGTGCTCGACGTGCTCGGGGCGTCGGGATGGTTCGACACGATTGTCTCGGCCGAGGACGTTGTCGTCGGCAAGCCCGCGCCGGATGTGTTTCTCGCCGCCGCCGCGCGCCTGCACACGCCCGTCGAGCGGTGCATCGTCGTCGAGGACGCCGCGGCTGGCATCGAGGCTGCCCGGCGAGCGGGCATGCGTTCGATTGGGATTGGCGCAGCCGCCGATGCCACCCCGGATCTGGCGGCCCGATCGATCTCGCACCTGCCCTCGGGCGCCTTCGACGACCTGCTGTCGGCCCGTGCGGGCCTCGAGGATCGATGATGGATCGTCGGTTCACGATCGGACTCGATTTCGGCACGAGCTCAGTGCGCGCAGTGGTCGTCGACTGCGCCAACGGGCGCTCGATTGGCACGTCGGTCTTCGACTACCCTTCTGGCGACCACGGCGTGATGGTCGACGCGCGCGATCCGCATCTTGCCAGGCAGAACCCGGCCGACTACCTGGCCGGACTCGAAGCGTCGGTCGTGGGCGCGCTCGCCGACGCGACTCTGGAGCCCGGGTTCTCGCCGGATCTCGTCATCGGGATCGGCGTCGATTCGACGGGCTCGACGCCGATTCCCGTCGACGCAAAGAACGAGCCGCTCGGCGTCCAGGCGCGATGGCGCGACAACCCCGCCGCACATGCCTGGCTCTGGAAGGACCATACGTCGGCCGACGAGGCTCTCGCCATCACGGCCGCCGCGCGCGCGCATGCGCCCGAGCTCATCGCGCCCATCGGCGGCACGTATTCATCGGAGTGGTTCTGGGCGAAGGTGTGGCACTGCCTGAAGGTGGCGCCCGACGTGTTCGAGGCGGCGGCAAGCTGGGTGGAGCTTGCCGACTTCGTGCCGGCCGTGCTTGCCGGCGTCGGGAACCCTGCCGAGATCAGGCGATCGATCTGCCCGGCCGGGCACAAGGCGCTCTACTCGGACAGCTGGGGCGGCCTGCCGCAGAAGGCGTTCCTCGAGCGGCTCGATCCTCGTCTGGCGGCGCTTCGCGACCGGCTCTTCACGCGCGCGTACGCGGCGGGCGAGCCGGCGGGCCACCTCGACGCAGCCTGGGCCACGCGGCTGGGGCTTCGTGCCGGTATCGCGATTGCGATGGGTGGATTCGACGCGCACTACGGCGCGGTGGGCGCGGGCGTGCGGCCGGGCACGCTCGTCAAGATCATCGGCACGTCCACGTGCGACTGCGCGGTGGCGCCGGACGCGTCCGTCTCGGGCACCATCCCGGGTATCTGCGGCATCGTGCCGGGGTCGATCATGCCAGGCTATGACGGCATCGAGGCGGGCCAGTCGGCCGTGGGCGATCTGCTCCGCTGGTGGGTCGAGGTGGTCCTGGGCGGTGACGACCGGCTGCACGCCGGGCTCTCGGACGAGGCCGCCGGGCTTCGTCCGGGCCAGTCGGGTCTTCTGGCACTCGACTGGAACAACGGCAATCGCACGATCCTCGTCGATCCCCGCCTCACCGGTCTCATTGTCGGGCAGACGATCCACACGTCGCGGGCGGAGGTGTACCGCGCGCTCATCGAGGCGACCGCCTTCGGCGCCCGCGCGATCGTCGAACGGCTGACCGAGCACGGCGTGCCGATCGACCGGGTGGTGTGCTGCGGCGGCATCGCGGAGAAGAACCCGCTCTTCATGCAGATCTACGCCGACGTGCTCGGCTTTCCGATGCTCGTGTCCGACTCGCCTCAGACGCCGGCGCTCGGCTCGGCGATCGCGGCGGCTGTGGCGGCGGGATCGGGCAAAGGGGGCTACGATCGCTTCGAGGATGGCCAGGAGGCGATGGCCGCCGGTACGGCAAGGACGTACACGCCGATCCGGCCGCGCGCCCGGTCTACGACGAGCTCTACGGGCTCTATCGGGAGCTCCACGACACCTTCGGAGCGGTCGACGGCGCGACGGCCGATCTCCGGTCTTTGATGAAGCGCCTGCTCGCTCTGCGCAACAGGGTGACGATGGTGGGAGGCTGACGGATGACGATCAAGGACCTCCGCGAAGCGGTTTTCGAAGCGAACGTGGCGCTCGCCGGAAGCGGCCTCGTCTTCGGCACGTTCGGAAACGTCTCGGGCGCCGACTACGACACGGGCCTGCTGGCGATCAAGCCAAGCGGGGTGCCGTACGCGGAGCTCTCACCGGGCGCCATGGTCCTCGTGTCGATCGAGACCGGCGACGTCGTCGATTCGAAGCTGCGACCGTCGTCGGACACGCCCACGCACCTCGAGCTCTACCGCGCGTTTACCTGCGGCGGCATCGCGCACACGCACTCGGAGTCCGCGACGTCGCTCGCTCAGGCTCGGCTGCCCGTGCGCTGCATGGGCACGACGCACGCCGACTACTTCCATGGAGACGTGCCCGTCACGCGGCCGCTGTCCGAAGACGAAGTCGCCGACGAGTACGAGCGCAACACCGGGCTCGTGATCGTCGAGACGTTCCGCCAGGGCGGTATCTCGCCCGCCGAAGTGGCCGGCGTGCTCGTCGCCAACCATGGGCCGTTCACGTGGGGCGCGAGCGCAGCCGACGCCGTCGAGCGCGCGCGCGTGCTCGAGTGGCTGGCACGCATGGACATCATCGGCCGGTCGATCGCTCCGGCGGCCGATTGGCCCGCCGCGTATCTGGTCGATCGTCATTACACTCGCAAGCACGGCGCCACGGCCTACTACGGACAGGCCGACACGGAGCCGCCAAAGAGCTGATCGCTTCGTCCGTCCGTTCGGAGGCGCACCCCATGGCTACGCGCACGACCTTCGGTGTCATCGTCGGCAACCGGGGGTTTTTCCCGTCACATCTCTGCGCGACCGGGCGCGCCGACGTGCTGGCCGCGCTCGAGGCCGAAGGCATCGACGCCGTGGCGCTGCCGGTCGAGGCGAGCGCGTTCGGCGCCGTCGAGAGTCTGGCCGACGCGCGCGCCTGCGCCGACCTGTTTCGCGCGCATGCCGATCGCATCGATGGCGTGCTCGTGACGCTGCCGAACTTCGGCGACGAGCGAGCCGTGGCCAACACGCTGCGCTGGGCCGGCCTCGACGTGCCGGTGCTCGTGCACGCCTTCGCCGACGCCGGCGAGCGGATGACGATCGCGGACCGGCGCGACAGCTTCTGCGGCAAGATGTCGGTCTGCAACAACCTGCGGCAGTACGGCCTGAAGTACTCGCTCACGTCGCTGCACACCGTTCCGGCGACGAGTCCGTCGTTTCGAGCGCGACCTGCGGCGGTTTGCGGCCACCTGCCGGGTGGTGCGCGCGCTGCGGCACGCGCGGATTGGCGCGATCGGCGCCCGGCCGGCGGCCTTCAACACGGTTCGGTTCAGCGAGAAGCTCCTCGAGCGATCGGGTATCACCGTCGAGACGGTCGATCTTTCGGAGGTGCTTGGCTGGGTGGCGCGGGTACCCGACGCCGATCCACTGGTGAAGCAGAAGCTCGCGGCCATTCAGGCCTACACCGGCGTCAAGGGCATTCCCACGCTCAGCCTGATGAAGATGGCCAAGCTCGGCGTCGTCATCGACCGGTGGATGAAGGACCAGGCACTTACGGCGACGGCCATTCAGTGCTGGACGTCGCTGGAGGAGTTCTACGGCGTGGTGCCGTGCACGCTGATGAGCATGATGTCGGAGTCGCTGCTGCCGAGCGCGTGCGAGACCGACATCGCGGGCCTCGTCGGGATGCACGTGCTGCAGGCGGCCTCGGGAAGCCCGGCGGCGCTGCTCGACTGGAACAACAACTACGGCGACGACGCCGAACAAGGGCGTGGTGTTCCACTGTTCGAACCTGCCGAAGGCGTTCTTCGACGCGCACCGGATGGACTACCAGGAGATCATCGCGGGCACCGTCGGCAAGGAGAACACGTTCGGCACCATCGTCGGGCGCATCGCGCCAGGCCCGTTCACTTACTGCCGGATTTCGACCGACGACCTCGACGGCATGGTCCGCGGCTACGTCGGCGAGGGCCGGTTCACCGAGGACCCGCTCGACACGTTCGGGGGCTACGGCGTCATCGAAGTGCCGGAGTTCCAGCGGCTGCTCAGGACGATCTGCCGCCACGGCTTCGAGCACCACGTGGCCGCCACCCGCGCCCAGGTCGCCGACGCCGTCGAAGACGCGCTCGACACCTACCTCGACTGGGACGTGTACCGACACTAGGGGGACGGGTCTGTTTTCCACAGATTCGCGCATTTGGGGGCCAGGTCTCGGTGGGGCATTTGACCTTCCCGAGACCTGGCCCCCAGTGGCGCGAATCTGTGGAAAACAGACCCGTCCCCCTCTTACCGCAGGCGCAGGATCGTCAGTGAGTGCGCAGGGAACGTGTGACGGAAGCCGCCGTCCGACGTCGACACGGATTCCTGCCGCGTGACCGGCCTGACCTTCTGGTCGTCACCGAAGGTATGCGTCGCCTTGAGGTCATCGTGGTTCATCTGCCACACGCTCGCGCTCGAGACGGCGTAGCCGCCCGTCTCGATTGATGTCACCAGGTCCCGGGTCTGACTTCGATTGAGGACGTTGAGAAAGACCTCTCCCGTCGCCGCGTTCCGGGAGGCCGACACGTCGAGATAGCCGATTTCCGGCCCGCGATTCTGAATCCGATAGGTCGGCGACGCCACCCAGACGTCGAGCGACGTGTTGCCGCGCTGCCGGCCGTACTCGACGATCGGGAAGTAGATCGGCTGCAGGAAGAGGCCCTGCTCGTTCGTCATGATCGGCGCGATCACGTTCACCATCTGCGCCAGGTTGGCCATCTTCACGCTGTCGGCGTGCCGGAAGAACGCGTTGAAGAACATGCCCATGGCGAGCGCGTCCTCGAAGTTGTAGATCTCTTCGAGCTTCTCGCGGTTGCCGGTGCGGTACCACACATTCCACTCGTCGTAGGCGATGTGGATCGGCCGCGGGTTCGCTCCGGTCCGCACTTCACGGATGAGCGCCTCGGTCACGCTGATGTAGCGCTCCACGTTCAGGTGCGACTGGCCGAGATACTGCTCGAGGTTGTCGGCCCGATTGTTGATGTAGGTGTGAATCGCGACGTAGTCGACGAGGTTGCGCAGCTCGCGGAGGACCGTGCGATTCCAGCCGATCCAGTCCGCGCCGTAATTGCTCGAGCCGCTGGCCACGAGCTTGATCGACGGATCCACGGCGCGCATGGCCTTGCCGGCCTCGAGCGCCATCTTCGCGTAGTCCTCGGCGTTCTTGTGGCCCATCTGCCACGGCCCGTCGATCTCGTTGCCGAGCGCCCAGTACGTGACCCCGTACGGCGCATCGCGGCCATGCCGGCGCCGCAGGTCCGCCCAGTAGGTGTGCTTGTCCTCGTTGACGTACTCCACCCAGTTGCGCGCATCGTCAATCGTCCCGAGGCCGAGATTCACGCAGATGTAGGGTTCGGCGCCGATGGCCTCCGCGTACCGAAGAAACTCGTCGGTGCCGAATCGGTTGCTCTCGAGGTCGTCCCAGGCGAGGTCGAGCCTGACGGGCCGGTCGTCCTTCGGGCCGATGCCGTCGTACCAGTTGTAGCTCGAGGCGAAGTTGCCGCCGGGCCAGCGCAGAATGCTCACGCCGAGACCCCTGACCGCGTCGAGCACGTCCCGCCGGAATCCGTCGGCGTCCGACAGCGGACTTCCCTCTTCGTAGATGCCGCCGTAGATCATGCGGCCGAGGTGTTCAGCGAAGTTGCCGAACAGCAGCGGATCCACTTCGCCGATGGTCCGGTCGAGGTCGATCTTGATGCGCGCGTCGGCCGGACCAGACTGCGACGCGACGGTCGCCGCCGACAAAGCCAGACCACCGACCACACCGCCGACCACAACGATCCCAGCCACAAGTCGCATCACCACCCCCACCGGACCCTCGGACCATCGCACCGTCGGACCCTCGGACCCTCGGACCCTCGGACCGTCGCACCTTCGGACCGTCGGACCCTCGGACCCTCGGACCGTCACTCCGTCCCACGACCGACCATGGGCACGAAGCGCACCGGAATTGTCTCCTCGGTCACGACGCCTGTCTCGGTCTTTCTCACGACGGTCATGGTCTGGCCGAGGAACCCGCCGACCGGTGCGATGAGGACGCCGCCCACCGCCAATTGGTCGACGAGGGCCTGGGGCATCTCGACCGGCGCAGCCGTGAGAATGATGCGGTCGAACGGTGCTTCCTCCGGCCAGCCGAGGTACCCGTCACCCAGGCGGGCGCGAACGTTCGTGTAACCGAGCTCGGCGATGAGCGCTCGCGACCGCTCCGCCAGCTCGGGCACGATTTCTATGGTGAACACCTCGCAGCCGAGCTCCGCAAGGATCGCGGCCTGATACCCGGACCCGGTGCCGATTTCCAGCACGCGCTGGCCCGCCGAAACCGCGAGCATGTCGGTCATGTAGGCGACGATGTACGGCTGCGAAATGGTCTGGCCGTGCCCGATCGGCACGGGCGCGTCGTCGTAGGATTCGTCCCGAAGGTGATCCGGCACGAACAGGTGGCGCGGCACCCGCGTCATCGCGTCGAGAACCGCTTCGTTCGTGACGCCGCGCGCGCGGATCTGCCGCTCCACCATCAGCCGCCGGCGCGCGTCGAAGTCAGGCACAGTCTGGTCGGCGGGTGGAACGGCCGCGCATGCCGCCTGGAGCAGGGCGGAGAGCGCGAGCCAGCGGGCGCACCGTGGCATCCGGCCCATCCTGTACCGGGTTTACCATGAAACAGGGCCGCTCGTGATCCACTTGTTTCTGGCCACGCTCATCGTCCTCACCCACCTCGGGTTCATCCTGCTGGTCGCAGCGGGCGGGCTTGTCGTGCTTCGACGGCCGTGGTTTGCGTGGGTGCACCTGCCGGCCGTCGTCTGGGGAGCGTGGATTGAGCTCAGCGGTGGCATCTGCCCGCTCACGCCGCTCGAGAACACCTTTCGGGCGCGGGCCGGTGCCGAGGGTTATGCAGGCGATTTTCTCGACCACTACGTCGTCTCGCTCGTATACCCGGCCGGCCTCACGCGCGAGATGCAGCTTGCTCTCGGCGCGGCGGTCATCGTCGTGAACGCCGCCGTGTACGCGTGGCTGCTGGCCAGACGTTGGCGGAGCCGACACGAGGGGCGCCGCTAGAACCGAATCTGAACGGGTTGGCCCTCGAAGCTGACGGCGCGCGTGCCGTCCGAACCGGCGAGCCGCACTTCGATCGGCCGTGGAGACGGCGGCCGCATCCGCGATCCAGGCGCAAGCGCCAGCGTCAGTCGGCGTTCGTCATCGCGCCAGCGGACGGCAATGCCCATCCAGTTGCCGGATCGGTGCTCGAAGGTCGCGCCGTCATCTTCGTACAGATCGAACGCCCCGTCGGTCCCTGGATAGACGACGAGCGTGAGGGGTCCGTCCACAGGTTCGCTCGTGTACTGCCGCACGGGCCCCATCGGCACGATCGCTCCGGCACGAACATAGAGCGGCATCGTCTCGAGGTCGACGGCGCGCTCGATCTCGCGCCCGCCATCGACAGGCTCGTTCGTCCAGAAGTCGTACCAGCGGCCGGCGGGAAGATAGACACGGCGACTCGTTGCGCCCTTGTCGACGACGGGCGCGACGAGCATGTCGCGGCCCCACAGGTACTCGTCACCGCGCGCGACCGCCACCGGATCGTCCGGATAGTGGAGCCACAGCGCTCGCATGATCGGCATGCCGGTGAGCGTGCACTCACGGACGGCCGAGTAGAGGTACGGCATGAGCCGGTACCGCAGCTCGAGGTACTTGCGGCAGATGGGCTCGACGAGGGGGTTGTTCAGCTCCGAAGGATCCGGATCGGCGGCGCCGCCCGTGTAGTTGGCGATTTCGGAAACGCCGACAGACCCGGTGTTCCAGCCCCAGGGCAGGCGCAGGTGCCAGTTGCGGCCGTGCGCCCGGAAAAGCGTGCAGAAGGCGCCGAACTGGAACCAGCGCACGTGGAGCTCGCCCGTGTACTCGGCCGTCGGCACGAAACCGCCGATGTCGGTGCCCCAGTACGGGATGCCGCTGAGACCCGTGTTCACGGCGATCGGCACGTGCAGGCGAAGCGTCTCCCATGTGGAATAGACGTCGCCGGACCAGAGGAACGCGCCGTAGCGCTGCATGCCGGCCTGTCCGTTCCTGTGCAGGGCGAATGGGCGCTCGTTCGGGCGCCACTGCTGGCTGCCTTCCCAGTACATGCGGATGCGCAGGAGGCGCGACGCCTCGTCGTAGCCGTCGCCCTGATCGGGCCACCAGCCGTCGATGCCGAGATCGTAGAGCGGCTTGTGTGCCGGCCAGTAGCACGATACCTGCCGCTCGGCCGGCCAGTCGCCGTCCGGTGTGCGGCCCGGCGGGAGCGCGTCGGCCGTGCACGGGTCGCCGACCGTCCCGACAAAGCGTCGGCCTTCGACGACGATGTGCAGGACCACCTTGAAGTGAAGTTCGTGCAGGGCGTCGATCATCGCCTTCGGGTCCGGGAAGTTCGCGGGGTTCCACGTGAACTCGCCGTTGTGTGTGTTCCAGCCCGAGGGAGTGAAGTCGGTGCCGAGGTAGATCACGGCGTCGCACGGAAGCTGCTTCTCCCTGAAGGTGCTGGCGACGGTCAGCACTTCGTCGGGGCCCGCGAGCGTCCGATGCGACTGCAGATAGCCCAGGCTCCAGAGCGGCGGCATCTCGGCCGGACCGGTGATCTCCGCCCACACGCGCATGAGCTCGGCCGGGTCTGCCGATGACACGACGATGACGTCGAACGCCGAATCCGCCTCCCGAGGCGTGAATACCCCGTCGGATCCGGTCAGGTCGAACGTCCCGGATGGGCGATGAACGTAGAGGCCCCACCCTCCCGTACCGATGAGCCAGGGAATCGCCACGCGGCCGCCATGCGTCCGCAGCGCATAGCCGCCCTGGCCGGTCGGGGAACGATACGTTGCCTGACCGTTGCGCATGGGATCGATGGCCCCGCGACGGTCGAACTGAGCGCCGCCTTCGCCGAAGCCCAGCACGGGCGCGGTTCCCAGGGCGAACGTCATGGTCGGCTCGTCCGGATTGAAGACGAGCCGTTGCACGACCCGGCCGTTGGCCTCTTCGATGGTCAGTGCCGGCCGGCCTCCGGCCAGCCGCACGGTGAGCTGGCCCACGCGGACCTCGGCCAGGTCGGCCGTGTTGCGCGCGCCGGGTCGGCGCGGCGCCCGGGCTGCCGGGTTGAGCACGCCGATGTCGCCTTCTGGGCGTGCAGCACCGTCGGCGATGGGACGCACGGTAATCCGCACAGCGTTGGGTAGCCGCCGGCCGCTCCAGGTCGGCGGGTAGTCGATCACCAGTTCGGCCGGCCGGCCGCCGACGCGCAGGTCGGCCTGCTGGCCGAGCGCGCGGCCGGACAGAACGATTCCCGCGCCGGCCGCGCCGAACGTGAAGAGCGCGTCCCGCCTGGTCACCCGTGCCTTCATGAAACCGATTCTAAGGGGGACGGGTCTGTTTTCCACAGATTCGGCCGTTCAGGGGACAGGTCTCGGGAGAGAATTGGCCGAGACCTGTCCCCCATTTGGCCGAATCTGTGGAAAACAGACCCGTCCCCCTGGAGAGCACACATGTCACTGACTCGACGACAGTTTCTTGAAGCGGGCGCGCTTGGTGGCGCGGCGGCGGCGATCGGCTGCAGCGCGCAGGCGCCGGGTCCGTCCGACGCGAGCCAGTTGCCGGGCTCGGCCATCGCGGCCCTCACGCCGATGACCGACGGCATCGTGCCGATCTCACGCGACGAACGGCTCGCCCGCATCAGCAAGGCCCAGCAGTTGATGGCGGCCGAGCGGCTCGACGCCGTCTTCATGGAAGGCACCGCGAGCTGCTTCTACTTCACCGGCACGCGATGGGGACAAAGCGAGCGCACGTTCGGCGTGGTGATTCCCGTGCGCGGGGAGCTGGCCTGGGTGTGCCCGAAGTTCGAGGAAGACCGCGCGCTCGAGCTCATCACGTTCGGCACGGAAGTCCGGACCTGGGAAGAAGACGAGAGCCCGTACGCCGTCATCGCCGCCATCGTCAAGGATCGCGGCTCACGCTTCGGGCGCATCGGCATGGAAGAGCGCGTCCGTTTCTTCATCGCCGACGGTGTGCGGAAGGCGTCGCCGGGCACGGACGTCGTCGACGCGACTCCAGTGACTGCCGGCTGTCGCATCTACAAGTCGCCGGCTGAGATCGCGTTGATGCAACGTGCCAACGACGCGACGATCGCGGCCTACCAGGCCGCGTTCACGACCATGCGCGAGGGCATGACACAGGGGGAACTCTCGGCGAATATCTCGGCGGCCTTCCGCGCGCTTGGCTTCGACGGAGGCGCCAGCGTGCAGGTCGGTCAGTGGTCCGCGCTGCCGCACGGCAGCATCACGCCGCAGCAGTTGCGTGAAGGCGACATCGTGCTGGTCGACGGCGGCACCGGCTGCGAGGGCTACCGGTCGGACATCACGCGGACGACGGTGCTCGGCCAGCCGAGCCAGCGTCAGATCGACGTCTGGAACAAAGAGCTCGAAGCACAGAACGCGGCGTTTGCCGCCGCGAAGATTGGCGCTCCGTGTGAAGCGGTCGACGCGGCCGCGCGCGCCGTCATCGAGGCGGCCGGATTCGGCCCGGGCTACAAGACGCCGGGCCTGCCCCACCGCACCGGCCACGGCATCGGCCTCGAGGGACACGAGTGGACGAATTTCGTGAAGGGCAACAAGACGCCGCTCGCGCCCGGCATGTGCTTCAGCGATGAACCGATGATTGCCATACCGGGCGAGTTCGGCATCCGGCTCGAGGACTGCCTGTACATGACCGAGGACGGGCCGAAGTTCTTCACGAAGCAATCGGTCGCAATCGACCAGCCGTTCGGGTAGGGGGACGGGTCTGTTTTCCACAGATCCGGCCATTTGGGGGACAGGTCTCGGAGGATTGCCTGCCGAGACCTGTCCCCCTTTGGGCCGGATCTGTGGAAAACAGACCCGTCCCCCTCAGTCCCACAGGAGGACACATGCGAAGGTGGACAATCGCCGGGCTCGGCCTGGTGCTGCTCGTCGGAGCAACCGCAATCGGCAGCGCGCAGAGCCCGTCACGGGCGAACGGCGTCATCGGCCTCGTCGCCGCGAAGAAGCCCGTCTTCGGCCTGTACGCGCCGAGCGCGCGGCAGGGCGGCGGCGGTCGACGAGGCGCGGCGCCCACGACACCTCCCCCGCCGCCGAAGACGCCGGCCGACCTCGCGAAGGAGACACTCGGCTTCGCGCAGAGCGACTTCGTCTTCGACGGCACGATGGAACGGGGCGTCGATCGTGGCCTGCCGGCATTCGCCGAGTTTGTCGCCGCCATGCGTGCCGCCGGCGCGTCGGCCGCCACCCATCCCCTCATCGTGAAGGCCCAGAAGATCACCGACGAGGCCGAGACGACGGCAGCCATCAGCAAGCAGCTCAACGCGGGCGCGAGCGGCGTCATGTTCGTCGACGTCCAGAGCGCGGACGAAGTGCGCCGCGGCCTCGCTGCGATGCGCTTCCGGTCACAGGGCGGGACGCGACCCGACGAGGTGGGCGACGCGCCTGCCTACTGGGGCATGAGTGAGGCCGAGTACCGCCGGAAGGCCGACCTCTGGCCGCTCAACCCGACGGGCGAGCTCATCAACTGGACCATCGTCGAAAGCAAAGAGGGCCTGGCCAGAGTCCGCGAGATTGCGGCCGTGCCCGGCATCGGCGTGCTGTGGCCCGGCGCCGGCACGCTGCGCGGGCTCTTCACGACGACGGGCGCCGACGGCGAGCGCGTGTTTGACGCAGAAGGCTGGGAGCACGCCATTCAGCAGGTGCTCGCCGCGTGCAGGGAGTTCAACGTGGCTTGCGGCTACCCCGCCAACGAGAACGACATCGAGCTGCGGATGAAGCAGGGCTTCAGCGTCTTCGTCATGAGCTGGGGCGAGGCGGGATTCCGGACAGTCGAGCTCGGACGAAAGCTCGCAGGGCGGTAACCTACTTGACGAGCTCCGGCCAGTTGACGACGACGGTGATTGCCTGGTCGAGCACCTCTGACTCGAGCACCAGGAGCCGCCTGGAATCCACGAGGTCACAACACGTGTTCATGGTCGTCATCGCTGTGAGCGGGGCTGCAATGCCCGGCTTGAACCCGGCTGCGGTCGAGACCGGCAGCAGCTTGATGCCGCCTGTTCCCACCTGATACAGGAGGATCGTACCGTCGCGCGACCACCTGGGCGAGAAGCCTTCGTCGACGGTCCACTGGCGCCCGGTCGAGAGCTCCAGCATGCGAATCTGCCACGGGCCTCCGGTGCTCGACTGATAGGCGAGAAAGCGGCCGTCCGGGGAAAGATTGGCCTCCGGTGCATCCACCGGCCTGTCGACAAGTGTCTCGGCAGCATCCTTGCGCTCGAGGTCCACCTTGCCGATTGTCGAGCCATTCGGGTCGAGCTGGACAAACACGAGCAGTCCATCGGGCGTGAGGCCCACCGGCATCTGGTTGCCGGCCGGTCCGTAGACGAGCTCGGCGTCGCCGGCGAGATTGGCGCGTCGCCGCCAGACGTCGAGCTCGCCGTTTCTGTCCGACGCGTAGTAGATCCACTGGCCATCGGGCGACCACACCGGGTTGCGGTTGCTGCCGTCAGTCGTCACCTTCGTGCCGCTGGGACGGTTCACGTCGAACCACAAGATGTGCCAGCCGCCATCGAACACACGAGCCGCCACGCGCTGACCGTCCGGCGCCAGCCTCACCTGGCTGATGCGCCCTGGCGCCACCGGGAGCGGTGTCCGTTCATCACCCTCCTGCCACACCATGCGCTGTTCGTCCACACCCGGTCCGCCGAGATAGGCGAGCACGCCCGATTCCGAGACGCCGTAGAAGGCCGCGCCTGTCATGTCCATGCTCGCGAGGAGCAACCCCTCGGCCACGAGCACCCGCTCGCCCGTGGTGGCGACCGCACCCTCGTCGAACGGCACGGCGAACAACTGGCTGTCGTGCACGTAGGTCAGAAAGCCTGGCGCCCAGCGCGCGTCGTGAGCCGGTTCGACGAGCACACGCTCTTCGTCGGAACCGAGGCGCGCCGCGACAATCTGGGCGTCGTTCCAGCCGTTGACGCGCGCCGCGCGCGTGAAGATCAACCAGTCACCGCCGGGCAGGCGCTGCGGGCCGTGCGCGTACTGGCTTTCGGCGACCGCCTTCACCTGCTCGGGTGGGCTGCTGCCAACCGCGGGCATCCGCCAGATGCCCTCGGTGCCCCGGCCGTAGTAGATGAACCCGTCGTCAGCCCACGAGAGCCCCAGTGGACGGCCCGGCGACTGCCCGATCGCGACGATCGGACCACCTTCGACGGGGATTCGCCTGATCTGATCGGCCGACCAGAACACGATGTTCCGGCTGTCCGGAGAAAAGGCCGGGTCTCTCGCGTCCGCTGCGCCGGCGAGCGGTCTGGGCACAGGATCGTCGAGCGAACGGACCACGAGGCCGCCCGCGCCCTCCACGGTGGAAGTGCTCGCGACAAAGCGGCCGTCCGGAGACACGGCGAGCACCCGGTTGTACGTCGCGGAGATGCGGGGTATCGACGTCTCGAATCGAATCACGCTCCGAGGGCCGGCGCCTGCGGGCGCGAGGCTCTGTGTCACGAATACCGCGAGCGCCGCGGCCGCCACGGCAATCGCGATCCACCAGTGCGTGGCGAGACCTCGCGCCGGCGCGGCCATGGGCGGAACCGATGGCTGTCGCGAGTCGACGAGGCGCTCGACGTCGCGCAGGTCCACGGCCAGGTCGTCGGCATGCTGGTACCGCCGCGCGGGTTCCTTCACCAGGCACTTGCTGACGATGCGCGCGATCCCGCCGGGTACGTCGGCGCGGATCTCGGCGAGCGGCGTCGGCTCGTCGTGCAGGACATGCGCGATGACTTCAGCCGCGCTTCGTCCTTCGAACGGGCGCCGCGCCGCAATCATCTCGTAGAGGATGCAGCCAAGCGCGAAGATGTCGGTGCGCCGGTCGGCCGGCTGGCCGGCCGCCTGCTCAGGCGACATGTACCCGATCGTTCCCAGTACGGCGCCGGCCATCGTGCCCATCATCGTCGGCGAGTTCGCACTCATGGTGTCGGCGCCCGGTTCGGCGAGCTTGGCGAGGCCGAAGTCGAGCACCTTCGCCCGCCCGTCTTCAGTGACGATGATGTTCTCGGGCTTGATGTCGCGATGCACGATGCCGGCGCGGTGCGCGGCGGCAAGCGCATCGGCGATCTCAGCGGCCATCGACGCCCATTCGCGCATGGGTTTCGCCCGCTGCGTGGAGAGCACGTCGCGCAGTGACGAACCCTTCCAGAAACTCCTGAACGATGTAGTGGGTCTCGCCGTCGACGCCAACGTCGTAAACGGCCGCGATGTTCGGGTGATTGAGCGCCGCGGCGGCACGGGCTTCCTGCTCGAACCGCGACAGTCGCTCCGGGTCGGATGAAAAGAGCGCCGGCAGGATCTTGATCGCCACATCGCGTCCGAGCCGCGTGTCGCGCGCCCGATACACCTCGCCCATGCCGCCCGCGCCAAGTGAAGCCACGATCTCGTAGGCGCCAAGGCGCGTACCGGACGCTAAGCCCATCGTGGCGCTCCGGCATGGGCTCGGGGGCCGACCAAGAGCCATCGCGGCGCACCAGCCAAGGCCCCGAAGTCGTCGTCTCGCAGTCGCATCGTGAGGTGCGGGGATTATACGGGAAGACCCCTGCCGCGCGGCGGAGCACGACTGGCCAGATCGTGTCAGAGCTTCTGCGCAAGGCACTCGCCCCGGCCCGGCAGGGCCGCATCCGCAATGGCGTGCCGCTTCTGCCCGCACTGCCACGCGGCTCCGGCCCACTGACCATGGCCGCAGTCAACCGGCTGCGCGACGACTAGGCGCATGGGCCGGGTTGCGCTGCTCGACGTCAACGTGCTCGTCGCGCTCCTCTACGCCGAGCACGTGCACCACGAGCTTGCGCACGACTGGTTCGCCGACCACCGGGCGGATGGCTGGGCCACGTGTCCGGTGACCGAGAACGGGTTCGTGCGCGTCGTCGCCGAGCTCGCGCAGGGCGACGCCGCCCTGCGGCCGCACGCAATCATCGAACATCTTCGCCGCTTCTGTGCCGACGAACACCATCACTTCTGGCCCGACGCGGTCTCGCTCACCGACCCGGCCGTTGTCTCGTGACGTTCGACAACACCATCCCCCTCAAGGCGGTCTTCGTGGCGACGCAGGGCCACCTGGCCGTCGTGTCGGCATAGGCCACGCCGGCGCCCGACCTCGAGCGCCGGCGTGCGCTGACATTCGAGGCCGTTTTCCGCCGACGCGCGTGCCTGGCGCGAGGATCATCAAACTGTATGGCTATCTGGGCCGGCCGAGGTCGTCCTGATGCGGACGAGGCCGGGCGGGTCGGCGCTCGGAGTCAGGACGGTGATCCGGAGGAGCCTGGCGGCACGAGCCCGTACTGCGCCATCTTGCGGTAGAGGGTGGCACGACCGAGGCCAAGGCGCTTCGCGGCCAGCGACACGTTCCCGTTGAGCGCCGTCAGCGCGTGCGTGATCGCGCGTTGCTCGAGTTCCTTCAGGGTCACGACCTCGGCCCGCGTATCGGGCACCGGTGCGCCCGCCGCCGACACGTCAATCCCCATGGCCTTCATCACGAGCGCGGGCGGCAACGCGTTGACGTCGATGCGCCCGCCACCGCTCGACACCAGCGTGCGCACCACGACATTTCCCAGCTCTCGGACGTTGCCGGGCCACGCGTACCGGCACAGTACGTCCAGCGCGTCACGCTCAAAGGCGGGCGGCTCGACACCGGACACCTTGCCATGTTTGCGCACGAAGTGAGACACGAGAAGCGGAATGTCTTCTGCCCGGTCACGGAGCGGCGGCACGTCAATGGGATACACGACGAGGCGGTAATAGAGATCCTGGCGGAAGCGGCCCTCGGCGACGAGCGCCTCGAGGTCGCGATGGGTCGCCGACACGACGCGCACGTCCACGGTGAGGGTCTCGGCGCCGCCGAGGCGCTGAAACGTGCCTTCCTGCAGCACGCGCAGCAACCGCGTCTGCACTGCCGGACTGAGCTCGCCCACTTCGTCGAGAAAAATCGTCCCTCGATGCGCCTGCTCGAACTTGCCGCGCGAGAGCGCCACCGCGCCGGTGAACGCGCCCTTTTCGTGACCGAACAGCTCGCTCTCCTGCAGGCTTTCGGCGATCGCTCCGCAGTTGAGCGTGACGAACGGGCCGGCCCGCCTGGCGCCGTTGTAATGAATCGCCTTGGCAATCAGTTCTTTTCCGGTTCCGCTCTCGCCGTGGATGAACACGGACACCCGGTTGTCGAGCACCTTCTCGATCTGACCGTACACCTGACGCATGCGCGGCGAGCGGCCAATGATTTCCTCGAAGCGGAAGACGTCCTGCACTTCCCGCTCGAGCTGCTCGAGACGACGGGTCAGGTCGTGTTCCCGAACCGCCAGCTCCACGCTGCGCGCGATGCGGTCTGGCTCCAACGGCTTGACGAAGTAGTCGAACGGCCTGAGCTTCATGATCTCGACGGCCCGCTCGACGCTCTCCTGCGCCGACAGCACGATGACGGGCATCGCCGGGAACCGCTGGCGCAACTCGGTGAGGATCGATTCGCCGCTCGCGTCAGGCAGCACGACGTCGAGGCACACGACGTCGGCCGCGGCGTCGTTGAGCGCCGCGAGTCCGTCGCCACCGGTCGTCACGACCGCAGACTCGAAACCGGCCTGCCGCAGCACCGAGGCGAGCAGACGACCGGTGACCGGGTCGTCCTCGATGACCAGCACTCTCGCCATGGCGAGCCCAAAATACTACAGAACGGGCGCGGCCTCCCGGCGCTCGGGCAAGGTGAACCAGAAGATCGAACCGCCCGACGCCGGACACTCGACACCGATGTCGCCACCGTGCTGACGGACCACCGCGCGGCAGATCGCCAGTCCGAGACCCGTGCCCTGCCGCCTGCGTGAATCCGACTCCTCGACCTGACGAAACGGCTCGAAGATCACGTTCTGCAGCTCGACGGGAACGCCACGGCCGGCATCGCTGATCCGGATCTCGACGACGTTGTCGAGTCTGCGCCCGGACACGGCAATCCGACTGCCGGCGGGTGAGAACTTGATCGCATTCGACAGCAGGTTGACGAGGACCTGCACGACGCGCCCCTCGTCGGCATGGACGGTCAGGTGCGTCTGCGGGGCGTCGATGGTGATTCCGGCACCCCGCACCAGGCCGGTGATGGCCTCGATCGCCCGCTCCACGGCTTGGTCGAGCGGGAACGTCTCGTGCGCGAGTGACAGCATGCCCAGTTGAAGCCGTTCGAAGTCGAGCAGGTCGTTGATGAGCCCGCTCAGGCGCGCCGCGTTGCGATCGGCCATCTCGATCATGGATCTCGCACGGTCGGAGAGCAGGCCTGTCGTGTCGGCGAGCAGCAGCCCCAGGGCCCCGCGAATGGACGTCAGCGGCGTTCGAAGCTCGTGGCTCACCGACGCCACGAAGTGGCCCTTCAAGCGACTGGCTTCACGTTCCTGCGACAGATCGCGCACGTTGGCTGCCGTCAGCACGCCTTCCGGGGTGTCAATCTCGTAGGCCTGCAGGGTGAGGGGAAACAGCGCGCCGTTCCTGCGTCGTCCTTCGTGCTCGGTGAGTCGATTGACGGCCTGCCGGTACGTCTGTGTCAGTCGATCCACGTCCTGGTACTCCGGCCTCTCCGGCATCAATCTCGTGATCGGCATGCCAATCAGTTCGGATCGCTCGTACGCAAACATCCGGGCAAACGCCTCGTTCGCATCTACGACCTTGAGGTCGGCCCCGACGACCACGAGCCCCTCGAGCATGTTCTCGATCACCGCGCGGGTGCGGTTCTCGCTGCGGCGCAGCGCTTCGATGCCCTGGACGCGCTCGACGAACTGGCCGATGTGCCGCATCAGGCTGGTGAGCGTGTTGATGACCTCGCGGTCGGGGATCAGCGCGCCACGACGGTAGAACTCGACGACGCCGGCAACTCCGGCTGTCGTGAGAATCGGCAGCGCCACCCCGGCCGCAAGGCCAGCCTGCCCCGCCGCGTCGGCCCGCACGAAGAAGTCGGCAGCCGTCACGTCCGAAATCCAGACTGGCTCGCCAGACCGTAGCACCCGACCGGGCAGGCCCTCGCCGGCCCGGAACGTGATCGTTCGTGTCTCGTCCGAGAATCGCGTCGCGTCGAAACCGGGTCGGACCCAGTGGCTGACGCATTGAAGCTCACCGGCGTCGTTGGCCGTCCACAGCGCGGCGGCATCCCAGCCAAGGAACGCACCGATGGTCTCGAGGACCCTCGGGGCTGCCTCGGCCACCGATGTCGATTCACGCAAGACCTGGCCCAGCGTGTACTGCGACTCGAGCAGGCGCTGTTCGCGCTTCGGTGCGGAAATGTCCCGGAGAAAGGCGCTGAAGGTGAGCGTGTCGCCTTCTTTGATTGGCGTGATGGTCAGCTCGACCGGGAACTCCCGACCATCCTTGTGCCGGGCGGGCACCTCGATACGCTGATTGAGCACACGCGCCTCGCCAGTCGCCAGGTACCGACGCATGCCGGCCGCGTGCGCCTCGCGAAGCCGCATCGGGATGATCAATTCCGTCAACGGGCTGCCGATGGCCTCCTCTCGGGTCCATCCGAAGGTGGCTTCGGCCTGCGCGTTCCAGAAGGTCACCTGCGCGGTCTGGTCGACCACCACCACCGCGTCGAGCGCGGTGTCGACCACCAGGCGCGCCCACCGCTCCGTCGCGGTCTGCCGCGCCAGTGCCTCGGCCCGCTCGCGTCCAGCCGCTTCGAGCCGCGCCTGAATCTCCTCTTGCTGCTCGGCCAGGCGCCTCGACTCGTCGAGCGCGCGACGCAGCTCGAGCTGGCGCGTCACGATTCCGGCGAGCACGCGGAGCCCGGCCAGCTGTGCCTTGTCGAGCCGCCGCGGTCGCCGGTCCATGACGCACATCGCACCCAAAGCCTGCCGGTCCGGCGTGACGAGAGGCGCGCCGGCGTAGAAGCGAATCCGCTCCGCACCGGTCACCAGGGTACTGCTGGCAAATCGGGCGTCGGCCGTCGCGTCGGGCACGACCAGCACTTCGTCGGAATGGAGCAGAGCATGGGCACAAAAGGCCTGGTCCCGTGGCGTCTGGGTCAGGTCGAGGCCGATGTGCGCCTTGAACCACTGTCGGTCACGATCGACGAAGGAGATGAGCGCGATGGGCGTCCGACAGATTCCGGCAGCCAGCCGTGCCACATCGTCGAAGATCTGCTCTTCCGGCGTGTCGAGAATCGCGTATCGCTCGAGCGCCTCGAGTCGGGCCCCTTCGTTTGGCGGGAGTGGAGCAGTCATCAGTCGCGGTGCCTTTCGACGTCGGTGGCCGGGCTCGCATATTCTATCGGTCTGGCCGGACCGGACGCGGCCCGATGTCCGGCTCGTCGAGCGAATGCGATGATCGTGCTTGTGGTCGAAGATGAGGAAGACATCCGAACGATCGTGCGGATGTCGCTGCAGCAACTCGGCGGCTTGACCGTCATCGACACGGCATCCGGCGCCGAGGCTCTGGCCGTGACCAAGCGTGTCAAGCCCGACGTCGTGCTGCTCGACGTCATGATGCCAGACATGGACGGACCGGCGGTGCTGCAGGCCCTGCGCGCCGATGCTGAGACGGCGGCAGTGCCCATCATCTTCCTCACGGCGAAGGCGATGCCGGCTGAGCTCGAACGACTCCGGGCCCTCGGAGCGCTGGCCATCTTCACCAAACCATTCGATCCGGTTGCCCTGCCGAGCCTGGTGCGCCAAGCCCTCGAGGGCCGGGCGCCCTCAGCCGAACCGCATTCGCCGGCAGGCAGCGGGCACGTCCCCGACGGCCGGGATCCAGCCGCGCTCGATGGCCGTGCGCTCCGGAGGCTCCTGGGCCTGACCGGCGACTCCGGCGGCGACCTCATCGGCGAACTCATCGCCCTGTTCGAGACGACGACGCGGGAGACGCTCGGGCAGCTGCGAAGGGTCGGCTCGACGGGCGACGCGCCACTCGGAGCGCGTCTCGGGCACTCGCTCAAGGGTTCGGCAGGCACACTCGGCGCCACCCGCATCACAACCGAGGCCGAAACCATCGAGCGGCTGTGCCGGGAGGGTCGCACGAGTGAGGTCGAACCGCACGTTGCACGCATCGCGGAAGCCCTCGAGGCCACCATGGCGGCCCTTCGGGCCGAACGAGCGAAGCTGCTCGGCACGCAATAGCCCCCCGCACGCATTCAGACGGCCTGTTGACGCAGCTGGAGCACCGAGGCTGGCGCCGAGGACCGCGAGCGCACCACGGGCTCGGCCGGCGTGACCCGGCTGCCAGGCGAAATTGTCCGCATCAGCACGACGCCGGCGGCGATCTTCGAGCCGTCACCGACGGCGATCGGGCCGAGCAGTGTCGCGCCGGGACCAATGTGCACGTTGCGGCCGAGCCTGGGAGCACCCACGCGGCCGGTCGCCAGGTTGACGTTCTCGCCGAGCGTCACGTTGTGAAAGAGAATGCAGCCTGGTCCAACCTCGGCCGCGTGGCTCAGCACGAGTCCGACGCCGTGCACGATCGACACGCCTGGGGCAATCTGCGTCTTCCAGTGGATCTCGGCACCGTAGGCATGGCGAATGAGGCGCGAGGCGAGCTGAGGCAGCACCGGAATGCGGCAGGCATCGAAGAAGCGCATGACGCGGTAGGCGAAGAGCATCTGGAACCCGACCTTCCGCACCAGGTCCGCGAACAGGGACGACGGTGCGACCTCTCCATGGTACTTCCGGCGGTAGTGCAGGCTCATCTCGTGGTCGGCACGAATGGCCGCACGCATCTGCCGGAACGCGGCACCGGGGCCAGTCTCGTTGTTCGGCACGTCCTTCCACAATGCCCTGAGCGATCCGCACTCGTCGCGCAGGCCTGCGAAGTACTCGAGCGCGTAGCTCAGCGCCACGAGCGCGAGGGCCGGCCGGCCGGCGCCAACCCGATCCGCCACGGCAGCCACGCGGTACGCAGCCAATCCCACCAGGCGACCAAGCGCCGGCCATGCCAGCGAAAGCGCGACCATCGGGCGTGACACCGGGTGAATCAGGGCCCAGTAACGCCACGGATGCGCCATCGGCATGTCCGGGTGCAGACCGGCAATCACGCGGTCGAAACGGCCGTAGAGGTAGGCCCGTCGGCGCCAGACCGACAGGTCGGCGTGGTCGGAGCAGTGAATCGACTCCACTTCTTCAGCGAACACGAAATGGCAACCGTTCTTCTCGAGCCTGATTCCGAGCTCCCGGTCTTCGGAGCGCTTGAGCGACGCGTTGAAGCCGCCGACGGCGAGATACTCGCTCCGCGGCATCGAGACGTTACCGGTGCACAGATGGACGCCTCGCGGCTGGATGCGCCCCGCCCGAATACCCTGGCGCCAGCGCTCGAGCTGCCGGGCGTGATAGCGCTCGAACAGCGGCATCCGGCCGAGACCCGGGGCGGGGCGGATGTGCCCGAGCACGACCGACCTCGGCACGGCACGATGCCTGGCGAGTTGCGCGGCCAGAAACTCCGGTGCCACCTGCATGTCGTCGTCGAGAAACACGAGGATCGCGCCGCGCGCAGCCCTGGCACCATGATGCCGCGCCGCGCCCTGGCCGCTCCAGTCGATTCGTGACGTGCGCAACCGCGCCCGGACGGGAAGCCCCGCCAGCGCCGCGTCAACCGGCTCTTCCGATCCGTCGTCGACGACGATGATCTCGAAGGCTGCCGGATCGACCGACTGGGCGTCGAGCTGCTGGACGAGCCTGGCGACGAGGTGACCGCGATTTCGCGTGGCGATGACCACGCTGATCTGAGGATTCATCGGGACATGTCTCCATTGACCACGAGTTGCAGAGTCGAATCGCCGCGGTGTTGACCGCGTCGGACAATTCGCGCCGGCGCGCCGACAGCGACCGCGTCGGCCGGCACGTCGGCGAGCACCACGGCGTTGGCGCCAATCACCGCGCGGGCGCCAATACGAACCGGGCCGAGGATGCGCGCCCCACATCCCACCTCGACGTCGTCTTCAATCACCGGGCATCCATTGTCGCGCGCCGTGCCGACCGTGTTGTTGCCCATGAAGCGCACACGGTTGCCGACACGAGCAGTTCCGCCGACGACCGACCCGACCGAGTGAATAAAGTAGACGCCCGATCCCAGTTGGACGTCGTTGCCAATCTCGATGCCGCCGAAGACGATCTGGCTGAGGCGGAGGAGTCGGTTCAGAAGCGGAATCCGCGCGCGCAGCACCGCCCGGCGCAGCCTGAAGATGAGCAGCAGCAGATACGCGTCGGTGCGCATGAGGCGCACGGCCTGCCTGCCCGTGCCGGGCTTTCGGGCCGCACGAGCCAGTTCGATGGCATCGACCCACGGTTGAAACGTCATACCTCTTCTCCTTCGCGCGTCGTGCGCACCCAGACTTCGTCGGAGGGCCTCACGGCGCGCAGCGCGATGAGGGTCTTGCCCAGCGCGTAGGCCGGCAGATCCGAGGCGGCCGAGCACAGCGCCCGGACGCAACCGGCAACCACGGCCGCGTGGACGACGTGGACGCTCAGGCCTGCGAAGGCCAGCGCCCAGACCAGCAACGCGCCCGTCACGCCGCCAGCCACCATCGCGTGGACGAGACTGGCGGCCAGGCCGGCGGTGACGATCACGACGAGCATCGAAAGCGGCGGCACGACGAGGTCCATTGCGAGGTCGGCCACGATGGCACTTCGGCGTGCGACGGCGTCACCGACGAGCGTCGGCAGGAACCGCCGGGCGATCGCCGCGCGCCCTCCGATCCAGCGCTCGCGCTGCCGGTCGGCGACGCGCACATCGGACGGCATGTCGCCGTAGACGACCGTGTCTCCGGCAAACGCAATCCGGACGCCGTCGAGCCCGAGCATGACGCCGAACTCGAGGTCCTCGGTGCGGGAGAAGGCGTCATGCGGTACATCCCGCAGCAGGTCGCGCCTGAAGGCCATGCCGTTGCCGCGCAGGCCGCACGACAGGCCGAGCCGTTCGCGCGCGCCGGAACGGATCAGATGGAATGCCGTCAGCGCCACCTCGGTGATGACGGCGAGCGAACCGGTGCCGCCCCGCTTGGGCAGATACGCCGCCTGCACGGCCGACGCGCCGGCCTCGACGTGGGCCGCCAGGCTGCACAACAGGTTGGGTGAGACATCCGTGTCGGCATCGACGACGACGAGCACGTCCCACTCGACGACGCCGGTCACCCCCAGCAGCAGGCGGTCGATGCCGTGGCGCAGCGCCCACCCCTTGCCGCGCCGGCTCGTGTCCTGCCGCACGATGACCCGCGCGCCGGCAGCGCGTGCCACATCTGCGGTGCGGTCGGTGCAGTTGTCGGCAATGACGACGATGCTCACGAGCGCGGCCGGGTACTCGACGCTCTGCAAGCTCCTCACCGTCGCCTCGATGCCTCGCTCCTCGTTGTGCGCGGGCACCAGAATGCAGAACCGCAGGTCGGACTCAGGCGCGCGCGTCGCCGCCGGGCGTCGCCAGAACCACGTCAGCAGAGCGAGATAGCCGGTGACCGCCATCACCGGAAGACCGGCGACAACCAGCAGCCATTGCGCAGACGTCATCATGCGAAGTTCCCTTCCTTTGCCCTGGCCGTGAAGAGCGCGCCTGTGGCGCCCATCAGGGCCGTCACGACCAGCGTTCCCATCCAACTCTGCAGCCCCATGTCGCCCCAGGCCTGCAGCACGAAGCACAGGATCGCGACAACCGCTGACAGCGCCGTGACACGGTCCACCATCGACACGCTCTGCCTGTGCACGCGCAAAGCGATCAGCACCCCGACCGGGAAGACGGACCACAGCATCGTGAAGCCCACCCACCCGGCGAGCGAGAGCAGCCAGAGCACGCTGTTGTGGGCGATGTAGCGGTACTGCGCGAAGATCTGGTCCACGCGGTTCGCCTGCACGGCCTCGACGTACTCGTGCCCGAATCCCGAGCCGAGGATCGGGTGACGCTTGAGGGTCTGAATCAGGTTGTAGTTCTCGATATCGCGTGTCTGGCTCGAGGCGTCATCGTTGGCCGTGAGCGAACGCAGCGTGCTCACGGGGCGGAAGACGGCCGCGTTCGAGTTCCAGCCGGCCGCCACGTACAGCATCGTCAGCGGAATCAGGACGACGAGGCTGCGCTTCAGGAATCGGATGACCGACGGTGGCCCCATCAGGACCAGGAACGCAAGCCCGGCAGCCAGGCTGACGAACGCGAGGCGGCGGTCGTTGACGATGAGGCCCAGGAAGAGGACCGGCTGCAACAGCAGGTTGAGCAGAATGTGGTCACGCGAGGGGCGCTCGGCAAGCGACGAGGCGCCAATGAGCATGGCCACGACCGTGAGCACCGAATCCGAGTGTGTGGTGGCGTATTCAGGCCTCATGCCGGCGGGACGGGCCACACCGTAGTAGAAGTAGATGCCCATCGCGCAACGCACCCATGCCGCGATCATCAGAGTGCGGAGCAGGCCCACCCGCGCCCCGGCACCTTTGAACGCGTGCCCGAACAGCACGCCGAGCATCGGCAGCCAGAAGAGCTGCCGGACCTGCCACAGCGAGTTGCGGAAATCGCCGCCTCGCGCGAGGCCGTACAGCTCGAGGAAGACAATCGCGGAAAGAAAGACGCCAAACGCACTCTTCATCGGGTTGGGCAGCACGCCGAGACCGAGCGGGTCGTCGATGGGGTCGCGGAGCGCCTTGCGCGCCACGATGACGCCGACGAGCAGCAGGATAAGGAGCTCGAAGAGCGAGAACCGGAGCGCCTCGATGCCGGTGAGGTTGTGCAGATTCAGATAGAGAAGACGACCGGGCGCGAGCAGCGGCGAATCCCAGAGCCCGTCCATCGGACGCTCGCCCGGGTTGTCCACGACGAGCGCGACCGCGATGAGCGCGAGCGCGGCACCCTGCATGGGGACGGCCAGCAGCACGGCCAGCCCCACGAGGCCGACCAGTGGGACGATTCGGCGCGATCGCCCCGGCACCGATTCCGACCAGGCCGAGCATGGCGACGGCCACCGGCCAGAGCAGCAGCCGAGCTGGGGCGATGCGCAGGGCCACGGCGCTCATGATGCCGACGCGGGCTCGCTGGACATGCCGAGATGCCGGCCGAGGGCCTTCGGCGAGAGGAGCGACCGTGACCAGAGCTCGTTGAAGACCGCGCGAGTCACGCCGACGCCAAACCCGGCGATGAGCGCGCCAATGATGATGAGGGGGACGTTGGGCGCGTCGGCCTTCTTCGGCAGCCGGGCCGGCGCCGTCACCGAGTAGCGATACGGAAACGCCGCTTCCGACACCTCGAGTTCGAGGCTCACGTCGGTGAGCCTGGCCATCAGGTCCTGATACCGGGCCATGGACGCTTCGAGCCGGTCGCCCGCGTACGTGGCTGCCTGCTGCTCGACCGGCTGGGCAACCGGAGGCGTGTCATTCTCGAGGTCGACGAGGCCACCGGTGGCCGACTCGACGACAAGAGCCGACGGGACCGGGTCTGTGGAGAGCAACTCCTCGACCCGTCCCCCACGGGCGACATACGCGTCGAGCGACCTGGCTTCGGCGTCCCGGGCAGCGCGCAGCTCATCGGGTTCCGTGCGCAGGCGTTCGAGCGCCAGGCGCGCCGCGATCGCATCCGGATGGCGATCGGTGCGGCGCCCCTGCTCGGTGCGCGCGCGCGCCTCGAACTCGACAATCTGCTGCTCGTGCGCCCGCTCGAGGTCCTGGCGCGTGCGTCGAGCCTCGGCAGCTGCGGCTCTCAGACCGGGCAGTTCCGGATCGACCTCGGCCGCCATCGCGACCACCGACGACAGGGCCACGGGTGCCGCCTCGCCGACCGGGCTCGCGAACCGGACTCGACGTTCCACCTCACGAGCCTCGGCCAGCCGCACTTCCACGTCGGCGGCGGCCGCTTCGACCGAACGCTGCAGGATCTCGTGTGTGTCGGCAATCGCCTGCACGTCAATCCGGCGTCGCTCGGCAAGAAACGCCTCCACGGCGCTCGTCGCGATGGCATGGGTCGTCGCCGGCTCGTGCCAGGTCGCCTTGATCGTGATGACTTCCTCCAGCACTCTCACGGACACGCGGCGGGCCAGCATGTCGACGAGCGCCTCGAACTTCTCGTCTTCCGGAACGGGTCCTCGCACCCACGCCATCACGGCATCCTTGAAGCGCGCCAGAGGCTGCCGCTCTTCGTCCCAGCGGGCGACGAGGTCGTTTGCGCGGATGATGTCGGCGAGCGAGTCGTGGCTCAGCACGAGCTCGGCGGCCGACTGCGCCGGGGCTTCCGATCCGATCGGCACCGCGCGTCTCGGATGCGCGAGCGCCGGCATCACGTAGTTCTTCTTGATGAGCATTCGCGTCTGGGTCGAGTAGGTGCGCGGGAGCCAGACGGCAGCGGCCGCACCGATCGACAGGAAGAGCACCACGATGAGCGCAATCGACAGCCATCGTCGGCCGATGGCGTCGATGAACAGCCGAATCGCCCGAGACCAGATGTCCACGCTTCCGAACCCGGCGAGCGAATCGCGTTCGGGCATGGTCTCAGGCTCCCACCGCGAGCTGCTGTCGCCAGAGCAAGGACCGCACCTGAGCGAAGAACTCCTCACGGTCGATGGGCTTGGTCATGAAGGCGTCGGCACCGACAAGCTCCGCGCCGGCCCGGTCCTGGGGAAATCGCCGCGCGGACACGATGAGCACCGGCGCGCCGGCCGTTTCGGGCATCCGCTTGAGCGTCTCGCACACCTCAAGGCCGCAGATGGTCGGCAGCATCAAGTCGAGGCACACCAGATCGGGGCGGTGTTCGAGCGCCATGGCAATGCCGGTATCGCCGTCACGGGCGGCCATGACAGCCAGGCCGAGGTGACGGAGCATGGCCGTCAGCACGAGCCGCAGTTCCGGGGAGTCGTCAATCACGAGTGCAACGGGGGGTTTTTTCACGTCTCTGCCTCACAACAGTCAAAACAAACGCGGGTAGACGAACAGGAGCAGCACCACGTAGATGGCCACCAGGGCGGCGAAGAGCCCGAACAGGCTCCCGTAGCCGGTCTGACCCCGCCGCGCGAGCACGGCTGGCGCGACGAAGGTGGCAATCATCACGGACATCAAGATCAGCTTCTGCATCGCGGACACTCTCGGGCGGCTCGCCTTCGCGCCGCGGGCTCCGACAGTGCAGCTTCCGTGCCGGACGTGCCGTCGTTGTGAATCGCGTGATTTGCCGTGGAATCCGCACACGGGCTCGTCGGCGCGTCTCGCGTGTCTCAGATTGAAACGGCGCCTGCGTGCCGGGGCGAGACACGACGGGTGGCCCGTGCCGGGCGAGCCGGCGTCAGTGGCGGCGATCACAGTCGTTGCGCGCTGGCACACCTCTTGCCTTTGTCGTCGGCGTGCTGAGAAACCGCATCTCCATTGGATCTGTTCCGGTCGACCGGGTGACGAGGGAAGACGCCATCTGGAAGATCGACGCCCTCATCAGCGTGCGCCGCGGCGGATACGTGGTCACGCCCAACATCGATCACATCGTGCTCGCCGCGCGCGACTCGCGCCTCGGCGAGGCGTATCGCCGGGCCAGCCTGTCGCTGGCCGACGGTCAACCGGTCGTCTGGATGGCACGCGCGCTCGGCGCGCGTCGCCAGCAGCGCGCATCGGGTTCGGACCTCATTGACCCGCTGATGGCCTACGCGGCGGCTCACGCCCGGAAGGTCTTCTTCTTTGGCGCCCGACCCGAGGTCTCAGCCGAGGCCGAGCGGGTGCTCGTCGGGCGACATCGCGGGCTTGCGATTGTCGGCCGGGACACTTCTTTCTGGTCGCCCGACGAGACGACGGCGCCCGAGGACTCGCCCGTGGTCCGGGCGGTCCGCGCGTCGGGCGCGAGCCTCCTGGTCGTCGCGCTCGGATGTCCCAAGCAGGAGCTCTGGATGGCCCGGCACGCGCAGGCGCTCGCCCCGACGGTGGCCATTGGCCTGGGCGGGTCGCTCGATTTCGTGGCCGGAGCCGTCTCGCGAGCCCCTTCCTGGATGTCGAACGCCGGCCTCGAGTGGGCATACCGGCTCGCACAGGAGCCGCGCCGGCTGGCCTACCGGTACCTCGTGCGCGACCTGCAGATTGTCCCGATCTTCACGGGCGATCTACTCCGGCGCGCCTTCGGCCGCCTTCAACAGGAGCACTCATGAGCAGACGGAAACACCGGCACGAGGTCGTCATCGTGGGCGCGGGCCCGCTGGCGCGCGAAACGGCGCGCGATCTCGAGACACGCGCCCGCGTCATCGGGGCGTTCTCCATCGAATCGGAACCGCCGCGCGCCGACATCGGCGTCCCACATCTGGGCTCGTCATCGGCCATCGAGGCCTTTCTCGAACGCCATCCGGTCGATGAGGTGTACCTCGCGGCCGACGTGCACCGGCACTATCCCGCCCTGCAGTCGGTTCTGAGCGTGTGCGAGCGCTTCGGCATTCCGTTCGCGGTGCCGGCCCACGTCTTCCGGCTCTCGCGCGCGCTGCCTCGTCGGTCGCACGACGTCGGCGACGGATACGTGCACTACACCGTCACCGTCACGCGTCCGACTCAGGACGCGCTCAAACGCGGGGTGGACATCGTGCTGAGCGGCCTCGCGCTCGTGACGCTTGCGCCGCTGTTTCTCGGCGTCGCGGGGGCGATCAAGCTCACCTCCCCTGGCCCGGTCTTTTTCAGCCAGGTGCGGGTGGGCCTGCGCGGCCGTCACTTCAACATGTTCAAGTTCCGGTCGATGGTGGTCGACGCCGAAAAGAAGCTCGAGGCGATCCGCAGCCAGAACGAGCAAACGGGCCCGGTGTTCAAGATGGCACGCGACCCGCGCATCACGCCAATCGGCCGGGTGCTCCGCAAGTACAGCATCGACGAACTGCCGCAGATCTTCAACGTGCTGCGTGGTGACATGTCGATCGTCGGTCCGCGACCCCCAGTGCCGAGCGAAGTAGCCCAGTACAAGCCCTGGCAGCGCCGCCGCCTGTCGGTCCGGCCCGGACTCACCTGCCTGTGGCAGGTATCGGGACGTAACTCAATCGGCTTCGACGAATGGATGCTCCTCGACCTGCAGTACGTCGACCAGTGGTCGCTTGCCAGGGACGTCGAGCTCATCGGGCGCACGGTGCCGGTAGTGGTCACGGGCCGGGGAGCAAGCTGAGATGCGCTCCACCTTGGTCCGCACCGTGGCCGCCAAGGCCAGGCGGGATCGTCATCTGGGCGTCCGCGTGATTGTGACCCGCGGCCTGCGCTACGCGTGGGAGCTCGGATCGGCTCGCCTCCGCCTTCGCAGCGCAGATGCTGTCGGGCCGCACGCGCGCACGCTGGGACGGCCACGCATCCAGAACCTCGGCCGGCTGACGATCGGGGCGCACGCGCTCCTGCGCAGCGTCAACGTGCCGGTCGAGCTCTGCACCGGGCCGAACGGCACGCTCGCGATCGGTGACGGTGTGCGCCTCAACTACGGGACGTCCATCGCCGCCGAGCAGTCGGTCACGCTTGGCGACCGGGTCCGGGTCGGTCCCTACGTGATGATCGTCGACACCGACTTCCACGATGCCCATGCCCGTGCCGTGCGACCACCGGCCCAGCCGGTCGTCATCGAAGACGACGTGTGGATTGGCGCCAAGGCCTCGATTCTCAAGGGCGTGCGCATCGGTCGTGGCGCCATTGTCGGCGTCGGCGCCGTGGTCACAAGGGACGTCGCTCCGTTTTCGATCGTCGCCGGCGTTCCCGCCAAGCCGGTCGGCACGCTCGACGAGTCGCGCTTCGTCGTCGAAGAGGTGGCGTAATGACACCCGCCATACCGCAGCGCGAGTCGATCGTGGCCGCCCGCAACGCCCTTGCGCTCGGCTCGGCGCTTGCCGCCACGGGCACCCTGGCGCTTCTCGTCCGCCTGCTCATCCCGCGCTTCCTTGGACCGAGCGCATTCGGCGAACTGCGCCTCGCCGAGAGTTTCGCCGAGATCCTCTTCGTCATCCTCACCTTCGGCGTCGATCTTCAGGTGCGCCGAGAGGCTGCAGTGAATCCGTCGAAAGTGCGCGGCTATCTTGGCGGCCTCACGGTGCTTCGCGTGGCGATAGGCGCCGTGGCCATCGGCCTGTCCGTCCTGGTGCTGCCCGCCCTCGGTATCGGCCGTCCGGTGATGCTCATTTTCGTGGCCGTGGCCCTCGCGCAGGTACTGCTCGTGCTGAACAACTCGTATGCCGCGCTCGAGCACGCCGCCGGCGACGTCAGGTGGCTCGCCCGCACGAACTTCGCCGTGAAGTTACTGTGGGCCGGCCTGCTGGTGGCCGTCCTGCTCGGGTCGCCGAGCGGCCTGGCCATCGCTCTGGTCGCGCTCACGGTGGAGGCCCTGCGATTTGCATGGCTCACCGTCCGGGGCGTCCGGCGGCATCACCTCCGACTCCAGCCGGAGATCGGGTTGGCGACGGCCGCAATCGTGTCGAGCCTGCCGTTTTTCGTGAACGCGCTCGCACACAACCTGTACGCGCGCGTCGGCATCGGGTGGCTCGCAATCGGCGCCGGTGGCGCGCAAGTCGGGCTCTACGGGGCCGCGGCTAACCTGGCCGCCATCGCGCTGCTCGGTCTGCCCCTGCTCTCGTGGGTCCTCGTGCCGTCGGCGTCGCGCGCGGCTTCGCGGTCGCGAAACGAGATGGGCCAGCTGGTCTCTGGAACGCTGCGCGTGTCACTGCTTGGAGCCGTCCCGATCTCGCTGGCGCTCTGGCTCGGCAGCGACCTGCTGCTTGGCGCGCTCTTTGGGCCCGAATACCAGGCGGCCGCGCCGGTGCTGCGCGTGCTCGCGCCCACGGTCGCCCTGACCTACATGGCCACCGTCTGTGCGATTGCGCTCATCGAGCAGGGACGGACCTGGACCGTAGCCAGCACCTCGATCGCCGGTCTCGGGCTGATGGCGGCGCTCAACGCCGTGCTCATCCCCTGGGGCATGCGCGCACTCGGCGAGGCCGGGGGCGCGCAGGGGGCGGCGTGGTCCATGCTCGCGACCGAGGCGTTCGTCACGGTCACCCTCGCCGTGCTTAGCCGTGCCATCTGGTTCGACGCACGGCTGGTTCGCACAACCGGCGCGCTCGCAGGCGGTGTCGCCGCCGTCGCCATCATCGCCGGCGCGTGGTCGGCTGGCAGCAGCGCCATGCTGGCAGTGGCCGGTGGCGCCTTCGCGCTTTCGGTGGTCGCGCTCCGCGGGTTCGATCAGGAAGACCTGACCTTCGCGCGAGGACTCCTTGGCAGGACCAGGCCCACATCGACCAACTCCCTTGCGGCCACGCCGTGAGACGTTTCCGACTCTGAGACAGAGGCAGACATGCAGAAGCTGAACGCGTTCACACCATCGACGTGGATTTCCGGCCTGGCGTTACTGGTGGTTCTTGCCGAACCGCACGCCGCGCTTGCACAGACGACGGGCAGGCAGACGGCCGAGGTCAAGCCTTCCACTCAGGAGTACACACTCGGACCGGACGACGTGCTGGCCGTCGTCTACTGGGGTGACAAAGACCTGTCGGCGGAAGTCGTGGTCCGTCCGGACGGGTTCATCTCACTGCCGCTCCTCAATGATGTGGCAGCGCTCGGCCTCACGCCGACTCAGCTGGCAGAGCGCATCGCCAGGCTGGCAGCCGTCTACCTCGAAGAACCGGCCGTCACGGTCGTCGTCAAGGCCATCAACTCCCGCAAGGTCTTCATCACGGGAGAAGTTGGCAAACCCGGCCAGTACCAGCTCGGCGGCCCAACGACCGTGCTGCAGCTCATTGCGATGGCCGGCGGCCTGACGCCGTTCGCCAAGACCGAGACGATCGCGATCATCCGGTCCGGCGCGAACGGCCCCGTTACGTTCACGTTCAACTACAAGAAGGCCGCCCGGCTCGAGGACCTCGACAGCAACATCGTGCTGATGCCGGGCGATACGGTGATCGTCTCCTGACCACCAGTGCCGGCATCACAACGATCTGGTCTTCGAGTAACGTGCCCATGCGATCTCCGCTCCACGCGCGCCTGCCCGCCTGCTGCCTGGGCGCCGTGACGCTTCTGGCCTGGCCGGCGGTCACGGCTGCACAACCGGCGGCGGCACCGGCGCCGCAGACGCTGGCCGCATCGGTGGGCGCCTTTGGGGCGGCTGATCGCACGGCCGCGGGCCGGTCATCGTCGAGCGGTCTCAGAGCGGACCTCGCGGTTCGTCGTGCGGGCGCGCGCCTCTCCTTCGATCTGCAGGGGAGCTCACAGGTTCGGCAGCGCGGCATGGCCGGCGGCCTCTGGCTCGACACGCAGTGGGCCTCGGTCGCCCTGCGAAGGACGATTTCCGAGCGAACGACGCTCACCGTCGCCCAGCGCGTCGGCTACGCGCCGCTCTACGACCCGGGGACGCTCGCCGCTCCAGGCGTTCCCGGAGACGACGCGGGCCCGGCGCCTGACGGTGTCGTCGGAAGACCAACGCTGACGACGGCGTCGCTCGTGCGCCTGTCGCGACAACTCGACCGGCTTTCGACGGCATCGCTTGCCTACGGATTCGACTTCGTCGCGTTCACCCAGACCGGCGTCCAGGTGTCGAATCACCGCACGTCGATCGAGTGGGATCGCGGCCTGAGCCGACAACTGGCCTTGCGCCTGCGCTACCGCCACGTGCGCGCGTCGAGCGAGGCCACCTCCGGTCACACCCAGGATGTCGCCGCCGGGTTCGCGTACGCGCCGGCTGCCTGGTCGGGCACCACCATTACGCTGGCCGTCGCACCGAACCTCACGACGCAATCCGAGCCGGCGCCCTCAGGCGCGCCGGCCGAGACGCCCGCCACGCAACGGGCCTTCCGTTTCGGCGGGCTGGTCGGCGTCGATCGCGAGCTCACCGGCACCTGGAGGGCCGGAGGCGCCTATCGGCGGGAGATCTACTACCTGCGCGGAACGACCGAGCCGGTCTCGGCTGATGGGATCAGCGGATACGTGCGAGGGACGCTGCCGGGCGGCATGACGCTCGCCGCGTCGGTTGCGGCTTCGTACGGCGCCCCGAGCCTTCGGTCGTCCGAGGCGCGGCTGACGAGCCTGGGGTCGCAGCTCCGCCTGGACGTCCCGGTCGGCCGGTCGGTTTTTCATGTCGAGTACCGCCGTGACGGCTACACGCTCACGGGCCGGATCGCCTCACAACCCGATCT
Organism: uncultured Acidobacteriota bacterium; assembly: GCA_963752045.1. Classification (GTDB taxonomy): domain Bacteria; phylum Acidobacteriota; class Vicinamibacteria; order Vicinamibacterales; family SCN-69-37; genus DATKDF01. The sequence continues at coordinate 157,985 of CAVVWN010000004.1, read as the reverse complement.
CGGGTCACGCGTCGAACGGTACCGGCTCCAGGCCGGCGTCACGGTGCACCTGGGTCTGCTCGGTGCCCCGGAGCGCTTGCGGCGGACCCGTCACGAGACACGGTGATCACCTCCACACACGAAAGGAATGCAGATGTCGATCGCGCGCAACACGTGGACTTCGGTCCTGCTCGTCCCGGTCCTTGGGGCCGCCTTGTACTCGCTGCCAAGCGAGGTCCAGACCGCGGCTGTACGCATCACGGTTGACGCGGCCGCCGGCCGGCGCCCCATCAACCCGGGCATCTATGGCACGTCGCTGGCGACCACGGCCGAGCTCGACGACCTCAACATCGAGTTGAACCGATACGGCGGAAACAACGCCAGCCGGTACAACTGGAAGCTGAACGCCGACAATCGCGCACACGACTGGTTCTTTGAGAGCATTGGTGAGCCGTCGGCCACACCGGGCGCGCGAGTGGACGCCTTCATCGCGAGCGCCCGGGCCGCGGGTGCCGAGCCCATGGTCACGGTGCCCACGATCGGCTGGATCGCGAGGCTCGGCCCGAGCCGGTCGAAGCTCGCGAGCTTCTCACAGGCCAAGTACGGTCCTCAGACGGCCAACGACTGGCAGTGGTTTCCGGATGCCGGCAACGGCATCCTCAAGTCGACGGGCCTCCCGGTTGACAACAACGACCCGAACGATTCGAACGTGCCGAACAGCCCGGCCTTCCAGCAAGAGTGGGTCGAGGCCCTCGTCAACCGCTGGGGCACGGCCGACTCGGGCGGACTTCGATACTACGTGCTCGACAATGAGCCGAGCATCTGGCATGCGACCCATCGGGACGTCCAACCCGTGGGTCTGACGATGGAGGAGGCGGCGGCGCGTATGCTGGAGTACGGCGCGGCCATCAAGTCCGTCGATCCGGGGGCGCGCATCGTCGGGCCGGAGGAATGGGGCTGGGCCGGCTACATCGTGAGTGGCTACGACCAGCAGTACGGCAACACTCACGGGTGGTCCTATCTGCCGGATCGGGCAAGTCACGGCGGCTGGGAGTACCTTCCCTGGGTGCTCAACCAGCTGAAGCTCGACGGCCGCCGGCTGCTCGACGTCTTCACCGTGCACTACTACCCGCAGGGCGGCGAGTTCAGCAGCACGGTCAGTTCGGCCATGCAGTTGCGCCGGAACCGGTCAACACGGTCGCTCTGGGATCCGAGCTATGTGGACGAAACCTGGATCAACGACAAGGTGATGCTGATTCCACGTCTGCGCAACTGGGTCGACACCTACTACGTGCCAGGCACGCCCGTCGGCATCACCGAATACAACTGGGGAGCTGAAGCTCACATCAATGGCGCGACCACGCAGGCCGACATCCTCGGGATCTTCGGGCGTGAAGGCCTCGACATCGCGGCGCGCTGGCGAACCCCCGCGGCCTCGACGCCGACCTACAAGGCGTTCAGGATGTACCGGAATTACGACGGCAACCGGTCGACTTTCGGCGACATCAGCGTGGGCGCGACCGGCGGCAATCCCGACGAACTGTCGGCGTTCGCCGCCGAACGCACGACCGATGGCGCCTTGACCGTCATGCTGGTCGCCAAGGCGCTCTCGGGCAGCACACAGGTGGACCTGGCCGTTGACAACTTCGCGGGGGCCGGCACGGCCATCGTCTACCAACTCACGGCTGCCAACACGATCAGCCGTCTGCCGGACCTGCTGCTCACTGGAAGCGACTTGTCCATCACGGTTCCGGCGCAGAGCGTCACGCTGGTCGTCCTGCCTGCACACGACACCGGCAACCGGCCACCGGTCGCCATGTCGTCCGGCTCACCGGATTCCGGGGTCGCCCCGCTGCTTGTGACCTTCTCTTCCGCCGGGTCGAGCGATCCGGACGGCTGGATCGCGTCGTACCGATGGGCTTTCGGTGACGGCGGAACGAGCGACCTTCCCTCCCCGACTCACACCTACGCCACACACGGCACGTACACCGCGTTGCTGACCGTGACCGATGAGGCGGGACTCACGGGCATGTCGACCGTCGTTGTCACGGTGACCGCCGACCCGAACGTGATCAAGCCGCCGACGGGCCTGAGCGCGACGGGGTCACGCGGACGGGCCACGCTGTCATGGCGTGACAACTCGGACAACGAGGCGGGATTCCACGTCGAACGGGCACCCGGTGAATCATCGAGTTTCGTGCGTGTCGCCAGCCTCGGCCCGAACGAGCGGAACTGGCAGGATCGGGTTGCGCGGGGAACCTACAGGTACCGCGTGCAGGCCTTCAGCCTGTCGGCCGTTTCGGCGTACTCCGAGACTGTCAGCGTCCGGGTGCGCTGACCGACCTCGACGTTCGGGCCGGCCTGCGCTAAAGTTCGAGTCCGTTCCCGGCTTCGGCGCGGCCTACCGCGCCACCTTTCTCTCCGGAGGTGTTCTCGTGAGCCGCTTCATTCGCTTGTCGCTCACCACCGTCACCGCGCTGGCCCTGCTCGCCCTGGCGGGCGTTCCAGTGACCGACACGCCCGTGGCCGCGCAGCAGGAGGCGTCAGAGTGGCTCGCGCCGGCCGACGGCTCGACACCCGTCCTGGCGCAGGCCAACTGGCGCCTGGCCGCGCGGTTTGCGCCCTACAAGATGCGAGACCTCCTCAAGTCCACGTCGGTGCAGCCGCGATGGATCGAGGGCACCGAGCGCTTCTGGTACCGCTACGAGACCGGAGCCGGCGCCGACTTTCTTCTGGTGGACCCGGCGGCCGGCACGAAGCAGCCGATCTTCGACAACGACCGGATCGCGGCCGAGCTGACGCGCATCACGAAAGACCCGTACGACGGCCAGCACCTCCCCATCACGTCGATCCGGTTCGTCAACCCGGACACCATCCAGTTCGACGTCACCTCGTCGCAGGATGCGCCGCCAGACCCGGCAGAGAACGACATGCGGGAGCAGCAGCAACAACAGCAACAGCAACAGCAGCAACAGCAGCAGCAACAACAGCGTCAGGGCGCCGCGAGCAGCCGGCCCGAGAAGCTCGTGCATCACTTCGAGTACACCGTCAGCACGCGCACGCTCCGCGAGCTTCAGGACTACGAGGAACCCGACAGCCATCCCGGGTGGGCGTCCGTCTCCCCCGACAAGCAGTGGGTCGTCTTCGGCCGCCACTACAACCTGTTCATGATGTCGTATGCCGACTACGAGAAGATTCTCGACGCGCGGCGCGGCAAGCAGGGCGACGATGCCGAGAAGGCCGAGAACGAGGTCGACGTCACCGAAATCCAGCTGACGACCGACGGCGAGAAGAACTACGGCTACGTGGGTGAGGGCAGCGGGCAGACCGACACCGAGAAAGAGAAGAACAAGGACGACCGGCTCAGGGCCGACATCTCCTGGTCGCACAACTCGGCGTACTTCGCGATGACGCGGAACGACCGGCGCAAGGTCGGCGACCTCTGGGTCGTGCACGTCGTCGGCAACGGCCGGCCCGAGCTGGAGACGTACAAGTACGACATGCCCGGCGAGAAGGACGTGACGCAGCGCGAGATGCTCGTCTTCGACATGGCGGCCCGGCAGATGAAGAAGATCGACAAGGCCGCGGCCTGGCAGGACCAGACGATGGGCATCTTCGACGCGCGAACGTTCACCTATCCGGACAGCACCGAGCCGCGCATCACGAAGTGGCTGTCACCGGCGCCGAACGAACTGTACTTCTACCGCCGGAGCCGCGATCAGCATCGCGTGGACGTCGTGCGCGTCGATCCGGCCACCGGCGAAGCCACCGTCGTGATAGAGGAGCGGCTCAACACCTACGTCGAGCACCAGGCGCCGGAACGGCTCTCGAACGGCGACCTCGTCTGGTGGTCGGAGCGCGACGGGTGGGCGCATCTCTACAGGTTCGGCGCCGACGGCACCCTCAAGAACCGCCTGACCGAGGGGCCGTGGGCCGTGCGCGGCATCGAAGGCGTCGACGAAACCGCCGGGCTGGTCTTTTTCACGGCCAATGCGCGCGAAGCGGGCGAGGATCCGTACTATCGCCACCTCTACAGCGTCGGCCTCGACGGCACCAACGTGCGCCTGCTCAACCCGGGCAATTTCGACCACCAGGTGACCGGCGGTGAGTCGAACCGGTTCTTCGTGAGCAACTTCTCGAGGGTCGATACGGCGCCGAGCGCGGTCGTCATCGACCGGACCGGCACCGTGAAGACGGCGCTCGAGAACGCGGACCTCGAAGCCCTCATGGCCGCAGGCTACAAGTTCCCGGAGCCCTTCCAGGTGAAGGCGGCCGACGGCGTGACGGACCTCTACGGCGTGATGTACAAGCCCTTCGACTTCGACCCGTCGAAGCAGTATCCAATCGTCGCCTACGTCTATCCGGGCCCGCAGACCGAAAGCGTGGCCAAGGCGTTCTCGACGAGCCCGAGCGAAGTCGCCCTCGCCCAGATGGGCTTCATCGTCATCACGATCGGCAACCGCGGCGGCAACCCGGCGCGGTCGAAGTGGTACCACAACTTCGGGTACGGCGACCTGCGCGACTACGGCCTCGCCGACAAGAAGGCCGGCATCGAGCAACTGGCCGACCGGCACGCGTGGATCGACATCGATCGGGTCGGCATCTACGGCCACTCGGGCGGCGGGTTCATGTCGACGGCCGCCATGCTCGTCTATCCCGACTTCTTCAAGGTGGCCGTGTCGTCATCGGGCAACCACAACAACGACGTCTACAACCTCAACTGGTCGGAGAAGCACGACGGCGTGAAGGAAGTGGTGGACGAGGAGGGCAACGTCACGTTCGAGTACGACATCGAGACGAACTCCGAGCTGGCGGCCAACCTCAAGGGGCATCTGCTCCTCACTACGGGCGACGTGGACAACAACGTGCACCACGCCGGCACGTTCCGCATGGCCGAAGCGCTCATCCGCGCCAACAAGCGCTTCGACTTCTTCGTGTTTCCCGGCCAGCGGCACGGCTACGGCAACATGTCGGACTACTGGTTCTGGCTGCGCGCCGAGTACTTCGCGAAGCACCTGCTCGGCGCCGACCGGCCGGCGGTCGACATCACCGAGCTCAACAACGAGGACCCGAAGGACGGCGGCCGCGGCGTGACCAGGCGCACCGGCAGCACGCAGACCGGCGGGCGGGGCGGACGCGGCGGTGGCGGCGGCCGCTGACGTGCGCCTGCTCCGCCTCGCGTTGTTCGTCGCCGCGAGCGCGATTGCTGCTGGGGGCCGTCACCCTGCCCGCGCGGCAGGCCCAGCCCCTGCGCGTCGCGCTCGTGAAACAGCCGTTCGTGCCGAACGGCACGTCGGTCGGCCCGACGACGATGGCTGATGGCGGCATTCAGGATGCCCTGCGTGCGTTGGGAGCCGAGGTCCGCGTTCAGGAGATCGGCCTCACGCCTGAAGCAGGAACCGGAGTACGGCGGCTGGAAGCGGCTCGGCTACGCGCTCGGCCATCTCGGGCGAGCGGTTGCGGCAAACGAGCGTGACGGCTGGTTCAACGTCGGGCTGCTCGGCACGTGCCCGTCGATGCCGGGCGTGGTCGCGGGCTTCCAGCATTCAGGGCCGACGAATCGAGCCGATCACGGTTGGCCTGCTCTGGCTCGACGCGCATCCCGACTACAACACGCCAGAGACGACGCGCTCGGGCTCGCTCGGCGGCATGCCGGTCGCCGTGGCGACGGGCCTCTGCCTTCGCAACATGCGCCTCGACGCCGGACTCGATCCTCCCCTCTCGGACGAGCACGTCGTCATGGGCGGCGTGCGGCTGACCGATCCGCTCGAACAGGAACTGCTCGACCGGTCACGCATCCGTCAGCTCAGCGTCCAGGACCTGCAGACCAACTCGCCGGCCGTGGCGCGCGAGCTCGACCGGTTGAGTGCGGCAGCCGACAAGATTTACGTGCACATCGACATGGACGTGCTGAATCCGCGCGAAGTCGAAGGTCACGGCAACAAGGTGCCGGGCGGTCCGTCGAGCGAAGAGCTGGCGCGCCTGTTCGAGTGGATCTTCCGCACCTACCCGAAGGCGGCAGGCATCGGCTTTGCGACCATCCCGGCGCGCGATCCGGGCGGGCTGTCCATCGCCGCCCTCAACCGGATGATCCTGGGAGCCGTTCGGGGGCTCGAGGCCCGGCGGGGGCGCTGAAGAGGGTCAGCGTCGCTCGGTCGGAGGGCCGGTCACCGCAGCGTGGCCATCCAGATGTCGCCTTGCGTCCCGGTTTCCGTGTAGCTGATCCACCGGCCGTCGCGCGAAGCGCCAAGGCTCCGGCCCATGGCGTAGCCTCCCACGCTCAGGATCCGGCGCGACCCGCCGTCGAGATCGAAGACCGCAATACCCCGCTCGTCGCGGACCAGCAGCCGGCGCGCGTCCAGCCACAGGCCGATCACCCAGTTGCCGGACGTCGCGTTCGGCACGTCGCGGTACGAGTCCGACGCGATGTCATAGATGGCGAGCTTCATGCTGGCGCCGCTCATCGGGATGTTGAGGCCGACAATCCGGCCGGCGCTCGACCACGACGCGGGCCAGTACTGCGAGTCGCCGGGCGCGGCGTGCTCGATTTCGGCCGCATCGCCCCCATCGGCCGGCACGACGAACCATGTGCTGCCACCCACCGGCGCGGTCGCGATCAGCGTCCCGTCGGGCGACCAGGTCGGCAGGCTGGCGCGCGTCGAATGGGTCACCTGCCGCAGGTCGCTCCCGTCAGGGCGTATGGTCCACACCTGATAGTCGCCGCTCCTGTCCGAGTAGAACGCCAACCGGCTTCCGTCTGGCGACCAGACCGGCGAGCGGTCGCGAAACTGGTCGTCGGTCAGGCGGCGGTACTCCGAGCCGTCGGTGCGGGCGACGAAGAGGTCCTCCTGCGCGCCGGTCTCCATGAACGTCACCCACTCGCCGTCGGGCGACAGTTCGTGATCGCGGATCGGTCGCGTGCTCTGCCGGAGCGGCTCTGGCGCTCCGGCCAGTTCCTCCCGCACGGGATCGAATGCCACGCGGTAGAGCGTCGAGCGCCAGTCGAGACTCGCAAACGCCATCAGCCGGCCGTCGCGGCTGAAGGTGACGCCACCGCTCCAGAGCGACGGGGTCGTGACCGGCTCGGCGTCGCCAAGCACCTCTCCCGTTCGCTCGTCAATCGGCACGCGCCAGAGGTTCATGGTGCCGCCGCGGTTGCTCGAGAAGTACACGTGCCGGCCATCGGGCGACCACACCGGATTCCAGTCGAGCGCAGCATCGTCGGTCACGGTTCGGCCGCCGCGTTCGGCCTCCGAGCCATCGGCGGCGATGGTCCAGATGTCGCGCTGGCCGCCGTCGCCGCGCAGGCCCCAGAACGCCACGCGGAACCCGTTGGGCGACCAGCTGGGCTGCATGGCGCGATCCACCGTGGAGATCTCGCGCCTGGCGCCCGTCGCCACGTCGATGACCGACAAGCCGAGGACGTTGGAACCGACGTCGGTCGGGTAAACGAACCGCGCTGGTGCGACGACGATCGAAGAGCCGTCGGGCGACCACGACGGATCGAAGCCAGAGTCGCCGAGGCGGGTCACCGACTCACCGGTTGCGGTCATCACGAAGATGCCGCCACGATCGCGCTCCGACCGGAACGCGATGCGCTCGCCATCGGGCGAAAAGGCCGGCGACCCGTCGTGCGCAGGTGAGTTGGCCGTGAGCAACACCGGACGTCGGCTGCCGACGCGCAGCAGATAGAGATCTCCTGGCTCTGCCGTCGCGTAGACGATGGCCTGGCCGTCGGGCGAGAGCGTCGGCGTCGTCTCGACGCCACCAAAGTCGGTCACCTGAGTGAACGTCGAGATCACAGGCGCGGCGGGCGTCTGCGAGGCAGGAGAGAACCGCCCGACCAGGAACCCGGCGGCCACGGCAAGCGCGGCAACGGCGACGAGGGGCAGGCGCCGCGGTTTCGACGAGACGCCGGAGACGGCGACCGCAGTGCCGCTCGTCGGCTGCGCCCCTGAAAGCGCCTCGAGAGCGAACGCGAGATCGCGCGCCGACTGGAACCGTTCGTCGGGCTGTTTCTCGAGGCAATGGCGCACGAGCTCTTCGAGCGCCGGCGGTACCGGAATGCCGGTGTCGGATAGCCCCGGAACGTCTTCCCGGAGGATCGCGGTCATCGTCTCGGCGGCCGTCTCGCGCTGGAACGCGCGGCGCCCCACGAGCATCTCGAAAAGCACGCATCCGAGGGCGAAGATGTCCGCACGCGGATCGGCGGGCGCGCCGCGCACCTGTTCGGGCGCCATGTACCCAACGGTGCCCATGACGGTGCCGGGCTCGGTCGCAAGCTGTGTGGCTTCAGGCGCGCTCACCGACGTCTGGTCGGACGGGACGACCGACTTGGCCAGACCGAAGTCGAGGATCTTCACGAGCCCGTCGGAGGTGATGAACACGTTCTCGGGCTTGAGGTCACGATGGACGATCCCGCGCCCGTGTGCCGCAGCCAGGCCGCGCGCGACGTCGGCGGCAATCTGGATGGCCTTCTTGCGCGGCAATGGCCCCGTCGCGAGCCGCTCCCGGAGCGTGTGCCCTTCGAGTCGCTCGGTCACGGCGTAGACGATGCCGGCGTCCTGGCCGAAGTCGTGGATGGCGAGAATGTTCGGATGTGAAAGCGCCGCGATCGCTTTGGCCTCGCGCTCGAACCTGGCGAGCGCCTCGGGGTCCGCGGCGAGGTGGCCCGGCAGGACCTTCACCGCCACGTCACGGTCGAGCCGGGTGTCGCGCGCCGTGTAGACCTCGCCCATTCCGCCTTCGCCGAGCTTGCCGTCCACGCGATACGGACCGAGGTGCGCGCCTGTCTTCAGTGGCATGGGATGACGGGATTATAGCCGCGCGCTCGGGCCGAACACCGCGTCCACGACATCGCACACCGGCCGGTAGCCGAGCCTTGCGTAGATGCGGTTCGAGATCGGGTTGGCCAGATCGGTGAAGAGCACGCAGAAACGACGACCCGAATCGAGGAGCTGTCGCGAGAGCGCCGCGGTCGCGGCCGTCGCGTACCCGCGCCCGCGCTCGGCGGGCGGCGTGTAGACGTATCCGACGCGCGCGCCGTTCGGCGTGAAGCCGGGCACGCCCACGAGCGCCTTCGGCCCGCGATTGTCCCAGAGGAACGCCTGCCGTTCCGCAAAGAGCACGTTGGCAATCGCCGCGCCACCGGCGCCGCCGATTCCCGTGTCTTCGACGAACGCGTCGAGCCAGGCCACGACGAGCGCGCGTTCGTCGTCGCGCGCCGCGCGCAACGCGCCCGGCGGCACCACGGCCGGCTCGATGAGCGCGTCGAGCCGGTGGATGCGCTGGCGCGATCCGAATCGCCATCCCGTGGCCGCACGCCGGCTCCAGGCCTCCGCCACTCGTCCCGCGTCCTCTTCACGGCCGAGCACGGCCGGCAGCGTCGTGTAGACACGCGCGACGTCCTCGACGACGAGCTCGACCGCCTCGGCCGGGATGGTCGTCACGCCCAGCTTGTAGGGTGGCGTCCTGAAGGCGCACCCGCACACACGGCCGTCGCGTTCGATCGACGCGAGGTACACCGGCGGCTCGAACTCGTGAGTGCCGCTCGAGAGTTTCGGGAGGATGCCGAGCAGGATGTTGTGCTCAGCTTCGCGCTCGATGAGCCACGGCTGGACGTGCCTCGAGTATGCCGCCGCCTCGTCGAAACGGCGCACATGGAACCCGGCGGTTGCCATGGCTGAACTGTAGCGCAAGGCCGCCAGAGGTCGCGCTGGTCGCGAGATTGTGGGACTCGCGGGCAGACTTAAGTCTGCCCGCGGAACGGCATCTGCCAGAACCGTGCTCGTGGCGCACAGTTCTGTCGCGGCTGGCCCTGGGCCGCTCCAGTCGACGCGCGAATTGCCAGACAGTTTTCCTGTGGGACCTCGGAAGTACTGGTAGGTTGCGCTGGTACCCCTCCCCGGCGGGTCGGAGGCCGCGTCCTCTCCCTGTCCTCGCTGAACGGCACCGGCCGCCTGGGAGTTCTGCCAGGAGAACCGACATGACACTCAAGTGGAAGATACCAGCCGTGGCTGCCGCCGTCTTCGCGCTGGCCGGCTGCAACCAGAGCTCGCCGCTCAGCCCGAGCCTGGGCGGACCGGCGGGACCGACCGCCGTGAAGCCGGGTAACGACTCGCCGAGCGGCGCGCACTACAACCTGAACATCATCGGCGTGCCGAAGGGGAAGAGCGCCGACATGACGGGCAACAGTGGTCGCCGAATCTTCGTCAACCTCAACGGTAATACGAAGATCAACCTCACGATGGGCAGCGACTACCAGGTGCTGGACGCCAACGGCACCGATGCGGACGGCGCCCTGTTTCAACTGCCGAACCCGGACCCGGACAATGACGGCGTGACCGAATATTCGGTCTATGCCAGGGCACTCGGCAAGCTGGGCGGCAGCGTCACGGTCACGACGTGCGCCATCAGCAAGGCTGACGGCCTCGAGTACTGCTCTACGGAGTCACTCGTGAAGGTTCGCGTCAAGGGCGCCAAGTTCACCAACGTCAGCCGGGAGCTGCTCTACATCTATGCGGACATCGGCGACGGGTACCAGCGGTACAACCTGTTCCACGACGATCTCCAGGACTACTTCTGGAACTACGACAACAACGGATTGAAGCTGCTGCAGCTGCGGTTCTACGAGTGCTCGACGAACGTCGAGACCGGACAGACGACCTGCTTCGACTAGCGCCGTTCTTCGTTTCGAAAAACAAAACGCCGGACGCGTCCCTTTGACGCGCCCGGCGTTCGTGTCTGTAGAGATACTTCAGCCGCTCAGTTGATCCGCACGCCGAAAAGAATGGCGAACGAGTTGCTCTTCAGCTCGGCCACGTCGCTGAACGACTTGTTGATCTGTCGGAGGCCGTAGCTGTAGCGCGCCTCGACGATGATGCGCGCGACGTCGATACCGCCGCCGAACATGATGCCGATGTCGGTGCCCTCGAACTCATCCACCAGGTTGAGCCCGTTGAAACTGTCGCTGACCTTGAAGTCGAACGACGGCCCGACAATGCCGTATGCCTGGAACGCGTTCTTGGTCGGTGCCGGCGTGTTGAGCCGGAGCAGAATCGGCACCTGGACGTAGTTGATCGTGAAGTCGCCGAGGCCGGACTGTTCCTCGGCCTTCTTCTGCACGTAGTTGATCTCGGCTTGAACGCCGACGATGCCGTCGCGGTTGCCGCCGAACCAGATACCGGCTTGCCACCCGGCCTTGTTCTTGTAGTCGTAGTCGCCGACGTCGGTGCTGAAGTCGGGATAGACCAGGCCGCCCTTGAAACCGAAGCCGAGACCCTGGGCCGCCGCACTCGTGCTGAGAGCGAACGTCGCAACGACCGCCAGCACGAGGATTCTGATTGCACGGTGAGACATATCCAATTGCTCCTGCCATAGCCACTCCCCATGCGGACGCCGCACGGGCAGGACTATCTCTCCATGATATTCGGATATCGCCGAATTCCAAGGACCTCGGCGACGGCCCCCTGCGTTATGCTCGACGCGTGCTCACGACCGGCACTGGACCCGCGCGTGAAACCGGCTTCGCCTGCGGAGAGGTGAGAGGCGGCAACGACATCGCCCACAGCCTCGTGGATCTCCCCGGATTGCGCGGCATCGTCTACTCGCGCCCCTGCGAGGGAGCAAGCGGGGGCGACATTCACTATCTGTCCAGGTGCGGGTCGGGACTGATGGCCCGGGTGTGCCTGGCCGACGTGGCCGGTCACGGGCCGATGGTGGCCGCCGTGGGTCGCGAAATCCACGACCACCTGCGCCGCAGTGTCGATGTCGTCGACGAACGCAAGGTGTTCACGCGATTCAACAACCGGCTCGAGCGCCAGGACCTCTCGGCCATGACAACGGCAGTGCTGGCCACGTACTACCCGCCGAGCCGGCGGCTGACGGTGAGCTATGCCGGCCATCCCCGGGGCTGGTTGTATCGCGCGGACCAACGCCGATGGGAGTCGCTGCACCTTCCCGTGCCGCCGCCCCAGACCAGGCCGGCCTACATCGACCTACCCCTCGGCGTGGGGCTCCCGACGACGTTCACGCGACATCGTTTCAAGGTAAGGACCGGGGATCGCGTGCTGCTCATCACGGACGGCGTGCTCGAGACCACCTCGCCCGACGACGCGCCATTCGATACGCACGGCGTCGAGGCCATCCTCGAGAGCGTGGCCGGGAGCTGCGAGGAACTGGCCGCGCGGCTGGTGACGGCGCTGCACCATCACGCCGAGGTGGAACACCTCGCACATGACGACGTGACGTTCTTCCTGGGCGAGTTCACGGAGGGCCCGCCGGGTCCGGCCCTGTGGCACGTCGTCAAGAACAGGCTGCTGCAACGGTCCTGACCCCAGTGGCCACCGGGGCTAGGGCCTTCGCCTGCCGGGGATCTACAATGACCTGATGCCGGAACGCGTGGCGCTCCGGCTCCCACCCGGAGGACGCCAATGCGAGCGGTGTCATTCACTCTCAACGGCACGCCCACTACCGTTACCGCTGACGAAGACCGCAGCCTGCTGTGGGTGCTGCGCGACGATCTCGGTCTGACCGGCACGAAGTTCGGGTGCGGCCAGGCCGCCTGCGGCTCGTGCACGGTGGTCGTCGGCACCGAAGCGGTGCGGTCGTGTGCCTACACGGTCGGTGACGTGGCGGGCAAGCGCGTCACCACCATCGAAGGCCTCGCCGCGAACGGCCGCCTGCATCCGCTGCAGGAAGCGTTCGTCGAGCACGCGGCCTTCCAATGCGGTTTCTGTACGCCGGGAATGATCATGGGCGTCTACGCCGCGCTCGTCCGAAACCCGGGCGCCAGCCCGGGGGAGGTCATCCGGCAGATGGAAGACCACCTCTGCCGGTGCGGCGCGCACGTGCGGATCCTCCAGGCCGTCGAGACGGCTGCCGCCGCCATGAAAGGACGTGCATGATGATCCCCATCCAGGACGACATCGAAGTACCGGACGGCTGGGGATTCGTCCGCACGATGACGCGGCGCGAGTTCCTCGCCCTCACCGGCACGGGGCTCCTGGTGGTCGTCGTGGCCGACGGCATGTTCGGACGCGTCGACGCGTTGTCGCTCCAGCCCCGCGGCGGTTCGCCGCCCGACGTAAACGCCTTTCTGCACATCGGCGCCGACGGGCGCGTGACCTGCTTCGTCGGCAAGATCGAGATGGGCCAGGGCGTGATGACCTCCCTGCCGCAGCTTGCGGCCGAAGAACTCGACGTGCCGCTCGACACGGTCGACATCGTGCTGGGCGACACCGACCTCTGCCCCACCGACATCGGCACGTTCGGGTCGCTCAGCATCCGTCAGTTCGGACCGGTGCTGCGCGCAGCCGCCGCTGAAGCAAAGGCCGTCCTCCTGACGATCGCGGCCGAGCGATTCGCGTGCGCGGTGTCGGACCTGGCGGTCGACGCCGGCACGGTCGTCCATCGTGCCGATGCGACCAGGCGGATCACGTATGGCGAGCTGACCGATGGCAAGCGCATCGAGCGACGGCTCGAGGCACGCCCCGCGCTCGAGGCGGTGTCCGCGTTCACGATCGTGGGCAAGAGCGTGCCGCGCCGCGACGCCATCGACAAGGTGACGGGCCGCGCGAAGTACGCCGGTGACATCGTGCCCGAGGGCGCGCTGCACGCGCGCGTGCTGAGGCCGCCCGCACACGGCGCAACGCTCGCCACGGTCGACACGTCTGCTGCCGAGGCGGCACCAGGCGTACGCGTCGTCCGAGCCGGCGATCTCGTGGCCGTGCTGCACGCCCACCGTGACGAAGCCGACCGGGCGCTCGGTCTCATCAAGGCCACGCACACGCCGTCGCCGTCGACGCTCACCGACGAGAACATCTTCGATCACCTGGCGACGACCGCATCGACCGGCCGCGCCACGGCCGAAGGCGGCGATCTTGCCGCCGGCCGCGCGCTCGCGACACGGACGTTCGACGAGACCTATCGCAAGGGCTACGTGGCGCACGGGCCGATGGAGCCGCACACGGCCGTTGCCACCGTCGAGGACGGCAGGGTCACCGTGTGGGCGTCGACGCAGACGCCTTTCTCACTCAAGACGCAGGTCGCGTCGGCGCTTGGGCTCTCTGCCGAGCAAGTCCGGATCATCACGCCGTACGTCGGCGGCGGCTTCGGTGGCAAGAGCGCCAACCAGCAGGCAGTGGAAGCGGCCATGCTGGCCCGGGCGGCCGGCGTGCCGGTCCGCGTGATCTGGAGCCGGGAGGAGGAGTTCTTCTACGACACGTTCGACCCGGCGTCGCTCCTCACGATTCGCTCCGGCATCGATGCGAACGGCAGGATCGTCTTCTGGGACTACACCGTCGTCGGCGCGGGCTCGCGCGGGGCCGCGCAGTTCTACGACATCCCGCACCATCGGACCTTCGTCGCCGGAGCGGCACGCGGCAGCTCGCCGGCCCTGCATCCGTTCAACACGGGCCCATGGCGCGCGCCGGGCGCCAACGCGAACGCCTTCGCGCGCGAGTCGCACGTCGACGTCATGGCGGCCGCCGTCGGCATGGACCCGGTGGAGTTCCGCCTGCACAACCTGACCGACGCGCGCATGCGGCGCGTGCTCGAGACGGCAGCGAAGGCCTTCGGCTGGACGCCGAAGCCGGCGCCGAGCGGGCGCGGCTGGGGCGTAGCCTGCGGCCACGACGCCGGGTACGTACTGCGTGAACATGGCCGAGGTGAAGGTGGACAAGGCCAGCGGGCGCATCGATGTCGTCCGGCTGCTCGCCGCGCAGGACATGGGCGTCGTGGTCAATCCCGAAGGCGCGAGGCAGCAGATGGAAGGGTGCCTGACGATGGGCCTCGGCTACTGCCTGACCGAAGAGGTGCGGTTCCGCAACGGCGAGCTCGTCGACACGAACTTCGACACCTACCAGATGCCGCGCTTCTCGTGGCTGCCGAAGATCGAGACGGTAATTCTCGATTCCCCGGACCTGCCCGCGCAGGGCGGCGGCGAGCCGGCGATCGTGCAGATGGGCGGCGTCCTGGCGAACGCGGTGTTCGATGCCATCGGCGCACGCGTACGGCACTTGCCCATGACGCGGGAACGGGTTCTCTCGGCGATCAGGGGTTGATCAGGTTAGACGGGTCAGGTGCCGACAGGTGCCGACAGGTGCCGACAGGTACGACGGGTACGACGGGTACGACAGGTACGACAGGTACAGTACGACAGGTACGACAGGTACGACAGGTACGACGGGTACGCGGTGAGCACTGGCGATGGCTAGCATTACTTGATGCTGACATGCGTCAGCGCCTTCCGAGTACCTGTCGTACCCGTCGTACCTGTCGTACCGTCGTACCGTACCCATCGGACCCGAAGTTCTAGGCCCTCGGCCGGTTCATGAACTCGCGCAGGGCCTTCACGTTCACCGAGATGACGACGACGCCGTTCGAGGTGGCCATCCAGTCGACGTCGAAGACGTGGCCGCGTTCCTCGAGCTTCGCGACGACGTGCGCGAGCGCCTTCTGCGCGAGCGGGCTCGCGTCTTCCTTCTGCCTGCCCCGCTCGGCGGCCACTGTCACCCAGGTGTGGTCGTAGCGCTTCGGATCGTGACCGGGCCGCTCCGATCGCTTGATGCGCTGAATCGTGACGTTGATCGCATTGAGCACTTTCTTCTTCCACACCCACTCGAGCACGTCGTCTTCGGCCATCGTGCCGGCGGCAAGCTCCGCGAGCTTGTCGTCCCAGGCAGCGAGCCAGCGGCGTTCTTCGGATGTGTACGCGTGATCGGTCACCAATCCCCCAGATATTCGCTCGTGCCTCGAGACTTGCCGGAGCCGGCAGGACCGGCCCGGGCCCGTCCCGACCAATGATCGCACAGGCCCGTCACGAGCGGCGCGTGACGATCGCCAGAGCCGCGAGCGCGAGGGGCCGACGGTCTGGAGGTCCGACGGTCCGAGGGTCCGACGGTCCGAGGGTCCGGAGGTCCGGTGTCGAGGGCCTTCGCCAGCCCGACATCCAACACCTTCACCATGCCGTCTTCACGGACCTTGATGTTGGCGGGCTTGAGATCGCGATGAATGATGCCCCATTCGTGCGCCGCCTCGATCGCGTCGGCGATCTGACGCGCAATCGGGAGCGCCGCGACACCTTGGCCTCGCGCTCGAAGCGCATCAGGCGATCCGGCAGTGTTCCACGTGATGGACATATTGACAACACGCTGAAGTGTTGGTGTGTTCTCCAGCATGGCCGCGACGGAACTGCTGCGCGCCAGAGTGGTTCTGTCCGAGATCGCGACGTCCGCCCGCCTGGCACGGCGATGCGCGACTTCGTCCGCGTCTGGCGCAGCGGCAAAGCCGACGCGTCGGCTCGCCTCAGTTTCGCGTCGCCGGAACTGCTCTGGAAGGTCCTCACGGCGAAACGCCTGGAGCTGCTCAAGGCGCTGTGCGGCGCCGGACCCGTGTCGATCCGCGAAGCGGCACGGCGCGTCGGCCGGGACGTCAAGGCCGTGCACGGCGACATCACGGCGCTGCTCAACGCGGGTGTGGTCCACCGCACCGGCGACGGCCGCATTGTCTTTCCGTACGAGGCTGTCAAAGTCGAGTTCGTCCTCGCAGTCGCATAGACCGCCGCCGATCTGCGGTGCCGGGATTATACCGGGCCGAATCGGACCGGTGACGAACGGCCCTTGTATACTCCCGCGGTGGCATCCTGCCCAGCGTGTGGTCGGCCGTCGGAAGCCAGTCAGCGGTTCTGCAGCCACTGCGGAGCGCCCCTGCACTCGTCGCCGGAGACGATGACGAGTCCGGCGCCCCCGGGCGGCCAGCTCCCACCAGCCGGTTCATCGCCGAGTGATGGCGGACGGTACCTCCCGGGCGCGATCCTGGCCGGACGTTACCGGATGATCGGCCTGCTCGGTCGTGGCGGCATGGGCGAGGTCTACCGGGCCGACGACCTGAAGCTCGGTCAGCCCGTCGCCCTGAAGTTCCTGCCGAAGGACGTCGAGGCCGAACCGCAGCGGCTCGACCGCTTCCTCAACGAAGTGCGGCTGTCGCTGCGCGTCACGCATCCGAACGTCTGCCGCGTGCACGACATCGCGGAGGCGGACGGCCGTCACTTTCTCTCGATGGAGTACGTCGACGGCGAAGACCTGGCGTCGCTCCTCAGACGGATTGGACGGCTGCCCGAGGACAAGGCCGTGGAGATCGCTCGCCAGCTTTGCGCAGGCCTCGAAGCCGCGCACGCCGAAGGCGTGCTCCACCGCGACCTCAAACCGGCGAACGTGATGCTCGACGGTCGAGGTCGAGCTCGCATCACGGACTTCGGCCTGGCCGGCGCGACCGAAGGCATCAGCGGCGCGGAGGCGCGTGCCGGCACGCCGCAGTACATGGCGCCCGAGCAGTTGTCGGGCGGCGAGCTGACCACACAGACCGACATCTACGCGCTCGGCCTCGTGCTGTACGAGTTGTTCACCGGCAAGCGCGCGTACGAAGCCGCGCAGGTCAACGAGCTCCTCCAGCTCCAGCGATCGGCGCCAACGAGCCCGTCGGCGCACGTGACGGGGCTCGACCCGGTCGTCGAGCGTGCCATTCTGCGGTGCCTCGATCCCGATCCGGCACGCCGGCCCGCATCAGCCGCCGAGCTTGCCGCCGCGCTTCCAGGCGGCGACCCGCTGGCCATGGCGCAAGCCGCCGGCGAGACGCCGTCGCCGGAGATGGTGGCGCGCGCTGGCGGAAGCGGCGCGCTGCGGCCGGCCGTCGCGGCGGCGTGTCTAGCGGCAGTCTTCGTCGGGCTGGCTACCGTCTGGATTGGCTACTCGTCGTTCTCGATGTTCAGCTACGTCCCGCTGCCGATGTCTCCGACTGAGCTTCGGTCGGCAGCGCGCGCGTCGATCGCCAGGATCGGATACGAGGCGGCGCCCGTCGATGTGGCGCTCGGTTTCGGCTACAGCGACCTGGAGACCCGGCAGATCGCACGCGAGGACGATTCACCCGATCGCTGGAGACAGCTCGCGACGGCTGTACCGCCGGTTGTGTACTTCTGGTACCGGGAAAGCCCGGTGGCGCTCGTGCCACTCAGTGGCACGGGCCGAACCGGATCGTTCGACCCGCCCATGACGGTGGCGGGCATGTCGTTCGTCCGGCTCGGTCCGGACGGACGTCTCTTCTTGTTCCAGACCGTGCCGCCCGAACAGACCGTCGCGGACGCTGACTCAGATCCCGACTGGAATGCGCTCTTCGACCTGGCCGGGCTGGATCCATCCGAATTCGAACCGGCGACGCCGCTCTGGACGCCGCCCAACGTCCCGAGCGACCTGCGGCAGGCCTGGGTGCGGGATGGCCTTCGAGTCGAGGCGGCGTCCTTTCGCGGCAAACCGGTCTGGTTCGAGATCATCAGACCGTCGAGACAGCCAGACGCAGCCGAGCCGAGGTCGGCGACCGAGCTTCTGGGCACCTCCATAGTGTTTGTCTTCGGACTGACGCTGATGGTCGGCTCGGCGCTGCTGGCGCGACGGAATACCCGTCTCGGACGCAGCAATTCCGCCGGCGCGATTCGGCTCGTAATCGTGTTCGCCGCCCTCGGTACCGTCGCCGACCTGATGACTACGACGACCTCGGTCGAGGCCTTCCTCGAAGTGTTCTACGGCAACCTGGCCATACAGGCGCTTTTGGCCATCCTGATCTGGCTGGGCTACATGACCATCGAGCCGTACGTCCGCCGGCTCTGGCCACACGCGCTGATCGCCTGGCAACGCATGCTCGAAGGCCGATTGCGCGATCCGCTCGTCGGTCGTCATCTGCTCGTCGGAGCTCTCGCCGGCGTCGCGCTGTCGGTCGCCTGGTTACTGCCCGAGGCGGCCAGATGGGTCGGGGAGCCGCCGCCGGTGCCGGCCGCCTACGGCCTCGACAGCGTGGGTGGTCTCGA
Source organism: uncultured Acidobacteriota bacterium (assembly GCA_963752045.1). Classification (GTDB taxonomy): domain Bacteria; phylum Acidobacteriota; class Vicinamibacteria; order Vicinamibacterales; family SCN-69-37; genus DATKDF01. The sequence continues at coordinate 139,150 of CAVVWN010000004.1, read as the reverse complement.
GCACTTCCTGGCGCTTTTCTTCCTGGTGATGCAGAGCTCCCTGTTCGTGCCGGTTGCCCTTCTGCTCGGCTTCATGCTGCTGCGTGTCCTGTTCCGGCGGGCGTGGCTTGCAGCCGCTGCACTGATGACGATCATTCCCGGGTCGCTCCTCCTCCTGGGCGCTCCTTGGCCTGACGTGGCCGTCAGGGCAGCGACGCTCGGCATCGGCCTGTTCGTGCTCACCCGCTTCGGCCTCTTCGCCATGTTGACCGTGGTCGTGTTCTCATCGTGGGGCAGCTTTCCCCTCACGCTCGACACGTCGTCCTGGTACTTCCCGTGGTCGGTCGTGACGATGCTGATCTTCGCAGGTGTGGCGACGTACGGCTTCGTCATCTCGCTCGGCGAGCAGCCTTTGTTCAAAGACCCGTTGCTCGACTAGGCGGGCTGCGGGCGGGCCGACGTCCGGATCGTTCGTCGTTACCGCAGCGTGACGTGCAGGTAGACCGAGTGGCGGCCGTAGGACTCGAAGAACGGCTTGAACGGCGCGCCGTCGATGCTGAACCGCAGCGTCGCGGGATCGCCCTGGATCGACCGGCCGATGTCGTCGGCGTCGAGAATCACCGGGCGCCAGTCGGTCCGCGGTCCGGTTTCCTCCGCCGCCAGCAGGACGGGCCCGTAGAAGAGGCTGGCGACGTTCGGCTGATCCATCACGGGATCCAGGGAGAACCCGAACGGCATGCGGATCTCGATCGTGTCATTCGCGCGCCACGTCCCTCCGAGTGACACGTAGCTGCCCGGCTCGGCCTCGACCGTGCGGGGGCGACCGTTGACCGTCACCTCGAAACCGCGCGTGGCCCATCGCGGCACGCGCACCTTCAGATCGAAATCTCCCTCGCCCTCGACGATGAGCCGGGTCGTGTCGGCGTAGGGGAAGTCGGTGACCTGCCGGATGGCGAGATTGCGCTCGCTCCAGGTCAGCGTGGACGGCACGAACAGGTTGACGTAGAGCGTCTGATGGTCGGCGCTCCTGAAGTAGATCGAGTCCTGCAGCTTGGTGTTGCTCTCGAGCGCCGTGCCGTTGCAGCAGGTGAAGCCCGCTCATGTCCGCGTTGCCGAACCGCTTCTGCGCCCCGGGGTTGAGCGGCACGTGGTACGTGTTGCCGGGGTCGTCCTCGGCGACCGACGCGAGGATGTGGTTGTAGAGCGCCTGCTCGTAGTGATCCATGTACTTCGCGGTCTGGTCGAACATGAAGAGCTGGCGGTCGAGCTTCAGCAGGTTGTAGGTGGCGCAGGTCTCGTTCTGCCCGCCGTCGGCGAAGCCGTTCTGCCAGAGCGTGTCGGGCTGGGCCGGGAAACACTCGGCGTTGTTCGGAGTCTTCGCGCCGGCCACGCCGCCGATGCTGTACATGTAGCCGCCGTTGACGATCTCCCAGAAGTTGCTGGCGATGAGGTAGTACGGCAGCTCGTTCGTCTCGCGGAACGTCTCGAGCGCGCCGGTGATCTGCGGGATGTGCTGGTTGGCGTGCCTGCCGCGCACCGTGTCGACGTTCCTTGCGAGGCCGTCCTCGTGCGCCGCAGTTGCCGAAGAAGAACGCCGTGTTGTCGAACAGCGTCGCGGTCTCGAGGAACGGCCGGTCGCCGGTGAGCCGGAACAGCCGCGCCATCACCTCGTTCATGCCGCCGTACTCGCCGGCGATGTAGCGGTTCCACATGCTGGTGCGCGTCTCGGGCGGCACCGCCGAGAGCCGTGCGTGCACCCAGGCGCCCATGCCCTGGGCGATCTCGAGCGCCTTCGGGTTGCCGCCGACCTCGTAGCAGTCGAGCAGGCCCGCGAGGATCTTGTGCAGCGTGTAGTACGGCGCCCAGATCTGGGAGTCGCGCGTGCCGTACGTGGCGCCGTGCTCGAGCATGATGAACTGGTCGGGCGGATACGCGCTGATGAAGCCGACGCCCCAGTTCCAGTAGTCGGTGCGGATGGCGCCGGCGCGCAGATTCGAGTCGTACCCCTCGCGGCCCGGGCCGGGCGGCACCGCAGTCGGGTTGGCGACCGACGGCTCGCCCTGCTCGCTCCGGGCGGCCGGACTTCTGCGAGAGGTCGTACAGCGTGTCGACGAGGTAGTTCATCTTCTGGAGAAAGGTCGCGCGCAGCGCCTCGTCGTAGGTCGTGCCCGCATACGCCTGCGCGATGGCCGCTCAGGTAGTGGCCGCTCGCGTGCCCGCGCAGCCTCGTCGTCTGGTTGTCCCATCCTTCGAGCTGTGCGGCGCCGGCCGGCTGCGGCTGGCCGAACGCGTCCCGGAAGTTGTAGAGGAAGCTGTCGGGGTTGGTCGCGGCGAGGCCGCGGATGAACTTGTCGCGGTTGCGCGATGAACGGCGTCTCGCGTCCGCTGCGCGTCCCGATCGAGTACGACATCGCTCAGAAGGAACGGCTCGGCGAGCCGGCTCGGCGGCGTCATCGTCCCGATCGGCACCTTGACGATGACCGTGGCCTTCGGCGTGAGCGTGGTGCCGGCGATCCGGCCGGTCACCGTGTAGGTGCCCGGCCTGAGGACGGCCGTCGTGTCCGTGGGCGCCGGCCAGAGCACGCGCACGTCGGGTCCCCGGGCGTTGTCGCGGTAGACGGGACGCACGGTCGGCGGCAGCCGCGGCAGCGTCCCGACGATCGTCTCCACCGTGATGTCGGGCACGTGCGACAACCGCGCGGCGAGCGCCCATTCGTCCGGGATGTTGGCGGTCGAGATCACGGGCCGCGCACCGCGCCCCCGCGCGCGCGCCGTCTGCCCGACCGAAAGCGCATTGGCGCGGATCGTGGCGGCCTGCTCGTCGGCGAGGGCGACGCGATAGATGCGCACGTCTCGCAGCCGGGCGTGGAGCGACGGGATGCCGTCCTCCAGGGAGCGACCGAGGAACAGCCGGTTGGCGGATGCCGACGTCGCGCCGATGTCGGCCGCGCGCGCGGCCACGCCGGTGGCCTGACCAGCGCGCGCGCCATCGACGTACAGCGTCATGACCTGGCTCGCCGAATCCAGCACGACGCCGAAGTGCACCCACTGGTTCTCGGGCACCGCGCCGGAGGAGATCGCGCCGCGCACCTGGCCGTCGGCCACGATCGTCGCGCGCAGCCCGGAGCGGCTCGCAAACGCCGACAGCCGGTTCGCGGCGTCGCGGCCGAAGTCGAAGACCGGACCCGAGGCGCCCGTCGGCAGATACACCCAGCCGACGACGCTCATCGTGTCCTCGGCTTCCAGGGCCCGGCCGGGAAGGACGACGTGGCTCCCGTCGCCCGTCAGCAGGAGCACCTGTCGAAACTGGGCGTCCTCGACGAACTCCGCGCCGCTGCCGCTGAGCGCCGCATGCAGCTGGTTGCGCGAGGCGTCTTCGACGTTGCCGCCGAGGACGTAACGGGCCACGAGCCCCGTCTCGCCGATACCGTCGAGGAATTGATCGCCACCCTGCGGCGACTGCGCCGACGCCACGAGAAGCAGGGATGCCGTGGTGAGCAGGGCCAGCGTGATGCGAGTCATGGGATGTTGCCGGGATTATACAGGCCGGCGGGGTTGACGGCAGGTTGCGACAGGTTGCGACGGGTTGCGACAGGTTGCGACAGGTACGACAGGTTGCGACAGGTACGACAGGTACGACAGGTACGACGGGTACGACGGGTACGACGGGTTGCGACGGGTACGACGGGTACGACGGGTACGACGGGTACGAGGAACCTGCATTCGGGCCGGCATCGTTTAGTTCCTTCTGCGTGAGGGTGCGTGAGCTTGGAGGTAGTGTTGCTGGCTCTTCTTGAGGCGGACCGTTGCGGTCAGGCACCGTCGCGCGAGGCGGAAGGCGTCCTCGCAGCGGGACTCGGTGAAGTAGCCGCGCTCGATGCCGTCTTTGAGCCTCGTCTCGGCCTCGACGAGGGATCCGAGGCCGTAGTCCAGGAAGCGCACGAAGGTGCCGGCTGAATAACGCAGGAACCCTTCGGCGATGTCCTTGCTGACGGCGCCTGCGGCTTCGAGAAGCTGGGTGCGATACCGCAGGTCCGCGCGGGCCCCTGGGCTTTCCAGAACGATTCGCTGGGCTTCCCGCTTGAACGCATCAGCCAACTGCCAGGCGATGAGCTCCCTGAAATGCCGTGCCGCCATCAGAACCGGCAGTGCATCTTCCATGCCGCCCCGCAGGCAGTGAAAGTGCCGACACGAGCCTCGCCTGGCTGGCAGAATCCGCGTACTTGAGAAGGTTAGAACGACTGCAGGTTCCTCGTACCTGTCGTACCTGTCGTACCTGCCGCCAACCCTGTCGTACCTGCCGCCACCCCCGCCGCCAACCCCATCTCCCCCGCACGCGGCAGGAGCAGCAGCGCGACGAAGTACATGATGACCGTGCCGAACGCGAGGTACCCCGTGATGGGCGCCCAGGGCACGTGGCTGAACCCGCCGAGCGTGACGCCTTCGAGAAGCGCCGTGACCAACCGGCCGCCAAAGCCGCGCGACGGCTCGAACAGCGCGTCGAGCACGATGAACTTGAGGACGAAACCGGCGAGGCAGGTGACGAAGAGCGCGCGCATGGCGGCAAGCCGGCTCCCTGAAGCTGCGAGTGTGTTCGCCAGGAGCGACCCGACCAGAATCAGGCCGGCCAGTCTCGGCAGGCCAGACTCCGGAATCACGAGCGCCATCACACAGGCCGACGCCCAGCCAACCGCCAGGAGCACCACGACACCGGCCGCGCGCCCGAACACCGGCTGATGGCGGTCAACGAGGACCGCCGGCGCCAATTGCCCGCTCCGTACGAGCACGGCTATGACGATGAGCGCGAGCACCAGCGCCGAGAGCGGCGGCGGCAGCACGCGCAGCTGTCCCTCGAATGTGATCCGAAGCGATGCGACGAGCGCCACGCCGAGCAGCATCCATGGCAGCACGACTGCCGTTCGCCAGGCGCGTGCCGCGGCGTTCACTTGCGCGTCCTCACGGCGTTCATCGGATTGAAGTCCGACAGATCCGTCCGCAGCCCTTCCAGAAACTCAATCCGCAGCTCGTCCGACGTCGGTGCGCCGAGGTCCGCGTCGTCGACCACCACGCGGCCGCCCGGCGCGATTTCCTCGGCCCGATCGAGCGCCGCCAGCCCCAGCGTGAACTGCTCGTCGTCGTTCGCCAACCGGCCCCAGCCCTGCCGGTAGTGGCTGTAGGCAACGTAGAACTGCACGACGGGATCGCGCCGCGCGGCGTCGATGCGCTCGAAGACGAGCCGCGCTTCCTCGAACTGGTCGGCGCGGAAGAAGCGGAGACCCTCAGCGAACGCCGCCTGATCGACGCGGTACAGCCCGGCCGTCGAGGCCAGCCCTCCGGTGACCTCGGCCATCGTCCGGGGCGCCGTGGCGTAGAGCCACAGCGTGAAGGCGGCAAGGATGACGGAGCCGGCGAGGCCAAGCGCGCGAATCCACGGGGTCGGCACGTCGCGCGTCACATCGGCGATTGTAGTGTGTTTGAGGTAGGCTGCCATCCATGACGACCGCCGGCTTGCTCGAACGGCACGCCGACACCGCCGGCGACCGCATCGCGCTCGTCTTCGGCGGCCAGTCGTTCTCGTTTCGAGACCTCGACCGCCGCTCCAACCGGGCTGCCCGGTTTCTCGAGTCGCTCGGCGTTCGGCGGGGCGACCGCGTGGCACTCTATGCCGGCAATCGCGCCGAATGGGTCGACGTCTTCTTCGGCGCGAGCAAGATTGGCGCCGTGCTCGTCCCGGTGAGCGCCCGGCTCGCCGGCGATGAGCTAGCGTCGATTCTCGGCCACGGCCGGCCGATGACGCTCGTCTTCGAACAGGAGCTCGTCGGCGAAGTCGATCGTGTGCGCCGACGCCTGCGTGAAGCTCCGCGCTTCGCCGAGATCCCGGCGCTGGGCGTCACGGCCAGTTCGGGTCCGGCCACTTCCTGGGCGGTCGACTACGCCGAGGCCGTCGCCTCGGCCGACGACTCGCGCCCCGACGTGGACCTGAAGCCGCTCGATCTGCACTCAATCTGCTACACGTCAGGCACGACGGGCACACCCAAGGGTACCGTGCTGACGCACGCCAACGTCGTGTCGGGCACCCACGAGATCTCGGTCCGTAACTTCGGATACTCCGAGCGGGACGTCTTCCTCAACCCGACTCCGCTCGCCCATCGTGCCGGATGGGCACGGCTCGTCCAGAGCGTCGGTGTCGGCGCGCCCGGGGTGCTGATGCGGCGCTTCGATCCCGACGAGGCGCTTCGCCTCGTCGAGCGGCACCGCGTCACGCTCGCCGGCCTCGTGCCCACGATGATCCGCATGATCGACCAGGCATCGTCGACCTCACGCTTCGATCACTCGAGCCTGCGCACGATCCTGACGACCGCCGAAGGTTGTCCGGTCTCGCTGAGGACGCGCATCTTCGAGCTCTTCCCCACCGCCGAGCTGGTCAGCCTGTTTGCCTCCACCGAGTCTGGCCAGATTGCCGTGCTCTCGTCGGCCGATCAGTTGACTCACCCGACGGCCGCCGGGCGTCCACTCGACGGCGTGGACCTGCGGATCTTCGATGACGACGGCCACACGATGCCTGTCGGCGGTACGGGCGAGATCGCCGTCCGCACCGGCGAGCCTGGCACGGCCGGCGTCATGCTCGGCTACTGGAACGGATCGAGCGTGGATTCGAGCGTATTCGACGACGGCTGGTTCCGAACCGGCGACCTCGGCTACCTGGACGACGACGGCTACCTGCACGTGTCCGACCGCAAGAAGGACATGATTCTGAGCGGCGGCCTGAACATCTACTCGCGCGAGGTGGAAGACGTGCTGCGCCGGCACGACGCGGTGGCCGACGCCGCGGTCGTGGGCGTGCCGGACCCGACGTGGGGCGAATCGGTTGTGGCGGTCGTCGTGCGCCGGCCAGGCTCGGCCGTCACCGCCGACGCGCTCATCGAGCACTGTCGCGCCGCGCTCGCGTCGTACAAGAAGCCACGGCGCATCGAGTTCGCCGACAATCTGCCGCGCAATGCCGCGGGCAAAGTCCTGAAGTACAAGATCAGGGAGCGGCTCGACGCCTCATCCCGGGTGACGAGCCAACCGCCGCCCGGCAAGGAAGGCCACTGATGACCAGGACGATCACGATCGACGGCCGCGGCCTGACGCTCGACGATGTTGGAGCCGTGGCGCTCGGGCGGGCTCGAGTGGCGCTCTCCGGGGACCCCGCGGTGCGCGCCCGAATCGACGCAACGGCCGCGCTCAACCGCACGCTCGTGGAGAGCGGCAAACCGATCTACGGCGTAACGACAGGCCCCGGTCACGCCGTCAGCCAGCAAGTCGGCGCGGACAGAGCCGCCCGCCTGCAGGAGACGTTCATCACGTTTCTCGGGTGCGGCGTCGGCGACGGTCTGTCGGTTGACGCATGCCGCGCCCTGCTGCTCGCGCGCGTCAACTGCCTGGCGCGCGGCTACTCGGCCGTGCGTCTCGCCCTCATCGAGCGGCTCGTCGAACTCCTGAACCGCGACATCATCCCGTGGGTGCCGTCGATCGGGTCGGTCGGAGCCAGCGGCGACCTGATTCCGTCGTCGTACGTGGCCGCGGTGGTCATGGGCAGGCGACAGGTGCACTACAAGGGATTGGTTCGGCCGGCGGCCGACGTGCTGGCCGAAGAGGAGCTCGAACCGATGTCGCTCGAGCCCAAGGAAGGCCTCGCGCTCGTCAACGGCACGAGCTTCATGGCCGGGCTCGGCGCGCTCGCCATTCTCGACGCCGAGCGGCTGGCCGTCGTCGCCGACGCCTGCACGGCCCTGACCACCGAAGCGCTCACCGGCATCGTCGGTCCCTTCGAGCCGTTTCTGCATGAGGTCGCCAAGCCACACGCCGGCCAGATTGCGTCGGCGGCGCGCATCCGACGGCTGCTCGACGGCACACGGCTCGGACAGAGCTTCCCGGAGCTCGTCGAGCAGTTGGGCACGCTGCAGTCAGGTGTGCGCCCGCTCGAACGTCAGATACAGGACAACTACTCGATACGGTGCGCGCCCCAGTGCATCGGCGCGCTTGGCGACGCGCTCGCCTGGGCGCGACGCATCGTCGAGATCGAGCTGAACTCGAGCAACGACAACCCGCTCTACGACCCGGAGGCCGGCACGGTCGCAAGCGGCGGAAATTTCTCGGGATTTCACATTGGCCTGGCGATGGACACAGTCAAGATTGCGGTGGCGAGCGTCGCCGATCTCATCGACCGGCAGTTCCAGCTCGTCAACGACGAGAAGTACAACAACGGTCTCGGTGTCTGCTGCGCCGCGCCGGTCCCTGACGACCATCCAGAAGCAGGCCTGCGCTACGGCTTCAAGGGCATGCAGCTTGCGATCTCGGCCGTGACCGCCGAAGCGCTCAACGCGGCCACGCCGATGACGACGTTCAGCCGGTCGACGGCGTGCCACACGCAGGACAAGGTTTCGATGGGTGCGGCGGCCGCGCGCCAGGCCCGCGAGATCGTCGGGCTCACCGAGGTGGCCGCAGCGATGCACCTGCTCATCCTCGCGCAGGCCGCCGATCTCCGCGGAGCCGACAAGCTCGCGCCCGCTACGCGCCGGGTCTACGACGCCATTCGCCGCGTGTCGGCCTTCGTCGAAGCCGACCGCGAGCTCGCGGATGATATCGAGCGCGTGCTCGGACTCATCCGGTCCGGCGAGATCCTGAGAGTCATCGAACGGGACTGAGGGTCGACGACGATCCTGGCTCCTGGGGATACCGCGAGTCGGAGGGGCGGGCTTCAGCCCGCCCGGCCGTGGGCCGGCTCAAGCCGGCCCCTCCTGGGGATACCGCGAGTGCGTCAACGCAAGTGGCCACCGATGGCCACCGGGGTTAGGCGTCGCGCAACGCGTCGAGCGGATTGAGTCGCGCGGCACGAAGGGCCGGCCAACTGGCGGCGACGAGGCCCGCGGCGCCGAGGAGCAGGGCGGCCGTCGCCAGCGATCCTGGATCCGAAGCCGACACGCCGAAGAGCAAAGGCTCGACCAGCCGGGCCGCGAGCATCGCCACCGGCACGCCCGCCAGCACGCCGGCGACGGTGACCGACACGCCCTGCGCGAGCACGATTCGTGCGACGTCCCACCGGGTGGCGCCAAGCGTCATCCGAATCGCGATCTCGCGCGTTCGCCCGCTCGCCCAGTGCGCGACCGAGCCGAAGAGCCCGATCGACGCGAGCAGAAGAGCGAGGACGCCGAAGGCCGTCGAGAGTTGCGTCACGAGCCGGTCACGACCGAGCGACTCCCGCACGGCCAGTGAAAGTCGTCCGCTGTTGACGGGAACATCTGGCGCGGCGGCCGAGATCGCGGCCCGCAGCGCGCTCTCGGCGGCGTCGACATCCACTCCGTCGGCTGGTCCGGCGATGATCGTGCCTGGAAGCTGTGCTCCTGTTCGGCCGATACACAATCTCTTTCGGCGGCTCCCGCAGGTGCTCATCCCTGATGTCGCGCACGACGCCGACGATCTCCACCGGTCGTGACGTGCCCCACGAGATCTGCTGGCCGATCGGATTCCGGTCCTGGAAGTAATGGCGGGCCAGTCGCTCGCTCACGATCGCGACGCGCGCCTGCGGCGGCGTCGGTATCTTCGAAATCGCGGCCGGCCACGAACGGAATCCCGAGCGCGCGAAAATAGCCGGGTGCGACCATGATAGTTGTGACCGCGTTGTCCTCGTCGGGCGCAAAGGTATAGCCGGGCACGCGCAGCCAGCCCCAGCCTCCGGCGCCTCCGAACAGGATGGGCACCTGACCTGACCGCCACGGCGCGAAACAGGCTCGACCGGCGAAGCGTCGGGATGACCTGCTCCATGACCTCGAATCGGCGACTGTTCGGGTACCGCGCGCTGAAGAACTGCGGAGTGGCGTAGACGACCGATTCACGATCGAACCCCGTATCGACCGAGTTGAGATTCGACAACGTCCTCGCGAAGAGCACCGAGCCGGTCACGAGCGCGAGCGACGCGGCAATCTGTCCGGCAAGCACCAGCCGCGCGGCCCGGCCACGTTCGGCGGCTGCCGACGTGGCGTGCGCGCGAAGCGCGGTCGCAAGATCCACGTGTGATGACCGTAGAGCCGGCAGCAGACCGACGATGAGCCCCGCCGCCAGCGTGAGACCAAGCGAGAACAGCAGCACGGGAGTCGAGATCTCGAATGCGAGGCCTGGCCGGCTTGCTTCAGGAACGAAGGTCAGGAGCACCTCCGTCATCCAGCGCGCCACGAGGAGGCCGAGCGCGCCGCCGGCGAAGGCGAGGAGCAGGCACTCGGTGAGCCACTGCCGGACGAGCTGGCCGCGCGTGGCGCCGAGGGCGGTGCGAATCGATATCTCGTCGGAACGGCGGGCGGCGCGCACGAAGAGCAGCGACGCCAGATTCGAGCACGTGATCAGCAGAACGACCGCCACGAGGCCCATCAGGATCACCACGGCCCGCGAGAACTCGACCCTGACCTCCGAATAGCCGTGGCTGCCGCTCTCGAGGACCATGTACTCCGGCCTGGTGTTGTCGCCTCGTTCGGCCTGAGCCTCCCGATCGATGCGCGACCAGCCGTCGCGCAGCCGAACGGACGCCTCCTCGAAAGACACGTCGGGCCGGAGCCGGCCCATCACGTGCATCCACATGTTCCCGGTGCCGGTAAGGAGCTGCGGCCGGAGCACTTCAAAGGCGTAGACGGGCACGTAGATGTCTGCGGGATCGGTAGGCTCGGCGCCGGCGAACTCCGGCGGCGCGACGCCGATGACACGAAGCTCGAGGTCCTGCTGGGTCGCCCACTTCACGGTGATCGACCGCCCGACGGCCGCAGGGTCGCCGTCGAAGAAACGCTGCCACAATCGATGGCTCACGACGGCGACGTGTGCCGACACGCCCGTTCTGTCATCGTCCGGCGTGATGAGGCGGCCGAGGGCTGGCCGGACGCCGAGTCCCTCGAAGTAGCTGCCCGTGACGATCGTGAGGTTTGCCCGGTCAGTGCGGTCATCCGACCGCACGTCGTACTCGCCCCGCCCGCCCCAGCCGAAGAGCGATTCGAACACGGGAATCTGTTCCCCAAGCGTGCGGTACTTGGAGTGCGGGATGCCGTAGTACGGCCGTCGGACCGTCGACAGCACGACCTGGTACAGGCTTCCGGGGTCTCGCACGGGCAGCGGGCTCAGGAGCAGCGGATGGAGCACGCTGAAGAGCGCGATGTTCGCCCCGATGCCGAGCGCCAGCGTCAGCAGCGCGACGACGGTGAAGGCAGGATTGCGACGCGCCGAACGCCACGCGTCGCGTACGCTGCGTGAGGTTTCGTCGAGCGCGCCCGCGCCGGTGGCCTCCCTGCAGTGTTCCTTCCAGCCCTCGAGGCCACCGAACTCCAGGCGCGCGCGCCGCTCGGCTTCGCGTCGCGAAAGGCCGGTTCGAACGAGATCGTCCACGCGCGCGTCGAGATGGAAGGCCATCTCGTCGCGCATCTCGTGCTCCCAGCCGTCTCGGCGAAGGATGACGCGAAGCCACGAGCGGAGGCGGGCCCGCACGCTCACACCTCGTCCGGCCGTGTCGCGAGTGCCGCGGCCATCGCTGCCACGAGCTGCTCCCAGCCGGCGGTTGCCGCCTGCAGCCGCCGCCGGCCAGCCGCCGTGAGCGTGTAGAACTTCGCACGGCGGTTGTTGTCGGATACGCCCCACTCCGATGCCAGGAGCCCCTGGTGCTCCAGGCGGTAGAGGGCCGGGTAGAGCGCGCCCTGCTCAATCGTGAGCGCGCCGCCGGTGATCTGCGCGATACGCAGCAGGACGCCGTACCCATGCTGGCGGTTGAGCGAGACGGCCTTCAGGATCAACAGGTCGAGAGTGCCGGGCAGCAGTTCGGCCTTTGGCGGCATCGCGGGTTCTCTCCTAAGTGAGTCAGGAGTATCAACCAGCTCTCCTAACCTGTCAAGGAGTGCATGTGTAGGGGACGGGTCTTGCTCGCGCGAGCGAGACCCGTCCCCCTTCACGCCATCGTCAGCCCGCCGTTGATCCCGTATACCTGCCCGGTGATGTAGCTCGAGAGCGGCGAGGCGAGAAAGGCAATGAGCGGCGAGATCTCGTCGGGCTCGGCCCAGCGGTGCATGGGGATGTTCCGGAGGTAGATGTCCTTGAGCTTGGGGTCGGTGCGGATCTTCTCGGTCATCTGCGTCGCGGCCACCGGGTTGATGGCGTTCGCCGTGATGCCCGCCGTGGCGTACTCGCGCGCAATCGACTTGGTGAGCGCGATGATGCCGCCCTTGGCGGCCGCGTAGTTGGCCTGCCCCACCGTGCCCTGCACGCCGGCCGGCGAGGTGACGGTGATGATGCGGCCGTACTGCTGCTCCATCATGCCGGCGATGACCGCGCTCGCCGCGTAGAACGTGCCGTTGAGGTGCACGTCGATCACGGAATGCCACACGTCGTCGGTCATCTTGTGAAAGAGCGCTGGCCGGATGATGCCGTGCGAGGCCACCAGGATCTGGACGGGACCGAGCTCGGCCGCCACCTTCGACGCGGCGGACCGGACCGCCGCGGCATCGGCAGCGTTGGCCGGGGCGATCGTCGCGACACCACCGGTCGCGCCGATCGTCTTCGCGACGGCCTCGGCAGCCTCCTGATCGATGTCCGAGACGGCCACCTTCGCGCCGCACGCGGCCAGCGTCAGCGCCGCGGCACGGCCGATACCGGCGCCGGCACCGGTGACGAAGGCCACCTGGCCCGTCAGATCGATAGTGAGGCTCATCGTTCCTTCTCCGTATCACCGGATTGGCGCAGGCCGAGCAGCCGCCTGGCGTTGGTCAGCATGATCTTGCGCACCACTGGTTCCGGGAATTCGTACGCCGCAAACTCACGCTGCCATCGCTCGACGGTGATGAGCGGCCAGTCGGTGCCGAAGAGCATCTTGTTCTGGAGCACCGTGCGCGCGTGCTGCACGAACTCGGCCGGAAAGTACTTCGGCGCCCAGCCCGACATGTCGACGAACACGTTGGCCTTGTGCACGGCCATCGCGAGCACTTCGAGGCACCACGGCCATCCCGGATGCGCGGCGACGATCTGCAGATTCGGAAAATCGGCGGCGACGTCGTCGATGAGCATGGGTTGGCCGTACTTGAGGCGCAGCCCCATGCCGCCCGGCGCCCCGGCGCCGATGCCGGTCGTGCCCATGTGAAAGAGCGTGACCAGCTCGAGCTTCTGCGCCGCGTCGTACAACGGGTAGAACCGCTCGTCGTTGGGCATGAAGCCCTGGACGATCTGCTGAAACTTCAGCCCGCGCAGGCCGAGCTCTGCGATGCGATGGATCTCCTCCACCGCCCATTCGACATGGTGCGGGTCGACCGAGCCGAAGCCGATGAACGTATCGGGATGGTCGGTCACGGCCCGGGCGATCGAGTCGTTTGGAATGGCCGGCAATCCCGTGTTCGTGCGCGCGTCCTTGCCGAGGAGCACGCACATCATGTTCAGGTCCCGGTACATCGCCGCCGTCTCGTCGTACGACACGACGGTCGGCCCCGATGTCTTGAAGTAGGTCCGGGCCCACTCGAGGTACTTGCCGCCGGACGCCTCGGCCTCTTCGGTCGACGGATGCACGTGCACGTCGATCGCGACGATCGAATCCGGGATGGTCAGGGTATCCATGGGTGGTCCATCCGGCGCGGCGATCAGGCTCGCCGGCGTACGAGCACGTTCGTGAAGCCGCTCTGGATTACCTCATCACGCTGATTCAGGATCTCGACCTTGTGCAGCAGCACTCCGCGGTCGGGCTTCGAGGTTTCACGCTTCTCCTCGATGGTCAGCCGCACGCGAATCGTGTCGCCGAAGTGAATCGGCTTCAGGAAGTTCCACTCGCGGTAGCCGAGCAGGGCGAGCGTCGTGCCTTCGTAGCGGCCGGTCTGATTGACGAGGCCGGCGGCCATCGCCATGCCGAGCTGGCCATGCGCGACACGAGTGCCGTAGGGAGTGGTTGCGGCTGTGGTTTCGTCCGTATGCAGGGGATTGAAGTCACCAGACAGGCCGGCATAGGCGACTACGTGGGCCTCGGTGATGGTCAGGCCGCGTGTCTCGACGACCTGACCGACGATGAAGTCTTCGAAGTACAACCCGGCCACAGCGGGCTCAGGATATCGCAGACGAGCCCGAACCAGCCGGCTCGGCGTGTGACGCACCCTCACGGAGCTGACGCTCGTATTCGGCCTCGTCGTAGTGCCCCTTCGACGACGTGATGAGCCCGTCCTCGTCGAGCGTCCACTCTTCGTGGCCGACCATGCGAACGGCCTTGCCCGTGCCGCCCGGCCCCGTGTTTGTGCCGGTCCAGATCCAGTGGAATTCGACGACGTCGCCCGTGCGAACGACTCGGTCCATCACGACGAGCATGTCGGGGAACGCAGTCATGAAGGCGCGTGCCGTCTCGGTGATGGCCGCGCGGCCGACCGACGGCTCGCCGTCGTTGACCGTGAGCGAGCCGCTCCCGGCGTAGAACGACGCCAGCCTCGCCGGGTCCTGGCTGCTCCAGGCCTGCGCGTAGCGGGTGGCAAGGTCCGTCAACTGCGCGTCGTTCATGGGCGTCGTCCTCTCGGCGCAGCCGGTGTTCGTGCCGACCGCCATCGCAGCCGCGAGCGTGATGAAAAGAACCGGGCTTGGAAGTCTCCCGATGGGCATCGCGAATCGCTCCAGTCGCTGCTGTCGAGAGGCTAGCACGCCCGAAGGGGAACGCCCAGCTTCGAGCCGGTATAATCGGCCGTCCCATGCCACTCGCGCCCGGAGAGAGACTCGGACCGTACGAAATTGTCGCCGCCATTGGCGCCGGCGGCATGGGCGAGGTCTACCGCGCCCGCGACACGCGCCTCGGGCGTGACGTGGCGCTCAAGATCTCCGCCGAGGCGTTCTCCGAGCGGTTCGAGCGCGAGGCGCGCGCCATCGCCTCGCTGAACCATCCGAACATCTGCTCCCTCTACGACGTCGGGCCGAACTACCTGGTAATGGAGCTCGTCGAAGGGCGAACGCTCGACGAGATCATTCTTGGCGCTGGGCGCTCAGCGCTGGGCTCTGACGCGGCCGCGGATCGAGCGCCCGGCGCCGACACGCTGCCCATCGCCCGCCAGATCGCCGCGGCCCTCGAGGCGGCTCACGAGGCCGGCATCATCCACCGCGACCTCAAGCCGGCCAACATCAAGATCAAGGACGACGGCACCGTCAAGGTGCTCGACTTCGGGCTCGCCAAGATCCGCGACACCGAACCTTCGGACCATCGGACCATCGGACCTCCGGACCATCGGACCATCGGACCTCCGGACCATCGGACCTCCGGACCCTCGGACCCTCGGACCATCGGACCGTCGGACCTCCAGACCTCCCCCGCGCTCACCGGCCTCGGGGTGATTCTCGGAACGGCCGCCTACATGTCGCCCGAGCAGGCACGTGGCCGCGCCGTCGACAAGCGCGCCGACATCTGGGCCTTCGGCGTGGTGATGTACGAGGCGCTCACGGGCGTGCGCCCCTTCACCGGGGACACGGTCAGCGACACGATCGCGTCGGTCCTGACAAAGGAACCCGACCTCTCGATCGTGCCTTCGGCCTGGCGACGCCTCGTCAGTGCGTGCCTCGAGAAAGACGCGCGCAGGCGGCTGCGAGACATCGGCGACGTGTGGCTGCTCATCAACGAGCCGACGTCGGCGGCAACCGAAGCCAGACCGCGTGCAGCACGTTCGGCCGCACCACTGGCGATCGCCGCACTCGTGGCCGGCGCCGTGATCACCTGGGCGGTGACGTCGTTCACCTCCGCTCCGCCGGCACTCGCGCCAATCGCGTTTCTCGAGCTGCCGCCAGCGGGCACCCAGTTCGTCGACGCTCCCATGCCGTCGCCGGACGGCAGACATCTTGCGATGCTCGTCCGCGATTCGGCTGGCGCGACGAGCGTCTGGACGCGAACGCTCGACGCCGGCACGGCCCGCCGGCTCGACGGCACCGAGGGCGCGACGCTCGTCTTCTGGTCGCCCGACAGCGAGGAACTGGCGTTCCACGGGCGCGCGACAGGCCAGCTGCGGCGCATCCCGCGCGACGGCGGGCCGGCCTCGCTCGTCGTCGCCGTACCGGAGGTGATCGCAGGCATCTGGGTGGCCGATGGCGACATGGTGGTGTCGATGCCGACGCAGGGGCTCGCCAGGGTCTCCGCGGGGGGCGGCGCGCTTCGGCCCATTCCGGAAACCGACGTCGCGCTCATGCGGGATCTGGATCCCACGCTCGCCGGCGACCGGTTGCTCTTCACGCAGTTCGGCGGAGAGACGGGCCTCTACGCGTCGGCGCTCGACGGCAGCGGTCGCCGTCTGCTCGTGCCGGGCGAGGAGAACCGCGCGCGCCTCGTCGGTGACGTGCTCGTCCGTGAAAGCGCCGGCACGCTCGTCGGACAGCGCCTGGATCGTGCCGACCTGCATCTGGTCGGCGACCCGTTTCCCATTGCGGAACACGTCGGGGCGGCCGCCTTCGCCGGCAGCCCGGCCGGCGTGCTGACCTACGTGGCGGGAGGTCTGACGACGGACCGCCTCACGTGGTTCAGCCGGTCCGGCGAGACCCTGGGGACCATCGGGCCCGAGGGTCAATTTCGGGAGGTCCTGGTGTCCCGAGGCGGGCGATGGCTCGTGTTCGTCCAGCAGGATCCGTCAGTCGGCACCGCCGACATCTGGGCGCAGGAACTCTCGGGAGGCGCACCCGTGCGGCTGACATCCGATCCCGGCATCGACCATCTGGTGGCGATGTCGCCAGACGAGCGCGAGATCGCCTGGGAAGCACACGCCGGAGGCGCTCTCGATGTCATGCGCCGGCCGGTCGACGGTTCGTCGAGCGCGCGCCTCATCCGGCAGTGGAGCCGCGCAGGCGGCCCGACCGACTGGTCTCCCGACGGTGCGTTCGTCCTCTACGGGTCCGATGACGGCCCGACGGGCTACAACCTCTGGGCCGTGCCCATCGACGACGCCGCCGAGCCGTTCGTCCTCGTCGAGGGCGAATTCAACAATCAGGAGGGACGCCTGTCGCCCGACGGCCGCTGGATTGCGTACGAGTCGGACGGGTCCGGACAGGTGGAGGTGTACCTCCAGCGGCTCGACGGGACGGCCCGTGTGGGCGGCCCCAGACGGGTCTCCTCGGGCGGAGGTCGGTTGCCCGTGTGGCGCGGCGACAGCGCGGAACTCTTCTTTCTCAACGGCCTCACGATCATGGCCGTCGCGACTGGCGCCGGCGACGATCCGCCGGTGGGAAGCCCGCAAGCGCTCTTCACCATCGACGGGCTGAAGCGACAACAGGGCACAGACCGCCTCTACTCGGCCACGCCAGACGGCCAACGCTTCATCGCGGTCATGCCGGTCGTCGACACCGCTCCGCGGCCGGCCACGGTCATCCTCAACTGGGCCCCGTCACGAGCCCGCTGACACTCAGTCCGCCCTACGAAGTTCAGCCTGTTCCCAGGCGACGAGGGCTTCCCAGCGGCTCTTGACGCCGCGCAGCACATCCTGGAACTCGGCATCTCCGCGCAGCGCTGCCAGATGCCGGCTGTGCTCGTTCAGGTACGGGGAGTTGACGAACCCGAACTCAATCGCCGTCCTCGCCCATCGCATGGCGTCGTCACGCCGGCCGAGCATCGCGCAGGCCTCGGCCACCATGAGCGAGCCGAAGTCGCCGAGTGCCTCTGTTCCTGCCAGATGCGCCATCGCTCCGGCCTCGTCGCCGGCGAGCGCGCGCTCGTGGAACGCGGCCCACGCTCCGTGGCTGGTGCCAACCAGCGCCGCCGCGACCTCCCGCAGGATGGCTGCTGCCTCATCGCGGAAGCCGGCGGCTTCGATCTGCCAGGCCCCGAGAATGTGCAGCATCGAGGGCACCGGCGCGAGCGCAATCGCGCGGCGAGCCGGCGCCGCGATCTCGTCGCGCCGCCCGTTGACCCAGCAGAACGTGCTCGAGACCAGCGGCGTGACGGGCGTCAACGGGTCGATCTCGCCCACGCGCCGGACCAGCGGCTCATGACGGTTGAGGCCGCTGGCATTGGAGAAGCGGCAGACTTCAGTCAGGATGTTCGCGTCGTTCGGCGCGAGCTCGTGCGCGCGGTAGAGGTCGCGAAGGGCTGATTCGGGCCGGCCGCCGAGCGCCGAGGCCAGGCCGCGCACGTAGATCGCGAGCGGCAGGTCGGCTTCGACCGCGAGCGCGCGCTCAGCAAGGTCTGTGGCGCGGCCGAGACCTTCGGCCGCCGGCACGCGATTCGTGTTGGCGTCGTTCCAGTGCAGCAGTCCCTTCGTTGCAAGAAGCAGCGGCACGTCCCCGACGATGGCCATCGCTTCGTCGACGAGACGATGCGCGCGCTCGGCCGAATCCGGAGTCCAGCGGTACATCTCCTGGCGCGCGCGGAGGTAACAGTCGTAGGCCACCGTGTCCGAGATGGGCCGCTCGCCCACCTGTCTGGACTCGGACTCGGTGAGCGTCACCTGGAGCGCCGCCACAATCTTGCGGGCGATTTCCTCCTGGATACCGAAGACGTCTTCGATCGTGCCCGAATACTTGTCGCTCCAGATGGAGGCGTCCGTACCGGCGTCGACCAGCTCGGCCGTCACGCGGAGCGCGCTGCCCGCCCGTCGGACGGAGCCGGTAACCAGGTGCGTGACACCGAGCTCGCGTGCGATCGTCGCCGTGTTCTTCGTCGTGCTCTTGAGCGTCATCGACGAGTTGCGCGAAATCGTGCGCAGCGCGGACACACGAGAGAGATCTGCGATCACCTCCTCGGTCAGCCCGTCGCTGAAGTACTCGTTGTCGGGGTCGCCGCTCCGATTGACGAAGGGCAGCACGACGACGGTCTTCTTCATTGGCGAGGTCGCCTGGGACACCTGGCTAATACCTGACGCCATCGTCCGAAGCTGTTCGCTCACGGCGGACGCGCTCGATGGCCGGTCGTCGGGTCGCTTCCTGAGGCAGTGCCGGATCAGCGTATCGAGCGGTCCGGGCACGCGCGAGCCCGGCGGCACAGGCGCTGGTTCGTCACGCAGGATGGCGGAGGTCAGCTCGGCCGGATTCTCGCCGCGGAACGGCCGCGCCCCCGAGACCATCTCGTAGAGCATGGTGCCGAGCGAGAAGATGTCCGTCCGCCGGTCGACCTGGAGTCCCTGCACCTGCTCCGGCGACATGTACGGAAACGTACCCAGCACGGCGCCGGCCTCGGTCTTCATCGCCGTCTCGTCAGACGCCGCGTCGCGATCGACGCGCATCGCCAGACCGAAGTCGAGCACCTTCACGCGTCCGCTCCGCGTCACCATGACGTTCGCGGGTTTGAGATCGCGGTGCACGATGCCCTTCTCGTGCGCCTCGTCGAGCGCCGAGGCGATCTGGGCCGCGAGCGCCATCGCCTCGTCGGCGGGTACGGGCCCTTGGGCCACGCGCTCGGCCAAACTCATTCCGTCGACCAACTCCATGACGAGCGCAATCGGACCCTCGACCGGCGGGGCGGGCTTCAGCCCGCCCGCGTCAGGGCCGGCTGAAGCCGGCCCCTCCATCCCGAGCGCCGGAGTCGGCTTCACCCTTCGGATGACGCCCTCCAACCCGTAGATCTGGGCGATGTTCGGGTGGTTGAGCGTGGCAAGTGCCTTGGCCTCGCGCTCGAAGCGCATCAGGCGATCCGGGTCGGCCGAAACGGACTCCGGCAGGATCTTCAGCGCGACGTCGCGGTCGAGCTTCGTGTCCCGCGCGCGGTAGACCTCGCCCATCCCGCCTGCCCCGAGCGGCGCAAGCACCTCATAAGGGCCGAGTCGGTCGCCGCTCTTCAGGGCCATCAGGTGACGCCTTTCACGGAGGGACGAATTATACAGGCGGCTCGAAGGCCGGAGGGCGGGCTGAAGTGCAGTCCGCCCTACTGGACACTGGCGCCGCACGGCTGACGTATCCTAGTCGCGTGCTCGCGCTCTCCTGTGCAAACCTCCCCCACCCGCGCCGCTGCAGCGACACCGGAACCGCTCGAGTCCTGGCCGTGCTCGTCGTCTGTGTGGGCCTGCTCTTCGCGGCCGGATGCGGTCCGTCGTCCGGCAATCCCAAGGTGCCTGCCGGCGCCAGGAGCTCCGGTGGCGGGCACGCGGTCATCGAGACCGATCGCGGCGCGATCGAGATCGAGTTCTTCGAGGCGGACGCGCCGAAGGCCGTCGAGAACTTCCGGCTGCTTGCCGAGCACGGCTACTACGACGGCCTGACGTTCCACCGCATCGTGCGCGGCTTCATGATCCAGGGCGGCGACCCGGCCGGCGACGGCACGGGCGGCCAGAGCGCCTGGGGCGACCCGTTCGAAGACGAGATCGACCGCGCGTCGGCGCTCTACCGTGACGGCTATCTGCGCGGCCACGTCGCGATGGCAAACGCGGGGCCGAACACGAACGGCAGTCAGTTCTTCATCCTGCAGGAGAACTACCCGCTGCCGCCAAGCTACGTGATTTTCGCCAGGGTCACCGCAGGCATGGCCGTCGTCGACGCAATCGCCGACACGCCGACGGCGCTTGGCGGCGACGGCAACATGAGCCGGCCCCTCACGCCCCAGATAATCACGACGGTGACGATTCGTCCGTAGCGGAGCTATCCCTTCCAGGCGAAGCTCGAAACGGCCTGCGCCTCGTCTTCGAAGGTCTCGAAGAGCACGAGTAGCTTCAGCATGCCGAGGAGCGTCTGGCTGCGGCTGGTCGTGTTGAGGAGCTTCATGTCGCCGCCGCGCTCGCGGACCGTCTTGAGCTTGCCGGCGATCATGCCGACGCCGGAACTATCGATGTAGGTCACGCCTCCGAGGTCGAGGACGATCTTGCTCCGCCCCTCGTCCAGCAGGTCGTGCACGCGCTGTCGCAGCGCCAGATCGCCGTCGTCGAGCGCGATCTGCCCGATGAGCGTGAGCACCGTGACATCACCATCACGGCGTTCCTGGATGTCGAGCTTCGAGGCCGGCGTCACTTGCGCAGTCCCGCTTCCCAGTGGCGCGCGACGGTGAGGCCGCCGTCGAGGTCGGGCGTGGCCGCAACGGGTGTGCCCGTCGGGCCGGAGTTGTCCAGGGCGCGGATGAAGATGAGCAGGTTGCCGTCAGGCCCGACGGCGTAGGTGGGGTAGTCGCCCGCCGGGTGCGCCACGTTGATGGAGCGGAACTGGACGACGTCGACGGGCGGCTCGTACACGAACGTGTCGTCCTTCGCGCCGACCTTCACCGCGCTCATGGTCCCGGGCTGCGACGCCTGTCCCTCCGGGACGTTGGACGTGAAGAAGAGCTCCTTGCCGTCGCGGCTCCACCGAGGCCAGTCGCCGCCCGTCTTCGACACCTGCCAGAGACCCGCGCCCTCGGGAAACGGACGCACGTAAATCTCGGTACTGCTCCGCGCGGGTTTCGTTCGAGGCGTACGCGAGCCAGCGGCCGTCCGGCGAAATCTGGCCGTGCGTCTCGTTGGCCGGCGTCGAGAAATACACCTCCGGTTCGCCCGAGACGGCGCCACCCGGGGCCTCGAGGGACAGCACCCACAGGTCGCCGCCCGTCTGCGGTTGCACCGAGCCGAAGACGATGCGCAGGCCGTCGGGCGACCACGACATCGGGACGACGAGCACGTCCGACTCGTAGAGCAGTTCCTCGGTCCCGCGGCCGTCCGACAGCTTTCGGTAGAGTCCCCACTTGCCGTTGCGCTGGGAGTTGAAGACGACGTGTTGCCCGTCGGGGGACCAGATGGGCATCGAGTTGTCGTTCTCGGGCGAGTAGGTCAGCCGCGTGTCGCTTCCCGTGGGCTGGACGATCCACACGTCGCCGCCGGCATCGTCATGGCGATGGAGCGCGATCCGCCGGCCGTCGGGCGAGACCTCGGCGCCGCGGTAGACCATGTACGGGCCGACCTTGGCGATCTCCCGGCCGCTGCGGTCGATCCAGGCCGGCTGCCACAGCCAGGTTTCCGGACCGCCGCCGGCCGCAAAGCTGGCGTCCGGCTGGCTGTAGGCGAGCGTGCCGTCGCGAGCGACGGCAAACAGACCCAGGCCGTGCGCGTTGTTGAAGAGGATGCCGTCGGCCACCCGCGTCGGCTCACCCGAGAGCGCCAGGGCATCCGCATCGAACGGCTGGGCGTAAACCGCGCCTTCCCGGTGGAAGAGCAAGTGGCCGGCCGACGTGTACGCGGCGTTCGACTCGGCCGTCATGACTCGGGTGCGCTCGGCCGAATCGAGCGACCCCGCGAACACCGCGCGGGCGCTGACTTCCGTTGCCCACGCCAGATACAGGAATCGGCGCCCGTCGGGCAGGAAATGCGGCCAGTAGTGGCCAGCCTCGCCGTCGCCGAGCTCGGTCACCGGCTGGGGCGTGCCTCCCTCGGCCGACACCCGGTAGATGCCGCTCGACGTGCCGAAGATGATGGTCCCCTCGGCGTTCCAGTCGCCGCCCATGAAGCTGCCGACCGTCGCGATCACCTGCGGCGGCCCGCCGGAGGCCTCGATCCGCTGCAGTCGTCCGCTGGCGATGAAGGCGATGTGGCGGCTGTCAGGCGACCAGAAGGGCTGCGTCGGCTCGTCGGTTCCCGGAAGGCGCCGGTAGGTTGTCGCGCCGATGCGCCCGACGTAGAGGCCGTTCGGATCGGCGGCGGCATCTTCATCACCGCGGTACACGATGTTGCGGCCGTCCGGCGAGATGGCGAAGTAACCATCCTGGTGCGGCGTGTCGTCGGACGGGCTCGTCCACAGCCGATAGCGCGTTTCGCCGCGTTCGACCGGGCCCTGAAAATACGAGTAGGCCGGGACGGCCAAAGCGGCAACGAGGACCGCGATCGCGGCCAGGGCGTAGCGGGCGTACGTGGCACGCCGGGCGGGTCGGCCGCCTGTCGGCATGATCGCAGTCGCCGCGGCGCCGCCGTCGGCGATCCACCGCAGCTCGGCCAGCAGATCCCTCGCGGTCTGCCACCGGTCGTCGGGGCTTTTGGCGAGACACGTCTTGACGACATGATCGAGCGCCGGCGGCGTCTGGGGCTGGACGGTGGAGGGCGGCGCGGGCTCGCTCGTTGCGATGGACGAGATCAGGAGGACCTGGCTCTTGCCTTCGAATGCGCGCTTGCCCGTGATCATCTCGTGCAGCATCACGCCGAACGCGAAGATGTCCGTCCGTGCGTCGGCCTCAAGTCCTTCGAGCTGCTCCGGCGCCATGTACTGCAACGTGCCGATGAGCAGGCCCGGCGTCGTGAGTGGCAGCGTGGGTACGGGGCCGGCCGACGTGACCATCGAACTGCCGGAGGGGCCGGCTTGAGCCGGCCCGGAACCGGGCGGGCTCGAGCCCGCCTTTCCCTTGGGGGCAGCCGGCGTCTTCGCCAGGCCGAAATCGAGCAACTTCGGGCCGCCCGGCGTCAGCATGACGTTGCCCGGCTTCAAATCACGATGCACGACGCCGCGCCGATGCGCCTGGTCGAGCGCGTCGGCGATGGGCACCGCGATGTCGAGCGCGTCGTCGAGGCTGAGCGCGCCGCGCGCGAGGCGAGCCGCGAGCGTCTCGCCGTCGAGGAGCTCCATGACGAGAAAGGCAACGGGCGCCGGGCTCTCGGCGCTCGGCGCTGGGACATCTCCGTCGAGAGCCGAGCGCCCAGAGCCCAGGGCCAACTGAGGCACTTCAGACCCGATGTCATGCAGCGCGCAGATGTTCGGATGGTTCAGCGAGGCGATGGCCTGCGCCTCGCGCGCGAACCGCTCCTTCATGTCCGCGTCGTCGGCCCAATGCGGCGGCAGGATCTTGATGGCGACGTGACGGTCGAGGCGCGTGTCGCGGGCTTTGAAGACCTCGCCCATGCCGCCCTCGCCGATCGCTTCGAGGATCTCGTAGGGGCCCAGCCGCGTTCCCGCACCGAGGCTCATCGGTCGCCCTCCCTGATGCCGGCCGGCCAGTCGAGGACGACGGTCAGGCCGAAATCGGGAACGGGCCCGCCGCGGCCAGCCGTCGGCGCCGCGGCGCCTCTGGCTCCCGGCGGCGTGTAACTCACCGGCGCCGAGGCCGGCCCGCCGGTTCGACCTCGTCCGCCTCCAGCGCCGGCCAGGTGCGGCGCGCGCGCCAGAAATCGACGCCCGTCAGGGGAGACGGCCCACTGGTGCCGTGTGGGGTTGGTTCCATAGCCCGGCTGGAAGGTCATCGTGAACAACTGCTGCGGGCTGCCGACGTCGAGCTGGGGATCGGCCGTGATCTCCACCACCATCGCGCCGCCGCCCGGCGCGCGATAGAAGAGCTCTTTGCCGTCCGGGCTCCAGCGCGGCTGGCCACCGCCGCCGACCGATGCCTTCTCGCGCTGGTTCAGGTCCGGGAACGACATCACGTAGACCTCGTAGTCGCCCGATTCGTTGGACGTGTAGGCCAGCCACCGGCCGTCGCGCGAAAACTGCGGCTCGTCCTTCTGGTACGGACCCACGACCACCGGAAGCGGCTCGCCGCCCTCCATCGGCAGGACGTAGATGTCGGCTTGCGCGTCCGTGCCGAGGAGGTACGCCAGATACTTGCCATCGCGCGACCAGTCCTCGACGGACTCGTTGCCGGACGAGGTGAGGAGCGGCTCGGCCTCGCCGACGCCGTTGGCGTTCATGACGAAGACATCCATGTTGCCGTTCCTGTCCGACGAGAAGGCCACGCGGGCGCCGTCGGGCGACCAGACCGGATTCACGTCGTTGCCGGCGTCCAGCGTCAGGCGCGTCGGCACGCCCTGCTGTCCGCGCTGCCAGTCGAGGATCCAGATGTCCGCGGTGCCGTCCACGCGGGTCATCGCCACGAGCGAGCCGTCAGGCGACAGGTCGATGTCGCCCCACGGCCCCTGCTCGCCGACCGGCTCCTGGATGCCGCCGGTACGCGTGAGCCATGCGAACTGGCCGGACGGGTTCTCGCCTCGCCCGCTGACGACGTTGCCGGCGGAGCCCTCGAAAAAGACCAGCACGCCGGTCTGCGAGACGTCGAACGCCCCTCGTCCGTTGGCGCCGTTGAACGACACACTTCCCGCCACCCGCACCGGCTCGCCCGTGAATGCGCGCGAGCCCGCGTCGAACGGATGCGCGTAAACAGCCGTCTCGCGTTGATACAGGAGATAGCCAGGCTCGGCGTAGGCGGCGTTCGACTCGACCGCCAGCAGTCGCGCCCGATCGGCCGAGGCGAGCGACCCGGCATGCAGCGCGCGCTCGGTCGATTCCCCCGACCAGGAGAGATAGACGTAGTGGGTCCCGTCGGGCAGGAAGCTCGGCCAGTAGTGGCCCGTCTCGGGCGCTTCGACCGTCGTCACCGGTTCGGGCGCGCCGCCTTCGGCCGATACCCGGAACAGTCCCGCGGAAGACCCGTAGAGGATCGTCCCGGCCTCGTTCCACGTGCCCCCGGTGAAGCCGGCGACCTGCGCGAGGTTCTGTGCCGGTCCGCCCGTGACGTCGATCTTCTTGAGCGTGCCGCCGGCAACGAAACCCACGAACCGGCTGTCGGGCGACCAGAACGGCTGCGCCGCGTCGTTGGTGCCGTCGAGTTTCACCGCCGTCAGGCCGCCGATCGGTCGGTAGTAGAGCGATGAGCCGCCGTCGGTGGGCCGCGCCGCGAAGACGATGGCGCTGCCGTCGGGCGCCAGCGCGCTTTCCTCATAGCCCCTGACCGGTGAGCGGTACACGAAGGGCTCGCCGGTGTCAGCATCCTGGAGCGCGAGGACCGCCGGCACGGCCAGCGCGACCGCGAGCACGCCCAGGGCGGCGAGCGCGATCATCGTCAAGCGTTCGCGTCGCTTGTCTTCTTCGGACACCGGTGCCACGCCCGTCGTGTCGCCGAAGGCGATCCACCTGAGCTGGACGACGAGGCTGTGCGCCGACTGCCAGCGGTCGTCGGGGTCTTTCGCGAGGCACCGTTCGACGACGTGCTCGAGCGCGGGCGGGGACACCGGGATCAGATGTGACATCGGCCGCGGCTCGCGGCTCATGATGGCCGAGATCAGCGTCGCCTGGCTCTTGCCCTCGAAGGCGCGCTTGCCCGTGACCATCTCGTAGAGGAGCGCGCCGAAGCCGAAGATGTCGGTGCGCGCGTCGGCGTCCTTCCCTTCGATCTGCTCGGGCGCCATGTACTGCAGCGTGCCGAGCATCGTGCCCTTGGCCGTCACGTCGGCGCGCGTCGGCATCGCCGCAAGCCCGGCGTCGCCACCCGACTCGGCCCACTTCGCCAGCCCGAAGTCGAGCAGCTTCGGCCCGGCTTTGGTGAGCATGACGTTGGCCGGCTTCAGATCGCGATGGACGACGCCCTGCTTGTGCGCCTTGTCGAGCGCGTCGGCGATGGCGATGGCCATCGGGAGTGCTTCGGGCAGGGGGATCGGGCCGCCGGCGATGCGCTCGGCGAGGGTTTCGCCTTCGAGGTATTCCAGAACAAGAAAATCGACAGGTGCGTCAGGTGCGACGGGTGCGCCAGGTGCGGCGGGTGCGATCTGGGGCACCTCGTGCCCGACATCGTGCAGCGTACAGATGTTGGGATGACTGAGGCCGGCAATCGTCTGGGCCTCGCGCTCGAACCGAGCCTTCATGTCCTCGTGGTCCGAGAACTGGGACGGCAGGATCTTGATGGCCACCGTGCGGCCGAGCCGCGTGTCGGTCGCCTTGTAGACCTCGCCCATCCCGCCCGCGCCGATGGCGCTCACGATCTCATACGGTCCTAGGCGCACGCCTTCAGTCAATGCCATCGGTTCAACCCGCCCTGTCGTCTGGAAGCTCCGTCAAATACTAGATCAACCAGCGCCCTCCACGAGCACGAGCCATTCCTGCACAGTGGGCCCATGCAGTTCCAGTTGGACCGGAGCGTCCTGACGGTGACGAGCTTTGCCGACGAAGCTCGATCGAAACCGCGCGCTCGCGTACTGGCGCAGCCGCCCTCCAGCCGAGCGCGTGGCGGCGGTCGAGTTCCTTCGGAGACAGTTCATTGAACCTGGCGCCCGACTTCGACGAGTTCTGCGGGTACTGACCGCGCGTGCCGTTGAGTTCGTCATCATCGGCGCACACGCGCTCGCCTTTCATGGAGCGCCGAGATTCACCGGCGATCTCGACATCCTGGTCTGCCCCACCGAAGACAACGGCCGACGTCTGCTCCAGGCCGTCGCCGACTTCGGGTTCCCGACCACTCCGCTGACGCCCGCCGACATCGTGGAAGGCCGCAAGCTCGTCGAACTAGCCAGCGGCCTACCGTTCCCTCTCGATCGCCCTGTCCCAATGCCGCGCGATGACGATGCCGGACTGGGTGTCGGCCCCCACCGCCGGGCCACTCGTCGTGGTGGCCGCCGGGGTGTCCGCGAAGTAGCGCTGGAAGACCAGCATGCGGGCCCGAAGCTATGAGGCTCGCGCGGTACTTCACTAATTCACTAATTCACTAATTCACTAATTCGCTAATTCGCTAATTCACTACTTCGCCCACCCCTTCACCACCATCAGGCCGAAGTTCACATCGGCGCCGGCAGGAGCGCCGGTTGCGGCGGTTGGAGCCTCCTCGGGGATGAACCGCTGGAAGACGAGCAGCCGCTTCGGGTCGGGCGAGACGTCGTAGATGGAATACGGGCCGCCCGAATGCGCGACGTTGATCGCGCGGAAGCCGACCACCGGCTGGGGCGGCTCGCGAAAAAACGTCCCGTCGCGCGCGTCCACGGCTGACGAGAGCAGCGTTGTTCCGGCAAACGCGCTCCCAGGTCTCGTGGATTCCATGAAAAACAGGGTCTTCCCGTCGCGGCTCCAGCGGGGCCAGTCGGCGGGCGCTGTGGACACCTGGTAGCGGCCCGATCCGGCGGGGAACGGCCGCACGTACACCTGGAACACGCCGGTCTCGGTCGCATCGGACGTGTAGGCCAGCCAGCGCCCGTCGGGCGAGACCTGGCCGTGTCGCTCGTCGGCTTTCGAGGTGAGGAGCGGCTCGGGCTCGACCGTGGCCGACCCGCCGGCTGTCGCCTCCGGTGGCAGCATCCACAGGTCGCCGCGGTTCTGCCCGTCCTCCTGCCAGAAGACGATGTGGCCGGCCTTCGACCAGGAGGTCGCGACTTTCGGCTCGGCGGACTCGTAGACGAGCGTGGCGTCGGACGACGCGTCTGACCGCGTCCGATAGAGGCCCCACTTGCCCTCGCGATGCGCGCTGAAGACGAGCTCGGCGCCGTCGGGCGACCACACCGGCATCGAGTTGTCGTCGCCCGGCTCGAACGTGATGCGCGTTTCGCCCTGCGTGGCGTCGAACACCCACACGTCGCCACCGGGATCGTCGTGGCGGTGTGTCGCCAGGCGCGCGCCGTCGGGCGAGACCTCCGCCCCGCGATAGATGCCCGCGGGCCCGACCGTGGCGATCACCTGTCCGTTCGACGGGTCTGCCCACGCCGCCTGCCAGCTCCACGACTCGGATCCGCCGAATCTGTTGCCGGCGCCGAAGGCTTCCGCGTCGGACCAGACTGCGAGCACGCCGGTGGCCGATACGTCGAAGAGGCTTCGGCCGTTGCCCGCCTGGAACACCACGTCGTCGGCAATCCGCACGGGTTCGCCGGTGAGCTCGAGCGACCGTTCGTCGAACGCCTGCGCAAAGACGGCCGGGCCGCGATGAAAGACGAGGTAGCCCTGGTTGGAGCCCGCCGCCCGCGCGTAGCCGGCGTTCGACTCGGCCGGCAGCACGCGCACAGGTTCCGCGCCGTCGAGCGACCCGACGACCACGGCGCGCGCGTCCGCATCGCCCGACCACGAGAGATAGAGGAACCGGCGGCCGTCGGGGAGGAAGTGCGGCCAGAAGTGGCCGGTTTCCGACTCGGCGCGCGTCGTGACGAGCTCGGGCGTGCCGCCTTCGGCCGAGATGCGATAGATGCCGCTCGCCGATCCGTAGATGATCGTGCCCTCCGCGTTCCACGCCCCGCCGAGGAAGCCCGCGGCCGGCGCCACCTCCTGCGGCTGCCCGCCGCCCGTGTCCACCTTCCAGATGCGGTCGCGCGCGAAGTACGCGACCCACTGGCCATCGGCCGACCAGAACGGCTGCGTGGCGCCCTGGGTGCCCGGCAGCAGATCGTAGGCGAGGCCGCCGACGCGGTTCACATACACGGACATCCCGTCCGCAGGGTTCTGGCTCCTCGGTCGCGCCAGAAAGGCGATGCGTGCACCGTCGGGCGCGATCGCGAGCGTGCCGTCAGGGGTGACTGGCTCGAGGTTGAGGACCGGGTTCAACTCCAGTGTCGGCACCCAATATCGGATCTCGTCCGTCGCCTCGGATGCGGTCAGGTGCCGGGCCGCCGGCACGGCCAGCGCGATCGCCACAACGGCCGCGAGGGGAATCGCCAGGCGCACGAGCCGGCCGCGATGCGACGTCGTCGCGACGAGCGGGACCACGGCCGTTGCCGCCGCCCCGCCTTCGGCAATCCACCGCAGCTCGGCCAGAAGATCGCGCGCGGTCTGCCAGCGGTCGTCCGGGTCCTTGGCCATGCAGGCCTTGACCACCTGATCGAGGGCGGCCGGCGTCTTCGGCTGCACGCTCGAGAGCGCCGGCGGCTCCGAGGTCGCGATGGCCGAAATCAGCAGCACCTGGCTCTTCGCCTCGAACGCCTTGCTGCCGGTCACCATCTCATGGAGCATCGCGCCGAAGGCGAAGATGTCCGTGCGTGCGTCGGCCTCGAGGCCTTCGATCTGCTCGGGCGCCATGTACTGGAGGGTGCCGATGACGAGGCCCGGTGTCGTCAGAGGCGTCGTGGGCATCGGCCGACGCGTCAGTTGACTCCCGGAGCTCATGGAGGGGCCGGCTTCAGCCGACCCGGATCCGGGCGGGCTGAAGCCCGCCCCTCCATCGGCTGCCGTCATCACCTTCGCGATCCCGAAGTCCAGCAGTTTCGGGCCGTTCGGCGTGAGCATCACGTTGGCCGGCTTGAGGTCGCGGTGCACGACGCCTCTGCGGTGTGCCTGGTCGAGGGCGTCCACGATGGGAATCGCGATGTCGAGCGCGTCGTTGAGATCGAGGGGGCCGCGCTCGAGACGCGCGGCCAGCGTCTCGCCCGCGAGCAGCTCCATCACCAGGAAGGTGATCGATGGTGCTCCGCCGGCATCGGAGGGGGTCAGTCCCACTTCGTGAGCGGGGACAGACCCTATGTCGTGCAGCGCGCAGATGTTCGGATGATTGAGCGACGCAATCGTCTGCGCTTCCTGCTTGAACCGCGCCTGCATGTCGGCGCTCTCGGCCCAGTGCGGCGGCAGCACCTTGATCGCGACCTCGCGGCCGAGCCGCGTGTCGGTGGCCTTGTAGACCTCGCCCATGCCGCCCTCGCCAATGGCGTCGTGGATCTCGTATGGGCCGAGGCGAGTACCTTCCGCTAGCGCCATTGACGCCTCCAGGCACGGGCTCGGCTCATGGCTGTCCTCCGCGGAAGGCCGAGGGCCAGTTGAGAAGCACGGTCAGCCCCTCCGTGGGTGCGACGAACGTCGGCGCGGCCGCGGCGCCGCCTCTTCCTCCAGCCGCGCTCTGTGCGGCGTTTCCCGGCACCGTGGGCACTCCCGGCCCCCCGGGGCCACCGCGACCGCCGCGTGCAGCGCCGGCTGCCTGCCCCGCGGGGATCCGAACGAGAAAGCGATCTCCGGAGGGCGCGACCGCCATCATGTGCGCGTCGGGGTTCTCCGCCACGAAGGCTCTGTAAGGCAGGCTGAACATGAGCCGCGGCGGCGTGACGTCCATCGGCGGCCCGGCACCGATGTCCACTGCCATGATCTGTCCACCGGGCGCGCGGTAATAGAGCGTCCCGCTGTCCGGGCTCCAGCGCGGCTGCCCGCCGCCGGCCGTCGAGACGCGCCGGCGCTCCGTCCCGTCCGGAAACGACATCACGTACACCTCGTAGGTGTTCGACTCGTCGGTGATGTAGGCCAGCCACTTGCCGTTTGGTGAAAACTGCGCCTCGCCCTTGCGGAACCGTCCCGTGACTACGGCGAACGCCTCGCCCTCGGCGTCGGTCGGCTTCACGTAGAGGTCGCGGAACGCATCGTCGCCTAGCTCGTACGCAATGAACTTGCCGTCATTCGACCACGCCTCGATCTGCTCGTGGCTGCCCGAGTCGAGCAGCGGCTCCTCGGCGCCGACGCCGTTGGCATTCTTGACGAAGACGTCCGCGTTGCCGTTGCGGAACGTCGTGAACGCGACGCGCGATCCGTCGTGCGACCACACGGGATTGATGTCGTCACCCGGATCGAGCGTCAACCGATCGGGCACACCACGGTCAAGGTCGATGACCCAGATGTCGGCCGACGAGCCTGCCTCGACGACGGTGATCGCAATCTTCCTGCCGTCCGGCGACAGGTCGAAGTCGCCGTAGGGGCCCGACTCGCCGGCCCGCTCCTGGAAGCCGCCGGTCCGGCCCACCCAGCCAAGCGTCGCATTGGTGACGATGAAACCCGCACGACCCGTCCCTCCACCTGTGGCGGAGCCTTCGTTGTAGAGGAGCACGCCGGCGTCCGACACCGTGAAGTCGCCACGGCCGTTGGCGCCGCTGTGCGACATACCGCCGGCCACGCGGAGCGGCTCACCGGAAAGCGCGAGCGCGCCGGCGTCGAACGGCTGCGCGAAAAGCGCCCCTTCGGCGTGAAACAGGAGGTAGCCCGGTTCGGCGTACGCCGCGTTCGAAGCGGCCTCGACGATCTCCGTGCGCCCGGTCTCGTCGAGCGATGCGGCGTAGACGGTTCTTGCCGCCTGATCGTTCGCCCACGAGAGGTAGAGGTAGTGACGCCCGTCCGGCAGGAAATCCGGGAAGTAGTGCCCCGTTTCACCCTCTTCGAGTGTGGTCAGGGCCTCCGGCGCGCCGCCTTCGGCCGACACGCGGAAGATGCCCGCAGGCGAGCCGTAGAGCATGACGTTCTCGCGGTTCCAGGTGGCGCCGTGCACGTCCGAGGCCGGAGCGACCGTCAGCACCTGGCCGCCCTCGACAGGCACGCGCTTGAGCACGCCGCCGGCCACGAAGCCGACCGACTGGCCGTCGGGCGACCAGAACGGCTGGGACGCATCGTCGGTGCCCGCGAGCCGGCGCGCGGCCAGATCGCGCACCGGACGGACCCACAGCGTGGACGGGCCGTTCGACTCGGGACGGGCGACAAATGCGAGCGTCGTCCCGTCGGGTGAAACGGCGAAGTCCGATTGGCTGAGGCCCACGACCGGCGTGCGGTATGCGAACGGTGGCTCGGGCCCGGCGCCGCGCAGAAAGACCAGGCCGGCACGGCCAAGGCCGCGGCGGCCAGCGCGAGGAGACCGAGCGCGGCCACGAGCAGGCGCTCGCGCTTCGGATTCGCAGACTCGACGACGGGCGCCGCGCCCTCCGCGCCGCCGTAGGCAATCCACCGGAGCTGCATCGCGAGGCTGTGGGCCGACTGCCAGCGGTTCTCCGGTTCCTTCTGCAGGCAGCGTTCGACCAGGTGCTCGAGCGCCGGCGGCGAAATCGCCACGAACTCCGAAATCGGCCGCGGGTCGCGGCTCATGATCGAGGCGATGAGCGTGGCCTGGCTCTTGCCCTGGAACGCCTTGCGGCCCGTGATGATCTCGTAGAGGAGCGCGCCGAACGCGAAGATGTCGGTGCGCGCGTCGGCCTCTTTCCCTTCGATCTGCTCCGGCGCCATGTACTGCAGCGTGCCGAGCATCATGCCCTGGCCGGTGATGTCGGCGCGCGTCGGCTGCGCGGCGAGCGAGTCGCCCTCGCCGGCCGTCCACTTCGCCAGCCCGAAGTCGAGCAGCTTCGGCCCGGCTTTGGTGAGCATGACGTTGGCGGGCTTCAAGTCGCGATGGACGATGCCCTGGCGATGGGCCTTGTCGAGCGCGTCGGCGATGGCGATGGCAATCGGCAGCGCGTCGGCCAGCGGCAGCGCGCCGCGCTCGAGCCGGGCGGCGAGCGTGTCGCCTTCGAGGTATTCGAGGACAAGGAAATCGACAGGTGTGCCGGGTGCGTCGAGTGCGTCAGGTGCGCCAGGTGCGACGGGTGCGGTTAGAGGAACCTCGTGCCCGACGTCGTGCAGCGTGCAGATGTTCGGGTGACTCAGGCCCGCGATGGTCCTGGCCTCGCGCTCGAAGCGGGCCTTCATGTCTTCGTGATCCGAGAACTGCGACGGCAGGATCTTGATGGCTACCGTGCGGCCGAGTCGCGTGTCGGTGGCCTTGTAGACCTCGCCCATCCCGCCAGCCCCGAGCGGCGCGACGATTTCGTAGGGACCGAGACGGGTAGCTGCGTCGAGCGCCATGCTGGGGAGAGCCTCTTTTATCACAAGCCCGGCAGGCGAGCCATCGGCTGAGCGGCCGAGCCCTCGCCCGTGGTTTGTGAGCCCATCGGGCGCCACGCGTCGAGCCAGCCTGACGGCGTGCGGGCCGCATCGATCCGATCGAGGCCTTGCGGGCCGACTGACATCCGGGATTTCGTCATCCGGCCACAGCCGTCCTCTGCGACACTGGTAGCAGGGGCGTGCCTGTCGGGCAGCCCGCGCGCGATGATCGAGCTTCGCGATACGGTGGAGATCGACGTTCGGCCGGTGCAGGTCTGGCGCTGGCTCGAGAAGCTGCCCGAGCACTACTGCGCGTGGCATCCCGATCACATCGGCGCGCGTCGAGTCCTGGGCGCCCCGCTCGCCGAAGGCTCCGTGATGGAGGCCGAGGAGATGCTCCATGGCAGACGTCACCGGCTGCGGATGACACTCACGCACGTCGAACCAGGCCGCTCGGTGCGCTACCGGATGTTCCCCGGACTCGGCGGCGGTTTCGAGATCGCGCCCTCCGGCGCAGGGGCGCGCTTCACGGCGACCGTTCGTATCGGCCTGCGGACGCCCATCCTGGGGCCTGTGGTCGATGCCATCCTGCGGCTGGCATTCGGCAAGCGGATTGAGGCCGTTGGCCGGCATCAACACGAAGAGGGCCGAAACCTCAAGGCCGTGCTCGAGGCCGAGAGAGGACCGGATAACGGGTAGCCTGAGAGCCGCCCCCCCACAGGTCTGGACGCCTGGTGTTCTGGCAGAGAGAACCCCTGACATCCAGCCTGCCGTCTAATATGTCGTGTTGCGACATATCGTGACGCGACGTATACTCTGGACCAGGCCGTACGCCTGGCCGGGGAGCCTCCGATGCGCGATCCCGATTCCCTGCTTCCGCTGTCCCCCGCGATGTTCCACGTGCTCGTGTGCCTCACCGAGGGTGACCGGCACGGATACCGAATCATGAAGGACGTGGCCGCGCGGACCGACGGACGGGTCGCGCTCAGCACCGGCACCCTCTACGGCATCATCAAACGCCTCGTCGACGACGGCCTCGTGACGGAGGTGAAGAGCGGCGACGACCGGCGACGTGCGTATCGGCTCACGGCGTTCGGCACGGCCGTCGCGCGCGCCGAGGCGGCCAGGCTCGCCGATCTCGTGGGCACGGCGCGGGCCACGGGTCTTCTGCCGGCCGGCAGGCACGGGAGGGCGTGATGCGACGGCTCTTCCGTGCCCTGATGCGGCTCTTCCCGGCCGACTTCCGGGGCGACTTCGGAATGGAAATGCAGGAGGTGTTCGCCGACGAGCTGACCGATGCGGGCAGCCGCCGCGCGCAGGCCCGGGCCTGGCGGCAGACGACGGCCGGCATGCTCCGCACGGGCCCCCGGCTGCATCTCGAGCAGGCCTGGCAGGACACGCTGTACGCCATTCGCAATCTGGCTCGCACGCCGGGATTCACGACCATCGCGGTGCTCGCCCTGTCGTTCGGAATCGGCGCCTCGGTCTCGACGTTCGCCCTGGGCGACGCGTTTCTGTTCAGGCCGCTTCCGTTCGCAGAGCCGGACCGCCTGGTGCACATCTGGGCCGCCGAGCCGGAGCGCGACTTCTACCAGTTGCGCGTGTCGCGGCCGGAGTTCGAGAGCTGGGCGTCGCGCAGCGATCTGTTCGAAGACGCCGCCGTCTTCAACTACACGTCCGTCGAGCTGACGAGCGGCGCCGAACCGGAACGCGTGCCGAGCGGGTCGGTCGGCCCGAACGTGTTCGGCCTGCTTGGCACTCCGCCGCTCCTCGGGCGCACGTTCCAGCCCGGCGACGGTGTTCCCGGCGCGCCGCATGTCGCGGTCCTGTCCGAGCAGTTCTGGCGCGTGCGGCTCGGCGCACGTGACGACGCCGTGGGCTCGACAATCGAGATTGCGGGTGAGCCGTACACCGTGGTCGGCGTGATGCCCGCGTCGTTCGTCTTCCCGCTGCCCACGACCGAGCTATGGACGCCCCGCGTGCTCGATCCAGCCAGGCACGACGCCGACTACCAGGTGTTTCAGGTGGTGGCTCGCCTGCGGTCGGGCGTGACGTCGGAACAGGCGGCCGCCGCGCTCGACGCGGCCGCGCCCGATCTGGCGCGTGACTATCCACCGCTCGAGGGGCGGACCGCGCACATCGTGCCGCTCCGGTCCGCGCTCAACTTCGCCAGCGACATCTTCTCGGTCGGCTTCGTCGTCATCGGCATCGCCAACCTGCTGGTGCTCCTGGCCGCGTGCGCCAACATCTCGAGCCTGATGCTCGGCCGGGCCGTGCGGCGCGGGCGAGAAGTGGCCGTGCGCGCCGCGCTCGGGGCGTCGCGCTTCCGGCTCGTCCGCCAGTTCCTGGTCGAGAGCATCGTGCTCGCGCTCATCGGCGGCACCGGCGGCACCTTCATCGCGATGTGGGCGCTCGGACTGACGGCTTCCGTCATTCCGCTGGATCTCTATCGGGTGGGAGAGCTCTCGGTCGACTGGCGCGCGCTTGCCGCGGCGCTGCTCCTGGCCTTCGTCGCCGCCTTCACGTTCGGCCTCACGCCGGCGTTGCGGTTCGCGCGCGTGAACCTCGGGTCGGCCATGCGCCAGGACGGCGGCGGCGGCACGACGTCGCGGTCGAGCCTGCGCCTGCAGTCGCTGATGGTGCAGGCGCAAATCGGCCTGTCGGTGGTCCTGCTCGTCGGCACCGTGCTCGTGGCCCGCAGCTTCGTCGCGCTGACGTCGGTCGATCCCGGTTTCGACCCGAGCGGCGTGCTCACCCTGCAGCTCGTGCTGCCATCCGAGCGCTACGGCGACGCGCCGGCGCTTGCGCGATTCCACGCCGATGTCACCGCGCGCGCCGCGGCCGTGCCGGGCGTGACGGCCGCGACGACGGTCGACTATCTGCCCCTGAACCACGAGACGGCGCTGACCACATTCCGCGTCGCCGGCATCGACGACGCCCTGGAGCCAAGGCGGCCTGAAGCGCTGATCCTCTCCGTTGGACCGGACTACTTCAAGGTCCTGGGCATTCCCGTGCGGCAGGGCCGCGAGTTCACCGCGACTGACGGGCCCGGCCAGCCGCGGGCCGTCATCATCAGCATGTCGCTCGCCCAGCGGTACTGGCCGGACGGCTCCGCACTGGGGGCGACGCTGCGGCTCGGTCGGAACGAGGAGCCGTTCGCCGTGGCGGGCGTCGTCGCCAACAGCCGGCAGGTCGAGCTGGCCGAGGCCGAGCGCGATCAGGTCTTCGTCGCGCAGGCGCAGCAGCCGCAACGGTACTTCCGGCTCCTGGCTCGCGCGTCCGGCGATCCGCAGGCGCTCGCGTCCGCGTTGACGACAGCCGTTCACGACGTCGATCCGCTGTTGCCGGTCGTCGACGTGCGCACGCTGGAAGACGTCGTCGACGAGGCGCTGTTGCCGCAGCGAAGCCTGAGCGTGGCGCTCCTCGCGATGGGCGCATTCTCACTGGCGCTCGCGCTCCTCGGCATCTACGGCATCGTCATGGTCTACGTGGTGGACCGCACGCGTGAGATGGGCATCCGAGTGGCGCTCGGCGCCGACGAGCGGCGTATCGTTCGATACGTCATGGCCCGAGGCCTGCGCCTCGCGGCCGTCGGTGCGTCGGTGGGCCTGGCCCTGTCGGTCGCGGCCAGTCTCGCGCTACGCGGCATGCTGTTCGGCATCGGCGCGGGCGATCCGCTGACCTACGCGACGGTCGTCGCCCTCGTCGTCGGCATCGCCGCCCTTGCCGGGGTGCTGCCCGCCAGACGGGCGGCGCGCATCAGTCCGCTGGTGGCCATGAAGGCGGACTGAACGGCTGGCGCGATGATCGATCGCCGTCGGAAATCTGGACGGAATGCCGGCGGTAAGCCATAAGATCGAGTCGTTGTCGAAAGGACCTGTCTACTCGTTCGGCGGGTTTCAGCTCGACGGGAGCGCCCGGCGGCTGGCGCTCGGCAACGAGCCGGTCGCGCTCCCGGACCGCCACATCGACATCCTGCTGCTCCTCGTCTCGCGGCCCGGCCAGATCGTCTCGAAGGACGAGCTCATCGAGGCCGCGTGGAAGGACGTCGCCGTGGGCGACAACAGCCTCGAACAGGCCATCTCGAGCATCCGCCGCAAGCTCGGCGCCGCGCCGGACGGCTCGGCGTACATCGAGACGGTGGCCCGGCGCGGGTACCGGTTCGGGGCGCCCGTGGCGCGTGCGGTGCCGCGCCAGAGCGACGCCGAACTGGAGGCGCTTCTCGCCCCGTTCCGCATGTTCGTCGAAGGCCGCTCGGAAATCGAGACGCTCACTGAAGGCGCCGTCAAACGTGCGCGCGAAGTCTTCAGCGAGGTGGTGGCCGCCTCGCCTGACTACGCGCCGGCTCACCTCGGCCTTGCCAACGCGCTCGCGCTCAGCTTCGACGCCACGCGCTCGGACGAACAGCCGGACGTGGCCGCCCTGCTCAGGTCCGTGACCCACGCGCGCGAGGCCTGCCGGCTCGATTCGAGCTACGGCGAGACCTGGGCCACGCTCGCGTTCGTGCTTTCGCGCACGGGCGCGGCGACGGAGGCCATCGCGGCCGGCCGGCGCGCCATCTCGCTCGAGCCGGACAACTGGCGTCACTACGTGCGCCT
Organism: uncultured Acidobacteriota bacterium; assembly: GCA_963752045.1. Taxonomy (GTDB): domain Bacteria; phylum Acidobacteriota; class Vicinamibacteria; order Vicinamibacterales; family SCN-69-37; genus DATKDF01. Next base: position 101,381 of record CAVVWN010000004.1, on the reverse strand, counting down.
CGCCTACGCCTCGTGGGGCGAGGAGCGCCTGCGCGCAGCCGACCACGCCGTGAAGTTGCTGCCGGGCCTCGCGCTCGCCCACTGGCTGGCGGCGACGGTGCACGTGGCGCGGCAGTCGTTCGACGAGGCGGTACGCGAGTTGTCGAAGGGGACGGCCGCGCAAGACCAGCAGCAGGAAGGCGGCCGCTTCGGCGCGGTCGGTTTGCATCTACTCAGGGGGCTCGTATGCCTTGCGCGCGGCGACAACGACACGGCCGAGGCTGAACTGGCTCGCGAGCTGTCGTTCGAACCGGCCGGTCATATTTACACCCGGCAGGCATCGGCCAATACCTGGCTCGCGATCGGCGCGATTCGCCTGCGGGGGGCGCGGCTGGCCGAAGCGACGGCCGCGTTCGACGAGGCGCTCGCGCGCGTGCCGGGGCACCCGCTCGCGCTCGCGGCGATCAGCGTCGTCGGCGACGAGGGACGCCGTGCGGACGGCGAAGGTGCGGCTCGACGTCGCGCCTCGCCCGGTTGGGCGCCTACGGCGCGGCGGTCGAGGCCGCGATGACCGGCGCCGTGGCCGAAGCGCTCGCCGGCCGCCACCGGTCCGCCGCCGATCTCGTGCACGCGGCGCTCGTCGCCGCGCCGGCCGGCACGAGCGCGGCCTGGACGCTTCCCGTCGAGCCGCTCCTCCACGTGTACGACCATCCGACCGAGTGGAACGACACGCTGACGCTCGTCCGCACGCGCGCGGCCTGAGTCCTGGCTCGACCTCGGTCACCTGTGACGACGGCGAGGTCGATCGCGAGACGGGTGGCGTCTTCGCCCTCAGGCTCGACGCAACACCTGCGGCCCGTTTCGAGGTAGGCTGTGCCATCACACCGGAGGCCAGCCATGGACGCGCGCCACGCGGAGCTGATGACGACGTTTCCCATGTTCGAGGGGTACACGGTGCACGGCATCGGGTCGGTCGTCGAGCGCGGTCGCGTGCGGGAGCTTGCGACGGGCGAAGTCCTGTTCCGCGAGGGCGACGCGGCCACCTTCGTCGTGTTGATTCTCACCGGGCGCGTGCACCTGTTCGTGGAGCGGAACGAGCGCGAGCTGGCGCTGAGCGACGCCGGGCCGAGCCGGATTCTCGGGGAGCTGGCGGTGCTCGCCGGCGTCGAGCGCGTGACGTCGGCCCGCGCGGCCGAGCCGTCCGCTATTGTCGAGTGGGACTCGAGTGCCTTCCGCCGCCTGATCGGCAGTGACGTGCACCTGTCGCAGCGGCTCTTCCGCGAGACGTTCCGGTCGCTCGTCGAAGAGAAGCAGTCGCTCATCGCGTCGCTCGCGGCCGTCAGGGCCGCGTCGGGAGACTAGCCAGACCGCCAGGACCATCAGCCGCCGATGCCGACCCTGCTGCAGGACCTGCGATACGCGGCTCGCGCCTTTCGAAAGACGCCCGGCTTCACGGCCGCCGCCGTGCTGTCGGTCGGCATCGGCATCGGCGCGAACACGGCCATCTTCAGCGTCACGCACGCCCTGCTCATCGAGCCGCTGCCCTATCCCGACTCGGACCGCCTCGCCATCCTGTGGAACCGGTCGCCCGGGCTCGACATCGCCGAAGACTGGTTTTCGACCGCGCAGTACTTCGACATCAAGACGAGACACTCGGGCCTCGAAGACGTCGCCATCGCGCACGGCATGTACCGGACGCTCACCGGCGACGACGGCGAGCCCGAACGGGTGGGCACGATCCGCCTGTCGACGAACCTCCTGACCATGCTCGGCGCTCGCGCCGCCCACGGACGCCTGCTCCTCCCGGACGACGACGTGCCGGGAGCGGCGGGCGTCGCCGTCATCGGCCACGGCACGTGGATGCGGCGTTACGGCGGCGACCCGTCCGTGGTCGGCCGGAGCGTCTCGCTCGACGGTCAGCCGGTCGAGATTGTCGGCGTGCTCGCGCCGGGCTTCGCGATGCCGCGCGAGGTGCTGCCGACGCTCGGCGTGGTGGAGGAAGGCGACTTCGTGCTGCCGATCCGGCTCGGCCCGAACGCCGCCACGGTGCGCACGCGCGAGGACTTCAACGTGCTGGCGCGGCTCGCGCCGGGCGTCACCTTCGAGGCGGCGCAAGCCGAGATGGACACCATCACGGCCAGCTTGCGGAGCGAGTTTCCCGACGTGTACCCGCCGAACGGCGGCCTCACCTTCAGTCTCGTGCCGCTGCAGGAGCAGGTCGTGGGCGGCGTGCGCACGGCGCTCGTGGTGCTCTCGGGCGCGGTGGGCTTCGTGCTGCTCATCGCCTGCGCCAACGTCGCCAATCTGCTGCTCTCACGGGCGCTCGGCCGGCAGCGCGAGATGGCGGTGCGCGCCGCGCTGGGCGCGAGCCGCGGCCGGCTGGTCCGCCAGCTCTTCTCGGAAAGCGTGCTCCTGGCGTTCGCCGGTGGCGCGGCCGGCATCCTGCTGGCGCTTGCCGGCGTGCGGTGGCTGCACCTGCTGCAGCCCGAGGACGTGCCGCGCCTCGGCGCCATCGGCATCGACGGAGGCGTGCTGCTCTTCACGTGCGGCGTGAGCGCGCTCTCGGGACTGCTGTTCGGACTGGCGCCGGCGCTCGGGCTCTCGAAGGTCGACGTGCAGAGCCACCTGCAGGACGCCGGCCGCGGCTCGTCGGCGAGCGGCGCGCTCTGGGGACGCGGCGACGGCCTGCGCCGGCTGCTCGTCGTGGCCGAGCTTGCGCTCTCCGTGGTGCTGCTCATCGGCGCGGGCCTGCTCATCCGGAGCTTCGCGCACGTGCAGCAGGTGCCAGGCGGATTCACGCCCGACGGCGTGCTGACGTTCGAGCTGTCGCTCATGGGCCAGAAGTACCCCGACAGCCCCGCGGTCCAGCGCGGCTACAAGGCCCTGTGGGAACGGCTCGACGCGCTGCCGGGTGTCACGTCCTCGGGGGGCGTGATCCCGCTGCCACTCAGCAACTTCTTCGCGTGGGGGCCGATCCAGGTCGAAGGGCGCACGCCGCCGGCCGGCGAGCGGTTCATCAACGCCGACCAGCGCGTGGCCACGTCGCGCTACTTCGAGACGCTCGGCATTCCGCTCCTCGAAGGGCGCTACTTCACCGACGAGGACCTGCCCGGCATGACGCGCGTGGTCATCGTGGACGAGCGGATGGCGAACGACCTGTGGCCAGGGCAGTCGGCCATCGGCAAACGCATCCGGTACGGCGATCAGACGACCACGACCGAGTGGGAGACCGTGGTCGGCGTGGTCGGCCAGGTGAAGCAGTACGCGCTCGACGCCGACGCGCGCATCGCGTTCTACCGGCCGCACACGCAGCAACCGGCCCGGCAGCTGTACGTGACGGTGCGCGCGGCCGGCGACGCGGCCGCGCTCGGCGGGCCGGTGCGCGACGCCATCCGCGCGCTCGATCCCGACCTGCCAATCTTCCGGATGAAGACCATGGAGGCGCGCGTGGACGAGTCGCTCGCGCGGCGCCGGTTTCTCGTGACGCTGCTCTCGCTCTTCGCGGCCGTGGCGGCCGCGCTCGCCGCGATTGGCATCTACGGCGTGATGGCGTACCTGGTCTCGCAGGGCACGCGCGAGATGGGCATCCGGATCGCGCTCGGCGCGAGCCCCGCGTCGATCGAACGCCTGGTGATCCGGCAGGGTCTCATCCTGGGGCTGGCCGGTGTGACAGCCGGGCTTGCGGGCGCCTTCGCGCTCACGCAGTTACTCGAGTCGCTGCTCTTCGGCGTCGAGCCCACCGATCCGGTGACGTTCGCAGCCATCGCGGCGGCACTCTTCTCGGTGGCCGCCGCGGCCAGCTACATCCCCGCCCGCCGAGCCGCCCGGACCGACCCGATCGTCGCGCTCAGAAGCGAATAGCTGACTGCCTCTCAGCTCTCGACGCGATAGATTTCGCGCCGCCCGTTCTGGACGAGATCGTGGTACCCGGCCATCGCCTTGCGAGCTTCATCCTCGGCCATCACCTTCTCTTCCATCTCGAGGAACTCGCCCAGGCTCTTGACCTCGTTCTCCGCCACGACCGTCCAGAACGGCTCGCCGCTCACGTCGGTGAACAGACGGAACGGCTGGTAGCCGAGCCGCTGCGCCACGGTGTTGAGGGCCTTGAACTTGTTGACCATGTCTCTGACCTTGCCGGGTTTGCACTGCATGACTTCGCGGATGAGGAACATGACTATCTCCTGCGGAAGAAGGGCTGGGGAGACCGAGATCATACCAGCCCCTGCACACGGTTTCAGGGCTTTTCAGCGCGATTGTCAGGACATCTCTCCCGAGCGTCGCTACTCTGCGGCCATGGAGACGAACCACCTGCTCCCGACGCTTCTGCTGATGGCCACAACCACCGTCTTTGCCGCACCGGCAGCGGCGCAGGACGCTCACGACCAGCCACCGGCTTTCCGTCAGACGACGATCGACGTGGCATTCGGCGGGATCGCGTCGTACGGCGGCGGAGGCGTGGACCTCCGCCTGTCGGCCGCCATCCCGGTGAGCGATCGCCGGTCGATTGAGCTCTTCGCCGGCGTCGCGGAGAGCGGCGACTACCTCAACACCCGCGGCGTGTACGGAATGCAGTTCCGTCGGCTGCGGAGCGGCAAGGACGCCGACTACCAGGCCTACTCGTCGTTCGGCTTCATGGGCCTCGTCGCACGCTACGAAACGGCCGACTGCAGCTACGGTCACTGCATCCGGACGACATCCAATCACGTGTTCCCGCCGGTCCTCTTCCTCGCTGGCGGAGGCGTGGACTTCGACGTCAAGCCCCGCCTCAGAATGCACCTGGAATCCCAAGTCGCGTTCGCGCTCTTCGTGCCCGTGAGCGTGCGCGTGGCAGTCGGCGTTTCGGTTCCGCTCGGCCGGGCATCCTCGAACCAGCGGGTGTACCGATGACTTCCAACCGCTACCGGCGACGCGCTTTAAGGATGACGTCGATCGAGTCCGGCCGGGGGTTGATGAACGACACACGAGTCCGGCCATCCGGCTCGGTCGTGATGACGCCTGGAATAGAGCTGACCGTGAGGTGCCAGCCTTCAGGCAGCACGACGTCGTTCATCGGACGCCCGAAGCTCCGGTGCCAGACCAACTGGCCGTCGACGACACCGTAGCGCGACGGGTCCGTGTACGTCTCCGAGATGCGGAGCCGCAGGGACTGCCCGGCCGTGACGGCCGGGAACCTGATGACCACGACTTCGGTTTCCGGGGTCACGTCGCCGACGCCGAGGTTCGCGCGCGTGATGGCGTCGCCCGTGAGCGTCTCGACCGGGAGCTTCTCGCCGGTGTCGAGCACGATCGCCGACGGATCCGACACGGTGCTGCCGGCGCGGACGACGTTGAGATAGCGGTCGACGCCGGGCCTCGTCTCCGTGTAGTCGTGGTACAGGCTGAAGGCGTGCGTCTCGGGCTGCTTCAGGAAGTACACGATCTCGCGGTTCTCGAAGGCGCGCTCGCTCACCCGGAGGTTGCGCAGCTCGTCGGGCGGCGCCGATGGAGCCGGGGGCGCGGTGGCCGGTGTCGCGGAGCGAACCGGCGCGGCCGACGCCGCCGGACGCCCGGACGCTGAGGCAGGAACCGCAGCTCCCGCGGCCGGCGTGAGCTTCCGGGCGCGAATGAGCACCGGCGCTGCCGACGGCGTGTTGTTCCAGTGGCTGATCGCCAGCCGGCCGTCGGCCTCTTCGATCACCTGTGACGGGAAGTTCGACGACACGATCTCGTAGCCGGCCGGCAGCACGATGGCGTTTCGCGTGATGCCGAGCGACCGATCGAACACGATGAGGTCGCCCTGCCGGTAGTAGCTCTTCTCGTCCTTGTAGGTCTTGACGATGCGGATCCGGGCCTCGCCGCCCTCGGGCACCGGCCGGGCCAGGTGCACCTTTATATAGAGGCTCTCGGCCGACGCCCCGCGCTGACCGTCGGCCCGGGCCACATCGCCCGTAACCACCTCGAACTTCAGGGGTTGACCGGTCATCCGGTCGACGACCGACTCGTCGCTGGCTTCGCTGCCCTGCCGGATCGGGTTGAAGTAGAACCTGGCGCCCGGCGTCGTCGCCGTGACGTCGTAGATGATCTTGAAGCTCGCCGACTCGGGGGCCAGCAGCTCGTAGCGGGTGTACGAGTCGCCGCTCGCCGACTGGCCCGCAACCGGCGCGGACCCGACCAGGGCCATAAACGGCAACAGGAAGAGTGCTCTGCGCATGCCGAGATGATACTCCCGGCCGCGCGGCCGCCGGCCTGCCGGACAAACCCGCCTGCCCTCATCTATGATCGGTGCCATGCGACTGACGATTCTTGCGGTTCTGGCCTCGGTGTCTCTCGTCTCCGCCCAGCAGCACGACATGGGTGGTGGGCTGCCCAAGCAGTTCGACGAGCCCATCCCCCTCTTCACGGTCGGGCTTGGCCCGTTTACGCGGACCATCTCGTCTGCGGACCCGGAAGCGCAGGCCTACTTCACCCAAGGCTTCCAGATGATGTACGCCTTCGCGAAGATGGACGGCACGCGGTCGTTTCGTGAAGCGTGGAAGCGCGATCCGACGTGCGCCATCTGCTACTGGGGCGAGGCGTGGTCGTGGGGCTCGTATCTGAACGGCCCGATGACGGCCGCCGAGGCGCCGCATGCCTACGCCGCCATCCAGAAGGCCCTGTCGCTCGAGGCCCACGCCGATGCGAAGGAGCGCGCCTTCATCGACGCGATGGCCGTCCGGTACGTGGAGCACTTCGACCCTGAGACGCGCGGCGAGCAGGACCGGGCCTATGCCGAGGCCATGCGCAAGGTCGCCGAGGCCTACCCGGACGACCTCGATGCCGCCACGCTCTACGCCGAAGCGCTCTTCCTGCTGGAGCCGCGGCGCGGCACGCGCGACATCACCAGCCCCAGCGTCCAGCGGTTGCACGAGGTCCTCGAAGGCATCCTCGCGCGCGACATCCGGCATCCAGGGGCCTGTCATCTCTACGTGCACGCCACCGAATCCACGATCGCCCCCGAGAAGGCCGAGGGCTGCGCCGAGTACCTGGGCAACTCGATTCCGGGCGCGAGCCACATCAACCACATGCCGTCGCACACGTGGAACGAGATCGGCCGCTGGGGCGACGCCGTGCGCGCGAACATCCAGGCCTGGCATTCGGACCTGAAGGCCGAGGTCGGCGAAGGCTTCGCGATCTACCCGTCGCACAACCTGCACATGCTGCTCTTTGCCGCATCGATGGACGGCCAGGGCGCCGTGGCGATGCAGGCCGGCAAGGACTACGCGAAGCTCACGCGCGACACGATGTACCAGGTGCTCACCCTGGTGCGGTTCGGCCGGTTCGACGAGATTCCGGCCGTCACGAGCCGGCCAACAAACGACATCTCGGCCGGCATGTGGGACTTTGCGCAGGGCTACGCGAAGCTGCGCATGGGCGAAGCAGACTTCGCCAGGGTCTACCTCGCGCGCGTGCTCGACGCGGCCGCCTCGTCGAAGGCGGCCTTCCGCGGTCATCCAGCCGAGCGCCTCCTCGGCGTCGTCGGCGGCATTCTGGAAGGTGAGATCCTGCGTGCCGAGGGCAATCGTGACGGCGCGATCGCAGCCTTCGAGCGCGCGGTGACGTTATACACCGCGCTCGAGTACGACGAGCCCGAGCCGCTGCCGTTCGCGGCCGAGCACTGGCTGGGCGCCGCGCTTCTCGAAGCCGGTCGGCCGGCCGACGCGGAGCGCGTGTACCGCTCAGAGCTGGCCCATCACCCTCACAACGGCTGGTCGCTCTTCGGGCTGCGGCAGGCGCTCGTCGCGCAGGGCAAGCCCACGGCCGACGTCGACGCCGACATGGAGAAGAGCTGGGCGCGCGCCGACGTCTGGATCCGTGCGTCGCGGTTCTGACACGTGAACCGTGGAGAGGATTGAGCACCTGGAGGGATCCACCGTGGAGAGATGGAGGTTCGCTCAGGTGGAGCCTCCTCTGACGCGCGCACCGTGGCGAACATGAAGGTCCGGAGGGACGAACCATGGAGATATGGAGGACCTTCAACTGGATCTCCTCCACGATGCCCCATGGTCGTCCCATGACGGAGCGCCGCCCTCCATGTCCTCCACGGTGAATCCCGGCAGCCCTCTTCCGTGCGCGGTGCTGACGCGTGCACCGTGGAGGGCATCGAGCACCTGGAGGGATCCACCGTGGAGAGATGGAGGTTCGCTCAGGTGGAGTCTCCTCTGATGCGCGCACCGTGGCGAACATGAAGGTCCGGAGGGACGAACCATGGAGATATGGAGATCTCCAAGTGGCTCTCCTCCACGATGCTCAAGGGTCGTCTCATGACGGAGCGCCGCCCTCCATGTCCTCTACGGTGAAACCCGGCAGCCCTCTTCCGTGCGCGGTGCTGACGCGTGCACCGTGGAGGGCATCGAGCACCTGGACGGAATTCACCGTGGAGAGATGGAGGTTCGCTCAGGTGGAGTCTCCTCTGATGCGCGCACCGTGGCGAACATGAAGGTCCGGAGGGACGAACCATGGAGATATGGAGATCTCCAAGTGGCTCTCCTCCACGATGCCCAAGGGTCGTCCCATGACGGAGCGCCGCCCTCCATGTCCTCTACGGTGAATCCCGGCAGCCCTCTTCCGTGCGCGGTGCTGACGCGTGCACCGTGGAGGGCATCGAGCACCTGGAGAAATCCACCGTGGAGAGATGGAGGTTCGCTCAGGTGGAGTCTCCTCTGATGCGCGCACCGTGCGAACATGAGGGTCCGGAGGGACGAACCATGGAGATATGGAGATCTTCAAGTGGATCTCCTCCACGATGCTCAAGGGTCGTCTCATGACGGAGCGCGCCATGTCTTCCATGCCCTCCACGGTGTATCCCGGCAGCCCTCTATTCCTCCATGTGCTCCACGGTTCTTCCCTGCGGCCCTCGATTCCTCCATGCCCTCCACGGTTCTTCCCTGCAACCCTCTATTCCTCCATGCCCTCCACGGTTCTTCCCTGCAACCCTCTATTCCTCCATGCTCTCCACGGTCCATCCCTGCAACCCTCTATTCCTCCATGGCCTCCACGGTGCCTCCCTTGGCACCCTCCACTTCTCCATGCCCTCCACGGTTTGAAGACCGCGGTCCTCCATGTGAGCCGACCGAATTGGTCGTGGTTCCAACCACAACATTGCGCGCAAGTCACACCACGGTGAGCCAGCAACGATAGAATGTTGGGTGCACGTCGGCCCGCGAGGCCCGGCCTGAGCAGTTGCAGCGTGCCTCGCGCTCTTTCCGCAAGGAGCCCCCCTCATGTCTCGCCGGTGGATCACCGTTGACGGCAACGAAGCCGCGGCTTCCGTTGCCCATCGGACCAACGAAGTCATCGCCATCTACCCCATCACGCCGTCGTCGGCGATGGGCGAGCTTGCCGACGAGTGGTCGGCCAAGAACCGCGCCAACATCTGGGGTCAGGTGCCGGCCATCGTCGAGATGCAGTCGGAGGCGGGCGTCGCCGGCGCGGTGCATGGCGCGCTGCAGGCCGGGTCGCTCACGACGACGTTCACGGCGAGCCAGGGGCTGCTGCTCATGATCCCGAATCTGTACAAGATTGCGGGCGAGCTCACCTCCTTCGTCCTGCACGTCTCGGCGCGCACCGTGGCCACGCACGCGCTCTCGATCTTCGGCGACCACTCGGACGTGATGGCGTGCCGGCAGACCGGGTTCGCCATGCTGGCCTCGGCCTCGGTGCAGGAGGCGCACGACTTCGCGCTCATCTCGCAGGTGGCCACGCTCAGGAGCCGCGTGCCGCTGCTGCACTTCTTCGACGGGTTCCGCACCTCGCACGAAGTGGCGAAGATCGAGGAACTGACCGACGACGACATCCGGTCGATGCTGACCGACGCGCTGGTGGCGTCGCACCGGCGGCGCGCGCTCACGCCCGACGAGCCGGTGCTGCGCGGGACGGCGCAGAATCCCGACGTCTTCTTCCAGGCGCGCGAAGCCTGCAACCCCTTCTACGCGGCATGCCCCGAGATCGTCCAGGAGACGATGGACGAGTTCGCGAAGCTGGCAGGCCGGCAGTACCGGCTGTTCGACTACGTCGGGCACCCGGAGGCCGAGCGCGTGATCGTCATCATCGGCTCGGGCGCCGAAACGGTCGAAGAGACGACCAACTGGATGGTGGAACGCGGCGAGCGGGTGGGCGTGCTCAAGGTTCGGCTGTACCGTCCGTTCTCGCCCGATGCTGTTTGCCCGGGCGCTCCCGCCGACGGCTCGCACGCTGGCGGTGCTCGATCGCACCAAGGAACCTGGCGCCGTCGGCGAGCCGCTCTACCAGGACGTCGTGGCGGCGGTGTCCGAAGCCCGTGCGGCCGGCACCGTGTCCGAGTCGTTTGCGCCCCGGATCATCGGCGGCCGATACGGCCTCGCCTCGAAGGAATTCACGCCCGCCATGGTCAAGGCGGTGTTCGACGAGGCGGCGGCACCGAAGCCGAAGGTGCACTTCACGGTCGGCATCATGGACGACGTCACGCGGCAGTCGCTCGCGGTCGACGAGGACTTCGACCTCGACGCCACGCGCCCGGACGTGGTCCGCGCGGTGTTCTTCGGGCTCGGCGCCGACGGCACGGTGGGCGCCAACAAGAACTCGATCAAGATCATCGGCGAGGAGACGGACAACTACGCGCAGGGCTTCTTCGTGTACGACTCGAAGAAGTCCGGCGCCGTCACCATTTCGCACCTGCGGTTCGGACCGAAACCGATCCAGTCGCCGTACCTCATCCGTCGGGCCACGTTCGTCGCCTGCCACCAGTTCGATTTCCTCGATCGCTACGACGTGCTCGACCTGGCCGAGCCCGGCGGCGTCTTCCTGCTCAATTCACCGTTCGGCCAAGACGAGGTCTGGGACGAGCTGTCGTCCGAGGTGCAGCAGCAGATCATCGACAAGCGCCTCGAGTGCCACGTGATCGACGCATCGACCGTGGCGCGCGAGGCCGGCATGGGCACGCGCATCAACACGATCATGCAGACGTGCTTCTTCGCCATCTCCGGCGTGCTGCCGCGCGAGGAAGCCATTGCCCGCATCAAGCAGTCGATCGAGAAGACCTACGGGAAGCGCGGCCAGCACGTCGTCCAGGCGAACTTCGAGGCGGTGGACAAGACCCTGGCCAACCTGCATCGGCTGGCCGTTCCGGCCTCGGTGACGTCCAGCCGGCAGAAGCCGCCGATCGTCGCGGCCGGGGCCCCGGACTTCGTCCAGCGGGTGACCGCCGTGATGCTCGCCAACCAGGGCGACCGGCTCCCCGTGAGCGCCTTCCCCGTCGACGGCACGTGGCCGATGGGCACGGCGAAATGGGAGAAGCGGAACATCGCCCCCGACATTCCGGTGTGGGACGAGTCGCTCTGCATCCAGTGCAACAAGTGCGCCCTGGTGTGCCCGCACGCCGCGATTCGCGCGAAGGTATACGGTCCGGACCGTCTTTCTGGGAGGCCGGAGACGTTCAAGGCAGTGGATTTCAAGGGCGGCGAGTACTCCGGTTTGAAGTACACGATTCAGGTGGCGCCCGAGGACTGCACAGGTTGCACGCTCTGCGCCGTGGTCTGCCCGGCCAAGGACAAGTCGAACCCCAAGCACAAGGCGCTCGACATGCATCCGCAGCGCCCGTTGCGCGACCTGGAGCGCGACAACTACGCCTTCTTCCTCGACCTGCCCGAGGTGGACCGGACGACGGTGAAGCCCGACATCAAGCACGTGCAGTTCCTCGAGCCGCTCTTCGAGTACTCGGGCGCGTGCTCGGGCTGCGGGGAGACGCCGTACATCAAGCTGCTGACGCAACTGTTCGGCGACCGTGCGTTCATCGCCAACGCCACCGGATGCTCGTCCATCTACGGGGGCAACCTGCCGACCACGCCGTACACGACGAACGCCGTCGGTCGCGGCCCGGCCTGGGCGAACTCGCTCTTCGAGGACAACGCGGAGTTCGGCCTCGGCATGCGGCTCGCCGTCGACCAGCAGCAGGCGCTCGCGCGCGCGCTCGTCGGAAAGCTCAACGAACGCGGCGTGATTCCGGACGTCGCGGCCCGGGACCTCCTCGACGCCGACCAGTCCACCGAATCGGGCATCGCCGGCCAGCGCGGGCGGGTGGAAGCGCTGCGCGGGATGCTCGTGAGCCATGAAGACGCCGACGCCAGGCGCCTGTCGATGCTGGCCGACCATCTCGTGACGAAGAGCGTGTGGATTGTGGGCGGCGACGGCTGGGCGTACGACATCGGCTTCGGCGGCCTCGACCACATCTTCTCGCTCGGCCGGAACGTGAACATCCTCGTGCTCGACACCGAGGTGTACTCGAACACGGGAGGCCAGCAGTCGAAGGCCACGCCGCTTGGCGCCGCGGCCAAGTTCGCGTCCGCCGGCAAGGCGAGCAACAAGAAGGACCTCGGCATGATGGCCATGGCCTACGGCAACGTCTACGTGGCGCGCGTCGCGTTCGGGGCGAAGGACGCGCAGACGGTGAAGGCCTTCGTCGAAGCCGAAGCCTACCCGGGCACGTCGCTCATCATCGCCTACAGCCACTGCATCGCCCACGGCTACGACATGGCCGACGGCCTCTCGCAGCAGAGGCTGGCCGTCGACTCGGGCCACTGGCCGCTCTTCCGGTTCGATCCGCGCAGGGTGGAGGCCGGAGACCCGGCCCTCGTGCTCGACTCGGGACCGCCAAAGGTGACGCTCGACAAGTACGTCCGGAACGAGTCGCGCTACCGGATGGTGGAACAAGCGTATCCGGAGCGCTTCAAGGCGCTGCTCGAAGCGGCCCAGGCGGCCGTCCGGGAACGGCACGCGCGGTACGACGCGATGGCGCGCAAGACGGAGCAGTAGGGGGACGCGATGGATCTGACCACGACCTATCTGGGACTCGAGCTGGATCACCCGCTGATGCCTGGCGCATCGCCGCTCGTCGACGACCTCGGCAACGTCAAGCGTCTCGAAGACGCCGGCGCCTCGGCCATCGTCATGAACTCGCTCTTCGAGGAGCAGATTGCGGCCGAGGCCTTTCGGCGGGTCGCCCACATCGAGGCGCACCAGCACTCGTACGGCGAGGCGCTGTCCTACTTCCCGGAGCCGGACGACTACCACCTGGGTCCGGACCGCTACCTCGAGCAGTTGCGGGCCATCAAGGACGCGGTCGACGTGCCCGTGATCGGATCGCTCAACGGCACGACGCCGGAGGGGTGGCTGAGCTACGCGCGGCTCGATCGAGGAGGCCGGCGCGGACGCGCTCGAGCTGAACTTCTACTACGTGGCGACCGATCCGGACGAGACGAGCGCCGAGATCGAAGCCCGGCTGGTGGACATCGTGCGGAACATCCGCGGGCGAATCGCCATTCCGATTGCCGTCAAGCTCTCGCCGTTCTTCACGTCACTGCCGCACCTCGCGCGCGAGCTGGTCCATGCCGGCGCCGACGGGCTCGTGCTGTTCAACCGGTTCTACCAGCCGGACATCGATCCGGAGATGCTCGAAACCGTGCCGCGGCTCCACTTCTCGACGTCGGACGAACTGCTGCTGCGCGTGCGCTGGCTGGCGATTCTCTACGGACGGGTGCGGGCCTCGCTTGCGGCAACTGGCGGCGTGCACACGAGCCAGGACGCGATCAAGGCGGTGATGGCCGGGGCGAGCGCCGTGCAGATGGTGGCGGCGCTGCTCAAGCACGGCCCGAAGCAACTGGCCGTGGTACGACGCGAGCTCACGCACTGGCTCGAGGAATGCGAGTACGCGTCGCTGCGACAGGCGCTCGGCAGCATGAGCCTCGAACGGAATCCGGACCCCGAAGCCTTCGAGCGCGGCAACTACGTCCGCGCCCTCCAGAGCTGGAGAAAGTAACGGCTCAAACCACAAACAGGCTGATGTTCGGCGGGAGGGAGCGGTAGAGCGCGCCGGCTTCCTCTGGCGAGAGCTCGAGACGAAGGCGGACGCGCTCGTCGGGCTCGGTCGTGAACGCGGCCCGGAGATCGCCCCAGTAGCTCACCCACCACGACGCCAATCGCGACCACAGGCCGGCGTCTTCGGCCGAGTCGAGGGGCCGGATTTCGAGCGCCGGACCGCCGGGAAACGCGAGGTGGTACCGAAGCGGCGCCGGATAGGCTTCCTCGGGGGTCGGCGGGACGATCGCCTCGGGTTCTTCCTCGGCGCCGGGAGGCGGCACGGCGATGTGCACGCGCTCGATTTCGCGTCCGGGATCGAGCTCCCCACCCGTCCAGATTCGTCCGCGCCAGGCGGCAGGCGCCTGCCTCCGCATGAACCCCACGCGCGGCAAGCCCACCTGGACGCCGTCGACGGCAAACGTGCGCAGCTCGGCGCCTCGGAACATGAGCCGGAGCGTGCCGGCCGCCGGATCCAGCACGAGATAGAAGTCCGCGCCCTTGGCAAGCTCGAGCAGCGCTTCCAGATTCGCGTTCTCGACCGTCAGCGACCGGGCGACCTCGGCCTCGTCTGGCTGCTCCGATTGCGCCCTGGCCATGCCAGCCCACGAGGCCGGCAGCGCGAGCGCGAGCGCCACGCCGAGAATCGCGCGTGCCATCGCGCCCCTGCCCCGCGTCGATCGAAAGGCCTGCATGTTCAGAAGATGTAGATGGCCGTCCCGATGGGCGCGTTGGCCCAGAGCGTGCGCAGGTCGTCGCGGCCGAGCCGCACACACCCGTGCGTGACGCTTCGTCCAAGCAACCGCTCGTAGAGCGTGCCGTGGATCATGAAGCCGTTGCCGAAGTAGAGCGCGTACTCACCGAGCGTGCCGGGCTCGAGTCGATCTTCCACGCGTTTCGGAATCGGCTGGCCTTCCTCGACGAAGGCCCAGTCGGGCTTGCGCCAGATCGGGTTCTTGATTCGCGTGAGCACTTCGAACCGCCCCCGCGGCGTGTCGAACACCCACTCGCGCCCGCCTTCTCCGCTCTCCCGCAGGACGAAGCCCGAGCCGGCCGAGCAGGAGGCGTCGAGCAGCACCTTCTCCGCGTCGCGCAGGTACAGCCTGTTGTTGGTCTGGTCGACGACGATGTATCGCCCGCGCGGGGTGGACCGGGCGACGCTTGCGCGCAACTGACGCTGCCGGGCCCGCAACCTGGTCACCGTCGGCGCCTCCGCGTCAGCCGCGGTCTCGAACACGGCGTGGCCGGCCGCGGCAGCGTCGAACGGCTCGTAGCCGTAGCCGGTTCCCGACATGAGCACGAGCACGACGAGCGCAACGCCTGCCGCCGACGCCTGGTGCGCGCGCGACTGCATCACCCAGGCTCGAGCCGCACGTACCCGGGCCGCCAGCCCCGCCGACAGCACGGTGACGCGCGCGCGAAGGCCGCTCATCGCTCGAGACCTCCCGGCCGAGCCTCGGCGGCAAGCAAGGCGAGCGCTCCGGCGCCGTCACTGCCGATGATGGTCACGGGCGTGCCGTTACCGACAAACCGCATCAGCTCGTCGATGTCGCGGTTGCGGAGCGCGATGCATCCTTTCGTCCAGTCCTCGCCGCGGCCGCCCTCGCCGTGGATCTCGATGAGCCCGCCGATGCCCGACCCAGCCGGGATCTTCCGGCCGCGCATGGCGGCCTGGAATTCGCGGCGGTCGAGCGCGTTCGGGTAGTCGAGCAGAAGTGCCTTGTAATAGAGCGTGGCTCCGCCGCGCTTCTCCTGGATGACGCGATAACGCCCTTCCGGCGTCGCCCCGTCGCCCGAGAGCAGCTTGTCGGAGACCCAGTTGAACCCGAGGTCGGCTTCGTACACCTTCGCCACCGTGCCATTGACGTAGAGCGTCACGCGATGTTCTTCCTTGGCGACGACGACGGCCGCGCGTTTCTCGCGCCGCGACCAGTCGATCGTCTCGTGCTTCCACTGCTGCCAGGTCCGCACGAGCGCGGCATCGGCGTATCGCCTCACCGCGTCGGTGGCGTGGGCGTTCATCCGCTGCGTGAGCGCGAAGGCCTGGTCGGCGCTCGCCGCGGCCTGGGTGAAGTTGGCGGCGCGTTGGTAGATCCGCGCTTCGCTCAGCCGCAATCTCGCCTCGGCCAGCACGCGGAGCCCACTGGCCCCGACGTGGACCGTTGCCGAGAGCCTCGTGCTTCCGGCAACGGCCTCGTCGGCCGCGGCAATGCTCGCCTCGGCGCCGGAAACCGCCTGCGCGCGGCGGCTGGCGGAGGCGGCGACCGCCGCTGACGCCGTCGATTCGGCCGCGCGCCACCGCGCTTCGGCGACGCCGTAGTCGGGCACCCACCAGCGAACGTCCTGGCGGCGCCGCTCGATCTGGGCCTCGCGAAGCTCGCGCTCGGCCTCGGCCAGCTCCTCGCTCGCCCAGTCACGCGCGCCGGCCCGGTGCGCCGCTTCGACGGCCGTCGCGGCGCTTCGTGCGACGAGGTCTGAGGCCTCAGCCCGACTTCGGCCGACCAGAAACAAGAAAAGGGCCACGGCCGCGACCGACATGGTCGCAACCGCAGCCCACATCCAACTCCGGCGAGAAGACGAGGAGGCTCGCCGGGAACGCATACCCTAGCGGCCGCCTCTGGCGGCGATGGCCTGATCGACGGCCGCGACGACGTTGGCGCAGGCGGCCTTCGCCGCCTCGGCCTTCGCCTTGGCGTCAAGATACGCGTCGGCGACAAACGCCGTCTCGGCTTCGGTGATCGACGCGGCGGCCGTGTCGAGATCGGCCTTGAGCGCCGCCAGGTCCTGCGCGGTGCCCTTGCCCTTGGGAGCCTTGGCGAGCTTCTCCTGGGCAGCCGTGAGCGCGGCCTTCGCGTCGGCGATGACGGTCATCGCCTCGTTGCGGGCCGCTTCGCGACCGGCGGCCGCGTCGGCGGCAGCCTTCTCACCGGCGGCCTTGAGGGCCGTGGCAAGCTCGGTCGCCTTGCCGTACGAACGGGTCAGGGCGAACTTGTCTGCCTGGGCGGCCAGTTCGGCGTCGAGCGCGGTCTGCGCCTCCTGCACCATGCGGAACGACTCCGAGGCGTACTCGGCCGCTCCGGCAGCCTGGGCCTGCTCGACGGTGGCCTTCGCCGCGTCGACATCAGCCTGGGGGACCTCGGCGCATCCGGCGGCCACGGCCGAGACGAACCCGATGAATGCGAACGCTGCAAATGAACGATGACGCATGGCTTCTTCTCTCTCTCTCAGAATGGAAAACTCGAATCCGTCGAAGCGACCCGGCCCTCGGGCCGGAACATCGCCCGTGCCGACACACCGCGGCCCAGCCGCAGCGGTGGCGACACGTTCTGAGATAGCAAGAGACCTGCCAGCAATGCGAGCGACCTTCAGGGAGGCATTATCGCATTAAGAGACATGTACTTACGAGAATCAGTGGCGTTCCGTGCGACCCGGCCGGATCGGGTAATTTTCGGGTCTAGCGACCCGAAGCTCCCTGCCGCTTGAACACGCGCTTGTCGAGACCGTGCCTCTGGAGCATGTCGAAGAGCGTCCTGGGATTCACGCCGGCCTTCTCGGCCGTCTCGGCAATGCGGCCTCCCGTGGCGGCGAGGAGCCGCTCGAGATAGCGGCGCTCGAAACTCGCCAGCATCCGGTTGCGCGCCTCGAGCAGCGGCCGGTCGAAGAGCAACGGGTCGACGAGCGTGGCAACGCCGGCGTCCGCCTGGCCGGCACCCGCGCGGCCGGCCACGACCGACGGAGGCAGGTCCGCCAGGCCCAGCTCGGTGCCGTGGCAGAGAAGCACGGCGCGCTCCATGACGTTGATGAGCTCCCGCACGTTGCCCGGCCAGTCGTACGACACGAGCGCCTCGACGGCCTCGGCCGAAATGGCGACGACCGGCCGACCGAGCAGGGCGCGGAAGTGGTCGAGATAGTGACGGGCGAGGAGCGCAATGTCCTCCCGGCGGTCGCGGAGCGCCGGGACGGTGAGCGTGACGACGGCCAGCCTGAAGTAGAGGTCCGACCGGAAGCGGCGTGCCTTGAGCTCGGCTTCGAGGTCGCGATTGGTGGCCGCCATCACGCGCACGTCCACGCGCACCGGCCGCTCGCCGCCCACACGGCGCACCTGCCGGTCCTCGAGGATGCGCAGCAGCTTCACCTGCACGTGCGCGGGCAACTCGCCGATCTCGTCGAGAAAGATGGTGCCGCGGTGCGCCATCTCGAAGTAGCCGCGATGGGCGCGCGTGGCGCCTGTGAAGGCGCCCTCTTCGTGCCCGAACAGCTCCGATTCGAGCAGGCTCTCGGGCAGCGCGCCGCAGTTGACGGCCAGAAAGGGCCCCTCGGCCCGCGGGCTCTCGGAGTGAATGGCCCGCGCCAGCCGTTCCTTGCCGACGCCCGTCTCGCCGAGGATGAGCAGCGCGCTGTTGGACGAGACCACGCGGCGGGCAAGCGCGAGGAACCGCTGCATGGCCGGGCTCACGTAGATGAAGTCGCTGAGGCTCTGCCGCTCGCCCGCCCGGTCCGCGCGCAACCGCCTCAGCGCATCGTCGCGCCGACGGGCGAGGAAGACGCCCAATGTCTCGGCGAGCATCTGGTCGGGAAGGCCGAGCCAGAGTACGGCCAGGCACCCCGAAGCCAGCAACCGCGCGCGCTCGGAGGCATCCTCGCGGGGGCGGACGACGATGATCTCCGGATGGTCGGGAAGCCCGCGGACGGAGGTGATGAGGTTCCCGGCCGATTCGGCGCCGTCGCCGGTTCCCAGCACGACGAGGTCCGCATCCTGGTGGGTGAGACGCTCCCAGAGCCGGGTGCGCGCCGACGTCTCGGAGACCTCGACACCGGGCGCCCGAATGAGCCGGGCCAGCCGGCGGCGAACGGCCGGCGGGTCGACGGCCAGAAGCACGCGAATCAGCACAGAAGTTCCGAATCGGAATTATAGACCCGATCAGGATCGGAAGCCAGATGCCGAAGCCAACGGCTCTAGAACCTGATTCGGGACAGCGTGCGCGTGGCGGGGACGAAGACGAAGAGGTTGTCGTACTCCATCTCGGCGATCGTCAGGTCCGGGCCGCCGAGGGCCTTGATGATGGCGGGCACGGTGTTCGAATGGCCGGCGACGAGCACGACGTCTGCGGCATGCTCGGCGCGGAGCCTTGCCACGAGGCCGTCGGTGTCTCGGGCCGGGTTCGAGCGGACCTCGAGGCCGACAGCGGCAGCCAGTGGCTTCACGGTGTCCTGCGTCCGGCGGTACTCGGTCGCGTAAACGGCAGAGATGCCGGCATCCTTGAGCATCGCCGCGAGTCGCCGCGCCCTGGCCTCCCCCTCGGCTGAAAGGAGGGGGTCGGTTTGCGCCTGCATCGCGCCACCCGGCGCCGCCTGGTCGGCGCGCTCGGCGTGCCGCACGAGATAGATGATCTGCTGCGCCGCAGCCGAGGCCGGCGTCAGGCAGGCCAGGGCGAGCGCCACCGCAATCAAGCGAACCTGCAAAATTCGTCGTCCACTCTGTGTCATCAGCAATCCACCCGCGCGCCGAAGCGCATCATCGGCTCCTGGCCACCAGATAGAGCACCGCGCCGAGGGCCACCGCCCCGAGTCCCACCTGGAGTTGCAGCCCGCTCGCGCCGTAGAGGATCGCCACCGACACGGCGAGCGCGACGACGGGAACGACCGGTCCGCCTGGAATCGTGAACGACGCGCGGCCTTCGCGCCGCAGCACGAGCACCGACGCGCACGTGCCCGCATAGACGAGCAGGCGGGCCACGGCGCTCGCCGCGGCCATGGTGGCGAAGCTCCCGGAGAAGGCCAGCACCAGCGCGACGACCGACGTGAAGACGATGGCGAAGTCGGGCGTGTGGAAACGCGGGTGCACGCGGCCGAAGATGCGCGGCAGATCCCCTTGTTCGGCGAGCGCGTACAGATTGCGCGAGCCGGACAGCGCCTGGCCCATGTTGTTGCCGGTCATGGAAATCGTCGCACCCACCGTCATGAGCAGCGCGCCCGCCCCACCCATGAACAGCACGGAGGCGTCGGCGAGCGGCGTGCGGGACGCCGCGAGCCCTGGCAGCGTGCCGAGCGCGACGACCTGCACGAAGATCATGAGCACGGCCACCACGAGCACGGTGGCAATCATCGCGAACGGCACGGCCCGCCTCGGGTCTTTCGCTTCCCCGGCCGGCACCGGGATGGTCTCGTAGCCGCCGAACGCGAAGATCAGGAGCAGCGCGGACGTGGACACCTGCGCCCAGGTGGGCGCGCCTGCCGGCACGAGGGCCTCGGAGGCCACGAACGGCAGGCCCACGAGGATGAAGATGACGAGCGGCGTGAGCTTCGCCCACGTGAGCGCGTTGACGACGATGGCGCTCTGGCGGATGCCGCGGATGTTGACGAACATGATCGCCAGCACGACCGTGGTGATGATCGCCGCGCGCAGCACCCCGCTCGTCGCGCCGGCCCAGTAGTAGCCCAGCGCGTCGGCGAGCCCATTGACGACCGACGCCCAGCTCGTGGCACGGGCCACCCACAGCATCCATCCCACCTCAAAGCTGACGAACCGGCCGAACGCCGCGCGGGTGTAGAGGTAGGCCCCGCCGGTGCCTTCGAACCGGCTGCTGGCCTCGGCAAAATTGAGGGCGATGAAGAGGGCGAGAAGCGCCACGAGCGCGACGGCAATCCAGCTCCACCCGCCAACCTGGGCCGCCAGTGCCGCCGGCAGCAGGAAGATGCCGCTGCCGATCACCTGGTTGATGCCGACGCCGGTGAGATCCCACTTGCCCAAGGCGCGCCGCAGCGTCGGCTGTCCGGAGGTTTCGGCCATCGGATGTGCCGTGGTTGTATCATCGAACGCCGGCGCCGGGAAACGGGGAATCTCCCGGCCGGAGAGGTGAAGATGACGCGACCGACGACCACCGCACTGATCCTCACGGCCCTCATCGCGGCAGGTTCGATGCCGCTTCGGGCCGTCACCGATCTCGCGCAGGACTTCCCGTCCGACCGCGTGCTCACCCACCGCGAGCAGGCCGCGCTCGTGAGGACGTGGATCGAGCGACGCTTCGACACGCTGCTGCCCGAGCTGATGCGCCGCGAGCGCATCGACATGTGGGTCGTCGTCTCACGCGAGTACAACGACGACCCGGTGTTCCGGTCGATGGCGCCGCCAACGACTTTCTCGTCGCGGCGACGGACCATCCTCGTATTCGCGGACCGGGGCGACCGGGTCGACCGGCTGTCGATCGGCCGGTTCGACTACGACGGGCTCTTCACGGTCGTCCCGACGCCGAACGACGGCCAGTGGGACGGCCTCCGGAAGCTCGTCGAGGAGCGCAACCCGGCGGCCATCGGCATCAACGTGTCGAACGCGTGGAACCACGCCGACGGCCTGACGGCCAACGAGCGAGACCAGCTGATGGGCGCGCTCGGTCCCGAGTACGGGCGCCGCGTGCGAAGCGCGGAGATGCTGGCCGTCGGCTGGCTCGAAGCCAAGCTCCCGGAAGAGACCGCCGCCTATCGGCATGTGATGACCGTGGCGCACCGCGTCATCCGGGAGGCCTTCTCGAATGCCGTGATCACGCCCGGCGTGACGACCACCGACGACGTGGCGTGGTGGATGCGCCAGCGGGTGGCCGAGCTCGGCCTGGGATCGTGGTTTCACCCGTCGGTGAGCATTCAGCGGCAGGGCGGCCAGGTCCCCGATTCGCGGATCATCCTGCCCGGCGACATGCTGCACACCGATTTCGGCCTCGTGTACCTGGGCTTCTCGACCGACACCCAGCACAACGCGTACGTGCTCAAGCCGGGCGAGACGGAGGCGCCGGCCGGCCTCGTCGCGGGGCTTGCCGCCGCCAACCGGCTTCAGGATCTGACGATGGCCCACGCGAAGATCGGCGAGTCGGGCAACGCGGCGCTGGCCGGAGCGCTGGCCGCGGCACGGGCCGAAGGGCTCACGCCGTCGATCTACTGCCATCCCATCGGCTACCACGGACACGCGGCCGGGCCGCCCATCGGCATGACCGACTACCAGACGGGCGTGCCCGTGCGCGGCGAATATGTGTTCCGTCCGAACACCTGGCATTCGATCGAGCTGAACGTCCGTCATGAGGTGCCCGAGTGGGACGGACAGGCCGTCCGGTTTGCCCTCGAGGAAGACGCCGCGCTCCTCGCCGGCGGATGGGACTGGGTGGACGGCCGGCAGACCAGTTTCTATTTGATTCGTGCAGGCCGGCCCTGAGCGGTGCGGGCATCCCGGTTTCTCTTCTGGCTCTTCGCGGCCGCGTTGGCCGGCATCGCGGTCTTCGCCGTCCTGGTATGGCGCGCGGTGGATGTCACGGACGCGCGCCCGGTCGAGGCCGCGCGCCAGTTCGATGACGCGCGACGAGCGTTTGGCGAAGAGCCGCCGCTCCTCGCCCGGCAGGCCGACGGCTCGCTCGTGCGACGGAGCACGGTCCAGCCCGACGCGCCGGAGCCGATCGCGCAGGTCTCCGTGCTGTCGTACGACGTGGCCACGAACCGGCTGACCCGGGCCGACGTGCCGTTCTGGTTCTTCCGGTTGAAGGCGCCCGCGGCCCAGTTCATCGTGCGCGACACGGGCCTCGACCTCTCAACGCTCGGGATTACGGCCGCCGAGCTCGCACGCGAGGGACCGGCGCTCGTCCTCGACGAAACGGACGCTCGCGGGAGCCGCCTGCTCGTGTGGACGCAGTAGCACGTCGTCGCACGCCGTTCGCGCGTGCGGCGCTGTCCGCGAACGGACATGGCGCGTCGCCGGGCGGCGCCTATGGCACAGTCTTGATTCCCGACATCTTCCAACGAGGTGACCCGTGAGCGAGACGGCAAATGCAGTGAACTGGTTCGAGATCCCGGTCAACGATCTCGGGCGCGCGAAGGCGTTCTACGAAACGGTCTTCGGCTTCGAGCTGGGGCTGATGGAGATGGGACCCGCAGAGATGGCGATGTTCCCGTTCAACCCCGGCGCGCCAAACGCCGGCGGCGCGCTCATCAAGACGGAGGGCTACACGCCGTCACACGCCGGCACGGTGGTGTACTTCCCGGTGGCCGACATCGACGGCACGCTGGCGAAGGTCGGCGCAAACGGCGGCAAGACGATCGTGCCGAAGATGAGCATCGGCGAGTTCGGTCACATCGCGCAGTTCGAAGACACCGAAGGCAACCGGCTGGGGCTGCACACGGCGTGAGAAAAGGGGACGGGTCTCGCTTGCGCGAGCAAGACCCGTCCCCTTCGTTGGGCGGACTGAAGCCCAGTCCGCCCTGCGTGGTTAGAACGGCTGATAGGGCGGCGACCCGAAGCGTTCGTGGGCGAGGAGCGAGAGCAGCGGGTACGCATAGGCCAGCGCCACGAGAATGATGGCGACGACGGTCCACAGCCCGAACCTGTCCCAGAGCCCAATCGTCGTCACCGGCCGCAGCGGCACGGCGAACTCGAAGGCCGGCGGCTCGATGCGTCGGCCCGTCGTCCACGTGGCCGCCACGACGATCACGAACGCCAGGGCGCTCAGGAAGAGGATGACGCCGCCGATGGCAGCCCAGGTGGCCAGTCCGGCCCACTGCTGCCCGTAGTCTCCGGTGAGCGTGCCGCTGAAGACGCGCCGCGGCATGCCGCGCAGCCCGGCGACGTGGTAGCTGATGCTGAAGAACGACATCCCGACGAACCACAGGTACGGCTGGATGCGCGCGAGGCCCGGAAGGCGCAGCTCGCGCCCGGTGAGCCGCGGCAGGAGCCAGTAGGTGCCGCCCATGAACGAGAGCGCCACGGTGGTGCCGAGCGTGATGTGGAAGTGGCCCATGATCCACGCCGTGTTGTGCACCATCGTATTCATCGCGTAGGCCGCGTTGATGGCGCCGCCGAACCCGCCGAACGTGAAGGAGATCATCGCCAGGGCCACCGAGGCGAAGAACGGGTCCGCCCAGGGCAGGCGGCCGATCCAGTTGAAGAGCCCCCTGGCGCCTTTCATGCGGCCGGCCACCTCGAGCGAGGCAATCACCGTGAACGCCGTGACGAAGCTCGGATAGAGGATCGCGTACGTGGAAATCGTGTGCGCGAGCTTCCAGCCCGCGCTGATCCCGGGGTCGGTGAACTGGTGGTGGAAGCCGACCGGCGTCGACAGCAGGATGAACAGCACGAACACCATGCGCGCGAGCGGGTCGCTGAAGAGCCGCCCGCCCACCGCCTTGGGCAGCACCGTGTACCAGAGCACGTAGGCGGGCAGCAGCCAGAAGTAGACGAGCGGGTGGCCGAACCACCAGAAGTACGTGCGCGCGACGACCGGGTCCACGGTCTTGAAGGACGCGAGCACGCCGGTTTCGACTTCGAAGTACGCGGCGAGCGACCACGGGATGAGCATCCCGACGACCTCGGCCGCCAGCCCGGCCGTCGCCAGGTACCAGACGACGATCGTCGTGATCATGCCGTGCACGGCGAGCGGAGCCGGCTTGCCCGGATTGTCGCGCCTCCACGAACGGAAGCTCGCGATGAACACGCCTCCCCAGATCCACGATCCGACGACGAGCAGCGTGGCGCCGATGTAGAAGAGCGGGTGCGCGAGCAGCGGCGGATAGAACGTGTAGAGCACGCTGCTCTGCCCGCGCAGAATCGTCTGCGCGGTGAGCACCGTGCCGACGACGGCCAGCCAGAATGCGAACCACGCCGTCCGGCGTCCCGTCGTGCGGTCGAGGCACGCCTCGGTGAAGGCGTAGCCGAGTCCCATGATGAAGAACGTGGTGAAGACGAGCGCCATCAGCACGCCATGGGCCGTCACCGACAGGTAGTAGAGCGACTCGGACCGAATCGGGAACTCGATGTCGGCCACCGACAGGCCCTGGAGCACGCCGAGCAGCGACGCCACACCGAAGGCGGCAACCGCGACGCCGATGTGCGCCGAGGCCAGCTTGTACCGCGCGGTCATGGCCGCCCCCCTTCGCGCACGATGAGGGTCCCCACCATGCCGTGGTGCATCACGCCGCAGTACTCGTTGCACGTCACGAGGTACTCGCCCGGCGTGTCGAAGGTCAGCGTGAACTGGCTGACGTAGCCGGGAATGGCCATCGCGTTGCCGTTCGTGCCCACGATCTGAAAGCCGTGAATGACGTCGCTGCTCGTGATGCGGAACGTCACGGGCCGTCCGGCCGGCACTTCAATCGGGTCCGGCGTGTAGAAGAAAGTGGCGGCCACGACCACGGCCTTGACGCTGCCGTCTGGCATCTCGGTCACGCCGGGCTGGCCGAACTCGGGATGCGAGTCGAGCGCGGCCGGGTCCACCGTCTCGATGTGACTCGGTGGCGCCATGGCCTGCATGCCGGCCGTAACGACGATCACGCCCAGGAACACCACGATGAGGGCGCCGGCCGCCCACATCCACATTCGCTCGTACAGTTCGACGTGCATGAACACCCCGCCTCGTTGAGATCAATGATGGGGAACGTCCGACCCCAGGAACCGGTAGAAGAACATGGCGAACCATCCCAGCGCGAAGAGCGCGCCGAAGACAATCACGATCGCCAGGGTTCCCCGGGGATGTTCGAATTCGACGGGAACGTCGGGTTCGGGCGACGAACCGGCTCGTGGTTCAGCATTCGTCATCGATGCCTGCTCCAGCCTTGAGTGAGAACGGTCGGCCGCGGCGGCCCAGCGGTCGGCCGGTGACGCTGGCGCATGCTAACAAAGAAGGCGCGGGCGATGACAGTGCAGAATAGTGCGGCACGGCTCGCGCTTGCCGGCGACGAGGGACACGCATGGACGAGGGACACGCATGATCGAGAGACGACTGAACCCGCTTCTCCCTGGCCTGCTGGCCGGCTTCGTGCTGCTCTCGGCTGGCGGCGAAGCCTCCGGGCAGCGACCGGGGATCTTCAATCTCTGGGCCTCCGGCGCGCCGGCCTTCGGGATTTACGTGCCCAACGAGAACCCGGGGCGACGCGGCCGGAGCGGCGAACCGGCCCGGCCGGCGGCCGGGCCGCCCTACTCGGCCGCGGGCGCCGAACGGCTCGCCGCCAACCCGCTCTACGACTTCCTGTTCCTCAATCTCGAGGGCGGTTACGAGGCCGCCCACGTCCGTGAAGTGGTCGCCGGCCTCACGCGCGTACCCGAGGCTGGCCGGCCGGCGCTCATCGTCCGCATTCCGGCCATCGCCGACGCGGGAACCGACGTCACGAGGACACGAGTCGCGGAAGTCCTCGCGCTCGGCGCGACCGGCGTCACGCTACCCCACATCCGCAACGTGGAAGAGGCGCGCGAGGCGATCGGTTTCTTTCGGGCGACCGGCGCCAGCGTGTGGTCGCAGGCCAACCCGTCAGGCGACACGATTGCCATGTTGATGCTGGAAGATCCCGATGCGGTCGCCGCGGCCGCTCCGGTCGCCAATCTCCCCGGCTTCAGCATCCTCGCGTGCGGCATCGGCAGCCTGCGCGGCGCGCTCGGCGGCGATCGCGAGGCCGCCGAGGCCGGCGCACAGCGCGTGCTGGCCGAGTCGAAGCGCGCCGGGCTCGTCAACATGCTCACGGCCGGCACTGGTGACGTCGAGGAGCGTGTCCGGCAGGGGTTTCTGGCCCTGCTCATGCAGGGCGCCGCAGCAGACGACGCAATCCGGCTCGGGCGAACTGCCGCGGGACGCTAAACCCCGGTGGCACCCGGGTGGCCACTTGCGTTGACGAAGCCGACGGGTCGTCGGATGTCGGAGGGGCGGGCTTCAGCCCGCCCTGCGGTGGGCCGGCTGAAGCCGGCCCCTCCTGCGGATACCGTGAGTACGTCAACGCAAGTGGCCGTCCCCGCGCCGCCCCCGTCTTGACAGACGTGGGCACTCCCCATGCACACTAGGGCGGTCAGTCACAGTCGAGCGCGGCCCGGGATCGATGCTGCTCGTCAATTTTCCGCTTTCTGGAGGGTGTCATGGTGTCTCAAATTCCTCATCGCAGGCAGTTTCTGGGTGGAGCGCTGGCGGCGGCAGCCGCGGCGGCCCTGCCTCTCACCAGGCTCGAGGCGGCGCCAGCCACTCTTCAGGGCGCCGGCGACGAGTGGCTCAAGGAGGTGCGCGGCCGATACCGGTGCTTCTTCGATTTCAACGCGCACAAGAACGGCGTGCCGCTCCTGCACATGCTCAACTACATCAACGGCTACACCCAGGCGCACGGCGCCCAGCCGTCTGATGTCGGCGTCGTCGCGTCGCTCTACGGGATCGGCTCGGGCTCGAGCATCGCCATGGGCTTCGACGATGCGATCTGGGCGAAGTACGGCCTGGGCGAGTACCACAACCTCAAGGACGCCGGCGGCCGTGCCTACACGCGCAACGTTTTCAACAGCCCGACCGAAGCCGACGGCCACCTGCTCTCGCAGGCGATGAACGTGCCGGCGCTGCCCATGTTCGGCGGCGCCATCGTGGCGTGCGGCATCAAGAACCTGCAGGCCAACGGCGCGAAGTTCCTCATGTGCAACAACGCGCTGATGGTCTGGACGTTCGAGCTGGCCGCCCGCGGCAAGGGCGAGCAGGCCGCCATTCTCGCCGACCTCCAGCAGCACCTGCTGCCGGGCGTGACCGTGGTGCCGGCGATGGTGGTGGCGATCCAGAAGGCGCAGGCAGCTGGCATCGCGTACAACAAGCAGTAGCCGTCCCGACATGCGCGAAGCCGCCGGGTCGACGCTCGATACGTACGTCGAGGCCGGATTGGTCCGCGCGCACGCCGTCGCCGCGTTCGTCGCGCTCTTTGTCGCGGTCACATTCGGCATTCTGGCGTCGCTGCAGTTTGTCGCGCCCGACGCGGTCGGCGGCGTGCCGCCCCTCAGCTGGGGCCGGCTGCGCTACAACCACACGCAGGGCATCATGCTCGGCTGGTTGGGGAACGCGTTTCTCGCGTTCCTCTACCACGCCGTGCCGGTGCTCTCCGGCCGACGGGTGACGAGCGCGCGGCTGGGCTGGTGGCTGTTCGGCCTCTGGAACCTGGCCGTGATGCTGCCCGGCTGGGTGCTGGTTTCGTCGGGCATCAGCCAGCCGCTCGAGTGGGCGGAGTTTCCGCTCGGCGTGGACGTCGTCGCCGTCGTGGGCCTCGCGCTGGCCGCGGTTCAGTTCGTGTGGCCGTTCTTCCGAAGCCGCCTCGAGGATCTCTACGTCTCGAGCTGGTACGTCATCGGCGCCCTCGTGTTCACGCTGCTCGCCTACCCGATGGGCAACCTCGTGCCCGAAGCCGTGCCGGGTGCGGCCGGCGCGGCGTTCAGCGGTCTCTGGATTCACGACGCAGTCGGCCTGTTCGTCACGCCGCTCGCGCTGGCGATTCTGTACTACGTGATTCCGGCCGTGACCGGGCGCCCGATCTTCAGCCACTTCCTTTCGATGCTGGGGTTCTGGGGGCTCTTCTTCATCTACCCGCTCAACGGCACCCACCACTACGTGTTCTCGGTGATTCCGATGGCCGCGCAGGTGGGAGCCATCGCCGCCTCGACGATCCTCGGCCTCGATGTGATCATCGTGGTCGTCAACCTGCTGATGTCGGCGCGCGGGAAGGGCTTCGTGCCGCGCGACGCGGGCCTGCGCTTCGTCATCCTGTCGACGGTCTTCTATCTCGTGGTGAGCCTGCAGGGATCGCTGCAGGCGCAGATGCGCATCAACCAGGCGGTGCACTTCACCGACTGGGTCATCGGTCACTCTCACCTGGCGATGCTCGGGTTCGCCACGTTCGCCGCCGCCGGCGGCATCGTGCACGCCTGGCAGCGCCTGCCCGCCGCCCGTTACAACGCGCGCGTCGTCAACTGGGCGTTCTGGCTGCTGACGGGCGGCGTGGTCGTCATGGTGGCCGATCTCACCGTGGCCGGCCTTGTCGAGGCGCGACTCTGGCTCGACCAGGCGCCGTGGCTCGAGTCGGTGCGTGCGGCGCAACCCTACTGGCTCGTGCGCACGATCTCGTCCGTGCCGATCGCGGCCGGGTTCATCACGCTCCTGGCCGGCCTCACCACCGGGCCGCGCGGCGCGGGTCTTCCGGCAGTCGAGCCGGTCGACGACCGGCCGACCGGCGACGTCGCCGCGCCGGGTTCCGCCGGCCCGGCGATAGACGCGGCCATCGTGCATTCCGGGCGAGGCCTGCGCCAGGCGTACGGCATTGCCAGTCTTGCCGGCATCGTATTCTTCGCGATGTCGGTCGCCCTGCTCGGGATCTGGCCCGGGCGGGTGCTGGCCGAGGAAACCCGCCTCACTGCGCCGGCCAATCCGCTGGCGCCCTCAGCTGCGGAAATCCGGGGCCGGGCCGTATACGCACGCGAAGGGTGCGCGTACTGCCACACGCAGCAGATCCGCTACACCGAGGCGGACATCACGCGCTTTGGCGCGCCGACGCTCGCGTGGGAGACACGGTTCGACTATCCGCATCTCTGGGGCACGCGGCGCATCGGTCCCGATCTTTCGCGCGCGGGCGCGACGCGCCCGGCCGACTGGCAGTTTGCGCACCTCTTCGCGCCGCGCGCCGTGGTGCCCGATTCGATCATGCCGGCCTACCCGTGGCTCTTCGAAGGCGATCCGTCCCGGCCGTTGCAGGACGGCCGCGATCTCGTTGCGTATCTCGAGACGCTCGGCAGAGCGCGCGAGCTGGCGTATCCGGAAGGCGACGACGCGGCCAGGCGCGCGGCCCCGGACCGGCACATGGTGCAGATGGCCGTGGACGTCGCGGCGCTCAACGCGCACCCGGGCCGCACGCGACCGGCCGGTGGCGCGCCGCCGCTCGCGGCGCCGGCCGCGCCGTCGGCGCGAGGCCAGGCTCTCTGGGCCCGCCATTGCGCGTCCTGCCACGGCCCGGCCGGCCGCGGCGACGGTGAGGCCGCGGCCTGGCTTCGGCCGGCTCCAACCGATCTCGCCGCGCGCGAGTATTCGCTGGCGCGGCTCGGCGACGTGCTCTGGAACGGCGTGGCCGGCACGTCCATGCCGGCGTGGCGCGACCTCTCTGACGCCGACCGCGGGGAGCTTGCGGCCGTGACCCGGAGCTTCGCGCCGGTACAAGGCGTCGATAGTGCGCCGGCCGACGTGCTCACGCTCGGCCGCCGCGTGTACGCCGCGAACTGCGCGCAGTGTCACGGCACGGACGGTGCCGGCGACGGCTTTGCCGCACGACGCTTCCCGGTCGCGCCAACCAACCTGCGCTGGCAGCGACCGACGCTCGAGGCCGCGGTTGCCGTCATCACGAACGGCGTCGAAGGCTCGTCGATGGGCCCCTGGGCCGACAGACTGAGCGCCGACGAGATTCTGGCCGTCTCCCACGCCGTGCGCGCCTTCTATCGGGGCGACGCGCCGGCAACGGGAGGTGACCGGTGATCACCATCATCACGGACATCATCGTCGGCGCGTCTGTGCTCTCCGCTCTCGTGTTCCTCGCGGCCTGGGTGGCGCGGCCCGATCTGCGCAGGCGCATCGAGGACCCGAAACACCGCTTCCTCTCGCGCCTGGAGCGATATGATCGGCAGTGCCTCGACAACCGGACGGACGGAACGCGATGAACGACAGGCGCGCGCGCACCGGCTTTCTCACGACGATGCTCACGACGCTCGCGCTCGGCGCAGTCGTCGTGGCGGCAGCCGTGTGGTCGGACCGGGAAACCCGCGCCGAGGCCGGGCCGACCTCGGCCACGATCGAGTACGGGCGGCGCCTTCTTCGTGAAACGGGTGCGCTCATGGGCCCGGACCACGCGGACCCGGCCATGCGCCTGAGCGGCACGCGCATGGCCTGCGCGGCCTGTCACCTCGAGATCGGCATTGAGCCTGGCACCCTCTCCCTGCTTGGAGCCGCCGCGAAGTACCCGCGCTTCTCGGGCCGCGACGGCGGTGAGCGCGACCTCGTGGACCGTATCAACGGCTGCATGCAGCGCAGCATGAACGGCCGCCCGCTCGCGCGAGACGCCGTCGAGATGACGGCAATGGCCGCGTACATCACGAGGCTGGGCGCCGAATACGAAGCCATGGGTGAGACGCGCAGGAAGCCGGACGAGCAGCCGGCCTTCGTCGAACCGAATCGCGCCGCGAGCCCCGAGGCGGGCCGCGCCGTTTTCGAACGACGCTGCGCGCTGTGCCATGGCGCCGATGGCGCGGGGCTTCGCGATGCGGGCGAAACCGGCGGCTACGTCTTTCCGCCGCTCTGGGGTCCCGCAAGCTACAACGACGGCGCCGGCATGCACAGGGTGCTGACGGCCGCATCGTTCATCAAGGCGCGCATGCCCCTCGGCGAAGCCGACCTCACCGACGACGAGGCCTACGACGTGGCTGCGTACATCAACTCGCACCCGCGGCCCGCCATGGCCGATCTCGACCGCGACTATCCCGATCGGACGACCAAGCCCATCGACAGCCCGTATCCGCCGTGGGCCGACCCGTTCCCCGCCGAGCAGCACAAGTACGGGCCGTTCGGGCCGATTCGCGACTACTACAGGAGTCTGAAGGCGGAACCGCCGGCCGGCGGCCGCTGAGCGGGCCGCGCGGAGCTTCCTAGCGCGCGGCGGCGAGGCGTCGAAGCTCCTCGAACCAGTTCTGCACCACGACGACGCGCTCCTGCGATCCGCTCACGCCGCTGTCGTCCTTGAGCAGCAGGAACCGGCCGTCCGGCGCCACGTCGTACTTGATGCCGCGCGTGCCGACGAGCGCGTAGTCGGCCAGGGTGAAGAGCGGCTGCGGCGTGCCGGCTGAAAAAACCGGGGACGTGCGGACGGGCACGGCCATGAGAGTCGTGGCGCTCCGATAGAAGATCTCGCTCTGGTCGGCAGACCAGAGCGGCGCAAAGCCCTCCCCCGAAGACACCTGCCACCTTCCGGCCGCCACGTCGGGAAACGGGCGCACGTAAATGCTCATCTGGCCCGACTCGGTGGACTGGTAGGCCAGCCACTTGCCATCGGGCGAGAGTGCCGGCAGCACTTCGTTGAAGTACTCCGGCATGTCGAAGAGCCTGATGAGTTCCGGGGCCGAGCCGTCATCGAGCGGCAGGATGCGAACCTCGGATCCGGCCAGTTCCTCGTACAGCAGTCTTCCGTCGGCCGTCCAGTCGAACGCCCGTACGCCGCCGGTGGCGTCGATGAGCCGCCGGGCCGTGCCGCTGCCGTCGGCCGCCACCGAGAAGAGCCCCGCCGCACCGCGAACCGAAGAAAAGACGATGCTCCGGCTATCCGACGTCCAGACGGGATCGCTGTCCACATCGTCTTCGATTGTGAGCCGCGTGAACGTGCCGCGGCGCGGATCGCCGACCCAGATGTCCGTGTTGCCGGCCTCTTCCACCTCGACGGCAATGCGCGAGCCGTCCGGCGAGATGCGCTGATGACGGTACGGCCGCGGCTCGGCCGGAATCGCCTCCTCGACGCCGTTTCGGTCCACCCACGTGAGGCGAAGCGCGACGCCGATTCGCGGGACGTAGACGAGCGATCCGTTCTCGGCCACGTCGAAGTGGACGGCACCCGTTACCGTTCCGGCGTCGTGGACGTCGCGAACGACCGGCTCGGCGTTGCCGGTGAGCCGGCGCGTCGAGGCGTCGAAGGGCGCCACGAAAAGCACGCCGTTGACCACGTACACGAGGTGACCGGTTGGGAGGTACCGCGCGTCGCGCCCGCCGTTGACGAGCTGCACACGTTCGTTGGTCGCGAGCGACTGCACCACGATCTGCGCGCGGTTCCACGACCCCACGCCGGCCGGGAGCAGCGTGAACAGCATCCACTCGCCGTCAGGCAGAAGGTGCGGCCCGTGCGCGAGTTCGCCTTCGTTGACGGCGATGACTCTTTCAGACTTGCCGCCGGCCGCCGGGATCTTCCAGATGCCGTCGGTGCCCTGACCGTAGTAGATCGTGTCGTCGGACGCCCAGCTCGCGCCCCAGGGGTTGACGGCCGAGCCGAGACTCACGGGCGCACCGCCGTTCGCGGGCACGCGCCGCAGCTCGCCAGCCGCGTAGTAGCCGATCGACTGGCCGTCGGGCGAGAAGAAGGGGCCGCGCGCCTCGAGCTCGGCGCCCGGCACCGGTCGCGCGTCGATTTCATCGAGATCGTGCAGCCACAATCCCAGGCCGGCGGTGTAGGCGACACGGGTGCCGTCGGGCGAGATCGTCACGAGGTGTCGTCCGGTGAAGTAGAACGCCTGACCGGGCGGCACCAGCATCTGCAGGCGCGAAACCAGCGGCGAAACGGCCGGCCCGGCCAGGTTGGACACGAAGGCGCCCACCACGGCGGCCGTGATGCCGACCGCCGCCACGACAGGCAGCGCGCGGCGCCACAGGGGGCGCTCGACCGCGACCGGGCCTCCGGCGATCGCCTGGTCGAACGCGCCGTCGAGCACCAGTCGCATGTCGCCAATCGCGTGCAGGCGCTCCTGCTGATTTCGCTCGAGACAGCGGACGAGAAACTCCCTGACGAGAGGCGGAAGACCGTCCGGCAGCGCGGCGAAGTCCACGTCGTCGCGCAACACGGCGGCCAGCGTTTCCTGCACCGTTCTCGCGTCGAACGCGCGCCGTCCCGTCAGCATCTCGTAGAGCACGCAGCCAAACGCCCACACGTCACTCTGCTCGTCGGCTGGCTGGCCCCGGGCCTGTTCAGGGCTCATGTAGGCCGCCGTACCGAGAATGACGCCGGCCTGGGTGTCTGCCGGGCTTGTCGCCGTCGCGTCGGCCTGCGGATGCCGCTCGGCGGCGAGCATGGTGGCCCGGTCGAACGCGACTGCCTCGCGGAAGCGCGCGGAGTCGAGAGCCTTCGCCAGTCCGAAGTCGAGCACCTTCACGGTGCCGTCGGGTCTGACCTTCACGTTGGCGGGCTTCAAATCGCGATGGACGATGCCGGCCGCGTGCGCCGCCTCGAGCGCGCTCGCGATCTGTCTGGCAATCTTCAGCGCCTCGGCCACGGGCAGGGGTCCGTGGGAGACCCGCTCGGCCAGCGTCGGCCCCTCGACGAGCTCCATGACGATGGCGTTGCGGCCGCCGGCCTCCTCGAGCCCGTAGATGGCGGCAATGGATGGATGATTGAGCGCCGCGAGCGCCCTGGCCTCGCGATCGAAGCGCGCAATGCGCTCCGGGTCGCGCGCGAGCGCCTCGGAGATCACCTTGATCGCGACGCTGCGGCCGAGCTTGGAGTCGCGGGCGCGGTACACCTCGCCCATGCCGCCTTCGCCGAGCTTGTCGAGCACCTGATAGGTGCCGTAGGTGGTCCCGATCATGACAGCGCCTTCATGGAAGGCGCAGGCAGGTCGGCGTCGACTCGCGCGACGAGGGTACCGAGACTGGAGGTCATATGGCGAA
The DNA here is from genome assembly GCA_963752045.1 of uncultured Acidobacteriota bacterium. Taxonomy (GTDB): domain Bacteria; phylum Acidobacteriota; class Vicinamibacteria; order Vicinamibacterales; family SCN-69-37; genus DATKDF01. Next base: position 67,347 of record CAVVWN010000004.1, on the reverse strand, counting down.
AGGAGGAATCATTCTATCGCGGGGCGGACGGGTCAGGTAATCTCCTGGAGCCGCTCGGGCCGCGAGCGCCGCATCCCCGCCCGGGTTGGCCCGTTTCCGCCGCAAGAACGTTCGGGAGCGCCGCGAAGATGGCACGAGCACAGTCGAGTCCGACGACGCCGATGGCCGTCGCGAGCGCGTCGGCCGTGGCGCCGTCGGGCGCGATGACGTGGACGACGGCGTCGCGCGTGATCCCGACGCCGGTCGTCGGGTCGACCACATGCGAGTACCGGACACCATCGACTTCAACGAACTGCGAGGCCGCCCCGGAGGTGGCAAGCGCCGCGTTCTCGAGCGAGGCGGCTCGCGCCGCAAAGCTGCTTGCTGCTCCCGGCACCTCGACCCGCCATCCTCGCTCACCCGGCGGCGGATCGCCGGCAACGATGTCGCCACCAGCGACGATGAGCGCGCGCCTCACGCCGGCCCGGCGAAGCTGGCCGAGCGCCTCGTCGAGGATGAAGCCCTTCGCGATGCCGCCCAGATCGAGACGCGTGCCGCCCTGCGCGAGGCGCACGAGCGCCTGCGCCGGATCCAACTCGAGATGTCGCCATCCCACGCGCGCCCGCGCGTTGTCGAGGGCGCCGGCGTCGGGCAGCCGGCCCGCCCGCCTCGCCTCGCGCCACAGCTCGACGAGCGGGCCCACGGTTGGATCGAACGCGCCACCGGTGACCTCGGCAAGTCGACGAGCACGGGCGAGGACGGCCAGAAGGTCCGAAGAGACCGGCACCCATTCTCCGGCCCGGCCGTTGACCGCGTTCAGCTCGCTCTCGGGCCGGTAGTCGCTGAGGATGCGGTCGAGCGCGGCAACACGGTCGAATGCGGCCCGGGCCGCGGAACGGGCCGACGGCTCGTCGGCCGCATGGAACGTCAGGCGCACGGGCATGCCCATGTGCACCTCGGCAAACTCCCACCGGGAGGCCTCCGGGGCGGCCCCGAGCGCAGCCGTTCCCATGAGCGCCAAAACGATCCAAGATGGCGCCGATGTTCCGGCTCCCGGCGTCCCTCCTCGTCGCATGCTGCGCCCTCGCCGGCCTTGACGGAACCGCGCTCGAAGGCGCCGCCCGACAAGGCGCCGAGCCACGCTACCACGAGTCGATTGCCGGCACGCTCGTCACGTTCGAGATGGTCAGGGTGTCGGGCGGGCGGGTGACGACGACCGGGGCGGCCGGCTCGCGGGACGTCGACGTCGCGCCGTTCTACTTCGGGAAGACCGAAGTGACGTGGGATCTGTATGACGTGTTCGCGCTCGGTCTCGACTCGCCGCCTGGAGGCGCACCGGTGGCGCGGCCGTCGAACCCGTACGGCGCGCCCGACTACGGGTGGGGCCACGCCGGCTTTCCGGTGATGAGCGTCACGCGCGCCGCCGCCGAGGCCTTCTGCGCGTGGCTCTCACAGAAGACCGGGCGCGCCTATCGCCTGCCCACCGAGGCTGAATGGAGCCTGGCGGCCTCGCGCGCCGCCGGCGGCGACGGGCTCGACGCCGGCGAGCGGGCGGCGCTCGCCTGGTGGCGCGAGAATGCCGAGGGACGGACGCATCCGGTGGCGTCGCGCTCACCCGATGCGCTTGGTCTCTTTGACCTCTTCGGCAACACGGCCGAGTGGGTGTCGACCGGCACCGACGAGCTCGTCACCCGCGGCGGTTCGTTCCGTGACGGAGCGGACCGCGTGAATCCGGACGCGCGAACGCCCCAGGACTCGTCGTGGAACGAGACCGATCCTCAATTGCCGAAGAGCCGCTGGTGGCTGTCGGACGCACCGTTTGCCGGTTTCCGCCTGGCCATGACACCCGAAGGAGCGAAGCCATGACCCACCCACTCGACCCGGTTTCCCGCCGTACGTTCATGGGCACGACGGCTGCCGCCGCGGCGGCGCTCGCGTTTCCCGGTGGTGTGTTCGCCCAGGGATCCGACCGGCTCCGCATCGGCGTCATCGGGTGCGGCGGGCGCGGCACGGGCGCCGCGCGCGACGCGCTCCGTTCGTCGGCCGGCGTCGAGCTCGTGGCCCTTGGCGACTTGATGCCCGATCGGCTCGACCAGTGCCGCGGCGAGCTCGCGAAGGTGGCGGCCGAGAACGCCGACTTCGCGAGCAAGTACAAGGTGACCGACGAGCGCTGCTTCTCGGGATTCGACGCGTACGAGAAGGTGCTGGCGGCCGGCATCGACTACGTGATCCTGGCCACGCCGCCCGGTTTCCGTCCGGGACAGCTCGCCGCGGCCGTGGCCGCCGGCAAGCACATCTTCACCGAGAAGCCGGTGGCCGTCGACGCGGCCGGCATCCGCTCGGTGCTCGAGACGGCCGAGCTCGCGCGAGCGAAGGGCCTCGGCGTGGGCGTCGGCACGCAACGCCGGCACCAGGTCCAGTACGTGGAGGCCATCCGGCGCATTCAGGACGGCGCCATCGGCGAGGTGCTGGGCGGGCAGGTGTACTGGAATCAGGGCGGGCTCTGGAGCCGGGTGCAGGAGGACGGCTGGAGCGACGGCGAGTGGCAGATCCGCAACTGGCTCTACTTCACCTGGCTCTCGGGCGACCACATCGTCGAACAGCACGTGCACAACATCGACGTGGCCAACTGGGTGCTCGGCAGCCATCCGATCTCGGCCGTCGGCGCGGGCGGCCGGCAGCAGCGGGTCGGCACGCGGTACGGCCACATCTTCGATCACTTCGCCATCGACTTCGAGTATCCGAACGGCGTGCACGTGATGAGCATGTGCAGGCAGATCGAAGGCACGCGCGGGAGGGTTGCCGAACATTTCATCGGCACGAAGGGGCGCGCGAACCCGGCGAGTGAGATCTGGGGCCCGGCGGCATGGAAGTTCGAATCGGCCGAGCGGCCCGTCTCGCCGTACGTCCAGGAGCACACCGATCTCATCGCCAGCATCCGGTCGGGCCGGCCGTACAACGAGTTGAAGCAGGTGGCCGAAAGCACGCTCACGGCCATCATGGGCCGCGAGGCCGCCTACACGGGCCAGGAACTCACGTGGGACGAGGTGCTCGGCGCCGAGCAGTCGCTCGCGCCGCCCGAGGTGGGGTTCGTGCCGATGGACGTGCCGCGCGTCGCGATGCCGGGCCGCACGAAGCTCGCGCGCCTGTGGAACGAGGCCTGACCGTGCGCGCCGATCGACGGACGTTCGTGAGATCAGCGGTGGCAGCGGCGGTCGGCTGGCCGCTCGTGCGGTCCGGAGACCCACTGCGGGCCGAGTCGGCCGGGCGAGATCGAACCCGCCCGTCGATGCCCGCCGTGCGGTCCCAGACACCCGCGCGCCGTTTCAAGCTGCCCTACGCGCCCCACTTCGGCATGTTTCGTCAGCACGCAGGTGAGGATCTTCTGGCGCAGCTCGAGTTCATGGCTGCCGAAGGATTCACGGCGGTCGAGGACAACGGCATGCGCGACCGGCCCGTCGAGGTGCAGGAGCGAATTGGCGCCACGCTCTCCCGCCTCAACATGCGCATGGGCGTGTTCGTGGCGCACACGATCAACTGGACGGAGCCGACGCTCACGACCGGCAAGGACGACATCCGCGAGGCGTTTCTGCAGCAGATACGGGAGTCGGTGGAGGTGGCCAGGCGCGTGAACGCCACGTGGATGACCGTTGTGCCCGGCCATGTCGACAGCCGCCCGCACATCGACTTCCAGACCGCGCACGTCGTCGAGACCCTCAAGCGTGCGGCCGGCATCCTCGAGCCACATGGGCTCGTGATGGTGCTCGAGCCTTTGAACACGCTGCGCAACCACCCCGGCATGTTCCTGACGTCGGCGCCGCAGGCCTACCTCGTGTGCAAGGCGGTGAGAAGTCCCTCGTGCAAGATCCTGTACGACATCTACCACCAGCAGATCACCGAGGGGAACCTGATCCCGAACATCACGACGGCGTGGGACGAGATCGCGTACTTTCAGGTTGGCGACAATCCAGGCCGGAACGAGCCTGGCACGGGCGAGATCAACTACCGCAACGTATTCCGGCACATTCACGGCAGGGGGTACGCGGGCATCGTGGGCATGGAGCACGGCAACTCGCAGCGTGGACGTGAGGGCGAGCGCGCCGTCATCGAGGCGTACGTGGAGGCGGACGACTTCTGACGCCGGGTGCGACCGTGCGGGCGTGCGACGGCGCGCGGGTGCGGGCGTGCGACGGGTGCGGGAGGGAGATGAGCGATGGATGACATTCGCAATGACGGCGTGAGCCGACGCGACTTTCTGAAGACGGGCGGTGCGGCGGTCGTGGCCGGGACGGCTGCTCTGCGGGCGGGCGAGGCGCTCGCGGCGCAATCGGACACGGCGCCGTTTGCCGCGGCCCCCATCCCCGAGGTCCGCATCGGCTTCGTCGGTGTCGGCGGGCAGGGCGGCGGCCACGTGCGCAACCTGCTGCGCATTCCCGGCTGCCGGATCACGGCGGTGTGCGACGTACGCGAAGAGCGGACCGCCTGGGCGACCGAGCGCATCACCGAGGCCGGCTTTCCCGCGCCGGCCGTCTACAACCGGGGCGAACGCGACTTCGAACGGCTCTGCGAAACGGAAGACCTCGATCTCGTCTTCAATGCGACGCCGTGGGAATGGCACGTGCCGATCATGCTTTCGGCCATGAAGAACGGAAAGCACACGGCCACCGAAGTGCCGGCAGCCATGACCATCGACGACTGCTGGGCCATCGTCGAGGCCGCCGAGAAGCAGAAGAAGCACTGCGTGCTGATGGAGAACTGCAACTACGACCGCATGGAGATGATGGCGTTCAACATGGTCCGCCAGGGTGTCTTCGGCGAGATCCTGCACGCCGAGGGCGGCTACAACCACGACCTGCGCGGCATCAAGTTCTCCAATCGCGGCGAAGGCCTCTGGCGGCGGGCCTGGTCGATGAAGCTCGACGGCAATCTCTACCCCACGCACGGCCTTGGCCCGATCGCCAACTGCCTCGACATCAATCGAGGCGATCGGTTCGACTACCTCGTATCAATGAGCTCGCCGTCGAGAGGTCTCCAGAACTGGGCGGCCGAACACTTCCCCGACGGCGCGCCCGAGCGACGCGAGCGCTATGTGCTCGGTGACGTGAACACGAGCCTCATCAAGACGGTCAACGGCAAGACGATCATGGTGCAGCACTGCACGAACCTGCCGCGGCCCTACAGCCGCATCCACATCGTGCAGGGGACGAAGGGCCTGTTCGAGGGGTACCCGAACCGCGCCTACATCGAGGGCCGTGGCGAGAACGACCGGTGGGTCGACGCGCGCGAGCTTCTCGATGAATTCGAGCACCCGCTCTGGAAGGAAATTGCGGAGCAGGCCCAGGGCGCCGGGCACGGCGGCATGGACTTCATCGAGGATTACCGGCTGATCAAGTGCCTGCGCGAGGGCCTGCCGACCGACATGAACGTGTACGACGCGGCGGCGCTGTCGGCCGTGGTCGGCGCGAGCGTCGAGTCGGTGGCGCGAAACGGCCGGCCGTATGACATCCCGGACTTCACGCGCGGCCGGTGGCGCACGTTTCCGAAGCTCGAGATCGTCCACATGTGAGCCTGGACGCCTTTCGATCGCGCGGGATACTCTTGGGCTCCTGTGGACCAGACGATCGAGAAGAACGGGCGCCATACGTTCGTCGCCTGGACGCGGGAGCGCTTCGAACGCCACACCGGCCGCCGGCCTGAGTGGGCCTGGTTCGCGCCGGGCCGCGTCGAAATCTTCGGCAAGCACACCGACTATGCGGGCGGCCGGTCGCTCGTGGCCGCCGTCTCGCGCGGTTTCGCCATCATCGCCGCGCCGAACGACACCGGCACCGTCCGGGCCCTCGACGCGGCAACCGGCCAGACGACCGAGTGCGACCCGGCCGACGACGCGCGCGCGTTCACCGGATGGCGCAACTACGTGGCCGTCGTCGCCAGGCGCCTGGCCATCAACTTTCCGGGCGCAGACCTCGGAGCCGACATCGCATTTGCCAGCAATCTGCCGCGCGCCGCCGGCGTCAGCAGCTCGAGCGCGCTCGTCGTGGGCATCGCCACGGCGCTCGCGAGACGGGGCGGGCTCGACGCCCGCGATGAATGGCGCGAAACGATTCAGAACCCCCTCGACCTGGCGGGCTATCTCGGAGCCGTCGAGAGCGGATTGCGATTCGGCTCGCTCGCCGGCACGACCGGCGTCGGCATTCATGGCGGCAGCGAGGACCACACCGCCATCCTGCTCGGCCGCGCCGGCCTCGTGAGCGCGTACGCGTACGTGCCGGTCCGGCACCTCGCTACCGAGGCGATGCCCTCCGACTGGCGGTTCGTCATCATGAACACGGGCGTGCACGCCGCGAAGGCCGGGAGCGCGCGCGAGCGGTACAACCGCGCGTCTGACGCCACGCGGGCGCTGGTGTCACTCGGAGCGGGCGGCCACGACGAACCCGCAGGCACGCTCGCCGACCTGCTTCGTTCCGACCCGGAGGCCGAGGCTGTCCTGCGCGCGCGCCTCGCCGAGCTGCCCGATTCAATCGGGGCGGCGTCGCTCGCCCGACGCCTGGATCATTTCATTCGAGAGGATGCGCGCGTGCTGCCGGCCGCCGGCGCCTTCCGCGACGCGGACCGGGCCGCGCTCGGCGACCTTGCGCGCGCCTCACAGGAAGACGCCGACGTGCTGCTCGGCAACCAGGTCGAGGAAACACGCCAGGCGACGATGATCGCGCGCGAGGCAGGCGCGTTTGCCGCTTCGAGCTTCGGCGCCGGCTTCGGCGGCAGCGTCTGGGCCCTCGTCGAGGCCGGCGAGGCGGCGGCCTTCCTGACGCGGTGGCAGGAGCGCTACGCCCGCGCGTTTCCAGTGCGGCGCGACATCGACGGGTTCGTGACCGCGCCGGCCGAGGGCCTCAGCGAACTGGAACCTTGACCTCGATTGATTGCCCGATCGGAAGCGACAGCTTCGCGCCCTCCCCAATCTCGATCTCGTCACCGGCGGTCATGAGCACCGCCGCCGTGCCGGCGCCGCCGCCAACGGCCGCACCCACGGCAGCCCCCTTCTTGCCGCCGATGATCGCGCCCACGATGGCGCCGCCCACGGCCGGAATGCCGATCTTCTTCGCGTCGCCCTCCTTCGTCGACGGCGCGGTCGCCTCGAACCTCGCGGCAATCGCGTAGCTCTCGCCGTGGGCCGTGATCCGATCGAACTCGAGCACGACGTGCGCGCGGCCCTTCACCTTTCCGGACGAGGTGGCTTCCGCCACGTGGCCTGACGCCTGGCTGCCGGCCGGCAGCACTTCGACGCCGTCGACGACGACGGGCTCGAAGAGGGTGGCGGTCACGGCGTCGCCTGCGCTGGCCGTGCCGGTGTTCACGAGCGTGCGGACCTCGAGCGCGAGCGCCGTGTCGGCCGGTACGGTGAATTCGCGGAACTTCGCCATCGGCGGCGGCTCGGGCGGTGTCTCCTCGTCCGTCACCACGCGGATGTCCGCGATTTCCCTGACCGGCACGGCCCGCGGCGCGGAGGCCGGGCTGCGTTCGATCGTCACGGTCTCGGCGTTGCGTTCGGCGAGCGTGCCTTCGACGAGCGCGCCGTCGTCCCGGGTCACCTGGACTTCGGCGCCGAGCGGAATGTCCTCGACGTCGACCCCCGAGCAGCCGACGGCGAGGATTGCCATGCCGAGCACGGTGCGGTGAAGTGGTCTGAACCTCATGAAGCCTCCCGTCTCTTGATCGCCAGATCTTCGCCCAAGACAGGCCGGGTGTGCCGGCCCCTCTCTGCCTGATGCGAAGACCCTGCCAGCCGTCCCAGGCGCCCTCCGGGATGTTTTCCCTTTTCCCCGGGGTCGAGGTCTAATCGGGTGTATGCATTTCCTACCCGACGACACCCGCTTCGGCCGGCTGGCCGCCGTGGTGGCCGCCCTCGGCCTTCTCTCGGTCGCCTCCGGCTCGCTCGAGGCCCAGCGCACGCTCGGGATCGCGGTCGAGGCCGACGAGGCAACGGTCACCCACGTGCTCAACCGCATCGCCTTCGGCCCGCGACCGGGAGACGTGGCGCGGGTTCAGCAGATGGGCCTTTCGGCGTACATCGACGAACAGCTGCACCCTGAGCGGATCTCCAACGCGGACCTCGAGGCCAGGCTCGCCGGAATGCCGACGCTCGCGATGAGTTCTCGCGAGCTGGCGGACCGGTACTTCATTCCGGCCGACGAGCTGAACCGTCAGCAGCAGCAGGCGCAGCAGCAGGCGAATCCGGCGCAGATGACGCCGCCCGCCGGGACGCCGGCGCGGCCGCAGATGACGCCCGAAGCGCGGCAGATCCGGATGGCGGCCCAGGCGGTCACAAGCGAGCTGATGCAGGCCAAGATGCTGCGCGCCGCGCTGTCCGAGCGGCAGCTCGAGGAAGTGCTCGTCGACTTCTGGTTCAACCACTTCAACGTGTTCGTGGGCAAGGGCCAGGTGCGTCAATACCTCACCGAGTACGAGCGCGACGCCGTCCGCCCCTACGTCCTCGGGCGCTTCCGCGACATGCTCGGCGCCACGGCGCACAGCCCGGCCATGCTCTTCTACCTCGACAACTTCCAGAGCCAGGCCCCGCCCGACGCCGAGACACTCGCACAGGCCGGTCGTCGCGGGCGGGCCGGGCGTGGCGGACGGCCGGCCCAGATGCGGCCGGGCCAGCCGCAACCGCAGCGTCCCCCGCGCGGGCTCAACGAGAACTACGCGCGCGAACTGATGGAGCTGCACACGCTCGGCGTCGACGGCGGGTACTCGCAGCAGGACGTCGTCGACGTGGCGCGCATCCTCACGGGCTGGACGATCGACCAGCCGCGCGCCGGCGGCGCGTTCGTCTTCAGGCCGCAGGTGCACGACGCGGGCGAAAAGAAGGTGCTCGGCGCGACGTTCGAGAAGGGCAAGGGCGAGGAAGAAGGCGAACGGCTCCTCGACATGCTGGCGACGCATCCAGCCACGGCGAAGCACATTGCCTTCAAGCTCGCGCAGCGTTTCGTGGCCGACGAACCGCCGGCGGCGCTCGTCGATCGCGCCGCACAGGTCTTCCTCGACACCGGCGGCGACCTGCGCGAAGTGACCCGCACCATCATCACGTCGCCCGAGTTCTTCTCGCTCGATGCCTATCGGGCGAAAGTGAAGACGCCGCTCGAATTCGTCGTCTCGGCGGTGCGGGCGACGGGCGCCCGCGTGACGAACGCCCAGCCGCTCGTCGTCGCCATGAACAACCTCGGCATGCCGCTCTACGGCGCGCAGCCGCCCACCGGCTACAGCATGACGGCCGACGCCTGGGTGAACACCGGCGCGCTTCTGGCCCGCATGAACCTGGCGGTGCAGCTCATCTCGGGCACGGCGCCGCTCGTGCCTGCCGAGAGCATCCGCGGCGAACAGAGACCGGCGCCGCCGGCCGCCGGCCGGGGCCGCGGCCAGCTCGGCCGGAACGCGGTGCGCATCGACCTGGCCTCGCTCGCGCCCGATACCTCGGAGGCGACGCGCGAGCGGCTGATCGACGACGTGCTGGCCGGTCAGGCCTCGGCCGCGACGCGCGACACGCTCGCGCGCGCCGAGACGCCGCAGCACCTGCTCGCGCTCACGCTGGGTTCGCCGGAGTTTCAGAGGCGCTAGGCGCTGGGCTCTGGGCTCTAGGGTGGATGGAGACTGATGATGCTGACACGAAGGGTGTTTCTCAAGAACGGCAGCGTGGCGCTTCTGAGCCTCGGCTTCACGCCGTCGTTCGTCGCGCGGGCGGCCGAGGCGGCCCAGGCGCGGAACAAGATCCTCATCGCCATCTTCCAGCGTGGCGCGGTCGACGGGCTCAACATGGTCGTGCCGTTCGGCGAGAAGGCCTACTACGCCGCCCGTCCGTCCATTGCGATCCCGCAGCCCGGCGGCGACGACGGCGCCATCGATCTCGACGGGTTCTTCGGCCTGCACCCGCGGATGGCCTCGCTCGCGCCGTACTTCACGAGCGGTCAGCTGGCGATCGTGCATGCGGCCGGCTCGCACGACGAAACGCGGTCGCACTTCGACGCACAGGACTACATGGAGAGCGGCACGCCGGGCGTCAAGAGCACGCGCGACGGATGGCTCAACCGGTACCTGCACGCGCGCGAGCACGAGAACGCCAGCCCGTTCAGGGCCGTGGCACTCGCCAAGGGCCTGCCGCGCAGCCTGCAGGGCCCGGCGCCGGCGCTCGCCATCGGCCAGCTCGGGCAGTTCGGCATCCAGGCCGGCCAGCAGAGCGGCACGATGGCCGCCGGCTTCGAGACGCAGTACGCGCAGGCGGCCGATGCGCTCATCGGCTCGACAGGAAAAGAGGCCTTCGACGCCGTCAGGATGCTGCAGGCGGCAGACCCCGGCCGGTACGCGCCGGAGAACGGTGCCGAGTACCCGGGCTCCGGCTTCGGCGAAGCGATGAAGCAGATCGCGCAGATCGTCAAGTCCGACCTCGGACTCGAGGTCGCGTTCGCCGAGCTCGGCCAGTGGGACCATCACGCCAACGAGGGCGCCGCCACCGGTCAGATCGCCAATCGCCTGAACGACTTCTCGCGCGGCATCGCCGCCTTCGCGCGCGACCTCGGCGACCGCATGGCCGACGTCGTGCTCGTGACCATGTCGGAGTTCGGGCGAACCGTGAGAGAGAACGGCAACCGCGGGACCGACCACGGCCACGGCAACGCGATGCTCGTCCTCGGCGGCAACGTGAAGGGTGGCCGGGTCTACGGCAAGTGGCCGGGACTGTCGACCGACAAGCTCTGGCAGGGTCGCGACCTCGCCATCACCACCGACTTCCGCGACGTCTTCGCCGAGTGCCTGACGGCGCACCTCGGCGCAAGAGACATCTCGAAGGTGTTCCCCGGGTACGAGCACAAGGCACCGCTGGGAATCATTCGATCCTGAATCTGGGATCTGAAATCTGGAATCTGGAATCGGTGGCCTCGACCCTGCCATCGGGCCGAATGAGAGCTTTCCATTTGACAAGCTAATAGAGCTGACCTATCCTTCCATTTGGATGTCAAATAAGGAACGCTCGAAAGCCGAGGTGCTGCGCGGCACGCTCGACCTGATGGTGCTGCAGACGCTCGCCTCGCTCGGCCCCCAGCACGGGTACGCGATTGCCGCGCGCCTCGAGCAGGTCTCGGGCGGCGCCCTGCTCCTCAACATGGGCACGCTCTATCCGGGGCTGATGCGCCTCGAACAGCAGGGGCTGGTGCGCGCCGACTGGGGCGTGACCGACACGAACCGGCAGGCCCGCTTCTACGCGATCACGGCGGCCGGACGACGAAGGCTCGCTGCCGACAAGAAGGCGTGGGACCAGATGGTGCACGTCATGCAATCCCTCTTTCACGAGTCGGCCTGAAACGGCAGGTGCTCATGACCAAGCTGCGCGAGTGGATGCGGCGACTCTGGGGGGCGCTGACGGGCCGGCGGAGCGACCCCGATCTCGAGCGGGAGCTCGGGCTTCACCTGGAAATGGCCGAGGCCGAGCTGCGCCGCGAGGGCCTCTCCCGGGCCGAGGCCGCGCGCCTGGCCCGCGTGCGGTTCGGCGCACCGGCACAGGCCATGGAGACGCTGCGCGACCAGCGCGGCTTCCCGTGGCTCGCCTCGTCCATGCTCGACCTCAAGCTGGGCCTTCGCCTGCTTTCCAGGAACTGGGGCCTGACGCTCGTCGGTGGTCTCGCGATGATGGTGACCATCGCCATCGCCGCCGTCGTCTTCGCCTTCTTCGACACCCTGCTCTGGAGCCACATGCCGCTCGACGAGGGCGACCGCATCGTGGCGGTCCAGACCTGGGACAGAGCGGCCGGGCGGCGCCACGACACCGCGGTCGACGACTACGAGCGGTGGCGCGACGGACTCGAGTCTCTCGAGGACGTCGGCGCGTTCCAGACCGTCAGGCGGAACATCGTCACGCCCGATGGCGCGGTCGAGCTGGCTTCGATCGCCGAAATCACAGCGTCGGGATTCCGGCTGGCCCGGGTGCCGCCCGTGCTCGGACGCACGCTCGTCGAGGAAGACGAGCGCGAGGGCGCTTCACCCGTCGTGGTGATCGGCGAGGACGTGTGGCGCACGCGCTTCGGGTCCGATCCGGCCGTTCTCGGACAGGCGCTTCGGCTCGGCGCCGTTACGCATACCGTCGTCGGCGTCATGCCCGCCGACTACGCGTTTCCGTTCAACTTCCGGTATTGGACGCCGCTCAGTGTCGTGGCGGGAACCGACCTGCGTGACGCGGGACCCGAGGGCGTGGTGTTCGGCCGGCTCGTCCCCGGTGCAACGCTCGCGAGCGCCGCAGCCGAGGTGTCGGCCGGCGGGTTGCTGCCGCCGCCCGCCGGAGAGGAGGCGAACACCCGTCTCGTGCCCCGCGTCGTGTCGTACGCCTTCGCATTCACGGGCGACTTCGACCGCGGCGAGCTCGGCGTGCTCATGTCCTTCAGCGCTCTGATCCTGACGCTGCTACTCCTGCCGCCGTGTGCGAACATCGCGATCCTCGTCTACGCGCGAACCGTCACGCGCCAGGAAGAGTTCGCCGCGCGCTACGCGCTCGGCGGCAGCCGCGGCCGCATCGTCGCGCAGCTCTTCGTCGAGATGCTGCTCCTCTCCGCAGGCGCTGCTGCCGCCGCCCTGGCCGTGGTGCAGGTCGTGCTCACGCTTCTCGCCGGGCGGATGCAGTCGATCCCCGGCGGCCCCCCGTTCTGGCTCGACGTGAGCGTGTCGTACAGGACGGCGCTCTTCGCCGGCGGGCTCGCGCTGGTCGCCGCGACGATCGCGGGACTCGTCCCCGCCCTCCAGGCGACGGGGCGACTCGCGCGCTCGGGCACGAGCGTGCTGGGCCGTCGCGCGAACCTCCGTCTCGGACGCACGTGGACGACGCTCGTCGTCGCGCAGGTCGCATTCTCGATCGCCGTGCTGCCGTCGGCCGTGGAGCTGGCGTGGGGAACGCTCGAGCCGGGCCTCGCCGGACCCGGGTTTGCCTCCGAGGAATACCTGACCGCCCGGCTGACGATGGAAGGCGACCGGGTCGTGATCGATGCCGGCGAGACGCCGCGAGGGGGCGTTGCCGACGAGACCGCAGCCGCGGAGCGCGCCGCGCGCTTCCGAGACAGCGAGCGCCGGCTGGTGGCAGCCCTTCAGTCTGAACCTGGCATCGCCGGCCTCACCGCCTCACTCCAGGTTCCCGGCGACGAGCCCTGGGCTTTTGCGGAGATCGAGGGTCTGGACGCGCCCGAGGAACCCATCAACGGCCGGCTGCCGGGCTACCGGACCCGCTTCAACCAGGTGGACGAAGCTTTCTTCTCAGCGTTCGACACGCCGCTCGTGGCCGGGCGCGCGTTCGAAGCTGAAGACTTCGTGCCGCGGCCAACCGCCGCGATCGTCAATCGGAATTTCGCGGATCAAATCGCGGACAACGGAAACGTGCTGGGCCGGCGGTTTCGATATCCCCGGAGCATGGGCAACGCGCGGCTCCCGGCGGCCGAACCGTCAACCTGGTACGAGGTCGTGGGCGTCGTGGGTAATCTCCCCGCGAACAGCGACCACTTCACCGTCTACCATCCCGCTCCGCCCGGAGAGATCGGGACGATCCGGCTGTCCGTTCATGTGGCTGCCGCCTCGGCAATCACGCCCGAACGCCTGCGGCAGGTGGCTGTCGCCGTGGATCCGGCGCTGCAGCTCGACGGGTTCACGACGCTGGATGCGATCTACGAAGACAACCTGTTCGGCGACCGGCTGGGTGCGCTGACCATCGGCGCTCTCACGCTGAGCGTTCTGCTGCTCTCGGCTGCGGGTCTCTACGCGCTGATGTCGTTTACCATCGCTGAAAGGCGCCGCGAGATTGGCATTCGCGCGGCCCTCGGCGCCCAGCCGGGCCGGCTCATCGCCGCCATCTTCAGGCGCGCGCTGGGCCAGCTTTCGGCCGGGGCGGCGGCTGGCCTCCTCGTCGCGCTCGCCGTCGGCCGCTACGTGCCGATCGCGCAACTCGGCGGCCTGGAGATCCCGGGCGCGATGTTCGGCGCCGCGGGATTGATGATCCTGATTGGCGCGCTCGCGGCGGTGGGCCCGGCCCGGCGCGGGCTGCGGATCGACCCCACCGAAGCGCTGCGGGACGGTTGACCTCGCGTGCCGGTCACCGCTTTTCAGCGGGACCGGCCGCGGCGACGGGTGCTACCGCGACGCGATGGACCACAGCGTCCCCGCGCCGTGCTCGTCGGACGCCATCTGGCGCAGCACCATCTCGTGGTACGTGCCACGCGCCGCCATCAGCTCGTCGTGCGTCCCGCGCTCGACGATTCGGCCGTCTTCCATCAGCAGGATGAGGTTCGCGCGCCGGATGGTCGACAGCCGATGCGCGATGACGAACGTGGTCCGGCCGGCCAGCAGGTCCGCCATCGCCGCCTGGATGAGCTGCTCGCTCTCCGTGTCGAGATTGCTCGTGGCCTCGTCGAGGATCAGAATCTGCGGTGAGGCGAGAATTGCGCGGGCAATCGCCAGCCGCTGCTGCTGCCCGCCGGAAAGCTTCACGCCGCGCTCGCCCACGAACGTGCCGTACCGGTCCGGCAGCCGATCGATGAACTCGTGCGCGTTGGCGCGGCGGGCGGCATCCTCGACTTCGGCGTCGGTCGCATGCCGCTGGCCGTAGGCGATGTTGTCGCGCACCGACCCGTCGAAGAGAAACACATCCTGCTGCACGATGCCAAGGAGATCCCGGTACGTGCGCAGGCGGAAATCCCTGATGTCCGTGCCATTGAGCACGATGCGGCCCCGCGTCGGGTCGTGGAACCTGGCCACCAGGTCGGTGACCGTGGTCTTGCCCGCGCCGCTTCGGCCCACGAGCGCCACGACCGACCCGCCGGCCACCGTGACGTTGAAGTCGCGCACGACGGGCTGGCCTTCCCGGTACTCGAACTCGACGCCCTCGAAGCCGATTGCCTTGACCGTCTGCGGCGCGTCGATGGCGCCGGGACGATCCGGCTTGTCGTCGGGCATGTCGAGCACCTCGAACACCCGCTCCATCGCCGCGAGCGACCGCTGCAGCTCCGAGAACGAGTTCACGATCTGCCACACCGGGTTGAGCAGCAGAAACGTGTACCACTGGAACGCCATGATGTCGCCGATCGACGCCCCGCCCGACACGTTGAGGTACCCGCCGTACCAGACGATGACGACGTTGACACCGGACACGAGCAGGCCCCAGGACGTCCACAGCACGAGCTCGAGGCGGTGGGCGAACATCTCCTTGCGCAGCACGCCGTGGCGGCCCACCAGATAGTCGAACAACTCGCGCGTCTCGCGGCCGAACGCACGGACCACGCGAATGCCGGTGAACGTCTCCCCCACTCGGCCGTCGATCACCTCGGCGTCCTTGCGGATCGACCGGTAGATGGGCCGGATGCGCCGCGCAAACGTGAAGCTCATCAACATGGCGCCGGGAATGATGGCGAGCGCCATGAACGCCAGACGCCAGTTCAGCGTGAACAGGATGCCGACGGCGAAGACCAGCCGGATGACCGACAGGGCCGGCGAGACGATCGCCATCTGCAGAAGCCCCGTCGTCGTGTCCACGTCCCCGGTGAGGCGCGACAGGATGCCGCCGGTCTTCATGTCCCAGAGACGCGGGAGCGACAGGTGCAGCAGCCGGTCGAAGAGCGCGCGCCGCAGCGTCAGCATCACGTGGACGTTGAGCAGGCGCTGCCGGTAGTCGCGCGCCAGGTTGATCAGGTTCGAGAGGACGATGACCGCGAGAAACGCGGCGCCGGCAAAGTTGAGGCGCGAGATGCGCGCGGCGGCGTCGAGCTCGGTGTCGAGCAGGACGCGGTCGATGATGAATCGCATGAACAGCGGTTCGATCATCTGCAGGCCGGCCGTGACGAGCGCCAGCGCGAACACGACCGCCACCGCCCCGCGATGCGGCCGCAGCCACGCGAGGTACTCGCGGACGTACTGCCGCCGCTTGCCCCCGAGAAACGACCCGCCCTCGGACGGCTCAGCGGGCGGCTTCGGCTGCGACGGATCCTCGGGTCGGGCGGACTCCTCGCCGCCGTCCTTGATGAGGTCCCGGAACCGCCAGCGGCGGTACTCCTCGAGGAACGCCCGGTAGCGGGTGCGTGACGAATTCGCCGCGCTCACGAGTGACCTGGCTGGCGGTGCCCTGCTCGAATCGACTGTGCCATGCGGAATACCCCGGCTTAGTCCTCCCGAAGGGCCCGAACAGGCTCAACGGCCTTCTCCGAGCTATCCGCGCGCGGCCATGCCCTTGAGCGCCTCAGCCAGCCGGTCGCAATCGGCCGGCGTGTTGTAGAGCGCCGGCGTCACGCGCACACAGTCGCCCTTCGCAAGCCCTGACCGGGCCGTGACGAAGATGTGGTGTCGCTCGAGGAGCTCGTTGGCAATCGCTCGATTCTCGGCGGCGCCCCGGCGGTCGTGGAGGCGGAACGACGTGATGCCGGCCACGAGGTCCCGACCGTCAGGCGTCATGATCTCGATGCCGGGCGTGCCTCGCACGGCCCGCACCCAGCGATCGCGCAGGTACCGGATGCGCGCGGCCTTGTGCGCGCCGCCGACCGCGTCGTGAAAGTCCATCGCCGCCGGCACGGCCAGCGTCGTCGCGAAGTTCGTGGTGCCCGTGTGCATGCGGCTGTCGATGCGGTCGATGGAGCCCTCGTCGCCGAGCATGCGCTCGATGTCGCCGAGCCTGCCCGAGCGGATGTACATCACGCCGATGCCCACCGGCGCGCCGATCCACTTGTGCAGGTTGCAGCCCACGAAGTCCGCGCCGAGGTCGTCCATTTTCAGGTCCACCTGGCCGAACGAGTGCGCCGCGTCGACGATGACGTCGGCGCCGCGGGCGCGAGCCATGGCCGCGAGCTCCTTCACCGGGATAATGAGACCGGTCTTGTTGTTGAGATGCGTCAGCAGCAGGAGCTTCACGCGTGGGTGCGCGTCGAGCGCGGCCGCGTACGCCGCGAGGACGTTCTCACGGGTCGCCGGCTCGGGAATGTCGAGCGTCGCGACGGTGGCGCCGCGCGCCTCCGCCAGGGCGTTCATCGCGTACTGCATCGCGCCGTAGTCGAGGTCGGCGTACATGACCTCGTCGCCGGTGCCGACGCGCTTGTACTGCATGATCAGCCGCTGAAGCGCTTCGGTGGCCCCGCGCGTGAAGACGATCTCGCCTGGTGCCGCGCCGAGAAACGCCGCCGCACGGACACGCGCGGCCTCGGCCTCGGCCGGAAAGTCCAGCCGCGCGTAGTGCGAGCTGTCGAGGTTCACGCGGTCGATCAGGCGATGGTAGGCCGCGAGCACCGGCGCCGCCATCAGGCCGAAGAACCCCGCCTCGAGGTTCGTGTAGTCGGCCGACACGCGGTACTCGGCCGCGACCCGCCGCCAGTAGGCTTCGTCTCCGGCGATCGACTCCGGAGCGCCCGAAGGCCGTTGGAGCTCCGCCTGCACCTCTGCCAGGGCGCGTGCGTCGAGCGCCCGCAGGCCCGCGAGCGCGACGCCCGCCATGCCCGCATTCCCGAGAAACGAACGGCGTGTCAGCATCCCCGAATTATCCGTCACAAATTCCGGATACTGGCGACCGGCCGCATCGTGCTCATTCGCGGACGGCGGCCCGGACGCCATTCTGGAAGGCGCCGACCGCGGCCGTCTGATTATCCTTGAGTGTATATACATGTTCGTATATACCATCCGACATGCCATCCGGATCGCTCCCGTCGAACTGGTTCCAGATCCTGCTCTCGCTGGCCGACGAAAGCCGGCACGGGCTCGGCATCACGAAGGATGTGCACGAACGGACTGGCAGCACGCTGCAGCTTTGGCCCGGCATGCTGTACGGAGCGCTTCGAAAGATGGAAGCCGCCGGCCTGGTGGAAGAGATCGACCCGCCTGCCGGGTTCGCCTCGGGCGGCGGCCGGCCGCGGTTCCACCGGATCACGCGCGCCGGCCGCCGAGCGTGCGCGGAGGAGGCCGAACGGCTCGCCGGATACGTGAACGTCGCGCGAGAACGGCGCGTGCTCGGACGGAAGGCCTGAACCGTGACCGGCTTCGACCGTCTCCTGGTCCGCCTGATCGTCGCGCTCTACCCGGCTCGGCTCCGAGACGGACGCGAGCAGGAACTCCAGGATCTCTACGTCCACGGACTGATGGTCGCTCGTCGACGTCATGGTCTCGTGCCGCCGCGCCTGCGAGCGCTCGCAGACGGCCTCCGGAGTGCGGTCGTCCTGAGACAATCTGCCTGCCCAGCGGGATCGGCACGAACCGCTTCGAGCCTGCAGGACGCCCGGTTCGCCCTGCGGACCTACCGCCGTACACCGGCGTTCTTCTGGGGCCTCGTCATCGTGCTCGCTCTGGGCATCGGCGCCAACGCCGCGGTCTTCAGCCTGGCCAGTGCGGTGCTGCTCGAACCTCTTCATTACCGAGACCCTGACCATGTCGTCGTGGTGTGGCAGACGACCGTCGACGACCCATCGGGACGCCACGCCCCGAATTCGTCGGCGCTCCGGGCTTTGCGGGATCGGTCGGACACGTTCGAGGGGGTCGCGGCCGTCAGATTGTGGCGCACGTTCGAGGACTCCCAGTTCGACCTGGCACTCGACGACGGCGCCAGACGACTGCGAGGTGGGCTGGTCACACCGAACTTCTTCACACTGCTCGGCGCGGAGACGGTTGCCGGCAGGGTCTTCACCGAAAGCGACGTGACGACGGGCCGCACGAACCTCGCGGTCTTGAGTCACGCGTTGTGGCAGAGCACTTTCGGCGCAGATCCGTCAATCGTTGGCCGTGTGGTCGCGCTCACACCCGGCTCACGCGAGCAGACCGAACCTCGGCCGCACGTGATCGTCGGCGTGCTCGAACCGGGATTTCGATTCATGTTCCCGCTGGACGTCGAGGTATGGACCACATATCCCTGGTCCAGGATTGACGCCAGCGCTCCGGGGGCGATCATGGTCGACGCTGCCATCGCGCGCCTCGCGCCCGGCGTCACCGTCGACACGGCCGGGCGACAGCTGGCCGGCGTGTTTCCGCAGGAAGCCAGTTCGGAGGAGTCCCCGGTATCGCAACGGCTGGCACGTGTCGAGACGATCTCGTCGTGGGTGACGAGCGACACGACACCGGCGGTGCTCCTGCTCGCAGGCGTGGCCAGCCTGCTCCTCCTGGCGGCGTGCGCCACGACAGCTGGCGCCCTGCTCGTCAGGATCGCCGAGCGCCAGCGCGAGCTCGCTCTCCGTGTCTCGCTCGGGGCCACTCGTGTGCGCCTCATCCGCCAGCTCCTCACCGAAGGCGGACTGCTCGCGCTCGCGGGAACAGTGACTGGCGTAGGCGTCGCGGGACTACTCCTCCCGGTATTTCGCACCCTCGTGCCGGCGACATTCCCGCGCGGGAACGAGCTGGGCGTGAACCTCTGGTTCCTGGGCTTCGCTGTCACTGCGGCGGCGCTCGTGACACTCGCGGCGACGCTCGCGCCAGCCGTGCTCGGCGCCAACGTCACGCAGGCGTTGCGGCGTGCCTCCGCCGCCGCATCGCCGCACCCTGTTGCCGTCCGGTGGCGCGGCGCTCTGGTGGCCGGCCAGGCCGCTGTGGCCGTCGCCCTCCTCGTCGGCGCCTCGCTGCTGCTCGTGAGCTTCGCGCGGCTCGGACGCGTCGACCTCGGCTTCGATTCGACCGACGTCTTCACCGTCGAGATCAACCTCACCAACGGCCGGTTCAGAACGGCCGAGGCGCGCAGGCGATTCGAAACAGACTTCGTGTTCCGGCTGCGTGAGCATCCCGGCGTGCTCGAAGTTGGCCTGACGAGTGCTGTGCCGTTCCGGGGAGCCGACTACGTCCTGGACATTCCCAGGCGCGGCGGAGAGCGGCGCGTATCCGGCAACGTGCGGATGGTCGATCCCGGCTACTTCTCGATCCTGAGACTCCGCCTGCTGCGCGGCCGCGTGTTCGACGCGTCCGACACGCTCGACGCCACGAAAGTGGCCGTGCTGTCGACGGCTCTCTCCCGCGAGATCTTCGGCAACGAGGACCCGATCGGCCGGTCGTTGCCGGCTTTCGGCGACCAGTTGCAGGTCGTCGGTGTCGTCGACGACGTGCGGTACGTTGCCCGCCACCAGGAACCTTCCGAGGCGCTGTACTTGCCGCGATCGCAGACAACTCCCACGCTCCTGTGTCTGATCGGGCGGTCGGCGCCTGGTGTCGATGCTCACTCGCTCGTCCGAGGTGTCGTTCGCGACATCGATCCCACGCTGCCGGCGATGCACTTCACGTCCATCGATCGGATCATCGACGAGTCAACCGCGGATCGCCGGTTCTATACGGCAACGACGACGCTCTTTGCCGGCATCGCACTGCTGCTGACAGCGGCCGGGCTGATTGTGTTGGTCTCACGGGTCGTCGCCGAACGCAGGCGTGAGCTGGCGGTGCGTGCGGCGCTCGGAGCCAGCGAGAGCGATATCACCCGGCTCGTCGCGAGACGGAACCTGGCGCTGACCAGCACCGGCGTACTGGGCGGCCTCGTGGGCGCCTGGCTTGCGGCACATCTGTTGGAGCCGTGGCTCTTCGAAATCTCGGCGCACGATCCGCTCGTGTTCCTGGCGGCAAGTGCCGTCACCCTGTTCGTGAGCACTGCGGCTGGCCTCGTCCCTCTCCGTCGCCTGCGGTCCCTCCGGGTGGCCGAGATACTCAAGGCCGACTGACGTCCACCCGCCACTTCGTTTAGGCTGTCGCCATGCTGACCACGATCCCCACGCCACGCGTCGCCGTCGACCTGGCGCGCCTGCGTTCGAACATCACCAACATGCAGAAGCACGCCACGAAGGCCGGCGTGCACCTTCGGCCGCACTCGAAGACCCACAAGAGCCCGGTCATCGCCCGCTGGCAGCTCGACGCGGGTGCGGTCGGCATCTGCTGTGCGAAGCTCGGCGAAGCGGAGGTGATGGCCGAGGCCGGCATCCCCGACATCCGGCTTCCCTACCCCATCAACCCGTCGAACGCCGAGCGCGTGCTCGCGCTCCAGGACAAGACGCGGCTCTCGCTCATCGTGGACAACGTCGACGTGGCGAAGCAGTGGTCGGCCAGGATGACGTCGGCCGGCCGGACACTCGCGGTGCTGGTCAAGGTCGACGTCGGATTTCACCGCTGCGGCGTGAACCCGGACGCGCCCGATGTGCTGTCGACCGTTCGCGCGATCGCGGGCCTTCCGGGCCTCGACTTCCGCGGGCTCCTCAGCCACGCCGGGCATGGCTACGGCGCCGGCTCCGTCGAGGCGCTCCTCGAGATCGCCAAGCGCGAGAGCGCGATCCTGAACCGATTGGCATCGGAGCTGCGCAAGTCTGGCCGTGCCGTCGACGAAGTGAGCGTCGGGGCCACGCCGACGGCCCGGTTCGTCGAAGCCCAGACGGGCGTGACGGAAATGCGGCCCGGCAACTACGTGTTTTTCGACCGCACGCAGGCCGGCCTCGAGTCCGCCCGGCTCGATCAGTGCGCGCTCCACGTCGTCGCGACGGTCGTCAGCCGGCCGGTAGCCGGCCGCGTGGTGTTCGATGCGGGATCCAAGGTCCTCACGTCCGACGGCGTGCGCGGGTTCGGGCAGCAGCTCGGCCACGGCCTCGTCTATCCCTCGCTCGAGGCGACCCAGCCCGACGCGTCCATCGTCATCGAACGACTGTCCGAGGAGCACGGCGTCGCGCGTGTCCAGCCGTCGTGCGCGCTCCGCGTCGGCGACCGCGTGCGGATCCTCCCGAACCACTCCTGCGTGGTCACGAACCTCGCCGATGAGCTGCTGCTCGTCGATGGCAACCAGATCGTGGACCGGCTGCCCGTGGCCGCGCGCGGGCGGTCGTCCTGACGGGCCCTCAATTGTCGGCCAGCGCCTCGGACGGCGCGATGCGGAGGGCCCGGCGCGTGGGCGTGAGGCACGCGAGCGGGCCGATGACGGCCACGACCGCCACGGCAACCGCCGACGCGACGAGGATTGGCGACTCAACCGACGTCTGCCCCAGCACAGATCTGAGAATGCTCAGCAGCACCCACGCGAGGGCCAGGCCTGCGAGCGCACCCGAGCCGAGCTGGAGCAGCGCGCGCCTGGCGATCGCCGACACGACCTCGCGCCAGCCGGCGCCGAGCGCGATCCGGATGCCAATCTCCCTCCGGCGCTGCGCCACCGTGAACGACATCAGCGCGTAGATCGCCATCGTCGAAATCGCGAGCAGGATGCCGGCAATGATCAGGAAGGCCGACTGCAGGCGTGTCTGGACGAACGTGTACAGGTTGAACACCTCGCCGAGCGCCATGGGCGACCAGATGACGGCGTTGGGATCGGCCTCGCGCGCAAGCGCCCGAAGTCGCGGCGTGAACGCCGTGGGATCGTCTCCGGCGCGGACGACGAACCGCACGGGATACACCTCGCCCGGCGCCAGTGGAAAGTAGATTCCGGAGTCACGGTCCGGCTCGCCGGCGAACATGCCGAGATGCCCGACGACTCCGACAATCTCGAGCCACGGGCCCGGCGTGCCACCGCGCGGCGCCTGCCGCACCTGCCGACCGATGGGATTGCCGCCCCCGAGCATTCGCTCCACGAACGAGGTGTTGACGATCACGGTCGACCGACGCGCGCCGAGATCGCTCACGGTGAATCCGCGGCCCATCAGGATTGGCTGCTCGAGCGCGTCGAAGTAGCCGATGTCGACGCGCGCGACCAGCACTTCCTGGCGTCGAGATCCGTCGTCCATCTCGAACCACAGATCGTTGTGATCCATGCCCGGCATCACGTCGGCGACCGCGACCCGTCCGACGCCGGGCTCGGTGGCCACGCGCTCCATGAATGCCCGCTCCGCGGCAACCAGCCGCGTCCCTTCGCTGCGACTCATGTCCTGCCGGTCGACGCCGGGCTCGACACGGGGAATCCGAAGCTCGGCAAACAGGTATTGATCGGCGTCGATGCCCATGCCGCCGCGCGGATCGTCGTTCCAGATCCCGACACCCACGCCGAAGATCGCCACGGCCAGCGCCACGTCCATGACGATGAGCGCCGTGGATATCGAGCCGAACCGAACGGTGGAACGGCCGCCCGACGCACGCTGGAGGCGCGCGCCCAGGCTGCGGCTGCGCGTGAGCTTGAGCGCCGGTGCGGCGCCCACGACGGCCGCGCTCACGCCCGCGAGCGCCAGGGCCAGCAGCGCGGTTTCTGCCGTGAGTCCGAAGTCGATCCAGTTGGTGTCGTCCGGATTGCCCAGGTACCGGCCGGCGAACGCGAGCGCGAGGAAGCCGAACCCGCCCCCGAGCACCGTCAGCACGAGCGACTCCAGAAACAGCTGCATGACGACGCGCGCGCGGCTGGCGCCGAGCGCCATCCGCACCGCGAGCTCCGAGGACCGCGCCGCGGTCCGCGCGAGCACGAGCATGCCGATGTTGATGCTCGGAAACAGCAGCAGCAGGACCATCAGCACCTGGATCGGATAGAAGAACGGCAGCGATTGCAGACCGCCTTTCGGCAAGCGGACGATGCCGGCGGCGAAGGGGGCGGCTTCAGCCCGCAGACGGCCATGAGCGTCCGGATGGTCGGCGGTCATTCGCACGCCGACGCTCGTGAGTTCGGCCTGAGCTTCCTCCGGCGTGACGCCGTCCTTCAGCCGCGCGATGACGCGAACCATCCGCGCCCCGGCATGTTCGTCGTCGAACGCCTGTTCCCGAAGCGGGATCCAGATCTGGTCGCTCCACGGATAGCGGAATCCTTCCGGCATGACGCCGACGACAGTTCGCTGCACGCCACCGACGTCGAGTGTCTGTCCGACGATGGCAGGGTCGCCGCGCATGCGTGCGTTCCACACGTCGTGCCCGATCACCACGACGTCTGGCGCGCCTTGGTCGTCGTCGGTCGCGACGAGCGTTCGGCCCAGCAGCGGAGCCACTCGCATGACGTCGAAGAACGACGCCGTGACTTCCACCCCCTCGACCGGCGCGGTCACGCCGTCAGCAGGCGTGACGTTGTACGCCCCGTCGATCGTCGCCGCGATGCCCGAGTACGAGGCCAGTGAGTCGCGCCACTGCTGGAAGTCGAAGAGCGCCGTTGGCCGGACGACGGCGATTTCGGAATCGATGTTCCTGAGCACGTGAAGCCGTTCGCCCTGGTCGACGGGCGGCGGCCTGTCCCAGGCGCGCGCGAGGTGGAAGGGGGCCACGCCGGCCGGGATGCCGGCGGCAAGCGCGAGGATCGCCACCACGGTCAGCCCCGGGTATTTCACGAGCATTCGGACGCCCAGCTTCACGTCGAGCCCAACCGAGCCGGCCCGCGCGACGAGACGCCCCACCGGGTTGGCCGCCGGACGCCGGCCTCTGCGCCTGAGGGCGGGAATCATCGAACGAACGACATGCCGTCGGTACCACCACCTCGCCGCGCGTTCGCTCGTCTCCGCCCGGGCGGCGAACTCCTCGGCGAGGTCGCCCACGATCGGGTCACGATCCCGCTGCGGCAGCAGGAACGCCAGGAGCCGCTCGGCGACTCGCGGCGGCCGGGGTGCGCG
This sequence comes from uncultured Acidobacteriota bacterium, assembly GCA_963752045.1. GTDB lineage: Bacteria > Acidobacteriota > Vicinamibacteria > Vicinamibacterales > SCN-69-37 > DATKDF01. Next base: position 42,874 of record CAVVWN010000004.1, on the reverse strand, counting down.
GCGACCGGCGCCCGTCGTCACTGGTCCAGGCCTCCCAGCTGCCACATGGTCCTGAGCGTCCGGCGGCTTTCGCGCAACGCCCGCACGCCGGCCGGCTCCACGCGGAACAGTCGCTTCGCCCGGCCGCCCCGTTCGGGCGTGGCCTGCCCCAGCCGCGAGGTCACGAGCCCCTTGGTTTCGAGCCGGTCCAGCGCGGAATAGACCGTGGGAACCGACACGTTGCGGCCGGCGTGATCACGCAGGATCTGCCGGATGTTCATGCCGTAGGCCGCGTCGCCGTCGAGCGAGAGCAGCGCGAGGAGCACGAGCTGCTCGAAGGCGGCGAGCTGCTCGCTTCCGGAATCTCGATGGCGTGATTTCATCGCGTCAAGCGATTATATCGACACCGGCGTGCCTGCGCAAGCGGACCGGTGCCAGCTTACCCCGGGAAGCGGATGATGCAGCGCGGGAGCGCGAGCTCAGCGTCTCGCCGGCGAGGCCATCCAGTTCAGCACGAGCGTGATCGGCACGATGGTCTCCGCGGCCGTGTTCACCAGGAAGCGCTGGCCGTCGGCCGTCACGGCGTACTGGACGCCCTGGTTGGCGCGCTCCCAGGCAGTGATGCGCGTGTCGAAGAGACCGGCCGCCGCGCCAATGGCGAAGTCCGCGCCTGCCCGCACCTCGACGCCAATCAGCTTCCGGTCTGGCGAGAGGTAGAAGAGCTCCCGGCCGTCGCTCCGCCATTGTGGCTGCTGCCCACCGCCCGTCGATACGAGCCACTTAGCGCCGCCGGCTGGAAACGCCTGGACGTACACCTCGAAGGCCCCGCTCTCGTTCGACACGTACGCGATCCAGCGGCCATCGGGCGACACCCGGCCGTTCCGTTCCTCGGCCGTCGTGGCGACGACCGTCGTCGTCTCGCCGCCGACGGCGGGCACGACCTCGATGTCGAAGTTCGTCTCTCCGTGCAGGACGGAATAGACGATGAGGCCGGTAGGCGTCCAGTCGGTCACGAGTTCGGGGAGTGGGGATTGCAGAATCGTCTGCTCGCTGCCGGGACTGCTCACGCTCACGCGGAACAGGTTTGGTGGTCCATTCCGAAGAGAGGCGAACGCCACGTCTCCTCCGCTCGGTGAGCAGACGGGGTAGAAGTCGACGGCCGGACCGAAGGTCAACTTCGACGGACGATCGTCGTCGAGCCCGAGCGCAAACAGACCGATGCTTCCCGACGCCCGGTCGGCCATGTCATAAACGACTTGTGTCCCATCAGGTGTCAGGCAGACTGTGTTGTAGTCGGCCGCGGGGCCGATCACGTCCTGACGCCGCCCGAGTCGGTCGAACCACACCAGCTCGGAGCCGGCCGTCACGGGCTGGTAGGCGAGCGCCTCTGCGTCGGAAGCCGAGAAGAGCCCCTGGTAGGTGAGACGATTGACGCCCACGTCCTCCGCGATCGGCGTGGGAGTGCCGCTGAGCGTTTGCGTGCGCAGGTCGAACGGCTGGGCGACGAGCGTTGTGTCACGCAGGAAGAGCAAGTGGCCGGACGCATGGACCGCACTGCTCTTTGACTGGACGAGGTCCGTTGCTTCTTCCGAATCGATGGACGCGACGCCGACGACACGGATGGTCAGCGTGTTGTTCACCAGCAGGTACAGGTAATGTCGGCCGTCTGGCAGGAAGCTGGGATACAGCCGGCGCGGGATCGCCCCGTCGGCGATCGGCACCGACGTGCGCTCTCCGCCCTCGGCCGGCACGAGGAACGGGGCCAGGTTGGGCTGCGCCGAGAACAGAATCATGCCCTGACGGTTCCACGACCCACCCCGCGGAATGGGTGCGAGGGCGATGACATGCGCCGACCCACCGGCAAGCGAAATGGTCTTGAGGTGTCCGTCAGCGAAGAAACCGAGACTGCCGCTGTCGGGTGACCAGAACGGCATCGTGGCGCCATCGGTGTCCGGCACCAGCCGAACCACCCCTGAGTCCCGGCCGCGCACGTAGAGTCCGCTGCGGCCGAGCCTGTCGGTCGCGACGAAGGCGATGCGGCGACCGTCCGGTGAGGTCTGCGGCGCCTCGCTCCGGTCGAGCGTCGTGCCTTCCGCCGGAAGCACGGACAGGACGTCGAGGGCCGCATGTGCGGGCACCGGTGAGAAGCGATCAGCCACGAGCATGACCGCCAGGACGACCGTGACCATCGCGGCAATCGCGGCAACACCCCATGCCAACCGCTCGCGCCCTCGTGTTGCCTTCTGGTTCACGGGCCCGGACTCCAGTGACGCCGGAATCTCGCGCAACTGCAACAGGACGTCGTGCGCGCTCGACCACCGATCCTGAGGGTCCTTGGACAGACACACGGACACGACGCGCGAGAGCGCGGCCGGCGCGCCGGCGACAGCCTCCGTGAGGGGAGGCGGCGTGGCGTGCAGCAGAGCGCCAATCAGACTGGCCTGGCTGGACTGGTCGAACGCCCGCCGGCCGGTGGCCATCTCATGGATGATCGCGCCAAAGGCGAACAGGTCCGATCGCACGTCTACCGGCCGGCCTTCGAGTTGCTCCGGCGCCATGTACGGAAGCGTGCCGACGATCTGCCCCTGCAGGGTCAGCGGCGACGTCGCGGTGACGCCATCCGCGAGTGGCGTGGCGTCCGACCTCAGCTTCGCCAGGCCGAAGTCGAACAGCTTCACGCCCGACCGGGTGAGCATCACGTTGCCCGGTTTCAGATCCCGGTGAACGATGCCCCGCTGGTGGGCCTGATCGAGCGCGTCGGCGATCTGCACTGCGTGGGTCAGCACCTCCGCCAGCGGCAGGCGACCACGCTCGAGGCGCGAGGCGAGCGTCTCCCCCTCGAGGAGCTCCATCACCAGGAAATCGACCCCATCGTGATGGCCAACGTCGTACAGCGGGCAGATATGAGGGTGGGTCAGCGCCGCGATGGTTCTGGCCTCACGCTCGAAACGGCTGCGTCGTTCCGGATCCTTTGACAGTTCGGCGGGAAGCGACTTGATCGCAACCACGCGGTCGAGGCGCGTATCGCGCGCGCGGTAGACCTCGCCCATCCCACCGGCGCCGATCGGCTCGAGCACTTCGTACGGACCGAGGCGAACGCCGTGTTGAAGTGGCATGGCAGAGGCGGGAATTATACGTCGCGGTGCGGACGGCAGCGCTGGCCGCACCTGGGTTCCGACAGCCTCCAGCCCCAGGACTCCCTCACCCCCCCTCGCCGGGGCCGGTGGTCCGGTTCAAAACGCCGGCGTATATCGACACCGGCGTGCCTGCGCAAGCCGGCGCCGTGCCAGTTGCCTACCGAGCCGGCACGCGTTGGCCGAGTTCGTGGAACCAGTCGAGGACGACGTTGATTTCCTGCCGCGCGGCCATCGCCGGGTCGGCGCCGGCGTTCGAGGTGAGCCCCAGGAACTTCCGGCCATCGCGCGAGATGTCGTACGTGCTCGGCACCCACGGCGCCGCGTTCGTGAATGGCCGCGGCAGCTTCTCTTCCCGGCCGAACGCGAAACCCGGACCGCCGGTGACGTGTACACCGGTGAGGACGGGCCCGGGACCCGGCGTGAAGAAGAGCTCGGAGCCGTCGGGCGACCACACCTGATGATGCCCGTCCTCCGTGCTGCTCGACACCTGAACCCGCGCGCCGGTCGGGGGAAACGGCTGCACGTACACCGCCTGCACCTGATTCTCGTCCGTGGCGTAGGCCACCCATCGCCCATCCGGCGAGAACTGCGCCGTCGTCGGCCGGGTCGACGTCACGCCGCCATATGGCTCGATCGTGCCGTCGGCTGCCTTCAAAGTCATCAGCGTCGTCTTGCCGACATCGCTCTCGTCGAACAGGAGGAACGCGCCATCCGACGACCACGAGTTCGGCACGTGCGCGAGCTTGCCGTCTGGGCGGGTGAGCCGCTCGGGCCGGTCGGTGCCATCGGCTCGCTGCCAGAAGATGCCCAGGTCTCCCTCGCGATCGGACTGGTACGTGACTCGCTGGCTGTCGGCCGACCAGACGGGCAGGCGCGCGTTGCCGTCGAAGGTGAGCCGTCTCGCAGCACCGCCACTGGCGATGTCGTAGACCCAGACGCTGTCACCTTGATCGTCGATGGACGTGAACGCCACCCAGCGGCCGTCGGGCGAGAGCCGCGGCGTAGCGTAGCGGCCTGGTGGGACGTCGAGCGGCTCCGCGTTGCCCTCGCGATCGAAGAAGGCCAGCTGCAGCACGGACGCATCCACGCCCTCGACCGGTCCGGCAAGAAAGACCAGCGTGCCGGTGTCAGACAGCGCGAAGTGCGACCCGCCGCCGCTCTGGTCTCCAACGCTACGCGCCACGCCCTCGATGACCGACGCGGCTCCACCGCGTACCTCGAGGCTGTCCGCATCGAACGGTCTGGCGAACACGACCCCGGCGACGGCGTAGACGAGGTGCCCGGTCCGCAGGTAGCGGGCATCGGTGCCCGAATCGACGATCGTGGTCCGCTCACCCGTGTCGAGCCGTTGGGCCACGATCGAAGCCGTCATCCATCGTCCCGTGTCGCCGCTGCCTTCACTTCCGCTGCTCGAGTACGTGAAGAGCAGCGTGCGGTCGTCCGGCAGGAGCTGCGGTCGAAACGCCATCTGGCCGGACTCGAGAGGCACCACGACTTCCGGCTCCCCGCCCGTGGCTTCGACGCGCCGAATCCCGCCCGGCGCCGCCCAGAAGAGCCACTCGCCAGACCACGTGATGCCACCGGCCGGCGTCGGCGACTGGCAAATCGTCACGGGCGCCCCGCCGCTGGTCTCGATCCGCTTGAGCGTGTCGTCAGCGTCATCGAAGTAGGCGAGCGAATCGCCGTCGGGCGAGAAGACGAGATTGGAGACGGTTCCTCGAGCGCCGGGGATCGCCCGCGCGGCGGATTCGCGCATCGGCCGCAGGTAGATCTGTCCCATGCGGGTCACGAACGCCAACTGGGTGCCGTCGGGTGACAGCGCCAGGTTCACGCGGCCGTTGATGGGGCTCTCGTCCTCCAGGAACGCGATGCTGAATCGGGTCACGCCCGGCGGTGCAGGCGCGGGCCGCAGAATCCAGACGATGCCGGCCGTGACCGCACTCGCCGCGAGGACGAGCGCGGCCGTCGGCAGGACCCGTCGCCACCAGGGTCCGGGGGCTGCGACGGGCACGGAGACGCTGCTCATCAGCACCGACGCATCGGCCGGATCGTCGAGGTACTCCTCGAGCGCAATCCGCGCCTCGCCGATGTCGCGAAGGCGATTCCGGCGATCCTTGGTCAGGCAGCGGCCGAGCAGCTTGCGGATCGCGGCCGGCGTGTCCGACGGCAGGCTGTCCCAGTCCGGCTCTTTCGTCAGCACGTGCGCAAGCACGTCGGATACGGTCTCGCCCGCGAACATCCGCTGGCCCGACAGCATCTCGAACAGCACGACGCCGAACGCCCAGATGTCCGCGCGTTTGTCGGCCGGACGGCCGCGCGCCTGCTCGGGCGACATGTAGGCGGCCGTCCCCACGATCATGCCCATCGCGGTCATCGCCGGCGAGGTCATCGTCAGCGACAAGGGGGACGGGTCCTGCTCGCCCGGGCGAGACGGATCCCCTTCGAGCGCCTTGGCCAGGCCGAAGTCGAGCACCTTCACGCGGCCCTCCGGCGTGACTTTCACGTTGGCGGGCTTCAGGTCGCGATGAACGATGCCCTGTTCGTGTGCCGCTTCGACCGCTTCGGCGATCTGGCCTGCGATGGGAAGGGCCTCGGCGAGCGGGATCGGGCCCTGCGCGATGCGAGCGAAGAGGTCCTCGCCCTCGACGAGCTCCATCACGATCGCGCGGACCCCGTCCGAGTCTTCGACCCCGTAGATGGCCGCGACGTTCGGGTGGTTGAGCGACGCGAGCGTCTTCGCTTCGCGCTCAAAGCGCATCAGGCGATCGGGATCGCTGGCGAACGACTCAGGCAGGATCTTCAGGGCGACGTCACGGCCGAGCTTCGTGTCGCGCGCCCGATAGACCTCGCCCATCCCACCGGCGCCGAGGGAGCCGACGACTTCGTACGGACCGAGACGCGTGCCGGGTCTCATGACGTAGCGGGATTATAGGATCACGCACGGACGGGCGTGGCGAAGAAACGCGTTTCCGAAGCGCAGCTACTCGGCCTTCAGCACCTCGACCGGATCCACACGCGTCGCGCGCAGGGCGGGAACCAGGCTCGCCGCGAGCGCGGCCAGCCCGAGCACGAGCGTCACCGCCGCAAAGGTGGCCGGATCGCCCGCGCTGACGCCGAACAGCAGGCCCTGCATGAGGCGCGCGAGGCCTGCCGCGCTCGCAAGGCCAATCAGCACCCCGATGCCCGAGAGGCCGAGGCTGCGGCCGACCACCAGACGGCGGATGTGCGAGGCGTCGGCGCCGAGCGCGACCCGGATGCCGAGCTCGCGGCGCCTCGCATGCACGCCGTAGGAGACAACCCCGTAGAGCCCGATGAAGGCCAGGAGCAGACCGGCGCCGGCAAAGAGAGACAACAGCGTGGCCACGACACGGTCCTGGGCGATCGACGTCGCGACGATCTCGTCCATCGTCAGAACCTCGGCGACCGCCAGGTTCGGGTCGATGCCGGCGACGGCGCGCCGAACGAGCGGCACGATCGACTCGGGTGCGAGCTCGGTACGCAAGACCGGAAACACGACGCTCGTGGGAACCTGGTCGTACGGCGCGTACATCGCCATGCGACTCTCCTCGCGAATCCCGAAGTTCCGGATGTCGGCCGCGACGCCGACGATCTCCCGCCAGACGGGACTCTCAGCGCCATTGACGTTGATACGCTTCCCAACGGCGCTCTCGCCCGGGAACTGGCGACGGGCCAGCGTCTCGTTGACGATGACGACGCGGGGCGCCGTGGCATGGTCCTGTTCCTCGAAGCCTCGTCCGTCCGCGACGGCGATCCCCATGGTCTCGAAGTACCCCGGCGTGACACGGCGGAACCAGGCCACGGTCTCCTGCCCCGCGGCCGGCGCCGGCCGACCCTCGACGACGAAGTCCACGTCCCCGTCGAAACCCGTCAGCGGCACGGTGCTCGTGAAGGCGACCGACCGCACGCCTGGCAGCGCGGCCAGCCGCTCTTCGAGGGTCGTGTAGAACGTGCGCCTCGTGTCAGCGTCGGGGTACCGACTCGGCGGAAGGTTGACGCGCATGGAGATCACGCCCTCGGGCCGGAAGCCGAGATCCCGGGTCCGCAGGTTGACGAAGCTCTGTATCAGGAGGCCGGAGCCCACGAGCAGGACCAGCGCGAGAGCGACCTGCCCGGTCACGAGCGCACCCCTCAACAGCCCGCCGCGTCGCCCTTCTCCCGAGCCCCGCCCGGTCTCCCTCAGTGCCCAGGCGACTCCACAGCCGGAACCGTGAATCGCCGGCGCCAGACCGAACACGAGGCCGGAGAGCAGGGAGACTGCGGCGGCCGCGCCGAGCGCGCGCACGTCAACGCCGACCTCGGACAGACGCGGCGTGTTCGCGGGCGCGAGCGACACCAGCAGATCGGTCCCGAGAAAAGCCAGGCCGACACCTGCAAGGCCGCCGAGCGTCGCGAGGATCAGGCTCTCGGTGAGCAGTTGTCTGATGATTCGGTGACGTCCGGCTCCGAGCGCGGTGCGAACGGCCAGCTCGCTCCTGCGGGAGGTCGCACGAGCGAGGAGGAGATTGGCGATGTTCACGCAGGCCACCAGGAGGACGAATCCGACCGCCCCGAACAGCGTGAGGAGGCCCGCTCGTGCCCCGGCCACGAGATCGTCGCGAAGTCCGACGAGGCGAAAGCCCATGCCGGTGTTCGACTCGGGATACTGCGCTTCGAGGCGGCGCGCGAGGGAGGCGACCTCGGTGTTGGCGGATTCGAGCGACGCGTCCGGGGCGAGCCGCCCGACGGCCCGCCACGAGAAGTTGCCGCGGCGCCCCTGCACCGCGGCCGAGTCGATCTGGGTGGGCAGCCACAGTTCAGCGTCTGGCACGAACGGCGGCTGGAACCCTTCCGGGAGCACGCCGATCACGGTGTTCGGCTGATCGTCGAGTTGGAGGGTCGCGCCGACGACATCCGGGTCGGACGCGAACTCGTCGCGCCACATCTCGTAGCTCAGGAGGACGGTGCTCGACCCTGACTGGTGGTCGTCGCGGCTGAACAACCGGCCGAGGACAGGCTCGACCGGCAGCACGCGCGAGAACATGCCTTCCGAGATCTGCGCGGCCAGCAGTTGTCGAGCCTCGCCGCGGCCGGTCAGGATCGGGCTGGCGCCGCCCCAGGCGGCGAGCGCGTCGAGCTGGGTCACCTGATCCCGCAGATCCGCAAAATTCGGCCACGACAGCCATTCGTCGTCCGGACCGCCCCGCCGGGTGACATCGGACCAGGCGTTCACGAGCCGGTCGGGCTGCCTGAACGCAAGCGGCTTGAAGAGGATGCCGTCGACGACGCTGAAGATGGCGGTGGTCGCGCCGATGCCAAGTGCGAGCGTGGTCATGGCGACAGCGGTGAACCCCGGATTCCTCCGAAGCTGTCGCAACGCGAACCGGACGTCGCCGTTCAACTGCGTCAGCCAGTCGGACACGCGCGTCCATGCCGCTCGTCTCGTCATCGCCCGCTCCATGCTCTCTTTGACGTGGTCCACGTCGCCGAACCGACGACGCGCCTCGCGTTCGGCATCTTCGCGCGAGAGCCCCTGGGCCACGAGCGCGTCAGTCTTGCGGCTGAGGTGAAACTGCACTTCGGCATCGACGACTTTGCCGACGTCGTCGGGCATCTCGGACGAATGGAGGCGGCGGCGCGGTCCGTCGTCGCGGCTGGAGCGATCCATGTGGTCTTCCCCCGGGTCACGAGCGCGACTGCTTCGTCGCCAGGGCCTTGGTCACCGCGTCCGAGTACTGGCGCCACGTCGCGCGCTCGCGCTCGAGCCGCGTCCGGCCCGTCCGGGTCAGCCGGTAGAACTTGGCCTTGCGGTTGTTCTCGGAGAGCGCCCACTCGGCCGCAATCCAGCCGCGCGCTTCGAGCCGGTGCAGCGCCGGATACAGCGTGCCTTCCTCGACGAGCAGCGTGCCGTCGGTCACCGACTGAATCCACTCCGACACCGCGTAGCCGTGTTTCGGCTCGCCGGACAGGGCATGGAGGATCAGCACGTCGACGGTGCCGCGGATGAGATTCAGGTTGTCGTCGCCCACGTCGCCACTCCCCTACCGTTTCCATGGGAACGTAGCGCACTTTCCCCTGTGGTTGCAAGGGGAGAAAGGGTCTCCGACGGGCTGGGCGGCAGAACGCATACAATGGCTGCGGAACCAACCGACGTGACGCCGCCTCGTTTCTCCCGCGACCTGCTTCGCCGGCTGCCGAAATCAGACCTTCACGTGCACCTCGACGGGTCGCTGCGGCTCGAGACGCTCATCGAGCTGGCGCGCGATGCCGACGTCGCCCTGCCGTCCGAGACACCCGAGGGGCTGCGCGAGCTCGTGTTTCGCGACCGGTACGACGACCTCACGCAGTACCTGAGAGGCTTCGCCTACACGTGCAAGGCCCTGCGCACCGAGGAAGCGCTCGAGCGCGCGGCGTTCGAGCTCGGTGAAGACTGTCTCGCGGAGGGCGTGCGCTACATCGAAGTTCGGTTCGCGCCGCAGCTCCACCTCCGGCGCGGCCTCGGCGTACCGCAGGTCATCGCCGCGGTCGACCGAGGCCTGGCCCGCGCGCAGCGGGAGCACGCCGCCAGACCCGAGGTCGCCTCGGGGCGGGAACCCGGGTTCCACTACGGCATCATCGCGTGCGCCATGCGGATGTTCACGCCGGGCTTCAGCCGCTACCACGAGGCGCTCTTCGCCGTGCTCGACGAGTGGAACGAGAACGACGTCTACGGCATCGCCTCGCTCTCGCTCGCCCGGGCCGTGGTCGCCGCGCGCGACCGCTACGGGCTGCCCATCGTCGGCTTCGATCTGGCTGGCGCCGAGGCGGGCCATCCCCCGTCGCACCACGTCGAGGCATTCCAGTTTGCCCACCGTGCGTTTCTCAAGAAGACCGTCCACGCCGGCGAAGCGTACGGCCCGGAGAGCATCTTCCAGGCCATCACGCACCTGCATGCGGACCGCATCGGGCACGGCACGCATCTCTATGCCGTCGACCAGGTGTCGGCGCCTGACCCCGAGCGCTACGTCAGCCAGTTGGCCGAGTTCATCTCCGACCGGCGGATCACGCTGGAAGTGTGCATCACGTCGAATCTGCAGACGATGCCCGACCTCACGCGCGTGTCGGACCATCCGTTCGGCCGGATGATGCGGGACCGCGTGTCCGTGACGCTCTGCACCGACAATCGCCTCGTGTCGAACACGTCGGTGACACAGGAGATCGCCCAGGCGCTCGAGGCCTTCAACCTCTCGGCGAACGAACTGCGCAACGTGATCATCTACGGGTTCAAGCGCAGCTTCTTCGCCGGGACGTATACCGAGAAGCGCGCCTACGTGCGCAAGATCATCGACTACTACGACGAGGTGCTGGCGGCCGAGGCCGCTGCGCAACTCGACGCTCCCGCCTGACGGACGCGGGTCGCGCGCGCCGTGACCGCGCGCGTCGACCCGCGCCGGGCTGGCGCTCGGATTCCGTCGATGTGATTCAGATCGACCCGGCTCTACGGGCAGCTGATCGCCGGGTTCCACTGCGAGAACAGGCCCGCCGGGTTGTTCGCCCACACCCAGGCGTGCAGGTCCCAGTGCCAGGGCATGCCGGGAACGTGACCCGGCATCGGCCCCTGGAAGACATGGCCGAACAGCTGCGGCGTCGGCGTCACTACGTCGTACGTGGCCGGGTCCCAGGGCCCCGGATCCATCCATGGCGCCACGGCCCCCGTCGTTTGGTTCCGAAGCAGCACGGCCTGTACCCACTCGACGCCCACGAGACGGAAGCCGTCGCCGGTGGGGAGATAGAGCAGGACCTCTGGATTCTCAGGATCGAGAACCTGGTTGCCGAGCAGAGCCGGGTTGGCGCTGTGAATCCCCATCGCGCCGATCGCGATCTGGTCGCACGTGCCGAAAGCGGGATTCGCGTAGCCGGCTGCAATCGCGGTCGCGACGTCGTGGAACTGAGCCGTCGCGGCGCGGACCGCGGCGACCTCCGGCCCGACACCTGGCTCCCCCTTGATCGCGGTCGAACCTCCCAGTCCGGCCGGACCATCCGGACCGACCGGGTTCGAGCATGCGACGGTCGCGACCGCCAGCGCCGCCGAGGCGACCGGACCAATCAGGTTTCTCATGACGATTCTGTGCATTGTCAGCTCCTAACCCGCCCACAGCGGGTAGTGTGCGGCGGTCGTCCGCCTGCACTTCCTACAGGCGGATTCCGCCTGTAGGAAGTGCAAGGCCCGGGTATACACTCGCCGGACGATGTCAGGGGGCGGCGAGGTCACGGATCTGCTTCAGGCGTGGAGCCGGGGCGATGCCAACGCGCTCGAGGAACTCGCGCCCGTGGTCCACCACGAGCTGCGGCAGCTGGCCCGACGCCTCCTGTCGGGTGAGCGAGCCGGGCACGAGTGGCAGCCGACCGAGCTCGTCAACGAGTCGTACCTGCGCCTGCTCGGCTGGCGGAACGTCGACTGGCAGAGCCGGGGGCAGTTCTTCGCCGCGACGGCTCGGATGATGCGACGAGTGCTCGTCGACGCGGCGCGCGCGCGGCGGTCGCTCAAGCGCGGCGGCCAGGTCGAGGCGGTTTCGATCGAGGATGTGGAACCGGCCGCACCGACGTCCGATCCGGACGTGCTGGCGGTGGAGGAGGCGTTGCAGGAGCTGGCGGTCTTTGCTCCGCGACAGAGTCAGGTGGTGGAGTTGCGTTTCTTCGGTGGCTTCAGCGTGGAGGAGACGGCCACGGCGCTCGATGTCTCCGTGCGAACGGTGATCAACGACTGGAACACCGCCCGCGCCTGGCTGCATCGGCGGCTGTCCGGGCCGAAACCAACATGACCCCCGAGCAGTGGAGTCGTGTGTCGGCGTGGCATTCTGCCTGGCGCGAGGCGGATGCGCCGGGCCGCACCCGTCTTCGCGAGCAGTTCGCAACCGAGCACCCGGATCTCGTCGCCGAGTGCGACGCCCTCATCGGCTCGGAAGAGGCGCTGCCGGGCTTTCTCGAGACCTCGGCGTTCGTCCTGACCGCGTCGCAGATGGCGACCGAGGCGACGCTGGCTCCGGGGCTCGAGGTCGGCCCGTACCGGATCGTCGATCTCGCCGGCCACGGCGGCATGGGAATCGTGTATCGGGCCGACGATCCGCGGCTGGGCCGCCAGGTCGCCGTCAAGATGCTGTCGCCGGTCGGCGTGCCGGACGCCGCTCAGGTCGAGCGCTTCGTTCAGGAGGCGCGCCTGACCGCCTCGGTGGATCACCCGAACATCGTCAAGGTGTACGACGTCGGCGTCTTCGGCGGACAGCCGTACATGGTGATCGAGCTCCTCGGTGGCGAGACGCTTCGCGCACGGCTCGATCGCGGGCGGATGCCGGTCGACGACGCGCGGCGTATCGCGACGGACGTCTCTCGTGGGCTTGCGGCCGCTCACGCCGCCGGGCTCGTGCATCGGGACCTCAAGCCGGAAAACGTCATCCTGACGAGAGACGGCATCACGAAGATTGTCGACTTCGGCATCGCCAAACTCACGTCCGATGACGTCGAGCGCAGAGCCTCGGCCTCGACGCTGACCGGCATCCTTCTCGGCACGGCCGGCTATCTCGCGCCGGAACAGATTCGCGGCGACGCGGTCGATTCGCGGGCAGACCTGTTTGCGCTCGGATCGATCCTGTTCGAGATGCTGACCAGCGAACGAGCGTTCGCGTGCGAGAACACGGTCGACACGCTGCACGCCATCCTCCACGAGCCCGCGCCCGACGTGACCGGCCGGCGAGCCGATATCCCACGGGCGCTCGCGCAGGTCGTAGGCCGCCTGCTGGCAAAAGAGCCCGGCGACCGCTTTCAGTCCGCCGCCGACGTCGCCTGGGCGCTCGGGCGCGGGGACGAGACCGGCAGCAGCGACCCCGGCGTTCACGAAAAGACGGCACCGGCCGGCATGCGGTCCCGCGGCCTGGCCTGGGTTGCAATCGCAGCGGCCGGTCTCGCCGGCCTGGGCGGCTGGTGGCTGGGCCGTGAGTCGCGCGATGACGCGCCGCCGGCGGGCCCCGTTCGTTTCGCCTGGGACCTCCCCGATGGAACCGGCCTGCTGTCGCCGCCGATGATCTCGCCCGACGGCTCGCGCATCGCCTGGGTTGGCGGCGACAGCCGGCAGACACGATGGCTCTTTGTCCGGGAGCTCGCTTCGGCCGACGCGATCAGGATTCCGGGGACAGACGACGCGCGACACCCGTTCTGGGCGCCCGACGGTTCGGCGCTCGGGTTCTTCGCGCACGGGCAGCTGAAGAAGGTCGTTCTCCAGAGCGGCGCGCCCGTCGTCCTGGCTCCCGCGCCCGACGCACGCGGTGGTGCGTGGAGCCCATCGGGCCTCATCGTGTTCCAGCCGATGTACCGGGACGCACCACTCATGAGCGTCTCGGATCAGGGCGGTCCGATCACCCCGATCACCGTTCTCGATTCGGACTACGAGGACGTCTCGCACCGATGGCCGGCCTTCCTGCCTGACGGCCGCGCCTTTCTCTACACCATCGTCTCGTCGCAGGATGACCGGCGAGGCGTGTTCCTGGCGAGCCTCGACGACCCGCCGGCAAGACCCGGTCAGCAGTTGTTTGCGTCGGACTCGGGCGCGGCGTTCGTGCCCCTGGGGCCAAACGGCGAGGGCACCCTCGTGTCGGTGACCGATGGTCGCATCTCGGTCCGCACGTTCGACCCGGCACGGCCTTCCAGTGTCGGCGATCCACGCACGCTTGACGTCGGTGCGGTGCCGACTTCGCCCCGCGACCCGGCGCTCGTTTCCACGACGGGAGGCGTGCTGGCGTTTTCCGGCGATGCGATTCCCTGGGGGTACCACTTCGCCAGCGTCCGCAGGGACGGATCGAACCTGCGGGTGGCTGCCGAGCCCGAGCTTGGTGGGTTTCCGCGCGTGTCACCCGACGGTCGCCTCGTGGCACGCACCATCGCCGATCCGGTGAAAGCCAACGCCGACATCTGGGTCGAGGACCATACCCGTGGCGGGCGGCTCCGACTCACGACATCCACGAGCTTCGACGTCATGCCGGTCTGGTCACCGGACGGTCGCAGGGTGGCCCACCGCTCGGGGACGCTCGTGGCGCCGTCGATCAGTATCACGTCGGCTGACGGCAGCGGCGTGACGAGAACGCTGCCATGTCCTCGCATTCCCTGCGAGCCGACCGACTGGGCGCCAGACGGCGAGTACCTGGTCCTCAACGTCGCCGGGACCGAGATCTGGTCGCTGCCACTCGACGCCCAGCCGGCGCCGAAGCCGCTCTTCTCAGAGCCGTTTCCGGTGCGCGATGCCCGAGTTTCTCACGACGGCCGCTGGGCCGCCTACGTGTCGGCCGAGTCGGGACGGGCCGAGGTGTCGGTGCGCAGCCTCGTTGGCCCGGCCCGCCGCTACATGGCGTCGACCGAGGGAGGCGACCAGCCGGTCTGGCGAAGTGACGGCAAGGAGATCTTCTTCGCCAGCTCCGACGGCCAACTTCACGCCGTCACCGTGCGCACCGGCACGGACGGCGGCCTGGTTCTTTCTGCGCCCGAACGGCTGCCCGTACCTTCGCTCGGGGAGCGGCATTGGGGCACGACTTACGACGTGTCGCGCAATGGGCAGGTCGTGTTCTTTCCTCATCCCGGGCCGGCAAGGCCGGGAACGTCCTTCAGCGTCATCACCGGCTGGGCGGCGCTGCTGCGGTAGCAGTACGACCCGCTCGCCTCGCACCCGCCCCCGATTGCTCTTCGACCGCGAAGATCTATTTCTTCACCTGCGGCACGCCTTCGGTCATCCACGCCGGGGCCGGCTCGCCCTTGAGGTAGTGATCGAAGAACTGGCGCATGCGAATCTGGAAGTCCTTCTGGTTCTCGCGGCGGCCGAGGTGATGCGCTTCGTCGGGGTACGACAGCAGGATCACTTCCTTGCCGAGACGCCGTGCCGCGGCGTAGAACTCGAGGCCCTGGCCCCAGTCCACCGCGCCGTCGGCCGTGCCGTGCAGGATCATGAACGGCGTCGTGATCTTCGGCGCGTTGTGGATCGGCGACTGGCTCTCGTAGAGCTCGTGCGCGTTCCACGGCGTGACCTCGCGGCCCATCCGCACCTGCCCCACCTCGGTGATGCCCTGCTGGATGTTGCCGCTCGATCTGGTACAGCGTGCCGTAAAAGCTGACGAGGTTGGTGGGTGGCGCGCCGGTCACGACGGCCGCAAACATGTCCGTTTGGGTGACGATGAACGAGGACTGGTAGCCGCCCCAGCTGTGCCCCTGAAGGCCGACGCGCGACGGATCGGCGAAACCGAGCTCAATCACCTTCTTCACCGCGCTCGTCACGCAGTCGAGCGCCGACGTGCCGGGCTTGCCGATTTCATAGACCACGTCGGGCTGCAACACGAGGTAGCCGTTGCTCGCGTAGGTCGCCATGTGCGGCCGGTCGTCGTAGGGCGGCACCTGGAAGTTGTGGTGCGTGTTCGACATGATCTCGTAGAAGTACACGAGCATCGGATACTTCTTCCCGGGCTCGTACCCAGCCGGCAGCGTGAGCGTGGCCTGCAGCCGCTGCCCTTTGCTGTTCGTGTAGTCGATGAGCTTCTTCGTGCCCCACGCGAACTCGTCGAAGATCTCGGGATGCGCGTCGGTCACCTGTCGCGGCGACGCGAACTGCTTGTCCGACAGCCAGTAGTTCGGATACTCGTTGAACGTCTGCTGCGTGAATACCATCCGGTTGGCGCTCTCGGCCACGATCGGGCTGCCGATGCTCTTGTCGGCCCAGATGAGCGGCCGCGGCGCCTGGCCCGGCGCGAGCTCGTAGTAGCCGGTCTTCTTGGTCCACTCGCCGTAGGCCTGGAGCACGACCGGCTTGCTGAGGTCGATCGGCTCGCCGCCGCCGCCTCCTCCCCGGCCTCCGCCCCGACCTCCGCCACCGCCGCCCTCGAGACGCGTGACGCGGAACCGCACTTCCTGCTTCGCGCCGTCGCTTTTCGTCAGGTTCACCGGCTGGCCGCCGGTGAGCGAGAGCGCCCACACGTCGTAGCGGTCGTAGAAGACGGCCGCCGTCCCGTCGGCCGTGAATCCGGCCACACCGTACACGGGCTTCTCGTAGTCATGGTCGTCTTCGGCGTCGACGAAGCTCCGGCCGCCGTCGATGCGCGTCTTCTTTCCGGTGGCCATCTCGTACGAATACACCTGGCCGTTGCGAAGATAGAGGAACCACTTCCCGTCTGGCGAGACGCCCATCGTCCGCGAGAGGCCCTTCTCGATGAGCGCGCGCTCGCCGGTCGTGAGGTCGATGCGGTAGATGTCGGCGCGGCTTCCGCCCCACGACACGTCGCCGGCGTACGCGGTGTCGTTGCGGCCGATCGCCCATTTCAGGTCGTCGGTCGGCGTCACACCCGACATCTCTTCATCGGCGACCTGGCGGATGGTGCCCGACGCCAGGTCGAGCACCGCCGCGTACGTCGCGCGACGGTCCTGATTGAGGCGCACGATCTGCGCCGACTGCGGAACTTCGTCCTTCCAGTGCCAGACGTCCACGTTGGCAACCGGCTCGGTCGATTCTGGCGCGGCCGGCGCCTGTTCCTTCACGCCCAGCAGGATGCGCGTGCCCTCGTCGTTCCAGCGAAGCGACGAAAACTCGGAGACGACCATGCCCTGCGGGAAGCCCGACATTGCCGCCGGATCGAACCGCGTCGCGCGCCCGTCCGGCGTGCCGACGTTCGTCCAGGCGAGCACGACGTTGTCCTTCTGCGCCTTGTCACGCGCCTTGTCGCCTCGCAGCACGGCCAGGTGGGTGCCTTCACCGCTCCACGACAGCTGGTCGTAATCGGCGGCTGCACCGTCGAGCATGCGCGACTCACCGCTTGCGAGCGTCATCACGTAGACGCCGTTGCCAAGCCGCTCCTGCCCGCGCACCGTGTAGGCCATGAGCGCGCCCGAGTCGTCGAACGCGTAGCTGCCGACGTTGCCGATGTAGCGCTGGTTGCCGGTTGCGAGATGCCGCATGACCAGGTCGGCTCCAGGCGTCGACATGTCCTCGGGCGCCGCCGCGCCGCCGCCGCGACCGCCCCGGCCTGCGCCGCCCGCCGGCGCCGCGCCGCCACCCGGCCGCATCAACAGCCAGTCGCCGTCGGGCGAGAAACTGAAACTGCCAACGCCGGCAAACGGCATCCTGGTGCCCGTCGCCAGGTCGAGCAGTTCGAACGCGCGCGGCGGCGCCTGGGCGCCCTCGCCGCCCTGGGCCGCGCCGCCACGCCCGCCACCGCGGCCGCCGCGCCCGCCCCGCCCGTTCGCCGACGGCGGGTTGATGAAGTAGCCCACCCAGCCGCCGGAATCTGAAAAGGACGCGTTCGCGCCGCGCACGATCGCGTGCACCGTGTCGGTGTCGAGCGACTTCACGTAGAGCGTCGCGTCGCCGTCGTTTGGCGCAATCGTGTAGAGGATCCACTTGCCGTCGTTCGAGATGGCCGCGCCCGTGATCCGGCGGAACTTCGGATAGTCGTCGAGCGAAATCGGCTTCGGGCCGGTCTCGGCCACGGCCGCCTGGCCCTGGGCAAGCGGACCCGGCTGTGCGAAACCGGACGCCGGGGCCAGGGCAAGCACGAGGAGGCCCGCAAGAACGGCGCGTGCAATCGGTCGGGAACCAGCGAGCGGGAAACTCCACGTGGTCTTGGACATAGCAGCTCCGGCAGTGTCGCGAGGGGTGACGTGGCCGGCAGGATAACACGTGGCTGCCGGGCCAAGTGAGCGGCCGGCGATGGTATATTTGTGCCTCGCTTTTTCATCCACGAATTTCCAAGTTCTACGAGGAGGACCGATGCGTTTGTCTTACGTCCCTGTGGCGGCCCTGGCCGCCGCGCTACTGGTGCCCGTCGTCCACGCGCAGCAGGATCCGAACCGGAAGGTTGCCAATGGCGGCATCCAGATTGCCGGATGGATGGCCAGGCCGGACGCCGACACGGTCAACGATGCCAGACTCTGGCAGGAAGGCGCCGACATCATGGTGTCGACCGGACCCGCCATCAGTTACTGGAACCCGGCGAACACCGCGAGCGGCAACTACATGGTGAAGGCCACGTTCACCGAACCCAAGCAGGTGTCCGATCACCCGCACCCGTTCGGCCTGTTCATCGGCGGCAACGACCTCGGAACCGACCAGCAGACGCTGCTCTATTGCGTGGCCTATCGAAACGGCCGCGTCCTCGTTCGCGGGTTCAGCGGCACGAACGTGTTCACCGTCCTCCGACCGGCCGCCAATCCGGCCGTGCACACGGCCGACGCGGCTGTCGCCGCCCGTGACCCAGGAGATCTCCTGGACGGTCATGAACGGCACGGCCGAATGCACGATCAACGGCACGTCGGTGGGCAAGTTCGACGCCGCGCCGATCCTCGGCGAAGGCAAGCTCAAGTCGCTCGACGGCGCCTACGGCCTCCGCGTCGCGCACAATATCGACGTGAAGGTGTCCGGTTTGAGTATGATGAAGCACTGACGCGACGGGCCAGGCCCGTCCGGTGCGGATTCAGCCATGGCCAACGCCAAGCGCGCAACAGAACTTTCCGGTGAAGCCCTGGGTCTTGTCGAGACCCGGGGCTTTGTCGGTCTCGTCGAAGCCACCGACGCCATGGTCAAGACGGCCAACGTCGTGTTCGTGGGCTGGCAGAAAGTCGATGCCGGCCTCGTGACGGCGATCGTCCGGGGCGACACCGCCTCGGTCAAGGCGGCCACCGACGCCGGTGCCGCCGCCGCCCGCAAGGTGGGCGAGCTCGTCGGCGTGCACGTCATCCCCAGACCCGCCGAAGGGCTCGAAGACATCTTTCCTATCGAATGAATCTGGGATCTGGAATCTGGGATCTCAGAGCATCTGGGAATCTGGGATCTCAGGGCATCTGGGAATCTGGGCATCTGAGCGGCAGATATCCAGATTCAGCGATTCCAAGGTGCGTCAAGATCCCAGATCCCAGATTCAGCGCATGAAGAGTGCCGCATTGAACAGCACTCTGAATGCGCCGAACGTCTGCCCTCTCCACTGCGGACGGAACCCGATCAGGATGACGTGACCGTCACCGTGCTCCACGTCGAGCGCGGCGGCGCGGCCGTGGAGGTACGACTCACCGAGCAGGAATCCCGACTTCAGCGGCCGGCCGGTGTCCGCGTAGCGTGCGAGCACGGTCCCCTGATATCCCTCGAGCGTCTCGAATACCGGGCTCGAGTCGAAGAACACGGCCGCCTCTTCAGGCATGCCGGCCATCACCTGGTGTGCGGTGTTGGGACGCACGGCGAGGAGCGAGCCGCTTGCCGAGAACTCCTGGCGGCTGAGTCCGGCGACGACGTTCCGCACCGGAAGGCTGAGCCGGTCGATCGCGAACGTCGCGCTGCGATTCAGGCACACGAGCGTGCCGCCGCCGAGCACGAAGGCGTCGAGCGCCTTGATTCGCGCCTCGTTGGCTGCTTCGACGGCCGGATCCGGCTGTCCGCCGCGACCACCGCCTCGTCCTCCACGGCCGCCGGTGGACACGAGCACGCCGCGCGACTCGTCTGAAATCACGAGCACGTCGACCCGGTCGGCGAGCTCGCCGCGCTCGAGATCCTCGCCGGACACGCGCACGTAGTCGAAGCCGTAGCGCTCGAGCACCCAGCGTGTCCATCCGTGGTCCATGCTCGTCGGCACGTCGTACAAGCCGAGGCGGGCCGGCCGCGAAGCCGCGTCGTTCGGGATGGCCACACGCTCGGCCCGGAGCGCGAGTCTCTGCACGAGATCGGCCTGCGCGGCCTCCGCCAGTCCAGAAATCACGTACCTGGCGGCGTCGCCGCCCGCTCCCGGCACGAACCTGACGGACGCACCGGCGGCGCGCGCGTCGTTGACGGCTCGAAACGCGTTGTTTTCCGCCGGCCTCACCGCCAGCGCCGGACCGCTGCCCGTCAGCACCCCATCGGGCGGACGGATGGCCGCGGCCTCGGGCACGGCGTCGAATCCGAGGCCGGGCGCCGTGTCGAACGGCGCCCGGTCGGGACCGCTCGGGGCGCCTTCGTAGGCGGCGACCGGCGCCGATGGCGACGCGTGCGGCGCGACCGGCTCGAGCGAGAGGTAGTTGATCTGCCAGGTGGCCGTCATCATGTCGACGCCCATGGCGAGCGGCAGCGTCCATCCGGCCGCGTCGTACGGCTGGTCGAGCGGACCGTCGGGTGACGCGCGAATCTCCGGATAGTCCTGAACCTCGAGCACCTCGCGGGCGAGCGCGGCAAACGGCTGATCGGTCGGCACGACCCACGTGCCGCCCGGCACGCGCATGCCGTTGACCGTGGACTCCTCGCGGTAGCGATACACGTGCACGCCGCCGAACGCGAGGCGCCGCAGAAGCTCGACGACCGCCACCGGATCCCGCTGCTGTTCCAGAAAGACGTACGCGTACGGCGGATCCTGTCCCCGGGCGATCTGGTCGCGCCCGGACTGATACCGGTTGAACAGCAGGTTCTCGCGATACCTCGCCGCGAAATCGAGCACCGAGAGCGAGGCCGTCGTCATGTACTCGACCGCATCGCGCAGCCGCCACGTGCCGCCCATCCACGGGCTCGAGTAGAGCGATTGCGGTCGCCGCATCTCCGGCCGGATCCGTTCGAGCGGGGTCTCGGTCGGCGCGGCGCTCCCGCCCTGCGTTTCGGTCCAGAAGGCGGCGATGTTCTTGAAGACCGGCAGGTAGTCGATGTAGCCCGGATACCAGGCGTCGTATCCCGTGCCCATGTGCGTGGCGCCGACCTGACCGCGCTCCTCGAGGCCCATCGCCATGGCCATGCCGATCATGTTGACGGTGCGCGAGACGAGATACGGCGCGTGCGTGGCAATCGGCTCGGCAAACGGCGGCAGCCAGATGCGCGTCGGGAAGGGCGCCGACTGGTGGTGGACGTAGATGATCTGTGGCTCCCACTGCCGCCAGGCGTACTCCACCGCGCGCGATTCCACCATGTTGAGCATGTAGCCGTCGCGGTTGTTGTCGTGTCCCACGTATTCCTGGTAGAGCCCCGGCAGCGGCGGCGCCGGCCGTCCCTCGGCCGGCGGGTTCGCCATCTGCCAGTCGGCCACCATCTGGTGGCCATCGGGGTTGATCGTCGGCCACAGCATCAGCACGACCTCGTCGAGGATGCGCGCCGTCTCCGGCTCGTCTGCGCGGCTGAGAATCGTGTCGAGGAGCAGCGGCACGTGCTGGGGCGCGGCAACTTCTGTTGAATGCAGCCCGCCGTCGATGTGCACGAATGCCCGGCCTTCGCGCGCGAGCGCGCGCGCCGCCTCGTCGGTCAGGCCTTCCGGATTGGCCAGGCGTCGCGCAATCTCGCGAAGCCGGTCGATGCGCGCGAGGTTCTCCGGCGACGACACGAGCGCGAACACGAACCGCCGGCCCTGTGTGGTGACGCCCGCATCGACCAGGCGCACGCGGTCGCTCGCTGCGTCAACCTGTCGAAAGTACTCCACGACCCGGTCGTAGTTGGCGAGCGAACCGTCGGCGCCTGGCTCGAACCCGAAGACCGAGGCCGGCGACGGCACCGCGCTCTGCGTGAGCACGCCGGAGTCGAGAGAGAGAAAGAGCGCCAGGACCACGGCGCCGGCGGACGTGACACGCATGAGAAGCCTCTACTTCGGGCGGCGGCGCTTCTTCGGCCGGGCCCGGCCCGTGACAGGTTTGAGGGAGAGACCCTCGCCGGTGATGAGCGGCTGGGTCGGGTCGGCGAGCAGGTCGAACACGTGCCCCTGCCGCGTCTGCAGGAAGAGGCCGTTGCCGTCGGTCAGCAGACGCAACTCCCCGGCATCGTCAAGCGTCTCCGACAGGCGCCGGCGAAAGTAGTCGCGCAGCGTGTCCATCATCTGGCGTAGGGCCGCCGGCGTGAACCCGCGACGACGCAGTTCGGCGAGCGCAAGCAACTCGAGCACTTCCACCGGCGTGTACCGGCGCTCGGTGTACCCGCCCGACGAGGTCCTTCGGGGAGCGATGGCAGGCGGAAACACGCGCGTCGCGTCCCAGCCCTGGAGCTGACGGGCGCTGAGGCCGGTGAAGGCCGCCACTTCCCTCGCGCTGTAGCTGGTCTTGAGGCGCATCACGCCTCGTCATTATGCCTCGTCGGGTGCCATCGCGGCCCGAATGCGATCGGCCTGCCGGGCGCCGGACACGTCCTTCTCGGTGACGCCGCCGGCCGAATGGGTCGACCAGGTCACCGTGACGTTCCGGTAGCTCACGAGCATGTCCGGGTGGTGGTCGTGCGCCTCCGCCTCGAACGCCAGCCGCGTGACGAACGCGATCGAATCGGCGAAAGCCGGAAGGCGGTACGTGCGCGTGAGGGCATTGCCCTCGAACGTCCAGCCCGAAAGCGTGGAGAGAGCGGATGCGATCTGATCTCGGGGCAACAACATACCCCTATTCTCGCATCGGCCCGGCAGTGACGGCGGTCTCTCCCGGCGTCGGCACAACCCGCGCACCGCCCGCTCCCACCGCCGTATACTGCTGGCTCCCGGCAGACCATCAGACTGGAGGCGTGCTCATGACGCGGCTGCTCGTACTGACGACCTTGGTCCTGACCGCTGCCGTCGCGCTCGTCGTGGCGCAGAGGATCGCACCTGGGCCCGACATGGCCGAGGCCGCCCGGGCGTTCATGGCCACGCTCGACGACCAGCAGCTCGTGAAGCTCCGCTGGCCCTTCGACTCCGAGGAGCGACTGAACTGGCACTTCATCCCGCGCGAACGCCAGGGGCTTCCGCTGAAGGACATGAGCGAGCGCCAGCGCGCGGCGGCGTTTGCCCTGCTCAGGACGGGGCTGAGTGAGAAGGGCTACTCCAAGGCCGAGACGATTCGCGGCCTCGAGGACGTGCTGGCCGCCGCCGGCGGCACGACCGTGCGCGATCCGGAGCTGTACTTCTTCACGATCTTCGGCGACCCGGGAAGCGGCACGTGGGCCTGGCGCTACGAGGGCCACCACCTCGCACAGAACTGGACGATCGTCGGCGGCAAAGCCGTCGCGACCACGCCCGCCTTCTTCGGCGCCAGCCCGGCCGAGGTGCGGTCCGGCCCGAAACAGGGCACGCGAGCGCTTGCCGCCGAATCCGACCTCGCGTGGCTGCTCCTGGACTCGCTCACCGACGTCGGGCGCAGAGAAGCCGTGACGAGCGCGGAGGCGCCGCGTGACATCATCACGGGAGCGGAACGCAAGGCCGCCATTCTCGAGAACGCCGGCATCGCCGCAAGCCGCCTCACGTCCGAACAGCAGGGCCTGCTCATGAGCCTCATCGAGGAACACGCCGCGTCACAGCCGCCGGCGCTGGCCGAGGCTCGCCTCGCCCGGGTGCGAACCGGCGGTCTCGGCGCCATCCGCTTCGCCTGGATGGGCGCGACAAAGCGCGCGCCCGGCAGCGCCTACTACTACCGCGTGCAGGGCCCGGCGTTCCTCATCGAGTACGACAACACCCAGAATGGCGCCAACCACCAGCACATCGTGTGGCGCGACTTCGACGGCGATTTCGGCAGAGACGTGCTCGCCGGCCACTACGCCGGCGATCCGAACCACGCCGGCGCCGTGAGGTAGCCGGAGCCGGCGCCGCGGATCCAGCCGAGCGCCGGCACGAGCCACTCGCTGCGAGGCCGATAGAACGCGCCGTGCTGCTCGCCGGTGTCGATGCGCACCTCCGAGCGTTCTCCCGTGTCGCCGGACCTGGCGAATAGAGACTGGCACGAACGTCCAATCTCGTCCGACGCCTCGTAGACGGAGAGGATCCGTCCCCAGACGGTGATGGCCGACTTGCTGAAGTCGCCGTCGCCACAGGCGGCCAGGAAGACGAAGTTCACGCGTGGATTGGCGAGCAGCGCCGACGTCCGTATCGCGATGCCGCCGCCCTTCGAAAAGCCGACGACCGACACCTGTTCGGGAGGCACGCCGGCCGCAAGGAGCGTCCGCACCTGATCGGCGACATGCGCAGCA
Source organism: uncultured Acidobacteriota bacterium (assembly GCA_963752045.1). Lineage (GTDB taxonomy): Bacteria > Acidobacteriota > Vicinamibacteria > Vicinamibacterales > SCN-69-37 > DATKDF01. Next base: position 18,850 of record CAVVWN010000004.1, on the reverse strand, counting down.
AAGGTATCCATGTCGGTTCCCGACGCACGCTGCTCGCTCACGACTGCAGGTCCGTCGGCCGCGAGCCGATCGAGAATCTGCTGGTACTCATACGTCCCGTACGTCGGGTGAGTGGGCCGGCGCCCCTGGTCCTCGATGATCCGACCGTGCAGGTAGATGAGGTAGCGTGCCTTGACGTCAGGCGCGTCCGGAAGTCGGTCGAACACCTTCCCCTGCCGGGCAGAAGCGCCCTGCAGCACGAGCGCGCCAATGACCACGGTCGTCAGCAGGTTCATCTGGAACTCCGCTCCTGCCAGTCAGCCTGACAGTCGTGCCGTCTGACTGCGAGGAGCCGGTTACATGTTAGCCCCGTCAGCTTCAAACCCAGGCTTCGTGCGGTAGAATTCCCTTCAACGCAGACCCACTCGCTCGGTCCCCGGCTTCCGGACCGGTCGTGCGCTGGCCGGTTCGGTCCGGGACGGCACCTGAAAGGAGCGACATGCCTCTTGTCGTGGGCGACCGGCTGGGCTCGTACGAAATCCGTTCGCCGCTCGGTGCGGGTGGCATGGGCGAGGTCTATCGCGCCCGTCATGTCCGGCTGGGCCGCGACGTGGCCATCAAGGTCCTGCCCGCGAAATACGTGAACGATCACGAGCGCCTCCGGCGCTTCGAGCGTGAGGCCCGGTCTGCCTCGGCCCTCAACCACCCCAACATCGTCACCATCTACGACGTCGACGAGCACGAGGGCACACCCTACCTCGCCATGGAGCTCATCGAGGGGCGCACCTTTCGCGAGGTCATGGCTGAGGGACCGCTGCCGATCGAACGCGTGATCGCGCTGATGGGGCAGGTCGTCGACGGCCTCGCCAAGGCGCACGCGGCCGGCATCATCCACCGGGACCTGAAGCCGGACAACGTCATGGTGACCGGGGATGGCCTGGTCAAGATCCTGGACTTCGGCCTGGCCAAGCTCGCGCACGATGCCCCGGTCGATTCCGACATCAGCACGGTCAGCGTCATCACGCGCAAAGGGGATCTGGGAGGAACTCTGCAGTACCTGGCACCGGAGCAGATCGCGGGTCGCCCGGCCGATCACCGGTCGGATCAGTTCGCGTTCGGCGTGATGCTCTACGAGCTGCTGTGCGGCCGACGGCCGTTCCACGGCGACTCTACGGCTGCGGTGCTCGGTTCCATCCTGGAGAGCGAACCGCCCCCGGTACGAACCGTGCGGCCCGACACTCCGGAGGCCCTCGAGGCCATCGTCGAGCGGTGCCTCCAGAAGGACCCGGACCGACGCTACTCGTCGATCGCCGACGTGGGAGAAGCCCTGATTCGGTGCCAGCGGCGGTTCGAGACCGACGGCCAGGTAGACGGCCTCCTGCTCGGCAGGCCGACGATCGTCGCCCTCGCCGTCGCGATCGTCGCGCTGGTCGGTGCGGCGTCGTGGTGGTGGATCAAAGATGCCGGCGTGCGCTGGGCGCGGGTGGAAGCCCTGCCGGAGATCACCCGGCTGACCGAGCAAGGTCGCATCTACGACGCCTACCGGCTCACGCTCGAGGCCCAGCGGCACATTCCCGGTGACGCCGAGCTTCTGGACATGCTCGATCGCATCACACTGCCAATGTCGGTCGCGACCGATCCGGCCGGTGCGCTCGTGGAGGTCAGAGGCTACGGAACGACCGACGAGTCGTGGCACGAGCTTGGCCTGACGCCGCTCGAGTTGCGCGTTCCGTACGCACTGATGCGCTGGCGCATCAGCAAGGCCGGGTTCGAGACCTTCGAGGGCGCGCCGTTCGGCGGCGGCACGATGCGCCTGCTCGGCAGCGGGCTTCCGCTGCAACCTGAAGGCACGCAGCCGCCAGACATGGTGCAGGTACCCGACGGGCTGGACCCCAGCCGCGGCTACCTTCCGATCGTCGAGCTGCACGGCGCGTACTGGCTGGATCGGTACGAGGTCACCAACCGCCAGTTCCAGGAATTCGTAGACCAGGGCGGGTACGGCACACCCGAATACTGGCCAGAACCGTTCGTTGAGGGCGCCGAAGAGATCTCGTGGGACGAAGCCATGTCACGACTGGTCGACACGACCGGCCGCCCGGGCCCGGCGACCTGGGAGCTAGGCGCGCACGCCGCCGGCCGAGACGATTATCCGGTCGGTGGCTTGAGCTGGTACGAGGCGGCCGCCTACTGCGCCTTCGCGGGCAAGCGCCTGCCGACGGCCTACCACTGGTACAACGCCACGCATCAGGATCAGCTCTCGGACATCGTCCGGCTCAGCAACTTCGGGCCCGACGGCCCTGCGCCGGTCGGACGCTACGCCGGCATGGGCGACTTCGGCACGTACGACATGGCCGGCAACGTCAAGGAGTGGGTCTGGAATGCGACCGGCGACAAGCGCTTCATTCTCGGCGGCGGATGGGGCGAGCCGACCTATCAGTTCGGGCAACCCGACGCGCGCAGGCCTCTTGAACGCCTGCCGACCCACGGCGTGCGCTGTGCGCGTTACGTGGAACCGCTCGAGCCGGCCCTGCTCGAGCCCATCACGCTCGAGAGCGGCGCCCGAGAGCGGGTGCCGGTGAGCGACGAGGTGTTCGAGGCCTACCGCGGGCTGTACACGTACGCCCACACGCCACTCGACGCGGCGATCGAGGCGGTGGACGACCGCTCGCCGTACTGGCGGAAAGAGACGGTCTCGTTCGCTGCGGCCTACGGCGGCGAGCGCGTGACGGCTCTGCTGTTCCTGCCGAAGGATGCCGCGCCGCCCTACCAGACGGTCCTCTGGTTCCCCGGCGACGACGTGTTCGCCTCATCGTCGAGCGACAAGCTTGCCTCCGCGTACATGTTCGACTTCGTTCCGCGTGGCGGACGAGCCCTCGTCTATCCCATCTACAAGGGCATGTACGAACGGCGCGTGCCCTTCTCGCACACGCCGGTCGAACTGCGCGACATGATGCTGTTCTGGTACAGGGATCTGGCGCGCACGCTCGACTATCTCGAGACGCGCGATGACATCGACAGCGGCCGTGTCGCGTTCTATGGCTTCAGCACGGCCTTCTACGGGACGATCTTCAGTGCCGTGGACCCACGACTTGCGGCCAGCGTGCTGCTCTCGACGGGTGCGCTGCCGGCCGAAGAGGTCCTTCCCGAGATGGACCCGGTCAACTTCGCACCTCACAGTCGGATTCCGACACTGATGATCAACGGCCGCGACGATTTCATCTTTCCGGTGGAGAGTAGCCAGGTGCCGCTGTTCCGACTGCTGGGCGCGCCGGAGTCGGACAAGCGCCACGCCCTGCTCGAGGGCGGTCACCTGCCGCCCGATCGGCGGGCGATCATCAGGGAGGTGCTGGGTTGGCTCGATCGCTACCTCGGCCCGGTCACGCCCGCGTCGGGGTCACGTGAGGGCTCCGGCCCGCCGCTTCACCGCACCTTGAACGGCACGCGCCGCGTCGCCGCGGCGTCCTTGCTGCCGGCGATGGCGATCGTCAGCAGGTAATCGCCGGGCTGGAAGGCCGGCAGTGGCAGGTCCATCCGCAGGTCGGCCTGCCGGTCGGGCTCGAAGGCGGCGACCGCCAGGGTGCCCGTCCGCTCGAGCCGCGGCTGGCCATCCTCGGCGAGGATCGATACCGTCACGGCCACGTCCTCGAGCGCGCGCCGGCCGCCCTGGTACACGCGCGCGAAGACCGTCGCGCGGCCGCCGCGCGGAAACGCCCGCTCGGTCGTCGGCGTCACCGGCACGACCTCGCGGACGTCGTCCGGCGGCTCGGCCGGACCGAGGAGCCCCGTCCGTGATGTGGAGATGACGACTCCGGAGAGCCGGGCGCCGTCGCGCGTGAAGTCGGGCACCTCGACGTTCTGGAACACGCTGCCGGTCAGGTTGACCTCCGGATTGTGACGCGCCAGGCGGATCTCGTAGCGGCCGGGCTCGAGGTCGAGCCGCGCGTGCACCTCGACGCGCACTTCCCGCCCCGGCTCCATGATCACAGTCACCGGCTGCTCGGTTGACGCCCGGCGGCGGCCACGATCGTCGTAGGCGGAGATGACGAGCTCGACGGTGTGCTCGGTCAGCTCCGCGGGCGGCGGTTGGCGCAGCTCGGTGGTGATCACGACCGCGGCCTCCTTGCGCCCGGGCAGCGCGAACGGCGCGGCCTGCACGCGCATGGGCATGTCACTGACGGGGAGCAACCCGCCGACCGCGTCGCGCAGCGAACGTTCCTCGGGCGTCGAGATCGGCCCGGTCGTTCTCCTGCTCGGGTGTGTAGTAGCCACGACGCGTGCGGACCCGGACGTCGGGCCGCGAGACCTCGACGTCGACGGTCCGGAAGCCGCCCGGTTCGGGCGGATCGACCGGGGTGTAGCCGAGCAGATAGTAGGCGCTGGTCTCCTCGAAGACGCGGCGCACGCTCTCGGCCGGGTTGTTGACGTCGACGACCGAGAAGCCACCAGTGTTTTCCGAGACGGTCCGCAGAAACTCGAAGCGTTCGGCCGCGCTTGGCAGTTCGAAGGGCGCCGGCGCGAGCCCGAAGGGGTTGAAGGAGAACACGGCGACGTTGGCGCGCTGTGCTCGCTTGAGCAGCTCCGCAAGGTCGAGATCCTTCTCTTCACCCAGAGGAACCCCACCGCTGATGTAGACAAGCGCCTTGCGTCGCCCGGGGGCATCGACGAGCTTCTCGGCGATGAAGTCCAGAGTACAGGATGGAGCCCCGCTCGAAGTGCAGTTCGGTGCCTGCGACCGAGTCGAGCCCCGTGAATCCAGGCCGGAGCCCGTCGACCGCGCGACGCAGCCGGCCCTTGTCGTTCGTGAACCCCTGAGCCGTGCTCTCGTTGAGCGTGAACACCACCGCGGCCAGATCCGATGGCGCGAGCTGGTCGATCACCGTGTTGGCGATAGCCTTGGCCTGATCCTGCGGCCGGGTCGTGGTGCCGGGCAGCGCCGAGTCGTCCAGCACGATGACGACCAGCCGGCCCTCACTCGGGATCTCGTTGCTCGTGACGTCGGAGGGAACCGTGGCTCGCCACGACTCGTCGGTTGCGAGGATCAGCGGGATCTCGACAGCCTCGAACTGCGACGGCTTGTAGTCGCGCCCGTGGTCGCGGATCGTGAAGTCGTCGGCGGTGAGGCCGCGCACGGGCCGGTCGTCCGAGTCCAGCACCGAGACGTCGAGCAGAACCAGATCGACGCCGCCCCGGAACTGCGGCCGCTGCTGCTGACGGGTGGCGCGCAATGCCGGCGCGGCGAGGACGACGCCACAGAGGGCGACGGCCGTCAGAGTGCCCTTCGCCATGGTCTACCTTCGGGCCGGCGCTGGCCTGCGCGACTCGCGGAGTGCCGGACGAGGCGGCGATTGTACCTCGACACAAGCCCGAGGTAACTCCTCGACCTGTGGCGCCGGTGCCACAGGTGTAGAATGACGCGATCCGCCCCAGTCGAGATGCGGTCGCGTCTGCCAGCGCCGGCCAGCAGGTACAGGATGACTTCCGATCGTCTGATGCTCGGTGCCGCGTTGGCCGCCCTCGGGCTCGCCGCGACCCTTGCCGCGGCCCCGCAACAGGCACCGCCGCAGTTCCGCACGCGCACCGAAGTCGTTCGCATCGATGTCTCCGTGCTCGACGCCGATCGGCACCCGGTGCGCGGGCTGACGGCCGCCGACTTCACGATCCTCGAGAACGGCCACGAGTATCCCGTCGTGGCGCTCACGGAGATCGACGTGCCCGCCGCGCCGGCCGGGGATCCGAGCTGGGTGGACGAGGTCCCGTCCGACGTCCAGACTAACGCGCTCGACGACGGCCGACTGTTCGTCATCGTGCTCGATGACGCGTTGCTGCCGGGGATCGCGGCGCACCTGATCCAGCAGTCGAAAGCCGCCGCCCGGTCGGTGATCGATCGCCTGGGCCCCAGAGACCTGGCGGCCGTGGTCTTCACGAACGACTCCCGGCGGTCGCAGAGTTTCACGCGCGACCGCGAACGGCTCCTCGCAGCCGTCGACAAACTGGCCCCGGGGTTCTTCGGAGCCCAGCAGTTGAAGACCAGCCCCGAGACCGGCGGCGCGAATCTCGACTTTGCCGACGAGCCGCTGATGCGCGCCTCGCTCGCCACGCTCAGGGACGTGGCCGAGGCCCTCGTCAGCGGTCCGGAGCGCCGCAAGGCGCTCGTCTACATCGGCCGCGGGATCGCGCTCGACTACTCGAACGTCACGACCCGGATCGGTCCGGGGGCTGGGGGCTTCCTCGAGGGCGCGGTCTTCAACGACGTGCTCGAGTACGAGATGCAGAAGATCTTCGAGCACGCCCAGCGCGCAAACGTCGCCGTCTATGCGATCGACCCGACCGGGCTCGACGCCGATCCGGACAACCGTCGACGCGACTACCTCCAGGCCCTGGCCGCCAACACCGGTGGCATCGCGGTCACCGACAGCAACGAATTCGAGCCGGACGTTGCTCGCATCTACGAAGAGAACAGCGCCTACTACCTGCTCGGGTATGCGCCCGCCGATCCACCCGAGCCCGGCGCCTTTCGCGCCATCGACGTGCGCGTGAACCGGCCGGACGTCGTCGTGCGCGCGCGCAAGGGCTACTACGGCCCGGCCGACGACGACACCGAGCCGGCGGCGGCCTCGCCGGTGGCCGAAGCGGTATCGGGATTGTTGCCGGCGACGGACATGCCGATGCGGGTCCACGTCGCGCCCGTTCCCGTGCCGGGGCGCGACGAAGTCGCGCTCGTCATCACGGCGGAGCTGCGCCAGCCGGCGCCGCCCGAACGTACAACCCAGGAGGTGGCGCTCATCGCGACGGCCTACGACAACGACGGCAAGCACGTGGCCACGCTGCGGCAGACGGCGAAGCTCGTGATGCGGCCAACCGGCGGCGAGGCGCGCTACGAGGTGCTGACGCGGCTCAACCTGGCGCCCGGCCGATACAACGTCCGGTTTGCCGGCCACAACGACGCACTGAATCTCAGCGGAAGCGTGTACAGCGACGTGGACGTGCCGGCCCTGGGTGCTCGCGCGCTGGCGATGTCCGGCCTGCTCCTGAGCGTTGATCCGCCGCTGCCGTCGGCGCCGCGCGACGTGCTCGCCGATCTGGTCCCCATGCTGCCCACGACGCGGCGCGACCTCACGGCGTCAGAGCGGACCACGGCGTTCGTCCGGCTTCATCAGGGAGGACGGCGTCCATTGACGTCCGTCGTGATGACGGCGTCGATTCTCGACGCCGATGGCCGCGTGGTCTTCAAGCAGAACACGACGATCGGGGTCGCGACATTTGGTCAATCGGGTACGGCCGACTACGAGCTCGTCCTGCCGCTCGTCGAGCTCGCGCCCGGTCCGCATCTGCTGACGCTCACGGCCACCGGCGCGCCCGGCGAGCCGCCTGTCACGCGCCGCTTGCGGTTTACTGTGCAGTAACACGTACGAGGCCGTCGACGAGCGCCGCTATCCGCAGCTTCAAGGTCGCGTGCCATCGAACCGGCCGAGACGGCCCGAGTCGGACCTGGCGCGCCAGCGCGGCACTGGCCGCATGACGGATGCCGGCCACGCGGTCCGGTGACACGTCGTAAATGCGCAAGGCCGCCAACTCTACGAGCACGCGGCCCTCGTGGTCGCCTCGCGGGCCCAACGCCGGTTCGATTCTCACGCGAGGGCTCCACGCGCCGCGGCCAGATCGACTTCCGGAGACTCATCCAGCAGACGCCCGAGTCTGGCGCGCGCCTGCGACAGCCGCTGTCGAAATGCCGTCGGCGAGATGCCGCAGATGGCCGCGGCCTCGCGAAATGTGAAGCCCTCGACCACGAGCATGAGCACTTCGCGATCGGTCGTACGAAGCCTGGCGAGGGCGAGCTCGAGGCGCCGCTCGAGCTCGCTGGCCGCAGCGGCCTCGAACGGCGACGGGCTGCCCACGCCAGCCGGCCAGAGCCCGATGAGCGCATCATCCCCGAGGTCGTCGAGCATGCGGGCCCGGCACGCACTGATGTAGAGGTTGCGTGCGACGGTGTACAGCCAGGGCTTGAGCCGCGTATCCGGTGCGAGCCTGCCGGCATGGGTGACCAGCCGGAGCCATGTCTCCTCCAGCAGATCTTCGGCCAGGTCCCGATCCCGCGCGAGTCTGATGAGGAAGCTGTACAAGCGCGCACGATAGGCATCGTAGACGACGTTGAACGACGCCTCGCTGCCGGCCCTCAGGCCGGCGACGACCCCGAGCTCCCGCGCACGGTCCATGTGGTGGAAACGCGTGAACGGGCAAATCGTGACAGTGGTCACGTTATGCCGTCAACGGCGTTCTTGTCTCATAGCCTGAGGAGGGCGGTCAGCCATGGTTACAACGCTGCTTGTGGGTCTCGTCGTGGGAGCCGGTGCCGGGATGATCGGCACGGCCGTGTTCTACGCCATCAGTCCTTCGGACAGACGGCTCACGCTGCTGCGGCCGCTCTCGTTGACGACCCTCTTCGCCGGCTTGGGTGGAACGGCGAACGGCGCCCTGATCATCCTCCAGGGGGCGGCCGCCACCTCCACCTGGTCGGCCGGAGGACGAGGCGCCCTTCTGGCCGGTTGTGCCGAGGCTGTCGTGCCTCTCGTGGGGGCGTTCGCCATGCTCGCTGTCGGTTGGGGCCTCGCGAGCATGGGAATGCTGCGTGCGAACCGGCCCTGATTCCGGTTGTCAGTTGTCACTGGTTGGCGCCCCGCGGCCCCCGCGACCCCCGCCTCTTCCGAATGACGGGATCTCGTACCCCGCCGGCGGCGTGCCGCCGAGCAGGTGGCGCACGAAGAAGTCCCACCGCCGGCGCATCATGTAGTTGCCGTCCTGCCCGTAGCCGTGGCCGGCGTTGGGGAAGATCAGAAGCTCGAAGTCCTTGTTGGCCCTGATGAGCGCCTCGACCACGAGCATGGTGTTCGACACGGGCACATTGTTGTCCATGCCGCCGTGCGCGATGAGCAGCTTGCCCTTGAGGTCCTTCGCGAACAGTTGGTTCGCCTCGACCGAGTAGCTGTCGTCGAGGCTGCCAGGAGGCCCGGTCAGCTCACCCTGGTACCGCTCGCCCCAGTCGTCCTCGTAGTTGCGCTGATCGTGGTTGCCCGACTCCGAGATGCCGACCTTCCAGAAGTCCGGGTACCTGAACATCGCCGACGTCGTCGCGAAGCCTCCGCCCGAGTGGCCCCAGATGCCCGTGCGCTCGATGTCGATCCACGGGTACCGCGCCGCCAGCTCCTTCATGGCCGCGATCTGGTCCGGAATCGTGTTGTCGCGGCCCATCTCGCCGTAATACGCGTCGTGGAACGACTTCGACCGGTTCGGCGTGCCGGTGCCGTCGATCGACACGACGATGAAGCCGAGCTCGGCAAGCGCCTGGCGATCGCCGTACGCGACATTCCAGGCGCGCGACCCGATGCTGCCGCTCTGCGGACCCGGGTAGATCTGATTGATGATCGGGTACTTCTGGTTGGGGTCGAAGTTCGTCGGACGGAACAGGATGCCGTAGATGTCGGTCGTGCCGTCGGCGGCCTTGGCGCGGAAGGCCATCGGCGGCGTCCAGCCGGTGGCCGTGAGCTTCGAGATGTCGGCGCGCTCGAGCTCCATGACCTCTCTGCCGGTCTCGCCGTTGCGCACGGTGGCCACGGGCGGCTGATCCCAGCGTGAGTACGTGTCCACGAGCCACCGGCCCGACGGCGACAGGTTCACCGCATGCGTGCCATCGCCGGGCGTGAGCGACACGTAGCCGGTGCCGTCGAGGTTGATCCGGTAGAAGTGGGTGAAATAGGGGTCTTGTCCGGGCTCGCGGCCGACGGCCGACACCCACAGCGTGCGGGTCTTGTCGTCGAGCCGCGTGATGCCGGTGATGGGCCCGTCGCCCTTCGTGATCTGGTGCTTCAGTTGTCCGGTCGCGAGGTCGTAGAGATACAGGTGCCCCCAGTCGTCGCGTTGTGAGTACCAGATGAGCTCGTTGGTATCCCACAGCACCTGCCAGTTCACGCGCGACTCGTAGTGCGTCTCTTCGGTCTCCGTGAAGAGCGTGCGAACCACGCCCGTCGCGGCATCGGCAACGCGGAAGGTCGCGCTCTTGTGGAACCGGTCCGTCGACACGAGCGCGAGCTTCGTGCCGTCGGCGTTCCACTCGTAGTCGTTCATGCTGATGTCGTCGCCGAGCGTGGCACGGTGGAAGTCCGGCGGCATCTGGAGCCGCGTCAGCCGGCCGGCGTCCACGTCGATCACCACACGGTGGACCATGGCGACGTCCTTGTCGCCGGGGAGCGGGTACTTCCAGGTTTCGAGCGTCGGCTGGCCGACCTGCGTCCGGATCATGTAGAAGTCGCCGACGTTGCGCTCATCCTGCTGCTGCGTGGCGATCTTCTTCGAGTCTGGCGACCAGAGGAGCACGGCGCGGTCGCTCTTTCGCCAGCCGGCGTTGTCGGTGGCGTAGCCGAAATTCTCGACGCCGTCGGTCGTGAGCTGGCGCTCGGCGCCGGTGGCGACGTCGCGCACCCACAGATTCCAGTCGCGAATGAAGGCCCCCTTCGTGCCGTCTGGAGACATGGTGAGCGGCGGCCCGTCGCCGCCGGCCCGGCCGCCCCCGCCACCCCTGCCGCCGCGTCCGCCCGCTGCTCCACGCCCGCGGCCGGCCCGCCCCTCGCCGAGGGCAGCCGGCGGGGCCTGCCGACACGCGGTGCCGGCGACGTCACAGGACCAGCGACTGTTGCCAACCGTCACGATCACGTCTTCCGCGGTTGGCGACAAGTTCGAGCGTGGCCTCGGCGATGCTCGCGGCCGTGAAGGCCTGCCCGGCCACCGCCGACAACGCGGCCGCCACACGAGCGTGATCGAAGGCGGGCGCGCGCGTGCCCGTCGCTGGATTCACGATCACGATCTCGGTGCCGCTTGCCCGTTCGCTCGAGTACCAGAACCGCTCGTCGGGCAGCCACGTTGGATCGACGCGGCCGCCAACCACCAGGCCCTGGAGCGCGCCGGCGAGCTTGCCGGCGGCCCGGTCGTAATCGGCCGCCGTGAACACGCGCCCCTGCGCGGCGGGCGACTGCGAGCCAACGGGTACCGCGGCCGCCACGAGCAGCACGGCAGCCACCGCAAAAGCTGCGAGACGAACTTTCATGCGAGCCTCCTGTCACCCATCACTCGGAGCTGAGCGGGCCAATCTTGACGGGCGGCGAACCCGATTGCAAGACGCCGGCCTCGCACACCGCATCACGCCGCGTGCTACTCGAGCCAGCGGTACAACACGACGACGAGACCGATGATGTAGAGGCTGCCGAAGATCTGCTTGTTGTAAAGGGCCAGCCACTCCGGGAGGAATATGTCGAAGTTGGCGCGCCGGTCGTCCGTGTAGCGCGCCGCCATCGGCGTCAGCGGACACCGCCACTCATTGAAGAGGAGCACGAGTACCTCGACGAAGACCACCGCGCACAGGACGGCCGCCAGCGCGAGCTCGTCGCGCCACGCGACAATCGGGATTGCCACGACACACCCGGCCAGGAGGGCCCAGACGGCGGTGTGCGCGAGCTTGATGGTCAGCAACCCGCGACTCATTGCCCAGCGCCGTGCGCCAGCGCCGATGGCGTCCGGCAGCCGACGATGGCCGGCGCCTCCCGAATGAGGGCGTCGTTCTCGAGCGCGGCCACCATGAACAGCGCGAAGTCGATGCGGCGCGTCCGGTTGCTCGCGAGAATCGGATCGCCCACGTGCCGGCTCCAGACCGGAAGCCCCTCGCTCTCCCCCTCCTCGAGATCGCTGCCGCGCACGACCGTCCATCGCCTGTCGCTCGCGAAGATCCGACGGCAGGCCTCGACCTGGTCGCTGAGATCCGCGAAGCGTGCGAGTCGGGCGACCACGCCGAAGACCCGGACGAGCGCGGTGAAGGTCCACGGGTACCTGTCCAGGCCGTCGCGCGTGATGTGCCAGCCGCAGGAGAACACCAGGCGCGCGTCGGGCTCGGCGACGTCGAGCACGGCCTGCGCGGTGCCGGTCGAGTATCGCTGCACGCCCCACGGAACCAGGACCGTGAGCACGCCCTGACACCCGGCGACGGCGCGCCTGATCACCTCCCGGTCGTTCGTGGCTCCCGGCACAACGGTGATACGGCCCCTGAACGCGTCGAGCTTCTGCACGCTTTGCGCCCGGCACACGCCCACGACCTCGTACCCGCGGTCCAGCGCGTGTTGCACCATGTACCGACCGAGCTTCCCGGAGGCTCCGACTATGCAGACCTTCATGCTCGTCCTTCGCAGCAGCGCTGGCGACGAATGTGCTGCGACGTGGCGTCTCCTAGATCGTTTGGTAGGCCGAGTAGACCCGTGGTCGAAGCGCGGCAAGAGCCTCGAGCAACCCAGCGGTGGGCGAGCCGTAGATCTCGATGTCAGGGTTGCTGATGCTCATGAACCTGCCCATCAGAGGCCCGAGATTGGCGGCGTGCTCCAGCACGGCTTCAGAGTCGCGGTAGCGCTCCCGAACAACACATTCGGTCCCGTCAGCGTTGAAGAACCAGTCGTACTGGAGCGTGCCGGAGTCTTTCTTCCGAACGACCTCCATGCACTGACTCGCCAGGCTCTTGAACTCGTCGAGCTTGCCATCGTGGATGGCGAAACGGACCGTGAGTTGCAGGTCGCGCACAATGTCCTCCCTTGGAAGAAGTTTACCGTAGCCTCATGCTCGCGGCGCCAGCATGGACGGCTCCAGTTGAAGTTGAGCAGCGGTCATCCATCGCTCGACAAGGCTATGCAGGTGCCTCTCCGGGTCCCCGAAGCAGCACTGATGCAAAGCCGCTCCCGGCAACAAGGATGAGGATGTTCCCTATCTGACTGAGCAGAACCTCCGCCAAGATGATTTCGCCCATGATCAGGAGTGCGCCGAGCGCCAAGGCGATGGCCGGCCGGCGTAATGGGCTTGCCGTGGACACCAGTGGCGCAACGACGAGGGCGATGCCGATGAAGAAGGCGATCAGCCCAGGCCCAAGCGCTCCGAAGATCGCACCCGCCTGGAAGGCCTCAAGGAGGCTGACCGCGGTCGATGGATCGGCGCCCCCCGCGATGAAACGCCCGAGCAACATTTCAAAAACGAAGACTGCCGACAGAGCGCCCACTGAGACGAGCAACAGCAGACGCCCCGCATATCCTGCCGCGGGTTTGCGACCGGCCGCCAGCTCCGTTAACACGAGGATGCCGGGGACGAAAAGAAGCATCCCAAGGAACAACAGCAGATGCGCTTCATACCATCGCGAGGCTGACGCTGCGACGATGGCGACCTGAGCGACCGGATCCCAGCGCTCGGGGGGATGGAGGAGGTCCCCGACACTCATCATCCCCGGGCCCACGATAAGGCTCACGGCTCCGATTGCCCGACGATAGCGGGCGGATGAAGCATCCACAGTTGTACCTCCCGTAGGGCACCCACGGTCAACGTTCCGCACTCACCCGCGGCCGGTCGCTGCTCCCGACATCGCGGCCGTCGGGTGCAGCGCGGGGTTAGGCACCGTAGCTCGATCGGCGGTAGGATGGACCAGAGCGTTCACGATGTCCATTCCGGCACTGGAATCTGTAGTCCGGTCCGATCCCGAGATTCTCGGTGGAACGCCGGTGTTCGCGGGCACCCGCGTCCCGATCAAGAACCTGCTCGACTACCTGGCCGCTGGCGACTCCCTGGAACGGTTTCTCGACCATTTCCCGTCCGTGACCCGCGCGCAAGCTGTGGCTGCGCTTGAGATTGCCGGCGATCTACTGCTGTCGCGTGCGCATCCTGCTCGATGAGTCACTCCCGCGCCCGCTTGGGTTTGCGATGACCGGTCACGATGTCTCGACCGTGTCGCGGGAGGGCTGGGCGAGCCTGACCAATGGCGAACTCCTCCGTCGGGCTGCCGAGACGTTCGATGTCCTGCTGACCGCTGACCAGAACTTGGAGTTCCAGCAGAATCTCACGGCTTTGCCCGTCGCCGTGATCGTCCTTGTCGCCGACAGCAACCGCCTTGAGTCCCTTGAACCGCTCGTTCCCGACGTGCTCGAAGCGCTCAAGACCCTGAAGCCGAGGACCCTGCTGCGCGTAGGTGCCTAACGACCGCGGCTCAGCCGCGGCCCTTGATGTTCACCGAGAGAATACCGCCGAAGCCGCCGGCTGCAGCCGCTTGTTAGGCAGGCCGTCGCTTCCGGTGTTTCCAGTAATCGGGACGGCGCCGGGCGTGGGCCACGGCCACGATGAGCACCCGGGACCGCTCGACGCGATAAACCACGCTGAATGGGAAGCGCCGCAGCAGGTAGTGCCGATTCCCGTCGCCGACTGGTGGCCAGGCCTCCGGCCGATCAAGGATGGCGGCTTCCGCCTCGTCGAGCTCGGTGCTGAATCGGATCGCGGCTGTTGGACTTCGCTCGGCGTACCACCGCGCCGCGCCCTCGGCGTCGATTACCGCCTCGTCGATGTACTCAAGTTCGCGAGCCACGACCGGCCGCCGCGTGAATCCGCCGCCGAGCCTCAGACCAGGGGACGGTCTTGGCTCGTCCAGCCTCGAGGTCGCTCACGCGCGTCCGAATCTCGGCAGCCCACGAAGCCTCGGCGTCGGGATCAACGTCGGAATCGAGGCTATCGATGAGTTCGCCGGCCAAGGCCGCGCGCTCCTCGTCCGTGAGCCGCAGCGCCTCAACAAGCAACTGCTTCGAATCCATGTAAGAAGCCTACCATCGTCCCGTATCGTCAGGCTCTGCCTAACGCCCGGCTTCAGCCGCGGCGGCGCCATGATCGCACCCGCCGCCGTCGGCTGCAAGCCGAGGTTAGGCCGTCACCGTACGGGCCGTGCTACGATCAGCCACCCAAAGAACAATTCAGAAAGTAACGCATGACTGACCGCTGGTTTCACCTCCTGGGAATGGCGCTAGGCTATCGACTCCGGCTCATGTGTCTCCTGACCGCTGTGGTTCTGGGCGGTTTGGCCGCGTCCCCCCAGACCCCTTCACTGCTGGCCGCCGCATTTCAGACGAGCCCGATTGACCGACCGATTCCCTGGTCGGGCAGTTCTGATCAGGCAGTGTCGCCAGCGATTTCTCCGGACGGGCGGCTCCTGAGTTATGCCAGTGCGGGGCCTGTTTGGGACCTCCATACTCGGGACCTCGAAACCGGCGGCGATCGCCGGCTGACGCGAATCGGTCGCGATGGCGGCCTTGTCGATCAGTCGGCCATTTCCCACGACGGTCAGTGGGTGACATTCGCCGCAAGTGACAAGAACGGGGCCGGAACGGGTCTGCGGGTTCTTCCTGTTGCCGCGAGTCCCGCTGACACACCCAGGCGCATTCTTGAGGTCACGGATGGATCCTGGGTCATCCCTCATGGATGGTCGTCGGATGACAAGCTGATCTTGGTGACCATAGGAGGCAAGCGCATTGGACTCCTGACGGTTTCTACTGGCGCCTTGGAGGAATTGGCAACCATTGAGCCACTGGCTCCCGGCTCAAGAGTCCGACTGTCTCCCGACGGGATGTTCGTGGCATACGACCGCGCAGCGAGCGAGACGATCATGCAGCGAGATCTTTTCCTGCTTCCCGTCACCGGAGGACCAGCTGTTCGTGTGCTTCCGGATCCAAGTTCTGATTCCGTCGCGGATTGGACACCGGACGGACGGAACCTTCTCTTCCTGCGGGAAAGCGATCAGCAGAATGGCTTGTGGGCCCTTCCCGTGGAAAAGGGCCGGGCCGCTGGGCCTCCTGTTCTGTTGCACGCTGGATTCGTCGGCAGCCCGCTTGGCGTAACCGCACAGGGCGCGCTGTTCTACGATGCGCCGCCGCCGGGCCCCTCCAAGACTCTGCTCACGGCGGACTTCGATCCAGCCACGGGTAAGCTGTCGCTCCCAGTACCTCTCGCCTGCGCCGATGAGCACATCCGGACTCGGTTCCCGCGCTGGTCAGCGGACGGGACAGAGCTCATGTGGATCTCTGGCAGCACCGACCATCCACGCCTATCCATCTGCCGAGCCGGCGAGACCGTACCGACGACGATTCCACTGAATCTGCCTTTTGTCTGGACGTTCGACTGGTCCGCAGATCGATCGACCCTCGTGTTCAGAGCGGACGACCTTCTGGGTCGCAAGGGCATATTCACGGTGGCTCGACAGACCGGAACAGTTGAGATGGTCGCTCCATTTCGGGGTCGATCTGGTGGCGCTTTCCATCCAGCGTTCACACCGGACGGCAAGGCCTTGCGGTACTTCAGGTGTCTGCCGCGGGACGGAGGGCGCCACTGCACCTATGTCCAACGCACTCTCTTGGATGCGAACGAAACAGTAGTCCTCGACGGAGAGCGGTTGGATGAGCTGGGGAAGGGCACCTGCGACACTTCTCCTCCCTCCCCGAACGGACGATACTACCTTTCAACGACCTGCCAGGCCCCACCCAGCATCCTGCGCGCCTTCGACGCCGAGACCTCACGTACATGGGAACTGCTTCGCGTCGAGGGTTCGCGAGAAGCGTTCAATCACAACGGCGATCTTCGATGGACACCGGACAGCCGGGCGGTGATCACGACAGTCCGAACCGCCGATGGACCAACGGAATTGTGGTGGATTCCCGTGGACGGCCGGGAGCCACACAGGCTCGAGCTTCAGGGCTTCAGGCCAACGACCGATGCGCTGGCGATTCGTCCCGACGGGCGACAGATTGCGTTTGTGGTGAATCCGCGACCTGCGGAAGCGTTCTCGCAGTTCCGGCTGCTGGAGAAATTCCTGCCTGGCACATCCAGCCGACCGCCGGACTCCGGTCGCCGATGACCTTGTCGGTCTAACGGCTGCGAATGAGCCGCGGCTCGACAGCGTCAGCGCCGAGCCGTCGGCTCCATTCGCCGGTTAGACCGCGTGGCTTGGGCTGCCTGGTACAGCGTCTCCGGGGCGATGTCGGCGCCGTTCGGCCAGACAACGGTGCCCCCGTCCAAGAAGAACTTCCGGAAGTAGTCGACATCCTTGAGAGGCTCGAACACCGGCCCGTCGAGCCATTCTCCAAAGTCCACGCTCGCTTCGGTTCCGTCGTTGAACGTCAGGCGGATTTGAAACGCCTGTTCGTACTCCGCGCGAACGACGTGGGGCAGGAAAACCATGAGCAACCTCACTCATTCCAAGGGCGGAATCCGGTCAAGGGGTTGGCCTGCCTTGATTCTAGACCAGTTCGCCTCGAGCGCCGGGCGATTGAGCTGCGCCCACTGCCGGATGAGCGCCAGCGCATTCGCCGAGGTGATGTTGCCGATGGTCTGGTTCCCGTCGAAATCGAACTTCCCTTCCTGCGAGCGGTGCTCGGCATGGAAGTGCGCCGGCTCGTGCTCCCTGTAGTACATCCGGATCACGATGCCGAAGAAGATGGCGATGACAGGCATCCAGGCGAGTATACCGTCGTCCGTTTTACGGCCGCCCGACGTCGAGCCCGATGTCAACGCCGCTGCTCGCCGGCTGCGCTGCCGACACCTTGCAGCCGATCCGCTCAGCGGTCTAACGTTTCCGAATGAGCCGCGCGCCGCCACGATTCAGCGGCGCGTCGGCTCCATTCGGTTGTTAGCCCGCCCTTGATTGGGGACGTCCCAGGTACTCGCCCGCCTTGCGAACTCGTCTCCCACTCGAGGCCAGTCATGCAGAGTGGCCGGGTCGAAGTCGGCGCCGTTTGGCCACAGCAACGTCCCCGCCTCCGAATCCAGGCTTACCGCGTTGAACACGGCCTGGTCCCGCAGCGGCCCAAACAACTCCCCGTGCAGAATGGGCTCGAAGTCGGTCACTTGCTCGGTACGGTCCTCGAACACCACGGCGAGCGTGTACGGCCCGACCAGCTCGAACCGGGTGACTCGATGGATGGGGTGGGCCATGGCGCTACCTGAGTGGGTCAATCTTGACGGGTGGCTGCCCCGATTGCAACAAGTCCCAGTCTTGCTGCAATTCCTCGCGATGGATCTCGACCCACGCCTCAACGAGACGACGCTGCGAGATCGGGATCTCGCCGCCAGCACCTCGGCGGTATCGATCGAGAACACGGCGGCGTGTTCCTGGTAATAGGCGTGGAAATGGGGCCGGTGATGCGGGCCGCCCACTTCGACGAACATTCGAACGACGATTCCGAAGAACCGGGAGAGTTCCGGCACTCGTCCACCCTACCATCGTCGGGCGATGGGTCGTCGGTCTAAAGATCAGGTTCACCGGCGCGGTGCACACCCACCGGTGATGCCCGAAGCCCGGCGGCGCCGCGTCCGGTGCAACCGCTAGTTAGCCGGCCTGCTGGCGTGCCCACTGCTCGTCCGTGAGCACGAACGTGTGCTCCTGGCACGCCTCGCCTCGAAACACCGCTGCGGCCGTGCCCTCGCGCCTGAACCCAACCCGTCGCAGCAACGCCACCGAACCCGCGTTGCGTGCGTCCGTGACCGCGACCACCGACCGCACCCGCCCCTGGCCCAGGAGCACGCCGAGTACTCCCCTCACCGCTTCGGTCGCGTACCCCAGCCCCTGAGCCGACCGTGCCAACGTATAGCCGAGCGTGACCGCGCCGCCCCCCTCATCGACCACGCACAGCCCAACGTCGCCGATCACCTCGCCCGTGTCGCGGCGCGTCACGGCCACCTGCAGCCATTGGCCCGCCGCACCCAACGTCTGCTGTGCTTGCCGCCCGAGAAACGCCCGCGTCTGCTCGTCCGACATCGGCTCCCAGTCTTGATACCGCGCCACGACCGGATCGCATCGGTAAACTTGAAACGCGTCCAGGTCGTCGGTGCAAAACCGCCGCAGCACGAGGCGAGCTGTGTGTATTGGAAGAAGCTCCATTGTTGGCTTCCCACCTGCTTGTCACGCCCGATTGCTCTCGGGGCCGGCTGACGCCTGCGTTTCGGCCGTGGCGGCTCATGATCGCACCGGCCGCCGTCTGGTTCAACGGGT
>CAVVWN010000003.1:0-184888 GCA_963752045.1 uncultured Acidobacteriota bacterium | reverse complement strand
GGCCTCGTCACGACCGCTGATAGGAGATCCTCCATGCGCTCTCGCACACTGCCGCTCATCGCCGCCCTTATCCTCGTCGCCGCGCCGCTCGGAAGTCAGACGCCGGGCGGGATCGATCCATCGCTCCTGTCGAGCGTGACTCTGCGGGAGATTGGGCCGACGAGCGTCGGGGGTCGAATCGACGACCTTGCCGTCGCCGATAGGCCGTATAAAAGGGCTCTGCCCTGACATAACCCTCGATTATCAGACCTTGCCGTATAAAAGGGCTCTGCCCTGACATAACCCTCGATTATCAGACCTTGGGCACCCTACCCCAGCGCGGATCACGCACGAAAAACCCACCGGCAGGATAGTCCATTCGCCAATTCGACCGCAATCGGGCACGACGACCCGGCCCGGGACAGGCCCCGTACACACCTCCGGCCAATCAGGGCCCCGAAGGAACCGGATTGGCCGTCAGCGTGTCTGTCCTGAGCTCGCGTCAGCCGCCGCTCGCCCACACGGGTTCCGCGACGATATCCATGGGCAACGGCGGCTCGCGCGCAGGTCGCATCACCGGCACCGCGTCGGGGAGGCGCAGATGCCGCAGGATGCGCGCCACGACCGCGGGGTCACGGATCAGGGCCACCAGCGTCATCCGCCCCGCGCACTGCGGACACGCCAGCACATCGAACCCGAAGCTCCGCTCCATGAGTTCCGCCCAGTCCCAGTTGGGCCGGCGCCCGACCCGCTCGTGCCGGCACGCGCTCGCCGTACCCGAGTCGTGGCTGTCGTCCGCCGCCTGCGCCGGAACAACCCCACTGCGCCACGCGGCGTTTGGCGCCAGAACGCCGTGGTAGAGCACCAGGTTGATCCGCGGTCGCGGCACCAGCGCCGCCAGGCGCTCGAGTAGCTCCACCGGATCGAACACGAGGTGCGTCGTCCCATTCGCCCACCGGCGGCGCAATTCGAGTACCACCTGCCCATCGGGAGTGAGACGCAGGCGCTCCTGCCCCACCGCCGGGCGCAACGCGTACCGACACAGACGCTCCAGACGTTCACGTGCGCCTGCCCGCACCGCGATCCCGGCATGTAGGTCAAACCCCAGCAGACGCGCATGCCAGTCACGCGGGGTCGGCGACTCAGGCGCCACGACCGGATCGCCACAACGCCGCACGGCCAGCCCCGCCCGCGGCCCCAGCGCCGCGACGCCTCGCACAGACGCGGCCGCCAGGCCCGCCAGCGTGGGCGTCTCCTCCGCCCACGGGTCGGCCACGTCGACACCCTCAGCGCCGTCGGACACACCGTGGCGCGCCAACAAGCGCCCAATGCGCCTCGCCAGCGTCACCAGCAGCGGCGTCACGTCCGGCGTGATCGGGTACCGCGCGGCGTGGAATCGCACGTCACCCCGTGCATCCCGTGTGAACACACCGTCGATGACCATCGCGTGGAGGTGCACGTTCAAATTGAGCGCCGACCCGAAACGCTGGACGATGACGACGGCGCCGCCGCGGCCGTCGCGCACCCTTCGGGCCCGGGCCTGTTGACGCAACCACCCGAAGACCGCACGCATGTAGACCGCGACGACCGCGCGACACAGCGAATGGTCCCACGCGAGCACATACCGCACGCGCGGCGGCAGCGAGAGCACCCACTGCCGCACGGGCACCTCCGGAAACACGTACTCGACCAGGTGCGCGGCACGCTCGGTCATGCGCCGCCCACCGCAACTGGGACAGAAGGCCCTGCCTTTGCAGGAAAACGCCACGAGCCGCTCGTGTCGGCACGCCGCGCACCGGAACCGGGCGAAGCCCGCCGCGAGGCATCCACACGTCAGAAAGTCTTCGAACGCCCGCTCCACAAAGCGTGGGAGGCCCTGCCCGTCACGTCGCCCCGACGCCTGCGCGCGGAACGTCTCGTAGTGATCGCGGACAATCGTGTGCAGCACCTCCTGCTCCGGACGGCGCGGCCGATAGACCAGGGACGGGAACGCCACGGCACGGTGGAGGGCAAGGACCGTGCCCGAGGCGTCGTCGCCATCACCGGCAGACTCTTACGCCAACGCCCACCAACGATCGCAGTAACTGCGTACGCACCAAATGACCTGAGGCAGAATTTACCACGCCGCTGGTGAGGCCACGGTGGCCAAGGTCGGTGCTGGACCTGGAGGGGGTTCTATCGAGAAAAGCGGATCGACAATGCGACCGTCGGCCTTGGTCAAGTCCGCACTATCGCGACTGCCGCCGAAACCTCACGACAGCCGCGCCTCTCGGCTTCCTGGCGCTCACGATGTCGGCCAGGGCGCGCGCCCAGTCGTCGAGCGCGGCGCGCTTCTCATCGAGGTAGGCGTGCTGGTTGTAGTGTCGGCCGGTGACCGTCACCCGCGCATGGTTCAAGACGCGGCCGATGCAGGTTTCGTCAAATCCCAGGCCGGCCAAACGCGTCGCCACGGTTCGCCTCACATCCTTCCACTCGTATGCCCCACCATGAATCACGGCCAGCGCGCGATGGTCGTCAGATCGGAGCGTGAGAAACGGGAAGACACGCGTGGCATCACCCTCGCCCGCCGACTTGGCTCGCTTGATCAGCGCCATGGCGGGCGCCGACAACGGCACGGCATGCGCGCGTCCGTTCTTCGTGCGCTCTGGTGAGAGCTGCCACACCCGCGCGGCCAGGTCCACTTCACTCCAGAGCATCCCGACCACTTCTTCCCCACGCTGACCGGTCAGCAGACGCAGCCGTAGCGCGTCAGCTGCGCGGCCGGGATGCGCGTCCAGTCCGGCCCAGAGGGCGCGTAATTCATCATCGGTCAGCACTCGTTCGGAGGGCATTTCCTTGAATCGCTTCTCCATGCGCGCGGCCGGATGCGATTCCAGCAGGGACCGATCCACCGCGACAGTGAAGAGCCGGGAGATCAGCGCCTGTACTCGATTCACGCCCACGGTCATGCCGTCGGCGACAAGCGTATCGAGCAATTCATGCACCTGCGCGCGCGTGACGTCGCGCAGCGGGAGCCCGCCCCAGGCCGGCAGCAAGTACTTGTCGATTTTGGCGACGTCATCCCGCCACGTCTTCTTCTGGCCCGCGGCGATCTTCACGTACAGGTCGCACAGATCACCGAAAGTGAATCCGCCAGGCGCGGGCGTCCGCGCCGCCACTCTTTCCGCCCGACGTTCCGCCGCCGGATTACGGCCGTCATCTACGATCGCACGTCGCTTCCGTGCCACCTTCCGCGCATCGGCGAGGCTCATCGCGTCCACCGTCGCGAGCCGATCCCATTGCGACGGCGAACCGTTCACGCGGCAGACAAAATACCAGGTCTTCGCGCCGGTCGGCGTGACGCGCAGCGCGAGCCCGCGCGTGTGGGTGTCAAAGAAGGCGATGCGCACGTCCGACCGCGCGCCTTTTACCAGCCGATCCGTGAGCAGTTTTCGAGGCATTCTGTGCGTCTCATGGGCTAGCGTTGGGCTAGCGCCTGAACAAGACTACATGAAGGACGGCGAAATGAATAGCAACGATTCATAGAGTAGAAACGTGGTATTTAGGATTTCACCGCGTTGCACGCTTTTCCATTATTCAGGACTTAAAATCCTGAGAGGCCACAAGCCTCGTGTGGGTTCGACCCCCACCCCCGGCACTTCTTGGCCACCGCCGCCGAGGATGACTGCGAGAGCCTCTGCAGCTATCCTGGCCGAGTTCATTCGGCCTCGTCCTATGCGCTTGGCCCAACCGGACTTGGCCTGGCGCTTGGTGGTGACGGCTCTCGATGAGAGTCGGGTATGTGGCTCAGGGGATTGTCCTCGTCACCTCAATCGTGCCAGGCATCGACCAGCGGTCCGATGCGGACATCCGAGACGAACGTCTTCCTGCTCAGCCACTCCTGAAGAGCGCGGCGGTCGTCCTCGGTCGCGGAGCGGCCTCTTGGCGCTGCGACGAAGATGTCCCATTGCCGACCGCAGCCGCCGCCGCACATCAGGGCCCGAGACTCGATAGCCTCCCAATCTCGCGGACTTGAGGGTCATCGAACTCGGGAACGGCACGGCCCGACTCGGGGAACGCTGCGAGGCGGTCAGTGGCGGCGATAAGCTGGCGGACGACAACCGAGGCGTACTGCGGTGAATCCTGTGCGATGAAGGCGTGAACGGCCGCGAGATTCTGAACGAGCCCGCTCGGTCCAGAGGATGCTTCTCACGACAAGAACTGTTTCTGCACCTCTTCGTGGGACACGAGCTGGCCGGCCTCGGATTGGCGGAGCCCTTCCTCGATCTTCGCGATGAAACAGAGTCGCTCGATGGCGTCCTCCAGCGTGGCCTGCTCCGGAAGCGTCTTCAGGGCCTCGATGGCTCGCTGTTTCTCCGTGGTCTCCATGTCAGGATCCTACCATCGTCGAAACGGCCAGACCTGGCTGGTCGACCGATGTCCGTGCTGAGCCCGTACTGGCAGGCCACTGGCAGGGACGGCGAGCGATTCAGCGTTTTTCACGGTGTTCAGCCCGGATCTGGTTTCGCGAAATCGCGCCAGAAACCATCACTTGGCGCCCGCCCGTCTCAGGCGTGACGCGGGGGAGGGCAGCTTGAAATCCTGAGAGGCCACAAGCCTCGTGTGGGTTCGACCCCCACCCCCGGCACTTTTTGGCCACCGCCGCCGAGGATGACTGCGAGAGCCCTGCAGAGGTCCTAGTGGATCAACCGGGGACGGAAGAATCCGTACGTCCAGGCTCCAGCGACCGCCGCGGCCAGCGCCACCAGCATGACGGTGTAGCCGTTACCCACCAGGATGAAGAGGGGGCCCGGGCAGCCCCCGGTCAGCGCCCATCCGAAGCCGAACAGCGTGCCGCCCGCCCAGTAGCGGGTGCCACCGCCGAGGGTCTTGGGCGCGATGCTGATCGCCGAACCGTCTGCCGCGCGGAGATTCCACCTCTTGATCACCCGCACCGAGACGACCGAGACGGCGACGGCCGACCCGATCACGCCGTACATGTGGAAGGCCTGGAACCGGAACATCTCCTGAATCCGGAACCACGAAATGAGCTCACTCTTCGTCGCGACGATCCCGAAGAAGATGCCGATGAGCAGGTACGGCCAGAGCCGTTCCCGGCCGTTCGATGACACCGTGTGCTCCACCATGACGCGACCTGGCCTAGAAGATGAACGGGAACAGAACGTGGGTCATCACCAGGCCACCGGCGAAGAAGCCGGCGACCGCGATGAGCGAGGGCAACTGCATGTCGGCGAGCCCCATGATGGCGTGTCCCGAGGTGCACCCGCCGCCATATTTCGAGCCGAATCCGATCAGGAACCCGCCGACGACGATGAGCAGGAGGCCCCGGGCCGTCGGGAGTGCAGACCAGCTGAACAGCGACTCCGGAACGAGGCCGCCGAGGTCGGTAATGCCGAGCGCCGCCATATCCTGCACCGTGGCCGCCGAGAGCGCGATCGGATCGGGATCCGGGAAGAACACCGACGCGATGAACCCTCCGACTACGGCCCCCGCTATCAAGGTCAGGTTCCAGGCGCCTCGCTCACGCCAGTCGTAGCGCACGAAGTCCGTCGTCGGCAGAACGGCGGCGCAGATGTGCCGCAGGTTCTCCGACACGCCGAACATCTTGCCCCCGACGAGGAGGAGGGCGGGGACGATCAGACCGATGAGGGGGCCCGCGACGTACCAGGGCCAGGGCTGAGAGAGGGCGTCCAGCATGGGCTCCATCATACCGGCGTCGAAGGGAGGGGCGGGAGCCTGTCACGGCGCGCGCGGAGTACACGCGCGGGAACGCACTCGATTCGGCCGCCGGAGAGCCGTAGATCTCGTTCTGTGGGTCGCTGACGGTCAGGAGGGCCGGGGGCAGCTCGTCCACTGCAGCGTCCCCGGGTCCTTCTCGCGCGTACGCTCGAGCGGGGCCGCCGTCAGATCGTCGAGGTCCCGGCCTGTCCGGCGAGTTCTCCGCTGCCGAGACGTTCTGCGTGTTCCGGACTCACTCGTCGGATCCGGCGCGCATGACGAGCGCCGGGTGGGAGTTCCAGGCCACATTCTCGCTTGCGGCGGCCGGTCAACCCGTTGTGGTCGATGTCACCTGGCGTCAGACCGCGCCAGGCGGTCCGATGCGGACATCCGAGACGGACGTCTTCCTGCTCAGCCACTCCTGAAGAGCGCGGCGGTCGTCCTCGGTCGCGGACCGACTCGGGGAACGCCGCGAGGCGGTCAGCGACGGCGATAAGCTGGCGGACGACAACCGAGGCGTACTGCGGTGAATCCTGTGCGATGAAGGCGACAGAGTCACTCGACGGCGTCTCAGGCGTGGCCTGCTCCGGAAGCGTCTTCAGGGCCTGATGGCTCGCTGCTTCTCAGTGGTCTCCATGTCAGGATCCTGCCATCGTCAAATCGCGCTGACTTGGCTGGTCGACCGATGTCCGTGCCGAGCCCGCACTGGCAGGCCACTGGCCGGGACGGCGAGCGATCCAGCGTTCTTCATGGTGTTCGGCCCGGACGCCTCGGCTGGGCGGCCGCGGGTCAGTCTGCGGGTGTAAGATCCTCGGAGTCGGCGCTGTCAGCCCGAGAAAGGGGAGTCGATGCGGACCACGCTCGCATGTCTCGTCGCCCTGTTCCTCGTCTCGACCGGTGCCCCCGAGGCCCAGGCCGCCTGCCGGCTGCTCGCGCCCGGCACGTCGTGTCCAGACCTCGGCAAGCGGGTGTTCGCCGTCGACTTCACGCCTGACGTGACGCAGAAACGCCTGGTTCCACTGGTTCCCGAAGCGGGTCGCAGGCCAGTCGTGGTGATGCGAGGCAACCCGCCCCATTCCGCTCAGCCGATCGACTGCGACATGGTCAGGTGGGTCGACTCGTCACTCGATCCGGCGATTGCGAAACGCCCGCCCGCGACCATCGACCATGCGATTCGGATCGTCGAGGTCCCGGCCTGTCCGGCGCCCGAGCGGAAGGTTGCGCGGATTCGGTAGGCAGTCCCTGTCCAAAGCACGGGGTCAGGACCGCGTGTGCGCGGCCAGCTGATCGCAGAACGCCAGCAGGTCGTCGAGTTCGGCCTGCGCGAAACCATGCACACGCGTGAAGTCCAGCACACCATACTGGTGCGCCACGAGGTTTCGAAGGCCGACCGCGGCGCGCAACCGATCGCCCAACCCGGTCTCGATCGTCCCGCGCTGTGCGAGCGTTGAAAAGACGTCGCCGTAGGTGTCTGGCACGGTCACGCCCTCGTCGGCAAGCCAGTGGGTGGCGAGGCGCGCGAACACGACGTTCGACCAGGGCCGGACGATCGCGAGGTCGCTCACAAGTCGGCCGATCGCGAGTGTGTCCAACTGCGTGCCAGAGGCAAGCCCGCATCCGGTCATTCTACGACGCTCCGGCGGAACCCGCACCGCGGCCCCCATGAACCGCCCGGAGGAAGCGGACGGCGTCCCGCAGGTCACGCACGCCGGAATCGTCGCAGTTCCCCTATACTCGCGCCCATGCGCCAAGCCCTGATGACCCGTCTCGCCCTCGCTGCACTTGGCCTGGCCGTGCTCACGCTGGTGTTCGCCGCGGGGCCGGCCGCGAGCCAGTCCGCGCCCGGTGCGCAGGTGGACGCGCTCTTCGCACGCTGGTCGTCGCCCGCGTCCCCCGGGGCCTCGGTGCTCGTCATCGCCGGGGGGCGTGTGGTGCACGCGAAGGGATACGGCATGGCCAACCTCGAGCACGCCGTGCCGAACGGGCCGGACACGATCTTCGACATCGCGTCGGTGTCGAAGCAGTTCTGCGCGATGGCCGTCGCGCTGCTCGAGGCCGACGGCCGCCTGTCGCTCGACGACGACGTCCGGAGGCACATCCCGGAGTTGCCGGACTTCGGCCACCGGATCACGATCCGGCACCTCGTGCACCACACGAGCGGGATTCGCGACTGGCCGGGCACGCTCTCGATTGGCGGGTGGAGCTACCAGGACGTCATCTCGTTCGATCAGATATTGCGGATGGCGTTTCACCAGCGCGACCTGAACTTCCCGCCCGGCGACGCGTACGCGTACTCGAACACCGGCTACAACCTGCTCGCCGAGGTCGTGCGTCGCGCGAGCGGGCAGTCGTTTCGGGAGTTCACGGCCGCGCGCATCTTCAGGCCGCTCGGCATGGCGGACACCCACTTCCACGATGACCACGCCGAAGTGGTGCTGCGCAGGGCCGAGTCGTACCGCCCAGGCCCTGACGGCCGTCCCCGGCACGTCGTCAACAGCCTCACCGCGCTCGGGTCGTCGTCGCTCTTCACGACGGTCAACGACCTCGCGAAGTGGATCGCGAACTACCACGCCGCAACGCCGGCGGTCGGAAGCCCGGCGCTCATCACGCGACTGCACGAGCAGGGTGCGCTCAATTCGGGTGAGCGGATCGCTTATGCGTTCGGCCAGAGCGTGGGGCAGTACCGGGGCGCCCGGTCGGTCAGCCACACCGGGTCGTGGGCCGGCTACCGGAGCGTGCTCGTGCGGCTGCCGGAGCACGGATTCGCGATCGCGATCCTCGCCAACACGGCCGACATGAATCCGGCGGCGATCGCCAACCAGATCGCCGACATCTATCTTGCCGACGTCCTCACAGCGGCGCCCGCACCTGGCGGCCGCGGCGCCGGCCGCGGCGGGGAAACGCCATGGCAGCCGGCGGCGGCCGAGCTCGAGGCCTACGCCGGCGAGTACAGGAGCGCCGAACTCGAGACCTCGTGGGTGCTGAGGGTCCAGGACGGACGGCTGGTCGCGACGCATTTCCGTCTGGGCGACGTCGCGATGCGTCCGGGCGCGCAGGCTGACGTGTTCCAGGCGCAGCCGTTCGGCGAGGTGCGCTTCGCGCGCGGCGCCGACGGCACGGTGACCGGATTCACGGCCACCTCGGACCGCGTCCGAGGACTCAGGTTCGAGCGGGTGGCGCGGCGGTAAGGGCCCCAAGCTCGTGCGCCTGCAAGCCTGGCGAGCGATGGTGTATATAGGGGGCCGTCATGAACATGTCTGCCCGGCCGTCGAACGTCATCGTGTGCCTCATGTGGTGGATCGCCGCGGGTGCTGTGCTCTCTGCGCAGCAGTGGCCACAGTTCAGAGGGCCTGGGGGCGCGGGGGTCGCTGACGATCAGCGCCCGCCCCTGAGCTGGGACGTCGAATCCGGTCGGGGCGTCGTCTGGAAGCGCGAGGTTCCCGGACTCGGGCATTCGAGTCCGGTGGTCTGGGGCGACCGCCTGTTTGTGACCTCAGCCGTCAGCCGCGACCCGAACTCGGTATTCGAGCGCGAACTGCGGGGCGAGGTGGACTACCGGACTGACCGGGCGTCGCACGAGTGGCGCGTGTTCGCGCTCGATCGAGCAACCGGTGCGGTGCTCTGGGATCGACTGGCGTACGAAGGCGTGCCGAAGATCCCCCGGCATCCCCACAACAGCTACGCGTCGTCCACGCCGGTCACCGACGGACGACACGTGGTGGTGATGTTCGGCTCCGAGGGGATCTACACCTACTCGGTTGACGGCGACCTGCTCTGGAAGAAAGAGCTCGGTGTCATCCACGCCGGCAAGCACAACAACCCGGAGTACACCTGGGGCACGGCCAGCTCGCCCGTGCTCTATCGCGGCCTGGTGATCGTCCAGTGCGACTCGCTCGAAGGCGGATACCTCGCGGCGCTCGACGTGACGTCCGGGCGCGAGGTGTGGCGAACGGCCCGGGAAGCCAATCCGTCGTGGTCCACGCCTGCTGTCTACGACGCTGACGGCCACGCCGAGATCGTCGTCAATGCCGCGCCGTTCATTCAGGGCTACGACCCGGCGACCGGCAGGGAACTGTGGCGGTTGGGCCCGAGCACGACGAACACCACGCCGACGCCCATCGTGGGCGAGGGGCTCATCTTCGTGACGAACGGCTACAACCCGATCAAGCCGATCTACGCGGTCCGACCGGGCTCGCGCGGTGACCTGACGCTCGAGGACGGCGCGACCTCGAGCGACGCGATTGCGTGGAGCAACCTGCGCGACGGCCCGTACATGGCGACGCCGTTGCTCTATCGCGGCCTGCTCTACGTCGTGTCCACGCGCGGTGTGCTCACGGCGTTCGAGCCGCGCACCGGCGAGCGCATCTACCAGCAGCGAATCGCGCCCGGTGGCTACTCGGCGTCTCCAATCGCCGCCGATGGCCGGATCTACATCGCCAACGAGGCTGGCGACGTCTTCACGATCCGTGCGGGGCGCCAGTTCGAGATACTCGCGCAGAGCCCGATGCACGAGACGACGATGGCCACGCCGGCGCTCGCGGCCGACACCCTGTTCGTCCGCACCGAGCGCGCCGTGTGGGCCCTCGCGGACCGCGCCCGGTAGCCGCGTGCCCGCACACTCGAGGTGTTCATGATCAGACTGTCGTCCACTGCCATCATTCTTGCGGCCTCCATCGCCCTCCTCTCGGCCCAGTCGCGGAGCGACTGGGATGTGACGGCGCCATTCGGCCCCACGACCGAGGTCGCCTTCGACACGAGTGAGGGCACGTGGATGAATCTGGACGTCAGCCCCGACGGGCGTCAGATCGTGTTCGACCTCCTCGGCGACATCTATGTCATGTCGATCGAAGGCGGTCGGGCCAACCGCATTCTGGGCGGGCCGGCTTTCGAGATGCAGCCGCGCTTCAGCCCGGACGGCACGCGGATCGCGTTCGCAAGCGACCGCGACGGGCTCTGGAACATCTGGACCGCGCGCGTCGACGGCAGCGACCCGAAGCAGATTTCGCGCGAGCGTGAATGGTTCGTCAACAGCCCGGCGTGGGCGCCCGACGGCCAGACGATCTACGCCCGGCGCCATTTCGTGACCACACGATCGCTTGGAGCGGGCGAGGTGTGGGCCTACCACGCGAGCGGTTCGGGCGGCCTCAAGGTCACCGAGCGGCAGAGCGAGCAGAAGGACGCGGGAGAGCCGGCCCCTTCGCCGGACGGACGGTACCTGTACTTCTCGAAGGACGTCACGCCGGGCACGCTCTTCGAATACAACAAGGATCCGAACGGCGTGATCTTCGCCATCATCCGCAGGGACCTCGAGACGGGCCGCGAGCGGCCGTTCGTCAATCGACCCGGCGGCTCGGTCACGCCACGCCCCTCGCCAGACGGCCGCTACCTCGCGTTCGTTCGACGCGTGAGGCTCGGCAGCCATCTGTTCGTCAAGGACCTCGAGACCGGCGCCGAGTGGCCCGTCTTCGATCGGCTCGACAAGGACCTGCAGGAGGCCTGGACCGTCCACGGCGTCTACCCGCAGTACGCCTGGACGCCTGATTCGAGCCGCATCGTCATCTGGGGCCAGGGGAAGATCTGGAGCGTCGACATCGCGGCAAAGGCCGGCACGGAAATTCCGTTCACGGCTCGCGTCGAACAGACCATCACCCCTGCCGTCCGCTTTCAGGTGCCCGTCCATGAGGAGCGATTTCCGGTACGCATGCTTCGGGACGCTCGCGTTTCGCCCGATGGCACCTCGGTTGCCTTCAACGCGCTGGGGCGCATCTACACGCGTGCGCTCGCCGGAGGCGAGCCACAGCCGCTGACCGGCATCGATCCGGCCGACCGAGACGCGCCCTTCGAGCTCGATCCCGCCTGGTCGGCCGATGGCCGATTCATCGTCTTCACGACGTGGCACGACGAGGAGCGGGGGCAGGTTCGCGTGTTCGACAGAACGTCTCGGACGAGCCGTGCCGTCACGACGCGAGCCGGTCACTACATCGAACCGTCGTTTTCGCCGGACGGCATGTGGATCACCTATCGGGAGACGTCGAGCGACGGCATCCGCACTGACATGGGGATCCCCGAGCCTGGCCTCTACGTGGTCCCGGCCGATGGCTCTGGCGAGCCCAGGCTCGTGCGCGAAGGCGGCGTGGACCCGGAGTTCGACCACACGGGCACGCGGTTGTACTTCCGCGAGCAGCGCGACCGGTTCGTGCTCGCGAGTATCGGTCTCGACGGCCGCGACGAGCGCGTCCACTTCCAGTCTGAGAACGCGACCGACATCGTGCCGTCTCCCGACGGAGACTGGGTGGCCTTCCAGGAGCGCTGGCATCTCTACGTGATGCCGTTTGCCCGGACGGGCCGGCCCGTCACGCTCGGACCGACGGTGACCGGCATGCCGGTCGCGCGGATCTCGCGCGACGCCGGCTTCTTCGTGCACTGGTCCGGCGATGGCCGGCGCGTGCACTGGATGCTCGGCCCCGAGCTCTTCACGCGCGAGCTCGAGGAGACGTTCGGCTTCCTCGGTTCGGGAGCGACGCCCGTCGCCGAGCCGGAAACCGCGGGCGTGAATATCGGCTTCTCCGCCACCTCCGACGTGCCGTCAGGCATCACGGCCCTCGTCGGAGCCCGCATCATCACGATGGCCGAGGACGGCTCCGGTCGGGGCGTCATCGAGAACGGCACGGTCGTGGTCGAGGGCAACCGCATCGCCGCCATCGGCCCGGCCGGCCGCGTGCCGGTGCCGTCGGGCGCGAGGCGGATTGACGTCCGCGGCAAGACGATCATCCCGGGCTCATCGACGCGCACGCACACGTGGGCGCCGAAGGCGACGGCATCCCGGCGCGGCAGTCGTGGCCGCTTCTCGCCAATCTGGCCTTCGGCGTGACGACGATGCACGACCCGTCGAACGACCTGGAGATGGTCTTCGCCAATGCCGAGATGATCCGCGCGGGGCTCAAGCTCGGACCGCGGCTCTATTCGACGGGCCGGATCCTCTACGGCGCCGAAACCGCCTTCAAGGCGCCAGTCGAGACCTATGACGATGCGCTCTCGCACGTCAGGCGGCTTCGGGCCATCGGCGCGCCGAGCGTGAAGAGCTACAACCAGCAGCGCCGCGACGCGCGGCAGATGATTCTCAAGGCCGCGCGCGAGCTCGAGATGAACGTGGTGCCCGAAGGCGGTTCGCTCTACTACGCGAACGCCACGCACGTGATGGACGGGCACACGACGGTCGAGCACAACCTGCCCGTCCCGCGCCTGTACAACGACATCGTCACGCTCTATGCCAGAAGCGGCGTCGGCTATACGCCCACGCTCGTCGTGGCCTATGGCGCTTCGTCCGGCGAGAACTACTGGTATCAGTTCACGAAGGTCTGGGAGAACGAGCGCCTGCTCACCTTCGTGCCGAGGGCCGTCGTGGACCCGCGATCGCGGCGTCGCGTGATGCTCGACGAGGACGACTACGGCCACGTCCTGCTTGCCCAGGGCGCCAAGTCGCTTGCCGACGCGGGCGTACCCGTCAACATGGGCGCGCACGGCCAGATGCAGGGCCTCGGCGCGCACTGGGAGACCTGGATGCTCGGCCAGGGCGACATGACGCAGCTGGAGGCGCTGCGCAGCGCCACGATGAGCCCGGCGCGGTCACTCGGCTTCGATCGGGAAATCGGCAGCCTCGAGGTCGGCAAGCTGGCCGACCTCGTCGTGCTCGACGCCAATCCGCTCGAGGATCTGCGGAACACACAGGCGATCTTCCAGGTGATGCTCAACGGCCGGCTCTACGACCGCGAGCTCAACGAGGTCGCCGGTTCCATGCGCCCGAGACTCTGGTTCGAAGGACGCTGACCGCGGTCCTGAGACGTGGAGGATCTGCGCTATACTCCCGCGCTTGAAGGACCATTACCAGAACGGGGGACCGGACATGATGATGAGAGTGCGAACGACGGCTCAGTTCCTGGGTACGGGATTGCTCGTGGCGGCGTTGGCGGCGTGCGCGCCGGCGGCGCCTGCTGCGCCGGCCGACATGAGCGCGGAGGCGGCGGCGGCCATCCGCGAGGCCGACGTGGCGTTTGCCGCCGTGGCGACAGCCAAGGACGTCGACGGGGCAATGGCGATGCATACCGACGACGCCATGGTCTTCCCGCCCGGCCAGCCGATGGTCTCCGGCACGAGCGCCATTCGCGAGTTGTGGTCGTCGATGGTCGCCACTCCGGGCTTTGCCATCTCCTGGCAGGTGTCGGGCACCGCGGCGGCCGCGAGCGGTGACGTCGGCTACTCCTGGGGCACCGCGCAGCTGACGATGAGCGGCCCGGACGGAACACCCCAGACGTCGGAAGAGAAGTACGTGACCATCTGGCGCAAGGACGCAGCGGGCGCCTGGAAGGTGGCCGTCGACATGTTCAACTCGAACATGCCGCCTCCGGGCGCTGGAGGCTAGCGACGGACCGGCCGGTGGTCGGCTCGGCCGCGGTCACCGCACCGTGAAGTCGACCATCGCCACCGTGTTCTCCCAGGCAAGCGCGAGCGTGCCGCCAGCCTTCGTGACGTCACTGAAGAAGATCGTCAGCTGATCGAGCTTCTTGTCCATCGAGCTCACCACCATCGGCACGCGGACGACGTCGAACGCCGGGTCGTAGTTGGTGGCGCCCATGATGGCTGTGGTGTTGGTGGCGTCGAACTGTGCCTGGCGCGGTTGCCTGGTGACGACGAGCGTCCATTCGGTGGGGCCCTTGAGATTGATGAGCAGGCCGTACTCGCCGGCCGGCACCGTCGTGCTGCCGAAGAGCAGCGGGACCTCTGTCTTCAACACCGTCGTCTGGTTCGCGCCAGCGCGCCAGAGCGACTCGCCGGCCCGGATCGCGACGCCGTAGTCGGCGCCGGTACCGAAGATGTTCGTCCGCTGCCGCAGCATCGGACGGCTGTAAATCACTTCAACCCACTTGCCGCCCTGGTAGGTCGTCGCGCCGTCGGGGTTCTTGACCCAGTCGCCGCCAACCATCGCCGTGGCCGTGCCCGGCGGGCTGAGGGGGCGCTCCTGCTGTGCCGACACGAGGGTGGCGGCAACGATGACCAGACCGGCGGTCGCTACGATTCGCTTCATTCCAGACTCCTGAGTGCCGCAGACTTCCAGCCGCACAGGGCGACATCGGCAGCGGGCGTGACACCAGTCTACCCAAAACCAGCGTGAGTCCAGACCTGGCGCGCGCAGTGCCCGTCGCAAACCGCCCTAGCCAGGCAACGCGTCGAGGAGCGTCGTCATGTCGGCCTTGTAGGCGCGAAGGGCCGACCGGCCCCGCGCGGTCAGGGAATACACCGTCCGGGGACGATTGCCGACGAAGCTCTTCTCGATGTCGACAAGGCCGGCGTCGGCGAGCTTGGTCATCTGCACCGACAGGTTGCCGCGCGTGAAGCCGCTCGCCCGCAGCAGGTAGACGAAGTCGGCCTTCCTGAGGACCGACAACAACACCAGGAGCCTGAGCCGAGCCAGCTCGTGCAGAAAGGCATCGACGTTCGGCACGACCGGTTCGGCGCCGGAGTCGGCCATCTCAGTCGACCTCGCGGGGGTCCGGTTCGGCCGGCGGCAGGCGGCTGATGAGCCGGCTGCCCCACAGCGCGATGAGCCCGCCGGCGCCGATCATCGCGGCGCCAGGTTCGGCGTCGAGCGCCGCCACGATGAAGCCCGCGGCCGACAGCACCGCGGCGTAGGTGAGGAAGCGGGGCAGGCCGAGGGCGAGGCCGCTCACCGCCGCCAGGAGCGCCAGCAGGAACGCCGGCAGACCGGGCGCGAGCAGGCGGAGCAGGTCCGGCGCCTCCGGTGCGGCGAGCCAGATGGCCGCGAAGACCGCCAGCACGCCTGCGCCGAGTGCGATACCACCGAGCGCGAGGTGGCGCGAGTGCCGGTCGCGCTCGTCGGAGAACTCCACAAGGCCCAGCCGCGGTTCGATGAACCGGCGCCGCAGGGGGCCCCAGAGTGCCGCGAGCATGGCGGGCACCGCGGCGCCAACGGCGACAAGGTCGAGCGTCCAGAAGACGCCGATGCCGGCCACGCCGATGCCGGCCAGCAGGTCCAGCAGGCCGTCGTCCCAGTAGCGGCGGAAGAGCCGGGATTCCAGTGAGGTCGCGTGGGTGGTCATGGCTCCGCTCCGTGTCATCGAGTTCATAGTCAAGATTAGTTTATGGCATAGACTTACTTGCGTCAAGTCCAGCACTATAATCCGCAGCCTGCCTATGCCACCGCCCAGGCGCGTGCTCGCCCCGACCGAAGCGTTGCCGCCGGCCGTTGCCTCGGTGCTCGAGCCGGCGGACCTCGAAACGCTGCGTGAGCGGCTGATGAAGCTGCCCGAGCCGCCGGCTCTGGCTCGGCTCGAGGGAGCGGACTGGCGCGGCGCCGTCGCCGTCTTCCTGCTGGTGTTCGCCGCGACCTTCCCGGTTGCGGTGCCGTTCATCTTTCTCCAGGACGCCGCGCTGGCCATGCGCGTGTCCAATGCCGTTGCGGTCACCTTGCTGTTCGCGAGCGGGTTCATGTACGCGCGTTACGCGGGCCGGTCGCCGTGGGCATTCGGCCTGTCGATGGTCGGCTTGGGACTGGCGCTCGTGGCGCTCACGATCGCGCTCGGAGGATGACCGCCATGCGTTCGATTCCGCTCATCGTCGCCGCCCTGGTGCTCGTCGGCTCCAGCGCGTCGGCCCAGACAGTGCCGGCTTCTGCCAGTGCGGCCCAACAGGCAGCCGTGCCCGGCCCACAGGACGACGCGAAGACGTGGGCATTCACCGCTTCGGCCTATGGGTACTTCGTGCCGGACCCGGACGACTACGTTCAGCCCGCGTTCACCGCTGACCGCGACTGGCTCCATCTCGAAGCGAGGTACAACTATGAGGACCGCGAGACCGCATCGGTGTGGCTGGGCCGTAACTTCGGCGGCGGCGAGTCGGTCAGCTGGGAAGTCACGCCCATGGTCGGCGGCGTGTTCGGCAACACCGCGGGTGTCGCTCCAGGCTACCGGTTTTCGCTCGGCTGGCGCGCCGTCGAGATCTACAGCGAAGGCGAGGTCGTCATCGACACCGGCGAAGCGTCCGACAGTTTCTTCTACAACTGGTCCGAGGCGTCGCTTGCAGCAGCCGACTGGTTTCGGTTCGGCCTCGTCACCCAGCGCACGCGCGCGTACCAGACGGCGCGCGACATCCAGCGTGGACTGCTCGTCGGCCTGACGTTCGGGGCGCTCAGCGTGACCGGATACGTCTTCAATCCCGACGACGAAAAGCCGACCGTGGTGCTCTCGGCGGCCGTGACGTTCTGACGTGTCGCGTCGGTCGCCAGGCGTGATGCACCGGCCAGCGCGGCTGCTGGGGCGGCGACAAACACGCTCGACGCGCCGCGGCCCATCGCCGCCAAGCGCTCTCGGACGCGGTCAAAGATGACGATCAGTTCACGCCGAGATCGTCGAACGCGATGGAGGCTCCGGTTGCGGCGATGTGGAGACTTGCCAGGTTGGCGAATCCCGACAACTGCACGTTCTGAATGCAGCCGAGACCGCATCCGGCGACGTCCAGCACAATTGAGCCACCGCCGGCAAAGAACCCGGTGATGCGGAGCGAGCCTGGTTGATTGACCTGAGCAACCCGTATGCTCGTGGCGCCAAACGTCCCGCCGCCGTCGCGGGTGAAACTGACGGCCGCCCCCGCGTTGTCGAGGTGCACCGCGTCGTCGTCAAAACCGCCGAGATCTGGGTGGAGGTCGTTGTCCAAGAGGAACACTTCGCTCTCGAGAACCTCCATCGTGAGGCCGCCTTCGCGGTAGAGGTCACCTCGGAACAACTCGACGAAGTCGCCGTCAGCCGCCGTGCCGTTGAAGGTCAGCACGCTCGCACCTGGCGGCTGAGGGCCGGTCGGGGGAGGCAGGCCCGGGGTCCAGCAGGGCGACCCACCGGGACCACCTCGACAGACCATCGGTGGCCGTTCGGCCGTTGAACCCTGCACGGCAACCGACGCCGGGGCGGTTGGGCTACCGAAGCGGTCCTGGCATCCGGCCAGAGTCAGACCGGCACAGCACACAGTGACAAGAAGACTGACGCGAACACCGGGACGGCACGTCGTGGCCATGAGGCTCCTTCACCGCGGTGCCGCAGATCCCAGGCACCAGCTGCCGCGTGGTAATCGAATAGATCCTGTGGTCTGGTCGATTGCACAAACCGCGCCGGATACCGCGTTGACGATTGCACGGCCCAGCGCGCGGAAGTCATCCCACCAGTAGACTTCAGTCTGCCGCATGGACCGGCCGACCGACCCTGCGTGACCCAGTGAGAGCGGCAACCGGGGCGGCGACGAACACGCTGGACCAGGTGCCGACGACGATCCCGACCAGAACCGTGAACGAGAAGCCGGACAGGGCAGTGCCGCCGAAGAGGTACATCGCCAGCACCGCAACGAGCGTCGTGGCCGACGTGATGACCGTTCGGCCGAGCGTGTCGGTGACGGCCGTGTTGACGGCCTGTGTCATCGCGCCGCGGCCCATCGCCGCCAGGCGCTCGCGTACGCGGTCGAAGATGACGATCGTGTCGTTCACCGAGTAGCCCGCCACCGTGAGCAGGCCCGCCACGACGTTGAGGTCGAGGTCGTATCCCGCGAGGCTCAACGCCGCGATGGTCACGACGATGTCGTGCGCGGTCGCGAGCGCGGCGCCGGCGGCGAAGCCCGGGCGGAACCGCAACGCGACGTACGCCGAGATGCCGGCAAGCGCGCCGGCCATCGCGTACGCGCCCTTCTTCTGGAGGTCCCGGCCGACCGTCGGTCCGATCGTCGTGCTGCCGACGGTCCGGGACGCCGGCAGGTTCGACTCGCCGAGCGCGGTCTCGATGGCCCCGACGCCCGACGGGTCCTCGCCGTCACCGGCGGCGGCCGGCTGCGGCACGCGAATCTGGAACGTCCGGTCCGCCACGGCGCCGTACCGTTGGACCAGCACCGGTCCCGGAATCGCCCGCCGTACGTCGTCTTCGCTCACGGGCCCGTCGAACGCGGAGACGACCGCCGTACCGCCGGTGAAATCGAGTCCCAGCGGCAACCCGCGAACCGTCGTCACCGTCAGGCCGGCCGCGACGATCGCGGCCGAGAGCCACAGCGCGAGCGTTCGGTGCCGCATCACGTCGATCGGCCCGCGAGCGAACGTGAGCAGGCGGCCGAGGCGCGCCCATCCGAGCGTCACGTCGCGGTTCCGCGACAGCGTCAGCTCGAACATCGTCCGCGAGAGGACGACTGACGTGAAGAGGTTAGTCAGCAGGCCGAGGCTCAGCGTGGTGGCGAATCCGCGGATCGCGCCGCTGCCGAACTGAAAAAGAAACGCGGCGGCGACGAGCGACGTGACGTGCGTGTCGAGTATCGTCAGGAACACGCGGTCGAAGCCAGCCTTCACGGCCCGCCGCACCGACAGGCCGGCTGCTAGCTCCTCTTTGATCCGCTCGAAGATGAGGACGTTCGAGTCCACGCCCATGCCGATCGTCAGGATCAGGCCCGCGATGCCCGGGAGCGTCAATGCCGATCCGAGCGAGGCCATCAGCCCGAGGAGGATGCCCAGGTTGGCGGCGACGGCGATGACCGCGTTCACGCCCGCGCGGCGGTAGTACAGCAGCATGAAGGCCGCGACGAGCGCCAGGCCGCCCGCAGAGGCGGCGATGCCCGCTCGGACGCTCGCCGCGCCGAGCGTCGGGCCCACGTACTCGCCGCCAAGGAACGTCATCGAGACCGGCAGCGCGCCAGCCTGGAGCAGCAGGGCAAGATCGCTGGCGTCGTCGACGGAGAACCCGCCCCGGATGATCCCCTCGCCGCCCGTGATCGCGCTCTCGATGACGGGCGCGGACTGGACTTCATCGTCGAGGACGATGGCGACCTGGCGGCCGATGTTGGCGGAGGTGAGCTCGGCGAAGCGGCGCGCGCCGTCCGTCGTGAGCGAGAAGCCGACGGCCGGCTGGCCGAAGTCGTCGTGGGTGACCCACGCGCGGCGGATGTCGCGCCCGCCGACCGCCGGGGCGGTGGGCGGGCCTTCTTCGACCAGTCTCCATTCGAGCCGCGCCGTCTGGCCGAGGATCGCGCGGGCGCGGTCGACGTCCGTGAAGCCCGGGAGTTGGACGAGGATCTCGTCGCGGTCGTCGCCCTGCACGGCAATCACCGGCTCGGCGACGCCGAGCGCGTTGACGCGCCGGTCCACGGCTTCTTTCGACTGCGCGACGACCTCGTCGCGCGTGACCTCCGGGTCGACGGCGAGCGCTTCCTCCGCGTTGACCTTGAGCACGAACTGCACGCCGCCTTTCAGATCCAGTCCGAGCCGCAGCCCGTCTGGCAACCACGCCATGGCTGAGATACTGACGGCGGCGATGAGAATGACGACGAGCTTCCAGCGTAATCTGCGATTCATGAACCCCTCCCATGTTGAAGTGGAGGGCCGAGGCGTGAGCCCGGCCCTCCATCCGTCTGTCGTGAACAGCGCTCTACGGGAGGGGAATCAGAATCAGAAGCGGAAAGCTCAGAGGCCGCGTGACGTCGTCGTTCGAATCGACCGGCGACGCAGGGCCGGCGAGCGAGATGGCCGGCGCCGGACGCAGGTCGCGTCGCCACCCGAAGTGCGGTGGCGCCTGAACGAAGATCGACCTGGTTGCCGCGACGCCGAGGACCGCAGGCAGCGCGGGTTCGGGCGCGGGACGAGCCGTGAGCTGACTCGATGCGGGGGAGGCGTCCTGCGGGCTGACCTGGAACCGATCGAAGTCGCGGGACCCGGCAAGGGCCAGGACCGCCAGCGCGACCGCGACGAGCGTCAGACGAACTCGCACGGCACCATTGTGGTGTCGCACCGGGTGGGCGTCAAGCGATCAGCCGTCCAACAGCCCATTCCTGACGCAGGCGGCACGATATTCAGCGATGTCGTCGGCGCGCTCCAGCCTGTAGCGCGCGCCGTCGTTCGCGGCCGACCGGTGGGCGCCCTCGACGAACACCTGTGCGTCGAGCACGTCGTTCTGCGTGACCGCGAAGTCGCGGCCCTGGTCGAGGTCGTCGCGGAACCGGCGGTGCGCCTCGCGGTAGGCGTGGTCGAAACGCGGCAGGAATTCCGGATAGGTGCCTTTGACGTCGGTCATGTCGAAGGTCTTCGACGCGGCGTGCCGCGTGCCGTCGTCACGCCAGACCTCGACCGGGATCGGGCCCGGGTAGCCCCTGAAGCAGCCGACGTGCATCGTGCCACTGGTGCCGATGATGTACGTCTCGTTGTTGTAGCCGGAGGCGTGCGTGCGGCTGACGTCGAGCCGGCCGAGGACGCCCGTGGGCGTCGTGAACGTGACGAACGCCGTGTCTCCGCCCTCGTCGATCGGACTGCGATAGGCCCTGGTGCGATGCACCGTGGCCCGGACCTCGCTCGGAAACTCGTCGAGGAGGAAGATCGCCTCGTCTGCCACGTGGATGCCCATGTCGATGATGAGGCCCCGGCTCGAGTAGGTGTCCGGCGGTGGGTGCTGGTCGCGCAGAACACAGCGGATTTCACGGATGGCCCCGATCACGCCCTCACCGAGCAGTTGCTTCGCATACGTGAGTGCCGGATCGTAGCGACGCTGCAGGCCGATCTGCACGAGGTTGGCGTCGCGGCCGACGGCTTCGACGAACGCGAAGGACTCCTCGAGGTCATCGGTCAGCGGTTTCTCCAGGTAGACCGGGATGCCGGCCTCGATGAACGGCAGCGCGTGCCGCGCATGGTCCTTGGTGTGCGAGGCGACGATCGCCGCGTCGATTTCACCCCTGAGGGCGTCGGCCATCACCGCGGCGTCGGCAAACGTCGGCAGATCGCTGCCGAGCTCCGCCAGCGCGACGTCGATGGCGCCGGCGGCCTCGTCGCCGACGGCGACGACCCGCTGGCCCTGGTCGACGACGATGGCCGCGTGGACGCGGCCGATGCGGCCGACGCCGTAGACGCCGTAGCGGTATGGCCGGGTCACGGGAACCCGAGTGGCCGCCTTGATCATGTCGTCCTCCAGCCGAGCGTGTCTCGGTCAACCCGGGACATCGAGCCTCTCACGATAGCCCATCGTCACGACGGGAGCCGGGCGGCCCACGAGGTCCAGCAGGATGACGCAGGAGGCGGCCCGGCTTGCGGCCGTGCCGCCGCGTTCAACGCGTGACACGCAACCCTGAGTCCGTCGGCGCGCGCCGGCGTATGCTCCTGGCATGAGCCATGTGAGCCCGCGCTGGACGGACGCCGCCACGGTGGCCGGGTTCGAGGCCGGCTCGCCCAATCCGGTGCTAGTAGAGTTTGCGAAGCGCTTCGCCGATTCGGGGCGTCTCGCGCGCTGTCTCGACATCGGCTGCGGTGCGGCGCGCAACGCGCTGCCCCTTGCGGAACTCGGCTTTCGCGTGGCGGCGACCGACCTGTCGGCGCCGATGCTCGAGGGCGCCAGCCGGCGCCTCGCCGCTGCGACACCCCCGGCGGCCGTCGATCTGGTGCGCGCGCCGATGGCGCCGTTGCCCTTTGCCGACGCCACGTTCGACCTCGTCGTCGCACACGGCATCTGGAACCTGGCGCGCTCGGGGGCGGAGTTTCGTGCCGCCATCGCCGAGGCCGCCCGCGTGGCCAGGCCTCTCGCGGGGCTCTTCCTCTTCACGTTCTCGCGGCGGACGCTGCCGCCAGGGGCCGCCCCGGACGAAGGGGAGGCGTTCGTGTTTTCGTCATGGAATGGCGAGCCACAGTGCTTCCTCACCGAGCACGAGCTCGTGCAAGAGCTTGCCGCCGCGGGGTTCGACCGTGACGAGCCCGGGCCCCTCACCGAGTACAACGTGCCGCGGCCAGGCGAACTGCGTGCGGGCGGGCCGCCGGTGATCTATGAAGGGACGTTCGTTCGGCGCGCCCGGGCTCAGCGGCCCGAGATGAAGTCCAGGTAGTTCGACGCGGTGATGCGGGCCGTCACGACGCGGCCGGCGGTGCCGAGGGTCTTCGCAGGCTGCCCGTTGATGTTCAGGGCGAGCGCTGCCGGATCGCCGATGCGCAGCGTGGCTTCCTCGCTCGCGCGGAGCGTCAGCGACTCGTTCGGCTTCAGCAGGCGGTCTCGAGGTTCGCCGCCGTCAATCGTGGTGCGGATCCAGCACTCGGCCGTCGCCGTGAGCGTGAGCACGAGGCCGCCAGCGAGCGGCGGCGAGGGTGTAACCGGCTCGGTCACCTCGGATGCGATTGGAGCCGAAACCGCCGGCAGGGCGTCAACCGGCGCCGGCCGGGCCGGCGGCGCCGGTGGCCTTGGCGGTTCCGCCAGGCGAATTGGCGACGACGCGCCGAGGAGGATCGAGGCGTCGAGCGGTTCGGGCGCCGCGTCCGGAAGCGCGAAGCCAGCGAGCGGCGCTGCCTGCAGCTGGTAGTCGGCGACCCTGGCGCCGCCTGCAAGCGGCGACAGCAGGACCACGGCGGCAGACACGACGCCGACGAGCGTGAGCGTGCGGCCCGGTGACAGCCATGCCGGAAGCGGCCAGGCAAGCGCAAGCTGGTCCGACGGGCGGCCGGCGCGCGCCGGTGCGGCGACGGGCGCCGGCGTCCGGCCCGCGACCTTCGTGCTCATGCCGGGCGAGACGAGAATCAGATTGGCGACGTGGAGGGCGTTGATGCTCGTTTCGAGGCAGCGGGCGAGCTCGACGCGCAGGCCCGCCAGCCGTTCGAGCTCCTGCTGGCGTTCCACGTCCTGGCCGGCCAGTGCCGCCTCGAGCTGGGCGAGGTCGTCCTGGAGCCGCTGCCGATCGGCGGCCGTGCGCTCCATGAACGCGTCGACCTCTGCGCGGTCGTAGCCTCTCCAGCTCAGGCTGAAATGCCCGGGTTCCGGCTGTTCGGTGACGAGCGATATCGCGCGAGCGCCCACGGGGTGCTTATCGGCCCGTGAGTCGGGGCGCACCAGCCGTGCAGTGCACGCGAGGCGGCCGGAGGGCACAGTGTTGCCCGCGATTGCACACCGACGGCCGCCCTCCCGCGGGCGCACCAGACATCGCCGGGGGCGTCTGGTTCGGACATCGACCGAGCGCCCTCGGTGTACGATGAGCGCCTCAGGAGGGCGGGATGCGTCGCATGGCGAGTCGGGGAAGCCTCATGTTCGGCCTGGTGGGCGTGGCGGCGGCGGCGTCGTGGGTCACGGTGGCCTCGGCGGAGACCGCGCAGCGCCGCGGCGGCCCGCCGCCCGAGCCCACGCGCGGCGACATCCTCCGCGGCGAGTACGGCCGTTATCGGGCCAACAACGACCTGCTGTACTACCATCTCGACATCCGCGTGGACCCGGCGGCGAAGCGCGTGAGCGGAAAGAACACGATCCGATTCCGGATGCTCCAGGACGACACGCGCATCCAGATCGACCTCTACGCGAACCTGAACGTGGACCGCATCCTGATGGCCGAGACGCCGCTGAAGTACGAGCGCGAGCTCAACGCCGTCTTCATCGACTTCCCGGAGACGCTTCGCGCCGGTCAGGAATACGCCATCGACTTCCACTACTCCGGCACGCCGGAGCAGTCGGGCCGCTTCGGCGGCTTCGTGTTCCAGACCACCGAGACGGGCCGCACCTGGATCTACACGGCCTGCGAAGGGCAGGGGTCGAGCATCTGGTGGCCGAGCAAGGACCAGTGGCGCGACGAGCCCGACAGCATGGACATCAGCGTGGCCGTGCCGGGCGGATTGACGAACGTCTCGAACGGGCGGTTCCAGGGCAGGACCGACCTTGGCGACGGGTTCAGCCGGTGGGACTACCGGGTCCACTACCCGATCAACTCCTACAACGTCTCGATCAACGTCACCGATTACGTGCACTTCTCCGACACGCTCGGCGAGCTGTCGCTCGACTTCTACGTGACACCGGAGAACCTCGACAAGGCCAGGGTCCAGTTCGCGCAGGCGAAACCGATGATGGAGGCCTTCGTGAAGTACTTCGGCGAGTACCCGTTCGCGAAGGACGGCTACAAGCTGATCGAAGTGCCGTACTCGGGCATGGAGCACCAGAGCGCCGTGACCTACGGCAACCGGTTCGCCAACGGCTACCTCGAGCGCGACTGGACCGGCGTTGGCGTGAGCCTGAAGTTCGACTTCATCATCATCCACGAGAGCGGCCATGAATGGTTCGGCAACGCCGTGTCGGCCGCCGACGTGTCCGACATGTGGATTCAGGAGGGGTGGACCACCTACCTCGAGGGCATGTACGTCGAGGCGCTCTTCGGCTACGACGATGCGCTGAAGTACGTGAACGGCTACAAGGCCCGCGTGCAGAACCGTGCGCCCATCATCACGCCGCGCGGCATCCACCGCACGCCGCCGCAGGACATGTACTTCAAGGGCGCCCTCTTCCTCCACACCCTTCGCAGCGTCGTCAATGACGACGCACGCTGGTGGGCGCTCGTGCGTGACGTGTACGACCGCTTCAAGTACCAGAACATCATGACGGAGGACCTCGTCGCGTTCATGAACGCCCGAACGGGCATGGACCTCACGCCGATCTTCGATCAGTACCTGCGCCACACAGCCCTGCCGGTGCTCGAACTGCGATTCAACGAGCCTGCCGGGACGGTGGACTACCGATGGCGGGCCGACGTCGCCGGGTTCGCGATGCCCGTTCGTGTCGGGTCGCCCGACGACTGGCAGCTGATCCGGCCCACGACCGAGTGGCAGACCATGCGAACGACTGCTCGCGCCGGAGGCTTTCGCGGTCGCGACGGACCTCTACTACATCGAGGTCGCCAGGACTCCCCAGTAATCGATAGCTTCGATTCGAGCGCGGTGTCCGGGCACCTTGACG
This sequence comes from uncultured Acidobacteriota bacterium, assembly GCA_963752045.1. Classification (GTDB taxonomy): domain Bacteria; phylum Acidobacteriota; class Vicinamibacteria; order Vicinamibacterales; family SCN-69-37; genus DATKDF01. The sequence goes on along the minus strand of CAVVWN010000003.1, from coordinate 159,428 downwards.
AACCGTGGTCAGCTCGTGAAGCACCCCTGAAGCACGATCGTCATCTGGAATGGCATCTTGTAGGTGCCGACGACCGTCGTCTTGTTGCCCTTGGACTGCTCGAGGGCCGCGACATCGGCACCAGCATCAGCGGTAACGGTCCACGTGCACGAGTCGTTGCGGAGAACGGCGACGCGCATCGAGTCGGCGTGCTTCTTGGGGTTGAAATTGAACTTGCCCGGAGTCAGGCCGCCTGGAAGAGAGCTGAACACCGCCACGGCGGACTGGCTGCCTCCGACCTCGAGGTCTCGGATCGCCGCGACACGAATGAACGGTTTGTCGTCGGCAACCGCGCCTTCAGGGCCCGAACCGCTGAGGCGGTTCGTGAAATTGACGTTCACGACGCGGCCGGCGTCGAAACCTCGCAGCACGAAGTCTTTCGTGCGGGAGTGGAAGGCCGATTCGTAGCCGCCGCCAGCGCTGTGGACGTACGCTCCGAGCCCGTCGCTCGTGATCGCGTCGCCTGGCGTGATCGCGTCGCCTGACCGGTCCCCGAAGGTCACATCAGCCGGCCACAACTCGTCATTGTCTCCGCCCGGCTTGGCGGCAAGAGGGGAACTCGGCGAAGTCGGGCTCGATGGCGCCAGGCCCTCCTGTGAGCAGCCTGCGGCGGCGGCCAAGAGGAGTAGTGAAGCGCAGACGGGTATCAACGAGTTCGTTCGTGTCAGCATCGGTACCTCCAGCCGGGCCGCGCGGATCTCTCCGCTCCGCGGCCGGCACGATGGAATCGTTCACTCCTCGGTTGTGTCGCGTGTCGGCGTGTCAAGTGCCGCCGGACCGAGTCCCCCGACGGCGCTCATGCTGCTATTAGCTTTCTTGGTGGCCTCATTACCCTATAACGTCGAATCGGGCCAAACCGGAAGGGAGCCATCCGGGTACAATGTCCGCCGAGCACACAGCCATGTCTTCCGACCCATCCGGCGCCAAGCCCGACCCCCCGGGCCCGGACAGCACGGTGTTGCTGCTCGAGCGGGCGCGCGACGGCGACGCGGAAGCCCTCAATGCGCTCTTCACGCGCTACGCCGCGCCGCTTCGCCGCTGGGCCAGCGGCCGCCTGCCCCGCTGGGCTCGGGATGCGGCCGACACCCAGGACCTGGTACAGGACACCCTGCTTCAGACGTTTAAGAGGATCGAGGACTTCGAGCCGCGGCGTCCGGGCGCGCTCCAGGCGTACCTGCGCCAGGCGCTCATGAATCGGATTCGCGACACCCTGCGCCGCTTTGACCGGCGCGGCATGCCCGCCGCGGTTGACTCGGGGATCATCGACGCCGCGCCGTCGCCGGTGGAAGAGGCGATCGGACGGCAGATCGCCGAGCGGTACGAACGGGCGCTCGCGCGACTCCGGCCGGAAGATCGCGAGGCGATCGTGGCCCGTGTCGAGCTGGCCTGCACGTACGAAGAACTGGCGATCGCCCTCGGGAAGCCGAGCGCCGAGGCCGCGCGCAAGGCGGCGCAGGCGGCGCTGGTGCGCCTTGCCGCAGAGATGAAGCATGAACGCTGACGATCCCTCCGCGCCGCCGCCCGGCGACCCCACGAATCAGGTTCAGGACCTCGCCGCCAGGATTCTCGACGGCGCGCCAATCAACTGGCAGTCGGATGCGGCAGGTCTGGATCCGGAGTCGGTCGAGGAGCTTCGCGCCCTGGAAGCGCTCGTGCGCGTGCACCGCGACCTGCCGGACCCCGGCATCAGCTCTCGACCCGCGGTCCAACACACCGACGACGAGCACCTCGAGAGCTGGGGACCGCTCAAGTTGATCGAGCGTATTGCCGAAGGCGCGTTCGGTGAGGTGTACCGCGCGTGGGATACCCGCCTCGATCGCGAGGTGGCGCTGAAGCTGCTACACACCGCTCCGGACGACCTCGATCACGGCGCCGCGATCGCCGAGGGCCGATTGCTCGCGCGGGTTCGGCACCCGAATGTCGTGACGGTGTTCGGCGCCGAGCGCATCGATGGCCGCGTCGGCATCTGGACCGAGTTCGTCCATGGCACGACGCTGGCGGCGGTCGCCCGGGACCAGGGCCGCCTCGACCTGGAACACGCGATCGCCATCGGCCTCGATCTGTGCCGCGCCCTGGGGGCGATTCACGCCGCCGGCATCGTCCACGGCGATATCAAGGCACAGAACGTGCTGCAGGAGCAGGGCGGCCGCATCGTGCTCGTGGACTTCGGCACGGGACGTGAACGGGTTCACGAAGTCTCCTCGCTGCACTCGCGAAGCATCAGCGGCACACCGCTCTACATGGCGCCGGAGCTGTGGGAGCACGCCGAGCCGAGTCCGATCACCGACCTGTACGCCCTTGGTGTCCTGCTCTACTACCTGCTCAGCGGCACCTATCCCGTGCGTGGTGAAACCGCGACGGAGATCCACGAGGCGCACGCGACAGGCCGGCGCGTCGCCCTGCGCGAGGAACGTCCCTCGCTTCCGACCGGGATCGCCGCCCTAATCGACCGCGCGACCGCTGCCAGTCCGGGGAACCGTTTTGCGACCGCACACGAATTCGCGGCGGCACTCGAACGCGTGAGGCCGTCGAGGATTCGCCGTCGGCGGCGGCGACTTGCCGCCGCCGCGGGCGGCGCGGCTGGGCTCGCCAGCCTGCTGGCGCTCGCGTGGACCGGCGGGTTGCGATCGCTTCGCGCCGGAGTGGATTCGCCGGTCGAATTGACCGCCGAACAGCTGACCTTCCAGCCAATCGAGCGCCCGGTGCTTGCCGCAGCGATCTCACCCGACGAGCGCTATCTCGCGTACGCCGACCTCACTGGGCTCCACCTGCAGTCAACGGGAGCGCCGGATACGCGACGCCTGCTTCTGCCCGATGGGATCGGCGCCATCAACGACGTGGCCTGGCTGCCGAATTCCGCGGAGATTGTCCTGGCGACGAGCACTGCGGTGTGGCGCGCAAGCGTGGCAGACGGATCGGCGGTCCGCCTGGCGGATGTTGGCGGCCTTGTCGCGGTCTCGCCGGATGGCCGCCATCTCGCCGTTCGGGACTCGGCTGTCTCGCAGATTCTCGTGATGACGACCGAGGGCCGCGACCTGAGGCTGGCGGTGCCGGCGGAACCAGGCGTCGGAGTCTCGAGACCCGCGTGGTCTCCCGACAGTCGCTGGATTGCGTACGGACGGTCCTGGACGGATGACATCCTGCAGCGGGCCATCGTGGTGTGTCGGATCGATACGCTGCAACGGTCGACGATGGTCGAGCTGCCTGGCTTCTTCTCGCTCGTCTGGGCACCCGACTGGCGTCTCCTCTTTGCGCGCAACCGGCCAGGCCGGTATGGCGACCTCTGGGAGATCGAGGTCGATCCGGCCACGGTGCAGCTTCGGGGTGGCCCGACGAAGTTCGCGCATGCACTCGACCTGAATTTCAACAAGCCAAGCCTGACGGGAAGCGGCGCCTTTCTGACGTTTACCGTGAACCGTCACGTCAGCCAGGTCGTCCTTGCCGACTTCGACAGCGGCGCGCTTACCCTTGGATCGCCACGACGGGTTGTGTTCAGCGATCACTTCGCGCACCCGTTGTCGTGGACGCCGGCTGGCGACGCGTTGCTGTTTCTGGCCGGTGACGGAAGCCCAAAACTCAGGATCTACCACCAGTCGCTGCAGAGCGCCGGTCCCGCGACGCTCGTGCGTGCGCCGCCCGAAGCGGGTGAGTCCGCCGCGGTCAGTCCGGATGGTCAGTCGATCGTCATGTCGAGACTGCGGAAGCCTTGGGGGCTGATGCGCGTGCCGGTCGCTGGCGGCGCGGCCGAACGGCTGTTCGACTTGAGATCGATCTACGTCTCGATCAGATGCACCCGACTGCCCGCCAGCCTGTGTGCGGCGGTTGACCGTCTGGATGGAGACAGCCACAAGGGCGATTTGGTCTCGTTCGATCCGCGAGGCGGCGGGCTGCGGCGACACGGCATGGTGGAGGGCGCCTGGGACGTTTCGGCGGACGGCCGTGAGGTTGTGTATCTCGACCCGACACACCGCCCGGGGCGGTTGCAGATCGTCGACCTCGCAACGGATCGGCGGTCGGTCATCGACGATGCGTCCTTGCGTGGTGCGCAATGGATTGCCTGGACCCTTGACGGCAGTGGATGGGTCCTGGCGAGGTATCCCGGCGAACGCGGCAGCGAGGTGCTCTACCTCAGTCGAACCGGCGAATCGAAGAAGCTCTGGGAAAGCGCGCACGTGCGGCTCCGGTCGCCTCTGCTGTCGCCGGACGGCCGAAGGCTCGCGTTCGCGGCCGGGTGGAGGGAGAGCAACGCGTGGGGGCTCCGAGGGTTCTGAACCGGCTATCGCCGGCCGGAGGCAGACCATGCGGACGAGGCTCGCGCCTGAGGCTTTCGCGGTCGCGATGCCCCGTACTACATCGACGTCTCGCGCATTCGGCAGTGACCGTCTGCAACGTTCAGGCGTGCTGCCAGCAGAGGAACCCGTGCCGCACCTTCGGTGGGTTCTCGTAGGAGCCGATCATCAGCCCGTGGTTGTCGATGCTGTTGAGTCGTGTGTCCGAGCCCCAGGCCGGCTGGACTTCCACGGTCATCAGGCTTCCCTGTGCGACCTCGCCCTTGGGTGAGACGGCCGCGACGAACCCGCGGCGGTTGCCAGGCGGCCCGTAGTGGCCGACGATTTGTCTGTGATCGTTGATGCCCCCGACGACACACTGCTGGCCCGGAAGCACGAGGCGCACCTCGGCATACGCGCCGGCTGCATCTGTGCTGACGTATCCGTCGGCGTCGTACTTGCCGCAGATGTGCCCATGAGCGTTGATGCCGCGCACGTTCGATCCGGGAACACTGCCGTCGGGCCGCGCAGGCGGCAAGATCGTGACGTGGGTCTTCAGCCAGTTCGGATCCTTGCCGTTCGTGACGAACCCGAGCACCGCCTTGTGGACGGTGGAGTAGTACACGCCGCCCAGTCGTCCCGCGTCATTGATCGTCAGGACCGCGTTGTTGATCCTCATGTCCCCGCGATCGCTCGAGCCGGCCAGCATGAAGGGCGTCGGCCCGGTATCGTCGTGCCACCAAACAAACGGCCGAAGCGCCTCGACAGGCGTTGAACCCTTGTCCCCGTAGTGATAGAACCCGGCGATGTCGCCGGCATCGTTAATCGCCCTGCCGCTGGCGTGGCCCAGTTGGGGAAGACCGACCGGCTCGACCTTGTAGCCGGGTGGAAGAGGCTTTGCTCCCCCTGACGAGCGCCGGTGTAGACCTGCAACGGTCCGGTGTCGTCGATGGGGCCGGCGTCGAAGAACGTGCCGATCAGCCGGAGTCCGCTGTGGCTGAGGCACCAGGCCTCCTCGGAGATGCTGGTCGGCAGGTCAATCCTGAGAAATCCGAAAGCGCCGTTCCGGGTGATCTGCGGTGGGGTCATCGTCGCCTCCTGGCCTGTGCCGGGACCGACAGCAGAATGGCCGGGGTGTGCCTGAAATGTCTTGAAGGGACTGCTCAAGAAACCTGAAAAATCGAAGGGCCGTGGCCCACCTCCCGACCCCCATTGGTCGTCCAGGCAGGACCACGGCCCCCACATGCCGGGAGGGGTGTTCCGGCAGGTCTCTATCGAAGGCTCGGCGGCAGAATCACCGCGTCGATGACGTGCACGATGCCGTTGCTCGCGCGGAGGTCGGTCGCCACGATCGGGGCGTCGTCAATCGTCGCCACGCCGCCAGTGACGCGGATCGTGGTCCAGTTGTCGTCGAGCATGCGGAGCGAGCCGGCCGCCAGCACGCTCTTGGCGTTCCGATCGCCGAGCGTCACGTGGTAGGTCAGCACCGCGGTGAGTGTCGGGACGTCGAGCGCGTTCACGAGGTCCATCCCGCTGTTGCCGGCGCCGAGGAGTGCCGCGGCAGCCGCATCGAACGCGGCGTTGGTCGGCGCGAACACCGTGAAGTGGCGGTCGCCGTCGAACGTCTCGACCAGGCCGGCCTTGGCGAGCGCGGCGACGAGCGTGCTGAAGTCACTGTTGCCGACGGCGATGCCCGCGATGGTCGGCAGCGACGAGCGCCCCTCGGTGGCGCTGGCCCCGCCCAGACCTGACGGTGCCGTGTAGGACGCCGAGGTCGACGTGCAAGCCACGGCGCCCATCAGGCCCAGGCCTGCGAATCAGTCCAAGTGCGTATCTCATGTCTCTGTTCCTCCGTGTGTCGTGCGTTCGATTGGCCGGTCGGTCGCGGCCGTTGTTTGTCTTACAAGTTGTTACTGTAGAGATATGACGTTTGAATGTGACGAAAGATGCGTCACCTGGGAAGATCGTTTGAACGAGAAGACAGGAACCTGGGCAGGCAGTGACTCTCAGGAAAGCCAATGTGGACCGGCCTGGCTCCGGTGCCAGCGGGGGCCGATCGGCGGGCCGGGCGGCAGGGGCGTCCGGCTATATCGCGAGTTCGACCTGGACGTCGGCTGCGTGGCGCGCGAGGATCCGGCCCGCTGTGGGCGTCTCGGCGCCGAAAAGGGCCGTTGCGGCCGCATCAGCCGTGATGCAGCGGTTGGCCGAGATGGTCAGGCTCTGCATGGCGCAGGCCCTGGGCGCGGCGGTGCCCGGGTCGATCAGGTGGTGGTAGCGGCGCCCACGGCTCTCGAAATACTGGAGGTACGACCCCGACGTGGCGACCGCCCGGTCGCGCACAGGCAGCATGGCCACGGTCTCGTCGGGCTCGAAGGGCGACCGGATGCCCACCTGCCACGGTTCGCCGTCAGCGCCGGCGCCCATCGCGTACAGGTCCCCGCCGACATTGACAATCGCGTTCGCGATGCCGTGCCCGCGCAGCGCGTCCACGGCGCGGTCGACACCGTAGCCCTTGGCAATGCCGCCGAGGTCCAGGCCGATGTCGGGGTCCGTGAAGCGCACGACGGGCCGGGCGCCCATTCGCGCATCGACGTCGAGCCCGCGGTAGAGGCGCCGTCCGGCGAGGCGCGTGAACGCGCCGGGGCTTGGCGGTTCTTGCCGGTTCGCAACGTCCCAGGCCTCGATTGCGCGGCCCAGGCACGGGTCGAACGCGCCGTCGGTGGCCTCGGCCCACCCGATGGCCTCCATGAGGACCAGCGCCGTGTCCGCCGTGACCGGGACGGCGTCGACTGCCGCACTGCCATTGGCGCGCCCGACGTCGGACGACGGATCGAAGCGCGTCATCCACCGCTCGACCTGCTGAAGCTCGGCAATCGCCGCCGTGATGGCCGCCTGGGCCTTCGCCCGGTCACCGTGCACGACGGCGATGTCGGCGACGGTGCCCATGACGGGCACGCTGCGGCGTGCGATCGACAGGCGGCGACCGAGCGGCCAGGCGGCGACGGCAAACGCCCCAACGCCGACGAAGAGCACGTCGCGCCGTGTCGGACGCCAGCGATTCCAGTCACTTCCGGACACGATTCACCTCCACACGATCGTCGTCAGAGAGGGCCGCGCACTCGGTACAGCCGCCCGCACAGCCCTCGCAGGCCTGCCCGCCGCCGCACGCGGCTGCGCATCAGGCCAAAGCCGGCGAAGAGCGCGGCCACGAGCCCGACAGCTATCATCGCGGTCGTCATCGGCTACTCCGCACTGAACAACCCCGCAAACCCCATGAAGGCGAGCGACAGGGCGCCGGCCGTAATCAGCACGAGCCCCATGTTGCGCGCCACTTTCGGCACGTCGGCAAGGTCCAGCGTCTCGCGGAGCGACGCCATCAGCACCAGCGCGATCGTGAGACCCACGCCGCCGCCGAGCGCGAAGACGAGCCCTTCGACCAGCCCGTACCCGCGGTTGGTCTGGAAGATCGCCAGGCCGAGGATCGCGCAGTTGGTCGTGATGAGCGGCAGAAAGATGCCGAGCTGGCGGAAGAGCACCGGGCTCAGCTTCTTGATGGCCATCTCGACAATCTGCACGAGCGAGGCGATGACGACGATGAACGCGATGATGCGCAGGTAGGGCGCGCTCGTGAGCACGTAGGTGTTGAGCACCCAGGCCACGAACGACGTGATGCACCATCACGAAGATGTTCGCGGCGCCCATCCGCACCGCCGTGCCGACCTCGCGCGAGACGCCGAAGAACGGGCACAGCCCGAGGAAGAGCGCCAGCGTGAAGTTGTTGACCAGGGCAGCCGAGACGAAGATCCAGACGAGCTCACCCATCAGGCCACCTCCCGCATCGGCGCCACACCGGCGTCCCGCTCTCTGGCGGCGCCCCGCTCCTTGACCCACGCGAGCAGGAGCAGCACCAGCCCGAGCGTCAGGAATCCGCCCGGCGGCAGGATCATGACGACCCACGGCTCGAACGACGGTCCGAACACCGGGTAGCCGAGAAGCGATCCGTTGCCGAGGAGCTCCCGCACGCCGCCCATGATGACGAGCGCGATCATGAACCCGGTGGAGTACCCCACGGCGTCGAGCACCGACCGGCCGACGGGCCGCTTCGACGCGAAGGCCTCCTGCCGGCTGAGGATCAGGCAGTTGACGACGATGAGGGCCACGAACGCGCCCAGTTCCTTGTGGACGTCTGGCACCGTGGCCTGAAGCAGCATGTCGGCCACCGTGACGAAGGTCGCGATGATGAGGATGTACGTCGAGATGCGCACCTCGGTCGGCACGAGCTTCTTGGCGCTGGAGACGAGCACGCTCGACCCGACGAGCACGAACGTGGTGGCCAGGCCCATCGCCAGGCTGTTGGCCACCGAGTTGGTGACGGCGAGCGCGGGGCAGAGGCCCAGCAGTTGCACGAGCACCGGGTTCTCGCGCCAGATGCCGCGCGTCAGATCGACGGTGGGTGAAGTGGTCTTCACGGGTGCGGCTCCCCCGAATAACCGGCGAGCAGTGGTCCCATCCGCTCGAGCGCGGTGTTGATGGCCTTGATGACGGCGCGCGACGAAATCGTGGCGCCCGTGATCATCACGATCTCGCCTGGCAGGCCTTTCTCGCTGCCGGCCTTGATGCCGGACGAGCGGCGCCGTGGCGCCTGCGAACTCGCCCACGAATGCCGCGTCCTTGTAGATCTTGTCGCCAAGCCCCGGCGTTTCCTTCGACTCGAGCACCTTCATGCCGAGCAGCGTCGACGTCTCCGGGTCGTAGCCGAAGATCAGGCTGATCGTGTCCTGAAAGCCGGAGACTGGCCGCCCGGACGGCAAAGCCCGCCGGCGCCCCGTTGCGGTAGCCGAGATAGACGGCCTCGGCCTTGTCGACCGGAACGCCCGGCGGCGGATTCGGCGGCGAGCGTGTCGCCGACGACGTAGAGCGTCTCGTACCGTTCGGGTTCGCCGAGCACCTCCATGACGGCCTCGGCGAGCACGGCGGCCCGATGCGCTTCGATCGCCGGCTGCGTGGCCGCGAACACCAGGCACGATCAGCAGGCCGGCCGCCGCGCCAAGGCCGCCGAGCGTGGCCACGAGCTTGCGACGGAGGGCGTCATGCCCGTGCGCCGGTGCGCTGCGGCTCGCTCACCGGCGTACCTCCGAGAGCCCCGTCCCGAACACGCGCGGCTGCGTGGCCCGATTGATGAACGGCACGAGCGCGTTCATGATGAGAATCGCGTACATCACGCCCTCGGGCAGTCCGCCCCAGGTGCGAATCAGCACCACCAGCAGGCCGATGCCGATGCCGAAAATCCACCGGCCGCGGTTGGTGATCGGGCGCCGTCACCGGGTCGGTGGCCATGTAGACGGCGCCAAGCATGAGGCCGCCCGAGAAGAGCGCGAAGGGCACGCTCGGGTAGCGGCTGGCGTCAATCATGTGCAGCACGCCGGCAAACGCCGCCACGCTCAGGAAAATGCTCGCCGGAATTCGCCAGTTCAGGCAGTTGCGGAGGGCCAGGTACGTGCCGCCTGCGAGGATGGCGATGGCGCCTGCCTCACCCGCCGAGCCGCTCGCCTGCGCCAGGAGCAGGTCGCCCACCGGCGTCTGAATCTGCTCGAACTTCATCAGCCCGAGCGGCGTCGCGCCGGTCACCGCATCGGGCGCGGCCGACATCAGCGGCCACGCGAAGTTGTCGCCACGGAGGGCCCACCACGACGCGCCCTGACGCACCGGCCAGGTCGTCATCGCCACCGGGAAGGCGGCCTGAAGGAACGCGCGACCGAGCAGCGCCGGGTTGAACACGTTCTGGCCGAGCCCGCCGAACACGAGCTTGCCGAGGCCCACGCCCGAGGCGGCGCCGAGCGCCGCCATCCACAGCGGCAGGCCGGCCGGCAGGCACAGGCCCACGAGCAGACCCGTGATGAGGGCCGTGCCGTCGCCCAGGCTGCCGGGCCTTCCGAAGAGGCGTTCGGTGAGGAGCGCCCCGGCGACGCTCGCCGCGAGGATGAGCACCGCGCTCGGTCCATAGGCGTAGATCGACACACCGACGACAGGGACCAGGCTCCAGACGACGGCCCACATGATCTGTCGCGTGGAGTCGTGGCCGGCCAGGTGCGGCGATGCGGTGACCTGCAGCCGGCTCATGCCACGGCCTTCCGTTGCCGAAGCGCCACTTTGGCCGCCTGAAACTGCTGGGAGAGCGGAATGTTCGACGGGCACACGTACGAGCAACAGCCGCACACCATGCAGTCGGCGAGGTGATAGGCGGTCATGTCGTCGTAGCGGCCGGCCTTGGCGAGCTTGCCCAGGTGCTGGGGATTGAGAAACACCGGACACGCATCGAGGCATCGCCCGCACTTGATGCACGGCTCGGCGGCCTGCGTGCGGCATTCCGCTTCGGACAGCACCACCACGCCCGTCGTGCCCTTGGTGAGCGGCGTGTCGAGGTTGGCCTGCGAGGCGCCCATCATCGGCCCGCCGAACACGATCTCCCGCGCGTCGGCCGTCATGCCCCCGCACGCCTCGATGAGGTCGCCCAGCCTCGTGCCGACCGGGACGATGAGGTTCGACGGCTTGCGGATGCCGCGGCCCGTCACGGTCACGATTCGCTCGACCAGCGGAAGTCCGGTGTCGAAGACCTCCGCGATCGTGGCGACCGACGCGGCGTTCTGCACGAGCACGCCGACGTGCGCCGGCAGCTTGCCGGAGGGCACCTCGATGCCCTTGACGGCCTTGATGAGCATCTTCTCGGCGCCCTGCGGGTACTTCACGTCGAGCGGCTGAACCGTCACGTCGAGGTCGGCCGGCCGGGTGCGCTCGAGCGCGGCGATCGCGTCAGGCTTGTTGCGCTCCACGCCAATGACGGCCCTCGAGACGCCCAGGCACTTCATCATGATCCTGATGCCCGTGTGGACCCGCTCGGGAAACTCCACCATCGTGCGGTGATCGGTCGTGAGGTACGGTTCGCACTCGCAGCCATTGACGAGCAGGAGCGTGACTGGCGTCTCGGCCGGCGGCGAGAGCTTGACGTGGGTGGGGAAGGCGGCGCCGCCGAGCCCGACCACACCGGCCGTCCGGACCGCCTCGACGCAGATCCTTCGGCGAGAGCGCCCGCCAGTCGGGCACGAGGCGCGGCCGCGGAATCTGCGCCGAGTACGGTTCCACGTCGATCCGGATCGCCGTGTCGTGCGAGCCGTCCGGGTGCGGCCAGAGGCCGACCGACACGACCCGGCCGCTCGCCGAGGCGTGAATCGGCGACGAGATCCACCCGTCGGCCTCCGCCACGACGTCGCCGCGCTCGACGCGATCTCCCGGCTTGACGATGGGCCGCGCCGGCTTGCCGGCATGCTGGCGGACGGGCAGCACGACTTCGCGCGGAAACGGCAGCCGGTGGATGCGGGCCGCGGCGGTGAGCGCCTTGTGCTCCGGCGGATGCACGCCGTGCCGGAAAGTCAGTCGACTGAACACCACGCCATCCTCACTGGAACCGCGCCGCCTGCTCGACCCACTTGTCGAGGTCCGGTTCGTCGGGATTCACCGGCGTTCCGGGGTGAATGATCGAGACCGGGCACTTCTGGGCGGCCAGGACCAGCTGCCGGAAGGTCCCCGCCTTCGGGTCCTTGATGTAGGCCTGTTTCTGCTTGTTGTACCCGAACATCCGCTTGTTGATGTTGATGCACTCGTCGCAGCTCGTGCAGAGCTCCGACTGGATGTACGGGTCCATCGCGAGCGGCTCGTCGGCCTCCTCAGCCTCGGCCGGAGCCGGCGCGGGCGGAGGTGCGTCGATCGTCTCGGGCCGGCGGCGGGGCGGCCGGCATCACGACGGCCGGCGGCGCGGTCGGGGCCTCCGTGCTGCTGCCGTTCCCTTCGGCGGGCGTGCCGATGGCCGTGATGCCAGGGGCGGCGGCCGCTCGTCGGAGCAACTCGGCAATCGTCGCGGTGCCGTCGCCCGCGGCGCGCACGAGGCCTTCGACCAGGCGCCGCGCAACGAGCGCCGGATAACGCGACTCGAGGTCCGCGACGCGCGCCCGGTGCTCGGCCTCGAGGTCCGTGATCCTTCGCTTGAACTCGGTTTCGACCGGAGCCGTGAGACGCGCCCGGACCCCTTCGGGCAAGTCGTGCCCGGTGACCTGGCGCAGGTGCCGCCACACGTCCAGGCGCGACCCGGCGAGCTCGACGATGGCGGCCGAAACGGCGCGCCGGTCGAGGCGGCGCTCCGTGCCAAGGACGTAGATGAACGGCACCTTGCCTTCACGCTCGAGCGGAGACAAGGTCAGATACTCGTCGAACCGTACGAGCCCATCCGCCGGCGCGCTCGGCGCAAGCTCGGTGAAATGGTGGTGCAGGGACGGCTCGCCGGCTGCCCAGTCGGCCACCGTCAGCGGCAGCGTCATCCGCCGCTCGTCGCCGCGCTCATCTGCGTACGCGAGCTCGTAGGTCGGCCACGGCTGGTCCGGCATGGGATTGCCATCGAGGCTCAGCCGCTCGATGTCGGTCGGCCCGGCCGATGGATCGTAGGTAAGCACGGGAAAGGCACGGCTCTCGAGGGCGAGCTTGGCCGCGTGTGAGAGAGTCGACGCGCGCCCGTCGGGCGCCCGGTCGGCCGGCGCGTGCAGGACGAACACCGCCGGTCCGCGCGCGCCCAGCCCGCGTGTCACGCTCGTCAACAGGTGCGCGGGCGATGCGGGCGAGGCCTGCGCCACGAACGCGTGCCGGTGCGCCATCGCGAGGAGCGCGAGGTCGCGGCGCCGCTCGTCTGCGGCGTCGACGCCGGCAGCCGGCGAGGCGAAGACGACGACCCGCACGGGACGGTTCGAGGCGAGCAGGCGCGAGAGGTTCTGGAAGCCCAGGTCGAGCATGGTCTCGATGCCGCCGACGGCGAGCACCGGCGGAGAGAGCGCCAGCTCATCGTCGGTGAACTGGCGCCAGTCGAGCGAGGCGAGCGCCGGCTCGTGCTCGGCGGCGTCGTAGTCGCCGGCAAGCTCGAGCTCGGCCCGGCGCACGCAGGCGAAGCCGCGGGCCATCTTGCGCATCTGGCCTTCGAACAGGCCCATGGCCACCGAGGGCGCGTCGTGGAGCAGGTGGCTCGCCCACGGGAACGGATACGGGTTGTACGGATACGTGCTGCCCCAGGCGGCCGACCCGTCGTTGGCCATGCCGCACGAGGCCCGGCCCCTGCCGCCCGGGCCTTCCGTGTAGCGCCAGCGCAGGTCGGTGAGGTCGCCGATCATCTTCGCAATCCGGTCGAGGTGCGCGCGCCTGGCCTGGTCGATCGGGACGAGGACCTTGCCATCCGGTGTCGCGCCGAGCGCCTCGGCGCTGTCCACGCGGGCATCGGCCGCGAGCAACGTGCGCGCCTTGTGGTCGAGCCCCTCGATGAGCTCGGTCAATCTTTCGACGCGACGCTTCGTCCTCGGCATGACGAAGGCGCTCACGGCCGAAAGCACCAGGTGCAGCGCGGTCTTCTGGCCGGCTTCCGGCGCGACGTCGCCGCCGCCGATCATCGACTGATACGTACGTTGCTTGAGCAGGAGCGACGCCACCGCGTCGTCGCCCGCCTCGACGTACCGGTCGGGCGTTTCCGGCAGGTGCTGCCAGACCGTCCAGTTCCGTCTGAGCGTGGCGATCACGTCGCCGGTTTGCGCGACCGGGCGGAGCGCCTCTTCGGGACACGCGTCGATGCAGATGCCGCAGCCTTTGCACGCCGTCGGATTCACCGTGACCGAGAGCAGGCCGCCGGCGCCCTTCGTCGTCTTCTCGTGTGCGTCGAAGTACCGTTCCGTTCTGGCGACAGGGAAGTCCGAGAGGGCCCCGTGCACGGCGTGGAACTCGGCATCGAGCGCCGCGCGTCGCTCGGCATCGAGGCCGAGCTTGTCGGCCACCGTGGCGTAGGCGGCCGATACGACGACGCCGAAGCTGGCAAACGGCCCGGTCTTGACCGCGCGGCGGATCTCGCCGGCAAGCGGCTTGACGATCTGCCGCAGACGGTCGCACCGCCGATCGGCTTCGACCACCGTCAGCGCTGCCGTGATGATGTCCGCCACGTCGCTGACGACGCCCGGGATGGCGGCCTCCGGACACTGCACCCAGCAGTCTCCGCACCCGGTGCACCTGTCGGCGATGAAGACGGGCACCTCTTCGCGGGTGGCGGTCATGTCGCGGATGGCGCTCGTGGCCGCGGGGATGGCGCCGAGGGCGGCATACGGGTCGGCGAGGCCCTCGATTCCGAGGGCGCTCATCACGCCGACCTGCTCCCAGAACCGTCCGCCGTGGCCGATGCCCGGTGCCTGACATTCGTGCCCGCGAGCAGGGCGGGCATGACGGGCAGCTCTCCGACCGGCTCGTCGAGGCAGCCGCGTACTCGGTCGGCGTGAACGCGACGAGCGTCTTGAAACCGCGTCTGACGGCCTGCAGGTCGGCTCGACTGCCAGCATCCGCTCGCCAGCCGCGCGCCGAGGCCGGCCTTCAGGCCATCGAGGAACGTGCTCTTCGGAGATCTCCGCCCGGTCGACGAGCCCCGAGACGCGAGCGAGAGCGCCGATGAGCGCACGGCCGTACCCGTTCCCGGTCGGGAGCTCGACGGTCAGGCGGCCCCGAGTTCCGAAAGGTCGAGGGCGAAGACTTTCAGCCGCTTGTCGACAATCGTCCGGCGCGCGGCCGCCGGCAGCAGGCGCCATGTGTTCTCGAGCGTGCCGAATCGCTCGACCACGAGCACGCCGTCGTCGACCATGTCGCCGAGCGCATTCGGGCGCCGCGAGCGCGCGGGGGCCGGCGGCCACCGCGGCCGTGACGCGTTCGAGCTCCGCTGCAAGCCGGACCGGGGCGTCCCCGAAGCTCGCGTCGATCGTGACGTCGCGGCCAGCCGGCGCCTGGGCGAGCCGCGGGCAGGCCTGCAGGTGCAGTTCGAGCACATCCGCGACGGCGACCAGCGCCCGGCTGGCTTCGATCACGGCGTGGTCGGACTGGAGGCCATGGATCCGTGTGGCGGCCGCAGCCGCCGTGAGCAGATGCGGTGTGGACCCGCGCGGCAGGGTGAGGCCCGCCACGTGGGGATAGTCGTCGACGAGCTGGTCCTGCCAGACCTGCTGCTTCGGGAATCGCGTTTCGGGGCGCACGAAGTCCACGCCGAGGTAGAACTGCCGGGCGCTCGGCCCGCGCGCGACCATGTTGCTCACGGCAGCGACGAGGTCGGCCGCCTGCGCTTCGCGGCCGCCGAGGCCGTAGCAGCCGGCATAGAAGGCCGGTGCCTCGGTCGCGCGGCACGAGGCGAGCGCCGGGAAGGGAAGCTGGCCCTTGGCGCGGCCGTTCTCGGCGGCTTTCGACATCGTGGCGCGAATCTCGCGGAGCAGGGGCGGGTCGGCCGAGAGCGGCTGGTCCACGCGCTCGAGCACGGTGACGCCCTTGCGGCCGACGAGCATGCTCGACAGCAGGTCGGCCGGAAACGGCCTGAACATCGCGAGGTTCAGCACGCCGACACGAATCCAGTTCGTCGCGCGCAGGTGGTCGCACACCGCTTCGGCCACGGGCACGATGCTGCCCTGCGCCACCAGCAGGTACTCGGCATCGTCGAGCCAATGGCCGGTGATGCGCGCGTAGGTCGCGGCCGGTGAGATCGGCATACTCGGCGAAGGCGCGATCGGCGAGCCCGGCAATGTGTTCGAGGTAGAAGGGCCGTTGCGCGGCCACGCCCTGGGCGTAGCTCGCGGGCGTCTGCGCGGCGCCCAGCATGGCCGGGTAGTCGACGTCGAACAGCTCGGGAATGCGCCGCCGCTTCTCGCCGAAGGCGAGCCGCTGGGCGGGCGTCGGGGCCTCGATGAGGTCGGACGGGTCACCGAGATACGCCTGGACGAGGGCCGGGTCGGGCAGCCGAAGCGTCTGGATTGCCGGGCCCGAGTCGTGCGCCACGAGCCCTGGCGTCAAACTGAGCTCGGCAATACGGTGCGCGATCAGGCTGAGGTCGGCGGCCGACTGCACGTCGTGCGCGAACATCTGAAACAGGCCCGTGTCGTCGACCGCGTGGTAGTCGTCGTGACCCGCGTAGGCGGTCGGCGCCTGCCGGGTCGCGGATCGACTGGCGACGTTCAGGACGTACGTGAGCCGTTTGCCGGCGTCGGCGTAGAGCGACTCGTGCAGCGCCGCCAGGTGCCGGCGGCTCGTGAGCGACGCCCGCACGCCGGTCATGCTCATGCCGGCGGTCACGGCCGAGGCCCAGCCGTCGGCAAGCGGGGCAGCCGGCTCGCAGGCCCGCGCGGCGGGCGATCGCGGCGTCGACGGCCGAGACGGCCGCCCGGCCGTCGAGCACCGTCCGGGCGCCGGTGAATCGCGGGCCGCCCCCGCGACTGCCTGTGGGTTCCTTCATGCAAGCGCCCTTTCGACCGGGGCCGGCTCATCGGCAAACTGCGGCCCCTCGACCCAGACGATGGCGCCGGTCGGGCATCGCCTGGTGGCCTCGGCCGATGCGTCGCCATTCCGGGCGTAGTCGATGATCGCGAGGCCATGCTGAATCTGGATGAGGCCCGAGGCGGCGTCGGCGACGCACTTGCCGCAGCCGTTGCACGCCACGGCACAGACCGCTTCGGCTTCGGCGCCTTCGAGGAGGTTCTTGCACTGCACGATGAGCTTTTCCGTCTCGGGCATCAGCGTGAAGAGATCCTTCGGGCAGGCCTCGACGCAGTCGCCGCAGGCGGTGCACCGATCCGGGATCACGACGGGCAGTCCGACGGGATTCATGAACATCGCGTCGAACGTCGCACGAGCGGACGCAGTCGGCCAGGCTGAGGCAGCCCCAGCTGCAGGCCTTGGCGCCGCCGGCCACGGCCGCGGCGGCGCGGCAGGTCTGCAGGCCGACGTACTCGGCGCGGAGTCGGCGCGACGTCCGAGCCGCCCGCGCAGAGCAGGCGCGCCACGCGCCGGGTGGCCGATCCCACCTCGACGCCCAGATACGACGCCAGGTCCGACCGGTCGTCCGACGACAGCACCGTGCAGGTGGCCGGCTCGGTCTGGCCTCCGACGAGCTTCTCGGCAAACGCGCGGCATCCCACCTGACCGCAGGCGCCGCAGTTGGCGCCGGGCAGCATGCCGGTGACCGCATCGATGCGCGGGTCTTCCCAGACGTACAGGCGACGCTGCGCGAGCGCGATGACGAGTGCGAACAACGTCCCCACACCGCCGAGAATCGCTGCGGAGGAGAGGAGGGCGCCGGCGGTCATCGCGTTACCTCTCAGCTATCCCTGTCGGGCGTCCTTGGGAGACTCGGCTTGCTTCAGCAGCCAGGCGGCCAGCTTGCCGACCGGGTCGTCCTGAGCCTGTCCGTCTCCGGCCGGCACGCTGCCGGCTGCCGGCTCGGTCCTGGCCGAGGCGAGGTCCGCCAGTTGCTGCAGCTCGTCGCGCTGCTGCGTCACCGTGAAGGGACCCACCCGGCGCAGTCCCGTTGCCGCCGGCTGCGCCGTGATCGCCAGCCGTCCGCCGAACGCGGTGCCAGCCGCCGGGTCGTGCACGAATTCGGCCGCTCCTTCCGGCATGAGCGCCACCACTCCAGGGCCATCCCAGGCGGCCAGACGGTTGACGACGGCCACGTCGGTCGTTTGTGCGACGAAGACGCCAGGCGTGATCAGACGCACGAGCGGCGCCGGGGTGGCCGGAGCATCGACGATGAGGACGAGTCTGACGCCGCCGTCGAGGTACTCGGCGAGGGCCGACGGGCGCAGGTCGGCGCCTGAGAGGCCGACGACGAGCGGAGGCGCGAGCCGGCGTTCCGCTTGACTCCAGGACCCGAACGGGAACGCGTCGAGGTACCGCTCGTGCTCCGATGGATGGTAGCGATCCTGGCGCGCGAGCTCCACGACTCGGGCTGCGCCCATGGCCCGCCCGATGTCGGCAAGCGAGGCGCCGACGGTGTCGGCGAGGCTGCCGCCCGGCGGCACACGCACGGTGAAGGCCGGCCGACCCGCCAGTTCGCTCAACGCCGCGTGGGCGCGCTCCACCACGGTAATGGCGGACGGGTCGACGCTCGGTCCGGACCCAATCACGGTCGCCAGCCTGTCGAGGTCGAGGTAGGTGCTGCCGAGCGCGCCGAACTCGGCCGAAAACCGGTCGAAGTGTCCTTCGGCCGCCGACCGCGTTTCTTCGAGCAGCACGCGGACGTTTTCGGCCGTGGTCGAGAGCGTCGAGTGAAAACGGCCGTTGGGTGTGGCAAGCGCCGACAGCGCGTCAGCCGAGAGGTCGTCAAACCGCATAGCGGTCCAGCTCCTGGTTCATGCGTTCGACCTTCTGCTGCGCGGTGAGCACCGGCTGCTGCCGGAGAACATCGAGGCGCGGCTTCGAGGGATCGCGGTACAGCACGCCCAGACGGAAGCGGTCGTCTGGCCGGGCCAGCCGTCGCGCCTCGTCGATGTTCGCCGGGTCGTGCTCGCGGATGTTCTTGTAGATCTGCTCGATGGCCGGTACGCGGACGCCGTTCTTGTGGACGAGCAGCTCGAGCCGGTCGGGCTGCCGGACCAGCTCCTCGAAGAGCGGTGCCGAGAACTGCGGGCACCGCTGCAGCACGCGTACGAACGAGAATCCGCGATGGGCGTAGGCCGCCTCGAGCGTGGCGTAGAGGTGGGCCGGCACCCAGTCGGCCGTCTGCGCGACGAACGACGCGTTCGTCACGCCGAGCGTGGCCGAGAGCGGGTCGAGCGCGTCGAGAAAGCTGCCGCGCGGCTGCGTGTTGCTCGGGAACGACTTCGGCGTGGTCGGCGACGTCTGGTTCTTCGTCAGGCCGTAGATGCCGTTGTCGAGCATCAGCACCACCATGTCGATGTTGTAGCGGATGGCGTGGATCCAGTGGCCGGCGCCGATCGAGCAGCAATCGCCGTCTCCCATGACGACGAAGACGTGCAGGTCGGGCCGGCGGAGCTTGACGCCCGAGGCCACCGGCAGGGCACGGCCGTGGATGCCGTGGAACCCGTAGGTCTTCAGGTAGTGCGGGAAGCGGCTCGAGCAGCCGATGCCCGAGACGAACACGGTGTCCTCGGGCGGCAGCTGCTCGGACTCGAGCAGGCGCTCGACGGCTGTGAGCACCGCGTGGTCGCCGCAGCCCGCGGCACCAGCGCGCCGACCGCGCCGTCGTAATCGTCGAGGCTCGAACTCGCGGTCGTCGTCGTCGATGCCGCAGCCAAGTAACGAGCAGGACATGTCGCTCATGCGTCCCCTCCGGGCATCATGGACTTGATGGCTTCGAGAATCTTGCCGGGGCCGGAGCGGCTGGCCCGGCACCCGGGTCCAGCAGTCCACGTCCACCAGCGTGTGCGCGCGCAGGATCCAGCACAACTGCCCGCGTCGTCGGTTCTCTTCGGTGATGTGCGGGTCGCCGCGCTGGTCGCTGTAGTTGATCTCGACGGTCGTCACCTTGCGGAAGCCGTGCAAAGATCTCCCCGATGCCCGGACGGCAGCGGCGACAGGAACGTCAGGTGCAGGGACGAGACGCGCAGGCCCTCGTCGCGCGCGCGGTCCACCGCCTCCTCGATGGCGCCCTTCGTGCTTCCCCAGCCGACGACGAGCAGGTCGCCCGTGGCATCGCCATACACCGTCGGCCGTTTCAGCGTTTCCTGCAGCACGGCCAGTTTGCGGCTCCGCATCGCGCAGCCGCGCTCGTGCGACTCCGGGATCGTAGGCCACCTTGCTGCGCTCGTCGTGCGAGAGACCCGTGAGCGTGTGCATGCCGCCGGGCTGTCCGGGGATGAATCGGCGGGACAGGCCCAGCTCGGGATCCCAGTCGAACGGGCGGACGCCTTCGGGGACCGGGCGAGAGATCGACCGGGTCGCTCTGCCAGCGCGGATCGAGCTCCGGGCGTGGGAAGGGCTGGACGCCGGTCGCCAGGTTGGCGTCCGACGAGCACGATCACGACGCAGCGGAAGGCCTCGGCGATCCGGCGGGCCGTGATGACGAGGTGGAAGCACTCCTCGATCGTGGCTGGTGCCAAGACCACCTTGGGTGTGTCGCCGGGCTGCCCGAACAGGGCGGCCAGCAGATCCGACTGCTCGACCTTCGTGGGGAGTCCCGTGCTCGGCCCGCCACGCTGGACTTCGAGCACCACGAGCGGAATCTCGGACATCGTCGCGAGGCCGATGAACTCGGTCTTGAGCGCGAGCCCGGGGCCCGACGTGACCGTGAAGGCCACCTTTCCGGCATACGACGCGCCGATGGCGACGCCGGCCGCGGCGATCTCGTCCTCGGCCTGGTGGACGATGCCGCCGTAGCTCTCGAACACGTCGGCCAGATAGTGCGAGACGGACGTGGCCGGGCGTGATCGGGTACATCGCGCAGAGCTCCATGCCCGACGCAATCGCACCGAGGCCCAGCGCCTGATTGCCGTTCATGACCACGAGCGGACGGTCGGCTTGCTGCGTCGGCACGTTCGATACGGAAGTCGAGATGCTCGTCGGCCCACCGATAGCCCAGTTCGAGCAGCGCGATGTTGCGCTCGGCCACTTCCTTGGCCTTCTTCCGGAACTGGAAGGTGATCGCGTCACGGAGCACCTGCGAGATCCCGGTCGTAGACGTAGGCGAGCAACCCCAGGGCGAACATGTTCTTGCCCTTTCGCGGGTTGTCGACGATGGTCCGGCTCTGCTCCTCCATCGGCACTTCGACGATGCGATAGGCGGCCGCGGCCGAGCTCGGCCATCGCCTCGGCCCATGCCCGGCGGATGTCTTCGTCGTCGTCGTTGGCCCACATGTTCTCGACGAAGATGATCGCGTTCGGCGAGAGCGCGCCCAGCCGGTGGCGGGCGAGCAGCACCTGCTCGTTGAAGGCGATGACGACGTCGGCCGTGTCGCCCCAGTTGGTGACCGGGCGTGGTGGCGATGCGGATCCGATTGCCGCTTGCGCCCTCAGGCGTGCGGGCGGGCGGTTCGATTTCGGCGGGGATGATTTCGACGGTCCAGACGCCGTTGCCCATCCTGGCGGACACCTGGCCGAACAGCTGCCCGCATTTCTGAGCGCCTTCGCCGGAATCGGAGACAATCTCGACGACGTGTTCCTTGACGAGAAGGGTTGATGGCCTCGCCGCGCCGACGGCAGACGCCGTCGCGGTCGCCTGTTCTTCCATTGCCCACCCCCTGGGACCCAACAGGCAACGCCCTGGTCCTCTGAACGGATCGTAACTCAGCCCTTCGCAAGAACAGTGCCGCGTCGGGCCGACGCGTCGGGCGGTTTCCGGCGTTGTGACGGGCCCGGCCGGTGGGCAATATCCTGCAGTACCTGCGGCAATATCCTGAGGCGTGTGCGCAATATCCTGCGCTAGCCGCCGGGATTATCAGCGGCCAGATACGACACGATGGAGTCCATCTGGTGACTGAGGTCGTCCTCGCGCTCCTTGAAGAGGTCGCAGATGGCGAGCCACCCCTTGAGGGCGCCGTGCTCGTCGACGACGCCGAGATAGCAGCGCCCTTGCGCGTGCATCTTCCGGAGCGCCTCCTTGGCATCGGTCTCTTCCGTGACGGTCTCGACCGGCGGGTGCATGACGGAGCGCACCGTTGTCGTCTTCACGTCCATGCCGTGGGTGGCGACGCGGAGAAGCACGTCGTCGCGCGAGAGCGTGCCGACGAACCGGTCGCCGTCGAGCACGGCCACGCCGCAGCCGCAGCTGCTGTTCATCATCGGAATGGCGTCCTTGACGGCCGAATCGGCCTGCACCGTTGGAGGCGGCATTTGAGCGATCTTGGCGACCTTCATGTGGCCTCCTTTCGTCCGGATGCCGGGTGTGAACCTGGCACGGAGTATGACCAACCGTATCCTAGCATGCGCGGAAGGCCTGGCGGCGGCCGGCTCGCGCCGACCGCCGCCTGCGCATGCGTCGCGGCTGAACGCTACCGACGCTCCCGGCCGGGAATCGGCTCCGCGCGGTAGAGGGTGAACGTGTTCTGGAGCGCCGACCGCGTGAAGGTCACGAGCAGTCCGGCCACCGCGATTACGCCTCCAACGTCGAAGAGCAGGAACGTGCGCCCGAAGATCGTCGCGTTCGGATGGACGATGAGCACGAGCGCGCCGATCGCGAGCAGGATGCGCAACTCGGTCGGGCCCATCATGAAGTGGCTGATCTTGAACGTCCCCAGGCTGTGCGTGGCCAGGCCGACTTCAATCGTGAGCAGGAAATAAGCGACCAGAAGCGCCATCGCCACCGGCGGACTCATGAACCCCGAAAGAGCCATGCCGCCGAAGAGGAAGAGCGTGCCCACCGCGTCGACAACATGGTCCACGTAGAAGCCATATCGGGGCCGCTGATGCTGCCTGACGCGCGCCAGGGTGCCGTCCAGGCTGTCGCCGAACCAATTGACGGCCAGGAAGAACACCACCAGCACCAGGCCGACCGGCGTGACGCTGCCCATCCAGAACGAGAGACCAGCCCCGAGCATGGCGAGGAGCGCGAGCGCCGTCAGGTGATCGGAGTTGATTCGGGCCGGCATCCGATGCGCGAGCCAGACGAGGGTGCGCTTCTCGATCGGGGCCAGGACACTCGTCAGTACCCGGGTCGCGTCCTTGAATTCGTGTCGCTTCGTGCCGCCTGCCACAAGTGCCGTTTCCATCGCGTTATCTCCTTCACCAGGTAATGCGCAGGACGGCGGCGGTCGGGCTCAGCCCACACGTGAGCCGGTTCTGGCCGCACTTGCGCATTCCCTGGTGACCCTTGAAAGGAGGGCTTGTGGCATCAACTGTCTTTCGTTTCTCACCGGGACTCGTCCACACGGTACTGGCCGTCTCATTTGCCGGATCGACGGCGCTCGGGGCAGCGGCGCTCAGGCCGGAGTCGGTGGCGGCATGGACCGTGTACGTGGATGCCACCGAGCGTCGGATTGCCGGCGAGGTCGGAAAGGGCGGCCGGTTCCTGGCCACCGACCTCCAGCCTGATGCGGCCGCGCGCCGGCGGGCACTGACCTCCGGCCGGATCCTCGTCGATGAGATCGAGACCGTTGGTAGCGACGGCGACGGCATCGACGTGCCGTCGGCCATGCTGCATCACTGGCGTGGCGCGGTGTTCATCCCCGGAGCCTCGCTCGATCGCATGCTCGAGGAGCTCGGCACGGGTGCGCCGGGCGGCAGGCAGGAAGATGTGCTCGAATCGAAGGTGCTCTCCCGCACACCCGACGGCACACGGATCTTCCTGCGGGTGCAGCGCAAGAAGTTCGTGACCGTGGTCTACAACACCGAACACCTCGTCCGCTTCGAGCGCCACGGGACGGAGAGGGCCGCGAGCCGAAGCACGGCCACGCGCATCGCCGAGGTCGAGAACGCGAACACGCCGACCGAACGCGAGCTGCGGCCCGGAGAAGACCGCGGCTTTCTCTGGCGCTGGAACGCCTACTGGCGCTACGAGCAGGTGCCGGGCGGCGTCATTGCCGAGTGCGAGTCGGTGAGCCTGAGCCGCGACATTCCGTCCGTGTTTCGTCTGCTCGTGGGGCCGCTCATTCGCAGCACGGCAGAAGAATCGATGGAACGGACGCTCGTGACCTTCCGGGACCGGTTCGCCGGTGCGGCCGGCCGTCCGCTGGCGAGACCTGGAGAATAGGGTCTGAGCTACCGCGCCGACCAGAGAAGCGTGGCGCCGAGCGCGACGGCCATCGACGCCAGCCCGATGGCCGTGAGCAGCCGGAATCGACCCCGGCCGACGACGGCGGCGATCGTGAGCTTGACGCAGGTGTTCGAGAGCACGCCGATGCCGATGGCGGTGGCCGCGATGGCCGGGGCGGTGGTGCCGTCCCGGGCCATCTGCGCCATCGATACGGTCAGGGCATCGACGTCGGCCAGCCCGAGCACCACCGCCGATCCGAACAGGCCCTGCTCCCCGAACCAGTTCGTGGCCGCCGAGACGGAGAACAGCACCAACTGGAAGAAGGCCGCCATCTGCAGGGCCGACCCGAGCTGCAATGGGTTGGTCTCGACGTCGGCGTGTCCGGCGCCATCCGTCTGCCGAATGCCGCGCAGGAAGAGCAGCGCGCCGATGAGGGCCGGCGGCAGGAGCAGCGGCCAGAGCCAGGCCGCGACCGCCGGCGCCAGCACGGCCGTGGCGAACAGCACCCGTGGAAAAAGTACGACGTTCGCGCCGATCGTGCCGGCCGCGAGCGCGTCGTCGAGGCTCCGGCGGTCGCGGCTCAACCGCGAGAAGGTCAGCGTGGTCGACGTCGACGAGACCAGGCCGCCGGCCAGTCCGGCGGCCGCGTAGCCACGCCTGGGGCCAAGCGCCCGGCGGGCGAGATAGCCGACGAAACTGAGCCCTGAGAAGAAGAGCACCAGCGCCCACAGCAGTCGCGGCCGGACGCCGCCCCATGGACCGAACGGGCCCTCAGGCAGGAGCGGCAGCACGACCACGGCCATGACCGCAAACCGAGCCCCGGCTCGAACTTCCACCAGGTCCAGCTTCGACACGAGCCCGTGCAGGCTCTTCTTTTCGACGAGCAACATCAGCGTGAGCGCGATGATGCCCGACGCGAGGTGGGCGTAGTCGGCCCCGGCCAGCGCGCCGGCCGAGAGCACCACGAAGGCCGCCACTTCGGTCGTGCCGTCGACGTCGTGCCGGCTCGCCGCCACGTAGGCCGCCACGACGAGCGCGCCGATACCGGCGAGGAGCACGGCGGCCGGGCCTTCGAGCCCTTCGGTCCAGAGCCAGCCGCTCACGCCGGCCACCAGCCCGAGCATCGTGAACGTCCGCAGGCCCGCAAAGCGGGCTTCGGGGCCGGCCGCGTGCCCGCTCCACTGGCGCTCGATGCCGACGGCAAGGCCGCCAACCGTCGCGATCGTCAGGTTCCACAGGGCAGGCCAGTCGACCAGCACAGGATGAGCGTACTACCGCGCCAGGAAACGTGACAGCCGTTCGAGTCCGGCCCCGACGAGGTCGGGATGGCCGGCCAGGCTGATGCGGACGTTCGACGGCGCACCGAAGAAACTGCCGGGGGCGACCGCCACGCCCTCGTCGGAGAGCAGGCGATCGGCAAACCGGTCGGCGTCGGCGATGCCCCGGACTCGCGGAAACATGATGGACGCCTCGATCGGAACCGCCAGCTCGAGCTCCGCGTGGCGGGTGGTCAAATCTCTGGCCGCGGCGATGTTCCGGCGAACGATGTCGCGCGCGCGTTCGGCCAGGGCCGGGAGTTGTGTGAACGCGTGTGCGCCCAGCCGGTCTGCCGGCGCGCTGCCCGCATTCTCGACGACGTCACGCGTGCGCCGTAGCCGCTCGGCATTGTTGGCGGAAGCGATCGACCAGCCGCACTTCAGTCCGGCGAGTCCGTAGGACTTCGTCAGGCTGCTCGTGACCACGAAGGGGCCGTCGAGCCGGGCCGCCGAGCCCGTCGTGGCCGGCTGGCCGGCCACGACGTTGGCCGCATCGAGGTAGACCTCGTCGACGAGCACCCAACCCCGGGACGACATCAGGTCACCCAGCTCTTCGAGCGCCGCCAGGTCGATGCGGGCGGCCGACGGATTGTGCGGCGTCGTCACGACGACGAGTCTGGTGTTCGGCAAGAGCTCGGCGCGGATGGTCTCGATGTTCAGCGCGTAGCCTTCGTTCGAAGCGGCGATCGAAACGACGCACGCGCGCGCCCATCAGCCGGCACGCGGCGACGAGCGGGTCGTAACCCGGCCGCTCGACGAGGACGTCGTCGCCGGCGCCGACGAGCGCGGCGACGGTCACGAAATTCGCGCCGCTGCACCCGGACGCGGGCACGATTCTCACCGGGTCGATGCCGTAGTGTGCCGCAATCGACTCGACGAGCGGCGCGTAGCCGTTGTCATTCGGGGCCGTGATGTCGAGCGCGCCCCGGGCACCTGGCAGGTCGTCGATCGAGCACGGCAGCAGGTTGCTGCCCGCCAGGTCGAACGGCGCCGGCTCGCGGCTCTTGGCCCAGAGCAGGTACGGGGCGAGGGGAGACTCGAGCATGTCAGCGCGCGCCGGTTGCAGTCGGCGTCCGGCCCGACCGCCGGAACCAGTAGAACACGGGAACGCCAAGGAGCATCAGGCCTGCGCCGACGGCCGAGCGCATCGGGGCCGCGTAGATGGAGCTCGCGACCACGGCGACGGCCACCGCGACGAAGAGTCCCGGCAACCAGGGGTAGCCCGGCATTCGGTATCCGTCGCCGTCGCCGTCACGCGGACGGAGCACGAACAACCCCGCCACCGTCAGGCCGAAGAAGATCCAGTCGGCGAAGACGACCGTGTCGAGCAGGTCGCCGTAGGTCCCGGTGAGCGCGAGCAGGATGGCCCAGGCTGACTGCACGATGATGGCGGCGCCGGGCGTGCGATAGCGGGGATGCAACCGGCCGAGCGCCGGGATGAACGCGCGGTCGGCGGCCATCGCGTAGTAGACGCGCGTGGGGGCGAGGATCGCGTGATTGAGGAACCCGAACGTCGAGATGGCAATGGCGGCGGCGACGAAGCGCCCGCCGTGTGCGCCGAGCCACCGGCCGGCCGCGTCAGCGGCCGGCGTCGTCGTCGCGGCCAGTCCGTCGAGGCCGAGCGTCCTGAGGTAGGCGACGTTGATCAGCACGTACACGATCACGACGACGCCGGTGCCCGCGATGAGACTCCAGGGGAGGTGGCGGCGGGGATCGCGCATCTCCTCGGCCAGGTAGTTGGCGGTCTGCCAGCCGCCGTAGGCGAAGAGGATGGGGATGAGCGCGGCCCCGAACGCGGTGGGTCCGCTCGGCGTGGCGTCGAGTCGTCCGGCCGACAGCCAGCCGGGCACGGCCGGCGTCCACCACGCGAAGAGGATCAGCGCCGCAAGCGCCGCGACCTTCAGGACGACGAACACGTTGAGCACGCGGCTGCCCGGTGTGACGCCGACGTAGTTGACCACCGAGAGCAGCACGATCGCGGCGACGGCGAGCGGGCGGGATGAGGCGCCGCTCTGGCCAACCAGCCGTAGCGCGTATTCGGAGAACGTGATGGCCACGGCCGCCATGGCGCCGGTCTCGATGAGGAGCAGGAGCGCCCACCCGTACAGGAACCCGGCGAGCGGGTGCCACGCCTCGGAGAGGTACACGTACTGGCCGCCGGCCTTCGGCAGCCGGCGACCGAGCTCGGCGTAGGCGAACGCGCCGATGAGCGCCACCGCTCCGCCCGTCGCCCAGGCTGCCAGTACCAGCGTCGGCGAGTCGAGCGTGCGGGCGACCAGATACGGATTGATGAAGATGCCGGCGCCGATGATGCCGCCGATGACGACCATCGTGGCGTCAAACGGACCAAGCGCGCGTTTGAAGGTCATAATGAGCGGACCGGGATTATGGCACGCGGCTGGGAGAGCAAGTCGGTTGAATCGCAACAGGACGACCGGGAGCGAGCCCGCGCTCCCCGACTTCGTGTCTCGGCCGACGACGCGCGCCGGGCGGCCGAGCGCCGCACCGTCGAGATTGCCCGGGCGCGCGCGGCCGCCGATCTCGCGCGCGCGACGGTCCCGGCTCATCGCGCCATGCTCGAATCGGCACTTGACGCGCTCGACGCACAGCTGGCCAGGCTCGACGCCGGGCACTGGGTACAATGAGATCGATGACGTCCAGACGTGCGGCCCTTGGCGCCCTTGCCCTCCTGATGCTCTCGGCGTGTTCGCTGAGGGGCCTGTCGTGCAGCTTGCCCGCGCCACCGCCCGAGGGCGAGCCGAGCGTGATGGACGCGACCGCGCCAGCGGGGCCAACGGCTGGCGGTTCGGTCGGCATCGCGTTTCTCGGTGACAGCCTGACGGCGGGCTTCGGTCTGATGACGGAGGAGGCGTACCCGGCGCTCATCGGCGAGATGTTCCTCGACGAAGGGTACCCGGAGGTGCGCGTGATCAACGCCGGCGTGAGCGGCGATACGACGGCCGGCGGGCTGCGCCGGGTGGACACGCTCTTCGAACCGGATGTACGGATCCTCGTCGTGGCGCTGGGCGGCAACGACGCACTTCGGGGCCTGACCACCCTGCAGACGCGCGAGAACCTCCAGGCGATCATCGACGCGGCGAGGGCCGCCGGGCTCGACGTGCTGCTGGCCGGCATGCAGGCGCCCACCAACCTCGGACCGGACTATCAGCTGGCGTTCCGGCAGCTGTTCATCGATCTCGCCGTGGGCTACGGCGACGGAATCGAGTTCGTGCCGTTTCTGCTCGAGGGCGTCGCCGCAAATCCCGCCCTGAACCAGGCCGACGGCATTCATCCGAACGCGGCGGGCGCCAGAGTCATTGCCGAGCTGTTGTACCCGCGCCTGCGGGTGCTCGTCGATCTGCGGGTGGGCGGCGGCGGGGGCGGGGCGTGATCGAGCTCGAGGGTGTTTCCCGCACCGTCACGAGCGGTGCGGGTCCGCTCACCATCCTGCATCCGACGTCGCTCTCGATCGACCGGGGCCAGGCGGTGGCCATCACGGGCCCGTCGGGCAGCGGCAAGTCCACGATGCTCGGCCTCATTGCCGGACTCGATGCGCCGACTACCGGCCGCATCCGCCTCGACGGCACCGACATCACGACCCTCGGCGAAGAGGCGCTCGCCCGCCTGCGCGGCCGGCTCGTGGGCATCGTCTTCCAGTTCTTCCACCTGCTGCCCTCGCTCTCGGCGCTCGAGAACGTGCTGGTGCCGCTCGAGATCGCCGGCGCGCGCGACGCGATGAAGCGGGCACGGGCCCTGCTCTCCGATGTGGGCCTCGAGGCGCGCGCTCATCACTATCCGTCGCAGCTGTCGGGCGGCGAGCAGCAGCGGGTCGCCATCGCGCGCGCGCTCGCCAACGACCCGCCGATCCTCCTGGCCGACGAGCCGACCGGCAACCTCGACAGCGTGACCGGCCATCACATCATCGAGCTGCTCGTGTCGATCAACCGCGAGCGGAACCGCACGCTCGTGCTCGTGACGCACGACGCGGAGCTGGCCTCGCTCGCCGATGAGGTGATCAGCCTCCGTGACGGCCGGGTCGTCGGTCGCTCGGCCAACGCCGCGGCCGGCGGACGCGCGTGACGTTCGTCCTGAAGATGGCCTGGCGCGAGACCCGCGCGTCCTGGGGCCGTCTCCTGTTCTTCTTTCTCTGCGTCGCGCTCGGCGTGGGCGCGATCGTGGTGCTGCGCAGCCTCGTCGAGAACGTCCGCGTGACGCTCGTGGGCGAGGCCCGGGAACTCGTCGGGGCCGACCTCGTCATCCGGTCGCGGCAGGTCTGGACCCCGGACGTTCGCGCGCGCGTCGACGGACTGCTGGCGTCGGCCGAGTTTCTCGATCGCGTGGACATGATCGAAACGCAGACCATGGTGGTGTCCGACGGCGGCGAGCGGCCTGGGGCGACGCGCCTCGTGGAGATCCGCGCCGTGGGACCGGGATTCCCGTTCTATGGCGCGCTCGAGCTCGAGGGCGGGCAGCCGTATCGGCATGACCTCGTCACTGGACGGGGAGCGCTCGTGCAGCCGGCCCTGCTCGTCGAGCTGGGCCTCTCCGTCGGCGACGAGGTGCGGCTGGGAGGGGAGTCGTTCCGCATCACCGGCGTCGTCACGCGGGATCGGGTACAGCGTGCGGGCCTCGCGTTCGGCCCGCGCGTCTACGTCGACGTCGGGGACCTGCGGTCGACGTCGCTCCTGGGGTTCGGCAGTCGCGCCACCGAGGCCGTGCTCGTGCGCGTGCGGCAGGACCAGGTGGAGACCTTGACGCGGCGGCTGCGAAACGCGCTCACGCGCGACGTCGCGTCGGTGCAGTCCTGGCGTTCGCTCGAGGACCGGCTCGGGCGCAACCTGACGATTGCCGAGAATCACCTGAGTCTCGTCGGCTTCGCGGTACTCGTCCTCGGCGGCATCGGGGTCTGGAGCGTCACCCGGATCGTCGTCCAGCAGAAGATCCGGAGCGTGGCGATTCTGAAGTGTGTCGGCGCCACGGGCAGGCAGGTGCTGGCGACATACGTGCTGCTCATGCTCTGGCTGGCGGCGGCGGGAAGCCTGCTCGGCCTCGGCCTGGCCTTTGTGGCCATGTGGTTCGTGCCGGCCTCGCTGCTCGAGCCCCTCGGTGTCGGCGAGGTCGGCCTGACACTGTCGGCGGCGGTCCAGGGTGTGGCCGTGGGCCTGCTGGTCGCGCTGCTCTTTGCGCTGGTGCCACTCGTCGAGATCCGGCACGTGAAGCCGCTGCTCCTGCTCAGGGCCGACACCGCGCCGAGCGCGAGGAAGGCCGACCGGTACAGCAGGCTGGCCGGGGCGTTCGTGCTGGCGGCGCTCGTGGCCATCGCCGTGTGGCAGGCCGGCTCGTGGCGGACCGGGCTCTATGTGTGCGCCGGGCTCGCCGTCGTCGGATGGACGCTTGCGATTGCCGGACGGCTGCTCGTGTGGGGCGTCGCGCCACTGGCGCGTTCGACGAGCTTTGCCCTTCGCCACGCGGTCGTCAGCCTCGGCCGCCCAGGCAACCAGACCAGAGTGATCCTGCTCTCGGTCGGCCTCGGCTGCTTCTTCATCCTGGGCATCCGGGCCGTCGAGGCCAACCTCCTCGACGAGTTTGCGGTGCAGATCGGCGGGAATGCGCCCGATCTGATCCTGATCGACATTCAGTCCGACCAGGTGGACGGCGTCCGCCGCGCCGTCGAACCCTACGTCGGCCGTGCGCCCGAGCTCGTGCCGCTGATGCGCGCCCGGGTCACGGGTGTGGTGGGCAACCGGGTGCGGCTGCCCACGCGGGAAGACCTTCGGCGCGAGGGCCGGCTCCTTCGCGAATACGGGGTCACGTCACGGGACGGGCTGGCCGAGAACGAGCGGCTCGTGGCGGGCACGTTCTGGAGCGGTCCGCTGGAGTCGGCGACGACCGCGACCGGTGAAGACACCGAGGTGTCGATTGAGCTCGACGTCGCCGAGGAAGCCAGCCTCGGCGTCGGCGACGTGATGCACTTCGACGTGGCCGGGCGCCTGCTCACGGCCGTCGTGACCTCGGTCAGGCAGGTCGCATGGGGCGAGGCGCAGAGTGGCGGGTTCGTGTTCGTGCTGCGGCCGGGACCGGCAGTGGATCGGACGCCTCAGACGCACATCGGCTTCGTCAATCTGGCGCCGTCGCCCGATGCGCAGGGGCTCCTCCAGCGCGCGCTCGTGGCGGAGTTTCCGAACGTGTCGGCGATCGACGTGGGCGAGGCGATTGCATCCCTCCGGGAGATCGTTGGCAACGTCACGTTCGCGGTGACCCTCGTGGGCGCGGTCACGCTCGTGAGCGGCGTCCTGATCCTCGTGGGCGCGGTCGCACTCACGAGGGTCCAGCGCCTGTACGAAGCGGCGATCTACCGCACGCTCGGCGCGGGCACGCGCCTGCTGGCCACGATGGTGGCCATCGAATACGGGCTGCTCGGCACGCTGGCCGGCGCGCTCGGCGCGCTCGGCGCGCTCGGCCTGTCGTGGGGCATCAGCCGCGGGGTGTTCGACATCGCCTGGCATCCGACGCCCGGCCTGCTCGCCGGCGGCGTGCTCGCGACGGGCCTTCTCGTGAGTCTCGTCGGGCTCGTCTCGAGCTTCGACGTGCTCGTGCGCAAGCCGCTCGCCACGCTGCGCCGCGAGTAGCGAGCCCAGCGAGCGCGCGGCGGAACCGGGGCGCGAAGCGACGGAGCATCAATTCGCGCACCGGACCGGGTCGGTGCTAAGATCGAGGGCTAGCACGGCGGCAGAGGCCGCTCCCATACCGATGACTGAACACGTTCTTGACGACGCCGCCCTCGCAGAGCTCAAGGAAGAGCTCCTGCACAAGCGCAGCGAGATCATGGCGCTCTCGACAGGCACGAGGCCGCTTCCGGCCTCCGCCGACGTCAATAGCCGGCAGGGCGACCTGGCCGACCAGGCGAGCGGCAACAACGAAGTCCACATTCAGCTCAAGCTGAAGCAGACCGACGCCAAGATCCTTCAGGCGATCGAGGAAGCCCTGTTCCGAATGGAGAAGGGCACCTACGGTGTGTGCCGTGACTGCGGCGAGATGATTGCCCGCGCGAGACTGCAGGCCATTCCGTGGACGCGGGTCTGCATTTCCTGCAAAGAGAAGCAGAACTCGTGAAGACCGCCGACCTGGCCTCCGTCCTCCGGGAGTTCCACCGCGAGAAACTCGCCATGCGCGAGCGACATGTGGCGGTGGCGCGCCACGTCTCGGCCTACGCGGCCAACAACGCCTACCAGTACGTCATCGCGCGCGAGGACACGCACCTCAACTGGCTCGAAGCGGCGTTGGCTGATGCCGGCGTGACGCCCGACGAGGTTCCGCCGCCCGTGCTGCCCCCACTCGGCAGGAAGGACACGGTGCGGCCGCTCGTCGAGGAGGACGCCCGGGCGGCCGACGAGTTCGTGTCGCGCTGGCGACCGAGGCTCGGCGACATGACCCATGCAAGGCATCGCACGATGATGAACGTGGTCCTCGGCGAGACGCTCGAGCACAAGCGATTCTTCGACCAGGTCGCGGCCGGCCGCGAGGACGTCCTGGGCCGGCGCGCCAACGGACCTGGTTCGCCCGGCACCGGCGACGGCGTGCTTCCGGTCCGCTGGGTTGGGTAACTCCCCCGTACGCGTTGCCATCGCCCTCGGCTCGAACCTGGGCGACCGCCGCGGCCACCTCGCGTGGGCCGTCGAGCAGCTTGGCGGCCTGCTGTCGAATCTGCGCGTCTCGACCGTCGTTGAGACCGACCCCGTCGACGTGCCAGACGAGCAGCCTCCGTATCTCAACGCCGCGGCCGTGGGGGAGACGAGGCTGGCAGCCGAAGACCTCCTGACGTCCCTGCTCGCACTCGAACAGGCGCGCGGCCGGATGCGCGAGTCGTTCCGCGCCGCCCGCACGCTCGACCTCGACCTCATTCTGTATGGCGATGTCGTCCGGCACGCCCCTGACCCGGACATGACCCTGCCGCACCCGCGGTTCCGCGAGCGGCTGTTCGTGCTCCTCCCGCTCGCCGAAGTCGCGCCTGACTGGATCGACCCGGAAACCGGATCGACGATTCGAGATCTGGCGGCTTCGGCGAAAACCGGGTCCGCCGTGCGCCGGAAACCGTAGACGTACAAAGCTCGGGCGCGGAACCTTTCGGTGCCGCGCCCGGGTCGTGCCTTCGCACGAGGAAGCGAAACTACATGCTCTTCTTGTAGTAGCGCTTGGTCGTCGTCGGGTCGCCGCCGCCGCGCGGGGGCGCGGTCACGGACACGACGAGCCAGTCACCTTCCATCGAGTAGACGGACTTGGTCGTGATCATCGTCCCCTGCATGTCGCGGGTGGTCGACACGACGATGGTGTTACCTTCCCACATGGCCTTGGCCGTCGCCGTCCCGCCGCGGCCCATCGGGACCTGGGTATCCGAGCCGTCCAGCTTGTACACGACCGGCTGCGCGCCCTCGCGGCCCGCCGTGAGCGTGAACGACGTCGCGTCGTGGGCGATCGTCATGCCCCCACCACCGCCGCCGCGGCCGCCGCCACCGCCCGCTCCGCCGCCTGCCGCCGCGGTCTTCTCCGCGTCGAGCGTCCACGTGCCCGCGAAATTGGGCTTCGCCTGGGCAGCTACGCCGGCCACCCACAGCACCACCGCCGCCGCGCTCAACACTGCTGATACACGTTTCATACTGCTGCTCCTCGCCAAATCGGGGCGGCGTATCGCCGCACCGAGACCCACCACCCGCTCATTCGAACCGCAGCGCCTCGATCGGATCGAGCCCGGCTGCCTTCCGTGCGGGGTAGAACCCGAAGAACACGCCAACGCCCGCCGAGAAGCCGACGGCCTCGAAAACCGCCTCGGCCGGCACGAGCGACGGCCAGTTGTTGTAGTACTTGACGGCCTCCGAGACCCCATAGCCGCAGGCGATACCCACGGCGCCGCCCACGATGCTGATCACGATGGCTTCAATCAGAAACTGGAGCAGCACGTCCGTGCCCCTGGCGCCGATCGCCATGCGGAGGCCGATCTCGCGCGTGCGCTCGGTCACCGACACCAGCATGATGTTCATGATCCCGATGCCGCCCACGGCGAGCGAGACGCCGGCGATTCCAGCGAGCAGCGCCGTCATGGTGGACGTCTGCTGCGTGCGGAGGGCAATGATGTCGTTGAGCGTCTGGACGAAGAAGTCCGGATCCTCGCCGGGCGGGATGTCGTGCGCCGCCATCAGCGCGGTGTTGATGGCCGCGACAGCCGCGTCGATCCGGTCGGCCGAGTAGGAGCTCACGATGATGTCGTTCAGGCTCTGCTGGCCCGACAGCTTCTTGAGCACCGTGGTATACGGCACGAACGCCTGGTCGTCCTGGTTCTGCCCGCCGGACCCGGCGCCCCGTTCGACCATCACGCCGAGCACGCGGAACACGTGGTTACGGACGCGAATCAGCTCGCCCGACGGGTCCACGCCCTCGCCGAAGAGGTTGGTCGCGACGTTGGTGCCGAGCACGATGACCTTGGCTGCGGCCCGGACGTCGTCGGGCCCGAAGAACTCGCCCCACTTGACCCGCCACGACGTGATGGCCGGCATGTCCACGTTGGTGCCCTGGATGCTGGTGTTCCAGTTCGAGCTGCCGTAGATGAGCTGCGTGCGGGTGCTGGCCTGCTCGGCCACGTACTGGATTTCCGGGAGCGTGCGCAGCAGGTCGGCGTCGGCCTGGACGAGCCGTGTCGACGTGCCGCCGCCGCCGCGGACACCGCCGCGGTCGAAGCTGCCGGACCGGATGGTGATCCGGTTGGTGCCTGTGGACTTGACCTGTTCCTCGATCGCGGCCTGGGCGCCCGTGCCGAGCGCGACCATGGCGATGACCGCCGCCACGCCGATGATCATGCCGAGCATCGTCAGCGCGGTCCGCATCTTGTTGCGGCTGAGCGCCTTGAAGGCGATTCGGAAGGTCATCAGTATCGACATCTGTCGTGCTCCGTCGATGGGCTCAGTGCCCGGCGCTCATCGCCTCGTCCGTGTGTTCGCCCTCGCCGGTGACTTCGTCCGGCGCCGGCGGCGGCAGCGCGGCCAGTTCGTCTGCCGCATTGCGTCGATGCAGCACCTTCTGGTCGGCGACGACGCGGCCGTCCCGGAAGCGGATGATCCGGGTGCCGTACTCGGCGATGTCCGCCTCGTGCGTGATGAGGAGCACCGTGATGCCGCGCTCCTCGTTGAGGCGCTGAAAGATGCCCATCACCTCGATGCTCGTTCGTGTATCGAGGTTCCCGGTCGGCTCGTCCGCGAGGAGGATCGATGGCTGGTTGATGAGCGCGCGGGCGATGGCCACGCGCTGCTGCTGCCCGCCTGAGAGCTGGTTCGGAAAGTGATGAAACCGCTCGGCCAGCCCGACGGCCTCGAGTACTTCCATGGCCCGCTTCCGGCGCTCGGATGCCCGCAACGGATTCTTCGCCTGATAGAGCAAGGGCAGCTCGACGTTGTCGAGCGCCGACGTGCGCGACAGCAGGTTGAATCCCTGGAAGACGAAGCCAATCTTCTGGTTGCGCACCCGCGCCAGGTCGTCCTTCGAGAGCTTCGACACGTCGCGCCCATCGAGGAAGTACTCGCCGCCGGTCGGCCGGTCAAGGCAGCCGGCGATGTGCATGAACGTCGACTTGCCGGAGCCAGACGGCCCGGTGACCGCGACGAATTCACCGGCCTCGACGTCGAGTGTCACACCACGCAGGGCGCGGACTTCAATCTCGCCGACCTGGTAGATCTTCGTGAGGTCCTGAACCGAAATCACCGCCACGCGCGTTGTCCCTCCACCCGCATCGTCCTGCCGCGAGACACCCTAGCGACCGCGACCGCCACCCGGGCCGCCGCCCGGGCCGCGTCCGCCCTGCTGGAACGGGTTGCTCTGGGTCGAGGTGCGCGAGGTCATCGACGCCGGCAGGATCACGCCGGTCACGACCTCCTGACCCACTTCGACGTCGCCCGAAATCAACTCGCTCATCGATCCGTCGGTCACGCCGAGCGTGAGGTTGATCTGCTTCAGTTCCTTGGTGGCCGCATCCCAGGTCCACACCGAGCCGCGCGACCGTGTCGCCGGAACGGGCGTGAAGTACTCGTCGATTCGGCCCCGGCCGAGCTGGGTCTGTGGCACGGTGTTGGCCGGTCGCTGGTTGGCGCCTCGCCCGCCCGCGCCGCCCCGTCGCCCGCTGCGGCCGCCACCCTCGCCGCCGGCCGCGAAACGCTCGGCGAATTGACGGGCCTGTTCCGGAGTCAGTTGGCTCGTGTCGCCGAAGCCCCGGCCGGTGCGACCAGCCGGCCCGGCTTCAGACGAACCCGCCGCCTCGCCCCGTCCGCCAGCAGGAGGCTGGGCTGCCGCGTCGTCGCTGCGGCCGCCGCCCTGAGCCGGCGCCGCTGCACCGGGTGCGGCTGCCGGCGCGTCACCGGCAGCGCCCTGACGGCCCTGCCCGCCGGCGCGGCCCTGGCCGGGCGTCGGCGGCGTCAGCCCCAGCGCCAGGTAGATGTCCGTGTTCGGCCTGAAGCGCAGAGCCGTGTTCGGCACCCTGATGACGTCAACCGCCTTGGAGATGATGATGTCGAGGTTGGCCGTCATGCTCGGCCGGAGCTTGAGGTCCGGGTTCTTCGCGTTGATCCACACCGGATAGGTCACGACGTTGCTCTGGACCGACGCGTTCAACCGGACGTTCTCGACCGTTCCCAGGAACTGCTGATTCGGATAGGCGTCGACGGTGAACTCGACGACCTGGCCCGGCCGGATCTTGCCGATTTCGGCTTCGTCGACGCCGCCCGTGAGCCGCAGCTCGCGCAGGTCGGTGGCGATCACATAGAACTGCGCCACGTTCAGACTCGACTGCACGGCCTGGCCCCTGTCGACCAATCGGTTGACGATGACGCCGTCGATGGGCGAGTAGATCTTCGTGTAGCTCAGGTTCAGCTCGGCCTGCTGGAGGTTGGCTTCAGCCGAGACGAGCTGTTTCTTGGCGTTCTCGATCGAGGCCTGACGATTGATGACCGTGAGCTTGGACGTGTCGAACTGCTCCTGGGAGGTCAGGCCCTTGGCCAGCAGCTCCTCGGCGCGCTTGAGCTTGATCTGGGCATCCTCGAGCTGGATTTCCTGGTTCTCGATGTCGGTCCGGCGCTGCTCGATGTTCGCCTTCTGGATGTTGACCTGCACCTCGAAGAGGCTCGGATCCAGCTCGGCAAGCAACTGACCGGCCGTGACGATGTCGTTGAAGTCGGCGTAGATGTCCTTGACGATGCCAGACACCTGCGATCCGATGTTGACGGTGCGGATCGCTTCGATGGTGCCGGTGGCCTTGACGGCTTCGACGATGTCTCCCTGCGACACCGCAGCTTTGACGACCTCGGCCTGCTCGACGGGCTGGGTTGCGTAGTAGTAGTACGTGCCGCCGGCGCCGGCCGCGATCAGAATCAGAAACGTCAACAGCTTTTTCATGGTCGTCTACGCTCGCTCCGGATGAGACTGGGCCATTCCACGCCGCAGTCCGGCCAAACCCTCTTCGAAAATCGTGTACACCGTCGGCACGAGTAACAACGTGACCAGCGTCGAAGCCGCCAGGCCACCAATCACCACGCGTGCGAGCGGTGCCTGCAGTTCTGCGCCTTCTCCGATCCCGAGCGCCATGGGCACGAGGCCCAGAATCGTCGTGAGCGTCGTCATCAGGATGGGCCGCAGCCGCGTGCGGCCCGACAGCTCGACTGCATCCCGCAGCGGCAACCCGTGGTCGCGGCGCAGGATGTTCGTGTAATCGACGAGCAGAATGGCATTGCTCACGACGATACCGGCCAGCATGATCACTCCGATATACGCCTGCAGGCTGAAGGCTGTTGACGTGAGCAGCAGGGCGCCGACCACGCCAATGGCCGCGCCGGGCACCGAAAACATGACGATGAACGGGTCGCGCAGCGACTCGTACTGGGACGCCATGACCGCGTAGACCAGCAGCACGGCCAGGATGAGCAGCACCTGCAGCTGGTTGAACGCCCGGGCCTGCTCCTCGACTTCAGCGCCAAAGCCCACCGAGAAGCCCTCCGGGAGCGTCAGGCTGGGCAGCCGCGCGCGCACCGCGTCGATGGCGTCGCTCAACGTGGTGCCCGCCTCGAGCTCGGCGTTGACGCGGAAGATGCGCTCCTGGTTCTTGCGTTCGATCTGCGTCGGACCGGTTTGCGTATCCACCACCAGGAGGTTCTTTGCCGGCAGTACCTGTCCGGACGGCGAGCTGATGAGGATGTCGTCGACCGATTCCACCCGTTCGCGGTCTTCCTCGCGGAGCCGAACGACGATGGGGTACTCCTTGCCGCGTTCGCGGTAGAAGGCCGCCTGCGTGCCGCCGATGTTCGTGCGGATGGTGTTGGCGACCGACGAGACCGACAGACCGAGCATCGCCGCTTTTGGCCGGTCGACGCGAATGGCCAGCTCCGGGCGGCCCTCCTCCCGTCCAAGCTGCGGGTTGGCGATGCCCGGGGTCTGGCGCATGACCGCCAGGACGGCCTCCGACACGCGCGCCGCGTCGCCGAGGTCGTAGCCGCGGATCTCGACTGCGATGCGGCTCTCGCCGCCACCGCCGCCGAGCGCGCGGTTGATCTGGTTGTTGCCGCCCGAGGCCCGCGTCGAGATCGTCACGCCGGGCAATCCCACGAGCAGTTCGCGGAGGTCCTGCGCGATCTGGTCGCTCGACCGGTCGCGCTCGGTAAGTGGGACGAGCTTGACGTTGAGGTTGGCGCTCGTGGCCCCGCCGCCCATGAACCCGCGCGACGAGGACGAGGCGGAAATCGTGACGGCCTCGGGGACCGAGGCGCGGATCATGTCCTCGAGCCGGCGGGAAACGGCATCGGTCCGCTCGATCCGCGTGCCGGCGGGCATCCTCGCGGTGACCGACACTTCGCTTTCATCAGTCTGTGGGAGCAGCTCCGACGGAATTCTCGGCAGCAGCAGCACGGCGAGCACGGTGAGCGCGGCGGCGCCTCCGACGACGGTCGGGCGGTGCTGAAGGGCCGTGTGCAGCAGGCTCCTGTAGCCGTTGTCCACCGTCATGAAGCTGCGCTCGCTCGCCGTGAAGATGCGGCCCGACAGGCCGCGCCGCTTGTCGAGCGGCGTCGGCAGCCGCAGCAACCGCGAGCACAGCACCGGCACCACGGTGACCGCCACGAAGAGCGCCATCGTGAGCGAGAAGATGACGACGATCGAGAGCTGCTTGAAGAGCACGCTCGAGACGCCGCTCAAGAAGAGCAGCGGCACGAACACGGCAATGTGGGTGAGCGTCGACGCGAGGATGGCCGACCAGACTTCCTCGCTGCCCTCGATGGCCGCCTGCATGCGGGGCTTGCCCATCTCCATGTGCCGGAACGTGTTCTCGAGCACGACGATCGACGCGTCGACGATCATGCCCACGCCGAGCGCGAGTCCGCCGAACGTCATCGTGTTGAGCGTGAAGCCCGAAAAGTAGAGCAGGGCGAACGTGCCGACGATCGAGATCGGAATAGACGTACAGATGATGAACGTCGACCGGAGGTTGCGCAGAAAGACGAAGAGCACCACGATGACGAGCAAGGCGCCGAAGAGCGCGGCTTCGCGCACGGCCGCGATGGACTGCTCGATGTAGGTGGACTGGTCCTGCAGGACCGAGAGGTAGACGCCGGGCACTTCTTCGTTGATCCGCGCGACCTGGGCCCGGACCGCGTCGGCGATCGCCACCGTGTTCTTGCCCGACTGCTTCGTGACGCGCATCCGCACGCCCGACTTGCCGTTGATCCGGAGGAACGACCGCTCGTCCTCCGTGCCGTCGCGCACCTCGGCGATGTCGCGCAGGTAGATCGGCACGCCCGATCGGGTGAAGACGACGAGGTTGCGCAGCGCGTCGATGCTCTCGAACTGGCCCTGGCTGCGCAGCAGGTACGTCGTGTCACCCTCGTCGATTTCGCCGAGCGGCACGTTCTGGTTTTCCGTCCGGATGGCAGCCACGACCCGGTCCACGGGCAGGTCGAGTGCCGTGATCTTCTCGCGCGAGAGCTCCACCCGGACCTGCCGGCGAAGGCCGCCGTCGACGGTGACCGCCGCCACGCCCTCCACCCGTTCGAGCCGGGGCACGAGATCGGTCTCGGCCAACTCGCGGAGCGTCACCGTGTCGTAGTCGCCTTCGACGCCCAGCTCGACGATGGGGAAGGTGTTGGCGTCGAACTTGAAAATGGTGGGAGGATCGGCCTCTTCCGGCAGGCGGCCTCTCACGCGATCCACGCGCGTCCGCACTTCGTCAGCCGCCTCGTTGAGGTCGGAGCCCCAGGCGAAGTTGAGCCGGACCGTGCCCGAGCCTTCCGAGGCCGTGCCCGAAATCTGCTCCAGCCCCGGCACGGCCGCGAGCGTCTGCTCGAGCGGCCGCACGATGAGCTCCTCGATCTCGAGCGGGCCGACGCCGGCGTAGCCGACGCGCACGGTGAGGCTCGGGTAGGTCACGTCGGGTAGCAGGTCGACGGGCAGCCGCACGAGCGCAATCGCGCCGAGCAACACGACCACGGCCGACATCATGAACATCGTGACCGGCCGGTGAATGGCAATTCGTGGAATGCTCATCTGTGCGTGAACTCCGCTCGGATTCCCTGTGCGGCCTACCCGCGCCCCGTTGTCGGCGGTCCGCCGCCCTCGCGTCCGCCGCGGCCGGCCGGCTGGGCGGCGCCCGGCGCGCCACGGCCCTGACCCGGCTCGACGACGACGATGCGGTCGCCCTCTCGAAGCGCGAGGGCGCCCGTCGTGACGACGCGCTGCCCGTCGGAGAGCCCGTCGAGAATCTCGATGAACGCGTCAGTCTGGATGCCGGTCGTCACCGGCTGGAACCGTGCCGAGTCCTCGACCGGCACGAAGACACCCCGCTGCCCGTTCTGGTCGACGACGGCGTTGCGCGGTACGGTGAGCGCGTCGAGGCGCTCCTCGACCGTCAGCCGCACGCGCGCGTACATCCCGGGCTTCAATCGATACCCCGGGTTCGGAACTTCGATCTCGATTGTGGCCGTGCGCGTCGCCGGGTCGAAGACCGGAGCGACGCGGCTGACGGTGCCCGAGAACTTCTCGCCCGGAAAGGCGTCCACCTCGACCTCGGCGGCCACGCCGGGCGTCACGCGCCGGAAGTCGCGTTCGACCACGTTCACGATGAGCCGCACGGTGCTGATGTCGACGACCGAGAGCACCACGGTGTTTGCGTTGGCGAAGGCGCCCGCGTCGAGGTTTCGCCGGCTGACGAAGCCGTCGACGGGCGACTGCACGGTCGTGTTCGAGAGGGTGATCTTCAGCTCGTCGACCCGCGCCATGGTCTGGGCCTGCTGCGCCTTCGAGACCGTCAGCTGCGACACGGTAGCGCTGTACCGCGCCTCGGCGTCTTCCCAGCTCTGCCGCGACGCAATGCCCCTGTCGAAGCTGGTCTTTGCGCGTTCGAGAGCCAGTTCGGCGACGCGCACGTCGTTCTCCCGATTGGCGACATTGGCTCTGCTGACGTCGAGGCTGGCCTCGGCCTGGTTGATCTGCTCGCGGATCTCGCGGTCCTCGATCTTCACCACGGTCTGGCCCCGGCCCACGCGATCGCCGAGGCGGACCGTGATCGACTCGATGCGTCCGCCCACTCGTGGGACGACATCGACGGTGGCGAGGCCGATGAGATTGCCGACGACGGTGACGTAGTCGG
This sequence comes from uncultured Acidobacteriota bacterium, assembly GCA_963752045.1. Lineage (GTDB taxonomy): Bacteria > Acidobacteriota > Vicinamibacteria > Vicinamibacterales > SCN-69-37 > DATKDF01. The sequence continues at coordinate 117,617 of CAVVWN010000003.1, read as the reverse complement.
TGAGCGGGCGGCGGCCGACGGGCGCCAGTTCCACCGTCATCGGGGCGCGCCCACCGCGGCCCATGCCGCGAGGCGACGACCCGCTGCCGGCACCCGCGCCGGCGGCCGCCGTCGGGGCGGCCCCGGGCGAGAAGTACAGCCAGGCCCCGGCGCCGAGCGCCGCAGCAAGCGAGCATCGTGACGAAAGCCCTACGCATGGGTGGCGCTCGGGAACCGGTGAAGACGTGACACTAACGCCCGATCCGCTGCACGCGCTCGAACTCGGCGACGGCGTTGATGTACGCGATCGTGCGGCTGAGCTCGCTCAGCCGCGCGCTCGTGAGATTGTTGAGCGCCAGCGCGACGTTGTAGCTGTTCGAGAGCCCGACGTCGAACCGCACCTGCTCGGCGTCGGCGTTCCGCTGTGACACCTCGGCCGCCTTGATCGCCACCTGCAGCTGCTTGTAGGTGTTCTGCACGGTCAGGCCCGCGTTGAAGACCTCGTTGGCCACGCTGAGCTCCTGCGACTTGAGCGACGCGAGCGACTGGTCGAGCTGCAGCTGCGACCGGGCGTAGTTGGCCTTCGCCTGCCTCATGCCGATCGGGTAGCTGAAGTTCAAGGAGGCGCTCCACGTCGGATTGTCGATCGAGCGAATCGACGTCCACGTGTCGGCGTAGCCACCCGACGTGCCCGACAGGCGGTAGGCGCCGGTCACGTCGAGCGTCGGCAGGGTCGTGTTCTTCGAGACCTCGAGGTTCAGGCGGCTGATGTCGATGTTGCGCCGCGCCTGGATGAGGTCGAGCCGCTGGTCGAGCGACCGCATGGCGGTGGGGCCAGGGTCGACAGTGGGCGCCTCATAGGTCGGCAGGTCCACCGGGTTGATGGTCGTCCGGTACAACTCGTCGTCCGGACCGCTCGCGAGCAGGCGCTTGAGGGCCAGCTCGGCCGTCTGCCAGCTGATTTCGGCGTTGACCAGGGCCTGTTCGGCGTTGACGACCTGCGTTTCGGACGTCGTTGTCTCGATGGGCGCCATCGTGCCGATCTCGACCCGGATCTTGTTGTCTTCGAACTGGCGTTGCGCGAGCTCGAGGGCGAGCCGCTGAATCTCGATCTGTTCGATCGCGCCCTTCAGCGACCAGTAGGCCTGGCGGACCGCCGCCCTCGTGTTCTCAATCGACGTCTCGAGTTGCAGGTCGACGACCTCGCGCTGGATCTGGAGCGTGCGCACCTGGTTGCGGGTCGTGTCGATCTTGAACCCCTCGAGGAGCGGCTGCGTGTAGGAGAAGTTCAGCGACGTCGTGAAGCTCGGGTTGAAGCGGTTGGTAATCTGGTTGCTCGAGCTGCGCGCGTTGTTGAAGTTGAGGCTCATCGTGCCGCCGTACCAGGGCAGCGTCTGCGCCAGAGACGTGTTGCCGCTCTGGTTGAGCGTGCTCACCGACGAGACGCCATCGAGCGAGAAGTTGCTGGTGGTGGTCGAGTTGTTGTACCAGTACGAGCCGTTCAACCTCGGCGTGAACGCCGCGCGCGCGCTCTGCAACTGGTAGTCGACGCCCTGCGGGTTCATGCGCGCCACCTTGAGCTCGAGGTTGTTCTCGAGGGCGACGGCATAGGCGTCTTCGAGCGTCATGTTTCGGACGCTCGCCCCCGGCACCTCCGGCGGCTTCGCCTGCCCGACGACGTACCGGGTGGCCCCGGTCTGCGCGCCGGCCTGCCCGGTCGCCTGCTGCGCCGCGGCTCCCGACGCCAGAAGGACGGCCGAAGCCGTCGCTGCCCATACCTTCACGCTCCGCAGAGTGTTGTTCATTGCGCCTCTACTCCCATCGTGGCCGCCGATGCTGACCTCGGCCCGGCCGGTTCGTTGTCGAGGACTACCGGTTCGGCAGGCTCCCGCGGTTGCCACCGCGCGAACGTCGATCACGGACCTCCTGAAGCTTCGCGTACTGCTCGTCACTCAGCTCGCGCGACATGCGGTACAGCATGATCGTGCGGCTCTCGGTGAGCTTCGTGTAGAGCGAATCCACCCGTGACGCCTGGATCGAGAATTCCTCGATGCTCACTTGCCGCTCGCGGGCCATCTGGTTGAGCACTTCGAGCTGCCGGCGCCATTCGGCGATGAAGGGCGCCAGGGCCTCCTCGCGTTCCTTCACGATCGCGTCGAGCCGCTGGACCTGATCGGCAGAGAGCCCGACGGTGCGCTGGACGTCGGCGTCCCGCCACCACGGCCATCGCGCGGGCGGCAGCGGGTCGGGCGCCGGCTGGCGTTGCGGCTGGCCCGCACGCTGACTCGAGCTCGCGTAGCCTCCGCGCTGCTCCAGGCTCGCGTCGGCCGTTGCCGCCGCGAGGGGAGTGGCGGTCGACTCGTCAGCCCACAGGCCCATGCCACCTGACGCTGCCGTGACCAAAACGACAACGGACGTCACGCCGAGCAGCACCTTTCCGTGCATCGAGAGCTTACTGTCTATCACGCTATGACTTACGTTTGTCTCGGTCTGGCCGTTTACGCCCCCGCCACGCATCGTCCGGCCCGCCCGCCTAGGCGCCTCCGTTTGCCGCACCCGGCTGCCTCGGCACCCCCTCGGACAGCATCCCCAGTCGTTCGACGACCTGGCCAACCGCGTTGTTCGGCGTCGAGGCGCCCGCCGTCAGACCGACCCGCAGCCGGCCGGTCGGCAGCCACCCGGCCGACGTGGCTTCGGGCACCTGGGTGGTCGAAGGCAGGCCTATCGGCCGATGCCGGATTTCGTCCGGCGAGACCAGACAGGCCGGTTCGGCGATGTGGTAGGTCGGCACCCGCTCGGCGCTCATCCGGGCCAGATTGCAGGTATTCGAGCTGTTGTAGCCGCCGATCACGACCATCAGGTCGAGGTCGTGCTCGTCGAGCAACTGCACGATGGCGTCCTGGCGCTCCTGGGTGGCACTGCAGATCGTGTCGAAGGCCCGAAAACGATCGGGCAGTTCGCCGGGCCCGTAGCGGTCGGCCATGGCCTGGCGGAACATCTCCCCGATGAGCAGCGACTCGGCCATGAGCATGGTCGTCTGGTTCGCACAGCCGATTCGCTCGAGGTGGCGCGCGGGGTCGAAGCCGGGGGAGAGGCCCTCCCCGAACGTCCGGATGAAGTCAGCGGAATCGCCTCCGTTCCGGATGAACTCGCAGGCGACGCGGGCTTCGTCTTCGTCTCGTACCACGAGGAAATGCCCGCCGGGATACTGAGTGGCCTGCGACGCCGTGGCGCGCGTCTCTTCGTGCGTGACCTTGCCGTGAATGACGGACGTGAAGCCTTCGCTCGCGTACCGCCGGACGTTCTTCCAGACGTTCAGCACGGACCCGCAGGTGGTGTCGACCAGGGTGCAGCCTTGCTCGTCGAGGCGGGCCAGGTCGCCGACCGAGACGCCAAACGCCGGCAGGATGACGACGTCGTCCGGGCCGAGCGTTGAGCGATCTTCCCCCGGATCGGTGAGCAGACGGATGCCCTGGGCCCGCAGTTGGTCGTTGACGTGGGGATTGTGGATGATCTCGCCCGTCAGGAAGACCCGCTTGGCCGGGAACTTCCTGCGGGTCTGGTACGCGTAGTCGACGGCCCGGTCGACGCCGTAGCAGAAGCCAAACTCCCGGGCCAGATGGATGGTCAGCCGGCCGTGCCGCCAGACGAATCCGGCCGCACGAATCTCATCGACGACCGCACTGTGGTACGCGGTGGCGAGCTGGTCGGCGACAGCGGCCTTCAGGTCGAGGCCCTTGCGGAAGATGATCGGCGGCATCAGGTGGCCGCGGCCTCTATTGACCGAAACGGCATCCGGTCATTGTAGCGGTTTTCGGCCCAGTTCAGGCCGTTACCCGCCCGCCCGGGCCGAGACCAGCCCGTCGATGGCGCGGGGCGTCATCTCGTCAAGGACGCCCGCCGGGGTGCCGCGCAGCGACGTGTTCTCGAGGTCGAAATCGAAGATCGACGGCGCGGATGGGCCGAGCGCCGGCTGTTCCGGCGCGGTCCGCTCGGCGGTCGTGAGGGCGCCACCTTCGTCCATCCGGGCCGTGATCTGGCCGCCGATGACGCCAAGCACGAGTCCTGCGGCGGCCGCCACGCCCACCCAGGCCGGGGACACCCGCCTCGCGTGGGCGGCCGGCGTTTCGAGCCGGTACTGGCTCGGGAAGCTGATGACCCTCGCGGGCTGGTCCATCTGCTCCAGGCGGCGCAGGATCTGCGCGTGCTGGATGGCCAGTCGCTCGGGCGGGAAGGCGGCAGCGGCCTCTTCGGCGGCTATCGAGCGAATCTGGTCGAGCCACCGGCCCATCTCGATGGCGCGTTCGGCGCAGACATCACAGCGGTCGAGGTGTGCCGGGCGGTCGCCGGTGAGCAGCGCCTCTGCCAGAGACTGCTCCGACAGATGCCCGTTGCGAAAGACAGCGTCAACGATTCGCATGGCTCGACCTCCTCGTGACCCGGCTGGCGACGGCCGGATCCTTCGAGAGCAGGACACGGAGGCGCCGGATGGCGCGGAACAGGTGCACTCTGACCGTCGACTCGTTCAGGCCCGTCATGGCACTGACCTCGCGTGACGACCGGCCCTCGAAATGACTCAACATGAACACCATCCGTTGTCGTTCCGGCAAATGGCTCAGGGCCGCCATCACCTGGCGACGCCGCTCGTTCGACAGCACCTGATCTTCCGGGCTGGGCCCCCTTGACGGGAGGTAATCAGCCGGATTCCGCTCCACCCCTGACGGGTCGAGCGGCGGTGGTGCCAGCCAGCGTTCGCGCCGGCGTCGTGCCTTGAGGCGGTCGAGGCATCCATTGATCAGGATGCGCGTGAACCAGACCTCGAACGGCAACTCCTCTCGAAACGTCCCGATGTGCAGATAGGCCTTCACGAAGGCATCCTGCACGGCCTCGTCAGCGTCGGCGGCCTCGCGCAGGTAGTGAAAGGCGATGCGCGCGGCCCGACGCTGGTGTCTCCCGACCAGTTCCGAGAAGCGCTCACGGGCCGCGTCGGTCCGTCCGACTGCCTGGAGCGCCTTGACATCCACCGCAACCCTGGCGTCGGCCTCGCGGGTCGAAAGGGGCGGTGTCTCGGGTCCTGTCATGGATACGATCCGGGTTTTCAAGCGTTTACGTGAGCCAGTGTAGCAGTCCCGGCCGGAATATGCCCCGGGGGAGGTCCCCCCACCGTGCCGCTACAGAGAACTGCAAACCGCTGTAGAATTGGCCGTTTATTCAGGTTGAAGGAGTCTCCTGCATGTCTCAAGGTGTGCGAAAGGTCGGGCTCGAGGCCGTCGGAATCGACGGGTCGGCACACGTCCACTGGAATTCGGGCGTCGGCCTGCTGTACGAGGAGGCGGTGAGGCGCCGCGAGGGCATCATCGCTGCCGGCGGGCCGCTCGTCTGCCGCACCGGCCAGCACACCGGCCGGTCGCCGAACGACAAGTTCATCGTGCGAGAGCCCTCGAGCGAGCAGCATGTGGCCTGGGGGAAGGTGAACCGGCCGATCGACGCCGCATCGTTCGACCACCTGCATCGGCGGATGGCGGCCTTCCTCAAGGGACGCGAGCTGTTCGTGCAGGACTGCTGGGCCGGCGCCGATCCGGCCTACCGTCTGCCCATCCGGGTCATCACCGAGCGCGCCTGGCACAGCCTGTTCGCGCACCACCTGTTCATCCCCGAGAACGACCCGGCCAGGCAGCTGGCCCACGAGCCGCAGTTCACCGTGATCGACGCGCCGAGCTTCAATGCCGTCGCGTCGGAAGACCACACCAATTCGGAAGTCTTCATCCTGCTCAATTTCGCCAAGCGGCTCGTCCTCATTGGCGGCACCAATTACGCGGGAGAGATCAAGAAGTCGATCTTCACCGTCATGAACTACCTCCTGCCGCTGCGCGACGTGATGCCGATGCACTGTTCGGCCAACATCGGCCCGGGTGGCGACGTGGCGCTGTTCTTCGGATTGTCGGGCACGGGGAAGACGACGCTCTCGAGCGATCCTGCCCGGCAACTCATCGGCGATGACGAGCACGGCTGGAGCAGCCACGGCGTCTTCAATTTCGAGGGCGGATGTTACGCGAAGATGATTCGCCTCTCGGCCGAAGCCGAGCCGCAGATCTACGCGACGACGAAGAAGTTCGGGACCATCCTCGAGAACGTCATGTTCGATCCGGTCACACGCGAGCTGCACCTCGACGATGACGCGCTCACCGAGAACACGCGGGGCGCTTACCCGCTCAGCTACATCGAGAACTCGGTGCCGTCGGGACAGGGCGGCCATCCGCGCAACGTCGTCATGCTGACGGCTGACGCGTTCGGCGTCCTGCCGCCCATCGCGCGGCTCTCGCCGGAGGCGGCCATGTATCACTTTCTCTCTGGATACACGGCGAAGGTGGCCGGCACCGAGCGTGGCGTGACCGAGCCGAAGGCGACGTTCAGCACCTGTTTCGGGGCGCCATTCATGGTCTGGGAGCCCAACGTGTACGCGAGGCTACTCGGCGAACGGATTGCCGGACACGACGTCAAAGTCTGGCTCGTCAACACCGGATGGACCGGCGGGCCGTACGGCGTCGGCTCGCGGATGAAGATCGCGCACACGCGGGCCATGATCTCGGCCGCGCTCGACGGCAAGCTCGAGGGCGTTGGCGTCGACGTGGATCCGATCTTCAACCTTCCGGTGCCAAAGAGCTGCCCGGGTGTGCCGGCTGACGTGCTGACGCCGCGAAAGACCTGGTCGGATCAGGCGGCGTACGACACCCAGGCGAAGAAGCTCGCACAGATGTTCGTCGACAATTTCCGGTCGTTCGAAGCGACGGCCTCACCGGCCGTCAAGGCCGCCGGACCCAGGATCTAGAGACGCGGCCAGGGCGCGGGGCGTTCGCCCCGTGCCCGGCGCCGGTAAGATGAGACCGATGTCCTGGGAGCCCGTCATCGGCCTGGAAGTCCACGCCCAGCTGCTCACCGCCACCAAGATCTTCTGCGGGTGTTCCGCCCGTTTCGGCGCGCCGCCGAACACCCAGGTGTGTCCGGTCTGCCTCGGCCTGCCTGGCGCGCTGCCCGTGCTGAACCGGCGGGCGGTCGAGATGGCCATCCGCGCGGCGGTCGCCCTCGGGTGCACGGTGCACGCCGAATCCGTGTTCGCGAGAAAGAACTACTTCTATCCGGACCTGCCCAAGGGGTATCAGATCTCGCAGTACGACAGGCCTCTGGCAACCGGCGGCGGCATCGAGATGACCGGGGCGGCCGGCGGCGGGCGAGTCGGCCTCACGCGTCTTCACCTCGAGGAAGACGCGGGCAAGTCGCTGCACCACGGGTTTGCCGACTCCGACACGGTGACGTATCTGGACTTCAATCGAAGCGGTGTGCCGCTCGTCGAAATCGTCACCGAGCCGGAATTGCGGTCGGCCGAGGCGGCCGCCGCGTGCTTCTCGCGGCTCCGCGAGATGCTCGTCGCGCTCGGCGTGAGCGACGGCAACATGGAAGAGGGCAGCCTGCGCTGTGACGCGAACGTGTCGGTCCGCCGCACGGGCGACGCGCGATTCGGAACGAAGACGGAAGTCAAGAACGTCAATTCATTCCGGTACCTCGAGAAAGCACTCGAGTTCGAGATCGAGCGGCACATCGAGATCCTCGAGCGCGGCGGGTCGGTCAGTCAGGAAACGCGGTTGTGGGACAGCAAGACCGGACGGACCGAGTCGATGCGCGGCAAGGAAGAGGCGCACGACTATCGCTACTTCCCGGAGCCGGACCTGCCAACCGTGGTCGTGGACACCGCCTGGGTGGAGTCGATTCGTGGAGCCCTGCCGGAGCTGCCCGAGGTCCGCAAGGCCCGCCTCGTTGCCGAGTACGGCCTGTCGCCCTACGACGCGGATCTGCTGGTCAGGCTGCTCTCCGGTGGCGCCGACTACTTCGAGGCCATGGTCCGGGCCGGCGCGCCGGCCAAGCCGGCCGGCAACTGGCTCATGGGCGAGATTCAGCGACGACTCAAACTCGCGGGTCGCGACGACATGGCGGCCGTGCCGCTACGGCCGGAGGAAGTCGCCGAGCTCGTCCGACTGGCCGAGCAGGGTGTCGTCTCGAGCTCCGTGGCCAAGGAGGTGTTCGAGAAAATGTGGACGACCGGGCGGTCGGCACGCGCGATCGTCGATGAGGAAGGCCTCTCGCAGGTCGCCGATCCGGAGGCCCTCAGGGCGATCGTCAACGAAGTCCTGGCACGCGAGGAGCGCGCCGTGTCCGACTTCCGGGCCGGGCGTGCGGCCACGTTCGGATTCCTCGTGGGCCAGGTCATGAAGGCGAGTGGCGGCAAGGCGGATCCGAAGCTGGTCGCCAAGCTGCTGCACGACGTCCTCGGCCGTTGAGACGCCCGTGCGCCTGCGCAAAATCGGCCGTCGCGCCTGCTGGCGTCACACGGATTTGACACTGGCCGCGGGCCGGGCCTAGACTTCTACTAGCCCCAGTCGTAATGGCCTCAAAAAGCCGTATCGCGGATTTGGACGTCACGATTCAGTCAGCGCTGTTCTGCGGTCCGAGCTGTCAGTGCATGGCTGATTTCTTCCGGGAAGAATTCCTCAAACACCATCGGTGTCTGGAACGGCAGCGTGAGTTCTATTCCGAACGCGCCATCGCTCAGGCCGAGGACGCGCTTGCGCGCATCCTGGCGACGGTCGAGCAGTTGAGCCAGCGTGAAGATGCGTGCGAGGTCGTGAGCGAGCTTCTGCGGAAATTCGACCTCGTGACGAATCTGTCAGCCTGGACCGATCCCGAGACCCTGCACTGATCCTGCCCGTGGCCCCGAGCCGGCGAGCGCCTGAACCGGCATCACGTTCATGAAACGGCTGAGTTGGATCGCCCTGGCTCTGGCAGTTGCCTTTGCGGCCGGGTGGGTCGTGGGCTCCTCCGGGCGCTCGGCGGCAGAAGTGGCCGCCGGCCGGGCGGCTGAGCATGCCGGGTTCTTCGAGGCGCGTACCCTCGTGCTCGAGGGCCAACTGAGCCTCGTGGCGGCCAATTTCGGTGACGCGCGAACCGCCTTCGAGGCTGCAAACGGCGTGGTTCAGCGGCTCCAGACGCGCCTGCGCGAAACGGGGTTGGCCGAGCGGGCAGGATTGCTCGAGGTGGCCCTCGGGTATCTCGGCGAAGCGGCCGAGCGCGCGACGGCGCTCGACCCGGAGGCCGGAAGCGCGGCCGAGGCCGCGCTCCGGACGCTCGAGTCGGTCGCCTCGACCGCCGGGGCTACTTCAGAACGGTCGCGCTGACTTCCACGGTGACCCGCCGATTGGTCAGCGGGTCGGCCGACTGCGAAATCACGAGCTCCTTGCCGTTTTCCACGACGACCGTCAGCGACTCGGTGAGCTCGGCTGGCCCCATCGGACGGGTGTCGGGTGGGCCGGTCTGGGCCGGCGTGTACTCGAACGTGAGCCGCAGGCGAATCCGGCCGCTCCCGTCGGGCACCAGATTGGCGATGGCATCGATGTTCAGCGCCACGTTGATGCCGCTCCCCGGCAGCCGATTGGCCGTTCGGATGCTCCCGCGTTCGCCGTCCATCACGAGCATGGTCACCGTCTTCGTCGACGGCGTTTCCGCGTAGGTGTCCGTAATCGTCAAGTCGAGCTTGATGTTCGTGAAGCTCGACCCTGGTGCGAGGCGAGGCTGGGCCGCCGGGGCCGGCTGCGGCCGTGGTGGCGGCGGCTCCTGTGCGGCGAGCGGCGGCGCGGTGAGCGTCGTGAGCAGAAGACCGAGTATCAGCGTGCGCATGTCATGTCCTTTCGGGTGACGGGTCACGGGAGGCGCGGCGCCCGTTCACTGCGGAGCGGGGCAACCGTCAAGGGTGCCGTGCCGAGCTCCCGTACTTCCAATAGAGGGAGCGTGACCGCCTCCGGTTGGCCGACCGAGACGACGAGCGTGGCCGGCTCCGGGAGCGGCGCGACCGCGGCGGCCTGCCACGCGGCTTCGGCTTCGGAGACGGTCGCCATGGCCACTGGCGCAGATTCAGGCCGGGGCGTCGGGACCGCCTCAGTCAATCGAACGGTCGGCACGTCGACCCGCGCAGCAGCGGGGTTTTCCGCGGCGGCAGGAATCCGGAGCGATGCCGCACCGGGCACAGCCGGCAGCCCGAGGGGACCGGCCGGCACGCTGACGAGAACCGCGGTCAGGACGACGGCCGCGGCGGGCACGGCCATCCAGGGAAACGCCACGGCCGGGCGTTGGTCGAGTCGTGCCAGGACGGACGGGCGGAGCCTGCCGGACGGGCTGCCCACGACGAGCGAACGGGCAGCCTCGGCAATGGCCTGGTCGAATGCGTGGGGATTCATGATGGACCTTTCGGCGGCTTGCCGTCGGCGAGACGGACGCTGAGGACGCGTCGGGCCTCGGCAACGCGCCACTTGACCGTGCCGACCGGGATGGCGAGCATCGCGCCGATCTCGTCGTATGTGTGAACGCCGGAACAGGCGAGAAGCAGCGCGTCACGGAGCTTGGGCGAGAGGCGTAGAATCTCGGCCCGCGTCCGCCGCAGGAGGTCGGCCGACACCGCACGCTCTTCGGGGTCGCGGGCCGGTTCGACCAGCAGGTCGACGGGCGCCGGCCCGTCAACCGGTGGCGGTGCGACACGCGTCCACCAGAGGTGGCGTTTCCTTCGCCGGTCGAGCGCCTTTCGCCAGGCGATGGTCAGCAGCCAGGTCCGGAACGAGGCCTCCCCACGGAATCCCGGGAGCTTCTGCCAGGCGATGACGAACGCGTCCTGGGCGGCGTCCTCGGCTTCCTCGGAGTTGCCAAGCGCGGCGAGCGTGGTCGTGAACACGGATCGCTCGTGGAGCGTGACGAGCTCACCGAAGGCGTCGCGGTTTCCCGTCCTGGCGGCCTCGAGGAGCGCGCCTTCGCGTGCCGTTGGACCGGCCGCGGAGGGCGCCGTGGTCGAGGCCGAGGGCGCGAGGCGAGCGAAAGCCACGGTCACTGGAACAGTAGACATCAACGGGCGCCCGGCGGTTGGGTGTTTCCCTGCCGCCCGCGCCAAAACGAAGGGATAGACTTGAAGCACATGTTGTCAGACGAGCAGATTCTGGGCCGTATCCGCGACGAGGTGGACCACCCCGCGACGGTCAAGGAACTACTGCAAATACTCGGCATTCCCCGCGAGGGACGGGCCACGTTCAAGCGCCGTCTGCAGGGGCTGGTTGGATCGGGCGCGCTCATCGAGATCCGCGGCAAACGTTTCGGCCTGCCGGATCGCATGAACCTCGTCGTGGGCCGCGTGTCGACCAACCCGCGCGGGTTCGCGTTCGTCGATGCGGAGACGCCAGCCGACGACGGGCCGGCCGGCATCTTCATCGCCGGGAACAACCTCAATCAGGCCATGCACGGCGATCGCGTGGTCGTGCGGGTCGAGCATCGCCGGGGCAGCGATCGCGCCGAAGGCCGGATCGTCCGCATCCTGGAGCGGGCCGCCCAGCGGGTCGTGGGGCGGTACGACCTGGACGAGTCCGGCATGGGTTTCGTCGTGCCGTTCGACCGGCGGCTCATCATGGACGTCCAGGTCGCGCGCGGTGACACGAAGGGCGCCTCACCCGGTGAGATGGTCACGGCCGAGATCACGCGCTTTCCAACGGCGACCAGGCCCGCACTGGGCCGCGTGACCGAGGTGCTGGGGCCGCTCGACGCGCCCGGCGTCGACACCACGGTCATCATTCGCAAGTACAGCCTGCCGGACAGCCACGGCGAAGACGCCGTGGCCGAAGCCAGGCGCCTCGGCCAGCACGTACGCGAGCGCGACATGGCGGGCCGGACCGACTTCCGCGAGTGGCCGACGGTGACCATCGACGGCGAGCACGCCCGCGACTTCGACGATGCCATCTCCATCGATCGGCTGCCAAACGGCAACTTCTGGCTGGCCGTGCACATCGCCGACGTGTCGCACTACGTCAGAGAGGGGTCGGCACTCGACAGGGAGGCGTACGAGCGTGCCACGTCCGTGTACTTTCCCGAGCGGGCCGTGCACATGTTTCCGTCGGATCTGTCGACCGGGCTCTGCAGCCTCAATCCCCATGTCGACCGGCTCGTACAGTCGTGCCTGATGGAAGTGGACCGGCAGAACGGCGCGGTCGTCCGCTACGAGATGCACGACGGCGTCATTCACAGCCGGGCGCGAATGACCTACACGGAAGTCAACGCGATTCTCAGCGACCGCGATCCCGGCGCGATGGAGCAGCATCACGAGCTCGTCCCGATGTTCGAGCGGATGCACGAGCTGTTCGGCATCCTGCACGCGCGGCGCCGGCGCCGGGGCTCGATCGACTTCGATCTCAAGGAGTCGGAGTTCGTCCTCGACGACGAAGGACTGGTCGAAGCGATGATCGCCGCCGAGCGGAACGTGGCGCACCGGCTCATCGAGGAGTTCATGCTGCTCGCCAACGAGACGGTGGCTGCACACCTCGAGGCGCAGGGGATGCCCGCGCTCTACCGGGTGCACGAGGAGCCGGACCCGATGAAGGTGGAGCTCTTCGAGGAGTTCATCTCGACGATGGGATATGCGCTGCCGGGCCCCGGCGATCGGCTGGAGCCCGGCGACTTTCAGCGGCTGGTCGAGAAGATTCGAGGGCGGCCCGAGGAAAAGCCGATCGCGTTCCTCATGCTCCGGACCATGCAGAAGGCCCGGTACGACGCCGCCAATCTCGGGCACTTCGGTCTGGCGGCCGAGGCCTACACGCACTTCACGTCGCCGATCCGGCGCTATCCCGACCTCGTGGTGCATCGCGCGCTGCGTGAGTCGCGGCAGTCGCCCGACTCGGACCGACGGGCCGAGCTCGAAGAAGACATGCCGGACGTGGCGCGCCACACGTCGGAACGCGAGCGGCGGGCCGACGATGCCGAGCGCGAGCTCGTCCAGTGGAAGAAGGTCCGGTTCATGGCCGACAAGGTCGGCGACGTGTTCGACGGCTACATCACCGGCGTGAGCGCCTTCGGGCTGTTCATCGAGCTCGTCGAGCACTTCGTGGAAGGCATGGTCCACATGTCGACGATGGCCGACGACTACTACCGGTTCGTGGAGCGGGCGCACATGCTGCGCGGCGAGAACAACGACCGGACCTACCGGCTGGGCGACCGCGTGAGCGTGCAGGTCATCCGCGTCGACCTCGAGCGCCGCCAGATCGACCTGGCGCTCGCGGACATCCTCGAGGCGGTACGCGCAGCCGCGCCCGGCCGCCGCGCGTCAGCCCGCCGGCCGAAGGCAAAGGCCGACGCGCGCGAGAAGGCCCCGGCCGGAACCACGAAACGCACCGGCCGCCCCGGCCGCCGCGAGCGGGCGTTCCGCCGGGCCCGGCGACGTCGCTGAGCGTCATGCGGGCACTCGTCGTCGGCACCGCGGGCCACATCGATCACGGCAAGAGCGCTCTCGTCCACGCGCTGACCGGAACCGATCCCGACCGGCTCAAGGAGGAACAGGAGCGCGGCATCACGATCGACCTCGGGTTTGCCCACTTCACCGACGGCGATGCGACCGTCGCGCTCGTCGACGTCCCCGGACACGAGCGGTTCGTGCGCAACATGCTCGCCGGCGCAGGCGGCATCGACGCCGTGATGCTCGTCGTCGCGGCCGATGAGTCGGTGATGCCCCAGACACGGGAGCACTTCGACATCTGCCGGCTGCTCGGAGTGGCCCACGGGCTGGTCGTGCTGACGAAATGCGATCTCGTGGACTCGACGACACTCAGCCTCGTCCGGGCGGAAGTCGAGGAGGCGGTGGCAGGGAGCTTCCTCGAGGGGGCGCCGATGCTGGCGGTGTCTGCGAGAACCGGCGGCGGCCTCGACGAGCTTCGGACGGCGCTTGCCGGCCTTGCCGGGCTCGCGCCGCGGCAGGCCCGGCCGGGCGTGACGCGCCTGCCGATCGACCGGGTGTTCATCGTGAAGGGTTTTGGCACCGTCGTCACGGGCACGCTCGTCTCGGGCCGGGTCGCCGAAGGAGAACCGCTCGAGATTCTGCCCGGAGGCCAGCCGGCGAGGGTTCGCGGCGTCCAGGTGCACGGCGAGGAGGCGGCCGAAGTGAGCGCGCCGCGCCGTGTCGCACTCAATCTCGGGGCGGTTGAGGTCCGGGACCTCTCACGGGGAACCACGCTCGCCACGCCTGGGAGCCTGACCGTGACTCGCCGAGCCGATGTGCGGCTCGAGCTTCTCGGGTCGGCCCAGCCACTCGCCCACGGCGCGCGCGTGCGCGTGCACCAGGGGACGAGTGAGGCGCCCGCGCGCGTGGCTATTGCGGCCGTGCGGACCTCACCCGAGGAGGCTTGGAGCCGGGTCGAGGCCGGAGTGGCTGGCGTGACGATACCGCCCGGCGGCCAGGGCTGCGTTCGACTGAGGTTCGCCGCGCCGTTCGTCCTGACGCGGGGAGACCGGATCGTGCTGCGTGCCTATTCGCCGGCCGTCACGATTGGCGGTGGCACCGTACTCGACCCCGAACCGCCGCGGGGCCGTCTGAGGCGGGCCCAGGCGCTGGCGCGTTTTGAGAGTCTCGAGGACCCAACGGACGTGTTTCGGGCGTGGCTCGTGGAAGCCGGGCTTCGTGGACTGACGCGCGACGACCTCGTCCGCCGAGGTGGCCTCGGTCCGCACGAGGCCGGAAGGGTCTGGGAAGGCGGCACCGCGGCTGGCTGGGTGGACAGCATCGGCGTCAGGGTGTTCGACGCATCGGTCGTTGCCCGCGTCGAATCCGCACTGCTGGCCGCGCTGGCGGAGTTTCACCGGACGCAGCCAAGGGATCCCGGAGCGCCCCGCGAGCAGGTGCGCCAGCAGGTGGCCCCCGGGGCGCCGCCTGCCCTGTTCGCCACGGTCGTCGACCGCCTGATCGCGGACGGGCAAATCGCGGGAACAGATCGACTGCGGCTCAGAACCCATCGCCCTGGACTGGGGGACGCGCTGTCCGGGGCGGCAGAAGACATCCTGCAACGGGTGGAGAAGGGCGGGCTGGCACCGCCGGACCAGGCCGCGCTCGCCGAGGCGACCCGCCTCGGGCCGTCCGAGCTCGGCGACGTCCTCCACGCACTCGTCCGCGACGAGCGTCTCGTCCGGCTCGATACCCTGCACTTCCATCCGTTGGCCCTGGCCGGACTGGTCCGGGACATTCGCGCGCTCGGGAAGGGGGCTGCGGTTGACGTGGCTTTCGTCAAGGGCCGGTACGGCCTCAGCCGGAAATATGCGATTCCACTGCTCGAGTGGCTGGATCGCCAG
The DNA here is from genome assembly GCA_963752045.1 of uncultured Acidobacteriota bacterium. Taxonomy (GTDB): domain Bacteria; phylum Acidobacteriota; class Vicinamibacteria; order Vicinamibacterales; family SCN-69-37; genus DATKDF01. The sequence goes on along the minus strand of CAVVWN010000003.1, from coordinate 102,449 downwards.
CGCGTAACCCGGCGAACGGGCAACAATCGGGTGGTGCTCGAGGGGTAGCGGCCGGTGACGACCGACGGTCGGTATGTCCGGAGGGGCTCAGGCGTCGCGCTTGTCGCTTGCGCCGTCCTTGGTGGCTTCTTTGAAGTTCTTGATGCCGCGCCCGATTCCGCGGCCAAGTTCGGGCAGCCGACTCGCCCCGAATATCAGGATGACGATAAACAGGATGACGAGCAGTTCCGGCAGACCCAGGCGCATGGCAAACTCCTGCCGGCGTCGGCCGGCTCTCGAGGCATCTTAGCACCCCTTCCGGTCGGGTTCCCCCGGGCGCCCCCCTCCCGAAGACCTCCGGAGGACAACCGGCGTCCTAATAACGTGAGGCCACCCCCGAGTTCAGGCCGGTCATGGGGGGCGTGGTTCGAGGCACCCGTCTTGCACGAAACGACCGGGGAAACGATTGGGCGAGCGGCCCGGTATACTGTTGGAGACCGATTCTCACATCATGGGTTCAGAGATGGATACGGCGGCGACGACTCGCCCTGTGCTCGGTGAGGGACCCGGCGTGGTGTCTGCCGGGTGGCTCGCGGCCAACTCGGTCTTCGAGCACCGGGGCGAGCGCAAGCTCGGCCGGGCGATGAGTGCGTCGGCCATCAGCCATGCCGCGTTTTTCGGACTGTTGATGCTCGGCATGTTGATCAAGCCCGAGGCGGTCTCCGAACCGCCGCCTGCTCCGGAGTACGACATCGTCTTCGTCCGGACCGAAGGGCCCGGTGGGGGCGGGGGAGGCAATCCGACGCCTGCCGCGCCGCAGCCGAAGCCGCTGGAGATTCCGAAGCCGAAGCTCACGCCGGTTCCGCTTGCGCCACCGGAAATGCAGGTCCGGCTCGACCAACCGGTCGACCTGCCGCAGCTGACGGCTCCCGTGTACACGCGCGACGCCACGGCGCTCATGGCGAGCGGCGATAGCTCTATTTCGCTCTCTCCGTACGGCGGCACGGGCACGGGAACCGGCGTAGGGTCAGGGCAGGGGAGCGGGATCGGTCCGGGAACGGGCGGCGGGTTTGGCGGTGGAGCCTATCGGCCGGGCAGCGGGGTCACCGACCCCACGCTCGTCCGCCAGGAAGCACCCAAGTACACGAGCGACGCGATGCGGGCGAAGATCCAGGGCGTCGTCGAGCTCGAAGCCGTGGTGCTGCCGAACGGCACCGTGGGCGATGTACGCATCACGCGTTCGCTCGATGCGCGCTACGGCCTCGACCAGGAAGCGATTCGCGCGGCCAAGGCCTGGCTGTTCAAGCCCGGCACGCTCAAAGGCGAGCCCGTGTCAGTGCTCGTCACGCTCATTCTCGAATTCAGATTGCACTGACGCCTTCCGGGCTCCCGGGGTTTCGGAGTTCGGTCGTCCCCGGTGTTGCAGACACGAAGGGCCCGGTCGGCTTGCGCCGCCGGGCCCCACTTCTTTTCAGATCGCAGATCCCAGATCGCGAGATCCCCGATTAGTACATGCCTCCCATGCCGCCACCGCCCTGCGCCGGAGATTCCTTCTTGTCTTCCGGAATCTCCGAGACCATGGCTTCCGTCGTGAGCAGCAGCGAGGCGATTGACGAGGCGTTCTGGAGCGCGGAGCGCACGACCTTGGTGGGGTCGATGACGCCGGCCTTCACGAGGTCCTCGTAGGAGTCGGTGGCGGCGTTGTAGCCGTAGCCCACTTCCTTCGATTCCTTCACCTTCTGGACCACGATCGAGCCCTCGACGCCCGCGTTGGTGGCAATCCACCGCAGCGGTGCCTCGATCGCGCGGCGGACGATGTCGGCACCGACCTTCTGGTCACCCTCGAGCTTCAGGCTCTCGAGGACCTTCACGCAGCGCAGAAGCGCCACGCCGCCGCCCGGCACGATGCCCTCTTCGACGGCCGCCTTGGTCGCGTGCATGGCGTCCTCGACGCGGGCCTTCTTCTCCTTCATCTCGGTCTCGGTGGCCGCGCCGACCTTGATGACGGCCACGCCGCCGACGAGCTTGGCGAGCCGCTCCTGCAGCTTCTCGCGGTCGTAGTCCGACGTGGTCTCGTCGACCTGCGTGCGGATCTGCTTGACGCGGCCCTCGATGGCGGCCTGCTTGCCGTCACCCTCGACGATGGTGGTGTTGTCCTTGTCGATCGTGACCTTCTTGGCCTTGCCGAGGTCTTCGATCTTGATGTTCTCGAGCTTGATGCCGAGATCTTCGGTGATGGCCCGTCCGCCGGTGAGGATCGCGATGTCCTCGAGCATGGCCTTGCGGCGGTCGCCGAAGCCGGGGGCCTTGACGGCCGCGACCTGCAGCGTGCCACGCAGCTTGTTGACGACGAGCGTCGCCAGTGCCTCGCCGTCGACGTCCTCGGCGATGATCACGAGCGGCCGGCCGCCGCGCGCCACCTGCTCGAGCAGCGGCAGCAGGTCCTTCATCGAGCTGATCTTCTTCTCGTGAATGAGGATGACCGGGTTCTCGAGCACGCACTCCATGCGCTCCGGGTCGGTCACGAAGTAGGGCGAGAGGTAGCCGCGATCGAACTGCATGCCCTCGACCACGTCGAGCGAGGTCTCCATGCTCCGGGCCTCTTCGACCGTGATGACGCCGTCCTTGCCGACCTTCTCCATCGCCTCGGCGATGATGGTGCCGATCGTCTCGTCGCTGTTGGCCGAGATGGTGCCAACCTGGCCGATCATCTGGTTGCCGTCGACCTTTTTCGACAGCTTCTGCAGCTCCTTGACGATGCCCTCGACCGCCTTCTCGATGCCGCGCTTGAGCTCCATCGGGTTGGCGCCGGCCACCACCATCTTGATGCCCTCGCGGAAGATTGCCTGCGCGAGCACCGTCGCCGTGGTCGTGCCGTCACCGGCCGTGTCGGACGTCTTGCTGGCGACCTCGCGGACCATCTGCGCGCCCATGTTCTCGAGCGGGTCCTTCAAGTCGATCTCCTTCGCCACCGTCACGCCGTCCTTCGTGATGGTGGGCGAGCCGAACTTCTTGTCGATGACGACGTTGCGGCCCTTGGGGCCGAGCGTCACCTTGACCGCGTCAGCCAGGGCATTGACGCCGCGAAGGATGGCCTGACGCGAGTCTTCTCCGTACACAATCTGCTTTGCCATTGCTTGATCTCCGTTGTGATGTCCGGCCTGAGCCGGACTTCAAATCAGTCCGGCCTACTTCGTTTCGATCACGCCGAGCACTTCTTCCTCGCGCATGATCAGATACTCGTCGCCGTCCACCTTGATTTCCTGGCCCGCGTACTTGCCGAAGAGCACCGTGTCGCCCGCCTTGACGTCGAGCGGCGTGACCTTGCCGTCCTTCTCGATCTTGCCCTTGCCGACGGCAATGACCTTGCCCTGCTGCGGCTTTTCCTTGGCGGTGTCCGGGATGATGATGCCGCCCACGCGCTGTTCGTCTTCCTCGATGCGCTGGACGATGATGCGGTCGTGCAGTGGTCTCACCTTCATGGCTGTCCTTTCCCCGAGCGGCCGGCGCGGCGCCCCGCGTCGGCGGGGTCGGACCGGTCCGTCCTTGCTGTGAACTGTCGCGTTGGACTGCTGGCAGTCAACCCGTATGACTGTTAGCAGTCAATATGACCGACTGCTAATTCTATGGAAGCGCCGAGCGGGGGTCAAGGGGGATTTCCGGTGCGGGGGTGCAGGGGAGCTGGGGGCGCCCGGGGGGGCCGAGCGGGTGCGGGAGTGCCGGGGCGGGGGGCAGCTACGCTACGCGCTCTTCTTGATCCGGTAGGCCGCCATCTTGCGGCTCAACGTGTTCCGGTGGAGACCGGTCATTCTGGCCGCCTTGCAGACGTTGAAGTTGCTCTTGGCCAGGGCGCGGCTGATGAAGAGGCGCTCGAACTCCCGCTGGGCGTCCTCGAACGGAATCCCACGGTCGATCATCTGCTGCACGAGGCTGGCCAGGTCGTCGCGCATGCCCCTAGTCCTGCCACTCACGGCCGGAAAGCCGGCAGTAGGCTTCGATGTACTTGGCCCGGGTCCGCTCGATGACGTCGTCGGGCAGCGCCGGCACCGGCGGCTGCTTGTTCCAGCCGATCTGTTCGAGATGGTCGCGCACGAACTGCTTGTCGAAGCTCGCCTGGCTCCGCCCGGGCTCGTAGACGTCGGCCGGCCAGAAGCGGGAAGAGTCGGGCGTGAGGACCTCGTCGATGAGGATGAGTTCCGGAGTCGCCTTCGCCCCTCCGGCGACCTGGCGGGCCAGGCCAAACTCGAACTTGGTGTCGGCGATGATGATGCCGCAGGCAGCGGCATGCTCGACGCCCCTGGCGTAGATGGCGAGCGTCAGGTCGCGCAGTCGTCCAATGAGGTCCGTGCCGACGAGGCGGCCGGCCTCGGCCTCGCTGATGTTCTCGTCGTGCCCGGACTCGGCCTTGGTGGCGGGCGTGAAGATCGTGGCCGGCAGCCGGTCCGATTCGCGGAGCCCCGGCGGCAGGCCGATGCCACACACCGCGCCGCTCGCCTTGTAGTCCTTCCATCCGGAGCCCGACAGGTAGCCGCGCGCGACGCACTCGACCGGGAGCGGCTCGGTCTTCCGTACGAGCATGGACCGCCCGTCGAGCAGGTCCCGGTGCGGAGCGAGGGCGGCGGGGAAGTCGCTCGGGTCTATCGAGATCATGTGGTGCGGCACCAGGTCGGCCATGCGCTCGAACCAGAACGCCGACAGCCTCGTGAGCACCTTGCCTTTGTCGGGAATGCCGCTGCCGAGCACGTAGTCGAATGCCGAGATGCGATCGGTCGCGACGATGAGGAGATGTTCGCCGAGATCGTAGACGTCACGGACCTTGCCCCGACGTGCGAGCGGCAACCCCGGTAAGTTCGTGTCAAGGACGACTGTCGGCTTCATACGCGCCCGCGAAAGAAGCCGAAGACTATCACTTACGTTTCCTGATGACAATGTCGTCGCGCCGGTTTCTGAGTGTCACCCGAGCGCTGGCCGACGCGTCGAACGTGTGGGTGAGCGACGTCTGGTCCTGCGCGGTCGTGCCGGCGAGACCAAAGTCCTCCGCGATGAGGTCGCCGTTGCCGGTGATGAGCGCGTCGAGGATGATCGGCGGCTGTCCGTCGATCAGGAGCCGTAGCGGCTCGTCGGCCGTGATGATCGTCATCGGCACGGCGTCGGCGAGGACGATCTCGATCTCGGTGCGCCGCACGTCGATATGGACTTCACGCTGCGGCTCGACGATTTCGATCTGACCTCTCGACCCGCCGATCCTGACCGGGCCGTTCTGGCGCTCGATGCGCAGCTCGTTGTTGGTCTGCTCGATTTCGACCGGGCCTTCCGAGTCGACGATCCGCGTTTCGCCGCGGCTGGCGTTGAGCGTGATACTCGTCGAGATGCCGGAGAGGACCGCGCGCGACGACTGCAGGGTCAGATCCACCGAGCCGGCGCCCGTGACGGTCAGCCGTCCGTTGCTGTGGCTCCCGCCAACTTCACCGGCGATGCGCTCGGCGGTCGTCTCGCCGACGACGCCCTCGAGCCGGAGGCCCTCGAGGTCGCTGAATTCCGCGGCATTGCCGCCCTCGACCCGGATCCGCATCGTCCGTGGCACCCGCATCGTGATTTCCGTGTTCTGGCGGGCTTCGGGCGGGTAGCTCACGCGGAGCCCGAGAATCCCGCCGAGGTCGTCTTCGACGAGCACGGTCCGGCGGGCGTACTCGGCGGCCGTCGGCTCGTCAGGACCCGTCGACTCGACGTGGAGCTCGTAGCCGATGTCGGCGCGCTCCTCTCCGATGACCACCATGCGGCCGGTGACATTCGACAGCCGGAGCTCCGTCACCGAGGACGCCGGCGTGATGACCTCGGTGTGGACGTGACGCGCGCTCGTCGAGTCGCTGCGAATGTCCGCGCGGATCTCGTCGATGAGCCGGCCAAGCGAGAACCCCGTGCCCTCCCGGGCGGGCGGGGCAGTCACCTGATAGAGCACCGCGCCGGCGACCAGGAAGCCGAGAACAATCAATAACTCACGCTTGCCCATGGACTTGCCGCCAATCTTATAGTAGAACCTAGGCCGCCACGCGACTCGCGCGGTATTGCACCTGCCCGCCACCCTATGCCGACCGCGAGTACTCGCTTCCGCGTCTCCTGGCACGCGGTGTTCGTCGCGGCGCTCACCTCGCTCCTGGTCTGGCTGTTCCTGCGGAACGTGGACTTCGGCGAGCTCCGCCAGGCGCTCGCGCGCGCCCATCCGCTGTACATCGGCGCGGCGATACTCGTCACGCTGCAGACATACCTGATCCGCGCGCGGCGCTGGCAGTCGCTGCTCGCGCCGATCGGCCCGAGCCGCTTCCGCACCGCGTTTCGCACCACCGTGATCGGGTTCGCCGTGAGCTTTCTCATCCCGCGCGCCGGCGAGGTCGTGCGGCCGTACCTGCTGGCGCGCCGCGAGAATCTCCCGGCCAGCGCGACGTTTGCCACGATCATCGTCGAACGCCTGCTCGATCTCGTCACCGTGCTCCTGCTCTTTGCCGCGTCGCTGCCGCTCCTCGACGTCGAGATCGGCGCTGACGTGGAGGCCTCCGGGATCGCGGCCGCCGCCTCGGCCCTGGCCGCGCTCGTCGTGCTCTTTCTCTCCGCCGGGCACCCGGAGCGGCTCGAGCGCTGGGCGACGCGCGTCGGCCGGCGGCTACCCGGGCGGCTCGGGGCCCTCCTCGCCGGGTTCGTCCGGGCCTTCGCCGAGGGCCTCGCGGTCATGCGCCAGCCGAGCCGCCTGGCCGTCGCGGTGGCCTGGTCTCTGCCGCTCTGGCTGTCGCTGGCGCTCGGCATCTGGTTCACGTCGCTGGCCTTCGATTTGACGTTCAGCTACCCCGGCACGTTCCTCGTGATGATGTTCCTGGTCGTGGGCGTGGCCGTGCCGACCCCGGGAAGCGTCGGGGCATTTCACCTGGCGTACCTGTGGGCGGTCACCCGCTTTTTTGGCCTGGATTCAGACACCGTGGCGGCGGCGGGTCTCGTCCTCCATGCCGTCTCCTTTCTTCCGGTGACGCTCGTCGGGCTGGTCTTCATGTGGCAGGATGGACTCTCACTCGGTCGGCTGAAGGGCCTCGAGGTCGAGGCGCGGAAGGCCGGCGGCTAGGCGCACGGAGGCTCGTGGCGTGAAGTGCCCGTATTGCGGTCATCTTGGCGACAAGGTCGTCGACTCTCGCGAGAGCAAGGAAGGTGAAGTGATTCGCCGGCGCCGGGAGTGCCTCGAGTGCGGACGTCGCTTCACGAGCTACGAGCGCATCGACGAAATCCCGTACATGGTGGTCAAGAAGGACGGCCGGCGGGAGCGGTTCGAACGCCAGAAACTCGTCGCGGGCCTGCTCAAGGCCTGCGAGAAGCGGCCGGTGAGCGTGGCCGCGCTCGAGGCCGTGGCCGACCAGGTCGAGGGGGCGCTCCAGGAGAAGGCCGAGCGGGAAATCACCACCGAGGAAATCGGCGCCCGTGTGATGCGCGAGCTCAAGCAGCTCGACAAGGTCGCCTTCGTGCGGTTCGCGTCTGTGTATCGGAATTTCCGCGACCTCGATGAATTCAAGCACGAGCTGAATGAGCTGCTGAGGACCCGTGAATGAGGCGTGAACGGCTGGCCGCCGTGGTGGTGTGCTGGCTGGCGGGGCTCGCGCTCGTCCGGGCCGCCGGCGACATCATCGTGACGCCGCTTGTGACCGAAGGGCGTGTCCTGGCGTCGTTTACGGCCGCGGCGGCGTTCGACGAGGACGCGCGCGAGCTGCTCAAGAGCGGCCTGCCCGTCACCTTTGCGTACGCCGTCGACCTGCGCAATCCGTCGCTGCTCTGGTTTGATGGCACGCTGGCGAGCGTGGAGGTCTCGGCCTCGGCCAAGTACGACACGCTCACCGACACCTATCAGGTGTCCAAGCTGCGGGGCGATCAGGTGGTCTGGTCGGAGAGCACGCGTGACCAGGAGCAGGTTGGCGCGTGGATGACGACGTTCGACCGGATCCCGCTCGAGCCGTCCAGTGCGCTCGAGGCGAACCGCGACTACTACGTCCAGGTCCGGCTGTACACGCGGCCGCAGCGGCGGTTCTCGCTGTGGCCCTGGGGCGGCGATGACGGATCGGGCCGGGCCGACTTCACCTTCCTCCGCTAGGTGGTCCGGATTCCAAGATGATCACCCGTTCGAGTCCGGCTGTTGCAGTCCCCCCGGAGGGGCGCCGCCGTCTGCTCGACAACCCGCGCGTGCTCACGCTCATCGCGCTGCTGCTCATCGCCGTGCTCGCGGGCCTGTTCTGGTTGTCCGGCCAGACGAGCGAGATCGCGCTGCCGATTCTCGCCGACGTGCTGCTCTATCCGCTGCTCGCGGTCGACCTGGCCCTGCTCGCGGCCCTCGGCTTCGTGCTCGCGCGCAATCTGCTGAAGCTGTGGGTGGAGCAGCGGCAGGCGGCGCCATTTGCGCGGTTCCGGGCCAAGCTGGTGGCGGCCCTGTTGGCCATGACGATCATCCCGTCGGTGCTCGTGCTCATCAGCGGCAGCGAGATCATCCGGAACAGCGCGGAGCGGTGGTTCAGCGAGCCGGTCGACGACGTCCTCGACGCGGCGCAGACGATCGCGACGTCCTTCTATCAGGAGCGGCAGGGAGCGATGGCGCTGCGGGCCGCCAAGCTGGCCCGGACGCTGCCGCCGCCGAGCATCGTGGCAGCCGATGACCTCGCGCTCGGTCCGTTCGTCCGAGGCGAGCTCGAGACCATGCGCGATGCCGTGATCGAGGTGTACGCCCCGGTGACGGCGCCGGGCCGGCCACCCGACGCGGCGCTGCTCGTCGCGGTGGAATCGCCGACCCTGCCCCGTGATTCGGTGCGCGCCTCGGCCGACCGCCTCGCGGCCCGGGCGTTGAGCTCCGGCCGCAGCGAGGCCGTCGACGAGGAGCTGCTGGCCGGGGGTGTGCTCGTCCGCGCGGCCGAGCCGATTCGGGACGCCGATGGAGCGATTGTCGGCGCGGTGGTCGTCTCGCAATACCTGGGCGCCGAGCCGCGCGCGCTGGCGATGCGGGCCACCACGGCCTTCGAGCGCTACCAGCAGCTGCGCGTGCTCCAGGGACCGATCCAGGCCGTCTATCTGGGCATCTTCCTCACGGTCACGCTGCTGATCCTCATCAGTGCCACGTGGCTGGGCCTGTATCTGGCCAAGCGCATCACGCGTCCGGTGCAGAAACTCGCCGAGGGCGCCCGGGCGATTGGCGCCGGTCAGCTCGACCTGCGTCTCGAAGCGGAAACGGGCGACGAGCTGGGCTCGCTCGTCGACGCCTTCAACATGATGGCGGCTGAGCTGCAGACGAGCCGCGAGCGGCTCGATTGGTCGCGGCTCGATCTCGAGCAGAAGAACCTCGAAGTGGATGCGCGCCGCCGCTACATCGAGACGATTCTGGAACGGGTGGCCACCGGCGTCATCTCCCTCGACGCCGACGGCCGTGTGTCGACCGTCAACGGCGCGGCCAGCCGCCTGCTCGGGCTCGACGCCTCGGTCATTGGCCGGCCGGCGGTCGCCGTCTTCGGTCGCGACGACCTGCGGCTGCTCCTGCCCATCGTGGAGGCCACCTCCCGCCGGGAGCCGGGCGGCATCGTCGAGGAGATCACGCTCGCACGCGAGGACGGGGAAGTCCACCTGGCCGCGGCCGCGACGATCCTGACCGGCGACGAGGGGCGGGCCGAGGGCGCCGTGCTCGTGCTCGACGACGTGACGCCGCTCATCCGCGCGCAGCGCGTGGCCGCGTGGCGCGACGTGGCGCGAAGGCTCGCGCACGAGATCAAGAACCCGCTCACGCCGATTCAGTTGTCGGCCGAGCGCATGCGCCGCCACTTCAGCGGGGCGCCGGAGCAGACGCTCGCGCTCGTCACCGAGTGCACCGGGGCCATCATCACCGAGGTCGAGGCGCTCAAGGGCCTTGTCGACGAGTTCGCGCAGTTCGCGCGTCTGCGGGGGCCTCGCCTCGTGCCGGCCGATCTCAATCGGCTGGTCGAAGAGACCCTGCAGCTCTACGCGGGCGTGCTCAAGCACGGGTCGCTCCGGCTCGAGCGGACTGCGCAGACGTTGCCGCCCGTGCGTCTCGATGCCGAACAGATACGCCAGGTCATCATCAACCTCGTCGACAACGCGCTCGAAGCGCTTGGGGGCCCGTCGGCGGCGCAGCGGCCGTCGGGCCAGCCGGCGACGATCACGCTGCGCACCGACTTCGACCGGGGCGAGGGGATCGTGCGTCTGATCGTGTCCGACAACGGGCCGGGCGTGCCCGCTGCGGACCGTGAGAAACTGTTCATGCCGTACTACTCGACCAAGGGCCGGGGCAGCGGGCTAGGCCTGGCCATCGTGCGCCGCATCGTGGCCGAACATGGCGGGTCGATCGGCGTAGCCGACGCGGAGCCGTCCGGGACGAGCTTCACGATCGAGCTGCCGGCGGCCTGAGGACATGTCGTCAATACTGATCGTCGATGATGAAGCGGGCGTGCGGTCGTCGCTCGGCGGCGTGCTGCGCGACGAGGGCTACGACGTCGAGGCCGTCGAGTCGGGCGAGGCGTGCCTCGACGAGGTCACCCGCGCGGCCTACGACGTGATCCTGCTCGACGTCTGGCTGACTGGCATGGACGGCCTCGAGACGCTCGAACGGCTCCGCGAGCGGCAGGTTGACGCCTCGGTCATCATGATCTCGGGGCACGCGAGCATCGAGTCTGCCGTGCGCGCCACCAAGCTCGGCGCGTTCGACTTCATCGAGAAACCGCTCTCGCTCGACAAGACCGTGCTCGTGGTGCGCAATGCCATCCGGCAACGCCGCCTCGAAGTGGAGAACCGCGCCCTGCGCGCCCGGGTGGACCGCCAGCAGGTCATGGTCGGGTCGAGCCGTGTCATGGCGGCGCTCCGCGATCAGATCGCGATGACGGCGCCGACCAACGGCCGGGTGCTCATCTCCGGCGAAAACGGCACCGGCAAGGAGCTGGTGGCGCGGCAGATTCATACGCTGAGCCACCGGCGGAGCGGGCCGTTCGTCGAGGTCAATTGCGCCGCGATTCCCGAAGAGCTCATCGAATCGGAGCTGTTCGGCCACATGAAGGGCTCGTTTACGGGCGCGGTGGCCGACCGGCGCGGCAAGTTCGAGGCGGCCAGCGGCGGCACCCTCTTTCTCGACGAAGTCGGCGACATGAGCCTCAAGACGCAGGCCAAGGTCCTCCGCGCGCTCCAGGAGCAGGTGGTCGAGCCGGTGGGCGGCCACAGAAGCGTGCCGGTCGATGTCCGCGTCATTGCCGCGACCAACAAGGACCTGGCCGCCGAGATCCGAGCCGGGCGCTTTCGCGAAGATCTGTACTTCCGTCTCAACGTGGTGCCGATCTTCGTTCCGGCGCTGCGCGACCGCGGCGATGACGTGGTCCGTCTCGCCGAACACTTCATCGCCGAGTTTGCCCGCGAGTACGGCCGGCGAGTCAAGCAGCTCACGCCCGGTGCGGTGCTTCGGCTCCGCGCGTACCGCTGGCCCGGGAACGTGCGGGAGCTCCGTAACGTCATCGAGCGGCTGATGATCACCGTGCCCGACGACGCGATCGAAGAGCACGATCTGGACTTCCTCTCGCCGACCGAGGCGCCGTCGGCGTCGGCGCCCTCCGATCCGCTCGAACAGCTGCAGGCGGCCCGCGAAAGCTGGGAGCGACGCTACATCGCCGGCGCGCTCGCCGCGTGCGATGGCAACATGTCACGAACGGCCGAGGTGCTGGGCATCGAGCGCAGCAACCTGTACAAGAAGATGCGCAGCCTGGGCATCGCGCCCGAGCGCGACTGAGGCTCGTTCGGCCGGAGAATCGGGTCCGGTCCCTCGAGGCTTGTACTCGCCCCACGACCTCGCTATAATCCGCGGTGGCGAGCGGCATGGAACCACGACGCATCGACGTGCCTCACGACTCTGAGACTGCCCTCCGCGACAGTCAGATCGAGGCGTTGCTCGTCGACGGCCTCGACCACTACTTTGCCCGGCGCTACCTCGAGGCCATCCATCTCTGGACCCGGGTCCTCTTCCTCGATCGGTCTCACGCGCGGGCGCGCGCCTACATCGAGCGCGCGCGGACGGCGCTTGCCGAACGTCAGCGCCGGGGCGAGGAACTGCTCGCGGCGGGCCACAACCTCATCGATCAAGGGCAGACGGGCGCCGCCCGAGACGTGCTCGCCGAAGCCGTGGCGACCACGGGCGAGGACGAGCGGGCCTCGGCGCTGCGGCTGCGCCTCGAGCGCGTCGAGCGCGCCAGTGGATCCGCGCCGGGCGACCGACGGGCGTCGGTCTCTCCGGCGTCGCTGCCGGGTTCGCGGACCAGGCCGGCCGGTTTCAGCGGACTGGGCCTCGTTGCCGCGTCGGCGACGGCCGGAGTGCTGCTGGTCCTGGTGGCGGTTCCGGCCGTCCAGAGCATGATGGGCCTGCCGTCGGCCCGGAGCGAGGTGGCACTCACGACGAGTGCTGCCGCGATGCAAACGCTCTCGAGCGCCGAGGTGGCTCTCGTCAGGGCCCGCACGCTCTACGGACGAGGCCGGCTTGCCGAGGCGCTCCGAGAGCTCGACCGGGTGCCGCCGGACAGTTCTTCGCGGACGGCCGCCGACCAGATGCGCATCGAGATTCAACGGCTCCTGCTGGCCAGCGGCCGCGAGTCGTCCCGGCCGCCTGCTGGCAGTGGATCGCATGCCCCATGAAGTGTCCAAAGTGTCATTACCTGAGCTTTGACCCCGAGCCCCGCTGCCGTAATTGTGGTTACGACTTGTCACTGGCATCACCGCCGGATCTCGATCTGAAGACAGACCCGCCTTACGAGGGACCCTTCGTGGACCTCGCGCTGCGCGGGTCGGACACCGGTCAACCAGGCCGGCGGGAGAGTAATGTCGTAACGCTCGGGCCGATCGACCTCGACCGCGTCGTGGGGATCGAGGAACCGCAAGCCGGCTCCGACGCGCCGCCGCTTCGCGTCGTTCCGGCCCGAGACCGGGCGCCGGAGACGTCCAGCCCGGCCGCCAGCCCGGCCAGACGGGCCGGGACGGCAGGACGGGGTCGCCGGGCACCCTCGACGACCGCCGAACTGCCGCTCTTCGTCAAGAATCGCCCCGAACCCGATCCTGATGCGCCGCTCGTCACGGTTCCGGCGACGCCGACTCCGCCGCTGGCCGTACGCCGTGCCCATGAGATGCCAAAGCCGCGGCCTGCACCCGGTCCGTCCCGTCGTGATGGGGGCCTCGGACCATTCGAGCGCGACTTGCTGCAGGACCTCAAGCGGTTGCAGCAGCGAGTGGCGAGGCACGCCGGGGACGAGGCAGGCGGAACTGTCCCCGCCACCCCGACGGGTCCACGCGTGGCGGGACGCCGGCTGGCCGCTGCGGCGATCGACGCCACGCTGCTCGGCGGCATCAGCGTGGCCGTTCTCTGGGCGACCCTGCGCGTGTGCGACCTCGGCCTCGGGGAGGCGGCCACGTTGCCGATCGTGCCGCTTGCGGCCTTCCTGCTCCTTGTCGCGGCCGGGTACCTCCTGATGTTCACGGTGGCCGGCGGACAGACCGTGGGCAAGATGCTGATGCGACTTCGCGTCGTGGGCTCCGAGGAGGACGGACACGAGAGCCTGACTCCGCGGCAGGCCGCCGTCAGGGCCCTTCTCACCATGCCGTCGGTGCTGGTGCTCGGGCTCGGCTTTCTGCCGGCGCTCGCCGGTCACGGGCAGACGATGCACGACCGGCTCTCGCACACGCGCGTCGTCCCGGCATGACGAAGCTCGCGGTGTTCGTCGCCACCGCCGGTGGCGCCGGGTATGCGCCGATTGCACCGGGCACGGCGGGATCGGCGGTCGGTCTGCTCGTCTTCTACCTCGTTCGTGACTGGTCGGTTGCGTCGGCGGTGCTCCTGATTGCGGCCGCGACCATCGTCGGCACATGGGCGAGCCACGAGGCGGCCCGGCACTTCGGGCGAGAAGACCCCGGGCCGGTCGTGATCGACGAAGTGGCCGGTCAGCTCGTCACCCTGGTCGGCACTGGCGTCGGCGTGACGGGCGCCATCGCCGGCTTCTTCCTCTTTCGAATCCTCGACATCATCAAACCGTGGCCGGCCAGGCGGTTCGAGTCGCTGCCGGGCGGCTTTGGCATCATGGCGGACGACCTGATGGTCGGCCTCTACGGCAACGTCGTCCTGCTCCTGCTCATGCGCCTCGTGCCCGGACTGCTGTGATGCGCGAGATCCGTTCGGCCGAAATCGTGGCCGTCGGCACGGAGCTTCTGACGCCCTTTCGAGGCGACACCAACTCGCTCTGGCTGACCTCGCGCCTCAATGATCTCGGTATCGAGGTCCGCGGCAAGGCGATTGTCGGAGACGACGTGGCCGACGTCGAGGCCGTCCTCCGCCAGGCGCTCGAGCGGGTGCCGCTCGTCATCACGACGGGCGGCCTCGGCCCGACCGCCGACGATGTCACGCGGGAGGCCGCGGCGGCCGTGCTGGACCGGCCGCTCGCGACCGACGATCGGGTGCTCGAGTCGATTCGCCGCCGTTTCACCGAGCGCGGTCTCCCCATGGCCGAGAGCAACGCTCGGCAGGCGCAGGTGCCGCACGGAGCCGTGGTGCTTGCGAACGAGCGTGGTACCGCGCCTGGGCTGTGGATCGAATCTGGAGAGCAGGTGTGCGTGCTCCTGCCTGGTCCCCCACGAGAGCTGCAGCCGATGTACGACGCGCTCGTCTCGCCGCGGCTCGCCAGGCGGACGGGCGGGCGGCGGGTCCGGCGCCGCGTCATCGCGCTCACCGGACAACCGGAATCCAGGGTCGATGAAATCGCACAGCCGATCTACTCGAGGTTTGCGCGCGAGGATGTGCCCATCGCCACGACCATCCTGGCCAGCCCCGGCCGCATCGAGCTGCACCTGTCGGCGTCCGGCACGGATACCGACGCGCTCGACCGGGCGCTCGAGGCGGGCGTCGCCCGCCTGACCGACGCGCTTGGCAGTCCGGTCTTCAGCACCGATGGCCGCACGCTCGCGGACGTCGTCGGGCAGCGGCTCGTCGACACTCGTCAACGCCTGGCCGTGGCCGAGTCGTGCACCGGCGGTCTCGTCCTCGGCCAGTTGACCGACGTCGCGGGAAGCTCGGCGTGGCTCGTCGGTGGCGTGATCGCGTACGACAACGCCGTCAAGGTCGACGTACTGGGTGTGCCGCGCCCTCTGATCGACGCACACGGCGCGGTTAGCGAGCCGGTGGCCGTCGCGATGGCCGCCGGCGTGCGGACGAGACTGGGAGCTGACGTCGGCGTGGCCGTGACCGGGATCGCGGGCCCGTCGGGCGGCACGCCCCAGAAGCCTGTGGGGACGGTCGTCATCGCGCTCGACGGCCCGCAGCCGGCCGCGAGGACATTCCGGTTTGGTGGCGACCGGGCAATGGTCCGCCAGTTTTCCGTGGCTGCCGTGCTCGACATGGTGCGCCGGGCGATGGGGTAGGGTGAGACTGTTCATTGCGGCCGATCCCGACGAGGACGCCCGGGGCGCGATCGACGAACAAGTCACGCTGGTGCGGCGCCAGGCGGCCGACTGGGACGAGTGCGTGCGGTGGGCCGAGCCAGGCGCGGTCCATCTGACGCTGCGTTTCCTCGGCGAGACACCGCGGGACCGGACCGTGGATCTTCTGGCAGCCCTGGGGTCGACGCTTCCGCTCGCGCCGTTCGCCGTCGAACTGGGCGCCGCCGGGACGTTCCGAAAGCGCGGAGGTGTCCGCACAATCTGGTTGTCGATCGGGGCCGGCCGTGACGCGCTTCTGGCCCTGCACGCCGAGGTCACCCGACGGCTTCGCGACGGTGGATGGTCCGACGAGGCCCGCCCGTTTGCGCCGCACCTGACCATCGGCCGGGTCGGCGACCGATTCACTCGCCGTACCGCCGGGCTCGAGGCGGCCGTTCTCGAGAGCCCGGTACGTCACGTCAGCTGGCGGGTCGATCGCGTGATCCTCTATGAGAGCGACCTGTCGGGTCCGCGACCGCGCTACGTGCCGCGCCATCAGACCACGCTCTCGGGTCCAGCGCGTCGGCCCGACTGAACGCCGAGCGGCCCGGGCCGTTTAGAATCAGGGGACGTATGGACACGGCAGGCGCCCGTCGGGCGGCCGTTCTCGGGGCAGGCAGTTGGGGCACGGCACTGGCCGTTCAGCTCGGCCGGGTCGGGCACGACGTGGTGCTGTGGGGACGCGACCCCGCGCTCACCGAACGCATGGCCTCGATCCGGGCGAACGAAACCTACCTTCCCGGCATCACACTTCCAGACATGGTCCGGCCCAGCAGCTCGGTCGCCGACGCGCTGTCCGGTGCGCGGTTTGTGATCGTGGCCGTGCCCTCGCACGGCCTGAGGGCGGTCGTGGGCGAGGCTGCCAGGTACCTCCTGCCCGGGGCCGTGCTCGTCAGCGCCACAAAGGGCATCGAAGCCGGCACGCTGCAGCGGATGTCGGAGGTGCTTGCCGACCAAACCGGGGGACGCCATCCCGTTGTCGTGCTGTCCGGTCCGAGCTTCGCGCTCGAGGTCGCACGGGAGCGGCCGACGGCGCTCGTGGCTGCGTCGGTGGACGGGTCGGCCATGCGGGCCGTCCAGGACGAATTCCGGGGGCCGTTCTTCCGACTGTACGGATCGGATGACGTCGCAGGCGTGGAGGTCGGCGCGGCGCTGAAGAACGTCATCGCAATTGCGGCCGGCGTCGTGGAGTCGCTCGAGCTCGGGCACAACGCGATGGCGGCGCTCGTCACGCGGGGGCTTGCCGAGATCTCGCGTCTGTCGTGCGCCATGGGCGGCCGCCGCGAAACCGTGTCCGGCCTGAGCGGCCTCGGTGATCTGGTGCTGACCTGCACGGGCTCGCTCAGCCGGAACCGGCGGGTGGGACTCGAGCTCGGCCGGGGGAGGCCGCTCGCCGAAGTGCTCTCCGGCATGAAGATGGTTGCCGAGGGGGTCCGAACGACAACGGCTGCGCTCGCGCTCGGCGAACGGCACGGCGTCGAATTGCCGATTGCGGCGCAGATGGCCGAGGTGCTGGCCGGCAGGACAACGCCGAAGGACGCCGTCGCGGAGTTGATGCTGCGGCGGCAGCGCGACGAGCTCGACGGGGCGCCGTCCTGATGGCCTCGCTCTTTGGGCGCATTCGATCGGCGCTCTCGAAGACCGCGCAGCAGATCCGCGAGCGGCTGGGCGACGCGCCGGACGCCGCAGGCGCGCTGCCTCCGGGGAGCGGGGCAGCGGGCGGCAGAGTGGCGGTCGACACGCTCGATGCCGTCGAGGACGCGTTGCTGGCCGCCGACGTCGGCCTCAAGGCGACGATGATGATCGTCGACGCCGTTCGCGACGAGCGCCGGGGCTCGCTCGGCGAGCGCGTGGCCGCGGTGGTCCGCCGCATCCTGACGGACGTCGACACGCCGCCGGCCATGACGGTCCGGCCGCACGTGGTCCTCGTCGTTGGCGTCAACGGCACGGGCAAGACCACGACGGTGGGCAAGCTGGCGCGCTGGTACCGCGAGGCCGGGTATTCGGTGGTGATTGGCGCGGCCGACACGTTTCGCGCGGCGGCGGTCGAGCAGGTGGCGGTGTGGGCGTCGCGTGCCGGCGTGGATCTCGTGCGAGCGCAGCCGGGCGCCGATCCCGCGGCGGTGACGTTCGACGCGGTCGCGGCCGCCAGGGCCCGGGCGAGTGACGTGGTAATCGTCGACACGGCCGGGCGCCTCCACACACGCGCGAACCTGATGGCCGAGCTCGACAAGATCCGGCGCGTGGTCGGTCGCGAGGTGGACGGCGCGCCGCACGAGGTGCTGCTCGTGCTCGACGCCACCGTCGGGCAGAACGGCCTCGTCCAGGCCCGTGAGTTCATGGCGGCCAGCGGCGCCAACGGGATCGTGCTCACCAAGCTCGATGGCACCGCCAAGGGCGGCATCGCCGTGGCGATCGCCCACGAGCTTCGGCTGCCGATTCGTTACCTGGGGATTGGCGAGGGCATCGACGATCTGGTGCCATTCGACGTCGACGCGTACGTCGACGCGCTGTTCCTGCAGAAATGACGGGCGTCCCCGACGCGGTGTGGATGGACCGGGCCCTGGACCTGGCCGAGCGCGGGCGCGGCCGCACCAGCCCCAATCCCATCGTCGGCGCGGTGGTGGTGTCGCCCTCAGGCGTGGTCGTCGGTCAGGGTGCACACCTCGAGGCGGGCGGCCCGCATGCGGAAGTGGCCGCGCTCGATTCGGCGGGGGAAGAGGCGCGCGGGGCGACGCTCTACTGCACGCTCGAACCGTGCACCCACTCCGGCCGGACCGGACCGTGCGTGGAGCGCATCATCCGCGCCGGCATCCGCCGCGTGGTCGCCGCCGTGGCCGACCCGAATCCGCAGGCAGGCGGTGGCTTGTCGTACCTGCGGGACCATCACGTCGAGGTCGCCGAAGGCATCCGCCGCGAGCGCGCCATCCGGCAGAACGCGCCGTTCTTCACCTGGGTCGTCTGCAAGCGGCCGTTTGTGACCCTCAAGGCGGCCGTCTCCCGCGATGGGTTCGTCGGACGGGCGGGCGAGCGGATCCACCTGACCGGAAAGGAAGCCGACCGGTTCTTTCACCGGCAGCGGGCCGAAATCGACGCGATTGCCGTCGGGTCGGGCACGGTGCTCAATGACGATCCGCTGCTCACCGCCCGCGGCGCGTTTCGGCCGCGGCCCCTCACGCGTGTGATCTTCGATTGGCGGTTGCGCGTTCGGCCCGAGGCCCGCGTCTTCTCGACGCTCGATGCCGGGCCGGTCATAATGGTCGTTGGCGAGGACGCCGCGCGAGGCGACCAAGGCACTCTCGACGAGCTCGTGTCGCGCGGCGTGGCGGTGGAACGGCTGGCCGCGCGCAGCATTCCAGATGTCCTCGAGCGGCTTGCGCGTCGCGAGATCCTGTCCTTGCTCGTGGAGGGCGGTCCGCGCCTGCATGACGCGTTCTGTGAAGCCGGCGTGGGCGACCGCGTGCAGTGCGTCGTGACGCCCCTGGAACTTGGCCATGGGGTGCCGATGGGATCGAGCGTCGGGCGTCGGCTCGTGCAGGCGTTGCCTCCCCGCGTGACGGTGCTCGGTCGGGACGTGTTGGTCGAAACTGATGTTCACCGGACTGATTGAAGCCACAGGCCAAATCGCATCGATCAGCGGCCGAGAGGCCGGCGAGCGCGTGCGCATTGCGACGGAGCTCGGCGCGGAGCTGACATCCGGCGACAGCATCGCCGTCAACGGCGTGTGTCTGACGGCAGTCGAGTGCGACCCCTCCGGTTTTGCCGCCGACGTCTCTCCCGAGACCATGCGCGTGACGACCTGGAAGGCCGCTGCCGTCGGTCAGGTCGTGAACCTCGAACGGCCCGTCCGCGCGGACGGGCGGCTCGGCGGCCATTTCGTGCTCGGCCATGTGGACGCGGTCGGCCGTGTGACGAGGTTCGAGGCCGATGGCGAGTGCCACTGGCTTGCGGTACGAATCGACGAGTCGATGCTCGGCCTGGTCGTACCCAAGGGGTCAGTTGCGGTCGATGGCGTGAGCCTCACGGTCGCGCGGCTCGAAGGCCCGATCGTGGAGATTCAGCTGATTCCGTTCACGGTGGCGCACACGGCGTTCCGGACGACCCGTGTGGGTGATGCGGTCAATCTGGAGTGTGATGTGCTGGGCAAGTACGTAGCGCGCCTCATGGAGGCGACCGGGTTTTCGGTTGCCGGCGTCCCGGACGCGGCGGGAGGACGTCGATGACACGACGCCTGCGCCTGGCGGCGCCCGACCGGCGCCGCCCGGGCTTTGCGCCCATCGAGGAGGCCGTCGCGGCCATTCGCGAGGGCCGCATGGTCATCGTGGTCGACGATGAAGACCGCGAGAACGAGGGCGATCTCACCGTCGCCGCCGAGAAGGTCACGCCCGAGATCGTCAACTTCATGGCCCGATACGGCCGCGGGCTCATCTGCATGCCGATGACGGGCGAGCGGCTCGACGAGCTCGGCATCCCGCTCATGGTGCGCGAGAACAGCTCGAGCTTCGGCACCGCCTTCTGCGTCTCGATCGAAGCCAAGGCCTCGACGACCACCGGTATTTCTGCGGGCGACCGGGCGGCGACCATTCTCGCGGCCGTCGATCCGAAGACCGCGCCCGACGACCTCGCCCGGCCAGGTCATATGTTCCCGCTGCGCGCGCGCGAGGGCGGCGTCCTCGTGCGGGCAGGCCAGACCGAGGCGGCCGTGGACCTCGCCCGGATGGCCGGCCTCAGGCCGGCCGGCGTGATCTGCGAAATCATGAACAGCGACGGGACGATGGCGCGGGTCGGCGACTTGAAGAAGTTCGCCCGCCGGCACCGCCTGCTGCTCATCACGATTGCCGATCTGATCCGCTATCGGATGCGGAACGAGCGCATGGTCCGCAAGGTCGCGAGCGCCACGCTGCCCACCGCCCACGGCATGTTTCACATTCATGCCTTCGAGAGCGTGATCGATGGCCAGACCCACGTCGCGCTGGTCAGGGGAGAGATCGGCGACGGAGAAGACGTCGTCGTGCGCGTGCACTCGACGTGCCTGACCGGTGACGTGTTCCATTCGGTCCGGTGCGACTGCGGCACGCAACTCGATGCGGCCATGCAGCGCATCGCCAAGGAGGGCCGGGGCGTGCTCCTTTATCTCAATCAGGAGGGTCGCGGCATCGGACTGGCCAACAAGATCCGGGCCTACGAGCTGCAGGACCAGGGGCTCGACACGGTCGAGGCCAACGAGCGGCTGGGATTCAAGCCCGACCAGCGGGACTACGGCATCGGCGCGCAGATTCTGCGCGAGCTCGGCGTCAAGACGATGCGCCTGCTCACCAATAACCCGCGCAAATTCATCGGGTTGGACGGGTACGGCTTGTCGGTCGTGGCGTCGATTCCGCTCGAAATCACGCCAGTGCCCGAGTTCACGCGCCGCTACCTCAAGACCAAGAAGGACAAGCTGGGGCACCTGCTCAAGGGCGTGTGAGTTGCCTTGGGCCGGCTGCAGGCGGCCGCGGGTCGGGCCTGCCCTGAGGTCCTTGTGTCGGCGGGCGGGTTCGCTTACCATAACTGTTTGCGCTGGAACCGGTTAGGCTGCTCGTAGGGGCGCCGGTTGGCGGGGCACGTGTCAGAGTCATGCTCGAATCGCTCAGTACCCGCCTGCAGGATGTGTTTCGGTCGCTTCGCGGCGAAGCGCGGCTGACCGAATCGAGCGTCGATGCGGCGCTGCGCGAAATTCGGCTGGCGCTGCTCGAAGCCGACGTCAACTTCCGCGTCGTCAAGGCGTTCATCGACCGCGTTCGGGTCAAGGCGGTGGGCGACGACGTGCTGCGGAGCCTGACGCCGGCCCAGCACGTCGTGCGCATCGTGCGCGACGAGATGCTCGGGTTGTTCGGCACGGCCGAGGGGGGATTGCCCCCGGCGGCCCGCAAGCCGCGCGTCGTGCTGATGCTCGGGCTGCAGGGAGCCGGGAAGACGACGGCATCCGCCAAGCTCGCGCGCTGGCTCTCCGGGCAGGGGCGGCACCCGATGCTGGTGTCGACCGACGTGCGGCGTCCGGCCGCCATCGAGCAGCTGTCGGTGCTGGCGGGGCAGCAGGGTATCCGGGTTCACGATCCGGCCGGTGAGCTCGATCCGGTTGTGAGGGCGACTGGCGCCCTCCAGGCTGCCCGGAACCTGGGGTTCGACACGCTCATCGTCGATACGGCCGGACGGCTGCACATCGACGACGAGCTGATGGCCGAGCTCGACGCGATCAAGGCGGCGGTCGAGCCGACCGACCTGTTGTACGTGGCCGACGCGATGACCGGTCAGGACGCCGTCCGGAGTGCCGGCGAGTTCCGCCACCGCACGGGCGTGACCGGGGTGGTGATGACCAAGATGGACGGCGATGCGCGCGGCGGCGCGGCGCTGTCGGTGGTCGGCGTCGTCGGCGTGCCGATTGCGTTCGTGGGCGTGGGGGAGAGGCCGGAAGACCTCGAGCCGTTCCACGCGGATCGGCTGGTGTCGCGGTTGCTCGGCATGGGCGACGTGCTGTCGCTCATCGAGCGGGCCGAGGCCGCGCTCGACGACGACAGCCGGGCGCGCCTCGAGCAGCGGACGAGGCTCGACGACTTCACGCTGGAGGACTTTCGGGACCAGCTGAAGACGATCAAGAAGATGGGGCCGCTCGAGCAGGTGATGGGGATGATCCCGGGGCTCGGCGGGCTCAAGGAGTTGAAGGATCAGCGGGATCAGGTCGACGAGAAGCAGCTCAGCCACGTGGAGGCCATCATCTCGTCGATGACGGCGGCCGAACGTCGCAATCACAAGCTGATCAACGGCAGCCGCCGCAAGCGCATCGCGCGCGGCAGCGGCCGAAGCGTCGAGGAAGTCAACCGCCTGCTGCGGCAGTTCGGAGACATGCGCCGGATGCTCAAGACCATGGGCGCCGGGGTCAGTGGTCGGAAGGGGCGCCAGCGGCTGAGGAGCCTGCTGGGCCGATGAGGGAGGCAGAATGCTGGTAATCCGTTTGCGGCGCGCGGGCTCGAAGAACCGCCCGTTCTACCGCGTCGTCGTCACCGAGGGCAAGACCGCGCGGGACGGCAAGTTCGTCGAGGTGCTCGGCCATTACAACCCGCGCACGAAGCCCGAGACGGTCGTCATCGACCGCGAGCGACTGGCGCACTGGATGGGCGTGGGCGCGCGTCCCTCGGACACCGTGCGCACGCTCGTCGAGCGGCTGCCGGCGCCAGAGGTGGCCGAAGCCGCCGGGACGACCGCCGCATCGTGAGCCGTTCACGCGACGTCGTCGATGTCGTGGCGCGCGCGCTCGCGGCGCGGCCCGATGAAGTGCAGGTCACCGAGATCGAGCGGCGCGGCCAGACGATCATCGAACTGGTGATGGCCCCGGGCGAGCTTGGCCGCGTGATCGGCCGGCAGGGCAGGACGGCCGCGGCCGTGCGCACCCTGGCGGCCACGGCCGGCGAGCTGGAAGGCCAGCGCGTCCAGGTCGATTTTCTCGACGACGACTGACCGCATCGTGAGGCGCGGGTGAGCGACGTGGATTGGGCCTCGATGGTCACGGTGGGTCGCATCATCAGGCCGCACGGTCGTCGCGGAGAGGTGGTCGTCGAGTCCGAGACGGACTTTGCCTCCGAGCGATTCGCGCCGGGTGCGGTGCTGTGCTGGATGCGCTCGCCGGCCGAGGTGCAGCCGGTGCGGATCGCGTCGAGCCGCCCGTACGACGCCCGCTGGGTGGTGGGGCTCGAAGGGGTCGGGTCGATCGACGAGGCCGAAGCCGTGCGCGGCCTCGAGCTTCGGATACCGGCCGACGAGTTGCGGCCGCTCGGCCCGGACACCTACTACGTGCACGATCTGGTGGGCTGCCGCGTGGACACGACGGCCGGAAGTCCGGTTGGCGCAGTGACCGAGGTACGGTTCGGGTCCGGGGCGCCGCTCCTCGTCGTCGAAGGACCGGCCGGTGAAGTGCTCGTGCCGATGGTCGGCCATATCTGTTCGACCGTGGACCTCGCGCGGAGAGTCGTCGTGATCGACCCGCCGCCGGGATTGCTGGAGGTGAACAGGAGGACGCCCCGACCCTGAGGAGCCCTGGAAGGTCGCTGATGCAAATTGACGTCATTACGATCTTCCCGGCTCTCGTCGAGGCGGCGCTCAGCGAAGGCGTGGTGGCCCGCGCGCGTGCGCGGGGTCTTGTGGACATCCGGGTCCGAGACCTCCGGGACTACACCGAGGACCGGCACCGGACGGTCGATGACGTGGCGTTCGGCGGCGGGCCGGGCATGGTCATGAAGCCGGAGCCGTTCTGGAAGGCCGTCGAAGCCGTGGCGGCCGAGCGCGGCCGGCCGGATGCGGTGGTGCTGATGACGCCGCAGGGGCGCCGTTTCACGCAGGCCGAGGCCGTGAAGCTCGGCGGGGTGGAGCGGATCGTCATTCTGTGCGGCCGGTACGAGGGGGTTGACGAACGCGTGGCCGAGGCGCTCGCCACGGACGAGCTGTCGATCGGTGACTATGTGCTCACGGGCGGTGAGCTGCCGGCGCTCGTCGTGCTGGACGCGGTGGTGAGGCTCGTGCCCGGCGTGGTGGGCGATGCCGGCTCGGTGGCAGCCGATTCGTTCACGCGGGGACTGCTGGACCACCCGCACTACACGCGGCCGGCGTCGTTCAGGGGGATGGACGTGCCGGCGGTGCTGACGTCGGGGCATCATGGAGAGATCGAACGCTGGCGGCGCGGCGAGCGCGTGCGTCGAACGCTCGAACGACGGCCGGAGGCGATCGATCGTGACGCGCTCGACCCTGACGAGCGGCGTGAGTTGGACAGACGGTTGGCCGGCGCCCAGGGCGCCGCAGAAGTTCTAAAGGAGAGCGAGCATGAAGGCGATTGAGAGTCTCGAGACGCCGCAGCTGGTGGAGCGTCCCGCCATGCGGTCGGGCGACACCGTCCGCGTTCACGTCAAGGTGCGTGAGGGCGACAAGGAGCGCATCCAGGTGTTCGAAGGAGTCGTCATCGGGATGCACCGGGGCGGCGCGCGCGCGACGTTCACCGTGCGGAAGGTGTCGTTCGGCCAGGGCGTGGAGCGCATCTTCCCGCTGCACTCGCCGCGCATCGACAAGATCGAGATCGTGCGGAGCGCCAAGGTCCGCCGCGCGAAGCTGTACTACCTGCGCGAGCGGAAGGGCAAGGCCGCCCGCATGAAGGAGCAGAAGCGCCCGGCCTGACCCATGGCGGGCCGGTCGGCTTCCCGCGCGCTCGAGCGGCGCGCCCGCCAGTTCGGCTTCGTGCACGTGGCGGGCGTCGACGAAGTGGGCCGCGGCTGTCTGGCCGGTCCGGTCGTCGCGGCAGCTGTCGTCCTGCCGCCCGAACCACGGGTGGCGGGCGTCCGCGACTCGAAACTGCTGACCGCGGCCGGCCGTGAGCGGCTCTTCGGCGAGATCGTGCGGGCGGCGGTGGCCTGGCAGGTGGCGCTCGTCGAGGCGCCCGAGATCGACCGGATCAACATCCACCGCGCGTCGCTCGACGCGATGCGCGAGGCCGTGATGCGCCTCGTGCCGCTTCCCGGCTTCGTCCTCGTCGACGGGTTTCGCATTCCGGACCTCGTCATTCCCCAGCGTGCCGTCATCGGCGGGGATCGGCGGTCGGCGGCCATTGCCGCCGCGTCGATCCTCGCCAAAGTGACGCGCGACCGTCTGATGGTGGCGCTGCACGACCGGGATCCCCGTTACGGGTTCGATCGTCACAAGGGCTACGCCACCCGCGAACATCTCGATGCCGTCGGCCGCTTTGGCTACTCACCGGCCCACCGGAAGTCATTTCGGCCGCCCTCCCTGTTCGACCTGTTTGATACGATGCAGGACTGACATCTTCCAGGAGCCAGTCATCAGCCTGATTACCCGTCTGCTCCTCGCCGCCTACCTCATCGAGGCCGGGGTGCTGCTCGTGGCCGCGCCCTGGATGACGGTGTGGGATCAGAATTTTTTCGCCAGCACGTTTCCGCGGCTCGGTGATTGGATGGCGAGCGGCTTCGTTCGGGGCGCCGTCACGGGCATCGGCATCATCACCGCGGTTGCGGGACTCCGCGACCTGGCCGGATCGTTCGTGGGACGGGCGTCGGCCGGGGCCGCCCACGACGAACACTCGTGACGACTGCCGGTCCGCTCGTGTGCGTCGTGACAGATCGGCGCCGGGTCACCGCTGCGGACGAGTCGGAGGCGGGGTGGCGCGCCTACGAGCGCTGGCTGGACGATGTCGTCGACGCCCGACCGGATCTGGTTCAGCTTCGCGAACGCGATCTTGACGCCGCCGCGCTCGCCGCCCTCGTCCGCCGCCTGGCGGCCCGCGCCGCCGGCACGCCGACTACGATCATCGTCAACGACCGGGCCGACGTCGCCCTTGCGGCCGGCGCAGCCGGCGTGCACGTGCGGGCCGACGGTCCGCGCGCCGCGAGGGTGAGGACGATCGCGCCCGATGGATGGACGATCGGCCGGTCGGTCCACCTGGTGTCCGAAGTGGCTGCCCACCAGGACGCAGACTACCTGCTCTACGGCACGGTGTTCGCGACGCGATCGAAACCGGCCGGCGCGCCGCTCGCCGGCCTTGACGGGCTGCGGCAGGCGTCCGAGGCGAGCGAGAAACCGGTGCTCGCGATTGGCGGGCTGACGGTGGAACGGGCGTCGGCCGCCGTCGCGAACGGCGCCGCGGGTGTGGCAGCGATTGGCCTCTTCCTGCCGGCCGGCGTCGAACCGGGCGCCCTCGGCCCGGCGCGCGCGGTGGCCGCTCTGCGCGCCGCGATGCTACAGTAGCGCTCGATTCATGGAACGCGAACCACTCGGTCCGAGGCTGCGGGACGCGCGCGAGCGGCGCGGGCTTTCACTGCGCCAGATCGCGACGACCACGAAGATCGCAACCGTGGCGCTCGAGGCGCTCGAGTCCGGCGAGTTCTCACGACTGCCCGGAGGCATCTACAGCCGGGCGTTTGTGCGCGCCTATGCGGCCGAGGTGGGCCTCGACCCGGAGGAATCCGTCGCGGACTTCGTGGCGGAGCAGTCTCTGCAGGAGCGCGACGCCGCGCGCATCCGCATCAGGCCTGCGGTGTCTGCCGATGACCGGGCCTTCCTGGCGCGGCAGCAACGAGCCGTGCGCATCTTCCAGGTCGTGGCGGTTGTGGCCGCACTGGCGGTGCTGGCCCTCGTCGTCTGGCTGGCCTGGGCCTACTGGCTCCGGTCTGACACGGTCGGCGCTGAGACGCTGCCCCAGAGTAGTCCTCCGGTGACGCTCCCCCAGGCCTTGCCCCCGCCTCCGGCCGACCCGGTTCCGGTTCGACAGGCACCGGCAGAGTTCGCCGCCGAGCAACGCGATCGGCTGGTCGTGGCGTTCGAAGTGACCGGCGCGTGCTGGGTGCAGATCACGGCCGACGGGCTCGTGGTGCTGTCGCGTCTGCTGCAGGCTGGCGAACGGGAGACCGTACGGGCCGAGCGCGAGCTCGTGCTCGACGTCGGCAACACGGGCGCGTTCACCTGGAGCATCAACGGCCGGCCGGCGCAGGCGCTCGGGCTCGAGGGCCGGCACCGGCAGGTGACGATCACGCGCGAGAACGCGCAGGGCTTCCTGCGCTAGCGGGTGCTTCTCATCTCTTCCGGCCGCCCTTTGACGACGTCGGGCGGCGCCGAGCCCCGGGCCGGCCGGCGGCCCATTCGGACCGCATAGCCGAGAGCCCGTCCATGTAGACGGCGGCGCGCTGGCGCTCCTCGTCGGTGGCCATCGACTTGAGCAGCTCGATCGCGCGCGCGAGGTCGCGCTGAATCGTGGCCTTCGTCGCCGCGAAGTAGAGCCGGCGAATCTCTCCGAGTGGCGTCATGGCTGGGTCTGATCGCGCTCGAGACGGAGGCCCTCTCGTTCGATTGTGACGGGCAGGACGGTGGCCCCCGCGCGCGTCAGCGTGTCGGAGACCGCGGCGCGCCGGTCCGGCTCGGAGAGGCACATGATGCAGCCTCCGCCGCCGGCACCGCACACCTTGCCGGCGACGGCGCCAGCCTCCCACGCCCGGCCGAGCAGGGCTTCGATCTCCGGCGTCGACACCCCCGGCGCCAGGCGCTTCCGGTGCTCCCATTCCCGGTTCACGTGCGCGGCCACGGCGCGCCAGTCGGCGCGCTCGAGACCCCGGCGGACGCCCTCGGCCGCGTCGCGGATGCCGTCGAACGCCTCGATGACGTCCGAGTCGCCGTTGATGCGCCGGACCATGACATCCCAGTTGTTGATGCCGGAATTGCGCGAGGCCCCCGTATAGGCCAGCACGATCCGCCGGCCGAGCTCGCCCGGGCTGACGCTGAGCGCGACGCGCTTGACGCCCCCGGCCGTCATCTCCACGGCAGACACGCCGCCGTAGTACGCAGGCCGGTAGTCCTGAACGCCGGTCGGCACGCCGAGCACCTGCGCCTCGATGTTCATCACGACAGCAAGCAGGTCCATGTCCGCCAGCGTACGCCCGGTCCAGGCCGACAGAGCTCCGGCGACCGCGACGGCCATCGCCGACGACCCGGCGATGCCGGCGCCCATCGGCGAGCCGGATCGCGTCCGCACTTCAAGGCCGCGCGCCCCGAAGTGCCGCACGAGCCTGGCGATGAGCGCCAGCCGGTCAACGGGGAGCGTGTCAGGGCCGGCGGCATCCACTTCCTCTCCGGTGTCCTCGGACACCAGGATGACGCGGTAGTCGCGGCGGGACGACAGCGTGCAGTGGGCGCGCAGGCTGATGGCGGCGTTGATGGTCTGGGCGTTGTCGTGCAGCAGGTAGAGCGGCCAGATGTCATACGTGCCGCCCGCGAGATCGATTCGCGTGGGCGCCGACGAGTCGATGCGCACCCGCGCATTATAATGGCGACCGGATGTCGCTTCGTGACTTCCGGCAGCACGTCGGCCGACTGGCCATCGTGGGATTCAGCGGCCACAGCGTGCCGGCTGACCTGCGGCGCCTCGCCGCCGAGTTCGATCTGGGCGGCGTGATTTACTTCTCCCGCAACATCGTCGAGCCCAGGCAGGTGCTCGAGCTCTCGCGCGAGGTGCGCGGTCTCGAGCGCGGCTGCCCGTTCTGGGTGAGCGTGGACCAGGAGGGCGGCCGGGTTGCCCGCCTCAGGCGCCCGTTCACCGAGTGGCCGCCGGCCATGACGCTCGGCCGAAGCGGCAGCGAGGAACTGGCCGGACGGTTTGCCGGCGCGCTCGCGGCCGAACTGCTGGCGGTCGGCATCGACCTCGATTACGTTCCCGTGCTCGACGTGCACACGAATGCCGAGAACCCCGTCATCGGCGACCGGGCGCTGTCCGAGCGAGCCGACGACGTCGCGCGGATCGGCGAGGTGCTGATTCGCCGGCTGCAGGCGTGCGGCATCGCCGCCTCGGGCAAGCACTTTCCCGGGCACGGCGACACGAGCGTGGATTCGCACGAGGCGCTGCCGGTCGTCGAACACGAGCGCGCCCGGCTCGATGAGGTGGAGCTCGTCCCCTTCCGGCGCGCCGTCGCGGCCGACGTCGCGACGATCATGACGGCGCACGTGGTCGTGCCGGCGCTCGATCCCGACAGACCCGCCTCGCTCTCGCCGATCGTCGTGACGGACCTTCTCAAGGGGACCATGGGATACCGCGGTGTGGTCGTGAGCGATGACCTCGGGATGAAGGCGGTCGCCGCGTTGACGCCGCTTCCCGAAGCCACCGTGGCAGCCGTCGAGGCGGGCTGTGACATGGTGCTCCTCTGCAACTCGACGGTCGACGAGCAGGCGTCGGCGCTCGAGGCCCTCATTCGCGCCGCCGAGTCCGGCCGCTTGTCCGAGGCGCGCATCGACGACGCGATCGCCCGGCAGGAGGGGAGCAAGGCCCGCGTGCGCCCGCCGGCCGGGATCCCGCGGCCGCCCCTCGCGTGCATCGGGAGCGCGGCGCATCAGGCCGTCGCCGAGGAAATGGCGGCGTGGCTGTGACGGCCCCGCGCACGCGTGCGGGCCTCGTCAAGTGCCGGCCCGTCCGGGCGGGCAGTGCCGTTGCGCTCGTGGCGCCGGCGAGCCCGTTCGACCGCGTCGAATGGCTGGCCGGGGTGAGAGAGATCGAGCGGCTGGGCTTCGTGCCGGTCTACGACGAAGGCATCTTCGAACGCGCCGGGTTTCTGGCCGGGACATCGCGCCATCGAGCCGAGGCCCTGATGTCTGCCTGGCAGCGCGCCGACGTGGACGCGATCGTCGCTGTTCGCGGCGGCTACGGCAGCGTCGAGACGCTGCCGTTCCTCGATGCCGACCGGATCACGCGAGCGCGCACGGCCTTTGTCGGCTACAGCGACCTGACCTCCCTCCACGCGTTCCTCAACACGCACGCCGGCCTCGTCTCGATTCACGGGCCGATGATCGAGGGCCGTCTGGCCAGGGGGCCGGCCGGGTACGACGTGGCCTCGCTTCTGGGGAGTCTCGGGACCGACCCGGTCGGCCGCCTTTCGGCTGATGGGCTCGAGGTGGTGCGCGGCGGAGAGGCGCGCGGGCCGCTCGTGGGCGGCACGCTCACGCAGCTCCTGGCGTCGTTCGGGACACCCTTCGAATTCAACCCGCCTCCCGGGCACGTGCTGTTCGTCGACGAGGTCGGCGAGCGGCCGTATCGCCTGCACCGGATGCTGACGCAGTGGCGTCTCTCCGGCCGTTTCGTGTCCGCCTCGGCCGTCGTCGTGGGACAGTTGCCGCGCTGCGACGAACCGGGCGGCGGGCCGACCGGCGCCGGCGTCATCCGCGAGGCGCTGGCGGACTTCCCGGGGCCGGTCCTCCTGGGCTTTCCATCCGGCCACACGACGACACCGTTCATCACGCTGCCGTTCGGCGTCGAGGTGCTGGTCTCGGCGCACGGCACTCCCAGAGTCGAAGTACTCGAGGCGGCGGCAGGCGACTAGACCATGGCGCGCTATCACTTCATCGGAATAGCCGGAACGGGGATGGCCACGCTCGCGGCCATGCTCAAGGCCCGGGGGCACGACGTGCAGGGATCGGACCATGGCGTCTATCCCCCGATGAGCGATTTCCTGGAGCGCCAGCGCATCCGGATCTTCGACGGCTACGACGCGGCCAACGTCACCTCCGACGTCCAGACGGTGATCGTGGGCAACGCCATCTCGCGCGGCAACCCCGAGCTCGAGGCCGTGCTCGACCGGAAGGTCCGGTACCAGTCGCTGCCCGAAGCGGTACGCGAGACCTTTCTCTGGAGCAGCCGGTCGATCGTGATTGCCGGCACGCACGGCAAGACGACGACCACGGCGCTGGCGGGGTGGTTCCTGACGCATGCCGGCCACGACCCCAGCGTGCTCGTCGGCGGCATCGTCCCGAATTTCGACGGCAGCTTCCGCCTGGGCAGCGGGCGCGACTTCGTCATCGAAGGCGACGAGTACGACAGCGCCTTCTTCGACAAGACGGCCAAGTTCCTGAAGTACCTGCCGGACCTGGTGGTCGTCACCAATCTCGAGTACGACCATGCCGACATCTACGCCGACATGGAGGCCTTGCGCACGGCATTCCGGCGGCTGCTCGCGCTCGTGCCGCGGACGGGGCGGTTGCTCCTCGGCGCCGACAGCCCCGAAGCCGAGAGGCTGCGCCATGGCGCGCACTGTCCGGTGGAGACGTACGGGCTCACGGCGGATGCCGACTGGCGCGCGAACGAGATTCAGCCCGACGACAACGGGCTCACCTTCGAGGTGACCCTGCGGGGCGAGCGCCTGGGGCACGCCCGATCGCCGCTGTTCGGGCTGCACAACGTGCAGAACACGCTCGGCGCGTTTGCCGTTGGAGGCGCGGCCGGCTTGACGTTCGAGCAGATGACCCGGGCGCTCGTGGCGTTCGAGGGCGTCAAGCGCCGTCTCGAGCCACGCGGCGTCGCGCGCGGCGTGGCGGTCATGGATGACTTCGCGCACCACCCGACGGCCATCATGGAGACCGTGCGCGCCGTGAAGTTGTCGTATCCGGACCGCAAGGTCTGGGCGGTGTTCGAGCCGCGCTCGGCCACGTCGTGCCGCCGCGTGTTCCAGCAGGACTTCGTGCGCGCGTTCGTGGAGTCGGGCGCCGACGAAGTCGTGCTGGCCTCCGTCTTCCGCACGTCGCTCTCACCCGACGAGCGGCTCTCGGTGGAGGATCTCGTGCGCGACCTCGGCCGCCAGGGCCGCCGCGCCCGTCATCTGCCAACCGTGGACGCGATCGTCGAGGTCATTGCGCGCGAGGCCGCCTCCGGAGACGTGGTCATCATCATGTCGAACGGAGCGTTCGGCGGCATCCACGACAAGCTCCTGACGGCACTGGCGTCGGCGTGATGCCGATGGACCGCGCTCTGTTCGCGCGCCGGCTCGAGGCCCTGCTGCCGCACGACCGGGTGCGCGTCGACGCGCCGCTCGCGCCGCTCACGACCTTTCAGATCGGCGGTCCGGCCGACTGGCTTCTGACCCTGCATTCGGTGGACGAGCTCCTGGGCGTCACGGCCGCCGCTCGCGAGACTGGCGTACCCGTGACCGTGCTCGGCGGCGGTTCGAACGTCGTGATTGCCGATGCCGGCATCCGCGGGGCCGTCCTGCTGCCGAAGCTCCGGGCGATCAGCCAGCCGGCAGGGGACCGCGTGCGGGCCGAGGCTGGCGTGACGATCAACGGACTCGTCCGCTGGACGATTGGACGGGGACTCTCCGGCCTCGAGGCCTGGGCCGGCACGCCCGGCACCGTCGGCGGGGCGGTCTTCGGCAACGCTCATTGGGCCGGACGCAATATCGGCGAGCTCGTCGCCTCGGCCTTGTTGCTGTCGCGGGAAGGCGAGGTTTCCGAGGTCGCCGAGGCCGATCTGGGTTTTGCCTATGACACGAGCCGGTTGCAGGGGACGGGCGAGATCCTGGTCTGGGCCGATTTTCGCGTGTCGCCGGGCGACACCGAGGCGCTGCGTCGCACGGCGCGTGCGTCGCTGGCCTTTCGCAAAGGCACGCAGCCGCTCGCCGAGCCGAGCGCCGGCTGCGTGTTCCAGAATCCCGATCCGAGCCGCGATCCGGTCCCGCCCGGCATTCCGCCGTCGGCCGGCGCGCTGGTCGACCGCGCGGGGCTGAAGGGATACCGTATTGGCGGCGCGTCGATCTCGGCGACCCACGCGAATTTCATCGTGAGTGACGGCACGGCCTCGGCCCGCGACGTGCGCGCGCTCGTCGAGACCGCGCGGGCGGCGGTGCGCGACCGGTTCGGCGTGGAGCTTCGAGACGAAGTCGTTTTCCTGGGGACGTTCTGACATGGCCGATCTTGTGATTCGTGGCGGACGCCGGCTCTCGGGCCGCATCAACGTGGAAGGCAACAAGAACGCCGCGCTGCCGCTCATGGCGGCCTGCCTGCTCACGACCGAGACCTGCGAGCTGCGGAACGTGCCGCGGATTCGCGACGTGGACGTCATGGCGAGCCTGCTCAGGTCGCTCGGCGCCGACGTGCAGGGTGCCGGCACGTCCACGTTGCGGATTACCTGCCGCGAGGTCACGACCGACGAGCCGGACCCGCGCCTGGTGGGCCGCCTGCGCGGCTCGGTGCTGCTGCTTGGCGCCCTGCTCGGCCGGAAAGGCCGGGCGGCGCTGGCGCCACCGGGCGGCGACTTCCCGGCTCGGCGCACCATCACGACCCATGTTCGCGCGCTCGCCGCCATGGGCGCCGTCGTGGTCGAAGACGACCTGGGGCACCGGCTGGAGGCACCAAACGGCCTTGCGGGCGCCTCGATGTACCTGCTGGAGGCGTCGGTGACCGGAACGGAGACTGCGCTCCTCGCCGCGGCGCAGGCGACCGGTCCCAGCGAGATTCGTAACGCCGCACAGGAGCCGCACGTGGTCGAGCTCTGCGAGTTCCTCGTGTCGATGGGCGTCGGGATCGAAGGGATGGGGTCGTCGACGCTCCGCATCCACCCGCCGGGCCGGCTGGCCGGTTCGTCCCACACGCTGCGTGGCGACTACATCGAGGCCGCCTCCTGGGGGGTCGTCGGTGCCGTGACCGGCGGCGAGGTCGAGGTGCTCGGTGTGCTCGCCGAGGATCTCGAGCCCATCACGGCGGTCCTCGGCGACATGGGCGTCGCGTTCGATCTCGAGGACGGACGCTTTGCCGTGCAGCCGTCGTCGCTGACGTGTACCCGGCGCATCACGACCGGTCTCTGGCCGGGGTTTCCGAGCGACATTGTCAGCCTGGTGACTGTGCTGGCGACGCAGGCGCGCGGGCGCACGCTCGTGCACGACTGGATGTACGAACTGCGCCTGTTCGCGCTGGAGCAGTTGAGCGCGATGCACGGCGATCTGTTTCTGTGCGATCCGCACCGGATCATCGTGAGCGGTCCGACGAAGCTCAGAGGCCGCACGCTCGACAGCCGCGACATCCGGTCCGGCATGGCGCTCGTGGCCGCCGCGCTCGCGGCCGAAGGGCAGAGCACGGTCCTCGAGATCGAAACCGTGGAGCGCGGCTACGCCGACCTCGTCCCGCGGCTGACGTCACTCGGCGCCGACGTGGAGCGCCGCGGCTGACGGCTCACCGTGGAGGCCGTTGAGGCCGCCGTGTTCTGGCAACCGTGGAGGGCCTGGAGGTCGTGGAGTCTCAGGGGTTTTCGCAGAGTCCGGCTGAGCACAGAGTGCGGCGGCTCGTCCCCGAGGCACCGTGGAGGGCATCGAGAGCGTGGAGTCTCAGGGGGTTGCGCGGAGTCCGGACTGAGCGCAGAGTGCGGCGGCCGTCCTCGAGGCACCGTGGAGGGCATCGAGCGTGTGGAGTCTCAGGGGTTGCGCGGAGTCCGGACTGAGCGCAGAGTGCGGCGGCCGTCCTCGAGGCACCGTGGAGGGCATCGAGCGCGTGGAGTCTCAGGGGCTTGCGCAGTGTCCGGCTGCGCACAGAGTGCGGCGGCCGTCCTCGAGGCACCGTGGAGGGCATCGAGCGTGTGGAGTCTCAGGGGTTGCGCGGAGTCCGGACTGAGCACAGAGTGCGGCGGCTCGTCCCCGAGGCACCGTGGAGGGCATCGAGAGCGTGGAGTCTCAGGGGCTTGCGCAGTGTCCGGCTGCGCACAGAGTGCGGCGGCCGTCCTCGAGGCACCGTGGAGGGCATCGAGCGCGTGGAGTCTCAGGGGTTGCGCAGAGTCCGGACTGAGCGCAGAGTGCGGCGGCCGTCCTCGAGGCACCGGGGAGGGCATCGAGCGCGTGGACCTCGGCCCGCGGGAGTGTCAGAAGCTTTGTGTGTGAAGCGGTTGTGATCTTCGCGGTTCGGGCGGCCGGCTGATCTGCGCCGGCCGCCGGAACCGCCGCCATCGACATCATCGTACGCCACCGGCCCTTTCAGGAACCGGTCTTCATAGAGAATCACGAACTGATTGAGGGCAGCTTTCCAACGCGTGGCGGGCCGGACCCAGTCGGCCGTGATGTGGCGACGCGCGAGCCAGATGAGCGTGGTGGCCGCTTCGTCGGTCGGGAAATGGCCGCGCGTCTTGATGATCGTGCGGACCCGCGCGTGGACGCTCTCGAGCGCGTTCGTCGTGTATGGGAAACCGTTGGCCCCACGCGCCTTCCGCAAAAGCGTCCAGCGCCGCACTGGCGGCGTCAGCTGAGGCCGCCGTGTAGATCGCCCGGAGCGCGACGGCGAGGGCCTTCCGGTCCTGCCAGCCCGCCAAGTCCAGGCTGTTCCGGATCAGATGCACGATGCAGGTCTGGAGCGTCGTGGCGGGATAGGCGATAGCCAGGGCCTCCACCATACCCTTCAAGCCATCCGTGACGGCGATGAGGCTGTCCCCACAGCCACGGATCGTCAGGTCGTTAAACACTTGCAGCCAGACCTTCGCGCCTTCGGTCTGCTCGATCCAAATGCCGAGAATGTCGCGCGTCCCATCCGGCAGGCCCCGCGCATAGAGCGCGAGCCCTTTGTCGTCAAAGCCCGCCAGCCGGCGGGCGTGCTTGGGAATGAGCTGCGGCTCGACCGTGCCGTCCCGATCCGTGGAATCTCCACGGCCATCGGCCCGTCGTCGGTCAGCACCCGCTTTTCACTCGTGCCGTTGCGGTGATTGGTGGTGTCCTCGGGCTTGGTCCCGCCCGGTGGATACCCCAGGTGGTAGCTGAGCTCGCCGCCCAGCATCCGTTCCATCAAGGCCTTCTTCAGCCGCCGGCCCCCGCGTCGATCTCCGCGGCCGTCATCGGCCGGTCCGGGGCGAACTGGTCCAGAATCTCGTCAGGAACGGGCGCCAGGCGCTCGGTCGGTCGCTTCTCGCGTTTCGGTGTGCGGGGCATAGGAATTCCTCATGCTAGACCCCACACACAAATCTCCTGACAGGCCCCGGCCCGCGGAGCCGGCACGGACACCCATCACGCCCAACATCCAGTGACCGGCTTGGTTCTCCACGCTCTCCACGGTGACCTTGCGGCGACCTTCTCCACGCTCTCCACGGTGACCTTACGGCGACCTTCTCCACGCTCTCCACGGTGACCTTACGGTGACCTTCTCCACGCTCTCCACGGTGACCTTACGGCGACCTTCTCCACGCTCTCCACGGTGACCTTACGGCGACCTTCTCCACGCTCTCCACGGTGACCTTACGGTGACCTTCTCCACGCTCTCCACGGTGACCTTACGGCGACCTTCTCCACGCTCTCCACGGTGACCTTACGGTGACCTTCTCCACGCTCTCCACGGTGACCTTGCGGCGACCTTCTCCACGCTCTCCACGGTGACCTTCGGTGACCTTCTCCACGCTCTCCACGGTGACCTTACGGCGACCTTCTCCACGCTCTCCACGGTGACCTTGCGGCGACCTTCTCCACGCTCTCCACGGTGACCTTGCGGCGACCTTCTCCACGCTCTCCACGGTGACCTTACGGCGACCTTCTCCACGCTCTCCACGGTGACCTTCTCAACAATCTCCACGGCCTCCACGGTGATTACTCGAAGCGGAGCGCCTCGATCGGGTCCAGCCCCGCCGCTTTCCGCGCCGGATAGAAGCCGAAGAACACGCCGACGGCACCCGAGAATCCCACGGCCATGAGGATCGCGTCTGCCGGCACGAGGGCGGGCATCAGGAGGTACGCCTTGAGGGCCTCGGCAATTCCGTAGCCGACGCCGATGCCGAGCGCGCCTCCCAGCAGGCTGATCACGATGGCCTCGATGAGGAACTGTCGCAGGACGTCACCGCCTCTGGCGCCGATCGCCAGGCGGAGGCCGATCTCGCGCGTGCGTTCGGTCACCGAGACGAGCATGATGTTCATGATGCCGATGCCGCCGACGAGCAGCGACACGCCCGCGATCCCGGCGAGCAGCGTCGTCATCGTCTCGGTCTGGGCGGTGCGTGCGGCAATCATGTCGTCCTGCGTCTGCACCCGCACCGGGTCCTCTGCCTCGTCAGGCACATCCCACCGGAAGCGCATCTCGCGCCGGATCGCTTCGGCCATCGCGTTGACGCGGTCGTTTGCTTCGGTCGAGACGAGCACGTAGTGGATCCAGTCACGGCCCTGCAGTTTCTTGGCGACGGTCGTGTAGGGCGCGAGGATCTGGTCGTCCTGGTTCTGGCCGCCAGAGGACGCGCCTTTGGGGGTCAGGACGCCCAGCACGCGGAAGATCTGATTTCGGATGCGGATATCCGACCCGGTCGGGTCCACGCCCACGCCGAAGAGGTTCTCGGCCACGCTGGCGCCGAGCACGCACACCTTGGCCACCGTGCGCACATCGTGCTCGGAGAAGAACCCGCCATACCGCACAGGCCAGGCCTTGATCGTCTGGTAGTCCACGTTGACGCCGACGATACTGGTGGACCAGTTCGCGCCAGCCGCAATCACCTGCTGCCGGCTGTTGATGACTTCCGAGACGAAGTCGACTTCCGGCAGTTCCCGCAGGGCATCGACGTCGTCCTGTTCGAGACGGCCCGTGCCGCCGCCCTGACTGACGCCGCCGAAGCTCATGGCGCCGGGAAAGAGCGTGACCATGTTCGTGCCCGCGCCGCGGATCTGTTCCTCGATGGCGGCCTGGGCGCCGGTGCCGAGCGCGACCAGAGCGATCACCGCGGCCACGCCGATGATCATGCCCAGCATCGTCAGGGCGGTCCGCATCTTGTTCCGGCCAAGCGCCTTGAAGGCGATGACCACAGTCATGAATGGCGACATGGGGCGTAATTGTTGATCGGATGGCCGGCGATCGGTACCGGCTAGCGGCGGATGGCCTCGACGCCCGGGGGCGTGGAGAATTCGAATTCGGACGGCTTCAACCCCACGTTCTCCTTGTAGTTGGTGAAACGGATGGTCGAGCGGCCGCCTTCCTGCTCGACGGTCTCGAGTCCGACGAGCCTCAGGGTCTGCCGGTCCACCATCAGGATCACGTAGGAGTAGTCGTCCTGGGCGCGCTTCGGCGTCAGCGCCAGGTGCCACTCGCCGGCCGGCTGGTCGGCGGGCATGTGCGTGCTGTAGTCGGTGGCGAGGTTGCCGCGTCCCGAGAGAAAGAGCAGCGCCGTGCTTTCCTCGCCCGGCTTCGGGAGGGCGGTGTACGTCACGACCCGATCCGCCACGACATAGACGTAGAAGTCGACACCGTCGGCCCCGGCGATCTTCTTCTCGGGTTGCACGTACCTCCCAGCGCATGAGGCCCGGCTTGCGAATCTTGACCGATCCCTGTTCGACCGACGTCTGGGGCAGGAGCGCGCTTCGCGTCGTTTGCGTGAAGTTCGCCGTGAAGTCGCGGACCGACTGCGTAGCGCGACTGGATGCGCCCGGCCAGCACGTCGGCCGTGGGCGTCTGGGCGATGGGCGCCGCCGTGAGCACGGCCAGTGCGGCCAGGGCGGTCGCGGCGCGCATCAGTTCAGGCTGCACGCGCCCGGACCGCGTGGGTCGCCGCACGTGCCGCAGCCGCCGGCCGGCACGGCCGGCTCGCGCGGACCCGACGACGAGACGGCGAAGACCGAGAGTTGCTTGTCGAGCGCCTGGCTCCGGCACGACGGGCAGGCCGGCGCGCGCGAGGCGGTGACGAGCGTCTCGAACTGTTGGTGACAGTCGCGGCAAATGTATTCAAAAATAGGCATGGTACGTGAAGACATTGTACTGCGGAGGCCCTGATGAGCGAAGAGAACGCGCTGCTGGCACTCAAGAACGCTTGGAATGGCGCGGTGACCGCCTCTGAAGAGGTTCGGATTCTGGCGCCCGCGGTGGGCAGTCTGGCCGAAAGCACGCCGCTGGCCGATCTCGACCTGGATACCTACGACCGGCTGACGTTCGCGCAGGCCAACGCCGTCATGGCGCTGCGCGGCCTCGTCGAGCACCTGAGGCGGGTTCGTGAGTCCGCGTAGGCGCCGCGGCGCGGCCACCTCTTTCAAGCGCATCCTCGTCGACATCGACGCCCTGGCGCCGGAGCATCCGGCCCTCGATCAGGCCGTGGACCTCGCGGCCCGCTCGAAGGGGCGGGTCACCGTCGTGGACGTCGTCGAAGACGTGCCGGACGCCGCGCGGGCATACGTGTCGGATCGGCTCGAGGACGAGATCGTCGTCCACCGGCGGGAGGCGCTCGAGGCCGCCACCGCGAAGTACCGCCGGCGCCGGGTTCCGGTGTCGGTCGAGGTCCTGCGCGGCCGGCCGGCGACGGCCGTCGTGCGCCAGGCGATCGCCTCGAAGGCCGACCTCGTCGTCCGGTCGCACGCCCGCGATCTGGTCCCCCGGCGTCGGACCTTCGGGTCGGTGGACATGCAGCTCCTGCGCAAGTGCCCGTGCCCGGTGTGGATTGTGGGCGTCGGCGAGCGCACGAGGCCCACGCGGATTCTGGCGGCGATTCATCCGGACCCGGACGACGCCGTCGAACAGGCGCTCAACCATCGCATCCTGGAGGCGGCCCGAGCGCTCGCCGACCTCCAGAAGGGCACGCTGACCGTGCTGACGGCATGGGCGCCGTACGGCGAGCCGCTCCTGCGAAGCCACATGTCGGCGACGGAAGTCCGTGAGTTCGTCGAGGCGGCCCGCGCGACGGCGCGCGGGACGCTCGACGAGTTCCTCGACGAGCACGGCAACCTGGGGCCCCGCGCGTCGGTTGAATTCGTCAAGGGCGAGCCCGACGACGTCATCCCGCAGTATGCGAAACGGAAGGACATCGACCTCGTCGTGATGGGCACCGTGGCGCGCAGGGGGCTGGCGGGCCTCCTCATGGGGAACACCGCCGAGCACATGATCCAGAAGCTCGAGTGCTCCGTGTTCGCGCTCAAGCCCGAAGGGTTCGAGTCGCCGGTGGAGGCATAGGTGTACAGCTGGTCATGACGCATTCCGCTCACGCACAGGTCTCCGATCACCACCGCAAGCTGGCCATCCTCGTCGGCGGCGGGCCCGCGCCCGGCATCAACAGCGTCATTGGCGCCGCCACGATTCGCGCCGAGCTCGAGGGCCTCGAGGTCGTCGGGATCCGCGACGGTTTTCAGTGGCTCATGCAGGGTGACACGAGCCACGTCATGCGATTGACGACCGACGCCGTCAGCCGCATCCACTTCCGGGGCGGGTCCTACATCGGCATCTCGCGCGCCAATCCGACGACCGACCCGAAGCTCCTCGAGAACGTGATCTCGGCGTTGCTCCGGATGGACGTCTCACAGCTGCTGACCATCGGCGGCGACGATACGGCCTTTTCGGCGATGGAGCTGGCCAAGCGGGCGGCCGGACGCATCCGCGTCGTGCACGTCCCGAAGACGATCGACAACGACCTGGACCTGCCGCCGCACGTCGACACGTTCGGCTACCAGTCGGCGCGCCATTTCGGCTGCGAGATCGTCAAGCACCTGATGGTGGACGCGCGGACCACGTCGCGGTGGTACTTCGTCATCTCGATGGGGCGCAAGGCCGGCCATCTCGCGCTCGGCATCGGCAAGGCTGCCGGCGCCACGCTCACGCTGATTCCCGAGGAGTTCGAGCCGCCGACGCGCCTCCAGACCATCGTCGATACGCTCGTGGGCTCCATCATCAAACGTCTGGCCGATGGCCGGCGCGACGGCGTGGCGGTCATCGCCGAGGGCATCATCCTCGGCCTCGCGAAGGAAGAGCTGGCCTCGCTCGACGAGATCGATCGTGACGCGCACGGCCACATCCAGCTCGACGAGGTCGACCTCGGCGGCATGCTCAAGTCACGCGTGGCCGCGCGGCTCGCCACGTTCGGAATCAAGAGCAAGATCTCGGCGAAGAACATCGGCTACGAGCTGCGGTGCGTCGATCCGATTCCCGTCGACATGGAGTACGCGCGCGACCTCGGCTATTGCGCGGCGAAGTACCTGATCGAGGGCGGCAGTGGCGTGATGATCTCGATGCAGGGCGGTCATTTCGCCCCGATGCCGTTCAGCACGCTTGCCGAGGACGGCACCGGACGGGCGCGCGTCCGCCTCGTCGACATCAACTCGGCGCGCTACGCGATTGCCCGGCGCTACATGATTCGCCTGCGCCGGGACGATTTCGAGGATCCGCACGAGCTGGCGAAGCTCTCGGCAGCCGTCGGGCGGACGGAGGAGGAGTTCCGGCGCGAGTTCGAGGCCATCGTCGCCTCGGAGCCGCCTCCGCTGGTCCTCGAGCTGCCCGACGCCGTCGCGGCCCGACGCGACTGACGAGCCCCGCGGGAACACTGGAGGGGCGGGCTTCAGCCCGCCCAGCCGAGGGCCGGCTGAAGCCGGCCCCTCCGGCCGACTGAGGGCGTCGCCGGGTAGAATACCGCTGGCCATGACTCGATGAGTCTGACGCCCGGAACCCGTCTCGGACCGTACGAAGTCCTGTCGCGCCTTGGTGCCGGGGGCATGGGCGAGGTATTCCGCGCCCGGGACACCCGCCTGGACCGAGACGTCGCGCTCAAGGTGCTGCCAGCTGCTGCGCTGGCTGACGAGACCGCACGCGTGCGGCTGCTGCGGGAAGCGCGTCTGGCCTCGCAACTGAACCATCCCCACATCTGCACGATCTACGACGTCGGCGAGTCCGATGGGCAGACCTACATCGGCATGGAGATGGTCGAAGGCCAGTCGCTCAGCAGTCGCCTCTCGAGCGGGCCGCTGCCGGTCGACGAGGTCCTGCGCTACGGGCAGCAGCTCGCCGATGCGCTGGCGCACGCGCACGGCCGCGGTGTCGTGCACCGCGACCTGAAGAGCGCGAATGC
The DNA here is from genome assembly GCA_963752045.1 of uncultured Acidobacteriota bacterium. Taxonomy (GTDB): domain Bacteria; phylum Acidobacteriota; class Vicinamibacteria; order Vicinamibacterales; family SCN-69-37; genus DATKDF01. Next base: position 60,865 of record CAVVWN010000003.1, on the reverse strand, counting down.
CGTCGTGACGCCTGAAGGGCAGATCAAGGTGCTCGACTTCGGCCTGGCCAAGCGCCTGGCGGACGAGGAACTCTCGGAGGCGACGACGCAGCAGACGCTGACCGCGCCCGGGATGGTCGTGGGAACGCTCGCCTACATGGCACCGGATCAGCTCCGCGGACAACCGGCTGATGCGAGAAGCGACGTCTGGGCGCTCGGGGTCATGCTCTACGAAATGGCGGCCGGGCAGCGGCCGTTCCAGGGCAAGACCGGTTTCGAGCTGACGTCGGCCATCCTCAGCCAGCCGCCGGCGCCCTTGCCGGCGTCGGTGCCGCCGGCTCTTGCCGCGGTCGTCGATCGGTGCCTCCGGAAGGAACCCGGCGAGCGCTATCAGCGAGGAGAAGAAGTGAAGGCCGCCCTGCAGGCCGTTCGCGCCGGCACGGCCGTCGTCGCGCCTCCGAGCGCGGCGGCGGAGCCGCCGGCGCTCCCGCGCGCGGGGTGGCGCCGGACGGCCGCGTTCGTGGCCGTGCCCGTGCTGCTCGTCGGGGGGCTGGCGGCGCTCGACGTCGGCGGACTCCGGACGCGGTTGCTCGGCACGACGGTTGTACCTGCGCCCGTCGTCAGGCTTGCCGTCCTGCCATTCGCCAACCTCACGCCAGGCGATCAGGAGAACGTGCTTGCCGACGGCATGACGCAGGAGCTCATCACGCAGATCGGACGTCTCAATCCGGCCGCGCTCGGCGTCATTGGCCGCACCTCCGTGCAGCGCTACAGCGAGAGTGACACGCCACTCGACCAGATTGGCCGCGAGCTCGGCGTCGAGTACATCGTCGAAGGAAGCGTGCAGCGCGAGGGCACGCGCATCCGTGTGAGTGCCGAGCTTCTGCACGCGGCCGATCAGGCACAGGTCTGGGCCGACACCTACGACCAGGAGGTCTCGGGCATTCTGCAGGTTCAGAGCCAGGTGGCGCGAAGCGTCGCGCGAGCCCTGGCGGTCGCCCTGCTGCCAGCCGAGGAGGCCCGACTCGCGTCGGCGAGGACAGTCGACCCGGAGGTGTACGAAGCGCACACCCGCGGGTCCTCGCTCTGGCAATCGCTGATGCCGGCCGATATCGACGCCGCCGAGGAGCAGTTCGAGCTGGCGCTCGCGCGTGACCCCTTCTACGCACCTGCCTATGCGGGACTGGCGTGGGTCTGGGCGGCACGCAACCAGTTCGGCTATGCGCCACGCGAGGAAGCCGTGCCGAGAGCGAAGGACGCTGCGCTTCGGGCGATCGCCCTCGACGAGGGCGCCGCCGAGGCGCACGTCGCGCTGGCCGTCGTCAGGACGTGGGGTGAGTGGGACTGGCCGCGCGCGGAGGAGGCCTGGGCGCGTGCCCTCGGGCTGAACCCCAATGACGCAAACGCGCAGGCCTACTACGCCCACTTCCTCATGCACCGAGGGCGCGGAGACGAAGGGCTTCGACACAGCGACCTTTCCGTCGAGCTGGACCCGTTCAACGCGCTCTACCACGCTCTTCGGGGCGTGGTGCTCGTCGACCTGGGGCGGAATGACGAGGCGATGGAGGCAGCCAGCACGGCGGTAGCCATTCGGGCCGACATGGCTATCGCGTCCTACGTGATGGAGTTGGTCTACATAATCACGGGCATGCGGGACGAGCAGTTGGCCGATCAGCGGCTCCGGATCGCAAGGGACCCCGAGCGCCTGGCAGCTTTCGACGAGGGCCTGGCCGCCGGTGGGTACGAGGGCGCGCAGCGAGCGATCGCCGACATCCTGGCTGCCCGCTACGAGTTGGCTGAGCGGGACCCGGCCGCGGTGGCGCTGCTGCGGTCCAGGGGCCAGTTCCACGCCGCCACTGGCATCGCCCTGCGGTACCTCGATGCCGGCGACAACGGTCGCGCCATCGCGTGGCTGCAGAAGGGATACTATCTGCAGGATCCCAACATGCCGTACACGAACGGGCCGCCGTTCGACCGCCTGCGCGACGACCCGCGCTACCAGGCGCTCATGCGCAGGGTTGGCGTCCCGCTTCGCTGACGTCCCGGCCCTCGAGACCTCCGCGTTTGGGCGCCCGGCGCGTGGAGCCCTGTATCAGTCGCGCAGGTGCAGCGGCGCGGACAGGCGAGTCGCCGCCCGGCCGCGATCGCCGGTGCAGGACCATGAGCACCGCGGCGAGCGCGGCCCCGACCACGAGGCCCGTGCCCACGATGAGACGCGCCTCCGGAACGGCCCACATGATGGCGGCCGCGATGGCGACGAGCACGAGCCCGCTCCAGGTTCCGACGGGAATCGCCGACGAATACAACTTCACGCGCGCGGGAGGTGCAGCCATGTCTGCCTCCAATGCAGGTTTCGCCGAACGCTTGTGATGTGACCTTGATTACGCGCCTGATGGGGCCGTCTTGTCAAGTGCCTGGAGCGGTGTGTGGTGCCTCGGAGGCGCCGTGGCTATGATTGCAGGCGGGCGCTGCGCACACCGTGGCAGGCGTCCCGAGTACAGCCCGGAAATGCCCGCGACGACCAGGGCTCGGAAGAACGGTCGGACGCTGAAACGGATTCGTCAGATGCGACATCGCCCCAGGCTCTTGATGGCAAGCGCGGCGCTCGGCGCAGCGGCGCTGATGCCCCCCGGACTCGCGCAATCCACGGTGACGGCGGGACAGCGTCAAGAAGCGAGCGGTGGCACAACCGCGGACCCCGCCGGTCAACATCACTGGCCGCGTTTTCGGGGACCGAGCTCGAATCCGACCTCCGAGAATCCGGACCTTCCCATGCGCTGGTCGAAAACCGAGAACGTCGAGTGGGTCGCCGACGTGCCGGGCGTCGGGTGGTCCTCGCCCGTGGTGTGGGGGAATCGCGTCTTCATTACCGCGGCGACGAGCGACAAGCCGATGAAGCAGCCCTCGCTCGGCGTCGACTTCAGCAACGAATACCTCGCCGAGCTGCGGAGGCAGGGGCTCACCGCGGCGGAGGCCAACGCGAAGCTCTATGAGCGCGATCGCGAGATGCCGGGCGAGATCGTCATCAGCCTGATGCTGTACTGCTACGACCTCGAGACCGGAACACAGCTGTGGGAACGCCAGATGTACAGGGGCCGGCCCGCCGGCGGACGCCACAGCAAGAACAGCTTCGCGTCCGAGACGCCGACGACTGATGGCGAGCGTGTGTATGTCTATCTGACCGACTACGGCCTGTTCGCGTACGACTTCTCAGGGGAGCAGTCGTGGGCGACGCCGCTGACGTCTCACGCCACCACTCGTGACTGGGGCACCGGGGCCTCCGCGGCGCTCTACCAGGATCGCCTGTTCGTCCTGAACGACAACGAGGAGCAGAGCTTCGTCGCGGCCTTCGATACACGCACCGGCAAAGAGCTCTGGCGTACGCCCCGAACCGTACAACCGGCGCGGAAGACGGGATGGTCCACGCCGTTCGTGTGGGAGAACCGCGTGCGCACGGAGCTGGTCACGCTCGGGCCAGCGGTCGCCATCAGCTACAGTCTGGACGGCCGCGAGCTGTGGCGCATCAATCGCATGGGCGGCTATGCGATTCAGAGCCCCTTCGCATGGAACGACGTCCTCTTCGTCACCTCCGGCGCAGGCGGCGACGACAACAGGCCGATTGTCGCGGTCCGCGCCGGCGCTTCCGGCGACATTACGCCCCCGGGGGCAGAAACCCGCAATGAACACGTCGTGTGGTACGACCGGGCTGCCGGCGGCACCTACCTGCCCACCCCGGTGATCTACAGGAATGCGCTGTATGTCCTGAACGACAAAGGCATCTTCTCGCGTCGCAACCCCGAGACCGGCGAACGCATCTATCAATCGCGCGTAGCGCCGGGGGCGGCGGCGTTCACGGCGTCGCCCTGGGCCTATAACGGACATGTCTTCGTGATGAGCGAGGAGGGCGACACGTTCGTCATCGAGGCAGCGGACCAGTACCGGCTCGTGCGCGTGAACGCTCTCGACGACTTCTCCATGGCGACGCCCGCGATCGTCGGCGACAGGCTCGTGATCAGGACCCAGCATCGGCTCTATTCGATTCGTCAACCCCAATAGTCCGCGAGCAACCGAGGCGGCCGGAAGTGGCAGACTGCTGAGGAAGTTTGGTGGACGGCGCGAGGCAACCTGCCGCGACGCGGGCGGCGTCCTACTCCTGTCTCAGCGCGTCCGCCGGGTCCACGTGACTGGCGCGCACGGCGGGAAGGAGCGTGCCGAGGAGGGCCGTCGCCAGGTACCCGACGGCCCAGCCGCCAGCAAGGCCGCCGAGCGCAAGCTCCGCGCCGAGCGCGACGGACTGTTCACGGAGGAGCATCAGCACGAGCGTCCGGCGACTGGCGCCGAGCGCGCGCCGGATGCCCATCTCGCGCGTTCGGCGCGCCGTGGACATCGCGGTCAGGCCGAGGATGCCGACACCGGCGATGACGAGCGACGCCGCGGCGACCGACCCGAACAGCCAGGCGCGGAACGTGCGGACGCGAATGGAGTTGCCCAGCAGACGGCCGATCCGTCAAGCACCACCGAACCCGGATTTCGACCCGGCGGGGAAGGTCCACACCCTCGCGACGGTGCCCGGCGCGACGCTTGAAGAAGGCGCCCTCGACCGGTCATACTTTCGGTATGAAAACGGCGGTCTCGATTCCGGACGAGGTATTCGAGAAGGTCGAACGGCTCGCGCGCCGCGCGGGGCGGTCGCGGAGCGAGGTGTTCAGTGCAGCCCTTGCGGAGTACGTGGCCCGCCACGCACCAGACGAAGTGACAGAGGCGATGGACCGCGTCTGCGCCGACGTTGGCGACCAGGACGACGCATTCGTCAGTGCCGCCGGCCGCCACGTATTGGAGAACACCGAGTGGTGATCTCCCAGGGAGAAGTCTGGTGGGCTGACCTGCGGGCTCCGACAGGCTCAGAGCCGGGATTCCGCAGGCCCGTTATCGTCGTCCAGGGCGACGCCCTGAACCGTAGTCGCATCGCCACCGTGGTGTGCGTGCCGTTGACCAGCAATCTGAGGTGGGCGGACGCGCCAGGCAACGTCCTGCTCGCCGCTCGGTCGACGAGCCTCTCCAGGGATTCGGTGGCGAACATCTCCCAGATCGTTGCGCTCGACAGGACGTTTCTGACGGAGCGGGTCGGCAAACTCTCAGCGGCGAAGGTGGAGCTGGTGCTCTCCGGCATCGACGTTGTCCTTGGCCGATAGCGTCAGGTTGGTGGACGGCGCGAGGCTCGAACTCGCGACCTCCGCGTTGCGAACGCGGCGCTCTCCCAGCTGAGCTAGCCGCCCACTCAGGCCGTGTCGCGACGCCCCGGACCGGGCCCCGCGTGTTTGGCGCGACCTAGAAGTCTAGCACGGGGCCGGTGTCCGGAGGGCAGAGACCGCCTGGCTCCGCGGCAAGGCGCGGCCCTCCTGCTAGAGCCGTTTCCGTTTCGGTGTAGACGGCCGAAAACGGCTCAAGCGGTTTGCAGGAAGCGCCCACCGAGAAGGAGTTGGAGATTTGCGCAGGAGGGGGACGGGTCTCGCTTGCGCGAGCAAGACCCGTCCCCCTCCTGTGCAAATCTCCAACTCCCGTGCGGCTACAGAGAACTGCAAACCGCTATAGACTCACGGGTCATGTCCCCTTCCGTTGAACGCATCGGCGTGCTCACTGGCGGCGGCGACGCGCCTGGCCTCAATGCCGTCATCCGCGCCGTCGTGAAGTCCGCCACCAACTCGGGCATCGAATGTCTCGGCATCGAAGACAGCTTCGACGGCCTCATCTATCCCGAGCGGACCAGGCCGCTGACGCCCAGGGACGTGACCGGCATCCTGCGACTGGGCGGCACGATTCTCGGCACCACCAACCGCGGCAATCCGTTCGCATTTCCGGTCGAGACCGCCGACGGCACCGTGGACTACTCGGACCGGTGCGTCGAGAACTTCCACAAGCTCGGGCTCGACGCGCTCGTCGTCATCGGCGGCGACGGCACGCTGGCCATCGCGCACGAGTTTCACAAGCGCGGCATTCCCGTCGTCGGCGTGCCGAAGACCATCGACAACGACATCGTCGAGACCTCGATGACGTTCGGCTTCGACTCGGCCGTCGACTTCGCCACTGACGCCATCGACCGGCTGCACTCGACGGCCGAGGCGCACCGGCGGCTGATGGTCGTCGAGGTGATGGGCCGTTACGCCGGCTGGATCGCGCTCTACGCCGGCGTCGCCGGCGGGGCCGACGTGGTCCTGATTCCCGAGATACCGTACGACCTCGACAAGGTGGCCGAACACATCCTGGCGCGGGAACGCTGGGGCGCGCGCTTCAGCATCATCGTCGTCGCCGAAGGCGCGCACGCGGCCGGCGGCGCCCGGTCGCTCGTGGCGGAGGCCACGCCCGGGCATGTGGAGCGGCTGGGCGGCATCGGCGATCAGGTGGCGCGCGAGCTTGCAGCGCGCACCGGCCGCGAGGCCCGGCACGTCGTCCTGGGCCATCTACAGCGTGGCGGCAGTCCGTCAGCCTACGACCGGGTGCTGGCCACACGCTTTGGAGGCTTCGCCGTCGAGCTCGTTCAGCGGGGCGAGTTCGGCGTGATGACGGCGCTCCGGGCGCCGAACGTCATCGCTGTGCCGCTCGAAGAGGTCGTCGGCCGGACGCGGCTCGTGCCGGCCGATGGCGACATCGTCCGCACGGGCAAACGGATCGGGATCTCGTTCGGCGACGGCTCGTAAATGAATCTGGGATCTGGGATCTGGGATCTGGAATCTGGGATCTCGAGGCATCGGGTGATCGGGTGATCTGGAATCTGGCGTGTTGTGTCCTGGCGGGCTGAAGCCCGCCGCTCCGAGAGCCGCAGGAGCGTCGGCTTCGGCCCGCCACTGCGCGACCGGAGATTCCAGATTCGTCAGATTCCCAGATGCTCTTGAGATCCCAGATTCCAGATCCCCAGATTCACCCACACGTCGAGTCTGGCACCGTTTCCAGGAGCAGCGCCTTGGCCGCGGCCAGGTCCCGCGTGTGGCCGAGAAGCACCATCTGCAGCAGCCTGGCCTTCGCGCCTGAGAGCGGGCCGGCCAGCACGGCGCCGAGGTCGACGAGCGTGCGGCCGCCGCCGTCGTAGCCGTAGCGCGGCGCCACGCGTCCGGCGACGCTTCGCGATGAGATCGTCACGAGCAGACCGGCGCGGACGGCGTCGGCGAGCGCGGGCACGATCGACGGCGGCACGTTACCGCGCCCGAAGCCGATGACCGCAAGACCCCGCTCGCCTTCGGAGGTCAGCAGCCGCACGACGCGGTCCGTCATGCCGGTATAGGCCTGCAGCAGATCGACGCGCGTCTCGAGACGCGCGACCCGCAAACCGGCCTCGGCCGCCTCGTCGCGCCAGGTCGGTCTCGGCGTCATCAGCCGGCGGACGACGACGTGGCCGGCGTCCACGACACCGAGCGGCCCGAACTCGGGCGTCGCAAACGAGATGGACGACTCGGTGTGCACCTTCCGGACCTCACGCGCCGGCAGGATCCGGTCGTCCATGACGACGAGCACGCCCTGGCCGCGTGCCTCGGTCGAGGCCGCCACGCGGGCGGCCGCGATCAGGTTCGCCGGTCCGTCCCAGCTCGGATCCGACACGGTCCGCATCGCGCCGGTGAGCACGACGGGCTTGTCGGTGAGCAGCAGCAGGTCGAGCAGATAGGCCGTTTCCTCAATCGTGTCGGTGCCGTGAGTGACGACGAGGCCGTCGATGTCGGGCCGCTCGAGCCAGGCCGCCGCCCGGCGCGCGAGCCGCCACATCTGCTCGGGCGTGACGTGGGGGCCCGGCAGCCGTGAGAAGTCCTCCACCTCGATCTCGGCTACTTCGTGGAGCCCCGGCACCTGCGCGAGGATGTCGTCGGCCCCCATCGCCGGCACCGCCGCGCCGGTCGACGGGTCGAGCCTCATCGAAATGGTGCCGCCGGTGAACAAGATGCCGATCATGAATCTGGGATCTTGGAAATCTGGAATCTCAGAGCATCTGGAATCTTAGAAATCTGGGAATCTTGGGAATCTGGAATCTGCCGCCCGCACAGTCGAGAGTCAACCGAGCACGTCCAGGTACTTGAGCGCGCCGCCGGTGTTGAAGAGCACGACTGTCTCGTGCGGCTTGACGCGGCCTTCTGCGATGAGGACGCGCAGCGCCTGGAGGGCCGCTCCGCCCTCGGGTGCGGCGCTCACGCCCTCGAGCCGGCCGAGGTCCCGCATGCCGGTCACCATGTCGGCATCCTCGACCGCCACGGCCGCCCCGCCGCTTTCCCGGACGGCGCGCAGCACGAGGAAGTCGCCGATCGCCTTCGGCACGCGGAGACCGTCGGCAATGGTGTGCGCATCTTCCCAGGCCGCCGCCTTCTCGGCGCCCTGGTCGTACGCGCGGATGATGGGCGCGCAGCCGGCCGCCTGCACCGTCACCATGTGCGGCCGCCGGACCGGATCGATCCAGCCGAGCGCCGACATCTCGGCAAACGCCTTCCACATGCCCACCATGCCGGTGCCGCCGCCGGTGGGGTAGAGGATCCAGTCGGGCAGCTGCCAGTCGAGCTGCTCGGCCAGCTCGTAGCCCATCGTCTTCTTGCCCTCGATGCGGTACGGCTCCTTGAGCGTGGACACGTCGTACCAGCCGAGCGGCCTGCCGGTCTCGGCCGCGATGCGGCCGGCGTCGGTAATGAGTCCGTCGACGAGCGTCACGTCGGCGCCGTAGAGCAGGCACTCGCGGATGAAAGGCGACTTGACGTCCTTCGGCATGAAGACCTTCGCCGAAAGGCCGGCGCGCGACGCGTAGGCCGCCATGGCGTTGCCGGCGTTGCCGGCCGTGGGAATCGACAGCGTCTTCGCGCCCAGGTGAAACGCGCGCGTCACCGCGGCCGACAGGCCGCGCGCCTTGAAGGAGTTGGTCGGATTGAGCGACTCGTCCTTGATGAAGAGACGATCGAGGCCGAGCGAGCGGCCGAGCCGGTCGGCACGGATGAGCGGCGTCCAGCCTTCGCCGAGCGAGACGGGCTCTTCGACGCCCCCGCCGGTCGCGAGCAGCGGCATGACCTCGCGGTATCGCCACATCGTGGGCTCGCGGGCGGCCAGCGAGTCGCGCGACCAGGCCGACCGGGCCGAGGCGAGGTCGTAGCGCGCGAGGAGCGGCATCCCGCACGTGCAGAGGTGATGGACCAGCGCCGGGTCGAACGGACCCGCGCCGCAGGGGACCGAGCACTCAAGGCTGGCAAAGTACGAGGTCTGCATGGCGAGACTACCTGCCCAGTAGCTCCTGGTCCTTCTTCTTCTGCATCTCGTCGATCTGGGTCACGTGGTTGTCCGTGATCTTCTGGACCTCATCGAGCGCCCGGCGTTCGTCGTCTTCCGAGATCTGGTGCTCTTTGAGCATCTTCTTCAGCTTGTCGTTGGCATCGCGCCGGACCTGCCGAACGGCGTTGCGGCTCTCCTCCGCGTACTTGTGCACGAGCCGCGAGAGCTCCTTGCGGCGCTCATCGGTCAGCGGCGGGATGGGAATGCGCAGAATCTTGCCGTCGACGACCGGATTGAGGCCGAGATTGGCCTTCTGGATCGCGCGGTCGATCGCGCCGACGAGCGTCGCGTCGAACGGCTGGGCGACGATCATGGCCGGCTCGGGTATCGAGAGCGACGCCACCTGGTTGAGCGGCATCGTCGTGCCGTACGCCTCGACGGCCACCGGGTCGAGCAGTGACACCGACGCACGGCCGCTCCGCAGGCCCGCAAGCTCGCGGCGCACGTGCTCGATGGCGCCGTCCATCCGGCGCTTGACTTCCGCACTCAGTCCTTTCAGATCCGTGACATCCATGTCCACGCCCTCACGCGCCTACCGTCGTGCCCACCGGCTCGCCCATCACGACGCGGCGGAGATTGCCGTGCTCGAGGAGCTTGAACACGATGATCGGCAGTTTGTTGTCCATGCAGAGTGAGATCGCCGTCGCGTCCATCACCTTGAGGCCGCGCTCGAGAACCTCGAGATAGGAGATCTGGTCGTAGCGGGTCGCCGCCGTCTCGACCATGGGGTCGGCCGTGTAGATGCCGTCCACCTTGGTGCCCTTGAGGATGACCTCCGCGCGGATCTCCATGGCGCGGAGCGCGGCGGCCGTGTCGGTCGTGAAGTACGGATTGCCGGTGCCGGCGGCAAAAACGACCACGCGGCCCTTCTCGAGATGGCGGATGGCGCGGCGCCGGATGAACGGCTCGGCCACGGCCCGCATCTCGATCGCCGTCACGACCCGGGTCGAGATGCCGATCTTCTCGAGAGCGTCCTGCAGTGCCAGCGCGTTCATCACCGTCGCCAGCATGCCCATCGTGTCGGCCGTGGAGCGGTCCATGCCCCGGGCGCTGGCCGCCAGGCCGCGGAAGATGTTCCCGCCCCCGATGACCACGCTCGTCTGGATGCCGAGCTGCTGGACCTCGCCGATCTCGCGGGCGACCTGCGTGGCGATGTCGGCGTCGATGCCGTATTGCCGGTCGCCCATCAGGGCCTCACCGGACAGCTTGAGCAGGATTCGCGAGTAGGCGGCGGGGGACGACACGGGAGAATTATACGGCCTTACGCTTCTCCGACCTTGAAGCGGACGACGCGCGCGACGCCGATGTTCTCGCCGAGCTTGGCGATGGCCGCCTGGAGCATCTGGCCGACGGTGAGCTTCGAGTCGCGGATGGAGATCTGGTCGACGAGCACGGTCTGCTCGTAGAAGCTGTTCAGCTTGCCCTCGACGATCTTCTCGATGACCTGCGGCGGCTTGCCGGAGCCTTCCATCTGCGCGCGATAGATGGCCCGTTCCGAATCGAGGACCTCGGCTGGCACGTCCTCGCGGCGGACGTACTGGGGGCTCGCGGCCGCCACCTGCATGCCGATCTCCTTGAGCAGCGTCTGGAAGTCATCGGTGCGCGCCACGAAGTCCGACTCGCAGTTGAGCTCGACGAGCACGCCGATCTTGCCGCCCTGGTGGATGTAGGCGCCGATGAGGCCCTCGCTCGTCGACCGGCCGGACTTCTTGGCCGCCTGCGCGAGGCCGCGCTTGCGCAGGATGGTCGTGGCTTCCTCGATGTTGCCGCCGGCCTCCTTGAGCGCCGCCTTGCACTCCATCATGCCGGCGCCCGTCAAGTCGCGCAGTTGTTTCACGAGAGCCGCTGGAATCTGGTCGGACATGGAACACTCCCTGGATACGTACGAATGCCGCACGGCGCCGCCGGCGGTTCCGGCCGCGACGACCGTGCGTCGTCGATGAACGTGGAACGTGAGCCGGGAACGTCGACCGTGCGCCCCCGGGGAACCGGAACCCGAACTACGCGGTCGTCGGCGCGGGAGCCGCAGCGGGGGTGCGGGGCGCGTCGTCGGCGGCCTCGCCGGCCGACGCCGATTCGGCGATTCCGCGACCCGAGAGCACCGCGTCGGCAATGCCGCCCGCGAACAGGCGGATGGACCGCAGCGCGTCGTCGTTGCCCGGAATCACGAAATCCACCTCATCCGGGTCGCAGTTGGTGTCGACCACGCCGATGACCGGAATCTTCAGCTTGCGGGCCTCGTCGACGGCAATCTGCTCGTGCCGGGTGTCGATCACGAACACCGCGTCGGGCAGCCGGCCCATCCCGCGAATGCCGTCCAGGTTCTTGGCGAGCTTGCGCCGCTCCTTGTCGAGCCGCGAGATCTCCTTCTTCGACAGCGTCTCATAGCGGCCGTCGGTCGTCATGGCCTCGAGCTCGCGCAGACGCGCGAGACTCCGCTGAATCGTCGTGAAGTTGGTCAGCAGGCCGCCCAGCCACCGCTGGTTGACGTAGTACATGCCGCAGCGCGTCGCTTCTTCGGCGATGGCGTCCTGGGCCTGGCGCTTGGTGCCGACGAAGAGCAGCGTGCCGCCCGAGGCGGCCACCTGGGCGGCATACTCGGCAGCTTCCCGGTAGAGCTTGGCGGTCCGCCCAAGGTCGATGATGTAGATGCCGTTGCGCTCGCCGAAGATGTAGGGCTTCATCTTCGGATTCCAGCGCTTCGTCTGGTGTCCGAAGTGGACACCGGCCTCGAGCAGGTCTTTCATGACTATCGCGCTCAAGCTCTTTCGTCTCCTTACCGTTTGCTGAACTGGAAGCGCTTCCGCGCTCCGGCCAGACCGTACTTCTTGCGTTCCTTCGCGCGCGGGTCGCGCGTGAGCAGGCCCGCCTTGCGGAGCGTCGGCCGAAGGTCGCCGTCGTACTCGACGAGCGCCCGCGCGATGCCCAGACGCAGCGCGCCGGCCTGGCCGGCCACGCCGCCGCCCGCCGTCGTTGCCACGACGTCGAAGCGCTCACCGGTCTCGGTGACCACGAGCGGCTGCCGAATCACGAGCCGCAGCGTTTCGGTGGGGAAGCTCGCGTCGATAGCGCGCTTGTTGATGGTGATCGAGCCCGAGCCGGGCCGGAGGAACACGCGGGCGGTGGATTTCTTGCGACGGCCCGTCCCGTAATACTGCGTCGTTGCCACGTCTAGGCGACCTCGAGTGCCTGGGGTTTCTGCGCGGCGTGCGGGTGGTCGGCTGACGCGTACACCTTGAGCTTGCGGTACATCGCGTCGCCCAGCTTCGTCTTGGGCAGCATGCCCCGCACGGCTTCCTCCACCAGACGCTCAGGCTTGCGCTGGCGGACGAGCTTGGCGCGCTCCTCGCGGAGCCCGCCCTCATACCCGCTGTGATACCGATAGAGCTTCTGCTCTTCCTTCCGGCCGGTCAGGCGGACGCTCGCAGCATTGACGATGACCACGTGGTCGCCCATGTCGAGATACGGGGTCCACGTCGCCTTGTGCTTGCCCTGCAGCAGACGAGCCGCCCGCGTCGCAACGCGGCCGAGCACCTGTCCGCCGGCGTCGATGACATGCCACTGCCTCTCCCGTGTGGAGGCCGCACGCCTTGCCTTGCCCATGCCGTCCCTTTCAGCCGAATCCAAAGATCGGCAAACCGAAATCATAGGCACCTGCTGCAAAAATGTCAATCTTTACGCCCAGATACGGGCCCTTTCGGTCCGCCTGGCGACCCGGCCTCCCTGTCGCTCGGCTTACGGTTCTGTCGGTACACCGCCCGTTCCGGCCGGATTCCCGTCCACCCCCGGTCCGGCCCGCCGCCACCCTGTCGGCACGTACCGCGGTCGTTTCCGCAATGACGAACTTGGCATCAGCCTTGCGACATCAGTTGCCGTTATGGCTCTCGCGTCTCCGTTCCGCCCCCCGACGGTTGGGCTCGACATCGGGTCAAGCGCCGTCAAAGCCGTCGTCCTCAAGAAGGGTCGTTCCGGCTGGTCGCTCGTGGCCGCAGGCGAGACGCCGCTGCCCGAGACGAGCGCGCCCGACGGCGGGGCTCCCGAGCCCGAGGCGGTCTCCGGCGCGGTCAGTCAGCTCTTCGACTCCATTCGCCTGCGCCGGGCCAGGGTGGCGGCCGCCCTGTCGGGGCATGCCGTCATCGTCAAGCGGCTGTCGATGCCCACGATGACCGAGGCCGAGCTGGGCGAGGCCATTCCCTGGGAGGCCGAGCAGTACATCCCGTTCGATCTCAGTGAGGTCCAGCTCGACTATCAGATCGTCGGCAATCGGGCCGACGGCAGCGCGGGGCTCGACGTGCTCCTCGTGGCCGCCAAGCGCGACCGCATCGACGAGCGCGCCCAGCTCATCGCCGGCACGGGCCGCCGCGCAGTCGTGCTCGACGTCGAGGCGTTTGCGCTGTCGAACGCCTATCAGGCGAACTACCCGGACCGCGACGACGCGTTCTCGGCGCTCATCCACGTCGGCCGGAGGGTCACGATTGTGTGTCTCCTCGAGCACGGTGAGCCCGTCTTCACCCGCGACATCAACGTGGGCGGCGAGCTGCATCTCGATGCCCTCCGCTCCGATCTGGGGCCGATGGGCGTCGACGACATGGCGGCCAAGCGCATTCTCCACGGGCAGTTTCCGCCCGGCATCGACGCGGACCAGATCGCGGCGGTCCTCCGCGAGGCCAGCGCGCAGCTCGTCAACGAGGTGCGCAAGACCGTCGACTTCTATCGCGCCACCGCCCCGGTCGAGAAACTCACGCGCATCGTGGTGTCCGGCGGCGCCTGGCAGGCCGTCGGGCTCGTCGATCAGCTCGCCAGTGAATTCGCCGCGCCGGTCGATGTCTTCGACCCGTTCCGGAAGATCACCCGGCCGAGCCGCGCCATCGGCGCCGACCTCGCCGGTCCGTCCTATGCCGTCGCCGTCGGTCTGGCGATGCGCGACGAGGGCGACCGATGATCAAGGTCAACCTGCTCTCCACCGGCCCGGCCGCCGAGGCGCCGCGCCAGTGGTTTCCGCGCGAGCAGCGGTCGGCCATGCTCGGGCTGGCCCTGCTCTTCGTGACGGGCATCGGCGTCACCGGCTGGTGGTGGTATCTCAGCGGCGAGCGTGCCGAGGTCGAGACCCGCATTGCCACGGCTGAGGCCAACCTCGTGCGGCTGCGCGACGCGGCCGTGCTCGTCGAGCAGGCGACCCAGCGCAAGACGGAGCTGACCGAGCGGCTCTCGCTCATCGAGCGGCTCCGCGCGGCCAAGCGCGGACCGGTCACGCTCATCGAAACCGTCAGCTTCAGCGTTCCGGACGGGCTCTGGCTGCTCGAGATCAAGCAGACCGGCGGCAACGTGCAGCTCGACGGGCGCGCCATGTCGCTCACCTCGGTCACCGATTTTGCCGAGCGGCTGCAGACGTCGGGCCTCTTCAAGCGCCCGGTCGAAATCGTGACGACCGTGGCCGAGACCTTCGAGCAGGTCGACGTCGTGCGGTTCGTGATTCGCGCCGAGGCGATGGGCGCCATCGCGCCGCTTGCCGAACCGGCCGCGTCCAGGCCGAGCCAGCCCGGAGCCTAGCCATGGCGAAGAGTTTTCATCAACTGTCACCCCGTGCGCAGGCCGTCGTGCTCGGCCTGCTCTCGGTCATGACCGTCGCCGGCGCCTGGCAGGTGCTCATCGGCCCGGAGCGGGTGGAGCTCGAATCGCGCCGGGCGCGGCTCTCGGCCGTCGAGGCCGAGGTCTCGCAGGCGCAGGCCACCGCGGCGCGCCTGGCGGCCTACCAGAAGGAAGTGGCCGAGCTCGAGCTGGCGCTTGCCGAGACGACGGCCGTCATTCCGGACGAGAAGGACCCGCAGGACGTGCTTCGGCATCTGCACCAGCTTGCCAGCGAGTCGGCGCTCAACCTGTCGACCTGGAAGCCGGGCGACGTCGTCAGCCGCGCGCAGTACTCCGAGTGGCCAATCGCGCTCGGGTTCGAGGGCCGCTACCACGACCTCGGCGTGTTCTTCGATCGCGTCGCGGCCATGTCGCGCCTGATGTCCGTGTCGGACCTGAACATCAAGGCCGTCGTGACGCCGGGCGGCGCGGGCACGATTACCGCTTCGTGCGTGGCGACGACCTTCGTGTTCCGGAAGGACTCGGAGACCGAGGGCGGCGCGCCGTCAACCACGACGGGAGGACGACCGTGAAGAAGATCGCCATCACTCTTGCCGTCATGTTCACGTGCACCTCGGCGGTCTCCGCGCAGGACCCCGTGCGCGTCGGCATGCGCGTGGGCGACCCGCCCGCGTCCGCAGAAATCGACGTGATCGGGTACGACAGCGGCGGACGCCGCGATCCGTTCATGAGCCTGGTCGTGCCGCGGCGGCCGACACCGGCCCGCGTCGCCGAAGGCGGCCCGCGGCCGACGGGGCTCGCGGCGCTCTCGATCAACGACACGCAGATCCGCGGCATCGTCCGGCACGGCGACGAGATGCTCGCCATCGCCGAGGGGCCCGACAACCAATCGTTCGTGCTGCACGTGCGCGACCGCCTGTTCGACGCCGAGGTGAAGGCCATCGACGGGCAGGGCGTGCTCTTCGTCGAGCGGCTCGATGGCGAATCCGGCCGGGAGCCGCGGCAGATTCGGAAACCGCTGCGCCCGGCAGCAGAGGGTGGCAATCGATGAAGACCAAGGGTGTGTGGCTCGTTTCGGCGGTCGTCTCGATTGCGGTGGCCCTCGTGCCGACCGGAGCCCAGGAGCCGGCCGCGGCCCAGCCGGCCGCCCAGCAGTCGGTGCTGCGCCAGTTCAGCGGCAGTCCGATCGACGTCGACTACCAGGGCGCGAACCTCCGGACGGTGCTGCGCCAGCTTTCGGAAATCGGCGGCATCAACATCGTCATCGACCCGAGCGTGCCGCTCAATGCGGCCGTGGATTTGAAGCTGACGCAGGTGCCGTGGGATCAGGTGATGGACGTCGTGCTCAAGACGAGCGGTCTCACCTACGAGCTGCAGGGGCCGGTGCTGCGGGTGCTGACGCGCGAGGCGCTCACGGCTGAGCTCCAGGCTCAGGCCCAGCAGAAGCAGGCGAGCCAGGCCGCGCCGGATCTGGTGACCACGCGCATCCGGCTCAACTACTCGCCGGCGGCCGCAGTCAAGGACCTGCTCGAGCAGGCCCGGATCGTTTCGGACCGCGGGACGGTGGACTTCGACGAGCGCACGAACATGCTCATCATCCAGGACACGCCGGATCGGATGACCGAGATCGTCGCCGTCATCGGCGACCTCGACCGGCCCGAGCCGCAGGTGGAGATTGAGGCCCGCATCGTGCAGGCCAATCGCGACACGGCGCGCGCGCTCGGCGTCCAGTGGGGATTCAACGGTCGCGTGTCGCCCGAGCTCGGCAACACGACCGGCCTGGCCTTCCCGAACAGCGGCACGCTGTCGGGCCGCGTCACCGAACAGGGCGCGGTCGAGGCAGAGCCCGAACGACCCGCGGGCGAGCGCCCTCGACAGCACGGGAACGGCGATCAACATGCCGGTGCCAGGGGCCACCTCGGCCATCGGCATCTCGATGGGGGCGATCAACGGGGCGTTCAATCTCGACGTCGCGCTCACCGCGCTCGAGCGCGAGGGCAGTCTCAAGATCATGTCGACGCCGCGCGTCACGACGCAGAACAACAAGCAGGCCGAGATGACCCAGGGCTTCCAGATCCCGATTCAGGTCGTCGCCAACAACACGGTCACCGTGCAGTTCAAGGACGCGGCGCTCAAGCTCGTCGTCACCCCGCAGATCACCGCGGCCAACACCGTCATCATGCGGATCGAGCTCGAGAACGGCATCCCCGACTTCAGCCGCGCGGTCAACGGCAATCCATCCATCAACACGCAGAAGGCGGTCACGCAGGTGCAGGTGCCCGACGGCCAGACCACCGTCATTGGCGGCATCGTGCAGAGCACCGAGACGGCCACCGAGGACCGCACCCCGGGTCTCTCGAGCATTCCGCTTCTGGGATGGCTCTTCAAGCGCACCGACAACCGCAGCGAAAGCCAGGACCTCATGATCTTCATTACCCCTCGCATCATCCGGGGCTGACCCATGCGCATGCCGATGACTCGAATCCGAACGTTCAGCCGCGTTGCCGCCTTTCTCGCGATCGTCGCGCCGGTCACGAGCTGCACCCAGGCGCAGATCGAAAGCGGCACGTCGTCCTCCTATCTGATCCTCTCGTCGCTCACGGCCGCTTCCGGCGCCACACCGAGTGATTTCAGCGGCGTGTTGCCGTCGGACGTCATCACGAACGTGCGGACGACGATCGGCGACGAGCAGGTGCTCGTGCCGACGATCTTCGAGGACTTCGGCCAGGTCTCGCTCGACCTCGGCCTCAAGGACCCCGGCACGACCAACTCACCGACCCGGCCGAGCTCGGCCAACTACATCACGCTCACGCGCTACCGCGTGGACTACATCCGCGCCGACGGACGCAACACCCCGGGTGTGGACGTGCCATACGGCTTCGATGGCGCCGTGACGATGACGGTGACCGGCCCGGGGTCGGCCACCACGTTCACGCTCGTGCGCAACCAGGCGAAGGCCGAAGCGCCGCTTGCGGCGCTCGCCGGCGGCGGCGGGGCCGTGGTCATTTCGGCCATAGCCCGCGTCACCTTCTACGGGCGCGACCAGACGGGCCGGGAGGTGAGCGTCACCGGCCAGATCAGCGTGAACTTTGCGGATTGGGGCGACCCGTCGTCCTAGCGTCACGGGCAGGCGGGCGTTCGACGGATTGAGATCGTTGCCCATCGGGAACGGGCGGAGGCGGCCGGGACATTCCGGCGCGGGAGTACTGACGTGGTGATGAAGCGAATCATCGTGATCGCGGCCGTGGGCCTTGCGGCCGGCTGCGGGCTGGACAAGCAGACGGCGCCCTCGCTCGCCGGACCGTCCGGCCTCGGCATGTCCGTGACCGTGACGGCGACGCCGGACATCATCTCGCAGGACGGCGTGTCGTCCTCGGCGATTCAGATCGTCGTGCGGGATCCGAACAGCCAGCCCATGACCGGCGTGTCGCTGCGGGCGGAAACCGCGGTGGGCGGGACGGTCGTCGACTTCGGCGTGCTGTCGTCGCGAACGGTCTCGACCGGCACCGATGGTCGCGCCACGATCACCTACGTCGCTCCACCGCCGCCTCCCGCATCGGTGGCGAGCGACACCATCGTCACCGTGCTCGTCACTCCCGTCGGCAACGACTTCTCGAACTCGCTGACCCGGTCGGTCCTGATCCGCCTGGCGCGCCCGGGCGTGATTCTGCCGCCAAACGGCGCGCCGGTGCCGAAGTTCTTCTTCTCACCGACCAAGCCACGGGAATTCGAGACCGTCCTCTTCGACGCGTCGCAGTCGACCGACGACGGCCAGATCGTCTCGTACCACTGGAACTTCGGCGACGGCGCCACCGCGCAGGGCATCCGTGTCACGCACGACTTCGCACTCGTCGGCACCTACAACGTCGTGCTGACCGTGACCGACAACCAGGGCCAGTCCGCATCCACGCCGCCGACGCCGGTCGACGTCGCGGTGTCGAGCAAGCCCACGGCCGCGTTCACCCTCTCGCCGACCGACCCGGTGGCCGGCACGACGGTGTTCGTCAACGCAGCTGCATCGCGGCCGGCAGCGGGCTTCCAGATCGTTTCGCACGCCTGGGACTTCGGGGACGGATTCAAGGTCGAGGGCGGATCGACAGCGAGCCACGCCTACGCGACGCCGGGCACCTACACGATCGTGCTGGTCATCACAGACAGCTCGGGACAAACCGCATCGGTCGCGAACACCGTGACCGTCAAGCCGTGACGACGGAACGGAACAGGGTGGTTGCATGGCGGGAAGACTTGGGTCTCTCTTGAAGGGCTGGGGAAGTGGCGCCCAGACGTTTGCCGCATCTGCCGAGCGGCTCCGGCGTCAGGGACAGCTCGAACAGGCGGTCGAGACGTGCCGCAACGGCCTCGAGCAGTTCCCCGAGCAGTTGTCGGCCCGGGTCACCCTGGGCTGCGCGCTGCTCGACCTCGGCAGGCTCGACGAGGCCCGCGTCGAGCTCGAATACGTGATTCGGCGCGCGCCGGACAATCTGGCCGCCATTCGCGGACTGGCTCAGTTGCACGACCAGTCGGAAACGAGCGCGCTGCTCGCCCTCGAACACGCCGGTGACTGGCCGCCTCGTCAGGAAGAAATCGAGCGGGCGGTCGCAGAGCATCGCGAGACACCGGCGGCTCCTGCTGCCGCCGTTGCCGACGAGAGCTTGCCGGAGTCGGCCGTCGAACTCCTCGAGGAAGCCGATGCGCTCGACGCCATTGCCGACGAGACCGAACAGGCCGCCGCCGACGCCCCGACGCTCGAGCTCGATCCCGATACCGGAGTGGATTTCGAAGAGCTCGCGAGCGAGCTTGCCGCGCCGGGTGGCGAAGCCGGTCAGGGCCTTTCCAATCGGTCCGACCCGTCGGACCCGGAGGCGGCCGAGCTTCAGGGGCGTCAGCCTGACGGTGCGCCGAACGACGCCGACGAGCCAATCGTGCTCGACGCCGAGTCGCTCGATGGCAATCTCGATGACTACGCAGACCTCGGCAACGACGGGGGCGATGACGAACGAGGTCGGGACCCGGAGCCTGCCGAGCACGCGGACGTCAATCCGGTTCGAACCGAGTCGGCCCTCGACGCCCTCGAGCGCATGTTGGGCAAGGTCAAGACCCGTCGACGCGAGCTGACCTCAGATTCCGCAGCATAGAATGGGGGCCGTGAAGCCCCTTCCCGGCAGGCCGAACTGGCCGGCCCGACTCGACGCGGTCTGGCAGCAGGCGGCCGCCCTCGGGCTTGACGGACTCGTCGTTTCGGCACCCGCGAACCTGAGGTACCTCACCGGATTCACCGGTTCGTCCGGCCTGCTCGTCGCCGCGAGCGGTGGCGCGACGATGCTCGTCGACGGCCGCTATGCCGAACCGCTCCGATCGGCGGTCGCCGCCGGCGAGGCCGGCCCCGTCGTCGTCGAGCTCGTTTCCGGGGCCTATCCGGATGCCCTTGGCGCGGCCCTCGGGAGGCACGGCCTGCAGCGGGTCGGGTTCGAGGCGGCCAACGTGACCGTGGCCACGATGGCCCTGTGGCAGCAGCAGTCAACGGCGGTCGAGTGGGTGAGGACCGATCGGGTCGTCGAGAGTCTTCGCGTGGTCAAGGACGAGCACGAGCAGGCGATCTTCAGGCGGGCCGGGCGACTCCTGAGTGACGTGGCTGGGAAGTTGAAGGGCATGCTGGCGCCTGGCCTTACGGAAATCGAGGTTTCTCGGTCGATTGACCGAGCGATCGAGGATGCGGGTTTTTCCGACCAGGCCTTTCCGACCATCGTGGCCTCCGGCCCGTCGAGCGCCAGCCCGCACGCGCGTCCGAGTGGGCGCAGGCTCCAGTCTGGCGACCTCGTCGTGCTGGACTTTGGCGGGGTATTGGACGGATACTGCGTCGATTTGACGCGGATGGCAGCCGTCGGGCAATTGACGTCCGAAACGGCTCGACTTTACGACGCTGTTCGCAACGCCCAACGGGCCGCGCTTGGCGCAGTCCGGGCGGGCGTTCCTGCCGCCGCCATCGATGAGGCGGCAAGGCAGGTGCTCTCGGGCTGTGGCCTGGGAGAGGCGTTTGTGCACGCCACGGGCCACGGGCTGGGCCTGGAGGTACACGAGGCGCCCCGGCTCGGTCGGGCAGGGGGGAGCGCCCCCGTGGAGGTCCTGGCTGCCGGCATGGTCTGCACCATCGAGCCAGGAGCCTACGTGGCTGGGCTCGGCGGCGCCCGGCTCGAGGACGACGTGCTCGTGACGACCCAGGGATACGAGGCGCTGACGACGGCGCCCTCCGAGTTGCTGGTTGTCTGACCCTATGGATCTCGAAGACATCAAACAGATTCTGGAACTGGTGCGCGAGCACGAGCTGTCGGAGTTCGAGCTCGAACGCGACGGGTTGAAGGTCCGCATCCGCAAGGCTGCCGAGCCGGTCCCGCAGACCGTGCAGGCGCCGGCTCCGCCCGTGGTGCTCTCGGCCCCGTCCGTGCCGGTCGTGCCGCAGGAGTCAGCGGGCGGGCTGGGAGACCTGGCGTCGGAACCGCCCGGTGTCGAGCTGGCCGTCGTCAAGTCGCCGATCGTCGGCACCTTCTACCGGTCGTCGGAGCCGGGCGCACCGCCCTTCGTCGAGGTCGGCGATACGGTCAAGAAGGGCCAGGTGCTCTGCATCATCGAAGCGATGAAGCTCATGAACGAGATCGAGTGCGAGTGCGAGGGCGAGATCGTCGCGGTCTACGTCGAGAACGGCCAGCCGGTGCAGTTCGGCGATCGGCTGTTCGCCGTCAAGGTGAAATAGGGGACTCGTCGGAAGGCGCATGTTCAAGAAGATCCTGATCGCCAACCGAGGCGAAATCGCGCTGCGCGTCATCTGCGCCTGCCGCGAGCTCGGCATCAAGACGGTCGCCGTCTATTCGGAGGCCGACGAGCACTCGCTGCACGTGCGCTTTGCCGACGAGGACGTCTGCATCGGCCCGGCGCGCAGCCTCGACAGCTACCTGAACGTGCCGGCGATCATCAGCGCCGCCGAAATCACCGGCGCCGACGCCATTCATCCCGGCTACGGCTTTCTGTCCGAGAGCGCCTATCTGGCCGAGGTCTGCGAGGCCTGTCACATCAAGTTCATCGGCCCCGATCCGAACGTGATCCGGCTGATGGGCGACAAGGCCCGGGCGCGCCGCGGCGATGAAGAAGGCCGGCGTGCCGGTGCTGCCGGGCAGCGACGGCCCGGTCCGTGGCGAGGAACAGGCGAACGAAGTCGCGCAAGGACGCTGGGGTATCCCGGTCATCATCAAGGCCGTGGCCGGCGGCGGCGGCCGCGGCATGCGCGTCGTGCGGAGCGACGGACGAGCTCTCGAAGGCTCTGCGGACGGCCATGCGCGAGGCCGAAGCGGCCTTCGGCGTGGGCGACGTCTACCTCGAGAAGTACGTCGAGTCTCCGCGGCACATCGAGTTCCAGGTGCTGGGCGACCATCACGGCAACGTCGTGCACCTCGGCGAGCGCGAGTGCTCCATCCAGCGGCGGCACCAGAAGCTCATCGAGGAGGCGCCGTCGATGGCGCTGACCGACAAGCAGCGCCGCAAGCTCGGCGCGACGGTCGTCGACGCGGCACGCGCGGTGCAGTACACGAACGCGGGCACGTTCGAGTTCCTGCATGGACACCGACGGGCATTTCTACTTCCTCGAAGCCAACACGCGGCTGCAGGTCGAGCACCCGGTGACGGAGTTGGTGACCGGCATCGACATCGTGAAGGAGCAGATTCGCATCGCCGCCGGCGAGCGGCTGTCGGTCAGGCAGGGCGACATCCAGTTCCGCGGGCACGCGATCGAGTGCCGGATCAACGCCGAGGATCCCGAGACGTTCGTGCCGAGCCCGGGCCTCATCCATGCCTTCAGCGTGCCCGGCGGTCCGGGCGTGCGCGTCGACTCGTTCGTGCACTCGGAGTGCACCGTCTCGCCCTACTACGACTCGCTCATCGCCAAGGTCATCACCTACGGCCGCGATCGTCAGGAAGCCATCGCCCGCATGCGGCGCACGCTCGAGATGACGGTCATCGAGGGCATCAAGACCTCGATTCCCGCTGCACCTGAAGATCCTCGACGACCCCGACTATCATGGCGGGCGCGTCTCAACACGAGCTTCATGGAGCGGTTCATGAAGGAGCGGCCGAAGCCCGGGGGGTCGCTCGCCGAATCGGCGTGACCGCCACGCTGCCCCCGCTCTACGCGATCCTCGACGTCGATCGCACGCGCGAAAGGGCTTCGATCCGCTGACCGTGGCCGAGGGCTGGATTGAGGCCGGCGTCAGCCTGCTGCAACTGCGCGCCAAGTCGCTCTCGCTCGGGCCCCTGCTGGACCTCACCGACGCGCTCGTGACGCTGGCGCGCCCGGCCGGCGCCCTCGTCATCGTCAACGACCGAGCCGACGTCGCCAGGCTGGCCGGCGCCGACGGCGTGCACGTGGGGCAGGACGACCTGTCGGTCGCCGACGTGCGGGCCCTGCTGGGACCCGGAGCCCTGGTGGGGCTCTCGACGCATTCGGCCGACCAGGTTCGCGCGGCCTGTCGTGAGGGCGCGTCGTACGTGGCCATTGGTCCCGTCTTCGAGACCCGAACCAAGGCACGGCCCGATCCCGTTGTCGGACTCGGCGGCGTGGAGATTGCTGCCGGTCTGGCGCGCGAGCGGGGAATTCCCGTCGTGGCCATCGGCGGGATCACGCTGGACCGCGCCCCGGCCGTCCTCCGAGCCGGCGCCGCATCCGTCGCCGTGATCGCCGACCTCCTCAGGGGCGATCCGGCCGATCGGGCGCGGGCCTGGCTCGACGCCCTGAAGCGACCGCGCTAGTGGCTCACCTGCGCGCCGGTCACCGGGTTGTCCACGGAGTACTCCCGCCCGCCATTGCTGAAGTAGTCGACGGTGATCCGGCGCACCGTCCCGAGCAGGAAGAACAGGCCAATCAGGTTCGGGAACGCCATGAACCCGTTGAGCAGCGTGCCGATGGCCCAGACGAGCGGCACCGAGACGACCGCACCGACCATGATCAGGACGGTGAAGATCGCGCGGTAGACCTTCGTGAACTGGGATCCGAACAGGTACTCGAAGCACTTCTCGCCGTAGTAGCACCAGCCGATGAGCGTCGAGAAGCCGAAGAGGAACGAGCAGAGCGCCACGATGATCTGGGCGAACGGGAATCGTCGTGCCCATGCGCTGCGGCCGTCAGGTCGCCGCTCGACGCCTGGTAGGCCGGGTCGGTCCACATGCCCGACGACAGGATGACGAAGGCCGTCATGGAGCAGACGACGATCGTGTCGATGAACACCTCGAACACGCCGACCACGCCCTGTTCGGCCGGGTGCTTGCACGCTGGCGATGCCGTGGGCGATTGGTGCGCTGCCCAGGCCGGCTTCGTTCGAGAGGACGCCGCGGCTGACGCCGGCCGCGATCGACTGGGCGACCGTGGCGCCCACGAAGCCGCCCACGGCGGCGGTTGGTGAGAAGGCCTCGCTGAAGATCAGGCCGAACACGTGCGGGCAGCTGGCGCCCGCGTTGATCACGATGTACGAGAGTGCCGCGGCCACGTAGACCACGATCATGGTCGGCACGAGCTTCTCCGCCACGTGGGCAATGCGCTGGATGCCGCCGAGCAGCACGAGACCGACGGCCACGGTGATGAGGATCCCGGGCACCCACACGGCGACCTCGGTGCCAGTGGCCGCACGAACCGCCTCGACGAACGTCCGCGCCACCGTGTTCGACTGCGCCATGTTGCCCGTGCCGAAGAGTGCGGTCACGGCGCCGAAGAACGCGAAGAGCACGGCGAGCGTCTTGGCGAACGCGCTGTCGCCGAGGCCGCGGGTGATGTAGTACATCGGGCCGCTCGCGAGCTCACCGCTTTCCCGGGTGACCCGGAAGTGCACGCCGAGGACGGCCTCCGCGTACTTGGTGGCCATGCCGACCGTGGCGCACACCCACATCCAGAAGACCGCGCCGGGGCCGCCGATGAGGATCGCGGTGGCGACGCCGCCGATGTTGCCGTTGCCGACCGTCGAGGCGAGCGCCGTCGAGAGGGCCTGGAAGGGCGTGATGGTCTTCGCGCCCTTCTCCTGCTTCTTGAAGGCGCCCTGCATGACGATACGGAGCGCCATCGGGAACCGGCGAATCTGCACGAAGCCAGTGGCCACCGTGATGCAGGCCGCCCACGATCACCAGCACGAGCGGCATCGCAAACGGCTGCCACACGCGGCCGTCGATGCGGGTGATGAAATCGGTCAGGTCCTGCATGTGCGTGGTCTCCTTGCCGGCGCCGCCTCAGCCGGCGACGAGGTCTCGAATGGTGAAGACGATGATGACGAGGATGGCGGCCGGGCAGACCCAGCGGATCAGGAAGCCCCACAGCCTGGCGAGCGGCATGATGCCGCCGATGTTGAGCTCCTCGAGCGCCTTGTCGGTCCGCCAGACGTGTCCGACGAAGATGGCGAGCAGCAGCCCGCCGATGGGCAGGGCGAAGTTGTTCCAGACGGTCGCCATGAGCGAGAGGAAGTCCATGCCGACGCCGGGCAGGTTGCTGAAAAAGGCCGACGCGCCGTTGGCCAGCGCGGACGGAATCGACAGCACGAACGTGGCGAGCGTCAGCACGACCACGGCCCTCCGGCGCGTCCAGCCGTGCGAGTCGATCAGATGCGACGTCGGGACCTCGAGCAGTGAAATGGTCGACGTGATGGCCGCCACCGTGAGCATGACGAAGAAGGCTGCGCCGAAAAGCGCGCCCCCGGGCATCGTGGCGAACAGCCGGGGCAGCACCACGAAGATGAGGCCGGGGCCGCTGGCCGTCGGGTCGAAGCCGGCGAGCGTGAAACCGGCGGGGAAGATGATGAGGCCGGCCATGAGCGCGACCGTCGTATCGAGCACCACGACCCAGGCGGCGGCCCGGCCGAGGTTTTCCGACGGGCTGATGTAGCTGCCGTAGGTGATCATCGCGCCCATGCCGAGGCTCAGTGAGAAGAAGGCCTGGCCGAGCGCCGCGTTGATGACGCCGATGTCCAGGACCTTCGACATGTCGGGCTTCAGGTAGTACTCGAGGCCGGTGCCGGCCCCGTCGAGCGTCAGCGCCCGGAGCATCAACAGGCCGAGCAGCATGAAGAGCAGCGGCATCAGGAGCTTCGTCACCCGCTCGATCCCTGATTGCACGCCGCCGACGATGATCGTGGCCGTAGTGGCGAGCACCACGAACGCCAGGCCGATGTTGAGCGGGGCGTTGGCCGTGAAGGTGCCGAAGAACGTGCCGATCGCTTCGGAGCTGCCGTGCACGGCGCCGGTGAGCGTGTAGTAGATGTAGGCGATCGTCCAGCCGGCGATGACCGAGTAGAACGAGAGGATGCCGACGCCGGCCAGCACGCCGAGCAGTCCCGTGATCCACCACGCCGATCCCGGCCTGATGACCCGGAAGGCGCCAATCGGGTCCTTCTTCGCGCGCCGGCCCACGGCGAGCTCCGCAATCATGATCGGCGCGCAGATGAGAAACACGCACACGAGGTACACGAGCACGAAGGCCGCGCCACCGCCGCGGCCCACCTGCGTCGGGAAGCCCCAGATGTTGCCGAGCCCGACAGCCGACCCGGCCGCAGCCAGGATGAAGCCCATCCGCGACCCGAAGGCCCCTCGATTCGTCATTCCCGCACCTCACGCTCGCTCGGACACTCCGCGGGTTGCGGCCGTGTTCGTTGTCAAGCAGGCGCCCGGATGATACTTGCTGTGGGCATGTGGCTCAAGCGCTCATACTCCCTCGAGCGCGCGCCGCGGTTCTTTTCGCTATAATCCCGCCTTCTTGCCGCAATTCCTGCCGCTTCCGGAGACACGCATCTGATGTCCATGTTTGCCACCAAGCCGATCGAGCAACTGACCGCTGAGGCCGGCGAGACGGGCGAGCACGCGCTCAAGCGCGTGCTCGGAGCGGTCCATCTCACCTCGCTCGGCGTGGGCGCGATCATCGGTGCCGGCATCTTCGTGCTGACGGGGCTGGCCGCGGCCCAGTACGCCGGTCCCGCCATCGTCCTGTCGTTCGTGCTGGCCGGCCTGGCGTGTGCGTTCGCCGGGCTGTGCTACTCGGAGTTCGCGTCGATGATTCCGGTCGCCGGCTCCGCCTACACCTACGGCTATGCCACCCTCGGCGAGATCTTCGCGTGGATCATCGGGTGGGATCTCATCCTCGAGTACTCGGTCGGGTCGGCGACGGTCGCCGTCGGGTGGTCGGGCTACGTCGTGAGCTTCCTGCGCGGCCTGGGGATCGTCGTGCCGCCGGCAATCACGGCCGCCCCCGGCACCGTGCTCGTCGAGACGCAGGCCGGCTTCTGGGAAGACCTGGCCAACGTGAGCGCCCGGCTCGTCGAGCAGGGCATCGACCCGGCCGCCCTGCCGCACATCACCGCGATAATCAACCTGCCCGCGATGCTGGTCGTCCTCGCGGTGACGGCCCTCCTCGTCCGCGGCGTCCAGGAGTCGGCCGGCGTGAACTCCGTCGTCGTCATCATCAAGGTGGTGGTCGTCCTGACGTTCATCGCGGCCGGCTGGGCCTACGTGAACCCCGAGAACTGGGTGCCGTTCATCCCGCCCAACACGGGGGCTTTCGGTTCGTACGGGCCGAGCGGCATCGTCCGAGGGGCCGGCGTGGCTTTTTTTGCCTACATCGGCTTCGATGCCGTGTCGACGGCGGCGCAGGAGGCCAGGAATCCCCAGCGCGACATGCCCATCGGGATTCTGGGCTCGCTCGTCATCTGCACCGTGCTCTACATCCTCGTCGCCGGTGTGCTCACCGGACTCGTCCCCTACCAGCAGTTGAACGTGCCCGACCCGATCGCCGTCGGCATCGACGCCACGGGGCTGCTGTGGCTGTCACCCATCATCAAGGTCGGCGCCATCGCCGGTTTGAGCTCGGTCATCCTCGTGCTGCTGCTCGGCCAGCCCAGAATTTTCTACACGATGGCCAAGGACGGCCTGCTGCCGGCCTGGGCGGCCAGGATCCATCCGCGCTTTCGCACGCCCTACATCACGACCATCGTGACCGGTCTCGTCGTCGCGGTCGTCGCCGGGCTCACGCCCATCGGGATCCTGGGCGAGCTCGTCAGCATCGGGACGCTCTTCGCGTTCGTCATCGTGTGTGCCGGCATCATCGTCCTGCGCAGGACGCGGCCAGATCTGCCGCGTCCGTTCCGGACCCCGTTCTCTCCCGTCGTGCCGGCGCTCGGGGTCCTCAGCTGCTCGTACCTCATGTACGGATTGCCGTGGGAAACGTGGCTCCGCCTGATCGTCTGGATGACGCTCGGGCTGATCATCTACCTCGTGTACGGCCGCTTCCACAGTAAACTCAGAGCGGAATGACCGCTCGGATTCTCGACGGGGCCGCGCTCGCACACACCATCCGCGAAGAACTCAAGCCGGCCGTGGCCGCATTCCGGGCCGAGGCGTCACGCCCGCCCGCGCTGCACCTGGTCCTCGCCGGTGACGATCCGGCGTCGCGGATCTACGTCCGGAACAAGCAGCGGGCGGGGGAGGATGCCGGGCTCGTCGTCGAGGTCCACCGTTTGCCGGCCACCGCGCGCGCTTCCGAGGTTCTCGCGCTCGTCGACCGGCTCAATCGCGACGACACGGTCGATGGCATCCTCGTGCAGTCGCCGCTGCCGGCCGCGATGGGCGCCGATGCCGAGACGAAGGTCTTCGACGCCATCGACCCCCGCAAGGACGTCGACGGGTTCCACCCGCACAACGTCGGCCTGCTCGTCCAGGGCCGGGCGCTGCTCGCTCCCTGCACGCCGTCTGGCGTGATGGAGCTGCTCTCCTGGAACGACATCGAGATCGAAGGCCGGAGGGCCGTCGTGATCGGGCGGTCGGACATCGTCGGCAAGCCCATGGCGCTGCTGCTTCTGCAGCGGCATGCAACGGTCACCATCTGCCACTCGCGGACCCCGGGGCTTGCGGCAGTCGCGGCCGAGGCGGACATTCTCGTGGCCGCCGTCGGCCGCCCGGGACTGGTGACCCGCGCCTTCGTCAAACCCGGCGCGGTGGTCATCGACGTCGGCATCAATCGCGTCACCGACCGCGCGTTGGCCGTCTCGCTCCTCGGGCCGACGAGCCCGCGCCTCTCGGACTTCGATGCGCGCGGGGCCATCGTCGTCGGCGACGTGCATCCTGAGGTCGCCCAGGTCGCCGGGGCGCTCAGTCCAGTGCCTGGCGGCGTGGGGCCGCTCACAATCGCCATGCTGCTCCGGAACACGCTCACCGCGGCGAGCCTGAGGCACGACCATACGAGGCCGGCGTCGGGCGCCTGACTCCGGTGGCCACCGGAGGCCGCCGGGGTTAACCGCGTTTGCCGGGATGCCCGTGGGCGTCTTCGGCGGCGAGCGCGCCGAGCCGGCGCCACACGTCGTCGACCGCCGCGAGGGTCTCGTCCATCGTGCCGGACGTGTCGACGACGAGATCGGCCCGCCGGACTTTCTCCTCGACCGGCCACTGCGCCGCGATCCGCCGCCGGGCGGCCGCTTCGTCGAGCCCGTCGCGCGCCATGAGGCGGGCCAGCTGCTGCTCGGGCCGGCACGCCGCCACGACGACGGCGGCGAAGTCCGCCTCACGGCCGGTCTCGTAGAGCAGGGGAACGTCCACGATACCGATGCGGCGGCCAGAAGCCCCGAGGCTCCCAGAGGCCGAAGCCAACTCGGCGAACCAGTCCTCCACGACTCGGTAGACGGCCGGGTGGATCACCGCCTCGAGGTCGGCGCGAGCGGCCGCGTCGGCAAAGACAATCTGCCCGAGCCTCTCGCGGTCGAGCGTCCCGTCGGCCTGGAGGATGCCGCTGCCGAACCGGCGCACGATGGCGCAAGGCCGGGGGTGCCGCGCTCCACAACCGCTCGGGCCACGACGTCGGCGTCGAGCGTGTCCGCGCCCAGGGACGAGAACCGCCGCAGGCACGCCGACTTGCCGGTGGCAATGCCCCCGGTGAGCGCGACGCGAAACGGCGCGCTCACCGCACCAGTCCCGCCGGAATTTCTGATTCGGTGTCGGTGGCCGGCGCGATGCGTTCCTCGACGAACGTGTTCCACTCGTGGCAGTGAGGGCACTGCCAGAGCAGCTCGGTGCTCCGGTAGCGGCAGCGCATGCAGACGTGCGGGTCGAGGTAGAACACCGACCGCCGCGTGACCTCGATGTAGCGGGCCACGAGGTGCTTCGGAAGGTCGAGTGACGACAACGTGTTCCAGATGGCCTGGTGAATCGCCAGCGCGTGCGGGTTGTGCTCGAGCGCCTCGAAGAGCAGCTCGAGCGCCTCGGCCGGCTGGCCCATCGACGCCAGGTGATGGGCCAGCGCGGCCCGCGCCCGCCACTCCCGCGGGGCGGCCGCCATCAGTCGCCGGCACAGCTCGGCGAAGCGGTCCGGGCTGGCCCGAGCTGTGTCGTATGCCGTCTCGAGCCGATCGAGCGCGAGATACGCGCGGTCGGGTGACACCTGAAGCGCGCGCTCCCACGCTCGCCACGGCGCCGGCAGGTCGGCCCTGCTGCTCGCGCACGTCGCCGAGGTGCAGATAGGCCGGCAGGACGCCGCGCGTCGAGGTCGATGGCCGCCTCGAACCGCCGCGCGGCCTCGTCCAGGTTGTCGCTCCTTGAGGGCCTGCAGTCCCGAGTTCGTTCTCGAGGAACGCGAGGATCGACTGCGACTTGCGGCTGTTCGGGCGGTCCGGCGATCTGCGCGAGTCGCTGGCGGGTGACGTAGGCCTCCTGCCACTGGTGCTGGTCCTCCTGGAGCTTCTCGAGGTTGACGAGCGCGCGCTTCGTTGTCGGGATCGAGCTTCAGGACCTCCGAGAAGGCCGCCACCGCGCGGTCGACGAATCCGCCGCGCCGGTAGTCGAGGCCGAGGCACAGCAGCACGTTGGCGTGTTCGAGCGGGCTGAGCCGCGGCGCGCTGCAGCAGCGCCTGGTGTTCCTGGATCGGCGCGCCCGACCTGGCCCTTCTCGCGGTACAGGTTGCCCGAGGACCAGCCGGAGCTCGAGCGCGTCCGGGTCGAGCGTGGCGGCCTGCTCGAGCTCTTCGATGGCCAGGTCGACCTGGCCGGAGACCAGGTAGTTCAGGCCGAGGATGAAGTGCGGCGACTGCCGCACGCGTCGCCGGTCGATCCACCGGCCCTCGCGGAGCTTGTAGCGTTCCCAGGCCTTGCCGGCGGCCAGCCCGACGAGCAGCGCGATGAGCACGCCAGGAGGAGGCCGTAGTCCTGCATCAGCGTGCTCGCCATGCGTGCCGGCCGACCAGCGCGTCCCAGCGGCCCTGCGCCGCGCAGGACGAGTTCGACGAATTCGCGCACGGCGCCGCGGCCGCCCGGCCGCCCGGCTGACCCAGTGCGACCCGGCGAGCGACCTCG
Organism: uncultured Acidobacteriota bacterium; assembly: GCA_963752045.1. Classification (GTDB taxonomy): domain Bacteria; phylum Acidobacteriota; class Vicinamibacteria; order Vicinamibacterales; family SCN-69-37; genus DATKDF01. The sequence continues at coordinate 29,662 of CAVVWN010000003.1, read as the reverse complement.
GCCACCGCATCGGCCGGTGCCGCCGAGAGTCCCGCCTGCGCGCAGCACCGGCAGGTCGAGCGAGGTCGTCGCCCATGTAGGCCACCGTCGGTCGCGCTCGAGGCCGCGTGGTCGTCGAGAATGCTGCGGAACGGCCGCCCGTTTGTCCGTTTCGCCCTGCACGACGAGTCCGATGCCGAGCTCGGCCGCCCGGCGGGTCGTGGCCTCCGACGGGCGTCCGCTGAGCAGGCCGATCTCGAGGCCTGCGCGTTGCGCCCAGACGATGGCCGTGCCGTCCCGGATGTAGAACGACTTGATTTCGCTGGCCGTCGCTCCGAGCAGCACGACCGAGCCGTCGGTCAGCACGCCATCGACGTCGAACAGGAGCAGCCGGACGCGGCCGGCGCGTGCGTGACGGTTCCAGGGGGCAATGGCATGGGTTCAGGTTCCAGCGGGAACCACGACCAATCATCTGCGTCCGCCAGAGGTCGTGCAGGTGGACCACGCCCTGCGACGTGGCGGTCCGCGTCGACGACGACGAGCGACGTGATCTTGCGTTCCTCCATGAGGCGCAGGGCCTCGACGGCCAGCATGTCTCCGTCCGACCGTGACCGGGCGCCGCGTCATGACGGTCGGCCGCCGTGCCTTCCAGCAGGTTGGACCGGGCGTCATGTGGCGTCGCAGGTCGCCGTCGGTCACGATGCCCGCCAGGCGATGGTCCGCGTCGACCACGCACGTCATGCCCAGGCGCTTGCTCGACATCTCGTGGATGACGTCCGGCATGGGCGTCGTCGGGCCGACGACCGGGACCGCGTCGCCCGACTGCATCAGCGCGCTCGACCCGCATCAGCCGCTTGCCGAGCTGGCCGCCCGGGTGCAGGTCGGCGAAGTCCTCCGGCCGGAAGCCCTTGCGCTTGGCCAGGGCCATGGCCAGCGCATCGCCGAGCGCGAGCGCGGCGGTCGTGCTGGCCGTGGGCGCCAGGTTCATCGGGCAGGCCTCCTCGGCGACGCGGCAGCTCAGCGTGACGTCGGCCGCCTGGCCGAGCGTCGACTCGGGGTCGCCGGTGAGGGCGATGAGTCGCGCGCCGATCCGGCGGATCGCCTCGAGCAGCCGGACGCAGTTCCTCGGTCTCGCCCGACTGGGACAGCGCCACGACGACGTCGCTCGGCTGCACGACGCCCAGGTCGCCGTGAATGGCCTCGGCCGGGTGCAGGAAGAACGCCGACGTGCCGGTGCTCGAGAGCGTGGCGGCCATCTTCCGCGCGATGATGCCGGACTTGCCCATGCCGGTGACGATCGACCCGGCCGGTGCAGCCGTGGAGCAGGTCGACGGCGCGCGACGAAGCCGTCCATCGAGCTGGGGGATCAGCCCGAGAATCGCCTGCGGCTTCGGTCTCGAGCACCTTGCGCGCCAGGTCGAGCGGGCTCTCGGGCTCCGACTCAGACATCGTCTTCTACCCTTTGTCCTGTGCCGCTTGCGCGTGCCCACGTGCGGGCCTGATTGCGGCCTCGTCCTTCACGATGCGATTGATGGCGACAAGGCGGTCGAGCAGCGGGCCGAGCCGGTCGAGCGCCAGCGCGTTCTGCGCGTCGCTCTTCGCGTGCGGCGGGTCTTCGTGCACCTCGAGGAACACGCCGTCGACGCCGGCCGCCACGCCGGCGCACGCGAGCGGCTCGATGAACTCGGCCAGGCCGGCCGTCACGCCGTCGCCGCCGCCGGGCAGCTGCAGGCTGTGGGTGACGTCGAAGACCACCGGGGCACCCGAGGCGCCGCATCATCGGGAACGCGCGCATGTCGACGACGAGGTTGTTGTAGCCGAACGAGAAGCCGCGCTCGGTGACGAAGACCCGTCGTTGCCGGACGCGACGCACCTTGTCGATGGCGTGGCGCATGTCGTGCGGGCGCCAGGAACTGGCCCTTCTTGATGTTGACCGCGCGTCCCGGTGCGCGCGGCGGCCACGAGCAGGTCGGTCTGGCGCGAGAGAAACGCCGGGATCTGCAGCACGTCGGCGACTTCGGCCGCCGGCTCCGCCTGCCAGGGCTCGTGGATGTCGGTGAGGACCGGCACGCCGAGCTGCTGCCGTATGCGGCCGAGGGCCGCGAGGCCGCGTTCGAGCCCGGGGCCGCGGAAGGACGAGAGCGACGTCCGGTTGGCCTTGTCGAACGACGCCTTGAAGACGAAGGGCACGCCGGCCCGCCGGCGGCCGCCGCAATCGACGCGCCGAGGCCGAGCGCGTGCGCCTCGCTCTCGATGACGCACGGGCCGGCGATCAGCACGAGCCCCGGCCGGCCGAGGACGGCCTGGTCGGTAATCGCGATTTCACGGACCCGGGCGGACGGCCGGACCGATCACGTCCGTCCGGCCCGCCGCTCGCCGATCGCGGTGACGTTGGTCGTCGACGCCCGTCGCCGCCAGCTTCCTGCGGTAGGCCGGCCTCGACGAAGCCGGCGAACAGCGGGATGCGGGCGGAGCGGCTTCGACTTGAACTCGGGGTGGAACTGGACCGCCACGAACCACGGGTGACTCGGGCAGTTCCACGATCTCGACGAACTTGCCGTCGAGCGACCGTCCGACGATGCGCAGGCCGGCGTCGGTGAGCGTCTTCTCGTACTGGCGGTTGAACTCGTAGCGGTGGCGGTGGCGCTCGTGGATGATGTCCGCGCCGTAGAGCCTGAACGCGAGCGAGTCGGGCGTCAGCCGGCAGGCGTAGCTGCCGAGCCGCATCGTGCCGCCCAGGTCGTCGACGCCGAGCAGGTCGCGCAGCTTGTAGATGACCTTGTCGGGGCGTCTTCGGTCGCACTTCGGTGGAGTCGGCGTCCGGCGAGGCCGGCCACGTTGCGCGCGAACTCGACGACCGCCCACTGGAAGCCGTAGCAGATGCCGAGATACGGGATCTGCCGCGTGCGGGCGTGCTCGGCCGCGGCCATCATGCCGCGCGTGCCGCGGTCGCCGAAGCCCGGCGCCACGAGAATGCCGTCCGCGTCGTCGAGCAGATGCCGGCCCTCCGGTTCGCTCGAGCGCCTCGGCCTCGACCTACTTGAGGTTGACCTTGAGGCGGTGCGCGAAGCCGCCGTGGTACAGCGCCTCGTTGAGGCTCTTGTAGGAGTCCTCGTACTCGATGTACTTGCCGACGACGTGGATCGTGATCTCGTCGTCCGGATTGTGGATCCGCTCGACGAGGTCCTGCCAGTCGTCCATGCGGGCCTCGGTCTGCGGCAGTGTCAGCTGGTCGAGCAGGATCCGGTCGAGGCCTTCGTCGGCCAGCCGCAGCGGCACCTCGTAGATGCTCGACGACGTCCCGGGCCGTGATGACCGCCTCTTCGTCGACGTCGCAGAAGAGCGCGATCTTCCGCTTGATGTCGGCGTCGAGCGGCCGGTCCGTCCGGCAGAGCAGGATGTCGGGCTGGATGCCGATCGACCGCAGGTCGCGCACGCTGTGCTGGGTCGGCTTCGTCTTCAGTTCGCCGGCCGTGGCGATGTACGGCACCAGCGTCAGGTGGATGTAGAGCGTGTTCTCGCGGCCGACGTCCTGCCGGAACTGGCGGATCGCCTCGAGGAACGGCAGGCTCTCGATGTCGCCGACCGTGCCGCCGATCTCGACGAGCAGCATGTCCACATCGTGGGCGGCCAGCCGGATGCGTCCTTGATCTCGTTGGTGATGTGCGGGATGACCTGGACGGTGCGCCCGAGGTAGTCGCCGCGGCGCTCCTTCTGGATGACCGACTGGTAGATCTTGCCGGTCGTCCAGTTGTTGTCCTGCGTCGGCGACCATGTTCGTGAAGCGCTCGTAGTGGCCGAGGTCGAGGTCGGTCTCGGCGCCGTCGTCGGTCACGTAGACCTCGCCGTGCTGGTACGGGCTCATCGTGCCGGGATCGACGTTGATGTACGGGTCGAGCTTCTGCAGGGTGACCTTGTAGCCGTGGCCCTCGAGCAGGCAGCCGATCGAGGCGGCCGCCAGGCCCTTGCCGAGCGAGGACACGACGCCGCCGGTCACGAAGATGTACTTGACGGGTCGCTGTCGGTCGGTTTCGCTCATGGTTCTTCTCACACTCTCGCGCGGGCATCAACGTGCGCTTCGACCCGTTCCAGGTCGTCCGGCGTGTCGACGCCGATGGAGTCGGCCGTCGTTTCGGCCGTCCGAATGCGGTATCCGTGCTCGAGCGCGCGGAGTTGCTCGAGCGCCTCGGCCCGCTCGAGCGGCGCGGGCCGGCAGGCCGGCCAGCGTGCGCAGGAACGGCCGGCGGTAGCCGTACAGGCCGACGTGCCGCCAGACGAGGCGGCGCCGGCGGCGCCCGGCCGGACGTACGGAATCGCGGCGCGTGAAAAGTAGAGCGCGTATCCGCTGCCGTCGACGACCACTTTCACGACGTCCGGGCTGTCGACGGTCGCCGCGTCTTCGATGCCGTCGGCGGAGCGTGCCCATCACCTCCGAGGGGTCCGCGTCGAGCAGTGCCGACGGCCGCGTCGATTGCCTCGCCCGTCATCAGCGGCTCGTCGCCCTGCACGTTGACGACGATCTCGCAGTCGAGCCCGGAGGCGACCTCGGCCAGCCGGTCGGTGCCGGTCGCGTGGTCGGGCCTCGTCATCACGGCCGTCGCCGCCGAAGGCGCTCACGACGTCGGCAATCCGCTCGTCGTCGGTGGCGACGATCACCGCCTCGACCGAGCGCGCCTCGCTCGGCCCGACGGTACACGTGTTCGATCATCGGGCGGCTGTCGATGAGCGCGAGCGGCTTGCCGGGAAAACGCGTCGACTGGAACCTCGCGGGAATCAGAGCGACGACTCGGGCTGATTGGAGTGAACGTGCCAGCTTGGAGGCGAGAACTACGGGCACGGCAAATCTTAGCACGAGTCGCGCGGCCGGTATAAAATGTGCCGATCGGCTGACGCCGATCCGGCGCACCAGTGTGGTGCAAACCGTTCACGAGCCAGCAAAGTCGCGAGGGAACGCTCGGTGCGCGGGAACTTTTCCACAAACTTTTCCACAGGTTCTGTGAAGATCTCGTGACCTGGATCAGGGAAGCGACCTAAAACGAGAAAGCGAACACGGATGAATACGAGCGGCCAGAGGATTGTGCGCACGCAGGGCAAGTTGGTGGTTCCGGATCGGCCGGTGATTCCCGTTCATCGAGGGAGACGGCACGGGGCCTGACATCTGGCGCGCGAGCGTGCGCGTGTTCGACGCCGCAGTGGAGAAGGCGTACGCGGGACGCCGCGCGATCGCCTGGCATGAAGTGCTCGCCGGCGAGAAGGCGTTCGGGAAGACCGGCAACTGGTTGCCGGCCGAGACGCTCTCGGCGTTCCGTGAGTATCTCGTCGGCATCAAGGGCCCGCTCACGACACCGGTCGGCGGCGGCATCCGGTCGCTCAACGTCGCGCTGCGGCAGGAACTGGACCTCTACGTGTGCCTGAGGCCCGTGCGCTACTTCCAGGGCATGGAGACGCCGGTGCGGCGTCCGGACCTGGTCGACATGGTCATCTTCCGGGAGAACACCGAGGATATCTACGCCGGCATCGAGTTCCGCGACGGGGCGCCGGAGACCGAGGAGTTCAAGAAGGTGTTTGCGGCCGCGTTTCCCGACCGCTTCAAGAAGGTCCGGTTTCCGGCCACGAGCGGGTTCGGCATCAAGCCGATGTCGCGAGAGGGCAGCGAGCGCCTGATCCGGGCCGCCATCGACTATGCCCAGGCCAACGGCCGCAAGAGTCTCACGCTCGTGCACAAGGGCAACATCATGAAGTTCACCGAGGGGGCCTTCCGTGACTGGGGCTACGAGCTGGCCAAGCGCGAGTACGCGCGCCGAGGAGTTCGACGGCGGGCCGTGGTGCCGGCTGCCGGGCGGCCTCCTCATCAAGGACGTGATTGCCGACGCGTTTCTCCAGCAGATTCTCACGCGGCCGGGCGAGTACGACGTCATCGCCACGCCCAACCTCAACGGCGACTACATTTCCGACGCGCTGGCGCGCCCAGGTTGGCGGCATCGGCATCGCCCCGGGCGGCAACGTCAACTACGTCACCGGGCATGCGGTCTTCGAGGCCACGCACGGCACGGCGCCGAAGTACGCCAATCTCGACAAGGTCAACCCCGGCTCGGTGATTCTCTCGGGCGAGCTGATGCTGCGGTACATCGGCTGGGGTGAGGCGGCCGACCTGGTCATGAGCTCGCTCGAGCGGACGATCGCGCAAAAGCGCGTCACGTACGACCTCGCGCGGCTCATTGCCGGCGCCACCGAGGTGAAGACGTCGGAGTTTGCGACGGCCATGATCGGAAATATGTAGGGGTCTGGCCCCGCTCGCGGAAGCGGGCCGTCCCGATGGGGTCTGGCCCCGCTCGCGAAAGCGGGCCTGACCCCCTGACAAGAGCTCTTACTCGAAAGGAGACGCACTCATGAATCGTAAAGTCACAGTCGTCGGCGGTGCCGGGAACGTCGGGGCCACGGTTGCCCGCGCCATTGCCGTCAAGGAACTGGCGGACGTCGTGGTCGTCGATATCGCCGGTGAGAAGGCCCAGGGTCTCGCACTGGACATGTACCAGGCGTGTCCCATCGACGGGTCGGACACGAGGCTCATTGGGACGACCGACTACGCCGCCACGGCCGATTCGGACATCGTCGTCATCACGTCGGGCGTGCCCCGCAAGCCGGGCATGAGCCGCGACGATCTGCTGGCCGTCAACTACAAGATCATGCAGGCGGTCACCGAGCAGGTCGTGAAGTACTCGCCCAACTGCATCATCCTGCCCGTGGCCAACCCCCTCGATGCGATGGCGCAGGCCGTCTACCGGCTGAGCGGCTTCCCGCGCGAGCGTGTCGTGGGCATGGCGGGCGTGCTCGACTCGGCCCGGATGCGCGCGTTCATTGCCATGGAGCTTCACGTGTCGGTCGAGAACATCCACGCCTTCGTGCTGGGCGGGCATGGCGACACCATGGTGCCGCTCCCTCGCTTCTCGACCGTGGCCGGCATTCCGCTCACCGAGATTGTCGAGATGGGGCTTCTGACCCAGGCGAAGCTCGATGAGATCTGCAAGCGCACGGCCAACGGTGGCGCCGAGATCACCAAGCTCGTCGGCACGAGCGCCTGGTACGCGCCGGGCGCGGCCGCGGTGGAGATGGTCGAGGCCATCCTGAAGGACAAGAAGAAGGTGCTGCCGTGCTCGGTGTTCCTCAAGGGCGAGTACGGCGTGAACGAGCAGTTTCTGGGCGTCCCCGTCAAGCTCGGGAAGGGCGGAGCAGAGCAGGTCATCGAGATCCGCCTCACCGATGACGAGCGAACGGCCTTGATGAAGTCGGCTGCCGCCGTCAAGGAACTGACGGCCGTGATCGGGGTCTAGAGGAGCGGGCGTGTCGGCGGCCCGGGCTGGCGGGTTCTTCAGTCGGGATCTCTTCCGGTTCCTCGAGGACCTGAAGCGCCACAACAACCGCGACTGGTTTCAGCAGAACAAGGCACGCTACGTCGAACTGGCCGAGGCGCCGATGCTCGCATTCATCGGCGCCGTCGGCCAGGGCCTCACGGACATCAGCCCCCGGTTCGTGGCCAACCCGCGTCGGGTTGGCGGGTCGATGTTCCGCATCTACCGCGACACGCGGTTCTCGGCGAACAAGGCGCCCTACAAGACGTGGGTGGCGGCGCGCTTCCGGCATCGGGCCGCCGCCTCAGGCGTCGATGCGCCCGGCTTCTACGTGCGGATCTCGCCGGAGGGCTCGGCGGGCGGTGGCGGCATCCATCATCCGGAGACCGCCACCCTCACGAAGATCCGCAGGCGCATGGTGGACCGTCCTCGCGACTGGACAGCCGTGCGCCGCGTGACGCCCGAGATCCTGGGCGATCGGCTGATGCGAGTTCCGGCCGGCTTCGATCGATCGCACCCGTTCGCTGAAGACCTCAAGTGCAAGGATTTCTACGTGATGACGGCATTCACCGAGCGGGAGGTCGTCGCCGCGGACTTTCTCGACCGCTACCTCGCCGCCTGCCGGCAGGCAGCGCCGCTTGTGGAGTTCGTCACGCGGGCTGCGGGCCTCGCGTGGTGATGGTGCGCGCCGCGGTCGTGGCCTTGTTGGCCTTCGGACTTCCTGCGGGCGCGTGGCAGGCCGGGCAGGATCGGCACGAGACCATCACGGTCGGGGGGCGCGAGCGCGGGTACCGGCTGTTCGTGCCAGCCGGCGAGCCTCCACCGGACGGTTGGCCGGCCGTGGTGCTCTACAACGGATCGGGCAGCCGCGTGGACGGGTTGTGGGACGCGTGGCGGCCGCTTGCCCGCGACAAACACGTGGTGCTCATCGGGCCCGATGCCTACGAGCGCGGCGCGTGGCGCATCCCCGAGGACTCACCGGAGTTTTCGAAAGACGTCATCGAGGCGGTCAAGGCCCGTCATCGGCTCGATCCGCGGCGGGTCTCGCTCTTCGGCCATTCGGGCGGCGGCCACCACGTCATTCAGGTGGGCCTGCTCGAGTCCGAGTACTTCGCCGGCGTGGCCGCACACGCCGGCGCGCTCGTGCCCGGGTTCGAGGCGCTGCTCGACCGGGCGCCACGGAAGATCCCGACGGCCCTCTGGATTGGCACCGACGACCGCGTGGTGCCGATCGAATACGTCCGTGCGACGCGCGACCAGTTCGAGGTGCGCAACTATCTCGTGCAACTCACCGAGATGCCGGGGCATGGGCACGGCTGGGCCGAACGGGCCGATGACGTCGTGCGGCAGGCGTGGGCGTTTCTCTCGCGCTGCCGGTTGACGTCCGATCCTGTCTATCAACCCTATCGATTCAACGGCGGGTAGTCGGCCCGCCTTTGATACACTTCCGCACGCGATGAAGATTCACGAGTATCAGGGCAAAGCCATTCTGGGACGATTCGACGTGCCGGTGCCGCGCGGCAAGGTGGCATTCTCTGCCGACGAAGCGCGCGCGATAGCCACCGAGCTCGGCGGCGGCACGTGTGTCGTGAAGGCGCAGATCCATGCCGGCGGGCGCGGCAAGGGTGGCGGCGTCAAGGTCGTCAAGGACGCCGAGGCGGCGTTCGCGGCAGCCGAGAAGATACTCGGCATGACGCTTGTGACCCATCAGACCGGCCCGGCCGGCCGCCTCGTCGAGCGCCTGCTCGTCGAGGAGGGACTCGACATCGAGCGCGAGCTGTACCTCGGCATGGTCATCGACCGTTCCAGCCGGTGTCCGGTGCTCATGGTCAGCCCGGACGGCGGCATGGAGATCGAGAAGGTCGCGCACGAGACGCCCGAGCGCATCTTCAAGGCGTTCCTGCATCCGGCGCTGGGCCTGCAGCCCTACCAGGCGCGCCAGCTGGCCTTCAAGCTGGGCCTCTCGGGCCCTCTCGTTGGAAAGGCCGTCAAGATGATGTCGGCCGTGACGCAGGCCTTCATGGCCACCGATGCAACGCTCGTCGAGATCAACCCGCTCGTCGTCACGCGCGACGGCCGGATGATGGCGCTCGACGCGAAGATGACTTTCGACGACAACGCGCTCTACCGGCACGTCGACATCCACGAGCTGCGCGATCTTGGCGAAGAGGAACCGCTCGAAATCGAGGCGTCGAAGTACTCGCTGAACTACATCAAGCTCGACGGCACGATCGGGTGCATGGTCAACGGCGCCGGGCTGGCGATGGCCACGATGGACATCATCAAGCTCGCCGGCGGCGAGCCGGCCAACTTCCTCGACGTCGGCGGCGGCGCGAGCGCCGACCAGATCAAGAACGCCTTTCGCATCCTGATGGCGGACGAGCACGTCAAGGCCGTGCTCATCAACATCTTCGGCGGCATCCTGCGGTGCGACGTCCTCGCCGAGGGCCTGATCGCCGCCGTGAAGGACCTCGGCGTGCGCGTGCCGATCGTCATCCGGATGGAAGGCACGAACGTCGAGCGCGGCAAAGCGATGCTGGCAGAGAGCGGCCTGAACTTCACGACGGCCGACTCGATGGGCGAGGCGGCGCAGAAGGTCGTCGCGCTGGCCGGATGACGCGCTCCCAGATCCCAGACCCCAGATTCCAGATTCAGGTTCGAAGATTCGATGGCTGTTCTGATTGACCGAAGCACGCGGTTGCTCGTCCAGGGCCTCACCGGCCGGGAGGGCACCTTTCACGCCAAGCAGGCGCAGGCCTACGGCACGACCGTCGTCGGCGGAGTGACGCCCGGCAAGGGCGGCACGACGCACGAGGGCTGGCCGATCTTCGACACGGTGGCCGACGCGGTGCGCGAGACGGGCGCCAACGCGACCGTGATCTTCGTGCCGCCGCCGTTTGCGGCCGACGCGGTGCTCGAGGCCGCCGACGCGGGCATCGCGCTCGCGGTGTGCATCACCGAGGGCATTCCGACGATCGACATGCTGCGGGCATTCGCGGTGCTCGACGATTCCGCGATGCGCCTGGTCGGGCCGAACTGTCCGGGCGTGATTTCGGCCGGCCGTGCCAAGGCCGGCATCATCCCGGGGCACATCTGCAAGGAGGGCCGCGTCGGGATCGTCTCGAAGAGCGGCACGCTCACCTACGAGGCGATTCACCAGTTGACCCAGCTCGGGCTGGGGCAGACGACCTGCATCGGCATCGGCGGCGACCCGCTCATCGGGACCTCCTTCATCGATGCCCTTCGCCTCTTTGCCGACGATGGCGACACGGAGGCGGTGGTGCTGATTGGCGAGATCGGCGGCAGCGCCGAAGAGGAAGCGGCGGAGTTCATCAAGACCTCGTTCACGAAGCCCGTCGTCGGTTTCATCGCGGGACAGACGGCGCCTCCGGGGCGCCGCATGGGACACGCCGGCGCGATCATCGCCGGCGGAAAGGGCACGGCGGCCGAGAAGATGCGGGCCCTCGAGGAGGCCGGCGTACACGTCGTGAAGAGCCCGGCGGATATCGGCCGGGCCGTGGCCGACCTTATCTGACGCCCCGGGACCGCGATATACTCGTGCGGTGGCCAGCGCGTGGCGGAGTTGCGCTCCGTCCGCCGTACGCCCTTCAAACGTACGCATCGCGGTCCGGGAACGTCCCGGTTTCGCGGCAGAGGTTCGCCCAAGCGAGTACGCAGGATGAGTTCACCGCTTCCGAGTGCCGCGCCGGCTGAGGTCGGCGAGGATTCCCACGTCGTCAACGACTTCACCCTCCAGGTCGCCACCGTCAACGGCTCGGGCAGCCAGACAGCCAACCTGGTGCTGCTCCGGTCGATCTTCCAGATGGGGGTGCCGGTCTCGGGCAAGAACCTGTTCCCGTCGAACATCGCCGGGCTGCCCACCTGGTACACCATCCGCGCGAACCACAAGGGGTACATCGGCCGCAAGCGCGAAACCGACTTCCTCGTCGCCATGAATCTCGAGACGGCCAGAGACGACGTGATGTCGCTCGAGCCGGGGCGGGCGGTGGTGTACGACGCGCCGCTCAAGCTCGAGGCCATGCGCGACGACCTGGTGTTCTACCCGGTGCCGTTCGACAAGATCGTGGCCGAGGTGTGTCCGAACGCCAAGCTGCGGCGGCTCGTCAAGAACATGATCTACGACGGCGTGCTGGCCGAGCTGCTCTCCATCGAGATGAGCGAAATGGAGAGGGCCCTCGGCGAAGCAGATGGGCCACAAGCCGAAGGCGCTCGAGCTGAACATCAATGCGTTGCGGGCCGGCCAGAGCTACGCGGCCGAGCACCTCCCCAAGCGCGATCCGTACAGAATCTCCAGGCTGGACAAGACGACCGGCCAGATCCTGGTCGAGGGCAACGCGGCCGCGGCCATGGGCTGCCTTTTTGCCGGCTGCACCGTCGTGGCCTGGTATCCCATCACGCCGTCGTCGTCGCTGCCCGAGGCGCTGATCGACTACCTGCGCAAGTACCGGATCGACAAGGAGACCGGCAAGGCCACGTTCGCGGTGGTGCAGGCCGAGGACGAGATTGCCGCGCTCGGGATGGTGATCGGCGCAAGCTGGGCGGGCGCGCGGGCGGTGACCTCCACGTCGGGCCCGGGCGTGTCGCTCATGAGCGAGTTCGCGGGCCTCTCCTACTACGCCGAAGTGCCGGCCGTCGTGTTCGACATCCAGCGGGTCGGGCCGTCGACCGGGCTGCCGACGCGCACCGCGCAGGGCGACCTCCTGTTCGTCGCGACCAACTCGCATGGCGACACCGGCCACGTGATGCTGCTGCCGGCCTCGGTCGAGGAGTGCTACTCGATGGCGATGGACGCCTTCGACCTGGCCGAGCGGCTCCAGACGCTCGTGTTCGTGATGAGCGACCTCGATCTGGGCATGAATACCTGGATGTCGCAGCCGTTCCCGTATCCGGACAAGCCGCTCGACCGCGGCAAAGTGCTCGACGCCGAGAAGGTGAAGGAGCTCGGTGAGGCGTGGGGCCGCTACAAGGACGTCGACGGCGACGGCATTCCGTGGCGGTCGCTTCCGGGGACGGCGGCGCCGGCCTCGTTCACGCGCGGCTCGGGGCACAACGAGATGGCGCAGTACTCCGAGCGCGCCGACGACTACGTGCGCAACCTCGACCGGCTGGCGCGCAAGTTCGACACGGCCCGCACGCTCGTGCCGCCGCCCGTCATCGACCTCGATCCGGAGGCCGAGATCGGCATCATCGCCTACGGCTCGTCGCACTGGTCGGTCGAAGAGGCGCGCGATCAACTCCGCGACGAGGCGGGGATTCGGACGTCGTACCTGCGCGTCTGCGGCTATCCGTTCTCGCCGAAGGTCGACGAGTTCATCCGGCGCTTCGAGCGCATCTACGTCGTCGAGCAGAACCGCGACGGGCAGATGAAGAGCCTGCTGCGCATGGACGGCTCGCCGGGCACGATCGCCCGGCTGCGGTCGGTCCTGCACTACAGCGGGCTGCCGATCGACGCGCGGAGCGTTACCGAAGGAATTCTGAAGCAGGAGCGGGAAGGAGCCGTCGCCCAGGCATGAGCACCGAAACCACACCAACGGCCCCCGGCAAACGCACCAACCGGGTGGGCCTCGAGATTTCGCTGTACCGCGGCAGCAAGACGACGCTCTGCGCCGGGTGCGGCCACAATGCGATATCGGAGCGCATCCTCGAGGCGTTCTTCGAGATGGGCGTCAATCCGTACGAGGTCATGAAGTTCTCGGGCATCGGCTGTTCGAGCAAGAGCCCGGCCTACTTCCTCAATCCGTCGCACGGATTCAACTCGGTGCACGGCCGCATGCCGTCGGTTGCGACCGGTGCGATGCTCGCCAACCGGTCGATGCTCGGCATCGGCGTGAGCGGTGACGGCGATACCGGCGCGATCGGCATCGGCCAGTTCGTGCACATGATGCGGCGCAACGTGCCGTTCATCTACATCATCGAAGACAACGGCTGCTACGGTCTCACGAAGGGGCAGTTCTCGCCCACGGCCGATCTCGGGTCGAAGGCCAAGAGCGGCATTGCCAACGACCTGCCGCCACTCGATCTGTGCGGGATGGCGATGGAGCTCGGCGCCTCGTTCGTGGCCCGGTCCTTCTCGGGAGACAAGAAGCAGCTCGCGGCGATTCTCAAGGCGGCGATCTCCCACCGGGGCATGGCGCTCATCGACGTCATTTCCCCGTGCGTGACGTTCAACGACCACGAGGGATCGACGAAGAGCTATGCCTACGTCAAGGAGCACGACGAAGTCCTCGGCGAGATCAACTTCGTGCCGTTCTTCGAGGACATCTCGGTCGACTACGAGCCGGGCGAGACCACAGCCGTCAAGCTGCACGACGGATCGCAGCTGTACCTGAAGAAGCTCTCCGAGGAGTACAACCCCACCGACAGGGTCGCGGCCATGGATACGCTGCTCGACACGGCCCGCCGCGGCGAGTTCGCCACGGGCATCATCTACATCGAGCCCGACAAGGAAGACTTCATCGACACCCTGAACCTCGTCGACGAGCCCCTGGCGCTGCTGCCGGCCGAGCGCGTGCGGCCGCCGCGGTCCGTGCTCGACGAGATGATGGACGAACTGCGGTAGCGGGAAAGGGCGGGCATGAGCCCGCCCGCCGCCCTCAGGCCGCCCGCGCGCGTCCCGCGTCCTAACTACCGATCGGGAGGTCCCGCATGCCGTCCAAGCTCATCGCCGTCGGCGCCGTTGTCGTTGTGTGCACGGTCGGGCTGACCGCCCAGGCCACCCAGCCGGAGAAGGTCTACCGGCCGGGGTCGGGCGTCTCGGATCCGGTCCTCGTGAAACAGGTTTCTCCAAGGTACACCCCGGAGGCCATGCGCGCCCGGGTCCAGGGCGTTGTCGAGCTCGAGGCGGTCGTCATGCCTGATGGCAGGGTCGGCGACGTCCGTATCGCGCGATCGCTCGACACGCGGTACGGTCTGGATGAGCAGGCCATTGCCGCCGCGCGCCAGTGGCTCTTCAAACCCGGACGGCTCGCCGACCGGCCGGTACCCGTGCTCGTCACGCTCATCGTCGAATTTCGCCAGCACGCCAATCTGCAGGATCCTCCGGACGACGAGTTCCTGCGCGGTGTGTACCGGGCGGGCATGCCCGGCGTCTTCGAGCCGAAGATCGTCAAGCAGGCTGCCCCCAGGTACACGGGCGACGCCATGCGGGCCAGGATTCAAGGCACGGTCGTCATCGAGGCCGTCATTCTCGAAGACGGCACCGTGGGCCGGGCGAGAATCAAGGAATCGCTCGACGACCAGTTCGGGCTGGACCAGGCGGCGCTCGATGCCGTGGGGCAGTGGGAGTTCGAGCCGGGCACGTTCAACGACGAGCCCGCGCCGGTGCTGATCGAGCTCAAGCTCGAGTTCCGGCTCCACTAAACCGATCATCCCCCTGGCGGACAGATGTACAGCCAGTCGGCCACTTCGGTGCCGCCGGCGCACGGCTCGCGGCGGATGTGCACCGCTTCGTCCCGCTGCCGCTCCACCAGCCACTGGTATTCGTCGATGAACACGAAGCTCGTCGACGCCACGATCACCTCCTCGTTCGTGTAGAACGAGACGATGTAGGCCTCCCAGAAATCGGCCCACGCGTAGCGCACGCCCTGGTCGAGGAGCGTGTCGGCGAGCACGCGCCTGGCGTTGACGGGCCGGTCGAAGAGGTACTCGGCCGCGAACCTCGCGTGCGCAGTTACCGCCACGGCCGCCCAGAGCATGACGACGCCGATGGCCGCGCGCCTGGCCGCGCGCGTGGCCGACAGTTGCAGGAAGAGCGTCACGAGGCCCACCGCGCCGAAGACGCCGAGCAGCGAATACCGCAGCTCGGCAATGCTCACGACACCGCAGCGCGTGAGCGCGTGCACGAGAAACGCCTGCGCGCCGACGAGCAGGAGGTAGGTGGGGAACTCGAACGGCGGGCGAACGAGGGAAGCCGGACGCCGGGTGACCCGCCACGCAATCACGGCGGCCATCAGCGCGAAGGCCGTGCCCAGGACGGGCCAGAGCCACGGGGCGCCCTGTGACTGACTGCTGTTGATGGTGAAGGCGGCCAGCGTCTCGTTCGACGCGCCGAGCACGTTGGCGATGTGCGACCTGACGAGGGTTGCGAGGCCCGCGGCCGCGTAATCGAACCCCAGGCACACGCGGCCCGCGACGGCCGTGAGGTTGGCGCTGGCCTCGAGTGGCGCCCACCTGGCCGACGTGCCGGGACCCGAGATGCTCGAGAACTGCTTGAGCAGGTAGATGCCCTGCCACATGGCGCCGAATGAGGCGGCGCCCGAGAGGAGGGGCCGCCACGCGTCACGCGTGAAGACAGACCGATCGGCCACTCGGAGGATGGCGACCGCGCCAAGCGCGTACACCGTGAACTCGCGCTGCAGCACGCCGAAGGCGAGCACCGCGCCGAACGCCCACGGACGGCGGCGCAGCATCCACAGGACGAGCACCATCAGGAACGGTTCGACGTTGCCACCGCTCGCTTCGAGCAGCAGCGTGGCCGTGCCGGGCGCGATGAGGATGAAGAAGAGCGCCGGAACGAGCGCGACCACCGGCCGCAGGCCGGCCTCGCGTTCGATGAGCCGCACGAGCAGCAGGCTCGTCGCAAGATTGACGATGAGCAGCGGCAGCTTCAGCATCGTCACCGTGAGGCCGCCGAAGTAGATGAAGGGCGCGGCCATCCAGGCCTCGACGCCCAGCATGTAGGGCTGTCCGTACGTGAAGACCGGGAACGCCCGGCCCTCGATCAGATGCTTCGCCATCAGCCCGAGCAGGGCCTGGTCCGAGTCGAACCTGGCGCCCTCGAAGAAGACGAGCGTGGCCGATCGCAGGAGAGTCAGAACCGCCGCCGCGGCAAGCACCCATGCCCGCTCGCGGGACCGGTCGGGGACGACGGCTTCCGGAACGGGCGCGGGCGGAAGGGTGGGGGCGGCGAGTGTCATCGAGGAGCGGGGCACGCAGTGATGTGGCGACCGGCCGCGGGCGACTATACTACGGCCCGGCTGGAGCACCTGTCCGGCCGGGCTCCCCAACTCGGATGATCGCGTCGCCGTCTTCTCGCCGCCTGCCCGCAACCGTCCGCCGCCTGGCGGCGGGCGCGGCCTGCCTCGCGGCCGTCATCCTCGTCTTCCTCGTCTTCACGAAGCTCTCGGCGCCGAGCGCCCTCTGGTCGCCGCGCCTCGTGGACCACCCCGGCTACTCGCCGGCCGATCCGGCTGTCGTGCAGGAGGCCTGGCCCGAGCTGGGCACGGCGACCGGCCTTGGCGGCAAGCTCACCGCGTGGAGCCGGACCGTGCTCGGTGGCACCGGCCGTCGGGTGGGCGTCGACCCCGCAGGCTTCTCTTCCGTGGCCGGCACCGCCGCGGTGCTGCTCGTCGTCGTGGCCGTGCGACAGCTTGGCGGCGGACTGCTTGCCGCGATTGCGAGCGCCCTTGGCCTTGGGTTCGGGGGCCTGTTCTGGTCGCGCACGACCGGGGCACAGCCGGCAACCTACGCGGCGCTCTTCGCTCTCGGCACGCTTTCGGCCCTTCTCTGGTGGCAATCGTCTCGCAGGTGGTCCGCCGCCCTGGTGGCTGTCGGGTGCCTGGCGGTGACCGTGGCCGTGCAGCCGGTCGCCATCGCGGGGCTGCCGGTCATCCTGCTGTTCGTGTGGCGTGGTCAAGGCCAGGCGGCGAGAGGGCAGATCGCCGTCGCCGGGATGTTCGTGGTCGCCGCGGCGGCGAGCGCGCTGTCGGCGTGGGAGTCGCTCGGCGGAGAGGTGTCGCTCTCGCCGTGGCTCCTGCCTGGCGGTGTGTCCGATCTCGTCGACCGTCTCTCGGCCACCGGCGGCATCGCTGTCTCGGACTTCGGCGTCCTCGGCCTGGCCTTTCTGGCCGCCGGGTGTGTGGCGCTCTGGCTCGGGCGGACCCGCATCGTGCTCGTGCTGTTTGCCGGCTGGTCGGCCGCGGTCGTGCTCGGCGGCCTGATCTGGGCCGCGCCCGACTGGCGCACGTCGGTGCTTCCGGCGCTGAGCCCGGCCTGGGTCGTGGTGGGTCTCGGCATGCACTGGATGCTGGCGCCGGTCGAGGGGCGTCGCCCGTCGCGCGCGGCGCTGGCCCTCGTCGCGCTGCTGCCCGTGATGAGCTTTGCCGGCCACCACTGGGTTGGCACCCGCGCGGCTTCAGCCAGGCAACTGGTGGAGGCCTCCCTCGAGCACCTGGACCGACAGCTTCCGTCGCCGCCGGTGGTGATTGCCGAAGGCGGCACGGTCGATCGCGTCGTGTCGTCGCGTGGTTCGGACGGGGAAGACGGCTGGCGCCGCGTGGCCCAGGACCCGGAACGCGTCGAGCAACTCGTCGAGGCCGGCGTGCCGGTGGTCGGCTTCGCGGGCGCCCGGGTCAACCTCGAGGAGCTTGGCTTCCGGTTTGTGCCGGTCGGCGAGGCCGGCGTGCCGATGACGCTCGATGAGGTGATCGACACGGTACCGCCCGGCTGGATCGTGGCCATTGCCGGCGGGCCGGGTCTGGTGCGGGCGCTCGGCCCCGAGGCCGGGCCGGCGTTTGCCGCCATTGGGGGTGCCGAGACCCTGTTCGGTGCGCGGACGGCGCGCTATGCGATCATCGGCGTCAAGGGCGGCCGGGGCGGCTCGGCCCTCGAGCAGCGCGATTCGGTCAGGGCGGAATTGAGCGTAGCGACCGGCGAGACACTGAGGCAGGCGTTTCGTGCGCCGGCCGCCATCCGCGTCACGAGCACCGAAGCAGGTGGCAGTGTCGAGTACGGCGGACGGGAAGTGGCCGCCACCTCGACCGGCGCCGCCGTGGCGATCGTGTCGGCCACGGGCGAGCTGGCAGGGGCGTACGGTATCGAGTACGAGGAGGGCCTTCGGGTCCCGGTGGCGCCGACGAGCCTCCGGCCGGCGCGTGTTGTCGGACGCGAGCCCTGCGTGTCGGTGGGCGCGGACGGGTGGACGGATGTCACACGGCTCGGCCGGTACGGATCCTTTGGAGCGCTGCTCGACCGCGGGCAGGTCGTCGAGCTCTACGTTGGCGCGGCCCACGCGCTCAACCTCCGGCAGGCCGCGCTCGGTCACCGGCGCGTGCCAACTCTGGCCGTCGCGCGGGCCGAAGCGGTTGTCGATGCCGGGCTTCCGGCCGCGCTCGCCGAATTGCCGTTCGTCTATCACGTGCGCGTGGTGGCGGCCGGGGCCCGGCGATCGCAACTGGCCTTGCGGTTCGGCGGGTTCGCCGAGGTGGCTGTAGCGCGAGTGTCTGCGGCCGGCGGTCGGGCTGTCGTCGCCTGTTCGGCGATGCGGGGCGGCAGCGGCCTCTTTGCGCGTGCCGGCAGCCGGCGACAGGCCGAGGATCTGGACCTCGCGAACGGGTGGCTCTTTCCCTACGGATGGGGCCGGCTCGAAGGCGTGGGGCGTCGCGGCGTCAGATGGACGCGCGCGCGCGAGGCGGAGATGCTCCTGCCGCTGGCCCAAACCGGCCGCTTCGTGCTCGAGATAGAGGCGCAGCCCGTGGGGAGCGCAGAGACCATGCTCTTCGTCGAAGTGAATGACACCGCGCTCGAAGCCGTGTCGCTCGACCCTGGGCCCGGCGTCTATCGCTGGGAGGTGCCCGAGGACGTCTGGCGCGCCGGCATGAACCGGGTGCGCGTCCGGACACCGACACTGCATCGTCCGTCCGAGGTGGTCGGAAACCATGACGACCGCCTGCTCGGTCTCGGCGTGAGCCGCGTGCGGCTTCGGCCCACCGCCGTCGCCGAGCGGCCGGGTCCGATGTAAGATCGAGCGGTTATGACTACGGAACGGACCTTTGCCATCATCAAGCCGGATGCCGTGCGGGCGCGACACGCCGGCCGCATCCTCTCCAGAATCGAGGAGGCAGGATTCATCGTCCGCGCTCTTCGGCTGACCCATCTGACCAAGCGTGAAGCCGAGGGCTTCTACGCCGTTCACCGCGAGCGCCCGTTCTTCGGCGCGCTCACCGACTTCATGTCCTCGGGACCATGCGTGGTCATGGCGCTCGAGGCGCCGGACGCCATCAAGAAGTGGCGCACGCTCATGGGCGCCACCGACCCGGCGAAGGCCGAGGCGGGGACGCTCCGGAAGGAATTCGGCACGTCGATCGAGAACAACGCCACGCACGGCTCCGATGCCCCGGAGACGGCGGCCTTCGAGCTGGGGTACTTCTTCAGGGGCATGGAACTCTAGGAGCGGAGACGGATGGCGGGCGGGTCATGGCCAGACTGCTGATCGTCCTCGGGCTGCTGCTGCTCGCGGCCGGCGTGGCCTTGCAACTCGGCTTTCCGTTTGGCCGGCTGCCGGGCGACTTCACGTTCAGGCGTGGCAACACCACGATCTACCTGCCGTTTGCGACGTCGCTCTTCGTGAGCGTCGTGCTGTCGATCGCGGTTCTGCTCGTCCGACGCTAGCACCGTGGAGGGTGTGGAGTATCTCACCATGGAGGTCGTGGAGGGCGTGGAGATCTCGACCGGGTGGTAACCGTGGAGGGCATGGAGATATTGAGTGGGCGACGACCATGGAGGGCGTGGAGGTCTCGCGCGGGTAGCAACCATGGAGGGCGTGGAGGTCTCGCGTGGGTAGCAACCATGGAGGGCGTGGAGGTCTCAAGTGAGCGCCAAACATGGAAGTCACTCGGGTGATTGCGGAGTGCCCACGTGTTTCTTGTTTTCATCCGTGAAGGTGCGAGTATCACGGCCGTGAGGGTTCCTGCGATCCGGATCTCCATTTCCTCCATGTCCTCCACGGTTATCGATCTCCATGAACCCCACGGTTATCGAACTCCATAGTCTCCAGGGTGCAGGACAGAGGAGGGTGAGTGGCAATCAAGGCTGACAGGTGGATTCGGCGCATGGCGCTCGAGCACGGCATGATCGAGCCGTTTGTCGACGAGCAGGTGCGCGCCGGCGTCGTCTCCTACGGGCTGTCGTCGTACGGGTACGACATCCGCGTGGCCGACGAGTTCAAGGTGTTCACGAACATCAACAACACGGTGATCGATCCCAAGAACTTCGATCCCCGGTCGTTCGTGGACATCAAGGCCGACGTCTGTATCGTGCCGCCGAACTCCTTTGCGTTGGCCCGGACGATCGAGTACTTCCGCATCCCTCGCGACGTGCTGACGGTCTGCCTCGGCAAGTCCACCTACGCCCGCTGCGGCATCATCGTCAACGTCACGCCCTTCGAACCGGAGTGGGAGGGCACCGTCACGCTCGAAATCTCGAACACGACGCCGCTCCCGGCCAAGATCTACGCGAATGAGGGCATCGCGCAGGTGCTGTTCTTCCAGAGCGACGAGCCCTGCGAGCGGTCGTACGCCGACAAGCAGGGTAAGTACCAAGCAGCGCGGCGTGACCCTGCCGAAGATCTAGCAGCTCGGACCTGAATCTGGGATCTGGAATCTGGGAGCTCAAGGCATCTGGAATCTGAAGATCTGGAAGTCTCGCGTCCCGAGGTCTGCCGCGGCTTCCAGATCGATCCAGATTCCAGATGCCCTGAGATTCCAGATCCCAGATTCCAGATTCACTGTGGCCCCGCTGTGTCCAGTGCGAGGAGCACGTCCTCTGCCTTGCCCCGGAGCGCCACGTCGACCAGCCGGAGGCGCCCGTGGTCTCCGTGTTGATTTCGACCGTGAAGCCGCCGTGCGCGCGGGCGTGGGGCAAGAGGCCAGCGGCGGGATAGACGAGCGCCGAGGTGCCCACGGCGAGGAACACGTCGCTTTCGGCTGCGGCGTCGGCGGCAGCCATCAGGGCCTCGCGGTCGAGCGGCTCGCCGAACCAGGTCACGGCCGGCCGGGCGATGGCGCCGCAGTGCGGACAGCGGGGCGGCAGGGTCGGAAGCGGAGCGGTATCGTCCCGCCACTCGACGCGTCCACCCGCGCAGGGCCGATAGCAGCGAAGGTGCCAGATCGATCCGTGCAGCCGGATGACGGGGTCCGCGCCGGCCCGTTCGAGCAGGCCGTCCACGTTCTGTGTCACCAGCGTGCAGCCGGTCCGCGTTCGGCACCAGCGGGCGAGCACGTCGTGCGCGGGATTCGGCGACTGCGGCCCGGAGCATCTGCCGGCGCCAGTCGTACCACTCCCACACCAGGCGCGGGTCGTTCGCGAATGCTTCAGGCGTCGCGATGGTCTCCGCCCGCGATCTTCCGCCAGAGGCCGTCTTCGCCGCGAAACGTGGGGATACCGGATGCAGTCGAGATCCCGGCACCCGTCAGCACGGTCACGCGACGCGCGCGAGCCAGACGGGCGGCAACGTCGGCGAGGGCGGGCACGGCGAACAGGATACGTCGATGAATCTGGAATCTGGGATCTGGGATCTCAGGGCATCTGGAATCTGGGATCTGGAATCTGGATCCGCGGAGAAGCCCGCCCCTCCGGCTGGTCGTCGCAGATTCCAGCTCCTTCAGATTCCAGATGCTCTGAGGTTCCAGATTCCAGATCCCAGATTCACGTTCAGTTGACGCCCGCGCCTCTCCGCCGGTTACGATGAGTGGTTCTTCGCGCGGCCAGATGGCGCGACGATGACGCGGGGTGGAGCAGTCCGGTAGCTCGTTGGGCTCATAACCCAAAGGTCGGGGGTTCAAATCCCCCCCCCGCAACCAACGTTACTTGGCGCCGCAAGTCCTCGGTTTCGGCCGTGGGACTTGCGGCCGCCAACATCGCCGCCAAGTCCCCGAACAACTCGATTCCGAGCACGCCGTCCTTTGGCGTCAGCTCCACCTTCTCGACCATCGCTCGGAGGGCGGTCGCCGCGCCGGCGCGGTGATCGTCGTCCTGCAGGCCGGCGCGCAGCTCCAGCACCCAGGCCCGGTAGAGCTTGCCCATCTCGGGGTGGAGCAGGGGCCGGTCCTTCTGCGCCCGCTCGGCGGCGGCAATTGTCGCGTTCAGTTCGGCCTTCCGGTCGGTGAGCACGGTCATCCGGGCATCGACCTCGGCGGCCCTGGCGTCGCGCTGGCCGTTCCACTCGGTAGTGATCCAGCGAAAGGCCTCATCGAGCTGCTTCTCGATCGAGCTGAGCTCGCGCCTGGAGGCGCCGACCGCCGCCGTGGCCTCGTGATACAGGCGATTGCGTTCCCGCGTGAACTCCCGGCAGAACTCCTCGTACAGCTCGTCGTTCCACAGTCGCTCCTGCATCGCCGCCAAGACGCGGCGCTCGACTTCGTCGCGTCGAATCGTGATCCGGTTTCCGCAGATGCCACGATCGCGGGCGCCCGCGCACGCCAGGCGGTCCTTCGAGTACATCGTGAAGCCGCTCCCGCAGACCCCACACTTCGTCAGACCCGAGAGCAGGAAGCTCGGGCGGCGCGCGCGGACCGGGTTGGCGTTCCTGACCAGCCGCCGGATCTGCTGTTGCCGCGTCTTCGCGGCCTGCCACAGGTCGTTTGCGACGATGCGAAGATCGGGCACCTCGATCACGACCAGTTCACTCGCGGGATTGAGTCGCGACACGCGCTTGCCGGTGTCCGGGTCCTTCACGTACCGCAGGCGGTTCCACACCTGCCGGCCGATGTACAGCTCGTTGTTGAGCACGCCGGTACCGCGCTTCGGGTTGCCGTGGATGGTGCTCGGTCCCCATGGGCCGCCACCGGGTCCGGCGACACGCTCGGCGTTGAGCTGCTTCGCGATCGACTTGGCGGAGGCGCCGGCGACGAACTCTTCGAAGATGCGGATCACGATCGCTGCCTCGTCGGGGTCGATCTCACGTTCGCCTGTGGCCGGCAGGCCGGCGGGCGTCCGGACGACGCGATACCCGAAACAGAGGCCGCCGCCGGACTTGCCGGCTTCCACGCGGCCGCGCAGGCCGCGCCTGGTCTTGTCCGCCAGGTCCTTCAGGAACACGGCGTTCATCGTGCCCTTGAAGCCGACGTGTAGGTGCGTGATGTCGCCCTCGGCGAGCGTCACGATCCGGACGCCCATGAAGGAGAGCCTCTTGTGGAGCGACGCCGTGTCCTCCATGTCCCGGCTGAGCCGGTCGAGCGACTCTGCCAGCACGACGTCATATCGCCCGGCGTCACGGAGGAGTGCCTGAAGGCCGGGCCGATGTGAGGACGCTCCTGAGATCGCTGAGTCGGAGTATCTCTCGACAATGCTCCAGCCCTCGCGGTCGGCGAAAGCGCGGCACTCGCGGAACTGATCCTCGATCGATGCCTCGCGCTGGTTGTCGGAACTGTAACGGGCGTAGATGGCTACTCGCATGGGTCAACCTCGTCAGGCTCGAAGGCCGCGTGCGAGTCGTTGCTCAGCAGCGAAGACAGCCCGTGCCGCCGCGCGGGCACGGGCGCGAACGTACTCGCGCTCTGCCTCAGTCGGCCGACGTCTGCGTCCAGTCGAAACTCCGGTGAGCTCCTTCGTTTCGCGTCTGGGCTGAGTCGATGGCCGGAGACTCATGATACGCCGATTACAGCGGGGCCATCACGCATGAGCCGGGCCGGGCCGTCCGGAGGATCGGTCAAGGCCGCAGCCGCGAAGCGGGCGGAGCGGAGCGACGCGCCTTGACGGATCCGAGGTCGGCCCGAGAATCGGACGCGTGATGGCCCCGCGCCGGACACCGTGATGCGCCGACCGCCTGACACGCCCGTGTCGCTGATGTGGACACGCCCCGGGGTGAGGGGGGAGCGACCCCCTGTGGTCGGCGTCGCCGGCGCGCCTCGCGCGCCGGTCAAGCCGACCCGAAAACCGGGGGGTCGCTCCCCCCTCACCCTGGGGTTCCCGGCTGACCGCCACGCAGCGGTCCGCGTCACCGATGGCGCCCGTCTTCGCACAAGCGCAGTTCCGGCCAACTGCATGTGGTGCAGAGGGTTCCGGTGTGTGGAACCTGACCGAGGTTGGCCATGTCTGCGCTCGCCTTGCCAGCCATCGGTATAGCCACCGAGGCGCCACCGTCCTCCAGGACGGTGGCGCATCAGGCGACTCCAGCCAGCGAGCCAAAGCGGTCGTAGCGCCAGGGCAGCCGGTAGGTGACGAGCTCGGCCAAGCCCTCGTCGAGCGCCTCCAGGAACCGGCCGATACCGGTGTCCGTGAACGCCGCCTCGCCATGGACCTTCCACCGGGCGTGCAGGTCCAGGAGCATCGTTTCGCCCATGCGCCGCCGCGTGGCGTGAAACACCGGGGCGTCATCGAGCGAGTAGGCCGTGTCGTCGTCCGTCTCGAACGCCTGCAGGATCGCGCATGCAGGTCCGCAGCGCCGCGACCTGATCGGCGGGCGGCGGCTCGGTGACCTTCGGCAGCAGTCGCCGCCACGCCGTCTCGCAGGCCGGGAGGCCCGGAATGTGGGCCGGGGCGACGGCGACGATCCGCCAGCGCGGCAGCCGACTGAGCAGCCGCAGATGGTCCCGCACGAACTCGGTGAAGCCCAGGCCCGACGTGTCCGTGACGAGGAAGACGAAGCTGACGACCGGCGGATCACCAGCGACCCCGATGGGCAGCTTGTGGATGAAGTACCGGGTCGTCATGCCCAGCGGCCGCTCGG
This sequence comes from uncultured Acidobacteriota bacterium, assembly GCA_963752045.1. Taxonomy (GTDB): domain Bacteria; phylum Acidobacteriota; class Vicinamibacteria; order Vicinamibacterales; family SCN-69-37; genus DATKDF01. Next base: position 4,870 of record CAVVWN010000003.1, on the reverse strand, counting down.
CGTCGCGCCTGGCGAAGTAGGACCGGCCGGGCAGGTCGGCCCGAGCCAGGCCGAACCGGCCAGTGAAGAGCGCGACCTTGTCCTGCTCGGTCGCGACCCACTCCGGCTCCGGATGGGCGAGGACGTAGTCGAGGAGCATGAGCTTGCGCGCGACGAGCGCCGGGCTGGTCTGGCGCCGGTTGCGGTTGTCGTCCTGGCCGAGGGCGCGGTAGAGGCTCGTCCCGTGGAGGTGATAGACGAAGCCGCGGTCGCGCCGGAAGGCGAACCGCCGGGCCAGCCGCCGCCTCACGAGCCGCTCGAGGAAGTCCCGGACGCCCTGGCCGTACTCGAGTCCGGCAAAGGTCGTGTAGTGGCGTCGGAGACAGAAGCCGCTGTGGAGCGCGACGGTCGCCAGAAACTGCGGTCTGCCGCTCGCTGAAGCCCAGCGGCATCAGGGCCCGCACCCGGTCGTCTGACACTAAGCTCATCGCGAGCCGCTCCAGATGGCGCGGGTCGAAGGGGCCGCCCCGGCCGCCGCCTCCGCCGCCGCTGCGGTACATCACGAAGCCGGCTTGGGCCTTGCCGGCGCAGCTGGCCGCGCGAGTAGTGCTCGGTGACGAGCTCGACGTCGCGATGCTCGAGGCGGCCGTCGGCCGTCTCGTACTCGATCCGCAGGTCGGGCAGCTCGAGATGGTCGCGGACCACCGGGAGGTCGTGCGCCTCGGCGAAGGCCCGACGGTCTTGTTCGAGGGTGGCGTCGGCGGGTCGGTCCGGGCGGTTCAGGTACTGCTGGTAGTCGCGCTTGAGCTCGTAGTCGAGGACGACCCGCACGACGCGCCCGCCCTCACTCTCGATGCGCGCCGCCTCCGCGCGAAAGAGGCGGTAGACCTGGGCGTCGTGCCGGAGCTCGCGCGGCTTCACGATGCCGGCGTAGTACCCCTGCGCCTCGCCGCGCGCGCGCGGTCTCGGTGGTTCTCGAGCAGCGCCTTGCCCTGATCGGTGAGGGCTACTACCTGAGTCGTGCCGCGTGCGTCGGCGATTGTTTCGTGCTGCAGGAGGCCCAACGTTTCGAGCCGGTCGAGGTCCGTTCTGCTTCCGCTCTTGCCGGAGTCCGATGGGAGGTCGTCACTGGTCACGACCCGGAACGCTCCGACCGTCGCGAGCGTGCGGGCTTCCCCGGCATTGAGCATGTAGTCGCGGCCTCGGACCTGGACGCGCTCCCGCTCCGGCTCGCGGGGAAGCTCCAAGCCGGCCTGCGGCCAGCTTCGTCGAGCCTCCTCGACCGGATCGCGTCTGACCGCGCGCGCCGTGTCGCGGTCGCCACGCTCGCCGATTCAGGTCGGCTGTCGCTCAGTCCGCGAGACATGCGGCGCTCACGCTCCTGGAGAGGTCTGCCGACGCACCGGTCCCGAGCCTACGGGAACGGACCAGCCCGGTCGGTCCCGACGGGGACCGTGTCCCCGACCGGACACGTGAGCCCAGTGCTGCACGATCCCCACGCTACACGGGCGCGAGAGGCGTGTCTGTTACGTAGGTAACAATGTGACGAAGTCACAGTTGCAGACCGGCGTCCGGGAGGCGAGCTCCGGGTAAGCTGCACCCTGGATTCGCCACGCTGACACGGTGTGCCGACTTCCCAGTTGCGCGCAGGGCGCGCGCGACGTCAGGCTTCTGGGTCAGTGCAGGGTCCGGGGATGCCGTGTGCTGACCGCCTGGGCTTCGAAGTGCGGGCAGGCCTCTGGTCTCGGAGTTCAGGTGATGGTCGCTGGGGATGGTGGCCAGCTTGCCGTGGTGGCCACCGACGGGCAGCGGCTCTGCCCGCGGTCGCGGTCATCAAGCCGGCCGTCCCTCAGACTGGGCCAATCACCTGCGTTGTGGACGCATGACGTTTTCCGCGGTACCGGCAGCCGACTTCACCGCACCTGATCCGACTTGCGCTGCGGAGCCAGGCCCGAAGAGGGTCAAGGCGCAGGAGGGGGTGTAGGGCTCCGAGGCCTCATCACAGCACAGCAGTGAACCTAGCGCACATCACGCACAGCCGTCCCAAGGTCATTGTAGGCGTAGTCGTAGACGACTGCCGTAATAATGCCGCCGTGCGAGCGACACTCGATAGTCAGTTTGACGACGATACTCTCACGGGATAGGCGAGCCATCGTGGAGCTGTCCAAGGAGAGGTCCACCGTCTGCCATGCTTCGCCGACGAGCGCCTCGTCGTGGTCGCCGACGAATACCGCCACGTTCAGCGCCGCGAGGTGACGATCATTCACTTGACGGAAATGAATCCGCCGTGGGTCGATAACGACCTCAGAGGCGACACGCCAGCCTGCTGAACCACGGCTCGCGTAGGACGCTTTCAAGTCAACAGATATCGCGCATCGAGCGGTGGCTCACTCAGCCGACGTAATCCGCGCGTGCGCCAAGACTCTCCGCCGGTCGTAGGGGATCGACTCACCCCGGCACAGGACCCGTGCCGGTGCAGCACGCGGTCCACTGGCAGGTCGACGGATACCTCGATGCGCCTGAACGTGCCGTCGAACCGTCGGTCCGCCTGGTAGTAGCCGAGGACGTAACTAGAGCGCGTGACGTCATCTCCTTGAGGCCAGCAGCGGCGTAGCGATAAGCAGAGGATACGCCGCCGGTAAGTCGCGCCATCGATCGTGAGTCGAGAAGGGCGAACCGTTGCGCCCACGATGGACCCCGAAGACTGACACCGCCGTACGGACCGACTTCCCACTCGTCGCAATGCCGGTCGTGTGCACCGCCGAGAGCGTAACTCGGGCATCGGTGGCGACCGCCGCGATACTGTCGGCGTCCTCGGATCGGCCAAGGTTCATGAGGCCCTCCTCCGACAGAAACACGATGTGTTTCTCGCCGTCGATGACACGGAGGTAGTTGATGCTGGCGTAGAGCTTGTCGACATCATCTCGCGTCGCCGCGACGTTTCGGTCATCAGACATTGCCGTGATGTCGATGTCCTGTGCAGTCCAGTCGCGAGCCGGCTCAACTGGGATGGCCGCCGCGCCCAAACTGGCGGTGCTGCGCATAGATGGGAGACCGGGCACGTCAGGTGTCGATCCCAGCCTGGATACCCGGCGGGGGTTCGCGACTCCCGCCGAGAGGACTGGAGATTGCACCGAACCAATGGTCTAATCGCGCCTCGATGGCCTCATGCCGATCGCGGTACCGTTCCAGTAGTCGGACGACAGATTCACGGTCGTTGGTCAAGTCGCTCGCGCGATCGGGCCACCCCGAACCAGATCCTGCGGGAGCAGGTTCTCCCGGACGAACGCGATTGCTGCATCCAGGCCACGGGCGGGACCCTGCAAGCGCCCTCGGCCAAGCACGATCAGAAACGTGCGGGGTTCAGCCACGCGCAGCGGTGGCGGGATCTCGTCGCGGTGAGCGGCAACGTCGACGGGCATGTCAGACTCGTCGCCGTGGCGAACTTCACCGAAGTGGGCAATCACCTGACGAACGCCCTCCTCGCGGACGGTGAAATTCGCGGCTACCAGGCCAGCCACCGGGCGCCCATCCGGGCCGACGACGCGAACATCGAGAGGCACCAGGAGCGTGCTGTCGCGGAAGGTCCGCTGTTGGCTAAGCCCGTCCGGGGCCGCAAGCAGAATGGCACCGGCACCGGCCACGAACGCGATCCTGAACACATTACCGGGCACACTGACAATGACCCCACAAGGACCGCCTCAAGCCACGGCAATAGCTTGCGCCGGACGATCCTACTGTTGCCCAACGGGCAGTGCTCTTGCAAGCAACTGATCGAGTGTCTGGATAAATACCGCCGCCACCGGTACGCAATCCTGGCCGCGCCGCCACTACGCGCATGCCGTTTCCCTCCCTGGTGCCCAGGAGGATCGTCGGAGGACCCGTGATTCCAAGACGCTGCCTCAGCGAGGTCGTGGCGAACGATGCTTGCCGCGGCACCGCTGAACCAGCAGTCACGAAACTGCCCGACATCCGGAACGCCGGCGTGTTGTGCCACATCGACAACCGCTCGCTCCACGTCGCTGTCCTGAACAGCAAATAGGCGATCGTGGACCGCCCAGAATCGACCTTGCTGGCTGGCGCACGAGGCCCTCCTGCCAACCTGAACGCTGCTTTGTGAATCTGCTCTAGTGGTAGGTGCTTCACAGCCATGAACGCCTTGCCGTTGTCCACATATCGGCGCCGAAGCTCCGGTAGCGTCTCGGTGGCGAGCCGCCTACAGAACGGGCACTCCACGTCCGTGTAGACGACCAGCCCTGCGAACGCCGTCGGCGATCCGGTGACGGTTGTGTCTCGCGTCGAACAACTTCGCCCACAAGGTCGCGGCTGCGTGCGCCTGGGCTGAGTGGCGCGCGTGGCTCAGCATCTCCCGCGTGTCGGTTCCAGATGAGCGCCACTGAAGGTGCCGACCATCACGATCGACGCTACCAGCATCGCCACGGAGGCTACTCTGTCGAGTGTCGGTAGGGCCATAGAGCTCAAGCCTGCGAAAGCCCGGCCTCCAATCAAAGGGCGCAATAGTTGAAGTAGCCGCAGCTCTGGTCGAATGATCCGGTGGTTCCCATGTCGCATTGACCGCCTGACGCCGATGTGATGTAACACTCTGCTGGATACTCATTCCAGAAGTAGGCGGCCAGCGCTTCCTGATAGGAAGACGACTCGCACGTGGAGAGAGCCGCGTCCCACAAGGCGAAGCACAAGTCATTCGCGAGACTCAGCGCGTCATTCTCGTCCATTTCGCTGAAGTCATAGCTGCCCGTCGTCTGCAGGGTTGGCAGAGAGCCCACGGAGAGGTCGTACTGCGAGTGCCAGAACTTACACCAGCCTGACAGTGTCTGCGCGCGAACGACCTCAACCGTCAGCAGGGCGAACGAGAGAATGAGGCAGGCAA
>CAVVWN010000002.1:0-106692 GCA_963752045.1 uncultured Acidobacteriota bacterium | reverse complement strand
CGCCCTCGGCGAGCGTCACGATCCGGATGCCCATGAAGGAGAGCCTCTTGTGGAGCGACGCCGTGTCCTCCATGTCGCGGCTCAGCCGGTCGAGCGACTCGGCCAGCACGACGTCATATCGCCCGGCGTCACGGAGGAGCGCCTGAAGGCCGGGCCGATGTGAGGACGCTCCTGGAATCGCTGAGTCGGAGTATCTCTCGACAATGCTCCAGCCCTCGCGGTCGGCGAAAGCGCGGCACTCGCGGAACTGATCCTCGATGGACGCCTCGCGCTGGTTGTCGGAACTGTAACGGGCGTAGATGGCTACTCGCATGGGTCAACCTCGTCAGGCTCGAGGCCGCGTGCAAGTCGTTGCTCGGCAGTGAAGACAGCCCGTGCCGCCGCGCGGGCACGGGCGCGACGTCCTCGCGCTCTGCCTCGGTCGGCCGACGTCTGCGTCCAGTCGAAACTCTGCTGAGTTCCTTTGTCTCGCGCCTGGGCTGAGTCGAAGGCCGGAGACTCATGATACGCCAATCACGGCGGGGCCATCAGCGTGAGCCCCGCGGGGCTGGCCGGAGAATCGGTCAAGGCCGCAGCCGCGAAGCGGGCGGAGCAAAGCGACGAGCCTTGACCAATCCGAGGCCGGCCCCAGAATCGGACGCGTGATGGCTCCGCGCCGGACGCCGTAACGTACCGGCCGCCTGACGCGCTCGTGTCGCTGATGTGGACACGCCCCGGGGTGAGGGGGGAGCGACCCCCTGGGGTCGGCGTCGCCGGCGCGCCTCGCGCGCCAGGTCAGCCGACCCGAAAACCGGGGGGGTCGCCCCCCTCGCCTGGGGTTCCCGGCTGACCGCCACGCAGCGGTCCGCGTAGCCGATCGCGCCCGTCTTCGCACAAGCGCAGTTCCGGCCAACTGCACCTGGTGCAGAGGGTTCCGGTGTGTGGAACCTGACCGAGGCTGGCCATGTCTGCGCTCGCCTTGCCAGCCACCGGCATAGCCACCGAGGCGCCACCGTCCTCCAGGGCGGTGGCGCATCAGGCGAACTCCAGCAAGCGAGCCGAAGCGGTCGTAGCGCCTGGGCAGTCGGTAGGTGACAAGCTCGGCGTGGCCCGCGTCGAGCGCCTCCAGGAACCGGCCGATGCCGGTGTCGGTGAACGCCGCCTCGCCATGGACCTTCCACCGGGCGTGCAGCTCCAGGAGCATCGTCTCGCCCATGCGTCGCCGCGTGGCGTGAAACACGGGGGCCTCGTCGATCGAGACACCCGTGAAGTCGTCCATCTCGAGCGCCTGCAGGACGCGCATGCACGTCCGCAGCGCGGCAATCTGGTCGGCGGGCGGCGGCGCGGTGACCTGGGGCAGGAGTCGTCGCCACGCCGTTTCGCAGGCCGGGAGGCCGGGGATGTGGGCTGGCGCGACGGCGACAATCCGCCAACGCGGCAGTCGGCTGAGCAGCCGGAGATGGTCGCGCACGAACTCGGTGAAGCCGAGGCCCGAGGTGTCCGTGACGAGGAAGACGACGCTGACGACGGGCGGATCGCCCGCGACGGCGATGGGCAGCTTGTGGATGAAATACCGGGTCGTCATGCCCAGCGACCGGTCGGGGTGGCGCTTGGCGAAATAGGACCGGCCAGGCAAGTCGGCCCGAGGCAGGCCGAAGCGGCCGGTAAAGAGCGCGACCTTGTCCTGCTCGGTCGCGACCCACTCCGGCTCGGGGTGGGCGAGGAGGTAGTCGAGGAGCATGAGCTTGCGCGCGACGAGCGCCGGGCTGGTCTGGCGCCGGTTGCGGTTGTCGTCCTGGCCCAGGGCGCGATAGAGGCTCGTCCCGTGGAGGTGATACACAAAGCCGCGGTCGCGCCGGAAGGTGAACCGTCGGGCGAGCCGCCGTCTCACGAGCCGCTCGAGGAAGTCGCGGACGCCCTGGCCGTATTCGAGTCCGGCAAAGGTCGTGTAGTGGCGCCGGAGACAGAAGCCGCTGTGGAGCGCGACGGTGGCCAGAAACTCGGTCTGCCGCTCGCTGAAGCCCAGCGGCATCAGGGCCCGCACCCGGTCCTCGGACACGAAGCTCACGCGAGCCGCTCCAGATGCCGGGGGTCGAGGGGGCTGCCGCCCCGGCCACTGCTGCCACCGCCGCTGCGGTAGCGTCGCGAAGCCGGCCTGCGCCTTGCCGGCGAGCTGGCCGCGCGAATAGTGCTCGGTCACGAGCTCGACGTCGCGATGCTCAAGGCGGCCGTCGGCCGTCTCGTCCTCGATCCGCAGGTCGGGCAGCTTGAGATGGTCGCGGACCACGAGGAGGTCGTGCGCTTCAGCGAAGGCCCGACGGTCTTGTTCGAGCGTGGCGTCGGCGGGGCGGTCCGGGCGATTCAGATACTGCTGGTAGTCGCGCTTGAGCTCGTAGTCGAGGACGACCCGCACGACGCGCCCGCCCGCAGACGCAATGCGCCCGGCCTCTGCGCGAAACAGCCGATAGACCTGGGCGTCGTGCCGGAGCTCGCGAGGCTTGACGATACCGGCGTCGGTCCTCCTGTGCCCTGGCGCGCCCGCTCTCTTTCCCGGTGGTCTTCGAGCAACGCCTTGCCCTGGTCGGTGAGGGCTACCGCGTGGGTCGTGCCGCGTGCATCGGCGATTGTCTCGTGCTGCAGGAGGCCCAACGCTTCGAGCCGGTCGAGGTCCAGTTCTGCTTCCGCTCTGGCCGGAGTCCGATGGGAGGTCGTCACTCGTTACGACCCTGAACGCTCCGACCGTCGCGAGCGTGCGGGCTTCCCCGGCATTGAGCATGTAGTCGCGGCCTCGGACCTGGACGCGCTCCCGCTCCCGGCTCGCGGGGAAGCTCCAAGCCGGCCTGCGGCCAGCTTCGTCGAGCCTCCTCGACCGGATCGCGTCTGACCGCGCGCGCCGTGTCGCGGTCGCCACGCTCGCCGATCTCAGGTCGGCTGTCGCTCAGTCCGCGAGACATGCGGCGCTCACGCTCCTGGAGAGGTCTGCCGACGCACCGGTCCCGAGCCTACGGGAACGGACCAGCCCGGTCGGTCCCGACGGGGACCGTGTCCCCGACCGGACACGTGAGCCCAGTGCTGCACGATCCCCACGCTACACGGGCGCGAGAGGCGTGTCTGTTACGTAGGTAACAATGTGACGAAGTCACAGTTGCAGGCCCCGGCGTCCGGGAGGCGAGCTCCGGGTAAGCTGCACCCTGGATTCGCCACGCTGACACGGTGTGCCGACTTCCCAGTTGCGCGCAGGGCGCGCGCGACGTCAGGCTTCTGGGTCAGTGCAGGGTCCAGGGGATGCCGTGTGCTGACCGCCTGGGCTTCGAAGTGCGGGCAGGCCTCTGGTCTCGGAGTTCAGGTGATGGTCGCTGGGGATGGTGGCCAGCTTGCCGTGGTGGCCACCGACCGGGCAGCGGCTCTGCCCGCGGTCGCGGTCATCAAGCCGGCCGTCCCTCAGACTGGGCCAATCACCTGCGTTGTGGACGCATGACGTTTCCGCGGTACCGGCAGCCGACTTCACCGCACCTGATCCGACGTGCGCTGCGGAGCCAGGCCCGAAGAGGGTCAAGGCGCAGGAGGGGGTGTAGGGCTCCGAGGCCTCATCACAGCACAGCAGTGAACCTAGCGCACATCACGCACAGCCGTCCCAACGCGATCGGAGGCGTAGTCGTAGACGACTGCCTTGACACGCTCGCCGTGCGAGCGACACTCGATAGTCAGTTTGACGACGATACTCTCACGGGATAGGCGAGCCATCGTGGAGCTGTCCAAGGAGAGGTCCACCGTCTGCCATGCTTCGCCGACGAGCGCCTCGTCGCGGTCGCCGACGAATACCGCCACGTTCAGCGCCGCGAGGTGACGATCATTCACTTGACGGAAATGAATCCGCCGTGGGTCGATAACGACCTCAGAGGCGACACGCCAGCCTGCTGAACCACGGCTCGCGTAGGACGCTTTCAAGTCAACAGATAGATCCCGGATTGGCAGCCGGCTGGCTCCAGCCGACGTAATCCGCGCGTGCGCCAAGACTCTCCGCCGGTCGTAGGGGATCGACTCACCCCTGGCATAGTACCCGCGCCGGTGCAGCACGCGGACCCCTGGCAGGTCGACGGATACCTCGATGCGCCTGAACGTGCCGTCAGACCGTCGGTCCGCCGGGTAGTAGCCGAGGACGTAACTGAGCGCGTGACTAAGTCGATCTCCTTGAGGCCAGCAGCGGCGTAGCGATAAGCAGAGGATACGCCGCCGGTAAGTCGCGCCATCGATCGTGAGTCGAGAAGGGCGAACCGTTGCGCCCACGATGGACCCCGAAGACTGACACCGCCGTACAGACAGACTTCCCAACTCGTCGCAATGCCGGTGCACCGCCGAGAGCGTAACTCGGGCATCGGCTGCGACCGCCGCGATACTGTCGGCGTCCTCGGATCGGCCAAGGTTCATGAGGCCCTCCTCCGACAGAAACACGATGTGTTTCTCGCCGTCGATGACACGGAGGTAGTTGATGCTGGCGTAGAGCTTGTCGACATCATCTCGCGTCGCCGCGACGTTCTGGTCATCAGACATTGCCGTGATGTCGATGTCCTGTGCAGTCCAGTCGCGAGCCGGCTCAACTGGGATGGCCGCCGCGCCCAAACTGGCGGTGCTGCGCATAGATGGGAGACCGGGCACGTCAAAAAGGGCGTTGATCTCAGCCTGGATACCCGGCGGGGGTTCGCGACTGCCGAACAGGACTTGCGAGATTGCACCGAACCAATGGTCTAATCGCGCCTCGATGGCCTCATGCCGATCGCGGTATCGTTCCAGTAGTCGGACGACAGATTCACGGTCGTTGGTCAAGTCGCTCGCGCGATCGTAGGCGACGATCAGACCAGATCCTGCGGGAGCAGGTTCTCCCGGACGAACGCGATTGCTGCATCCAGGCCACGGGCGGGACCCTGCAAGCGCCCTCGGCCAAGCACGATCAGAAACGTGCGGGGTTCAGCCACGCGCAGCGGTGGCGGGATCTCGTCGCGGTGAGCGGCAACGTCGACGGGCATGTCAGACTCGTCGCCGTGGCGAACTTCACCGAAGTGGGCAATCACCTGACGAACGCCCTCCTCGCGGACGGTGAAATTCGCGGCTACCAGGCCAGCCACCGGGCGCCCATCCGGGCCGACGACGCGAACATCGAGAGGCACCAGGAGCGTGCTGTCGCGGAAGGTCCGCTGTTAGCCCGTCCGGGGCCGCAAGCGAGAATGGCACCGGCACCGGCCACGAACGCGATCCTGAACCACGTCACCCGGCACACTGACAATGACCCCACAAGGACCGCCTCAAGCCACGGCAATAGCTTGCGCCGGACGATCCTACTGTTGCCCAACGGGCAGTGCTCTTGCAAGCAACTGATCGAGTGTTGCAGAGATCGCGCCCACCACCGGTTCAAGAATCCTGGCCGCGCCGCCACTACGCGCATGCCGTTTCCCTCCCTGGTGCCCAGGAGGATCGTCGGAGTACCTGTGATTCCAAGACGTCTCGCCTCAGCGAGGTCGTGGCGAACGATGCTTGCCGCGGCACCGCTCGAACCAGCAGTCACGAAACTGCCCGACATCCGGAACGCCGGCGTGTTGTGCCACATCGACAACCGCTCGCTCCACGTCGCTGTCCTGAACAGCAAATAGGCGATCGTGGACCGCCCCAGAATCGACCTTGCCGGCCGGCGCACTCAAGGCTCTCTGCCAACCTGAACGCTGCTTTGTGAATCTGCTCTAGTGGTAGGTGCTTCACAGCCATGAACGCCTTGCCGTTGTCCACATATCGGCGCCGAGAAGCTCCGGTAGCGTCTCGGTGGCGAGCCGCCTACAGAACGGGCACTCCACGTCCGTGTAGACGACCAGCCCTGCGAACGCCGTCGGCGATCCGGTGACGGTTGTGTCTCGCGTCGAAACAACCTCGCCGACAAGGTCGCGGCTGCGTGCGCCTGGGCTGAGTGGCGCGCGTGGCTTCATCTCCCGCGTGTCGGTTCCAGATGAGCGCCACTGAAGTGCCGACCATCACGATCGACGCTACCAGCATCGCCACGGAGGCTACTCTGTCGAGTGTCGGTAGGGCCATAAAGTCAAGCCTGCGAAAGCCCGGCCTCCAATCAAAGGGCGCAATAGTTGAAGTAGCCGCAGCTCTGGTCGAATGATCCGGTGGTTCCCATGTCGCATTGACCGCCTGCAGCCCATGTGATGTAACACTCTGCTGGATACTCATTCCAGAAGTAGGCGGCCAGCGCTTCCTGATAGGAAGACGACTCGCACGTGGAGAGAGCCGCGTCCCACAAGGCGAAGCACAAGTCATTCGCGAGACTCAGCGCGTCATTCTCGTCCATTTCGCTGAAGTCATAGCTGCCCGTCGTCTGCAGGGTTGGCAGAGAGCCCACGGAACAGCTAACGTCGTACTGCGAGTGCCAGAACGTACACCAGCCTGACAGTGTCTGCGCGCGAACGACCTCAACCGTCAGCAGGGCGAACGAGAGAATGAGGCAGGCAAGACTGCCAAGTCGAAAACGGGGTGAGTTCATCTTCATGAACCATCTCCTCTGCGCAATTCCAACCCAGGATCCCAACCTGCCTCAGCAGGTCAGGTGTAATACGGGCTCGCCACGAGCCGCCACTAGCTGGGATGGGCGGATGCAACAGGCGGGCCAAGAAGGACTCGTGCCTGATCTTGGCGCGCTGGGAAATTCAGGGTGCCGGTCGGGCGGCATTCCGCCCGAGGTCGGGCGCGACGCCCGTCCCTCAAGCTCTGCCACACCTCACTCGCTCCTGGGATCTGCCAGCCTCATGTCTGCCAGCTTGCGACGCAGGGTCTTGGAATCGATTCCGAGCAGCCTTGCCGCGGCTTCCCGGTTGCCGCCGCAGTGGGCGACGGCGGCGGGAATAAGCGTACGCTCGACCTGGGCCGTGGCCTCGGCCAAGGGCATGATCGACCTTGGGAAATCCGGACAGCCACTGGCGGCCTGGCCCTTTGGGCGTCGAACCCGGTCCGGGAGGTGTGCGTCATCGATCGAGGGTCCCCACGGAGCGGCTGCGCAGGCCTCGAAGAGGACGTTTTGCAGTTCCCGTACGTTGCCGGGAAAGGTGTAACGTTCGAGCAGATCCCGCGCGACGGGCGTGAGTTCCGGGTGTCCGCCGAAGTCCACGGCGATCCGCGGCAGCCAATAGTCGATGAGCATCGGGATGTCGCCCTTTCGCATATGCAACGGCGGGAGGCTGACCGTGAACCGCGCGAGCCGATGGTAGAGATCCGCGCGAAACACCTTCACGTCCACAGCGGCCTCGAGGTCCCGGTTAGTCGCGGCGACCACCCGAACGTCGAGCGGAATCGCGCGATGGCCGCCCAGCCGGTAGAACTGCCGGTCCTCGAGGACCCGCAGCAGCTTGGCCTGGCTGGAGAGGGGCAGTTCGCCGATCTCGTCGAAGAAGAGGACTCCGCCGTTCGCCCGGTCCAGAAGTCCCGGCACGGTTGTCCGGGCGTCAGTGAACGCGCCGGCTTCATGCCCGAAGAGCTGATCCTCGAAGAGGCTGTCGGGAACCGCCGCAACGTTGACGGTGACGAACGCCCGACTCGCGCGTACGGATCGCCGATGGATAGATTGCGCGACCAGTTCCTTGCCGGTTCCCGACTCGCCCTGGATGAGCACAGTGGCGTCGGCAGCGGCGACTCTCGCAATCCGCTGATACACCGCCAGCATGGCGGTGCTCTTGCCAACCAGGCCTTCGAAGTGCTCCGGCGGCGGTGCCACCAGCTCATGCGGCGCAGACTGAGGTACTGGTGGCGCACCGCTGAGCGCTGCGTCAATTGATTCCACAAGCCGTTGGTTGTCAAATGGCTTGTGGAGCCAGCTGACGACGCCCAAGGCATACCCCCGCCTGGCCGCCTCGTAGTCGGGGTAGCCGGTGATGACGATCGAACGCAGGTTGGGCCATTGCGCGCGGGCACGTGCTGCGATGTCGAGGCCGTTTCCATCGGCCAGCCTCACGTCAACCACCAGGACGTCCGGTTCCGAAACCATCAGGATGTTCAGGGCTGCTTCGCCAGTTTGCGCAAGAAGCACACGGTGACCGGCCTGCTCGAGCACCCGGCCGAAGACGTTGAGAAGTGTTGGTTCGTCATCGACGACGAGAACTGCCGCCATCTTTCAGTTCTCCGTTTCTCCTACGCTGCCCGAGGCAGGGCAGGGCAGGGCAGGGCAGGGCAGGGCTTATCAGCACCACTACCGACGGCCTGAGGCAGGTGGACGGGCCGTCTGCGAGGCGCTGCCGAGGATACCGCGAGTTCTTCCCGCAGCGCAACGCGAGTCGCATCTTCGGCGCTACTGGGCCGACGATCGCCTGGCAGTCGGCCACCCCGCAAAAGGCGCGGCGGCACACAGACGCCGCGCAGAGGAGACCGTCGGTCTCGTTATACTGGTGGCGATGACCTTCGACGACTACAAGCTGGTCCTGTACCGCCAGGACGACGGTTGGGTGGCGGAGATTCCGTCGATTCCCGGCTGCTACGCTTTGATGGCGTCCCGCAACGAGGCGCTGGACGAGCTGCGTCGCGTCTTCGACCTGATCGAGGCCGAGTATGGAGAGCAGGGGAAGATCCTGCCCGCCGACACGACCGAAGTCGTGAATGCCTAGCGCAACGGCTCGAGACTTTCAGCGCGTCGCCGCCAGACTCGGATTCGTGAGGCGCCGCCAGACGGGTAGCCCCGAGCGCTGGAACCACCCCGACGGCTGAGCCGTGACGACTCCCCTGCACGGCGGCACATCGATCGGTACCTGTCAGCCGGTGTTGCCGCGTTCAGTTCACGGAGAGTCTGACGTCGCGCTGCGCGTGTTCGGCACGCGCCATGGCGACGAACCGAGGCCCACCCGTGAAGAGCTTCGAGCGAGAAGGCACGTCCAGCGGAGCATAGACGCTGCCCACATGGCGAATTGCCGGCACATAGGCACCGCACCGGAGATTGTAGCGTCCCGGCGGGACGGTCAGTGCCAGGCGTGCCACCGTCGCGGAGGTGCCTCCGAGCGAGACGTTCCGCGCCACGGCCGTAATCTCTTTCAGGGTGCCCGCGTGGAACACCGCGCACTCGACCTCCGCACTCTCCGCCGCGTCGTCGATCGGCCCGATCACCAAGTCGATCGCGACGTTCGCGCGGCCGAGTTCGCCGCTGGCTGCTTTCGTCCGCAGCGCCAGTGGCACGCCGGCGACAGGTAGGATGCCCGACATTGCCAGGCGTGGTGACAGCACGGGTTCGTGCTCCGCGCGGCTGGGCGTGCGGAGCGATCGGCCTGACGGAAACACCGTGACGCCTGGCCGGCTCACTCGAATCTCCAGCCGCCGATACCGGCCATCATGCAGCGGGTAGGTCGCCTCATAGCCAATCACATAATGATGACTGTTCTCGAGTAGCACCTGCTCGACGCCGCGCACTGGGTCATTTGTGTCGACGACGGCGAAACCGCCGGCGCTGTCGGCGACTGTCTTCAGGAAATCGTTCGCCAGCCGCGCTTCTCGGACGCCCCTCCAGGGGTTGGGGCCGCTGCCGGGAGCGACTAGTCCGCGATTGCTGAGCGCGTAAATAGGGATCCGCGCATATCTCATCTCCCCGGTTGCCGATGTCAGTTCCGTCAGGTAGGCGTGATCGACTTCGGTTAGAGTCCGTAGGCCCAGTGGATCCTCAACGGTGTTGCTCGGGATTCCGGGACTTATCAGGACCATCGCACCACGCAGGTGTGGAACCCCGTTCAGAAGTCTGGCCGCGTCCCGAAGCGTTCGCATGAGGGCCAGAAGCGCAGGCACTTTCAAGAGGCCCGTCGCACCAAGAGACCTCGCCCAGTCGAAGTTGTCCGGCCCGGGCTGAAACCGCTCGATCGCCGCAAGCGTGCGGTCGCGGTCCGCCGTGAAATCCTGGCTGTGCGTCCCGTTCCAGGGGAAGACGACCGCTACCAGGTCGTCGGGGTGTAGCCCCTCGACGAACGCGCGTGCCGCCTGCCGCGTGTACCGGAGCGCAAACGGGTCGCCCGGCGTCAGCGCATCGTCAAGAATGAGGACGAACGCCCGTCGCGTAGGCGGTGCCTGATTGCTCACGAAGTCGAGCGACGCCGGGAGCGTGGCACGGCTGCCGTCGCCGGGCACGTAGTGAACCTCCGTCACATCCACGAGCCTCTGCAGCACGCCATCGATGAAGACCGCGAACTCCTCCTTGTCCAGGCCGCGAACAGGAGTTCGGTTCTCATTGAGAACCGATACGTCAAGACGAACGACGTTCACTTCCGAGCGGAACGTCGGAGCTTGCTGCGGTCTTCGGGCGGAACTGCTCGGCCCCGCGGCCAGGGGCCACACCGCGAGCACGCCGAGAATCCCCAAAGTGCCGGTGAACTGTGCTTTCAGGCGCCTTCGGCTGCACGTGGCGAACGCCAAAGATCCAGGTTGATCGGTCTGTGGGCCGGAGGGTCGTCTCGCTGGCAAGAGGCTCGTGCGCTGGGCCATAGACCCTCCCCAGTACGTAATATGCCAGGGGGGAGCACTTGGTTTCTTAGCACGCCCGGAAACGTGGAAGCAATAGCGGAGACGTCGAGAGTGGAGGAGAGGCACGCCGCGCGCGGCTCAAGAAACGGTAGTACCGCCTAGACGGAGCTGCGCCAGACCGCCAAATCACGTCGGTTGCACGCCCCCGCAACCAACGTGACTTGGCGCCGCACGTCCTCGGTTTCGGCCTGGGGACGTGCGGCCGCCAGCATCCCAGAGTCAGGTCCCCCTTCAACACGGTCCCGAGCGCTTCGCCTTCCGGCGCGAGCACGATGCCCCACGAGCTCGTCGTGCCGGCGGTCGATCAGGGCCTGCTCACGCAGGGCGGCCATTCAGCCCGAGACTCGGCGGCCCGGGTCGGGGTCCCCATATGCCGCGGGCGGTTCCATGCCAATTCGCCGACATACAGGCGGTTTTCAGGGGGCCAGCCCCGCGGTTTTCGTTCTCATCGAGCGACCTGGTCGACAACGCAAGAAAGAAAAATCACGTTGCATTCACGGCTCTCGGGGTCCACTATCCACTCACCGGACGTGTCCGATCGCGGACGCCCCCTGAGTCCGGCGTTCCGGGCGCCCGCTTTCGATGCCGGTGAGGAGGAGTGAATGAGGAGGATCTTCGCCCTTGCGACGTTGCTGGCCCTGCTTGCGGCAGTGCCAGCAGCTGCCCAGGAACAGACGGGTACTATTTCAGGCACCGTTCGAGACGCTTCCGGCGCCGTGCTGCCGGGGGCCACCCTCGAGGTCGAGAGCATCGCGCGTGGCGCAATCGTCGGGACCACGGTCGCCGACGCATCCGGAGTCTACCGATTCGTCGGTCTGCTACCGGGGCTGTACAACGTGACGGCCAGGCTGCAGGGTTTCTCAGCGGCCAGAGTCGAACAGGTCGACCTTCGTCTCGGTCAGTTGCTGACCGTCGATCTCGCCCTCAACCCGGGCGGCGTCGCCGAGACCATTCAGGTCACGGCCGAGTCGCCACTCATCGCCTCCAAGCAGAGCGCCAAGAGCTTCAGCATCGACCAGGAGCTTCTCGCGAAGCTGCCCGGTGGTCGCGACTTCTCGTCATTCGTCACGGCCGCCCCAGGCGCCAACCAGGAATCGCGGTCCGGAGGCATCTCGATTGACGGATCGAGTGCGTCGGAGAACCGCTACATCGTCGACGGCGTCGAGACGACCAACCCGCAGAATGGCACGCAGGGCAAGCGGCTGACGGTCGACTTCATCGGCGAGTTGCAGGTGAAGTCGTCGGGCTACGAGGCCGAGTTCGGCGGTTCGACGGGCGGCGTGATCAACGTCGTCACCAAGAGCGGCTCGAACCGGTTCAGCGGCGACGTGGGCATGTACATCGCCGGCTCGGGGCTCGAGGCCAGTCCTCGCAGGACGCTGCGGCGTGTGCCGACCGATTCGACCAAGGCCGAGTACGTGACGTTCGACGAGGACCCGTACACGAATGCCGATATCGGCTTCACGTTCGGCGGGCCGATCATGGTGAACCAGCTCTGGTTCTTCACGAGCTATCTGCCGCAGGTGCAGTCTACGGACCGGACGTCCAATCTGAGCGACGGCACGAGGGTCACGAAGACCCAGGACTTCGTCCGTCACAATTCCAGCAGCAACGTCACGGCGCAGCCGGTCGACAGCATGCGGTTGAAGGTGGCCTACAACCTCAGCAGCAGCAAGACCACGGGCACCCTGCCCAGCCAGTCGCTGTCGGACGAGAACGGCTCGACCGCGCCGACCGCGCTGTTCGACACGAACAACGTCAACCCGAACTGGTCGTTCTCGGGCAACTTCGACTGGGTACCGACGAGCACCTTCACGGTCGGAGTGCGGGGCGGCTACTACAAACAGAACGCGTTCACCGAGGGGATTCCGGAGGGGCCGCGCTTCATCTATCAGACGTCGAACATCGGACAGGCGGGTGTGCCGCCCGAGTACCAGAACATCGTCGGATTCTCCAACCTCGTGACCAATTTCGGTACCAACCGGAACATCTACAAGCGGACCAACTTCCAGGTTGACGCCACGTGGTACGGGGAGGCGGGCGGCCAGCACGTGCTTCGTGGTGGCATGCAGTTCGACACGATCGCCAACGACGTCCTTTCAGGTGAGACCGGCAACCGTGTGTTGCTGTTCTGGGACCGCACGCTGAGCGGCCAGCGCGGCGAATACGGCTACTACCGGGTGCGCAGCAACGGGGTGAACCCCAAGCTGGGCTTCATCACGCAGGGGGACATCAGCAACACGAACGTCGGCCTGTTCATCCAGGACAGCTGGACGATTTCCAACCGGCTGACGCTCAACCTCGGCATCCGGACCGAGAACGAGTCGGTGCCGTCGTACACGACGGCCGAGGGCATCTCCGACGTGGCCGTCAAGTGGGGCTTCGGTGACAAGTTCGCGCCGCGGCTCGGCTTCGCCTGGGACGTCAACGGCGACGGCAGGACCAAGGTCTACGGTAACTGGGGCGTCTTCTACGACATCTTCAAGATGGAGCTGCCCCGTGGCTCGTTCGGCGGCGACAAGTGGCTCGAGTACTACTACACGCTGGATCGGCCGGACTACCCGAACCTGATCGTCTCCCCCAGCTGCCCGCCGGCATGTGACGGAACGCTCATCCGAGGACCGGTCGACTTCCGGCATCCGTCGAATGCACCGGACTCGGAGACGATTGATCCGAACCTCAAGCCGATGAAGCTGCAGGAGGCTTCGTTCGGGATCGAGCGCCAGATCGGCAGTCGCATGGCCGTGGGCGTGCGCTACATCCACAAGCAGGTGGACGTTGCCATCGAGGACGTCGGAGCCCTCGACGAGAACTTCAATGAGATCTACACGATCGGCAACCCGGGGTTCGGCGCCGCCAAGGACTTCTTCCCTTCCGGCGGCACGACAGCCATCCCGTTTCCCAAGGCCGTCCGTGACTACGATGCGGTCGAGTTCCTGTTCGACAAGCGGCTCTCGAACAACTGGACCGTGCGTACCACCTACACGTTCTCGAAGCTCTACGGCAACTACTCGGGCCTGTCGCAGTCTGACGAGAACGGCCGCACCAGCCCGAACGTCGGCCGCAACTTCGACTACCCGCTGATGGCCTTCGGCGACGACGGGCAGCCGGTCTACGGTCGCCTCGCGACCGACCGCCCGCACCAGTTCAAGCTGCAGGGCTTCTACGACTTCACGTTCGGCACCACGATTGGTCTCAACTTCTATGCTGCGAGCGGCGTGCCCGTGACACGAGAGGCGGCGGCCATTCAGGGGAACAACTTCCCGATCCAGTACAAGGGCCGGTTGAGCGACGGCCGCACGGCCGTGTTCAGTGAGACGGGGATCTTCATCCAGCACCGCTTCAATTTCAGTGGGCAGCTGGGCTTCCAGGTCGGCATGAACATCGAGAACCTGTTCAACCAGAGCGGGGAAACCGACAAGTTCCGGACGCAGTTGGCATCCGGCGAAGCGGTCGATTTTGACGAACCCGATTTCTACGCGGGCCAGATCAACTTCGATCAGGAGATTGCGAACCTCGGTCCGGCGAACATCGTCATCGACCCGCGGTTCCTGCAGTCGAGTGCCTTCCAGGGCCCCCGGCTGATCCGCTTCAGCTTCAAGTTGCTCTTCTGACCCCCGCGGGCTCGGGACCCGCGGCTGACTCACCCCGCGTGCCGTCGTACGGCACGCGGGGTTCTTCGTGTGGGGCGGCCGGATCGTCGGCTTTCTCGCTCCTCAGCCTCGAAGTTCCGTCTTCAGGATCTTGCCCGTCGCCGTCATCGGCAGGCTCTCCCGGAACTCGACTTTGCGCGGCACCTTGAACGAGGCAATCCGCTCGCGGCACCACGCGGTGACGTCCGCCTCGGCGAGCGCGGCTCCAGGCTTCGCCACGACGAACGCCTTCACTTCCTCCCCGTACTGCTCGTCGGGTACGCCGACGACCGCCACGAGCGAGACGGCCGGATGCTCCATCAGCACCTCTTCAACCTCGCGCGGGTACACGTTGCACCCGCCGCGGATGATCAGATCCTTGGTCCGGTCGACGATGTAGAAGTACCCGTCCTCGTCCTGGCGCGCGACATCGCCCGAATGGAACCAGCCCCCGCGCATCGCTTCGGCGGTCGCCTCGGGGCGGCGGTAGTAGCCCTTCATGATGTTGTGGCCGCGTATCAGGACTTCTCCCGGCTCGCCCGGCGCCACGTCCCGGTCCTCCGCGTCCGCGACTCGCATCTCGACGCCCCAGACCGGCGTGCCGATGGACCCGGGCTTTCTCACCCGGTCCCGCTGGTTGAAGCTCGCGACCGGCGACGTTTCGGACAGGCCATACCCCTCGAGAATGGGGACGCCGAAACGCGCCTCGAAGTCCCTCAGGACCTGCAAAGGCAGCGCGGCGCCGCCCGACACGGCGCACTCGAGGTTGGGCGCAGCGCGGGCGGGATCGATGCCCTGGGCGTCGGCATGCGCCAGCAGAGACCAGTACATCGTCGGCACGCCCGCAAAGTGGGTGATGGCCTGGCCGCCGAACGCAGCGAGCGCCGCGCCCGGCTCGAAGCGGGGCAGCAGGACGTTCGTTGCGCCACGCAGCATACCGGCGTTCATCTGGACCGTCTGCCCGAACGAATGGAAGAGCGGCAGCGCCGTCAGCCAGCGCGAACCCGCCTGGAGGTCGAAAAGCTCGGCCGAGATCATCGCGTTCAGCACCATGTTGCTGTGCGTGAGCTCGGCGCCCTTGGGCGTGCCGGTCGTGCCCGACGTGTAGAGGATGACGGCCGTGTCGTCAGGGCCGGTCGCGGTTGTGGACCAGTCGACAGACGCGCCGGCCAGAAGAGACTGGAGTGTCGGGCCGCCGCCGGCCGACGAGGTCTCGTCGCGGGCGGAAATCACCACGAAGTGCTCGCAGGCCGGCGCCTCGTCGAAGCCGGCCCGGCCCTCGACGGCCATCGGCAGCGCATCGGTGCCCTCGAAGCAGAGGTGGACGCGAGCCTCGCTGTCGGCCAGGTGGTAGGCGATCTCCCGCCGCTTGAACAGCACGTTGAGCGGGACGACGACGGCGCCGGCCTTGAGGATGCCGTAGTAGGCCACCGGGAACCACGGCAGGTTCGGACAGGTGAGCGCGACCTTGTGGCCCGGCTGCACGCCGAGGGCGGCGAGCACGCCGGCCACCTGCCGTGCCGACCGGTCCAGGCCGGCGTAGGTGAGCCGGTGGTCGCCCAGCACGAACGCCGGAGCGTCCGCGTGGCGGCGGGCCGTGTCGTCGAGTAAGACCGCCAGATTGAGCATGGCCGGAGGCCGTAGGGTATCCGGCGGGCGGGACCGGGGCAAGGCGACGGCCGGCACCGTGTCCGGCCGCCGCGGGCCCGCTTGCGGCCCGAAAGACCCACCAGGGCCGTACCGTGGTATGCTGTCCCCTCGTTCGCCCTAAGCTGAGCCCTGATTCACGTCGCTCAGCACGCCAATCGCGTGCGCGCCGACGGGCCCATCTTTCCGGCCCCGGAGCGCTTATGTCTCTCACCGGCACGCAGATCATCCACGTGACCCGATGACCGGGCGTATTACGAAGATCGTCCGGGCCGGAGGGTGCGGTTTCATACGCGCGTCCAGCGGGCAGGAGGTGTTCTTTCACAAGAGCGACCTCCGGGGTACGAAGTACGACGAGTTGGAGGCCCGTGTCGAAGTGCGTTTCGACCTGGTCGCCGACCCTATCAGTGGACCACGTGCGGTTCGAGTGCGTCTCGACCGTCGAGCCAGACCAGGGAGGTCACATGGCAGCAGTGCAGGGCACGATCAAGCGGTTGGTGAGTGAAAAGGGTTTTGGATTCGTAGCAGCGGCCGACGGGCAGGAGTACTTCTTCCACCAGTCGTCCTGCGAGTCGTTCGACAGCCTTCGCGAGGGCGCGACGGTGACGTTCGAGCCTGGGCAGGGCCCGAAGGGGCCGCGCGCCGAGAACGTCAGGGCCTCCTAGGCTCTGCGGCCGGTTGTCCTCGAGGGGGTTACGACACGGGTCGTAACCCCTTTCGCGTTTGCTCTTCCGATTCGCTGCCCGACGTCCCGGGTCTACCGGTTGGGGGCGGGTGTGTCTCTGGAGGGGTCTTTCAGAATCACGACGGTCTCGCCCGGCCGCATCAGGCCGTGCTCACCCCGGGCCACTTCCTCGAGCGCCGTCAGGTCGTCGTGCATGCGCCGGATGCCGTTGCGCAGCTGCAGATTCTCGTAACGGATCTTCGCCAGGCTCGCCTCGAGCGCGTCGTATTCCCGCTGGGCCCTCACCGTGGCCAGGTAGCCGTTGTCGCCGACGAGAGCGTTGACCATCAGCAGGCACGACACCCCGAACACCGCCCAGCCGAGCAGGCGGCGCCGGCGCGCGCGGACGGCATGCGCCGGCTCGAGCCGCCGACGCGCACGGCGACTCGGTGGACGATCTTCATGCGACGGGGTGGCCGGGTCCGGGATCATGAACGTCCTTCTTTTATCAGTTTTCTTTCGCCCGTACAAGAGGAAAATACGCGCATGAGTGAACTCGTCATGGCCGTCACGACGCTCCCCGGTGATTTCGAGGCGACGCCGTTTGCCCAGGAGCTCGTCGGCTCGGGCCTGGCCGCCTGCGTCAACATCGTTCCCGGCATCCGCTCGGTCTACACCTGGCAAGGCGTGCCCCAGATCGACCAGGAACAGCAACTCATCATCAAAACCACGTCCGAGCACGCCGACGCCCTCTGGGAGCTCGTGCGGGCCAGACACCCCTACGAAGTGCCCGAGTTCCTTGTCATTCCTGTTATCGACGGGAGCGAGGATTACCTGCGCTGGGTGGAACGAAGCGTCGGGCCGAAGAGGGAATCGTGAATCTGCTACGAAAAGACCACCGTTGAGAACGTGGAGTTCATGGAGAACCTCCGGCGACCACAAGCCGCTGCAGCGCTTGGTCGCCGTGGCCGCGAGCGGCGCTCGCGCGGCCTCCGGCCGCCGGCGTCGGGTTCGGCCGGGCGCCGATGAGCCGCCGAGTCCGGGGGGCCGGCCCAGTCCGGGGCGGCTCGTCGGCGCCCGGTCGAACCCGACGGGGCCACGGCGACCGGTGGACGACACGGGGCGGAGGCGCACCTCCACGGGCTCCACGTCTCCACGGTCGAACAACTGGGACCTGGGATCTGGGATCTGGAATCTGGAATCTGGGATCTGGGAACTATAGCCAGCGAATGACCAGAAACCCGCCCACGAGCAGCGCGACGAAGAGCAGGGCCATCGCGTCGAAGTGCTTCTCGAGGAACGTCCGGATCGGCGAGCCGAACATGCGGAGCAGGCCGGCGACCAGGAAGAACCGGCCGGCTCTGCCGATCGCGCTCACGAAGACGAACGGCACGATGGGCATGCCCGTCGCGCCGGCGGCAATCGTGGCTACCTTGTAGGGGATCGGCGTGAAGGCCGCCGCCGCCAGGAACCACACACCCCACGTCCCGGTGTAGAGGGCCACCACTTCGTCCCACGCGGCCTGCGCCCCATAGAAATCCACGATCGGTTGGCCCACCGTCGCCATGAACGCCTGTCCGATGACGTAGCCGAGAAGGGCGCCGAGGACGGATCCGGCCGTGCACAGCGTGCCAGCCACGAGCCATCGGGCCGGGTTGGCGGCGACGATGGCGATGAGCAGCACGTCGGGCGGCACCGGGAAGAACGACGACTCGGCAAACGCAATGACGAAGAGCGCCGACAGCGCAAAGCGCGTGTCGGCCCAGTGCATCGTCCAGTCGTAGAGCGAACGGACCCAGCGCCGCGGCGCCGCGAGCAACCCGCCGGCGGTCATCAGTCGAGTGCCTGAGCGAGGTCTTCGGTGAGATCGGCCAGGTCCTCGATGCCGGCCGAGATTCGGATGAGGCTGTCGGAGAGGCCGATGGCGGCCCGCCGTTCGGGCGGCACCGAGGCGTGCGTCATCGACGCCGGGTGGCACACGAGCGTTTCGACGCCGCCGAGACTCTCGGCGAGCGCCATGAGCTTGAACCGGTTCAGCACGCGCCTCGCCTCGTCGGGAGAGGCCACTTCGAACGACAGCATGCCGCCGCAGCCGTTGGGCATCTGCCGTCTGGCCAGCTCGTGCTGCGGATGGCTCGGCAGGCCGGGGTAAATGACGCGCGTGACCTTCGGGTGCTCACTGAGGTAGGTGGCCAGGCCCAGGCCGTTCGCCGAGTGCTGCGCCATCCGAAGCGTCAGCGTCTTCGTGCCGCGCAGCACCAGCCACGAGTCGAACGGGCTCAGGATGGCGCCGGCCGAGTTCTGGATGAACCGCAGCCACTCGATGTCCTCGTCACGCGTGGCGACGACGACGCCGCCGATCGAGTCGCTGTGCCCGTTGAGGTACTTCGTCGTGCTGTGCATGACGAGGTCCGCGCCGAGCTCGATGGGGCGCTGCAGGCAGGGGCTGGCGAACGTGTTGTCGACGACGAGCGTGGCGCCATGCCGGTGTGCCTCGTGGGCCACGGCGGCGATGTCGGTGAGCCGAAGCACCGGGTTGGTCGGTGTCTCGATGAAGACGAGCTTCGTACGGTCCGTGAAGGCGCCCGCGACGGCGTCGAGGTTCGACGTGTCGACAAAGCTGAACGTCAGCCCGAACCGCGTCATCACCTTGTCGAACAGGCGGAACGTGCCGCCGTACGTGTTGTCGGTGACGATCACGTGGTCGCCCGACGACAGCCGGGAGACGATGGCGTTGATGGCCGACATCCCCGAGGCGTAGGCGAAGGCCGCCTTGCCGCCCTCGATCGCCGCCAGATTGGCTTCGACCGCCGATCGCGTCGGGTTCTGCGTGCGGGCGTACTCGTAGCCCTTGTGCTGCCCGACCGCGTCCTGCACGTAGGTGGACGTCTGGAAGATCGGCGTGATGATGGCGCCGGTTCCCGGGTCCGGCGTCTGGCCGGCGTGGATGCAGATGGTTGAGAATCGTGCTTTCTTTGTGAGTTTCATGCGGCCGCAGCCCTCAAGACTAGTCTGTTATCATGCCTTTTGCAATTTCACAGGACCCTTGTGAAACGGTTGTTCGAGACCCTCCCGGGTCGCCTCGTCATTCTCTCAGGACCGCTCCTCCTCGTGCTGGTGGTGATCCAGCAGTTCGTCGTCCTGCCTGACCTCGTCGAGCTCTTCCGCAAGGTGCTGGCCGGGGCCTTCGTCGTCGGCGCCGGCTGGTTGCTCGTACTGGGCTTCGTTCGCGGCCGGCAGCGGTTCCTGTGGCGCGTGCGCCGGAAGCTCTTCCTCTCGTACGTGTTCCTGGGGTTCGTGCCGGTAGTGCTCGTCCTGGCGTTTGCGCTCGCCGGCGGCGTCGTGCTCTACACGACGCTGGCCGGCTACATGTTCCGCGAGGGATTCCAGGACATCGTCGACGACATCACCCAGATTGCCGAGACGACCAGTGCGGAGCTCGGCGAGCCCGGCGCGCGCGAGGCCAACGTGCTCGCGCGCAAGCTGGGTGGTCATCAGACCACGTACCCGTCGCTCTCGCTCGTGGTGCTGCCGGTCGGCCAGGAGGGCGCACCGGCGGCCCGGGCAGCCGACGGCGTCACCGCGGCCGGCAGCTGGCGTCATCAGCCGCCCGTCGATGCGGTGCCCGCGTGGCTCGTCGTCGCGCGGCGGTTCAGCGGGGTTCTCGAGGTGCGCGTGGACGGCAGCGATGAACCGGGCCTGCTCGTCCGCGCGGCCGTGCCGACAGGCGACGGGCGCCGCGTCGTCATCGCCGACCTGCCGGTCGACACCGACCTCGTCACGCGGATCGACGCCCGGCGGGGCACGCGCATCCGCAGCCTGGCCTTCGATGCGGGGGCCACGATGGCCGCGCCGGCGCTCGAGCGCGCGGCCAGCGTCGGCCAGCTGTTCCGGCAGACGGTCGCGTTCATGGACTACACCGACTGGACGACCGGCCGCGCGCTGCGTGTGGCCGTGGGGCTCGACGCGCCGGTCGGCCGCCTCTACGAGCAGGTCGCGTCCGTGCAGCCCGCGCAATTCACGTCGGCCGCCGGCCTGCTCGTCGTCCTCGCGCTGCTCGGCTCGCTCTTCCTCGTGATCCAGGGGTCGGCGCTCGTCGGCGGCGTGCTGCTGGCGCGGTCGATCACGTCGGCCGTGCACGAGCTGTTCGTGGGCACCGAGCGGGTGCGCTCGGGCGATTTCACCCACCGCATCAACATCGACTCGACCGACCAGCTGGGCGAGCTGGCCGACTCGTTCAACAAGATGAGCGGGAGCATCGAGCATCTGCTCCACGTCCAGCGCGAGAAGCAGCGGCTCGACGACGAGCTGCGCATCGCCCGCGAGATCCAGCAGTCGCTCCTGCCGGTCGAGCCGCCCGCGATCGACGGCCTGACGATCGCCGCGCTCTGCGAACCGGCGCGGGAAGTGGGCGGGGACTACTACGACTTCTTCCAGCTCGGACCGCGCCAGCTCGGCGTGCTCGTCGCCGACGTGGCCGGCAAAGGCACGTCGGCCGCGCTGTACATGGCCGAGCTCAAGGGGCTGATGATCGCGCTCAGCCAGCAGGAGCGCTCGCCGCGACAGCTGCTGATCGAGGTGAACCGGTTGCTTGCGGGGCACCTCGACAACCGCAGCTTCATCACGATGTCCTATGCCGTCATCGATCTGGACGCCGGCACGCTGACCTGCGCCCGGGCCGGGCACACGCCGCTCATCGTCGTGTCGGGCGGCGAGAGTCAGGTCATCGTGCCCGAAGGCATGGTGCTCGGCCTGCGCCTGCCCGGCGCGAGCGAGCGGTTCTCGGAACTGCTGGCCGAACACACGCGCCGCATCGCCGACGGCGACGTCTTCGTCCTCTACACGGACGGGATCACCGAGGCCATGGACACGGACGGCGAGCTGTTCGGCGATGCCGCGCTAGCCCGTATCGTCGTGGCCCAGCAGGATCGTGATGCGGCGGGCATCCGGGAGCGCGTGCTTCGCGACGTGCGCGCCTTCGTCGGCGACGCCGAACCCCACGACGACATGACGATGATCATCATCAAGATCGCGGGCGCCGGGGCCGCGAGGCGGTCGGCATGACGGCCGGGCGGCAGGCCGGACCGCCCGTGGACATCTTCCGCAGTCACTCGTCGATCGAGGTGGAGGTGGTGCGCGGCCTGCTCGCCGCGCACGGCATCGAGGCCGTGGTGGGATCGGCGCTCGCGCCATCCGTGTTTCCGATGCGGTTCGGGCAGGCGGAGTTCCGCGTGGCCGTCGCCGCGACCGCTGCGGCGCGCGCGCGCGATCTCATCGCCAGCCATCTCGACGAAGCGGCCGCCGCCGAGGTCCGGCGCCTCAGCGAGGACCTCGGTCCGCTCGAGGAGCGCATCGGCTACCGTTTCAGCGATCTGGGCCTGCTCGAGCACGCGCTCACGCACCGATCGCGCGCGCACGAAGATGCGTCGGGCGGCGTCATCGACAACGAGTCGATGGAGTTTCTGGGCGACGCCATCCTGGGGTTCGTCATCGCCGACATGCTGTTCCATCGGTTCCCCACGCATTCCGAAGGGTACAAGTCGAAGGTGAAGGCCGGCATCGTCTCGTCGGCGTCGCTCGCCCGGCTGGCGGCCGACATCGACCTCGGGCGGTACGTGTTCCTCGGTCGCGGGGAAGAGAAGACCGGCGGCCGGCGCAAGCACGCGATCCTGGCCGACAGCTACGAGGCGCTGATTGCCGCCATCTACCTCGACGGCGGTGTCGATGCGGCACGAGCCTTCATCCTGTCGCACTTCGGCCCGCTCATCGCCGGGGCCGGGGAGCGCGCGGCGGAGGCCTCCTTCACGGAGGACTGGAAGTCTGCGCTCCAGGAGCGGTTGCAGGCGGAAGGACGTGGCCTGCCGACCTACCGGCTGGCCCGTGCCGAAGGGCCCGACCACCGGAAGCGGTTCGAAGTGGAGGTGCTCGTGGGCGGCCAACCCGTGTCCCGCGCCTCGGGCCGGTCGAAGAAGGACGCCGAACAGCAGGCGGCGCGCGCCGCGCTCGCGTCGTTCGACACGCCCGCGGCTGCGCCAGAGGCCGACGACGCGTAGGGCGGACTGCAGTTCAGTCCGCCCTGCGCATGACCCAAGTAGGGGGACGGGTCTTGCTCGCGCAGGCGAGACCTGTCCCCTGATCCTCTAGTCGATTTCGATGATGCCCGATCGATCCGGCGTCGCCGCCAGGCCGTCGGCCGCTTCGGCAACGGAGACCGGCGCGGCGGGCAGTTTGGACCGCGCGTAGCCCGACACTTCGCGGACGATGTCGTCGTCGGTCGGGGGCACGGGGCGGCCGTGGAGCCTCAGGTACAAACGAAGGACCGGATCTTCGAACACGTAGCGCTTGCTCCGCATGGCAATGAGGTCGACGTCCTCGAGCCACGAGAGATAGTCCTTGGTGGATCCCGGCGTGCGGTGGAGCGCCTGCGCGATCTCCGTCAGGTTCAAGGGCTCGGCTTCGGCCAGCACGCCCAGGATCGCCTTGAGCGCGCCGAAACCGCGCGCGCGGTTGAGGCGCATGTCGTAGCTCTCGCGGCACCGAGCGGTGAGCCGGCCGCCCGGCGCGAGCAGTGAGGCGAACGCGCCGACCGGATCGGGCGCCTGGCCCGAGCCGTTCATGGCGGCCAGGAGCAGATGCACGTAGGCCGTTCGGCCCTGCGTGAGCCCGGCGACCAGACCGGCCACGTCCTGCGGGATGCCCCGGGAGGCGCCGTTGAAGAGCCGGGAGGCCTCGGCCACCTCGGCGACGTCGAGCGGCGGAACGTGAATCACCTCGAAGCGGGCCGGCGCGTCGCGCAGCAGGCGATGGGCGCGCGACGTGAAGCGTGAGGCCAGCGCGAAGCGGGTGGGCGAGTCGGAGAGCCGCGCGATGAAATCGCGCTGCACGTGCCGCAGTCCCGGGAAGTTCTCGAAGGTACGGACGTCGTGAAACTCGTCAATCAGGAACGTGGACGGCTCGGCCGAGCCGGCCGACGCGCTGTCGAAGAAGTCGATGAGGCCGTCGAAGGCGGCCCTGGCCGACGCCGGCGGCGGAACGGGCGCGCCAATGCGGCTGACTTCGATCACGGCCTGGAGGCAGCGCTCGGGCGTCGTGGCCGCGGCCGAGAGGTCCAGGTACTGGCTTCGCGACTGGCCGAGGCGGGACTCGAGATGCAGGAGCAGCGACGTACGCCCGCTGCCGCAGCCGCCGAGCAGCACGGGAATGCGGCCCGCGTCGAGCGACGCGAGCACCCGGCGCTCGACCGACGGTCTCGGCGTGATCATCACTCCGGCTCCGTCGCACGCGCCATCGGCATGCGCACGCCGCGCTCGCGCGCGGTGCGAATGGCTTCCGGGTATCCCGCGTCGGCGTGCCGGACGACGCCGATTCCCGGGTCGCAGGTGAGCACGCGCTGCAGTTTCTCGTCGGCTTCGCGCGTGCCGTCGGCCACGATCACCATGCCCGCGTGAAGCGAATAGCCGATGCCGACGCCGCCACCGTGGTGCACCGAAACCCAGGTGGCGCCCGACGACGTGTTGAGCAGGGCGTTGAGCACCGGCCAGTCGGCAATCGCGTCGCTGCCGTCACGCATGCCCTCGGTCTCGCGGTTGGGCGAGGCCACCGAGCCGGTGTCGAGGTGGTCGCGGCCGATGACGATCGGCGCCGAGACCACGCCGCGCCGCACGAGGTCGTTCAGCGCCAGGCCGAAGCGCGCGCGCTCGCCGTAGCCGAGCCAGAAGATTCGCGCCGGCAGCCCTTGAAACGCCACCTGCTCGCCGGCCATCGTGATCCAGCGGCACAGCGCGTCGTCGTCTGCGAACATCTCGAGCGCGAGACGGTCGGTCGCGCGGATGTCCTCGGGGTCGCCCGAGAGCGCCGCCCAGCGGAACGGGCCCTTGCCTTCGCAGAAGAGCGGGCGCACGTACTCCGGGACGAACCCGGGGATGTCGAACGCGTTGGCCACACCGGCCTGCTCGGCCTGCGCGCGGAGGTTGTTGCCGTAGTCGAACGTCACCGACCCGCGGGCCTTGAGGTCGAGCATGGCGCGGACGTGCGCCGCCATCGTGCGCATCGACTGGCGCACGTACTCGTCCGGGTCCGCCCTGCGGAGCGCGAGCGCCGCCTCGAACGTCATCCCGTTCGGCACGTAGCCGGCCAGCGCGTCGTGCGCCGAGGTCTGGTCGGTCAGCACGTCGGGGGTGATGCCGCGGGCGACGAGCTCGGGAAGCACGTCGGCGATGTTGCCTCGAGACCGATCGAGCGGGGAAGTCCCTGCCTGCGGCACGCATCCACGCGCTCGAGCGCGGCGTCGAGCGTCGGCGCCGTCTCGTCGAGATACCGGGTCGCCAGGCGGCGCTCGATCCGGCTCCGGTCCACCTCGACCACGAGCGCGACGCCTTCGTTCATGGTGACGGCGAGCGGCTGCGCGCCGCCCATGCCGCCAAGGCCGGCCGTGACGGTGAGCGTGCCGCGGAGCGATCCCCCGAAATGGCGCCGGGCGACGGCCGCGAGCGTCTCGTAGGTGCCCTGCAGGATGCCCTGCGTGCCGATGTAGATCCACGACCCGGCCGTCATCTGCCCGAACATCGTCAACCCGCGGTCTTCGAGGTCGCGGAACGTCTGCCAGTTGGCCCAGGCCGGCACGAGGAGCGCGTTGGCGATGAGCACGCGCGGCGCCCAGGGGTGCGTGCGGAAGACGCCGACGGGCTTGCCCGACTGCACGAGCAGCGTCTCGTCGTGTTCGAGGTCGCGCAGGGCGGCGACGATCGCGTCGAAGGCCTCCCAGCTGCGCGCCGCGCGGCCGGAGCCGCCGTAGACGACCAGATCGGCGGGCCGTTCGGCCACGTCCGGGTCGAGGTTGTTCATGAGCATGCGCAGCGCGGCTTCCTGCGGCCAGCCCTTGCACGACAAGGTCGTTCCGCGCGGGGCACGAATGACGCGAGTGGCGAGGCTCATGAGCGGTCGGCGGCACGGGCGGTTGCGCGCGTCGCGTGCCGGGGAAGGGGCCACTCTAAAGAACGGCGTCGAGTCGTGTCAACGATTGACAAGTCACTCGAGTTCCACATCGCAAACTCCCTCGAGCCGGCCGGACGCGACGAGCGCGGCGACGGCTTCGATGTCCGGCGACGGCGGCCGGTCGTCACCGAGCACAGGCACCCGCTCGCGAATCGCGCGATGGACGCGCGCGAGCGGCGCGGACGTCTCGAGCGGCGCGAGCAGATCGATCGCCTGGCAGGCCGCGACGAGCTCGATCGCGACGACCAGGCGGGCGAGTTCGAGCGCGCGCGAGACCTTGAGCGCAGCGCCCATGCTCATGCTGACGTGGTCCTCGCGTCCGGCCGAAGTCGGGATCGTGTCGGCCGCGGCCGGGTGCGCAAGCGTCTTGATCTCGGAGACGAGCGCCGCGGCCGTCACGTGCGCCATCATCAGCCCGGAGCTCAGGCCGGACGTGCGCGTGAGAAACGCGGGCAGTCCGCTCTCACTGGCCGTCAGCAGGCGGTCGGTGCGCCGCTCGCTGATCGTGGCGAGCTGCGCCAGCCCGATGGCGAGCGTGTCGGCGGCGAGCGCGACCGGCGCGCCGTGGAAGTTGCCGCCGGAGACGATCTCGCCGGTGTCGGCGAACACCATCGGGTTGTCGGTGGCGGCGTTGGCCTCGATCTCGGCGAGCCGGCGGGCGAAGCCGAGCGCCTCGCGCATCGAGCCGTGCACCTGCGGCGCGCACCGCAGCGCGTAGGCGTCCTGCACCTTGCCGCAGAGCTCGTGCGACTGGTTGATGCTGCTGCCGCCGACCAGACGGGACAGGTTGGCGGCCGACGCGGCCTGGCCGGGCACCGGCCGGGCCGCGTGGATGCGGGCCTCGAACGGGTGAATCGAGCCCCGCAGCGCGTCGATCGACATCGCGGCCGCGATGTCGGCGACGCGCGCGAGGCGGCCCGCCTCGAGCACGGCCAGGCCCAGCACGGCCGTGCTCGCCTGCGTGCCGTTGATGAGGGCGAGCCCCTCCTTCGCCTCGAGCGCGACCGGCCGCAGGCCGGCGCGCTCGAGCGCCGCGCCGCCGGAACTGTCCCTGATGGCCGAGCCGGTCGACCCAGGCTCGGCCCCACTCAGCACGTCGCCCTCGCCGACGAGGACGAGGGCCAGGTGCGCAAGCGGTGCCAGGTCGCCGCTTGCGCCGACCGAGCCGCGGGCGGGCACTCGCGGGTGCACGCCCGCGTTGAGGAGCGCCACGAGCGCCTCGAGCGTGCCCAGCCGGATGCCCGAGAAGCCCTTGGCGAGCACGTTCGCGCGAAGCGCCATCAGCGCGCGCACCGCCGGTACCGAAAGCGGCTCGCCGACGCCTGCCGCGTGGCTTCGCAGCAGATTCAGTTGCAGCGCGGCGACCTGGCTGCGCGGAATCGCCACGTCGGCGAGCGCGCCGAAGCCGGTGTTGACGCCGTAGACCGGCCGGCCCGATTCGACGTGCGCGTCGACGACGGCACGCGAGGCGACCACGCGCGCGGCCGCCTCGGGCGCGATCGTCACGCGTGTCGCGTCGAAGGCAATGCGGCCGAGATCGGTCAGGCTCAGTGAGGATCCGTCAAGCGCAATCATGGGCGTCTACCGCGGGCCGGCGCCATGTCGAGTGACCCCGCCGGTGCGGCAATGAAGGTATCATGCTGGACGCCATGAATCTGTGTGTGCTTGGCGCGCAGTGGGGCGACGAAGGCAAGGGCAAGATCGTCGACCTGCTCACGCCGCAGTTCTCCATCGTTGCCCGGTATCAGGGCGGCCACAACGCCGGGCATACCGTCTACGTGCGCGGCCAGAAGTTCGTGCTGCACCTCATCCCGTCCGGCATTCTGCATCCCGGCGTGACCTGCGTCATCGGCAACGGCGTCGTCGTCGATCCGGCCGCGCTGTTCAGGGAAGTGGACGAGCTCGCCTCGCTCGGCATCGGCGTCGATGGCCGCCTCTTCGTCAGTGACAAGGCGCACCTGATTCTGCCGTACCATCGCGAGCTCGACCTGCTCGCAGAGGCTCGACGAGGCGAGCGGAAGATCGGCACGACGTCACGAGGGATCGGCCCGGCCTACGAGGACAAGATCGGGCGCCGCGGCGTGCGCGTCGGCGATCTGGCGGACATGGCTCCGGACGGGCCACTTGCCGCGGCCGTTCGAGAGAATGTGGCCGCGCGCAATCGCCTCGTGGGGAGCGCCGACCGACCCTGGCAGGACGTGCTCGCCGAGATGCGGCGCTATTGGCCGCGGCTGCAGCCGCTCGTGGCCGACACGTCCGTCATGCTCGACCGCGCGATGCGCGACGGTCGCCGCATCATGTTCGAAGGCGCCCAGGGCACCCTGCTCGACATCGACCACGGCACCTATCCCTACGTGACCTCGTCGAACGCCACCGCCGGCGGTGCCGCGACCGGACTCGGCATCGGACCAGGCCGGATCGGCCCGGTCCTCGGCGTGGCCAAGGCGTACACGACGCGCGTCGGCGAAGGCCCGTTGCCGACCGAGCTCACCGGCGAGCTGGGGGAACGGCTGCGCGAAAGCGGGCAGGAGTTCGGGGCGTCGACGGGCCGGCCCCGTCGCTGCGGCTGGTTCGACGCCGTGGCCGTCCGCTACGCCGTGCGCGTCAACGGGCTCCGGGCGCTCGCCATCACCAAGCTCGACGTGCTCGACGGGATGGCCGAGCTCGACGTGTGCACGGCGTACCGATGTGACGGGCAGTTGCTCGACGAGATGCCGGGCGATACGGCGCAACTCTCGCGCTGCACGCCCGTGTACGAGACGATGCCGGGCTGGACGGCGCCGACGCTGGGCATCACCCGCTTCGAGGACCTGCCCGTCGAGGCGCGGAACTACATCTCGAGGCTCGAGGCGCTCTGCGGCGTTCCGGCGGTGCTCATTTCGACCGGCTCGGAGCGCGACCACACGATCGTGAGGGACACGCCGATTGCCGGCGAGATCCTGATGACCGCCCGCTGACGCACGTGCCGCCCGCCGGATCGGCCGGCGCTACTTCCTGTTCTCGTACCAATGGTCGGCGAGCACGGTCACCGACTTTTCGTACTCGCGGCCCCCGGCACTGAGCACGACACGATACGTGCCCGGCTGAACCTCGGTGAGCACGGTGTTCGGTGCGCCGGCCGGGAAGACGGTGGCCGTGTCGCCGCCGCGGCCGCCGCCGCGCCCGAATCCACCACCGCCGCCGCGCCCGCCGCGTCCGCGGCCGCCGGCCTGCTCGCCAGGCATGAGACTCCGGCTCGCCTGCAGGTTCCAGCGCACCGTGTTCACGCCGGCCGCACCCGGGCCATCGACCTCCGCAATCACGCGCGCGCCGTCGTAGATCCGAACCGTGACGCCGCTTGCGGCCGACCGCAGGTAGTAGTGAATGGCGGCTCCGGCCGGGCGGCTTTCGCCGTTGAAGTTGAGCGCCGCCGTCGCCTTCGACTGGCCCCGCACCCACTGGACCACCGGCTGCACGTCGAGGAGCGCGGCCTCGCCCGCAAGCGTCGATGTCGTCAGGCCCTGCAGGGCGGTGATGTCCGCGATGAAGATGCCGCGGCCATGGGTGGCCACGATCAGCTCGTTCTCGCGCGGGTGAATCTGCAGGTCGTACACCGGCGTCGTGGGCATGTTGCGCTGCATGTCGTGCCAGGTCGCGCCGCCGTCGAGTGACGCGTACAGGCCGGGCTCGGTGCCCACGAAGAGCAGCGACGGGTTTCTGTGATCCTCCCGGACGACGTTGATCGCCTCGTTCGGCAGGTTGCCGGCGATCGACGTCCACGTCTGCCCGTAGTCGGACGTCTTCCACACGAACGGGCGGAAGTCGTCGCGGCGATAGCCGGTGGCCGAGACGTAGGCGACGGCCGGATCGTGATGCGAGGTCTCCACCCGGCTGATCCAGTAGCCCTGGTGTCCGGGGAGGCGATCGCGCACGTTGGTCCACGTGCCGCCGCCGTTCTGCGTCACCTGCACGTTGCCGTCGTCGGTGCCGACGTAGATGAGGCCGCGCACGATTGGCGACTCGGAGATCGTCGTGAGCGTGGCGTACTGAATGTTGCCGCTGCCGCCCTGGCGTGCCGGGTCGTTCTGTGTGAGGTCAGGGCTGACTTCTTCCCAGGTCTCGCCTCGGAAGCTCGACCGCAGAAGGACGTTGGCGCCGTGGTAGATCACGTTGCTGTCGTGCGGCGACACCAGGATGGGCGCGTTCCAGTTCCAGCGAAGCTCGGGCTGGCCCTGCGGCCGGCTGTAGCGGATGCTCTTCGTCTCGCCGGTCAGCTGGTCGACGCGCTGCAGCGGACCGAACTGGCTCTCGTTGTACAGCCACCGGCTGTCTTTCCAGTCGACGACGTTGTACATGCCGTCGCCGCCGCCCACCCTCGTCCACGCCTCGAAGGGAATCGACCCGCCGCCGGGCATCGTGCTCGGCCCCTTCCACGACCCGTTGTCCTGCAGGCCGCCGTAGACGTTGTACGGGTAGTCCATGTCGTAGCCGACCGCGTAGAACTGCGCGAGCGGCATGTTGTCGGGGCTGAACCAGTTCGCGCCGCCGTCAAACGAGACGCCCATGCCGTGGTCGTGTCCCAGGATCAGGTGGTTGCTGTCGGCCGGGTCGATCCAGAGCGCGTGGTTGTCACCGCCGAACGACATCCGTTCCCAGGTGGCGCCGCCGTCCCGGCTGCGCGACCAGCCCACGCTCAGCACGTACACCGTTTCCTTGTCGTTGGGGTCGACGCGCACCTGCGCGTAGTAGTAGCCGGGATTGCCGCCGTCGAACCCGCCGCCCCGGCCACCGCCTCCACCTGCCCCACGCCCGCCAGCGCCGCGTCCGGCCGCCGCGCCCGGCGCAACCGGGGGCGTGACCGGCGGCGCCACCCGGCGCCAGGTCTTTCCGGCATCGTCAGAACGGTACAACTCGGACGGCGAGCCGCTCGGCGCGCCGAATCCGTCCGCGTACCGCTGCCGCCGCGCGTCGTCGAGTGGTCCGGCGTTCTCGATGATCGTGTACACCGTGTTCGAGTCCTGCCGGGAGATCGACACGCCGATGCGGCCGAGGATCCCGTCGGGCAGGCCGCCGCCGAGCTTCGTCCAGGTTCGGCCGGCATCAGTGGTCTTGTACAGGCCGCTGCCCGGTCCGCCTTCGGCAAACGTCCAGGGACGACGCACCTTGTCGTACGTGGCCGCGTAGACCACGTTCGGGTTGCCGGGGTCCATCGCCAGGTCAACCGCGCCGATCTGCTTGCCGCCGACCTCGACGGCGAGTGACCGCGCCCATGTGCGTCCGCCGTCGGTCGTCTTGTAGACGCCCCGTTCGTCGTTGTCCGAGTAGAGCGGGCCGAGCGAGGCCACGTAGACCGTGTTCGGATCGGTCGGATGGACGGCAATGCGACCAACGTGCTGCGAGCCCGGCAACCCGAGGTGGGTCCAGGTGGCGCCGGCATCGGTGGACTTGTACACGCCGTTGCCCGAATACGAGCTTCGGGAGTTGTTCGCCTCGCCGGTGCCCACGTACACGACGTTCGGGTTGGACTGTGAGACGGCCACCGCGCCGATCGAGATCACCGGCTGGTCGTCGAATACCGATGTCCACGTGATGCCGTGATTCTCGGTCTTCCAGAGCCCGCCCGAGGCCGATGCGGCGTAGAACATGCGCGGCGTGGCTTCGACGACGGCAAAGTCCACGAAGCGGCCACCCTGAGCGGTGGGGCCGATTTCACGGAAACTGATGGCGCCAACGATCTCGGCCGGCTGCTGGGCGACGAGCGGCAGGGTTGCGCTCGCGAGGCCGACGATGGCGATGAGTGCGAGCCGCAGCGAAAGCGTGCGGCCGGGAAGCTGTCGTGCGTGATTGCGCATGAGCCGTCTCCTTAGGACGCGCCTATTGTAGTGACAAAAAGGGCGCCGCGGGTCCTCTCTCGAGGGCCCGGGCGCCTCAGGTCGCACGTGCGGTGTCGGCGGCGGCCTCAGTGTGCCGGCGCGGTCTCCGGCGCGCAGTACTTGTCGAAGGCGAGTGTCAGCAGATCCGCGATCGACTCGGCCGACCTGGACTCGATGTCGCGCCGCTCCACCATGTAGACGAGCTTGCCGTCCTTGAGAAGGGCAATGGACGGCGACGAGGGCGCGAAAGCCGGTGAAGTAGCTGCGGGCCCGATCGGTGGCCTCGACGTCGGCGCCGGCAAAAACGGTGGCCACCGTGTCGGGTCGCTTGTCGTGCTGGAGCGCCATGGCGATTCCCGGCCTGGCCTTTCCGGCGGCGCAGCCGCACACGGAGTTGACCACCATCATCACCACGCCCGGCGACGTGACCACGGCGTCGACGTCGGCAACGGTTCGGCACTCGCGGGCACCCAGCTCGACGAGCTCCTGACGCATGGGGGCAACCAGATATTCGGGATACGGCATTCGTGACTCCTTCAATGAGAAAGACGCGCGTCGTGCCTCGCGCTCCGCGCCCCACCGGGCGTCCGAGCATCAGGCGCGACGAGAACTACAATGATTATATGTCCGGCCCAATCCGAGCCGTGCTTTGCGATCTCGACGATACCCTGTTCGACCACCGGCACGCCACGCGGGCCGCGTTGGCCGAGCTCCGGAGCGAGGAGCCGGCCTTCGAACGCTGGCCGGCGGCCGAGCTGGAGCACCGGCATGCCGGGATTCTCGAAGAGCTGCACGTGGACGTGCTCGCCGGGCGGCGCACGATTGACGAGGCGCGGCGGGAGCGGTTCGGCCGGCTGCTCGAGGCCGCCGGAGCCGACCGTATCGGAGACCGCGCGGAGGCGGCAGCGACCTTCTATCGCACGGCCTACGAGCGAGCCTGGCAGGCCGTGCCTGGCGCGATTGCGCTTGTCACCACGCTCGGCCACAGAGGCGTGCCCGTGGTGATCGTGACCAACAACGGCGTGGCCGAGCAGCGCCGCAAGCTCGAGCGCGTCGGGCTGGCGCGCCACGCCTCGGCGCTCGTCACGTCGGAAGAGGTCGGCGTCTCGAAGCCGGCCCGGCGCATTTTCGAAGTGGCGCTCGAAGCCGGCGGCGCGGGTTCGGGAGAAGCGGTGATGCTGGGCGACGCGTGGCACACCGACATCACCGGTGCCCGTGATGTCGGCATACGCGCCGTCTGGTTCAATCGGCTCGGACTGGCCTCACCCGACGCGTCGGTCCCCGAGCTCGAGAATCTCGAGCCCACCGACCGCGTGCTCGCAACCCTCTTCGGTGAGCCGTGAGCCTGGAACGCGGCGACCGAAGCCCGCCCCTCCGACACTCCCAGATCCCACATTGCAGATTGCAGATCCCAGTTGTTCGCGTCGCGTGCCGCGACGCCCACACACGACGAACATGCCTGTGGCGGTACCGGACGGCAGGGCCGGGGGACCGTGGAGACGTGGAGCCCGTGGAGGTACGCCGGCCGTCCCGTGTGGTCAACCGGTCGCCGTGGACCGTCGGGTCCGACCGGGCGCCGACGAGCCGCCCCGTCCGGCGCCGGGCCACCCCACTCGGCGGCTCATCGGCGCCCGGTCGGACCCGACGCCCGCGGCCGGAGGCCGCGCGAGCGCCGCTCGCGGCCACGGCGACCAAGCGCTGCTGCGGCTTGTGGTCGCCGGAGGTTCTCCATGCACTCCACGTTCTCAACGGTTGCAGTTTCGTCAGCAGATCCCAGATCCCAGATCCCAGATCCCAGATCCCAGATCTCAGATCCCCTACTGACCCGGCGCCGCGTGCGACCGCGTGTGGAACCCTGCCGCCTCGAGCGTGGTCCGCAGTTCCTCGAACAATTGGCGCGACATCACGTCGTCGCCGGTCAACCTGATCAGCCGGTCCACCGCGTGCATGCGGAAGCGAATGGCCTCCATGTGGAACGCGGCGACGGCCCGGCGGAGGGCCTGGGCTTCCTCAATCAAGCGGTCGGCGTCGGGGGTGCCCTTGGCCGCGACGAGGCGCGGGATGAGCTCGTCGAGCTTAGCGAGCGATGGGGCGGTGCGTTCGGACATCGTGCGTCGGTCTCCTCGTCGGGCGCCTGGCGGGCGCGAAAGACAAGATAGCGCAATCGGCTGGAGTCTGGCCCTGAATTGTCGATCGGCCGATCATCGCCGGGACGGAACGGTCGCCTGGGCCCGAGTGCGCCGACGCGGACCGCGGGTGCCGCGACGGCCAGACGGTGAGCCACACGCCGGCGGCGACCAGTGCCGTGGCCGCCACGAGTCTCGGCGTGATCGCTTCGGCGAGGAGCAGGGCGGCGCCGAGCGCCGTGACGACCGGCACGATCAGTTGAATGACGGCAGCGCGCCACGCGGCCAGGCTGGGCAGCGTCATGTACCACAGGGTGTAGGCCACGCCCGACGCGAGCGATCCGGACGCCACGGCCAGCCACAGTCCGGTCGGCGTCACCTCCACGCTGCCCAACGAGACGAGCATGAACGGGACTGCCAGGAGGCCCGCGCGCGCGAAGTTTCGGGCGGTGCGCCCCAGAGGGTCCGCTCCCGCGCGTCCGGCCAGCGAGTAGGCGCCCCAGCACACGCCCGCCACGAGCATCAGCGCCGCTCCGGCGAGATCCGGGGCCGTGAGTCCCGGCAGCGTGAGAACCACGAGGCCCGCGAGCGCGAGGGCCACGCCGGCCCAGTCGATGCGCGCCGGCCGTTCGCCGCTGACCAGGCCCGCCCCGATCATCGTCACCTGCACGGCACCGAAGAGCAGCAGCGCGCCGGCGGCGGCGCCGATGCGCACGTAGGCGAGCGTGAACGTGATCGCGTATCCGACGAGCCAGAGCGCAGAACCCCACGACTCGTCGCCGCCTGCCCGGCGCCCGCGCAGCCGGACGAGCAGCGCAAGCGTCAGCGCGCCGGTCACCAGGCGGACGAGCGTGAACGTTGCCGGATCGAGCAGGCCGCTCCCGAGCGCGCCCCGGGTGAGGAGCGAGTTGGAGGCGAACCCGATGAGCGTCGCGGCGACGAGCAGGAACAGGCGCACGCTACTGCAGCCGCGGCGTGGTGGGCGGCGGGCGCCGATGCCGCGTCGCCTGTTCGTACCCGTATGCCAGATGAATCAGGCGCGCCTCGTCCCAGGCACGGCCGAAGAAAGTGATGCCGGCCGGCAGCGTATCGTCACGCGTGTAGCCCATTGGCACGTTGATGGCGGGGAAGCCCGACGTGGGCGAGAACACCTGGCTGTTGTCGCCATGGGGCGTGTTCAGGTCGCCGATGAGGCGCGGCGGATAGCTCCAGGTGGGATAGACGAACGCGTCGAGCCGGAGCGCATCCATCGCGCGGGTGACGGCCTCGCCGTAGGCGGCGCGATACGCGTCGTCGGCCCTGCAGGCCTCGCTCTCCGGGCCCTGCGGGTCGCCCTGCTGGGCCGACTGGAGCCGCTGTTGTATCGACGGGTGGAACTTCCTCGACGCGATGATCTCTTCGAGCGTCTTGACGGGCACGCGGTCGGCGCGCGCGGCGAGGTACTCGTTGATGTCGTACTTGAAACCCATGCAGGCGCCGAGTCCTCGCGCCCGTGTCACGCCCGACAGGTCCACGTCGGCCGGGTCCACGATGTCGGCGCCGGCCGCGCGAATATCCGCCACCGCGCGTGCGAAGACCGCGGCGATGTCGTCGTCGACGCCGCCGCGCTCGTAGGCCTGTCGCAGCACGCCGATGCGCGCGCCACCGAGGCCGCCCGGCGCGAGCGCGGCCGAGTAGTCGGGGATGGTTCGTCCCCGACCGCGGGCGGTGACGGCGTCATCCGGATCTTCCCCGACGATGACCTGAAAGACGGCGACCGCATCGGCGAGCGTGCGCGCCATGGGCCCGGCGATGTCGGCGCGCAGGTTCAGCGGGACCACGCCGGCCCGGCTCGTGAGCCCCATCGTCG
Source organism: uncultured Acidobacteriota bacterium (assembly GCA_963752045.1). Lineage (GTDB taxonomy): Bacteria > Acidobacteriota > Vicinamibacteria > Vicinamibacterales > SCN-69-37 > DATKDF01. Next base: position 71,419 of record CAVVWN010000002.1, on the reverse strand, counting down.
AGCGGATGCCGGCGAGCGCCTGGTGCGATGACGGTCCCCGAATCGAGTTGCCCGTGTCGGTGCCGAGGCCGACGGCGCCAAGACTCGCGGCGACGGCCGCGGCCGTGCCGCCGCTCGACCCGGCCGTCACGCGGTCGAGCCTGTACGGGTTCTTCGTGTAGCCCGGCAGGATCGAATTCACCGTCTCGTACGGGGAGAAGGCGAACTCGGCCATGTTCGACTTGGCGAGCACGAGCGCGCCAGCTTCTTTGATCTTCCTGACCTGGAATGCGTCCTTCGCGGCGACGAACCCGGCCATCGACAGCGATCCGGCGGCCGTCTGCAGTCCCACCGTGTCGAAGTTGTCCTTGACGATCACGGGAATGCAGTGCAGGGAGCCCGTCGGCCCGTTCGCGCGGTATCGGCGATCCATTTCGTCCGCTTCGGCGCGGACGTCGGGATTGACGACGACGAGGGCGTTGAGGGCCGGGCCCTGCTTGTCGTACGCGTCGATGCGCCGGAGGTACGCTTCGACGAGCTGGCGGCACGTCGAGTCGTCCCTCCCGCATCGCCGCGTGAATGTCGGCGATCGAGGCCTCGACCACGTCAAAAGCTGGCTGCTGGCGAATCATCGAGGGCTCCGCGGTTGCGAGCAGGATGAACAGGAGCACGACTCCGCCGGTGGCGAGCATTCTTCCTCGAACCGTCACTGACCACCTCCACCATTCAACGACCTGCGTTCTGCGACCAAAGATTCGCGTCCCTCACCCCGCAGTCGCCTGCGCCTCCACGCGCGGGTCGGCGCCGGCCGAGAGGGTGCCACCTTCGAAGTCCACGATGATAGCGGCATTCGACCCGAGCGACCACGGATCGACGACCTCGAGCCGGTGACCGCGCGCGCGCAACTCAACCTGCGTCGCCTCGTCCACGCGCGACTCGACAGCCAGATGTCCCGGGACCATCGTCTGGGGAAAGGGCGAGGCAGGGAAGGCCTTCGTCGACCAGCGCGGCGCCTCGATGGCCTGCTGCACGTCCATCCCGAAGTCGACGACGTTGACGAGCGTCTGGAGGGTGCGAAGCACCTGGTCGTCGCCGCCGGGGCTGCCGGTGATCATGAAGGGGCGGCCGTCTTTCATGACGAGCGTGCTCTGCAGCGTCGATCGCGGCCGCTTGCCCGGCTCGAGGGAGTTGGCAAAGCCGGGCTGCAGCCGGAAGTAGTCGCCGCGGCAATTCAGGATGATGCCGAGGTCGCCCATGACGACACCCGTGCCGAACTGGCTGTGCAGGCTTGGCTCGAAGCTCACCATGTTGCGGTCGCGATCGACGACGGCCAGGTAGCTCGTGTCGCCGTCGTGGTCCGCGCCGTCCTCGAGAGATGCGCACCACGGATAGGCGTACGACCGGTCGCCGCGCATCCAGGGCGACGGGTCGCCGGGGCGAAGCGCCATCGAGGCGCGCGACAGGTCGATGAGCGTGCGCCTCGCCGCCGCGTAGTCCTTCGAGAGCAGGCCCTCGAATGGAATCTCGAGGAACGCGGCGTCGCCCATGAACCGCTCGCGGTCGGCCATCGCCAGTTTCACGGCTTCGGCCATCACGTGGATGTGGTCTGCGGAGCCGTGCCCCATCGCAGCGAGATCGAAGCCCTCGAGGATGGTGAGCGCCAGCAGTTCGGCCGGCCCCTGCGTCGCGCTCGCGTTCTTGAACACGTCATGTCCCCGGTAGCTCGCCGAGACGGGGGCCTCCACGATGACCTCGTAGGTGGCGAAGTCCTCGTAACGGAGCAGGCCGCCCTGGCTCTCGCAGAACCCGGCCATCTCGCGCGCGATGTCGCCCTTGTAGAAGAGGTCGCGCGCGGCGCGGAGCCCGGCGACGCGGCCATCGACGCTCGCCCGCGACTCGGCTTCGATGAGACGACCGAGGAACCGGCCGGCGTCGGGATTCCGGAAGACGTCGCCGGCGTGCCACTCGCGGGTCCGGTAGAGACGCGCGCTCGTGGGCGAGCGGGAGAGCTTGTCGGCGGCGGCGACCGCATCCGCTACGGCCCGCGTGAGGGCGAATCCACGCTCGGCAATGCCGATGGCGGGTTCGAGGAGCTCGCCGAGCGTCCGGGTGCCCCAGCGCTCGAGCAGCAGGCACCAGACGTCGACGACGGTTGGCACCGTCGCCACGAGCAGGCCATCGTCGGTCGGCATGCGGCCGCCGCTATGCGCCCTGAAGTAGTCGATTGTCGCCAGGCGCGCGGCCGGAGCGGTGCCGTTGATCGAGACGACTGCGTTTCGGCGCGCGTCGTAGACGAGCACTTCGGCGTCGGCGCCGAAGCCGTTCATGCCGGGGTCGACGAGCGCGAGGACGGCCTGGCCGGCCACGGCCGCGTCGAAGGCGTTGCCGCCCGCGTCGAGGACGCCGCGCGCCGCGTCGGTCGCGAGCGGCTTCATCGAACTCACGGCGTAGTGGCGGCCGACTGCCGGAGGCCGCGGCACGCTCATCGGCTCGAGGCTCGGGAGGTCACGACGTCGTTCAGCCCCCGAAGGTGTCGCACGCGTTGATGTCGCCGGACTCGAGTCCGCGCCTGAACCACTCCACGCGCTGGGCCGACGAGCCGTGCGTCCAGGTTTCGGGCGTCACGCGGCCCTGCGTCTGCCGCTGGATCCGGTCGTCGCCGATGGCGGCCGCCGCGTTCAGGCCACTCTCGAGGTCGCCCGGCTCGAGCATGTCGCGGGCGGCGGCGTAGTGGCCCCAGACGCCGGCAAAGCAATCGGCCTGAAGCTCCTGGCGAACCGACAGCTCGTTCTGGCTTCCGCTGCCGAGTTGACCCGAGCGGACGGCGTCGAAGATGCCGAGCACGTTCTGTACGTGGTGGCCGACTTCGTGGGCGATGACGTAGGCCCGCGCGAACTCGCCCGGCGCGCCGAACCGATCCGCCAGCTCGCGGTAGAACGTGAGGTCGATGTAGACCTTCGAGTCGCCCGGACAATAGAAGGGGCCGACTGCCGATGACGTCATGCCGCACGCGGACTGGACGGCGTCGGAGAAGAGGACGAGCGTGGGCAGCGGGTAGCGCCGGCCCGCGTCCTCGAAGATCGTCGTCCACGTGTCTTCGGTGTCCGCCAGGATCGTCGCCGCGAACTGGCCGGCTTCGTCATCGGGGGCGCCGGGGAGCGCGCCCGGGACGCCGGTTGTCTCGGTCATGCCTGGTTCGAGCTCGCTCGAGACCTCGGTCAGAAGCTGCAGCGGATCGCTGCCGGTCACGTAGCCGAGGAGCAGGATGAGCAGCAGGCCACCGAGGCCGAGGCCGCCCATCCGCATGGGGGACCCGACGCGCATCCCGCGCCGGTCCTCGACGTTACGGCTCCGGCGTCCCTGTTGCCATCGCATAGCGGCCTTATCAAAGCACGGCGGCGTCGTGCCCGTCCACGGGATCCCCAGGAGGGGCCGGCTTCAGCCGGCCCACCGCGGGGCGGGCTGAAGCCCGCCCCTCCGACACCCGACGACGCATCGGCTTCGTCAACGCAACTGGCCACCGGGCCACCGGGGTTAGGATCAGTCAGTGATTCGCATCGTCCTCGCCGTCGTCGCCCTGGTCGCGCTTGGGGCCGCAGAGGAGCGTGCCCAGACACCCGCATCCGAGCCGCTCACAGTCGTGTCGTTCAACATCCGGTACGGCACGGCCAACGACGGCGAGAACCGGTGGGAAGACCGGCGGGCGTTGCTCTTCGACGTCGTCCGAAGCGCCGACGCGGACCTCATCGGCCTGCAGGAGGCGCTCGATTTCCAGATCGACGAGATCCTGGCGGCCGTGCCCGGCTACGCGGCGGTGGGCGTCGGGCGCGACGACGGGCGTCGGGCTGGGGAGCATGCGGCGATCCTGTTCCGGACGAGCCGGCTCAGGGTGGACCGGTCGGGCACGTTCTGGTTCTCGGACACGCCCGAGGTGGTCGCGTCGCGGTCGTGGGGCAACACGATCACGCGCATCGCGACCTGGGCGCGTCTGGTCGATCGCGACGGTCGCGCGTTCTGGCATTTCAACGTGCATCTCGATCACCAGTCGCAGCCGTCACGCGAGCGCAGCACGGACCTGCTCTCGCGGCGCATCGCGGATCGGCAGCCGGCGGGGGAGCCGGTTGTCGTCACGGGCGACCTGAACGCCGGCGAGGACAATCCGGCGGTGGCGCTTCTCGTGGCTGGTCCAGCCGATCGCCCGGGGCGTCTTGTGGACTCGTTCCGCGTTCTCTACCCGGGCGTGCAACCCGTTGGAACGTTCACCGGCTTCAACCCTGAGGCCACCGGCGGCGACAAGATCGACTACGTCTTCGTCGAGCCGCTGACGGAGGTGCTCGCGGCGTCCATCGTGCGGACGAGCCGAGACGGTCGATTACCGTCCGATCACTTTCCAGTGACGGCGACAATCCGGTTCAGGTAGCGGGGCGGCATCTGGTATCGTTAAGGGCTGCACGTCGTGCGTCCCCATCGTCCAGCGGTCAGGACGCGGCCCTTTCAAGGCCGAGACCCGGGTTCGATTCCCGGTGGGGACGCCACCCCTTTTAGATTAACTCGATGAAGTTCACCTCGCGTCCAGCGTTGGCGTCCGGCACTGGCCGGAGTGTAAATCGATAGTTGACACTCTGTCACGTTTGCTTTACGCTCGACACTGTGGTCGTCAGCTTTCGACACGCCGGGTTGCGGGAGTTCTTCGAGACCGGCAAGAGTCGGAAGGTGCAGCCGGACCTGCACAAACGGTGCAGAAGGGCGATGGACGCGCTCCATGCTGCAACGGCGCTCTCAGACCTGAACATGCCGGGCTGGAGTGTGCACCCATTGAAGGGCAATCGAGAGGGCCGGCACGCGATGGCAGTCAGTGGCCCTTGGCGCATCACGTTCCGCTGGGACGGCAAGGACGCCCACGAGCTGGATCTCGAGCAGTATCACTGAACGGAAGGACGACGATGGCGACGACGAAGACGACGAAGGGGCTCCCTGTTCGGCAGCCATTGAAGCGGGAACCGACCCATCCCGGTGAGGTCCTGCGTGAGGACGTGCTGCCAGCGTTGCGGATGAATGTCTCGCAGGCAGCCCGCGAGCTCGGCGTGTCACGACAGCTCCTGCACCGAATCCTGGCGGGTAGGGCGCCCGTCACGCCAGAGATGGCCGTTCGGCTCGGGAAGTGGGCCGGTAACGGACCGGCGCTGTGGCTCGGGATGCAGCAGGCCTTTGACGTGTGGCACGCCGAACAGGCGCTCGGGGCAGAACTCGAACGTATTCCCGGACACGCCGCGTAGCCGCTCCTGCGCGCTCGGCCACCAACCGCGACTGTCGGCAACCCAGCGCGCAGTGTCTGCCTACAGTTCCGAGGCTCATGCCGCCGTCCGCAGGCCGTCCACTGCACGGATCCACAGATAGAGGTGGTTCCAACTCGCGCAAATTGGGGACGCCATCGCACCCTCGTCGCGCTACGTCTGGTTCGCGAGCCTGCCGGGTCAGCTTGGCGCGTAGCCCGTGATGCCTTCCGCGATCGCGTTCATGTCGGCGAGGCGGCCGGCCTGCAGCGCCATGGCGCCGGGCAGATCCGCGGCGGCCTCGAGCGAGGCCATCTCGTCGGCCGAGAGCACGCCGGCCGCCGCAAAGAGCTTGACGAGCCGCGTCGGCACGGACAGGGCGGCGTCGGAGGCCGACACGCGCGCCTGCGCCTGTCGCAGCGGGTTCCCGCTCGTCCCCGCGGCCCGCACGAGCGCGATGGCCGTCTCGAGCTCGGTGATCGACGTCGCGCACTCGAAGAGCGCATGCTGCTGTTTGGTGAGCTTTCGACGAAACGCCAGGTCGAGGGCAGTGGCCAGAAAGCGCGCCGTGCGCGCCGCGGCCGGCCCGCCAGCCTCGGTCATCGGCTCGACTTCAGCCGCCAGGTTGCCGTAGAACCGTCCCTTGCTGCGCACGCTCTCGCGCATGCGGAACACGCCGATGATGTTCTGGAGAATCTCCGAGGTGCCCTCGTAGATGCGCAGGATGCGCGCGTCTCGCCTGATCTTCTCGACCTCGAAATCCACGCAGTAGCCGTACCCGCCGAGCGCCTGGACGGCATCGTCGGCCGCGATGTTGCCGACCTCGGTCGCGTAGAACTTGGCGATGGCGCCCTCGACCTGCCGGTCGTGATCGCCTGAATCGAGGATGTCGGCCACCTGCTCGATGTAGGCCTCGGCGGCGGCCAGCCGCACGCTGTTCGGCACGAGTAGTTTGTGCGTGAATCCCTGCTTCTCGCAGAGCAGCGTTCCCATCTGCCGGCGCTGCTTCGAGTACGCAATCGCCTTCTCGAGGGCCGCGAACCCCGCGCCGAGGCCGAAACCGGCCACCATCAGACGCGTGAAGCCGAACACCTTGTTGGCCTGCTTGAGCCCCTCGCCTTCGCGATCGCCGACGAGCTGATCGGCGGGCACGACGACGTCCTGGAGCAGCACCTGCGCGGTGTCCGACAGCCGGATGCCGTGCTTCACCTCGTGCTTGCCGGGCGTCAGGCCTGGCGTGCGCCGTTCGACGATGAAAAACGTGGGACCGCCGGGCGCTTTGGCGAGCACGGTGTAGAGATCGGCAATCGACCCGTTGGAGATGAACTGCTTCACGCCGTTCAGCCGGTAGTGCGTCACCATGCCATTGGCGTCGGTGACCGGCTCGGCCTCGGTCTTGATGTTCTGGACGTTCGAGCCCGCCTCAGGCTCCGTGACCGCGTAGGCCACGATCAGGCCTTCTTCGGCGATGCGCCGCAGCCATCGCTGCTTCTGGGCCTCGGTGCATCCGACGCGAATCGGGTCGGTGCCAAGCGCGACGGCAAGCATCGACGTCGCCAACCCCAGGTCGATTCTGGCGAACTCGCACGAGAGGCGGTAGATGTCGTACGCGCCGCCACCCATGCCGCCGTATTCAGCCGGCAGGAACGCGAGGTGCAGTCCGACTTCGGGCCCGAGCATCGCCCGCACGGCATCTTCCGGGCAGGTGTCCGCCCCGTCCCAGGCGAGCCGGCGATCGAGCGGTGTCGTGCGGTTCGTGAACTCCTTGAGCGTGCTGACGATCATGTCGAGATCGCCGGCATCGAGTCGCGCCAGTGCCATCTACCGGCCTCCGAGGGTGACCGCGGCGCGGGCCTTGGCCAGCCTCCCACCGGTCAGACAGCCGTCGAGCCGGCTGCGCAGCCGCGTGAACGTATCCACGCCGTCGAAGCGCACGCAGGGGCCGGCTTTGGTGGGATGCGACCCGTCGTCCTCGATGACGTCGACCACGGCGCGGGCGCCCGTCGCGAAACCGGGGATGAACGCCTCGAGCTCGTCGAGCTCGCCGGCGCGATAACACGTCGCGCACCCTTCCTCATCCCACACGAGATGGCGTCGATAGCCGAAGACCAATTCGGCGCAGAGCGCACCGAGCGCGGCCGAGGCGCGCGCCGAGTACACGTGGCTGAGGTCGGCCCGATGCCCCTCTTCTCCCGGGACCGACGGCACCCGGCCGGTGACTTCGCGTACGAGGCTGCGGGCCGCCAGCACCGGCGCGAGGCCATCGACGAGCTCGTCGATGGCGCGTGTCGCGTGGCCACTGCCCGCGCGGTCCTCCCGGCGGAAATGGTCGAGCGTCCACAGCCACAGCTGCAGCGCCGTACCGAGCGTGCAGGAGCCGCTGTCCGGACGTTCCGACGCAAGCACGCGCATCTCGCGAATCCAGGCCGCCACGACCGGTTTGAACTCGTCCGAGAGCAGATCGCGCCGCAGCGAGTCGTGGGCCGCCTCATCGTCGCCGAACGACGTGCCACCGGCTGCCCGGCGTTCCCAGACGGACCAGGCCGCCGCGATCACGCCTGATTCCACATCCGTCCCGGCTGGGGCACGACGGGCCGCCGCCTTGAACGCGGCCTCGGCTTCGGCCTCGGCGTACAGGTCCACGAGCCGGTGCAGCCGCCGGAGGCGCGACGCGCTCTCGACGGGTAGCGCCCGCACCGAATCGGCAAGGCTGGCGAGCTGGCTCATGTCCATGCGGCGTTCCCTTCCTGAATCTCGGACTTGGCGCGGCGTCGGCCGTACCAGTGTCGAGCCTTATTGTACGCCCCTCCCGAGTCGACGGAATTCCCACCGTCGGCCTCTCGAGGCGCCCCGAGGGTCGGATCCCTCGGCGGCAGGGCCATTATCGAGCAACCTGGAGCTCACCGGAAGGTGCCCGCGGGCCGGCCCCGCGCTGTAAACTCGGCAGGCATGAGCGACTTCGTCCCGGGCCTGGCGTTCATGTCCCTTGCGTGCGCGGGAACGTGGGCCGTGCTTCGGCTCCTGGGCCTGTGGTCACGCATGCACTGGGCTTGGCGCGTCGTCCGCGGCGGCACACCGGCCTTCGTGGTCGATGGGCCGCGCGGCTAATCACACGCTGCTGAACCAGCGCGGCCAGTGGCGGGGCCAGCGAAGGTGACGAAGCCTGCGAAGAATCGACCGTAGTCTCATCATCGCTTGATCTCTCTGATGTGCCGCCTGAACCGGAACGCGTTCTCGGGCAATAGCAGGTCCATGCCGTAGTGCCCGGGTCCGACGGCCGACACGCGCGCGACGATGACGCTGAAGTCGTCGCGCCTGAACGCGTCGAGCACAGCATCGCCGAACGCGATGACCGAATCGACGTCGGCGACGTGTTCGATGCCGGCACCGCGGGCGATCGCCGAGAGGTCGGTCACCCCCGACGTCGTGTGCGAGTCGAAGCCTCCCGTCGACAGCAGGCTGCCATTGTCGAAGACGACGTGGACGAGGTTCTTCGGCTTGTACCGCGCGAGCGTCGCAAACGTGCCGAGGTTCATGAGCACCGACCCGTCACCGTCGAGCACGACGACCGTCCGGTCCGGCGCGTGCATCGCCAGCCCGAGTCCGATCGACGAGGCCAGGCCCATCGCGTGCTGCAGGTAGAAGAAGTTCTCGCGATGACCGAGGTCGTAGAGCTCCTGCGCGCAGGCGCCCATGATCGTGACCACGAGCTTGTCGTCGAGCTCGGGATACATCATCGCGATGCACTCGGCGCGCTTCATGGTCATTCCTCCATGAGGTCGCGCGTGAGCAGCAGCGCCACGGGCGAGAGCGAGCTTTCGGCGAACGTGCGCGCCTCGCGAATCTGGCGCGCCACCTGCGTCGGGTCGCGCGCGTACTCGAACGGAATGCCGAGGGCGCGCAGCACCGGCTCGGTGACGATGCCCCCGCGCGTGTGCCAGGCGTAGGGCTCGCCCCAGTGTCCCCGCAGCGCAATGAGCATGCAGAGCGGAATCGAATACAACTGCGCGAGCGAGACGATGCCGTTGATGGCGGCGAGGAAGCCGTGGTTCTGCATGAGCAACACGTGCGGTTCTCCGGCGAACCAGGCGCCGGCGGCCACACCGACGGCCTCTTCCTCCTTGGCCACCTGAATCAGCCGGATGTCCGGGTCGGCTTCGGCCCACTGCAGCATGAGACCGAGCCACGTCTCGGGAAGGGCTGACACGGACGTGATGCCCGCGGCCTTAATGCCCTGAAAGACCGCCCGGGAGCCGTCGTACGAAACTTCCATCCTGCCTCCTGCGACGGCCGGCCGTCGCCACGCGGGACTAGCTGAGCGCGTCGCGAATCGCCATGCGAGCGGCGAGCGGATGCAGGCCCAGCCTGGCGAGAGCTGTGCTTCCGGCGCTCTTGGCGACCCATGATAGCTGACGGAGTGGCCGGTCGGACGGAGGGAGTGACGAGAAGCCGACGGCCGACAGACGCGGTTACAGAGACATCGCGATCGCCGTAGACTGGCGGCGTGCCGGACGTGCAGTCGTGGATGGCCCGGGGTCGACGACGTCGCGCGGCTCGCGCGCTCGATCGGCAGTGGGCGTATCAGCAGGCCAGGGTCGGAGCGCTCGCCGCCGACGAGGTCGTGCCGTGGATGCGGCGGCGATCGGCCGATGCGCGCGCGCTCATCGGCGCCGTCGCGCCCATGGCCGACGAGGCGCGCGTCCTCGAGGTCGGGTGCGGGTCGCGGGGCCTCATCTTCTTCTGGGAACCGGCCGGGTTGCGCGTGGGCATCGACCCGCTCGCGGTGCAGTACGCAGGTTTGTTCCCGTGGCACCGCCGCGTGCCGACTTCTGCCGCCGCCGGCGAGGCGTTGCCGTTTGCCGACGAGTCGTTCGACGTCGTGCTCTGTGACAACGTCATCGACCATGCCGAGCGGCCCGGCGCCATCATGCGCGAGCTCGCGCGTGTGCTGAAGCCCGGCGGCGTGCTGTTCTTCACCGTGAACGTGCACCATCCCGTCTACCGCGTCGGGGCATGGCTTCACGCCGGGTGGACGACGCTGGGTGTTCCCTTCGAGATCGGGCCCTTTGCCGACCACACGGTTCACCTCACGCTCGGTGCCGCCAGACGACTCGTCGAGGCGCTGCCCGTCCGGGTATGGGAGGAGCGCGACGGCATTGCGGCCGCTCGGGCCCTCGCGAGGGAGACGCCGCCGAGGCATCTCGGCGACCGCCTCAAGCGGTTGTTCTTCAAGAACGCCCGCTTCCAGGTGGTCGGCATCAAGGACCTCGCTTGAGCCTTGCTCGAGGCGGGCGCCGGCGATATCCTCGAGGTTCATCGCTCAGCCGAAAGGAAGGTGCGTCGTGAGGAAAGCCCTGCTCTGTGGATTGTTGTCTCTCGCCGTTGTGGTTGTCGGCCTGGCGAAAGAGCAGTCGAACCCAGCGCACACCCATATGGGGCACGTGCTCGACGGGATGAACGGAACACCCGATGGCGCGGGGCTGCTGCCGACGGCCTCGGCCGAAGCGGCGATCGCCGAGCAGCACGCGGGGCTCGCCGCCAAGACCTCGGACAACCTCGACTCGATGAAGCGTCACGCCGGGCACGTGCTGCATGCCGTCGACCCGACGGCGGAAGCCCAGGGGCCCGGCAAGGGGTACGGCGTGAAGAAGGCGGCGGCCGGCGTCGCGACGCACATTGGGCTGGCGGCCAAGTCCGAGGGTGCGAGCGACAACGTGAAGCTGCACGCCACGCACGTGGCCGGGGCCGCCGAAAGCGTCGTGGCCCGATGCGACGCCATCACCGCGCTCGTCTCCCAGATTCGCGCGGCCTCGACGGCCGCCGACGCGGCGCCGCTCGTGGTCAAGCTGCACGAGCTCGCCCAGCAGCTCACGGCCGGCGCTGATGCCAACGGCGACGGCCGTATCGGCTGGCAGGCGCCCGAAGGCGGGCTCGCGCAGGCCCAGCAGCACATGGGCCTCATGAAAGCCGGTGAGGGCGGTCTGCGCTAACCCTCGTTCACACCATCACGTCGTCGGTGCGGAACGTCGGCGGACGCCTGGCTCTGGTCGCCTGCTCGAAGGCGAACGCGATCTTGAGCAGGACCGGTTCGCTCCACGCGCGGCCGAAGAACGACAGGCCTATCGGCAGGCCCATCACGAACCCGGCCGGGACGGTGATGTTCGGATAGCCGGCCCGCGCGGCCGTGCCGGAGCTTCCGCCGCCGAAGTGGTCGCCGTTGACCCAGTCGGTGACCCAGGCGGGTCCGCCGGTCGGCGCCACGAGCGCGTCGAGCGTGTGCGCATCCATCGCCGCGTCGATGCCCTCGGGACCCGATAGCCTGCGGGTCCGGTCCACCGCGTCGAGATAGGCCTTCTCGGAGAGCGGCCCGCGCGCCTGGGCCGCGAGGAACTCCTCCTGCCCGAAGTACGGCATCTCGCGATCCCGATGCTCCTCATTGAAGCGAATCGCCTCTTCGAGCGACCGGATGGCGACGCCCGGGCCCAGGGCTTCGAGGTACGCGTTGAGGCCCGCCTTGAATTCGAAGCTCAGGACGTCGCCCTCGAGCTGCCCTAGTCCCTCCTGATTGGGGATGTCCACCTCGTCGACGATGACGGCACCCGCCTCACGCATGGCCGCGATGGCCTCCCCGAGCACGCGGTCCACGCGGTCGTCGAAGCCGAAGCGCGCGCGCACGATGCCGATGCGCGCGCCGACGAGGCCAGCCGGGTCGAGAAACGTCGTGTAGTCGGCGTGGCTTCGGCCGGCGCTGGCCGCAGTGGCCGGATCGGATCCGTCGACGCCGGTGAGCGCGCCAAGCAGGAGCGCCGCATCGCGCACCGTGCGCGTCATTGGGCCGGCCGTGTCCTGCGTGTGCGAAATCGGGATGATGACCGAGCGGCTCCAGAGGCCGACCGTCGGCTTGAGGCCGACGATGCCACAGGCCGAAGACGGGCAGACGATCGACCCGTCCGTTTCGGTGCCGATGGCGAGCGCCGTCAGGTTGGCCGCGACCGCCGCACCCGAACCCGAGCTCGACCCGCACGGGTTGCGGTGAATGGCGTACGGGTTGGCGCACTGTCCGCCGCGCCCGCTCCATCCGCTCGAACTCCGCGTTGAGCGGAAGTTGGCCCACTCGCTCAGGTTCGTCTTGCCGAGGATGATGGCGCCGGCCTCCCGGAGCTTCGCCACGATGAAGGCGTCGCGCGGGGGAGTCGACCCCTCGAGCGCGAGCGAGCCGGCCGTGGTGGTCATGCGATCGGCCGACCCGATGTTGTCTTTGATGAGGATCGGCACGCCGTGGAGCGGCCCGCGCACCTGGCCGGATGCGCGCTCGGCATCCAGCGTGCGTGCGATGTCGAGCGCGTCGGGATTCGTCTCGATCACGGAGCGCAGCGTCGGACCGTTTCGGTCGATCGCCTCGATGCGATCGAGATACGCCTGCGTCACCTCGACCGACGACCAGCGCCCGGAGGCGAGGCCGGCCTGGAGGTCGTCGGCCGTGATCTCGGCAAGCTCGAAGTCGGGGACGTTCCAGCGATGGAGGTCGGCGGCCGGAACGCTCTCGGGTCGTGGCGCGCAGGAGGCGCCTCCGACGGCCGTGAGCGCCAGGCCCCCTGCGCCGGCGGTCTTGAGAAACTCCCGACGTCCGAATCCAGGTCTTGCGGGCCCGTCGCTCATCGTCGCTCCTTCCGGGCCGGGACTGAAGGGCCGGCCTGCGATATGGTACGCACTTGGGCATGGTTGCGCACAAGTCCTGGCCGGGTGTTCTGGTGCTCGCGGTTGCGCTGGCATCGTGCGGCGAGCGCGTCGACCGGACCGGCCCGCCATCGGGAGACGTTCCCGATTCAACCGCCGCGCCGGCCGATCCGGTTGCCGAAGTTCAGGCATGGCGCGAGAAGCACGAGCGAGACTACCGCTACGAGTGGGTGAGCATCTCGGCCCTGCATTCGCTCGCGCCCGGGGTTCACGTCATCGGCAGCGGTCCGGAAAGCGACATCGTCATACCGCACCTGCCGCCGCGGGCCGGCGTGGTCACGGTGGAAGGCGACGTCGTGCGGTTCGAGGCCGAGCCGCACGTGGCCGCGGTCCGCAAGGGCTCCAAGGTCCTGCCGCAACCGGGAGCGACACCCGACGAGCCGCTCACCGGGCCCATCGTGCTGCACGAGCCGGGCCTGACATCGCCGACCGAAGTCGCGATCGGCAGCGTGCGTCTCGTGATCCACACCGGCGGCGGCAACTTGTCGCTGCGCGTGCGGGACCCGCAGAGCCCTCAGGCGCGCGCGTTTCTCGGGTTCTCGTGGTTTCCGATTGACGAGGCCTATCGTGTGACGGCGCGGTTCGTTCCCGATGCGCAGCCGCGCGACCTGGAGGTCCTCAATACCTACGGCGACATCGACACATACAGCACCGAAGGCGTCGTGGAGTTCGAGCTGGGCGGCGAGCCGCTTCGGCTTCGCCCGTTTACCACGCGGCCCAATCGCTTCTACTTCGTGTTCCGGGACGCGTCGAGCGGCGTCGAGACGTACGAAACGGCGCGCTTCCTGTATGCGGATCTTCTTCCGGATGGGACGACCGTGCTCGACTTCAACGAGGCGTACAATCCGCCCTGCGCGTTCAATGTCTACACGACATGTCCGATTCCGCTTCGCGAGAACCGGCTGCCGGTGAAGATCCTCGCAGGCGAGAAGGCCTATCCGGTCGTCGTGAAGCCGCCGGGCCGGTAGGGGAGGAGGTTGCCATGGCAGCTCAGGACGAACTCACGGCGTTTGTGAAGGACGGACTGGCGCGTGGCATCTCGCGGCAGGAGATCGAGGCGGCCCTCCGAACCGCCGGCTGGCCGGCGGCCGAGGTCAGCGAGGCGCTCGGAGGCTTCGCCGACGTGCCGTTCCCCATTCCGGTGCCAAGGCCGAAGCCGTATCTGTCTGCGCGGGACGCCTTCCTTCATCTCGTGATCTTCTCTGCGCTCTACACGGTGGCCATCAACTTCGGCGGCCTGATGTTCGTACTCATCGACCGCCTGCTGCCGGACCCGGCCCTCGACCGGCAGGTGCCTCCTGAGTACCTGGCCGAGGCGCTCCGGTGGCCCATCTCGGCGCTCGTCGTGTCCACGCCCGTCCTTTTGTGGGTGTCGGCGCTCGTCGGGCGTGAGGGGCGCCGTGACCCGGCGAAGCGGGCCTCGAAAGTGCGCCGCTGGTTGACGTACCTGACCTTGTTCGTCGCGGCCTCTGTTCTTGCCGGAGATGTGATGGCGCTCGTCTACAACCTTCTGGGAGGCGAGTTGACGATGCGGTTCGTGTTGAAGGTGCTGGTTGTCGGCGTGGTTGCCGGCGCCGTCTTCGCGTATTACCGGACCGAGCTCGCGCTTGACGAGGCGGGAGGTCGCCCATGACCGGCCGGGGCGTGGTCGGGCTCGTGGTGGCGCTGGTCGTCGGAGCGGCCGTTGCCGCCGGTGTCGTGATGATGGGGTCGCCCGGAGAGGCACGCGCGCGGCGTCTCGATGCCAGGCGCGTCGGCGACCTGGCCCAGATCGCCCGTCAGATCGACGTGCTCTGGTCGCGCCACGAACGCTTGCCCGCCTCACTCGATGACCTTCAGTCCGAGCTGGGCCTGGAGCTCACGGCGGCCGATCCGGAGACGGGTGAGCCGTATCCCTACCGGGTGCTGGAACCGCCGAGGTACGAGCTGTGCGCGACGTTCGCCACCGCCAGCGCCGGAGAACCGGTCGAGCTGGCCGAGCGGTTCTGGGTCCACGACAGGGGACTGGTGTGCTTCGAGCTTGCGGCCGAAACAGCTACACGAGAGCCCCGGCCGGCCAGTGGGCCGGGCGGCGGGCGCGGTCGCTGAACCCGGGCGGCTTCGAGCGGCCGGCATCGTCCAGGACTTGCGGCGCTCTCAGGGGGTGCCTATAGTGGGGTCACCCTCACTCAGGAAGAGCTCCACGAGTTGTCTGTGTCGGGCTCGAAAGGTGCATGACGTGACCGAGCGGCCGTTTGTCGACTACTACGAAGTTCTGCAGATCAGCCAGTCAGCGGACTCCGAGACGCTCGAGCGCGTGTACCGCCTGCTCGCGAAACGCTACCACCCGGACAATCAAACCACCGGGGACTCGTCGCGCTTTTCCGAGGTCCACGAGGCCTACGAGGTGCTGAACGATCCCAAGCGCCGCGCTGCCTACGACGTCAAGTACGACGACAACCGCAGCGTCCAGTGGAAGATCTTCGATCAGAATTCGGCTGCCGACGGGCGCGAGTCGGACCGCCGTCTGTTCCACGGGATTCTGTCGCTGCTTTACGTGGCGCGACGCCGCGATCCGTTGCACGGCGGTCTCGGAGCCGTGAGTCTCGAGAAACTCCTGGGCGTGCCGCGGCAGCATCTGGAATTTCCCCTGTGGTATCTGCGTCAGCGCGGGTGGCTCGAGACGCTCGACAGCGGCCAGTTGGCGATTACCGTGAGCGGCATCGACAAGATGGCCGACCGCGAGCTCGAGTTGCCCGCGGATCGACTGCTCGCGGCGTCCTCGCTCGTGGAGTCGAGAGAGCGGGAGGCTGCCGGTTCAGGCGACGAGGCGGGTGCGCAGCGGAAGCTCGAAACCGGGGATGGCGCGCCGGGGGAGGCGCCGCCTGGGCCGGCGGCTCCGGGTGAACCGACACCGGCCTCCGCGGCGGGCGCGCCACAGCGGGGCGCGGCTCCATCTGCCGGAGACTTCCCGTCCGAGGAGTCTGGCGGCGACGGACCGACGCCCGCCTCAGCCAGCGGGCCGGACTCCGCCGAGGCCGAGCTGCTGAGCGCCCGCGAGCGCGCGCGAAGCGTGGCGCAGCGCCTTCGCGGCCAGCCCTGACGCGGGTCGCGCGAGGTCGACCTCGGCGCCGGCTCAGTCGATGACGTAGCTGTAGATCTTCCAGCCGCTCGGCGCTTCGACGAGCGACCCGAACAACCGGAGTTCTCGCAGGTTGCCGGCCGTGTCTCGAGCCGAGACGCGAGCCTCGCGATGCACGCGGAACGTACCGTAATCGGTGACACCGCCCTCGAAGCTCACCGCTTCGAGTGACAGCCGCGTGCCCCCGTGTTCTTCGAGCACCTGGGCCATCGACCCGAGACTTCTTGCCCGCAGGTCCTCCCACCAGTAGCTCATCGAGCTTTCTGCCGCGCCAGCGGCAGCCGGGAGCCTCGGCCAGACGTGCTTCCTGAACTCTGTCTCCGAAACGGCGAGGTTCCGCATGCGGTCCACGTCACGTTGCCAGAGGGCGTCGAGGAGCGCCGTCACCGCTGCTTCCTTGGTCTCGAAAACCGGCTGGAACTCCGGAGGCGCATCGGCCGAGCACGCGCCGAGGAGCAGGGCGACCGCGGCAGCCAGGCACCAAGCAGTCAGGCGGGTGATCAACGCAGGCATCGACGAGGTGTCAGCTTATCCCGGCAACGAGCCGGAGGGCCGGGAGGCCGCATGGCCAGCGGCCTCCCGGGTCGTGCATGTGGGCTATTTCTGCGCGAAGTTGGTCCAGCCGAGCATCCAGTTGGTCACGCCGTCGAACGCGCCGCGGTAGGTGACCGGCGTCCAGAACGGCTCGACGTCCGGAGGCGTCGCTGGGACCGCGGCCGCCGGCAGGGTGAGCGCCGGCGAGCCCGGCAGCGGCTGCCAGTTCGGCAGGAGCGGGTTGTACGGATCGGCCAGCACCGGGTTGGCGGTGCTGTTGAGGTTGCCGGCCGGATCCCACAGGGGAGCCCCGGCCGTATTGCGCGCCTGACTCGATCCGGATCCCCCGCACCCCGTCGTGGCGCACCGGTTGTCGTAGGCGATGCTGTGGGTCACCTGCAGCGTGCCCAGCGTGATCTGGTTCTGGGTCGAGGTGTTGCGCACGTCGATGGCCTCGCTCTTGAAGCCCATGACCACGGCGTTGCGGATGATGCCGGCGGTGCCCTCACGCAGGCGCATCCCGTCGGTGCTCTCCGGGCCGAAGTTGGTGAAGCTCGGGTCGCCGATGAGCGTGATGTTGTAGAGCGTCGGCGCCGAGCGGGGCAGCAGGTCGTTGTTGTTGCCGTTGTTGTCGGCTTCGATGCCGTTGTCGGTGTCATCGCCGCGCTGCTGGACCACGGCGAACTGAATGCGTCCCTGCCATCCGAACGTCCAGTCGATCGAGTCGTCGCCGATGCCCGTCAGCACGAGCCACTTGGCGTCGACCGTGCCCCCGAAGAACTCCACGCCGTCATCCTTGTTGAAGTGCACCTGGACGTGCTCGACGATGGTGCCGCGGCCGACGCCCTGGAAGGCGATGCCGTTCAGCTCGTTGTCGGGACTGAACTCGATGCCGGCAAACTCCACGCGCACGTAGCGGAGCACCCCGGAACTGTCGTCCGGGTCGCTGCCGCCGTAGATGCCGGTGGAGCCCTCACCGATGCCGACGCCGCCCGGCAGGTTCACAGGAGCGTTGCCGTTGAGGATGAGCCCGCCCCAGTCACCGCGGCCGCGGAAGCCGACCGGCTGATCCGAGGTCATGACGATGGGCGCTGTCTGCGGTGCCGTTGGCGAAGATTCTGGCGCCCCGTTCGATGACGAGCGTGCCGCGCGTGGCCGTCTCGCCGGCGATGAGCGTGCCGGGCTCGATGGTGAGCGCGGCCGGCGCGCCGAAGAACACGGCGCCGCGCAGCACCCAGATGGAATCGGCCGTGAAGGTGAGGTTCGACGTGAATCGGCCCGTCACGACGCACACCGGCTTGGCGATGCCCGCCACGGGCCCGCACCGGAGGATTCTGCCGTTCGACTGCGTTTCGACCGGCTGCGGCCACGCGGCCGTCATCCCGAGGACGACCGCGAGAGCCAGGATACCTTTCATGAAGATGCGCATGAGTGCTTGTCTCCGTTCCTGAATGGAGGGCCTAGAAGCCCGAATACCCGAACTTGATCGTGAAGACCCGGCCCGCCGTGTAGAGGCGCTGGTCGAGGCCGCCCTGGCTGTACCGTACCTGCTCGTCGGTGAGGTTCTCGCCGGCGACGCGCAGGCTGACGTGGCGGCCAAACCGGACGGTGCCGACCAGATCCAGGGTGAAGCGGCCGTCTTCGTAGATGTCAGGCAATCCCAGCGAACCCACATCGGCGATGCGGTCGTCGAAGTAGTTCATGAGGAGCCGGGCCGAGAACGTCGGGTAGTCGAGCTCGAGCGAACCGTTGAAGATGTTCTGGGACGTGCCTGCCAGCGGCCGGTCGAGCGTCGTGAGCACGTTGAGCTGCCCGGGCTCGAGCTCGATGTTCGAATCGACGAAGGTGTAGTTGCCGGCGAGCGTGAAGTGTTCGACAATCTCCCGCCGCGCTTCCAGCTCGAACCCGACGTTCCGGGCCGACTTGGCGTTCTGATAGGACGTGCGGAGCTGCGACGTCGGTTCGACGAACCGCTCGATGGGCTTGTCGAAGTGCTTGTAGAAGACACTCGCGGAGACCACCTGGGCGGCTCCCGGGAACCACTCCCACCGGGCGTCATAGTTCTGGATGAGCGACCGGTCGAGATCGGGGTTGCCGACCGTGGCGCGGCCGCCCACGATGTCCGTGTACTCGAACGGCGCGACCTCGCGGAACTCCGGCCGGTTGACCGTCTGGCTGAAGCCCAGGCGCAGGTTCTGCTGCGCGCCGACGGCGTGCACGTAGTTGATCGACGGGAACCAGTCGGTCTTGTCGATGCGTCGAGGTGATGCGCTCGACTTCGCCGTCGAGGTCGATGTCGAACGCGTCGTAGGTATCAACGACCTGCTTGAACTTCTCCACACGGAGGCCGGCGATGAGTCGCGAGCCCGCCGAGAACGCGATGTCGATCATGCCGTAGCCGGCGGCGATGTCCTGGGTGCCGGTGTAGAAGTCCGTCGCGCGCGTTTCCTCGCGCAGCTCGAAGACCGACCCGATGTTCTGGGGCGTGTACAGGTCCTCGGGCGCCGGTGTCAGGTCGAAGCGCACCACGTTGACGGGGACGAACCGGAAGCGACGCGACGAGAAGTCGCGGTCGCGGCTGCTGACGTACGGACCGAACTTCACGAGCGCCGGAAGCCCGCCGATGCCGGTGAACGGCGTGCTCCAGTTGACGCCGAAGTCCCAGGAGTCTTCCTTGAGGCCATTCCACATGTGGAGGCCGCTCTGTGATTCGTCGGCGAGCTGGTAATTGCCGGCAATCTCCTCGTAGAGCACCTCGCGCATGTCCGGCTCGTCCCGCGTCGTCTTGCCGAAGCTGCCGCGCCAGTCGATGCGGCTGTTCGAGGCCCCCGGCAGGTAGTGGTCGCCGTTGAACTGATAGGTCTGGAGGCCCTGCTCGAGCCAGCGCTGGCGCGAGTTCTGGAGGTTGCGGCCCGCGTCCGAGTTGAAGCCCTCGAACGTCCGGGTCTCGCGCAGGCCGGTGTTCGAGGTGAACAGCTGGAAGTTGATCCGGTTGTTCGTGTCGAGGGCGTAGCCCACGTTGGCCAGCACCGAGAGGCCCGAATTGACTGCCGCGATGTTGTAGTCGTACGTCGAGAACTCCGAGAGCCCACCCGCATCGTCCGTGCGGTAGTAGGTCTGAGCCTCTTCCTGGTAGTCCTGCTTGTAGCCATGCGTGACACCCGCCGAGACGCCGATCTTGTCCCAGCGGTTGCCGAAGCTGACCGAGAAGCCCTGGTACGGCTTGCCGGTGGCCGGTGTCGGCGTCCATTCGTTCGTGAGCGATTCACCGATCTGCTCGAGCTCGGCCTGGCCGACGCCGAGCTCCGGCGTGAAGATGCCGCCGCGAATCAGGCGCGTGGGCGGCGCGGGAATCGACGAGGGCAGGCCGCGGCTGTCGTTGGGCAGGCCGAGCCAGTCCCGGTCGCCGGCCGAGTGGTCGAAGATGTCCTTGCCGCGGGTCTGGCTGTTCATGCCCCACTGGTAGTCGAAGCTCACGAGCGGGCCGACCGGCAGGCGGGACGGAATGATGTCGACCATGCCGCCGGCAAACTCCGCTGACCGGTCCGGTGAATACGTCTTGATGATGGAGACACCCTCGAGCAGGCTGGACGGGAACAGGTTCAGGGGCACGACCTTCCGCTCGGGTTCGGTCGAGGGCAGAATGGCGCCGTTCAGCGACGTGTTGCTGTAGCGCTCGCCCAGGCCGCGGACGTAGACATAGGCGCCATCGACGACCGAGGCGCCGGTCACGCGCTGCAGGGCCGAGGCGGCCGTCGAGTCGGCGTTGGCCTTCATCTGTTCGCCGCCGACGTTGTCGTTGATCGTGACGGCCCGTTTGCGCTCGAGCAGCTGCGACTCGATGCTGGCCGCGGTCGCGTCGACCGATTCGGCCGTCACGTTGACCTGCTCCGAGTACCCCTCGAGCGGCAGCGTGATGTCGAGGTGTGGATGGACCGTGCCCACATCGGCAGCCGTGATCGCGACCCGCACGGTGCGTGCCTGGAAGCCCGCGAGCGAGATCTTCATCTCGTGCTCGCCGGCGGGAAGGTCGATGATGTAGACCCCCTCCAGGTCGGTCACGACGACGACCGTCCCGGCCGAGACCGACACGCCGGGAAGAGGCTGGCCGTTGATGGCGTCGAGCACGCGCCCGCTGACGCGGGCCGTACGGGTCTGTGCTGCAGCCGGAGTCATGCCGAACAGCAGGAGCGACATGACCAGGGCCCAGATACGTTGAGACATGTGATGAAACCTCCGAAGGGTACGAACGACGCGCGGAATCACTCCGCAAGCATCCCGGGCCTGATGCTAGGAGGCGGGGATGATCCCGGTACAAAGCCGGTGTTAACGGTCGGTTAAAAGACCGCGCGCGAGACCCCGTTCGTTACCCGGTGGTTACGTTGGAGGCTGCAAACCGCTTCAGAAGCGGCCGACGTCGAAGGGAAACGACGCGCAGAGGCGCGTGCGAGGTGCGACCGGCCCGCCGACAGTTCTGGCGAGTACGTACGAAACGGGCGAGCTCACGGCGACCGCGAGCGCGAGCGGCGCATCCGGCGTGCGCCAGAGTTCCAGTCGGACCACGAACGGCGATTCCATGACGGGACGGTCTGCCGGCGCACCGTCGCGCGCCAGAGCCTCGCCGAGTCGCGCGCGCTCGTCTTCGGTTGCCGTCGTGAAGCCCTCGGCGAAGAATCCGCGGCGGGTTCTCGGCGGCCAGTCGGCCGGCGCTGGATCGAGTGCCGCATGGCCACCGGCATAGATCAGGAAGGGACCGCGGGCGGGCTTCGCGCCGGCGACGACCGCAAAACCCCGCAGGCCGTCGGCGTCCGGCAGCGCCATCCACGAACCAGCCAGCGCCGCGCACGGCGTGCTCGACAGCACCGTGGCCGCTCCGTTCGCCAGCAGACCGCCGTCACTGAGCCGAACACCGCGATGCTGGAGGGACCGCTGTGCACGCGGCAACGCGTACACGCCGCGCGTGCGAAGCGCGGCCCGAATCGCGTCGGCATCGCGGGGCACGAGCGCGAGGTCCTTTCCCGTGGCCTGCCACCAGCCGTCGAGGCTCCGCAGCAGAAGCTCGGAAACCGCGTCCTCCTCGACGAGGGCCGACTTGTCCGGGAGCGTCCCGAGCAGCCGCGCGAAGGACGTTCGCGAGAGCGATTCGTGCCCGAGCGGTGTCTCGTCGGGATCGACCGGCTGCCGGCTCGTCGCCGCCCAGGTGAGGAGCGGAATGGCGAGGCCGAGTGTCCAGGCCGCCACCGGCCGCGCTCCCCGCGCGAGCGAGGCACGGGCAAGGGCGCCGACGCCGGCCGCCGCGAGAACCCAGGCGGAGACGAGCGCCGGCGCGGCGGCCCCGGAATCCCCTTCCGACGAGATGAGCAGTGAGACGGCTGCGAGCGCCGCAATCACCCAGACGCGCGGGTCTCCGGCGCGCGTCCGGTCTGCGAAGGCCCCGAAGAGCGCGAGCGTCAGGACAAGCGGGCCGGTCGAGTCCAGCACGAGCCGGTAGCCGTCGCCGAACGCCGTGGCCCCGCCCGTGAGCAACGCGGGAACACAGCCCAAGACCGGGACCGTCGCTTCGACGAGGGGAGGCGGCCCCGGCACGGCAGCCATCAGCAGCGACGGCGCGATGACGGTTGCCATCGCCGCGGCGATGGCCGCGGCCGCTCGCCTCGTGACTCCGGTGCCCCGGCGGTCGATCCAGACAAGCAGCCCAGCCGCAACTCCGGCGGGTAATGCCATCGCCGGCGCCATCAGCGCAAACAGCGCGAGGCCCATCGTCGACAGGAGGCTGGCTGATGACCATGCCGGAGGCGCATGCGGCCTGATGCAGCACAGCACGAGCGTGGCCGCGGCGTACGCGCCGACGGGCGTCGGAGTCAGGGCAAAGGCAAATGGAAGTGTGAACGCGAAGCCAGCGGCGAGTCCGGCGGCTACGAGGGGATGGGCCCCTTGACGGCGAACCAGTATCCAGAACCCGGTCGTTGCCGCGAGCACCATCGCGGCGTGCGTCCACCACAGCAGGCTGCCGATCGCCATCGTCGGGACGCTACGCAGGACGACGATGAGGAGCCAGTCGACGAGGCCGGGGCAGCCGGACGGATCGGACAGGAGCGCTGGGCGTGTGGCCGCACTCAGGGCGAGCGCCGGGGCCAGCAGAGCGAGCAGCCAGGAGCCACCCGAAGCGTTCAATTGCGACCGCTGCGCGTCAGGCATCGAGTCGGCGGGCATGCTAGCATGCCCGCCGATGCCGGCCGGACGAGGCTCGAGCGAATGGTGGACGGCGATCACGCTGGCCTCGCTCTTCGTCATCGGCCGGAGCCTCGTCTTTGCCGTTTACGAGCACGCCTACTTCGATTCGGACCAGGCCATCGTCGGCCTGATGGCCACGCATCTGGCGCAGGGGCGTGCCTTCCCGTTGTTTTTCTACGGCCAGACCTACATGCTCGGCGTGGAGGCGTGGCTGGCCTCTCCGTGGATCCTGGCATTCGGGTCGTCGGTGGCCTCGCTACGCGCCTCGCTCATCCTTACCAATCTGGTTGTCAGCTGGCTGATGATCGGGTTCCTCTACCGGGCTTGCGGGCTTCGGCCCCTGCTCGCGCTTGCGGCCACCGCGTTTTTCACTCTCGCGCCGCCGTTCACCGCGGCTCAGCTCGTCGAGGCGCAGGGCGGGAACATCGAGCCGTTTCTCTACATGGTTCTGCTGTGGTGGTTGCGGCACCGGGCGTGGGCGTTCGGCGTCGTGCTGGCCGTGGGCGTGCTCAATCGCGAGTTCACGTTCTATGCCGTACCCGTGCTGCTCGTCCTCGAACTAGCGTGGCGCAGGGAGACGTGGAGCGCCTTTGCCGCCAGGTGGCTCACCGTCGCCGTGGCATTCGTGCTCGTGCGTGAGGTCGTCCAGGCGCTGCTGCCGGTCGCGGACCTCCTGGGGCCGGGAACCCGCGGCGATCTTGTGGGCGGATATGCGGGCTCGCAGCTGGCCAATCTCACGGGCCGGATGGCCTTCGCGCCGGCCGAGTTGCCCGCTCGAGCATGGACGTGGGTCAGCCGCGACTTCTCGTCGATGCTGGGCGGAGTCAGCGTCGACGGCGGCGTGAGCACGCAGGGGCGTGCCTGGATCGGCTGGCTCTCCGGTGCGGCGGGACTCGCGGCCGCTCTGCGCGTCGGGCAACTCGCCTTCTCCGGGCGCGGAAGGGTCGCGGCGCGACAGGTCGGGTTCGCCTGGTACCTGCTGGGCACGGGCCTGCTGTCCGGTCTGGTCTACGTGGCTTCGCGGCCCGTCGACGCATCCGTGCCGCGATACTTCCTGCTTGCGCTGCTCGTGCCGGTCGGCCTGTCGGCGTTGTGGATGGCGCTCGAGCCCGACGTCAGGGTGCGACGGCTGGCGGTCGTCGTCGTGTGCATCTGGGCGGCCGGATCGATCGTCGACCACGCGCGTTACGTCGGGGCGTTCGTGGGCGGACGCGTGCCGAACGAGATGGGGGAGGCCGCCGAAGCCCTCGTCGAGGCCGGCGTTCCGGTGGCGAGGGCCGGGTACTGGGTCGCCTACGAGTTGACGTTCCTCACCGGAGAGCGCGTGCGCGTGGCCTCGACCGACTTCGTCCGCATCTCCGAGTATCAGCGGCTGGCTGACGAGGCAGGGACGTCGGCGCCCCTCATCAGCGACAGGCCGTGCGCGGGGGGGCGGCCGATGGGGCAGTGGTTCCTGTGCGCCTCACGCGAGGGGCCATGACTGAGGCGAAGGGTGCGCCGCCGTAAACACCATATACCCATCTGGAGTATGCCAGATGGGGAGGTGTTCGTCAGTGTTCTCTCGCACGCTCAAGACGTCGATCGACTCGCTCCTGCGCCATCGCATGCGCACCCTGCTCACCACGCTCGGGATCAGCATCGGGATCGCCGCCGTGATCTGCACCGTTGCGCTCGGAGCAGGCAGCGCCAGCGAGGTCGAACGGCAGCTCGACAACCTCGGCGACAACTTCATCTGGATCGAGGCTGGCAGCTACAACGCGGCGGGAGTCCGCACCGGCTGGGGCGGGGCTCGCACGCTTCGACCTGAGGACGCGTTTGCGATCGTCACCCAGGTTCCGGAAATCGCCATGTGCTCGCCCCAGCTCGACGGTCGCGAGCAGATCATCGTCGGGAATCAGAACTGGAACACGCGCTATGTGGGCGTCTCGCCGGAGATGTTCCAGATTCGCAACTGGAAGCTATTGGCCGGGACCTTCTTCACCGATTTCGACATCACCCGCGAGACTCGCGTCGCGGTGCTCGGTCAGGTGGCGGCAGAGCGCCTGTTCGGAGAGACGAATCCGGTGGGGGCGACGATGCGCGTGGGGCGCATGCCGTTTCAGGTGCTCGGCGTGCTCGAGGCGAAGGGCACCTCGAGCGGGGGCGTCGATCGCGATGACGTCATGTTCCTGCCCTACACGACCGCCCAGCGCTACCTCTACAACCGGGAGTGGATCGACGACATTTACTGTTCGGTGACGGACCCCGACCTCATGGACCGTGCCGAATTCCAGGCCTCGGCGCTCCTGCGAATTCGCCACGGCATCGAGGAGGGCGAGGACGACGACTTTGGCATCCGGCGCCCGGAAGACTGGATCACGCTGCGCGCCGAGGCGACCGAGACGATGGCGTGGATGCTCATCGCCATCGCGTCCGTGTCCCTGGTGGTCGGCGGCGTCGGCATCATGAACATCATGCTGGTGTCGGTCACCGAACGGACGCACGAGATCGGACTGCGGCTCGCGGTCGGCGCGCGCATGGGCGACATCCGGTTCCAGTTCCTCACCGAGGCCGCCATGCTCGGCGTGATCGGCGGCACGCTCGGCGTCGCCATGGGGTGGGGCGGGTCGGCGCTCATCATGCAGCAACTCGGCTGGGTGATGGTGATCTCCGGGGACGCCGTGATGGCGGCGGTCGTGACCGCCGTCGGCGCCAGCCTCGTGTTCGGGTACTACCCGGCGCACCGGGCGTCGTCGCTCGACCCGATTGACGCGCTGCGTTCCGAGACCTGATGCGCCTCGGCCGGCGCGGGCCTGGTCCGGGCGTCAGCGGGAGCCCCAAGCCGCTATAGAATCTCGGCGTGAAGATAGACACCTTTCTGCTCGAGCGCTGGATGTCGCGTCACGAGACGCACTGCCAGTACGACATCGCCGAAAGCGGGATCCTGCCGCTCACGACCAACGACCTGCTCGACTTCGAGCCTGTGGGGGAACGGGCGGCGACGCTCGAGCGAATCCTCGCCACGCCGCTCGGCTACAGCGAAGCGCGGGGGACCGAGGAGCTTCGGAGCCAGATCGCGGCCACTTACTCGCACGGAGACGCCGACCACGTCCTGGTGACGACGGGCGCGATCGAGGCGAACTTCCTGTTGTTCAACGTGCTGCTGGAGAAGGGCGACCACGCCATCGTCCCGTACCCGGCCTACCAGCAGCTCTACAGCGTGCCGGAAGCGATTGGAAGTGAGGTCTCGCTGTGGCGAGTGGGTCCGGAGACCGGCTATCGCTACGACGTCGATGCGCTCGAGAAGCTGGTGCGGCCCAACACGCGCGTGATCGTCGTGAACACGCCGCACAATCCGACGGGCGCGATGCTCTCGCCGGAGGCTGCCCGCCGCGTGTACGAGCTGGCGCGGTCGGTCGGCGCGTACGTCATCGGCGACGAGGCCTACCGGTGGCTGGCGGTGCCGGATGGAGACCCGTTTGCGCCGCCGATGTTCGACCAGGGACCGGCCGGCGTCAGCGTGGGCACGCTCTCGAAACCGCTCGGTCTCCCCGGGCTGCGGATCGGCTGGATCATGGGGCCGCCGGACCTGATTCAGACCTGTTGGGGCATGCGCGACTACATCACGCTCAGCCCGGGCAAGCTCAACGACGCACTCGCCCGTCTGGGCATGAAGCACCGCGAACGCATCATCGAGCGGAACTTCGGGATCGTCCGTGCGAATCTGGCGGAAGCCGCGCGCTGGATGGCCGCGCGCGCGGACTTTCTCTCGTGGACGCCGCCGCGCGGCGGTCTGCTCGCCCTCATCAAATACGATCTGCCCATCGCGTCGCTCGAGCTGGCCGATCGACTGGCGGAAGAGTACAGCGTCATGCTGGCCCCCGGATCGGCGTTCGGCTACGAGCACCATCTGCGGCTCGGCATCGGCCAGCGGCCCGACATCTTCGCCGAAGGCCTCGCTCGCGCCGGGACGTGCTTCGACACACTCCGCCAGCGATAGGCCAGGAACTCTCGGCCGTGTAGTACCGATGTCGGACCCAGTGGGCCGCTAGCTCAGGGGTAGAGCACCTGGCTTTTAACCAGAGGGTCGGAGGTTCGATTCCTCCGCGGCCCACCACATTTCGACCTGACGCCCACCCCGCGCCACTAGACCGAAATCGAAACCGCTCTACAGAATCCGCATGCCGGTCGCCGACGCGATCAGGCCGGCACCGAGAATCGCCGTTTGATTCTGGATGTCGAGGATGGGATTGACCTCGACCAGGTCGAGCGCCAGCAACCGGCCGGAGTCGGCAACCATCTCCATGACCATGTGGGCCTCCCGGTAGTCGAGGCCGCCGCGCACGGGCGTGCCGACGCCCGGGGCGACCGAGGGATCGCAGACGTCGACGTCGAACGAGACGTGGATGCCCATCGTGTCCTTGCCCGCAAGCGCGATCGCCCGCTTCATCACCGTGGCAATGCCGTGCTTGTCGATGTCCTTCATCGTGAAGACATGCACGCCCGACGACTTGATGCGCTCCCGCTCGAGGCGATCGACATCCCGCAACCCGATGAGTACGGTCTTGTCGGGCCGGACGTGCGGCACGCGCTGGCGGATCCGGGCCAGTTCGGCCGGCTCGGGGCCGAGCAGAGCGGCGAGCGGCATTCCGTGCACGTTGCCGCTCAGCGTGGTTTCCGGCGTGTTCATATCGCCGTGCGCATCGACCCAGAGCAGACCGATCTCGCGCTTGCTGGCCGCGGCATAGTCGGCGGACGCGGCGACCGAGCCGGCCGCGAGTGAGTGGTCGCCGCCGAGCACGACCGGCAACGCGCCCGACGAGAGCGACTGGTAGACCTGCTGGTACAGGCGCTGGCAGACGCGGGCGATTTCGCGGATGTACCGCTTCTTCGGATCGCGGGCCACGCGGGTCTCCGGAATTGGCGCCGATAGGTCGCCCCGGTCGATGACGACGCACCCGAGGCTCGCGAGGCGTTCGCCAAGCCCCGCGATGCGGACCGCCGAGGGGCCCATGTCGACGCCTCGTCGTCCGCCGCCCAGATCGAGCTGCACACCGTGGATATGGACCGGCCGGCTCATCATTTCTCGGCGGCCGATGACGGCCGCCCTCCAAGGAGGACTTCGAGCAGCGCCGACAGGTCCTCCACCCAGATCGGCTTGTAGCGGACGGTAGCGCCAAGGGCCGCGAGCTCCGCCAGGACGTGCTCATTCATGAAGTAGTCTCCCGTGACGATGCCGACCGGAAGGGCGCCATGCGCGGGGGACGCTCTGAGTTCCCTCAGAAAATCGAGGCCGTTCATGCCGGGCATCCGCATGTCGAGGATGATCGCGTCCGGCGCGCCCTCGGCCACTCGTTCGAGGCCTGATCGGGCCGATTCGGCCAGAACCGCCTCGTGGCCGGTCCATTCGAGCATGCGCGACAACGTCAGGCTCACCACCGGGTCATCGTCGACGATGAGGATCCTCGCCACCTGAAAGGATTATGGCATTGGCCGGAAAGTGTTAGGATACACGCGCCCCTTATCTTCCTGCCCGACGGGGGGTTTTCGTGTGTTCGGGCATAAGACCTAAGAGCGCGGGAGGCTCCGTGTCGCCCATCTTCGTGCGCCCAGTGCGCGAACAGCTCGAACACGACCGGCTGATTCGGTTCCTGCAGGCCAAGTACAAGCGCAAGGGCGAAGTTGCCGTCAACATTGGCGACGAGCAGACCGCCCCCGTGAAGCTTGGCACGGCCACGTTCTATCCAGACGTCGTGTTGACTGATGGGAAGAAGCTCGTCGGCCTGGTGGAGGTCGAGAGCGGCGAGTCTGTGAACAACCTCGAGGTGATGGCTCAGTGGGTTCATTTTGCGAAGGCCCGCGTGCCGTTCCACCTGTATGTGCCGGTGCAGTCCTTTGAGGTTGCGCGCCGCTTGTGCCAGGCGCACGGCGCCAAGATCAGCGAGCTCTGGACCTACAGGCCGACCCACGAAGGGTTCGATCTCGTCCGCATGGTGCACGACCCGAAGGCTCCTGGTGGGTCGATAGCCGTGGCCGCCACGTCGGTCGGAAAACCGCCCGTCCGCAAAGCGGCCGCCGCCAAGGCGGCTCCCGCGGCTGCCAAGCCGCGGAAGGGTGCGGGGCAGAAGGCAAGCGTCCGCAAGGCCGCGGCCAGCAAGCCGGCCAAGCCTGCAAAGGCTGTCACCAAGGCGGCGGCTGGCAAGAAGACCAAGGGCGCGGGAAAACCGGCGGCCAAGGCCGCATCCAAGGTCGCCCCGCGCGCGCGAAAGGCCCTTCGCAAGAGGTAGTTGGTGCCATTCATCCGCTATAACCGCGACAAGCGTGGGTACGAAACCACGCTTGTGATGCACGCCTACCGTACGCCCCAGGGCGGACAGCAGAGTCGCGTGCTCTACCTGTTTCGCTCGCCCTCGAATCTGCAGGTTGGACGACGTCCGCTCGACGAGGAAGTGGTGGAGGCCCTCGAACACACCCATCCGGACCTCACGTTCGATTGGCCGGGCCTCTTGAGAGACAGAATCGAGACGCGCGCCGAAGCGCGTCCGAAGCCGCGTCGAGCCGGCGCTCGAGGCACCGGGTCCGTGGCGGACCGTGCGGGGGCGCCAGCGAAGGGTCGGCCGCGCGAGCCGGAAGTCGTCCAGGTCGACGACCAGACGATGCTCGGTAGCGCGCTCGGCGCCCCGGAGGCGGCTCGCCTCAGGCGCAGCTATTTGGAGCTCCTGCAACGAATTGCGCGACGGGCCCGCACGCCCGAGGACCGCGACAGACTCTCCGAACGTGCCCGGCGTCTCAATCCTGACGAGTGGTCTGATGAGGCGGCGGTCACCGCCGGCGCGGCCACGTTCGACGCCGACGTGGCGGCCATCGCCGAGGAGCTCCCGCAGCGGCGGCGGGGACGCCGGGGCGGCCGAGGGCGGGGCGCCGACCCGGGGCTGCCCCCGGGGGCTTCTGCCATAATGGATGGAAGTGGAGAATCTGATGCGTTGGAAAGCCCGCAGGTGGCTGGGACGGATCGGGTTCCCGATGCTGGTGGCGACGGCCGTCGTATCGGGACAGACCCCGACGCCCCAGGGACAGAACCAGACGACGTTTCGGGGTAGGTCCGACTACGTCACCACGGACGTCATCGCCAAGGACTCCAGCGGACAGTTCGTCGCCAACCTCCGGCCCGAGGATTTCGAGGTCTACGAGGACGGCGTCAAGCAGACCATCGCGCACTTCGAGCCGATCATCGGCGGGCGCGCCATGGGCGATCTCACGCCGCGGGCGAGCGACGCGCCCCGCGAAGGCCTCATCCTGCCCAAGAGCCGGGCGCGAACGGACGTCTCCGGGCGGATCTTCATCATCTTCATCGACGACATGCATCTGCAGCCGGCCGACTCGATTCGGGCGAGGAAGGTGCTCGAGCAGATCCGCGACGAGGTCATTCACGACAACGATCTCATCGGCCTCGTGTCGACCGGGTTCTCGTCGATTTCGACCGACCTCACGTACGATTTCAACCGGCGCCGGTTCAACGAAGCCATCAACAAGCTGATGGGCAGCGCCGATACGCCGCAGGAAGTGCTCGCCATGCCCGAGTCGTCCGAGGGCATTTCGAAGCTCCGCTACAACGCGAACGTGGCGTTTCGGACCGCCTACGACATCCTCGCGCAGGCCAGCCAGATTACCGATCGGCGCAAGTCGTTCATCTATGTGAGCAGCGGCTATTCGTTCAACCCGTTCAAGGACTCGCGCTACAAGCAGGCGAAGGAGCAGTACGAGTGGATGACGGCGTCTGGTGGGCCCGAGCCGACCGACCCGGACAGCTCCGTGGTCAGCCCGGCGGTCCAGTCGCGCTGGGAGAATCCGTTCGAATCGAGCGGGCAGCAGTTTGCGGAAACGGACCTGGTCGCGCAGATCGCGGAGCTCACGCGCGCCGCGCGGCGTGCGAACGTGGTCTTCTACACCGTCGATCCCCGCGGGCTCGACGCCGGCCCCACGCTCAACAACACGCTGTCGGTGGGGGAATGGCGCGAGTGGATCACGACCACGATCAGCTCGCTGCAGATCCTGGCCGAGGAGACCGGTGGTTTTGCCATCGTCAACACGAACGACTTCCGGCGCGGGCTGCAGCGCATCGACGCTGAGACCAGCGACTACTACATCATCGGATACAGCAGCACGAATCCGGACCCGCTTCGCGTGCGGCGCATCGTCGAGATCAAGACGCCAAGCCGGCCGGAAGTGTCGTTGCAGTACAAGCCTGAGTACACGCTGGACCGCTCCGGAAACCGGCGCTAGCTACGGCCGGGTTCGCGTGCGCTTGCGATCGTCGGGCGCCGCCGCTTTGATGCGGCGGACGGATTCCTCGAGGTAGTGGCCGTCGAGCTCGATGCCGACGAAGTCGAGGCCCAGCCGCACGGCGGCGATCGCCGTATTCCCAAGCCCCAGAAACGGATCGAGTATGGCGCCAGCACGGTCGAGGCCGTGCAGGCGAATGCACTGCTCGGGGACCTTCGGCGGGAAGGACGCCGGATGGGGCCGGTCGCGATCCCGGCTCTGGATCGTCTCGTACGGAACGAACCACGTATTGCCGCGGCAGCGCAGCCCGTTGCCGGATGAGGCCCACCGCTTGACGTTCGACGGGTCCTGATACGGCACGCCGACGGCCCGGCGGTCGAGCCGCGTACGGCCGGCCGGCGAGAAGTGGAAGATGTACTCGTGGCAGTCGTTGACGAAGCGGTCGCTGTTGATCGGCTTGTAGTGCCCGACGGCGACGTCTCGCTCGAGTCCGACTGCCGATCCGGCCTGCGCCCGTTCGATGGCGATGGACTTGACCCAGTGGATGGTGTTCTGCAGCTTGAAATGGCGACGGGCAACCTGGGCGACTTCGAGCGGAATCCATGGGTCGGTGGGCTTGGCGCCGACGTTCAGGAAGAACGACGCCTGCTCGTCGGCCACCCGGCGCACCCGGCGGATCCACTGGTCCGTCCAGGACAGGTAGTCGGCCCGGGGCAGATCGTCAGCGTAGCTCCGGTACTTGATGCCGAGATTGTACGGTGGAGAGGTGATCACGACGCCGATTGAGGCCGGTTCGAGCGCCGAGAGGACCGACACGCAGTCGCCCTGGTAGAGGCGAATCCGGGAGCGGCCAACTTCGAAGTCGAAACTGGGACGAGCCGACCTGGGGGAGAGCAGTGCAAGGCCCATACGCTAGGGCTTTTCGGCCGTTCGCGGTTGCGAGTACAGGGAGGGGCGCGCGCCCGGGCGGCGCACGGGCAGCTTCGGAACGGGCTAGGACGCCTGGGCGGTGTCGGCCGCGCGGAATCCGTGTGCCACCCGGCCGGCGCTCAGAGGCTGGTTGCGCAGGTGGTTCCGCAGGGAGCAGGAGGTGCCCTTCTCTTCGATATAGGTCACTTCCCGGTTGGTGCCGACCTCGCGGTACCGTCCGAGCACGCACCCGCAGCCCAGCGTCGTGAATCCGAGTAGTTTGACGAGGCTCATCGCGTTCTCTAGGCGGCCGAGTTGCAAGAATTGGGCCCGTGTTCTCGGTCGGAGCAGCGGCGACTGCTCCGTCTGGCAACAGACTGCGAATGCGTCGCGATTCCCGCTGATTTGAGAGATCCGGCTGGCTGTCTCCTGGGACGGCAGAGTCGGGAAACCGGCAGCGCCTGTTGACTGCCGTTGGATTTCTGACACCAAACGATTGGATCTTGATTCCATTTGTTCCCGTCGCGTGCCGCGACGTGCGGAGAAGTCCTTCGGGCCGCTGCCGCAGAAAGGCACGACGTGCCTTGCCGGTTGCCTCTGCTACGGCACTGCGTCCCTGCGGTCGATAACCCTTGGGTGGCCCTGCCTCGGCGTCCCGAAGCCATCTCCGGGGATGGCGGGGGCTGCCGGCCGCCGGTACCCGTTGCGGCGCAAGCACTTGGATGGTACCATTCCTGCACTTTTCTGTGAGATGGCGGCTCCCGAGTCGGGAGGCGGACGGGTGACGGAGGACGCGTGCGTGTAATACCTCAGTCGGTTCGCGTGCTGGTGCTTGCTGGCGTCATGCTGACGTTCGGCACCGGCGCAGTGGTCAGCGCGCAGTCGGCGTCTACGCCGAGTTACAAGCGCGACATGCTCGGCAACGTCGTGCCGCACGTGCGCGCCGCAGCCGCAATCATCTATGACCCGCAGACCGGCGCGGTCCTGTGGGAAGAGAACATGCACGACCAGCGGTCGATTGCCAGCCTGACCAAGCTGATGACGGCCGTGACCTTCCTCGCCGAGGCCCCCGACCTCAGCCAGCAGGTGCTCGTGACGCGTGCCGACGTGCGGAATGCGTCGGTGACCTACCTCCAGGCAGGCGAGCGGATCTCCCATGGCGATCTGCTGCACCTCACGCTCATCGCATCGGACAACGCCGCGGCGCGCGTGCTTGCCCGCACATCGGAAGGCGGCACGGCCGCGTTCGTGGCCCGGATGAATGGGATGGCCACGAGCCTGGGCCTGACCAACACCGAGTACGCGGATCCATCCGGCCTCGATGCCCGCAACGTGTCGTCGGCGTACGACGTCTCGCAACTGGTCGCGTATGCGGCGTCCGACGATCGCCTGTCGCGCATCATGCGCCGGGCGACCTACGATGCGCGCACCAACCGGCGCACCATCAAGATCAAGAGCACCAACCGGCTGCTCGGCACCGAAGTGGACGTTCTTGGCGGAAAGACCGGCTTCATCCGGAAGGCGGGGTACTGCCTGGCCACCCTCGTGCAGATTCCCCAGGGACCGCAGGTGTCTGTGGTCGTGCTGGGTGCGTCGACGAGCAGCCTCCGTTTCGCCGAAGCGCGGCACCTGTTCCAGTGGCTGGTGGCGCGAACCCAGGGGCTCGACGGCGGTCTCGTGCCGAGCGAGCCTGCTCGCTAGCCTGCCGGCCTCGCTGACGCAGTTCCGCCTGGCCTGGCTGATGCCGGCGCCGGAAGTCTCGGCGCCCCGACTTTCGCGATTCACCAACCCTCCCGTGGCCTGCTAGACTGGCCGATTGTGACCCCGACCGAGAACGGTGCCGATCGCGAGCGTCGTCGACGAGCCGGCCGACCTCCGGCATTGCGCGTGCTCATGGTGGCTTCGGAGGTGGCGCCGTACTCGAAGACCGGCGGGCTGGCCGACGTCCTCGGTGGCCTCCCGTCGGCGCTCGCCGACCTGGGCCACCGGGTGACCGTTGTCACTCCGAAGTACCGGCAGGTTCGTGTCCCGGCCTCATCGCGGTCCAGCCTGCATGTCAGCGTCGGCGAGGTCCGTGCCGACGTTGGCCTCGAGAGCGCCGATGTCGGCCCTCGTCACCGTGTCGTCTTCGTCGATTCGCCCACTCACTTCGATCGCGTCGGCCTGTACGGGGAGGGCGGTCGGGACTACGAGGACAGCGCCGAGCGCTTCGCCGTGCTCGCGGCCGCGGCGCTGTCGGTGGGCGAGCGCGATGCCGAAGGGCCGTACGACGTCGTGCACAGCCACGACTGGCAGGCCGGCCTCGTGCCGACGCTCCTCGCGACGGACCCGGCGCGCTGGCCCGGGATGGCGCAGGCCGGCCGCGTCTTCACGATCCACAACCTGGCGTACCAGGGGCTTTCGCCGCGCGAGACGGTGACGCAGCTCGGGTTGCCGTGGACCGCATTCGAGATGGAGACCGGCGAGTTCTGGGGCCAGTTCAGCCTGCTCAAGGCCGGCATCAACTACAGCGACTGGGTGACGACGGTCAGCCCGTCATACGCACGCGAAACGCTCACGCCCGCCTACGGCTGTGGTCTCGAAGGCGTGCTGTCAGCCAAGGGCAGCCGCTACCTGGGCATCCTCAACGG
The DNA here is from genome assembly GCA_963752045.1 of uncultured Acidobacteriota bacterium. Lineage (GTDB taxonomy): Bacteria > Acidobacteriota > Vicinamibacteria > Vicinamibacterales > SCN-69-37 > DATKDF01. Next base: position 36,740 of record CAVVWN010000002.1, on the reverse strand, counting down.
CATCGACGACCGGTTGTGGGACCCGGAGCGGGACCCGCTGCTCCCGGCCACCTACAGTCGTCGAGAACTCTCCGGGAAGGCGACGTGCAAGCGCGCACTCCTGGAGCGTTTCGGCTTTCCGCTGGGGGACGATGCCGTCAGTCGGCCGCTCATCGGCCTCGTCAGCCGGTTGGTCGATCAGAAGGGGCTGGATCTCATCAAGGCGGCCAGCCCGTCGCTCGTCGGACTCGACGCCACGTGGGTGTTCCTCGGCACCGGCGACGCGCGCTACGAGCGGTGGCTCGAGCATATGGCTGCTGTGCATCCGACGCGCGTGGGTGCCGTCGTCGGCTTCGACGAGGGCCTCGCGCACCTCGTCGAGGCCGGCGCGGACGCGTTTCTCATGCCGTCGCGGTTCGAGCCCTGCGGCTTGAACCAGATGTACAGTCTCCGGTACGGCACGGTGCCGATCGTGCGGGGCGTCGGGGGGCTCGACGATACCGTTCAGCCCTATACGGCCAGGGCGCTCCGGGCGAACGGGTTCAAGTTCCGGGAGGCGACGCCCGACGCGCTCGTCCGCACGGTTCGCCAGGCGCTACGCGTGTATCGTGACGAGGCGGCCTGGGCGAAGCTCATGCAGCAGGGCATGTCCGAGGACCACTCCTGGCGGAAGCGGGCCAGGGACTATGGCAGAGTGTACAGGCGGGCGCGACACGATCGATGAGACACGCGCGTCCAAGGATGTGACAATGGTCCGGGCCCGATGATGGGGCCGGAGGCGGAAAGGGCAGAGTGGAGCGACATGGCGGAAGGCATTCAGACGTTCACGGACACCAACTTTGAAAGCGACGTGCTCAAGGCCGCGACCCCGGTCGTCGTGGATTTCTGGGCGGAGTGGTGCGGCCCGTGCCGGGCCATGGAGCCGGCCATCAAGGCCTTTGCCGGCGACTATGCGGGAAGAGTGACCGTGGGCAAGCTCAACGTCGACGACAATCCGGGCACGACGATGAAATACATGGTGCGCGGTATTCCGACGGTGATTCTCTTCAAGGACGGACAGATCGTCGATCAGATCGTCGGCCTCGTCGACAAAGGGTCGCTTGCGCAGATGGTCGACCGTCACCTCTGACACCCGCGCCTCGATCCTCGGCCACACATGTCGGACACGCGTCACGTCGTCATCATCGGCTCAGGGCCTGCGGGCCTCACGGCCGCGCTCTACACGGCCCGCGCCAACCTGAAGCCGCTCGTGATTGAAGGGCTCGAGGCCGGAGGTCAGTTGATGCTGACCACCGCCGTCGAGAACTTTCCCGGCTTTCAGGAGGGCATCATGGGGCCCGACCTGATGGCGGCGATGCGCGCGCAGGCCGAACGATTCGGCGCGGAACTGGTGCGCGGCAATGTCAGCGCGGTCGACCTCAGCCGTCGGCCGTTTTCCATCACGACCGACGAGGGCACGTTCGCCACCCACGCGCTGGTCATCGCGACGGGCGCCTCGGCGAAACTCCTGGGGCTCCCGTCGGAGCGGCTTCTCATGGGGCGCGGCGTGTCGACCTGCGCCACCTGTGACGGGTTCTTCTTCCGCGGCAAGCCGATTGCCGTCATTGGCGGCGGCGATTCGGCGATGGAGGAAGCGGTCTTTCTGACACGGTTCGCGTCAAGTGTCACGGTCGTTCATCGCCGCGACACGCTGCGGGCATCGAAGATCATGCAGGACAAGGCGTTTGCCAATCCGAAGATCTCGTTCGAGTGGGATTCGGAAGTCCTCGACGTGCTCGACCCGCAACAGGGGCTGGTCTCCGCGATTCGGCTGCGCAACCTGAAGACGGGCCAAACGAAGGACGTGCCGGTCGAGGGCGTGTTCGTGGCGATCGGGCACCGGCCGAACACGAGCCTGTTCACCGGTCAGCTCGAGATGGACGAGACCGGCTATCTCGTCACGCGGGACGGCGCGAAGACGAACGTGCCCGGCGTGTTCGCGTGCGGCGACGTGCAGGACCACGTCTACCGCCAGGCGATCACGGCGGCCGGCTCAGGCTGCATGGCCGCGCTCGACGCGGAGCGCTTCCTCGAGCACGAGGGGCTCTGACCTCTCAGTCGATCCACCCGCCGCCGAGGACCGTCTCGCCGTCGTAGAACACCACGGCCTGACCCGGAGTGACGGCCATCTGCGGCTCGTCGAAGCGCAGGCTGGCCCGTCCGCTCGCGTCCGCGTCAACCAGTGCCGGAGCATCGTGATGCCGGTGGCGTATCCGCGCCGTCACGCGCACGGGGCCCTCGGGCGGACGCCCCATCACCCAGTTCACCGAAGATGCCGTCAGGGTGTCCCTGCCGAGCGCTTCGCGCGGCCCGACGACGACCCGCGCCTCGTCCGGCACCAGTTTCAGCACATACATGGGTGACCCGGTCTCGAGGCCGAGGCCCTTCCGCTGGCCAATCGTGAAACGGTGAATGCCCCGATGGCGCCCGACCACGCGACCGGACGTATCGACCATGTCGCCTTCCGGCATCGCGGCCTCGAGGTGGCGCTCGACGAAACCCGCGGTGTTCCCGTCGGGCACGAAGCAGAATCTCGTGGCTGTCGGCCTTGTCGGCCACCGGGATTGCCCGGCTGGCCGCGTAGGCCCGAACTTCGGCCTTCGTCATGTGTCCAACCGGAAAGACGGCGTGTGCGAGTTGCTCCTGCGTGAGCGAGAACAGGAAGTACGACTGGTCCTTCTCGGGATCGACGCCGCGGAGGAGCCGATACTGCCGGCGGTCCTCGTCGAAGACGACGCGTGCATAGTGGCCGGTGGCTACTGCGGCCGCACCGAAGCCCGCCGCCTTGTCGGCGAGCGTGGCGAACTTGAGGTCGGCATTGCAGTGAACGCACGGAATGGGCGTGCGACCGGACGCGTACTCGGCGATGAAGTTGTCCATCACCAGCCGCCGGAACGGCGCTTCGAAATTGACGATGTAGTGCGGGATTCCGAGCGCGGCCGCCACCCGACGGGCGTCGTGCAGGTCGTCGATGCTGCAACACGTGCCGAACGTCTCGGGCGAGTCACGCTGGTCGTAGAGCTGCATCGAGAGACCGATGACGTCGTGGCCGGCGTCGGCCAGCAGGCTCGCGGCGACCGACGAGTCTACGCCGCCGGACATGGCAATGACGATGCGCATGAGACTACCTGAGTGCCGCCGCCGTCCGGCCGAGGTGGCGGAGCTTGTGCACGACACGGGGGACAGCCGCCACGACCGCGGCGATGTCCGACTCGGTCGTGCCGGGGCCGAGGCTGAAACGGATGGCGTTGCGCGTACGGGCGTCCGGGAGGCCCATGGCCCGGAGCACATGGGAGGGCTCGAGCGATCCGGACGAGCAGGCCGATCCGGTCGAGACGGCAATGCCCTCGAGATCGAGGGCGATGAGCAGCGATTCAGCCTCCACGCCGTCGAAGCTGACGTTCGACGTGTTGGGCACGCGGCACGCGGTGTCGCCGTTGACGAGCGTGTCTGGCACGGCCGAGAGGATGTCGCGCTCCAGCCGGTCGCGCAGCGAGGCCACGCGGCGTGTGTGGTCATGGAGCCGGGCGGCGGCGAGCCGGGCGGCCACGCCGAGACCCACAAGGGCGGGGAGGTTCTCGGTACCGGCGCGCCTGTTGCGCTCCTGCCGGCCCCCGGTCGAGGTTGGCACCAGCCGAACGCCCCGGCGAATCCAGAGCGCTCCGGTGCCCTTCGGGCCGCCGAACTTGTGCCCGGAGAGCGAAAGCAGGTCGACGCCCAGTTGCCGCACCGACACCGGGATCTTGCCGGCTGACTGGACGGCGTCGGTGTGGAACAGCGCGCCGGCCGCCCTGGCCAGCGCTGCCAGCTCCGCGATCGGCTGAATCGTCCCGACTTCGTTGTTCGCGTGCATGACCGAGACGAGGGCGGTGTCCGGCGAGAGGGCGGCCGCCAGGCGGTCGGGAGTCACCACCCCGGACTGGCCGGCCGGCAGCTCGGTCACGGTCCAGCCTCGGCGCGCGAGCGCCCGGCACGTCGTGAGCACGGCCTCGTGCTCGATGGCCGAGATGATGAGCTGGCGCCGGCCAGAGGCCTCGAGCGCCTCGGCGGCGCCGCGCAGCGCGAGGTTGTCCGACTCGGTCCCGCCGCATGTGAAGACGACGTCAGCCGGCCCGGCGCCGATGAGCGCGGCGACCGATGCGCGCGCGTCGTCGAGCGCCGCCTTGGCCAGCTGGCCGTAGGCATGAATCGAGCTCGGGTTGCCGAAGTTCTCCGCCATGGCCGAGTGAACGGCCTCGATGACCTCGGAATCCATCGGGGAAGTGGCGTTATAGTCGAGGTAGATCCGCACGCGTTTCTCGGGTCCCATCGTAGCATCCGGCCACCGGACCGGGTCGGATCCAGGCTACAGATCGGGCCCGACGAGCCGATAGAGTGGGGGACCGGGGGCAAACATATGTGGAAACGAGAAGAGCCTGTTCGGGCGCCGCAGCCGGCGGCGCCGACCACCGCGCGGGAAACGCCGGAACCGGTGTCGAGTCGGCCGGAGGCCACGAGCCGAACGGCCATGAGGGACAATGTGAACATCGGCAAGAGCGTCGTCATCAAGGGTGAGCTGACCGGGAGCGAGGACCTGACGATCGAAGGGCAGGTCGAAGGGAAGATCGAGCTCAAGCAGAACGTGCTCACCATCGGCCCGAACGGCAAGATCAAGGCTCAGATCGTGGCCAAGATCGTCGTCATTCAGGGCGACGTCCACGGCGACATTTCCGCCACCGAGCGAGTCGACATTCGCGACAACGGATCGGTCGACGGCGATGTGTCAGCGCCGCGCGTGTCGATTGCCGACGGGGCGCACTTCCGCGGCAGCATCGACATGCAGCGGGCAGGGGCGAAAGCCGAGGGGCGCGCAGCCGACGCGAAGCCGACTGCGGCGAGCCCCGCGCCGGCAACGCCGGTCGCCGCGGCGACGCACTAGCCATCGGTCCGGGTGGCCGCTGGCCGCCGTCGAGCCGTGACGGATTCGCGTGGCGACGTTCTTCAAGTGGGCGGGCCGCCAGCCCGAGGAACCGCCGGCAGCGGTTCACGTGGATGAGACGGCGAGCGACGCGGTGGCCGCGTCGAAGGTACTGCCGCGTTTTCTCGCGGCCGTGGCCCGGCAGCCCGCGCCGGTCGTGCTCGATCTGGGGCCGGTCGTCGGCACGAACGTCGAGCTCTTCGGCGAGCGCCTGGCCTGCAAGCTGTTCGTCCCGGACCTCTACCAGGAACTGGACCGGCCCGGAGTTGACGCGCCCGGCGAGCGGCTCGCCGAGGCGCTCCGGGCGCGGCTGCCGACCGGGGCGGCGTCGATTGACGGGATCCTCTGCTGGGACCTCTTTGACTACCTCGACGAGGCCGCAAGCCAGGCGCTCTCGAAGGACCTCGCCGGCCTGCTCAAGCCCGGCGGCGTGCTGCATGCCTTCTTCGCCACAGCCGCCACCGAGACGGATTTCTTCACCCGTTTCGTGGTGGAGGCCGACGACCTGATTCGGCACCGTCCGTATCAGGCTCCGCGGCGATCTCGGCGCGTGCTGTCGCCACGCGACGTCGACCGGCTGTTCGACGGGCTCGAACTCTCCGAGAACGTCCTGCTCAAGACCCACACCCGAGAGACGCTGTTTCGCAAGCGCTAGCCCGATCCAGGCCGTTCTCCGCACATATAATGGTCCGTCGTGGCCAGACCGATCATTGCGCTCCTTACGGATTTTGGCAGTCGAGACCATTACGCCGGCGTCATGAAGGGCGTGATCCTGGGTATCAACCCGGACATCACCCTGGTTGACGTCCTCCACGACCTGCCCGCGCACGACATCCCGTTTGCCGCCCGTGAACTTGGCGCCAGCTATCCGTATTTTCCCGCCGGCACCATTTTCCTCGTCGTGGTCGACCCCGGGGTCGGGACGGTCCGACGGGGCCTGGCGGCCGAGGTCGGCGACTGGAAGTTCGTGGCGCCAGACAACGGCGTGCTCACCTGCGTCTTCCGAGACACGCCTCCCAAACGGGTCGTGGAACTGACCGAGCGGCGGTACGCCCGGCCGACCGTGAGCCGGACGTTCGAAGGGCGCGATCGGTTTGCGCCGGCGGCCGCCTGGCTGGCCAAGGGCATTCAGTTGCCCGCGCTCGGCCGCGCCGTCACCGACTACACGATGATCGACCTGCCGCAGGCGATCCTGGAGGGGCCGACGCTGTCGGGGCAGGTGGTGCGCATCGACCGGTTCGGCAACGTCGTGACCAATCTCGACAGGGCGTCGTGCGAGCGGCTGACCGAGGGCCCTGGCGCCGTGCAGTTGGCCGTGGGCGGGCAGCCGATTGCCCGCATCGTGTCGACGTACGCCGATCTGCAAGCCGGCGAGGTCGGGGCCCTGTTCGGCAGCACCGATCACCTGGAGTGCGCCGCGCCGGAGACGAGCGCTGCCAGACAGCTCGGCGTGAAGGTGGGCGACCCGGTAGTGCTCACGAGAATCTGACCGATGGGGAGGCACGCATGAAATCGAATCCGGAATCGGACCTCGGCCTGTCGCTGCAGTTGCTGCGCGTGGTCGAACAGGCCGCAATCGCCTGCGCCCAGACCATGGGACAGGGCGACCGGCATGGTTCGGACCAGGCCGCGGTCGAGGCCATGCGGCGCACGCTCGACGAGGCGCCCATCGACGGGACGATCGTCATTGGCGAGGGCGAGCGTGACGAAGCTCCGATGCTGTTCATCGGCGAGAAGGTGGGGCTGGCGACGCGCGGTGGGGCTGGCCTGCCGGCGGTCGACATCGCCGTCGATCCCCTCGAAGGCACCAATCTCTGCGCTACGGGCGCGCCAAACGCGCTGGCCGTGCTCGCCGCGGCCGATCGCGGAGGGCTGCTGCACGCGCCAGACCTCTACATGGAGAAGCTCGTCGTCGGCCCGCGTTCGAAGCGGTTCGTGAGCCTCGACAAGCCGGTGAAGGACAATCTGGCGGCCATCGCCAAGGCGCTCGACCGTCGCGTCGAGGACCTGGTCGTCATGGTCCTGGACCGTCCCAGGCACGAGGAGCTGATTGCCGAGATACGGCACGCCGGAGCGCGGATTCGCCTGATTGGCGACGGCGACCTGTCGGCAGGCATAGCGGCGGCCATCCGGGGATCGGCCGTGCACGCCGTGATGGGGACAGGCGGCGCGCCGGAAGGCGTGCTGACCGCGGCGGCGATGCGATGTCTCGGCGGCGAGATCTACGCGCGGCTGGTGGTGTCGAAACCGGAGCACGAAGAGCGCTGCCGGGCGATGGGGATCACGGACTTCAAGCGGGTGTACACCTCAGCCGATCTGGCCTCGGGCGATTCGATCACGTTCGTCGCGACCGGGGTCACCGACGGCTCGCTCGTCAGGGGCGTCCGGTTTTTCGGCCCCGGCGTGCGCACGAGCTCGATCGTGATGCAGAACAGGCCGCACCAGATCCGGTTCGTCGACACGATCCACGTGCAGCCGCAGGCGGATGGCGACTTCCGCATCCAGTTCTGAACCCGCGGAGCCGGCGTGAGCGCCGGGGCGGGGCGCGACTGGCGGCGTAACCAGGTCGCCGTCACGGGAGCCGCTTTCGTCGGCTTCACCGGCTTCACGCTGGTGATGCCGTTTCTGCCCCTGTACTTCGAAGAGCTCGGCGTGACCGACACCGGGGCAACGGCCATCTGGACCGGCGTGAGCCTCGGCATCACGCCGGCGATTACCGCCGTCATGGCGCCGGTCTGGGCGCGCGTCGCCGAACGGGTCGGGCGCAAGCCGATGGTGGCCCGTTCGCTCCTCTCGTTCGTCGTCATCATGTCGGCCACCGCGTTCGTGTCGGCACCCTGGCAGGTGTTCGCCCTGCGGGCGCTGCAGGGCTTGTTCGCCGGCTACGGGCCCATCGCCATGACCATGGCGGCCGAATCGGCTCCGGCCGACAAGACCGCTTCGGCCATCGGGTGGGTGCAGACCGCGCAGCGGCTTGGGCCGGCGCTTGGTCCGGTCATTGGTGGCGGACTCGCGCAGACGCTCGGCTTGCGGAACACCTTTCTCGTGGCCGCGGCGTTCTACCTTGCCGCGTTCGTGCTCGTGCTCGTTGGCTACCGCGAGGCCGGCGGCAGGCGGCAGCCCGACGCCGGCCTCTCCCGGGACACGTTCACGTTTGCGGCCTTTCGGCGGGTGCCCAACTTCATGCTCTTCATGACGGTCATCTTCGCGCTGCAAATGGTCGACCGGAGCTTTGGCCCCGTTCTCCCCTTGTTTCTGCGTGACGTGGGCGCGGCACCCGACCGCGTTCCGTTTCTCTCGGGCGTCGTGTTCTCGGTGGCTGCTGCGGCTGCCGCGATCGGAAATCAGACGAGCGGATGGTGGCTGCGGAAGGTGCCGATCGCCCGGCTCGTGCCACGGACGGTGCTGCTCTCTGCGGCGGCCGCCGCGGTCTTTGGACTCGGGCCGGCCGTCTCCCTGCTGCTCGTAGCTGCGGTACTCTTCGGGCTTGGTCTGGGCATCGCCACCACATCGGTCTACACGTCGGCGAGTGCCTCGGTTCCTGCACACGCCCGGGGCCTCGCCTTCGGGTATCTCACGACCGCCTATCTGGCCGCGCTCGCGCTCAGTCCTGTCGCGGCCGGGCTCGTCGGGGCGATGAGCGTGCGGGCGGTGTTCGTCATCGACGCGGTCGTGCTGGCGGGGGTGGCGTGGTTCGTCCGGCGCTCGATTGGCACGGCCGGGGGAGTGTGAGTCGAGATGCCGGTCCTTCAGGTCGATCCCGAGCGCTTCTCTCCTGCCGACCTCGAGCCGGCCGCGCGCTGGCTGGAGGCCGGCCGTGTGGTGGCCTTTCCAACGGAGACGTTCTACGGTCTCGCCGTCGACCCGCGATCGGCTTCAGGTGTCGCGCTGCTCTTCGAACTCAAGGGGCGGCCGACGGCCATGGCGCTACCGCTCGTGGCTGCCTCGACCGAGGCGGTCGAACGGTGGTGCGGACCGCTCACGCCGCTCGCGCGGCGGCTGGCGGCGGCATTCTGGCCCGGCCCGCTGTCACTCCTCGTCGATGTCAGGGAGCGACTGGCTCCGGGTGTCGCCGGCGCGGACGGATCGGTGGCCGTGCGTGTGCCCGGCCATGCGGTGGCTTTGGCCCTTGCCGAGGTCTGGGGCGGGCCGGTGACGGCCACGTCCGCGAACATCAGCGGCAGCGCGCCGGCGTGTCGGTCAGGTGATCTCGGCGCGATTGGCCGCGACTCGCGTGTGCTGGTCCTCGACGGAGGTGAGACGGCCGGCGGGCGGCCGTCGACGATCGTCGACGCGCGCGGCGACCGGCCGACGCTCGTGCGCGAAGGCGTGGTGCCGTGGAGCCGCGTGCTAGAATCGAGTCACTGATGTACAGACGTTCGGATGTGACGCCCCTTCCGGTTGAGCGGGCGGCACTTGTCGGTCTCGCCGCCAGGACCTCGCGCCCCACCGACCCCGATTTGCTGCTCGATGAACTCGCGGGATTGACCCGCGCGGCTGGCGCGTCGGTCGTGCTGAGGATGGTGCAGGAGCGGGCCACGCCGGATCCGTCGACCTTCATCGGCCGTGGCAAGGCGGAAGCGCTGGCGCAGGCGTGCGCCGAGTCGGGCGCCACGCTGGTCATCGTCGACAACGCGCTGACACCGGCGCAGGCGCGCAACCTCGAGACCGCCGTCGGGCGGCGCGTCATCGACCGCACCGCGCTCATTCTCGACATCTTTGCGCGGCGAGCCCGCACGCGGGAGGGCCAGCTGCAGGTGGAGCTCGCCCAGCTCGAGTACCTGCTGCCGCGGCTTGCGGGCTCGAGCAGCGCGCTCTCGCGTCTCGGCGCCGGAATCGGCACTCGAGGACCCGGTGAAACGAAGCTCGAGACCGACCGCCGCCGCATCCGGCAGCGCGTATCGGCTCTCAAGAGCGCCATCGCGGACGTCAAGCGTCGGCGCGGATACCTGCGGGCGAGACGCCGCCGCACCGACGTCCCGGTCGTAGCGCTCGTGGGCTACACGAACGCCGGCAAGACGACCCTGTTCAATCGGTTGACCGGTGCGTCGGAGATCGCCTCCGACGCGCTCTTCGTGACGCTGGACCCGGTCGTGCGCCGGATGCGGCTCGGCGACCAGCGGCAGTTGCTCGTGTCGGACACGGTCGGGTTCATCGACAGGTTGCCGCACGAACTGGTTGCGGCATTTCACGCGACGCTCGAGGAAGTGGCCAACGCGGATCTCATCCTCCACGTGGTCGACGGCGCGGCAGCCGATGCCGACCGCCGCGCCGACGCAGTCCGTGGCGTTCTCGAGCAGGTGGGCGCGGCTGGCGTGCCGGTCATCGACGTGATCAACAAGGTCGATGCGATCAGCGCCGATGAGCGCGAACGGCTCGGCCGCAGCCGTCCCGATGCGATGCTCGTCTCGGCAGCGTCCGGGTTCGGAATCAGCGCGCTTCTCGAGCGTACGGCGGACGCGCTCCGCATGGATGCGCCGAGGGTAACGCTGCGCTTTTCGACCGGAAGCGCTTCCGACAAGCGGCTTTTGGCGGAGTTGTACCGGGTGGCGCGCGTCGTGAGCCACGAGGCCTCTGGGTCGAGTGTCGCGATTGAAGCGGAGATCCCGCGTCGCTGGCTGAGCCGCTTCGTGCGGGATCGGGTGCCGGCATGACGGGGCGCGCGGGACGGGGCCTCGTGGTCGTCGCGGCACTCGTTGCCGGAGCCTGCGCATCGGCGCCGCCCGCTCCGCCCGTCACGGCTCCCCGGTATCCGCAGTACGCGTTGCCGGCCGCGCCGGCCTCACTCACCGCCGCGGCCGAGGTTGTTGGCCAGCACGAGGCAGCCTGGGCTCGATTCCAGACCGGCGATCTCCGTGGGGCGGGGCGGGACTTCGCCCGCATCCTGGAGCTGGCTCCCGGCTTCTACCCGGCCGAGGCCGCGTGGGGATACGTGGCGCTTGCCGGGCGGGATCTTGCGGCCGCCGCCGAGCGGTTCGAGCGCGCGGTGGCGGCAGACCCGGCCTATCTGCCGGCCTGGCAGGGGCTCGCCGACGCCCTGCTCGAGCGCGGTGACGAAGTCGCGGCGATCGCGGCGCTCGAGCGCGTCGTGGCACTCGACCCGGAGCAGGAGGCCGCGCTGCGAGGACGGATCGAGCTCCTGCGGTTTCGCCAGGTTCAGGCGTTGCTCTCCACGAGCCGGGAGGCTCGGAGCGCGGGGCGGCTCGATGAGGCCGTCACCGACCTTGGCCGGGCGCTGTCGCTCTCGCCCTCGAGCGTCATCATCCTCCGCGACCTGGCGGCCGTCGAACGCGAGCGAGGAGACCTCGATGAGGCCGCTCGCGCACGCCCGCCGCGCGGTCGAGCTCGACGCCAACGATCCGGAGGCCCAGGCCACGCTTGGCGCCGTACTCGAGGCCCGCGGTGAGCTTTCGGCCGCGGCGAGCGCCTATGCGAGGGCGGCGGCGCTCGATGGTCGAGCCGAGTGGCGTGCGCTCAGCGAGGAGCTCGCCGAGCGGGCGAGGATGGCGTCGCTCCCGGCGGAATTCGCCACCCTGCCGACGGCCACCACGGTGACACGCGCACAGCTGGCTGCGCTCATCGGCATCAGGCTCGAGGCGCTCCTTGCCTCGGCTCCGCGTCGCGTGACGGCCGTGGCGACCGACGTTCGCGGGCACTGGGCCGCATCCTGGATTCTGCCGGTGACCCAGGCGGGGGTCATGGAGATCTTTCCGAATCACACGTTCCAGCCGGCCGGCCTCGTGCGGCGCGGCGACCTGGCGCGCATCGCGTTCGAGTTGCTCGCGCTCGCGGCCGCGGATCGACCCGAGGATCTGGCCGCCTGGAGCGCGAGCATGCCCCGGTTCTCGGACCTGCCATCCAGCCATCTGGTGTACCGGGCAGCCGCGACAGCGGTGGGCGCCGGCGTCATGGCGGGTGAGGACGGCCGATTCGCGCCGACGCGTCCGGCGACAGGCAGCGACGTGCTCGAAGCGGTGGCGCGGATCAACGAAATCGCGAACCGGTAGGGTGCCGATGTCGGTGCTGACTGCAGCGAATCAACTGACGTTACTGCGGCTGCTCCTTGTGCCGGTGTTCGCGCTGTGCATTCTGTACGGGCTGCACGGCTGGGCTCTCGTGACGTTCGGTCTCGCCGGCGCGACGGACATCTTCGACGGGATGCTCGCGCGCCGCAGCGGGCCGACGGTGCTCGGCGCGTGGCTCGACCCGGCCGCCGACAAACTCCTGGTGCTGACGATGTTCGTCATGCTGTCCATTCCAGGGCTCGGCGACCCCAATCGCCTGCCGCTCTGGCTCACGGTCCTGGCCATCAGCCGTGACGTGGGTATCGTGCTCACGGTGGCGATCTTCAACCTGGCCGTCGCCCGCAAGACCTTCAAGCCGACCCTGCTCGGCAAGGTTGCCACGGTCGTCTTCGTGGCCACCGGCGTGGCGGCGCTCTTCGGCAACTACCTCGGCGAGCCGCTGGTCATTGTTGACGTCTGCGTGCTGGCATCCGGTGCGATCACGCTTCTGTCCGGGTTCCACTACGTGATCCGGGTCATGCGGCCCGGCGCCGCCGACGTCGACGCCTGAGACGCCCCGGGCTCGTCAGGCCGAGACCTTGCTCCGGAAGTACGCGATCGTCGACGTCAGTCCCTCTTCGAGCGACACGGCTGGTTCCCAGCCGAGCAGCGTCCGGGCGCGGGTGATGTCCGGCTGGCGGACCTTCGGGTCGTCGGTCGGCAACGGGCGATAGACGATCCGGCTGGACGAGCCGGTCATCCGCTTGATGAGCTCCGCGATGGCCTCGATGGTCATCTCCTGCGGGTTCCCGATGTTCACCGGGTCGTTCACGTTCGAATGCATCAGGGCGATGATGCCCCGCACCAGATCGCTCACGTAACAGAAACTGCGGGTCTGCGAGCCGTCGCCGAAGATGGTGAGGTCTTCGCCGCGAAGGGCCTGCGCGATGAACGTGGGCACCGCGCGGCCGTCATGAATCCGCATACGCGGCCCGTAGGTATTGAAGATCCGCACGATCTTGGCATCGAGGCCGTGGTACCGGTGATAGGCCACCGTGATCGCTTCGGCGAACCGCTTCGCTTCGTCGTAGACCCCGCGGGGGCCGATCGGATTCACGTTGCCCCAATACGTCTCGCGCTGGGGGTGCTCGAGCGGATCGCCGTACACCTCGGACGTCGAGGCCAGCACGAACCGGGCCCCCTTCGCTTTGGCCAGCCCGAGCGCGTTGTGCGTGCCGAGCGCTCCCACCTTCAGCGTCGGAATCGGCAGCTCGAGATAGTCGATCGGGCTCGCCGGGCTCGCCCAGTGCAGCACGCAGTCGACGGGGCCCTCGACGGAGATGTAGTTGGTGACGTCGTGCTTCAGGAACAGGAAATCCCGGCCGGTCAGGTGCGCGATGTTGGCCACGTCTCCGGTGAGCAGGTTGTCGATGCCGACGACGGCGTGGCCCTGGTCGAGCAACGCCTCCGAGAGATGCGAGCCAATGAAACCGGCGGCGCCGGTGATGACGATGCGCATGGGTGTGTCAGGCTGCTTTCTGAATCTCGTGAACGAAGGTGAGCCACATGATCTTGAAGTCGAGCTTCAGCGACCAGTTCTCGATGTAATAGAGGTCGAACTCGATGCGCTTCTCGAGCGAGGTGTTGCCCCGCCACCCGTTGACCTGCGCCCATCCGGTGATGCCCGACTTGACCTTGTGGCGCAGCATGTACTGCGGGATGCGGTGCTTGAACTGCTCGACGAAGAACGGCCGTTCCGGCCGCGGGCCGACGATCGACATGTCGCCCTTCAGCACGTTCCAGAACTGCGGCAGTTCATCGATGTCGTACCGGCGGAGCCACCGCCCGATGCCGGTGGCGCGCGGGTCGTCGTCTCGAGCCCAGATCGGGCCGCTGGCCTCCTCGGCATCGATCGGCATCGATCGGAATTTGTAGACCGAAAACGCCTTGCCGTCGAGCCCCATCCGCTCCTGCTTGTAGAAGGCCGGCCCCGCCGAACTGCGCCGGATGACCCAGGCGATCACGAGTGCGGGCAACGCGCCAACGGCGAGCACGACTGCGGAGATGCCGATGTCGACCGCCCGCTTGAGGACGGCGTTCATCCCCTTCAGGGGGACGTCGTTCACGCGGATGATCGGCAGGCCGTCGAGGTCTTCGAGCCGGGCGCGGAGCGCAATGAACTGCAAGAGGTCCGGCACCACATGGATGTCGATGCACTCCCGGCTGGCGTAGTCGACGACGGCCAGCATCTTGACGTGCTCCTCGATGGGCAGCGCAATGTAGATTTCGTCGACCTGCTCCTCGGTGGCCACCTCCGGTACCTGCGCCAGGCTGCCGAGCACGGGAAGGCCCCGGTAGCCAATCGTGTCGCCCGACAGGATGCCGTCGTCGACGAAGCCGACCAGGCGGAAACCGAGCTCGCCGTGCTCGAGAATGCGGTCGGCCACCATCCGGCCGAGGTCTCCCGCGCCAACGACCAGCACGCGTTTGAGGCCGACGCCCGCCCGCCAGCGGCGGCGCAGCAGGGCACGGACCGATTCGCGCGACGCGTAGGTGAAGACGACCGTGAACGCGAGGAACAGGATCCAGACGCCGCGCGAGAGCTCGAGGAAGCCCTCCGCCTTGAGCGCGTCGCTCAGGTGATAGGTGTTGACGTAGAGCGTGCCCATCACGCCGAACAGGACGGCGAGAATGCTGCCGACGAGCACGCCGAAGAAGTCGTCGACGCGCGTGCGGCCGCGCCGGAGCCGGTACAGGCCCTGGATCCTGAACGCCAGCGGGACGAGCAGGCCGATGGCAGGCGCCAGGGCGACGTACCGGAGCAGGGGCGGCTGGCCGTCGGGCACGGGCATGAGGCCGGCCTCGAAGCGCACGATGTACGCCAGGACGAACGCGCAGCACGCCGCAAGAAAGTCCACGACCACGTGGATGGCGACGAGCAGGCGGTTGTGGCGTCTCAGCATGCGGGCGGCCCGTGTCGCGTCTCGTCAATCATGGCGGCCATCGCCGACTCGAACCGCTGCCTGCCGAAACGCTCGGCGTGCGCGCGGATGGCGGCCGGGTCGAACGGGTGGCCGACGACATCGCGCATCGCTCGGGCCAGGCTCTCGGCCGACTCGTCGGCCACCAGGAGTCCCGTCACGCCTGGAACCACGGTCTCGGTCGCCCCGCCGCGCCCGAGCGCGACGACTGGCCGGCCGCACGCCATGGCCTCGACCGGCGCGATGCCGAAGTCCTCCTCGCCCGGGAGCACGAGGGCGATGGCGTCCCGATAAGTCTCGCGCAGCGCCACGGCGTCGAGCGCGCCCGCGAACCGGACCGATCCGCCGGCGCATCGGCGCAACCGGTCCTCGTCCGGCCCCGAACCGACGACGACGAGCGGCGCGCCGGCTTCGCCGGCTGCCGCGATGGCGCGGTCGATCCGTTTGTACGGCACAAGCGCTGACACGACCAGAAAGTGACGTCCGGCCGACGGCGCGCCCGGCGTGAAAAACTCCGTATCGACGGGCGGATAGAGCACTGAAGCCTTCCGATTATAGTACCGCGCGATCCGGCCCGCAACGTAGGCCGAGTTGGCGACGAAGCGGTCGACGCGCGGCGCCGTGGCGCGATCCCAGCGGGCCAGCCCGGCCATCACGGCACGGGCGGCGGCGGTCCCGATCGGGCCGAGGCGCTCGGGCCCGAAATACGCGTCGAACTGATCCCACCCATAGCGCATCGGCGAATGGCAGTAACAGAGGTGCGTGGCCCGGCCGGGTTTGACAATCGCCTTGGCCGCACAGTGGCTCGTCGAGATCACCAGGTCCGCATCGTCGATGTCGAACCACTCGATGGCCGCCGGAAACAGCGGCAGCAGCTGCCGGTACCGCCGGCGCGCGCCGGGCAGGCGTGCAATCGCCGATTCCCTGATGGCGTGGCGCTCGAGGAGGGGCGAGACGGAGCCGCGGCGATGAACGAGCGTGAGCAGGTGGGCGTCCGGCAGCAGCCGGCAGAGCGATTCGAGGACGCGCTCGCCGCCGCGCATGCCGGTCAGCCAGTCGTGGACGATCACGGCGCGGCCCGGGCGACCTGCCGGTTCAGGCGCCATCACCAAGCTCGGTGTAGACCTGGCGAAGCCGATCCACCGACCGCTTCCAGGAAAACGTCTGGGCCCGCTCGTAGCCTCGTCGCACCAGGTCCGCACGCAGCGCCGGTTCGTCGAGCACTCGCCCCATGGCGGCCGCGAGGGCCGCCGGGTCGAGCGGGTCGATGAGCAGGGCCGCGTCGCCGACAACCTCCGGAAGCGAGGAGACGTTGGAGGTGACGACTGGCACGCCACTGGCCATCGCTTCGAGGGGCGGCAGCCCGAAGCCTTCGTAGAGGGAGGGAAAGACGAAGACCGAGGCAAGCCGGTAGAGCACCGACAACGTCGCGTCCGGCACGAAGCCGAAGAAGCGCACGTGCCCGTGCAGTTGGTGTCGATGCACGAGGCGCCGCAGGTTGGGGAAGCGCGAAATCTCCTCGCCGATGATGAGCAGCTTGACGTCAGCGTGGCCACGCTGGCGCAGAATTGCATACGCTTCGATCAGCCGGTCCACGTTCTTGTGCGGTTTGATGTTGCCCGTGTAGAGGATGAAGGGCGACGTCAGCATGTAGCGGTCGCGCACCCGCTCGATCTCGCTCGGCGTGGGCGCCGCGGCGAGCCGCTGGTCGAGTCCGTTGTAGATCACCTCCACTTTGTCGGCGGGCACGCCAAGAAAGTGCAGGATGTCCTCCTTCGAGGCGTGCGACACCGTGAGAATCTTCGTCGCGCGTCTGGCGGCCAGCGTCATCATGGCGCGTGCGTATACATGCGCGGCCCGGTTCGGCAGGTACTGCGGAAAACGCAGGTGGATGCAGTCGTGAATCGTCACGACGTACGGCTTGGGCGTGAGCGGCGAGACCACGTAGTGCGGAGCGTGGAAGAGATCCACGTGTGCCCGCCACAGATCGACGGGAATCGTCACTTGCTCCCGGATCGAGTAGTTGCCGGCCGCCTCGACGAGCGTCTCGAACCGGGGGCTCTGGGCCTGGATGCCCTCGGCGTCCGACGCCCGGCAGAGCAGCACATAGGTGTGCCCGCCGTCATTCTGCGCGAGCTCGCGCAGGATGTTACGGACATAGGTGCCGATCCCGTAGTCGTGCAGCTTGCGGGCGTCGATGGCTATTCGCACGGTGTGCCACGGTGATTCTAGCGGATGGCCCGACCCCGAAGCCGTTTCCAGGCCGCGAGCACGCGCGCCCAGCCCGGCCGGTGCTTCTCGTAGAAGAGCTGATGGCTGCGGTCGTAGTGCCGCCGGGTGGAGGACGGCTCGCCCCCGCCGGACTGGCCGCGGGCGTGCACGACCTCGGCCGCCGGGGTGAAGAGCACCCGGCCGCCACGGGCCCGCAGCGCGGCGCAGAGGTCCACGTCTTCCTCGTACATGAAGTACCGCTCGTCGAAGAGACCAGCCTGGGCGGCCGCCTCGCGGACGATCAGGCAGCAGGCCGCGGTGACCCAGTCGACGTCGCGCTCCCGTGACAGGTGCCGGCGCGTGAGCGCCGAGGCCAGCCGGCCGGACGAGCGTGAGAGCCGCTGCCACATCCACTGACGCGCCTCGGCGAGCGGCGACAGCATCGGGCCGAAGGACACCTCGGGCCGGCCGCGCCGATCGACCAGCCGTGGGCCGGCTGCGACCGCACCCGTGGCCGTGAGCCGCGACACGAGGGTGTCGATCGTGCCGGCAGGCACGATCGTGTCCGGGTTGAGCAGCAGGACGAACGTGGAGGTGCACCGGGCGAAGCCGACATTGTTCGCCGCGCCGAATCCGATGTTCCGGTCGAGGGCCACGACGTCGACAGTCGGCCAGTGGCGGCGAACCGCCTCGACCGACCCGTCGGTCGAGGCATTGTCGACGACGACGATGCGACGGACGGGCGTGTTCTCGAGGGAGGCGAGCGACGAGAGACAGGCCTCCAGGTCGCGCCGCGTGTTGTAGCTCACGATGATGACGTCGACGTCAGGCGTCATGGTGCTGCCGCCTGCCGGATCACGCTGGCCACCAGACCGGCGGTCCGCGACCACGAGTAGCGCTGCAACTGCCGTCGGCCCTCTTCGAGCAGCGTGCGGCGCGCCTCGGCGTCGGTGAGCAGCGACGTCAGCGCGGCGCCGACCGAGGCCGGGTCCGGTGTCACGAAGCGAGCGCCGCTCCCGTAGACCTCGCGCGAGAGCGGCGTATCCAGCACGACCGGAGGCGCGCCGTGAGCGATGGCTTCGATCGGCGTCATCCCGAACCCCTCGTAGTCGGAGAGGAACGCGAAGACCCGCGCGGTGGCGTACGCGCGCGCGAGCCGGCTGTCGTCGATCCAGGCGTGCCACTCGACGCGGTCTGCGATCCCGAGGTCGCGGGCGAGCGCGAGCGGGTCCAGCCGGGGTGTGGTGCGGTTGTCGCCCACGAGCACGAGTCGTGCGTCGGGAACCTGCCGGGCCGCGATCGCAAACCCTCCGAGCAGTTCCGGGAGTCGTCGGCGGTTGAACATCGAGCCGACGAAGAGCACGTGCGGCGGGCGGTCCGCGTCCCCGGGAGTCACGCCGGGCGCGCCAGGAGGTGCCAGCGTGATTCGATCCGCCGGCACGCCGAGCCATCGCACGATTTCGCGCTTCGAGAACTCGGAAATCGTGATGACTCCGCGGGCCCGGCGCGCAGCGGCGCGGGTCAGAGCGCGCCGGCGCGCGCCTTCTCGTGACGGGAACCACTCCGGGTGCGCGAAGAACGACACGTCATAGACGGCCAGCACCGTCGGGCACCGCACGAACAGGGGCGCTGTGTAGCCAGGGGCGAAGAGCACGTCGGGCGCCAGGCGGTTCACGATCCTGCGCAGGTGCGTCTGTTCCCACCAGGTTCCCGCCGAGCGAGATGAACCGGTGACCCAGCTCAGACGGCCGGACGGGTCCGGAAGGTCAACCGGTGATGGACCAGGCAGGATGACTGAGTAGCGATCGCCGGCGTGCACGTCAAGCCAGGCGCGCAGGACCTGTTCCAGATAGCGGCCGACGCCGGTCGGCTTGCCCACCAGTTCGCGCCCGTCGACGGCAACGTGGAGCGGCCGCTCAGGCACGGTGTTTCTGCCGGTGTTCGAGGGCCATGGCCCAGGCTTCCCGGACTTCACCGGCGGTCTCTCGCCAGCTGAATCGCCGAGCCTGCCCCCAGCCAGCCTCACGGAGGCGATCGCGTTCCTTGCGGCTGTCGACGAGCGTCCCGATCGCCCGACTCAGGTTCTGGGCATCGTCCGGGTCAACCAGGACACCGGCGGGCCCGACCACGTCCGGCAACGCGCCGCGGTTGGCCGCGACGACTGGAATGCCTCGGGTCATGGCTTCGAGGGCCGGGATGCCGAAGCCTTCGGTGTGCGACGGCATGACGAGGACGAGGGCGCGGTCGTAGACTTCCAGCCTCCGGGCGGGTTCCACGTAGCCGGTGAGCTCCACGTGTCCGGCAAATGGCGGGCCCGCGAGCCGCTCGAGGAGCGGCTGCATTTCGGGCCGTGCGCGGCCGGCCAGGACCAGGCGAGGGACCGGCGCCGTCGCTCGCGCGAGGAGCGCTTCGTAGGCATCGACGAGCGCGCCGAGGTTCTTGCGCGGCTCGAGCGTGCCGAGAAAGAGGATGACGCCGTCGGGCGGCTCTTCCGTTCGTCGCGGCCAGTCCGGGGCTCCCGGTGAGCAGACGCTGACGCGCGACTCGGGCACGCCAAGCCGGTTGGTGACCTGACGGGCCGTGTGCGGCGACACCGCAATGACGTGGTCGGCGCGCAGGGCGTGGGCAGAGGCGAGCGACGGGTAGTCGCGGCGGATCTCGGCCCGAGTCCGCTCCGGGTGGTCGAGAAAGTCGAGATCGTGCACCGTCACCACCCGAGCCGCCGTGCGAGACGGCATCAGCAGGGGATGCCCCGAGAACGCGATGTCGAACGTCCCTCCCGCCAGGCGTTCTGCCGGAGGCCACTCGAGGCGGTGCCAGGCGTAGTTGAGCAGACTGACGGGTATCCGCCGGTCCACGGTCGCTGCCCCCGGCACCGCGTCGGGGCTGAGCCTGTCCCGCCAGGAAGCCGAGAACAGGGTGATGGATTCGCCTGGTTCGGCCGTCGCGACGAGCGCGCGTGACAACTCGTGAACGAACTCGCCGACGCCGGTCCGCTCACGGAGCGCGGGTCTGTAATCGAGGAGGATGCGCACGGCGGGTGACTCGGGCCGGATGCTATCATGCGGCATTCTCCGGCAGAGTTGGTTGGCCGCAACTCCTTTTCTTTCAGTTGATTGACAGGATTTCTGAGCCCGTGCTACGGTGAGGAGTTTTTCTGTCGAGGGATGGTGCAGTCATGAAGATCGCGGTCATTGGCACGGGGTACGTGGGGTTGGTGGTGGGCGCCTGTTTCGCCGAGACGGGCAACGACGTCGTGTGCGTCGACAAGGACGCCGCCAAGGTGCGGACGCTTCGGCGGGGTCGCATCCCGATCTACGAGCCTGGCCTCGAAGAGCTCGTGCGCCGAAATCGTGCCGAGAAGCGGCTGGTCTTCACGACCCGGCTTCCCGAGGCCGTCAAGCGGTCCGAGATCATCTTCATCGCCGTCGGCACGCCCACTAACGAGGACGGGTCGGCCGACTTGCAGCACGTGCTCGCGGCGGCGCGCGAAGTGGCGCGGAACATGAACGGCTACAAGGTGATCGTGGACAAGAGCACCGTGCCAGCCGGCACGTCGGAGCTCGTGCGCGACGTTGTCCGGCACGAGACCACCCATCCGTTCAGCGTCGTGAGCAATCCGGAGTTTCTCAAGCAGGGTGCGGCGGTGGAGGACTTCCTCAAGCCGGACCGGGTGGTGATCGGCGCCACCGACGAGCGGGCGGCCGAGCTGATGACGGAGCTCTACCGGCCGTTTACGCGGACGGGCGCGCCCATCATGGTGATGGACTGCGCAAGCGCCGAGCTGGCCAAGTACGCCGCAAACGCGATGCTCGCCACGCGCATTTCTTTCATGAACGAGGTGGCCAACGTCTGCGACCGGTTCGGGGCCGACGTCGACCAGGTTCGTCGCGCGGTGGCCGCCGACCGCCGTATCGGGCCGGCGTTTCTCTTCCCCGGGATTGGATACGGCGGCAGCTGCTTCCCGAAGGACGTCAAGGCGATCGTGAAGTTCTCGGCCGACCGCAAGTACCGGTTCCGCATTCTCGAAGCCGTCGAGTCGGTGAACGAGCAGCAGAAGTCGCGGCTGGTCGAGAAGGTGGTCAAGCACTTCGGCCGAGGGCTCAAGGGCAAGCGCATTGCGGTCTGGGGACTGTCGTTCAAGCCGCGGACCGACGACATGCGCGAGGCCCCGGCCGTGCCGACGATCGAAGGGCTGCTCGGCCGTGGGGCGAAGGTGTCGGCGTTCGATCCGGAGGCGCAGGATGTCGCGCGGCGGATCTTCGGCCGCCGGATCCAGTACGCCGCCGGGGCCTACGACGCCGTCAAGGGCGCCGATGCGTTGCTCGTCGTCACCGAATGGAACGAGTTCCGCGAGCCCGACTTCGCGAAGATCAAGCGATTGATGCGCCAGCCGGTCATCTTCGACGGCCGGAACATCTACGATCCCGAGGCAGATGCGTGAGCTCGGCTTCACCTACTCGTCGATTGGCCGTCCATGAGCGCGGTCCTCGTCACCGGCGGAGCGGGCTACGTCGGCAGTCACGCCGTCAAAGCGCTTGTGGCGGGGGGCCGTGACGTCGTCGTCTTCGATGACCTGTCGGCCGGCCACGCCGAGGCCGTCGAGCGCATCGGCGCGGCTTTCCCGGCGCAGTCGGTCCGGCTCGTCGAGGGCGACATTGCCGACCGCGAGGCCCTCGCGAAGGCGCTGCGCGAGTCCGGGGCCACGGCGGTCATGCACTTTGCCGCACGGCTGCTCGTGGCCGAGTCGGTACGGGAGCCCCTCGGGTACTACAGGGCCAACGTAACGGGCACCTTGGCCGTTCTCGAAGCCATGGCCGAGACGGGTGTGGGCCACTTCGTGTTCTCGTCGACAGCCGCCACGTTCGGCGAGCCGTCGTCCATCCCGATTGACGAGATCCCATCCCCAGCAGCCGATCAATGCCTATGGCGAGACGAAGCTGGCCGTCGAGCGGGCCTTGCCGCACGTGGAGCGGGCCACCGGGATCCGGTTCGCGATCCTGCGGTATTTCAACGCGGCGGGCGCCGACCCGGATGGGCTCGTGGGCGAGGACCACGAGCCGGAGGAGCACCTGATCCCGCTGGCCCTCGCGCGCGGTCGATGGCGGCACGCCGCTCACCGTGTTCGGCGAGGACTACGACACGCCGGATGGCACGTGCGTCCGCGACTACGTGCATGTGTCGGATCTGGCCGACGCGCATCTGCTCGCGCTCGGGCGGCTCTCGGCCGGCGGAGCCTCTTCGGCCTACAATCTCGGCGGCGGTGACGGCATGTCGGTGCGGCAGGTCATCGAGACGGTGGCGCAGGTCACCGGCCGTCCCGTGCCGCACGCGGTTGGACCCCGGCGGCCGGGCGATCCCGCCAGCCTCGTGGCATCGAACGCGCGCGCGAGGGCGGAGCTCGGGTGGGCGCCGATTCGCGGCAGCCTCCGGACCATCGTCGAGACGGCGTGGCGCTGGCATGAACGGCACCCCTCGGGGTACCGTTCTCGGTCACTGTAGGGGGGAGTCGCAATGCCGGGCCTGAAGGGCGTGCTGGCGGATCCGCTGCTGTCGGTGGTCATGCCCGCCTACAACGAGCGCGAGACGATCGAGACGATCATCGGCCGCGTCCTCGCCGTACCCCTCCGCATCGAGCTCATCGTGGTCGACGACGGCTCGACCGATGGGACGCGAGACATTCTCACGGCGTTACAGGCGAAGCACGGGTTCAAGCTCGTGTTTCAGCCGACCAATGCCGGAAAGGGCTCGGCGCTCCGGAGGGGATTCGAGGAGGTCACAGGCGACCTCGTCGTGATTCAGGACGCCGACCTCGAGTATTCACCGGAGGAGTTCCCGGCGCTCATCGAGCTCATCTGCCAGGGGCGGGCCGACGTCGTCTACGGGTCGCGCTTCCTCGGGCGGCGTCGCGTGTTCCTGTTCACGCACTACGCCGGCAACCGGCTGCTCACGCTCATCACGAACATCCTCTACAACACGATCCTCACCGACATGGAGACCTGCTACAAGGTGATGCGCACCTCGGTGCTCCGGTCGTTCACGCTCAGGTCGAACGGGTTCGGGATCGAGCCGGAGATGACGGCGAAGATCTTCAAGCGGGGCTACCGCGTCTACGAGGTGCCGATCACCTACGATGGCCGCGGCTATGACGAGGGCAAGAAGATCACCTGGCGTGACGGGGTCGTGGCGCTCTGGGTGCTCTTGAAGTACCGGTTCACCGAGTGAACGAGTTTCTCCGCCTTCTCCGCAGTGCGGCGCCTTATCGTGGGCGGCTGGCGGCGGCCGTCGCCGCGATGCTGCTCTACGCGGCGGGCTCACTCGGAGTGGTGACGCAGATCGAGCCGATCTTCGACGAGGTGCTGCCGTCGAGCGAGCGCGTCGGGCAGGTGGCCGTGCTGCTGCTTGGCGCCTACCTGCTCAAGGGGCTCGGGGCCTACGTGTCCGGCTACCTGATGACGTGGGTCGGCCAGCGCGTCGTGATGGACCTGCGCACGCGGTTGTACCGCCACATCCTCGATCAGTCGGCGACGTTCTTCTCGCGGCGCACCACGGGCCAGCTCATGTCCCGGATTACGAACGACGTCGCCCAGGTCCAGCAGGCGGTGTCCGAGACGCTCGCCGATCTCGTGCGGGAGTCGCTTGCGGTGGTGGGGTACGCGGGCTGGCTGTTCTACATCGACTGGCGGCTGGCGCTCGTCTGCATGACGGCCGCGCCGCTCGTCGTCTATCCGCTGGCCCGGCTCGGCCAGCGGGTTCGCAGGACCACCAGCCGAAGCCAGCAGGAACTCGAGCACCTGACGCACGTGGCGGCCGAAGGGCTGACCGGCCATCGCATCGTGAAGGCCTTTGGTGCCGAGGCCCGTGAGGGGGTCCGATTCGGTCGGGCAGCCGATCGCCTGTTCAGGACCACGATGCGCGTGGTGAGCGCGGTGGCGGCCCTGCCGCCACTCATGGAGCTCGTGGGCGGCGTGGCGGCCGTGCTCGCCTTGTGGTACGGCTCGCGCGAGGTGGCGGCCGGGGACCTCACGACCGGCGACTTCGCGTCGTTTCTGGCCGCAGCGTTCCTGATGTACGCGCCCGTCAAGAAGCTCAGCCGGGTCAACGCGGGGCTGCAGCAGGCGATTGCCGCCTCGCAGCGGATCTTCGGGTTGCTCGACACCCATACCGAAGTGCCCGACAAGCCCGGGGCCCCACGGCTCGGCCCGCTGCACCGGTCGGTGGCGTTTCGCGACGTCGGGTTCGCTTACGAGGACGCACCGGACCAGTTCACGCTCCGGCACGTGTCTTTCGAGGTCGGCGCCGGCACGGTCGTTGCCATCGTCGGTCTGAGCGGAGCCGGCAAGACGACCCTCGTCAACCTGATTCCGCGCTTCTACGACGTAACCGAAGGCGCGATTCTCGTCGACGAAGTGGACATTCGCGACGTGTCGCTGGCCTCGCTTCGGTCCCAGATCGCGCTCGTCACGCAGGAGACGGTGCTCTTCGACGACACGATCGCGGCCAACATCGCCTACGGCGTGCCCGACGCGCCGACCAGCCGGATCGAGGCGGCCGCCAGGGCCGCGCATGCCCACGAGTTCGTCTCACAGCTGCCGGACGGATATGCCACGCGCATAGGCGAGCGTGGGCAGCGGCTCTCGGGCGGCCAGCGGCAGCGGCTCGCCATCGCGCGCGCGATTCTCAAGGATTCGCCGCTCCTGGTGCTCGACGAGGCGACCTCCTCGCTCGACGCCGAGTCGGAGCAGCTCGTGCAGGACGCGCTCGCGAATCTGATGCGCGACCGCACCACGTTCGTCATCGCCCACAGGCTCTCCACGGTCCGGCGGGCGGATCTCATCGTGGCGCTCGAAGAGGGCGGGGTGGCCGAAACCGGTACCCACGACGCGCTGGTCGGCCGGCCGGACGGCGTCTATGCGAAGCTCTATGCGCTGCAGGCGTTCGAGGATCCCGGCCGCGGCCGGCGCGGCCCCGAGTGGAACCAGACGGGAGACGAGGCGTGATTCGATCGATGACGGGGTTCGCGGCGGTGACGCGGGCCGGGACCGAGACCCGCGCGCATGTGACGGTGAAGTCGGTCAACCACCGGTTTCTCGACGTCGTCGTGAAGGCGCCGCAGGCACTGGCCGAGTGTGAAGGCCGGATCAAGAGTGCGGCGCAGCAGCGAATGGCGAGAGGGCGGGTCGACGTGGCGATCGCGCTCGAGTACGTCGGGGCGCCCGCCCGCGACGTGCAGCTCGACGAGGGACTGGTCGAGCAGGTGGCACGTGCCTTCGAAGCGGTGAGGGAGAAGGGGCTCGTTGCCGGCATGCTGACGCCGGCCGACGTCCTGAGGCTTCCCCAGGCGGTCGACATCCGTACGGCGAGCGCGGAGCCTGGCGGCCTGGCGCCGGCTGGTGTGACGACGCTCGTCGAAGCAGCCGTTGCCGAGGCCCTCGACGCGCTCGTGGTGATGCGCGAGACAGAGGGCGCGTATCTAGCCGCCGACCTGGCCGCCAGGCTCTCGGCCGTGAGCGGGTTGGTCGACGAATTGGAGCGTGCGGCGCGGGCCGGTCAGGAGGCTCTCCAGTTGCGGCTGCGTGAGCGCCTCGAGTCATTGCCCGCGGACCTGCGCGGCGAGCCGGCCGCTGTCGCCCAGGAACTCGTGCGGTTCATCGCGCGCTCGGACATCGACGAGGAGGTGGTCCGTATGCGCGGCCACGTCGAGCACTGGCGGGCGCTGGCGTCGAGCGGCGAGCCGTGCGGACGGAAGCTCGACTTCCTCGTGCAGGAGATGAACCGGGAAATCAACACGATGGGCTCGAAGGTCGAGGGCGCACGGGTGACCGAGACCGTGATCGCCGCCAAGGCGGAGCTCGAACGGATCCGGGAGCAGGTCCAGAATGTCGAGTAGCGGATCGGGAGGCCGCGGCCTCCTGTTCGTCGTCTCGGCCCCGTCGGGGGCCGGCAAGACGACGCTCGTCGATGCCCTCGTAGGCCGATGCGCGGGCCTCGTCCGCTCGCGCTCGTACACTTCGCGACCGGTAAGGGCGGGCGAGCGGGACGGCGTCGACTATAATTTTGTGAGCCGGCAGCGGTTCGACGACATGGTCGCCCGGGATGAGTTCCTGGAGTGGGCCGACGTGTTCGGCAACCTCTACGGCACGGCCAGAGCTGACACGGCCGCGGCGCGCGACCGGGGGCTCGATGTGGTGCTCGTCATCGACGTGCAGGGCGCCGCCGAGGTCAGGCAGCGCGCCGAGATCGTCTCGATCTTCGTGCTGCCGCCGTCATTCGAAGCGCTCGAGACACGGCTGCGCAGCCGGTCGAAAGATCCCGAGGATGCCATCCGCCGCCGTCTCGAAACGGCGCGGACGGAGGTGCTCGCCGTCGATGACTACGACTACGTCGTCGTCAATGACGATGTCGACCGGTGCGTGGGCGAGCTCGAAGCCATCGTGCAGGCCGAGCGGGCGCGCCGTCGCCGCCGGGCCGCGGTGATTGGCCCGATCGTGAAGACGTTCCGTTCGTGAGCGACCCGGTGTGCCGCGGGCACGTCGGGCAGAGTGAGAGCAGAGGAGTCGAAGTCATCATGTCCGAGTCACAGCGGCCGACCGTTCGGCCCGCCCGTTCGTTCGAGTTCGTCACTGTCGCGTCGGCCCGCGCCCGCCAGTTGCTCGAGGGTTGCACGCCGAAGGTGGAAGGGTCTCCGAAGCCAGCTCGCCGTGCCCTGCAGGAAGTCGTGGCCGGGGCGGTCGGGCGTGCAGACACGGACGGCCAGTAGCACCATGGCCCTCGTCGGCCTCGGCGTCACCGGCGGCATCGGCGCCTACAAGGCGGTGGAGGTGGCGCGCCTGCTCGACAAGCACGGCCATCGCGTGCGCGTCGTCATGACGCGCGCGGCCACGCGGTTCGTCGGGCCGCTCACCTTCGAGGCCATCACCCGCGCGCCGGTCATCACCAGTCAGTGGGCGCGAGGCATGAATGCCGAGATCGAGCACATCTCGCTCGCCTCGGACATGGACGTCCTGCTCGTGGCGCCGGCGACGGCCAACGTGATTGGGAAGTTCGCCAACGGCATCGCTGACGATTTCCTCTCGGCGCTCTATCTGGCCACGCGCGCGCCCGTGCTGATGGCGCCGGCGATGAACACGCACATGTGGGACCACCCGGCTGTTCGCGAGAACCTCGCCCGGCTGCGCGCGCGGGGAGTCGAGATCGTCGATCCCGGCGATGGGTACCTGGCCTGCGGCTGGGTCGGCAAGGGTCGGCTGGCCGAGCCGGAGGCGATCGTCGCAGCCGTCGATCGGCTGCTTGGATCCCGACAGTCGCTCCTGGGGCGCCGGGTGCTCGTCACGGCCGGCCCCACGTTCGAGGACATCGACGCCGTGCGGTTCGTCGGGAACCGTTCGAGTGGCCGCATGGGTTTCGCCGTCGCGTTCGAGGCGCACCGGAGAGGCGCCGAAGTCGTGCTCGTGGCCGGGCCAACTTCCGTGGCGCCGCCAGCCGTTCACGAGGTCGTTCGCGTGCGGAGTGCGAAGGAGATGCACGACGCCGTGATGGCACGGTCGGCGTGGGCCGATGTGATCGTGATGGCCGCGGCGGTGGCCGACTACACGCCGGCGGGAGGCGCCGTGGCAGGCAAGATCGAGAAGAGCGGCGCGGTCACGATGACGCTCGAGCGGACCCCCGACATCCTGGCCGGGCTGGGTCGCGCGCGCGGCACTTCCGAGCGGCCTGTGCTCGTCGGGTTTGCCGCGCAGGCCGGCGACCCGGTCGAATCCGCCCGGCGGAAGCTCACCGACAAGCGCGTGGACCTGGTGGTGGCCAACGACGTCACCGCTCCCGGCGCCGGATTCGACGTGGAGACCAATCAGGTGACCTTCGTGTCCCGGGATGCGGTCGACCCGCTGCCCCTGATGTCGAAGGCCGATGTGGCCGGCGCGATTCTCGATCGCGTCGAAGCCGTCCTCCAGTCTCATCCCGTCGTGCCGGCCTCCACATGACCGAGGACCGCGACATCGCCGAGCACCTGCGGTTCTTTGGCTCGCTCGGTGTCACCGGCGTCTCGCGCGACCCCAACTGGCGCCGGCGGGCGGCAGACGCTGGGGCTGGCGAGGCGGCAGCCGAACCGGCAAGTGGCGCGTCGGCTGCGGGCGACGGCCAGGCGGCCGGGCTCGACCGGCTGCGCGCTCACATCGGCGAATGCACGCGGTGCAAGCTCCACGCGCAGGGCCGCACGCACGTCGTCTTCGGCGTGGGCAATCCGAACGCCGATCTCATGTTCGTCGGCGAGGCGCCGGGAGCCGATGAGGACCGGCTGGGCGAGCCCTTCGTGGGCCGAGCCGGCCAGCTCCTGACGAAGATCATCGAGGCCATAGGCCTCTCGCGTGCCGATGTCTACATCGCGAACGTGATCAAGTGTCGCCCGCCCGGGAACCGCAACCCGGAGCCTGACGAGGTGAGCACCTGCGAGCCGTTCCTGTTCGAGCAGATAGACCTCATCCGCCCGCGAGTCATCGTTGCGCTCGGGACCTTCGCGGCGCACGCGCTGCTCGGCACCGACGCGCCCATTTCGCGGCTCCGTGGCCGCGTGCACGACTTCCGCGGCGGATCCAGGCTCGTCCCGACATTTCATCCGGCCTTCCTGCTCCGCAGCCCAGACCGGAAGCGCGACGTCTGGGAGGACATGAAGATCGTGCGCGCAATCCTCGCCGGCGAGTGACCGTGGAGGCCGTCGGGGTCTGACCATGGAGGTGGTGAGGCGCGTGGAGTCCGTCAGGGCCTGCTGCTCGGTCGCGGTGCCCGTTCCGGGGCTCGGGCTGCTGACCTATCGGGTGCCCGTGGGCGCGACGCCGCCGGCGAAGGGCGCACGCGTGCTCGTGCCCCTCGGGACGCGCACGCTCACTGGTTGCGTCGTCGAGCCTGACGCGGTGCCGCCGCCAGACGCGACGCTGCGCGACATCGTCGAGGTCCTCGACGACGAGCCGTTCCTGCCGCCCCCGGTCGTCGACCTGGCCCTCTGGGTGGGCGATTACTACATGTCCGGGCCGGGCGGCGCGCTGGCCGTCGCGATGCCTCCGTCGGCCCGCCGCGGGCGTCGGACGTCGTTTCGGACCGAGCGAGTCGTTCGTCTTGCCGACCGTCCGCCGGCGGGTGTCTCCCCGCGCGGGGTGAGGCAGCAGGCGGCGCTGGCGATGCTCCGCGAGGGCGGCGGCACGCTCCCGGCCCGGGCGATGGCGGGCGCGGGCATCGGCCCGGGAACACTGCGCGCGCTGGCCGAAGGCGGATACGTCGAACTGTCCGACGCGGTGCGCGAGCGCGATCCCTTCGCGGCCGGTGCCGACGGGGGGGACAGCCATTGGGCGCTCGCCGGCGGGACGGATCCCGCTCGCGGCCTGACCGAGGAACAATCCGCCGTGTTCGCTGCGCTCGAGCGTGCGGCCGACGCGCGCGAGTTCCGGACAGTGCTGCTGCACGGCGTGACCGGGAGCGGAAAGACGGAGCTCTACCTCCGGCTCGCGGCCCACGTGATGGCCTCCGGCGGGCGCGTGCTCGTGCTCGTGCCGGAGATCGCGCTCACGCCGGCCGTCGCCGGACTGTTCCATGCGCGATTCGGGCGGCGCGTGGCCATCCAGCACAGCGGGCTCTCCGAGGGCGAGCGTCACGACCAGTGGTTCAGGATCCGGCGCGGCGAAGTGGACCTGGTGGTCGGCACGCGGTCCGCGGTCTTCGCGCCGATCGAGTCGATTCGCCTGATCGTGGTCGACGAGGAGCACGAGTCGTCCTACAAGCAGGACGAGGCGCCGCGGTACCACGGCCGAGACGTGGCGGTTGTGCGGGCGCGAATGGAAGGCGCGCTTGTCGTGCTCGGGTCGGCCACGCCTTCGATGGAGTCGGCCTCGAACGCCCGGGCCGGACGGTACGAACGCCTGCGGCTCGAGCGTCGCGTCCTCGATCGGCCCCTGGCGGCGACGCGCGTCGTGGACATGCGGCGGGAGTACGCCGCGCACGGTCCCGACGTCACGCTCAGCAGCACGCTCGTCGATGCGATCCAGGCTCGCCTCGAGCGCCGCGAGCAGAGCCTCGTGCTCCTCAACCGACGGGGCTTCGCGACGGTGATCTTCTGCCGGGAGTGCGGCGCGTCGCTCGAATGCCCGCACTGCAGCGTGACGCTGACGTACCACCGCGGAGCACGCCGCGTCCGGTGTCACTACTGCGACTACGCGACGGCCGTGCCCGCGCGCTGCGGCCAGTGCCGCGGGGAGTACCTGGAGCAGTCGGGTTTCGGGACCGAGCGGCTCGAGGCGGACGTGAAGGCGCGATTTCCGGGCGCGCGGGTCGCGCGGGTCGATCGCGATACGGTCCGGCGGCGGGGCGCGATTGCGCGCGTGCTGCGCGACGTGGCCGCCGGGGCCATCGACATCCTCGTCGGAACCCAGATGATTGCCAAAGGGCACGACTTTCCCGCGGTCACCCTCGTGGGTGTGGTGCTGGCCGACGTGGGCCTCGGGCTCGCGGACTTTCGCGCATCGGAGCGGACCTTCCAGTTGCTGACGCAGGTCGTGGGACGGGCGGGACGCGGCGAGACCGCGGGCGAGGCCATCATCCAGACGCTCTATCCGGACCACTACAGCATCCGGGCGGCCGCCGCGCAGGACTACGAGGCCTTCTTCGCGCAGGAAATGGCATTTCGAAGCGGCCTCGAGTACCCGCCGGCGCTCGCCCTGATCAACGTGGTGGTGACGGGCCCCACGGCCGAGCGCGCGATGGGTGATGCCGGAGACCTGGTGGGACGCGTGCGAGACGGCGGGCTTCCCGGGCGCGTGATCGGTCCGGCGCCGGCGCCGCTCGCGAGAATCAAGGACGCCTATCGCGTGCAGTTCTTCGTCAAGGGACGTGACCGGCGGGCGATGCGCTCGGCGCTGGCGCGGGCCCTGGCCGCGCGCCCCGATCTCCGCCGGCGGGTGGCCGTCGACGTCGATCCCATCAGCGTGCTCTGAGCCCGCCTCACCCAGGTCGTCACTGGGCCGGGTTTTCGAGGAACGTCTCGATTGGCACCGGCGTGAAGCAGATGATGAAGATGACGAGCGCGATGGCCGCGACGGCCACGCGCGTGGTGTCGAGCGGCGTGTCCTCGTCGATGATCCGCGGGTGCCGCAGGCCCATCAGGAAGGCCATGGCCAGCATCATCAGCGCCACGAAGAACCAGCTGCTCGATTCGAAGGCGAAGAGCAGGACGGCCGTCACGAGCGTGACCCCGGAAATGACCGCCGCGCGCTTCCCAAAGATGGCGTAGGCGATGTGGCCGCCATCGAGCTGGCCGAACGGCAGCAGGTTGAGCGCCGTCGCCAGCATGCCGAACCAGGCGGCAAAGCCCATGGGGTGGAGGACGATGTCGAAGCCCTCGGGCAGGTCGCCGAACCGCAGCCACGCCACGGCCTTGAAGAGCAGCGGCTCGCCGAAGTAGATGACGCCGTCGGCCGTCTCCGGGAACTTCACGACTCCCGAGAGCGCGACCCCCCACCAGAGAAAGGGCAGGAGCACGACAAATCCCGCGATCGGGCCGGCCACGCCAATGTCGAAGAGCGCGCGCTTCGAGGGAAAGGCCTCGCGAATGCGGATGACGGCGCCGAGCGTGCCCGTGAGCGCGATCGGAAACGGGAGGAAGTACGGCAGTGTCGCGTCCACCTGGTGGATGCGGCAGTACGCGTAGTGGCCGAACTCATGCGCGCCGAGGATCGCCAGGAGCGGGACCGAGTACGACAGGCCACCCCAGAGGTACGCCCAGCTCCACGACACCGTCTCGGGTGTGAGCGAACCGATGCTGGCCTCGAAACTCAGCTGGTGGCAGGCGCCGGCCGTCGACGTCGTGAGGAACGTGAGCGCCAGCAGCAGGACGTGCTTGCCGTAGCGGTGCTGGAAACGGGGAGGCCGGACGGGCATCGCCCAGGCCGGCATCACCTCCGGCACGGAGTCCGCCAGGCGGACTTCGAGCGGCTCTCGGGACTCGTCTTCGGGGCGGTCGGTGTTCACGCGTGCCTAGCCGCCGATGTTCTGAAGGTCTTTGCCCGGTTTGAAGCGGATGGTCCGGCCCGGAGGGATCTTCACCTCTTTGCCGGTTCTCGGGTTCCGGCCGATACCGCGCTTGCGGGGCTTCACCTGGAACACGCCGAAGCCCCTGAGCTCGATCCGCTCGCCCCGGACCATCGACGCGCGCATGGCCTCGAATACGGCGTCGACGGCGACCTCGGCCTTGACCTTGGTGATCTCGGCCAGGCGCGAGACCTCGTTGACGATATCGAGTTTGATCATGACTTAGGGGAACTCTGGTGTCTGTAAGTGACAATAAGGAATACCACTTATCGTGTCAAGTGGCCAGCTAACTTCACCCTCGCCGGGCCCTTCGCGGTAGACTCCGGGGGTGACCAAGCGCCCGGCCTCGCCGACCATCGTGCTCGTCGGCCGGCCAAATGTCGGCAAGTCCACGCTGTTCAATCGAATCACGGGAACCCGTCGATCGATCGTGGCACCGGTGGCGGGCACCACCCGAGACGTGCTTTCGGCGCCCGCCGAGTGGGCCGGGCGCACCTTCACGCTGGTGGACACGGGCGGTCTCTTCGGCGCGACGACCGACCCGCTCCACGAGCTCGTCGTCCACCACGGCCTGAAGGCCCTGGAGTCAGCCGACGTGTTCGTGTTCGTCGTGGACGGTCGCGAGGGGCTCGTGCCCGGCGACGAGCAGATCGCCGGTCGTCTGCGAGTGCTCGGCAAGCCGGTCGTCGTGGCGGTGAACAAGACCGACGACCGCCGCGCTCGCAACCGGATGACGGAGTTCTTCGGTCTGGGATTCGAGCCTGTCATCGAGACGGCAGCCGAGCACGGCGACGGCGTCGCCGAGGTGCTCGATGTGGCCGTCGCGCAGTTGCCGGTGAGGGGCGAGTCGAGTCGTGCCGAGGAGGCCGAGACCGCCGTGGCCATCGTCGGGCGGCCGAACGTCGGGAAGTCGTCGCTCGTCAACCGGCTGCTCCGCGAGGAGCGCGTGATGGTGAGCGAGATGCCGGGCACCACGCGCGACACGGTTGACGTCGTGCTGATGTGGCAGAAGCGGCGGTTCCGCATCCTGGACACGGCCGGCATGCGCAAGCCGGGGCGAGTGGCGGCGGGCGGGACGGTCGAAGCGGTGAGCGTCGTGCAGGCGAGGCGCGCGATGGAGCAGGCCGATGTGGCCGTGCTCGTCGTCGATGCCGTGGAGGGCGCCGGCGACAGGGAGGCCGCCATTGCCGGGGAAGCCGAACGCGCCGGCTGCGGCATCGTGATCGCCGTCAACAAGTGGGACCTCGTGAGGGGACGTGGCCAGGAGTTCGTCCGGGACTTCGACGACAAGCTGCGGTTCGAGGTCAAGTTCCTCGAGTACGCACCCATCGTGCACATCTCGGCGCTCACGGGCGAGCGCACGCCCAAGCTCCTCGAGACGATTGACCGGGTTGCCGCCGCGCGGAGCCAGCGGGTGCCGACGGGGGAGTTGAACCGGTTCATCGAGGCGGTGACGAGCACGCATCCTCCGGCCAGTCAGGACCGGCGTGCGGTCCGAATCATGTATGCGGCCCAGACCGGCACCGCGCCGCCGGCGTTCGTCCTCTTCACCAACGTGACCACCAAGCTGCACTTCTCGTACGAGCGGTTCCTCGTCAACCGGATACGCGAGTCGTTCGGTTTCGAGGGGTCGCCAATTCGGCTGACCGTCCGCCGCCGCGGGCGGAGCCGTACGGCAAAGGCCTGATGGGCTGCTATACTGAGCCGCGTTTCCGGTGACGACGACGTCGATTCCCAATCGGCCGGTGTTCCGGGCGCAGGAAGTCTGTGAGATCGCCCAGGTACAGCTGTACGTTCTGAAGAGCTGGGAGGCCGAGTTCCCGGATCTGGGGGCGTCGAAGACGGCCGGAGGCCCGAGGATCTACCGCCGGGCCGATGTCGAGCGCGTGCTGCGCCTGAAGCACCTCGTCTTCGAGGAGGGACTGACGCTCGCGGGCGCGCGCCGGCAGCTCGGGCAGGAGCGTGGGGCGCCGGAGCCGGAAGAGACGATCTCGGATGCTGAAGTTGCGGCGATGCTCGACCGGGAAACGCGCGACAGCCTCCGCGACGTGCGCAGAGGGCTCGAGTGGATTCTCGGCGTGCTGTCCGGCGGCGGCCTGACGCCGGAAGACTACGTGCTCGTGGCCGAGCGACCCAGCCAGTCGAGGCCGGTCCGCAAGGCGGCGCCGAAGGGGAAGGCAAGTCAGGCGAAGGCCGCCGGCAAGAGCGGACAGAAGAAGGTGGCGTCAAGGAAGTCCGGCGGCGGGCGCAAGCGCTGACGCCGTCAACCGGCATCCAGCAGACTTCGCGTTTGCCTCGCCAGCCGGTTTGAAGACATGATGTCGAAGTCGGGATGTAGCGCAGCCTGGTAGCGCACTTGACTGGGGGTCAAGGGGTCGCTGGTTCGAATCCAGTCATCCCGACCAATTTCGCCTCCTTTCGCCCTCCATAGGTCACCTATAGGTCACACGTCAGCCGAGCGGACCCGCTGGCTGTCGATGCCCCAGAAGCTCAAGCGCCACGCGAACGCGGCGAATCCGAACACGGCGGCCGCGTTGGACGTGCGGATCAGGACCGCGATGGTAGTCTTGTGGGCGTCGCCCGGCTTCCTCGTCTTCCCCCGGTCGAGTGGGCGCCGGCAGGACAACGCGGGCCTGAC
The DNA here is from genome assembly GCA_963752045.1 of uncultured Acidobacteriota bacterium. Lineage (GTDB taxonomy): Bacteria > Acidobacteriota > Vicinamibacteria > Vicinamibacterales > SCN-69-37 > DATKDF01. The sequence goes on along the minus strand of CAVVWN010000002.1, from coordinate 1,859 downwards.
AGAAACGTAATTCACATCACAAATCTGCACGCCCCTGCGCGCGGCTGCACAGCCTTGCAGCGAGTGCACGCCGATCAACGCGGCGTCGTCTTGGGGGCACAGATGCTGCTGTCGAGTGTGCGCGACAGTGTCCAGCCGGGCGGAACGCCGGCCCGGGATGACCTCACAGATGATGCCTACCCGGAGCACGTAGATGGACTATGAACGCGAAACGCCCCAACTGACCGACCGACCGACCGACCGACCGACCGACCGACCGACAGTTCCCTCGAGGCACAGGTTGCCGTGCTCAACACCCCCAGGGCTAGGAGGCGCGACCCGGCGCCCACACTGAGTCCGCAATGGGGCCGACGGCACCGCAGGTCTGCTGTCCAGTGCGGGCTGTTCGACGGGTCTGCCCAGCGAGCGAACGGAACGGACAGCGTACTTCCGAGTGTGCTGAATCCTCCAGGGTGTCAGTGATGGTCACGACTGCGACGGCTGGTAGTTGATCGAAGATGGCACTGACCGAGGGATCTATCGGCGTGCTTCACGGACTCCGAAGGCGGGCAGCACACTGGCAGGTCGTCGGCGCTTGGATTGGCGTAGCGTGTTTCGTTGGCCTGGCCGTGGTCTCTCGCCTTAGGTCAACGAACGAGGCGATTTGGGCTGCCGAGCCGCCGATGGTGGGGAGCGTGGCCTATCTGGACCTTGATGGTCGAAGTCACTCGACCGCCGCATGGATCGGCCAGCCAACTCTTGTGAACTTCTGGGCTTCGTGGTGTGCCCCATGCGTGGTCGAGCTTCCGGATCTGGCGCGTCTGAGTTCAGAAAACGAGGAACGATTTCGCGTCGTCGGGATATCGGTCGACTCACGCGACCCTGAGTGGGTGAGGCAGTTTGTCACGCGGCTGGGGGTCAAGTATCCGGTGGCAATGTCCACAGTCGAGATAGAGACTGCGTTTCCGCGGGTTGGTGTGCTTCCAACGTCGTTCCTCGTCGATCGCTCCGGCCGCATCGTGGCGACCTACGTGGGGCAGGTGTCCATCGATCAGATACTGAGTGACGTCGAGACGGTGGAGCGCGGAGGACTGTTGTTGGCGACCGATGATGGCCCGGTCTCTACTAGGTGACCGGGACGTCTGAAGCCAAGTGAGCAGCGACAGTGAGACTCCGAGCTCCGGATGTGCTTGCTGAGTGCCTCCGCCTGATCGGGCGAGCGGTTCTTGATCCGGCGCGGGCCGTTCGTGAATGCCCAGGTGCCGCGGTCGCGGTCGGAGTATGCGCCCTTTCCCTGGCGAGCCACACGGTCGGCTACTACGGCTGGAGGACCCTTCCGCCAGCGCGGGTGGTTTCGGTGCGCGCGCAGGTTGCGGCACTAGAGCAAGCGACCGTGAGTCCGCAACCAACGTCTTCCGGTGCGTCTCAGGGACAATACGACTCCGTGTTCCATGACTCGTGGCGGATCCTCCAAATCCGAACGTGGCAAATGGCACTGCAGTGGTCGTTCTGGTTCGCTGTCAGCACTGTTCTTGCCAAGAGGGAACTCCCTCTGACGCAGATCGCAGCCGCGGTGGCCGCGTGGAGCGCGATCTTGACAGCAGGTCATCTGACTCGGTATCTAGTCACATACTCGGTCGGCTTCGACCCTGGCTTGTTTACGTTCAAGCATGTGATCAATGCGTCGCCGCCAGTCACGGCCGTCCTAGGTCAGGTGGGGGTGTTTGAGGTGTGGGCTGTTGTGGTTCTGGCATCCGGGTTGGCTGAAGCCTGGCAGCGCCGGTTCGCACTGGTCTTGCCTTTGACAATCGGAGTGGCTGTCGCAGGCGTCATTCAGTCGCCTATTCGTCACCTGCACAGCTGAGCGCACGCGAGGCCAG
>CAVVWN010000001.1:0-58595 GCA_963752045.1 uncultured Acidobacteriota bacterium | reverse complement strand
GGACGCGACAGAGCACGGGAACACGGGTGACCTGCACAGTGGCGCTGGGTTGGTAGGATCGAGCGTACCGTCCAATTGATACTGTACTACCTACAGACCTGAAAGGTTTTCGAAGCCTTTCAGGTCTGGCACAACTGGATGCCCGTCGGTTTCATGTAGAGATCCGTCCAATGAGACTATCGTGGCTACCTCGAACAGCCCAACATTCATTCCCCCCTGTGCACCTGCCGTGGCGAAAAAGCCGTTGCCAACCTGTCCCGATCAGTACCGCCGCTGTCGCCTTGCATACGCCTGGAACGGCGTGCGCGGCTCGAGGCTCACCCAGTCCGCCGCCTCGTCCAGGCCGCGACAGCGAGCGCAGCAGGTCGAAGGTCACCCAGCGCGAGACCTGGGGACGCGGGCCGTACTCCCACAGTCCGTACGGTCCCTGCAGCCCCTCACGAATTCGACCAGCTCGGCCACCCGCGCGTCCTCCGGCTGGCGCCGACGCGCCAGCAGAGGTCCAGCATCTGCGCCAGATCGAAGCGGGCGTAGAAGGTGAGAAAGCCACGCGCCGGCTCGGCGCCGACCACGCGGGCGACCTCGTAGCCGAGGGTGTGGCCTCGCGCGTCTCGCGTCCCAGCAGCAGATCGAGGGCGCGGCGGGCTTCGGGGCCGGTGCGGCGCGCCGGGTGCAGAGCCAGGCAGGCCAGCGCGCCGGTCGTGTTGGAGCGGCAGCCCCAGCGCGAGTGGGCCAGCCGGCGATAGCCGGCCACATGCCCGTAGTCGCCCGAGGCGAGGCCGGTCGGCCAGGCGCCGTCGTCCAGCCGCTGGGCCAGCAGCCAATCGTAGGCGCGCTCGGCGCGGGGATCGGTGGCGTAGCCGCAGGCCGCCAGGCCGCGCAGGGGAATGGCCGTCTGCAGCGGGATCATCGAGTAGCCTTCGCGGCGCGTCCGCCCTCGTCCACGGTCTGCGGCATCGGCCAGCGCCGTCGGCCTCGCTGCTGGGCGAAGAGATAGGCCGCCCCGCGCTGCACCGCTGGGATGATCGGGGCCAAAGCCCAGATAGCCCAGCCGCGCCAGGCCAGCGATGTGTGGCACGCAGCGTGCCGCCGGTCGCCACGCCAGGTCCACCGCCGTCCAGACGCCGTCCGCCTGCCTGGGCTGCCAGCAGGTCGGCCACCAGCGGATCCGCCTCGCGCAGCGCGGCCAGTTCCCGACCTCAGGATCGTCGTCCGGCCGGTCGAGCAGCTCGCGCAGGACCAGCCAGCGCAGGCAAGGCGACGGTCGGCCAGCAGCAGTGGAAGCCGGAGGACAGCGCTGTCATCGTGCAGCCTCCAGGACTTCGCGCAGGTAGGGCGCAGTCGGCGTCTGCCCGGCGGCCACTGTCTCCGGCGTGCCCGGCGGCGATGACCCGCCCGCCGTCCGGTCCGCCGCCCGGCCCCAGTTCGATCAGCCAGTCGCAGGCGGCCAGCAGGTGGGGGTGATGCTCGACCACGGCGACGCTGTGCCCTGCGTCGACCAGCCGGTGCAGCACGCCGATCAGCCGGGCCACGTCCTCCAGGTGCTGGCCGACGGTCGGTTCGTCCAGGATGTAGAGCGTCGTCGGCGGCGTCTTGCGCGCACAGCTCGGCCGCGATCTTCAGCCGCTGCGCCTCGCCGCCGGAGAGGGCGTGGCCCGGCTGGCGCAGCACCAGGTAGCCCAGCCCCACGTCGCGGGCCGCGGCCAGCGGGCGCGCCACGCTGGCCTCGTCGGCGAACAGATCGTGGACCTCATCGATGGTCTGGGCGAAGAGCTCGGGCAGCGAGAGTCCGCGCAGCCGCACCTCCCACGCCTCGGGCAGATAGCCGGTCCCCCGGCAGGTGTCGCAGGGCGTGTGAACACTCGGGCAGGAAGCCCATGTCGGTCTTGATCGCGCCGCGGCCCGTTGCAGGCCGAGCAGCAGCGGGTCAGACGCTTGGCCGTCCAGCCCCAGCGCCTGGGCGTCATCGCTCTCGGCGTAGAGGCGTGCGCAGGGCGCTGTCCAGGCCCAGGATAGTCGGCCGGGTTGGTGACGCCGGCCTTGGTCTGATCGACGACCATGGCGCGCGCCGGCGCGCCCTCGATGGCGTCGTGCTCGCCCGGCTCCAGCGGCTCGTTGGCCACCGAGGTCGTGTGCTTCTTCGGCGCCAGGGCGCGCCCCACGGTGTCGATGAGCAACGTGCTCTTGCCCGAGCCGGAGACGCCGCACACGCCCGACCAGCACGCCCAGCGGCAGCCGCAACTCTCGCCCGCGCAGGTTGTTGGCCCGCGCCCCGCGCAGTGTCAGCCAGCCGGTCGGCTTGCGCGGCGCCGCCGGCTTGCAGCGCGAAGCGCCTGCGCGTTCGCTGCGCAGCCAGCGCCCGGTCGAGCGAGTCGGCCCGCGCCACCTGCTCGGGCGTGCCGCTGGGCGACGACCTGCCCGCCCAGCGTGCCCGCGCCCGGCCCCATGTCGATCAGGTGGTCGGCGGCGCGCATGATCACCAGGTCGTGCTCGACCACGATCACGGTGTTGCCTTCGTCGCGCAGGGCCAGCAGCACGTCGAGCAGCGCGTCGACCTCGGACGGGTGCAGGCCGCGCGTCGGTTCGTCCAGCAGCACGGTCAGCGAGGTCAGGCCGCTGCCCAGCAGCCCGGCCAGCTTGACGCGCTGGGTCTCGCCGGCCGAGAGCGTGGCCGCCACGCGGTTGAGGTGCAGATAGCCCAGGCCGACCTGGTTGAGGAAGCGCAGTCGGTGCATGAGGTGCGGTGGCTGGCGGCCTCACCCTGCCGAGCGCCAGCGCTCGGGCGGTCCCTCTCCACCGTGGAGAGGGACGCGTAGCTTGCGAAGCAAGCGCAGGGTGAGGCGGACGTGCATCTGCGACCAGATCCTGCAGACACAGCCAGGTCATCCAACGGCATCTCGTTCAGCTCAGAATAGTTGCGCCCGTTCAAGCGTCACGGCCAGGTAGTCGGGGCGCAGTCGCCCGCCGCCGCAGTCGGGGCAGGGCTCGTTGCGTCGGTGTAGGTGCCGCCCACGTCCCAGTCGCGGATCCAGCCGTAGAAGCCGGGGAAGTTCACCTCTTCGTGGTGCACGGCGGCCGGATGCGGCTGCGGAAGGTGACCGGCAGCGGTTCGGGATCGCCGAAGAGGAAGGCCTGCTGCGCGGCCTCGGTCATCTGCATCCCAGGGCGTGTCGAAGGGGTCGAAGCCGTAGCGGGCGGCCAGGCCCTGCACGATGTCGTAGCCGCCGTTGAAGGGCTTGCACAGGTAGCCTTTGGGGAAGAAGCCGGGCGAGTACATGGCCCCGGCGCAGAGCGGACGCTCCGGGTGGATGATCAGCTTGTCCGGCTCGGGCGACCTGCAGGCTGCCGACGCCGCTGACAGGTCAGGCAGGCCGCGGCGTAGTTGCCGCGGCAAAAAGTGCCGCGGGCGCGCCGACGGTGCCGCGGTCGCCCCGCACGTTCGGGCAGCGCCACGCGCTCTGGCCCGCGCTCCATCGCGTCCGCCCCGCAGGCCAGGCACCGCCGCTGGCCCACTCCAGGCCAGCAGCACGGCCAGGTGATGGGCGATCTCGGTGACCGTGCCCACGGTGGACCGTCGGGCGTGCATCCGGCGATCCGGCGTCACCCTGACGGCGACGCCTAGCCCGCTGACCGATTCGACCTCGGCCTCGGCGCCTTCCTTGCTCAGGCCGATTCCCTGATCGCCTGCGCCGTGAGTTCAGGCTCGGGCGGATCCGTCGGCGTGCTGGCCGTCGCTCCAGGGCGGGAGGATCCGCACGAGCACGGCCAGGATGATGAACGGCAGGATCATCAGCAGGATGGCGGGCAGCAGGCCCTCGCGCGTGGCGAATTCCATCTTGTACGTCGTGTAGCCGAGGAAGCTCTTCGAGAAGAGCTGTCCGCCGATGACCACGTTCCAGCGCATGGCGAAGATGCCGACGAGCGTGAGCAGGCCGGCCGTCGCGTAGATCCCCTGGCGCATGCGGTCCGAGAAACGCGTGAACTGCGTGATCGCCAGCAGACCAATCGGCACGAGCGTGCCCAGGCCGATCTGCATCACGATCTGCGACGTGAAGAGCCGCGTCTTGACCATGAAGTCGAGCGCCTTGAGCGACTCGTCCGCCTCGTACAGGCGGTGGATGAGGTCCAGCAGCTCGAGCGAGAAGTCCACGATGAACGCATAGAAGAGGTACATCGCGATCGTGTCGAGGCACCGCATGTCCATGGCCGTCCGGCGCAGCCACGTCATCGCCATGTAGAGCAGCATCACGAGCGCGATGCCCGAGACGATCGCGGAGAACAGGAAGACGATGGGCATGAGCGGTGTGGACCACCACGGGTTGGCCTTGATCGACCCGAAGATGAATCCGACGTACCCGTGCAGGAGGAACGCCGACGGGATACCGATAATGGTAATGGCGCGGCCGACCTTGTCGTCCACCCTGAGCGCCTCGGGGCTGATGTCGTCGTTCCAGAGCGTGAGCAGGCCGTAGAGACGGCGTTTCAAACCGGTGCTGGCCCGCCAGGTGAGCACGAGGTCCTTGCGGTAGTCGAACCAGATCTCGAGGACGAGCACGGCCATCAGGTACCAGAGGTAGACGAACCCGAACATCGCCATCGCCGACTCGGTATGCGGCGTCATGTACATCTGGAACGACCGTTCCGGATGGCCGAGGTGCATCTGGAGCGGTAGCGGCGCGACGAGCAGGAAGGCGAGGGCCGTCAGCAGCGCGAGCCGGTAGGTCGGCCGGACGGCCGCCACGTTGAACACGCGTTCGAGCGAGGCCAGGATGAACGCGCCCGCCACCAGTCCCGTGATGTACGGGTAGAGGACGACGAGCACGCTCCACTGGAGCTCGACTTCGTTGGGATAGATGAAGCCCTCGACACCTTGCATGAACGCGTCTCCCTAGTGTCCCGGAACCGTGATTCGCGCAATGAGTCCCGGGTGCGGCGCCCGGCGGGCAAGGCGCGAGGAGTGAGAATACTGGCGGTATTTGAACGACGAGCAACGCCGCCCCCCGGGATGCCCCGCCCGGGACTTGTTGCGCGAATCACGGTTCCGGGACACTAGCGCACCGCCCCGTCGAGGGCGTTGTAGTAGACCTTGGCGCCGGTCGCCATCTGCGGCTTGAGCACGTGCACCTTGTGGGTGCGCAGGAACTCGTGAACCGGGTCATCCGGGTTCTTGAGATCGACGAGTTGCCGCGCGCCGGTCGGGCACGCCTCGCAGCAGGCCGTCGTGAGGCCCTTGGTGATGCGGTGATAACAGAGCGTGCACTTGTCGGCCGTGTGCGTGCGCGGGTCGATGAAGCGGCACCCGTACGGACACGCCTGCACACAGTAGCGGCAGCCCAGGCAGCGGTCCTTGTCGACGAGCACCACGCCGTCGGGGCTCTCGAAGGTCGCCCCGATCGGGCAGACCTGCACGCAGGGTGAGTGCGCGCAGTGATTGCAGAGCTTGGGGACGAAGAACACCTTCAGGCCGGTACCGGGTTCGTCGATGACGGGGAAGCCGTTGTAGGCGCCCTCGGGAGAGTCGACCATCGGGTGGTCCATGTCGGACACGTCGACGCGGTAGCGTTCCACCCATGTGCGATAGCAGCCTTCGGCTTCGTCGTCTGTGGGCACGTTGTTCTCGGCCTTGCACGCGCGCACGCAGTTGCCGCAGCCGATGCACTTGTCGATGTCGATGACCATGCCCCACCAGTGCTCGGTTGCCACGTAGTTGGGGGCCTGTTCCGGGGCACCAGCGATGACATAGTCCCAGGCCACCGAGGCAGCCCCGGTGAGCACCATGAACTTGCCGGCCTGCTGGAGAAACGCGCGACGATCCTGCTCCATGACCGCTCCTCGATCAGAACACCGGTTTGTGCGGATTGTGGCAATCCGTGCACGAGACGTCGCCGGCATGGTCGTTCGGCACGACGACGGGCAGGAAGGCCGGCTTGCCGGCGCTCGCCGCGTGGCAGCGCACGCAGAGCGCGCGCGCGTCGGCGATCGTCGGCTTCGGCTCGAACTCTTCGACGTGCCTGCCCGCGGGCCCGTGGCACGCTTCGCACGACACGCGCGCGTGGCGAGCCGCCTGGCGCAACTCGTCGATGTCGACGTGGCAGGTGACACAGGCGTCCTGCCCCGCGTAGTTCATCGGCACCGCGCGGGCGTCATCAATGGCGCCCGCGCGATAGAAGCCGAGGAGACCGAAGTCGTCCGGGATGAGTAGCATGCGAAGAACGAGGAAGAGGGCGAACCCTCCGATGAAAAGGCTGGCAACGCGTATTACGTGGTCGTAGTGCCGAAAGCGACCGCTCATGGTCACTCCTGGAAGAGGTTCCCGGACCGTGTCGGACGTTGCCAGACCTCTGCAAGAGGTGCGCCAGATACCGGCCGGCCGCGCTATGCCGTGCCGGGGGACCCGCGTCGGCCGGCCGGTGGGCAAGTTCGCGCGTTCGTTGGGGAGATCTCCGCGCGGCAGGGTCGAACCAGGCTCGCGGAGCGACTACTATGGTCGCCGTGACCGCCTCGTTCCCGATCCTGACCTTCCATTCGGTGGATCAGACCGGCTCGGTCATCTCCATGCCGCCGGCGCGGTTTGCCGCGATCATGCGCGACATGGCTGCCGCAGGATGGCACGGCACCACCGTCTCGGGCGCCATCGACGCCTGGCGCGCTCGTGGACCGAGCGCCCGCACCTTCGGGATCTCCTTCGACGATGCCTACCGGAACGTCGTCTCGGAAGCGCTACCGGTCCTGGCCGACCTCGGATTTGCCGCCACCGTGTTCGTCATTGCCGGCCGCGCCGGTGCGGACAATCGCTGGCCGGGCCAGCCGGCCTCCATTCCCGTGCTGGACCTGGCCGACTGGCCGGACCTCCATCGGCTGGTGCAGGGAGGCTGGGAGATTGGCTCGCACGGGTACGATCACGCCACGCTCAGCGGCCGCGCGGCCGCCGACGTCGAGGACGAGCTCAAGCGGGCGCGAAGCCTGCTCGAAACCCGGCTCGGTGTCGAGACTCCGCTCCTTGCCTATCCGTACGGGGGATCGGACCAGGCCGCGCTCGAGGCGGCCCGCCGGGTCCACGCCGGCGCCTGCACGGCACGGCTTGGGCTCGTGACCGAGCGCGATCTGGTCGCCCGATTCCTGCTGCCGCGCATCGACGCCTACTACCTGCGCAGGCGATCGGCGCCGGCGCTCCTCGACTCGGCGCCCGGGCGCGCCTGGCTCACCGCGCGCCGTTGGGCACGCCGGCTCCGGCGCCACTGAGGCAGACGGCCGCCGGGATCGACGACGACGGGACTATACTGCGCGTATGGCGCCCGAATCGGCCCCCGGCGATCGGATCGGCGACGTCGCGTTGCCCGAGCATGGCGCCGCCGTCATCGGTCGGCTCGCGCCGCATCCGTTCGGGGTCGCGGCAGGCGTGCTCTGCAGCCTCACGCTCTTCGCCATCACCATCGTCCCGGCCCAGGGCGCCGACTGGCACCTGTCCGATCACGTGGGGCTGCTCTCGCAGTACCTCTATGGATACACCGTGACGACGGGCGGGGCCTTCCTGAGCGCGGCCTACGGGCTGGTCATCGGGTACCTGGTTGGTCAGCTGTTTGCGCGCGCGCGGAACTTCTGGATGGCGGCATATCTGCGAATCGTCTGGTGGCGAGCCGAATCCCGGGCGGCTGCCGACCTGCTCGATCGCTTCTGAGGACGTATGACCAAGCCCGACCAGCACTCACTCGAGGAGGAACTGATCGACCGCGCCTTGCTGCGGATGAACGCAGTGGCCACCTCGGTGGGCCTGGGACTGCTCGGCGGCGTCGTGCTCTTCGTGACGACGCTCGTGCTGGCCCTTCGCGACGGACCCGCGGCCGGTCCGCACCTCGGACTGCTGTCACAGTACTTTCCGGGATACTCCGTCACGGTGGTTGGCGCCTTCGTCGGCTTCGTGTACGCGTTCGCGGTCGGCGCGGCAGCTGGCTTCGTGCTGTCCTCGGTCTACAATCGGCTGACGCGCTAGGAGCCGTTGTTCGTCCTGGTCTGGCTGGAGCGCGAACGGCTCGCGTGGTTTGCCGTCAAGGCATGGATGGAGGTTCGAATGTTGTCGTCGAAGAGGCTAATCGTCGTGCTCATGGCCGGCGCCGCTATGGCGTGCGGTGCGCCAACCGAGGGCCCCGGGGGAGGGGCCCCGCCTGACGCGGCCGGATCCGCAACGGTCGCCGTCACGCCCGCCACCCTGCAGCGGGTCACGCCGATCCTGGCTGTCGAGGCCATCGAGCCGGTGCTGCCGTTCTGGGAGGCGCTCGGCTTCAGCCAGGCCAGCCCCAACTGGGTCGACGGGAAGCTGATCTTCGTGTCGATCGCGAAAGACGGCCTCGAGATCCACTATCACTCGAAGGCGAACCTCCAGGCGAACATGGCCGAGGCCGCCGCGCTCATGGCCGACACGACGTCGCTCGTCTACCTGACGGTAGACAATCTCGATCGGGTCGTGGCCGGGCTGGGCGATGCCGAGGTGGTCATTCCCCGGCGCCGCACCGAGTGGGGCGCGGATGAAATCTACGTGCGCGAGCCAGGCGGTAACGTCATCGCGTTTGCCGCCTACGGGCGCTGAGCCGATCAGACGCGGCGCCGGTCCTACCAGCTGAATCGCACGCCCAGGCGCGCGAGCCTCGGATTGCGGATGGCCACGGGCTCGCCGTAGTCGACGCCCGTGATCCTTCCGTAGTCGACCACCGTCGAGGCGTTGAAGAGATTGAAGACGTCCAGGATGACGCCGAAGTACGTCGACGTGCCGAAGCGGAACCGCTGCTCGAGCCGGAGATCCATGAGGTTCGCGTTGTCGGTCCGGCTCGCGCCGCGCGGCTCGGCGAATACCCTGAACGTCCCTTGCGGCAGTCCCTCGACGACGAGCTCGCGCGTATAAGGCGTGCCGCTGATGTAGCTGTAGAAGCCGCTCGCCGAGAGGCCGAAGGGGAAGATGTACGTGCCCTGCAGCTTGACCTGCACGGTCTGGTTCGTGGGGTCGAGTCCCTTGGCGTTGATGATGCCGTTCGGGTTGTCGAAGATGCCCGATGAGGCCAGCGCCACCGTCGGCTGGATGACCTCCATCTCGGAGACGATGAGCGAGGCGACGGCCTGCCAGTTGTTGGTGAACCGCCTGGAGGCGGTGAGCTCGAGGCCCTTGTAGGTGCGATCGTCGCCCTCGGGGTTGGTCAGCAGCAGGACCGACTTGCCGATCGTGGCCGGATCCCGCGCGTACACCGTGATCATGCCGTCGTCACCCGTGCCGATGACGCCGTCCGGGCCCGGGTCGGTGCGGTCGACGGGCGTGTACGTGTCGAACGGCACGGTGGAATCGATGGTGCCGTTGATGTCCTGGTCCTTCCGGTAGATGAAGTTCGCGCTGACCTGCATGTCCCTCGTCAGCTCGTGGCTCAGGCCAATCATGTACTCGTTGGTGTACGGGCGGCGAATGTCGTCGTCCACCGGATTGAGCTGTCCGCCGAAGGAGAAGAGGAGCCGGCCGTCCTCGCCGATCTGGAAGAGGTTGTCGTTGTTCCGGTCGAACCAGAGCGTGACGTAGTTGAGCGGGAAGGCCGGGTTCGAGACGAACAGGCCGAAGCTCGGCAGGTGGTGGTAGTACCGCGAGGCGCCGCCCCTGAGGATCGTGCGGCTGGAATCGTCGAGCGCGTACGACAGCGCGAACCGGGGTTCGGCGGTGTTCCAGCGGACCAGCTCGGTTGCCGGCAGGGTCGTGGCGTTCAGGGCCGGGAACCGCTCGGCAATCGCGGTACCCGCCCAGTTGCCGCCGCTCACCTGCTGCACGGGCGTGCCCGCGACGAGGTGCATGAACCGCACGCCGACGTTGATCGTGAGCCTGCTGCCGATGCTCCAGTCGTCCTGCGCGTAGAGCGACGTCTGGTCGTTGTCCCAGACCGCCGGCGACGGCGTGCTCAGGAAGCGCACGGCGAACTTGTTGCCGCGGCTGGTGTGCAGGCGGTGATCCTCGAAGTCGTCGAACAGGATCTTCGACGTCGTCGGCGTGTATTCGAAGCCGACCTTGATGTCGTGGCGGCCGGCCGCCTTCGGGACGAACCAGGCAAGCGATCCGGCGAGGCTGAGGTTGTCGTTGTCCTGCACGCGCGTGCCGTCGCCGAGATTCTGCGAGCGAGCGCCGGTCGCCAGGTCGAGAATGGCCGGCAGAGACGTGCCGGGCTGCATGTTCTGGTCGAACCCCTGGACGGACTTGCCGAAGCTCATCTCGGCGACCAGGTTCGTGCTGAGAATGCCGGACCAGGTGACGCCGGCCGTCGTGCCGACGACGGGTCTGACCGCCGTCGCGTTGACGTCGAGCGCGAGCGACGGCGCGAAACCAAACAGGAAATGGCTGACGTCCTGTTCGAAGTGGGTGGTGGTCAATGCGAACCGGTGCCTGTCGTTGGCCTGCCAGGTGACCTTCCCCGAGAGCGACGTGATCTCATTGGTGATATTGGTCGGGAATCCCAGCACGTCCGACGTGTCCTTCATCCGTCGCGCCGATCCGTACCACCAGAGCGCGTCGCGGACGATGTGGCCGCCGAGGCTCGCGGAGACCTCGTAGCCGTCGACGATCTGGTTTGTGGACTCGAGGTCGAACTCCTCCCGGATCTTCTGGCCGTTGGTGCTCTGCAGGGCATCGCTCGAGTAGTACCCGCCGAAGACTCCGCTGAACTCGTTGCCGCCGGACTTGGTGATCGTGTTGAACAGCCCTCCCTGGAAGGGGATCTCGGCGGGCTTGGCCGACTTGACGAGCTGGACCTCGGCAATCGTGTCGTACGGCATGAAGCTCAGCATGTTCCACTGGCCGGCCGGGTCGGTGACGTTGGCGCCGTCGAGCGTGTAGGCGTTGGCCCGCTCGCCGGCGGCGAGCACGGTCTGCACTTCGATGACGCCCGGCTGGTAGATGCCGAAGTTGTTCGCGCTCTGGACGCCGGGAATCGTGGCGAACAGATCGTTGATGTTGCGCGCCGTCGGGATGTTTTCGGCGAGCTCCGACGTGTACGTGAACGCCAGCTTCGCGCTGCGAGGGTCGATGAGCGGCGCGTTGGCCGTCACCGTGATCATCTCCTGCGCGGAGGCGACCTCGAGCGTGACGTCCTCGCGCGTCGTCTGGCCCACGCGGACGACGAGGTCCGTCCGCACGACCGGCTGGAATCCCTGCATGCGGAACGACACCTGGTACACGCCGGGCGGCAGCAGGGTCAGTCGAAAGTATCCGCTCGCATCCGAATAGACGGTGAGGTCGCGCTGAATGAGGGCCGGGCTGTTGGCCACGACCATCGCGCCGGGCAGGACACCGCCGCTCGGGTCGGTGACGACGCCGTCGATCACGCCACTCGTCGTCTGACCCGTCGCGGCGACCGGGGCAAGCAGAAGCAGAACCGCGAGCAGGCGGGTGGGAATCCACTGAGACATCGAACACTCCTGGCAGGGAAGCACGGACCTTCGAAAAGGCCATCCGAGGGTACCAGACCCCGGTGCGGCTTGTCGACATCGGTCCCGCGTACCGCCCGGGATCGGGAGGCGTCGCGCCTGCGCCGGCCCGTATCGGGAAGCGGCATGCCATAATTCCGCCGATCTCGGCCGCCCGGCGGCACGGCTTCCTATGCCAAAGCTCCGCACCTCCGTCGGTACGCTTGCTGCGTTGCTCGTGTTCGGCGCGCTCGCCGTGATCCACACCTGGCCGCTTGGCTACGCCCCGTCACGTCAGATTCACGCGGCAGAGGACGTGCTGCCGGGCATGTGGTCGCTCACGGAAATGGCGGAGCGGCTCGTACGCGATCCCGGACACCTGATGGACGGGAACATTTTCTATCCGTTCCGGAACACGCTGGCCATCCTGGACCATCAGTTTTCGAGTGCGGTGCTCGCGGCGCCGCTCGCCGCGGGCGGCGCCGACGGCGTCTATATCTACAACGCCGTGCTCTTCGCCACGTTTGTCCTGAGTGGCGTGTTTACTCACCTGCTCGTGCGTCGCCTGACGGGATCGGCGGGTGCCGGCCTCGTCGCCGGGTGCCTGTTTGCGTTCAGCGGGTACCGCGCGCTGCACCTGACACAGGCACACCTGCTGGCGACTCAGTGGCTGCCGCTCTCGCTCCTCATGCTCCATCGATACGTCGAGCGGCCGACCTGGGCGCGCTGGGCGGGCTTCGCGCTGGCCACCCTGCTGCTCGCGCTTGCGTCGTGGCATGTGGCCATCATCGGAGCCATTGGCGTCGGCCTCGTCGCGGTCTGGCTGCTCACGGGCGATCTGTCGCGCGCGCGACGGCCAGCAGCGGGACTGGTGCTCGTTGCGATTCTCTGCGGGCTGGCGCTCGTGCCCCTCGCGCGTGCCTACATGCGCATCGGGGCCCAGTGGCCGCCGCTCACCGGAGAGGGACGCGAGACGATGGGCTCCATCGTCAACATGTCGGCAAATCTTGCCGGGCTCATCGCGCCGGCCGCCACGTCGATGGCGCCGTATCGCGCGTGGCTGTCGCCATTCGAGGAGAGCCACCCCGGCGTGTTCCCGGGCGTCATGGCGTTGGCGCTCACACTGCCGGCACTGGTCGTCCTGCGGCGCGTGTGCGCGCCTCCGTCCTCGTCGCGGCGGATCCTCGCGTGGATCGCCGCCCTCACGGCCGCGCTCGTCGTCGCGGCGCTCGTCGCCGCCGTCGCCGGCCCGCCCGGTGAGTTCCTGCTCGGCGTACTGCGGCCGGCGGCGCCCGTCGTGCTCTTCGGACTGGCCCTTGGCGCCGTCGGACTCTCCGCATCCACGCGCGCGGGCCCAGTCGATGGGGAAGTGCGGCACGTGCTCGCCTACACGGTCGTCGCGGTCGCCGGGGCCCTTCTTGCCCTCGGCCCCCGTGTGTTCGCTGGTCCGGTCGACATCGGATCGGGTCTGTGGCGGTTCGACCTGCTGCCAGTCCGGCTCGTGATCAGGGCTCCCGAACGTCTGTCGCTGCTTCTCTCGCTGGGTACGTCGGTGCTGGCCGGGTTCGGGGTGGCGCGGTTGCTGCGGGGCCGAAGCGCCGCCGCATCGGCTGGCATCGCGATCGTACTGCTCGTGCTCGTCAACCTGGACCTGCGATTCACCAACCCGGACCTGCGGCCCGCGCCCGGGCCCACGCAGGCCGACCGCTGGCTCGCGCAGGAACCGGAGACAGGGGCCGTCGTCGATTATCCGCTCCACTGGACGAACATGTGGGCGATGTACGCCAGCCAGCGGTACGGCCGCCGGGTCGTCAACGGCACTGGCTATCTCATTCCGTGGCAGTACAAGGCCCTCGAGGCCGAGCCGGACCTGTCGCCCGATCAGCTCGCGGTTCTCTGGGAGCATTTCCATCCGCGCTTTGCCGTCGTGCGGACGGAGATCTACGCACCAGACGACCGCGCTCGGGTGCTCGCCGATATCGCGGCGCAGCCCGGCGCGCTCCTCGAGCGCGCGCGCTTCGGGTCGGAGTACATCTTCGAGATCGTCGATCGAGGCCACGGCGCGGAGCTGTTCCGGCGCTGGCCGTATGGAGAGCTCGCTGACAAGCGCGAACTGGTCTTCGAGGCTCGGCTCACATCGGGCCGCCCTGGCACCGAGGGCGCGCTCGTCGTGTCGCTCAACGATCGGGCACTCTTCGAGGCGACCGACGCCGGCGGATCCGGATTCACGATGCACCGGGTGCCGTTCACGCCCGATCTGCTCGAAGGCATGAACGCGTTCCAGCTTGCTGCGGCGTACCGCTTCACCGAGGCCGCCGAGACGCATCCGATTGGCACGACAGGCGTGCGGCTGGCCGCCGACGTGGAGGTAACCTCCGATCGCGAGCGCGCGGTCGTCATGGTCAACGGGCGGATGTTCCGGCCCGACCGCGGCTACTACCTGGTCGCGATCGACCCGGCAAGCGGCCGTGTCCTCGATACGGGCGCTTTCGACTTGTCCTGGAGTGAGAGCGACGCGGCGGCGATGGTGGCGTTCATCGACCGCGTGCCGGCCGGCGGGGTCGTCGTCGTAGCGACCGAGTTCGACGCGTCACGCGCGCTCACCGACGAGGCGGTTGCGGCGCTCTCCACGCTGGGGCTCGCCGTCGACTTGCGCGGCCAGTTCCAGGTGATGCACGCGGCCATTGGCGTCAAGGGCGCGGCGCCCGGGACTGCGCTCGAGCGAACCGACAGGCTCCGCGCCAGCCTGTCGGTGGGCCGCATGGACACCCGCGAGGTGGAACTCGGCTCACTGGTTCTTCGGTGAAGGACCGACAGGTCCCAACGCCGCGTTGGCCCTCTCCATGAACCCCAGATCGAACAGCTCGTCGTCGTCGAGGACCCGGCCCACGAGGCCCCGGCCCACCGACCATTCCTGATACCCGCGGAGCGCATCTGGATGGATGCGCGCGTCGGGACCGACGACGGGCCAGCAGGCCGACGCCACCACGGCTGGCGCGAGGCCCGTTCCGTGCTCGACGATGGTGAGGTTGCGCGCTGTCTTCCCGATCCGGTACTGGCGGATGGCCTTCAGGATCGCCACGGCGAAGCGGTCGCCGACGTCCGGACGCTCGTCGAGGAGCGTGGGGCCGTACATCATCATCGCGATCTCGAAGTCCGGCGCGAGGGCGTCACCCCGCTCCCAGACGACGGCGTCGCCGGCGGCTTCGAGCATCGTCACGAACGGTTCGCCTTCGACCGTGACGTCAATCGTGCCGGCCTTGAAGGCCTCGAGGGTCACCGGGCTCGGCATGTTCACCCGGCTGACGTCGTCGATGCCGAGGCCGAAGCGCTGGAGGAGCACATCGGCGAAGAAGCCGATGGGCACCAGCTCGTCGACGTCGAAGCGCATTGTGCGGATACGCGCGGGGTCGTCGAGCGCGCCCGACTCGGCGACCGAGCGGCGGGCGAGGACTGCGACGCTCGGGCAGGCGTCCTGTTTCAGGTCGCCGAGCGAGGCCACCATGCGGACTCGGGCGCCGGTGAGCACCAGGTTGAGTTCGTTGATGGTGAGCATGCCGCCGGCCACGTCCACGTCGCCCGTGGCGAGCGCCGCCATGATGTCCTGGTTGCGCGCCACCCGGATGAACTCGACATCGAGGCCCTGCTCGTCGAAGAAGCCCTCCTCTTCGGCGATGTAAAACGGCATGAGCGTGAGGTAGGGCATGACGATGGCCCTCACCCGGTCGCGTGGCCGCTCGGATGGCGCGCTCCCGCTGCAGGCGCCGGCAGCGAGAGCCCAGACGAGACCGAGGGCGATCGGGCGGCGTCCGATCATCGCCGGAACGCCTCGTTGGCCCGATCGATGAACCGTTGGTCGAAGAGCTCGTCATCGGCGAGGACCCGATCGACGAGGCCGTGGGCGACCGACCAGGCCTGATAGTCGCGAAAGACGGCCGGATCGAGCCGCGCGTCCTCGCGCATGTACGCCCAGCAGGCGCTCGACACCTGCGCCGGGCTGAGCCGGGTGAACCGCTGCACGATCTCGACATTACGGGCCGTCTTTCCCAGCCGGTACTGGGCGATGGCCTCGAGCAGTGCCGTCAGGAATCGCTCGCCGACGCCGGGCCGTCCGTCGATGAGCGTTGGCCCGAACATGACCATCGACAGCACGTATCCCGGCGTGAGCTCGCCGACCGACGTCAGCACGGCGGCCTCTGGCATCCCGCGGTACACGGTGAGGAAGGGCTCCGACTCGATGGTCACGTCGATGGCCCCGTTGGCGAGCGCCTCCACCGCGGCCGGGCTCGGCAGGTTGACGATGTCGAGATCGTCGACCGTCAGCCCGTGCGGGCGCAGCCACTCGTCGATCCAGTAGCCGAAGGGAATGAGCAGGTCGGCATCGACGCGCAGGTTCCGGAGACGCGCGGGATCGTCGAGGGCGCCGGAGGCGACGTGCTCGCGGCGGGCGACAAAGGCGGTGAAGGCGCACTCGTCCGGCCGCAGCTCGCCGAGCGCCGCCACCATCCGGACGCGGGCGCCGGTGGCTGCCAGGCTGAGCTCGTTGACGGTGAGCATGCCGGCCGCGACGTCGACGTCGCCGTGCGCGAGCGCCGCCATGATGTCCTGGTTGCGCCCGAGCGTGATGAACTCCACGTCGAGGTTCTGCTTCTCGAAGTAGCCTTCCGCGGCCGCGATGTGAAGCGGCGCCATCGTGAGGTAGGGGAGGACGATCGCCCGGACGTGGTCGCGGGTGGGGCGTTGGTCGTCTGGCGCCGACGTACACGCGGTGAGTGCGGCACCGGCGAGCAGGCCGAGCGCGACCGCACGACGTGCGCCTGTTGCGCTCATCAGCCGCGGTCCATGGGCGCCGGGCCATCGGCGCCGCGCGTGGGCCGGTCGTGTATGGCCGCAACCCGGATCGGAATGAGCTTGCCGCGCGCCGTCCATATCGGCGCCTGCCGGCGGACGCGGAACGTGTCGGCCTGCTGCCAGAAGGTGCTCGCGAGGCCTCCGGCGTCGCTGCCGTCCTTGATGGCTTCGAGCATGGCATCGATGACGTCCTGGTCGCGCGCCACCGGCACGGCGGGGTCCACGAGGATGGTCAGCCGGGTCAGGCCGCGTTCGTCTTCCTCTTCGAGCAGCTGAAAATCCTGCGGGCCGCCGCCGAACCGCGCGGGCAGCACGTCTTCGAGAATACGGATCATCTCGCTCCCCACGAGCGTGACGCCCTCGCCCGTCAGCTTGCCGAAGCTCCGGATTTGCCGGACGTGGCGGCGGTAGCCGAGCTCCTCGAACGGGCATCCGCACGATCGCGTTTCCGCGATGCCGTAATCGTCGCTCTCCATGTTCAGCAGCACCTTCGACGCCGTCGGGCGCAGCGACGTGAAGTAGAACGCATCGACTTCGACGCCCGAGCCCATCACCTCACGCGGGCTCTGGATGAGCGCGACGTTGTCCTCGAGCAGGTGCTGGTCGTTCTCCTCGACCGGATGTGCGCACGGCATGCCCATCGGGCCGGTGTCTTCGCTGATGTACATCGCCACGTAGCGCGCGCCGACCCGCTTGAAGACGGCATTCTTGGCGGCCGTGAACGGCTCGCCGCCGCCGAAGAAGCTCGCGCCCCTCAAGTCGATGCCCGCCTCTTCGGCGGCCAGGCACACGCGCAGCGCCAGGCTGATCGTGGAGACGACCTCGCAGCCGCCGTGCGTCCTCACCGCGTCGGACGCCCACCGGGCGAGCACGGCCGCCTGGTCGAGCGGCAGCGGCTCGGGCGGCGGGCACGGCAGGCCGCACAGCCGGCTCATCCAGACGACGTAGTTCGTGGCCGCGCGGAACTTGAACGGGGGCTTGTAGTAGTCCCGCGTGACGGGCGTGAACCAGCGGACCGGATGGCCGCGGTAGGTGACCGCGCGGAGGTAGATGCCGACTCCGGTCGGGTCGGGCAGCTCGCCGTGCCATGCGGCCATCGGCACACCGAGCAAGCCGTGAACGTGGCGGCCCATCATCAGGTGCGGCGCCTGCGAGTAGAGGTTGTCCAGGTCCGTTTCGACGCGCGTGCCGACGCCCGTCGAGCCGCCCGTCCGCCCCTCGTAGACCTTCGTGGTGAGCGGGTTGTCGAAGGCGTGTTCGTCCGCCTCGATCGTCTGACTCCCGCGGACAATGGGCATTCGGCCCTTGTATTCCTCGAATGTCGCGTAGACGCCGGCCGCCCGCAGGTCTTCGAGCGTCGGTTCGAGGCCCTTCCGCTGTACCGAGCTTTCGAGGTCGCCGTACGCGCAGCCGGCCATGCGCAGCATCCGCAGATAGGGGCTGCGCGCGTTACCGTAGATGGCATGCCTGGCGATGTGCAGGAAGTGCTGGTTGCGCTCGGCGAGTCCTCGCCTGAGCGAGTCCCGCGCCTCGTCGAGCGTCAACGCCGGGCGCCTGAGGTAAGCGGGCAGCCCGACGACGAACCGCCCGTACATCTTCAATGTCGAGAATGCGCTCATTGTCGTGCGCGCCGTGTCCGCGTCCGCTACCGGCGAGTGGGGCCGATGACGAGGTCCGTGATGTGCAGGCTGAGCCCGTCCCCGGCCCGCAGTCCCACCACGCCTTCGAGCCTGAGCCCCGCCCGCGGGACCGATCCGACCGGTTCGTCGTTGACGAAGAAGGCCACCGTCGTTTCGGTCACGTTGACCGCCAGCACGTTCCTGGCGGTGCCCTCGCTGCCGTCGGCCCAGACCGCGATGGCCTTGTGCGCCGTCCACGGCAATACCTCTCGCGTGCCGCCGGCGTGCTCGACAGTCACCTGAAACCTCCCGTCGTTCCGCAGCAGGAACGTCAGGTAGCTCGGACTGGGTCCGTCGAGATTGGAGCCGCCGAGGAGCACGCCGTACGGCGCGTCGACCTGCGACGGCGGATCACCCTGTCCCGGCGGAAACAGGAAGATCGTGCTCGTCACCGAGTAGTTGCCGTCAGCAAACTGGCCCGGGTCCCAGAAGATCCCGGCCGCCCCGGGATTGATGTGCCAGCCCGGTCGCATCACGACGTGGGCACGGTCGGACGAGACGCCGGCATCATAGCGAGCCTTCCATGTCGGCGGGCGCTCGAGGTTCTTTCCCGACTGGCCGTGGAGCGCGCCTGCCGCGGGTCCCAGAAGGACGATCGCGACCGCCAGCATCGAGGCCGCAGCAAGCGGCGCCGGCATCTGGCGTCCGGGCTCGGCCGGTGAAAGCGCGCTGAACATACTGAGTATCCTACTATCGGACGATGCGCATCCTGCTGGTCAATGCGCCGCACACCGAAGACGGTGAAGCGGTGCGCCGGTTCTCGCGGCCCTGGGTGCCACTCGATCTGCTCAACTGTGCGGCGCTGCTCCGGCGGGACGGTCACGAGGTCCGGTTGCTCGACTATCGGGCCGGCGTCGTGCCCGAGGCGACGCGCGAGGCGGCGGCCGAGGCTGCCGACCGCATCGTGGTCACGACCACGCCGCTCGACCGCTGGCAGTGCCCGACGCTCGATACCGAGGCCACCTTCCGATTCGTCCGGTCCTTTGCGGGCGAGAAGACCTGGGTGGCCGGCACCCACGGCACCATGCGTCCTGACTGGGTGCTCGAAGAAAGTGGTGCGGCCGGGCTCATCATCGGTGAGCCCGAAGCCGCAATAGGCCTCGTGGCGGGTTCGGCCGCCGCTGACGGGGGGCCCGGTCTGGCGGTGAGGCGCGACGGCAGGCTCTTCGCCGAGCGTGCCGCGCCGGTCGATCTCACGACCCTGCCGGTTCCCGCGTTCGACCTGCTCGACATCGACCGCTACCACTACGAGTTGCTTGGCGACCGGTTCCTCGTCCTCGAGACCGCGCGCGGGTGCCCGTTCGGCTGCACGTTCTGCTCGCGCGAGATGTACGGCAAGCCGGTGCGGCGCAAGACGGTCGAACAGGTCGTCACCGAGATCGAGCGGGCGCTCGCCGACACGGCGTTTCGCCACGCCTACTTCATCGACCTCGAGTTCACCTTCCACCGTGAGCCGGTCGTCGCGCTCTGCGAGGCGATCCTCCGGCGCGGCTGGACGTTCCGCTGGACCTGCCAGACCCGCTTCGACCAGGTCGACGAGCCGCTCCTGCGCCTGATGAGGCGCGCCGGCTGCCGGCTGATTCACTTCGGCGTCGAGACGGGCGCAGAGCGGCACGTCACGGCGCTCAGGAAGGGGCTGAAGCTCCAGCAGATCCGCGATCAGCACGCGCTCGTGCGGCGATGCGGCCTCGAGACGGCCCTGTTCTTCCTCATCGGCCACCCGGGCGAAACCGCCGACGAGCAGCGCGAGACCATCGAGCTCGCCTGCGACCTCAATCCGGACTACGCGTCCTTCAACATCGCGTCCCCGTATCCGGGCACCCGCTTTCACGAGCTCGCCGGCCCGTTCGAGGAACCGTTCCCGCCTTTCGACGCCTCGCACGACCTCGCCGCCCTCGAGCGGACGCGGCGGCGGGCGCTCCGGTCCTTCTACCTGCGCCCGTCGTACGTCACGAGCCGGCTCCGCCCGCGTCGTCTCGGCAGCGCCCTGCGCGGCGCCCGTCTGCTCGGCCGGCTGATGCGCTGAGTCGGATCTATGTCTGACAGGCCATCAGGTCACGCGCGCGTTGCGCCGCCACCAGAGCCGCGCGAGGTTCGAGAACTTGTGGATGGCTTCACGGCCCAGATTGAACTTGCTGTGCCGGTAGTCTTCGCAGGCGACGGGCACCTGGACGACCCGGCCGCCGTCGCGATGGACGTAGTAGACGAGGTCGAGCACGTAGGCCGACCCGTGGCTGATGAGCGACGCGTAGCGCCGGACGACCGGCGTGCGATAGGCCTTGGCGCCAATCGAGAAATCGACGAACTCGATGCCGAGCATCGACGAGGCGAGCCAGACGAACACTTCCGATCCGAATCGCCGGAAACGAGACCGCTTCTGACTGCCCGTGAACTTCGATCCCACGACGATGTCGCACGTGTCGAGCCGGCGCATGGCCTCGTCGATGAACGCGAAATCGACGGCGAGGTCCATGTCCATCGACACCAGGCGCTCCGAGCGCGCAAGCTCCGTGAACCGGCGGAACGCCCGGCCGACGCCCGGCTCGGGCAGATGGAAGAACCGTACCTCCGGGACTTCGCCGGCGAGCGCCTCCCCGATCCGCACCGTGTCATCGGTCGAGCCGTTGCTGCCGATGATGATCTCGACGTCGTCGTAGCGCGCGCGGAGATAGTCGAGCAGCCGCAGCGTGTTGGCGCGCAGCAGCTCTTCCTCGTTGTAGACCGGGATCCCGACGGTGACCGACATGAGACAGCGTGCCGCCTAGGGGCTCCCGCCCTCGTCGCGTGTGTCCGAAGCCGCGGCGGTGTGCTGATCATATGCCGCCGTGATGGCCGTGAGTCGCGTCGCCGCGAACCCCGCCCACCGAGTGTCCGAAAACCGGTCGATGACGTCGAGGTAGGCGTGAACCGCCTCGTCGGTGCGGTCGAGGCCGTCGAGCGACTCGGCGATGCGGAAGCCGGCTTCGGCGACGTGCTCGCCGTCGGGATAGTCGAGCCGGAACCGCGAGAAACGCGCGATCGCCTCTTCCCATCGGCCGGACCGGTGGGCCGAGAGCGCGAAGTAGTAGAAAGAGTAGTAGGCCGCCGACGACGACGGTGCGAGGGCCATCGACTCGGCGAGCAGCGGCTCGGCGGCGGCGTAGTTGCCCGCGGTGAAGCGTTCGAGACCCTCCCGGTGGGGAATCCACGGGTCGGTGTAATCCAGACGCGCGCCGACCGAGCCGAGCACCAGGGCCACGACCACCGCGGGCGCCCACCTGCGTCGCGCGGCGAACACCCGGTCGAGCGCGTGCCGGTCCGTCGTCGTCCGCGACGGCTGGGCGAGCGGCTCACGGCCGGTGTCGTCGCGGCGCGCCCGGCGCCGGCGTGTCCACCTCAGCCCGGCGACGGCGAGGGAGAGGAGTGCGAGTCCCGTGATGGCCGCTCCGGCCCGATCGATCGCCGTCGGTCCGTACACGAGCCGGACGTCGGGCTGCCGGGGCACGAGGAGCATGAACGACGGCGAGGCGAGCCAGACCGCGTCGGCTCCCTCGACGTGCCAGCGCGGGTGGTAGCTCACCTTGACGAGCAGCGGGTGGCCGGGCCGGGACGTGTGAATGCGAATCTCCTCGGGCTCGAGCTCCGAGGTGACAACGACGCCCTCTGGCAGCGGCAGGCGCGGCATCCGATCGGGGAGCGATGTCACCTGCGCCCATCCGGCGCCGGCCGTGTCACCCTGACCGGCGCGCACGATCGGCACGTCCCCGGAGCCGGGTCGCTTGAACCAGGCGAAGAAGTCCGCCTTCCAGTTCTCGCTGGCGATCACGACCGGCTCGAATCGCAGCGGTTCCACGTACGTGCCTGGCGTGCCGGCCAGATGGAAGACCGTGTACGGCGGAACCTCCGCGGACTTCGAGAACTCCGACGACGACGCAAGAGCGGTCGTGACGCGGTCGCTTCGGGTGATGACATCCGAGACGTTGTACAGCCGAAGGTGCTCGGCCGCGCGCGCCGCATCGAGCCGGCCGCAGTGATAGGGCAGCAGGGGGCAGGAGGGAAGCTCCGAAATCTCCGACTGGATGTAGAAGACGAACGGTGAGCTGATCGTCGACTGCATGTACAGCCCTTCGAGCGTCGAGGCGCCGGAGAAGAGCGGCAGCGACTCGAACGCCCGGATCGTGCCCGTGTCGTTGTGGGCGGGGCTGTGCTCGTAGGCCACGCGCGGGTCGGCCCACGTGCGCCGCACCGCGTCGTTCACGCCGCGGTAGGCCGGCCACCCCGGCGCGCGTTCGAAGCCGCCGTAGTTCCAGGCCGACCAGTCGCGGGCAATCGTCACCTGCCGATGGCTCCAGCCGAGCGCCGTCCCTGCCGCGACAGCCGCAAGCACTACGGCACCAAGCGCGCTCCGGCTGCCGAGCCGCGAGCTGACCGCGCGGACGGCTCCCGCCGCGGGAACCGCCGCGACGAGCGCAATCGTGAGCTGCACGAACGGCAGAAACCGGATGTCGACCACGTCCAGCTTCCAGGCTGAGAGGTACAGCAGGCCGGCGCCGGCCGCGAGCGACAGGAGGTAAGGCACCCTGTGGTCCAGCGTGCGCCCGCCGGGGAGGTTGCGCCGGCCGACGCGGTGGCGGATGGCAGCGAGGAGCCCCGCGGCGAGCAACCCGGCGAAGGGCCAGAGGATGACGGGCACGACGTGCGTGAGTCCGCCGATCGGCCAGATGATGCTGTATCCGGTCGTGTATTCGGAAAAGGCGAGGAGCGGCAGCACCCAGAACGCCATCAGGCCGAACGCGATGAGGCCGACCGTGACGAGGTAGGGGAGTCCTCGGCGGCCGTCAGGATGGCAGAGGACGAGGTACGCGCCGAAGGCGGCCGCCGCCAGCAGAGTGTAGGCGTGGCTGAGCCCGATGGCGGCGAGGAGCAGGCCGTTACCGGCCGCGCCGCGGCCGGAGACGACGCCGCGGTAGAGCGTTCCGGCGAAGACAACGAGCAGCGCCGTGCCGAACGAATACGTGAACTCGCCGGCGAGCGTGCTGGCGATGTTGGCGCCCCACACCGAGTCGGCCTCGTGAAAGAGGAACGCCACCGAGAAGGCGGCCGCAAGGGCCGGGGTGGGGAAGTCGAAGCGCAAGAGCCGGAAGGCCCAGTAGGCCGAGAGCGGCAGCCCCACGAGCCCCGCGACGGTCAGGAGCTTGAAGGCGACCGGCAGCCCGGTCAGGAGTGAGAGCGCCGCCATGAGGACGAAGGGCAGCGGGAAATAGACCTGGAAGAGCGGAAAGCCCGCGTAGTTGCCCGGCACCCATCCGGTCAGCCGGCCTGAAGGAAGAAGCTCGTGGCGAAGCCACCAGGCGGTGTAGTAGTGCGACGCGGTGTCGCCGCCGGTCGTGATGGTTGGCGTCAGAAGCAGGTCGGGGCGAAGGTGCCAGACAACCAGCACCATCGCCCCGATTACGACGAGCGCGTCAGACGCGCGCTTCAAAGCGTGCTAACCGCCGCAGCTTGCGCCGCCGGGTCCCTTGGCGCCCTGACCGAGCCAGGTGAGGATCGTCAGGTAGCAGGGCTTGTCGGAATCCCAGCAGGAGAAGGTGCCGCCCACGTGGGACACCTTGCCGTTCAGCTTCTCGATGATCTGCGACGTGGCGCGCTGGTCGCCCAGGATGATCAGGTTCTGGTTCGACCCATCGCGTGCGTTGATGGACCCGCAGGTGGTCGTCGGGCTGCCGGTCAGGTCGAGCGGGTTGCCGCCGGTGTGACAGTCGGTGCATCCCTCGCTCGTCCAGATCGGATGTATCTGAGTCGCGTAGTCGACCGCGCCGGCCGTGGTCGTGGTCGTCGTGGTCGTCGTGGTCGGGCCCGGCCCGGCGGTGGTCGTTGTGGTCGACGTGGTCGTCGTGGTGGTCGTGGGCGGGGCGGCAGTCGTCGTCGTGGTCGTCGTCGGCGACGGCTCGGTTCGGCTCGTGTCGCACGACGCCAGGAACGCCAGGATGAAGGCCGGTGCCAGCACGGCGGCAGCCCGATAGAAGCCGGCCGGCACCCGGCGGCTTTCGGTGTTCGGTTCTCGCTCAGTTCCTCTCGACATCATCGACTCCTCGGAGGCCGGCCAGCGGACGGCTGGCCGCACAGCACCTGTCCCTGCGTACGCACAATCCGCGCCAACGTCGGCGCACCTTGCCTGTCGACGCCCGGGACGTGGCCCAGGTCCCGGGCGGGGGCGCAAAATCACGCGGGCGGGGAAAACACCGCTCTACCAGCCCCTCTGGCCCGACGACAAACGACTCATTCTATCGTGCTATCGCGGCCCGGGCATTCGCGGGCGGGCGGGCGGCGTACGGCGCCCGGTGAGCACGGTGTTTCCGAGCGTGCGCAGCTCCTGGGCGCTCAGCTCGCCCGACATGAGGAAGGCCCCGAGGATCCCCGCCGAGAGGACGCCCAACTTCAGGAGCACGAAGAACCCGGGTGTCGCCCAGCCGAGGGCCAGCAGGTAGCCGAGTGCGCTCAGCACGGCGCTTCGCAGGACGGTGGCCACCGGTGCCGGCGCGCCGATCGCGCGCCGGGCGACGAGCACGGACACGACGGCTGCGGCAAGCGCGACACTCATGGTCACG
Source organism: uncultured Acidobacteriota bacterium (assembly GCA_963752045.1). Lineage (GTDB taxonomy): Bacteria > Acidobacteriota > Vicinamibacteria > Vicinamibacterales > SCN-69-37 > DATKDF01. The sequence goes on along the minus strand of CAVVWN010000001.1, from coordinate 34,054 downwards.
ACGGCCGCACCCAGGCCCCCGTAGGCCGGGATCACGAGCGCCTGCGCCGCGAGCGCCACAAGCGGCAGCGGCAGGGCGATGAGCGCCGACGTCCAGGCGCGATCGACGGCGATGAGGACGGCCGAGACGATCACGATGTTGGCCCGGGCGACCGCGGCCACGATGAGCGCCGCCATGGGCCCGGCCGCGGCCTGGAAGTCGGGACCGAAGAGCAGCGTGGAGAGCTCGAGCGACGCGCCGGCGATGATCGCCGCAAATGGAAAGAGGGCCAGGCCGAAGCGGATGGCTCCGGTCGAGGCCAGCTGTACTTGTTCCCGGTCGTCGCGGTAGCGCGCCGCGGTCACCGTGGAAATCAGCACGGGTGTCACCGCGGCACCGACGACTCCCGTGACGAGCAGGACGTTCATCGCGGCTCCGTAGTAGCCGACTTCGGCTTCCACGTCGGTCAGCACCTGGAGGGCGATGAGGCCCACCTGGTCGAGCAGCCGCGCCGCGAGCATCGCCAGAAAGGCCGGCAAGGCGAGCTGCAGCAACTGGCGGACCGGAAGTCCTCCGGGGCCCCAGAGCGCGCCGCCGACGAGCGCTACGGCCGTGACCGTGCCGGCGAGCGTGCCGCACACGCTTCCGAGGATCGCGCCCTCGATGCCGAAGCCAAGCTGGATGAACAGCACGATGAAGACGACCCGTCCGGTCCAGCCCACGGCGCTCGCCATCGCCTGCTCGCGGTACCGGGCCTGTCCGGCGAGCACGTTCCGGCCGGCGGCGCCGGCCGCGAAGATCGGGATCTGGACGGCAAACAGGCGGAAGTAGCCGGCGAGGATCGGATCGTCGAGCACGGCCGCGATGGGTCCGGCAAGGGCCCAGAAGGCCGCGCCGATGGCCAGGCCCGAGAGGGCGTACATCCTGAATGACGTTCCGGCAACCGGTCGCCAGTCGTCGGCCTCGGCCACGAACTTCACGACCGCACGCGCGAGCACCGCGATGAGCAGCCACTCGGTGATGGCCAGCGTCGTGGCGACGACCGTGAACCGCCCGTAGATCTCCGGGCCGAGGCCGCGCGTCATCACCATGGCCGTGATGAGGCCGGCCGGCAGGGCGATCCCCTCGGCGACGAGCGTGACGATCACGCCGCCGAGCAGGCCCTGACGCGGGGTCGGAGTGACGGTGGCCATCGGGTGGTGTCGGTAACTCCCCGTCAGCCCACGACGCGGCCCTCGTCGTCGCGCCAGGGCATGGTGCGTGTGGAAATCCTCTCGAGCACCCAGTTGAGCGCGACGCCAAGGCAGCCGGTCACGGCCAGCCAGGCGTAGACGTCGGCGATGTGCATGGTCTGCCACGAGAACCACAGCATCTGTCCGAGTCCGCGCTGCGCGACGAGCAGCTCGCCCGCGATGACGAGCATCAGCGCGACGTTGATCGAGAGCCGCGCGCCGGTCACCACCAGCGGCAGGCTGCCCGGCAGCGTCACTCGCGTGAACGTCCGGACCGGCCCGGCGCCGTAGCTTCGCGCGACTTCGAAGTAGGTGGGCGAGATGTGCCGCACGGCCGCCACCGTGTTGATGAGCATCGGGAAGAAGGCGCCCAGGGCGCCGAGCGCGACCTTCGACGCTTCGTCGATCCCGAATACCACGAGGATGAGCGGGAGCACGGCGATCTTGGGAATGGGATGCAGCAGCGCCACGATCGGATCGACCTGCGCGTGGAGCCTGGGCCAGGTGCCCATGGCGAAACCGAGGAGGACGCCAGCGCCGGCCCCGATCCCGAACCCGACGAGCGTGCGGCCCATCGTGATGCCGCCGTGCACGAAGACGTCGCCGGATGCGACGAGCCCGCCGAGCGCGCCGGCAATGGCCGACGGCCGGGGGAAGAACACCGAGCCGACGAGGCCGGCGCGCCCGAGCACTTCCCAGAGCGCGAGCGCGGCCGCCACGATGATGAAGGGGCCCAGCCGTTCAGCACGGGAGGCGACCGTCGATCCGGTGCGGGATGCGCTCACCGGTCGATCCCCAGGCTCCTGCGGACTTCGTGCTCCAGCAGGTTCCAGATGTGCCACTTGATCTCGCTGATCTCGCGGGGCTCGAGCCGGCTGAGATCCCGCGGCCGCTCGAGGGGAATCGGAATCTCCTCGCGAATCCGGCCCGGCCTCCCGGTCATCACCAGGATCCGGTCCGAGAGGCGGACGGCCTCGTCGATATCGTGCGTGACGAAGACGACGATGCCGCGCTGCTCGCGCCAGAGCCGGAGCAGCTCGGCTTGCAGCACGCGTCGGGTTTGCGAGTCGAGCGCGCCGAACGGTTCGTCCATCAGGAGCAGTGGCGGGTCCATCACGAAGGCCCGCACGATGCCCACCCGCTGGCGCATGCCGACCGACAACTGATGCGGATAGCTGGCGGCGAACGGTCCCAGGCCGACGCGCTCGATGAAGGCGCGGGAGCGGTCGCGGCGTTCGGCGCGGTCGACGCCCTGCATCTCGAGCCCGAAGGCGACATTGTCGAGCACGGTCATCCACGGGAACAGGCCGTGGTCCTGAAAGACGAACGCGCTCGCCGGACCGCCGTTCGGCTCGTCACGCGCGATGCGCACCTCGCCCGACGTGGCTGTGATGAGGCCGGCCACGAGCTTGAGCAGCGTGGTCTTGCCGCAGCCGCTCGGGCCGACGATCCCGACGAACTCGTGGCCTTCGGCGCTGAACGAGACGTGCTCGAGCGCCGAGACCCGCCCACCGCGGGTCTCATACGACTTGGTGAGTTCGGTGCACTCGAATCGCACGCGTCTAGACCCGACGGCTCATTTGGCCAGCTCCCGGTTGGCGTACTCGATGAAGCGGTGGTCGACCAGCTCCGGCTCGGTCAGCAGGCGGTCGGCGTATCCCCGGGCCACGGCCCACGCCTGGTAGCCGTGGAAGTCGGCGAGGTCGATGCGGCCGTCGGCGCGGGCGGCCGGCCAGCACGCCGAGGCGACTTCGGCCGCCGAGAGGCCGGACGCCCGCTCGACGATCGCCAGGTTCCGGGGCGTCTTGCCCTCCATGTAGCGGCGAATGGCCTGGAGCATGGCCGTCGCAAACCGCTCGCCCACGCCGGGCCGCTCGTCGAGGAGCGCCGGCCCGTACATCATCACGGAGATCTGGTAGTCAGGAAAGAGCTCGTTGGTCCGTTTCCAGACGGCCGCCTCCGGTGACGCGCCGAGGAGGCCGAGGAACGGTTCCGACACCAGGGTCACATCCACCGAGCCGTTGCGGATGGCCGCGACGGCAGCCGCCTCCGGCAGGTTCACGATCGAGACGTCGTCGATCGTGAGGCCGTACTGTCGCAGCGTTTCGTCGAGCCAGTAGCCGTACGGCAGCAGGACGTCCGCATCGAAAGTGAGCGACCGGAGCCGGGCCGGGTCTTCGAGCGCACCCGAGTCGACGAGCTCGCGACGGGCGACCAGGCCGTTGAAGCTGCAGCCCTCCTGCGAGAGGTGCCCGAGCGCGGCAACCAGGCGCATCCGCGCGCCCTTCTCCACCGAGTTCATCACGCTGATCGTGAGCATGCCTGCCGCCACGTCCACCTCGCCCAGGGCCAGCCCCGTCATCAGCTCCTGAATGCGTTCGAGGCGGATGAACTCGACGTCGAGCTGCTGCGCCTCGAAATACCCTTCTTCGAGCGCGATGTGGAACGGCATGAAGGTCAGGTATGGCATGACCACGGCGCGCACGCGGTCGCGGCCGGTTTCGGGAGCCCGCGCGGGTTCGGCACAGGCGAGCACGCTGGCAGAGAGCGCCAGGCCGATCAGGCTTCCCGCCAGCCGAAGTCGCCGGCGCCATCCCGCACGGCGGCGGGTCATCGCGAACCCCCGATCCGGATGCTCGGCAGCTTGCCCCTGGCGGTCCAGACGGGGGGCTCCCGCCGCACCTTGAACGTGCCCGCCCGCTTCCAGAACGAGTGGGTCAGCCCGCCCGCGACGCTCCCCGCCTTGACTTCGTCGAGCATCGCGTCGATGACGGCCTGCTCGTTCGCGATGTCGACGTGTGGCGCGATGAGCAGGACGAGCTTCGTGAACCCCTGAGCGTCGTGCTCCTCGAGGAGCTGGTAGTCCTGTGCGGTGCCGCCGAAGCGGGCCGGCAGGACTTCTTCGAGCACTCTCACCATCTCGCTGCCCACGAGCGTCACGCCTTCGCCCGTGAGCTTCCCGTAGCTGCGGATCTGCCGGACGTGGCGGCGGTACCCGAGCGCTTCGAGCGGGCAGCCGCAGGATCGTTCCTCGACGACGCCGTAGTCGTCGCTTTCCATGTTGAGCAGGATCTTCGAGGACTTCTCGCCGAGCGACGTGAAATAGAAGGCGTCGACGTCGACGTCGGCTCCCGGCACGGCGCGGGGATGCTGGATGAGCGCCACGTTGTCTTCGAGCAGGTGCTGGTCGTTCTCCTCGATCGGCGCCCCGCACGGCAGGCCCATCACGCCGGCGTCGACGCTCACGTAGATGGTGACGTGACGGGCGCCGACGGCGGTGAACGCCGCCATCTTCGCCGGCGTCATGGGCTCGCCGCCGCCGAAGAACTTCGCGCCGGTGAGATCGAGGCCGGCATCCTTTGCGGCGACACACACCCGCATGCCGAGACTCACCGACGAGACGATCTGGCAGCCGCCATGGGTCTTGACGGCATGCGCGGCCCATCGCGCGAGCACGTGGGCCTGGTCGAGCGGCAGCGGCTCCGGCCACGGGAACGGCGTCCGGCACACCCGGCTCATCCACAGGATGTACTGCGTAGCCAGTCGGAATCGCAGCGGCGCCGTGTAGTCGTCACGGGTGACGGGCGTGAACCACCGCTCGGGGATGTTGTCGTAGAGCACGCTGCCGAGCAGCACCTGGACGCCGATCGGATCGGGCAACGTGCCCTTCCAGAGCGCCGTGGGCAGGCCGAGCACGCCATGCACATCGCGGCCGAGCATGACGTGGCGCGTCAGGGCGTAGATGTTGTCGAGGTCGGTGTCGACGCGCGTGCCGGCCCCGGTCGATCCGCCGGTGGTGCCGGCATAGGCCCGCGAGGCCGTCGGGTTGTCGAAGGCGTGCGGGTCCAGGGCGAACGTGCGGCCGCCGCGGACGAGCGGCTGCCGACCTTTGTATTCCTCGAACGTGACGTAGACGCCCTCGGCGCGCAGCGCCTCGAGCGTCGGCTCCAGCCCCTTGGCGCGCACCGACGCCTCGAGATCACCATACGCGCAGCCGGCCAGCTCGAGCAGCGGCAGGTATGGGCTGCTGGGGTTGCCGTAGATTCCGCGCCTGGCGATGGCGAGGAAGTTCGACTCGCGGTTCGCCAGGCCTTCCTGGATGCTGGCCTTCGCCTGCTCGATGGTCAGACGTCGCCGCAGGTGGGACGGCAGGCCCGCCATGAATCGCCCGTACATCTGCAGGGTTCGCAGGCCGTTCACCGCGCGAGCTCCGCGTTGGCGTGGTCGACGAATCGATGATCGACGAGCTCGTCGTCACTGAGGACGCGCGTGAGCAGCCCGCGCCCGACGAGCCACTCCTGGTAGCGCCTGAAGGCCGACGGGCCGATGCGCGCGTGTTCGGTCGGCGTCGGCCAGCAGGCGCCTGCCACCTCGTCGGCGGTCAGGCCCGACGCCTGTTCGACGAGCGCGAGATTTTCGGCGGTCTTGCCGAGCCGGTACCGGCGCACGGCCTTGAGCACGGCCGTCATGAAGCGCTGGCCCACGTCGGGCCGATCGTCGAGCAGCCGTGGGCCGAAGACCATGACCGACTGGACGTGCTCCGGCTGCAGGTCGTGCACCGACCGCCAGACCTGCACCTGCCCGCTCCGAAGATGCCGGCTGACGAACGGCTCGGACTCCGCGGTGACGTCGATCTGGCCGGACGCCATGGCCTCGACCGCCACCGGCGGCGTGAGGTTGACCGTCGCCACGTCGTCGATGGTCAGGCCGAAGGTGCGGAGCAGATCGTCGACGGCGTAGGCGAGGGGAATAAAGAGGTCGACATCGACGCGCATCCGGCGGATGCGGTCTGGATCGGCCGCCGCGCCCGAATCGAGATGTTCCCGGCGAATCAGGATCGCGGTCTGCGAGCACGAGTCCTTGGGCGGCGGCGCGGTCAGGGCTGCGACCACGCGCAGGCGGGCGCCCGATGCGGCAAGGCTCAGCTCGTTGAGCGTGAGCATGCCGGCCATCGCATCCACGTCGCCCTGCGCGAGGGCGGCCATGACGTCCTGGTTGCGTCCGAGCATGAGGAACTCGACGTCGAGTCCCTGCTCCTCGAAGTACCCCTCTGCTTTCGCGATGTGGAAGGGCATGTGGGTGAGGTAGGGCAGGGCCACCACGCGCACGTGATCGCGTTCGGGCGCGGCCGGGTCGGCGCCCGGGGAACAGGCGGCGGTCAGAGCTGCCAGGGTCAGGAGAAGGGTTGCGCGTTGCCGTCGTGTCTGCACGTGTGACTGCTGGTCCCGTCGCGGCTGGCCCGGCACCGTTGGCGCGACGCCGCTCGCCCCGAGATTGTATCGCCGTCGGCCGGTCGGCCGTCGGCGCGTAGATTAGTATCACGGGGATGCGCCCGGGCCGTCTGTCGATCGTCCATGTGACGACGTTCTATCCGCCCCACAACTTCGGCGGCGACGGCGTGCACGTGCAGCGCCTGGCCGGCGCGCTCGCCAGGCGCGGGCATGACGTCCACGTCGTCCATGCGCCGGGCGCGTTTTCGCTCCTGAGCCCGGCGCGCCACAGGAACCGCGCCTTCGTCGGGGACGCCGACGGCGGGTCGGCTGGCGTGACCCTGCATGCGATCGGCGGCGGGCTCACCGGCGCGCTCGAGGCCCTTCTCGTTCAGCAGTCCGGCCGTCCCGTGCTCGAGCGACGCCGGCTGGCCCGCCTGCTCGCCGGCGAGCCCGGGCGGCCACCCGACGTCATTCACTACCACAACGTCTCGCTCGCCGGCGGCATGGGCGTGCTCGGCATGGGGCGTGCGCTCAAGCTCTACACGGCGCACGAGTACTGGCTCGTGTGCCCGACGCACCTGCTGTTCCGCTACAACCGTGAAATCTGCCGGCACCGGACGTGCGTGCGATGCACGCTTCTGAGCGGACGGCCGCCCCAGCTCTGGCGGACCCGGCGGATGCTCGAGCGATCGGTGGGCGAGATCGACACGATGATCTATCCGAGTCGTTCCACAGAGGCCGTCTATGCGACGCACGGAGTCGGGCGCCCCGGGCGTGTGCTCTACCACTTCCTGCCGGACGAGTACATCGCGAGAGCCGCCACGCGGGGGGCGCGCCGTCGAACTGCCGCACCCTACTTCCTGTACGCCGGGAGGATGGCGCCGGTGAAGGGCGTCGAGCCGCTCGTCCGCTATTTCGCGGAGCGGCCCGTGCCGGCGCCGCTCTGGCTGGCCGGCGACGGGCCGCTCGAGGCGCCGCTCAGGCGCGCCTGGGACGGACACCCGCGCATCCGATTCCTCGGCCGTCAGAGCCAGGACGATCTCGGAGAGCTGTACCGGGACGCGATTGCCCTCATCCTCCCGTCGACCGGATACGAGATCTACGGCCAGGTCGTGCTCGAAGCCTTCGCGCACGGCACCCCGGCCGTCGTGACCGAGGTCGCCGGGGCGCGCGAGCTCGTCGAGGCCAGCGGCGCCGGCCACGTCTACGCGTCCGACGAGGTGCTCGGTCAGGCGCTCGCCTCGCTCGCCGGCGACGAACCGCGCCGTGACGCCCTCGGCCGGCAGGGCCAGGACCACGTGCGCCTCGAGCACGGCGAGTCACACTACGTCGACGAGTACGAACGCCTGATTGCAGAGCGGCGACGGGCGCGGTCCATCGACGGAACCGCCTCGCGCTCATCGGGACCGGAAAAAGGCGCCGTTCGAACCGCTGAACCGAAGTAGTATGGTCGGATTGGCACGTTGGGCAAAAGGCGCCTGCGCGCGCACCCGCGTCGAATGGAGTCTTGAGACGATGATGAAGCAGAGCATTCTAGGTGTGTTGGTACTCGGGAGCGCGATCGCCGCCTCGTCGTGCGGCGCGACCTTCGTGTCGACCTTCGAGGCCACTGGTGTCCAGCCGGCCCAGCCTCAGCCCGGCGACAAGGTCGTGGCGGTCGTGGTGGAAAAGGACGAGGGGCGCCGCCGCCGGCATGAGAACGCGCTCGCGCGCGAGCTCACAGGCAGAGGCCTCGAGGGCATTCCGTCCTACCAGATCGTAGAGGTGGAGAGCCTGCAGGACGAGGCCGCCGCCAAGGCCGCGTTCGAAAAGGCCGGCGCGGTCGGCGCCGTCGTCATGCGCGTGGTGGGCGTCGATACCGACACCTACGTCCGTCCGCCGTCCTACTACTCAGGGCCGATGTACGGCGGGTATTGGGGCGGCTACTACCCGTACGGATGGTCCACGGTCTACTCACCCGGCTACGCGATCACCGAGACCAAGGTCGTCGTCGAGACCATGGTGTACGACCTCAAGCAGAACGTGCTGCTCTGGGCCGGCACGAGCCGGACGGCAAATCCGAACAGCGCCGATGAGCTCATCGCGAAGCTCGTCAAGGGCGGGGCCGAGGAAATGCGGCGCGCCGGGCTGGTCGTGCGTTCGCGCTGAGCGTATCGCGCCGGGTTTGCCGGGACAGACATCACCGAGGCCGGGTCCTGAGGGCCCGGCCTCCTTCGTTTACCGCCGCGGCGGCAGCAGCCGCTTCGGGAACTTCGCCACCACCGTGTAGTTCGGGTCCACGATGTTCGCCACGCGGACCTCGCCCGCCTGCGACGCGATCTGGAAGGCGTCCATCTTCTCGAAGCCATAAGCGGCGACGAGCCACTCGATGAGCTCGACGTAGGCGATGCGCATCGCGTCGACGAGCGGCCGCGCGCTGCCCGCCACCATGATGTGGGTGTCGTTCTCGATCCGCGGCCAGCGGATCGCCTGCCCCTTGACGAGCTCGAACTGGAAGGTGACGTCCATCGTCGTCTCGAGTCCCGAACCGATGATCTCGCCGTCGCCTTGAAGGGCATGGCCGTCGCCGAAGTAGAAGAGCGCTCCCGGGTGGAACACCGGAAGGTAGACGGTGGCGCCCTCGGTGACGTCGGCCGCATCGAGGTTGCCTCCGAAATCGCCGGGCCAGAGCCCGGTGAAAGCTTCTCCGGCCGCCGGCGCGACCGCCACGCGTCCGAGCATCGGCTTGAGGGGGACTTCGATCCGTTTACTCGCCGAGTTGGGCAGGTCGAGGATGCCGACCATGCGGGCCCGGTCCAGGCGCCAGTTGAACGTGCGCTCGGGCAGCGGGTCGTTGAGCATCCGCGTCCGCATGTCGGCAGCGACGCCGCTGATGTTGTTGGGGCGGTAGCGTGAGATCGCGGTGTCGCGATTGGGCGCGAGCCGCAGGATGCGGACGACGAGCGTGTCGCCAGGTGCGGCCCCCTCGATGAAGAACGGCCCGACCTCTCCGGGCCATGCGCCCGCGCCGTCGTAGTAGTCGCCGGGCACGCTGAACTGACGCGTGACCACGGTCGTCCCGGGCGCGATTCGCAGGACGGGCTCGCGCACGGCGTACGTCTGGACGCCCGATGTCGGCGTGAACGTCACCGTTTGCGCTGCGGCCGCGGCGGGCACGAGCGCGGCGAAGGCGAAGGCGAGTGCTCTCATGTGGTGACTCCTTGCTGGGCTGCCATATCAGCGGCGGCCTCGCAGCCGCGTGGTGAGAATGAGCGCCACGCCGAAGGCGGCGAGCGCGACGAAGACCATGACCGGGCCCGACTGCCAGAAGTCCTCGATGAGGAGCTTGATGGCGCCGAGGGCGATGAGCGGATAGGCGAGCCGGCCGAACGCCCGCGCGCGGTTGACGCGGCCCGCCGCGGCAACCGAGACGGCCGCAATCGCAAGCGCGACGCTGCGAAGCGCCGCGGCCGCGCCCGGGTCCGGCGAAGCGGCAAGCATCGGGCCGGCCGTCACGAGGACCCAGGTGGCGGCCACGGCCGTGAACGTCGTGGCGTTCGTCGTGCGCGCAGCCACGGTCAGGTCGCCGCCCAGATCGCCCGCCGCGAGCCGCGGTCCCAGCACGCCGAGCGCGGCCGCCGCGGCGACCAGCCACAGCAGCGGCGAGACGGTGGGCCACGTCTGGATCGGCATGAGCCAGGCTGCCCCGAGCGCGCCGAAGACCCCGAGCGTTGCCGCCGCCGCGAGCACGTAGACCGCGCCGTGCAGCAGGAACGTGGGCTGCAGGCGCCGCGCGCCAAGCCACGAGAAGACGAATCCGAGCCCGGCAAAAAGCAGCGTCAGCCCGACGCCGTCGACGAGCGAGGTTGCGCCCACGAGCACGATGGCGATTGCCGCCGACGTGAAGAAGTGCACCGCGGGCAGCCGGTGGGGGCGGTCGCTCGAGAGGCCGAGCCCGATCGCGTAGCAGGCAACGCCGGCAAGGAGCGTGACCAGGCTGAACACCAGCCCGACGGCGGGGCCGACGGCGGCGGCAACGCGCATCAACCCTGCCAGGCCAAGCAGCACGAGCGGCATGGCTTGCAGCACGTCGAACACACCGAGCTGGCGGTTCCGGCCGAGCAGCGGATAGGCGATGACCCAGACGTAGGCCGCAACGAACACCACCACGCCGGCGAGCGACTCGCCGGCCGGCGCGAGCGGCGCAGGCCCGCCGGCCCGGGCCACGATCGCGAGCACCAGCACGTTCGTGAAGAAGGCAATCGGCCACTGCATCCAGGACCGGCGGGCCGGCTCGGCCATGACGGTCACGAGGCAGGCGAGGCCGGCCGACAGTACCGCGAACGGCACGGGCTGGGTGGTGACGATGGCGAGCGAACCGGCCGTGACGAGAGTGCCGAGTACCACGATCGCGGCAAGGGCTGGCAGGCGATGGCGCGTGGCGACAAACAACCCGAACGCGGCCGCCAGTCCGAGCAGCACGGCCGACGTCCAGGTGCCGTACGCCCCGAACCGCGCCACGGCCTCGAACACGAGCGGCAGCGCGATGACGACCGACGCAAGGCCATGGAAGAAGGCGCTCGCGCGCCCGCGATCCCCGGCTCGATACGCCGCACCGAGCCAGAGAAGCGCGTAGGCAAAACCGATGGAGACGCCGACGGCGACCGGCACGCGCCCGGACTCGGTGAGCGCCCGGAGGAGAAAGGCGCCGCCAAGGACTACTGATGTGCGGCCGGTGAGCGTCAGCGCCCCGGCAGACGGGCCGCCGATCACCGGAACGGGCGGCGGCTCCACTGCGGCCTGTTCGGTGAGGTCCGGCTCGGCTGGCGCCTCGAGCACCGCCCCCAGCGACTCGATCGCGGCCAGCCGGCGCTCGAGGCTGGCGATGGACCGCTCGAGCTCGTCGACGCGGTCGTTGAGGTTCCGCGGATGATCGGCCATGGCGATCGGCCCTCCGGCGCGCGTCAGCGGATTGCGAAGAGGTGGCGCTCGCCCCGGATGTAGACGGTGCCTCCCGACAGGGCCGGTGAGGCGAACACGGGCTCGTCCACCGAATTGACGCGGACGATCTCGTGGGCCGGACCCGCCTTGATCACGAAGGTCTGGCCGTCTTCACTCGTCATGAACAGATGGTCCCTGTAGGCCACCGGCGATGCCATGAACGTCGCCGGCACCGGCGGCCGCCCGCCCTGGTACACGACCGCGCCGGTTGCCACGTCCAGACACGTCAGGATGCCGTTGTCCGTGCTCAGGTAGATGTAGTCCCCGTAGGCGATGGGCGACGTCACATACGCCGTGCCCTTCTCGTACTGCCACACGATGCGAGACCCGTCGGCCGGGCCGTCGAGGCGGATGGCCATGGTGCGTTTGCGCGGATAGCCCGTGGAGACGATCGCCAGATTGCCGGCGAGAACCGGCGAAGGAATCGCATTGCTGCCAAGACCACGTTCCCGCCATAGCTCACGTCCGGTGGCCGGGTCGTACGCGATGATCTGCTCGTTGGCCGTCGTCACGAGCTGTGCCCGGCCACCGGCCAAAGCGACGACCGGCGTCGACCAGGTCACGCCAGTCGTGCGAGGCGTCCGCCACACCTCCGCGCCCGTCGCCTTGTCGAGCGCCACGATGAACGAGGTCTTCCCTTCGTCCTCGTCGGCCTGAACGATCACCAGGCCCTCGTAGAGAATCGGCGACGTGCCCAGGCCGACGCTGACGCCCGCGATGTCGCCCAGGTCGCGCGACCAGGCAAGCTCGCCGTCGAACCGGTACGCATACAGACCCTCGGACCCGAAGTACGCGTACACGAGCGTGCCGTCCGTTGCCGGCGTATGCGCCGCGTACGAGCTCTTGCGATGGCGATCGTCGTAGACGGGGCCCTCGTAGGCCGTCTTCGTCCACAGCACCCGGCCCGATGCGGCGTCGATCGCCAGCACCTGCAGCGTGTGGCGCAGGTTCCCGTCGGTCGCATCCGGATGGCGGAACGGCTGGCCGCCGAGCGTATGGGGGAGCGGCTCGTGACCGGGGACGGGCTCGCCGGCAATCGCCGTCGTGACAAACAGGCGATCGCCCCACACGATCGGCGAGGAATGCGCGCGGCCCGGCAGGGCGGTCTTCCACCCGACCCGTGACGTGGGACTCCAGTCCATGGGAAGCGACGCGTCGGCTGACGTGCCGGCACCAGACGGGCCCCGCCACCGCGGCCAGTTCGCGTCGTCTGCGCCACCGGCACCGGCCGCCACAAGCGAGGCGACGATGGCGCTTGCCGCCAGGGTGAAGGACGTCACGCGCCGCCTCATCGAGCCTCCGTCTGGTCGGGTCACCGAATCGCGAACAGGTGGCGCTCGCCGCGGATGTAGACCGTTCGTCCCGCGAGCGCGGGCGACGCCCAGACCGGCTCGTCGACCGAATTGGTCCGCAGCACCTTGTGCTCGGGACCGGCCTGAATGACGAAGGTGTCACCGTCGTCGCTCGTGATCAGGATGCGATCGCCGAAGGCGACGGGCGAGGCCCGGAAGGTCGCCGGCACCGGCACCCGGCCGCCCTCGTAGACGAGCGCGCCCGTCTTCGCGTCGAGGCACGTGATGATGCCCGCGTCGCTCAGCAGGTAGAAGTAGTCGCCGACGAGAATTGGCGACGCCACGTACGCCGTGCCCTTGTTGTATTCCCACGCAATACGGTCGGCCTCGTGGCCCGCGCCAGGCCGGACGGCAAAGGCGACCTTGGCCTGGCTTCCCGCCGAGGCGTAGACGAGCCCGTGGCCGGCGACGAAGCTCGGGATCGGGTGGCTGCGCGTGCCCTTGGTCTGCCAGAGTTGCTTGCCGGTTCGCGGGTCGTAGGCGATGACCGCCTCGGCGCCGGAGGCGATGAGCTCGGTCCGCCCGTCGGCCTCGACGAGAATGGGCGTCGCCCAGCTGCGCCGGTTCTTGCGGAACGTCATCCACACGACTTCGCCGGTGTGACGATTGAGGCCGGCGATGAACGACCCGTTGCCCATCTCCTGGTCGCCCTGCAGGATGAGCAGGTCCTCGAAGATGATGGGCGAGGTCCCGGGGCCCAGGCCGGCCTTGGGCATGCCGCCGAACGACACCTGCCACTTGAGCTCGCCGTCGACGTCGTACGCGTAGATGCCTTCCGATTCGAAGGAGGCGTACACGTACCGGCCATCGGTCGCGATCGTGGGCGATGCGTAGGTGTTGCTGTTGTGCCGGTTGTCGAAGACGGGGCCGGAATAGGCCTCGCGATCCCAGAGCACGGCGCCGGTGGTCGCGTCGAGCGCGAGCACATGCAGCGAGTGTGCGTACTCGACGGCGACCGAATCGGGGTGCAGGTATCCGGGCTTCATGTCGAAGCCCAGGTGGTCGGGGGCCTTACGTCCCGGATACTCTTCCCCTTGAATTGCCGTCGTCAGGAACACGCGGTTGCCCACGACGACCGGCGAGGAATGGCCGCGACCCGGGATTTCGGTCTTCCACGCGACATGCTCGGTTGGGGACCAGGCCTCCGGGAAGGCGCCCTCGCCGATTGCCTGTCCGCCCGGACCCCGCCACTGGGGCCATTCGACTGTTTCTGTGGCGGCCGGGGCGGGCGGGGCCGGCACGCCGACCAGGAAGGCAAGGGCGAGGCCGATCGACAGCCGCAGCATAGTGGGGAGATTACCACGCGATTCGGCTGGGGTTTCGTCGCGGTACAATTGGGGCTTCCACGAGCGGGCCCGCGTGGCGGCCGGCTCGAAACACGAAGAGTGAAGGCGTGAACCACCGACCGCATGTAGATGTCCGGCTGACCAGGCCGGAGGATTTTGCCGGCATCGCCGATCTCACCCGTGCCGTGTACCCCGACAATCCGCCCTGGAACCTGGCGCAGCTGGCGTCGCACCTGCGGGTCTTTCCCGAAGGCCAGTTCGTCGCCGTCGACCGCGAGACGGGCCGGGTCGTCGGCATGGCCGCCTCGCTCGTCGTGCTGTGGGACGACTACGAGATGGACACGTCCTGGCGTGACTTCACCGATGCCGGCATGTTCACCAATCACGACCCGGAGCACGGGCACACGCTCTACGGGGCCGAGGTGATGGTCCATCCGGACTGCCAGGGCTGCGGCGTGGGCTCCAAGCTCTACGACGCCCGCCGCGAGCTCGTCACGCGACTGGGTTTATGGCGTATCCGGGCCGGAGCCCGTCTGCGCGGGTACCACCGGTTTGCCGGGACGCTCACACCGCAGCAGTACGTCGAGAAGGTCGAGCGGGGTGAGATTCGGGATCCCACGCTCTCGTTTCAGCTCCACCGCGGCTTCAAGGTGCTGAAGGTGATCGACAACTACCTGAAGCAGGATCCGGAGAGTCTGGGCGCCGCTGCCGTCATCGAGTGGGTCAATCCACACGCGAAGCGGTAGGGGTCCTGACCGGCCCTACCGCCGGAAGTGCTCGTCGAGCTTCGCGGCGTAGTCCCTCGAGATCGGCGTGTGCGGGTCGTAGGCGGGACTCGTCCTGATGGCCTCGCGCGTGTGGTCGACGTGCAGGCTGCGCCCGCCCCAGCTGACCTTCGACACCCAGCCGGGTGAAATCACCACGTCCTTCCCGAACCACCAGGTGCTCGTGTCGACCACCAGGTAGCGCACCCGCCACGTGTCGTCGTCGATGAGGTAGTGCTTCAGGTGTCCGATCGACCCGTCAGAGGCCTCGAGGTGATAACCGCGAACTTCACGGGAGCTGCGCAGGTGTGTGGGCGGCGTCGAGCCGGCTGCCTCGGCCTCGGCGGCCGCCGCGCGCATGGCGGCGTCGATGGCGATGGCCGAACCGCCGACTTCGGCGCCAAGCATCCAGTAGGGCGGCTCGTCGTAGTACCGCAGGTACTCGAGCTCCTGGAGGCGGGAAACCGGCCGGTCGGCATTCACGTCCGGGCCGTTTCTCACCTGGTCCATCGTGAGGGACACCTGGAGGTGGAAGGCGCTCCAGTCCGCACCCGTGACCGCAGTGGGCGAGAGCAGCACGGTCCGGCCGGAAAGCCAGGACCCTGTTCGCACGACGAGATACCGGATGGTCCATGTCTCGTCGTCGAAATAGAACTCTTCCACGTGACCGAGCTCGCCGTCGGTCGCATGGATGGCCATACGTCGCAAATCCTCGGACGATCGCAGCACGTGGGACTCCCGCGCCAGTCTAGTCGGCCGGCGGCCGGGGCACAACCGCGACAATCGGGCCGCCAATCGGCGGCCGAACCGTACGATGATCGGGGGCGCGATGGACGAAACGCCCGGGCCGGGCCCCGATCGCGAACGCAGCTGGCCGCTGGGCCTCGTGCAACGCGAGGTCGTGCTGGTGGTGGTGCTGGCGGCGGCAGCCGTCGTGCTCTTCGGCGTGACCCGCAGCCTGGCCGAATGGGCCGAAGCGACCGGAGCCGAGACCGCGGCGACCTGGTTCGAGCGCGGCGAGGCCCTGGTCGCGTCCGGCGAGCTCGTCGAGGGCATTGCGGCGTTGCGCCGCGCGGTTTCTCGTGATCGTCTGAACGCCACCTACGTACTGGCCCTTGTCCGTGCGCTCACCGACCCATCCCAGGGCGAGGACGGCAGGGCCGAGGCCAGGCGGCTGCTCCTGCAGCTTCGCGAGCGCGAGCCCGACCGGCCGGAGATCAACTTCAGGCTCGCGCGGCTCTCGGCCGGGTCCGGAGACGTGGAGGAAGCGACCCGGTATTACAACCACGCGATGTACGGATTGGCTCCCGACAACCCCGAATACGACCGGCGCAGAATCCGCGTGGAGCTCGCGACGTTCCTGCTCGACCAGGGCGAGCGCGACCGGTCGCTCGGAGAGCTCTTCACCCTTGCAGCCGACGTGCCCGACGCGGCCGCGGACCGCAACGAGCTTGGGGATCTGTTCCTGCGCGCGGGTGACGCGCGAGCCGCGCTCGCGCAGTTCACGGGCGCGCTTCGGGACGAACCGCAGAACGGCGCCGCCTCGGCCGGCGCCGGCCGGGCCGCGTTCGCGCTCGGCTCGTTCCCGCAGGCCGAGCGCTACCTGCAGCAAGCCATCCGCCAGGGCGCCACCGAGCCGGACCTGGCCCCGATGCTCGACACGGTCCGCCGCGTCAGGTCGATCAACCCGATGGCCTCTGGTCTCGTCTCGTCGGAGCGCGTACGGCGGCTGCGAGCGGGCCTCGACTGGGCGGCGGGACGCCTCGGTGACTGCGCCGCCGAGCCGGCGGCCGGCGTGCCGGCTCCCGAGGACCCGCTCGTCGTCGAGCTCGCCACGTTCAGGCGCCAGCCGCTCGCGACGCTCCGCGAGACGGACACGCTCGGCGAAGGCGTCGACCTCATCGCGCGCGCGGTCGGCGAGATCCGGCGCCGCTGTCCGGAGCGCGACGCCGCCGAACAAGCCTGGCTCGTCGTGGCTGCTTCGCTCGGGGCGGCCAGCCGATGAAGATCTTCGATCCCGGACGCTGGCAGTTCACGTCGGGCGAGTGGCGGCTGCGTGACAGCCAGCTGTTCCTCGCGCTCACCATCGTCATCGGCGTGCTCGCCGGCCTCTCCGCGGTGCTCTTCGCCTTGTCCATTGATGCGGCGGGACACTTCTTCTTTGGCCTCTCGCCGTCGGCCTCGCGCCTCATTCTGGTGCCGACGGTCGTCAGTCTCTTCACCGGCGTGCTCCTCGCCAAGTACTTCAAGGACGTGCGGGGCAGCGGCGTGCCGCAGACCAAGGCCGCCTACCACCTGCGGCAGGGCGTGATTCCGGCGCGCGTGCCGATCGGCAAGTTCATCACCGGCGTGCTGTGCATCGGGTCGGGGCACTCGATGGGACGCGAGGGGCCGTCGGTGCAGATTGGCGCCGGGCTCGCCTCGGCCGTGGGGCAGTGGCTGCGGTTGCCGCCCGAGCGGGTGAAGAGCCTGGTGCCCGTGGGAGCCTCGGCAGCGCTTGCCGCCGCGTTCAACACGCCGGTGGCCGCCGTGCTCTTTGCCCTCGAAGAGATCATCGCCGACATGAACGCGCCGCTGCTCGGCTCGACGGTCGTGGCGTCGGTGGCGGCCGTCATCGTGGAGCGGTCGCTGCTCGGCAACGAGCCCCTGTTCCACGTGCCCGGGTACCAGTTGCAGCACCCGCTGGAACTGGTGGCCTACGTCGTGCTCGGTATCGTTGGCGGCCTCGCCTCGGTGGCGTTTGCCAAGGGCCTGCTGAAGGCTCGGCGGTTCTTCATCGACATGCCGGCCTCGACGCGCATGTGGCAGCCGGCGATGGGCGGATTCGGGATCGGCCTGATCCTGCTCGTGTTTCCGGAAGTGGCCGGCGTTGGCTACGAGCACATCGACCAGGCGCTCAACGGCGGCCTGGTGCTCTCGGCCATGGTGCTCCTCTGCGTCGTCAAGGGCGGGGCCACGATCCTGTCGTATTCGACGGGCAATGCCGGCGGGATCTTCGCGCCCAGCCTGTTTCTCGGCGCGATGGTCGGCGGGTCGGTGGGCCTCGTCGTCCAGTGGCTGGCGCCCATGGTGAACGTGCCGGTTGGCGAGCCCGGCGCGTACGCGCTCGTCGGGATGGGGACCCTGTTTGCCGGGATCATCCGCGCGCCGATGACCTCGGTGTTCATGATTTTCGAGATCACGCAGGACTATCAGATCTTCGTGCCCCTCATGGTGGCCAACATGATCAGCCTGTTCATCTCGCGGCGGTACCAGCCGGAGGCCGTGTACGAGGCGCTTCTGAAGCAGGACCGCGTGCACCTGCCGGGGCCCCTCGTGCAGCAGTCGGTGGGAGGCTGGCGGGCCGGCGACGTGATGAGCACGGACGTCGGGCGCGTGCTCGTCGAAGAGACGGCAACGGTGGCCGAGGCCAAGGCGAAGGCCGACGGTGTCGCGGCCACATGTCTCATCGTCGGCCGGCGCGACGAGGTGCGCGGCCTGGCGACGGTGTCGGACATGGAGCAGGCGATGACGGATGGGCGATCGGAGGCGGCCATCGGAACCCTCGTCGTCGACGGCTGGGCGCACGTCCACCCGGACCATGCCATTGACGTGGTGCTCGATCGATTCGGGAACAACCCGGGTGGCCTGCTGCCGGTGCTCAGCCGCGCCAACGTGCAGGCGCTCGACGGCGTGATCACGCGCGAGACGTTGATGACGGTTTTCGGGTCGAAGACGGCACGCAGACGCGAGCGGGAACGTCCAAGCTGACGCGCCGCGTGCGCGGTCGCGGGCACGATGTCAGCGGGCTTGTTCGAGCGCCTTCAGGATGGCGGCGATGAGCTCTTCTGGCACGTCGGCGGGCGGCGTGAAGGCCGAACGGCTCGCGGCGATCGTCGCGCGGTACTGCTCCATGAACACCACGCAGTCCTGACACCTCGCGACGTGCGTGTCGAACTCCTGCCGGACTTCGGCGGGAAGCTCGCCGGCGACGAACTCTCTCAGGAACTCCGTTACTTCGCGACAGGTCACGCCGGCGCTCCTCCGAAATGTGGCGTGAGCAGCGTGCGCAGGGCCATCCGCGCTCGGTGCAGGCGCAGTTTTACGGCGTTGGGCGTCGTGCCGAGCATCTCGGCGGCCTCCTCGGTCGAGAAGCCCTCGATGTCGCGCAGGACGAGCGCCATGCGGAAAGACTCGGGAAGCTTGTCGATCGTCTGGCGCACGAGCTCTGCGGTCTCCTTTCGTGCGAGCGCTTCGTCGGCCGGCTCGGTCCACGACGTGAACGCCTTCGCGTAGTGGCCGTTCGGCAGAAAGCGGGGCAGCAGGTCCTCGATCGACTCTTCGGGGCGGCGCTTCTGCGACCGCAGCTTCGAAAGCGCGGCATTGACGGCGATGCGATGAAGCCAGGTCGACACCTTTGCGTCGCCGCTGAACTGCTCCCGCGCCTTGTATGCCGAGATGAACGCCTCCTGCACGGCCTCGCGCGCGTCCTCTTCATTCGGCAGGATGCGTCGCGTCACGGCCAGCAGGCGGCCCGCTTCGCTCCGAACCAGGGTCTCGAACGCCGCCTGATCGCCGCGGCGCAACCCGTCGGCCAACTCCCGCTCTTCCATTAGAGGCCGATGGTAGCACGCAGGTGTCGCGGGGTTCAGCCGCCGAGGAGGAGGAGGCTCCGGGCCGAAAGCGTCGGCCGATCGAATCCTGCGTCGCGGTCGAGCCGCCGGAGCGCCTTCGGAAGGGTGTTCGGCACCCGCCACGTGTCGGCACGGCCACCGGACGTGGTGAATGCGGCTGCCCAGGCGTCCCACCAGGGCGCCGCCCGGCCGGAGAGAGGTTCCAGGACGACGACCGTGGCCCCGAGCCGGCCAAGAGCGACGAGATGTGAGAGCAGCGCGTCGCGCGCGGCCGGTGCGAGCTCGTTGGCGCTCCAGGCCGCGAGCACGGCCGTTCGGGCGAGCGATGTCCGGCGTCCGGCCGCTACGACTCCGGCTTCGGTCACCAAATCGGCCCGGCGCGCGCGGCCGGAGAGCCCGAGCGTGCGCCAGGTCCAGTTGGCTTCGCCGACCGCCCAGCCTTGTCGGTCGATACCGTCGATTACCGGAGGCGACGCGAAGGCGGCCGACCATGCGGCTGAGGCCGTGCCGGTACCGCATCCGAGATCCACGACCCGGTCGACGCGCGTCTCCGCCAGTTGGAGCCCGTCGACGACGGCTCGCGTCGTGGCGTAGTGGATCGGGCCATAGAGCACCGCGAAGGCCGCGCGCTTGCCGGCCGAGTCGAGCGGCGAACGCGAAGGAAGCTGCCGGCGGTCCTCGACGTACCGAGCCGAAAGGGCCCGAGCGGCGCGCAGGAACTCGCGTGTCGTCATCGCGCCGAGATGTCGGTCGATGAGCGCCTGCGACAGGATGTCGAGACGCGACCCGTCGTCAGGGCTCACGGGTGGTCACCTGCCGGCGGTCTCCGTCGCCGATGCGCGCGTCGACGTGGCCCGCCGTGCCTGAACGTACCGGGAGGCCAGCGGGTGTCCGAGAATCGGCTCGATGCCCAGAGATGCGCGGCAGACCGCATCGAGATCCACGCCCGTGTCGAACCCGAGGCCGTGCGCCAGGTAGAGCAGATCTTCGGTGGCGAGGTTGCCCGCGGCGCCCGGCGCATACGGGCACCCGCCGAGCCCGCCGGCCGAGCTGTCGAACGTCCGGATGTCGAAGTCGATCGCCGCGAGCACGTTGGCGAGCGCCGTGCCGCGCGTGTCGTGGAAGTGCAGCGCGATGCGATCGGGAGAGAGCACCGCGGTGAGCGCCGTCAACAGCCGCCGAACCTGGCCGGGATGGGCGACGCCGATCGTGTCGCTCACCGCCACTTCGAAGGCGCCCATGTCGACGAGTCGCGTCGTCAGGTCGACGACGCGTGCGGACGGCACGTCGCCTTCGAAGGGGCAGCCGAAGGCCGTGGAAAGATAGCCGCGCACGCGGAGTCCGGCCCCGAGCGCGTGACGGGTGACTTCCGCGTAGCGCTCGAGCGACGCGTCGATCGAGGCGTTGATGTTCCGGCGGCTGAACGTGTCGGAGGCCGCCGCGAAGATGGCCACTTCCGTGACTCCCGCCGCGATCGCGCGTTCGAGGCCTTTCGCGTTCGGCACGAGGGCCGTGTAGCGCGTGCCCGGGCGACGCGTGATGCCGGCGAGGACCTCGGCCGCGTCAGCCATTTGCGGCACCCATCGCGGGCTGACGAACGCCGTCACCTCGATCACCGGCAGGCCGGCCGCCGACAGTCGGTCGATGAAGGCGATCTTGTCGGCCGTGGGCACGCGCGCCGCCTCGTTCTGGAGCCCATCTCGGGGCCCGACCTCGACAACGGATAGGGGGACGGGTCTGTTTTCCACAGTTTCGCGCCGTTCGGTGCCAGGCCTCATTATGGCAAACGCCCGATGAGGCCTGGCACCAGAAGCGGCGAAACTGTGGAAAACAGACCCGTCCCCCTACATGTCGACGAGTTCCTGACCGGGCTGGACGAGGTCGCCCTCGCGGCAGTTGACGGCCTTGATCACGCCGTCGTGAGGCGCCCGAATCGGCAGTTCCATCTTCATCGCCTCGAGCGCAATCAGCACGTCGCCGGTTCTGACTTCGTCGCCGGGCTTGACGGCGATGCGGGTGACGGTGGCTGACATGGGCGGCGTGAGCGCGTCGTGGTCGCGCGCGGTGACCGAGGCGCGTCCGTGCATGAGCTGGAACTGGAAGACGTGGCCATCAATCGTCGCCCAGAGGGCGTCGCCGTCAGTGGCAGCCGCGGCCGAAAACGCGTCCGCGCCACGCGTGACGACGTACCTCCCGTCGCCCGATGGTGTCACGACGAACCGGCCGTCGATGCCGGCGACACCCACATCGGTGTCGCCGATGTCGACGGCCCACTCCCGCTCCTCGCCGTTCAGTCGCACGCGTTTCGACATGTGGCTACCAGGCTACCGGCCCGATCCGGTCCCAGGGATCGGCTGAGGCCACCTGGGCCTCGCCTGGGGCGACCTCCGGATTCCCGAACACGGCGGCCACCGCGGCCACGGCCGCGGCGGCGGCGCGGCGGGCCTGGTCCGGCGGCGCCGCGAGCGTGTCCATGCGCGATTCGATGAACCGGGTGTGGGTGTCCGCGGCGGCCACCTCTGGACTGGCCAGAAGAGCCGCGAGGAACCCCAGATTGTGCCGAAGGCCGAGGATCTCATAGCGGGCGATGGCCGCGCGCGCCCGCGCGAACGCGGCGGCCCGATCCGGTCCCCACGTGATGAGCTTGGCAAGTAGCGGGTCGTAGTGCACCGTCACTACCTGTCCCTCGGCCACGCCGGAATCGACGCGCACGCCCTCACCGGCCGGTTCCCGGTATCGCAGCAGCCGGCCCGACTGCGGCAGCAGGCGCAGCGAGTCTTCGGCATACACCCGGCACTCGACGGCGTGTCCCGAGAGCCGCAGGTCTTCCTGGCGGAATGGCAGTGGTTCACCGCCGGCCACGAGCAGTTGCGCTCGAACGAGATCCACGCCCGTCACCGCCTCGGTAATGGGGTGTTCCACCTGCAGACGCGTGTTCATTTCGAGGAAGTAGAAGCGTGCCTCGTCTCCCTCACCCTCGAGCAGGAACTCGATCGTGCCCGCGTTCGTGTAGCCCACCGCGCGGGCGGCCGCGACGGCGGCCGCGGTCATCGCCTCGCGGACCCTCGGCGACACGGTTGGCGCCGGCGCCTCCTCGACGACCTTCTGGTGGCGGCGCTGCAGCGTGCAGTCGCGCTCGAAGAGGTGCACGACGTTGCCGTGCGTGTCGGCCATCACCTGGACTTCGATGTGGCGGGCTCGATCGATCAGCCGTTCGACGTAGAGGGTGCCGTCGCCGAAGGCACGGACGGCCTCCCGTCGCGCCGCCCCGATGGCGTCGGCCACCTCGGCGCCCGTCCGCACCGTGCGCATGCCCTTGCCGCCGCCTCCGGCAGACGCCTTGATGAGCACCGGCAGGCCGACCGATGCGACGGCGGCCGCAAGGTCGTCGTCGGTCTGAGAGGCCGGAGTCACACCCGGCACGACCGGCACTCCGGCCGCGGCCATCGTCTCGCGCGCGGCGGTCTTGGATCCCATGCGGCGAATGACCTCGGCCGACGGACCGACGAACCGGATGCCGGCGGCCTCGCACGCTGCCGCGAACGCCGCGTTCTCCGAAAGGAAGCCGTAGCCGGGATGGATGGCGTCAGACCCGGTGCGTCCCGCGGCGTCGAGAAGCGCGTCGGCGCGCAGGTAGCTCTCGGACGCCGGCGCCGGCCCGATGCGCACCGCCTCGTCGGCTGCCGCGACGTGCGGGGCGTGCGCGTCCGGATCGGAATAGACGGCGACGGTCGCGATGCCCATGTCGCGACACGTCCGCATGATGCGTACGGCGATTTCGCCGCGGTTGGCGATGAGGACGCGGCGGAGCATCAGGACGTTCGACCCCGCTTGCTGTCCTTGACCCAGGCCGGCACGCGCTTGTCGAGAAACGCGGCCATGCCCTCCTGACCCTCCGCCGACACGCGCTGGGCGGCGATGGCCTCGGCCGTGAGCGCGAGCACGTCGCCGGGCCGCCGCCCGTCGACGGCCGAGAGCAGCTCTTTCGTGCGCCGGATCGCCGATGGGGCAGCCTTGAGCACGCGTGCCACGCGTTCGTCGACGGCCGCGTCGAGGTCGTCGGCCGGCACGACCTCGTGCACCAGTCCCAACGCCTTCGCCGTGGCCGCAGGGAAGCGCTCGCCCGAGAGGCACCAGTCGCGGGCGGCCGAGAGACCGATCTTGCGCACGACGTAGGGCGAGATCATCGCCGGCAGGATTCCGAGCCGGACCTCGGTGAAGCCGAACACGGCGTCCTCGGCCGCGACGACCACGTCGCAGACGGCTGCGAGTCCGGCGCCGCCGCCGAGCGCGGCGCCGTGCACGCGGCCGATGAGCGGCACCGGCAGCGAGTCGAGCAGGTGGAACATCAGAGCCGCCGCGCGCGCGTCCACGAGATTCTGCTCCCGCGAGTACGCGAGCATCTTCGACATCCACTGGAGATTGGCGCCGGCACAGAAGACCGGGCCGGCGCCTGAGACCACGACCGCGCGCACCGAACCGTCGTCGGGCACCGAGCGCGCGAAGTCGACGAGCTCCCCAATCAGGACCTCGTTGAACGCGTTGCGGACCTCGGGGCGGTCGAGCGTCACGCGCGTGACCGGGCCTCGTTCGATCAGGAGCGCCATGACAACTCGGCGACAGCGCGCGTGAAAAGCAGGGGCAAATGCACAGGCGTCACATGCGGAAGATGCCGAACCGCGCGTCCGGAATCGGGGCGTTGTAGGCGGCCGAGATCCCCAGGGCCAGCGCCTCCCTGGTGCGTACCGGGTCGAGCACGCCATCGTCCCACAGCCGCGCCGTCGAATAGTACGGCGAGCCCTCGCGTTCGTACCTCTCGAGGAGCGGCGCGCGGATGTCCGCTTCTTCTGCGGGCGACAGGGTCTGGCCGGCGCGTTCGAGCTGATCGCGCTTCACGGTGACGAGCACCGAGGCAGCCTGTTCGCCGCCCATGACCGAGATCCTGGCGTTCGGCCACATCCAGAGGAGCCGCGGCTCGTACGCCCGGCCGCACATGCCGTAGTTGCCGGCCCCGAACGACCCGCCGATGATCACCGTGAACTTCGGCACCACCGAGTTGGCCACCGCATGCACCATCTTGGCCCCGTCTTTGGCGATGCCGCCGCGCTCGTACTGCTGGCCCACCATGAACCCCGTGATGTTCTGCAGGAAGACGAGCGGAATGCCGCGCAGGTTGCAGAGCTCGATGAAATGCGTCGCCTTGAGGGCCGATTCCGAGAACAGCACGCCATTGTTGGCGACAATGCCGACGAGAAAGCCGTGGAGGCGCGCGAACCCGGTCACGAGCGTCGTGCCGTAACGCCGCTTGAATTCGTCGAATCGCGACCCGTCGACCAGCCTCGAGATCACCTCGTGCACGTCGTAGGGGTGGCGCGGATCGATGTTGACCACGCCGTACAGTTCCTCCGGATCGTACCGGGGGTCTTCCGGTGTCGTCACATCACCGGGCAACGACTTCGTCGTGTGCAGCGTGGACACGATGGTCCGCGCGATCTCGAGCGCGTGCTCGTCATCTTCGGCGAAGTAGTCGGCGACGCCCGAGAGGCGCGTGTGCACGTCGGCCCCGCCGAGATCCTCGGCCGTCACGTCTTCCCCCGTCGCGGCCTTCACGAGCGGCGGTCCGCCCAGGAAAATCGTGCCCGTGCCCTTGACGATGACCGTCTCGTCCGACATGGCCGGCACGTAGGCTCCGCCCGCGGTGCAGGAGCCCATCACGACGGCAATCTGCGGAATCCGCTCCGCCGACATCCGGGCCTGGTTGTAGAAGATCCGCCCGAAGTGGTCGCGGTCCGGGAAGACCTGGTCCTGAAGCGGCAGGAAGGCCCCGCCCGAATCGACGAGATAGACGCACGGCAGCCGGTTCTCCAGCGCCACCTGCTGCGCGCGCAGGTGCTTCTTGACCGTCATGGGCAGGTACGACCCGCCCTTGACGGTGGCGTCGTTGGCAATCACCATCACCTCGCGGCCGCTCACCCGGCCGATGCCGGTGACGATGCCGGCCGAGGGCGCCTCGCCGTCGTACAGGTCCCACGCGGCGAGGGCGGAGAGCTCGAGAAAGGGCGTGCGGGCGTCGAGCAACTGCTCGACACGCTCGCGAACCGGCAGCTTGCCCTGCGAGCGGTGCCGCTCCACGTACCGGGCGCCGCCGCCTTCCCGCACCTGCTCGTGGCGGTGTCGAAGCTCGGTCACGAGCGCGAGCATGCGCTCGCGGTTCGACCGGTACTCGGCTGAATCCGTCCGAATCTGGCTGGGGATCACGTCCATGCGCCGCTCACCAGCCGCAACAGTCGGTCTTGAAGCCGCAGTTCGGACAACGCCAGACGGCGTGCATGCGGAACATCTCGGCGCCGCATCGCTCGCACGCCACTTTGTCGGAAACGGGCTGCGGGCGAGGCGCCTCACTGCGGATGGGCTTGGGCAACCCTGGCATATCGGGATTATATGGCTAGAATTGACTGTGTTTCGGGAGGCTTCACGTGAATGAGCGTTCGGCGATCTGGCTGGGAGCACTGGCGGGCGCGATCGCAGGGGGCGCGTTCGGCTATCTGTACTTTACCGAGCGTGGGCGAGGCCTTCGTGAGGAGGTCGAGCCGGCGGTGACCAATCTCCTGGCCGAGCTCGGCAAGGCGTGGGAGACCGCCGAAGAGGCTCGGCAGGCGATCGACGCGGCGTGGCTGGCCACGCCGCCGTCTGATACGGGCGGCCCGCGCACGGACTCGCGCTGATCGTCCCGGCGTTCCGGAGGCAGGAACTGGTGACTTCGTCCGATCGGCCGCGCCGACCGCCCTGGATCGTCCGCGCGGGACTGCGGGCCGGCCGCAGCGTAGGGTTGGGGTTCCGGGCCGCCGGACGCGGCGTGGTCGAGTTCTACAGGAGCGCCAACCTGACCTACTCGGCCTCGATTGCCTATTACTCACTGCTTTCCCTGTTTCCGTTCCTCCTGCTCGTCGTGACCATTCTGCGCGCGTTCGCGATCGACCCGGACGGCGGGGCGCTGGGATCGGTCTTCGAGAACGCCCTGCCGGCAAACCTCGCGCCGGTCGTCGACTTCATCCGGGACTTCGATGCGCCGGCCGCCCTGAGCATCTTCGGCACCGTGGTGATGCTCTGGGCGTCGATGGGCGTGTTCGGCGCGGTCACCTCCGCCGTCAATCACGCCTGGGGGGTCGACGAGCCGCCCGGCTTCTTCAAGCACAAGCTGATCGCGTTCGTCATGCTCATGGTCGCCGGCCTGCTCATGGTGGCCGCCCTCGTGCTGATCACCGTGATCAAGATCGTGGAGGCAACCTGGTTTGCCGCCGTCCTCGAGTCGTACCCGGCCTTCCATGAGCTGACCGGTCTTCTCTATCAGGTCGCCCCCACCATCATCGTCATCGTCGTGCTCGGGCTCGTGTACCACTTCGTGCCGAACGCGAAGGTGCGGCTGCGGGACGTCTGGTTCGGCGCGGTGCTCGCGGCGCTGCTCTGGCGAGGGGCGCTTGCGGGGTTCTCCCTGTACATGCGCGACCTGTCGCGGTACAGCATCGAGGGCTCGGTCGCGTCGATCATGGTCTTCCTGATGTGGGTCTACCTTTCGGCCGTCATCCTGCTCTATGGCGTGGAAGTCACCGCGGCGTACGCGCGGCTCAGGAGGCATCGTCGTTCGGAGGAACCGGCCGCGGCGCCTCTCAGTTGATTCCCGGGCAGGGAGACATCGTGGCCCTCCACGCCCTCCATGCTCTCCATGCTCTCCACGGTGCCCCCCGGGGAATTCCTCGACGCCCTCCATGCTCTCCACGGTGCCCCCCCGGGGAATTCCTCCACGCCCTCCACGTCCTCCACGGTTGCATCACCGTTCGCCGTCAGTCACCATGGTCGGATGCCGAACCGTCTGGCGTCCGAACGGAGTCCCTATCTCCTCCAGCACGCCGCGAATCCGGTGGACTGGTACCCGTGGGGCGAGGAGGCGTTCGCGCGCGCGCGGGCCGAGGACAAGCCGATCTTCCTCTCGATCGGCTACTCGACCTGCCACTGGTGCCACGTCATGGCGCACGAGTCGTTCGAGGACGCCTCGGTGGCCGAGGTGCTCAACCGCGACTTCGTCTCGGTCAAGCTCGATCGCGAAGAGCGGCCGGACATCGACCGCGTCTACATGACGTTCGTGCAGGCGACGACCGGGGCCGGTGGCTGGCCGATGAGCGTGTGGCTCACGCCCGACCTGCAGCCGTTCTTCGGCGGCACGTACTTCCCGCCGTCCGCCCAGTGGGGCCGTCCGGGATTCATCGACGTGCTGGCCGAGATCGGCCGCGCGTGGCGCACCGAGCGCGCGCGCATCGGCGAGTCGGCGGCCACCATCCTCGGTCGGCTGAAGCAGGCCACCGGCGCCGACGGGCCTGCGGCGGACCGGTCACCCGTGGCCGGCCGCTCGGCCATCGACGAGGGGATCGCGTCCTTCGCCCAGGCGTTCGACGCGCGGCACGGCGGCTTTGGCGGCGCGCCGAAGTTCCCGCGGCCGTCCGAGCTGGTCTTTCTGCTCGAGGCGCAGGCGATGACGGGCGATGCCGGCGCCCGCCGCATGGCGCTCGACAGCCTGCGGGCGATGTCGCTCGGTGGCATCCGCGACCACGTCGGCGGCGGATTCCACCGCTACTCGGTTGATGCCGAGTGGCGGGTGCCGCACTTCGAGAAGATGCTCTACGACCAGGCCCAGCTCGTGCTCGCCTACCTCGATGCGGCGCAGGTGTCGGGCGATGCCTACTACGCCAGTGTCGCCGAGGACACGCTCGACTACGTTTTGCGGGACCTCACTGATGCCGACGGCGGGTTCTACTCGGCCGAAGACGCCGATTCGGCCGTGGCCGACGCCGGCGGCGAGAAGCGGGAGGGCGCCTTCTATGTGTGGTCGGCGGCCGAGATCGACGCGCTTCTCGGCCCCGATGCCGATGCCGTGCGCAAGCGCTTCGGGATCGAGGATGACGGCAACGCGCTGGCCGACCCGCAAGGGGAGTTTCGCGGCGCGAACATCCTGTATGTCGCCCAGCCAATCGAGGATGTGGCGACGCGCGTGGGCCGGCCGGTCGAAGACGTGATCTCGCGTCTCGCGCGCGCGCGAACGATGCTTTTCGACGCCCGGGCCGCACGGCCCCGGCCGCACCTCGACGACAAGATCATCACGGCCTGGAACGGCCTGATGATAGCCGCCTTCGCCAGAGCGGGCCGTGTGCTCGCCGACAGCCCGCGGCGGCAGGAGTGGATCGAGGCCGCGCGGCGGGCGGCCTCGGCCGCTGCGCGCCCGCCTCTGGCAGCCCGATCGGCGACGGCTGCTGCGTCGCTATCGCGATGGGGAGGCGGCCATCGACGCGTTCTGCGAGGACTACGCCTGTCTGGCCTGGGGCCTCACCGAGCTCTTTCAGGCCACCGGCGACGGCGAGTGGCTCGAGTGGGCGCTCGAGCTCACCGAGATCGAAACCACGCTCTTCTTCGACGAGGCCGATGGCGGCTGGTTCAGCACGACGGGCGAGGATGCCTCCGTGCTCCTGCGGCTCAAGGAAGACTACGACGGCGCCGAGCCGGCCGCCGCCTCCGTGACGGTCCGCAATCTGCTGACGCTCGGGCGGCTCGTGGGCGACGAGTCGCTCGTGGCGCGCGCCGGCCGGACGCTCGAGCGCTATGGCACGGAGATCGGCCGCGTCTCGCGCATCATGCCGCTCATGGTGAGCAATGTCGCGCGATGGCACGCCGGTTCCGTCGAGATCGTGGTGGCCGGCGAGGACGGGCCGGACGCCTACCCGCTCGAGCCGCACGTCGCGCGCTACTACCTGCCGTGGGCCGTGCAGGTGCCCGTGCGGTCCGAGCCGCAGCGTGCGAGCCTCTCGCGGCTGCCCTGGCTGCAGGCCATGGAAGCGCCGGCGGGGCACTCGGCCGTCTTCATCTGCCGCGATTTCACCTGCCGGGCGCCCATCACCGACGCGGAAACGCTCACCGATGCGCTCGAGGCGCTCGCGGCGCCGCGTCGCATCCTATAATCGCCAGTCGGGAGGCCCGGGTCAGGGCTGGGCAGGACATGACATTCAACGTTGAAGTGGTGCTCAAAGGGCAGGACTACGCCGTGACGCACGCGTGCGTCGTGCCGCATGGCGCGCCGGCGACATGGGACGATGCCGCCGTCCGCGACGTGCTGGTGGAGATCCTGCGCGCCATCGACCGGGCGGAGCATCCGGACGCCGAGGCGGACCGTCCCGTGGCGCTTCTCGGGTTCAGCTGGATCGTCGAGCCGTCCGACGGCCAGGTGATCATCGCCATCGAGATCCCGATGGGTGCGGCCGTCGCCGGGCCGTTCGCGATGGAGCAGGCCGAGCTCGACGCGCGCATCACGCGCGTGCTGCGCGCCGAGCGCTACCCGGGTGGCGCGCCGACCGTGCACTGAATCGGCGCTGGCCGCCGTGGTCCGTGGCGACCCGTCAGCTGCCCTTCGGCTTGAGCATCTCCACCGAGAACGACGCTTCGACGCCCTTGATGTGCTCGGCCACGTCGTTCGGGTCGGCGGTCCAGATCTCGCCGTCCTCGAAGCGCACGCGCGAGACGTAGGCGATGCCCGTGTGGAAGATGAAGCCGGTGGGCGGGTCGTGCAGCCACGAGCCGTCGCCCGACTTGCCGCCGCCGGTCTCGTCGAGGTCGTTGGCGATGAGCGTCTCGATGTGTTCGTTCCAGATCGTGAATTCCACGAAGCCGAACTCGATCGCGAGAATGCGCCGATTGGTGACGTTCTTGTAGTCGAGCTTGTGCGTGATGCCCTGCTCGTCGGGTTTGTCCGACCGGGTGTAGCGAGTCTGGTACTTCGTGATGGACACGGGCGCCTCGGTCTGCGCGAGCACGAGGGCCTTGGGGTCTGCGGCACGCGCGAGCGGCGTCGTGCCGATCGCAAACGCCGCCGCGACCAGAACTGTAATCCTCTTCATTCTGCGGCTCCGGGTGTAGTCTTCCACCGCTCTATCGGCACGTCGGCGGCATGTACCCAGAGATCCGGCTGGCCGGTCGATAATACATGCACGCCGGGGTGGCGAAACTGGCAGACGCACAGGACTTAAAATCCTGAGAGGCCACAAGCCTCGTGTGGGTTCGACCCCCACCCCCGGCACATATTGACCCAGTAAATACGGGCTAGTTTCGAGAGATCGCCGATTTAGGCCTCTGACCTGAGATCCGGTACTGGCAGGCCACTGGCAGGTATGTTAAGCTGACTCCACCCCCGGAGCAGACATCCATGCCTCGCAGCCGACGCGGATCAGGCAGCGTCTTTCAGCGCACGTATCGCGATTCGAACGGCAAACTTCGCAAGACGAGAAACTGGTACATCGAGTTCGTGGTCGGCAACCGGACGATACGTGAGGCGACCGACTTCACGAAGCGATCTGACGCAGCCGAGTTCCTTCAGAGGCGACTCGCTGACGCGACAGGCGGCAAGGTCGTGCTCTCGCGGAACGTCACCTACGACGACCTCCGGAAGCTCATCGTCGTTGACTATCAGAACAACGCCCGCAAGAGCTTCCGCGACCTGCAAACGACGCGCCTGCCGAAGCTCGACGCGGTGTTTGGAGGGACGAAGGCGATCGACATCACCACGACCGCAGTCGAGCGGTACAAGTCGCTCCGGCTGAGCGACGAGGCGGCGCCGGCGAGCATCAACCGTGAGCTGGCCTCGCTCAAGCGCATGTTCCGGCTTGGCCTCAGGCAGGGGATGGTATCGACGATGCCGTACATCTCGATGCTGGCCGAGCACAACGTCCGGAAGGGATTCTTCGAGCTGGACCAGTTCCGGGCAATCCTGAAGCACCTGCCGAAGGAGTATCACGCGCTCTTCGAGCTGGCCTACATCACCGGCTGGCGCATCCGGTCGGAGCTCCTCACCCGCGAGTGGCGGCACGTCGACTTCGGCGGAAAAGGCTGGCTCCGAATCGACCCGGGGGAGGCTAAGGACGCCTCGGCCGGCCGCGAATTCCAGTTCACGACTTGGATGCGCCAGGTGCTGACCCGTCAGCGACGCTACGTGTCTCGCGTGGAGAAGAGCACTGGGAAGGTCGTCCCGTGGGTGTTCTGCCGGGCCAGCGGCACCCCGATTCGCGACTTCAACGCCGTCTGGCGCGCCGCCTGCGACGCCGCGGGCATCCAGCGGATTCCGCACGACTTCCGGCGGACGGCCGTCCGAAACCTCGAGCGCGCCGGCGTGCCGAGGACCACCGCGATGGCCATGATCGGCCACAAGACCGAGTCGATCTACCGGCGCTACAGCATCGTCGATCAGGCGATGCTCGAAATGGGCGCGTCAAAGCTCGACGGCTTTCAGAAGACGCAGCGTGCGTCGCGCTCGAACCTGGTCGGCTTCGCCGGAAAACGTCGTGGTCCGGCTAGAGCTTCCTGAATCTCGGCCTGCCGGACCGCGTCCACGTACTCCTGGTCCCAGGCTTCCATGCTGGTGATTCTCCAGTGGCCGAGGTAAGGCTTTGCGTTCATCGTCGTGCCTATGCCTCCGAGAGGAGTTCGAAGTACCGCTCCCTGCTCATGCCGGCGGTTCTGAGCAGATTGCGCATGACGAAGATGGGTACGGCGCGGTAGGTTGGAATGACGAGCGGCCGCTTGACGTGAGACTTCGTGTAAATCAAGTGGTCGCCGCGCTGACGGGCGAGACGCCGACCAATGCCGGTTCCTTCCACCGGCCGTTCTCGAATTCGTACCCGGCTTCCTGGAGGATGTCGTTCAGGGTGCCCCGCTCCCGAGCAGTCTCGAGAAAACCCTCAACGGCATCGATGATGTTACGGCGCGCCTCGTCCTCAGTGCCTCCACAGCTGGACACATCCAGTTCTGGAGCATGCGCGACGAATGCGCTCCCTTCCCTGAGAATCCTCACCGTGAATCCGAGGTCCATGAGTGCCTCCAGCGCTCAGATTGGCAGAGCCACGCGCCTTCAGGAGCCCCCTCCGCCCCGGGTCCTGCCTGGGGCCGCTGACTCGCCCAGAGCGCCATCGCCAGGTCGAACCGGGTTCTCACCCGCCGGCAGCCGGAATGACAACAGTCCTGCGGCTGCGGATCTCCGCACCGCGGCGGTCAACATCCACGTCGATGAAATGCGGTCGGCCGTCGCGGTCGTCGGGCTCAACTTCGATACCAAGCAGGTAGTATGCGGACGTCTCGCGCAGCACGCGCTCGAAGGCGTAGTCGCCCGTGCCGGCCTCGACGCGCACGAGAGCCCCGCCGGCGATGCCGGCGAAACGATCGAGGCCGGCGCCGAGGGCCGTTGACTCGCGCATGAACGACGTTGCGATCCGGCCGCCGGTCGCCGAGAACGCGTCGATGAAGCTCGTGTCCATGTGCAGGACGTAGAGGTTCGTGTTCGACCTCGCGGCCCGCTCGCCGATGTCCGAGATGATCGCGGTCACGTCGGGCCGGCCACCCACGCGATCGGATGCCAGCAGGCCGCCGCTCACCAGGACGACCGTCTTTCGTTCCGGGTACTTCGACAGGGCGTCGAACAGAGCGCGCATTCCAGCGGCGCTCTGGGCCACCTGCGTTTCGGCGATCATGCCGAACTGACGCGCCTCCGTGAGGATCTCGTTACGGCAAAGACCCTTGTACCCAGTGCCGCACTCGCGGGCGACGACCCGATCGAGAATCTCGGAATCCTCAGCGGTGATGTCGATTACCTCGCTCAGCGAGAGGTTGTAGCGCCCCTGCGGTACCTCGAGCACGCCGATCACGCCATGGAGCTCCTCGAGCACGCTCTCATGGTCAGTGGTCAATTGGACCGACTTCGGGTAGACGGGGTATTTGAACAGCCCGATCCGGTCGTCGGGTTCGAGGTTCTCGATGAAGCGCCGGGCAGCCTGCATGGCCGCCAGCGCGTTGCGCGCCCGAAAGCTGGACTCGTCGACGGCCAGGATGAAGCTCCGACCAGCGGGCGCTACACCTCGGGCTGTCTCCGCTGGAGCTGCCGCCTCCGGTTCTGTCGCCTGCGCGGGTGACGAAGACGCCTCGTGCCGCAGGAACTGTGCCGACACGACCTTGCGGACGCTCCGGTCGACCCGCACCTCGAAGTCGCCGGCTTTCAGATCGGCGATCGGGGCGCCGCGACGGTCGACCACCTGGACGTCAACGACGATCAGGTCAGCCCCGGCGCGAAATACCGGGCGCTGTTGGGACTGGGCGATCGGTCCAACTGCCAGGAGCGACACGCCTGCCAGCGCTAGCACGAGCCGCCCTGCGGCATTCTGCATCTGGTCACCCTTGAAGTGTCGAGTGGTCAATGGTACCTGCCGACCTGGTGGAGCACAACCACCGGCCGCGGCCATTGTGGCCCTGTGCTCGCCGGCGTCCAGGCTCGGCGCTTCCGCGCCGACCCCGCTTCGCGTGGCTGCGGCCTTGACGCCTGCTGCGCGCAGGGCGCTGGGCGAATAGGCCGGTGCCATCTCGGAGGCTGTGCTCACGGTCGAGGCCGGCAGACACGCCAGACCGCGTCGATAGCGCGAAGCTGTCAGGTACGAACATCGCCTCTCTGCGCATCGCCATCGCTGTTCAGCGAGATTCAGCGGAGCCTGCGGCCCTGGCCTCCGCTCGTTGCCTCCGAAATCCGGCCATACGATTTCTGAGGCGGGCCGTGCACGCC